>CAVXFK010000001.1:0-105214 GCA_963761005.1 uncultured Alphaproteobacteria bacterium
AAGTGACGCGCCGGTGTTGGCGGCGCTGGCGGCCTGGATGAAAATCCTGAGGAGTTTCTCACGCGCGTTCGCCACCTCTACTTGAATCCGCATAAGTCCGGACAAGAAGACCTGGAAACCAAGGACGGGCGGTTCATCGAGCGCCACACCGCTGTATTGCAGGGCGACATCGGACAGTATCTGGGCCGCGTCTGGTTCTTCCGCGACATCACCGACCGCAAGAAAGCCGAAGCCGAAACTAGCCACAGCGCGCGCCACGACGCTCTTACCGGGCTTCTCAACCGACCCGTATTCCTGAAGGAGGTTCAGCAGGCCATCGCGCGAACCGAGCGAGGCGACAAAGAGTTTGCGGTGCTCTTTCTCGATCTCGATCACTTCAAGGATGTCAACGATACACTGGGTCATCCGGTTGGCGACGCGCTCCTTCGCGCAGTCGCTGAGCGTCTCCAGTTGAATGTCCGCAACTCGGATTTGGTTGCCCGCTTCGGTGGGGACGAATTCGCAGTGCTGGCAGCGGTCATCGACGAGCCGACTGACGCGGCGACGCTGTCAGCGGAGAAGCTGGTGCGGGCAATCGGCAGTCCGTTCTCGGTCCAAGGCAACGATATCCGCAGTGGTGTCAGCATCGGTGTGGCGGTCTACGAGCGCGGCTGCCTCGATGCAGGAAGACGCTGCTATCGCACGCGGATGTGGCGCTGTACCGCGCAAAGGCGGACGGACGGTCCTTCTACCGGTTCTTCACGGATGCCATGGATGTGGAAGTCCGGAGCAGGGTTACCTTAAGCACCGAGCTTCGCGAAGCGATCAACGCCAATCAGCTTTTTCTGTAGTACCAGCCGCAAGTCGATGTGGAAACGGGGCGCGTGACCGGTGTTGAAGCGCTAGTGCGTTGGCAGCATCCCTCACGCGGAGTTTGTCGCCGGGCAGCCCATCCCGGTCGCTGAAGAGACCGGCCTTATCGTGGCGCTCGATCGCTGGGTGGGCAGGGAAGCCTGCCGGCAGGGCAGGGCGTGGCTCGACGCTGGCGTTGCCCCGCTCACTATCGCGGTGAACGTTTCGGGGGCCCAGTTCAAAAGGGCGCCAGCGCTGGAAGCGGACGTCGCCTTTGTTCTGGCCAGTTCGGGGTTGCCCGCACGGCTGCTGGAACTCGAACTGACTGAAACCTTTTTCATGGAAGCGACAGGTGAGGCGAGCGACGTGCTTGTCCGTCTACGTCAGAGCGGCGTCAAACTCGCCATCGACGATTTTGGCACGGGCTTCTCCTCGCTCGACTACCTGCGCCGGCATCCCGTCGATCGGGTGAAAATCGCGCAAGACTTTGTGCGGCAGATAACGGTCGACGCGGGCAGCGCGGCCATTGTCAGAGCGACAATCGGCCTCGTCCGGGAACTAGGCACGACATCCATCGCGGAGGGGGTCGAGACAGCCGAGCAGTTCGAGTTGCTGAAAGCCTGGGGATGCTCAGAGATGCAAGGCTTCTATTTCGCGAGGCCGCTCAGTCCCAAAGACATTTTGCCCCTGCTGCGTCGCGGCAGGATCGCCCGGCCAGACGCGGAAGCAGCAACCGCGGCCTGAGGACGATGGAGACCTTGCAGGGCGCGACGCACTCGAGGCCGGTCTTTGCGCAGGCGCAGCGCGGAGATGTGCCGGCGCATTGCCTACAGCATGCCTATGCCGGTGGTCCCTCAAAACCACTGTTCACCCGATAACGACCAAACGCTTTGCGGCGCAGCGAATGACGCGAAGTGCCAACAGCAAACGTCCGACGTCTTGCGGGTTATCGAAGCTCCCCTTCACTTTTGATTCCCGGGGCTTCATGTAGAACCAAGTTCAACAAGGAACGATGGACCTCAATTTGGCCGTTGTAACTAATCAGGCCCAATCGCCGGAATTTGTTCATGAAAAAGTTGACGCGTGATCGCGTCGTACCGACCATCTCTGCTAGCGTCTCTTGGCTGATATTCGGCAGCACCGGTTCGGGCTCGCTTTCTTTGCCAAAATTCGCAAGAAGCAGGAGGGCCCGTGCCAAGCGTTTCTCACTTGAGTTAAACAACTGATCGACCAGATCAGCTTGAATATGACCGCTACGAATCAAAAGGTGAGAAATAACAAACTCGGCAAACGCCGGTTCGTTGTGAACTATCCTTGTGAACACTTCTTTCGCCATTTCCATGATAGTGCATTCGGTCAAAGCAGTTGCGGTTGACAAACGCACAGTCTCGCCATCCGCGCATCTTTCTCCAAAGAAATCGTCGGGTCGCAGAATAGCGAGAACCGCATCCTTGCCATCCTCGGAAGTCACGGTAAGTTTGACGTTGCCCTTCCAGAATATAAAAAATAGAAACTGCAGGATCGCCCTGGTGATAAATGCTGTAATTTGTCGCGTAGTTAGATAAGCTTCGTCCTCCGTTCGCTTTCGAGAGAAAATCCTTGGGGTCGAACGGAGGTTCTTTCGTCTCTTGATTCACGGCGCAAACCTCGGAAAGGCATCCACATCAATCGCATTACGCAATTGCATGACATGAACGCCCGTTCGAGGCATGAGGGCGCACAGCCCTGGCGACCGCGGTACAGGTCCCGGACCAAAGCGCCGGCGCACTGTGTCCGGCCATTTAGAGTGTTCTACCCGCCGATGGGCAAAACCGTTGCCCGTTTTGCTACAAAGACTTCGGCCCTGCCCGCTTCAAGAGCAGCTATGTGAAGATTACAACCGAACGGCTCGAGTCGCAATATCGAAACGTTTCGAAATTTGCTGGTTTCGATCTGAGGCCGCAAAGCTGGATCGTTTTTGGTTCAAGTTTCCGCGCCGGTTCCCTGGCTGAGAGGAGCGGAGAGCGATGAAGGCATCGCGATTTTCGGACGCCCAGGAGGCGTTCATTTTGAAGCAGGGTTCCGACGGAATGCCGGTGGCGGAATGTGCCGGAAGGTGGGAGCGCCGCCTCGGCGGATGTTGGGCAAACAGGGGTCCGGGTCCCTTTTCGCTCGGAAACGTGCCCCTGCCTCGTCTCTGTCGGCGGGAAAGGCATCCGCATACGGGTCATTCCCCGCGGACAATGATGCGCCCGCTCCGGGCGCGCTACAGCGGTTTTCTGCCCTTTCGGGGGTCATGACGCCGGAAATCGCCAAAACGCACCCTAGCGCGCTCCTAGCGGGCTTAGAATGCTGCATAAGTATCACACACGCAGTCGACCTCTTCATTCACAGTAACTGACAACTGCAGGCTGGTACTCGCAGCAATCGTTACTCATAATCGCTCGGTACTACCGCATTCCGCGGAAGTCGAGTGAAGGAGTTCGACATGGCAAGACCGTAGGGAAGAAGCGCTGCGAAAAAGCAAACGCCCGCGAAGAAGCCGACGCATCGACCAAGCCCGAGAAGGGCTACCGCGATCACCTCGCCGGTTCGAGGAAGGGCAAGGTGCATGAGCTGCACGACAAGCAGGGAGCCGAAGCTGCCTGGGTGCTCGGCAAGAAGCTCGGGTTGACGGAAGGCACGTTGCGATCATGGTTCGCGGCGTGGAAGCGTGCCGATGCGAAGGCGGCCCCGAAAGCCAGCAAGGAGCCGAAGGCGAAGAAGGCGTCAGTGAAGGATGCGGCCGGCAACCCTGCTGCCTGATTTCTCCCTCAAGCTTCCCTCCGAAGGCCCCGCACCGCCGGGGCCTTTTGGTTCTCCGCAATGTTGACGCCATGCTCTGTCGCGAAGCTCGATTGCGCGAGCATGCAGGCGACGAAGCCGCGCCTGATCCGGCTCCTTCTCTCTCCGCCTCCCGTTTCGCGCTGAGAATTGCATCATCGATCGCTTCACGCTGTTGCTCTGTCAGGTCGGCTGCGGAGACAACCACCTTCAACTCCGACAGGGACTGCAGGAAGGCTTGCCCGGTCGAAACGAATGCCTTCTCGCCCACCAACAACGCGACATGTGAGGCCCACAGTTCGAGCGCCTCGCGCATTTCCGGTTCGTAGTGCCACTTGTCATATCCCGCGCCCGATCCACGAGCCGGCACATGATCGAGCAGCAGGTCACGAATATGCGGAGGAATGCGCAACTCGGCCATCTTGGTCTCGACTGTGTGGCGGATGGCGTGAAAGAAGAAATCGTCGATCCCGGCTGCCGTCCTGATTTCGGATGCCAGCTTGGCACCGGGATAGAGATCGGTGTATCTTTGATGGCGCCGGGGAAGACGAACCCCTTCACAGGTTCCTTCGGCTCTTCATCCTCCTTCGGCTTCAAGCCGAACAGGATGTGTTGCGCGAGCCGCGGCAAGGGAGCGGCGTGCGTGCGCTTGTTCCGCCGCCCCTCCTTCGGGGTCCATAGCGAAGCAGCGTTGATCTCCTCCCACCGCATACCGGCCAGCGCCGTCTTCCGCTTGCCCGTCAGGATCAACAGCTTGAGGAAGGGTCCCGTGAGACCGCCGATCTGGTCGGCCGCCTTCCACAAGGCTTTCAGTTCGTCATCGTTGAAATACCGACTACGCGGCTTCTCACCGTCCCATGGTCGCTCGATGCCGACCATCGGTGACGTGGTGAGCTTCTTGATGCCCGGCTTGGTGCACCAGCAGAAGAAGGTCGACAAATAGGCATGCAGGCGGTTCGCGCTGTAGCCGTGCCCATCACGTTCCTTGTCGCCATCGCGGATCGCGTCCAATAGTTCGACGATATGCTCCGGTCGGATGCTGTCGAAGTCGCCGATGGTGCCACCTTGCACAACCTTTCAAAATCGCGCGCTTCACCTCGGGTGCCGACACATTGCGGCGACGTCCCTCCTGCTCGCGCTTAATGTAATCCTCGACGGCGTCCTTGAAATACTCGGGACCACGCGACGCATGCCTCGGGTCCTTTCCTTCCTGCGCCTCCGCTTGATCTTGCCGGCACAGGTCGCGTGCCTTCTCGAGCTTCATCACCCCGACACGGCCGAGATGCCGCGTCAGGGCCTTTGACGATCCGGCGAGGTAGAAAGTGCTGCGATAGGACTTCGCGCCCGAGGAGACTGACGAGCACGCCGACGTCGCACCGAGCCGGTGCCTTTGTCCCACACCATGAACTGGCGCTTCTGATTGACCTTCACACCAGCCAGTCGGGCCTCGGTGAAATTCATTCGGTTGGCCTGTGCCCGACGCTTCCGCGCCTTGCCATCGGGTCCTGTGGATAACTCGGTCATCGCCCTCATCTCCGTGCCATTGAAGGTATATTGAAGGTAGAATGCGATTATAGGTGCCGACGAATTCCGATCAATGCCAACGCTAAAGCATTGAGTCAGTTATCATAACTAGGAAAATAACTCGTAACTCGTTGTCAGAAAAGGTGGTTCGCACCTGAATGGGTTCAGGGGGTCGGAGGTTCGAATCCTCTCGCTCCGACCATCTTCCGCTCTTCTAGCCTATGATCGTGCGCCTCAGCGCGCGCGCAAACGCGGAAATGTCACGACGGCGCGGAGGCCGGGCGCGGCATCTTCGAGGCTGAACGAGCCGCCGTAGGCGTCCGCCGTCTCCGCCACGATGGCGAGGCCGAGCCCGCTCCCCTCCGATCGGAGGTCGAGCCGAGTGCCGCGCTGGAGCACCAGCGCCCGCTGCTCTTCCGGAATGCCCGGGCCGTCGTCGACGACCGCGATCTCGACGGCGTTGCCTATGTCTTTGGCGGTGATCGCCACGTGCGTTGCGGCGAAGCGGCAGGCATTCTCCACGAGGTTACCGAGCACTTCGATCAGGTCGGCCTCGTCGACGGCGACCGTCAGCTCCGCCGGCACTTTGAGCGCAAAAGTGAGCGCCCTCCCCCGCGGCGTCCGTTCGACGACGCCGACGACGCGCTCCGCCGCGTCGTGCAAGTTCGTCAACGCGGCATCGGTCATCGCCGCGGCGCCGATCCGGGTTCGCGCCAGCTCGCGCTCGACATGGCGCTTCAGCGTCGTCGCGACCTGGTCGATCTCGTCGGCAATCTGTTTCTCGCCCCTCTCGCGCAGCGTCCTGACGTCGGCGGCAAGCACCTGCAGCGGCGTCTTCATCCCGTGCGCCAGGTCAGCCGCATGCGTGCGCGCCTTGGCGATCGCCTGCTCGCGGGCGGAGAGCAGGCTGTTGATCTCCGCGACGAGCGGCCCGACCTCGGTCGGCACCTCGGTCGAGAGCCGCGTCGCGCGGCCGGAGATGATGTCGGCGACGCCGCTCCTGAGCCGCCCAAGCGGCGCTAGCCCGACCGTGATCTGGAGCCAAAGCGCGGCAATCAGAAGGGCGGCAAGCACCACCAGCGAGGGGATGGCGTCGGCCGCGAAGGCGTCGGTTGCGGCCGTGATGTCGCGGTGGTCGATCGCGACGATGGCGCGGATCGCCGTGTCGCCGGCGGGGCCCGCGATCTTGACGTCGCGGACGCTGGCGCGAAGCAGCGAGTGCTCCGGCCCCGAAACCTCCGTCAGCGTGGCGCCCCCGTCCGTCGGCGTATTGTGCGGAACGGAAATCGTCGAATCCCAAAGCGAGCGGGAGCGGAAGAGCACGTTTCCGTCGGACGATTCCACCTGCCAGTAGAGTCCGGAGAGCGGGCGCTTGAAGCGCGGCTCGGTCGGCGGGTCGGCGATCGTCACCTGGCCGTCCGCGACCGCGAGGCCGGCGATGAGCTGCTGCATGTGCACGGTGAGCTCCGCATCGATGCGGCGCTCGACGTGGCGCTCGAAGAGATAGCTCAGGCCGAATTCGGCGGCGGCGAGCGCCAGCCACAACTCCGATCACCGCGGCGACGAGCAGGCGGAAGCGTATCGAGCCCGGCCTCACGACGTGTCGCCGGGGACGAAATAGCCGAAGCCGCGGCGCGTCTCGATCAGGTTGGTGCCGAGTTTGCGGCGCAGCCGCGCGACAACGACCTCAACGGCGTTGGTGTCGCGGTCGTGGTCGAGGTCGTAAAGGTGTTCGGCAAGCTCGGTCGCCGGGATCACGCGGCCGGCGTGGTGCATCAGATAGGCGAGCAGCCGGTATTCGAGCGGCGAGAGCTGGATCGGAACGCCGCGCACGGTGATGCGCATCTTGCGCGTGTCGAGCGCGACTTCGCCGGCGGTGAGCACCGGCGAGACCTGGCCGGCGGTGCGTCTGAGCACGGCTCTCAGCCGCGCCAGGAGCTCGTCCATCTCGAACGGCTTCGGCAGGTAGTCATCGGCGCCGGCGTCGATACCCTCGACGCGCTCGGTCCACGCGCCGCGCGCGGTGAGCACGACGACCGGGAAGCGGCGGTCGTTGGCGCGCCAGCGCTTCAGCACCGCTAGCCCATCGAGCTTCGGCAGACCGAGGTCGAGCACCGCGGCGTCATACTCCTCCGTGTCGCCCTGAAACCAGGCCGCCTCCCCGTCGGCGACGCGGTCGACGACATAGCCGGATCGCTCCAGCGCGGCCTTGATGTCAGCGGCGACGCGAGGCTCGTCCTCGGCGAGGAGTACTCTCAATCGCCGCCCTCGTTGCGGATCACGTCCATGCTCTTCGCATCGACGCTGAGCTCCTGCAACTCGCCGTCCGCCGTCAACACCTTGAAGCGGTAGACCCAGCGATCTTTCGACCGCACGAGCGCAATGCCCACGATCTCGCCCGGATGCTCGCCGGAGAGCCGGGCCATGATCTCGCCCAGCGAATTGATCTCCCCGTGCTCGAGAAGATCGCGCGCCCGATCGTAGTCGGAATCCTCGTCGAGGCCGCCGCTGCCGGGATGGGCGCTGTTCTCAGCTTGACCGGCGACAGGCGCGGCAATCGCGAGCGCTGCGACAAGAAGAGCCAGAAGGGGCAGACGACGAAACATGGCGGACGACCTACCGCGTCCGTTTTGCACGCAGAAGCTTGCAAGTCACTGACAAAGCCAGTCAGCGCGGAGAAAGGGCTGGGCGCCTATGCGAGGCTTCCGGCGGCATGAGATGCCGCTGCGGCAATGAAAGGAAACAAGATGATCCGCAACGTTCTGATCGCTGGGGCGCTCCTCCTCTTCCCGCTTGCGAGCGCCGCTCAGCCCGCATTCGCCGAGGAAAACCACGCCGCCTGCACCGGCGCGTCGCAGGCGACGGGGGACGATGCCCGCGCCAATGCCGGCGAGTGCTCCGAAACGCTCGCTCTCAAGGAAGGGACGCGGGAGCAGGAGGCGATGCGCGCCTCGAAAGACGATATCCGCGGCTCCAAGGCGGACGAGGACTGATCGCCGATCAGATCTCAACGGCGCCGGCGGCGCTACTGCGCCTGTTCGAGAAGCCTCTTCGCCTCGAGCAGATCGGAAAGCGCGGTCTCCATCCGCCGCCGGCGATCCGGTGCAAGCTTGAAGACGGTAGGCGCGGGCGCCCCTAGAGGCGGCGCCAGCGCGACGTCCACGGGTCGTTCGACCGCGGCGACCATCGGCTCGGGCGCTCGCCTTACGACGCGCGGCTCCGCAACCGCGTCCTCCTCGTCCTCCGGCTCGACCGCCGTGACGGTCTCGACCGAGCCCGTCTGCCCGACCTCAACGACGAAGGAGACGCCCTTCTCCTTCAAGAGCCGCTGCACGCCGCGGATCGTGAAGCCTTCGCCATAGAGGAGCAGGCGGATGCCGCGCAGAAGATCGACGTCTTCCGGGCGATAGTAGCGGCGCCCGCCCCCGCGCTTCATCGGCTTGATCTGCGCGAAACGTGTCTCCCAGAACCGCAGCACGTGCTGCGGCAGGTCGAGCTCCTGCGCGACTTCGCTGATCGTACGGAATGCGTCAGGCGCTTTCATGGGACGCCGCCTTCACTGCTACGCAGAAAACCACTCTTACTCGGCCGCTTCCTCCGCCCGCGCCGGCTTGGCGGCAAGGCCATCGTTGATGCGGCTCTTCATGATGTTGCTCGGCTTGAACACCGTCACGCGCCGCGGCGGGATCGGGACCTCGCGTCCCGTCTTCGGATTTCTGCCGACGCGCAGCCCCTTGTCTCGGATCATGAACGATCCGAATGACGAAAGCTTTACGGTCTCACCGGAGACAATGGCGTCGGTGATCTCCTTGAGAACCATCTCGACCATGCTCGCGGATTCCGTCCGTGACAGCCCGAGTCGCCGAAACACGGCTTCGGCCAAATCCGCCCGCGTTACCGTCTTGCCCCCCATCGCCGCCCGCACCGTTTGTCTAGGAATGGTTTATATTAAGGCACTTAGCCTATGCGGCCGGACAACCGGGGTCAACATCGGCGAATCACCAACGAACGAGCGCCGAGCCCCAGGTGAAACCCCCGCCCATCGCCTCCAGCATGACGAGGTTGCCGCGCTTGATGCGGCCGTCGGCGACCGCGACATGAAGGGCCAGCGGAATTGACGCCGCCGACGTGTTGCCGTGCAGCGCGACCGTCGAGACGACCTTCTCCGCCGGAATGCCGAGCTTCTTCGCGCTTGCGTCGATGATGCGCTGGTTGGCCTGATGCGGGACGAACCAGTCGATGTCGTCGGCCGTCGTGCCGGTCGCGGTGAAGGCGGCGTTGATGACGTCGGAGATCATGCCGACGGCATGCTTGAAGACCTCGCGCCCCTCCATGCGGACATGACCGACGGTGCCGGTCGCCGAGGGCCCGCCATCGACATAGAGCTTCGTCTTGTGGCTCCCGTCCGAGCGAAGATGCGAGGTGAGAACCCCGCGGTCGGAGAGCGCACCTGTCCCCTCCTCCGCTTCGAGCACGATTGCGCCGGCGCCGTCGCCGAAGAGCACGCAGGTCGAGCGGTCGCTCCAGTCGAGAATACGCGAGAAGGTCTCTGCGCCGATGACGAGCGCGCGCTTGCCATGCCCGGACTTCAGCATCGCGTCCGCGGTCGTGAGCGCGTAGACGAAGCCGGTGCAGACCGCCTGCAGATCGAAAGCGGCACCTTCCCGCATGCCGAGATTGTCCTGCACCGTGACTGCGCTCGCCGGAAAGGTGTTGTCGGGCGTCGACGTCGCAAGCACCACGAGGTCGATGTCGGATGCCACGACGCCGGCATTCTCGAGTGCCCCGCGCGCCGCGACAGTCGCGAGATCGGACGTGACCTCCCCCTCCGCCGCGATGTGGCGCTCACGGATTCCCGTCCGCTGCACGATCCAGTCGTCGGACGTGTCGACCATCGCTTCGAGGTCGGCATTGGTCAGGACTTTGGCTGGCAGGTAGCTCCCGATCCCGCGGATAACCGAACGGATCATGCGGAAGCTGCCGCCATCTGCTCCGGTGCGGCCGCGTCCGCGCTAACGGCACGATCCTCGGCGATCATGTGCACGAGATCGTTCCGCGCCATTTCGCGCGCAAGATCGATGGCGCTCGCAAATCCCTCAGCGTCGGTTCCGCCATGCGACTTGATGACCACGCCGTTGAGCCCGAGGAAGACGCCGCCGTTCACCTTGCTTGGGTCCATCTTCTCCCGAAGCATTCGGAAGGCGGAACGCGCGAAGAGGTAGCCGAGCCGGGCCGCCCAAGTCCGCGCCATCGCTGCGCGAAGATATTCCGCGAGCTGCCGCGCCGTTCCCTCTGCCGTCTTCAGCGCAATGTTGCCGGCAAACCCTTCGATCACGGCAACGTCGACCGTGCCTCGCCCGAGGTCGTCGCCCTCGACGAAGCCGTGATACTCGAACCCCGGATGGTCCATGGCGCGAAGCATGCGGCCGGCCTCACGCACCTCCTCCATGCCCTTGATCTCCTCGACGCCGACGTTGAGGAGTCCGACGGTCGGCCGGTCGAGACCGAAGACCGAACGCGCCATCGCCGCCCCCATCACCGCGAAGTCGACCAGCATGTCGGCGTCGGCGCCGATCGTCGCGCCGACGTCGAGCACGATGCTCTCGCCGCGGATCGTCGGCCAGATCGCCGCGATGGCCGGCCGCTCGATCCCGGGAAGCGGTTTTAGGCAGAACTTCGCCATCGCCATCAGTGCGCCGGTGTTGCCGGCGGAGACCGCAGCCCCGGCCTCATGGTCGCGCACCGCCTGGATCGTCCGCCACATCGAAGATTTCCACCGGCCTTTCCGGAGCGCCTGGCTCGGCTTGTCGTCCATCTGCACGGCGACGCTTGCGTGGCGAAGCTCCGACTTCTCCTTGACGCGCGGATTAGCGTCGAGCGCTGGGCGCACCACAGCCTCGTCGCCAAAGATCAGGAAACGGAGGTCGGGCCGGCGATCGATCGCGATGGCAGCGCCCCCGATCACCGCGTCCGGGGCGGCATCGCCCCCCATGGCGTCGAGGGAGATCGTTATCGTCTGGGACATCAAGCCGTCGCTCTACGCGGGAGGCCGGAACATAGCTCTTGCACCCTGCATGGCAAGCATAGAACCGCCCGCTTTCTATTCCTGGTCGCGCTTCAAGCGCTTCAGCGCCGCGAACGGCGAGTCCTCGGCCTGCGGATCATCCTCGATATGGCCGGGAAACTCGACGCCTGGCGCGCGCGGATAGGGATCAAGCCCGAGCGCCAGGTGCTCCACCACGATTGCGCCAAGATCAATCTGCCCGTTCTGGTAGACATCGCGTTCGTCGGCGGTCTGTTCGTCACCGGCCTCCATCCGCCTGCTACGGTCGCTGACCGATTCGGCAGCCGCAAGCGCCACATCGATTTCTTCGCCGACTTCCAGCGTGACCAACTCAAGCGTCACAACGTCGGTCTGCACCACGATGGCCGCAAGCGTCCCGCGCACGCCGACGGCGTCCGCCCCAAGCGGACGCACATCGAGGTCCGCTGAGAGCGCTTCCACCGCGACGATGTCGAGTGCCTCAGCGACCGCGCGCCGCTCATTCTCGCCGGCCTCGACGTGGAAATGCTTGCCGCCCGACGGCAGGCGCTCAACGCGCACGACATGCGAGAAGGAAGCGGCGCTCACGTTTCGCGCTCCTCCAACTCCACCGCCGGAAACGGCAGCTCGCCGCGCCTCAGCAGATCAAGCTCCACCACCTCGATCGCCGCGACGGCGTCGCGCAGATATCGCGCCAGCGCGAGAACATGATGCTCCTCGCCGCCTTCGGGAAAGACGTTGCGCGCGATTGCAGCGCCGACGGCCTCCTCACCCTCGCCAAACGCCTGTCTGTAGGCGGCCATCCTGCCCGCGAACGACCCGTAGAGCGTCTTCATCCGCTTCGGCACGCGCGTGTCGCTGACGCCGACCTCGCGCAGCGCACCGTCCATGTCGTCGACCAGGCTTTCGGCTACGCGCTGCGCAAGCTCAGGGTCGTCGCCCGGCTCGTGCATCAGCCGGTGGAGGACCGGGAAGAGATGCAGCGACACCATCTCGAAGCGCCCCTGCAACGTGTCGGGGATTCCGCACCTCAGGTAGAAGTATGGGCGCCGCGCGGCGGCGAGCGCAGCGTAATAGACGCGCTCCGCCTCTTCCCGCTCCCTGCGCCGTGCCCTTGAAAAGAGCATCTTCCGTCCCTTCGCCTCATCACCGCCATACACGCGCGCGATGCCGGCCGCCATTGCAAAGGGCCGGCGACGCGGCTAGCAAGCCGGCACAAGGAAGGAAACGATGCGCGGACGTGTTTTCCAAGGGGCGGCAATCGCGTTGATCGCTGCCGTCGCGCTCGGCGGCTGCGTCGGGGAGACGCTGACGCGCGGCTACGTCCCGTCGCAGACGTCGCTTGAGCAGGTGCATGTCGGCGCCCCGCGCGAACAGGTGCTCCTCACCCTGGGCACGCCGACGACGACGGCCGACTTCGGCGGCGAGGTGTTCTACTACATCACGCAGAAGGCCAGCCGGCCGGTCGCCTTCATGAACTCCCACGTCATCGACCAGACCGTGCTCGCCATCTATTTCGACAAGAGCAGCCAGGTCGAGCGCGTCGCCAATTACGGGCTGAAGGACGGCGTGATCGTCGACCTCGTCACCCGCACCACGCCGACCGGCGGCAAGGACCTGACGTTCATCTCGCAGCTCTTCTCCGCGACCGGGATCGCGCCAGGCGCCCTCACTCAAAAGGGACAGCAGTCGGGGCAATAAGCGCGCGAGCGTCGATTCGCCCCTTCTCCGCCCGGACGCGGCGGATAGGCCCAGCTTTAGTGCGCCAGCACGGCGAGCAGCAGCAGTGCCACGATGTTCGTGATCTTGATCATCGGGTTCACCGCCGGACCGGCCGTATCCTTGTAGGGGTCGCCGACCGTGTCACCGGTCACCGCCGCCTTGTGCGCCTCGGAGCCCTTGCCGCCGTAATGGCCGTCCTCGATGTACTTCTTGGCGTTGTCCCAGGCACCGCCGCCCGCGGTCATGGAGATCGCGACGAAGAGCCCGGTGACGATGACACCAAGAAGCATCGCGCCGAGGGCCGAGAACGCTTCCGACTTGCCGGCGATAAGATAGATGATGCCGAAGCAGAAGATCGGTGAGAGCACCGGAAGGAGCGAGGGGATGATCATCTCGCGGATCGCGGCGCGCGTCAGCATGTCGACGGCGCGACCGTAGTCGGGCTTGTCCTTGCCCTGCATGATGCCGGGCTTCTCACGGAATTGCCGGCGCACCTCCTCCACGATCGAACTCGCGGCGCGGCCGACCGCGGTCATGGCGATGCCGCTGAAGAGATAGGGAAGCAAGCCACCGAAGAGCAGACCGACGACGACGTAGGGGTTGGAGAGCGCGAAGTTGACCGTGACACCCTCGAAGAACGAGCCCGGCTCGGCATGCGCGGAGAAGAACTGCAGGTCCGACGTATAGGCGGCGAAAAGCACCAGCGCGCCGAGGCCGGCGGAGCCGATGGCGTAGCCCTTGGTCACTGCCTTCGTGGTGTTACCGACGGCGTCGAGCGCGTCGGTGGTGTTGCGCACGTCGCTCGGCAGGTCCGCCATCTCGGCGATGCCGCCGGCATTGTCGGTGACCGGGCCGAAGGCGTCGAGCGCGACCACCATGCCGGCGAGAGCCAGCATCGTCGTCACCGCAATGGCGATGCCGAAGAGCCCGGCGAGCCCGTAGGCGACGAGAATGCCGGCGATGATGACGAGCGCCGGAAGCGCCGTCGATTCAAGCGACACCGCGAGCCCCTGGATGACGTTTGTGCCGTGGCCGGTGATCGAGGCAGTGGCGATCGACTGCACCGGGCGGTAGTTCGTGCCCGTATAGTACTCGGTGATCCAGATGATGAGGCCGGTCACGGCAAGCCCCGTCACCGCGCAGAAGAAGAGCTTCAGCCCGGTGAAGGTCACGGCACCGATCGCGGTCTGGGCTGAGTATTCGACGTTCAGCCCGAGGAGCAGCCAGACGACGATCGCGATCGCCACGATCGAAAGTAGCGCAGTCGCGATGAAGCCCTTGTAGAGCGCGCCCATGATCGAATTGTTCGAGCCGAGCTTCACGAAGAAGGTGCCGACGATCGAGGTCAGGACGCAGGCGCCGCCGATCAGGAGCGGCAGGAGCATCATGTTCACCGCCGTCGCGCCGTCGAAGAAGATCGAGCCGAGCACCATCGTCGCGACCACGGTCACCGCATAGGTCTCGAAAAGGTCGGCGGCCATGCCGGCGCAGTCGCCGACATTGTCGCCGACGTTGTCGGCGATCGTGGCGGGGTTGCGCGGATCGTCCTCGGGGATGCCGGCCTCGACCTTGCCGACGAGATCGCCGCCGACGTCGGCGCCCTTGGTAAATATGCCGCCGCCAAGACGCGCGAAGATCGAGATCAGCGAGGCGCCGAAGCCGAGCGCGACCAGCGCGTCGACCACTTCGCGGCTTTCCGGGTCAAGGCCCATCGCCGAGGTCAGGATCCAGAAGTAGACGGAGACGCCAAGGAGCGCGAGGCCGGCGACGAGGAGCCCGGTGATCGCGCCGGAGCGGAAGGCGATGGAAAGGCCGGCGCCAAGCGACTGCGAGGCGGCCTGTGCGGTCCTGACGTTGGCGCGCACCGAGACGAGCATGCCGATGAAACCGGCGGTGCCGGAGAGGATCGAGCCGATCGCAAAGCCGATTGCGGCGGTAATGGAAAGCAGCCACCACGCGAGCGCAAAGACCACGATCCCGACGATGGCGACAGTCGTGTACTGGCGCGTCAGATAGGCCGTGGCGCCTTCGCGGATGGCGCCCGATATCTCCTGCATACGGGCGTTGCCGGCATCAGCCGCAAGCACGGATTGGATGGCCCAGATCGCGTAGGCGATACTCAGTACGCCGCACGCGATGACGAAATAGAGCGGAAGCATTCAGGGTTTCCTCGGGACACGAGATCGAGCCGACCGGGCAGGCTGAAAAATCACGCGCACCGCGGGCCAGCGGGGATGGAACAGTGCCGCGGGGTATTGCGGAATCGCCCCCCCTCGTCAAGGGATGTGGCAGGTTTCAGGCAGGCCGTGGGCGTCGGGTCATCCGCCAGAACAAAGCGAGAAGACAGACGACCGCCACCGGCAGCACGACGAGGTTGAGGGCATCCCAGCCGGCAACCGTGAGCACCGCGCCCGAAGAGAACGAGGCGAAGGCAACGACACCGAAGACGAGGAAGTCGTTCAGCGCCTGCACCTTTTCCTTCTCCTCCGGCTGATAGGTCTCGGTGACGAGCGCGGTGCCGCCGATGAAGCCGAAGTTCCATCCGACCCCGAGCAGTACCAGAGCAAGCCAGAAATGCCCGATCGTCGTTCCGGAAAGGGCCACAAGCGCGCAGCCGACGAGAAGCAGGAGCCCGGTCGCCACAACCCGCTCGGCGCCGAATCGCGCGATCAGCGACCCGGTGATGAAGCTTGGCCCGAACATCGCAAGCACATGCCATTGAATGCCGAGCACCGCCGCGTCGCGATTGTAGTGATGCATGACCATGGCAAGCGGCGCCGCGGTCATGACGAAGCTCATCACGGCGTAGGCGGAGACCGCGCAGCCGACGGCCACCAGGAACGCCGGCTGCCGAATGATCTCGCCGACCGGCCTGCCGCTCGCGGCGTGCGCGCGCTGCGGATTGTGCGGAATATCAAGGAAGCTCAAGACCAGGGCCGCGGTTATGGTGAGCCCGGCCGACGCTAGGAACGCCCCGGCGAAAGGTGCCGATGCGAAGAGGTCGGCGGTGTGGATAACCGTCTGCGGCCCGAGCACGGCGGCAACGACCCCGCCGGCAAGGACGAGCGAGATGGCGCGCGGCCGGAATGCCACGCTTGCGGTGTCGGCGGCGGCGAAGCGGAACTGCTGCGCAAACGCGTTGGCGAAGCCGACGAGGAACGTGCCGACGCAAAGCAGGAGAAAGTGCGAAAGCATCATCGAAGTAGCCGATATGAGCGCACCGATAGTCGACAAGGCCATTCCGGCGATGAAACCGGGGCGCCGCCCGATCTTCCGCATCAAGAGCGCGGCCGGCACGGTGCCGCACGCCGTCCCGACGACAAAGGCCGTCACCGGAACTGTTGCGAAGGACTTATCGTCCCCGAGAAATTGATAGGCAGCGAGCGAAGCGGTCGCGAAGCTGATCGAGGGGGCCGAGCCAGCGAGCGCACCCGCGGTCGCGAGAACGATGACGTTCCGGCGTGCCTTGTTGTCGTCGACGAGCACGGCGGGCGCCGTCAGCTCCGTCATGGCGTCTCCTGGTTCTGCCCGTGCACGTAGGCGCGTCTTGATAGACGAAGCGGCGCACCCTTGAACAGCACCCCGGTCAAGGTTCCCCCTAACGTGAGCGCCCCGATCCGCGCCACCGGCACGCCGGCGGCTTCAGCCGCCGCGCGGAATCCCACGTCGTTAGCCGGCGAAACGGCAGCGAGAATCTCAAAGTCGTCGCCGGAGCCGAGGAGCCGAGCCAGCGTGGCTTCATCGGCGCGAAGTCCCACCGGAAGCGGAACGCTGCCGGCATCGATCCGAGCCGAGCAGCCCGAGGCAGCGCAGAGCTTGTCGCAGTCGCCGACAAGCCCATCGGAGACATCCATCGCCGCCGACGCGAACTCCACGAGCGCCGCGGAAAGCTGAACCCGCGGCTCCGGTACGCGGTAGCGGGAGACCGTCGCGGTGCGGGCCTCCTCGGAGAGCCCGTCCCAGGGACCCGGCTCCCCCTTCAGGAGCGCGAGCCCGGCCGCGCCGGCGCCAATCCCGCCGGAGACGTAGAGAAGGTCGCCCGGCTTGCCGCCGGAGCGGTGCACCATGCGGCCTTTCGCGATGCGGCCGAGGGCGGTGACGGAGACGACCGGCCCGTCGCGCACGTCGTTTGTGTCGCCGCCGAGAAGACCGATCGCAAAGCGCTGTTGGTCGCGCGCCAGCCCCTCGGCAAAGCCGGTGAGCCAATCCTCGCCGATGCCGGGCGGCAGGCCGAGGCTCAGCGTGTAGGCGAGTGGCGTCGCGCCCTTCGCCGCGAGATCGGAGATGTTCACGCGAAGCGCCTTCTGCGCGACCGTGTCCGCCGGATCGCCAGGAAGGAAATGAATACCGCAGGCGACCATATCGGTCGTCACGACGAGATCCTCACCCGCCGCGACCGAGATGAGCCCAGCATCATCGAGGAGACCAAAGGCCCCTTCCCCGGCAAGCGGCCGGAAGAAGCGATCGATGATCGAAAGCTCGTCGAGCGGCACGGGCGCGCTCTCAGCCGGACGCGGCCTGCGGGAACTCCTCCGGCCGCAGGTCATGCGCGACGCGGTCGAGCACGCCGTTCACCAGCCCCGGCTCGTCGGCAGAGAAGAAGGCGTGCGCCACGTCGACATATTCGCTGATCACGACGCGGCCGGGCACGTCGCGACGCTCCAGGAGCTCGAACACGCCGCAGCGCAGGATGGCACGCAGCGTGAGGTCGATTCGCGTGAGCGGCCAGGTCGGCGGCAGCGCGGCGTGGATGATCGGATCGATGCGGCGCTGCGCGGCGACGACGCCTGAAACAAGCGCGCGGAAGAAAGGTCGATCCGCGGGGCGAAGCTGCACGCCCTCGATCTCCGCGCCGAGCCGGTGCGCCTCGAACTCCGAGATGACGGTCGGAAGCGGCGCACCGCCGATATCCATCTGATAGAGAGCCTGCACGGCACCAAGCCGCGCGACGCCGCGCTGGTTGGCTGGCCGCGCCGGCGCGGTCACGAGAGCTGCGCCTTGAGCGCGATCATTGCGAGCGCCGCCTCGGCCGCGGCGCCGCCTTTGTTCAACTCACTGACACGCGCACGCGCCCACGCCTGCTCGTCGTTCTCAACCGTCAGGATGCCGTTCCCGAGCGCAAGCCGGTGCGTGATCGAAAGGTCCATCAGCGCGCGCGCCGACTCGTTCGCCACGATGTCGAAATGCGCGGTCTCGCCGCGGATCACGCAGCCGAGCGCCACATAGCCGTCGAAGCGCTTGCCGCCGGAAAGCGCCACTGCAAGCGCGGCCGGAATTTCCAGCGCCCCCGGCACCGTGACCCGCTCGAACGTCGCTCCGGCGCGCTCGATCGCGGCGGTCGCGCCGGCGAGCATCTCGTCGGCGATGTCGTCATAGAAGCGCGCCTCGATGACGAGCAAATGCGGTGGGCGATCGGCCATCGGCACCAATTTTCGAGTGAAGCCAACCATCTAGACCGGCTCGGCAAGCCGCGCAACGTAGCGGGCGACCTGGTCGACTTCGAGGTTCACCCGGTCGCCGGCCTTCCGCTCGCCCCATGTGGTGACTTGAAGCGTGTGCGGAATGATCATCACCTCGAAGCGGCGCCCGTCGACGGAGTTGACCGTGAGCGAGGTGCCGTCGAGCGCGACCGAGCCCTTCTCGGCGATGAAGCGGGAAAGCTCCGCCGGTGCTTCGAAGGCAAAGATCGCCATGTCGCCGGCGGCGCGACGTTCCGCGACAATCGCGAGTCCGTCGATGTGGCCGCTGACAAGGTGCCCGCCAAGCTCGTCGCCGATCTTCAACGAGCGCTCGAGGTTGATGCGCGTACCCGCGGTCCACGCGCCAAGCGTCGTGCGCGACAGCGTCTCCGGCGACGCCTCAACGTCGAAATAGCCGCGGTTGCCGTCGATGCCCCGCTCGACCGCCGTCAGGCAGCAGCCGGAGCATGAGATTGACGCCCCGATGTCGATCGTTGCCGGATCGTAGCCGGTCGCAATGCGGAAGCGCGCGCCGACGGGCCGGGGCGTCACGCGAAGAATTTCTCCGACATCCGTCACGATCCCGGTGAACATCTCACCGCTCTTTCCCCGGTTTCCCGCTGTCCTCGGCAAGCTCGCCAACGAAGGTCTCGAAATCCTTCGCCTCGCCGAAATCGCGATAGACGGAGGCGAAGCGCACATAGGCGACGGTGTCGAGGTTCCTCAGCCCCTCCATCACGAGGAGCCCGATCTCCTCCGCCGGAATCTCCTGCTCGCCGCGGCTTTCGAGCTGGCGCACGATGCCGGAGACCATGCGCTCCACGCGCTCCGGATCGACCGGACGCTTCCTGAGCGCCACTTGCACCGAGCGCATGAGCTTGTCGCGATCGAACGGCACCTTGCGGCCGGAGCGCTTCAGGACCGTCAGCTCGCGCAGCTGCACGCGCTCGAACGTGGTGAAGCGCCCGCCGCATTCGACGCAGACGCGGCGGCGGCGAATGGCGTTGTCGTCCTCTGTCGGCCGCGAATCCTTCACCTGCGTGTCGGTGGCGCCGCAATAAGGACAGCGCATGCGGCGTCAGGCTCCGCTGGTCACGGAATAGATCGGGAAGCGGTCGGTGAGCGCCCTCACCTTCTCCTTGACCGCCGCCTCGACGAGCGGTGCCTCGCCGTCTTCCGACTGCGCCACTGCGTCGAGCACCTCGGCGATCATCTGACCGACCTGCCGAAACTCCGCGACGCCAAAGCCGCGCGTCGTGCAGGCCGGCGTGCCGAGCCGGATACCGGAGGTGACGAACGGCTTCTCTGGGTCGAACGGAATACCGTTCTTGTTGCAGGTGAGCCCGGCGCGCACCAGCGCCTTCTCCGACACGTTGCCCTTCACCCGCTTCGGGCGGAGATCGACAAGCATCAGGTGGTTGTCGGTTCCCCCGACACGATGTCGAGGCCGAGACTCTTCAGTTGCTCGGTGAGCGCGCGGGCATTCTCCACAATGTTCTTCGCATAGACCCGGAAGTCGGGGCGAAGCGCTTCGCCGAACGCGACCGCCTTCGCCGCTATCACGTGCATCAGCGGCCCGCCCTGCAGGCCCGGGAAGACCGCCGAGTTGATCTTCTTCGCCATCGCCTCGTCGTTGGTCAGGATCAGTCCGCCGCGCGGGCCACGGAGCGACTTGTGCGTGGTCGAAGTGACGACGTGCGCGTGCTCGATCGGCGAAGGATGCACGCCTCCGGCGACCAGGCCGGCGAAATGCGCCATGTCGACCATCAGATAAGCGCCGACGGAATCGGCGATCTCGCGGAAGCGGCGGAAATCCCAAAAGCGCGAATAGGCCGTGCCACCGGCGATGATGAGCTTCGGCTTCGCTTCCTTCGCGATCCGCTCGATCTCGTCGTAGTCGAGCAGCTGATCCTCGCGCCTGACGCCGTAGGGCGCGACCTTGAACCACTTGCCGCTCATGTTGACCGGCGAGCCGTGGGTCAGGTGTCCGCCGGCCGCGAGGTCGAGCCCCATGAAGGTATCGCCCGGCTGAAGCAGCGCCAGGAACACCGCCTGGTTCATCTGGCTGCCGGAGTTCGGCTGCACGTTGGCGAAGTTCGCGCCGAAGAGCTTCTTCGCGCGCTCGATCGCGAGCGTCTCCGCGACGTCCACGAACTCGCATCCGCCGTAGTAGCGCTTCCCCGGATAGCCCTCGGCGTATTTGTTGGTCATCACCGAGCCCTGCGCCTCGAGCACGGCGCGCGACACGATGTTCTCCGAGGCAATCAGCTCGATCTCGTGGCTCTGCCGGCCGAGCTCGTTCTTGATCGCCGCTGCGATCTCAGGGTCCGATTCGGCGAGCGTCGCTGAGAAGAAGGCGTCGTGCCCGGCGGACTCGCGGGCGGGCTTAGTTGGCGACATCGAATGCCCCGGCTCTCTTTGGGAATAGGGACTCCCGCTGCGCTGCGGCATGGGAGCGGCCGGCCGATACCACACAGCCCCGCCCCCGCCAAGCGCGAGCCGGCCGGCGAGATTCGTTCCGCACTATTGCTGCGCGGTCTCTTCCGGACGGCCGATCAGCTTCGGGTCCTGCGCGAGCGCCACGGCGTTCTGGTTGTCGAGGCCGTAGATGTCGTCGCGGAAGTGCACAACGCCGTCGCCGGTCGTCCAGGCGGTGAAATAGACCGTGTAGATCGAAGGCGGGTTCACGACCTCCACGTCGAGCCGCTCGCCGGAGCGGATCGTCTCGTCGACCCGCGCGCGGTCATAGCCGGTGTCACGCAGCACCCAGGCGACGAGCTCGCGCACGTTGAACACGCGAACGCAGCCGGACGACTCGAACCGGTAGTCGGAGCCGAAGAGGTTCTTCGCCGGCGTGTCGTGCAGATAGACGTCGTAGGGATTGTGGAACTGCAGCTTGACGAAGCCGAGCGAGTTGTCGTCGCCCGGGTCCTGGCGGAACATGTAGTTGACCGCCTCGTCCGTATTCCAATTCACCTGCTCCGGCTGCAGCTCCTGGCCCTTCTGATTGAAGATGCGGATGTGGTGGTCGGCCAGGTAGGTCGGCTGCTTCTGCATGATCGGGATCAGGTCCCGCTTGATGATGGAAGCCGGCACCGTCCAGAACGGATTGAACCGAATCTCGTAGATGCTGCTCTTCAGGAGCGGCGTCTGCCGGTCGACCTTGCCGACGACGGCGATATGGCGGGAGACGACCGTGCCACCCTCCACCGCCTCGATCTGCGCGCCGGGGATGTTGACGAGGACGTAGCGTCCGTTGGGCACACCCATGGCCTTGATGCGCTCAAGGTTCGCCTGCAGCTGCGCGAGCCGCACATAAGCCGGAACGTTCAGCGCCTGCAGCGTGCCCGCATCGACGATCCCGGTCGTGGGAATTCCGTGCCGCTCCTGGAACCGCTTCACCGCTGCCTGAACGTAGGAATCGAACGCCGACGCATCGCCGCTCGCTTGGCGCAGATCGCCGGAGGATATGAGCCGCCGCCTGAGCTCGACCACGTTCGGGTCGCGCACGCCGATCTTGAGTTCCTTGTCGGCGGGGACGCTCGCCCAGCCGCCGCGCTCGACGAGATCCTGATAGACGTAGATCGCCTGCTCCATCGCCGGCACGGTCTGCGGCGACAGGATCGGCGTCGTGGTCGTCACGGGACGCGTAATGTCGGACTGCGCATCGAAGCCTTCTGCCCACTCCGACTGCTGCACGCCCGTCGGCGTCTCCTGGGCGAATGCGCCCGCAGAGGCGAAGAGAATGGCGGAAGCTGCAAGCAGCGAAAGCGTTCGCATCGGTCCGAGCTTCCTGTCCTTCAGCCGGGTCATCGTCGGTCTGCGCTGGCCCTGAGCTAAGCCCGCCTCGCTTAACGGCGCATTAAGCATCGCCGTCAAGCGCCCGGCCGCCTATTCTGGAAGATGTCCGGACCGGGCCGCAACCCCGCCAGACCGCTTCTCTTCGACCTTTATGGCCAATCGATGGTCCGGCGTCTCTTCGGAGGAAAGTGCCGGACGGCTCGCATGGCGACAGTCCGGCGCTGTGGCGGTAAGCGAAAGGCCCGCGGCGCTTTCGCGACGCGGGCCCGGAAGAATTGCAGATGCGCTGAGTCTAGAGCCGATAGAGAATCTGGTCGGTCCAGAAGCGCTCCAGCCGCTGCAGCGCCTTGTTCATGCGAATAAAGTCTTCCTGGGTGATGCCGCCGACCTTCTCGATCGACTGGATGTGACGGTTGTAGAGCTCGTTGACGACGCCCGCCACCTCAAGCCCGCGCTCCGTCAGCGACACGCGCACCGAGCGCCGGTCGACGCGCGAGCGCTGGTGACGGATGAAGCCGGAATCGACCAGCTTCTTCAGGTTGTAGGAGACGTTTGAGCCGAGATAGTAGCCGCGCGTCCTCAGCTCACCCGCCGTCAGCTCCGAGTTGCCGATATTGAAGAGAAGCAGCGCCTGCACGCTGTTCACGTCCGAGCGCCCCATCCGATCGAACTCGTCCTTGATAACGTCGAGGAGCCGCCTGTGCAGGCGCTCTACGAGCGTTAACGCATCGAGATAAAGCGTCTTCGTATCGTCCGGAGCTGTCTCCGCCGCCTCGTAGCGGGCTGCCGCCTGTTCCGACATAAGCATGTCCAATCCTCGCCCGATCCGCCTTTTTCAGCGGTTGCATTCGCCGGACCATACGGTTGCGGATTGAAGATGCACTTAAGCGAAACGCTTAATTAAATCTTTCCAATACCGAACCGGTCGACTTCGCACCGGATCGGCCTCAATCGGCGACGGTGCGCCGCCATTCCATGAATGTGAGCGCCAGGAAACCGATGAAAAGGCAACCGTGCACGAACACACGCAGCGGGTAACTGCCGAAGAGATCCGAGAAAAGCGTATACATCGACACTTCGACCGCAAGCGCCACCGCCCACATCACCGGCCCCCAGGCCGCGCCGACCCAAAGCCCGACGGAGGCGAGGAGATCGACAAGAAGGAGGGTCACCGCGCTTGCCCGCTTTGCCGGCTCAAGATTGTCGAAGGTCAGCGCGTCGGGAGTGAGGATGCCGAGTATCTGGCAGGCGCGCGCCAACCCTGCGAGGAGCAGGAGCATCGCCACCACGCGCATGTAGACGAGCGTGAGCGGGAGCTTGGCGCCATCCGGCTCAACCGGCCCGCCGAGGGCGTCGCTCATCTCGGGTGCCTGCCGTGGTTCAGCATGAGTCGAGGCATAGAAGTGGCCCAGGCGAGCGTCAATCCGGGCGGCCGCCGGACGGTTGGAGGGTGGCCGGGCCGGGTGCTAGGTAGGGGCAACCGCCAAGGATCGACGATGACTGCGCCGCTCAAGCCTCCCTCCCCCGACATCGACCGCATCACCGGCCGCCGCCGGCTGCGCCGCAACCGCCGTTCAGACTGGTCGCGGCGGCTGGTGCGCGAGGCGACGCTTTCGGTCGACGATCTGATCTGGCCGCTCTTCGTGATCGACGGAACGAACCGCCGCGAGGCGATCAAGGCCATGCCCGGCGTGGAGCGCCTGTCGGTCGATCTCGCAGCGCGCGAGGCAGAGCGCGCGGCCGGGCTCGGCATCCCGGCGATCGCGCTCTTCCCTTATGTCGACATGCGGCTGCGCGACCAGACCGGCTCTGAGATTCTCAATCCGGAGAACCTCATGTGCCGCGGCGCGCGCGCCATCAAGGAAGCCGCGCCGGGCGTCGGCGTCATCACCGACGCGGCGCTCGATCCGTTCACCGACCACGGCCACGACGGAATCCTCTGCGACGGCGTGATCGTCAACGACGAGAGTGTTGCGCAGATCGCTCGCGCCGCTGTCCTTCAGGCGGAGGCGGGAGCCGACATCATCGCGCCCTCCGACATGATGGACGGGCGGATCGGCGCGATCCGCGAGGCACTCGACGCCGCCGGTCACAGCGACATCGCCATCATGTCCTACACGGCGAAATACGCGTCCGCCTTCTACGGCCCCTACCGCGAGGCGATCGGCACCGACCAGACGCTGAAGGGCGACAAGCTCACTTACTACGTCGACCCGGCGAACAGCGACGACGCCATGCGCGAGGCGGAGCGCGACATCGCCGAAGGCGCCGACATGCTGATGGTGAAGCCGGGCATGCCCTACCTCGATATCGTGCAGCGTATGAAGGACACATTTGCCATGCCCACGTTCGTCTATCAGGTGTCGGGCGAGTATTCGATGATCGAAGGCGCGGCGAAGAACGGCTGGATCGACGGCGAGCGCGCGATGATGGAAAGCCTGCTTGCCTTCAAGCGCGCCGGCGCCGACGGCATCCTCACCTATTTCGCGCCGCGCGCGGCGGAGAAGCTGGCCAAACAGCGGTAGCGCCGGACGCCGCTTTTTCTTGAACCGATCCGCCGCCGCCCCCATTTCGGTCGCCGGAGGTACGCAATGAGCCACACCATCACGGTCGACGCCGACGAGCTCGAGTTCGATCCGGCGGTCCACCCGGAGCGCTACGACGGCGTCCGGACGCGCAGGATTTTCGCGTTCCTGATCGACGCCGCGCTCGTCCTCTTCCTGATGGTCGTCGCCTACGTGGTCATCGCCGTCGTCGGCGTCTTCACGTTCGGCCTTCTGTGGCTGCTGTTTCCGGCGGTCTGGCCGGTCGTCGCGATCCTCTACTCGGTGCTCACTCTTGGCGGCCCCTATTCGGCAACGCCCGGCATGCGCTTTGTCGGCATAGAGATCCGCACCGTCGGCGGCGGGCGCATGGATTATGGGCTCGCACTCCTCCATGCCCTTCTCTTCTGGGCTTCCGTCGTCATCCTGACGCCCTTCGTGCTGCTCGTGGCGCTGTTCACGGAGCGCAAGCAGCTCCTTCACGATCTGATCATCGGCACCGCGGCGGTCCGCTCGTTCTAGGCGCTCGCAGCCGGCCGCATGAAGGTCTTGTCTTGCGCCCCGCTCCAAGTGGTATGATTCTTGGTGCGAGATGGCTTCGATGACGAAGATCATAACTGACGCCCATCAGTTCTATCTGACCGCGCCTAGCCCGTGTCCGTATTTGCCGGGCCGGCAGGAGCGCAAGGTCTTCACCCATCTCGTCGGGCCGGACTCCTCCGAGCTGCACGATCTCCTGAGCCAAGGCGGGTTCCGCCGCAGCCAGGGCATCGCCTACCGCCCGGCGTGCGAATCCTGCATGTCCTGCGTGTCGGTGCGCGTCTGTGTCGACGCGTTCCGCCCGACCGCCAGCATGCGCCGCGTGTGGAAGGCGAATCACGATCTGATCGGCCGCTTCCGCCCGGCCCAGGCGACCAGCGAGCAATACAGCCTCTTCCGCAGCTATCTCGACAGCCGCCATTCGGACGGTGGCATGGCGCACATGTCGGTGCTCGACTATGCGCTGATGGTGGAAGACAGCCACGTCGAGAGCGGCGTCGTCGAGTACCGGCGGCGCGGTCCGGACAGCGCCGTCACCGGGCGTGACGAAGGCGGGATCGTCGCGTGCGCGCTGACCGACCTTCTCTCCGACGGCCTTTCGATGGTCTATTCGTTCTTCGATCCGGATCTACCGGACCGCTCACTCGGAACGTTCATGATTCTTGAGCAGATCGAGCGGGCGCGGAAGCTCGGCAAGCCTTACGTGTATCTTGGCTACTGGGTCGACGGCTCATCCAAGATGAAATATAAGGCTCGCTTTCGGCCCCAGGAGCGGCTCTCCCCGCGGGGCTGGGTTCGCGTTAACTAAGACTCCGCAAGTGTAGGTACCTGCGGCAAAGCGCGTCATAATTCGCCGATATCGCATTGGAACTGCAATCCGAACTCGGTTACAACCTGTCGGCTGAGAATTGTGAAAGTGAGGTTCCGCAAAATGGCTAAAGCAGCGACACCAATGGATGCCTTAGTTGGTGCGCGCCTTCGTTCGCGGCGGAAACAGCTGAGAATAAGCCAAGAGAAGCTCGGTAAAGAGATTGGCGTATCGTTTCAGCAGGTGCAGAAATACGAGAATGGGACGAACCGCATAGGCGCGGGGCGTCTGGCCGAGATCAGCAAGGTTCTGGACGTTCCGGTCGCCTACTTCTTCACCGGAAGCTCCGGCTCCGCCTCAGCAGACGGCGACCGTGCCGATGCCAGGGCGATCCTGAGCGAGCCGGGTGCAACCGAGCTGCTGCAAGCTTATGCGCAGATCGGCAGCTTGGCGCTCAGGAATGCCGTTGTCAGGTTGGCACGCGATCTCGCCGGCAACTACAGCGATGGTCGAACCGCCGCGCCGCGGCGCCCCGCGACCCGCCACGTCGCCGCGTCGAAGGCCAGCCCCTAGGTTCAAACCCTAGGTTTCTGTCTGCAAGAGGGCGCGTTCCGGGAGCTGGATCAGCCGTCTCCGAACCTGTTCGACTTCGGAAAGCCCTGCGGCGAGAGCCGGCCGGCCTGCGCTCGCTCGCCCATCCAGTCCTTCAGCTCCGCGACCGCACGCGTGTGCACGCGGCCGGCGGAGTCGGTCCAGCTCAGCCCCTCCGCCTTCGCAAAGACGCGCGCGTCGGAAAGCTCGCCGTCCTTGTAGCGCTGCAGGCGGACGCCCTTGCCGCGCGTCATCTCCGGAAGCTGCTCGAGTGGGAAGATGATCATCTTGCGGTTCGTGCCGACGACGGCGACGCGGTCGCCGGAAGCCGGCACGCAGACCTTCGCCTCGTCCGAGCCCGACACGTTCAGAACCTGCTTGCCCTTCCGCGTATTCGCGACGAGCTCGCTCTCGGCGACACGGAAGCCGTAGCCAGCGCGGCTCGCGATGACCCTGCTGCCATCCGGCGAGAACGGGAAGATCGCGATTACGTCCTGGTCCTTGTCCATGTCGAGCATGAGACGGACCGGCTCGCCATGGCCGCGCCCGCCGGGGAGCTTCGCTGCCTCGAGCGTGAACACCTTGCCGCCGGTCGACACGATCAGCACCTTGTCCATCGTTGTCGCATGGAAGGCGCGCATCAGCCCGTCGCCCTCCTTGAAGGTGAGCTGGCCGAAGTCGGTCATGTGGCTGCGCATGGCGCGTATCCAGCCCTTCTTCGAGAGCACCACGGTGACCGGCTCGCGCTCGATCATCGCCTCCTGGATTTCTTCGAGGTTGATCTCCGGCGCGTCGGCGAAGCCCGTGCGCCGCTTGCCGAGCGGCGTGTCCGGCCCAAAAGTCTTCTTCACCTCCTGGATCTCGTAGGCGACGCACTTCCACTGTCGCTCCTCGGACTTGAGCAGCGCCTCGAGGTCCTTCTTCTCGGCCTTGAGCGAATCGAACTCCTGGCGGATTTCGATCTCGTCGAGCTTGCGCAACTGCCTGAGCCGCATGTTCAGGATCGCTTCGACCTGCGGCTCGGTCAGCTTGAAGCGCTTCATCATCACCGCTTTCGGATCGTCCTCCTCGCGGATGATGCGGATCACTTCGTCGAGGTTCAGATAGGCGATCAGATAGCCGCCAAGCACTTCCAGCCGCTCGGCGATTTTGCCGAGGCGGAAGCGCGAGCGGCGCAGCAGCACGATCTTGCGATGCTCCAGCCACTGCAAGAGCACCTCGCGGAGCGACAGCACGTTCGGCACGACGCCGCGCGAAAGCACGTTCATGTTGAGTGAAAAGCGCGCCTCGAGCTCCGTCGTGCGGAAGAGCGATTCCATCATCAGGTTCGGATCGACCGCGCGGCTCTTCGGCTCGATGACGACGCGCACGTCCTCCGCGCTCTCGTCGCGCACGTCACCGACGAGCGGCAGCTTGCGGTTCTCGATCAGCCCGGCGATCTGCTCGATCAGCCGGCTCTTCTGCACCTGATAGGGAATCTCGGTGACGACGACGGCCCAGGTGCCACGCCCGAGGTCCTCCGTCTCCCAGCGCGCGCGGACGCGGATGCCGCCGCGCCCCGTCTTGTAGGCCTCAGCGAGCGTGGCGCGGTCCGAGACGATGATGCCGCCGGTCGGGAAGTCGGGTCCCGGCACGAACTCCATCAGCTTGCCGAGCGTCGCGTTCGGGAATTTTATGAGGTGCAGCGCCGCTTCGCAAAGCTCCGCCGCATTGTGCGGCGGGATGTTGGTCGCCATGCCGACGGCGATGCCGGCCGAGCCGTTGGCAAGAAGGTTCGGGAAGGCGCCGGGCAGCACCGCCGGCTCCTCCCCCTCCCCGTCATAGGTCGGGCGGAAGTCGACGGCGTCCTCGTCGATGCCGCGGAGAAGCAGCTCAGCGACGGCGGTCATGCGCGCTTCCGTGTAGCGCATGGCCGCCGGGTTATCGCCGTCGACGTTGCCGAAATTGCCCTGCCCGTCGACGAGCGGATAGCGGACCGCGAAATCCTGCGCGAGGCGGACCAGCGCGTCGTAGATCGCCTGGTCGCCGTGCGGATGGAAATTGCCCATCACCTCGCCGACGACCTTGGCCGACTTCTTGTAGCCGCCGGTCGGATTGAGACGCATCTCGCGCATCGCGTAGACGATGCGCCGATGGACCGGCTTCAGCCCGTCGCGCACGTCGGGGAGCGCGCGGTGCATGATGGTGGAGAGCGCGTAGGCGAGATAGCGCTCCTCGAGCGCGGTCCGGAGATTGACCGGGACGATCTCGCCGCCCCCCGATCCATTGGGGCCGTCATCGCCGTTTTTCGGCGGAATCACTCGTTTTCCCATGTGTCCTAGTTAGCCATGCCGACTCCCGGCGACAACTCGCGCTTTCGGCCTTAGAAGCTGAGAAATGGCTGCCGGTCCCGAAATCCCGATCGAAGTCCTGCCCTCACGTCTCGTGGCCGGCTCGCGGCTCGCGGGTCTCGACCTCGGCACGAAGACGATCGGCGTCGCGCTATCCGATCCGAGATTCAGGATCGCGACACCGCTGACGACAATCCGCCGCGCCAAATTCCAGGCCGACGCTCACGCGCTGCTCGAACTCTGTGCGGCGGAGAAAGTCGGCGGACTGATTCTCGGCCTGCCGATCAACATGAACGGGACCGAAGGCCCGCGCGCGCAGGCAACCCGCGCCTTCTTGAGGAACCTCGCGCCGCTGACCGACCTGCCGGTCGCGCTCTGGGACGAGCGGCTGTCGACGGCCGCCGCCGAGCGCGCCATGCTCGAAGCCGATCTCTCCCGCAAGAAGCGCGCAGAGAAGATCGATGCCGCCGCCGCCGCCTTCATCCTGCAGGGCGCGCTCGACCGGCTCGCCTCGCTCCGCGCCGCCGCTGATATCGAGCGATGACACACGACCTGGTTTTGAAGAACGGACGCGTGGTCGACCCGTCTCAGGGCATCGACCGCGTAACGGACGTTGCGTTTGCGGACGGCAAGGTTGCGGAAGTCAGCGACGACCTCGACGCGAGCGACAGCCGCGACGTGACGGGGCTGATCGTCACGCCCGGCCTTATCGACCTCCACACGCATGTCTATTGGGGCGGCACGTCGCTCGGCGTCGACGCCGACGGCCTCGCCCGCACGAGCGCGGTCACCACATCGGTCGACGCCGGCAGCGCCGGTCCTGGCAACTTCCACGGTTTCCGCAAACACGTCATCGAGCGGAGCGCCGCGCGTATCCTTGCCTATCTCCACGTGTCGTTCGCCGGCATCTTCGCTTTCTCCAAGACCGTCATGGTCGGCGAGAGCCACGACATTCGCTTGATGGCGGCGCGCGAGGCGGTGGATGTCGTGAACGCCAACCGCGACGTGATTGTCGGCATCAAGGTCCGAATCGGGCGGATCGCGAGCGGCCCGTCCGGCATCGGGCCGCTCACCGTCGCGCTGCAGGTCGGCGACGAGACCGGGCTGCCAGTCATGGCCCATATCGACGAGCCGCCGCCGAGCTACGAAGCCGTGGTGGCGGCGCTTCGGCCGGGCGACATCCTCACGCACTGCTATCGCCCCTTTCCGAACGCGCCGGTCATGGCGGACGGCAGGGTGAAATCGGAAATCCTTGCCGCACGCGAGCGCGGCGTTATCTTCGACATCGGCCACGGCAAGGGCTCGTTCGGCTGGACGTCCGCGCGGACGATGCTCGCCGCCGGCTTTCCGCCGGACACGATCTCGTCCGACGTGCACGCGCTGTCGATCGATGGCCCCGCCTACGACCAGGTGACGACGCTTTCCAAGTTCCTGGCCCTCGGCATGCCGCTTTCCGATGTGATCGCGGCGTCGACCGTGAATGCCGCCCGGATTCTGCGGCGGCCCGATCTCGGCACCTTCAAGCCCGGCAGCACCGGTGATGCGAGCATCCTGGAGATGCGGCGGGGTGCATTCGCGCTGGAGGACGTGCTGGGCGAGGTGGTGATCGTCAGCGAGCGCCTGTTCGCCGCCGGCACCGTGCTCGCCGGGCGCTGGTGGCATCCGGCTTGAAGCCGACGCGAGCAAAGCGATGAGCGTCGCGCTCAATGCGCTTCTGCCGGTGCTGATCGTCATCGTCGTCGGATGGGCGGCGGCGAACATCCCGATCATTCCACGCGAGCAATGGGCGGGGCTCGACACGCTGATGTACTACATCCTGTTCCCAAGCCTGCTCGTCGTCGCGCTGACCGCGACCGATCTGACGGCGCTTCCGTTTGCCACGCTCGGCCTAGCGCTGATTCTTTCGATCCTGACGATGGCGGCGCTCTGCCTGCTGCTCCGCCCGCTGCTGGCATCGCGCTTCGGCGTCGACGGGCCGGGCTTCACGTCGATCTTCCAGGGCGCGACGCGGTGGAACACGACCGTCGCCATCGCCATCGCCGGCTTCCTCTACGGCGCGGAGGGCGTCGCGCTGATGTCGGTCGCTATTGTCGCGATGATCCCGCTTCTCAATGTGCTTTGCGTCAGCGTGCTCTCCTGGTTCGCGGCCGCCACGACGCCGTCGCCGAAACGGATCGCCATCGAGCTTGCAAAGAACCCCCTGATCCTCGCCTGCGTTGCAGGGATCGCGCTCAACCTCGGCGGCGTCGCGCTGCCCGCCGGCGTCGCCGCGGCGTTGAGACTACTCGGCAACGCAGGGCTCGCCTGCGGCGTGCTCGCGGTCGGCGCCGGGCTCAATCTTCATTCGCTGCGCCGCCCCGGCGTGCGCCTCGGTGTCGGCACGCTGCTGCGCCTGCTGTTGATGCCGCTCTTTGCCGCCGGCTTCTCGGCACTTCTCGGCGTCAGCGGCACGGCACGCGGGATCGCGATCCTCGCCGCGGCCGTCCCGACCGCGAGCGCGTCCTATGTGCTCGCGCGAAAGATGGGCGGCGACGCAAAACTGATGGCGGAGATCGTGACGCTGCAAACGCTGCTCGCCATGCTCACGCTCCCGCTCTTTCTATGGCTCCTGGCTTGACCATGCATCTCGCAATCGTCGGCACGGGAATTGCGGAGCTGTCGGCGGCCTCGTCGCTGACCCGCCAGGGCCACCGCGTCACGCGCCTAACCAGCTGAGCGGTATTGCCGGCGAAGCGAGGCGGACGCCGGCTCCTCACTCTCCGTCGCGATCTCCGTCTGCTCGAGATCGGCCGCTGAGACGACCCTGTTTCGCCCCGAGGCCTTGGCGAGGTAGAGCGCTCGGTCAGCGTCCGCAAATAGCGCGTCAAAGCCCTGGCCCTTCTTTCGGCAGGCCACGCCGATGGAGATGGTGACTGTTACGCTCGCCGATCCGACGACGATCGGCGTTGCCGCGATGCGATCGCGGAAGCTCCAAAGTCCGACCATCAGCTTGTCCGTCGCGGCCAACGGCGAGACCAGCGCGAATTCCTCGCCGCCAATTCTGCCGACGCGTCCGAACGCGCTGAGCTCCGACTGCATCGCCTGGCCTACCATCTTGATGACTTCGTCCCCGGCCAGGTGCCCGTGCGTATCGTTGACCGTCTTGAAGCGATCGATGTCGGCGATGACCAGCGCCATGACCTCCGGCAGAAGATCCTTCGACCGGCTCGAGCAGCGCGCGTCGATTGAGAAGGCCGGTCAGTGGATCAGTCTTGCTCAGCTCTTCAACGGCCAGCTTGGCACGGTAGAGCTCCAGATGTGCACGCGCGATCGCAAACGCCACCGGCACTGCAATTGCGCAAGCCACGAAGGCGGAGATCACCCAGGATCGAATACTCGTTTCCCAATCGATGAAGAATGTGAGCTGGTTCGCCACATCGATCGCGACGGCGACCACGACACAAAGGACGGTCACGCGCACGACGTAGGCGAGAAGCTCTTTGTCAGTCCTGATTACCGGCTGGGTAACGGACCCGAGGCGGCTTCGCAGAAGCATCGTCAACTCCGAACGCCTTGAGGTGTAGCGTCGGGAGGATTGAACGCGCGTTAACGGGCTGGCCACGGCGTCGACCGGCGCGGAGCCGCGTCCGCTGCGTCGCGCCGGTCGCTATACGCCCACTCTCGGGGCGACGTAGTCCACGATCTTGCGCGCGCTGAAACGCGCGTCGAGCATGCCGTAGGTGGAGCGCCAGGGGCGCCCAAGCCGCGTCTCGATGAAGGCATCGGCAATCGGCGGCGGGAAGTCGCGCCGGAGCGCCGCCGCGGCAGCCGTGAGCGCCAGCTGCTCGACGAGGATCCGCGCCGAGCCTTCGTCCTCCGCCGCGACGCCGGCGGCAGCAAAGAGCACGTCGAGCGCCGATTTCGAGCCTTGGCCGAGCTCGCTGCCGATCGTGGAGAGCACGTTCTTCAGCACACCTTCGGATTTCAGCGCCCGCACGACGTCGAGCGCCATCACGTTGCCCGAGCCCTCCCAGATCGCGTTGACCGGCGCCTCGCGATAGAGCCGCGGCAGCGGGCTCTCCTCTACGTAGCCGTTGCCGCCGAGGCACTCCATCGCTTCGTAGAGAAAGGCCGGCGCGGTCTTGCACACCCAGTATTTCACCGTCGGCGTCATCAGCCGCACATAGGCGGCTTCGGCCGGCTGGCTCTCCGCCATGTCGAACGCTTCCGCGAGCCGCATCGAAAGCACCATCGCCGCGGCGAGGTCGAGTGCCATGTCGCCGAGCACGCGCGTCATCAGCGGCTGGTCGATCAGCGCCTTGCCGAAGACGGCGCGATGGCGGACATGATGCACGGCCTCCGCGAAGCCGCTTCGCATCAGCCCGACGCTCGCCACTGCACAGTCGAGCCGGGTCAGCGTCACCATCTCGAGGATCGTGGAGACGCCCCGCCCCTCCTCGCCGACGCGCCAGGCGCCGGCGCCGTCGAATTCGACCTCGGCCGAGGCATTGGAGCGGTTACCGAGCTTGTCCTTCAGCCGCTCCAGCCGGATCGCGTTGGCCGAGCCATCGGGAAGGAAGCGCGGCATCAGATAGCAGGTGAGCCCGCCCTTCGCTTGCGCAAGCACAAGGAAGGCGTCCGACATCGGCGCGGAGAGAAACCATTTGTGGCCGGTCAGGCGGTAAAGGCCTCCCTCCTCGGGCTCCGCGCGCGTCGTATTCGCGCGCACGTCCGTGCCGCCCTGCTTCTCCGTCATCCCCATGCCGAGCGTGACGCCGCGCTTCTCGGCCGCCGGGCGGAAATTGCGGTCATAGCTTCTGGAGAGCACGCGCGGCGCCCATTCGGCATAGAGCTCGGGCGCGTGCTTGAGCGTCGCCAACGACGCGTTGGTCATCGTCATCGGGCAGAGATGGCCGCACTCCGTCTCGGCCGTCATATAGAGCCGTGCGGCGCGCGCCCGGTGCCTGAGCCCCGCCTCGTCCGCGCTCTTGTCGAAAGCCGAGCAGTGCAGCCCGGCGAGCACCGAACGCCGCATCAGCGCGTGGTATGCCGGGTGGAAGATCACCTGGTCGACGCGCTCGCCTTTGGCACTGTAGCGCTCGAGCTCCGGCGTCTGGCGGTTGGCGAGGCGGGCGAAATCCTTGGCTTCGTGCGTCCCCCAGAAGGCGCCGAGGTCGGACAGTTCGGCCCTGACGGAGTCGGGGAACCCGGACGCCGCGGCGTTCAGGAGCGGATCCGCGTCAAACAGATTGACGCCGCCGTAGGGAGGCGACTGGTTTGTGACCGTGTGTGTTTCCCCGGCCATTCCGCGTCTTTCTGTGCGCAAGGCGGCGATGGGTGCGCCATGCGGTTGCCCCGGAAGGGCTTAAGTCCTATAGGGGCGACTTTAATGGCTTCTCCGTTTCCGCACAGGCACCTTCTCGGGATCGAAGGCCTTTCCCCCCAGGATATCACGGTTCTTCTCGATTCGGCCGAGGCCGCGATCGACGTTTCCCGCCAGGTGGAGAAGAAGAAGGCGACGCTTCGCGGGCGCACGCAGATCAATCTCTTCTTCGAGGCCTCCACCCGCACGCAGTCATCCTTCGAGCTAGCCGGCAAAAGGCTCGGCGCCGACGTGATGAACATGGCGGTCAGTGCCTCCTCGGTGAAGAAGGGCGAGACGCTGATCGACACCGCGATGACGCTGAACGCCATGCGTCCCGACATCCTGGTCGTCCGTCATCATGCCGCCGGCGCGGTGGCGCTGCTTGCGCAAAAGGTCGAATGCGCGGTCGTCAATGCCGGCGACGGCGCACACGAGCATCCGACGCAAGCGCTCCTCGATGCGCTCACCATCCGCCGCCACAAGGGCCGCCTCGCCGGTCTGGTCGTGGCGATCTGCGGCGACATCGCGCATTCGCGCGTCGCGCGGTCGAACATCCTGCTCCTGTCGGCAATGGGCGCGCGGCTGCGTGTCGTGGCACCGTCGACGCTGCTTCCGATCGGGATCGAGCGGCTCGGCGTCGATGTCTTCACCTCGATGCGCGAGGGCCTCGCCGGCGCCGACGTCGTGATGATGCTGCGCCTGCAGCGCGAGCGCATGAATGCCGCCTACGTGCCGAGCGTGCGCGAATACTTCCGCTTCTTCGGCCTCGATGCAGAGAAGCTCTCTTGGGCGAAGCCCGACGCGATCGTCATGCATCCCGGCCCGATGAACCGCGGCGTCGAGATCGATCCGATGATCGCCGACGGCGTGCAGTCGGTGATCCGCGAGCAGGTGGAGATGGGCGTCGCTGTCCGCATGGCGGTGCTGGAGGCGCTCGGCGAGCACCTGCCGAACGCCTGGACGACCGGCATGCCGAGCCGGCTCTCGGTGATCTGAGGTGATGGACCGCCCGCTCTCCCTAATCAACGCCCGCGTCGTAGATCCCTCGCGCAGCATCGACACGATGGGCGCGGTCCTCGTCGCCGATGGCCGCATTGTTGCCGCCGGCCCTGACGCCGCCAACCAGGGTGCGCCGGAGGGCGCGGAGATTGTCGACTGCAAGGGCGCGGCGGTGCTTCCCGGCCTGGTCGACATGCGCGTCTTCGTCGGCGAGCCGGGCGGCGAGCATCGCGAGACGCTGGAGACGGCAAGCCGCGCGGCGGCGGCCGGCGGCGTCACTGCCATCGTCACCATGCCGGACACCAATCCTGTGATCGACGATCCGGCGCTGGTCGATTTCGTCTTCCGCCGCGCCCGCGATACGGCGGTGGTGCGCGTCTATCCGATGGCGGCGATGACGCGTGGCCTCGCCGGCGGAGAGCTCTCGGAGTTCGGGCTACTGAAGGAAGCCGGCGCCGTCGCCTTCACCGAGGGCCGCCGCTCGCTGAAGAGCGCCAAAGTGATGCGGAACGCGCTCACCTACGCGCGCGATTTCGACGCGCTCGTCGTCCATCACGTCGAGGACGACGATCTTTCGAACGGCGGCGTTATGAACGAGGGCGAGACCGCGACACGGTTCGGCCTTGCGGGCGTGCCGCGCGAGGCCGAGACGATTATGCTCGACCGCGACATCCGCTTGGCGCGCCTGACCGGCGGGCGCTACCATGCCGCGCAGCTCTCCTGCGAGCCTGCCGTCTCGACACTCCGCCGCGCCAAGCTCGCCGGCAACGGCGTCACCGCCGGTGCCGCGATCGCGCATCTCTCGTTGAACGAGAACGACGTCGGCGCCTACCGCACCTTCTTCAAGATGTCGCCGCCGCTTCGCTCCGAGGACGATCGGCAGGCGCTGGTCGAGGGGCTCGCCGACGGCACGATCGATATCGTCTGCTCCGCGCACGATCCGCAGGACGTGGAGGGCAAGCGCCAGCCCTTCGCGGAAGCCGCCGACGGCGCGGTCGGGCTTGAGACGATGCTCGCGGCCGGCCTACGCCTCGTCCATTCCGGCGACGTGCCGCTGCTTCGCCTGATCGACGCGATGAGCACCAGGCCGGCGAAGCTCCTCGGCCTCGACGCGGGCACGCTCGCGCCCGGCGCGCCGGCCGATCTGATCGTGGCCGATCTCGACCGCCCCTGGATCGTGAAGGAAGAGGAACTTCAGTCGCGCTCCAGGAACACGGCGTTTGAAGGCGCGCGCATGAGCGGCAAGGTCATGCGCACCATCGTCGGCGGACGGACCATCTACGAATTCGCGGCGTAAGCTCCGCTCTTGGCTCGCGGCCCCTTTCCAATAGGATGGCCGCATGACCTCGGGCACCCTCGCCGCTCTCCTGATCGGCTATCTTCTCGGCTCGATCCCGTTCGGGCTGATCCTCACCCGCCTCGCCGGGCTCGGCGACATCCGCTCGATCGGCTCGGGCAATATCGGCGCGACCAACGTGCTTCGCACCGGCAACAAAGGCCTCGCCGCCGCGACCCTGCTTCTCGATGGGCTGAAGGGAACAGCCGCCGTCTGGATCGGCTGGCGCTTCGGCCTTTATGGCGCGCTTGCCGCCGCGCTCGGCGCTTATCTCGGCCACTGTTTCCCGGTCTGGCTCAAGTTCAAGGGCGGCAAGGGCGTCGCCACCTATCTCGGCGTGCTCCTCGGGCTGCATTGGCCGACCATGGTGATCGCGGCGCTGATCTGGCTCGGTGTCGCCGCCGCCAAGCGCTACTCGTCGCTTGCCGCGCTCGTTGCAAGCGCCTGCGCGCCTTTGGCGCTCGTCGCCTTCGGCCGCCACGAGACGGCTGCCCTCTGTCTCGTCCTCACAGTGCTCGTCTGGATACGCCACCGAGCGAATATCGAGCGGCTCATCGCCGGACAGGAATCGCGCATCGGCGCGAAGGGGTAACTGCGCCTACTCCGCGGCTTCCACCACCACCGGCTCGCGCGGCGGCGCGCCATGCGTCTTCGGGATCTTGTCGGCGAAGACTTGCACGAAATGCGGCATCGCCTCCTCGGCGGAAGGCGGCGTCAGCGCCTCATCGACGTAGTGCTTCGAGGCCGGGTCTTCGAGCACGCGCCGCGCGATCGCGTGGTAGCGGCGGTAGAGCCGGTGCCATCTGAGCGCGGCGGTCGCCAGCTCGACTGCGCGGCGCGGATAGAAGATGAGCGGGCTCTCGATCGGCAGGCCGTGCCTGCGCTGCCGTCTGACCTTCCGACGCAGGAAGCCGAATTGCAGCGGGTGCACCTTCTCGATCCGCGTCGCGCCCGAGAACACGATGAGCGCGTCGATGATCTTCTTGGTGCTGATGCCGCTGGCGACGCCGCGTCTCAGCACCGTCTCCACGTGCTCGTCGGTGTAGTAGATGCCCCAAGCGTCGCGATAGATGCCCTCCCATTCCGACTTCGACATGACGGCATGCCCCGTCAGCACATGTTCGAGGTCGTACTTGTTCATGTCTGGGTCCATCGGGACGCCGTTCAGGAAAAGCTTCTTGTGGTCCTCCGAGCCCGGCAGCGGCGTCAGGCAGAAGAACTCCAGGATGTCGATCGGCAGCTCTTTCTTGATGATCTCGATGTCACGCCGGATCGATTGCGGCGTGTCGGTCGGGAAGCCGAGAATGTAGCCCGCCCAGGTCATCACCCCGGCCGCCTTCCAGGCCTGCAGCATCTCCCGGTATTCCCAGATCTTGTTCTGCCGCTTCTTCGTCCCCATCAGCGACTCGGGATTGATGTTCTCAAGCCCGATGAAGACCATGTTGCAGCCTGCCCGCGCCGCCTTCTCGATGAAACCCGCAATGCGATGGCAGAGCGTGTCGACCTGCAGGAGCAGGCGTATCTTGAAGCCCTCCTTCTCGCGAAGCTCGATCAGCCGATCGAGGATCGGCTCCCAGTTCTTGTTGCGGGCGAAGTTGTCGTCGGTCACGAAGAAGCGGGTCACGCCTTGCGCCGCGTTGGCGCGCACGATTGCCTCGACATCGTCCGGCGTGCGGTAGCGAGACTTGCGGCCCTGCACGTTGATGATGGTGCAGAACGAGCATTGGAACGGGCAGCCGCGTCCGGCGTCGAAGCTCGTGTAGTGGCCGGCGACGCGCGTCACCACTTGGCGCGGCAGGATCGGCAGGGTCGCCGCCGCCATGCCCGGCAGATCGTGCAGGTAGTCGTAGACCGGCTTCATCGTCCCCGCGTCGACGTCGCGAAGAAAGTCGGCCATGCGCCCTTCCCCCTCGCCGGCATAGATCGTGGCGCCGAGCGCCATCGCTTCCTTGATGTCGGCGGGAAGCTCCGGCAGCATCGAAATGCATCCCGACACGTGGAAGCCGCCGATCACGACGGGGATGCCGGCCGCGCGGAACTGGCGCGTCAAGTCGATGGCGCGCGGAAACTGGTTCGATTGGACGCCGACGAGGCCGACGAAGCCGGAGCCCGCCGCCTTGATCCGGCCCATCGCGCCTTCGACATCGATGACGGTGTTGCACTCGTCATAGGCCTCGACCTCGATCGCGACATCCAAGCCGAGCGCGTGATCCTCCGCGCACTGCTGGATTAGGCCGTGCACGCTCGCGAGACTGTTCGACGGAATGGTCGAGCGCAGCCATTGGATGACGTAGCCGTCCTCGTCGTAGTGCGACGGCTTGATCAATATGACCCGGAACGTGCGCGTCTTTCCGTCCCCCCGGCTTCGAAGAAGCAGCGAAGCATCCATACCCGCTCCGGTCGCCCTTCGGCAATGCGTCTGAGCGCGGACCGGAACGCGGGATTTCCGTCGCTTGCCGCGTCAAGCCAGCTTCGTCATGGTCGGAGGAGTTGAGGAGGGGCGGTTTTGGCGATCGAGCCCGGCGGCGTTGAACTGACCGAGGAGCAGCGGCTCGCGTGGCTCCGCCTGATCCGCAGCGAGAACGTCGGGCCCGCGACCTTTCGCGGCCTGATCAATCATTTCGGCTCGGCGCAGGCAGCGCTCGAAGGCCTGCCGACCCTGTCTAACCGCGGCGGCGCGCCGCGGCCCGTGCGTATCGCGAGCCTCGCCGAGGCAGAGGACGAGATGGCCGCGATGCAGCGGCTCGGCGCGATCTTCGTCGGCATCGGCGAACCGCTCTATCCGCCGTGGCTGAAGCATGGCGACGCTGCGCCACCGCTGATCTCTGTTCTCGGCGACGTGCGCCATCTGACCTCGCCCGCCGTCGCCATTGTCGGCGCGCGCAACGCCTCCGCGGCCGGGCGCAAGATGGCCGCACTCCTGGCGAAAGGACTTGGCGAAGCCGACCTCGTCGTCGTCTCGGGCCTCGCCCGCGGCATCGACGCGGCGGCGCATGACGCCGCCCTTTCGGGCGGAACAATCGCGATCTTCGCCGGCGGGATCGACACGGTCTATCCGCGCGAGAACGAGGAGCTCTTCCGGCGCATCCTCGATTCCGGCGGCTGCGGCATCAGCGAGATGCGGCTCGGCTGGGAACCGCGAGCGCGCGACTTTCCGCGCCGCAATCGAATCATCGCGGCAATGTCGCTTGCGACGATCGTTGTCGAGGCCGCCGAGCGCTCCGGCTCGCTCATCACCGCGCGCCTGGCGCTCGAACAGAACCGGGAAGTGTTGGCCGTGCCCGGCTCCCCGCTCGACCCGCGTGCGTCCGGCGCCAACAACCTGATCAAGCAGGGCGCGCGCATGGTGACGGAAGCCTCAGACATCATCGAAGCCGTGACGCCGATGCTCGCGCATCCGCCGGAGCCACCGCCAAACGTCGTCAGCGCTCCGGCGGCTGTCGAGCCGGGGGCGGAGCCCGATGACAGCGACCGTGCGCGCATCATGGAGGCGCTCGGCCCGACGCCGGTCGAGATCGACGAGATCATCCGGTTCACTGGAATTCCGGCGCGGACCGTCCTCGTCGTGCTTCTCGAGCTCGACGTTGCCGGACGGATCGAGCGCCATTCCGGGCAGCGCGTTTCGCTGCGTTGATGGGTGAGCCGCCGTTCAGCCGTTCGCGAGAACCGGCCCTTTGTTCGGCCGCGGCTCGGACCCGGCCTCGCTTGCCTCGCGCCAGGCCTCCAGCACAACCATGTCGATCAAATAGGCCAGCAGCCCGAAATCGTTGGCGTTCGCGATCCGCGCCAGCCGGCTGGCCTCAAGGGCGATATGCTCGGCGGCCTTGGCCTTTGCGCCGGGGGCAAACTCGTCGCTGATCTGCTGGGAATTCATAGCACTCGCGTGTGTTTCTTGCACGTTCTATAGTTGAATAAATATTCATAGACAACTGTGGCGCGCAGGACAAATAAGCACAGAAGAATGCCCTTCGATGGGGCCGGCCGAGGGCGCGAGTTTGCCGTGGGGGGTTGACCCGAAGAGGCGCGCCATCCAATTGACGCGGGCAGTCGGCGGCCGCGAGCCCCGTACGCGGCGGAGTATTTCATGGACGTTGTGATTGTCGAGTTGCCGGCTAAGGCTAAGACGATCAACAAGTATTTGGGTTCGGGCTACGAGGTTTTGGCCTCCTACGGCCACGTTCGCGACCTGCCTGCGAAGGACGGCTCGGTGCGCCCGGACCAGGATTTCGCGATGGACTGGGAGGTCGATCCGAAGTCGAAGAAGCGACTCGCCGACATCGCCGCGGCGGTGAAACGCGCCGACCGCGTGATCCTCGCGACCGACCCGGATCGCGAGGGCGAGGCGATCTCCTGGCACGTGCTGCAGGTGCTGAATGCGAAGAATGCGCTGCGCGGCAAGCATGTGGAGCGCGTCGTCTTCAATGCGGTGACGCGGCAGGCGGTTCAGGAGGCGATGAGCCGGCCCCGCGCCATCGACGAGCCGCTGGTCGATGCCTACCTCGCCCGGCGCGCACTCGACTATCTCGTCGGCTTCACGCTCTCGCCGGTGCTCTGGCGGAAGCTCCCGGGCGCCCGCTCCGCCGGCCGCGTGCAGTCGGTCGCGCTCCGTCTCGTCTGCGACCGCGAAGCGGAGATCGAGCGCTTCCGCCCACAGGAATACTGGTCCGTCATCGCGACGCTGCGCACGCCTCGGAACGAGGCCTTCTCCGCCCGTCTTACCTCGCTCAAGGGCCGGAAGCTCGACCGTCTCTCGATCGGGGGCGGTGATGACGCGGGCGCCGCCAAGCGGCTGCTTGACGCCGCGACGTTCGCCGTCGCTTCGGTCGAATCGAAGCCGCAGCGGCGCAACCCCCCGCCTCCCTTCATTACCTCCACGCTGCAGCAGGAGGCACAACGTAAGCTCGGCTTTGACGCAAGCCGCACCATGCGCTTGGCGCAGCGTCTCTATGAGGGTGTCGACCTCGGCGGCGAGACGGTCGGCCTCATCACCTATATGCGCACCGACGGATTCGACATCGCGCCGGAGGCGCTTTCCGCCGCGCGTCACGTGATCGAGCACGAATACGGCGCGCACTACATGCCCGACGCGCCGCGCCGCTACCACGCCAAGGTCAAGAATGCGCAGGAAGCGCATGAGGCGATCCGCCCGACCGACCTCGCCCGCCTCCCAGCCGACGTCTCCCGTTTCGTCGAGAGTGACGAGGCCAGGCTCTACGAGCTGATCTGGAAGCGCACGATCGCGAGCCAGATGGCTTCCGCGGAGCTTGAGCGCACTACGATTGAGATCGATGCCCGCAGCCCGGAAGGCGACGCGGGCCTGCGCGCGACCGGCACCGTCATCCGCTTCGACGGCTTCCTGACGCTCTATCAGGAAGGCCGCGACGACGAGGACGACGAGGACGGCGGTCGCCTTCCGCCGATGAGCGCCGGCGAGCGGCTCGCGCGCGAGAGGATCGACGCGACGCAGCATTTCACGGAGCCGCCGCCGCGCTACACCGAAGCCTCACTCATCAAGAAGATGGAGGAACTCGGGATCGGCCGCCCGTCGACCTACGCGCAGACGATGGAGACGCTCAGGAAGCGTGACTATGTCCGCCTCGACCGCAAGCGCCTGGTGCCCGAGGACAAGGGCCGCATCGTCACCGCCTTTCTGGAAGACTTCTTCAAGCGCTACGTCGAATTCGACTTCACGGCCGACCTCGAGGAGAAGCTCGACAAGATTTCCGCTGGCGAGCTCTCCTGGAAGGATGTGCTTCGCGACTTCTGGCGCGATTTTGCCGCGAACATCGCCGACGCGAGCGAGATCAGCCGCTCGGAGGTGATCGAGGCGCTGAACGAGCTTCTCGCCGACCATCTCTTTCCGCCCCGCGCCGACGGCGGCGATCCGCGCGAATGCCCGGCCTGCAAGGCGGGAAAGCTGTCCCTGAAGCTCGGGAAGTTCGGCGCCTTCATCGGCTGCTCCAACTATCCCGAATGCCGCTACACGAGGCAGCTCGGCGCGAACGGCGACGACGCCGCGGCCGTCGCGACGGTGGCTCCGGAGGGGACCGCGCTCGGCGACGACCCGGAGAGCGGGCTCCCGGTGATGCTTCGGAACGGCCGTTTCGGCCCCTATGTCCAGCTCGGTCCAGACGGCGAGAAGGGCGGAGCAAAGCCGAAGCGCGCCTCGATCCCGAAGGGCTGGGCAGTCGATCAGATCGACCTGCAGGCCGCGCTGAAGCTGCTCTCCTTACCGCGCGAGATCGGCATCCATCCGGAGACGGGCGCGCCAATCGTGGCGGGCATCGGCCGCTACGGGCCGTTTGTCGAGAACGCCGGCAAATATGCCAATCTCGACAGCGTCGACGAGGTCTTCACGGTCGGCCCGAACCGCGCCATCTCGTTGCTGGCCGAGAAGAAGAGCGGGCGCGGGCGCGCCGCGCCCTCGGCGCTGAAGAGCTTCGAGCATCCGACCGAAGGCGGCGCGATCACCGTGCGCTCCGGGCGCTACGGCCCTTACGTTAATCATGGCAAGGTGAATGCCACGCTCCCCCGGAACCTGAAGCCGGAGGACGTGACTTTAGAGCAGGCGCTCGAGCTCCTTGCCGAGCGGGCTGGCCGCGCCCCGGCGAAGAAGGCAGCACCGAAGGCGCGCAAGGCGCCCACCAAGAAGCCGCGCGCGAAAGCCAAGGCGGTGGCCGAATAGGACCGAATTGCCGCGAAAGCCCAAAGAGAAATCGACGCCCGCGTTTCCAAGCCGCGAGGCGATCCTCGAATTCGTGGCCGAGCGCTCCGGCAAAGCGGGGAAGCGCGACATCGCCCGCGCCTTCGGCCTCTCCGGCGGACAGAAGATCGCTTTGAAACGCATCCTGCGTGAGCTTGCCGACGAAGGTCTGATCGAGAGCCGCCGCAGACGCCTGCACCGGCCCGGCGACCTCCCCTCCGTAACGGTGCTCGCCGTCGAAGGCATCGACGACGAAGGCGAGCCGATCGGCGTTCCCGTCGAATGGGACGAGGAATGGGGCGACGCCCCGCGCATCGTCATCGCGCCCGACGGCAAGGGCGGGCGCCACCGCGCGCCAGGCATCGGCGACCGCGTGCTCGCGCGGCTGACGCCGGAGCCGGAGACCGGCGGCTTCACCGCGCGTGTCGTCCGGCTGCTTGAGCGTCCGCCGCGCGCTTCGCTCGGCATCTTCCGCCAGCGCGACGGCGAGTCCCGCATCGTACCCGTCGCCCGCCGCGACGCTGAGCTCGTCGTTTCGCCGGACGCCGCGAAGGGCGCGCGCGATGGCGAGCTTGTCTCCGTCGAGGTGGCGAAGGGTGGCCGCCTTGGGCTGCCGACGGGCCGCGTTATCGAGCGCCTCGGCGATGTCTCGAGTGAGAAAGCCGTCAGCCTGATTGCGCTCGAGGAGCACGGCATCCCGCATATTTTTCCGCGTGCCGTTCTCGAAGCAGCGGAGGCCGCGCACGCCGCCGACATGGCGCACCGCGAGGACTGCCGCGATTTACCGCTCGTCACCATCGACCCGGTCGACGCGCGCGACCACGACGACGCGGTCCACGCCGCGCCCGATCCCAAGCATCCCGGCGGCTTCATCGTCACCGTCGCGATCGCCGACGTCGCCTGGTACGTGCGCCCCGGTTCGGAGCTCGATCGCGAGGCGGCGAAGCGCGGCAACTCCGTCTATTTCCCCGGGCGCGTCGTGCCGATGCTGCCGGAGCGCATCTCCAACGACCTTTGCTCGCTCCGCGAAGGCGAGCCGCGCCCTGCCCTCGCCGTTCGCATGCGGATCTCCGCTGACGGCAGGAAGCACGGCCAGAGCATCCACCGCATCCTGATGCGCTCGGCCGCGAAGCTCGCCTACGAGGAAGCGCAGGACGCGATCGATGGCAATCCGAACAGCAGGACTGCGCCCCTCGTCGAACCTGTGCTGAAGCCATTATGGGCGGCCTACGCGGCGCTCTCCCGCGCCCGCGACCAGCGCGAGCCGCTCGCAATCGACCTCCCTGAGCGGAAGGTGCTTCTCGGCGACGACGGCTCGGTCGACCGCATCGTCGTGCCGCCGCGGCTTGAGGCGCACCGGCTGATCGAGGAGTTCATGATCCAGGCAAATGTCGCCGCCGCCGAGATGCTTGAGGCGAAGAAGGCGGCAATCGTCTACCGCATCCACGACGAGCCGGCGTGGGAGAAGCTGGAGGCGCTCCGCGATTTCCTCGGCTCGCTCGACATGAGCTTTCCGAAGGCCGGCAGCCTCCGCCCAAGCCAGTTCAATGGCGTCCTCAATCGCGTCGCCGGCACGCCGAACGCGCTTCTCGTCAACGAGGTCATCCTGCGCTCGCAGAGCCAGGCCGAATATTCGATTCAGAACATCGGGCACTTCGGCCTGAACCTGAGGCGCTATGTTCATTTCACTTCGCCGATCCGCCGCTACGCCGACCTCCTCGTGCACCGCGCACTGATTTCCACTCTTGATCTGGGCGCCGGCGGCCTGCGAGCCGCCGACGAGAAGAACCTCGAGCGCGTCGCCGCCGAGATCTCGGTCGCCGAGCGCCGCGCCATGGCGGCGGAACGCGACACGGTCGACCGGCTGATCGCCTTCTGGCTCGCCGACCGCGTCGGCGCGCATTTCGAAGGCCGCATCCGCGGCGTTACCCGCGCCGGGCTCTTCGTCGAGCTGCAAGAAAGCGGCGCCGACGGCTTCGTGCCGATCTCGACGATCGGCGAGGATTTCTACGAGTATCACGAGGCGCACCATCGCCTCGTCGGCCGCACGACCGGCGAGACGTTCCGGCTCGGCGACGCGGTGGAGGTGCGCCTCGTCGAGGCGCTTCCCTATGCCGGGAGCCTCAGGCTGGAGCTGATCCGCGACGCCCCGCGCGCCGGCCGCGGCGGGAGGCGAAACGGGGGGAGCACAAGGCCGGGCAAGAAGTCGAAGCGGCGCGACCGGCGTTCCGCCTGACCTTGACTTTGCCCCTTTGAGGGGTCATTTCACCGCGACCTTTGAACCCTCAGGAACAGCGCCGATGGCCAAGGCCGCGAGCATAAAGATCCGCCTCGTCAGCGAGGAGGGCACGGGCTTCTTCTACGTGGCGAAGAAGAACTCGCGCACGATGACGGAGAAGCTCTCGCTTCGGAAATACGATCCGAAGGCGCGCAAGCACGTCCTCTTCAAGGAAGCGAAGATCAAGTAGAGGCCGGAAGGCCAGCCGCTCAAAAGGCGCCGCAGGGCGCCTTTTTCATTCTTTGGGGCAAAAAAGTGGCCGGCCGGACCGTGGCTGTACGAGGAGGCCACTCACCACGTCCCGACCGGCCGACCCCACGGACCCAGGAGATGCGGCGGACCTGAGCAAATCCATGGGGTATTCGCATTTTTGAATATTGCAGCTGCCGCTGCGCCGCCCCCGTAGGCTGCACTGAAGCGCAAGCGCCGGCCGATTTCTACCAGTTGGTTCACACTTGGTTAAAAGTGTAACCAAAATTGCAATAGTTAGATGAAGATAAAATCACGCGGCGCTTGCGACAACCCTATTCCGGCCCGCGTGTTTAGCCGCATAAAGAGCCTCGTCGGCCCGCTTGATCAGGGCGTCGGCGCTATCCGATGCACCACGCCATTCGGCAATTCCGATGCTGACCGTGACCGGGATGTTGGTGTGCGACCGCGTGGCGAACGGCACCTTCTCCACATCGCATCTGAGCCGCTCCGCGACGCCGCTCGCGAACGCCGCGTCGGTCTCCGGCATGACCAGGATGAACTCCTCGCCGCCGTAGCGGACGACAAGGTCGATGCCCCGCACGCCTTTCTTCAGCCGATCCGAAAAGTCCTTGAGCACGTCGTCGCCGGCGTCGTGGCCATAGGTGTCGTTGATGGTCTTGAAGTGGTCGATGTCGAAGATCAGGACACAGACCGGCTTCTCGGTCGCCGACGCGCGCGCGACGGCGGAGGCGAGATGCGCATCGAGATAGCGGCGATTGTAGAGGCCGGTCAGCGGATCGGTGACGGCGAGTTCGACCGCGCTTGAGACGGTGCTGCGGAGCAGCTCCTGATAGAGCTTGCGACGAAGCTGCGTGCGCACGCGCGCGCGCAGCTCGTTCGAGTCGATCGGCCTGATGATGTAGTCGTTGACGCCGAGGTCGAGCGCCCGCATCACGAGCTGCGTCTGCTCCGCGTCGGTGATGAGCACGACCGGCGTCTGCCGCAGGCCGTCGATGGTTCTGATCTGCGTGCAGAGGCGCAGTCCGTCGCCGGCCTTGAGCGACGCGCTGATCATGATGACGTCGAACGCGCCGCTCTCCGCACGCTCAACCGCCGCAACCGGGTCGTCGGTGATCTCGATCTCGAACGGGCGCGGCAGCGCCTGGCGGATCGCGCGCGTCGAATTCGCACGGTCGTCGACGATCAGGATTCGGCCGCAAATATCTGCGCTGTCAGTCAGAATCGTCGTGGCGTTCAGTCCGACGGATTCAAGCGCCTCGGCGCGAAGCTCGAGCTCGTCGGTGATCGTCTTCAGGCGGAGCAGGCTCTTCACCCGCGTCAGCAACGCGACGTGGCCGACCGGCTTGGTCAGGAAATCGTCGGCGCCGCATTCAAGCCCCTTCACGCGGTCTTCCGCGTTGTCGAGCGAGGTGACCATGACGACCGGAACATGTGCCGTGCGCGGGTTGGCCTTCAAAGCTGCGCAGACCTCGAAGCCCGTCATGTCGGGCATCATCACGTCGAGGAGCACGAGGTCGACGCGCTCCTTCTCCGCGACGTCGAGCGCTTCGCGGCCGGAGAGCGCGGTGCGCACGTCGAAGTATTCCGCCTGTAGGCGCGACTCGAGGAGCCGCACATTGGCAGCGATATCGTCGACGACGAGAACACGCGACGTCACGGCACCCGATCCTCAGGCAGGACCGACATAGGATTTGACGGTCTCGATGAAGGTCGAGACCGAGATCGGCTTTGAGAGATAGCCCTCGCAGCCGCCTTGCCGGATGCGTTCCTCGTCGCCCTTCATGGCGAAGGCGGTGACCGCGATCACGGGGATGTGGCGGAGCCCTTCGTCCTGCTTGATGCGCTTCGTCACCTCCAGCCCGGATATCTCGGGAAGCTGGATGTCCATGATGATGAGATCGGGCTGCTGCTCCTTCAGCGCGTCGAGCGCCTCGTAGCCGTTGCGCATGGGCATGGTCGCGTAGCCGTTCGCGCGCAGGAGGTCGTTGAAGAGCTTCATGTTGAGCTCATTGTCCTCAACGATCATGACCGTCTTTGCCACGACGCTCTTCCTTCACCTGGCCGGTTGTGATTTTTCGCGATTCCCCTGCGAATTCAAAGAAGCATATCCGCGCTTAAGGAAACGAGAATCCGTCTGCCTGCCAGCTGGAACAGAGGCGGAACAGTGCGGCAGGCCGGCCGGCTCTTGTCGGCGCCGGCGTCCGGGAGGAGACTGTGGCGGTGGATTCGACCGGCACCGCCAAGCTTTGCCGCGACTGCTTCCATTGCACGCAGGAAGTCGCAAAACGCTGCCCGAAATGTGGCAGCCCGCGCCTCGTCGCGCACCCGGAGCTCTTTTCGCTCTCGATCGCGCATGTCGACTGCGACGCCTTTTACGCGGCGGTCGAGAAGCGCGACGATCCCTCCATTGCCGATAAGCCGGTCATCGTCGGCGGCGGCCGCCGCGGCGTCGTGTCGGCGGCCTGTTACGTCGCCCGCACCTATGGCGTGCGCTCGGCGATGCCGATGTTCAAGGCGCTCGCGGCCTGCCCTGACGCCGTCGTGATCCCGCCCGACATGGCGAAATATGCGCGCGTCGGGCGCGAGGTGCGCGAGCTGATGCTGGCGCTGACGCCGGCCGTCGAGCCGCTCTCGATCGACGAGGCCTTCCTTGACCTGTCCGGCACCGAGCGCGTGCACGGCGCACCGGCAGCCGTGACCCTCGCCCGCTTCCAGCGGCGTCTCGAGCAGGAGATCGGCGTCACCGCTTCCGTCGGCCTGAGCCACAACAAGTTCCTCGCGAAAATCGCCTCCGACCTCGACAAGCCGCGCGGCTTTGCCGTGATCGGGCGCGCCGAGACGCTGTCCTTCCTCGCCGCGCAGCCTGTTTCGATCATCTGGGGCGTCGGCAAGGCGATGCAGGATCGGCTCGCGCGCGACGGCCTGACTCGCATCGCCGATCTCCAGAAGCTCGACGAGAAGAGCCTCGCGAAGCGCTACGGCAGCATGGGCCTAAGGCTCGCGCACCTCGCCCGTGGAGAGGACGACCGCACGGTGTCGCCGGAACGGAAGGCGAAGAGCATCTCCGCCGAGACCACCTTCGACAAGGATCGCGCCGCCGCGGCGGACCTGCTTCCGGTCTTGAGAAGGCTGTCCGAGCGCGTCTCCGCGCGGCTTAAGCGCGAGGGGCTTTCCGGCCGGCTCGTCGTGCTCAAGCTGAAGAGCGCCGATTTCCGCCTGCGCACGCGGAACGTCCGCCTCGACGGCCATTCCAACCTCGCCGACCGCATCTTCCGCGCCGGGCGCGATCTGCTTGAAAAGGAGCTCGACGGCACGCGTTTCAGGCTGATCGGGATCGGCGTCGCGGAGCTTGGCGACGCCGCACTCATGGAGCCGCGCGACCTCGTCGATCAGGATGCCGAGAAGCGCGCCAAGGCCGAGCACGCCATGGACAAGATACGGGGCCGTTTCGGCACCGAGGGGCTCGCCCTCGGTCTCACCTTCGCCGGCAGGCCGCCGCGCGGCAAACGCTCAGCGTGAGGCGCAGTCGCTGCCGGCGAGCGGCTCGATCGACTTCAGCGAGCCGGAGAGCGCGTAGTCGCCATAGTCCATGACGAGATTGTTGGTCACGCCGTTCTCGTAGAGCGTGAAGCTCATCTGGTAGGTCGGAAGCTCTTCGCCGAGCGGGCTGTCGGCCGGATGCTCCGGATCGAAATAGCCGACCGACACCGGCCAGTGCCGCACGCCCCTTCTGAGCGGCGCGTCGGTGGCAGGCATCGCACCGCCGATGGCGGCAGCCGCCTGGTCGGTCGTCTCCCCCGTCCCCGCCCCCTCGTAGATGTTGACGGCGAGGAACCGGCGGCTGGCGCGCGCGGCGTCGAGGATCGCTTCAAGATGCTGGCTCGGGAAAAGCACGGCGCCGTCGAGCGTCACCTTCTTCTCCGCCGGCTGCTTGAGACTGACTTCGATCGTCCCGCCTTGACGCCGCGCCTCGCCCTCAACGGCTTCGACCACCTCCTTGTTCATGGTCGTGCGCGAATCGAAGGTATAGACGTCGCCGTCGCCCGACTCGAAAGTCGAGATGCGGAAGTCGAGCAGGCCGAGATTGCCGTCCTCGTCGCCGATATTGACGACCATGCGCTGGCGCATCTTGTAGCCGTCGCAGACGTTTCCGGTGACCTCGAAGACCATCTTCCCTTCCGCGCTCGAGACGCCGGATCCGTCGCTGGTGCGCGCAAGAGCGATGTCGTAGACGGCGCGATGCGGGGTCAGCGTGTCATGCAGCCTCGGAGCCGTCTGCGCCGCGGCAGCGGCGGCGGTTGCGTATGCACTGAAGGAAAATACGGCGAGCGCCGCACGCAGGATTCGCAGGAGGATCATGGGACCGATGCTCTCTTCGCGGGCCAAACCGCACCGCGTTGGGCAGAATTGAGCAATAGTCGCAAAGCCTGCTAATGGGAAGCCGCCGGGCGCCTTCCGCGTCGGTTCGAGGTTGACGTCATCTTGCGAAAAGACCTCCGCTGGTTGACGGCCCGGCCGATCGCGCATCGCGGCCTGCACGATGTCACGCGCGGCCGCCCGGAAAACACCCGCGCGGCGTTCGAGGCGGCGGTCGCCGCAAACTACGCGATCGAGTGCGACCTGCACCTTTCCGCCGACGATGTGCCGATCGTCTTCCACGACGACGACCTTGACCGGCTGACCGGCGAGACGGGAGGCGTCGGGGCTCGGACAGTAGAGGAGCTCAGCCGCCTCAAGGTGCTCGGATCACAGGAGAAAATCCCGACCCTCCACGAGCTTTTGGAGTGCGTCGCCGGGCGTGTTCCGCTCCTGATCGAGATGAAGCCGGCGCCGCGCCACGAGCCGGCGCTCGCGCATGCGGTGGTCGAGCAGCTCGGAAAGTACAAAGGGCAGGCCGCCGTGATGTCTTTCGACCGGAGGCTCCTCGCGTCGGCGCGCGCGGTCGACGTGGATATCCCGCTCGGCCTGACTGCGCAGGGAGATTGGCTAAGTGGCGCAAGGCATTGGCGGGCGCTCTTCGCCTTCGAGCTGGACTTCATTTCCTATTCGATCAACGACCTGCCGACGCCGATGCCGATTCTCGCCAGGTGGCTGATGCAAATGCCGCTGATCTGCTGGACGGTGCGCAGCGAGGCGCAACTCGAAAAAGCACGACGGCTGACGGACCAGATCACTTTTGAGGGGTTCGAGGCCTAGCGGCAGTTCGGCTTATTGCACTTGCGAAGATTGCGCCTAAGCTTTCTCGGATATGGCCGCTCCCATCACCGCCGCGTCATCGATCCACGTTCAAGGAAGCATCGCGGAAATCGAGCGAAGCGCCTGGGATACTTGTGCAAATCCGGGCTGGACCGACACGCCCGGCGGCCCGGCAGCAGCCGGCTGTGCGCTTGCGGAAACGGAGGCAAAGACGGCTTACAACCCCTTTGTCTCCTGGGATTTCCTTGAGGCGCTTGAGCGCTCCGGCACGGTTTCGGCGCGGACCGGCTGGGCACCCCGCCACGCTGTCCTGAAAGAGAACGGCCAAGTCACCGCCGTCATGCCCTGCTATGCGAAATCGCACTCGCAGGGCGAATACGTCTTCGACTGGGGCTGGGCCGACGCCTTCGAGCGCGCCGGCGGCCGCTACTACCCAAAACTCCAGGTGAGCGTGCCGTTCACGCCCGTCACCGGGCCGCGGCTTTTGACCGCGCCCGGACCGCAGGCGGCGGAGCGCAAGAAGATGCTCGCCGCCGGCCTGGTCGAGCTCACGCGCCGCATGGGCGTCTCCTCTGCGCACATTACCTTCCTGCCCGGCGCCGACGCGGCGAGCCTCGCCGAGCTCGGCTTCCTCCACCGCACCGACCAGCAGTTCCACTTCACCGACGATGGCTACGGCGACTTCGAGGGCTTTCTCTCCGCACTCGCTTCGCGCAAGCGCAAGGCGGTCAGGAAGGAACGGCGCGAGGCGCTCGCCAGCGGCGTCGAGATCGAATGGCTGACCGGAAAGGACGTGACGGAGGCGGCGTGGGATTCCTTCTTCGCCTTCTACATGGACACTGGCTCGCGCAAGTGGGGGCGGCCCTATCTGAACCGCCGCTTCTTCTCGCTGCTCGGCGAGCGCATGGCCGACCACGTGCTCCTCATCATGGCGAAGCGGAACGGCCGCTTCGTTGCCGGCGCTTTGAACCTCATCGGCTCGGAGGCGCTCTATGGCCGCTACTGGGGCGCGATCGAGGACCTCCCCTACCTTCATTTTGAGGTCTGCTATTACCAGGCGATCGACTTTGCGCTGAAACACGGATTGAAGCGCGTCGAGGCCGGCGCGCAGGGCGCGCACAAGCTCGCGCGTGGCTACCTGCCGGCGACGACGCATTCGGCGCACTACATCGCCGACCCGAGTTTCCGCCGCGCGGTCGCCGACTATCTCATGAACGAGCGGCGCGAAGTGGCCTTCCAGGGTGAGCTCCTTTCCGAGCGCGCACCTTTCCGCCACGCGGGAGACGCGCACGACGACGCGGCGGAATAGCAACGCTCACCATCTCATCGTCATTGGTGGTCTTGACCCGCCGATCCATTGCGTGACGGTAACGAAAGCGCGAGCGAACATGCCCGGATCGAAAAGTCCGGCATGACGGCGCCAGGAACGTTGGTGCAAGTGTCCCACGCGGCGAGGAACGAGAAGATGCCCACACCGGCCTATGACAACTCGAACGTCTTCGCGAAAATCATTCGCGGCGAGCTGCCCGCGGCAAAAGTCTTCGAGGACGAGAACGTGCTCGTCATCATGGATGTGATGCCGCAAGGGCCGGGCCACACGCTGGTGATTCCGAAGGCGAGCGCGCGCAACATGCTCGACATTGGCGACGACGACCTGAAGCATGCGATCGTCGCGGTGAAGCGCGTCGCGCGCGCGGTGAAGGCCGCGTTCGACGCACCCGGCGTCTTCGTCATGCAGTTCAACGAGCCGGCCTCCGGGCAGACGGTGTTCCACACGCATTTTCACGTGATCCCGCGCTTCGAGGGCGTGCCGCTCAAGCCGCACGCTGGCGGCATGGCGGACGGCAAGCTGCTCGCCGAGCACGCCGCGAAGATCAAAACGGCCATGGGGTGACGAGGTCGGCCCGCCGACTCCTCCTGATCCGGCTGGTGCACACGCTCGTCTGGGCGGTCTTCGCCGGATCGATCGTGGCGATTCCCGTCGCAACCGCGATCGGCAACCTCCGCGCAGCACTCTGGCTGAGCCTGCTCGTCTGGGTGGAGGTTGCCATTCTCCTGGCGAACCGCATGCGCTGCCCGCTGACCGGCGTTGCCGCGCGTTACACGGACGAGCGGGCCGACAACTTCGACATCTTTCTTCCCGAATGGCTGGCACGGCATAACAAGCTGATCTTCGGCACGCTCTTCGCGCTCGCTGAGCTGCATCTCCTGTGGCGCTGGACGCTCCGCTGAATGCGCTGAGCGCGAAGCAGAGGGTGCGTGCTATGCGGCGCACGCATGCCGAGCCTCTTCAACCGGCACCCCGCTCGGGAGTAAACTTGCGTCTATGACCGACATCGTCGTGAAGCCGCGCACCAAGGCGAAGCCGAAGACGCAGCGGCCGAAGCTGCACAAGGTCATCCTTGTCAATGACGACTACACGCCGCGCGAATTCGTCGTGACGGTGCTGAAGGGCGTCTTTCGCATGAGCGACGACCAGGCCTATCGCGTGATGATCACCGCGCATCGGCGCGGCGCTTGCGTCGTCGCCGTCTATACGAAGGACGTGGCCGAGACGAAGGCTACGGAAGGCACCGACGCGGGCCGCCGCGCCGGCTTCCCGCTGATGTTCACCACCGAGCCGGAGGAATGAGTGCATCGACTCGGACTCTCCATGCCGCGGTCGCATTGTAGACAAACTCGCAGACGAACGTCGCGCGCGGGGTGGGGTGCGTTCTTGAGCCGGAGTGCCAGATGTCGGCCCAGCTTCCCACCGTCGTTTATCTTCCCCCAGTTTCCGATCAGACGTTCCTCAAGAACACGGCCGACGTGCTCGAGCGGCTTCGCACCGAGAGTGAATTGCGAGGTCACGCGATGCTGGCGTCCCTCCTTGCCATCACTAAGGGCGAAGTCGATGACGGCCTGAGCACGCGGGCGAATGTCACTGCGTTCACCGAGAAGCACGAGCAAGACGACGGCGCCGCGATGATGGCGCAAAGGCTCGCCTGCCGCACCGAAAAGAGCGCCTGAGGCTCACCCGTTGCGGCCCCAGCTTGTCGCAGTTGCGGCAAGCTGACCCGCTCCGCCGGAGACTTGCGGCGGCTCCCTCCCCCGAACTGGCACGCTCTATGCTCACGCATAAATGCGGCCTAGAACACGCACGGGATGGAGCATTTGGCGAAAAACGCTGCGCGGGTCGGCCCGCAACAGCCGCAGGTCGTCGTCCTCGTCGGCGCGACAGGCGACCTTTCGAAGCGCAAGCTGCTGCCCGGCCTCTTTCACCTCTGCGGCGCGGGCTTCATTCCCGGCTGGAAGATCATCGGCGTTTCGCTTGACGAGATCGACGCCGACGGCTTCCGCAAGATCGCGCGCGAGGCAGTCGCGGAATTCGGGGACGCGCAAGGAGGACGAGGCACGCTGGGGCGCCTTCGCCGAGACGCTCGAATACGTGCCGCTCTCGGCCGGGGCCGGCGCGCTGAGGGAGGCGGTCGAAAAGGCAGAGCGGTCGCTCGGTGCAGGGAGCCGCCGCATTCACTATCTGAGCGTTCCGCCGAAGGCCGCCCTTTCGGCCGTGCGTCTCCTCGCCGACGCCGGGCTCGTCGACCGCAGCCGCGTCATAATGGAGAAGCCGTTCGGCACCGACCTCCAAAGCGCCGTTGAGCTGAACGCCAAGCTGCATGAGGTCTTCGCCGAGGAGCAGATTTTCCGCATCGACCATTTCCTCGGCAAGGAGCCGGCGCAGAACATCCTCGCGTTCCGTTTCGCCAACGGGCTGTTCGAACCGATCTGGAATCGCAACTTCATCGACCACGTGCAGATCGATGTGCCGGAGACGTTGGGGCTCGCCACCCGCGCAGTGTTTTACGAGCAGACAGGGGCGTTCCGCGACATGGTGGTGACGCACCTCTTCCAGATCCTCGCCTTTGTGGCGATGGAGCCGCCGACGGCGCTCGAGCCGAAGCCGATCAGCGAGGAAAAGAACAAGGTCTTCCGCTCCATGATGCCGCTCGACCCGAAGGACGTGGTGCGCGGGCAGTTCACCGGCTATCGCGACGAGGAAGGCGTCGATCCGGAATCGGAGGCGGAAACCTTCATCGCGCTGAAGTGCTTCATCGACAACTGGCGCTGGGCCGACGTTCCCTTCTTCCTGCGCACGGGCAAGAAGATGGCCGAGGGGCAGCGCATCATCTCGATCGCCTTCCGCGAGCCACCGAAAAGCATGTTCCCCATCGGCTCAGGCGTGGGCGCGCAAGGTCCCGACCATCTGACCTTCGACCTTGCCGACGCGTCGAAGATGTCGCTCTCCTTCTACGGCAAGCGTCCCGGCCCGGGCATGCGGCTCGACAAGCTGTCGCTGCAGTTCGCGCTGCACGACACGGGACTGATCGGCGACGTGCTGGAGGCCTACGAGCGGCTGATCCTCGATGCGATGCGCGGCGACCGCACGCTGTTCACCACGGCGGAGGGCATCGAGCGGCTTTGGGAGGTCTCCATGCCGCTCTTGGAGAACCCGCCGCCGGTGCGGCTCTACCAGCCGGGCTCATGGGGCCCGAAATCGGTGCACCAGCTCATCGCGCCGCACGCCTGGCGGCTTCCGTTCGAGCGGGCCTGGCGCGACCCGAACGTGACGGGCGCGTAGCCTGCGCGGGCGAAATAGGCCCGCGCCCCCCCTTCAGATTGATCGCGACGAAGGAATTCCGGGCCGCGTAGTGGCCCGGAACAATTCTGCCGGACGATGTCAGGCCGCCGTCGCGGGATCGATGACCGCCGTGACCTCGGTGATGATGTTCGCCGGAAAACCGGAAAGCCGCGCGTGCTCGCGGATCACCGCCTCGTCTTCTGCGAGATAGATGCAAAAGGTCTTGTCGGCGGTCACGAAGCTCTCCTGCCACTGGATGCGTGGCCTGAGCTTCGCGAGCGCCGCGTTCGACTGGCCGGCGATTCCGCTCAAGCCGTTCGCGTCGTTCTTGCCGACGCCCGCAACGTCCCGTTCGATCACATACTTCTTCACGGCATCCTCCGTTCGCAACTTCGCTGACGATGTATTGCCGGATTTGGCGTTTCTCAGCGAGCGTCGAAACTGTCATTTCGAAGGGGTGATTTCGCCACGCGCTGCCGCCGATCAAGAGACGCCGGCACGCGCCCGAACCGCGCGACCCGCGCAATCTCGGGGCGCGAAATCCCGATGTCCCGCAACATCTTGTCGTCGAACGCCGACAACCGTCGCATGTCGCGCCGAGCACGAATGTCACGGGCGACGAGCGCGATCAGCGCGCCGATCAGGCGGCCGACGAAACGGACGCCGCGCGCGAATTTCGCAAGAGCCACGTTTCCGCTGAGGCCATCCGCATCGTCCTCGCCGACACGCGCAACGCAGCATTCGACCCAGTACCTCTTCACGGCGATTTCTCCCGTTTGTGTGCAGCACGGCAGTTGCATTTGGAGGAATCCGCGTTGCCTAGCGAGCGTCGAAAGTGTCATTCCCGCGGGGCGATTTCGCCATGGAGACGCAGATGATCGATGTCACCGTTCTCTATTTCCCCGACGGTTCGGTCTCCTCGTCCGTTGCACCTCTCGAGGTCTTCTACGCGGCAGGCTCGCGGTGGAACCTCTGCGTGACTTCCGTTCCGGAGCCGCGCTTCAGGGTCACGACCGTCTCGGTTGACGGCCGCCCGGTCGTCGGCGGCGCAGGCGTGCGGGTCGTCCCCGACAAGGCGCTTTCCGAGGTCGAGCACACCGACCTTGTGCTCGTTCCGGCCGGCGGAACGGACGTCGACGAGATGATCAGGAAGAACGCCCCCGCGATCCCGTGGCTCCGCGCGCTTCACGCGCAAGGCGCGCTCATCGCGGGCGTCTGCACGGGTGTCGCCATCCTCGCGGAGGCGGGCCTCCTCGACGGACGCCGTGCCACGACCCACTGGGCGGTCGCAGAGCTCTACAAGCAGCGCTACCCGAACGTCGACTGGCAGCCGCAGCTTTGCGTCACGGAAGATCGCGGCGTGCTTTGCGGCGGCGGCGTTTACGCCTCCGTCGATCTCGCGCTCTACATCGTCGAAAAGCTTTGCGGTCGCGACATAGCGATCGGCTGCTCCAGATCGCTCGTGGTCCAGATGCCGCGGACCTATCAGACCCACTTCGCGCTCGTGCCCTTCGGGAGCGATCATTCCGACGCTCTGATCCGCCGGGCCGAAGACTGGCTGCACGACCATTTCCCCGACGACGTCGACCTCGATCGGCTTGCTGCTGATCTTGCGATCACGTCGAGAACGTTTCTCCGCCGCTTCAAATCGGCAACGGGCGAGACGCCACTCGCTTACCTGCAGCGGCTGCGCACGGAGGCGGCAAAGCGGATGCTCGAAGAAGATCGACTGACGATCCAGGAAGTTGGCCTTGCGGTCGGCTATGAGGACGTCGCCTTCTTCCGCGGTCTCTTCAAGCGACATGTGGGGCTCACCCCGCGCGCCTACAGAGAACGTCACGGACGGTCGATCCAGCCATTTGCCGCGTGAGCCGCCAACGACGCCGGATTCTGCGACAACGCGAAGACGGAAGCGCCGTTCACCCGCCGTTCAGCGTGTTTTCGCTTTCCTCCGCCTTATGTTTGCCCCGCTTTGGGTCGAGCGTCTCCACTCGGGTGCCGGCTTGCGCTTGCGCGTCAGCCGACGGGGGGCTTCGAGGTTGGAGCAATCTTTCTTCCGCGTAACGGGAGCGAGCCCTGATGCTTGACGACGCAAGCCAAGAAACGCCGAGCGCCACGCCGCAAGGCGCACAGGATTCAGGCGGCGCCCTCACCATCGTGCCGCGCGATCTGCTTGCCGAGCCGCGTCAGGCGGCCGAAAGCGGCAAGGCATTGGAGCGCCGCGAGCCGCACCTTGAATCGAACGCGCTCGTGCCCGACGAGGAGGACGCGGAGCGCGTCGCGTTCTCGATGTGGCGCGAGGGCAGGACCGACGACGCCATCGCGTTCCTCGAGCGCGAGATTCTCCTAGAGAGGGACCGCCGGTGGAAGCACGACGCGTTCGCCGACCGGCTTGAGCCGCATTTCGGTGCGCCGGCGCCAAAGGTGATCGTCACACCGCCGCCCGCCGACGGAGCCAAGCCGAAGCGCCGCGGCTGGCGCTCGCGAAACGCTGCGCCCGTCTCCGAGCCGTTCTTCTCCGACGCGTCCGCCCCGACGATCGACCTTACCGCGGAGCGGCCACCCGTTACGCCCCTCGACGCCCTTCCCGAGCGGCGGATGGGACGCGGCCCGGCGATCGTCGCGGCGATTGGACTTGTCATCGTCGCTTGCGCCGCTGCCGGAAATATCTGGGACAACTATCGGGGCGGCACCGCTGTCGAGCACGCCGCACCGGCGATGGAGACGGCGGCCACTGTGACGGCAAGCGTTGTGCCCGCGAAGGCCGAGCCCACGCAGACGGCGAGCGTCACGCCCGCAACGCTCGATGCAACGCCGGCGGTGACCATCGCGGCCGTTCCGGCTGCATCCGAGACCGCGGCCGCGGCCTCTCTGTCATCCGCGGCACCGACCGAAGCTGCCACCGCGACGCCCGCCGATCCGCCGATAGAAGCGACGGCGGCCGAAGAGCCTGCGTCCGCCACACTTCCGGCAGAAGCCACGCCCCCCGCCGGCCCGGACGAAGCCGTCGCGCTCGTCGGGCCGCAAGACCAGACCGTCGACGACACCGTTACGCCGCCCGACGAGCTTGATGAGGCTGCAACGGGCGCCGACGGGGGAGCAATGCCAAATGCCAGCGCGCCAATCGCAGTCGCGCGGCTGCCGCGGCAACGCCCGGAGCCGCCGGCCGGCCTGACGCTCGCACCGTCGCAACCGGCGTCCGTGAGCCAAGTCGCGCCGAGCACTCCGATCCCCGCGCAGGCGCCGCAGCCGGAAGCTGCCGACCTGCCGCAGCCCTTCTACGACAGCGACGGGCTGCCCGTGCGGAGCACACTGACGCCGGCGGAATACCAGGCGCTGCTTGAACGGCGCGCCATGGCCGAGGACTACGTCGCGCGGCGCCGGGCGATTGCCGAGGAGACGGTGCCGGCGCAGCGGCGGGTGCTGCTGCGACTGCTTCACCGGTAGGTCATAGGCCTCAGCCCCGCAGGCGGATTGCGGCCCGGAACGCGGGTCGCAACAGCGCTAAGCCATTCTGGCCGCGGGCCGGAACCTGAAAGCGGCCACGATGCCGGCCAGGACGATCACGGCGAGCACGACGACCTGCGTGATCAGGAACGGCGGCTCGGTCTGCGTCGGGGCCAGCGGCTGCAGGAACGAGAATTTCTGGAAGAACTGGATGACCGCGACGACGACGTTCAGCCAAAGCACGAAGAGCGCGCCGGCGATGTAGATCAGCCGCCACCACCCTCTCAGGCCGTACGCATAGCGACCAAGGAGTGTCGGCAACATCACCACGAGCGTGACCACGCCGAACCAATGCGGCGGACCAAACTTCGGCTGCGTAGCGAGGAAGAAGAAGCCGGTGATGCTGGTCAGCGCCGTCGTCAGCAGGAAGAGCGCCGTCCAGCCCGCGAGCCGGTTGTTGGCGAGCATTCCAAGAAGAACGACAACGCCCGCACCGATCGCAACCAGGCTGATGATGACATGGGCGAGCGTGAAAGTGGGGACAGAAAGACCGAAGATCATGGAGCGCCCCCGCGAATACCTCACCCGCTCTACACCTGAGCCGAGCAAATGGCCATGCCTTGCCGTGGCCGACCCCCCGCGTAGCGGCCATGCAAAGCAAAGGCCGCGCCCGGACGGCGCGGCCTGCTCTTTGAAGCCCTGATGTTCCGCTAAGCCTTGAGCGGAACGCGCGGCACCGTGCCTCCGCCCTTCGGCTTCTTCGGGCGTGGACGCGGCTTCGCCGATCCCCCTCCGGAATCGTCCTCGCCGTCCCTGGCGCCGAGCGGCTTGCCCTTGCGCGTCGCGTTCTCGTCGGGGATCGACTCGAGCTTCAGCCCGGTCTTGCCGTCCTCTTTCGTTTCCACCGACACCTTCACCACGCCGCCCTTCTGCAGCTTGCCGAAGAGCACCTCGTCGGCGAGCGGGCGCTTGATCACATCCTGGATCAGACGGCCGAGCGGACGCGCGCCCATGCGCTCGTCGTAGCCGCGCTCGGCAAGCCACGCCGTTGCCTTGTCGTCGAGCTCAAAGGTAACGCCGCGATCGGCGAGCTGTGCTTCGAGCTGCAGCACGAATTTCACGACGACGCGGTGCACGACTTCCGGCGGCAGCGAGTTGAAGGCGATGGTCGCATCGAGGCGGTTCCTGAACTCCGGCGTAAACAAGCGGTTGATCGCCTCCTCGTCGTCGCCGGTGCGCTTGGAGCTACCGAACCCGATCGCCGCCTTGGCCGCCTCGGACGCGCCGGCGTTCGTCGTCATGATCAGGATGACGTTGCGGAAGTCGACCTGCTTTCCGTTGTGGTCGGTGAGCTTTCCGTGATCCATGATCTGAAGCAGGATGTTGAAGAGATCCGGGTGCGCCTTCTCGATCTCGTCGAGCAGGAGCACGCAGTGCGGAGTCTGATCGACGCCGTCGGTCAGAAGCCCACCCTGGTCGAAGCCGACATAGCCGGGCGGCGCACCGATCAGCCGCGAGACCGTGTGGCGCTCCATGTATTCCGACATGTCGAAGCGCAGGAGGCGCACGCCCATCAGGTCGGCGAGCTGCTTTGCCACCTCCGTCTTGCCGACGCCGGTCGGCCCGGAGAACAGGTAGCAGCCGATCGGCTTCTCCGGCTCGCGCAGGCCGGCGCGGGCGAGCTTGATCGCGGCGGAAAGCGCGTTGATCGCCTTCTCCTGTCCGAAGACGACGCGCTTCAGGTTGGTGTCGAGATGCTGCAGCACCTCAGCGTCGTCCTTCGACACGGACTTCGGCGGAATGCGTGCCATTGTCGCGACGGTGGCCTCGATATCCTTGATGCCGATCGTCTTCTTACGCTTGTTCTCCGGGAGGAGCTTCTGCGAGGCGCCGGACTCGTCGATCACGTCGATCGCCTTGTCGGGAAGCTTGCGGTCGTTGATGTAGCGCGCCGAAAGCTCCACCGCCGACTTGATCGCCTCGTTGGTGTAGCGGACCTTGTGATGATCCTCGTAGTAAGGCTTCAGTCCCTTCAGGATTTCGATCGCGTCGGGTAGCGACGGCTCGTTCACGTCGATCTTCTGGAAGCGACGGACGAGCGCGCGGTCCTTCTCGAAGAACTGCCGGTACTCCTTGTAGGTAGTCGAGCCGATGCAGCGCAGCTTTCCGGAGGCGAGCGCCGGCTTCAGGAGGTTCGACGCGTCCATGGCGCCGCCCGATGTCGCGCCGGCGCCGATCACGGTGTGGATCTCGTCGATGAACATGATGGCGTTCGCGTGCGCCTCAAGCTCCTTGATGACCTGCTTCAAGCGCTCCTCGAAGTCGCCGCGGTAGCGCGTGCCGGCAAGAAGCGCGCCCATGTCGAGCGCGAAGATGGTGGCGCCTTCCAGCACCTCCGGCACGTCGCTCTCGACGATCTTCTTGGCGAGCCCCTCGGCGATCGCCGTCTTGCCGACGCCGGGGTCGCCCACGTAGAGCGGGTTGTTCTTGTTGCGGCGGCAAAGCACCTGAATGGTGCGCTTCAATTCAAGCTCGCGGCCGATCAGCGGATCGATCTTCCCCGCCCGCGCCTTGGCGTTCAGATTGACGCACCAGGCTTCGAGCGCGCTCTCCTTGCCGCTCGGCGACTCCTCGGCGTCGTCGGCCTCGCGGCCGGATTCCTCACGCGAACCGCGCACCGGCCGGATCTCCTCCGCGCCCGGCCGCTTGGCGATGCCGTGCGAGATGTAGTTGACCGCGTCGTAGCGCGTCATGTCCTGCTCTTGCAGGAAATACGCCGCGTGGCTTTCACGCTCCGCAAAGATGGCGACGAGCACGTTCGCGCCGGTCACTTCCTCGCGGCCGGACGACTGCACATGGATCACCGCGCGCTGGATGACGCGCTGGAAGCCCGCGGTGGGCTTCGCCTCCTCGCTGTCGACGTTCACGAGATTGGCGAGCTCGGTGTCGATGTATTCGTTCAGGTCGGCGCGCAGCTTGTCGAGGTCGACGTTGCAGGCGCGCATCACGGCGGCGGCGTCCTTGTCGTCGGCAAGCGCGAGCAGGAGATGCTCGAGCGTAGCGAATTCCTGGTCGCGTTCGTTCGCCAGGCTCAACGCCTTATGGAGGGCCATTTCGAGAGAGCGGGAAAATGACGGCACCTTCGACCTCACACTTCTAGACGCCGGTCTATCCGACGCGCCTTATCGGCAATCCTCTTTCTCCTCCCCCCTCGACGTCCTTCTTATCTCATTGCTTCTCCATCACGCATTGCAGCGGGTGCTGATGCTTGCGGGCGAAATCCATCACCTGCGTTACTTTGGTCTCGGCGATCTCATATGTGAAGACCCCGCATTCGCCGACACCGTGATTGTGAACATGCAGCATGATGCGTGTCGCGTCGTCCTGGCTTTTGCCGAAAAACCGCATGATCACGTGCACGACGAACTCCATCGGCGTGTAGTCGTCGTTGAGGAGAAGAACGCGATAGAGGTTCGGACGCTTGGTCTTCGGTCGGGTCTTGGTGACCACGGCCGTGCCCAGTCCGTCCTTCCCCTGGTCGTCTTTCCGCGTGTCCTTGGCCATGAATCGCCCGGCGAACCCCTCACAGGCGTAATTTAGGCACTCCGGACGGAATTGTCAGCGGATTCAAGGTCACAGCGTCGGTCGATCCGTCCGGCCGCCCGGCGCCCCAAGCGGTGACCGACCTGAAGAACCTGAAGGCGGGGGCTCGAACGACCGTCAAGGCGGCGATCGAAACACATCTGAGGGACGAGCCGACGAAGACAAGCCGCAGCCGGATCAAGCAGCTAAGGGCCTCGAGCGGCCCGCAGCACCGGCTTCGGGTCGGAGACTCACGTTTTCTACGATGTTAGCGACGCAACCGTCGAGATTCTGGCAATCATCGGCAAATCGAAGGCCGAGGCACGGCTGACAGAGTTCGGAAGCAGCAGCTGAGACGGGCGGCGATCAAGGACGACTTCTCCCGCTTCCTCCGCGACACGGAAAATCGGCGGCATTCTGATTGGATTTGAGTTGGAGGACGACTGTTTCGACTATCGTCTGGAGAACGATCCGCGCTTCCTGAAGCGCGTCGAGGCGGCACGCGCGAGCCGCAGTGTCCGGCTCGAGGATTTGGACGAATAGCGCTCAAAAAGAAAAGCGCCCGGCCGCCGACCGGGCGCTTTCGCCGCTCAAGAGGTGAGCGATGCTTACTTCTTGACCGAAGGCACGAAGTCCTCAAACGGCTTCGTCGCGCCCTTGACCATGTCCATGTAGAGCTCGCCGAAGCGGGCGGCCTGGCCCATGGCATTCTCGTAAGCAGAGCGGACGTACTCCGACTGCGCCTCGAAGGCGACGTCGATCGACTTCGCGCCGAGCATCTTCTCGACGTGTGCGGCACCCGCCTCGAAGGACTGCTTGGAGAAGCCCGCCGTCTCGTTCGCCAGCGTCTGCCAGCCGCGCGACAGCGCGCCAAAGCTCTCGATCGCGCGGGTCATGCCCTCGCGCCCGGCCTTCTGGACATCCTCAAACCCGTTCATCATCGCTTTCTTCCTCTCTGCCCAACTTTGGGCCGTATCTCTGCGAAAAATGCCCGCAAACGCGGTTGGTGAGGCGAATATATGCACTGCAACATGAATTGCAAGCATTTTTTGCAATGCACAAAAACACTCCGGAAGCGCCTCATTCGGCAGGGCATTTTACGGAATCGTAACGCCGAGGTTTTTAGGTAGAGGAAACCATCACCTCCGGGGCGGTGGTGCCCCAGCGTCAGTAGCGTTTTGACCGAGGGGTTAGTTGTGAAGGGGCGTTCCGCGTTGCGTTTCTGGAATAGTCGATGCGTTCTCGCCGCTCTGGCGGTGTTGCTTGCGCTCATCGCTTTGGCGGCACCCGCCTCTGCGGCGGCAGACAAATACGCCGCGATGGTGTTCGACGCGAATTCGGGCCGCGTCCTCTTCGCCCGCAATGCCGAGGCCCCGCGCTATCCGGCCTCTCTCACCAAGATGATGACGCTCTACCTCCTCTTCGAGGAACTCGACGCCAAGCGTCTCACCTTGAAGAGCCCGCTCTCCGTTTCCGCCAACGCCGCCCGCCAGCCGCCATCGAAGCTCGGGCTTCGCGCCGGCTCCACGATCGCCGTCGAGGACGCGATCCTCGCCCTCGTCACCAAGTCGGCGAACGACGTCGCCGTCGTCGTGGCGGAGAACGTGGGCGGAAACGTCGACGATTTCGCCGCACGCATGACGCGCACCGCGCACGCGCTCGGCATGAGCCACAGCACGTTCCGCAATCCGCACGGGCTGCCGAATTCCGAGCAGACGACGACGGCGCACGACCTCGTCCGCCTCGGAGAGGCGCTGCAGGACCGGTTTCCCACCTATTACGCCTATTTCGGCCGCGAGAGCTTCACCTATCGCGGCGCCCGTCACCGCAACCACAATCACCTGCTCGGCTCGGTCGCCGGTGTCGATGGCATCAAGACCGGCTACACGCGCGATTCCGGCTTCAACCTCGTCACCAACGTCAAGCGCGACGGCCGCCACATCATCGCCGTGGTGATGGGCGGCAAGACGGCCCGAAGCCGCGACGCGCAGATGCGCGAGCTGATCGCGACCTACCTGCCCAAGGCGTCGCGCGGCGCGCGCACGACGCCGCTTCTGATCGCCGACGCCGGCGCCGCGCCTGCAAAGGTCGACCCGCGTCTTCCGCGCTCGCGCCCCGAAGCCGATACCGCCGACGAGGACGCGCTCGCCTACGCCTCCGAGGAGGCGCCGCACGATGTCGTCGCACAGGCGATGGCGGAAGCTCAGAGCGCGCAGGGTGACGTCAGTGATGCCAGCGACGTCGGCGCAGCGCCCGAGCACGACCCGATCGCACACCGTATCGAGGTGGCGAGCGCCGTCGCCGGGTTCGCCGACATGACGGTCGCGAACGGCGGAAGCGATCCGATCGGCCGCCTGACCGAGCTCGCCCGCATCCGTGCCGGCGTGAAGGACATCGTGGCGACCGGCCCCGCCCCACGCGCCGAGGCTGCCGATCCGCAGGATCCGACAACGGACGATGCCGGCTGGAACGTCCAGATTGGCGCGGTGCCGACCGAGGAAGGCGCGCAGGCCCTGCTTGAGAAGGCGCAAGCAACGATGGGGCCGATGCTCGCCTCCCTGCAGCCTGTGACCCAGGAGATTGAACACCGCGGCAGCACCCTCTACCGCGCCCGCTTCGCCGGCTTTGCTGGCAAGGACGAGGCGCGCGCCGCCTGCGACCAGCTGAAGCGCAAGGACTTCTCCTGCCTTGCAGTCGCGAACTGAGGCGGGGGCTAGCGATGCCTTCCGAGAATTCGGTCCTTCGCTTCGTTGATCTTGGCGGCGAGCGCGGCCGAGCCCCCGTGGTCAGGGTGGACCTGCTTGATCAGTCGCCGGTGCGCATTACGAACTTCCGTCTCGCTGGCGTCCGGCTCAAGCCCAAGGATCTGATAGGCTTCCTTCGTGCTCATGCCGCTCGTTCGCGGCGCCGCGCTCTGCCGCCGGGTCGCGTCAGCGTGCACGTCGTCTCGCCATCCGGGGTGAGCGCGGTCGAGATAGCTTTCGAGCAGGCGTAGCGACTCCGCGTCGCCGCGCACGTCTTCCGCCGCCTCCAGAAGCTCTTCGAGGCTCATCCCCGAAAGCCGCTTCCCTTCATGGCGGCCGGCGAGAATGCTCCCTTCCATCTCGCCGGTGTCGTGGTCGAGGCTCATCTCGATACCGGCCGCCCGCACGCTCGACCTCTGCCCCGTCCCGGCCATCTGGCGAAGCCCGCGATGCCGCCGAAAGAGCATCAGGCCGGCGGCCGCCACCGGCAGCGCAAAGGCGAACTGGCGAAGAAAGAGAAGCCCGACACCGAGGAGCAGCAGGAAGATGCCGCCCGTCAGATAGATCTGGCGGACAAGATCGCGCGGCGGCGTTGTCAGGAAGTGCCGCACCAGGAGGGCGATGGCCCCGAGCCCGATCAGAAGCGGGAGAACGATCCTCATCGCTTGAGCTTGGGCAGGAGAAGCCGCGCTCCCGTGCCGCTGCTTTTCTCAAGCGCCCTGAGACCGCCCGCCGCGTAGGTTGCGACCGCATTCAAAAGCGCGCGAAGCTCCGCGGCCGATGCGCGGTCGAACGGGAGGTAGGCGCCGCCCGTCAGCCGGGCGATCTCGCGGAACGTGCGCTCGGCGGCCGCATCCTTCCCTTCGTGGAACATGAAGGCGCGCACGCCGAGCAGCCCGATCTCGCCGGCGAGCTGACAGAGATGGTCGGGGTTTTCCTCCATCGCGTCGCCGACATAGGCGAGCGCCGCGACCGGCCGCTTCTCCGCCTCGCGACGCACGTGCGCGAGCACCTTGCCGATCTGCGTGTGGCCGCCGCGGCAATCGATCTTCACCATGAGGTCGCGCAGCGCGCGCGCATTCGCGACGAACGGCGAAGCGCGGCTCTCGCCGACGCCGCGGAAATAGACGAGCTGCACCGAGAGCCCGCCGACGGCCGCCGCCGCGTCGAACATCTCGCTTTGCAGCGTGCAGGCGAGGTCCCACGTGGGCTGCCGGCTCATCGTCGCGTCGAGCGCGAAGATCAGGCGTCCGCGCGCCGCCGCGGCAGGCGTGATCCGCTTGGCCTCGGCGAGGAAGGCGTCGATCTCGGAGCGCCCGGAAACGGCGACCCCCAATCCGCGGGGGGTGACATCGCGATTCTTGCTCATCTAACGTGAGAATGTGGCGGTTGCCGGCGCTTGCGCAAGACCGGGGGGAAAGCTAGCGCAAGCGTGACCGGACGAAGGATCGATGCAGCCCGAAATCACCCGCACCGTCGCTGAGCTTCGCCGGCGCGTCGCCGACTGGCGCCACACCGGCCTTGCCATCGGCATGGTGCCGACCATGGGCGCGCTGCACGCCGGCCACGAGGCCCTGGTGCGGACGGCAAAGGAGCAGTCGGACCGCGTGGTCGTCACGCTCTTCGTGAACCCGACGCAGTTCGGCCCGAACGAGGATCTTTCCGCCTATCCGCGCGACGAAGCGGCCGACCTGGAGAAGCTCACGTCGCTCGGCGTCGACGCGCTCTTCGCACCGTCGGCCGACGAGATCTACCCCGAGGGCTTCGACACGACGATCTCGGTCGGCGGACCGTCGTCGGGGCTTGAGACGGACTTCCGCCCGCACTTCTTCGCCGGCGTCGCGACGGTCGTGGCAAAGCTTCTGATCGCCGGCCTGCCCGACCGCGCTTTCTTCGGGGAGAAGGATTATCAGCAGCTTCTCGTCGTGAAAAAGTTGGTGCGCGACCTCGGCATCCCGGCGGAGATCGTCGGCTGCCCGACGGTGCGGGACCTCGACGGCCTCGCTCTCTCGTCTCGCAACGCTTACCTCACCGCCGACGAGCGCGCCCGCGCCCCGAAGCTCATCGCGATGCTGCGCGCGCTCTCCGGGCGACTGCGACGGAGCGCGATGCCCGACGTCGATCTTGCCGAAGCGCGGCGCGCGCTCGAGCGAGCGGGATTTTCAGTCGACTACCTGGAAGCGCGCAACGCCGAGACGCTCGCTCCGGTCGCGGACTGGAAGAGTGAGCCGCTCCGCCTTCTCGTCGCCGCCAAGCTTGGCACGACGCGGCTCATCGACAACATCGCCGTCTAGAACCCGCGATTTCCCAAGAATGCGATACATCAGAACGTCGTCATGGCAGGGCTTGACCCTGCCATCCATTCCGTGACGGTCGCGACTGGCACTCGCGTTCCGGATTGGATGCCCGGATCAAGTCCGCGCACGACGACCGTTGAGGAACGAACGTCTAAAGCAGTCCGAGATCGGCGAGGTCGCGGCGAAGCTCCGGCGGCAGGTCGCGCAAGCCCGCACGCGCATCGCCGAGGTCGCGCGGCGCGTCCCCGGGCTTCAGATAGCGCCATCCCTGGAAGGCCCGGCGCGGCTGCCACTCCGTCGGCACCGTCTTCGGATCGAGCACCAGGTGGCAGCGACCGATGCCCTCGGAGTCCACGAACGGCCGGATCGCCGTGATCCTCTGGCGGACCTGCACGTTGCCGCGGATCACCCAGTAAAGCGAACCGCCGTCGAGAATTTCGTCGATCCGCTTCGGCACCATGCGCGTCGTGTGCATGTGCTCCGGCTTGCGGCCGGCGCGCCGCGCCTCCTTCACCCGGAGTGCGATCCAGCCCTCGAGGTCCTCGATGGAATCGCAGCCGACGCAAAGCTTCAGGATGTGGAGGGGCATGAACGGTGGCTTAGCCGGGCCGGGCCGCACGGACAACCGGACCTCTTGTCCGGTCCCATCAATTCACAGCGACGCGGCGCGTTCGTCCTCCGCCTCGATGATGACGACCACCGTCCCCTCCGCGATCTGCTGGCCGGGGGCGACGCGGACCGCCTTCACGATACCGGCGCGCGGCGCGGTGACGCCGTGCTCCATCTTCATCGCCTCAATGCTGAAAAGCGGAGCGCCGCGTGCGACCTCGGCTCCGGTAACGACGGCGACCTCCACGACCCGGCCGGAGATCGGCGCCGCGACCTCCCCGCTCGCGCCGCTTAACTCAAGGTCGCGCGCAAGCGGATCGGGAAAAGCGACGCGGAGCTGCCGCCCGCCCTGAAGCACGAGCGCCTCGTGCTCGCCCCAGATGATCTCAAGGTCGGCCGCGTAGGCGGGCCTTTCGCCGCCGAGCGCGACCACCGCCGCCCCATCCTTCGACCAGGCAAGCTGCGCGGCGACGGTCGCGCCGTCGATCTCGACCTGCGCGACGGTCCGCCGCCGGATGCCTGAAAGCTCGAACGCATCGCCGCGCTTCCATGGCCCGGGTGCGCGCCGCCCATTCTTGGCCGCCTCGCGCCCCGCCCACGCTGCGATCGCGGCCGCCGCAAGCAAAGGGTCGAGGGGATCGCCGCGAAGGTTCGGGAGCGCGCGGTCGACAAATCCGGTGTCGACGCCCCCGGCGCGGAAATCGGAATTTGCAAAGACCGCTGACAGGAAGGCGAGGTTGGTCTTCGGTCCGGCGATACGGATGCGGCCGAGCGCATCGGCGAGCCGCGTGATCGCCTCGCGGCGATCGGCGCCCGCCGCGATGACCTTGGCGAGCATCGGGTCGTAGTAGGGGCCGACGATCGTGCCTTCCTCGACGCCGGAATCGATGCGGAGGCCCGGACCCGATGGCAGCGAGAGCGCGACGATGCGCCCGGTAGAGGGACGGAAGTCTGCCGCCGGGTCCTCGGCATAGAGCCGCGCCTCGATCGCGTGGCCGCTGAAGGCGATCTCGTCCTGTCGCCGCGGCAGCGGCTCTCCCGAGGCGACGCGAAGCTGCCATTCGACGAGATCGATGCCGGTCACCGCCTCCGTCACCGGGTGCTCGACCTGGAGCCGCGTGTTCATCTCGATGAAGAAGAAGCTCTCCGGCTGAAGCGCACCCGAAGCGTCGGCAATGAACTCCACCGTGCCGGCGCCTTCGTAGCCGACCGCAGCCGCTGCCTTCACCGCCATCTCGCCGAGCGCGGCGCGGACATCATCGGAAAGCCCCAGCGCCGGCGCCTCCTCGATCACCTTCTGATGCCGCCGCTGCAAGGAGCAGTCGCGCTCGTAGAGATGCACGATATTGCCGTGCCGGTCGGCGAATATCTGCACCTCGACGTGGCGCGCCGTCCCGATATAGCGCTCAAGCAACACCTGCTCGTCGCCGAAGGCGGAAAGCGCCTCGCGCTTTGCGCTCGCGAGCGCGTCGTCGAACTCGATGACCTTTTCGACGCGGCGCATGCCGCGCCCACCGCCGCCAGAGACCGCTTTGATCAGGATCGGGTAGCCGATCTCGTAGGCCTTCTGCTTGAGGAAGTAGGGCTCCTGCCGCTCGCCGTTGTAGCCCGGCACCACTGGCACGCCGGCTAGCGCCATCAGCCGCTTCGCGTCGGACTTCGACCCCATGCTGCGGATCGCCGCTGGCGGCGGCCCGACGAAGATCAGGCCCGCCGCGGCGGCCGCCTCCGCGAAGGCGGCGTTCTCCGAAAGGAAGCCGTAGCCGGGGTGAATCGCCTCAACGCCTTCGGTCTGCGCCGCAGAGATAATTCGCTCAATCGAGAGATAGCTCTCCGCGGCCGGCCCCTCCCCGATCGACACACAGCTGTCCGCCTCGCGCCAATGCGGCCACGTGCGGTCCACCTCGGTCATCACCGCGACCGTGCGGATGCCGATGCGCCGCGCGGTGCGGATGATGCGGCGGGCGATCTCGCCGCGGTTGGCGATCAGGAGGGATTTCAGCATCGCGCCCTTTGTAGCGCGGTTTTGGCAGCGGCGCAGATGCCAACCGGAGACCAGGAGGGGGCAACGACATGACGGTCCCGAAGCCCCCTCCCTGTCCGCGCTTCGCGTCCGCATCCCGCGTCGAGCAGACTTCGGCCTCCCCGTCGGAATGCAGTTAAGCGGCAATCGCCAAGCCGCCACATCCCCCCAATCGGGGGGGTAAGGCCGGTCTTTACCTTTTCCTGCCAGGGTGAAGGTCGCGGTCCGATGCCCCCAAATCCCTCGGAGTTCATGTGTCCAACCACGCAGAAACCCTGGTCATCGGAGCGGGACCGGCCGGCCTGACGGCGGCCTATGTGCTTGCCAAGGAAAGGCGCTCCGTCGCCGTCCTGGAGCAGGACCCGCGCTACGTCGGCGGCATCAGCCGCACGGTCAACCACAACGGCTTCCTGATCGACATCGGCGGGCACCGCTTTTTCTCGAAGTCGCGCGAGATCGTGGAGATGTGGGAAGAGATTCTCCCCGACGATTTCCTCGACCGCCCGCGGCTTTCGCGCATCTACTACGACGGCAAGTTCTACGCCTATCCGCTGCGCGCCTTCGAGGCGCTTCGGAACCTCGGCGTGTTCACGAGCGCTGCCTGTGTCGCCTCCTACCTCTATGCGCGCTTCAAGCCGGTCGTCGATCCGAAGACGCTGCACCAATGGGTGCGCAACAATTTCGGCGAGAAGCTCTTCTCGATCTTCTTCAAGACCTACACCGAGAAGGTGTGGGGCATGTCGTGCGACGAGATATCGGCCGATTGGGCAGCGCAGCGCATCAAGGGCCTCGACCTCGGCGCCGCGATCCGCGACGCGATTTCGCGCACGCTCGAGCCGAAGGGCAGGAAGAAAAGCGCCGGCGGCTCCGAGATCAAGACGCTGATCGAATCGTTCCGCTATCCGCGCCGCGGGCCTGGCATGATGTGGGATGCCGCCGCCAGGAAGATCCGTGCGAACGGCGGCATGGTGACCCTCGGCCGCTCTGTCGACACGCTCGTCTGGGACGAGACGAAGCGGCTTTGGACCGTCACCGCGCACGCGGCCGGCGGCGCCACTGAGACATGGACGGCGGAGAACGTCATCTCGTCGGCGGCGTTGAACGATCTTGCCCGCGCGCTGACGCCGTCGCCGATCAGCCTGCTCCACGCCCGCGCGCTTCGCTATCGCGATTTCCTGATCGTCGCGCTGATCGCGAAGAACGGCGAGCGCATGCCCGACAACTGGATCTACATCCACGATCCGTCGGTGAAGGTCGGGCGCGTGCAGAATTTTGCCTCGTGGTCGCCGGAGATGGTTCCCGACCCGCGCTTCGTCAGCCTCGGCATGGAATATTTCTGCTTCGAGGGCGACGGCCTCTGGGCGATGGCGGACGCCGACCTGATCGAGATGGCCAAAGGCGAGATCGCGAAGATCGGGCTGATCCGCCCAGAGGATGTCGTCGACGCCTGCGTGATCCGTCAGCCGAAGGCGTATCCGGTCTACGATGAGGAATACACCGAGCACGTCACGCAGATCCGGCGCGACTTCGAGCTGAGCTTCCCGACGCTCCATCTCGTCGGCCGCAACGGCATGCACAAATATAACAACCAGGACCACGCGATGATGACCGCGATCCTTGCGGCACGGAACATCATCGCCGGCGAGCGCCGCTACGACCCGTGGCAGGTCAACGAGGACGCCGAATACAGCGAAGAGGGCGTCGCCGGCGCCAAGGAGGCGCTCACCGGCGAGCGCCTGGTGCCACGCAAGGTGGCGTAGAAAGGATGGACGCCGCGCCAGCCTCGGCGCGCACGAGAGACGCTTCGTCCGCCCGGCCAGCCCTCCCAGCCCATGTCTTGCCGCGGATCGCGCTCGTCGCGTTGGTCGCGTTGCAGATCGCGCTGATCCTGGCGCACGACGCCTGGCGCGACGAATTGCAGGCGGTGATGCTCGCGTGGCATTCACACTCGCTCCAAGCGCTCTTCGCAAGCCTTCCCTCCGAGGGCCATCCGGCGCTCTGGTATCTGCTGCTCCGCGCGCTTTCTCCGCTGGGAAATCCGCTCGACGCGCTGAAGATCGTCCAGCTTTGCGTCGCGCTCGCGACGATCGCGATCGTCTGGACGCGCGCGCCGTTCGGCCCGTGGATGAAGCTCCTCATCCTCGCGAGCTACCCGCTCCTCTTCGAGTGGGGAACGATCGCGCGAAGCTACGGCCTCGGGGTCACGCTGTTCTTCGCCTTTCTCGCGTTGCGGCGGCATTGGGTGGGGTATCTGATCCTCGCGCTGATGGCGAACATCTCCGCCCATTTCCTGATCCTCTCGGGCATCTGCATCGTCGCGCTTCTCGTCCTCGATCGGCGCCGCTCGGTAGCGGGGATCGTCGTGTGGGCGGTCGGGTGCCTCGCGGCGATTGCCACAGCGCTCCCGCGCGGCCCGGTCGCCACGGCCGAGGCGCTGCCCCCGACCCTCAAGCCCAAGGTGCTCTCGGCGCTCGAGACAATCTCCTACGCGCTCGTCCCGATCGATCCGCGCTTCATGCCGCCGCATTGGACGGGGCTGGACGCGCCAGTGAGCGCGCTCGTCGGCGCTGTGGTGGCCATCGTCGGCTGGCAGGCGCTCGCGCGCGATCGCCGAGCGGGCGCGCTCTACCTCCTTTTCTTCGCGGCGATGTTCGCGTTCGGCGCTTTCGTCTTTCCGAATGCGACGCGCCACACCGCAATGCTTTTCGTCTGCCTCGTGGGGCTCGAATGGATGCTCGTCGAGAACGCCGCGGGACCGCCTTCGATTCTGACCAAAGCGTGGGCGGCCATCCTGGTTCCTCCTGCTCTCTGGGTCGCTGCGTGGTCGTTCTTCGCGCCGTTCACGCCGATGAAGGCGATGATCGCCTGGAGCAAGGAACACGGCTACGCGGGCGTTGAATGGGCGGCCTATCCGGGCACGCTCGGGGTCGATCTCGCCGCGAACCTTGACCGGCCCTACTACGATCCCCGGACGAACTGCCTCGCCTGGTTTCAGCAATGGAATGCAGTCACCCTGGACCCGCAAGCGCTCGACGCACGCTTGCTCAGCGCCGCCTCCAATTCCGGCGGCCGCCTGCTACTCCTCACCGACAGAGTTTATGACCCCGCCGAGGCTCCCGATCTTTCGCTCCAGAAGACGTTCCACGCCGATTTCCTGATGGAGACCTGGCGCGTCTATGCCGTCGCCGCGCCCGCCGCAGCCGATCCGGCAGCCGTCCCCTCCTGCGAATAGAGCGACGCGCCGCGACGCTCAGCATGCGACGACGTTGACCGCGAGGCCGCCCTTCGACGTCTCCTTGTAGCGCTCGCTCATGTCGAGGCCGGTCTGCCGCATCGTCTCGATGCAGTTGTCGAGCGGCACGAAATGCGAGCCGTCGCCGCGAAGCGCGAGCGACGCGGCCGACACCGCCTTCACCGCGCCGAGCGCGTTCCGCTCGATGCAGGGCACCTGCACGAGCCCGCCGATCGGATCGCAGGTCATGCCGAGGTGATGCTCAAGCGCGATCTCCGCGGCGTTCTCCACCTGCGCGTTGGTTGCGCCGAGCGCTGCGGCGAGCCCTGCCGCCGCCATGGCGGAAGCCGAGCCGACTTCGCCCTGGCAGCCGACCTCCGCACCCGAGATCGAGGCGTTGTGCTTGATGATGCCGCCGATCGCCGCGGCGACGAGGAGGAAGGCTCGGACGCCGGCGCGGTCGGCACCGACGCAGTGTTCGAGATAGTAGCGGATGACGGCGGGGATGACGCCGGCGGCGCCATTCGTCGGCGCCGTGACGACGCGCCCGCCGGCGGCGTTCTCCTCATTCACCGCCATCGCGTAGACCGAAAGCCAGTCCATGATGCGGTGGGGTTGAAGACTATTCGCGCCGTGCTCGGCCAGAAGCTGCTGGTGGATCTCCTTCGCCCGCCGCTTCACCTTGAGTCCGCCGGGGAGATCGCCCGAATGCGCGAGCCCGCGATTCATGCACGTGTCCATCGCGTGCCAGATACGGTCGAGCCCGGCGTCGAGATCGCCGCTCGGCCCGCGCGAAAGCTCGTTGACGCGCTTAAGCTCCGCGATCGAGAGACCGGATGCCTCGCCCATGCGAAGCATCTCGGCCGCGGTCGCGAACGGATAGGGCACCTGCGGATTTGCCGCCTCGGCAACAGCAATCCCCTCCCCGCCCGCTGCCGCGAGTTCGTCGGCGCGCGCGACGAAGCCGCCACCGACCGAATAGAAGATGCACTCGGCAAGCGGCGCGCCCCCAGCGTCGAGGGCGCGGAACGTCATGCCGTTGGCGTGACCCGGAAGCGGCGGGCCGTAGTCGAAGCGGATGTCCACTGCCGGGTCGAAGGCGACGTCGGGCAAGCCGATTGCGGCAAGCGTCTTTGCCTGTTGCAGCGCTTCCAGGATCGCCGGGACGGTGTCCGGATCGACGGTGTCGGGCGTCGCGCCGGAAAGCGCCAGCGCAATCGCACGATCCGTGCCGTGTCCCTTGCCGGTGAAGGCGAGCGAGCCGCGCAGGTCGACAGTGATGCGCCGCGCTTCGGGTAGCGCGCGAAGCGTCTCGTCGACGAAGCGGCGCGCGGCCACCATCGGCCCGACCGTATGCGAGCTCGACGGCCCGATGCCGACCTTGAAGATGTCGAAGACGCTCAGGAACATCAGCAGAAATCCGCCTCCTTCTTAACCCTGTGGAGGCGCACCGCGCTGGCTTTGCGGCGACAATGCGCGCCGCCGCCCGACGCTACAGTTATGCGTCAAGGTAAATAACTCGAATACCGTTCAATTTGCGCCGAAATCGCTTAGCTCGAAGCTGTCCGGAGCGGACCGGACAAAGGTCGAGGCGAAGCGCAATGCAAACCCAGGTGGACGATGCCGGCAGGCGGGAAGATAGCCCGCGCAAAGCCGCGCCGAGCGACGCGCCGCTCGCGGTCGTCTACGCCGCCATCATCTGTTGCGCCGTAATGGCGATGATCGTCGCTGCCGTCGCGGCGGCGAGCTAGCCCGTCGTCTGCGCCGCGGCTGGATGGAAGACCAGCGCCAATCCGTTGATGCAGTGACGCTTGCCGGTCGGCTTCGGGCCGTCGTCGAAGACGTGGCCAAGATGCCCGCCGCAGCGGCGGCAGTGCTCCTCGGTCCGGACCATGAAGTAGGAATGGTCCTCCTTGAATTTCACGTTCCCCTCGATCTCCTGCCAGAAGCTCGGCCAGCCCGTACCGCTGTCGAACTTCTTGCTCGATTCGAAGAGCGGGAGGTCGCAGCCGGCGCACGCGAACACGCCGTCGCGATGCTCGTCGAGAAGCGGGCTTGAAAACGGGGGCTCGGTCCCCTCCTCGCGCAGGATGTTGAACTGAGCGGGCGTCAGGATCTTGCGCCACTCGTCCGGCGTCTTCATGACCTCGAACGTCTCTGAAGCATCCTCGCTCCGTGCACCGCCGATGCCGAACCGGGCGCCGAGCGCCGCAAGCCCTGCCAAGGCGGCGCCTGAAAGGAGAACCTGGCGCTTGGTCATCATGTCGTGCTCCATCGGTCGCGCTTGGGGCGCCGGCCTGGGCCCCGCGGATTCGACCGAAATGTAGTAGGAGACGCCGCGCCCGACCAAGGCTTTCGCGTCACGTCGCTTCAATCCGAAGTGAGAAATCGCGGCGCCGGAAGCGCCGCCGCGTGAGGAGCGGATGGCCCTAAGCGGCCATCGCCACCTCTTTCTTGCGCCCGACGCGCGCAATCATCTCGGCAATGTCGGGCCGCAGGCGTATCTGTTCCGAATAGTGCCGGCGTAGGGCTGCAACGAGCCGCCCCTCGCGGTTCAGAAGCTCGTCCGCTACGCCGATCATGCGCGAGTTCGGCCAGGCCTGCGGTCTGATCTCGCGGATATGCTCGAAGATCTGATCCTCGTCGGTCTCCGGTCGCGCCTCGGCTAGGAGGATGGTCATCGAAGCCGTGGAGCGCGAAATCCCCGCGTGGCAGTGGACGAGGAGATGCGCGAGCGGGTCGTCGATCGCCGCGGCAAGGCCCTTGCCGAATTCGAGCAGCGCCTCGACGTGGTGCGGCTCCGGCGGGATCAGGCCGGGGCCTGGCTCGATCACATCGTCGAAGCGGAGCGTCAGCCGCTTGTGCGGCCCGTATTCGGCGAAGTCGGCCGGCTCCGGAAAGCCCGGGTCGAGGATCGAAAGCACATGCGTGACCGCTGCGTCGCGAAACGCGCCAAGCTCGGTCAGGCCGCAGATGGAAAGCTGGCGCTTCGGGGCGCTCGCGGACATCGGGAATCTCCTTCGCCCGAGAGATAATGACGAAGTATGGCGAGCGGAAGACGTCAGTTGCGGCGCGGTTAAGGATGACACCTTCTCCCACGGGAAAAGGCAGCTTCGGCGCTGCCTGAGTCGCGGGAGGTCGACCTCAGTCCCGAGCCCGGGCTATGATCGAAGCAACTGCAAAGCGAGAGGCGAGAGCATGCGGGGCCTGCTTCTTCGGATCGTGATCGTGGCGATCGGCCTTTGGGTCGCGTCGAAGCTCGTGCCGGGCGTTCAGATCAACGACGCCTGGTCGCTCCTCTGGGCCGCCCTTCTCCTCGGCATCGTCAACGCCATCGTGCGGCCGATCGTGATCCTGCTCACGCTGCCGCTGACGATCCTGACGCTCGGGCTCTTCCTGCTCGTCATCAATGCGGCGATGCTCTCGCTCGTCGCCTGGATGCTAGCCGGGATGACGGTTGCGGGATTCTGGTCGGCGCTCTTCGGCTCGATCGTGGTCTCGATCACCGGCTGGATCGCCTCCGCCTTCATCGGCGACCACGGCCGTGTCGAGGTGATGACGATCGAGCGCTACTGAGCGCTCTCAAGCTCCCGCGACAACTCGGGACGCTTTCTCCCGAATCGAAGTATCTTTGCCGGCTGAGCGTCGGCCCAATTCGGTCCTCCGGGAGCCGCCGCGGGGGAGGTCTCCATGCGCATGAAGAGCTATGTGGCCGAGGCGATCGGCACGTTCTGGCTGACTTTCGCAGGCTGCGGCAGCGCGGTCATCGCCGCCGGCTTTCCGAATGTCGGGATCGGCCTTCTTGGCGTTGCCCTCGCCTTCGGGCTGAGCGTCGTCACGATGGCCTATGCGATCGGTCACATCTCCGGCTGCCATCTGAACCCGGCCGTCACTGTCGGCCTCGCTGCCGGCGGACGCTTTCCCGCCGGCCAGATCGTGCCCTACGTCATCGCCCAAGTCGTCGGCGCGATCGTCGCGGCGGGTCTGCTCTATCTGATCGCGAGCGGCGCACCGGGCTTCGACATCGCCGGTGGCCTCGCGTCGAACGGGTACGGCGAGCATTCGCCCGGGCACTACAGCCTCCTATCGGGGTTCGTGACCGAGGTGGTAATGACGGCGATGTTCCTGTTCGTCATCATGGGCGCGACCCACGGCAAGGCGCCGGCCGGCTTCGCGCCGCTTGCGATCGGCCTCACGCTCACCTTGATCCATCTCGTCTCGATCCCGGTGACCAACACCTCGGTCAATCCGGCGCGCTCTACCGGGCCGGCGCTCTTTGTCGGCGGCTGGGCGCTTGCGCAGCTCTGGATGTTCTGGGTCGCGCCGCTGGTCGGCGGAGTCGCCGGCGGCGTGATCTATCGCTGGCTGAGCGGCGAGCCGGGCGGGGAGGTCGTCGGGTCCAAGGCCTAGGGCGCGCGCTCCCGGGCGTGTCTTCGAGCCGCTATCCGTCGCAGGCGCAGCCTCGGCCGACGTGGCACTCGTCGTTGCGCGAGATGCAGCTGTCGCCGCACGCCTTTCCCTTGTGGCAGTGCTTGCAGCAGCCCTGGACGGGTGTCGGAATGGGGGACTGATTTGAGGGCGGCGGCGACCTGAGCAAGTCCGGCAGCGTCGCCGCGTCCGCCGGCATCGACGATGCGAGGATGAAGAGGGTGGCAAAAACGGTGCGTGCCCGAGACACACTCCTAGACTAGGTGCATCTCCACAATATTACAACTTTCTAGTGTATCAAGCGAGCATCGGAATTGGAGGCGCCTTCACATCCTCCACACGCCGAATTTCGTCTCCCCGACAGGCGCGTTCGCGCAAACGCCGAGCGCCAAGCCCAGAACATCGCGCGTCTCCGACGGCAGGATGATGCCGTCGTCCCAAAGCCGCGCGGTCGCGTAAAGCGGATTGCCCTCCGCTTCGTAGCGCGCGCGGACCGGCGCCTTGGACGCCTCTTCCTCCTCGGCCGATCAGCGTGCCGCCTTCCGCCTCGATGTTGTCGCGGCGCAGCGTGGCGAGCACCGAGGCCGCCTGCTCGCCGCCCATCACCGAGATGCGCGCGTTCGGCCAGGTGAAGAGGAAGCGCGGCGAGAAGGCGCGGCCGCACATGCCGTAATTCCCCGCGCCATAGGAGCCGCCGACGATCAGCGTGATCTTCGGCACCGCGGCGCAGGCGACGGCGGTGACGAGCTTGGCGCCGTCCTTGGCGATGCCGCCCGCCTCGTAGGCGGCACCGACCATGAAGCCGGTGATGTTCTGCAGGAAGACGAGCGGTATCTTCCGCTGGCAGCAGAGCTCGATGAAATGCGCGCCCTTCAGCGCCGACTCGGAGAAGAGGATGCCGTTGTTGGCGATGATGCCGACCGGCATGCCCTGGATCGCGGCAAAGCCGGTGACGAGCGTCTCGCCGTAAAGCGCCTTGAACTCGGAAAAATCCGAGCCGTCGACGAGCCGCGCGATAATCGTCCGCGCGTCGTATTGGCGGCGAAGGTCGACAGGGACGATCTTCTCCAGATCCGCCGGCGGATGCAGCGGCTCGGCGACCTCAGCGCTCGGCGAAACGGCGGGCGCCGCGCCGAGATTGCCGACGATCTGGCGCACGATCGCGAGCGCATGCGGATCGTCGAGCGCATAGTGGTCCGCGACGCCGGAGCGGCGAGCATGCACGTCGGCGCCGCCAAGCTCCTCCGCCGAGACGATTTCGCCGGTCGCAGCTTTGACGAGCGGCGGGCCGGCCAGGAAGATCGTCCCCTCGCCGCGCACGATCACCGTCTCGTCGGACATCGCCGGCACGTAGGCGCCGCCCGCCGTGCACGAGCCCATGACGCAGGCGATCTGCGGAATGCCCGCCGCGGACATCTTCGCCTGATTGAAGAAGATGCGGCCGAAGTGCTCGCGGTCGGGAAAGACCTCGGTCTGGTGCGGCAGGTTCGCGCCGCCGGAATCGACGAGGTAGATGCAAGGCAGCCGGTTCTCGAACGCGATCTCCTGCGCGCGGAGATGCTTCTTCACCGTCATCGGATAGTAGGTGCCGCCCTTCACCGTCGCGTCGTTGCAGACGATCATGACGAGACGGCCGGCGACGCGCCCGATGCCGGTGATGATGCCGGCGCCGTTGATCGCCTCGCCATACATGTCGAGCGCGGCGAGCGGCGACAGTTCCAGGAACGGCGAGCCCGGATCGATGCAGGCCGGCGATGCGGTCGCGCGGCAGAAGCTTGCCGCGGTCGAGGTGCCGCTCGCGCGCGCGCTCCGACCCGCCTTGCGCCGCCTCGACGCGGAGCGCCCGGTAGTCGGCAACGAGGCGCGCCCACATCTCCGCGTTCTCCGGCGGCAGGGCCGGATCGACAGTTTCGCTCCGGATGATCGCCAAATAACCTCCCCCAGCGGCTTAGACTAAGGCAGTTTCGTTTCCGCCGGAACCGCCGCTTGCTCGATCGACGCGCGTCTTTCTTCTTCTCCGTCGGGTTTCTCGGCTGGTTCGCCAACGCCTGGGTGTTCCTGGTCATCACGCTCGCCGTGCTCTTCGCGCTCGTCCGACGGCAATTCGCCTTCCCGAACCTCGCGATCGTCGGCGGCGACTGAGCAGCGACGTTAGGATCGAACCTCCACCGGCGTCTTCATGATCATCTCGCGGTGCGGGAACGGAATCTTGATGCCCGCCGCCTTGAAGGCGTCCCAGCACGCGAGAAGCGCCGCCCCGCGAACATTCGTGACGCCGTTCTGCGGATCGGAGATCCAGAAGCGCAGGATGAAGTCGAGCGAGGATTCGCCGAATCCGGTGAGGTGGCAGAGCGGTGGCGGCGTCTCTTGCACGCGCTCGACGGTCTTCGCCGCTTCGACGGCAAGCTTGCGGACGGCGTGCGGATCGCTGTCGTAGGAAACCCCGAAAGTGACGTCGATCCGGACCAGCGTGTCGGTGAACGACCAGTTCTCCACGCGCTGCGTGACAAAGTCTTCGTTCGGGATCAGGTATTCGCGGCCGTCGCGCGTGATGACGGAGACGAAGCGGGCGCGCAGCGACCGCACCCAGCCGAAAGTCTCGCCGATGGCGATCGTGTCGCCGGGCTTTATCGACTTGTCGAGCAGGATGATGATGCCCGAGACAAAGTTCGACACGACCTTCTGAAGCCCGAAGCCGATGCCGAGCCCGAGCGCGCCCCCGAAGACGGCGAGCGCGCCGAAATCGATGCCGAGCACGTTGAGAGCGACGCCGCCGGCAAGCACCAGCAGCGCGATCTTCACGAGCTTGCCGATCAGCACGCGCAGGCTAGGCGTGAAATCCTGGTTCTGCGCCACGCGTCGCTCGACCATTTCGCCGAGCGCGATCGCTGCCCAGAGCAGGACGCCGACGATCACGATCGCCTGCAGCACGAACCAAATGGAGATGCGCACGCTCCCCGCCGCGATCGCGACCGCGTCGAGCGACGTGCGCACCGTGTCGAATGTCCCGGTCAGATGGAGCGCGACCACGACCCACACCACCCACGCGACGAGCCGCGCCAGAGCACGATTGCGCATGAGCCGCGAGACAATGGAGATCACCACCCACACGGCGACGAGCGCGAAGACGAGCCCCACGACCGCGCCGTTGCCTTTGCCCAGGGAATTCAGCAGTAGCGCGCCGACCCCGAGAAGCGCGGCGGTCACGATCCAGCGCGTGCGCCGCAAGACCAGCGCGAGGAAGCGGAGGAGCTTCGGCCGTCCGCGAACGGTGCGCACGCGCTCCTCGAGCCGCGTCTCGAGGATGCCGCCGAAGACATGGCCGCACACGAACGCCACGAGGATGAAGAGGAGCTGGACGAGCATCCACGTCGTGAGGAGCGCGCTGAGCCAAGTGTAGAGCGCGTTCTCGGTCCGGCCGAGCTGGTGCCAGAGATGTGAACTGAGAACCTGCTCCAAATCCGCCTCCGAGCCCGCATTATAGCCGGCTTAGGGAAAACGAAGGAACGCCGCGCCTGTTCCCCTCACATCGAGCGCGGCAGGTGCCGCCAGGCAACCCAGCCGCAGACGGCGCAGAAGACGCCGAGCGCCACGAAGACGCCGCCGAGGCCCGTGAAGCCTAGGATGACGGAATAGATGAGCGGCGGCACCAGCTCCGACATGTCGAGATAGGTACGGTAGACCGCCGTCATCGACGGGCGCTCGTAGGCGTGGACCGCACGCAGGAACGGCGAGCTTCCGACTGCGTCGAGCGCAACGGCGAAGACCGTGCCGACGAGGAGGAGGAGCGCGGCGCTCCACGGATGCGCCTCGCCTGCAAGGCCGGCGAGGAACGCACTTACGGCTGCCGTCGCAAAGGCGATCACGACGACCCGGCGCACGCCGATGCGGCTCCCAAGCCGCCCCCACCAGATGGCGAAGAGAAGGAGGGCATTGCCGAGCGAGACGACGATGCCGCCGGCGAGTTTCCCTTCGCCCGTCGCGACCATCAGGATCGGGGCATAGATGAAGAACGTCGCCCAATAGCAGGAGCGGCCGAAGGCGATCATCCAGGCGAGCCGCATGCGCGGCTGCGCCGCGAAGCGCCGGATGTTGGCGATCGGATCGATCGGCCTGAGCGGCCCAGGCGAGATGGCGGTGCTCGACGAGAGCCGGAAATACCAGAAGATCGCGATCAGGATCAGCGCCCAAGTCCCGCTCCAGAGATAGGGCGCGATCGGGCCGAAGCGCACGTAGAGCCAGACCCCGAACGCCGGGCCGGCGCTCCACGACAGCGTCGACAGCGCGAGCCTGAGTGACTCCGCCTGCACCATGCCGGGCTTCGGGATGTATTCCATGATGTAAAGGTTGAGGACGATCGCCAGCGTCGCCGCGCCGAAGACGCGCAGGAACATGCCGACCGCCTGGCCGGGAAGCGTGTTCGTGGCGAGTGCCGCGCTTGCGGCAACGAGGGTGAGCGCGCCGGCCGTGTAGACGAAGCGGCGTGGGATCGGGCGGAAGAGCGCCGGCGCGTAAAGCGTCGCCGAAATGCCGATGACCCCGATCACGAAGTAAAGGACGCTGACCGCCTGCTTGTCCTTGAGAAGGTCGTAGGCCTGGATCGGCACGATCGAGGAAAGCGAGGCGCGGCTGATCGACTCCACCGAATAAAGGACGGCGAACGCCCACGCGCCCTTCTGCGTGGCAGCGGGCAGCCAGATCGGGTGGCGGACGTTGGTGACCAGGGCGGGAACTCGAGGAACGGACCGCCGCAGCCTTCGCCCAGTCGCCTCCCGCTCGCAAGCAGGCTCACGACATCGGCGGTCGCGATTGGATCAATGGGCCGCGCGGCGCTCGCGCGGAGGTCCGGATCAACGGGACAGTGCGGAGATTCGGCGCATCTCCTCCGCCGTGAGCTCGAAATCGAAGACGCTGAAATTCTCGAAGATCCGCTTCGGCTTCGAGGAGCGCGGGATGGCGATGTTCATGGGCTGCTGGATCTGCCAGCGGAGCACGATCTGCGCCGGCGTCCTTCCGTGGGCGCGGGCTATCTCGGTGACGACCGGATCGTCCAGGTTCCGGGCCTTCCCGAGCGGCGAGTAGGAGGTGATCGAGATGCCATGTTTCGCGCAGGCCCCGAAGGTCGCGCTCTGGTCGCGCCAAGGATGGTACTCGATCTGGTTGGTGACGATCGGCTCGTCCGCCATAGCGACCGCTTCCTCGACCTGGCGCGCCGAGAAATTGGAGATGCCGATGTGCCGGGTCAGCCCGCGGCGCTTGCTGTCACAGAGCGTGAAGATCTGCTCCTTCAGCGACACCGACGTGCTCGGCCAGTGGATGAGGAGAAGATCGATGATGTCGAGCCCGAGCCGCTTCAGGCTCGCTTCCGCCGAGCGCTGGAACGGCCCGTCGCCGGCCTCGGTCGCCCAGACCTTCGTGGTAACGAAGATCGCCTTGCGCGGCGTCGCATGGTTGGCGATGGCCTCGCCGACCTCGCTCTCGTTCGCGTACATCGCCGCCGTGTCGATGTGGCGGTAGCCGGCGTCGAGCGCCGCTTGAACGCAGAGGATGGCCGTTGCGCCCCTGAGCTCCCAAGTGCCAAATCCCATCACCGGGATCTCGGCGCCGTTCGCTTTCACCGTCTCCGTCATCGCCCGCCCTCCCCGCGCCCACCCGCCGGCTTTCTTGCGCGAGGCGATGGCGTCGGCAAGCTCTTCGCGGTTGAGCCTGCCGCGCGGCCCCGCAGTCGCTTGCGCATCAAGGGGCGCGTCGGCGAGCGCCGGGCCACCTCCTCGAAGCCGGCGGCGCGGAAGACCGAGGCTATGCCGACATAGCCCTCGCCCCAGATGAGCTTCCGGTCGGTTTCGATCGGACAGGCCTCGATCGCCGCGGCGCCATGTTTGCGCGCGAAGGCGACCGCGCCGTCGAGCAGCAACCGCATCAGGTTCTGGCCGCGGTGGCCGGTGCGCGTGTAGAAGCAGTTCACCGCCCACACGCCCTCGACGCGATCAAGCGGCGCGGCGACCCGCGAGCGGTTCATCTGCGGCAGCGTGGCGCGCGGCCCGATCGCGCACCAGCCGATTGCCGTCGCGCCGTCATAGGCGAGAATTCCGGGCGGCGGGCCGGCATCGACCAGCGCGCGGAAACGCTCGCGCCTCTCCTCGCGCGACGCGGCCCTCCACTCCGTCCGCGGCAGCCGCCACCACATGCACCAGCAGCCGGAATTGGCGCCGCGCTCCGGCCCGAAGAGATCGACAAGGTCATCCCAGCGCTCAGGCGTCAGCGGACGAATCTGCGGTGCCGGCATGTTCAGTTTCGGCGCCCGGCGTGCCGGCGCCCGCGGCGACCCGTTTCACGTAACGGGTCCTGGCTGCGGCGATAGTGAAGATAGATGAGGAGGGCGAGCGGTATCGACGGATAGATGAACCACGGCTTCGCAAGCCCATCGAAGATGACGTTGATCGCGAACAGGAACGCGATCACGCCGGCGGCGGTGCGCACGCGCCGTGGCTGATGCTTGAGCCAGTCGAGCGCCGCCTCGATCCGCGACGCCATGCGCGCGATCGCCGAGGTCGGCTCAGCCGGAGGAGGCGAGGCAGGCTCTGGGTCGGTGACACTGTCGGCGACGACGATATCCGGCATGTTGCGGCCCGACATGCGCACGCGATAGCTTGGAACGCGCTCGCCGGCGTCTGTGACCTTCTGGTCCCCGGCGAAGTCGAAGGCGAGCGCAAGCTGCTTGTGGGCGAGGCTGTAGACGGTGCCCGACACCATGATCCCGCCGGGCTCGGCCAGCGCCTGCAGACGCTGCGCTACGTTGACACCGTCGCCGTAGAGGTCGTCCTCGTCGATCATCACGTCGCCGAGATTGATGCCGATGCGAAACAGCATACGCTTGTCCTCGGGCAAGCCCTGGTTCTCGGTCGACAAGGATTCCTGGACTTCCACCGCGCAGCGCACCGCCTCAACGACGCTCGAAAACTCGGCGATGACCGCGTCGCCCCAGGTATTGATCTGCCGCCCATCGTGGCGATCGAAGAGGCCACGCATGATCGCGCGGTAGCGGTTCAACCGCTCAAGCGTCGCCGCCTCGTCGGTCGCCATCAGCGTCGAGTAGCCGCGCGCGTCGGCGAAGAGGATTGTGGTGAGCTTGCGCTTCAACGGAACGCGCCTCGCGGTTGTCGGCGACCCCTATGCGGCAAATTCGATGAAAACCCAAGCGGGGGTGAAATCCGCCTGCGGGACCGCTCGGCGGCTCAGGCGCAAGCTTTGCACGGTCATCCGTTTAAGAGCCTGGAAACCATGCTTTGCCATCATTCCGCGCGCCCGTCGGCTCGGGGGAATTCATGCGCGATCTCAACATGGGGCAGCTCCGCCGCCTTGCGGCATCGCCGCTTGCGCTCGGCTTCGGGCTTGCCGTCGCAGGGTTCCTGATCTGGATCGCACTGTCTCTGGTCGTCGGCTTCGGTGCGTCCGCCGAAGGCTTCCGCCTGCGCGAGGCATGGGATACGGAAGCCTACCTCTATGTTGGCGTGCCAGTGATGTCGCTCGTGGTCGGCGTCGCTGGCTTCCTCAATCCTGAGCGCGTGTGGCGTTGGGCGCTTTGGCTCGCGGCCGGGCACCAGACGGGCGTTCTGGTGCTCGGGCTCGGCATGCAATCAGGACTGAGCCTCATCATCCTGACGCTAGCGCTCGGATCGCTCCTCGCTGTGGTCTTCGCGCTCCCTGCACTTGCCGGCGCGGAAGCCGCACGGCGCATTGGGGAGCGTGTGTACTAGACGGGATTATCTTCGCGCGCGACCGGAAATTAGGCGGACGTCCACCTCAAGCGGAATCTTCGCCCAACTCGTGTCTGTCGTCAGTGCAGGCAAGCGTTCGCGCTCCGCAAGTGCCAAGCAGCATCGATCGGCAAGCGACAAGCCTTGCGACTTCGTAACACCCCACCAAGACCCGGCTCGACGGCACATCTCTCTGTCCAGGTCCACCAATCGGTAAGGCAGCCCGCGAACGACGCTTTCAGCCTGCTCCGGCGTCTGACCTCGCCAGATCAGCTTCCCAATGACCTCCGCCTCATTGATAACGCTGACCAGCGCGTCGGCGATGATGCCCGCCACCTGCTCCGAACCCGGCTCAGAGCGAAGCAGAGCCAAGATCGCCGACGCATCGAGAACCGCCTCAGCCATCACTCATCTCACGTTCGAACTCACGCCTCCGATCCTCGATCAGAGAGTCAGCGAGGCTATCGTCTCCCGGGATCGTCTCGCGGACCATCTTCTGCGCGAGCTTGACAGCCATTCGCGGCGTGACGACGCGGAGCTCCCCGTCGACCACGCGCGCCATCAGGCGATCCCCCTCCTCAACCTCCATTGCACTTCTGAATGCCGACGGGATGACGATCCGCCCGCCCGGACCGAGTTGAAGATCCAGGCGCTCCGGGACCTCTGGCCTCCAGTCGCGCCCTCGTTCTGCAAGCCCAGCCTCCCCTCGCGGCTGAGCTGAAACGAGCACGTTGCGGACGTGCTGGTAACGTATGCCCACAAACTTCGCGATCTCGCTCCGGCTGAATCCCTCGGCATCCAGCGCGCGGATCTTCGCCGACTTCGTCGGGAGGCCGCGGGTCACTTCGACCATCTTCTTTTGGTCAGGCATATTCGATCCTCCATACGGGGACAGTATATACCATTGCAGGACCACAGTGTCAATGTAACATGTTATATGGAATTCTTATCTGTTATCCGTCTTCTCGAAAATCTCGCGCCCGATCAGCATTCGGCGGATTTCGCTGGTGCCGGCGCCAATCTCATAAAGCTTGGCGTCGCGAAGCAGGCGCCCCGTCGGATAGCCGTTGATGTAGCCGTTGCCACCGAGGCACTGGACGGCGTCCAGGCAGACTTGCGTCGCCTTTTCCGAGGCGAAGAGGATGGCGCCGGCCGCATCCTCGCGCGTGGCCTCGCCGCGGTCGCAGGCCTTCGCCACGGCATAAACGTAAGCGCGCGCGGCGTTCAGCGTCACATACATGTCGGCGAGCTTGCCCTGCATGAGCTGGAACGCGCCAATCGGCTGGCCGAACTGCTTGCGCTCGTGCACGTACGGGATGACGACGTCGAGCGCCGCCTGCATCAGCCCGAGCGGACCGGCCGCGAGCACCGTGCGCTCGTAATCGAGACCCGACATCAGGACCTTCACGCCCTCGCCCACCTTGCCGAGCACGTTTTCCGCCGGCACCGCGCAATCCTCGAACACGAGCTCACCGGTCTCCGAGCCGCGCATGCCGAGCTTGTCGAGTTTTTGGGCGACCGAGAAACCCGGAAAGCTCTTTTCCACGATGAAGGCGGTGATGCCCCGCGCGCCGGCTGAGGGATCGGTCTTGGCGTAGACGACGAGCGTGTCAGCCTGCGGTCCGTTGGTGATCCAGAATTTCGAGCCGTTCAGCACGTAGCGGTCGCCGCGCTTGTCCGCGCGAAGCTGCATCGACACGACGTCGGAGCCGGCGCCCGCCTCCGACATTGCCAGCGCGCCGAGATGCGCGCCCGAGATGAGCCTCGGCAGATAGCGCTCTTTCTGCTCCGTCCGGCCCCAGCGGAAGATCTGGTTCACGCAGAGATTGGAATGCGCGCCATAGGAGAGCCCCACGGAGCCCGAGGCGCGTGAGACCTCCTCCATGGCGACGCAGTGCTCGAGATAGCCGAGGCCCGCGCCGCCGTCCTCCTCCGCGACCGTGATGCCATGTAGCCCGAGCGCCCCCATCTCCGGCCAAAGCTCGCGCGGAAACCAGTCTTCGCTGTCGATCTTCTCGGCGAGCGGCGCGATGCGGTCGGCGGCGAAGCGCGATACGCTCTCGCGCAGCATGTCGGCGGCCTCGCCGAGACCGAAGTCGAAGGCGCGGGGGGCATTGGGGAGCATCGGGCCTCCGTTTCAGGGCCGCTCACCATGCGGCCGGGCGAAGGCGCGATCAAGCGCGCGGCAGTCCGCTCAATAGTTCGGCCAGAGGCCGGGCGTCGCCATCTCCAGCACGTTGCCGTCGGGATCGTAGAAATAGAGGCTCTTTCCGCCGCGCGACCAGTTCGTCTCGCTTCGGATCGAAATGCCGGCGCCCTCAAGATACGCCTTCCAGGCGGAATAATCCCCGGCCGCGATGGCGAAGGCAAAGTGCGCAGGGCCGTCCGCATAGTGGCCGGGGATCAGGCCCTCCGCCGTGTCCAGATCGTTTCGCGACTCACGCCGATTGAAGACGAGAAGCATCGCCGCCGGCGCAACCGCATAGGCCATCATGCGCGGCATATCGCGGACCCGCTCAAGGCCCAGCACCCCGCCGTAGAAGGCGTGCGCGCGCTGAAGGTTGTCGACGTAGATGACTGTCTCCAGCATGCCGCGGATCGGAGGGTGCTGCGTGGTCATCTCTGATACTTCATGAACGGCGTGGCTCGGCCGATGCGGTCGTAAAGCCGTCGTGCGGTGGCATTGCTCATGGCCGTCAGCCAATACACCTGGTCGGCGCCCGCGTCATCGGCGGCGCGGTAGACGGCTTCGATCAGCGCCCGCCCGGCGCCCGTGCCGCGCGCCGCGGGGCTGACGAAGAGGTCTTCGAGATAGCAGCGGTTCGCCGCCGACCAGGTCACCGGATGGAAGAGATAGTGGACGATGCCGATCAACCGCCCCGCCTCGTCGAAAGCGCCAAAAGCATGGATCGGGCCGGCCGGATCGACGATCCGCCGCCAGGTCGCTTCGGTCACCGCGTCGGGGACCACCGTTTCGTAGAACTCGAGATAGCCCTGCCAGAGCGGCAGCCAGGCGTCATGATCGTCCGCCGCAAGGGCGCGCACGCGAACCGGCATCGGCACTCCCTGTCAGCCGGCGCTACCCCTCATGCGAAGGCTTGCGGTCGCCGCGCCGACGACGCCATTTTGCTGCAGCCACTGCTCCCAGTCGCTCTCCGTGCCGTCGAAGGCGTTCTTGTCGACGTCGCCGCTGATGCCCGGAACGCGGCCCGTCGAGCTGTACTGCCAGAACGTCCACGGCCGGTCAGCGAAGCGTTGATGCGGCTCCGCCGCCACGCTTCGAAGCCAGAATTCGTAGCCCGGGAACCGGCCTTGCAGCACGTCGCGGTGGAAGGCGATGTCCGTATAGATGATCGGCCGCTTGCCGGTGTGATACTCCATGATCTCCAGCATCTTCCGGATTTTCGCGCGCGCGTCCTCCGGTGTGGTCTGCTGCGGGCAGGTCTCGGAGGCGTGGTTCCATTCAACGTCGAGCACCGGGGGAAGCTGCGTCGGGTCCTGCGGCACGGCCTGGGTGAACCACAGCGCCTGATCGCTCGCCGTGCGGCACCAATACATGAAGTGATAGACGCCGCGCGGAACGCCGGCAGCCGCGGCGCCCGCCCAGTTCTGGTAGAAGCGGTCGTCGACGTGGTCGCCGCCTTCCGAGACCTTGAGATAGGCGAAGCGGACGCCGGAGTCGCCGACGCGCCGCCAGTCGACGTCGCCCTGATATTTCGAGATGTCGATGCCCTGCACCGGCATCGAACGCGCACGGTTCACGCCGGGATGCGGATCGGCGTCGCCGTGCATGGCGACCTGCGCCGCGCCGCATCCGGCGAGAAGAAGCGAGGCGGCGAAGGCCACAATCGCGTTTCGGTGGAGACAAGCAAGCATGGCGGAAATCCGTCGAGCGCAACGTCCTTCTTGCAGCGTTATCGTTTCCGCGGGCTTAAGCCGCAGGGTTAATTCCGGGCCGACCCGAAAACTCTACGCACGCTAAGTGAGCAGCCATGTGGCAAGCCCGAGGAACGCGAAAAAGCCGGTCGCGTCGGTCATGGCGGTCACGAAGATGCTTGAGGCGACCGCGGGATCGACGCCGAGCCGGTCCAGCGCCAGCGGGATGATGATCCCGACCAGCGCCGCGACGCTCTGGTTGGTAAGCATGCCCCCGGCGATGACAAGGCCGAGCTCCGGCCGGGAGAAGATGAGGGCGACGATCGTGCCGGTAATGCAGCCGAGCACAACGCCGTTGCAGATTCCGACAAGCGCCTCGCGTCCGATGAGGCGCCAGGTGTTGCCGGCGTTGAGCTGTTGCGTGGCGAGCGCGCGCACGGTGACGGTCAGCGTCTGCGTGCCGGCATTGCCGCCGAGCCCGGCGACGATCGGGAAGAGCATGGCGAGGATCGCGATCCGCTCGATCGTGCCCTGGAAGAGGCTGATCACCGAGGCGGAGAGGAAGGCGGTCACGAGATTGACGAGCAGCCAGGAGCTCCTGAGCCGCACGATGCTGAAGACGCCCTCGGAGAGCTCCTCGTCGCCGACGCCGGCGAGCCGCTTGATGTCCTCGTCGGCCTCCTCCTCGATGATGTCGACGATGTCGTCGATGGTGATGACGCCGACCAGCCGCCCGGACTCGTCGACGACGCCGACGGAAAGAAGATTGTAGCGCTCGAAGAGGCGCGCGACGTCTTCCTGGTCGTCGTCCGACTCAACCGAATGCTTCGCCTCGCTGATGATCTCCTGGATCTTGGTCGGGCGCTTCGAGCGAAGCAGCTTGTCGAGCGGCACCGTGCCGAGGAAATGGAAGCTCGGATCGACGACGAAGAGCTCGGTGAACTCGTCCGGCAGCCGCGATTCCTCGCGCATGAAGTCGATCGTCTGCCCGACCGTCCAGAACGGCGGGACCGCGATGAACTGCGAGGTCATCCGCCGGCCGGCCGACTCCTCCGGGTAGTCGAGCCGTCGCTCGAGCGCGATGCGCTCCGCATAGGGAAGGCCGGCGAGCACCTCCTCGCGGTCTTCCTTGTCGAGGTCGGCGATGATCTCGACGGCGTCGTCGGAATCGAGCTCGCGCACGACTTCGGCGATCTGCTCATTCGGGATCGCCTCGAGGATCTCGCTTCTGACACTGTCGTCGACCTCGGTCAGCGCGACCCAGTCGAAGTGGTTGCCCATGAGGCGGATGAGCTGCTCGCGCTCGTCCGGCTCGAGCGCCTGCAGGAGCGCGCCAACGTCGGCTTCGTGGAGATCGGCGACGAGGGAACGGAGGTGTTCCCCGTCATGCTGGCCGATCGCCTGGGAAACGCGCTCGACGAACGCGGCGCGCACCGCGCCCTCGTCGTCGCGGATCTGGGCGCCGCCGCTCGACTCCGGTCGTGTGGGCGTCTCCGCTTCCAAGAGCGCGTCCTTCCGCACGGCCGCCGACGGCCGCGAGGACCGTCTAGCGCGGAGGGGCTTTCAGGAGAAGGCTAGGAGGCCCGAAATCGGGGGACGGATTGGGCGGCTCGCCGAGCCGTAGCTGCGGGGTGAAGTCCGCCTACGTTCCTGTCGGAACTTCGGCGCGACAGCCTCCGCGGGGCAAGCCGTAGCTGCGGAAGCGGCGCCCGCCTTCGCCCTTTGGGCTCTGGCGTGGCAGCCTTCGCTTACTCCGCGAGCGAAGGCTGGTGCGGTCGAGAGGACTCGAACCTCCACGGGTTGCCCCACAGCGACCTCAACGCTGCGCGTCTACCAGTTCCGCCACGACCGCTTGAGCTGGCGCCGGCCCGAGCCGGCGCGCGGTCATGTAGCAAAGGGCACCGGCGGCCACAAGGGCAGGCTGCAGTCAGCCGCCGGCGGCGGTTCCCGGCGCTTCTAGGCGATATCGTTTACCGCGTAGAGGTAGAGCAAATGGAGATGGAAGGACGCGAGCCACAGCGTTAGGTACGGCGATGAGATTGCCTCTTCTTGCGCTCGCTGCCATCACGGCCAGCATCATCGCCGACCAGTCCGCCGTCAGTCAGGACCTCCATCCGGGCATCATCGGCAAGGACGATCGCGTTCGTCTCGAGGCCGAGGGACCGCCTTGGGACGCGGTCGGTCAGATCAACACCTCGGGTTACAGGATGCTTGTCGAGTGCACCGGAACGTTGGTGGCGTCCAACATCGTGGTGACGGCAGCCCACTGCGTCATGAACCCGGCGACGGGCAAACCGTATCCCCTTCACACCATACATTTTGTGGCTGGCATGCGGGGCTCCAAGGTACAAGGGCCACTCCATTGCCAAGTGCCTGCACTTCCCGAAAGACTACAGATATCAGCCGCCGGAACAGCCCAGCCCCGAACTGCCGGGAAGAGTTTCGCTGGCGTCCTTCAAGACAGACGTCGCTGCCATCGTGCTCGACAGCAAGCTTGACGTCGCACCCGTCCCTTTGGCCGAAGACGCTGTCGCAGAACCGGGGCTGAAACTCACCTATGTTGCCTACCCCGCGGATCATCGGTTTTGGCCGTCGGCCCATTTTGATTGTCGCCTTTTGCAGTCCGGTCTGAACGGCGCTCTTTGGTTCAACGACTGCGACACGCAGGGGGGCGGCTCGGGTGGCCCGCTGTTCGTCAAGACGACGGACGACGAGTATCGGCTGGCCGCAATTATGGTCGGCACAGCGGGACGCATCGCCAACATCGGACTGGCCGCTTCGGAGTGGACCGATTTGGCCCGGAACGCGGACTGCCCATAGACGGCGCGGTACTGACGCTTTGGGGCGACCGCAAGGGGCGGGTCGCCGTCAGCCCATCCGCTTCTAGAGGATATCGTTTATTGGATAGACGTAGAGCAAATAGAGATAGAAGAACGCGAGCGACAGCGCGAGAATGATGACGCCCAGCACGGGGGAGCTGACCTTTAACCCTGAAGTCGAAGCCTCGAACGTCGTGTCCTGCGCCTGCTCGGCGAACGGCGTCCCACCCTTCATGGCGGAGCGAAACTGGAGCCAGGAAAAATAGACGCCGGTGAGAACCAGGAAGATCACCAGCACGAAAATGATCCGCGAGGAGAGGAGCTGCCAGGCAAAAACCCGCTGGCGATGCTGATAGCCGGTGACGCGGTACTCATAATAGGCGGTCAGGGCGCGCCGGAGCGCAGCGGTTCCTTCTTCGCCCAGGAGTTCGGGAGAGACGGCCGTAGGCGCAATGCCGGAGGTATCCTCGCTTGAAAGCGCCTTGAGCTGCTCGATCCGGTCCGACGGCGAGGGCGCGGGCGAGTTGTCTTGAGCGAGAGCCGGCGTGCCGCTGAAGAATACGGCCAGCGTGAAAGCCAGGCTCAGGGGCCAACGGGATCCGCGCACGCTCACGACACCGGCGCCGTCAGAAACTGAATGCTGCGGAGGCGCCAACTCAGCACGCCATAGAAATCCTTCCCCGCCTCCGTCTGCTTGTATGCCGTGAACTCGTCGGGGGTGAGGATGTTCGTCAGAATCCCGAGAAGGTCGTCGTTGACCCGCGTTGCCCAACCGGAAAACTCGGAAGGAAGCGGTGGCAGATCGGCGCCCGGCGTCTGAACGAAGGCGAACTTCGATTTCGAGCCGTCGGGATGAACGACCTCGAGCTGCCCGTCCGGAAGCATGTGCCGCCGTGTCCCGTCAACGAAACGAAGCTCGAGCGTTCCGTCGGGAAGGACGGTTCGCGTCGGCTCCGGCATCGTCGCCGGCGGCGCCTCGGGTTCGGTGTCGGGCGCCAGAAACCGCATATTGGCCCATCCGATCACCGAGCCGCGGCTGACCCTGCACCAGTTCACGAAGCACGGCCGCATCACCCGAACGCCGCGCGCGTCGGGTGGAAGGGTTCCGACAACCGGGAAGCTGGCCGAAGGTCCGGCGCGCACGTTGAGGGAATCGCTGCCGGCGACGTCAACGACGCGGTACCCGTCGGCTCGCGACACAGTCGGCAGTGCGCAAAGCGCCGCCGCTATCGCGAGTAGCAGACCGGGAATCCCGAAACGTGCCGAGACAGCCATGTGAGCGATACCGCACCGGTCGAAGGCCGCATTCGATCTTGCCGAAGAGCGGCGGATCGATTGCGCCAGTCTCCGCCTGTCGTGCGGTGCTTGTCAAAGACCCGCGCCGTAGATCTGTCGTTCAAGTTAAGAATTGGCACTCGATCCGCCGGCGCAAGGCCGCTCTACCTGCGGCAGCGACCGTCGACGCACGCGTCGCGCTGCCTCACGCACGCCCGAAGAGCTTGCGGAGCTCGCCCTTCGCCTCCTCCAGGACTTGCCGGCGCTCGGCGGAAAGGTTCTTTCCCGCCCGGTTGATCTCGAAGGTCAGCATGGACATGGCTGACTGATAAGGCGTGCCCTTGCGGCGCGTGCTCTCCTCGGCAGAGCGTTTGAGCGATAGCGCGATCGAACCCGGGTCCTCCCAGGTGAAAACCCCCTCTTCCAGGTCGAGGGCGTCGCTATGCTTCGTCACCTCGCCCGACCAGCGCTTCTTGCTCCCCGCTCGTTTGTGTGAAGTGTCCTTCATGTCGCGCTTCCTATGCCAATTCTCCTCACCAGAACCGCAAGGCGCAACCAAGACCTCCGCGGAAAAAGGGCTTATGACGGTCGGCCGATGGACAGGACTGGCACATCAGCGGAACGGCTCGGCTCACGGCCGCAGGAAGGGTCGGCGCCGGTCGAATGGGTGATCCGCGACGGCCTCCTCCCCTACCCCGAGGCCGTGGTCGCGATGGAGGCACGGGCAGCGGCAATCGCTGCCGGCGAGGCTGCGGAACGGGTCTGGCTGGTCGAGCATCCGCCGCTCTACACCGCCGGCACCAGCGCGCGCGAGAAGGACCTGATCGCGCCCGGCCGCTTCCCGGTCTTCCGCTCTGGTCGCGGCGGCGAGTTCACCTATCACGGCCCCGGCCAGCGAGTCGTCTATCTGATGCTCGACCTGAACAGGCGCGGCCCCGACCTTCGGCGTTACGTCGCCACGTTGGAAGACTGGATCATCGCCACGCTCGCCCGCTTCAAGGTGGTCGGCGAGAAGCGTGAGGACCGGATCGGCGTCTGGGTGCGTCGGCCGGAGAAGCCGTCGCTTCCCGATGGCCGGCCGGCGGAGGACAAGATCGCCGCGATCGGCATCCGCGTGCGGCGCTGGGTGACGTTCCACGGCATCAGCCTGAACGTCGATCCCGACCTTGAGCACTACACGGGGATCGTCCCCTGCGGCGTCACCGGCTACGGCGTGACCAGCCTCGTCGATCTCGGCATCCCGGTGTCGATGGCGGAAGTCGATTCCGCGCTGAAAGAAACCTTCGAGGCTGTGTTCGGATCGGCAGCCGTCATCGTCGGCGATCCCTCCTAGATGACCGAAGCCGTCAACGCCGACGACAGCGCACGCACAAGTGTGGGCGCTCGCGGCAGGCTGGTGCTTGCCGCGACGGTGCTCGCTTCCGCCATGGCCTTCATCGACAGCAGCGTGGTCACGATCGCACTCCCCGTTATCCAGAAGGAGTTCGGGGCGCGCTTCCAGGAGCTGCAATGGGTGGTGAACGCCTACACGCTGATGCTCGGCGCGCTGATCCTTGTCGGCGGCGCGCTTGGCGACAGCGTCGGGCGTCGGCGTGTCTTCGTGATCGGCATCGCAATCTTCGCCGCGGCCTCGCTTGCCTGCGCGAGCGCGACGTCAATCGCCACGCTGATTGCGGCGCGCGCCGTGCAAGGCGTCGGCGCGGCACTCCTCGTGCCGCAGAGCCTGGCGATCATCGCCGCCTCCTTCCCGCGCGCCGTGCGCGGCAAGGCGATCGGAGTCTGGGCCGCGTCGTCTGCGATCACCACGTCGCTCGGGCCGCCGCTCGGCGGCTTCGTCATCGACGCGTGGAGCTGGCGCGTCGCGTTCCTGATCAATCTTCCGCTCTCGGTAGCGGCGCTAATCCTCTCGTTCGCGTACGTTCCGGAGAGCCGCGATCCGGGCGCTCGGAGCATCGACTGGCTCGGCTCGGCGCTCGCGGTTCTGTCGCTTGGGGCACTGACCTACGGGCTGACGCTGCTTTCGGGCCGCGCCAGCGCCGGAGGCGCGGTCGCCGCCGCGGCGTTCGCCGTCGCGCTCGCCGGACTAGCCGCCTTCCTGCTGACGGAGCGGCGCGCCTCCAATCCGATCCTGCCCGGCGCGCTGTTCCGTTCGCGCGCCTTTGTCGTCGCCAACCTCGTGACGCTGTTTCTCTACGGCGCGCTCGCGGGCGTGCTCTTTCTGCTTCCCTTCGACCTGATCGCGCGGCGCGGCATGGCGGCATCGGCCGTCGGCCTGACCTTGCTGCCGTTCAGCCTGATCATCGGGCTTCTGTCGCGCCTCTCCGGCGGACTGGCGGATCGCTTCGGTGCCCGCAACCTCCTCATTGGCGGCTCGCTCGTCGTCGCGATTGCGATCGCCGTGATCGCGCTCGACCTTGCGAACTACTGGATCGGCATTCTCGCTCCGATCACCTTGATGGCGCTCGGGATGGCGGCCGTCGTGACGCCGCTCACGACCGTTGTCATGAACGCGGCCTCCGACGCTCAGTCCGGCGCCGCCTCCGGTATCAACAACGCGGCGAGCCGCGTCGCGGGCCTGATCGCCGTCGCAACGCTCGGCGCGTTGGCGGGATTGTTCTTCACCCGGTACGGCGCGCCGCACGATGCGCGCTTCGGCCAGCTTCCAAAGGTCGGGGATGCAGCGCGTGCGGCGCTCGAGCCGGCGTTCGTCGCCGCCTATTCACGCGCGATGGCGGCGGCCGCGGCTCTCGCCGCACTCGCGACATTCACCGCGCTGATCGGGCTCTCGAAGACGGAATGCTCCGCTGCACCGCGAGCGTCTGCGCTCGCCCGGCAACGCCGTGTGCACGGATAAAGCGAGCTACTCGCCGGACATCACCGCCCAGTCGTTACCGCCCTTGTGGCGATAGACGATGACCTGCTCGGCGTGGTCCGGGCTCGGGTGGGAAGCCGGCATCAGTTGCACGACGACGGTGATGCGGCTGAGATTGTCGCCGAGGCCAGGCTCGTTCAGCGCCGCGAGAAAGCCCTTCTCGGCCGCCATCCGCGCCTCGATGAAGGTGAGCGGCCGCGTCTCCGGCGTGAGCTCAACGCGGACGTGCCCGCTCTCAGGCCCGTCCTCCTGCACGAAGCGAAGCAGGAGATCGGCGGCATCGCGGAGCGTCCGCGCCGTGGCCTGCGCAACCTGTTGCGGCTCGCCAGCGCCTGTCGCCGCGACGACCGCTCCGGCCGGAAGCGCGATCGCCACGAGCCCTGCGGCAAGAACCAGATTCCGAGGCGCTACCCTACGCATACGCAAACGCCGTCCCTTCGCCGCCAAGGTTAGCTTAACGAAGGGTTAAAGCGCCACGTCAATTCTTAACGATCGCGGGGATTGGTAAATGCCGGAGAGCAACGCCCTACTAGTAACGGACCCGGAACGGGCCGGAGATTTCCTCTGCCTCCCCGAGCACCTCGACGCGGTCCACGCGTGCGCCGCGCGGGCCATCTTCGCAGACAGAAAGCATCGCGGCGACCGCCCCCGCCGGCCCGCTGAACACCGCCTCGACGTCGCCGCGCGCGGTGTTGCGCACCCAACCGGAAAGGCCGAACGCGTTGGCGCGCCGTTCTGCCCAGGCGCGGTATCCGACGCCCTGCACGAAGCCGGAGATCAGCACGCGGATGGAGCGGGTCTCGGCCACCGCGGCGCCTCAGGAGAATTCCATGATGACTGCGTCAACCGCCAGGCTGTCGCCGGGCTTAGCGAGTATGCGCGCGACCGTCGCGCGCCGCTCGGCGCGGAGCACGTTCTCCATCTTCATCGCCTCGACCGTGGCGAGCGCCTCGCCGGGCGCCACCGTTTGCCCCTCGCTGACCGCGATCGAGACGACGAGGCCTGGCATCGGGCAAAGCAGCGCCTTCGACGTATCCGCTTCCGCGTTCTCCGGCATCATCGCGGCAAGCTCCGCGGTACGCGGCGTCATCAGCCGCGCGTCTATCAAGACGCCGCGCCGCGACACTTTGAGCGACGCGCCGACGCGCTCGACCTGCGCGACGACGTGCGCGCCGCCGACGGTTCCCCGCCACGCGCGCTCGCCTGGGAGCCAACCCGTCTCGACGCGGATCGTCTTCGCGTCGCCGATCGCAAGATCGAGGACGCCAGGCTTCGGATTCCCAACGACGCGCACAGTCGAGTGCTCGCGCCCGAGCGCGATCACCCAGTCGGAGACGGCAGCCGGTGAGCGAGTGTCCTGCGGGCGTCGATCGCCGATGATCTCGGCCGATATCGCGATCGCGGCGAGCGCAGTGCGCTCTGCCGGGCCGAGCGCAGCTCCCTGAAAGCCGTCGGGAAACTCCTCGGCGATGAAAGCGGTGGAAAGCCGCCCCTCGCGCCAGCGCGGATGCGCCATCAGCGCGGAAAGGAAGGGGATGTTGTGGCGGATGCCGTCGATCGCAAAGGCGTCAAGCGCCTCAGACATCGCGTCGATCGCCGCCGCGCGGTCCGGAGCATGCGTGCAGAGTTTCGCGATCATCGGGTCGTAGAAGAGCGATATCTCCGAGCCCTCGACGACGCCGCTGTCGACGCGTATCTCCGCCGCTCCGTTCCGTCCCGCCGTAGGCTCGCGATAGCGCTTGAGGCGGCCCGTCGACGGCAGGAACTCGCGGAACGGATCCTCGGCATAGATGCGCGTCTCGATCGCCCAACCGTCCGAGCGCACCTCTTTCTGCGCGATGCCGAGCTTCTCGCCGGCCGCGATCCTGATCATCAGCTCGACAAGGTCGAGGCCGGTGACGAGCTCCGTCACCGGATGCTCGACCTGCAGCCGCGTATTCATCTCCAGGAAATAGAAGTCGCGCTCCGGCCCGACGATGAACTCCACCGTCCCAGCGCTCTGGTAGCCGACGGCCTTCGCCAGCGCGACCGCCTGCGCGCCCATCGCCGCGCGCGTTTCTTTGTCGAGAAACGGCGACGGCGCTTCCTCCACGATCTTCTGATTGCGCCGCTGGATGGAGCATTCGCGCTCGCCGAGATGGATGGCATTGCCGTGCGCGTCGGCGAGCACCTGGATCTCGATGTGGCGCGGCTCGGCGATGAATTTCTCCAGGAACACACGGTCGTCGCCGAAGGAAGAGCGGGCTTCCGAGCGCGCGCGCTCCAGGCCTTCGCGAAGCTCCGTGTGGTTGTTGGCGACGCGCATCCCTTTGCCGCCGCCGCCGGCCGAGGCCTTGATCATCACCGGGTAGCCGATCGAGTCGGCGATCTTCAGCGCCTCGCCGTAGTCCGCGATGACGCCGAGATGCCCCGGCACCGTGGCGACGCCGGCTTTGGCCGCCGCCTTCTTCGATTCGATCTTGTCGCCCATCGCCTCGATTGCGGCAGGCGGCGGCCCAATGAAGACGATGCCGGCGGCCTTCAGCGCGCGCGGAAAGGCCGGGTTCTCGGCGAGAAAGCCGTAGCCCGGATGCACCGCCTCGGCGCCCGTTTCCTTCGCCGCCGCGACAATTGTCTCGATCGAAAGATAGCTCGCGGCCGCCGGCGCCGGGCCGATCTCGACCGCCTCGTCCGCCATCTCTACGTGGAGCGCGTTCCGGTCCGCCTCCGAATAGACGGCGACGGTAGAAATCCCCATCCGCCGCGCTGCGCGCATCACGCGGACCGCGATCTCGCCCCTATTGGCGACGAGGATCTTCTTGAACATGCCGGACGCTTGCTCCCGCCGAAGCTCTAGGCGGCGCTGCCGACGGCCGCAAGCTTGTCGGCTGGCCTGTTCCGGCGCAGTTTCGACCACCCGTGGCCTGAGGCGCGCCCTTGCGATACCTGCATCACCAGCACGTCTGGCATCATGGCCGCTTCTATCTGGCGGTCTTCATCGGCGTCGTTGTCGGCTTGGCGATGATCGGACGCGATCCGGGCGTGCGCATCACCTTCGGCGGCCTCACCTTCTTCGCGTTCTATCTCGCCTCGACTGCCTTCGCCGCAGGGCGGCTCACCACCGCCGATCTTCGGCGCAAGGCCAGCTACGAGGACGAGGGGATCGGCCTGATCGTGCTGATCACGATAGCGGCGATCGCGCTCTCGCTCGGTTCGTTTGCCGAGCTCCTCTGGACGGGGCAACACGATGCGACCCAACTCATCATCTCCGTCGCTAACGTGCCGCTCGGCTGGGCGACGCTCCACACCGTCATGGCGTTCCACTACGCCCATCTCTTTTACACATCGTCGGACTCCGGCGCCGACGTCAAGAGTGCGAGGAAGCGGGACGCCGGCGGCCTCGAATTCCCGAAGACCGCCGAGCCGTCGATCTTCGACTTCATGTACTATTCGTTCGTGGTCGGCATGACCGCGCAGGTTTCCGACGTCGTGACCACGTCGCGCGCGATGCGCAACGTCACGATGGTGCACGGCATCGTCGCGTTCTTCTTCAACACGGTCATCCTGGCCTTCGCCGTGAACGTGGTGACGAGCGGTTAGCATCGCAGCACAGAGAGCGCCGGCTAAGGTGTCGGCGGCGCGCTCTCGACGACCGGCGTGGCACCGACGCGGCTCTCCCGCCAGAACACATAGGCGCCGGAGCCGACGATGATCGCGATCCCGAACCACTTGAGAAGGCTCGGGAAGTCGCCGAAGACCACGTAGCCGAAAAGCGCAGCGCAGACGATCTCCACATACTGCATCGGCGCGATCAACGACGACGGAGCGAGCCGCGCCGCCTGCACGAAGAGAAGGTGCCCGGACGTGCCGAGCACGCCCATGAGGAGCAGGAACGAGACCTCGCGCCCGCCCGCCGGCGACGGTGAAAGCTCCGGCGCACCGGCGAGCCAGCCGACTGCGAGCACGGCGGTCAACACGCAGAGTGCGGAGACGCCGGCTGTGAACTGCATGGTGAGCGGCGCGTCGTAGGCGGAAAGCCGCCGGTTCAGGAGCGCATAGACCGCAAAGAGCCCGCCGCCGAGCGCCGGGATGAGCGAGATCGGCCCGAAGACGTTCCAGCTCGGCTGCACCACGATGAGGACGCCGACGAAACCGGTCGCGACCGCTGTCTGCCGCCGCCAGCCGACATGCTCCTTGTCAATCACCGCAGAGAGGATCGTCAGGATGAACGGCTCGATGAAGAAGATCGCCAGCGCGTCGGCGATCGGCATGAACTTGATCGCCGCGAAGAACATGGTGCTCGATCCCGCGATCAGCGCCCCGCGCGCGGCATTCGGCCAGAGCCGTTTCGGCAAGAGGCCTCGGGTGCCATGGAAATAGAGCAACAAGGGCAGCGTGAAGAGCGACTGCAGGAGAAAACGCGCCCAGGCGATCGTGCCGGGCGAAAGCGTGGCGGAGACGTATTTGGCGACCGTGTCCTGCCCCGGGAGCACGATCATGGCGACGATTACGAGCGCAAGCCCGCGCATCACTTCGCGCGGGTCGTCGGTGCGAAGCGAGGCCGAAGCGGAGGCGTTCATCGCGCCTGCATGGCGCCGAACGCCGTCCCCCGCAAGAGCCGCGGCGCGGCCCCGACAACGCAACGGCGATTGACAGCGCCGGGCCGCGCGGCTTCCTTGCGTGAACAGCCCCGGATCGCAGAGGACTCTGCCGTGAACATGCTCGCCCGACTTTTCGCGCCGCTCGCCCTTGTCGTCCCGCTCGCCGGTGCGCCGGTCACAGCTGGAGCCGAGGAGCTTTGGATGACGCTCCCCGAAGAGCCGGCCATGCCGAAGGCGAGCGAGAGCGGCCTCGCGGACGTGAACGGCATCAAGCTCTATTACGCAATCTACGGATCGGGAGAGCCGCTCCTGATGCTGCATGGCGGCCTCGGGCATTCCGACGTCTGGGGCGGGCAGATCCCTGCCTTCGCGGCGAAATACAAGGTGATCGCCGTCGACAGCCGCGGCCACGGGAGAAGCACGCGTGACGACAAGCCCTACAGCTACGACCTGATGGCCGACGACGTGGTCGCGCTCCTGGACAAGCTCGGCATCGACAAGGCCTCGATCGTCGGCTGGAGCGACGGCGGCATCATCGGCCTCGACATCGCCATCCGCCATCCCGAACGGCTCGACAAGCTCTTCGCCTTCGGTGCGAACTACAACCTCTCCGGCCTTAAGGACGACATCGACAAGAATCCGACCTTCAGCGCCTACATCGAACGCGCCGGCAAGGACTACGCGCGGCTGTCGCCGACGCCGAAGGATTTCGACGCTTTCGTCGAGGCGATCTCGGCGATGTGGTATTCGCAGCCGGATTTCTCAAAAGAGCAGATGATGGGGATTAAGGCGCCGGTCGCCATCGCCGACGGCGAGCACGACGAGGCGATCCGCCGTGAGCATACCGAGGAGATGGCCAAGCTCATCCCGGGCGCCAAACTCATCATCCTGCCGAATGTCAGCCACTTCGCGTTCTGGCAGGACCCGGCGCTCTTCAACAAGGCCGTGCTCGATTTCCTCGCTGGAAGCTGAGCGCGGGACGGTGGAAGTCGGCCCTAGGGTACTGCCTCAGGCGGCGTTCGCCAACGTGCCCGCCAGCCGCTTGGCAGCGGCGCTCACCCCCGGCTCGACGAGAGCAGCCATCGCCGCGCGGGCCATAAGATCGCCCCAGCGCGAGTCGCGGCGCTGGAGGTAGGTGTCGATCAGGAAGACCAAATCGAGCTGGTCGCCGCTCGGCGCGCCGCCCTCGAAGACCATCCGCTCCAATTGATTGACCTGGTCCTGCGAGATCGCGCGGGAGGCGCGCACATCCATAAGGAGATCGGACGCCAACATGACTTGCCTTCGGCTAGGGTGTATGCCTGCTAACTTCAATCAGTCTAATGCCGTGCGATTGCTTTCGTTTCACGCAAACTGGCGGCAAGGTTAGCGATGCGTTATCAAGGGCCGGCTCAAGGAGGCGAGCCGGCAAAGGGCATGCCCAATAGGCTGAGTGCGTTGCCCGCTTGCCACGTCAGAAGCGTTGATTTTCTGCTATGTTTGGTCAGTTTCCGGGTCAGGGAACCGCGAGCGGGGCGCGATGCAGACATTCAACATCGAGATCATCAAGCCGTCGCATTACGACAATGACGGCTATGTCATCCAGTGGTGGAAGTCTTGGATTCCGTCAAATTCCATGGCCTGCCTCTACGCAATCGCCCAGGATTGCGCGGCGCGGAAAGTGCTCGGCGACGATGTCGCGATTGAGATCGACGCCTACGACGAGATGAACACCCGCGTGCCGCTCGACAAGATCGCGGCGCGCATCAAGGCGCCGGGGCACTCCGGCTTCGTCTGTCTCGTTGGCGTCCAATCGAACCAGTATCCGCGCGCACTGGCGATCGCGAAGAGCCTGCGCGAAAAGGGCATCACCGTGGCGATCGGAGGCTTCCACGTTTCCGGCTGCATATCGATGCTGAAGGAGCTGACGCCGGAGCTGAAGGAGGCGGTCGATCTCGGGATCACGCTCTATGCCGGCGAGGCGGAGGAGCATTTCGAGACGCTTCTGAAAGACGTCCATGCCGGCGCCGCGAAGCCGATCTACAACTACATGCACGATCTTCCCGGCCTGCAGCACCAGACCACGCCCTATCTGCCGCAGCGTCTGGTGCAGCGCTACGACGGCATCCTTTCCTGCTTCGACGCCGGGCGCGGCTGCCCATTTCAGTGCTCGTTCTGCACCATCATCAACGTGCAGGGGCGGAAGTCGCGTTGGCGCGACGCCGACGACATCGAGCGCCTGGTGCGCGAGAACGCCAAGCAGGGCATCAAGAAGTTCTTCATCACCGACGACAACTTCGCCCGCAACAAGAACTGGGAGCCGATCTTCGATCGGCTGATCGAGCTTCGGGAGAGGGGCCTCGGGATCAGCTTCCTGATCCAGGTGGACGTGCTTGCCCATCTGATTCCGAATTTCATCACGAAGGCGGCGCGCGCCGGCTGCGGCTACGTTTTCATTGGGCTTGAGAGCATCAATCCCGAGAACCTGGTTCACATGAAGAAGAACCAGAACCGCATCACCGAGTACCGCAAGATGTTCCAGGCCTGGAAGGAGGCCGGAATCGTCACCTATGCGGGCTTCATCATGGGGCTGCCGGGCGACACGCCTGCTTCGATCAAGCGTGACATCGAGATCGTCCAGCGCGAGCTGCCGGTCGACGTGCTTGAGTTCACGGTGCTGACGCCGCTGCCCGGCTCGGAGGACCACCAGACGCTCTACAACAATGGCACCTGGATGGACCCCGACCTCAACAAATATGATCTCGAGCACGTCACGCTGAAGCATCCGAAGATGAGCAGTGCCGAGTGGCAGGAAGCCTATCGTGATGTGTGGACCTGGTACTACACCGACGAGCACGTCGAACGGATCATGAAGCGCAACATCGCCTACGGCATCAAGCCGGTGAACGTCTGGCGCGCGACGATGCAAATATACGGCGCGTCGCACTACGAGGGCCTGCACCCGCAGCAATGCGGCTATCTACGCCTGAAGAACCGCAGAGCACGCCGCCCGGACCTTCCACTTGAGCCTGCGCTTCTCTTCTATCCGCGCTATTTCCTCGGGACGGTGGTGAAGTACTACCGCTTCATCGCTTACGCCCTGAAGATTCACCGGATGCGCAAGCGCCTGGAGAAAGACCCGACGGTCCGCGCCTATCGTGATCTCGCCACGACCAGGGTGGTGGACGCCGAGGCCGAGCACCTCGAGATGTTCGAGCTGAACGATTCCGCCCGCGCCGCGGTGGAGAAGGCAAAGAAGCAGGCCGAGCAGCGCAAGCTCCGCGAGAAGCGGGCGCACGCGCACGACGAAGAAGCCGTCCATATCGAGGCGGCGGAATAGCCGACGCGCTACCGGTTTCGGAAAATCAGGTGATTTGCTCCTGACAGAAGGTTGTCAGGAGCGCTGTGCAATCTTTGCCTCCACCGATATCGGCCGAAGAGGAGAGCCCGAATGGCGATCAAGGGGAGCTGCCACTGCGGGGCGACGCAGTTCGAGGTGAGCACCGCGCCGGAAGAAGTCACCCGCTGCACCTGCTCGTTCTGTTCGAAACGCGGCGCGCTCTGGGCCTACTACCCGATCAACGACTTCAAGCTGCTGACGGCGCGCGACCGCGTCTCCACTTATCAGTGGCGCTCCTACACCGTGCACCATCACCACTGCGCGATCTGCGGCTGCGGCACCTACAGCGAGTCGCCCGACTGGAGCACGGGGGAGCCCGATTTCGACAATCCGCGGATCGGCGTCAACGCGCGGCTCTTCGACGATTTCGATCTCGAAACCGTCGAGGCTGTGACGATCGACGGAAAGAATCTTTGGTAGGGCGACACACCTTGATTTACGGCAGACTACGAAGGAATCGGAGGCATGTCGGGGCGCTAACTCTTGGATTTAAGCAGGTATTCTGCATGGTGCCCGATAGCTAGTTGATCACTTAACCTGCTTCTTGCGCCACTCATTCTCCCGAAAAGTATTTCTGGTGTTGAAGCGAATACTATTGAAGAAGATGATCTTG
>CAVXFK010000002.1:0-112637 GCA_963761005.1 uncultured Alphaproteobacteria bacterium
AGAGCGCGATGCGCAGAAACGCGCCGAACGTCCCGCTGTCCTGCGCCTCGTCCCAAATGGCGCGCAGTTCGTCATCGTCCAAGATGCGCGTGCGTTTCCGAACCCTCGGATCGGTGCGGCGCATTCCTCGCGCGATCGGCGGAACGTAGTCATCGTGGCGAGCCGCAAACCAGTTGCAGATGCCCCTCACGATGGCGAGCACGTAGTCGGCCTGGCGTGCGCCGTGCTCGTCCTCCACTTGGTCGAGAAGCGCGGCAATGGCGCTGCGTCGGATCGAAAGGAAGGCGCGTCCTTCCCACGCGGGGAGCAAATGCGCGGTCAACAGCCGTGTGATCTCTTTCTCTGATCGGAGACGGCTGGCTCGGACATGCCGCTTCAACCAGTTCTCGGCCACGTCTTTGAAGCTCTGTACGACTGTGGGTGTCTCAAAGGCAGGGAGGCCCGCCCGGATACGCTTGATCGCGTCGCGTGCCTTCTCACGCGCCTCTTCTATGTCGAAAACGTCTGTGGCGCCGATCGTCGCCCACACTTGTTTGCCGGCAGGATTTCGAGCGACCGCGACGAACGACTTAGCGCCGGTGGCGGCCACGCGGACGTAGTGGCCTCGAAGCTCCGGGTCCGGCTCGGAATAGCGCGCTGCGCGCGGCTTCAAATTGGCGACGCCGGCGCTTGAAAGGGTCTTGCGTTTCGCCATCGACTGCCCTCCGGGCTAACATCGGGCTAACACCGGAACCATTGTAACATGGGATAACGCGGGCTAATAGGAGTGAATTTCTATTGAGGCGAGGGCGCTTAGGCAAGTTCAGAAATGCACGGGTGTTATCCCACATGCGCGGATTTCAGCCGACTACGAATCTGGGGGTCGTGGGTTCGAATCCTGCCGGGCGCGCCAATGAAATCAACTACCTAGAGATTTCGTGCCAGCCGCCACAGCGGCCGGATAAGCAGCGGGTAAGCACCGCCCGTCAGCCCGTGGAACGCTCCGCTACCTTTACAGAGCGGCCACGGCGCTTTCCGCGCGAGCTAGCCGCGGCCGCGTGTTCCTCAGCCAACTGGCGGATATGCCCCGTGATGATGTCGCGTTTGTTGGCGAGATGCGTCCGCAGAATTCCCGCGAGGCTTTCGCCATCGCGGCGCACCAGCGCGTCCAGAATTCGACCGTGTTCCTCTACCGCCTGTTTCCAACGGTCGGGCCCCAAACGGTTTGACATGTAGCGCGCCCGCAGGATTCGCCCCGCCACCCGCTTGTGTGCACTGACCAGAACGGGGTTTCCCGCGCCTTGGAGAATGGCGTCGTGAATCGCTTGATTCAGCTGGAAATACTCGGGCAATTCCTCGCGTAGGAAATGCGCATACATACGATAGTGAAGGGCCTGAACCTCGGCGATCGCGGCGTCGCTCATGCGCTCGCAAGCCAAGCGCCCGGCTTCCGCCTCCAACATTCCGATGACTTCAAAGAGATCGTTGAGATCTCCCTCATCGAAGGCCGACACGCGCGCGCCTCGGTTGGGCAACAGCGTAACCAAGCCTTCTGCAGCAAGGACCTTGAGAGCCTCGCGCAGCGGCGTCCGCGAGACGCCAAATCGCTGACACAGAATGCGTTCCGGCACCCTCGATCCGGGTGCCAGATCGCCGTGAACGATCAGCTCCCGAACGGCTTCGAGCAGTTCGCGATGCAATGATCCGGCCTCTCGCCCCACCGCGACCGAGGCCTGCGGGAACGAGTAGATAACGGTGGCCGTGTCTTCGGCGTTGTCGGTCATGACGTACTCCACCGAGATTGATTTTGAATACATAACACCGACGCGGACAACTTACCAACCGGATCGGAAAGGTTCCGCCACCTGATATGGAGCCGGCTGCAGGAATGCATGCAAGAGTCCGCTCGAAGGCCGGGCCCGCGAGGAACGCTATAACACTGATCGTGGGCCGGGGCCGGAGTCGCCAGCGGAGGCCGCGCCAGGGGAAAGGGCGCGCACTCGGGGTTTCCAATTGCGGGGTATTGAGGTCCGTGCGATAAAATGAATGCAATAAGTGTCAAAGCAGGCGAGCGGGGCAGGTGAGCGGGCGTCATTTTCTGCACATACCGGGTCCGACCAACGTCCCGGAGCGTGTGCTGCGCGCCATGGACAGGCCGACGATCGATCATCGCGGCCCGGAGTTCGGCCGCCTCGGGCGCGAGGTGCTGGAAGGATGCCGGGCGGTGTTCAAGACCGAGGGCCCGGTGATCATCTTTCCCTCGTCGGGCACGGGAGCCTGGGAGGCGGCGATCGTCAATACGCTGTCGCCGGGCGATCGGGTGCTGATGTACGAGACCGGCCACTTCGCCGCGCTGTGGCGGACGATGGCGGAGCGGCTGAAGCTCGACGTCGAGTTTGTTGCCGGCGACTGGCGGCACGGGGTCGATCCGGCCGACGTCGAGGCGCGGCTTGCGGAGGACGGCGCGCGCACCATCAAGGCGGTGATGGTGGTGCACAACGAGACCTCGAGCGGTGTGACGAGCCGCATCGGGGAGGTGGGTGGGGCGCTGCGGGCGAGCGGCCATCCGGCGCTTTTGATGGTGGATGCGATCTCCTCGCTTGGGTCGATCGACTACCGCCACGACGAGTGGGGCGTGGACGTGACGGTTGCCTGCTCGCAGAAGGGACTGATGCTGCCGCCGGGTCTTGGCTTGAATGCGGTGTCTGAGCGGGCGCGGGCGGCGTCGCGCTCCGGCGGCATGGCACGCTCCTATTGGAGCTGGGAGGAGATGCTGGGCCCGAACGAGGCCGGGTTCTTTCCCTATACGCCGGCGACCAACCTGTTGTTCGGCTTGCGTGAAGCTCTGGCGCTGCTGCGCGAGGAGGGGCTCGACAACGTCTTTGCCCGGCATGCCCGCCACGCTGCGGCGACGCGTGCGGCGGTGGATGCGTGGGGTCTTGAGATACTGTGCCTTGAGCCGCGCGAATACTCGAGCGTGCTGACGGCGGTGATGATGCCGGCGGGCTATGATGCGGACCGGCTGCGGGGAGAGATCCTGCGGCGCTACGACATGTCGCTTGGGGCGGGGTTGAGCAAGGTGAAGGGGCGGGTGTTCCGCATCGGTCATGTCGGCAGCCTGAACGATCTGACGCTGATCGGGGCGCTCGGCGGGGTGGAGATGGGGTTTGCGGTGAGCGGCGTTCCGCACCGGCCGGGCGGCGTCGCCGCCGCCATGGCGCTGCTCGCCGCGCCAGCCCAACCACAGCCCGACCCCCGCCCCGAGCCGCAACCGGATACCGCCCCCCTCCCGGTCCATGCCAAATAACTCAACCCTCAAAGCAAGACTCCGCAGAGAAACCGCGGGAGAGGTGCTGTTCCGGCGCAGCGACCGGGGGCGATACGCGACCGACGCCTCGATTTATCAGGTGGAGCCGATCGGCGTGCTTGTGCCGCGCACGATCACCGATGTCATGGCCGCACTCGCGATCGCTCGCGAGGAGGGGATTGCAGTCCTCCCGCGAGGCGGCGGAACCAGCCAATGCGGCCAGACGGTCAATCGTGCCCTGGTGCTCGACTGCTCCAAATATCTGCGCAACGTGCTGGAAGTCGATGCCGAGCGGCGTACCGCATTGGTCGAACCGGGCTTGGTCCTGGGCGATCTCAATGCCAAGCTCAGGCCGCACGGGCTCTTTTTCCCGGTCGATCCGTCCACCCACTCGCGGTGCACGATCGGAGGCATGGCGGGCAATAATTCGTGCGGCAGCAAATCCATCCGTTATGGCCTGATGGCAGACAACGTCCTGGCGATCGACGCCATTCTTGCGGACGGAGAGCGAGCTCGCTTCGGTCCCGATTGGCCGAAGCCGGCGGCGGCGGCGCCCGACCGCATCAGCAAGCTTGTGGCCGCTCTCAAAGCCATCGGCGCTGCCGAAGCGACGGAAATAGCGGCGCGGTATCCGCAGCTGCTGCGCCGCGTGGGTGGATACAACATCGATGCGCTGACGCCCGCAGCCGGAGCGACGGGCCGGGCCAATCCAGCGCGGCTTCTCGTCGGCTCGGAAGGCACGCTCGCGTTCTCGGCCGCGCTCGAACTCAAGCTGCAACCAATCAAGACTCGCAAGGTGCTCGGCATCTGCCAGTTCCCCAGCTTCCGCGCCGCAATGGAGGCGACACGTCACCTGATCACCCTCGATCCCGAGGCCGTCGAACTGATCGACCGCACCATGATCGATCTCGGCAGGAGCATTCCGATCTACCGCAAGACCATCGACCGGATGCTGGTCGGTGAGCCGCAAAGCCTGCTGATCGTCGAGTTTCACGGCTTCGAAGATGGTCCGCTGCTCGCGCAACTCGCCGAGCTCGAGACGATGATGGCCGACCTCGGCTTCCCGGGCCAGGTGGTCCGGGCAACCGAGCCGAGCTTTCAGTCGGACATCGCGGAGGTTCGCGAGGCCGGCCTGAACATCATGATGTCGATGAAGGGAGACAGGAAGCCGATTTCCTTCATCGAGGATACCGCCGTCGCTCTCGAGGATCTCGCCGAATATACCGAGCGCCTGAACGCCATTTTCGAGCGCCACGGTAGCCGCGGCACTTGGTACGCGCACGCCTCCGTGGGCTGTTTGCACGTCCGGCCGGTGCTCAGCATGAAGGACCCTGCCGACGTCTCGCGCATGCGGGCCATCGCCGAAGAGTGTTTCGCGTTGGTGCTGCAGTACAAGGGGTCGCACAGCGGCGAGCACGGCGACGGCATCGCGCGCAGCGAATTCCACGCTGCGATGTTCGGTCCACGCATCGTTCGCGCCTTCGCGGCGGTCAAGGATACATTTGACCCCGCCGGCATGCTCAACCCCAACCGCATCGTACGCCCCCCGCAATTCGATGACCGCACGCTGTTCCGCTATGCGCCCGACTATGCGGCGGCTGCCGGCTTCAAACCGCATCTCGACTGGTCGGATTATCCCGGTCCGCTCGGCGGCATGCTTGCTGCCGTTGAGATGTGCAACAACAACGGCCACTGCCGGAAATTCGACGTTGGCGTCATGTGTCCGAGCTTTCGCGCGACGCGCGACGAAGAGCACCTCGTGCGTGGTCGGGCCAATACGCTGCGCCTTGCTTTGACCGGTCAGCTCGGTGCCGACGCGATGGCGTCATCCGACGTGTCGGACGCGCTGCGGCTCTGCGTATCCTGCAAGGCATGCCGGCGCGAGTGTCCGACTGGCGTCGACATGGCCAAGATGAAGATCGAGGTTCTGGCGGCGAAAGCCGCGCGACATGGCGTCGGCCTGCGCGAGCGGGTCATTGCCGAGCTGCCGAGATACGCCCCGCTCGCAGCGAGGTTCTCCGGCCTCGCGAATCTGCCGCGTCGCAGCTCTCTGCTGCGCAGGATCGCATATCGTGGGCTCGGCTTTGCCGAGGACCGCAAGCTGCCGACTTGGCGGCGCGATTTCTTCCGCAACTCCGAGGCGGCGCAATATGAGCCGGCCGACGCCAAAGGCGGCGACGTTCTCCTGTTTGCCGATACGTTCAACCGATATTTCGAGCCCGAGAACCTGCGGGCGGCGTTGCGGCTCATCGCTGCCTCAGGGCGGCGGCCCGTCATGCCGCGCTACAATGGGCGGCCGCTCTGCTGCGGCCGTACTTACCTCTCCGCCGGACTGGTCGATCGCGCACGCGCCGAGGCGCGTCGCACGCTTGCGGCCCTCGCCGGTGACCTGCCCGTCGTCGGGCTCGAGCCGTCGTGCCTTCTGACCTTCCGCGACGAGTTTGCGTCGCTGCTCCCAGGCGCAGAAGCAAAGCAGCTCGCCGACCGCGCAATGATGTTTGGCGAATGGCTCACGCGCGAGAAGATCGAGCTCGATCTCCGGTCGCGGCCGGCGAATGTGCACGTACACGGCCACTGCCACCAGAAGAGCTTCGGCGCGTTCGAAGGGACGCTTGCCGCCTTGCGCCGCGTGCCCGATTTGAACGTTCGCCCGATCACTTCGTCGTGCTGCGGCATGGCTGGGAGTTTCGGCTATCAGTCCGAGAGCCAGGACGTCTCACGCGCGATGGCGGAGGCAAGTCTCCTCCCGGCACTGCGCGAAGCACAGCCCGACGATCTGATCGTGGCCGACGGAACCTCTTGCCGGCATCAGGTCGCCGATCTCTCGGGCCGTGTGGCCTTTCACTCGGTACGGGTTCTCGAATCGGCGCTGTGGCAGCGCAACGGAGCGATCAACTAGTCGCTCGCTGGCGAGACCGCCTTCTGGGTGACGGACCAAGATGGAGGGAACTGCGCCCATGAAAATCGGTTTCATTGGCCTCGGCATCATGGGCTCGCCCATGGCCGGTCAGCTTATCAAAGGCGGGTACGAGGTGTTCCTCGCCACTCGCTCGTCGATCCCCTCCGAGCTCACCGGCGCCGGCGGAACGGCCTGCGGCAGTGCCAAGGAGGTGGCGGAGAAAGCCGACGTCGTCATCACCATGGTTCCGGACACGCCAGACGTGGAGAAGGTGCTGTTCGACGCCGAACGGGGTGGCGGAAGGCCTTTCACAGGGCAAGACCGTGGTCGACATGAGCTCGATATCGCCCATCGCCACGAAGGACTTTGCCAGGCGCATCAACGCGCTCGGGTGCGACTATCTCGATGCGCCGGTGTCGGGCGGCGAGGTCGGTGCCAAGAATGCGACCCTGACGATCATGGTCGGCGGCGAGCCGGCGGCATTCGAAAGGGTGAAGCCGCTGTTCGATCGCATGGGCAAGAACGTCACCCTCGTCGGCGGCAATGGCGACGGACAGACTGCCAAGGTGGCGAACCAGATCATCGTCGCCCTGACGATCGAAGCGGTAGCCGAAGCACTGGTCTTTGCCGCCAAAGCCGGGGCCGATCCGGCCCGCGTGCGCGAGGCACTGATGGGGGGCTTTGCCTCCTCGCGCATTCTCGAAGTCCATGGCGAGCGCATGGTGAAACGGACGTTCAATCCGGGCTTCCGGATTGAACTGCATCAAAAGGACCTCAATCTTGCGCTGTCGAGCGCGCGCCAGATCGGCGTGTCTTTGCCGAACACGGCGACGGCTCAGGAGCTGTTCAACGCCTGCACCGCGCACGGAGGAGCCAAGTGGGATCACTCGGCTCTGGTTCGCGCGCTCGAGCTCATGGCAAACCACGAGATCGGCCAAACAGGCTGAGGCGCAGACTGGCTCCAGGCTCTCTCGGTTGCGCCGCCCGCCGTCCGGGGTCAGAGGTAGGGGCGCAGCAGAGCCAGATCGGCCTCGCCCAGGCGCTCCGCGACAGATGCCGCCTGGTGCCAGTATGGATAGAGGAGCGGAAGGGCGCTGACCTTGTCCAGCCGCGAGCGCTCCTCGGCGGAGAGGGTGAGATCGGCCGCCGCGAGATTGTCGGCAAGCTGCTCGTCGGTCCGCGCACCGACGATCACCGACGCCACGCCCGGCCGCCCCAGCGTCCAGGCGAGCGCGATCTGCGCAGCAGAGACCTTGCGCTCCGCTGCGATCTCCACAAGCACCTCGATCACGTCGTAGAGCTTCTCTTCGTCGAGGACCGGGGGCTCCTGCCACTCCGTCAGCCGCCGCGATCCCGGCGGGTAGTCCTTGCCGCGCCGGTACTTCCCGGAGAGCAGGCCGCCGGCGAGCGGGCTCCACACGATGATGCTGACATTCTGGTCGACCGCGATCGGCACCAGCTCGTATTCCGCCTCGCGGGCGTGCAGCGAGTAGTTGATCTGCTGGCTGACGTAGGGGACGTAGTTGCGCTTGTCGGAGACCGCGAGCGCCTTCATCAGGTGCCAGCCGGAATAGTTCGAGCAGCCGACATAGCGGACCTTGCCAGAGCGCACGAGCGTGTCGAGCGCCTCCATGGTCTCCTCCAGCGGCGTCTGGCCGTCCCATTGATGCAGCTGATAGAGATCGACGTAGTCGGTGCGCAGCCGTTTCAGGCTCTTCTCCAACTCCTCGATGATGTGAAGGCGGGAGGCCCCGGCATCGTTCGGAGCTGAGCCGATCCGCATCCGGCACTTGGTGGCGACTAACATGCGCTGGCGCCGGCCTTCGTTCAGCGCCTCGCCGATGATCTCCTCCGAGCGCCCGGCCGAATAGACGTTAGCGGTGTCGATCAGGTTGACACCGACGTCGAGGCACATGTCGATCTGGCGGCGCGCGCCAACAACGTCGATCGAACCGACATTGCTGAACTTGCCGACGCCGCCGAAAGTCATCGTGCCGAGGCTGAGGGACGATACCTTCAGGCCGGAACGTCCGAGCAAACGATAGTTCATGACTGCCTCTCCCTGGCAATTCAGGCCCACGACACAATCGCCCCGGCGTCTCGGCACAAGCCCAGTGTGACCAGAGTTTGAATGCAGTTTATGGCACGGTCCGTCTATGCGCAAGCGAAGGTTTCTAATCCTCCACCTGCCCTCGGAGATTTTCCAATTGCGGGGTATTGAGGTCCGTGCGATAAAATGAATGCAATAAGTGTCAAAGCAGGCGAGCGGGGCAGGTGAGCGGGCGTCATTTTCTGCACATACCGGGTCCGACCAACGTCCCGGAGCGTGTGCTGCGCGCCATGGACAGGCCGACGATCGATCATCGCGGCCCGGAGTTCGGCCGCCTCGGGCGCGAGGTGCTGGAAGGATGCCGGGCGGTGTTCAAGACCGAGGGCCCGGTGATCATCTTTCCCTCGTCGGGCACGGGAGCCTGGGAGGCGGCGATCGTCAATACGCTGTCGCCGGGCGATCGGGTGCTGATGTACGAGACCGGCCACTTCGCCGCGCTGTGGCGGACGATGGCGGAGCGGCTGAAGCTCGACGTCGAGTTTGTTGCCGGCGACTGGCGGCACGGGGTCGATCCGGCTGACGTCGAGGCGCGGCTTGCGGAGGACGGCGCGCGCACCATCAAGGCGGTGATGGTGGTGCACAACGAGACCTCGAGCGGTGTGACGAGCCGCATCGGGGAGGTGGGTGGGGCGCTGCGGGCGAGCGGCCATCCGGCGCTTTTGATGGTGGATGCGATCTCCTCGCTTGGGTCGATCGACTACCGCCACGACGAGTGGGGCGTGGACGTGACGGTTGCCTGCTCGCAGAAGGGACTGATGCTGCCGCCGGGTCTTGGCTTGAATGCGGTGTCTGAGCGGGCGCGGGCGGCGTCGCGCTCCGGCGGCATGGCACGCTCCTATTGGAGCTGGGAGGGGATGCTGGGCCCGAACGAGGCCGGGTTCTTTCCCTATACGCCGGCGACCAACCTGTTGTTCGGCTTGCGTGAAGCTCTGGCGCTGCTGCGCGAGGAGGGGCTCGACAACGTCTTTGCCCGGCATGCCCGCCACGCTGCGGCGACGCGTGCGGCGGTGGATGCGTGGGGTCTTGAGATACTGTGCCTTGAGCCGCGCGAATACTCGAGCGTGCTGACGGCGGTGATGATGCCGGCGGGCTATGATGCGGACCGGCTGCGGGGAGAGATCCTGCGGCGCTACGACATGTCGCTTGGGGCGGGGTTGAGCAAGGTGAAGGGGCGGGTGTTCCGCATCGGTCATGTCGGCAGCCTGAACGATCTGACGCTGATCGGGGCGCTCGGCGGGGTGGAGATGGGGTTTGCGGTGAGCGGCGTTCCGCACCGGCCGGGCGGCGTCGCCGCCGCCATGGCGCTGCTCGCCGCGCCAGCCCAACCACAACCCGACCCCCGCCCCGAGCCGCAACCGGATACCGCCCCCCTCCCGGTCCATGCCAAATAACTCAACCCTCAAAGCAAGACTCCGCAGAGAAACCGCGGGAGAGGCGGAAAGATCGAGCCTCCCCCTCTCTGGCAGCGAGCTTTTGAGGCGGCTAGGACATGAGAGCTGAACCATTCGCGCAGTCGGCGCGGATCGTATTCCTCGACCGCGACACGCTGCCGCCTGCCGTGAGGCTGCGGCCTCCTGCGTTCGACCACGAATGGGTCAGTTTCGGGCGGAGCGGAGAGGCGGAAGTGGCCTCGCGGATTGCCGACGCCGACATTGTCGTAACCAACAAGGTGCCGATGCGGCGCGAGGCGATCGAAGCGGCGCGGCGACTTCGTCTGGTGGCGGCGGCGGCAACTGGCACCGACAATGTTGATCTCGACGCCTGCACGTCCAGGGGGATCGTCGTCTCGAACATCCGCGGCTACGCCGCTCACTCCTTTCCTGAGCATACATTCGCGCTGATCCTCGCGCTGCGGCGTAGCATCATCGCCTATTGCGATTCCGTCGGCCAGGGGCGATGGGGCGAGGCGGGCCAGTTCTGTTATTTCGACTATCCCGTCAACGATCTTGCCGGCTCGACGGCTAGGCATCATCGGTGACGGTGTGCTCGGCCGTGCGGTCGGCGATATTGGCCGTGCGTTCGGGATGCAGGTGCTGTTCTCCTCCTACAAGGGCACGACCGGAATGGGGCCGCTCTATACGCCCTTCGAGGACGTGTTGCGGACAAGCGACGTGATTACGCTTCACGCTCCGCTGATGCCCTCGACCCGCAACATGATCGGTCGGAGCGAATTCGACACTGATGCAGGCCCGACCGATCCTGATCAACACCGCGCGGGGCGGTCTCGTCGAAGAGGAACTGCTCTCTGCGAGGCCCTGGAGCAGAGGACGCTTCGCGGGGCGGCGTTCGATGTGGTGACCAGAGTGAGCCACCGCCTCCCGATCATCCGCTTCTGCGGCTCCTCGGCCGTCCGGACTTCATCCTGACACCGCACATTGCCTGGGCGAGCCCGAGGCGACACAAGAGCTGGCCGATCAGCTCATCGACAACATCGAGGCCTTCTGGGCGGGAGAGCCACGAAACGTGGTCGTATAAACGCAAGGGGGAGGGCGCCGTGCCTGCACCTACGCGCTTCTTGCGGAGGCAGCGAGTCACGGCGCCACGGAATGAGGTGGATCATGCAAGACGAAGCAGCGTTTGACCGGACCCAGGAAGACGTCGGCAACATAGTCGAGTTCGGGCACGTCAATGTCCTGGTGCCGGACCAGCGATTGGCCACGTTGTTCTATGTCACCGGTTTAGGCCTGACGCGCGATCCGTTCCTGATGACCGGCACCGACATCATGTGGGTCAACGCCGGCGCGACGCAATTTCATCTGCCAAATGGTTCGCCCCAGGTGCTCCCCGGCACGGTTGGTCTCGTGGTTCCCGACCTCGATGCCCTTTCTGCGAGCCTTGCGGCAGCGGCGCCGTCGCTCGCAGGCACCCGTTTCCACGTATCAAGACAAAAAGACACCATGGAGGTGGTCTGCCCTTGGGGTAACTGCATCCGCTGTCATGCACCCGGCCCGCGCTGGCCCGGACTGGCGCTCGGCATCGCCTATGTCGAGTTCGAGACAAGGCCGCACACAGCGGAGCGCATTGCGCGCTTCTATCGCGAGGTATTGCTGGCGCCGGCGCATCTCGAAGCGGGCAAGGTATCCGTGCAGGCCGGCACCACCACCCGCCTTGTGTTCGTCGAATCGGAAACCGCGCGGGTCGAACGGAGCGGCAGTCATGTCCAGATTGCGCTCGCCAACTTTTCGGCACCGCACGCCTGGCTCCTTGCACGGGGCCTGATCACCCAGGAAAGCAACGCCCACCAGTATCGCTTTGAGGATATCGTAGACGTGGATAGCGGCGAGCTTCTGTTCAAGGTGGAACATGAGGTGCGCAGCATGCGCCACCCGCTCTATGCGCGGCCGCTGCTCAATCGCAATTCGAACCAGAGCGCCCGGCACTACGCCACGGGGCACGAGATGCAGCCCTGGTCGCTGCCGGCCGCGTAGGCAAGCCGAGTCGATCGATAGGGCCGGGAGCAGAAATGAGCGGGTATGACGAACTCATCGGCCTGCCGGCGACCGCCGTCGTTGACCTGCTTCGTCGTGACGAGGTCACGCCGCACGATTTGCTCGACGCGCTTGAGGCGAGGATCGCTGTCGTCGACCCCGAGGTCAACGCGCTGCCGACGCTGTGCTTCGATCGTGCGCGCGCTCACGTCGATGCTTTGCTCGAAGTGCCCGCGAGCAGGCGCGGCCGCCTCGCCGGCATGCCCGTATCGATCAAGGATCTGACCGCGGTCAAGGGCGTCCGCACCACCCAGGGCTCGCCCATATTTGGCGATTTCGTGCCGGCCGCTTCCGACGTCGTCGTCGAGCGGCTGGAAGCCGAAGGAGGCGTCATCTACGCCAAGTCGAACACGCCTGAGTTCGGCGCCGGCGCCAACACATTCAACGATGTCTTCGGTGCGACGCTCAACCCCTACGACACGTCGCGCTCCGCCGCGGGATCGTCCGGCGGTGCGGCCGTGGCGCTCGCGACCGGCATGGGGTGGCTTGCGCATGGCACTGATATGGGCGGTAGCTTGCGCAATCCGGCGAGCTTCTGCGGCGTAGTCGGGATGCGCCCGACTTTCGGGCGGGTCGCTCAGTCGCGCGGCATTAGCGTCGACGCCACATTGGGTGTCCACGGTCCAATGGCGCGCACCGTCGAGGATGTGGCCCTTCTGCTCGACGCGATGTCGGGCGACGATCCGCGTGATCCGCTCTCCAAGCCGCGTCCGTCGGAGACGTTCCTTGCTGCCGCCCGTTCGGCCTGGAAGCCCGCGCGCGTCGCCTACTCGGCCGACCTCGGCATTACGCCGGTCGATCCGGAAGTGGCCGAGCTTACGCGGCGTGCCGCATCCCGCTTCGCCGATGCCGGTGTGACCGTCGAAGAGGCGCACCCGGATCTCTCCGAGGCCCACGAATGCTTTCAGGTGCTCCGCGCGCAGGCCTTCGTGACCTCGTTCGGGCTGCTTCTCGAAGCGCACAGGGACAGGTTGAAACCCGAGCTGGTCTGGAACGTCGAGAAGGGACTTCGACTGACAATGCCTGAGGTGGCTCGGGCGGAGCGTCAGCGCGCCGAGATGACGGCGCGCGCGGTCAAGTTCTTCGAGACCTACGACCTGTTGCTTTGCCCGGCGACCATCGTCCCGTCGTTCCCGGTCGGAGATCGCTATGTCGCCGCGTGCAATGGCGTCGAGTTCGAGACCTACATCGATTGGCTCGCGATCGCCTACGCGGTAACGCTGGTCTGCGCTCCTGCTTTGTCGCTGCCCTGCGGCTTCACCCGCGAGGGGCTGCCGGTGGGGTTGCAAATCGTGGCGGCGCCGAATGCCGATGCCACGGTGCTTGCGGGTGCGCGGCTGCTTGAACAGATTCTCGATCTCGGGACGAGCGCTCCGGTCGAGCCGAGGCAACGCCTCGAAGCGTAAGGCGCGCTGCCGAGGCCGGAGTTAGACGACCGGGGTGGGCAGCGGCTTTCCCGAGAAGAACGCGTCCAGATTGGCGAGAGTGAGGTCGGCCATCACGGTCCGCGCTTCAACGGTCGCGCTCCCGATGTGCGGGGCGAGAGCGACGTTCTGCATCGCAAGGAGTGCCTCGGGCACATTTGGTTCGTCGGCGAAGACGTCCAATCCGGCTCCGCCGAGCCGCTTGTCCTGCAACGCGGCGACCACGGCCGGCTCGTCGACGATCGACCCGCGCGCCACGTTGATCAGGAAGCCGTTCGGACCGAGCGCATCGAGCACCTCCCGCCCGACCAGGTCCCTGGTAGCGGCGCCGCCAGCCACGGTCACGAAGAGAACGTCCGACGCCTTCGCAAGGTCGAGCACCGAGGGACGGTAGGCGTAGGGGACGTTCTTTTTCTCTCTGGCGGTGTAGGCGATTGTACCGTCGAAGCCCTCCAGCCGCTTCGCGATCGCCTGCCCGATCCGGCCAAGGCCGAGAATTCCGTAGCGCCTGCCATGGACCTTGGTCGTCAGTTCCATGTTCCCCGCCTTCCAGCGACCGGAGCGGACATGTTGGTCGGCGGCGGGAAGCCTGCGCAACGTCGAGATCATCAGGCCGATCGCCAGATCGGCGACGTCCTCGGTGAGGATGTCGGGCGTATTCGTCACCCGGATGCCGCGAGCGCGCGCGACTTCGAGATCGACCTTCTCGTATCCCACGCCGGCGATGGCGATAAGACCGAGCGACGGTAGCCGCTCGAGCATGTCGTTGGTGATCCCCAGGTGCCCCCCCGTTACGACCGCTCGGATTGAGCCGTTGTTGTCATCGAGCCAGCGGTCCCTGTCCGGCAGCTCCTCCCAGCGGCAGACGCGGTATTTCCGATGCAATTCCTCTTCGCCGCTGTCGATGAGGGGAGCTAACTGAAGAACTTCCATCGCGTTTCCTCTTCGCAAATAACGAGACCGATCGCCCAAGCCGAAGCCGTCAGGCGCATTTCGTACGGCAGAATGGCGTCCTCATTGCGTGGGATCCGGCGGCGGCTCCGTCGCTCCGGTCATCATCGCGACAGCCTCCGACATCGAATAGGACTTCGGGTCGATCACGGTGAGGCGGCGGCCGAGGCGGTGGATATGGATACGATCGGCGACCTCGAAGACGTGCGGCATGTTGTGGCTGATCAGCACGATCGGAAGCCCGCGGCTCTTCACTGTGGCGATCAGATCGAGCACGAGGCGAGCCTCCTTGACGCCGAGGGCGGCCGTTGGTTCGTCCATGATTACGACGCGGCTGCCGAAGGCCGCCGCGCGCGCCACCGCCACACCCTGTCGCTGTCCGCCGGACAGGGTCTCTACCGTCTGATGGATGTTCTGCACGGTAAGGAGGCCGATCTCGTTCAGGGCCGTGCGGGCGTGTCTTTGCATATGGGCAGCGTCCAGCTTGCCGAGGAACCTGCCGATGACGCCAGGCGACCGCACTTCTCGGCCGAGGAACATATTTTCCGCGATGGTCAATGCCGGAGCGAGCGCCAGATTCTGATAGACCGTTTCGATTCCGGCGTTGCGTGCATCATGGGGAGAGCGAAACCGAATCGGCTGGCCGTCCATGAAGAGTTCGCCGCTGTCCGGCATGACTGCGCCCGTCAGCACCTTGATCAGCGTACTCTTTCCCGCACCGTTGTCGCCGATGACACCCAGGATCTCGCCCGGGTAGAGCTCGAAATCTGCATTGTCGAGCGCGGTCACCCGCCCGAAGCGCTTGACGATGCCGCGCGCCTGCAAGACGGGCTGCTTCTCGGCGGTCATCGCGACAACCTCCTGATCCATTGATCGATGGTCACCGCGACGATGATCAAGATTCCGACAGAGACATTCTGCCAAAGGGGATCCGCGCCGGACAGCGCCAGGCCGTTGCGATAGACGCCCACGATCAGCGCACCGACCAAGGTGCCGAGGAGAGAGCCGCGTCCGCCGAACAGGCTGGTGCCGCCGACGACGACGGCGGTGATGCTGTCGAGATTCGCCGTGACGCCCTCCTGCGGGGTTACCGAGCCGATGCGTCCGATCAGCACCCAGCCGCCGAGCGCACAGATAAGGCCGGCAATGACATAGACGGAGACCAGCTTTCCCTCGATGTTGATGCCGGCCAACCGTGTCGCCTCTTCGTCGTCGCCGATCGCGTGAACGTGGCGGCCCCAGGCGGTCTTGTAGAGCGCGTACCACAGGACGGCGAACAACCCGAACAGCATGAACGTTCCGATGGTCAGGTGAACGTGGCCGAGATTGATGGCCTCGCCGAAGAACTGCAGCATCGGGGCGACGTTGCTGATCTCCTGCGACATGATCGTCATGCTTCCCGACAGCCACAGATTGATGCCGAAGAATACGTTCCATGTGCCGAGCGTGACGACGAACGGCGGCAGCTTCAACGCTGTAATCAGCAGACCGTTGATCAGCCCGCAGATCGCGCCGCCAGCGAAGGCCAAGAGAATTGCCAATTCCTGCGGCACCCCATGGTGCACCGCCGTAACGCCCATGATGACGGAACACAGCACCATGATCGCACCGACCGAAAGATCGATTCCTGCGGTCAAGATCACCAGGGTCTGCGCGGCACCGAGGATGCTGATAATGGTGACCTGCTGAACGATCAGCGAGAAATTGAACGGCGTGAAGAACCGCTCGCCGACCACCAGTCCGAAGCCCAATACGCTGACAATCAGCACTATGATCGACACGATCGTGGGGTGCGTCGCCAGAGCGTTCCGCAGGCGCAGCATTGTTGTGTCGTCGGCGCCCAACCCGGTCAGGGCGGGTTTTCCCCTCGGCAATCCGGCTTCGCGATCGGGAGCCGCCGCTTCACGTTGGGCCGCACCGACCGTACCGCGCGGCTGGGGAGTCGATTCGACGCGCGAGCTCATCAGTGTTCTCTCAGTGATTCAGACACCATCGGCCGTCAACGGCGCTGCTCGCCAGCCCTGCAGGTTGTCAAGCGGAGCCCGATTGGGCTCCGCTTCGCGTTTACTTACTGGCTTTCGCCACTAGCAGAAATGCTACGCCGTTGGCGCTAGCTCTTTGCGCACATCGCTCCGCGGAGCTTGAGCGCCTCTGCGTCGTCGATCGACTCCACGCCAGCCACCGGATTGTTGGTCAGCAGTTTGACGCCGGTGTTGAAGTAGTCGAGCCCGGGAGTGACTTCCGCGTCTTTGCCGCTCGTCAGCTTGTCATAGGCGGCGTCCATCGAGTCTTTCGACCATATCCAGCCAGAACTGCATGGCCGTTGCCTGCAGGGTGCCGTTCTTGACCATCTCGATGCCCTGGCAGGTGCCGTCGACGGAGACCAGAATGACGTCCTTGTCGCGGCCCGCCGCCTTCAGTGCCTGGGCAGCGCCGGCAGCGGCCTGCTCGTTCATCGTGTAGACCAGGTTGATCTCCGGATTCTTCTGCAGCAGGTTCTCCATCGCCTGTTGGCCGCCGCTCACCGAGCCCTTGGTGACGTCGTGGCCGACGATGCGCGGAATCTTCTCGCTGCCCCACACCTTCTTGTTCGGAATGTCGATCCCGAATCCGTCGAGGAAGCCGGTGTCGCGGAGCACGTCATTGGTGACCATCATCGTGTCGGCGTCGAGCATCGCGATCTTGGCGTCGGCAGCCTTGTCGCCGAGATAGGCCTTCGCCCATTTCCCGATCGCGAGGCCCGCGTCGTAGTTGTCGGTTGCGAAGGTGCCGTCTGCGGCATTGGTCGGGTGCAGCGGTGAATCGATCACCTCCACGATGACGCCAGCCTTACGCGCCGCCTCGATCTGCGGAACGATCGCGGTGGTGTCGTTGGGAACGATCAGGATGGCTTTCACGCCGGCGGCGAGCGAGTCTTCGATCGCCGTCACCTGGCTGGCGTTGTCGCCGTCATACTTGCCGGCGAAGGTGAGCAGCTTGATGCCCTTCTCCTTGGCGAGGCTAAGAGCGTAGTCCTTCTCGATGACGAAGACGGGATTCTCGTTGGTCTTCGTGATCAGCGACATCAGCATTTCGTCGGCCGAGGCCGGCGCAACTCCGGCAAACCCGAATGCCGCCAAGGCACCCGCAGCAATGCTCGTGTATTTGAACTTGGCAATCATCGACATTTCCTCCGATCAAGGGTTCAGTTTCTCTTTTCTTCTCCCAGTTCCGCGGCCGATCTACCGCGATCTGCAGTCTCCTTATCCTCGGCCGATGTACGGCATCTTCGTCGCCATCAACGTGACGAACTGGACATTGGTATCGAGCGGGAGTCGCGCCATGTAGGAGATGGCGTCACCGACATGGCGCGGGTCGAACATCGGCTCGGGCGTCACCGTGCCGTTCGCCTGTAGCGCGCCCTGGGCGGTGGCCGACGCCATCTCCGACGCGGCGTTGCCGAGATCGATCTGCCCGCAAGCGATGTCGAACGTGCGGCCGTCCAGCGAGATCGACCGGGTCAGGCCGGTGATGGCGTGCTTGCTTGCAGTGTAGGGCGCCGAGTTCGGACGCGGAACGTGCGCGGACACGGACCCGTTGTTGACGATGCGCCCGCCTCTTGGCGTCTGCGACTTCATCAGACGAAACGCGCCACGCGCAACCAGGAACGCGCCGGTCAGATTAATGGCGATCACCTGGTTCCATTGTTCCGAGGTGAGCTCGTCGAACGAGGCCTTCGGCGGACCGACGCCGGCGTTGTTGAATACGAAATCAAGCCTGCCGGCTTGCGAACGCACCTCGGAGAAGAGGTTGTCGACCGAAGCGGGGTCGCTGACATCGGCCGTAACCGGAATAGCGCGGTCAGAATACTGTCCCGCCTCAGCCTTCGTCTGCGCTAGCGGCTCGGCGCGTCGCCCCACCAGAAAAACCCGGAAATCATCGCTCAATAAGGCGAGCGCTGCGGCCTTGCCGACGCCGGTGCCTCCCCCCGTGACGAGCGCCACCTTTTCTGACATGGCGGTCTTGAGACCCTCTATGCAGCATAATTGCATTCATTTTTGCACACCGTTTGGAGCAGCGCAAGAGATGGAGGAGTACGCGGCGCACGGAAAATCATGCAAAGGGTGGGGGTGAGGCGATGCCAAGGCGGTCCAGGCAGTCGAAGCGAATGCGATCGGATACCAACGAGCGACGGCTCGGGCGCCGGGAATCGCGGACGCAACGTCTCATTGCGCAAGGGCTCGCACAGCCCATCACACCACGGAACGAAGGTGGCCGCTCTCGTCCCATCAGCGAACCGCGTGCATCTCCATTGATTCCACCGGAAAATTGGCGGCCTCCCATCATGACACGGAGGTTTCGCTTGCGGGATCCCGGTCGCCATGCGATAAAGTGAATGCACTTTTGATCGATCGTCGAACCTTGATGCTCTTGGAGGCAAGTTCGTCGCCGCAGCAGTGAAGGTTGGTCGTAGCGGTCGGAGAGGGGACGGCGACTGGAGAATGCTCTCTGTCGGGGGGCGGCCGGGGAGAAGAGGCTTGGCTTTGCCCAATCCAGTTGATGGCGTGAGGCCCCCTCCCAAAAGCCCGAGGGGTCGCCGAATTCGGAAGGATCGAGGCGCGGCCCGACAATTCATCGAAGAGGTTTGTTAGAGCTCATCTGAGGGGTTGTTTAGAGCCATGAGCACATCCGCGACTTCGACTAAGACGCCTTTTGCCAAGCGCCAGCTCGGCGCGCGCACAGGTGTGATGGTGACCGAACTTGGGTTGGGTACCTGCGCCGCTGGGCGAGACCTTCGACGTCATCGAGGAGGATGAGGCCCGGGCGTTGCTCGCCACGGCCTGGGATGGCGGTGTGCGCTATTACGATACGTCGCCCTGGTACGGCAAAGGCCAGGCGGAACACCGGGTCGGCCGCGCGCTCTACCGGAGGCCGCGCGATGAATTCGTAATTTCGAGCAAGATCGGCCGCACGCTGCACCGTCCGTTCAAGCCGGGTCCGTTTCAGCGCAACTCCGACTGGCTCGGTGGTCTCGAATTCGCTCACGACATGGACTACAGCTATGACGGCGTGATGCGGTCGTTCGAGGACAGCCTGCAGCGCCTCGGCATCAACCGCATCGATGTGCTTCTCATTCACGATCTCGACACTTGGCACTTCAAGTCCGAGGCCAAGGTCGCGCCGTACTGGAACCAGCTCTGCACGAGCGGCTGGCGGGCGCTTGAGGAACTGCGCGACCAGGGCGTGATCAAAGGCATCGGCGCCGGCTTCAACACGATGGGCACGATCCCGAAATACCTCGACTTCTTCGATATGGATTTCTTCCTGATCGCGATGCGCTACACGCTGCTCGAGCAGGAGGTTCTGGAGAGCGAGTTCCCGGCCTGCGCGGAGCGCGGCGTCGGCATCGTAATCGGGGGCACCTACAATTCGGGCATTCTGGCGACCGGCGCGGTGCCCAATGCTCGCTACAACTACTCTCCGGCCACGCCCGAAATCATGAAGAAGGTCGCCAAGATGGAGGCCGTCTGCAAGCGGCACAACGTGCCGCTGGCCGCTGCGGCGCTGCAGTTTCCGCTTGGCCACCCGATCGTCGCTGCGGTGATCCCCGGCGCGATCGCGAGCAAGGAGGTCGCGCAGAACCTCGCCTCGTTCCAGCATCCGATCCCGGATGATCTTTGGGCCGAATTGAAGCACGAGAAGCTGCTGCGCAACGATGCGCCGGTTCCGGGCGGGAAGAAGAAGATCGCTGCATGGAGTTGAAGTCGAGACCTTCAAGAGTGCTGCCGACATTGGGAGGAGGAAGACGTGCCTGAGGTCTATATCTATGCGATAGAAGGTCGGACGCTGGATCAGAAGCGGAAGCTGGTGAAAGAGGTGACGGAAGCCGTCGCCCGCAACCTCGACGTGGCGGAGGATGCCGTCCTTATCCAGCTTCTTAAATCGTCGCGCGAGGCAAAGGCAAAAGGTGGCGTGCTTTTCAGCGATCGCGTCGCGCCTGCGAAGAAATGATCGTCGGCAAGACCGGCGCTGATGAGAGCCGGCAGCGAGGTTGGCTCTCGTCGCCGGACTAGCAGGTCGCTGAGGTTGCTTGGCGGCCACGCTGCTGCTGGGCCGCCGACCGGAGGAAGGCAGGGCGAGAGTGACGCAATCAAACCTGAACGGCAAAGTCGCGTGGGTGACCGGGGCCGGCAGCGGCATTGGCGAGGCCGCCGCGATCGCTCTTGCCGGAGCGGGGGCTACTGTTGTGCTGACCGGCCGAAGAAAAGAGCCGCTCGAAATCCGTCGCCGCGCGTATTCGGCAGGCCGGAGGCACGGCCCATGTCAGACCCGGCGACATGACCAGCGCCGAAGCAGCGCAGAGCACCGCCGATTTCATCGACAAGGAACTCAAGCGCCTCGACATCCTGGTCAACAACGCGGGAACGAACGTACCGGACCGCAGCTTCCAGAAGCTGACCTTCGCCGGCGCAGATGAGGTGATCCACGGTAACCTCTCTTGCGCGTTCTACTGCGTGATAGCGGTGCTGCCGATCATGCGGCGGCAGAAGGACGGGGTGATCATCAACACGGCGTCTAACGCGGGCAGGTTCGTGAGTGTGCAGCCCGGGTCGCCCTATGTGGCAGCAAAGCACGGTGTCGTGACGCTGAGCTACAGCATCAACATGGAGGAATGCGTGAACGGCATCCGTGCGACCGCGCTTTGCCCCGGCGAGGTCGCCACGCCGATCATCGAGAAGCGCCCGGTCCCGGTCAGCGCGGAGGACAAGGCGCTGATGGTTCAGTCCGAAGACGTCGGAAATCTGATCCTCTATATCGCCGGCCTGCCGCCGCACGTTTGCATCAACGAGGTCATGATCACGCCGACGCGCAATCGAGCATACGTTTCCGCGCTGAAGAGTGGGTTCTAGTCCGGGGCCGTCAATCCTTTTCCAGGCGCCGGCTTACGACGTGATAGACACGCCCCTTGACGATCGGCAACAGCTCCATCGTGACGGCCCTGGCCGCGGGGCGGAGCGATGATTTCATCGCCTCGTCGAAAGCTTCCTGCGACGGGTAATCGATCTCCTGGATCAACACGATAGGCGGTGCACCGTCGTCGTGATCTTGGGGATGGTACACGCGCACCGAGTCGCCGTGCGGCATCTTCCGCCATATCGGAAGGAGCCGCTCAACCACGCCCTTCACGAAAGCCTCCATTCCTCCCGGAGCGGCTTCCCCTTCGAAGATTGCGGTTCGCGTTATCAATGTTCTCTCCTTGGTAAGGTCCAAATTGATTGGCCGTCGGCACGGTCAAGAAATGCAGCCGGTCGCCAATTCGACGCTTCTTCACGGTGCTTTCCGGCGCGGGGCAGACAAGCGCGGCCGTTCACCGGAATTATGACCGCGAGACATTCGAGCTCGAGGCGCGCTGTCATCGTGTCGACCAATAGCCACGCAAATAAGCCACAGCGCTGACCCCGATCAGAATCAGCCCCCAGATCGACAGAGTCAGGGTACTGGCTCAGACCGAGCTGGTTGAAGGCAGACGCAACAACCTGGAGAATGAGAATCGATAGCACCAGTCCGCTCACCTTGCCAAACCCCCCGAACGGGTCGGTACCGCCGAGGATCGAGGCAAGCACGGTCACCAGAAGGTAGCTCTCGCCATAGGCGGCATTGGCCGAATTGAAGCGCGAAAGCATGACGAGGCCGGCGATCGCAGCAAGCACACTCGACATCACGTATATGCCGAGGATCACGCGACGGGTGTTGACGCCGGAAAACTGCGTCGCCCGCTCGTTCGACCCCATCAGATAGATCGACGCGCCGAACGGCGTCTTGCCCAGCACGACGGCGACGACCACGGCGCAGATGGCGAAGAAGATCAGGCCGAAGGGAATCCCGAACGCTGTACCCTCGCCGATGAAGAGGATCGGCGGCGGGAACCCTGAGATGACGATGCCGCGGGTAAGGCCGATGGCGAGCCCCTTCACCATGATCATGGTGCCGAGCGTGGTCAGGATCGGCGAGACGCCGATATAGGCGATGATGAACCCGTTGAGCAGCCCGATCAGGATCGAAACGGCGATGCCGGCCGCGATGGCAATCGCCATCCATCCCCCCCACATGAAGCCGCTCGCGGTCGGCAGCTGAGTGGTGAGCACGTAGGCCATCGTGAGGGCGCTCATGTTCGCCGTCGAGATGATCGAGAGATTGACGCCCCCGTGAAGGAGCGAAATCATCATCGCAAGCGCCAGGATTCCGAGTTCCGGCAGTTGCACCGCCATGGAGAACAGATTGCTGCCGCTGATGAACTTCTCGCCGATGATGAGCAGAAAGAGAACGATCAGCGCTGCGAGCAGGATGACCAGCCGTCCCTCGGTAGCATAATTGGCCAGAAACCGCTTCCGGGCCGCGGACGCCGCGGAGACTGCAACGGAGGTGACGCCGGCGCTCTGCGCATCCTTGGTTTGCGGCGTTGCGATCGTATCGGTCATCCGCTGGCTCATGTCGTCGCAATAATCCTCCGCCGGACGAGCGCGCGGCGCGTTTGAATCGCCGTCGACGACATGGAAACGAGTATTACGAAACCCGAGATGAACTGGAACCAGTAGGAGGACACGCCGAGGAGGACGAGCCCGTTCTGCATGATCGCCAGCAGTGTCACGCCGAGAAATGCGCCGAGCACGGTGCCCACTCCTCCGTTGAGGCTGGCGCCGCCGAGGACCACCGCCGCCAGCACGTCGAGCTCCCGGCCGACGAGCGAGTTGGGCATGACCGTCTGGGCGAGTTGGGCTTGCGCGACGGAGGCCGCCCCGGCGCAGAGTCCGAGATAGCCGTAGGCGATGAGATGCAACAGATACATGTTGAATCCGACACGCTGCGCCGCGTCCGGATTGCCCCCCATCGAGTAGATCTGCCGGCCGATATTCGTGCGGCTCAGCATCAGCCACGTCGCGGCAAACACCACGACCACAGTGAGGATCTGCAGATTGATCGAGTAGGTGTAGCCGCTGTCGCCGGTGAACGCGAACCAATTGATCCCGTCAAGGAACCACTGCGGAAATACGTAAATCCACGAACCGCCGCTGAAGAAGATCAGGAAGCCGAAATAGACGTTGAGAAGCGCAATTGTCGCGATGATGCTTTTGATCTTGAGCTTGTAGACGACGGTGGCATTGATGAGGCCGAGGAAGCAGCCGACGCCGCAGGCGATAACGAAGACTCCAAGCCAGCCGATGGCGGGATATCTGTTGGTGATGATCAGCGCTACATACTGCGCAACCGAGGCGGTGGCCGTGTAGGAAATATCGATCCCGCCCGCGATCAAGACCACAAGCAGACCGGCACAGAGAATGCCGACATAAGCGTTGCCTGTGACCAGATCCTCGAGATTCTGCAGAGTCAGGAACGTGCCGGTGGTTGTCGAGAAGAGGATGCAGAGCAGAACGATTCCGGACAGCAGCCAGAACTCGTGAGTGCGGCGGAATCGGGCGAAGGCGTCAAGCATTGACCGCCTCCATCAGCTCGTGCTCGGAGCTGAGGTGCGCGGCGTATTCGCCTGTCAGGCGACCGTTGCGCATGATCAGAATCCGATGGCTGTGGTAGAGGACTTCGGGGATTTCGTCTGAGATCATCACGACGGCGACGCCGCTCGCAGCGAGATTTTTGACGATCTCGTAAATTCCGTCCTTGGCGTTGATATCGACCCCGACGGTCGGGCTGTCGAGAATGAGGATCCGCGGATTGCGCGCCAGCCACTTCGCCACCACCACGCGCTGCTGATTGCCGCCCGAAAGCGTCTTGGCGGCATTTTCGGGATTGGAGACCTTTATCGCCAGGTTGTGAATCCAACGATCGACGGTCGATCGCTTCTTCTTGTTATCGAGCAATCCGAGCGGACCGAGAAGCGACTTCAGGACTGTAACGACAATGTTAGAGGAGATGGGCTGCTCGAGAACCAGGCCCAAGGTCAGCCGATCCTCGGGCACATAGCCAATACCTGCGGCGATCGCCGCCTGGTTGGAGTTCAACTGCACCGGTTTGCCGTCGACGGATATCTCGCCGGAATCGGCGGGTGCCATGCCGAACAGCGACAGCGCGAGTTCCGTGCGGCCTGAACCGAGAAGTCCGGTGATGCCGAGGATTTCGCCGTGTCGAACCTCAAACGAGATGTCCTCGTATTCGCCTGCACGGCGGAGCTTGGACACCGACAGGCAGGGCAGCCGATCGCTCAGGTCCGTCTGTGTGAGGGCGTAGCGAAACTCCTTGCCCGTCATCAGCAGGGCGAGTTTGCGGTCGTCCATCTCGTCGGAGGGAAACGTTCCGAGGTTCTCGCCGTCGCGCAGGACGGTGACCCGGCTCGCGACCTCAAGGACCTCGTCGAGACGATGGCTGACGAAGAGGGTACTGATGCCCTTCGCCTGCATGTCGCCGACGAGGCGCAGAAGCACGTCGACCTCGTGACGGGTGAGCGAGGAGGTCGGCTCGTCCATGATCACCAGCTTGGCGTCGGCGGCAAGCGCACGACAGATCGCGACGAGCTGCCGGTTCGAGATGGAGAGCTCGGCTACCTTAGCGTCCAGATCGAGCGACACGCCGATCTTCGCCATCGCTTCGCGCGCGACATTCCTCAGCTCGCGCGATCTCACGACCCGCGGGGCGCCTGCATTCTGAGCGATGGCGATGTTTTCGGCGACCGTGAGGTTGGGGAACAGCGACAGGTCCTGATAGATGACCTGGATGCCGCAGGCGGTGCTCTGGGCCGGATCGAGATTGTGGTACTCGCGCCCGTCAATGACGATCCGACCGCCGGGCTTCGGCTCCACGATCCCGGAAATGATCTTGATGAGGGTTGACTTCCCCGAGCCGTTCTCGCCTACGAGGCAGTGAACTTCACCCGCCTCGATGGTGAAGTTCACGTTCTGCAACGCCCTAACGCCGCCGAACGTCTTAGAGATGTCGCTTAGCTGCAAGAACGCCATCTTCACCGCTCGCCGGCAGCAAGGCTATGCGCCCGTCTGGCCGATTCAGCCATCTACTAGCATGAACGGGCATCCGGTCGGATCATGACCGGATACCCGTCCGAATGGCAGGCGCGGACTTCAGAGTCCTTGTGACACGAGATTGTCGACGTTGTCCTTGGTGACCTCGAGCGGCTTGTTGAGCTGAACAATGCCACCCGTATCATTCATGCTGATATCGGCCTTGCCGACGCCGGGGATATCCATGCCGGCTGCCATCTGCTGGCCGTCGAGGATCACTTTCGCAACGGCCACCATGGCGTAACCGGAATCGACCGGATTCCACAGGAAACACTCCTTCACCCAGTCGGCATTGATGAGCGTCTGAGTCTGACCCGGAGTACACGTCCCGACGACTGTGACGTTGTGGTTCTTGAGCTGCCGCAAGGCGTTGCCGGCACCGATCGGACCAGGCGACCCGTAGATCAGAAACCCCTTTACGCCAGGGTGGGCCTTCATGACATCGAGCACCGTCTTCTGCGTTTCGTCGGTGCTTTCACCCATGCCGAACCGGTCCGTCGCCTGCTTCATGCCCGGATAGTTCTTCTCCTGATAGGCGACCGCGGCGTCGGCCCAGATCTTGTGCAGCGGGGTGGTGAGGCCGCCGACGATGACAACGTACTCCCCGCTCTCTCCCATGCCGGCTGCCATGCGCTTCATCATGGTCTCGCCGTACTCGATGGGGTCGACCATGCCGACGTCCCAGTCGCGGTTCGGCTGGTTCGAGCCTTCAAGCGTCAGGACGACAATGCCGGCGTCGTGAGCGCGCTTCAGGAGCGGCGCGAGCACGTTGGAGTCGAGCGGAACCACGCCGAGCACGTCCACCTTCTGGGCGATCACGTCTTCGACGAGCTTCGCCTGCAACGCCGGATCGGCAGTCGTCGGGCCAATCAGGGTAGCGTCAATGCCGTAGTCCTTGCCGCCCTTCTCGACCCCGTCCTTCATCAGATTGACCCAGGGGATACCGGCGATCTTGTGGATGACCACCATCTTCTTCTGGTCAGCGGCAAACGCAAAACCGGGGAGATTAGCTGCCCCAGCAACGACAACGCCGCCGACGACCCTCAATGCGTCACGTCTATTGATCGAGTTCTTCATGCTTCCCTCCCTTTATTATTCCAGGCAATTCTAGTTGCCCTTACGCACCAACCCGTCGCGCTGAGATGCGCTCAATTTCTCCCTCCGGATCAGCATCGAGCCCTCGGCGGCTGCGGCCACTTCGCAGGGTCCACGTGCTACCAAATCGAATATGTATGCAAATTTGCGACGCTCTTACCCGAGAGTCAACAAGGAAAAGCTCACTCCGCAAACTGGATCGCATGCACTTTGGGGTACCGCGCGGCCTAGCAGGCGGGCAGAGGAGCTACACGGCCGGCCCCGGAAAACCGGAATCGCGCGTCAGGCGCCTCTGTTTGCCCCGCTATCCCGGACGCCCGTCATTGAAAGGATCCAGGTGATCAATGCTGTCCTGGCTTTCACCGCTTCGTCAGGACGCTCGAAAGCAAGATCGCAAAGTCTGTTGAAAGAGAATGCTTTTCATCCTGAGCACGAGTGCGGCCATCCTCGCTCCCATCTGGGTCGTGGCCGCAGGTGCCACCATGCGTAGGCGCAGCCCGCGAAGCCGGCGCGGGCAGTGCCGATCAAGTTCCGCTTGCGAGACACTCCTCGGCGTGGCATAAAATGAATGCAATCTTGGCAGCACGAAAGTCGCAAATCGCAAGGGCCGGTCGATGGCCCGGATTTGGCTCTTGGATTGGCGGAGCAGGTTCGGGACGTTGAACGAAGACGAGTGCAATGGGGAGGAGTAATTGAAATCAACTCAAATCTGCGGCGCTAAGCGCTGAACGGTATTCGTTCGGCGACCGCGAGAACTAGGATCGCTGCGGCGATTTCTAGTAACCCCTGACAGTGAACACCTAATCAGGCGGCTCTGTTCGCCTTGTACAGCAGGAAATTCGGTATGAAGCTACTTCGTGTGGGCGCCGCCGGCGCCGAGAAGCCCGCCTTACTCGACCCGGAAATGGGGCTCCGCGATCTCTCCGGTGTGATTGGCGATTTCGATGGCGAGACGCTGTCGCCTGCCGGCCTGCAGAAGCTGGCATCGGTCGACTGGAAAACTCTTCCGAAGATTGCGGGCTCCCCGCGTATCGGCCCGTGCGTCCCGCGGCCGCTCAATTTCATCGGCATCGGTGCCAACTTCCACGACCATATCGCCGAAGCCGGCGTGCCGACCCCGACCGAGCCTTTCGTTTTCAGCAAGGCGATCGGTGCCTATTGCGGGCCCTATGACGACACGGTGCTGCCGAGGGGCTCGGTCAAAACCGACTACGAGGCGGAGCTCGCGCTGGTCATCGGCACCAAGGCGCAATACGTGTCCGAGGACGACGCCATGGATCACGTCGCCGGCTATTTCGTATGCAATGACTATAGCGAGCGCGAATTCCAAAACGAGCGCGGCGGCAGCATCGTGAAGGGCAAGGGGTGCGATACGTTCGGCCCGGTCGGGCCGTGGCTCGTGACCAAGGATGAGGTGCCCGATCCGCAAAATCTCAGCGTGTGGCTGGAGATCGACGGCAAGCGGCGGCAGGACGGGAACACCCGCGAGATGATCTTCGGAGTGAAGACGCTCATTTCCTATCTCAGCAACTTTCTGACTCTGTTTCCCGGCGACATCATCTCCACGGGCACGCCGGGCGGTGTGGCGATGGGCATGAAGCCGCAGCAGTTCCTGAAGGCAGGACAGACCGTTCGGCTGGGCGTCGAGGGACTGGGCGACCAAGTTCATAAGGTCGTCCAGGGATGACCGCTTCGCAAGGCGTGCACGAGAGCGTCGCGTCTGAATAACAATCTCCTCCCAGACAACTGGGGTTCGCCCACAGGCGGACTCCTTTTTCTGGGGAAGGAACTTTGCGGTAAGTGCATCCGAGCGCGCACAGCCGCTAGCCGGGCGAGCCAAAGAGCAGTCTCCCGGCGCAATGGGAGGACGCGTCGATGACAATGCGACCGCGCTGCACGCTTACTGCCACCCTTCATGCGCGACCGGAGAAACGGGACGAGTTGGTCGAGCTACTCGAGAGCTTCGTGCCGCGCTCGCGGGCCGAACCCGGTTGCATCGACTATCACTTCCATGTCGACGACGAAGATTCGAACGTCTTCTTCTTCTACGAGAACTGGACGGACCGGGCCGCGCTCAACGTTCACCTCAATCTTCCTTATCAGAAGGAATGGTTCGGCCGTCACGACGAGTTCCTGAGCCGGAAGGTCGAGCTCCGTTTCTTCACGATGCTCAGCGCCTACGACAAGTAGCCTACTGACGTCGTACCCAGAGCCACGTCGCTCGCGGAAGGGAAAATGCCGAACGTTCGCTGGGGCCTGATCGGCACCACAGTCATAGGCCGGGAATGGATGATCGCCGCCATTCGCGAGGCGGGGGGCGAGATCGTCGCAGTGATGAGCACCGATCGCGAGCGCGGCCGCGCTGAACCTTGGGCACCCCGCAGAAGGAGGAACGACAATGAGGACATTCGAGGAGGGCGCCACAATGCAGGTCGCGATGGTGGTGCGAGACCTGGAGGCCGCGATGAAGCGCCACTGGGAGATATTCAAGATCGGGCCGTGGGATATCTACACCTTCGATGCCACCAAGGTTAAGGACTACATTTACCGCGGCAAGCCGGCGACGCATTCGTGCCTGATCGCAGTGGTCTGGAGCGGGGACACCCAGCTTGAGCTCATGCAGCCGCTCACAGGCTACAGTATTTACGACGAGCATCTCGAAAAGCATGGCGAAGGGCTTCACCACATCAAGCTCTACTATGCCGACTGCAAGAAGGCGGTCGCCGATTTCACCGCCCGCGGCTACCCGGTCATTCAAAGCGGCCGCTTTGACGACGACGAGCACTACTATCTCGATACCGAGAAGGACTACGGCTACATCATCGAGCTCGGCAATGCCGGCAAGATTCGCTCAGCCGAGCGCCGCTATCCAGCCTGAGCAGCAGCGGACTCTCGATCGGTCTTGCAAGGGCGGCGGAAAGCGTCCGTAGTCCTGAACGGGCTAGACCAGGAGTTCCCCCGGTTTCGTGGACGGTTATGGGCTTGCGGATTGTAGCGGCTTGCGGGTGCTCGTTTCGTAGTTGATGGGCGACATGCGGCCGAGCGCCGAGTGGCGGCGCCCGGGATTGTACCAGCCCACGATGAACTGGAAGACGGCCATGCGCGCCTCCGCCTTGATGCGGAACTTGCGCCGGTCGAGCAACTCGCATTCAAGCGTGGCGAAAGAGCTTTCACGCATCGCGTTGCTATAGGCATCGCCGACCGATTCCATGGATGGCCGCGCGCCGGCCTCCTCACACCGCAGACCGAAGGCGTTTGAGGTGTATTGCGATCCCCTGGTCGGAAGATGGATGACCGCGACGGGGCGCCTCTGAGCGAGCGCCATGTCGAGGGTCGCACCATCGAGCTCGTTCGAGGCGACGAAAATTAGTCGGTCGACTGATTGAAATCAGATTCAAACGACTGTATGAAGCGTTCGATTAACGAACGTGTGAGTAGGAATTCGGGTGGCCAATCTACGGAGACAAGCGCCCGCCCCACGCGGGAATCCGCAGTCCGCTGCGGCCGGAAAACACAAAGCAGGCGAAGCGCCTCACGCAGTGCGAGACGCCTCCTCTGTGGAGCCCGTTTCCACGCCGCACTCGCGTCCGGTGCAGCGAGATCGGGGCGCGGAGACGCGCCAGCGGCTTCTCGAAGCCGGGCTCGACATCTTTGGCCGGCTCGGATTCGAGGGGGCTACGACGCGGCAGATCGTCGATCAGGCCGGCGCGAACCTTGCGGCGATCAACTACCACTTCGGCTCGAAGGAGGGGCTTCACATCGCCGTCGCCGAGCACGTCGCAACACGCATCGTGGCGCTAGTGGGACCGACGCTGGTGGCGGTCGATTTGCCGGAGGCGTTTGCCACGCCCGCGACGGCGCGCGCTGCGCTGATCAGGCTGATCGAGGCCTTTGCCGAGACGATCCTCGGCGAGGAGGAGGCCGAGCAGTGGGCGCGCTTCATCGTGCGTGAGCACATGCAGCCAACCCAGGCCTTTGAGGTCATCTACCGGTTCACCGGCACGGCACACGCCCTCGGCACGCGACTGGTCGCGAGGGCCCTCGGCCGAAGCGAGGACGATGCGACTGCGAGACTGCGCGTCTTCGCGCTGATGGGCCAAGTGCTCGTGTTCCGCGTCGCCCAGGCGCTCGTGCTGCGCCGCATGGAGTGGAAGGCGATCGGAGACGCAGAGCGCGCGAGGATCAAGCGCGTCGTCGCCGACCACATCAACGCGATCCTCGATGCGGAGGCGCGCGAGCCATGAGCCGGAAGCTCGCAATCCCTGTCGCCATCATCGTCGTCGCGGCCGTCGTTTTCGGCGTGTGGTGGTTTGCACTGCGCAGCGCGCCGACGAGCGAGCTTGTGCTCTACGGGAACGTCGATCTCAGGCAGGTCGATCTCTCCTTCAACGACAGTGGGCGGATTGCCGAGGTCCTCGTCCACGAAGGGGATCATGTGAAGAAGGGCGACGTTGTCGCCCGGCTCGACACCAGCCGGCTGAAGCCGCAGGTCGACAACGGCGCGGCTCAAGTCGCCGCGCAGGAGGCGGTGGTCGAGAGGCTCCACAACGGCAGCCGGCCGGAGGAGATCGCGCAGGCGCGCGCGAACCTCGAAGCCGCGAAGGCGCAGGCGCTCAACGCGCATCAGCAGGTACGACCGCAAGAAGGCCCTGAGCGGCACCTCCGTGGCGAGCCAGCAGGACGTCGACGCAGCCAAGGCGGCGATGGACGTGGCGGACGCGAACGTGACGGCGAGCCAGACGGCGCTCGATCTGGTCGTCGCCGGGCCGCGGAAGGAGGACATCGCCCAGGGCGAGGCCCAGCTGCAGGCAAGCGAGGCGCAGCTTGCTTTGTTCAAGCAGCAGCTCACGGATGCCGATCTCGATGCACCGATCGACGCCGTAGTCCGCTCGCGGCTGTTGGAGCCGGGCGACATGGCTTCGCCGGACCGGCCGGTGTTCTCGCTGGCGATCGTCGACCCGAAGTGGATTCGCGCCTACGTCTCCGAGCCCGACCTGGCCAGGCTGCGGCCCGGAATGTCCGCCGACGTGATGGTCGACGGGCTGGCAGACAAGCGCCTCAGCGGCAAGATCGGCTTCATCTCGCCTGTCGCCGAGTTCACACCGAAGACGGTGCAGACGGACCAGCTGCGCACCAGCCTCGTTTACGAGGTGCGGGTGAACGTCGACGATCCCGACGACGTCCTTCGCCTCGGCATGCCGGCGACGGTCTATCCGAAGCCAGGCAAGGATGGCACGCCGGTGGCGTTCTCCACGGTGGAGCTCAGGCGGGGCATGCCGTGAGCGACCGAAGCTTCGCGATCCGCGGCGAGAACATCCGCAAGACGTTCCGCCGCAAGACCGGCGAGATCGTCGTGGCGCTTGACGACGTGCCGCTCGATATCCGCCATGGCGAGCTTACCGCGCTCGTCGGACCGGACGGCGCCGGAAAGACCACGCTGATCCGGCTTGTCGGCGGCCTCATGCCAGCGGATTCCGGCAAGCTCGAAGTCCTAGGCTTCGACGTCGGAAGCAACCCGCAGGCGGTGCAGGACCGGGTCGGCTATATGCCGCAGAGGTTCGGCCTCTACGAGGATCTGAGCGTTCAGGAGAACCTCGACCTTTATGCCGACCTGCACGGCGTCTCCGTCGCCGAGCGGAAGCAGCGCTATCCGCGTCTCATGGAGATGACCGGGCTCGGGCCGTTCATCCTACGACTGGCCGGGCGGCTCTCGGGCGGCATGAAGCAGAAGCTCGGCCTTGCCTGTACGCTCGTCCGCGTGCCCGAGCTCCTGCTCCTCGACGAGCCGACGGTCGGCGTCGATCCGCTGTCGCGGCGCGAGCTCTGGGATATCGTCCGGCAGCTTGTAGACGAAGGCCTGAGCGTTCTCCTCAGCACCTCCTATCTCGACGAGGCGGAGCGCTGCGCCAATGTCGTCGTGCTGCACGAAGGGAGGCTCCTGGCGAGCGGCGATCCCTCCGAGGTCAGCCGGAAGGCGAGTGGAAGAAGCTTCGTCGCCACGCCGCCGCCCGGCGAGCCGGCGCGCATGCTGCAGGTGCGGCTCCTCGATGAGCCGGAGATCGTCGATGCGGTACCGCAGGCCGGCGAGGTGCGCTTCGTGCGCGCCGCGGAAAATGGATCGGGACAGCCGGAGCCCGAGCTTGCCGGCCTCAAGGTCACGCCGGTCAAGCCGCGCTTCGAAGACGGCTTCATGATGCTCCTGCACGGATCGGCCGTTCCGGCGCCGGCGACCGCTTTGCCGGCGCGCGCCCGGACCGACGGGCTGCGCGACGGGGACATCGTCGTTCAGGTGCGCGATCTCGTGCGCAAGTTCGGGCAGTTCACGGCCGTCGACCATGTGAGTTTCGGGGTCAAGCGGCGGGAGATATTCGGCCTGCTCGGCCCCAACGGTGCAGGCAAGACGACGACGTTCCGCATGCTTTGCGGGCTCCTCCCGGCTACGAGCGGCACGCTCCAGGTTGCCGGTCTGGATCTGCGCACCGCGCGCGCCTCGGCGCGCCAGCGGATCGGATATGTGGCGCAGAAGTTCTCGCTCTACGGTCAGCTGACCGTCACCGAGAACCTCGACTTCTTCGCCAGCGCCTACGGCCTCCGCGGCCGGCGTCGGCGAGATCGTCTTGATTGGGCTATTGGGGAGTTCGAGCTCTCCTCGCTCGCCAAGCTTCCGAGCGGGCAGCTTCCCGGAGGCTACAAGCAGCGACTGGCGATGGCTGCCGCTTTGATGCACGAGCCGGAGATTCTCTTTCTCGACGAGCCGACGAGCGGCGCCGATCCGCTGGCGCGGCGCGATTTCTGGCGGCGCATCACCATGCTCTCGGGCGCGGGCGTCACGATCATCGTCACCACGCACTTTATGGAGGAAGCGGAATATTGCGACCGCGCGGTGATCCAGGACGCCGGCCGGATTCTCGCGCAGGGTACGCCGGCCGAACTCCGCGCGCATGCCGAAGTCACCGATCGTGAGCCGACGATGGAGGACGCCTTCATCGCCATCGTCGACCAGGCGCGGCAAGAGGTCGAGGCGAAGGCCTCGCGGAGCGCGGCATGAGCATGGGCGGCTCCCCGGACCGTCATTTTGGGAAGGCGCGCAGGATACGCGCGCTGATCCTCAAGGAGAGCCGGCAGATCGTCCGGGACCCGAGCAGCATCGCGATCGCCGTCGTCATGCCCGCGATCCTCATCCTGCTGTTCGGCTTCGCCCTCTCGCTCGACGTGAAGAACGTGCCGATCGCGATTGTGCTCGAGGATCCGTCGCTTTCGGCCCGTGACGTAGCGTCGGGCTTTCAGCTGTCACGCTATTTCGAGCCACGCCTTGTGACCTCGATGCCGCGCGCGGAGCAGCTGATGCAGAACGGCGATGTCGACGGCATCGTCCGCATCCGCTCCGATTTTGCCAGTCGGCTGAAGCGCGGCGATGGCGAGGTGCAGGTCATTGTGCATGGCACCGACGCCAACACAGCCCGCATCATTCAGTCCTATGCCCAAGGTGTGGTGGGGCAATGGAGCCTGCGGCAGATGGCCGAGGGCCGGCGGGTGACGGGCATCGGACCGGTGAACCTGCAAAGCCGGGTGTGGTTCAACGAGGCCGGCGAGAGCAGCTACTTCCTTGTTCCCGGCCTGATCGTGCTGATCATGACGCTGATCGGGGCGCTTCTGACGGCGCTTGTGGTTGCGCGCGAATGGGAGCGCGGGACGCTCGAGGCGCTCTTCGTCACTCCGGTGCATGCCGACGAGATCCTGCTCGGCAAGGTCGTTCCCTATTTCGGCCTGGGGCTGGTGGGCTTCGCGCTGACCGTGATCGCCGCGCAATATCTCTTCGCGGTGCCGCTGCGCGGCTCGTTGATCGTGCTGACGATCGTCTCGATGCTCTATCTCCTGGTCGCGCTCGGCATCGGCCTCGTCGCATCGTCGGTGACGAAGAGCCAGTTCGTCGCCAGCCAGGTGGCGCTCATCTCCACGCTGCTGCCGGCGATGATGCTCTCCGGCTTCCTGTTCGACATCAGGAGCATGCCGATCGCGCTGCAGTACATCACCTATGCGCTGCCGGCTCGCTACTTCGTCACCCTGTTGCAGACGATTTTCCTCGCCGGCGACATCTGGAGCATCATCCTGCCGAACGGCGCGATGCTTGCCGCGATGGCGGTGCTGCTGATGGCCGTCGCGCGCGCGGCGACACGGAAGCGGCTCGTCTGAAGCGCGCCATGCAGGAAACGCTGCTCCGCATCCTCGCGCTGATCCGCAAGGAACTGCTCGCGATCCTCAAGGATCCGCGGAGCCGCGTAGTGTTGATCGTGCCGCCGATCTTTCAGACGCTGATGTTCGGCTACGCGGCGACCTTCGACCTGAACCGGGTGCCCTATGCGGTGCTTGATCAGGATCGCAGCGCCGCTTCGTCGACGCTGCTTGCCGGGCTCGACGGATCGCACGCCTTCGTCCGCGTCGCCAATCTCGACCGCGCGGGGGACATCGCCAACACGATCGACAACCGCACCGCGCTCCTCGCCCTGCAAATCGGTCCCGATTTCGAGCGGCGCCTGCTCTTGGGTCAGCAGGCCGACGTGCAGGTCATCATCGACGGCCGCAACTCCAACACCGCCGGAACGGCGCTCGGTTATGTCACCGCGATCGTCAATGCATTCAATCTCGACTGGCAGCAGAAGCATGGCGGAAGCGGCCCGGCGGTGAGGGTCACGAGCCGCGCTTGGTACAATGAAAATCTGGAGACGCGCTGGCACATGATCCCGGCGCTGATCGGCACAATCACCATGCTGCAGACGATGCTCCTGACTGCCTTGTCGGTGGCGCGCGAGCGCGAGGATGGAACCTTCGACCAACTCCTGGTCACGCCGCTTCGGCCATCCGAGATCATGATCGGCAAGGCGGTACCGTCGACGCTGGTGGGCCTGGTCCAGGCGACGCTCATCCTGCTTGTCGCCCAGCTCTGGTTCCGGATACCGTTCGTCGGCTCCTTCTTCACGCTTTATGCCGGGCTGATCCTGTTCATCGTCGCGTCGGTTGGCATCGGTCTGCTCGTCTCCTCGCTCGTCTCGACGATGCAGCAGGCGATGCTCTTTTCCTTCGTGATCCTCATGCCCTTCATCCTGCTTTCGGGCCTGGCGACACCCATTGGCAACATGCCCGCGATCTTCCAGTACCTGACGCTGATCAACCCGTTGCGCTACGCGATCGACATGACGCACCGGGTCTATCTGGAGGGGGCGACGATCGGGCAGCTTCTTCCGGTTCTATGGCCGCTCGCCCTCATTGCGGCGGTCACGCTGCCCATAGCGAGTTGGATGTTCCGCAATCGGCTGGTGTGACAGGCGGCACTCCATGCCGGCGTGAATAGCAGGGATGCAGAGGTCGCGGCCGAGGGCGCGCAGGCGGCCTGAGGCGTCGTTCGATCGGCGCCGGGGCCGGCTTCCGCAGTGCCCAGAAACGTAGCTTTCATCATGGCGATAGAAGCGGCCGTATTTCAGCCGGCCGCCGGTGTTTAGTTGTCCTTGAGCGGCATCGTCGTCGCGCGTGTTAGTGTCCGCGCGGCGACGACACGGCTGACACTAAAAGCCACATTTGCCGGAGGAGGATTCATGTCCGGGATTCAGATGAAAGTCTGGCCGCGTGCCGCGATGGCGGCGGCGATGGCGGCGTTGATCGGGGCGGCGCTGACGGCAAGCCAGGCGGAGGCCTATACCTGCAAGCCCGAAATTGTCCGCAGCGCGTCCGCCGTGCGCGAGGAAAATGCGCTCAGCATGGCGCGGAGCGCTTGGTCGGCTGCCGCGGGGAACCGCTACGGCGCGTCGTGGCAGGTGTGGGACCTCGCCGAGTTGAAGAGCCAGCACTGCACCGCTTCCGGCGGTACGTGGACGTGCAACGCCGCCGCGAAGCCGTGCCACTAGATCACAGCCGCAAATCGTCGTGACCGGTCGCCGGCGAGTGGCCGGTCGGGCCGGGTGCTTGCGGCGTCAGTTGCTGAAATTCCGCAATCTCGACTCGACGCTGACGGGACGGAACATCGACGGAGGGAAGCTCATGAAACGCATTGCTATGCTTGCGACGGCCTTGCAGATGATCGTCGGCATTTTGGTGGCGGGCGTGTCGCCGGCTTTGGCGCAGGACGGTTTTCAGGCATTGCTGGAATCCGACGTGTCCGCGGTCGAGGCCAAGCTGCAGCTCACAGGAGACGAGAAGAGCCAGGTCGACGCGATCCTGCAGGACGGCGTCAAGCAGCGCCTGGCGGTTCTCGACAAGCTCGGCGTCACCTACCGAAAGAAGCCCTCGTTCGGAACGCTGCTGAAGCTCCGATCGCAGATGGACGACATCCGCACGGAGCAGCAAACGGCGCTGGCCAAGATTCTCACGGAAAACCAGATGTTCGTCGTCGATCAGATGGCGACGGATTCTGAGCAGAAATTCCGCGCCGTACTACTCGGTTCGTGAGCGTTACAAGCGAAGGCGCCGACATGCGGCGCCTTCGCTCCCGGTCTCCGTTGTCAGTGCTGATCTGAGATCAGCTGAATAGCCACCAGTTCCAGCCGCCGTCATTCGGGCAGTCGACGAATCCGCATTCCATGAAGGTGGTGAGCGTCTCGACGACGGCGAGCACCGCCAAAATTCCAACCGCCGCGCCGGCCAGGCTCTTCAGCCGATCGGGCTCGCTCGTTGTCGTTTTGAACCTGAGCAGCTGCACGACACCCACAGCCAAGATGACGATCGCGAAGAGGAGAGCGCCCCACGCATAGAGATGAAGGCCCATGACAGGCTGGCCAAACGGCGGGTTCGAAGTGGCCATCAAGGTGGGTAGGCCCGTCTTCGTGTCGAAGTACGGATCGATGTGCAAAAGCGACTGCCGGATCGATATGCCGATTCCAAACACCGCCGACACGAGACAAACGCCGTAGTGACGCAGATCGGGTCCGAGCATCACGTTCATCGCCGCGCCGAAGGCAACCGCCAGCATGGCGACCCGCTGCAGCTGACAAAGCGTGCAGGGAAGCTCGTGATAGGAAAACTGATAGACGTAGGCGCCGAGCAGGACACCGATCATGGCGAGCATGCCGACGAGATTGAGAACGCGCGCAAGATCGGGCGAAAGCCCCTCGTCGCGGCTCATAGCTGGATCCCCAGATTCGTGGAGAAATCGACGTCCTGTACGAAGATCACGATTCCAAGAATCAGAGCCGCCATCACCAGGGCCCACGCCCAGCGGACGCGCCGCCAAAGGAGAATGCTGGCTGCCGCAAGCAATCCGTATGTCACGGTCATCATCGGATCGTCCTCCGCCGCTGGAAGTGATTCCGAGTAAGACGTTCATGGCGCTCACCGGGCCGGCATGTCAAACGCAACCGCGCCGTTGAATTTTCAGGGACACATAGAAGCTCAAAGATAAGTACTGAGCCGGTCACGCAAAGCGCAAGAACAAGCGGGATTGCGCTTGATGCCGAGCGAGCCGCGGCGGCTTTTCGGGCTTTGCCTGGCCCTTCTGAATCAAGTACCGTGACGGCGCCCACTTAAGGCGGATCGAGAGGGCGTGGAGGGGAGCCACAGCGCAGATGATCAGGCAGGTTCCCCCCGATGCCGCCTTCATCCCCTGGCCCCTCGACGGCTACACATACTTGATGTTCGCCTTCTTGCTGGTGGCGATCGTCACGTTCTTCGCGATCGTCCTCTGGATCCTCGGGTTGCCGGGGAAGATCGCCATCCAGCGCCGGCATCCGCACGCCGAGACCGTCAAGATCATGGGGTGGGCGGGTGCTCTCGCGGTCGTGCCGTGGATTCACGCTTTCATCTGGGCGTTCCACGATTCGCTGACCATCGACATCCGCCGCTTTCCGAAGGAAGAAGAAAAGGCGATCGACGACGAAATCGCGCGGCTTACCGGCGGCGGCGGAGCCAAGGTCGAGGTCGATCGGCCGACAACTCTGCCTGACCCCCGCCCCGAGACCTGACCGAGACGGGCCGACGCGATGGGAATGGCAATCACCATTACGGTCATCTACGTCGCGGCCGTCTGGCTTGTCTTCTTCCGCTTCAAATGGCTGAAATTCAATTTCGTCTGGGGCGTGGTCTCGTTCTGGATCGGCTTCCACCTGCTGCTGATCTTCATGATCGGCCTTCGATTCAACGCTCCCTACACGATCGATGCGCATCTGATCCGCAACACCATTCAGATCGTGCCTCGGCTTGAGGGGCCAACGCTCCTGAAGGAGGTGCTGGTCGAGGCAAATCAGCCGGTCAAGAAAGGCACGCCGCTCTACAAATTCGACACGACGATCTACGAGCAGAAGCTCGCCGCAGCCAAAGCCCAGCTCGCCGCCGCCGAGCAAAACACCAAGATCCTCGATACCGACGTCCAGGCGGCGCAGGATCAGCTTACCCAGGCACAGGCGCAGCTTGCCTACGCAAAATCGCAGCAGAAGCGGTTCACCAACCTCTCCAGCCAGGGCGGCGCGCGCCAGGAGGATGTCGACAAGTGGAACGCCGAGGTGGAGGCGGATACGGCGGCAGCCTCCGCCGCGGAGGCCACGCTGCAGAAGGCGCAACTCGCCAAGGACAACAACATCGACGGCGTCAACACCAGCGTCGCCCAAGCGCGCGCGCAGGTGGCCGAGGCGCAGTACTACCTGGACCAGACCACCATCGTCGCGCCGACCGACGGCTACATCGTTTCGCAGCAGGCCTATCCCGGTCTCGTCGTCGGCGATTTCCGCGTCGGCGCCATTGCCGCCTTCATCACCGACAACCCGCCCTACATGCTCGGCGCCTTCTTCCAAGAACACATCAAGTTCGTGGAGCCGGGCCAACCGGTCGACATCGCGCTGGACATCGATCCAGGCAAGATTCTGACCGGCAAGGTGGAGGCGATCTGGTGGGCGACAGGCCAGGGCCAGTACGTCCCGTCCGGCAGGCTGCCGGACTTCATCCTCCCAAAGCTGCAAGGCAAGTTCGCGGTCCAAGTGGCGTTTGACGATCCCAATGCATTCCTGCCCGCCGGAGCGCACGGGGCGATCGCCATCTATCCCGGCCGAAGCGCCGCTTTCGAGTTGTTGCGGCGCATCAACATCCGCCTCTACAGCTGGGCGAATTTCATATTCCCGTTTGATCTCTGATTCGACGCAATGGGGGGCGACCTTAGCGAATGCGCGAGCGACAGCCACTGAAGCGCTGGCCTGAGGTGCGGAAGAAGGGACGAGGTCCGAGTATGGCTGCCGGCTCGCTTGCTGCCGTCTGCCGCTACGCCTTGCCCGTTTTCGCGTCATCGTTCGTCGCCGGCTGCACGATGGTCGGGCCGGATTTCGTCACGCCGCTCGCGGCCGAGAAGGCCGGCTGGACCAGCGCCGGGAGCCCCGGCGTCAGCGCACGCAGCCAGCCGTCGATCGAATGGTGGAAGCGGCTTAACGATCCTGTCCTCGACAAGCTCGTCGATGTCGCCTTCGCGCAGAACCTGACACTCCAGATCGCCGCGGTGCGCATCTATCAGGCCCGAGCGCAACTCGGCATCGTTCTCGGCGACCGGTTTCCGCAAAGCCAGAAGGTCGGCGCCGGCTACAAGAAGGAATGGCTGTCGAAGGATGTCGGCGTCCTGAAGGAGATTTCCAAGATCGATCCCTCCTTCGACCCGACGTTCGAGACGTGGTCGACCGGTTTCGACGCAAGCTGGGAGCTCGATCTCTGGGGCCAGGTGAGGCGCGGCATCCAGGCCGCGACCGCCAACGTCGTTGTGCAGGTCGCCGACTACGACGATGTCCTCGTCACGCTCGTCGGCGACGTTGCGACCGCCTATGTCACGATCAGGGAACTGCAGGCGGAACTGGCTCTTGCCCAGGCGAACGTGACCACCCAGACCAAGAGCCTCCATCTCACCGAGGTGCGTTTCAAGAACGGGGTGACGACCGAGCTTGACGTCCAGGAAGCGACCGCCCTGCTCGACAACACGAAGGCCGAAATCCCTGCTTTGGAAGCAGATCTCGCCAAGGCGGAGAACGCGCTTGCGGTGCTTCTCGGCATGCCGGCGGGCGACGTCGACGCGGCCGTTCGCCGGCCGCGAGCGATGCCCAATCCGCCCGCCAGGATCGGCGTCGGCATACCCGCCGACCTGCTTCGGCGCCGGCCGGACATTCGCGCCGCGGAGATGCGCGCGGCGGAGCAGTCCGCGCAGATCGGCGTCGCCCAAGCGGACCTCTATCCGCAGTTCGGCATCACAGGCTCAATCGGTTTGAAGGCGACCGACTTTCCCGACCTGTTCACGGGCGGCAGCCGCGCGGGCCTCTTCAATCCGGGGATATCCTGGAATTTCCTCAACTACGGCCGCATCCGCAACAATGTGCGCGTGCACGACGCCCGTTACCAGGAGGCGATCGTCAACTATCAGCAGACCGTGCTGAAGGCCTACAGCGAGGTTGAGGACGCGCTTACGGCGTTCCTGAAGGCGAAAGAGCAGGCGGTGTATCTCGCACAGGCTTCCGCGGCAGCGGACAAGGCCGTCGGGATCGCGCTCGACCAGTACGAACAGGGCACCGCCGACTATTCGCGCGTGCTCAACACGGAGACCGCTCTCCTTCACACGCAGCAGCGGCTCGCAGCAGTGCGCGCCGAGGTGCTGACGAATTTGATCGCCGTCTACAAGGGACTGGGCGGTGGCTGGGAACCGGCGAATGCCGGACCGTTCATCTCAGACGCGAACCGGGAGGAGATGGCCAAGCGGACCAAGTGGGGCCGGCTTCTTGATCCGGACGCGATCACGCCAACCGAGCGCTTGCTGAGGCCGACCTTGCCGACCGTCGACCCGGTGAATGCGACCCAGTAGGCGTCGGCTACACCTCAGATACTCCGGAGTTAGCGCAAGAGGCCCTGCCGACGTCTGACATCGTGAGCCATTGATCTCGGGCGCCAAAGAACCGAGGCTGGAGCCGCAACGTCTCGCTCAGGCGGCAGCTCTCAATGGATCATCCGGTATCCGGGCCTCGAACGCGGGGTCGGAAGGCTAAGAAATCGCGGGCCCGCGCGCCGGCGAGCCGGGCGATACTGGCGCTTAACGCCTTCGATCCACGGCGCTCCAGAGACCTCGACAACTCGGTCGGAGCGCTGCTTGCGCGGCGGATTGGGACTTTCGGCCCGATCTCGATGCTGTTCTACGACCGGCCGCTGCATTTCGTGCGGGGCGAGGGCGCGTGCATGTACGACGCCGAGGGGCATGCTTACCTCGACGTCTACAACAACGTTCCGTCGGTCGGGCACGCGCATCCGCATGTGGTCGAGGCGATCGCCCGCCAGGCGGCGCTCCTGAACATCCACACCCGCTACCTGCATGAGACGGTGCTAGCCTATGCGGAGCGCCTTCTCGCGACGCTCCCCGCGCCGATCTCCAACATCGCCTTCACCTGCACGGGGAGCGAAAGCAACGATCTGGCGCTGCAGGTGGCACGCGCCGCCACCGGCGGAGAGGGCTTCGTCGTCACCGAGAACGCCTATCACGGCAACAGCTCGGCGGTGGTGGAGATATCGCCGTCGTCGACACCCGGCCGGCCGGCGGCGCGGCACGTGCGTTTCGTCCCGCCGCCCGACCCGCGCCGCGCTTCCGGTAAGAATGTCGGGGTGCGGTTCGCTGCCGATGTGCGCGCTGCAATCGAGGACCTTGAGGCGCACGGCATTCGCTTCGCCGCGCTGATCTTCGACAGCATCTTCTCCAGCGACGGAGTCTATGCCGACCCGCCCGATTTGCTCAGGCTCGCCGTCAATGCCGCGCACAAGGCCGGCGGCCTTGTCATCGCCGACGAGGTGCAGCCGGGCTTCGGCCGCACTGGCAAGCATATGTGGGGCTTTGAGCGCCACAGAATAGCGCCCGACATGGTCACGATGGGAAAGCCGATGGGGAACGGCTACCCAATCGGCGCGGTCGCCGCGAGCCCGGCGCTCTTCAAGACGTTCACCGACGGCGTCGGCTATTTCAACACCTTCGGCGGCAGCCCGGTCGCGGCGGCGGCAGGGATGGCGGTGCTTGACGTGTTGGAAGGGGAGCGGCTCATCGCGAACGCCGGCAAGGTCGGTGCGCACCTTGCGCGGAATCTAGACGCTCTCGCCGCAAGCCATGAAGCGATCGGCGCGGTGCGCGGCGCGGGGCTCTATCTCGGCGTCGAGTTTGTCTCCGACCGCGAAGCGTGGGCGCCCGACCCGGCGACGGCGCGCCATGTCATCAATTTCCTGCGCGACAGGCGCATCCTGATCGGCGCCGCCGGGCCATATGGCAACGTGCTGAAGATCCGCCCGCCGCTTTGCTTCAGTACCGGTCAGGCGGATACGCTCGTCACCGCGATCGACGCGGCGCTTACTCCGCGGCGACGACGTAGGTAAAGGCGCACCTCATGTCCAAGACGCAATACACCCTCGACGACGAATGGACGGCGGCACGCGAACGGCTGACTCAACTCGAAGGACATTTGGATTCGGTGACCTTTGAGCACATGCAGAGGATTGGCGTTGGTGCCGGCTGGCGATGTCTGGAAGTCGGGGGAGGTGGCGGCTCCGTTGCCAAATGGCTGTGCGAGAAGGTCGGCGTAACCGGTCATGTGATGGCAACCGACCTCGACACCCGTTTCCTGGATGACTTGGACTACCCGCACCTTGAGGTACGACAGCACAATATCGAGCAGGATGACCTGCCGGAGGGTCAATTCGATCTGGTCCATACGCGGATCGTCATCGTTCACCTCCACCAACAGAAGCGGGCGTTCAGGCAACTGATGCGGGCGGTGAGGCCGGGGCGGATGGATTCTTCTGGAAGAGCCCGATCATCTTACCACGATCGCTGACCCGGAAGCGACGCCCGCCGCGCAGGCGTTGTTCAACAAGGTCTTGGCGACCCAGCAGGAAGCCTTTCGGCAGCGTGGACAGGACGTGCACATCGGCAATCGTCTCCTGGGCATCCTGCGCGCCGGCGGGTTCGATTCGCTCGGCGCCGAAGGAAGAACTAGAGTGTTCCAGGGTGGGTCTCCGGAGGTGGAGTTCCACAGGCTGACCTATCGCCAGCTGCGCGATCTGATCCTGGCATCCGGCAATGTGAGCGCCGGTGAGTTCGATCAATTCATGGCACTGCTGGACGACAAATCCTTTGCCTTCAGATTCTTTCTGGTGATGTCTGCGTGGGGCCGCAAGCCGGTGAATTGAAGGGAGGCGGTTTCACAGTGCGAGGTGCCGCGCATGCGATTGCCCCATGGGGCGATGTTTGCTGCCTGTCTTGGAGGATCTGGCAAACGGCATGATGCGGATGCGCCACGAGCCTATGCAGCGCGCACCTTGCAATTATAGAGGGCACGCGTCCGTGCCGTCCGCCTATGGATGCGCGTTCATGAGTCCACGACCCTAGAAGTATCGCCCGACTTCACGCGATGCACTCGCCGCCATCGACGACGAGCGCATGCCCGGTCATGAAGGCGGAGCGATCCGACGCCAGGAACAGGATGGCCTCCGCGATCTCTTCGACGCTGGCGAAGCGGCCGAGCGGGATTTTCTTCGCCACATAGTCGAGAAGCGCCTGGCGCCCGCCCATCTGCCGCGTGAACGGATCGTTGAAGGGCGTGTCCACCCAGCCGGGACAGAGCGCGTTCACGCGGACATTGTATTTCCCGTAGTCGATGGCTATCTGCTTCACCATCGCGACCGCGGCGTGCTTCGAGGTCGCATAGGCGATCATGCCGGGATCGTAGAAGACGCCGGAATTCGACGAGGTCACGATGATCGAGCCGCCGCCAGCTTCACGCATGTGCGGCATGACGAGGCGCGCGAGGGTGAAATGCGCCCGCACGTTGATCCGCCACGATTGATCCATCCCGGGCGGATCGACGTCCTCGAGCGAGCCTTCGACCTGAACGCCGGCATGGCTGTGCAGGATATCGACGCGGCCGAACTCGGCGACAGCGCGCTCGACCAGCCGCGCAAGCGCCGGCTCGTCACCGACGTCGGTCGCGATCGCGATCGCCGTCCCGCCTTCTTCTGTGATCCGGCGGACGGTCTCTTCGCCCGCCGCGCGGTCGCGGTCGGCGACGACGAGACGCGCCCCTTCGCGCGCCATGATCTCCGCGCCGGCGCGGCCGATGCCGGAGCCAGCGCCGGTGACGATCGCCACCCTGTCCTTGAGGATCACGCGTTCCGCCCCTTGTCCGACCGGCAAGATGTGACAAGGTTGCGACCGCAATATCAAGCGTGGCTGGCCGGGCGAAATGCAGTTCGACGATCTTCCTCACGAGCGCCAGCTCGAATGCCTCGGCGAGCTCGCCGCCGCGGCGCTCGATCGCTACGGGATCAAGGCCGCTGAGCCCCCAAAGCTCATCAATGTCTCGGAGAACGCGACCTACAAGGTGGTCGCTGACCGCGGCGAATACGCCCTTCGCGTGCATCGAGAGGGCTACCACTCGCGGGCCGCCATCGCCTCGGAGCTTGCCTGGCTGCAGGCACTGCGTCGCGACGGCGTCGTGATCACCCCGATTCCGGTACCCGGTCGCGACGGCGATCTGATCCAGGCAGTCGGGCACCCCGCGATGCCGCGTCCACGTCATGTCGTCCTCTCCGAATGGGAAGCGGGGAAGGAGCCTTCATCGACCGACCATCTTGTGGAAAAATTCGGCGTGCTCGGCGAGGTGACGGCGCGCATGCACAAGCATTCGGAGAGCTGGCAACGGCCGGAGAATTTCGAGCGCCTTACCTGGGACTTCGACACAAGCCTCGGCGAACGGCCGCATTGGGGGCGCTGGGCCGACGGCATGGGCATCGACAAGGCGAAGGCGGAGCTTTTTGGGCGCGCGATCGCGCTTATCGGGCGGCGGCTCGACAAATTCGGCAAGGCGCCAGAGCGCTTCGGCTTGATCCATTGCGACATGCGCCTCGCCAATCTTCTGATCGACGGCGACACGGTGAAAGTGATCGACTTCGACGATTGCGGCTTCTCCTGGCACCTCTACGACGCGGCGACGGCGGTCTCCTTTTTCGAGCACGAGCCGCACGTTCCGGAGTTGCTTTCCGCGTGGATCGCCGGCTACCGCAAGGCGTTGCCGCTGCCGGCGGAGGACGAGGCGGAGATGCAGACCTTCGTCATGCTCCGCCGCATGCTGCTCGTCGCGTGGATCGGCTCGCATTCGGAGACAGACCTCGCGAAGTCGATGGGCGTCGCTTACACCGAAGCGACCGCGCCGATGTGCGAGGATTATTTGAAGAAGTTCGGGTGAGGGGGCAGCGCAGTCTCCACTGCGAACCTTCTCCCATGTTTGGGAGAAGGTTCGGTGTCGTCACGCATTCAACGCCTCGAGCGATTCCGGCAGGATCTGGCCGCCGTCGACGACGATGGTCTGGCCGGTGATGTAGGCGGCCTCCTTTGAAGCGAGGAAGAGTGCGGCGTAGCCGATATCCTCCACCGAGCCGAGCCGCTTCAGCGGGATCGAGGCGGCCATGGTCTTCAGGTAGTCCGCGCCGAGCCCTTCGAGCCCCTCGGTGACGATGTTGCCGGGCATCACCGCGTTGACGGTGATCCCGTATTTGGCGAGCTCGATTGCCGCGGTCTTGAGGAACCCGAGCTGGCCCGATTTCGAGGCGCCGTAATGGGTCCAGCCGGGAAAGCCGGTGATCGGACCGGTGATCGACGAGGTGATGACGATCCGGCCCTCGCCTGACTTCTTGAGATAAGGCACACAGGCTTTGACCGCCAGGAACGTGCCCTTGAGGTTCGTTGAGAGCACCTCGTCCCACTGTTCAGACGACATGTCCTCGATCTTCGCCTGCGGAAAGATGCCGGCATTGGCGCAGAGTATATCGATGCCGCCGCTCCGCTCGGCCGCGGTTGCCGCCATCTTCTCCAGCGACACGAGGTCGGTCACGTCAGCGGCGAAGGCGGACGTATCGCCGCCGATCGCCTTCGCCGAGGCTTCCGCCTGATCGGCGTGACGCGCGACGACCGTCACCTTCGCGCCGTTCTTCGCGAAGACGCGCGCAATCCCCTTGCCGATTCCCTTGCTCGCGCCGGTGACGACGACGGATTTCCCCTTCACCGATGTCAGCATCTGAGCCTCCCTTCGAACTTTGTTGCCGGCGTCAGGCCTCGGCTTCGACATCCACGTCGCGGCTAACACGTGAGCGGGCGCGTACGACGAGCGTCACCAGCGCGTATCCGCCGAGAAGCACGATAACGGCGCCTATCGTCGCGACCGTGCCGAGAACCGGGACGCCGGGCGTATAGCCAGCCACCATCTTGGCATAGAGGAATTCCGGCACCGTCGTGTCGGCGCCGTCGGTGTAGAGCGAGAGCGGGAAGTTGCCCCAGGAGAGCAGGAACGCGAAGAGGCAGCCGGAGAAGATGCCGGGGAAGAGCACCGGCAATGTGATTTCCTTCAACACCTGCCAGCGCGATGCGCCGAGATCGAGGGCGGCTTCCTCGAGCGCCGGATCGAAGCTGTAGACCTGGATGGAGATGACCAGCGTCACGACCGGCACCACCCAGACAAGATGCGCAAAGACCGCCGACTTCCAGGAGAGCGGAAGGCCGAGCGCGCTGAACCATAAGAGCAGCGCCAGCCCAAGCACCGATTGCGGGAAGAAGATCGGGAGCAGCACGAGTTTTTGGTAAAGCGAGCGGCCGCGCCAGTCGTAGCGCGCAAACGCAAGCGCGCCGAAGAAGGCGATCACGACGGAGACGACGGTGACGCAGAGCGCGATGCTGATCGACGCGTTGAGGATCTGCCAGGTCTCGGTCGCGGCGAAAGTCTTCTTCCACCAGGTGATGCCCCAGCGCGGGACGGGAAAGAGGAAATAGCGGCTGTCGGTGAGCGAGGCGAGGGTGATGGCGGCGCTCGGCAGATAGAGGAAGAGTCCGACCGCGACCGTCCAGGCGATGATGAGCGCGCGCCATAGGCGCTGGCTGGGGCCGCTCATGTGGTCTTCCGCCGACCGAGAACGGTATCGAGGTCAAAGCGGCGCAAAACGAGAAGCACGAGGATTCCGACGACCAGCATGAGGAGCACGGCGAGCGCCGCCCCAAGCGGCCAGTTCTGTGCGTAGGTAAACGCGATCTCGATATCGTGCGTGATCGGAATCACCTTCTGGCCACCGAGCACCTTGGCCTCGGCGATGGCGCCGACGGCGAGCACGAAGGTAAGCAGGAAGCCTATGACGATGCCCGGCATCGAAAGTGGCAGCTCGACCTCGCGAAACACCTGCCAGCGGCTTGCGCCGAGGTCGAAGGCGGCTTCGCGCACCTCGTTCGGCACCATCGCCACCCCGAGCGACATCGGAAAGAGCATATAGGGCAGGTAGGTGTAGACCATGCCGAGGATGATCGCCGGCAGCGTGAACAGGATACTCTCCGGCTCGTAGCCGAAAAGCGCCTTCATGCTGCCGAGCAGGAGGCCGTTCTTGATGAGAAAGAGCACCCAGCCATAGAGGCGCACATTCTCCGACACGAAAAGCGGGATGACGAAGACCAGCGTCACCGCCATCGACCAGCGGCCGAACACGCGGTTCAGCCCATAGGCGACGGGGTAGCAGATCAGGGCGAGGATGATGACGGTCAGCGTGGCAAGTCCGAGCGACCAGAGGAATGAGATGTAATTGGAGCTGGCGAAGATCGTCTCGTAGTTCTGGAGCGTCGGCGGCTGCCAGATGGAGAAGGTCCGCTCCGGCATGAAGCTGAAGGCAACGACCGCGATCAGCGGCGCGACAAAGCCGGTCAGGAAGAGCGCATAGAAGGGGAGCGCCGCGCGCGCGCCTGGTCCTAATCGCGCCGTCCCCCCCGCCATCAATCGCTCACAAGGATGGAGTCGCCCGAATCCCAGCCGATCCGCACGACATCGTCGAGCTTTCCGGAATAGGCCTGCTGGCGGAGCTTCTCCACGATGAAGACCTGCTCGCCGACGCGCACCTGATACTGGATGCGCGAGCCGAGCGCGTATTCGTTGTAGAGGCGGCCTTCGAGGCTATTCTCGGCCTCTCCCGGCTCCGAGAGGAAGCGCACGGACTCCGGCCGGATCACGAGGTGGCCGCTGGTCATGCCGTTCGCCGGCTTCGGCCCGTGGAAGGTCGCGTTGAAGTCGGTCGCGGCAAGCTTGCCGTCGGCAGCCACCTTCACCCGCAGGATGTTCACGTCGCCCATGAACTCGGAGACGAATTTCGTCTCCGGCGCGGTATAGATTTCGTTCGGTGTGCCGACCTGCACGAGCTTGCCGGCGCGCATCACGCCGATGCGGTCGCTCATCACCATCGCCTCTTCGAGGCTGTGCGTGATGTAGATGAAGGTCTTGTGCGTCTCGCGATGGATGTCCTTCAGCTCCTTCTCGAGCGTCTTGCGGAGCTTGTAGTCGATCGCAGAGAGCGGCTCGTCGAAGAACAGGATCTCCGGGTCGTAGGCGAGCGCGCGGGCGAGCGCGACGCGCTGTCGTTCGCCGCCGGAGCATTGCATCACGTTCTTGCCGAAATAGCTCTCCGGGAGCCGCAAGAGCCGCATGAGCTCGAGCGCCCGCGCCTTGCGTTCCGCAGCGGCGACGCCCTTGATCTTCAGCGGGAAGCCGATGTTCTCGCCGACAGATTTGTGCGGGAAGAGCGCCAGCGACTGGAACACCAGGCAGGTCGGGCGCCGGTTGGCCGGAACGTCGTTCACCGTCGTCCCGCGGATGCGAATCTCGCCTGAGGTTGGCGTCTCCAGTCCCGCCAGCATCCTGAGCAGCGTGGTCTTGCCCGAGCCGGACGGCCCGACGATCGTGACGAACTCGCCCTCCGCCACGTCGAGGTCGATCCCATCGACCGCACTGAAGTTTCCGAAGGTCTTCGTCAGCCCTCGAAGGGTGAGGATGTCCGGGCGCTCCGTCATCGATGCCGAAACCGCAGCCCTCTCGTTCCACATGGAATTAGAAGGCCCTCGTGCCTGCGCACAAGGGCCTTCGGTTGTCTAAAGACCCAAGGACCTAACGGTCACCCGCCGGAAGCCTCGCGCTTCGCCGCCGTCATGATGTCGAGCAGCTTGTCGTAGTCCGGGACAATGTCGTACTCGATCGAGGCCGTCATCTCCTCTTCCAGGCTGTCCCACTGGATCGCGTCGAGCTCGTCCGCGGTGAAGAGGTTGAAGCATTCCGGATTGGCCATCTGCGCCACCGGATTGAAGGTGCCCTCGGCGAAGGCGACGACGTGTGCCGTCTTCGGATCCTGCACATATTGCAGGAACTCGACCGCGAGCGGCGAGAGGTCGGGATTGTTCACGGTCGATGTGACCTCGATCCACGAGACGCCACCCTTGCCGCCGGCCATAGGGCCCTTCTTCGGCGTGATGCCGCGCACGTTCTTGTAGCCGTCGGCGCGCGCGGGCGAGGCGCTGTAAGTGCCGCCGGTCATGTGGAAGTCGATCTCGCCGGCCACGAACGCCTGGTTCATGGTGGCAATGTCGCCGACGAGCTTCGCGCCCTTGAACACGCGCTTCGCGGTGTCGGTGAACTTCGCCACCTGGTCGTCGGTGTGCTCGACGAAGGGGTCGAAGCCCGAGATGAGACAAATGTCGAAGACGTTCCAGTCGTCCAATTCAAGGATACCGTATTTTCCGTCGTTGGCCGGATCGTTCCAGAGGTCCCACCCCTGGTCCTCGGCGGTCGCGCGGCTGATCTTGTCGGTGTTGACCACGAACGAGTAGGGGCCGAAGCGCTGGCACATGCCGAGCAGCTCCTTGCCGTCGTCGCTCATCGCCCAGTGATAGGGCGGCGCGAACATCGGCAGCATCTTCGAGAAATAGGGCTCCATCTTCGCGCGGTCGAGCGGCTTGATCAGCCCCTCCGGATACATGACCTTCCGCGCCCAGGGATTGTTCACATTGATCAGGTCCCACACATTGATCTCGCCGGCTCTGAGCCGGTTGATCATCGTCGGGTCGTTGGTGAGCGACTCGGCCTTGACGGTCGCGCTCTTCATGGCGCGGAAGGGATCGAGCACCTGAGCTGAGTTGTAGCCCTCCCAGCAGAGGATGTTCAGCTCCTTCTCGCGCGCCGCAAGCGCGCTGCCGGCCGACCCGAAGGCGCCCGTCGCAAAGGCGGCCGCCATGGCCGTCGACCGCTCCATGAAAGTGCGCCGCGTGATCCCCTGTCTTGTCATTGTCATCTCCCGCTTCCGCTGACGTTGCGCCGCATTTTCGCTCTTCGGCAGAAAAGCAAAATCCTTGCCAGAAGTGATGCATGGCGGGCCGCGTGCGGCAATAGCGACAGCCGACGTTATCTTTGCATTTGCGGGCGCTTGCAGCCTGGGCGTGCGCCGCCAAGCCGTCCTGGACCGTCAGTTGAGCCGCATCATCGTCTTCAGCTCGCTCGACGACATCACCTGGCAGTAGATCATGTTGATGATCTCAAGCTCCTTGTGATGCAGCTCGTCGGACCCGGCGGCGCAGCAATCCTCGACGACGATCACGTTGTAGCTCTCGTCGGCGAGGCTCCGGACCGTGGAGGAGACGCACTGGTCGGTGAAGACGCCACAGCACACGACGTTGCGGATACCGAGATTATGGAGCAGCAGGCGGAGATTGCTTCCCGTCAGCGCGCTGTCGGTCATCTTCTCGACGACGATCTCGTCGCCGACCGGCTTCAGTTCGTCGACGATCTGCGAGTCCCAGTCGTCGCGCGGCAGGAGCAGGTCGTTCCATCCCGGCTTTCGATGGCTCAACGAGCGCTCGCGCCCGTGGCGGGTCTGGCTCGCGATCCGGGCGAAAAGGCACGCAACGCCCTTCGCGCGGAAGCGGGTCAAAAGATCGCGCGTGTTTGGAACGAGCAGCGTCTCCATGCGCTCAAAGAAGGGCGTCCAGAGATCGTACGTCTCCTGTTCCTTGGGCGGGAGCGAGCCGCGGTCGGGCCGCTTGCGATAGGTGTTCTGGACGTCGATCACGAGGAGTGCCGTCTCCTCGGGCTTCAGCACAAAATCGGGGGGCTCTGGGGCGTCGCGGTAGTAGATCGAGCGATAGGCGGTCTTCCAGCTCATCGATTCCTGCGTCCCCGACCTGACCGGGATCAAAAGCGGTAGGTAAAAAGGCCGCGCCGCTCGTAGACAGCGGCCGCCTCTTCGACGAAGCGCGCCATCAGCTCCGCCTTGTGCTCCTCTCGCAATTTTCGGGCCGCTTCGAGGAGCGGCGCCTTGTCCTTGGCGCGGCCCGGGCGGAGCAGCTCGTAGACAGCCATGATGAAATCCTGCGGCACGTCGACCAGCTCCGCCGCGCGCTCGAAGTTCGCCGCGAGCATCGGCCGGCCAGCAGCGCGCGCGACCTCCGCCTGCATGCGGAGTGCGGCGGGCGTGATGCGAAGGTCTTCGAGCGCCACCTCGCCGGCAAGGAGCTTGTCGAGCGTGATCTCGTCGAGCGCCTTGCCGCGCCGGCCCTGGATCAGCTCCGGACGCTTCTCGGCGAGCGGGTAGTCGGCGACGCCTAGCGTGCGCTCGCCCATTTCGGCGCTCCCGCATAGCTGACTGCGATCTCTTCCGGCGAGGCGCCGTCGACGACGAGCGACGTCTCGATCGCATAAAGAAGCGCCACGCGCGCGTGGTAGCGCGCGCCCATCGCCTCGCCGCGCGTCGGCACGACGACCGGCTCAGGCAACTTCCCGCGTGCATAGTGCGCCGCGTTCTTCCCGAGCGCGCGATAGTGCGCGAGCGTCGTGATCGGCGCGTTCGAGAAGAGCTCGAGATTGTTATGCGGGAGGCGGTCCTTCTGATGGATGACCGCGGTGCCCTTCGCCTGGATGCCGATGCCGACGCCGGAGCCCGCAAGCCGCGCCGCGCTCAGGCCAAGGAACGAAGTGTCGGCGGTATGCAGCATGCGCACGATCCGCGCGGCAGCGCCGCCTTCCTCGATCCCTTCGACGAGTCCCTGCAGGAGCTCGGCGAGCGGAATGCCGCCGAGCGTGCGGAAGAACTTGATGCCGAAGGCAGGCGAGACGCCGATCACTACTTCCGTCGGCGAGGTTCCGACCTTCGCGGGTCCCATCGTTCTGAAAGTGATGTCGGACGCGGCGTAACGCGCGAACTCTTCCTCCTGCGAGAGCACCGTCTCGCGGTCGAGCACGTCACGGATCGCGTGGATCTCCTGGCGCCGCGCCTCGGTGAGACGGTAGCCGGTACCGGGGCCGAGGTAGTCGTTCGGGTCGTTGACGGCGGAGAGGACTTTTCCGTCGCGGATGACCGCCGACGTCTGCAGATAGTCACCGGAGATTCTGAGCTTCACGAGCCAGAGCAGACTTTCCGCCTCCTCCTGGAAGCCACGCTTGGCAAGTGCCTTGATGACGTCGACGACGTTGATGCAGCGCGCCTTGATCTCCTCGGAGATCAGCGAGACATCGCGCGGCCGGTAGCTTTCGGTCTCATCCGAGCCTGAGGCGGTGAGAACGCTCGCCTTCATCGCCGCGGTCGGCACTCCGAGCGCCAACTCCTCGAACACCGCGGAGAGCGCGTCGAGCGCCCGGCGCCTCAGATCGAGGGCGCGATCTTCTAGGATCGGGGTCAGCCCTCCGTCCGCCTCGAAGTCGCGCTGCAGGACCAGAAAATCCTCCAGCTCCTCGCCGTTCAAAAGCGAGGGGTTGAAGGAGTTGTCGTATTTCAGGATCGATCCGAAGCCGGAGCAGATCAGGTCGGAGCCGGCGATCAGAAAAGGGAGGATCTTCGCACCGACTCGAATCTCCGACTCCGTCGAGCGCGCGTCATTGCCGCTTGCGCATTCGAGATCGAGCCAGACGGCGAGAAGGTTCTCCGCCATCAGCTCGCGTATGCCGCCGGGCACGGTCGCCGTCAGCGGGGCGCCATCGACGCCGCCGTTCTGCGTTCCCTGCACGCCCATGCCGCGCTGCAGGCAGAGGCAGCGTGCTTCCAGGTAGAGCAGCGACTTCGACTCATGGAAGCCCATGAGTAGCTCCGAGCCGGCGCCCGAGGTGCAGCGCATCTTGATGCCGCGTGAGGCGTAGGCGGAGGCGAGGAAGGCTTTCGACCACGGCGTGTCGTCGCCGTCGATGAAGGTGCGCTCCGTGCCGTAGACGGACACCGTCTCGGCGTAGGAGGTGAAGCCGGCCATGCCGATCTGCAGTTCCTCCGCCTCCTCGCTCGAGCATTGGAACAACGTTCCGGCGCGGCCGACCGCTGCGCCGACGCAGCAGGCAAGCGCGTTCGACCAAGCATTCCGCGAGACGCGCATCGTCGTCTCGATCTCGTCGAACCCGAGCGCCACCGCGATCGCCGCGTCGGCCGCAAGCTGCAGCGGATCGTCCTTGGCGTTCGTCACATGCGCCTGGTTGCCGGGAGTCTTGCGCGCCCGCATTTTCGAATAAGCGAAGGCAATCTCCATCGCCGAGAGCTCGGCGACGACCTCCGCCAGCTTCGCCGGCGTCATGCCGTGGGCCAAGCGCACGAGCTCGGTGCGCGGCACGTTCATGTCGACCAGCATGCGCGCGATCTGAGGCGAGGGGATCGCCATCGCCTCCGGCGCGACCTTGGGGTCGATGTGGTAGCGCGCGATGAAGACATCGATCATGTCGAACTCGGCGGCAGCAACGCCGTCCATCGCGGCGATGCGGCCGTCCTCGATGGCGATTCCGGGCTTTGGATCGTGCGGGCTGTTGAACGCCGCGAAGCCGTTGTCGGCATCCTCCACGGCGAACATGTCGAGCCGGAGCGGCCGCTCGTCCCAATCCGCAAACCGTCGCCAGCGATTGGCCGACATGAGCGACTCTCCAACCACCCGGGTTCTCAGGAGACTCCCCTGACCTTGCGGGCGATGCTTCCCTCGGTCAAGCACCGACTGTTTTGCGCTCGGTCGGCAGTCAGCCGCCGCGCGCTTCGGCACAGCTTCCATTGAACAAGCGGCAAACCAACGCGCTTCGATGAAAGCGCCTGTGTGAATGCAGTGGCGCAGGGCCAGTACCAACTCGCCGGCGTTCCATTGTGACCTCGAACTTGACGGCTCACGGGCCCCCCAATAGTCTCAGTTAGTGAAATGTTGTCCCAGTGAATGGGATTAGAGATGACACGGGGCGGGGACGCGCTTTTAGAGGTCCGTGGGCTTTGCAAGCGTTTCGGTGGGACCGAGGCGCTGCGCAATGTCGACTTCTCCGTCCTGCCCGGCGAGATCCATGCACTCCTCGGTGCGAACGGCGCCGGCAAGTCGACTCTGATCAAGGTGCTCGCCGGCGTCCACACCGCCGATGCGGGCGAGATCAGGATCGCCGGCCGGCCGCGCGACCAGCAACTGGTGCGCCGCCACATCGCCTTCGTCCACCAGGATCTCGGCCTGATCGAGACGTTCAGCGTCGGCGAGAACATGGCCATGGGCTATGGGTATCCGCGGCGGTGGAAGTTCATCGACTGGAAGGCGGTGAACCGCGTCGCGGCGGAGGCTCTCGAGTTCCTCGGTTCGCCGCTGCCGCTCGACCGGCCGGTCAGCGAGCTGACGCGCGCCGAGAAATCGATCGTGGCGATCGCCCGCGCGCTCGTCGAAAAGGTCGAGCTTCTGGTGCTTGACGAGCCGACGGCTAGCTTGCCTGAAGCTGACGTCGGCCGGCTTTTCGACGTGCTCTTCAGGGTCCGCGAACGGAACGCCAGCGTCATCTACGTCACGCACCGCCTCGACGAGGTCTTCCGGATCGCCGACGCGGTGACGGTGCTCCGCGACGGGCGCACGGTCGCGGTCTATCGGCCTGTCACGCTGTCGCCTGAGCAGCTCGTGACCGACATCGTCGGTCGCGCGCCGGTGGCGCTCCTGATGTCGCGCAAGAAGCGGCGGGGCGTGCCTGCGCTCGAGGTGGAGGGGCTTCGCGCCGGCACGGTGGGGCCGATCGACTTTCATGTCGGCGTCGGCGAGATCGTCGGGTTGGCGGGGCTGAGAGGGCAGGGGCACGAGGTCGTAGGGCGCGCGATCGCCGGTGTGCTCAACCGCGACGCCGGCGTCGTCCGCATCAACGGTGTCGAGGCGAAGATCGACGCGCCGGCGGCCGCGATTGCGGCCGGGCTCGGCTTCGCGACGGGAAAGCGCGCCGAGGAGGCGCTCGCCGGCACCTTGACCGTGAAGGAGAACCTCTTCCTCAACCCGTTGAACTTCGGCCACAAATCGTTCCGGCTGAAGAGCCGCAGCAAGGAGCGGACGGCCGCGCGGGATATCCTGGCGAAATTCGACGTGCGCCCGGTCGATCCGGAGCGCGACATCTCCACCCTTTCGGGCGGCAACCAGCAGAAGGTCGTACTCGCCCGCTGGGCCGGTCGCCGCTACAAGCTCCTCATCCTCGAAGAGCCGACGATCGGCGTCGACTTCGGCGCGAAGTCGGAAATCTACCGGATGATGGCCGAGGACGCCGCGGCCGGCACTTCGTCGATCATCATCTCCTCGGACTTGGACGAGCTCGCGCAGATCTGCGACCGCGTGCTTGCCTTCAGCCGCGGGCGGATCGTGGCGGAGATATCGCGTCCTGATCTGAGCGTTGCCGCGCTGACCCACGCCGTGAGTGGGGCGGCGGCGGTCGCCAAGACACAGAGCGCGGCGCTGCAATGACCGCCAGCCGCAACTGCGACCTGAAGGACGAGCGGCCGGTCGAGATGCCGCCGATCGCGCCGCCGCACGAGCCACCGGCGACGCCGGAACGACGCGGTGCGAAGGCGTTCGTCCTCCACGTTCTTTCCGTCCACGGGCTTCTCGTCTTCGGCTTCGCGCTCGTCATCGTCTTCTCGTTCCTGTTGCCGCAGACCTTCACCGGCACCCAGACTTTCCGCGCGATCCTCGGGAACAACACGACCGTGGCGCTTCTCGCCATGGCCGAGATGATCGTGATCTCGACCGGCAACTACGATCTCTCGATCGCCTACAATGTCGGGCTCATGCACATCACGGCGATGGGCCTTCTGACGGACCTCTATCTGCCGTGGCCCTTCGTCGTGATCGCGACGATCGGGATCGGCGGCCTGATCGGCTGGATCAACGGCGTCGCTGGTCGAATACGCCAAGATCGACTCCTTCATCGCCACGCTCGGCGTTGGCACCATCCTCTATGGTGTCGGTTCCTGGTACACGAACGGCACGCAGCTCGTCGGCAACGTTCCGATCGCCTTCGCCGACCTGAACGATGCCAAGCTCTTCTCGATTCCGCTCCCGACCTACATGGTCGCAGCGGTCGCGATCCTCGCCTGGGTCTGCCTCGAGCATCTGCCGGTCGGGCGCCATCTCTATGCCATCGGCTCGAACCGCAGGGCGGCGGAGCTGACCGGCGTTCCCGCGCGGCGGCTGGTGATGGGCGCCTTCGTGTGCAGCGGCCTCGTCGTCGGATTGGCGGGCGTGCTCCTCGCCGCGCGGCTGCAGGTGGCGCAAAGCTCGGTCGGTCCGGAATTTCTGCTGCCGGCGTTCGTCGGCGCGCTGCTCGGCGCGACGACCGTCAGGCCCGGTCGCGTCAATGCCTGGGGCACGATCATCGCTGTGCTCGTGCTCGCCGTCGGCATCGCCGGGCTGCAGCAGCTTGGGAACTCGTTCTTCGCCGAGCCGATCTTCCAGGGCGCCGCCCTGATCATCTCCGTCGGCTTGGCAGGCTACGCCGCTCGCCGGCGCAAGCGGTGAAGCAAGAAGAGATGGAGAGAACCGTCTTCACAAGTGTTTGGGTTGAGGAAGGGAGGAATTCGCATGAACAGGTTTACGTAAGCATCTGCTCTCGGGTGCCGTCGCCGCGCTTGCGGCCACCACGCTCATGAGCGCCGCCTTCGCGGACGAGGTTCTCGACCGCATGAAGGCGGACATCGCCCGCTCGGTCGGTCCGCAGACGACGTGGGACGGCCCGACCACCGGACCGAAGGCCGCCAAGGACAAGTCCATCGTCTACGTGTCGCTCACCCAGAACTCGAGCGGCAACGCCGACTCCGCGCGCGGCGCGGAGGAAGCGTCGAAGGTGCTCGGCTGGAAGTTCACGCTGATGGACGGCAAGGGCACCGCGACCGGCGGTGCCGACGCGCTCGCCCAGGCGATCGCGCTGAAGCCCGACGCGATCATCCTCGGCTCGGTCTCGATCGAGAACAACAAGAGCCTGATCCAGCAGGCGAACGACGCCGGCATCGTCGTCATCGGCTGGCACGCCACCGACAAGCCCGGCCCGGTCGCCGATCCCAAGGTCTTCACCAATGTCGGCACCGATCCCTGGGATATCGCCTACACCGCCGGCGAATACGCCGTCGTCGATTCCAACGGGACGGCGCAGGCGGAAGTCATCAGCGACCGGCAATATCCGATCGTGGTGACGAAGAGCGACGGCATCGAGAAGGCCATCGCCGAGTGCAGCGGCTGCAAGCTTCTCTCCGAAGACAACGCGCCTTTCGGCGAGGTTCCGCAGCGCACGCCCGGGCTGATCAGCTCGCTGCTCCAGCGCTTTGGCAGCAATCTCGGCTACATCCTCACGTTCAATGAGGTGTATTTCGATTTTGCCGTGCCGACGCTGAAGGCCGCCGGCATCGATCCCAGCGCGCCACCGCATCTGGTCGCCGCCGGTGATGGCAGCGAATCGGCCTATCAGCGCATTCGGAACGGCCAGTATCAGGTCGCGACCGTCCCCGAGCCGGCGGTGATGCACGGCTGGCAACTGGTCGACGAGTTGAACCGCGCCTTCAACGGGCAGCCTCCTTCGGGCTTCGTGACCAAGGTCCACCTCGTGACCAAGGACAACGTCGACGCCGACGGTGGCGACAAGAACCGCTTCGAGCCGTCGAACAATTATCGCGAGCACTACAAAGAGATCTGGGGCGTGCAATAGGCGAGAGCTTCAGAAGCGCCGGCGCGGGCTTGCCTGCGCCGGCACGATCCTTAGAAAACATGGACATGTGATCCTTGACCCGGGCAAAGCGAACGGCGAGTCTGGCGGCGAAACCTGCATCGCTTGCTGCGCCTTTGCCCAAATTGCCCAGACGAAAGTCGGTCGAGCCCGCTCCTGAAGCGCCGATTGGAACGCTTGAGCGGGGCCTCTCCATCCTGCAGTTCTTCAAGCGCTCGCCGGAGGCGACGATTCCGGAGGTTGCAGTTGCCGTTGGCCTCAGCCGCTCGACCACCTACCGGATCGCCGAGCGGTTGCACGAGCTCGGATTCCTGGAGGTCAACAGCACGACCAACCGCTGGCGGCTCGGGCGCGAGGCGGTGCAGCTCGGCGTCGTGGCGCTCCAGTCGACCGACGTGATGCAGGTTGCGCCGGAGCTCTTGCGCCTCCTGCTCGAAATGGCGGGCGAGGCCGTCAACCTCGCGGTGTTCGACGCCGACAGCATGGTGCTGCTCTACCGTGAGCAGGGTCCGCAGTCGGTGACCATCAGCTCGCGGCTCGGCTCGCACCGCCCGATGCACGCGAGCGCCGTCGGCAAGGCGTTTCTCTCGGCGATGGACGACAGGGAGCGCCGCGTGCTTCTCGGTCGCGTCTCTCTCAAGCGATACACCGACAGCACGATCACCAGCGCCGTCGCGCTCGAACGCGAGATCGCCGAGATCAAGAGTCGCGGCTATGCGATCGATCACAGCGAATTCGAGGCGACGCTTGCGTGCACCGCGGCGGCGGTCTTCGACCATCGGCGACAGCCGGTCGCGGCGATCAGCGTATCGGGACCGGCGGAGCGTGTTTTGCCGCAGATCGATCGCATCGGCGGCCTGGTCACGGAGACAGCCAAGGCGATCTCCGAGCGGCTCGGCTTCGTGCGCGGCACGTTGCCTTGACGCTCCGCCTGGCGCTGTCTACCGTCTCATTTGATGAGAGCGTGTCCCATTCAATGGGACATCCTCTCAAGCCAGCGGATTGAGCACGTGACGCCAGCCCGAGAAGTTCTGAAGCGGCGGATATCGGAAGGCATCCTGGCCTTCCCGGCGACGCCCTTCGATGAGCGGGGGGCCGTGGACGCCGAGAAGTTTCAAAGTCATCTGGTCGAGCTTGCGAGGCATCGCCCCTGTGCGATCGTTGCGGCAGGCGGAGCTGGCGAGCTTTTCTCGCTGTCGCTGGCGGAGCACGAGGTCCTGATCCGCGCCGCGGTCGCAGCAACGCCAGAGATTCCGGTCGTTGCCGGGGTTGGGTTCGGCGTTGCGATCGCTTGCGACATGGCGCGGAGCGCGGAGGAGTCGGGCGCCGCGGCGGTTCTTCTTTTTCCGCCCTATCTCGTCGGCTCCGAACAGGAGGGGCTTGCGGCCTACGTCGAGGCGGTCTGCCGGTCGACCTCGCTTGCCGTCATCGTCTACAGCCGGGGGAACGGTGTTCTTGCGCCGGGTTCCGCGCTTCGCCTTGCCGAGACCTGCCCGAACCTGATCGCGCTCAAGGACGGCACCGGCGACTTCGAGGCGCTGACGATCCTGAAACAGCAGGCCGGCGACCGGCTGGTGCTGATCAACGGCGTGCCCACCGCCGAGATGATCGTGCCGCAATGCTTCGCGATCGGCATCCGCAGCTACACCTCGGCAGTCTTCACGTTTCTTCCGGGGCTTGCCACGCGATACTTCCAGGCCGTCCGCGATAACGACCGAGACACATTCGAGCGCATTCTCCGCGATTTCTACGTACCGCTCAGTGCGATCCGCAGCCGCAAGAAAGGCTACGCTGTCTCAATCATGAAGGCAGGGCTCAGAATCGTCGGCCGGTCGGCCGGCCGCGTGCGTCCGCCACTTGTCGACCTCTCCGCAGGCGAGGAAGCCGAGCTTGCAGCGCTCATCGAGCGAATCCTTGCGGAAGCCAGCGAGGCGCCGCGCTACGGCGCCTCTGCCGCCGGGGCGAGTGGGTGATGCATGCGAATTGCGCTCTGGGACATCGCCGCCACGCAACGGAAACGGCTCGAGGCCTTGCTCCCGGGCGATGAGTTCGTCGACATCCCGGTTGAGACCGCACGGCCCTTCGACATAGACGTCCTGATCGCATCGCGCTTCGCCGCAAAGGATTCGAGCCGCGCACGCTTTCGGCTGCTGCAGCTCCCCGGAGCCGGAACGGACAAGATCGACTTCTCCGCGCTCCCAGGCGAGCCGTGGGTGTGCAACGCCTTCGAGCACGAAACTCCGATCGCGGAATACGTGTTTGCGGCGATCCTGGACCATGGACTCGGATTTGGTGCGCTGACGAACGAGATCTCAAAACGCGGCTGGGCCGACGCCTATTTCAATCGCGTGCCGCACGGGGAGATCGCGGGGCTCACATTGGGCCTCATCGGCCTCGGACATATCGGCCGCGCTATCGCACGCCGCGCGAAGGCGTTCGACATGCGCGTGATGGCGACGACCGCAACCCGCCGCGAGCACGAGCCGAACGTGGACTGGCTTGGCACGTCCGACCGGCTTTCAGAGCTTCTGGCGAAGTCCGATTTCGTCGTGCTCGCCTGTCCTTTGAATGACTTGACCCGAGGCATGATCTCCGCGCGCGAGCTTGGCCGCATGAAGCCCTCCGCGCTTCTGATCAATATCGCCCGCGCGGAGATCGCGGTGGAGAAGGACTTGTACGAAGCCTTGAGGGACGGTGTCATTGCCGACGCCGTGCTCGACACCTGGTTTCGGTATCCGGCGACGATCGACGATCCGGTCGAACCCGCCAACCTTCCCTTCGCCAGCCTTCCGAACGTGCGGATGACCGCGCACTCCGCCGCCTGGACGGACGGAGTTTGGGTGCGCCGCACGAAGGTCTTCGCTGACAACATTGCCCGCCTCAAGGACGGAAGGCCGCTTCTGAACGTCGTTCGCGCGCCGGCCGCGGAAGCACTCCAGGCATAATGGCTGAGCCATGAGCGACCCGCGCAAGCCCGAGAGCGCCAGGAACGTCAGCTGCGTCGGCTATTCCGACCAGGGCGGACGCTCCGATGGCGCGCAAGTCATGGTCAACAAGGGCCACGCCTTTGTCTTCCATCCCTTCAGCGGCGGCGTCACCGTCATCGACGTGCGCGATCCGCGCGCGCCGAAACCGGTGAATTTCCTCCCGGTGCACCCGCGTTCATGGTCGATCCACGGCCAGGCGTTCGGCGATCTTCTTCTGGTCATCGAGGAGTTCGACTTCTTCAAGCTGCAGGTGAAGGACTATTACGGCCAGTCGCTCGACCTGAGCGACCCGAAGCTCACGGGCAAGAACGGCGTTGACTATTCCGGCGGGCTCCGCGTCTACGACATCACCAATCCGGCAAAGCCGCGGCCGATCGGTTTCATGCCGGTCGATGGTTTCGGCTTCCATCGGCTTTGGTGGGTCGGCGAGCGCTACGTCTACGCGACCGCGTTGCTCCACGGTTACACGGACCACATCCTGATGATCATCGACCTACAGGACCCGACGCGGCCGCGGGAAGTGAGCCGGTGGTGGCTGCCCGGCATGTGGAAGGCGGGCGGCGAGACCAACGATTTCAATGGTCGCGTTGCGCTGCATCACGCGATCGTCTCCGGCGATCTTGCCTGCGCGGCCTGGCGAAACGGCGGCGTGACGCTGCTCGACGTCAAGGACAAGGCGGCGCCGAAGCTTCTGGCGCACCGCAACTGGTGCCCGCCTTTCGGGGGTAACACGCATACTGCGCTGCCGCTCCTCGACCGCGACCTCCTGATCGTCGACGATGAGGCGGCGGATGACATCTCGGTCGAGCCGATGAAGCACACCTGGGTGTTCGACATCCGCGCGCACGACAATCCTGTTTCGATCGCGACGATGCCGATCCCCTTCGATCAGGACTATGTTGCGAAGGGCGGCGCCTTCGGCCCGCATAACCTCTGGGAGAACCGGCCGGACGCCTTCGTCAGCTCAGAGGTGGTGTTCGCCACCTACCAGAACGCAGGGCTCAGGATTTTCGACATCAAGAACCCGTTCCGTCCGGTGGAAATCGGCTATTTCGTGCCGCCGCCGCCGACGGGCTGGTTCGATCATCGCACCGACATCAAGCGGGTGCTTCATTCCGTCGACGTCTACGTCCAGCCCGACGGGCTCATGTACCTCACCGACTACAATGCCGGCCTCTACATTCTGCAATGGGACGGCGGATAGGTCCTTGAGCAGCAGTCTCAACGAACGCTGATTTCTTTTCTATCTCTTCGGCGCCGCTATGTAGCTGGGTAGACCGGCGGCTTCCCGGAGAGGACGCTCGCCACGTCGGTGGCGGCCTTTGTCTGCAGCTCCTCGAGCGCTTCCACCGAATAGAACGCCGTGTGCGGAGTCAGGATGAGGTTGGCGCGCCCGAGAAGCGGCGAGTCCTTCGGCAGCGGCTCCGTCTCGACCACGTCGAGCGCGGCGCCACCGAGCCGGCCGGAATCGAGGGCCTCGATCAGCGCGCCTTGGTCGACAAGCGGCCCGCGCGCCGTGTTAATCAAGAGCGCGCCCGGTTTCATCTTCGCGAAGGCGCTTGTGTCGAACAGCCCGCGCGTCTGCGGCGTCAGCGGCGTGTGAATTGAAACGAAGTCGGACGCGGCGAGGAGCGCGTCGAAACCGACGCTCTCGACTCCGGCAGAAGCGAACGCATCCGCCGCCGCGAAGGGATCGTAGGCGAGAACGCGAAGGCCGAAGGCCTTGGCCTTCGGCGCAAGCGTGCGCGGGATATTGCCGAAGCCCACAAGACCCAACACCTGGCCCGCCAGACGGTGGATCGGCACGACCGCGGCGATCGCCCAACGGCCGGCCTGAACCGTCGCGTTCGCGACGACGACCTTGCGGGCCAGAGAAAGGAGCAGCGCCATAGCGTGGTCGGAGACTTCCGCCATGCAATAGTCGGGAACGTAGGTGACGGTGATCTTGCAGTCGCGCGCCGCGGGCAAGTCGATGTTGTCAACGCCGAGGCCCGTTCTTCCGATGACCTTGCAGCGGGTGAGCGCGCGGATCAGGTCGCCCGGAATCTTGGCGTAGCACACGATCAGGGCATCGGCGTCGTGTGCCACGGCGAGAATGTCGCCGGCCGCACTGCTTTTGGACATATGCAGATCAGCGCCGAGCGGGCGGAGCGCCTTCTCGACCGGATCGAGTGACGGGAACGGGCTATCGGCGATCGCGACTTTCAGAGTGCTCACGACGGAAGCGCCTTTCGCGGCCCACCGACTGCATCGACGGCACGTACCGGCGGCTGCATCAGCTGGTCCACCGCACGATCCCTGCGACCCCATCGACAGCCACCTGTGAGCCGTCGGGAATCTTCTTTGTGGCGCCCATCACGCCAAGCACCATCGGGATGCCGCGCTCGCGGGCGAGCGACGCAAGATGCGAGGTCGAGCCGCCGAGCTCGGTGACGAGTCCGGCAACGCGCGGCAACACCTGGCCGAGTGCCGGGCCGGCCACCCGCGTCACCAGGATGTCGCCCGGCGCGACGCGCGCAAGCTCGCACTCGCAGCGCACGACGACGCTGCGCCCGGAACCCCAGCCAATTCCAGCCGGATGTCCTCTGAGGCCCGGATGCTGCAGCCAGATTTCGTCGGGCACGCGGGCGGGCTCGACGTGGAGCGGCCGCGCTTGCAGAAGCTTCAGGCCGCGCTCGTCGAGCGCCCACTCGATCTCCACCGGGCCGCCGCACACCTTCTCCGCCGTGAGCATCATTCCGCCGAGCGCCTCGGCCTGCTCGGCGCTGAGGCTCGCCTCGAAAACGAGATCGGCCGGGACCGCCCGCGATCCGGCTCCGTGGCCGTGCGTGCAATGGTCGAGGTGCTCCTTGCGGCCGGCCTCCATTTCGAGCACCCGGCCGTCGCGATTGAGCTGGATGCGATCCGGGACGACTTCACCTTGCGCGATCGCGGAGCCGAGCCCCCACGTGGCGGACACCAGCATTTCGCCGTCGGCGGTCTGGCTCAAGCCCCCGCCGGAGGCGCGCGCCGAGATGAGCGGCTGGATCAGGACGCCCATCGCCGTGTCGGCCGGCGACAGGCCGTAATTTTCCATGTAGCGGCGCGCGTGCGAGGTCCAAAGCGCCGCCCAGCATGCCCGCACCGTCGTCAGGAATTCGGTCTCGTCCTCGAGCCCGAGAAAGCTCTCGAACTGACCGGCGAAATTGGCGCCCTCCCGGTCCTCGACGAGCGCCGAAGAGCGCACCACGCCGAGCGGCGCCTCGCGTCGCTGCGCGCGCCATGCGGCGAGCAGCGGCTTAAGAATTTCCGGCGCGATCGGCTTCTCGTAGAGCGCGAGCCTGATCTGCACCGAGAGCTTGCGCGATGTCGGAACGTCCGCCGTGTTGTAGGCGCCAACCAGGTTCTCGATGCCGAGGTGGCGCAATTGATGGCGATAGGCGGTCGCCGTCAGCGCAAAGCCGCCCGGCGTCGGGAGTCCGGCATGAGCGAGCCGTGCAAGATTGGCCGCCTTCGGCCCGACTTCGTCCGCGTCGGCCGCAAGCGCATCGCCGAGCGGGAGGATGAACCCTTTCATCATGCGCGCCTTCTTGGCTCTTATTCGATTGCTGCTCTTGTCATTTATGTCGGGCGAGGCCGCCCGGATCGTGTCGGCCTCGCCCGCTCTTGCGCCTCCGGCGGGCCGGGGAGGGCGGCCCTGCGGGGACGGCAACTGTCATCTCACGTGATCGCCGTAGCCCGGCAGCGGGTCGACCACCGTGATCTGCTTTACCGGGAAGTTCGACACGATCTCGATGTCGTTCTTCTTCACGATCAGCATTTCCTCAATGCGCACGCCGTAGCGGAACTTCTTGCCGTGCTGCGTCTCGAGCGCGAATGTCATGCCCTCCTGGATCTCGATCGGATGGTCGAGCGACCAGATGCGAGAGATGACCGGCGGGTCGTATTGCGCGAGCCCGAGTCCATGGCCCCACAGATTGGCGGCCGCCTGATCCTCGTCCTCGTAGCCCCAGGTCTCCATCGCCGAAGGCCACTTGAGCGCGATGTCGCGCGTGGTGGCACCGGCCTTCACCGCGCCGATCGAGTCGTAGAGCCACGTAAGCGCCGTCTGGTAGGTGTCCTTCTGCTCCTGCGTCGGCTCCTTCCCGACGCAATAGAGTACGGTAGTAGCAGGACTTGTAGCCGTTCCACGTGAGCGCGGCCAAATCCATGAACACGATGTCGCCCGGCTGGATGATGCGGTCGGAGAAGTTGCGCCAGTTCGGCCAGGTGTTCGGACCGGACGAGACGATGACGTCCTCGACGTCCTCCATGCCGGGAATGTTGTAGAGGTACTCCATCAGGTGCGCGGTCACCTGGTTCTCGGTGACGCCGGGGCGCAGGAACTTCATGCACTCCCAGTGCGTGGCGTCGCCGATCGCGCCGACGATGCGGAAGCATTCCTGCTCGTCTTCGCTCTTGACGGCGCGCGCCTCCATCATCGGCGTCATGCCGTCCACCCAGTTGATTTTGTGCTCTTTGAAGATGTCGATCATGTTGATGTCGACGAAGTCGACGCCGAGCCGCTCGCCGGCGACGCCGTGGTCCTTCATTGCCTGCAGCACCGCCTTGGTGAACTTGCTCACCTGCTGCGTCGAAGCCGGGCCCGCCGCGCCTTTGATCCAGGCGAAGGAATGGCGGATATTCTCCTTCGGCAGCCATGGCACGTGGCGCTCGATCTGGATGCCGATGTCGCCCTGCTCGAAAAGGATCGGCCGACCGTCGCCGCAAAGCATGGCGTAGCGCAATCCCGGCTTCAGCCGGTTCCAACCGGGCGTCAGAGTGCCGGTGATATAACGCACGTTCTCGTCGTACATGCATAATAGCGCGCCGAGCCCGTGCTTCTTCATCATCGTGCGCGCGCGCTCGATACGGTATTCGCGCAGCCGGTCCCAGTTGACGCGCTGTTGCCAGTCCATACCGGCAATGCCGAAATTCGCTCCCATTGGTTTCCTCTGCCTAAATGGAATGATTGTCGCGCTAACCGCGAGCTGTAGATCAGAGGAAAAACAGTACCGCTGCTTTGTTGTGTCCAGAAATGAGTTTATCTGGACTGCTGCATCAGGAATCCTGATACAGGCGGCGGACTTCGCTCACCGGTCCCCGCGGCTATGCGTCGCGGAGAACTGAGGACTGGCGAATTTCGAGCCAATCGCGGCCAGCGGCGGGCGCGCCGCCGATTATGCCGACGCTTCCATCGGTGCCCGCGCGTGTCGCGGCGATTTGCTTTCGCCGATCAGCTTCGCCCAGCATGCGTTCATGCTCACGGCCGCGCTCTCCAAGACCTGCTGAAATGCGCGCGCGGTCGGATCCATCGGCAGCCGCGCGGGCTCGATCAGGACGAGCTCGAGGCTGAGGGTTGGATTGATGATCGGATTCACGCTGAACCGATCGCGGTCGAGATCGGCCGCCATCATGACGCCCGGCAGGATCGTCGCCCAGTCGCTGCTCGCGACGAGATCGAGCGTGCCCATCATGGCGTCCAGTTCGAGAATGGCCTTGATGCGTCCGCCATTTGAGAGGATGTGCGATTCGAGCGTGCGCCGGCGCGTATTCTCATGACCCGGGAGCACAAGCTTCAAGGGCGGCAGGTCGCGCAATCTGACCGGCGCCAGGTGCCGCAGCGGCGATTGGCGCGCCGAGACGAGCACCTCGGGCGTGGAAAGGAACGGACGCGAATGGAGACCGACGGGGGTTTGGAAAGCCGGCACGATGGCGAACGCGAACTCACCGGTGCTGACACGCTCGGTCAGGGTCGAGCTGTACCCTTCAACGACCCTGACGCGGGCGTTCGGATTGGCTTCGACAAAACCCAGGAGTGCCGGTGAAAGGGCGCAACGGGTGAGCGTTGGCATCAGTCCGACGAGGATCTCGCCGCTGAGCCCGGCGCCAAATGCGGCCATGTCCGCCTTCGACGATTGGAAGGCGCGAAGAATCTCTATGCAGTGCCGATAGTACATCTCGCCGGCGGGCGTCGGCATGATCGAGCCGGCGCCGCGCGTGAAAAGCTGCACGCCGAAGCCAGCCTCAAGCTTGTGCATGTGCTGCGACACGCCTGACTGGGTCGTGTTCTCTCTGGCCGCCGCCGCAGTGAAAGACCCTTCCTCGTATGCAGCAACGAATAGCCTGAGATCGCGAATGCTCTCCGTCATATGCATTTCTGGCGTTCCCGAACCCGTCCCTAACGCATCACATTCTTCCCGTTCTTCCTGCCAGCAATCGCCACGGGCTTGGCGCCGCAACGACGACCACCCACGGCAGGTTGGCTCAAGTTCGTTGACCGAGCGTTTCAAGCTTACACCCCTTGTCATGGCTTAGAAAGCGCGCGCACGACATCACGCTCGGCGAGCGAAAGCGCTCCCGGCTCCCAGAGAAATGCACCCGCGATCAGGATCGCAGGCTAGGCAGCGGCCGCACGGTTCCGCCGGCGCACGCGGCCAAATTTCAAAACTTCAGTATCTGAGCACGATTCCCATCGCGTCCTGCGGGGTCGTGTCGAGGATCGAATAGGCTTCGGGGGCGCGACTGAACGGCAGCTCGTGCGATACGGGTGTAACGAGCCAGTCGGAACGCAACAGATCGAACGCGACCGCGTTGCGGCGCTCCTTTGACCATCGCGGCTGAAGGCCAGAACCAAGCGAGCTGACCTGCGTGCTGATCATCCGAAGACGCCGGTAGTGGAACTCCGGCGAAAGGATGAGCGGCACCTTGCGCATGCCGAAGAAGGATAGCACGGCAACCGTTCCTTCCTGCCCGGTGCCCACGATCGCCGCCTGCAGCGCGCTCGGCGCGCCGGTCGCCTCGATGCTGATGTCGGCGCCGCGGCCTTCGCTCAATTCGGCGATCGTCTTGGCGGCGTCCTCCGGCGTGACAGCGGCATCGGCGCCCCATTTGACCGCGGAGGCCCTTCGAACGGCGATCGGATCGACGACGATCAGCCTGCCCGCCGTTCGGCGTGCGAGCTGAGCGACGAGGCTTCCGACGACGCCTTGCCCATAGACGACGACGCAGTCTCCGAGCCGGACCGGAATGTCGAGCTGGCAGGTGAGCGCGACCTCGAGCAGATTCACGAAGACCGCCCGTTCGGCAGCAAGCCCCTCCGGCACCGCCGCAATCAGCCAGGTGTCGCTTCGCATCGTGAAGCAGTCCTGGTGCGGGTGGCGCGCGAAGACCATCTGTCCGGGCTTGAAGCGTGCATCGGGTCCCGCTTCGATGACCTCGCCGACGACCTGGTAGGCATACTTCACCGGGAACCCGAAGTTGCCGGCACAGGTCTCAAGCCCAAGATCGTCCTCAGCAGGAAGCTCGCCGCGGTAGATCAGCATCTCGGTGCCGGCGCTGACCAGCGACGCGAGCGCCTTGACCGTCACCTCGGTCCCGGTCGGCTTCTTGACCGGCTCCTCGAGGAGCTCCGCCCGGCGCGCTGCCGTGAACCACAGCCCGCGGGCCGTTCGAGTGCCGGGCTCCTTCGCACTCAGAGAACCGGTATTCATCGTCCTTCTACCTCTTCAATCAGCAGCACTTTTGCGCGCGGTCAGACACCCGAGCGGCCGGCGCTTCTCGTCATTTCGCGGAGTAACCGCCGTCAACCGGAACGATCGTCCCGGTCATCTGGATCGGCGCATCGAGCAAGAGGAAGACGCCGACGGTCGCGACCTCCTCGGGCATCGAGACGCGACCGGTCACGGTGTTGGCAGCGAGCTGCTTGTGGCCGGCCTGCGGGTCCTTGGGATTGAAGCCGGCGGCCGTATCGTCGTTCATCGGTGTATCCATTGATCCAGGGCAGATGATGTTGACGCGGATGTTGTGCGGACCGTACTCGATGGCTGCCGTCTTGGTCAGGCCGACCAACGCGTGCTTCGACGCGTTGTAAGGGCCGAGCAGCTCGCATCCGTGCCACGCGAGGTACGACCCGGTGTTGACGATGGCACCGCCGCCGCGAGCGATCAGCTCCGGAATCGCGTACTTCATTCCGAGCCAAACGCTCTTGGTGTTGATGCGGATCACTTCATCGAAGCCCTCGTTGCTGGAGTCGGCGATCGGCTTGAACTCTCCAAGGATAGCCGCGATGTTGAAGATGCCGTCGAGACCCCCGAAGCGGTCCACCGCGCGCTTGACGAACGCTTCGACGTCGGCGGCCGATCCGACGTCGGCGACCACCGGATCGACGGCGCCCGGCGCGCCATCGAGCTCCTTCTTCAATCGGTCGAGCTTGCCGTGATCGCGGTCGACGGCGACCGTGTTTACGCCGCGTGCGGCGAGCTGACGGACGACCGCCGCTCCCATTCCCCCCGAAGCGCCAGTAACGATGACATTCTTCGTTTGGTCGGCCATGGCTCTTCCTCTGCTTGAATTCTGATCGGCCCTATTCGGCGCGCGCGGCAACCAGCCAAGCCGCGCGGGACGAAGAGTTCATTCTTGCGGACGATGTTCGGCGTCTTCGAGCCGCACCAACCAATTCCAGCGGGCGCGTCTTCCGCCGCGCGAGCTGAGCACCACCGCGGCAACGACGATGACGCCCTGAACCATGACCTGCTGAGGGGCCCCGAAGCCGATCACGATGAGCGCATTGTTGAGCGTGCCGACGAGCAGCGAGGCGACGACCGCGCCAAGGACGGTGCCCTTGCCCCCCTCAAGCGCCGCGCCGCCGATGATGGCGGCGGAAATGACCGACAACAGATCGCTCGAGCCGAGCGTGAAGTTGGCGGCCGCCCATTGGCCGTTGTAGAGGACGCCCGCGAGCGCGCCGGCAGTACCGGTCGCGGTAAGCACGCCGACCTTGATCCGCCCCGTGCGGATACCCGAAAAGCGTGCTGCGTTCTTGTTCGCGCCGGTGGCAAGCACGCGGCGGCCCACCGCCGTTTTGGAGAGGATCGTCGATCCGATGATCAAGCCGCCAAGCGACCAGAAGGCGAGAATTGGGATCGGGCCGATAGACCCGCTGCCAAACCAGAAGAGGAAGGCGTCGTTCGATATCGAGACCGTGGTCGCATTCGTCACGACCTGCGCGAGGCCCTGCATGATGCCCATTGAGCCGAGCGTGACGACGAAAGACGGTATGCGGAAGAAAACCACCGCAAGCCCGTTCAGGAAGCCGACGCCGGTGCCGAAGAGCACCCCGATCAGCGCGGCGAGGAGGAAGTTGTAGTCCCAGGAGAGCAGCACCGCGGTGATCAGCGCCGCCACCGGCACGATCGACGCGATGGAGAGGTCGATCTCGCCGGCGCACAGCACGAACACCATCGGAATTGCCATGATGGTGATGGTGGTGGATATGCGCACGATGTTTAGGAGGTTGATCGGGGCCATGAACCCCGTGTTGCGCAGCAGGTACGCGAAAACGGCGATGACGATGAGCATCGCCCCGATGAGGAGACCTGGGTTGTCGCCCCGATAGGCGCCCCAAGCAACCATTCCAACTGACCTGCGCAAGCGCAGCCACAGCCGGTTTCCACCGGGTTTTGAGCGGGTCACATCCTCTGCCCTAGCTGCCATGACTAACCTTGGCCGCAGTCACAACGGCATGAAACTGGCCGCGCTGCATCATTGCTACTAAAGCGTCCTCAGTAAACTCGTCCGCATCCTCCGGGCCGAGCGTGGCGCCAACAATTCCGTCGCGCAGGACGATGATGCGATCGGCGACATGCGTCACCTCGAGGAGATCGGAGGAGACCCAGAGTACCGTCGTGCCCTTCTCCGCCAAGGCGCGTACGTTCGCGATGATCTCGTGGGTCGCCCCGATATCGACCCCGAATGTCGGCTCGTCGAGAAGGAGCACCTCCGCGCCGACGGTAAGCGCTTTTGCCAATACGATCTTTTGCTGGTTGCCGCCCGACAGCTCGCCGACGGTCTGATCGACGTCGGTCGCGCGGACATCGAGCACCTTCATCAATTGGCGCGCCTGGTCGCGGCCCTCGGAGAACCGGAGAAACCCTAACCCGCCGACAAGACGACGCAAGATGACGAGGATAATGTTCTCGGCGATCGACTTGGAAAGTATCAATCCGTGCACGCCGCGGTCCTCAGGAATGAGAAACACGCCGTGAGACATGGCGTCCTGAGATGAACGCGGGCGGTAGCGCTTTCCGCGAAGGGTGATCTCGCCGCCGTTCGGGCGGACGTCGCCGAACAAGGTGCGGAGCAGCGTCGTTCGGCCGCTTCCGGCAAGACCCACAATGCCGAGGACCTCGCCCGGGAACGCGTCGAAAGACACGTCAGTGAGCTTTTCCCCGACGCGCAGGTTCTGAACCGTCACGGTGGCCCTGGAATCGGGCCGCGACGACGAGGCTGCGGCGACCTCGACCCGTTTCTTGCCGTGGTGGGTGCCGTGGTCCGGCAGGTGCGCGCCTTCCCACGGACGGCGCCCGAGCATCGCGGCGATCAGGCCCGCCATGTTCGTTTCGTTGGTCGGGCACTGGAGCACGACCTCTCCCTCGCGCAGGCAGGTCACCTCGTCGCTGATGGCGAACACTTCAGCGAGGTGGTGGGTGATCAGGACGATGCCGGCCCCCCTTGCCGCGATCATCCGCAGCACGCCGAACAGCCTGGTGATCTCTTCGCGGCCGAGCGGGGCCGTCGGCTCGTCGAGCACGAGGATCTGGCTGCCGAGACGCAGAGCGCGCGCGATCTCGATCAGCTCCTGCTCGATCGTGCTCATGTCGGAGACCGCCGTCGAGAGAAGCACTCGCGGGATGCCCAGTTCCTCGAGCAGGCCGGCGACCTCGGCGCGTTCCTTCCGCACGTTCACGAAGCGTGCGGCGTTCAGGTGCTCGGAATTCAGATAGAGGTTGTCGATGCCGCTCAGCGTCCCGATGAGGCTGCGCTCCTGCATGACCATGCCGAGACCCAACGTGCGGGCCTCCGCCGGGCGGGAGAACGTGAGCCGCTTGCCGGCGACGTGCACTTCCCCCTCGGTCGGCGTCTCGGCGCCGAGGGCAATCTTCATGAGTGTGGACTTGCCGGCGCCATTGTGCCCGACGATGGCGTGAATGCTGCCGCGCCGCACTGCGACGTTGACATCCTTCAGGACCCAGACCTGACCGAACCGCTTGCCGATGCCCTCCATCTCAAGAACGCATTCGCCGTCACGCGCTGCGTTCGTTGAAATGGCTCGCGCGCGGCTAGCCTGTGTGGAAGCTTCCGAATGACCTTCGTTCGCGAGATCGCTCATCGGCGGGCCCGGCTAACTGAACGAGGCGCCGGCTGACGCCGGCGCGAAGGTCGGTATTTCCGACCGAGATCGTATCCAATAGCACCGCAACGGCACTAAAGAGGAGGGGGCCGTCACTGCTGAACGGCCCCCGCCCGGATTAGTCGGCGCAGTCGCCGGCCGGGCAGGCGACTTCCGGCCCGTGCATGAAATCCCAAGCCTCGACCATGTTGGTTGCCTTGGAGATCGGGTAGGTCGGAACGATGACGAAGGGGTGGTCCTTGTTCCAGCCCATGTGGGCAAGAGCCGCGGTCATGGCCATCAGGCGACCGCCGTCATAGACGTCCTGGGCCATGTCCATGGCGATCACGCCACCCGTCCGCACCTGGCGGGCGCCGGCATTGCCGAGGTCCATGGTGGCAATCTTCACCTTGTCCTCCAGATGAAGTGCCTTGATTGCCGCGGCCTCGCCGATTGCCGGCGGAATCTTCCCACGGTGCGAAGAGCACGTTCACTTCAGGATGCGCGGTCAGGAACGCTTGCGTGTAGGCCGTCGCGGCGCTCGGGTCTGTATAGCCGCCGGCCGACTTCGGATCGGCGGGGCCGTTCGAGATGATCTTGATGTTGGGGTATTTCTTCAGCCCATCGAGCAGTCCCTGCTCGCGGACATGGATCGCATCCACGTCGTTGATCCAGCGGATGTAGCCAAAGTTCGCGCCGTCAGGCCACGTGCTGTGGACTGCCTCCGCCATTTGCAGGCCGAGATTGTAGAAGTCGTAGGTCACCATCGCCTTGATCGGCTGATCCTGGCCGATCTTTAGCGTTGGCGTGCCCAGGCTCCACGTCGTCACCGTGATGCCCTGATCGAGCGCGGGCTTGATAATCGCTCCGAACTGGGCGGCGTTGACCGTTCCGCCCGTCACTATGATGTCTGGCTTTAGCGGAAGAAGCGCCGTGAGCACACCGGCCATGCCGTTGGCATTGAAGCTGTAGTTGCCGAACTGCAGGATCTTGATCCCGAGCGCGCTGAAGACAGCCTTGGCGCCGCTGCGCATCGCGAGGTTGTAAGGCACCGCGTCCCAGTCAAGATACACCGCGGTCAGCTTCTTCTCGCAGATCTGTTTGGCCTGGTCCGGTGTTACCTTCACCGTGTTGTACCAAGATGCCGGCAAATCCTCGGGCGCGCTGAACGACTTCGGCGACGTCTTGAAACCGTCCTTCGCGATCGAGTCGAGAAGACCCGGACCGCCGATCGAATCGGGGATCGGCCTCGCGTCGAGATTCTTGGCGTCGTAGGTCCCGCAGGGCACCAAGTCGCTATCGGACTGGGTAATGTCCGCGGCGAGGCTCGCTCCCGAGAACGTTACCAATCCGGCAGCCAAAATCGGGATCAGTGCAGCCGTTCCGAAGGCGTCACGGAGTCGCCTCCTGGTAATGCTTCTCATCGTTTCCTCCTGGGCATGATTGATGGCGGTCCCTCGCAGGCACCGCCCTGGCTTTGAACACTTGTTTCCAGTGTTACGTCGCTCGCGGGCAGCGTACGCGTCGCGACCTGCCCGTCACAAATAATTTGATCCACTGGCCGGCATCAGAACACGTAATGGTCGCTCGGCGACGGAACGTGCGAAGATCAGCACCCGCAACGAATTATTCTGTAGATGATCCTGGCTGGCGCGTTTTTTAGTGACGCTGGACAGCGAATGCTTGAGCAAGGGAGGAAGGGTTGAACGACGTTCCAACGCCGAAGTCCGTCAAACGTGATGACATCTACAAGGCCGCGGAGAAGCTCTCGAACTGGGGGCGCTGGGGCGAAGACGACCAGATCGGCACGCTGAACAACGTGTCGCCCGCCGACATCGTCGCGGCGGCTGGCCTGATCAAGAAAGGGAAGGTCTTCTCGCTCGGGTTGTCGCTCAAGGAGCCGATCCAGTCGGGTCTCTTCGGTGGCCGCTGGAACCCGATCCACACGATGCTGGCGACGGGAACGGATGCGGCAGCCGGAAATCAGGACACGCCCTATCCCTATCTCCGCTACGCGGACGATGCGATCAACATGCCGTGCCAGGCCTCCACGCAGTGGGATGCGCTCTGCCACATCTTTCTCGATGACAAGATGTACAACGGCTACGACGCAAAGCTCGTCGACGTTAAGGGCGCGAAGAAGCTCGGCATCGAGAACGTTCGCGACAAGATGGTCGGCCGCGGCGTTCTCCTCGACATCGCCCGCTTCAAGGGCGTCGATTCACTCCCCGACGGCTATGCGATCAAGAACGCGGAGCTCGACGCCTGCGCTCAGGCGCAGAAGGTGGAGGTGAGGAAGGGCGACTTCGTGATCGTGCGCACCGGTCATCAGGAACGCTGCCTCGCGAAGAAGGATTGGGCCGGATACGCCGGCGGCGCGGCGCCGGGTCTTGCGTTCGAGACTTGCTACTGGCTGAAGGAGAAGGATGTCGCCGCGATCTGCGCCGACACTTGGGGCTGCGAGGTCCGCCCCAACGAGACCGACGATGCGAACCAGCCCTGGCACTGGGTGGTGATCCCGGCGCTCGGCATCTCGATGGGCGAGATCTTCTATCTGAAAGAGCTTGCCGCGGACTGCGCGGAGGACAAGGTGTACGAGTTCTTCTTCACCGCTCCGCCGCTTCATCTTCCGGGCGCGGCAGGTTCTCCCATCAATCCGCAGGCGATCAAGTAGGCGAGCAACTCGAAGTGGCAAGGTATCTGAAGAAGGGGCGCGACGCGGCCCAGCGCGCCGAGGACGCGGCGAAAGTCAGGACGGTTGTCGAAGGCATTCTCGCCGACGTCGAGGCGCGCGGCGACATCGCCGTGCGCGAGCTTTCGATACGGTTCGATAAATGGGACCGGGAGGACTATCGGCTCACGGACGCCGAGATACACGGCTGTCTCGCGCGTCTTTCCAAGAGCAACCTCGACGACATCCGCTATGCGCAGGAGCAGGTGCGCAACTTTGCAGAGCACCAGCGGAGCGCGCTCCGCGACATCGAGGTCGAGACGCAACCGGGCGTCTTGCTCGGTCACAAGAACATTCCGGTGAACTCGGTCGGCTGCTACGTCCCCGGCGGCAAGTTTCCGCTGCTGGCATCGGCGCATATGTCGGTGATCACGGCAAAGGTGGCGGGCGTCGGTCGCATCGCCACCTCTGCTCCGCCTTACCGCGGCGAGCCGGCGCCTGCCATCGTTGCAGCGCAGCATCTTGGCGGCGCTGACGAGATCTATTGCCTCGGCGGTGTGCAGGCAGTCGCCGCAATGGCGATCGGGACCGAGCGCATAAAGCCCGTCGACATGCTGGTCGGTCCAGGAAATGCCTATGTGGCCGAAGCGAAGCGGCAGCTTGTCGGCCGCGTCGGCATTGATCTCCTTGCCGGCCCGACCGAGACGCTGGTTATTGCAGACGAAAGCGTCGACGCCGAGATGTGCGCGACGGATCTTCTCGGGCAGGCCGAGCACGGACCGACCTCTCCGGCGATCCTGCTGACGAACTCCGAAAAGCTCGCGCGCGAGACGATGGCGGAAGTTGAGCGGCTCCTGACCATCCTGCCGACCGCGGAGATCGCCGCGAAATCCTGGGCGGACTACGGGGAGGTCATCGTCTGCGACGGCGAGGATGAGATGGTCGCGGAGGCCGATCGGATCGCCTCGGAACATGTGCAGGTCATGACGCGCGATCCGGACTTCTTCCTGCAGCGGATGACCAACTACGGCGCTCTCTTCCTCGGGCCGCGCACCAATGTCGCCTACGGCGACAAGGTGATCGGCACCAACCACACGCTTCCGACGATGAAGGCGGCGCGCTACACGGGCGGGCTCTGGGTCGGCAAGTTCTTGAAGACGTGCACGTATCAGCGGGTTCTGACCGACGAGGCGTCGGCGCGCATCGGCGAATACTGCTCGCGCTTGTGCATGCTTGAGGGCTTCGTCGGCCATGCCGAACAGGCCAATCTCAGGATTCGGCGCTACGGCGGCAAGAATATCCCCTACGGCGTTGCTGCCGACTAGGGCTTCGATGTCGAAGAACGAGCTGCCCGAAACGCCATCCTTTCGTCTCGACGGGCGGCGGGCGCTCGTCACCGGAGCGGGGCGCGGCCTCGGGCTCGCCGTCGCCACGGCTTTCGCGGAAGCGGGCGCCCACGTCACGCTTTGCGCAAGAACCGCGGCGGAGATTGAGGCCGCGGCGGGGACCCTGCGCGAACGCGGATGGAGCGCGGATACCGTCGCCCTCGACGTCACCGATCTTGCGGCGTTCCGGAAGGCCGTCGAGGCTGCCGACCCCTACGATGTCTTCTTCAACAATGCCGGAACGAATCGGCCGAAGCCGTTTGTCGAGGTCGCGGTCGAGGATTTCGACGCGGTGATGGGTCTGAACGTTCGGGCGGCCTACTTTGCCGCGCAGGCGGTGGCAGGCAAAATGGTCGCGGCTAAGCGCGGGGGCTCGATCATCAACATGTCGTCGCAGATGGGCCACGTCGGCGGCCCCAACAGATCTCTCTATTGCGCCTCGAAGTGGGCGATGGAAGGGTTCTCGCGCGTCATGGCGATCGAGCTTGGTCCTTACGGGATCCGGGTCAACACGCTGTGCCCGACATTCATCGAGACGCCGATGACCCGTCCTTTTCTCGCGGACGCCTCGTTTCGCGCAAGCGTGGTGTCGAAGATCAAGCTCGGACGCCTCGGCACCGTCAACGACGTGATGGGCGCCGCGGTCTTCCTGGCATCCGATGCCTCCGCGCTGATGACCGGGTCCTCCCTGATGGTCGATGGAGGCTGGACGGCGGAGTGAGCGCGCCCACGGGTATCGGCGCTTTGGCCGGAGTGCACAAAAGAATCGGCCGTCCGCTGGGCCTTCGGCCAACGACTTCGCCGGAGCGCTGAGCCTACACTCGCCCGTGATCAGGTAGCCGCTTCAACGGCTACGCACCTCTAATCCGGGTAAATCGTCGATGCTCAAGTCCAAAGACGAAGCCAAGAGCATGATCCGCGACGGGATGCGGATTGATTGCGACGTGCCGATTCCGATGGACGATGGTCTTGTCCTCAAGGCCGATGTCTACGGCCCGATAGAGGAGGGCCGCTACCCCGTCCTCCTGAGCTACGGCCCCTACGCGAAAGGGCTCGCCTTCCAGGAAGGCTACCCGGCGCAGTGGGAAAAGATGGTGGACGAGCATCCCGACGTCGCCGCCAACTCGACCAACAAATATCAGACCTGGGAGGCAGTCGATCCGGAGAAATGGGTTCCGGACGGCTATGTCTGCGTGCGCGTCAACTCGCGCGGCGCCGGCTGTTCACCCGGTGTCATCGATGTCTGGTCGCCACGCGAGACGAAGGATTTTTACGACTGCATCGAATGGGCCGCGGAGCAGCCGTGGAGCAACGGACGCGTTGGGCTTGCCGGCATCTCCTACTACGCGATGAACCAGTATCAGGTCGCGTCACTGCAGCCGCCGCACCTGGTGGCGATGTGCCCGTGGGAGGGCGCTTCCGACTTCTACCGCGACATGAACTACCACGGCGGCATCCTCTCGCAGTTCTCAGGCCGCTGGTTTCCGCGCCAGGTCAGCACCGTGCAGTACCGGACTCGGCGATCGCGCGGCGAAGAGCTTCGTCACCGGCGAGTCGGTAACCGGTCCTGAGACGCTGTCGGACGAAGAGCTGGCCCGCAACCGGCACGACTTCGGCGACGACGTCGCCGCGCATCCCTGGCTCGACGCGTGGTTCAAGGAGCGCAATCCCGACTGGTCGAAAGTCACCGTTCCAATGCTGACGGCCGGGAACTGGGGCGGGCACGGCCTTCATCTTCGCGGCAACGTCGAGGCCTTTGTGCAGGCGGCGTCCAAGCAGAAGTGGCTTGAGGTCCACGGGCTTGAGCACTGGACGCACTTCTACACGGACTACGGGATCAATCTTCAGAAGAAGTTCTTCGATCACTACCTGAAGGGCGTCGACAACGGCTGGGAAAAGACCCCGCCGGTGCTGCTCAACGTGCGCCACGCCGACGGGAGGTTCGCGGAGCGCGGCGAGAACGAATGGCCGCTCGCCCGCACCGAGTGGACGAAATATCGCCTCGACCTGAACAGCCGCGCGCTCACGAAGGCGCCGATCGCGGCCGAGCAGAAGCTCGAATACGAAGCGCTCGAAGACGGCATCACGCTCAGCATGGAGCCGCTCAAGCAGGAGACCGAGATGACCGGGCCGGCGATGGCGCGGCTCTTCGTCTCCTCGACCACCAAGGATGCCGATCTCTTCCTGATCGTGCGCGTCTTCGATCCGAAGGGCGGCGAGATCACCTTCCAGGGCGCACTCGATCCGAATACGCCGATCGCGCAGGGATGGCTCCGCGCCTCGCATCGCAAGCTCGATCCGAAGAAGTCGCTGCCCTACCGGCCCTATCACACGCACGACGAAGACCAGCCGCTCACGCCCGGCGAGGTCTACGAGCTCAATATCGAGATCTGGCCGACTTGCCTTGTCATGCCGGCCGGCTACCACATCGAACTCAGCATTCGCGGCAAGGACTACGAATATCCGGGCGAGCTCAGCGAATTCGCCAAGTCCTTCCATTACGCCCATCGCGGCGTGGGTCCTTTCCAGCACAACGATCCTAAGGATCGGCCGCCGCAGATCTTCGGCGGCAAGGTCACGCTCTATTCGGGCGGTGATCGCAACTCCTATCTTCTGCTGCCGATCGTTCCGGCCAAGACCGGAGGACGCCATTGAGCGAGAAGGGCACAGAAATTCGCACCTGTTTGCCCCGGCGAACGTTTCGTCCGGGCCAATCGAGGTGGACCGCCTGAAGGCGTGTCGACCAACGGGACGCCGGTGACGCAAGCCGGTTGAGCAAGGTGGAGGAAGCAGAAATGCGTATCAGCCAAAGATTGAATCCAGTGGTGGCGGTCGGTCTCGCCATCGCGTTCGTATGCGGCGGCTTTAGTAGCGCGCTGGCGCAAGATGCAGCGGCGGCCGTGGCCGCTGCGCAGAAGGCGGCGGAGCAGGCCCTTGCGGCCCCGTCCGGCTGGGCGGGCCCGACCTCCGGGCCGAAGCCGCTGCCGGGCAAGAAAATCGCCGTCATCAGCTGCGCGCAGCTGACCGAGGGCTGCAACCGCCCGTCGCGCGCGGCGGTGGAAGCTGCGAAGAAGCTCGGCTGGGATGCGACGATCTTCGACGGCAAGGGTGACGTCGGCACGCAGCTTGCCGCCATCAACGCGGCAGTCGACAGCAAGTACGATGGCATTGCGCTGATGATCGTCGACCCCGTGCAGGTCAACGAGGGCATCAAGCGCGCGCTCGACGCCAAGATCCCCGTGGTCACGCTCGCCGAGCCGGCCTACACGAAAGAGCGCAAGGCGCTCCTTAAGGACGTCCCGGACGTCTCGCACGACTGGCTGCGCACCGGGCAGCTCATCGGCGACTACATGATCTGGAAGTCCGACGGGAAGGTGAATGCGCTTCTCCTCAACGACCCGGAGGTGACGGTCGTCAACTTCGGGCAGTTCGCCGGCACCCAGCAGGAGCTCTCCGAGGCGAAGACCTGCCCTGGGTGCAAGGTGACGGTGGAGAACTTCACCATCGCGACGCTGAACACCCAGCCGGCGGCGCTTGCCGCAGCTGCGGTCCAGCGCGACCCCTCCATCAACTGGGTCTGGTGCTATGACTTCTGCATGGCCAACGTGGCGACTGACCTGATCGCCAGGGGCCTTCAGGGCAAGATCATGGGCGCCGGCTTTGACTGCAACGCCCAGAACCTTCAGCTGATCCGGGACGGCAAGGTCCAGGTCGTCTGTATCGCCGACCCGCGTGACTGGGAGGCATGGGCCTCGATCGACACGCTCAATCGGATGATGAACGGGCAGCCGGCCGTTGATCAGAGCATCCCGGTGAGGTTGTTCGACAAGAGCAATCTCGATGAGCTGACCGACAACGACATCAAGAACGGATGGCAGGGCGGTACTGATTTCCGCTCGCACTACCTGAAGATCTGGGGCGTTCAGTAGGGGCGCACGGGGCCACGGCTCTTGATCGACTGCACGTGATGGTTCCCGGCTCAGGCCGGGAACCACCTCGCCTGCGGACGGCGCGGCGGATCGGCCTCGGAGACAGAAAACGATGGAAGTATCTCCGGCGAAAGCGCTGACGGTCGTAGGCGCGACCAAACGCTTCGGCAACTCGCTGGCGCTCAACGACGTCGGGCTCAGCGTCGCGCCGGGTAGTGTCTGTGCGCTTGTCGGCGCCAACGGCTCCGGCAAGTCAACTCTGATCAAAGCCCTGGCCGGCTATCACACGCTCGACGCCGGAGTCGTGCACGTGCACGGCCAGGAGCTGAACCCGCACCGTCTCGGGGAACAGGCGAAGGCGGCGGGGCTGCGGTTCGTCCACCAGGACCTTGCGCTCATTCCGAGCCTCGACATCACCGACAACCTCGCCCTCGGACGGAGCTACCTGGTCAATTCGCTCGGGACGATCACCTGGAAGCGGGAGGAGGAACAGGTTCGCCGCCAGCTCGGCGGCGTCGGCATTGCGATCAGCCCGCGTGAGCGGGTTGCCAATCTCGGTCCCGTCGATCGCACGCTTGTCGCGATCGCGCGTGCGCTCGATCGATTGGACAGCCGCCTGAATATCCTGATCCTCGACGAGCCAACCGCGAGGCTGCCGCAATCCGAAGCCAGCAAGCTCATCTCGCGTCTCGAAGGGCTGAAGAACCTTGGCCTGCCGATCATCTACGTGACGCACCGGCTCGATGAGGTCTATCGACTGGCCGACACGGTGGCGGTGCTGAGAGACGGCCGCGAAGCCTTCAGCGGCCCGCTGTCGGCGGTGACGCCGGATGACCTTCGTAACCTGATAACCGGCGCGCCGAAGACAAGCCGGGAGCCGCCGAAGCGCGAAGCCGAGCCGCGCCTTGTCGCGAGCGGCGAGCTTGTGCTCGAGCTGAAGGACGTCAGCTCAAGGCGCCTCCGCGATGTCAGCCTGCGTCTTTATCGTGGCGAGGTGCTGGGCGTCACCGGGCTTGTCGGTTCGGGCAAGTCGGAGCTCGGGCGCATCATCTATGGCCTGCAATCGCATTCGAGCGGCGAGATCACGGTCGACGGCAAGTCGATCGACTCTCACCTCGCCGATCCGCGCGGGTCGGCGAAGGTCGGCTACATTCCCCAGGATCGCCGCGCCGGTCTCTTCCCGAGCCTCTCTGTGGAAGAGAACATCACCATAACGGCGGTCGACCGCCTGAAGAGCTGGTACGGGCTGTCGCACCGGCGTCTGATGGACGCGGCGCTGCGCGTCATCAACGCGCTCCGGGTGCAGCCGGCCGACGCGCGCGTTCCGGTAGGCGTGCTCTCAGGCGGCAATCAGCAGAAGGTGGCGCTCGGCAAGTGGCTGCAATTGCCGCTCGAGGTGCTGATCCTCGACGAGCCCACGCAGGCGATCGACATCGGCACCAAGCACGAGCTGATGACGACGATCAGAGCCCGCGCACGGTCGGAAGCTTTGGCCGTGCTGTGGCTCGAATCCGACATCGAAGAACTAGTCAAATACGCCGACCGCATCATCGTCATGAGCAGCGGGAGAATCAGTGCCGAATTTTCACAGCCGCCCTTTGACCTCTCGCAGGTCCTGTCGGAGGCATATCGGACGGTCGGGGACACCACGATGGTAGAAGATCTGACGAAGGAGGCTGGCGGGGTCGCGCAAGTTCAAGCGCCGGCGAGCGCGGAGCAGCCGAAGGCGCCGGCTCCGCTCAGAGCCGGCCTCAGGTGGGCCTGGTCGCTATTCCATAACTTCGGGCTCCTGGTGGCACTGGTCGCGCTGATCGCGGTCTTCTCCTTCCTGCGCCCCGATGCCTTTCCAACGGCCGCCAACGCCGGATCGATCCTGACAGGAAGCGCGGCGCTCGCCATGATCGCCATCGGCATCATGCTGCCGCTGATCGTTCAGCAATACGATCTTTCGGCCGGCTTCATGGCGACGATGTCCAGTCTCCTGGTCGTCGGTCTTCAGTCCTTCGATCACGCGCCGGTATGGATGTCGATCGTGGTGGCGCTTGTGGCATCCGGCATCGTCGGATTGATCAGCGGAGTCTTGGTGGCCTATGCCAAGCTGAACTCCCTCGTCGTCACGCTCGCCGTCGGCTCGCTCCTCTTCGGTGCGGCGCAGCTCTACTCGAACGGCGCGACCATCTACCAGGACATACCCCAGTCGTTCATGGCGATAGGCCAATCGCGTGTCGCCGGCGTCCCGCTTCCCTTCATCTACGTGATGCTGGCGGCTCTCGTCATTTGGTACATCCTCGAATACCGCCCGCTCGGCCGGCATCTCTATGCGATCGGCGGCGGCGAGGAAGGCGCGCGCCTTGTCGGCATCAAGGTGGAGCGGCTGGTGGTGCTGATGTTTGTCGGCGCCGCTGTGATGGCCGGCCTTGGAGGCGTTGTGCAGTCGGCGCGCGTCGGCTCTGCCAACGCCAGCATCCTGCAGACGCTCCTGCTCCCAGCGTTCACTGCCGCATTTCTCGGCGCCACCTCAATTCGTCCCGGGCAGTACAACGTCTGGGGCACCGTGCTCGCCGTTTATCTGGTCGGTGTCGGCACCACCGGCATCTTCATGCTCGGCGTGCCCTCCTACATCGAGCCGGTATTCAACGGCGCAGTCCTCCTGATCGCCATCGGCCTCGCCCACGTCAGCGCCCGCCGGCTGTCGAGGTCATAAGTAAGTGAACGCATCAACACGCAAGCCATTGAAGGGAAGAATGTGATGGACCCGGCTGAACGCGTCGCTCTCGGTAAGACCGAACTCAAGGTGACCCGCATGGGAATGGGAACCGGGCCGCTTGGCCAGATCCATGACGACGCGAAGTGGGCCGAGATCTTCAATGCCGCGTGGGATTCGGGCATCCGCACGTTCGATACGTCGCCCTATTACGGCTTCGGAAACTCCGAGAAACGGCTTGGCAAAGTGCTCGCCGGCAAGAACCGCACCGACTACGTGCTTGCGACCAAGGTCGGTCGGCTGCTCCGTGCCGACGCGCCGGTCGATCCCTTCGCCGAGGCATTCTATTACCCCGGCGGAATGCCCGATAACGTCCTGCGCACCGTCTATGACTACAGCGGCGCGGCGGCGCGCCAGTCGCTGATCGAAAGCCGCGAGCGGCTGGGGATCGACCGGATCGACATCGCGCACATCCACGACATCGTGGAACTGGCATCAGGGATCAATCATGTCGACGAGGCGATCAACGAAGCCTATCCCGCGCTCGCCGAGCTCCGGGAGAAGGGCGAGATCAAGGCCGTCGGCGTCGGCGCGCAGGTGAACAGCATTCTCATCAAGCTCGCCAATTCCTGCGCCTTCGACTGCTTCCTGATCGCGGGCCGTTACACGATGCTCGACCAGAGCGCCGTCGACGAGGTGATGCCGCTCTGCCTTGCCAAGAACATCGCGGTGATCATTGGAAGCCCCTACAACACCGGCATCCTGCACGACCCGAAGCCTGACTCGACCTTCGACTTCGTTCAGGCGCCGCCGGAGCTGATCGAGAAGGCGCAGAAGCTGAAGGCCATCTGCGGGAAATACAACGTCCCGCTGCCTGCCGCGGCGATCCAGTTTCCGCTGGCGCATCCGGCCGTGGCGCAGGTCCTGACCGGCGCGCGCAACGCTTCGGAGCTCCTGGAGAATGTGCGTCTGATGAAGGTCGAGATTCCTTCCGACCTTTGGAAGGAGATGCGCGCGAGCGGGCTGATCCATCCGAAAGCGCCGTTGCCGCGCGGTCACTGACGGCGCGGCGCTCCGCATGAAAGCAAGAGAGTGGCAGCTATTGAGCGGTGTAGCCGCCGTCGACCAGAAGGCCGTGACCGGTGACGAAGGATGCGTCCTCGGACGCCAGGAAGAGCGCCGCCCGGGCCATGTCCTCGGGTGTGCCGATCCGGCCGAGCGGGTGCTTCGAGAAGAGGTCGGCCTTCGCCGCTTCGGCATCGGGCTGCTGGCCGAGCCACTCCTCGTAGAGCCGCGTGTCGGTGGCGCCGGGGCAAAGCGCGTTGACCCTGACGCCATCGGGGGCAAGCTCCAGCGCGAGCGTCTTCGTGAAGCTGACCGCGCCCGCCTTGGTGAGCGCGTAGGCGGCGTTGCCCGCGGCGCCGACGAGGGCGTAGGTGGATCCGAGATTGATGATGTTGGGCGAGGATGAGCGCCTGAGATAGGGAATGGCCTCCCTCGACATCAGGAACATGCTCGTCAGGTTCTTGGTGATGATGAGGTCCCAGTCGCTGAGCGACATCACCTCCACCGCCACGAGCTTCGAGACAGCGGCGTTGTTCACCAGGATGTCGATACCGCCGTAGCGGTCGACGGTGCTTTTCACCAGCGCCTTGGCCTCGGCTTCGATCGCAGCGTCGCAGCGCGAGAAGACAACGTCGAGGCCCTCGGCCTTGAGCTCGCGCTCAAGGTCCTGGCCCGGCTGCTCGGAGCGGGAGCAGAACGCGACGCGCGCCCCTTCCTCGGCGAAGAGGCGCACGATCGCGGCTCCAATACCCGTGGAGCCGCCCGTCACAATGGCAACCTTACCGGCTAGGCGCATGTCTCCCTCCGCGTCTGCGCCGCGCGCGGTCGCGGCGCGCCATTATTTGGTCGGCTTAGTCGACCGCTTGTCCCAGGTCTTGCGAAAGCTCTTCACCGCGCGCTTTGCGAACTCGGCCGACGAAAGCTTCCAAAGCGAGTCGGCGTAGTCGTTGCCGAAGAGCCCGCAATCGGAGAACACCTCGACGTCGAACCAGCCGTCATAGCCGGCGGCTTCAAGTGTTCCGAAGATCATCGGAAGATCCATCTTCCCGTCGCCCGGGAGCACGCGGTCGGCCCAGCTGCGCACCGGCTCGCGCCAGTCGTTGATCTGCACGCCGATGATCCGGTCCACGTATTTCTTGGTGTCCTCGACCCAGGTCGGCAGATCCCAAGTGTGCCAGGTGTCGTAGATGATCTCGATGTTGCCCGTGCCGATGTCTTCGATCATCTCGATCGTCTCGGGAAGCGTCGTCGCGATCGACCCGGCCTCTTTGCGGAGCAACTCGAGGCCGAGCGGCACTCCAACTTCGCCGGCTGTCTCGGCGGCTGCCTTCAGGCCGTCAACGACGATCTGCCGGGTCTTCTTGTCGTCAACACCCTCTTGCGGCGCTCCCGGCAGCACCATGACGCCGAGCGGATCGAACGCCGCCAGCCGGCGGATCGCCGCGCAAAGCTCTTTGCGCCGGGAGGCCGCATCGACAGGCTCGCGGAAGAAATTGTCGGGCACGATCGACGGCACTTCGGGAACGCACAAGGTGGCCTTAAGGCCTGATTTGAGCAGCTCTTCGCGGAGTCTTTCGTCCTGCCCCTTGGGAAGCTTGTATTCCCAGATGCCGACACCATCGACGCCGGCCGCCTTGTAGGCGACCAAGTCCTCTTCGAAGGACGCGGTATAGGTGCTGCTTTGAGAGATGGAGAGTTTCGGATAGCTCATTGATGCGCCTCGGTCCCTGAGCGCACATCCTCGCATTGGCGTCTGTCATGGGCGATGGCCGACCTGCCCAAGCCGGGGCAAAAGGTTTGTACCATTTGCCAGCCGGAAAAGTTGCCAGCCGGAAGAGCTGGCACCCTTGCTGTCACGACTCGGCTTGGGCTGTGCTCGCCAGATCGAGGATACGAAGCGCAAGCTCAAGCGTCAGACGGTCTTCGGTGTCCTGCAGGGTGAGGCCGGTCAGCTCTTCCAGCTTGGTCAGCCGGTAGCGGATCGTATGGACATGCAGGCCAAGCTCGCGGGCGGCAAGCGAGAGGCTCGATCCGTTCGCCAGGTAGGTTCGAAGCGTTCCGATGAGGAAGCCTTTCTGCTTCTGGTCATGCTCGATGACGCTGGCGAGCGCGCGCTGACTGAAGGCCACGGCATCGCGGCTCGCGGTCGCGCCGATGATCAGCCGGTAGGCGCCCAGGCTGGCGGCGTCGACGACAGCACTCTCGGTCCAGGGTCGCGTCTCGACCGCGAGGCGCGCCTCCTGAAACATTTGCGGCACCAGAAGCGGGTCGCTGATGACTTCGGTGAGCGCGAACCGAATCCGCGCGCCGGTCGAGGTCAGTACCACGGAGGCGATCGACTCAAGCTTCTCGGTCGCGTTGAACTTGACGTCGCGCTGGCCGGCAGACCAGGCAAGCACCACGCGTTCGCCGCGAACTGTCGCAACGGTCGGAACGGTCTGCGTCTTCAGAACCTGCTGCGCGATGGAGCAGACTTCGCGGAGAATGTTCCCGTCCACCGGAGACGCGCCGCTCCCAGATTCGCCGCGACGGAGCTTGCCGACCGCGAGCTGAAGCGGCGGCGGCAGTGCCTGGAACGATCCGGCACTCTTCGGGACGTTCCCGTCGAGGAGCCGTTCGAGTAAGTCGGCACGCCCGCGCACGACGCCTTCTTCGAGCGCGCGTTCGCGTACGAACACGGTGGAGGCGATGAGCGCGGCCATTTCGGCGAGCGCGACGTTGACGTTTGGCGACACCGGATCGGCGGCTTCCACGAGCACATAGCCGAGCAGGTCGGCGCCGCTCACGATCGGGCTCACGACGAGATGGTTTCCATCCTCCATCGCTGCGCGCGGGTGGAGGTCCTCGGCGACACGACGCAGCAGCTCCGGGCAGGGCTCAGAATCGAGCATCTCCTTCAGGTCCGCGTGAGCGATCGCAGGCTCGGCCGCCCTGACCCGCGCAAGACCATCGAGAATGTAAGCGCGCGAGGAGGTCAGGCAGGCGAGGCGGGTGGTCAGCGCTCCGAGGCCGAGTTCCTGGCGGGCAATCTGCGACATCGAGTTCGAGGGCCGAAAGGCGCTGGCCGAGCTCGTCGCGTTGGCGGGTGATCTCGTCGTTCAACACTTCGAGCCGGACGCGGTTCACGTGTTCGGATTCGAAAAGGCGCGCGTTCACGATTGCGATTGCTGCAATCTGTGCGAAGTCCTCAAGCATTGCGAGGTCTTCGCTTGTGAAGGTCTGCTTGTTGTGCAGGGTATCGACGACGAGCACGCCAAGCACGGTTCCCTTGAAGACCAGGGGCGCGGTCATCGCCGCCTTGGGTGCTCGCGGTCCTTCGCTTGCCTCCTGGAAGTACTGATACGTCTCAGGCGTCGCGTCGGCGACCGCAGCGAAGACGGCTTCTTGGTCAGGATAAATCTCGCCGCGACCGCTGAGGAACGCGCGCCCGGCTGCCGCCTCGCCGGGTTTCAGGGAGAGCTTGAAGATGCTCGGACCGAAACCGACGGAGTTGGTCACGACCAGCCGCCCCGAGGTTGGGTCCTCCAGGTAGAGCGTCCCGGCATCGGCGGCAGGAATAACGGCGATCGCCCTGACGAGAACCTGATGCACGATCTCGGAGAGGTCGAGCTCGGAGGTGAGCATCCGCGCGACTTCGAGAAGCGTGGTCAGACGCTTGAGGCGGGCATCCTGCGGGCGATCACCGCCCGCGCGCGGCATCCGTGTGACCGGGCTTCTCTCGGCGCTTGAGGCCAGGACTTCCGAAGCGCGGCTGTGTGCATGCGGCGTGCGGCGTGCGGGCGCCTTGCGCTGCAACTCCTTCACCGACTTGTCCATTTTCTTTTTGTCTCCCTAGACGGATCGAGTGAAACAGACGGCACCTCCTCCGTCCACCGTCGTCGGCGATCGGATTCTCCGATCCAGCGCGTCAAAGGCGGAAAGGCTGCAGCCGTGCGTTGTCGGAAGGCGAGGCGGCCTCTCGATTGCTGCGATGCACTCAGTCGTCGACCGGACCGCCGACTGAAGCCTCCAACACCAGACGGACGGCTGCGGTGTCCTCCTGACCGTGGCCTGCGGCAATCGCTGCCTGGTAGAGCGGCGCCGTCGCGTCGAAGAGCGGCGTCGCCGCGCCGATCTGCTGCGCAAACTCCTTGATGAGGCGCATGTCCTTTTGCCACACGTCGAGCTTCATCGTAGGCGGCTCGTAGACATTTCGGACGATCATCGGTCCGCGCACCTCAAGAATGCGGGACTGGCCCGCGCCAGCGCACAGGACCTCGCAGAGGGTCGTGGGATCGAGGCCGCAGCGAAGGCCGAGCGACAACGCTTCCGCGGCGGCGACATTGTGGACTGCAACGAGAAGGTTGGCGACGAATTTCATGCGCGTGCCGTTGCCGAACGCGCCGAGATAGATCGCCCGGCGGGAAAAGTCGGCGAACACCGGCTGACAGCGTTCGGCGACGCCTTTGTCGCCGCTGACATAGAGCACGATGTCGCCGGCGGCGGCTTGAGCGCCGGTGCCGCTGATCGGCGTATCCAGCATCGCGACGCGCACAGCCGCGAGTCGATCGAATGCGCGGACCTTGCCGCGCAGAGACAGCGTGCTGAGTTCCACTAGCACTTGGCCCGGCCGTCTTCGTGCACCGAGAATGGCGTCGACCGTCACTTGGAGAGCTTCGTCACTCGGGAGACTGGTCAGGAGCAGATCCGCCGACTCCGCCACGGCCGCAGCGGAATCTGCTATTTGAAGGTTGTTCCCGGAGATTGCTTCGCAGCGCGCGCTGTCCGTGTCGAAGCCGATCACCTCCCGCCCGGCGCCCGCTAGGTGACGCGCAACGGACGAGCCCATGATGCCGAGCCCAATCACCCCGACCGAGAGTGGCCACCCATCTTGTTTCATTGCGCTCCCGTCCCCGGGCTCCTTGTTTCCAAAGCCCTTTGGTTGCTCGCAACGGAGGCTAAAGCAGAAGTCGCTCGTCGAAAGGCGCGCGCGACATCACGTGCGGCTCGTCCTCGGTGACGAGCACCATCTCCTCCAATCTGACGCCGCCGCCCCCGCGCACTCCCTCGACCCAGATGAGGGGCTCGACGGCAAACACCATGCCGGGCTCGAATTCATAGACAGGCGCGCCGGGCAGCGTCTCGCCGATATAGGGCGGCTCGTTGGCGCCGATACCGACGCCGTGGCCGATGAACAGCGACAGCATGCGGCCGCCGAGCCCGTAGCTGTCGGCCGTGCGGATCAGAGCTTCCGCTGCGTCCTTGTTGGTCCGGCCCGGCCGCATCTCGGCGATGCCGGCCTGAAGGCCACGATACACGGCCGTATAGATCTTCTTTTGCTCGTCCAACGGCTTGCCGCAGATGACGGCGCGCGCGACGTCGCCGAAGTAGCCGCCCCAACACGCGCCGATGTCGATGAAGACGATGTCGCCATGGCGGATGAGCTTGTCGCTGCAGATGCGGTGCGGCGGCGCCATGTTCTCGCCCGAGGCGACGAACGGCGTCATGACGTGCGCGTATTCGCCGCCGAGGCGAAAGAGGGTCCGCATCGCTTCCCCCGCGACCTCGCACTCGCGCACGCCGTCGGCGACCGCGGCGGTTGCCGTCGCGGTCACCGCGTCCGCGAGCGCGGTCGCCTCTTCGAGCAGCACGATCTCCTCGGGAAGCTTGTTCTTGCGCGCCTGTTGCATCGGTGTGTCGCCGTCTTCGACCGCGAGCTTCGGGAAGTGCGCGGCAAGCGCCTTGGTGAAAACCATGTTCGACTCGTCGAGTCCGAGCTTGGCATTGGTCAGGCCATGCGCCTTGAGCACAGGGCCCAGGATGTCCTTCATCAGCCCCTCGACCAGCGCCTTCTCCTCGATGATTGGAATCGTATGGGCCTCTTCGATCCAGGGCATCGTCCGATCGACCCGATCGCGTTCTCCGCCCGAGCAGAAGAGAATCGGCGGCTTGCCTTCAACGAGAAGTGCGCCGTTCAGCGCCGTCGTCTTGCCGGCGATCAATTGCGGGCGGAGATCCGTCAGATAGCGGCAGTTCTCGTCCTTCCAGACCAATAGAGCATCGAGACCGGCGGCGCGTCGCTGCGCGTCCGCCTTGGCGATGCGTTTCGCACGAAGCCCGGCGAGATCGACGCGGCGCTCGTAGCCGACGTGAAACGGTCCTTGGGCGAAGCGGTCCGGCCCTGCCGCGGCGACGGGGCTCATGAAGTAAGATTCCGTGCGGCCGTCGGGCGCCGGACGGGATCGGCGTCCGCGCGTGCGCCGTGCAAGGACCATGTGTCGAGCACTTCGGGATTGACGACGTTCGGCGGTCGGCGCCCTTCGACCAGCGCCTGAGCGTTGTCGGCGACGGCATGCGCAAGCGCAGTCCGCGTTTCCAGAACGGCGCTGCCGAGATGCGGCGTCAGGATCACGTTGTTCATTCCGATCAAAGCCGGCGTAACCGCCGGTTCTCGTTCGAAGACGTCAAGCGCCGCTCCCGCGATCTGGCCTCGTTCAAGGGCTGCGACCAGCGCCTGTTCGTCGATCATGGGCCCGCGCGAGGTGTTGACCAGAAACGCCGTCGGCTTCATCAGCGACAATTCCCGCGCGCCGATCTGATGCCGCGTCTCGGCCCTGAGCGGCGAATGGACAGAAACGAAATCCGACTGTCGGAGCAGTTCGTCGAGCGGAACAAACGTCATGCCCACCTCTTGCTCGAGGTGCTCGGGCTTCCGACGCGGAGACCAGTAAAGGACCTCCATCTCGAAGCCGCGCGCGCGACGCGCGACCGCGGTGCCGACGCGCCCGCCGCCGCCGACCAGGCCGAGCGTCTTTCGCCACACGCCGGAGCCGAGCAGGTGGTTCGACTGCCCGCCCGGGAAGATGCCGCGGCGAAGAGCCTTGTCGCCCTCGACCAGGCGCCGCGCCAGCGCGATCAGAAGACCGAGGCACGTATCCGCGGTCGCTTCCGTCACGATCGGGGGCGCAATCGTCACCACGATGCCGCGCCGCGTGGCCTCGTCGATGTCGATGTCGGTGGGCGTCACTGCCATCGAAACGATCGCGCGCAAATCCGGGTTGGCCGCGATGACGGGGCGGTCGATGTTGTCGTGCAGGAACGAAATAAGGAAATCGCAATTCCGCACGCCGGCAAGCAAGGCGTCGCGCGGCAGAATCTGGCTGGAGTCGGAATTGACGGTGACGTTGGCAAAGGTCTGTAGCCGATCAATCGCACTGGCGGCGATCGGTTGCGTGATGAAGATGCGCGGTCGCGTCTCTCGCTGGTCCATCTATGATGCTCGTGACAATCGGCGATCCGTTGACTGTCCGGAATCGCTCCTTCGGCACCCAGCGCGCCGGGTACCTTCGAGAGCTCTGTCACGTGCGACACGACGTCGATCCGCTCGACCCCGTTACGATGCCGCTGACGCGAAGAGGTGTCTGACTGAGTGCCGGCCCGGCAACGCCCGCCACAAGGATTGCGGGCACGAACGGGATGGCATCACACCGACTTGGCCAGTTCCAATACCGAAGCTCTTGCCGATACGCTCCCTTGATCCATGAAGAGGCTGTCCGCAGTCGGGGAGGCTTTCACGAGACGTTATCGGAGACGACAATGACCTCGGAAATAAAAATATCTACCGTCGCGCATCAGGATTCCTGATAAACCGCTATTTTTCGTCACGCGTATTGTCTTGCGCGGATGGATATCACGCAAGTCGCGCTTCAAACTCTCCCCAAGGGGCCGGCGCCTCGATCTCCCTACTTCGGCAATAGGGCCAAGAAACCGTCGTCGCCGGCGTCGATGATGAGACGCCGGAGGTCTACGGAGAACGCATCGATGGCGGCCGGCGGCTGGCCGCCGCCATCGGCTGCGGCGCCCGTTTGGCGCTCCACTTGTTCCTCCGACTCGACACGCGTCCCCGGTTCGAATACCGCCGGACGCCTGCGCTCCCTCCTCGGCCGTGAGGTTCTTCTTCGATGCCGCTTGATTTCGACTCCCTCCGCCGCGAGCTCGACCGTTGGTCGGAGGCGGATCGCGTCGCGGCGTTCTGGTGGCGGGACGACGATGCGGTCGCGCCGACGCCGGCGCTGACGCGGCTCCTCGGTCTCTCCGATGCATTCGGCATCGAGATCGGCGTCGCGGTCGTGCCGGCTCACGCCGAAGATGCGCTCGCCGAAGCGATCTCGCGCCACGCCGGCGCCGTGGTGCTGCAGCACGGCTACGCGCACATGAACCATGCGCGCCCCGGCGATCTGGCGGTCGAATGCGGCGGCGCGCGGCCGCTCGAAGCGATCCTGGAGGAGCTGCGCCTTGGCAAGGCGCGCCTCGCGGCGCTCTTCGGTAAGCGGTTCGCCAAGATCATGGCGGCGCCGTGGAACCGCATCGAGGAGCGGGTGCTTGGCGGCCTGGCTGCGCTCGGATTTGCCGGCGCCTCCGCCTATGGGCCGCGAGCAATGATGGAAGGCCACGGACTTGTCATCGCCAACACGCACGTCGACCCGATCAACTGGCGCGAACGCCGCTTTGCCGGAACCGAAAAAGCGCTCTCCGGCATCATTGGCGAGCTCATCGCGCGCCGGACCGGTGCGACCGATGCCGACGAGCCGCTCGGTCTTCTGACGCACCATCTCGACCATGACGCAGCATTCTGGGAATTCCTGGAACGCTTCTTCGCTCTCACGCGAGCGCATCCCGCCGCGCGCTGGCTGAGCATCGACGAGGCATTCCAGCCGCACGCGGTGTCGGCTCCGCTGACGAGAGCCGGGCCGTGAGCGTCGAGGTTCGCCCTGCGACCGCCGACGACATCGATCGTGTCGTCGATCTCCTCTACGGCAACATGAGCCAGAAGATTCCGAAGGAGCGCTGGCGCAATCTGCTCGACTATCCGTGGCGGCCGAAAAATGCCGATCGCGGGCATGTCGCCGTCGACGGCGAACGCGCCGTCGGCTTCCTCGGCCTCGTCTATGTCGACCGGCCCATCGCAGGGCGGATCGAGCGTTTCTGCAACATCTGCGCCTGGTATCTCTTGAAAGACTATCGCGGGCAGGGGATCGGGCAGCGTATCCAGTTCGGCTCCGTCGCCGACCCGACGATGACCTATACGATCATGACCGCGACGGCGGCGACGGGGCGCGCCTTCGGTTCGCGTAGCGGCTTTCGCGTGCTCGACGAAACGCGCTATCTCGTTCGCCGCCGCGCCGGCGGCGCCGGCGACCTCGACATCGCCACCGACCCGGACGCGATCGAACGCCTTCTCTTGCCGGAGGATCGCAAGCTCCTTCAGGATCACCGTCCCTACAACCTTCGCCATCTCTTGGTCCGCGCCGGCGATGCGAGCTGTTATGTCGCAATGCAGGTGAAGCGGAAGGGCGACGACATCGATTATCATGAGGTCATGTACGCGAGCGACCCGGCGTTCCTCGCGTGCTTCGGCCAGGCGCTCGCCGACACCATCCTTTCCGGCGACAAATCGGTGCTCGCCATCGATAAGCGCTTCCTGCCTGAAATGCCCGCCTGGGAGAGCGAGACGATCAAGCTGCCGCGCTGGTATCGCTCGCCGTCGGTTGCGCCGGCGAAAATCGACCACCTCTACGGCGAGGTGGCGCTGCTCGACTTGAAGCTGCCGTAGACCTCCTCACATGCCCTTGCCGCGGGCGGCAAAATGGGCGTTAACGTCGCCGCTATGAACGAAGCACCCCGCCCGGAGATCGATCAGGTCCGCTTTCGCCGCGTGATGAGCCGCTTTGCGACCGGCGTCACGGTCGTGACCGCCGAGCACGAGGGAGAGGCGCGCGGCATGACGGCGAACGCCTTCATGTCGGGCTCGCTCGAGCCGCCACTTTGCGTCGTCTCGATCGCGAAGCGCGCGCACATGCACCAGGTGATGGCGGCGGCGACCCATTTCGGCGTTAATATTCTGGCGGAGAACCAGGTCGAATTGAGCGAGCATTTCGCCGGCCGCCGCGATCCGCGGCTTTCCGTGCGCTTCGAGCGCGTCGGGCCGGCGGTGCTTCTTGCAAGCGCCTGCGCACGGATCACCGCGGAGACCGTGGCCCGCCACGACTGCGGCGATCACACGATCTTTATCGGCCACATCCTCGGTCTTGATGCGGACGACCGCTCGCCGCTCCTCTATCATGCCGGCCACTATCGCGGTCTCGACGGCGGCCGGCTCGACGCCGATGTCGGAGTCCCCGAGTTCTGGTGATCCGTGTCCGCCGTCCGTCCTGCCTGCGATGAAATGACACTCGCGGCGCGCGGAACGCCAACGTCGAAAACTCCATTGTCGCGCGTGGGATGTTTTCGGGCAACGGCGGGGCAGGGAGTTTTGCGATGAGAGGCATGATTTCGGTCACGGCCCTGATGGCCGCTTTCGTGTTTTCCGGCACGGCGGTGGAGTCGGCGAGCGCGCAAAACTCCGGCAATGTGCTGACCGGCGCCGCGGCGTTCGGAAGCTGGGGGGACGCGAAGCCTGGTGTCACGCGGCTGATCAAGCCGTCCGACTTGCCGGCGCCCTACGCGACGAAGTCGGCGAGCAATGCGCCTGCACCGATCGCCATGCCGGCCGCAGGCAGGTTTAATGTGCTCGAGGGCTTCAGCGTGACGGAGTTCGCGAGCGGCATGACGCAGCCGCGCGTGATCCGGATCGCGCCGAACGGCGACGTGTTCGTGGCCGATAGCGGCGCCGACGAGATCGACGTCTTCCGCATGGACGAGAAGGGCAGCGTCGCGTCGAAGGACGTGTTCGCGGCCGGCCTCGATCAACCCTACGGCATCGCCTTCTATCCGAAGGACGATCCGCAATACGTCTATGTCGCCAATACCGGGAGTGTCGTGCGCTATCCCTACAAGGCCGGCGACATGAAGGCCTCAGGCGCCGCCGAGACGGTCGTCCCGGTGCTTCCGGTAGGCCATCATTGGACGCGCGATCTCGCCTTCTCACCCGACGGCAAGACGCTCTTCGTCTCCGTCGGCTCCGGCTCGAACGTCGGCGAGGGCACGATGGAAGGTCCGCCGCCTCCGGTCTTCGTCGCGAACCACGCGCTTGGCGCCAGCTGGGCGGAGGAGGCGAACCGCGCTGACGTGCTCGCCTTCGATCCGGACGGCAAGAACGAGCGCGTCTATGCGACAGGCCTGCGCAACTGCTCCGGCATGACCGTTCAGCCGGCGACCAGTGACCTCTGGTGCGTCGTCAACGAGCGCGATGCGCTCGGCGACAACCTGCCGCCCGACTACGCCACGCATGTGCAGGATGGCGCTTTCTACGGCTGGCCCTGGTACTACATCGGCGGCAACGAGGACCCGCGCCACAAGGGTGAGCGGCCCGACCTCGCCGACAAGGTCACGGTGCCTGACGTGCTCTTCCAGGCACATTCCGCGCCGCTCGGCATCACCTTTTATGAAGGCGACGCCTTCCCGGCTGAATACAAGGGCGACGCGTTCGTCGCCATGCACGGCTCGTGGAACCGCGACCACCGCACCGGCTACAAGGTGGTGCGCTTGATGTTCGACGCTTCCGGCAAGCCGACCGGCGCCTATCAGGACTTCATGACCGGCTTCGTGATGGACGACCAGTCGGTGTGGGGCCGCCCGGTCGATGTCGCGGTCGCGAAGGACGGCTCGCTCCTCGTCAGCGAGGACACGGGCGGCACGATCTGGCGCGTCACCGCCGACAAGCAGGCGGCCGAGAGCGTGGCACCGGCGCCTGCGGCCAAGGCGAACTAGCGGAGAGACCGCGCAGCACCTGCGACCGCTTCGGAAGGAGCGGTCTCTTCTATTTGTGCGGCGGGACGCCGAGCGCCGTTTTGCTCGTGTCGCGGCGGTTGACGCGAAGCTTCTCCTGCATGGCGATGAAGAGCTTTCGCGCGCATTCAGCCGCGTCCGCATTCATGCGCCCGTCCTTGGTCTTGAAGTCGAAGGAGATCTCGGCGACGTGCGGGTTCAAACGGCCGGATTCGGCACGGCTGAAGGGATAGCGCTTCGCTCCCGGCTTGAGGAAATGCCAGAGCGTGAAACCGAACTCGGCGTCGATGTTGCCGAGGTCGACGTGGGCATATTGGAAGACCCACTCGCAGATCGTCGGGCCAGGGCGAAGCTTCTCGTCTGCCTTCTTGCCATCCTCGTCGAGGAGATCGGAGAGCGCGCCGAAGCGCGCGAAAACGTCGTCCAGCCTGTTGAACCTGTCGTCAAGGTCGCGCTTGGTCGAGACGGAGAAGCGGCTGTAGGTCGACCGCGGCTTGGCGACGATCGCCGGCCTTCCTTTGCGGAACACCTGAAATGGAGCGATGTCCTCCTCAAGCACGGTCGCGCCTTTCGACTTCATTGCCGCGTCGCGGTACTCGACCGCGCGCAAGAGGTCGGGGGTGCGGAACTTCAGCGTCAGCTCCGGCAGGCCCGAAAGCGCGCCGTTCTTGAAGTAGGTGCGGCTGCGGAGCGCGATGCCGCGGCGCGCGAAGAGCCCCTCCTTCGTGTCGAGGAAGAAGACCACGCGCCGCTTCTTGAGCTTGAGCGCTCTCTCTGCGCGGCTCTCCTTGCCGTCTTTCGGACCGAGCGTCTTCTCGATCAAGGGTTTCAGGCGTTCGGCCCAGAGGGCCTTCGCTGACTTTTCGTAAGCCTTGTCGGCAAAGGCCGCCTGATCGAGGAGTAGCTTGTATTCCCGACTTTCGATGCCGGTTTGCTCGCCCATGCGAAGAAACCTCCGCCGTCCACGCCCCCGACTTCTCAACCTAGACTAGCAAGCGAACGGGGCGCCGTCACCCCTGCCGGGGGCGCGGCTCAGCGCGCGAAGACACGCGTTGGCGAAAGGACGAAGGGCGGCAGGTAGCCGGCGAGGTTGGAAAAGGGGAGCACCTCGGGCTTGAGCCGAATGCCGAGGATGTCGGCCATGAAGGCGCGGCGCGTTTCGATCCGCCGCCACGCGTCGGGATAGCGCTCGGCGAAGGCTGCGCGGCCGCGGTCGTCGAGAAGCGCGATGCCGTCCTCGATGTTGGAGGTGAAGTAGGGCGTGCCGGTTGCCGGGATGATGTCGAGCTGGATCGCCTGGCCAGATTTGAGCCGCTCGCGCGAGCCGGGATAGATCGGCGTGTTCATCCACTCGTCGAGGTGGATCAGGTGGCCGGGATTGAGCCCGACGCCGAAGAACGGATCGCCGAGATGCCGCTTCACCAGCGCGTCGATCGCGCCGCCTTCAACGTCGATGCCGATCGTCTCGTACCATTCGGCGGCGCAGGCGAAATAGGGGCCGGCGAGGCGTTCGGCGTAGTCGCGGATAGTCTCCGGGAGTTCCAGCGCGTCGGCGACCATGAAGCCGGCGCGGCAGGTGAGCGCCCCCCAGATCCCGAGCGCCACCGTGAACGGATCGCCGCGCTCGATGACGCGGTCGGAGGGGCTGCCGAGGCCCTGATAGGCACGCGGTCCGGCGGAGAGCATCGCGTGGCAGGAAAGCGCGAAGCCTTCTTGCCTGAGCAACGTCGCCGCCTCGAACTCGCGCATGCCCGGTTTCACGCCGAAGACCACGCGCTTCACCGCTTCGGATACGTGGCTCGCCGCAAACTCGAACGCGGCAAGCTGCTCGATCTCGTTGGTGGCGCGGAGCCCGGTGGAGGCATCCATCAGAAGCGCGGTCGCGTTCGCCACCCGGCCCGACTTGCCGACCAAGCCGCGAAGCGTGTCGGCGACGAAGGAAGGGATCTCGAGCCACGTGTCGGGCTGCGGCGATTCTGCTCGCGAGTAGTATTTCCAGCCGACGGTGCCGACCGAGCCGCCGGCCCGTATGCCGGCCTCGGCGAAGAGATCGGCGAGGGCAGGCGTGCGGCTGCGGTCCTGGCCGAGCAGGCCAAAAGGCGGATAGAGCCTGACGTCGAGATCGATCGTGGCCGAACGCGCCGGGCCCTGGTTCTCCGGGCCGGCAAGAAGCACCGGCTCGCGTCCCGGCACGAAGATCATGAGCGCTTCCTCGAAGCGCGGATCGAAGCCGGTCAAGAACGCGAGGTTGGCGAAGTGCTCGCGGTCGGCATAGACGACCGCCGCATCAAGTCCCGCCGCGTGGACGCGTTCGGCGAATGCAGCGAAACGCGCCGCATAGAGGCGCTTCGAGAGTTCCGGACGAACGTCGGGGACCCCGAAGGCGGGAAGCTTGGCGTCGATCAGGCGGACGCCGGCGGGAAGCTGCGGCACGCGCTACTGGGTGGAATTGGCAGAATCGGGTGGCGGCGGCAGCCAATAGCTGGCGGCCGCCTTGCCGCGCTCGATCCGCACGAAGTTGTCGGCGAACGCTTTATAGGTGTGGCTCCATTCGCCGTCCGGCCACTTGATGCGGATCTCGGCGCGCTCGGCCGTGCCGAGGCCGAAATGCACGAAGCCGGCCTGCCCCGACGCGTGGCCGCCGCCGACGGCAACGGTGCGCGTCATGGTGTGGTTGCCGGTCTTGACAGAGATGCGCGCGCCGACCGCGTTGCGGTTGGTGTCGGGTTCAGCCAGCTCGACTTCCAGAAAGTTGCCGAGCGGCTCGTGCCCCCACGCGGTGCGGGCGCCGAGATTGCGGAAGAGGCTCGCTGGTGAGTTGCGGTTGACCACGACGATGTCGAGCATGCCGTCGAGATTGAGATCGACGACAGCGGCGCCGCGTCCGCGCTTCTCCGAGGCGATGCCTGCCTGTCCGCCGACCTCGGTGAAATTCCCATCCCAACCGCCGAGGAGCAGATTGTCCGGATCGTAGGCGGCGAACTCCGGCATCAATTCCACGTTGCCCTTGGAGATGAAGAGATCAAGCAGGCCGTCGTTGTTCACGTCGGCGAACTCGCTGTGCCAGCCGGTCGAGGGGCGGTAGTCGGTGCCTTGATAGGGGCGCTGTGCGGTCGCGCCGACGTCGAAGGCGATGTCCTTGTAGACCGGCTTCAGGCCGTCGTCGCCCTGGTCTTCCTCAGGGTCGAGCTCCTGCAGCTTGGTGTCGCCCATCGAGGTCAGCGCGTATTCCGGATAGCCGTTGCCGGAGAGATCGGCCTCGGCGATCCCCATTCCCCAGATGGAGAGATGCCCCCAGCCGTCGGCGGCGGTGAAGAGCTTCGGCGTGCGGCCGGGATCGACGCGCCACATCTGCTCCTCGCCGCCGCGATAATATTGGCGGTCGTTGGTGACACGGAGCGAGGGCGTGCCCGACTGGTTCCAGTCGGTGAAGAGCATGGAGAGCGTGCAATAGCCCGGCGAGAGCATGAAGGGGGCGCCGTAGGACGGCGTATCGTCGGCCGACGGGCGGATCAGATAATTGTCCCCGCAGGTCCCCCAGGGTGAGCCCGGCGCCTGGCGGTCGACGTAGTTGCCGATGGCGAGCGTCGGGAACTTCGCGCCCGTTTCGAAGGTGGCGGAGAACGCCGTCGTCCATTCCTTGCCGCCGTCGAAGGCCATGGCGTCGTTGGCCTTGGTGAACTGGCAGTCGGGGCCACCCTTGAGGATGAGATTCGCGCCGAGCCTGAGGACAAAGAGGTCCATGTGGCCGTCATTGTCGATGTCGATCGGATAGGCGCCGATGACTTTTCTCAGGTCGGAATCGCTGATGCCCGAAAGCGCGACCTTCTTGAAGCGGAGCGCTCCGCCGGTCTCGCTTTCGTTTTCGAAGAGCTCGGCGGGATTGGTGCCGCCGGCCATGAAGAGGTCGGGCTTGCGGTCGCCGTTGCAGTCGAACGCGGCCACGCCGCCACCGACGAAGAATTCCCACGGGCCAGCATAGACGTGATTGATGCCGGCGTCGGCGGCTTCGTCGACGTAGTCTGGCACGTCGCTCGTAGCCTTTTCGGCGGCAAGCCCGATCCCTGCGCCGCCGACAACGGCAAGCGCGACCAGCGAAGCGCGGGCGAAGCTGCGGGTCACGGCACGGTCACCAGCGTCTTCAGATAGGCGATGATCGACGAGCGGTCGGCGTCGCTCGCGGCGATATAGGCGTCGCGGGCGGCGCGCGCCTCGCCGCCATGGGCGCGGATCGCCTCGTCGAGCGTGGTCATGTCGCCGCGGTGGCCGTAGGGCGCGGTGGAGGCGATGCCCCAGAGCTCGGCGGTGATGAAGATGTCGCGCTCGACGAAGCGCTGCGCCAGGATTTCGTTGCCGAAGGCGGTGACCTCGTTGTCGGCGATCTTGTGGCGCTTCAGGTCGCCGTAGAGCGGCACCAGGTACTCGCCCTTGTCGTTTCGCTCAAGCGACTTCGCCCAATCGAGAAGCGCGAGATTGTAGACGGAGGGCTCGCGCACTTCCCCGGGCCTGAGCGTGCCGGAAAGGTCATAGGGCGAGGGGTCGGTGAAGGCGAGGCTCTTCAACGGCAGCGTCTGGCGATGGCAGGCGGCGCAGCCGAGATCGGTGAACTTCGTCGCGCCAGCGGCGGCAGCGTCGCGCCAGGCGGGATCGTCCGGAACGATCTCCTTCGGCAGCGGCAGTGCTGCCTGGAAGGCGACGAGCGCGGAAATGTCGCCGGGCGAAAGCTCGTCCGGGTGGCCGTCCTGATCGAAATCGTTCGTGCCGGTCCAGCGCTTTCCGAAGCGCTCGCTCGCCTCCATGCCGTGATGCGCGTTCATGGCGTTGATGGTGAACTGGCGGAGCGAAGCGAACACACCCTTCTGGCTGAACGGCCTGATGGTGAGGTCGGCGTCGACTCCCTCGATGCCGGAATTGTCCACACTGCCGTCGGGGCTGACCGTCACGTGGCCGAAGTCGACTCCCTTGCTGTTGAGCGAGGCCGTGACCGGCTGGCCGGTGGCCCGCGCCTGCTTTAGCGCGGCGAGACGCTCGGCGCGAAGGTCGGCCGTCATCTCACGTGCGAGGAGCTCGACGAGCCCGTCGCCGAACATCGAGTTGGTATTGCGCTCGTTGGAGAATTGCGGATCGAGGCTATCGAAGTCGACGCTTTCGAAACCCTCCGAAACGAAGACGTTGGCGGTGAAGGGGCCGGCGCCGCCGGGTGCGGGGTCGGAGTGGCAGGAAGAGCAGGCGTTGGCGTCCGTGCCGGCGGTGCGGCGGAAGGCGATGTCGACAGGGCGCTTGCGCAAGGTCGGGATGATCGCCTGCGTCGCCATCGGACGCCCGGCCCCGTCCTCGACCGTGAAGCGTCCGGTGAAGAGCGTCTTGCCGGCTTCGACTAGTTTCGCGAGCTCAGCCGGTGTCAGCGTCCCCTCGTAGTCGGTGACGTCGATATGCTGGCGCACCACCTTCTCCGCCCAGGGCGGAGCCGTGTCGGCGGCGACCGCCGGGCGGACCAAGAGACCTGCGCCGCACAAGAGCGCTGCAAGCATCCGCCGCCGGCATGCCGTTCGGCGGGGGGCGCTCACGGCCGCGCCTCCGCGTAGGCGTTGGTGATCTCGGCGTGCGCGGGCACCGTGCCGCCGATGATCATGGCAAGCACCTCGTCGGTCGTCACCTCGTCCTTTTGCACGGTCCCCACCATGCGCGCCGTCTTCATCACGGTGATGCGGTCGGCGAGGTCGAAGACGTCGTGGATCTCGTGGCTGATCAGGAAGATGCCGATGCCTTCCTTCTTGAGCTGCTTGACGAGGTCGCGCACCTGCGCGGTTTCGGCCGGCCCGAGCGCCGCCGTCGGCTCGTCCATGATCAGGATGCGCGCGTTGAAATGGATCGCGCGCGCGATGGCCACCGACTGGCGCTGGCCGCCGGAGAGCGCTTTGACCGGCGTCTTGAAGCCCTTGAAGACCGGATTGAGCCGGCCCATCACCTTGCGGGTTGCCGCCTCCATGGCGACGTCGTCGAGCGTGTTCAACCGGGTCAGCAGCTCGCGCCCGAGGAAGACGTTGGCTGGCGCGTCCACGTTGTCGGCCAAGGCGAGATTTTGATAGATCGTCTCGATGCCGAGCGCCTTGGCGTCGCGCGGATTGTTGATCGTCACCGGCTTTCCGGCGATCAGGATCTGCCCGGAATCTGCGCGGTAGGCGCCGGAGAGCACCTTCATCAGCGTCGATTTTCCGGCGCCGTTGCCGCCGACGAGCCCGACGACTTCGCCCGGATAAAGATCGATGGTCGCGTTCTCGACTGCGTGCACGCCGCCGAACGAGACGTAGATGTTGCGCATCTCGACGAGGGGCGTGCCGGTCCCGGCCATGCGTCTGTCTCCTCCGCCCTCAGGTCGCCCGTCGGCGGTAGGCAGTGTCGACGCCAACCGCGAACACCAGCACCAGACCGGAAACGATGTTCTGCAAGGGCGATTCGATACCCATCAGCTGCATGCCGGATTGCAGGGACTGCATGACCAGGGCGCCGAGCATGGCGCCGGGAACCGTGCCGATGCCGCCGGTAAACGAGGACCCGCCGATGACCGCGGCTGCGATGACGTAAAGTTCGTCCAGCGTGCCAAGGGCGTTGGTCGCCGCGTTAAGGCGTGCGGAGGCGACCGCGCCGGCGATCCCGCAAAGGACGCCCATGAGGATGAACACCTTCATGATGATCCAGCGGGTGTTGATGCCGCCGAGCTCGGCCGCCTCCGGATTGCCGCCGAGCGCGAACACGTAGCGGCCGAAGCGCGTCCGGTTGGAGATGAAGGTCACGACGATCGCAACGCCGAGCGCGATCAAAACAGGGATTGCGATCCCGAGCGAAATGAAGAGGCCTCCGTCCGGCCAGGGAATATTGTGCGCGGTCGCATATTGGCGTGCGAGCCCGACCGGCATCGGATAGGCGTTGATGACGGCGATCGCCGCGACGACGGCGCCGCAGCCGATCGCCGCAAGCAGGACCTCCGCCCATATCGGGCGCAGGGGAAAGTTGAAGCGTTGCCGTTGGCGGCGACCGGTCAGGATGCCGACCAGGATGCCGATACAGGCAACGACACCGAGGGCCCAGCTCGCCGTCGCTCCGATCGTTCCGGTTCCGCCGCCGCCCATGAGGGCGAAGGTCGAATCCATCGGGGCGAGCGTCTTGCCGCTCGCGACCCACCAGGCCGCGCCACGCCATATGAGGAGGCCGCCGAGCGTCACGATGAACGCCGGCACGCCGAGATAGGCGATGACGAAGCCTTGCAGCGCCCCGATCAGGGCGCCGAGGAGGATGCCGACCGCAAGCACGATGATCCAGGTCAGGGTGAAATCGTAGCCGACGTATTTCGGCAGGATATCTGTCTGCATCGCGCCCATGATCATCGCCAGGAAGCCGAGCAGAGAACCGACCGACAGGTCGATGTTGCGCGAGACGATGACCAGCACCATGCCGGTCGCCATGATCGCGACCGTCGAGGTCTGCACCGACAGGTTCCAGAGATTGCGCGCGGTCAGGAACACCCCGCCGGACATGATGTGGAAGCCGATCCAGACGATCAGAAGCGCCGCGATCATGCCCAGCATGCGGGCGTCGATTTCGGTGGCCTGCATGAAGGCGCGGACGCGCCCCACGCGCCTCGTCGCTACGCTTGTCGGCGCAGGGCCGGTAATGCCGGAAGCCTCAGCCATGTCGATCCGTCACGAGAAAAGTCCGCAACGAGCGTAAGACTTGCGCCGCCTTTGGCGGCGGCGCAAGTGCTTGTTGGGGCTGGGTTGTTAGCCGCAGACGTCGACGGTACCCGCCGGCACGCCTTTGCAGACCTCGTCCTTCGAGATCCAGCCGGCGTCGATCACTTCGCTGAGGTTATCCTTGGTGATCGGGTTCGGCTTCAGGAACAGCGAGTGCATGGCGACGCCCTTCGGGCCGCCGCTGAACATCACCGATCCCTCGATCTGGTCCATCGTCTTGCCTGACGCAAGCGCCACGGCCGCTTCACCGGCCGCCTTGCCGAGCGCGCGGGCGTCCTTCCACACCGACACGGTCTGCGTGCCGAGCGCGACGCGGTTCAGCGCCGCGTGGTCGCCGTCCTGGCCGGAGACCGGAACCTGACCGGCCATGCCCTGGGCAGCAAGCGCCGCGACAACACCGCCGGCCATGCCGTCATTCTCGCAAACGACAGCGTCGACCTTGTTGTTGTTGACCGTCAGGAACTGCTCCATCTCCTTCTGCGCGTTGCTCGGGTCCCAGTTGTCGGTATAGGTCTCGCCGACGATCTTGATGTCGCCGCTCTTCACCGCGGCGCCGATGACCTCCTCGATGCCGCCACGCAGGAAGTCGGCGTTCGGATCGGCCGAGTTGCCCTTGATGATGACGTAGTTGCCCTTCGGCTGAGCCGCATAGACGGCCTGGGCCTCGAGCACGCCGACCTGCTTGTTGTCGAAGGTGATGTAGAAGGCCTTCGGATTCTCGATCAGGCGGTCATAGCCGATCACCGGAATGCCCTCGTCGACGGCCTTCTGAACGGCCGGCTGGATGGCGTCGGTGTCCTGCGCGAGCACGATCAGCACATTGGCGCCCTGCGAGATCAGATTCTCGATGTCGGTCAACTGCTTGGACGCTGACGATTGGGCGTCGGTGGAGATGTATTTCGCACCGGCGGCATCAAGCGCGCCCTTGATGGCGGCTTCGTCGGTCTTCCAGCGCTCTTCCTGGAAGTTGTTCCAGGAAACGCCGACCACGGTTTGCGCCGAGGCGACGGTCGCGGTCACGGCAAGACCACCTGCCGCCAGCATAGATAAAAGGATTCTTCTCATGTCTTCCCTCCCGGTTGGACGGTAGCCATCCATAACTTCCAGAACAGCTGAAATCCAACCTGTTTTAGCGTCGACGGTTGTTCTGCATGTTCCAGATTACAGCGAATTTATCACACGGAATCGCGCGTAAACAGCAAATTCGACCGACCGTCGGAAAAATCACGGGTGATTTCCGATACCTAGCGGATGAAGCGTTCGACGTAGGTCGCCCCGAGCCCGACTGCTTCGAAATGTCGCTTGCACATCTCGATCTTGGTGAAGACGTCCTCGTAGCCCTGTACTTTTCCGTCGGGGTCGACGTAAAGCATCGTCCCATTGACCTGGAAGAACGTGATCATCTCCGGCACATGGTCCTCGACGATGAGCGTGTGCGTCTCGCCGGGCGCCTCGTAGACATAGGCGCCCTCCGTCGCCACCCAGTCGTGCTCCAGATAGTGCCATTCCCCCTTGATGACGAAGCCGTGCACCGGCTGCGGATGGCGGTGGCGTGAGAGCACGCCCGACTTCGTCACCTTGAGGAGGTTCTGCCAGTAGCCGCGCGAGGCGCAAAGGCAGAGCGGCCGGAACCAGACGTTTTCCGCCTGCGGCACCCAGAGGCGCTGGTCCGTGGGCACCGCGTCGGGGATCACGATCTCCGGCGGCGAATATTCGGGCTGCGGATGGCGATAGGGCACGCGCCGCTCGTCCTCGCTTTCCTCAAGCCCCGCGCGATTCGGCATCTTGTCGTGGATATTCATCTTTTCGCGTCCTTTCAGCTGACGAGGTAGCCGCCGTCGACGGGGATCACCGTGCCGGTTACGAAGCGTGCCGCGTCGGACAGAAGAAAAAGCACGACGCCGGCGACGTCTTCGGCCTTGCCCCAGCGTCGCATCGGCGTGCGCGCGACGATCGCCTCCGACCGCGACACGTCGGCGATCGCAGGCGCCGTCAGCGGCGTGTCGATCCAGCCCGGCGCGATGGCGTTGGCACGGATGCCATCGGCCGCCCAGGCGACGGCGATCGATTTCGTGAGCTGCGCGACACCGCCCTTCGACGCGGCGTAGCCCGGCGCGTGCGGCGCGCCGAAGAAGGAGTACATCGACGCGGTGTTGACGATCGCGCCCTCCGCCTCTGCGAGCTTCGCGCGTGCCGCGAGGCACATTCGCATGGTACCGACGAGGTTCACATCAAGCACCTTCCTGAAATTCTCCACCTCCCACTCGCCGCCTTGGCGGATCAGCGTTCCGGCGCAGTTGATGAGCGCGTCGATCCGCGGGCAGCGCGCGACGAGGGCAGCGACGGAGCGTTCATCGGTCACGTCAAGTTTCGTCGGTTCGATCAGCGGGTCAGGCCTGAAGGCAGCGATCTCGTCGTCGCCGAGCCCGCCCGCGACGACCCGCCAGCCTTCGGCGGCAAGTGCTCTGGCAATGCCTTCGCCGATGCCACGCGTCCCGCCGCTGACGACGGCGAGGCGTTCTCGCGCCGGCTTTGGCGCTGCGGCCTCGGACATCCAGGGCTCCTCGCGGCTTCCTATCAGGCTTGGGCGGCGAGACTATGCCGCCGAAAGGCGGGTGGCCAAGGCCGTCCTCCCGTTTACGCGGCCTTAGCGCCGCTCCGGGTAGTGGAGGCGCCGGAAAGGCAAGCAGTCCGTGCGAAAAGAGCTCCGAATCGTCCATGTCACCCGCGCGCCGGTCGGCGGCGTCTTCCGGCACATATCGGACCTCGTCTCGGCGCAGCACGCCGCTGGCCACGCTGTCGGGCTGATCTGTGATTCCACAACCGGCAGCGCGCTCGACGAGGAGCGGATCGCCGCGCTTCGCCCCGCACTTGCCCTCGGAACGGCGCGGATCGCCATGGCCCGATCGATCCGGCCCCAGGATATCCCCACGACATTTGCCGTTACACGCGCGGCGGCCGGCATGCGTCCGGACGTCGTCCACGCGCACGGCGCCAAGGGCGGCGTCTACGGACGGCTCGCCGCCGCGTTCGAGCGCCGCCGCGGCCCGACCGTCGCCGCTTTTTACGCGCCGCACGGCGGCAGCCTCCATTACGATGTGCGCTCGCTGTCGGGGCGCCTCTATTTCGGTGTCGAGCGCGCGCTTGAGCATCTGACCGACGGGCTGATCCATGTCTCGGCTTATGAAGCCCGCACCTACCGGGAGAAGGTCGGCGTGCCGCGCTGTCCCGCGCACATCGTCCGGAACGGCCTGAAGCCCGAGGACTTCGAGCCGATCGCGGTGGAGGCCAACGCTGCCGATTTCATCTTCATCGGCGAGCTGCGTGACTTGAAGGGCGTCGACGTCTTCATCGAGGCGCTGGCGCTGCTTGAAGCGGAGGGTCGTCCCGCTCGGGCCGTCATCGTCGGACCGGCGGCGCCGGAAGACGCGCGCCGCTACCGCGACCTCGCCAATCACAAAGTGAAACGGTGTCGCGTCGGCTTCATGCCGCCGATGCCGGCGCGCAAGGCTTTCGCGCTGGCGCGCACCGTCGTGCTCCCCTCGCGCGCGGAATCGCTGCCCTACGTGGTCTTGGAAGCGGCCGCCGCAGGCATGCCGCTGATTGCGACCGATGTCGGCGGCGTCCCGGAGATCTTCGAGGGCGAAACCGAGCGGCTGGTTACGCCGGGCGACACCGCTGCGCTTGCCGCGGCGATGCGCGCGGCGCTCGCCGCACCCGAACGCATGGCGGCGGAGGCGATGCTGCGCCGCGGTAGGGTGGAGCAAAAATTTTCTCTGGCCGCCAGTGCGCGGCGGATCGAAGATATCTACCGGGCTGCGCTTGAAGCGCGCTATAGCCTCGTGCGCGTAGGAGCGATGGCGGAAGCCGGCCCCTCGCGCTGACGCCGGCACCGGCCGATCGCCTGAAGATCGCCATCCGTGCCTTACGCACTCGAAGCGGCCCTCACGGGCCTTTAAAGATGTCCGATCGCCTGTCCCATATCGAGCGGCTCGAAGCGGAGAGCATCCACATCATCCGCGAGGTGGCCGCCGAGTGCCGCCGCCCGGTGATGCTCTATTCGATCGGCAAGGATTCGTCGGTCATGCTGCATCTGGCGCGCAAGGCCTTCTACCCGGCGCCGCCGCCCTTTCCGCTGATGCACATCGACACGACGTGGAAGTTCCGCGACATGATCGCCTTCCGCGACCGTGCCGCGGCGGAAGCCGGCATACGCCTGATCGTCCATACCAACGAGGCGGGCGTGAAGGCGGGGCTGACCCCGTTCGAGGGCGGGCCGAGCTACACGCGCGTCATGAAGACGGAGGCGCTGAAACAGGCGCTCGAGATGCATCGCTTCGACGCCGCCTTCGGTGGCGCCCGTCGCGACGAGGAGAAGAGCCGCGCGAAGGAGCGCATCTTCTCCTTCCGCTCCGCGAGCCACGTCTGGGACCCGAAGAACCAGCGGCCCGAGCTCTGGCGCCTCTACAACACGCGCGTCCATGACGGCGAATCGATGCGCGTCTTTCCGCTGTCGAACTGGACCGAGCTCGACATCTGGGCCTACATCCTGCGCGAACAGATTCCGATCGTGCCGCTTTACTTCGCAGCCGAGCGCCCCGTCGTCGTCCGGAACGACCAGCTGATCATGGTCGACGACGACCGCCTGCCGCTCGGCCCCGGCGAGGAGCCGGAGATGCGGCTCGTCCGCTTCCGCACGCTCGGCTGCTACCCGCTGACCGGGGCCGTTGAATCGAATGCCGCGACGCTTGAAGCGATCGTCGCCGAGATGCTCACCGCGCGCACGTCGGAGCGCGGCGGCCGCCTGATCGATAAGGAATCCTCCGCTTCGATGGAGAAGAAGAAGCGCGAGGGCTATTTCTGATGGCGGGTCTTACCCCTCCGGTGTCATCCTCGGACGCGCGAAGCGCGATCCGAGGACCGAGAGATCATGATCCTCTTCTTGTTCTGGGTTCTCGGGTCGGCGCAAAGCGCCGCCCGAGAATGACCGCATTTCCGGACGCGGCGTCGTGGAACGGGTCGCCGCCATGAACAAGGAAGCGCTCTCGCTCGAAGCCGTCATCGCGGCGGAGACCGCCGACACGCTGCGGCTCCTGACCTGCGGCAGCGTCGACGACGGCAAGTCGACGCTGATCGGCAGGCTCCTCTACGATTCCCATCTCCTGATGGAGGACCAGCTCGCCGACCTCGAAGCGGACTCGCTGAAGCACGGCACGGCCGGCGAGGCGATCGACTTCGCGCTTCTCGTCGACGGGCTCGAGGCGGAGCGCGAGCAGGGCATCACTATCGACGTCGCCTACCGCTTCTTCGCCACTCCGCACCGCCGCTTCATCGTCGCCGACACGCCGGGCCATGTTCAGTACACGCGGAACATGGCGACCGGTGCTTCGACCGCCGATCTTGCAATCCTCCTCGTCGATGCCACCAAGGGGCTGCTCACACAGACGCGGCGGCACGCGGCGATCGTCTCGCTGCTCGGCATCCGCGACGTGGTCCTCGCGGTAAACAAGATGGATCTCGTCGACTTCGACGAGCGCTGCTTCCGCGAGATCGCCGCTTCGTTCGGATGCTTTGCCGCAAAGCTCGGTATTGAGACCGTCACCGCCGTCCCGATCTCCGCCCGCGACGGCGACAACGTGACGGTCAGAAGCCCGCGCACGCCGTATTATCGCGGGCCAGCGCTGCTTCAGCATCTGGAAAGCACCGCGCCGTCCCACGGCGCCGGGAGCGGGACCTTCCGGATGCCCGTCCAATGGGTCTGCAGGCCGGACCAGAGCTTTCGCGGCTTCGCCGGCCCGGTGCTTTCCGGTCGCGTCGCCGTCGGCGACGAGATCGTGGGTGCGGCCTCCGGCCGGACGAGCCGCGTGACCGGGCTTCTGATCGGCGCAGTGGAAGTCGAGAGCGCTACGGCCGGCCAGTCGATCATGCTGACGCTCGCCGACGAGATCGACGTCAGCCGCGGCGACGTCATCGCGCACGCCGATTCCCGCCCGTCGCTCTCCGACCAGTTCGCAGCCGACATCGTCTGGCTCGACCACGAGCACATGCTGCCTGGTCGGCAATATCTCCTGAAATTGATGACGCGCACCGTCCCGGCGCACGTGACGGAGCTCAAATACCGCTTCGACGTCGATTCGCTCGAGCACAACGCCGCGAAGGTGCTGGAGCTGAACGAGATCGGCATGGTCAACCTTTCGACCGCGGAGCCGATCGTCTTCGACGCCTATGCGGCGAACCGCGAGAGTGGCGGCTTCATCCTGATCGACCGCTTCACCAACCAGACCGTCGCTGCGGGCATGATCCGCTTTGCGCTCCGCCGTGCCTCGAACATCCATTGGCAGGCGCTCGACATCGACCGCGGCGCGCGCGCGCGCCTCAAGCATCAGAAGCCGTCGGTGCTCTGGTTCACAGGGCTCTCAGGCTCGGGCAAGTCGACCGTCGCCAACCTCGTCGAGAAGCGCCTCTATGCGCGCGGACGGCACACCACGATCCTCGACGGCGACAATGTCCGCCACGGATTGAACCGCGATCTCGGCTTCACCGACGTCGACCGCGTCGAGAACATCCGCCGCGTCGCGGAGACGGCGAAGCTGATGGCCGATGCAGGGCTGATCGTGCTCGTCTCCTTCATCTCACCTTTCCGCTCCGAGCGGGAGATGGCGCGCGGGCTGATGGGTGAGGGCGAGTTCGTCGAGATCTTCGTCGACACGCCGCTCGCGCTCGCCGAGTCCCGCGATCCGAAGGGTCTCTATGCGCGCGCACGGGCGGGGGAGATCAAGAATTTCACCGGCGTCGACTCGCCCTACGAGCCGCCGGTCGCTCCTGAAATTCATCTGCGGACGGAAGCGACCGAGCCGGAAGCGCTCGCCGAACAGGTGATCGCCTACCTCGACGCGAACGGGCGCCTGTCCGGGGACTAGGGAGACATTCTAGAGACCCGGTGCACTTACGCCGACGCTGATCGAACCGAGGATACCGAAGTCCGCGTCGACCCGGTCGCCTTCTTCGATTTCGAGCGGCGTCATGCAGGTGCCGGTCGTCACGAGCTCTCCACGCCTGACCCCGATGCCAAGCTCCGAAAGCTCGTTCACGAGCCATGTCAGCGCGACGGCGGGATTCCCGAGAACATTCGCGCCCGAGCCCTCGCGCTCGTATCGCCCGGCCACGCGCGCTCGGACCTTCTGCGCGTCGAGGTCAATGTCCCGCCAGTTCGCTGCCACGCGCGCGCCTACGACAAGGTCGCGCGCACAGGCATTGTCGGCGATCAGGGACGGTCCGCCGACGCGCGTGAAATCTCTGAAACGGGAATCGGGAAGCTCCAGCGTCAAATGCAGGTCCGCCACATTGGCCATCACCTCCGAGACCGAATACGGCACTCTTCGCGGAGGCATGTCCTTCCCGAAGCGAAAGGCGAACTCGGGCTCGCAGACCCGCATCCTGTTTCCGTCGATGGATACGCCTGCCCCATCTTCGTAGATGCGTTCCGCGAGAAGCCGGCCGGCGAGCGGTCCGTCGACATTGATATGCCGCTGGCCGGCTGCGCTGGTCGCCGCGATCTTCCAGCCGGCGCGAGGCTTCGACGAGTAGCGCTCAAAGCAGGCCTGGATGGCGTAGCCCGCCTCGCGCGTGGCTGGCTTCAAGTTGGGGGCAGCTCGTCCAAGACCGTGCCCCCTTGCCAATGCCGCCACAGAGACGCGCAGGCCGCCTCCTCCACTGACTGCGAGATCACCACCTCCTTGATCGAGAGGACCACATCGCCAAGGAGCCGCCCTTGCCGGCGGCGTCGCGGCCCTCGAAAGCGAGGATGCTGCGCGAGCCGGTCTCCGACCGCCATTCGAGCAGCTTGACGAACTCCACCTGAAGCGCCTTGAGCTGCTTCCTGTAAGCCCTGCGGCTGAGCTTCTTGGTACAGGGATATCCGCCGGACGTGAGGGCGTTGTCGCCTATCCAATCCGGCAGCACCGGATCGTCAAGATCGAACCTGTGGAATCGGTCTAGACTACGCTGCATGTCCGTTCACGGTGCGACGCTATTCGTACAGGCCGCGCCCGCGAGCGACCCAGATGACAAGCTAGGGGCCTTATGGCCGACTCGCCATATGAATCGTTGACGACCGAGCGACCCGAGACACCGACGCCGCGCGAACGCTTGCGCGCCTCCGGCCACGTTCTCGTCGCCGCCGCGGCGGCATTGATCGTCGGGGCGGCATTCTTCGGCCTGCCGCCTGCCTACGTGGTGGTTGCAATCGCCGCGCTTCTTGTGGTCGCGGCCATCGGCCCACGCCGCTACGCGGCGCGCCGCGCCGCGGCGGAGGCCCGCAATCGTGCGCTAGTCTGGCCGGACACCGCGATGAAGGCGACCGTGGCGGCCTTTCCGAAGGCGGCGCTCCTGCTCGATGCCGCCGGCACGGTGCGCTACGCGAACGAACAGGCGACGCAGCTTTTCCCGGCGACGCGCCCCGGCGACGCCTTCACGCTGACCTTCCGGCGGCCGGAATTCTCAGAGGCGCTTGAGCTCGCCGGCGCCGGCCAGCCGACCTCTGTCGAGTTTCGCGAGCCTGGCGAGACGTCGATAACCTATTCCGTCACGATCGGCCCGCTCCGCTCGCCGGGCGGCTCGGTGAATTTCATGCTTGTCACCTTCGACGATGTTTCCGACCGCCTCGCGGTCGCGCGCATGCGCGCCGATTTCGTTGCCAACGCCAGCCATGAATTGCGCACGCCGCTCGCCTCGCTAACCGGCTTCATCGAGACGCTGCTCGGCTCGGCCCGCAACGACCCCACCGCATCGGAGAAATTCCTGCGCGTCATGCTCGACCAGGCACGGCGCATGCGGCGGCTGATCGACGATCTTCTCTCGCTGTCGCGCGTCGAGATGCGCGCCCACAATCGCCCCACGGCGCGCGTTGACCTCGTTGGTGTGCTTCGCCACGTCGCCGACGCCACGCAGCCGCTTGCCGCGGAGCATTCGGTGAAGCTCTCGGTGGCGACGCCGCCGGGGCCGGTCGAGGTCATCGGCGACCGTGACGAACTCGTGCAGCTCACGCAGAACCTGATCGAGAACGCAGTCCGCTACGGAGCGTCGGGCGAGCGCGTCGAAGTCGCTCTCGAGCTGCCGCCCGGCGAGCGTTCGCTCGCGGCGATCAGCGTCAAGGACTACGGCCCGGGGATCGCTGCCGAGCACATCCCGCGGCTGACGGAACGCTTCTATAGGGTCGATG
>CAVXFK010000003.1:0-20249 GCA_963761005.1 uncultured Alphaproteobacteria bacterium
CGGTGCTGCAGATGCTCGTCGAATTCTGCAGCAAGGCTCTGCGACGCGGACAGGGGTGTGGTTACGCGCCCGATCGACGGCGTGTTCTATCGCATGGAAGCACACGGCCACTCGCCAGAGTTCATGGCCTACGTCAAGGATGTACCAGTGACACCGGATCGCGGCTCGGTCACCGGCCGGGCGATGTTTGACAGTCGTGTCGTGCACATCCCCGACGTTGAAGCCGACACCGAATACACCTTCTCCGAGGGCCGCAGGATCGACACCTATCGCACAATGCTCGGCGTGCCGATGATGCGCGAAGGCGTGCCGCTCGGTGTCCTCGCCCTGACGCGCAAGGAGGTCAGGCCGTTCACAGAAAAGCAGATCGAGCTCGCATCGACTTTCGCCGACCAGGCCGCGATCGCCATCGAGAATTCGCGGCTGTTTGAGGAGGTTCGAGCCCGGACCGAGGAGCTCTCGCGTTCGCTCGACGAGTTGAGGGCGACGCAGGATCGGCTTGTCCACACGGAGAAGCTTGCTTCGCTCGGCCAGCTCACCGCCGGTATCGCGCATGAGATCAAGAACCCGCTGAACTTCGTGAACAATTTCTCGTCGTTGTCGGCAGAGCTGATCGATGAGCTGAATGAATCGCTGCGGGAGCTGGACCTGACGCCGGAGAAACAAGCCGAGATCGCCGAAGTCGCCGACCTCCTGCGCGGCAACCTTCAGCGTGTGGTGCAGCACGGCCGGCGCGCGGATTCCATCGTCAAGAACATGCTCCTCCACTCGCGCCAGGGATCAGGCGAGCGGCGCAAGGCCGACATCAACGCCATCGTGGAAGAGAGCCTGAACCTCGCCTATCACGGCGCGCGGGCTGAGAAGCAGGGCTTCAACATAACAATGGAGAAGTCGCTCGATCCCGAGGCGGGAGAGGTCGATCTTTATCCGCAGGAGATCACACGGGTGCTTCTCAACCTCATTTCAAACGGCTTCTATGCGGCGACCAAGCGAAAGGAGAAGACGGACGGGGTGTCCTTTGAGCCGACGCTGGCCGCGTCGACCAGAAACCTCGGCAACAGCGTGGAGATACGCATCCGCGACAACGGCACCGGCATCCCGCCGGAGGTCCGGGAGAAGCTGTTCAGCCCGTTCTTCACCACAAAGCCCGCGGGCGAGGGTACCGGCCTCGGGCTCTCGCTCAGCCATGACATTGTCGTCAAGCAGCATGCCGGCTCGATCGAGGTCGAGTCCGAGCCGGGCGCGTTCACGGAGTTCAGAATCGTGCTGCCGCGCGCCGCGAAGGCAGGCGAACAAGGAGCGGAGCCGTGAGTGTTCTTATCCTGGTGGTCGATGACGAGCCCGATATTGAGGTGCTCTTTCGGCAGCAATTCCGTCACGACCTGCGCCTCAGCCGCTTCACTATGGCTTTCGCGCAGTCGGCACCTGATGCTCTGAGACGGATCGGGGAAGCCGAGAGCGCGACGCTTATCCTGATCCTTTCCGACATCAACATGCCGGGAATGAGCGGGCTTGAGCTGCTGCCGAAAGCGCGTGCGGCAAGGCCCGACGTGCCTGTCATCATGATCACCGCCTACGGCGACGCCGAGACCAAGCGGCGGGCGCTCGAAGGAGGTGCTGAGGCGCTGCTGACGAAGCCGATAGATTTCGTTGCTTTGCGCGGCGAGATCGAAAGTCGTGTCGGACGAGCGGCGTGAAAGCGACCGTGCTCCTGGTGGACGACGAGCCCGATATGGAGGCTCTCGTCGTCCAGAAGTTCCGCCGCAAGATCAACGAGGGCGCGATCAGCTTCCTGATCGCCCACGACGGAGTAGAGGCGCTCGAAATTCTGGCAGCGAACAGCGCGGTCGACATGGTCGTGAGCGACATCAACATGCCCAGGATGGACGGACTGTCGCTGCTGCAGAGGCTGCAGGAGATGAAGGCGGGCATCGCCACCATCGTCGTTTCCGCCTACGGCGACATGGCGAACATCCGCACCGCGATGAACCGGGGCGCGTTCGATTTCCTGACAAAACCGATCGACCTTGCTGATCTCGAAGCGACAATCGACAAGACTTTGCTGCAGGTCGTCCGCACTCGCAAAATGAGCCGCGACAAAGCGGAAGCAGAGCGTGCCCGCTCTGCCCTCGCGCGCTATTTCTCACCGCAACTCGCCGAGCAACTTGCCAGCAACCCTCTTTTCATGGCGCTTGGCGGAGAGCGGCGCGAAGGCACGTTCCTCTTCACCGATCTCGCCAACTTCACGCCACTCGTCGAATCGAGCGATCCCGTCCGAATCGTACAGCTTCTGAACGCCTATCTCGATAGCGTGACCAAGATCGTTTTTTCGCACGATGGCACGGTCGTGAAAATCCTGGGCGACGCCGTCTACGCGATGTTCGGGGCGCCGGTCGAGCAGTCGGACCATGCGGAGCGTGCGGTGCATTGCGCTCTCGCCATAGACGAGTTTGCCTGCCGCTTCGCAGCCTGTCAGAACGCTGAGGGCGTGCCTCTAGGCGTCACTCGGATAGGCGTGAATTCCGGTTCCGCGATCGTCGGAAATTTCGGCGGCGACCTCTTCTTCGACTACACGGCGCATGGCGATGCCATCAACGTCGCCGCACGCCTGGAGAGCGCCAACAAACAGCTCGGGACGCGCATCTGCGTGAGCGCCACGACCGCAGCCAAGATGCCTGACTTTCATGGCCGGCCAATCGGCGAACTTCTGCTCAAGGGCCGGGAGGAAGCCTTGATGGCCTACGAGCCGCTTCCGGAAGACGCGCTTCGATCGCCTGAGACCGCGGCCTACGCCGCGGCCTACGAGAAGTTGGGGATGGGAGATACTGTGGGTGCGCGGCAAGCCTTCGCAGGCCTGATCGGCCACTGCGGCGACGATCCGCTCGCGCTCTTCCATCTTCAACGCCTGCTCACGGGGAAGACGGGCGTCAGGATCGAGCTTTCGGAAAAGTGATTCCGTTTGCCAAAGGCGGAGCGTTCCGGATGTCCGCAGCGGGTCAAGAAACGAAGTCGGCAGTCGTCACCATCGAGTCCGATAAGGGTTCTCGGACATGGGCAACGCGCCGGCCGACTTCCGAAATGCGCGGATTGTGTTGAAAAAGTCGGCGGTTGAGGCGGCGGAAATTCGCTGATTCAGTCCTGCAGAGGAGCAGGAGCTGAGTTGATGATGGGACCGCGGCAAGTCGAACAGGGTGCGCTGTTCTACGAGTTCTCGCTTGATGCGCACGTGCCGGGAGATCATCTCCTGAGGTCGATCGACCGCTTCGTCGATCTATCAGCGGTGCGGCCGGAGCTGGCGCCGTTCTACAGTTCCATGGGGCGTCCGTCGGTCGACCCCGAGCTGATGATCCGGATGCTGATTGTCGGCTACTGCTTCGGCATCCGCTCCGAGCGTCGGCTCTGCGAGGAGGTGCATCTGAACCTCGCCTATCGCTGGTTCTGCCGACTTGGCCTCGACGGCGACGTGCCGGACCATTCGACCTTCTCCAAGAACCGGCATGGCCGCTTCCGCGACAGCGACCTGCTGCGCAAGGTGTTCGAGATGGTCGTCCGGCGCTGCATGGATGAAGGCCTTGTCGGCGGCGAGGGCTTCGCTGTCGACGCTAGCCTGATCAAAGCCGATGCCAACAAGCAGCGTTCCGCTGAGGCCTCAGAAGACGTCGATTGGGAAGCGATGGCGCTCACGCGCCGATCCGTCCGGGAGTATCTCGATACGCTCGATGCGGCAGCCTGGGGCGCGGCCAGCCAAACCAGGCCAAAGTTCATCTCCCGATCCGACCCGGCGGCGCAATGGACAGGCGCCCTCAAGGGGCATGCGTTCTTCGCCTACGCCACCAACTACCTGATCGATCTCGACCACGCCATCATCGTCGATGTCGAGGCAACGCGGGCGATCAGGCAGGCCGAAGTCGGCGCGGCACGCACGATGATCGGACGCGCCGAAGAGCGCTTCGGGCTCTACCCGGAACGGCTCGCCGCCGACAGCGCCTACGGCTCGGCCGAGATGCTCGGGTGGCTTGTCTACGAGCGCGGGATCGAGCCGCACATTCCTGTCTTCGACAAGTCGGCGAGAACCGACGGGACATTCGAACGCGAGGACTTCTCCTACGATCATGGGAGCGACGTCTATGTCTGTCCTGCCGGCAAGAGGCTCACCTGTAGCGGCACGCTGGTCAATGATGGCGCGACGCTGCTCTACCGCGCCAGCAAGCACGATTGCGATGCCTGCGAACTCAAGCCGCGCTGCTGTCCGAAGGCGCCAGCCCGAAAGGTGCCGCGGTCGATCAACGAGGGGGCGCGGGACATGGCACGCGACATTGCCAAGAGCGAGGAAGGCCTGACCTCCCGGGGCCAACGCAAGAAGATCGAGATGCTCTTCGCCCATCTCAAACGCATCTTGCGCCTCGACAGGCTCCGATTACGAGGACCGAACGGCGCCCGTGATGAGTTCCACCTCGCAGCCACCGCCCAAAATCTCAGGAAGCTCGCCAAGCTCATCCCGATGCCGGCACCGCAGCCGGCATAAGGCGCCTGCGCCCCCCCACCAAGGTTAGCTTCCCAGGTGCCGCCGCGCCCCACGCCGACTTTTTCAACAAAATCCGCCAGGAGCGGTCAATAATTCTCCGGCAAGCCGAGCTTGCGAAGACCGGCAACGGCGCGTTCGAAATCCTTCGGGTCCTTGAACGGCATCGTCATCCGGAACCTTTCTACTGAATAGTCGGGACGCAAGCGCAAGAAGCTGTTGAAGGCCGCCTTGGCTTCGTCAGTGCGCCCGGTATATGCCAGCGCAATGGCCAGATTGCGATGCGCCAGTGGATGCTCCGGCGCGCGCGCCACGGCATTCTCTGCAAACGCGATCGCCTTCTCGTTTTTCCCGGCCACCACATGCGCGATTGCCGCCCCGGACAGCATCTGTGCGAGATAGAAATCGCGCGGGCTAAGCCGCAGCGCTCGCCCGATGCTCTCGATAGCTTGCTCGGGCTGCCCGGCGAACATTTGCGCCATGCTGTAGAGATAATGACCCTGTGCGGAACTTGGGTTGTTCCCGATCCCTCGCTCCATTTCCTGAATGCCGGCGTCGTAGCGGCGGCCGAAGATATGCGCGAAGCCAAGGCCGAAGTGGCCAAGGGCCACCTGATTGGAGATGGCGACCGCCCGCTGAGCGGCATCACGCATTGCGTCGATCGTTCCGCCGACGTCCGTCGTCCAGCCGGCGACGATGTCATAGTAGTAGGCAATCGACAGACCGCCCCAAGCCATCGCGAACTCCGGATCCATCTCGACGGACTTGCGAAACCATTGTTTCGCTAACTCCTGGTCCCGCTGGTTCACGCGGTAGTAGTGCCAGAAGGCGCGTTGGCAGGCTTCCCAGGCGTCGAGATTTTCGGGGCGACCGACACGTGCACGCTGCTGCTCAGCCTCACCGATAACAGGCTCCAGGGCACCGACGATTTGGTCGGTGATCTCGTCCTGGACAGCGAATACGTCCTCAAGATTCCGGTCATAACGTTCTGCCCAGACGTGATGGCCATCGGTCGCGCCGATCAGCAGCGCTGCAACTCGGATGCGGTTGCCCGATTTGCGGACGCTGCCCTGGACCACGTAGCGAGCTCCGAGCTTCCGGCCAACGTCCTGGATGTCCACGGCCTGACCCTTGAAAACAAAAGTCGAGTTTCGTGCGATCACTGGAAACCAACGCCAATAGGACAGTCGCAGGATGAGGTCCTCAGTAAGGCCGTCGACAAAAAACCCTTGCTCCGGATCGCCGCTCATATTGTCGAACGGCAGGACGGCGATCGCCGGGCGGCCGCCGAACCCTGCCACCGGCGCGGAGACGTCGACCAGGGGTTCCGCAGCGGAAATCTTCAACCGGTAGACCCGCACCGGTTTGGCGATATTCTTGACCTGCTGCTCACCCAGGTCCTCAAAACCCACGTCGAGCTTGTTGCTGACCTCCTCGAACACCTTTGCCGAAATACAGATGCCGCCCGGCTCAGCCAGCCCTTCTAGGCGCGAGGCGATGTTCACCCCGTCGCCTAGTATGTCATTGCCGTCGATAACGATATCGCCAAGATTGATCCCGATGCGGAACTCGATCCGCCGGTCTGTTGGTAGCTCAATGTCGCGCTCAGCCACGCACTGCTGGATTTCGACCGAACACCGGACGGCGTCAACTGCGCTTGCGAACTCAACCAGGGCACCGTCTCCCATGAGCTTAACCACGCGGCCGCGATGTTTGTCGATGATGGGCTCGATCACTTCTCTACGAAGCTGTTTAAGGCGCTCCAGCGTTCCTTCCTCATCGATTTCGGTGAGACGGCTGTAACCGACCACGTCGGCAGCGAGGATTGCCGCGAGCTTTCGATGAACGCGCTCTTCGGCCATCTGATTGGCCTTCCCCTTGACCGTATAGTTCGAAGTTTATTGCGCCTCATTCAGCGAGTCTATGAACGCTCGATGTCCGGAATGGGTCAGATTCCCCCTACAACCGGCTCGGCGTCATGTCAGCAGTTGCGACGATTCCGGAAGTGGCGATCCCTTCTTGGGTGCCACCGCATGGATGTGATTCCAGGCTCCCAAGAGGAGCACGAATCATGCGGTATGAACTCAGCGACTACGAATGGAGCGTCATCAAGCCGATGCTCCCGAACAAGCCACGTGGCGTTCCCCCGAGTCGACGACCGGCGCATTCTCCGTGAACAGGCCGATGTCTATGTCGCTCGCCTCTGTCATGTCGAACGCGTAGTGCGGAGTTTCCGACTCCAAAAAAACGACGGTACTGCAAACTCGCTATGGCCTTCCGGCGGGCAGGATATGGCCGGACGGATCACCTTGGTCGGAGATCCTCGCCCGCTGTGTTACATACCTTGGTATCGTCGATACTATCGTCTACTGGAGAGCCTGGAGCCACGGCGGCAGTTTCGGGATGTCCCACATCTCTCTGCCAAAGGAGGCATCCGTGGACGCCAGGAACAAGCACCACCACCCAGATCCGCGTGACGCGCCGCTCCCGACCTACTTGCGCGTCAGCATCGACAATCCTCCCCTCAATGTCATAGGTCCGGCGATGGTCCGTGAGTTCCAGGATCTGATCGACTGGATCGAAGCCGACGACGAACTGAGGGTCGTGGTCTTCGACAGCGGTGGCGTCGGCCTCAATCACTCGGACTTCATGGCGCGCCTCCAGGATCTGACCTCGATGCCGCCCGTCACTCGGGGACGGACCCTAGGCGAGGAGCGAAACCGTCATAACTGTGCGGAAATCTTCGGCGTTTATCCAGAACGCCTTTGCAGAGAGTAGCAATTGGGTGCGGCTTAGCCAGAAAGGCAGAGCTGGGTGACTGGGATGGAGATGACCGCGGACTGATTCCACGCGGCGCAATTTCCCGCCTATCAAAGACCAGCGGATTCCGATCTTGCGATCAGATTCTGCACCGACGAGACGCCCTGATCGATCGAACAGCCTCGCCAGCACAATGCAAGTCCGGCGTCTACGAAATTTCCCGCCTATTAAAGACCCGCCGCTTCCGAACGCGTCAGCAGGTGCTGCACCGACGAGACATGCCATTGTCCGCCTCGGGCTGAACGAACGCCGCGAGCGTTCAGAGCATCGGCGATGCCGGCGAGGGTAGTGACGCCTGAGACTCGGATGGCTTCGACGATCGGCAGCACGTTGGCAGCGAAGCGGTCGGCTCCGGTGACCTGAGCAGCGCGTCCCAGTGCGGCAGCCTCATTGGCATTCTTCGGATTGCCCAGTTGCTTCCCCTGGGCCTTGCGCTGCTGAAGGGCGGCACGTGTGCGTTCCGAAATGAGCCTGCGTTCCTTTTCGGCAAGCGCGGCGTAGAGGTGCAGCATGAAGGGGTCGGCATCCGCTCCGAGTTCTGCGACTATGAACGGCACCCGCTGGGCCATCAGCCCGGAGATGAAGGCTACGTCGCGGGAAAGCCGATCGAGCTTGGCCACGATCACCGCACACTTGCGGCTACGTGCGGCGGAAAGGGCTGCGGCAAGCTGAGGCCGCCGATCGAGCGCGTCAGCACCCTTGCCGCTCTCTGCCTCGACAAAGTCGGCGATGATCTCGAAGCCCTCGGTCTCAGCGAAGCGTGCCACGGCTTCTCGTTGGGCGTCGATTCCGAGCCCGGACTTCCGCTGTCGCTCCGTGGAAACGCGGTAGTAGGCGACAGCAGGCTTCATGACCAAACTGCATACCACCGTTTGCCGTTTGGTCGAAGTCGAAAGGGACACCTAAAGCACTGTAAATAAACGGCTATTTGTGTTGCACAGCGACATCGACGGCGCTATTCGCGGCGACCGCGCTAAAAGCGCGGCTCAGTTGCTTGGCAAGGCTCGCGGGGAATTACCTTCGATTTCCGAATCAGCAGCGGAGCGGACATCGGCTCAAGCCAGTTGGACGGGGACTTTTGACCCGAAGCGGACATCGTCGCCTGTGCCCGGACGGGCTTCCGAAGTTGACCCAAGGCGGACTTCCGAGCGCAATTTGATGGGCCTTGACCCTGCCAGGTAGACGTCGGCCCAACCCCTCTACGGCAGGTTCGCGCCGCCGCAAAAGCAGGTGAGAGCTAATGGTGTAGACCGGGGGAATTTGTGAATGTAGTTTCTCCGCCGCCTAGCGCCTTCCCGACGTTACCGGTGCGCAACAAGGCTGCGAAGCTTCAAGATGGAGAGCCACAACGCTTCGCCCGACCGGGCCTCACGGGCAGCCGACCTTCGTGCAAGCGAGCTCTTCGAAAGCGTTCCTGACGACGTACTCACGGAATGTGCTGCACGGGCCCAAGCCGTTCACTTTCCGCGGGGGACGGTGCTTGTCCGCCAGGGAGAGGTGCCCGAGTATTTCTACGTTCTCGCGGAGGGCATTGCCGAGGTCGTCGTTCAGCGAAAGGGTGAGGGTGAAGAGTTCGTCGATCTCCTGCATCGCGGCGATTGCGTGGGGGATTTGGCGCTTCTCCTGAGGCAGCCGCGCACCGCAACCGTCCGCGCGCTTCGCGACTGCCGCGTGGTGGGCATTCTGGCCGAAGACTTCGACTGGTTGACGCGCGCCGCACCGGACTTCACGCTGCAACTCGCGCGCGTTCTCGGTCGCCGTCTCGAGCGGACGACGCATCGTGGCTCCAATACGCGGCCGGTGGACAGGATCGTGACGGTGCTTCTTGCCGACACCGTCAGCGGGGATCGGCTTCGCGGCGATCTCGAAGCGAGTCTCGGTCGCGTCAGGCCGGGTGCGGCGCCTTCTTTCGGACTGCTCGACGCGCGGTCCGGCTCCATGGCGTCCATGCTGCCGGCCCTGCACGACGCCGACGCCGTGCTCATCGCCGTGCACGGCGACGCCGCGGCGCCGAAGCCTGAGCATCGGCAAGCGCTGCAGGCCCTTGTCGATTTCGTCGCCGACTTACGGCCGCGTCCGCGCGTCCATCTCCTTCTCGTCCACGCAAGCCGGCCGCCCTATCGCGGGACGCTGCCGTGGCTGAGCGACACGCGGATCGACTCCTGGCATCACGTGCTTGGCGACGATGTCGGCTCCCTCGACCGGCTCGCGCGCCACCTCGTGGGAGAGGCTGTCGGGCTTGTCCTCAGCGGGGGCGGCGCGCGGGGCTTTGCCCACATCGGCGTGCTCCAGGCGTTCGCCGGGGCCGGCATCCCGGTCGACGCGATCGGCGGGTCAAGCATGGGAGCGATCATCGGGGCGTACCACGCCTTCGGACTCGCCCCGGATGAGATCGCCGCGGCCGTGCGGCGCAACTTCGTCGAGCGGAGCGGTCTTCCCGACTACACGATTCCCTATGTAGCGCTGCGAACGGGCTTCGCCACGGATTCCTACCTGAAAGGGACGTTTGGAGAAGCGCGGATCGAAGACCTTCGCATCCCGTTCTTTTGCGTTTCCAGCAACCTGAATACCGCCGAAACGGTAATCCACCAGAGCGGTCGCCTCTGGCGCGCCGTGCGCAGCAGCATTTCCGTTCCCGGCATCCTGCCGCCGATCCAATTCCGGAGCAGTCTCCTCGTCGACGGCGGTCTTCTGGACAATCTTCCCGTCCGCGCGATGCGTGCCCGCAGCACGGGAAGGATCGTCGCCTCGGACGTCAGCGTGGCGGTCGATCCGATGCGCCCCTCCCGAGAAATGCGGCGTCGCTTCCGCCCCTTCGCGCGGGCGCGGATGCCTGGCCTCGGATCGATTCTTCAGCGGACGGTTCAGCTCGCCAGCGTGCGGGATTCGCGCGTCGCCGGCGTTCCCGCCGATCTCTATCTGAACGCCTCCCTGAACGACATCGGGATGAGCGACTTCGATCGGCTCGACGAGATCGTGGAGCGCGGCGCGGCGCATGCGCGGAGTCTGCTTGCAGGATGGAAGGCATGACGGAACAGAGCTCCATACTCCGGCAATACGCCATTGTCGGGATTGGCTGCCGCTTTCCAGGCGGAGCGGATTCGCCTGAGGCGTTCTGGTCGCTTCTCGCCGAAGGCCGCGACGCGATCGTGGAAGTGCCGGACGATCGCCCCGAGTGGCGCCGACTCTACGATCCCGATCCGAACGCGACGGGACGGATCTACGCGCGGCTTGGTGGTTTCATCGAGGGGATCGACCAGTTCGACGCCCGGTTCTTCGGCATCTCGCCGCGCGAGGCCACGCGGATCGATCCGCAGCAGCGCTTCCTGCTCGAGGTCGTATGGAACGCGTTCGAGGACGCTCGCATCCCCATCGACAAGCTTGCCGGTACCGAGACCGGCGTCTTTGTCGGGATATCGACGCACGACTACGCGGACGTGCAGATGTATCCCCAGCATCGCGACGCGATCGACGCGCACTCCAACACCGGCGGAGCGATCGCGATCGCCGCCAACCGAATCTCTTACGTCTACGACTTCCGCGGGCCGAGCATTGCGGTTGACACGGCCTGCTCGTCGGCGCTGACGGCCGTGCATCTCGCCTGTCGCGCGCTTGAGGCCGGCGACTGCAGCGTTGCGGTCGCGGCCGGCGTGCAGTTTCTGCTGCGGCCGGAGCTGACGGTTGGTTTCTGCCGCGCGACGATGCTTTCCGTCGATGGGCACTGCAAGGCTTTCGACGCGGACGGCAACGGCTATGTCCGCAGCGAAGGCGCGGGCGCCGTGGTACTGAAGCCGCTCGATCGGGCGCTCGCCGACGGCGACCGCATCTACGCCGTCATCCGCGGGAGCGCGGTCAACCAGGACGGCCGCTCGTCGGGGCTGACGGTTCCGAACGAGGACTCGCAGCGCGCGATGCTGAAGACATCGCTGCGGCGCGCCGGCGTCGAGCCCCGCGCGGTGCAATACGTCGAGGCGCATGGTCCTGGCACCGCGGTCGGCGACCCGATCGAGGCGCGCGCGATCGGCGAGGCGTTTTCCGAGGGACGCCCCGACGACGCGCCGCTCCGGATCGGCTCGGTGAAAACCAATATCGGCCACCTCGAAGCCGCATCGGGAATCGCCGGATTGATCAAGACGGCGCTCGCGATCAGACATCGCCAGCTGCCGCCGTCGCTGCATTTCAAGAACTGGAACCCAGCGATCAACTCGCGGGCATTGAAGCTCGATGTCGTGACCAGGCTCGAGAGCTGGCCCGACAATGGTTTTCCGCCGACCGCGGCGATCAACTCGTTCGGATTCGGTGGCGCGAATGCGAGCGTGGTGCTCGGCGCGGCGCCGGAGGCCACAAGCGCGAAGCAAAACGACAGCGAAGCTCCGGCGCAGGCGGAAATCCTGCCGCTCTCGGCGCGCTCACCGGACGCTCTGCGCGCGCTTTCGCTGCGCTATTCGGAACTTTTGCTCTCCGGCCGCGATGAGGTCCCGGCGATCTGCGGCGCGGCGGCCCTCGGCCGCGCCCATAATGACTACCGCGTCGCGGTGGTCGGCGCCTCGCGCGAAGCGCTTGCGGACGCGCTCGATTCCTTCGCCGCCGGCAATTCCGCCGCGAACATCGCCACGGCCCGCGCCGGCGGCGTCGGCGCCGACAGGCCGGTGTTCGTGTTTTCGGGGATGGGGCCGCAATGGTGGGCGATGGGCCGCCAGCTCCTCGACAGCGATCCCACCTTCATCGCGACGATGGAACGCTGCGATGCGGCGTTGCGGCCCTATTCCGACTGGTCGCTTCTCGACGAATTCCGTGCCGAGGAAGCCAGCTCGCGGCTCGCGCATCCCGAGCTCGCGCAGGTCACCAACTTCGCGCTGCAGGTTTCGCTAGCCGCCGTCTGGAAGACGTGGGGAATCGTCCCGGCCGCCGTCATCGGACACAGCGGCGGCGCCATGGCCGCCGCCTGCGAAGCGGGCGTCCACTCGCTCGAAGACGCCATCTGGCTGGCCTTCCACCGGAGCCGGCTGCAGGGCCGGGACTCCAATGCCGGGCAGATGCTGGCCGTCGGCTTGACCGAGGATGAAGCGCGCGGGCTGATCCGCGGAGTCGAGGACCGCGTGTCGATTGCCGCGATCAACGGGCCGAAGTCGCTGACAATGGCCGGCGATGGCGAAGTACTTCGGGGGCTCGCGGATCGGCTGTCAGAGCGGCAGGTCTTCGCGCGGATGCTTGCGGTTACGATCGCCTATCACAGCCCGAAGATGGATCCGATCCGACCGGAGTTCATGGAAGCGGTCGGTTCGCTGAAGGGCGCTTCAGCGCGCATCCCCTTCGTCTCCGACACGACGGGAACCTGGGAAGACGGCGCGCCATGCGATGCGGAGTACTGGTGGCGCGCCATCCGCCAGCCGGTGCGTTTCGCCGACAGCATGTTCACGCTAATCGACGGCGGCTACACCACCTTCGTCGAGGTCTCTCCGCATCCCGTTCTCGCCGCCTCGATGGGCGAATGCCTTCAGGCGCGCGGGGTGAAGGGGCTGGTCGTGCCTTCGCTCCGGCGCAACGAGGATGAGCGCGCCATCATGCTGCGCTCGCTCGCTGCGCTCTATGCGAACGGCGCGACGCCGGATTGGGCGGCGCTCTACCGGCGGGACGCGACGATTTCGCTCCCTTCCTATCCCTTCCAGCGCGAGAGGCACTGGTTCGAGCCGGGAGAGGATGGTGGCAGCGACATCGACGCCGGAGGCGAGGTCGACGAGAATCCGTTGCTCGGCAGGCGTCTGGTGAGCGTTCAGCCGCTGTGGGAGACGCGCTTCGACAACCCGAAGCTCGCATATGTCGAAGACCATCTGATCCAGACGCAGGCGATCTTTCCCGGCGCAGGCTACGTCGCGACCGCGCTTGCTGCCGCGCGGCGCATCGACCCGAAGGGCGTATCGGTAGTCCGCGACATGGAGTTCCTGCGCCCGCTGATCGTCGGAGACCGTGCAAGGCTCCGCCTCCAGACCGCGGTCTCAACCGAAACGCAGAAGGTGCAGATTTTCTCCGGGGCGGATGCCGAACGCTCCGCGTGGCCGCTCTATGCGACAGCGGTGATCGGCCGGAGCGGCGCGGCAGTGGAGACGCTCGACGTCGCCGCGATGCTCTCGCGGCTCAGCGCCACGGCGGATGTCTCGCGGGTCTACGAGCGTCTGCGAAGGCGCGGCCTCAACTACGCGCCGCGCTTCATGGGCATCTCCGAGCTTCACGTGGCGGAGAGGGAGGCGCTTGGACGGATCGGGCCCGTCGCCGACCTTCCCGCCGATCCCGACAGCGTACACCCCGCGCTTCTCGACGCCGCGTTCCAGCTCCTGGCGATCGTCGCCGACGCGAGCCGACCCGACGGAACGGAGCTCTTCCTGCCGACGAAGATCGATGAGGTGCAGCTCTTCAAGCCGGCCGGCAATTCCTTCTGGGCGCATTGCACGCTCGACACCGCCGATCGATCCTCGGCTTCGGGCTCCTTCCGCATCGTCGATTCCGATGGTGCCCCGATCCTCGTCGTGAAGGGGCTTCACGCGCAGCTCGTCGAGACGGGCGCAGGCGACCAGCTTTCGCAATGGCTCTACCAGTACCGCTGGGAAGAAAAGGCGATCGACATCGCCGACGCATCGCCCCGCCGCTCGGCGCTTTTCCCGGAAGCGCTCTCCGGGCTTGCCGAAGAAACCGCCGCGATCGTCGCTCGCGCCGAAGCGGCGACCGGCTGGCACCGCTATTATTCGGAAGCGGAGGCGGCGCTTTCCGATTTCGCCGCGGCGCAGGTTCTTGCCGCTTTCGCCGAACTGGGGCTTGCGGCGAAACCCGGTGACGTTCTCGCCGGCGCGGCCATTGAGAAGCTCAAGGCGAGCGAGCCTTCCGGCGGCCGCTGGACCGACCGTCTCATCGCGCTTCTCGAGGAGACGCGCACAGTCGAGCCCGTCGCCAACGGCTGGCGCGTGCTCCGCGTCCCCTCGGCCGAGCCCGACGCCGTAAAGCTCGATGGATACGAAACCGACATCGCTCTACTCGCAGAGGCGGGCCGCACGCTCGCCGCAGCGCTTTCGGGCGAACATGCTGGCCGCGATGCCGTCTTCACCGGCGACACGTTGCCTCTTCTCACGCGCTTCTACAGCGAAGCGCCGGCGTCGGCCTTCTACAACCGCATCCTCTCCGACGCGGTCGCTTCGCTTCTGGCGCGCTCAACATCATCGGGGGCGCTGCGCGTGCTCGAAGTCGGCGCCGGCACCGGCGGAGCAACGGGCGCGATCGTGGACCGCTTGCCGGGCGGCGCCCGCTACCTCTTCACCGACGCAGCGCCGCTTCTCCTCGATGCCGCGAAGGAACGCTTCGCCGACATTGCCTCGCTTGAGACCCGCGTCTTCGATCTCACGGGCGACGCGTCCGCGCAGGAGATCGCGCCGGCCTCCTTCGATCTCGTGGTCGCGGCGAACGTCGTCCACGCCACTCCGCGCGTCGGCGCGGCGCTTGAGAGGCTGCGAGATCTTCTCCTGCCGGGCGGCGTCCTCGCGATGATCGAGATCACGCGGCACCCGCGCTGGCTTGACGTCATCTTCGGCCAGACGCGCGGCTGGTGGTCGTTCGAGGACCGCGATCTGCGGCCCGAGCATCCGCTGCTCGAATCGGCCGTGTGGAAACGCGAGCTCGAAGCGGCCGGCTTCGCCGACGTGTGGACCTCGGTCGAAGCGGACGCTCCGGGCGAGGCGGCGCAGACTGTCATGGTCGCCACGAAGCCGCGCGTCGCCTCGGAGGGCGCGCCGTGGCTGATCTTGAGCGATGCGGGCGGGGCAGGGGACCCGATCGCCGAGCGGTTTCGGGCTCTCGGCGAGGAGGTCGTCACCGTCGCGCGCACCGGGATTACGTCGCTTCTCGACGGGCTCGGCACACCGCCAAAGGGCATCGTGCATCTCTGGTGTCTCGACGATGGCGGCAACTTCGACGAGGCGAGCAGGGCGGGCGTGCATACGGCGCTGGAGCTCGTGCGGGAGCTTCTCGCGAGGGAGGCGCTGCGCCGTACGCCGCTCTGGTTCGTGACCGCAGGCGGAACAATGACGCCGGGGGACCGGGAGGGCCGGGTGTTCCAGGCGCCGGTTTCGGGGCTCGGACGCACGCTCCTGAAAGAGCAGCCAGACCTTCCGCTCCGCCTCGTCGACATCGGCGCGGCGGCAGGCGCCGAAGAATACGACGCGCTCGTCCGCGAGCTCACCGAACACGACGCGGACGAGGAGATCGCGCTGCGCGGGGCAAAACGACACGTGCGGCGGCTGCGTCGCGTGGCGCCCGCCGATCTCCCGTCGCGAGACGATCTCTCGAAGGCGCGCGCGCTGCCGTGGCGCGCCGAATTCGGAACGCGCGGCTCGCTCGGCTCGCTTCAGATTCGCGAGTTCGTGCGCCCGCCGCTCAAGCCGCATGAGGTTCGCGTCGACATTCGCGCCGCGAGCCTGAATTTCCGCGACGTCATGCTGACCATGGGCAACATTCCCGGGCTCGAAGGCGAACTGTCGTTCGGACATCAGCATATCGGCAGCGATTGCGCGGGCATCGTCGCCGAGGTCGGCTCCGCGGTGACGCGTGTCGCACCCGGCGACGCGGTGATGGGTATGGCGCCCGGCGCGCTCGGCTCCGAAAGCACGACATCGGGCGAGCTCCTCATCAAAAAGCCCGCCGCACTTTCCGTCGAAGAGGCGGCGAGCGTGCCGACCGTCTTCCTTACGGCGTGGTACGCGCTCGTTCGGCTCGCGCGCCTCGCCAAAGGCGAGAGCATCCTCATCCACGCCGCGACGGGCGGCGTCGGTCTCGCCGCCATCCAGATTGCGCAGGACGTCGGCGCGGAGATCTTCGCGACGGCCGGAAGCGAGGCGAAGCGCGATCATCTTCGCGCGCTCGGCATCCGGCACGTGATGGATTCGCGCTCCGTCGCATTCGCCGACGAGGTGCGGACGCTGACCGGCGGGCGCGGCGTCGACGTGGTGGTCAACTCGCTGACCGGCGAGGCCATCGAGCGCGGCATCGCGTGCCTGAAGCCTTATGGCCGGTTCGTCGAGATCGGCAAGATGGACATCTACTCGAACCGCAGCCTGCCGCTCGGCCGCTTCCGGCAGAACCTCAGCTACTTCGCCGTTGACCTCGATCGCCTCTGCGCCGAGCGGCCGGAGATGGTGGGCGAGATGCTGCGCGAGCTTGGCGCCGCGTTCGAAAGCGGCCGCTTCCGTCCGCCGCCCCGGCACGACTTCCCGATGGCGGAGCTCGAGGACGCCTTCCGGCTGATGGCGCAGGCGCGTCATATCGGAAAGATCGTCGTGACGCAGGACGAGGAGCGGCCGCCCTATCCGACGGTCGGCTGCCTCGACCGCGTCATCCGCGGCGACGGCACCTACCTCATCACCGGCGGGCTCGGCGGCTTCGGCCTCGAGGTCGCGGAGCATCTCGCAACGTGCGCGCCCGGGGCCATCGTTCTGATGGGGCGGAGCGCGCCCGGGGGGGCTGCCGCCAGGCGCATCGACGCGATGCGCGCCAAAGGCGTGCGGGTCGAAGCCGTGCGCGGCGACGTCGGCCAGGTAGAGGATGTGGCCGCGGTGCTCGACCGCATCGTGCGCGAGCTGCCGCCGCTGCGCGGCGTCTTCCACGGCGCGATGGTGCTCGACGATCGGCCTGTCGGGTCCCTCGATGCTGCGGCCCTCGATCGTGTCATGGTGCCGAAAGCTCGCGGCGCATGGCTCCTTCATGAGCGGACCGCGGGGCTGCCGCTCGACCATTTCGTGATGTTCTCGTCGATCGCCTCGCTGCTCGGCAATCCGCTGCAGGCGAACTACAGCGCGGCGAGCGCCTTCCTCGACGAGTTGGCGCATCTTCGCCACGCGCAGGGGCTGCCGGCGCTGACCGTTAACTGGGGCGTCCTCTCGGGCGCCGGCTACGTTGCGGACCGGCCGGAGCTGCAGGGTTTCCTCGAGCAGCAGGGCTATCACGCCTTTTCGCCGAAGCAGGCGCTGCGGGCGCTCGACGCGCTCCTCGATCGCGAGGCGGTGCAGGCGATGGCGGCGGTGATCGACTGGCGACAGCTGGCCGCCTATTCGCCGCGCGCCGCGTCGAGCCCTCGGATCGCGGATTCTCGTTCCGACGGAGGATGCGGCCGGAGCGGCCGTTGTGAGCGAGACGTTGACCGCGCTCGCCGCCGCCGACGTCAAGGACCGGCCGGTGCTCATCGAAACGTTCCTCGCCAAGGCGGTGGGCCGCGTGCTCGGCATCCCCGCCGCAGAAGTCGAGCGCGACAGGCCGTTCGACGACATGGGTCTCGATTCCCTTCTCGCCGTGGAGCTGATGGTCGAGATCACTGGCCAGCTGGGGTTCGAGATGCCGGTCATCGCGCTCCTCGACGGCATGACCGTCGCGAAGCTTGCGGGCGTAATCCTGCCGGAGATCGACCTCGCCAACGCGCAGAAGCCGGGGAAGAAGAAGGACACCGGCGGCAAGCCCGCCGCCGCTCCGGCTCAGCCCGATGCGATGCCGGCGGCACCACCACGGGAACCGAAGGCGCAGGCCGCGATGCAGACGCTGCCTTCGCCAATCGCGCCCCCGGCCGCGCCGACAGGGCTGGCGGAGACATCCGTGCGATGGTCGCCGCTACAGACGGTGGCGCGGGCGGTCTGCCGCGCGGGCTTGGGCGCTACAGCGCGCACGCACGTGGAAGGTCTCGAGAACCTGCCGCCCGACGGCCCCTTCATCCTTGCGGTCAATCACCTGAGCATGGCCGACGTCCCGCTTGCCCTCACCGTCATGCCGAGGCGGACGATCGTCCTCGCCAACGAGCGCTTGCGCCGCTCTCCGCTCCTGCATCTCGTCGTGGGGCAGCTCGGCGAAGCGATCTATGTTCCGAAGGGAGGAGACGTCACCGGGTCGCTGCAGAAAGCGCTCGATATCCTCGCGGGCGGCAGCATCGTCGCGCTTTCGCCGGAGGGGACCCGCAGCCCGTCCGGCCTGAAGCGCGCACAGACCGGCGTCGCCTGGCTGGCACTTAGGAGCGGGCTTCCCGTGGTGCCTTATGTCGCGTGGGGACAGGAACGGTGGCGTGACAACCTGCGTCGCTTCGAGCGCATGGCGATATCAGTCCGCATGGGCGCGCCGATCGCGCCGCCTTCGAACGAGAGCGAGTTGCGCGACTACTCGGACAACGTGATGCGCGCGCTCGCCGCCATGCTGCCGCCGGCCTACCGCGGCGCCTACGGCGACACCGACGCTTCCACAACAACGACGCCCGAAAATCCAAGGGAAGCAGCGTGAAGTTCTCCATCCTCGTCGAAGCGCAACTGGCGGAGGCCAGCCCCGCGGCCGAGCGGCAGGTCTTTCACGACATCGTCGAGCAGGCCGTCCTTGCGGATGCGCTTGGCTATCATTGCATCTGGGCCGTCGAGCATCACGGCCTCTACGAATATTCGCATTGCTCGGCGCCAGAGGTGCTCCTTGCCTTCATCGCGGCACGGACGAAGCGGCTGCGAATCGGTCACGCCGTCACGCTGACGGCCGCCCGCTACAACCATCCGATCCGCGTGGCGGAGCGGATCGCGATGCTCGACATCCTCTCTGAAGGCCGCGTGAGCTGGGGCTCAGGAAAGAGCGCCACGAAAACCGAGCAGGAGGCGTTCGAGATCGACCGCTCGACCCTCGACGGTCAATGGCGCGAGGCGCTCGACATCATTCCGCGCATGTGGCGCTCCGAGAGCTTCGAGCACGCCGGCACCTACTACAACATCCGCCGACTCCGATCGTCCCGAAACCGATCCAGCAGCCGAACCCGCCGATATACGCCGCTTGCTCGCGGCCGGAGACCATCGCCACCGCGGGCGAGCTTGGCGTCGGGTCGCTTAACTTCGCCGGCGGTTCGGAGGAGCAGCTTCGCCAGAACGTGGCGAGCTATCGGGCCGCGATCGGCAGAAGCAAAGTCCCGCCCCGCCGCATCACGCAACAATTCTGCGCCACGCCCGCCGCGCTCATCCTGGACGACGATCGCGAGGCCTGCGAGATCGGCTTCCGCGGGGCTCGGTATCACCAGGAAGGACTTGCGACCTATTTCTTCTCGCCCGTGCGGGTATCGGGGTCGCCGGAGATCAACAGGAACAATCTGGCAGAGTCGGACCTTGCGAAAGCCCGCGCCCAGCGGAGCAGTCCGTCCGGCCCGCTCAACACCGTGATCGGCGATCCGATCGCCGCGCGCAAATCCGTACAACGCTTCGCGGAGAGCGGCGTCGACGAGCTCATCATGGTCATGCAGATGGGTACCGTTCCGCACGATGTCGTGCTCAGATCGCTGAGGACGTTCGCGGAGAAGGTCATCCCCTACGTCTGAAACCGCAGGCGAGAGAATGCGCCGCTTCGATGTACGGGCTTCGAGCGACAGGATCAGCATCCACTACCACGTCGAGGGTGACGGCACGCCGCTCGTGCTTCTGCACGGCTTCGCCGATCGCGGCGACTCGTGGCGGGACGCGGGCTACCTCGCCCCGCTTGTCGCTGGCGGAAGTGGTCATCCTCATCGACCAGCGCGGTCACGGCGCGAGCGATGCGCCGCACAGGCGGGAAGACTATTCTGGAGCCCTTCGGGCGGCCGATGTGATCGCCGTCCTCGACGCATCGGGCTCAGCAGGCGGACATTTTCGGCTACTCGATGGGCGGATGGTGTGCTTTGAACGTCGCCGCCTCGCACCCGGATCGCGTCGGCCGGCTCGTCGTCGGCGGAGCCATCCCTCGCCCAGAGCCTTTGTTCTACCGCAACGCGCCTTCGGTCGAAGGCCGTGTGGAGCGGGATCATGCTCGCTCTGGCGGCTCGCTCACGCCCGACTGGCAGGCGCACATCCGTCAGAACGATGTGGAGGCGCTGCGCGCTGCAGTCGCCGAA
>CAVXFK010000004.1:0-16836 GCA_963761005.1 uncultured Alphaproteobacteria bacterium
TCGCGCCGCCGCGTCGGATCGGCAATCGGCACAGCATCGAGCAGGCGCTTGGTGTAGGCATGCCGGGGGTCTTCGAACACCTGTCGGCGCGTGCCCATCTCCAGGATCTGCCCCTGATACATAACGGCCACTCGGTGAGCGATCTGCTCGACGACCGACATGTCGTGCGTGATGAAGAGATAGGCGACGCCCTCTCTTCATCCTGGAGTGATTGTAGGAGGTTGAGAAACCGCGAGCACGCACGGACACGTCGAGCGCAGAGACGCTTTCATCCGCGATGATCACCTTCGGTGACAACGCAAGCGCGCGGGCGATCGCAACCCGCTGGCGCTGGCCGCCGGAGAATTCGTGGTGCGGGTGCCGCCGCATCTGTTCAGGGGTGAGCCCAACGCGACGAAAGAGAGCGGCGACTTGCGCTTCGATTTCTTTGCCGCCAGCGATTCGATGCACCACGAGCGGCTCCGCCACAAGCCGGCCTGCGGTCATCCGTGGATCCAGCGAGCCGTAAGGATCTTGGAAGATCACCTGGATATCGCGACGCAGTGCTTTCATCTCGGCTGTCCCGAGCTCGCGTGCCGAGCGCCCGGCGACGCTGATCGCGCCTTCCCAGGGGACGAGGCCGAGCAACGCCTTGCCGGTGGTCGACTTCCCGCTTCCCGACTCGCCCACGAGCGCCAAGGTCTCCCCGTGTCTCAGCCGGAACGAGATGGCTTCCACCGCATGCACTCGTGCGCGGGGCCGAAGGATTCCGCCCCGCACGTCGAAGCGCACCGTGAGACCATCGACCTCAAGAACCGGCGGCGCGTGCCGTTGGGCAACGGCCTTGGCGCGAAGCGGCACGTTGGTTCCCCGCATGGCGCCAAGCCGTGGAACAGCGCTCAAGAGCATTCTCGTGTAGTCCGCCTCCGGGGCGCCGAAGATGCGCCCGACAGGTCCGGTCTCGACCGCTCGTCCCTCGTTCACGACAACGACGCGGTCGGCCATTTCGGCGACCACGCCCATATCGTGCGTGATGAGAATGAGCGCCATGCCGAACTCGCGCTGCAGGCTGCGAATGAGATCGAGGATCTGTGCCTGAACCGTGACGTCGAGCGCCGTCGTCGGCTCGTCGGCAATCAGGACCTTCGGGCGGCCGGCAAGCGCAATAGCGATCATCACGCGCTGGCGCATGCCGCCGGAAAGCTCGTGGGGATACTGACGGAGACGCCGCTCAGGATCGGGGATACGGACGGCGGCGATCGCTTCCAACGCACCCGCGCGCGCTTCGCGTTGCGAGACATGGCGATGCGCCATGATCGTTTCGGTGATCTGCCGTCCGATCGTGAGGACCGGATTGAGCGACGTCATCGGCTCCTGAAAGATCATGGCGATTTCGCCGCCGCGCACCTGGCGGATTGCCCGCTCCGGGAGCGTGAGCAGGTCGCGACCGCCGAGCCACACCTCGCCCTTGGCGACGCGCGCGATGTGCTGCGGCAAGAGCCGCATGACGGAGAGTGCCGTCATGGACTTTCCGGAGCCCGACTCGCCGGCAATCGCTAGCGTCTCGCGCTCCGCCAGATCGAACGAAAGATCGTCGACGACGATGCGTGGCCCGGTCGGTGTCGCAACCTCCGTGGTGAGATTGCGGACCGAGAGCACCGACGTGGGCCCTGACTCGCCGGACAAGGCGTCGCCTCGAATTGCTTTGGCCTCTCGTGTTCGGTCTTGGCCGCCGCGCCCCAATTCCGATGCTTTCAATCGAATATCAGACGCGGAAAATAGAGCGAGACCACCCAATTCGGCTGATCGACGATCTCGCTGATCCGCAGGTCGGCGCAAACCGAGCAGAGCATATAGGCGTCGACAGCCGACATTCCGTGCCGCGCTGAAAGCAGATCGATCATGTTGCTGACCGCGGCACGCGCGCCTTCCATGAGATCAGGTCCGACGCCGGTCGTCACGTCGTAACCCTTCGCATCGAAATGGCGAGTGACGGGACCGGGCGTGGTGAAGCGCGGCGTCGCGAGATTCGCGTTCTTCTCCAGGTCCAGTGTGAGCACGGCCCGCATCGGGCTTTCGATCGCGGTGCCGCAGACCTCGCCGTCCCCCTGCGCGGCGTGCGTGTCGCCAACGGAAAACAACGCACCCGGAACCTCGACGGGCAGGTAAAGGGTCGTGCCCGGCGAGAGGTCGCGAATGTCGAGGTTGCCGCCGACGCGCCGCGGCGGGACAACCGAATGCAGGCCCGGCTCGCCCGGCGCAACACCGATCGTGCCGGCAAAGGGCTTTGTCGGCACGCGCGCGACCGATGAAAAGACGGCCGGCATCTTGCCGGCGCTGTCCAGCTTCCAGATTTTCAGCGCGGGATCGGCGAACTGATCTGCGAGCAGCCCGAAGCCTGGGATGTTCGCCGTCCATCCAAAGTCGGAGGCCGCGAATTCGTTGATCGTGACCTTCAGAGCATCCCCGGGCTCCGCGCCCTCGACGTAGATAGGCCCGGTGACCGGATTGACTTGTTCAAAGTCGAGCGCCGCAACATCGGCAAGGGCGCTCTTGGCGGAGAGCTGGCCCCCCGATGCGTCGATGCATTCGAACTCGATCGTCGTTCCGGGCGCCACCCGTTCGACCGGGGGCAGCGAATTGTCCCAGCCGAAGTGATGGTGGCGCCCGTGGATCGTGTGGCGCGATGCGTGGCTACTGGGCATCGGTCGCGTAGACGTATTCGTAGTTCACGGGAATATGGATCGGGTCGTTGAACAACGCCGGATCGCCGCCGATGCGTGGCGTATGCATCGTGTAACGCACCTCGTCGAAAACAGGGACCCACGGCGCGTCGTCCATGATCTTGACGAAGATCTGACGCCACATGTCGTAGCGCTCATCCTGCTTCGCCGGATCGATGATCGAATCGGCCTTCTGCGCCTCCGCGTCGCGGTCCTTGTTGCAGTACCAGGACCAGTTCCACCCGCCCGGCACCGCGCCGCTGCAGCCAAGGATCGGACCGTAAAAATCGGAGGGATCCGGGAAATCGGCGATCCAGGCCATTCCGCCGGACCAGACCATCGGAGCCGTGTTGGCGGTGCCGCCGGCGGCGATCACGTTGGCCTGATCGAGTATCTTCAACGAGACGCGAATTCCGACCGCTGCCAGATCCTGCTGGATCGCCTGCGCGATGCGCGGATTCGGATCGATATTGTTCGCATAGAGCTCGGTGTCGAACCCGTCGGCATAGCCGGCATCGGCCAGCAGCTTCTTCGCCTGGGCGGGATCGAAGGGGTAGCCTTTGTAGTCCTTGTCGAATCCGGGAATGCGCGACGGCAGCGGCTGGTTTGACGCGATGGCCCGCCCGTTGATCAGCTTGATGATGCGGTCCTTGTCGATCGCCATGTTGACGGCTTGCCGCACATGGACATCGTCGAAGGGCTTCATCTGGACGTTGATCGCAACGTAAACGGTCTGTAGCTGCGGCCCGGAAGCGACGTTCTTCGCCTGCTCCGGATCGCCCATGACCTCGGCGAATTTGGCGGGCGGAATGCCGTCGCCGAGCACATCGATCTCACCCTGCTGCAGGCGCAAGAGCGAGACCACCGGCTCCTGGCCGATCTGGAACACGATCTTGTCGAGCTTTGGGGCTCCCGGCCAGTAGTAGTCCTTGTTGCGTTCGAGGACGATCTGCTGGCCGAGCGTCCAGTCCGACATGTAGTAGGCGCCGCTCCCGTCCGGATGGTGTCCGTAGTCGGCGCCCCACTTCTCGACATCCTCCTTCGCGACGACCGACGCGAAGTTCAGTGCGATCTCGTGAAGGAACGTCGCGTCGGGGTTGGCGAGCTCGATCTTCACCGTGTAGGGATCCACAGCCGACACGCCCGTCAGATGATCGGCCTTCCCGCCGGCCACATCGTCGTAGCCTTGGATCGAATGATAGAACCCGGCCCCCGGGCTCTGCGTCTTCGGGTCGGCGGCGCGATCCAGCGAATAGACGACGTCGTCCGCGGTCAGCTCCCGCCCGTTGTGGAACTTGACCCCATGACGCAGCTTGAAGGTGTAGGTCAGGCCGTCGCTCGAAACGCCGAAGGACTCGGCGAGGTCCGGCCGGAGCGTCGTGGTCCCGGGCTCATAATCCATGAGCCGGCTATAGAGGCTCTTGATGATGGACCAGTTCTGCCAGTCGTAGCCGATGGCCGGATCGAGGGTGGCCATGTCGTCCTTGAAGGCGACCACCATCTGACCGCCTTGCTTGATGTCGTCGGCGTTTGCGAAGGATCCGAGGCCAAGAGCGGCCAGTGCGAGACCAGCGTAACAAAGGTGTCTCATATCCCACCCCCTATCTTAAGTAGCAACAAACAGTTCAGCGGACCTTGATGCGCGGATCAATCAGCGGCGCTATCAAGTCCGCGAGAAGATTTCCGATGACGATGGCGCATGCGGAGACCAGCGTCACCCCCATGATGATCGGGATATCAATGCGCTGAATCGCCTGCCACGCAAGCTGCCCGATTCCGGGCCAGCCGAAGACGCTCTCCACCACGACGACGCCGCTCATGAAGTAGCCGATATCGATGCCGATCATGGCCACGATCGGCAGAAGCGCGTTTGGCAGCGCGTGGGCGAACAGCACCTGGAGACGCGCCAGTCCTTTTGCCCTAGCCGTCCGCACGTAATCCTGGCGCAGCACGTCGAGCATGGAAGAGCGCATCATGCGTGCGTACCATCCCGCACCAAGGAGCCCGAGCGTCAGTGACGGCAGCACGAGTTGTCGAAACGTGCCGTAGCCGCCAATCGGAAACCACCTGAGCTCAACTGCAAAGAGGTAGAGGAGCAGGATGGCGACAACGAATTGGGGCGCCGAGACCGCGATGAACGAGAGCACCATCAGCACTTTGTCGACAGCACGTCCACGGTTCAGGGCGGCTATCACGCCGAACGTAAGGCCGAACGACAGCTCGCACAGGATGGCGCCCACCATCAAAAGGAGAGTCGCGGGAAGCCGCGACACGATCAGCGCGCTGACTTCGCTTTTCTGCACATAGGACCGCCCGAGGTCCCCGTGTGCGAGCGAAGACAGGTAGCGCCAATACTGCTGGTAGAGAGGCCGGTCGAGTCCAAGCTGGTGACGAATATTCTCGACCACCTCGGCGCCTGCACTTCTGCCGGCAATCTGCCGCGCCGGATCGGCCGGCAGGAGATAGAGCAACACGAAGGTGACGAGAGTGATGCCGATCAGAATCAGCAACGACTGAAAGAGCCGCCGGCCGAGATAGGTGGCCATCAGTAGCGTCCCTTCTGTGTCGGATCGAGGACTTCGCGGAGCGCGTCGCCGACGAGATTGAAGGCGAGCGCGAGCAGGATGATGCTGAGGCCGGGCACAAAGACGAGCCAGGGGGCCGAGGTGAAATAAGTCTGGTTCTCGAAGATGATGTTACCCCACGATGGAGTCGGAGGTTGGACCCCGACGCCGAGGAAGGAAAGCGTAGCCTCGAGGAGGACAGTGGTCGAAATTCCAAGCGTCCCCCAGACAATGATCGTCGGAACCAAATGCGGAAGGACATGGCGGAAAAGGATGCGCGCACGGCCCGCGCCGATCGCGCGCTCCGCATCGATGAACTCGCGCTCGGCGAGCGAACGCGTCTCCGTATAGATGATGCGCGCTACCTGCACCCAGTTCACCAGCGCGATCACGAGCGCCACGATCAAGAGCGATGGGTGGAATATCGCAGCGAGGACAATCGCAAGAAGCAGCGCAGGGAACGCCATCATCAAATCGGTGAAGCGCATCAGGATCGCCGCGATCCAGCCACGGAAGAATCCCGCCGTGATGCCGACGAGCGCGCCGATCGCCACCGCGATTCCGTTCGCAACCACCCCGATCATCAGCGACGTCCGCGCCCCAAATATCAGGCGGGACAGGAGATCTCTTCCGAGGAGATCGGTGCCGAGCAGGAAATGCGCATTCGGCGGAAGCGGGGCGCCCTCAAGCGTCAGCCCGTCGAAGAACTGCTCGAAGGGGTCAAAAGGCGCCGCCAGAGGAGCCAAAACAGCAACCGTCGCGACGAATGCGATCACGACGATGCCGAAGACGGCAAGCGGACGCCGCCACAGTCGGGCGATCACGTGCTCGCCGCGAAACATGTCCTTGGGCGAGGTGACGCCGCGATAGGGAGGCTGAGCCAGCGACATTTGTTTCTTATGGGACGTGTCCAAGTCTCCGATCTTCGCCATGCCGAACTGTTTGTCTATTCCGCCGCCTGCGCACGTCTCAGGCGATTCCTCCGACCGCTGCGGGCGGATCGTCTGCATATGCCCTCAGCGGCGTCAGATCCGGCAGATGGCAGGCGGCAAGCGTCCCGCCAGGTCTGACGGTCAGTTCGGGACGCTCTGCCAGGCATCGCTCGAAGGCCTGCGGACAGCGCGTGTGGAAGGGACAACCGGAAGGCAGGTCGAGCGGGCTCGGCAACTCGCCGCGCGCAGCCGGAACGCGGCTCCGCTTGTTAGGGTCGAGGTCGGGCGCCGCGGCGAGAAGAGCCTGCGTGTAGGGGTGATGCGGATCGCTGAAGATTTGTTCCGTCTCGCCCGTCTCGACGATGAAGCCGAGATACATGACCGCGACCCGGTGGGAGATGTGGCGAACCAATCGCAGGTCATGCGCCACGAAGAGCAGCGTGAGGTTCAACCGCTCCTGCAGCTCAAGCAACAGGTTGACGATCTGCGCCTGAACGGAAACGTCCAGCGCCGACACCAGCTCATCGGCGATGATGCATTCCGGCTGAACTGCAAGCGCACGGGCGATGCCGATGCGCTGTCTTTGCCCGCCGGAGAACTCGTGCGGCAGGCGGTTGGCGGCGTCCGCAGGCAGGCGGACGAGACGAAGAAGCTCGGCGATACGATCGGGAATCTCGTTCCGCGGGCACATTCTGTGCACGAAGAGCGCCTCGCCAAGAATCTGGCGGACGGTCATGCGCGGATTGAGCGAGCTGTAAGGGTCTTGGAAGACCATCTGGACGGCGCGGTTGAAACGCCGCCGCTCGACACCCTCGAGCGCCCGGATGTCGACGCCGTCGTAGCTTATCGTGCCGCTGTCGGCCTCGATGAGCCGGACGATGCAGCGGGCGAGCGTCGACTTTCCGCAGCCGGATTCGCCTACAATACCGAGCGTCTCGCCGCGGCTGACGGTGAAACTTACGCCATTCAGCGCATGCACCCATGCCCGCGACCCGCCGGCGAGGCGCCCCCCTTTCGGGTTGCGCACGTTGAACCGCTTCGTCAGCCCGCTGACTTCAAGAAGCGGCCGCCCCGCGGGCTCGGTGAGGGTCACGTTCATGCCGACATCCGTGCCGCGGCGACGGCGTCGGCATGAAAGCAGGCGACCGCGCGACCGACGGGCCCTTCGGCCAATTCCGGCCGAGACGATCGACAGACATCGGTTGCGAAGGCACAGCGTGGATGGAAGGCGCAGCCGGATGGTATCGCAGAGAGCGCCGGGGGCGCTCCGTCGATTGAGCGGAGCGGCCGTCGCCTTGCGCCACCGCGCGGCACCGAACCGAGAAGCCCGAGCGTATAGGCATGCCGAGGCGCCGCGAAGACGTCGGCAACCGTGCCGGTTTCGACGATCCGCCCGGCATACATGATCGCCACGCGATCGCAGGCCTGCGCAACGACCCCGAGGTCGTGCGTCACCAGGATCACGCTCATGCCGAGACTTTCGCGAAGGTCGAGGAGGAGCTTCAGTATCTGGTCCTGAATGGTCACGTCGAGCGCAGTGGTTGGCTCGTCGGCAAGGAGGAGCTTCGGCTCGCTCGCCAACGCAATGGCGATCATGGCGCGTTGACGCATGCCGCCGGAGAAATGATGCGGATAGTTGTCGAGGCGGTGAGCGGCGCCGGGGATTCCGACGATCTCGAGCAGCTCGACCGCCCGGCGTCTTCGCTCGCGTCGGCCAAGCCCGGTGTGGGCGCTCAGGTTCTCGTCGATCTGGAGCCCCACGGTCAGAACCGGATTCAAGGCCGTCATCGGCTCCTGAAAGATCGTGGCGATCTCCCGGCCGCGCATTGCAGTCAGACGCGATTCCGACATTTCGAGCACGTTCTCCCCGCGCCAGCGTACGCTGCCCGACGTCTTGCCCGGAGGGTGGACGAGCCTGATGATCGAGCGGAGCGTGACGCTCTTGCCGCAGCCGGACTCGCCGACGAGGCCGAGCACTTCGCCGCTCCGAAGGTCGAGGTCGATCCCGTCGACGGCGGTCAGTGTGGCGCGCGGCGTGGCAAACGTCGTCACCAGCCCGCGGATTTCGAGAAGAGGCGCGCTCGCGGACGCGACCGGGGTCGTCATCGCCGCGGCCTCAGCGCATCGGCGAGGCCATCGCCAAGCAAGCTGAATCCGAGCCCGGTGAAGACAATGGCGATACCGGGAAAGATGGAAATCCACCAGGCGGTCGACATGAAATTCTTGCCGTCGGCGATAAGTACGCCCCATTCCGCGGCGGGAGGTTGGGCGCCGAGGCCGAGATAGCCGAGGCTCGACCCGAGCAGGATGGCCAGCGCCATGTCCGTCATCCAGTAGACGATCGCCGGCGTGATGGCGTTCGGCAGGAGGTGACGGAGGACGACGCGGGCGGGGCTGTAACCCATGACGCGGCCGGCCGCGGCGTAGTCGAGCCGCTTCTGAACCTTCATCTCCGCCGCGATCAGGCGGGCGTAGAAGACCCAGTCGACCACGCCCACCGCGATGTACATGTTCCTGAGCCCGGGCCCGAGGACCGCGACGATGGCGATCACGAGCACGAGGAACGGGAAGGTGATGATCGCGTCGACGATGCGCCCGAAGAGCGTTTCCACTATGCCGCCGCGATAGCCGACGAAAGCGCCGACCAAAGTGCCGACGACGAAGGGGACGATCGTGGCGAAGACGGCAATCTGCATGTCGATCGAATAGGCCCAGATGGTGCGTGAGAGCATATCGCGGCCGAAATTGTCGGTGCCGAAAGGATGCGCCCAACTGGGGCTTGCAAGAATAGCGCCATAGTCGAAGGCGAGCGGATCGTAGGGCGCGAAGAGCTGCGGCGCGATGGCAACGAATGTGCTCATGCCGAGAATGAGAAGACCGGCGACAAGCGTCGGCGGAACTGCGAGCCGGCGTGACCGGACCGTGCGATCGATGATCTCGGCGACCGTCACCGGGCCGTCCGCGGATCGAGCGCCGCCTGCAGGAGATCGGTGGCAAGGAAGATGAGCGAGACGAGAAGTGCGAGCGCCAGCGTCAGTCCCTGAATGACCGGGTAGTCGCGCCCATAGATGCTTTCGATCATCAGCCGACCGACACCGGGAATGGCGAACACCGTCTCGGTGATGACGGCGCCGCCAAAAAGCGTCCCGGTCTGAAGGCCGAAGAGGGTGACGGTCGAGATCAGCGCGTTGCGCAGCACGTGGCGTGCGAGGACGAGCCTGGCGCTCAGACCCTTGGCGCGGGCGAAATCGACATATTCGGCGCCAAGAACCTCGATGACCGCGGCGCGCAGGTTGCGCATCAGGATCGCGGAGAGGCTGAGCGCGAGCGTCAGCGCCGGCAGGAACAGGTGATAGATGTGGTCGGCGAAGCCCTCGCCATAGCCGCCGACCGGGAACCAATGCAACTGCGCGCCGAAGAAGGTCAGGAGGATCAGGCCGATATAGAAGACCGGCATCGACAACCCGACCTGGAAGATGCCGCGGATTCCGGCATCGGTGGCGCCGCCGCGCCAGAGCGCTGCCAGGAAGGCGAGCGGCACGGCCGTCAGCACGGCGATGAGCCCGGCCAGGCCCGTCAGGAAGAGCGTCACCGGCAGGCGCTGAAGGATCAGATTGAAGACGGAGACATGCAGTCGGATCGAGTCGCCGAGCTCGCCACGGAAAACATGCCCGACGAAGATTCCGAACTGAACCGGGATCGGCTTGTCGAGGCCAAGCTCCGCGTTGATGCGGGCTACGTCGGCATCCGTCGCACGGTCTCCGATGATGGCGCTCGCCGGATCACCCGGCAGAAGCCGTACGATGATGAAGATCACCACGAGGATGAAGGCGAAGGTGGGCAGAAGCTGCAGCACCCGGCGGAGAATATAGCCTGGCAAGTCTCGGCGCCTCCGACCCCTGCCCAATTAGGTCCGCGGTGGCGGGAGCGGCGGTCGCCGCTCCCGAGGACGTTAGATTATTTCTCCAGATAGGCCGCCGCAAAGATATTGTTGCCGAGCGGAATCTGCACGAAGCCCTTCACTTTCTTGCCGAGCGCTACGGGATATGGCGTCTCGTAGAGCGGCACCGTCGGGCCAGTGGTGTTGAAGATCTCCTGGATTCGCGCGTACTGCTCGGCCCGCTTGGCCGGGTCGGTCTCCTTCTGCGAGGACTCGAACAATTGGTCGGCCTCTTCGTTCTTCCAGCCGCTGTGGATGCAGTCGATCGTCGGCGAGTAGGCGAAATAGGACGTGATCTCGTTCGGATCGGCAATGTCATCCGTCCAGGCGCCGAGGCGCATAGTGAAGACGCCCTTGCGGTACTGGTCCGTGCGGGTGGCGTTGTCGACCTGCTGCAGATCAAGCTTGATGCCGATCTGGCCCCACATCTGCTGCAAGGCGGTCGCCATGCCGATTTCGTCCTGGTTGCCCGCCAGGACCAAGAGGCTTGTCGAGAACCCGTTCTCAAAGCCAGCTTCCTTCATGAGGCTCTTGGCCTTCTCCACATCGACCGGATAGAGCGGCTTGTCGCCCACATGGAGAGGCGTGGCGGTCGACATGTAGGATGTCATCTGCGTGCCGACGCCGTGCGTCACCACCTGGATGATCGCGTTCTTGTCAACGGCGTAGTTCATCGCCTGCCGCACCTTCTCGTTCGAAAGCGGGTTCGGCGCGCCGTTCAGCTCAGGACGCACATTGAGCGTCACGTATTGAACGCGCGTCGAAGGGAAGAGGACCATGTCGAGGTCCGCGTCGTTCTTCAGCTCATCGACGCGGGCGTAGGGGATGAATTCGGCGCCGTCCAATTCGCCCGCCTTGAGCTTGAGGATGCGGGTCGCGTCGTCGGGGATGACTTCGAAGGTGATGCCGTCGAGGTAGGGAAGCGGCTTTCCGTCGTCGCCCATGCGCCAGTAATAGGGGTTGCGGACGAGCTTCATCTCCGAGCCGCGCTCCCACGACTGGAACATGAAGGGGCCGGACCCGATCGGATGCTCCGCGAACGCCTTGGCCTTGTCGGCGTCGGTATCTCCGGGCGCAGCCTCGAAGGCCTTCTCCGGCATGATCTGCGTGTTGAAGACGGTGAGCGCCGGGACGATGGCCGGGTCGGGGTGCTTCAGCGCAATGACAACGGTCTTGTCGTCCGGGGCGGTCGATGTGGTCGATCGACTCGATCAGGAAACCCCAGATGCCGTTGTCCGGTTTCGCGGCGCGCTCAAGCGACCACTTCACATCCTCGGTGGTGATCGGCGAGCCGTCGGAGAACTTGATGCCGTCACGCAGGGTGAGCGTGACGCTCATGCCGTCGTCGGCGACCTTCCACGCCTCGGCGAGGCCCGGCTCGACACCCTTTCCGTCGGCGGTCGGCTCGAGCAGCGTGTCGTAGAGGTTCGACAGGATCCAGATGTCGACGTTGGCGTCGTTCAGCACCGGATCGAGAAAGAGGCTGTCTGCGTAGCGGCCATAGGTCATCGTGCCGCCACGCTCGCTCGCAAACGCGGTCGAGCCCGCCGCCAACACTGCCAGCGTGAGCGCGGTCGTCTTCATCAGGTGCTTCATGATGCTCAAGCCCCCCGGTCGGTGCCTCGAAAGGCGTTACAGAAGACTAGAACGCTATCCGTCGTTCCACGCAGTGTCAACGCTGTGGGCATGCCCGAAAACTAGGCGCTTGTGCCATAACTTCAGCACATTATCAGCCAGTTGTGAGGATCGCTGCGGGTGTGCTAGTCCGCTAATACACAGTGGGAAGAAACGCCTCATGATGTTCTACGTGGACCGCGAGCTGTCGGTGTCCCTCGGCGTGCAATTGCGGGGCCTGATCGAATACGGCATAGCCTACGGCGAGCTTGCCGCGGGCGAGCGGCTGCCCTCGGTGCGCGAGCTCGCCGATCAGGTCGGCATCGCTCCGATGACCGTCAGCCAGGTCTACCGCGAGCTGAAGGAGGCGGGGCTGATCGAGACCCGCGCCGGCTCCGGCACGTTCGTCGCCGGCAGCTCGAAGGCAAGGACGGGCGCGACGGTCGATGCGACCAGCCTCTATCTCCGCGTCGACCGGCTCATCGAGGATGGGCTCGCGCTTGGTCTGAAGGCGAGCGAGCTCGCTGCGCTGTTTACCTCGCGCGTCTTCCACCGCGCCAAGAGCCACCGCCGTGCACGCGTCGTCATGCTCGGCCTGTTTCAGCACGCGACCGCGAGCTACGCCCGTTTCATCGCCGAGAGGCTGAAGGGGCTGGCGACGGTCGAACCGGTTACGATCGAGTTCGATCTGCGGCGACCCCGAGCTGCGCGACGATATCGCCTCCGCCGATCTCGTTATCACCTTCGCTAACCGTCATCGACGAGGTCGAAGCGCTCCTGCCCAACACGCCGGTCGTCGCGATCAGCTTCATCCCATCGGAGGAGACGCGCCTGGCGCTCGCGTCGCTGAGCCCGCTTGCCTCGGTCGCGGTCGTCTCGCGGTTCCCTGAGTTCCTACCCATCATGAAGACGGGCGTGCAGCGCTTCGCCCCGCATGTCGCACGCGTCGCCGCCACGGCGCTCGAAGCGCAGGACCTCGACGGGACCGTCGCCGAGGCCGGTGTCGTCATCTATTCGAGCGGCGCGGAATCGGTCCTCGAGCGCCTCGCGCCGGAAGCGACCGCCATCGAGTACCGTCATATTCCAGATCCCTCTGAGATCGAGCGCGTCGTCATTCCGCAGCTCCGCGAGCGGGAGCCCGCGGAGCTGTCGCTGGAGAAGGAAGCATCGTGAAAATCAGCGAGATGAACTGGTCGCAGGTCGAAGCGTATCTGAAGCGCGACGACCGGGCCGTCGTGCCGCTCGGCAGCACCGAACAGCACGCAGGGCTCAGCCTCTCGGTCGACAGCATTCTCTCCGAGCGGGTCTCGCTGGAGGCGGCCGAGCCGCTCGGCGTGCCGGTCTTTCCGGTGCTCGCCTACGGCATCACGCCCTATTTCCTCGCCTATCCCGGGAGCGTCAGCCTCCGCGTCGGCACCTATGTCAGGATCATCCGCGACATCCTCGACAGCCTGAAGGGCTATGGCTTCCGCCGCATCTGCCTCGTCAACGGGCATGGCGGCAACCAGCCGGCGCAAAGCGTCGCCATCGAATGGCAGGCGGACAATCCGGGCGTCGCGGTCAAGTTCCACAACTGGTGGAACGCGCCCAAGACGTTCGCCAAGGTGGAGGAGATCGACAAGGTCGCCTCGCACGCCTCCTGGATGGAGAACTTCCCCTGGACGCGGCTCGCCGACGTCGTCCAGCCGAGCCAGATGAAGCCGATGATCGACTTCGCCCGCATGCGCGTCATGGATCCCGCGGCGGTGCGCGCCTATCTCGGCGACGGCAATTTCGGCGGCTACTACGAGCGGCCGGACGAGGACATGCTGGCGATCTGGGCCGTCGCGGTGGAGGAGACGCGCGCACTGATCGAGGGCCCCTGGGCATGACCGGCCCGATCGTCGTCTGGGGCGCCGGCGCGATCGGCGGCACCATCGGCGCGGCGCTCGCGCGCGCGGGCGAGGACGTGATCTTCGTCGATCGCGACGCCGACCACGTCGCGGCGATCAACAGCGGCGGCATCCAGATCATCGGCCCCGTCGATCCGCATGTCGCTGTCGGCGACGGCGCTGACGCCCGATCAGGTCGAAGGCACCTACGACCGCATCCTGCTCTGCGTGAAGGCGCACGACACCGAAGCCGCGGCGCGCAGCCTCCTCCCGCATCTCGCACGCGAGCGGCTACGTCGTCTCGGTCCAGAACGGCTTGAACGAGCGTGTCATCGCCGAGATCGTCGGCGTTGAACGAACGGTCGGCTGCTTCGTGAATTTCGGCGCCGACTACATGGGGCCCGGCGTCGTGGAGTTCGGCGGGCGTGGCGCGGTCGTGGTCGGCGAGCTCGACGGCAGCCGCACGCTGCGGATCGGCGAGCTGCACAAGCTGCTCTGCAAGTTCGATGAGCGGGCGGTGCTCACCGAGAACATCTGGGGCTTCCTCTGGTCGAAGATGATCTACGGCGCGCTTCTTTTCGCGACCGCCGTCACCAATGAAGGCATCGCCGATCTTCTCGACGACCCGCGTTATAGCGACTTCTTCGTCCGCTTCGGCCGCGAGGTCGCGGCCGTCGCAGCGGCTGAGGGGGTCGCCTTGGAGACCTTCAACGGCTTCTATCCGCAGGCCTTCCTGCCGGGCGCGTCGGCGGAGATCATCGGGCGGAGCTTCGACGAGATGGTTGCCCACAATCGCCGTTCGGCAAAGTCGCACTCCGGCATCTGGCGCGATCTCGCGATCCGCAAGCGCAAGACCGAGGTCGACGCACAGCTCGGCCCGGTGGTCGCGATCGGCGCGGCCCACGGCTTGGAGACGCCGATCACCGCCGCGGTCATCGACGCGATCCACGCCGTCGAGGATGGGCGCGCGGCGCTCGGCCTTGCCGCTCTCGATGCCCTCGACCGCGCGGCGCCGGAGCCCGTCGCGGCCGCGCAAATGAACATCGGCATTCGCGGCCGCCGGGCGATCGTCACCGGCGCCGCGCATGGCATCGGCCGCGCCATCGCAGTCGGCCTCGCACGGCGCGGCGCCGAGGTCATGGCTTGCGATATTCGGGGGGACGAATTGCCCGACAGCGTCGATGCCGCGGGCGATACCTGCCGCGCACGGAGCTCGATGTGACCGATCGCGACGCGGTGCAGGCCGCTGTCGACGAAATCGAGGCGGCCGACGGTCGCGTCGACATTCTCGTCAATGCTGCCGGAGGCGTGTTCGGCCAGGTCGGCCGGCCGCTCGAGGAGATCAGCGAGGCCGACTGGCAGGCGATCGTCGCCGCCAACCTTACCGGCGTCTTCTTCATGTCCCAGGCGGTGGCGCCGGGCATGAAGGCCCGCACTACGGCCGCATCGTCAACATTTCGAGCGGCGCCGGCCTCGGCATCAGCCTCACCGGCATCCAGGCCTATGCGAGCGCCAAGGCGGGGCAGATCGGGCTCACGCGCCAGCTCGCCCATGAGCTCGGGCCTTGGAACATCACCGTCAACAACATCGCGCCGGGCTTCGTGCGCTCCAACCCGACGACCGAGCGCCAGTGGGAGGCGATGGGCGGCGAGGGGCAGGCGCGGCTGATCCAGTCCATCGCGCTGAAGCGCCTCGGCAGCGCCGAGGACATCGCGCACATGGTGCTTTTCTTTGCCTCCGACTTCGCCGGCTGGGTCTCCGGTCAGGTGATCAGCGTGGACGGCGGCAAGTGAGCGACGTCGAGGCGCATCTCGCCGCGAATTTTCCCGCCTATGTCGAAGAGCTGAAGGACTTCTGCCGCATCCCAAGCGTCAGCACCGATCCGGCGCGCAAGGCGGATGTGCTCAGCGCAGCCGCTTTCGTCGCCGAGCGGTTGCGCCGCGCCGGCTTCGAGAATGTGGAGAAGATGGCGACCGCCGGCCATCCGGTCGTTTTCGGCGAATGGTGCAGGGCGCCCCGCGCTCCGACGATCGTCGTCTACGGGCACTATGACGTGCAGCCGCCCGATCCGCTCGACAAATGGGTGACGCCACCGTTCGAAGCCGACATCCGCGACGATCGCCTCTATGCGCGCGGCGCATCGGACGACAAGGGACCGGTGCTGATCCCGATCCTCGTCGCCGAGGCTTTCCTCACCCTGCGCGGCGCACTGCCGCTGAACGTGAAGATTCTGATCGAAGGCGAGGAGGAGAGCGGCAGTCCGAATTTCGCTGCGGCGGTCGCCTCGCTCAGGGAGCGGCTCGCCTGCGATCTTGTCGTGTCGGCGGATGGCGCCATGTGGCGCGCCGATCTGCCGTCACTCACTGTAGCGAGCCGCGGCATGACGGCGCTTGAGCTGACCGTCACCGGGGCCGCGAAGGATCTGCATTCCGGCCGCCACGGCGGCAGCGCACCCAATCCCGATCCGCGCGCTCGCTGCCGTGCTCGCCAGCATGCACGACGCCGACGGGCGCGTCGCGGTCGAGGGCTTCCTCGACGGTGCGACGCCGCCCGACCCGCAATCCAGCAGGCGATCGCCGCTTTCGGGTTCGACCCGGGCCGCTATTTCGACGAGATCTGCGCGGCGCCTCCTGACCCGCTTCCGACGGCGAGAAGCTGCTGACCAGGCAATGGCTCGGCCGACGCTGGAATTCAACGGCATCTCGGCGGCTACACCGGGCCGGGGACAAAGACCGTCATCCCGGCTCGGCGTCGGCGAAGATCACCTGCCGCCTCGTCGCCGGCCAGAATCCTGACCACGTCTTCGCGGCGATCCGCCGGCACGTGGCGGCGCATTTGCCGAGCGGCTTCACGTTCGAGCTCTCGCGCCACGGCCCGGGCACGCCCGCCTTCGCGCTCGATCCGGAGCTGCCGGCGCTCGCGGTGCTCGAGATATCCTGGGCGAGATCAATGGCAGGAAGCCGCTCCGGGTCGCGATGGGCGCGACCGTGCCGATCGGCACGGTGTTCAGGAGCAGCTCGGCGCGCCGACCGTCTTCTTCAGCTTCGCCACCTCTGACGAGGACTACCATGCGCCGAACGAGTTTTCCGCCTGAAGAGTTTCCGCGACGGCCTCGTCGCATGGGCGCGCGCCTATGAGGCGCTCAGCCGTTGACGTTCACGGCCCGCGCGCCATTCGCCAGCGCAGTATTGTGGAGCTGACAAATCAACGCCC
>CAVXFK010000005.1:0-47767 GCA_963761005.1 uncultured Alphaproteobacteria bacterium
GGGCTGGATGCAGACGGTCGCGCTCTGCCTGCGCCGCGACATCTCGCCGGGTCTGGGCTGCCGCTTCGCCAGCGGCTCCCCGTGCATGGCGTCTCTCTGCCGGCGTCTCGGCCTGCTTCTCTATCCGGTGTCGCTCTGGTTCGTCGCACTCGCTCTCATTCGCCGGCCTTGACAAGCTACCCGACTAGCCTCCTCTCCTGCGCGCTGCTCGGCTTGGACCTCGGCAATCTCGGCTGCCTTCCTCGTGACGGCGGCGATTTCGGCATCCCGCCGCGTCGCCGCGGCGCGCGTATTTTTTTTCACGCGCCTGATCGGCTTCTGCCGCTCTACTGGGCGCTGATGCGTTTGCGCGTCGCAGGCGCCTTCCGGTTCTTCCGGCAGGCCCTCCGCTTGGGAGAAAACTTCGCACGGCGTCGGCCGCGACCGCAAGACGGCGGGCAGCAGCACTTCTTAGACGATGCCTGTCGTCGGGGGCTTCAGCGCCCGGAGGTAAGAAGCCACCGCAATCGGGAGCGTCCGTCCAGCTGAAGGGAAAGACACCCGGCGCGTAGTGCCCGCATCGGAGCATGCGCCAGCGAAGGTTCGCAGAGCGGCGCGCAGCCCGTCCACGACTCCGGCGTCAGGTGCGGAAGCACCACCCTGTCGCGCCGGGCGGACACGATCATCAGCCGGCGCGACCGCCTTGCGAGCCGCGGGATGAACGGGAAGAGGCTTATCGGGGACCATGTCTTTCAGCTCGGAAAGCTCGATGTCGCCCTCAAGTCCTTCGCGGATGTGGGTGGTCGCCAGCCCGGTCCAGACGACGTCGGCGAATCGCCGGCCGTCACCAGCAGCACTGACCCCCGCACGCGCTTCTCATGCGCCGCGGTGAGCCTGCGACGCACGAGCCGAGGCTCGCGCCCATGACGAAGATGGTTCCATGTTTCCCCGCCCGGTAAGCCAGTCGATGACCCGCCGCGTTTCCGAACGCCCTGCCGCACCGATCGGATAGTCCTGCCAAGATTGCTGGACAGGAAGTAGTCGGATGTTCCGGCACCATCGCGGATGCGCTCTCCATCGTAGGAAGGGTCGGCTCGACGGTCGTGATCCCGACTTTCCAGCGCGTTTCCGACTCGTGATAAGCGCCCGTTCTGCGTTCCAGTGCGGAAGGATCATCGCCGACGGGCCGTTTCGCCCGCGCTCCACCACTCTCGCCACCGCGACGTTGTTCGCCTCCGTCTCGGTCGTAACGTCGCTCGGGGAACGAGGGCCGCCGTCGCGATACTGAAAGTCCACCCATTGCGGCCCGACGCCGTAGAAATCCGATGCGTCGAGCGCGGGCGCGCGGACCGTCTCGCGAGCTCGGCCAGACCGACATCGTCGTCGAGGTCGGGGAAGACCTCCCGCGCGCCGAGCACCGAGGCTCGGCGACTTCTTGGAGTCATCCTCCGCGGCCTTCGCATCTTCCCACTCGTCGTCCTACGCCGGACCACATGCAGATGCTCTCTCCGCGTCCTACGTGCCGCGCGCGACCGCGTCTGTTCCTCGCCTCGCCGCAGCGGAATTCATCGCCAGCGCCCAGCCGGCATAGACGAGCGTCGCGATCCAAGCATGCCGGTCCCAACAAAGACACAACTTACCGCGGCAAGGAGCAGCGCCAGGAGCAGATGCTTGTGCGCGGCAGGAGCATGGCCAGCCCCGATGTGCGAGCCGACTCGGAGATTCATGGCCCGTTCCACCGTCTCGCGGCCGGTCGTTCTGCCCCGTCGCGCCACCCACCGCCTGGTTCAAAAGGAAGGTGCTCAGCATGGACATGGCGAGGGCGTAGGCGGCGACCAGCAGGCTCGTCCACTGCGAGTTGGTGCCGAGCTCGTGCAGGTTGGTATCCGGCGCGGGCCTGTCCAGCCAAGCCACGCGAACAGCGGAACGAGGTCGCGCGAGAAGAAGAATTCGACCACATTCGGATAGGGGAACGGCAGGTACCCGGCCTGCAGGCGCATCACGTAGGCAGCGCAAAGGCCGGAACGTGCAGGCGTAGACGAACGTCGCCACGCCGCGAGAGCTCCCGCATGATCGGCGGGGGAATTCGCGTCATCCTCAGTTCATCGGAAGTTCGGAAATGGTTGACGAACGCGGATATCGCTACACCGTAGAGCATGACGGCCAGATAGATGAACAATGCAAACCCCATGTATACATAGGCGAAGGCGGTGAAGAGTATGCTCCGCCATATCCAGACCTCGTTGCCGCTGCGAGCCGCGATGAGGGACCAGTCGACCGCCCTGTCGCCGGTATCGTGCGCGAGCAGCGGCATGACGACAGCTCTTCGCCCATTCCTGAGTCGATTGGAGCAGCACGACAAGGACGAAGGCCCACAGCACGAGAGAGACCCTGGCGATGAATTTGCTCCAATAAGCCGGTAGCGCATCCTCGCCGACGGGCGAGCCGTCGGCGCGCACGATCGCCCGAACTCGGCAAGCAGGCGCAACAGCTTCTTCCGCTTGCGAATGAGGATCGAGAACATCATCAGGTACAGCGGAAACAGGATCAGGAACATGATCACCCAGTTCGGGCGTAAAGAAAGCCCACCTGTTTCACGATGCCCTGGTCGACGCGCGAGACGATGTGCACGTCGGCGAGCGCGCTCGCCATGCAGAGAAGAAATCCTCCGACGAGCGCGAAGACGGTGACGTTCACCGTCTCGTGCCGCTCCGAGATGCGTTCAAAGTGCTCCGCCAGACTCGCCGGACGACGGCTCTGCCGGGTAGCGTCCGCGGATCGACGGAGTGGGGTTGAGCCGAGGTCGTCGGCAATGGCGGCCGGCGCGGCGTTGTAAGCTTGCCTGGAAACATCGAGAACTCGCGGCCCGCGACTCGGACTTCCTTCGGCAGGTCGGAATGCAGCGCGTGCGAAGCGGAGCTTAGGCCGAGCGGTTGCTGCGAGGGCTCGGCGATCCCCAAGGAGCGGTCGAGCGAGCGGAGGATGCGATCGATGTGAACGTGAAAGTCGCGCCCGACATCGACCTCGGCGGCGTTTCGGAAAGCCAGTGCCTGCAGGTCGCCCGGCAGCTCGGACGGGGTCGGCATGGCTGGCGCCGTCGACCAGCAACGGAACGAGCGGGATGTTCCTTGCCAGCGCCGCTTCGAGCTCGATCCTGACGAAGTCGTTTTCCTCGCCGATGCGCCGCCGGTTTTCGTCACCCGCCCAGTGCCGCCCGATAACCGCGATGACGGCGTCGCACGCCTCGATCTCCGTCGCGATCGCCCTGCGGAAGTCGTGCCCGAATGGAAAGCTGTCGATGTCGATGATGACGTTGCCGTCGCCGTAGTGCGACTGCATCCGATCGAATATGCGGCCGGTAATCGCCTCGGTGTCCGATCGCCTGTAAGACACGAAGATCCTGGCCACGAGATGCTCCCGAGCGAGCCTAGAGCATGGTCCACAGATGATGGAGAACGCTACTCCTCAATAACCATGTCCGAATTGAAGACGGCGTCTGGGACGCGTCTAATCCGGCGATGATATCACCGTGAAATGTTTGCGAAAGCTTTCGGTCTGGCCATCCACCGGCGGCTCGACCGCGCACTTTCGGTGGGCTCGACGTCTTTTCAGGAACCGAGGTCGTCCGCGCTCTTCGGACGAGGCGGTTCCTTAGCTCTCTCGGCTCGGCCATCGACGGCGCAGGCGCGCGAAGCGCTCGCGCGTCATGCCTACGAAATCGACGACAGCCCCGAAGACCGGCCACATTGCGGGGCCGGGAGTCGGCTCCGGCGCGACGGCAAGCCCGGCACCGGTCACCCCGCCGCTCTCGTCGGTGTCGCGCACGATGAGCTCCAGATAGCCGACCGGCACGCGGTCGCCGGCCTCCGCTTGGCCGCCGAGCTGCTCCAGCATGAAGACGCCGATCGGTGTCGCCGGATCGCCCTTCGCCGCGACGCCGTAGGCTTGCGCAAGCTCCGCAAGCGTATGGTTCGTGTCGATATAGAAGGCGCCGAAGAAGTCCTTGTCGTCTTCCTCAACCGGCGCCGGGCTGGCGAACAGTCGATCGAGCAGGCGGATGTTGCGCGGCGCCGTGAACAGATAGAGGCGGTCGTCCGCCTCGATGCGCCCGGCATATTGCGGTCGCATCGACTGGCCTTTCCTGACGACGAGCGACAGGCCGCGCCCAGCGCGGGATACGCTCGCCGCGCGCGACGGGACTGTCGGGAACCACGTGATAGACGACGAGTTCGTGGCTCTCGGTGCCGGGGAGCTCAAGCTCGACCTTGTCGACGGGCCCGAGCGTCGGCGGGATGATCAGGCCAAGCTGCCGCGCCATCGGCCGGATCGTCCAGCCCTGCAGGACGAGCGACACGAGCACGATGATGAAAGCGGCGTTGAAGACCACCGGGCCACTCGGAAGCGCTGCCGTCACGGGCAGGATGCCGAGGAGCAGAGACACTGCACCGCGAAGGCCGACCCAGGCGACGAAGGTGGTCTCCTCGCGCTGGAAGCGGAAGGGCCAAAGACAGAGCCAGATCGCGACCGGCCGCGCGACGAAAATCAGGAAAAGTCCGACCGCGATTCCCGGCAGGAGAAGGTGCGGGAACTCCGAGGGCGTGGCGAGCAGCCCGAAGACGACGAACATGCCGATCTGCGCAAGCCACGTCATTCCGTCCTGGAAACGGCGAAGGAGCAGCGCCTGTCTGAGCTTCCGGTTACCGGCGATCAGTCCCGCGACATAGACGGCGAGGAAGCCGCTGCAATGGAGCACGCCGGCGATGCCGAAAAGCACGAGCGCCGCGGCGAGCACGACGACGGGATAGAGGCCGGATTCGAGGTCGAGCCGGTTGACCAGCCTAACGATCGCGAGCCCGCCGCCGAGCCCGAGCAGGAATCCGAGCCCCATTTCGCGCACGAAGGCGAGCGCGAAGGTGAGCGTCAGCCCCTGGTGCGAGGCGCTCATCTGAATCAGTTCAACCAGCGTAACGGTGATGAAGATCGCCATCGGATCGTTGCAGCCGGATTCCACTTCGAGCACGGAGCGCACGCGGTCGCGAAGATGGATGCCGCCAACGCGAAGCAGGAAGAAGACCGCCGCCGCGTCGGTGGAGCTGACGACGGCGCCGAGCAGAAACGATTGCAGCCAGGGGAGACGCAGCACGAGGTGGGCGACGACGCCGACCAGCGCCGTCGTCAGTACGACGCCGACCGTGGCGAGCGTGATCGCCGGCAACGCCGCCTGGCGGAACGCGGCGAGCCGCGTGCCGAAGCCGGAATCGAAGAGGATGATGGCGAGCGCCAGGCTGCCGAGGAAATAGGCCGCGGCGGCGTTGTTGAACTTGAGCCCGAGCCCGTCCTCACCCGCGATGAGCCCGACCGAAAGGAAGATCAAGAGGATCGGCGCGCCGAAACGGAACGCGATCCAGCTTGTGAACACCGCCGCCATGACGAGCCCAGCGCCGATCAGGATCGCCAGGGACATCGACTCAAGCATTGCGCCGCCTCTTGGCCGATTCCGCTTCCTGATACGGGCTAAAGCAAGAGGAGGTCCAGCGCTCCACGACGGCTCTTCACCGGCGGCGACGGAAGTGCGGCTCGGTTAGATCGTCACCTGCGCGCCGATCTCGACCACACGCTCGGCCGGGATATGGAAATAGTCGGTCGCGGAATCGGCGGAGCCGGCGAGCGCGATGAACACCTTGTCCTGCCAGACCGGCATGCCGGAATGCGGCGATGCCTTGAGGCTGCGGCGCGACATGAAGAACGACGTTGACATGATGTCGAAGGTCAGCCCGAGCTTGCGGCAGGCGGCGATGCCTTTCAGGATATTCGGCGTCTCCATGTAGCCGAAGGTCATCGTGATCTGCTGGAAGGACGGCGAGAGCTCGGTGATCGTGGCCCGCTGCTCCGGCGCGACGCGCGGCATCTGCTCGGTGCGGATGGTCAGGATGATGTTGCGCTCGTGGATGATCTTGTTGTGCTTCAGGTTGTGAAGAAGCGCTGTCGGAGCGCCGTCCGGGTTGCCGGTCAGGAAGATGGCGGTGCCCGGCACGCGATGCGGGGGTTTCGAATCGAGCCGGTGCACGAGGTCGCCGAGCGAGACTTCGATGCGGCGCGTCTTCTCTGCCAAAATGGCGGCGCCACGTCGCCAGGTGAGCATGATCAGGACGAGCACCAAGCCGAAAAGGATCGGCAGCCAGCCGCCGCTCGGGATCTTGAGGCTGTTCGCGGAGAGGAAGAGCGTCGCGATGAGCACGAACGGCCCGAGCGTCCCGAGCGCCGAGGGCAGGCGCCAGTGCCAGCAGCATCGAAGCACGATGATGCCGAGCGTCGCGTCGACCACCATCGTTCCGGCGACGGCGATGCCGTAGGCCGAGGCGAGGTTCGCCGACGATTCGAAGAGAAGCGTCAACAGCAGCACTGCAGTGAACAGAAGCCAGTTGATGCGCGGGACATAGATCTGCCCGGTCGTCATCTCCGACGTGAAAAGGATGCGCATGCGGGGGAGCAGGCCGAGCTGAATCGCTTGCCGGGTCAGCGAATAGGTGCCGCTGATGACGGCCTGGCTGGCGATCACGGTTGCCGCCGTCGCGAGGATGACGACCGGCACCACAGCCCAATCGGGGAACAGCAGGAAGAACGGGTTCTCACGCGCCGCCGGGTCGCGGAGGATCAGCGCGCCTTGGCCGAGATAATTGATCGCCAGCGCCGGGAACACCACGCAGTACCACGCCGCCTGGATCGGCCGCCGCCCGAAATGTCCGAGATCGGCGTAAAGCGCCTCAGCGCCCGTCACCACCAGGAACACGGCGCCGAGCGTCACGAAGGCGATGAACTTGTGCGTGAAGAGAAAGCTCACTGCGTAGTAGGGATTGATCGCGAAGAGAACCGACGGCTCGCGCGCCAGCGCGAAGAGCCCCGAGACCGCGAGCACGGCGAACCATGAAGCGGTGATCGGGCCGAAGAAGCTCGCGACACGCCCGGTGCCGGTGCGTTGCACCGAGAAGAGGCCGATCAGGATCACGATCGTCAGCGGCAGCACGATCTGCGCAAGCCGCGGCGTGGCGACGGCAAGGCCTTCCACCGCCGAGAGCACCGAGATCGCCGGCGTGATCGTCGCGTCGCCGTAGAAGAGCGCCGCACCGACGATCCCGAGGAGCACGATATAGGGCGACGGCTTGGAGAGCCCGCGCTGCGCCAGCGCCATCAGGGAGAGCGTGCCGCCCTCGCCGTGGTTGTCGGCGCGCAAGAGGATCAGCACGTATTTGACGGAGACGATAAGCGTCAGCGTCCAAAGGATCAGCGAGAGGATGCCGAGGACGGCGCTGCGGGTCAGCACGCCATGCTCGCCGATCGCCGCCGCGATCGCTTCGCGGAAAGCGTAGAGCGGGCTCGTGCCGATGTCGCCGAAGACGACGCCGAGCGAGCCAAGCGCGAGCGTCAGAAGACCGGGGCGTGCGGCTGCGCCGGCCCCGTCCTGTCCGTTTTCCAGCACGTCGTTACGCGCGGGGGAGGCTACTGCCATCGGTTGGCTATCGGGCGCATCGGTCGCGGCTTTTAGCAGAGCCTATGCTGCATTGCATCGTTTTCAAACCCGCTTCGGGCCCGGCGAGCGTCGGTCGCTGTCACACGCATCGACGGGCGCGTCCAGATAGTCAATCAGGGCAGTGCATTAAGCGAGATCTGGAGCGGGCGATCGGGATCGAACCGACGACATTCAGCTTGGGAAGCTGACGTTCTACCACTGAACTACGCCCGCACTCCGGCGGCAAGATTGGCTGCGGCGACAACGCTGTCAAGCGTTCGCTCCAGCGTGATCGCAGGGAGAACACGCGGCACGGAGCCGGCAGGAAATCGCATCGTCCCGGCCCCCGCCGGGATCCGGCTTCAGTCAGCCGCCGAAAATTCGAGTCGATCTTTAGAGGCCGGATTCCGCGATAACTAAAGTTTTCGGGCGAGGCTCTCCTCCGTTTGCAGCCCACGCGCGAAATGTGGGGAGGCCACCCGTGTTTCGGATGCTTCGGCTCGTCTTGGCGCTGGTCGTGATTGCCGGTTTCGCCGGCACGACGAGCGCTGGCGACAAGAACGCATGGTCGATCGTCCAGGCGTCTGGACGAATCTGGATCGAGCCGGATGGGGCGGAACGCGTCTCCCTGGGTGATACGCGGACGATCGAGCCTGGCACCACGCTCGGCACGAGCGCCAGCGGCCGCATTCTCCTGCGGCGCGGGCAGGAGACGATGGTCGTCGGCCCGAACACGATCATGCAGGTTCCGCGTGGCTCGAGCCGGCTCTACACGACGGTGATCGAGCTGATGGGCGAGATCGAGTTCGATGTCGAGAAGCGTCACGTCAGGCATTTTGCCGTCAAGACCTCTTATCTCGCGGCGGTCGTGAAGGGCACGCACTTCGTAGTCGCGGCCGACGCGCAAGGCGGCTCGGTCGCCGTTCAACGCGGTGTGGTCGAAGTCGAAGCGTTGAGCACGGGTGAGCGGAGGGATATTAGGCCCGGCCAAAGAGCCGAGGTCTCCCGTGCTGGTCTTGTCGTTCTGAACGACAGCGAGCACGCCGCTGCCGGTTCCGGCGGAACAAGCACCGCGTCGGGTTTGTCTCAGGGAGGCGGGCTCGGTGACGGCGATGGCTTGAGCGCAGGCCTCGGTGGATCGAATGGTGTGAACGCGAGCGTCGGCGGGGGCAACGGCGTCAGCGCCAGCGTCGGCGGCTCGGGTGGCATTGGCGTGAACGCAGGCGGCGGAAACGGCGTGAGCGTGCACATTGGCGGCATCGGCCTTGGCGTCGGCGGACACTAGGGCTGTCGCCGGCATCCGCTCGGCGCGGGTTGAGCCGCGAGCGGCGTAAGACCGTGCTTCGCTCTCCTCCCGCAATATTCGCGGTTGCCGCGGCGGTCCTGGCAGCGACGCTCGCCGGATGGCTTCGTCCGCTCGATCACGCTCTCGCCGACCTTCGCTTCCTCCTGACCGAGCGCGCACCGACCGGCGATATCGTTCTCGTCGACATCGACGAGAAGAGCATTCTTGCGCAAGGCCGCTGGCCTTGGCCTCGGCGCATTCATGGTGAGCTCGTCGACGACCTGCGTGCGCTCGGCGCCTCGGAGATCGCCTTCGACATCGATTTCAGCGCACCCTCCGACCCCGAGGACGATGCGGCGTTTGCCGCTGCGCTTGAGCGCGCGGACGGAACTGTGATCCTTGCCGCCCTCGACCAGAAGAACACCGCGCGGCTCGGCGAGACGACGCTCGTTCACAATCGCCCGATCGAAGCACTTGCGCGTCACGCCTGGATCGCAAACCTGAACGTGGACGTGGATCCGGACGGCGAAGTTCGTCGCCTGAAGTTCGCGGATCAACGCGACGGCAAGGTGCTGCCGTCGCTCGCCGCAACGCTCGGGGGCAAGGCGGGCGTCTTCGACCGCAGCTTCTTCATCGACTTCGGCATCGGCGCGGACCGCATCGACCGCGTTTCCTATTCAGATGTGCTCGGCGGCGACGTTCCGAGAGAGCGCGTCGCCCGGAAGAAGGTCATTGTCGGTGCGACGGCGGCGGAGCTCAGCGACTTCTTCACCGTGCCGCTCTACGGGTCGGTCTCGGGCTCGCTGCTTCAGGCGCTGAGCGCGGAGAGTGTAGCTCAGGGGCGTGCGCTGACTGCGACCGGCATCCTCGTTTCGCTCGTCGGCGTGATTGTGGTTTCGCTTCTGTTCTTCTTCCTCCAGCGGGTCCGCTGGAGCTATTTGCTCGGCCTTCTCGCTTTTGCCTCGCTATCGGTCGAGGTTGCCGCCCTCGCGGTCCAGGGGGTGTGGCCCATCCTCCCGGCCACGGCGGCCGTGCAGGCGACCCTTGCAGGCTTTGCGCTCCTCACTCTCGTCCGGGAGATTGACTTCCGGCGAATCCTGATTCTGATCGCGCATAACCAGCGGCTCAATGCGCAGACGGTTCTCGACCGCGTCGTCGAAGACAACTTCGCCGGTGTCATCGTCGTCGACGAGGAAGGCGTCATTCGCGCCGCAAGCCGCGCGGCCGCGCAAATGCTGGACCCAGGCGCCGACCTGGCCGGCCGCACGGCGAGCGGCGTCCTTCCGCCTGAGCTTTGCGAGGCGATACGCTCTGCCGTCGAGGCCGCGCGGCGTGGCGATTGGTACGGGCCGAAGCGCCGGGAGCTGGCGCACCGGCTTGCCGACGGAAGAACGGCCGTGCTCGAATATGTCGTGACGCCCTCGCGCCTCGCCGGCGGCTTAACGGGCGCCGGACGGAAGCTACCCGACACCTACGTCGCCACGCTGACCTTCGTCGACGTTGCCGAGGAGCGCTCTGCGGCGGTGCGTATCACCTATCTTGCGAGCTTCGACACGCTGACCGGCCTTCCCAACCGCAATCAGTTCGTCGATGCGCTCGACGCCGCCCTTCAGCGGGTGCGCACCGCGGGCGAGTCGTGCGCGGTGATCTGTTTCGACCTCGACCGGTTCAAGAACCTGAACGATACGCTCGGCCACGATGTCGGCGATCTCGTGCTGAAGGCCGTTGCCGGGCGGGCGCGCCGGCTGATGGCGCCCGGCGATCTCGTCGCGCGCTTCGGCGGCGACGATTTCGCGATCGTCTGCGCCGGTGGCGACGCGATGGCGCGTGCGCATGATCTCGCCGCGAGCCTCATCGCGAATGTCGGCGAGCCCTACGATCTCGACGGCGGGCGTCAGGTCGTCGCGGCGAGCTTCGGGATCGCCGCGGCGGAAACCCACGACGACGATCCGCTCGGCGTTCTGAAGCGCGCCGACACGGCGCTGTCCGCGGCCAAGGCGAGCGGCGGTAATACGCTCGCGTGCTTCGATCCGAGCATGGCGGCCGCTATGCGCAAGCGGCAGAATCTTGAGACCGAGCTCTGGGGGGCCTTCGAGCGAGGCGACTTCGAGCTCTACTATCAGCCGCAGGTCGACCTCGGGGACGAGAGCCTCGTCGGCTTCGAGGCACTGCTTCGCTGGCGCCATCCGCAGCTCGGATTCATCTCGCCGGCCGACTTCATTCCCGTCGCCGAGGCGTCGGGTTTGATCCAGCGCCTTGGCGCCTGGGTTCTTGAAGAAGCGTGCGCGACCGCCGCTTCCTGGCCGGACCCGATCAAGATCGCGGTCAACGTCTCCTCAATCCAGTTCGCACGCGCGACTTCACGCGGACGGTTGCACGCGTCCTTGCGCATTCCGGCCTTTCAGCCGAGCGGCTGGAGCTTGAGATCACCGAGTCGGTGCTGCTTGAGGAGAGCCACGTCGTGCGAACGACGATCGAGGAGCTGCGCGACGCGGGTGTGCGCTTTGCGCTCGACGATTTCGGCACCGGCTATTCCTCGCTGAACTACATCCGCAAGTTCCCGATAGCGAAGATCAAGATCGACCGCACCTTCGTCTCCGAGATTCTCTTGAACCAGGAATCGGCGTCGATCGTCAGCGCTGTCGCGACGCTCGCCCAAAACCTCGACATTCGTCTCAACGCCGAAGGTATCGAGACGCGCGAGCAGCTGGAGCTTCTCCGCCGTCTCGGCTGCGCCGAGGGGCAGGGTTATCTCTTCGGCAAGCCGGAGCCGGAAGAAGCGACCGCGCTTCTCATCGCGGCGCGTACTCCGCCGCTTCGCGCCGCGAACTGGGCATAGCGACCAACCACGGTCGATCCCCCTCTCATCCCGGCACGCGGAAATGCTTGGAGAGCTTCAGGCCCTGCGCCTGGTAGTTTGAGCCGAGCGCGGCGCCGTAGAGGGCCTCGGGCGCTGCTGTGAGCTTCTCGTAAACGAGGCGGCCGATCGTCTGTCCGTGCTCAAGGATGAAGGGCACCTCGTGGCTCCTGACTTCGAGCACCGCGCGGCTTCCGTGCCCGCCCGCGGGCGCATGCCCGAAGCCGGGATCGAAGAAGCCGGCATAGTGCACACGGAATTCGCCGACGAGCGGATCGAAGGGCACCATCTCGGCGGCGTAGAGCGCCGGAACGTGCACCGCCTCGGCGGATACGAGGATATAGAACTGCGCCGGATCGAGCACGATCTCGGGCCGCGCTCCGCGGCGGATCGGCTCCCAGAAGTCGGCGACGTCGTAGGCGCCGACTTTGTCGACGTCGATGACGCCCGTGTAGCGCTTGGCGCGATAGCCGACGAGCCCGTCGGGCGCACCCTGAAGGTCGATCGAAAGCGCCAGCCCGTCGACAAAACGCGGCGTGCCTGTCGCGAGCGTCTCCTTGGTATGGAGTTCCGTCAGCGCCACGTCGTCGAGGAGCGCGCCGCCGCGGCGGAAGCGGATTTGCGAAAGTCGCGAGCCGGTGCGGACCAAGATCGGGAAGGTGCGCGGACTGACTTCGAGATAAAGCGGCCCTGAATAGCCCTCCGGCATCTTGTCGAAGGCACGGGCGGAGTCGGTGATGACACGGGTAAAGACGTCGAGCCGGCCGGTGGAGCTCTTCGGGTTGGCGCTCGCCGCGACATCGGCGGGAAGATCCAGGCTTTCGAGCAGCGGCACGATATAGACGCAGCCCGTCTCGAGTACCGCGCCGTCGGAGAGATTGAATTCGTGCAGCGCCAGCTGACGCAGCTTGTCCGCGACGGAAAAGTCGGGGCCGGGCAGGAAGCTCGCGCGCACGCGTGTCGCCTTTGGCCCGAGGCGGAGGTCGAGGCTTGCCGGCTGCACCTGGCTCTCCGCCGGCAGCGCGGCGAGCAGAATGGCACCGTCGGCGATCAGCTTTCTGATCGCCGCGTCGGGAAGAATGCCTTGCTGCAAGCCCGTCATCGTCTCCAGTTCAGCGGACCACACCGTGGCCGCGACGCAATAACCTCCCCTCAAGGGGGAGGTTACGCAGCTTCGAAGCTCAGCCCGGATTTCGTCTATCGGACGCCGGCATTGACGCCAAGGCCGGCGGGCGCTAACCCAGGCTTGTTCCGTGGTGAATTTGGGCCGGCCGGCTTGCAGCCACGTTAAAACAACTTGCTAAAAGGCCGGAGGTGGAAACCCCCGGTCTTGCTTTCGAAAGGGAAGCGCGGCCGGGTTTTTTGTTGGAGGTTTCCCCATGGCGAACACCCCGTCGAAGTCGAGCGATCCGAAGAAGAAGCGCTACCGCCCCGCAACCGAGCTCGTGCACGGCGGCGCGATGCGCTCGCAGTTCGCCGAGACCTCCGAGGCTTTGTTCCTGACCCAGGGCTTCGTCTATCCCGACGGCGAAGCGGCGGAAGCGCGCTTCAAGGGCGACGATCCGGGCTTCGTCTATTCGCGCTACGCGAACCCGACCGTCGCCATGTTCGAGGAGCGCATGTGCCTGCTCGAAAGCGCCGAGGCCGCGATTGCCGTTGCAAGCGGCATGGCCGCCGTCAGCGCCTCGCTGCTTTGCGATCTGAAGGCCGGCGACCACGTGCTTTCCTCACGCGCGCTTTTCGGCTCCTGCGACTACGTGATCGGCACGCTGCTGCCGCGCCTCGGCATTTCCTCTACGCTGATCGACGGACGCGACGTCGATGCGTGGAGGAAGGCCGTCCGCCCGGAGACGAAGGCTTTCTTCCTCGAGAGCCCGTCGAACCCGACGCTCGAATTGATCGACATCGCGGCCGTCGCGAAGATCGCGCGCGATGCGGGCGCACGGCTCATCGTCGACAACGTCTTCTCCACGCCGCTCTTCCAGCATCCCCTGAAGCTCGGCGCCCATACCGTCGTCTATTCGGCGACCAAGCACATCGACGGGCAGGGCCGCTGCCTCGGCGGCGTCGTGCTCTCCGACGAGAAGTGGATCGAGGAGAAGCTCTTTCCCTATCTGAAGCACACCGGCCCTTCGCTCAGCCCGTTCAACGCCTGGGTGCTTCTGAAAGCGCTTGAGACGCTCGAGGTGAGAGTTAGGCGGCAGGCGGAATCGGCGGCGAAGCTTGTCGACGTGCTCGCAGCGCACCCGGCGGTCGAGCGCATCTATTATCCGGGCCATGCAAGCCATCCGCAGCGCGAGCTCGCCAAGCGGCAGATGTCGTCCGGCGGCACGATGATCGCCTTCGATGTGAAGGGCGGGAAGCGCGCTGCCTTCGCCGCGCTCCGCGCGCTCGACGTGGTGAAGATCTCCAACAATCTCGGCGATGCGAAGAGCCTTGTCACGCACCCGGCGACGACGACGCATCAGCGGCTGAAGCAAGAGGAGCGCGAGCGGCTTGGAATCGGCGAGGGGCTGCTGCGCCTTTCCGTCGGCCTCGAAGACCCGCTCGACCTCGCCGAGGATCTGACCCAGGCGCTCGACGTTGCCGCGAAGGGCCCGGCGCTCCGCGCCGTCTCCGGTTAAGCGAAGGCCGCCGCACCTCTAACCTCCCCCTTGAGGGGAGGTCGGAGTTTTCAAGCCAAAGGTGCTGAAAACTCCGGGAGGGGGTGCTGAGCCCGCGCATGAACCTCACTCAAACGTCTTCAACGCCAGCAAGATCCTTGCGCACGTCGTCACCAGCGTTACCGCCGCGAACGCATAGGCGATTGGCGCAAATGCCGCCGGGAACAGGCAGAAGAGCACGAAGACCGCGATCGTCTCCGTTGCCTCGGCGAGCCCGGCGGTGAAGTAGAGCGACTTCTCTCCGCGCGCCTCGCTGACGAGCTTCCGCTTCTCCGCCATCACCGCGTAGCCGAGGAAGCTCGCGCCATTGGCATAGAACGCGAAGAGAAGCGCCGCGGCCGCGAGCGCGTTTCTCGCCGGGTCGGCGATCGCGAAGGCCAGCGGGATCGCGCCGTAGAAGGCGAAGTCGAGCACGATGTCGAGAAAGCCGCCACGGTCGGTCTTGACGCTCGCTCGTGCCACGGCGCCGTCGAGCCCGTCGCAGAGCCGGCTCAGGAGAAGGACAACGAGCCCGAGCGCATAGAGCCGCACCGCGATCGCCGCTGCCGCGACAAGGCCGAACGCGAAGCCGGCCCAGGTGACGTGATCGGCCTTGACGCCGCCTTTCGCCAAGAGCCGCCCGAGCCGGTCGAGCGGCGGCACGATCAACGTCCTTGCGACGCCGTCGAGCACGTCTCCTCCAAATCTTGCTTCCGCCCTTTCCGTTTAGGGGAGAACGGGCGACAATGCGACGCTTCGCGATTCCCCGGAACCGATCTTGCGTCGTTCGCTTCTCTTCGCCGCGTTTTGCGTGCTCCTGATGCCGCCCGGGCAATCCGCCGCGCAGGCGCTTCCGGAAGGGGCGCCCGCGACCCCAACCTCCGAATCCGTCGTGATCCCGAATTTCTGGGATCCGCGATCGCGGATCGAGCGGCCGTCGACGGATGAGATCGGCACGATCCGCTTCCTGACGACCGACGATTTTCCGCCCTTCGCCTTCCGCGACCGGCGCGGCATCCTGATCGGCTTCGACGTCGACCTCGCGCAAGCGGTCTGCGACGTGCTCAAGGTGCCGTGCGCGATCCAGGCACGCCCCTTCGATACGCTGGTCGACGGGCTGAAGGATGGGACCGGCAACGCCGTCATAGCCGGCTTCGATGTCGAGAGAGCGCCGGCTGAAGGCCTGATCACGAGCCAGGCTTATCTGAAGATTCCCGGTCGCTTCGTCGTGCGTAAGAAAGCGGCCTTCGATCCCGGCCCGCCGGCGCCTTCGGGCTTCGTAGGCACGGTCTGCCGCTCGGCGCACGCCGCCTACCTCGCGAAATTCTTCCCCGACATGCACGTCGCCTGCTACGAGAACATGGCCGCTCCGCTCGCGGAGCTGAAGAACGGGACGCTCGCCGCGGTGTTCGGCGATGCGCTCAACCTCGCCTTCTGGCTGAACGGAAAGGAGTCGGAGGATTGCTGCCGCTTCTCCGGCGGCGCCTACCTCGACGACCACTATTTCGGTGCCGGGCTTGCGATCGTGATGAAGGCGGAGGACCGCCAGCTCAAGTTCGCCATCGACTACGCACTGCGCGAAGTCTACCGCGAGGGCGCCTACGAGGAGCTTTATCTGAGATATTTCCCGGTGGGTCTATTCTAGACCGCGCGAACTCGCCGAAGCAGCCGCAAGCCTCTGTCGTCATTGCCGGGCTTGGCGACAGCCCAAGACGCCACCGCTCCACCAGCCGACGGGAACGCCGCCAGTCCGCCAGCTAAGCCAGCGGATAAGCTTGGATGAGCCGGATCAGTTTCTCCTCCAAGTTCCGGTATCGCGTCGTCAGACCGGGGTCGTCCTCCGTGGCGCCGCGACTCAGCTTCTTGTGCAGATCGTGGTGATCGCTCAACAGATCCTGAAAACGCGCGTCCGAGTTGCCGAGCGCCCTGATGACGGCCTCGTGCTCGGGAAATCGCTCAATGAAATGCTCGGTCTTTTCCTTCATGAATCCCTCCCGTCAGCCCATCATTGTTGCCCTGGATTGTGACGAGCTTGAACCGGCGACAGCTGCCTGAAGCCGACGCGGGATGCGTTGATTCCGCCGGGGTGCGCCTCTAAGGTCCGCGCGCCGCGCCCGCGTGACGGGGTTGTGGCAGTCCAACTCTCTGATGGTCATGAGTGAATTCCCGGCCGAATGGCTCGAAGCCGCGCGCGTTTCCAAGGCCTGGCCTTTCGAGGAGGCGAGGAAACTGGTCGCGCGCGCCGAACGGCGCGGCTTCGCCCGCAGCGCCACAGGCGCTGCAAATCAAGCGATTGGTGAGATGCTGTTCGAGACCGGCTACGGCCCATCAGGCCTGCCGCATATCGGGACCTTCGGCGAGGTCGCGCGGACCGCGATGGTGCGCCACGCCTTCCGTGTGCTCACCGATGACAGCGTGAAGACGCGTCTGATCTGCTTCTCCGACGACATGGACGGGCTCAGGAAAGTACCCGACAACGTACCGAACCCGGAACGGCTGATGGCCTTTCTCGGCAAGCCGCTGACCGAGGTGCCCGACCCCTTCACGGACAAGTATCCGTCTTTCGGCGCCGGCAACAACGCGCGGCTTCGCGCTTTCCTCGACCGCTTCGGCTTCGACTACGAGTTCATGAGCGCGACGGAGACTTATCGCTCCGGTCGCTTCGACGCGACGCTTCTGAAGATGCTCGCCGTCTACGACGAGGTGAAGGCGATCATCCTGCCGACGCTCGGGCCCGAGCGCCGCGCCACCTATTCGCCCTTCCTGCCGATCAGCCCGCGCACCGGCATCGTGCTGCAGGTGCCGACGATCGCGCGCGATCCTGCAGCGGGTACGATCACCTATGTCGATCCGGAGACCGGCGAGGAAGTGACGACGCTCGTCACCGGCGGGCGCGTCAAGTGCCAGTGGAAGGCGGACTGGGCGCTCCGCTGGGTGGCGCTCGGCGTCGACTACGAGATGTCTGGCAAGGACCTGATCGATTCCGTCACGCTGTCGTCGAAGGTCTGCAAGGCGCTCGGCAGCTTGCCTCCCGACGGCTTCAACTACGAGCTCTTCCTCGACGAAAAGGGGCAGAAGATCTCAAAATCCGTCGGCAACGGACTCACCATCGACGAATGGCTTTCGTACGCCTCGCCGGAGAGCTTGTCGCTCTTCATGTTTCAGAAGCCGCGCGCCGCGAAGCGGCTCTATTTCGATGTGATCCCGCGCGCGGTCGACGACTACTACCAGTTCCTCGATGCTTTTCCGCGCCAGGATACGGCGAGCCAGATTTCAAACCCGGTTTGGCACATCCATTCCGGCCATCCGCCGGACGAGTCGATACCGGTGCCGTTCTCGATGCTGCTCAATCTTGCGAGCGCGTCGAACACGGAGGACGCCGATATTCTCTGGGGCTTCATCACGCGCCATCGTCCCGGCGTGACGAAGGAGACCGAGCCGGCGCTCGATCGGCTCGTGCACTACGCGGTGCGCTACTATCATGACTTCGTGAAGCCGACGAAGCGCTTCCGCGCCCCCGACGCGGTCGAGCACGAGGCGCTCGAAGCGCTCGACGCGACGCTTGCCGCGCTTCCTGCAGATGCCGATGCGGAGACGATCCAGACTTCCGTCTACGATGTCGGCCGCTCGTTCGAGCGCTTCCAGACGCAACCGAAGGAAGCCGGCGAGCGGCCGGGCGTGACGCTAACCTGGTTCTCCACGCTTTACGAGCTTCTGCTCGGGCAAGAGCGGGGGCCGCGCTTCGGCTCGTTCGTCGCGATCTATGGAATTCCGGAGACGCGCGCGCTGATCGAGAAGGCGCTCTCCGGCGCGCTTGCTCAGCGCTGTGCTGCGACTTCGTCGGGCTGAATGTCCGGCCGGCTCTTGCCGAAAAGGCCGAGCTGCATCTCCTTCGCGGCATCCGCCTGCTCTGCGTAGTCGCTGCCGTTCCGCTTCGCCCACCCCTGCGCGACCAGCCACTCGGCGATGTCCTCGCCGCCGACCAGGCAGCGTGCCGGATCGGGGATCGCATTGGCGCCCGCCGGGATCTCGCACTCGATGGCGCGGCCGCGGATGAAGCTTCTGAGCGCGGCGCGCGCCACGCGCCCGCATGGCCATTCATCCGCGCCATCGCCGCAGGTCGCGTCGGGCTTCGTCACCGAGATACCGGCGAGGTGGATTTCCTTGTCGTCCGCCTCGATCGTGCCGGCCGAAACGACGAGCGGATTGAAGAGTCGCTCAAGCCGCGCTTTGTGCGACGCAGGCGATGCCGGTTCCTTCGCGGTGGGCGGCGCAACCCGCGCAAGCGGTCCCGCGACCGGCGGCGCTGCGGTCATATTGTCCGGCGTGACGTCGCGAATCTGATGCGGAGTCTCTGTGGGTCTCAACTCCGCCTGCACCTGCGGGATCGAGGGAGGGCTCTGCGACTGAGATGTCGTCGCATCTGCCGAGGGTGAGACTGTCGCGGGCTCGATTGCGGCCGGCGACGAACTCTCTGATTCAGTCGCGGGAGCAACCGCGATCTGCGACTTGTCGGGCGCCGTCGTCCAATAGACCACGGCGAATGAGGCGGCGCCGAAAAGCGCAAGCGAGATCGCGCGAATCATTGCGGGCGATGATGCGCGGACAGACGCGAATGTCCAGGGACGGGAAGTTCAGCCGGCTATTGGCTCGCCCAGAGAATGCGTGCCATCCAGTCGACATCGCGAAGCGCCACGGTGCGGTCGGCGTGCGCCGGATTGAACGACGCAAGCTCCATCTCGGTCTGCGTCTTCTTCTTCAAGACCTTTGCCATGACCTCGCCATCCGTGGTTCGGACCACGACGCGATCGCCGCGACGGATGCGGGCGGACGGCGAGACGATGATGACATCGCCGTCGCGATAAAGCGGCAGCATTGAATCGCCCGTCACTTCGAGCGCGTAGGCAGACTGATCTTGCAGCCCGGGGAAGGGGATCTCGTCCCAGCCCTGGCCGGCGGGAAAGCCGCCGTCGTCGAAGAAGCCGCCGGCACCGGCCTGCGCCAGCCCAAGCAGCGGCACCTGACGGAAGCTGTCGCGGAATGCGCTGCGTGCGTTCACGGGGCGAAGCGGGCTTTGCTCATTCGATTTCGCAAGCCCGACGAATCCTTCGAGCGACTCACCGGTCGCGGCGAGCACCTTGGCGATCGATTCCGTCGACGGCCAGCGCGGACGCTTGTCTGCGCCGTGGCGCTTCGAGGGGTTGAACGCGGTCGAATCGAGACCGGCCTTCTTGGCGAGCCCGGACGGGCTCAAGCCCTGTCGCGCGGCGAGCGCGTCAATCGCGGCCCAGACGGACTCGTGGCTCCACATGCGCTTCTCCCCGAGCGCAGGAATATAGTCCTTTTCGAGGTGCGTGGAACCTCGAGACGAAAATGCCCTGTTGATTGTGGGACGAACCGAGGCTCAGGCGGCCTGTTTCGGAGCCGGCGCGAAGCGTCCGTAGAACGTCTCGCCGTTTGCGGCCATCTCGACGAGAAGCTTGTTCGGCCGGAAGCGTTCGCCAAGCTTCGTCGCCAGCCGTTCCGCGAGCGAAACGAATTCCTTCACGCCCATGCCATCGATGTAGGAGAGCGTGCCTCCGGTGTAGGGGGCAAAGCCGAAGCCGAGGATCGAGCCGACATCCGCCTCGCGCGGATCGGTGACGACCCCTTCTTCGACCGTGCGTGAGGCCTCGAGCGCCTGGGTCACGAGCAGGCGCTCTTTCAGCTCCTTCGCATTGAAACCGTCGGCGCTCTTCGGCGGTGCGATCTCCGCAAGGCCCGGCCAGAGCGATTTCTCGCGGCCGGCATAATCGTAAAAGCCCTTCGAGTTCTTGCGGCCGAAACGTTCCCGCTTCACCACCAGCTCCTCGAGCAGCTTCTCCTGGCGCGGATCGATGAGAATCTCCGTGCCGGCGTCCTTCTTCGTCGCCTGCAGGATCTTCCAGGCGAGGTCGATACCAATCTCATCCGTGAGGGAAAGAGGCCCAACCGGCATGCCGGCGGCGCGCGCGCAATTCTCGGTCATCGCGGCCGGCACGCCTTCCGTCAGCATCACGTGCCCCTCGAGGATGTAGGCCATGACACAGCGATTGGCGTAGAAGCCGCGCGAATCGTTGACGACGATCGGCGTCTTCTTGATCTGGCGTACGTAATCGAGCGCGGTCGCGAGCGCGGCGTCGCCGGTCTTCTTTCCCTTGATGATCTCGACCAGCATCATGCGGTCGACCGGCGAGAAGAAGTGGATGCCGATGAATTTCTCGGGGTCCTTGTAGGTCTCGGCGAGCGAGGTGATCGGCAGCGTCGACGTGTTCGACGCGAAGATTGCCTGCGCCGAAAGCTGCGCTGCCGCGTTCTTCGTCGCCTCGGCCTTGACGCCGCGCTCCTCGAACACCGCCTCGATGACGAGGTCGCAGCCGGCGATATCGGCAAAATCCGCGGTCGGCTTGATGCGGGCGAGAAGCGCCTGCTTCTCCTCCGCGCTCATCGACCCGCGCTTCATTGCCTTGTCGCTGAGCGAATCCGAATGCGCCTTTCCCTTCTCCGCCGAAGGCATGTCGCGGTCGAGGAGCACGACGTCGATGCCGGCCTGCGCCGACACATAGGCGATGCCGGCACCCATGAAACCGGCACCGAGAACGCCGAGCTTCTTCACAGTGTGCTGCGGCTCCGCCGGCGGGCGCCGCGCGCCCTTGTTCAGTTCCTGCATGGAGACGAAGAGCGAGCGGATCATTGCAGCCGCTTCCTTCGTCTGAAGCACGTGCGCGAAGTAGCGGCTCTCGACCTTCAGGCCCGCATCGATCGGAAGCTGCAGGCCCTCGAACACCGACTGCAGCAGACATCGGGCTCCCGGATAGTTGTCGTAGGTCTCTTTGCGATAGAGCGCGTTCGCTGCCGGCCAGAGCTGGAACCCGGCGGGTGAAAAGACGCGCGCGGCACCCTCCGGCTTCCAGCCTTTCTGATCCCACGGCTTCGTCGCCTTGAGCCCGCCGGCAAGCATCGCCTTCGCGGTCTCCACCATATTCTCGCGCGGCACGACCTCGTCGACGAGCCTCATCGTCTTCGCCTTTTTGGCGTCGGCGCCGGAGCCCTTCAGGAGATATTCGAGTCCGGCCTGCGCGTCGGCCATGCGCATGACGCGCTGCGTGCCGCCGGCGCCCGGGAAGATTCCGATCTTCACCTCCGGCAGCGCCATCCGCGTCGCCTTGTCGTCGGCCATGACGCGGCCGTGCGCGGCAAGCGCAAGCTCGGTCGCGCCGCCCATGCAGGTGCCGGCCACGCAGACCACGAACGGCTTGCCGCAGGTCTCAAGCCGCCGATAGAGGCGCGACATGCGGCTCGATTCTTCGAGCAGCTTCCGCTGTGCGGCTTGGCCGGGCTTCGCATCCCCCTGGAAGGCGGAGAGCAGTGCGTGGATCATGGTGATGTCGGCGCCGCCGGAGAAATCCCTCTTGCCCGACCTGATGATCGCGCCCTTCACGTTTTCGTCGGCGGCGACCGCCTCGACGATCGCTTCGAGCTCGTCCATCACCTTCTCGGTGAAGACGTTCATCGAGCGTCCCGGCATGTCCCAGGTGACGAGCGCGACGCCGTCGCCATCGGTCTCGACCGTGAAGTTCTCGTAGGCCATGGGCATCGTCTCCTGGGTCCTCGGCTCTCGCTGCGCTCGGCCGAAGATACGCTCGGAACAGGTTCAAGATGTCATTCTCGGGCGAGCGGAGCGAGACCCGAGAACCCCAGATCGAGACAGTCCACTACACCCTCTCGATGATCGTCGCCGTGCCCATGCCGGCGCCGATGCAGAGCGTCACGAGTGCGGTCGAAAGGTCGCGGCGCTCGAGCTCGTCGAGCACCGTGCCGAGGATCATCGCGCCGGTCGCGCCAAGCGGATGCCCCATCGCGATGGCGCCGCCGTTGACGTTGACCTTGTCGGCGTCGAGCTCGAATGCCTGGCGGAAGCGCAGCACGACGGACGCGAACGCCTCGTTGATCTCAACGAGATCGATATCGGCAAGAGTCATCCCCGAGCGCTGTAAGACCTTCTGCGTCACGTCGATCGGCCCGGTCAGCATCAGCGCCGGGTCGGAGCCGATGTTGGCGAAGGCGCGCACCTTCGCGCGTGGCTTCAGGCCCGCGGCCCTGCCGCCCGCCGCGTTGGCGACGAGCACGGCCGCCGCACCATCGACGATGCCGGACGAATTGCCGGCGTGGTGCACGTGCTTCACCTTCTCGACTTCCGGATGCGCCTGGACCGCGATGGCGTCAAAGCCGCCCATCTGGCCGATCACCTCGAAGGACGCGTTCAGCGCCGCGAGCCCCTGCATGTTGGTGTCGGGGCGCGGATGCTCGTCGCGGTCGAGGATGATGAGATCGTTGATGTCGGTGACCGGCACGATCGATTTTTGGAAGCGGCCCTCGGCCCACGATGTCGCGGTGCGCTTCTGGCTTTCCACTGCGTAGGCGTCGCAGTCGTCGCGGCTGAAGCCATATTTGGTGGCGATCAGGTCGGCCGAGACGCCCTGCGGCATGAAATAGGAGGGCACCGCGACTTCCGGGTCGACCGGCCAGGCGCCGCCCGACATGCCGATGCCGACGCGCGACATTGATTCGACGCCACCGGCAACGACCACGTCGTGGTAGCCGGTCATCACCTGCGCCGCCGCCATGTTCACAGCGTCGAGGCCGGAGGCGCAAAAGCGGTTGATCTGCATGCCCGGCACATGCGCACCGTAATCGGCAACGAACACTGCCGCGCGGGCGACGTCGCTGCCGGCCTCGCCGACCGGGTCGACGCAGCCGAGGATCACGTCGTCAACGAGCTTGGTGTCGAGGTCGTTTCGCTCCCGAATCGCTTCGAGGGTAGTCGCAGCGAGCCGGACCGTCGGCACCTCGTGCAGCGCGCCGTCGGCCTTGCCGCGTCCGCGCGGCGTCCTGACGGCGTCGTAGATGAAGGCTTCGGCCATGAAGGGCCTCCTCAGCAGCCGCGTACTAGGCGGCTTCGACGGTGATATGAACCTTGCGACCGAGAATCGAAAGGGCTTCTTCCAGCCGGTCGGCCTTTGTCGCGGCGTCCGGATCGAGGATGCGCCGCGCTTCCTTCTCGTCGACGCCGAGCATCCTGGCGAACTCCGACTTCGTAAGCCCGGACTCCATCCACGCCTCGACGACTGCGATCTTGAGGAAGTCGGTTGCCTGCGGCGCCACGAAAGTGCCTGTCTTGCGCTTCGTAGCCGGTAGTTTGCGGCCTTCCTTCAGGTAGCCGAACAACGCGACTGCGAGCGCTTCTTGCGCACTGCGAAGGGCATCGTCACGGTCGTCGCCGTAGGTGATGGCCTCAGGCACGTCGGGGAAGGTTGCAAGCACGCCGCCGTCCGGGTCGTTCACTAGCCTGACTGCAAATCGATACTCTCTCTTCACTGAATTCCAGCGCGATCATTCCAGACCGAGCTGCCTACGAATTGTCCTCATCATCAGCTGGGTCAGTTCGCCACTCTGTACCGTCGTAAAGCGGTCTCCTACGTGGACTCTGTAGTGACTACCCTTTCCGGCAGTTTTTTCGATGCGAAGCGTCAACCCGTGAGACTTTGCCTCTCGACGAAGAGTTCGCAAAAACTGTTCTCGTTTCATAGCGACCTGACCTCGGCGGACTCCGCCAGATTATGGATTTCGGCATCTCGCTCTCCGATCGCTCGTGAATGGTTCGCTGTTCGGACATTAATGTCCGACAATCCGAAATAGGACGGCTGAACGGTGTTGTCAACTTACGACCGGAACGGGGCTCAAAACGCCTCCGCCGGCAGCGCCATCATCGCGTCGGCGCCTGTTGAAATTCGCTGAAGATGAGCCGCCGTCTCCGGCATCGTGCGTTCCATGAAGTAGCGCCCGAGCGTCAGCCGCGTCTCGTAGAAGCTCGCGCGCCCGTCTGCCCCCTCCTTGAGCTTCGCGTTCGCGGCCTTCGCCATTTGCGCCCACATGAAGCCGAGCGCCACGAGCCCGAAAAGGTGCATGTAGTCGGTCGAGCCGGCGCCGGCATTGTCGGGCTTCGCAAGCGCATTCTGCATGAACCACATCGTCGCCTGCTGGAGATGGTCGAGACCCTGCTTGAGCGGCTTCAGGTAAGGAGAAAGCGCTTGGTCGGCCTCGTTCTCCTTCAGGAACGTGCCGACCTCGTTGAAGAAGGCCATCACCGCGCGCCCACCGTCCTTCGGCAGCTTCCTGCCGACGAGATCGAGCGCCTGGATGCCGTTCGCGCCCTCGTAAAGCATAGTGATGCGGCAATCGCGCACGAACTGTTCCATGCCGTGCTCTGCGATGTAGCCGTGGCCGCCAAAGACCTGCTGCGCGGCGACCGCGTTAGCGAAGCCGCTATCGGTCAGGACGCCCTTGATCACCGGCGTCATCAGGCCCATCTGGTCGTCGGCCGCGAGCCGGTCCTTGTCGTCCTCCGAGCGGTGCGCGACGTCGCCCTTGAGCGCGGTCCAAAGCACGAGCGCCCGCGCCGCCTCGTTGAACGCGCGGATCGACATCAGGATGCGGCGCACGTCGGGATGGACGACGATCGGATCGGCCTTCTCGTCCGGCTCCTTCGCGCCGGAGATGGCGCGTCCCTGGCGCCGCTCGCGCGCATAGAGCGCGGCGTTCTGGTAGGCGACTTCGGAAAGCGCCAGCCCCTGCACCCCAACGCCGAGTCGCGCGTCGTTCATCATCGTGAACATGGCACGGAGCCCCTTTTCGCGCTCGCCGACGAGCCAGCCGGTCGCACCATCGTAGTTCATGACGCAGGTGGCATTGCCGTGGATGCCCATCTTCTTCTCGATCGAGCCGCAGGAGACGGCGTTCCGCGTGCCGGGATTTCCACCCGCGTCGGGCAGGAATTTCGGCACGATGAAAAGCGAGATGCCTTTCGTCCCCTCCGGCGCGCCCTCGACGCGCGCGAGCACCAGGTGCACGATATTCTCACTGAGATCGTGCTCGCCGGCGGAGATGAAGATCTTCTGCCCGGTGATCCGGTAGCTGCCGTCGTCGGCCGCGGCCGCCTTCGTCTTGATCAGGCCGAGATCGGTGCCGCATTGCGGCTCGGTCAGGTTCATCGTCCCGAGCCATGTGCCGGAGACGAGCTTCGGCAGATAGAGCGCCTTCTGCTCCGCCGAGCCGTGCTGCTCGATCGCTGCGATCGCGCCCTGCGCGAGGCCGGGATACATGCCGAACGCCATGTTGGCCGAGGTGGTGAACTCGCTCACCGCCGCTGCGAGCGCATAGGGGAGACCTTGGCCGCCGTATTCCGGATTCGCCGAGAGGCCAATCCAACCCCCGTCCGAATATTCCCGATAGGCCTCCTTGAAGCCGGTCGGTGTCGTCACCGACCCGTCGTCGTTCCGCCGGCAGCCTTCCGTATCGCCGACGCGGTTCAGCGGCTGGAGTACGTCCTCTGTGAAGCGCGCGGCCGCGCCGAGTATCGCTTCGACCGTATCGAGCGGCGCGTCGGAGAATCCAGCGAGGTTGGAATAGCGCTCATAGCCCAGCACGTCGCGAAGTAGGAAGAGCACGCTTTCGACAGGCGCCTTGTAGATCGGCATCTTCCTCCCCGACGTTACGCCAACGTGAGCGTCGCGCGCTCGACGTTACGTGAGCCCGCTCACTCGGCCGCTTGAAGCATCGGCTCTGCGGGCTGCGGCTCGCTTATCTCGCGATCGTGCAACATACCCTCGACGAGCGCCATCGTGTGCTTGAGCTCGGAGATTGCCGCGTTGATGTCGGCTTTCCTACGCCGCAATGTCTCGATCTGCTTGCCAAAGCGTGCAAGCGCCACCCTTAGCTGCAGCGGGCGTCCGTCCTTGAGGTCGTAGAGGTCGAGCATCTCTCCGATCTCGTCGAGCGAGAAGCCGACCTTCTTGCCGAGCAGGATGAGCCGCACACGAGCCCGGTCGCGCCGGCCGTAGATACGGCTAAGTCCTTGCCGATGCGGCTTGATCAGCCCCTTGTCCTCATAGAAACGCAGGGTCCGCAAGGTGACGTCGAACTCGTCGGCAAGCTCGCCGATCGTGAAAGTAGTCTGCATTTCGGGTCCCGCTGGCTTCAAGGAGGCGCCTAGCCGGGCACGTCATTCTGGTTGCCGACCCCGGCGGGCGCTACCTTACGTTAACGTAACTGTCAATCGCGCCTGGTGCGTCCTTCAGGTCCAGGACGTTCACAATTCTAAAGAGTTGTGGTTAATTTTTCGGAAACGGGGTCGGCAGTTTAACCATCTGTTTACCTTCGTTACCATCATCTTCACCTTGCGGCGGAAATAGGGGCGATTCGTGCCCGTGAAAGCGTGTACTCGCGCGAAGTTCGCTGAGGAGCACTCATGATTGCGCGATCCTTTTGGGGCGCAAAGGCGAACAAGGGCTCGGACGAGAAACACGGTGCCCCTGCCGGCGAGGCGGCGAAGCCGAGCGTCGACGATCTGCTCGACGCGCGCTTCGACGACGATGGAGAGTTGGTAGCGCCGCGCAAGAACACCCCGGCCGCTTCCGAGGAAAGTCCGGACGTCGATGAACTTGACCTTGCCGTCCTGAAGCTCTCGGAGGGGCTGGAAGCGATAGAGCGGCGGGGCCGCACAGCGCCGTCTGCCGCACGTGCGCGTCAAGAGCCGGAGGAAACGGACGAGGCTCTTGCGGAGGAGCCAGTCGCCGAGCGGGAATTCGTCGCACACAGCCTCGATCGGCTCGAGGCCCGGCTTGAGGCGCTGAGCAAGCGGCTTCAGCAGCGAAGCGCCACACCGGCTTCCGAGCCAACTCGGAGGCCGCGCCCGGCGACGAGAAAAGAACCGCGCGTTGCCGCCCCCGCGGAAGACGACGAGGACGATGACATCGCGGCGCAGCTTGCAGAATCGCGCCGCCTTGCGGAGGCCGAGGAGTCTGCCGCGCGTGCGCGCCGCGCCGAGCTTGAAGCGGAGAAGCGGCGCGAGGCCGAAGCGAGCGCCGAGGAGCGGCGGCGCCAGGCGGCCCTGGCCGACGCGCGGCGTCAGTCTGAGGTGGCGGAAGCGCGGCGCGAGGTCGAGGCGGCTGAGATGCGCCGGCAGGCGGAGGTTGCCGAGGCACGCAAGCATGCCGAAGCCATCGAGGCGCGCCGTCTGGCCGACGCGGAAGCGACCGCCGAGAAGCTCCGGCAGCAGGCCGAGGAAGCTGCCGAGGAGCGCCGCCGCATGGCGGAAGATGCCGCGGAAGATCGGCGCCGCCTGATGAAAGAGGCGGAGGCGGCCCGCCACGCGGACCTCGCAGAGACGCGCCGTCAAGCAGAGGAGGCCGAGGCGCGCCGCCGCGCCGAAATGGAGGAATCGCGGCGCCAGGCCGACATCGTTGCGGCGCGGCGCGAGACGGAGATGGCGGCTGCGGTCGAGCGCCAGTTCATCGAGGTCGAGGAGCGCCTCGACGCTTTGCAGAAGGGCCTCGACAAGAACCAGATCGAGATGATTCGTGCCGAGCTTCTTGAGCTTGTGAGCGACATGTCGGCGTTGAGCCGCGGCGGGCGCGCCACGAGCGATGCACTTGACTCCATCGGCGCGCGCATCGACGAGATGGAGGTGAAGCTCAACGCCGCGCGCAACATGTCGAACAATCGTCTCGGTGAGATTCAGGATCGGGTGAGCGGTCTTGCCGAGCGTGTCGACGAGATAGCGGTCGAGATACCCGGCTTCGACGCGGTGCGCGAGAACCAGAGCGCGATCCTTGAGCGCTTCGATCGGATGGAGGGGCTGGTCGAGCGCCTGGCCTCGGCCGAAGAGCTGCTCGACCGCGTCGACGGGCTGAAGCGCCAGTTGCAGACGATCGCCTCGCAGCGCGAGGTCGCGCGCATCGAGGAGCAGCTTCTGAAGCTTGCCGAACGCGTCGATGCGTTGCCGGCAGAGGTCAGCGACGAGGCCGTCCTCGGCCGGATCGAGGCGCATCTTGGCGGCGTTGCGACCGACTTGATCGAGGCGCGGCGGCAGCGGAAATCCGTCGCGGTCGCGCTCGATGAGCAGCTCGGCGAGATAGCGGCGCAGATCCGCGAGGTGGGGGAAACCGGGCGCACGCCCGACCTCTCCGGCATCGAAGAGCAGCTATCGAGCGTTACCGAACAGCTGGCGGACGACCGTCGTTCCGTCGCCAATGCGATGGCGGGGCTCGAGCGCCGCCTCTCCGACCTCGCCGCGACGATCGAGGCGCAGGAAGAGCAAGACAAGACTGCCGAGGTCCTGGCGGAGCTGACGGAGCGTGTGGATTCGCTCGCTGCCGCGATCTCCGCGCAGGATGCGCCGGGCGCGCGTCGCGACATCGGCAGCCTCGATCAGAAGCTCGATCAGTTGGCGTCGCAGATTGCGGTACAGGCCGAGCATCTTTCGCAGCGGCAGATCGAGCCGCTCGAAGCGCGGCTCCGCGAGATGCACGAGCAGATCGAGCAGGTCGCAAGCCGCGCGCAGGACACGAGCACGCTCTTCAAGCCGCTCGTGCAGAAGCTGCGTGAGATTTCCGACCGCCTGACTGCCCTCGGGGCTGAAGGCGCAGGCACACCGCTCTCCAAGCGGCTCGACGCAATCGAGGAGCGGCTTGCCGGTCTCGCCGCCAAGACTGCTGATCCGCGCGGCTTTCAGACGCAGCTCGACGCGGTCATCAGCCGCCTTGAGCTCCTGAAGGGGCGCAGCATCGATCCGGCGCGACTGAACGAGCTCTTCGACCGCGTCGAGTTTGCGATCCGCTCGCTTCCCGAGGAACATGCCGGGCAGGCGGATGCGGGCATCATCCCGGCAGATCGGCTTGAGCAGCTGGAGCAGCGGATCGCCGAGGCTGCCGCGAGCGGCGCGTCAAGCGAGCGCTTCGCACGGCTTGAGAAGAAGCTCGACGATATCGGCAGCACCGTCGCCGCTGGCGGTGAGTTGCTGACGCAGGAGGATCTGGCGGAGCTCCGCACCGAGATCGGGTTGCTCAGGCGCGAGCTTCGCTCGCGCCCCGCAGCAGCCGCGGGGCAGGACGAGCCCAATCTCGGCGAGCTTATGCGCGCCATCGCCAAGCGGCTCGAGCGGTTCCCGCAGGAGCCGCCGGCGGCGATCGCCAACCTTGAGGCCCAGGTTGAGCGGATCGCGCGCGTGCTCGACGATCCGGAGAACGGCCCGGCCGGCATCGCGCGCATCCACGCCAGCCTGAAGGCGATCGAGAAGCGCCTCGACGACACGCGCCGCTCTCTCGACTATCGCCCGCGCGACGTCGGCGAGGAGATGTCCGACGAGGAGAAGGACGCCGTCGCCGGGCTGGCCCGCTCACTTTCCGACGACGGCTCCACGCTGAAGAGCACCGCAGAGGCGTCGGAGCGCAAGAACAAGGACGCGATCGACGCGGTTCAGGACACACTTGAGGCCGTGGTCAAGCGCATGGCCTTCCTCGAGCGCGATGCCGGTGGCGCGGCAGCACCTGCGGTGCCGCGGCATCCCGAGCCGCCCGCGGAGGAGCCGAAGGCGGAGGAAGCAAAGGCGGAGAGCCCCGCAGCGAGCCCGGAGCCCGCCGCATCCGAAGCTCTTAAGGCCCCTGAAACCGCCGCCCCCGAGGCGCCTTCCTCGGGCGGGCTGTTGAGCCGTTTGACTTCGCGGCAATTGCTGCGGCGGGCGACGGGCGGTCGCGCCGAGTCCTTCTCGCCGGAATCTGAGGACAACGAGGACGTTTCCGACCTTCCGCTTGAGCCGGGCACTGATTCGCCGCTCAATTCCACGCTGACCGGCGCGCCGAGCTCCGACACCGAGTTCATGTCGGGCGGGCGCAAGGGGCGGATGGCGAAGCCGACTGCACGCGGCGGTCACGACGACGAACTGCCATTCGTCGACGACGACTTTCTTTCGGCGGCGCGGCGTGCCGCGCGCGCGGCGGCGGCGCAGGCCGAGGGCGCGGCCGACCATGAAGAAGAGGGCAGGCACAAGGGGCCGGGAGGCCGGCGCGCGATCGTTGCGTCGCTTATCGCCGCGGCCCTTGTCGTCGCCGCCGTCCTGATCGTCCGCAGCGAGGTTTGGCCCTACGCGCCGGTCGTCGCGTTCCTGCAAGACAAGGGGCTGATGGCGAAGCCGCCCGCTCCGGCGGAGGAGACGGCTGCGGCGCCGGCATCCGAAACGCAGGCACCTGAAACGTCGGCAACCGAGGCGCCCGCGGCGGAGACGCCGGAAACCGGGAGCACCGAGCTGACCGCCGCGCCGGAGGCTCCTGCAAGCACACCAGCGCCCGCTTCTGCAACCGCGCCGACTTCCACGCCTTCGGCGACGACCACCGAGCTGCGCCCCGAGGATTCTGAGAGCGGGGGACCGGCGGCCACGCCGCCTTCGACCGAGGCGTCGTCCACCGCGGCGGCGATTGAGGCCGCGCCGTCTGAGACGGCCGCGCCGCCACCGTCGGCCTCCGTCGCGATGACGGAGCCTGCGGCATCGGCGGCGCCGGCGATGCCCACCCCGTCCGGAGAGGCACCTGCGACTGCTGCGCTGCCTGAGTCGATTGGCCCGGCGAAGCTCCGCGACGCCGCGCTCGCCGGCGATCGCATCGCCGAGTTCGAGGTCGGTGCTCGTTATGCCGAGGGCCGCGGCGTGACGCAGGACATGCGGACTGCTGTCGCCTGGTATGAGAAGTCGGCCGATGCCGGCCTTGCGCCCGCCCAGTACCGCCTCGGCTCGATCTACGAGAAGGGCCTCGGCGTGCCGCGCGACCTCGCCAAGGCGCAGGATTGGTACAAACGCGCCGCCGACGCCGGCAACGTCAAGGCCATGCACAATCTGGCGGTGCTCTATGCCGAGGGAGCAGGCGGCGCACCGGACCTTGAGCAAGCCGCGGGGCTCTTCCGAGCGGCGGCGGAGCATGGCGTCCGCGACAGCCAGTTCAATCTCGCGATCCTTCGCGCCCGCGGCCTCGGCGTGCCGCAGGATCTGGTCGCCGCCTACAAATGGTTTGCGATCGCGGCGAGCTCCGGCGACGAGGAATCGGCCAAGCGGCGCGACATCATCGGCCAGGCGCTTTCCGACGAGGATCGCGCCAAGGCGCAGGCCGAGGCGGCGGCATTCCAGCCGCTACCACTGACCTCGGACGCGAACGAAGTCCTGATGCCCGACAATGGCTGGCAGTCAGACGACCATTCGAGCGTCGAGGTGAAGTCGGACAACGATCTCGTCGCGCTCGTGCAGAAGCTGCTTGCCCAGAACGGCTATGATCCGGGGCCGGCCGACGGCCTTCTTGGGCAGAAGACGATGGACGCGATCGCTCAGTTCCAGGACAAGGCCGGGCTGCCGAAGACCGGTCAGATCGACAATCAGCTGGTCGCCGCGCTTCAGAAACCTTCGACGTAAGGCGCCGGCAGCATCTGGCCGGCTCCGGCCGGCGAACACAATTTGACAGCGCCGTCTTGACGGCGCTTATACGTCGCGGGGCCGCCGCAACGAGAAGATTTCCGACGGGCGCCGCGGGTGCAGCTTTACCTCCCCATCGCCGAGCTGACGGTGAACATGTTCCTCTTCTTGGGGATGGGCGGAGCTGTCGGTTTTATTTCGGGCATGTTCGGCGTCGGCGGCGGATTTCTGCTGACACCGCTTCTGATCTTCACCGGTATCCCGCCCGCCGTCGCCGTCGCCACCGTCACGCCGCAGATCGTTGCCTCCTCGACTTCAGCGGCGCTCTCCTACTGGAGCCGGCGTCTGATCGACGAGAAGATGACATTGCTTCTCGCCGCCGGCGGTGTCAGCGGCTCGACGCTCGGCGTGCTCACCTTCCGGGCGCTGCGCTCGGTCGGCCAGCTCGATCTGATCATCTCGATCGCCTACGTCGTCTTCCTCGGCTCGATCGGCGCGATCATGCTCCGGGAATCGGTGCGCGCGCTGCTGCGGACGCGCGCCGGGCGCGCCGCGCTTCCCCCGGGCCATCACAACTGGATCCACGGCCTGCCGTTCAAGATGCGCTTCCGCCGCTCGAAGCTCTATGTGAGCGTGATCCCGATCTTGGCGCTCGGCGCCGGCATCGGTTTCCTCGGCTCGGTGCTTGGCCTCGGCGGCGGCTTCATCATGGTGCCGGCGCTGATCTATCTGCTGCGCGTCCCGACCAACGTCGTGATCGGTACGTCGCTCGCCTATACGCTGGTCACGATGGCCGTTGCCACCGTGCTGCAGGCGACCACGAACAAGACGGTTGACATCATGTTGGCGCTGCTTCTGATCCTCGGCGGCGTCGTCGGCGCGCAGTTCGGCGCGCGGGTCGGCCAGGCGCTTCGCGGCGAACAGCTTCGCGCCCTTCTCGCGCTGCTCGTGCTCATGGTGGCGCTTCGCGTCATGGTCAGCCTCTTCCTGACGCCGGAGGAGATCTTCTCGCTCCGCATCATGGGGGGCGCGACATGAGGGGCGGGCGTATGCTCCTGGCGCTTTCTCTTCTCGCGGCGGCGTCCGGCGCAGCGCGCGGCGAGAGCCTGGTCTCCACGCTCTCCGAGAATGCTGTCGAGATCACCTCCAATTTCACCGGCGAACAGATCGTCGTCTTTGGCGCCGTACGTGGCGTGCCCGAGGGCGACCCTGGCTACGAGGTGGCGGTCGTCGTGCAGGGCCCGCCGCAGGACATCGTCGTGCGGCGGAAGGAGCGCATTGTCGGCATCTGGGCGAACCGCACCTCGCGCGAGTTCGACAGCGTGCCCTCCTACTACGTCATGCACTTGAGCGAGAATTTCAGTGCCGCGCTGACCCCCGCCGACCTGATGCAATATCGGCTCGGCGTGCCGAGTCTCGATTTCGTCCAAGGTTCCAACCAGGAGCCGACGGCGGCGCGTTTCGCCAAGGCGCTCGTCGATCTGAAGACCAAGCAGGGCCTCTACGCGGAGCGCAAGCGCGAGGTCACTTTCCTCGCGCCGAACGTCTTCCGTACGACCTTCTTCCTGCCGAGCGACATCCCGACGGGAGAGTACCGCGTGAGCGTCTATCTCTTTCGCGGTCAGGCCTTCCTCGCCGGTGCGACGGAGAAGCTCACGATCGAGAAAGGCGGCTTCTCGCAGCGGATCACCCGCGCGGCGCTCGACCTGCCCCTGCCTTATGGCCTCGCCTGCGTGGCGCTTGCGGTGTTCACCGGCTGGCTCGCCGGCCTGATGTTCAGAAGGCCGTAGCGGCCGGCATCAATCCGGGCTGAGCGCGGCGAACGCGATCGGGAAGAGCTTGCCGTTGCCGATCAGGAGCGCGCGCGAGAGCGCGCCGGAGAAGAGTCCCGCGAAGGCAGCGTCGAGCACGTTGAGCCCGCCCGTCAGCACTCCGAAGGCCGGAAGCACCATGCGCGTCCCGTCGGTCGCGAACGCGCGGCAACGCACGCTTCGTCCCCGTCCGCGCACCTTGGCGGCGGGATGGAGATGCCCGGCGACCTCGCCGACGCGCTCGCCGGCAAGCGGCGTGTGCCGAAACGTGAGGCCGTCGATCTCCGCTTCGTCGGCGACGACGCCATTGATATCGGACGGGAGCTTCGGATCGTGGTTGCCGCTGATCCAGATCCAGCTGCGGCCCCTCTGGAGCGCCGCAAGGCGTGCGCGGTCAGGCTCGGAGAGCCGGGCGTAGCCGTCGGAATCGTGAAAGCTGTCGCCGAGCGAGACCACCAGCTTCGGGTCCCGCTTCAGCATGAGCGCCGCGAGGAGAACGAGCGTCGCGGCCGTGTCGTAAGGCGGCAGGAATGTCCCGCGCCTGGCGAAGGCCGAGGCTTTCTCAAGATGCAGGTCCGCGACGACGAGCGTGCCGGTCGCCGGCAGGAAGAGTGCACCGGCGGAATCGACGATGACCGGCGTGTCGGCGATCTTGGTGCGGATCTCAGCCATGCCGCGCGGCTCTTCCGGCGCCGTTGGGCTTGGCTCTCGACTTTTGGCGGGGTGCGGTTGCGGGGTGTTCGCGAGCGCGGCCGATTGCAGCGTCAAATCGTGGCTCCCCGCCCATCGCTTCGCGGATGAGCTCATCCGCCGCATCCGCCAGAATGTCCGTCTGCGCCTCGCCGTAGACCGGCTCCTTGCCGATCTGCAGCATGATCGGCACCGCGAGCGGCGAGACGCGCTTCAGCCTTTGATGCATGATTCGCCCCTTTACGCGAAACAGCATTTCGCCGAGCCGGCCGATGTCGAGGAGCCCGGTCGCCGCATCGGCGCGCGTCGCCTGCAAGAGGATGTGGTCCGGCTCATGCGTGCGGAGCACGTCGTAGACGAGATCGGTCGAGACGGTCACCTGCCGGCCGGTCTTCTCCTCGCCCGGATGCCGCTTCTCGATCAGCCCGGCGATCAGCGCGCAGTTCCGGAACGTGCGCTTCAAAAGATACGAGTCGGCCATCCACGCCTCGAGGTCGTCCCCGAGCATGTCCTCGTCGAAGAGTTCTTGGAGCGACGGCCGCCCCGCGGCGAACGCCGCGCCGAGATCGCGAAGCGCCCAGACCGCGAGCGAGTAGTCGGTGGCGACGAAGCCGAGCGGCCGCGCCCCCGCGCGCTCGAGCCGTCGGGTCAGGAGCATGCCGAGCGTCTGGTGCGCGAGGCGGCCTTCGAACGGAAACGCCGCCATGTAGAACTTGTCACGGTGCGGAAACGTCTCGACCAGAAGGTCGGACGGGCCTGGCAGCACCGAGCGCTCTTTTTGATAATCGAGCCACTCGCGCACCTGCTCCGGCAAGGCATGCCAGCGAGTCGGATCGGCGAGGATCGCGCGCACCTGTGAGGCGAGATAGGTGGTGAGCGGGAACTTGCCCCCTTCGAAGGAGGGGATAGACGCGTCCTCCTTGTCGGCGGGACTGGCGAAGGCCTCGTTCTCGCGGATGCCCTCGAAGCGGAGCACCCGCCCGGCGAAGCGGAAGGTGTCGCCCTGCGTGAGCTGCTCCAGGAAATATTCCTCGATCTGGCCGAGGACGCGCCCGCCGCGAACGACGCCCGCGCCCCCCGAACCGAAACGAGGCTTCCCGAGGCGCACGCGGAGCATCGGCTGCTCTATGATGGTGCCGACGTTGAGGCGATACTGCTGCGCGATCCGCGGATGCGTGATCCCCCAGCGTCCCTTATCCGATCCGTCCTTCCGCCGCTTGATTTTGGCGTAGCGCTCGTAGCTTCGAAGCGCGTAGCCGCCTGTCGCGACGAAATCGACGGCGCGCTCGAACGTCTCCCAGGAGAGATCGCGATAGGGCGCGGCGGTCGTGATCTCCTCGTGCAGCGCCACCGCGTCGAACGGCTCGGCGACGGCCATGCCGAGGATGTGCTGGCAAAGCACGTCGAGCGTGCCGTCGCGGAGCGGCGGCGTGTCCTGGTGCCCGAGATAGTTGGCGTCGAGCGCGGCGCGGCATTCGAGCACCTCGAAGCGGTTGCCAGGCACCAGGATGCCCTTCGACGGCTCATCCATGCGGTGATTGGCGCGGCCGATCCGTTGCGCGAGGCGGCTCGCGCCCTTCGGTGCCCCGACATGCACGACGAGGTCGACGTCGCCCCAATCGATGCCGAGATCGAGCGTTGACGTGGCGACGACTGCGCGCAGCTTGCCGGCCACCATCGCCGCCTCGACCTTGCGCCGTTGCGTCCGGTCGAGCGAGCCGTGATGCAGCGCGATCGCGAGCAAATCTTCGTTGGCACGCCACAGCTCGCGGAAGAGCAGCTCCGCCTGCCAGCGCGTGTTGACGAAGAGGAGCGTCGTCTTGTGCGCCTTGATCTCCTCGTAAATGGCGGGGAGGGCGTAGAGCGCCGTGTGCCCTTGCCAGGGAACGCGCGCCTCTTCCGGCTCGAGGATCGAGAGGTTCGGTTGCGCGCCGCCTTCGACCACGATCTTTTCGGCGAGGCTCTTGCGCGCTCCGGGCTGCTGTTCGACCAGCCACGCGCAGAGGTCGTCCGGTTCGGCGACGGTGGCGGAAAGCCCGATCGTCCTCAGCCCCGGCGCGAGCTTTCTGAGCCGCGCCAGGCCGAGCGAGAGAAGATCGCCACGTTTCGAGACGACGAGCGAATGAAGCTCGTCGAAGATTACCGTCGTGAGCCGCGCGAAGAAGCGCGGCGCGTCCTTCGAGGCGAGAAGCAGCGCCACCTGCTCCGGCGTCGTCAGCAGGATGTCGGGCGGGTCGAGCTTCTGGCGCTGCCGCTTGTAGACCGGCGTGTCGCCGGTCCGCGTCTCGAGCCGGATGGGCAAGCCCATCTCGGCGACCGGCGTTTCGAGGTTGCGGTGGATGTCGACGGCGAGCGCCTTCAAGGGCGAGACATAGAGCGTGTGCGGCCCGATCACCGGCATGCCCGGCCGCGCCCGCTTCGGCTCGGCGCTCTGTCTTGCGAGATCGACGAGGCTCGGCAGGAACCCGGCGAGCGTCTTTCCCGCGCCGGTGGGCGCGATCAGGAGCACCGACTTCCCCGCCTCGACCTTCTTGAGAAGCGCGATCTGATGCGGCCTGGGCGCCCAGCCGCGCCCGGCGAACCAGGCTGCGAATGAAGCGGGGAGGAGCGGCTGAGCGTCAGTCGTTCGCGCGGGGACAGTCACGGAACAAAGCTAGAACCGGCCCCGTCGGATGTCGAGTCGCCCGCGTCAGGCCGCCTTCCGTACATGACCGACATCGAGCGTGAAGTAGAACGTCGCGCCGCGATCGACTTCCGCCTCCGCCCAGATCTGTCCGCCGTGTCGCTGAACGATGCGCTGAACCGTCGCAAGTCCGACGCCGGTGCCCTCGAACTCGCTGGCCTTGTGCAGGCGCTGGAAAGTCCCGAAGAGCTTGGACGCATGGGCCATGTCGAACCCGGCTCCGTTGTCGCGCACGAAAATCGTCCGATTATCGGGGGCGCTCGTGCCGATCTCGATCCGCGTCAACTCGCGCTTGCCGGAATACTTCCAGGCATTGCCGAGCAAGTTCTCAAGGGCAATCGTCAACAGGCCCCTATCGCCTCTGACGGAAAGGGCGTCGGGGATGATAAATTCAACGCGGCGTTCTGGCTGGCTCTCTCGCAGACGCGCTGCGATTTCCCTGGCGATCGCGCCGATATCGACAGGCTCCCGGCGGATCTCGGTGCGCGTGACCCGTGACAGCGCGAGGAGGTCGTCGATCATTTGCGCCATCTGCTGGGCGCAGCTTCGCACACGCGTGAGATAGCGGCGACCTTCCTCGTCGACTTTGTCGGCGTAGTCTTCGAGCAGGGCCTGGCTGAAGCCGTCGACGCTGCGCAAGGGCGCGCGGAGATCGTGCGCCACCGAGTAGCTGAAGGCCTCAAGCTCGCGGTTGGCCGTCTCGGCTTTGATCTTCTCTTCCTTCAGCTTTTCGTTGGTGGCAATCAAGTTGGCATTGCTCTCGCGATAGCCGCGCAGCATCATTTCGAAAGGCGACAGCGTTTCGGCGAAGAACGCCGCGGCCCTATCGAGCCGATCGGCGCCGCCCGAAAGCCACTCGCCGTCGATCACGATGCGCAGCGCCTCGTGGTGCACGTTCACCAACTCGAGCACGCTCAACCCCTCGGCCACCGCGCCGCGGCCGAGGTCGTAGGCGCTGAGCAGGATCGATTCGCTCGAGCCGCTGAGGTGGGAGGTGAGCTGGGCGGCGTATTCCTCGGCGAGCTTCTGCGCCGTGCTCATTGGATGCGCCCCTGGTAGCGCGCGACCAAAATCAGCGCATCGTCATTGTCCTTGGCGTGGCGCACGAGAATGTCCCAAGCGGCGTCGACCTCGTGAAGGCTCGACAGCGCCTCCTGCCTGAACGCGCCGCTGACGCCGTCAGTTGCGAAAACGAGCGTATCGCCCGGAAACAGGGCCAGGGTGGAGGAACGGAGCGGCGGGAGCTGGTAGCCGACCACGCCGCCGCGCAACAGCAGTGTCTCATGTGGCGGCTCGGCGTCCGGCGTGGCGCGGCGAAGTACACCCTCGACATTGCCAACGCCGATCCATGTCATCGTGTCGAAGCCGGTATCGAAACGGGCGATGGAAATCGCGGCGCCCCGGGTCTTGCGCATCGCGTCATGGCACTTTTGGATGACCCGCATCACTGGTTCTTCGGCATGGTCGGCGATGGTCGCCGCCGCGACGGCAGCGGCTTCCGCCGCTTCTTCCCCGTGTCCCAGCCCATCGACCGCCGCGACGACAAAGCCGTCGGCGATCGGCACGACGACATGCGTGTCGCCGGACACGTCGTAGCCGGCAAGCGGGCGGGCGCCGACGCTCCACGCAAGCGCTAGTGAGGGATCGGTGACAGCCGCCGCACAACTCATTATCGCGCCCACTTGCTCATGATGATGGTGGTGCCCTTTCCTACCTCCGAGACGATCTCGAACTCGTCCATGAGGCGGCGAGCGCCCGATAGTCCGAGGCCGAGGCTCTTGCCGGTCGAGTAGCCGTCCTGCATCGCCTGGTCGATGTCGGGAATGCCCGGCCCTTCATCGTGGGCGACGATAGTGATCCCCTGTCGTGCGCTGTCGGCGATCGGGCTGACGGTGATTTCGCCGCGGCCGGCGTAGACGACGATGTTGCGTGCGATTTCCGAGATGGCGGTCGCGATCAGCGTAAGGTCGCTGCCCTTGAACCCGACCTGAGCGGCAATGTCCCGCCCCGTCTGGCGCGCGTTTACGACATCGCCATCCCGCTCCACCGGCACGCGCGTCTCTTGCGTCGCGAGCTCATATTCTCGGGCGGCTTCGTTCACGGGTGCAGCTCGAGCTTGGCCTTGGTGAGCAGCGCGAGTCCGCTCTCCAGATCGAGCGCAGTCGACACTTCGTCCATGGTCAGGCCGAGCTGCGTCATCGCAAAGGCGACGTCGGGCTGGATGCCGACGACGACCGTTTCCGCGCCGCGCAGCCTGGTGGTCTGCGCGATCCCCCGCAGCATGCGTGTGGCGAACGAATCCATCACGTCGAGCGCCGAAACGTCGATGACCACGCCGGCCGAGCGGTGCCGGCCGACGCTGTCGGAGAGGTCGTCCTTCAACCGCATCAGATCCATGTCCGACATCGCCGCCTGCAGGCTTGCGATCAGCACGTTGCCCTGCTTCAGGACCGGGACGCTCATCGTCGGTTCCGGTCAGAGCACTTGGTGCGGTGCCGGCAAATCGTCGATCGGCACGACCTTGTAGCCGAGCATCCGTTCAGCCTCCTCCAGCCCACCCTGCAGGTCACCGATCGTGTTGATGCGGCCGAGATCGACGCCGAGTGCCACCAGCGACTGCGCCACGTCGGCGGAGAGGCCGGTCACGATGACCGAAGCGCCCATCAGGCGTGCCGCTGCGACGGTCTGGATCAGGTGGTTGGCCACCTTGGAATCGACGGCGGCGACGCCGGTGATGTCCATCACCACCATGCGGGCCCGGTTGGCGCGGATGGCGTGCAGCAGGCTCTCGGTCACCTGCATTGCGCGCTGCGAATCCAGGAGGCCGATGATGGGCAGGATGAGCAGCCGGTCGCGGATCTGGATGACCGGCGTAGAAAGCTCGCGGATGGCCTCCTGCTGCGCGCCGATGGTGCGCTCGCGCTCGTCGATCAGCACGTCGACAATGACGCCGAGATCGAAGAAGGCGATCTTCTTCAGCGACATGAAGGCTTCAAATCCCGCCTGCGGCGTCTTGGCGAAGCGCTTCATGATCTCGTCGCCGACCGTCCGCATCAGATGGTGGAAAGCGCCGAGGAAGACACGCACGTCGAGACCGACCTTTGAGTAAAGCACGCCGAGCTCGACACGCTGGCCGGCGTAGTCCGGTCCGTATTCGCCCCCGACCATGGCGATGAGGTGCCCGTGCTTCAGCCTCTTCGCTTCCTCGAGGACCTGCCGGTTCTTGAATAGCGGCGCCGCCTCATCGAGATGGCTGAGGTAGTCGAAAAAGATGGCAGCGAACCGATCGACGTTCTGCACGACGATGGGCTTGATCGCCATGATCCGAACGATGTCCTGATCTTCGAGTCCGACGAACTTCTGCCTTCGCGCGACGTCCTGGGCATCGAGACGCAGCCGGTGCGCTTTGCTGCCAGATTGGGTGGCCGCCGTCGCCGCTTGCATCGCCGCTGCCGGCGCCCACTGCCGCGGTTGAACCGGCGCCGCCACCGGCTCTTGCTTCCTTGCCGCTGTTTGGCCCTTGGCCATCAACTCCTCCATATTCAATTCGAGAAGGGCTGCGTGGCAGAGTGTTGGAGGTTGCCCACGGTCTAATGCTTGACCGCAACGGCTCAACTGTCACGCAACCGGTCTCTTCAGGAGGACAATGCGGTATACTTCCTAAAGTAGTCCTTCGCTCTTGGGTTTGTTGCAACGAAAAACAAAGGGAGGAAGTCTGCGAATTATTGCTCCGAAAGTTTTATTGAGGACGAGATTGTTAGCGCGCGCGGAAACTGATTCACAGCCTGCAAGCACGCAGAAGTAGCAGTATTTCGGTGCCAAGGCGCGGAATAGAGTGCGCGGCGCCGAAGCGCCGCGTCGCATGTCAGTTGAGGCGGATGGAGAGCGCGCTCAGTAGAGCGCGGAGAGTATCGCCTTGCGCCGCTCGAGCGCAGCCTCGCGCGGGGTCAGCTTATGCCGCTCCTCATGCTCCTCGACATCGGAGAGAGCGAGACCGGCACTCTCGCCCTTCCGCCAGATCACCTTGGCGCGGTGCGTCTGGTCGTGATGCGGAATGACGAGATTGAATTCGTCCGGCACGCGGAATGCATCGGGCAGCATGATCTTGGCGCCCCAGGCCGAGACGTTGCGGACTGTGCAGTCCATCGTGGAATTGTGGTCGTCGAAGACGATTGTGCCGGAAAGCAGGCTCCTGAGCCGCGGCGCCTTCCGGCGATCCGCGATCGGTGCCATTGGATGGCGTGCGTTCGGTTGTCCGGCCGTTTCTTCCGTCATGGTGGCCTCCCACTTTGGTAAGTGAGACGTTAATGCCGCCGCACGCGCTTGAGAATCCAGCAAATCTACGCAGTAAGCTTACCCGCGCCGGCGCCTGGCGCCAGAAACCCCAGCGCGGCCGGCGCCAGCGCTACTGGCGCCCCCAGACTTCCACCGTTGCGCGGCCCTTCGATTTCGGCACCGAGCGGTATTCGAGCTGGACATAGCTGATCAGACGGGGAGCGCCTGGTAGTCCGATCGGGCGCGTCTGACCGCCGGCCGGAATGGAAGATCGGTACGGGAAGGTTCACCGACTGTCTGTTTGAGAACGTCACCCTCAGCGCGTTCATGTAGATGCCGTTTCCTTTCACGCGAAGCTGCAGATGCGTGAACGTTCCGCGGAGAAGTGTCACCGGTACGATGTCGGTGTCGTTTGCGAGGAGAACGGTCCGCGTCCCGAGCCGCACCCATCCGGCGGCCCACGCGACTGCGGGACTGAGAAGGGCGAGCGCCGACGCTGCGAGGGCCCCTTTCACGAATGCCCGGCGCGTATGATTCTCCAGTTCCATGATCTCCTCCCTGTCTCGGCAGGCGCAAAGCCGGCGCGGTTAATGTGGCGTAGCGTTACCGCTGGCCCCAGACCTCGACGGTCGCGCGACCGCGCCCGTTCGGCACCGTGCGATGGTAAAGCTGGATCTGGCTGATATAGCGGCGCCCGCCGGGAAGCAGGATCGCGCGCGTCTGCCCGCCGTCGCGAACACGCGCGCGCACCGGGAGCGTCACCCACTCACCGTCCGAGAAGCGCACCTTGAGCTCGTTCATGGTGACGGTGTTGCCGTGCACGCGGAGCTGGAGGTGCGTGAACGCCCCGGCGAGAAACGTCACCGGGACCGTGTTGCGCTCGGCCGCGAAGTTGACCGTGCGCGTTCCGATCAAGATCCATCTGCCTGCTGCTGCCCATGCCGTCGCCGGGCTGAGAATGCCGAGCGCCGATACGGCGAGCGCCCCTTTGACGAACGCGCGCCGTGAATGCTCTTCGTGTTCCATCGTTGCCTCCCTCGACCGGCCGCCGCTTACGTTGATCGCCGCGCATCCCCTACGCGGCCCGCGCGAGCCGGGCTCACCGGTCGGCATCATACTCATTCGCGTGACGGCGGTAAGCGTGGAATCAGGCGGCGGATCGCGGCGCAGAGCCGCAGCGTCAGTAGACGACGACGCTTCGGATCGATTCCCCCGCGTGCATCAGGTCGAAGCCCCTGTTGATCTCGTCGAGCGTCAAGGTGTGCGTGATCATCGGGTCGATCGCGATCTTCTTCTCCATGTACCAGTCGACGATCCTTGGCACGTCGGTGCGGCCTCTGGCCCCGCCGAAGGCCGTGCCCTTCCACACGCGCCCGGTGACGAGCTGGAAGGGGCGCGTCGAGATCTCCGCGCCGGCCGGCGCGACGCCGATGATGACGGAGACGCCCCAGCCGCGATGCGTCGCTTCGAGCGCCTGGCGCATCACCGTCGTGTTGCCGGTGCAGTCGAACGTGTAGTCGGCGCCGCCGATCTGGTCGGCGCCCTTCTTGGTCATGTTGACGAGAGTGGGGACGAGTTCGCTGCCTACCTCCTTCGGATTGACGAAATGCGTCATGCCGAAGCGCTCGCCCCACGCCTTCTTCGCCGGGTTCAGGTCGACGCCGATGATCATGTCGGCGCCGGCGAGCCTCAGACCCTGCACGACGTTGAGGCCGATGCCACCAAGCCCGAAGACAATCGCCTTTGCGCCTTCCTCGACCTTCGCCGTGTTGATGACGGCGCCGACACCCGTCGTCACGCCGCAGCCGACGTAGCAGACCTTGTCGAATGGTGCATCCTCGCGGATCTTGGCGACCGCGATCTCCGGCAGCACGGTGAAATTGGCGAAGGTCGAGCAGCCCATGTAGTGGAAGAGCTTCTCGCCGCGTATGGAGAAGCGCGAGGTGCCATCCGGCATCACGCCTTGCCCCTGTGTTGAACGGATCGCCGTGCAGAGATTGGTCTTGCGCGACAGGCATGACGGGCACTCGCGGCACTCCGGCGTGTAGAGCGGGATGACGTGGTCGCCCTTTTTCACGCTCGTGACGCCCGGCCCGACGTCGACGACGATGCCGGCCCCCTCGTGCCCGAGGATCGAGGGAAAGAGCCCTTCCGGATCGCCGCCCGACAGCGTGAACTCGTCGGTATGGCAGATGCCGGTCGCTTTGATCTCGACGAGAACCTCGCCCGCCTTCGGGCCATCGAGCTGAACGGTCGTGACCTCAAGCGGCTTCCCGGCCTCGAACGCCACCGCGGCGCGCACATCCATGACGTCGCTCCTTTCCTTTGCGATTGTCGCCATGCCCGGACTTGGATAGCGGGCATCCATTCCGTAGCGTTTCCGCCGAACACCGTTGGTCACGGATTGGATTGCCGGGTCAAGCCCGGCAATGACGATGGCGCTGGGAGTCTGGTTATTGCCCCGCGCGGATCGACACCGCCGCCACCCCCGCGCCGATCAGGCAGGAGCCGCCGAGCCGGTTGACGACGCGGATCGCGCGCGGGCTCTTGAGGAAGCCGCGTGCCCGCGCCGCGACGAGCGCGTAGCCGAGCGCATTCGCGAAGGCGAGCGTCAGGAAGGTCGCTTCGAGCACCGCCATCTGCGGGAAAAGATCGGCGCGCGGGTTCAGGAACTGCGGCAGGAACGCCACGAAGAAGGTGATACCCTTCGGGTTGAGCGCCGTGACCAGCCAGGCATGGCCGAGCATCCGCCGGCTCGTCGCGCCCGTCGACCGCGGCTCGGCCGCGAGCGTCCCGCCGGCGCGCCAGAGCTTGATCCCGAGCCAGACCAGATAGGCCGCGCCGATCCACTTCACCACCGTGAACACCGCCGCCGACGCGGCAAGCAGCGCGCCGACGCCGGCGAGCGACAGCGTCATAGCGGTGAAGTCGCCGAGCGCCACGCCGACCGCCATCGGCAGAGCCGTCCGAAGTCCTTGGCCGAGCGCGTAGGAGACGACGAGAAGCACCGTCGGCCCAGGGATCAGGAGGAGCACCACGGTCGCGGCGGTGAAGGCGAGCCAGATCTGCAAGGACATCAAGAAGCTCCCGGCGGAACGTCCGACGCAGCCACAGACCGAGATGGGAGTCCAGAGGGCAGTCCGGAGTCGCGTCTCGCTCCTGGTAACCCATTCAAATAGCTGAATTTGTTGCGGATCAAGGAACGTGAGATTAGCTCGGGCAGGCTCTCTTGATGACTCCGTTCTTGTTCCGCTGCCCGACGACCAGGAAGATGGTCCAGGCGATGGACGCCGATGAAGACCAGGCGGATCGCACCGACCGGCCGGGTGAGGAATATGTCGGCATTGAATGCCTGTCGTGCGGCGACATGCATCTGGTCAACCCGCGAACCGGCAAGGTACTGGGCCACGCCGACGAATAGGGTCTCCTCTGGAGAGGGGCGCTATTCGTCCGCCTCCTCATTCACGATTGTCGCGATCTTCCACGTCCCTTCGTGGTTAAGAAGCAGGTATTGGCAGGAGAACGCGTGCAGGAGCTCGCCGTGATCGTCGTGCTGCCGCCAGAGAACGGCGGCGAAGGCGCTCGGCCCGGCGATCCGAACCTCCTTCACGTCCGGTTCGGTTGATACGGATCCCAGCTTCGTCGAAGACGTCGATCAGCGCGTCGACGTTCTCCTGCAGCTCTTCCGCGTCCTCGAAGACGTGGCCCTTTCCGAATTGCCAGATCGTCGCCGGCCAGACGAAGAGCGCCGTCACCGCCTCCGCATCGGCGTCGTCGAAGCCCGCGGCGTAGGCAGAGAAAAGCGAGCGGATGTCGGATTCGGCAGCGCTCAAGTCCCCCTCCAGCGCGACGGATCGGAAGCCTCATCTGGGGCCTCCGACGGCCATTTCGTCAAGGCAGCCGAGGCTCCCGCTCCATGCGCCTGGAACCTGGCGCCTTGCATAAACCACAATTCCGCACGATATAAATATGTCGACCTTTGGCCGGACAACTGGGCCTTTTCGCCTCGGCACTGCCGGGCGCACGTTCAGCCTCTCTCCAAACTCGATACTGCGAGCGGGCCCGCACGTGGCGTGTCCGTGCGCGCGTGCAACCGACAGTGAAAGGAAATCCCGATGCAAACGGGCACAGTGAAGTTTTACAATATCAACAAGGGTTTCGGCTTCATCCAGCCGGACGACGGCAGCAAGGATGTCTTCGTTCATGCCACCGCGCTCGAAAAGGCCGGCATGCGCAGCCTGACCGAAGGCCAGAAGATCTCCTTCGACGTGGAAGCCGACCGCCGCAGCGGCAAGATGGCCGCGTCGAACCTGCAGTCGGCCTAACCCTCAGGTCTTAAGACCCGCGGAGGGCGCTGACTGTCGCTCTCCGCGCTTCGATCGCTCAGGCGGTCGGAGACGCTTACCGCCCCTCATTTCAAGGAGAATGCCCTTGCTGGTCTTCGTGCGCGACAACAACGTCGAACAGGCGCTCAAGGCGCTGAAAAAGAAGATGCAGCGCGAGGGCGTGTTTCGCGAGATGAAGCGGCGGAAGGCCTACGAAAAGCCGTCCGAGAAGAAGGCGCGCGAGAAGGGCGAGGCGATCAGGCGCGCGCGCAAGGCGGCGCGCAAGCTCGCCCAGCGCGAGGGGCTCCTGCCGATGCCGAAGCGCAAGGTGCCGCTCGGCGCGCGCGGGCGGCGCTAGCCGCATCGATTTTCAGAAGGGAAACGAGCGGATGCAGAGCAACATGCACAAGTTCAAGGTCGGCCAGAGGGTGCTCTTCTCGGCCGCCAATATCGAGCGGGGTGCGGCCGGGATCTACAAGATCGTCGCGCAGCTCCCCGAGGAGTACGGCGACCACCAGTACCGCATTCAAAGCGCGGCCGGACCGCGCGAGCGCGTCGCCAAGGAGAGCCAGCTCTCGGCGGTCGAGAGCCTGTAGATGGCGCGCGAGCAGCCGGTGAACGACAACCTGCGTCCGCCGAACACGGCTGCGAGCTTCGACTATTCTGCGCCCGCCGAGATTTTCATGCTGCAGGCCCGGGCGACCCGTGGGCGCGCCATGGGCTACCGCCGCTTCCAGTCCGCGGCGGAAGCGATCCACTTCGCGGTCGAGGAGGTTCCGGCATCGCTTCTCGTGAGCGTCGTGATGGAGGTGCGGGAGGAGCGCTTCGATCACAAGGCCATCCGCGAGCTTTATGCGCGCGACGACTATCCCCTGACGCGCCGCTGAGCCGCTCGAGGACTTCCAATGGCACGATTTGAGATGACGATTTCGGGCGGCGAGAGGATCATCGTCGATGACCCCGACGACGGGATATCGGAGTTTCTGTCGAAACTTCAGTCGAGCGATTTTCTGCTCCTGAACGAGATCCGCGGCAGCTCCTCCGGCGGCACGCAGGAGGTGATCGTCGCGAGCCGGCAGATCATGCTCGTCCGCGTGATCGACAGCGACAGCCGCCAGAGCACGACCTTCCGCCCGAAGCGCTAGCGCGCGACCTTCAGCAAGGAATGCGCGAGGCCGGGTGATTGCCGCCTCGGCCCTTGGGCGTTCGCGCCCGTCCCTTAGCTGTCCGCCGCTTCTTTGCCGAACCAGTTGCGCTGCATGATCAGGAACGTGAACGATATCGACCATCCGATCAGGAGCAGCCCGTCGAGGGCTTCGACGCTGGCGAGCAACCGGAGCGATCCGGTCGGATAGAGCGAGGCCGAGACGTGTGCAGCCTCGGCGGAGAAGAAGAAATGGACGGCCGGGTCATCCGTGCGCGCCCTTGAAGGCGCCGATATCGACCACGCGGTCGGCGAACCAGTATCCGCCAGAAATAGAACACAATATCGACGAGCTCGATCAGGAATACTTCCAGAGGATCACCTGGAATATCGGGGGCGGCGAGACGCCGTTTCACGCGGCGGAAAGAGGCGCGATGCGAGCCGCAGCCCCTCATAATGGATCGGTGGGGGGGGGGGGGGGGGGGGGGGGGGGGGAAAAAAAAAAAAAAAAAAAAAAAAAAAAAAAAAAAAAAAAAAAAAAAAAAAAAAAAAAAAAAAGGAAGGGCGAAGACTCAATGACGGAAAAGGTGGCCATCGTCACGGCCGGCGGCAGCGGCATGGGCGCGGCCGCGGCGCGCAAGCTCGCGGCGGAGGGCTACGGGGTCGCGGTCCTCTCCTCCTCCGGCAAGGGAGAGGCGCTGGCGAAGGAGCTGGGCGGCGTCGGCGTCACCGGCTCCAACCAGTCGAACGACGATCTGAAGCGGCTGGTCGACGACGCTCGAGCGCTGGGGCCGCATCGACGTTCTGGTCAACACCGCCGGTCACGGCCCGCGCGCGCCGATCCTCGAGATCGCCGACGAGGACTGGCACGGGGGATGGAGGTCTATTTCCTCTACGCCGTCCGGCCGACGCGGCTCGTCACGCCGGTCATGCAGAAGCAGAGGACGGCGCGATCATCAACATCTCGACCTTCGCCGCCTTCGAGCCCGACCGGTCTTCCCGACCTCCGCCGTGTTCCGCGCGGGCCTCGCGTCCTTCACAAAGCTCTTCGCCGACAGTATGCGGGCGAAGACATCCGCATGAACAACGTGCTCCCCGGCTTCATCGACAGCTTCCCGGAGAAGGACGAATCCGCGCGAACATCCCCATGAAGCGCTACGGCCACGTCGAGGAGATCGCCGACACGATCGCATTCCTGGCGTCGGATGCCGCGGGCTATATCACCGGGCAGAATTTGAGGGTGGACGGGGGGATCACGAGG
>CAVXFK010000006.1:0-41209 GCA_963761005.1 uncultured Alphaproteobacteria bacterium
TGCCGCGGTGTGAAGGGCCCGACCTCGGTCCGCGTGAGCGTGAACGCACCGATCGGGACACCTGCGCGCATGAGCGGCACGCCAAGGACCGTGCGGTCGCCGCCACGCTTCGGCAGCTCAAGCTCGGTGTATTCCGGATCCGCAAGGACATCGGGGACGTGAACCGCCCTTCCCTCAAGCGTGACGCGCGAGGTGACAGTGCCGCGCCCGGGCTTGAAAGGATGCGCTTTCACATACTTGACAAGGTCGGGCGCGTGGCCGAAATGCGCCGACCAGCGATAGACGTCGCCGTCGCGCTGCACGATCGTGCCCTTTTCGGCATCGCACAGACGCGCGGCCAATTCGACCAGGGTGTCGAGCACCGTTTGCAGATCGAAGGCGGAGCGGCTGATCACCTTGAGAACGTTCGCGGTTGCGGTCTGCTGCTGAAGCGCCTCGGTAACTTCGGCCGTGCGCGCTTGCACTTCCTCGAACAGGCGAACGTTCTCGATCGCGATGACGGCCTGGTCCGCAAAGCTCTGGACGAGCTCAATCTCCTTGTCGGTGAAGGGCTGCGGCTCACCAGCGCGGGTCATCGCAAATACGCCGATCAAGGCATCGCCGCGGATCAACGGAACGGCGAGCACGGTGCGGAAGCTGCCGACTTCCGCAAGCCGCGTCATCTCATAGTCCCGGTCACCGAGAACATCGGGGATATGGACGATCCGGCGCTGCTCCACGACGCGTCCGACGGCCGATCCGCGCCCTTCGGCGGAGGATTCTCGTAGAGGTATTTGCTCATCTCGGGCGAATAGCCCGAAGTCGACACATAGCGCATCGCGCCCCCGATCCTGCGGACGATGCCTCCCTTGTCGGCACGGCATAGGCGGACGGCCAATTCAACAAGCGTGTCGAGCACCGCCTGCAAGTCGAACGCAGAGCGGCTGATGACCTTGAGCACGTCCGCGGTTGCGGTCTGTTGCTCTAGCGCTTCGCGGAGCTCGCTAACCAGCCGGGTATTCTCGATGGCAATTACGGCTTGATCGGCGAAAGTCCGCAGCAGCCAAATCTGCCGCTCGGGAAATGGCCCTGGTTCCGCCTTGGCAACGGCGATCGATCCAATCGGTCTGCCGTCACGCAGCATGGGAACCGCAAGCGCCGCCCGCCACCCTCCAGCCGCAGCAATTTCGCGCGAGTAATCGGGATCGTCCCACACGTCGGGGATATGCGCAGTCTCTCCATCCAAGACCGCCCTGCCGCCGCTTTGTGATCGGTCGGGCCGCCTGGGATATTGCTCCATATATTTCTGGCGCACCTCCGGATTAAGCTTGTTCGTAGCGGCGACATGGAGAAGCTCGCCGTCATAGAGATACACGAGGCTGACGAGTGCTTCGCATAGGCGTTCGCCACTCTGTGCAATGGTTTCGAATACCGGCTGAGCGTCTGTCGGCGATCGACTAATTACGCCGAGCACTTCGCTCGTCGCCATCTGGTGCTCCAGCGCCTCCGTCACCGAACGGTTGCGCGCCTCGATCTCATTGAAAAGCCGCACGTTCTCAATCGCGATGATCGCTTGATCAGCGAACGTCTTGAGAAGCTGAACCTTGGCATCTGCAAAAAGTCCCGGCTGCTTCCGCGCGACAAAGATCGCTCCGATGACCTGCCCGTCATGGACCATTGGCACAGCGAGGCACGCACGAAATCCGGCCACGCGCGCGGCCTCCTTGCTTGGATAAAGTGGATCGTTGAGAACGTCAGGGACGTGGCAGACCGCACCCGACCGGATCGCTCGTGCCGCGACAGTCTCGTCGCTGCGACGCATCGGATAATATACCTGTCGGACGGTCTCCACACCCTGCGCGGTTACACCGCTAATCGAGACCAGGCGGATCAGGTCGCCATCGACCATGGATATGAGGCTGATCTCTGCGTCGCATAATGTCTCGGCTTGCTTGCCTATTGTTTTGAAGACCTGCGTCAGGTCGCCCTGGGAGATTGAGATGGCATGGAGCACCTCGGACGTCGCCGTCTCCTGCTCACGCGCCTCTGTCAGTTCTCGCGTAAGAGCGTCGACCTGTGCTCGCAGGCGGGCAGCGGAAGAATGCGATGCGGCTGCTTTGGGGGCCTTCGATGCAGCCGCGCTCCGGCGCCGGCCTTTGACCGTCGAGTCGTCTTCTTTGCCGCGCTGTTTCATGCCGCCCCCCGGGTGGCCATCGCGATGGCTATTCTACGTAAGCTCCGCCGACCGCGCTATGCCCGCGTTTGAGGCCCTGTCCGACCCCAAAAACGGCACCAGATGCCGCCAGCCACAGCGCGCGCATCAAAGTCGGGGCGTCACGGAATAGGACGACACAAAGGGCGCAGAAGGTGGTGAACCCAAACCGGGTGGAACAGGAGACATCCACTCCCTTGTTTTCCGGGCGCTGTTTGCGGAGCTGGATGTGACACCGACGGGATGGTGCGCAAGCAGGCGAGCCCAGTGGACAAACTGCTCGCTCTGCCGGCAATTCGCCGTCACGCGCGATGCAGTAACTCAAGCGCGCCGCGCCGTAGAGTGTGGCGTTGATCGCGGAAGCGGTGGATAACATCGCCGCAACTGCGCGCAATCAGTCCAAGCTGATCGTCGGGGCGGCGGTTCCGCACCTTCTGTTTGCGGTCTTCCTATAGAGCCTGTGCCAATGGGCGTTCGGACGCGATCCGGCGCCGCAGATTTCGCCGCAGCGAGGAGCTGCGTCGTCGGCAATCCTTTGGAATGCGGCTCCATCGGGCACTCCGAAAGGACTGGGCTGCGCCAGCGGAAGTGAGAGCGGAAAAAGAAAAGTCCGGCTTCAGGGCCGGACCAGCTTCGCTCGGGTCGGACGGACGCCAGTTGAGCAGGATCAGTGCTGGACGCCGTCCTTGTTTTGCTGGGACGTCAAACGCTGGCCACGCCGAGTGGCTAGACTTTCGAGTTGGCGGGCATTTGGCGCAGCTGGGTGTTAAGAAAAGCCAGCTGAGCCAGCCCAATTTTGTCTCAAAATCGCGCGTATCAGCGGCCGTTGCCGGCCGCGGCTTCACGCCTCACAAAACCGACGGCCACCTCAGGCCTGCGGCACCGACCCTGCCGACGCCACCAAGTCCTCCGCCGGTCTTCCAGCATTGTGACGAGGAATTGTTCGCTCGGTGGCGATTGGGCGCGTTGGGTCAAGCTGAATCTGGGATTTCTCCGGAGAATGTTGGATTTCAGTTCCTCTCCCTCCGCCAGACGCCCACGCCCGCACATTCTCTCGCCGTTTCTTCTAGGCTTTGGACGCGGCGGTTTCGCAGGCGTTCCGGTGACCAGCCTCGGACCGCGGCTCTTCCGAAAGGTGCCTTGAGCGTTCTCTCCGGGCCGTCTTTCTCCAAAGCTCCGAACCGCGCAGCACCGGTCCGAAGGTCCATATCCCGCAAAGTCCGTCGAGCTGCGCCCCACTGAATTCGAGTTCGTCTCGCCCTCCGAGACGCTATTCCGGCCATTGAGTTGCTGGCAGACAGCAAGTCCGGCGTCTTCTTCGTCGAGGCGCGGTCGGTCGAGGTCGCCGAGCGGATCGCGCTTGCTGTGCGGCCGTTGAGGGTTAGCGGATTGCGAATGTGATCACTCGCGGTCGCTCCAGTCGCCTGACATCCCAGAGCGCGCCTGCCATTCTGAGACAAGCGATGGAGGCAACTACAGTCGGTGCGGAAGACAGAAAATCCCATGTCGTTGTGCCGGGCCATTCGCTTTGGACATAGGGCGGTGCAACTACAGCAAGAACAATCGCTGCCGCCCAAAAGCCGATCTCGAAAAGGGCCGACAGCATTGCTCGCACTCCCGCTGCATATTGCCGGTGGTCAAGTGTTCGATCAGTCATCAGGCGACCCCCTTTTCCAGTCTTCTGCCGTGCGACCGCGCCGAGCCTCTGTCATGCGACAGAAGTGTTGCTCCAAAATGGAAGAGGCCACACGCTTGGTTGCCAGTGTTCGTCGCTTGGCTGCTCGCCCAAATTCCCCACGTGCAGAGGGAGCAAGTCAGTCGGCGACGCGTTCAGCTTCGCCAGAACAGCCACCACATTCGATCTTCCGAGAGCGTCACCGACAATTACATGGTAGGTAGGCGTGTGGTTGTTGGCTATGAGCCTGACCTCAGCGACAATCATCAGTCTTTCTAGGGTTCCGAATGCCCCGGTGCGAAGGACGTACCCCATTCCTGCGTCCGGATCGCGAATATTTAGCCTCCCGCCAACCACATATGAAACGTTCCGCAGTTGGCCGAGTATATAGGGCAGGCATATTGGCCGAATGTCCTCGGGGTCTAGGGTCAGGACCCATAAAGGGGATTCCTTCCTTGGCTGGGTTGTGATTTACGGTCTCCAAGAGGAGGCCTCTGATGAATTGCGACTATTTCTGGCTGACGAGGGATCAATTCGCGCGGCTGAAGCCGTTGCTCCCCACCGACACGCGCGGCAAGCCGCGGGTTGACGACCGGCGTGTGATCAGCGGCATCGTGCATGTTTTGAAGTCAGGCGGCCGTTGGGTCGATGCTCCGGCCGTCTATGGTCCACGCAAGACCCTCTACAATCGCTTCGTGCGCTGGGCAGAGAAGGGCATTTGGATCGACATGTTCCACGCGCTTGCTGCGGCAGGCGGCCCGCCAGCCCAGGTGCTAATCGACAGTTCGGCGGTGAAGGCGCACCGCTGCGCAGCCGGCGGTAAAGGGGGGAGCGCAATCAGGCGATCGGGCGCTCGCGCGGCGGACGCACCACCAAGATCCACGCCCTGACCGATACGGCTTGTCGGCCCATCGCCTTCATGCTCACGGGAGGCCAAGTGGCCGATTGCACCGCCGCAGAGTTGCTGCTGCGGCGGCTGCCGCAAGCGTCGATCGTTCATGGCGACAAGGGCTACGACAGCAATGCCATCCGCCGACAGATCGAGGGCAAAGGTGCGATGCCCAATATTCCGCCGAAGGCCAATCGGCGTTGGAAGAACTGCTTCTCCCCGTTCCTCTATCGAAACAGAAATGCCATCGAACGCATGTTCGGTCGCCTCAAGGACTTCCGCCGCATCGCGACACGATACGACCGATCCGCCACCAACTTCCTCGCCGCCGTCTGCATCGCTGCTGCCGTCAGCTACTGGTTATGAGTCCTGACCCTAACACTGTCAGTACCTGCCCATAGCCGATCTTCGCAATCATCCGAGCGAAGCTCTCCGGAACATGCTTGAACCGGGCTGTAAGGCGGCCTGGATTCTTCGTCTCAAACACTTTGAGCTTTGCGTCGTCAACGACTGAGACAAGCTTCCACGCGAAGGAAATGTCGACATCGCTCGGCATTCCTCGAAGCAGCCCAGCTTTGTCCATCTTGTAGAAAATCATCGGCGCCGGATATTCTGAATACGGAACTCTCAGCGTCTCAGGATGGTTGTGCGGATTCGGAAGCAATATGTGTGTTTGTCGTTCTTTGCGCCGGCGCGTTGGAGCATTGTAGGCGGCCCTAGCGTCACCCCAAAGTCCGCGTGCAACGTCTAATTCGATCCCCGCTGTAATCTTTGCGCATGCTTGGCAGCTCCCACCCTCAATGACATGCCGGCCACCGAGCGAGAGTGGCACGATGTGCTCATCCGAGAGTTTCACTCCGGATCGACCGCAGTAAATGCACGCCCCCTTCGTCGCGATCCTTGTTGGTCCGTAAGTCAATTCCGGCCCTGTCCGCTAGGCTTCAGTTCAGGGGATTGCCGTAAGCCCCTCGTATCAAACGAGAGAACGGACTGTGCCGAAGGTCGCGTACTTTAGCCGGTTGCGCCAGAAGAAGCGGCCCGCCGTTGGAAGCCGTCCCCCACGTGGAGGCGAGAGCGTTGGTAAAGGAGCGTAAGGCCTTGGATCCCCTCTGTTGGGTTCGTCGTCGCTGCCGTTGTCATCCTCGGTGCTGAGTTCGGACCCGCGACTGTCCGACGCCACGTCAAAGGCAACGTCAGTAAAACCCCGACCGACGCCACGACAGACGGTTGGTCGGCGGACGACCAAGTTAATTTCTTAGAACGCGCCGCGATTGCCGAATTCGATGGAGGCATGTCGCGAAAGGAGGCGGAGGCATTGGCCGCCGCGGAAATCCGCTCGAAAGTCGATGTGTAACTGGACCGAAAAGCAGGTGGAGACCCATCTTCGTAAAGCGGCGACACGCCAGCGCAACGCCGATCTGGAAGAGCATCGTCCTGAGACCAAGTGCGGCAATCTTCCCGAAGATGCGATGACGTGGCTGAGCTGGCTGGAGGCCGACCTCGTCGAACTCGTCTGCGCCCGAGCACAAGGTTCACCATGGAAGCTGATCTGCTGGCGGTTTGGCATCAGCCGGCCCACGGCCCATCGGCGGTGGCGACACGCGCTACAGTTAATCGCGTGGCGTCTCAATGGTCGAGCTGTTCCAGTCGACTGCTCCCGCCGACGTTTCGCCCAGCTCGCCGCCCGCGTGTGAAACACTTTTGGACGCGACAGACAGGCGCTGCCGACGCTAACCCCGAATGCGTATTTCCCGTTCAAGCGAAGTCTACGCGGGACGTTGACCAATCCATGCGCCATGCCGTCAGAAGATCGAAGCCGCTTAGCGCCACTAGCGCCACTAGCGCAATCGCGCTCGATGTCTCTCGTAGAGGCGGTCACGAATGTCGTTGCGGGCTACGGCATCGCGCTCCTCACGCAGCTACTGCTCTTCCCGGTTTTCGCGGTGCGTTTGGAGTTGGGGCAGAACGTGTCGATCGCCGGGGCGTTCACGGTTGTCTCGCTTGTACGGAGCTTTGCGCTGAGACGACTGTTCGAACGGTTGCGCCTCCGAAGCTAAGTTCCACCGGAACTGCCTTCAAGTTCAACGAAGTCAGGTTCCCTGCTCAAGTGGCCAGACCTCTACGACTCCATGCGCAACAGCACAGGGCGTCTGCGATACCTTAACGATTGCCTCTGCGAGGCTGGCCGCTTCAATGATTGCAAAGCCAGCCACCGGCAATTGCGCAGACATGAAAGGACCGATCGTCGTCTCAACCTGCGCCGCATCAGCGTTGCGCACCTGAACGGGCGTCCCCGCGATGCCCATCAATGCGCCTTCCTTACGCAGTATTGCATCGTGTTTGTGCGCTGCCGTCCGAACGGCCTCGGCGGTCCGATCGTAGCCCTCGCGATCTCCGTATCCGATTGTCATGAAATATGGCATGGGCTGCTCCTTTCCGGATGCGGGCGGGCGATACATCACCGGCCCCGGCTAAAGCTGCCTCGAACGTTTGAACCTAGGGTCAGGACCCATAAAGGGGATTCCTTCCTTGGCTGGGTTGTGATTTACGGTCTCCAAGAGGAGGCCTCTGATGAATCGCGACTATTTCTGGCTGACGAGGGATCAATTCGCGCGGCTGAAGCCGTTGCTCCCCACCGACACGCGCGGCAAGCCGCGGGTTGACGACCGGCGTGTGATCAGCGGCATCGTGCATGTTTTGAAGTCAGGCGGCCGTTGGGTCGATGCTCCGGCCGTCTATGGTCCACGCAAGACCCTCTACAATCGCTTCGTGCGCTGGGCAGAGAAGGGCATTTGGATCGACATGTTCCACGCGCTTGCTGCGGCAGGCGGCCCGCCAGCCCAGGTGCTAATCGACAGTTCGGCGGTGAAGGCGCACCGCTGCGCAGCCGGCGGTAAAGGGGGGAGCGCAATCAGGCGATCGGGCGCTCGCGCGGCGGACGCACCACCAAGATCCACGCCCTGACCGATACGGCTTGTCGGCCCATCGCCTTCATGCTCACGGGAGGCCAAGTGGCCGATTGCACCGCCGCAGAGTTGCTGCTGCGGCGGCTGCCGCAAGCGTCGATCGTTCATGGCGACAAGGGCTACGACAGCAATGCCATCCGCCGACAGATCGAGGGCAAAGGTGCGATGCCCAATATTCCGCCGAAGGCCAATCGGCGTTGGAAGAACTGCTTCTCCCCGTTCCTCTATCGAAACAGAAATGCCATCGAACGCATGTTCGGTCGCCTCAAGGACTTCCGCCGCATCGCGACACGATACGACCGATCCGCCACCAACTTCCTCGCCGCCGTCTGCATCGCTGCTGCCGTCAGCTACTGGTTATGAGTCCTGACCCTAGGTCAGGTACGTCTCGGGAGATCGGTTGTAAGCCTCCTCGCATTGCCGGGAACAGAACCAATGCCCCACACGAGTTGCCGTGACAAAAGCCGAATATGGCGCGTGCATCTTGCACACCGGGTCTATCCAGGCGGGATCGACGGCCTCCGCCAGTTGGAGGACGAACAACGGAATTTCTTCAGCAATAGAGCGAAGCCGGGTCGGTCCGAGTTCGTGAATTGAGATTCCCTTCGCCTTGGCCGTTTCGGCGATCGAGCGCGTTGCTACCAGCTGTCCGGCTTTGGCGAACGCCGTTATCCGAGACGCGATGTTGACGGTTGAGCCGAAGATATCGTTGCCTCTATGGATCACTGATCCGTGGTTCAGCCCGCACCTTGTCAAAGGTATTCTCTTCTCGGCGCGACAGGCCGGTAAGAGGCGAGAAAGCGCCTGAAGTGCCAGATCTGGCTCCGGAAACAAAAGCATCGCCTCGTCTCCGATCCATTTCACAAGCTTGCCGTCGTCACCCACGGAATCGCGCACCAACTTTTCGAATAGCTCCAGCACCTCGATCGCTGCCGCATCTCCAAAAACGTCCGCAATGGCGCTGAAGCCGGCCAGGTCGACAAATACGACCGTTGCTTTCGCGGCTTCGGTGGGGTGCTTCGGAGCAGCAGTTTCGTTGTCCATCGCGGCTACCCAGTCGGGGGTTTGTTTGAGTGTTGCTTTTGCGAGCGACTTCGGCGGCAATCGTCAGCCCCATTTGGCGGCTCATGGCGGACCGGCTGCTTCTAGCGCCTTTCAGCAAAGACTATCAAACCCGGCTCTTCCATCGCTAGCGCCTCGCTCGATACTGCCATTCGCGATGTGAGACATTTTCTGAGCGGAGGTGCCGCGTGCTCAAGAGTTATTGCTCTGCCGCATGCGCAAGACGGCAATCGACTTGGAGCAGCAGCTCGCGGTGCAGTATCGCGCGCTCTCGATGCTGATCCCCTTCACGCGGAATCCGCGCACGCACTCGGATGTGCAGGTGGCGGAGATCGCCGCGTCGATCCGCGAGTTCGGCTTCACCAACCCGATCCTGGTGGATGGCGAGAACGGCATCATCGCCGGGCACGGGCGGCTGCTGGCTGCGCGGCAGCTCGGCATGAAGACGGTGCCGGTGATCGAGCGCGGCCTGGCGAGGTTAGAAGCGCCACACAACGCACGCACTCCGATGCGCAGGTGGCGGAGATCGCCGCCTCCATCCGCGCCTTCGGCTGGACCAACCCGATCCTCGTCGACGGCGAGAATGGCATCATCGCCGGGCACGGCCGGCTGCTCGCGGCGCGGCAACTCGGCATGAAGACGGTGCCGGTCATCGAGCTTGCTGGCATGAGCGAGGCGCAGAAGCGCGCCTACATCATCGCCGACAACAAGCTGGCTCTGAACGCCGGCTGGGACACCGAGCTACTGGGGCTGGAGCTGGGGAGCTGCAGGGCCTCGGCTTCGATCTCGCGCTCACCGGCTTCTCCGAGGACGAGCTGGCGGGGCTGCTGTCTGTCGGAACGGCGGGTCTGACCGATCCCGACGAGGTCCCTCCCCTTCCCGAGGACCCGATCAGCCGCTCGGGCGATCTCTGGCTCCTCGGTCCCGCATCGCCTGCTCTGCGGCGACAGCACGATTGCCGACGATGTCGCCTGGGTGCTCGGCAGCGTGAAGCCGCACCTGATGGTCACCGACCCGCCGTATGGGGTCGAACTACCGATCCGGACTGGCGGAGCGCAGCGCGGGCTGAACGCCAACAACGGCAAGCTCGGGCCGCGTCGAGAACGACAACCGCGCCGACTGGCGGGAGGCGTGGGCGCTCTTCCCAGGCGACGTCGCCTATGTCTGGCATGCCACCTGGTTCACCAGCACTGTTCAAGCTTCTTTGGAGGCATCCGGCTTCGAGATCAGAGCGCAGATCATCTGGGCCAAGGACCGCTTCGCCCTCTCCCGCGGCCACTACCACTGGCAACATGAGCCCTGCTGGTATGCGGTTAGAGGAACGGCGCACTGGAAGGGCGACCGTTCGCAATCGACGCTCTGGAATATCCCCTCCCGGGAAGACCGCGGCCATGGGCACGGAACGCAGAAGCCCGTGGAGTGCATGCGCCGGCCGATGCTCAACAACTCCTCCCCCGGCCAGGCCGTCTATGAGCCCTTCTGCGGCTCGGGCACTACCATCATCGCCGCTGAGACGATCGGGCGGGTCTGCCACGCGGTCGAGATCAGCCCCGCCTATGTCGATGTCGCCATCACCCGCTGGCAGGAGTTCACGGGCAAGAACGCCGTGTTGGATGGCGATGGCCGTTCCTTCGCGGAGATCGCTGAGGAACGCCATGCGGCGGGGGTTCACGCGCGCGACGACGGCGACATCAGGGCTGGCATCGGGAGCATCCCATGACCACCAAGGCCGGGGTCCTGCACGCGATCCGCCAAAAATGCCTCGATTGCTCCTGTTACCAGGCGAGCGAGGTCCGGGAGTGTCGGCTCACTGCCTGCAGCCTCTGGCCCTTCCGGCTCGGCCGCGACCCTGAACCGAGCAGAAGCCGCGGCTTTGCAAAACGCGTCGGCTACACGGAGGGTTTGGCCGAGGACGCTCCTCGGAGCACTACGTTGCCGCCCCTGCCCCGCCATTCTCCAAACCCCTCGTCTACACGCGCGGTTTTGGAGAGCAGCATGCCCTCCCCGCCTCCTGGTCCAGTCCGAGGCTGAGATGGCGCGCCCTGCTCACAAGCCCGATCCGAGCGTCCGCCGTCAGGTCGAAGCCATGGCCGGCTACGGCGTACCCGAAGCCGATATCGCCGGTGTCGTCGGAATATCCCCGAAGACGCTCAGGAAGCACTATCGCAGCGAGCTCGACCACGGCCACGTCAAGGCCAACGCCAAGGTTGCCGAAAACCTCTATCGCAAGGCCACCGGCGACGGCCGGGAAGCCGTCATCGCCGCTATCTTCTGGCTCAAGACCCGCGCCGGCTGGAAAGAGACCTCGGTGCAGGAGCTCGCAGCCAAGGACGACAAGCCGCTGGTGGTCTTCAGAACGATTGTAGAGCCACCGCCTCGCACGGACGACACCCTCGATCTCACGGCCAAGGGCGGCAAAGTCGTGCCCATGATCGATCACCGAAAGCCGGCATGACATGGGGCGCCCGGCACACCGGCCCGATGCAACCAGCCGCCGCCAGGTCGAGGCGATGACCGCCTATGGAGTGCCGGAGCTCAACATCGCGAGCGTCATCGGCATCGATCCGAAAACGCTGCGCAAGCACTACCGGCACGAACTCGACAACGGGCAGGTCAAGGCGACGGCCAAGGTCGCCGAGAGCCTCTTCCGCAAGGCGACGAGCGACGGACCGCAATCGGTCACCGCCGCGATCTTCTGGCTGAAGACCAAGGGCGGCTGGCGCGAGACCCCTCAGGATCACCGGGTCGGCCTCTACGACCTGAGCAAGATCACCGAGGAAGAGCTCGATCGAAAGATCGAAGCCGCCCAGGCGTCAATTGCTGCCCTCGAGCACCGCGCGCAGCGCTGAGTTCTCAGAGCGCACTGGGGAGGCCGGTTAAGGTTGTGCTCTCCGCCGTCGACTCAGAGCTCTGAGGCCGTGCCGCGCCCCCTCCACTTGCCCGACCCAGAAGCTGGGGAAGATGCTGGAACTGACGAGGGCCACAATTGCCAAGAAGCGCCAGCGGTCTGCGTCCGCGATGTCATAAAGCGCCGCTCGTCGGCCGACCAGAGTCCGTTTTATGTTGATCTTCGGAAGTCGCCGGGAGACGACGGCACTTCCGCGATGCGCCACAAGCCGAAGTGGTCGACATCACTACGCGGTCGCTGACGCAGATCGATCCTGCAATCCGGCCTTCGCAAGCCCCGAGGCAATCCTCTCCACGTCCGCCGCATTACGGATCGGTAAGCGAGAAAGGTGCTCGAAGAAAGAAAATGCCGAGTTAGCCTTCTTCATATCGTCCCAGGCCTGCCGCGCCTCGTCGACACGGCTAAGATGACCAAGCGCCGCGGCTAGCATGCCACGACTCACGTCGGTTTGCGGAAACAGCAGAATGCGCTCCTTGAATGCGGTCGCGGCGGTCTCGTAATTCCCGAGCAGAAGGTGGGCCAAACCAAAATAGTGTAGATATTGCTGACTGAAGCCGGGGTCGAGCCGCATGGCGCGCTCGATGTCGGGGATGGCGGCCTCAGGATGACCACTGTACGCGGCGCTGGCGCCACGAATATTCAGTGCGAGTGCATAGTTGGGATTGAGCGCCAAGGCCCTGTCGATGGCAAACCGCGCCCGCTGGTCGTCATTCAGGTGGCGTGCTGAAATCGCCGCGACGGCGTAACCGTAGGGATCGTTCGGTTCTAGCGCGATTGCTTTGGTAGCCAATTCATCGGCACGGTGCATCGAACCATCCGGGGCACCCGTCCAGCGATTGGAATAATCAAAAAGGTACGCGAACGCCAAGCCGGCATACGCCTGAGCATAGCCAGGGTCGAGGCTGATTGCGCGTTCAAAGAGTTGCACCGATTTCTCGAAAGTCGTCCGGTCTACGCTTGACGCCTGAATCAATTCGCGCCCCTGCAGGAATAAATCGTGCGCTTCAAGATTTCTGCTGGGCGTGTTGGCGATCCGAGCCTCTTCGTTTGGCGTGAGCTTAACCTTGAGAGCCTCGACGATCTGCTGAGTCACCTCATCCTGAACGGCGAAGATGTCGGTCAATTCTCGGTCGAAACGGTCGGCCCACACATGGCCGCCGGTGGCCGCATCGATCAGCTGCGCGGTGATCCGTACGCGGTTGCCAGCGCGGCGGATCGAGCCTTCCAGCACCGAGCGGACACCGAGTTCGCGCCCGACGACGCGTATGTCGGGGCTCTTACCCTTGTATCCGAAACTCGAATTGCGAGCGATGACCATCAGCCCGGCGACCTTGGACAGATCGGTGATGATGTCCTCAGTGATACCGTCGGAGAAATATTCCTGCTCAGGATTGCCCGACATATTGTTGAAGGGTAAGACCGCGATAGAGGGCTGCTCAGGCTGCGCCTTTTCTAATGCGGCCGCCGTCACCGCGGGCTGAGGGAGAACCGGGTCGCCGTCAGGGTGCCACTTCCACACCCGAATTGGACGGTCGACGTTCTTGACTGTCACCTCGCCGCCATCTCTGAACGCGGCGTCGACCCGGCTGCCGACGCTCTCGTTGACGATCGAGGCGACGCAGATGCCGCCCGGCTCAGCCAGCGGCTCCAGGCGCGCTGCCACATTGACCCCATCGCCATAGATGTCGTCACCCTCGATAATGACGTCGCCGAGGTTGATGCCGATCCTGAGCGTGATGCCCTTTCCGTTCGGCTCCGCCTGAGCCTTGATCGTCCGTTGAATAGCAAGGGCGCATTTGACCGCGTCGACCACGCTGGAAAACTCCGCCAGCGTGCCGTCTCCGATCAGCTTAACGATCCGGCCATGGTGGTTGGACACAGCCGGGTCGAACACAGCCTCCCGGTGGTGCCTAAGCGCGGCCAGAGTGCCGGCTTCGTCGGCGCCCATCATGCGCGAGTAGCCCACCACATCTGCTGCGAGGATAGCTGCCAGCCGCCGGTTGGTATTGTCGCCTTCGGCCATGCAGCGATGCGTACTAGATATCCCACGCCGGCGCCAGCGAACTGTCAGCGTTGCTCTTTCGTCGACCGAGAACCGAAGTCAACGGTTCTCTCGCTTGAAGACGAGGCGATCATCGTTGCCTTCCGACGGCACACGCTTCTGCCGCTCGATGACTGTCTCTACGCCCTGCAGCCGACGATCCCACATCTGACGCGGTCATCGCTGCACCGTTGCCTGCAGCGCCATGGCATCAGTCGGTTGCCCGACGTTGAGTGCGACAAGCCGGTGAAGAAGAAGTTCAAGACCTACTCGATCGGCTTCTTCCACATCGACATAGCCGAGGTCAGGACGGAGGAAGGAAGGCAAGCTCCATCTCTATGTCGCTATCGACCGGACCTCGAAGTTTGCCTTCGTCCAGCTCGTCCACAAGGCCAATACGGTTACAGCGAGAGAGTTCCTCGATGCGCTTGTCGCCGCTGTCCCCTACAAGATCGAGATCATACTGACCGACAACGGCATCCAGCTCGCCGACCTGCCGAAGAATAGGTCAGGCCCGACTGCCTTATTCCGCGGGCATCCGTTCGACCGCGCCTGCCAGCGTCACGGTATCGAGCATCGCCTGACCAAACCCAATCGCCCTTGGACCAATGGCCAGGTCGAGAGAATGAACCGCACGATCAAGGAAGCGACCGTTCAACGTTACTACTACGACAGCAACGACCAGCTCAGGCGGCATCTCGACGACTTTGTCAGCGCCTACAATTTTGGCCGCCGATTGAAGACCCTTAAGGGCCTCACACCCTACGAGTTCATCTGCAGTATATGGACTTCAGAGCCAGAACAATTCAATCTCAATCCGCTCCAGCAAATGCCGGGACTACACACCTAGGCGCGGCTCAAGCATGCCGCTCTCAGCCGACCGGAGTTCCGCTTTGTGCTGTTGTTCGGAAGTCGCCGGGAGACGACGGCACTTCCGGAATGCGCCAGATCCAGACATCCTTTTTTTGCCCCTGTCAGTTGATGCCCGAGGTCGATCGCGTCGAGGCGGTTGCGCGACGCGGACCAGGGCGGAGCATTAGCCACGGGTCCGCCGAGAAGCACTGTCTGCTGGCGTGAAAAGCGCGGCTCGTGGCCGGCGACTGGTTGATCGAACAATCAAAAAGATCGATGCCGGCGACGGCCAATCGCTTGACGCATAGAAGATGCATCGAGGTCGATTGAAGCCGGCTGCCGTGCAGCCTATTTGATGGGCCCCGAGCGAGTCGGGCGCGCAGAAGCACACAGGTGTCGTCTGGCGGCTGTGTCAATTCCATGAATCAGCACAAATTCGCTCCAAACCGGGGCCAACGGCAGCACCCGGCCGTGATTGCGCTGCTGTCAAAAGGTAAGCCGTCGGCAGCACGTATCGCGGCATTTGCGGCTAGCCACGAGTTTCCCCTGACCGAACCGGGATGGGCAACGTTCGCGTGGGTCGGCGGCGCAGACGAAGTCGATCTTGTTCGCTGGATCTGTGGCAGTGGTGACCGCGAACCGTTCGCCGCCGTCCCGGGAACCGGTCTTTGGCTTCTTCGGCTTCCGGTCGAGGACAACGGGCGGTTCGAATACAAGCTGTCGGTCAGAAAGGGCGATGTCGAGGAGCTATTCGTCGACCCTCTGAATCCGGCACGGGCCCAAGACCCGTTTGGCGAGAACTCCGTTTGTCGCACCTTCGGCTATGTCCGGCCTGACTGGAGCCTCCCGAAAGGGGCCCCAGGTGGCCGCGTTGAGACCCTCCCGGTCGCAAGCGCAGCATTCGGGGAGACTTGCCACGAACAGGTCTATGTTCCCGCTGGCGTCGAAACCGGAAAGCCGCTGCCGCTCGTCGTTATCCACGACGGCATCGATTACATGACCTTTGCCGACCTCGGCATCTCGCTCGACAACCTCATCGACGCCGGAGACATCCCACCCCTTGTCGCGGCGCTGGTTCAAACGCGCGACCGCCTAGGCGAATATGCCGGAGGCCGCCGCCATTCGCGCTACGTCGTGAAGGAACTTCTGCCGGCGATCTCGAACGAATACTCGATATCGACGCGGGCCGAGGACCGGGTCTTGCTCGGCGCCAGTCTTGGAGCCGTGGCGTCGCTCGCCACGGCGTTCCGATATCCCGGCTGTTTTGGTGGATTGGTGCTAAAGTCCGGGTCGTTCATTCTGGATGACCGGAAGCTCGAATCGCGACCGCATCCGGTGTTCCACACCGTCGCGCGGCTCGTGCGCGCCCTGGAGCGCGCGCCGGCGCTGCCTCGCACTCGCGCCTTCATATCCACCGGCGAACTGGAGGGACTAGCGGACCAGAACCGGGCACTCGCGACTTTCCTGCAGGAGCGCGGTGTCGAAGTCCTGTTCAGGAGTTCGTGGGACGGCCACCACTGGCACAACTGGCGCGATCAGCTACGAGAAGGATTGCGCTGGGCACTCAATTGCGGCGACCATCCTGATCAAGATTGATGGTGGCCGACAGGGTTCCCGATCAGTGAAACCGGGGGACACCGGCATGAGCGAACGAACGGCCCGTATCGGGCTGTCCCTGGGCGCCGATATCTGCTGGCCAATCTGCTACGAACGGCTGCTCAACCATCTCGACCTAGAGATCGATATCGACGGCTGCCGCACCCGGCTCCAATGCGAACGTGTCACGATCGAGCCCTTCAACTTGCGCCAGCCGGTCAAGTACGACGTGGTGATCGATCGGCTCACGCACTGGTATTCGACTAGCCGGGAATGGATCAAAAAGGCGATCCTGCTCAATGATCTCTACGTCTACAACAATCCCTGGTCGCTGCAATCGAACGAAAAGCACACCTCCTACGCGGCAATGATGCGGCTCGGACTTCCAGTGCCGGAAACCTGGATGCTGCCTCCAAAGGCGTATGATCTGTCGGATGATCTCGAGGCAACGCTGCGCCAGTACGCCAGGATGTTTTCGCTGGAGGATATCGGCAAGAGGATCGGCTACCCGTTCTTTATGAAGCCCTATCACGGCGGCGGCTGGAAGGGAGTCAGCAAGATCTCAAGCCTCGAGGAGTTCCAGAAGGCCTACGACGCCAGCGGAACAGAGATCATGAATCTCCAGGCCGCGATCGTTCCTCATGACCGGTTCGTCCGATGTATCGGCCTTGGGCCGCAGACGCGGAAGGTGAATTACGACCCGTCAGCGCCGCTGCATGACCGCTACCGAATGGATATTGACTTCCTCGATCCCAATGATCAGTCGATCATCGATGACATGACACTGACGATCAACGCGTTTTTCGGCTGGGATTTCAATTCATGCGAGTCACTGAGGCAGGACAGCATCTGGCACCCGATCGATTTCGCCAATGCCTGTCCCGACAGCCAGGTCACGTCGCTGCACTATCATTTTCCCTGGCTGATCAAGGCCAACCTTCGCTGGTCGATCTTTTGCGCGGTCACAGATCGCCCGATGCGGCGGAATTTGGACTGGTCCCCGTTCTACGCTGTTGCCGACAAGGACATTGAACCGCGGGAGCGGCTGAGCGCCTATGCAGCAATCGCGTCCGAACACTTCGATACTGAGCGGTTCCGGGACTTTTGCCGAAGCCATCTTGGGCATCTGGACGAACTGGCGTTCGAGTTCTTCGGGTCCAGCACTATGCGTGATGCGATCTGCCGGAAAGTGACCGCACTTTTCCCCCCGCACGAAGTCGAGGAATTCACCGAGCTGTTCTGGAGCCGCGTACAGCTGTGGCGCGACCGGGAAGGCGCAAGGGGCGATGAAGACGGCTTCTAGGTGGTACTCGCCGCGCCTGGAGCAGAACGTCAGCTTCATTCGCTGGGGTCATTGGGGTCAGCCGGTGCTCCTGTTCCCAATCACCGGCGGCGATGCGGAGGAAGTCGAGCGCATGCAACTGATCGCGGCGCTCGGCTCGTTGCTCGAAGCAGGCAAGGTCAAGATCTATTCGTGCGACAGCATCGCTGGGCGCGCGCTGGCTGCCAAAACCGGCTCGGTCGAATATCGCTGCTGGCTTCAGAAGCAGTTCGGAGAGTATATCGCGGCCGAAGCCGTGCCCGCGATCCGGGTCGACTGTGCCAGCAAGGCGGCCGAGGTTGTTGTCGCCGGAGCGTCGATCGGCGCATTCAATGCCGTCGCCGCGGCGTGTCGCTATCCCAATCTGTTCTCCGGCGCCATCGGTATGAGCGGAACTTACGATCTGGAGCGGCTGTTTGGCTTTACCGGAAACGAGGACTATTACATCTCCGCACCCATGTGCTTCCTCACCAATCTTGGTCCGGGCCCGTTTCTGGAGCGGCTCAAAAGCCGATTCTTCATTCTCGCCTACGGCCAGGGCCGATGGGAGAGTCCTGAAGAATCCTGGCGGATGGCAGACGCGCTCGGCGCGAAGGCGGTCCCTAACCGGGTCGATGTGTGGGGCGCCGAGTATGATCACGACTGGCCGACCTGGCGGCAGATGCTGCCCGTCTACCTGAGTGAATTCGTAGACCGAGGTCGGGTTTGAGGCCTCGCATCGTAAGCGTTGCTAATAAGCGGTCGTCGCGCTGGTAGGGGCCCGGAGCCGAGCCACCTCGGGTCAAAACTCCTCGTCCAACCGTCTTGAGCTGATGTCCGCTTTGCCACTTACTCCAGAAATTGAATTCCGCGCGGGCCTCGCACAGGCGCGACTGAGCTGCCCTTCAGTACTGTCGCCAACAGCACCATCGATGTCGCAGCGCAACACAAATAACCGTTTATTTGCAGTGATTTAGACATCTCTTCCGACTTCCACCAAACGGCAAACGGTGGTATGCCGTTTGGTCATGAAGCCGGCTGTCGCCTACTACCGCGTTTCCACGGAACGACAGCGGAAGTCCGGGCTCGGAATCGATGCCCAGAGAGAGACGGTCCGCGGCTTCGCTGAGACCGAGGACTTCGAGATCATAGCCGAGTTTGTCGAGGCGGAGAGCGGCAGGGGCGCGGATGCGCTCGACCGACGGCCTCAGCTTGCCGCCGCCCTTTCCGCCGCGCGTGGCCGCAAGTGTGTGGTAATCGTGGCCAAGCTCGATCGCCTCTCCCGCGACGTAGCCTTCATCTCCGGCCTCATGGCGCAGCGTGTTCCGTTCATCGTCGCGGAGCTTGGCGCCGATGCCGATCCCTTCATGCTCCACCTCTACGCGGCACTGGCCGAGAAAGAGCGACGACTGATTTCAGAGCGAACTCGTACCGCGCTGGCGCGGCGGAAAGTGCAAGGGAAGCGGTTGGGCAATCCAACGAATGCAAAGGACGCCGCCGCGCTGGGCCGCGCCGCCCAGGTCTTGCAAGCTGACCGCTTTGCCGCGACCGTGTTGCCGATCGTAGCCGCGATCCACGCCTCCGGCGTCACCACCCTCGCCGGCATAGCCGAAGCACTCAATGCTCGCGGCATTCGATCGGCCCGTGGTAGGCAGTGGCGAATCTCATCAGTGCAGAACCTGATGGCCAGATCGGCGGCCGAAGCTCTTTAATAGGCGGGAGATACCCAGGTCGGGTTGCACATCCTCGTTGTTTCGGAACCGCGTCTGGCGCTTAAACCAAGTACGCCGTGACCCGAGGGCGTGGCCCGATGCGTCGTTCATATATGTGACCGCTATACCTAACCGGGTTGGTCACTTCCAAGACGAAGCGCGACGTAACTATCCGCAAGAGTTCGGCTGCAGCGGCCCAGTCACCCGCAGAAGATCGAGATTAGGCATGCCCTTTTGGCGTGTCCACGACTCCCCAACGGAAGTAGCGGCGCATCCGACGAAAAGCGCAGGGGAGCGACCGCGCAGGAGTGGAAAGTGAACGCTGCCCGTCGCCAAGCACGGCGGGGCTGTTTACCAACTCTCCTTACCAAGCCCTCGCCTTCCGATAGCGGGCAGACGAATAGGGGGCTTGGAGTTCCCCCGGTTTCGTGGACAGTTATGGGCTTGCGGGCTCCAGCCTGCGGAAGACCCTCTCTCGCTCGTAGTTGATGGGTGACGCGTAGCCGAGCGCCGAATGTCGGCGCGCCGGATTGTACCAACCTTCGATGAACTGGAAGACGGCCATGCGCGCCTCCGCCTTGGTGCGGAACTTGCGCCGGTCGAGCAGCTCGCATCCGAGGGTGGCGAAGAAGCTCTCGCACATCGCGTTGTCGTAGGCGTCACCGATCGATCCCATGGACGGCCGCACGCCGGCCTCCTTGCATCTCAGGCCGAAGGCGACCGAGGTGTACTGGGCGGATTCAAACGGTTGTCGCAACACGGATTGTGCTCATTCACCGAAGCCACTCGTCAAGCGCCTCTGCGGGCGTTTTCCAGCCCAGTGTTTTTCGTGGCCTAGCATTAAGGGCGGCCGCGACGGCGGCGATCTCGTCGGCGCTGTGGATGCTCAGGTCCGTGCCTTTCGGGAAGTACTGACGCAGCAGCCCGTTCGTGTTCTCGTTGGTGCCACGCTGCCATGGGCTTTGCGGGTCGCAGAAGTAGACCTGCACGCCCGCGTCGATCTTGAGACGATCATGCTGGGCCATTTCGGCTCCCTGATCCCAAGTCAGCGAACGACGCAGTTCTTCGGGCAAGGCGATGATGGTGCGCGTAATCGCATCGCGCACGGCCTCAGCTCCATGTCCCGCGAACGCAGGACCATTCTTCATGCGCGGAGCTTCGCCGTGCCCGGAGAGGCGGGGAAGATGCAGCAACATCGTGAAGCGCGTGGTGCGCTCGACCAACGTGCCGATCGCCGAGCTGCCAAGGCCCAGGATGAGGTCTCCTTCCCAGTGTCCCGGCACCGCTCGATCGGCCGCTTCGGCGGGGCGTCGACTGATCATGATCTCCGGCGAGACAAAACCTTTGCCGCGCCTGCGTACCCGCGCCCTGGGCACCCGCAACACGCGTCCTGTTCGCAAGCAGGCGGTCAGCTCGCGGCGCAGCGCTCCCCGGCCCTGAACGAAGAGGGCCTGATAGATGGCTTCGTGGCTGATGCGCATCGTCTTGTCGTCCGGGAAGTCGATCGGCAAGCGTCGAGCAATCTGCTCGGGGCTCCAGGACCTAGCCCATCGCCGATCCTTTCGCGGGCCATGCCGCCGGCCCTTCCACGGAACGGCAGGACCAGGAATGGGAGCGCCACTCGGGGCCACCACGACGCCGGCAAGTCTGTCCTCCACATAAGTGCGTAAGGTGTTATTGAGCGCAAGCTTGCTCGGTTTGGGGCGACGGGCCGATCGGTCGGCATGCCACTGGGCAGTCGTCGCCCGATACTCCAACCCGCCACAGCGGGTAGCCGCATTGCGCCGCAGCTCTCGCGAGATTGTCGAGGTGGCCCGCCCGAGGCGGCGTCCAATCGCCTGCATGGAATGACCCTGTACCCTGAGAAGGGCGATCTCCTCGCGCTCTACCAATGACAGGTACCGCCCGCAGAGCGGCTTCGCTGAGGGTCTGAACGTCACTGGTGGCATGCCGCCCGCCTGTCGGAACAATCTAGTCCCCACAGGCTGCGACATCCCAGCCGCCAGCGCAGCATCCTCGCTGGTCATTCCCTGCGTGATCCCCGACCAGAATCGCTGGAGTTCAGATCGCCCCGCAACAGGTGGCCGTCCTGGTGAAGGTAATGGTGCTCGTCCAGACCGTGCCGATCGTCGCTTTCCAGTACTCATCGCAACCTCCTACTTCGGAGTGTTGCGACGACCACTTGAGTCCGCTCTGCGATCCCTGATCGCTGTGATGGATGACCGCGACAGGACGTCGTTGGGTGAGCGCCATGTTGAGGGCGTCGAGCACGAGCTGGGCCTTGAGATCGTGACCCATGGCCCAGCCGGCGATGCGGCGCGAGAAGGCATCCAGCACGACGGCCAGGTAGAGGAATCCGGCCCAGGTCGGGACGTAGGTGATGTCCGCCACCCAGAGCTGGTTCGGCTCCTCGGCATGGAAGTTGCGATCGACCAGGTCTGAAGCCGGCCGCAGCCGCTCGTCGCGGACGGTCGTGCGAGCGGACTTGCGGCGGCTGACGCCGGCAAGGCCGGCCTCTTTCATCAGCCGCTCCACCCGCTTGCGACCCACCCTGACCCCGTCATCGATGAGTTCAGCGTGGATGCGCGGTGCCCCATAGGTCTCGCTGGAGGCCTTGTGGATTGCCTTGATGCGCTCGGTGAGCGCCGCGTCGGACTTTGAACGGGCCGACACGGCGCGCTCGCGCCATGCGTAGAAGCCACTACGCGACACCCCAATCGTCTTGGACATTGTGGCGATGGAGAACATGGCCTGGTTCGCCGTCATCAGCTCGTAGACCGAGACGACATCGCGTCGCTCTGAGCAAACCAGGCCGCGGCCTTTGCCAGGATATCTCTCTCCTGACGAAGCTGGCGGTTCTCACGGCGAAGACGGCGAAGCTCGTCACGCTCCTCGCTGGTCATACCGTCGGCGCGCCGACCACCGTCCCGATCGACCTGCTTGATCCAGCCATGGATCGTCGCCGCGCACGGCTCGAACTCCCTCGCCAATTCCTCAACGCTACGCCCGCTACGCGCAAGCGCAACGATCTGCTCCCTGAACTCAGCAGGGTACGGGTTCCTCGTTCTCGGCATCAGGACACTCTCCTCTCACAGTCAAACTGTGTCCATCAAACCGGGGGAACTCCAGCTTGGCTGGTGGCAGCTCCGCTCAGTTCCGCCGCAACTTGCTGGGTGGAGTTAGTCGGCCGGACGTGGCCAGTTGCCCCAGTACCGCCGCGCTCCGGCCGACGCACTAAGCGGCTATGACGTGAGCCCAACGATGACGCGCTGGTGGCAATCGCGGTGCCTCAAAGTGCTTGACCGGTTGAGCTCGGTCGCGAAGTGAGCGTCTGCAGCCGCTGTATTGAACGCATCGATTGCCTCAGCTTTCGACAACTCCAAAAGCGACACAAGCAGGTGCTGGCCGATCGCCTCAGCGTCTGTGCGGAGCTGCTCAAGATCCTTGGCGATCCGCAGCAACACGGCTGTCTCGCCAGCGTCTTCAGTCATCGTCCGCGGAGGTTTCGGTGCCGGTGAAAAACCGCGCTGAGCGGCCCGCCGCGGTAAGAACTCTGTCATTACTCTAGCCCCCCGAAACAAATAGCGGAGCACAGTTGCGGGCGGCTGTGGTTGCTATGATGTCACATCGCCAAACCGTCATGCCTCATGTGGCTGATCAAGGGTCCTCTCACACCTCAAGAAGTGGGCACTGATGCCCAAGCGTCACAGTCATCTGTTGCACGTGGGAATATGGTTTCTGCGAAGTGGAGGCCCGTCATGACTAGATGGGAGGCGCTGGCCTTTTACTCGGCGCTCAGCGGATTGATATTGATCGCAACCTTGGGGCTTTGGGTGCCGGCACTGTAGGCCGAACCTCGCCGTTGCGGGCGGCTAACGCACCTTTTCGGTGCCGAAGTCGGGAATAAAGGACTCGGTCGCGACCAGTCCTCTCCGTCGCAAAAACGCTTCCCTGTCACCACTTGGCCCTGAAAACACCTTCATAACGTCATCGGTGCTCACGTAGCCGAATAGCATGAACACTGCCGCGCCCCCAATGGCGACGACGGCGGGGGGAAAGCGCTCAAATAGAAAGCTGCAAAACGTAGCGGCGAGGATGAGGATCGCAATTACGTTCTGATGCTCCACCAGGAAATCCGTAGCCCGCATCGCCGCCTCCCACACGATACGAAGAATGACGACCCAGATTCAGTCTGGAGGTTTGTCGAGTTTCTACGACAGGACACTACCTACTGGAGCAAAGCGTTTCCTAGATGCCGATGATGGCAATGACCCAAAAGGCGAGGATGACTCCGGCTAAGCCGAACCCCAGGACATAGCGCAGATGCACTCCCGTCCCGCCCTGTCTTGCCTTATCAGCGTCTAGCTCAATGTGATGATGTTGAAGGACGGGCATGGCTACCCTCCTTTCTCCAATGCCGGATGACGCTCCACCCGCAAGCACGTGAGCAGGAACAGCCGCATGTTTGCGGCCGTCCCTGCGACACTCCCGAGACTAGGTGTTCGGCATAACCGCCGTGGCGGTCATGGTGCCGTTTGCGCCAGGCTCGTAGGTGATGGTGACGCCCTGGCCCACCTGGAGTGAGGCCGCATCGAAATTCTGCGGCAGCATATAGGTGTTGCCGTCGGCCAGCGTGACGGTGCCCGCGGCCGGGTCGACGCTCTGGATCTTACCGCTGGCCTCTGCGGCAAGGGCCGCCATTGTCGAGGCGGCCAGTAGGGCGACCGCGCTCGCCGCAACCATGATCTTCCGCATCATCTGTCTTCCCTCTTCTCGGCAACCGCCACAAAAACAGTTGTGGACGGTGCAAACCCCGAGCCAAATGCTGAACGCGGCGCGTCACCCGCTGTTCCGTTCGCCAGTCGGCCGAAGTCGGGAATGAACGAAGGTTGCGGAACAAAATCGCCTGATATCCGTTCCCGGTGGCAGCGGCGGAACGTTCTCGCTGCGCGGCGGAATCCCCTCTCCGCCCTCAAGGCCGGCGGCGCACCCGCCCCCCAAGCCGCCGGCCGCTTCGTTGACTGGAAATCATCAGGCGGAGCGAAAGGCGCAGTGCACACGACCGTCGCCGGCCGGCGGCAATCAACCGCTTTCTCCTGAGGAACGCCGCCGGCTGCTCCCCTCGTAGTAAGACCTCGATCTTTTCACCTTTCCGACACAACCCATGTCGGGCCTTCCGCGTTTCCAACCGATGGAGGTCTAAAAAGGAGATTAGCCATGAAAGCGATCATGACCGGCGTCGCGCTGGCGGCGCTTATTTCGGGTTCTCCGGTGCTCGCGGCCGGTAAGTGGCAGCAGGTCGCGCAGGCCGATCAGCAACCCGCGCAGTCGGAAACCCAAAGCGCCACTGCCTGTCCACAAGGGCAGACCTGCGCCCCCGCCCCCGCGACCACCGGCAGCATCCCGGCGCAGCCGGGGACAGATAAAGCCGCCGCAACGGAGCAGCCGCAGGCCACAACCAACCAGATGGCCGCCAAACAACCTGCCGGAAAGTTCTTCACCGAACAGGACGACAACGCGGTCCTTGCGTCGGAGCTGATCGGAGAGACGGTGTACGACTCGGCCGACAAATCACTCGGCGATATCAACGACATCGTCTGGACCAAGGATGGCAATATCCAGGGCGTGATCGTCGGCGTCGGCGGCTTCCTGGGCATCGGTGAGAAGAACGTCGCGGTCAACTTTGACGCTCTCAAAATCACCGCCGATGAGAACGGCGATAAGAAGTTCGTGCTCGACGCGACGAAGGATGAACTCGCTGCAGCACCCGAGTTTGTGACCACCGCGCAGAAGCTGGCGGAGATGCGGGTGCAGCAGCCGCCTGTCCCCGATCAGAGCGGCGGTCTTGCGCCAACCCAACCAGCAGCGCCAACGCAACCAGCGGCGCCGCAGTAAGTAAGCCTGGTATCAGGATTGCAAGGAGAGCCCGTCGAAGCTCTCCTTGTCACACAGGAAAATCATAGCCGCGGCCTACGAACCAGGTCGGGTTGATGCGGCGTTCCAATCGCCCGAAAGGCGAAGGTGGACAAGCCGCCGCGAAGGCGCAGCACTGATGAGCCTCTTGCATCAAATGGCCTACGCAATCGGATTCACCCCGTGGGAGGCCGCCGCCACCCACCCCGTCGCGGCGAAACAGATTGCAGAAATGTTCGATCGCGAAGAGGGGGAGCGCCTGCCGCCGTTTGGGCGCGCGCTCGATCTCGGCTGCGGCCGAGGACATTGGTCGATTCAACTGGCGCGCCGAGGCTGGGATGTGACGGGCATCGACCTTGTGGCAAATGCCATCGCCGAGGCTCGAGGGCGCGCAGAGAAAGCCGGCGTTCGGGTGACCTTTGTTGAAGGCGACCTCGTGACGCTGCGCGAAGCAGGCGTTGGCGACGGCTACGACTACCAATGCTTCTGGGACTCCATCCACGGGCTAGACCAACGCGAACGCAAAACAGTTGGCAAGGAGGTGACAGCCATCGCCAGTCCGGACGCCACGATGCTGTTACTCGCCTGGGCGCCCGGGCGACGAGCCCCGCTCCCAAGGGGCGTTAGCCGCAACGATATGGAGGAGGCATTTCCTGCTTGGCAGATGATCGGCGAGGATGCCGTCGACGCCAGCGGTCTGCCTTGGCTTCTGCGAAACGTCGATCCCCGCTTCTACCGACTTCGCCGGTTGCCGTGACCGAAAATTTGCAAGTTTGGGACAGATGAACCAGTGGCCCTGTGTGGAGAGCAGGGCCACCGGTCGGCGGAGGGACGACGTGGCACCGCCACAGTCCACAACGCATTTAGCGCTAACTCGATCCTTTGCCAGACGGAGAAGTCCCTGCCCCAACGGACCGGAGAGCGTTTGCGAGGTCATCAGGCCGAAGGTTCTTGGGATCGCCTGAGACGAGTTCCGCCTGTACGCTAAGAGCGAGGCAATGACCAACCCTCAATCACCGAAGCTCTCGCGCGAATATCGCATAGTCCACCAAATCATTAATGCAATGGCGTCGGAGAGCAGCATCGAACTCGATCCCGACGAAGTCGCCTGCCGAGTGAAGGAGTTGCATCCCGATCTGAGCATGGAACCCGGCATGCTTCGCGAGGCAATCAAGACGGCAATCGCAAACCTCCCAGGATCGGCCGTCCGATGTTGAGGGTGGACCTCCCGTGCGTACGGGGGCATCTACTGGCGATGGCAGCCCATCAAAGTTTGAAGCATGAAGCGGGCTGTTAATTTCATGCCAGCGAAGACGGGAGGCGCGGGAAGCGAGCCCTGGATTATGACGATGTTTGTCGAGACAATCCGGTCGGAAGAACATGAGGCCATTCGCCGTGAGGCACCCGATCGGCGGTGGTCCTGCCGAAGACACTACCGCGATGGGCTTCGAGGGTCTTTCCGTACGGTGTCTCGTCGACGGTGATTTCGACGTTGCGGCAGGATTCTTGTCATTGATCGAGGCGCTTGGGCCCACCGAACGCATGGAAATACTCAATAGGTCAATTTTATACGCTCCGGCGGGGTTGCGACCACAGATCGCGAGGTCATCTTTCCGAGGACTCTGATGACCCTGGACTTGGCTCCCAGAAGAACATTCTAACTCTACGCAGCAGCGGGTGGCACCTTCCAGGCCCGCGGTTGCCCTCGGCCAGCGGTCTTCTTTGTCCTCCCGCGAAGAAGCCGCCGGCCAGTTCATCTTCGGAAGCGTGAAGCGACGTCAATCTTCTGTCTTCCATCGGCCGTAATCCACGCGCTCAGAGAAGGCGGGAGGAGTGCCACAATGGAAAAATACACCGACGTGTGGCGATACGATCGCCGGCCTGAGTTCATGCCCCGCGGCAAGCAGCTCGTGAGCGCTCTCGTCGACGCCTCAATGCCACCGCGAGACTACAAGCGCTGGCGGTTGGTCGGCAGAGGCCGGGCTCTGCTCGGGGAAAGACGTTACGTGCTGCGAACTTTGCCGAGCGGGATCAACGCCAAAATCTCTTTCGACCGAGCTGCGGTGCGGCGGAGCCCGGAAGCGTAAAAGGCGTCGCGCGGCGAGTGGCGCAGCTAGAGCTTCGGCATCGGGGAGGCTTAGGTTCCGCCCTAGCCCTCGCGGAAGCGGTAACCGACCCCGTAGAGAGTTCTCGATCGTGTTGAACTCGTCGTCGACCGCCTTGAACTTCTTCCTGAGCCGCTTGATATGGCTGTCGATGGTGCGGTCATCGACATAGACTTGATCGCCATAGGCGGCGTCCATCAAGGCATTGCGGCTCTTCACCACGCCCGGGCGCTGCGCCAGCGCGAAAAGAAGGAGGAATTCCGTCACCGTCAGCGTGACGTTCTGGCCGTTCCAGGTGCAGGTATGCCGCTCCTGGTCCATCGCGAGCGCCCCGCGCTCGAGGATGCGGCTCTGCTCAGGCGGGCGCGCGGCGGAACCGTCGCGCGGCTGCGCGCGGCGAAGGATCACACGCACGCGCTCTACCAGGAGCCGCTGCGAGAACGGCTTCTTGATGAAGTCGTCGGCGCCTATCTTGAGCCCGAAGAGCTCGTCGATCTCCTCGTCCTTGGAGGTGAGGAAGATGACCGGCAGATCGCTCGACTGGCGCAGTTTGCGCAAAAGCTCCATCCCGTCCATGCGCGGCATCTTGATGTCGAGGATGGCGAGGTCGGGAGGGTTCGTGGCAAGCCCGTCGAGCGCGGTGCTTCCGTCGTTATAGGTGGTGACGCGATAGCCCTCCAACTCCAGCGTCATGGAGACGGAGGTGAGGATGTTGCGGTCATCGTCGACGAGCGCAATCGTCTGCATCGAGAATCCTTCTGGCAGCGCGATCCCTCTCTGCTACAGAATCCGAACGGGAATGTGGCGCTGCAACCCTGACGGAGCGATAAGCCGGATAGTGTTGCTCGCTTGCCTCCTTTCAGGCCTCAAGAGTTCTAACTAGCCTTCCCCAGGAGATAGCCCTTTTCACTTCGAGGCCGAGGGAGGATGGCTCGGAAACATTGGGCAGCGTCGCAGCTTTGAGCCGTCCCTGAACGATGGGTGATCAGCACTTTCGCTCGAGGAATGGTGTGCGACGCCGGGCGGTGCTGCCAGAGCTCGATACTGCGACCGAAGAGACATTTGTCGCCTCGGAACGGCCGGCGGCTCGCAGGGAACCGCCGGCCCGGTGCCCGGGGGATTTGCGAAGCGATTTCGTCCCGTCGGGTCCCAAAAGCGACGTAGACCTATGCTCACTCAGCGGCGAACCTGTGACCAAAAGTGCGCGATGAGCATGCCGCCTCACCGTTCTTCGTCGCAGGGCTAGATTTTCGGACAGAGCGCGGATAGCAAAGACGGAGAATCCCCAGGGCGTCCTACTGCGGGGCCGCCGGTAGAATATGGAGGCTGGGCCAGCCTCGGGCACGCCGGCCGGCGTTCAACCGGCATATTCTGCTTCCACACGCGGTACTACAAAGGGCCAATTTCGACGATGACCTTTGCCGCATCGCCCGCTTTCACCAGTTCCTCGATGATGCGGCGGAGGGAAAGCCCAGTGTCTGGATAGGCGGCGGCAAGCATGCCGGCGTGATAGCCGGCTCGGATGACGCTGCCACTTACCGCCGCTTCCGTGACAATGCGTTCAATCTCCTCGAATAGGAGCCGTCGTACCTCGCTCTGAGTCCCCTTGGCCCCCATCGCCTCGACATACTACTTGCGGGTTGTGGTCTTAGACAAGCGGGAAGCAACGCTTGGTGCTGCCGACGGAAGCGTGGCCAAACTTTCAAAGCCAGCTCCGCCTCCGCGACGCAGATTCTCGCTGTTTTTGGAGAGCGCCAAAGCAAGGCAACAAGTATCCACCGGGGACTGGAGTCCGGCGGTCAGTGACGCCGAGCCTCTTGCGCGCGCAGTCCAGTGCCGAAACCGACAAGCGCGGCGGCGCGTGCCTCACCGAGCGTTGGTCCGAGCAGATCGCGAACGACGGCTGGATCAGGCGGCTCGGCTGTCTCCGAAGATATTGCCACCTCGCTTACACGAGCGATCACAAGAAGTGGCTCGGCGGCTCCAGCGCCTGGCGGCTCGAGTGGCACCAAGTAATGCCACATGACCTGCCCCGCTTTGGGCAAGGCAAAACGCGCCTGAATTGAGCACCGCCATGCCGCAAGAGACATGGAGAATTTGGCCCGAGGAAAGCGGATAGGCGACGATCACGTCTGATCGAAGGCGAGCCGAGTAACCTGGGCTTTTTTGCCTCCGGCCTTGAGCAGGTCGGTTACCGTGATAAGGAGCCTACCATTGCCGGGGTTGAGGATCGTCATCGTTGCTTTGGTATCGCCATTGACCGGCTTGGGCCACGTAATGGTCAAAACGACGGTGTCGCCATGCCGCCTGCCCGAGAGCCGCGCCGCGCCCATCGAAGCACCGATATAGATGCCAGAGTAGCGGCCAGACCTTGCGTCGTACCGGAGATCAGCTCTGATTCGGCGCGAGAAGATCAACGCCCCGCACTCTCCGAAGATCGATACCCCTTGCGCCGAAGGCCGACCGGTCAGGCTGCACCGCACGTTGTTTGGATTCTGCTTCGCACTTAGCTGAATTTGCCCAGACCCGGCGAACGATCCTGCAAATCTGCCGAAGAATTGCTTCTCGGAGACGGCAGCCGCCGACGGGTGCGCCGTTGTCGCCGTTCGCCTGGGTCGCGGGTTGGGCGTTCGCGCCACCGCCACGGCGTCGCCCGCCCCTCCACGGCCCGCCGCATCTTTGGCACTATTTGCAGGCGTCAGCTCCGGGGTAACGGCTCCTTGGATAATCCAAGGTGCTGTCCCTTCGCTTTGTTGGATAGTCGGCGACAGCGCAGGAGCTTGTGATAACGGCGGTGCAATCGGCTCCGCAGCGACGACAGCGAATGCAGCATCAACTCGGCTTTCGATTTCAGAGGAGTCTTGGGCCGTCGCTGCCGCACCGGCAAACGAGATCGCTCCAAGCACCGCGGTCGCTCCAATGCTGTTACGGAGCCTGGCCGATCGGCGTACGCCTCCCGAAGTTCCGCTCCTTTGGTCGTGCTCTTGCCTAAGCTCCGACGTCTGCATGGCCCTCGTCTACGTCAATGCTCGGACCTGGATGCGGCATCCGGATTCACATGAAATACCAAATGCGGCGTGCCACTGCCCGGTCGGCCGCTGCCCGGTATATTGCAGAGGTCGTCTTTGCGATCTGGCGGCGTCTCGTCTGTACCTGATACTGAGGCCAAACTTTGGCTGCCGCTAGCGGACCTCCAGGTTCGCCGTGGCCGCCGGCGGTTCCTGGTCTCCCCAATTTGTAGCCGCCGGCTCCTCCTGTTCGTATCGCTTCCAGAAGCCTCAGGAACAACCGCACCCCGCGCGCGACGCGGCAGTTGGGTCCGGCCAGCAAAGGCGCTCTCCGGTGGAACTCAAGACGACTGGACCATTACCCGCACCCTTTACGCCCATAGCTCGAGCGCTCCGCGCATTTCATCGAGATATCAGTATGATCGTAGACACGGGCGAGCCCCTTGCGAACGTGGCCGATGACCGTCTCAGCAACAGACTCCGGAACTCGGAGCGCGGAAAGTCGAGTTCTGACAGTGCCGGCGTAGATCGTGCACGATGTAAGACGGAGGGGCGCCTTGAGTTCTTCAATCATCAGCTCGTCGAGTCTGAGCTTCGTGGCATAGTCGGCGACGCTCCACCAGCCGAGTTTGGAGGTCGTCTACGCCATTGCTTCCCGTCGCGGGTGCGGCGAGGCTGGCTCAAGAACAGATTTGTTGGAGCACCCTGCTCGCCCTTGACCCTTCGATAACCCAAACAGCGGAATTTCAAGGCACCGATAAGCATTCAAACGTAAAGTGCTCAAACAATTGCTTATTCTTAAAGACTGCTGCGGCTAGCTGCACCCCATGCTGCAGAGAAATTTCCCGCTGAAAGACAATCTCGATCGAGCCGCGCCAGATGTCGCGCAGGCCGGGTCGGAATCTATGCCGGATGCTGCGTCCGCCGCGTCGGGACCGGTATGGGATCTGCAGCGCTCGCTCGAAGAGCGGCTGCGGACGCCGCTTCCGCCGCCCGTGGCGGAGCCGGAAAGCAGGGAACATGTCGCGCCGCCAGCCGCAGCACCGAAAGTAACCTCGAAGACCGTCGGGCGGATCGCTAAGGCTGCCGTGGGCCTGGCGATTCTCGCGGCTTTCGGGTGGATGCCGCTTCGGACCCTTCTGCAAGCCTCGAGCGTCGAGGCAATCGTCAATTCGCGCGTTGTCACCGTGAGGGCGCCGATCGAAGGCGACGTGGTGTCAACATCGACCGATCTTGCGGTCACCGGCGTCCTCGCCGGGAACCGGGAGCTCCTGCGCATCGTGAATGTGCGCGCCGATCGCTCCCGCCTCGACGACTTGGAGGACCGGCTCGGACAGCTGCGGATCAAGCGAGAGGCGCTGGACAAGAAGATCACAGCGACGCGCCAAGCTTACGACGCGCTGGCGCGCGACGTTGCGCGGTTCACACTTGGGCGGATCAAGCAGCTTGAGGCGCGCTCCGCGCAGCTTGAGAGCGAAGTGACAGCGGCGAAGGCGCGATCCGAGGTCGCAACCGCAGCCGCCAAGCGCGCGCTCGCACTCGCTCCGAAAGGCGCCGTCTCGGCAGCGGAGGCCGATCGCCTCACGCAGGAACACACGGTCGCGGAGCAGACCGAGATCAGCAATGAACGGGCACTCGACGCGACGAAGACCGAGCTTGAGGCCGCGCGCAGCGGTACGTTCCTTGGCGACGGAGCCAACGACCGCCCGGGGTCGGCGCAACGCCGCGACGACATGCTGCAACGGCTGAACGACCTGACCGCCGATCGCACGGCCGCGGACGCCGAAATCGCGCTGCTCAAACGCGAAGTCGTTGCGGAGGCGGCCCGCTACAAGAGCGTCTCGGATGTGGCGATATCGCTGCCTGTCGCCGGGCGTATCTGGGAAGTCCTGACAGCGCCCGGGGAGCATGTCCGGGTCGGTCAGGATCTTCTGAAGATACTCGACTGCTCCGGCGCGGTAGTGACGGCGAACGTGACGGAAGCCGTCTACAACCGGCTGACCGTCGGCGCCCCGGCGCGTTTCCGCCCGACCGACGGCGGCGGCGATCTCAAGGGGGTCGTGACCAATCTGACCGGCCTCGCGGCCGCTCCCGCAAACCTCGCCATCATTCCTTCGGCGCTCGACCGCGAAGCCTACCGGGTGACGGTTCGCGTACCGGAGCTCGCGTCCGGCGAGAGCTGCGCGGTCGGCCGTACAGGCCGGGTCATCTTCGACAAGGCGCCTGCGGGCGCCGGATGAACCCAGGATTTCTAGAGGCGCTGGCGCCCGGCTTCGTCGCGCTCGGCGCGAGCGCGGCTCTAACGCCGTGGCTTCGGCGCGAGCAGACCGCGGCGCGAACCTTCATGGTCGCAGTCACGCTGGCGCTCATGCTGCGCTATTTCTTCTGGCGGGCGACGAGCACGATCCCCGCGCCGGGGCTCACTCTCGACTTCGGGCTTGGGCTGATCTTCTTCGCGGCCGAGACTTGTTGGCTCGCCGCCGGCGTTTTGTCGCTCGTCTTTCTCAGCCGCACGCGCGAGCGCACTTCGGAGGTCGAGGCCAACGCAGGATGGCTCAAAAGCCGCCCGGCGCCGCTAGTAGATATCTTTATCTGCACCTACAACGAAGAGGAAGCGATCCTAGAGCGCACGATGATCGGCGCAACCGGGCTCGACTATCCGAATGCCCGCGTCTGGGTGCTGGATGATGGTCGCCGGCCGTGGTTGAAAGACCTCGCGGAGCGGCTCGGCTGCGGCTACCTAACCCGCGCCGATAACCGCCACGCCAAGGCCGGCAATATCAACCACGCGTTGGCGTACGTCCGCGACCTTCCCGACCCGCCGGAATTCGTCTCGATCCTCGACGCTGACTTCGTACCGATGCCGAATTTCCTGTCTCGGGCCCTGTGCCTCTTTCACGACGACAGCGTCGGCGTGGTGCAGACGCCGCAGCATTTCATCAACCCCGATCCGATCCAGGTGAACCTGTCGGCCGCGCATGTGTGGCCCGACGAGCAGCGATTCTTCTTCGACGTTGTGCTTGCTTCGAAGGACGCTTGGGGCGCCGCCTTCTGCTGCGGCACGTCGTCGGTGATCCGCATCGCGCCGCTGATTGCGATCGGCGGCTTCCCGACCGATTCCGTCACCGAGGACTACCTTCTGACGCTGCGGCTGAAGGAGGCCGGAATCACGACATCCTATCTGAACGAGGCGCTCACCCTTGGCCTCGCGCCGGAGGGGCTCAAGGAATACATCACGCAGCGCGGGCGTTGGTGCCTCGGCTTCATGCAGATCGTGCGCGGCCGCTCCGGCCCGTTCTCCCGCTCCTCCTCGCTTGCGTTCTTCGATCGCCTGTCGCTGATCGACAGCCTGCTCGGCTGGGTCGCCGTCTATTCCGCGAAAATGCTGGGGTTGATCGTACCCAGCCTCTACCTCCTTTTCGGTATTAAGGCGGTGGATGCCGGCCTTTCGGATTTCGTCAGCTACTTTCTGCCCTTCTTCCTCTGGCATGCGGTGACGATGAGCTGGATCTCCGGCGGCCGGTCACTGCTAGTCATGTCGGATGTAGCGCAGTTCATCGCGGCCCCGGCCGTCTTGAAGGCGGCTTTCACCGGGCTCACCAAGCCCAAGGGGCACAAATTCAAGGTGACGGCGAAGGGCGGCGACCGCAGTCAGCGGTTCATCGAGTGGCCACTCTTGAAGATGTATGGCGGATTTCTTCTTCTGACATTCCTCGGCATCGCTTACGCGTTCATCTTCGACGTTCGCGGCGACATGATCGCCTTTGGAAACCTGGCGCTTGCATGGAGCTGGTACAACGCGACGGTTTTGATCATCGTCTGCTTCGTGTGCGTGGAGCAGCCGAGGCGCAGAAAAGCGGAGCGCTTCGCGGCCGACGAGCCGATAGCGCTCGAAGCGGAGGGGCTGAGCCGGATTTTTCGGCTCGCCGACATCTCGATCTCCGGAGCGAGGCTGCGAGGCGAGGCGCCGGTTCCGTCGGGCAGTCACGTCCGCTGCACCCTGAGAGGGCGCTCGGTTGGCGCAACCCTCGTTCGTGCTGCGCCGGACAGCTTCGCTGTCGAGTTCGATGAGGCGTTCGATGCGCGCATCGAAATGATCCGGCACTTCTATTCGGGAGACTATGTGAAAGCGATAGAGGAGGTCGCGCCGGTGGGTGTCGGGCGCGCCATAGCCGCGCGCATGTTCGGCTGACGCTGGATTCGGGACAAACTGCTTTCCGGTTAGCCCAAACGGGTCAGTGGACCACGAGGCATAAAAGTGCGGTTCCGACTGTGGACCGGCCTCCCACGCTCGCTGAGGGCGGCATCACCAATTAGTAGCTATCGTCTTTGGCGCAGAAAAGATGGTGACTCCTAATGTTTTGAGGCAAGCTCTACGAGCGACGTTTCGTGCCGGGGGGCATGTCATGAGCGAGGGAGAAGATCAGTTCTCAGAGTTCTTGTCGTTAGGGGAAGACAGAGTCCGGGAAATGCTGGCGACCCGGCAATTCCATACGCAGGACAAAGTGGCGCTCGCACAGCTATATATTCAGCGCCTCGACGCAGCCCGCAGGGCAGCTTCCCAAGCCGAACAAGCTACAACCGAGCGCGCTGCCAAGAATACAGTATGGGCGGCTGCGCGCGCCGCTCGTAAAGCAAACACTAAGGCAACGATAGCATTGGTAATCGCGGCAATGAACGTGATCATTACGGCAGCGACCGTTGCAGTCTCCATCATCCTCTTAAGTCGTAATTAGGAGCCACCGAGGAGTGTCGGTCGCGCGGAAGCTGCGCCCCGGGGACGCGAGCATGGAGTAGGTACGATGCTCGCAGCCCAGTTCTCGACAAGCAGAGTGGCGGAATTCCGGGAGTCCCCTCAGAGAATGTTGGATTTCAGTTCCTCTCCCTCCGCCAGTTGCTTTTCGCCAACTGTTCTCCGCTCCGCGTGCTCGACGTCCTCGCCGTGTTTTCCCTGGCTCTCGACACCAACCACATGGGGCGCATTATATCGCGTCTGCCCTTCCCAATCTCTCGTGTTCCTACACTGCCGCAGATGCCGGGCTCGGCTCTCTGTAGAGTTCGCCCGTGGTCATGATGGCCCAGATCATTCGCGCCGTTTTGTTGGCGAGAGCAACGGCGGCGATCTTGGTGGTCCGACGCGCGAGGAGCTGCACGAGCCACGGTCTCCGGGTTCCGTGCCGTTGCGCGTATCGAATGACGGCCAGCGCTCCCACGACCAGCAGTCAGCCTGAAAGGAGGAAACACTCGCCGTGCCGTGAGGTTTGATCTCGGCGCTCAGCAGCCTTCAACTCTCCGCGAACAGGGCGCGCATGAGCGGCCGCGACGACTTCTTCGTCGGTGACGGCCGCCTAGTACAAACCCATGTTCCGCTGAAGCGCATTCGCAAAATGCGTCGCGAGCGCTGCCTGCGCCTCAGCCGCGTTGCGCCGGCGGCACGCTGCGATGATGGCGAGGTGCTCGCGAAGGGAGCGGAGCGCGAGCGGAGCGGTCATCTTGCGATCGAGCCTCAGGATGCGAAGGTAATTGTGAACGCGACGGTAGCTCCGGTCGATGAGTGAATTTCTCAGGCTCCCGACGATCGCGTTGTGCAGCAACGCTTCAAGCGCCTCCAGTTCATTGCGCGACGCCTGCGTCAGTCCGTTCGCCTCGACCGCCGCGATCGCAAGCAGGTGCCGGCGTTCGACATCCTCCATCTCAGCCTCGTCGGCGGTTTCGGAATAAACCGCTACTGCGGCCGTCTCGATGATGCCGCGAAACTGGTAGGTGGCACGTGCCAGCTCCAGCCCGGGCTTGACGAACTCGATTCCGGCGCGCGGATGGATGGTGACGATTCCGTCGGCCTCCAGCGAGCGCAGGGCATCGCGCAACGGGCCGACCGGCACGCCGGTCAATTCAACCAGTTCGTTTTGGGAAACGAAGGCTCCGGCGGGCAGCCGCCTCTCGAAGACTATTTCGAGCAACCGCGTGTAGGCGACATCGCTGAGCCTGATGCCGCTCCCTACCTCGGCGACCGGCTGTTTCGCCACTTGCAAAATCCTCATTTGATCTATTAGCTATGGCCATCTGATATATCAGAAGCCCGATCTGGTCATAGCATGAAAGTAATTGAGTTTCGGCTTACGCGTTTTCAGTTCGCGCGCGACCGCGTCATTGGTGACAGTCAGGTGCGTGCCGATGATGTGAATATCGCGGCCCTCGAGCTGATCGACGACACCGGCAGCGTGGGGCTCGGATTCATACAGAGTCTCTTCTGCCCGCTTCCCGCCGCGAATGAGATTGTTCGGAGTTTCCAGACCGAGGTTTGGCCCAGCCTCGATGGCGAGGTGCCGCTCGCTCTCATCCACCGGGTCAACCGCCTGCGCGGTGGCAACCAGCGCGCCTACAGCCTGCCCTTCGAGGAGGCAATCCAGGTAGCCCTCTGGGACCTCGCGGCAAAACAGGTCGGTCTGTCGTTGCACCGCCTGCTCGGCAGCCGGCGGGAGCGCGTGCGTGCGTATGCATCCGGGCTCGATTTTCATCTCAGCGATAATGAGTACACCGAGTTCTTCGGACATGCCGCCTCGATCGGCTACGACGCCTTCAAGATCAAGGTCGGCCACCCGGATTTCGAGCGCGATCTGTATCGCCTCGAGTTGCTCAGACAGACCGTGGGCAAGCAAGCGCTGGTGATGATCGACGCCAACGAAGCCTGGGGTTCGAAGGAAGCGCTGGTCAAGCTGACTGCGATCCGCGACGCGGGCTTCCCGCTGATGTGGGTCGAGGACCCGATCCTGCGCAACGACTTCGAGGGCCTGCGGCTGCTGCGCCAGGGCGCGCCGTGGACCCTGATCAATTCGGGAGAATACCTCGACGCGGCGAGCAAGCGGCAGCTCATGCTTGCGGGCAGCGTCGACATTCTCAATGTGCACGGGCAGGTCACGGACGTGATGCGGATCGGCTGGCTGGCAGCCGAACTCGGCATACCGATATCGCTTGGCAACACGTTCCTCGAGGTCGGCGTGCACATGGCCTGTGCGCTGCCCGAAGTCCAGTGGCTCGAATATTCGTTCCAGAACTTCGATCACCTTGTTGAGCAGCCGATCGAGATTCGTGACGGCTGGGCTTACGCGCCCGATCGTCCGGGCCACGGACTCGTGCTTTCCGACAGCGCCCGCCGCGAATGGTCGCGGCCGCAACTGCTTCCGAGGGAGGACCTCGGTACGCCGCCCTTCAATCCCCGCGTCGGCCACGCGCCGAAACTCGCCGTGCAGCGGGGATGAAGCGAAAAGCTAAGTCGACAACAGGAGGAAATGACATGGATAAACTGAAAGTAGCGGCCGCCCTTGCGACCATGCTGGTTGCTTCACCCGCGTTGGCGGCGGAGATAACCGTTTGGGACGTCAACGTCGACGACGCGGCCCACGCCACATACTACGATCACGCCAAGGCCGCATTCGAAACCGCGCATCCAGGGGACACGCTCACCCTGCTGTCGCAGCCGGATGCCGAGTACTACACTCTGCTGGGCACCGCCCTTGCTTCCAAGACCGGTCCGGACGTCATCTGGGCCAACGGCGGCGCCCAGGCAAAGAATCTGGTTGGCGCCCTCATCCCGCTCGACGACAAGCTGCCCGACGTGATTTCCAAGCTCGTGGGAAAATCGGCTTTCACCGGGCCCGATGGCAAGCTGTACTTCATCCCGACCACACTTCAGGGCCACGTCGTCTACTACAACAAGAAACTCTACGCGGACGCAGGGCTCGATCCCAACAAGCCGCCGACCACGTGGGCGGAGGTGAACAAGATGTGCGACGCCATCAAGGCAAAGGGCGAGGCAGCCTGCTTCATGATGGCCAACAAGGAAGGCTATGAGGCCGAGTTCTTCCTGTCGGAAATGGCGAACCAGTCGCTGACCGCGCAGCAACAGGCGGACTGGCTGGCCGGCAAGCTCCACTGGTCCGATGCGCCGATCAAGGCGATTCTCCAGACCTGGGTCGACACGTCCAAGAACGGATGGTACCAGGAAGGCGGCAACTCGCAGACGATGTTCATGGATGAGTTCACCCTGTTCGAACAGGGGACGGCAGCCAACGTCTGGGGCCTGCTCTCCAACGTTGCCCACTGGAAGGTCTTCGAGAAGGACATGGGCGTCGACAACGTCGGTGTCTATCCGATGCCCTCGCCCACTGTCGCCGCCGACCAGCACGAAGGCGCTCCCGGCGTCCCGCTTGATGGCGGCGTGGGATACGGCGTGAACAAGGACTCGCCGAACATCGACCTGGCTCTCGATGCCGTGAAGATCCTCGCTTCGCCTGAAGTGCTGTCCTACCTCGTCAACGATTCCGGCGTGGTTCCGGCGAACACCGAAGTCGATACGTCGGGCATCGACAGCCCTGGCCTCAAGCAGATCATGGGCTGGCTGGCTAACAGGGCCGTGCCGACGACCCATGCGAACTCGTCCGCCGCCGAGCTCGACGAGTGGCATCGCCAGAGCCAGTTGCTGCTCAACGGCGACACAACAGTCGACGCAGCGGCAGCGGCGCTCGACAAGGTGCAGGCGCAAGCCAAGCCCCAGAAGTAGCGGTATAAGTGCGGGGAGCGCTTCGGACGCTCCCCGTTCTTTTCTTAGTGACCAGCCCATGACTGCCACGTCGTTGCCTCGGACCGGCGAAGCCTCACCCACCCGTTCGCGCTCACACCGCAGCCGTCGCGCAGAGGCCCGCGTCGCCATGATATTCCTGCTGCCGGCTATCCTGCTTGTTGTTGTGTTTCGTATCTTTCCGCTTCTCTGGGGCTTCGGCATCTCGCTGACAAGCGCCACCTCGACCAGCCCGGGCGAGTTCATCGGCGCCGGCAACTATTTGCGCGCCCTAAACGATCCGAACTTCCGCTCTTCCATAGCCAATGCGGGCGTAATTCTGATTTCGGTGCCCATCTTCGTCACCATTCCGATGTTGCTGGCGATCCTCATCGACCAGGGCGTTCCGGGACGTGCGTTTTTCCGTTCGGTCTATTTCTTTCCTGTTGTCCTTTCGAGCGTGATCATCGGCTCCATCTTCAGCGTCGTCCTCGGCTTCAATGGCAGCTTCAACAGTTTGCTCAAGGCTCTTGGCATTCCCGGCGTTGACTGGCTTGGCCGTTCCGCCACGGCGCTGCCCGTGACACTCGCCATCCAGTCGTGGTCGACCTTCGGCATGGGTGTGCTGATCTTCCTGGCGGGCCTGTCAACGGTGCCCAAGGACATGGTCGAGGCAGCGCGGCTGGAAGGCGCCAGGATGTGGCAGATCTGGTGGCACGTGATCATCCCGGAGCTTCGCCCGATCATTGAGTTCTCGACAGTCATCACAACCATCGGCCTGCTGACGTCGATGTTCGGCCTGATCTATGTCCTGACCGGTGGCGGACCCGGCACCGCAACCACGGTGCCCGAGTATCTGATCTGGACCGCGCAGGGTCGACTCAATCAGCCCGCCTATGCAGCGGCTCTCTCTATCATCCTGTTTGTCTGCACGAGCATTCTCGCCTGGCTGCAAATCCGCATCATGTCACGCAACGCTAGTCTTTGAGAGGGCGCCGTGGCTGGAGCAGGAAAACGACAGAGGCTGGCCCTCCGGATCGCGGCAATTCCGATGGGATTGTTGGCGCTCAGTTGTTTCTATCCGATCTTTTTCGCGGTCAACAACTCGCTCAAGACCCGTCACGACTACCTGCAGGATCGCTTCGGGCTGGCGACGAACCCGACGCTCGACAACTTCGTGCAGGCGTGGACGCGTTCGCATCTGGACCAGTACTTCCTGAATTCCGTGATAGCGACGCTCGGCGCGGTGATCTTGCTGATGATCGTCTCGTCGATGGCTGGCTTTGCCCTCGCGGTGCTACGTTTCCCCTACCGGCGCTTCTTCTTCGTCGTAATCCTCTCCTCCCTGATGATCCCCGTGCAGGTCGTGCTCGTACCCTATATGCGCACGATGCTCGCCCTTCACCTGATCAACACGCACGTCGGGCTGATTCTCTCCTACACTGCATTCTTCCTGCCGTTCTCGGTGTACATGATGACGGCGTTCTACTCCGGCTTGCCGCGCGAGCTTGTCGAGGCGGCGCGGATTGACGGCGCCAAGCTGCTGCAGGTTTGGTGGCATGTGATGGTGCCCTTGGGGATGCCCGCGCTGGTGACGCTCGGGATTATCAACACACTCAACTGCTGGAACGACATTCTGATCGCCCTTCTGACAATGCAGAAGAACCGGACCCTCATGGTCGGGATTTCTGCGCTGAAGGGAGAGTATTCCGACCAGATACCTCTCTTTACGGCCGGCATCGTCATCGCGGCGGCCCCGATCGTGGTTCTTTACGTCATATTTCAGCGGCGCATCGTCTCCGGGATCGCTGTGGGCGCAGTGAAAGGCTAGCGATGGCGCGCGTTGAACTGCAACAGGTCAACAAGAGCTTCGGAGCGACCGAGGTTATCCGGGACGTCTCGTTGGTGATCGAGGAGGGCGAGTTCTGCGTGTTCGTGGGGCCATCGGGCTGCGGCAAGTCCACCCTGTTGCGCATGATCGCCGGCCTTGAGGAAACCTCGTCTGGCCAGATCATTATCGGCGAGCGCAACGTCACCGACGACGAGCCCGCAGATCGCGGCGTAGCGATGGTGTTCCAGTCCTATGCGCTCTACCCGCACATGACCGTAGCAGACAATATGAGCTTCGGTTTGCGCATGACGCATCGACCCAAAGCCGAGATCGCCGAAAAGGTGGCGCGGGCGGCCAGCATCCTGCGGCTCGAGGAGTATCTACAGCGAAAGCCGGCCCAGCTTTCAGGGGGGCAGCGCCAGCGCGTCGCCATCGGACGGGCTATCGTTCGGAATCCAAAGGTGTTTCTCTTCGATGAGCCGCTCAGCAACCTCGACGCGGAATTGCGTGTGCAGATGCGGGTCGAAATCGCCAAGCTCCACAAGATGCTCGGCAACACGACGATCTACGTGACACACGACCAGACCGAGGCATTGACGATGG
>CAVXFK010000007.1:0-21370 GCA_963761005.1 uncultured Alphaproteobacteria bacterium
CAACATGTCGGAGTTGCCGCCTTCGGATGCGAGCACGCGGCCGATCAGCGCGCAGCGCACGCCCGGCGCCACCCCAATCCGCACGCCGTCGACGTTGCGGCCGAAAACGACCCCCGCGCAGTGCGTGCCGTGCCCGTCTGCATCGCCGTTACCGAGGCCGGTGAAATCCTTCTCAACGAGGCTGATGTTGCGAAACGCCGGGTGGGCCGCGTCGATGCCTGTGTCGAGGAGCGCGACCGTCACATCCGCCCCGGTATATTTCGAGCGGTCGGCTCCGACCGCGGCTATTCCCCAGACTGCCGCCGGCGCGTCCCCTCAACACCTGCGGTAGCGGGATCGAAATTCGCTGCCGCCACCGGCGAGAGCAGCCGCGTCGACATGACCTCGGCGGCCGCAATGAAATCCGGCTCCGCCGCCAGCTCCTGCAACTCCTGTGCTGTGAGCTTCTCGCGGTGGATCGCCGGACGCGGCGGCTCGCTCAGGAATCGTGACGGAGATTCAAGCGGTTGCCCGAGTACGCTCCGACCGAAGTGGTAGCGCGGCGTTGCACCTCCGCGGTTGAGAAGGACGGTATAGGTTCGATCCATGGGCCTCGTCCGCTCCTCGCTGTTCGCGGAATAAAGAGAGAGAGGCGCGTGCCCCGAGCGTGCCCAGGCGTGGCGCAACCGTGACAACCCCCGGGCACCGACCGGCCTGGATCAATTTACACATGGTTAACGTCTCACTATCGTTTACGTGGCAATATCCCCCGGGGCGTGTTGGCTCGCGAGGGATCGGACAACGGCGGCTGAACGTCGCGACTCGGAGACCGGTTCTGCATGTCATGCAGGCTTTCACTTTTCGGTCCGCCAGCGCTTCTCGATCATGAGGGCCGGCCGGTTCCGGTGCCTGTCAAGACGTTTGCGCTCGCAGCCTATTTGATCCTGGCGGGCGGCAACGCGCCAGTTTCGCGGACCGCGCTTCGGCAGTTTTTCTGGGGCGGCGCCGACGCCAAGACCGCGGCCGCGAACCTTCGCAAGTTTCTCCTCCGTGTGCGTCTGCGGCAGCGGGAATATGGTGTGGAGCTCATCCAGGAGGAGCGAAACCATGTGCGGCTGGCCCGCACGGCAGAGACAGATCTCGGCTGGTTCCTGAAGACCGTCGGCGGGGGAGGCTCGGCCGACCTTGCGAGCCTCTGCGACGTCTATCGCGGAGACCTAGTTGAGGGTTTGGTTCTTGAAGAAACGGAAGCGCGCGAATGGCTGCAGGTGCAGCGCACGAAGCTCCGCGACGTGTTTACCAGCGCTGTCGCGTCACGCTTGGAGGCCGCAGCTCCGGATGCGGACAAATGTTGCTCCGCGTTGCGGCACGCCGGCTGATCGAGGTCGATTGTACACGAGACCGGCCACCGCACATTGATGCGGCTCTTCGCCGAGGAGCGCGAGCCGGCGCACGTCAAGGATGTCTATCTTGGGCTTGAGAAGCGCCTGCGCTACGACCTCGGCGTGGAACCGGACGCCGCGACGGCCGAGCTGTTCCGCTCGTTGCTGCCGGAGCAGGCCGCCAACGCCCCCGTACCGGCGGAGAGGCGCGACATCAGTGCCAAGACGCCGCGATTGGAGCCCGTGCCGGCAACGCGCGGCCATCTGAGCACGGCTGCGGAAGACGGCGAACAAAGTGCCATCTTCTCGGGCCGGGCCGGGATACCGCGCATAACCATCCTGCCACCCATCGCCGCCGGCGGCCAGGATCTTCAGCACCAGCTCGCGGGCTCGCTCATCGAGGACGTGACGATCGGTCTGTGCCGCTCGAAGTCGCTCTCAGTCGTCGCTCCGCATACGGCCTGGGAGATCGGTCGAAGCGGCAAGAAGGCGCTCCTTCGCAATTTCAATATCGACTACGTCATCGAAACGAAGCTGCAAAATCACGACGGTGAGCCGCAACTTGCAGTGCGACTGGTCGATGCTGTCAGCCGTGACATTCTCTGGGTCGAGCGATACGCGTTCAATCGCGAGAACATGGCTCGGCAATACCGCGAGCTGTCGGTACAAATCGTCTCGCTTCTCGTCAACACGATCGAGCGGATCGAGCTCAGCAAATACGATGTCGAGCACGACCCGACCGCCTACCACCTGTTCCTGATCGGGCAGAAGCTCTTGCGCACGCTCGACCTTCCAAGCGTCAGGAGGGCGCGTCGCGCATTCAAGGCGTCGCTCAGCAGCTACCCGGATTTTGTTCCGGCGCTCAGCGGGCTAGCGCACACGTTCCACATCGAGTGGCTGCTGATGGCGCGCGGTGACCAAGATCTCCTGAGCGAAGCCCGGCATCTAGCCGTCCGCTCATTGGAGATCGACCCGGAAGACGCGCGCGGTTATCGGGACCTTGGCCTATGCAACATCTACGCCGGCCGGTTCGATGAAAGCCTCGCGGCCTTCAGCCACGGGGAGCGCCGCAACCCGCAATATGCCGACCTTCTCGCCGACTACGCCGACGCACTGCAGCATTCCTGCGACGCGTCGACGGCGCTGCAAAAGATCAACCGGGCAATTGAGCTCAATCCGCTCGGACCGGACCGTTACTGGTGGACGGCCGGCGATGTGAACTTCCAACTCGAGCGTTACGACGACGCTATCGCTTGCATGTCCCGCATGCGCGACCAGAGCCCCGCTTACCGGCTGATCGCCGCGTCATGGGCGATGCTTGGCAATCGCAAAGAGGCGATGGAGTACGTCCTCAAGGCGAAGGACATCCACCCCGATTTCAGCGTCAAAGCCTGGCTTTCGATCTTGCCCATTCGCGATCCGGATTTCGCGCGCCGATACGAGCAGGGTTTGCGTGAAGCCGGGTTCAACTGAGGTGGACTGAGACAGAGGAGACCTCATGTCAATTCGCTGGAGACCGTAGATCGATCAAAGCAACGGCTCCGAGCGACAAGACGACCAGAGCGAAGAGACAGGCCGTGTGGCCACGCTGTCCTGAAAGCGGCCGCACTCCGCCCCCGAAGCAAGCACGGTGTTTGCACTCCAGGCTCGATAGGGCCTGCGCGTGGAGGCAGCGTATTGCGCCGATTTGGAGAGAACTGAAGAGGAGAAATGCTGATGACGAACATTGTTCTTTTCCGCTTGGCGAAGGACGGCTCGATGTGGGTCGCCGACCTCGATGCGGGCACTGTCGAGCAGACCGACGCCTTCGACGTCGATCAGGAAGGCAGCGGTGTTGACATTGCGGCAGAGGCGAGCACGCGTTCCGACGCGGCTTCGCACAACCTCTATCGCGACGGCGTCGACTTCGCGGCAGCCGGGACGGCGCGTTCCGACGCAGCGTCGCATCAGGTACTACCGCGATGGCGTCGACTTCGCGGCAGCCGGGACGGCGCGTTCCGACGCGGCGTCGCATCAGTACTACCGCGATGGCGTCGACTTCGCGGCAGCCGGGACGGCGCGTTCCGACGCGGCGTCGCATCAGGACTACCGCGATGGCGTCGACTTCGCGGCAGCCGGGACGGCGCGTTCCGACGCGGCGTCGCATCAGTACACCGCGATGGCGTCGACTTCGCGGCGGCCGGGACGGCACGTTCCGACGCGGCGTCGCACAACCTCTACCGTGACGGCGTCGACTTTGCGGCAGCCGGGACGGCACGTTCCGACGCGGCGTCGCACAACCTCTACCGCGAGGGCGTTGACTTCGCGGTCGCGGCGAAGACACGGTCTGGCGCGGCCTCGCACCAGTACTTCCCGAGCCGCTGAGCCGCTGACATGCAAGCAGCGCGAATTCCTGAGAGTCTGAGTGCGGAGATCGCGCTACTTACGAAGCGCGGTGCAGCCGAAGAAAATTCCGATCGGCTGCGCCGCGCCACCGAGACCGTGGCGCACATGCGTCAGAACTTCGCCCGTTTCGGCATTACGCGCCTTGCGGATGTGACCGGCCTTGACTGCATCGGAATCCCGGTCTGGATGGCAGTTCGTCCGAACTCGAAGACGCTGGCTGTCAGCCAGGGCAAGGGACTGAGCAATGCGGCCGCGCAGGCCTCTGCCGTCATGGAAGCGGCCGAGGTTGCGACTGCCGAGCGTCCCGCCTTCGAAACCCGAATCGCGTCGATGCAGGAGCTCGCCGCCGCGGGCGAGCGCGCGCTGCCTTGCGCAAACCTCGTAGCGCGCGGCCAGAAGCCACTCGCTGACGACGAGCCGGTTGCCTGGGTCGAGGGCTACGATCTTCTGCAGGATAGGACGGCCTGGGTGCCGGCCGAGGCCGTCGTGCTCGCGTCCGCACCTGTTGGCGGGAGGGCCCGCTATTGGCAATCGACCGACGGGCTTGCTTCCGGCAACATCCTGCTCGAAGCCGTCGTGCACGGCCTTTGCGAGCGGATCGAGCGCGATGCAAGCGTGCTCTGGCAGTTCCTCTCCGACGCAGACGTGTTAGACCGCTGCGTCGACCCCGCCTCGCTTGAAGACGAAGCCGTCGACACGCTCGTCGCGCAGGTTGACCGCGCCGGGTTCCGCGTGCGCCTCTTCGATATCACCAGCGACGTCGGTGTGCCGGTCGCCTTCGCGATCATCGCGCCGAGGCCCGACGGCTTTGAGCAGCACTGGAAGCACTTCGACCTGTCGAGCGGGTCCGGCTGTCACCCATCCCTCGCCCGCGCGGCGATCCGCGCCATCACCGAGGCTGCGCAAAGCCGCGTCACCTCGATCACCGGCGCGCGCGACGACTTCGACCCGGACCTCTACCACACTCAGCTCAAGGCGGATCTGAAACCCTACCTCGTGGCCAAGCCGGCGCGGCGTGCGGTTAGAGCCGACGAGCCCGGCAGCGAGGCCAACCTCGCCTTCATGCTCAGCAAGCTGCGCGATGTCGGCGTCCGCGCTGTAGTCGCCGTCCCGCTCGACGTCGGCGAGGGCTTTGCGGTCGCGAAGGTTGTCGTGCCTGAGCTTGAGAATCCGCCCGGCAACCGCCGCCAGCGCTTCGGTCGTCGCGCTCTGACCTTCATGATGGGGATGCGATGAAAGTCTTGTTCGCCGGCCCAAGTCTGCACGGCGCCGATTGGTCTGCCGATCGGCAGGGGGATCTCGCAAGCATCGACCGGCGCGGTCCCGCAGCACAGGGGGACATCACCCGCGCCGTGCTCGAAGGCGCCACGGTCATCGGTCTCATTGACGGCCTCTACGAGGACAGGGCCGCGCCGTGGCACAAGGAGATTCTGTTCGCGCTTGAAAACGGTGCGCAGGTCTTCGGCGCGGCGAGTATGGGCGCACTCCGCGCCGCCGAATGCGCCGATTTCGGGATGACCGGAGTGGGCGCGGTTTTCGAGCGCTATCGCAGCGGCGCGCTCGAAGACGACGCGGCTGTGGCACAGCTGCACGCGCCGGAAGAGCTCGCCTACCTGCCGCTGACGGAGGCGCTGGTCAATGTCGAGGCGACGATCGAGCGCTTCCTGAAGCTCAAGGCGATCACCGCAGAGGAAGCGAAGCGGCTCGACGCAAGCGCCCGTGCCATCTTCTTCAAGGAGCGCACCTACCCGCGCATCCTCGCCGAAGCCGGCCTCGCGGAGGGCGAGCGGGGAAAGCGTCTCGCGGCGCTCATCAAGCGCTGCCGTGTCGACGCGAAACGCGAGGACGCGCTGATCCTCTTCGCCTACCTCGCCCACATGGAGCCGGAGCGGATCGCGCCGCCCGCCGACTGGCGGATGGAACCGACCTACACCTTCGCGCTGACTCTCAAGCGCGCGCGGAAATTCGCGGAAGCGAAGGAACGGCCCGGCAAATCCATCGCCGCTTAGCGTGCTTCCAGAGCGTCAGGCGCCCTATTCCACCCGCTCGAAAGCCATCGCCACGCCCTGCCCCACGCCGACGCACATCGTTGCAAGCGCGTAGCGACCGGCGCGGCGATTGACCTCGCGCACGGCGGCGCCCGCAATGCGCGCGCCCGACATCCCGAGCGGATGGCCAAGCGCGATCGCACCGCCGTTCGGGTTGACGTGCTCGGCGTCGTCGGGAAGGCCGAGCTGCCGGAGGCAGGCGAGCGCCTGGCTGGCGAAGGCCTCGTTCAGCTCCACGACGTCGAAGTCCGGCACCTTCATCTTGAGCCGCTCGCTGAGCCTGCCGACGGCCGGCACCGGGCCGATCCCCATGATGCGCGGCGGCACGCCCGCCGAGGCCATGCCGAGCACGCGCGCAAGCGGCGTCAATCCGTGCTGCGCAACCGCTGCCTCCGACGCGAGGATCATCGCCGCTGCCCCGTCATTGACGCCGGACGCATTGCCGGCGGTGACCGTCCCGCCCTCTCGCACGATCGGCCTCAGCTTGGCGAGCGCTTCAATCGTCGTGTCGGGGCGCGGATGCTCGTCCGCGGTCACGCTCGTTGGCGGCCCCTTCCGCGACGGCACGTCGACCGCAATCATCGCGTCGTCGAAGCGGCCAGCGGCGACGGCCGCGGCCGTGCGCGCTTGCGAGCGGAGCGCGAAGCCGTCCTGGTCGGCGCGGCTCACCCGGAAATCCTGCGCCACGTTCTCGCCGGTCTCCGGCATCGAGTCGACACCGTATTGCTGCTTGAGCAGCGGGTTGATGAAGCGCCAACCGATCGTCGTGTCGTAGACCTCGGCGCTGCGCTGGAATGCCTCTGCCGCCTTCCCCATCACGAAGGGCGCGCGCGACATCAATTCCACCCCGCCGGCAATCGCAAGGTCGATCTCGCCGGCGCGAATCGCCCGAGCCGCCGCGCCGATCGCGTCGAGCCCGGAAGCGCAGAGCCTGTTCAACGTGGCGCCGGGCACACTTTCAGGGAGCCCCGCGAGAAGCAGCGCCATGCGCGCGACATTGCGGTTGTCTTCGCCTGCCTGGTTCGCGCAGCCGAGATAGACCTCGTCGACCGCCTCGCGGATCGAAGGGTGGCGCTCAATAAGCGCGCGGATCGGGATGGCGGCGAGATCGTCGGTGCGGACGCGCGAAAGCGCGCCGCCGTAACGGCCGATCGGCGTGCGAACCGGATCGCAGACGAAGACGTTCATCGTGCGAGCTTAACGCAGGGCGCGCGGAAAAGCGAAACGCGCCCCTACGGCACGTGCCTTTCGGTCGAGCCGGTATAGAGCTGGCGCGGACGGCCGATCCTTTGCGTCTCGTCCTCCACCATCTCGTTCCACTGCGCGACCCAGCCGACTGTGCGCGCAACAGCGAAGAGCACGGTCAGCATGTTGTCGGGGAAGCCGAGCGCGCGAAGCGTGATGCCGGAATAGAAGTCGACGTTCGGGTAGAGCTTGCGCTCGACGAAATATTCGTCGGTGAGCGCCACGTGCTCGAGCTCCATCGCGACCTCAAGCAGCCGGTCGTTGACGCCAAGCTCGTTCAGCACCTCGTGGCAGGTCTTCTGCATCACCGTGGCGCGCGGATCGTAGCTCTTGTAGACGCGGTGGCCGAAGCCGGAGAGGCGGAACGGATCGTTCTTGTCTTTTGCCTTCGCGATGTATTGCGGGATGCGCTCCTTACTGCCGATCTCGGCGAAGGTCTGCAACGCCGCTTCGTTCGCGCCGCCATGCGCAGGGCCCCAGAGGCTCGCGATACCGGCCGCGATGCAGGCGAAAGGATTGGCGCCCGACGAGCTCGCAAGCCTGACCGTCGAGGTCGAGGCGTTCTGCTCGTGGTCGGCATGCAGGATGAAGATGCGATCCATCGCACGCGCGAGGATCGGGTTCACCTCGTAGTCCTCGCACGGCACCGCGAAGCACATGCGCAGGAAGTTCGACGCGTAGTCGAGGCTGTTCTTCGGGTAGATGAAAGGCTGCCCGATCGAATATTTGAAGGCGTTCGCCGCGATCGTCGGCGTCTTCGCGATCATGCGGATCGAGGCGACCATGCGCTGATACGGATCGCTGATGTCGGTCGAGTCGTGATAGAAGGCCGACATCGCGCCGACGATGCCGCACATGACCGCCATCGGATGCGCGTCGCGGCGGAAGCCGCTGAAGAAGCGCGCCATCTGCTCATGGATCATGGTGTGGCGCGTCACGCGGTAGTCGAAGTCGTCCTTCTGCTCAGGAGTCGGCAGCTCGCCATAAAGCAGCAGGTAGGCGACCTCCAGAAACGTCTTCTTCTCCGCCAACTCGTCGATCGGATAGCCGCGGTAGAGCAGGATCCCCTCGTCGCCGTCGATGAAGGTGATGGACGAGGAGCAGGAGGCGGTCGAAGTAAAACCAGGGTCGAACGTGAAGCGGCCGGTCTTTGCGTAGAGCTTGCTGATGTCGATGACCTGTGGGCCGGTCGTGCCGTCGAGGATGTCGAAGTCCCAGCTCTCGTTGCCGATTGTGAGCGTGGCCGTCTTGTTGCTCATTTTTCACCTCGCCGCGATCCTCAGGCCCTAACGGCCGATGGTGTTCCTGTCGAGGGGCGGCCTGACTTGCGCGAGCATCAACTGCCGGCATCTTTGTCTCGGATCGGCGCGTCGAGCCCCCAACCGCGATATATTGTTGCACCGCACGCTAAATCACAAGTCCATCTCGCGCGTGCGGTAGGAAAGACGCTCGGCGGGGTTGCCACAATTCTGACGGACATGAAAAAACATGCTCAAATCCGGGAAATGCTGAGGAGGCACGCGCCTTGCGCCAGGCACTCCGATTGACGAAATTCACCGCCGTCTGGCCAAACATCGGCATCCCGTGATATCGGCCGCCCGCAAGCGGGCAATCGGCACGCCCTGACCCATCAGCTCCAGACGAACGCGAACAGCCGGAGGCGGCGACGGAACCCATGAGCCTCGGTGACACCACCGAACGACAGGCAGCGCGCCCGAAAGCCGCCGCCAGAAGGCACCGGACAGCGCTCGTCGTCCGTTTCGCCGGCGATTCCGGCGACGGCGTGCAACTCGCCGGTCACCAGTTCGCGACGGCCGCTGCGGCAGAAGGCGCCGACCTGATGACGCTGCCGGAGTTCCCGGCCGAGATCCGCGCGCCGGCCGGCACCACTTTCGGCGTCTCCGCCTACCAGGTGCAGTTCGGCGCGGGTGAGGTTCTGACCCCGGGCGACGAGGCCGACGTGCTCGTCGCCTTCAACCCGGCGGCCTTCGTCACCAACATCCAGTTCCTGAAGCCCGGCGGCACCGTCGTCTACGATGAGGGCGCCTTCAACGAGCGCGCCTTCATGAAGGCGGGGCTCGCGGCGACGCCCGTCGACGACAGCGGCGCGGCACCCTATCGCGCGATCCCGATCGCGGTCACGCAACGCACGCTTGAGTCGGTCGCCGCGTTCGGTCTCGGCCGCAAGGATGGAACCCGCGCCAAGAATTTCTGGGCGCTCGGCCTGTCGCTCTGGCTCTGTGGCCAGTCGCCCGACGCGACGGTCGCCTGGATTGAGCGGCGCTTCGCCAAGGAACCGGCGCTCCTCGGCGGCAACCTCGCAGCGCTCAAGGCCGGCTACGCCTACGGCGAGACCATGGAGCTTGCGATCCCCGAGGTCGTCGACCTCGACAAGGCGCATGCACGCTCGAACCGCTCGCGCATGGTTTCAGGTACCGACGCCATGGCGCTCGGTGTCGCCGCGGCGGGGGCGCTCTCCGGAAGGCCGGTCTTCTATTGCTCCTATCCGATCACGCCCGCCTCGGCGCTCCTTCATGCGCTCGCCAAACTGAAGGCGGGCGTCCGAACATTCCAGGCGGAGGACGAGATCGCCGCCGCCTGCGCCGCGATCGGCGCTTCCTATGCCGGCGGGCTCGGCTTCACCGCATCTTCCGGTCCGGGCCTCTCTTTGAAGACGGAAGCGCTCGGCCTCGCGGTCACTGCCGAGCTGCCGCTCGTCGTCATCGACGTGCAGCGCGCCGGACCCTCGACCGGCATGCCGACCAAGCCGGAACAGTCCGACCTCGACATGGCGGTGCTCGGCCGCCACGGCGAAGCGCCGCTTCCGGTGCTCGCGCCGGCGACGCCCGGCGACTGCTTCGACATCATCATCGACGCGGCGCGGATTGCGATCGAAGCGATGACACCCGTGATCGTCCTGTCCGACGCCTATCTTGCGAACGCGATCAGCGACTGGGAAACACCCGACGTCGATGCGCTTCCCGCCTTCCCGCCGCACGTGACGGGCAACGGCGAGAATCCGATCACCGCCTTCACGCGCGACCCCGACACGCTCGGCCGGCAATGGATCGCGCCGGGCACGCCCGGCCTCCTGCACCGGATCGGGGGCCTGGAGAAGGACGCCGTCAGCGGCAACATCTCCTACGACCCCGACAATCACGAGCAGATGGTGCGGCTAAGAGCCGAGAAGATCGCGCGCGTTGCCGAGCGCAACGACCGTGCGCTCATTCATGAGGGACCGAAGACGGGTGACCTCCTGGTCATCGGCTGGGGCTCGACCTTCGGCCCGATCCGCCAAGCGGTGCGCGATCTTGAGGGAACCGGCCACGCCGTGGCGCATCTTCATCTGCGTCAGCTCGCGCCCCTCCCCGCCGGGCTCGAAGCGATCCTGAAGCGCTACAAGAAGATCGTGTGCGTCGAGATGAACACGGGCCAGCTTACTGCCATGCTTCGCGCGCGATATCTTCTGCCGATCGAGCCGGTGACGCAGATCAGCGGCCGGCCGTTCCTCGTCTCCACATTGGAGGCTGAGTTCTCCGCGCGGCTCAGGGGGCGCGTGCAATGAACGTGATGCCGCTTTCGTCGAAGGACTTCACCTCCGACCAGGAGGTCCGCTGGTGCCCTGGCTGCGGCGACTACGCGATCCTGAAGGGCGCGCGCGCCGCGCTCGCCGAGATCGGACGCCCGCCGCACGAGGTCGTGTTCATTTCCGGCATCGGCTGCGCCGCGCGCTTCCCCTACTACATCGCAAGCTACGGCTTTCACACGATCCACGGCCGCGCGCCCGCGGTGGCGACCGGTGTGAAGCTCGCCAATCCCAACCTCGATATCTGGGTGGTCGGCGGCGACGGCGACTTCCTTTCAATCGGCGGCAATCATCTGATCCACGCTCTGCGGCGCGACGTCGACCTGAACCTTCTGCTTCTGAACAATGCGATCTATGGGCTGACCAAGGGCCAGTATTCGCCGACCTCGCCGATCGGCACGCGCTCGCCTTCGACGCCGGGTGGCTCGATCGAGCGCCCCGTCAATGCAGCGCTTCTCGCGCTCGGCGCCGGCGGCTCCTTCGTCGCGCGCACCGTCGATTCCATGCAGGACCATATGCCTGAAATCCTGGTCCGGGCGCACGCGCACACGGGCGCATCGCTCGTGGAGATTCTGCAGAACTGCATCATCTATCACGACGGCGCCTTCGGGCCGCTCGGCGAGAAGGCGACGGCGCCCGAAGCAGGGATCAGGCTCAAGCATGGCGAGCCGATGCTTTTCGGCAAGGCCAAGGACAAAGGCCTCGTCTTCGACGAGGGCGCGTGCCGCTTCCGCGTGGTGCACGTCGGCGTCGACGCGCCGCTTGAGGCCGTGGCGCGCCACGACGAGACAAATCTCCCTCGCGCTGCCGCGCTCGCGAGCCTCGGCAGTGGCGACGAGCCGACCGCGCTTGGCGTGATCTACGCGCGCCCCGTCGACCAACGGCATCCAGGATTTGCTGAGATCGCGCAGACGCCGGCGATGAGCCGGGACCAGTTAGCCGCCCTCCTTTCCGGCAGGACATGAGAAGCAGCCGATTCGACTCCGCCGGCGATTCTCCGCTGAAGCGAGAGGCACCACTCGGGAAGCTTTCAACATGCAGGACCATGTCGCGCAGAGAGCGGCCGACGCCAACTTCGACACGCTGATTGCGCGGATCGGGAGCCGAAAGGCCATCGTCGCCGTGATCGGGCTCGGCTACGTAGGCCTGCCGCTCTCGCGCGCTCTGACCGGCACCGGCCATCGCGTCATCGGCTACGACGTCGACCCGGCGAAGGCCGAAAAGCTCAATTCCGGCCACTCCTACATCAAGCATATCTCAGATGAGAGCGTCGCGGAGATGCGCGGGAAGGGCTTCGAGGCGACCGCCGACGCTTCGAGGCTCGCCGCCGCCGACGCGATCCTGATCTGCGTTCCGACCCCGCTCAACCGCAATCGCGAGCCCGATCTCTCCTATATCGTCTCCACCGCCGAGAGCCTGGTGCCGCACCTCCACGCCGGCCAGCTCGTCGTGCTCGAATCGACCACTTATCCGGGCACCACCGCGGAAGTGCTGAAGCCGATCCTGGAGCGAAGCGGCCTGCGCTCCGAGGAGACAATCTTCATCGCCTATTCGCCGGAGCGCGAGGACCCCGGCAACATCGAGTTCGGCACGACGCGCATCCCGAAGGTCGTGGGCGGCGAAGGACCGAAGGCGGCTCAAGCCGTTGCCGCGCTCTACGGCCAGTTCATCGACCGGCTGGTGCCGGTCTCGAGCACCGCCACGGCCGAGGCGGTGAAGCTCACCGAGAACATCTTCCGCTCCGTCAACATCGCTCTCGTGAACGAGCTGAAGCTCGTCTACGACGCGATGGGGATCGACGTCTGGGAGGTGATAGACGCGGCGAAGACGAAGCCTTTCGGCTTCATGGCCTTCTATCCAGGCCCCGGCCTCGGCGGGCACTGCATCCCGATCGACCCCTTCTATCTCACCTGGAAGGCGCGCGAGTTCGAGGTGCCGGTGCGCTTCGTCGAGCTTGCCGGCGAGATCAACACGGCGATGCCCAAGGTCGTGATCGACCGCGTCGCGGCCGCGCTCGACACGAAGACCGGCAAGGGGCTGAACGGCGCGCGCGTTCTCGTTGTCGGCATCGCCTACAAGAAGAACGTCGATGACATGCGCGAGAGCCCGGCACTCAGGATCATCGAGCTTCTGGAAGGGCGCGGCGCAAAGACCGACTACCACGATCCGTTCATCCCGGTGATCGGCCCGACGCGCGAGCACGGCGCGCTCGCCGGCCGTCGCTCCGTCCCGCTTTCCGACGCCGCCGGCTACGACCTGGCGCTGATCGTGACAAACCACGATGGCATCGACTGGGAGGCGCTCGTCGCCGCCGCACCACTCGTCGTCGACACGCGCAACGCCACCCACGACGTCAAGAAGAACCGCGACCGCATCGTGAAGGCGTAGCCGCTCGTTCGGAGCGTCCTTTCACCCATCACCTCATCCTGAGGTGCGAGCGCCCGAAGGGCGCGAGCCTCGAAGGACGCTCCAGAGAGCTCTGGATGCCCTCAAACGCGTGCTTCGAGGCTCCGCTTTGCGGAGCGCCTCAGCATGAGGAACATTGGGTGGCCTCCACTTCGTCACCGTCCCGGCTCGCGGACGGGAAGAAGCAGCACCAAGCCAATCGCGAAGAAGGCAATGATGGTGGCCATACCGGCCCTCTGACTGCCGCTCGCCGCGGTGACGGATGCAACAAGCGCCGGGCCGAAAAAAGAAGTCGCCCTGCCTGAGAGCGCGTAGAGCCCGAAGGCGCCGGCGCGCTTCTCCGGCTCCGTGAGTCGGGCCATCAGCGAGCGGCTTGCCGACTGCGCCGGCCCGACGAAGAAGCCGATCAGGATGCCCGCGATCCAGAGCGCCGTGACACTGCGCGCCGCAACGGCAAGGAGCGAGGCAGTGACAAGGCCGACAAGCGCGATCACGATGACGCGCTTCGATCCGAGCCGGTCGTCGTGCCATGCGAAGGTGGCTGCTCCGGCGCCGGCCGCCACGTTGAGGACGATACCGAAGACGGTCACTTCCGTGAGACTGAGGCCGAACTCGCCCGCCGCATAGACGGCGCCAATCGCAAAGAGCGTAATCAGTCCGTCGGAATAGATCATGTGGGCGATGAGGAAGAGCGCGAGCCTGCGGTTCCGCGGCAAGCCGGCGAGCGTCGTTCCAAGCTCCGCTAGCCCGCCGCGCAGCGCCGCGCCGAGCCGGACACCGCGCGACGGCCGGTCGGGCGTGAAAAGGAAGAGCGGGATGGAGAAGAGCAATAGCCAGGAGGCCACGAGCGGACCCGTCATTCGGACGGGCTCCGCCGTTGCAGCGTCGAGCCCGAAGAGCGGCGGCTTTGGCCAGATGAAAACGAAGAGCGCCACAGAAAGCGCGGCGAGCCCGCCGGCATAGCCGAACCCCCAGGCCCAGCCCGAGAGCCTTCCCAGCCGTTCCTCCGACACGATGTCGGGCAGCATGGCGTTGTTGAAGACGATGCCGAACTCAAACCCGATATTGGCGACGACGACGCATGCGATGCTGAAGCCGATCGCGGCCGAAGTCGGCGTCGCGAACCAGAGAAGCGCTGAGCACACCGCGCAGACGCCGGTGAAGACGAGAATCCACGGCTTCCGCCGCCCGGCGGCGTCGGCGATCGCGCCGAGGATCGGCGCCACGACCGCGATCACGAGCCCGCTTCCGGCGATCGTGTAACCCCAAAGAGCCTGACCGTGCACCGCGTCCCTGACGATCCCAGCCTGGAAGTAGGCGGGAAAAATGAAGGTGACGATGAGCGTGGCGAAGGGCGAATTCGCCCAGTCGTAGAGCGCCCAAGAGAAGCGTCCAAGCGCGGGACTGGCTGTCGTCATGCGAATCAAACGATCCAGGAGGCTGCGCAATCTCGCCGGTCGGTCCGGCCGCCGCAACCGTTTGCCGCATCGCGCTTAGTGCGCTTCGCATATCATCCGCTTGCGCGCGCGCTTCGCTAAGTGCATTCCGGTCCCTCGCCACGTGCTTCGAGGCTCCATTCCGCCCTCATCCTGAGGTGCGAGCGGAGCGAGCCTCGAGGGGCGGAATGGGTGCACCTCAGCATGAGGGAGGTGGGTGGCCTCCGCGTGCGGACGGGAGCGTTTGGTTGGACAGAACCGAAAAGAAGCTGCGCGAAGCCATCATTGCGAAGGCGCGTTGGATGAACGCCGCGGGCCTGAACCAGGGCACGTCCGGCAACATCTCTGCGCGCTTGGGCGGCCGCATGCTGATTACGCCGACATCGATTCCCTATGACAGCATGACGCCGGCAATGATCGCCGCCTTCGAGATCGACGGCGAATACGGCGCCTATGACGGCCCTCGCCTGCCCTCGACCGAATGGCGCTTCCATCTCGATATCCTGATGGCACGGCCGGAGATCGGCGCTATCGTGCACACGCATTCGACCTTCGCCACCGTGCTTGCCATCGCACGTAGGCCGATTCCCCGCCTGCCATTATATGGTCGCGGCCTTCGGCGCGAACGACGTGCGTGTCGCCGACTACGCGACCTACGGGACGAAGGCGCTCGCCGAGAACGCCGTGAAGGCGCTCGACGGCCGTACCGGCTGCCTTCTCGCCAACCACGGCATGATCGCACTCGGCCGCGACCTCGACGAAGCGATGTGGCGGGCAGTCGAGCTTGAGACGATCGCGAAGCAGTACTATCACGCCCTGCTGCTTGCGGGCGGCCCGGTGATCCTGCCGGACTCCGCCATCGCGGAGACGCTGAAGGCCTTCGGCGGCTACGGCGTTGCGGGCGCCAAGCTGATCGAGAGGCCGCGCGTCGAAAGCCGCGTGAAGAAGGCGAAGCCGCGCGGCCCCCGATCGAAACGGGTGTAATTCGCGGAGCGTCACTGCACGCATCTCTCACAGTGTTGTGACAGATCGAAGCGGAGCGAAGCCGAATAGAGAAGAGTCCCCGGTGTTCATGGCGCTGTGTGCACCGTCCGTCGGTGCCGCCCACTCGGAGCAAGCCATGATCAAAGACCGGAAGTCCTCGACAGCAATTCTCATTCTTCTCGCCGGCGGGCTCTCGCTCGGCGGCACCCTCGCCTTCGCCGCAAGTGGCGGCGGAAGCGGCAGCAGCGGCGCCAGCACGCCGACCTGCTTGAAGGGCTACGTCTGGAGTGCCCAGAAGAGCCAGTGCGTGAAAGCGACGTCTAGCAACATGGACGACAAGACGCTCTACGCCCAGGGCCGCAATCTCGCGCTCGCCGGGCGCTACCAGGAAGCGCTCGACGCCCTCGAAGCTGTGAAGAACCAGGATTCGATGGTGCTGACGATGATCGGATATTCGACGCGCAAGATGGGGAACTACGACGCCGGGCTCGCCTATTACCAGAGGGCGCTCACGCTTAATCCGAACAACGTCGACACGCACGAATATCTCGGTGAAGCCTACGCCGAGAAGGGCAAGCTCGATCTCGCCAAGGCGGAACTGGTTAAGGTCGCGAACGTCTGCGGCACGACCTGCGAGCAATATCAGGACCTTGCTAAGGCGATCGCCGGCAAGCCTGACCAGAGCTAGGAACGAAGACCGGGCTTGCCGCCGATCCAACTGCCGCCAGCCGAATGCAGGCGCGGGGTCTCAGGACCTCGCGCTTTGCGCCGTTCGCGCTACCGCTCCTCACAAGCCGACGTGAACGAAGGCCACGTCGCGGCGGGCCTCATTGGTGCTACGAATGGCGAAGAAGAAGACGCGCCGTCGAAATTTGCTGGTGAGGCAGTGGAACGCTCCGAAGAGATCGTGAGAGCCGAATTGCCACAGCTGCTTTCGCGGCTATGGCGTTACGGTCTCGTCCTCTCGCGTGACAGGTCGACGGCGGAGGACCTTGTGCAGGCGACCTGCGTGCGCGCGCTTGAGCGCGCACGTCAGTTCACGCCCGGCACGCGGCTCGACCGTTGGGTGCTCGCGATCCTCCACTCGATCTGGCTGAACGAAGTGCGTTCGCGACGCATTCGTGAGGGCGCCGGCAACGTCGACGCGACGGATGCCCTCGTTTTTGAGGGAGAGCGCGAGATTGAGCAGAATATTCTCGCCGCTCAAGTGTTCAATGCCGTGCAGGCATTACCCGAGGCGCAGCGCGTGGCGTTGTTCCTCGTTTATGTGGAGGGCCTCAGCTATCGCGAAGCGGCAGACCTGCTGCACATCCCGATCGGCACCGTCATGAGTCGCCTTGCAGCGGCGCGAGCGAAGCTTTCGGGGCTGGGTGAAGAGCGGAAGAGCGAAGAGGAAATCGGGCCGTCAAGACATGGCGCGCGAAGATAGGACCACATTCGACGATGGCGACCTCGTCGCATACCTTGACGGCGAGCTTCCGTCCGAGGTGCGCGCTGCGCTCGAAGAGCGGATCGCCCGCGACGCGGCGCTCGGCGAGCGCCTGAGCACTTTGCAGGCAGGCGGCCTGCCCTTCCGCCATACCTTCGATGCCGTGCTCGGCGCCGCGCCCAAAGAGCGCCTCGCCGCGATGCTAGAACGAGAATTGCGGCAGCGGCAGAATCGTCGTGACGGCCGGCGGAAGCTGCCGGCATGGGCCGCGGTCGCTGCAAGCCTCGTCATGCTCGTCGGCGGTCTCGGGGCGGGTTACGGCCTGCGCTCTTACGACATGCTTGCGTTCCTGCATGGCCAGGCGGGCCACGAGGAGATCGACACCGGCGCTTGGGGAGAGATGCTCGCCAGCAACCTCGCGCTCTACACACCTGAATCTTTGGCGATGATCGGGCCGCAGGAGACGCCTTCGGACGCCGAGTTGAGCGCGCTCGGCGCCAAGCTCGACGTCACGCTCTCCGCCGACCGTCTCGCGCTTCCGGGCCTTACGCTCAAGCAAGCGCGGCTCCTCGCGTACCAAAACACGCCCTTCATTCAGCTCGTTTATCTCGACCCGCAGCACGGCGCGGTGGCGTTCTGCATTTTTGCCAGTGGCGGCGGCGTGGAGGCGCCGGAGAATGCGACGGCCGCCGGAATGAACCTCGTGTATTGGACGAACGACCGCGACAGCTACATGCTCATCGGCCACGCACCGGCCCCTGAGCTGCAAGACCTTGCGGGAAGCTTGGCGAGAGCATTTCCGCCCGCGCATGCATGACTTCGCAATCGCCCGCCCTTAACGAATATGGGGTCAGATCCCCCAACGATCGGCTCGATCTCCGGCTACTTGTACTAGCGCTCGGCCGATGCGAAGAACTTCAGCAAGTAAGACGGCGAGAGCGATGGCATCCGTGGGGGCATCGCTCTCGCCGTCCGGACTGTGCGGAGCCAAATAACCGCCCAGCCGCTCGTCGGATGCCGCATGATTCAATCACGGATTGCGTTAAGCTTACGTTACGGTCAACGACTGTGGCTCGAAGAGACGACCTCAAGCACGCGTCGCCGGCGCTTGGCGAATGCTGGCCAGCCGCGTTGGTCGGGCCGGATCTGTTGTCAGATCGAATCCTAAGCCCGTCAGTCGGCACCATTGCTAAGCTTCCACTCCAGCGTTTTTCGTTCCACGTCCGGCAGTGAGAACGAGTTATCCCTACGCCGTTCCAACTGACCGGAGCGGACGAGAACTCCTTAGCGCCTGAGTGAGATTACTAGCCATGCTCTTGCCGTAGTATCGTGGGGCCGACTTCATGTCCGCGAGAAGTTCTCTGCGGGTGAACGAGGCCTTCTCCGACACGATGGCGAGATGGGCTGCGGCGGCCATGGTTAGTTCGCGACCGGTTTTAACCGACAACCTTGCAGCGATCTCACTCGTGTGAAGATGTACTCCGCCGGGTTTCGAACCGTTACCCGTCTGCACCCCTTGCTCCGAATCAGATTCCTCATCCTCCGCAATGGGCTGCAGCAAAGTGCGAACGTGGGATAGGAGATGCCTCAGACTCCCCTCGTCGAAAACCGCTTCGCCCTCATACTCCACTTCAACAGAACCCGCCTTGACGCGCAATCTTGTCGCCATGGCAGTCTTCTCCGCCGCCGACTGTCGTTATCTGTTAGGCCGCAAATGAGCGGCGACCGCAACTTCCAAGCGACACATAACCGACATAAGGAACAGGAAAATATCAGACCCTGTTCGTCTTGATCCTCAGGCTTAGCCGCCTAAGAGGTTGGTTTGACGAGGGTTCGAGGCGTGTGGGTTGGAACTAGACCTCAAGGAACGCCGCGACGCGCTCGGCGATACGCTCCGCCGCCCGGCCGTCCCAGAGCGGCGGGGTCCTGCCGCTTTTGCCGCCACCGGCGAGCACCATGTCGACGGCGGCAAGGAGCGCGGCCGAATCGGTGCCGACGACGGTGTTCGTGCCGGCTTCGACGGTGATCGGCCGCTCGGTATTCGGCCGGACGGTCAGGCAGGGAACACCGAGCGCCGTCGTCTCCTCCTGCATGCCGCCGCTGTCTGTGACGACGAGCCTCGCTGCGCGCATCAGGCCGACGATCGCGAGATAGCCGAGCGGCTCGACCGCGAGGATGCGCTCGCTCTCAAGGAGAGCCCCGAGCCCGGCACGCGCCGCCGCATCCCGCGTGCGAGGATGGATTGGGAAGACGATCGGCAGCCGCTTGGCGATCTTGACGAGCGTCTCAAGGACCTCGCGCAGCCGCTTCGGGTCGTCGACGTTCGAAGGCCGATGCAGCGTGACGAGCGCAAAGCCGTTTGCCGCGGCGCTGCGAAAGGCGGGGCTAGCGCAAGCCTTCTCAAAGGTCGCTTCGGGCGGCAGTGCGCGCTCGAGACAAGCGAACAGCGTGTCGATCATCACGTTGCCGACGAATGCCGCCTTCGCCGGGTCGATGCCCTCGCGCTTCAGATTCTCGATCGCGACCTCCTCGGTCGTGAAGAGCAGGTCGGAGACGGCGTCGGTCAGGACGCGATTGATCTCCTCCGGCATGGTGCGGTCGCGGCTTCTCAGCCCCGCCTCGACATGCGCGAGCGGGATGCCGAGCTTGGCGGCAACGAGCGCCGTCGCGAGCGTCGTGTTGACGTCGCCGACGACAAGGACGAGCGCCGGCATCTCCGCTTTGAAGAGCGGCTCGAGCGCCAGCATGATGCGCGCGGTCTGCTCGCTGTGCGTGCCGGAGCCGACCTCAAGATCGATATCCGGGCGCGGAATCTGCAGCTCCTCGAAGAACACCGCGTTCATGGCGACGTCGTAGTGCTGGCCGGTGTGGATCAGCCGCGTCGCGATCCCGCGCCTCGCAAAAGCGCGCATGATCGGCGCGATCTTCACAAAGTTCGGCCGCGCCCCGACGACGCATGCGACCACTGGTGCGCTCGTGCGGCCCTTCCCTTCCAGACCCCGACCGCTTGAAGAGCGCGCCATCCACCGGATCGCCTTCACCATGCGTAGCGGAGGCCTGCACGTACTTCTGACCCCAGGTAACGCCCACCAAACTGGACATGTCCGCGTGCGAACGCCGACCAGCCGCTGTCGAGACCAACGGCGTTGACGCCGAGCGCTACCTCACCAAACGTCGACCCGGCACCCTGGCCGACGGTTAGGTCCGCAACATCCCGAGGGCTAATGGTCGCGACGTTGTTGGCTGCGAATTCTCGCCAAACCGAAATTGTGAGATCGGGGACAAGAGCGAGGTGACGTGTTCGATAGGCATAGCCGGTCCGCATGCCAAGCCTGCCTCGTAAGCTCTCCGCGGTATCAAAGGCAACTATGCCACCGAAGTAGCGAGATCCTTATATTTGTGCGCACGCCAGCGAGCATGGCTTCCGGCTCGATAAATAACCGCCGCCGAGCCCAATCTGGTAGCCGGTATCGAACCGCATGCCGACATTCGTCAGCTCGGTCTTTCCCACCACCGCCGAGATTGCCGCTATCAACATCGACACCGAGCAGATCCGCCTTCAACAGGGCGTCGAGGTAGAACCCTTCGGTCAAATACGTGGCGTAGGCGCCGAGGATCGGGCCGGCGATGTCCCACCGCGTTCCGCCGTGGAACGCGACGCTCGTGTCGATGTAGCCCCCCATCAGGCCCACAAGGGCGGCGTCATTGCCGCTGATCACGTTGTCCCAGCCAGCGTCTATTCCTGAAACCAAACCGCCGAGCGACAAGCGGTAGCCGCGATCGAAACTATAAAGGCGGCCCTGCGACGTGAAGCGCTCGGTGCTTCCGTCACGCTTGATCCACGCCCCTTGACCCTTCACCCAGATGCCCGGTTTGACCTTGCAGTCACCACCCGCTGCATTTGCGCCGCGTTGCGCGTCCTTTATCGCAAGGCAAATCCGAAGGTCTGCCTGCCGATCAAGCCAGACCGTCGCGGAGGATTGATTCCAAATGTCCTGCCCGGCGGTGAGCGCCATCGGCATCTCGAAGGCACCGGGGCCAAACCCGACCGTGACAAGCTCATGCTGGTCGTAGCTCGTCGGGCTGCGGTCGAGGAACAGATTCCACGCGAAAAAGCCCGCGGCGAGCGGCTTGTCGAGGTCGAAGTCAGAACTCTTGTCCGTATTACCGGTGACCTTCACGACGGGGAATTCCGGCGAAGTTCGGCGAAGGTGCCGGGTTGGTGTTGTGCACCAGCACCGTCGTGTGACCGGAGGCGTCTCCATTGATCAGAAGCGTGTCGGAAATTCCCGCCGATCCACCGGCCAGAAACGCATCGACCGCGACGGTCGAGTTCCCTTGCCCAACGAACGTCGCGCCACTACCGAGGGCAGAACAGTTGGTTCCGTTGAGCACAAGGCAGTCGCCGGCCTGGTTGTCGGAGATGCTGATCAGTCCGGCACCACCTGCGAGACTGCCGTTGATAATACTTTCCAGGCTAGTGAACCCGA
>CAVXFK010000008.1:0-516501 GCA_963761005.1 uncultured Alphaproteobacteria bacterium
CTTCTGTAATGGGCCCGGCGAAGTCAAGTCTCCCCGATAAGTGTCACGCCGCCAAGCTCGCGCTTCTGTCCGTGGTCGGCGCCGAGGCCACCACATCATGCTGTCAGAGGGAACGGTGAGCCTATCTAGATACGCGTGGTTCGTCGGTTGACGACCACTGGCCGTGAAGCGGCTTCACCAATTCCACCGTCCCGGCGACGGGACTTCGGGCAGCAGGGTCTTCCTTTGACCCGCCTGCGACTGGTGTTCTCTCCCTTGATCAAGCCTGGGCAGCAATCGGCGACGCCTCTCGCCACCGGTAAACGGTACCGTCGACCCACATGCGGTGCAGGATCACGCCGATCTTGCGTGCCAGAGCGACCTTCGCCCGCTTTGAACCGCGCCGCCTGGCGACGTCCATTCCCCAGCGTTTGAGTTTTGAGAACCGCGTGATCCGCGACAGCAGAACATTGGCGGCTTCGTAAAGCGCCGTGCGCACCATCGCGTCACCGGCCCGCGTGATCCCGCCAGTGATGTCTTTTTCTCCCGACTGGTACTTCTTCGGCGTCAGCCCGAACAGGGCTCCTACCGCCTTGGACTTCGCGATGCGGCGCGGATCGTCTACCGCCGATTTGAAGGTAATCGCCACCAGCGGACCGACACCCGGCACCGTCATCAGCTTCCGGCAGACCGCATCTTCGCGAACGATCGCAAGCACAGCCTTGTGCAGCTTCTCATACTCCGCCTTCAAAGTTGCCCGCGCCAAAAGCATCGCCCGAGCGATGCACTCCAACGTGGGCTGACCTTTCACCAATTCCTCAACCCGCACTTCGAACGCCTTGCGCGTCACCTGACCGACTTTCAGGCCGAAGCCGCGCAGGATTCCCCGAATGCTCAGTTCCACGTCCATCAGCCTCCTGAGAAGCTGCTTGCGCGCAACCAGCAGCGCTCGCACTTCTTGCGACCCAATCGATTTGGCGTGCACCGGCCGGAACCATCCCATCCGCAGCAGCTGGGCAAGACCGCGCGCATCCTTGCGGTCCGTCTTCACCGTCATCGCTGATAAGGCCGCCTTCACATGCCGCGTCTCCAGCAGAACAGTCTCAAGCCCGGCTTGCCTCAGCCCAGCATACAGCCACTGCGACAGCGGCCCCGCCTCAAGCCCAATCCGATGCACCGCAAAGCCAAGCCCCTGGAAGAAACAAACTAGGGCTTCCGGCTCGCTCGCGACCTTCGCCTCCTTCAAGATCTTCCCCTTCGCGTCCACAACACACACGCTCGAGAGTTCCAAGGACACGTCAATTCCCGCATAATGTTCCATGGCTGTCCTCTACCTCCAGATGCTTGGGGCCGACTCACGTCAGGACCCCGTTCGATCATCTATCGGGGGACAGCCACCTTCACCGCTTGATCGCGGCAGGGCCCATTACGGCATCTAGTCACCTCTGACTGGTTCAAGACGTTTGTTGCGGGCGCAGCCGGAGCGGTACTTGGCGCTTAGGGCACTCAAGCAGTTATTAGTCGCTACCAGAGCAGGCAGGCGGTGGCCGCTGAACTAAACGCCCGGAGAGCAGTACGTCCAATCCGTTGCCGATGCGGAGAACGCGACGCACTCGCCTACCGCTTCTTGAACACCCTTTGCCCCGACCGAGCGCAGCTCCGTCCGCTTGCGAAGAAGCATGACCGTCTGCGACAGGTCTCGTTTCCCGCGCTGTCGTATCGTTACGATTTCTCGTGTCGGTCGGGCCCCGGATCGCCGCCCGTCGCGGCGATCGCCAGCCTTGCGAGATAGTGGGTCCAGCCCTTCTCGTGATTGGCGCATTGCTCGGCATCGGGCAGGCCGCTATGCGTCATCCGCACCAGCGTCCCGCCTCCCTGGTCGATCAGGTCGACCTCGATCAGGCCCGATCCCGGCGGCATCTTTTCGCTGTCGTCCCAGCCAAACGAGTAGGCGAGCCGGTGGACCGGCACGACCTCCGTGAAGCGTCCGCGCGCGATCCTGTTGTTGACGTTGACGAGATAGAGGCCGCCGGGGTTCGGCTCCAGCGTCGCCTCGGTGCCCATCCAGCGCAGGATCTTTTCCGGGTCGGTGAGGAACGCGAACACGGTCGCAGGCGGAGCCGCGATCTGGACCTCGCGCCGGACCAAGAGTGGCAAATCCATCGAAAGCCTCCTGCGAATGAGCGGCGCGACGTTCCACTCGGCCAACTCCCGGAGATCGGGCGAGCGTCCCCAATAGCTAGGCAAGTTGCGCGCCCATGCATTAAGCCCGCTCCTCATGGCACGATAGCGGTGACATAGGCGAGCCGCACCCGCATGATCTTCCGCATGCGCTTACCACCTACCCTTGCCTGGCTCGTCAACTCGGCCGGCGCCGTGCCCGACGCCGACCGCTTCCTCGCGACGCTCGGCGCTCAGCTGATCGCCGACGGATTGCCGCTCGCCGGCGGAGCGCTGACCCTTTCGCCGCCGCATCCGATCATCGCCCGTCGCAGCTGGTTGTGGCGAGCGGACACGGGAACCGTGATCGAGGCGCTCGGCTTCGGGCCGCCGGGCCTGGTCGGGCCCGAGCCGGGCAATGTCGGCCGCAAATGGCTGAACGGGCTCGGCACGGGCCTCGTGCTGGAGCATGTTGCCGGCCCGGCACGCGACGGTGCGGCGCCTGACGGCGCAGCCTCAAGCGACCCGCTGCTCGGCTGGGCTTGCTCGCGACCCCTCGACGAAGCCGAATCCGCGCTGCTGCATGAGACGGCGCGCTTCGCTGCGGCGCCGCTCGCCGCCCTTGCGACGCGGTTGACGCTTGCCACGCTGCTCGAGGCCTATCTCGGCCGGCGCAGTGCGGCGCAGGTGCTCGCCGGGCGAATGCGGCGCGAGACTGGCGAGACAATCCGCGCGGTCCTCCTCTATGGCGATCTGCGCGGGTTCACCGAGATGTCGGAGGCGAGCGCGCCGGAGGCGGCGGTCGCGGCGCTCGACGCTTGGTTTGATCGCGTCGCCGGCGCCGTTCACGCCTTCGGGGGCGAAGTGCTGAAATTCATCGGCGACGGCGTGCTGGCCATTTTCCCGATCGGCAAGCAGCGCGCTTCGGATGCCTGCGACGCCGCGCTGAGCGCCGCCGGCGCGGCTCGTGCCGGCATGGCCCACCTCGACGATGCACGCAGCCGGCAAGGGCTGCCGTCTCTCCCATTCGGCATGGCGCTTCATCTCGGCGACATGTTGTGGGGGAATATCGGCACCGCCGACCGGCTGGACTTCACGGCGATCGGCCCTGCCGTCAATTTGGTCAGCCGGCTTGAAGGGTTGTGCAAGCCGCTCGGCCGCGGCGTTCTGGTGTCCGGGGCGGTCGCGGCGGAAACGACGAAGCCTTTAATCGCTCTCGGCGAGCATCGCCTGCGCGGCATTGCCGAGCCCTGCGCGGTGTTCACTCTGCCGGACGGGTGAACTTCGCGCCTTGCTCGGCGACTTCGAAGCCTCTCATTCGCCTTGAGCTTCGCCCTCAGTCCGCCAGTCCGGCCTTGGCGAAGCCTTCCCTGATCCGGTCGGCATCGGCGGGATTGGCGAACGGCAGTCGCTCGATGTGCGCGGCGAAGGAGTATTTCGGGTTGACCTTCTTCAGCTCCGCCCAGACCCGCTGTGCTTCCTCGACTTCGCCGAGGTGACCGAGCGCGGAGATCAGAAAGCCTCGTGACAGGTCGGTTTCGGGAGACAGCCGGATGCGCTCACGGAAGGCTTCGGCGGCCTTTTCGTACTGCCCGGCAACGAGATGGGCCGAGCCGATGAAATGCCGATACTGGGTGCCCATCAAGGGGTCGAGGCGAACCGTCCGCTCAAGGTCCGGCAGGGCGTCGAGCGGCGCGCCGCCATAGATCATTCCCACACCGCGCATGCCCAGAGCCGGTGCGAAATTGGGGTTGAGCGCCAGCGCCTTCTCCACCTCCTCGCCCGACCCTGCCGGGTCGCGCTCCCAGAATTTCACCAGCGCAGCCATGTAGTGCGCGTAGGGCAGATTTGGGTCCTTTTCGAGCGCCAGCTTGCTGAAATGGGCCGAGAGCTCCTTGCTGTCGGTTCGACCGCTCCAGTGGTTCTGAAAATCGTGGTTGTAAGCATGGGAGAGCCCGACATAGGGCTCTGCATAGTCGGGATCGATCTCGATCGCTTTGGAGAAGCAGGCGACTGCCAGCTCGAACGATTCCTTTGTCTTTCGGGTGCCGAGCAATGCCTCCCGCCCGCGCAGGAACAGATCGTGAGCCTCGATGCTTTGCGTCGGAGCCTCCGCGATGCGCGCAGATTCCGCGGGCGTCAGCGTCACTTTCAGCGCCTCGACGATCCGGTGCGTGACCTCGTCCTGCAGCGCGAAGATGTCGGTCAGGTCGCGGTCGTAGCGTTCCGCCCACAAATGCGCGCCGTTGGCGGCGTCGATGAGCTGCGCGGTGATGCGCACCCGGTTGCCGGCACGGCGGATCGAGCCCTCCAGCACCGCCGTCACGCCGAGCTCGCGCCCGACGGTGCGGATGTCCACGCTCTTGCCCTTGTAGGTGAAGCTTGAGTTGCGGGCGATGACCATGAGCCCGGCGACCTTCGACAGGTCGGTGATGATGTCCTCGCTGATGCCGTCGGAGAAATACTCCTGTTCGGGATCGCCGGACATGTTGTCGAAGGGCAGCACGGCGATCGAAGCCTGCTCGCGACGCGGTTCGGCCGGTTCGGCCGCCGGCTGCCGCGGCGCATCTTTGTACGGCATCGCCGTTCGGGTGCCATTTCCACACGCGGATCGGCCGGTCGATGTTCTTCACCGTCACCTCGCCGCCGTCCTTGAACGCGGCGTCGACGCGGCTGCCGACGCTCTCGTTGACGATCGAGGCGATGCAGATCCCACCGGGCTCGGCGACGCCTTCAAGGCGCGCCGCGACGTTGACGCCGTCGCCGTAGATGTCGTCGCCGTCGATAATGACGTCGCCGAGGTTGATGCCGATCCTAAGGATGACGCCCTTGCCGTCCGCCCGCGCTTCCGCCTTGACGGCGCGCTGGATGGCGAGCGCGCATTTGACGGCGTCGACCACGCTGGAAAACTCCACCAGCGTGCCGTCGCCGACGAGCTTCACGACCCGGCCGTTGTGCTCGGCAACGGCGGGAGCGAACAGCGCCTCGCGATGGCGCTTGAGGGCGGCGAGCGTCCCCGCCTCGTCGGCGCCCATCATGCGCGAATAGCCCACCACGTCCGCGGCGAGGATTGCGGCCAGCCGTCGGTTGGTCCGCTCTTTTTCGGCCATGCGGCACTTCGTATTGGATAATCATGGCGGATGCCAGCGGACGGTTGTGCACCGCCCCTGCGCCCGTGCGCATTTGCATCTCGCGCCCGTGCCGTTAGTTTGGCGCCCGATGCGCTCCCTCCCGAGATTCGTCCTCCTCCTCACCCTCCTCCTTGCCGCCTGCTCATCGACCGGCGGCGTCAAGATGGACGTGCCGGCGCTGGCGGTGGCCGAAGCGCGGGCGCAGTCGGATTCGCGCTATGCCGGCTTCGTCGTCGATGTCGGCACGGGCGACGTGCTTTACGCGGAGGACGCGGAGTCGCGCCGCCATCCCGCTTCGCTCACCAAGCTGATGACGCTTTACATCCTGTTCGAGGAGATCGAGGCCGGCCGGCTGAAGCTCGACACGCCGCTTTCCGTCTCGCGCCACGCTTCGCGCATGCCCGCCTCGAAGCTCGGGCTGAAGCCCGGCGAGCGGATCAGCGTCAAGGATGCGATCTATTCGATCTGCGTGCGCTCGGCGAACGACGCCGCGGTCGTCGTGGCGGAAGCGATTGCAGGCTCGGAAGCCGCCTTCGCCCGGCGCATGAACAAGGAGGCGCAGGCGCTCGGCCTCAGCGCCACGCATTTCGTCAACGCCACCGGCCTTCCCGACAAGCGCCAGGTCACGAGCGCGCGCGACATGGCGACGCTCGCCCGCGCGCTCCAGGTCAGGTTCCCGCAAGACTACGGCTATTTCGGCACGAAGAGCTTCACCTATAAGGGCCGCGAGCTCAAAAGCACCAACCGGCTGCTCGGCGCGCTTCCCGGCGTCGACGGCATGAAGACCGGCTATATCCGCATGTCCGGCTACAACCTCGTCGCCTCGGCGAAGCGCGGCGACAAGCGCGTCATCGTGGTGGTGCTCGGCGAGCGCACGGGCTCGGCGCGCAACGGCCACGTCGCGGCGCTGATCGAGCAATATCTGCCGGAAAAGACCGGGGTCTTCGCCTCGCGCTGAGGCCCGGTCGTCATGCCCGGACTCGATCCGGGCATCCATTCCGCAAAGTTAAGCCGACAGAACCGGAAGCTTAAGCGGCGATGCTTTCCGCCTGCGCGGAGCGCATCGCATCGATAAGGCGCTCTTCTTCGTCGCGCTCGTAATCGTTCGCGATCACGACGTCGCCCTCGTCGCCGGCGTCCGCCTCTTGTGCGCCGGGCCGCGTCTGATCCGCGGCGCGCCAGCTGGTGCGGCTCGACATCTTCTCGCGCATCGCATGAAGCGCGGCGAGCTCTTCGGCGTGGCGGAATGCGTCCTCCGCCTCGCCCTTGGCGATTGAAAGCACGGAAGCGAGCAGCGGCTCGCCGCGCGCGACGCAAGTCTGCTGCAGTTTCTCGAGGATGGTGATCATCGACGTCAGAAACTCGGAGCGTTTCAGTTCCATTCGGCCCCTCGAACCCCCGCGAATCGTGTCCGCCTACATTCCGCCCGAACGTAGTTAATCCGCCGTTAACGGCACGGGGTGCCCCTCCCCCCAAGGCTCCGCCGGCCTTCTTCTTGAAGCGTTCGGAAGCCGGCTTCGCGCGGCGAAGGCTAGCTGATTCGGTTCAGCGCGGCTTCTTGCGGCGCGGCGTCTTGCCGGGCCACGCGACGACGCGGTTCTCGAGCTCGTCGACGGGGAAATCCTTCTCGCTCACGGTGCGCGCGCGGACCGAGATCCCGGCGGCGTGCACGCTCTCCTTGTCGCCGGAGACGAGCGGGTGCCACCAATAGAGGTCGCGCCCTTCCGCCACGAGCCGGTAGGCGCACGAGGGCGGCAGCCACGAGAGGCTTCTGACGCTCTCCGGCGTGAGCTGCACGCAGTCCGGCACGAGCCGCTGGCGGTTCTTGTAGTTCTTGCAGCGGCAGCTCTCGCCGTCGAGCAGACGGCAGGCGACGTCGGTCCACTCGATCTCGCCGGTGTCGATGTCTTCGAGCTTGTTCAGGCAGCAGCGGCCGCAGCCGTCGCAGAGCGATTCCCACTCCGCCTGCGTCATGTCCTCGAGCGACTTCCGCCGCCAGAAGGGGATGTCGTCCATGCGGGACATATAGAGCATCCGCGTCGCCCGCGCCTGCCCCGCGTAGCCCAGACGGCGAAGCCGGGTGCCCGCCGAAGCCCGGGCGAAGGCGGATTGCGGGAAAGGGCTCGGGGAAGGGTAGCGCCAGCGCGCTCCCTCCCCCCTTGCGGGGGAGGGTTGGGGAGAGGGGAAGGACGCTGCCTCGACGCCACCCTTCTCCCCTAGCGGGAGAGGGCGGCCTTCGGCCTTGGCCGGAGACCCGGAGAGGGGGACCTCAATGCCGCGCTCGGCGCTAACCTCCTCCCGTTGGCGCAGAAGGTGCTCCGTCGGGGCGGATGAGGGGCGTCATGTTAGGGCCGCCTGCAATTCCGACTCCCAGCGCTCCTCCATCAGCATCTTGAACCGCATCGATTCGATCCCTTCGCCGACGAGTTCCACGGCCCCGACATCGTGCGCCTTGTCAAAGGCGGCTTCGAGCACCTCGAATAGCCGCTGCTTGAATGTTGTGTCGTCGTGGCCGCCGAGGTAGTCGCCTTTGGTTTCCAGGACCAACAGTCGCCGGCCCTTGTCGTCGGCTTTCAGGCACACAAGGAAGTCGGGATAGACCTTGTGTTTGCGCCAACCTTGCAGGCCCCATTCTCCGCGCGAGGCGATCCTGTGCCACCAGCGGATGGAGTCACCGCCGTCGAGCTTTAGCGCCACTTGCTCTTCGAGACCGTTGAGGTTCCTCTTGTAGAGTCGGTCGAAAAGAAATGTCTTATAGGCGTCCTCATAAGGATCGGCATCGGTCACGCGCTCGGTCAGCGTTTGCTCGACCGTCCAGTTCAGTTTCTCGAACGGCGCGCCGACCAGCTTGAAGACGATTTCACCGTCCTTGACCCGACGCTTGAAGACTTTCTCGGCGTCCTGGTCCACCTGTTTGGCGATCACGGTTTTCATATCGTCGACGAGGCCGAACCGGCAGCGGGAAATCTCGTCGTCCGCGTAGCGCTTGCGCAGATCGGTGAGCGCCTCGTCGATAATCCTCACGCCCTGCCACGGATTGGGAACCACGTTCAGCAAGAGGCGAGCCATGCCCGGCCGGTCGATTTTGCCTCCGGCGAGGACGTATTCGTGCTTCTCGGTGACTTTGGCGTCGAGGTCGACAATTGCCGTGGCCTGTCGCGCGGGATCGAAGGCCGCGAGGTCGATCTCGCCTGCCTTGTCGTATTTCAGAGCCTCCCATTTCACGTAGCGAAGAACGTGCGCTTCGTAATCGAGTTCTTCGTAGCTGCCTTCAGCGCCCTTATAGAGGACGGTTGGAACCATCACCGACATGCCTTTGAACGCCGCGCGGCGTTCGATAGTGACTGTCTTCACGGTCAATCCGGGACCCGTCCCGCTCGTCTCGATTTCGGCGACAAGATCGCTCATGCCTTCCGCTTCCAAGCCTCCTTTGATGTCCTTTATCGCCGCCGCGACCGACACATCCTTCGCGAACACATAGGCGCGGTCGAGGCTGTCGACGTCGGTGCGCATGGCATGGGGCTGGCGCAGCACGCGGCCAATCATCTGGGTCAACGCGGTGTTCGCCTGCGTCGTCGACAGAAGACAAAGCACATAAGCGAATGGGCAATCCCACCCCTCGCGCAGCGCATCCTTGGTGATGATGACACGTGTCAGGTTGGTTTCCGACAGCAGGTCTTCGCCGCGCAACTCCTTCACGTCAGCGGTTTGCAGCTTGATTTCATCGCGGAGCATGCTGCGCTTCATGGTCAGGTAATCGACCACATCGTCGGCATGCACGTAGCCGCCGCCACGCTGGTCCTTGCCGGTTCGGTCGACGCGCACGAGGAGGATAGGGCGGATATAGCGATTGGTGTTGCGCGCAGTTTCGCGGCATCTGCGGCGAGTGTGTTGAGCCGTCCCAGCGCCCGCTCTAGCGTCACCTGCCAGTCGCTCCTCTCGACCGTGTCGAGCACGATTGGGAGCTTGATCATCTCGGCGTCCTTCAGCGCCCTGCCCGATACATAATGGGATGACCTGCCCCACCGCCCTGAGGCATCCGATTGAGAGGAGGAACTGAACATAATTCGTAACGCACCCAAGGATGCTGCAGTCTACGGCGTCGATCTCGGCAAGAACCTCTTCCACGTCGTTGGCCTCGACGACCGTGGGGTGGTAGTCCAGCGTGTGAAGTTCCGACGGGACACGCTGCTGATCTTCTTCGAGCGCGCCGCGCGCACCATCGTGGGTATGGAGGCGTGCCCGGGTTCACAATGGCTGGCGCGCAAGCTGCAGGCGATGGGATATCAGGTCCGCATCGTGCCCGCACAGTTCGTGAAGCCTTACGTCAAGTCGCAAAAGAACGATACGATCGACGCTGAAGCGATTGCCGAGGCGGTGACGCGACCGACCATGCGCTTCACCCAGGTGCGGACGGTTGAGCAGGTCGATCTGCAGGCGCTTCATCGCATCAGGGATCAACTGGTCTCAAGCCGTACCCGGCTGATCAACCAGGTGCGGGCGTTCTGCCTCGAGTATGGTGTCGCGATCCGTCAAGGTGCAGGCGTATTCCGCCTCGATCTGCCTCGCGTGCTTGCCGATGAGACCAACGATCTATCGCCAGCGATGCGAAGGATGCTGACCGAGCTCTTCGAGGATGTCGTCGGTCTCGATCGGCGGATCGCCGGCGCGAGCCGAGAGATCGAGGCGCTTGCCGCCTGCGATGATCGTGCACGTCGGCTGATGACCGTTCCCGGCATCGGCCCACTCGGCGCCACCGCGCTGCTCGCCGCAATCGGTGACGGCCGTCAGTTCCGGCGGGCGCGTGACCTCGCCGCATGGCTCGGCCTCGTACGCGGGAGCATTCGACCGGCGGCAAGACCACGCTCCTCGGGATCAGCAAACGGGGCAACCGATACGTCAGGCGACTACTGATCCACGGGGCGCGCTCCTGCGTGACACACCTCGATCGAGGGCGGGACCGTCTCGGCGGATGGCTCGACGCCCTGCAGAGCAGGATGCACGTGAACAAGGTCACTGTAGCGCTCGCGGCGAAGATGGCTCGGATGGCATGGGCAATCCTCACCAAGCCTGGCGCGCTCTACGAACGCAGGGATCCGGCCCTCGCCTGAAGGCGGCGGTCGGGCAGAAAGCGAGGCTCGGGAAGTGATGACGAGACAGTCGATCGGCGCATCGTAAGCTCTGTGCAAAAAACCGTGCCCCTGCACGAACCATTTATCTGAGAACCATGCGCGCGGATCTCATCATGGCCTGGCTGCAACAGCAGCCCACTTGCGAGAGGCCGGATACATTTAGGCGGACTGCCGTCGTCAGCACGATCACGAACCTTGCCCGGGCGGGGCAGGTCATACATTGATGAGGATGTTGGAGTGCTCCGGCTTCGGCGTCGCCGAAAGCTCCAGCACGAAAGACGGATTGAGATTGGCGATGGTTGCCCGCGCCTGGTCCGAATAAGCCTTGTGTCCTTCATCGAGCACGACCACAGGGCGGACGATCCGCAGCACGTTTTCGAGGCTGCTCTTGACCGTCCCCCCGCCGGCCTCGCCGCCGAGGTCGTTGCGTTCGAATTCGGCACTTGTGCTAAAAGCGCATTGTGCGCGATCCTGTCGTCGGGCTCCGGAAAGAACGAGGGATACGAGCCGAAGTCGCTCCTGATCTTGAGATCGCCCTTCGTCAACTTGCTGCGGTTGGCGGCTTGCAGCATCAGAAGCATCACGCAGAGACGATCCCGAATATCGGATTCGCTGAATGCGTCGAGCTTTTCGAGAAGCTTCACGCGCCCGCCAGACGCGCGTTCCAGTACCTGCCTGAAGGGCGCTTCGCGATCGCGAAGCTGGCGGAGCGTCTGCTGATAGATCGCGTCTGAGGGCGTTACCCACAGCACGAAATCCGGTTTGCCGTGACAGATGCTCGGTCAGGAGCCGGTCCACGGCATGCGCCGCCACGAAGGTCTTGCCGCCGCCGGTGGGCAGCTTGATGCAGATGTGCGGAATGGCATAGCCAGCACTGGATTTCAGTGGCACCCATTGGCGCAACGAAGCATTCACCCCTTTACTTCGCGCCAGATTCCATGCGTCTTCGAAGACGTCGGGCAGGTCCTGCTTGATCCCCACCGCCTCCAGCGCGGCTCGTGCTTTGGCAACGCGCTTCTCGACATCGCGGACGATCTCAAGAAAGCCCGAGAAATGGCCGAGCGCTGTTTCCTGATACGTCTTAAGCTGCATCGGTTCCGTCGCCGAGGATTCGGTAGATGGAGTAGGGCAGTTGGCAGAAGGTCACGCCCTTCGGCAGCAGCGCCTTTTGGCTCATGAACTTTTGTGCGGCGTAAACGAGCGCGGGCTTGTTGCCTGCGGCCTTGGCGATCTTGTCGGCGAGTTCGGCCGTCAGGGCCGCCTGGTCGGACTTCATCCAGCCCAGGTCGGGCTTGTAGATGAGGTGAATGCGGTAGCCGCCGGCTTCGCCGACGAACCAAAGGTCGTTGGGCTGTTCGAGCACCTCGTTGATCGTCGCACCCGTTGCGGTGAAGGCGATGTAGCGCGCCACCTGCGAGTAGGCCGGCGCCCCTTTGCCCTTGAAGAAGCGGTCGAGGTCGATCGGCTCGCCGAGTTCGCAGTAGGTGAAGGAGCCGCCCAATCCCTTTTTCAGAGCCTCGTCCTTGGCCTTGGGCACGCCTTTGATGACGCGGCGGACCCGTTCGGCGGTGAGCGCGTCGGCGTAGTCTTGCATCTCGATAAGGATGAATTTGCGGGGCCTTTTGTCGGCGTAAATCGACGACAACACAGCATGTCCCGTGGTGCCTGCGCCAGCAAACAAATCGAGGACTACAAGGTCCGCTTCGCCGTTCGGATAGAATCGCGTTTCTAGGTGTGTTTCGATGAGGCTCGAAGGCTTAGGATAGGGAACCCGCTCATCCTCTTTGCCCATAATCGACCGAAGTTCAGACGTGCCTGTCTGCGTGTAAATTCCTTCGATAAAGGTGCTGTCACTTGTGAGCACGCTCGCCTGCTTCTCAGAGCGCTGTTTGCCGCTCTGATCGTTCAGATACTGCTTGTATTGAACGGACCATCCAGTGTCAGTCTTCAAAAACTCAATTTCGGCGGCTCGTTGCGCGGCATCAAATCGTTCCTTTTCCCAGAGCCATTGGTAGCTCGGCCATATGTGTGCCTTGTCGGGTGCCTCAATCGCGTATCGCAGGTTTTTTCGCTCATCCATACTGGCAGCCGCTTCGAGTGGCTGGCGGCGGTAAGAGCCACGCGTCGGCAACTTCTCGTCAGAGAGCCGATAGTAACGTTCGATCTTCGATGGCGTGAGCGGCCGATCAATATGTGTGAAATAGCTTTTTCCCTTCGCGTAAACGAGTATGTATTCGTGCAGATTTACAAAATACTTCTCTTTTGGACCGCCGCCATACCTCTTTTTCCAGATAAGTCCCTCGAACCGATTTTCCTGACCAAAAATTTCGTCTAGCAATGGATAGAGATTGCTGACCTCGTTTTCGTCGATACTGATAAAAATGATTCCCCGTTGGGACAACAACTCACGCAGCAGTTCCAGCCTTGGCCACATCATGCAGAGCCACTTGTCGTGGCGCTCAAGGTCTTCGCGGTCCACAACTTTGCCAAGCCATTGCTTCATCAGCGGCGAGTTGACGTTGTCGTTGTAAGCCCAGCCTTCGTTGCCGGTGTTGTAGGGCGGGTCGATGTAGATCACATCGACCTTGCCGGCATAACGCGGCAAGAGCGCCTTCAGAGCTTCCAGATTGTCGCCATGAATGATCAGATTGTCGTCGAGCGAGGGCTTTTTACCCTTGGCCGGCAGGCTCTTCTTTTCATCGACGATAAGTTCGCGAAAGGGCACCGAGAGGTGGTGCGAGTAGACGAACGATTTGCCCTTGAACTCGAGCGTTGGCATGGCCCCTCCCGACGTTTTGCGAAGATAGACGGCCGATCGCATCAGGGAAACCGTGCCTCTGGATCGCCGTCCCCTAACTCGCAGGTCGGGGGACAGCCGCCAGCTTCCCCCTCCCAACCCTCACCCGCAAGGGAATGGGCCGGCCGCCTCCCCTCCCCCCTTCACCCCGCCTCAAGACCCATCCGCCACACTCCGCCGCGAATCACCTCGCGGCTTTCGCTTGCGCCGCATGAAGGATTGACCGAATCTCCCATCTAAAGGAAAGGAGGGCGGGAAAAGGTGGCCTGGATGAACGACCCCTTCTCGGGCGGCGGTGAGCGCTCCAATTGGCGCCAGCGCCTTCTCGGCCTCAATTCATGGATCAATTCCTCGCTGCATGGGGCCGGCCACAGCCTCCTCGACGGCTACGAGCGCCTGTGCAACTTCATGCACCGCTTCCACTCCAACGGCCTGCGCCGCTGGTTCTTCGAGTTCGCGTCCGAGGGCTATTCGCTCGGCGTGCTCGGCGCGCTCGTCCTCCTCGCCTTCGCCGTCCCCGCCTTCGACGAGATTCACGCCGACTGGCGCCAGCAGCCGGATTTCGCCGTCACCTTCCTCGACCGCTATGGCAACGTCATCGGCAAGCGCGGCATCCTGCAGGACGATTCCGTCGAGCTCGAGGACCTGCCGGACAACCTCGTCAAGGCGGTGATCGCGACGGAGGACCGCCGCTTCTTCGAGCATTTCGGCATCGACGTCATGGGCACCTTCCGCGCGCTGGTGCAAAACGCCAGGGCGGGCGGCGTCGTGCAGGGCGGCTCCTCCATCACCCAGCAGCTCGCCAAGAACCTCTTCCTCTCCAACGAGCGCACGCTGCAGCGCAAGATCAAGGAGGCCTATCTCGCGCTCTGGCTCGAGGCGAACCTGTCGAAGCGCGAGATCCTGAAGCTTTATCTGAACCGCGCCTATATGGGTGGCGGCACGTTCGGCGTCGGCGCGGCGGCCGAGTTCTATTTCGGCAAGAAGGTGCAGGATCTCGACCTCGCCGAATGCGCCATGCTCGCCGGCCTCTTCAAGGCGCCGACCAAATACGCCCCGCACATCAACCTCCCCGCCGCCCGCGCCCGCGCCAACGAGGTTCTGACCAACATGGTGCAGGCCGGCTTCATGACCGAGGGCCAGGTGATCGGCGCGCGGCGTCATCCGGCGACCGCGGTGGAGCGCAGCCAAGTCGCTTCCGCCGACTATTTCCTCGACTGGGCCTTCGATCAGGTGAAGGCGCATGTCGACGGCAGGGACAAGGTGCTGATCGCCCGCACCACGCTCGATATGCGCTTGCAAAAGGCGGCGGAGGCGGCGATCGAAATCGACGCTGCGCGAATCCGGCGACCAGTACAACGTGCACCAGGGCGCGCTCGTCTCGCTTGAGCCGGACGACGGGGCGATCCGCGCCATGGTCGGCGGGCGCGATTACGGCGTCTCCACCTTCAACCGCGCGGTCAACGCGCTTCGCCAGCCGGGCTCCTCCTTCAAGCCCTACGTCTACGCGACGGCGCTTGAGACGGGCAAATTCACCCCCGACACGATGGTGCTCGACGGGCCGATCTCGATCGGCAACTGGTCGCCGCAGAACTACGGGCGCTCCTACAAGGGGTGGCTGACGGTGCGCAATGCGCTGCGCCAGTCGCTGAACACGGTCGCGGTGCGGCTGTCGATCGCGACGGGACGGCAGCCGATCGCCGATCTCGCCGCGGAAATGGGGGTCTCGACGCCGCTGCGCGTCACCCGCTCAATGGCGCTCGGGTCGTCGGAGCTGACGGTGCTCGACCAGGCGACCGGCTACTCCGTCTTCGCCAACGGTGGCTACCGCATCTATCCGCGCGGCCTGATCGACGTCAGGACGCCATACGGCAAGGTGGTCTATGACGCGCTCGCCAATCCGCGGCCGAAGCAGCGGGTGCTGAAGGAATCAACCGTGCTCGGCATGGTCGACATGATGCACACCGTCGTGGAGAGCGGCACCGGGCGCCGCGCGCGGCTCCCCGGCATCAACGTCGCCGGCAAGACCGGCACCACCAATGCCTATCGCGATGCCTGGTTCGTCGGTTACACCGGCAACTTCACGACCGCGGTGTGGCTCGGCAACGACAATTTTCAGCCCACCAACAGGCTGACGGGCGGCGTTCTGCCGGCGGCGACCTGGGCGAAGTATATGCGCGTCGCGATGGCCTACGAAACGCCGATCCCGCTTCCGGGTCTGCCGCCGCCGCCCGACGCCGGAGAGAAGCTCGTCGCCGACACCGGCGACGGCCAGGGCCCGCTTGATCCAGGCGCTTCCGGGCGGCTCAACTCCGCCACCTCCGCCACGCTCGGCCGCATCGAAGAGCGCTTCAAGAAGGCAGTGGAAGCCCCGAAGCGCGAAGCGGCGCTTGAGCACCCGCAAGCGCCGGCGGAACCACCGGTCCGTCAGGCAGCGCTCGGCGAAGGCGAGCTTGCCAACCCGTAGGCACGCGTGAAGACCGTCGCCGTCTTTCTGGCTGGCGTCGCTTGCGCGATCGGACTCGGCCTGTGGACTGCGTGGCTCGCCGTGCGCTCGCCTGCACCGATTGACACGATCGAGATCGGGGCCTGGCAGGCCTGGCCGAATGCCGGGACGGCCGATGCTGATCCCTATTCGCGCGCGCGGCTGGCGCGGACCGGAGAGATCCCGCTCGGCTCGGGCGAAGGGCTGACGCTTCTCGCCCTGACCGATGATGCCGGCGACCCGCTCACGCACTCTTGCGACTATCGGATTGTCGGACAGACGCCGCCGGCGCGACTTTGGACCGTCGCGCTTGAGGACCCTGACGGGCGCGTCGTCGACGGGGTCGACGGCGCTGCCGCGCTCGGCAGCGATACGCTGCTTCGCGCGACGGACGGCTCCTTCGAGATCACGCTTTCCGCCGAGCCGCAAACAGGGAACTGGATCTCCACCAAGAACGCGGAGCGCTTCCGCATCGTCGTCCGCCTTTACGACACGACAGCGCGCACCGGCACCGAGCTTACCACGCTCTCCATGCCGCGCATCGCGCGCGACAGCTGCACATGAGCGGGCTTGCCTTGACACAGAACTGGTACCTGCCGCGCATTCGGTTCGGCGGTGCCATCGCGTTCCTGACCGGCGTGCTGCTCTTGGCGGGCGCCATTCATATTTGCACCATCCTGCTGGTGCCGGTCTTCGCCAAAGAGGGCGGCTGGTCGCGGCTCGTCCCTTATGCCGGCGAGGGCAAATTCACCGAGATTCCGGCCGCCGGTGCTTCCGGCGCGGAGGGAGTCGCCGGCCTCGATCCTCTCTTCGTCAACGGCGCCTGCCGCATCCGCCTCGACGACGCGCCGGTTGGAATCACCGTCGATGCAAACGATCGCTTCTGGTCGGTGGCGCTCTACGACCCGAAGGGCGTCATCGTCTTCAGCCTGAACGACCGGACGGCGGTCGAGGGCCGGCTCGATATGCTCGTCGTCAACGCCGAGCAGAATGCTGAGCTGAAGAAATCGCCGTCGGTCGAGCTTGAGCAGACAATCGTGGCGGAGAGCCCGTCGGACGATCTGATCGCCCTGCTCAGGCTTTTTGCGCCGACCAGGACGGCACGCGAGGACGCGCGTCAGAACTCTCGCCGATGCGGAGTGCCTCCCCGCCCCGTCCTTCGTCGCGCGCGCGCCGTCAGGCGGATAGCGCGTCCTTCCCCGAGCCACGTTTGCCGCGACGCGGACGCCTGTTGTCGGCCGGCGGCGTCGGCAGGGTGTCGTGGTACTCAACGCGGATGCCGGGGAAGATGACGACCTCTCCGGCCCCTTCGCGGTGACGCAGCGTCCGCTTCGGCGCGCTGATGGCAAACGGCAAAATCTCAGCCATGTCGCTTCCGTATTTACCCGATCGCATGATCTGGCAGCATCATGGTTAACGGCCGGTGAATTCGCGGTCGGCCGGCTCCTCGACAAGCTCGATGAAGGCGCGCCCTTCCCGATCCTCGATGTCGACCTGCCAGAGATCCGGATCGAAACGCATCTCCTGCTCCATGCGCGTGCGCGTCGCATCCTCCGTCAGCTGTTTGCCGACCAAGGAGAACAGCCGGTCGGTCGGACGCTCGTCATCGAAGACACTTTGCGGCGCCGGCGCATAGAGATCGAACGCACCATCGAGACGGTCGACCACGATGAAGACGGCGCCCGCCTCGTCCGCACCGCGCCGCGCGATCGATATGAACGCACCGGCTGCTTCGGCGCGACGCCGCAGAGCCGCAACCCAGAAATCTGTGCGCAGCCGGGCGCTCATTTACATGTCGCGCATGGCGCCGGTCGCACGGAGCTCGACAATAAGGCCGTCGCTGATCTCGCCCGTTACTGCGAGATTGTGGTCGCGCTGAAACCGCATGATCGCCGCGCGCGTGTCGGGGCCGACAACCCCGTCCGTGGCAAGCGGCCCGTAGGCGGCGAGCGCGAGCGCATTCTGCACCGAGACGACGAGCGGATCGCTTGCCGCCGGCGTGTTATTCGGCGTGGCGGGTCCGGCGCGGATTGAAGCCAGGAGCCCGGCGCTCGCCTCTCCTGTCGTCGGCAAGCCGGCCGACTGCTCGAAGGCCCTGATCGCCGCTTCGGTCTGCGGCCCGACGAGCCCATCGATCGGACCGTCGTAGAGCCCGCCGCTCGCGAGAGCCTGCTGGATGTCGCGCACCAGCGCGTCGCCCGTCTCAGTCGGACGCTGAGTCGATGCGCGCGTCGCAAAGAGCGGCGCCGGATGCGTGCCCGATTGCAGGAAGAGCGCATTCGTGGCGATCGCTGCACCGATCGCGAAGAAACCTGCGCACGCGACTACGGTCGGCCGCCTCAAATAGGCGTAGAGGACCGCACCAATATCAAGCAGCTTCAGCACGTTCCTTCGTCCGCTTGCTTGCCACTCCAACATCCGCCAGCGGAAGCCTGACGCTCAACACCGCGCTGCAGCCTCTCCGATCGACCACGAGAGTCCCGTCCACGCCATCGACCAGCGCACGAAGCGCCGCGAGGTCCGCGGAATCAACCGCGTCGGCTCCAGCATCGTCGCTCCTGATATCCGCGCTGACTTGGAGGAGGACGATACCCTTCAGTTTGCGCACGTCAACGCGGATCGCATCGCACGCGCACTTTGCGAGTACGACATCAATGACAAGATGCGCAATGCACCGGCCGGCTTGCCGATCGCATCCGACTTCGAGGTCGCCATCACACACACATGCAAGCGCTATCCCCCTCGCTTCTGCACGCGGCTGCGCACGGCGGAGCGCGAAAGCCACTGCCTCGCCGATGTTGCAGACGAAATGCGCGGGTGGCTCGGCGGCTTTATGCTTCGGGCCCGCCGAGACAACTTCGTCATCGGCCTCCGGAGACTCCAACGGCGGCGTCGGTACAGGTGGGGTTTCCGATAGACGCAGCGATACGGCGCCGCCTTCCAACGGCGAGAATATCCAGGTCGCTCGCGTATTGTTTTCACCAACGCCCTGAAGTGGGAATTTGACAGGTTCGCCGCGACCCCTGCAACGGCGTAGCGCGTCAACAATCTCTGGCACGTCAGACGTCTCGAAAAGGCCCAGGATGGGCTGCTCGAACGCGTCAGGAAGGAGGCGCAGCCGGCGCCGGGCCGCCCGCGTTGCGGCGAGCACGCATCCTTTCGCGTCGGCAATCAGAACCGGTTCCGAAGGCGCGAGGTCGTCGAGACAGGCGATCTGTTGAGGCGCTGCCGCGCGCGACAGCGGAGCGGCGTCTGTTGTGACTGCAGCGGGTGCGATGAGCGAGCGCGCGAAGGCCGGCGCGGCGGCGAAGAGCGGAGCCATGATGGCGGCCGCAAGTCCGCTGCGTGAGAGCGGAACGGCGCTTTCGGCAAGATAGAGAATCAGCCAGCCGACAAGGGCCGAGAGCACGAGTCCGCTCATGAAGGCCGCGCGGTGTGGACGGTCTGAAGCCAGCGCATGCGCGACCGCAAGATACCCTGATGCAATCGCCGAGGGCACGGCGAGCGGCGCGTCGAGAAGGAGCGAGGCTAACAGAAGGGCCGGAAGAGCGAGCACGGCTGCGAGTCCGGCCATCGCGATCGCGCGCGCCGTAAGCGCATCGCCGCCCAGCGCGCGAAGCGGCGGCACCGCGGCGCGGACGAGCGTATCGTATCGCGAGCGGAGCACATCCATCGGCGAGAGCGCGGCGATCGAAGGCATTCAGTAGCCTTTGCCCGACGTAAACATCGCCCCGCACATTCAAGACCCGCTTTTAAGGAAGGCTGAAATGCCCGGCCTGCGCCCCTCCGAAAGCGCGGCGAACCGGGTGAAAGCTCGCGTCAGGGTTAAGGGATGCTTGCGCCGAGAAGGCCAGTTCGTCGTCGCTTAGAAAGCATTAAGCGCGTTCGCAAAAAACGCGCCAAATGCGACCTGCCTTAGCTACTGGCTGTTCACGTCGAAATGCTTGCATGATTGCATTAGAAGAAACGCGAGCCCGCAGGGAAAGGCATGTTTGTTCTGCGTTCGCTTTTCTGGCTGTCGACCGTCGTGCTGCTCCTTCCGGCGTCGCCGGACGGAAAGGAGCCGCCGCCGCGCGTGAGTCTTCTCCACACAGCCTATGCGGCGCGCACGATCATGCAGGATCTTGCGGGTGTGTGCGTCCGCAATCCCGATGCGTGTGATGCCAGCCGCGAGGCGCTGGTGCTCGTGACGCGGAAGATCGAGACCGGTGCCAAAATCGTCACGGCCGGGATCGCCGCCAGCAACGGATCGAGCGAAGCGACCGTCGATCACGGCACGCTGACCGCGGCCGACCTCGAGCCCGCCTGGTCGATGGCTGACGCCACGACAAAATAGCGCGCGGCGTGGGCTCCGAAGGCCCTGAATCTCACGAAAGTTCCGACCGACCGTTGCACGCGGCAGCGTGCTCACCATCTGTGCTAAGGTCAGAGCATGGACGCCGCAGAACCCGCGATCGACGATCTCGTCGAGAACTTCTCCTTCCTGGACGACTGGGAGGATCGCTACCGCTATGTGATCGAGCTCGGCAGAACATTGCCGGTGCTTTCCGAGACAGAACACAGCGATACAAACAAAGTGCGCGGCTGCGCGAGCCAAGTGTGGCTCGTCAGCAAAGTCGTGCGCAACGGCGAGACGCGTCTCCTCTTCCGCGGCGATAGCGACGCCCACATCGTGCGGGGACTGATCGCGATCCTGCTTGCGATCTATTCCGGTCGCACGGCGCGCGAAATCGTCGCGACCGACGCAGAGGCGGTCTTCTCGCAAATCGGCCTCCGCGAGCACCTCACGTCACAGCGCTCGAATGGCCTTTCCGCCATGGTCGCGCGCATCCGCGCCGACGCCGAGGCCACGCTTTCGGGCGCTCAGGCGATTTCCGGCCGATAATCCTCTGTGCCCCAATGACGGAGCTTGCCTGCGCCGGGCATCCCGGTCGCGCTCGCTGCAAGGCCGTAGTGTCGCGCGAGCGCTTCGAGCGCGATGCGCAGTACAAGCTTCGCCGAGCGAGCGGGCCATTGGTGCTCGCGCTCAACGGCCTCGATCCCCTTCAGAAAGCAGCAGACGTCGACGAGGACGCCTGAGAGATCGGGCCCGACGGCGCGCATTGCGCGATCGAAGCGAAGACGCGCAGCCAGCGCCATGTCGGTCAGATCGGCAAGGCCCCCGCCGTCGGCACGCCGGCCGGTGCTGACACTCGCCGACCAGTTCGCCGTCACGCGCGGCTGCAGCCTGCCAATCTCGAAATCGCGGCGAAGCCGTTCGGCCGCCTCGGCGGCATGCGGCTTGAGCCATGGCTCGCCGCCCTTCGCGGCTCGGCGCGCAAGCGCTGCGACCGGACTCTCGTCGAGATCGATGGCGACGCGCGCGCCGCCGGCGTGTGGCCGCGTCTCCGCTAGCGTGCCATGCTGCGCGCGGAAGGGTCTTTCGGCATTCTCTGCCCGCTTCAGCCAGGCAACGGCCGCCGGCGTGGCGACGAAGGCGCCCGGCTCACTTTCTTCCAGCAACCCGGCGGCCAAATGGCGCCGGACCGTTTCAGCCGGAACCCTGCTCGCGCGACGCGTTTCACCAGTGAGGCCGTAGCGCCCGTCACCGGTTGCGACGAGCCGGCAACCGGGATCGCCACAAAGCGCGGCCAGCAAGACCGCGCTCACGGCGTCTGCCTTTCTGGCCATCAGGCGGCCTCCATCGCGGCAAAACACTGACGCCAGCGGTCGAGCGCAGCCTCCAGGTAGGAAAGCACGCGCTCGAACTTCGGATCGTCGCGACAATCTTCAACGCAGGCGCAGGCATGCGCGACCGTTGTGCGATCACGCCCGAAGCTGATGCCGACCTGCGACAGGCTCAAGCCCAGATGGACGTGTGCGAGATACATCGCCGTCTGACGCGCGAACGCCGCTGCGGCACGCCCCCGCTTTTCGCCCCTGAGTTCCGCGATCGAAATTCCGAGAGCTCCGGAAACCAGCGTCTCATGAAACGACAGGCGCTTTCCCAATCATCATGGCCCGCACTTCCGCCGCCCCGTGTCGTGGCTTCCCTCTCGACGCGCGCGCCCCCGCAACCACTGCTTGCCATTCTTGCCTCCCGCAAACTAGGATTGCTTTGGCGATTATGTAGTTTGCAAACGCGCCGTTGCGGTTGTAGCCTGCCGCGATGGCAGCGGATTGGTCGAAATTCGAGACTTGGGTGACGGCATTGCACGTCATCCATGATGCATGGCCCATTGTTCTTGCGGGAACGGTTGTCATCGTCCTGGCAATCTGGGGTGCGATGGAATGGCGATACGGCGCCATCATCGACAGCAAGAACGAACGGATAGCAGCGCTTCAAGAGAGGCTTGCATTAACAGCGGGGTCGGGAATAGCGGATAACGAGAGGGCGCAAACTTCCGCTGACCGTCATCTGTTTCGTGAACAAAAGATCGCATTGTCGGACGAGCTAAAACGGCTCAACTGGCATCCTGAAAGTGTGACCCTGCGCCATCTCAACGGTTGCGTGGAATGCCTGCGCTATGCCGCAGACTTCTCCGAGGCGTTCAAATGGGCAGGATGGACGGGCAAGAATGATACGACGCTTGATGCCGACCCCGAGCTGACAGGCGTGCAGATTGTCGTTGTGAATCTCACGAACAAACCTCGCGAAGCCGAGTTGCTGGCGTCCGCTCTGAAGCATGCCGGGGTAGAGTTTCAGTGGTCTACTTGGGCACCACCGCTAATCACGCCGGTGGTCCTTTTTGTTTACCCGACGCCCTGATTTCTCGGGCTTCTGTCCGCCTACGCGCTTAAGCGCCCGGTCGAAATCCTCTTCCGGCACGTCCGCGCCCAGCTCTCGGCCGGCATCGATAAATCGCTGAGCCTGTTCGTCTTTGGCAAACGCATCTTGGAGTGGCATATTGCGATGCTCTATCGCAAACCGTGTATTTTTACCCATGAATTTTCGCCTTTATGTTGATGAGGTAGGTAACGGTTCACTCAAGGGAGCCGATACCGATCCTAACGTTCGTTATCTTGGCCTTACGGGCATCCTCACTCGTTGGGGCACCCATGACAATGTGTTTCAACCACAGTTGGATGCCTTCAAAACGCGTCTTTTTGGTCATTCTCCCGCTAATCCCGTTATTCTGCACAGAAGGGAAATCGTCCGCCGAGAAGGCGTCTTTGCGGAATTACGAAATCCAGAAAAGCAAGCCGAGTTTGATGCTGGCATGCTTACGTTCTTTGAGGCACTGCCTTACCTCGTGATCACGGTTGTCATCGACAAAAAGCTGCACCTTGAGACGTACGGTGTTTGGCATTTCGACCCATATCACTACTGCCTACGATGCCTGCTTGAACGATACGTCCTATACCTCCGCGGACATGGCTGGCAGGGCGATGTAATGATTGAGGCTCGGTACAAAAAGGCCGACAAGAAACTGAAGGCTTCATACTCTCGTGTTCTCAAGGATGGCACTGACAACATTCCTGCGGCGGTCGTAACGGCTCACTTGCTCCCTGGCGATATCCACATGAAGCCGAAAACTGCCAACATTGCCGGACTGCAAATCGCCGATCTGCTTGCATATCCCAGTGCACGTCACATGCGCTTTGAACGCGACGGAGTAGACCAGCCTGAGGATTTTGGGACCCAAGTGGTTCAGATCCTTTTGGACAAGAAATATCGTCGCCATCCGGTAACGCATCAAATTCCCAGCTACGGTCGCAAATGGTTGCCTTGATAGCGAAACGGGGGCCTATAGCCCCCGCCGATCGCGTGACACGATCTCCCTTCGACAGAAGCCGAATTGCCCGGAATCTAAGCAATTCTAGGCTATTTTTCAATAGCGTTGTCTACGACGGATCAGGTGACTGCCTATAGGTGATCCGCTTTCCGACAATTCCGGTAAGCACTTTTCCACAGCGCTCCTGATCCTCAATGCCGAGTTTGCTCCGATGGTTATATCGGAAATCGAACTCTGCCAGATACCGATGAAGGTGCTTCTCAGAGCAGTGCTGATAGACGCCCTTCATGCCGCGCTTGAAGACGCGAGAATAGGCCCTCGGCCGTGTTCGTGTGGATCGGCTCACCCTCGCCATAGCGAACATACTCGCCCGCAGAGTGGCGCACCGCGTCGTGACCGGCGAAGCCTGACGCCATGTCGCGATAGAGGCGGCTTTCGTCCGTCATGATGCGGCTCTCGTGGGCGACGTTCTCCACGACGATCTGGTTGACGGTCGCCTTGTCAGCCTTTTCGACATGGAAGGTGCGGGCGCGGCCGTCGCGCTCCACAAGAGCGATCACGGCACGCTTGCCAGCCGGGCCACGGCCCTTGCGGCTCTTGTAGGGCGCGACCCTTCCGCTGCGGCGAGGGGCGGGCTTCCTTCGCCTCGCCGAAATACGTCTCGTCTGCTTCCACGATCTTGCCGGCACCGCCCATCGGATCGAGCACGCCTTCCCGCATGGCCTCGCGGATGCGGTGCGAGAGAAACCATGCGGTCTTGTACTGGACCTCAAGGATGCGGTGAAGCTGGTGCGAACTGACGCCCTTCTTTGAGCAGCAGATCAGGTGCACCGCCTGCAAGAACTTATGCAGCGGAATGCGGCCATGCTCGAAAACCGTGCCGACCTTCACCGTGAACTGGCGTTTGCAGTCACCACAGCGGTGCAGGCCGATGCGGATGCGCTTCTCGGGGTTCGCCTTGACCTTGGTGATACGATCGACCCCGCCGCAATGCGGGCATACCGGGCCGTTCGGCCACAGCAAACCCTCAAGGTGGGCGAAGGCGGCTTCCTCATCGTGGAAGTAGGGGCGGGAAAGGATCGACATGGCTCTAATCTCCTGAGCCCAATATGGCATTTCCCGACCGTGTTTGCAAGCTACATAATCGCCATTGCTTTCCTATACTCCGGTGCAGAGAGGCGGGGATAAGTCGGAAGGTCTCAGGCTGAACGGGGACAACAAAAATGAAATCCCCGCCGGCTGCGGGCGTGAACAGGATGCCGCGATCCAGAATAGGAGCCGGCGTCTATGTCGGAAACGACTCCCCGAAGCGCAGCGCGAGAAGTGGCGGAGCGGATCGACGGCGCGGCAGCGCGCGCGCTCGACGCGACGATCAGGGCTGGTGTCGAAGCTTACGACCGCATGCGCGATCTGCCGAAACTCGCGCGCATCGATACGCTTCGGGGGCTCCCCGACACGACGGAGCACGTCGAGGCCATCGTGGCGCGGCTTGCGCGCGCTCTCCGAGCGGAGCGAAACCGCGCGCGACTAGGGTCAGGACTCATAACCAGTAGCTGACGGCAGCAGCGATGCAGACGGCGGCGAGGAAGTTGGTGGCGGATCGGTCGTATCGTGTCGCGATGCGGCGGAAGTCCTTGAGGCGACCGAACATGCGTTCGATGGCATTTCTGTTTCGATAGAGGAACGGGGAGAAGCAGTTCTTCCAACGCCGATTGGCCTTCGGCGGAATATTGGGCATCGCACCTTTGCCCTCGATCTGTCGGCGGATGGCATTGCTGTCGTAGCCCTTGTCGCCATGAACGATCGACGCTTGCGGCAGCCGCCGCAGCAGCAACTCTGCGGCGGTGCAATCGGCCACTTGGCCTCCCGTGAGCATGAAGGCGATGGGCCGACAAGCCGTATCGGTCAGGGCGTGGATCTTGGTGGTGCGTCCGCCGCGCGAGCGCCCGATCGCCTGATTGCGCTCCCCCCTTTACCGCCGGCTGCGCAGCGGTGCGCCTTCACCGCCGAACTGTCGATTAGCACCTGGGCTGGCGGGCCGCCTGCCGCAGCAAGCGCGTGGAACATGTCGATCCAAATGCCCTTCTCTGCCCAGCGCACGAAGCGATTGTAGAGGGTCTTGCGTGGACCATAGACGGCCGGAGCATCGACCCAACGGCCGCCTGACTTCAAAACATGCACGATGCCGCTGATCACACGCCGGTCGTCAACCCGCGGCTTGCCGCGCGTGTCGGTGGGGAGCAACGGCTTCAGCCGCGCGAATTGATCCCTCGTCAGCCAGAAATAGTCGCGATTCATCAGAGGCCTCCTCTTGGAGACCGTGAATCACAACCCAGCCAAGGAAGGAATCCCCTTTATGGGTCCTGACCCTAGGGCATTGGACCTACGATCTCAATCGGCACATCGCGCTTTGCCAGGCGCACCGCGCGGAGACGGAGCGGCTCAACGCGCTTCGGAGCGCAGCGCGCTCGACGAGCTAGCGCTTCTGCCCGAGGCCCATCTGCTTGGCGAGTGCGGAGCGCGCCTTGGCATAGTTCGGCGCGACCATCGGGTAGTCGGCGGGAAGGCCCCACTTCTCGCGGTACTCTTCCGGCGTCAGGTCATAATGGGTGCGCAAGTGGCGCTTCAACGACTTGAACTTCTGCCCATCCTCGAGGCACACGATGTAGTCGGGGTTCACCGATTTGCGCACCGGAACCGCCGGCTTCAGCGGCTCGGCCGCCGGCTCGACCGCACCGGTCGCGGTGCGATGCAGCGCGGCGTGGACGTCCTTGATTAGGGTCGTGAGATCGCCGGAGGCGACGTTGTTGCTGCTCACGTAAGCGGACACGATCTCCGCCGTCAGCTCGATGAGATTATTGTTCTGCATGGTACCGGCCATTCACTCCTCGTGGTCCGCATGAGGCGGCGCCCGCACGCAGCGTCGCAACGTGGAGCTTTAGTAACAATCTAGAGTTTTTGCAATTGCAAGCTTTAAGTAACGACACGCTTGCGAAAAAACTAAATCAATCGAAGACTTAGCCCCACCTTCGCGCAAGTCCACCGCGTCCCGGACCGCGCGCTCTTCTGGAAAGAAATCCTCCTTACATCGGTGCCCCGCCGAGAACTGGCGCGTGCGGCAACCGCTAATCTCAAGGAGGCGTGCGGATCAGAAGTAGCGCAGCCAGACATAGACGTTCGCGATGGCGATGGAGATCAGCATCATCGGGAAGGCGTAGAGCGTGAATTTGGCGAAGCGAAACGGCACGCCGTTGCGGTCGCCGATGCCGGCAACGATCAGGTTCGCCGACGCGCCGACCAGCGTTCCGTTGCCGCCCAGGCAGGCGCCGAGCGACAGGCACCACCAAAGCGGATCGATCGCCTGCGCGCCGCCGAAGGCAGGCGCCGTCGTCTTGATCAGCGGAATCATCGTCGCCACGAAGGGGATGTTGTCGACGATCGCTGAAATCACCGCCGACGCCCAGAGTATGGAAAAGCCGGCGGCTGTGAGGTTCCCGCCGGTCGCCTTGACCAATTCATTGCCGAGCAGGCCGAGGAGTCCGCCGACCTCCACCCCGTGCACAACGATGAACAGGCCGACGAAGAAGAAGATCGTGATCCATTCCACGTCGCCGTAGGTCTGGTGGATGTTGTGCGCCGCCTTCTCGCTGTGATGCGTCCAATTGTCGAGCAGCATCAGAACGCCCGCCCCGATTATGGCGATCGTGGCCGGCTCAAGGTGCAGCGGATGCGTGAACACGAACGCCACCATCACGGCGCCAAGCACCACGAGCGACTGCTTCAGAAGCAGCCAGTCCATGATCGCCTCGCGCGGGATCATGTCCATCACGCGGGCCTCCGACTCGGGTGTCGCGCGGAGGCTGCGTCCCCAGAAGATGTGAATCATCGCGGCCTGGACGACGAGGAGCAACAGAACGATCGGCAGGAGGTTCTCAACGAAGGCGTTGAAATTCAGACCCACCTGCGAACCGATAAGGATGTTCGGCGGATCGCCGATGAGCGTGGCTGTCCCGCCGATATTGGAGGCGAAGATCTCGGCGAAGAGGAAGGGATAGGGCGGAACCTCAAGCTCCTTGGTGATCGCAAGCGTGACCGGCACGATCAGAAGCACCGTCGTCACGTTGTCGAGGAAGGCAGAGAGAACAGCGGTCGTGATCTGCAGCATGAAGAGGATGCCGGCGGGGCGCGCCCGCGCGAGCTGCGACGACCAGATCGCCAGATATTGGAACACACCGGAGCGCCGCGAGACGGAGACGAGGATCATCATGCCGGTCAGCAGCCCGATCGTGTTCCAGTCGACGCCGACTAGCGCCTCCTTCTGATCGAGCACGCCGATGACGATCATCACGCCAGCGCCGACCAGCGCCACGATCGAGCGGTTCACCTGCTCCGAAATGACGATCGCGTAGGTAATGAGAAGCACACAGGTCGAGACCCAGAGCGGGTCCCAACCGAACAGGACGTGCGAAGCGGCGTGCGCCTCCATGCGTTTCCCCTTGCGCAAAAGGGGCAATCCGTGCCGCGCCGCAGCGCTCCGAGCCAAGTCCCCTGAGATGCCGCGTCACGCTCCCGGAATCGGCCCGGCAAGTCAAGGCAGGCCGGCCGGAGGACCGGGCTGTCCGCGGGCCTAGGAGGGAACGATCGAGACCACCGTCACAATCAGGAGAACCGGGCCGAGGCAAAGCACCGCCCAGCCGAGGAAGCCGAAGAAGCTCGGCATCTTCACGCCCCGCTCCGTCGCGATGGCATAGACCATCAGGTTCGGCGCGTTGCCGATGTAGGTGAGCGCGCCCATGAAGACGGCGCCCATCGAGATCGCCGCAAGCGTCGCCGCCATCGGCCCCATCAGATCCGAAGCTTTGCCGCCGGCGAGCTCGAAGAAAACGAGATAGGTCGGCGCGTTGTCGAGGAAGGCCGAGAGGAGGCCCGTCAGCCAGAAATAGGCGAGCGGATGCGGCGCGCCGTCATGCGCGGTGACGGCGTCAAGAAGCGGCGCGAAGGCACCGGCTTCTCCGGCGCGGAGCATCGCAAGCACCGGGATGATGGTGACGAAGATCGCGGCAAAGAGCTTTGCGACCTCCTTGATCGGCTCCCAAGTGAAGCCGTTCGCGGCGCGATGCTCATCGCGCGTCCACCAAAGCGAGAGAACCGCACAGAGAGCGAGAAACGCGTCGCGCAAGAGGTTCTGCAGCGCGACGTCCGTACCGAACACGTCGAGCGATATTCCCGGTCGCCAGATCGCGGAGCCCATGATCGCCGCGACGATCGCGGCGATCAGCGCGAGGTTCACGAGGCCGCGCACGCGGATCGGCACGGGCGGCGTCGGATCGCGCTCGCGCCGGTAGGTCCCCTCGCGCCGCGCGATCCAGCTGTCGAGCAGAAAGAACGCCGCGAGCAAGAGCCCGGCGACGAGCGCCGTCTCCAAGGCGATGTGGCGCGTCGTCCAGAAAAAGTCGACGCCGCGCAGAAACCCGACAAAGAGCGGCGGATCGCCGAGCGGTGTCAGCGCGCCGCCGATATTGGCGACAAGGAAGATGAAGAAGACCACGACGTGGACCTTGGTCGGCCGCTCGTCGTTGGCGCGGAGCAACGGCCGGATCAGGATCATTGCGGCGCCGGTCGTCCCGACCACGCTCGCCATCAGCGTGCCGAGCGCAAGCATTGCCGTGTTCGTCGCCGGCGTGCCGTGCACGTTGCCGGTGACGAGGACGCCGCCGGCGACTGTGTAGAGCGCGAAGAGGAGCAGGATGAAGGAGAGGTATTCGCCGACGATCGCATGGACGAAGGCCGCGAACGCCGCCTCCGCGCCGAAGCCGATCGCAAGCGCAAGGAGCGCCACCGTGGCGAAGCCGGCGCCGATCTTGCCGTAGTGGTAATGCCATATCTTGGGGAAGAGAAGCGGCCCGGTCGCGATCGTCAGAAGCACGCCAACGAAGGGCAGCCCCCAGGCGATCCCCATCGAAGCGCCATCAAGCTCAGCCGCGAATGCACCATTTGCACCGGCAAGGCAAAAAAGGAGGGCGGTCGCGGCGACGCGGAGTCGTCTGAGCATCGAAGTCCTTCGAGGGCGATCCGGCTCGGTAGGCCACGAGCGCCGCGCAAATACAACCCTCCAAGACCCGCCGGCGACAGCTTCGCGGGTTGCTTCGGACCCTTTTCCCCCCTACCTCGGCGGGGCGATGCAGAAGCCTCTCAACCCTCCCCGCGCCGCGCGGCGGCCGGCTGCCGTCACCCATCACGGCCATACCCGCAGCGACGACTATTCATGGCTCCGCGCCGACAACTGGCAGGAGGTCATGCGCAATCCCGCGGCGCTCGCGGAGGATATCCGCGAATATCTCGATGCGGAGAATGCCTATTTCGCAACGGGGATGTCGGACACCGAGGCGCTGCAGGAGCAGCTCTTCAAGGAGATGCGCGGGCGCATCAAGGAGGACGATTCCTCCGTGCCCCTTCCCGACGGGCCGTGGGCTTACGCCATGCGCTACGTCGAGGGCGGCCAGCATCCCCTCTATGTGCGCGAGAAGCGCGCGGGCGGTGGCGAGGAGGTCATGCTCGACGGCAACGCGCTTGCCGAGGGGCGCGCCTATTTCCGGATCGGCGGTGTGTCGCACTCGCCCGACCATCGGCTTCTCGCTTGGTCGCACGACGATGCCGGCTCTGAATTCTTCACGCTTTCCGTGCGCGATCTCGACGATCGCAGCGATCTCGCCGACGTGATCCCGGACACGAGCGGCGGCTCCGTCTGGTCGGCCGATGGCCACTTCCTCTTCTACGTTCGTCTCGACGCAAACCATCGCCCCTCGCGCGTCTTCCGCCACAAGCTCGGGAGCAGCCCCGAGGCAGACGTTCTAGTCTACGAGGAGCAGGACCCCGGCTTTTTCGTCGGCGTCGGCATGACGAAGTCACGCCGCTTCATCCTGATCCACGCGAACGATCACCAGACATCGGAAGTGCACGTGATCCCGGCCGACGCGCCGGAGGAGGCGCCGCGTCTGATCGCGCCGCGCGAGACTGCGATCGAATACAGCGTCGACGAGGCGCACGGCACGTTCTTCATCCTGACCAATGCCGGAGAGGACGGCGAAGCGGCGAAGGATTTCCGCATCGTGACCGCGCCGGTCGAGGCGGCGGGCCGCGAGAACTGGACCGATCTCGTGCCGCATGAAGCCGGACGGCTGATCACGTCGCACGACGTGACGGCGCGGCACGTTGTACGGCTCGAGCGCTTCGAAGGGCTGCCGCGCATCGTGGTCCGCCGCCTCGCCGACGGCGCGGAGCACACGATCGCGTTCGAGGAGGAGGCTTATTCACTCGGTCTCATGGGCGGCTACGAGTTCGACACCGACACGCTGCGCTTCGCCTACTCGTCGATGGCAACGCCGTCGCGCGTCTACGACTACGACATGGAGAGCCGTAAGCGCGTGCTGCGCAAGGAGCAGGAGGTGCCGTCGGGTCACGATCCCTCGCTCTATGTGACGCGCCGCGTGATGGCGCCTGCGCCGGATGGAGAGACGATCCCGATCTCGCTTCTCTATCGCAAGGAGACCCCGCTCGACGGCTCCGCCCCTGCCCTCCTTTATGGCTACGGCGCCTATGGCATCGCCATGCCCGCGTCGTTCTCGATTTCGCGGCTTTCGCTCGTCGACCGCGGCTTCGTCTATGCGATCGCCCATATCCGCGGCGGCAAGGACAAGGGCTACGCCTGGTATGAGACGGGACGCCGGGCCTCCAAGGCGAACACCTTCACCGACTTCATCGCAGCGGGCGAGTTCCTCGCCGCCGAGCGCTTCACGTCGCGCGGCAAAATCGTCGCGGAAGGCGGCTCGGCGGGCGGCATGCTGATAGGCGCCGTCGCCAACATGACGACGGATCTCTTCGGCGGGCTCATCGCCAACGTGCCCTTCGTCGATGTCCTGAACACGATGCTCGATGACACGTTGCCGCTGACGCCACCCGAATGGCCGGAATGGGGCAACCCGGTAGCGGAGGCGGCAGACTACCAGACGATGCTCGCCTACTCGCCTTATGACAACGTCAGGGCAAAGCCCTACCCGCCGATCCTGGTTCTCGCCGGGCTGACCGATCCGCGCGTCACCTACTGGGAACCGGCGAAATGGGTGGCGCGGCTGCGTGCGTTGAAAACCGACGGCAACCTGCTTCTTCTGCGCACCAATATGGAAGCGGGACATGGCGGCGCGGCGGGCCGCTTCGATGCGCTGAAGGAGACTGCAATCGAGATCGCCTTTGCGCTGAAGGTGACAGGAAAGGCAGCCTAGGGCGTTCACGGAACCATTTCGCCGGCGAAGTCATTCTCCGATTCCGGCGCAAATCGCATTGTTCTTTGGTTGCCCGGCAAAGCAACTTGGCTAGAAAGGGCGGCGAGGAACAGCGTTCAGCCGCTCCCGTTCCCCACGCGGATTTTCCAATCAGAGGAGACGAATATGGCCTTCACGCTCCCACCGCTCCCTTACGCCTACGATGCGCTTCAGCCGCATATGTCGAAGGAGACGCTGGAGTTTCACCACGACAAACACCACAACGCCTACCTCGTGGCGATGACCGGCCTGATCAAGGACACGCCCTACGAGTCGATGTCGCTTGAGGACATCTGCAAGAAGAGCTTCAAGGAGAATCCGAAGCTCTTCAATCAGGCGGGGCAGTTCTACAACCACATCCATTTCTGGAAGTGGATGAAGCCGGGCGGCGGCGGCAAGAAGCTTCCCGGCAAGCTTGCCGCGCAGGTCGACAAGGACCTCGGCGGCCTCGACGCGTTCCGCACGGCCTTCATCCAGGCCGGCACGACGCAGTTCGGTTCCGGTTGGGCGTGGCTGGCGCTGAAGGACGGCAAGCTTGAGGTGATGCAGACGCCGAACGGCGAGAACCCGCTCGTGCGCGGCGCGACGCCGCTTCTCGGCGTCGACGTATGGGAACACTCCTACTACATCGACTACCGCAACGCGCGACCGAAATACCTGGAGACGTGGTTCGACAACCTGGTCAACTGGGACTACGTCGCGGAACTCTACGGCGCCTAGCGCCCGAAGGGCAGGCCCCGGCACCCCGGGGCCTGCCCGGAGAAATCAAGTCTCGCGCAATCGTGTTCGGTCGTGTCCGCTCTACCGGGCGCGCCGCCGATGACGCCGGCCCTTGCTGTTTGATATTTGGTGCGCAGTTTCGATTTCGTCGACGCGCCACGCCGTCGGAGAACAGGAGAGAGAATATGCGCGGAATGCTGTTCGGAGCTACGATCGCAGTTGCCTTGAGTGTCGTCGCAACGACAGCCTTAGGTGCCGACGATCCCATCGACGTAAGGCAGAAGATCATGACCTCCGTCGGAAAGTCCGGCGGACTCCTGTTTCGCATGGTGAACGGCAAGGCGGATTTCGACGAGCGTTCGGCCAGCGTAGCTCTGGCTTCGCTGCAGGCTGCGGCGGCCACGATCGGCGACTACTTCCCGGAAGGCTCCGAAACGGGAGAGCAGACGTGCGCAAGTCATAAGATTTGGGAAGATAGAGCCGGATTCGATGCCGTGGTGGCCAAATTCAAGGAACGCAGCGTCGCTGCTTATTCGGCTGCCCCGACGGATGTCGCATCTCTCAAGACCGCGGTCGGCCCGGTCTTTGAGATGTGCGGAGAATGCCACAAGGCATATCGGCAGAGCGAAGACTACTCCAAGAGATGCTGACGAGGATTGTAGCCGCCACAGGTGTCCTCGCCGTACTTGCAATCGCGTTTTTCTGGTTTCTAACGGAGCCGCAGCCCTTGCGGGCTGCGTCGCTCCCGGATCGACAGCCCCGACCTCGGAAACGGCGAACGCATCTTCTACGCCGGTGGCTGCACATCGTGCCACGCCGCGCCCGGGGCGAAGGGCGAAGACAAGCTGAAGCTCGCCGGCGGGCTTGAGCTCAAGACCGACTTCGGCACGTTTCGCGTGCCGAACATCTCGCCCGATCCGAAAACCGGCATCGGCGGCTGGTCGACGCTCGACTTCGTCAACGCCTTAATGCGCGGCGTCTCGCCCCAAGGCACGCAATATTATCCGGCCCTTCCCTACACCTCATATGCGCGGATGCGGGTGGAGGACGTGATCGATCTCAAGGCGTTCATCGACACGCTGCCGCCCGTGTCGAACACGGTCGCCGGGCACAAGCTCCACTTCCCCTACAACATCCGCCGCGGCATCGGGCTGTGGAAGCGGCTCTATCTGTCCCCCGCCCCGGTGCTCGACCTCGCCGGCGCAAGCGACGCTGTGCGGCGCGGCCAGTATCTGGTGGAAGGTCCCGGCCATTGCGGCGAGTGCCACACGCCGCGCGACGTCATGGGTGGCCCGAAGAAGGCGCTCTGGCTCGCCGGTGCGCGCAACCCGGAAGGCCGCGGCGTGATCCCCAACATCACCCCCGGGCCGGACGGCCTGAAATGGTCGGAGGACGAGATCGTCGACGCGTTCAAGACCGGCTTTACGCCGAGCTTCGATACGTTTGGCGCGACCATGGGCGACGTGCAGGAGAACCTTGCGCACCTCTCCGACGAGGACCTTAGTGCGATCGCGGCCTACCTGAAGGCGGTGCCGCCGCTCCCATCCGCGGTTCCGCGCAAGAGTTCCGGCGGCGGCTGACCGAGCCCGCGTCGACTAGGCCGGCGCGCCTCTCCGGCAGCGTGCGAAGATGATCTTGCCGCCGTCGAGATATGCTGATCGCGACCTCATGCCAGACGCGGCATTCGGATTCGCTCGTGAAGCAGCCGCGCGCGGAGAACGGCTGGTACTTGTCGGTGAAGCGGTCGTAGCGGTCTCCGGCAAAGTCGCCGTACCATGTCGATTGCGCCCCGACGGTCGCTGCGACCGCCGCGCAATTACCGGCAACCGGCGGCCGCGGCGCTTCGTAGTTGAAGAAGTCGGTGATCGGACCGGCCGCAGCTGTGCCGGTCAAGGCGACAGCGGTCAGGACGGAAACGAAGATTCTCAGCATCGAAAGACTCCGTGCGTAGAGCGGGCGACGCCCGGTCACTGATGCGCCCATTCCCAGTAGAGTTGCCGCGCCTTGGCGTGAAGCGGGCCCGGCTGCAGCTCGCGATCCTCTATCCGCGAGATCGGCACGACCTTCGAGTAGTTGCCGCTCGAGAATATCTCGTCGGCATCGCGGAAATCCTCCACGGTCAGCACAGTCTCCTGCACCTCCACGTCCGCTTCCCGCAACAACCCGACCACCCGCTGCCGCGTTATGCCGTTCAAGAATGACCGGTTCGGGGCAGGCGTCTTCACGACGCCGTCCTTGGCCATGAAGATATTGGACGTGCCTGTCTCCGCCACGTTGCCGAGCATGTCGAGGACGAGGGCGTTGTCGAAGCCGCGCGAGCGCGCCTCCATGATGGCGCGTCCGTTGTTCGGATAGAGGCAGCCGGCCTTGGCGTCGGTCGGCATCGTCTCGACCGTCGGGCGCCGATAGGGCGATACGGAGACGGAGAAGCCGGTTGGCGGCGGCATCGGCGTCTCGTAGATCGTCAGAAGGAAACGGGTCGATTCCGGATCGGCCGGCACGGAGAGGTAGCCACCCTGCTCCGCCCAGTACATCGGGCGGATATAGAGCGCGGCGTCCGAAGGGAACTTCTTCATCCCGTCGCGGACGAGCCCGAGCATCGTGTCGACCTCGACCGTGGGCTTGAGACCAAGCGTCGTCGCCGAGGCGTTGACGCGCGTGCAATGCCGGTCAAGGTCGGGCGTCACGCCCTCGAAAGCCCGCGCCCCGTCGAAAACGCTTGAACCGAGCCACGCCGCGTGCGTGCGCGGGCCCATGATCGGGACGTTCCCTTCGTGCCACTTCCCGTCGAGATAGGTCCAGGTGCGGGACCATTCCGCCATTGTCGTGTCTCCCTAAGCCGGCGCTTCTGATAGGATTTCGCCGCCAAGGAGTCCACGCGGTCGCCAACCGCCGTATCGCAGCCAAGAATTCGAGACGCGGAGTTTTAGCCTTGAGCCACTCGGTCTACGCCTTCGATGCCTACGGCACGCTCTTCGACGTGCATGCCGCCGTGCGCCGGCACGCGGAGGCGCTCGGGCCGGACGCGCCGCGCTTCTCCGAGACTTGGCGGGCGAAACAGCTCGAATACACCTGGGTTCGCTCGCTCGCCGGACGCTACCGCGACTTCTGGTCGCTGACGGAGGAGTCGCTCGATTTCTGCTTCGCGGCGTTCCCCTCCGCCGACCGGGCGCTCAGGCCGAAGCTGCTTGAAGCCTACCGCCGACTCGACTGCTACCAGGAAGTGCCGGAGCTGATCCGCACGCTCCGGCGCGAGGGCCGGCAGCTCGCCATCCTCTCGAACGGCACGCCGGAAATGCTTCAGGCGGCGGTCTCGGCGGCGGGGCTCGACGGTTCGTTCGACGCGATCCTCTCGGTCGACCCGATCAGCATCTACAAGACCGATGCCCGGGTTTACGACCTCGTGACGACGCATTTCCGCGTCTATCCGGACGCGGTGTCGTTCCAGTCCTCGAACCGCTGGGACGTCGCGGGCGCTGCCGCTTACGGCTTCCGGGCAGTCTGGATCAATCGCTCGGGCGCGCCCGACGAATATCCCGACATGACGCCCGCCGCGGTGCTTCCGTCGCTCGAAGGCCTGCCGAAGCTCGGGTGAGCTAACGCTCGGCGCGCGCGATCCACTTCTCCACAACCGGCGGCTCATAGCGTTCGAAGCGGTCGAGCATATCCGCGGCACGGCTCTCGACGATCAGCATGTTGCGATGCTCCGGGCGCACAAACTTCTCGCGCCGCTGATGGTCGAGAAAGGCGATCAGGAGATCGAAGTAGCCGCCGGCATTCAAAAGTCCGACAGGCTTCCGGTGATAGCCGAGCTGCGCCCAGGTCCATATCTCGAAAAGCTCATCCAGCGTGCCGGCGCCGCCGGGAAGCGCGAGAAAGGCGTCGGAAAGGTCCGACATCAGCGCTTTCCGCTCATGCATCGACGCGACCTCGTGGAGCTTCGCGAGGCCGCCATGCGCGATTTCGCGCTCGATCAGCGCACGCGGCATGACGCCGATCACCTCGCCTCCGGCCGTGATCGCGGCGTCGGCCAGCGCGCCCATGAGCCCGACCGAGGCGCCGCCGTAGACGAGCCTCAATCCGCGCTCGGCGATCGCGCCGCCGACCTCGCGCGCCGCCTCAAGGTAGAGGTCTCTGGCGCCCGCGTTCGAGCCGCAGAAGACGCAGACGGTCCGCATCCGGCCCCGCCTCAGGCCCAGCCGACGCAATAGGGCTCCGGCTCAAGATCGATCGGCGCGTTCGCGGTCTCCGGGAACACCGTCTTGAAGGTGAAGGCGTGCGGCGTTGGCCCGTGCTCGGCGAGATGGCGGAGCCGCGCGAGCCCCTCCTCCACGGTCGGCGCATGCCCTTCCGGCACCCACCAAAGCACCTGATATGGGCCCTCGGGCTTCTGGAACCACTCGCGCCGCCTGACCATGAAGCTCCGATGATCGGAGCGGTAGACGAAGTCGAAGAGCGCGGCGACCAAGGCCCAGACGCTCATGTTGACCAGAAAGAGCGGATCGTCGGCGGGGCGGATGTCGGTCGCGTTGTTGCCGTCGCCGGTTAGCCGCCAGACGAAACCGGGCGACACCTCGGCGAGCGCATTCACGCGGTCGAGGTTGTTCATGAAATCCGCCATGCGCGGATCGCTCGTCTCGTAAAGCGCGGTTCCGACGTTCATCTGCGCGATGTGCATGGGTCCTACTCCGCAATTGCCGCAAGGATACGCGCCCAGGAGCGCGTTCCGCGGTGGAAGCTCGTCAGGTTGTACTTCTCGTTCGGCGAATGGATGCGGTCGTCCTCGAGACCGAAGCCGACCATGACGGAATCCATGCCGAGGATGCGCTTGAACTGCGTGACGATCGGGATCGAGCCGCCCATCGCGATCTGCACCGCGTGCCGGCCCCATTCGTCGGAGAGCGCACGCTGCGCGCGTTGGACCCACGCGCTGTCGCTCGGCTGCGAGACGGCGCGGTCGCCGCCGTGGCTGGAGTAGCTCGCCTTGCAGTCGGCGGGCAGGCGCTCCTTCACGAAGGCACGGAAATTCTCACGGATCGCGTCGGGGTCCTGGTCGCCGACGAGCCGGAACGAAACCTTCGCCGAGGCTTTGCCCGGGATCACGGTCTTCGCCCCCTCGCCGGTATAGCCGCCGACGATACCGTTCACCTCCGCCGTCGGGCGCGCCCACACCTGCTCGAGCGTTGAATAGCCTTTCTCGCCAGCCGGAATCTTGAGCCCGATGTCGCCGAGGAAAGCCTTCTCGTCGAAGTTCAGCGACGCCCACTCCGCCTTCTGCGCGGCGGACACCTCCGGCACACCGTCATAGAAATGCGGGATCGTGACGCGGCCGTCCGCGTCGTGCAGCGCCGCAAGGATGTCGACCAGCACATGGATCGGATTGCGCGCCGCGCTGCCATAGTAGCCCGAATGCAGGTCGCGGCTCGCCGCCTCGATCACGACCTCCTCGTAGAGAAGGCCGCGCAGCATGGTGGTGACGGCGGGCGTCGTGCGGTTCCACATGTTGGTGTCGCAGACGAGCGCGATGTCGGCCTTAAGCTCCGCCACGTTCTCGGTCAGAAACGGAACCATGCTCGGGCTCGCCAATTCCTCCTCGCCCTCGAAGAGCACCGTGAGGTTGACCGGAAGCTTGCCCGTGGTCGCCATCCAGGCACGCGCGGCCTCAACGAATGTCATGAGCTGGCCCTTGTCGTCGTCGGCGCCGCGGCCGACGATCTGCTTCTCGCCGTTCACTTCCACCACCGCCGGATCGAAGGGGTCGCGCGACCAGAGCGACACGGGATCGACCGGTTGCACGTCGTAGTGCCCGTAGAAGAGCACATGCGGCGCGCCAGTCCCCGCGCCGCGATAATGGCCGACCACCATCGGATGCCCGATCGTGTCGCGCACGCTCGCCTCGATGCCGATCTCGTTCAGCATGCGCGCGCAGAATTCCGCGCCCGCGCGGCAATCCTTCTTGTAATGCGGGTCGGCGGAGATCGACTTGATTCGAAGCAGCGCGAAGAGGCGCTCGAGGCTCTTGTCGAGATCCGCGTCGATACGTTCGAGAACCGTGTCCGTTGCTGCCATTGCCCTACCGTTTCAAGGAACCGAGAACGCCGCGCACGAGCGCGCGGCCGAGCGAGCTTCCGACCGAGCGGACGACCGATTTCACCGCCGCCTCGGCGACGCTCTGCCGGTTGGAGCGGCGTCCGCCGCCTAGAATGTCGTCAAGGCCGGAAAGGACTCCACCGCCGCGCTCGACAGGCTCCCTGCTCCGTCTTCCCGAGCCGCTCCGTCGGCGAGAGCTGCTCCGCGACTTTTCTCCTTCCTCCCGTTCGTCTTCCGGCTCCTCGTCTTTCGCCGCCCCGGCCGCGCGCGATTTCAGCACCTCGAAGGCTGACTCTCGGTCGAGCGTCTTGTCGTATTTGACCCCGACCGGGCTCTCCGCGATCAGCGCGCGGCGTGCGTCGTCCGCTATCGGTCCGAGCAACGACGAGGGCGGGCGGATTAGGGTGCGCTCCACCATGCTCGGGACGCCGCCCGGCCCGAGCGTCGAGACGAGCGCTTCGCCGACGCCGAGCTGGGTGATCGCGTCCGCAACCTTGAAAGCCGGGTTGGGGCGGAACGTGTCGGCGGCGGTCTCGACGGCGCGCTGCTCGCGCGGTGTGTATGCGCGAAGCGCATGCTGCACACGGTTGCCGAGCTGGGCGAGCACGCTTTCGGGAATGTCGAGCGGGTTCTGCGTCACGAAGAAGACGCCGACCCCCTTCGAGCGGATCAGCTTCACCACCTGCTCGACCTTCTCGATCAGCGCCTTCGGCGCTTCGGCGAAAAGGAGATGCGCCTCGTCAAAGAAGAACACGAGCCGCGGCTTCTCGGGATCGCCGACCTCTGGGAGCACCTCGAAGAGCTCCGACAAGAGCCACAACAGGAAGGTCGCGTAGAGCCGTGGCGACTGCATCAGGCGGTCTGCCGCAAGCACGCCGACGACGCCGCGGCCGTCGGGTGTCGTCCGCATCAGGTCGGAAATCTCGAGCGCCGGCTCGCCGAAGAATTCCGCTCCGCCCTGCTCTTCGAGCACGAGGAGCTGGCGCTGAATGGCACCCACCGAGGCCTTCGTCACGTTGCCGTATTCGCCGGAAAGCTCCTGCGCGCGCTCGGCCATGTTGGCGAGGAGCGCCTGCAGGTCTTTCAGGTCGAGCAGGAGCAGACTTTCTTCGTCGGCGAGCTTGAAGGCGATGTTGAGCACGCCCTCCTGCGTCGGGTTCAGGTCCATCAGGCGGGAGAGGAGAAGCGGCCCCATCTCCGACACCGTCGCGCGGATGCGGTGCCCCTTCTCGCCGAACAAGTCCCAGAAGATCGCGGGCGTCGCGGCGAGCTTGTACTCCTCGGCAAAGCCAATATCGGCGGCGCGCTTCTGCAAGAAATCCTTGGCAGCACCGGGAGCGGCAATCCCCGAAAGGTCGCCCTTCACGTCGGCCGTGAACACCGGGACGCCTGCGGCTGAGAACCCCTCGGCGAGAACCTGCAGCGATACGGTCTTGCCGGTACCGGTCGCGCCGGTGACAAGGCCGTGTCGATTGGCGAATTTCAGGTCCAGATATTGCGGTTCGCCAAGACTGTCGTCGGCGTGCCGGCCCGTCCCAACGTAGATAGCGCCAGTCTTGAGCAATAGTCCTCTCCGCGCGTGAAGCGGCCGTTATAGTGGCGGGGTTCCCCGGCGACAATCGCGCCTCGATGCCCGGTCTTGCCTTTCCCGCAATCTCCGCGCAGTTAAGCGGCACTTCGAAGAGGGGAGCCCGATGGAAGAGCTGATCTCGCGGATCATCAGCAAGGCCGGCGTCGACGAGCACGTGGCGCGGGCGGCCGTTCGCATCATTTTCACGTTCCTCTACCAGCAGGGCGACAGCGAGAAGATGGCGGCGCTCGTCGGGCAGATTCCGGGCGCCTCGGAATATGTCGAGGAGGGCGATGCGGATTCCGCCGCCACGCTCGGGGGGCTCGGCGGCCTGATGGGTGGCGGCACCATGGAGGTCCTCGGCAAGCTGCAGGGTCTCGGGCTCGGCATGGGTCAGATTCAGGGCGTGACCCAGGAAACCGTCCAGTTCGCCCGCGAGAAGGTCGGCGATGCCATCGTCGACGAAATCGTCCGATCGATCCCCGGGCTCAGCCAGTTCGTCTGAAACATTTTTGCCACGCTTCGGGGAGCGAGCGCCGGCCAGTCTAGCCGCACGTCTGCGTCTGCCCTAGGAATGCGAGACAGGTTTGGAGGCGGCGGCTATGGCGTCCTATTCGATCGCCGAAGTACGAACAATTCCGCCGTTTTACGTAGGAAAGTTGAAGGCTGCGGGGATAAAGTCGACGAGCAAGCTGCTTGAGCGTGCCGCGACCCCGAGCCTGCGCAGGGCGCTCTCAGAAACGACCGACATTCCGCCGCGTCTGATCCTCGACTGGGCGAACATCGCCGACCTGACGCGGGTTTCCGGCATCGCGCTCGAATATGCGGAGCTGCTGGTCGCCGCCGGGGTCGACACGGTCAGGGATTTGAGCCGGCGGAACGCCGCCAACCTCGTCGCGCGGATGACGGAGATCAACCGGCGCAAGCCGCGCGTGCGGGTGCTGCCCACGGAAAAGCGCGTCGCGCACTGGATCGCGAAAGCCAAGAAGCTCTCCCCGGGCATGGACTATTAGGGGAGCGAATAGCCGGCGCCTTGCCGCATCCGGCGGGCGGACATACAAGCGGTCCATGGCCGATGCTGAACCCCAGTCGACGGCCGACGCGGCGCCCGGTATCGAAGACTGGCGCAAGCTCGTCGCGGCGGCGCTTAAGGGCCGCGATCCCGAAACGCTGCGGTCGCGCACACGCGACGGGATCGCGATCGAGCCGCTCTACGCGCGGCGGCCGGATACGCAGCCGCTGCCGGGACGCGGATCGGGCCGGTGGTCGATCGTGCAGGCCGTCGACGATCGCCATCCCGATCGCGCCAATGTGCAGGCGCTCGCCGAACTCGCCGGCGGCGCGACCGGTCTCTCGCTGCGCTTTGCCGGCTCTCCCTCCGCCGCCAGTGTCGGGCTGCCGACAAGCGAGGACGCGCTTGCCGCGGCTCTTGACGGCGTCGACCTTGCGAAGGCGCAGCTCAGGCTCGAGCCGCACGCCGGCTCGCTCCAATCCGCGGCATGGCTTCAGGCGCTCGTCGCGAAGAGCGGCACGGCGCCTGAGCTGACGACGATCGCGTTCGGGCTCGATCCGGTCGCGGCGATCGCACCCGGCGACGCGCCGCCGCCCGACCCGAGAGCATTCGCCGCCCGTTTCGAAGCGCTTCGAGCGGCACGCTTCCGCGGCCCGTTCGCGCTCCTCGATGCGCGCCCCTATCACGAGTCTGGAGCGAGCGAGGCGCAGGAGCTCGGCGGCGTCCTCGCCGCGGCGGCGTGGTGGCTCCGCGCGCTCGCCGATGCAGACATCGAGCCGGCCGACGCCCTGCCCTTCTTCGGTGCATCGGTCTCCATCGACCGCGACGTGCTTCTCTCGATCGCCAAGCTCCGCGCCCTGCGCCTTGTCTGGGCGCGGCTCTTGGAGCTCTGCGATGCGCCCCCGACTCGGCCTGCCGTCCACGCCGAGACGAGCCGGCGGATGCTGACGCGTACCGATGTCCAGACAAATCTCCTCCGCAACACGGTCGCGGCATTCGCCGCGGCGGTCGCCGGCGCCAACTCGATCACCGTTCTCCCGCACACCGTTGCTCTCGGGCTCGCCGACACAAGCGCGCGGTCGCTCGCCCGCAACATCCAGCACCTCCTCATCGAAGAGTCGCATCTTCATGTCGTCGTCGATCCCGCCGCCGGCTCCGGCGCGCTCGACGCACTGACCGAAGCGCTCGCGGCGCAGGCATGGTCCGAATTCCAGGCGATCGAACGCGAGGGCGGCATTGTCGAGAGCCTGCGCGCCGGCGCCTTCCAGGCGCGCATCGGGAAGGCACGCGCGGCGCTCGTGAGCGCCGTCGTGCACGGCGCGGCTCCGCTCGTCGGCGCGACGATCCACGCGACGGAGGACGCTGTGTCGAGCACCGTCGAGGCCGCGCCATCTGTCACGCTCGCGGGCCTTGAGCCGCTCAGCCTCGAAATGGCTGCGAAGGTGCCTGCGTGATGCACATTCCCGACTTCGCACGCGAGAGATGGTCCCGGCCGGCGTCTTCGGCCGCGCCGCCCGCTGGCGAAAGTTGGACTGCGCCGGAGGGGATCGCGATCCGGCCCTCCTACGACGCCCGTGACATCGACGGTATCGCCGCGATCGATAGCGTCCCGGGGCTCCCGCCCTATCTCCGCGGCCCCTACCCGACCATGTATGTCGAGCGGCCGTGGACGATCCGCCAATATGCCGGCTTCTCCACCGCGCGCGATTCAAACGCCTTCTACCGCCGCAACCTCGCGGCCGGGCAAAAGGGGCTCTCCGTCGCCTTCGACCTGCCGACGCATCGCGGCTACGATTCCGATGATCCGCGCGTTGCCGGCGACGTCGGCATGGCCGGCGTCGCGATCGATTCCATCCTCGACATGGAAGAGCTCTTTTCCGGCATTCCCCTCGGCCAGATGACAGTATCGATGACGATGAATGGCGCGGTGCTTCCGATCATGGCGCTCTACATCGTCGCGGCGGAGCGGCAGGGAGTGAAGCCGGAAGCGCTGGCGGGCACGATCCAGAACGACATCCTGAAGGAGTTTCTGGTCCGCAACACCTACATCTACCCGCCGCAGCCCTCGATGCGGATCGTCGCCGACATCTTCGCCTATTGCGCCGAGAACATGCCGCGCTTCAATCCGATCTCCGTCTCCGGCTACCACATGCAGGAGGCGGGCGCGACGGCGGATCTTGAGCTTGCCTACACGCTTGCCGACGGGCTCGACTATGTGCGCGCCGGGATCGCCGCCGGGCTCCCGATCGATCGCTTCGCACCGCGGCTTTCGTTCTTCTTCGGCATCGGCATGAGCTTCTTCATGGAGGTCGCGAAGCTCCGTGCCGCGCGGCTCCTTTGGGCGGAGCTGGTCGCGCAGAAATTCGAGCCCTCCGATCCGCGCTCGCTCGTGCTGCGCACGCACTGCCAGACTTCCGGCTGGTCGCTGACCGCGCAGGACGTCTTCAACAATGTCGGCCGCACGATGATCGAGGCGATGGCGGCGACCTTCGGCGGCACGCAGTCGCTCCACACCAACGCGCTCGACGAGGCGCTGGCGTTGCCGAGCGATTTCTCCGCTCGCATCGCGCGGAACACGCAGCTGGTGCTGGCGCTCGAATCCGGGATGACGCGCGTCATCGACCCGTGGGGCGGCTCGTTCTTTGTCGAGCGCCTGACCGCCGACCTTGCGGCGCACGCCCGCGCGCATATCGAAGAGGTAGAGGCGCTCGGCGGCATGGCGCGCGCCATCGAGACCCGCTTGCCGCAGGAGCGAATCGAGGAATCCGCCGCCAAGGTGCAGGCGTGGATCGACACGGGCCGCGAAGTGATCGTCGGCGTCAACCGCTACCAAAGCCGCGACGCGGCAGAGGTCGAGCTCTTGAAGGTCGACAACGCCGCCGTCCGCGCTGAGCAGATTGCCAAGCTCGAGAAGCTCCGGCGCGAGCGCGATGCGGCGAAGACCAAGGCGGCGCTTGCCGCGCTGTCCAATGCGGCGCGCGGAAGCGCCAACCTCCTCGCAGCCGCGGTCGACGCGGCGCGGACCGGCGCGAGCGTCGGCGAGATGAGTATGGCGCTTGAGCGCGTCTTCTCTCGGCACGTGGCGGAGGCGCGCGCACCCGCGGGTGTCTATAAGCGCGAGATCGATCCCGACAACCACACCGTCCGCCGTGTCGTCGCCATGACCGCCGACTTCGCGCGAAACGAAGGCCGGCCGCCGAAAATCCTGGTCGCCAAGATTGGACAGGACGGCCACGATCGCGGCCAGAAGGTGATCGCCTCGGGCTTCGCCGATCTCGGCTTCGACGTCGAACTCGGTCCGCTGTTTGCCTCGCCCGACGAAACGGCGCGCCGGGCGATCGCCGATGACGTGCATGTCGTCGGCGTATCGACGCTTGCAGCCGGACACCTGACGCATGTGCCGGAGCTTCGGCAGGCGCTCGACGCGGCGGGCCGCGAGGACATCGTCATCGTCGTCGGCGGCGTCGTGCCGCAGCAGGACTACACCGCCCTCGAACGGGCGGGCGTGGCGGTGATCTTCCCGCCAGGCACCGCGGTCACCGAAGCGGCGGAGAAGGTGCTCGAAGCCCTCAATCGCAAGCTCGGCTATGCCCAACGCGCCGCCGCGGAATAGCCCCACACGCGGCTCTTAACGCCGCGGTATGCACCTCGCCCTTAGAAGACCCTCTCCCAGTCGATCCGTACGGTCGGCCAGAAGAGGAAGGCGATGTCGTCGACACCGCGCGAAGAATTTTGCCGACCGACCCGCCGGGCGTTCTCCGGCGCGGCGCTCGGCGCGCTCCTCGTCCCTTTGCTTCGTCCGGCGAGCGTCCGCGCGGCGCCGCTGCTCTCCGCGATCTCGGGCGCGTTGGATGCGACCGCGGCGGGGCTCAAGCCCGGTGCCACAGAGGATCAGGGCGAGGCCCTCGCCAAGGCGCTCGGTCAGGCTGCAGCGACGGGCCAGCCGCTCTTCCTGCCACCCGGTCGCTACCGCGTTTCGAAAGTGGCGCTCCCCGACCGCGTGCACCTGATCGGCGTGCCGGGTGAGAGCCGGCTCGTCTTCGCCGGCGGCGCCTTCATGCTGCGCGCCGAGCATGCGAAGCGATTGAGGCTCGAAGGCGTCATGCTCGACGGCGACGCCCTTCCGCTCTTGGACTCGGCGCTGCTCGACGCAGACGACGTCGCCGACGTCGCCGTCGACGACTGCGACTTCATCGACAGCGGCGGCGCCGGCATGAAACTTCGCGCCGCGGCTGGCCGCGTCGAGAATGCGCGCTTGGACAATATCGGCACGGTCGGGATCTACCTCCGCCAGTCGAACGGGATGACCGTCGGCGGCAACACCGTCTCGAACTGCGGCAACACTGGCATTCTCGTCGCGCGCGACGAAGAAGGCGAGGACGGCACGATCGTGCGCGGCAATCGCGTCAGCCGGATCCGCGCCAATTCCGGCGGCACCGGGCAGAACGGCAACGGCATCAATCTCGACAAGGCGAACGGCGTCCTTGTCGACGGCAACCGCGTCGACGGATGCGCTTTCTCCGCGATCCGCTGCTTCTCCTCCGACAACATCGCCGTCGCCGGCAACGTCGCGACGAATTCCGGCGAGACTGCGCTTTATGTCGAGTTCGCGTTCGAGGGCGCGATCGTCGCGAACAACCTGATCGACGGCGCGAACGACGGCATCTCCTTCGCCAACTTCATGAAATATGGCGGGCGGCTCGGCACCTGCTCCGGCAACGTCGTCAGGCATATCCGCGGTGGGCCTGCTTATCCGGACGGCAATTTGCAGACAGGCGCCGCGATCAGCGCGGAGGCCGATGTCGCGATCACCGGCAACACGATCGAAGACGCAATCTGGGGCTTGCAGCTCGGCTGGGGGCCTTATCTCCGGGACGTGACCGCAACGGGAAACGTCATCCGCCGCATCAAGATCGGCATCGCCGTCTCGGTTGCGGAGGGAGCCGGCCCGGCGCTTATCGCGAACAACCTGATCGCCGAGGCCGAGCGCGGCGCGATCCTCGGCATGCGCTGGGACAAGATCGCGACGGAAGAGCTCGTGGATGGAACCGGCGAGACGCCGGGGATCAGCATCGAAGGCAATCGAAGAGCATAAGCGCCGATCGCGCCCCGGCGCCGAAGCGCTATTGCTTCGCCCTGGGTTCATCGAATGCCGGCATGACGGCCCTCACCTCCCCGACCTCCGCGCGCCGCCGCGTGACAACCGGAACGCTCCTTCGCCGGGAGAGCGGTTCTGCGTTGTCGGGCAGAAGTCGCGTCAGAGCCGCCGCCATCATTGCTTCCGCGGCACGCGTCGCACCGTCGTCGGCCTTCAGCGCAATGCCGAAGCCGTGTTCGCCGAGTGCCGCGCAGAACACGCCCTCCGCGCCCGTCTTCACAAGCGCGGCGCCCTTAAGAAGCGTCATGACCTCGGTGCAGAAGCGTCCGGTCCCCGCGACGTAAAAAGGCTGGGCAATTGCAGCGCGGTAGATTCGACGCGCCGCTTCCGCGCGTTCCTTCGACATTCCGGTGCCTGTCCCGAATCGCGCGAAGCCGAGGGCAAGACTTTTGAGCGGCACCGCGTAGGTCGGGATCGAGCAGCCATCGACGCCGCAGTTCTCCGACCCGTGCGACGCGCTGGTCAGGCTTGCGAGCGCTTCGCCGACCGCGCGCTGAACCGGATGGTCGGGCGCGACGTAGCCTCGATGATCGACGCCGAGGTGTCGCGCCAGCGCCAGGAAGTTGGCGTGCTTGCCCGAGCAATTGTTGTGGAGCGGCCCGGGCTTCTCCCCCCGCCGGATCAACGCGGCCGCCGAGGGAGAGTGCGACGGCGCGTGCGTGCCGCATTCGAGCGCCGTCTCGTCGAGGCCGATCGCGGCGAGCATCGCTTTGACGCCGGCGACGTGCTCCGGCTCGCCGCCATGCGAGGCCTGCGCCAACGCAAGCTCGCGGTCGCCGAAGCCGAAGGCATCGGCAGCGCCGCTTTCGACGAGCGGCAGCGCCTGGATCGCCTTCACCGCCGAGCGCGGATAGACGGGCTCGTCGACGTCACCGAGCGCGAAGACCGGCCTGCCGTCGGCATCGACGACCGCAACCGCGCCGCGATGGCGGCTTTCGACGCGGCCGCTACGGGTCACCTCGACCAGAACGGGATTCACCATCTTCTCACCGAAATGCGCTCGAAACGGCGGCGATTAGCCCCGCCCCGCGCGGGAAGGCAAGCCCCGCAAGCACTTGGCCCCGTTGACATGCGTCAACGGCAACGGCCGGCGGCACTGGCAAACTTTTGAGACATTTCCATGTAACACGTCGGCACATGAACGTTCAGCAGAAGATCACGCCGCCCGACGATGTGGCCGAGACGCTTGAGCTCGGTAAGTCATCTGCGCGCGGCTGGTTCTCGCGGCGGAACCTCGTCCTCGGCGGGCTCGCCGTGGCGGCGCTCGCCGTGCTCTATCTCTTCGCGTTCGGCGCTGGCGGCTCCGGCAGCTCCGTCCACTATCTGAGCCAGGCGGCAAAGCGCGCTTCGCTGACCGAGACGGTGACCGCCACCGGGACGGTCGAGCCGACCAACCAGGTCGAGATATCGAGCGAGCTCTCCGGCACCGTGAAGCAGGTGCTCGTCGACTATAACGACATCGTCACGGCGGATCAGCCGCTCGCCGTCCTCGACACCGACAAGCTCGAGGCAGACGTGGCGCACGCCCGTGCCACGCTCACCATGCGCAACGCGCAGGTGCAGGACGCCGAGGCCACGCTTGCGGAGGCCAAGCAGGCCTACGATCGCACGCTGGCCCTGACGGAAAAGGATTTCGCCTCCGCCGCGACGCGGGAGCAGACGCAGGCCGACTATCAGCGCGCGGTTGCCGGAGTCGCGGTGGCGAAGGCCAACGTTGAAGTGGCTGACGCCGACCTCTTGACCGCCGAGACGAACCTGAAGAAGGCGACCATCCGCTCGCCGATCAACGGCGTGGTGATGAGCCGTGCCGTCGAGCCGGGGCAGACGGTCGCCGCCTCGCTGCAGGCACCGGTGCTCTTCACGATCGCGGAGAATCTCGCCTCCATGCAGCTTGAGGTCGACGTCGACGAGGCGGACGTCGGGCAGGTGCAGAAAGGCCAGGGCGCGACCTTCACCGTCGACGCGTTCCGCGATCGCGAATTCCCCGCGGAGGTGAGCGAGGTGCGCGTCGCGCCGGTCACGATCAACAACGTCGTCACCTATACGGCGGTGCTCGCCCTCGACAATTCCGACATGCTGCTTCGCCCCGGAATGACCGCGACGGCCGATATCGTCGTGAAGAAGGTCGACGACGCGCTGCTCGTGCCGAACGCAGCGCTCCGCTTCGCGCCGCCGGCGACCGCAACAACGACGCGAAGCAGCGGCGGCGGGTTGCTGCGAATGCTGATGCCGCGACGGCCGAGCAACACAGAGGTCGCGAAGGTCAAGGAGACGAGCGACGGCGGTCGCACGCTCTACATCCTGAAGGACGGCGCACTCGAGAAGGTCGTCGTGCATGTCGGCGCGACCGACGGCAGCTGGACCGAAGTGCTCGACGGGCCGCTTGAAGCCGGTGCGCAGGTCGTCACCGGCTCGGAAGCCGCCAAATGAAGGCCGCGACGGCGGAAGCCGCGCCCCTCGTCGCCTTTGTCGGAGTAAGCCGCGTCTACGGACAGGGCGACGCGACGGTCAAAGCGCTCGCCGGCGTCGACCTTCGCGTCGACGCAGGCGATTTCGTCGCGATCATGGGACCAAGCGGCTCCGGGAAATCGACGGCGATGAACATCATCGGCTGCCTCGATACCCCGACCGGCGGCGAATACTATTTTCGTGGCGTGGGCGTCGGGATGCTGACGCGCCGACAGCGGGCCCTTCTGCGGCGAAACTATCTCGGATTCGTCTTCCAGGGCTTCAATCTCCTGGCGCGCACGACGGCGCTCGAAAACGTCGAGCTGCCGCTGATCTACCGCGGCACGCCGGCGCGCGAGCGTCGCGCGCTTGCTCTCTCGGCGCTCGAGGAGGTGGGCCTCAAGGGCTGGGAGAAGCACGACCCGAGCCAGCTCTCCGGCGGCCAGCAGCAGCGCGTCGCCATCGCCCGCGCCATCGTGACCAAGCCGTCGCTGCTTCTCGCCGACGAGCCGACCGGGAACCTCGATACGGCGATGAGCAACGAGATCATGCGGCTCGTGACCAGTCTGAACCAGCGGAACGGCATCACCGTCGTCATGGTCACGCACGAGGCGGAGATGGCGGGCTACGCGTCGCGCGTCATCCATTTCCTCGACGGGCACGTCGAATCCGACGAGCGGCGCCGCGAGGCCGCCTGATGATCTGGGAGACGGTACGGCTTGCCTTCCAGGCGATCTTCCGGAACGCGCTCCGCTCGTTCCTGACCGTGCTCGGCGTGGTGATCGGCGTCGGCGCGGTGATCGCCATGGTGACGATCGGGAACGGCACGACCGTGCAGGTGCAGTCGGAGATATCGGCGCTCGGCACGAATCTCCTCTTCGTACGGCCCGGCCAGGGCTTCGGTCCGCGCCAGAGCGACGCGCCGAATTTCACGCTCGCCGACGTTGACGCGATCGAGCGCCAGATCGGCGGGCTGCAGGCGGTGGCGCCGTCGACCAGCGCCAGCGCCAACGCCGTCTACGGCAATCAGAATTGGCACACCTCGATCACCGGTACCAGCAACGACTTCCTGATCGCCCGCGACTGGCCGCTCGCGGAGGGGCGCGATTTCCTCGACAGCGAGGAGCGGTCCGGCCAGGCCGTCTGCATCGTCGGGCAGACCGTCAAGAAGGAGCTCTTCGGGGGGAGCGATCCGCTCGGCGAGAAGATCCGGCTCGACACGGTCTCCTGCCAGGTGATCGGCGTGCTTTCCGAGAAGGGGCAGTCGAGCTTCGGCCAGGACCAGGACGACACGGTGCTGATGCCGATCCGCACGGTGCTGCGGCGCTTCGCCGGCAAGACCGACGTCTCGTCGATCTTCCTCTCGGCGAGCGACGGCGCCGACTCGACGAATATCAAGCGCGACGTCACCTTCCTGATGCGCGAGCGGCGCCACATCGGCGCCAAAGACGACGACAATTTCCGCGTCAGCGACATGGCCGAGATGGTCGCCACGATGACCAGCACCACGAAGGTGCTGACCGGGCTCCTTGCCGCGGTCGCCGCCGTCAGCCTGCTCGTCGGCGGCATCGGCATCATGAACATCATGCTCGTCTCGGTCACCGAGCGGACGCGCGAGATCGGCATTCGGCTCGCGATCGGCGCGGAAGAAGGCCAGGTGCTGATGCAGTTCCTGGTCGAGGCTATCGTGCTCTCGCTCTTCGGAGGGTTGCTCGGCGTAGCGCTCGGGCTCGGGCTTTCGGGGCTCGCTTCGCTCGGCCTCGGCGTGCCCTTCGTGCTCGACCCGAAGATCGTGGCGCTCGCCTTCGTCTTCTCCGCCGCTGTCGGGGTCGGCTTCGGCTTCTTCCCGGCGCGCCGCGCCGCGCATCTCGACCCGATCGAGGCGCTCAGGCACGAGTAGCCCCGCGAATAGCGGGGATTGCGGGCGGTTTTCCCGAGATTCCACTGGATTAGCCCGAACGCAGCGTGCAGCGGCGCCAGGAATCCGGCAGACTGGCCCCAAGAAACCGGGCGCGGAGGCACGCCCTTGCTGGACCGGATCGCACCTCTGGAAGACGCAGCCGTCTCGACAGCCCGCGCAAGAGAGCGGGTGTTCGAGATCGGCGATCAGACCGTGATCGTCGGCGACTGCGTGGAAGCGCTCGCCGCGCTCCCGCCAGAATCCGTCGACGTCGTCGTCACCTCGCCGCCCTATAACATCGGCCTCAACTACCGCTCTTACGACGACGGCGGCGACCGCGGCGCCTATCTCGCCTGGCTCGGCGAGATCGGGCGGCTCGTTCACCGCGTGATGAAGGACGACGCGTCGTTCTTCCTGAACATCGCCGGCACCTGCTCCGACCCCTGGATCGCGCCCGACGCGGCGAACGCGATGCGCGACACCTTCCGCCTGCAGAACGCCATCGTCTGGGTGAAGTCGATGTCGATCGACGACGACACGTTCGGGCATTTCAAGCCGGTGAATTCCTCCCGCTATCTGAACCACACGCACGAGCACGTCTTCCACTTCACCAAGGAGGGCAAGACGCCGCTCGACCGGCTCGCGGTCGGCGTGCCGTTCAAGGACAAGTCCAACATCGCGCGCTGGCATCACGCGAACGACCGGCGCTGCGCCGGCGACGTCTGGTTCATCCCCTACGAGACGATCCGCTCGAAGGCGCAGCGCGACCATCATCCGAGCCCCTTTCCCGTGGCGCTGCCGGAGCGCTGCATCAAGCTGCACGGCAAGGCGGACGCGGTGGTGCTCGATCCCTTCCTCGGCGTCGGGGCGACGCTGCTTGCCGCGCAGCGGCTCGGCTGCCGCGGCATCGGCATCGAGATCGACCAGACCTACGCCGAATTCGGCGGCCTGGCATCTGCGCGAGCGGCTGATCTGAGAGAGCCGCCGGCGCGGGGTCGCACCGCCCCACCGATTAGGAAAAAGTTAACCGCTTCAAGATCATCGTCCGGCCGAGGCGATTTGGCCGGCCGTCGCGCCGGTCCTCTTGGAGCGAGGCGCGCATGGCTGAGAAGCGCAAGGCGTTCACGGGACGCTCGGCGGGTCAGGCCCGGACCTATGCCTGCGACTGGCTCAGGAATTTCAGGGATCACGGGCCGCTCGACATCAGAAGCATCCGCGTCAGCGAGGAAGGCGGCTACTTCATCGCCACCGTCACCTACGCCGACATGGCGATCGAGGCGGCGCCGCAATACTTCGCGAACTACGAGCCGGTGCTTCTGAAGTTGGCCTGAGGCCCGCGGCTTTCCTCGAAGCGCCTTCGGCGGCATAGCTTGCCGATGGTGGAAGAATCCACGGCGCCGCTGCGCCGCGCCGTTCTTGTCGTGGCGCTTCTGAACCTCGCCTATTTCGGCGTGGAATTTTCCGTCGCGCTCCGCATCGGCTCCGTTTCGCTCTTCGCCGACGGCGTCGATTTCCTCGAAGACACCTCGGTCAACCTTCTGATCCTCGTCGCGCTCGGCTGGAACGCGAAGAACCGCGCGCGGCTCGCCATGGTGCTTGCCGGGATCATCCTCGTTCCGGGGTTGGCTGCGGTGTGGACGGCGCTGCAGAAATTCTCCACGCCGATCGCGCCGGAGGCCGTGCCGCTGACGCTGACCGGCGGCGGCGCGCTTGTCGTCAACTTCGCCTGCGCCTTCATCCTCGCGCGCTTCCGCCATCACGCGGGCAGCCTGACCCGCGCCGCCTTCCTCTCCGCCCGCAACGACGCGCTCGCCAACGTCGCGATCATCTTGGCCGGGCTGGTGACGGCGGCGACGCTCTCGCTCTGGCCGGACTTGATCGTCGGGCCTCGGGATTGCGGCGCTCAACGCGGATGCGGCAAGGGAGGTGTATTTGAGAGCGAGAAGCGAGCACAGGGGAGAGGCGGAGGCTTAGGGTCAGGACCCATAAAGGGGATTCCTTCCTTGGCTGGGTTGTGATTCACGGTCTCCAAGAGGAGGCCTCTGATAAATCGCGACTATTTCTGGCTGACGAGGGATCAATTCGCGCGGCTGAAGCCGTTGCTCCCCACCGACACGCGCGGCAAGCCGCGGGTTGACGACCGGCGTGTGATCAGCGGCATCGTGCATGTTTTGAAGTCAGGCGGCCGTTGGGTCGATGCTCCGGCCGTCTATGGTCCACGCAAGACCCTCTACAATCGCTTCGTGCGCTGGGCAGAGAAGGGCATTTGGATCGACATGTTCCACGCGCTTGCTGCGGCAGGCGGCCCGCCAGCCCAGGTGCTAATCGACAGTTCGGCGGTGAAGGCGCACCGCTGCGCAGCCGGCGGTAAAGGGGGGAGCGCAATCAGGCGATCGGGCGCTCGCGCGGCGGACGCACCACCAAGATCCACGCCCTGACCGATACGGCTTGTCGGCCCATCGCCTTCATGCTCACGGGAGGCCAAGTGGCCGATTGCACCGCCGCAGAGTTGCTGCTGCGGCGGCTGCCGCAAGCGTCGATCGTTCATGGCGACAAGGGCTACGACAGCAATGCCATCCGCCGACAGATCGAGGGCAAAGGTGCGATGCCCAATATTCCGCCGAAGGCCAATCGGCGTTGGAAGAACTGCTTCTCCCCGTTCCTCTATCGAAACAGAAATGCCATCGAACGCATGTTCGGTCGCCTCAAGGACTTCCGCCGCATCGCGACACGATACGACCGATCCGCCACCAACTTCCTCGCCGCCGTCTGCATCGCTGCTGCCGTCAGCTACTGGTTATAAGTCCTGACCCTAGGGGAAGGCTCCACTGAGTGCTCGAATCACCTGGGGAGAAGATCCTCCCCGGTGCTTTTCTTCGAGAACACGCCACTGCTCGGGAGAGCCGAAGTGTTCCACGAATGTGTGTCCGTTCTTGTCTCGCTCGGAGAGCGTCACTTCTAACAATGTCCCATCGCCATGGCGAACAACCGAGTGCGGGGTGAACCAAATGGTGTCTTCGTTGGCGCGGTTGACAAGCCATCCACGCACCGCTTGTCCGCCAAATTTGGCTCCATACGTATCCGCGTTGGCGTGGCATTCATTCGGGATCGCCGAGTCAAAATCAACGCATTGAAGCTCGGCACTGAACTCCGCTCGAACGAGAAGCTCGTCGACGTAAGAATCTTCTTCTGTCGGCGACATCCGTTCACTCCGCCACGACGACCTTCGCCTCCGGCTCCCTGACCGGCAGTGCCGGTTCTCAGCCGATCCGACTCGGACGCCAAGTCGAGAGCGTGCCGTAGATCGTGGCGCACCGCGAGCTCAAAACCACATATCCTTCACGCATTTGCCGTCGCGCGGCAGATCCTCGAATTTGTCGAAGCCGTCGAAGTGGTCGATGAGCAGCGCTGAAATCTGGTCCGGATCGTTGGCAAGACGCAGGTTGACGGCGATGCGCCGGCGGCCATCCGCACCAACCGAGGTCCCACGCCAGGATGTGACGCATCCGCAATTCGGGCAGAAGTGAAAGCCCAGATTTGGGCGCTTCCCTCTCGTGTAGACCTTGGTCGGGCCGGCGACCTCGATCTCTTCACCCTCGTAACCGTAGGCCCACAGCGTGCCGTAGCGGCGGCAGATCGTGCAGTTGCACGCGGTCGTGCTCTCCAGCGGCCCGTTGAAAATCCACTTGACCGCGCCGCAGTGACAGGACCCCTCGATCATTCCACCCTCGCCAATCGCGTTGGTTGGCACGTTTCGCGCCCCTGATCGCTCTTCTTGGAGAAAAGTCCGCTAAGCGACAACCGCCATCTGCGGCTCCGCTTCCTTCACCTGGCCCACCTTGAGCGCAACCCCCAACCGGTCCGATTCAAACGCCAAATCGAGCACGTGCTGCAGCTCGGCCGCGCGGCGGAAGCTCGGCTCAAGCGTTTCGCCGCGGCGCACGGCGTCGATGAAGGTTTCGTAGGTCGTCGGCACGTCCGGGCATTCGACCTCACGCCAGGTCTGCGTGTCGACGTCCTCGCCCGCGCAGACGCGCAAGCCCATCTTCTCGCTCTCGAACCAGATTTCGAGGCTCCCCTTGGTGCCGTAGACGCCGACCTTCTGCGCGTTGGCGTAGCCCGGCATCCAGCGCGAGGAATGCACCACGCCGAGCGCGCCGCCGTCGAACTCGATCGACATGATGAAGCTGTCGTTGGCGTCCAGGTTGTAGTCGCCGATGCGATCGCCCGGCGCCTTGTGGAACGTCTTCAGCCGGCAGTGGACCGAAACCGGCATCTGATCGGCGACGTAGGCGGCGAAATCGAGAATGTGGATGCCGAGGTCGCCGAGCACGCCCTTTGAGCCATGCGCGCTCGAGAGCCGCCAGAGCCACGTCTCCTTGGTACGCCAGTCGCCCCAATGGTTGCCGACGAGCCACGAGTGCAGGTACGCCGCGTCGACATGGCGGACCTCGCCGATCGTGCCGTCCTCGACAAGCGCGCGCGCCATCTGCATCACCGGCAGGCCACGATAGCGGAGGTTGACCATGGCGACGACGCCTGCCCGGCCCGCCGCTTCGGTCATCGCCAGCGCCTCGGGATAGGTCGGTGCGAGCGGCTTCTCGCAGAGCATCGGAACGCCGGCCGCGATCAGCCGCATCGTGGTCGAATAGTGGACGGCGTCGGGCGTGACGTTGGTCGCCGCGTCGAATTCTCCCCAGGCGATCGCTTCTTCCAGATCGGTGAAATGTCTCGGGATCTTGTGGAGCGCACAAAACGCTTTCACGCGCGCCTCGGAGATGTCGACGCCGGCGACGATCGTGCAGCCCGGCACCTGGTTGAAGAAATGCACGTGACGCTCGGCCATTGCGCCGGTTCCGAGCAGAAGGATGCGGATTGGTTTGAGACTCATGCGCTTGAGCTTCCTCCGATGCGTTCAACAAAGCCCTCATCCAGAGGCGCGATGCCAACACCGTCGGCATCGCCTCGAAGGACTGTGTCCAGGGGGATGGAGTCGCGCCGCTGCGTGCTTCGAGGCTTCATTCCGCCCTCATCCTGAGGTGAGAGTGAAGCGAGCCTCGAAGGGGCGGAATGGAGCACCTCAGCATGAGGGAAGTGGAGGACCTCCATGACGCTCATCTGAATCCCTTCTCCCCCGGCGCGTGAAGATGCGGGCCGCGGCTTTCGATTTTCTCCGGCGCCTTCTCGGTCGGCACGTTCGGCGCCTGGTCGATGTTCTTCCAGCGCGGCAGCGGATTGTGCGCCCAGCGGACAGCGTTTCGAAGAATCTTCCCGATCTCCGGCTGGTGATAGATCGGATAGGTCTCGTGGCCGGGCGAGAGATAGAAGACGCGGCCCGCGCCCCGCCGCCAGGTCATGCCGGAGCGGAACACCTCGCCGCCCTGATACCAGGAGATGAAGACCGTCTCGTCCGGCTCCGGCACCGTGAACGGCTCGCCATACATCTCCGTCATCGGCACCTCGACGCATTCGCCGAGGCCCGCCGCGATCGGATGATTGCGGTTGATGACCCAAAGCCGCTCGCGCTCGCCCGCCTCGCGCCATTTCAGGCTGCACGGCGTCCCCATCACGCGCTTGAAGATTTTCGAGAAGTGGGCGGAGTGGAGCGCGATCAGCCCCATCCCCTCCCAGACGCGCTGCGCGACCCGCTCAACGATCGCGTCGGCGACCTCGCCGTGCGCCTTGTGCCCCCACCAGAGGAGCACGTCGGTCTGGTCGAGCCGCGTCTCCGGGAGCCCGTGCTCCGGCTCCTGCAGCGTGGCGGTCTCGGCGGTGATGCCGGAATCCTGGCGGAGCGCTGCCGCGATCGCGTTATGCATGCCGTCCGGATAGAGCTCCCGCACGGCGGCGTTCTCGCGCTCGTGGATGTTCTCGTTCCAGACCAGAGCCCGGATCGCCATCGGCCCTTCTCCGTAGATCGAGTCGTTTTGTATGAAATTTTCTAAGAACCGATTGCCGCTTTCGGGCATTAAGCCTAAGCGGCCGACCGGCGCGCCGACTTCAACCAGTTTCTCAGGCGCTCAACCGCCTCATCCAGAACTTCATCGCGCTTCGAAAAACAGAGGCGGAGGAAGCTCTTCGGCGCATTTCTCACATAGAAGGCTGAGACCGGGACGGAGGCGACGCCGGCTTCGATCGTGAGCCGCTTGGCGAGCGCCGCGTCGTCGCCGTCGAGCCCGAGCGGCTGCATGTCGAGGGTCAGAAAATACGTGCCCTCGCAGGAGATGACGCCGACGCCGAGCTCGGAGCAGGCGCGCGCCAGGCGGTCGCGCTTCTTCTCAAGACCATCGGCCAAATCTTTGAAATAGCTCTCGTCCTTGCCGAGCCCGTAGGCGACCGCCTTCTGCAGGTCGGGCGGCGTCGTGAAGGTCGTGAACTGGTGCGCCTTCACGATCGGGTCGAGCAGAGCCGGCGCCGCCGTGACATAGCCGACCTTCCAGCCGGTCAGCGAAAAGCTCTTTCCCGCCGAGCCGATTGCGACGGTGCGCTCGCGCATACCTTCAAGCGAAAGCATCGAAACATGGCGGCGCCCGTCGAAGACGATGTGCTCGTAGACCTCGTCCGCTATGGCGTAGGCGTCATAGCGGATGCAAAGATCCGCGATCAGCCTCAGCTCATCGCGCGAATAGACCTTCGCGGCCGGGTTCTGCGGGTTGTTCAGAAGCGCTGCCTTGGTGCGCGGCGAGAACGCCGCTGCGAGCGCATCGCCGTCGAGTTCCCACTTCGGCGGCGTGACCCGCACGAGCTTCGGAACCCCGCCCGCCCGCTTCACCAGCGGCTGGTAACAATCGTAGAGCGGCTCGATCAGCACCACCTCGTCGCCCGGCTCGACGATGGCGTTTATCGCATCCGACAGCGCCTCCGTCGCGCCGGAGGTGACGAGCACCTCGCGCACCGGATCGACGTCAAGGCCATGAAAGCGTCTCCAGTTCGCCGCCACCGCCTCGCGGAGCGCCATCGCCCCCATCATCGGCGGGTACTGGTTCGGCCCTTCGATCAGCGCCTCGGCGGCCCTTCTGCGGATGTCCTCCGGGCCGTCGACGTCGGGAAAGCCCTGGCCGAGATTGACCGCCTTGTGCGCGATCGCAAGACGGCTCATCTCCTCGAAGATGGTCGTCGGCAGCCCGGTATAGACGGAGTTGGTCGGCTTCATCGAAAAGCTCGCGTCGCTTGCCCGACAGCTAATCCGCGGAACCGCGGGCCCGCAAGCCTCCCCGGCCCGCGGACACGGACGACTGTTGGCGCATTCTTAACCCGGTTTCGCCAAGTCTCCTGCCGTTCGCACCGGAGACGCCCCATGGCGCACGCGCTGCCGGCCCATGACTACGAGGAGGCGATCGACCGCCTCAGAAGCGACCTTCGCGACGACGCTGAGATGTTCCACCTCGCGCCGGCGTCGCTCTGGCTTGAGGACTTCAGCGCCGTCAAGAAGCTCCTGGATTCCTGGCGGCACGCAGGCGTGACGTCGCTGCGCGAGCACCTCCGCGCCAACCCTTCGCGCATCAAGGCATGCTCGAACCTGATCCGTATCATCAAGGTGAACCGCGCGACGCTGTCGCTCTTCGAAGCACGCGACCTTCGCCATCTAGTTGAGAACATCGAAGCGGTGTTTCGCGACGAGATGCTTGAGCAGCATATCGAGGAGCTGGCGCAGCTTTGGGAAGGCGCCACCGAGTTCGTCAGCCACACGGTCAACTACACGCTCTCAGGCCGGCGGCTCGACGTGCAGATCAAGGCCACGGTGCTCCCGGGCTACGAGGAGGACTGGGGCCGCGTCCTCCTCGCGGTCGAGGACGTCACCGAGCGCGAGGCCGGACGGCGCCGGCTTGCCGCGAGCGAGACCTACGCGCGCGGGCTCTTCGAGCATTCGCCCGTATCGCTCTGGGTCGAGGATTTCAGCAGCATCAAGGCGCTGCTCGACGAATTGCGCGAACACGGCATCTCGGACTTCCGCGTCTTCACCGACGTGCATCCGGAGTTCGTCCTGCGCTGCATGAGCGAGATCCGCGTCCTCGACGTCAATCGGCATACGCTGAAGATGTTCGCCGCGCCGGACAAGGCCACGCTCCTCACGCGCCTGAACGAAGTGTTCCGCGACGGAATGGAGCAGCATTTCAAGGAGCAGCTGATCGACCTTTGGGAAGGGAAGCTCTTCCAGCTGCGCGAGGTCACGAACTACGCGCTCGACGGAAGCGAGCTTCATGTCCATCTGCAGTTCTCCGTGCTCCCGGGCCACGAGAACGACTGGTCGCTGGTGCAAGTGGCGCTGACCGATATCACCGCGCGCAAGAAGGCCGAGGCCTATCTCGAATATCTCGGCAAGCATGATGTCCTGACCAAGCTTCACAACCGCTCCTTCTACGTCGACGAATTGAACCGGCTGGAGCGGCAGGCCCCCTACCCCGTCAGCATCGTCATGGTCGACCTGAACGGCCTCAAGGCCACGAACGACAGCCTCGGCCACGCCGCCGGCGACGCTCTACTCCGCCGCATCGGAGAAGTTCTGAACAAGGCCGTCGACAAGCCGCGCAGGGCGGCGCGGATCGGCGGCGACGAGTTCGCCGTGCTGCTCCCGGCGACGGACGAGCGACAGGCGGCGACGCTGGTCGAGACGATCCGGAATCTGGTCGGCCTCAACAACCAGTTCTATTCGGCGATGCCGCTCAACATCTCGCTCGGCGCGGCGACCTGCAGGCCTGGCGAGCGGCTCGAAGATGCCGCGAAGCGCGCCGACGCCGAGATGTACAAAACCAAGCGCGAGTTCTATTCGCACCACCTCACGGCGGACGAGATTTCCTAGCAGCAGCCGACGCGAAACGACGCCGCCTCGGCGTCACATCGGAAGAGGCCTCAGGCCCCGGCCCCGCCTAGGGACGGCGCGGCGCGGGTATTCTCAGCGCCGCGCTTCCTCCGCCTGGATCAGGCCGACATTGTCCATCTCGATCTGGCTCAGATGAGGGGGCATATCGGTCGGTTGATACCAGGAGAACTGGCGGAAATGCGTGTCGAGCTCCGGACTTCTCGAACTTGTAGCCATGGCGCGCAAAGATCTCAGCCCCCGCGAATTTGAGCTCCTGGGTCGAAAGCGCTTTCACCTCCGCCTCCGTGAGCAGGCGGACGCTCGAATCGGGGAAGATTATCCCGGTCCGGTCGGGTACCGGCCCCGGAGACACCGACGCGACGAGCCGGCTGTCATCGCCGCACATCTGCGTCAGCCGCAACTTGACGAGCGGAGCAAACATGGAATTGGGATAGGTCCTTAGAAACTCTTCAAACGCACCGCAGTCGGACGAGCCGGCGATGGCTTCCCAAGCCAGGGCATCGTCATGCCCCCCGCCCCACGTGTGGCTGGTCGGCGCCGCCGTCTCGGTCCGACGAAGGTCGTCAATCATCGCCACCACCCTCTGGCTTTCGCCCGGCAACGCCTCGTTGCTCGCGTAGCCGCCCCCGATCACATAGAGCGTCCGGCGGACGCGATCAGGATCGTCGCAGTCCGGTGGCAGCAGAACGTTGGTCGGCTCGGCGATCTGCCGCGCGTCGCGGCTGGCAGGCTGATCGCAAAGCACGATGTCCAGCTTGATCTTGAAGAACTCCAGGCGATCCTCACCGTGGATGTAGTCGCCCGCTCCGATCTCCTTGCCGTTCGGCGAATCGGACGAAATGCGCCTGACGTACCCGGCGGCATCGGATTTCTCGATGAAGACGATCTGGCCGACGACCCCCGGCTCCTCGGCGTGGGTGGCGGAGCAGAGCAGAGAGGCTCCGACCAGCGGGAAGGCGCGGCAAAGCCCGCGCAAGGCAAATCGGCGAGTTGAAGTCATGGCTGTGACTCCGTTTCGCTGGCCCGTACCGCCGGGCTGCGGCCCCGCACGATGAAGGGCTTCAACACATGCGCAGCATCCTCCGCGGCAACGCGGAGCTCAAAGGCCGCCATCACGATGGCGACGATGGAGAAAGACAGGACACCCTGGTCGAACTCCTCGTGCATGGCGCCCCACGTAGCGCGCATCTCGTAGATCGCGAGGCCGCCGAGCGCGATCGGCCACATCATATGCACGGAGTGCAGCGGCGAGAGGCTGCGCCTCCGCCATCTCACCAGCGCCACGAGCAGCCAGGCAAGAAGCAGCGCCAGCACGACCGCCTCGAGCGTGAAGACGAGGAGATGCTTCAGCTCGTCGAGGAAGTTCATGAACGGCGAACGCGACCGCAGAAACGAATCGTTGGTGAAATTGAAGAGCGCGTTGACATGATCGTGTCCCGCGCCGCGGCGAGCGGGCGGAAATCCGTCCACAGCGCCAACGCGGCGGCGATCGCGACGCCAAACACGACCAGCGTCGATGCCGGATAGATCAGGCTAAGGAGCGCATCGCTCCACCCTGCACCTTCGTGCTCGCCGGCGTTCTCAGACATCGATCGACCTTACTCGGGCAGGTCCATCGAGACAGCAGCTTCCCAGGTTGGATCGGCCCGAACACTCCCGCCACATCTCTCGTGAGGCGTGTAGCATAGCGGACTGGTCGGCGAAGCCAAGATCACAAGCCCGCGCGCATCCCGCGCCGCCGCACGCGGCGGGAATACCGGGCGTCGCCGCGCTATTCCTGCAAATCCACGCCCTCGAAGGCGTGACGGCCGAGCGGGTCCATCTTGAAGCCTTTGACGTTGGCGCGTGTCGCCATGAACACCACCGAATGCGCGATCGGCACCCACGGCGCCTGGTCGTGGAAGATGACCTGCGCCTCGCGATAGAGCTTTTCGCGCTCGGCGCGGTCGGAGGTGCGCTTCGCCTCGGTGACGAGCTTGTCGTAGTCCGTGTTGCACCACTTGGCGATGTTGTTGCCGCCGACCCGCGCCGAGGTGCAGCCGAGGAGCACGTCGAGGAAGTTGTCGGGGTCGCCGTTGTCGCCGGTCCAGCCGTAGAGCGCCATCGACATATCGCCGTTCTGCAGCCTGGTGCGATAGGCGCTCCATTCGTCGGATTTCAGAGTCGCGCGGATGCCGATCTTGGCGAGGTCGTATTGGATAAGCTCGGCGACGCGCTTGCCGCTCGGATTGTAGGGGCGGCTGACCGGGATGTACCAAAGATCGGTGTCGAAGCCCTCGGCGAGCCCCGCTTCGATCATCAGCTTCTGCGCGGCGGCGGGATCGTAGGGGTAGTCCTTGATGTCGTCGTTGTAGGACCAGAGCGTCGGCGGGATCGGGTTCTTCGCCACGACGCCGGCGCCCTGATAGACGGCCTCGATGATCGCCGCCTTGTCGATCGCCATGTTGACCGCGCGGCGCACGCGAACGTCGTCGAAGGGCGGCTTCGTCGTGTTCATCGCGAGATAGCCGACATTGAAGCCCTCCTGCTGAAGAAGCTCAGGTTCGGATCGGACTCGATGTCAGCGATGTCGCTGGGATTCGGGAAGGCGATCACGTGGCACTCGCCGGCCTTGAGCTTCGTCAGCCGCACGGCCGCGTTCGGAGTGATGGAGAAGACCAGCGTGTCGATCGGCGGCCGGCCGGCCCAGTAGCCAGTGAAGGCGCGATAGCGGACCGCGATGTTCGGCTCGAAGCTGAGGAACTGAAACGGACCGGTCCCGATCGGCTCCTGGTCGATCTTCTCCGGAGTGCCGGCCTTCAGAAGGTAGTCGGCATACTCGGCGGACTGCACGCTGTTGAAGGGCATGGCGAGGTCGCCGAGGAACGGCGCCTCGGGACGATTCAAGCGAAAGCGCACTGTGTAGTCGTCGAGCTTCTCGATCGACTGCAACAGCTCCGGCATGCCCATGTCCTTGAAGTAGCCGTAGTTGGTGCCGCCGACACTGTGGTACGGATTGTCCTCCCTCCATTGCCGCTCAAAGGAAAAGAGCACGTCGTCGGCATTCATCTCGCGCGTCGGCGTGAAGTCTTCGTTGGAATGGAATTTTACGCCGTGGCGAAGATGGAACACGTATTCGAGCCCGTCGTCGGAGATCGTCCAGGATTCCGCGAGCGACGCCACGGGCTCGGTCGATCCCGGCGGGAATTCCACGAGATTGTTGAAGAAGGGCCGCCCGGCGCTGATGCCGGTTGTGGTCGTCACGGTCTGCGGATTGAGCAATTCCGGATTGCCCTCCGAACAGAAGACCAGCGTCTTTGCCGACGCAGCACCCCCCGAAACCGCCACGCGGAGGCCAGGGCGGCGGCAATCGCAATGCGCATGTCGTCAAGCTCCCTCGAGCTGGAACCGTCGTTCGGTCGCACCTTCGATCGACGCGTCGCCGACGACCTTCGGGATATCGATGGTGAAGCGCGTTCCCCGATCAACCTTGCTGTAGAGGTTGACGTGACCCTGCAGGCGGCTCGTCACCAGATTGTAGACGATGTGAAGGCCGAGGCCGGTATTGCCCTTGCTCCGCCCGGTCGTGAAGAACGGATCGAAGACTTTTCCGACGTGCTCCTGCGGAATGCCCTTGCCGTCGTCCGCGAAGACGATACGGACGGTGTCCGCTCTCGGTTCGCTCACGCGGATCGAAAGGCGCCCCGCCTGATCAGGCAGATACGCGTGTGCGACGGCGTTGGTGATGAGGTTGGTCAGCACTTGACCTAGGGCGCCGGGATAGGTGTCGACCAGCACGTCGGGTGGGCACTCGATCTGAACCTCGTGCTTGGTCTTGCGCAGGATCGGCCGGAGGCTGGTCAGAAGGTCCTGCAGCCATGCGTCCATCAGGAACGGGCGGCGCTCGCCGCTCGCCTGGTCGGCCGCCACCTGCTTGAAGCTGTGCACCAGATCGGCGGCGCGCGAGAGATTGCCGAAAAGCAGCTGTGTTCCCTCGCGCATGCGCTCCACGAAGCGCTCGAGCACCGAGCGCTGAAGCTTCCCGCTCGCTGCTGCCTCGCCGAAACGCTTTGCCTCGTCGCCGAGAAGCGTCGCGGTGGTGAGCGCTATCCCGAGCGGTGTGTTGATCTCGTGGGCAACGCCGGCGACGAGCTGGCCGAGCGAGGCGAGCTTCTCCGCCTGGATCAGATCCGTCTGTGTCTTTCGCAGCTCGGAGAGCGCCGCGTCGGCGCGGTCCTTCGATTTTCGCAGCGCCTGCTCGCGGCGACCGATCTCCGTGATGAAGACATTGGTAGCGCGCGCCATGTCGCCGAGCTCGTCGCGGCGGTTGAAATCGGCGATCGGGCCGGCGCGTGAGTTTTCCGCGAGCTCCGTCATGCGGCTTTGCAGGAGGCGCAACGGCCGGGTGATGGAGCGGGCGACCGCCACGCCCGTCACCGAGCCGAGCAGCAGGCCGATCGCCGCGCCGAAGATCAGGATGTTGCGCACGAGCGCGCCGATCTGCTCGGCGTTTCGCGTCAGGCTCTCATTCAATAGCCGCGCGCGATCGATCATCTGCCGGGTGGTCGCATCCATCTCGTCGAGGATGCGGTTCTGCGCCTTCAAACCGTCGAGCGCGGTGGCGAGGCCCTGCCGCCACTTGTCGAGCGCGTCGATCATCTCCGACTGGATGAGCGGCGAGATCGGCATCGACGACATCGTCTTGCTGAGGCTGACGCTCGCATCGTGAATCTGGATGATCGCGTTGGTGTCACGGCTCGTAAGCGCCGCCGCCGTCCGGTTGGAGAGCTTCAGAGTCTCGATCGCGATGTCCTGCGTCGCGCGTTCTGTCTCGGCCGACTGCACCGAATAGGTCAGAAGCTCCGCGACCTGATCGTGGAGAGCGCCCATCTCGGTGGAATGGACCTTGAGCAGGCGCTCGATCCAGCCGGTCAGCGCGACGCGCGGTTGGTCGCTCACAGCACCGGAAAGGCTGTTCTCGTAGGCTTGAACGAACTCAGCGAACTCGGCCACCTGCTGCTTCAGCCCGGCGGTGGCGAGCGCCTCTTTCAGGCGATCCGCAGCACCTTTCAGGCGATCGATGTCGAAGGTCAGCGCGTCGGCACCTTCGGCCGTCGTGGTCGCCGCCGGCATGCCGGGCTCGGCGCGGAGCAGCGCCACTGCTGCCGCGGCGGCAGTCACCTCATAACCGCTGTCGACGATGTCACGCTCGAAGCGGAGCTTGCGGTCGCTGTCCGCCAGCGACGCGACGATATCGGCGTTCGATTTGTGCTGGCGCTCGCGCGCCTCGTCGGTCAGCCGGACGAGCGTGTTGGCGCGATCGGCCATCTCGGCCGCCAGCCCGTCGTTACGCACGGTAACGTCGACCAGGCGGCGCATGTTCTCGCGGTAGCGCTGCAGCGCATCCATCGCCTCCTTGGTGGCGTCGACGCTGGCGGCGTCGCGCACCACACCGGAAAGCCGGATCAGGTCGAATCGCGCCTGCTCCGCATAGGTCAGGAAGAGCTCGTAATTGCTGGTGCGCTCGCCGCGCGTCGTCTCCAGGAAATCGTCACGCGAGGCGCGCGCGGAAAGGAGGTTGCGGTAGATCGTGCCGGCAAGCACGGCGCCGGAGCGGGCGCGGTCGGCTTCGTTCAGAAGCACGAAAGCGGCGAGCGCGATGGCCGCCGCGATTGTGATCGGAATACCTCCGACCAGAAAGACCTTGTAGGTGATCCGCATTCCGCCACCCCGCCCCGGTCCCCACGCCCGGCGCCCGCCGATCTTACCAGAGGGGGGCGGAGGGAGGCGAGATGCGGTCGAAGCACCGGGCGGGGGGTCGGGAACTGCGGCGCGCGCGTTCATTTGCGTGCCGTCGCAGGTTGGTCGTTAGCGTTGCGCGATCTCGGCTGTCGGGATGCGCAGAAGAACTGTGGTCGACTGACCGGCCTGGTATCCGATCGTAACGGTGCGCACGTGCGGCGCCGGGCGGCCGTCCGCGGTGGCAAGGCACGATGCGTCGATGTTCGGCCAAGTCGCAGCGGCACAGTCCGCGTTGCGGGGAAGATCGCCCTTCGCCGCGCGCGTCATGGCGACGGCGAGCGCCGGATCAGCGGTCTGACCTGCGACAGTGGCGAAGGCGCCACCGATCCGATCCGCCGCGACGTTAACGCCCGGCTGGCTGGAAGCAGCATGCGCACTGCCGTTCACCGGCGAAAGCAGTAGCCCGGCGAGGATCAGAGCGAGGCCGATGAGGATCGCAGCGGCTACGAATTTGCGTGACTCGATCATCTTCAAACCCTCCGGAGCCCTTGGCTCCCCCAATACGCTGGAGGTTTAGCCCCCAGCCTTTTCAGGGTGTTTTCGCCGCTGGAAAGATCGTGTTTCATCTGCGGCCCGATTGTTTCTTCCGACCGACCTTTGAAGAAACAATTGGGCGCCCCTGCAGGTTCCGTAGGTGAACGAAGTCCCGTGACTCACGTTCGTGCGGCGTATTCAGGGATTGTCGCCAGCGCCCTCGCCTGAAGTGCGGGAGCTACCCCGTGCGGCCCTCGGCGGGCGAATAGCATCGCAGCGGTCGCGGTCGGGCGGCCGCGCACAGGCGGGCGCAAACAGCGGTGGCACCGACTATCGGCAGATACACGTCAGCCGCGGCTAGGCGCCGTCCCCGCCCGCGTCGGGCGAGAAGACGTAGCCGGCGCCGCGCACGGTCTTGATGACACGCGGATGCGAGGGGTCCGGCTCGATCTTACGACGAATTCGGGTGATGCGGACGTCGATCGCGCGGTCGAAGGCCTCCGAATCGCGCGCCTGGGCCAAGTCGAGTAGCCGCTCGCGGGTCAGCACGCGCTTCGGGTTCTCGGCGAACGCCTTGAGGAGCCCGAACTCCGAGGCCGTCAGCGGATGCTCATTGCCCTCCTCGTCGCGGAGCGTCCGCGCATCGAGGTCGAGCCACTTCGTGCCCATTCGCACGGTGCGGTTCGGCGTCCCGGATGCTCCGGGCGGGGCGGCGGTGCTGCGGCGGAGCACCGAGCGCACGCGCGCCAGAAGCTCGCGCATCTCGCAGGGCTTGGCGAGATAGTCGTCGGCGCCAAGCTCAAGGCCCACGACCCGGTCGATCGGACTTGCCGTTGCCGTCAGCATGATCACTGGGACGTTGCCCTGCTGCTTCAGGAAACGGACGAGCGACAGCCCATCCTCCTCCGGCATGTTCAGATCAAGCACGACGAGGTCGGGCCGCGCCTTGCCGACGGCGGCGCGAAGCGACGGCCCGCCGTCGCAAAGCGTCACGTCGAAGCCGTGCATCTTCAGGTAATCGCCGATCATGTCGCGCGCGGCGGCCTCGTCGTCGACCACGAAGATGTTCTGCTGCTGGCTCATTCCGCATCCATTTCGTCAAGCAGCGGCAATGCGATAGCGAACACCGCCCCGCCGGATTCACCGCGACTTTCCACGAAGATGCGGCCGTTGTGAAGGTCGATGATGCGCTTGGCAATGGAGAGGCCAAGCCCGGTCGAGCTTTCGCCGGCGGTCGGCTTGGCGGAAAGCCGCTGGAACCGCCCGAAAACGCGGTCATTGTCCTCCGGCGAAAGGCCCGGTCCCTGGTCGGCGATCTTGATCAGCGCCTCGTCGTCCTCGCGCGTCAGGCTCACCTCGATTCGGCCGCCGAGCGGGCTGTATTTGACGGCGTTCGAGATCAGATTGTCGACCGCTTCGCGCAGTCTCTCGGTGTCGCCCTGGACGCGGAGCCCCGGCTCGACGGTGACCTCCAAATCCTGCTCCTTGCCGAGCGCAAGCTTGCGATTGTGCTCGGAGACCTCTGAGACGAGCACGCCGAGGTCAAGCGTATAGGAGCGAACCGAGATATCGACCGCGTCCGCGCGCGCGTCGGCGATCAAATCCTCCACCATCGCCGTCAGGCGGCGCGCGGATTGGCGAATGTGATCGATCTGGTCGCGCGCCGCCTTCTCCGGCACTGGCGGTTTGGACAGAAGCTCGGACAATATCTCTGCCCGGCCGAGGATGACGCCGAGCGGGTTCTTCAAATCGTGCGCGACGGTGCCGAGCACCTCGCCCTTGAAGGAGTTCGCGCGCTTCAACCGCTCGCTCTGGTTCTCGAGCCGCTCCTTCGCTGCGAGGAGCTGTGCGGTTCGTCGCGCCACCTTTTCCTCGAGGCGAAGGTTGGCGCGCTCGAGCTGCTCGTAAAGCGTGACGTTGTCGAAAGCGGCAGCGAGCCGGCTGCAGAACACCTCGACCAGCGCCTTATCCGTACCGGACAGCTCCTTGTCGGCGTCCATGAGCGCCACGAGCTCGCGGCCGCTGCCGGTTCCCATGTAGAGGAGGTAGCGACCGCGCGAGAAATCGTGGCGGCGGCTGTCGAAAGCCGCGTGGATCAGCTTCGCAAGGTCTTCCTCAAGCGGCCTGCGCACCTCGGACGCGGCGTAGTCGCGGTAGCTTCCCGAGCCGGCAAGCACCAAGAGGCCGCCAGTGCTGTCGCCCTCGCGCAACACGAGGATGCCGGCACAGTCGACCGCCAAGAGCGAGGCAAGCTGTGTCAGCACGCCTTCGGCGAGGCGCTGCAGCGAGCGCTGATCAAAAAGCGTCGCGGCGGCATCGATGATGATCTCAAGCCCGCGCCGCGTCTGCACGAGCTTCAGGAGCTGCTCGTAGCTGCGGAGTGCCGCCGTCAGCGTGGTGAAGAGCTTGTCGGCGGTGAGTTCGGTCTTGGCCTTGTAGTCGTTGATGTCATAGTTGACGACGACGCGGCGCTCCGGCGCCTGGCCGGGCTGGCCGGTGCGCAAGATGATGCGGACCGTCTCGTTCTTGAGCTCCTCGCGCACGAACTGGACAAGCTCCAGCCCCGCACCCTCCGTCTCCATGACGACGTCGAGCAGAATGACGGCCATGTCCGGATGGGCGCGGAAGAGCTCGCGCGCCTCCGCTGCGGAGCGGGCGGAAAAGAGCTCCAGGCCGCGCCCGTGCAGCGTGAAATCCTGCAGGACGAAGCGCGTGCCTGTATGGACGCCCTGATCGTCGTCGACGATCGCCACCTTCCAGCGCGGCAATTCGGGTGCCGGGGCGACGGCCTCGTCTTCGATCAGTGTTACAAACTCGGCCTCTTCGGCCATGAACCGGGCTCCTGCGGGGCTTGGACGCCGAGTTTCGCCCGTCACGCAGCGGAGGAAAAGGGGTTCGCTTCGGCCGACGGTCAGCCGCTCGCTCGGGAATCCACCTTTTTCTGCTTCGGAAGGGGCGTATTTGCCGCGGGCTCAGGCCATCGCCGCGTAGTTTTGCGGGAACATGAACCGCCTCGCTTCCTCGTCCATTTCCGCCTTGAAGACGAACCGGTCCTTCAGAGCCAACGCCCGGACGGCGGCCGGGCGCGCGCCGACCTCGTCGACGAGGCGCTTGACGTTGGTCAGCTGCGACGCCGGTTCCTCGCCCATAACATAGGGCAACATGCGGCCCCAGCCCCAGACCGCCATGTCGACGATCGTGTAGGTGCCGCCGAGCATGTAGCGGCTCTCGGCGAGCATCCTGTCGAGGATTCCGTAGTGCCGCTTCGCCTCGTAGAGATAGCGGTTGATGGCGTAGGGGATCTTTTCTGGCGCCGCGTTGCGAAAGTGAACCGACTGGCCGGAAAAAGGTCCGACGCCGGAAGCGACGAACATCAGCCACGACAACAGGCGCGCGCGGGCGCCGGGCCCATCCTCCGGAAGAAAGCGCCCGTGCTTTTCGGCCAGGTAGAGAAGGATCGCGTTACTGTCGAACACAGGAACGCCGTCGTCGACAATCGCCGGCACTTTGCTGTTCGGATTTATCTTCAGGTAGTCGGCGGCAAACTGCTCGCCCTTGCGCGTGTCGACCGGAACCGGCTCATAGGAAATTTCAAGCTCCTCGAGCATCAGCGCCACCTTGTTCGGGTTTGGCGCGGCATTGAAGTAGAACTTGAGCACTTGAAGCCCTCCGTGATCCTCTCGTCGCGACGGCTGCGAGCGACTGGCTGGGGCGCCAGGATTCGAACCTGGGGTGGCGGGACCAAAACCCGCTGCCTTACCGCTTGGCTACGCCCCATGGCGCAGAGTTGCGCGCGATATAGCCCCTCCCCCCGCCTGCGGCAACGAAGCCGGGGCTTCGCCGCAAAGCTTCCGCTCGCTTATCGTCGATGTTCGGGAATGGTCGGAGCGGCAGGATTCGAACCTGCGACCCCCTGCTCCCGAAGCAGGTGCGCTACCAGGCTGCGCTACGCTCCGCCAAGGCGGGCGGATATAGCCGCTGCCCCCCGGCATCGCAAGGTCGCGGGGCCCCCTGCCGCTCGCCGACATGTCGCCGGCGACGACGCCGACGCCGAGGACCGCCGCGGTCGCAAGTACGCGTGCGAACTTCAGAAGGGTCTTCTGCACATCGATCTCCCGTATTCCCAAAGTGGGTGCTTGGGTCGCTACGGGTGCGGAGAGCGGAGGGCCTTCGCGTCCGGCCCAAGAGCGCGGTCACTTGGTCGTGAGACCGCGACGGCGGCACCGGAGTCGTTTGCGCCCCATCGCTGCGGCTGAAGAGCGCGCGATACCTCGCACAAGCCGCTTTTTCACGTCAGGATAGCGAATTCTTGCCAGAGCCTGTCGATTTGCCCGCGACTCCGCCGCCTAGAAGCCGCGTCGGTGTTGATTTCCGGCGGCAATCCGTCCTTACCTAGCGGCCAGTGGGGGCGGACGGGGCGTCCGACCTCGAATTTTACCCCAACGGGAGGTCTTCAAATGCACGTCAAACGCATCGTGAAGGCGGCGCTGGTCGGCGTCAGCTTCGCGGCTCTTGTGGGCGGCGCCGTTTCGGCAAAGACGCTCGTCTATTGCTCGGAGGCGAGCCCGGAGGGCTTCGACCCCGGCCTCTACACCGCCGGCACCACTTTCGACGCCGCTTCGCGCACGATCTACAATCGTCTGCTGGAGTTCAAGCACGGCTCGACGGAGCTGGAGCCGGGTCTCGCTCAAAGCTACGAGGTCTCCGACGACGGGCTCCAATACACATTCCACCTGCGGCCCGGTGTGAAGTTCCAGACGACGGACTTCTTCACGCCGACGCGCGACTTCAACGCCGACGATGTGGTGCTTTCCTTCGATCGGCAGCTCAACTCCAACAATCCGTGGAACCAGTACGTGAACGGTGCGGCGTGGGAATATTCGGCCGGCATGGGCTTTCCCGACCTCATCAAGAGCGTTGAGAAAGTCGACGACATGACGGTGAAATTCACGCTGAACCGTCCCGAGGCACCGTTCCTTGCCGACCTTGCGATGGACTTCGCCTCGATCGTGTCGAAGGAGTACGCCGACAAACTCATGGCTGACGGCAACGCGGAGCAACTCAACCAGAAGCCGCTCGGCACCGGTCCGTTCATGTTCGTCGACTACCAGCCGGATGCTGTCATCCGTTACAAGGCGAATCCCGACTATTGGGCGGGGAAGCAGCCAATTGATGATCTGGTCTTCGCGATCACGCCGGATGCTTCGGTGCGCGCGCAGAAGCTGAAGGCGGACGAATGCCAGATCATGCCCTATCCGAACGCGGCTGACGTCGCCGACCTCAAAGCCGATCCGAACCTGCAGGTGATGGAGCAGGAAGGGCTGAACATCGGCTATCTCGCCTACAACACACAGCAGCCGCCGTTCGACGACGTGAGAGTGCGCAAGGCTCTCAACATGGCGATCGACCGCAAGGAGATCGTCGACTCGGTCTTCCAGGGCATGGCGAGCGTGGCAACGGCGCCCATCCCCCCGACGATGTGGTCCTACGACAAGAACCTCAAGGACGACCCCTACGACCCGGAGGCGGCAAAGAAGCTGCTCGACGAGGCGGGCGTCAAGGACCTGAAGATGAAGATCTGGGCGATGCCAGTGGCTCGGCCCTACATGCTCAACGCGCGTCGCGCGGCCGAGATCATGCAGGCCGATCTCGCCAAGATCGGCGTCGAGGCCGAGATCATCAGCTTCGAGTGGGGTGAATACCTGAAGCGCTCGCGGCCGGTGTCGCACGAAGGCGCGGTCATCGCAGGCTGGACCGGCGACAACGGTGATCCGGACAACTTCCTCGACACGCTGCTCGGCTGCGACGCGGTTGGCAGCAACAACATCGCGGAGTGGTGCAACAAGGAGTTCGACGACCTGGTCACCAAGGCCAAGCAGACGGCGGACCAGGCCGAGCGCACGAAGCTCTACATGCAGGCCCAGGAGGTCATGAAGAGAGAGGCGCCCTGGGACACGCTCGATCATTCGGTGGTCGTCATGCCGATGAGCAAGAAGGTGATCGGCTACAAGATGGACCCGCTCGGGATCCATCGCTTCGACGGCGTCGACCTGGCTGAATAGGCCCGGTAAATGAGGATTGGGAGCGCCCGCCGGGAGCGGGCGCTCCTTTTGGGCCTTCCGGATCGGCGTCCGGCGCGGCGGATGGCCGAGACTTCCGATGAGCGCCGCGCCCGTGTCGCAAGACACGGCAGGATCCGCCGGCGCGCCACGCCAGACCGGGCTGACGCGCGGGATGCGCCGGCCCTGAGGTGACGAATGTTTCGATTCATCCTGTGGCGCATCGCGATCCTGATCCCGACCTTCATCGGCATATCGATCATCGCCTTTTCCTTCATTCGCGTCCTCCCGGGCGATCCGGTCCTGCTGATGGCGGGCGAGCACGCGATGACGCCGGCGCAGCATGCGGCGGTCATGCATCAGCTCGGCTACGACCGTCCGATCGTGGTCCAGTATCTCGACTATCTCGGCAATGTCGTCAGCGGCGACTTCGGCAAGTCGCTCGTCACCAAGCGGCCGGTGCTCGAGGAGTTCCTGATCCGTTTCCCGGCGACGCTCGAGCTGTCGACCTGCGCGCTCATCATCGCCGTCCTTCTTGGTATTCCAGCCGGGATCTTTGCGGCCATCAAGCGAGGCTCGTTGATCGACGAGGCGATCATGGGCACTGCGCTCGTCGGCTATTCCATGCCGATCTTCTGGTGGGGCCTCCTGCTCATCATCCTCTTTTCAGGCGTGCTGCATTGGACGCCGGTCTCCGGGCGGATATCGCTGCTCTACTACTTCCAGCCGGTGACCGGCTTCATGCTGATCGACTCGCTGCTGTCCGGCCAGAAGGGGGCGTTCGCCTCGGCGGCCAGCCACCTCATCTTGCCGTCGGTCGTCCTGGCGACCATCCCGCTTGCCGTCATCGCCCGGCAGACGCGTTCGGCGATGCTCGAGGTATTGGGTGAAGACTACGTGCGCACCGCCCGCGCCAAGGGCCTGCCGCCGCGCCGGGTCGTGGGGCTGCACGCGCTGCGCAACGCCATGATCCCGGTGATTACCACGATCGGCCTGCAGGTCAGCGTGGCGATGGCCGGCGCCATCCTGACGGAGACGATCTTCTCCTGGCCTGGCATCGGCAAATGGATGGTCGATTCAGTGTTCCGGCGCGATTATCCGGTGATTCAGGGAGGACTGCTGATCATCGCCGCGACCATCATCATTGTGAACCTCGGCGTCGACCTGATCTACGGCCTCATCAATCCGCGGATCAGGCACAATTGAGCCCGGCATGACCGACACCGTGGCGCCAGAGCAGCACATCGTCCAATCGGCGCGCGCGGCGCGCAGCGCCATGCTTCTCGAGTTCTGGCACTATTTCTCCGAAAACACGGGCGCCCTGACGGGCCTCGTCGTGTTCGTGCTTCTCGTGCTGATGGCGATCTTTGCGCCGCTGATCGCGCCACACAGCCCCATAGTGCCATATCCGGATGCTCAGCTCGTGCCACCTGTCTGGGAGCAGGGAGGTCGTGCGGAATTCTTGCTCGGGACCGACGCCGTTGGGCGCGACATCCTCTCACGCCTGATCTTCGGTGCGCGCTTCTCGCTCTTCATCGGCGTGGTGGTGGTGGTCGCGGCGCTCACGAGCGGCATCGTCATCGGACTGGTTGCCGGCTATTTCCGCGGCTGGGTCGACATAGTGATCATGCGCGTCATGGATATCATCCTGGCGTTTCCGTCGCTGCTTCTGGCGCTCGTCCTCGTCGCCGTTCTCGGTCCCGGCCTGCTCAACGCGATGATTGCCATCGCGCTCGTCTACCAGCCGCATTTCGTGCGACTGACACGCGGTTCCGTCATGTCGGAGAAGACCAAGGACTACGTGGTCTCGGCACGCGTCGCAGGCGCCGGCCCCCTAAGGCTGATGCTGAAGACCATCCTGCCCAACTGCCTGGCGCCGCTCATCGTGCAGGCGACGCTCTCCTTCTCCGCCGCCATCCTCGACGCCGCGGCCCTCGGCTTCCTCGGCATGGGCGCGCAACCGCCGACGCCCGAATGGGGCACGATGCTGGCAGAGGCGCGCGAGTTCATCTTGCGCGCATGGTGGGTCGTCACGTTTCCGGGTCTCGCGATCCTGGTCACCGTGCTTGCCATTAACTTGATCGGAGACGGCCTTCGCGACGCGCTCGATCCGAAGCTCAAGCGGAGCTGAGTGTGGCGCTTCTCGAAATCCGCAATCTCTCAGTTTCCTTTGCCACTGTTGCCGGGCCGTTCAAGGCGGTCGACGGTGTCGATCTCGACGTCGATGCCGGCGAGGTCGTGGCGATCGTCGGGGAGTCCGGCTCCGGCAAGTCGGTCGCCATGCTCGCGGTCATGGGGCTCCTGCCGAAGACGGCGACGGTGACCGCCGACCGGCTCGTCTTTGCGGGCGACGACCTCTTCGCGGTCTCGGCGCGGCGACGACGCGCGCTGATCGGCAAGGACATGGCGATGATCTTCCAGGAGCCGATGTCCAGCCTGAACCCCTGCTTCACGGTGGGCTTCCAGATCGGCGAGGCGCTGAAGCTGCATCTCGGCATGCATCACCGGGAACGGCACGAGCGCTCGATCGCTCTGTTGCATGAAGTCGGCATCTCCGAGCCGGAGCGAAGGCTGAGCGCTTTTCCGCACCAGCTTTCGGGCGGGATGAGTCAACGCGTGATGATCGCGATGGCGATCGCCTGCCGCCCGAAGCTTCTGATCGCGGACGAGCCGACCACCGCGCTCGATGTCACGATCCAGGCGCAGATCCTCGAGCTCCTGCTTGCTCTCCAGGCGGAGACCGGCATGGGCCTGGCGCTCATCACGCACTCGATGGGCGTCGTCGCAGAGACCGCGAACCGCGTCGTCGTCCAATATGCCGGCCAGCAGGTGGAGCGGCAGGCCGTCGGCGGGCTCTTTGCCAAGCCGCACCACCCCTACACCGTCGCACTTCTCGATGCGCTCCCCGACCGCGCCACCGGCGACCGCCTCCCCGCGATCCCCGGCGTTGTGCCCGGCCAGGGCGACCGGCCGAGCGGCTGCCTCTTCAATCCGCGTTGCGGGTTCGCCACCGAGGTCTGCCGCAAGGTCGTGCCACCGGTGCAGCCGACAGCGCTCGGAAGCGCGCTCTGCCACTATCCGCGGAACGCGCGACTGGAGGCGGCATGAGCGCCGTCATCGAAGCAACTGACCTTTCTCGGAACTACTCCGTCAGCCGTGGCGCGTTCCGCGACCCTGCGGTCGTCCGAGCGCTCGCAGGGGCGACCTTTTCACTTGATGCGGGGAAGACGCTCGCGGTCGTCGGCGAATCCGGCTGCGGAAAGTCGACGCTCGCCCGCGTCGTGACGATGATCGAGCCGGCAAGCAGCGGGCGGCTCGTCATCGACGGCGTCGAGGTCACCGGGGCCAATCGCGCGACGCTGCGCAGCCTGCGCCGCACCGTGCAAATCGTCTTCCAGGACCCCTACGGCTCACTCAATCCGCGCCAGAAGGTCGGCTCGATCCTGGAGGAGCCGGTCGTCATCAATACGACGCTCAGCGCCGCCGAACGTCGCACGAAGGCGCTCGATATGCTGAGGCGCGTTGGGCTCAGGCCGGAGCACTACGGACGCTATCCGCACATGTTCTCCGGTGGGCAGCGGCAGCGGATCGCGATCGCCCGCGCCCTGATGCTGGAACCCAAGGTCGTCGTCCTCGACGAGCCGGTCTCCGCGCTCGACGTTTCGATCCAGGCGCAGATCCTGAACCTGCTCGCCGATCTGCAGGAGCAGTTCGGGCTGACCTACATCTTCATAAGCCACGACCTCTCGGTCGTGCGTTTCGTCGCCGACGACGTCATGGTGATGTATCTCGGGCGTCCGGTGGAGATCGCGCCGGTCGCGGAAATCTTCAGCCGGCCGCTGCACCCCTACACACGCGCGCTGCTCTCCGCGACGCCCGTCGCGGATCCCGAGAAGCGCCGCACGAAAATAAAGCTCGAAGGCGAAATCCCCTCGCCGTTCTACCCGCCGAGCGGCTGCCCTTTCCACCCGCGCTGCCAGTACCGGCGCGAGCCGATCTGCGTCGGCGAGCGTCCGTCGCTGATGCGCGCCGGCAAGAGCATGCACGCCTGCTACGGCGTGGCCGAAGGATGGATTCCGGAGACGGCGGAGGACTTCGCGCTCACCGCCTGACGAGACGCGCACCGGCCGCGATGAGAGCCGCTGCCAGCGCCAGCTTCACGACATCGCCGAGGAGGAAGGGAACAACGCCGGCGCTGAACGCGCTCGCGACGCCAATGCCGTGCACGCCGCTCGCAAGCGCTGCGAACCAGGCGAGCCAGGCGAAGCCGAGCACGAAGACGATGGCATCGCCGAGAACCATCGCGCCGAAAAGCTTCAGCGGATTGCGGTCGAAGCCCCGCTCAGCGAGCCAACCGACGACGACCGCCTCTACGGCGAAGCCGATAAGAAAGCCGCCCGTCGGCCCCGCCATATAAAGCAGCCCGATCCCGCGCTCCGGCGTACCAGTGAACACGGGGAGCCCGAACGCGCCCTCGGCGAGGTAAAGGACGACTGTGGCTAGGCCGAGCCGCCAGCCATAGGCGGCGGCAATCAGCGCCACGGCCCCGGTCTGCAGCGTCATGGGCACGGGCCAGAACGGCACGCTGATCTTGGCAGAGGCCCAGAGAACGAGGCTGCCCAGGATGGCGAAACCGATCAGCGCCGCGGTCCGGCGGCTACTTTCTTCCGGGATGAAGCGGCCGATGAGCGGCCCCTTCATAGCTATCGCATTCATGTAATCCGCCCTTCCGCGCGTCCCTCGTCCCCTATAGAGAGCGCTTCCGAAACCAGCAAGAAGCGGGCCAGCTGATGGCGCTTGAATTCAACCTCGATTTCTCCCCGCCGAGGGACGAACCGGTCACGGTCGCGCCGCGCGTCCGGCGGGTGACCGCGGGAAATTCGGGGCCCTTCACCTTCCGCGGCACCAATACCTTCCTGATCGGAGAAGACGCGCTCGCCGTGCTCGATCCCGGGCCCGCCGACCCTTCCCACATCGACGCGGTTCTTCGCGCGATCGGCGGCGCGCGCGTCGCGCAGATTCTGGTGTCGCACACGCATCGCGACCATTCGCCCGGCGCCCGGCTTCTCAAATCGCGGACAGGCGCGCCGATCCTCGCGGCGGGGCCGCACCGTCTGGCGCGTCCGCCCCGCGCCGGTGAAGACGCGCGGCTTGAGGCCGGTGCCGATCTCGATTTCGTGCCGGACGATACGCTCACCGACGGCGCGGTCGTCGAGAGCGACAGTTACAGGCTCGAAGCAGTGGCGACGCCGGGCCACACGGCCAACCACCTCGCTTTCGCTTGGCCCGACGCCGGCATCATCTTCTCCGGCGACCACGTCATGGGCTGGTCGACCACGGTCGTGGCGCCGCCCGACGGCTCGATGGCCGACTACGTGGCCTCACTTGAGAAGCTCGCGGCACGCCCCGAGCGGCTCTACCTCCCGGCGCACGGCGCGGAGATTCGCAACGGCCCGGACTTTGCGCGGGCGCTTCGCACGCATCGCAAAATGCGCGAGGCGGCAATCCTCGACGGGCTTCGGCGCGGTGACGCGTCGATCCCGGAGCTCGTCGCACGTGTCTACGCCGGACTGAATCCGCTCCTCTCCGGAGCCGCTGCACTCTCCACGCTTGCCCACCTCGAAGACCTCGTCGCACGCGGTGCCGTCAGCGCCGACGGGCCGCCGACGCTTGAGGCTTGCTACTGGCTGGCTGAGGCGACACCGCTCCCATCCGCGCCGGGCCGAGGCTGAAGGATGGCGTCGAGCTTCGTGTAGAACGACTCGATGCGGCGGGCATTCTGGCCAAGGTCGTGCGCCCCGATCCGCGACGCGGAACGCATGTCGACGATGGTGCTGCCGTCAGCGGCGACCCGCATGCGGACCACCACGTCGTCGATGTAGCCGAAAATCGGGGTCGGCGCCGTCGCCTCTAGAATCGCGAAGTCGACCGGCGCGGATTGCGCAGGTGACGGCTCCTCCGTGGGCAGCGTCTGCGTTGCGATGCCGCCGCGCGACTGCGTCATCACGCTCTTCGCCGCGAGCGCCTGGGTAAGCTCGGGGTCCTCGGCCACCACCGGCGCCGGATTTGTACGGGACGCCGCCATCGGAAGCTCCGCGGGGCGGACCTCATGCGTGACGGTCCAGTGGTCCGACTTCATGATACCGAGCGCCGCCACGAACACGTCGCCGAACGGCAGCGGATAGGTCCGGGAATTGATCTCGGGATAGGCGGCCAGTTGCCGGTCGATGCTGTCAGCGCCGGGGGCCGGGTGCGCCGCGCCAGGATCGGAGAACTGCGGCGGATCGTTGATATCGGTCGATATGTCGGAGAGCCGCGGATAGTAGATCGCGGCGGCGGCGACGAGGCAGAGGATGACGAGAACGGGAAAGGCGTAGAGAATCCCGACGAAGGCCGAGCCGGCGCCGTCCGCGCCGGAGACCCAGATGTCCGCGAGCGCATAGACCGCAAGAGCCAACGCCGAAAGGCCAAGCGCAAATCCTGCGACCAGCACGGGCTGAAGCGCCAACTGCGGTACGACCCCGGCGCGCATGCCGATCACGCCCAGCGCCAACACCGGGAGCGCGAGCCCTCCGGTGACCCGCGCCCATCCGGCCGCGCGCGAGCGCCGGATCGTCACATTTCTTCGCATCAGCGGCATTGGCCACTCCGATGCCGCTGCAATATCCCCCGTGTCACTCGCCCGGCAAGCGGTAGTCGCGGAAACGTTCGCGCAGCTCCGTCTTCTTGATCTTGCCCGTTGCCGTGTGCGGAATCTCTTCGACCACGAGCACGTCGTCCGGCAGCCACCATTTGGCGACTTTCGGACGCATGAAGTCGAGGAGCGACTCCCTGGTCGGCGAGGCATTGGCCTTCGCCACCACGATCAGCAGTGGCCGCTCGTCCCATTTCGGATGGTGCACGCCGATCACCGCCGCCTCGGCCACGTCCGGATGGCCGACTGCGAGGTTCTCCAGTTCGATCGAGGATATCCATTCGCCGCCCGACTTGATGACGTCCTTCGAGCGGTCGGTGATCTGCATGTAACCGTTCTTGTCGATATGCGCGACGTCGCCGGTGTCGAACCAGCCGTCGGCGTCGATCACCTCAGACTCATCGCGGAAGTAGGCGCGCGAGACCGCCGGGCCGCGCACCTTGAGACGTCCGAAGGTCTTGCCGTCCCAGGGCTGCGCCTCGCCTGCGTCGTCGGTGACGGTCATCTCGACACCGAAAGGCGCCTGTCCCTGTTTCTCCTGCAGCGCGTGGCGCACCTCCTTGTCGAGTTCGGCGACCTCGGGCTTGAAGGAACAGACAGTGCCGAGCGGGCTCATCTCGGTCATCCCCCAGGCGTGGAGCACCTCCACGCCGTAGCGGTCCTCGAAGCCTTCGATGAGCGCGGGCGGACACGCCGATCCGCCGATGACGACGCGCTTCAGATACGGAAGCTCGCTGCCGGTCGAGTCGAGATGCTGCAGCAGGCCCAGCCAGATCGTCGGCACAGCCGCGGTACAGGTGACACGCTCGGCGTTCAGGAGCTCGTGCAGAGACGAGCCGTCGAGCTTGGCGCCGGGCATGACGAGGGCCGCGCCCGCCATAGGCGCAGTGAACATGATCCCCCAGCAGTTGGCATGGAACATCGGCACGACCGGCATGATGCGGTCGGCGGCGCGCATGCCGATCATGTCGGGAATGTTGGAGATGAAGGAGTGGAGCACGTTCGAGCGGTGCGAATAGACGACGCCCTTCGGATGGCCCGTCGTGCCGGACGTGTAGCACATGCCCGCCGCGGTGTTCTCGTCGAACTCGCGCCAGGCGAAATCGTCGTCGGTCGCAAGCCACTCCTCGTAGGGCTCGCAAACGAGCGATGTTTCCGGCATGTGCGCCGCATCGGTCAGAACCACCACCTTCTCGATCGATTTCATTTGATCGCGGAGCTTTTCGACAAGCGGCAGGAAAGTCAGATCGACGAAGAGCATCCGGTCTTCGGCATGGTTGACGATCCAGGCGATCTGCTCGGGAAAGAGACGCGGATTGATGGTGTGGTAGACGCCGCCGAGCCCAAGCAGGCCATACCAGACCTCAAGGTGCCGCCAGGTGTTCCAGGCGAGCGTCGCGGCGCGGTCGCCGAGGCGAAAGCGGTCCTGGTCGAGCCGCTTCGCCACGCGTCGGGCGCGCGCTTGTATCTCGCGATAGTTCGTCCGATGGATCGGCCCCTCGACGGAGCGCGACACAACCTCGCGGTCGCCATGATGCAGCGCCGCGTGATCGATGATCTTGTGGCAAAGGAGCGGCCAGTCCTGCATCAATCCGCGCATCGCTTCCTCCTGTTTTCCGGATTCTTCTCCAGTGCGCCCGGTTCTGGCAAGGAGCGTTTACGATAAGAGACCTTTCCGGTGCGGGTGTCTTGTCAGGGACGCGATTTCTCCTGACACGATGGCGCCATGAAAAGCCCCTTCCAGAAAGGCCGGCCGACCGGTGAGAGTCCCGCGAGCGGCCAGGCGATGCGGCGCCTGCAATTCGAACTGGCGCTCGATGTGGGCGTCGGGGGCCGCCAGCCGGCGGATTCGGTCAAGGAGGCGGCCGGGGCAGCTGGGGTCGACCTTCTTCTCGTGCTGCCCGTGCCATCGGGCAACGGCGTCAGCGCGGTCGTTCGGCTGAAGGACGACGATAAAAGTTCCTTCCTTCAGGTCATATCGTCGGGGCAAGGCTTCACGGTGCTGGAAGAGCCACAGATGGACGCAGCACTTCTTTCGCTCGCCCGAGCCTCGGTCGACGTTTTCGAACGAATGTCTGCTGACGCCGCGATCCGTAGGCGGCTCGCAGCGGGCTGACAGCGCTGCGTCAGGCGAAGAGCCCGGCTGCAAGCCGCGCCGCTATCGTCCACATCACGACGCCGATCAGGATGTCGAGCACCCGCCACGCGCGCTTATCGGCGAACACCGGCGCAAGAAGCGCGGCGCCATAGCCCAATCCAAAGAACCAGACGAGAGACGCCGCTGCCGCGCCGACGCCAAAGGCGAGCCGCGCGGCGCCTTCGTAGCGGCCGGAGAGGCTTCCGATCAGGAACACCGTGTCGAGATAGACGTGCGGGTTCAAGAACGTGAAGGCGAGGCAGGCCGCAAGGGCGGGCGCGAGCCTTTCGGTCTTCCCTTTACTCACCTGCATCGCCTCGGGTCTGACGGCGCGGAAGAAGCTCCTGGCGCCGTAGCCGAAGAGGAACAGCGCCCCGCCGGCGGTCACAACTTTCAGCGCAATCTCCGAGTGCGCGACGAGCGTGCCGAGCCCGGCAATGCCGACGGCGATCAGGGTCGCATCGGAGAGCGAGCAGATCAGGCAGATCGCGAAGACGAATTTCCGCCTGAGCCCCTGCCGAAGCACGAAAGCGTTCTGCGCACCGATCGCGACAATGAGGCTTGCACCAAGAAGGAAGCCCGCGACGCCGGCAGAAAGCACAGCGGCCGCAGAGCCCGTCATTTGAGCCAGTGCGCGAGGCGCTCGATCCCTTCGGCGATCGCTTCTTCCGTGCCGGCAAAGGAAAAGCGCATGTAGCGATGGCCGCGCGTGTGGTCGAAGTCCGGCCCCGGCGTTGCCGCAACACCCGCCTCGTTCAGCATGCGGCCGGCGAAATCGTGCGCGTCGTTGGTGAAGCGCGCGACCGACGCGTAGACGTAGAACGCTCCGTCGACCGGGAGCAGCTCGTCGAAGCCGATCTCCGGCAGACGTCTCAGAAGCGCACCGCGGTTCCGCTCGTAGCCGGCCTTCACGGCTTCCAGCTCCGCCGTTCCCTCGAAGGCGGCGATGGCGGCGCGCTGCGAGAGCTCCGGCACGGAGATATAGAGCGATTGCGACAGCCGCTCGAATGGCCGGATCAGGTCCTCTGGAAGAACCAGCCATCCGACCCGCCAGCCGGTCATGCAGTAGTACTTGGAGAACGAGTTGACGACGATCGCGTGCTCGCCGAGGCGAAGCGCCGTCTCCGCGCGGCCGGCATAGACGAGGCCATGATAGATCTCGTCGGAGATGAAGCGGACGCCGAGCGCGTCACAAAGCGCGACGAGCCGCTGCAGCTCCTCCGGCGATGTCATCGTGCCGGTCGGATTGGCAGGGCTCGCGACGAGGACGCCGGCGAGCGGCGCTTCCTTGTGCGCGCGCTCGACATGCTCGGCGGTGAGCGCCCAGCGCGTATCGGGATTGACCTCGATCTCCACCGCTTCGAGCCCGAGCGCCTTCAGGATGTTGCGGTAGGCAGGATAGCCGGGCGAGGCCATGGCGATGCGGTCGCCGGGATCGAAGGCGCCGAGAAAGATCAGGTTGAAGCCGCCCGACGACCCGGTCGTCACCATGACGCGGGAGGGCGACAGATCGACGCCGTAGGCGTCGCGGTAGTGGCGGGCGATCCGCTCGCGAAGCGGCATGATGCCGAGCGCCTCGGTGTAGCCGAGGCGGCCGCCCTTGAGCGCTTCTGCCGCCGCGGCAAGCACGGGGCCCGGCGCCGGCGCCCCGGGCTGCCCGACCTCCATGTGGACGATTTGCCGCCCTGCCGCCTCGACCGCTGCCGCGGCGGCGAGCACATCCATTGCGAGAAACGGCTCGACATCGCTCCGGTGGGAAGCCTTCAACATAACTTGCCTTTCTTTCGACGCGCGGCTCCGCTAGGCAGTGGCCCATGAAGCCCGGCGATTTGCCATGTGCTGCCAGGGGTTACGCACGCCGCAAATTCGGATTTCGCGAGTGACGTTCAGCATTTTCACCTCGGGTCGCGCAAGAGCGCTTCCGATCGTCATTGCAGGATGCGTGGCGTTCGTGCCGCCGGCGGCGGAGGCGCAGCAGCATCCGAACATCATCCGCGACACGGAAATCGAGTCGCTGCTTCGAGACTACGCCCGGCCAATCCTTGCGGCGGCAGGCTTCAAGACACGCGACGTCGACATCGTGCTCGTCGACGACCCGGTGTTCAACGCCTTCGTGGCGAGCGGGCATCGCATGGTGATCAACACCGGCACGCTTCTGCAGGCGAAGACGCCGAACGAGGTGATCGGCGTCATCGCGCACGAGACCGGGCACCTTGCCGGGGGTCATCTGGAGAAGCTCCACAACGAGGTGGCGAGAGCGAAGGCCATCGGCGCGGTGATCGGGGTTCTCGGCATGGCGGGCATGGCGGCCGGCGCCGCGTCCGGCTCGGTGACCGGGGCGCGGATGGGCTCCGCCGTATCGACCATGGGGTCGGGCGTCGGGCTGCACACACTGCTCAGCTACAGGCGCGAGCAGGAATATATCGCCGACCGCGCCGCCCTTACATTCCTGAAGGCCACGCACCAGTCGGCGAAGGGCATGGTCGTCACCTTCGAGCGCTTCGCCAACGAGGATCTCGTATCCTCCCAATACGTCGATCCGTATGCACAGACCCATCCGCTCCCGCGCGACCGGCTGCAGGTGCTCGAAACGTCGGCGCGAGCCAGCCCTTATTGGGACGTGACCGACAGCCCCGAGCTGCAGTTCCGCCACGACATGATGCGCGCCAAGATCGCCGGCTTTACCGAGGCGCCGAACGCGGTCGCGCGCCGCTATCCGAGCTCCGACAAGAGCCTGCCGGCGCAATATGCCCGCGCCATCGTCGCCTATCGGACAGGAAGCACGCGCGACGCGGTCCGCGCCGCCGACGACCTCATCCGGCAGATCCCGGACGACGCTTATTTCTATGAGCTGAAGGGGCAGACCCTGCTCGAGGCCGGGCATGCCCGCGAGGCGATCGCGCCGCTTCGGAAGGCCGTCTCGCTCGTCGAGAAGACCGGCCTGATCCGCATCATGCTCGGCTCGGCGGAGCTTGCGACGGGCGATCCCGGCATGCTCGATTCCGCCGTCGCCGACCTGACCAGGGGCATTGCCGACGAGCCGCTCTCGCCGCTCGGTTACCGCAACCTCGCCACCGCCTACCAGCAGAAGGGGCGGGTCGCGGATGCCGAGCTTGCGACGGCCCAGGGCCTGCTCGTCGGCGGCTCGATCAAGGACGCCAAGAATTTTGCCCGCCGCGCCCAGGCGAATTTTGCCACCGGGTCGCCCGGGTGGCTTAAGGCCGACGATATTATCGGCTACGAAGAGCCGAACGGGTGAGCCGCGCCGGGCGGGCGAGCGGCTTTGTGGAGAACGAGGGATCGGCATGTCGAGACATCTGAGCATTGCCGCCGCCCTGGCGGTGGCCTTCCTGACCGCGGGTTTCCTGGCGAGTCCGGGCCGGGCCGAGATCACCGAGGCACAGAAGGCGGAGATCGGCCAGATCGTGCACGACTATCTGATCGCGCACCCGGAGGTGCTCGACGAGGCTCAGCAGGCGCTCCAGGTGCGCCACGACAAGGAGCTCGCCGAGAGGCAGAGCAAGGCGATCACGGATGAGGCCGCCACCATTTTCGATTCGAAGCACCAGATGGTGCTCGGCAATCCGAAGGGTCCGATCACGCTGGTCGAGTTCTTCGACTACAACTGCGCTTACTGCCGGCGCGCCGTCTCCGACATGACGGCGCTGCTCTCCGCGAATCCGGACCTCCGGATCGTCATGAAGGAGTTCCCGATCCTCGCGCCGGGCTCCGTCGAGGCCGCCCGCATCTCCGTCGCGGTCAAGGACACCGCCCCCGACAAGTACCTCGCCTTTCACACAGAGCTCTTCTCGCGGCCCGGCCAGGCGAACCAGGCGAAGGCGCTCGAAGTCGCGACCGACGTCGGCCTCGACGCCGACAAGCTCAAGGCTGCTGCCAATGGCGGCGACGTGACGGCGAGCCTGCAGGAAGTGCATCAGCTCGCGACCGATCTCGGCATCTCCGGCACGCCCTCCTACGTGATCGGCAAGGAGATCGTGCCCGGCGCCATCGGCTATGACGGGCTGCAGCAGATGGTGAGCGCCATCCGCCAGTGCGGCCAGACGGTGTGCTCATGAAGGCGCTTTTCCTCGCGCTCTTCACCTGGTGGAACGGCGCCACAGTCGGCACGCGCTTCTTCACCTGGCGGAAAGGCGGGTTCGTCGGCCAGGACGAGTTCGGCAACCGCTATTTCCGTGAGCGGAACGGCAAGAGGCGCTGGGTGATCTATAACGGCGAGGCCGAGGCGTCGCGCATTCCGCCGTCGTGGCACGGATGGATGCATCACCGCACCGACGTGCCGCCGACGGAGGACGACTACAAGCCGCATCCGTGGGAGAAGCCGCATCTTCCGAACCTGACCGGCACGCCCGCCGCCTATCATCCGCCGGGCTCGATTCTCAGCACCGAGAAGCGGCCGGAGGTGACCGGCGACTACGAGCCATGGACTCCGGCGTGATGGATTTAGTCTGGTGGCTCCAAAAGGAGCGCGCCAGCGGCCTCGGCGCCGTGGAAACCAAGCTCAGCTCTTCCTTCGCGATTTGCCCCGTTCCTCTCCCCTCCGGGGAGAGGTCGACGCACGCCGGATGGCGGGCGTCGGGTGAGGGGGTAGCGTCGATCCCCTCCCCCTCACCCGGCCTCCGCTCCGCTCGGCCGACCTCTCCCCTGCGGGGAGAGGAATCCGGTCGCTGCTCGGCGTAAGATCGCAAGCGTCGCTTGCCTGTGGCTGGCATCCTTGGCGACGCTCGCGGCGCCCGCTGCCGCCGCGCCGATCAACAACCCGGTCGCCGAGTTCACCGGGCTCGACAAGATTACCGGGCGCACCATCACCTTCGACGTCAAGATCGACGAGACGGTGCAGTTCGGCGCGCTGCAGGTGACGCCGCGCGTCTGCCATACGCGCCCGCCGACGGAGCCGGCGCAGACGACGGCGTTCGTCGAGGTCGACGAGATCACGCTCGCGAACAAGATCCAACGCATCTTCACCGGCTGGATGTTCGCGGCGAGCCCCGGGCTCAACGCGGTCGAGCACCCCGTCTATGATGTGTGGCTCGTCGACTGCAAACTGAAGATGGGCGAAGAGGAGAAGCCCGTCGAAGCCGCGCCGCTCCCCGACACCGAGCTTCCATCAGCGAACGACGCGCCGGAGGACTAGAGGGGCGCCGCCGTCGTTCTCGCCCGTTGGCAAAAACCCGATGCGCAAAAACCTACGAAAGGCTGTCCAGAGTCTCCTCTCGTGTTGACAATGTGCACACAATGACATACGTGGTACAATGTTTCACAACGAGAATTCTAGACATGCCGATCGCTCCGACGAAGGAAGCTGACAACACGCGTGCGCGGCGTGATGCAACGATCAATCTCAGGCTGCCGGCGAAAGTCCGGAATCTGATCGACATCGCCGCCGCCACGGTCGGCAAGACTTCGAACTGAGTTTGTCATCGAGAGCGCGACGCAGCAGGCAACAGACGTGCTGCTCGACCAGCGGCTCTTCGAGCTTGGTGACAAACAGTGGATCGCGTTCAAACGCGCCCTCGACAATCCGCCGCTGCCGAATGTCGAACTCAAGAAACTCATGGCCAAGAAAGCGCCGTGGGATAGGTGACTCACGAACCTTGCCCGCCGCGCCGCTGACCCGCCCGAGCACAATCCAAGCCGCCCACGACACCACGAAGTTCTTTTGTGGTCACGCCTCGCTCGACAACTGGCTGAAAAGCACGGCCCTGAAAGCCGAGGGCCGAAGCGCACGGACCTATGTCGTTTGCGAAGCGAATGTCGTGATCGGCTACTATTGCCTCGCGACCGGTTCTGTCGCGCGAGCGAATGCGCCGTCGAAGGTGAAGCGGAATGCGCCTGACCCGATTCCCGTCATGCTCATCGGCCGGCTCGCGGTGGCAAAGGATTTCGAGCGGCGAGGAATCGGAAGCGGGATGCTCCAGGACGCGTTTCGCAGAATCATGCAGACATCCGAGATCGTCGGATGTCGCGCAATCCTGGTGCATGCGATTGATCAACCGGCGCAGGACTTCTACGCCAGATACGGTTTCACCGAGTTTCCTACAGGAACACGAACCCTCTTCCTACCGCTCGAAGCGCTGCGGGCCGCACTTTAGCGGGCTGCACTGCATCCTCTCGCCCCTCGCTAGCGGCGACTCCCTCTCCCATCGAGGAGAGGTCGGCGCGCGGCCCTTAGCGTCGGTGCCCTACCTTTGGTGTCGAGTATCGCGAGCGCTTCGGCGCCCGTGAGCGCTTCGCCCCGCGGGCCGAAGTCTGCGTCGCTAGCGAGTGCTTCATCGAGCATCTCGACATAGTCGTCGCGCGGCACCTCGACCGCGCCGAACTGCGAAAGGTGCGCGGTGATGAATTGCGCGTCGAGCAGCCGAAAGCCGCGGCGCTTCAGCCGCGCTACGAGATGCACCAGCGCCACCTTGGAGGCGTCGCGCTCAAGCGAGAACATGCTCTCGCCGAAGAACGCGGCGCGGAGCTTGACCCCGTATAGCCCGCCGACCAGCCTCCCCTCGCGCCAGGCTTCCACCGTATGGACATGGCCTAAGCGAAACAGCGCGCCATAGAGTTTGCGGATCGGCCCGTTGATCCAGGTCGCGCGGCGGCCAGGCCGCGGCGCCGCGCAGGCCGCGATCACCGCGTCGAAATCGGAATCGACGCGAATCTCGAAGCGGTCGGAGCGGACCGTGCGCGCAAGCCGGCGCGGCACGTGGAAGCCTTCGAGCGGCAGCACGCCGCGCTTCTCCGGCTCGACCCAATAAAGCGTCGGGTCGTCGGCGGAATCAGCCATCGGGAAGATGCCGCAGGCATAAGCGCGCAGGAGCAGTGACGGCGTGACGAGGTCCTGGTCCTTGTCGCGCGGGCGCGTCATCGGCTCAGTCCGGCGTTGCCGGGAGTGCCGCGAGATACTCCTCCAGCCAGCGTATGTCGTAGGCGCCGTCGAGGATCGCCTTCTCGCGCACCAGCGTCTGGAAGAGCGGGATCGTCGTCCTGACTCCGTCGACCACGAACTCGTCGAGCGCGCGGCGGAGCCGCATCAGGCATTCGACGCGGTTGCGCCCATGCACGATCAGCTTGCCGATCAGACTGTCGTAGTAAGGCGGCACCGAATAGCCCTGATAGACGGCGGAATCGACGCGCACGCCGAGCCCGCCCGGCGGATGGAAATAGGTGATCTGGCCGGGCGACGGGGCGAACGTCCTCGGATGCTCCGCATTGATGCGGCACTCGATTGCGTGGCCGGAGAATGTGACGTTCTCCTGCTTCACCGAGAGCGGCGAGCCCGATGCGATCCGAAGCTGCTCGACCACGATGTCGATGCCGGTGATCGCCTCGGTGATCGGATGCTCGACCTGCAGCCGCGTGTTCATCTCGATGAAATAGAACTCGCCGTTCTCGTAAAGGAACTCCACGGTGCCGGCACCGGAATAGCCGAGATTCCCAATCGCGTCAGCGACGGTCTTGCCGATCTTGGCGCGCTCAGCTTCGTTCAGCGCCGGCGACGGCGCCTCCTCCCAAATCTTTTGATGCCGACGCTGCAGCGAGCAGTCGCGCTCACCAAGATGCACCGCTTCACCCTTGCCGTCGCCCAAGACCTGCACCTCGATGTGGCGCGGGCGCGCAAGGTACTTCTCGATATAGATGGCATCGTCGCCGAAGGCCTTGCCGGCCTCGGCGCGGGCCATCGCCATGGCGCGCTCAAGGTCGGCGACACGCTCCGCCACCTTCATGCCGCGCCCGCCGCCGCCGGCGACCGCCTTGATCAACACCGGATAACCGACATCGGCGGCGATCCGCGCCGCCTCCTGCTCATCGTGCACCGCGCCGCGCGAGCCGGGCACGACCGGGATGCCGAGGCTTTCCGCCGTCTCCTTGGCGCGGATCTTGTCGCCCATCATCCGGATGTGGTCGCCGGAGGGACCGATGAAGACGATGTCGTGGGCGGCGAGGATGTCGGCGAAGCGGGCGTTCTCCGAAAGAAAGCCGTAGCCCGGATGCACGGCGTCGGCACCAGTGATCTCGCAGGCCGATACGATGCTCGGGATATTCAGATAGCTCTCGGTGGCCGGCGGCGGGCCGATGCACACGCTCTCGTCGGCAAGCCGCACGTGCATCGCGTCGGCATCGGCGGTCGAATGCACGGCGACGGTCTGGATGCCGAGTTCCTTGCAGGCGCGAAGCACGCGGAGCGCGATCTCTCCGCGATTGGCGATCAGGACCTTGGAGAACATCTAGATGCCGGAGGCCGTGCGACGCCTTCCTCCGGACGTCGTCATGCCTGGACTTGATCCGGGCATCCATTCCGAGACGCTTCCGCCAATCGCAACGGTTACGGAATGGATTGCCGGGTCAAGCCCGGCAATGACGAGAGAGGAAGGTGCGCAGTTGAATTGCGAAGCGAGCCACATCGCCGCCTACTCGATGATCATGAGCGGCTGGCCAAATTCGACCGGCTGGCCATCCTCGACCAGGACCTCGGCGACGCGGCCGGCGCGCGGGGCCGCGACCTCGTTCATGTGCTTCATCGCCTCGACGATCAGAAGCGTCTGGCCGACGGCGACCACGTCGCCGACCTCCACGAACGGCTTCGCAGCCGGATCGGGCGCACGGTAGACGGTGCCGACCATCGGCGAAGGGACGCAGCCTGGATTGCGCGCCGGGTCGACTGGCTTCAACTCTTTCGCCTCAGGCGGAGCCTTCGCCTCCGGTGCCGCGGCTTTGGGCGTAGCCGGCGGCTCGGCATAAGCGATCGCGGTCGGCGGCGCGCCGCGCGAGACGCGGATGCGAAAGCCGTCCTGCTCTATCTCGATCTCCGAAAGCTCCGTCTCCTTGAGCAGCGCCGCGAGCTCGCGGATCAGCGCCTTGTCGATGCCCGGCTTCTTCCGATCCATCAATTCACGTCCGTCGTCATTTCCGCTCGGGCGCGGCCTTCAATCCGGCCAGGCCATCGATTGCCAGAAGATAGGAATCAACACCGAAGCCGCAGATCACGCCTTTGGCAACCGCCGATATCATCGAATGGTGGCGAAAGGCTTCGCGCGCGAAGACGTTCGAGAGATGCACCTCGACGACCGGCGCGCCGATCGCGCGGATCGCGTCGTGCAGCGCGACGGAGGTGTGGGTGTAGGCGCCGGCGTTCAAAACGACGCCCTCCGAGTCGGCTGCCGCGTGCAGCCAATCGACCAGCTCGCCCTCGTGATTCGACTGGCGGAACACGACCTCCAAGCCGTGCTTGGCGGCGCGCTCACGCGCCTTCTTCTCGATGTCGGCGAGCGTCGTAGAGCCGTAGATCTGCGAACTCGCGACTTCCAAGGCGGTTCAGGTTCGGGCCGTTCAGGATGTGGATCGTAGGCGCCATTCGCCGATCGTTTCAGGGAATCCGGCCTCCGGCGGCCGGGCTCGTTCTACAGGCGGTTTCCCTCATGCGCAAAGCCGCCGTCACGACAGTGCAAAAAAAGAGGTGCATGAGCGGGGGTCGCCTCGGCAGCATGACGCTGAGTCGGCGCTCCCCCTCTTCCAGAGCCCGCGGTTTTCCCCGCTTTCCTCCTTACGCACCCGGTGCAGGCTCCATGCGGCCGAAAGTTCTGTCGGAAAATTGTCAAGACTTGACCCTCCCAGCGGGTCGCTCTTAGCCTCCGAAATTGCCGCCGAGAGTCGTGTCGACGGGTGGCGGACTCCAGCGTTTTCACGTGTAGAGGTGCTGACCGACTGCTCGGCCGGCGTATAAGAAAATTGTGCCGTGAAACACAAAATCTAGTGCGTAACCCTCTGTTAATCTCTATATGTAGAAAGTTGGGCTGATGGGGGCTCAGCCCGGATTCGGGCGCTGAACCAGGAAAATCAGGCATCGGGCGGGAGCGTTCGGTGTTAGTTTGGGCGGGCAGAAAGCTCGGCCCGTTGTTGAGAATGGAGCGGGGCAAAAATGCGGATTGAACGTCACTACACAAACAAAGATCAGTCGCCTTACGACGCGGTCGAGTTCCGGACCGCGACGAGCGAGATCCGCAATCCCGACGGCTCGGTGGTCTTCCGGCTCGACGCGATCGAGGTGCCGGCGGCCTGGAGCCAGGTGGCGAACGACGTGCTTGCACAGAAATATTTCCGCAAAGCCGGCGTGCCGACGCGACTAAAGAAGATCGAGGAGAATTCCGTCCCCTCGTTCCTGTGGCGCTCGGAGGCCGACGAGTCGGCACTCGCGAAGCTGCCGGAGGCGGAGCAACTCGGCCCCGAGATGGATGCGCGGCAGGTCTTCGACCGGCTCGCCGGCACCTGGACCTATTGGGGTTGGAAGGGCGGCTACTTCACCAGCGAGGAGGACGCCGAGGCGTTCTTCGACGAGCTTCGCTACATGCTCGCGAACTCAGAAGGCGGCGCCGAACTCGCCGCAATGGTTCAACACGGGCCTGAACTGGGCCTACGGAATCGATGGACCGAGCCAGGGCCATTACTACGTCGACCACTGGACCAAGGAGCTCGTGAAGTCGGAGACGGCCTACGAGCACCCGCAGCCGCATGCCTGCTTTATCCAGTCGGTGTCGGACGACCTCGTCAACGAGGGCGGCATCATGGACCTTTGGGTGCGCGAGGCGCGCCTGTTCAAATACGGCTCCGGCACCGGCTCGAACTTCTCGCGCCTGCGCGGTGAAGGCGAGCGGCTGTCGGGCGGCGGCAAGTCGTCGGGGCTGATGAGCTTCCTCAAAATCGGCGACCGCGCGGCGGGCGCCATCAAGTCCGGAGGCACGACGCGGCGCGCGGCGAAGATGGTGGTGGTCGACGTCGACCATCCCGACATCGAGCAATACGTGAATTGGAAGGTGAAGGAGGAGCAGAAGGTCGCCGCGCTCGTCGCCGGATCGAAGGCCTGCGCCAAGCACCTCTCCTTGATCATGCGCGCCTGCGTGAACTGCGAAGGCCCGGGCGACGACTGCTTCGATCCGCAGAAGAACCCGGCGCTGAAGCGCGAGATCCGCGCGGCGAAGCGCGCCAACGTGCCGGAGAACTACATCAAGCGCGTCATCCAGTTCGCCAAGCAGGGCTATTCGAGGATCGAGTTCCCAATCTTCGATCTCGACTGGGATTCGGAGGCCTACCTCACCGTTTCCGGCCAGAACTCCAACAACTCGGTGCGCGTCACCGACGAGTTCCTGCGCGCGGTGGAAGAGGACAAGGACTGGAACCTGACCTTCCGCATCACCGGCAGGATCGCAAAGACGCTGCCTGCCCGCGATCTGTGGGAGACGATCGGCAACGCCGCCTGGCAGTCGGCCGATCCCGGCATCCAGTATCACACCACGATCAACGACTGGCACACGTGCCTGGCGGACGGCGAGATCATCGCCTCCAATCCGTGCTCGGAATACATGTTCCTCGACGACACGGCGTGCAACCTCGCCTCGATGAACCTGCTTCAGTTCCGCAAGGACGACGGCAGCTTCGACACCGCCGCTTATGAGCATGCGGTCAGGCTGTGGACGATCGTGCTCGAAATCTCCGTCGTGATGGCGCAGTTCCCCTCGAAGGAGATCGCGCGCCTCTCTTACGACTACCGCACTCTCGGCCTCGGCTATGCGAACATCGGCGGGCTCCTGATGACCTCCGGCATTCCCTACAATTCGCCGGAGGGCCGCGCGATCTGCGGTGCGCTGACCGCGATCATGACCGGCGTCGCCTACGCGACCTCCGCCGAGATGGCGGGCGAGCTCGGCGCCTTCCCGGCGTTTGAGCGGAACCGCGACGTGATGCTTCGCGTCATTCGCAACCATGCGCGCGCCGCGCGCGGCCAGGCGCGCGGCTATGAGCAGCTGCACACCAATCCGGTGCCGCTCGACCATGCGCATTGCGCCTCTCTTGGTGAGAATGGCCAGAACCTCGTGGAGCGCGCCGTCGGGGCGTGGGAGCGCGCGGTCAATCTCGGCGAGGCCAACGGCTACCGCAACGCTCAGGCGACGGTGATCGCGCCGACCGGCACGATCGGCCTCGTCATGGATTGCGACACGACCGGGATCGAGCCCGACTTCGCGCTGGTCAAGTTCAAGAAGCTCGCCGGCGGCGGCTACTTCAAGATCATCAACCGCGCGGTGCCGGAGGCGCTGACGACGCTCGGCTATTCGCTGCCTGAGGTCGACGCGATCGTCACCTACGCGGTCGGCCGCGGCACGCTGAAAGGCGCGCCGGGCGTGAACCACGAGACGCTGAAGGCCAAGGGCTTCACCGAGGAGAAGCTCGAGCAGCTCGAAGCCGGGCTCGCCGCGGCCTTCGACATCAAGTTCGCCTTCAACAAGTGGTCGCTCGGCGAAGACTTCTGCCGCGACGCGCTGAAGCTCTCGGCGGAGCAGCTTGCCGATCCGCAGCTCGATCTCCTCTCCGCGATCGGCTTCTCCAAGAAGGACGTCGACGCCGCGAACATCTTCGTCTGCGGGGCGATGACGCTTGAGGGCGCGCCGCATCTGAAGGCCGAGCACCTGCCGGTTTTCGACTGCGCGAGCCCCTGCGGGCGGCTCGGAAAGCGCTATCTCTCGGTCGACAGCCACATCCGCATGATGGCTGCGGCGCAGCCTTTCATCTCCGGCGCGATCTCCAAGACCATCAACATGCCGAACGGCGCGACAGTCGAGGACTGCAAGGCCGCCTACATGCTGTCGTGGAAGCTCGCCTTGAAGGCGAACGCGCTCTATCGTGACGGTTCGAAGCTCTCGCAGCCCTTGAACGCCTCGCTCATCGCCGACGACGAGGAGGACGAGGAAGAGGCGCTCGAAACGCTGATCGCGCAGACCGCGCCGGCGCGCGCTGCGGCGATGGCCGAGCGCATCGTGGAGCGCATCGTAGAACGGGAAGTCCGTGGGCGCGAAAAACTTCCCGGCCGGCGCAAGGGCTATACGCAGAAGGCCATCGTCGGCGGCCACAAGGTCTATCTTCGGACCGGCGAATACGACGACGGGCGGCTCGGCGAGATCTTCATCGACATGCACAAGGAAGGCGCCGCCTTCCGCGCGATGATGAACAATTTCGCCATCGCCATCTCGCTCGGCCTGCAATACGGCGTGCCGCTCGAGGAATACGTGGAGGCGTTCACCTTCACGCGCTTCGAGCCGGCGGGCGTCGTCATGGGGAACGAGGCGATCAAGAACGCCACCTCGATCCTCGACTATATCTTCCGCGAGCTCGCCGTCTCCTATCTCGGCCGGCACGACCTTGCGCATGTGCAGCCGGAGGACATCGGCTCGACCACGATCGGCCGCGGCGTGGAGGCGGAGAACGTGAAGCCCGCGCCGGTGTCGAACGGTTTCGTGCGCGGCCAGGCGAACCGGCTGCGCGTGCTCGAAAGCGACGCGAAGGGCGGCGGGCAGAGTGGGCCGCAGGGCACGCACTCCTCGCCCGCGAAGCTTGCGCAAAGCGGGCTCGTCGCCTCGATCTCCTCCGCGAAGCCGGCCCTTGGGATCAGTGGCGGCTCAGGCGGCAGCAGCGCCACGGCACTGAAGCGCGAGACGCAGCCGGAGGTCTCGAACGAGCCCGCGGGCTACGCAGCGAACGCACCGCACGCGCACCCTCACCCTGAGGAAGCACGGGGCGCGAGGGGTCAGGACAAGGCGCAGAAGGCGGCCGAGGCGCGCATGAAGGGCTACGAAGGCGAAGCCTGCGGCGAATGCGGGAATTTCACGATGGTGAGAAACGGCACTTGCCTGAAGTGCGACACGTGCGGGGCGACGAGCGGGTGTAGCTAGGCTCCGCGGAACTTCGAAACACTAAAGGCCCGGCTCGACTGGGCCTTTTTGTTATCGCCCACTCCGTCTCGATCTATCTACTAGACGTTTCCAGACACTTTCTTCGTTGACGATTGTCCAGTTCTATCCTATATGTGTCTGGAAAGGACATACCATGGGCACGCTGTCACGCACGTCACTGCTTAGCTTCCTCGACTACCTCGCTAATAAAGGCCTGATGAACAAAGCAACCGTCGCCGCCAGGAAAGCGGCGGTGAATTAAGTTCTCAGCATCTTGGATGACAAGGAGGCTCAAGACGTATCGGCATTAGACCTCAATGAGGTGATGAGCCGATTCCACAATCTAGCGGGCACAAAGTACTCCCCCGGAAGTCTAGGCAACTACCGGAGCAGAGTGAAATCAGCGATCGACGATTTTGTGCGATACCAAAAAGACCCAGTGAGCTTCAAACCGGCGACACCGTCAGGCGGGCGACGTCAACAGAATCGCCCGCGGGACCCGTCTGTTCCTGAGGCAACTCAATTGAGTGAGCAAAGTCTGAAAGGGGTCGAGGCGCCGCCGACAGCAATGAGTATCTTGCCAATTCCCATTCGCCCTGACCTCACCGTGAAGATCCAGGGCCTGCCATATGATTTGACTGTTCACGAGGCCAACAAGATCGCGAACGTCGTCAAAGCGATGGCGCTTCAAGATTGACTCGACCGTCCAATGTCGACGTCAGCTCGGCGAGAGCCCGGAGGCCGCTGGGCTGGGGGTCCAAGCCCAGAATCCAGCGGCCCCCACTCATTTGTTCCAGTAGAATAGAAACTGCTTATCAAATGTTCAATCTTAGCCCGGGCTTGTTGCGAGCAAGCTGGCGAACCGACGACTAAGCTCGGCACACGCAACAGCCATTAACCCTCATCCGTCGCCTTCGGCGACACCTTCTCCCAAGCTCGGGAGAAGGTCAGGCGCAGCACCGCCGCGGCCACATCGCCAACCTTCTCCCGAGCTTGGGAGAAGGTGTCCGCGGAGCGGACGGATGAGGGTTCAGGTCTGAATCGTGGCGATACGCAGAATCCGCTCGCACACGGCATCGATATCGCGGCGCACTTCCTCATTCGAGAACCGCACCACGTCGAAGCCCATCCGCATCAAATCCTGCGTCCGGTGACGGTCGGCGATGCTGCCTTCGTGCTGCGCGCCGTCGAGTTCCACGATCAGCTTCGCTTCAAGGCAGACGAAATCGGCGATGTAGCTGCCTTCGGGCCCCTGCCGGCGGAACTTCAGATTGCCGAGCTTTCGGTTCCGCAGCCGCCACCAGAGTGCGCGTTCAACATCGGTCGGATGCGAGCGCATTTCCTTGGCCGACCGGCGCAGAAACTTTCGGAGTTCGGCGTCTGCCACGACGACTAACCCTCATCCGTCCGCTTCGCGGACACCTTCTCCCAAGCTTGGGAGAAGGTCGAGCGTGCCGGTGCCCGCACTTGTTGGTCAACGTCGCGGAGTTTGCTAAGCTTTTGAAGTGTCCCGACTACTCCTCATCACCCTGAGCTTTCTCCTCGCCTCCACCGCCGCCTTCGCGGCCTCCCCCTCCTTCGATTGCACCAAAGCCAAAGCCCCCGACGAGATTGCCATCTGCGGCGATGAACAGCTGTCGCAGCTCGATCGGCTGGCGGCGCTTGGCTATGACGAGGCGCGGCGCGCGAGCGGAAGGTCTTCGGTGCGCAGCGCAGCGCGCGAGGGGCTTGCCGCCCGCCGCGCATGCGGCGGCGACAAGGACTGCATCCTTCAGGCGCAGGTCGCGACGATCCAGCGCTTCCAGATGCTCGGCGCGAACGTCGCGCTTCCCGACTGGGAACGCCGGTGCAGGGTCCGGCGACGTCGCCGCGGGCAGCGCGCTTCCGACCGAGGTCGGCCAATGCGCGAAAACCGCGATCGCGGAGATCACCAGCCGCTTCCAGGCGGACATCACCGCCGACCCGGACGACGGCAGCGCCGTCAGTTTCGCGAACGGCGGCCACCAGGTGTCCTACGACAAGGTGCAGGAGATCATCCGCTCGCGCGTCGGCGACCCGGTGCTGATGTGCCTCGTGGAAATCCCGCAGGATTGCCCGCCGGGCGACGACCGCGGCAAGATCTACACGACGACGAATCTCCGAACGCAGGAATCCTGGACGCTGCCCGACTCGCAGCATTCCTGCGGCGGCGCCTGAGTCCTTCGCGGGACGCCGCCGGCCGTGCCGCGACCTCCGCTATTTCCCCGCCACTTTTCGAAGCGCGGCATTGATTCGGTCCTGCCAGCCCGGCCCGCCTTCCTGGAAATAGTCGAGCACCTCGCGGTCGATGCGCAGCGAAACTTGTTCCTTCACCCCTGGAAGGGCCGGCCGCTCCGGCGCGGGAGGCGGCGGCTTCGTCGTCGCGGATTTGAACGCGGCTTCTGCCTTCTCGCGTGAGCCAATCGTCCGATAGGTGCGATCGGGTGGTTTCATCTCTGCCCTATTCCTTCTTCAACAGCCGCGTCGGGAAGATCGCGTAGCGCCCGATGCCTTCGACGACGACCGGGTCCTGCTCCGTGATCGCCCGCGCGCCGGCCTCGTTCTCCGCCTCTACGATTCCCATGCCGAAAACGCCAGCGGGAGCGGCGTTTCGCCCCGGCATGTCGGGCGCAAGATCATCCGCCGCCGCCATTTCCCGCGCAAGCGGGGTGGAGCGCTGGTCAGGCTTTGCAAAGCGTTTCCGCAGTGCCTCGGTTCTCCGGTTACCGGCGCAAGACAAATTTGAGCATTTCCTGCGAGTTTTCGGGGCATGTCCGCCGCCTCCACAGCCCGAAAACACATCCCGGCCCTCGACGGGCTGCGCGGCGTCGCCGTGCTCACCGTCTTCGCCTCGCATGCGGGCATCCCGGGCTTTGCCACCGGCGGCGTCGCGGTCGACATCTTCTTCGTGCTCTCCGGTTATCTGATCACGTCGATCCTGGTCAGCGAGATCGAGCGGACGGGCTCGCTGTCGCTGCCGAAATTCTATCTGCGCCGCATCAAGCGCCTCGCGCCGGCTCTGCTCCTGCTCGTTCTGCTCTACGCGATCCTCGCGCCGCTCGCGCTTCCAGGGCGGAGCGCGGCGGAGCACGCGGAAATCTCGGCGCTCAGCTTCTTCTACCTGATGGACTACGCACGCGCCTTCTTCATCGGCCACAACGCGCTGGTCCATACGTGGTCGCTCGCGGTCGAAGAGCATTTCTACATGGTGTGGCCCCTGGCGCTGTTGGCGCTCGCCAAGTGGGTGCCGCTCAGGCGCTGGCTTACGGTGCTTGCGATCGCCTACCTCGCGGCGACCGCCTGGCGGTGCCTCTCGATCGATCTCTTCGGCTGGCGCTCAGCCTATTTCCGCTTCGATACGCGGCTCTCGGCACTGATCCTCGGCTCGCTACTCGCCGTGCTCTTCTCGAGCGAGACGACACCGCGCGCACGCAATATCTGGACGCTCGCGCTGATCGCCGGCGGCGTCGGGATGACCGCCTTCGCCTGCTGGTACTACGACGGCGCGCCGACCACCGGCGGCTGGGGCACGCTCGGCATCGCGCTCGCCGAAGCGGCCTCGCTCCGCGTCATCCTGAACGTGGTCGAGAACCATCGCGACGGCACGTCGGGCGTCATCACCGGCATCCTGTCGCGGCGGACGCTGGTCCAGGTCGGCAAGATCTCTTACGGCCTCTACCTCTACCACTTCCCGCTGACCTACTGGCTCTACGGCAAGGATTGGCGGCTGGTGCTCGCCGTCAGCCTGCCGGCGGCGCTTCTCATCGCCGCCCTCTCCTACCGCTACGTCGAGCAGCCGATCCTGAACGGCCGGCCGCTCTTCCGGCCGGTCCGGCCGGCAGCGCCGGGCCTGCGACCGCGGGCAGGCGCGGCGGAACCGGCGCCGCCCGCGTTGACGCCGATCAAGGCGGTGGGACAGCTCTAGCCTCAAAGGCTTGGGTCATCCCCGCGGCAACCAAAGCCGCGCAACGGAGAAATCCATGCTGATCCCACACGGCACGCTCGTCGCGGTTGCAGACGGCGTCAAGCTCGAGCTCTTCCGCAACGACGGCGACGAGACCAGCCTCAAGCTCGCTGCGCTGCCGACGCCCGACCTTTCTGCGCACGGCAAGGATTCCGGCGGGCGGCACCGGTCGAGCACGGCGGAGCACGCCAAGCACCTGCAGGAGGAGGACAGCCACGCGGCGGCCGTCGCCGGCTGGCTCAACCACCAGACGATCGGCGGTAAGATCGACCATTTGATCGTCATCGCGCCTCCGCGCGCGCTCGGCGAGTTGCGCCGGCACTACCACGTCACGCTCAAGGAGCGGCTGGTCGGCGAACTGACGAAGGAGCTGACCGGGCAGCCGCTTGCCACGATCGAGCACGAGCTGAAGGCCACGCACACGGGCTGACCCGCCTTCCGGGCGCCATGCGCGGCCCGGGCGGCAGCCTCGCGCGTAAGCTGCTGGCGCGGAACCGAGAACGGGATTAAGGAACCGGGCCGCAATCGAGACGCCCGGGGCGCGCGCGTGAACAAGCACAGTGCGATCGAAGAGAGTGCCGCCGCCGGCGCTGCTGCCCAAACGGTGACCGCGATCCTCCTCGCGATCTCCTTCTCGCACATGCTCAACGACACCGTGCAGTCGCTCTTCCCGGCGATCTACCCGTTCCTGAAGACGCATTTTTCGCTGAGCTACACGCAGATCGGTCTCATCACGTTCGCCTTCCAGGGAACGGCGTCGCTGCTCCAGCCGGTCGTCGGGCTCTATACGGATCGCCGGCCGAAGCCCTATTCGCTCGCGGTCGGCATGGGCTGCTCGCTCGTCGGCCTGGTGATGCTCTCGATCGCGTCGAGCTACCTGGAGCTTCTCGGAGCCGCGGCGCTGGTCGGGCTCGGCTCCGCCGTGTTCCATCCCGAATCCTCACGCGTCGCGCGGATGGCCTCCGGCGGACGCTATGGGCTTGCGCAGTCGACCTTCCAGGTCGGCGGCAATGTCGGCACCGCGCTCGGGCCGCTCGCCGCCGCCTTCATCGTCATCCCCGGCGGGCAAGGCTCGATCGCTTGGTTCTCGCTCGTCGCGCTGCTGGCGATCATCGTGCTCTCCGGCGTCGGGCGCTGGTACAAGAACCAGTTTCTGCTTCACCTGAGAGCCGGCAAGGCGAAGCTCGTGGCAACGCACGGGCTCTCCTCGCGGCGCGTCGGCATGTCGATCCTGATCCTGATGGTGCTGACGTTCTCGAAGTACATCTACATGGCGTCGATGACGAGCTACTACACCTTCTTCCTGATCCATAAATTCGGCGTGTCGGTGCAGACCTCGCAGATCTATCTCTTCGTGTTCCTGGCGGCGGTCGCCGGCGGCACGTTCTTCGGCGGACCGCTTGGCGACCGCTTCGGGCGGAAACTCGTCATCTGGCTCTCGATCCTCGGCGTGCTGCCGTTCACGCTGCTTCTCCCCTACGCGAACCTCTTCTGGACGGGCGTGCTCTCGGTCGCGATCGGCATGATCCTCGCCTCCGCCTTCTCGACGATCGTCGTCTTCGCGCAGGAGCTTATGCCCGGCCGCATCGGCATGATCGCCGGCATGTTCTTCGGCTTCGCCTTCGGCATGAGCGGCATCGGTGCGGCGGCGCTCGGCACGATCGCCGACATGACGAGCATCGAGTTCGTGTTCCGCGTCTGCGCGTTCCTTCCGGCGATTGGCCTACTGACCGTGTTCCTGCCAGACCTCAAGTCGGTCAGGCTCGCCGAGCCTCAGGTCGCCCAGCACGCGCCCCACCAGACGCGATAGGGCGGTGGCCTCGCCTCGCGACGAACGCCGGATTGGGTTTTCCGGGCGATAGCCTATATCGATCCCGTTGGCGCTGCTGCCGCGACGCCGTCTCCGGTGCCCGAGGCCGCCGCCAAAAGTTCGAGGAGAGATCGTGACCGAGAATCCGCTCCTGAAAGACTGGAAGACGCGGTTCGAGACACCGCCCTTCGCGGAAATCAGGCCTGAGTATTTTCGCCCGGCGTTCGACACGGCGCTCGCCGAGCACGATGCGGAGATCGGCGCGATCGCGGAGAATCCCGAAGCGCCGACCTTCGCGAACACGGTCGACGCGCTCGAGCTTGGCGGCGAGACGCTTCGGCGGGTCGGCGCGGTCTTCTTCGGCCTTTCCGGCGCGAACACCAACGAGGCGCTGGAGAAGATCGAGCGCGACATTGCGCCCATCCTCGCCAAGCACCGCTCGGCGATCTTCCAGAACGCAGCGCTCTTCCGCCGCGTCGACGCGCTGAAAGAGAAGGAAGCAGAGCTCGGGCTGACCGAAGAACAAGCGCGCGTGCTTAAGCGGCTGCATCTCGCCTTCGTCAGGAACGGCGCTGCGCTCCCACCGGAGAAGAAGAAGCGACTCGCGGAAATCACCGAGCGGCTCGCGACGCTCGGCACCCAGTTCGCCCAGAACGTCCTCGCCGACGAGCGGAGCTACGCTCTCGTCCTCGATACGGACACCGATCTCGCCGGATTGCCGGAATCGCTGCGCGAGTCCGCTGCCGCCGCAGCCGACGAGCGCGGCATGAAGGGCAAACATGCGATCACGCTGGCGCGTTCATCGGTCGAGCCTTTCCTGCAATTCTCCGCGCGCCGAGACCTTCGCGAGACCGCCTTCAAGGCATGGATCGCGCGCGGCGAAAACGGCGGCGCCACCGACAACGCCGCGATCATCGACGAGATGGTGCGCCTCCGGATCGAGCGCGCGCATCTTCTCGGCTACGAGACCTTTGCGGCCTTCCGCCTCGACGACACGATGGCGAAGACACCAGAGGCGGCGCTCGGGCTTCTGCAATCCGTCTGGCGGCCGGCGCGCGAGAAAGCGCTTCATGATGCGGAGACCCTACAGCGCCTGATTCAGGCGGAGGGCGGAAACTTCGCGCTCGCGCCTTGGGACTGGCGCTACTACGCGGAAAAACAGCGGCAGGCCGAGTTTGACTTGGACGAGGGCGCGATCGAGCCCTACCTGCAGCTCGACAACATGATCGCGGCAGCCTTCGATACCGCGCATCGGCTCTTCGGGCTCAATTTCACGCCTCGGACCGACATCCCGGTTTACCACCCCGATGTTCGCGCCTGGGAGGTGACCGACGCCGAGGGACGCCATGTCGGCCTTTTCCTCGGCGACTATTTCGCCCGCACCTCGAAGCGGAGCGGCGCGTGGATGAGTTCGTTCCGCAGCCAAGAGAAGCTCGCCGGCGACGTCCGGCCCATCGTCTACAACGTCATGAATTTCTCCAAGCCCGGCGCCGGTGCTCCGGCACTTCTGAGCTTCGAAGACGCGCGCACGCTCTTCCACGAGTTCGGGCATGCGCTCCATGCGCTTCTCTCCGACGTCACCTACCGCTCGATCGCCGGGACCAGCGTCGCGACGGATTTCGTGGAGTTCCCCTCGCAGCTCTACGAGCATTGGCTGGAAGAGCCGGAGGTGCTCCGGCGCTTCGCGATCCACTACGAGACGGGCGAGCCGATGCCGGAAGCGATGCTCGATCGCGTGATGGCGTCGCGCACCTTCAACCAGGGTTTTGCGACGGTCGAATACGTGGCCTCAGCACTGGTCGACCTCGACTTCCACCGGCTCTCCGAGCCCGGCAAGATCGACGTCGCGGCGTTCGAGCGCGCGTCGCTTCAGAAGATCGGCATGCCGGAGGCGATCGTCATGCGGCACCGGCCCGCGCATTTTGCGCACGTCTTCTCAGGCGACGGCTATGCGGCCGGCTACTACTCCTATCTCTGGTCGGAGGTGCTCGACGCCGACGGCTTTGCGGCGTTCAAGGAAGCCGGCGACATCTTCGACAAGGAAACGGCGAAGCGGCTCAAGGAGTTCGTCTATTCGGCCGGCTATCTGCGCGAGCCGGCGGAGGCGTATCGGCGCTTCCGCGGGCGGATGCCGAAGCCGGAGGCGCTCCTCAAGAAGCGCGGGCTTGTCGAGGCGGAGGCTTAGCGCCGCTGGCGCTGATTCTTCGCGCGGCGCTATAAGCCGGCGCCCTTTTTCAGGAGATACCCGTGTCACTTTCGATGTCACAGGCTTGCGTTCCCACCATCGTGCAGATGCTGGCAGCCCTTTCCGCCATCCTCGACAAGGCCGTCGAGCACTGCCGGGCGAAGCGCATCGACCCATCGGTCTTCGTGAGCGCGCGCCTTGCGCCCGACATGCTGCCCCTCTCCCGCCAGGTGACGATCGCGAGCGACCACGCCAAGGGCATGGTGGCGCGGCTCGCGGGGCGCGGCGTGCCGAAATTCGAGGACACAGAGACGACGCTTGAGGAGTTGAAGGCGCGGATTGCGAAGACGCTCGCCTTCGTGAACAGCGTCCCGGCGGCGGAGATCGACGGATCGGAGGCGCACGAAATCTCGCTCGCCCTCACCAGCGGCCGGACGCTCACCTTCACCGGCCAGCGCTATCTCTTCAACTTCGCGCTGCCGAACTTCTTCTTCCACGTGACGACCGCCTACGACATCCTGCGGCACAACGGGCTTGAGATCGGCAAGCGCGACTTCATGGGCCCGCAGCCCTAGGCTCAGCACCGTGCAATTGGGCTTCGCCGAGCCAGAAACAGTTCGACATGGGCAGGTCCTTCTGCAGAGCTTGAATCAAGACTGCTCCCAGGATGGAACCTCCGGAATGAGCGGGATGTGGGCAAAGCAGTCGTTGCTTTTGGAGCTATAGAGTGGCTCTCTTTGGCGACAAGAGCCGCGCGGAGCCAACGAATGATCGACCCAGCCACCCTGATCACCTACGTCGCGATTGTGCTCGGCTTCGTATTCATTCCAGGCCCCGCTACGCTCCTCACCGTAGCGCGGGCCGCGAGTTCGGGGACGAAGGTGGGCATCGCCACCGGAACTGGGATCGCGGCGGGCGACGTGGTTCACACATTCATGGCGGTTGTCGGCGTCTCGGCTATCATTGCCGCGTCAGCCATGTTGTTTAGCATCATCAAATACATTGGCGCAGCGTACCTCGTTTACCTCGGTATTCGCGCGATACTTGAGAAGACACCGGCAAATTTCTTGACCCGTGGGCTTCCGATCTCGGCAGGCAAGGCATTCCACCAAGCCATTTTGGCAGAGGTGCTCAATCCGAAGACCGCTCTCTTCTTCCTCGCTTTCCTCCCTCAATTCGTGCGCCCGGAGAACGGATTGGTTGTATTTCAGCTGACAATTTTGGGCATCGTCTTTGTTCTACTCGGCCTTGTCAGCACAGTCGTCTATGCAGTGAGCGCGGGTCGTCTTGGCGACTTCCTCCGCCGAAATCCGACTGTGCTGAAATGGCAGGGCAAGGTGGTTGGCGGCATCTACTGCGCGGTGGGTGTCCGGTTGGCGCTAGAGGAGCGCTGAACAATCCGCTTCCCACTCGAACCGGTCATCGCGCCGTTCCGATTAATAGGTCCTGACCCCAGATCAGACCCGTGCCGCAGATGTCCTTCGACCTCTACCTCGCCTACCTCGTCGCCACGGTCGTGATCATCGTCGTGCCGGGGCCGACGGTGACGCTGATCATCGCCAACAGCCTGTCGCACGGGACGCGCGCCGGGCTTCTGAACGTCGCCGGGACGCAGCTCGGCATCGCGCTCATGATCGCGCTTGTCGGCATCGGACTCGCCTCGCTGATCGAAGCGCTTGGCTGGTGGTTCGAAATCGTGCGGCTCGCCGGTGCCGCCTATCTCGTCTATCTCGGCATCAAGCTTCTGCGCTCGACCGGCGCGCTCGGCGAGCCGAAGAATGTTCCGGTGCCGCGGGTCGGATTCTTCCTGCAAGGCTTTCTCGTCGCGATCAGCAATCCGAAGACACTGATCTTCTTTGGCGCCTTCATCCCACAGTTCATCAATCCGAACAGCGACTACGCGTTGCAAGTCGCGATCATGGGCGCGACCGCGGTCGTCGTCGCCTCGATCTCCGATGGGCTCTACGCAATCCTTGTCGGCGGCGCCGGCCGCCGCATTTCGAAGACGCGGATACGCTGGCTCTCGCGGATCAGCGGCAGCGTCCTGATCGGCGGCGGGCTGTGGCTGGCGCTGACGAGGACGCGGTGAGCCTCACTTTCCCTTCCGCAGCATCTGCAACAATTCCTTCGTCGGATAGCCGTCGGCGGGAAGGCCGAAGGTGAGCTGCGCCTCTTTCACGCCGGCACGCGTGATCTCACCAAGCCGCCCGTCCGGGTCGCCGGCGGCGTAGCCGATCGCGTTCAGGCGCACCTGCACCTCGCGCATCTCATCGGCGGAGAGAATCGCCGGCGCATGGCCGGGATCGAGCCGCGGCGCGCCGGCAAGCCGCGTCGCAAAATAGGCGGCGGCGAGCGAGTAGTTAGAGCTCTGGTTCCATTCCCAGAAGATCAAAAAGTTCCGATAGGCGAGAAAAGCCGGGCCGAACCGTCCCATCGGCAGGAGCAGTGAAGCCGGCACAGAGTCGGCGGGTGGCGCGCTGCCGTCGCGCCGCGTAACACCCGCCTTCGCCCAGAACGCGCGCGGCTTCATGTTCTCACGCGCCGCCTCCTGCCACGGCACGCCATCGGCGACGCGCACCTCCTCCAGCCACGGCTCGCCGCGGCGCCAACCGATCGCCTTCAGGTAGTTCGCGCCGGAGGCGAGCGCGTCGGCAACGCTTCCGACGAGGTCGCGACGGCCGTCGCCGTCACCGTCGACGGCGTATTTCAGATAGTTCGATGGGGTGAACTGGACCTGCCCGATCGCGCCGGCCCACGAGCCCTTCAGCTCGTCGAGCGTGAGATCGCCGCGATCGAGCAGCGTCAGCGCGCCGATCAGCTCGGCGCGGAAGCTCTCCGGCCGGCGGCAGTCGTAGGCGAGCGTCGCAAGCGACGTCAGGAGCGGCGTATTCCCCATGTAGCCGCCGAAGTCGGTCTCAAGCCCCCAGAAGGCGACAATGACCGCACCGGGCACGCCGTAGCGCCGCTCGATCCCTGCCAGCGTGCGCGCATACTTCCGCATGAGCGCGCTGCCCTGTTGCAGCCGGCGAGCTGTGACCGTGGCGTAGAGATAGTCGATGAAGCTCTGCGAGAGGCTCGGCTGGCCGCGATCCTGCCGCACGACCCTCTCGTCGAGCCGAACGTCGTCCAGCGCGCGAAGCGTCGACGCCGAGATGCCCGCGCGCGCCGCTTCGGCCTTCACGCCGCCAAGCCACTTGCCAAAGCTCTCGGAGCGGCAGCCCGGGTCGGCGTGCGCCAGGCCAACGAGCCAGCAGCTCAGGGCAAGCAGAGCGGCAAGGAGTCTTACAACCGATCTCAATCGCGCAGTTCGGTCATTCATAGCTTTGCCGGATCGCCTCAAGCTCGGACTGAAGCTTCTCGCGCAGGCTCAAGGGCTCAAGCAGCTCTGCCTCAGCCCCAAGCCAGCGCACCAGCGGGAGTACCGGTATCGGGATCCGTCTCGGGCCAGGACATCACCACGTGCCCGTCGCCGCCTTCGAGAAAGGCGGCATGGCAGTAGAACCAGTCACGACGCAGCTTTCCGGCAGCTTCGGCGCTCAGCCTGATGCGGCACCCTGCCTTCTCGCTCTCCCAGGTGCGCATGGCGCGCTCCAGCCACTGCCGGCCGAGAAGCGCGCGCACGTCGAACCCCGGCATCGGCCGAAAGGCCATGCCGGTGACCACGATCGAGCTCACGCGGTCGGCGCGCCACATCCTGATCTCGCCCGCCTCGAGCGAGCGCCCGACCAGATACCAAAGGTCGCGATCCCAAAGCAGTCCATGCGGCTCGACCTCATGCACGCGTTCGCTCGGGCGGTAGGGGTTCCGGTGCGTCATCTCAACCCGGCGCTGCGTCAGGATGCCTTCGAGAAACTTGTCGACTGCAGCCTGATGGTCGAGCGGGCGCTCGGCAGGCCGGCGGCCATGAAATATGTCATCCGGCTGTCGCTCGATGCCGACGATGCTCGGCCCATTCGCCAGGATCTCTCGCGCCGACTTCGGAAGTGCGGCAAGGAGCTTTGCCTCCGCGGCTTCGAGGTCACCTTTGAGCGGCGTGGTCTCGAGCCCGCGCACCAGAGTAAGCGCGACGAGGAGCGCTGTCGTCTCCACGCGGTTCAGCGCGATCGGCGGCGAGAGATAGTCGCCGGAAAGCCTGAAACCGCCCTCTGCGCCGCGCTCCGCCTCGACCGGAATGCCAAGCGCGATCAGCCGGTCGATGTCGCGATAGATTGTCCTGACCGACACCTCGAAACGCGCCGCAAGGCCCGAGGCCGGGAGCAGCCGCCGCCGGCTCAAAAGAAGCAGGATCGCGAGAGCGCGTTCCAGCGGATTCACGAGGTTCTCCCGGACCGATCGGTCACGTCTTCTGGTAGGAATTCAGCCTTTTCAAACCTGACATCGAGTTGGCAGGTATCGCACCCTATTCCCGCTCCGCAAACAGAGGAGCAGGGCCATGGCCAACGTTTCAATCACGCCGGGAGGACGGCGGTCGATCATCGATCGGCTGGGAGCCTGGTTCGCCGCCTCGGGCAAGGCGCTGCGAGAGGCACGAGCCGATGTGCAACTCAGGAACAACCTCAGAGACGTCGACGATCACCTTCTCCGGGACATGGGGCTGACGTGGACCGGCAGGCGCTATGAGCGCGCGGCCCGCAACGAAGAGGATTGGCGATAAGCCAAGCCGATGTCGAACAAACTGCGCCGCGCGCGTCCTTGGGCGCGACGCGGCGCCCCCGCAAATTGACCGGCGCGCCTAGATTGGGTTGCCGGCCAGCCGGCGGATGTCCTTCCGCCAGGCTGCATCGGGGTCGGTCAGCGTATGCCCAAGGCGCGCGATCGGGTTCGTCGCCGGGAGCACGACAACCTTTGTGCCGAGCGGCACGCGGTCGTAGAGATCGATCACGTCGGCGTTGAGCATGCGGATGCAGCCTGAGGACACCGCCTTGCCGATCGACTGCGGCTCGTTGGTGCCGTGGATGCGGTAGAGCGTGTCCTTCCCGTCCTTGAAAAGATACATGGCGCGCGCACCGAGCGGATTGTCGACGCCGCCATCCATGCCGTCGGAATACTTGCGCGCGCGCTCGTCGCGCGCCTGCATCTCGACCGGCGGAAACCATTTCGGCCACTCGCGCTTCATTTGGATGGTCGCGGTGCCGTTCCAGGCAAAGCCTTCGCGCCCGACGCCGATGCCGTAGCGGCGCGCCTTGCCGTTGGCGAGGACCAGATAGAGATAGCGCTGGCCCGGATCGACGACGATCGTGCCGGGCGCCTCTCCCGTCGGATCGGTCACGATCTGGCGATGGTACTGTATCGGGATCGTGCTCAAGTTGACCGGCGGGACCTGATACGGCTCCTTGGTCGCCGGAACGAGCATCCCCGACCCCTCGCTCGGTGCATAGGCCAGCGAGCCGAGGCCCGACAATGACGAGCAAGCGGCAAGCAATGTGCTCGCCGCGCCGGCAAGGAAATAGCGTCTGTCGATCACTTTACCCTCCGGGTCGGGTCCGTGCGCGCCCCTATACCCGCAACGGAACCGGCGGATGCTACGGGGAACGCGGTTTCAAGGCAATTCAGGGCAGTCGCCTCGCATCAAGCGGAGTCAAAGCGTTGCAGCGCCGCCACGCCCTCTGCGGATGGCTCGCCTATGAGGCGTGGCTGCCCCAAATCTCCTGCAATCTCTGGGCGCGCCCGCAGCCGAACTTGTAGAATTTGTAGCGGGCGGCGTTCGTGACGTGAAAATTCTGGTGGTAGGCCTCGGCCGGATAGAATGTCCGGGCGGGAAGGATCAAGGTCTCGACCGGCTCCCCGAACTCGGCCGCTACCTTCTCCTTGCTGGCTTTGGCCATCGCCATCTCCTCTGCGCTCGAGACGAAGATGGCGCTCCGGTACTGGCTTCCCTTGTCGCAGAACTGGCCGCGCGCATCGAACGGATCGATGTTGTGCCAGAAGGCGTTGAGAAGGTCGGTGTAGCTGACCTTCGCGGTGTCGTAGTCGACCTTCACCGACTCGAAATGACCGGTGCCGCCGGCCGAGACCTGCTCGTAGGTCGGGTTGACGAGGTTTCCGCCGGTATAGCCCGAGGTCGTGGCGACGACGCCCGGAACGTTGTCGAACGCCTCCTCCATGCACCAGAAGCAGCCGCCGGCGAAGATCGCCGACTTCACTTCCGCCGCCGCCTTGCCTCCAATCGCAAATGACGCCAGCGCCAATAAAGCGGCTAGGACGCCCGTGACCTGCCTCATCCTTCGGTCTCCATAAGGCACGCCGACGACCATCGATTCCGGTCGCCGCCGCGGCAAGACCCTTTACGCGAACGTGATGCGCTGCGAGCCGGGCCGAGGCGCGCCCGCCTCAGAACAAGGCTCGGCTCAGTTGTGCTCCTCGGGAAGGATCGGAAGCGGGTGGAACTCGATGCCCTCTTCCGCAAGCGCACGCGCATCGTCGCGCGAGGCCTCGCCGTAGATGCCGCGTTTCTCCGCCTCGTTGTAGTGGATGCGCCGCGCCTCCTCGGCAAAGCGCGGACCCACATAGTCGGCGTTTTCCGTCAGATGCTCGCGCAGCTTGCGCAGCATCGAGATCGCTTCCTGCCGTTCCGGCATGTTGGCGGCAAGCCGCACCGAATCCTTCTTGCGCGCGGTCGACACGGACGGCGCCATCAGCGCCTTGTCGATGTCGGCCGAGCCGCAGAGCGGACAAAGGAGGACGCCCTTCGCTCTTTGCGCCTCATAAGCGGCAGAATCCGCGAACCACGCCTCGAAGGCGTGGCCTTCCGGGCAGGTGAGCGAATAGCGGATCACGAGGCCGACCTTAGCGCCGGTCCCAACTCCGCCTCGGGAAGTGCGAAGGGTCGCTCGTTCTTGAGCGCCGGGATGCGTGCGCGGGCATCGTCGGAGAGCGCCGGATCGATCTCCGCCATGATGACCTCCGGCCCCTCGCCACCGCCCTCGGCAAGAATCTCGCCCCACGGCGACACGATCATCGAATGTCCGAAGGTCTCGCGGCCGTCGGCATGCCGGCCGGCCTGCGCGGCGGAGATGACGAAGGCGCCGTTCTCGATGGCGCGCGCGCGCTGCAGCACGTGCCAGTGCGCCTCGCCGGTCTGGCGGGTGAATGCGGCCGGTGCGGTCAGCGCGGCGGCACCGGCGTGCGCCTCGGCGCGATAGAGATGTGGAAAGCGGATGTCGTAGCAGATCGAGACGCCGAGTCTCAGCCACGGGAGGTCGGCGACGACAGCGCTGTCGCCGGGATGATAGACGGCGGACTCACGCCAGCTCTCGCCGTTCGGAAGATCGACGTCGAAGAGGTGGATCTTGTCGTAGCGCGCGATAAGCTCGCCTCGCCTGCCGAAAAGGAGTGCGCGGTTGGCGATCTTCCCGTCGGAGGCCTTCAGCGCCAGCGAGCCGACGTGGAGCACGATGCCAAGCTCGGCCGCGAGCGCGGAGAAACGCTTCACCGCCGGATCGGATTCCTGCGGCCCGATCGCGGCGGCAAGCGATGCGCGGTTCCGCTGCACGATGTTGGTCATCTCCGGCGTCTGGACATAGTCCGCCCCGGCGGCGACCGCTTCGCGCGTCATCCGCTCAACCGTCGCGATGTTCTCCGCGACGTCGGTCGTGGAGCGAAGCTGGATGCAGGCCGCCTTGAACTTCATGCCGTAGTCTCCGAAGCGAGCAGCGCGTCGAGCTCGCCGCGCGCGTTAAGCGCGTAAAGATCGTCGCAGCCACCGACATGCCGGCTGCCGATGAATATCTGCGGGAAAGTGAAGCGGCCGGAGCGGTTGATCATCTCCTGCCGCTTGTCCGGGTCGCCGGTCGCGTCGATCTCCGCAAACGCGATCCGTTTCTCGGAAAGAAGCGTCTTGGCGGCCGTGCAATAGCCGCAGAACCGACGCGTGTAGATGGTCACCCGGGGCATGTCCGCGCTCATGAAAAAGCGTTCCCGCTCAAGTATATAGAATTACATACAAAATTTGCAAAGGAACGGTTCATCGGGTGACGCGCGCGAAAGCGAGCACGTCCACCGCCGCGGCCCCGGCGCGAAGCAGCGCCCGCGTCGCGGCCTTCGCCGTCGCCCCTGACGTATAGACGTCGTCGACCAGAAGGACGTCGCGGCCAGCGACCTTCACCCGCATCGCCTCGGGGACACGAAACGCGCCGCGCACGTTCTCCGCCCGCTGCGTCGCGGACAGCCCGACCTGCTGGCGCGTGGACTTGACGCGCTCCAGCACGAAGGGGTCGTACGGAACACCGGAAAGCCGCGAAATATTGGCCGCAAGCAGCGCCGCCTGATTGAAGCGCCGCCACCAGAGCCGCCAGCGGTAGAGCGGCACCGGCACGATCAGGCTGCAGTCCGAGAGAAGCGGCTCTCCGGCACGGACCATCGCTTTCGCCATCGTCGCTGCCAAATGCGGTCGGTCGTAGTACTTCATCTGGTGGACGAGGCGCCTGGCAACGTCGCCGTAGACGGCCGCCGCCCTCGCGCGCCGAAACGGCGGCGGGTCGGCGAGCGCTTCCGCCGAGACGATCCCCTCGCCGAGGTCGAACGCGAACGGCGTTCCGTAAACCGGGCAAAGCGGCGGCGCGATGAAGCGGATCGTCGACCAGCAGCCGGCGCAAAGCGCGTGGCCGTCGCCGACGGTCCGGCCGCATCCCGGGCAGGTCGGCGGCAGCACAAGGTCGGCGGCGATCCCGGCAAGACGGGCGAGTCCGCGATCCGGTCGTTTGAGCGACAGCATGGCGGCATGCTATCGCGGCCAGGGAGCTCGGTCACCCATGGTCGCAGAGATCACCGACAAGCGGTTGCTCCGCCGACGCCTCACGCGGGCGCATCGCCGCGGCGAGCCGCGCTCAACGTTCCTGATCGAGCGCGTCGCCGCCGATCTGGTCGAGCGGCTTTCGGCGGTCGAGCGCCGCTTCGACATCGCGGTCGCACATGGCGGGCAGACGGCGGCGCTCGCCGATGCGCTTCTTGCCACCGGCATGGTGCGGCACGTGATCCGCTTCGAGCAGACCGCGGCTGCGTTTAACGATTCCGCCGCCTCAGGGCTCGTCGGCGACGAGGAGGCGCTTCCGTTCGGGCCGGCGTCGATCGATCTCTTCGTCTCGGCGCTCACGCTGCAATGGGCGAACGATCTCGCCGGCGCGCTCATTCAGATACGCGCAGCGCTCAAGCCCGACGGGCTCTTTCTTGCCGCAATGACCGGCGGCAACACGCTTGCTGAGCTGCGCGAGACGCTCACGGCGGCGGAGAGCGAGCTTCGCGGCGGCGCAAGCCCGCGCGTCATACCCGCCGCGGATGTGCGCGACCTCGGCGCGCTCCTCCAGCGCGCCGGCTTCGCGCTGACGGTCGTCGATCGCGACACCCTGACGGTGCGCTACGACACGGCCTTCGACCTTTTCCGCGACCTACGAGCGATGGGTGCGGCGAACGCATCGCCCGAGCGCGAACGAAGCCCGGCCCGTAAGAACCTTTTCCTACGCGCGGCCGAAATCTACGCGGAACGGTTCAGCGATCCTGACGGGCGAATACGCGCGACGTTCGAGATCGTGTCGCTGTCCGGTTGGTCGCCGCATGAGAGCCAGCAGAAGCCCGCCGCGCGTGGATCGGGGAAGGTCAGCCTTGCCGCCGCCCTCGACGCAAACCGGCCGCGCGACTAGGCGAGCGCCGTTCCTTTGATCAGCCGCCGCCGCTGCCGCTGCCGAGGATCGCCGTGGCGAGTGCGGCCATCTTCTGATAGAGCAGGTCGACCGCGCCCCCCGTCGCCGCAATGCCAAGCACGACGACGGCGATCATCCCGCAGATGATGCCGTATTCGATCGCAGTGGCGCCGCTCTCATCATCCGCAAGGAAGCGCCTAATTTGGACATGGCTCCGCAAGCCGTGCCTCCTGCTTCCTGGGATCAAAGAAGGTCTGCCAAGTGGCTGATCAGCGGTTCGTCCGCCGGCGGCATCGCGAACTCCCTCAGTCTGTTCGCCCTCGCCCATTTGATTTCCTGCGCTTCCCTGGGCACAGGCGGCCCCACCCACCTGCGGCAGACGAAAAGTGCCAACAAAATATGAAATTCTGGATAATCGTACGTACTAAAGGTCAGAGGAGCGAGGCAAGGCTTTGTAACCGTTACCGAAAGCTCTTCGCGCAATTCACGGATCACGGCGTCTTCCGGCGTCTCGCCCGGCTCCACCTTTCCGCCGGGAAATTCCCAGAGTCCGGCAAGTGGCCGCCCCTCCGGCCGCTTCGCAATCAGCACCCTGTTGTCGGCATCGATCAGGGCACAGGCGGCGACGAGAACGAGCGGCTGCATAGCCTGCTGACTAGCTCCGATAATCCGCGTTGATGGCGATGTAGCCGGCCGTCAGGTCGCAGGTCCAAACCGTCGCCTTGCCTTTTCCGAGCCCGATATCGGCGCGAAGCACGAGCTCGCTCCGCTTCATGTATTCCGAAACCGCCGCTTCCGAATAAGACGGGTCGCGCTCCCCGGCGTGGGCGACGCGATGCTCGCCGAACCAGATCGAAAGGCGGTCGCGGTCGGCCGGCTCGCCCGCCTTGCCGACGGCCATCACCACGCGTCCCCAATTGGCGTCCTCGCCGGCAATCGCTGTCTTCACCAAAGGCGAATTGGCGATCGAGAGCGCGATCTTTCTGGCCGAGGCGTCTGACTCCGCACCGCTGACGGCGACCTCGACGAACTTTGACACTCCCTCCCCGTCGCGCACCACCTGCTTGGCGAGATCGAGGCAGACGGCGTCGAGGGCGGCCTTGAAACTTCGAAGCGCTTCGGGATCGTGATCGAGCGATGGTGCGCCGCGCGACGAGGCGGCGCTCGCCGCAAACAGAAGCACCGTATCGGAGGTCGACGTATCGCCGTCGATGGTGATCGCGTTGAAGCTGCCGGCGACGGCATCTTCGAGACAAGACTGCAGCGCCGCCGCTTCGATCGACGCATCGGTGAAGATGAAGGAGAGCATCGTCGCCATGTCCGGCGCGATCATGCCGGCGCCCTTGGCGACGCCGTTGATCGCGACGTCCGCTCCGCCGATCCGAACCGTCGTCGTCGCGAGCTTCGGAAACGTGTCGGTGGTCATGATGGCGCGTGCGGCGTCGAGGAACGCACCCGGCCTCGCTTCCGCCGCAAGCCGAGCGAGATTTTCGGAGAACGGCTTCGGGTCGAGCGGCTCGCCGATGACGCCGGTCGAGGCGAGAAAGACTTCGCTTGCGCTGCATCCGACCGCATCAGCCGCCGCGGCTGCCGTCGCCTCGACCGCCTGCCGTCCCTTCATGCCGGTGAAGGCGTTGGCGTTGCCGGAATTGACGACGAGCGCCCGCGCCTTGCCGCCTTTCAGGCGGGCGCGGCACCAATCGACGGGCGCGGAAGCGCAGCGGGATTTCGTAAACACGCCCGCCACGGCCGCCGCCGGATCGAAGCGGATCAGGAGAAGGTCGGTCCGCCCCTTGTAGCGGATGCCGGCCTCGGCGGTCGCGAGACGAATGCCGGAAAGCGCCGGCGCCTCCGGATACGAAGCCGGCGCGAACGGCGAAGTCGCGTCCGCCATTGCGATGACGGTCGGCCGCTTAGGGCTTCGGCTGCTCTGCCGGCGCGGCGTCAGCCGGAGCGGCGTCAGCCGGAGCGGCGTCAGCGGGAGCAGCGTCGCGTGGGCGCCGCATCCGTGGGCGCCGCCGGTGCCGCCGGCTGATCGACGATCTCGACGGGATATTTGTCGCGAAGGCCTGCGAGCACCGTCTGGAATTTCTGCCGGATCAAATAGTTGCGAAGCTGAGCTTCGACGTCGGCGAAGGCCGGCGGTGGGCTCATGCGCTTCTCTTCCACCTTGATCACGTGCCAGCCGAACTGCGTCTTGACCGGCTCCTGCGTGATCTGTCCGGGCTCAAGCGCAAACGCCGCCTTCTCGAACTCCGGCACCATCTGGCCTGCGCCGAAGAATCCGAGGTCGCCGCCGTTCTGGCCGCTCGGGTCCTTGGACTGCTTGGCGAGCTCTTCGAAGGAGGCGCCGCCCTTCAACTGCTCGATGATCTTCTCCGCCTCTTCCTTGGTGTCGACCAGGATGTGGCGCGCGCGCACCTGCGGCTGCGGCTTGAAGGCTTTGACGACGAGCGTCTGATAGCCCTGCTGCAACTCGTCGTCGGTCACCGCATTCACGATTACGTGCTCGACGTAGAGATTGCGGAGCGCCTGAAGCTTCAAGAACTCGAGCTGCGAGTCATAGTCGGGGCCTTCGCCGAGCTTCTCGTCGCGGGCGGCCTGCGCCAGGAGCTGCATGTTGACGACGGCGTCGATCAGGACGCTCCGCCACTGCGCTTGCGGCACGTTGGCGAGCTCGCTCGCAAATGCATCCTTCGCGAGCGTGACCTGGCGCTCAGTGACGGTCTCGTTGCCGACCTTTGCCACGACGGTGTCCGGATCGCGTGTCGGCTCGGCGGCCGGCGCCGCGGCGGCGGGAGCCGGCTTGGCGTCCTCAGCGCGGACGGCCTGGACCGCGGCCGTGGACACGAAAAGCGCCGTCACGACGGCCGACATCACTCTCAACATAGGGAACACTCCACTGCTTCGCTGGGGGCGGGAAGCGCGCCGAGCCGCCGAAGCTCCAGCGTTGACAGAGCTTTGGCCCGTTCTTATCTGTCGCGGGTCCCGCAGTCCACTGCCGGGCGTCGTTCACGTGCGGCATTAGCCGCCCTTAGACCTCAATACAAGCTTGCGAATCAGGCGAGCTTTAGTCACGGACGCGCCGGGCCGCGGCTCGGCAAGCGCACCGCTGATCGGAGAAAGTAGCGCATGCTTGGCTTGGGCCATCTGGGCCGTAAGGTCTTCGGAACGGCAAATGACAGGCGCGTCAAGCGCTACCAGCCGACCGTCGACGCGATCAACGCCCTCGAGCCGCAATACTCGCCGTTAAGCGACGCTGAGCTTAAGGCGAAGACGGAAGAGTTCCGCCGCCAGGTCGCCGACGGCGCTTCCCTCGAAAAGCTCCTGCCGGATGCCTTCGCCACTGTCCGCGAGGCTGCAAAGCGCACGCTCGGCCAGCGGCATTTCGACGTGCAGCTCGTCGGCGGCATGGTCTTGAACGAGGGCTCGATCGCCGAGATGAAGACCGGCGAAGGCAAGACTCTTGTTGCCACCCTCCCCGTGTACCTGAACGCGCTCACCGGGCGCGGCGTCCACGTTGTCACCGTCAACGACTATCTGGCGCGGCGCGACGCGGAATGGATGGGCCGCATTTACAAGTTCCTCGGCCTCTCCGTCGGTGTGATCGTGCACGGGCTGCAGCCGGCCGAGCGGCGTGACGCATACGCAGCCGACGTCACCTACGGCACCAACAACGAATTCGGCTTCGACTACCTGCGCGACAACATGGAATACAACGTCCAGAACATGGTGCAGCGCGGGCACTATTACGCGATCGTCGACGAGGTGGACTCTATCCTGATCGACGAGGCGCGGACGCCGCTCATCATCTCCGGCCCGACCGAGGATCGCTCCGAGCTCTACATCGCCATCGATGCCCTCATCCCGGAGCTCGCCGCGACCGACTACGAGCTTGACGAGAAGGTGCGCTCGGCGAGCTTCACCGAGGAAGGCACGGAAAAGATCGAGGGATTGCTCGTATCGCGCGACGTCATGAAGAGCGGTTCGCTCTACGATGTGGAGAACGTGGCGATCGTCCACCACGTGAACAACGCGCTTCGCGCTCACAAGCTCTTCCAGCGCGACAAGGATTATATCGTCAAGAACGGCCAGGTGATCATCATCGACGAGTTCACCGGCCGCATGATGGAAGGCCGGCGCTATTCCGATGGGCTGCACCAGGCGCTCGAGGCCAAGGAGCACGTCAAGATCCAGCCGGAGAACCAGACGCTCGCCTCGATCACCTTCCAGAACTATTTCCGCCTCTATGAGAAGCTCGCCGGCATGACCGGCACCGCCACCACCGAGGCGGAAGAGTTCATGGACATCTACAATCTCGAAGTGATCGAGGTGCCGACCAACCAGCCGATGGTGCGCATCGACGACCACGACGAGGTGTACCGCACGGCAGAGGAGAAATACGCGGCGATCCTCGACCTGATCGAGGACTGCAAGTCGCGCGGGCAGCCCGTGCTTGTCGGCACCACGTCGATCGAGAAGTCGGAGCTCCTGGCAGGGCTTCTCAAGAAGCGCGGCTGGCTGCAGCGCGATTTCTCCGACCCGAAGGCGCTCGCGACGCTCTTCAGCGATCCGATGAAGACCAAGGTCTTCACCATCCTGAACGCCCGCTACCACGAGCAAGAAGCCTATATCGTCGCACAGGCCGGCGTTCCGGGCGCTGTGACGATCGCCACCAACATGGCCGGCCGCGGCACCGACATCCAGCTCGGCGGCAACGCCGACATGCGCGTGATGCACGAGCTCACCGACGTGCCGGAAGGGCCGGAGCGCGATGAGCGCGAGAAGAAGATCCGCGTCGAGGTCGAGCGGCTGAAGGCGCTGGCGCTCGAAGCCAGCGCCGGCGGCCTCTACATCATCGGCACCGAGCGGCACGAGAGCCGCCGCATCGACAACCAGCTGCGCGGCCGCTCAGGCCGCCAGGGCGACCCCGGCCATTCGAAATTCTTCCTGTCCTTGCAGGACGATCTCATGCGCATCTTCGGCTCCGATCGCATGGACGGGATGTTGCAGAAGCTGGGGCTCCAGGACGGTGAGGCGATCGTCCATCCCTGGATCAACAAGGCGCTGGAGCGCGCGCAGGCGAAGGTCGAGGCGCACAACTTCGACATCCGCAAGAACCTCTTGAAATACGACAACGTGATGAACGACCAGCGCAAGGTCATCTTCGAGCAGCGCATCGAGCTGATGACCGACGAGCACGCCGGCGACACGGTGCGCGACATGCGCCGGGAGGTCGTCGACGAGATGGTCGACAAGTTCATCCCCGAGCGCGCCTACGCCGAGCAATGGGACGTCGAGGGGCTCGACAAAGCGGCGAAGGAGCAGCTCAATCTCGATCTACCGATCAAGGAATGGGCCGCCGAGGAAGGTATCGCCGACGACGAGATTCGCGAGCGTATCACCAAGGCGAGCGACGAGATGATGGCGCGCAAGGTGGCCCGCTTCGGGCCGGACTTGATGCGCGCGGTCGAGAAGCAGGTTCTGCTGCAGACGCTCGACCACCTCTGGCGCGAGCATCTGGCGACGCTCGATCACCTGCGGTCGGTGATCGGTTTCCGCGGCTACGCGCAGCGCGACCCGCTCAACGAATACAAGACCGAGAGCTTCGAGCTCTTCCAGCTTCTGATCGCCAATCTTCGCCGCGCCGTGACCGGACAGCTCGCGTTTGTCGAGATCCAGCAGCGGCCGCCCGAGCCGCCCCCTCCCCCTGCCGGCGAGGCTCACCATATCAACGCTTCGACGGGCGAAGACGAAGCGGCGGTCGATCTGCTGGCCGTGCAGACGAAGCCTGCGGCACGGCAGAAGCGTGACGCTTCGAACCCGTCAACCTGGGGCAAGGTCGGCCGCAACGAGCCCTGCCCCTGCGGCTCAGGCAAGAAATACAAGCAGTGCCACGGGATGGTGATCGCCTAAGGGAGGCGCGATCTCCCCAGCGTTAGCCGCACTTCTCAAGAATGTGGCTGGTTGCGGCGTGGATCAGACGCGCCGATGCAGAGTTCGCTACTCAGTCGTGTCAGGCTTGTCGCCCGGCTTCTTCTTGACGAGGCGAAGCACCATGCCGGTCAGGCCGTCGTCCTCGGGCGAAGCTGAAGCGTAGGAGTTCGCGACCGGCGCATCCGCCTGCAGGCTCCCGGCAAGCATCCGCTCCTGAAGCGTCGCGGAATCCGAGGAAACGCCGCTACCACTCGTCGCCGCCGGCTGCTTCGTGTCGTCGACGGCCGTCCGCAGCTCCGGAACCGGAAGGAAGCCGGCCGCTGCTGCTGACGACTGAGTCGGCACCGGAGCGGGTGTGGCCGCTGCGACCGCAGCGGGACGTGGTGCAGGCATCGGAGCAGAGGCCACGGCGGCGGGCGGCGTGGCGGGCTGCGCTGCAGCCGGTGCGGGCGATACCTGAGCTGGCGGTGCTGCGACGCTTGCGGTCGTCGTCGGCTCAAGCGAAACGGTGCCGGCAACCGACATCGGAAGCGGCGTGGCACGGTCGGCGGATGTCGGGGTCGACATCACGACCTGCAGCGCCTTCACGCCGCTGCCGCCTTCGCGCCGGTCGAGCCGGTCGGCGATCAGGAGCATCTTGGCGTTGTCCTTGGCTTCCCTGTCCTGAACGGCGGTGCGGATCGGTTCCGGCATGGACATCGGCGGACAGGCCGCGGTCGGGATGAAGCTGCGGCCGTCGGCCGGCACGGAATTGAAGATGTAGCGGTGGTCGCAGACGTCGACCTTGGGCGGCTGCCCCGCGACATCGAAGTGGTCGTAGCCCTCCTTCAGCATCATCCAGAACGGCATGTTCGGATCGTTGCGATGCCGCGCCATGTTCTCCGGCGTCATGCGGAAAGGGAACGCCTCGACCTGGAACTCGCGCTGCCCGCCCTGGAAGGCGAGCCGGCCGAGCGTGTAGATCTCCTGGATGTTGTCGTCGGTCATCGAATAGCAGCCGCGCGACGAGCAGGCGCCGTGCACCATGAGCTCGGAGCCGGTGCGGCCGAGCGAGCGGTCAAACTCGTTCGGGTAGCCCATGTTGAAGGCGAGATAGTAGTCGGAGTCCGGATTCATCTGCGCCGGGCGGATCGTGTAGAAACCCTCGGGCGCCTGCCGGTCCCCTTCCTTGATCTTCGGGCCGAGCACTCCCGACCACGCGCAGATGTCGTAGTCCTTGAGGAAGGCGTAGCGGCCGCTCACCTTCTGCGGCTTCCAGACCTCGAGCTTCGCCTCTTCCTTGAAGATGCGGATTACGATCGGGGAGCGCTCTTCCATGCCCTTGCGCGCGATCAGGGATCGCGTGCCCGAATCGAGCGGGCGCATGGCCTTGGGCAGCGATCCGCCGTAGTCGGAGCACGACGCCAGCGCCAGCGCGGCCAATCCGACCGCAACGAGCAGGCCTGCGCGGCCGATCCGCAAGAACCGAACCATTCCTACTCCCTACGCGTGTTCCCTGAATGAGGCGCGCGGGCCAAACAGTGGGTTCCTCAACGTTACCGAATCGTTAGCGCGATCGCGTCCAAGCATATGCCCCCCTCCGGGACGGTCCCGCTCTCGGGCCGGGAATCTCTACTGAATTGACCTGCCTATGGCGAGGAATTTCTCCCGACGCTGCCTGAGGATAGCGTCCCGGCCGAGCCCCGCAAGGTCATTCAGAGCCGTGCGGATCACTTCTCCGGTGCGTTCGATCACCGCCTCGGGATCGCGGTGCGCGCCGCCGAGCGGCTCCTCGATAATCCCGTCGATGATCTTCAGGTTCATCAGGTCGGTGGCGGTTATCCGCATCGCCGTCGCGGCGTCCTGCGCCCGCGCCGAATCGCGCCAGAGGATCGATGCTGCGCCTTCCGGCGAGATGACGCTGTAGATGGCGTGTTCGAGCATATAGACACGATTTGCGGTAGCGATGGCGATCGCGCCGCCCGATCCACCTTCGCCGATGATTACGGCGACATTCGGCGCGCCGAGCGTCAGGCAGGCTTCGGTGGAGCGGGCGATCGCCTCCGCCTGCCCGCGCGCCTCCGCGTCGACGCCGGGATAGGCGCCGGCCGTATCGACCAGTGAGATCACGGGCATCTCGAAGCGGTCGGCGAGCTCCATGACCCGCACCGCCTTGCGGTAGCCTTCCGGGCGGGCCATGCCGAAATTGTGCTGCAGGCGGGTCTGCGTGTCCTCGCCCTTCTCCTGCGCCAGAATTGCGACGGGATCGCCCCGGAATCGGCCGAGACCGGCGATGATCGCGAGGTCCTCGCCGTATTTCCTGTCGCCCGCGATCAGCTCGAAATCCGTGAAAAGCTGGGAAAGGTAGTGCTTGGCATGCGGCCGGTCGGGATGGCGGGCAACCTGCGTCTTCTGCCACGGGGTGAGCTTGGCGTAGAGGCTCGCAAGCTGATCGCGTGCCTTTCCCTCAAGCGTCGCGATCTCGTCGGCCACGGAGACGCTATCTGCAGTCTCCAGGCGCCGGAGCTCCTGAATCTGCCCCTCGAGATCGGAAACCGGCTTTTCGAAGTCGAGATAGGTTCGCATTCCGTCCTTGCGCCGTTAAGAAGCGGCGCCGATCGCCTGAAATTGCGGCGGAAACTGGCCACGCGGCCCCGCCAAGTCAAGGCGAGGCGTGGACGGCCGGCACGCCGGAGGCGCCGGATGCATCTCCGGCGACGAGAGCGCTCAATGACTGCGCCCATTTGGCCTGAGCGTCCGAGAGCGCACCCTCCTCCTTAAGCATGTCGGCGATTGAGACGGCCTCGCGGAGAAGCGCCGGCGAATCGGTTTCGTCGACCGCGTAGCTCAGGTCGAAAAGTGCGATCACCAGATCCCACTGCCAGACGGGGTTCTTGGGGTTGAGCGCCACCAGCCCCCGCGCAACGTCGACCGACTCCCCGAACAGTGCCCGCGCCTTCGGCGTCTCTCCGGCCTTCAACTCGATGTCGCCGATCTCGTTCAGGACTACACCCATGTTCCGCCGCCAGCCGGCATTGTCCGGCTGGCGCGCGATGAGCTGCCGATAGATGCCGAGCGCCTCGTCGTAGGCGGCGCGCGCACCGTCTGTGTCGCCTGCGAGAAGCTTCATGTCGCCGATCCGATCGAGGCCGACGGCCGTGTCCGCCTTCCATTTCACCTTGTCGGGCTCGCTCGCGGTGAGCTTGCGGAGCATGGCGAGGCTCTGTTCGTAGGCCGCGAGCGCGCCGGCCATGTCGCCGGTTGCGCGCTTGATCCCCCCGACCTTGTTCAATCCGATCGCAACGTCGTTCTGCCACTCGGCGTTGCCCGGATCGCGATCGAGGAGCGCCCGCGCAATCGTGAGCAACTCGTCGAAGGCGTTCGCGGCACCCTGTGTGTCGCCGCTCGCAAGGCGCAATTCCGCGACGTTGTCGAGGCTGACCGAAACGTTGCGCGACCATTCGGCGTTCTGCGGGTCGAGCCGCGCCAGGCGCCGGCGGATATCGAGCGACTCCTCGTAGGAAGCGAGCGCGTCCTTGGTCGCCCCGGTGCTCGATTGCACAGCCGCGACGTCGTCGAGAGCCGTGGCGACGTCGTTCTGCCAGAGCGTATTGTTGGGCTCCGCGTCCGCGAGAGCGCGGCGGATATCGAGCGCCTCCTTGTAGGAGGCGAGCGCCGCCGGCATGTCGCCGGCGTAGTAATCCGTGTCTCCGATCTTCGTCAGCCCGACCGAAAGATCGCGCTTCAGCATTTTATCTTCCGGGGATTCGCGAACGAGCCGGCGGCGGATCGCGATGCTTTCCTTCTGCGCCGTGCGCGCCGCATCGGAGTCGCCGAGCGTTTTCTTCAGATCGGCGAGGTTCTCGAGCGCCAGCGAGAGGTCGTGCTCGACCTGGCTGTTGTCGGGCTGAAGCCCGGCATTCTTGCGGGCGAGCGCCAAAGCCTCGTCATAGGCGGCCGCCGCGCCGTCCGTATCGCCTTCCGCCGCCTTGAGGTCGCCGACGCGACCCAAGAGCAGCGCCAGGATGCCGATCGATTGCCAGTCGTCCGGCTTCGCGGCCAGGACATCGCGCGCGATCTTCAGGGCCTTGTCGTAGGCGGCGCTCGCGGCGGGGGCGTCGCCCTTCAAATCGTAGAGGGAGCCGAACTCGCCCTGGATCGCGGCGCGGATACGCTGAACGCCGGCATCGTTCGGCGCCGCGGCAAAGAGCGGCGCCGCCGCCTTGTCGGCGGCATCGAGCATCCGCTGCCGGCTTTCGATCGGAACGCCTTCAACGTCCTTGAGACCCTCCGCCATCTCGGTGAAGACGCCCTGCATCGTGGCGGTCGCGACGTGGAAATTGCGCTCCGCCTCGTCGCGCGCGGCCTTCTCGGCGACCGCGCGCTGTTCCGCGAGGCCCTGCTGCTCGACCGCGACGCCGCGCTGCCAGTAGGCGAGGCTCGCGAGCCCAATGCCGACGATCGCGGTGGCGAGCGACACGGCGACCGCCAGACGCTGGCGGCGGCCCTCTGCGCGGCGGCTGGCAAGCAGAAGCTCGAGGACTTCATCGGAGGGCGAAGGAGCGGCCGGCGGCTTCCGATCGCTCCAGGCCTGCGCGTCCTTGAGCGCTGCGCCGCGGAGAAGCCGCGCCGACGAGCGTCCGTGGAGCAGCCATTGGCGAGCCCGGTCCGCGAGCCGCGTATGCTCCTTCAGCCACGCCTGATCCGTCGTCAGGACGGCGGCCAGCGTCGGCACGTGCACGTCGAAGTCGAACGCGCCTTCGGCCGGCAGCACATGGATGCGGCCGAGCGCCTCCGGCAGCGATTCCGGCGGCACGGCTTCGACCGCCACCGGGATCAGCCGCTTGTTCAGCCGCTGGACCTCGCCGAGCTCCCAATTGCACCAGCGCGACTTGACCGAGCTTGAGCTGACCAGCCACACCACGGTGTCGGAGGCGCGGATGAAGTCGGCGAGCTCGTTCTGCCATTCCTCGCCGTAGGGCAGATCGCGGCGATCGATCACCACCTCGAAGCCCGCTTCTTCGAGGGCCGCGACGAGCCGATCCGCTGCCGCCAGATCGCGACGCGAATAGGAGACGAAGACCTTCAGACGATCGTGCTGTGGATCGACGCTCATGGCGTCAGGGCGAGGGTTGCGTGGCCGGGGTCTGCTGCTGCGGAGTCTCCGACTGCGAGGTGACCTGCACCAGGAATTGTCTCAGCGTGTCGGGCCACGGGGTCTGGTCCACGGTCAGCGCGCCCTCCTCTTTCAGCTCGTCAAGGATTTTCAGCGCCCTGCTGATCGCGTCAAGCCGCTCCGCTCCGGTAGCGACCGTCGCGATCTCGTAGAGGCCCGCCGCGAGGTCCGACTGCCACTGTGCATTGGTCTTGTCGAAAGCCGCCAAGCGCTCCGCTATCGGCAGGCTCATCTCGTAGTTCGAGAGCGCGCTGATCACGTTGCCCTGCGCAATGCGAACATCGCCGAGCTTGCGATAGCTGATCGAGAGATGTCGCTGCCAGAGCGTGTTGGTCGGATCGGCAGAGGCGAAGCGCGCCGCAATACTGAGATTCGCATTGTAGCTCTCCGCGGCGCTCGTGAAATCGCCCTCGGCGAGCCGCACGTCGCCGATATTCGCATAGCCAATCGCAAGATCGCGCTGCCACTCCGTGTTGCTCGGATCGCCGGCAACGAGCCGTCGAATGATGGCATGGCTTGCCTCATAGCTCGCCAGCGCGGCTGCAAGATCGCCCTGTTGCAGCTGAACATCGCCGACATTGCCGTGGGTGATCGCCAAGTCATGCTGCAGCTCGATGTTGTCCGGTTCAGAGCCGGCGAGGCGCTCCGCTATGTCGCGGCTCGCCTCGTAGCTTCCGAGCGCGCCGGTGAGATTTCCGAGCGCCGCCTGGACGTCGCCGATATTGCCATGGCTGATCGAAAGATCGCGTTGCCAGTCGGGGTTGTTCGGGTCGGCCGCTACGAGGCGCTCGGCGATGCCGCGGCTCGCCTCGTAGCTTTTGAGCGCGCCAGCGAGATTCCCGAGCGACGCCTGAACATCACCGATGTTGTTGTCACTGACAGAGAGGTCGCGCTGCCAGTCGGTATCATCCGGATCGACGGCAGCGAAGCGAAGATGCGATCCCGCGCCTCCCCTCGTAACTCACCAGCGCCGCGACGAGATTTCCGAGCGCGAGCTGCGCGTCGCCGATGTCGCCGTAGCCGATCGACAGCTCGCGCTGCAACTCGGCATTCTTCGGGTCGGCGGCGGCGAGGCGTTCTACAATTGGAAGACTCGCCTCGTAGCTTTTGAGCGCGGCGTCGGTTTCGCCTTGCGTTATTTGAATCTCGCCGACTCCTATAAGGATGGTGGCCAGATCGCGCTCGAATTCGGCGTTGCCCGGATCGGCGGCCGTTAAGCGCTCGGCGATCGGCGCGGCCCTTCTCGTAAGCTTCCCAGACTGCCGCTGAGATCGCCCTCCGCCTTCTGCAGCGATCCGATCTTTTCGTGCGCGGCGACAAGCTCGTGCTGCCATCGCGTATTGCCGGGATCGGCGGAAACGAGCTTCTCGCGAACGACGAGACTTGCTTCGAAGCTCTGGCGCGCGTCGCTCAGGTTTCCCTGCTCCGTTTGCACGTCGCCGATCCTTTCGAAGGCAAGCGACAGTTCGTGCCGCCATTCGGCATTGTTCGGATCGCCCGCTGCGAGTTCTTGGCGAATCCGGAGGGTTGTTTCGTAGCTGGCGAGCGCCTCGGCAAGGCTCCCCCGCTTCACATTCAGGTCGCCGATCCTGTCGGCAGCGGCCGCGAGATCGCGCAGCGCCTGCGGGTCATCCGAACCGTCGGCGGCGAGCTGCTCGGCAATGTTGCGATCGGTCTCGTAGCTCACAAGGGCCGCGTCGAGGTCGCCATGCGCCGCGCGGAGATCGCCGATCGTGACGTGGATCGCGGCAAGCTGGTGCTGCCATGCCACCTTTTCCGGACCGGCAGCGGCTCGGCGCTCCGCGATGCCGCGGCTCGCGTCGTAGGCCGAAAGCGCCGCATCGCCGTCGCCGGCCGCGCGGTAGGTATCTCCGAAGGCGACGAACATTGCGGCCTGCGTGCGCAGCACGTCGTCGTTGTCGGGCGAGACCTGCGCGAGCTGGCCGACCGTACCGGCGACCCGATCGAAAACCTTGCGCATGTCTTCGACGCGTATGCCTTCGACATCGCGCAGCCCCTCCGCGACATCGGACACGATACCGTCGACGGTCTGCCGCGTTGTCTGGAAGGTCCGCTCAGCCGCTTCGCGTGCCGCCCGGTCGGAAGCCGCGTGCTCTTCGGCGAGTTGCTCAGCCGCGACGGCATGCGCTTGGCCCTCCCTGGCGAGTTCGCGTTCCTTGATCGCGTCCGCGCTCTCAAAATAGGCGGAGCCGGCCAGCCCGACACCGGCGAGGGCGACGATCAGCGAGGCGGCGATGCCGACTCGCAGGCGCCGGCCGCGCGCGCGGCGGCTGGCAAGCACCAGCTCCAGCGCTTCCTCGTTCGGCGGCGGCGCGCCGTCCGGTCGCTTGTCGGCCCAGGCTTCCGCCTCCTTCAGCGCAGAACCGCGAAGCAGAAGCTCCGGCGTGCGCTTTTGCGCGAGCCACTGCCGCCCATGCTCGGCAAGACGCGTGTGCTCGATGAGCCAATTGCCGTCGGCGTTCAGCGCATCGACCAGAGCCCCAAGATGCTTCTCGAGTTCGAAGGCGCCTTCGGCCGGCAGCGTCTCTATGCGCCCAAGCATCTCCGGCAGCGCCTCCGGCGGCACAGCCTCGATCGCCAGCGGAACCAGCCTCTTGTTCAGCCGCATCGCCTCGCCGAGCTCCCGATTGCAGCGGCGCGAGCGGACCGATTGGGCGCTGACCAGCCAGATGATCGCATCGGAGGCACGCATGAGAATGGCGTGCTCCTCCTGCCACTGATCGCTGCAAGGAATGTCGCGGCGATCGATCGTGGCGGCGAAGCCCTGCATCTCCAGCGCAGCTACGAGCCGGTCCGCGATTACCATGTCGCCGCGCGAATAAGAGATGTAGGCCCTCAGGCCCGTCGGGGCATCGACGCCGCTCACGATGCGCCTCGCAGACTTGAAGCGTGCAACGCCGGCGCACGCATCCGCGAAGAGCTGTATGCGGTGATCTCGCGCACCAAAACCCTCCGCGAGGCACGGCTTCAGGAAGCTCCGTGCAGAAGAACTATGCGTGCCTCCGGCAGCTCGCGCAAGCGAGCGATGCGCGACTCGCACGTCTTCTTGACAGCTAACGCTCAGCCAGCGGGTGGTGCTTGTTGACAAGCTCCTTCAGTCGCTCGTCGAGCACGTGCGTGTAGATCTGCGTCGTCGAAATATCGGCGTGGCCGAGCAGCGTCTGCACGACGCGAAGATCGGCGCCGCCGGAGAGAAGATGCGTCGCGAAGGCATGTCGCAGCACATGCGGCGAGAGCTTGCGCGAGACGAGACCAGCACGCGTGGCGACGGTCTTCAAATCGCGCGCAAAGGCCTGCCGCGTCATGTGCCCGCTCGCGCTGTCGGACGGGAAGAGCCATTTCGAATCCGGCTTGCCGAGTGCCGCGCGCTGATCGCGATAAAGGTCGAGCGCGGCATGCGCGGCGATGTTGAGGGGCACCAGCCGTTCGCGCCCGCCCTTGCCCTTGACGGCGATGAGAGGGCGACCGCCGCGCCCGGCCGACTGCGGCAGCGCTACGAGCTCGGAAACGCGCAGCCCCGTCGCGTAGAGAAGCTCAAGCAGCGCCAACAAGCGAAGCGCGGCGAGCCGGCGAAGCGGCGTCAGCTCCGCCCCGGTCGCCGCAGTGCGCGCGGCCTCGAGCAGCCGGTCAACGTCTTCGACGGAAAGAACGTTCGGGAGAGTGCGGTGCGGCTTTGGCCGTTCCGCCGTCGCGGTCGGGTCGTCTTCACGAATCGCATCGGCGACAAGAAACTTGAAGAACTGCCTGAGCGCCGAGAGCCGGCGCGCCTGCGAGGTTGCTGCAAGACCGCGTCCGGCGAGCGAAGCGAGATAGCGGCGAACGTCGTCGGCCGAGGCAGCGGCGAGTCGACCGGTGGCGCTGCGGAAATCGTCGAGGTCGCGGCGGTAGGCGGAGAGCGTGTTCAAACTCGCGCCGCGCTCGGCAGCAAGCATCTCCAGAAACGCCTCCGTCAGCGCGGCGTCACGCGTACCCCCACCGGGAGCCGGGCGCGCTTTGCTCACGGCTGCAATCGATCGCTCGGAATGCGCACGCTCATCTCGCGCTGTCTCGGCTCAACCGAGATGACCAGGGCGACCATCCCGCCATAGATGAGTGCACCAATGAGTTCCGAGAACTACCAGTAATCGAATTAGGCTAGGCATCGATCCGCATCTTCGCCGTTCCCCGTCTAACCCGTCCGGAGCGCCGATAGCAAGGCGAGGCGGCCCCTGCGGCGGCCTGCCGCTCCGCTTGACACCTGGGGGAGCGGCAGAGCACGACGGCGCACGGAGGTTCTCGCTCATGGATGCGCGCCATGCCGTCGTCGGCGGCGACCAGATCGACCGCGTTGTCTCGCGTCTCGGCAGGCGCTCGATCGTGCTCGTCGGGATGATGGGTGCCGGCAAGACCTCGATCGGGCGGCGGCTTGCGAATCTCCTGCACCTGCCCTTCGTCGACGCCGACACGGAGATCGAGAAGGCGGCGAATCTGACCGTTCCGGAGATCTTCGAGCACTATGGCGAAGCGCATTTCCGCGAGGGTGAGAAGCGGGTGCTGGCGCGTCTGCTTGCGAGCGGGCCGGCGGTCGTCGCGACCGGCGGCGGAGCGTTCATGAGCGAAGAGACGCGCGAACGCTGCCGCGAAAGCGCCGTCGCCGTCTGGCTCAAGGCGGATGCGCCGGTGCTGCTCGAACGCGTGCGCAAGAAGGGAAATCGCCCGCTTCTCGATCGCCCTGACCCGGACGCCGTGATGCGGCAGCTCCTTGCGGAGCGCGAGCCGATCTACCGCCTCGCCGACATCGTCGTCGCTTCGCGCGACGGGCCGCACCAGGCCGTTGTCGCCGAGATCGTCGCGGCGCTCGACAGCCACTTGAGCAAAGGGGCGCGGCCTTGAGCACGGAGCGTGTCCGTGTCGAGCTCGGAGCCCGAAGCTACGACGTCTTGATCGGCCCCGGCCTTATCGCCGACGCGGGCGCGCGAATCGCCGCGCTGATGCCCGGACGGAACCTGGCGGTCGTCACCGACGAGAACGTGGCAACGCGGCATTTGCCCCCGCTCCTCGCCGCGCTCAAGGGCGCGAAGATCGGGGCGGCCGAGATCGTCGTTCCGCCCGGCGAGGCGTCGAAGAGTTTTGGGCGCCTGCAGACCGTAGTGGAGGCGATCCTCGAGGCGCGGCTTGAGCGCGGCGACGGAGTGGTGGCGCTCGGCGGCGGCGTGGTTGGAGACCTGGCCGGTTTCGCCGCAGCCATCACGCGGCGCGGCATGCACCTGATCCAGATGCCGACGACGCTTCTGGCGCAGGTCGATTCCAGCGTCGGCGGCAAGACCGGCATTAACGCACCGCAAGGCAAGAACCTCGTCGGCGCCTTCTTCCAGCCCGACCTCGTACTTGCCGACACTGCTGCGCTCGACACGCTGCCGGCTCGCGAGTTCCGCGCCGGCTACGCCGAGATGGCGAAGGCGGGGCTGATCGGCGACGCACGCTTCTTCGAATGGCTGGAGAAGAACCGCGGCGATGTCTTCTCGGGCAGTGCTGCGCGCATCCACGCGATCGCCGAGAGCGTGCGCTTCAAGGCGCGGACCGTCGCGGCCGACGAGCGCGAGACCGGCGAGCGTGCGCTCCTCAACCTCGGCCACACGTTCGGCCACGCGATCGAAGCAGCGTGCGGCTTCGACGCCGCGCGTCTCGTGCACGGCGAAGCGGTCGCGATCGGCATCGTTCTCGCGCACGATTTCTCCGTCGCCGAGGGGCTCGCGCCGCCGGCCGACGCGGAGCGCGCGCGGAAGCACCTGAAGGAAGCCGGGCTACCGGTCGCGCTCGCCGACGTTCCCGGCCGGGCACTCTCGGCCGACGAACTGATGCGCCACATCGCGCAGGACAAGAAGGTGAAGCGCGGCCGGCTCACCTTCATCCTGACGCGCGGCATCGGCCAAGCCCTCATCGCCGACGACGTGTCGCCGGAGAAGGTCAAGGCGTTCCTGGAACGGCAGATCAAGGGCTGAGGCCCTTCCCCCCGCCCTTGCACGGGAAGCTTGGCGCTACGAAATAAGGCTCACCCGCCGGCCCCCTCGCCCGGCGCGGCGGGGCTGACGGCAAGCGCGTGGACGGGGCCCGCCAGCTCTTCCGAAAGCACCTGGTTCACCATCCGGTGGCGCTCGACCCGGCTCTTTCCGGCAAAGGCTGAGGAGACGAGCGCAACGCGGAAATGCGTCTCCCCTTCGGGCCGCGCGCCGGCGTGGCCGGCATGCAGGTGGGAACTCGTCGACGATCTTGAGGCTCTCGGGACGGAAGGCTTCCGTGAGCTTTTCTTCAATTCGGGATTTGACCGACACGATGCCGCAATCCTTTTCTAGCACGATAACCCGCCTTGAGAGGGGCGCCGACGGAGGGCATAGTTCCGGCATGAAGCTTAACTCGGCCTACTTCAACAAGATCCGGATCGATCCCGGCACCGACCGGCCGGAGCCGGTGAGACGCGCCTGCGACATGCCCGGCTGCACCGAGGGCGGCACGCACCGCGCGCCGAAAGGTCGTGCGCAGGAAGGCGAGTATTTCTGGTTCTGCCTCGATCACGTCCGCCAGTACAACAAATCCTACAACTACTTCAGCGGCATGAACGATGCCGCCATCCAGGCCTACCAGCGCGATGCGACGATCGGTCACCGGCCGACGTGGCAGATGGGCGTCAACGCCGGGCCGGACCAGCCGACCCGCGCGGCGCGGCCGTCCGGGTTCAACTGGGCAGGCCGCGCACGGGACCCGTTCCGCTTCTTCGGCGACGGCTTCCAGGCTCGCGGACCCGACCCGGAGCGCCGCAAAGTGCACAATATGGAGGCCCGGTCGCTCGCGACGCTCGGGCTCGAGGCGAGCGCGACCGCCGCGGAAATCAAGGCGCGCTACAAGCTTCTGGTCAAACGCCACCATCCCGACGCCAACGGCGGCGACCGCTCGCTCGAGGATCGCCTGAGAGAGATTATCCAGGCTTACAGCTATCTGAAGAGCGTCGGTTTCTGCTAATTCCCTTGCGACTCCGCTTTCGGGCGAAGATCCGCGGAGCGCCGGACATCCCGTCCAAGAGGACCATTCGATGACTGCGACCGCCGAACAATTGCTCGCGGAACCCGACATGACGGTTTCCGCCCGGCAGCTCTTCGGGATCGATTCCGATCTCGAAGTGCCAGCCTTCTCGGCGCCGAACGAGCACGTTCCCGAAGTCGACGAGGACTATCTCTTCGACCGCGAGACGACGCTCGCCATTCTCGCGGGGTTTGCGCGGAACCGCCGCGTCATCGTCACCGGCTATCACGGCACGGGCAAGTCGACGCATATCGAGCAGGTGGCGGCGCGGCTCAACTGGCCGTGCGTCCGCGTCAACCTCGACAGCCACATCAGCCGTATCGACCTTGTCGGCAAGGACGCGATCGTGTTGAAGGAGGGCAAGCAGGTCACCGAGTTCCGCGACGGGATTCTACCCTGGGCCTATCAGCACAACGTCGCGCTCTGCTTCGACGAGTACGACGCGGGGCGGCCCGACGTGATGTTCGTGATCCAGCGCGTGCTTGAATCGTCCGGCCGGCTGACGCTGCTCGACCAGAGCCGGGTGATCAAGCCGCATCCGGCGTTCCGGCTCTTCGCCACCGCCAACACGATCGGGCTCGGCGACACCTCCGGCCTCTATCACGGCACGCAGCAGATCAACCAGGCGCAGATGGACCGCTGGTCGATCGTCACGACCTTGAACTACCTGCCGCACGACAACGAGGTCGACATCGTGCTCGCCAAGGTGAAGGGGCTCAGGACTCCGAAGGGCCGTGAGCAGGCAAGCCGCATGGTGCGCGTCGCCGATCTTACGCGGAACGCCTTCATGAACGGCGACATCTCGACCGTCATGAGCCCGCGCACCGTTATCACCTGGGGGGAGAACGCCGAGATTTTCGGCGACCTCGGCTTCGCCTTCCGCGTCACGTTCCTGAACAAGTGCGACGAGCTGGAGCGCCCGCTGGTTGCGGAATTCTATCAGCGCGCGCTCGGCGTGGAGCTGCCGGAATCCTCGGCCAACGTGGTTCTGAGCTAGTGCCGAGCGAAGGATACTCCAGTCATCCTCGGACGCGCGAAGCGCGATCCGAGGACCGAGTATAGTCAACAGCAGGCGGCGTTGGACCTCGGGTCGCGCTACGCTTGCCCGAGGGTGACGAGAGAGAGATGGCGAGCAAGAAGCGCGAGGCACCGACCGAGCCGTTCAAGCGCGCGGTGGCCGGCTGCGTGCGCGCGGTCGCCGGCAAGCACGACCTCGACGTCTCGTTCGCCGCCGACCGCCCGCTGCTTCTTGCGCAGAAGGTCCGCCTTCCCGAGCCCCCGCGCCGGCTGACGCAGCAGGATGCGGCGATCACGCGCGGCATCGGCGACGCGATGGCGCTTCGGCTCGCCTGCCACGACAGCAAGGTGCATCGGCGCTTCTCGCCGGAAGGACGGCAGGCGCGCGCCATCTTCGACGCCGTCGAGCAGGCGCGCTGCGAGGCGCTCGGCTCACGCCGCATGGACGGCATGCGCGCCAATCTCGGCGCCATGCTGCAGGACCGCTACCACCGCGCCAATCTCGAGGAGATCAGCGAGCAGTCGGAAGCGCCGATGGAAGACGCCATCTCGTTGATGGTGCGCGAACGGCTGACCGGAGCGCAGCCGCCGAAGGCCGCGCGCAAGGTCGTAGAGCTCTGGCGCGACACCATCGAGACGAAGGCCGGCGACGAGCTCGACCGCCTGGGCACGATGGCGGAAGACCAGAACGCCTTCGCCGAGGCGGTGCGCGATCTGCTCGTGTCGCTCGACATGGGCGAGGAGCTCGGGCCCGAATCCGACGAGAGCGACGAGGACGAGAGCGACGACGCGGAGAGCACACCGGAGAACAACGAGGCGGCGCGCGGCGAGGCCGACCAGGATCAGTCATCCGACGAGCAGCAGTCCGAATCGTCGCGCGAGGAGGAGGAAGCTGGCGAGAAGGACGATTCCGACGCCAGCTCGGAGGATTTCTCCGAGGAGGATGCCGCCGCCGACCGCGAGCCATCGGGCGAGGCGCGACGCCCCGATTTCAGCGGCAGGAACGAGCCGCAGATCGACTACAAGATCTTCTCCACCAGGCACGACGAGATCGTGAACGCGGAGGACCTCTGCCCGCCGGAGGAGCTCGATCGGCTGCGCGCCTTCCTCGACAAGCAGCTCGCCAGCCTGCACGGCGCCGTCGCGCGGCTTGCGAACCGGCTGCAGCGCCGGCTCCTGGCGCAGCAGAACCGCGCCTGGGACTTCGACCTCGAAGAGGGCATCCTCGACCCCGCGAGGCTCTCGCGCGTCGTCATCGATCCGCTTTCGCCGCTCTCTTTCAAGCAGGAGCGCGACACCGCCTTCCGCGACACGGTGGTGACGCTCCTCCTCGACAATTCCGGCTCGATGCGCGGCCGCCCGATCACGGTCGCGGCGACCTGTGCCGACATCCTGGCGCGCACGCTCGAGCGTTGCGGCGTCAAGGTCGAGATTCTGGGTTTCACCACGCGCGCCTGGAAGGGCGGGCAGTCGCGCGAGGAATGGCTGCGCGCTGGAAAGCCGCCGCATCCGGGGCGGCTCAACGACCTTCGCCACATCATCTACAAGCCCGCCGACGCACCGTGGCGGCGCGTGCGCCGCAACCTCGCGCTGATGATGCGCGAGGGGCTTCTGAAGGAGAACATCGACGGCGAGGCGCTCGAGTGGGCGCACCGGCGGCTTCTCGTCAGGCCCGAGCAGCGCAAGATCCTGATGGTGATCTCCGACGGCGCGCCGGTCGACGACGCCACGCTCTCCGTCAACAGCGGCAACTATCTCGAACGGCATCTGCGCTACATGATCGAGGAGATCGAGCAGCGCTCGCCGGTCGAATTGATCGCCATCGGCATCGGCCACGACGTGACGCGTTACTACACGCGCGCCGTTACCATCGTCGACGCGGAAGAGCTTGCCGGCGCCATGATGGAGAAGCTCGCCGAGCTCTTCGACGAGAAGCCGACAATGCCTGCGCGCGGCAATACACGACGGCCGCGACGGCGCGCAGCGTGAGCCGTCTCGCGCTGCTTGCAACGCTCGCCGGGCTCTCGATCGTCCCAATCGCCGTGGCGGAGCCGCTCTCGTTGACCGCGACGCAGATAGAAGACTTCGCACTGACGCAGTCGGGTGAGCCGAAGGGCGCGCTCGAATTCCTCGGCGGCATAAGCCTCACCGCCAAGGACAGGCGCTTCGGCGGACTCTCCGGGATCGACATGGTCGATTCCAGCACCGCCCTCATGATCAGCGATGCCGGCTGGTTCGTGCGTGCGCGGCTCTTGCACGAGAACGGCCGGCTCGTCGGCATTGCTGATGCCGAAATCGGCAGCCTCTTTCCGGACGGCTCCGTAGTGAAGGCGTTCGGCGACGCGGAGGATGTAGCGCTCGACCCGACCGACCGGAGCCACGGCGTGATCGTTCGCGAGCGGCAGCCGAATGCGATGCTGACCTTCGACCTCGAAGGCGGACGACCGACGCATTTCGAGCCGAAGCGCGTCGGCGCTCCGGACAATATCCTGCGCTCCAACAAGGGGCTCGAAAGCGTCGCCTACGCGCCGGTTGCCTCGCCCCTACACGGCGAGATCATCACCATCGCCGAGCACCCGCCGCGCGGCGCAAAAGACATCCCGGGCTGGGTCGCCGGCGTCGGCTCCTTTTCGATCGTCCGCCGCGACGATTTCGACGTTTCGAGCGCGCGCTTCCTGCCGAACGGCGACCTGATGCTGCTTGAGCGCCGCTACTCGCCGCCCTTGGGGATCGCCATGCGGCTCCGCCTGATCCCCGGCGAGACGGTCAAGGTCGGCGCCAGGCTCGACGGCAAGATCCTGCTCGATGCCGGCATGACCAACCAGATCGACAACATGGAGGGAATCGCGGTCAGCGAAGACGATGCCGGCCACACGATCCTGACGTTTGTCTCCGACGACAACTACAGCGTCCTGCAGCGGACGCTGATCCTGCAGTTTGCTCTCGGTGGAGACTAGGCGTTGACGGCTTCTGTATCCGGCTTCCTGCCGACCGCGGAGCGCCGCGGCGCTCAACAACGATGAAGCGCTGGACGACGCTCGACCGCGCCGAAATCCCCGGCGGAGGCGAACTGCGCCTGATGCTGAGGGATACCGAATTTTCGATCATGCTTGAAACGACCCAGCTGATGAACAGCCGCAGCGCCGGGTCGGAGGAAGCGCTCGCCACCCTCACCTGCGATCGGCTGCGGGGCCGCAAGCGGCCACACATCCTCATCGGGGGGCTGGGGATGGGGTTCACGCTGCGCGCCGCCCTCAAAGTGCTTCCCGCCGACGCGAAGGTCACGGTCGCGGAGCTTGTGCCGGCGGTCGTCAAATGGGCGCGCGGTCCGATGGCCGAGATGTTCAAGGGAGCTCTCGACGAGGACCGGCGCGTGATCGTCTACGAGGGCGACGTCAGGCGGCTGATCGATTCCGGCTCAAAGACCTATGACGCGATCTTGCTCGACGTCGACAATGGGCCGGAGGGGCTAACGCGGGAATCCAACGACCGGCTCTATGACCTGAATGGGCTGCAGTCCGCGCTGGCAGCACTGAAGCCAAATGGCGTGCTTGCCGTCTGGTCATCGACCCCGAGCAAGCGCTTCACAGACCGGCTGCGCGCCGCCGGCTATCGCGCCGACCAGATCAGGGTCGGCGCAAATGGAAGCCGCGGCGCGCGAAGCATCATCTGGCTGGCAACGCCGGCTGAAGCGGCAGAAGGCAGGCAACGTGGCAAAGGAGGCCGCGCGCCGAAACGGAAAGGCGTAACTCAGGTCGCGGCGGGTCGCAGCGGCACGAAGAAGCCGATGATGACGCGATAAGGAATGAGCGCGAAGGCGGCCATCAGAAGCTTCACCGAGAAATCGCCGAGCGCCCAGGAGACCCAGCGCGGCACATCGATCGGATAAAGGCCAAGAAGCGGCGCGGCCTCGACCGAGAAAGGATCGCTCTGGCCGATCAGGGTGAAGGATGCCGCAAAGGCGAGCGTGAAAAAGACCAGCGTGTCGGCCGCCGACCCGGCTAGGCTCGAGAAGGATGGCGCTTTCCACCAGGCGCGGTCGCGCAGCAGGTTGAAGATGCCGATGTCGAGGAGTTGGCCGACCAGGAACGCGGTACCTGAAGCGAGTGCGATCCGCGGCGTCGCGAACCACGCGGAGAGCACAACGGCGACGGCGAAGCCGATATAGACGACGCGCCGCGCGATGCGAGCGCCGAGCAGCCGGTTCGTGGTGTCGGTGACGAGAAACGCCAGCGGATAGCTGAACGCACCCCAGGTCAAGAGATCGGCGAGGTTCAGCCGGCCGAGCGTCGCCTTGAAAGGATGCTGGACGAGGACGTTCGAGAGAACGACGACGGCCGCCATGGAGGCGACCGCGACGACAATCCCGAGAGTGCGCCCGGAGGCAGCCAAGGCTAGGCGGCCGCGGCTTCTTCCGCAGCCTTCTCCGCCCGCTTGGCAATCACGTCCTTGCGCAGGATCTGCGCCTTCGGCGAAAGCTCGTCCTTGCGCGCCTTCACCAGGAACGCGTCGAGCCCGCCGCGATGCTCCACCGTGCGAAGTGCCGCGACGGAAATCCTGAGCTTCACCGTCCGCCCGAGCGCGTCGCTGATCAGCGACACCTGCTTCAGATTGGGCAGGAAGCGGCGCTTCGACTTGTTGTTGGCGTGGCTGACATTGTTGCCAACGAGCACGGCCTTGCCGGTCAGTTCGCAGCGGCGCGCCATGGTCAAACCTCTTGGTTCTCAAGCAGTCGGCCCAAGCGCTTCCAAACCCGCGCGAAACGTGCACGGGAAGCGAGGCCGAACCCATCTGTTCCGGAAGCGCTCCCCTATAGTGACGCGGCCTCATCGGGTCAAGCACGAGAGGCTGGGGACAGGGCGGAAACGCCGCAGTTTCGACCCATTGCCCCGCTAGCCGTGCCAAGCGGGGCATGGAAGGCATCGTATGCGACCACAAAGGCTCGGCATTCTGCCGCTTGCGCTCGCCCTTCCCCTCCTCCTTCTCGCCCCCAAGGCCGCCCTCGCCAGCTCCCTCTCGACCGAATATTCGGTAACCGTTCGCGGCTTTCCGGTCGGCCATGCGCGGCTCCAAGCGCAGTTTTCCGACGGCCGCTACACGATCCAGTTCACCGGCGGGGTCACCGGGCTCGCGCGTCTCCTCTCCGACGCGGAGACCTCCGCCGCGGCAATCGGCGAGATCGGCAACGACCGGCTGCGGCCGAGCGAATACAAGCACCTTTGGAAGGAGAACAACGAGACGGAGGCGGTCGACATGCATTTCGTCGGGCGCCGGCTCACCGACGTCTCGCTCGACCCGCCACGGCAGCACCCGGAGCGCTACGTGCCCTTCACCAAGGCCAACACGGCGGACACGCTTGACCTGGTCAGCGCATTCGTCTGGCCGGTCGCCGGCGGCGTCACGCCCGATATCTGCAGCCGCACGCTTCCGCTCACCGACGGCAAGCGCCGCTTCGACATCGCGCTGAGCTTCAACCGCCAGGAGAATTTCTCAACGCGCGACCGCTCCTACCACAACCGCGCGGTCGTCTGCAGCTTCCGTTACGAGCCGGTCGCCGGGCAGCGCATCGACAAGCCCGAGAAGGAGTCGATCGTCAACGGCGACGGGATGGAGGTATGGATGGCGCCGGCGGGCGCCGGGCTCGCCGCCCCTGCCCGCATCGATCTCACCACCCGCATCGGCCGGGTCGAGCTCGTGGCGACGAAGTTCCGCATGGAATGACGACCGCCACGCTCCTCGTGCCGAATTGGGACAGAAGCGCTAACGCTGACGCTTCGCTGCAGCGCGCGCATCGCCCCAGCGGACCTTGCCCTCACGACAGACCCACAAGATGTGGTGGGAACGGAGCCCGAATGAGCGGATGAGGCCAATTCGTCGGCGGTTCGTTCCGGGAGCGGTCCGAAAATGAATGCCGTTCCGTGGGGGCCAGTCTGGCGGTTTTACGTCGCGTTTGCCTCTGTGCAATCGGTGCGCTCATTCGGCCGCTTGACGCACACGCCGCGCGTGTCGACGAACGAAGCAGGGCGGCGAGCGAGTCGCTGATTCGCGCTGCCTTTGTTCCGGACTCGTTCCGCCGATCAACCCTACCTCCGCGTTGCGCCAAGCAGCGCGGGTCGAGGAATTTTTCACAATTCGGCCTGCAAGGCGTGCTAACGCTCGCCATATCCTGGAAAATCGCCTCAGTACCTGACGCCATTTCCGATCAAATCATGAGTGCATCCCCCCGCCCGCGGCGCTTCAGCGCCCGGAATGTCACGGCCGTGCTTGGGCCGACCAACACCGGCAAGACCCACCTCGCGATCGAGCGGATGCTCGGCCACGAGAGCGGCGTAATCGGCCTACCGCTCCGGCTACTCGCGCGCGAGGTCTATCAGCGCGTCGCGGCGCGCGCCGGAACCGAGCAGGTGGCGCTCGTCACCGGCGAAGAGAAGATCCTGCCGGCCAACCCACGCTACTGGGTCTGCACCGTCGAGGCGATGCCGCGCGAGACCGACGCCGCCTTTGTAGCGATCGACGAGGTGCAGATCGCGGGCGACCTCGAGCGCGGCCACGTTTTCACCGACCGCATCCTGAACCTTCGCGGCAGCCAGGAGACATTGCTTCTCGGCGCGGCGACCATGCGCAGCATCATCGAGCAGTTGCTGCCGGGCGTGCACGTGGTGACGCGGCCGCGCATGTCGGTCCTCGCTTATGCCGGGCAGAAGAAGCTGACGCGGTTGCCGGAGCGCTCGGCGATCGTCGCCTTCTCCGCCGACGAGGTCTACGCGGTCGGCGAGTTGATCCGGCGGCAACGCGGCGGAGCGGCTGTGGTGCTCGGCGCGCTCAGCCCTCGCACGCGCAACAAGCAGGTGGAGATCTACCAGAACGGCGACGTCGATTTTCTGGTCGCCACCGACGCCATCGGCATGGGGCTCAACCTCGACCTCGATCACGTCGCCTTCGCCTCGAACCGCAAATATGACGGCTATCAGTACCGCGAGCTGTCCGCCGCCGAGCTTGGCCAGATCGCCGGCCGCGCCGGACGCCATATGCGCGACGGCACGTTCGGTGTGACGGCGCGCGTCGATCCCTTCCCCGACCCGCTCGTCGACGCCTTGCAGTCGCACCGCTTCGAGCCGGTGCGCACCATCCAGTGGCGGAGCGACGCGCTCGACTATGCAAGCCTTGCCGCGCTCAAGGCGAGCCTCGACGAAGCTCCCGGCGTGCCGGGCCTCACCAAGGCGCCGCCCGCCGACGACCAAGTCGCGCTCGAAACGTTGTCGCGTGACGAGGAGATCGCCGACAAGGCAGGCGCGCCGGACGCCGTGCGCCGGCTTTGGGAAGCGTGCCGGCTTCCTGACTATCGCAAGATCGCGCCGGCGCAGCACGCCGAGATCGTCGGCCAGATCTTCGAATTCATCGCCGACGGCGGTGTCGTGCCTGATGACTGGATCGCGGAGCAGGTCCGCTCCGCCAACGTCGCGGAAGGCGACATCGACGCGCTTTCGGCGCGCATCGCGCAAATTCGCACCTGGACCTTCGTGGCGAACCAGCCAGACTGGCTGGCCGAACCAGCGACATGGCGTGACGAGACGAAGGCCGTCGAGGACGCGCTCTCGGACGCGTTGCACGAGCGGCTGATCAAACGCTTCGTCGACCGCCGCACGAGCGTGCTCATGCGCCGGCTCAAGGAGAACACGATGCTTGAGGCCGAGATCACGCCAACCGGCGACGTGATGGTCGAAGGCCATCACGTCGGCATGCTGCAGGGCTTCCGCTTCACGCCCGATCCGCTCGCCGAGGGTGCCGAGGCGCAGGCACTCCGCGGCGCCGCGCAGAAGGCGCTCGCGACTGCGATCGCCGAGCGTGCATCGCTTCTCTCGCGCGCCGGCGACCGTGACATCGTGCTTTCGCTCGACGCGCATCTCAGATGGCAGGGCGAGCCGATCGCCCGCCTCGTCTCGGGCGACGACGTGCTGAAGCCGCGCCTCGTCATCCTCGCCGACGAGCAGCTCTCCGGGCCGTCGCGCGATCAAGTCGAGGCGCGGCTCAACGCCTGGCTTGCCTCGCATATCGGAACACTCTTGAAGCCGCTGATCGACCTTGCCGCCGATCAGACGATCGCCGGCATGGCGCGCGGCATCGCGTTCCAGCTCGTCGAGAATCTCGGCGTGCTCGAACGCCGCGCTGTACTCGAAGAGGTGCGGGGTCTGAGCCAGGACGAGCGCGCGCTCTTGCGCCGGCACGGCGCCCGCTTCGGCGCCTATCACATCTACATTCCGAACCTTCTGAAGCCGGCGCCGAGCACGCTCGCTGCGCTGCTTTGGGCGCTCAAGCATCGCGACCTCGCCGCGTCGGGGCTTGCGGAGATGCAAAGCGTGTCGGGGTCCGGCCGCACGTCCGCTCCGGTCGATCCGACGATCGATCCCGAGCTCTATCGCCGCTTCGGATTCCGCATCTACGGCAACCGCGCGATCCGCCTCGACATCCTGGAGCGCCTCGCCGATCTGATCCGCCCCGCCCTTGCATGGCGTCCGGGAGCTTCCGGCGAGCGACCCGCGGGGGCATTTCTAGATGGCGGCGGCTTCACGGTGACCCCGGCGATGACCTCGCTTCTCGGCGCCTCGGGCGAGGATTTTTCCGTGATCCTGCGCGGCCTCGGCTATCGCATGGAGATGCGGCCGAAGCCGGTCGAACCAGTCGTCGACACGACGTCGCCAGAGGCTCCGTCTGCCGAGGCGCCAGCCGCCGAGACGCCGGCCGCCGAGGCGCCGGCCGCGGAGACGCCGGCCGCCGAGATGACGGCTGTGGAAGCTTCAACGGAAAAGTCGCCTGCTGCCGCATCGGAGCCGAGTGAGCCCGAAGCCCCGCCGGTCGAGGAGCCCCCAGTCGAGGAGCCGCAGGTCGAGCCGCCGACAGAGCAGCCACCCTCGCCCGAGATTCCGTCAGAGGAGCCGCCGGTTGAAGAACCGACCGCCACGGTTGGCGCGGAGGTCGCACCGCCGGCCGAGCCGGAGACCATCGAGGTCTGGCGGATCGGCCGCCCCCCTCGCGAGCAGCGGCGGCCGCGCAGCCGGCCGCAAGCACGCGACGGCGAGCATGCCGAGGCTGGCCGCGAGAAGCGCCACCGTCCCCCCAAGCGCCAGCACGGCGAAGGCAAGCCGAGGCGCGACCGATCCGACCGCGATGGCCCGAAGCGCGAGAAAGGCCGCGGCGACGCGATGCCCCGCGGCGAGCGCCAGCGGCCGCCGCGCGAGCGCCCGGTCGACCCGGACAACCCGTTTGCCGCGCTGCAGGCGCTCAAGAAGGAGCTTGAGAAGAGCGGGCGCGAATGACGGAGCCGGAACGGCAGCGGATCGACAAATGGCTCTGGCATGCGCGGTTCGCGCGCACGCGGGGCGCCGCGCAGGAGCTCGCCCGCTCCGGACACGTCCGCGTCAACCGGGACAAGGTGCACGATGCAAGCCGGCCGGTGCGCGCCGGTGACGTGCTGACGCTCAATCTCAGCCGAGGCATACGCGTGATCCGCGTCCTCGGCATTTCCGAGCGCCGGGATGCCTATGAGCAGGCGAAGCTTCTCTACGAAGAAGTTGCCCAGAATGCCGCCGGCGTGGTGGCCCGATCCGGGCAGGCTGAGCCCGGATTCGACGAGCGGTAGCAGGCTCTCCTGCGGCCTGTGATCCCTCCTGTACGGAAGGCCGCAGCGCCTTGGAACGTCTTTCTAATTCGAGAGCCGGGCGTGACCGTCCGGCCCTTGCAGGATTTCGCCAAAGTCGATACGCCGCAGGCGAATTAGCCGAAGCCGGAGCCCTGCATGACCTACGTGGTCACCGAGAAATGCATTCGCTGCAAGTTCATGGATTGCGTCGAGGTCTGCCCCGTCGATTGCTTCTACGAGGGCGACAACATGCTCGTCATCCACCCCGATGAATGCATCGACTGCGGCGTCTGCGAGCCCGAATGTCCGGTCGACGCGATCCGGCCCGACACCGAGCCCGGCCTCGACCAGTGGCTGGCGCTTAACTCCGAGTATGCGAGCCAGTGGCCGAACATCACGATCAAGCGTGACGCGCCTCCCGACGCCCATGATTTCGAAACCGTTGATGGAAAATTCGAGAAGTATTTCTCCAAGGACCCCGGCCAAGGCGACTAGGCGGGTCTCCGCGTGGTCTAGCGCCGAAAATGGTGAGAAATCCCCTGCCCGTCGGCATTCTTAATCACGACTGGTCAGGTCATTATTCCACCAATTCTCAACCGCATCCTGTGGGCGACGCAACAATTCCTTGATTTCTGGCCGTTTTTGCGCTATGTATAGCGCTGTCAGAAAGTGCCCGGCAGCGGGAACAATCGAACAGACCGGATTGGGGGGCTTGCGTCCAACTTGCGGCGCGGCGTTTCCGGAGGTTTGAACCAAGCATCGAGGATGCATCGGTTTCGGTCGGCACCCGCCGAGCGTTCCCAAGGCGGCGGCCGGTCGCGACGGAGCAGGAGTTTGATGCGTCATGTCTAAGAAAATCGTCCAGCGCCAAGGGTTTCGGACCGGTGAGAGCATCGTCTACCCGGCCCACGGCGTCGGCAAAATCTTCGAGATTCAAGAGCAGGTGGTGGCCGGCATGAAGCTGGAGCTTTTTGTCATCACCTTCCAGAAAGACAAGATGACGCTTCGCGTGCCCGTCGCCAAGGCGGCGTCCGTCGGCATGCGCAAACTCTCCGACGAAGCAACGGTCGGCAAGGCCTTCGCGACCGTGCGCGGACGCGCACGCGTGAAGCGTACCATGTGGAGCCGCCGGGCGCAGGAATACGAGGCGAAGATCAATTCCGGCGATCTGATTGCCATCTCCGAGGTCGTGCGCGACCTCTACCGCTCGCAGGCGCAGCCTGAGCCTTCCTATTCCGAGCGTCAGCTCTACGAGCAGGCGATCGACCGCATGTCGCGCGAAGTCGCCGTCGTTGAGAAGATCAGCGAGAGCGAGGCGGTGACGAAGATCGAGAAGGCCATCGAGGCGAGCCCGAAGCGCAAGCGCGCCGCGCAGATGGAGGAAGAGGCGAGCAAAGCCGCCGCCTGAGCCTTACCGCACCGAACAAACGAAACGCCGCCCCTTCAGGCGGCGTTTTTGTTCTAGCCAGCTGCTTTGTCATCATCGCCGGATTTGATCCGCCGATCCGTTCCGTGGCGCTGGCAGCCAGTAGAATGGCTCTGGGATGGATGCCCAGGTCGAGCCCGAGCACGACGGCAAGGGTGATTGGGCCTTACGCCGGAATGATCCAGCGCTGCACGTCGCGGAGCTCGTTCAGCCGGGTTGCGGCGATGCGGCGCTTCAAATGATCCTCGCCGGCGTCGACGAGGTCTTCCTCGGCGTTCCTGACCTCCCGCGCCAAGTCTTCGGCATTCAGATCCTCAAGCGGGATCGCCTGGTCAGCAAGGATCGTGAGTCCGCCTGGCGTCACGTTGGCAAAGCCGCCGCGCACGAAGAACTTCCGCACGGCGCCGGAGAGCGTCGCCACCTCGATCTGGCCCGGCTTCAGCGTGCTCATCACCGGCGCGTGCTGGGCGAAGACCGTGAAGTAGCCCTCTCCGCCCGGCACGACGACGGATTCGACCTCCTCCGAAACAAGGAGCCGGTCGGGTGACACGAGGTCGAATTTCAGCGGGTCAGCCATCTCTGTCCTTCGTGGCGTCGCAGCTCAGGGCTTAGGCGGCCTCGGCGAGCTTTTGCGCCTTCTCCACCGCCGCCTCGATCGTGCCGACCATATAGAAGGCCTGCTCGGGCAGGTGATCGTATTCGCCGGCTACGAGCCCCTTGAAGCCTTTGATGGTGTCCTCAAGCTCGACGAAGACGCCGGGCGAGCCGGTGAACACTTCCGCGACGTGGAACGGCTGAGACAGGAAGCGCTCGACCTTGCGGGCGCGCGCGACGACGAGTTTGTCCTCTTCGGAGAGCTCATCCATGCCGAGAATCGCGATGATGTCCTGCAGTGACTTGTAGCGCTGCAGCGTCTCCTGCACGCGGCGGGCGACCTCGTAGTGCTCGTCGCCGACGACGCGCGGGTCGAGCAAGCGCGAGGTCGAATCGAGCGGATCGACCGCCGGATAGATACCCTTCTCAGAAATTGCGCGGTTGAGCGTCGTCGTCGCGTCGAGATGCGCGAAGGACGTGGCGGGCGCCGGGTCGGTCAGATCGTCGGCAGGCACATAGATCGCCTGCACCGACGTGATCGAGCCCTTGTTGGTGGTGGTGATACGCTCCTGCAGTGCACCCATGTCGGTGGCGAGCGTCGGCTGGTATCCCACCGCGGAAGGAATGCGGCCAAGGAGCGCCGACACTTCCGAGCCCGCTTGCGTGAAGCGGAAGATGTTGTCGACGAAGAAAAGCACGTCCTGGCCCTGGTCGCGGAAATACTCGGCGACCGTCAGCCCGGTCAATCCGACGCGGGCACGCGCCCCCGGCGGCTCGTTCATCTGACCGAAGATCAGCGCGCACTTGGAGCCTTCGGTCGAGCCGTTGTTCTTGTGCGGGTCCTTGTTCACGCCGGACTCGATCATCTCGTGATAGAGATCATTGCCCTCGCGCGTGCGCTCACCGACGCCGGCGAACACCGAATAGCCGCCGTGCGCCTTGGCGACGTTGTTGATGAGCTCCTGGATGAGCACCGTCTTGCCGACGCCGGCGCCGCCGAAGAGGCCGATCTTGCCGCCGCGCGCATAGGGCGCGAGCAGGTCCACGACCTTGATGCCGGTGACGAGGATCTGCGCCTCGGTCGCCTGGTCCACGTAGGACGGCGCGTCGGCGTGGATCGGGCGCTTCTGCGCCGTCCTCACGGGGCCGGCCTCGTCGACCGGCTCGCCGATGACGTTCATGATGCGGCCGAGCGTCTCATCGCCGACGGGAACCGCTATCGGCTGGCCGGTATCCCTCACCGCCTGTCCGCGGATGAGCCCCTCGCTCGTATCCATGGCGATGGTTCGGACGGTGTTCTCGCCAAGATGCTGCGCGACCTCGAGCACCAGGCGGTTGCCGTGGTTCTCGGTCTCGAGCGCGTTCAGGATCGCCGGCAGGTTTCCGTCGAACTTGACGTCCACGACGGCGCCCATCACCTGCGTCACCCGACCGGTCTGTGCTGCTTCTGACATCTTTTCCTCACATCCTGATTCAGGCGCCCGGCCTAAACGGCCTCGGCGCCGGAGATAATCTCGATCAGCTCCTTGGTGATCTGCGCCTGGCGCTGGCGATTGTAGGAGAGCGTCAGGCGGTCGATCATGTCGCCGGCGTTGCGCGTCGCGTTGTCCATGGCGCTCATCTGCGCGCCGTAGAAGGACGCGGCGTTCTCCAGCATCGCCTTGTATATCTGGATGCCGACGTTCCGCGGCAACAGCTCGGCCAGGATTTCCTCCTCGTCCGGCTCGTAGTCGTAGATCGCGCCGCCGAGCGAAGGCTGGCCCGCGTCCTGCGGCACCTCGGCCGGAATGATGCGCTGCGCCGTCGGGACCTGACTGATGACCGAGCGGAATTTCGAATAGTAAAGCGTCGCGACGTCGAAATCGCCATCGTCGAAGATGGCGAGCAGCCGGTCGGCGACCTGCTTCGCCTCGGTAAAGCTGATCTGCTTCACGTTGCGGAAACTGACGTTCTCCGAGATGCGGTCGGAGTACTGCCGGCGCAGGATGTCGTAGCCTTTGCGGCCGATGACGAAGAACTTCACCGTCTTGCCTTCCGCGATCAGGCGGCGCGCGTCGTCGCGGGCAAGGCGCGCGATGGCGCTGTTGAAGGCACCGGCGAGCCCGCGCTCGCCCGTCGCGACGAGAAGGAGGTGGACCTCCTCCCGGCCGGTGCCGGCGATCAGTGCGGGCGCCCCGAGCTGACCCTTCGTGGCGCTCGCGATGTTGGCGAGGACCTGGCTCATCCGCTCCGCATAGGGGCGCGCCGACTCCGCCGCTTCCTGTGCGCGCCGAAGCTTCGCCGCGGCGACCATCTGCATCGCCTTGGTGATCTTCTGCGTCGCCTTCACAGAAGCGATACGATTGCGCAGATCCTTGAGACTCGCCATCGGCTGCTAATCCTCCGGCGGCGTCAGGCGAAGTTCTTCGCGAAAGTCTCGAGGATCGACTTAAGCTTCGCCTGGAGCTCTTCGCTGAGCTCACCCTTATCGCGAATCTGATCGAGGACGTCCTTGTGCTCGCTCCGCATCAAGGCGAGCAGGCCGGTCTCGAACTCGCGCACCTTCGCAAGCGGCAGCGGGTCGAGCAGCCCAGACGTGCCGGCGGAGATCACCACCACCTGTTCCTCGACCTTGAGCGGCGAGAATTGCGGCTGTTTCAGAAGCTCGGTGAGCTTAGCGCCGCGGTTCAGCAGACGCTGTGTCGCGGCGTCGAGGTCGGAGCCGAACTGCGCGAAGGCCGCCATCTCGCGGTATTGCGCAAGCTCGCCCTTGATGCGACCGGCGACCTGCTTCATCGCCTTGATTTGCGCGGCGGAGCCGACGCGCGACACCGAGAGGCCGACATTCACCGCCGGGCGGATGCCCTGGTAGAAGAGGTCCGTCTCCAGGAAGATCTGGCCGTCGGTGATGGAGATGACGTTGGTCGGGATATAGGCGGAGACGTCGTTCGCCTGTGTCTCGATCACCGGCAGCGCGGTCAAAGAGCCGCCGCCGTTGTCGTCATTCATCTTGGCGGCGCGCTCAAGCAGGCGCGAATGCAGGTAGAAGACGTCGCCAGGATAGGCCTCGCGTCCGGGCGGACGGCGGAGGAGCAGCGACATCTGGCGATAAGCGACGGCCTGCTTGGAAAGGTCGTCATAGGCGATCATGGCATGCATGCCGTTGTCGCGGAAATATTCGCCCATGGCGCAGCCGGAGAACGGCGCCAGGAACTGCATCGGCGCTGGGTCGGAGGCCGTCGCCGCAACGATGATGGAGTAGTCGAGCGCGCCGCGGTCTTCGAGCGTTTTGGCGAACTGCACGACGGTCGAGCGCTTCTGCCCGACGGCGACGTAGATGCAATAGAGCTTCTTCTTGTCGTCGCCGGCGTCGAAGGCCGGCTTCTGGTTCAGGATGGTGTCGAGGATGATCGCCGACTTTCCGGTCTGGCGGTCACCGATGATGAGCTCGCGCTGGCCGCGGCCGATCGGGATCAGCGCGTCGATGGCCTTGAGGCCTGTCGCCATCGGCTCGTGCACGGATTTCCGCGGGATGATGCCGGGCGCCTTCACGTCGACACGGCGGCGCTCAGCGGCCTCGATCGGGCCCTTGCCGTCGATCGGATTGCCGAGCGCGTCGACGACGCGGCCGAGCAATCCAGGGCCGACGGGCACTTCCACGATGGCGCCGGTGCGCTTGACCGTGTCGCCTTCCTTGATCTCGCGGTCGGTGCCGAAGATGACGACGCCGACATTGTCGACCTCGAGGTTGAGCGCCATGCCGCGGATGCCGTTCTCAAACGCCACCATCTCACCGGCCTGCACATTGTCGAGGCCGTAGACGCGGGCGATGCCGTCGCCGACGGAGAGCACCTGCCCTACTTCGGAGACTTCCGCCTCCTTGCCGAAATTCTTGATCTGCTCACGCAGGATCGAGGAGATTTCCGCGGCCCGAATATCCATCTCAGCCGACCTCTTTGAGCTGTGTCTTTACGTTCATCAATCTGGCGCGAAGCGACGTGTCGATCATGCGCGAACCGACCTTCACGACAAGCCCACCGAGAAGCGCCGGGTTGACCCGCGCCTGAAGCGTCACGTCCTTGCCGAGCTTCTCTTTCAGCGCCGTCTTCAGCGCCGCGACCTGAGCATCGCTCAAGGGGTGCGCGGAGGCGACCTCGGCTGTGACTTCACCGCGCGCGCGCGCGGCCATCGCATGAAACGCCGTGATGATCCCGGGCAGTGCGAAAAGCCGCCGGTTCTTGGCGACGAGACGAAGGAAATTGCCGGTGAGCCCGCCGATCCCGGCCTTGTCCGCGATTGCGCCGACCGCCCGCTCCTGGTCCTCTGCCGAGAACACCGGGCTTGCGACGAGCCGGCGGAAGTCGGCGCTTTCGTCGAGCATCCGAGAAAGGCTCGAAAGCTCACCCTCGATCGGCTCGATCGAGGATCCTTCGTGGGCAAGGTCGAAAAGAGCTGAGGCGTATCGCTCGGCAACGCCGGAAACGGAGGAGGTTCGATCCGTCACGCGGGTCTCTCTTCCTTAAGCTAAGCGGCCCGGCGACGGCGGGCGATTCTCGGCAAAGACACGGAGGGCGCGGTCCGGCGCCCCCGAGCCACGCGCGGCGTCGTCTAGCATGGGCTTTTTGGCGGCGCAACACGCCCGCCGCACGCGTGAAACACGCCGATCGATACGAGGTGCTGTTTCGGTCGCCCTCGCGACGGGTCCGGGCCAAAGGGATGCGATCGAGATCAGAGCGCGCGCTGCCCCTCTTTGCGCCTGCCGTTCCACGTCGCCGCCAGTGCACCCCACCGATTCTTAAGGTGCCTAAATAGCTTAGCGGAAACTTCGGAACCCACTTCCAAGCGCCACGTTGGCTACGCAGCGGAGGGCACGGCCGCGCGTCCTGTGCACACGTCGGGACGCGCCAGCCGACAGAAGGACAGGAGCCAGATATGCGGAGAGCCATCAGTGCAACCCTCGCCTCGCTCGTCATTGCCACGAGCGCCGTCGCGACGACGGCGTCGGCGGAACCCTACCGCTTCCAGCGCCAGGACCGCTTCATCGGCAGCTACTGCGACAGCCATTGGCGCCATGCGGACTGCCGCGACTGGCGGGAGCACCGACACAGCTGGAACGAGGACCGCTACAACCGGTGGTACCGTGATCGCCGCCACGATTTCGGTCCGGCCGATGCGGCGGCTGCGATTTTCGGTTTCGTGGCAGGTGCCGCGGCGGGCGCCATCACCGGCGCGGTCGATACGTCGCACCGCGCGGCATGCGAGGCGCACTACCGCTCCTACGATCGGCACACCGACACCTACATGGGCTACGACGGCAAGCGACATTATTGCCGGCTTTGAGCGGTGGATCTTGTTTGAGAGTTGCGGAGCCGGCCCCGAACCGGCTCCTCTTCCTCACAGGAAGCTCATCGGGTCGATGTCGATCGCGACTCTTGATCGAGCCGCGCGCCTTCGGCGCTCTCCGAAGCCAGGCGCGGAGCCAATCGTGCAGCCGGCTCGCCCTGTCGGACTGCGCCAGCAGCCGGAAGCGATAGCGGCCACGCAGCACTGCGAAAGGCGCCTCCGCCGGCCCCCATAGCCTGACCCCCTCCTCCATCGGCGCGGCCATCGCCATCTCCTTGGCATGCGCTTCCGCCGTCGGCCGGTCGGCGGCCGAGACGATGATAGAGGCGAGGCGGCCGAAGGGCGGCAAGTGGCCGCGCCGTCTCGTCTCGATCTCGCTCGCATAGAAAGCCTCGCGATCGCCGGAGACCAGCGCCTGCACTACGGGATGGTCGGGCGAATAGGTCTGGATCAGGCCGCGGCTGACCTGTCCCACCCGCCCTGCACGACCGGTGACTTGCGTCAGAAGCTGCCAGGTGCGCTCCGCGGCGCGCGGGTCGCCGTGCGACAAACCGAGATCGGCGTCGACCACGCCGACCAGCGACAGGCCGGGAAAATTGTGGCCCTTCGCGACGAGCTGCGTGCCGACGATGATATCCACCTCGCCGCGCGCAATCGCGTCGAGCTCGGCACGCACACGTTCCCAGCCGCCCAGCATATCGCTCGACATGACGAGCGTGCGCGCGTTCGGGAAGCGGTCGAGCACCTCCTCCTGCAGGCGCTCGACGCCCGGGCCGATAGCGACCAGGCTCTCCTCGGCGCCGCAGTTCGGGCAGGTCTCCGGCCGCTTCTCCTCGTGGCCGCAATGGTGGCAGACGAGAAGCTTTCGGAAGCGATGCTCGACCAGCCATGTCGAGCAGTTCGGACAGGCCATGCGGTGGCCGCACGTGCGGCAGAGCGTCAGCGGAGCGTAGCCGCGGCGATTGAGGAAGAGGAGCGCCTGCTCGCGCTTCTCAATTGTCTCCGTTACGGCCTCGACCAGCGGCGGGGAGAGCCAGCGTCCGCGCTCCGGTGCGTGGCGCTTCAGATCGATGGACGCGATCTCCGGCGAAACCGCGACACCGAAGCGCGCCGGCAGCCGCAAATGCCGGTAGCGGCCGCGGTCGGCGTTGACGCGGCTTTCGACCGATGGCGTGGCGGAAGAAAGCACGACGGGGAAGCCGGAGAGATTGCCGCGTACTACCGCCATGTCGCGGGCGTGGTAGGTGACGCCTTCCTCCTGCTTGTAGGCCTGGTCGTGCTCCTCATCGACCACGATCAGCCCAAGATTCGAAAACGGTAGGAAGAGCGCAGAGCGCGCGCCGACCAGCGCACGCACCTCGCCCCGCGCAACCGCGCGCCAGACGCGCGTTCGCGTCTTCGTGCCGACCTCCGAGTGCCACTCTGCGGGCCGCGAGCCGAAGCGCGCGGCGAAGCGGTCGAGGAACGCCCCGGTCAGCGCGATCTCGGGCAACAGGATCAGCGCCTGCTTGTCGCGGCGAAGCGTCTCCGCGACGGCCTCGAAATAGACCTCCGTCTTGCCGGAGCCGGTGACGCCATCGAGGAGCGACACGGAGAAAGCATCGCGCACGCTATCGCGCAGCACCGCCGCTGCACGCTCCTGCTCCTCCGAAAGCTCAGGGCGCGAATGGTCGGGGTCGAGGTCCGCGGCGATCGGGCGCGCGGGGATCGCGACGCGCTCCAGCGTGCCGCCCAGAAGAAGCCCGTCGATGACGCCGGACGAGACGCCGGCCGCGGCGGCCAGTCCCGATTTCGACCAGGCGAGGCCGTCGGCGGCAGCGTCGAGCACCCGCTTCCGGGCGGCCGTCATGCGGTCGGGCGGTGCGCCGGAGAGGCGCACGCCGACGATCGGCTTCTCTGGCTGGAACGCCTGCGGCGCGCGGAGCACCATGCGGAGCACCATGCCGCGCGGGGTGAGCGTGTAGTCCGCCACCCAGTCGACGAAGCGGATCAGCGCGTCGGGGAGAGGTGGCGCGTCGAAAATGTGCTCGATCTCGCGGAGCTTCTTCGGCGCCACGTCGTCGGGCGCTGCTTTCCAGACCGCGCCCATGACGAGCCGCGTACCGAGCGGCACCACGACAATCGTGCCCGGAGCGAGATCGCGGTCCGAGGCATACGTGTAGGGACCGTCGACCGCGACCGGCACGAGCACGGGGAGGAGATGGGACGCCATTATCCCGCTCCGTAGCGCGCGGAGACCCTCTCCCCGCAACCCGGATGTTCCCGGGTTGCTCGTCCCCCACGCCGCAGCCGGGACCACCGGACTTCGGTCGGAGGAGGGTTTGGGTGCGCTGACCGCAAATGACCGGGCTGACGGAGGCAACTCATTTGAAGTAGAAGGAAGCGCGAACGATATCCGGCTGCAATGCAGGCCCAGCGGGGAGCACGTTATGAAATTCTTCGTCGACACCGCGGACGTCGCGGAAATCCGCGATCTGAACGAGACCGGCCTCCTTGACGGGGTTACCACCAACCCGTCGCTCATCATGAAATCGGGGCGGCCGATGCTTGAGGTGATCAAGGAGATCTGCGGGATCGTGGAGGGCGAGGTCTCGGCCGAGGTCGCCGCCACCGATTTCGACGGCATGATGACGGAGGGCAAGAAGCTCGCCGCGATCGCCGACAACGTGGCGGTGAAGGTGCCGCTCACCTGGGACGGGCTGAAAGCCTGCCGTTCGCTTCGCCAGCTCGGCCACAAGGTCAACGTCACGCTCTGCTTCAGCGCCAATCAGGCGTTGCTTGCGGCAAAAGCCGGCGCCACCTTCATCTCGCCCTTCGTCGGGCGGCTCGACGATATCAACCTCGACGGCATGGAGCTGATCGGGGATATCCGAGCGATCTACGACAATTACGATTTCGAGACGCAGATTCTCGCCGCCTCGATCCGCACACCGAACCACGTGAAGGAGGCGGCGCTCGCCGGCGCCGACGTGGCGACCGTGCCGGCGCCGGTCCTGAAGTCGCTTGCCAAGCACCCGCTCACCGACAAGGGCCTGGAAACCTTCCTGGCCGACTGGAAGAAGACGGGGCAGAAGATCGTCTAGGCACCGGCTCTCGCTTTGGGTCACCGAAAGTAAAGGCCGAAATCGGCGATCGTGCGCGTCATCTCTTTCGGGTGCGCGCATGGGCTCCGTGACTGAAGCTGATCGTCTGCTCATAACGGCCGCGCCGGGGCTCCGGCAAGCGGCGCTCGACTGGGCGGAGCACCTCGGGCTTGAGCGACGGCTTTCGCCAAAGACGCTGGAAGCTTACAGCCGTGACCTCGAGCAGTTTCTCCGCTTCCTGACGGATCATCTGGGGGAACCGCCCTCGCCCGCTTCGATCTCGGACCTACGGCCAGCCGACGTCCGTGCCTTCATGGCACATCGGCGAACCGACGGCGCCGGGGCGCGCACGCTCGGGCGGCAGATCGCTGCGCTTCGCTCCTTCGCCCGCTTCTGCGAACGGCGCGGGATCGCCGCGACAACGGCATTTTCCAGCGTGCGTCCTCCAAAGCAGCCGAAGAGCCTCCCGAAGGCGCTCTCCATCGGAGAAAGCGCCGCGCTGATCGAGACATCGGCGACATTGTCGGAGGAGCCGTGGATCGCGGCGCGCGATCTTGCGGTGCTGATGCTTCTATACGGATGCGGCCTGCGCATCTCCGAGGCTCTCGGGCTGAAGCGGGCGGAGGCGCCGGTCGGCGCGACGGAGGTGATCCGTGTCGTCGGCAAAGGCGGACGCGAGCGGATCGTTCCGGTGCTCCCTGCGGTTCGGCGCGCAGTCGACGCCTACGTCGCGCTCGTTCCCTTCCCGCTTGAGCCCGACATGACGCTCTTCCGCGGCGCGCGCGGCGGGCCGCTCTCGCCGCGCCTCATTCAGCTCGCGATCGCGCGGCTTCGCGGCGCGGCTCGGACTTGAGGCAACAGTCACGCCGCACGCGCTCCGCCATTCCTTCGCGACGCATCTTCTTGGACGTGGCGGCGATCTTCGCACCATCCAAGAGCTTCTCGGCCACGCCAGCCTGTCGACCACGCAGATCTACACCAGCGTCGACACGGAGCGGCTTCTCGACGCCTACCGAAAGGCGCATCCGCGTGCCTGAGCCGGCAAACCAATCCAATCACCGCTTCTTGAACGGCGCCGGGTTGCTGCCGGGCCGAAAAGCCGTAGGATTTGATCCTTCGAGCTCGATTAGGAGGTCTCGATGCAAAAGCTCCTCACTGGCCTTGCGGTGGCGGCGGCTTTCGCGGTTTCCGCGGCGGCGAGCCAAGCGTGCGATTTCCACGCAAGCCAGGTGACCGCCAGCGCTCCGAGCGAAGAGGTGGTCGCGATGAGTAGCGTGAAAGACGCGACAGCACCTGTCGTCATCACGGCCGATCAAACGTGCCCGGCGGGCCAAGCGAATTGCGTACCGGCGGGTAAGTAAGCTTCTCCTCCATGTCCTGATGTTGCGGTGGACGCCGGCCCTCGGGCCGGCGTCCACATTTTCGCGCCTGCGGCCCCTGAAGGGGCAAAACCTCAGTGCTCGGTTGGTTCGACGTGCAGGCGGTCGATAATCTCTGCCACGATCTTGTCGACGCTTTGGTCGATCGAGACGCGGATCGCCGGCTCGTCCGGGGCGAGCGGCTCAAGCGTTTTAAGCTGGCTGTCGAGCAGGCTCGGCGGGAAGAAATGGCCCTTGCGGCCCTTCAGGCGCTCGGCGAGGACCGCCTTCGTGCCGTCGAGATGCACGAAGAAAACCGGACGCACGGCGGCCTTGACGATCCGCTCACGGTAGACCCGCTTCAGGGCCGAACAACTCACCACGATCCCCTCGTCCGGCGGCGTGTCACGAATGGCGGCACCGATCGCATCGAGCCACGGCCAGCGATCAGCGTCGGTCAGCGGGATCCCGGCCGACATCTTCTCGACGTTCGATTTCGGATGGAACCCGTCGGCGTCGCGGAACGGCACGCCGAGGCGCGCGGCAAGAGCTTCGCCGACGGTCGTCTTGCCGCTGCCGGAGACGCCCATCATGACGAGGGCAGGAAGCGTTGTCACGCGCGCGATGCTCAGATGTGGATCGGTTTGAACCAGGCAGCCATCGCTGCCTCGCGCACAGCCTCCGACATGGTCGGATGGGCGTGGCAGGTGCGGGCGAGATCTTCCGCCGAGCCGCTGAATTCCATCAGCACGGCCGCCTCCTGGATCAGCTCGCCGGCAACGGCGCCGACGATATGGACGCCGAGCACCTGGTCGCTCGCCTTGTCGGCGAGCACCTTCACGAAGCCTTCGGTGTGGTTCATGGCGCGGGCGCGGCCGTTCGCCGTGAACGGGAATTTTCCGACCTTGTATTCGATGCCGGCCGCCTTCAGCTCTTCCTCGCCGCGCCCGACGAAGGCGATCTCCGGCATCGTGTAGACGACGCTCGGGATCACGCCGTAGTTCACGTGGCCGGCCTGGCCGGCGAGAATCTCGGCGACGGCTGAGCCCTCGTCCTCCGCCTTGTGGGCAAGCATCGGGCCGGCAATCGCGTCACCTATCGCGTAGACGCCCTCGACGCTGGTCTTGAAGTGGCCGTCGGTCTTGACGCGGCCGCGCTCATCGAGCGCGACGCCCGCCTCCTTCAGTCCGAGCCCCTCGACGAAGGGGCGGCGGCCGATCGCAACGAGCACAACGTCACTCTCAAGCGTCTCCGTCCCGCCGTCGCCCTTGGCCGGCGCGACGCTTGCGACAAGCGCACCGCCTTTCTTCTCAACCCCGGTCACCTTCGAGCCAAGCCGGAATTTCACGCCCTGCTTCTGGAAGATGCGGTTCGCCTGCTTCGCCACCTCGTCGTCGAAGCCGGGCAGGATACGGTCGAGAAATTCAACGACCGTCACCTCCGAGCCGAGTTGCCGCCACACCGAGCCTATCTCAAGGCCGATCACACCGGCGCCGATGACGAGGAGCCGCTTCGGCACGCTCTTCAGCTCAAGCGATCCGGTCGACGTGACCACCTGCTTCTCGTCGATCTCGACGCCCGGAAGCGGCGTCGATTCGGAGCCGCTCGCGATCACGATCGCCTTCGTCTCCAGCGTCTCGTCGCCACCCTTCGCCAGCGTCACGGCCACCTTGCCGGGGGCCGCGATGCGGGCGCTGCCGTGGTGGAAATCGATCTTGTTCTTCTTGAAGAGGAAGGCGACGCCGTCGACGTTCGCTTTAACCGTGGCGTCCTTGTGCGCCATCATCGCCGCAAGGTCGAGCTTCGGGGCGCCGACCCCGATGCCGAGCTTGGCGAAGCCGTGGCCCGCCTCCTCAAACATCTCCGATGCGTAGAGCAGCGCCTTCGAGGGAATGCAGCCGACGTTCAGGCAGGTGCCGCCCAGGGTCGCCCGCTTTTCGACGACGGCGACCTTCATTCCAAGCTGCGCGGCGCGGATGGCACAGACATAGCCGCCCGGGCCGGCGCCGATCACGGTCAGGTCGTATTGAGGCATTGGGTTCCTTCCAAGGCTCGCCGGCCGACAAAACGCTACGCTGATTGCTCCGCTTCCGGCGGAGCAATTCCAACTCTAAGCCTCGCGCGCTCAGAGCAGCGCGATGAGCATCATGATGAGCCCGATTATCGACACCGTCCAAACGAGCGTGCGCAAGACGGGAATGCCGGCCACATAGACGGGCACGTAGACGATGCGCGCCCAGAACCAGACATGCGCGCCGGTCGCTGCCATGCCGCCGGTCTTTCCGGTCACGGCTAGCGCCAGCGCCAGCGCCACGAAGACCGGGAACGTCTCCAAGAGATTGTAGAACGAACGGCTGATGCGCGCGCCGTAGAGGCTCTTCACCTGGCGGCCTTCGTCGCGCGGGCTGAAGGCATAGCCGAGTCCAAGCTCGCCGACGCAAGCGAGCGTCTGCAGCACGAGCTGCACAAGAAGCAGCACTACCGCCCAGCCGAGCAGCAAGATCTCGGTCGGCATTGCCGTCATCGCATCCATGATTTGCCCTCCCCGTTGCCGCCGCGATTCTTCGGCGGCTTATAGATCAAGCACCAGCCGCTGCGGGTCCTCGATCGCCTCCTTGACGCGCACCAGGAACGTGACCGCCTCGCGGCCGTCGACGATCCGATGGTCATAGGAAAGCGCAAGATACATCATCGGGCGGACAACCACCTGCCCATTCCGCACGACCGGCCGCTCCTCGATCCGGTGCATGCCGAGAATGCCGGATTGCGGCGCGTTCAGAATCGGCGTCGACATCAGCGAGCCGTAGACGCCACCGTTGGTGATGGTGAAGGTGCCGCCCTGCATCTCCTCGATCTTGAGCCCGCCGCTGCGGGCGCGCTTGCCGAAATCGTTGATCGTCTTTTCGACGCCGGCGATCGAGAGATCCTGCGCGTCGCGGATCACCGGCACGACAAGGCCCTTCTCCGTGCCGACGGCGACGCCGATATGGTAGTAGTTCTTGTAGACGAGCTCGTCCCCGTCGATCTCTGCGTTGACCGCCGGGATATCTACGAGCGCGTTGACGCACGCCTTCACGAAGAAGCCCATGAAGCCGAGCCTGACGCCGTGCTTCTTCTCGAAGACATCGCGATAGGTCTTGCGAAGATCCATGACGGCGCTCATGTCCACGTCGTTGAACGTCGTGAGCATGGCCGCGGTGTTCTGCGCTTCCTTCAGGCGGCGCGCGATCGTCAACCGGAGCCGGGTCATCTTCACCCGCTCCTCCCGCTCCGCGTCGCTCGCCGGACTTGGTGCGCGCGGCTGCGCCGGCGCCTGAACCGGCGCTTTCGCGGGCTGCTCCAGCGCCTGCAGCACGTCGCCCTTCAGGACCTGGCCGCGCTTGCCGCTGCCGCTCACGTCGTCGGGCGATAGCCCCTTCTCGGCCATCAGCTTGGCCGCTGCGGGCGCGGGCGGCATCGCTGACACCGCTGCAGGTGCCGCGGCCGGCGGCGCCTTCGCGCTAGTGGCAGGAGTGCCGCCGTCGCCTTTCTTTGCCTCTGCGGCCGGCGCTGCCTTTCCGGCCTCGCCCTCCGCAATCATGCCGAGGAGCGCCCCGACTCCCACTGTCTCACCGTTCTTGACGGTAATCTTCGCAAGCCGGCCCGCCGCCGGTGCCGGGACTTCGAGCGTCACCTTGTCGGTCTCAAGCTCGACCAGCGGCTCATCGCGGGCAACCGCGTCACCCTCGTTCTTCAGCCACTGACCGACCGTCGCCTCCGTCACCGATTCACCGAGGGTCGGAACCTTGATTTCAAGTGTCATTCGTCTTTCCCGTCGCGTGGATGTTGGGGCGGCTCAGCCGAGCGCTTCCTCGAGCAGCTCACTGCGCTGTGCAACGTGCTTCGACATGAGCCCGGTCGCGGGCGACGCCGACGCGGCGCGGCCCGCGTAACGCACCGTCCGCTTGCCGGCGCTCAGGCCCTCAAGCACCGCGTAAAGCCGCGGCTCGACGAACGTCCAGGCGCCCATATTCTGCGGCTCCTCCTGGCACCAGACCACCTCAGCGTCGGGGAAGCGCGACAGGAGATCGCCCATTGCCTTCAGCGGGAACGGATAGAGCTGCTCAACGCGCAGGAGATAGATGTCGTCGATGCCGCGCGTCTCGCGCTCCTCGTAGAGGTCGAAATAGACCTTGCCAGAGCTGATCACGACGCGGCGCACCTTTTCGTCGGGCGCAAGCTTGATCTTCTCGCCCGTCTGCATCTCGGCATCGTCGTAGAGGAGCCGGTGGAATGTCGAGCCTTCCGCCATCTCGTCGAGCCGCGACACCGCGCGCTTGTGGCGAAGCAGCGACTTCGGCGTCATCAGAACCAGCGGCTTGCGGAAGTTCCGGTGCATCTGCCGGCGGAGAATGTGGAAGTAATTGGAAGGCGTCGTGCAGTTTGCGACCTGCATGTTGTCTTCCGCGCAGGACTGCAGATAGCGCTCAAGTCTTGCCGACGAGTGCTCCGGTCCCTGCCCCTCGTAGCCGTGGGGAAGGAGCATGACGAGCCCCGACATCCGCAGCCATTTGCGCTCGCCCGACGCGATGAACTGGTCGATCACGACCTGCGCTCCGTTGGCGAAATCACCGAACTGCGCCTCCCACAGCGTCAGCGCCTTCGGCTCGGCAAGCGAATAGCCGTACTCGAAGCCGAGCACCGCCTCTTCGGAGAGCATGGAATTGATGACCTCGTAGGTCGCCTGCTCGCCGCCGAGATCGTTCAGCGGCGTGTAACGCTCCTCGGTGTTCTGATCGAAGAGCACGGAGTGGCGCTGCGAGAAGGTGCCGCGCTCGACGTCCTGGCCGGAAAGGCGGACCTTGAAGCCCTCCTTCAGAAGCGTCGCGAAAGCAAGCGCTTCGCCGAAGGCCCAGTCCACGCCCTGGCCGGTCTCGACCATCTTGCGCCTATTGTCGAGAAACCGCGCCACCGTGCGGTGGATGTGAAAGCCCTGCGGCACACTGGCGAGGCGCAAGCCGACTTCCTTCAGCGTCTTGAGCGCAACCCCGGTCGCACCGACGCGCCGCTCGTCGCTTGCCTGCGGCGTGGCGAGCCCCGACCAAGCACCGTCGAGCCAGTCCGCCTTGTTCGGCCGATAGGATTGGCCGACCTCGAACTCCTCGTCGAGATGCTTGCGCCAGCTCTCCTTTGCCGCCTCGAACTCGTCGGCCGGGAAGACGCCCTCCTCCGCCAGCTTCTTGCCGTAGATCTCAAGCGTCGTTGGATGGTTGGCGATCGCCTTGTACATGAGCGGCTGCGTGAAGCCCGGCTCGTCGCCCTCGTTGTGGCCGTGGCGGCGGTAGCAGAAGACGTCGATCACGACCGGCTTGTGGAAGCGCTGGCGGAACTCCGTCGCCACCTTGGCCGCATAGACGACCGCCTCCGGATCGTCGCCGTTGGCGTGGAAGATCGGCGCCTCGATCATCTTCGCGACGTCGGAGGGATAGGGAGAGGAGCGCGAATAGCGCGGATTGGTGGTGAAGCCGATCTGGTTGTTGACGATGACATGCACGGAGCCGCCGGTGCGGTGACCGCGCAGGCCGGAGAGGCCGAAGCACTCCGCCACCACGCCCTGGCCGGCGAACGCCGCGTCGCCATGTAGGAGAAGCGGCAGAACCTTGAAGCGCTCCTTGTCGGCGAGCTGATCCTGCTTGGCGCGCGCTTTGCCGAGCACGACGGGGTCGACGATTTCAAGGTGCGAGGGGTTGGCAGTCAGCGACAGATGCACCTTGTTGCCGTCGAACTCGCGGTCCGACGAGGCGCCGAGGTGGTACTTCACGTCGCCGGAGCCTTCCACGTCGTCGGGTGCATAGGAGCCGCCCTTGAACTCATGGAAGATGGCGCGATGCGGCTTGCCCATGACCTGCGCGAGCACGTTGAGCCGACCGCGGTGCGCCATGCCAAGGACGATCTCGCGGAGGCCGAGCGCGCCGCCGCGCTTGATGATCTGCTCAAGCGCTGGAATGACGGATTCGCCGCCATCGAGGCCGAAGCGCTTGGTGCCCGTATATTTGATGTCGATGAACTTCTCGAAGCCCTCGGCCTCGATGAGCTTGTTCAAGATTGCGCGCTTGCCCTCGCGGGTGAACGCGATCCCCTTGTCCGGTCCCTCGATCCGCTCCTGCATCCAGGACTTCTCGGCGGGATCGGAGATGTGCATGAACTCCACGCCGAGGGTCGAGCAATAGGTGCGGCGCAGAATCTCGAGCATCTCGTTGACGGTGCCGAACTCAAGCCCCAGCACATTGTCGAGGAAGATCGGGCGAGCGCGGTCGGTCTCGCCAAAGCCGTAGGTCTCGGGATCAAGCTCGTGGTGCTCGTCGCGCTGCCCGGCAAGTCCGAGCGGATCGAGATTGGCGTGCAGGTGGCCGCGCATGCGGTAGGCGCGGATCATCATCAGCGCGCGCAGCGAGTCCCGCGTCGCCTGGAACACCTCGGGTTCGGAGACCTCGACGCCACGCGCATGGGCGCCGGCCTTGACCTTGTCGCCGATGTGCTTCTCGAGCGGCATCCAGTTGCCGTCGAACGCCGCCACGATCTCGCCGTTCGCCACGACCGGCCAGTCGCTGCGTTGCCATTTCGGGCCGCGCGCCTCGGCGACGACCGCGTCCTTCGAGTCTTTCAGCGCGTAGAAGAAGCTCTGCCAGCCGGCGTCGACGGAGTCCGGGTGCTCCTGGTAGCGGGCGTAGAGGTCTTCGAGATAACCGGCGTTGCCGCCGTAGAGAAACGATGAGAGCTGGAAAGCCTTGTTTTCTTCGCGTCGTGCCATCACGTCACACGGGGCTCGGAAGCCCCGCCCTTTCCGTCGCGGCCCTGCAAGGGCCGCGCCATCAGACCGGCCGGGGGATCCCCGGTCGGATACTCAGCCTTTCAACAGCGCTGCCAGCGTCTCGCCGAGCTTTGCAGGCGAAGGTGACACCCGAATGCCGGCCGCTTCAAGCGCCGCGATCTTGTCCTCCGCCCCACCTTTGCCGCCGGAAATGACCGCGCCGGCATGGCCCATGGTGCGACCAGGCGGCGCCGTCCGACCGGCGATGAAGCCGACCACCGGCTTCCAGCGGCCTTTCTTCCTGGAATCCGCCAGGAATTGGGCAGCCTCCTCCTCTGCCGCACCGCCGATCTCGCCGATCATGATGATCGATTTCGTGGCATCGTCGGCGAGGAACATCTCGAGCATGTCCGTGAATTCGGTGCCCTTGACAGGGTCACCGCCGATACCGACGGCCGTGGTCTGACCGAGACCGGCATTGGAGGTCTGGAACACCGCTTCATAGGTAAGCGTGCCGGAGCGCGAAACAACACCGACCGACCCCTTCCTGAAGATCGATCCGGGCATGATGCCGATCTTGCACTCCTCGGGGGTGAGCACGCCCGGGCAGTTCGGACCGATCAGACGCGATTTCGAGCGGTCGAGCTTGGCCTTGACCCGTACCATGTCGAGGACCGGGATGCCCTCGGTGATGCAGACGATAAGCGGAATCTCCGCGTCGATCGCCTCCTCGATCGCGGCGGCCGCCCCGGCGGGCGGTACATATATTACCGAGGCGTTGGCGCCGGTCCGCTCCTTGGCCTCAGCGACGGAGGTGTAGATCGGGAGCTTCTTCTCGACGCCGTCCACCGTTCCAGTCCAGAACTCGCCACCCTTCTTCGGGTGCGTTCCCGCGACCATCTGCGTGCCGTGATAGGCAAGCGCCTGCTCCGTGTGAAAGGTCCCGGTCCGACCGGTCAGGCCCTGGACGATGACCTTGGTGTTGCGGTCAACGAGGATCGACATCAGGCCCCCTGCACCGTTTCGTGTTGCCGCAGGCGCCGGCGCTCGGCCCATCCCACGCTGTGGAAGACGGCATACGCCGAGGCGAGCCAGATTCCTCCCGACAGAAAGATCGCCGGCGTCATCAACGCGTGGAAGGTCACCGCCCCGCCGCTACCAAAGCCGAATACGAGTGGGACCACAAAGGGCAGCGCAATCACGGCGAATACCACCCAGATGAAGATATGCGTGCCTGTCCGTCCCACGCGGAATGCCGCGTAGCCGGTCAGGCGCAGCAAGCCGTAGATCACCGCCATCGGAATAATGAGACCGTAGGCGAACGGAATCAGTGTGTGCGCCATGACCGCTCACGCCGCCCGCGTCGTCGCTTTCACGATCTTCTTCGCCGCGTCGTCGAGATCGTTCGCCGCCGTCACGTTGAGGCCGCTCTGGTTCAGGATGCGCTTCCCCTCGTCCACTTTCGTGCCTTCCAGCCTGACGACGAGCGGAACCTTGAGCCCCACCTCCTTCACCGCGGCCACCACGCCCTCCGCGATCGTATCGCAGCGCATGATGCCGCCGAAGATGTTGACCAGGATGCCCTTCACGTTCGGGTCGGCGGTGATGATCTTGAAGGCGGCCGTCACCTTGTTCTTGGAGGCGCCGCCGCCGACATCGAGGAAGTTCGCAGGCTCGGCGCCGTAGAGCTTGATGATGTCCATCGTCGCCATGGCGAGCCCGGCACCGTTCACCATGCAGCCGATCGAGCCGTCGAGTGCCACATAAGAGAGGTCGTGCTTGGACGCCTCGATCTCCTTCGGGTCCTCCTCAGTCTCGTCCCGGAGCGCCTGGATGTCGGGATGGCGAAAGAGCGCGTTGTTGTCGAAGGAGACCTTGGCGTCGAGAACGCGGACGTGGCCATCCTTCATCACGATCAACGGATTGATCTCAAGCAGGCTCATGTCCTTCTCGGTGAAGGCGCGGTAGAGGTTCTTGAAGAGCGCTTTCCCCTCCGCCGCCGCGGGCCCCTTGAGCTTGAGCGCGGTCGCGAGCTTCTCCGCATCCTTATCGGTCACGCCGACGGTCGGATCGATCGCGATGCTCACGATCCGCTCCGGCGTCGCCGCCGCGACGGTCTCGATGTCGACGCCGCCTTCGGTCGAGGCGACGAACGCGACGCGGCCGACCGAGCGGTCCACGAGAAGCGACAGATAGAGCTCGCGCGCGATATCGGCGCCATCCTCGATGTAGAGTCGGTTGACGCGCTTCCCGGCAGAACCTGTTTGTTTGGTTACGAGGGTGTTGCCAAGCATCTCCTTGGCATTCGCCCCTGCCTCGTCGGCGCTCTTGGCAATGCGCACGCCGCCTTTCGCGTCGGAGCCGAGCTCCTTGAAGCGACCCTTGCCGCGTCCGCCGGCATGAATCTGCGTCTTCACAACGTAGATCGGACCGAGCAGCGACGATGCCGCCGCCTTGGCCTCGCCTGCATCCATGATCATCACGCCTTCGGCAACGGGAGCGCCGTAGGCCTTGAGGATCGCCTTGGCCTGGTATTCGTGGATGTTCATCCGATGACCGCCGTGACGCGGGTTGCGCCTAAGCCAGCGCAGGCTGTATGCGCGCGCAAGCCTTACAGAGAGTTTGCACGGCTTCGACGGATTTGTCGAACATTGCCCGCTCGCTGCGGTCGAGGTCGATCTCGATGATGCGCTCGACACCGCCGGCTCCGAGCACGACCGGTACGCCGACATATATATTGTCGAGGCCGTACTGGCCCTGCAGACGGGCGGCACAAGGGACCACGCGCTTCTTGTCGCGCAGGAAGGATTCCACCATCGCGATGACCGAGGCGGCAGGCGCGTAGAAGGCCGAGCCGGTCTTCAGAAGGCCGACGATCTCAGCACCGCCGTCGCGCGTCCGCTGCACGATGGCGTCCAGCCGCTTATCGGTGAGCCAGCCCATTTTCACAAGGTCTGGCAAGGGGATACCGGCAACGGTCGAATAGCGAATAAGCGGCACCATGCTGTCGCCGTGGCCGCCGAGAACGAACGCCGTCACGTCCTCCACCGAGACGTTGAACTCCTGCGCGAGGAAATAACGGAAGCGGGAGGAGTCGAGCACGCCCGCCATGCCGACCACCATCGACGGCGGCAGCCCGGAGAATTTCTGCAGCGCCCACACCATCGCATCGAGCGGGTTGGTAACGCAGATGACGAACGCCTCGCTGGCGTACTTGCGAATGCCGGCGCCGACCTGCTCCATGACCTTGAGATTGATCTCGAGAAGATCGTCGCGGCTCATGCCCGGCTTGCGCGGCACGCCCGCCGTCACGACGATCACGTCGGCGCCTTTGATCGCTTCGTAAGATTGCGCGCCCGCATAGCGCACATCGTAGCCGTCGATGGGGGATGACTCCGCGATGTCGAGAGCCTTGCCGTCGGGGATGCCTTCCTGAATGTCGAAGAGGACGACGTCTCCAAGCTCCTTCAGTCCGATGAGATGGGCGAGCGTTCCACCGATCTGACCGGCGCCGATGAGCGCGATCTTCCTACGCCCCATGACTTGCCTTCCCATGACGCCGTTGACGTGCGGATGCGGGCGGTCACTACCGCGATTGACCGACTCAGGCAAGCGTAACGCAGTTGTAGAAAATTTAGCGCGTGTGCAACTCAGCACTTACGCATTGATTGCGTCTTTGCTACCGTCGGTGCCGACCGATTGAACTAAGTCGGTCATTAGGGGAGACCATTATGGCCAAAGCGACTACTGGCAGAGCGAAGCGTCCTGGCCGGACGATCGCTGCGAAGAAAGCAGCGAAGAAGAAGGTCAAGAAGCCCGCGAAGAAAGCTGCCAAGAAGACTGCGAAGAAGAAGGCTGCCAAGAAGCGGTAGCACGCGAACTTTCTCACTCCAAAGGCCCGGGCCTAACCGCCTGGGCCTTTTTCGTTTCTGGCGACGGCGCACCGGCGTTTTCCCAATAGGAATCCGATCGCATCTCGACGAGCCGCGACGCGGTGCGCGCGAACTCAAAAGTCTCCGCCCCGTCCTTCCCCTCCCACAGCGCGTGCGGCTCCGCTTCGGCCGAGACGATCAAGCGGACGCGCTTGTCGTAGAACGTGTCGACGAGGTTGATGAGGCGCTTCGCTTCGTTCCGGCGGGCCGCGGCGAGAATCGGTATGCCGGCAACGATCACCGTGTGGAAAGCCTCCGCGACCTTCAGATAGTCGCCGGCTCCAAGCGGTCGTCCACAGAGATCGTCGAACGAAAACCGGGCGGCGCCCCCCGCCGCAAGCGGCACGACGATGCGGCGCCCCTTGTTGTGAAGCTCCGCGCGCGCGCCCCCGTCCCCGCCGCAGAAATAGTGGAAGTGCGCGTCGAGGCAGGCGTCGGCTTCCGGGCCGAGCGGCATCACGTAGCGGCGCTCGCCGCCGGCAGCGTCGAGCCGGTAGTCGCGCGGCGCGTCGAGATGGAAAACCGTCATGCGCTCCTTGAGGAGGGCGATGAAGGGAAGAAAGAGAGCGCGGTTCAGACCGTCCTTGTAGAGGTCGTCGGGCGCGACGTTGGTCGTCGCCACGACGACCACCCCCTTCGCGAAGAGCTTCGAGAAAAGTCGCCCGAGGATCATCGCGTCGGCGATGTCATAGACGGCGAACTCGTCGAAGCAGAGAAGCTTGGTCTCCGCGGCGAGCTGGCGCGCGACCGCAGCGATCGGCTCGGCGATGCTCTTGCCGTCGCTCTTCGCCAGCCGACGGCGGGCATTGATCCGATCGTGCACGTCACCCATGAACTCGTGGAAATGGACGCGGCGCTTCGCCTCGACCGGCGCTGTGGCGAAGAAGAGGTCCATGAGGAGGGTCTTCCCCCGCCCGACGCCGCCCCAGATATAAAGCCCGCGCGGCGGCTCCGCTTTCGCGCCGCGCGAAAGCAGCCAACCGAGCGCGCCGTTGCCGTTGTCGCGCGCCGACTTCTTCAGCGCGGCGATCAACCGGTCAAGCTGATCGGCAAGCGCGGCCTGCGACGCGTCGGGCGCGATCTCGCCCGACAGCGCCATGGCCTCATAGCGCCGCCTGACGGTGTGCGACATGGGAGCTTTGGACTTCTGCTGCGGCGGTGGGACGGTCTTTCGCGGCAAGGACGCGTCCGGCCGTCAGCGCGACACGGTGATCGGGCCGCCGCCTTCCGTCTGCCCGCTGAACTGGGTCTTCGACGACGGATAGAGCCGCGCAACGGTGGCGCCGGCGTCGTTCAGAAGCTGGACCTGAGTCCCCTCCAGGTTCCAGGCCGAGACCGTTTGCAGCCCGGGGCTGGTGCAGTTCTTGGTCGACGCGCGATAGCCGCCGGCCCACGTGGTCAGCGTCATGAAGAGCTGACAGGAGTCGCTTGCCGTGGTGATGGTCCAGCCGCCGAGGAGATCGGTGCGGCCAATCTGGTCGCTGCCGAGCGGCGGCGGCACGGGCTGCTGCACCGCGCCTGTCTGCAGCGACGGATTGAGGGCGGCAAGGCCCGACGGCGGCGGGGCAGCTTCGCCTGGCGGCGGCAGTGGATTGTCGGTGATCGTGCCGGTCGGTGCAGCCGCAATCGGCTGCGGCGGTGCGCCGCGCGGCTCCCCACGGCCAAATGAAAACATGCTGCAACCGCCTGCCAGCATGGCCGTTATCGAGATGAAACTGACTGTGATCAGCGAATGAAAACGGACCGCCATTCTCTTCCCGTTTGCTCGCAGCGGCAGGACCGGCCGCCAAGATTCCCCCAAATCCCGCGGGCTTGACCGTCTACCTTGCACGTCCTACGCCCATTGTCATCAACGGCGGATCGCGGCAGATGTCTGACCTGAGAAATGTGGGGGAAGTACGATCCCCTACGCTCGACATGAACGCGCCGCGCACGCCGCACATCGCCGACGTGCTCATCGCGGAGCGCGGCGAGAAGATCGTGAACAGCCGCTTCTGGCCGCTCATTCGGCCGATTCTTTACAAGATTCTTCACTACGACGATGCCGTGCGCATGGCGGATGAGATCGCTCCTCTCCCTGCCCTTGCGGCAATGAAATACGTGAGCGACCTGTTGTCGATCAACCTCGATGTCGCGGGCCTCGAGCGTATCCCCAAGGAAGGCGCCGTCATCATCGCGGCGAATCACCCGACCGGCATCGCCGACGGCGTCGCAGTCTACGACGCCATCACGCGTGTCCGGCCGGATATCGCGATCTTTACGAACCGCGATGCTCTGCGCGTCAACACGCGCCTCTCGGAGTTCCTGATCCCGGTCGAATGGCGCGAGGCGTTCCGCGACCGCACCAAGATGCGCGAGACGCTACAGATCTCCTCGCGCGCCTTCCGCGAAGGGCGGGCCGTGGTCATGTTCCCGTCGGGGCGCATCGCGTTCTGGAAGGACGGGCGGCTGAACGAGCGGCCGTGGCTCTCCTCGGCGGTCACGCTCGCTCGCAAGCAGGACGTGCCGATCGTGCCGGTGAACGTGCAGTCGCGGAATTCGGGGCTCTTCTATTGGTTCGCCAACTGGAACACGGAGCTTCGCGACATGACCGTCTTCCATGAGCTTTTGAACAAGCGCGGCAAGATCTTCCGCATCCGCGTCGGGCGCCCGATCCCGCCGGAGCGGTTCGCCGACGGCGATCCGGCGGAAGTGACGCAGCAGCTCCAGTCGCACGTGGTCGACCGCCTCGCCGCCGACCACGACGCGGAGTTCTGACCAGCCGCTCCGCTTCACCTGCTCAGGAGCATGTGAAGCGCAGTCTCCTCCACAGAACTGTCGTCCGCGCCGGGCGCGAAGGCCGCAGCGGTCCGGCCCGTCGCGGCTGCGTGGTAGACCGCGCCGACGCTCCCCGGCCCGCCAGCCGTGTGGCCCGCAACGGTGAGCGCGTCGGAACCGTTCTTCGAACGCATCGTGCCGATCATGAGCCCGAGGCCATAGCCGGTCGACACCCATGGCCGCCCTTCGATCGGACCTCCGAGCGGATGCCGGTCGAGCATCGCCGCGCGGGACGAAGCGGAAAGAAGCCGCCCTTCGAGGATGCGATGCAACGCGAGCGCAGCTTCACGGACGGGGCCGATCACCAGGCCGTGGTAGACCCAGCTCGGATCGTAGCTGTGTGCGCCGGCAAAGGCCGTCCGAACTCATGTCGGTCCGCGTCAACGCCACCGACGCGTCTTCGACACCGAGTTGCCGCAGCACCAGCTCCTTGAGCGCCGTCGCGAAGCTCTCGCCTGAGGCCCGCTCGATGAGCTGGCGCAACAGCATGTAACCGACATTGGAATAGGCCCAGCCCATCCCCGGCGCGAAGAGAAGGCGCTTCGCCGGGACGCGCGCGAGAAGGTCATCGTCCGACCAGGCATCCTCGCCACGCTCGACCGCCGCATGATACTCGGCGAGGTCGCCGTAATTGCCGACGCCGGCCCTGTGCTGGAGAAGTTCGCGCGGCGTGAACGGATGGTCGAGGACACGTTCGTCGAGCGCGAGGCGACCCGCCTCGGCAAGCCGCAGAACGCAGACGGCGATCAGCGTTTTCGTGAAGCTCCACCAGGGAACGACTGCCGAAGAGGCGCCCGACGCCAGCTCTCCGCAGGCGTCGACGAACGCGACATACGCCATCGCCGGCTCACATCACCGTCTTCAACATCCCACCGTCGACGAAGTAGGTGGAGCCGATCGAATAGGTCGCCTTGTTGGAGCACAGGAATACGAAGAAGTGCGCCAGCTCCTCCGGCGTAGCAAAGCGCTTGATCGGCGCGTGCTCGTCGGCGACCGATTGCAGGTAACCTTCCCAGTCGCCGCCCTTGTCAGCGGTCAGCTGCTTCGCGGTCTTGATCCAATCCGGCGTCAAGACCAAGCCTGGATTGACGCAGTTGACGCGGATGTTGTCCTTCACGACCTCGGTCGCGAGCGTCTTTGAGAACATCATCAGCGCCGACTTCGTCACGTTGTAGATCGGCTCGTACCAAAGCGGCTGCGCCGCGCAGATCGACGCGTTGTGGAGGACGACGCCGCCGCCGCGCTTCTTCATCGCCGGTACCAGGCCGCGCGCAAGCCGGACGGCCGCCATCACGTGCAGCTCCCAATAGGCCTGCCACTTGGAGTCGGGCGCTTCCATGATCGTCTCGTTCGAGCCGGTGCCGGCGTTGTTGATCAGGATGTCGGCGCCCTTGAACTTCTTCACCGTCGCGGCGACGAGCGCGTCGCAGCCCTTTGCGGTCGCGACATCGCAGGCGACGGCGAGCGTCTTCACGCCATATTCGCGAGCGACGCGGCGCGCCTCCTTCTTGAGACGTTCCTCGTTGCGCGCCGCCATCACGATGTGCGCGCCCTCCGCCGCCAGCCCCTCCGCCACCGCGAGCCCGATCCCGATGCTTGCGCCGGTGATCACCACGACCTTGTCCTTCAAGCCCAGGTCCATCCTTCCACTCCCTTCCCACCAACAACGTCGTCATGCCGAGATCGGCACCCGTTCCACCTCGTCCTGAGGTACTTTTTCACCCCCGGTTCGAGGCTCGCCCCTTCGACAGGCTCAGAACCTCGCACCTCACCATGAGAGGTGAAAGAGCCTCGAAGGGGGCGGCGGCGGAATGGATGCCCGGATCAAGTCCGGGCATAACGACCGTGTCGGCTACGCTTGCCCATCAACCAGGATCTGCAGCTTCACGTCGGCCGGCCTTCCCTCCGCTGCGCGCTCAAAGGCGGCAATGCTCTTCTCGAACGGAAAGGTCTCAGTGATGAGCGGCTTCAGGTCGACCTTGCCGGAGGCGATCAGCGCGATGGCGCGGTCATATTGGTGCGCGTAGCGGAAGACGGATTCGACGCGAAGCTCCTTCGGCGTGTGAAGCTTCACCTTCACGTCGTTCGGGCCGACCTCGTCGGGCAGCTCGATATCGCAGAGGGAAAGCTCGCGTTGGCGCTCCGGGACAAGTGCGCGCATCAGGGTTCGTCCTCTGTCGTTGCGGCGGCGCGAGACGGCGCGTTTTCCCTCTCCCGCTAGGGGGAGAGCCGCGCTTCTACGCCGCCATCTTCTCCGGCGGCTGCATGGCGCCGGTCATGATCGCGACCGCGTCGGACATCGTGTAGTCCTTCGGGTTGATGACGGCGATGCGCTTCCCGAGCCGATGGATGTGGATGCGGTCGGCGACCTCGAAGACGTGCGGCATGTTGTGGCTGATCAGGACGATCGGCAGACCGCGCTTCTTCACGTCGAGCATCAGCTCAAGCACGCGCCGCGATTCCTTGACGCCGAGTGCTGCCGTCGGCTCGTCCATGATGACGACGCGGCTGCCGAACGCGGCGGCGCGGACGACCGCCACGCCCTGGCGCTGACCGCCGGAGAGCGTCTCCACCGGCTGCTTGATGTTCTGGATGGTGAGAAGGCCGAGTGCATTCAGATGCTGGCGTGCCTCATCGCGCATCTTGGCGCGGTCGAGCAGGCGAAAGATCTCTCCCAGCGGACCGGGCTTCCGCAGCTCGCGGCCGAGGAAGAGGTTGTCCGCGATTGACAGCGCAGGCGACAACGCAAGGTCTTGGTAGACGGTCTCGATGCCGGCGGCGCGCGCGTCAAGCGGCGAACGGAAATGCACGACCTCGCCATCAAGGCGGATTTCGCCTTGATCGGGCGTGAGCGCGCCGGCGAGCATCTTGATCAGCGTCGACTTGCCGGCGCCGTTGTCGCCGATCACGCCGAGGATTTCATCCGGCATCAGGTCGAAATCGGCATGGTCGAGAGCGACGACGCGACCGAAGCGCTTGATGATGCCGCGTGCCTGCAGGATCGGACGAACAGCGTCCGCGCTCATGACGCGATTCTCCGCACCCACTGATCGATGGTTACGGCCACGATAATCAGCACGCCGACGGTAAATTCCTGCCAGAGATTATCGAGCCCATAGAGCGCCAGGCCATCGCGGAACACGCCCACGATGAGCGCCCCGATCAGCGTGCCGACGATCGAGCCGCGACCGCCGAAAAGGCTAGTGCCGCCGATCACGACGGCGGTGATCGAGTTGAGGTTGGAGGTCTGGCCGGCGAGCGGACTGACGGCACCGATGCGGCCGATCAGGATCCAGCCGGCCACGGCGCAAATGAAACCCGCCATCGAATATACGGCGAGCAGCGTGCGACGTGGATTGATGCCGGCGAGGCGCGCCGCCTCCGGATCGTCGCCAGTTGCGTAGACGTGGCGGCCGAAGGGTGTTCGATTCAGGATGTACCAGACCACTGCGGCAAGGGCGAGCATCAGGATGGAGCCGAAGGTCACCGGCGCCCCGCCGATCTTGAAGGAGTTTCCGGTCGACTGCAGGAACGACGCGACCGCCGCGATCTCCTGCTGCCTAATGGTGGCGCTTTTCGAATAAAAAAGGACAAGCGCCCCGAATATGCTCCACGTGCCGAGCGTGACGATGAAAGGCGGCAGCCGCAGATAGGTGACGAGCGCGCCGTTCACGTAGCCGCAAGCGAAACCGGCGAGAAGCCCAAGCGGGAAGGCGATCTCGACGGGTACGCCGCTGTTCACCGCCAGCCGCCCCATCACCACGGTGGAGAGGATCATGATGGCGCCGACCGAAAGGTCGATGCCGGCGGTCAGGATGATCAGCGTCTGGGCAATGCCCAGGGTGCCGATGATCGTCACTTGTTGCAGGATCAGCGAAAGGTTGAATGGCGCGAAGAAGCGCTCGCCGACCAGGGCGCTGAAGATGGCCAAGCCGAGCAGCAGGACGATGAAGGGGATCGCCGTCGGATAGCTGTGCAGGAAGTGCTGCAGCTGCAGCAGCGGGCCGCGGCTTTCCTCCTCGAAGGAGGCGACGCTCTGGTCGGTCGGGAGGGCGCTCTCGTATTCGGCGGCTCCGACGCGGGCCGTTTGATCGCTGGCGCTGTTCATGCCCTCCCCCGACATTTCCTCACACACATCGAGGAGAGCAACCGTTTCGGGTTGCTCTCCTTCTTCTTATGCGTGCCAGTCTAGGTACTCTTCGTGCGTAAGGGAATTAGCCCCAGCACAATTTCAAGCCCTCTTCGGTCGAGATCGAGGGCACGCCTTCGACCGGCTTGTCGGTGATCAGCGTCGCGCCCGTGTCGAAGAAGCCACCCTTCTCCACACCGTCCGGCAGCTTGCCGCTGGCGATCGCTTCAAGCGCCATCGAGGCCATCTTGTGCGGATATTGCTGCGAGGTGGCGCCAATGATGCCGGCCTGGATGTTCTTCACGCCTGGGCAACCGCCGTCGATCGAAATGACCAGCACCTGGCCTTCCTTGCCGGCTGCCTTGATGGCCTCATAACCACCGGCCGCGGCGGGCTCGTTGATCGTGTACATCACGTTCACGTCGGGGCACTTCTGCAGCAGCGTCTCCATCGCCGTGCGCCCGCCGTCTTCGGCGCCCGAGCTCATCTCGTGGCCGCAGATGCGAGCGTCGTCCTCGTCGCCGTAGTGGTTCGGATCCTTCACGTCGATGCCGAAGCCCTGCATGAAGCCCTGGTCACGCAGATAGTCGACGGTCGGCTGGTTCACGCTGAGATCGAGGAAAGCGATTTTCGCGGAAGCCGCCTTGTCGCCGAGCGTGGCCTTTGCCCACTCGCCGATCAGCATGCCGGCCTTGCGGTTGTCGGTGGCGAAGGTGGCGTCGGCCGCGTCCATCGGCTCGAGCGGCGTGTCGAGGTCGATGACCATCAGACCGGCGTCGCGCGCCTTCTTGATCGTCGGGACGATCGCCGAAGAGTTGGAGGGCACGATGGCGAAGCCCTTGGCGCCGGCAGCGATAAGGCTCTCGATCGCGGCCACCTGGCTGTCATTGTCGCCGTCGTACTTCCCGGCATAGCTCTGCAGGGTTATGCCGAGTTCCTTGGCCTTCTCCTGCGCGCCTTCGCGCATCTTGACGAAGAACGGATTGCCTTCGGTCTTGGTGATGAGGCCCACGATGTCGGCTGCCGACGCGGTGCCGACGAGGCCGAAGGCGAGAGCGCTCGCCAAGCTGAGTAAGCGGATCTTTCTGTTCACGAAATCCTCCCTAAATCGAAACTTCACGCCGACGGGTGCTTTGTTCTTATCCGTCACAGCGGGCAGGCGAGCCCACCGCACGGCCGGCAACCCCTCGCCCTTCAAGCCTCATACCAAGGCCGTGCGAAGTCAATAGATCAATCCAAATGATTTAGTCGTTGACACGCGAAACGGCGCCGCGACAATCGCGCCCGAAAAGAAAAAGTCGGAGGAAACGTGGACGCCTTGAAGCCGCAGAGCGCGGCGGCCGATGCCGCGAGGCAGCGGGCGGTCGATCCGAGCCGCGGCACAAACCAAAGCGGCGTCCGGCTCTATAACGAGCGCCTCGTTCTCTCGCTGATCCGCCGACAGGGAAGCGCGTCGAAGGCGGAGATCGCAAGGCTTACCGGACTCTCGGCGCAAACGATCACCGTCATCATGCGGCAGCTTGAATCCGATGGCTTGGTCGTGAAGGAGGCGCCGCAACGCGGCAAGGTCGGCCAGCCCTCGGTCCCCTTCTCGCTCAATCCGAACGGCGCCTTCTTCCTTGGCCTCAAGATCGGGCGGCGCTCGACCGACCTCGTGCTTCTCGACTTTCTCGGCCGGCCGCTCAGAAACCTGCGCGAGCCCTGTCGCTATCCGACGCCGGACGGCATCCGCGAATTCGCGGCGCGAGCGATCTCAACCGTCGTCGATGCTCTGCCGCGACGAGGCCGCGCGCGCATCTCCGGGATCGGCATAGCAGCGCCATTCGAGCTTTGGAACTGGGAGGAGCAGATCGGCGCTCCGCGCGCCGTCCTCGACAGCTGGCGGCATTTCGACATCAAGCGGGAGATCGCCGATCTTTGCGATCTGCCGGTCTATTTCTGCAACGATGCGACGGCGGCCTGCGGTGCGGAGCTGGTGTTCGGCAACCCCGGTCACGCGCTCGATTTCCTCTATTTCTTCATCGGCTCTTTCGTCGGCGGCGGCGTCGTCTTGAACGGCAGTCTCTATCCCGGACGGACCGGCAATGCCGGCGCACTCGGATCGCTGCCAGTGCCGGCGAAGGGTGCCGACGGCAGCGCGACGCCGCAGCAGCTGATCCGCTGCGCTTCGATCTACGTCCTGGAAAAAGAGATGATCGCAGCCGGCCGCGATCCGGCTGTGCTCTCGCGTTCGCCTGACGACTGGGGCGATGTCGGCCCGGAGCTTGACCGGTGGATCGAAGCCTCGGCGGCCAGCCTCGCCGCGGCGACAGTCGCAGCGATCTCCGTCATCGATTTTGAAGCGGTGATCATCGACGGCGCTTTTCCGACGGAGGTGCGCCGCCGCATCGCGGCGGAGACGGTGCGTGCAATCGAGCGCTTCGATCGTCAGGGCCTGTCACCGGTCTCTGTCATGGAGGGAACGGTCGGCTCAGGCGCGCGCGCAATCGGCGGCGCCTGCCTGCCGCTCCTTGCCAACTTCTCGCGTGACCGCGAGGTGCTCTTCAAAGAGGGCGTTCGGGACGAAACGCCGACCTGAGCCCGCGATAGAGCCGCTTGTAGAGATCGAAGCGCTCGCCGTAGGCGGCGGTCAGTGTGCGATCCGGCGCGGAGACATCGCGCACCGGCGGCTTCGCGCATATGGCGCTTGGCGGCTCGCCGGTGAGCGCCATCCGCGCAAGGCGCGCGGCGCCAAAGGCCGGACCGGTCTCGCTTCCCGCATAGCGGACGATCGGAATGCCGAGGACGTTGGCGACGACTTGCATCCAGAAGCGGCTCCGCGCCCCGCCCCCGACGGCGCCTGCGCTTTCGAGCCTGACACCCGCCTCCTCCATCAGACCGCGCGCCTCAAGCAGCGAGAAGGCGACGCCCTCCAGCACTGCTTGCACGAGATCGAGCGCGCCGACGTCGAGATCAAGCCCGGCAAAGACGCCGCGTGCGTTGGGATCGTCGTGCGGCGTGCGCTCGCCGGAGAGATAAGGGAGGAAGAGGACGCGCGATGGCCCGCGGTAAGCTGCTTCAGTGCGTTCGAGCAGCGCCGCGATGTCGCTTTCCCCGACGAGCCGCGCAACGAAATCAAGACACGAGGCACCGTTCAGCATTGCCGCCATGCGGAACCACCGCCCTGGGAGCGCATGTGCGAAGGCGTGAAGCAGCGCTTCGGGCTTCGGGCGATAGCGATCGTCGGTGACGAAGAACTGCTCGGAGGTTCCGAGCGAGATGAAAGCGTCGCCGTCCTCAACCGCCCCGATGCCGATCGCGGCGGCGGCGGCATCGCCGGCGCCGGCGGCGACGACGACCGGTCCGTCGATCCCCCACTCGCTTAGAACCGCATCGCGAACGTGCCCGGTCGGTTCCGGCCCCTCTCGCAGCGCGGGCATGACGGCGCGGCTCAGGCCCGAGGCGTTCAGAATCGAATCTGACCAGTCCCGCGCCGCCTCGTCGAGCCACAGGGTGCCGGCTGCGTCCGACAGGTCCGTGGCAATCTTGCCGGTCAGCCAGAGCCGCACAATGTCCTTCGGCGAGATAACCTTGACGATCCGTGCGAAGTGTTCTGGCTCGTGCGCCTTCAGCCAGAGAAGCTTCGGCGCGGTGAAGCCGGGCATCGCCCGTATCCCGGCGATCTCAGGCAAGTCCGGAACAGCCGTCTCAAGCGCAGCGCATTCCCTGGTCGCGCGCCCATCGTTCCAGAGGATCGCCGGACGGATCGGCATGCCGGAATCGTCAAGAAGGACGGCGCCGTGCATCTGGCCCGACAGCCCGAGCGCCCGGACGGCGCGGAGAGCGGCCGGGTCAGCGACGCGAAGCGCAGCGATTGCGGCATCGAGCGCGCGCCGCCAATCGCGCGGATCCTGTTCCGACCAGCCCGGATGCGGCGTGCTCGTCTGCAGGGGTATCGAGGATGCGGCCAGGACGACCTGCGAGTCGTCGACCAGCACCGCCTTCAACGCCGAGGTGCCGAGGTCGATGCCGAGGAAGGTCATGCGGCTTTCTGTGCCGCACTCCTTCAAAAGCGCAAGGGCGACGGCTCAACCGGGCGCGTGGCAGACCGCTTCGATGTTGTGGCCATCAGGGTCGAGCACGAAGGCGCCGTAGTAGTCCGGATGGTAGTGCGCGCGAATTCCCGGTGCGCCGTTGTCAGCGCCGCCCGCGGCGAGCGCTGCCTCGAAGAAGCGGTTGACCGCCTCGCGGCTCTCGGCGGCGAAGGCGACGTGCACGCGCGGCATCGTGCGTCCGCCGCCGCTGATCCAGAAGGAGGGCTTGCCGCCGCGCCCGAGGCCGGCGCCTTCATAGCCGCCGGATTCTTCCTTGCCGACGCGCATCACAACGGTGATGCCGAGCGGCGCCAGCGCCTGCGAATAAAAGCGAAGCGCGCGGGCATAGTCGCTGACTTGGAGCCCCAGGTGATCGATGACATTCATTTTGTCCACCCCCCAACGGCGCCTGCCCCGTCTAGGTGGTTTATCAGGCCAGATAATGTCTGCAATATTCAAATGTAACTTTTGACTGCTGCTAAAGTCGCACTTAGCTTACCATCAGTATAAACTGCATCCAAAAGTAATTGTTTTCGCATTCCGCACGGCAACATTTTGCAGTTGCACTTATCCTCAATCTTCGATTGTATCATGCATTGTGCACACCCGCGCTCAAACCGGGCGCGGCGGTTTTCGTGGCTCGGCGGGTGCGGTCGGCGCAGCGTCAGACTTGCCGCGCCACCATCATCTTCTTGATCTCGGCGATCGCTTTCGCCGGATTGAGACCCTTCGGACAGGTCTGCGCGCAATTCATGATGGTATGGCAGCGATAGAGGCGGAACGGATCCTCAAGATCGTCGAGCCGCTCGCCGGTCGCTTCGTCGCGCGTATCGATTAGCCAGCGATAAGCCTGCAGAAGCGCGGCCGGTCCGAGATAGCGGTCGCCGTTCCACCAATAGCTCGGGCACGAGGTCGAGCAGCAGGCGCAGAGAATGCACTCGTAGAGCCCGTCGAGCTTGCCGCGGTCGTCGTGGCTCTGCAGCCGCTCTTTCTGCGGGGTCGGCGAGACCGTCTTCAGCCACGGCTCGATGAAGGCGTGCTGCGCGTAGAACCGCGTCAAATCCGGCACGAGGTCCTTGACCACCGGCATGTGCGGCAGCGGGTAGATCTTCACCGTGCCCTTGATGTCGCCGTAGCCCTTGGTGCAGGCGAGCGTGTTCATGCCGTCGATGTTCATGGCGCAGGAGCCGCAGATGCCTTCGCGGCAGGAGCGGCGGAAGGTCAGCGTCGGGTCGACCTTGTTCTTGATCCAGTTGAGCGCGTCGAGAACCATCGGCCCGCAGTCGCCGGTGTCGACGAAATAGGTGTCCATGCGCGGATTTGCGCCGTCGTCCGGGTTGTAGCGATAGACGCGGAACTCGCGCTGGCTCGAGGCACCGGCCGGCTTCGGCCAAGCCTTTCCCGCGCCGATGCGGGAATTCTTCGGAAGGGCGAACTGCGCCATTGGAGCCCCCGTTTCGTGCGGCGCTATCGCCGCTCCTTGCGAATCACCAGCTTCAAGCCGGACCAGATATCGTCAACCGCGGCGACCTTGACGTCGACGAGATCGAGCCTCAGCGCCGCATCGCGCACGCGATCCTCGCTCATGTCGGTGGCGACCTTCGCCGCCTTCTTTGGCCAGGACACCCAGATCATCCCATCCGGCTTCAGTGCGTTTTGCAGCGCGACGAGGCCGCTGTCCAGTTCGGCTTTCTCGGTCGTGAAGGCGTGGATCAGGTCAAAGCGCTTCGAGGGAAGCGCGACGCGCCAGCGCGCCTTCTTCTCGACCGCCGCGAAAGGCACGCTGGCGGCGAGCGCTGACAGGCCCTCAGGCAGTGCGATGAAGAGCGCGTGCTGGCCGGCCTTGTAGCCGAGTTTCTCCGGCAACGAGCGGCGCGAATAGCCGGCGAGGGCGGCAGGCGCCGCGTTCTTCCCGCTCATTCAGCAACCCGCGGCGCTATCCTGCGACGCACTCCGCAGGCAGCACCGACACCCTGTTTGCAACGTGCGCCATTTCACTCTGCGTCAATCCGGCCGGCGCCGCGGTCATCGCGCCGGCCACGCCCCGCGCCATGATCGCCATGAAGAATGCGAGCTCCCGCGTATTGAATTCGGCGATCGCCTTGTCGGCCATGCAGCCGCAGGTGCGCTCCGGCGCATTGAGCCGGGTGTGGCAGGACTCGATGATGCTGTCGCGATCGGAAGCAAAAGCACCGCTCGATAAGGCGAGCGCAATCCCGCCGCCAGCGCAAAACTGCAACGCATCCTAAGTCCTCCTCCGCGCGTCGGCTCTAATAGACGCGCGCCTTCGGCTCGATGTAGTTGATGTCGTTGGTGAGCGTGTAGGTGTGCACCGGGCGGTCGTCGAGGCGAACGCGCTTCTTCTCCACGTCCGCAAAAGCGAGCGTGTGCTTCATCCAGTTCTTGTCGTCGCGGTCGGGAAAATCCTCGCGCGCATGCGCGCCGCGGCTCTCGGTGCGGTTCGCCGCCGATTCCATCGTGACCACGGCCTGCGCGACGAGATTGTCGAACTCCAGCGTCTCGATCAGATCGGTGTTCCAGATCAGGCCGCGGTCCGAGGTGCGGACATCGTCGGAGGCGCGCCAGACGTCGCCGATCCGCGCGCGCCCTTCGTCAAGCACCTCGCCGGTGCGGAAGACGGCGCAGTTCTCCTGCATCACCTTCTGCATGCGGCTGCGGAGCTCGGCGGTCGGCGTTCCGCCGCTTGCGTTCCGGGCGCGATCGAGGCGCTCGACCGCCATCTCGTCTGCATCGTTCGGCAGCTCCGGATGGCGCTCGCCCGACGCGATCGTCTCGGCGCAGCGCACGCCGGCGGCGCGCCCGAAGACGACGAGATCGACGAGCGAGTTCGAGCCGAGCCGATTGGCGCCGTGCACCGAGACGCACGCCGCCTCGCCGACCGCCATCAGGCCCGGGCACGACCGCATCGGGATCGCCGCCGGCCTTGGTCAGCGCCTCGCCGTGATAGTTCGTGGGGATGCCGCCCATATTGTAGTGCACGGTCGGGAGCACCGGGATCGGCTCGTGCGTCACGTCGACGCCCGCGAAGATTCGCGCGGATTCGGAGATGCCGGGGAGCCGCTCGTGCAGGACCGCCGGATCGAGGTGCTCGAGGTGCAGGAAGATGTGGTCGCGCTCCTTGCCGACGCCCCTCCCCTCGCGGATCTCGACCGTCATCGCGCGCGAGACGACGTCGCGCGAGGCGAGGTCCTTGGCCGACGGCGCGTAGCGCTCCATGAAGCGCTCGCCTTCGGAATTCGAGAGATAACCGCCCTCGCCGCGCGCGCCCTCGGTGATCAGCATGCCGGCGCCGTAGACGCCGGTCGGGTGGAACTGCACGAACTCCATGTCCTGCAGCGGCAGCCCGGCGCGAAGCACCATGGCGTTGCCGTCGCCGGTCTGCGTGTGCGCGCCGGTGCAGGTGAAATAGATGCGGCCGTAGCCGCCGGTCGCGATCACCGTTTTATGGGCGCGGAAACGGTGGACCGTGCCGTCGTCGAGGGAAAGCGCCACGACGCCGCGGCAGGCGCCGCCGTCCATCAGAAGGTCGATGGCGAAATATTCGACGAAGAACTCGGCCGAATGGCGGAGCGACTGCCCGTACATGGTGTGGAGCATCGCGTGGCCGGTGCGGTCGGCCGCGGCGCAGGTGCGCTGCGCGGTGCCCTTGCCGTATTCCGTCGTCATGCCGCCGAACGGGCGCTGGTAGATGGTGCCGGCCTCGGTGCGCGAGAACGGCACGCCCCAATGCTCAAGCTCGTAGACGGCCTGCGGCGCGTTCTTGCAGAGATACTCGATCGCGTCCTGGTCGCCGAGCCAGTCCGACCCCTTCACGGTGTCGTACATGTGCCAGCGCCAGTCATCGCGGCCCATATTGCCGAGCGCGGCGGCGATGCCGCCCTGCGCGGCGACCGTGTGCGAGCGCGTCGGGAAGACCTTGGTGATGCAGGCGGTCTTCAGCCCCGCCTCGCTGGCGCCGACGACGGCGCGAAGCCCCGAGCCGCCGGCGCCCACGACGACGACGTCGAACTGGTGCTCGGTGACCGGATAGGCGCGGCCGTTGACGGCGGGTGCGCTGCCGTTGCCCTTGCCGTTCCCAGCCATCAGACGGCCCCGAAGGCGATCTTGAGCAAGGCGAAGGCGGCGATCAGCCCGATGCCCCACGAGAACAGCGAGTTCGCGACGAGCGCCGCGACCTTCAGCATCTCGCCGTGCACGTAGTCCTCGATGATGACCTGCATGCCGACCCGCATGTGGACGACCGTCACCAGAACTCCGGCGAGCATGATCAGCGCGACGATGGGAGACGATAGCGTCATGATCACCACGTCGTAAGGCGCGCCGATCAGCGCGACCAAAATGACGATGAAAAGCGTAAGCAGGATGACGAGCGCAACCGAGGTCACGCGCTGCACGACGAACTCGCCCGTCCCCTTCTTGGCGGAGCCGAGCCCGCGGACCTCGGCAAGCGGCGTGCGGATCGACTTCATCTCAGCGCATACCCGATGATCCAGACGACCAAGGTCAGCACGACGGAGCCGACGAGCGTCGCCCAGGCGAACATCGATGCCGTCCGCGGGTCGAAGCCGACGCCGGTGTCCCAGATCAGGTGCCGGATGCCGCCGAGCATGTGGTGGACCAGCGCCCAGGTGAAGCCGAAGAGGATGAGCCTGCCGAGGTGGGACTGAAAGAAGGCGAGGCATTGACGAAGGCGCCCGGCCCGGTCGCGGCCGCGATCAGCCACCAGGCGAGGAAGAGCATGCCGAAATAGAGTGCGACACCGGTAATCCGGTGCACGATGGACATCACCATCGTGATCAGCGGCCGGAAGACCGTGAGGTGTGGAGAAAGCGGACGCGCAGAACCCCCCGCCGCCTTCAGGTGAGTTCAGCCATGATGGAGATACACATACCGCAGTGCGGCACCGGAGGCAAAGGGCGAAGAACGAGGACGGCGACACGTCCGCTTACGCCTTGAGCCGACGATGCCGCTTTGTCAGTGTGCAACCGTCAGATGCACGAGCGCGGGGCAATGCGTCTCAGCAGCGAAACGAGCTTTTCGTTTGAGAAGGTGTTCGCGGAATTCAACCACGCCGAAGAAGCCGCCGAGCGACGTCACAACGAGCTGATGTCGGTGATCGCGCTCGAACGGGGCGTCGATCCGAAGCATCTGCAGCCGCTCTTCGATGCGGTCGGCCACGATTCGAATGTTTCGCCGGACCGTTAAGAGCAGGCTATCCGTTCGGCGGTCGAGGCCCTCCTCACACGCGCCCGCGACCCCGTCGCGCCGTCAAATGACGGTGAGGCGGTAGATCACGCCATCCGCGTCAGCGCGCGCCAGACTGGCTGAACTCGACATTGAAGGAGCCGTCGCCCATCTACGAGCCGAGCGACGGCACCAGGCCGAGGAGCGCGTCTCGCGCGCCCGCGGCGAAGCACGGCTTGCGGTCGAGGAGGGCAACATCCTCGAAGCTACCTACCAGCACGACGCGGGCGATTGCGGCGTATCAAGAGGCGTGCCGACTGGATCCAGAAAATGTGTATGCGCACGGCCTGCTTGGCGATGTGAGCCGCACGATTGGCAGACTTGGAGCAGCGCTGGACGCCTATCGTGGGGCCGCGGCAGCAGCCGCGCGAGTTGGAGACGACCGATCTCTCTCCGTCAGCCACGAGAGGATCGGCGACGTGCGCAGGGCGCAGGGCAATCTCGCCGGCGCGCTCGAAAGCTATGAGGCGAGCCTCGCCATCCGCGAGCGCCTCGCCGCCGCCGATCCGGGCAATTCCGGCTGGCAGCGCGACCTCTCCGTCAGCCACAACAGGATCGGCGACGTGCGCGTGGCGCAAGGCAATCTCGCCGGCGCGCTCGAAAGCTATGAGGCGGGCCTCGCCGATCCGCCGAGAGCGCCTCGCCGCCGCCGATCCGGGCAATTCGGAATGGCAGCGCGACCTCTCCGTCAGCCACAACAGGATCGGCGACGTGTGCAGGGCGCAAGGCAATCTCGCCGGCGCGCTCGAAAGCTACGAGGCGGGCCTCGCCATCGCCGAGCGCCTCGCCGCCGCCGACCCGGGCAATGCGCAATGGCAGATGGACCTTGCCACGTCGCATGTGAAATTGGCGGAGGCCGGCTACTCGGCGTCGGATCACTACTCCGCTGCTCTCGCGATCGTGCGGACGCTTCAGAGCTCAGGTCGCTTAGCGCCAGTCGATGCCTGGAAAGTGCAAGACCTTGAAGAACGGCTGGAAAAGACAGAGTCCACCGGCTGATTCAATGCCCCGCTGCCGCTCTTGCCATCGGCCTTTGCGCCAGCGGCGCGAAGAGCAGCACGGCGAAGAAAAGCACCGCCAGGATCAGGAAGATGTCGGAGAAGGCCATCACCAGCGCCTGGCTCCGGACCGTCATCGTCAACGACTTCAGCGCCGCCATGTCGGCGTCGGAGCCGAGCGCGGAGGAAAGGTGCTGCGCGAGATTGGCGAAGCGCTCGTTCGCTGCTTCGCGGCTCCAGGTCACCGCCTCGTGCAGGCGCTGGATGTGGAGATCCCAGCGGTCGTTCAGCAGCGTGTTGATGACCGCGAGCCCGACGGCGCCGCCGAAATTCCGCAACAGGTTGAAGAGGCCGGAGGCGTTCTTCAGCCGCTCGGGCGGCAGCGTGCCGAGCGCCAGCATCGAGACCGGGATCATCGCCACCATCAGCCCGACGCCGCGCACCGCCTGCGGGATGAAGAGCTCGGCGAATGCCCAATCGTGCGTGATCGGCACGAGCTCCAGGCAGGAGATTGCGAGCAGCCCGAGCCCGACCGCGATCATAACGCGCGGATCGGCCTTTTGCGCGATGCGCCCGCTGATCGGCGCGGTCAGGAACATGAAAAGGCCGGTCACGAACATCGTCTCGCCGACCTGCAGCGCGTCGTAGCCGCGCACGCGCGCAAGATAGACCGGGTAGAGATAGACGAGGCCGTAGAGCCCGATGCCGAGCACGAAGATGAACAGCGATCCGGTCGCGAAATTGCGGTCGAGGTAGGCCCTGAGGTCGACGATCGGTTCGCGGGCGGTCAGCGCGCGGGCGAAGAAGGCGACGCCGGCGACAGCCGACAGGACCGCGAAGGTGACGATCCTGCGGTCGTCGAACCAGTCGTTCGACGGCCCTTCCTCCAGCACATATTCGAGACTGCCGAGGAAGACGGCGAGCGTCGCGACACCGACGAAGTCGAAGTTCCTCAGGATCTTCAAGTCCGGCTTGTCGAAGTCGACGAGGATGAGCGTCCCGATCGTCACCGCGATGCCGGGGAAGACATTCACCAGGAACAGCCAGTGCCACGAGAAGAGATCGGTGAGATAGCCGCCCACCGTCGGGCCCACCGTCGGCGCGAGCGTCGCGATCAATCCGACGACGGCGGAGATCATGCCCTGGCGGCTGCGCGGAAAGATCGTGTAGGCCGCCGCGAAGACGGAGGGGATCATGGCGCCGCCGATGAACCCCTGCAGAGCGCGCCAGACGATCATCTCGTTGATCGAGGTCGCGGTGGCGCAGCCGATGCTCGCCAGCGTGAAGCCGCCCGCGGCAATCGCGAAGAGGTAGCGCGTGGAGAAGGCGCGGCCGAGGAAGCCGGTCAGCGGGATCATGACGATCTCCGCGACGAGGTACGATGTCTGCACCCACGATATCTCGTCGGCGCTCGCCGAGATCCCGGCCTGAATCTCGGAGAGCGACGAGGCGACGATCTGGATATCCAGGATCGCCATGAACATCCCCACCGCAAGCACCACGAAGGCGGCGATGCGGCGCGGCGGGATCGGGGGATCGCTGATGTTGACCGAGGCGTCGGACATGGCTGCCCTCCTCGCGAAAGCGGCTAGCGCGCCGCCACCGACTCGGTGCCGGTGCGGGTATCGACCGCAACCACCACCGACATGCCGGGGCGGATCAGGTCTTCGGCGGCGACGCTCGCCGGCACGCGGATGCGGACCGGGACGCGCTGCACCACCTTGGTGAAATTGCCGGTGGCGTTGTCGGGAGGCAGCAGGCTGAAGACCGAGCCCGACGCCGGCGCGACGCTCGCGACCGTGCCCTTGATGTCGTGGTCGGGATACGCGTCGATGGAGATGTTCGCCGTCTGACCGGGCTTCACGTCCTGAAGCTGCGTCTCCTTGAAGTTCGCGTCGACGTAGATGTCCTGCAGCGGCACGAGCGCCATCAGCCTTGTGCCGGGCTGAACGTACTCGCCGGTCTCCGCCGCGCGGTTGCCGACGACGCCGTCAAAGGGCGCGCGCACGATCGTGTGGTCGAGATCGAGCCTCGCCTTGTCGGCGACGAGATTGTCCTGGTCGAGGACCTTTCCCGCTTCCGCCCTCTGCGCGAGGAGCACCGCGGCGTTGGCCTCCGCCGTCGAAAGGCCGGCGTTCGCCGCATCGACCTGGGCGTTCGCCTGCAACAAAGCCGCATTCGCAGAATTGACCGCCTGCTGCGTCCCGACGAACTTCCCGGCGAGCGCCACTGCCCGGTCGTATTCGAGCTTCGCGTTCGCCGCACCCGCTTCCGCGGAAGCGACCTCTGCATGCGCCTGCGTCACCTGCGCGCTACCCGCGGCGATCTGCTGACCGATGCGCGCGATCGCGGCCTGCTGCGCGGCGACCTGTGCCTCGGCCTGCTGAAACGCGATGCGATAGTCGGAATCGTCAATGACAAGCAGCGGCGTCCCCGCCGTTACGCGAGAGTTGTCGGCAACCGGAACGGACTTGATGTAACCGGCGACCTTCGGAGCGATCACCGCGGTGTCCGCGCCGACATAGGCGTCGTCGGTGGAGACCATGAAGCGCCCGCGCGCCCACCAGTCATGGCCATAAAATGACCCCGCACCGACTGCTGCGAGCAGGGCGCCGATCACCAGGATCTTGCGCCCCCTTCCCCGCCTTGGCGCGACGGAGGGGCTCACGGGCGCGGGAAGCTCCGGGCGGAGCTCGGGCGCGATCGCTGGCGATTCATCGGCAAGCGGCAGCTCGCTCTCGGAGCGAGGGATCAGCTCCTCCGGCAGCCGGTGCGAGGCCGAATCTGCACTCTCGCCGCGGTTTCCCGACGTCTCGCCGCCGGCATTCACGAGAACCTTGGCCATTTGCCCCTCCTGGGCTTAGCGGAGCGGAAGTTTAGCTATCGAACCGAACGGTTCGGTCACGGCGCTTGAAATGGACCATCGGATGATCTATTTCAAGATCGAACCGAACGGTTCGGTCACAAATTTTGTTGATGCTTGTTTCCGGGCCGTTTCGTCATAGTTTCGTCAGAGGGTTCGGAAGGTCAAAAAGTCGGGGGCCGGCAAGGAGAAATAGGGCGGCAAAGCCCAGACATGAGGGAATGCGACAATGACGGAGATTTCCGTTTCAAGCGCCGAAGCGAGCGCAAAGCGTGAAGAGAGCGGCGCCGGGCAGGACCCGCACAAGCGCCGCCAGATTCTAGCGGGCGCGCGCAAGGTCTTCCTGAAGCACGGCTTCGACGCCGCCAGCATGAACGACATCGCGCGCGTCGCCGGCGTGTCGAAGGGTACGCTCTACGTCTACTTCGAAAACAAGGAGCGGCTGTTCACTGCGCTCATGCACGACGAGCGCTCGAAACAGAAGTTCGCGCCCGATCCGGCCGACCACGACGTCGCCGCCGTGCTCACGCGGCTTGGCCGCGACTTCGTCACGTTCCTCTCAGCCCCGCACGTGATCCGGGCGAAGCGCTCCGTGATGGCGATCATCGAGCGTATGCCGGAGGTAGCGGCCGACTTCTACCGCGACGGCCCGACGCTCTGCGTCGCCGACCTCACCCGCTATCTCGAGGCGCAGGTGCGCGCGGGCGTGCTTTCCATCGACGACTGCGCGCTCGCGTCGAACCAGTTCCTCGATCTCGCGCAGACCGGGATCATCAAGCCGCTGCTTTACGGCGCGCTGTCGCGCGCATCCCCGGAGACGATCGAGCGCACGGTTAAGAGCGCCGTCGAGGTATTCCTCGCTGCCTACCAGCCGAAGGTGGGCGACGAGAAGTCCGACAAGGCAAAGCAAGCGGCGGTGCTTCAGCCGGCGGAGTAGTCGTTGCAGGCGCGCGGCCGAAGGCCGGCGCGCCCTGCTCATCAAATCTTACGGCTGTCGTATGCCCAATGGAGCAGCGCCTGGCGCTGCCGTCGGCGGCAGTAGATGTCGCCCGGCTCGCAGTTCTTTCGGATCTGCGCCACGTGTCGGCGGATCGCCTTCCAGCGCTTGATCTGTCGCGCGTCCTCCTCCGGCATTCGCCTGCCGAGAAAATAGCGGCAATACCACTGGAACCAGCCCCGCGGATCGTCGGGATGTATCCAGCCCTTCCGTCGCCACTCTGAAAGCGGCTGACTGGCGTCGACGCCGAAGCAGTTGAGCGCCTTGTCCGCGGGCCCGTCGGCGAGCCTCGCGCCCTTGAACCACGCCGCCGGAAACTCGTTTCGGCAGTCCGTCATGTACTTCCCGCCAAAGACACCGAGCTTCAGCATTTCTGCAGGCGTCAGCTCCGGCTTGAATTCCGGATCGAAGTTCCTCCCCGCTGAACTCGGTCAGCGCGTAGCGATAGCCCTGCTGCATCCGGTCGTTGACGACAACGGTTCGGTGGACCATCGCGGCCGGCTCAATTCGATGCGGTCGCGCGTTTGCGGCCGGCGAGATCTTCAAGGATCGGGCAGTCGGGGCGATGGTCGCCGTGGCAGGCGTTCACCAGCGTCGACAGCGTCTTCCGCATCGCCTTCAGCTCGGCGACCTTGGCGTCGATCTCGCCGATATGCGCTTCAGCGAGCCGACGCACATCGGCGCTAGCACGGCGCTTGTCTGCATAAAGCGAGAGAAGCCGCCGGCAATCTTCGATCGAGAAGCCGAGCGCCCGGGCGCGCCTCAGGAAGCGCAGATTGTGGAGCGCGTTCTCGGAGTAGTCGCGATAGTTGTTGTCGCGCCGATCCGAGCGGACGAGCCCGATCTCCTCATAGTAGCGGATGGTCTTCGTCGGCAGGCCGCTTGCCCGCGCCGCTTCGCCGATATTCATCGTGCTCTCCCTGCCCGATACCCACTGAAGAGATGGTTCCAGCCGCTGGAAGGTCAAGCCGCGCCGGCTTTAAGCGGCGAGCGCGGATGAAGCAGGAAGAGCGCCATCAGAAGGAAACTCGCGACGCTCAGAAGCCCGACGAGTAATGCATCGAGCACCGACCAGCCGCCGGCGTCGAGCGCACGGCTCGTGAAGAGCGCACCGCCCGAGAGCCAGCTCATGTGTGATACGATGAGGATGCCGAAGGAATTCAGCCCAAGATGCACGCCGACCCCGGCGCCGAGGTTGCCAGTCCTGACGACGAGCACGGTCGCGAGCACCGCGAAAGCGCCGATGCTCAAGAGCATTGCCCCCTTCATCGACGGCTCGGACTGCGCGTCCCAGTGGAGGATGGTGAAGAGTGCGATCGGGATCAGCGCCCAGATGAGCGGGCTCTTGAAGCGGGCGGCGAGCGACTGCGTGAGGTAGCCGCGAAACATCAGCTCCTCCGCCGAGACCTGCACGCCGAGAAGAAGCGCGAGCGGCGCGAGCCAGAGAAGCCAGGCGCCGATGCTCATCGCGCTTCGCCGCAGCGACGGATCGACGAAGTAGGTCGCGAGCTCGCCGAGCGCCGACGCGATGAGCGATGCTGTGAGCCCGCGCCAGAAATCGCGCCACGACAGACGAGCTTCAGCACCGAGCACCGTGCCGAACGGCCGACGGTCCACGGCCTTGACCGCGAGAAGGACACCGAAGCTCATGCCGAAGAAGGTGGTGAGGGCCGCCGCCACGCCCTCCGGCGAGGCAAGAAAATTGTTGACGGCAGCGCGCGCATCCACGTTGCCCGAGCCGAATCCGCCGAGTGTCGCTCCGAGAAGCATCACCGCGAGGGTGACCAGCACCCAGACGAAAAGTATCAGCACGACGCCCACAGCGAGGCGCCAGAGCGAAAGCCGCCCTTCTCGGGCTCTGTCGACGTAGCGGAGGAAGGCGGCGGAGATCATCGGCGGGCCCTGGTGGACACGATATCAGGATGGACGACGCCATTCCGAGCGGAATCGCAAGCCTCTTCCCGGTGCCGCCTGTGCTTCCGCCGCAACATCGCGGCGCCGCCATGGCCAAGCCACGCTGAACGGCGTGTTTAGGGTTGCTTTCCAGGCGCAGTGCGGCTTCGCTACCGTCTCTGCCGAGGGGGTGTCGTTGAAGCGGTTTTGCGCGTGCGCGTCCATGCTTGCGGCATTTCTGCCGGCGGCGGCGTTCGCAATCGATCTGCCGGCGGACTCCGGCCAGACCAACTGGTTCGTGCGCACCAATTTCCTCGGCGGCATCTCGAGCGCACCCGGCTCCTTCGCCACGCTGCCGCCCGGCGCGACAGGCGGCCACCAGACCTCCTACCAGCCGCAAGAATATTTCGGCGCCGGCGCCGGACTCGGTTACCGGTTCTCCGCGTGGGGCGTTCCCTTCAGCGCCGTCTTCGACAGCAGCCTGAGCTTTCGCCACGACACCGATGTCGCGGTCGTTCCCGGGGGCACCCCGAACTACAAAGGCAATCTCCAGGCCGTCGATCTCAGGCTTAGCCTTCTTGCCGACGTGCTCGATTTCGGCTGGGGGCACTTCTATGTCGGCGGCGGCATCGGCGCGACCCGCGTCAGGACCGAGGTCGAGTTCGAGGGAACGCCGACATCGGTCGTGAGCACGGATTGGAAGGCGTCGCCTTCGGTTGAGGCGGGAATCGCGTTCACCGGGTTCTCGCGGCGCGTCATCCCCTATGTCGGCTATCGCTTCCGCTGGGTCGGAGACACGGAATCCGGAACCTTCTCCGACGGCTCGAAGGTCCGCTACAAGAACTTCAACATCCACGACATCATGCTCGGGTTCAACGTCCCGCTGCAGCCCTACACGCCGACGACCTCCGTCTACGTCGATCTGAATCCGTCGGTCGTTCCGAGTGAGAAGTTCTGGACCGGCTTCCATGTCGGTGCGTTCGGCGGCTGGGGCGTCGCCGAGGATTTCAAAGTCGGCGGGCTCGCCGATTCGACCGGCACCCCCTACAACGCCGCGAACACTTACGGCCTCGGCAGCAACGGGCCGCTCGCGGGCGGGGAGATCGGCGTCGACTGGCAATGGCGCTGGGTTGTGCTCGGACTCTCCGGCGAAGCCGGGGCCCTGGCCCTTGACGGTTCGGCGACCGATCCGGCCTCGCCCGGCAGCGACACGAAGACATCGCTTTCCTCCGACTGGTACGGCGGAATGTCGGTGCGAGCTGGCCTCGCCTACGACCGCTTCCTCGCCTTCGGCCGCGTCGGCGCCTTCTATCTGAACGCCGACGCGAAGACCGTCGACAACTGCACGGTAGCACCGTGCGGACCGGCCACCGCCTCGGCGTCCGAGAACGACATCCTCTTCGGCTGGTTTCTCGGCGCGGGCGCCGAATACGCGCTCTCCGACCATTGGAGCGTCGGCGCCGAGTACCGCTTTTTCCACCTGAACGACAACCTGCAGCCGGCCGGCACATCGAGCTCGCTCGGCGCAGTCGCGCAGGAGGTCGAGCGGAGACCGATCAACGCCGCCCGCGCTTCGATCAATTTCCGCTGGTAGCCGCCCCCGCCGGAGCGCCTTGTCGGCGCCTGCCGGCAGGGTCTATTTTTTGAGCCATCCACGCCACGAGCCCCGGAGCGCCGACGCGCGCCCCGCAGGTGCAAGGAGGCTCAACATGTGCCGCAACATCCGCACGCTCTTCAACTTCGAGCCGCCGGCCACGGAGGACGAGGTCCGCGCCTCCGCCGTGCAGTTCGTGCGCAAGCTTTCTGGCTTCCAGCATCCGTCGCGAGCGAACGCGCGTGCCTTCGACAACGCCGTCGACGAGGTGACCGCCGCCGCGCGCCGTCTGCTCAACGCGCTTCAGACGACGAGCCCGCCGAAGAACCGCGAGGAAGAGGCTGCGAAGGCGCGCGCCCGCGCCGCCGCTCGCTACGCTTGAGGCGCGCGCTTCCAACGCTGCCCTCTCCGTGATCCGCTACTTTCGCGACCTTTGCACGGGAGCGTTACCGCTCAAGCGCGTGCTTTGGCTCGACATGCTTGCGGTCGGCACGCTCGTCAACCTCGCGTCGCTCGTCACCATGCTCATGCTTTTTGTGGCGCATGCGCCGACGGCGGCGGCGTTCGCGGTCTTTCTGGCACCGATCCCCTATAACGTCGCGCTCTTCGTCGGCGTCTGGCGAAGCTCTCTCAAGGAGAAGGAGGACTGGGGCTTTTTCGCGCGCGCGATCGCTTCGATCTGGCTCGTTGCGGCCATCGTCGTGGTCTGAAGGGCCCGGTACACCGGCAATCAAGAGGCGGTGATTCCGAAGCGAGGCGCTTTCCTGTTCACGCCCGTTACTCCAAATATTCGCCAGAACTCTGGGAGATCAACCAATGAAAGCCGACCGGAAGCCCTTCTCCATCCAGCCTTACGTCGCCCCTGCCCTCGCCGTGCTCGCCATTATTGCGCTGGTGCCGTTGAGCGGCATCCTGCCACCCGCCGCCGCAGAGGAGGCACAGGTCGTGCCGGCTCCGACGCATGACGAGGCGCTTGCCTCGGCGCCGGGGTCGGAGACCGCGGTCGTCGCCGGCGGCTGCTTCTGGGGCATCCAAGGCGTCTTCCAGCACATGAAGGGCGTGACGAAGGCCGTATCCGGCTACTCCGGCGGCGACGCCGACACCGCGCACTACCAGGTCGTCGGCACGGGCACGACCGGCCACGCGGAGTCCGTCCAGATCACCTACGACCCGAGCCAGATCAGCTACGGCAAGCTCCTGCAGGTCTTCTTCTCCGTCGCGCTCGATCCGACACAGAAGAACCGCCAGGGTCCCGACGTCGGCACGCAGTATCGTTCAGCGCTCTTCGTCGCCGACGCGACGCAGACTGAAATCGCCAAAGACTACATCGCGCAGCTCGACAAGACCGGCGTGTTCGGCAAGCCGATCGCCACCGAGGTTTCGCCTTTCAAAGCCTTCTACCCGGCCGAGGACTATCACCAGGACTACGCGACGCTGCATCCTGAGAGCCTCTACATCATGTACAACGACCTTCCGAAGATCGCGAACCTGAAGGCGCTCTTCCCCGATCTCTATCGCGACAAGCCGGTGCTGGTGAACGTCGCCGCCAAGAGCTGACGGCAGCAGCTCAATTCTAACCGATGACGCGGCGGGGCGGCTGAGTCACTCCCCGCTGCGCGGCGGACGGTGTCCGTCCGCTGCGGCTGCTTCGATGCGCTCCGCGACCATCTCCTGCAGGCGCCAGAGATGGCGGTCGCGGAGACCCCGCTCTTCCAGATGGCGGACGGTGTTGTGCAGGTACTCGGCCATCGAGCCGCGGTGCCCGGCCGCCGTCGCGAGTGCATCGGCCACCTCTTCGTCCGTGAGGCCGCCCACGTAGCGGCCGCCGTTCCGGTCGATGACAAAGGCGATCGCGCGGAGCGGTCCCTTCTCGGTCGCGACATTCACCCAGCGCGGCACGTGTGCGGTCGGTCGGAAGCGCAGCTCGCGGTGAAAGAGCCGCATCATGTTCGCTTCGATCGCGTCGGGCGGCAGGCGGTAGGCGACGCCCTTCACCTGCCCTCCCCGGTCAAGCGACAGCATGAGGCCCGGCCGCTCCGGGCCGCCGCGGAACCAGCGATCCCATCCGAGGCAGAACGAGCGGTGCCAGCCGCGCACGACCCCGGTCCGCTCTTCGACGAAATCGTGAGCCGGATTCCAGATCAGGGAGCCGAAGGCGAAAAGCCAGACATCGCCGCCGGCCGGCCCCTGCGCGAGCATCTCGCCGATCGTCGCCTTTTGCTCGGCTTCGGACGCGAGGCTCGTTCCGGGTGGGGTTGCGAAGTCTTCGGCTGAGCGCACCCCATGCGCAACAAGCGCCACAAGCTCAGGCGTCAGCCGCATCGCACGCGCCATTAGGAAAGAGCTTGTTCCACACTTGACGGCGCCCTCATCTTCGCAGGCGCCAGGCCGCGAAGCGCCTAGTGCAATTGCCCGTGGAAGCGGGCGTTGCGGATCTCGGCGGCCGCCGCGAGCTGTTTGTGCGCCACCTCGACAGAATGAATGATGCCGTCGATCTCGGCCACCCAGAAATCAAGGAACTTGATCAGCCGCGGGTAGTCCGGCGCCACGTCGTAGAACTGCCAGACGAAGGTCTGCAGGAGCTTCGGGCGCTCCGGCATGTGGTAGAGGATGCTTGCCGTCGCGAGGCCGTAGCCGGCGTTATCGCTCAAGAACACGGTGCGAAAGTCGAGCTCGCGCATTCTCTTTTCCTTCCTGGCAGCGCGCGGAACCGCGCGGTTCCAATAAGGAAGGATAGACTCCGGTTCCATGATTAACAAATGATTACAGCATCTTAGCAGCCTCCGCCGGAGAGTGCTGACAGGATGCCCGTGCCTATTTTCTAGTCGACGAGAACGCCACCCGCCTCGGCGAGCGCCTCGGGCGTGTCTACGTCGACGGCAGCGGCTGCACCGATTTCGACCCGCTCAACCGCCTCCTCGTGGCGCGCGATAATGTGCCGCGCCCCCGTGTCACCGGTGACCGCCATCAGCTCCGGGAAGAAAGCGCGCGACCAGAGAACCGGGTTGCCGCGCTTGCCGTCGACGGTCGGAAGCACGATCGCCGGCGCCGATTTCGCCTCGAAGGCACCGATCAGCCGGTCGATGACCGGACCGGTGATCCCCGGCATGTCGGCGAGAAGCATCAATGCGCCGCTCGCGCTTTCCGGCACCGCATAGAGGCCGGCCTTGAGCGACGTCGCGAGGCCGTCGGCGAAGTCGGGATTGTGCACGATTTGCACGTCGAGTCCGGCAAGCGCGTTTGCAATGTCGGCGGCACGATGCCCGGTGACGACGATGACGGGATCGGCCTTCGAGGCGAGTGCGCTCTCCGCGACGCGACGCACGAGCGGCGCGCCATCGAAGCGGGCGAGCAGCTTGTTCGGGCCGCGCATGCGACGCGACTGACCGGCGGCGAGGACGATTGCGGCGACGCGCGCGCCGCCCTCCGCGATCGGCTCGCGCGGCTGCGGCCGCGACACGATCTCCATCAGGAGGCCACCGACGCCCATGCCGGTGATGTCGTTCTCGCTGACCTCTAGTCCGGCAAGCAAGCGCTGCAAGACCCAGTCGAAACCGTTCTCGACCGGAGAACGGGCGCAGCCCGGCGCGCCGAGCACCGGACGCCCGCCGAGCTCGCCGATCAGGAGCAGATTGCCTGGGTCGACCGGCATGCCGAAATGGCGGACGCGCCCGCCGGCCTTCTCGATCGCGGCGGGGATGACGTCGGCGCGGTCGGTGATGGCGGAGGCGCCGAAAGCGATCAGAAGCTCGGCGCCCTCGTCCTTCAGCTTGGCGAGCGCGCCTGCAAGCGCCGCCGCTTCGTGCGGAACGCGAACCTCATCGAGGAGCGCCGCGCCGGCCGGCCTCAAGCCGCTCCTCAAGCACGCGCCGCGTCTTGTCCATGACCGATGGCTTCAGCCCGGGAAGCGTGGTCGCTGCGAGCCCGACCTTCAGCCCCTTCCAGGGCGCAACGGAGAGGATCGGGGCGGGGGCGTGCGCGCCGGCCTCGTCGATGACCGGCCCCGGCAGCGCAAAGGGAATGATCTTCACCGTCGCCACCATGCGGCCCGCCTCGACCGGCGCGAACTCTTCGAGCGTGGCGACAGTCAGTCCGGGATCGAGGCGGTTCAGCGCGTCGACCTTGTCGCGCTCGACGACGAGGAGCCCGGCCTGCTCCGCGTAGAGATTGCAGCGGCCGGTGCCGGCCTCGTCGAGGCGGACGTTCTTTCCGCAAAGCGCCTCGGCAACACGGCGCGCCGCTTCGTCCTCGTGCACATCGCCGGGCTCAAGCCGCGCCGCGACGACTTCGCCGATGCCGTCGGCGCGAAGGCGCACGATCAGCGCGGCGTCGAGTCGCGTGCCTTTCTTGACGACGCCGGAGCGATGCCGGATCGAGTGCGCGGCGATCGCACCTTCGGCATCGTCAAGCGGAATCGTCCCGAACTTCATCGGCTGCTTCTCAAGCGGCGATCCGCTCTGCGGCCCGCCCGCGCCGCAGCGCAGCGATCACCTCCGCCAGGATCGCGACGGCGATCTCGGCCGGCGACTGCGCGGCGATGTCAATGCCGATCGGCGCATGGATCTTTTCAAGGCTCGCGGGCGAGGAACCCTGCCCCGTGAGCCGCTCTACGCGCTTGCCGTGCGTCTTGCGGCTGCCGAGCGCGCCGACATAGAAGCAGCCGGCGGCAAGGGCCGAGCGGAGCGGATGGTCGTCGATCTTCGGATCGTGGGTCAGCGCGATCAGCCCGGTGAAGGCGTCGAGCGGCACGCCTTTCAGCGCCTCCTCCGGCCACTCGGCGATGAAGCGGCACGTCGGGGAAGCGCTCCGGCGTCGCAAACGCCGTGCGCGGATCGATGATGGTCACGTCGAAGCCGGCAAGCCGCGCCATCGGCGCCAGCGCCTGGCTGATGTGGACCGCGCCGATCACCACGAGCCGCGGCGGCGGCACCTGCACCGTCAGGAAGGTGTGACCGTCCTCCAGCATGCCGGAGCGGCCGGAGCGCAGCCGCTTTTCCAGCTCGCCAGCGAGCGGGTCCTTCCCCGCCTCAGCGCCCGCGACGAGGCGCTCTTCGCCGCTTGCCGTGTCGGTGACGAGGATTGCCGCGCGGCGCGCTCGCCGCGCTTCGTTCAGCCCCTTCAAAATGTCGAGCTTCATCGAACCGCCATTCCCGTTCGGATATCACGGTCCTTAAATAGACCCGGCGGCGGCTTTCCGCCACCGCCCGCGAGGGGGCTTTGGATTCGCGCGTCCGGCACTTGCCGGCTCCGGCCGAAGACCGCATGCTTTCCCCCAAAGGACCAGACAAATCGGGAGGAGCCCATGGACATGAAAGAGGGCGGTGTGATCCAGGTCGCCTATGTGGTGCGCGATCTGGAAGCGGCGATGAAGCGGCACATGGAGGTCGCGAATGTCGGGCCGTGGCACATTTACAAGTTCGAGCCGGGCAAGATCCAGAACTACGTCTATCGCGGCCAGCCGGCGAACCACACCTGTTGGATCGCGGTCACGCCGATGGGCCAAAAGCTCGGCTGTCAGGTGGAGCTGATGCAGCCGATCTCAGGCCGCTCGATCTACGACGAGCATCTGGAGAAGCACGGCGAAGGCTTCCACCACGTGAAGCTCTACTATCCTGACTGCACCAAGGCCGTCGCCGACTATGCGAAGCGCGGCTATCCCGTCATCCAGCAGGGGAGGATCGACGAGGACGAGCACTACTATCTCGATACGCAAAAGGACTTCGGCTACATGATCGAGCTCGGTAACGCGGGAAAGATCCGCGCGCCGGAGCGCATCTTCCCGAGCTAAACCTCAAAGGCCGCTGACGGTGTTGAAGAGGTAATTCAAGCGCCCGCGGATCACGTCGGCGCGGTCGCCGCCGATGAAATCGTGGTGCAGGTAGTCGACGCCGACGCTCCAATGATCGGTGAGCGCGTAGTCGACGCCCACGCCCGCGCTCCAGCCGACGGAATCCTCTATCCCCATGCCGCCGGTGACGTAGGGCAGGAAGCGGTTGACCGCGTAGCCGACGCGGCCGCGCACCGAGCCTATCCCGTGATGCCCCGGCCCCCAATCGACGAAGCCGCCGTCGACCTCGATGCCCAGAACGAGCTGCCCATATTGACTGTTCACGCCGGTCTGGCCGCCGACCTCGTAGCCGTCGCCAAGACCGGCGCCGCCGGGGAAGCCGTAGCCGCCGTGCGCGCCGACATAGAAGCCGGTCCAGTTGAATGCGATCGGCGTTGGCGACGTCATCGCCGCGGGCATCGGCCCTCCACCGGCGAGGAAGGCGAAAGCCGGGCCGTTCGGCACGCCGACGTGATAGCTGACACGACCGCGGAAATCGTCCGAGGCGCCGGCCTTGAACTCGTAATAGAGATACTCGGCGCCGACCGTCCAATTCCGGTTGATGGCGATTTCGGCGCCGGTTCCGGCCGTCCAGCCGACATTGTCGAAGGATTTAAACGCGGCACCGCCCGTCGCGTAGACAAAGAAACGGTCGAAGGCCAGACCGCCGCGCAGACGCAGCGAGCCGACGGCGTCCGTGCCCCGCCAGTCGACCCAGCTTCCGTCTCCCTCGGCACCGACGACGAAGGCGTCCTTCTGCCAGTTGACGCCTACCTGACCGCCGATCACGCGGCCGTCGACGAAAGGAGATTGCCCGAAGCCCCAGCCACCGTGTCCGCCGAAATAAAAGCCGCTCCAGTTGAAAGCGAGCGGGGCCGGCGCGGTTAGAACGGGAGGCAGCATAACGGGAGGTGGGAGATCGGCGGCACCGGCGACGCTCGTCAGCGTCGCAAATGCGCAGGCGCAGGCGGCACGACGCAGCATTCCAGGCCCCCTGCCCGAGCGTCAGCTCAAGGCAGCATTCAGCAGCGATCCGCCGCCTGGGGCAAGGAAATTCCGGAACGTGCGCCTATTGCACCTTCTCGACAAAAACCCGAATCCGCCCGCCGCAGGAGAGGCCGACGCGCCACGCCGTCTCGTCGGCGACGCCGAACTCGAGCATCCTCGGCTCGCCGGAGCCGATCACGTCGATCGCCTCGCCGACGACCGCGCCTTCCACGCAACCGCCCGACACGGAGCCCTCGAAATTTCCTTCGCCGTCGACCACGAGGTGGCTGCCGACCGGGCGGGGCGCCGAGCCCCAAGTCTCCACCACCGTCGCAAGTGCCACGTCGCGGCCCTCACCGCGCCAGCGCTCGGCTGTGGAGAGGACGTCAAGATGCGTATCCTGGAGGGTTTCGCTCATCGAAGAAGCTCCCTTGAGGCGGCGCGCCGCCTCGCTTCATCGCGAAACGTAGGCACGCGGCTCAGCCCGCGCAAACGAAAACGCCCGCGCTTCGCGCGCGGCTAATCGCTCGGCGAGGTCTGCACCAGCACCTTCACGGTGATCGTCCCGGCGTTCTTGAAGGTCAGCGTCAGCGGGAAGGAGTCGCCCTCCTTCACTGGATGCTTAAGGCCGATCACCTGCAGATGGTCGCCGAAGGCGGCGAGCGACACCGGTTCGTTCGGCTTAAGCTCCAGGCCGTTACCCCAGTCCTGCGTGGCGCCGTGCGAGTCCTGCACGATGACGGAATCGCCGAGCGGCGAGCTCGCAGCGGTGAGATAGTCGGACTTGGGGCCCGATTGGAAAAGCGGTCCGTAGACCGAAGCGCCCGACGCGCCGCTCGGCGGTCCCCAGATGTGCCCGATCTCCACCGTGCCGAGCTTGTAGCTGTGTGCATCGGCAGACGAAGCAAGCGCGGCCGCGCCGGCGAGCTGAACCGCGAGACAAAGAAGAATTCGTGACGGCAGTCTGGTCCGCGCGCTCATCGATGTCAGCTCCTGTTCGCGCTTGCGCTAATCGCGCGGCGCATCGTTGGCAAATTGCGTGCCGCCGTCCTTCTTCACCGCGGCATCCTCCTCCTGCGATCCGGCGGCGAGGTCGCGCGCCTGTGCCAGGCGGCCGGGGTCGTCGCCCTCCCCATAGAACGTGTAGGAAAGCGTGACGCGCCGGAGCGCCATCGCCTGCTTGTCCTGAAGCACGTGCTTGTCGACATAGAAGAGCACCGGCATCCGCGCCGATTCACCCGGGCCGAGCTTCTCGTCGGTGAAGCAGAAGCACTGGATCTTGAAGAAATACGGCGCCACCTGGAACGGGGTCACATTGAAGACCGCGTGCGCCACGATCGGTTTGTCGGAGAGATTCTTGGCGTAATAATAGATCAGGGTCGGCTTGCCGATCTCAGCCGAGACCTGCCGCTGCTCGGGGCGGAACTCCCACTTCAACCCATCCGCGACATTGGCGTCGAAACTGACGTCGACCTTTTCACCGGTGACCGCCTCGGCCTCGGCGCCGCTCGCGCGGGTTACTGTCCCGCCGTAGCCGGTTGCCGAACAGAACAGGCGATAGAGCGTCGGCGAATAGATGACCCCCACCGTCGGCAGCGCGAGCAGCCCTGCGCAAAGGAGGAGAATGCCGCGGTGGCTTCGAATTCCTGGCATTTCGGTTGACCATGGGCCGCTCCCGGCCCGCCCGCGCATCTAGCACCGTTCCATGCCGCCTCCCGTGCGGCGAGAGCGCACACGCGACGAGCCGTCACGTGCCCCGGATCTGGCAGCGTGAGAGCGGCGTTACTCTTTGACTGCGCCGGTCATCGAGGAGACGTAGTGCTCGACGAAGAACGAGTAGAGCACCGCGACGGGCAGCGACCCCATCAGCGCGCCGGCCATCAGCGAGCCCCAATGGTAGACATCGCCCTCGACAAGCTCGGTCAGCACGCCGACCGGCACCGTCTTGTGCTCGGTCGATGAGATGAAGGTCAGAGCGTAGATGAACTCGTTCCAAGAAAGCGTGAAGGCGAAGATGCCGGCGGAGATCAGCCCGGGCACGGAAAGCGGCAGCAGTATCTTGATCAGGATCTGCATGCGCGAGGCGCCGTCGATCAGCGCGCATTCCTCAAGCTCGTAGGGGATGGAGCGGAAGTAGCCCATCAGGAGCCACGTGCAGAACGGAATGAGGAAGGTCGGGTAGGTCAGGATCAGCGCGAAGGGCGAATCGAAGAGGCCGTATTTGAAGACCATCGTCGCAAGCGGGATGAAGAGGATCGACGGCGGCACGAGATAAGCGAGGAAGATCACCATCCCGGTGATCCGCGCGCCGGTGAAACGGACGCGCTCGATCGCGTAGGCCGCACAGACCGCGCAGACCAGCGAGATGAAGGTCGCCGCGACCGAGATCAGCATCGTGTTCCAGAGCCACTGCGGATAGTCGGTCTCGAAGAACAACTTGTGGAGGTTCGCGAGCGTCGGATGGGCCACCCAATAGGGGGTGAAGTCCTTGAAGTTGTAGAGCTCGTCGTTCGATTTGAAGGTCGTTACGACCATCCAATAGAACGGAAAGAGAAGCACGAAGAGGAATACCGCCAGCGGCAGGTAGAGCGTGACCACGCGGCGCGGAAGCGATTCCAAATAGTCCATGCCGCCGGAATCGTCGCGCTTGCGGCGACGCGACCAGGGAAGCTCGCGCTTCACTGCTTCGTCGCGCGCGTCTTCGGCGGTCACGCTCACGGTGCGATCTCCGAAGAGGTGCCAATGACACGCACAACAGATGTCGTTATTGCCGGGCTTGTCCCGGCATTCCATTCCGCGGCTGTCGCAATCGCGCGAAGCGCGCAGGAGTGGATGCCCGGATCAAGTCCGGGCATGACGACAGTTCTGAGAAGCCGCCGCGCGCCCATCGCCATCAATCGCCTCCCCCCTGCTGCCAGCGGCGACGCTGCAGTCCGAAATAGCTGAACAGGATGGCGCCGAGCAGGAACGGAATCATGGAAACGGCGATCGCAGCGCCGGAGCCGAGGTTGCCGCCCGGAATGGCGCGCTGGAAGGAGAGCGTCGCCATCAGGTGCGTAGCGTTGAGCGGGCCGCCGCGCGTGATCACGTAGATGAGCTGGAAGTCGGTGAAGGTGAAAAGCACCGAGAACGTCATCACGACGGCGATGATCGGGGTCAGCATCGGGAAGGTGACGAAGCGGAAGCGCTGCCAGCCGGTGGCGCCGTCGATCACCGCCGCCTCGTAGAGCGACTGAGGGATGGTCTGCAGGCCGGCGAGCAGCGTGATCGCCACGAACGGAATGCCGCGCCAGATATTGGCGGCGATGACGCTGGCGCGTGCGTTGTTGGGTGTACCGAGGAAGTCGATGTAGTGGTCGATCAGCCCGAGGCGCTCAAGCGTCCACGAGATGATCGAGAACTGGCTGTCGTAGATCCACCAGAAGGCGATGGCGGAAAGAACGGTCGGCACGATCCAGGGGAGCAGCACGACCGCGCGCAGAAGCGCCTTGAACGGCAGGTGGCGATTGAGAAGCAGCGCCAGCCAGAGCCCGAGCGCGAACTTTCCGATCGACGCGACGACCGTGTAGAGGAAGGTGTTGTAGACCGACAGCCAGAACACGCTGTCGTCCCAGAGGTCCGTGAAATTCTCCAAGCCGATGAACCGGCCGGCGCGGCCGATCATCGTGTCGGTCATCGACAACCAGACGCCGAGACCGAGAGGATAGGCCAGGAAGAGACCGAGGACGGCAGTCGCCGGCAGCATGAACCAGAAGCCGGCAAAATTCCGGTGTCCGGTCAGCTGGCGCAGCCGCTGCCGCCGCTCAACCCGGAGCGGAAGCGGGAGCGCCTCAGTATGAATGGCCATATCGCATCACCTTCCGCGCGACGCACGTCGTCGCGGTCGGGTGCCGCCGGTGGCGGCGGCACCCTGCGGGACGGCTCAGACCTTGTAGAAGCGGTTGGAGCGCTTCTCAGCCTTCGCGGCCGCCTCCTCCGGCGTCGCATCGCCGGCGCAGACGGAGGCAAACATGTCGACCACGATGTAGTCGGCCATGGCGGCGGCGGAGGAATAGCCGAGCTGCCCGGAATAGCCGTTCCACAACATGTTCTTGACTGCGTCGCGATAGGGCACGGCCTTCGGATCGTCGTGCCACACCGAGTTGTCCTTGTAGGCGTCAAGAGGATGCGACACGTAGCCGAGCGAGGCGGCCTGCCACGCTTCGTATTGCGGCTTCTCCATAATGAAGCGGAGGTATTCCTTCGCCGCGTTCGGATACTTCGAATACTTGAAGATCATCCCCTGCGTGCAGAGGTGCAGTTCGGTCGGCTTGCCGACCGGGCCCATCGGCATGTCCTGATGGTAGATGTCGTCGGCGAGGGCATGCACTTTCGGATCGTCGGATTTCAGCGCGGCATAGTAGATGGAGATGCCGTTATTGGTGGCCGAGAGGTCGCCGGCGAGGAACACCTTGTTGTTGTTCGAGTCGTTCCACGAAAGCGTCCCCGGAACCCAATACTGGTAAAGCTCCTTCACCCAGTTCAGCGCAGCGATCGTCTCCTTGCTGTTGATGACGACGTTGTTGTCCTCGTCGACCATCTTGCCGCCAAAGCCCCAGAGCACCGTATGCGTCCAGCCGTTGCCGTCTCCGACCGCATGGCCGAGCGCCATGCCCATCGGGTGGCCGTTGGTATGGAGCTTCTTCGCGATGTCCAGGATCTTGTCGGGGTCGGTCGGAAACTCGTCGTAGCCGGCATCGTTCACCATGGACTTCCGATAGACCATGCGTGCCCCGGCGGCGCCGAGCGGAAGCGCGATCCATTCGTCGCCCCGCATGCCGTAGCGCTTCGGCGCGTCGTACCAGCCGCCGTATTTGTTGCCGAGGTATTCGGCGAGGTCGGTCACCGGAACGAGCTTCTCCGGATAGAGATGCGGATCGTCGTACCAGCCGAAGATGATGTCCGGCCCGGAGCCGATATTCGCCGCCACCGCCGCCTTCGGACGAATGTCCTCCCAGGATTCCGCCTCAAGCTTGACCGGTACGCCGGTCACCTCGGTGAACTTCTTTGTGTTGGCGTTCCACTGATCCTCGTCGCCTTGTACGAATTTCGACCAGCGCAGGACACGAAGCTGTGCGCCGTCCTCAGGCTTGAAGCTCATGTCTTCGGCGAAAGCCGGCGTGCCGCGCAGGAGCCGTGCTCCGGCGGCCCCGACGGCGAGGCCGGCGCTCGTACGCAGAAGATCGCGTCTTGAAATTCCCATTCTTTCCTCCCTTGTTGTCCGCGGCCCTTTTGGGCACTCGTTCGGTCTGGGGCTAGCGTCAGATGCGCTCGCCCGATCCCTTGTCGAAGAGATGGACGTGAGCGACGTCGGGCGCGAGACTCACCTTCTCACCCGGCCGCATCAACAGCCGCTCGCGCAGCACGGCCGTGATCTGCTGCCCGTCGAGGCGGGCGAATATCTGCACTTCCGCCCCGGTCGGCTCGACGACGACGACCTCGACGTCGACGCCGTCGTCGCGGACGGCGAGATGCTCTGGGCGGATGCCGTAGACCACCGACTGCCCTTCGCGCGCAGCCGTGTCGGCGGGAACCGGCAGGCGGCGGCCGTTCGCGGTCTCGAACCAGGGACCGGAATCCTTCACGACCTTGCCGTTCAGGAAATTCATGGCGGGCGAGCCGATGAAGCCCGCCACGAAGAGGTTGCGCGGCTTGTCGTAGAGATCGAGCGGCGCGCCGACCTGCTCCACCTCGCCGTCGTGCATCACGACGATCTTGTCGGCCATGGTCATGGCCTCGATCTGATCGTGCGTGACGTAGACGGTCGTGGTGCGGAGCCGCTGATGCAGCTCCTTGATCTCGGTGCGCATGGCGACGCGGAGCTTGGCGTCGAGATTCGATAGCGGCTCGTCGAAGAGGAAGACCTGCGGGTCGCGCACGATGGCTCGGCCCATGGCGACGCGCTGGCGCTGACCGCCGGAGAGCTGGCGCGGATAGCGGGCGAGGTACTCGTTCAGACCGAGAATGTCCGCCGCCTTCTTGACGCGCTCCTCGATGAGGCGCTTCTCGGTGCGCCGGAGCTTCAGCGAGAAGCCCATGTTGTCGGCCACAGTCATGTGCGGATAGAGCGCGTAGTTCTGGAACACCATGGCGATGTCGCGCTCTTTCGGGGGCACGTTGTTGACGACGCGCTCGCCGATCAGGATGTCGCCTCTCGAGATCTGCTCAAGCCCGGCGATCATTCTGAGAAGCGTCGATTTCCCGCAACCCGAAGGACCGACGAGGATGACGAATTCGCCGTCGGTGATGTCGACGTTCACGCCATGAATGACTTCCACCTGCCCGAAGGACTTGCGGACATCGCGAAGTGCCACTGGTGCCATAGGACGTTCGTTCCCCCGCTCTCTGTCGCGCACGCGCGTCTGCCCGGCCCATTGCGACCGTTCCACGAATGATTGCATGGCAGACTCTCTCTGCCAACCGCAAAGCCCGTTCCTGATTTGAACGCACGTTTTGTGCGGTGCGCTCGCGCGGCTTGGGCTAAAAGAGCGGGAACGGCCCAAGGGACATTGGCTTTCATGACTGGCAAGGCGGATCGGCTGAAACTGCTTTCCGATCTTGAGCGCAAGGTGCTCTGGCTCGCCACCTGGACGATCCACAACGCCAACCACCTGCGCGACACAGGCGACGGGGTGAAAGTGGGCGGGCACCAGGCGTCGTCGGCGTCGCTCGCCACTATCATGACGGCCCTCTATTTCGCCGTCCTGAAGCCGCAGGACCGCGTCGCGGTGAAGCCGCATGCGAGCCCCGTGTTCCACGCAATCCAATACCTGCTCGGCAAGCAGAGCCTGGAGAAGCTTCAGGCTTTCCGCGCCTTCGGCGGGGCGCAGTCATATCCGTCGCGCACCAAGGATGCCGACGACGTCGATTTCTCCACGGGTTCCGTCGGGCTCGGCGTGGCGCAGACGATCTTCGCGAGCCTCGTGCAGGACTATGTGAAGGCGCACGGCTGGGGCGGAACGCAGCCGGAAGGGCGGATGATCGCGCTCGTCGGCGACGCGGAGCTCGACGAGGGCAACATCTTCGAGGCGCTCTTTGAGGGCTGGAAAAAGGGGCTTCGGAATACGTGGTGGGTCGTCGACTACAATCGGCAGAGCCTCGACGCGGTGGTGAGCGAGGGGCTCTATACCCGTTTCGTCGAGATCTTCCGCTCGCTCGGTTGGGACGTCGTCGTCCTGAAATACGGGCGGCTGCTTGAGGCTGCTTTTGCAGAGCCCGGCGGAGAGGCGCTCAGGCAATGGATCGATACCTGTCCGAATCCGGAATATTCGAGCCTCGTCTTCCAGGGCGGCGCGGCGTGGCGGCGGCGGCTTGGGGCCGACATCGGCGGCAGGCCCGGAGTCGCGGCGCTTTTGGCGTCGCGCGACGACGCGGCGCTGGCGCGGCTGATGACCAACCTCGCCGGGCACGACCTTCCGACGCTGGTCGACGCCTTCGAGGCGATCGACCACGACCACCCCGTCTGCTTCCTTGCCTACACCATCAAGGGCTTCGGCCTGCCGTTCGCCGGCCACAAGGACAACCACGCCGGCCTCATGACCGCGGCGCAGATGGAGACCTTCCGCGAGGCGATGAACATTCGGGCCGGTCACGAATGGGATTTCTTCGAGGGCCTCTCGACGTCACCTGAAGCGCTTCGCGCCTTCTTGGGCAACATCGAGTTCGACAAGGCTGGCCCGCGGCGCCTGCCATCAAAGCGCGTCGATGTCCCGGAGACGCTCGCCGTGCCCGCGCAACCGATTGCGTCGACGCAGCAAGGATTTGGCCAGATCCTGAACGAGATTGCACGCGGCAACTCGGCGCTCGCCGAGCGTATCGTGACCGCATCACCCGACGTGACCGTCTCCACCAATCTCGGCCCGTTCGTAAATCGCCGCGGGGTCTTCGGGCAGGAGGCCGTGGCGGACGTCTTCAGGAAGGAGCGCATCCCGTCGACCTTCGCGTGGGAGATATCGCCGAAGGGACAGCATTTCGAGCTCGGCATCGCCGAGAACAACCTCTTCCTGCTCCTTTCCGCGCTCGGGCTCTCGCATTCGCTTTTCGGCGAACGGCTCTTCCCGATCGGTACGCTTTACGACCCGTTCATCGCGCGCGGGCTCGATGCGCTGAACTACGCCTGCTACCAGGACTCCCGCTTCATCCTCGTGGCGACGCCCTCAGGGGTCAGTCTTGCGCCCGAAGGCGGCGCACATCAGTCGATCGGGACGCCGCTCGTCGGCATCAGCCAGGACGGCATCGCGGCTTTCGAGCCGGCCTTCGTCGACGAGCTCGCGGCGATCCTCTCATGGTCCTTCGACTATCTGCAGCGCGACGGCGAGGGGCAGCTGGACGAGCGCAACTGGCTGCGCGACGAGACCGGAGGCTCCATCTATCTCAGGCTCTCCACGCGCCCGCTCGAGCAACCGTCGCGCACGCTCGACGACGACATGAAGCGCGCCATCGTCGACGGCGCCTACTGGCTGCGCGAGCCCGGCCCCAACCCAGAGATCGTGGTCGCTTATCAGGGCGCGGTGGCGTCGGAGGCGATCGCCGCGGTCGGGCTGATGGCCGAAGACCGGCGCGATGTCGGGCTCCTTGCCATCACCTCGGCCGACCGGCTGAACGCCGGTTGGACGGCCGCGCAGCGGCAGCGGGAGCGCGGCCTGGTCCGTGCGATGAGCCACGTCGAGCGCCTGCTTCACCCGGTGCCACGGCATTGCGCGCTGGTGACGGTCGTCGACGGCCACCCGGCGACGCTCGGCTGGCTCGGCGCAGTGCGCGGCCACCAGACACGCGCGCTCGGCGTGGAGCACTTCGGCCAGTCCGGATCGGTCGGCGACCTCTATCGCCACTTCGGCATCGACGCCAACGCGATCCTGGCGGCGGCCGAGACGATCGCGGCGGGGAAGCCGATCCGGCATTTGCGCATGCTGGCGTAGCAGAAGTGCGACGCGACCACCGCTTAGGCGGCGCCGGTCGCGGAGAGGCTGATCACGATCGCGGCGAAGTGCGTCGCCGCCGCGGCAACGACGAAGCCGTGCCAGATGGCCTTCTGGAACGGCAACCGCTCCCAGAGATGGAAGATGAGGCCGGCGGTGTAGAGCCCGCCGCCGACGGCAAGAAGCACGAGGGCGGGCGTGTCGAGCGCGCGGACGAGCGGCGGCAATGCGACGATTCCGAGCCAGCCGAGCGCGAGATAGAGCCCAAGCGAAACCTTGTCGAACAGGCGGCTGTGAAGGAGGCGGAGGCCGACGCCGGCGACCGCCAACGACCAAACGGTGCCGATCAGGCTCCACTTCCAGGCGCCCTCGAGATCGATGAGCGCGAACGGCGTGTAGGTGCCGGCGATCATCAGGAAGATCGCCGAGTGGTCGAGGCGTTTCAGCCAGTCGGCGTGGCGCGTGAAGCGGCCGAGATTGTAGGCGCAGGAGCAGCCGAGCATGGCAAGAAGGCCGAGCGAGTAGATGGCGACGGCGGCGATGTCCTCCGCACTGTCGCGGCGGACGGCGATCGTAAGGAGCGCCGCCGCGCCGATCAGCCCGGCGAAGATGGCGAGCGCGTGGATCGCCCCGTCGACGCCGATCTCCCAACGGTGAAAGCGCCGCCTGACCGCCTCGGCTGACAACTCCAATGCTTCGCGGGCGGTCATCGGCTTCTCCCCTTACGCTGCGTCGAGCCAGCGGCGCGGATCTACGCCCGAATTCGAGCCGTCGGAAAGCGCCTTGACCAGGTCGGCGATGGCGTCGAGCGAATGGACGGGGCGGAACTCGTCCACATGCGGCAGCATCACGCGGACGCCGCGCGCCTTCGCCGAAAAGCCTTCGTAGCGGAGCAGCGGGTTCAGCCAGATCAGCCGCCGGCACGAGCGGTGCAGCCGGTCCATCTCGGCGGAAAGGTCGACACCGGAGTCGCCTTTGTCCTCGCGCTCAAGCCCGTCGGTGATCAGAAGCACGGTTGCGCCGCCTCCAAGCACCCGGCGCGACCAGTCGCGGTTGAAGACGCGAAGCGCCGAGGCGATGCGGGTGCCGCCCGACCAGTCCTTCACTGCATCCGAGCAGCTCTCCAGCGCCTGATCGGGGTCCTTCAGGCGAAGCTGACGCGTCACGTTCGTAAGCCTGGTGCCGAAGACGAAGGTCTGCACACGGCGGCGCTCGGAGAGCGCGTGCAGGAAATGCAGCATCAGCCGCGAATATTGCGTCATCGAGCCGGAAATGTCGCAGAGCGCCACGATCGGCGGGCGAATCTCGGCGCGGGCGCGGAACGCCGGCATGATGATGTCGCCGCCGACCTTCAGCGAGGCACGCATCGTGCGACGCGGATCGATGCGGCCATGCGCGGCGCGCTTCAGCCGCCGCGTGTTGAGCCGGTCGTCGGGGAGAAAGAGTGCGGCGAGCGCCTTCTTCGCCTCTGCGATCTCGGCGTTCGTCATCTGCGCGAAGTCCTTGCGCTGCAGCACCTCGCGCGCCGAAACGGTGAGCCTGGCGTCGATCTCGATCTCCGGCTCCTTCTCGTCGCGGCGGGCTTCCGAGCCGAGCGCTTCGCGCACGCGCGTCTCCGCAGCGCGCGGCTTCTCCTTTTCCGCCCTGACCGGCGCGACCGGCGACAGCAACGCAAGCATCTTCTCGATCAATCCTCGCTGGCGCCAGAAGAGCTCAAACGCCTCGTGGAAGACGACGCGATGCTCGCGCTTCTTCACAAATATTGAGTGAAGCGTCCAATAGAAGTCGTCGCGCGACGCGATGCCGGCGGTCTCGACCGCGCGGATCGCATCGATCACCGCGGCCGGCCCGACGGGAATGCCGGCTTTTCTCAGAGCACGAGCGAAATGGACGATGTTGTCGGCGATGCGTCCGCCGGACTTGATGTCGGCTTTCAACGCGTCCGAAGTCATCTCACGCACCCGCCATGGCGGCCGGCCTAAGACAAATTCCCTCGTCCTGCGGTGCGATGCCGGTGCAGGCGGCATCGCCTCGAAGGAGGTTCGAGAAGGAGCCTCGACCGCCGTGGGGCGTGCTTCGAGGCTCCGCTTCGCGGCGCACCTCAGCATGAGGAAGGTGGGGGGCTCCGATCACCGTTATTCCGCCGCCGCGAGCTCGGCTTTCACCTCGTCGAGGAGCGCCTTCGTCTGGCTCTTCTCGATGCGGGCGATATCGTCCTGGTATTTCAGAAGCACGCCGAGCGTATCGGAAACGACGGCTGCGTCGAGCGCCACCTGGTCGAGCTCGGTCAGCGCACCCGCCCAGTCGATCGTCTCGGCAACTCCGGGCCGCTTGAAAAGGTCCTCACGGCGGAGCCGCTGCACGAAGGCGACAACCTCGGCGGCAAGCCGCTCGCGGATGCCGGGGATGCGCGTCGTCACGATTTCAAGCTCGCGCGCGGCATCGGGGTAGTCGACCCAATGGTAGAAGCAGCGCCGCTTCAGCGCGTCGTGGATCTCGCGCGTGCGGTTTGTGGTGACGACGACGATCGGCGGGTGCTCGGCGTGGATGGTGCCGACCTCCGGTACCGTCACCTGATTGTCGGCGAGGACCTCAAGCAGGAACGCCTCGAATGCCTCGTCGGCGCGGTCGAGCTCGTCGATCAGGAGGACGGGTGGGCCGGCGATGTCGGGTTCGAGCGCCTGCAGGATCGGACGCTTGATCAGGAAGCGGTCGCCGAAAATGTCCTTCGACAGCGTCTCCCGATCGACGTCGCCGGTGGCCTCGGCGAGCCTGATCTCCACCATCTGTGCCGCATAGTTCCACTCGTAGACCGCGGAGGCGACGTCGAGCCCCTCGTAGCACTGGAGGCGGATCAGCTTCCGCCCGAGCGTCTCGGCCAGAACCTTGGCGATCTCGGTCTTGCCGACGCCGGCCTCGCCCTCGAGGAAGAGCGGCCGGCCCATCTTCAGCGAAAGATAGAGCACGGTCGCGAGCGACCGGTCGGCGATATAGCCGGCCGAGGAAAGAAGGGCCAGCGTTTCATCGATTGAAGTGGGGACGGCAGGCATGGGGGCTCGGCAAAAGCAGGAGAACAGTTGCTATATAGGGCAGGAATCCGCTCGCCGCACCGTCGAATTCTCGCCCCTTATCCCCGAATGGCCCGCATCGTTAAGCCCGCGCCTCTCTCGCTCTCGGTCGCCAGGAACATCTGGCTGCACGCGCAGCGGCTCGACACGCCGGCGCCATTCGGCGACGGGCCGGCCGCGACCCGCGCGGCGGTCGATCACCTCGGCTACGTACAGATCGACACAATTCACGTGATCGAGCGCTCGCACCATCACATCCTCTACACCCGCATTCCGGACTACCGGCGCAAGGACCTCCACCGCGCGCAGACCATCGATAAGAGCGTGTTCGAGTATTGGACACACGCGCTCGCCTATGTGCCGACCGAGAACTTCCGGTTCTTCGTCGGCGCGATGCGGCGCGAAGGATTCGGGCCGAAGCGCTGGTTCGGTTCGGTGACGAAGCCAGAGCTTCGGCGCGTGCTCAGGCTCCTGAAAAGCGAGGGCGCGCTCTCCATCCGCGACATCGACGACGAGGAGCTCATCGAGAAGGAGCACCCATGGGCGAGCCGCAAGCCCTCGAAGCGGGCATTGCAGCTCGCCTTTCACATGGGGCGCGTCACCATTGCCGGGCGGAGCGGCATGCTGAAGACCTACGAGCTGACCGATCGGCATTTCGGCTGGGAGAAGCCGCCGCGTCCGGCCTCCGAACGCGAGGTGGTGGAATATCTGCTCGACCGCGCGCTCCGGGCGCAAGGCATCGTGAGCCTCGATTCCGTCTGCTACATGGACGCGCCGCGAAAACCTGCAATCAGAAAGCTCATCGACCGGCGGGTCAGGCGCGGCGAGCTTGTGCCGGTCGCGATCGAAGGCGCCGGCAAGGTGGAGCATTGGGCGAGCCCCGAGGCTCTGCAAGAGGCGCTTCCCGGGTCGGAGCTCGTGCAAATCCTCTCACCGTTCGATCCGCTCATCATCCAGCGCAAGCGGCTGAAGCTCTTCTTCGATTATGACCATCTCTTCGAGGCTTACGTGCCGAAGGAAAAACGGGTGCTCGGCTATTTCGCGCTGCCCGTGCTCGTCGGCGACGAGGTCGTCGCAGCGCTCGACCTGAAGACTGACCGGGCGAACGGCAAGCTGCTCATGCAGAACTGGACGTGGGTCGGAAACGGCGCGCCGCGGCGGCATAAGCGCCACATCGAGGAAGAACTGCACCGGTTCGAGCGCTTCCAGCTCGACCAGCAGTGAGGGATGCCGGCAAGCGTCAAATGCGCTAGTGCTGACCCGCCATGCCCGGTGCGCTTCCTTCTCCCCTGCTCTCGCCGATCTTCGCCTCGGCCACCGTCGGCGATGTCTTCTCCGACCGCGCGATCCTGCAGGCGATGCTCGATTTCGAGGCGGCGCTTGCGGCGGCCGAGGCGGAATCCGGGATCATCCCGGCGACCGCCGTCGCGCCGATCAAATCGGCCTGCGACGCCGGGCTCTACGACATCGCCGAAATCGGCAAGGCGGCGGCGCTTGCCGGCAACGTCGCGATCCCGCTCGTCAAGGCGCTGACGGCGAAGGTAAACGAGAAGGCGCGCGGCTACGTGCACTGGGGCGCGACCAGCCAGGACGCGATCGACACCGGCTTTGCGCTTTGCGCAAGGCGCGCGATCGCGCTCATGCGAGCCGACCTTGCGGCTTCGAAGCAGGCGTTCGCGTCGCTGATCGAGAAGCACCGTGAGAGCGTGATGGCGGGACGCACGCTGATGCAGCAGGCGCTGCCGATCACCTTCGCCTACAAGGCAGCGGTCTGGCTCTCCGGCCTCGCCTATGCCACGGCGCGCCTGAAGCGCGTGGAGGCCGACGCGCTCGCGCTGCAATTCGGTGGCGCGGCCGGAACGCTCGCCGCCCTCGGTGCGGATGGCGCGAAGGTCAGAAGCGCGCTCGCCGTGCGCCTTCAACTCAAGCAAGCGCCGATCACGTGGCACGCCGAGCGGGGCCGCATCTTCGACATCGCCGCGGCACTCGTCGGGCTCTCCGGCGCGGTGGCGAAGATCGCGACCGACATTCTGCTTATGATGCAGACCGAAGTGTCGGAAGCCTTCGAGCCGTCGGCGCCTGGCAAAGGCGGCTCCTCCACGTTGCCACACAAGCGCAACCCCGTCGGCGCCGCCGCGATCCGCGCCAACCATCAGCGAATCTCCGGCATGATGGCGACGTTCGCGATCGGGCTTGAACAGGAGCATGAGCGCGCTGCCGGGTCATGGGCTGCCGAATGGGAAACGCTGCGTGAGCTCTTCGTGCTCTCGGCTGGCAGCCTGGAGCGCCTGAAAGAGATGCTCACCGGCCTCGAGGTCGACCCGGCGCGGATGCGCGCAAATCTCGACGCGACGCTCGGCCTGCCGCTTGCCGAAAGCCTGATGATGGCGCTTGCGCCGAAGATCGGGCGCATGGAGGCGCATCACCGCGTCGAGGCCGCGTCGAAGCTCGCGCTCGCCAGCAATCGCCCGCTTGCCGAGGTGGCAAAGGCGGAGCCGGCAATTGCCAGCAACATCACGCCTGAGGAGATCGATCGCGCGCTCGACCCGAAGAGCTATCTCGGCAGCGCGGACCAGATGATCGATGCTGCGCTTGAAGCCGCGCGCCGCGAGACGGAGAAGGATTGATGGCTGAGGTCACGGCCGGCGACGACGTCCGCATCCACTACGAGATCGAAGGGCGCGACGACGGACCTCCCCTCCTCTTCTCCAACTCGCTCGGCACCGACCTCCACATGTGGGACAAGCAGGCGAAGCATACGGCCGGGCTTGGCTTTCGAGTCATCCGCTACGACCAGCGCGGCCATGGCCAGTCGGAAGCGCCGGCGGGCGACTATACGATGAAGCGCCTTGCCGACGACGTGATCGACCTGCTCGACGCGCTCGAAATCGAGATGACGGCGTTCTGCGGCCTGTCGATGGGCGGGATGACGGGCATGCACCTCGGCAAGCACTACCCGCGCCGCTTCTCGCGGCTCGCGCTCTGCAGTACCTCCGCCTGGATGCCGCCGCCGGAGAATTGGAACGCACGGATCAAGGCCATCAGCGAAGGCGGCATGGGTGCAGTGGTCGACCGCATCCTTGGGCTTTGGTTCACGCCGGCGTTTCGCGAGCGCGAGCCGGGCGAGATCGCGAGCATCCGAAAAATGTTCCTCGCGAACGACCCAGTCGGCTATGTCGGCTGTTGCGCCGCTGTCCGCGACATGGATGAGCGCGATCAGCTTGGAACGATCGAAGCGCCGACTCTCGTCGTGATCGGCGCTCACGATGCGTCAACGACACCGGAGGCCGGCCAATACATCGTCGACCGCATCCCGGGCGCGCAGAAAGCGGTGCTCGACAGCGCCCACATTTCCAACATCGAGCAGCGCGACGAGTTCAACCGGATCGTGCTCGGCTTTCTGGCGGGAGGCCACCGATGAGCGATGCTCACGAACGGGGCACGAAGGTGCGCCGCGCCGTTCTCGGCGACGCGCATGTGGACCGCGCCACGGCGGGGATCACCGATTTCAATCGCGAATTCCAGGATCTGATCACGCGCTACGCCTGGGGCGAGATCTGGACGCGGCCCGGCCTCGACCGCAAGACGCGCTCGTGCATGGTGCTGACCGCGACGATCGCGCTCGGGGTCTGGGACGAGTTTCGTCTGCACATCAATGCGGCATTCAACAACGGGCTGACCGAAGCGGAGATCAAGGAGGTGATCCTGCAGGCGGCGGTCTATTGCGGCGTGCCGGCGGCAAACCACGCCTTCAAGGAAGCAGCGGCCGTCTTCGCCGAGCGGAGCGGCAGGGCCGAAGCATGACGAGCCCCTCTCCTTCGCGCAGGGAGGAATGGCCGGAGGCGCCGACCGATGGCTGGCTCCCGACAGCGGCCACGCTGCAGATGTGGTCGCAGGTCGTCGGCAAGGTGCGGCTCGCCCGCTCACCGCGTGAGAACCATTGGTGGCACGTCGCGCTTTATCTGACTGCGCGTGGCCTCACCACGTCGCCCATCCCCGACGGTAGCGGCGCGTTCCAGGTCGACTTCGATTTCCTCGATCACCGGCTCGTCATTGCGACGAGCGACGGGCGGCGCGAGGAGATGAAGCTCTCCGATATTCGATCCGTCGCCGATTTCTACGCGGGCTTCATGGAGCGACTCGCGGCGCTTGGGATCAACGTCGCGATCTGGCCGGTGCCGGTCGAGGTCGTCGTTGCTGTACCGTTTGCCGAGAACGGTGGAGGCTGCGTCTACGTTCCCGAGGTCGCCGAGCGGCTCTGGCGCATTCTTCTTCTGGCCGACAAGGCATTGAAGCGCTTCCGCGGCGACTTCCTGGGCAAGGCCAGCCCATCGCACTTCTTCTGGGGAAGCTTCGACCTCGCGATGACGCGCTTCTCCGGGCGGCCGGCGCCTAAGCATCCGGGCGGCGTTCCGAATCTCGCCGACTGGGTGACGCGCGAAGCCTATTCGCACGAAGTGTGGAGCGCCGGCTTCTGGCCGGGAACGGCCGGCGGCTACGAGCGCCCCGCCTTCTACGCCTACGCCTATCCGGAGCCCGCGGGCTTCTCCGCCGCGACGGTCGCGCCCGCCGCGGCCTCCTACAACACGACGCTCAGAGAGTACCTGCTTCCCTACGACAGTATCCGAACGCTTGCCGATCCGGGCGAGGCAGTCGCGGCCTTCCTTCAGTCGACTTACGATGCGGTGGCCGATCTCGGCGCCTGGGATCGTGCGCAGCTTGAGCGGGCACGCGCGGCGCCCCCGGATTGACGGCGCGGCGGTACGCGGCTTGCATAGCCGAGGGCGTGCGCAAAGTCGCAGATGCCTCGGTTGTGAACTGTCCGGCGCCTTGCTACCGTGCTCTGTCCCATTGCCGGCTTGAGCGGTGCGGGACTGGGACGGTCGCACCGTCAAGGGGGGTGGAGGCGGATGGAATATTTCATCCAGCAGCTCATCAATGGGCTGACGCTGGGGTCGATCTACGGGTTGATCGCCATCGGCTATACGATGGTCTACGGCATCATCGGCATGATCAACTTCGCGCACGGCGACATCTTCATGGTGGGGTCGTTCATTGCGCTGATTGGGCTGATCATCGTGGGCGCCAGCGCCGGCATGCCCATCTTCCTGCTGCTTGTTGCGTTACTGGCGGTGCTGCTTGTCGCAATGCTGCTGACGGCGGTGTGGGGCTGGACGGTCGAGCGCGTCGCCTACCGGCCGTTGCGGGGCTCGTTCCGGCTGGCTCCGCTCATCACGGCGATCGGCATGTCGATCGTCCTCCAGAACTTCGTCCAGATCGAACAGACCGCCCGCATCAAGCCCCTGCCTCCGATCATCAGCGGCGGCTACGCGATCATGGAAAAGGACGGATTCATCGTCCAGCTGTCCAACATCCAGATCATCATCATGGTCACCACTGTGATGCTGATGGCTGCCTTCACGCTGTTGATCTCGCGTACCGCGCTCGGCCGCGCCCAGCGCGCCTGCGAGCAGGATGCGCGCATGGCGGCATTGCTCGGCATCAACGTCGACCGCACGATCTCGATCACATTCGTTGTCGGTGCGGCGCTGGCCGCCGTCGCCGGTATGATGTTCCTGCTCTACTACGGCGTGATCGACTTCTTCATCGGCTTCAATGCCGGCATCAAGGCCTTCACCGCCGCTGTGCTCGGCGGCATCGGCTCGCTTCCCGGCGCCATGCTGGGTGGGCTCCTCATCGGTTTGATCGAGACCTTCTGGTCGGCGTATTTCACGGTCGAATACAAGGACGTGGCAGCCTTCTCGATCCTCGCCATCACCCTGATCTTCCTGCCCTCGGGGTTGCTGGGCAGGCCGGAAGTCGAGAAGGTCTGAAATGACGTCGGACGCCACTCGCGAACCGACCGCTGACTTCACCCCAGAAGGCGCCGAAATTCAGGAAGAGGAGCGCGCGCGCGCTTACGTCGGCGAGCCGCCGGCGGTAGCCGCCGTGCCGGTAGGCGATCGACTCGTCTCCTCGCTCAAGGATTCTGCGCTAGCGGCAATCATAACCTTCGCGCTCGCGGCGCCGCTGGTCGGCCTGGAAACGGTGGCGGTCGGCGCCAGCAGCAACCTGCGGCTCAACACGCATTGGGGATCGGTGGCGATCGCGGTAGCGGTGGTCTTCTTCGGCCGGCTGCTCCTTAACGTATTCGTATGGAAGGCCGAGCGCCCGCTCACAGGTCGACTGGCGGCGGGCTTTGCCGGCCTTCCCGCCATCCCGAACGTCGGTTACGTGGCTGCGGGGCTGTTCCTGCTCGGAGCTTTCGTCGTCCCGGCGGCGACGGTCTTCTACTTTCCGCTGCAGAGCCGCTACGTGCTCGACCTCGGCACGCTCATCCTGACCTATGTGATGCTCGGCTGGGGGCTCAACATCGTGGTCGGGCTCGCCGGCCTGCTCGACCTCGGCTACGTCGCGTTCTACGCCGTCGGCGCCTATTCATACGCGTTGATCGCCGAGCATCTGGGCTGGTCGTTCTGGGCCTGCCTGCCCTTTGCCGGCATGTTCGCCGCCTGCTGGGGCCTGATCCTCGGCTTCCCGGTGCTCAGGCTGCGCGGCGATTATCTCGCTATCGTCACGCTTGCCTTCGGCGAGATCATCCGCCTCGTCCTCATCAACTGGTACAGCTTCACGCACGGACCCGACGGCATCAACAATGTGCCCCGGCCGAGCTTCTTCGGCCTGGACTTCACCCGCGGCACCGACGGATTTGCCGCGCATTTCGGCCTCAAATACTCACCCAACCATAGGATCATCTTCCTCTACTACCTGATCCTGGTTCTCGCGCTCGTTACTAACTTCGTGACGCTGCGCATCCGACGTCTCCCGGTCGGCCGCGCCTGGGAGGCGCTCAGGGAAGATGAGATCGCCTGCCGCTCGCTCGGCATCAACACCACCAACACCAAGCTCACCGCCTTCGCCATGGGAGCGATGTTCGGCGGCTTCGCCGGGTCGTTCTTCGCCACCCGCCAGGGATTCATCTCGCCGGAGAGCTTCAACTTCGTCGAATCGGCGACGATCCTGGCGATCGTTGTGCTCGGCGGGCTCGGGAGCCAGATCGGCGTTGCCGTGGCGGCGGTGGTGATGATCGGCGGCATCGAAATGCTGCGCAATCTGACCTTCCTCAAGGCGGTCTTCGGCCCCGATTTCGATCCGACCCAATACCGCATGTTGATCTTCGGATTGGTCATGGTGGCCATCATGGTGTGGCGCCCGCGCGGTCTGGTCTCGACGCGAAAACCGTCGATCTTCCTCAAAGCAAAGAAGGCGGTGTCGGGTGCGCTCGTGGGAGAGGGGCGCGGATGACCCGCTGGGAAACCGATCCCATCATGACGATCGAGCATCTGTCGATGCGCTTCGGTGGCTTGGTGGCGGTCAGCGACCTGTCGTTCTCGGTCGGCCGCGGCGACATCACCGCCCTCATCGGCCCGAACGGCGCCGGCAAGACCACGGTGTTCAACTGCATCACCGGATTCTACAAACCGACGGAAGGCCGCATCGCTCTGGCGCACACACCCGATGCCTTCAACGGCCTGCGGGCGGCGACGGACCGCGGCAGGCGGGCGATCCACAGTGGCGGGCTCTTTCTGCTCGAGCGCATGCCCGAGAACGAGATCACGCATTACGCGCGCGTCGCTCGCACCTTCCAAAACATCCGCCTGTTCGGCGGCATGACCGCGCTGGAGAACCTGATGGTCGCCCAGCACAACAAGCTGATGGCGGCTTCCGGCTACAGCGTCATCGGCCTCTTCGGCCTGCCGTCATACCGCGCCGCGCTCCAGGAGGCCGTAGACAAGTCGGTCTACTGGTTGAAGCAGGTCGGTTTGTTGGAGCGCGCCGACGACCCCGCCGCGGATCTTCCCTACGGTGCCCAACGGCGTCTCGAGATCGCGCGCGCGATGTGCACCGACCCGCTGCTGCTTTGCCTCGACGAGCCGGCGGCCGGCCTGAACCCGCATGAATCCGCCGAACTCAACGAGCTGCTCCGCTTCATCCGCGACGAGCACGATCTGTCGGTGCTTCTGATCGAGCATGACATGGGGGTGGTCATGGAGATCTCCGACCACATCGTCGTGCTCGACTACGGCGTGAAGATTTCCGACGGTTCCGCCGCGTTCGTACGCAGCGACCCCCGCGTCATCGCCGCCTATCTCGGTGTCGCGGACGAGGAGGTCGGTGAGGTTGTGAAGAAGGAGGTGGCGCATTGAGCACGCCACTTCTCACGGTTCGCGGCGTCTCGACCTACTACGGCAAGATCATCGCGCTGCGCGGAGTCGACATCGATGTCAACGAGGGCGAGATCGTCACCTTGATCGGCGCCAACGGCGCCGGCAAGTCGACGCTGATGATGACCATCTGCGGCAGCCCGCGTGCGCGCTCCGGTGCGATCCGCTTCGACGGCACCGACATCACTCACTTGCCGACCCATGAAATCATGCGCATGGCGATCTCGCAGGCGCCGGAGGGACGCCACATCTTCCCGCGCATGACGGTGCTGGAAAACCTGCAGATGGGCGCCGTCGTTTCGAACGCCGATTACTTCGACCAGGATCTGGCGCGCATCTACGAGGTCTTTCCGGTGCTCAAGCAGCGCGCCTCCCAGCGCGGCGGCACGCTGTCCGGCGGTGAGCAGCAGATGCTTGCCATCGCGCGTGCCCTGATGAGTAGGCCGCGCCTGCTGCTTCTTGACGAGCCGTCCCTCGGTCTCGCGCCGCTGCTCGTCCGGCAGATTTTTGCGGTGCTGCGCGAACTGAACCAGAAAGACGGGCTGACGGTATTCCTGGTCGAGCAGAACGCCTACCACGCTCTCAACCTTGCCCATCGCGGCTACGTGATGGTCAATGGCAGGATCACGATGGCGGGCACCGGCAAGGAACTGCTCGCCCGCGAGGAGGTGCGTATGGCCTATCTCGAAGGCGGCAAGCACTAACGACGGAGACGACGTCATGGGTGTCATCTGGGAAACCACGATCGTCGATTTTCTACTCGTCACGGTATTTCTCGGTGGCGGCGCCGCCTATCTCACCGGCCGCGCGATCGCCATTGTCTGGAGCCCCCTCCCCTTGCTTGTGTTTTACATCCTGTTGCTGGATTCCGCCGTGCGCTTCATCCATTACTCTCTTTTCGGCGGCACATTGCTTTCCTTGCACTACTACGCCGTCGATCTGGTCGTCCTGCTTATCCTTGCCGGGCTGGGCTTTCGACTGACCCGATCGGCCCAGATGGCCGGCCAATACGGCTGGCTCTACCGGCGCGCCGGCCCCCTTTGGTGGCGGCGCCGCCCGGCAGCAACCGGCGAGACGCGGTAGTTGTTCGCCGGCAATGTCTGCAGATTGCGCGGTTTCGATCAGCGCGATAGGCTGAGACTAGTCGGGGCATCAGCCCCGCCCAAGGTAAGGTGCTTGGCTGCACCAGTTGTGGAGGTGATTTGCTTATGAAAAACGCACTCAAGGCCGGTATTGCCCTGTCCTTAACGGTTGCGATGGCCGGCATCGCGCATGCACAGATCGCGATCGCCACCGCCGGACCGATGACGGGCCAATACGCGGCGTTCGGCGCGCAGCTTAAGGCTGGTGCCGAGCAGGCGGTTGCCGACATCAATGCCGCCGGCGGCGTCCTTGGTCAGCAACTCACGCTTGAAATCGGCGATGACGCCTGCGATCCGAAGCAAGCGGTCGCAGTCGCCAACCAGCTTGTCGCCAAGGGCGTCGTCTTCGTCGCCGGGCATTTCTGCTCCGGCTCGTCGATCCCGGCCTCGTCAGTCTACAACGACTCCGGCGTCGTTCAGATTTCGCCGGCTTCGACCAATCCGAAGTTTACCGACGAGCGTCCCGGTCCGGGCACCTACCGTGTTTGCGGTCGCGACGATCAGCAAGGCGAGATCGCAGGCAACTTCCTTGCCAAGCACTTCGGCGACAAGAACATCGCCATCGTCGACGACAAGAGCACGTACGGGAAAGGCCTTGCCGACCAGACGCGGAAATTCCTGAATGACGCCGGCAAGAAAGAGGTCCTCGACGAGTCCGTCAACGCGGGTGAGAAGGATTACACCGCGCTGGTATCGAAGCTGAAAGCCAACAACGTCGACGTGCTTTACTATGGCGGCTACCACCCTGAGGCCGGCCTGATCAAGCGCCAGATGGTTGACCAGGGCATGAGCACGATTCTGGTCTCGGGCGACGCGCTCGTCACGGACGAGTATTGGCAGATCACCGGTGATGCCGGACAAGGCACGCTGATGACCTTCTCGCCGGACCCGCGCAAGAATCCTGAGGCGAAGCCGGTCGTCGATGAACTGGAAGCCGCCGGCAAGACGACCGAGGGCTATGCGCTCTACACCTACGCCGCAGTGAAGGTGTGGGCGGACGCGGTGAATGCCGCCGGTTCGACCGACTTCGACAAGGTTGTCGCCGCACTGAACGCGGGCAAGTTCAAGACCGTGCTCGGCGATCTTCAGTTCGACAAAAAGGGTGACGTCACCTTGCCGGGCTACGTCGTCTACGAGTGGAAGGACGGCAAGTACGACTACCTGCAAATGTAGTCGCGCCCGACCAAATTGCCGCTTCGGCGGCGGAGAGACCCCGGCGGCAGCGCCGGGGTCTTTTTGTTGCCCGCTCATTTCGGCGGCTACCACGTGGAGGCCGCGCCTGATAATGCGTCAAAGTCGAGCGGAGCGTGGACGCGATCCTTGTGCCGTTGGGCCGCGGGGCCCATGCTGGAGCATCGAAACATGACCCGAATGATCATGCGACCGCTGGCTTTGGCCTTGATCATGCTGCTGTTCGGCTGCTCCGACAAAGGCCCATACCTCGACATCTCCGGCGGCGGCTTCATCTTCAACTACCGCGTATCGGAAGCCTATGCGGGGTTCATCGCCGCGCCGTTGCGCACGCTTCCCGAGCATTCGCGCATCGAAGCGACCTTCGAGGATCCGGGCGGCGGGTCGCCGATCGTGCTGAGCGAGGACGTCGCGCCGGCGCGCACCCAATATACGTTTTCGACCCAGCCGCTCTTCGGCATCAAGGCCAACACCGACTACGAAGTGACGATCAAACTCGTCGCGGCTGACGGCAAGGAGCTCGAGAAGGTCACCAAGACCTTCCGTTCGGATGTCGACGAATCCGTGCTGGCGGAAAAGCCGCTCACCATTGGTCCGGGCTACACCAAGAATCCGGCGCTGAACGAGAACGGCCAATGAGCCCCCTCCCCGGCCTCTCGATCGGCCACGCGACCGACGCCGCGATGAAATCCGGCGTCACGGTGTTCCTGCCCGACGCGCCGGCGATTGCCGCCGTGCAGGTCATGGGCGGCGCGCCGGCGAGCCGCGAGGCCGCCGCCTTGAGCCCGGAAAACAGCGTGGAGCGCATCGACGCGATCGTTCTTACCGGCGGCTCCGCCTTCGGGCTCGCCGCCGCCGACGGCGCGATGGATTGGCTGGCTGCGAACGGACGCGGCTTTGCCGTCGGCCCGGTGCGCGTGCCGATCTCGCCGGCCGCCGCGCTCTTCGATCTGAACAATGGCGGGGAGAAGCCAGCCGATCTCGCCTCGGCCTATCGCGCGCTCGGCCGCGCCGCATGCGAGGCGGCCGGGGGCGACATCGCGCTTGGCTCCGTCGGGGCGGGCACCGGTGCGACGACGGCGGATTTGAAGGGCGGCTTCGGCGCCGCCGAGACCGTGCTTGGCGACGGGAGCCGTGTCGCCGCCTTCGTCGCAGTCAATTCCGTCGGCCGCGTCACGCTCGGCACGACACCGCATTTTCGCGCTGCGCCTTTCGAGCACGACGCCGAGTTCGGCGGCCTCGGGTTTCCCGCAGAGCTTCCCTCCGACGCGGGCGCGGTCGTGACCAAGGTGCCGCGCGAGCCTGGCGCGAACACGACGCTTGCGGTCATTGCCACCGACTGCGCGCTCACGCGCGCCGAGGCGAAGCGCCTTGCCATCACGGCGCACGACGGCATCGCACTCGCGATCTTCCCCGCGCACACGCCGTTTGACGGCGACACGGTATTCGCGCTTTCGACCGGCGCGCGCGAGCTCGCGGGCGGCATGCGGGCGCTTGGGCCGCTCTGCGCCGCAGCCGCGGAGACGCTCGCCCGCGCCATCGCCCGTGCCGTCTTCGCCGCGACGCCCGCCGAGAGCGACCGCTTTCCGACGTGGCGAGGCCGCTATGGCGCCAGCTGAAAGATGACGGCGACCGCCATCGACGCGACAGAAGCTCTCGTGCTAGGGGCGGGCCTGGAATGAACCGACCGCTCAAGATCGCCGCTTCCGTCCTCGCCTCCGATTTCAGCCGTCTCGGCGAAGAGATCGAGGCCGTCGACGCGGCCGGCGCCGATCTCATCCATCTCGACGTGATGGATGGACATTTCGTCCCGAATCTCAGCTTCGGCGCGCTGGTGATCAGCCATGTCCGCGCGCGCACGAAGAAGCCTTTCGACACGCATCTAATGATCGCGCCGACCGACCGATATCTTGAGGGCTTCGCGGCGGCGGGGGCGGACATCATCACCGTCCACGCGGAAGCAGGTCCGCATCTTGACCGCTCGCTCGAGGCGATCCGCGCGCTCGGCAAGCGCGCCGGCGTCGCGATTAACCCGGCCACGCCGCCGAGCGCGATCCAGCACGTGCTCGACCGGCTCGACGTGGTCCTCGTGATGACGGTCAATCCGGGTTTCGGCGGTCAGGTCTTCATCCCGGCGATGCTCGAGAAGATCCGCCAGGTCAAAGCCCTCACGGCCGGACGCGACATCGACATCTCGGTCGATGGCGGCATCGATCCGAAGACTGTCGGTGCGGCCGTTGCTGCCGGCGCCAATGTGCTCGTCGCCGGTGCCGCGGTCTTCAAAGGCGGCGCGCAAAAGTACGCCGAGAACATCGCGGCAATCCGCAAGGGGGCTGGCAAGGCCGGCGGCGGCTGGGCGTAGGCGACCGTGACGCGGCGTGCGCCGCGAGGTTCATAAGCCTGAAGCGTCGCGTTGAAGAATCGCAGCGCTCTGCTATGCCTTTGCAGCAAGAACGGAGCACCGGATGATCCCGCGCTACAGCCGCCCGGAGATGGCCGCCATCTGGTCGCCCGAGACGAAGTTCCGCATCTGGTTCGAGATCGAGGCGCACGCGCTTGACGCGATGGCGGAGCTCGGCCTGGTCTCGAAAGAGACCGCCGCCAAGGTGTGGGAGAAGGGCCGGGACGCCGCCTTCGACGTCGCGCGAATCGACGCGATCGAGCGCGAGGTGAAGCACGACGTCATCGCCTTCCTCACCCACCTTGCCGAGATCGTCGGGCCGGAAGCACGGTTCGTGCATCTCGGCCTGACCTCGTCCGACGTGCTCGACACCTGCTTCAACGTGCAGCTCACGCGCGCGGCCGACATCCTGATCGCCGACACCGATGCGCTGCTTCAGGCGCTGAAGCGCCGCGCCTTCGAATACAAGGACACGCCGACGATCGGCCGCTCGCACGGCATCCATGCCGAGCCGACCACGTTCGGCCTGAAGCTCGCCTTCGCTTATGCGGAGTTCGACCGAGCGCGCGAGCGGCTCGCGCGGGCCCGCGAAGAGGTGTCGACCGCCTCGATCTCCGGCGCAGTCGGCACTTTCGCCAACATCGATCCACGTGTCGAAACGCATGTTGCGAAGGCGCTCGGGCTTCGTCCCGAGCCGATCTCGACCCAGGTGATCCCGCGCGACCGGCACGCAATGTTCTTCGCGACGCTTGCCGTCGTGGCGTCGTCGGTCGAGCGACTCGCCACCGAGATCCGGCACCTGCAACGGACCGAGGTCCTCGAGGCGGAGGAGTATTTCGCGCCCGGCCAGAAGGGCTCCTCCGCGATGCCCCACAAGCGCAATCCGGTGCTGTCGGAGAATCTCGTCGGGCTTGCGCGGATGGTGCGCGCCTACGCGCTACCCGCGATGGAGAACGTTGCGCTCTGGCACGAGCGCGACATCTCTCACTCCTCGGTTGAGCGGATGATCGGACCGGACGCGACCGTCACGCTCGACTTCGCGCTCGCGCGCCTCGCAGGCGTCGTCGACAAGCTGCTCGTCTATCCGGAGCGCATGCGAGAAAACCTCGACAGTCTCGGCGGCCTCATCCATTCGCAGCGCGTGCTCCTTGCGCTGATCGACGCCGGGCTCTCGCGCGAGGCCGCCTACGCGCTGGTGCAGCGGAACGCGATGAAGGTCTGGGACCGAGGCGCGGATTTCTTGGCCGAACTTCTCGCCGACGAGGAGGTCCGCGCCGCCCTCCCTGAATGCACGATCCGCGCGATATTCGATCTCGGCTATCACACCAAGCACGTCGACGCGATCTTCCGCCGGGTCTTTGGCGCGGCGTGACGATTCCCGCTGAACGAAACGTGTACAAATCGATGATGAAAAACTCTTCGCGCCTCCTTGTTACGCACTTTTCGTCGGCGTAGTGGTTCGACCCATTACGGTTTCGTAAGGAACCGTGGAACGCGGCATCGCCCCGCGCGTTGGGGCAGAGCTGCTTTCGTGGGAAAGGATTTTGGCATGGCTGCCAATCGTCAGGGTGGGTCCTCGAACAGCACCCTCTATTTCATCGTTGGCGCGCTGATCATCGCGGTGCTGATCATCGGCTGGTTCATGTACGGCAAGAAGGAGGCTCCACCTGCCGCGCCGGCCGCAACCGAGGCGCCTGCGATGGCGCCCGCGCCGGCTCCGGCCATGGCGCCTGAGCCTGCGCCGGCGATGGCGCCGGAACCGGCACCTGCTATGGCGCCAGAACCTGCGCCCGCGATGGCGCCGGAACCCGCACCGGCCATGGCGCCGGAACCGGCACCTGCTATGGCGCCGGAGCCTGCGCCGGCACCAGCGCCGCAATAGGGCTTTACCGTTCAGTGACCTCACGGGGCGCCGCCCTTGCGGCGCCCCTTTTTCTTCGGTACCTGCCGCCCGCGACTCCTGATAGAAAGCAGCGTCCCGAATCAGAACGGATTGAGATGGCGACCCCAAAACAAGGCGCGAGGCGGCCGGGCGCACATTTGGTCGACCGAGGGCGGGATACCGGCGCACCGCCCCGCGAGCATCAGGAGCGGACGGGGGACGAAGAGGCCGAGCCGGCGGCACGGCCGCCGCGCAACTACATGCTTGCCCTGATCCTTGCGCTGATCGTGTTCGTGATCCTGATCAGCGTTCGCGTACTTTGGGACGGCATGGAGCCTCGACGCGCGCCGCCCGGCGCGCTCGTGCCGGAGCAGACAACGCCCGCGACGCCGGCGCCGTCGAACTGAGCGCTGCCGCTCAGCCCTTCGACGCGGCGACCAGCGCGTTCGCGCCGGAGCCGAGATAGACGAAGTCGCTGCCAAGCGCGATCAGCCGGAAGCCGAGTTCGCGCGCGCGGCGCCCGGCCTCGGCCGTGACCCCGAGCGTGCAGGAGATTTTTCCAGCACGCTCCGCCTTCTTGGCCACTTCCGCCGCGGCGGCGAGCATGTCGGCGTTGTTGGGATCGACCCACGCGCCTTCGGAAAGCGCGATCGAAAAATCCGACGGTCCGACGAAGACGCCGTCGATGCCGTCGACGGCGAGGATATCGTCGAGCGCCGCCTGCGCTGCCCGGGTCTCGATCATGGCGATCGCCAGCGTCTCGCGATTGGCGGACTCGAGATAGGCCTTGGGGCTCGGCGCGCCCTGCAGCGCCAAGACGCGCGTCGGCCCCCAGGAGCGGTCGCCAAGCGGCGGAAACTTCATGAACGTCGCGAAGGCCCGGGCGTCGTCGACCGAGTTCACCATCGGCGCGATGACCGCCGCCGCGCCAAAGTCGAGCGCCCGGCTCGCCATCTCGAAGCGGCCGACCGGGATGCGCACCACTGCGGGCTTGCCGGCGAGCGCGATCGCGGCAACGCCGCGCATGACGCTTTCGGTCGAGTGGCAGCCGTGCTGCATGTCGAGGGTGACAGCGTCGAAGCTGCTCCGCGCCAAGAACTCGGCGACGAGCGGGTCGGGGATCGCCGACCAGGCGGTGTACAGCGTCTCGCCGGCCTGGAGCCGCGAGCGAAAGGCATTTTCGGCCAATTGCATGATCCTATTTGCCGGCTTCTATCTGGGCGACCGCCTCGTCCATCAACTCCTCCATGGTGCGGCGGATCTGGTGGTCGGACTGGGCGACGCCGGCGGCGTCAAAGTCCGCGCGCACCTTGCTGAAAACGTCCTCGTCGCCGGCCTCCTTCATGTCGGCGCGCACCACCTCGCGCGCATAGGCCTCAGCATCGGAGCCGCTTTTCCCAAGCTTTTCCGCCGCCCACAGGCCGAGCAGCTTGTTGCGCCGCGCCGTCGACTTGAACCGCAGCTCTTCGTCGCGCGCAAACTTGCTCTCGAAGCCTTCTTCGCGTTTGTTGAAGGTCGTCATCCAATCTCCCTCCTCGGGCCCGGCCCTTCCCTAGCGGCGACGGAAGAAAGGCGCAACGACCCGTTATCCCGGGGCACGGCCCGGCCTACGTTGCCGTACATTGTGTCTCTCCGGCCTTTCCGCTAGGTTCCGCGCCGCAGACGGATCGGCAGCGATTCCGCCACTTGCCGGTGTCCCACACGCGTCCACATATCCTGACCCATGAGAGCCATGAACCGTCGCCGCCGCATCTATGAGGGCAAGGCCAAGATCCTCTATGAGGGTCCGGAACCGGGCACGCTGATCCAGCACTTCAAGGACGATGCCACCGCCTTCAACGCCAAGAAGCATGAAATCGTCGACGGCAAAGGCGTCCTCAACAACCGTATCTCAGAATATATCTTCAACCATCTGAACGCGATGGGCATCCCGACCCACTTCATCCGCGCGCTCAACATGCGCGAGCAGCTGATCCGGGAAGTCGAGATCATCCCGCTCGAAGTGGTGGTCAGGAACGTCGCCGCGGGGTCGCTCTCCGAGCGGCTCGGCCTCGAGGAAGGGACAGCCCTCCCCCGCTCGATCATCGAGTTCTACTACAAGAACGACAAGCTCAACGACCCGATGGTGTCGGAGGAGCACATCACCGCCTTCGGCTGGGCGAGCCCGCAGGAGATCGACGACGTGATGTCGCTCGCGATCCGCGTCAACGACTTCCTCTCCGGCCTCTTCCTCGGCGTCGGCATCCGCCTGGTCGACTTCAAGATGGAATGCGGGCGCCTCTGGGAGAACGACATGATGCGCATCGTCGTCGCCGACGAGATCTCTCCCGATTCCTGCCGCCTGTGGGACATCACCACCAACGAGAAGCTCGACAAGGACCGCTTCCGCCGCGACATGGGCGGCATGCTCGAAGCCTACCAGGACGTGGCGCGCCGCCTCGGCATCCTGAACGAGAACGACCGGGCGTCGAAAGGCGGCCCGGTGCTGGTGAAGTAGCCGCGCTCTCCGGCCCAGAAGATCGAGCAAGGGGGCATGAAGGCGCGCATCTTCGTCACGCTGAAAGACGGGGTTCTCGATCCGCAGGGTCTCGCGATCCAGGGCGCGCTTGGTGCGCTCGGCTTCTCCGGCGTCAAGTCGGTGCGTCAGGGTAAGGTCTTCGACATCGAGCTTGCCGATTCCGGCGACGCGGAAGCGCGCCTCAAGGCGATGTGCGAGAAGCTCCTGGCGAACACGGTGATCGAGGATTTCCGCGTGGAGATCGCGAAGTGAGATCCGCCGTCATCCTCTTTCCGGGCACCAACCGTGAGCGCGATATGGCGGCGGCCTTGAAGCGCGCCACCGGCCGCGAGCCCGAGATCGTCTGGCACGGCGAGCCGAAGGTGCCGGACGTCGACCTGATCGTGCTTCCGGGGGGATTTTCGTTCGGCGACTACCTGCGCTCCGGCGCCATTGCGGCGCGCTCGCCGATCATGCCGGACGTGGTCAAGCGGGCGGCCGACGGCGTGCTCGTGCTCGGCGTCTGCAACGGCTTCCAGACGCTCTGCGAGGTCGGGCTCCTCCCCGGCGTGCTGATGCGCAACGCGTCGCTCAAATTCGTCTGCCGCGAGGTCAAGCTCGAAGTCGTCAACACGCAGACGCCGTTCACCCGCGCCTACCGCCCGCGCCAAGTCATCCGCTGCCCGGTCGCACATGCCGATGGCAATTATTTCGCCGACGATCAGACGCTCGGCCGGCTGGAAGCCGAGGGCCGAATCGTTTTCCGCTACGCCGAGGCGACCAATCCTAACGGCTCGCGCCGCGACATTGCCGGAATCCTGAACGAGAGGGGCAACGTGCTTGGAATGATGCCGCATCCGGAAGACCTGACCGAGGCCGCGCAGGGCGGGACGGACGGACTGCCACTCTTCCAGGGCCTCGCCGCCGGCTTCGTGGAGAAGGCCGCGTGAGGCGAAGGGCGGCGGTTGCCGCGCTCACGCTGTTTCTGGCCGCCTGCCAGACGACGCAGCAGGACTTCATCGAGTTCCACGCCGGGCAGGACCCGACGACCATTGCCAAGCAACTCGCCGAGAAGGTCGGCGCGTGCTGGTTCGACGGCAAGCACAAGGCGTTCGCAAGCTATTCCTATGCGCCCGAGGCCGGCGCGTCGTCCACGCGCATTCTCATCGTGCCGAAGGAGGCGCCGCACGAGCGGCCGGTGCTGGTCGTCGAGGTGCGGAGCGCCAGGCGCGGCACCGACGTCCGGCTCTTCGGTCCGCTGATGCAGACCGGCGACGCCGGCGCCATCCGCCGCGACGTCATGCGCTGGACCGGCGGCGCACACGACTGCTGACCGGATGCTCAGAAACGATGCGCCGATCACGCCCGCGCTCGTCGCAGAGCACGGGCTGAAGCCCGACGAGTACCAGCGCATCCTCGACCTGATCGGCCGCGAGCCGACGCTGACGGAGCTCGGCATCTTCTCCGCCATGTGGAACGAGCACTGCTCCTACAAGAGCTCGAAGAAATGGCTCAGAACGCTGCCGACTGAAGGCGTGGTGGTGATCCAGGGGCCGGGCGAGAATGCCGGCGTGATCGACATCGGCGAGGGGCTCGTCGCCGTCTTCAAGATGGAGAGCCACAACCACCCCTCCTACATCGAGCCTTATCAGGGTGCTGCGACCGGCGTCGGCGGCATCCTTCGCGACGTCCTCACCATGGGCGCGCGGCCGGTCGCGGCGTTGAACGCGCTCCGCTTCGGCGATCCTGAACATCCGCGCACGCGCCATCTCGTGGCCGGCGTCGTCGCCGGCATCGGCGGCTACGGCAATTCCTTTGGAGTCCCCACTGTCGGCGGCGAGGTGAATTTCCATCGCCGCTACAACGGCAATTGCCTGGTCAACGCGTTTGCCCTCGGCATCGCAAAGAAGGACGCGATCTTCACTTCGAAGGCGGAAGGTGTCGGGCTTCCGGTCGTCTATCTCGGCGCCAAGACCGGGCGCGACGGTGTCGGCGGCGCGACGATGGCGTCGGCGGAGTTCGACCATCGCATCGAGGAGAAGCGCCCGACAGTGCAGGTCGGCGATCCGTTCACCGAGAAGCGGCTGCTCGAAGCATGCCTGGAGCTGATGCAATCCGGCGCCGTCGTCGCGATTCAGGACATGGGCGCCGCGGGCCTCACCTGCTCGGCGGTCGAGATGGGGGCGAAGGGCGATCTCGGCATCGCGCTCGACCTCGACAAGGTGCCGACGCGCGAGCCGGGCATGACCGCCTACGAGATGATGCTCTCCGAAAGCCAGGAGCGCATGCTGATGGTGCTCCGCCCCGAGAAGCACGGCGTCGCGGAGGCGATCTTCAAGAAATGGGGGCTCGATTTCGCCGACGTCGGGCGGACGACCGACGATCTCCGAATTCAGCGTGCGGCGGCACGGCGACGAGGTTGCCAATTTGCCGATCAAGGAGCTCGGCGACGAGGCGCCCGAATACGACCGGCCGCGGGCGGCGCCGAAAGGCCCCCCCCCGCTCGACCAGGCGAACCTTCCGGCTGCCGATATCGCCGAGGCGCTGTTGACGCTGATCGGCTCGCCCGACCTCTCCTCGCGGCGCTGGGTCTTCGAGCAATACGACCATCTCGTGCAGGGGAACACCGTGCAGCGGCCGGGCGGCGACGCGGCGGTCGTCAGGCTCGACGGAAGCGACCGCGCGCTCGCGCTCTCGCTCGACGTGACACCGCGCTACGTCGAGGCCGACCCTTTCGAAGGCGCGAAGCAGGCGGTCGCCGAGTGCTGGCGCAACCTGACCGCTGTCGGCGCGACGCCGCTTGCCGTCACCGACAATCTCAACTTCGGCAATCCCGAGAAGCCGGAGGTGATGGGCGCCTTCGTCCGCGCGATCGAAGGGCTTGGCGCCGCCTGCCGCGCGCTCGATTTTCCGATCGTCTCGGGCAACGTCTCGCTCTACAACGAGACGAACGGTGTCGCGATCCTGCCGACGCCGACGATCGGCGGGGTCGGGCTTCTCTCCGACTGGCGGAAGAGTGCAACGCTTGCCTTCAAGGCCGAAGGCGAGGCGATCATGCTCGCCGGCGCGCCTCCCTCCTGGGGCACGCATCTCGGCCAGTCGCTCTATCTCCGTGAAGTCCTAGGTCGGGAGGAAGGGCCGCCGCCGCCGGTCGACCTCGCCCATGAGAAGCGCGTCGGGGATTTCGTGCGTGCGCTCGTCGCCGACGAGCTTGCGACGGCGGTTCATGACCTTTCCGACGGCGGGCTCGCGGTCGGGCTCGCCGAGATGGCTGTCGCTTCCGGAATCGGCGCAAGCGTTAACCAGCTCAACGATCACGATCCCGCGACCCTCTTCTTCGGCGAGGATCAGGGACGCTACCTCCTGACCTGCCGCATGCACGATCAGGAAACGCTTTGGGAGCGCGCCGAGAAGGACGCAGTCTTCCTGCCCTGGATCGGCAATACGGGCGGCGCCGAGCTGAAACTTGGGGAGGCGAGGCCGCTCGCAGTGGCTGAGATCAAGGTCCGCCACGAAAGCTGGTTCCCCCGCTACATGGGCGAGATTCCGGGCTGATGTGGGCCGTCTGGCACCGTCCTTGCAATCCCTCGCGGCGGGCGGATTGACCCAACCCGTCGGCGCGCCCAAATTGAGGACGCCTTGGCAGCCGATTCCGGCCCGGAGACCGCAGCCATGCCGATGAGCGCGAACGACATTGAGCGCCTGATCAAGACGGCCCTGCCTGACGCGCGCGTCTCCATCCGGGAGCTCGCGGCCGACGGCGATCACTACGCCGCGGAGGTCGTCTCGGAGCAATTTCGTGGCAAGAGCCGTGTGCAGCAGCACCAGATGGTGTATGAGGCGCTGAAAGGAAATATGGGCGGGGCGCTGCACGCGCTTGCGCTGCAGACCAGCGCCCCGGATTGATGGCCCGGCCTCCGGCCGGCCCGAGGAGTGTGAGATGGACGCCGTTCACGACTGGATCAAAAGTCAGGTGAAATCGAACGATGTCGTGCTCTTCATGAAGGGCACGCCGACCTTTCCGCAATGCGGGTTCTCCGGCCAGGTCGTGCAGATTCTCGACTACATCGGCGTCCCCTATTCGGGCATCAACGTGCTTGAATCCGACGAGCTTCGGCAGGGCATCAAGACGTTCTCCGACTGGCCGACGATCCCGCAGCTCTACGTGAAGGGCGAGTTCGTCGGCGGCGCAGACATCATCCGCGAGATGTTCCAGGCTGGGGAGCTGAAGAGCCTCTTCGAGCAGAAGGGCGTCCTCGCTACGGCCTGACGCCGAGCCCGCAAAGCGGAATCCCATGGCCGGACGTGTTCTGCGTATCGACGCCGACGGCGCGAGGGCGTTAATCGAGACCGGCGATGCAGTGGTCATCGACGTGCGCGAGCCCGGCGAGATCAGGGCGAGCGGCCGAGTGCCGGGCGCAATCAACATTCCGCTTGCCGCTTTCCTGGCGAAGACTGATCCGGCGTCACCCTCGCGCGAGGCGGCGCTTCGTCCCGAGCGGCCGGTCATCCTCTATTGCGCTTCCGGCAAGCGCTCCGAGTTCGCCGGCAACAAGCTCCTCGAATTCGGCTATCGCGAGGTGTTCAACCTCGGCGGCATCAGCGATTGGAAATTGGCCGGGCTGCCGGTGGACGACGAGCTGATTTCGTCGTAACTCCAGTCCAAACCACTCCCTCGGCTTCATCCGAACTGAGAAGCGTTCTTGTGGCCCGCGCCAGCGGCGCGCGCATGCGCTCTTCTTAAGACGAGAATTTCGATGGCTAAGAGTCCGACCGAGCTGCCGGCCGCGCGCATCCCCTATTGGGAGTTCGTCACCATCGTGGCGTTCCTGATGGCGCTCAACGCCATGGCGATCGACGTGATCTTGCCAGCTCTCCAGCAGATCGGCGCGAGCCTCGATGTCGCCGACGAGAACACGCGGCAGCTTCCGCTCACCGCCTATATCGCCGTGTTCGGGTTGTCTCAGATCGGCTACGGCACAGTGTCGGACCATTTCGGACGCCGCCCCGTGCTGATCTTCGGGCTTGTGATCTACGTTATCGGCTGCACCGGCGCGGCCTTCTCCACCAACTTCCCGATGCTGCTCCTCATGCGCGGCCTGCAGGGCTTCGGCGCCGGCGCGACGCGCGTGATTGCGATCTCGCTCATCCGCGACACCTTCGGCGGCCGACGCATGGCGAGCGTCATGTCGCTCGCGATGATGGTGTTCATGGGCGTCCCGATCATCGCGCCCGGCATCGGACAGCTCATTCTGATGGCGTCGGGTTGGCGCGCGATTCTCGGCTTCATCGCTTCGTTCGGCCTTATGATGACGGTGTGGTGCTCCCTGCGTCTGCCTGAGACGCTGGCGGACGAAGATCGGCGCGAGCTCCGCTTCGGGCCGGTGCTCGAAGCCTTCCGCATCGTCGTGTCCAACCGCGTCGCCTCCGGCTACGCGCTCGGCACGGGGCTGATTTTCGGCTGTCTCTTCGCCTACTTGAACTCTGCGCAGCAGATCTTCCAGGAGCACTATCATCTCGGCGCGCTCTTCCCGGTCGCGTTCTCGAGTGGTGCGGTGCTGATCGCAATTGCATCGTTCACGAACTCGCGCCTCGTCGAACGACTGGGCATGCAACTCCTGTCGCACGGCGCTCTCGCCTGCTTTGCGGTGATCTCGGCGATCGTCTGCGCCACCGTGTACTTTCGCGAAGGCCAGGTGCCGTTCTGGCTTTTCTATAGCGCCAATCTTCTGTGGTTCGGCTGCTTCGCTTTCATCGGCACCAATTTCAACGCGCTTGCCATGGACCCGCTCGGGCACGTCGCCGGCACGGCGTCCTCGGTCTTGAGCTCGGTTCAGACGGTTCTCGGCGGAATCTTGGGCGCACTCATCGGCCAGGCCTATGACGGAACCTTGCTGCCGCTCAGCCTCGGGTTCCTCTGTATGTCGCTCGCGAGCTTCGCCGTTATCGCGCTGACCGAGCGCAACCGCCTGTTCGGCCGCGTGGCGCCCGCCGAGTAGCCGTCGCGTCAGGCCGCGTTCGAAGAATCGTGGCCGGCGCCCTTCCTGAGCGTCACCACAGCGATCTCCGGCGGAACGCCGAGCCGCACCGGCAGGATCGAGCAGCCGAGACCGGCGGACACGACGAGGTCACGCCCGTTCTCGCGAACGTGGCCGTAGGCGAAGCGTTCGCCATAGGCAGAGGGCACGACCGGCCGTCCGAGGAACGGCAGCCGCACCTGGCCACCATGCGTATGGCCGGAGAGCGTGACGGCGAAGCGAGCGGGCACGTCGACGAAGATGTCGGGCTCGTGCGCCAAGTGCACGACCGGCGCATCGTCGGTGATCTGCGCAAGCGTTCCGGGCAGATCGTCCGCGCCTTTGAAGCGTCCGTGCCCCAAGGGGTAAGCGACGATGCTGTCGGTGCCCGCAAGCCAGAAGGGCGTCGCGCCGTCGAGCTTCACGGCGCGGTTCTGGTAGACGGGGATGCCGGCCGCACTAAGCGCAGCTTTCACGACCTCCGGATCGGTCCACCAGTCGTGATTGCCGAGGATCGCATGCACGCCGAGCGGCGCCTTCAGCGCAGCGAGAGGCGGCCCCCATTCCGAGGCCGAGACCCGGCCGCTTCGGAGCCGCCGGCTGACGCCGGAGACGAAATCGCCGAGCACCACGATGATGTCCCCGCCGAGCCCGTTCGCCGTATCGACGATCTCCGCGATGCGCTCCGGCGGCATCCAGGGGCGGCAGGCGTGGATGTCGGCGACGATCACGATCCGGAGCGGACGCTCGTGGGTCCAGCGCGGCGTCTCGATATCCCATTCGGTGACGACCAGGCGGAACCGCGGCTCGAAGCCAAAGGCATAGCCGCCGAGCCCGCCTACGAGCGTGGCGCCCCCAAGAAGCCCGGTGACGAATTGTCGACGCGTGATCATCGCCCCTTCATAGCCGAGAAAGCCAAACACCCGCCTGATGAGGCGGGTGTTTGGTAAACTTGCGGCCGAAACGCGACGCTAGCGCGAATAGAACTCGACCACCTGGTTCGGCTCCATGATCACGGGATAGGGCACGTCGGAGAAGGCCGGCTGGCGCAGATACCGCGCCGTCATCTTGCCGTGGTCCACCTCGACGTAGTCCGGCACGTCGCGCTCGGCGAGATCGACCGACTCGAGCACCAGTCCCAGCTGCTTCGACTTCTCGCGCACTTCGATCACGTCGCCGACCTTGCAGCGATAGCTCGCGATGGTGACGCGCTTGCCGTTCACGCGGATGTGGCCGTGGTTCACGAACTGCCGCGCCGCGAACGGCGTCGGCACGAACTTGGCGCGATAGACGATCGCGTCGAGCCGCAACTCAAGCAGCCCGATCAGGTTCTGCGAGGTGTCGCCCTTCATTCGCGCCGCCTCTTCGTAGGTCTTGCGGAACTGGCGCTCTGAAATGTTGGCGTAGTAGCCCTTGAGCTTCTGCTTGGCTTTGAGCTGCGTGCCGAAGTCGGAGAGCTTCTGCTTGCGCCGCTGGCCGTGCTGGCCGGGGCCGTATTCGCGCTTGTTGACGGGGCTCTTCGGGCGGCCCCAGACGTTCTCGCCCATGCGGCGGTCGAGCTTGTATTTCGCCGAATTACGTTTGCTCATTACCTTGTCCTTACCGTTTCGCGGTCCACGAAACGCGCCCATCCTCTGCCGCGGTTTCCCACGGCCGACAGGGGTTGGCGGAGCACGCCATTCCGGATTTTCGGAAAATACCCCACGGGTGCGTCGCCGCGGATTTTCCCGCAGCGCGCGGCTCACCTAGGGTTTTTGCGCAGGGATGTCAAATTCCGCAACCGGCCACGGCTTCCTTGGTTTGGCGCATGGCCCCTGCCCTGCCCTCAGATCGCCGCGACGGCGCCGGCCCGCAGGCCGTGCCGCGCGAAGAGCTGGATCAGCGCGCTCGACGGGTCGGCTCCGCTGGTCAGGATCGCATGGCTTTCGCCGCCGCGCGCGACACTTCGCCAGTCGAGCACGCTCATAAGCCGCCTTGCGATCGCCGGCGCCGGATCGAGCCAGGTGACAGGCCAGGGCGCGATCTCTGCCATCGCGTCGGCGAGGAAAGGATAGTGCGTGCAGGCAAGCACCACGATGTCGGTGCGCCGGCCGTCGATTTCCTCGAAGCAAGGCGCGATCTGCTCGGCGATTTCGTCGCGATCGAAAGGCTCGCCCCGCATGCGCGCCTCGGCAAGGGCGGCGAGCGCCGGTGCGCCGACGAGGCGCACGTGGCAGGCCTGCCCAAAGCTCTTGATCAGGTCGCGGGTATAGTCGCGCTTCATGGTGCCGGGCGTCGCCAGGACGGCGACGACGCCGCTTCGCGTCCGCTCCGCCGCCGGCTTCACCGCAGGGACGGTGCCGACAAAGGGGAGATCGAAGCGTTTGCGCAGCGGAGGCAGGACGAGCGTCGAGGCCGTGTTGCAGGCGATGACCACCGCCGCCGGCGAGTGCTCCGCGATCAGCTCTCCCATCAGCGCGACGATGTGGTCGGAGAGCGCCTGCTCGTCCCAGGCGCCATAGGGAAACGCCGCGTCGTCCGCCACGTAGACGATGCGGATGTCGGGCATCGCCGCGCGGATAGCGCGCAGCACCGACAGCCCGCCAATGCCGGAGTCGAAGACCAGAACCGGCCCGCCTTCACTCATCTGCGCGCTCAGGCTTCTGTCGCTCGAACGCGCCGATCACGCCGTGCAGCACGTCGATCTCGTCGCGCGTGAAGCCGGCGCGCTGCAAGATGGCTCGAAGGTTCTGCACCATCGTCGGCTTCATGTCCTCGGTGCGGAAGTAGCCGGTCGGCTCAAGCGCCAATTCAAGATGCTTCATCAAGCCGAGAAGATGCGCCTTCGGTGCCGGGGTCATCGCAAGCTCCGGCACACCGTCGCGCGTTGGAAGCTCTCCATCGAGGCCGGCCGCGAGCCACTCGTAGCTGACGAGCAGCACGGCCTGGGCGATGTTGAGCGAGGCGAATTTCGGATTGACCGGGAAGGTCACGATCGCGTCGGCGAGCCCGATCTCCTCGTTGGTGAGCCCCCAGCGCTCGCGCCCGAAAAGTATGCCGCAGGCCTCGCCGGCCGCAATTCGCCTGCGCAGCTCGCTCGTCGCCTCGCGCGGGCCCATCACCTCCTTCGGCAAATCGCGCGTGCGCGCGGTCGTGGCGAAGACGAAGTTCAGGTCGGCGATCGCGTCCCCGGCGGAATCGAAGACGCGCACGTCGTCAACGATGCCGGTCGCGCCGCTCGCCGCCGCCCGCGCCTTCTTGCTCGGCCAGCCGTCACGCGGGCGGACGAGGCGCAGGTCAGTCAGGCCGAAATTCGCCATCGCGCGCGCGGCCGCGCCGATGTTCTCCCCCATCTGCGGCTGCACGAGAACGACGGCTGGCGTCCGCCCGACCTTTTCCGGCTTTTCGCTCGCGGCCATAGGCCCTCCTGCGCCGACCCCGGCGCGGGGGTTCTCTAGCGCATCGCCGCCCGCTTCGCCTCCTCCGCAACGCCGTAGCGCCGGTGGCGGCATTTGAAAGCGGTTGAATTCCGTGATCCACTCGCGTCGTCGTGCCGCTCCCTTGAAAACGCGCGGCGCCGCGGGGCTCGAAAAACATGGCCGAAGACGCGCTCGCCGATCGTCTCAGGAAGATCCTGACCGGCAAGTCTGTGACCGAACAGAAGATGTTCGGCGGCATCTGCTTCATGCTCGACGGAAACATGGTGGCGGGCGCCTCCAAGCAGGGCCTGCTCGTGCGCGTCGGAAAGGATGGGCACCAGGCAGCCGTCGCACGTCCGCATGCGCGGCCGATGGAGATGGGCGACAGGACGATGCAAGGCTTCATCTTCGTGGCGCCGGAGGGCACCGCGAGCGACAAGGACCTCAAGGCCTGGGTCGGTCACGCCCGCGCCTTCGTCGAGACGCTGCCGCCGAAGGCAGCCAAAGCGAAGAAGCCTGCCAAAAAGGCGCTTGCAAAGAAGGCTCCGGCAAAGAAGAAACCCGCGAAGAAGGCGGCAAAATCGCGCTGAGTGCGAATCCGCGCCGGTTGGCGGGTGGCTCCGGCCTTGCTATAGGCGTCGCGTCCCCTCCCCGCGCAAGATTCCGCGCAGATTTCCAGCGATGAAAGGCCCTCGTTGATGCCGAAGATCAAGGTCGCCAACCCGGTCGCCGAGCTCGACGGCGACGAGATGACCCGCATCATCTGGCAGCTCATCAAGGACAAGCTGATCCACCCCTATCTCGACGTCGAGCTGCTCTATTTCGACCTGAGCGTCGAGAACCGCGACAAGACGAACGACCAGGTGACGATCGACGCGGCGAACGCGATCAAGAGGGTCGGCGTCGGCGTGAAGTGCGCGACGATCACCCCCGATGAGGCGCGGGTGAAGGAATTCGGCCTGAAGGAGATGTGGAAGTCGCCGAACGGCACGATCCGCAACATCCTCGGCGGCGTCATCTTCCGCGAGCCGATCATCTGCCGCAACGTGCCGCGCCTGGTGCCGGGATGGACCAAGCCCATCATCATCGGCCGCCACGCCTTCGGCGATCAGTACCGCGCCACCGACTTCCGCTTCCCCGGCAAGGGCACGATCACGCTGAAGTTCGTCGGCGAGGACGGAAAAACGATCGAGCGCGAGGTGTTCAAGTCGCCAGGTTCCGGCGTGACGATGGCGATGTACAACCTCGACGATTCGATCCGGGACTTTGCCCGCGCCTCCCTGAACTACGGGCTTGCGCGCAACTATCCGGTCTACCTCTCCACCAAGAACACCATCCTCAAGGCCTATGACGGGCGCTTCAAGGATCTCTTCCAGGAGATCTTCGACGCGGAGTTCAAGGCCGAGTACGACAAGCACAAGCTCACCTACGAGCACCGGCTGATCGACGACATGGTGGCTTCGGCGCTGAAGTGGTCTGGCGGCTATGTCTGGGCCTGCAAGAACTATGACGGCGACGTGCAGTCCGACACGGTGGCGCAGGGTTTCGGGTCGCTCGGGCTGATGACCTCGGTTCTGATGACGCCGGACGGCAAGACCGTTGAGGCGGAAGCAGCGCACGGCACGGTGACCCGCCACTACCGTCTGCATCAGCAAGGCAAGGAGACCTCCACCAACTCCGCCGCCTCGATCTTTGCCTGGACGCGGGGGCTCGCGCATCGCGGCAAGCTCGACGGAAACGAAGCCCTCATGCGCTTTGCCGAAACGCTCGAGCAGGTGACGATCGCGACGATCGAGGAGGGCTCCATGACCAAGGACCTGGCGCTCCTGGTCGGCCCCGATCAGCCGTGGCTCACGACGACCGGCTTCCTTGACAAGGTGGATGCAAATCTGAAAAAAGCAATGAAGTCAGCCGGATAGAGTGGCGTCATATCGGTGCCGCTTTTCCCCGATAGAGAGGAAACATGTCGCGCAAGCGGGACTACACGATGATTCGAGTCCTCTTGGGTTCGGCGTTGCCGATCCTCGGGCTTGCGCTTGCCGTCGGCTACACGGGCTCGGACCTCGTTATCGGCGAGCGTGGTGCGCCGATGATCGTCGCGGCCAGCGACAATGTTGACCTTGCGACCGCGCGCTTCGACGGCGGCAACGTTTGTGCCTCGACCCTCCTTTACGGTAAGGCGGGAAGCAGCGACCAGCCGGCCCGCATCCGCTTCGTGGCGATGTCGCTTGCGCCGGACGGGCAGGACGTTGTGCTTGGCATGCGCGAGGTTCTTGCGCCGGCCGGATCGCCGAGCGAGACGGTGCTGCTTCTTTTCGACCGGAGCGGTCAGCTCGTTTCGATGAGCAAGCCGGCGGAGCTGCAGCCGGCCGCCGCAGCGCATGGCGACTGTGTCACGGCGCCGAAACCACGCACACAGAAGCCGGTCTAAGCTCGCTTATCCAAGCCCGCCTCAGGCGGCGATTTCCTCGATCCGGCCTGTGATCGCCTTGAGCGCTGCCTCGGCCGCGCCGGCGTTCGGGCCGCCAGCCTGCGCAAGGTCCGGGCGCCCTCCGCCACCGGTACCGCCGAGCGCGACTGAACCGACGCGCGCGAGATCGACCGCGCTGATCCGGTCGGTCAGGTCGTCGGTCACCCCGACGACCAAGCCCGCCTTGCCGTCGTTGACGCCGACAATTGCAACGACGCCTGATCCGACTTGACGTTTGCCCTGATCGACGAGGCCGCGGAGGTCCTTCGGGGTGACGCCCTCCACCGCGCGGGCGAGCACGTTGATGGCGCCGATCTGCTGCATCGCCGGTTCGGCCGCGCCGCCGCCACCCATGGCGAGCTTCTTCCTCGCCTCGGCGAGTTCGCGCTCAAGCCGGCGCCGCTCCTCAACGAGCGCGTCGACGCGGGCGACGGCCTCGTCCGGCCTGACCTTCAGCCTAGCTGCGATCTCGCGCAGGCGCTTGTCCTGCTCGGAGAGATGGTGGCGCGCTGCCGCGCCGGTCAGCGCCTCGACGCGCCTGACGCCGGCCGCTACCGCGCCCTCGCCGACAACCGTCACGAGCCCGATCTCGCCGGTGCGCCCGACATGCGTCCCGCCGCAAAGCTCGACCGAATAGGTCTTGCCGGCGCTCTCGCCGTCAACGGCTTTGCCCATGGAGACGACGCGCACCTCGTCACCGTATTTCTCGCCGAAGAGCGCCATCGCGCCGGATTCAATCGCGCTGTCGCGATCCATGAGGCGCGTCTCGACGGGCGCATCCTGCAGCACGACGCCGTTCGCCATCTCTTCGACCGCGGCCATCTCGTTCTCCGACATCGGCTTCGGATGCGAGAAGTCGAAGCGAAGCCGGTCCGGCGCGACGAGCGAGCCCTTCTGCGCGACATGTGTGCCGAGCGTCGAGCGCAGCGCGGCGTGGAGAAGATGTGTCGCCGAATGGTTGGCGCGGATCGCGGTTCTACGCGCGATGTCGATTGAAAGCCGCACCGCCTGGCCGGGCACGAAGCCGCCGTGCTCGACCTTGCCGATGTGGACGAAGACGCCGTCCGCCTTCTTCTGTGTATCGGTCACCCGGAAGCGCGCTCCGTTTTCAGAAACGATCATGCCGGTGTCGCCGACCTGGCCGCCCGACTCGCCGTAGAACGGCGTCTGATTGACGACGATCGCGCCTTCCTCGCCCTCGCCGAGCGCCTCGACCTCGGCGCCGTTCCTGACAAGCGCAAGCACCTGCGCCTCCGCCGATTCGGCGGCGTAGCCGAGGAACTCCGTCGCGCCGAAGCGGTCGCGAAGTGTGAGCCAAACACCTTCCGTCGCCGCCTCGCCGGAGCCGGCCCAGGTCTTCCGCGCCTCGGCACGCTGACGCTCCATGGCGTCGGAAAAGCTCGATATATCGACGCCGATGCCGCGGACTTTCAGCGCGTCCTGCGTCAGGTCGAGCGGGAAGCCGTAAGTGTCATAGAGCTTGAAGGCGGTCTCGCCGTCGAAGGTGTCGCCGTGCTTCAGGTCGCTCGACGCCTCCTCAAGCAGCGACAGCCCGCGCGCGAGCGTCTTCTGGAAGCGGCCCTCCTCAAGCCTGAGCGTTTCGGAAATCAGACCCTCGGCGCGGCCGAGTTCCGGATAGGCCTGGCCCATCTCATGGACGAGCGTCGGCACCAGTCTGAAAATCGCCGGTTCCGACGCTCCTAAGAGATGCGCGTGGCGCATGGCGCGGCGCATGATCCGGCGGAGCACGTAGCCGCGCCCTTCGTTCGACGGCAGCACGCCGTCGGCGATGAGGAAGCTTGTGGCGCGCAGGTGATCGGCGATGACGCGCGGGCTCGCCTGGTTCGCCGCTTCCGTCGGCCGGCCGACGTGGTCGTGGACGCTCGCGATCAGCGTTTTGAAAAGATCGATGTCGTAGTTGTCGTGCACGCCCTGCAGCACGGCAGCGATACGCTCAAGCCCCATGCCGGTGTCGATCGAGGGGCGCGGCAGGTCGATCCGCTCCTCTTTCGACAGCTGCTCGGTACTGCATGAAGACGAGATTCCATATCTCGACGAAGCGGTCGCCGTCGGCGTCGAGAGAGCCGGGCGGGCCGCCTGGAATCTCCTCGCCATGATCGTAGAAGATCTCCGAGCAGGGGCCGCAGGGGCCGGTATCGCCCATCGCCCAGAAATTGTCGGAGCCTGGAATGCGCGCGATCTTCGATTCCGGCAGCCCCGCCACCTTCTTCCAGAGGTCGAAGGCCTGGTCGTCGTCGACATAGACGGTGACCATCAGCCGATCTTCCGGCAGCCCGTACTCCTTGGTGACGAGATTCCAGGCAAGCTCGATCGCGCGCTCCTTGAAATAATCACCGAACGAGAAGTTGCCGAGCATCTCGAAGAAGGTGTGATGGCGTGCGGTGTAGCCCACATTGTCGAGGTCGTTGTGCTTGCCGCCGGCGCGCACGACCTTCTGCGCCGTGACGGCGCGCGGGAAAGGCGGCTTCGCCTTGCCGGTGAAATAGTCCTTGAACTGGACCATGCCGGCATTGGTGAACATCAGCGTCGGGTCGTTGCGCGGGACGAGCGGCCCTGAGGCCACGCGCTCGTGCCCCTCGCGCGCGAAGTAGTCCAGGAAAGCCGTGCGGATCTCGTTAACGCTCGCCATCTCGAAAACACTTGAAAAAGCCGCGGGAGGCGGCGGAAGCCGCGGCATTTAGACTGGGGGCGCGAGGACTGTCCAGCAAGGGACGCGAAAGGGCGCGGGTCGGGGCGCGCTCAGACTGCGAAAAACGGCGATGCGGGAGATAACGGACGTTTGAAAGAAGGTGGCCGACCGAGCAGTGCCCGACGCGCCGTTCCGCGCTAGAAACATGCGCCCGCCATGCGGGCGACAAACCGGAGACCGGCATGCGCTCGATACGATCGACGCGAGGAACGCGCGGCGTAGCCGCCGCGCTTCTGGCCGCCCTGCCGCTTGCAGTGTTTGCGCCGGCCACCGCACGCACCACAGAAGGCGAACACGGCCTCACGCTTCAGGGCGACCCTGCCACCAGGGCACAGGAGCACGACCGTCTGTTCGAAGCTCTTGCAGCCGCAAAAAGCGAGGACGAGGCGAGCGCGATCGTCGACCAAATCTGGCGCTTTTGGTTCCGCCCACCGAACGCCGAGGCCGGCGCGCTGATGGACGAAGCGACGGCGCGCCGCCAAGCCTACGATTACGCCGGCGGAGTCGCCATCCTAGACAAGCTTGTCGTGCTTGCGCCTGACTGGGCGGAAGCCTGGAACCAGCGCGCAACGCTCCGCTTCCTCATGGAGGATTTCGACGGCTCGCTCTCCGACATCGAACAGGTGCTTAAGCTTGAGCCGAAACACTTCGGCGCGCTCTCCGGCCAAGCACTTATCCTGATGCGCTTCGGCCGCTTCGACACCGCGCAGTCGGTGCTCAAGAAGGCAGTGGAGATCGATCCCTTCCTTGCCGAGCGCAGCCTTCTGGTCGAGCCCGAGAAGCCGGCCGGCAAGGATATCTGAGCGCCGAGCGCGCCGCGCGGACCCCGCGGACCCCGCCTACCCTTCCGCCGCCTCGGCGTCGTCCGTGTCTCCCGTGTCGCCCGTGTCGTCGCCGTCGAGCTTGCTCGCCACGAGACCGGCGTTCTCGCGGATTGCCTTCTCAATCGTCGCCGCCATATCGGGATTGCTCTTCAGAAACGCCTTGGCGTTCTCGCGTCCTTGGCCGAGACGCTGGCTGTCATAGGAGAACCACGCACCGGATTTCTCCACGATGCCGGCCTTGACGCCGAGGTCGATCAACTCACCGGTCTTCGAGATGCCCTCGCCGTACATGATGTCGAACTCCACCTGCCGGAACGGCGGCGCGAGCTTGTTCTTGACGACCTTCACGCGCGTCTGGTTGCCGACCACCTCGTCGCGCTCCTTGATCTGGCCGATGCGGCGGATGTCGAGGCGGACGGAGGCGTAGAACTTCAGCGCGTTGCCGCCGGTCGTCGTCTCCGGGCTGCCGAACATGACGCCGATCTTCATGCGGATCTGGTTGATGAAGATCACCATCGTGTTGGAGCGCGAGATGGAGCCCGTCAGCTTGCGGAGTGCCTGGCTCATCAGCCGCGCCTGCAGGCCGGGAAGCTGGTCGCCCATCTCGCCCTCAAGCTCGGCGCGCGGCGTCAGCGCCGCGACCGAATCGATGACAAGAATGTCGACCGCGCCGGAACGCACCAAGGTGTCGCAAATCTCAAGTGCCTGCTCGCCGGCGTCGGGCTGCGAGATCAGAAGTTCATCGACCTTGACGCCAAGCTTCCTGGCATAGACGGGGTCGAGCGCGTGCTCCGCGTCGATAAAGGCGCAGATGCCGCCGCGCTTCTGTGCCTCGGCGACGGCATGAAGCGCGAGCGTCGTCTTGCCGGAGGATTCCGGCCCGTAAATCTCCACGATGCGGCCGCGCGGAAGCCCGCCGACGCCGAGCGCGAGATCAAGGCCGAGCGAGCCGGTGGGGATGGTGGCGATCTCCACCACCTTGCCGTCCTGCCCGAGCCGCATGATGGAGCCCTTGCCGAACGCCCGCTCGATCTGAGAGAGCGCGGCGTCGAGCGCCTTCGTCTTGTCCATCCCGTCCCTGTTTGTATCGACAACTCGCAGCGGCGCTACCATGGCATCCCCCAATCGACTTCGGAAGGTGGCGGCCGGAAACCGCCGGTGGTGGGCATGTATCCTCTTTGTTCTCGAATTGTCAAGAACGAAAGAGGAACTTCAGCGTCAGATTCGACTGAAACTCAAGCGACGCGCTGTATCCTCTCGCCGCCGCGCGGCATGTTGCGCTCCTGGTCCGGACGCCAGTCGAACGCAAACTCGACGCGGTTTCCGCCGCCGGCCTTCGCCCGGTAAAGGGCCGCGTCGGCCTCCCCGAAAAGAAGCTCGAGCGAATGCGCCTCGCGCAGGCTCGCGACCCCGATGCTCACCGTGAACCCGATCTCTCCGCCGGCACGTTCGACTCTCATACCTGCCACGGCACGCCTGACGCGCTCCGCCAGCACCAGCGCCTGATCGATCCGGCTGTCGGCGAGCGCGATCGCGAACTCGTCGCCGCCAAGCCGCCCCACGACATCGCCGGGGCGGATGACCGCCAACGTCGTCTCGGTCAGCGCCTTCAAGAGGCGGTCGCCGGCCGGATGACCCCAGGCGTCGTTGACGGCCTTGAACCGATCGAGATCGATCACGACGAGCGCCGTCCACGAGCCGTTGCGTGCTGCCCGCGCCAGTATTCGGCCGACTTCGTCGGAGAACCCGCGGCGGTTGCTGACGCCGGTCAGCGGATCGCGAAGTGCTGCCTCCTTGTGCTGCTCGCCGATCGCCTCCTTGGTGATGGAGAGGAGCAGAAACGCGAAGGCGACCGCGGCGGCGAGCGCCTCAAGCATGTTGATCGGATGAAGCGGCGCGGCAATGCTGAAGTCAGCGCGAGCGGAGGACTCTTGCATGACCGCCGCGACAACGAAGCGGGCGACGAGCACGGTGCCGTGGATCGCGGCGATGGTCGCGGCGAGGCGCATGATTCCCCAGCGTGGCGGCGCGCCCCGCCACAGCTCGGCGCCCATCGCATAGGCATAAGCCGCAGCCATCGGAGAGGCGACGAGTATCCGCGAGCGGACATCCGCGTCCGGAAGGACCAGTGCGCAGGCCGCGATCCAGACGAGAGCCGGTGCAAGGGTCAGCGGCCAATTCGCCTTCTGGCCGGTGAAACAACGCGCGCCTTGCCAGGCCAGTCCGTAAGCGAGCAGGCGAAGCGTGTTGGCGACGTCGATGGCAAGGAGGCCGGGGAGCCGGTCGCGCGCACCGACGATCGCAGCGGCGAAGGCACAGAGGATGAAGCAGAACATCCATGCGCCGAACGCCGGCACGCTGCGGTTCTGCCTCCAGGTCAGGGCAAGAAGACCTGCGAGAACAGCGCAGACGACAGCCAGCGCGGCGACAAGTGTCCCGGCGTCCAAACCCACGAGCACACCTCAGACCGGAAATTACTCCCGGCGCACAATCTCCCGGAGAGCGCAAAACATTTGTTAACAGGGCGCATTTCGCTAGGCGCGGGGACAGCGTGAAGCGGGCCTACGCTTGAAGCGTCGCCTTCACCGTCGTCGCCAGCTCCTTCAGCGAGAACGGCTTTGGCAGGAACTGGAAGCTCTTCTCGTCCTTCGGGAGGTGGCGCTCGAACGCGTCTTCCGCGTAGCCGGAGACGAAGATGATTTTCAGCTCCGGCTGTTGGCGGCGGAGCTCGCGGAGAAGCGTCGGCCCGTCCATGCCGGGCATGACCACGTCGGAGATGACGAGATCGACGGGCTTGTCGAGGCCGGCGATCAGGTCGAGCGCCTCCTGGCCCGAGGCCGCCTGGTAGACCGTGTAGCCGCGCGCCTCAAGCGCGCGCCCGGCAAAGGCGCGCACGGCTTCCTCGTCCTCGACGAGAAGGATGCGGGCGCTGCCGGTCAGGTCGGACGGGCCGGCGACCGGCCCTTCGCCCTTCACTTCCTCAGCCTCCATCTCGTGGCGCGGCAAGAGGATGCGGAAGGTGGCGCCGGCGCCAAGCTTTAAATCGACGTAGACGTAGCCGCCGGTCTGCTTAACGATGCCGTAGACGGTGGAAAGGCCGAGCCCGGTCCCCTTCCCCACTTCCTTGGTGGAGAAGAACGGTTCAAAAATCTTTGCCTTCACCTCGCCCGTCATGCCCGTGCCGGTGTCGGCGACTTCGAGGAGCACGTAGTCGCCGGGCTTGAAGCCCTGTTCCTTGAACTTCTTGCTTTCAGCGGCCGTCACGTTGGCGGTGCGTATCTTGAGCTTGCCGCCGTCGGGCATGGCGTCGCGCGCATTGACGGCAAGGTTCACGATCACCTGCTCAAGCTGGTTCAGGTCCGCCTTGATCGGCCAGACGTCGCGTCCATGACTGACCTCAAGCTCGATCGTCTCGCCGAGGAGGCGCGCGAGCAGCACCGAGATATCGGAGAGCGCCTCGTCGAGATTGATGACGGTGGGCCGCAGCGTCTGCCGACGCGAGAACGCCAAGAGCTGGCGGACGAGGCCGGCCGCGCGGTTGGCGTTCTGCTTGATGTTCATGATGTCCTGGAAGGACGGGTCGGTCGGCCGGTGGCTCGTGAGCAGAAGATCGGAGAAGCCGATGATCGCGGTCAGCATGTTGTTGAAGTCGTGCGCGATGCCGCCCGCGAGCTGGCCGACCGCCTGCATCTTCTGGCTCTGCGCGAACTGCTGCTCGAGCGCGCGCTGCTCGGTCGTCTCAAGCGCATAGATGACGGCGGCGTCCTCGCTCTCGTCGCTCTCCAGAATCGGCGAGACGAAGAAGCGCGCGCTCTGGTCGGGGACGTCGGCGAGCGCGGCGTCGACGGCAGGTATCGCGCTTTGGCCTGCGATCGCGGCACTGATTGCCGCGGCGAGGCTTGCGCGGTCGGATTCCTGCACGAGCTCCGCAAGCATGCGGCCGGCCGCGCCCTTCTTGCCAAAGAGCATGACGAAGCGTGCGTTGGTGAGCGCGATCCGCCCTTCACGGTCGACCGAGGCGATCGCCATCGGCGTGTTGTTGAAGAAGCGCGCGAAGCGCATCTCGGCGATGCGGCCGGCTTCGCGGTCGTCCCCGGGCCGCTCGTCGAGGACGAGCGTGCGCGAGGCGCCGACTGTGCCGTCGGGGGCGACCGGCACGCGGTGGATCAGGCGGACGGGAAGCCGCGTCCCGTCGGTGCGCACGAGGTCGATGTTGAGCGCCTTCGATTCGAGCGGATTGGGATTGGCCGCCTGCAGCATCGAGAGCCCTTCGACCGTCACGATGTCGCGAATCTGGGCGGCACCCGGCTCGAACTCCGCGAGATCGATGCCGATCCATTCGGCGAGCGTCGCATTCATGTAGCGGATGCGCCCGTCGGGCTCGAGCGAGAAGAAGCCGGCCGGCGCATGGTCGAGATAGTCGATCGCGTTCTGGAGCTCCTGGAAGATGTTCTCCTGGTGTTCGCGCTCGCGCGTAATGTCGGCGATGAGCCAGCCGATCCGCGCTTCGGTGCCGCCCGCCGGACTGACGCGCACGCGGTACCAGCGTGCACCGGTCGCGCGCCCGCCGATGCCGCCCGGCATGCGGATCTCTTCCGTCGCGCGGCGGCCGCGATCGGCGGCGACCGCCAGCCTGTGCACGGCCTCGGCAGCGTCCGGATTATCGGAAAAGAGGCGCTCGATCGAATGGAGGTCGCGCTCGATCTCGGCTCCCGTCAGCTTCAAATAGGCGGAATTCGCCCAAAGCGGCGTGCCGTCGGCGGCGGTCATCAGGACCCCTTCCGCCATGTTCTCAAGAAGAGCCTGCGCTGCGCCCCCGGCCTCCGCCGGCGCCTCCGGCGGGTTGCGCAGCCCCAAAATGCCGGCGGCCCCGGCAAGGAGCGCCACCACGCCGACGGTGGACAGAATCCCGACGACGGCGAAAACGAGAAAGGCCGCAGCCGGCCCCGGAAGGACGAGGTAGCCGCCCGCCGCGGCGAGGAGCACGGCCAGGATTGCCGCAATCGACACGAAACGTCCGCGAGGGGACCGCACCCCGACCGCCTCCCCCGATCCATCTTGCCGCATAGCCACCGACCCCCCGGAGAACCTATCCGATTCGCTCGGCCGGACGCTCCAGAGCTTGTATTCTCGCGATTCGCTTTTCAACGGCAGGCCGCAGCGTCTAAAATAGCTAGCAATTTGAACGCCAAGCCGGTTCCGTCTATTCTCGCGGCGCGTTGCGCGGCGCCGCGTGCGGGAGAAATTGATGTTCGGTCTCGACCCGGTCCGAGTTGCCCTGATCGTCGTCGGCGCAGTCGTCGTGATCGGCGCCATCGTCGTCGCGCTCCGGGTCGTGGCGGCCCGCCAAAGCAGGGGCCCAAGCCGTCCGAAAGCCCAGTTTCCTGGCAGTTCTGGCGGGCGGATTGCCGTCCTTGAGAGCAGGAATATCGACGCGTCGCGGCAGCTCGTCCTCGTCCGCTGCGACGACGTCGAGCATTTGATCGTGATCGGCGGGCCGGCAGACTTGGTGGTCGAGAACGACGTGAAGAAGGTGCGGCCGCAAGCGCCCGCGGCGCGGCCCACGCACCCGCTACAGCCGGCCCCGGCAGCGCAACAGACGCCGGCTCCGCTCCGCGTTTCCCCGGCAATGGGCGCCTCGCTCGACGCGGCAATCGCCGCCGCCATCCCAAAGAGCTCGGAGACAGCGCGCCCGGCGCCCCGTCCCACCGCCGAGGTGCGTCCGCCGCTTCAGCCGCGCCCGCCGCTTGCCGCCGTCTCGCCGCGGCCTGCCAGCCGAAACGGCGAGGTTCCGGCCCCTTCCGTCGCGCCAAGGAGCGATGCGCCGGCCCGCCCCGTGCCGCAGCACGCGCCGGGCGACGATTTCGTCCGGCGCGAGCCCGCCCCGCGCCGCGTCGCGCCGCAGCCGCCGATTGCTGCCCCGCGACAAAGCGCGCCGCCGCCTCCGCAGGCAACGACCGATCGTTTCGTCAGGACACCCCGCAACGGCCGCGAGGAGCCTGGGCTTCCGACCGCGCAGGTTCCCTGGGCGGAGCCCCGTTCGATCGAGGATGAGATCGTGCAGGCGCTCCGTCTCGAGCCGCAGCGTGCCGCCGCGCCGACCCTGCGGCGCGAAGCCGCTCCGGCGAAACCCAGCGTCGATTCCTCGACCACGCTCGGCGACCTCGCCGATCGGCTGGAGGAGGCGCTGGCCCGGGAGATACACGCTACCGAAACGGGCCAGCGTCGCGCCGAGCCTGAAGCCCCTGAGGTCCGCGCCGACAACGAAATATCGAAGAGAGGCGAGTCGGAGCGCGAGAGACGCGCGATCGCGCGCGAGCGTCAGGAGAGACGCGTGCAGCCCGAGCCGGCGCGGCAGAGTGCTCCACCGCCACCTGAGCCGGTGCGCGAGGCGCCCGCGCCGCAGCCGGAGCGTCGCGAAGAAGCGCCGGTCATCAGCCTGAACGCCCGCCGCCGCGAAGCGGCAGATCCGATCGAGGACGAGATGGCGCGGCTCCTCGGCGAGCTGACCGGTGACACCAAGGGCCGCTAGTGCCTTCTGGCGCGACCCTCGCGCGTCACACGATCGTCAGCGACATTCCCGGCAACGCTAGGCCTGCGATCCTGGTACTCCAGCGCTCCCCTAACTTGACGGGGAAAGCGCGCGTCACGGTGCCCGTCGTGACGATGTCGCCGGGACGGAGCCCAAGCTCAGACGGCGTCTGCGCGAGGCCTCGGACCAAGTGGCCGAGCGCCGTCAGCGGGCCGCCGCCGAGAACGTTCCTCGCGACCCCGCGGTCCATCTCGGCACCGTCGCGCAAGAGCACGGTTGCAAAATCTGAGAGCGCTGCCTGCCAGCGCGCGCGCTCGCCCGGCGTAATCTCCACGAAAGGCCCATGCCGATAGCGGCCGTGGAGCGCGAAGGCCGCGACCGTGTCGGCCGCCTTGAATCGCCAGGCGGGGAAGAGCGACTGCACGATCTCGAAACCGTGCGCGACCGTGTCGACACATTCCAGGAGAGCGCGCTCGTCCATCTCTGGATCAGGCGCGGCAGAAATGCGGAACGCGATCTCCGGCTCGATCCTCGGCTCCGCCAATCCTTCGAGCGGGCACTCAGAGCCTGCAGGGTCGGCAGCCTCCGCGGTCGAATTGTACATCGGCCCCCAGATCGGGGCGTGGACGCCGTACTCGTCCCAGATCGTCTCGTTGGTGAAGCCGATCTTCCAGCCGACCGGCCGCTCGCCGCGCGCTGTTCGCGCCCGCGTGATCGCGTTGGACACGCGATAGGCGTCGGCGAGATCGAAATCAGGGATGTCGTTGGTGATCGGCGGGATCGAGCGCGCGGCGTCGCCGGCGGCAAGAATCAGGCCGGCAATTCTTTCAACGTCGGCGTCCCGGATCGGCAAGTCTCAGCGGCCTGCCGCGACCGGAAAAAGCGAAAGGCGCACGGAACGCGCGCCTTCTTCACTCGTCGCGATAGACGCGCTCGCGCCGCTCGTGACGCTCCTGCGCTTCGATGGAGAGCGTCGCGATCGGACGCGCGTCGAGCCGCTTCAGGCTGATCGGCTCACCCGTTTCCTCGCAATAGCCGTAGGTCCCGTCGTCGATCCGCTTCAAGGCGGCGTTGATCTTGGAGATGAGCTTGCGCTGACGGTCGCGGGCGCGAAGCTCGATCGATCGGTCGGTTTCCGACGACGCGCGATCCGCGTAGTCGGGATGGTTGTGGCTCTCGGCCTGGAGGGCCTCAAGCGTCTCCCGGCTCTCCGCCAGGATCTCTTCTCTCCACTGGATCAGCTTCTTCCGGAAGTACTCCCGCTGCCGCTCGTTCATGAACGGCTCGCGGTCGCTCGGCCTGTAGCCGTTTACCTTAGACAGCACCGGCATGGTCGACAGCATCCCTCACTCCCCGATGCGGGCGCATATACGGGAGAAGTCGCGGCGGTTGCAAGCGGAATGGTTTGAAGCATTTGTGAAAAGCGCCGCAAACTTAACGCGTTAGCTGAACGCGGCCATTTGCCTATCCTTAACCTTGCTGTGGCAGCATCGAAGTCATGCGCAACGTAGTTGTACAGAGTTTCAGGGCGCAGGCCGAGGCACAGGCGCGAGAGTTGCTTCAAGCACTCGAGGCCGCCGAAGGCGTGATCGTCTCCTCCATCGAACGCGAATGCGACGCGCTCCGCGCGGGGCAGATGCTTGCCGCACAGGCGCTCCGCTTGCGGCTTCGCGACGCGTCCAAGCTCTACATCAATCTGATCCGCGCCGCGCGCGCGTCTTTGTGGACGCTCGAGCAGGTGCTTCCGGGAATCTCCGGTCATCTCGACACGCGACGCGAGGCATTCGCGGCACTTCTTCGCGTCGAGCTCGCGGTGCTCGCGGCCGAGCGTGCCGCTGCGGAGCCCGGAGAAACGCTTCCGACGAAAGCCGCGTCGTCGACGCGCGCGGCACCGTCGCGCGGCGCACGCCGCCGCCAGAGACGCCGTCGTGCCGGCTGACGGCGTCGCACTCCGCAGTTGTTCTGTCATCGCCTCCGGGCTTGACCCGACAATCCATTGCGTCACGATCCGATCGGCCACGGCCGTTCCGGGTACGCCCGGACCGAGTCCGGGTATGACGTTAGTGCCAAATCCTAAAGTCGCAATTCGATATGCCCCGCCTCCTTCTCCTTCGCCACGCGACCGCCGAGCGCGCCGCACTCGGTCAGGCCGATCACGAGCGCGCTTTGACCAAGGGTGGACGCAAGGAATCGAAGGCGGTCGGCAAAGCGCTCGCCAAGCGCGGCGAGAAGATTGACCTCGTGCTTTCCTCCGACTCGCGGCGGACGCGCGAGACGTGGGAAAGCGTTGCCGAGAAATTCGACGCCGCGCCGGAGGTCCGCTTCCTGCGCTCGCTGTTTGAGGCGCCGAACTATGTGCCGGTCATCCAGGCCGAGGGCGGCGCGGCGAAAGCGATCCTCGTTATCGGCCACAATCCGGCGATGCACGCAACGGCGCTCACGCTTGCCGAGGGCCTCGCCGGGCGCGACGGAGCGAAGCTTCGCGCCGGCTTCCCCAAGGCGGCGCTCGCCATCCTCGACTTTGAGGGCGAGTGGGAGACGCTCCGACCCGGCCAGATGCAACTCGTCGCTTTCTTCGAGAACGAGGCCTGAGCACCGACACTCCCTTTGCTGGCAAACAAACTTTCACTGTCCATTAAGGTTGTGCCCGTCTCCTCGACCACTGGTGTCGTGGGCGAATCAGCGAGCGTATCGCGTGCACGCGCGTGCGCTTCAACACCTTGAGTCTCCTGACGAAACCAGCGCCGGACGATCCCGTGCGCTCAGGTCGCAGGGCGGTCACGGGGGGAGCTTTTCGCCGATCCAATGGTCGACCCAATTCCGGCAAGCCCGCCGCGCGAGAATGTGAATGCCCGCAACCTCCGCGCGGCAGCGGCGCTAGCCTGGATCCGATCTCTTCTGGCCCCGGCACGGTGGCTCGTGTTCGCCGCGCTCGTTGTTGCCGCGACAACCGCTCCTGCTTGGGCGCAGGTCACATTCACAAAATCCTTCACCGACGACCCGGTCATGCCCGGGGGCACGGTGACGCTCGAATACACGATCACCAACGGTGGGGCTCTTCCGACTGCGGCGCTAACATTCACAGACGACTACGACGCCGCATTGAGTGGTCTCACCACGTCCGGCGGATTCAACATCACGCTGTGCGCCGGCGTCTCCCTTACATTGGGTACGTCGACGCTGACCTATGTCGGTGTCGCGCTGGCGGGCGGCGCGAGCTGCACGTTCAGCGTTACGCTGAACGTTCCCTCGGGCGCGGCGCCGGGGACATATCCGAGCACGACGAGCGACCTCACCACTCTGACACTGGTGACAGTCGCGGGGCCCGCTACGGACAACCTCGTCGTGATCGCGCCGCCCGTTCCCACTTTCACGAAGGCGTTCTCGCCCTCGACGATCTCCGTCGGCGGGACCTCGACGCTGACCTTCACCATCGACAACACGGGAAGCACGGTCGGCGCGACATCGCTCGACTTCAGCGACACGCTTCCCGCGGGCGTCGAGGTGGCCGCCACGCCGAGCGCGTCCACCACCTGCACCGGCGGCACGCTGACCGCGGCCGCCGCGACCACGACCATCAGCTACTCGGGCGGCTCCGTCGGCGCGAGCTCGTCGTGCACGGTCCAAGTCGACGTGACTGCGACCAGCGCCGGCACCTTCAACAACACCAGTGGCGCCCTGACATCCTCGTTCGGCAATTCCGGGACGGCGAGCGCAACGCTCAACGCGACCGTCGCGGCGGTGCCGCCGGTCTTCACCAAGGCGTTTTCGCCGAGCAGCGTCGCTATCGGCGGCACCTCGACGCTCACCTTCACCATCGCCAACGGCGCAAATCCGCGACCAATCTCGATTTCACCGACAACCTTCCCGCCGGATTGCAAGTCGCGGCGACGCCGAGCGCGTCCACCACCTGCACCGGCGGCACGCTGACCGCGACCGCCAGCACGACAACGGTCAGCTACACGGGCGGCACTGTCACCGGCGGCGCTTCGTGCACGATCAGCGTCGACATCACCGCGACCACGGTCGGCGCCCACGCCAACATCTCGGGCAATCTGACGTCCTCGGCCGGAAACTCCGGGCCGGCAACGGCAACGCTGACCGCAACCGCATCAGCGATCGTCTTCACCATCGCATTTTCGCCGAGCACGATCCCCGCCGACGAAACGACGACGCTCACCTTCACCATCGACAACAGCGCGAACGCGGTCGCCGCGGCGGCACTCACATTCACGGACAACCTGCCCGCCGGCCTCCAGATCGCTGCACTGCCGAACGTCGTGGTCACATGCACGGGCGGCACGGTGACCGCCGTCGCCGGCTCCTCAACGTTCAGCTATTCCGGCGGCACGGTCGGTGCCAACGCCACGTGCACTTTGAGCGTCGACATCCTCGCGACGGCGCAAGGGTCCTACACCAATACGGCCGGGCCTCTCGTCTCCTCCTTCGGCAGCGCCGGCACCGCAAGCGCAACGCTTTCCGTCGGGATCAGCGACGCGGAGATCGTGAGACAGACGCAATCCGCCATCCGCCACTTCATGAGCCGGCGCGCGGACCTCATCACGATCGACGATCCCGATCTGATCGACCGGCTCGATCCGGGTGGTCCGCACCTGCCGATGGACGTGCAGGCGTCCTACACGCCCGAGGGGACGCAGCTCAGCTTCTCGACCAGCCTCTCGCAGATACGCGGCGCGGTCTCGGAGCTGAACGCCACCTATTCCGATGAGGCGAAAAGCCTGCGCGCGCTCGGATACGCGGATGCTGCGAAGGCCGCGCCCACTACTCCGCGCTTCGATGTGTGGACGGAAGGAACCTACACCTCGTACCGCGACTGAGGCAGCGGCGACGAGCACGGGTCCTTCGGCCTCGTCTATCTCGGCGGCGAATGGCGCGCGCGGCCCAATCTCGTGATCGGAATCCTCGCGCAGATCGACACGATGGGTGAGACCGACAAGAACACGGACATCGAGGCAAGCGGGACGGGCTGGATGGTCGGCCCCTACGTCGCGGGGCGCTTCGCGGACATCCGGTTCTTCCAGCTGCGCGGCGCATTCGGCCGCTCCAGCAACGACATCTCGCCGTTCGGCACCTACGAGGACAATTTCGACACGACGCGCTGGCTTGTCAGCGGGAAGTTCAAGCAGCGCTTCACGTTCGGCGCCTGGCGGGTCACGCCGAGCGCCGGACTGATCTACTTCACCGACGAACAGCACAGCTACACCGACGACAACGGTCTTGAGATCCCGAGCCAGACGGTGGCGCTCGGGCGCTTCACGTTCGGTCCCGAACTCGCCTATCGAGACGAATTCTCAAACGGAACCTTCATCGAACCCTCACTGGGCATGACCGGGGTCTGGGATTTCGCCTCCGACGGGACTTCGGGGAGCGCGGTTGGCGAAGGGGCTTTGCGGGCGCGGCTCGTCGGAGGCCTCGCTGTCGGAAACCCGCATGGCGGGCGATTGAGCCTGTCGGGCTTCTATGACGGCATCGGCAGCGAGGATTTCAGAGCCTATGGCGGGAAGCTCAAGCTCTCGCTGCCGCTGGGCGGCAACTGACGCTCGCGCCTCACACCTTCAGCGCAACGAGCACGGCGCCGACGCCGATCAGCGCGACGCCGAGCCAGTTGGCGAGCGCCAGATTCTCGCCGAGGAAGAGGACGCCGAAGATCGCGACGAGCACAACGCTCAGCCGGTCGATCGGCGCGACGCGCGCGGCGTCGCCGATCTTCAAAGCGCGGAAATAGCAGAGCCAAGACGCTCCGGTAGAGAGCCCGGAAAGGGCGAGGAAGACGAGGCTGCGCGGCGCTATCGTGTCGATCCGCACCCAAGACCCTTCCGCCGTCAGGATCAGAGCGAATGCGATCAAGATGACGATCGTCCGCAGGAAAGTGGCGAAGTCGGAGCCGACGTGCTCCACGCCGATCTTGGCGAAGATCGCGGTCAATGCCGCGAAGACGGCGGAAAGCAGGGCCCAGAACTGCCAGGTGGCGAAAAGCAGCTTCATTCCAGAGGTTCCCTCGCGGATTTGCCATGCGCCGAAACGCGCCCATATTGGTAGCGGGAGAACGCCTTGCCGGCCATCACCACAGTCACCGACGAGGCGCGGATCGTCGCCGCAAATGTGCTCGACGCGGTTATCGGCGGCGGCACGCCGACCGTCAGGCTGGGCGTCACCGGGCTGTCGCGTGCCGGCAAGACCGTCTTCATCACCGCGCTCGTCCACAATCTCGTGCACGGCGGAAGGCTGCCGCTCTTCAACGTCTACCGCGACGGGCGGCTTGCAGAAGCCAAGCTTGAGCCGCAGCCGGACGATGACGTGCCGCGCTTCGACTACGAGGCGCATGTGCAGGATCTCGTCGAGCGGCAAGTCTGGCCGGAATCGACCAAGCGGATCAGCGAGCTTCGCGTCGTTATCGACTATGAATCCGGCCGCTTCCTGAAACGGCAGCTCGGGCGCGGACGGCTCAATCTCGACATTGTCGATTATCCCGGCGAATGGCTGCTCGACCTGGCGTTGCTTGGAAAAAGCTACGCCGAGTGGTCGGCGGATTCGCTTTCACTGTCGCGCGAAAAGCATCGTGCCGGCGTCGCGAGGAAATGGCATGCGGCGCTTGCCGGCGTCGATCCCGACGGGCCGGAGGACGAGGCGAAGGCGCGGGCGCTCGCCTGCGCCTTCGCCGGGTATCTCTCCGCTGCGCGTGCCGACGAGCACGCGCTTTCGATGTTGCCGCCGGGTCGCTTCCTGATGCCGGGCGATCTCGAAGGCTCGCCCGCGCTGACCTTCGCGCCGCTCGATGTCGCATCCGATCGTCAACCCGCGAAGCAGACGCTCGCCGCGATGATGGCGCGGCGCTACGAGGCCTATAAGACGCATGTCGTGAAGCCGTTCTTCCGCGACCACTTCGCGCGCCTCGACCGGCAGATCGTGCTGGTCGACATGCTCGCCGCGCTGAACGCCGGGCCGGCGGCGCTTCGCGATCTCGAAGCGGCGCTCGCCGACGTGCTCTCCGCATTCCGCCCCGGCCGCGCGAGCTGGCTCACCTCGATCCTGACACGCAAGATCGACCGCATCCTCTTCGCGGCGACGAAGGCCGACCACGTGCACCACACCGACCACGACAATCTCGCCGGGCTACTGCAACGCCTGACGCGACGTGCTGCGGAGCGCGCCGCCTTTTCCGGCGCCAAGGTGCGCGTGGTGCCGCTTGCGGCGGTCCGCGCGACGCGCGAGGTCAGCGTGAAGCGCGCTGGTGAGCGGCTTCCGGCGATCGCCGGCATCCCGATGGCGGGCGAGCGAGTGGGCGGTGAAATCTATGACGGCGAGACCGAGGTCGCATTGTTTCCCGGTGACTTGCCAGAGGACCCTGAAGCGATCTTCGAAGTGCCCGGGCCGACCGACGCGCGCGAATTGCAGGAGGAGGCGCTGGCGCTCCGATACCTCCGCTTCCGCCCGCCACATCTCGAAGGCACGGCGGAGGGGCTGACGCTGTCGCTCCCACACATCCGCCTCGACCAGACACTCGAATTCCTGATCGGCGACAAGCTCGCATGAAACCGCAGGAGAAAAGACGCCGGCCCGGCGCGGTCAGGATCGACCATCCCTCCGTCGAGATGATCGAGGAGGAGCCGATCGAGAGCCTCGAGCCGATCGAGGCCGACGCGCATCACGCGGTCGAAGAGATCGTGCATCCGCCGGGCCGCGGGATCCGCTTCGGCGCGCTCGCGGCGGCGACCGGCGGCGCGATCGCGTCGCTTGCGATCGGCGTTGCGTTCGATTCGCTCGTCCGCGACCTCTTCGCGCGCGCCGAATGGCTCGGATGGATCGCTCTTGGGCTGATCGCGCTCTTCGTCTTCGCCCTCCTAGCGCTCGTCGGCCGCGAGGTCGCCGGGCTCTTCCGATTGAAGAGGCTGGCACGCCTCCGCCTCGCCTGCGACGAAGCGGCGGAGAGCAACGACCGCGACTCGGCTGTCGCAGCGCTTCGCGGCGTGCTCACCCTTTATCGCGGCCGGCCCGACACTGCGCGCGCGCGCCGCGTCGTCGCCTCGCAGCTCGGCGAGATCATCGATGGGCGCGATCTCCTGATGCTTGCGGAGCGCGACCTCGTCGCTCCATTCGACGCGCGCGCCAAGGCGCTTGCCTCCGCCGCCGCACGGCGTGTCTCCGTGGTGACGGCGGTCAGCCCGCGCGCCTTCTTCGACGTCGCCTTCGTGCTCTTCGAGAGCGTCAGGCTCATCCGCCGCATCGCCGCGATCTACGGCGGGCGGCCGGGCACGCTCGGCCTCTTTAGGCTCATGAAGGCGGTGTTGAGCCACCTTGCCGTCACCGGCTCGATCGCCGTCGGCGACACGATCCTGCAGCAGCTCGTCGGGCATGGGCTTGCCGGGCGGCTCTCCGCCAAGCTCGGCGAAGGGGTCGTGAACGGACTGATGACGGCGCGGATCGGGCTTTCGGCGATGGATGTCTGCCGGCCGCTCCCCTTCCTCGCCGCTGAGCGGCCGCGGCTCAAGGACTTGGCCGGAAATCTGGTCTCGGCCGGCGACAACGCTGCTGACGCGGCGGTCACAAAGCGTTAGGCTTAACAGTCCGTTCAGTGCTTGTTCCCTAGACTCCCGCGGATCCAGCACTCGTTCTTCGGAGCCCGTCGAATGTCCCGCGTTGCCGCTTTCGCCGTTTCCGCAGCCGTAGCGCTCGCCGCTTCCGCGTTGCCCGCACAGGCAGGCGAGAACACGGACTTCATGCAGCGCTTCGCCGGCGCCTGGATCGGCTCGGGCCAGGTCCTCTTCGGGGCGGAGCCGCGGCCGGAATTCGCCTGTGAGCTGAAGGGCGATCCGAATGTCGGCCAGCTTACCTTCGGCATGTCCGGGCAATGCCACGTCGGCGCGTTCTCGGCGCCGGTCTACGCGAGCATCCGCTACAACACCGAGACCAACCGTTATTACGGCGAGTTCATGAACGGCGCGGCGGGGAGCGGCGCCGATATCGTCGGCGCGCGCGCCGGCGAGAGCATCTCTCTCAAGCTGATGCGCGGTACGCTTCAGGGCCGCCTCTCGGCCGAGCCGATCGGCGCCAACCAGATGAAGGTGGTGCTCTACTATCACGACCCGAACACGCAGACCGAAACGCCGGTCGCCTCGATGGGTCTTACGCGCAAAGAGATCATCACCGGATCGATCACGCCGAGAAATTGACGGCCGCAGGCTCCAGCCGTCTTGCTTGTCCGAGAAGGTCCGGTGCGCTTGCTGCAATCCTGATCGCGTTCACCCTCGCCTCTTCCGCTCGCGCCGACGAACCCGTCGATCTCGAGCTCGTGCTCGCCATCGACGCGTCAAGCTCGGTCGACCCGAACGAATGGGCGCTGCAGCGCCTGGGCTACGCCAGAGCCTTCCGCGATCCGGAGATCCAGGCGGCGTTCGCTTCCGGCCCGAACAAGCGCGTCGCCGTCGCCGTCGTGGTCTGGGCAGACGCCACGGTGCCGCGCTGGGAGAGCGGCTGGTTCGTGCTTGCGACGCCGGCCGACGGCGATCGCATGGGCGATTTCATGGCGGCTTTGCCGCGCGTGCCTGAGGGCGGCACCGGCATCGGTGCAGGAATTGCGACCGCGATCCGGAAATTCGATCGGAACGGGCTTTCCGCGCCGCGCGAGGTGGTGGACGTCTCAGGCGACGGCCGCGAGACGCCGCCGCGCGAGAACGTGGTGCTGATCGGGATGGCGCGGGCCATGGCCGACGCCAGGGGCGTGACCGTCAACGGCCTCGCCATCGTCAATGAGGAGGATCTGAGCCTTGACACCTGGTACCGCGACAACGTCATCACCGGGCCGGGGAGCTTCGTGATCACCGCGACGGACTATTCGAAGATTCGCCGCGGCCATCCACAAGAAGCTGCTCAAGGAGATCGAGCACCAGGAGCGGCTGAGCCGGAGGTGAGCCGGCTCATCCAATCCGTGTCGCCCCCAGACGCGCCTCGTCCAGCTCAACGCCGAAGCCGGGCTTTTCGGAAAGCACGATCATGCCGTCGGCGGTGACGTCCTGCGTCTCCGTCATCATGTAGTCGCGTCGCTCGAGCGACCATTCCGGCGGGTCGAAGGGGAATTCGAGGAACGGTGCGTTGGCGAGCCCGCAGGTGAAGTGCGCGTTCGCAACGTAGGAGAGCCCGTTCGACCATGTGTGCGGCGTGAAGATCATGCCGGCAGCCTCCGCCGCCTGCGCCACCGGGCGCAAGCCCGTGATGCCGCCGGTCAGCGCCACGTCGGGCTGCAGCACGTCGAGGCAGCCCTCCTCGATCAGATCGCGGAACTCGTAGAGCTCGCGGTTCATCTCGCCGCCTGCGATCTTGATCGAGACCTGATCGCGCAAGCGCCGCATTCCCTTGCGGTCGCCGCGATGCAGCGGCTCCTCCATCCAATAGACGGAGAGCCGCTCAAGCTCGCGCGCGACAGGCAGCGCCTCGTCGACCGTCCACGGCTCCTCGTCGTCGTGGCTCATGCGCCAACCCTGATTGCAGTCGACCATCAGCTCCAGTCTGTCGCCAACCCTTTTCCGCACGGCTTCGAGTGCCTTGATGTCGTCGCGCCAGTCGCCACGATGGAAGCGCAGCTTCATGCCGCGGAAGCCGCGCGCGAGATAGCGCTCCGCCGCCTCCGCCATCTGGCCGGCATCACGCAGCGTGGCGGACGAGGCGTAGGCGGGCACGCGGTCGCGGCGCCCCCCAAGAAGCTTCCAGACCGGCTTGCCGGTGATCTTGCCAGAGAGATCCCAGAGCGCGAGGTCGAGCGGCCAGCAGCGCCCGTAGTGGAACTGGATGTTGTCGAGGATTCTGGCGTGACGCTCGACGTCGCGCGGGTCGCGACCGACGAAGAGATGCTCGTGGCCGGAAAAGCCGGTCATCGTGTCGCCGGACCCAATGCCTTCCAGCCCCTCGTCGGTCTTCACGCGCACGATCGTCGCGTCGAATTTCTCGCGCGGCCGAAAATCCCAGCTCGGCCGAAACGGCGGGTTGAGCGGCAGGCGATGGTGTGTGATCTCGATCGCGGCGATTTTCATGGAAGAAAGATCAGTCCCCTTTGATCGTCGTCATGCCCGGACTTGATCCGGGCATCCATTGCGCCCCTTCGAGGCTTTTTCACCCCCCTCATCGTGAGGTGCGAGCGAAGCGAGCCTCGAACCACGGGGTGAAAAAGCACCTTTGGATGAGGACGCAATGGGTGCATCGCAGCAGCCGTCACAGAATGGATTGCCGGGTCAAGCCCGGCAATGACGACGGTGCTAGAGGCCCTCGCTAAGCACTTCGGCCGAGCGCCAGCGTCATCTCGGCGAGCGACAAAAGGTCTTCATCGGCGACGAAGCGTTTCGTCGACTTGCGCATTGCGGCGTTCTCCGGCGCGGCCATCGCGGTGGCTAGCGTATCCGCCGTCAGGCCGGGCGTCGCGGCGGATGCGTCGGCGCTGAGCCCGATTTCCGTCGCAAGCCGGCGGAAGGCCGCGGGCACCGCATCGGCATCAGTGCCCTCGCCCATCGCCTCGGCGACACGCGCGAAAGCCTCGCGGTTCCCCTCCACTACCCACTCCGCCGTCGCGGCCATGGCGAGCGTAACGGCAAGGCCGTGCGGCACCGGCGCGAGGCTCCCGAGCGCGTGGCCGATATTGTGGGCAAGCGCCGTCCCGGCCTTGTGGATGGCGAGCCCACCCAGCGCCGCGGCCTCCAGCATCTTTCCGCGCGCCGCGAGGTTCTCCGGCTCGCGCACAGCGGTGGGGAGGTTCGCAATAACGAGATCGATCGCCTGATACGCCGCCGCATCGCTTTCCGGCGAAGCGTGGCGGTTGGTGGCCGCTTCGATCGCGTGAACGAGCGCGTCCATGCCGGTCATCGCCGTGAACTTCGCCGGCAGGCCGACGGTGAGCTCCGGGTCGAGCAGCGCGAGGTCGGCCTCGAGCGGCGCCCCCCAGAACCAGAATTTCGTCTTCGCGGCATCGGAGACGACCGAGATGCCCGTCATCTCCGAGCCCGTGCCGGCGGTGGTCGGCACGCAGACGATCGGCACGGATTTTTCCGGCAGCGGCTCGACCGCGAGACGGAAGGCGGAGACCGGCGCGTCGGTACCAAGCATCACCGCTGCGAGCTTTCCCGCGTCGAGCGCGGAGCCGCCGCCGAGACAGATGACCGCCTTCGCGTCCGCCAGCCTGCCGACGGTGCGCGCTGCCTCGACCTGCGCTTCCTTGGGCTCGCCTGCGATGTCGGCGTAGGTGGCGACGAAGAGGCCGGCGCCGCGAAGTGCATTCGCCGCGCTCTCGACGATGCCAAGCGGCTTCAGGCCTGAATCGGCGACAAGAAGGACGGCAGCCTTGTCGCCGACGAGTGCGCGCACCTCCTCGCCGAGGCCGGCGAGCGCACCGGGCCCGGAGACCGTGCGCGGGCCATAAGAGACGCCATTCAACGCCATTGCCACTCCCCTCCGATCCGATCGAGACGACGAGGACGCGGCCTGCATTTCCATGCTTGCGCGGGCTCAAGCCGTCCGGGCGCTCGCGCGGCTAAGCCATTCGCGCCGACGCTGCAAGGGGGAACACTTCAATCGGACGGTCCAAGCCGGGCCGCCGGCACGTTCCTAAAAGCCCGGCAGCGCTTCCGCGACTCCCCTAGTTCGCCGCGGCGGCGCCAGGAGCATCCGCCATCTCGATCACCGGCCGCATCGCCATCAGCTGCTCGTGCGGCAGATGGCACAGGATGCGGTGGCCGGGCGACGGCTCGAAAATCGGCGGCAGGATCACGTCGCAGGTGCCGGGGATCATGTAGGGGCAGCGGGTGGAGAACGGGCAGCCCTTCGGCGGGTTCGACGGCGAGGGAATCTCGCCGGTCAGGAGCACCTTGCGCTTCTTCACCTTCGTGTCGGCGATCGGCACGGCGGAGAGTAGCGCTTCGGTATAGGGATGGTAGGGTGGGGAGAATATCTCGTCCGTCGTCCCCTGCTCCATGATCTGGCCGAGATACATGACGATGATGCGGTCAGCGAGGTAGCGCACAACCGAGAGATCGTGGCTGATGAAGAGCAGCGTGGTGCGATGGTCGCGCTGGATATCCATCAGAAGCTCGGTCACCGCCGCCTGCACCGAGACGTCGAGCGCGGAGACCGGCTCGTCGGCGATGACGACGGCCGGATTGCCGGCGAAGGCGCGCGCAATGCCTACGCGCTGCTTCTGGCCGCCGGAAAGCTGGCGCGGCCGGCGCTTGGCGAAGTCGCGCGGAAGCTTGACGATGTCGAGCAGCTGCATAACGCGCGCCTGCACGTTCTCCTCTTCCGTCTCGGCGCCGAATTTCCTGATGACGCGGGCGATCTGCGAACCCACCGACTGGCTCGGGTTGAGCGTGTCGAAGGGGTTCTGGAAGATCATCTGCAGGCCGGCGATCGTGCCTTTGTCGCGCTTCTCGACGGGCAGGTTGCCGAGCTCGAGATTACCGAGCACGACGTTGCCGTCGGTTGCCGTCTCAAGGCCCATCAGTACTTTGGCGAAAGTCGACTTGCCGCAGCCCGACTCGCCGACGATCGCGACAGTCTCCGCCTCGCGCGCGTCGAAGCTGATCTTCTCGTTGGCCTTCACCGTTTTCATTTCGCCGGCGAAGAAGAGAGCACTCTGCTCGATCGCATAATGCTTGGTGAGGTCGTCGACCTTCAGGACGACGTCGCCGGGCGCCGTCGCTTCGCGCTCCGTTCCCGCGCCAAGCCGTGCGTCCCAGTCGATCTCGTCGATCCTGACGCAGCGCGAGGCGTGGAAATCGCGGCTCGGCACCTCGATCATCGGAATCTCGGCGGCATCGCAGCGTCCGGCGACGAAGAAGTCGCAGCGCGGGCCGAAATTGCAGCCGGGCGGGCGCTGATGCGGAAGCGGGAGCTGGCCGGGAATGGCGACAAGCGGATGGCTGTTCTTGTCGGCGCCTGGAACGGGAATGGAGGCGAAAAGGCCGCGCGTATAAGGATGACGCATGGCGTCGAAGACTTCGGCAATCGAGCCGACTTCCACCGCCTCGCCGGAATACATCACCGTTATGCGGTCGCAGGTCTCGAGGATCAGCCCGAGATTGTGCGAGATATAGATCATCGACGTCCCGAACTCCGACGCGATGTCCTTGATGAGCTCGACGATCCCCGCCTCGACCGTCACGTCGAGCGCCGTCGTCGGCTCGTCGAGCAAAAGGAGTTTTGGGTTCGAGAGCAGCGCCATGGCGATCACCACGCGCTGCTGCTGTCCGCCGGAAATCTGATGCGGATAGGAGCCCATGATGCGCTCCGGATCGGGCAAGCGGACATTCGCAAGCATCTTGCGCGCGCGCTCCATCGCCTCCGCCTTGCCGATACCCTCGTGGTAGACCGGCACCTCTGCGAGCTGCTCGCCACACGTCATCGACGGGTTCAGCGAGGCCATCGGCTCCTGATAGACCATGGCGATCTTGGAGCCGCGGATCTGCCTGAGCTCCTCCTCGCTCATCGTCCGCATCTCGCGGCCGTCGAACAGGAGCTCGCCGGAGACGATGTGCCCGTTCGACCCGAGATATTGCATGATGGCGAGCGCCACCGTGGACTTGCCGCAGCCTGAACTCGCCGACGATCCCCTGCGCCTCGCCCGGCATCAGCTTCATGTTGAAGTCGACGACCGCCGGAATCTCCCCGGCGCGTGTGAAGTAGGAGATGCAGAGCTTGCGGCACTCCAGCACCGGCACCTGGCCGGGCGTCTCCCTGACGTCGTGCGATACGGGGGCGGATTCAGCGGCTACCGACATCAGTCCCTCATGCTCATTTCGCGCAGGCCGTCCGCCATCAGGTTGAAGCCGAGGATCAGGCTCGACACCGACAGCGCCGGGACGAGAAGCATATAGGAGAACTTAAAGACCAGCGCCGTCGACGACGCCTCCTTGATCATCAGCCCCCAATCGGGATCGGGCGGCTGCAGGCCGAGCCCGAGGAAGGTCAGCGTGGTGATGGCGACGGTCGTGTAGCCGAGCCTCAGGCACGCGTCGACGATGAGCGGGCCGCGGACATTGGGCAGAAGCTCCACCACCATGATCCAAAGCGCCGACTCGCCGCGTGTCTGCGCGGCGAAGATATAGTCGCGCGTCTTCACGTCAAGCGCCAGCCCGCGGACGATGCGCATGATGGCGGGCGCGGACGAGAAGGTGACGGCGATGACAATGTTAAAGCCGGACGGCCCGAGATAGTTCAGGATGAGGATGAAGAGCACCATCACCGGGAACGACAGAAGCACGTTGGCGAAGAAGGAGACGATCTCGTCCCACCAGCCGCTGAGATAGCCGGCGACAAGGCCGAGCATGGTACCGACGATATAGGCGACGACCGTCGCCGTGATGCCCCAGACGATGACGCGCTGGCAGCCCCAGATATCGCGCGCCAGCATGTCACGCCCGCGCGTGTCGGTGCCGAACCAGTAGAACACGCCGCCCTTCGCCGTGAACGGGGTCACGAACGGCGCGACGGGCTTGTTCGGATCGAGCAGCGGCAGGTAGGGCGCGGTGACCGCGAGGAACAGCCAGATGAAGACGAGCGTGACCCCGATCACTGCTACCGGCGATTCACGCCAGTTCCAGACCGCCACCGCGTAAAGAATTAGCGTCGCAGGGATGGCCGGGATGAGCACGAGGTGCTCAGATTCGGCGAAATAGTGCCCGAACATCACGTAGACGACAAGCGGCACCCACATCAGCAACAACAGCACCGCTATGGCACGCGGCTGCGCGAGCCGGGTGAAGAGTGGGCGCGGGGGAGCCGGAGCAGCGACGACGGCCATCAAGCGTTCCCCTCCGGAGTGCACCTCGGCCTGGAGGGCGGGAGCCGACCGACATTCTTGACTGTGCCCATTGTCCCTCCCCTAGCTGAAGCGGATGCGCGGATTGAGGAACGTGTAGCCCACGTCGGAGATGAGCTGCGAAAGAACGGCGACCAGCACGGCGGCGAGCGTCGCGGCCTGCACGACGTAAAGATCGCCGAAGAGTGCCGCGTCGAGCAGGAGCTTGCCGAAGCCGGGGTACTGGAAGAAGACCTCCACGACGACGACGCCCGACAATAGCCAGTTGAGCTGCAGCACGATGACCGTGAACGGCGCGATCAGCGCGTTTCGAAGCACATGCTTCATGACCACCCGCCGATAGGGCAGGCCCTTCAGGATCGCGGTGCGCACATATTGCGAGGTCATGACCTCGGCGACCGAGGCGCGGGTCATGCGCGCCACGTAGCCGAAGTCATAGAGAACGAGCGTGAGGACCGGCAGCACGATGTAGATGAGCCCCTCGCCCTTCGATTTCGCTGGCAGCCAGTGCAGGCCGAGCGCCAGGATCACGGTGAGGATGATCGCGGTTGCGATCTCAGGTATCGACGTGAACAGGACCGATATGAAGGTGATCGCGCGGTCCTGTATCTTGCCTTCACGTATGCCGGCGAGCACCCCCGTTATCAGCGCCAGCGGTATCATCAGCGCGAAGACCCAGAAGGCCAGGATGCCGGTCCTGATCAGCGCATGGCCGAGAAGCGGACCGACGGGGACGTTTCGCTGGTAGGACTCACCGAAATCGCCGTGGGCGAGGCCCCATACCCATCTGCCGTAGCGCTCGTAGATCGGGACGTTCAGCCCCTTCTTGTCCAGCCATTTCTGATAGTCGGCCTGCGTCAGCGTGGCGACGGCAAAGCCGCCGAGATCGCTGACGGCGAGCTGCTTCTTGAACTTCGGGCTGTCGAAGACGACGAAAAGAACCAGCGAGACGACGAACATGATCAGCGCCATCTGCAGAAGCCGCTGGCCAATGAGCTTCAGCATGCGTTGGGCCCCCAACTTTGTCCCCGTCCCGCTTGCTGGGAGGGGTCGAGGAAGGGGGAAAGACGCCGGCTACCGGGGCTTTCCCCCTTCTCTGTCCTCCCCCGCAAGGGGGGAGGATTGCCTCTCATCGTCCTGATTCCCGATCAGGATTCGATCCAGACCTTGTTGAACTGATGGTACTGGGTCGGGTGCGCGGGGTAGTTGTGCACCTTCTTGGCGGTGATCGTGTAGACCGGCCGCCAGATTGGCTGCACCATGATGGAATCATCCTGCAGGATCTTCTCGACCGGCTCCATCAGCTTGCGGCGAGCCTCAACGTCGAGGGTCGCCTCGGCGGCATCGAGGTGCTTCTCCCACTCCGGATTATTGTAGTGGGTCTCGTTCCATGCAACGCCCGCGCGATAGGCGAGCGAGAGCACCATCGTGCCGAGCGGACGATGCGTCCAGGCGGTCGCGCCGAACGGCGTCGTCAGCCAGATCTCCCAGAATTTGGAAGCCGGCATGACGTTGACGTTGAGCTTGATGCCGGCGTCGGCAACTTGATCGCGGATGAACTCGGCGGCCGCCTGCTGCCACGGCCCGTCCGTGTTGCCGACGTCGATGGTGATCTCCAGGTTCTCCTTGCCGGCGTCGGCAAGCAGCTTCTTGGCGCCGTCGATGTCGCGCTTAAGCGCCGGCAGCTGGAAATATTCCGGATGGATCGGCGCAACGTGATGGTTCTCGCCGACGTCGCCGCCCTCCGGGAAGATGAGCGCCTTCATGGCGGCGTTGTCGACCGACATGGTGATCGCCTGGCGCACGCGCTTGTCGTCGAACGGCGCCTCGTCGACATGGAAGCGGCAACAAAGCGTCTGCGCCGTGCGCGCGGCGATGATGTTACCGTCGACCGATTGCGCGAGCGGCATCTGCTCGATGCCGAACTGGTAGATCGCGTCGACCTCGCCGGACGCGAAGGCGGTGAGCTGGTTGTCGGCGTCGTAGTGCAGGTAATGGATCTCGTCGAGATAGACGTCCCCTCCCCAGTACGGCCCGTCGCGGCGCTTAAGGATCGCCTTGTCGGTGACAGCGAAATCGGCGAGCTGGTAGGGGCCGGTGCCAACATGGTTATCGGAGAACGGCGCCTTGAAGTCGCGATGCAGGATCGCGGTCGGATAGTTGTAGAGGTCCTCCGGCACCGACAGCACCGACTTCTGCAGATGTAGCACGACCGTGTGGTCGTCGGCGCGCTCGAGCGAACCGTCGATCATCTTCTTCGTCATCTTCGGCGTGCCGTCGTCGTTCTTCTCGCCCGAATCGACTTCCTCGACCATCGCCGCGAACGTGGAGAGGCCGGCATTCGACGAGGCAACCGCCGGATCCATCCAGCGCGTGAAATTGAACAGCACATCATCGGCGGTGAAGTCGTCGCCGTTCGACCATTTGACGCCCTGACGAAGATGCAACGTCCATGTCTTCAGGTCGTCGGAGGCTTCCCAGCTCTCCGCCAGCATCGGATGGGTGACGTTCTGTGGGTCGGTGAAGGAAATGTACTCGACCATCTGGCGGCTGACGTTGGACATCTGCGTCCAGTCGTAGTTCGCCGGGTCCTCCATCTTCTGGATTTCCATGCCGACCCGGAGGACGCCGCCCTTCTTGGCCATCGGGTCGTCGACGAACGGCAGCATGCCCTCGGCGTGGGCCGGTGCCGGCAGCCCGGCCATCGCGTAGGCCGCGCCGGCCGATACGCCGACCAACGCCGCAACGCGAATGAACTCGCGCCGGCTCAAGCGGCCGCGCTCCATCAGCTCGAAAGCCTCTTTGGCCTTCGGATGGAGGCGACCGTCAGAATCATGCGAAGACGCCATTGTTCCCTTCTCCCTTGTTGATGGCCGCTGCACCGGCCCGTGTTTCCGCGGGGACGCGCGCTCCTTTCGAACGCTGTCGCAAATGTCGCGCGTCCTCTTGTGCAAGAACCTAACATGCGGAGGCCGCAATGGTGCAACCCCTCGCCCCGGCGAAAGGAAATTTGCCTTCGCTGTGTCGTGATGGGATTAGCAGATGTCGCGATCAGATCGTTTCCCCGGCTTGATTCAGCTTTGGTTGCGAACAAGCGGCCGCGCCCGATCGCTCGCCGCGTAACTGACACGGGGCCACGCAAGCGGCCTTCAAGGAAGGCGTTGAATGCTCGAGGCGGGCGAAGAGCCTACACAGCGCCGTGCCCGGCGAGCCGGTGGACGCGCCGGAAATCTGCGCCGCGCCGGCGGCGGCGCTATCCATCAGTCACCGTGGACGATCCCCCAAAATCGCGATCGGCCGGTCGAACCGCTCGATGAGGAATCGGTCGAGCGCATTCACAACGGCGCCATGCGCATCCTGGAGGAGATTGGCATCCTCTTTCTGAACCAGGAGGCCCTCGACGTCTTCAAGCGCGCCGGGTGCGACGTCGACATGGAGACGCAGCGCGTGCACATGGATCGCGCCTTCGTGATGGAGCAGGTCAAGAAGGTGCCGAGAAGCTTCACGATCACGCCGCGCAATCCGGCGCGCACGGTCAGCGTCGGTGGCGATTCCATGCTCTTCGTCAACGTGTCGAGCCCACCCAACGCCATGGATCTCGATCGCGGGCGACGGCCGGGTGATCGCGAGAGCTTCCGCGACTTCATGAAGCTCACTCAGTATTTCAACTGCATCCATCTCGCCGGCGGCTATCCGGTCGAGCCGATCGACATCCACGCATCGATCCGCCACCTCGACGCGATCCAGGATAAGCTGACGCTGACCGACAAGGTCGTGCACGCCTATTCGCTCGGCAAGGAGCGCGTCGAGGACGCGATGGAGATGGTGCGCATCGCCGGCGGCCTTACGCACGAGGAGTTCGAGGCGACGCCGCGGATGTACACGAACATCAACTCGTCCTCGCCGCTCAAGCACGACTTTCCAATGCTCGACGGCGCGATGCGGCTCGCGCGCCGCGGCCAGCCGGTGATCGTGACGCCGTTCACGCTGGCGGGCGCGATGGCGCCGGTGACGATAGCGGGCGCCGTCGCGCAGCAGACCGCGGAAGCGCTCTGCCTCGTCGCACTGCTTCAATGCGTCCGCCCCGGCGTGCCGGTGGTCTACGGCTCCTTCACCTCCAACGTCGATATGAAGTCGGGGGCGCCGGCCTTCGGCACGCCCGAATACATGCGCGCGACGCAGATCTCGGGACAGATGGCGCGCTATTACGGCCTGCCGCTTCGCGCCTCGAACGCCTGCGCGGCGAACGCACCCGATGGCCAGGCGGTGTGGGAGAGCGTCTTCTCGCTTTGGGCCTGCGTCACCGCCAAGGCCAACGTCGTCTATCACGCCGCAGGCTGGCTCGAAGGTGGGTTGACCGCCTCTTACGAGAAATTCGTGATGGACTGCGAGACGCTGCAGCAGATCATGCACTACATGAAGCCGGTGCCGGTCACCAATGAAGACGTCGCAGTCGAAGCGATCCGCGAGGTCGGCCCGCGCGGTCATTTCTTCGGCGCGTCACATACGCAGGCGCGTTACGAGACGGCGTTCTACAGCCCCTTCCTTTCCGACTGGCGCAATTTCGAGCGCTGGTCGCTCGACGGCGCAGTCGAGACGCCGCAGCGCGCGAACCGCATCTGGAAAGAGATCCTGGCCGAGTTCGAGCCGCCGCCGCTCGACCCGGCGATCGCCGAAGAGCTTTCAAGCTTCGTCGAGCGTCGCAAGCGCGAAGGCGGCGCCCCGACGGATTTCTAAGACATCGAAGGCAAGGCATGCGGGAGGCTGACTGCCGATGAAATCCCATACCCAGGTCGTGGTGATCGGCGGCGGCGTCGTCGGCTGCTCGGTGCTCTACCATCTGACCAAGGCCGGCTGGAAGGACGTGACACTGATCGAGCGGAGCGAGCTCACGTCCGGCTCGAGCTGGCACGCGGCCGGCGGCTTCCATACGCTGAACTCCGACCCCAACGTCGCCAAGCTGCAGGCCTATACGGTCGGGCTCTACAAGGAGATCGAAACGATTTCCGGCCAGTCGTGCGGATTGCATCTGACAGGCGGGCTGCAGCTCGCGGACACTGCCGAGCGGCTCGACTGGCTGAAGATGGCGCATGCGCGCGGGCGCTATCTCGGCATGGAGACGGAGATCATCTCCGCCGAGGAAGCGAAGAAGCTTCTGCCTCTGATCGACGAGAAATACTTCGTCGGCGCGATGTGGGACCCGATCGAAGGGCATCTCGACCCTTACGGCACCACGCACGCCTACGCGAAATCAGCGCGGATCGCCGGCGCCGAGATCGTCCTCCACAACCGAGTGACGGAGCTCGTGCAGAACGCCGACGGCACATGGAAGGTCGTCACCGAGCAGGGCACGATCGAGGCCGAGCACGTCGTCAACGCCGGCGGGCTTTGGGCGCGCGAGATCGGCCGCATGGTCGGGCTCGAAATCCCGGTGCTCGCGATGGAGCATCACTACATCCTGACGGAGGACATGCCGGAGGTCGCCGAGATCAACCGCGCGACCGGCAAGGAGATCGTCCACGCCATCGATTTTTCCGGCGAGATTTATACGCGCCAGGAGCGCCAAGGCCTGCTGCTCGGGACATATGAAAAGGCGGCAACGCCGTGGTCGCCGAAGGTGACGCCGTGGGATTTCGGGCAGGACCTGCTCGAGCCCAATCTCGACCGCATCGCTCCGTCGCTCGAAGTCGGCTTCAAGCATTTCCCCGCGCTCGAGAAGGCCGGCATCCGTCGGATCGTGAACGGGCCCTTCACCTTCGCGCCGGACGGCAATCCGCTCGTCGGCCCGGTCAAAGGCCTCAGGAATTTCTGGTGCGCCTGCGCGGTCATGGCCGGCTTCAGCCAGGGCGGCGGCGTCGGGCTGGCGCTGTCGAACTGGATGATCGAAGGCGATCCGGGCTTCGACGTCTGGGCGATGGATATCGCCCGCTTCGGCGACTGGGCGACACTCGGCTACACCAACGCCAAGGTGCGCGAGAACTATTCGCGCCGCTTCCGCATCCGCTTCCCCAATGAGGAGTTGCCCGCCGCGCGGCCGATGCAGACGACGGCGCTCTATGACAAGATGATCGCGCAAGGCGCGGTGATGGGCGACTCATGGGGGCTTGAGACGCCGCTCTGGTTCGCTCCGAAGGGCGTTGAGCCGAAGGACATCGTCTCGTTCCGCCGCTCCAACGACTTTCCGCATGTGAAAGCCGAGTGCCGAGCGGTGCGCGAGCGCGTCGGCGTCACCGAGATCGCGAACTTCGCCAAATATGCGATCTCCGGGCCGGGCGCCGAGGCGTTCCTGTCGCGGGTGATGACGAACCGCATGCCCAAGGTCGGGCGCATCGTGCTGACCCCGATGCTGAACGAGAAGGGCAGGCTCATCGGCGACTTCACCATCGCCAAAGCCGGTGACGACCGATTCTTCATGTGGGGATCGAGCCAGGCGCAGATTTATCACATGCGCTGGTTCGAGCAGCACCTTCCCGAAGACAAGTCGGTGGTGATCCGGCCGCTCGGCATGGGCCTCGTCGGCCTTTCGATCGCCGGCCCGAAAGCGCGCGACGTGCTCGCCAAGCTCACCGACGATGATGTCTCAAGCGCGGCTTTCCGCTTCCTCGATTTCCGCGAGACGCATCTCGCGAACGTGCCGGTGATGGTGAACCGCGTCACCTATACGGGCGATCTCGGCTACGAGCTCTGGGTTTCCCCGGAATATCAGCGCCGGCTCTATGAGAAGGTGATGGAGGCGGGAGAGGAGTTCGGCGTCGCGAATTTCGGCATGCGCGCCCTCCTCTCGCTGCGTCTCGAAAAGAACTGGCCGACCTGGTTCCGCGAGCTTCGCCCGATCTACGGACCGTTCGAGGCGGATGTCGGCCGCTTCGTCGATTTGAAAAAGAACGATTTCATCGGGCGCGAGAAAGCGGCGGAAGAGAAGGAGAGCGGCGGCGCGCTCCGCCGCGTCACCTTCGCGGTCGACGCGGACGACGCCGATGTCTTGGGCGACGAGCCGATCTGGCACGGCGGCAAGGTGGTCGGCTGGGTGACGTCCGGCGGCTACGCGCATTTCGTCGAGCGCTCGCTCGCGCAAGGTTATGTGCCGAAGGAGCTGGTGGCGGACGGGGCCGGCGGCTTCGAGATCGAAATCATCGGCGAACGCCGCCCCGCCGCGATCGAGCCGCAGCCACTCTTCGATCCCGAAGGGGCGAGGATGCGGGGGTAGGCCGCGCATCGCTGTTCCCTGACCCACGCGCCGCTTAGTCTTCGGGCAGGAACGCGGGGTTGCCGCGTCAGATCCTTCGCGCGACAGACGCAGATACCGCTGGTGGCGGAGGATGCGATCGAGGGTCTTCGGTCCATAGCCGTACGCGGCATCGAAGCGTCGGCGAAGTGTCCTCTCGCTCATGGCGACCTGATCCGGGCGGGACCGCCGCCTGGGACGCCGCTCGTTCCGTGGCTCTGCCGTTCGCTCGCCCGCATCGCGGCGTCGGTCGTGTCGTGATCGGGCGCGGCTTCGGCGACAACGTCTTCGAGGGATTGGATGAGCTCCGCCAGGCTCTTCCGACTGCGGATGCTGCCGGCGATCCGGCGGCCTTGAGCCCCCCACAGCTCTTGCGGGTCCAGCCGCTCCCCGACGATTCTGGTTGCCGGGACCCCCAGCCATCCGGCAGCGACAGCGGGCCTGAACCGAAACCCGATAACCATCGTGCCGGCGGGCAGAACTTCGATCTTCGGCTCCTTGTCCGGTCCGGCAACCCGGAACCTCCCATCGATCCACTGGATATCGATTGTGCCGTCCGGCGGCGATCCTGGCGGTCGAAGCCGGCTATTCCGATCAGGCACACCTCGTCCGCGAGAGCCGCCGCCTGACCGGGAGCACGCCGCGGCAGCTCGCGCGTCTATCGCTCGCGCAGTCCGACATGCAACGTCTCCCTTTGCCCCTGAAAGCCGGACATCAGGCAGACGTCGCGCGCGTCGTTGAGACACCTAGTTCGTCTTAACCGCGAGCACCTTCCCGCTGCCGCAGCTTCGGTCATTCGTTGATACCGACGTCGTCGGCGCGGCGAGGATCAGGCCGGAAAGGTCGCTCGCCGGCGTCATGTCGCCCTTGAGGTTGATCCACAGCTCGGAGATGTTCCCGCCGTTGCACTTGATGGTGAGCCGGTCGGACGCCCCGGCGCCAAACGCCTGGTTGAACGCCGCCTCGATCTCAGCGCGAGTCAGCGTCTTGCCGATGTTGGCGGCGAAGAGGGCCTGCACCGGTGAAGCGTTGAGCGCCGCCATCAGCGCGATCGCCTCGGAGAAGTACTCGTCCGGGTTCGCCCCGGCGTCGGGTCCGGTCTTGTCGGCCTCGAAGCAGGAGCCGTGCTTCGGCCATTCATGCAGCTGCAGACCGGACTGCACACCGGGCATGACAACCCGCAGCGCATCGAGAACCGCCGGTGAAATGGCCACGGTCGTATCGTCCTGCTCGTTGCCGCCGCAACTCACCGGCGCGCCGCGGCTGCAGTAGCAAGGGAAGATCGCCTTGTCGTCGAGGTCGTCCGGCCACAGGCCGTGCAGCGAGAAATGCGTCGCGTCGATGCGAACGGCGGTCTCGGTCCGGCATTCCGTCTTCCCGTGGCCCGACGACGTCGCGCAGAACGACGGCTCCCAACTCGCGGCGAGCAGATATTCGATGCTGTTCGGCGGAAGCGTGGAAGGCCGGCCGCCGCCCGAACTCGCCACCGCCCCCCGTGCCGCCGCCGGTCGCGGGAAGCACCAGCGCGCCTTTCGGCGCGTAGGCGCCGCAGCTCATCGGCACCCAGCGCGACTCCGTCTCCGGCGCGCCCGGCACCTTGATCTGATAGTGCGTGCCCGGCGTCGCGTTCCGCGCGATCATCACGTAGGCATGCATCTTCTCGACATGGATATCGCCCGGATTGTCGCTGTCCTTCTTCTTGTTGGCGGCACAATCCGAAAGCGCAATGAAGTAGCCCTCAAGGCTAACCTGCTGCGCGGCGGCAGGTTGAGCCAGCGCCGCAACCAGCAGCGCAGCAAAAAGCGAAAGTCTGAGCACTTGGGCCTCCCCGTCGGCAACGCGATCTTCTCAAGGCAACCGCGCAACTTGAGGTTACATGGACGCGACGACGAATGCATGTCGCTTGCCAGATGCGGCGCTTCGCGCGTGGAACCGACCTGCAACGGGGTGGCATGAGGAGCAAGCAGCACTGCCCGGACGGAGATGGTTGTCGATGGATGCCACGTTACCGAAAAGCCCCTTTCCCGGCCGGCGACGCAAGATCGCGCCGTTCGCGCTTCCCGAGCATCCGGGCGAGAGCGCGCCGCGCTCCGTCCTCGACCGCTATGCCATGGAAAAGGCGGCGAGCCTGAACCAGCACGTGATCGGTTACGGCGGGCTGGCCGAGAGCGAGTGGGCGGCGCTCGGCCTCGATGCGCCCGACATGGATTTCGCCCGCCGCTATCGGCTGACGCGCATCCGGGCGGAGCTCAAGAAGCGCGACCTCGCCGGCATCGTTGTCTACGACCCGCTCAACGTCCGCTACGCGACCGATTCCACCGACATGCAGCTCTGGTGTACGCACAACGCCGTGCGCTACGCCTTCGTCGCCACCGAGGGCCCGGTGATCCTGTGGGATTTTCACAACTGCGAGCACCTCTCCTGGCATCTTGAGCTGATCGACGAGATCCGCCACGGCACCGCCTGGTTCTATTTCGAGGCCGGCGACCAGGCCGAGGCGAGGGCGAAGCGCTGGGCGGCGGAGATCGCCGACGTGCTCAAGGGCTGCGGCGGCGGAAACAAGCGGCTCGCGGTCGACCGGATCAATCCGGCGGGCGTCGCCGCGCTCGCCGATCACGGCATCAGCGTGCATGATGGCGAAGCGGTGATGGAGCACGCGCGGGCGGTGAAATGTACCGATGAGCTGAAAGCCATGCGTCGCGCCATCGCCGCCTGCGAGGCTTCGATGCGCGTCATGGAGGAGGCGCTCAAGCCCGGGATGACGGAGAACGATCTCTGGGCGGTCCTGCACGCGGAAAACATCCGCCGCGGCGGCGAATGGATCGAGACGCGGCTCCTCTCCTCCGGCCCACGCACGAATCCCTGGTTTCAAGAGTGTTCCGCCAGGGTGATCGAGGACGGCGATCTCGTCGCCTTCGACACCGACCTGATCGGCGCCTATGGCTATTGCTGCGACATCTCCCGCACGTGGCTTGCCGGGTCGAAGCGCCCGACCAATGAGCAGCGGGCGCTTTACGCCATGGCCGAAGAGCAGATCGCGGCGAACACCGAGATGCTGAAGCCGGGCGCAACGTTCCGCGAGCTCTCCTTCGCGGGCACGAGCCTGCCGGAGGAGTATCTGCCGAACCGCTACTCGGCGCTCTTTCATGGTGTCGGGCTTTGCGACGAATACCCGTCGGTCCCCTACCCTGAGGACTTCGAGCAATCCGGCTACGACGGCGTGCTTGAGCCCGGAATGGTCGTCTGCGTCGAGAGCTACGTCGGCCGCCACGGCGGACACGAAGGGGTCAAGCTCGAAGAGCAGGTGCTGATCACCGAAACCGGGCACGAGCAGATGTCGCACTATCCGCGCGACGCGCGGCTTTCGGCCGGCAGCGACGTCTGATCGTTTTGTGACTGGAACCTAAGCGACGCGCCGGGCGAGCGCGGCGATCGGCGAATAGTCCCATTCGTCGAACATGCCGACGCCGACGATCTGCAGCGCCTCGCGCGCTTTCTTCGTGGCCGGATCGGCGAGCGCGTCCTTGAAGACGCTGCGGATCGTCGCGACCTCCGAGTCAGAACGCTCCACCGCCGTGATCAGCGGCAGACCGGGTCGCAGCGGCGTCGCCGCGATCACTTTCAGGGCCGACGTCGCCTCGGCTTCATAGCGAAGCGCCAGCGCCCATGAGATGGCGTCGATCGCCGCTATGTCGGCCGTCCCGGCAGCGATCGCGCGGATCGACTCGCGGTGGCTCCCGGTCTCGATCCATACAGCGTTGGCGGGCTCGAGGCCGGCTTCCTTCATGGCGCTGCGCAGCGCGACAAAGCCGGACAGAGAGTCGGCGGCGTTATAGGCGAACCGTCGGCCGGCGAAGAGCCGTATCTCCTCCGCCGCCTCACCTCGACGCGTGACGATCATACTCGAATAGTGCGCGCCCTCGCATCCCGCGACGCGGTAGACCGGCACGGAGACCAGGCGAACCATTCCACGCAGCCGCGTCGAGAAGGGAACGCCGCATGTCTGTGACAGGACAAGCCCCGGGTCGCGCCAGACCGAGTCGCTCGGGCGCATGCGGTCTACCGCGGCGGGCGCGACGATGCTGGCGTTGTTCAGGCGCTCTGAGAGCACATCCCAAAGCGCGTCATGCGCCCAGGTGACCTCCGGCCAGTCGTACATGGGCAGCGACGCGACGGGCGGGTGAGCTGCCAATGCAATTCAGCCCCGCCTCAGATAGGGATGCGGGACGGGCGTCTTCGCGCGGAAGAAATAACGCCGGATCATTTCGCCGTAGCCCTTGAAGCTGTAGCTCTCGTTCGCCGCGAGGAAGGCGGCGCGGTTCGCGCGGTAGAGCGCCGGCAAGCTATACCACGGAACGCGCGGATTTTCATGGTGCACGAAGTGCAGGTTGTTGTTCAGGAAAAGCAGCCCGAAAAGCGGCGACGCCTCGACGATCGCCGTCCGCCCGCCCGCCGTCTCATGCGCCTGATGTTCGGCGAAGGTGCGAATGTTCAGGATCGAGAGCCCGAGATAGGCGCTCGCCGCGTAAAGCCAGAACGGAACGCCGCAGACGCCGACGACCCAGCCGATGACGAGCGCACCGCCGACGAGGTGGCGGAGCCAGGCTGAGATGATCTGCGGGTCGCCGGAGCGCGCGAGCCGCACATCGCTCGCCAGGAATCCGACCGCCATCATCGCCGGCCCGATCAGGAAGCGGCCGGCGAAGGTGTTGTTCAGGTCGAGCAGCTTCTGGATCGGCGCCGGCAGCTTCTGCCAGTCGGCGATCGCGTAATAGAACAACTCCGGGTCGTCGTAAGGGTCGGTCAGAGCCGAGTCGTTGTGGTGGCGAAGGTGCAGCGACTTGAAGCGCCGATACGGAAAGAGCAGCCCGAGCGGCAGGGAAACCAGCGCCTCGTTCAACGCGGCGATGCGCGTCGGATGGCCGTGCGCGGCCTCGTGCTGAAGCGACGAGTGAAGCGTGATCAGCGGGGCGACGAGAATGACGAAGAAGAGTGGACCGAGCATGCCGTGGAAAAAGGTTGCCAGGCCCCAGAGCAGATAGCAGCCGATCAGCAATGCGGCGGTCGGCCACTCGACATCCCGTATCGAAAAACCCCTCTTGCCCATGCCGTTGAATGAAAAGCATTTTTTGTATCACGACAATGTGAGATTGCGCACCAAGCGTTGCATTTGGATTGCGTTTCTCTCTGGCAACTTGTAATGTCATCATATGCTTACTAAACGCAACGATCAGATGGGCACGCGCGAGCTTGGGCCGGTCTTCCGCGAGCGGCTGCAGATCGTCATCGAGCGCGCCGGCACCACGCGCGCCGCCTTCGCAAAATCAATCGGCGTCGACCGCTCGGCGCTGACGCAGCTCCTTTCCGACCGCTCGCTTCGACTACCGCGGGCCGACACGCTGCGGCGCATCTCAGGGACCTACTCCGTCAGCCTCGACTGGCTGCTCGGGCTCTCGCAGGACGAGACGCTTGCGGCCGAGATCAAGCCGGCGCTCGAGATCGCCGAGGCGCAAGGCTTTGACGACGACACGCTGCTGGAGCGCTGGCACAAGGAAGCGGTCGGCTACAAGATCCGCTACGTCCCGTCGCAAATCCCGGATCTGCTGAGGACCACCGACGTAATCGCCTATGAGTATTCGGGACGCGCCACGCCAAGCCCTTCCTGGCAGCTCCGCAACGCCGAGTTCCGACTCGACTATAACCGCCGGCCGGAGACCGACATGGAGGTCTGCATGCCGCGCCAGCGGCTCGAGCTCCTGGCGGAGGGAAAGGGACACTGGGACGGCCTCCCCCGCTCCGCCCGCAAGGCGCAGATCGACTACATGGCGAAGCTGATCGAGGAGCTTTATCCCGGCTTCCGCCTCTTCCTCTACGACCAGCGTCGCACCTATTCGATTCCCTATACGGTGTTTGGTCCGCAGCGCGCGGCGATCTTCGTCGGCGAGATGTATCTCGTCCTGAACACCACCGACCACATCCGCGCGCTGACCCGCCACTTCGACAATCTGATCCGCCACGCCGTCGTTGCCGCGAATGCAAGCGCCGAGTTCATCCGCACGCTGAAGGTCCAGTAGAAACCGCCGCCATTCGGCCTTGCCATTGGCGCGCCCGCGACCGAAGCTCGCGGCCGACAGCATTAGCGAAGCATCGGGTGCCCATGCCCCGACTTGGGGTCTCACGCGTGCTCCCCTATCCGCGCGAGCAGCTCTTCGATCTGGCCGCCGACGTCGAGCGCTACCCCGAGTTCCTGCCGTGGTGGCAGTCCGCAAGGGTCCGGCGGCGCGACGGCGATATCTACTACACCGAACAGGTCATCGGCTTCGGGCCGATCCGGAGGCGCTTCAGCACCAAGACCGTGCTTCGGCGGCCGGAAGCGATCGAAGTGACCTCCGCCGACGGTCAGTTCGAGACCTTTCAGCTGATCTGGCGGTTCGCGCTTTTGGCGGAAGGGCGGACGACGGTGGCGCTCACCGGCGAGCTTGAGATGCGCGGACCGCTCCTGCGCGATCTCTTCGGCCAGATGGCGGCCGGCAGCGCCGGCTCGATCCTCTCCGCGTTCGAGGAGCGCGCGCGGCGGCTCCTTGGCCCGCCGCCGCGCTAGGTGGCACGCAAGCGCCGGCCGAAGAAGCCGTGGCCAAAAAGCTGATCAGGATCAAACCCGCTCCCGGCCGAAAGGGCTATTCATGCGAGCTTGACGGCCTTGTATGGTCTAGATTCCAATCGTGGGGGCGGTCGGGTGGCACTATCGGAAGCGGGTTTCCCGCCGGCGCGTGGCGTATCGGCGATTCACACCGAGCGCATGTCGCGCCGACGGCACCTGGCGATCCCCGAGCATCTCAGCACGCCCTACGGCTGGGCCTATCTCAACCGCAAGAACGCTCGCCTGCTCGACCACGACGCGGTCGTCACCGCCATCTTGCTCGGCAACCACCGCCGGCTTCGCCGCGCTGCGCTCTCCGAGGTCGCGCCCGGGCAAAGCGTGCTCCAGGCGTCGCATGTCTATGGCTGCCTGATCCCGGAGCTCGCGCGCCGCATCGGCCCGAACGGCCGGCTCGACGTTGTCGATCTCGTGCCGCTTCAAGCCGCACTCTGCCGGCGCAAGCTCCGCGGCTTCCCGCATGCACGCGTGCGCGTCGCCGATGCTGCGGAGCCCGGCGACGGCATCTATGACGTCGTCAACTGCTTCTTCCTCCTCCACGAGATTCCCGACGCGCAGAAGCGCGCCGTTGTCGACGCGCTTCTCGCGCGCGTCGCGCCCGGCGGAAGGGCGGTCTTCGTCGACTACCACCTGCCGGCGCGCTGGCAGCCGCTCCGCGGCGTCTTCCGGCGCCTCTTCGATCGGATGGAGCCGTTTGCCGAAAGCCTGTGGCGTCACGAGGTGCGCGAGTTCTCGAGCGCGCCGGAGCCGTTCCGTTGGGAGAAGGTGACGATGTTCGGCGGCGTCTACCAGAAGACCGTGGCGCACCGCAGTTGACTCAGATCAAGGCACCGCACTTCCATCGCAAACGAAGTGCTCGGCTCAGGGGAGGGGGGCCATCATGAGCGATGCTGAGGGCGAGCGCCAGAAGGGGATTATCTTCCGCTTCTGGCGCTTCCTCTCGAGGCCGAGCCGAACCGCCCCGCTCGCCGTGCTCCTGATCATCGGTTTCGTCGGCGGTCTCGCCTTCTGGGGCGCCGTGCGCGGCGGGCTCGATTTCACCAGCACCGAGGCCTTCTGCATCTCGTGCCACGAGATGCGCGATCATTCCTACGCCGACCTGCAGAAGACGATCCACTTCGTGAACCGGACCGGCACGCGCGCCATCTGTTCCGATTGCCACGTTCCGAAGGAGTTCATCCGCGAGGTCGGTGCGCACATCGAGGCCAGCACGGAGCTGTTCTTCCACATCACCGGCAAGATCGACACGCCGGAGAAGTACGAGGCGCACCGGCTGCAGATGGCGATCTCAGTCTGGAAGACGCTGAAGGCGGACAACTCGCGCGAATGCCGCAATTGCCATAAGAATGTGTGGACGGATACGAGCGCCGAGTTCGGTGGTGCGGCGCGCCACCACAAGCAGGCGCTGAAGGCCGGGAACATGACCTGTATCGACTGCCACCAGGGGATCGCACACACGCTGCCCAAGGAGTTCGTGCGACCGGAGGATCCGCAGCTGTTCGCCGATCCGAACGCGTGGCTCGCCGGGCTCGAGGCGGCCGCCGCCGGGGAGAACTGACCGGAAGCCGACGAGGTTTCGGCGCGGCGTGATAGCCGCCAAGGAATTTTAGTCCTCCCGGCGCGCGGTGCCGGGAGGGCCGCAAGAAGGAAGGAGGATCACATGAAGACCTTGCCCATCCTGTCAGCCGTCGCGCTGTCGGCCGCCGCTTTGTCGTTCTGCGGCGCGGCACAGGCGACCAATTTGTTCTTCGAAGGCGACATGGTACGCGGCCACACGCAGGACGGCGCGACTGGCCCGAGCTGCGTTCTGAACAGCCAGTACAAGCGGCGCGAAGAAGTCGTGTGGCGCGTTCGTGTCCTCGACGAATCCGGCAAGGCGCTTGATGATTCCGGCCTGAAGAGCCTTACCGTCGTTCTCTCCGACGGAGAGAAATTCGATATGGGCTACGGCCAGCATCCGCGTGGCAAGTACACCGACGCGTTCTGGGCCACCTCGTGGGTCATCCCGGCCGACTATCCGACGGGGACGCTGACCTACAAGGTTGTCGCCACCGACACGGATGGCGCCGCGCACGAATGGGCGCCCTTCAACGTCGAACCCTCGAACCTGACGATCATCCCAGGCGACGTGACGTTCACCAAATGACGGGGAGGAGCGACGATGACAATCAGAGTTTTCGTCTGCGGTCTCATCGTCGCGGGGGCGCTTGCGACGGCGAGCGCGGGAGCTGACGCGGCGAGCGGACCGGCATCAGCGCTCGGCCGGGAAGCCCAGCTCGTCGAGCCGTCGGGCGGCTTCGTCGGCCATCTGGCGCTGACGCCGGATCACGGGCCGATCGGCACGCCCGTGACGGTGACGGGTAGCGGACTGCCGGCGGACCAGGAGTTCGATCTCGTCTGGCGCACCGTCAAGGGCAGCTGGAAGGTCGCGGACGCCGAATATCACGGGCGGGAATACACGCCGGTCGGCTACGTCATCGCCAAGGTAAAGACGGATGCCGCAGGCGCCTTCACCGCAAGCTTCGGCGCTCCCGACGATTTCGGCTTCTGGCACGACGTCACGCTGCAAAGCGCCGACCGTCTGCTGACGAAGGCGGCGTTTGACGTCGAGATGACGGTCAACATCTCGCCTGCAAGCGGCCCGGTCGGCACGCCGATCACCGTCGACGTCAAGGGCATCGGCTGGAAGCAGCTGGAAAACAGCTGGCTGCTTCTCTACGACAACAGCTTCACCGGCTGGATGTCGTCGGTGACGAACGCCGGCTCGGCGCATTTCACCATTCCGGCGACCGGCCGCCCGGGAACGCACGTGCTTGAGGTGCTGCACGGCGACTTCACCTTCCCCTACCGGAACATGCAGCAGTCGCCGGAGCCGGATCGGCCGCGCTTCGCCATTCCTTTCGAGATCACGCAAGGCGACCCGGTCCTGCCGCAGCCGCCGGAGACGCAGGCGCAGACCAGCGTGCGCGGGCTTCCCGCGCAAGGCGCGCTCAAGGTCGAGCCGGCCTTCGCCACGGTCGGCAATCCGATCGTCATCAGCGGCGAAGGCTTCACGCCGGGCAAGAGCTATCCGCTCAACTGGTCGAAGGTCACCGGCAACCGCGTCAGCGGCAGCGGCTGGGAGGAAAGCGAAAGCGTCATTGCCACGGCGACGGCCGACGCGGCGGGCAAGCTCGCCTTCCATCTCGACACGCCGGACGATCTTGGTGGCGTGCACAATCTGAGCGTCGCGGAGAACGGCACCGACAAGAAGGGCGTCTTCTGGATCGCTCCCTCCGCACTGCCGCTCGATAAAGCCGAGGGGCGCGCCGGAACGACCTTCACCGTTCACTTGAAGGGCGTCGGCTGGACGGAGACTGCCAACATCTACGCCATCGATTACGACAACAACTACATCGGCTACGCGTGCGGCTTTAACAGCCAGGGCGACGTTGTAATCTACCTGCAGGCGACAGGCGATCCGGGCTGGCATTTGGTCGATCTCTATCCGGCGATCTACAAGGGCAAGGAGGGCCGCCCGATCAACTTCCGCCTGCCGCAGCTCACTTACGCCGACGATCATCCGGGCGAAGATCTGCCGCACTTCCGCTTCGCCTTCGATGTGGTCGAGCCGACGGTGAACTAGGCCGCGACCCCAGGCATCTCACATCCCGCACCGGCGCCCCCAACGGAGCGCCGGCGCTTTCGTTTTGCTCCCTGACATCCGACTGGACCGTGGAAACGCGAAGCGCCAATCTGCCCTGAAGCCCTCACCGCCGCCGAGAGCGCAGCCATGAAGGAGGGAAGGGAGAAACGCCATGTCGGGTGAGCCGAGCTATGTCCAAGGCACCGCGAATGTGCCCCTGATCGGGGAGACGATCGGAAGCGCATTCGACAGGGCAGCGGCCCGCTTCGGCCAACGCGACGCGCTCATCGTCCGGCATCAGAATGTGCGGTGGTCGTACGCCGAGCTGCGGCGCCACGTGGACAATCTCGCCGCCAGCCTGCTGCGCCTCGGCTTGCTACCGGGAGAGCGGATCGGCATCTGGTCGCCGAATTGCGCGGAGTGGGCGCTCACGCAGTTCGCAACGGCAAAGGCCGGGCTGATCCTGGTCAACATCAACCCCGCCTACCGCCGCTCCGAGCTCGAATACGCGCTTCGCAAGGTCGGCTGCGCGGCGCTGATCTTGGCGCCGCGCTTCAAGTCCAGCGACTACCTCGCGATCCTCGACAGCGTCGCCCCGGAGATCAAGGAACGCGAGCCGGGCAAGACGAACTCTCCGCCCTCCCCGACCTCAGGATCGTCATCCGCCTCGGCGGCGAACAAACGCGGGGCATGATCAATTTCGACGAACTTCTCGTCGAGGCGAGCGGCGAGGAGCTTGCGCAACTCGCAGCGCTCGGGGAACGGCAGCAGTTCGACGACGCGATCAACATCCAGTTCACGTCGGGCACGACCGGGGCGCCCAAGGGCGCGACGCTCACCCACCACAACATTCTGAACAACGGGTTCTTCGTCGGCGAGGCGATGCGCTTCACCGAAGCCGACCGCCTGTGCATCCCGGTACCGCTTTATCACTGCTTCGGCATGGTGCTCGGGAACCTCGCCTGCGTAACGCACGGCGCGGCGATGATCTATCCGGGCGAGAGCTTTGAGCCGAAGGCGGTGCTCGAGGCGGTTCAGGCGGAGCGCTGCACGGCGCTCCACGGCGTGCCGACGATGTTCATCGCGCTCCTCGATTTCCCCGACTTCGAGGAGTACGACGTCTCGACGCTTCGCACCGGCATTATGGCCGGCGCCCCCTGCCCGATCGAAGTCATGAAGCGCGTCGTCACGCGGCTCAACATGCGTGAGGTCACGATCGCCTACGGCATGACGGAGACATCGCCGGTCAGCTTCCAAAGCTCTGTCGACGACAGCGTCGATCGGAGAGTATCGACCGTCGGCCGGATTCAGCCGCACCTTGAAGTGAAGATCGTCGACGCCGAAGGGCGTGTCGTGCCGCGCGGCGAGGCGGGAGAGCTTCTGACGCGCGGCTATTCGGTGATGCTCGGCTATTGGGACGATGAAGCGCGAACGCGGGAGGCCATCGACGCTGCGCGCTGGATGCACACCGGCGATCTCGCCACGATCGACGACGCCGGCTTCTGCAACATCGTCGGCCGCACCAAGGACATGGTGATACGCGGCGGCGAGAACGTCTATCCGCGCGAGGTGGAGGAGTTCCTCTACCGGCATCCGAAGATTCTGGACGTCCAGTGCGTCGGCGTTCCCGATCCGAAATACGGCGAGGAGCTTTGCGCCTTCATCATTCTGCGACCGGGGACGCAAGCCGCGGAGGAGGAGTTCCGCGAGTTCTGCCGCGATCAGATCGCGCACTACAAGATCCCGCGCTACGTCAGGCTCGTCGAGGCCTTCCCGATGACGGTGACGGGTAAGGTGCAGAAATTCCTGCTTCGCGAGCAGATCGCGGAAGAGCTCGGCCTCAAGGCCGAGAAGACGGCGTAGCAGTTCCGGCGATCCTAGGGCGGTGAACCCAAAACTTCGTCTTCTGGATGCGTGCGATGTCCGCTCCGCCCCCAAGGGAGCAGCGGATATGCTGGAAATGGCCCGGTTGCATACCCGGGCCATACTTGCGCGAGCGCAGGTCGCAAGGACTGACCAATCCGCGCGACCGGAGCGACCAGCAAGGGTGTGTCAGCCAATAAGAATGTGCCGCGTCACCTGCCCGTTGCTTTCCCAGTAGGTATGCTTCTTGGTGATCCAGGGATCGTCCATCGCCGGTTGGATATTGCCGCTCGTGTCGATTGCGCGCGAGGTGACGGCATGCTGGCCGGGAGCTGGGCTCGGCCAGTCAATGGACCAAATCTTCCAGGCGAACTCGGCCTCGTCGCTATTGTCGATAGTGGCCGGCGTCCATGCTCCGTCGTCAATCTTGACCTCTACCCGGTCGATCGGCGCTCCCCAGGCCATCCCCGAGACTTGATAGTCTTCGCCGACGCGCGTCACCCGAGCCGGAGCGGACTTGAGCCGCGCCCGTCCGACCAAAGTCTCCACCCACACTGTCTCGCCATCGTGGTCTTCTTCGCGCAGGGTGACGTATTCGCGTCCCATGAACCGGTTCTCGAAACGCTGGTCCCGCACCTCGATGCACTTCAGCCATTTGGCGTTGGCGATGCCGTACCAGCCCGGCGCGATCAGCCGAAGCGGGAAGCCGTTATCCGGCGGTAACGGCGATCCATTCATCTCATAACAAAGGATGTTTTTTTCATCCATTGCATCGGTGAGTGACATGCTGCGGGCGAAGTTCTGCGTAAACTTGACGTCATCGGGACGCGTGATCTCGCCTTCGTCGGTGCCCCAGAAGACAACCTCGATCCCGTTCTCAAGAACGCCGGCCTCTTTGAGGATCGGCGCGAGCGGCGTACCCGCCCAGACCGCGTTGCCGATACCTCCGTTGAAGAAGGGCAGGCCGTCATTGCCCGAGCATTCGACAGTGAATGTCACCTCCTGCCGCGGCCGGGCTTTGATGCCGTCGAGCGTCAGGACCATCGGATTCTTGACCGAGCCGTTGATCTCAAGCTTCCACGTGCTCGCGTCGATGGATGGCCGATTAAAGTGCGCGATCGAAAAGAACTTGTCGTTGGGCGTGATCCAGGAATCGAGGTCCTCCCAGACGAGCTGGTTCTTGATGACTTCGGGAACGGGGTTATCAGCCAGCTTATCGAGCCATGGCACGATCTCTTCGCCGGGGCGGCCTGGAAAGGCGGAGGCTTGGCGTGCGGCGAAAAAGGCAAGGGCGCCTGCCAGCGTCACGCCACTCTTGGCGATGAACTCTCTGCGTCGAATGTCCTGCACGATTGCACCTCCCGCGTTGGTCAAAAGTCCCTGGCGCCGCCCACGCTCAATTCGGCTGGCTTGGCGCAGCGAAACCGGCGCGCCGGTCGTGCCAACGCGTCATGTTCTGTACAGCGCCGTCAGGCGACTACGATATTGTCGCAAGACTCCAGGACGCGCTTCACCCGATCGGGTGAAAGGCGCTCACAATCGCGTCGGGTCCGAAAGTCGGCCAATGAGGGCAGACAGCTCAGCCTGCCGCCTGGTATTGGTCTTTGCGAATATGGCTTTGAGCTGCGTCCGCGCCGTCTCCCGACTGATCGACAGAGAACTGGCGGCGGTCTCAATGCCATGGCCGGCCGCAAGCGTTTTCGCCAGCTTCGCCTCGGCCGCGCTAAGCGAAAAGACCATACGCAGCCGCGTTTCATCGGGCAATGAGAGAACGCTCAGATCGGTCAACACCATGATAAACTGCGCGCCGCTGAACAAGTCGCTCCCGATATTGGTGACAGGCATCGCGTCCGCGACGAGCCACGGCCTTTCCAAACGCGCAATCACAGTCAGCTCACCGGGAAGCGTCGCGCTACACTTTGCGGCAAGAGCCGCCGCGATGAACCGCCGAAGTCGGCGATCACTGGCGGGATCGCCCGCAACTGGACGTCCGGCCCTTAGGGTGAAGTCCTTGCCGAGCAGCTTCTCGGCCGGCCGATTAAAATCGATCGCGATGCCCCGCCCGTCAATCGCGAATGCTGCGCAATTCAATTGACCGAGGGCGGAAAGTCCGGAGGCAAGATTGGTTGCCGCGAAACGTTCAGCGAGCCGAATCAGTCTCGCGAGGTGTGGGCCGAGCTTCGCAAGATAGTGCCCCTCCTTTCGAGTGACCGGCCCCTGCTTTGCGCCCCGATACGTTGGCAAGCACCAGACGCTCCCGTCGACAATAAAGCCAACGCCCGCATACCACTCGCGGTCGCTGGGTCGAGCGGTTTCCTGGTAATGCGGTAGGGCTCGACGTTCCTCTTCTGTGGAGACATCATGCTCAATAAGAAACCGGCGCCCCAACCCATAGAGCCGCCCACATCGTTCGAGGTGGGGATCCGGAGCGAATTCCTGATTGCGTCCCCAAAGCTCGGAATATGCCTGGTGTGCGGTGGAGCGTGGTAGAGTTGTCCCGGTTAGCTTGGGTGTGTGGCAGTAGACAGAGCCGCTCAAAGCCCCGACTGATTCAACCAGCAGCTGGAGCGCCTCGGACCAAAGTCTCGGTAGCAAGGCTGCGTCGTAGCAAGCCTCCAGAGCGCGCTCGGTCCGTTCAGTCAGAGCCCTCGGTTCCATAGCCGAGACTACTGCAAACTGAACGGGCGGGGAATGTTTCGATGTGGGATGAAACCAGGGTCCTACTGATGTCTGAATTGGGTCAAAATGCGAACTTGTCTTTGTGTTCAGGGATGTCCGTTTTCCACCGATTGCGGACATGAAGAAAGCACGCTTATGAATTCGCGGCTTAACGCGCGCTCCTGAGCTCGAAGGAGCTTAAGCCGATCGCGAGGTTCACGCCCTCCTGCGCCTGCACGCTGACCGGCTGCAGCACGAAGGACCTGTCGGAGCCACCGACCAGCGCATTTGCGCCGACGCCGACGCCGGCGGTCGCCTCGGCGGAGACGCCGACATAGTCCCCGGCGAGCGCGCCTCGCCTGTAGGAGGACGAGGTCGGCGCGAGCACGGCCCACTTGATGAAAGTCTTCTTCGTCCGCCCGATATCGAGGCCGAACTTCCGAACCGTGCCCACATAGGTCTCCGACCGCCGGCCGTCGGCGGGGTCAAACCGGCAGGAAAGGCGCTTCGTCGAGCCGATGATGAAGCCAGTCCCCGCGGCGACGACGCAGTCGAGGAGCCCGACCTCAACGCGCCCCGCGGCCTGCGCCGGCAAGGCCGGCAGGGCACACAGGACAATCAGAGCCAGAAGCCTTCTCATTGCGTCCTCCTAATCTCCGCCTATGTTAAGACAAACGAGCGAAATCCGCCGCAGGCCGGAATTGCGCCTTGCGGGAGCCTGTCGAGATACTGTACCGCACCGCAGCAAAAGTATTGAGGCGTTATGGCCGCACTCGCCGACCTCCTTGCCGAGAAGCGCTTTCTGCTTGCCGACGGCGCAACCGGCACCAATCTCTTCGCCGCCGGGCTCACCGCCGGCGATCCTCCGGAGCTTTGGAACTTCGACTATCCGGAGGCGATCTATGCGCTGCTCCGGTCCTTCGTCGAGGCCGGCGCCGACGTCATTCTGACCAACACCTTTGGGGCCAACGCACACCGCCTTAAGCTGCACAAGGCGGAAGGTCGCGTCTTCGAGGTCAACCGGCGCGCTGCGGAGATTGCGCGTGATGTCGCCAACGAGGCGTCGCGCCCGATCGTCGTCGCCGGCTCCATGGGACCGACGGGCGAACTCTTCGTGCCGCTCGGCGAGCTCACTGAAGAGGCCGCCGTCGCCGACTTCACCGAGCAGGCGAAGGGCTTGAAGGCCGGCGGCGCCGACGTCTGCTGGATCGAGACGATGTCGGCCGGCGAGGAGATGCGCGCCGCCGCGAAAGGCGCGATCGCGGCCGGCATGCCCTATACCGTCACCGCGAGCTTCGACACCGCCGGGCGTACCATGATGGGGCTTTCGCCGGCCGACTTGCCGGGCGTCTTCGCCGAGCTTCCGGTGAAGCCGCTCGCGATCGGCGCGAATTGCGGCGTGGGCGCGCCGGACCTTCTCTTTGCCCTCGTGCAGATGGCCGAAGCCAGTTCCGATGTCGCCTTCATCGCCAAATCGAATTGCGGTATCCCGCAGGTGCACGGCGAGCATGTGCACTATTCCGGCACGCCGGAGCTGATGGCCGACTACGCGCGACTTGCTGTCGACGCCGGCGCGCGCATCGTCGGCGGCTGCTGCGGCACGTCGGCGGCGCATCTTGTGGCGATGCGTGCAGCGCTCGACCAGCACGCGCCCGGATCTCGACCGGACCGGGCGGCGATCGAGGCGCGGGTCGGGCCGCTGGTGAGCCCACCCGCCGAAGGCCGCACGCGCGAACGCCGCGGCCGCCGCGGCGCCACGGAAGCGCAGCTCGGCTGACGCCCACGGAGGCGAAGGCCGGGGCTTGCCCGGCCTCCATTCACGCGGACTTCCGTTAGGCGACATCGCGCCAATAGTTCTCGCTGCGCTTCGTCCACTCGTCGATCTGGCGGCTCGCCTCGTCCTTGGCGACGCCGTAGCGCTCCTGGATGCGGCCGGCGAGCTGGTCGCGCTTACCTGAGACGACATCGAGGTCGTCGTCGGTGAGCTTGCCCCACTGCTCTTTGGCCTTGCCCTTGAACTGCTTCCAGTTCCCTTCGATTCGATCCCAGTTCATCTGACGCTCCTGTCTGTCCTGATGCCGGATCAACGGGCGAGCGAAGCCCCGGGTTCCGGTGAAAACGCATCGCGCCGAGACGGCCCGTCACCAACGCTTCATGTGCCGTCCATATCGCTTGGTGCACTCGGAGAGTGATTCGGGAGGAAGCGTGTCAGCGACCGGTCAGGCATCGGAGGGTCTTCGGCCCTCCGATGCGCTCCCCCAAGCGGTCCACCGCTTCAAGGCCTCCTCTTGGGACGGGGTCCGCGAGCGCCTCTTCACGCTCGCATTCAAGGGTCTCGTCTATCCGCAGATCTGGGAAGACCCCGAGGTCGATCTGAAGGCGCTGCAATTGAAGCCCGGCGCGCGCATCGTGGCGATCGCCTCCGGCGGCTGCAACGTGCTCTCCTACCTGACCGCCGACCCGGCCGAGATCCTCGCCGTCGACCTGAACCGCGCGCACGTCGCGCTGACCAAGCTGAAGCTCGCCGCGATCCGCGCAGCTTCCCTCCTACGGCTCGTTCTACCGGTTCTTCGGCGAAGCCGATTCCGGCGCCAACCTCGCCGCCTACCGGCGCTTCATCCGCTTCGCGCTCGACCCCGAGACGCGCCGTTACTGGGAGGGGCGCGACGTCTCGGCCGCCGCCGCGTCACGCTCTTCAAGCGCGACATCTATCGCCACGGGCTGCTCGGCATGTTCATCGGCACGGCGCATCTCGTGGCGCGGCTTTACGGCGCCAATCCGCGGCAGATGATCGAGGCGCGCTCGCTCGACGAGCAGCTCCGCTTCTTCGAGGCAAGGCTCGCGCCGCTCTTCGACAAGACGCTGGTGCGCTGGCTCACTTCGAAGAAGACCTCGCTCTACGGGCTCGGCATTCCGCCGGCACAATACGAGGCGCTGGCGCTCGCGGGCGGCGGCGACATGGCCGCCGTGCTGCGCGGGCGGCTGAAGCGCCTCGCCTGCGACTTCTCGCTGAACGACAATTATTTTGCCTGGCAGGCCTTCGGCCGCGGCTACGCGGCGAGCGGCTCCGGACCGCTGCCGCCCTATCTTCGCCCGCAGAACTTCGACAGCATCCGCGAGCGCAGCGGCCGGGTGAGGGTGGTGCGCAGCTCCGTCACCGAGGCGCTCGACTGTGAACCGCCGGCGAGCCTCGACGCCTACGTGCTCCTCGACGCGCAGGACTGGATGACGGACGCGCAGCTCAATGCGCTCTGGCAGGCGATCACCCGGACGGCGCGACCGGGCGCGCGTGTCGTCTTCCGCACCGCCGCCGAGCCGACGCTTCTGCCCGGTCGCGTCGATGAGCAATTGCTAGGCCGCTGGACCTACGAGGCGGAGGCGAGCCGCGCGCTTACGGCGCGAGGACCGCTCTTCGATCTATGGCGGCTTCCACCTTTACGTCTTCAACGGATGAGCGCGCCCAGCGGCAGCCCGACCGCCGATGTCCTGATGGACAGCGTCTATCGGCGCCAGCGGCACATCTACGACGTCACGCGAAAATACTTCCTGCTCGGTCGCGACACGCTGATCGCCGAGCTTAATCCGCCGCCGGAGGGCACAGTGCTTGAGATCGGCTGCGGCACGGGACGGAACCTGATCGCCGCGGCGCGCGCCTATCCCGACGCCCGCCTCTTCGGGCTCGACGTCTCGACCGTGATGCTGTCGACGGCGCGCGCCAATATCCGGGGCGCCGGACTCGAGGGCCGGGTCACGCTCGCGCTCGACGACGCGACCCACTTCGATTCCAAGGCGCTTTTCGGTCGCAACTGCTTCGACCGCGTCTTCTTCTCCTACAGCCTGTCGATGATCCCGGCTTGGCGCAACGCGCTCGCTCAGGCCTTGGCGGCGGTCGATCCCGGCGACGGACGGCTCCTCGTCGTCGACTTCGGCGAGCAGGAGCGGCTCCCTGCGTGGTTCCGGCGCATGCTTCGCGCCTGGCTGGCAAAATTCCATGTGACGCCGCGCGCCGAGCTTCGCGCGGCACTCCAGGCGCTCGCCGAATCAAACGGCGCGCGGCTGACCTTCCGCCCCCTCTATCGCGACTACGCGCGTTTCGCGGAATTGGCGCGCTGACGCCTCCGAAACGCCGCAACGCTGCTATCCTAGCCGGCCAACGAAACGTCCGACTCGTCGGGCGGGAGGATTCGTCATGGCCGTCGACGCCGTCGCAGATGTCCAGGTCCTGTCGCGCGCTGGACTGAGAGACCGGCAGGAGGCCCGTCTCGCCAAGAGCCTTGCCGCCGAGGAAGCGGCCGGGCGGCTGCTTGCGCTTCGCGGACGCACAGTCGCGCTGATCGCGATCGCGATCGTCCTCGCCTGGCTGTCGCCGTTTCCCGATGTGCTCTTCTACGAGCTCCTGCTCGCCCTTTTCATCGTCGCCGGCTACGGACGCCACGCCGTGGAGCGCCTCGGCCTCTTTCGCTGGTGGCAGCCTTACGCGCAGATCGCGCTCGATTCCGTGCTCCTCGCTGTCGCGGTGACCGTCCCCAATCCGATGTCGAGCGTGCATTTGCCCATTCAGATGGGGCTCCGCTTCGACAACTTCGTCTATTTCTACGTTCTCCTGGTCGGACTCGCCTTCGGCTATCAGCCGAAGCTCGTCATCTGGGGCGGCATCACCGGCGCGCTCGCCTGGGGTGGCGCAGTTACGTGGATCGCGCTCCTTCCAAGCACCGTGCTGAAGTTTCCGGGGCGCGCAGGCGACGAGGTGATTCTGTCGCAGTACGCGCTTCCGAACATGGTGGACCTCAATCGCCCGATCCAGGACATCGCGGTGTACCTGATCGTCGCCTCGCTGCTCGCGCTGGTCGTCGCGCGCTCGCGCCAGCTGGTCGAGAAGCAGGCTGCGCTCGAGCGCGAGCGCGGCAACCTCGCGCGCTATTTCCCCCCGGCAACCGTCGACCGGCTCGCCCGCCAGGATCAGGCGCTGGCGCAGGTGCGCGAGCAGACGGTTGCCGTCCTCTTCGCCGACCTTGTCGGCTTCACCCGCTGGGCGGAGCGGCACACCCCGCATGAGGCGATCGGGCTTCTCCGCGAAGTCCATGCCCGGCTCGAAGACGAGGTGTTCCGCAGAAACGGGACGCTCGACAAGTTCATTGGCGACGGATTGATGGCGACGTTCGGCACGCCCGATCCTGGCCCGCGCGACGCGATCAACGGCCTTCAATGCGTGCGCTCGATCGTCGACGATTTCGCCGCCTGGAACGAGCGCCGCAAAGAGCGAGGCAAGGCGCCGATCGAGATTGCGGTCGGGCTCCACTATGGCGAAGTCGTCGTCGGTAATATCGGCACCGACCGGCGGCTCGAATTCGCCGTCCTCGGCGACACGGTCAACGTCGCAAGCCGGCTTGAAGCACTGACCCGCGAGCTGAACTGCACCGCGCTGATCTCAAGCAGCGTCGTCGACGCGGTCCGCGCCGAGGCGGACGACAAGACCGAGGCGCTGCTCGCCGGCTTTGTCGACCGCGGCGAAGTGGCGGTCCGGGGTCGGGAACAGCCGGTCGCCGTTCTTGCCTACGGAAAACGCGCCTAAAGCTTGAAGCCGTAGCGTGGGACGCCTCTCTTGTAGGCGCGGTAGTCGTCGCCGAACTTTCGTTCGAGGTAGCGCTCCTCGCGCAGGACCACGCCGAAGTGCATGACAAGTGCGCCGGCGATGAGCGCGAGGAACGTCCACTCGAGCGCGAAACCGACGACGATCCCGAGCACGGCAAGGGCCATCCCGACATACATCGGGTTGCGCAGGTGCGCGAAGATACCCTGCCCCGCGAGCGAGAGCGCTGGCCGGAACGGGTTGACGTTGGTGCCGACGCGCTTGAAGGCGCGCTCGCCCATGAGCGCGCTCGCGGCTCCGAGCGCGAAGAGCGCCACCCCTACGACCGCGCGGGGGACGACCGAAACCGCCGAGATAATCGTGAGCGGGAAGAGCCAGTCGAGAAGCCCGCCGACGACGAGCACCGCGAGCGGGATGAGCGGCGGGAAAATCAGGACGCCCGCGACGTCTTTTTCTTGCGGCATGGCCTCGCCTCCAGGAATGCCCTGAAGCTCGTGGAGATTTGTAACGACATTATCTTAAGGGCGCTCGTCGCGCAGCGGCTACACACTGCGGACGGAACGCGCGAACGCAGCCATGTGAAAGCGTGTCTGCGCCTCTGCGTAGCGCCATCTTTCTCCGATCGGGCAGGCATTTCGCGCATGACAGCCGACGGCGAGGCAATCTGCCTCCGGCTTCGCGATATGCGCCGCGCAGGCCGGCACGTCGTAGCGGCTGCCACTGAACGCTCCGACCGGGCAAGCGGAGAGGCACGGCTTCTCGATGCAGCTGTCGCAGGGGCTCGGTGCGTCGGACCGCGGCGGTAGTTCCAGGCGCTCAGAGAAAAGAAGCGCCGCGCGCCAAGCGTGCCAAAGCCCGTATTCGGGATGGATCAGGATTCCGAGCGGCGAAGAATAGAGCGTCTCGGCGCGGAGCGCCCAGCGTTGGAACGGCGGGGCGTCGGGCCCGAACGGATAGACGGCCCGCGCGCCAAATTCCTCCGCGATCGGATCGATGACGCATTTCGTCCAGCGGTCGAGGGGGTTCGGCGCGGCGTCAATATGCGGTGCGAAAGCCGCCCACATCGCCGACCCGGCATTGCCGACGAGAAGTGCGGTACCGACACCGTCGAGCCCCGCCTCCCCGGCTTCGGGATGAAACCCGCCGCGAAGAATCAGGCCATGGGGCAGAAGCGCTGCGGTAATCGCGGCGCCACACCCTCCCCCGTCGTGGGGGAGGGTTGGGGTGGGGGTCAGCGTATCGGTCACGGCAGGGCTCCGAAGTGCGACGGTCGCATCGCTTGCGACGCGGCGATACCCCTCCCCTAGCCCCTCCCCACAAGGGGAGGGGAACCGCACTCTGTCATGCAAACGCGTCCGGCATCGACGCCTTCTTCTCAGCGATGAAGTCGCGGAGAGCCTCGTCGATGCCGGGATCGATGGAAGGAGCCTCGTACTCGGCGAGCCACTTCTTCCAGATCGGGTTGGCGCGCTGTTCCGCTGTCTTCTCACCCTCCGCCAGCCACTGCTCATAGGAATTGTTGTCGGCAATGGTCGAGCGGTAGAACGCCGAACTCGAAATTATCCTGCGTGTGCTGGCAGCCGAGATAGTGCGAACCCGGGCCGACCTCGCGGATAGCTGACAGCGCCTGGCCGTTGTCGGTCAGGTCGACGCCGTCGGCGAAGCGCTGCAGCATGGCGAGCTGGTCGCAATCCATGACGAATTTCTCGTAGCCGGAGGAGAGCCCGCCTTCGAGCCACCCGGCGGCGTGGAGCACGAAGTTGGTGCCGGCGAGGAGTGTCGTGTTCAGCGTGTTGGCGCTTTCATAAGCCGCCTGCGCGTCGCAGACCTTGGAGGCGCAGAGGCCGCCGCCGGTGCGGAAGGGAATGCCGAGACGGCGGGCGAGCTGTGCAGCGCCGTAGGAAACGAGGGCGGGCTCCGGTGTGCCGAAGGTCGGGGCGCCGGACTGCATAGAGATCGAAGCGGCGAAGCAGCCCATCAGGACCGGCGCACCCGGCCGGCAGAGCTGCGTCAACGCCGCGCCGGCCAGCACCTCGGCGAGCACCTGCGCAAGCGTGCCGGCGACTGTCACCGGTGACATCGCGCCGGCGAGGATGAAGGGCGTAACGATCGTCCCCTGCCCGGCGCGCGCATAGACCTTCAGCGCGCCGAGCATGGTCGCGTCGAAAACCATCGGCGAGTTGGCATTGATCAAGGAGATCATCACGCAATTGTCGGCGACGAAGTCCTTGCCGAAGACCATCTCCGCCATCGTGACGGAATCGGCGGCGCGCTCCGGATGGGTGACCGAGCCCATGAACGGTTTGTCGGAATAGCGGATGTGCGAATAGACCATGTCGAGGTGCCGCTTGTTGACGGGCACGTCGACCGGCTCGCACACGGTGCCGCCGGAATGGTGGATCGCCGGCGCCTGGTAGGCGAGCTTCACGAAGTTGCGGAAGTCCTCAATGGTCCCGTAGCGGCGGCCCTGGTCGAGGTCGCGCACGAAGGGCGGGCCGTAGACCGGCGCGAAAACGGTGGCATTGCCGCCGATCTCGACTGAGCGCTCGGGGTTGCGGGCATTCTGCGTGAAGACGGAGGGCGCAGTCTTCAGCAGCGAGCGGCATAGCCCCTTCGGGAAATGCACGCGCGAACCCTTCACGTCGGCGCCGGCTTCCTTCCACAGGGTGAGCGCCTCTTCGTCCTCGCGGAACTCGATGCCGATCTCTTCCAGGATCAGGTCAGTGTTCGCCTCGATGAGCGAGAGTCCCTCCTCGTCGAGCACCTCGTAGTTCTTGAGCTTGCGCCGGATGAAGGGAAGCTGCACCCGGCCGCCGGCCTGCCGGCGCGCGCGTCTCGCCTCGGCCCCGCCCGATCCGCGACGCCGCCGGCCCTCGCTGGGCTCAACTCCTTCGTCCGTGCCGGAAACTGACATGCCTTCTCCCGTGCGAGCCGCGTGCGGCCCAGCTTTCCAGAACGGTAGGAGCGCGCCCGACCCGCCGCCCGCCCGCGAACGGCAGCCAGTGACGCTGGATGGACACAGCGAGAGGCGGACGCGGAAGTGCTTGGTTTTACGCTGCTACCGTGCTTCTAGCGGCACGAACGCACTCGCGGATTTCCCAGGGGATTTCAATGCGTCTGACCGACTTCAAGGTACTGACGTTCGATTGCTACGGCACGCTCATCGATTGGGAGAGCGGCATGTTCGCCGCGCTCAGGCAGCTCGTCGCCAAGGTCGGGCGCCCTCTTTCGCGCGATGAAATCCTCGAGGCGCACGCGCGCCACGAGTTCGCGCAGCAACTCCAGACGCCCACGAAGAACTACCGAGACCTCCTCGCGGTCGTCTATAAGCGCCTCGCCGAGGATTGGAGCGTCAGCGTCGGTTGGGACGAATGCGTCGACTACGGCCGCACGGTGCAGGACTGGCCGGCCTTCGATGATTCGGCCGCCGCGCTCCGCTATCTCAAAGAGCACTACAAGCTCGTGATCCTCTCGAACGTCGACAACGACTCCTTCTCGTTCGCCAACCGGAAGCTCGGCGTGGCCTTCGACGCGATCTTCACCGCCGAGGATATCGGCTCCTACAAACCCTCGCCCCGGAACTTCGAATACATGCTGGAAAAGCTCGAAGGCCGCGGCATCGCGAAGGGTGACATCCTGCACACAGCCGAAAGCCTGTTTCACGACCACGGCCCCGCCAACGAATTCGGCCTCGCATCCTGCTGGATCCATCGCCGCCACGCCGAGGGCGGCTTCGGCGCGACGATGAATCCGGGTAAAACGCCGAAGACCGACTTCCGCTTCACCTCGATGGCGGAGATGGCGGCGGCGCATCGAGGGGAGGTCGGCACCGCGAAGTGAGCCAACGCGACCTAAGGCGGCAGACCGGCCCACTTGATCGTAGGCCGCGGCGGAAACCAGTACACCACCCGGCTCCGCCAATCCCTCAAGGCGGGCGGCGAGATTGACGCCGTCGCCGAATACGTCGCCCTCCTCGATCAGGATGTCACCCAGGCTGAGGCCGATCCTGAACTGCAGCGCGCCGCTTAAAGCGGCCATTTCCTGCTGAACCGCGACCACGCAATGGATCGCCTCGACGAGGCTTGCGAACTCGACCAAAAGTCCGTCACCCGTCGTTTTGACAACTCGTCCGCGATGCCGATCGATGGCCGGCCTGAAAACGTCGCGGATCGCGGCGCGAAGCTGCTGAAGCGTGCCCTCCTCATCGCGCTGCATGAGGCTGCCGTAGCCAACCACATCCGCGGCAAGGATGGCGGCCAACCGCCTCTCGGCCCTCGGCGCAACCGGACGTTCGTCGGATTCAGACATAGGCTCGCCGGGGTTTTATCCTTCCTCGGTCGCACAATCAACTCGGGAATACCTGCCAAGTCGCAGACCGCGCGGGCCAACGTCGTTTCCAAGCGAGGTTCCCAACAGCTTCCGCCCAATATAGAAGCAGCGCGCGCCGCCCGTATCGCGGCGCTTTTGTTGTGGAGCCCCTGATGGCCGACGACGATATCGATCTTGCATCGCTTTCCGACGAGGACCTCGTCGCGCAGATGCACGACGACCTCTATGACGGCCTCCTGGAGGAAATCCAGCAGGGCGTGAACATCCTCCTCGGGCGGGACTGGACCCCGTACGATGTCCTGACCAAGGCGCTGGTCGAAGGCATGCGCATCGTCGGCGAAGACTTCCGCGACGGCATCCTGTTCGTGCCGGAGGTTCTGCTTTCGGCGAACGCCATGAAGGCGGGGATGGCGATCCTGCGTCCGCTCCTTGTCGAGACCGGCGCGCCGAAGATCGGCAAAATGGTGGTAGGCACGGTCAAGGGCGACATCCACGACATCGGCAAGAACCTTGTCGCCATGATGATGGAGGGCGCCGGCTTCGAGGTCATCAATATCGGCATCAACAACCCGGTCGAGAACTATCTCGCCGCGATCGAGGAGCATCAGCCCGACATCATCGGCATGTCGGCGCTTCTGACGACCACGATGCCCTACATGAAGGTCGTCATCGACACGCTCAAGCAGAAGGGCATCCGCGACAACTACATCGTGCTCGTCGGCGGCGCGCCTTTGAACGAGGAGTTCGGCAAGGCGATCGGCGCCGACGCCTATTGCCGCGACGCGGCAGTGGCGGTCGAGACGGCGAAGGACCTGATCCGCCGCAAGCACAATCGTCCGCCGGCCGACTAGCGGCGGGGTCGTTTGCGGCTCGCCTTCGGCGGGAGCGCCTGATGGCGCCAAGCGCTTGTCAGCGCCGCTTTTAGATCATCGATCGTCAGGGCTGAAAGCTCGGCGATCGTCCAGCCGGCGGCGCCCCATTTGTTGGGGATCGGGCGATAGGCCCCCGGCTGAACGCTGCAGCGGAACTCCTGCTCCTCGGGCGCGAAGCGGATATTTGCGGTGAGCCCATCCGCGGCGAGAGTCGCGTAGATGCGCCGCGCCTTGAAGGCGCGACGGTCGAAATGCGGCGCTTCCGTCGTGCCCTCCAACGAGAGCGCCACGTCTCTGAAATCCCCGGCGGTTGCCATCGGGTGCCTCGATTGCTGCCACGACCGTAGGCTGGCCGGATCGGCCCGGAAATGCCATATGCCCGCTATGAGCGCGACAGTCGCCTCCCCTACCCCCGTTGCGCGCGCCGGCGCGGCACCGGAAAAGGTCCTCGTAATCGCCTGCGGAGCGCTGGCGCGCGAGATCGGCGACATCGTGGAGGCGAACAGGCTCGACCACATCGTGCTCACCTGCCTCCCCGCAATCTGGCACAACAGGCCGGAGAAGATCGCTCCGGGCGTGCGGGCGTTGATCCACGAGAATCGACAGCTATACGGGAAGATTGCCGTCGCCTACGCCGAGTGCGGGACGCAAGGCGAGCTCGACAAGGTCTGCGAAGAGGAAGGCGTGGAGCGGATCGCCGGCCCACACTGCTACGCCTTCTACTGGGGCAACGACGCCTTCGCCGCCCGCGCCGAGGACGACATCGACGCGTTCTTCCTGACCGACTTCCTCGCGCGCCAGTTCGAGAGCTTCGTCATCGAGCCACTCGGCCTCGACCGCCATCCGGAGCTGCGCGATATGTATTTCGGCAATTATCGCCGGCTGGTCTTCCTCTCCCAGACCGAGGACGCGGAGCTTGAGGCGAAGGCGCGCGAGGCGGCGAACCGGCTTGGCCTCGCCTTCGAGAAACGCGTCACCGGTTACGGCGACCTCGCAGGGTTCCTGAAAGCTTTCGTGCCCTATGATGCCGAGGGCGGCCGCCGCTGATCGCGCGGTGACCTCTCAACTGGCGCACGCGAACCGTCTCCCTCCGGAGTTCGTTTTCATTAGGGGCTGCAAAGGTCTGACATGATCCAGACGGATGGGCTCCTGCTGCTTTTCGCGCTGCTCACGCTCGAGAACGCCGGCATTCCCGTGCCCGGCGAAGCCAGCCTGATCGCCGCCTCCATCTACGCCGGGTCGACCGGCGGCATCGGGCTTGCGGCCGTCGTCATCGTCGCCACTGCCGCGATCGTGATCGGGGGCACGGTCGGCTATTCCGTCGGCCGCACGCTCGGCAGCCAGCTCCTCGTCCACTATGGCCGCTACATCTGGCTGAACGAGGCGCGGCTCAAGACCGGCCGCTACCTCTTCATGCGCCACGGCGGCAAGATCGTCTTCTTCGGACGTTTCGTCGTGCTGATCCGCACTGCGCTCACCCTCGTCGCAGGCGCCAACCGGATGGGCTTTTCGCATTTCATGGTCGTGAACACGCTCGGCGGCTTCATGTGGGTGCTCGTCGTCAGCAGCAGCGCCTACCTCTTCGGCCATGAGATGCGGCGGTTCGCCGGGCCGGCGGCGATCGCCGTCTTCGTCGGCACTCTGATCTTCCTCGCAGCGTTGATCGTGTTCTTCCGGCACCATGAGAAGGAGCTCGAGGCGCGAGCGGAAGCCGCCCTGCCCGGCCCATTGACTTGAGGGCGTCGCATTCCGCCTTGCGCGTGTCGTGAAAGAGCGACCGCCCGCGCCGACGCGGCTGAGATAAGCGCGAAACGGAGGGTTTCGTGGCCGAACGGGTCATCGTCTACTGGCGCGATATCCCGGCTCAGGTGATCGTGAAGGCCGGGCGCAAGGCGGCAAAGCGTGAGCTGCCTGAGCGCTTCGTCCAGGCAATCGACCAGTGCGCCATGCGGGTGGGCGCCGTTGGCACCGACGCCTATCTCGCCGAGTGGCGGCGCGGCGCCCCAGAACCCTGCGGCGAGGACCTTGAGGCCGAGGCGGATGCAGCACTTCTCCGCCTGGAGAGCGACTATGGCAGGGATCGGCTTCGGCAACTGGTCGATAACGGCGGCCGGCAAGAAGAATAAGCCGGCCGGCGCCTATCAGCCGCAACACGTCTCGGTTACCAGGCGGCTCAGGAAGCCGTACACGATCCGCCGCTGGTCGGTGCGGCATGCGCGCTTTCTGGAGCGGCTCTACGCGCTCCTCGCCGACTTCTTTCTGACGCTCGATCCGCTCTGGCGCGCTGTCGGCTATGCGCGCGCCGAGGCGCCGGTCAAATTCGTTGAGCGGCGGGTGAAGGGTCTTCTGTTCGACTGCCGCATGTGCGGCCAATGCATCCTCTCCTCGACCGGCATGTCGTGTCCGATGAATTGCCCGAAGCGGCTCAGGAACGGCCCGTGTGGCGGCGTGCGCTCCAACGGCCATTGCGAGGTCGAGCCCGACATGCCCTGCGTCTGGGTGCAGGCCTGGGGCGGCAGCCGGCAGATGCGGGGCGGCGACGCGATTCTCACGCTGCAGAGACCGGTCGACCATTCGCTGCGCGAGACCTCCGCGTGGCTGCGCGTCACCGCGCAGGCGGCCGAAGCACGGAAGGCGAAGGCGTGATCCATCGCGACGAGAACCCGGCGGGCGTCGACCTGCCGCTTGAGCCGCTGCCCGGTCACACGTCGCGCGGGCGGCTCGAGCGTGTGCTCCGCCGCGGCGAGTTCGCGGTGACGGCGGAGCTGAACCCGCCCGACTCCGCCGACCCGCAGGATGTCTACGATCGCGCCGCGGTGTTCGAGGGTTGGGTCGACGCGATCAACGCCGTCGATGCGTCGGGCGCCAACTGCCACATGTCGTCGGTCGGCATCTGCGCATTGCTCACCCGCATGGGCTACGCCGTCGTCATGCAGGCCGCATGCCGCGACCGCAACCGCATCGCCATCCAGGGCGATGTGCTCGGCGCCGCGGCCATGGGCGTTGCAAACATCCTCTGCCTGACCGGCGACGGCGTGCAGGCCGGCGACCAGCCGGGAGCGATGCCGGTCTTCGACCTCGATTCCATCTCGCTGCTGGAGACCGTGCGCACGATGCGCGACGAGGCGCGCTTCCTTTCCGGGCGCAAGATCACCTCACCGCCGCATCTCTTCCTTGGAGCCGCGTCGAATCCCTTCGCCCCGCCTTACGAGTTCCGCGCGCTTCGTCTCGCCAAGAAGGTCGAGGCGGGGGCGCAGTTCGTGCAGACGCAGTACCTGTTTCGACGTGCCGATGTTCGAGGCCTTCATGCGCCACGTGCGTGACCTCGGCCTGCACGAAAAATGCTTCATCCTGGTTGGAGTCGGCCCGCTTGCCTCGGCCAAGACGGCGCGCTGGATCCGCTCCAACGTGCCCGGCATCCACATTCCCGACGCCGTCATAGCCCGGCTCGAGGGAGCGCAGGATCAGAAGCTCGAGGGCAAGAAGCTCTGCATCGAGATCATCCAGCAGTGCCGCGAGATCGCGGGCGTTTCCGGGGTGCACGTCATGGCCTACCGGCAGGAGGAATTCGTCTCCGAGATCGTGCACGAATCCGGCGTTTTTGCCGGCCGGCGGCCGTGGCGGCGCGAGGCGAGCCCGGACGACGCAAGGGTCGCCGAGCGCCTGCAAACCATACTCGCCGATGCCAAACAGCCGGGCGAGCCGGTATCTTGATGGAAAAGACATAACGATATAAGGAACTCTTTATATGTTTCAGGGGAAGACTCTATGACCCGTACCGTGCTGGCCTCAGCGACGAAGGAAGTGGTGATCGGTTTCGACCAGCCGTTCTGCGTGATCGGCGAGCGCATCAACCCGACCGGCCGCAAGAAGCTTGCCGCCGAGATGGTGGTGGGCAATTTCGAGACGGTGAAGAAGGACGCGCTCGAGCAGGTCGCGGCCGGCGCCCTGGTGCTCGACGTCAATGCCGGCGTCACCGCCGTCGACCCGAACACGACGGAGCCCCCACTTCTCGTCGAGACCATCAAGATCGTGCAGAGCCTCGTCACCTGCCCGATCTCGATCGATTCCTCCGTGCCCGCGGCGCTCAGAGCGGGGCTTGAGGTCGCCGTCGGCCGCCCGCTTGTGAACTCGGTGACCGGCGAGGAGGAACGACTCGAAGCGATCCTGCCCTTGATCAAGAAATACGACGTGCCGGTGATCGCGATTTCAAACGACGAGACCGGCATTTCCGAGGATCCGGACGTGCGCTTCGCCGTCGCCAAGAAGATCGTCGAGCGCGCTATGGACTACGGGATCAAGCCGGAGGACATCGTCGTCGACCCGCTGGTGATGCCGATCGGCGCCATGGGCACGGCCGGCCGTCAGGTGTTCACGCTGGTCCGGCGGCTGCGCGAAGAGCTCAAGGTCAATACGAGCTGCGGCGCGTCGAACATCTCGTTCGGACTGCCGCACCGGCACGGCATCAATGCCGCCTTCCTGCCGATGGCGATCGCCTCCGGTATGACTTCGGCGATCATGAATCCCTGCCGCCCGCAAGAGATGGAAGCCGTCCGCGGCGCCAACGTGCTGATGGGTACTGACCGCGACTGCATGGCCTGGATCAGGACCTATCGCGACTACGCGCCGAACACGGCCGGCGCGCCCGCGCCTGTCGCCGTCGAACAGGCGCACGCTACCGCCGAAGCGCAAGCCGGCGAAAGCGGCGGCCGCCGGCGCGGCGGACGGGAAGCGCGACGCGGAAGGATGGGCGCGTAAGCGCGACATGAACGCCTCGCCTCCCGATCCCCTCGTCCTCTTCATGCCGTCCGGGCGGCGCGGACGGTTTCCCGTCGGCACGCCGGTACTCGACGCTGCGCGTGCGCTTGGCGTCTATATCGAGTCGGTCTGCGGCGGGCGCGGCATCTGCGGGCGCTGCCAGATCGAGGTGCAGGAAGGCGAGTTCGCCAAGCACCAGATTACTTCACGCGCATCAAACCTCTCGCCTTTCTCCGACACCGAGGCGCTCTACGTAAGAAAGCGCGGCGCGCTTGAAAACCAGCGCCGCCTCTCCTGCTCCGCCACCATCCAGGGCGACCTTGTCGTGGACGTGCCGCAGGACGTGCAGATCAACCGGCAGATCGTCCGCAAGCGCGCCGAGACACGGGTGATCGAGCGCGACCCGATCACGCAGCTCTGCTACGTCGAGGTGGATGAGCCTGACATGGAGAAGCCGCTCGGCGACACCGACCGGATGCTGCGCGTGCTTGAACGTGACTGGCGCTTCGAGGGGCTTCGGATTGACTTCGATCTGCTGCCGAAGGTGCAGAAGATTCTCCGGCAAGGCGAATGGAAGGTGACCGCCGCCGTGCACCATGACCGCGGCGGGCCCGTTGTGATCGCGCTCTGGCCGGGCTTGCACAACTTCGCCTGCGGGATCGCCGTCGATATTGGCTCGACCACCATCGCTTGCCACTTGTCGGCATTGCTTTCCGGCCGCACGCTCGCCTCCGCCGGCATCCCGAACCCGCAGATCCGCTTCGGCGAGGATCTGATGAGCCGCGTCTCCTACGTGATGATGAATCCGGAGGGGCGCGAGGCGATGACCAAGGCGGTGCGCGAGGCGATCGGAGTTCTGATTGGAAAGGTGTGTGCGGAAGCCAACGTGAAATCCGACGAGATTCTCGACTGCGTCTTCGTCGGCAATCCGATCATGCATCACCTCTTCCTCGGTATCGATCCGACGGAGCTTGGCGGCGCGCCGTTCGCGCTCGCCGTCTCCGACGCGCTGAACTTCCGCGCCCGCGACATCGGCCTGCCGGTGAACGAGGGCGCGCGCGTCTACACCCTCCCCTGCATTGCCGGCCATGTCGGCGCGGACGCGGCAGGCGCGACGCTCGCGGAAGGCCCGCATCGCGGCGAGGAGATCACGCTTCTCGTCGACGTCGGCACCAACGCGGAGATCGTGCTCGGCAACAAGGAGCGGCTCGTCGCCGCCTCCTCCCCGACCGGCCCCGCCTTCGAAGGTGCGGAGATCTCCTCCGGCCAGCGCGCCGCGCCCGGAGCGATCGAGCGGGTCAGGATCGACCCGCTGACGCTTGAGCCCAAGGTCAAGGTCATCGGCGGCGATCACTGGTCGGACGAGCCTGAATTTGCCGAGACCGCCGAGACGGTCGGCGTCACCGGCATCTGCGGCTCCGGCATCATCGAGGCGATCGGTGAGATGTTCCTCGCCGGCATCGTCTCAGAGGACGGCGTGATCGACGGCTCGCTTGCCGTCAGAAGCGACCGTATCGTGCCGACCGGACGCACCTTCGCCTACGTACTCCGGCGCGCCGACAAGCTCCGGCAGATGCCGGAGCTCCGCATCCTGCAAACGGACGTGCGCGCCATCCAACTCGCCAAGGCGGCGCTCTATGCCGGCGCGCGGCTCCTGATGGACAAGCTCGGAATCGCCAGGGTCGACCGCATCAAGCTCGCCGGCGCCTTCGGCACCTACATCGATCCGAAATACGCGATGGTGATCGGACTCGTGCCCGACTGCCCGCTCGACAAGGTCGCGGGCGTCGGCAACGCCGCCGGAACGGGCGCACGCATGGCGCTTCTGAACAAAGGCTATCGCCGCGAGATCGAGACGGTGGTGCGCCAGATTGAGAAGATCGAGACGGCGATCGAGCCACGCTTCCAGGAGCACTTCGTCAACGCCATGGCGTTCCCGAACAAGGTGGAGCCCTTCCCGAACCTGGCGGCGGCGGTAAGGCTTCCTGAGCGGCGCGAGCCGGTGCCTGCCGGCGCGGGCGATGGTCGCCGGCGGCGTGGCCGCGCTGTGCGCCGCATCGCGGAATGAGCCACAGCGGTTTCTTCCGACCTTCCATGAACAAGCGGCTCATCAAGGACGCATTCGGCTGGGGCGTGCTGCTTTGGCTGATCGGCTACGCCCTCGGCATTCTTTTCTTCACGCTCCTGCCGCCGTCGGCGATCGGCTGGGTCATCACACCGATCGGAATTGCGATCACCGTGTGGGTGCTGCTGAAGAAGATAAAGGGAGATTCGCTTCGCTATTATCTCCTCATCGGCCTGGCGTGGACCGCAATCGCGATCGTGGGCGACTACCTGTTCATCGTCCGGGCCTTCCATCCCGCCGACGGGTACTACAAGCTCGACGTGTACCTCTACTACCTGCTGACCCTCGCCCTGCCGATCGCGGTTGGCTGGTGGAAGCGATCGAGAGTCCCCTGACGGCCGCCTCTTGCACTCTCGCTTTGAGCGCGCTCCTCGGAAAGGTTAACGCGTAGCTGTTTACCCTTCGGTGGTGACCGCCTGTTAGTGCTTCCGCGTCAGGTCGGAGCCACTCATGAGCGAAGCAGCCGTTGCGGAGCTGCCGCGGCCGGCGGCGATGTCGCCCGTCCGCCAGAGATCAACTCTCCGGCCCTCTTTCAAAGCCGAGGTGCTCGAAGGGGCCGGGGCCTACGACGCGCTCAGCAGCGACTGGCGCTGCATTGCAGAACTGCAATCGGGCGCCCTCCTCTTTCAGACGCCTGAGCTGCTCGCGGCCTGGGCGAAGCACTTCCCGACGCGAAGGCTTGCGACGATCGTCGTCAGCGACAACGGCCGGCCGGTGCTGATCTGGCCGCTCGCGATCGAGCGGCGCGCGCTCCTCCGCATTGCGCGTTCCGCCGGCGCGCCTATCGGACAATATGACGACATTCTTCTGCATCCGGACACTGACGGCGACGCGGCGTTCGGTGCAGCGCTCGCCGCGCTTGAAGAGACGATACGACCCGACCTCGTCGTCCTCGAGCGCGTGCGTGCCGACAGCGCGCTCCGGACCGCGCTCCACGACATCTCGCCGATCTGCTGGGCGGAAGCCGCGCCTTATGCCGACCTCTCGCAGGGCGTCGACGCAGCGCTCGCAGCCCTGAAGCCGACCGTTGCGAAGAAGCAGCGCAAGCGCATGCGCCGCTTCCATCGGGAAGGCCGCGTGCGTTTCGCGCTCGCCAGCGATCCAAGCGAGGCGGAGGCCTGGCTCGCTGAAGCGCTCGCGTTGAAGCGCGGATGGCTGAGAAGCACCGGGCGGATCAGCCGCGCCTTCATCAGGGCGGAGAGCTGTGACTGCCTCGCCGAGCTCGCGCGCACATTGTGGAAGACCGGACCGGCCCCGCGCATGGTCATTTCGAGACTGAGTCTCGACGGCCGGACCGCCGCCTTCGAGGCAGGCCTCCAGCACGGCTGTACCTTCTATCTCTATCTCCGAGCCTTCGCTCCGGAGTTCGCAACATTTGGACCCGGCAATGTCCTGACGCAGCACATGCTCGGCTGGTGTGCGGAGAACGGCATCGACCGCTACGACATGCTGGCGCCGCGCTCACGCAACAAGGGTGAATGGCAGTCGGGCGAGGTCGCCGTTCTCGATTTTGCGCTCCCGATGACGCTTGGCGGACGGCTTTATTTGCAAGCGGCGCTTCGCACGCTCGCGCCCGCGCTGCGCGAATCCTTCTATGCGCTTCCCGCGCCGCTTCGCTCAATGCTCGCCGGCCTGGCGCTCAAGATGTGAATGGCCTGACTTCGATGCAGATCGCGGCGGATGTTTCGGAGGGCCGGGCGCTTCAGCCTGAGACGAGGGCGCTCGGGCCCGAGATCGCGAGGGGTGCAGGGTTTCAGGTCGAGGTCGTTTCAAGCATCGAGCGGACTCGACGCTATCGCGCCAGAATGGCTGGCGCTCGAAGCCCGCTTGCCCTCCGCCGCGGTTTTCCAAAGCTTCGCGCATGTACGGCTCTGGGCGCGCCACTTCACCGGTCAGAAGCGCGATGCGTCACTTCACGTCGCGGTGGTGCGCGAGGGCGGCCGCGCCGTCCTGATCCTGCCGACGGCGGTCTCCGGCAACGCTGCTCTCCGCATCGCACGGATCGCAGGCGACCCGATCGCGCAATATTCCGAGCTGCTCATCGATCCTTCGCTTGCCTCGCGCGGAGCCTTCGAGGCTGCGCTTGGCCCGCTGCAGGATGCAGGCGTCGACGCTGTCGTGCTCCGTCGCGTGCGCGACAACTCTTCCCTCCTGCGTCTCGCCGCGCCGCATCTCCGCCCGCCGATGGCACGCACCGTCGCGCCGTTCGCCGACCTTTCCGCCTTCCCAAGCTTCGCGGCCTTCAGAGAAACTCTCTCCAAGAAGGTGCGGCACGGTCTTCGCAATCGCCGCCATCACCTGGACAGAGCCGGTGCGTTCCGCTTCGAGATTCTAAAGAGCGGCGCAGACGCCCGGGCGGCCCTCGCCGAGGCGGTCGACTTGAAACGCAAGTGGCTGGTGCAGCGCGGCACCCTGTCGAGCGCTTTCGTCGACCCGGCGACGCGGGAATGCCTGCTTGAGCTTGCGGAGAGCGGCGAATGCGGCGCGGTGGTCGCGCGTCTCGTGGTCGCCGGCGAGGCTGCGGCGATCCGCTTCGGCTTCGAATACCGCGGAACGCACTTTGCCTATATGAGCGCCTACGAACAACGCTTCGCGGACGTCTCGCCCGGCAAGCTCCTGATGGAATACCTGATCTCGGGATTCTGGGAGCGCGGCATCCGGCGGATCGACATGCTCGCGCCGGAGGCGCGGCACAAGCGCGACTGGTGCAAGCTTGAAACGGGCGTCGCCGACTACACTCTGCCGCTAACCCAAATCGGCCGGGCTTATGCGGAGATCTACCAGGAGCGCCTGCGCCCGGCGCTCAAGCGTGGTTTCGAGCGCATGCCCGAAGCGCTTCGCTCGCTCGCCTCGGCACTCTTCGTCAAGGTGTGAGCCGGAGCAGGCGGCGCCCCCGCCTACGCTACGCCAAGCTTCTTCTGCAGGCGCGTCGAGGAGGTCGTGTACTGGAACACGATGCGCTCGTTCGGATGCACGATGCGCTTTGCCGCCTGCGCCATCAGCGCCGCTTCGTGGAAGCCGCAGAGGATCAGCTTCAGCTTGCCGGGATAGACGTTGATGTCGCCGATCGCGAATATCCCGGGCTCAGAGGTCTCGAAGCGCACGGCGTCGACCTCGATGCGCTCCTCGCTCAGATTCAGGCCCCAGTCGGCGACCGGGCCGAGCTTCATCGTCAGCCCGAAGAAAGGAAGCAGGCGGGTCGCAGCGATCTCGATGTCGCCCTCGGGCCCCTTCACGATCGCGCCCTCAAGCTCACCACCGCTTCCGACAAGCGCCGCGACCTGGCCGAGCTCGAAGCGGATCTTGTCGGCATCGCGCAGCGCCAGCATCTTGTTGACGCTGTCGGGCGCCGCGCGGAACTCCGGCCGCCGGTGCACCAGCGTCAGGCTCTTTGCGAGCGGCTGAAGGTTCAACACCCAGTCGAGGGCCGAGTCGCCGCCGCCAACGATCAGGAGGTCATGGCCGCGAAACTCCTCCATGCGCCGAACGGAGTAGAAGACGCTCTTGCCTTCGTACGCGTCGATGCCGGGGATCGGCGGACGCTTCGGCTGGAAGGAGCCGCCGCCCGCCGCGACGACGACCGCCTTGCACGCGATCGTGGAGCCAACGTCGGTCGAAATGCGAAAGCCCGAATCGGTGCGCTCGATCGCGCTCACCATCTCGCCGAAATGGAATTTTGGGGCGAACGGCCGGGTCTGCTCCGTCAGCTTGTCGACGAGCCCTTGCGCGGTGATCACTGGCCAGCCCGGAATGTCGTAGATCGGCTTTTCCGGATAGAGCTCGGTGCACTGTCCGCCCGGGCGGTCGAGAATGTCGATGAGATGGCATTTCAGATCGAGCAGGCCGAGCTCGAACACCGCGAAGAGCCCGACCGGGCCGGCGCCGATAATGACGACGTCGGTTTCTTCGTGACTCGGATTCATAGCGAGGTCGCTGTCGCCCGGCGCGCTCATGCCTGCTTGGCGGGCACGGTCACGACGAGGCCGTCAAGCTCGTCGCTGACGGTAATCTGGCAGGAAAGCCTGGAGTTCGTCTGAAGCTCGTAGGCGAAGTCGAGCATGTCCTCCTCCATGGGGCTCGGCCCTCCGGTCTTCTCGAACCAGTCCTCCGCGACATAGACGTGGCAGGTGGCGCAGGCGCAGGCGCCGCCGCATTCCGCTTCGATCCCCGGAACGCCGTTGCGGATGGCATTCTCCATCACCGTCGAGCCGTTTTCCGCCTCAACCTCGTAGCGCCTTCCGTCGTGTCCGATATAGGTGATCTTTGCCATGCTGCTCCGGGACGCGACGAGATCCGCAAGACGGGGTGGGAGGGAAATCGCCCGGGGTTTAGACGGACGCGAAGGCGAGTCAAGGCGGCGCGGGACGACTTTCGCGCCAGCGCGCCTAAGATTCAAACCCCGGAGATTCAGATTCCGGCGCGCCGGATATAGGCCATGGTCTGGTCGATCGCGTCCCTGAGCGGCGTGAGGTCGGGATTCTCACCCCCGATCTTCACCTCAAGCAGCCGCGCCTGCTGCGCAAGCAGCGCCGCGCCAGTTGTGCGCGCGAGCCCGATCAGCGCGCGGAGCCGGTCGGTCCTCACCTCTCCGTCGGTCGCGTTCTCGATTTGCAGCAGCAGTCGCTCAAGCTCGGTTGAAAAAAGTGCGAGCACCTCGACCTGCATCCTCGCGTCGCCCTGCGTGTAGCGACTGAGTTGAACCGTGTCGAAAACCGGCACCGCGGCGGGCTGCATATCAGAGGCGCTGCCGCTTCAGATTCGTCTTCCGAACTCAGAGTTCACTTGCATCACCCGACGCAGATCGTTAACGCGCCACGCCTTTCCGCTGCACAAAGCCCGTTCGTCACGGTTTTTTCCTTTCAACAGTGACACTGTGGCACTACAATCGCGAGCGGACAAGCGCGGGGAGGGCGGGCCAAGACGGTCAGCTTTCCGCCCACTTTCTGTTCCAAGGCCAGGACAGAAGTGCGGTGGAATGGTGGCTGACGAGACTGTGGATGAAGTCGCGCCAATACATGCACGACCTCACTCCCTCTGCCGTTGCGTGCCGCCAAGCGGCAGCGCGTCCGTTGCGTGGTGAGTACGGACGAAGGCGAGTGTTGGATGAGTAAGTTACAGAAGTCGGACACGACGGAATCCGCCCTCCACGCCGTGGAAGAGGCGCTCAAGATCGATTTCAAGGGCGGCATCGGTCCATCCGTGGCGGGTGTTGCAAAGAAGGTCAAACGAATGGCGAAAGGGACCGGAGCGCCACCGGCGCGGCACAATCCGGCAGTGGAGGAACCTACGACGGACACCGGCCAGGAGCGGCCCCGAACTGCCGCCGACCGCAAGCCACATGACAGAAGCCGCACGCGCCGCGCCGCGAACGACGATGTCCGCTCAGTAGGCAACCTTCTCTACGCACTGCAGCGCCGCCCGTCCTACACGCCGTTCTGGGTCGCCCTCTTCGTGACGATCGCCTGGGTCGGCCTCGGGCTCTCCTTCGGTCTTTCGATGTGGGGCGACGAGCTCTCCGCCCTCGGTGGTGTTGAAGACGTTCGCTCCGCCCCGCATCTCCTCGGCCTCGCGATCGGCATCATCGGCCCAGTGCTGCTGTTCTGGGGTGTTGCCGTCCTCGTCTGGCGCGGACAAGAGATGCGCCTCGTGTCGCGCACGATGACGGAGGTCGCTCTCCGACTCGCCGAGCCGGAGAACATCGCGAAGGAATCGATCGTTACCGTCAGCCAAGCGATCCGCCGCGAGGTGGCAGCGATGGGTGATGGCATCGAAAGAGCGTTGGCGCGTGCGAGCGAGCTTGAAGTGCTCGTGCATAACGAGGTCGCGTCGCTCGAACGCTCCTACACCGACAACGAGCTGCGCGTCCGCCGTCTGATCGACGAGCTCGTTACCGAGCGCGAAGCGATCGTGCAGAACGCCGAGCGCGTGCGCCAGGCGATCCGCGGCTCGCACGATTCCTTCTCCGCCGACCTCGCCGGCATCACCGACCAGATCGCGCTTGCCGCAGACAGCTCGGCGAAGCGCATCTCCGATCTTCTCGCCGGCCGCAGCCAGGCGATCACGCAGTCGATCGGCCAGACGGGCGACCAGGTCGTGGAACTCCTCGCTACGCGGAGCGACAGCCTCTTCCATCGCCTGAACGAGGCCGGCGACAAGCTCTCCGATACGATCATCAACCGCGGCGACCTTCTGGTCGAGCGCTTGAACAATTCCGTCGCCAGTGTCGCGGACACGTTCCTGGAAAACAGCGACGTCCTCGTCGATCGCCTGAGCCGCACCACGAGCAGCCTCTCCGATAGCTTCTCGGAGCGCGCCGAGGGGCTGCTTGAGCGCATCACCGTTACGAGCGAAGGCTTCACCGATTCGCTGCTTGCGCGGGGCGACGAGCTGTTGATGCGGCTTGAGACGTCGAGCGGCCGGACGCTCGACACCTTCAGCCAACGCGGAGTCGATCTCGTCGACGAGATTCAGCAAGCGGGCGATGCGCTCTCCCGCAGCGTCGCGGCAAGCGGCCACCAGGCGACGCAGCAGGTGCGCGAGGCCGGCGGCGCGTTCGTCGACGCCATGGCAACGCAGACCAAGGAAATCGACGTTCGTCTGCGCCAGGCGCAGGATCGGCTCGACACCACGCTGACCGACCGCGCCGGCACGGTGATCGAGCGCTTCCAGGCCGCCGGCGACAAGATCTATCAGGCGGTGACTGTCGACGGCGAGGCGCTAGTCCAGCGGCTCGGCAAACGAGCGGAAGAGATCGTCGACCTCGTCTCCGGCCAGGCCGACTCGACCACCGGCCGCATCGAGCGGGCGGCGGAAATCGTCAACACCGCGCTCGAAGCGCGCTCCAAGGCCGTCATCGAGCATCTCGGCCAGACCGGCCAGACTGTCGCGCGTGCCATGAGCACGCAGCTGCAGGAGGCGCAGGCGTCGCTCGTCTCCGCCGGCGACCGGCTCGACGGCACCGGCCACTCCGTCGTGGAATCGCTTGAGCGCCACATCAACGAGGCGGAATCGCTTCTGGTCTCGGCCAACGACCGTATCGTCAACACCGGCCGCCAAGTGGAGGGCCAGCTCCGCACTCAGATCGAGGTGGTGGAGCGCGAATTGGCATCAGCCGCCGAGCGCTTCTCCGGCATCGGCGTCGAAGCCGAACGCAATGTCGGCGGGCAGATTGAGCGAATCGATTCCGCCGTGGAGGCCGCGAGCCAGCGGATCGCCGCCGCGGGCGATCAGATCAATGGCGACCTCACCCGCCAGCTTGGCGCCATCGACGCGTCGCTCGACGCGGCGGACCACCGGTTCCGCAAGGTCGGGACGGAGGTTGGCGCCGGCGTCGCAGCGCAGATCGCGTTGATCGATGCCTCCGTCGACCTTGCCAGACAGGGCCTCGACACGACCGGCGAGAAGCTCATCGGCGACATCAACGGCCAGATCGGGGCGGTCGACAACGCGCTCACGGCGGCCGGTGCACGCATTATTGGAGACATCAATCGGCAATCCGGGGCCGTCGAGGCCGCGCTGTCGGCCGCCAACGACCGAGTTGGCCATACCGGCGACACGGTGACGCAGGCCTTTTCTGCGCAGGTCGATCGCATCGAGAGCGCCGTCACTACCGCGAGCGAGCGCCTCGGCCAAGGTGGCGGACGCATCGTCGGCGACATCAAGCAGCAGGTCTCCCTCGTCAATGCTGCGCTCGACACAGCGAACGAGCGCTTCCAGAAGGCCGGCGTCGACATGTCGCTCGACGTCGGGATGCAGGTTGAGCGCATCGAGAGCGCGCTTGAGTTCGCCGGCCGCACGCTTGGCGATTCCGGCGAGAGGCTGGTCGGCGACATCAACCGGCAGGTCGGCTCGATCGACGCGGTCCTTGCCGCGGCCAACGACCGCTTTTCCGCGACCGGCGACCGCATCGGCGCCAACATCGACGAGAAGGTGGAGAACGTCGAAGGCAGGCTCGCCCGGGCCAACGATCGGCTCAACAATTCCGGCGATCGGATTGCCGGCAACGTCGTGCAGCAGCTCGGCTCGATCGAGGCGGCGCTGGCGCTCGCCGACGAGCGGCTCGCCAATGCCGGCCGCGACGTGGCGGGCCATATCGGCGAGCAGATGGACAACGTCGAGACGACGTTGCGCGATGCGCAAGGGCGCTTCGAGAGCTCCGGCCGCGAGACCGCGACCGTGATCCGCGACCAGATGGACGCGCTGAAGGGCGTGATCGCCAAGAGCGGCGAGCAGTCCGCCAGCGAGCTTTCCTCGCGCGGCGAGGAGCTGCGCCGGCAGATCGAGGCGAACATCGAGCGCATCTCCGACGTGCTCGATACACGCGGCGGCGGCCTCGCGGCGACACTTGGCGAGCGGAGCGCCGCGCTTGGTTCGCTCATCGACACGCGCGTGGCGCAGATCGGCGAGACGCTTGATTCGCGGCTGACCGGATTCGAGAGCCGCCTCTCGGAGAGCGCCGAGGCGGCGGCCATCCGGCTCGCCTCCTCCGCAAGCACGATCGAGATCGCGGTCGAGGGCCGGCTCGCCGGCTTCGAGAACCGCGTCACCGCCCGCATCGGGGAGGTGACCCAGAACTTCGCGCAGCGGGCCGACGGCTTCGCCAACACGCTCGACGACCGGCTCGAGCGCATCAATTCCACGCTCGACGTCCGCGCCCGCCAGATCAGCGAGACGCTGGTCGCACGCACGCGCGAGATGGCGGCCGCGTTCCACGACGGCCACAGCGAGATGTCGGCGGCGCTCGACTCGCGCCTACAGACGCTCGGCGATCAGCTTCAAAGTCGCACGCACGAGCTGACCGAGACGATCGCTAACCGCATGATGGAGATCAACCAGGGCTTCGGCGAACGCCTGATCGCGCTCGAAAGCGACTTCAGCGACCGCGCCAACTCGCTGCAGGCGACGCTCAGCGGCACGAGCGAGATGATGAACGAGCGGACCGACCATCTGCAGACGATGCTGCAGGCGCGCCATGCCGATCTCGACAGCCTGCTCGACAGCCGCTCAAGCGCGCTGCTTGAGGCGCTCGACACGCGGTCGAGCGCACTGCTCGAAGGCGTCCAGGGCCGTGCCAGCGGAATCTCTGAGGAGTTCGCGCAGAGCACAAAGAGCCTGCTCGAAGACCTCGACCAGCGGCGCGAGCGTCTGGTTGATGATCTGGTCGGCCACGGCAGGAACGTCGTCGATACGATCAGCCGCCAGGGCGAGCAGTCGGCCACATCGCTCGACGCCAGCGTGCGCGAGCTCCTGTCGACGCTCGGCACGCAGACGAATGCCGTCATGGAGGCGATGGAGGGCACCAACACCCGTGTCCGCACGGAAGTGCAGGACATGGTGGGACGGCTCGAGACTGCCAACACAGCACTGCAGACCGTGTTGAGCGACACCTCGCAGCAGCTTGCGAGCATCGAATCGACGCTGACCGAGCAGGTCTCCTCGCTGCGCACGGCGCTGACCGCCGCGGCACAAGATACCGGCCAGTCGCACACGCTTCTTTCCGAGCAGGTGAATACGCTGCGCGAAGTGTCGACTTACGTGCTCCGCGACATCTCGGCGATGGCGACGCAGTTCGGCGAGCAGACAGAGGCGCTCTCCGGGGTCAATGCAGAGGTCGCGTCGACGAACGAGCTGGTGCAGGCGGGGCTTGCTGAGCGGCGCGAGGCGCTCGAGGCGATCGCGACCGGGCTTTCGCAACAGGCAGAGGCTGTGGAAGCGCGCCTGAACCGGCTGACCACGCTCCTTTCCAACACGCTCGGCACGGCCGAGCAGCGCATCACCAGCGTCGCCAACGCCGTGCGCGAGCGCGCCGAGGAGACGACGAAGCGCTCGGGCGAGCTTCTGACCGAGCGGCTCGCGGAGGCGGAGGAGCAGATCGCAACGCTCTCCGCCGACCTCTTCCGCCTGGGCGAGAGCCTCGGGCGCGTCACCGAAGAGTTCGACGCGAAGCGCCTCCGGCCGCATCGCCGAGGTGCTGCGCGGCGCCGAGCAGCGCATCACCGAAGTCGCCGAAGCGATCGCTCGCATCACGCAGGAGGCGGCCGGTGGCTCTTCGAGCGTGCTCGACGCGGCACTGACCAGCGCCGAGCAGCGCGTCGCGGCACTGAACGACCAGCTCGGCGAAAAGGCCGAGGAAGCAGCGCGGAACGCCATCGGCCAGTTCGAGACGATGCGCCTTGCCGCCATCGCCGAGGGGCAGCGCGCGGTGGAGGGCGTGCAGAACGCCCGCCTCGCGCTTGAAGCGAAAGTTCGCGAGGCCACGAACTCTTCCGGTGCCGAGCTTCGCTCCGCGGCGGGCGGCCTCGTCGACGAGGTCACCGAAGCAGTTGCCGAGGCGACGCGGCGCTTCGCCAAGACCGCCGACGACCTTCGCGTCGCTGCGCAAGGGATGCAGCGCGAGCTGACACAGACGCGCGAGGAACTGCAGAAGGGCGTTCTCGAGATGCCGGCCGAGGCAATCGAGGCGTCGAGCGCCATGCGGCGTGCCATCGCCGAGCAGATCGAAGCGATCAACGAGCTGTCGAAGATCGTGGCGCGGAGTGCGGGCGAGACGATTCCGCCGGCGCCGCCCTCGCGTCCTGCCGCGCCGCTGGCGCGCGCTCCCTCGATGCCGTCTGCGTCCGGTCCGGTCGTTCAGCAGCCGGCTCAGGTGCCGCCGAAGCCGGCACCAGTCGCTGCGACAACCGTCGCATCCTCGCTGCCCGAGCCTTTCGGCCGGCCGGCTGGCGCCGTGCAGGCCGACGCGAAGACGGCGGCTGCGGCACCCACGCCCGCTCCGGCACCCGCCGCCTCCCCGACGCCTACCGCCGCGGCTGCGGCCAAACCGCCGCGACGCGGCAACGGCGAGGCGCGCGGCTGGGTGGCCGACCTTCTCAGGCGGGCCTCCTCCGACGAGAAGCCGGAGCAGGCGGAAGTGGCCGAGATCGCCGTGGCGGCAAAGCGCTCGCCGGCGCAGGTCGTGGAGTCGCTCAACTCGCTCTCGATCGACATCGCGCGGGCGATCGACCACGAGGCGTCGGTCGAGCTCTGGGACCGCTACAAGCGCGGCGAGCGCAACGTCTTCACGCGCCGCCTCTATACGCTGCAGGGGCAGAAGACCTTTGACGAGCTTCGTCGCAAATACGAACGCGACACCGACTTCCGCCGCGCCGTCGACAACTATATCGGCGACTTCGAGCGGCTCTTGTCGCAGGTCTCGAAGGACGATTCCGATCCCGCCGTCTCGCGCATGTATCTGACCTCCGACACCGGCAAGGTCTATACGATGCTCGCGCATGCGGCAGGCCGGCTGAGCTAAGACCAGGCTCGCTCATCAATGTCGTCATTGCCAGGCTTGACCCGGCAATCCATTCCGCCCTCATCCTGAGGTGCTTTTTCACCCCGTGCTTCGAGGCTCGCTTCGCTCGCACCTCAGCATGAGGGGTGAAAAAGCCTCGAAGGGGCGAAATGGATGCCCTCTGTCCAAGTCCGGGCCACCGTCAGCCGAGCGCCCAGCCGGCGATGTCGGAAAACGCCTGTTCCATCGCCTGGTCGAGCGCAGCGACGACGGCGGCGGTGCCGCGGCCAGTGACGGGCACGACGTAGCGGAAGATGCGCGAGCGGATGACCCGGCCGTTGCGGTCGTCCATCACGCGCACAGAGAAGTCGGCGACCGCACCGTCGGTCGTCAGCTCGAAGGCGCGCACGTCGAGCACGATCTGGTAGTCGATCAGGAGCCCCTGCCCCGGCACGGCGACGGCGCGCACGCGGCCGCTGTTCTGCAGCGTCTCGACGAGCCGCGCCTGCAGCAGCTTCGGCAGCCGGTCGCTCCAAACGGCGCCCGGCAGGTAAGCATATTCAGCCGGCGTCGGACGCCCGGCGATCCGGTCTGTGTCGAGCGCGCGGACGGTCGAGGGCTCCGGCACAAGCACCTGGACGTTGCGGTGGTGAGGCGCCGGGTCCTGAGACAGGACGGGAGCGCTCAGGTCGTAGATCGCGTTCGGCGCTCCGGCGAGAAGGCTGGTGCAGCCGGCGAGCGCCGCCGCCAAGAGCAGCGCGGCGAGGCCACTCGCGCGGCGCGGCAGGCGCGCCGAGAACACTCCACCTGACCTCACGCCTAAGCCCTCTCTAACGCCGCCGCCCACCATATTCCGGCACATTCTCCCCGCCGAGCAGGAACCCGGTCGGATTTTGCTCCAGGTTCGAGATCACGTGGTCGAGCCGGCCGATCGTCCGTTGTCCCTCCGAAACCAGACTCTGCAGATCGCGCAGTCCGCGGTCGCTGAAGTCGTTCAAGCCATTGCCGAGTGTCGCTATCTGCGCGTTGAAATTGTCCGCCGCCTTCTTGATCGAAGCGAGCGTCGCCGAGGCGTCGTCGAGCAGCCCGCCCGGCCCCTGCCCGGCCATGTTGTCGAGCTTGCCAAGCAGCGAATCCGCGCGCTCGCTGAGCTTCTCGAAGCGGGCGGAAACGTTGCGCGCGTCGGCAACGATCTGCTTGATGTCGCCGCTGCTCTCGCCGAGTGCCGTGGAGAACTTGTCGAGGTTGTCGAGGGCGCGCGAGAGCTTCTCGGGGTCGACCGAAGCGACGAGCGTGTCGGCCTTGTCGCCGAGCTTCGGCAACCGCTCGGAGAAGGCTTGCGCGTTTGCGGCGATGGAATCGACCCGCGCAATGATGGAATTGAGCTTCTCACGCTGCGCCGCGAAGCCTTCGCTCGTCGCGCGGATGCTCTTGAGTGTCGCGCTCACGTCCTGTGGGTCGATCGCGGCGAGCAGCGCGTCGCTCTTCTTGACGATGCCATCGAGCTTGGTCGAACCGTCGGCAATCCCCTTCGCGGCGGCGGAGCCGTTGGCAACGAGGGCGGCGATCCCGTCGGAATTCGCGGCGAGCGCGCTCGTAAACTTGCGCACGTCGAGAACCGCAAGCGAGATGTCGTCGGAATTGTCGGTGATCGTCTGCTCAAGCTTCTGCAGAGCTTCATCGGCGCGAGCCAGGATGGTGCGGGCACCGGCCAGAAGATCCTGCATGGACGAGCGCGTCGCGATGATCGTCGGGTTCGGCTGCACCTGCCAGATCGGCGGCAGGCTCGGCGAGCCACCGGCCATCTCGATATAGCCGACGCCGGTCAGCCCCTGAAAGCCGAGCGTCACCTGGGTGTCGGCCTTGACGGAAGGCTTCGGCTGCACACGCAGCCCGGCGATCACAACCTTCGGGTTCTTCGGATCGAGGTCGAGCGTCTTCACGTCGCCGATCTTGATGCCGTTGAAGACCACCTGGCTGCCGACCGAAAGGCCGGTCACCGGGTCCTCGAAGATCACGGTCAATGGCGAGTTCGCCGTTTCGCCGGCGGAGCGCGCGAGCCAGTAGACAAAGACAAAGCCGAGCGCCAGCACGACGAGCGTGAAGGCGCCGATCAGAGCCGTGTTGGCCTTGGTTTCCATGGCTCTACTCTACACTAGGTGAAGGCTGCCCGCGCCCTCTTGCCGGTGAAATAGCTCCGCACCCAGGGATGGTCGAACCGCTGCATTTCCGCGAGATCGCCCTCTACGAGGACGCGCTTCTCGCCGATCACCGCCACGCGGTCCACAATAGCATGCAGCGTGTCGAGGTCATGCGTCACCATGACAACAGTCAGGCCCAAAGTGTTCCGGAGGTCGGCGATCAGCGCATCGAACTCCGAGGCCGATATCGGATCGAGCCCCGCGGTCGGCTCATCGAGGAAGAGGATGTCGGGATCGAGCGCCAGCGCACGTGCAAGTGCGGCACGCTTGATCATGCCGCCCGACAGCTCCGCCGGGAACTTGGCACCGTCGCTCTCCTTCAGGCCGACGAGTTCGACCTTGAGGTTGGCGAGCGCGCGCACGAGGCGGCCGGGAAGATCGAGGAACTCGCGCATCGGAATCTCGATGTTCTGCGCCACCGTCAGCGAGGAGAACAGCGCCCCGAACTGAAAGAGCACGCCCCAGCGGCGCTCGATCTCGACAGTCGGGCCGTAGGGGCCGATCACCTTGCCGAAGGCTTCGATCTCGCCCGCCTGCGGCGTGACGAGGCCGAGGATCGAGCGCATCAGCACGGACTTTCCCGTGCCGGAGGCGCCGACGATCGCCAGAATCTCGCCGCGCCTGACATCGAAATCGAGATTCTCCAGCACCGTGCCGGCGCCGAAGCCAGCGGTCAGCCCGCGCACGCGGATGATCGGTTCGACGCTGCCGTTGGCTCTGCCGCTGCTTGCTCCGTTCCGCGTCATCAGAAGTCGATCGCGCCGTAGAAGATGGCGAAAACGCCGTCGACCACGATGACCATGAAGATCGATTTCACCACCGCCGCAGTGGTGTGCCGGCCGAGCGATTCCGCGCTGCCGCGCACCGCCATCCCTTCCGTGCAGGCGATCAGCCCGACGATCAGCGCCATGAAGGGCGCCTTGATCAAGCCGCTCCAGAGCGAGGCGAAGCTGACAGCGCCCTGCAGACGCTGCAGGAAGGCGACAGGTGGGATTTCGACATAGATCCAGAGTGTCAGCATGGCGCCCGCAAGCGTCGCCAGCACCGACAGGAAGCTCAAGAGCGGCACGGTGAGGATCAGCGCAAGCACGCGCGGCAGAACCAGGACGTTTGCCGGCTCAAGACCCATGACGCGAAGCGCGTCGATCTCCTCGCGCATCTGCATGGAGCCGAGCTCGGCGGTGATCGCGCTGCCGGAGCGGCCGGCGACCATGATCGCCGTCAGGAGCGGCGCAAGCTCGCGCAGCGTCAGGATGCCGACGAGGTCGACCGTGAAGACGCTCGCCCCGAAGAAGCGAAGCTGGAAAGCGCCCTGCTGCGCGACGATGCAGCCGATCAGGAATGACATCACCACGATGATCGGCACAGCGCGGACGCCGGTCAGCTCCGCTTGTCTCAGCACCGCCATAACGCGGAAGCTGAGCGGATGCACGACGACGCGGCCGAACTCCTGCACGGTGCTGCCGAGCATGCCGAGCAGCGTCTCCGCGTCGCGGGCGACGGAAAGGACGGTCGCGCCGATATCCTCAAGGACGCTGCGGCGCGTCTTCGGGCGGGGTACTTCTGCGCGGTCGAGCACGGCACGCACCCGGGCGAGAAGCGGCGCCCGCTCCCGGTCAACGCCGCGCCAAGCGACGCGCCCGCCCTGGTCGACGGTCTGCCGCTCGAGCTTCGCGAGCAAAAAAGCGCCGGCGGTGTCGAGCGCGGCAACGTCGGAGAGATCGAGCACGAGTTGCTTCGGCCCGCCTCCCGGCAACTTCAGGAGAAGGTCCCCGATCGCCTGGTCGAGCTTTCGCGCTTCCTCGATCACCCAGCCGCCGCCGGGAAACAGGAACAGGCGGTCGGCTTCGAAATGATGTTCAAGCGTTGCAGCCATTCAGGCCTCTCGGGCGGCTGACGGATGCGCCGCCGCCGTGCTAGCAGGTGGCGCTGAAACGGCAAGTCTCGCCAATAGGCGGCACTGCCACAAGCGCAAGGCGGCTACAGCCCGATGGCAATCGAGAAACCCTACCTTCTCTTCCTCGGCGATGTGCGCGACGCGCTCGCAGCGAAAACCGCGCAAGGCGTCGTCGACTGGCGGCGCTCATGGTGCGTCGGCCAGCTCCGCCTTCCAGGCTGCCGCGCGGATACCGGACTTCCCGACATGGATATTCCGACGGCGCGGGCGGCGGGTGCGAAGACGATGGTGGTCGGCGCCGTTAATGCCGGCGGCGTTCTGCCGGAGAATTGGACCGCGACGATCGTCGAGGCGATCGGTGCCGGGATGGATGTCGCCAGCGGCCTGCACGACCGACTGGAATCGGTCCCCGCCATTCGCACGGCGGCGGCGCACGGCGTGAGACTGCACGAGGTGCGTCACTCCGACCGCCATTTCCCCACCGGAAAGGGGACGCGGCGGACCGGCATGCGGCTCCTGACCGTCGGCACCGACTGCTCGATCGGCAAGAAATACACGGCGCTGGCGCTCGAAAAGGAGATGACGCGTCGTGGCTACGAGGCGGAGTTCTGCGCGACCGGCCAGACCGGCGTCCTGATTGCCGAGCGCGGCGTGGCGATCGACGCCGTCGCAGCCGATTTCATCTCCGGCGCGGTCGAATGGCTGGCGCCTTCCGCCGCGGAGAACCATTGGCAGATCGTCGAGGGCCAGGGCTCGCTCTTCCATCCCTCCTACGCCGGCGTGACGCTCGGGCTTCTCCACGGGGCACAGCCCGACGGATTCGTCATCTGCCATGAGCCGACACGCACGACGATGCGCGGCGTGAAGAACCCGCTTCCCTCGATCGCCGCCGTCATCGACGCGACCGTCACGCTTGGGCGGCTGACCAACCCGGATATCCGCCCGGTCGGCATCGCCATCAACACGGCAGCCCTCACAGATGACGCGGCGCAGCGCTGCCTCGCCGAAGCGGCGGCGGAGCACGGCATGCCGGCCGTCGATCCGATCCGCACCGGGGTCGGCCCGCTCGTCGACCGCATAGCCGAGATTTACGGCAGGCCATGACGCTCGCTGTCACCGCGCGGGCCGAGACCTGGCCGATCGCAGGCTCCTTCGTGATCTCGCGCGGGGCGCGGACCGAGGTCACCGTCGTTGTCTGCGAGATCAGTGACGGCGCGCATGTCGGGCGCAGCGAATGCGTCCCCTACGCGCGCTACGGCGAGACGGTTGAGAGCGTCGTCGCAGCGATCGAGGGCGCGCACGCCAGCGGCGACCGCGAGGCGCTTCGCCGCAAAATGCCGGCGGGCGCGGCGCGAAACGCCATTGACTGCGCGCTCTGGGACCTCGAGGCGAAGCGAAGCGGCAAGCCGGCGTGGAAGCTTGCCGGACTTTCGGCGCCGAAGCCCGTCGTCACCTGCTTCACGCTGAGCCTCGGGGCACCGGAGACGATGGCGGCGGCGGCCGAGGCAGCCAAGCGCTATCGCCTGCTCAAAGTGAAGCTCGGCGGCGACGGCGATCCCGCCCGCCTCCACGCAGTCAGGCGCGCCGCACCGGATGCCGAGCTCGTAGTCGACGCGAACGAGGCGTGGCGCGCCGCGAATTTCGCCGAGAACATGCGCGCCTGCGCCGAGACGCATGTCGCGCTCGTGGAGCAGCCGCTCCCGGCCGGCGCCGACGACCTTCTCCGCGACGTCGAGCACGTCGTCCCGATCTGCGCCGACGAGAGCGTGCACGTGACTGCCGACCTCGACGCGCTCGCCGGTAAATATGACGGCGTCAACGTGAAGCTCGACAAGGCCGGCGGACTGACCGAGGCGCTTCAGCTCGTGCACGAGGCGACAACGGCGGGAGCTGCAGATCATGGTCGGCTGCATGCTCGCCACCTCGCTCGCCATGGCGCCGGCGATGCTGATCGCGCAGGAGGCGGATTTCGTCGACCTCGACGGGCCGCTGCTCCTTGCGAAAGACCGAACGCCGGGGCTCGTCTATTCCGACGCGCTCGTCGCGCCGCCGGAGCCGATGCTCTGGGGCTGAAGGCCGCGCGGCAGGCCGTTCGCAAGATAGGCCGCGGGAACCGTCACGGAAGCGGCGGCGAGGAAGGCGACCGTCGGCGAGAGGCGGAAGAGCGGGCCGCCGGCCGCCGTCGCGATGGCGATCATGGAGCTGTGGCAGAACTGGTAGGCCGCCTGGAGCCGTGCCGTGTGCCCCGGTGTCGCGACCGCGCCGATCGTCATCATAATGCCGAGATGCGTCATCCCGAAGGTCGCGCCGTGAAGGGTCTGCAGCGCGAACGCCGCGAGCGGTGCCGTCGCGAACGGAAAGATCGTCCAGCGGACGAGGCCCGCTACGCATCCCGCCAGGATGAAACGCCGCGCTCCCCACATCGGGAGAAGCCGCTTCGCGACGCCGAAGAGCGTCACCTCGACCGCGACGCTGTAGGCCCAAAGCGCGCCGATCAGGGTCGAGGAAAAGCCGTTCGCCTGCCAATAGAGCGTGCCGAACGAATAGAAGACGCCGTGCGCGCCGAGCGCCAGCGTGCCCGCGATGAGCGCGCGGCGAAGCGTCGGATCGGCGAACGCCTTCCTCAGCCCGAATTTCTCCGCCGTGACCGGCGGCGCCGGCACGCGCGGCGAGATCAGCGCCATCAGGCCGGCGGTGGCATAGGCACAGATCAGGACGACGAGCACGGCGTTTCCGGCAAAATACTGCGCCGCGGCGGCCGCGGCCAGGCTTCCCGACATGAAACCGGCGGAGCCCCACAGCCTGACGCGCGCATAGTCGATGCCGTGTTGGCGGACGCCATTGAGGATGACGGCCTCGGTGAATGGCCCGAGCGCGCTCCAGAACATCAGCGCGGCGCCGGTGAAGACGAGGATTGCCCAGAAGCCCGAAACGAAGAGCGGCACGAGGAAGAGCCCGGCCGCGACGAAGGCATAGAGCGCCCCCGCCGCACGCAGGCTCGGAAACCGATCGGCGAGCCCGACGAGAGCCGGCATCAGGAGGATGCGGATGACGAGCGGCAGCGCCAGGATCACGCTGATCTCGCTCGGCCCGAGGCTCTTTGAGGCGAGCCAGATCGGGAAGAACGGCATGTAGATGCCGTTTGCGAAATACATCGAGGCGGAGAAGGCCGCGGCGCGAATGGCATAGAGGCGGGCGGCGCCGAGCGGCATCTCGTAAGCCATTTCTAAAGCGTTTTCCGGTTTTCTCTAAAGCCGGAGCGACGCGTCGCGGGGTAGCGGATGGCCGGCCGAAAGAACTTCGGACGTATCAGCGAGTTCTGATTTTTCCAGCCTTCTACAGGCGCTTTCGACGACGACCAAGGGGCGTTCGTTCCTGCTCGAATACCGTCGGCGCTCGCGGCCGGAGGAGACGCTCGGGCTGCTCGATTCGCTGCAGCGCATCGAGACGACGATCGAAGGCGTCCGCAGCCAACTGCAGCCGGAGACGATCGCGGGCGAGCTGCAGCACCTCGCGATGACCCTCGACATTGCACTCGACGGGGCCGAGGCCGATCCGGAGGGCGACGAGACGGCACGACGCTTCGCCCTCGTGGACCGCGCCCGGCGCGAGCTTCAGGCGCTCTCCGCCTGCCTGGAGGACGATCAGTCACCGAAGAAGAAGAAGCCTGCTCAGGCGCGCTCCCGCAAGCCTTCCGCCCGGTAGGCGGCAAGCCCTGCGGCGAGCATGTCATCGCCGATATTGCCGCCTGAGAGCACGATCGCGATGGTCTTGCCGGCAATCTGAAGACGTCCGGCGAGAAGTGCCGCAAGGCCAACCGCGCCGCCCGGCTCGACGACCAGCCGCAGCTCATCGAAGGCGCAGCCGACCGCAACGAGCGTCTCCGGATCGCTAGCCACAAGCCCGCCGGCCAGGCGGTCCTTGTTCATCTCCCACCCGATCGGACCGGGATCGGGCACGAGCAGCGCGTCGGAGATCGACCCCGCCTGCTTCGCATTCCGCTCCCGTCTTCCGGATTTGAGCGAGCGAGCGTAGTCGTCGAAGCCTTCCGGTTCGGCCGTGTAGACCGCAGCGTTCGGAAAGCGCGTCGTCATCGCGAGCGCGACACCGGCGACGAGCCCGCCGCCGCTCGCGGGCACGACGACGATATCGGGCGCGCCGTCGAGCGCAGAGAAATCGTCGGCGATCTCCAACCCGACCGTCCCCTGCCCGGCGATGACGAAGGGGTCGTTGAAGGGATGCACGAAGACACCACCGACTTCGTCGACGACCCGCGCTACGACGGCGTCGCGGTCCTCCTTCGCGCGGTCATAGGCGACGACGCGCGCGCCGCTCCGTTCGGTGCGCATGCGCTTCGGCGCCGGCGCGTCGGAGGGCATGACGATCGTGGCGGTCACGCCGAAAAGCCGCGCCGCCTCCGCCACGCCCTGCGCATGATTGCCGGAGGAGACGGCGATCACGCCCCGCGACCGCTCCGCCCGGTCAAGCGCGGCGATCGCGTTATAGGCGCCGCGGAACTTGAAGGAGCCGGTGCGCTGCAAGCTCTCCGGCTTCAAATAGATGCGCGCCGAAAGCCGCTCAGAGAGGAAGGGCGAATAGAGGAGCGGCGTCCGGACCGCCTCGCCGGCGATGCGTTCGCGTGCGCGCTCGATGTCGGCGAATGTGGGTGCCGTCGCCATTTGACCTGCCCTGCTGCCGCCCGCGAATAGCCGAGCAGCTGCGGCGGGGCAACGCGTCAGGCGGCTTTACGGAGCTTCGTGCCGTGCGCGGCGAGGATATTGTCGCGGAACGCCCTGGCGCTCGCCTCCCAGGAAAAGCCCAGCGAGAACTCGCGTGCGGCACTTCCGGAGAGGTCTAGGGCGCCAAGCGCCGCCTTTCTGAGATCGGAATCGAGGACGCCGGCGCGCTTGTCGGTCACCACGTCCTTCGGCCCGGTGACCGGGAACGCAGCGACCGGCAGGCCGGAGGCAAGTGCCTCAAGCAACACGTTGCCGAAGGTGTCGGTCAGGCTAGGGAAGACGAAGACATCGGCCGCGGCATAGGCCTTGACCAGCTCCTCGGTTGGCAGAGCGCCGAGAAAATGAGCCGCCGGATAGGCCTGCGCGAGCTCGGCACGCGCCGGTCCGTCACCGACGACGACTTTTGAGCCCGGCAGATCGAGCTTCAGAAACGCCTCGAGGTTCTTCTCGACCGCGACGCGTCCGACCGAGAGAAAGATCGGTCGCGGCAGACCGAGATCGACCCCCGGCCGGGGGCGAAACAGCGTGTGATCGACGCCGCGCGACCAGAACACGAGGTTCTTGAAGCCCCGCCTGGCGAGATCGTCGCGAAGCGAGGCTGTCGCTACCATGCAGGCCTCGCCGGCGTTGTGGAAGCGGCGCATGAAGGCGTAGCCCCAGGACAGCGGCACAGGCACCCGCGCGGAGAGATATTCCGGGAACTTGGTGTGATAGCTCGTAGTGAAGCCGCGTCCGCGCGCGATCGCGTGGCGCCGCGCGAGAATGCCGAGCGGCCCCTCCGTCGCGATGTGAAGGACGGTGTCGGGGTCGGCTTCGATCAGGCGCGCTATCTCACTCGGTCGCGCAAGCGCTAGCGGGATCTGCGGATAGGTCGGGCAAGGGAGCGTGCGGAAGCGGTCAGGACCGACGACGGTAACGCTGTCGCCCCACCCGCGCATGATGCGCACGACCTGGTCAAGCGAGTTCACCACCCCGTTGACCTGCGGGAACCAGGCGTCGGTGACGACGACGAGCCGGATCGGTCCCGTGCTCACGCGGCGACAGGTTCTCGGCGCTCGGCAGCCGTGCGCCGCACTTCGGGCTGACGGCTGGCCCAGCGGATGATCTCGAAGCGTCCGTCGTGGTGCTCGACCAGCGCCGTACAGCTTTCGACCCAATCGCCGCAATTGTAGTAGGCGATGCCGAAGTCGTTGTGCATCGCGGCGTAGTGGATATGGCCGCAGATCACGCCATCGATCTGATGCTCGCGCGCCTCACGCGCCAGCGCCTCCTCGAAGGCGCCGATGAAGTTCACCGCGTTCTTGACCTTGAGCTTCGCCCATGCCGACAGCGACCAGTAGGAGAAGCCGAACTTGCGGCGGACCATGTTGACGTAGGTGTTCACCGCGAGCGCCGTCGCATAGGCCCAGTCGCCGAAGTGCGCGAGCCAGTGGGCATGGCGGACGACCACGTCGAACTGGTCGCCGTGGATGACAAGCAGGCGCCTGCCATCGGCGGTTGTGTGGATGTCGGTCGGGCGCACCTCGATGCCGCCGAAATGCGTCCCGAGATAATCACGCAGGAACTCGTCGTGATTTCCCGGGAGGTAGACGACACGGGCGCCCTTGCGCGCCTTGCGCAGGAGTTTCTGCGCGACGTCGTTGTGCGACTGCGGCCAATACCAGTTGCGCCGGAGCCGCCAGCCATCGACGATATCGCCGACCAGATAGATCGTCTCGGCGTCGTGGTGGCGGAGAAAATCCAGCAGCAGATCCGCCTGGCAGCCACGCGTACCCAGATGCACGTCGGAGATGAACATGGTGCGCACGTGGCGCGCCGGGAGCGCTGCGGGCATCAATTCCCCTATTTCGGTCCTTAATCGCTGATTCGCTTAGCAATTTTGTGACAGGTGAGAACCTAGCCCGTTTTGCGTCCCCTCATGGTTAATTCGAATTTAGCTGTGCAAAAGGACCCGGCTGCTTGACCGGAGTCCTAGGACTTAACGACTACTAATTGAGTCAATGTCAGGCTCGCGACCATGCCGCAGGCCGTATTCGATCACACCGCGCTTGACCCCACGGCCATCATCAACTCCGCGCCGACGGCGCTCGTCATGGTCGATAGCACGGGCAGAATCGTTCTCGTCAATGCCGAGACCGAATTCCTGCTCGGACAGTCGCGCGCCGAGCTCATTGGCCGCTTGGTCGACGAGCTGGTGCCGGAACGCTTCCGCGGCAAGCATGAAGCGCATCGTCGGCGCTTTCATGGCGATCCGGCCAAGCGCGGGATGAGCGCGCGCCCCGATCTCTTTGCGCTCAAGAACGACGGCACCGAGATTCCGGTCGAAGTTCTGCTCAATCCGATCCGCACCAGCGATGGGTTTTTCGTGGTCGCGGCGCTGATCGACCTGACCGAGCGCCGGCGCGCCGAGGAGGCGCTCAAGCACGCCAACACGGCGCTCGAAAAGAGCAACATGGAATTGCAGCAATTCGCCTATGTCGCCTCGCACGATCTGCAGACGCCGCTGCGCGGCATCGCCGGCTTCGCGCAGATGCTGCAAAGCGACTACCGGAACAAGCTCAGCGACGAGGCCGACCAGCATCTGGAGCGGATCGTCGAAGGCACGAAGCGCCTGCAGCAGATGATCGGCGACCTGCTTTCCTTTGCCCGGGTCGAGTCGCGCGCACGGCGGTTCGAGATCATCAATCTTGGCGAAGTGTTCGAAGACACGGTCGCGCTGCTCGGCGCGTCGATCGAAGATGCCGGAGCGGACGTCACCAGCGACGCGCTGCCGTCGGTCGAATGCGACCGGGCGCAGATCAGTCAGCTCCTGCAGAACCTGATCGGCAACGCCGTCAAGTATCGCGGCGACGCGCCGCCGAAGGTGCACGTCTCCGCACAGTCGACCGGCGGGGAGTGGACGATCACGGTCGCCGACAACGGAATCGGCATCGAAGCCAAGCATCACGACAAGATCTTCGAGGTCTTCCGCCGCCTGCACGGGCAAGGGAAATATCCCGGCACCGGAATCGGCCTTGCCGTCTGCCGCCGCATCGTCGACCGCCACGGCGGCAGAATCTGGGTCGAATCCGATGCCGGCAAGGGAAGCACCTTCTATTTCACCATCCCGAAGAGACGTAGCGAGGCTGCGTGATGACTGCGAAGCTTGGAAGGCCGGCGCGGATCCTCTTGGTCGAGGACAATCCCGACGACGTTGAGCTGATGCGCAGCAGCCTGAAGCGTTCGAATATCGTGGTCGACCTGCAGCATGTGGAGAACGGCGCCGACTGCATGCGGTTCCTGCGCAGGGAGGGCGAATATTCCGATGCGCCGAGGCCGGACCTGATCCTGCTCGACCTCAACATGCCGATCATGGACGGACGCGAGGTGTTGAACGAGATCGTCGCGGACGACGATCTGAAGATTCTCCCGGTCGTCGTCTTCACAACCTCCGACGACGAGCGCGATGTTACCGCCATGTACAAGCTGCGCTGCAGCTCTTATGTGACGAAGCCGGTCGACTTCAACGAACTGCAGAACGTCGTGCAGGAGATCAGCAAATACTGGTTCACGCTGGCCGTGCTTCCGCCGAACGCTGCTGCCTGAGCTTACACACGTTCTCGCGAGCACGGTGTCGTCTGGCGCCTGAACCATCGCCCCCGTGGCCCTCTGGCCGAACGTTGCGAGCCGGCAACACGAGCGGGCTCCCTAGCCGACCTTCCGCCGCCGCAGAAAGCGTCGCACGCCTCCGCGCTTGCAATTGCGGCGGCCGCGGTGCGAAGCAATCCGGTCAGCCAACAACTTCGGGAAGGATCCCATGAAACTCGTCCGCTATGGCGCCAAGGGCGCCGAAAAGCCCGGCCTGATCGACGCTGCCGGGCAAATCAGGGATCTCTCAGGCGAAGTCGACGATTTCCGCCCCGAGCTGATGACCCTCGAGTTGACCGGGCGGCTGGCAAAGCTCGATCCGGCGAAGCTTCCCGCGGTCAGTGGCAATCCCCGCTTTGGCTCGCCTGTCACGCGCACGGGACACTTCATCGCCGTTGGATTGAACTACGCCGACCACGCGGCGGAGTCAGGCATGGCCGTGCCGGCCGAGCCGGTGCTCTTCTCCAAGGCGCCAAGCTCGGTCTGCGGACCGAACGACGACGTGATCATCCCGAAGGGCTCCAAGAAGCTCGACTGGGAGGTGGAGCTCGCCTTCGTCATTGGCCGACGCGCGTCATACGTGAGCAAGGCCGACGCGCTCAACTACGTGCTCGGCTACATGGTCTGTAATGACGTCTCGGAGCGCTTCTGGCAGCTCGAAAGCACCGGCCAATGGATCAAGGGCAAGAGCGCCGAGACGTTCGGCCCGCTCGGGCCGTGGCTCGTCACGCCGGACGAAGTCGGCGACCCGCAGAAGCTCGACATGTTCCTCGACGTCAACGGCAAGCGGATGCAGACCGGCAATTCGAGCACGATGATCTTCGGCGTCGCCGAGCTCATCTCTTACATTTCGGGCAAGATGGTGCTCGAGCCGGGCGATGTCGTGACGACTGGCACACCGCCGGGAGTGGGCTCCGGCAAGAAGCCGACGCCTGTCTTCCTGAAGGCCGGCGACGTGATGGAGCTCGGCGTCGACAAGCTCGGCAAGCAGAAGCAGAAGGTCGTCGCCTATTCGGGGTGAACCTAAACCGGACTTGGGCGCACGGCCTTCCTCTCGCGCTCGCGCTCAAGCCCGAGCTGGCGCTCGCGGAAGATGATGAAAATGCCGGCGGCGACGACGATAGCGCCGCCGAAGACGACGCTTAAGCTCGGCACCTCGCCGAAGACGAGATAGCCGAAGGCAAGGCCCCAGAGCATCGAGACATATTCGAACGAGGCGACGGTGGCCGCGTCGGCCTGACGATAGGCCGACGTCATCAGAAGCTGGCCTGTGCCGCCGAGGAGCCCGATCGCGATAAGCAGAAGCGCATCATGCGGCGCCGGCACCACCCACCCGAAGGGTAGCGAAACGAGCGCCAGCAGCGAGCCCGACAGCGAGAAATAGACGACGATCGAGCCGGTCGATTCCGTTCGCGTCATCGAGCGCACGAAGATCGCCGCGAACGCCGCGGCGGTGGCGCCGAAGAGCGCAAGCACTGCACCGCGGAACGCCGCGTCCTCCATGCCCCCGCCTTCGAAGACCGTGAGACGTGGCCACAGGATTACGAGGATTCCGAAGAAGCCGACGATCGTCGCCGACCAGCGATAGACGCGCACGACCTCGTGCAGGATGATTGCCGAGAGCGCCACCACCATGAGCGGCGCGGCGTAGCCGATCATCATGGCCTCCGGCAGCGGCAGGTAGCCGAGTGCGAGAAATCCGAAGGCCATCGCGGAAATGCCGATCGCACCGCGGCTCGCATGCAGGATGGGCTTGTCGGTCCGAAGCGCCTGCACGAGCTGGCCTTGCCAGAGAAGCATGCCGACGACGGGAACCAGGGCGAAGAACGAACGTGCAAAGACGATCTCGCCGGCCGGAATGCGGGGCGACGCCAGCTTCACGCAGACAGACATCATGGTGAAGATGAGGGTCGAAGCGATCTTGAGCGCAATGCCACGGCCCGGATTCATTCAGCGCCGCCTGACACGCCTCAAACTCCTCCTCCCCGCTCACCGACCGAAGGAGGGCTCGGCTCCTCCGGCAGCGAGCACCCTCACCCCTTTGCGGCCGCGATCGCCTCCCAGACCCTGAGCGGCGTCGCCGGCATGTCGATGTTGCGGATGCCGTGCGCGCGGTAGAGCGCGTCGACGACCGCATTCATCACGGTCGGCGTGGCGCCGATCGTGCCGGCCTCGCCGGCGCCCTTGATGCCGAGTGCGTTCCACTTGCAGGGCACGTTGCGCGTCTGGAAATCGAAAGACGGGACGTCGTGGGCGCGCGGCATCGCATAGTCGTTGAACGTGCCGGTGACGAGCTGGCCGTCGGAATCGTAGACGGTGTGCTCAAGCAGGGCCTGGCCGATCGACTGCACCACGCCGCCATGAACCTGGCCGGCGAGGAGCATCGGGTTCACCGTCGCCCCGAAATCGTCGACGATCGTGTAGCGGACGATCTCGGTCCGGCCGGTCTCCGGATCGATCTCGACCTCGCAGACATGCGTGCCGTTCGGGTAGGTATGCTCGGGCGCCTTGAACTCCCCGACCGCAGTGAGCTTCGTCTTGTCCTTCGCCTTCTTGGCGAGATCGGCGTAGCCGATGCGCCGGTCGGTGCCGACGACGCGCGCCGCACCGTCGGCAAGCTCGATGTCACCGACGCCGGCTTCGAGCTCGTCGGCCGCCAGCTCCTTGAGCTGCTCGGCAAGCGTCTTCGACGCAAGGTCGACCGACGGCGCGCCGAGCGGCACGGAGCGCGAGCCACCGGTGCCGCCGCCGGACGGCAGGTCTTCGGAATCTCCCTGCACGACGCGGATCTTGTTGTAGTCGAGACCAAGGTGGCCGCCGACGAACTGCGCATAGGCAGTCTGATGCCCCTGCCCGTTCGACTGCGTTCCGATATGGACGCTGACCGTGCCGTCGGCGTCGAGCATCACCTTCGCCGGCTCGGACCCGCCGAAGGCACAGATCTCGACATAGGTGCCGAAGCCGAGCCCGCGCATCTTGCCGCGCGCCTTGCTCTCCTTCGCCCGCGCCTCGAAGGAGGCGGCTTCGGCGACGGCGAGCGCCTTGTCCATATGCGCCGCGAACTCGCCGGAATCGTAGGTGTGGTCGGTGACGGTCTTGTAGGGCATCTGCTCCGGCTTGATGAAATTCCGCCGCCTGATCTCGGACGGAGAAAGACCCGTCACGCGCGCCGCCTCGTCCATCAGCCGCTCAAGCAGGAACGCCGCCTCCGGTCGCCCGGCGCCGCGATAGGCGTCGGTCGGCACGGTGTTGGTGAAGACGGCGTTGCAGAGCGCATGGACGGTGCGCACGTCATAGACGCCGGTCACCATGGTGATCGCGAGCCACGGGATGAACGGGCCGAACTGGTTGAAGTAGGAGCCCATCGCCGCCGTGAACTCAACGCGAAGCGCCGTGATGCGGCCGTGCTCGTCGAGCGCCACGGCGCCCGTCGACACGTGGTCGCGGCCGTGCGCGTCGGCGAGGAAATGCTCGCTTCGATCGGACACCCACTTGACCGGCCGACGAAGCGCCTTCGCCGCCTTAGCGGTCAGCGAATATTCGCGATAGTTGAAGGTTTTCGTGCCGAACCCGCCGCCGACATCGGGGGTCAGGACGTGCACCGTCTTGGGGTCGATCTTCAGGACCTGGCACATGGCGTCGCGCAGGCCGTGAACGCCTTGAGAGCCGACGGTCACCGTATAGCGGTCGCGCTTCGCGTCGTATTCGGCGACGATGGCGCGCGGCTCCATGTAATTGCAGATCAGCCGGTTGTTGACGATCGAGAGCTCCGCGACCTTTGCCGCCTTGGCGAAGGCCGCCTCCGTCGCCGCCTTGTCGCCGGCTTCGTATTGGAAGGCGAGGTTCGATCCGCGATCCGGCCAGACGAGCGGAGCGTCCGGCGCGAGCGCGGAGGCGGTGTCGGCCACAACCGGGAGCGGGTCGTAGTCGACCTCGATCAACTCGGCGGCGGACTTGGCGCTGTTCAAGTCATCCGCCACGACAAAGGCGATTGCGTCGCCCACGTGGCGAACCGTGTCGCCACAGAGGACCGGATAGACCGGCGTGTCGACCGGATTCTTGAGAGGACCGAAGGCGAGGCACGGCATGGGCGCCAGGTCACTCACGTCAGCGGCGGCCCACACGAGATGCACGCCCAGCGCGCTCCGCGCCGCCGAAAGGTCGCCGACCTTGATCCGCGCGTGCGCGACGGAGGAACGGAGCACATAGGCGGTGAGCGTCCCCTCCGGGGTCACGTCGGTCGTATAGCGGCCCCGGCCCTGGATCAGGGACCCGTCCTCGATGCGGCGCGGCGAGGCGCCCATTCCGAATTTCGGCGGAGCGGAAGCGTTCATGGCTGGTGGTCCGGAAGGTTCGAGAGCAAAGCGGATGGAATGATTGGAATCAGGCGCGGCAGAAGAACCCCGCCGCCCCCACGTTCTGGCACATCCGCCGACCTTACGACAACTGGCGCCTGCGAAATCCCGACCGTCTCCGGTCAGGCCACCGTGCGGGTGATCACGCTCGCCGAGGTCGGATCCGCGCCGTAGGTCTCGCCGGGATCGAGCCCCAGGAGCTCGGCGAGGCGGGTGCGGGCGCGGCTGACGCGGCTCTTGATGGTGCCCACCGCACAATTGCATATCTCCGCCGCCTCCTCGTAGGAGAAGCCGGAGGCGCCGACGAGGACAAGCGCTTCGCGCTGGTCGGCCGGAAGCTCTGCGAGCGCGTTGCGGAAGTCGCTCAGGTCCATGTGGCCGCCCTGTGCAGGCTGCGAGGCAAGCCGTGCCGCGTAGGTTCCCTCCGCATCCTCGACCTCACGGCCGCGCTTCCTGAGCTGTGAGTAGAACTCGTTGCGGAGGATTGTGAAAAGCCAGGCGCGGAGATTGGTGCCTTCCTGGAAGGTGTGGAATTTCGCCCACGCCTTCATCAGAGTCTCCTGAACGAGGTCGTCTGCCCGCTCGCCGCTTCCGGTCAGCGAGACCGCGAACGCGCGCAGATTGGGGATGGATGCCAGAAGGTCGTCCCGCAGGGCCTTCGATACCGCCATCGACGCCTAGCTCTTCTTTGCGACCGATTGCTCGAGCTGCTGCAGCAGCTCGATGAACTTGTCCGGGATCGGCTCCTTGACCACGTCGTCATAATGCGCGCGCAAGTGCTTCCCGATCTCGCGCTGAATGCGCGGATCGATACGCGGCGCCGAATCGTCGGCGGGGCGGGGAACCGTCCCTGCCTGCATCTTTTCGCCTCTCTTCTTTTTCTGCCCGGCCCGAGACCCTCGGTTTGCTTTTGCCATTCCGGTTGCTCCAAGCGCCGGCGCGGCGCCCGGCGTCACCAGGAAGGACCGTCTCGGAATCGCGCGTCGTCCAACCGTTCGCCGCTTCAACGGCGATGCCGGCAGACTTGTTCCGAGGCTGGTCGCGTTCCCCCAGTTCGTTGCGGCTCGATTATGATTGTCGATCGGCTTCAGAAAAATTCAGAGCCATCGCCAAACACTTAGCGCCTGCGGTCGAGCGCGCAAGAAAAAATGCCGCAAGCTTTGGAACGCTCGTTCCTCCCATTCGTTTTTCATCGGCTCCGGCGCGCCGCCAGAGAGGGCGCCGAAGCGGTTCGTCATCCCGACCAATCCGCGAACACTCCCATTCGCGGCAGGTTCGAGCGGGCGAAGTCGACGACCCGGCCGGTCTCCTCATGCCCCTTCCCCCCCTCGCAGGCCGGCCGGGGCTTCTTGAGCCAGATCACGCTCGTCATGCCCGCCTACTCGATTGTCCGGGAACGCATAACGCGTTGAGACGGCTCAGGTTCCATAGAATTGTCGCGCCGTCGCCACTTTTCCGCTTTCAGCTTGCCGACGACGCAGCGCTTCAGGCGCGGCGGTCAGCTTCGACGAAGCGGCCAGGGCGGAAGGCGCTGAGAATCTGAGCCTCTTCAGGCTGAAGCGCTTCGCCGAGAATGGCCTTCGCGGCGAGTGTCGAGGCGGCGGGCGAAGTCTGGATGCCGTAGCCGCCCTGCCCTGCGTACCAGAAGAAGCCGGGCGCGGCTGCGTCGAAGCCCACGACCGGCAGACGGTCGGGGGCGAAAGTGCGAAGGCCCGCCCAGGTGGCGAGCGGGCGCGCGCGCGGCACGACCGTCGCCATGTGGAAGCGCTCAAGCGCCATCGCCACATCGATATCTTCCGGATGGGCATCGCACGGCTCCGACGGCGTCTCCTCCGAAAGGCTCACCATGATCACGCCCGTCTCCGGTTTGAAGTAGAAGCTCTCGTCGACGGCAGCCGCGAAGGGATGGCGTGGCAGAAGCGCGGCGATGTCGTCGGGCACGCCGATCGTCGCGGCGGTCCGGCGCATCGGCTGGAGCCGGCACGGAGCGAGCCCGGCACGCCCCGCGATGGCGTCGGCCCAGGCGCCCGCGGCATTCACGACGATACGGGAGGCGAACGTGCTTCCATCGGCATCCAGGCGCCAGCTCTCACCCTGCCGTTCAAGGTACGCAGAGGCGCGCGCTCGTGACAAATTTCGCGCCATGCCGCTGCGCGGTGCGCGCAAAGCCCTGGAGGAGCGCATGGGTGTCAATGTCGCGCGCGCCAGGCTCCAGGAAGCCCGCCGCCGCAGCGCCGGGCTTGAGAAGCGGAGCGTGGTTCAGAATGTCATCCGCCTCAAGCCACAGAACTTCCGCTGTCTGCTTCGCCAGGGCGAACTCCTCCTTGAGCTTCACCCGGTGGGCGTCGCCGCCGAACACAAGCACGCTCCGCGGACGCGTCAGCGGCGCCTCGGAAAAGTCCTGGGGCGGCGTCACGAAGAAGTTTCGGCTCAGGCTGGTCAGCCGGCGCATTTCCAGCGGGCCATAGCCCTCGACGAAAAGCGCCGCGGAGCGGCCCGTCGCCTGCGTCCCAAGTTGCGCCTCTCCCTCGATGACGCAGACGCGTGCATGCGGAGCGAGGCGCGCGGCTAGGCTGACGCCCGAAATCCCCCCGCCGATGACGACGATATCGAAGCTTTCCTGCATCACCGGGCGAGCCAGCCGCCGTCGACGCTGAAGATAGCGCCGGCGACGTAGCTCGCGGCCGGCGAGGCGAGGAAAACGGCGGCGCCGGCGATCTCGTCCGCCTCGGCGAACCGCCCCGCCGGGATGCGTGCGAGAAGATCGCGCATACGCGCCGCGTCCGCCCGAAGCGCCTCGGTGTTGTCGGTCACCACGTAGCCCGGCGCGATCGCGTTCACGTTGATGCCTTTCGCCGCCCACTCGTTCGCAAGCGCCTTGGTCAGCCCGGCGACGGCATGCTTCGCGGCGGTGTAACCCGGAACACGAACGCCGCCCTGGAACGAGAGCACCGAGGCGATGTTGATGATGCGCCCGAAGCCGCGCGGCGCCATAGCCCGCGCTGCCGCCTGCGACAGAAGCCAGACGGCGTCCAGATTGACATCCATCACCGCGCGCCAGTCGGCCCATGCGTGGTCGAGCGCGTCGCCACGGCGGATGATGCCGGCGTTGTTCACCAGGATGTCGAGCGGGCCGAGCCGCGCCTCCACTTCCGCGACGAGGTGCTTGGCGCTCTCTTCGTTCAGCTTTCCGAGATCGGCGTTGACCGCCTCCGCCTTGCGGCCGAGCGCGCGGATTTCGGCGAGCGCATCGTCACCGGCGTGCCGATTGACGGTGATCGCGATATCGGCACCGCAGGCGGCGCAGGCCTTCGCGATCGCCGCGCCGATCCCGGTCGCACCGCCGGTGACGAGGGCACGGCGTCCCCTCAGCAGAAACGAGGATGGGTCGATCATTCGCCCGGCTGCCGTCTCACCACTCGACAGAGATGTACTGCGTCTCGAGAAACTCCAGGATGCCGTGATGCGCGCCCTCGCGGCCGATCCCGGATTGCTTCATGCCGCCGAACGGTGCGGCGGGGTCGGAGACGATCCCCCGGTTCAAGCCGATCATGCCGAAATCGAGCTTCTCCGAGAAGGCGAGACCGCGCTTCATGTCCTCGGTGAAGACATAGGCGACGAGACCGTACTCGGTCGCATTGCAGCGCTCGGCTACATCCGCTTCGTCGGAGAACTTCGCGATCGCCGCGACCGGCCCGAAAATCTCCTCGTGGAAGCAACGCGCGTCTTCCGGCACGTCGACGAGCACAGTCGGCTGATAGAAATACCCGGGGCCGTTGCGGATCGAGCCGCCGGTCAGGACCTTGGCGCCGCGCCCAACCGCATCGGCCACAAGCTCCACCACCTTGTCGCGGGTTTCAGCGTTGACGAGCGAGCCGACCTCCACCCCCTCCTCAAGACCGTTGCCGATCTTCATCGCGCCCATCTTGTCGGCGAGCTTCTTGGCGAACTGATCGTGCACCTTGTCGTGCACGTAGAAGCGGTTGGCGGCGGTGCACGCCTCACCGATGTTGCGCATCTTGGCGATGATCGCGCCTGAGACCGCGGCGTCGATGTCGGCGTCCTCGAACACAACGAAGGGCGCATTGCCGCCAAGCTCCATCGCCGGGGTCACGATATTGTCGGCGGCCGACTTCAGAAGCGTCCGCCCGACCTCGGTCGAGCCAGTGAATGAGACGACGCGCACGCGCGGGTCGTGCAGCAGCGCGTCGACAAGCTTCCCGGATCGGCGGGACGGAAGCACGCTGATCACACCCTTCGGTACGCCCGCTTTCTCAAGGATCGGCATCAATGCCAGCATGGTAAGCGGCGTTGCCGAGGCCGGCTTCAGGATCACCGGACAGCCGGCGGCAAGCGCCGGCCCGATCTTGCGCGTCGCCATCGCGGCCGGGAAATTCCACGGCGTGACAAGAACCGCGATCCCGGCCGGCTTGTGCCCGACCACGATGCGCGCGCCGGTCGAGGGCCCGCGATAGAGGTCGCCGATCGCGCGCGCCGCCTCCTCGCTGCTCCAGCGGAAGAATTCCGCGGCGTAGGCGATCTCGCCGCGCGAATCCGGCAGCGCCTTGCCATTCTCAAGCGTGATCAGGCGGGCGAGGTCCTCTTTTTCTGCCATGATCAGTTCGAAGGCCTTGCGCAGAATCTCGCCGCGCTCGCGCGGCTTTGTCGCAGCCCAGGCTGGAAACACCTTCTCAGCGGCATCGAGTGCAGTCTTGCCGTCGGCGAGCGTCGCGCTGGCGACCGTGGCGATCACCTCGCCGGTCGCCGGATTATCGACGTCGAACGTCCCGCCGTCGGAAGCATCCCGCCACTCGCCGCCGAGAAAGAGCTGCGTCGGCGCATTCGCGCCGGTTTCCTGAACTCATGTCGCCCCCTTGCGGTCTTGTCTTAGCCGACTGCCATTCTAGCAGCGCGCTCCGCCACTCCGAAACGCTCTGTCCGATGCTTCGACCATAGGTTCTGTAGGTGCACGTGTAGGTTCTACATGTGAGCGTGCGAGAAAAACACAACGGAGGTGGCTCGCGCCTTTGTCTATCGCGAACCGTCAGTTCGCTCGGGCCGAGTGGAACCCCAACCGATCGAAGTCTTCGCTGCAACGCCGCGACACTTGCGTTCCGCGAAGCCGCGCTCGGCCGACAACCGCCGCGGTCTCGCCACTTTATAACTTGTGTATTTCTTTGTGCTGAGAGAACATTAAACTCGTCTTCGCTCGGAGTCAGACAAGCGTCCTTCTCATGGCTTACACATAGCGACGTACAGGGACTCAGCCGGCAGGTCTTCTGCTGCCAACGTCGGCCGGGAACCCTGTCGCCCATAGAGAAAGCTTGTCTTCGGAGCCGGATGCCGAGCGCGGGTGACGGGGGGTCACACATGACCCGTGCATTCTGAAGGAGACCTGGAATGGCCGAAGCAAAAGTGAAAATCTCAAAGAAGGGCGACAAGGACAAGGTTGCCGCCGACAAGATCGGCAAGGGCAAGAAGCCGGAGATGGCGGACGTCGAGGGCCAATCGACCTACTGGACCGCGGCCGTCTGCTGGAACTGCTGGGCGGTGAACGATGTCGTGGCCGACACCAATGTCTGGCTCGGCTATTATTGCTGGAACTGCGGCGCCTATTTCGAGATCTGAGCGCTCCGAACCGAGAATCTGGGGCGGCGCATGCCGCCCCAACCCCGATCCTTCCAAGGCGGCTGACCTGGAGGAACTTTGATGGCGCTTCCGCAGAAAGACGCGACCTCAGGCGAGCCGCATCCTTCCGCGGTTGAGCGCAACGTCATTTCCCGCCGCGCTGCCTACAAGGCTGAGAATACGCGAGCGGCGCGTGGTGCGCTGGTTGAGGCGCTCATCGCGCACGCCGAGGCGGAGCTTTCGCTCGGCCATGAAGCGGCCACCGTCGCCGCGCTTGCCGAAGCCGGCTCGCTCTTCCCGGGACGGCTCTCGGGCGAGGCAATGTGGCGCGGCCGCTTCGTGATGCTGAACCGGACGAAGGGCGCGCTGGCGCAGCGGCAAGATCGGCAGGCCGATGCGGTCGAGGCTTTCGAAGCCGCGCTTTCGGTAATCCCGGCGCACTCGGAGGACATCGGCCGCGACGATGCTGCCGCCCGGCTGCAGCTCCTCGTGCGCCTGGCGCGCTCGCGCCTCGCGCTTCACCAGGCAGAGGCGGTGGCGGATGAGATGCGCGAATGCGAAGCGCTGATGGCCGCGCTTGCCGGTAAGATCCCGGCTCGGGCGATCGAGGCCATCCGCGCCGCCGTGCTCGGCAATTCCGGCGTCGCGGAGGCGATGCTCGGCCACGCGCAGGCCGCTGAAGCGAAGCTTGCGGAAAGCGTCGCGGCGATCGACCGGGTCGCGGCGCCGGAACTGGCAGACCTCCGGCGGCAGGTATTGAGCGCATGGAGCGAGGTGATCCGCCGTGGCGGCGGCGACCCAAGCGCCATCGTGGCTCGCGACGCGCATACGGATCCTGCTCACGAAGGAGCCTGCGGCTGCGGGAACCCCGACCCTCACGATCGCGGGCACTGCAGCTCTCCCGATCGTGACGAGCACCACCACGGCCATCCGCATCAGCATCCTCATGGCGACCATCACGCGTCTCGTCACGAGAGTGGCCACGCGCACAGGCGCTGATGCCGGTGTTGCTGCCCAGCCTTCATGGTGCTTCAGATGGTGGCCGCCTGAGATAAGGCCGCACGCGTCCGGGGGGAGAGCGTGAAGGGACCGATCGCACGACCCGTCGCCCTGACGCCGCTTTCGCCGCGGCGGCTTCTGGGCTGGGCTTCGCAGTCGATCTCCGGCATCGCCGCGCCGTTCTACCTCGTGACCTTCCTCGCCCTCGTCACCAATGTGGTGACGCTCTACAACGCGCAGCTCATCACCAACTTCATCGCGCAGGCGCAGAACAGCATCGTGACGCGCGAAGCGCCGGCCGTGGCGCCGCAATCAACCGGCACCGCGGCGCCGGCTGCCGCTCCCGAAGGCGCGGCGGCGAAAAAGAAATCGGCCGGCGGCTTCCGCTTCATCGACGCGATTCTGCCGGATGCCGTCGGCATGACGGCGATCCTCTTTGCGGTGACGGCGATCATCGGGATTGCGCTCGGCTACGCGAACCGCGTCGGCACGGTGTGGATCAACACGCTGATGCTGGAGCGGCTGCAGCTCAGACTGCATGACAAGCTGATCAATCTCGGGCCAAGCTATCACGCCCTCCACGATGTCGGCGAGAACCAGGCCGTCATCATGAACTACTCGCAGCAGGCGCAAGGCGCCTTGCGCGACGTTCTCTCCTCCCCGGTCGTGCGTAGCGTCTCGCTCGTCTCCGCGATCGTGCTTCTCTTCTACAACCTTTCCAAGCTCCAGGGGCAGGACGGCGTCATCTTCGTCATCGTCGGCGTGCTCCTGATCGGTACTGCCACTAGGCGGATGGTGGCTCGCCGGGCGGCTTCGCGCCGCCAACGTCGTCCTCCAGGAGCAGCAAAGCATGGTGGCGAACACGCTCATCAACTCGCTGACCACGCCGCAGGAAGTGCAGCTCATGAACGCCGGTCCGCTTCGTTCGGCAGCACTTTCTCTGCGCCTCAAGGCGAGAGCGGAGGCGCAGCTGGACAGCGCGCTTCGGAGCGAAGTCGCGACACAGTTCCCACAGGCGGTCCCGGCCTTGCTGCAGATCGGGCTGATCCTCTGGGCGGTCTTCGTGGTCGGCGGCAATGCGGCCGTGCAGGCCGCGGTCGCCATCTACCTCTTCGTGCCCCGCGTCGTCGCGCCGATCCAGGAGCTGATCACGTTCTATACGACCATCAACAATGCCTGGCCGGCGGTCGAGAAGGTCGGGATGCTGCTCGACGAGCCGCTCGAAATCGTCGACAGCGGCAGCAAGACTGCGGCCGACCTTTCTGGCTACGACGTGGCGCTCGAGAACGTCACCTATCGGCCGACGCCCGAGCGCACGATCCTGAGCGACGTGAGTTTCCGTTTCCAAAGCGGAAAGATCACGGCGCTTGTCGGTTTGTCAGGCTCCGGCAAGAGCACGGTCCTGAAGGTGATCTCGCGGCTCTTCGATCCGACCGGCGGGCGCGTCACGGTTGGCGGCATCGACGTGAAGGAATTCCGGCTGTCGGCGCTCCGCTCGCTCATGGGCAGCGTGTCGCAGTTTCCGATGTTCATCGAGGCGGATGTCCGAGAAAACATGCGGCTTGCAGCACCGAACGCCAGCGACGCGGCGATGGAAGCCGCATGCCGCGCGGCCGACATTTGGGGAGCGCTCGAGCGCGTCGCGCCGGGCGACCCGCTCGGCGCGCCGGTGTCGCGCGCGGCCGGAAAGGCCGGTCTCTCGGGCGGTGAGCGGCGGCGGCTAGCGATCGCGCGCACGCTTCTCGCCGATCCGCACATCCTGCTCCTCGACGAGCCGGCGGCCGGCATCGACGTCCTCTCTGTCAACCGCATCGCTGAAGAGCTTCGACGCGTTGCGCCGGGCCGCACCATTCTGCTCGTCGAGCACAACATTCCGCTGATATCCTCCGTCGCCAACCTGGTCTGCTGCATCGAAGACGGGCGCATCACCGACGTCGGAACGCCGGCCGAGCTCTCCGCCCGGCCAACGCTCTTCAAGCGGCTCATGGATGCGCAGCTCGCCTACGGTGAAGAGGTCGAATACGAGGTAGAGGCGACCGTCCCGGTGCGAAGCTTCGAGATGCCCGCGCCGCGGCAAGGCGCGGCGAAGGGCGCGCCTGCGGGAGCGGCTCCCCCGCGCCCGGCCGGCGTAGCGAAGCCCGGCGCGCCGAAGGGAATGAAGCGAGCGGTCTGATCGGCCAAGGATCGCGAGGAGAGACGATGCCCGATGCCAAAGAAATCCGCGCCAGCCTGATGCAGCGCTATCTCGGCCTGTCGCCGGGGCTGGAGGACCAGGCGCTGAGCCTGATCGTCGAGACCGGCGTGCGCGCGGTCGGCGGCGACGAGGGCTCGCTCCTCGTCTACAACCCGGACGCCAACGACCTCACCTTCGCGATGACCTACGGCAACAAGGACGCCGAGCGCATGCTGGTCGGGACGCAAGTGCCGATGGGGAGTCTCGCGGGCCTTGCCGCCGAGACCGGGCAAGTTCAGATCGGCGCGCCGCGCTACAAGGACCCGAAGCTCGCCGAAGCCGCCGGCAGCGTCCAGTCCGTCATCTCCGCGCCGATGCTGATCGGCGACCGGCTGATCGGCGTGATCACGGCGATCTCCAACAAACCGGAGAAGCGCTTCACCGAAGCGGACGGGCAGCTCTACGCCTGCCTTGCGACTGTCGCAGCGCTCGTTGTCAACCAGGCGCTGCTCCTCAAGGGTCAGGGCGAAGCCACGGATGGCGCGCCGGCCTCGCTTGCCCCCGATCCGATCGCGCAGGACGTGCTCGACCGCGTCGGCCGGCTCCTTCAACGCGACAGCGGCACGGTCCTGCAGCTTTCGCGCATGCTTCAGGCCGTCGAGGCGATGGCGCCCGGAGGCGGCGCGCAATGAGCCTTCCGAAAGGGCTGCTTCAACGCGCCCTTGCGGTCCCGATCGAAGAGCTGGCAAAGGTCGAACTTGCGCCGGTGACGGTCGGCATTCTCGACAGCGGCATCGACGGCTCGCATCCGGACCTTTCCGGACGCGTCGTCCGCGCCCGCATCTTCACAGCGGACGCGGAGGGCAAGGTCGCGGTCAGTGACGCCGATCCGACCGAGAACAACGACCTCTACGGGCACGGGACCGGCGTTGCCTCGATCATCGGCCGGATCGCGCCGAACACTCGCTTCGTCGACTTCCGCGTGCTCGGCGGAAACAACCGCGGCAGCGGCGAAGCATTGATCGCAGGATTCGAAGACGCGGTCCGCAGCGAAGCGGGACTTCTCAACATGAGCCTAGCCGCAAGCGAGAAACACGTGCGGCGCATGAACCCGCTTTGTGAAGACGCCTACCGCCGGGGCATCACAATCGTCGCCGCGCGCCGCAACATGCCGCTTCAGGACGAGGGCTTTCCGGCCGCGCTCATCCCCTGTGTCGGCGTCGACAACGAGGGCGAGGGGCCGGAGAGCCACTGGCTCTACCGCAACGACGTGATCGAATATTCCGCCTACGGCGTGAACGTGCCGGTCGCCGCGCACGGCGGCGGGTACACGACGATGACCGGCACCAGCTTCGCGACGCCGATCATGTGCGGCTTCGTCGCGCTGCTCCTCGGCGCCTATCCGGGGCTCAGGCCCTTCGAGGTGAAGGCAATCCTGAAGGCGACGGCGGCGGACGGGGCGGCCTGACCACTCATTTTCCCTCACCGGTTCGTCGCGGCGACGGCTACAATTCTTTACCACCTGTGGCTTTACTCTGCCTGCCTGCTCAGTGGAGCAAGGCAGCGGCACCGGTAGTGATATTCTCACGCCAAAGGGGGTTCGATCTCACGAATGCGGCGCTGGTCGCCCTGCCCATCGTCGCCTATCTCGCCACGATCGGCTTCGCGAGCGTAATCGTCAGGCCGCTGACCGCGGATATCCCGATATGCTCAGCCTATGAAATCGCGATGCAGCCCGACAAGCCGGAGCTGCCTTCGGTTGATCCCGAGAGCCTGCCCAAGAACTGGAAAGCATGCGCGGGTCTGCGCACGCTTCAGGCGCTTCCAGCGTTCGACCATCTTCACATCAGGCAACCCATCGCCGCGGAGGTAAGAGCCCGCTACGCGTGGAGCGCACTCTACGCGCTTGGAATGATCGGCGCGGCAGGAATCACCCTCTATTGCTGCGCAACCATGTTCTCGTTCCTCGGCGCACGCCGGGCTTGGCGCCGGGTAACCGCCGCTTCCCTGATTGCCGCTGTGGTCGTCGTGGCCTCCATCGGCACCGGTGCCCTGACGAACTCTCTTGTGCGCCAAATGTTCGACAATTCCCTGGACGTCTTGCCGGCACCGCATTGGACCAATCACTCACTCGGAGGCGTCGTGCGCATCTGCCTGGAATGGGCCAACGGGCTTACGGTTGTCACGATCGTCTTCATCGTCGTCGCTGCGGCGTCTACGGCGGCGCGCCTGCGCCAGCGCGATTCCGAAAGCGGTGTCGCCGAGATCGCTATCCGACTCAAAGCTCTGTCGCGCATCACCTATGCGGCGTCTATCGGCCTCGTGCTTGTCACCTTGGCGGGATATCAGCTTTTCTCTTGGCCGGCGACGGTGCTGCCGAAGGGCGCCGCCGCCGTGGAAATCTATCAAGCGATTGCACAGGGCATCGTGATACTCACCGGGTCCTCACTGACGATGTTGCTTGCGATCTCCTATTTGGCGCCAGCCGCAGTTCTTCTGCGTCGCGCCAACCGGCTCGTGCCACACACGCTCAGCGCAACACCCGGACAAGACAAGTGGCTGAAGGATCATGGGGTCGATCTTGCCCCGCGGCAGCAACTCGCTCAGCTGGCGTCGTTTCTGCTCCCACTCCTGACCGCTGCCGGAACGACGCTGTTCAAAGATATTCCACTCATCTGACAGGCGCGGTTTCCGCCGTCATCTCGTACATCCGGAACGTGCCGTAGCTCTTGGCGAGCGGCACCTGGCCGACATAGTTGCAGGTGAACTCGCCGTGCGTCTCAAGCAGGAGGACCGCTGCGAAGGCCTCGGTCACGAAGACGGCTCCGGGCGGCGTAATCGGCTCGATCCGCGCGGCGCGGGACAACGAGCGTCCGTAAAAAGTCCCGCGACCGATGATCGGATCCCAATCCGTGAATACCGGCCCGTAATGGGCGCCGATCCGCATCGTCGGCGCTTCGTCGCGTCCGAGCACGCTGCCGTCGATCGCCGACAGCCGCGTTTGCACCGCGAGGCAGATCTCGGCGGCGCACTTGATGTCGGGAACGACGAGATGAATGGCATCGCCCCAGGTGTTCTTGAGCGCGACCGCCTCCCCTTTCTCGGCGACAACATCGCCGATCGTGCCCATGACCGTCTCCCAGAAGACCGGCAGGAACCTGTCCGGCAGGCGGGAAAAGCCGGGCATATCCCCGAACACAAGGGCGCAGCATTCGCGCGGCGGCACAGGTTTCCGGCGGCGCGGCCTGGCTGGCCCGCGGCCAAGCGCAACGACCATCTGCCGCCGCCGCTTGTCCTTGGTCCAGGCCGCAGTCAGGGCGGAGTCCGGCATGTCGCCCGCCGCGTCGCTCAGGATCACCTGCAGAGCCTTGCCGTCGAGGTGCTGCGCCCGTTGCACGGTCAGCCCCATGGCCACGCGCGCGGCGTGTTCGCCGAGAGTCAGATCATTGGAATCCGGGTCCTCCGCGATCGTGTCGAGCCGATGCGCCGCCGCTGCGCACGCCTCGAAGCGTGACTGCCAGTCCTTTCCCGCATTCTTCAGGACGAGCCCGGCGAACATCGGCGCGGGGAGCGGCAGGATGACGTTGAGCTCCAGGCCGGCCTTGAATGCCGCCTCCGCGAAAAGAATCTCGCCGGGGCTCGCAAGCGATCCGAAGACGGCGCCGGGGTTGAGCTTCTTCAGGACCGCGTCGATCCGCTCGCGGGCCTCGACGGTGGCAGTGCCCTTTCTGTATCGACCCCAGGCGCCGCTGTCGGACTCCGCGCCGAGATAGTGCACCGTCGCCCGCGGCGCGAGCGGGGCGAGAATCCGCTCGATCGCGGCGGGCGCGTGGCCGGCTTCGGTGAGGATCAGGCGAAGCTGACGGCGCGTCGTCGAGCCAGCGCCCTCGTCGCCGAAGGCCGCCGCGGCCTTCAAGTCCTTCCGCGCAAGATCGATGTTGCCGACCAGGAGATTCGCTTCGGCGCGCGTCGAGAGCGACCAGAGGTCCGAGGCGTTCGCGACCTGCGGGTCCGCTAACACACGCGCCGCGATCTTCGCCGCCTCCTTCTTGCGCCCGCCGAGGAATGTGAGGCTCGCCCAGTTGATCGCGGGATAGTAGTCGGGCTTCTTGTCGAAGACGCCCTTATAGACGGCGGCGGCCTGCAGGAGCGCGGAGCGGCGCGGCGCGCCTTCAAGCTTCAGCGCCGCGTCCTTCAGGAGTCGACCCTCGAGCGCAAGCACGTCCGTGTCGCTCGACCGGTCGAGCTTCCAGTCGTGGAAGCGGTGCATCGCGCGGTCGGTGGCGCCGGCGCGCGCAAGGGCAAGAACCGCGAGCTGCTTCAGCCGCTCGCTGTCGGGGAAGGTCTCAACATGCCGGCTCGCCAGATCGAAGGCCGAGATCAGCTCCGCCTTCTTCACCATCCGCTCGACTTCGGCGATCGCCTCCGACAGCTCTTCTTGCATGACAGCGCTCCCAGGTCCGCGGGCACGATCTTATGCACGCCAACGGGGCCGGCCAGAAGGGCGGTCAGCTTCCGCTGGTGTCCTCGGGGAGGTTCACCAGCGCCTCCGGCGTCCACGCGGCGACCTTCGAATCGAGGGCGGTCGCGTCTGCCGCCGGAACGGAGAGCGCGCCGGCCTTCCGCTCGGCCTCCGCGGCGCCCGGCTGATTGCTCGCTTCGGTGAAGAGCCGCGCGGCGAGCTTGGCGTGGAAAAGCGCCTCGGCCGGGTCATTCGCAAGATCGGCGAGCGCGAGCTGCGCCTCCGGTACGCCAAGCGCTGCCGCCTTGTCGGCGTACCAGGCAAGCCCGGTGCGCTCGCGCGCGGTCGTCGCGTGAGCCGCGAGGAAGGGATAGAGGACCGGGAAGGATTCGATCAGCGTGCGCTGCGTCATGGCGATGTAGGCGTCGCTGCTGCGATTGTCGTCCTTCTGGCTGAGCGCATAGGCGACGAGCGAGAAGGCGGGAGACACGCCCTCCGCCGCTGCCTGTCTGGCAAGCGGCAGATACTCCGACGAGCGGCTTGTATCCGCGCTGATCACGCGCGCGAGCTGATAGGTCGTGCGCCCATCGTCATAGTTGCTCTCGTGTTCGGTGCGGCACTCCTTCTCCGCCGCCGCCGTGTCGACCTTGTCGAGGGTCAGCCCGGGTGCCCGCCGCAACGGATCGTAGGGATCGGCGGCGAGGAGATCGCACTTGGTGACCGAGCCCCCTCCCCGCTCTAGGTAGACCAGACCGCTCAGGAAGCCGATCGGCCATCCATAGGAGCTCATGCGATACCAGCCGGCGAGGAAGCCGGCGTCGCCGGTGCTTGCCCCGGCTGCGATCAAATCGGCGTTGACCACATCCTTCTCCGCGGCGAGCGCCAGGATCTCGAGCACCCAGCCGGCGTGGTCCTCGGCGCTGCGGCCGTCGGCAAGGTCGGCGAGCTGATACTCGCGTATCGTCTGCGCGAGATTGGCAAGCGCGAAGCCGTAACCCACGCCCGTCCTGCTGAGCATGTCCGCGTCGAGCGACGCGCGGTCGTCCCAGATCACCTGGTATTGCTTGACGGCTTCGCGCTCGGTGGCCGCCGTCTCTTCCGACGACGGCATCGCGATGCCGAGCCAGCGCAACGCTTCCGCATAGCGGAAGCGCCGCTCGCGGTCGCCCGGGCTCGCCTCAACGAACGGCCGCATCAGGTCGGCGCTCTTCTTCAGGAGATCGGTCGCGGCGGTCGCGTCGCTGTCGTTGACGAGCACACCGTCCCAGAAGAGCGATTCTGCGCGCAGCCAGTTCCAGCGGCCGGGATCGTCGCTCGCGTCGGCAAGGGCGGCGGCCATCTTCGCGGCCGCGTCGAGCAGCCCCTCGGTGGCTTTGACATCGGCGTCGGCGCCGATACCGGGGAGAGTGCCGTATTCGTACTGAAGCAAGCCGAGATCGACGTCGGCCATCGCCGTTGAGACCAGCTCGTGCGGCGCCGCTGGCGCGGTCGCGGCGATCGTCGTCGCAGCGCGATCGAAGAGATCGGCCGCATCGGCATTGCCGTGGATCGGCGTCTTGAACCCGGCGTTGACAAGGCGCATCGCCTCTGCGGCGAGGCGGAACACGTCGGCCGGGTCGGTCGCGACGCCGATGCCGTCGGCAAGATCGAGATACTCGCGAACGAGGTCGGGCGACCAGCTGCCGGCCGCGCCCGTCCGCCGGCCGAGATCGATCATCAGTTTCGTCGCCGTCTTCGGGTCGCTGCTCTGCAGATCGAAGATGCGGGCGCGCTCAAGCTCCACGCGCAACGCGCCGAGGAGCGGCGAATCCGGCAGGTTCGCGGCCAGCTGGTCCTCGTTTTCCATGTCGAAGCTGCGGCGCGAAGACGAATTGGCCGGCATGTCCGGCAGCGTCACCGATGACGCGGCCTCGGCGGCGGGCGGCTGCCACCCCTCCAGCGTCTTCAAGACGGCAAGCACGCGGTCATCGGGCAAAGCGCGGGCGAGCTCGGCGCGGCGGTGCGCGGAGAACTCCGCCTGATCATTGCGGCCGCTCGCACGGTAGAGACGCTCGGCAATCGAGTACTCAAAGAGCGCCTCGGTGAGCGAGCCGATGTCGTCGATATGCCGCTCGTCGGCGTGCGCGATCAGCTGATGGAGAACGGGGTCTGCTCCGGCGCGCTGGCGCGCCGCCTCAAGCAGAGATGGATCAATCGGGCCGCCGGCCGCGATCGTCTTCATCAGCGCGGAGGGAAGGCTCGTCCCGAACCGCAGCGCGTCCTTTGCGATCGTCGCTTCGTCGAGGTCGCCCCGCGCGATCGCGATCCGCGCCAGCACCGCGCCGAGAATGCGCGTCGCCGTGCGATCGCCCACCGCGGCAGCCTGCAGCACGCGAGAGAACGCGCCGTCTTCGACGAGCTCGCGGACGCTGGCGTTCTGGCCACGCTCGGCGAGCGCCTCGACGGCGCTGAGCGAGCCGTTCGCCGCTGTCTCTTCGCATTGCGCGGCGTCCGGTGCTGCCGAGGGCGTTGCCGCTTCGCCCAGAAGGCGGCTCTCAAGAAGCGATATCTGCGCGGCTGCGACCTTCCCGCAGTCCACCGCCACGGCTTCGGTGGCTGGTTGCGAGGCCTGCTCGCTCTCGGGGGCGATCGTCAGCGAATCGAGGCTGGTGTCGTAGGCGGGATCGAGCAGGCTGCGCATGGACACGAGCCGTGCCGGATCGGCGACCCCCGACGTCGACGTGAGCTGGCGGAAGTCGAAGGTCGCGACGGAATCCGTGTCCCATTCGAGCGAGAGCGCCTTGCCGTCGCCCTTGAGCGCCAGGGCCGAGGGGTTCGCCGGAAGGCGCGCAAAGCCGGAGAGTGCGCCGGTCTCCGGATCAAGCGTCATCATCATGCCGCGGTCGTCGGAAACGGAGATGCCACCTTTCGAGGCATAGAGGCCCTTCGCCGCTCCTCCGGAGCTCGTCCTGAAGACGAGCTTGTCGAACTTCACCGCCCACGTGCCATTCGGCGCCTCCTGGAACGACGAAATCTGGCCGCCGCCATAGGCGACGACCAGTCCGCCGCCTGGATTGAAGACGGCCGCCTTCGGCTCGCTCCAACGGAGCAACCGCTGCTGGCGAGGTTGCTCCTGTGCCGATGCTGCGGCCTCGCCGCCGCGCGGGCCGTAGCCGGGGCCCGCCTCGGCCGGCGCCGACGCCGATCGCGCATCGGCGGTCTCGGGTGCAGGTGCCGCCATCGCATGCGTCACGATCTCCACGCCGCCCGCCGTGACGATCGCGACGCGATTGCGCGCCGGGTCGGCGGTGATCCAAGTCGCGCCGGTGGAGATTCGATCAAGCGGAGCGAACGCACGTGCCGGAGCCGACAAGCTCGGCGCGTCTCTCTGGGCGGCGCTGTCGACCACGTTCACCCATGACACGCTCTGGTCCTTGTCGAGCAGAGCAAACGCCGTCGAGCTTCCGTCGGCCGGCACGATCTTTTCGGGGACGGCATCGGCGGCAGGTGCGTCGCAGCTTGTCTCCGGCTTCGATTCCTTGCCCGCGCCAGAGCCGTCCACCTGGTGCCAGCCGATATTGGCGCCGTTCCCAACCGCCGCGACGAAGAGCAACGAGCCGTCGATGTGGCGCATAAGGAGCGACCGGCCGTCGCCACCGAAAGACACAGCGGCGAGGCAGTTCGATTCCGCGATCTTCATCGGCTGGAAAGCGACATCCTCCTCGAACTCGCCGTCGGGGCGCATGCGATAGACGAGCAGGTCCCCTTGATAGGTCACGCCGGCGATGCGGAATACGTCGTCTCTCTGGTAGATCGCGACCGAGTTCGGCGCGACATAGAGCTTGAGCTTCTGGCGCGAGGCGGGGATGCGATAACTCGCGAGCGCGCCGGCCGGCTCGAGTCCGCTGCTGGTTGTCGAGCCGGAAACCGATTCGACGACTCGATATCCGCCGCTTCCGTCGAATGCGGTCGCGTCCATCCGCGCATTCGACGCGGCGTCGAGGCGAACGACGCTTTTCGTCGTGTCCTTCGGAATCTGGAAGATGATACCGGTGCCGGCGTTCTGGACGAGAACGCTGTAGGCGGGCGTCCCAGCGACCACAGCGTCATGGATTGCGGTCTTCGTCAGCGTCAATCCGGTCGGCACACGCTCGACCCAGAGCGGCGTGCCAAACCGAAAATCGAGGGCCGTCAAATGCTGCACGGGGCAATTGTCCGGGCATGAAAGCGCCACCAGAAGCGCTCCGTCGGGTGTGAGCGCCGCGCTTGAGACGCCGCCGCCGGTCTCGACGTTGCGCACCGCACCACTCGTGACGTCGATCGAGAGCACACTGCCGTCGGTGTTGTCGACGAGCACGACAAGCTGGTCGCCGACGAGGCCTAGAAGCGTGACATCGTTGATGGCAGTGATGCCGAGAGCCTTGGCGATGTCTTCGGCGGCGATGCTGAAGGTAATTGCGTCCTTGGCCGGATCGACGACGATGAGCTCTGCGGGCTTGGATTCGAGCGTCAGGGAGAGCGCGAAGCGCGCGTCGGTGTTGACCGGCGCGATCTGATCGACCTTGACCGCGCCGGTGCCGAGCGACGGCATCGGGATCACCGTCGGCGCCGACTGTCCGCCTGCCCAAAGCGCGATCCGCCGATCGTCGTTCGAGTCGTCGGGCGTCGGATCGCTGGTGACGATGGCCACGCGGCTTCCGTCCGGCGTCACGAGATCGACGTCCGACCCGAGATTGGCCCCGGAGGGGAGCTCGAAGGAACCGAGCACGGCACCGGTCATCGCATCGAAGAGCGCGATCACCTTGTTGCCTGAGATCGTGCTCCCGTCGGCGGCCTTGCGGTCGAGCGCATAGACGCGGAAGCGGCCCGAGGTTCCGGTCCAGCCGTCGAGGCCTGCGTATTTCAGAAAGTCGGGAACGATCTGGTACTCCGCCATCGACTGGCGGGCGAAGGCTTTGACAATCGGATCGATCAGCCAACTTCCCTGACTGTCCACGGCAAGGCCGCTCACCTTCTGCCAGAGCGCGCCGAGAAGGTTCGATGCGATCTCCCATGAGCCTGCCTGCTGCAGGGCGGAGATGCGGTCGGCGAGTTGCTCGAGGATCGAGCGGCGGAACGCTTCCTCGGTACGCTGGCGCTCCAAAGCCACGACTTGCTGTCGTGCTTGCGCTTCACGGTCGCGCGCCGCCGTTGCTTCGAGCGCCTGTTGCTTCGCCTCCTCCTCAGCGGCCCTCGCCGCGAGCGCCTGCTGCCTTGCCTCCTCCTCGGCGGATCTCGCTGCATCCGCCTGCGCGAGCGCCTCCACCCGAGCGGCGCGCGCCCGCGCGCTCTCCGCGTCCGCGCGCTGACGCTCCGCTTCCGCCGCCTGGCGCTGCCGGTCGGCCTCTTCGCGCGCTTTAATCGCGTCCTGCCGTTCCTGCTCGGCGTTCTGGCGTTCGACGTCCGCGGCTGCGGCGGCAGCGTTCGCCCGCTCCGCCTCCTGGTTGGCCCGCCACGCCGAATACCCAGCGAAGCCCGTAAGCGGCGTGATGATGCAAAGGATGATGATCACCGCAGCTGTCATCAGGCGGTTGCGCGATTTCTGCCGCTGCTCTTGTGCTTTCGCCGCCTCGCTCGCCGCCTCGGCACTGCGACTGTCGGCGAGATATTTCGCTGTCTGCTCGAAATGGCCGCCGTAGCGCTTTGCCCAGGCAGCCGTCGGTTGTTCGCGATCCCACCAGCTCGCATTGCTGGCAAGCGCCAGGTCGGAGAGGAGATTTCCCTCGCCGCGCCGATAGCGCTCGGCGAGATCGACGAGCCGCCGCCAAGTGTCGGCGGCGGTGACCTCCTGCTGCAGCCACGCGGCAAACTCGTCCCACTGACGGATCAGGCTCTCGTGGCTGATGTCGATCAAGGTTGTCGGCCGCAGCGGTGTCGGCCGTGACGGCACCAGGAAATTGCGGCCGGGCGCGCGGAACGCTTCGATGATCTCGCGGACCGCAATCTCGTCGCCTCCGGCAAGCGCCACGAGCTCGCCGAATTCGGTCGGCCGCCTGACCGCCTCCGCCAGGCTCGATCCGGCGGTCAGCGCACGGAAGACGATCGGAGCGAGCGCCCGATGCTCGGGCAGAAGCTCTTCGAGAATTTCGCGGCCATGCGCGGCGAGCGCGCCGCGAAGTCCACCGAGCTCCTCATAGTCGGCAAGCTTGAGCACGACCGGGCCGTCCGCGCCTTCCTCCGCCGCGATCGACCACAAGCGGTTCAAGACATGCTGCATCAGCGGCAGCTGGTCGGCACGCCTGACCAGGCGCTCAAGCTGATGGCCCGAATCCCCGTCCCAGGGCGCGAACGAGGTCAGGTCGTTCAGAAGGCGGTTCACAAGCGCCGGCTCGATCTCGAACCCGCAGACCGCTGCCGGACCGACGATCGCATCGCGCACCTCGTCGCGGCTCATGCGCGGCGTAAGATAGAGACCGCGGTTGATCGCCTCGGCGAGCCCGTCAATCAGCGCCGCCGCTCCGAGATATTCAGAGCGCATGGTGATCGTCACATAGATGCGTGCTTCCGAAAGCGGTGCCTTGGCGCTTTCGAGAAGCTTCGCGACAAAAGCCTCCGCCTCCTCCCGCTCGCTATAGGCGCCGTAGCGGAAGAGCTCCTCGAACTGGTCGACAAGCAGAAGCAGGTTGGTGCCTTCCGGCAGGTTTGCCTCACACCATTCGACGACGGAGCGCGGCCCTCGCGCGAGGAAGGTGCGTAGGAGCTTCACCTCCTCCTCGTCGGGCACGGCGCTCGGATCGGCGGCCGCTGCCCTGGTCAGCGCCTCCGCCATGCTTTCGATCGGGTGCTCGCCCGGCCGGAACTCGGCGATCAGCCAGCGCGAGCCGGCCTGGTGCAAAAGGCCGATCTCGAGCGCGTCGAGCAGCCCGGTCTTGACCAGCGAGGACTTGCCGCTGCCCGAGGCGCCAAGCACGGCGAGGAAGCGCGAAGCCGCGAGTCGATCGACCATGTCGTCGACGCAGCCCTCACGCCCGAAGAAGAGGTCGGTCTCCTCGCGTGTGAAGGAGCGCAGCCCCGGATAGGGCAGTCGCCCCCCGGTCGTGCTCATTGAAGAAGACCCGACAGGAACTGCTTGACGCTCTCGGCCGCCGTGCCTTCGCGGTATTCGATGCGCCGGATCTCTGGCAGATCCATGCCGATGTCGGGCTTCGATTCCGGTGGCCCGAGATAGATGGCGAGCGCCTTCACGGGCTGCTTGCGGCGATGCTTCAGCTTCGAATAGAGGCGGAGTTGGCCACGCACCCAGACCGGCGTCGCCTCGCCGTAGATCATGACCAGCGCGTCGCACTCGACGATGTTCTCTTCGAGGTCGAGCCGCACGTCCTCCGACGAGCCCTGCAGGATCGGCACCGCGGCGCTCACATGCGCGCTCATGAACTCGCGTCGAAGCTCCTCGGCAATCTTGATGTCGCTGCCGTCGGCATTGATGAAGATGAACTGCTCCGCGGGCGGCGGCGGCGGGGGCCGCTTTTCCACCCGCTTCAGGATGTCCGCCTTGAAGGCCTCAAGCCCGATCCGCATGACGTTCTCGCCGGAGAGCAGGCTCGCGTGCTGCGCGTCGGCGACCGTCGACAGGTCGATGTCGGGGCGCAGCCACTGCAGGACCGGCAGCCCGCGTGCGACGGCGCGCTCGTACTGCAGCCGGTCGTAGCCTTGCGGGACGTCGGGCGGGCGCTTGGCGTGCGTGCGGCTGAAGAGTTGCACGAAGGCGTCGGCGCGGGCGAGGTCGGCCTCCACCGCCGCGGCGAACTCAAGCCCGCCCTGCGGATAGACGCCCTCAGGCAGCACGGTGACACCGTATTGCTCGACATAGCGGCGGACCTGCTCTCGTTCCTCGTCGAGGTCGTCGGTGACCTGAGCGAGGAAGATCGTTCGGCCAAGGCCCGCGGCGGCGCTCTTGCTTAACAACGCCGTGACGGATGCAGCCGGAGCTGCGGCTTGCGCCTTCAGCTCCTCCCGCATCTTCTTCAGCTGCCGGCGGATCTGCTCGCCGAGGTCATGCAGCGTCTGCATGTAGATGTCGGAGCCGGTCGGCATCGTGAGCGGAATCTCACGCTCCGGGTGCATCTGCCAGAAGGCCATGCGCGTCAGCTCGCGAAGCGGCGACGGGTATTCGTCGTTGGAGTTGAGCGGCGAATGTTCAATCGCGTAGATGCGGCCGCTCGTCCCCATCGCCTCAAGGAACGTGGCAAGCTCGCGCATCGTGTAGGAGCCCTCGGCCACGTAGGCGGGCGAGGTCACCGCAACGAACACCGCCGAAGAAGCGGCGTTCTCCATCAGCGCCTCGTCGAGCTTGACCCCGGTTTCAAGACTCGCGTGGCCGGTGAAATAGACCTTGAGCCCGTCCTCCTCGCGCACGCCGAGGCGCATGCGCAGCACCTTCTTCAGATCGCCCGCAAACGCAGTCACCCAGGGGGGTGAATTTCCGATGGCGGCATCGTCAAGATGCGCGAAGCTGACGAACACATCGCACTTGCAGTTCGGCACGTATGCCATGCTGCCCAGTCACCCCTCGCTCGACGGCTCTCGCTGTCCTCAAACGATACACAGCGATGACGCAAATTGCGAGGGGCCGAGGGCCGGATTTCCGGCTTCTGTGGCCGCTTTTCCGACTCTGTGAAACCGACACTTCACGGTCGAGTGGCGCTCCGCGAGCGCCACCTGAGGTCGGCTTTCAGATCCCCGAGCCGCCGATTTCGTCCTCGAAGCGGCCGCGGACGCGGCGGCCGGCGCTCTCCGTCGTGCGGAGCTTCGGCAGCTTCTTCGGAAGCGGCATCCAGGAGGTCAGCTCAGCGTCGGCATAGACGATGATGCAGCCCGGATCGGAGTCGGCCGCGATCCAGCGCTCGTCGCGCACCGCCCAGCGCACGACGTCGACCTCTGCCGGTCCCTGCTCGCTAGCGCGGACCGACGCCAGCACCGTCGTGCCGTCCTTCGGCGCGCTCTCCATCGCCCGCCATTCGCCAAGGTCTGCGTTGCCCATCTCGTCCGCCGGAATCTGCTTTCGGGGAGATTGGCCCGCCGCCGTGCGAAGAGCAAGATTTCAGGCGCTCTTCGCAAGTCTGCCGAGCGCTTCGACGGGCACGAACCATTTCGGGTCGGCCAAGAACGCCTTTAGCTGCGTCGCCGACAACGGGCGGCTGAACAGGTAGCCCTGCGCCTCGTCACACCCCTCGCGACGCAGGCATTCGAGCTGGTCCGGCGTCTCTACGCCTTCCGCCGTGATCGTCATGCCGAGGGCCGCGCCAAGTCCGGTTACTGCCCTCACGATCGCGAGCGAATCTTCGCTGTCATTGACGTCGCGGACGAAGCTCTGGTCGATCTTGATCTTGTCGAACGGGAACGAGCGCAGATAACTCAACGACGAATAGCCGGTGCCGAAGTCATCCATGGAAATGTGAACGCCGAGGTTTCGCAGCTGATGCAGCGTCGCCAGCGTGGCTTCGCTGTTGTTCAAAAGCACGGTCTCGGTGATCTCGATCTCCAGCCGGTCGCCCGACAGTCGCGCCACGGCGATCGCGTTGAACACCACCGTCGCAAGCTCGCGCGAGCGGAATTGCGCGGCTGAAAGATTGACCGCGACGCGGAGACCATGCGGCCAGGTCGCGGCGTCGGCGCATGCCTGGTGCAGGACCCACTCGCCGATCGGGACGATGAGCCCGGTCTCCTCCGCGAGCGGGATGAACTCGGCAGGCTGGATCAAGCCCCTCTCGGGGTCGCGCCAACGCAACAGCGCCTCAAAGCCGGTCGGCCTGTTGTCCTTGAGGCTGACGAGGGGCTGGTAGTGCAGCTCAAGCTCGCCGCGCTTCAGCGCCCGGCGCAACCCGATTTCAAGCTGCCGGCGCGCCTGCACCTTCGCGTTCATCGTCGGCTCGAAGAAGCAATAGGTTCCGCGCCCGTCGTTCTTCGCGCGGTAGAGCGCGAGGTCGGCGTGCTTCAGGAGCTCGTCCGCATCGGCGCCGTCTTCGGGTCCCATCGCGACGCCGATGCTGACGCTGATGACAACCTGATTGCCATCAAGATCGTAAGGCGCATTCATCGCCTGGATGATCGTTTCGGCGAGCGCCACGACGGCGGCCGGATCGCCGGCGTCCATCTGAATGACCGCGAACTCGTCACCGCTCAGGCGCGCGACCGTATCGGTCGGCTGCACGCAGGTGCGCAGCCGTCGGGCGAGCTCGGCAAGAAGCGCATCGCCGACCGGATGGCCGAGCGTCTCGTTCACCCCTTTGAAACGGTCGATATCGAGACAGTGCACCGCGAACCGGCCTTGGGTCGGTGCCGCTTCGAAGGCTTCGAGCAGTTTCTCGCGGAAAAGCACGCGGTTCGGAAGATTGGTGAGCGCATCGTGCTTGGCCATGTAGCTCATGCGCTTCTTCACGCGCGCGTTCTCCGTCACGTCTTCATGCGTCGCGACGTAGCCTCCCCCGCGCAGCGGGAGATGGTTCAGGCGTATGATGCGTCCGTCTTCGAGCGCGAACTCGAAAACGGTATTGGACCCGAGTTCGAACTCCATGCCTTCGTGCGAGACGTAATTCGGAAAATCGAGCGGGGCGTTGCCGATGCGGCGGCGGTAGCTGACGATGTCTTCAAGCCGCGTGCCCGGTGTCACCAGATTCGGCGGCAGCTTGTAGAGGTCAGCATAGCGGGCGTTGCAGAGGACCACACGGCTGTCCGCGTCGAACATGCAGAGCCCGTGCGGCATCCCGGCAAGTGCCGCATTGAGTTTCCGATGCTGCGATTCCTCCGCCTCGGCAAGCGCGTTGCCGCGCGCGAGGCTGCGCACTGCGAGTGTGGTCAGAACGACCGTGGCCAGTGCCAGAAGCCCGAGCGTCGCGAAGACGATGGGGCTGACTTCCGCGTGTGCCTCGTGTCCGAGCCGCGATGGAGACCAGGCGAGCCGGCCAATCGTCCGCCCGGTCGGATCGGTGAGCGCAAGGCCAGGCGCGCCCGCGCCGCTGGCAAGTCTGAGGCCATCGATGACGAAATCCTCGCCGAGCCGCTCGACGGCCGCCTGGTCGAGAGCCTTGGCGATGATCAGCACGCGCGCGCGCTTCGGCTGATCGGCGAAGCTAGATGTGTTCGGAACGATCGGCCCGACCGCGACGGCCGCAAGGCCCCACATCGTCTGCAAGAGCCCTGTTTCGACAGCGTAGGTGTGCCCGTCGCGCGGGATCTTCGCGAGCATCGTCTTCAGCGCTGGCCCGAAGGCATCTGCTGCCTTGGCATCGACCGGCTCGCCGTTGCGATAGCCGAGCACTAGGCGGTCGGTCTCGTCGAGAAGGTAAGCCGTGTCGAAGAAGGTCGGATCAGCCGTCGTCGCGACGAGGTTCTGATCGACAAAATCCGGATCGGGCGTGCCATAGAGGGAACGCACGGCGTCATCCCAAACTGTGTAATCGGTATGGGACTCGCCGAGCCTCCGCACGAATGCCTTAACGGCGGCCTCCGCCGAGCGCGCCGTGAGCGCGCCCTCAATCCGATTCGCCTCCTTCGCCATGCGGTTGAGCGTAAAGACAACCGACGTCAGCGTGCCGGCGAGCACGACGACGGCGAAAAGCACGATGATCAGCCCGAGCCGCTGCCTTGCGCGCGCGGGCGAGGCATCGGCCGTGTCAAGTACGGCGGCATCGGCGGCCGCGCCGCTGGCGGCGGCCGCGCGCCACCGCCCGCCGATCGCCGCGCCAATCCATTGCACGAACCGCTTGCTCAGGGTCATTCCTGTCCGCCCTGCGCCACCCACGAGCCCTGTGGGCCAGGGGTGAGGGCGGCGCTCCTTTATGGCCGCCAGGTTGAAGTCATCGGCGAATTCGTGACGCGGAATGGTTGCAGTGGGATTGACGTTCCCCGGCGCGCCGTCCGCTCGGTCGGCATGGTTTAGAGATGGTTAAGGCCGAATGCTCACCTAGTAGATTAGCGGAGGCGGTAGACCGGGAGGCCGGAACGGCGCTTGCCGCGACCTTCGCCGTCTGCCGTCTCGTCTGCACGGCCGACGGCGCGCGGCTGCACGCGACCGCCGGGCTCGGCGACGACCTGCGCGGCAAAGCTGAGCGTCGCCAGCGGGCGGCCGGGCGGGAAGCCGGGCATGTCGGAGCCTGCTTCAAGATGCGCGATCATCTTCTCGTCCGGCTTCATGTCCGCACCAAGCACCGGGCCGAAATCGCAGATGATACGGAGGTGCTGGCCGCCTTTGCCGCTCGCGCAGGTTTCGGCCAGCTCGATCGCCGCCGCAAGCGAGAGCGCGACCACGGCCGTCCCCTTTCCGCCGACGCGCGAAGAGCGCGCCACGACGGAGAAATCCTTCTTCTTCGCGACGCCGCTCTTCGCGACGGCTTTCTCGTCGGCACCGCTTCCCCCGATATCCCAGAAGAGCACGACCGGGCGAAACGCGGTGGCGCCGCGCGCGTGGCCGGCAGGTGCATGACGCGCGAAGGGGAAGGCAATCGTGTCGACGGCGCGGCCGGCAGCGACCCAATCGGCAACCGCGCGGCTCGCGCCGGCCAGGCTCTTCGCCTCGGTGCCATCGACGACGGCGATCAGTCGGCATTCGGTCTCAAGCACGCCGGCGCGCATGATCGCGAGCCCGGCCATGAAGCGGAACGAATAGAAGAAGTGGCCGTCGAGATCGCGGTCGAGCGGAACCTCGTCGTCGATCAGGGTCAGCGAGGCGGCGCGCTCAAGCACCTCATCGAAGCGCTTGCGCCACGACGGCGCGCCTTTCGTGTCGCCGAGCGCGACCGAAAGCTCCACGTAGCGCTCGATCGAGAACGGCAGGACGGCGTGGAACGGAATGCCGAGATCAAGCGCGGCTTCGGCGACGACGATGTCGGCGCCGCAGGCGAGAGCGCCGAAGACGTTGCCGATGTTCTGCTCTTTCAGAACACGCTCGGCCTCGGCGCGGATCGCGTCGCCCGCTTTCGCCTGTGCCGCGGCGTCCATCTCGCCGCCGCGGAAAAGGTGGCCGGTGACGAGCGCTACGCGTCGCACGCCCAATTCCGCTTCGGCCTTCGCGATGTCGAGATGAAAGCGCGGCGCAAGGCGCCGAAGCTGCAGCATGGTCGAAGCCCTGCTGCTGTCGCCGGCATCTGCCGCCGCGGCTGCGCAGCGGAGCGCCGCGAGCCCGCCCGCAGTGTCGCCGGAGATCAGCAGTGCCTCGGCGCGCGTGGCAGCGGCCCAATAGGTCGACGGATCGTCGGGCAAGCGCTTCAAGACTTCCGCGGCGAGCGCCTTCGCGTGCTTCACGTCTCCCGCCACGAGCGCCATCGCCGCGGCGTTGATGCCGGCGTACCAGCTCCCGATCCGCCGCCAGATCGCCTCGTAGGCGCGTCCCGATTCCGCCGCGACCTTCGGGTCGCCGGCCGGGTCGGTCTCGAAGGCCTTGTCCTTCAGGAGCCGCGCCTCGAGCGCCGCGAGATCGCCGACCAGCGTCTCGATGGCGCGGCTTCCGGGCGCCGAGTCATCGTCGGAGTCGTCGAACGCCTCGTCGACCCAGTCGCCGGCGAGACGCTCGGCCGAGGCGAAGGGGTTCTTCAGCGCGCGCTCGACGCGCCCGCGAAGCGCCTCAAGGTCGCCGTCAGGCGTGAGCCGCGCACTCGTCAGAACCGCGATCGCCTCCTCGCGGTCGCCGCTTCTGGCCGCCGCAAGCGCGAGGAAATGAAGAAGCTCCGGGCTTGAGGGAAAGTAGCGCAGCATGTCGGCCGCGATGTTGCGCGCGGCGATGAGATCGCCGCGATCGACTTCGGCGGCGACGTCGGCGACAGCGCGCGCGAGCGCCGCGCGGTCGCGGCCGGAATGAAGCCCGGCGATCCTGACGAGGCGGGTGTAGTCGGTCACCTCGACGCCCGCCGCGGACGAGACGACGAGGCCGGCCCGCTCCCACTCCTTCAGCCGGCGGCTCACGGTCTCGCGCCGGACGTTGAGCTCCTTGGCGATCTCCGCCTGGCTGAGTTTCTTGGGGAAGCGCACGCGGTTCAGGCGGGCGACCCCGAGATCGGCGGCGAGCTCGACCAGCCAGTCCGCGAGCACGATGTCGGGATCCTCGTGGCTTGCGCCGTGCTCGGCGGCAATCGCCTCGACGAGGCGGCGGGTCGCGAGCTTCACGAGGCGTGCGCGGATCGCCGGGTCGAGCGCGAAGATATCCGAGAGATCGCGCCAGGAGACGGCGATCGTCCTCACCGGTGTCAGCGCGCGCGCCGCGCTGGTTCGGACCGCGGGCCTCGGATCGAGACCGGCGCCCAGGAGCTCGGTCTCGCCGAAAACGTCACCCCGGACGACGCGGGCAAGCCGTGCGGCGCGGCCGGAGGAATCCGGAGAAAGCTTGACCTGCACGAGCGGCTCGGACGCGCGCTCGCCCGCCTCGCGCTGGCCGGCGAGGAGGAAGATGCAATCGGCCGGATCGCCCGGTTCGAAGATCGTCGCGCCGGGCGCGTAGCTCCGCGCGCGAAGCCGAAGAGCGCCGAGGCGGCGAGCGACCTCAGGATTGCCGGATTGGAAGAGGCGCGCGGAAAGAAGCGCTTCGTGGTCGGAGTCAGCCATGTTGCCGGGGCAAAATGCGACGGAAGCGGCCGTCTGTCGATGGCAGGCGGCGCCGTCGGTGCGCCGGGGGTGACGATCTTCGCGGGGGAACCTTTCGTTGACGGGTCACGGTCGCAGCCTTTCGGATTGGTGAGCAGGGACCACCAATCTATGCGCGGCCCGACGCCTCGTTTGTGAGCAAGCGCACAAACGGTCGGCCGCTCGGGTCTGATCCGCGCGGTCGATCCGGACCCGGTCGGCCAGACCACTACAGCAAGTTGGCGATGTGCAGGAACGCCCCGCGACGACAAATAGGAGTGACGCATGTCGAACGAATGGATGTTCATGGGAGCCTTCGTGCTCCTGCTGATCACGATCATCGCGGTCGTGGTGCTGTGGCGCGGCATGGAGGTCGCGAGCACGCAGCTCGGCGCGGACAGCCGAGCCGACTACAAAAAGCTCGCAGAGACATGCACCGCCTACCGGGAGCAGGCGAGCACCGAGCAGGCGAAGACCCGCAAGGCGGTTGAGGAAATCCGTGACCGGCTTGGCTCCGTGGAAAAGCTGCTGCGCGAGGTCGGATGAGCAGCCGATGCGTCACTTGATCCTCCGGTCGCCGGATAGGCGACAGGTGCCTTAGATTGGAGAGCCGAAGCCCGGGATTCATCAGCCGATCAATTCCCTTGGCCTTGAGCTCCGCGGGCGTACTGCCGCCGCAAGACGGCGCGCGACATCATTGGGAACACGAACGCGCGACGGGCACTTGCGGAAAAAGTAAAGGAAATACAAATCCTTAGGGGTGCACCCTCTTCCCGCCCGATGCGGGCCAAAGCGCATCTTTGCTTGCGCCGGGGGCGAAAAAATGCCGATCCTCCGCGGCCCGCGGATCACACGCCTTCGAGGAGAACCGATGACCAGCCGTCCGCCGCGCATGCTGATCTATAGCCACGATTCGTTCGGGCTCGGGCATCTGCGCCGCTGCCGAACGATCGCGCAGTCGCTCGTCGCCTATCGCGAGGACCTTTCGGTGATGATGATCGTCGGCTCGCCGATCGTCGGCGCCTTCTCGTTTTCGCCGAACGTCGAATTCATCCGCGTGCCCGGAGTCGTGAAGCTCGCCAACGAGAGCTATCAGCCGCATAGCCCCGGACTTTCCATCGAGGACCTGATCGCGATCCGCTCCGCCATCATCCTTGAGACGGCGCGCATCTTCGAGCCCGACATCTTCCTGGTCGACAAGGAGCCGCTTGGCCTTCGCGGCGAAGTGGAATCGACGCTGCAGTTCCTGAAGAAGAAGGGCAAGCAGCTCGTCCTCGGGCTCCGCGACGTGATGGACGACCCGGAGCGCCTTGCAGAGGAATGGGAGCGCAAGCGCTCGGTGCCGGCGCTCGAAGAGCTTTACGACCACATCTGGATCTACGGCCTGCCCGAAGTCTACGATCCGCTCGAAGGCATCGCGGTCTCCGATTCGGTCCGCCAGAAATCGCGCTTCACCGGCTACCTAAGGCGCGGCAAGACGCCGTCCGGCCTCTATCCGCCGCCGCATGAGATCGAGGAGCCGTTCTACCTGGTGACGACAGGCGGCGGCGGCGACGGCGCTCTCCTCGTAGACTGGGTGCTTCGCGCCTACGAGTTCGATCCGAGCTTCGACATGCCGGCGAAGATCGTGCTCGGGCCGTTCATGGGGACGAGCCAACAGACCGGCTTCATGGAGCGCGTGGCGCGCATCAAGCATCTCGAGGCGATCGCATTCGAGGCCAACATGGAAGCGCTGATGCAGCGCGCGCTCGCCGTCGTCGGCATGGGCGGCTACAACACGTTCTGTGAGATTCTCTCGCTCGACAAACGCGCGTTGATCCTGCCACGCACGGCGCCGCGCGCGGAACAATATATCCGCGCCAAGCGCGCGAGCGAACTCGGCCTCGTCTCGATGTTCCTGCCCGACGACACAACCGAACCCGGACAGCTGGTCGAGGCGATGCGCGCCCTTCCCTATCGGCGGCGGCCGTCGAAGGTGCACGTTCCGGGCGTTCTCGACGGGCTCTCCGTCATCAACAGCCTGGTCGACCAGTATCTCGGCGACAAGGTCCCGGCCGGCGTGCGCTCGCCGCGGCTGTCGGTCGTTGGTAGCGGGTGACGGCCGAAGAGGGGGACGGAATGCACAGAAACAAAGCGGCGGCGCCTTGAGCCGCCTCGATTTCATGATCAGCCGGCTGACCGCGCAGCGCGCGCTGATGGACGAGGCGGCGCGGCTTATCGCGGGGCGCCCGGGCTGCGTGTTCGAGCTTGGCCTCGGCAGCGGCCGCACGTTCGATCACCTCCGCCAGATTTTTCCCGACCGCGAGATATTCGCCTTCGATCGCGCCATCTCGGCGCATCCGAAATGCATCCCCGACGGCGACCATCTGATCCTCGGCGAGATTCGCGAAACGCTCGAATTCTGCGGGCCGCGCATTCCTGAGAAGCCCGCCTTCATTCACATCGACCTCGGCTCCGGCGACCCGACGCAGGACCTGATCACGCGCGCGTGGCTTTCGCCGCTCGTCACCAAATGGTGCGAGCCCGGCACGGTCGTGCTCGCCGACCGGCCGCTCGAAGGCGCGTTCCGCGATCTGCCGCGACCGCCGGGCTGCCCGAAATCCGGTCACGTGCTGCTTGCCGTCGAGTGAGGCGGGCACGCCCGCCTGAACCCCATGCGGATCGCGTTCTACGCTCCCTTGAAGCCGCCCGATCATCCGGTCGCGTCGGGTGACCGCGCGATGGCGCGGGCGCTGGTTTCGGCGCTGACGCTCGGCGGGCACGAGGTGAGCCTCGCATCGCATTTCCGCAGCTACGACGGCGGAGACGCCCGGCGTCAGGCGCGCGTCCGTGTAGAAGGGCGGAAACTCGCGCACCGCTACCTGCGGAAGATCAGCAAGGACGGCGAGCGCCCCGACCTCTGGTTCACCTACCACCTCTACCACAAGGCTCCGGACTGGCTCGGGCCGCTCGTCACCCAGCGGCTCGGCATCCCCTACGTGCTCGCGGAAGCCTCCTACGCGCCGAAGCAGGCGGGCGGGCCGTGGGACCTCGGCCACAAGGCGAGCGCCGACGCGATCCGCCACGCTGACCTGATCCTCGAGCCAAACCCCGCGGACGCCGAATGCGTCCGCCCGCTTCTCGCGGCGCCGGAGCGGCTTGTGCCGCTCGTGCCGTTTCTTGAGACGGCGCCGTTCCGCGCACCCGACCGCACCGAGGCGCGCGCTTCGATCGCGAAGATGCTCGACCTCGACGCGCGCGATCCGTGGCTCCTCGCAGTCGCCATGATGCGCGACGACCAGAAGCTTCTCTCCTACCGGGTCCTCGCGGATGCGCTCACTCGCCTCGGGAAGCGGCGCTGGCGCCTCGTCATTGCCGGCGCCGGGCCGGCGGAAGGGGACGTGCGGCAAGCCTTCGCGCCGTTCGGCGAGCGCATGCGCTTCATCGGCGTGCTCGCTCCCGAAACGCTAAGTCGCCTCTATCGCGCCGTGGACCTCTATGTCTGGCCGGCGATCAAGGAGGCGTGGGGGATGGCGCTTCTCGAAGCGCAGGCCGCAGGCCTCCCCGTCGTCGCCGGCCGGAGCGGCGGCGTGCCGACCATCGTCGCCAACGGAGAGACGGGGTTGCTTCCGCCCGAGGGCGACGCGCAGGCTTTTACCGAGGCCGTTGCCGCGCTTCTCGACGATCAGGAACGCCGCGAGGCGATGGGGCGCGCCGCGATGCAGCGAACCGCACGCGACCACGACATCGGAACGGCTGCCGCAACGCTCGACAGTCACCTCCGCCGTCTCGTTGACCGCACATGATCCCGCTTCTCGTCATCCGCCATGGCACCACCGACTGGAACGCAGCCGGGCTGATCCAGGGCCGCGCTGACCGCCCGCTGAACGCCGCCGGCCGTGCCGCGATACAAGCTTCGGTTCTTCCCACCGGCTGGGAGGACGCCGCCTGCCTTGCGAGCCCGCTCCGCCGTGCAATGGAGACGGCGAGGCTGCTCGGGCTCGATCCGAAGCCCGAGTCGCGGCTCGTCGAGATGGCGTGGGGCGAATGGGAGGGCCGGCGGCTCAAGGAGCTCCGCGCCGAGCTCGGCGACGCGATAACCGAGAACGAGGCGCGCGGCCTCGACTTCCGGCCGCCCGGCGGAGAGAGCCCGCGCGACGTTCAGGCGCGGCTGATGCCGCTGCTTGCGAGCCTCTCCGGGCCGACGATTTTCGTAACTCACAAGGGGGTGCTCCGCGCGCTCTACGCGCTTGCGACCGGCTGGAGCATGACCGAAAAGCCGCTGGACAAGCTTCGCGACGGCACCGCGCACGCTTTCCGCGTCGCTTCCGACGGCAAGCCGTCAGTCGAGAGGCTCAACATTCCGCTGGAGCGGGAGCCATGAAGAAGCGGGTGCTCTTCTACGTCCAGCACCTTCTCGGTATCGGCCATCTGAAACGCGCCGAGATTCTAACGCGCGCGATGACCGACGCCGGCCTCGACGTGACGGTGGCTTTCGGCGGGCGCCCGCTGCGCGAGGTGCCGTTCAACGGTGCAACCGTTGCCGCGCTTCCCGCCGCGACGATCGCAGGCGAGAACTTCTCCGCGCTGCTCGACGCGAAAGGCAAGCCGATCGACGACGCCTGGAAGGCGGCGCGGCGCGACGTGCTGATCGAGCTTTGCCACAAGACCGATCCGGACGTCGTCCTGATCGAGCTCTTCCCCTTCGGGCGCCGCCAGTTCCGGTTCGAGCTTCTGCCGCTGCTTGAAGCGGTCCATGCTGGGCAACGACCGCCGCGCGTTGCCTGCTCGGTCCGTGACATTCTCGTCGCCGCCAAGCGTCCGGGCCGCGACGCGGAGACCGTCGCCACGCTTCGTCGATATTTCAACACCATTCTCGTGCACGGGGATCCGACGCTGATCCGCTTCGAAGCGACCTTCCCCGAAGCCGCCCGCCTCGGCGACCTTATCCGCTACACCGGCTACGTGGCGTCTCCGTCGGAGGAGGCATCGGCAAAGGGCGTCGGCGAGGTGCTCGTCTCCGCCGGCGGCGGCGCGGTCGGCGCGCCGCTTCTTGGCGCGGCGATGGCGGCACGGCCGCTGACGGCGCTCGCCGGCCACGTCTGGCGCTTCCTGACCGGCCCGAATCTTGGCGACGACGATTTCAGGGCGCTCGCCAAGCACGCGAGCGAGCGCACGATCGTGGAACGCTTCCGCGACGATTTCGCCGAGCGACTGCGCGGGTCGACGCTGTCGATCTCGCAGGCCGGCTACAACACAACGATGGACATATTGAGCGCGGGGGCACGCGCCATCGTCGTGCCCTACGAGACGAAGAGCGAGACGGAGCAGCGGCTCCGCGCCGATATCCTCGCGCGCAAGGGGCTTCTCACGGTGCTCCCGACGGCGGAACTTTCCCCGCAACGCGTCGTGCAGGCGGTTAAGGCTGCGATTGAAAAACCGCCGCCAGCGGTCCGCGTCGATGTTGCAGGCGCGGCCAAGACGGCGCAGATCGTCGGTGAACTCGCCGCTCTTCGCGGAGCCCGCAAATGAAGAAGCGACGACAAGCGTCACCGGGCGGTCATTGCCAGGTCAACGATTCCATGGCCCCATAGGGATATGAACGTGCTGGAGCGGGCTGAACTCCCAAGCGAGCTGCTGTCGATCCGAGACCTCTCGGTGCAGTTCCGCACGCTTGCCGGACGCGTCCAGGCGGTGGAACTCGCTGTCGATGCGCGTCCGCCCCGGGAGCACTGTGGCGCTCGTCGGCGAATCGGGGTCCGGCAAATCGGTCACCGCGCAGGCGATCATGGGCATCCTGCCGCGCACCGCACACATCACGAGCGGGGAAATCGTCTTCAACGACACGGAAATCGGGACGCGCGACCTCGCCAAGCTCTCGCCGCGCTCCAAAGAGTTCGTGGCGATCCGCGGCGACCGTATCGGCATGATATTCCAGGAGCCGATGACGTCGTTCTCGCCGCTTCACACGATCGGCGACCAGATCGGCGAAGCGCTCGCCGTGCACCGCAAGGTGACGCCGGAGGAGAAGCGCGAGCGCACGATCGAGATGCTCCGGCTCGTCGACTTCCCGCGTCCGACCGAGACGGTCGACACCTATCCGTTCGAGCTTTCAGGCGGGCTGCGTCAGCGCGCGATGATCGCGATGGCGCTGATCTGCCGGCCCGCGCTTCTAATCGCCGACGAGCCGACGACCGCGCTCGACGTGACCGTGCAGGCGCAGATCCTGAAGCTCATGCGCGACGTGCAGAGCGAGCTCGGCATGGCTGTGCTCCTTATCACGCACGACCTCGGCGTCGTCGCCAACATGGCGGAGGAAGTCGTCGTGGCCCATCACGGCAAGGTGGTCGAGGCGGGCACGCTGAACGACATCTTCACCAACCCGACACACCCCTATCTGAAGGCACTCCTGAACGCCGTGCCGCACTTCGACATGAAGCCTGGCGAGCGGCTGAAGCCGATCCGCGAGATCGCAACGTCGATGGAACGGCTGGCCGGCTCACCGCTCATCGACCGCAGCGACGGAACGTTACTCGAGGTCCGCCACGTCTCGAAGAGCTTCGGCATGCGCAAGCACCTGAAGTGGCTGTCGCGCGGACAGGAGCCGGTCGTCCGAGCGCTGAACGACGTGAGCTTCACCGTCGAGCGCGGCGAGTGCCTCGGCCTCGTCGGCGAATCAGGCTCCGGCAAGACGACGGTCTCGAAGGCCGTCATGCGCGCCGTGCACATGGACGAGGGGGAGATCGTTTTCCACGACCGTGGCCGGCCGATCGACCTTCTGAAGCTCGACCTGAAACAGATGGAGCCGATCCGGCGCAAGAATTCAGGTACATCTTCCAGGACCCCTACTCCTCGCTCAATCCGCGCATGACGATTGGCAGCATCCTCGCCGAGCCTTTCGTCATCCACAGGATCGGCACCGACGTGACGCGCCGCGCCGCCGCCGTCAGGCTGCTTGAGATGGTCGGGCTCGGCTCCCAGCACCTGAACCGCTACCCGCACAGCTTCTCCGGCGGCCAGCGGCAGCGGATTGGCATCGCGCGCTCTCTCGCGCTGCAGCCCGAGCTCGTCATCTGCGACGAGCCGGTGTCCGCGCTCGACGTCTCGATCCAGGCGCAGATCCTGAACCTTCTGAAGGACTTGCAGAAGGAGATCGGCCTCACCTATCTGTTCATCTCGCACAATCTCGCGGTCATCAACTACATCGCCGACCGCATCGCGGTGATGTGCGCGGGGCGGCTCGTTGAGCTCGCGCCGCGCGCCGAGCTCTTCCGCAATCCGGTGCATCCCTATACGCGCGCGCTGATGTCGGCAGTGCCCTACCCCGACCCCGACCGCCCGCTCGACTTCGAGGCGATCGGCGCGCACCGGCAGTCGAATCCGGATGCCTGGCCGGAGCCCTTCCGTTGCGGCCCTGAAGGCGATCCCCCGATGCTGGAGGTAGCGGAGGGGCATCTCGTCCGCGCCGCAGAGATGCCGAAGCAGTCGGCGAAGCCGGTCATCGCCGTCCCAGCGCGCACTTAGCAGACGGTTCTTCCGGCCAACCGCGCAGTTAGACAGCGAAGCGGGCCGCAGTTATAAGTTTGGCTGGGCCAAGCCCATCGGCGGCCGAAGAGGGCGACGCGGCCCGGCACGAGGAGCACGCTTCGAGCGCCATGGACCTCAATATTTTCCGCTACACTTGGAGGTATTCCAAGCGCGACCAGATCTGGTTGTTGCTCGTCGTGGTGGCCTCGCTGCCGTTCTATTTCCTGTCGCTCGACCTGCCGAAATCGATCGTCAACGGCCCGATCCAGGGGCAGCGTTTCCCGAGCCCGACCTCCACCGAAACGGTGATGCGGATCGCGTTCGATCTGCCGAGCTTCCTCGGCGGGCATGAGATCGTGCTGTTCGGCGGGCTCGAATTCGGGCGCGTCGCCACGCTCATCTACCTGTGCCTGCTGTTCCTGTTCTTCGTCTTGGTGAACGGCTATTTCAAGCTCTACATCTCGACGTTCAAGGGGCGGCTCGGCGAGCGCATGCTCCGGCGCATGCGCTTTCAGTTGATCGACATTCTGCTGCGCTTTCCGCTGCCGCAGTTCCGGCGCCTAAGAGCGTCCGAGATCGCCACGATGGTGAAGGACGAGGTGGAGCCGCTCGGCGGCTTCATCGGCGATGCGTTCGTGCAACCCGCCTATCTCACGAGCCAGGCGATCACCGCGATGGTGTTCATCCTGATGCAGAGCGTCACGCTCGGGCTCGTCGCGGGCGCCATCGTCGCGGTGCAGGTGGTCCTCATCCCGCGGCTCCGCCGCCGTCTGCTCGTGCTCGGCCGTGCGCGCCAGCTGACGGCGCGGCAGCTCGCCGGTCGCGTCGGCGAGCTCGTCGAAGGCATCACCGGCATTCGCGTCAACGATACGTCGAACTGGGAGCGCGCCGAGATCGTCAGCCGTCTCGGACGCATCTTCTTCATCCGCTTCGACATCTATCAGTGGAAGTTCCTGGTCAAATTCATCAACAATCTGCTCGCCCAGGTCACGCCCTTCGTCTTCTACCTCGCCGGCGGCTATCTGGCGATCACCGGGCGGCTCGACATCGGCCAGCTCGTCGCCGTCATCGCCGCCTACAAGGACCTGCCCTCGCCGCTCAAGGACCTGATCGACTGGGACCAGCAGCGCCTCGACGTCCAGGTGAAATACACGCAGGTCGTCGAGAGCTTCACTACGACGAAGGTGCTCGATCCGGCGCTGCAGCAGCTCGACGCGACGCCGCCGCCGCATATCAACAACGAGATCTCCGCCTCCGGCGTCGTCGTCCGCGATGAGTTCTGGGGCGACGCTGCTCGAACTCGACGACGTTCAGCCTGAAGCACGGCGAGGCGGTGGCGGCGACCGGTCCCGTCGGATCCGGCGGAGAATATCTGGCGGAAGCGCTCGCGCGCCTCGTCGATCCAGCGTCCGGGCGCGTCCTCATCGACGGAACGCCGATCGACAGCTTGCCGGATTCGCTCACCGGCCGTCGCATCGGATACGTCGAGGCCAACACCTATTTCCCGCAGGCGTCGCTGCTCGACAGCCTGATCTACGGCCTGCGTCATGCGCCGCTCCGGCAAGTCGAGAAGGACCGCCGCGAGGAACGGCTGCGGCGATTGGAAGCCGTGGCGGCCGGCAATCCGGAGACCGATGTCAACGACGACTGGGTCGACTACGAGGCGGCCGGCGCGAGCGGACCGGACGACCTGCTGATGCGGCTTCGCGAGGTGCTGGCGGTCGTCGATCTTGAGGGTGACGTCTATCGGCTCGGACTCCGAAGCCGCATGCCGGAGGGCCAGATCGAGAGCCTTTCGAGCCGCATCCTCGCAGCGCGCGATGATTTCCGCGAGCGCCTCGCCAAGTCGCAGATCGAGCACTACGTCGAGATGTTCGATCCCGACCGCTACGTAGTGAACGCGTCGGTGAAGGAGAACCTCGTCTTCGGCGTCGCCGATGCAGACGCACTTGGGGTTCGGCTGGAGGAACATCCGTACCTTACCTCGGTCATCACACGAGACGGGGCTTGAGGCGAAGCTGCTGGCTATGGGAGCCGGCGTCGCCGAGACCCTCATCGATCTCTTCGGCGATCTTGCGCCCGACAATCCGCTGCTCGAGCGCATGGACCTGATGGCGCCTGAGGAGATGGAAACCTATCGCGCCATCGTGCGGCGCGTGGGGACGATGCCAGGAGCCACACTCGATCCTGCAGACAGGCAGGCACTCCTGCGTCTCGCCTTCGGCTATATTGAGCCGCGGCATCGTCATGGCCTTCTCGACGACGCGCTGCAGACGGAGATCGTGCGCGCGCGCAAAGTCTTCCACGAGAATCTTCCAGCCGACCTGACGGGAGAGATCGAGTTCTATCAGACCGCCGTGGTCAACGCCGCGGCGAGCGTGCAGGACAACGTTCTCTTCGGGCGCGTCGTCGACACCTATGCCGAGGCGCCCGATCGCGTGAACGCGCTCCTGCGCGAGACGATGGACGCGCTCGACCTGACGAGCGCAGTCATCGAGCTTGGCCTGAGCTTCGACATCGGCAGCGGCGCCAAGCGCCTGTCGCTCGCCCAGCAGCAGAAGCTCGCGCTCGGACGCGCCATCCTGAAACGGCCGGACGTGATCATCGTCAACCGCGCGCTCGCCGCGCTCGATGTGAACGCGCAGGACGCGACCGTCACGCGCGTGCTCGACTACTCGCGCTCGGCGGGGGGGCCGCACTTTGCCGTGTTCTGGGTTCTCAGCCACCCGGCCGCCGGTCAATGGTTCGACCGGGTGCTGACCTTCGAGAACGGCAGGATCGCGAAGTCGGAAGCGCGCACGAAAGAAGCAGGGGAAACGCGGGCGTTGGAGGCGGCGAAGTAAGGTCTTGGTCGAGCCAACGCCAGGGCACATGAAAGGTGGGTAGACGTGAGTTTGCTTAGCAACGAGGTCGAGCTCTTACGCAGGGTGCCGCTCTTTTCCGGCATCGAAAGCTCGCGGCTGAAGCTGCTCGCCTATACCTCCGACGTAATCACCTACCAGCCGGGACAGATGATCATGCGCCAGGGCGATATCGGCGACGCCGCCTACGTGATCATCAAGGGCGACGCGGAGGTCTCCGTCGCGACCGACAGCGGGCCGATCCCGGTGGCGCAGCTGCACGACGGCGATTTCCTCGGCGAGATCGCGATTCTGTGCGACACGCCGCGCACCGCGACGATCGTCGCCAAGACCGAGCTTCAGGCACTGCGCATCCGCAAGGAGCCCTTCTTCGAACTGTTGCGGCAGTTCCCGGAGATGGCGGTGGACATGACCCGGCTCCTCGCGGAACGTCTGACGCGAACGACCGCGGAACTGGTCGAAGCGCAGCGTCGGGCGACGGCCTCATAACAGCCAATGACCGAAGTCCCCTTTCTGGTGAGGGTCTGGGGCGCGCGCGGCAGCCTGCCTGCGCCGGCCGAGGGAAATTGCGAATACGGCACCAATTCGCCTTGCGTCGAGATCCGCTGCGGCCCGCATATCCTCGTCTTCGACGTCGGATCCGGCGCGGAGAGCCTTGGCCTGCTTCTGGCGCGAGAGGGCGTGAAAGAGTTCGACGTCTTCCTCTCGCACTGCCACCTCGACCACGTCATGGGGCTGCCCTTCATGAAGCCGCTCTATAACCCGGCGGTGCGCGTCAGGCTCTATGCGGGGCACTTCCTCGATGACATGACCTGCCGCGAGATGGTGGAGCGCTTCATGGCGCCGCCGTTCTTTCCGATCACGCCCTCGGTCTTTCACGCGCATCTCTCGTTTAGGGATTTCCGCCCGCCGGCGGTGCTGACGCCGCACCCGGGTATCGTGATCTCTACCGTCAGGCTCAACCACCCGAACGGCGCGGTCGGCTACCGGATCGACTATGCAGGCCGGTCGGTCTGCTACATTACCGACAACGAGCATGTTCCGGGCCACCCGGACGAGAAGCTCCTGGCACTGCTCAAAGGTGCGCAGATCATGATCTACGACTGCATGTACACAGACGCCGAGTTCAAGTCCTGCCAGGGGTTTGGCCATTCGACCTGGGAGGAAGGCGTGCGCCTCTGCGAGGCAGCGGGCGTCGAGCGGCTCGTCATTTTCCACCACCGCCCGGGCCGCGACGATGAAGGCCTCAAGCGAATCGGGGCGGAGGCAAAGGCCCGCTTTCCGGGCGCAGTGGTCGCCCGTACGGGCCTTGAACTCGTGCCCTGAAATGCTGATCTGATCGCGACCATGGCGGATTCGGGCCTCATCACGCAGATCACCGACTGGCTGGTCGACCAGTCGCTCGGCGAGCCCGACATCGTCGAGCTCTTCGAGGGGGTCTGCAAGCGGCTCCACGCGATCGGCGTGCCGGTCAGGCGCGCCATGCTGATGTGGTCGACGCTGCATCCCCTCTTCCAGGCGGAGAGCGTCCTTTGGCTGCACGGCAAGCCGGCGGAGCTCGGTCAGTTCCCGCACCAGGACATGATCTCCGACGAATGGCTGCGCAGCCCGATGCACCACATGCTGAAGGACAACATAAGTGTGCTTCGCCGGCGGCTGACCGGAACAGGCGCGCTGCTCGACTTCGGGATCACCGAGGAGCTCGTGGAAGAGGGCTACACCGACTACCTGGTGATGGGCACCGACCTCTTTTCCCGCTCCGCCTACAGTAACAGCGAGCGGCGTGGCATCTTCGTCACCTGGGCGTCGAACCGGCCGGGCGGCTTCAGCGACGACGATCTCGCGGCCTTGCAGCGCATCCAGCGGCGTCTTGCGATCGCCTGCAAGACCGTCATCCAGTCGCGCATCTCACGCAATATCGTGGAGGCCTATCTCGGCCGCGAAACCGGGCGCCGCGTGCTTTCAGGCTCGATCCGCCTCGGCGACGGCGAGCATACCCGCGCGCTCGTCTGGTATTCGGACCTAAGAGACTCCACGCGCCTCGCCGAGACGCTGCCGAGCGACACCTTCCTCGATCTCTTGAACGTCTATTTCGAATGTGCTGCGCGCCCGGCGATCGCGGCCGGCGGCGAAGTGCTCGCCTTCATCGGCGACGCGGTGCTTGCGATCTTCCCGATCGAGAAAGAATCGGAGCTCCCCGATCTCGCGCGCCGGGTCACGGTCGCGCTGAACGAGTCGCTCGCCCTTTCCGACCGCGTCAACGCCGAGCGCGTCGCGCAGAACAAGGAGCCGATCCGCTACGGGATCGGGCTCAACGTCGGCACGCTGATGTACGGCAATATCGGCGTGCCGGAGCGGCTTGCCTTCTCCGCCGTCGGCCCGACCGTGATCGAGGTGGCGCGAATCGAGAAGCTGACCAAGACGGTTGGCGCACGCGTGCTCGCCACGCGACAGCTCGCTTCCATCGAGCCGCATCTCTGGCGCTCCATGGGCGCACACCGCCTGGAGGGCGTCGGCGAGCCGCAGGAGCTCTTCGGATTCCGCCAGGAGGCAGAACGCGAGGCGGCGTAGCGCCGTGAGGGGGCTTTCGTGCGAAGTGATTTCGCTTCTCGTCCGGCGGCGACAGCCCGCGGGGCTCGGCAACTGATGTCTTTCCGCCGTGTCCGCTTCGGGCTTTCGACCGTGCTCGGTCTCGCCAAGCGCGGCTTCTTCATCCCCTACCGCTACGCCGACCAGGTGCCGACGGCGCGCAACCGCGCCTCCTACTCGGCGCTCGAGCCGCTGTTCAACGCAGCGGAGCCGACCTTTCTGGCGATGCTGGAATCGATGCACGCCTACGCGGAGGCCTTCCAGGCGATCGGCCGCGACCCGCCGCCGGAGCCGCGCTGGAACCAGGACTGGTTCCCCCGCCTCGACGCGGCGGCGCTTTACGTCTTCGTGCGCGAAACGCATCCGCGCCATATCGTCGAAGTCGGCTCAGGCCACTCGACGCGGTTCATGGTGCGCGCCATCCGGGACGGCAATCTTGCAACCGAGATCATCGCGATCGATCCGGAGCCGCGCGCCGGCATTGAGGGCATCGGCGTGACGCTGATCCGCGACACGGTGCAGGGCGCGGGCCTCGGTGTCTTCGAGCGGCTCGGAGAGGGCGACATCCTCTTCGTCGATTCGAGCCACATCCTGATGCCGGGCACCGACGTCGACCTGCTCTTGAACCATGTGCTGCCGGCGCTCCGGCGTGGGGTTCTCGTGCACATCCACGACATCTTCCTACCCGACGACTATCCGCTCGAATGGGAGTGGCGCGGCTACAACGAGCAGCTCGGCGTGGCGGCATTGATCCAGGGCGGTGGCTACCGGCTGCTCTGGTCGAGCCACTACGGCGCGACGCGCATGGCCGCGGCGGTCGCTTCGAGCCCCGTCGGCACCATCATGCTCAAGCCCGGCGCCAAGGAAGCGAGCCTCTGGCTGATGAAGGCTTGAGCGCTATTCGTGCGGGTCGATGGCGTCGCGCAGGCCGTCGCCGAGGAACGAGAAGGCGAGCACGATCAGCATCACCGGGAGCATCGGCGTCAAGAGCCAGGGATAGAGCGCCACCGCCTCAATGTTCTGCGCTTCGTTCAGGAGCACGCCCCAGCTCGTGATCGGCGGCCTGAGGCCAAGGCCGAGGAAGGAGAGCGCCGTCTCCGCCAGGATCATCGACGGGATCGTGAGCGAGGCGGAAGCGATCAGGTGGCTGGTGAAATTCGGCACCAGATGGCGGCCGATGATGCGGCTCGGCTTCGCCCCCAGCATCTCGGCGGCCGCGACATAGTCCTCCTCGCGAAGCGCGAAGAGCTTGGAACGCACAGCGCGCGCGATCGATGGCCAGTCGAGCAGCGCCAGGATCAGCGTGATTCCGAAATAGATGACACGCGGGTCCCAGGTCACCGGGAGCGCCGCGGCCAGCGCCAGCCAGAGCGGCAGCTCGGGAATGGAGCGGAGAACCTCGGTTACCCGCTGCACGATCGAATCGAAGAGCCCGCCGTAATAGCCGGCGATGCCGCCAATGGTGATGCCTATGACGTAGCTGAGCGTCACGCCGACGAGCCCGATCGTGAGCGAGATACGGGCGCCGTAGGTCAGGCGCGAGAACATGTCGCGCCCGAGCCGGTCGGTGCCGAGCAGAAACATCGTGCCCCCCTTCGGAGGGCAGAAGAAATGGAACGATGAATCGAAGAGACCCCAGAAATTGTAGGTCTCCGCGGAACAGAAGAAGCGGATCGGCTCTGGCTTCGAGCGGTCGGTCGTATATTCGCGCTTCAAGGTGTCCATGTTCATCTTGAAGGAGAGCGGATAGACGAACGGCCCGATGAACCTGCCCTCGTGGAAAAAGTGCACGCCCTGCGGCGGTGCATAGATGAAGCGGGAATGGCGGCTGTGCAGGTCGTAGGGAGCGATGAACTCCGAGATCAGCACCGAGCCATAGCTCAAGCCCAGAAAAATGAGCGAGACGACGGCGAGCCGGTGGCGCAGAAACCGCCACCAGATGATCTGCGTCTGCGAGGCGTTCAGGTAGCGCTGCGACGGCGCCGAGCCTGGCGCAACCGTCGCCTCCGGATCGAACGCCTCGTCGGAGACGTAGTGCGCAAGCGGCAGGGTCATCGCGCCGCTCCGCCGGCGAGCCTGATCCTTGGATCGAGCACCGCAAGCAGGATGTCGGAGACCAGCATGCCGATGACGGTCAGGACCGCCAGGAACATCAGGAAGGAGCCGGCGAGATACATGTCCTGGCTTTGCAGCGAAGTGAGCAGCATCGGTCCGGTCGTCGGCAGCGACATCACCGCCGAGACGATGACCGAGCTCGACACGATCTGCGGAAGCAGGCTGCCGATGTCGGCGATGAACGGGTTCAACGCCATCCGGAGCGGATAGCGGATCAACAGGCGGCCCTCGCTCACCCCCTTGGCGCGCGCGGTCGTCACATACTGCTTCTGCAGCTCATCGAGGAGGTTGGCGCGAAGCCGCCGGATCATGCCCGCGGTACCCGATGTGCCGATGACGACGACCGGCACCCATAAGTGCTGAAGCACCGAGACCGTCTTGGCGAGCGACCATGGCTTGTCGACGAATTGCGGGTCCATGAGCCCGCCGATCGAGGTGCCGAACCAGACATTGGCGAGATAGAGCAGGATCAGCGCGAGCAGGAAATTCGGCGTCGCGAGCCCCAGGAAGCCGATGAAGGAGAGGCCGTGGTCGGCGAAGCTGTATTGATGCGTGGCGGAGTAGACGCCGATCGGGAACGAGACGATGTAGATGAAGAGCACGGTGACGAAGTTCAGCACCATTGTCAGGAACAGGCGGTCGCCGATCACGTCCGCCACCGGCTGATTGTATTCGAAGGAGTAGCCGAGGTCGCCGTGCATGAGCCCCGTCACCCAGACGAGGTATTGCTGCCACATCGGCTTATCGAGGCCGTACTGCTCGCGCAGGAAGGCGATCTTCTCGTCCGCGATCTTCTCGCCCATCGCCTGAATCTCGGCGATGTAGGTGGTCAGATAGTCGCCCGGCGGAAGCTGGATGATGATGAAGACAAGGATGCTGATCCCAAGCAGCGTCCATGCCATCGTGAGGACGCGGCGAAGAAGGAAGGCAGCCATCGGACGTTCGCCTCTACTTGTCGAGCCAGAACGTGTCCGGCCGGTACATGCCGAAATAGGCTCCCGGGTCGAAGTTGTAGGTGCCCTTCTCGAGCACGTTGTGGAGCCGGTTGCTGACTACGACGAGCTGCTCGACGCCGGAGACGATGCCGATCGTGAAGACCTGGTCGGTCCACAGCGAGAGTATCTTGCGCCAGACTGCTTCACGCGCGTCGGTGCTGCCGGCCTGCCCCCATTCCTTGCTCAGTGCCATCAGCTCCTTGACGGCCGGATCGTCGGGCGCCTCGCCGGCTTGGCCGCTGGTCTCCGCCCACAGCCCCCACAAAGGCCACTCAAACTGATCGGGCAAGGTGGGCACGAATTCCGACGGCGCCATGTCCGGCGTGATCAGCGCGTTCTCAAGCCCCGACCACACGGCCATCTGCGTCTCGCCGGCACTGATACGGTTATAGAACATCTCGCGCTGCGACGGCTTGATGAAGAGCGAGACGCCGACCTTCTTCCAATTGTCGGCGACGAGCTCGAGCACGTCGGTCTGCTCGGTCTCCTCCCCCGACGTCTCGACAACGATCTGAAGGGGACGCCCGTCGCGCAAAAGGCGGATGCCGTTACCGTCGCGCTTCGTCAGCCCGATCTTGTCGAGAAGCTGATTAGCGAGGTCCGGATCATACTCCGCCCACTTGGTCTGATACTCGTCTTCGAAGAGCGGCGATTCCGGCAGCACCGTGTTGTTGGACGGCGTCGCGACGCCATAGAAGATCGAGCTGTTGATCTCGTCGCGATCGATGGCGACCGAGAGCGCGCGGCGGAAATCCGCCTTGCGGAAAAGGTCGCGGTAGACCGGGTCCGTGTTGTTGAGATCGGGATAGAGCGCGACGCGCGCGCCCTTCGTCGCAAGCCAGCGGCGGACCTGGTAGTTGCTGCGCGACTCCGCCTGCTTCAGGAACGTGAAGTTGGAGAACGCCAGATAGGCGCCCTGCAGGTCCGTCTCGCCGGCCGCGACCTTCGCGGGGATGAGATCGGCGCTCGCGATCGAGAGCGCGACCTGATCGATATAGGGAAGCTGCAGGCCGTTCTCGTCGACGCGATGGAAGTAGGGATTGCGCTCGAAGATGTAACGGTCGGACGGCGGCTGCGTCTTCAGGACCCAAGGCTGCAGCGTCGGAAAATCAAGGTTGTCGTTCCGATAGGAGCGATCCTTGCTGTAAAGCAGCGCCACCCAGTTGCGCTCGCCCGCCTCCTTGGCCAGCGCCTCGGCCTTGTCCTCGCCGACAAATTTGGCGTGGAACTGCTTCAGATAATGTGCGGGGCGGAAAATCTCGAGCGGCTGTGCCGCGGCCAGCGCCGGCAGGAAGTACGAGTTCGGCTTCGACCAGCTGTAGCGGACGGTGAGCGGATCGAGAATCTCGACCTTCGGCTTCTCGCCGTCGACCAGAAGCTCTTTCGGCGGCCCGAAGCGCGACACCTTCGGATCGTTCGCCATGTCCTCCCAATAGAAGCGGAAGTCCTCGGCTGTGAACGGCTGGCCGTCGGACCATTTGTGGCCGGGGCGAAGGTGGAAGGTGAAGATGCGCCCTTCCTGGACGTCGAAGCTCTCTGCGAGATCGGGCACGATCTGGTAGTCGGGCGTGTAGCCGACGAGGCGCGCGTAGCCGTAGATGACCATTATGCGCGTGTCCTTGGCGCTGCCGCCGAGGAGGCGAAGCGTGCCGCCGTAGTGGCCCGGCTTCTTGTCGGTGCCGTCGTAGCTGACGACGAGCGGATGTTCGGGGATGCGCTCTGCGACCGGGGGAAGCTCGCCCGACTTCACGGCCGCCTCGAAGAACGGCGGCTCCACCATCTGCGGGGTGTCGCCGGCGAAGGCCTTCGGCGTAGCGAGGGCTCCAAACACAAGAAGCGCCGCGATACAGCCGATCTTTCGCAGGTTCATCCCTGCTCCCCCTTGTTACTCTCCCGTGGGACCAGAAGGTAATTGCAATGGGTCTTGTCGGGGAAGAGCTTTTCGACCACGTAGCCGTTCCGATCGACCCAGCGCATGAATTCCGCGATTCGCTCGTCCAGGACCTCGATGTAGAGGCACGGATGTTGCGCTGCGATAAGCACGGACGCACCCGCGAGAACCTCCATCTCCATCCCTTCCACGTCGATCTTGATGAGGTCAACCGGACCCAGAACGAGGTCGTCGAGCGGGACGCGCGGGATCGCGCCGTCCGGGTCTTCGACAAAATGCGTGGCGCCGAGACCAGCGGTTGTGGAGGGGATCGCTTTCATCCGTCCGGGCGCGGCACCAATGGCGACGCCGAGCTTCGAGAGGTCGACGTTCTTGAGCGCGTTCGCTTCGACCGTCGCGCGGATCGCCGCGATGGCGCGCGGAACGGGCTCGATCGGGATGACGATCTCGGCGTCCATCGCCGCGGCAAAGAAAAGCGTGTGGTTCCCCGTGTTGGCGCCGGCGTCGACGATGCGGAGGCCGCGCGGGAAGCGATCGGCGAGAAAGCGCAGCTCCTCCTCCTCGAAGAAGAGACCGCGCATCTCTTCGCGCTCGATGACGGGATTGAGCCCGGTATAGGGGAGCTTCAACACGCGCCCGTCGCAATGGAGCGTCATGAAGACCGGCTCCGCCTCGAGATATTCGACGAGGCGGGCGCAATCGGCGGCAGCGACCGGCGGAAGAGCAGAGTGGAAATGCGTCAGGCACTGGGCGGTCTTGTAGGCGCGCCGGCTCTTCCACAAAGCGAGCATGTAGTCGGCGTACCATTCCAGTGTGTCGGCCGCACGAAGGGCTGCGAGCGCATCGGCCGGCCGGACGAAGTGGCTCGGACCGATCCACCAGCGAAGCGCTGCGTGGAAGAAGGTCGGAAGGTCCTGCGCCGCGAGCCGCGTGATCCGTTCAAGCTTCGGTCGTGTTCCGTCATTCGTCGCGAGCGCGGCGCCGCCCCAGACCGCGTCGTAGACGCGGAGCGCCGGCTGTGTCGTCACGAAGATGTCGGGCGCGAGCGTCTCCGCCGCGGTGACGGCAAGGAGCCAGTCATAGCCTTCGCGCGTCGCGGCCTCGGCCGCCGCGGCGAGACCTTCGCGCGCGCCGCCGGGCCGCGCTTCAAGCGCCACGATCTCGGAGAAATCGCCGCGCCCCGCGTCCTCGGCCTCTCGCAGCGACCGGAGCAGCCGATCTTGATCGCCGCCCTCCGTCGGAAGGATTGTCAGCGCGCATCGCATTCAGTCATCGCCCGCATGCTCGACCAACGGATCGACCTCCGCGAAGGAATGCCCGCGGCTGTAATTGTCATGGTAGGCAACGATCGAATGTGGGCCCGGCGGCGACCAGTAAAGGCCGAGCTTGAAATAAGGCCCCTCCTCCTCGTTCTCGTAGGCAAGCGGTCCGCGCCAGTCGACGATCGGCGTCCCATTCAGCCAGATTTCAATCTCCGAGCTCGCGTGGCGCGACCAGAACACGCGCACGACGAAGTCGTGCCAGACGCCTTTCGGGAAGTCGGCGATGCTGGCGAACTCGTAGCGGATGTCGGGTTCGGGCGAGGCGACGCGGCCATAGGCGCCGGTGAAGAAGAGCCGGCCGGACCGATAGCGGATGGCAAGCGGCGGCTTGCCGGACGGGTCGCCGAGCTTCGCCTGGTCGTGCCATTGTGCGAAGACGCAGCCGACCGTGCCGGGAAGAGAGAAATCAGCGCTCAAGAAAGTCGAGAAGCCGTACCAGACTTCCTCGTCCCAGACGACGTTATAGGGATCGCGGAGCTCGGCACGATGCCCCTGCGATACATAGTCGCCCGGCCGCAGCTCGAAGCGGCAGGCGCGCGTTCCGCCGCGCACGACCTCGGACTGGATTTCGGCCGAATGGTCGCCGGAAAGCCGCTTCACGCTCCAGCCGTCGAAGGTGCCGCTCTCAAAATCGAGATGCACCGTCTTGAAGCTTGCGCTGCCGCCCCGGCTTGAAGAAAGCAATGGACCCATCCACGTTGGTCGCGGCCGCGCTCGAAATCGGCGGCGACCGCGGAAAGAGGCCGCAGACCATGAACCGGATCGCCACGATCGTGAAGGGCTATCCCCGGCTTTCGGAGACCTTCATCGCGCAGGAGGTCCTGGGGCTTGAGAAGCGCGGCATTGCGCAGCTCATCGTCTCGCTCCGCCATCCGACCGAGGGCAAGGTGCACGACCTGAACCGCGAGATCGCGGCGGACGTGCTCTACCTCCCCGAATATCTGAAGGACGATCCGGCGCGCGTGCGCGAAGGGCGCGCTTGGGCAGAGGCACAGCCGGGCTTTGCCCGCGCCCTGAAAGCGTTCCATGCCGATCTCAAGCGCGACCGCTCGGTCAACCGGCGCAGACGCTTCGGCCAGGCCTGCGTGCTCGCCCGCGAGCTTCCCGAAGACGTCGACTGGATCTACACGCACTATCTCCACACCCCTGCATCCGTGGCACGCTACGCGGCGATGATCCGCGGGCTCGGCTGGTCGTTCTCCGCACACGCCAAGGACATCTGGACGACGCCGAAATGGGAATTGAAGGAGAAGCTCGCCGACGCGGCATGGGGCGTGACCTGCACCCGCGCGAACCTCGCCTATCTGCGCTCGCTCACCCCCTCGCCTGAGAAGATCGACCTCGTCTATCACGGGCTCGACTTCTCACGCTTTCCGGCACCGCCGAAGCGGACGGTGCGTGAAGGCGGAACCTTCACCATCGTCTCGGTCGGCCGCGCCGTGGAGAAGAAGGGCTATTCCGATCTCCTTCATGCGCTCGCTTGGCTTCGCGACGACAGGAGCTGGCGCTTCGAGCATGCCGGCGGCGGCGTGCTGTCCAAACAACTCAAAGCGGAGGCCACGCGGCTCGGAATCGCAGATCGCGTCACTTGGCACGGGAGCCAGGATCGCGCCTTCATCTTCGACCTCTTGAAGCGCGCCGACCTCTTCGTGCTTCCCTCAAGGCTCACGCGCTCGGGCGACCGCGACGGGCTGCCGAACGTGCTCATGGAGGCGCAGGCCTTTGCCGTGCCAGTTGTCGCGACGAACGTCTCCGGCATCCCTGAGCTGATCACGCACGGAGAGACCGGCTGGCTGGTCGGTGAACGCGATCCGAAGGCGCTCGCGGGAGCCATCCGCAAGATGATGGACGATCCGGTGCTGCGGCTTCGTCTCGCGGCGGCGGGCGCGAAGAACGTGCGTGCGCGCTTCTCGTCCGAACCCGGCATCGACTTCGTCGCCAAGCGGCTCCGCGCCTCGCGCACGCGCCGGCAGGCGGCATGAGCGTCGACCTCAACGGCGGTGTGGCACGCGAGCGCTTCGTCGCATTGCTCGACGAGGCGGCGGAACGATCGCGAAAGATCGAATTCTGGTGGCGCGACGACGATGCTGAGGATGCGACCCCTCCGCTCGAGCAATTGCTTGCTTTGGCGAAACATCACGAGCTGCCGCTAGCGCTCGCGGTCATTCCGAAGGGCGCGACGCGGGCTCTTGCTGAGCGGCTTGCGCCGGAGCCGCGGGTCGCCGTGCTGCAGCACGGCTGGCAGCACAAGAACCACGCGGCCGAGGGCGAGAAGAAGATCGAGCTCGGCGGAAAGCGTCCGCCCTCAGATGTCTTCGACGAGCTTCGCCGCGGCCGTGATCGGCTCCGCGCGCTGTTCCCGCATTCCCTCCCCGTCCTCGTGCCGCCCTGGAATCGCATCGCCGAAAATGTGTGCGCGGCGCTGGACGAGGTCGGACTTTCAGGCCTCTCGACCTTTGGCCCTGCCCCGGCCGGCGCGGCGCATCAGGTCAATACGCATCTCGACATCTTCGCTTGGCACCCGACGCGCCGGCCGCTTCACCGCGCCGAGGCCTATGCGACGCTTTCAACGGAGCTCGCGCGCCGGCTCGAAGGCAGAGACGAGCCGATCGGCATCCTCACGCACCACCGCGTGCACGAATCGGAAAGCTGGGCGCTTCTCGATGATTTGTTTCTAACGATTGCGCGGCACCCGGCTGTGCGCTGGCCGAAGATCAAGGCGCTGTTTGACCTCTGATACCGCGTCTATCGCGTATAGCGCCGATACCAGTCGACGAAGCGCTTCAACCCCTCCTCGAGCGGGGTGCGCGGATGGTAGCCGAGATCCGCTTCGGCGCGCGAGATGTCGGCGTAGGTGATGGTCATCTCGCCCGGCTGGATCGGCAGCATCTCGATCTCGGCGCGCCGTCCGATCAGCTCCTCGAGCATCGCGATCATCTGCATGAGATAGACCGGCCGATTGTTGCCGAGATTGTAGACGCGGTGGAGCACGCCGTCCGGCTCGGCGGGATTGTCGTTCGCGGCCACGATGCCGCTGACGACGTCGTCGATATAGGTGAAGTCGCGCTGCATCTCGCCGTTGTTGAAGACACGGATCGGGCGGCCCTTCAGGATCGCCTCGGTGAACAGCCAATAGGCCATGTCGGGCCGGCCCCATGGCCCGTAGACGGAGAAAAAGCGCAGCCCGACCAGCGGTATCTTGAAGAGATCGGCATAAACCTCGCTCATAAGCTCCTGCGACTTCTTCGTCGCGGCGTAGATCGAAGTCGGGTGATCGGTGTTGGACCCTTCGCGGAAGGGCACCTCGTGGCCGCGCCCGTAGACGGAGCTCGACGAGGCGTAGACGACGTTCTCCGGCGCAACGGCGTGGCGGCAATATTCGAGGACGTTCAGGTGCGCGACGACGTTTGAGTCGATGTAGGCGTGCGGGTTCTCAAGCGCATAGCGCACGTTCGCCTGTGCCGCGAGGTGGACGACCGAGCGGATCGGCGTGCCTTTGACCGCCTCGGCGAGCGCCGCCCGGTCGGTCAGCTCGACCTCGTGAAACTCGAAGTTCGGAAAGGTCGAAAGCTGCGCCAGGCGCCGGCGCTTCAGCTCCTTGCCGTAGAAGTCGTTGAGATTGTCGAGGCCGAGCACGCGCTCGCCGCGCTCCGCGAGCCGGCGGGCGACGTGGTAGCCGATGAAGCCTGCCGCACCGGTGACGAGAACGCTCATGCATTAGCCCATGCCAACGAGACCGGCGGCTGCCGGCCAACCGAAAAGAAGCGGATTTTCAGCCGCCGGCGACCTCCAAAGGTCACGCGCCACCGGCAAACCCCCGAGCCCAAGCGGCGACTGCCCCCGAGCGCCGGCAAACTAGCCCCGGGCGAAGGCTCGGCTCAAGCGCCTCCACCGCGGAAATAGGCGACTCACCTCACGATGGGCGGTCGGGCCGCTGCGGGGTCCGGAAGACGGAGCGGAAGAAGGCAATCAACCCAAGCGCCATCACCAGGCCCCAGGGGCCCCTCGCGCCGCCATCCGGCGCAAGCGCCGCTCCGACGAATCCGAGCAGCCCGGCGAAAAGGCCGACGCCGCCAAGCAGGGCTGCGACTCGGTTGTGCATTGGATACTACTAGAGCATAGGTTGTATGTCCTCGCCAGACATGGCAGACGCGGTTCCACGGGCGAAACGACTCGCCCGCGCCCGCGCCGGTCGCGTTCTTCACGCGTTTCCTGGCATCGGGCGCGCACAAGAGAAACAAGCGGGCTCCAAAGGGGATTTGGCGGTGCAGCCCGCCGGACAAGTCGCAAACCCGTGGCCATCAAGGCCGCGGCGGTCGCGGCCGGAACCGAAAAGGAGGATCAAATGAGAGTATTGTCACAAAGCGAACTGGCCCGTTGCACGAGCGGCGAACTGTCGGCCCTGCTGAACAGCATCGCGAAAACACTACCGGAACTGCCGGAAGGCTCGAACGAGCTCAGGAGCGCACACGCCAACCTGCAGAACATCCGCAGGCAACTGACAAGCGCTCTGGCACCGAAGCCCGGCTTCGGCCCGCGCTAGCGCGCGGGCTCTCCCGCCGGGGCCGGCGGCCCGCATCTGCGGGCTCTGCCGGAACGAGTGTCAAGCTTGAATACGGATTTCCAAATTCAAGCTTCTTGTGTTATCCTTGAATTAAAGATTTATGTTCAAGGTTTTAGAATTCGATGCGCAGGGACGAACTCACAGGCAAACTCAGGCAGCCTTACTCGGCGGAGCGGGGCTACGGAGTCATGCGCGTTAACAAGGACGGCTACGAGAATATCTGGTTCGTCGTGCCGCCGCCCCCGCCGGAAGAGGTGCCGCACGGCCTCGAAGCCGGGCTGATCGGCAAGGCCAATACCATATTGCAGAACCGGCCGCCGCTTACAGAGGCGTCCGATCTCGACAAGCTTGCCGCCTATCTCTTTGCCCGCCGCGAAGCCGTGTCTTCTTCACGCATGGAAGGCACCTGGTCGACGGTCGATAACGCGCTGACACCCGGCGATGTCTATGATGAGGGCGAAGGCAAGTCGGAGCACGCCTCGGTGCGCGGCTATGCGGCGGCGCTGGAGTACGGCCTTAGCCGGATAGAACAGCGCGGCCTTGCCGCCCTCACCGCAAAACTTGTCTGCGAGCTGCACAAGCTGGTGATGAGTAAAGACCCCCGTTTCCAGGGGGTCGCGGGGCGGCTGCGCAAACCGGGCCTGCCGGGCGATGTCGTCCAGATCGGCGCAGCCGGACGCAAGGAAGAAGCGATCTATAACCCGGCCCCGCCGGAGCATGTCACGCGCTGCCTTGAAGATGTGATGTCATGGATGCGCAACGAAACCCTCATCGAACTGGGCGACGCCGGTATGGGCATGGCGCTGCCGGTGCGCATGGCAATCGGGCATGCGCATTTCGAGGCGATCCACCCTTTCAGCGATGGAAACGGCCGCATGGGACGTATTCTCTGGCCGCTGCAGATGGCGGCTGCCGGACGGTTGCCGCTCTATCTCTCGGGCTTTGTCGAAGCCCACCGCGAGGACTACCGCAAGGCCCTCGAGAGCGCACAGAAGCAATTGCAGTACGGCCCGATCACCTCTTTCGTATCGAAGGCCGTGATCGCTTCGGACGAAGAGGACCGCACCAGCAAGGCGGTGATCGCCGGCCTTCCCGATATCTGGCAAAGCAGGAGCAAATCCCGCAAAGGCTCCTCGGCCGCCCGCGCCATCGATGTGCTGACGCGCATGCCGATCGTCACGGCCCGCACGCTGGCCGATCAGCTCAATGTTTCGTTCCAGGCCGCCTCAACGGCCCTTAACGCACTTGAAGAGGCTCACATCGTCAGGGAGCGCACCGGCCACGGCCGCAACCGGATATTCGCAGCCGAGGAAGTGATCGCGACTCTTGCGCGCCCCTTCAACGAAGACCCGGCAATCGCCCTCGAAGGCGCCCGCCGCAACCTGTCTGTGCCCGGCGTTTGATCAGAAGTTCACTGGCTTGCGCCGCGGCGCGGATTTGCGACAGTGAACCGGGCCGTCAGCGGGTGAGCGAAGCGGGTCATTCTTGGACTGGACTTTCGAGCGTGACGACGCGCTCCTTCTCTGAGACGAACAACGCGGGTTGTCCGTGCTGCGCTAGACTAGGACGGCGCTTCGGGCGCCGCCGGGGCCGGCGGCTTGTAGTGGTCGATAGCGGCGGCGATGCGCTCAAGGAGTGGCGCAAATCCTGTGAAGTCGATCTTGTCTGCATGCGGACGCACGACCTTTTCAGCAAAAACAAACTTCCCGTATTCGCCATCGGCGCGGTGCTCCTTCTTCAGATTGAGCTTCTTTCCGTCCAGTTCGGTCTTAAGCAGCTCGGGATCGAAGCAATCCTCGATGCATGACATGCCGTTCGCGCCCTTCGCAGGTGTCTTGACGAGATACAGGTTGCCGACGACGTGAAAGAATGGCTCAGGCGAGGCCAGCTCGGCCGTGATGCCGTAGTTTTCCTTGAGCGTCTGGAATATCTGCTTGGAAGCATCGTCATTGTCGATCAGGACAATGACAGGATGCAACAGGGGCCGGTGCTTGAAGCCCTGTATGTCCTGCCCGTATCGTTTCTTGATAAAGAAGTATTTCAGATCGCTGGCACCGCCACCCAACTCTAGAAGCTTGTGCGCCCGGTTGCTGTAATTGAAGAATGCCACGGCACTCTTGAAAAAGTCTCCTTCCCACGAACCGAGCTTTGGGTGGAATGCGGTCAGCTTGCGGATGGCATATTTAAGATAGATGTTGTCGGTCTTGCCCTCGCAGACGATAAGCGGACGGTCCAGCCTGACGAAATAGCGGTACTTCAGAAAACGGGCATAGAGCCGCCTGGCCGCCATGGAATTCTTTCTCTTCTCGGGTTCATCGCGCTCATCGATCGTGTCTTTGACGTGATGAATGTGACCGAGGATGCCTTCGAGCGGATAGAGCGAAGTTACCGGTTCCGGTGCGGCATTGTCGTCCGTTTCGTCCCCGCCTTCAGATGCGGCATCTGCGGGACGATAGTAGCTGCCTGTCTCGAAGAGTGTGTGGCACATCGCGCGTGCCGACCGATAGTACTCGGGGCGGATATTGACCTTGGCATTCACCGTCAGTCCGGTAACCAGCTGACGGCTCATCCTGAACTGCATCCGGGTCTTGCCGGGGTTTATGATGAAGCCTGCCTTCTCGATGGTCTTTATGAGCTCCTCGCCCGGCACCCATTGCGGACTTCCGTCAGCAACAGGCACCGCAACGGTGGACGGGAACGCCCTCTGGCTTGTCGAGAACGTCAGATCGTCGGCGTAACGGGAATAGGTGAGCTGGTTTTGTTTGGCGAGCTGAGCGAGCCGTACGTCGAGCAGGTGAGCGATCAGATCGGAGATGACCGGCGAGCACGGGCTGCCCTGCGGGAGCATGTTTTCGAAGCACGCAATCTGCGCAATGACTGTCGCCACCTTCTCGTTCAGCTCGAAGCTGTTGTTGCGGATGAAGAAGCCTCGCACCCTTCCGAAATTGAAGGTCGGGAAGAAGTCCTGCAGATCGAGATTGAGGACATACCGGCGCCGCTTGTGCCGGCGGGCGTTGGTGACGATCGACAGCTTTCTGCGGAAGCCGTGAGATAGCGGCCGCCGTTTGCTTTCTTCATCGATCTCGTCCCTGCAAGCATAGAGGACATTGGCGAGCCGGCGCTGCAGCGTTTTGAGCGGCTCTATGGGCGCGCATATTTCACGCTCGCCACCTCCCCTCTTCGGGATTGTGAATTTCGTATACTTCTGTGCGTCCGGGATCTTGTAGACGATATAGGCCAGCGCGCTCGGCTTGTATCCGAGTATGGCGGCAAGGTCCGCGAGCGACGAGGCTTCTTTCAAATTCTTGAGTATGACAAGCCCAATTCCTGCGTGAAATTAAAGGCTTACAGGCACTCTTAAGCGTCACATGCACGTCACATCATATAGACGGATCGCGCAATAAGGATCATCGGGAAGCAACGCTCCGTGACATTGGTTCATATATCGCGAAGCGCGATAACAAATCTGCCTGTAAGCCTTTGGCCTCTCTACCTGAAAGCGTATTGAAAGGCAAGAAAAAAGCGGCCTGCTAAGCGGACTTTTAAGCGGGCGCACGAGAAGTTGGCACTCACACCAAATACCTGATATCATTCCAAATATGGATAAATCGAAATCGGACACAGAAGCGGACATTGAACTGGGCTTGGATAGGGGTGAATCCATCGGCCTGATGGAGCCCCTGACCATATCCGAAAGCGCCAAGTCCCGCTCCCAACTGACCGATCTGGCGTTGGAACTCGCCCAGCGCGCCGCCAGGTTCCGCAACAGTTTGCCGGACGGGGTGATGACCGCGCTGGCCGATCTCGTGCGCGCGATGAATTGCTATTACAGCAACCTCATCGAAGGGCACGACACCCATCCGATCGATATCGAACGCGCCCTAAACAATGACTACAGTGACGACCCGAAACAGCGTGACCTCCAGTTGGAGGCCAGAGCCCACATCGCCGTCCAGCAATGGATTGATGAGGGCTACATCGACGGGCGTGCCTTCACAGCTGCCGGCATCAGAGAACTCCACCGCCGCTTCTGCGAGTTGCTACCCAACGACCTGCTCCGGCTGACGCTGGAAAGCACCGGCGAACAGGTCCGAGTTGCGCCTGGCGCGTATCGTACACGCGACGTGCAGGTGGGCCGCCACGTCCCGGTCAGTCCCGGCGCCGTACCGCGCTTCATGCAGCGCTTCGAAGATATCTATTCGAAGCTCGGCAAGACCGACACGATCCTCGCAGCCGCCACCGCCCATCACCGGCTCGCATGGATTCACCCGTTCACGGATGGCAACGGACGCGTCATGCGCCTGATGTCCTATGCGGTGCTCAGAGAAGCGCTCGACACTGGCGGCGCGTGGTCGATCGCACGCGGTCTTGCCCGCAATGTCGAAGAGTACAAGCACCATCTGGCGGCATGTGACCTCCCCGTCGCAACGATCTCGACGGGCGCGGTCATCTGAGCGAGGAAGCGCTTGCGGAATTCACGGCGTTCTTCCTGCACACCTGCATCGACCAGGTGAAATTCATGGAAGAGCTCGTGCAACCGGACAGACTACGCACTCGCATGCTGCTTTGGGCCGAAGAAGAGATCAGGTTCGACCAACTGCCGCCGAAGGCCGGCAACGTGTTAGAGGCGGTACTGTATCGCGGCGAACTCCCCCGAGGCGACGTGCCGGGTATCGTCGGGACTGGAGACCGGCAAGCCCGCCGCATCGTCTCAAGCCTGATCGAGAAAGGCGTGCTCACTGCCGAAACAACCCGCGCACCGTTGCGGTTGACATTCCCGCCACGCTGGCCTCCCGCTGGATGCCCGGACTGTTTCCGGAAAAGCCGTGATCGAGGGAAACAGGGTTTGTCGATGGCGTATTGGAGGGCGATACTGCCTGGTCCTCCCAACAATTCGACGCGATCGCGCTCGCTCGGACAGCGACAGCCCAGACGGTGTTGTCCAGGACTGACGACCGACTGAGCAGTCAAGCGGTGAAGACATTGCTGTGACCCCCGCGTTTTGCTCCAGATGAGGCTAGAGTCCGGACCGAAGGAAGGACCGGACCATGAAGCGATCGAGGTTTACAGAGGAGCAGGTCATCGCCGTCTTGCGGGAGCAGGAGGCGGGCATGTCGACAGCGGATGTCTGCCGCAAGCACGGTATCAGCAGCGCGACGTTCTATGCCTGGAAGGCGATCTATGGTCCGCCCCCTGTCCGCAAGAGCATTTTGGCTTTTGAACCGCGTGGTCTGCATCAATCTATCCGGCCTGTTTGTGGAGCTCTTGCTCCTGGCCATGATGGGATTCGCGCGTCCCCGTCCCAGCTAAGTAACCCGGCCTGCGAAGCGGCCGCTCCTTCCATCGGGTTCTCGGGAGACGCCGGTTGACCGTTGGTCCATCATCCTTTCGTTGCGCTCGCAGACATCGGTGACCTTCAGGCGTGGCTACGCCATGGGTGAGATCTCGTAGTACGTGCCCTGCGTAAGCAGGGCCCACGCGGTTCGGGCCTGCTTATTGGCCAGTGCGACCGCAGCGACGTTGGCGTGGGTTCGTGCCTTCAATTGCGTGACCCACACTCCGACCGCTGTCGACGGATCTTTGAAGAACCTCAGCATGCATCGAGAGCCGTAAATAAACAGGGTTCGGATGTAAGAGTTGCCTCGCTTGCTGATACCGAGCAGTGTTGAGCGCCCACCAGTCGAATGCTGACGGGGGACTAGGCCGAGCCAGGCCGCGAAGTAACGTCCGATCTGAACATATGGCCGTCACCGATTGCAGCGACGATTGCCGTCGCGGTGATGGCGCCGATACCCGGGATGGATGCCAAGCGCCCGCACGCGTCATCTTCCTCGACAACGGCTCGAAGTTCAGCTTCGAGTTCCTCCACCTGCACATTGATCGCCGACCATTGGTCGCGGAGCATCGTCAGCAGTCGCTTCATTCCGGTTGTAAGTCGCCCTTCGTCGTCGCCAAGGAGCTCTGGAAGCTTCCGAGCCAAGACGGAGGGACCCGGCGCGATGGTGATGCCGCGATCCTGTAGGAATGAGCAGAATCTGGTTGATAACTTCCGTTCTGCGACTGATGAGACCGCTTCTGATCCGATGGATCACTTGAAGATCGAGCTGCTCGATCGTTTTTAGCGGAACGAACCTCATCGTCGGGCGCTGGACGGCTTCCGCGATTGCCTCGGCGTCGAGGTAGTCGTTCTTGTTACCCTTCAGGAAGGGCCGGACGAACTTAGCTGACATGAGACGTGCATCGTGCCCCAGGGCGATGAGATCGCGGGCAAGGTGATGGCTGCCACACGATGCCTCCATACCCACGAGTGCGGGATCAACCTTCGACATGTAGCGAAGCAGTTGGCCGCGATTAAAGCGCTCACGCGCGACAACCGCCCCTCTGTCGTCAAAGCCGATCAGGTGGAACCAGGTCTTGCCAACATCAATGCCGATCGTAGTGACGCTCATCAGCTTCCTCCATCGCGTTATCGCCGGGCCCAACCTAGCGCGGCGCTGGAGGGGGCGGACCATCCCATAAGTTCGGCGGGATGGATGTCTCGGAGGCGAAGCGGTTGAAGAGCCTGCAGGAGGAGAACGCCAAGCTGAAGCGGCTCCTGGCCGACGCCATGCTCGACAACGTCGCCTTGAAGGATCTTCTCTCAAAAAAATTCTAACGCCCGCCGCCAAGCGGGAGACCGTCGCCTATCTCACCACAGCCTACGAGATGAGCGAGCGGCGGGCGTGCCAAGTGATCCGGGCGGACCGCAAGATGGTCCGCTATCGGTCACGGCGACCGGCTGATACCGAACTGCGCTCGCGGCTGCGCGAGCTTGCCGCCGAGCAACGGCGCTTCGGCTATCGGCGGCTGCACGTGCTCCTGCGCCACGAGGGACGTGTCGTGAACCGCAAGAAGACACAGAGGCTCTATCGCGAGGAAGGCCTGTCGGTCCGCCGCCGGCGCGGACGCAAGCGCGCCACTGGAACGCGCGCGCCGCTCCTCGTCGAGGTGAGGCCGAACGCGCGCTGGTCGATCGACTTTGTCCACGACCAGTTCGGCTCGGGGCGGCGCTTCCGCATCCTGAACGTCGTCGACGACGTGACCAAGGAGTGCCTGGCGGCGATCCCGGACACCTCGATCTCAGGGCGGCGCGTGGCACGCGAGCTGAGTGACCTCATCCGCCGACGGGGCAAGCCCGACCTCATCGTCTCGGATCATGGAACCGAGTTCACCTCGAACGCCATGCTTGCATGGACGCAGACTGCCGGCGTGTCCTGGCACTTCATCGCCCCGGGAAAGCCAATGCAGAACGGCATTTGCGAAGCGTTCAACGGCCGCATGCGCGACGAGCTCCTGAACGAGACGATCTTCTACGATCTCGATCACGCCCGGGCTGTCATCGCCAGATGGGCCGTCAGCTATAACCAGCGGCGTCCGCACTCCTCGCTCGGCTACCTGACGCCGGCGGCCTACGCCGCCACTTTCACCGCAACAGACGATCGGCTGCGCAACCCCGACCAGCTCCGCCGATCGCCTGTTGCTCCCTCGGCGCAAGAGCGCCAATCTCAGCCAAGGACTCTCGCGTCAGCCGGATGACAAGCGGGGGTCACAGCAAGGCCAGAGTAGCCCCATCGGTGCAAGAGCGGACCCCTTCGGGCAGAATGTTGAAAGATTGTTGAAAAATCTGGAGCCGCGCAGGCGTATTTTTCTGTAAGTCATTGAAAAGATTGGTGGGTGTAACAGGACTCGAACCTGTGACCCGCTGATTAAGAGTCAGCTGCTCTACCAACTGAGCTATACACCCTTAGCGCGCGCGGTTTTATAGGGATGCGACCGCATATCCGCAAGGCTCGCGGCCGCGCCCCGCCGGCGCGCCGCCCATTGCCGCTTCGAGGAGCCCGTCTTGCCCCCTCTTTCGCTCTTGAAATCCCGCATCGCCGGCGCCGACCGCGCGCCCGAAAACGGCGCACGCTTCCCCGACATCGACCCGGCGACCGGCGAGGTTCTGCGTGAGGTCGCAGCGGCGGACGCCGGGCTTGTCGACGAGGCGGTGGCGGCGGCCAAAAGCGCGCAGCGCACGTGGGTCGCGCTTCCCGCCGCGGAGCGCGGGCGCATCCTGAACCGCGTCGCGGCGCTGTTGCGCGAGCGCAAGATGGAGCTTGCGAGGCTTGAGGTGCTCGACACCGGCAAGCCGATCCAGGAGGCGCCTGAGGCGGATATCGGCTCTGCCGCCGATTGCTTCGAGTTCTTCGCCGGGCTCGCGCAGGCGATCCACGGCGAGCACATTCCCCTCGGCGAAAGCGCCTTCGCCTATACGCGGCGCGAGCCGCTCGGGGTCTGCGCCGGGATCGGCGCGTGGAACTACCCGATCCAGATCGCGAGCTGGAAGAGCGCGCCGGCGCTTGCCGCCGGCAACGCCATGATCTTCAAGCCGAGCGAGCTGACGCCGGTCACGGCAGTCGAGCTTGCGAAGATCGTCGAGGAAGCGGGCGCGCCCGCCGGGCTCCTCTCCGTCGTGCTCGGCGCGGGCGAGATCGGCGCGGCGCTTTCGACACATCCGGGGATCGCCAAAATCTCGCTCACCGGCTCGGTGCCGACGGGAAAACGGGTCATGGCCGCCGCCGCCGGCACGCTGAAGCACGTCACCATGGAGCTCGGCGGCAAGTCGGCGCTGATCGTCTTTGCCGACGCCGACCTCGACGACGCCGTCTCCGCCGCAATCCTCGGCAACTTCTATACACAGGGCGAGATTTGCTCGAACGGCACGCGCGTGTTCGTGGAGGAGCGCGTGCGCGCCGCGTTTCTGGAGAAGCTCGTGGCGCGGACCGAGAAGATCAAGGTCGGCGACCCGCTCGATCCGGAGACGCAGATGGGGCCGCTGATCTCCGCGGCGCATCTTGAGAAGGTGCTCGCCTATGTGGCGCGCGGCGAGGCGGAGGGCGCGAAGCTCCTGACCGGCGGGCGGCGGCTCACGGAGGGAGCGCTCGCCCGCGGCAATTTCATGAGCCCGGCGGTCTTCGATGCCTGCCGCGACGACATCGGCATCGTCACCGAGGAAGTGTTCGGCCCGCTGATGAGCGTGCTTCCCTTCGACGACGAGGCGGAGGTGATCGGCGCGCGCCAACGACACGCCGTTCGGGCTCGCGGCCGGGTTGATGACGCGCGATCTTGCCCGCGCTCATCGTGTGGCTGCGGCACTGGAAGCCGGCATCGTATGGATCAACAGTTACAACCTGACGCCGGTCGCGATGCCCTTCGGCGGATCGAAGCAGTCGGGGCTCGGACGCGAGAACGGACTTGCGGCGCTCGACTTCTACAGCGAGCGAAAGAGCGTCTACGTGAACCTCGGGCACGTGGAGGCGCCCTACTAGATTTGACATCCGGCGGCTCATGCCGCATTCGCGGGATCGGCGTTGGGAGGCCCGCCGATGGACGTGACGCAGGCGCCAGAACATTTGAGCGCGTTCGCGACGGTCGTGTGGTCGTGGGCATCGGACTTCATGCCGCGGCTTGTCGCGGGCCTCGTGCTGCTGGTTGTGGGCTACTTCGCGGCGACCTGGGCCGCGCGCCTGACTCGGCGCCTGCTTACCCGCACGCGCGGCGTCGACGCGACTGCGGTTCCTGTCTTTGCGGCCGTCATCCGCTACGCGATCCTGATCCTGGTCTTCGTCGCGGCGCTCGGACAGCTCGGCGTACAGACGACGTCGCTGCTTGCCGTGCTCGGCGCCGCCGGCCTTGCGATCGGCCTCGCCCTGCAGGGCACGCTGTCGAATGTCGCCGCGGGCATCATGCTCCTGTGGCTCAGGCCCTTCGATATCGGCGACTACATCGAGGTGAGCGGCGTCGCCGGCACGGTGGAGGAGCTTGGGCTTTTCGGCACGCGGATGACGACGTGGGACGGCATCTTCAAGTTCGTGCCGAACTCGCAACTCTGGAACACGACGCTCACCAATTACAGCCGCAACCCGACCCGGCTGGTGCTGCTCCCGTTCGGCATCGCCTATGAGGACGACATCGCCAAGGGGCGCCGCGTCCTGAAGGAAATGGCGGAAGCGCATCCGAACGTGCTGAAGAATCCGCCGGTCGCAGTAGTGCCGCTCAGTCTCGGGGACAGCTCGGTTGTGCTGCAGCTCCGTGCCTGGGCGCCCAATTCGGTGTTCTGGGACACACAATGGGACCTGACGCAGAAAGGCAAGAAGGCGCTTGAAGCGGCCGGGATCACGATCCCCTTCCCGCAGCGCGTCGTTCACGTGGTCGGGTCGGGCGACGCCCCGGCTCCGGCGAAGCGCCTCGAAGCGTAATAGGGCGGCGCGAGGCGCCGCCCCTCTCGTGCGTGCAGGAGGCTATTCGGCCTTGGCGACGTGCCAGGTGCCGTTCGCCTTGCCTTCGCCGGTCATGTCGCCCGGCTTCTTGTCCTGGATGAAGGTGTAGAGCGGCTTGCCGTCATAGGCCCACTGCTTGGTGCCGTCTGTGCGGTCTATGATCGTCCAGTTGCCCTCCGCCATGGCATCCGCCGCGGGCGCGAAGGGCGGCCAGTTCACCGCGCACTGGTCGTAGCAGTTCGATTTGCCCTTCTCGTCCTTGTCGAAGGTGTAGAGAGTCATGTCCTTCGAATCCGAGTAGATCTTGCCCATGCTGGAATCCATCACCATGGCAGGCTCTGCGGCGAAGGCAGCGCTTGCGGAAAGCGCCAAAAGAGCGGCCGAAAGGCCAAGGACGATGCGCATTGACATTCCTCCTGTACGGAAAACGTGATGCTCATTGCCGCGCCATCGCATCCGTCGCGCGAGCGGGCGAGCCATTGCATCCTGCGCCCGCACGCGGCCTGCGAGCCAATCACGGGCGGTGACAAGTTCGTCACCGCCGAAGACCCGGTGATGCCGACTACTTTGGCTCCGCTGCAGCGCGGCATTCATCGACCAGCGTGAAGTAGCGCATTTCCTGCTCTACGCTCATGCTCTGGCGCATCAGGTCGCCCCAAAGCCCCTCCCCCTGCGCTCGCTTGGCGATGCAGCTGCAGGTCTTCTGGCAAATGTCGGCATCAACCTCCGACTCCGCGCAGGAGGCCGCGCAGTTTTCGAGATAGACCGGCTCGAAGCTGAGAAGATCGGGGGGATGGAGCCAAGCCGCGAGATCGACCAGCCCGAAGAGAACAGGCTGGTGCAGGAGATAGATGATCAGGCTGTGGCGGCCGACGAAGAGGAGCGCCGAAGGCACGCGCACATGCTGCCAGACCGCGGCCCGGTCGAGCCCAAGGCGTGGCCAAAGCCGCGCCGCGGCAACGCCGGAAAGCACCGCGCCGAACCAGGGGAACACCGGGACGAAGTCGTTGGTGCGCGGCAGCACCGTGGAGAACCCGATCCAGATCAGCGCGGGATGATTGAAGAGCGGCGCGGAGAGGAAAGACGGCGCGGCAAAGGCAAAGATCGCTGCGACGATCGTCACGGCGACCGGCGCCCGCACGAAGACGAGCCCGAGCACGCTTGTGACCGCGATGTTGTGCAGGATGCCGAAGAAGATGAACGTGTCACGGAAGGTGAACCAGGTCGCGACCGTGATCGCGGCCGCGCTCGCCGCAAGCACGCCGAGGCGACGCAGGAAGCGTTTCGGCTTGAAGCCGTTCCGCTCCGCAAGGACGAGGCTGACGCCGACGATGAAGAGGAAGGTGCCGGCGATGGAGCGCGCGAAGAGCTGCCAGAGGCCGCTCTCCACGTCGGCCGCCATGAAGCCGGCGTAGCGAAGGTCCCAGGAGAAGTGATAGACGGCCATCGCAATGACGGCGATACCGCGGGCCGCGTCGATCAGCGGCAGGCGCGACCCACGCGACGCCTCGCCGGGCGGCTCGATCTCGGTCACGCCGCCCTCTGCTGATCCAAGAAACCGCGTCGTCGAATCGCAGCCACCTTGTCGTCATGCCACGGCTTGACCGTGGCATCCATTCCGTTGCGGCGCGAGATGCTCTGACGCCGCTCACCCCTCATGCTGAGGTGCGAACCCTCGGGTCCGGCCTTCGGCCGGCCCAAGGACAGGTTGCGCGAGCCTCGAAGCACGCGCCGGTGTGGTTCCCGCGCCTTCTGGTTAGTCCTTCGAGGCAATGCCGGCTCGCGCCGGCATTGCACCTCAGGATGAGGGTTGTGGATGGACAGCTGCTCAGGTGCGGCATCCGCCGCGCCAGCCTTCAGACAAGTCCTGTTGCCCTCAGGCGCTTTGCGCCTGCGCGTGGATGCGGTCGCGGCGCGCCGAAAGCTTGTTCAAGGCCGAGAGATACGCCTTGGCGGAAGCGACGAGCGTGTCGGTGTCGGCGGCGCGGCCGGTGTAGGTCTTGCCGGCGGCCTGCAGGCGCACGGAGACCTCGGCTTGCGCGTCGGTGCCCTCGGTGACGGCGCTCACCTGATAGAGCTCGAGCTGCGCCTCATGCGGAACGAGCGCCTTGATGCAGTTCAGGATCGCGTCGACGGGGCCGTTGCCGGTCGACTGGATCGTCTTGTGCTCGCCTTCGATGTCGAGGGTGATGGTGGCGGATTGCGGTCCCATCGTTCCGGCGATGATCGTCGCGGAGAGAAGGCGGATGCGGTCGTGCGCGGAGGCGATCTCCTCGTCGACCAGCGCCTCGATGTCCTCGTCGTAGACGTGCTTCTTGCGGTCGGCGAGCGCCTTGAAGCGGTTGAAGGCATCCTCAATGGCATTGTCGCCGAGCTGGTAGCCGAGCTCCTTCAGCTTCGACTTGAAGGCGGCGCGGCCGGAATGCTTGCCCATGATGAGCGAGGTCTTCGACACTCCAACCGATTCCGGCGTCATGATCTCGTAGGTGTTCGCATTCTTCAGCATCCCGTCCTGGTGGATGCCGCTCTCGTGCGCAAACGCGTTCCGCCCGACGATCGCCTTGTTGTACTGGACCGGGAAGGAGGTCACGGCGGAGACGAGGCGCGAGGCGCGCGTCAGCTGCGTCGTGTCGATGCCGGTCCTGTAAGGCAGCACGTCGCCGCGCGTCTTCAACGCCATCACGATTTCTTCGAGCGCCGCGTTGCCGGCGCGCTCGCCGAGCCCGTTGATGGTGCACTCGACCTGCCGCGCGCCCGCCTCGACGCCGGCGATCGAGTTCGCCACCGCGAGGCCGAGGTCGTCGTGGCAGTGGACGGAGAAGACCGCCTTGTCGGAATTCGGCACGCGCTCGCGCACCGTGCGGAACATCGCGCCATACTCCTCCGGCGTCGCATAGCCGACGGTGTCGGGCAGGTTGATCGTCGTCGCTCCGGCGCGGATCGCCTGATCGACGCAGCGGCAGAGATAGTCGATCGGGGTGCGGGTCGCGTCCATCGCCGACCATTCGACGTTGTCGACGAGGTTGCGTGCCTGTGCCACGGTCGCCTGGATGATCTCGATCACCTCGTCCTCGCCCTTGCGCATCTGGTGGGCGAGATGGATAGGCGAGGTCGAAACGAAAGTGTGGATGCGCGGGCTTTTCGCGTGCTTCACAGCCTCGCCGGCGCGGGCGATGTCGGCCGATATGGCGCGTGCAAGGCCGGCTACGACGGCCTTCTTCACACGCCGCGCGATCTCGGCGACCGCCTCGAAATCGCCCTGCGAGGCGATCGGGAAGCCGGCCTCGATGATGTCGACGCCCATCTCGTCGAGAATGTCGGCGACCTCGAGCTTCTCCTCCAAGGTCATCGTCGCGCCGGGGCATTGCTCGCCGTCACGCAGCGTCGTGTCGAAGATCACTACGCGGTTGGCGTCGCTTTGCGCTTTCTCGGTTGCGCTCATTTGCTCATGTCCTTTTGGAACTGGGCGGCGCGTCGGGCCGCGTATCGCATCTCAGGTTTTCTTTATCATCCCCTGAAGACCCGCCCTGCGCGGCTCGTTTTCCGAGCCCGGGCTGCCGGCGCTTCAGGGGCGCCTAAGAAGGAGAGCGAGGGCGAGCGGAAGGCTCCGCGCTTTCAGCGCGGGAAGGTCGAAACGGTGCTGGTCGTCAAACCGCACGGCCGGGGCCCTCGATAACTCGCGGAGGCTTTTTACCGGCTTCCGCCGCTTTTCGCAACGGAAACGAGCCCGGCACCTTCGCGACATCATTCTCGGGCGAGCGCAGCGAGACCCGAGAACCCAGGAAGCCGGTGCGTGCCACCTCTAGGTCCTCGGCGCTCCGGCCGAGGATGACGGCGTGTCAGGGTCGTCAAACCGCGAGCGTCCCCGCCGCGACCCGAACGGCATTTCCGCCGATGCGGACATTCGTGAGCCTGCCGCCGGCCACTGTAGTCTCCAGCCGGATCAGCGAGGGACGGCCCATCTCGAAGCCCTGCTCGATGATCGCGGCGTGGTCGCCGTCGGTCAGCGCGTCGAACTCGTGCACCGCGCCCGGTAGCGCGGCGACGGCGGACCCTGTCGCCGGATCCTCGTCGATGCCGTGCTCGGGCGCGAACATCCGCGCGCGGAAGGCGTGGTCGTGCCCTTCGGTCTCGCGCGTATAGAGGAATGCGCCGTCGCTGCCGAAGGCCTGCGTCCAGCTCGTGCGGCTAGGCTTCGAACGCGCAAGCACCGCCATGTTCCTGACCGGCACGTAATGAAAGGTCACCCCGGCCGACCAGACGCTCGTCACGTGGTTCTCAAAGCCGATATCCGTGGGTGAGAGATCGAGCGCCGCGGCGGCAAGGTCCTTTGGCGCCGCCTTCCCCGCCGGCTCCGGGAGCTTCGGGCAGTCGAACTCGGCGAAGCCGATCGAATCGGAGACCTTCACCCCGCAGCGGACCGGCCCGACCTTCTCTTCAAGGACTATCACCGCGTCGTGTTGGCCCGGATCGCGGAAACGACCGGCCGCCAGGCAAACGGCGGTGCCGACGGTCGGGTGACCGGCGAAGGGAAGCTCGCGCGCCGGCGTGAAGATGCGAACCGCCGCCGTGTGCGCCGGGTTCTCGGCAGGAAGCACGAACACCGTCTCCGACAGGTTGAACTCGCGGGCGATCCTTTGCATCGCTTCGCTCTCAAGGTCCTCCGCGTCGAGGACCACGGCGAGCGGATTTCCGGCGAGCGGCTTGTCGGTGAACACATCGAAGATCTCGTAGCGGCGCGGCATGGTCCCTCATTCGAAATCGAGGCGGCGGACAAGGCCGCGGATGGTCAGGCCCTGGACGACGACGGAAAAGATGACGACGGCGTAGGTGGCGATCAGGATCGGCTCGCGGAATTGCCCCGGCGGAATTGAAAGCGCAAGCGCGACCGAGATGCCGCCGCGCACGCCGCCCCAGGTCAGCACCTCTACCGAGCCGCGCGAGAACGCGCGCCGCAAGGACGGGATGCTAAGCGGCAGCACGACGGAGATGAAGCGCGCGGCGAGCACGAGCGGGATCGCCGCAAGCGCCAGGCCGAGAAACGGCTGATGAATGCCGATGACGAGAACCTCAAGGCCGATCAGCAGGAAGAGGATGGCGTTCAGGAGCTCATCGATCACCTCCCAGAACTCGAAGAGGTGCCGTCGCGTCGTCTCGCTCATCGCCACCGCGGCGCCGCGATTGCCAACCAGGAGCCCGGCCACGACGACGGCAAGCGGCCCGGACGTGTGGAGCTTCAAGGCGAGCGCGTAGAGGCCGGTGACGAGCGCAAGCGAAAGCAGGATCTCGGTCGGATAGTCGTCGATCGCCCGCATGGCGCGCACCGCAAGCGCAGCGCCAACGAGGCCGAGCACAATCCCGCCGACCGCCTCGAGCAGGAAGATCTCCGCCGCCTCCGCGAGGCTCGGTTCGCCTCCCTGCAGTGCGATCGAAAGAAGCACGCTGAACACGACCACGCCGACGCCGTCGTTGAAGAGGCTCTCGCCTGCGATCTTCATCTCCAGCCGCTCCGGGATGTGGACGGATTTCAGGAGCGACAGCACGGCGACCGGGTCAGTCGGGCTGATCAGCGCGCCGAAGACGAGCGCCCAGGCAAGCGGCAGATCGACGCCGAGCGCGCGCGCGGCGCCGAAGAGCGCAACGCCGACGATCGCGGTGGAGATCAAGACGCCGACCGTGGCGAGCACGCCGACCGGCCAGCGCACGTTCCTCAGGAGACTGAAGTCGACATGGAGCGCGCCGGCGAAGAGCAGGAAGGCGAGCATCCCGTTCATCAGCGTGTCGAAGAAGTCGATCTGCGCGACCGCCGCAGTCACCGTCTCGCGCATGTTCGAAGCGGGAAAGAGGCCGTCGATCAGAATCAGCGCAAGCGACGCTAGGAGCGCCATCACCAGGAGCCCGATCGCCTGCGGAAGGCCGATGAAGCGCACGTTGACCCAGGCAAAGAAGGCCGAGAGCACGAGAAGCAGCGCCGCGATTTCGAAGAGGCTCAGCATCGGCGCGTGCGTAGCGCAAGACGGCGGGACCGGCTAGCCGCGCGGACGGTGCAAGAAATCGTTCGAATTCTAGGAAGCGCAGCGCGAGGCCGGGTTTGCAGCAAAACGTCTCAATACGCACGAAACAATCGTAGTCGCGGCGGAAACAATCGCGGCTCGGCGAAACCATTTTCCGCTTTCGACGAAAGAGGGCGGAAGCGGAGCGTGCCTAGAACCTGCCTCACCGAAGCAGACGAGAACCACCCGTCGCCCGGAGCAACGAGGAAGACCAAAGCGTCTTCGAAAACGAGGTCCTACAGGGGTGCATCGCCACGCGGGCACCGAATTGGGGAGAAAGAAAATGAGAAAGATTCTGGCCACCACTTCCGTCGCGCTCTTTACCGCAATCGCCGTTATGGCGACGGCCGCGCCCGCCAGCGCAGGTGGCGGCGGCGGCGTCCACTTCTCAATCGGCCTCGGCGGCTTTGGCCCTGGCTGGGGTCCGGGCTACGGCTACGGATATGACAACGGCTACGGCGGCGGCGGCGTCTACGTCAACAATTGGGCCGCGCACGTTGACTGGTGCTACGACCACAAGGGCCCGTCGTACAACCCGGGCACCAACACCTACGTCAAGCACGGCAAGATCAGGGTTTGCCATTCCCCCTTCGCCTAAGCCTAACGGCTAAAAGCGAGGAAGGGCCTCCCACCGCCACGGGAGGCCCTTTTCGCTTTTTTGGATTCGCTAGTTCTTGGCCTTGTCGACAAGCTGGTTGGCCTTGATCCAAGGCATCATGGCGCGGAGCTTCTCGCCCACCTCTTCGATCGGGTGCGCGTCGTGCATGCGCCGAGTCGCCTTGAACATCGGCATTCCCGACTTCACCTCGCCGATCCATTTCGACGTAAATGCGCCGGTTTGGATGTCGTGGAGCACGCGCTTCATCTCCGCCTTCGTCTCCTCGGTGATGATGCGCGGGCCGGAGACGTATTCGCCGAACTCGGCGGTGTTTGAGATCGAGTAGTTCATGTTGGCGATGCCGCCCTCGTAGATCAGGTCGACGATGAGCTTCACCTCGTGCAGGCACTCGAAATAGGCCATCTCCGGCGCGTATCCGGCTTCGACCAGCGTCTCGTATCCCCCGCGGATCAGCTCCACGAGCCCACCGCAAAGCACCACCTGCTCGCCGAAGAGATCGGTCTCGCATTCCTCCTTGAACGTGGTCTCTATGACGCCGGAGCGGCCGCCGCCAATGGCGCAGGCATAGGATAGCGCCAGATCGTGCGCGTTGCCGGTCGCATCCTGCGCCACCGCGATCAGACACGGCACCCCGCCGCCCTTCTGATACTCGCTCCTGACAGTGTGGCCCGGCCCCTTCGGCGCGATCATGATGACGTCCACGCTCGCCTTCGGCTCGATCAGGTTGAAGTGGACGTTCAGCCCATGCGCGAAGCCCACCGCCGCGCCGTCACGGATGTTCTTCGCCACGTGGTCGCGGTAGATGTCGGCCTGCAGCTCGTCGGGCGCGCAGAACATGATCAGGTCGGCCTCTTTGGCCGCGTCGGCCACCGACATGACCTTGAACCCGGCGGCCTCCGCCTTCTTCGCGGAGGTTGAGCCTTCGCGGAGCGCGATCACCACGTCCTTGGCGCCGGAATCGCGCAGGTTCAGCGCATGCGCGTGGCCCTGGCTGCCGAAGCCGACGATCGCGACCTTCTTGCCCTTGATCAGATTCACGTCCGCGTCGCGGTCGTAATAAACGCGCATGTCTTGCCCTTCCCGCTCGTTCAGCCGGCCAATACCTGCCGTCTTTTTCATTGAAGCTGCGGGGTTCTAGCTTTCGCGAGCCGGGCGAGCAACCGGGCGCGATCCAGCCGGCGCTGCCAAGCGTGACCCGTGCGCGCGCAAACGGCAACGCGAGCGGCGAGCCCGAGGGCGTCTCAAAAACGTCGGAAAATCTGCCGACAGTCCTCAAAGCATGACGGCTGCGGTGGCGGCGATCTCGCTCTAGCCGGTCCAATATCGAGGAGGACTTCGGAAATGCGGACGACCCGCCTGGTTTGCCTGACATTCGGCTTATCGCTTTCGGCCATCGTGCCGGCTCTTGCCGAAGCCCCGACGCCGGCCCAGCAGCAGGCCATCCGCTCGAATTGCGTCAGCGATTATCGGAAGAATTGCTCCGGCGTCCCGACCGGCGGCATGGATGCCCTAATTTGCCTCGAGCAGCACTCCGACAGCCTTTCACCGGCTTGCAAATCGGCGGTGGAGGCGGTGGAGCCGGAGTCGACCGTGGCACCGGAGACGGCGGCCAAACCGACCGAGAACGCTGCTCCGAAGCCTGCCGAGAGCAGCGAAGCGAGTGCGCCCGCTGCGACGGCCGAGAAACCGCCTGCCAGCGAGCCGAGGCTTACCTTCCGCCAGGAGCTACGCATTGCCGGCGGGTCCTGTGCGGTCGATTTCCGACTGCTCTGTCCGAATCTGCCGATAGGCCACGGCAATGTGCTCTTTTGCCTTCAAGTCCACTGGGCGAGACTCGATCCGGCCTGCCGCGACGCCCTCGCCGGGTTTGGCGTCAGTCCCTAGAAGACGCTCCCGCCCCACACCTGCGGCGAAACCTTTCCCTCGCCTCTGACCCATCTGGCATGCATTCTCCGTCTATTACGCGTCGCGGGCCGCTTTCCTTGCAGCATTGACCGTACTCGCAGAGACGGCAACGAGATTGCCCGCCAACCCGAGATGCGTCAGCGCGGCTAACAGCCATTTCGTCGGATCAAACGCGAAGCGGTCGACACCGTGCCTGTAATCACGCGGGAATGTATGGTGATAGTTGTGGTACTGCTCGCCTAGTACAAAGGGAAACCACCAGACATCGCGAGCCGAGACTTCCTTGGTGAAAGGACGCGTACCCCATGTATGGCAGACGGAGTTTACACCGTAGATAGCGTGGCTCGTGAGCACCAAACGCAGTGCGGATACAAGCAACCCACCCCACCAGGGTGATCCGGCGGCGACTGCGATTCCAATTGGTGCCACCAGATTTAACAACACGCTTAAGGGCCAATAGTACTTCTCTTGCCACAGTACAACCGGATTGTCGTGAAGACGGCGCGGTAGCTCAATTGGTAACTCCGGGCCAAAGATGATCCACTCGAAGTGCGCCCACCAGAAGCCGCGGCCGATGTTATACGGATCATCATCGTGATCCGTATGCTTGTGATGCTTGAGATGCGCCGAAATCCACTGGCGGGCGGGCATCTGGAGCATGAAGGTGGATAGAATGGCCAGCGCATATTCCACCGGCCGAACTAGAACCACTGCGTTGTGCGCCCAAGCGCGATGATACAATGCAGTGATTCCAAATCCACCGGCGACGGCGGCCAGAAGATGGAAGGTTAGCTCGGACGCGTGTATTCCAAAGAAGTACAGATAGGGAATGCTCGCCAACGCCAGGAGGTGGGTTATCGCGAGGAAGGCGATGGCCGGAGAGTGTACGAGGGCGGCAGTCTGATTTGGCTCAATCGTGGTCTGGCCTGCAGACGGGCTGGCATTCGGCATGTGACCTCCCGGCGAGTTGACGAGGCTGCACGGAGGGTACCGATCGGCCGCAACGATTTTAAGTTGGCAAGCGTACGGTATCGGTACGCTCAGCTGGCCGGCAAAGTAGACGTTTCCACTCACATTAACAATGAAATGCTGTGATCTGGCTGAGGCGGGGGTCCACGGGCCGGACATCCGGCTCAGAGATCGAAGGCCTGGCCGATCGCAGGCATTTCGACCTGCGTTCCCGCGAGCTTCGCCGCGAAGTGCTGCATCGTCTCCTCCTCGCCGTGGACGAGGAAGGTGCGGCCTGCGCGGGCCTGTTTCTGCCAGGCGAGGAGCTCGGCCTGGTCGGCATGCGCGGAGAAGCCGTTGATCGTGTGGATGCGCGCGTGGACCGGAATCCGCTCTCCGAAGATACTCACCTCTTTTGCCCCGTCGATGATTTGACGGGCGAGCGTGCCCCGCGCGGCGAAGCCGACGAAGATGACGCTCGCGTCATGGCGCCAGAGATTGTGCTTCAGATGATGGCGCACGCGCCCGCCGGTGCACATGCCCGAGCCGGCCATGATGATGGCGCCGCCGGTAATCCTGTTCAGCGCGATCGAGTCCGCCGTCTCGCGCACGAAATGCAGACCCGGAAGCCCGAACGGATCGCGCCCCTCCTGGAACAGCGCCATGGTGTGCGAATCGAAGCACTCCGGATGGCGCCGGAAAATCTCCGTCGCCGAGATCGCCATCGGCGAATTGAGGAAGACCTGGATCGATCGCGCCAGAGTCCCCTTCTCGGTGCCCTCGCGCAGATAGAAGAGAAGCTCCTGCGCGCGCTCCAAGGCGAAGGTCGGGATGATCACGTTGCCGCCGCGCTTGAAGGCGTCGCCGACCGCCTCGTAGAACTCGGAGATCGACGGCGGCAGCGGCTTGTGCAGCCGGTCGCCGTAAGTCGTCTCCATCACCACCACGTCGCTCGGCGGCGGTGTGGCGGGGTCGCGCAGGAGCGGCCGCCCCGAATTCCCGAGATCGCCGGAGAAGAGCACGCGGCAACGATGCTCGCCTTCCTTAAGCTCGAGGAAGACGCTGGCCGAGCCGAGGATGTGGCCGGCATCGAGAAACGTTGCGCGGATTCCGTCGGCGAGATCGAGCGGATTGCCGTAATCCGCATTGCGGCCGAAGAAGTCGAAGGTTCTGAGCGTATCGACGACGGAGTAGAGCGGCTCGCCGCCGGCGCCCCTGCGTCCGTGCCGTGCGGCTCTGCCCGACCGGTGACGGAACTCTTCCTCCTGCAGATGGGCGGAGTCGAGAAGCACGAGCCTCGCAAGCTCGCGCGAGGCGGCCGTCGTGATGATCTCGCCGTGGAAACCGCGCTTCACGAGCAGCGGCAGGCGCCCGCAATGGTCGAGATGCGCGTGCGTCAGAAGCACGGTGTCGATCGAGGCGGCGTCAAAGCGGAAGGGCTCGGCATTGTCCTCCTCGATCTCGTGGCCGCCCTGATAGAGGCCGCAATCGACGAGAATCTTGCGGCCGGCGCACTCAACCAGGTGGCACGAGCCGGTGACGCCGCGGTCGGCGCCGTGGAAGGAGAGCCTCACGATGCTCTCCCTTGACCGGCCTGGCGGCCGAAGAGGCGTGTGACTTCAAACGGCGGAAATGCTTTCGACATCGTGCCTCACTCGGGCCTGGGATAAAGAGGCGTTCCGTTGGCGCTGTGCCAGCTCAGGATGCCGTCCCACACATCCTGCGCCGTCTCGGCGAACCAGAAGAGCTCGCGATCCTCGAGATCGATGACGCCTTCGTCGGCAAGGAACCCGATGTCGACAGCGCGCCGCCAATAGCTCTCGCCGACGAGCACGACGGGAATCGGCTTGATCTTCCGCGTCTGGATCAGAGTCAGAATTTCGAACAGCTCGTCGAAGGTGCCGTAGCCGCCCGGAAAGGCGACGAGCGCCCTCGCCCGCAGCAGAAAATGCAGCTTGCGGAGGGCGAAGTAGTGGAAATTGAAGCAGAGATCTGGCGTGACGTAGGGGTTCGGATATTGCTCGTGCGGCAGGCTGACGTTCAAGCCGACCGACTTGGCGTCGAGGTCGAAGGCGCCGCGATTGGCGGCTTCCATGATCCCCGGGCCTCCACCCGTCATGATGACGATCTGGTCCTTGCTGCGGTCTCGGTTCGCCTCGCTCACAATGCGCCCGAGCTCGCGCGCCACGTCATAGTAGCGGCTCTTCGCCAGAATGCGCTCGGCGACGGAAAGACGATATGCGAGCCCTGCGTTCTCGGAATCTGCGGCGAGCGCGACGCGCAGGGATTCGACTCTCCGCTGCGCCGCCTTCGGCTCGCAGATGCGGGTGCTCCCGAACACGACGATCGTGTGCTCGATCTCGTGCTCGGCAAGCAGCAGCTCGGCCTTCAGATAATCCATCTGGAGGCGCACGCCGCGCGCGTCATAGCGATGCAGGAAGTCCACGTCCTCGTCCGCCAGGCGGTAGTTCGGCGACGCCAGGATCGCCTGGATATGCGCCAGCGCTTGCGGGTCCTCCTCGATCGTCTTCGGCTGCTGCCAGGGGAGCGGCTCGCGCCGTTCGCGCGGATGCGCGGGCGCCGGCACTCCCGGCTGGGGTTCCTTCGCCGGGGTCTTGGAACTCATCGTTCTTCCGCCTTTGCTGCCGGTGAGCGGATCGTTAGGCTCAATGGCATCCCGCGTCGATCCTCACGGCCGCCTCCATTTCCCTTGCGCCGGCCGGCGCTCTCGGACAAAGCCTTCCGCGCTCAGCCGTCTGCGGGAGGCGTCATGTACCAACTCCACATCGCCAACAAGAACTACTCGTCGTGGTCGCTCCGGCCATGGGTGCTGATGAAGACGCTCGGCATTCCGTTCGAGGAGCAGCTCTCGCCGTTCCCCGCCGCCGCGCCGGGGCGCACCGTCTTCAAGAGCTTCTCGCCGAGCGGCCAGGTGCCCTGCCTTGTCGACGGCGACGCGATCGTGTGGGATTCGCTCGCGATCGCCGAATATCTGGGCGAGCGCCACGTCGGCGTCTGGCCGAAGGACGCCAAGGCGCGCGCCTGGGCGCGCTCGGCGTCGGCGGAGATGCACTCCGGCTTCACCACGCTCCGCAGCATCTGCAACATGAACTGCGGCGTCCGCGTGAAGCTGTCGGCGATCGCGCCGGAGCTCAACGAGAACCTGTCGCGGCTGGAGGAGCTCTGGGCGGACGGGCTCGAAACGTTCGGCGGGCCGTTCCTCGCCGGGCGCGACTTCTCCAATGTCGACGCGTTTTACTGCCCCGTGGCGTTCCGCGCACAGACCTACGGCCTGCCGCTCGGCGGAGACGCGATGGCTTATGTCGTCCGGCTCCTGGCGCTGCCGGCGATGGTCGAGTGGTACGAGGCGGGGCTGAAAGAGACATGGCGCATCGAACGCTACGACGAGCACGCGCGCGGGGTCGGCGACGTCGTCGCGGACTATCGGGTGGCCTAGCGTTCGTCATGACCGGTGGATCGGGTCGATCCAGCGGACGTTTTCCGGCTTCTCCACCGGCTCGATGTTGAGATTGACCACCACCGCCTCGTTGTCGCTGCGGATGACGACGCATTCGAGCGGTTCGTCGGTGCTGGCGTTGATCTCCTGATGCGGGACGTAGGGCGGCACGAAGATGAAGTCGCCAGGCCCGGCTTCCGCCACGAACTCCAGCGTCTCGCCCCAGCGCATGCGCGCCTTGCCCTTCACCACGTAGATGACGCTCTCCAGCGCGCCGTGATGATGCGCGCCGGTCTTGGCGTCCGGCTTGATGGTCACGGTGCCCGCCCAGATCTTCTGCGCGCCGACGCGGGCGAAGTTGATCACCGCTTTGCGATCCATGCCCGGCGTCTGCGGCGTATTGGGATCGAACGAGCTCCCCGGGATGACGCGCACGCCATTGTGCTTCCACTTCTCTGCGGTCATGAGCGCTCCTCCTGTCGACGCGCTCTCATAGCGCGGGGGCTCCGACAATCGCGATGCCGAGAGCGAAGCGAAATCCCGGCCCGTTAGCCTACGGCGGAGTTGAAGCGCCGCCGCGCTCGCCGCACGGCGCCGTGATTGCGCTCGGCCCAATGCATCAGCTCATCAAGCGGCTCGAACAAGGAGCGCCCGAGATCGGTGAGACAGTATTCCACGCTTGGCGGCTTGGTGGGATAGACCTCACGGTGCACATAGCCCTCGCGCTGGAGGTCGCGTAGCGTCTGCGCCAGCATGCGCTGCGAGATGTCCGGCACCAGCCGCCTCAATTCGCCGAAACGGTAGGACCGTTCAGCCAGTGCCGCCATCAGAAGCGCATTCCACTTGCCGCTGATATTGGCGATCACGTCGCGCACTGGACATTTCGAGCCATCGCCCACCCCGCCGCTTGTCGCGCGGTAGATCTCGATCTTCGATTTCGGGTCGATCGGCCGCTTGTCCATTGTCCTGCCTTCAGGCCAGTTCCCCGCAGGTAACCAAGTGCGGCCAAACTGCCTCCTTTACGCTTGCCGGTCAATTCCTATTCTAGTGCTGCTCTCTTTTTGAAACTACCCTCCCATGCAAGGGCCAGACAAGGACGTTCAAATGGCAGAAGGAATTCTCGTTACAGGCGCTTCCGGCCAACTTGGCCGCCGCGTCATCCACCATCTGCTCGAAACGCAGAAAGTAGATGAGACGCGGCTGATCGCACTCACGCGCGATCCCTCCAAGCTCGCAGACCTTGCGGCAAAGGGCGTCGATGTGCGCGCCGCCGATTTCAAGGATGCCGCTTCGCTCCCGAAGGCCTTCGCCGGCGCCGAGAAGGTTCTGATTATTTCCACGCTCGACATCGGGCAGCGCCTCGAGCAGCACAAGGCCGCTATCAGCGCCGCCGTGAAGGCGGGCGCCAAGCGCCTGGCGTATACGTCCATGCCCAACCCGGAGCCCGGCAATGCCGTTATCCTGGCGCCCGAACATTACGGCACCGAGCAGGCGATCAAGGAAACCGGCCTGCCGTACACATTCTTTCGCAACGGCTGGTATCAGGAAAACCTTCTGATGGACCTGCCGCGGGCACTGGCGTCGGGCCAATGGTACAGCTCCGCCGGCCAGGGCCGCGTCGCCCATGCCGCGCGCGAGGACATGGCCGCCGCGATCGCCGGCGGAATGGCCTCCAACGAGGGCGCAAACGCCATATATACGCTCACCGGGCCGGAGGCTTTGACCACGGAGGAGATCGCCGCCCGCGCCAGCAAGACGCTCGGCCGTGCGATCAAGGTGATCCACGTCACCGATGAGCAGCTCGCGGAGGGTATGAAGCACGCCGGCGTGCCGGAGGCCTACATTCCGCTCGTCGTCTCCTTCGACAAGAACACGCGCCTCGGCGGCATCGATATCGTCACCGACGACATAAAGATGCTCTCCGGCCGCGCCCCGACGCCGATCGAGGCCTTTTTCAAGGCCAACAAGGCGACGCTTCTGGGCTGAGATTGTTTCGCGACACTGCCGTCCAGCTCCGCGCAGCCAGCGCTTGCTGTCATGTCAATGGCACCCGCGCCGTCGGGCGGCGCGGGGCGCTGACTACCTGACGATGGTGATCGCCTCGGCCGCCCGCGTTATGGCGGTGTAGAGCCAGCGGTCGCGGGTGTCGCGGAAGGCGAAGCTCTCGTCGAAGAGCACGACGTTGTCCCATTGCGACCCTTGCGCCTTGTGCACGGTCAGCGCGTAGCCGTAGTCGAACTCGTCGGTGCGGCGGCGGCGGTCGAAGGGCACGGCCTCCGGCCCCTCCTCGAACATCGCCTTCAGGACGCGAATCTTGGCGGAAGAGCCGTGCGGGCCTTCGTCCTCCGACTTGACCAGCATGCTGATCGCTTGTCCGGCGCGCGTGCCGACCGAGGAGACGCGCCAGAGCCCGCCGTTCAAAAGCCCCTTCTCCGAGCTGTTCCTCAGGCAGACAAGCTTGTCGCCGGCGGCGGGGAGCATATCCTCGAACCCCTTCAGCGCACGGATGCGGCGATTGAAGTTCTGGCGGGTGCGATTGCGGCCGACGAGCACCTGGTCGGCGGAGAGCACGTCGTCCGCCTCGATCTCGTCGCGGGTGATGACGCGGCTTCCGCCGTAGCTGCCATAGTCCGGGCGGCCGCCCTCGCGCACGGTCTGGGAGAGCGCGATGATCGGGTTCTCGCGCGCCTGCCGATGGATTTCCGTCAGCATGATGTCGGGCTCGTGCTCGGTGAAGAAGCCGGCGCCGCCCTCCGATTTCACCGGCGGGAGCTGCCCCGGATCGCCGAGCACCAGAATCTTGGTGCCGAAGGAGAGAAGATCGCGGCCAAGCTTCTCGTCAACCATGGAGCATTCATCGACGATGACGAGCTTGGCTTTCCTGACCTCGCTCGTCCGGTTCAGCGCAAAGGCAGGTTGCAGCTCGCCCGTCTCCTTCTCGGTCTTCTCGCCGCGCGGGCGATAGATCAGCGAATGAAGCGTGCGGGCGTTGGCGCAGCCGCGGTTGCGCATCACCTGCGCGGCCTTGCCGGTGAAGGCGGCGAAGAGCACCTCGCCGCCGCAGTCGTCGGCAATCTTCTTCGCGAGCGTCGTCTTGCCGGTGCCGGCGAAGCCGAAGAGACGGAAGACCTGCGGCATCGGCGTCTTCAGCCAGCGCGAGACCGCAAGAAGCGCTGCATCCTGCTGGGGCGAGAGATTCATCCGAGGCTCAGGCTGACGCCGATTTGCGGCGCGCCTTTTGGGCAGCCCACGCACGGTCACAAAGGAGGCGCTTCAAGGCATTGTTTGTTGAGATGCGCACGACCTCCGTCAACGTCGTGTTCCAACGCCGAGCGAGCTCACGGACCATCGCGTCGGTCTCAGGGTCCGAAATGTGGATTGCCATTTCTCCCCTCGGCCACCGGCTTTTGAGAGCCTAGCTCAGGGAAGGGAACCTAACAAGAACAAAGTCCGCCCCTACATCGCCTCCGCGCCTCTCCCCAACGCTGCGACGCCGGTGCGGCAGACCTCGACAAGGCCGAGCGGCTGCATGATTGCGATGAATTGCTCGATCTTCGAGGTGCGGCCGGTCAACTGGAAGATGAAGTGCCCGGTCGTGGCGTCGACAACCTCCGCCTTGAAGGCGTCGGCGAGGCGAAGCGCCTCGATCCTCGCCTGCCCTTCGCCCGCGACCTTGACCAGCGCCAGCTCGCGCTCCAGCGGGGTTCCCTGGTTGCGCGCCACGGCCAGCGTGGTGAGGTCGGTGACGCGGTGCACGGAGACGAGCCGGTCGAGCTGGTTCCTGATCTGCTCAAGCACCGCCTTCGTGCCGGTGGTCACGACCGTAATGCGCGAGAGATGCTGCTCGTGCTGCGTTTCCGAGACCGTGAGGCTCTCGATGTTGTAGCCGCGGCCGGAAAAGAGCCCGATGACGCGCGCCAGAACGCCGGGCTCATTATCGACGACGACGGAGAGCGTATGCGTCTCCCGCGGGTCGTGCCGCTCCTCGATGAAATAGGCGGAGGCCGGCGGCGTCAGCGGCGGCTGGCCGGCGAGCGTGTCGTTCATTTGGGTGTCTCCACGAATGAGGGGCGCGGCAGGCGCTGGGTTCCGCGCGAGATGGCAACGCCGGCGAGGATGACGGCGAGCGCCGTCAGTGCCGAGGCAGGCGGACGCTCCGACAGGACGGCGAAGCCCCAGGCGACGCCGAAGAGCGGCACGAGAAAGTTGATCTGAGCGAAGAAACCGGCACCCTGGCGCCTGAGGATCGCCAGGAGGATGAGGCTGGCAAACCCGGTCGGAAAAAGGCCAAGGAGCACAAGCGCCAGCCAAGCGACGCCGGCCGGATGCAGCGCCCATGGCGCGTCGAGCACGAGGCTTGCGGGCACGAGCATCGCCATCCCGGCAAGCAAGATGGCGGCTGAGACGGCGTAGGGGTCGCCGCCGGCGATGCGCTTCGTCACCACCGCGTTCACCGCGTAGCAGGAAGAGGCGCCGAGGACCGCGAGCTCCCGCCTAGTGTCGCCGCCAAGCGCGGCGAGCTTTTCCGGTCCGATGAGGATGACGAGCCCGACGATGCCGAGACCGACACCCATCAGCTTGTTCAGCGTGAAGGGCTCGTTCCCCGCGAAGCGCGCCAGGATCAGCGTCATCAGCGGCATGCCCGCCATGAGGATCGCCGCGAGCCCGGCATCGATGCGCGCCTCTCCCCACGCGATCAACGAAAACGGCAGCGCCAGGCCGAAGAACGCGGCGAGCGCCGCCGCGCCCCACACCCGCGGCTCGCGCGGAAGCCTGCGACCGGTCGCCAGCACGATCAGGACGAAGAGGAGCGCCCCGACCACCACCCGCGCCGCCGTCACGGTAACCGGCGGCACGGTGCCGATCGCCAGCTTGATCAGCATGAACGACCCGCCCCAGATCGCGGCGAGCGCGACGAGGAGCAGATAGTCGGTCGGGCGTGGAAGCGAAGTTGGCACGGTCGACATGGCCTCTCGCTAGACGAGCACCTTTCCCTCAGCGCTCACCGCTCCGGCGACGGCTTCGTCGCTCGCTTCAGCCGGCAGCAGCATCTCGTTGTGCGCCTTGCCCGACGGGATCATCGGGAAGCAGTTCTCCAGGTTGGCGACGCGGCAATCGAAGATGACCGGCCGCTTGACCTTGAGCATCTCGTCGATGGCGCCGTCGAGTTCGCCCGGATGCTCGGCACGCAGGCCGACGCAGCCATAGGCCTCGGCGAGCTTCACGAAATCCGGCAGCGAGTCCGTATAGGAGTGCGACAGGCGGTTGCCGTGAAGCAGCTGCTGCCACTGGCGGACCATGCCCATGTACTGGTTGTTCAGGATGAATATCTTGACCGGCAGCTCGTGCTGAACCGCGGTCGACATCTCCTGCATCGTCATCAACACGGAGGCATCGCCGGCGATGTCGACGACCAGGCTCTCAGGATGCGCCACCTGCACGCCGATCGCAGCCGGGAGGCCATAGCCCATGGTGCCGAGGCCGCCGGAGGTCATCCAGCGGTTCGGCTCCTCGAAGCCGTAGAACTGCGCCGCCCACATCTGATGCTGACCGACCTCGGTGGTGATGTAGACGTCGCGGTCCTTCGTCGCCTGGTAGAGGCGCTGGATGGCGTATTGCGGCATGATCGTGCGCTCCGACGCACGGTAGGCGAGCGAGTTCCGCGCCCGCCAGCGGGCGATCTGCTCCCACCACTTCCGCGTCGCCGCCTCGCGCGGCTTGCCAACCTCCTTCTTCCAGACGATCAGCATGTCCTCCATCACCTGCGCGGCTTCGCCGACGATCGGCACGTCGACGCGGATGTTCTTGCTGATGGAGGAGGCGTCGACATCGACGTGGATCTTGCGCGAGCCGGGCGAGAAGGCGTCGGTGCGTCCAGTGATGCGGTCGTCGAAGCGCGCGCCGATGCAGATCATCAGGTCACAATCATGCATCGCCATGTTGGCTTCGTAGGTACCGTGCATACCGAGCATGCCGAGCCAATTCTCGCCTGACGCGGGATAGGCTCCGAGCCCCATCAGCGTGGAGGTGATCGGGAAACCCGTCGCGGCGATGAGCTCGCGCAGGAGCTGGCTCGCGCGCGGTCCCGAATTGACGATGCCCCCGCCGGTATAGAAGACCGGGCGCTCGGCGCGCGCCATCAGCGCCACGGCGTGGCGGATCGCTTCGGCCGAGCCCTTGCCTGCCGGGCGGTAGCCGGTATGGCCGCGACGAACCTCCTTCGGCCCCCAATACGTCCCCTTGGCGAACTGGACATCCTTCGGCACGTCGACCACGACTGGCCCCGGCCTCCCGGTGGTCGCGACGTAAAATGCGTCGTGCAAGACGCGGGCGAGGTCGTTCACGTCCTTCACCAGCCAATTATGCTTGGTGCAGGGGCGCGTGATGCCGACCGTGTCGCATTCCTGGAAGGCGTCGTTGCCGATCAGATGCGTCGGCACCTGGCCGGTGACGCAGACGACGGGGATCGAATCCATGAGCGCGTCTGTGAGCGGTGTCACCATGTTGGTGGCGCCCGGCCCCGAGGTGACCAGCACCACGCCCGGCTTGCCGGACGAGCGGGCATAGCCTTCGGCCGCATGCCCCGCGCCCTGCTCGTGGCGGACGAGGATGTGCTTCACCTCATCCTGCTGGATCAGCGCGTCGTAGATCGGAAGCACCGCACCGCCCGGATAACCGAAAATGTGCTCCACCCCCTGATCGGCGAAGGCCCGAATGACCATCTCGGCGCCGGTCATCTGCTCTGGCATCTCACTCACTCCAGCTCGCGTTCACCCGCCCAAAGCGGAACAACAAAAAAGGGCCCCGACGGGACCCTTCGAGCGCGCACCACCGATCGCGGCGACCCTAAAGAGCCGCCCCGGCGGTGCGCAACATTACGATAAGCTCACGCTTCATAGCGGGGCTCTTTTAGCGGCGCGCACTTGTTGCGGTCAAGCACGGATGTGCCGCCGCGCTCGGCGGTACGAAACGGCGGACACGGCATCAAGGCCAAGAAAACGTCACCCGGAACGCTTGCTTTGTCGGCCGGGCTTTACGGGTTCCTCAGCGGATTCGGCCTATGTCTTGAATTCAGAGAGACGCAGGAAAAGTGTGTGCCCAGAGATGTTTAACATGGGCAGAGGTGGGGCCGGCAGGGGCCAGCTCACAAGCGGTCTGGCCCGCGGCATCGGATTCCTGCTCGGGGCCGCTGTGATGGCGGCTGCAATATCCGCCTACGTGTTCGCCCCGCCGTCCTCTCTTATCGACCTGACCGCCTTGGCGGTCGGCTGGCTTCTCGCCGTCGCGACCATCGTCGTAGCCGGCTACCTCGCCGTCCGCCACGATCGCGCGCGGCGGGCGGTCAGTGAGGCGGAAGCGGCGATCAGCGCCACAGAGTACGATCGCGACACGCAGATCGCGCGCTTCTCGATCGCTATCAATCACATGTCGCAGGGCCTCTGCATGTTCGGCCCCGACCGCCGGTTGATCGTCTCGAACACGCGCTACGCGGACATCTACCGCATTCCGCGCGAGAAGGTCCGGCCCGGCATGTGCCTCGACGAAATCATCGACAACCGCATCGCCGCCGGCAACCACCCGTCGATGGGCGAGGAGGCGCTGCTTGCGCGACTGGCGGAGATTGTCGCGCGCGGCGAGCCGGCGGAGACCATTGTCGAGCAGGATGACGGCCGCGTCTTTCTGCTCGGCTACGTGCCGCTCAGCGATGGCGGATGGGTCGCGACGCATCAGGACATCACCGACCGGCGTGCCGCAGAGGCGAAGATCGCCTTCATGGTTCGGCACGATTCGCTCACCCACCTGCCGAACCGCGTTGCCTTCCGCGATCAGCTCGAAAGCGCCCTCTCCTATCTCGGCAACGACGAAGGCATCGCCATCCTCTTTCTCGACCTCGACCGCTTCAAGAGCATCAACGATACCCTCGGTCATCACGTCGGCGACCTGCTTTTGTGCGAGGTCGCTTCCCGTCTCAGGAGCTGCGTGCGCGAAGGCGACATGGTCGCCCGCCTAAGCGGCGACGAGTTTGCCATCGTGCAACGAGGCTCCGTCCAGCCGACCGAAGCGACGGCGCTTGCCAGCCGCATCGTCGAAGCGGTCGGGGCTCCATGCGATCTCGACGGCCATCAGGTCGTGGTCAACGCGAGTATCGGGATCGCGATTGCGCCCGGCGACGGCACCGATGCCGACCGGCTCATGAAGAACGCCGACATGGCGCTCTATCGCGCGAAGGCCGAGGGGCGCGCGACTTTCCGCTTCTTCGAGCCGGAGATGGACGCGCGCATGCAAGCGCGCCGCGCGCTCGAAGCCGACCTGAGAGCAGCGATCGCGGCCGAGGCGTTCGAGCTTCACTATCAGGCGATCGTCAATCTCAACTCCGGCAGGATCGAGGGCTTCGAGGCGCTGCTTCGCTGGCCCCACGACGAGCGCGGCCTCGTATCGCCAACAGATTTCATCCCGGTCGCAGAGGAGACGGGATTGATCGCCCCGCTCGGCGAATGGGTGCTTCGGCAAGCCTGCAAGGACGCCGTCCAATGGCCGGAGGCGGTGAAGGTCGCGATCAACATTTCGGCGCTGCAGATTCGCAGCCAAAACTTCGTCCCGATGGTCGCGGCGGTGCTGCAGGAGTCGGGCCTTGCACCCGGACGGCTGGAGCTTGAGATCACGGAGACCGTGCTCTTGCAGGACAGCGAAGGGACGCTTGCGACACTGCATCGCTTACGCGATCTCGGCACGCGCATCTCGATGGACGATTTCGGCACCGGCTATTCGTCGCTGAGCTATCTCCGGAAATTCCCCTTCGACAAGATCAAGATCGATCGCTCCTTCGTTCGTGACCTCTCGAAGCACGAGGACAGCATCGCCATCGTCCGCGCCGTCGCGGCGCTCGGCAGAAGTCTTGGGATCACGACGACTGCAGAAGGCGTCGAGACCGCGGAGCAGCTGGAGCGCGTGCGGAACGAAGGGTGCTCCGAGGTGCAGGGCTATTTCTTCGGTCCGCCGCAGCCGACGGTCGAGGTCGCAAGGCTTCTTTCCGATCGCCGCGCCTCGCGCCGTGCCGCGGTCGCCTGAGCCACAGAATCCGGCGCCCGTGACCCCATGAATACGCCACTGCAAGTCGGCGCGCTGCGCGCCTCGATACACGGCGCAACGCCTTATTAAGCCTGCTACCTAACCTCGTCTTCACGGCTTTCCCGTCTATTCGAAGTCGAAAAGTTGTTGCACTTTTGAGGGGTCGCCCCGTGTTCCTCGCCGGCAATCAGGTTCTCCAAAGCCACGACCCGAAGCTTGTCCTGCTTGCAACGGCAATCTGCGCCCTGGGCAGTTTCATCACGCTCTTCCTCTTCGCGCAGGCGCGCGAGATGCACGGCCAAGGCCGCAGCGGCTGGCTCTTCCTCGCGGGCTTCTCCGCCGGCACGGTGATGTGGACCACGCACTTCGTGGCGCTCCTCGCCTTCCAGCCCGACATCAGCCTCGCCTACGATCCGGCGATGACCGGCGGCGCGTTCTTCGTCGCCGTTCTCTTGTCGACGATCGGCATGGTGATTGCCGCCTATGGCCCCGGACCCTCGGGTCTGGTCGGCGGCGGCGTCGTCGGCCTGGCGGCGGTCGGTTTGCACTTCACCGCGATGGCGAGCCTTCGGATCGCCGGCAAGATCGCCTGGAACCCGACGCTTCTCTTCATGGGCGCCGTGCTTTGCGTCGCCTGCGCCACGCTGGCGGTCGCCCGCGCCCGCAACGAGGGGCGCAACGTCCAGATCATCGCGCCGCTTCTCCTCGCCGCCGGCATCTCGATCATGCACTTCGTCGGCATGGCGGCGATCACGATCACGCCGAACACGACGATCCCGATCCCGCCGAAGAGCATAGACCCGAGCGTGCTCGGCTACTTCGTGGGTGCGATGGTGATGCTGCTCGTCGGAACCGGCGTCGCGACGACGATGATTGCGCGCGGCGCGCGCAAGGAGGCGCAGACGCAGCTCCGGAACATCGCCAACGCGTCGGTCGAAGGGCTGATCCTCACGGACGGCACGACGATTCTCGACTGCAACGAAAGCATCCGTATGCTGGTCGGTCCGATCTGCTCGGCAAGGCTCGTCAACACGCCGATCTGGGAGATGCTCGATTACAACGGCGACCGCGATGAGGAACGCTTCGAGGCGCAGCTCAGAACCGACGAGGGGCCGATCCCGGTCGAGGTCATCTCGCGCAATTCGGAGGCGGAGGGCGCGGTGCGGCGGATCTTCGCCATCCGCGACCTGCGCGAACGGCGCGCCGCCGAGCAGCGCATCCTGTTCCTGGCGCACTTCGACACGCTGACCGGCCTTCCGAACCGCGCCTCCTTCCAGGACCGGCTGGAGAACGACATCGCCGCGATGAAAGCGCGCGACGGCCAGCTTGCGCTGATGATCGTCGACCTCGATCGCTTCAAGGAGATCAACGACGTGCACGGCCACGCGGCCGGCGACGAGCTTCTGAAGGCGACGGCGGCGCGCATCACCGCGCTTCTTTCCCATACCGAGTTCGCGGCGCGGCTTGGCGGCGACGAATTCGTCATTGTGCAGACCGGCCGCGACCAGCCGGCGTCGGCGGCGCGGCTTGCCGACAAGCTCCTGGAGGTCTTCTCCAAGCCGGTGCTTCTCGGCGGCCAGCCCTTCCACGTCGGCCTGACGATCGGCGTCTCGGTCTATCCGCGCGACGGCGACGACACGCGCAAGCTTCTCGCCAACGCCGACCTCGCGCTCTATCGCGCCAAGGAGCACGGCCGTGCCCGCGCCTGCTTCTTCACTCCCGACATGGACGAGACGGTGCGCGAGCGCCGCATCCTGGCGCAGCAGCTCACGCAGGCGCTGGAGAACGACGAGCTTGAGGTGCACTACCAGGCGCAGGCCTCGATCGCGACCGGCGAGATCATCGGGTTTGAGGCGCTCGCACGCTGGAACCACCCGACGCACGGCTATATCGGCCCCTCGCAGTTCATCCCGATCGCGGAGGAGACCGACCTGATCCTGCATCTCGGCGAATGGATCCTGCGCAAGGTCTGCAAGGAGGCGGCGAACTGGACGAAGCCGTACACGGTCGCCGTCAACCTCTCGCCGATCCAGTTCAAGGTCGCGAACCTGCCGGAGCTGATCCACGAGATCCTGCTCGAGACGGGGATGCCGCCGCATCGGCTGGAGCTCGAGATTACCGAGAGTGCTCTTATCGAGGATTTGCAGCGCACGCTCGACATGCTGCGGCGGATCAAGGCGCTCGGCGTCGCCATCGCCATGGACGATTTCGGCACCGGCTACTCGTCGCTGTCGACGCTGCAGGCATTCCCGTTCGACAAGCTCAAGATCGACAAGAGCTTCGTCGATAAGATCGGCTCGCGCCAGCAGGCGACGGTCATCGTCACCGCCGTGCTCGGCCTCGGCCGCAGCCTCGACATCCCGGTGCTCGCCGAGGGCGTCGAGAACGAGGACCAGCGGCTGTTCCTCGACAGCGAGGCGTGCGCACAGGCACAGGGCTATTTGTTCGGCCGTCCGGCGCCGCTCTCCGAAATCCGCCACCTCGTCTACGCGCAGTCGGATTCGCAGGAGGCGACGACCCCGCCGCTGAAGCTGGCGGAGCCGGTTGTCGAGGTGCGGCGGCAGGCGCGCGCCGGCTGAAGCGGCTAAGCACTGAGCCGCGGCCAATCACGCATCTGGTTGCGGAACCAGGTCGACTGGCGCTTCGCGTAGCGCCGCGTCTCCGTCTTCGCCACGGCAACAGCGGCCTCGAGCGAGGCATCGCCGCTTAGATGCGCGGCGAAGGCGCGAACACCGATCGCTTTCATCGCCGGCAGATCAGGATCGAGGTTCTGCGCGAGAAGTGCCTCGACCTCCGAAAGCGCGCCTTCCTCCACCATGCGATCGAAGCGTGCGTCGATGCGGCGGTGGAGCTCTGCGCGCTCCGGTTCAAGCACGAAGCGCGGCACGGCCGCGTCGACAAGCGGCGGTGCGGCGGAGAGCCTCTGCCAATCGGCGAGAGCCCGGCCGCTCGCTTCGAGCACTTCGAGCGCCCGCAAAGTCCGCTGCGGATCGCTCGACCGGATCGAAACGGCAGATGCCGGATCGCGGTCGGTGAGGAGTGCGTGGAGACGCGCGACGCCTTCGTCCTTGAGCCGCGCAGCCCAGCGCTCGCGAATCTCGCGCGGAATCGGCGGGACGGCGGCGAGGCCTTCCGTCGCGGCCTTGAAATAAAGGCCGGTCCCGCCGGTCAGGATGGCGAGCGCGCCCGCCTTTCCAGCTTCCTTCAGCACAATCTCGGCGTCGGCGAGCCAGGCACCCGCCGAATAGCGAACGCGCGCCGGGACATGCCCATAGAGACGATGCGGCGCGCGTGCCTCGTCGGCCACGGTCGGGCGCGCCGTCACGACGCGAAGCGCGTCATAGACCTGCATCGCATCGGCGTTGACGATCCACGCCACGCGCCCGTGGCGCGCCGCCTCCTCAGCCAGCCGGACCGCTGCCGCCGACTTGCCGCTCGCGGTCGGGCCGGCTATCAGCACCGCGCGCGCCTTCCCGACAGCGCCAAGCGAAATCTCCATGAGCCTCGTCCTATCGCTCATCGCCGCCGAAGCGAAGGCGCCGTTTGCCGGCGACGACCTCGATCGCGCGCGAAAGGCGGTTGAGGCGTCCGGTGCGGACCTCGACGCGTCAGAATGGCTGTCGCCCGGCGCGGCGTGCGACGTGCCTTTCTCCGGCGACGCCGTCGCGGCTCGCGACGCGGCCCGCGCCGCGCTCGCCGACCGGCCGCTCGACGTGAACGTCGTCGCCGCCGAATCGCGCCGCAAGAAGCTGCTCCTCGCTGACATGGATTCCACCATGATCGGGCAGGAGTGCATCGACGAGCTCGCCGCCGAGCTCGGCCTCCGCGACAAGGTCGCCGCGATTACCGAGCGCGCCATGCGCGGCGAGATCGCGTTCGCGCCAGCGCTTCGCGAACGCGTCGCGCTGCTCGAAGGCCTTCCCGTCGACGTGGTCGACAAGGTGCTGGCAGAGCGGATCAGGACGACGCCCGGCGCGCGCACGCTCGTTGCGACGATGCACAACGCGGGCGCCCACACGACGCTCGTCTCCGGCGGCTTCACTGCGTTCGTCGAACCGGTCGCGCGGCGGATCGGCTTCGACAATTCGCGTGCAAATACGCTCCTGGCGGAATCAGGCCGCTTTCTCGGCCGCGTCGCCGAGCCGATCCTCGGTGCGGAGGCAAAGGAAGCGACGTTGCAGGAGCTTGCCGCACGCCTTGCGCTGAAGCCTGAGGATACACTTGCCGTTGGTGATGGCGCCAACGACGCCGGAATGATCAGGCGGGCGGGGCTCGGCGTCGCCTACCATGCCAAGCCGGCGCTTCGCACCGTCGCCGATGCCTGGATCGACCACGCGGACCTGACCGGTATCCTGTTCCTGCAGGGCTTTTCACGCGACGAGTTCGTCGACGCTTAGCTCAGTTGGCTTTCATAGTCGTCATCGGACTTAGTCCGGGCATCCATTCCGCAAGGGTACTGAGTCCACGGCCGCAGAGAAATGAATTGCCGGATCAAGCCCGGCAATGACGACGAGGGAAACGCCGAATCAGGCTCGGTCACGCCGCGGCTATTGCGAATTGTCGAAGCGCAGAGACACGAAGCGGAGCTTGTTGTCGGTGCCCGAGACGAGCAGCATCACGGTGCGGCGGCCCTCCGACTTCAGCTCCTCGATGCGCGCGACCACATCGTCCGGGGTCGAGACATCGGCCTGGCTGACCTGCACGATGACCTCGCCCGGCTTCAGGCTCTTCGCCTCAGCTTCGCTTCCGGGATCGACCGAAGTGACGAGCACGCCCTGCACGCTCGAATCGATCGCGAACGACTTTCGCGCCTCGTCGGTAATCGCGCCGAGCGACAGCCCGAACATCTTCGCCGCGTCTTCGGGCGGCGCCGTGGAATCGCCCTGCTGCTCGTCGGGCGAGAGCGACGCCTTCTTCACCGGCTCGTCCTGAAGAAGACCGACCTCGATCGGCAGCGTGATCTCCTTGCCGTCGCGCATCACGGTCATGTCGACGGTGTTCCCCGGCGGCGTATCGGCGACGAGCCGCGGCAGCGCGCGCATCGTGTCGACCTTCTTGCCGTTGAACTCGAGAACGATGTCGCCTTCCTTGATCCCGGCCTTCGCCGCCGGGCCGTCCTCAGTCAGACCGGCAATGAAGGCGCCGGTCGCGTGATCCATGCCGAGGCCCTCGGCAACGTCTTCCGTCACATCCTGGATGCGCACGCCAATCCAGCCGCGCCTGACCTTGCCGAACTGGCGGAGCTGCTCGATGACCGGCACCGCGATCTCGGAGGGCACAGAGAAGCCGATGCCGATCGACCCGCCGGTCGGCGACATGATCGCCGTGTTGATGCCGACCACCTCACCCTGGGTGTTGAAGAGCGGCCCGCCGGAATTGCCACGGTTAATGGAGGCGTCCGTCTGAATGTAGTGGTCATAGGGGCCGGAATTGATGTCGCGGTCGAGCGCGGAGACGATGCCGGCCGTGACGGTGCCACCGAACCCGAACGGATTGCCGATCGCCAGGACCCAGTCACCGACGCGAAGCTTGTCGGAACGGCCGAAGACCGCCGCCTTCAACGGCTTGGGCGAATCCACCTTGAGAAGCGCGAGGTCGGTCTTGTCGTCGATCCCGACGACCTTCGCCTGGAACTTCTCGCCGTTGGCGAGGTTGGCGACGATCTCGTCCGCATCGGCGATCACGTGGTTGTTGGTCACGATCAGGCCGGACGGATCGATGATGAAGCCGGAGCCAAGCGACTGCACCGCCTGGGCGCCACCGCTGTCACCATTGTCACCGAAGAAATCGTCGAAGAAGTTGTCGCCCGGCGGCGAGTTCGGTGACGAGTCCGGCGCCGTGTCCTTGCCGCCCTGGGCGTCAGGCGTCGGCGTCCGGGGCGAGATGGCGACGCGCTGCGAGGTCGAGATATAGACGACGGAATCAAGCAGCCGCGCGGCGAGATCGGCAAAGGAGAAGACGGCGCCGTTGCTTCCGATCGGGATGCCGGGCACCGAAGCGGGGGCGGTCGCCGTGTCCTTCGAATCGTCGGCGGGCGGGAGTGTGACGACCGGATTGTCGCTCGGCATATGCGGCGCCGGCAGCATGGGCGGCGGAGGCGGCGCAGCTTCGGCAGGGGCAGTCGGCTCTGCCGCCGCGGGCGGCTGGGCCTGCTGTGCCGCCGCCGGCGGACCCGCCTGCTGCTGCACGGAAATCGCCGGCGCGTGGACAGGCAGGCCTTGCCAGGGCCGTGCCGGCACCGCCATTGCCGTCGTTGCGGCAGCAATCAGCCCGAAGGCCAAGGCCCCCCGCCAGATCAGACCAAAGCTCATCCGATTCTCTCCGCCGAGAAGCGACGGGATTTTGACGCAAATCCGGGCGATTGCACGGCCCGCCGCTTCACATTTGCTTCACCCGCGCACCATCCACACGAGCGCGACACCGATCGCTGCCGATACTACGCCTGCGACCCTGAGCGTGTCTCCTGGCGTTTGGGTGACGCGTTGACCCATGCGCTTCATCAATTCCGGAAAGAGCGCGTAAAGCGCCCCTTCCAATGCAAGAACAAGCCCGAGCGCCGTAGCAAGCTCGCTCATTGCGCCGGCGCCGGAGCGACCGGGGCCGGTGCTTCGGCTGCCGGCGCCGCCGGCTCAGTGGGGGGCGCCGGCGTCTCGGTGGCTGGCGCCGGTGTCTCGGTGGCCGGTGGCCGGCCCTTCCGCAGCGGGAGGCGTCTCCGGTGCCATCGCCTCGCCGCCCGTGCCGGCGCCCGACTCAGCGGGCGCGCTTTCCAAGGCACCAGGCGCTGCTGCGGACGCGGCGCCGCTCGCAGCCGCGCCGCCGCCCTGTTCGTTCTTGAAGAACCGGAAGAACTCCGAATCGGGCGACAGGATGAGCGACGTGTTGTTCGCGGGTAGCGCCTGCTCGTAGGCCTGCATCGAGCGGTAGAACTCGAAGAAGCCCGGATCGCGCTGATAGGCGTCTGAAAAGATGCGGCTTCGCTCCGCCTCGCCCTGGCCGCGCAGGATATCGCCCTCGCGCTGCGCCTCAGCCACGGTCACGACGGCTTCGCGGTCGGCTTCCGCCCGGATGCGCGCGGCGAGTTCGGTGCCGCGTGCGCGGAGCTGTGCCGCCTCGGCGAGACGCTCGGCGCGCATGCGCTCGAAGGTCTGTTGCGACACTTCCGGCAGAAGGTCGGTCCGCTTGATGCGCACGTCGACGACCTCGATGCCGACCTCGGCGGTCAGCGGACGCAGCTGGTCTCTGACCTCGAGCATCATGTCGGCGCGCTGCTCGGACAGCGCCGCTTCGAAGCTGCGCTGGCCGTAGACGCGCCGAAGAGCCGCGTCGAGGCGTGTCCGCATGTTCTCGCGCGCGATGTCGAGGCTGCCCGAAACGTTCTCGCGGAATTTCCGAGGATCGGTAATCTTGAAGGCGACGAAGGCGTCGACGATGTAGCGCCGGCCGTCCCGGACCTGCACGCGGATGTCTTCCAGATCGAAGCTCAGGAGCCGTGCATCGATGATCTGGACGGTGTCGACGAAATTCGTCGGCAGTTTGAAATAGATTCCCGGCTTCTGGATGACCCGTGTGATCTCGCCGAAGCGCAGCACCAAGGCCTGCTCGCGCGGGTTCACGATGAAGATCGACGAATAGGCGATGAATGCAACGATTGCGAGCCCGATCAGGACGATGGAGAGGCGTCTCATTGGGCTGCTCCCGACGTCTGCGTCTGGTTGCTGCTTGCCGCTGCCGGCGCTGGCGCTGCCTGCGTGATCGCGGGAGGCCGGTTCTTCAGCTGGTCCAGCGGCAAATAGGGAACGACGCCGGAGCCGCCCTCGAGGATGATCTTGCTCGAATTCGTGGAACACCCTCTCCATCGTCTCCAGGTAGAGGCGGGTGCGGGTCACGTCTTTGGCCCGCTCGTACTGGGCGAGGACGGAGAGGAAGCGCTGCGATTCGCCCTCCGCCTCGGCCACGACCTGCTGCTTGTAGCCCTGCGCAGTCTCGGTCACCTGCGCTGCCTCGCCGCGCGCGTCGCCGAGACGCTTGTTGGCGTATTGCTCGGCCTCGCGCTGGAAGCGGTCGAGATCCTGCTGCGCGCGCTGCACTTCCTCGAAGGCGTCCGCAACCTCGGCCGGCGGATCGGCGCGTTCGAGCTGAACCCCGACCACGGTGATGCCGGCATCGTAGGAGTCGAGCGTCTTCTGGAGCAGGTCCCGCACTCCCTCTTCCACCTCGGCGCGGCGCTCCGTGCGCACTTCCTCCGCCGTCGAGCGGCCGACCAGCTCGCGCATCGCGCTTTCCGCCACGCGGCGAAGAAAATCGTCCGGCTGTTCGACGTTGAAGAGATATTTCTTCGGATCTCTGACCCGCCAGAGCACGGTGAAGTTGACGTCGACGATGTTCTGGTCGCCGGAAAGCATCAGGCTCGTGTCGGTGGCGTTGCGGCGCGCGGCATCGGAGCCGAAGAAATCGCGCTGCACGCGCGTCGTGACTTTCTCGACGGTCTCGATCGGCCAGAAGATGAAGTGCAGACCCTGCGTCGCGACCTGCTGCTTCGGCTTGCCGAAGACGAGCTCCTGACCAAGCTCGTCGGGCTGCACCATGTAGAGGCTGTTGAACGCCCAGACGAGAACGATCGCCAGGACGATCAGAACGCCGATAAGCACGTTGCTGCGGCCGCCGCCCGGGAGCACGTTGCGCAAACGATCCTGACTGCGCTTCAGAAGCTCTTCGAGATCGGGTGGTTGTGGGCCCCGTTGCTGCGGACCGGAACCCCACGGCCCTCCGCTTCCGCCTTTCCAGCCGCCCCCGCCGGAATTGTTGCTCCAGGGCATCCGTGCTCCTTCTCGTCGGCGGCCCCCCGCGACGCTAGCCGCGGGTTATAGGGACGCGCGCCATGCCTGGCAACGTCAGCACCAGCGGGATTTTTCGAAAGCGCGGGAAGACTTAACGGTGCTTCTCGTAAACGACATGAACGGCGGCGGCCGTATCGCCTTCGCTCGCAGGGAGCGGCTCGCGCAAAACCTCGGCCCAATCCTGCGGCGCGATCTCGGGGAAACGCGTGTCGCCGTCGGGCCGTATCTCGACATGCGTGACGTAGAGACGCTCAGCGAGCGGCAGAGCCTCGGCGTAGACTTCGCCGCCTCCAACCACACAGATCTCGTCGGCACCGCGCTCGGCGGCACGCGTCTCGGCGAGCGCCAGCGCCTCCCTGAGATCGGCGGCGACGAAGACGCCTGGCCTATTGATGCCGCTTTGCCGCGTGAGCACGATCACGTCGCGCCCGTCGAGCACGCGCCCGATCGATTCGAAGGTCTTGCGGCCCATGACGAGCGGCTTTCCCATGGTGACCGCGCGGAACTTCCGCATGTCGGATTTGACGCGCCAGGGCAGCCCGCCATTCGCGCCGATCACGCCGTTCTCCGCGACGGCCGCAACAAGGGCGATGCGCGGGGCCACCCTACCGACTTCCCCTGCCGGCCTTACGCCGACACCTCCGCCTTGATGTGCGGATGCGGGTCGTAGCCCAAGAGCTCGAAGTCGGCGTAGACGAAATCGAAGATGCGGTGGACTTCAGGGTTGAGCCGCACGGTCGGGAGCTTCCTCGGCTCGCGGCTCAACTGCTCGCGCGCCTGCTCAAGGTGGTTCAGATAGAGGTGTGCGTCGCCGAGCGTATGCACAAAGTCGCCAGGCTTCAGTCCCGTCACTTGCGCCACCATCATAGTCAGAAGCGCGTAGGAGGCGATGTTGAACGGCACGCCGAGGAAAGTGTCTCCGGAACGCTGGTAGAGCTGGCAGGAGAGTCTTCCGTCCGAGACGTAGAACTGGAAGAGGCAATGGCAGGGCGCGAGCGCCATCCGCTCGAGGTCGGCCGGATTCCAGGCGGTCACGATCAGACGGCGCGAATCCGGGTGTTTGCGGATCGCAGCGGCCACGTCGGAAATCTGGTCGATCGTCCGTCCGTCGGGGGCGGCCCAGGAACGCCACTGCTTTCCGTAGATGGGCCCGAGGTCGCCGTTTGCGTCGGCCCATTCGTCCCAGATGCGAACGCCGTTCTCCTTCAGGTAACGGATGTTGGTGTCGCCGGCGAGGAACCACAGAAGCTCGTGGATGATCGATTTCATGTGCAGCTTCTTGGTCGTCACCAGCGGGAAGCCATCCGCGAGGTCGAAGCGCATCTGGTGGCCGAAGACGGAAAGCGTGCCGGTGCCGGTCCGGTCGGATTTCTTGACGCCCTCATCAAGGACGCGGCGGAGGAGATCGAGGTACTGCTGCATGCGACGATATTTAGAGCAATTCCGCCGCGCCGACCATGCGGCGGGCGCCGGGCGCGGGAAGACCCGGGAAACCGGCCTGGTCCGAGGCGCTTTTCCTCGCCGCTCGAAATCCCTATATTCCCCAGTGCCGGGGCAACTCGGCTATGGCGATAAACGGGTGACGCAATAAACCTATCGGACCCGGGGGCAGTACCCGGCGCCTCCACCATGAACCCTGCTTTCCGCGAACGCTTCGCAGGGCTGATGATGGGGGCGAAATAGGATCGACGAGGGCGTAAAGGTCTCTTTTTCGCTCGGTATGGTACCCGCCGTTATCGGGCCGAACATATAGTTGCAAATGACAACTATGCTCCGGTGGCCCTCGCCGCGTAATGCGGTCTGGGTATCGGAATTCAAGCCCTGAGGGGTAGCACTCTCAGGCGGGGTTCGGAGGCACCTGGCAACAGAAGCCTCCACTTCCTCCCCGATTTCTCCTCCTTTTGTTGCAAGCGCACGAAGCTGCCACTAGGTTCGGCGCAATGGCCGAAGACCTGATCCGCTTCGACGTGCTCGTGCAGGAAGCGCTGCGCGGCGTCGTCAAGAAGGTGCTGACGGAAGTGGCGCAGGCCGGGCTTCCCGGCGAGCACCACTTCTTCGTGACGTTCGCGACCCGCTTTCCGGGCGTGCGCATCTCGCCGCGCCTGCTCGCCGAATATCCGGAAGAGATGACGGTGGTCCTGCAGCACCAGTTCTGGGACCTGACCGTGCAGGACGCCGCCTTCGAGGTCGGCCTGTCGTTCAAGGGGGTGCTTGAGACACTGCATGTGCCGTTCCGCGCCATATCGAGCTTCGTCGACCCGCATGCCGGCTTCCAGGTGAAATTCGACGCGACCCACGACGCGGCGGTGCTTGACGCGGTCGAAGAGGAGGCGCCTCCGGCCTCTCTCCCTGAGCCCGAGGCCGAGACCATACCCGAGACCGCACCGGCGGCCGAGGCCGGTCCCGCCTCCGTGGTCTCGCTCGACGCCTTCCGCAAGAAGAACGGCTGACCAGCGCGCTTCCGGCGCGGCTTGCGCGGCTTCAAGCTCGGTGACAGAAGCATTTCCGGCGGGGCGAACGCCGCGTCGCAGGTGGCTGGAGCGGGAATGACGAAGACGCGCACGGAGACCAATTCGTTCGGCCCTCTGGAGGTGCCGGCCGACAAATATTGGGGCGCGCAGACGGCCCGGTCGCTGATGAATTTCCGCATTGGCACGGAGACGATGCCGGTCCCGCTCATCCGCGCTTTCGGCATCATCAAGCGCGCGGCGGCGCTCACCAACAAGGACCTGAACAAGCTCGACCCGAAGCTCGCCGACACCATCGCCGCGGCAGCGCAGGAGGTGATCGACGGCAAGCTCGACGACAACTTTCCGCTCGTCGTCTGGCAGACCGGCTCGGGCACCCAGACCAACATGAATGCCAACGAGGTCATCGCCAACCGGGCGATCGAGATGCTCGGCGGCAAACTCGGCTCGAAGCAGCCGGTCCATCCGAACGACCACGTCAACATGAGCCAGTCGTCGAACGATTCGTTTCCGACGGCGATGCACATCGCGGCGGCGGAAGCGGTCGTGCAAAACCTCCTGCCTGCCGTGCGCAAGCTCCGCGACGCGCTCGACCGCAAGTCGGAGCAGTTCGCCCACATCATCAAGATCGGGCGCACGCATACGCAGGACGCAACGCCGCTGACGCTCGGCCAGGAATTCTCCGGCTACGTTGCGCAGCTCGAATACGGGCTGCGGCGTATCAAGGAGGCGACCGAATATCTGTTCGAGCTGGCGCAGGGCGGCACCGCGGTCGGCACCGGGCTGAACTGCCCGCCCGGATTCCCCGAGCGCTTCGCCGAGATCGTCGCAGAGATCACCGGCCTCCCCTTCCGTACCGCGCCGAACAAGTTCGAAGCGCTCGCCGCTCACGACGCCTACGTCTTCGCGCATGGCGCTCTGAACTCGCTCGCCGTCTCGCTCTTCAAGATCGCCAACGACATCCGCTTCCTCGGCTCCGGCCCGCGCTCAGGCCTCGGCGAGCTCAGCCTGCCTGAGAATGAGGCCGGCTCCTCGATCATGCCCGGCAAGGTCAACCCGACGCAGTCGGAAGCGATGACCATGGTGTGCGCGCAGGTGATGGGAAACCACACGACGATCAGTATCGCCGGCAGCCAGGGCCATTTCGAGCTCAATGTCTACAAGCCGTTGATGGCCTACGACATGCTGCAGTCGATCCGGCTCCTTGCCGACGCCTGCAACTCCTTCGCCGACAATTGCGTCGCCGGGATCGAGGCGAACGAGGAGCACATCGCGGCATTGATGCGCCGCTCGCTGATGCTCGTAACCGCGCTTGCGCCGAAGATCGGCTACGACAATGCGACCAAGGTCGCCAAGGCCGCGCACAAGAACGGCACCACGCTGAAAGAAGAGGCCGTCGCGCTGGGCTTCGTCACGGCCGAGGAATTCGACGATATCGTGCGGCCGGAGACCATGATCGGGCCGCGCTAGCCGATGGGCGAGATCGTCAACCTCCGCCTCAAGCGGAAGCGCCGCCGGCGCGCCGAAAAGGAAGATGCCGCGGCAGCGAACCGGCTCGCGCATGGCCGGCCCAAGGCCGAGACGACGAAGGCCAAGCTGATCCGGGCGCTCGAAGCGAAGCGCCTCGCGATGCACCGCCGCGAGGCGGACGAGGACGATCGCGGCTGAAAGCCGGCGCAGATGATCCGGAAGCGGTCCGTCAAGCTCAAGGGGCATGCCACGAGCGTCTCGCTTGAGGATGCATACTGGAGCGAGTTGAAGCGGATGGCGGACGCGCTCGGCGTCCCGCTTTCGGAGCTGATCGAGCAGATCGACGCGGCGCGCGCCGGCGACAATCTCTCTTCCGCGCTCAGGTTGGCGGTGCTTGCCGACCTGAAGGGTCGCGCCGGAAGCTAGCGAGGGCTGCCCGGCCTCAGCGGATCTGGACGATCGTCCCGTTCGGCAGCATGCGGTACTCGTGGAGCGGCGAGGGCCTGACGGGCGCCGGAGAGGCTGACCGCGACGCAGGCGCGGGCGTGGGAGCCGGTGTTGGTTCCGGTGCAGGCGCGGGCTCAGGCAGAAGCTCGATCGGCGCGGTGGCGGCAGGGTCCGCCGTTGGCGGCTCCGTCGCCGCGGACGGTTGCGCCGGCGGCGCCGGCTCAGCCGGCGCGGACGGTTCCGATGTTGCAGGCGTGTCGGTGGGCAGGGGCGATTCGGCCGGGGCAGGCAGATCGGCGGCGGCCGGTCCGTCGGTGGCGCCGGTTGCGGCGGGCTCGGTAGCGGTCGTGGCGTCTTGCGCCTCCGCCGCGCGCCGCTCCTCCTCCGCTTTCCGTGCCGCCTCCTCCTGAGCCTTCTGCGCCGCCTGCTCCGCTTCGATGCGCTTGCGCTCCGCCTCGAGCGTTTCGAGCTCCTTCAACTGGCGCTGCAGGAAGCGGCTCCGCATCAGGTTCAAGAGCGGATCGAGATCGACCTGCCGGTCGGGGTCTTCGACGTCGCCGGAAAAGCGGATCGGCACGTAGGGCTGAGACTGGTCGGGGCCCATCTCCCCGGTCCTCACCGCCCACTGGCTTTGCAATCTGAGCCGGTTCAGGTCGAGCGTCGCGTCGGCGAGGACAGACGTCGTGCCCGCCTCAAGCGACACGGTCGGGACGTTCAGGATACCGGCCGACACCGCGAGCGATCCCGCGACCCGTCCGATGTCGAGGGCGCCGGTGCCGAACTCTGTCGCGAAGGTCTCGCGCGCCTTCGTCTCGTCCGGATCGTTCTTGCCGTCCGCCAACGCCATGACGGCGGTCAGCGCGTCCGGGTTCAGGGAATTCAGGCGGCCGTCATCGACCGCGAAGGAGCCGCTTCCGGAAAGCGTGGCGACGACGCCCGCCATGCTTCTCCCACGACCTGCCAGCTCCAGCGAGGCGTCGAGCTTCCCGGATGCGACGGGCAGTCCGGAGCGTACCCAGACGAGTTGCTCGAGCATGCCGCCCGTCAGCCCGCCGCGCAGCGACAGATCGACCTCGCCGTCGCGGATCGTCGCGCTGAGCGCGCCCTTCAGCGCGCCGTCCGCAAACGCGGCCGAGTTGACGTTGAGCTGCAGCTTGCCGTCGCCAAGCGTGACGCCGAGCTTTGCGTTGGTCGCCGCGAGCGGCACGCCCAAGTCGAGCGTCTCGGCGTTGAGCGTCAGATCGAGCGCTATGCCATCGGGCAAAGGCTTCGCGAACGGCGTGTCGCTCCAGCCGCTGTCGCCGATGCCTGGCGCTGTGCCCACGCCAAGGCCGAAAAGCGCCGGCGCCGAGACGGCGGCAAGATTGAGCTCGCCCGAAAGCTGTTTCTCCGGCGCGAATGTCGCGTCGAGCGCGCCACTCATGGGGGCGCCGTCGAAGCTGCCTTTGTCGACCGTGACGCTAACCTTGCCGCCCGAATAGTCGAGGTGCCCGGAGGCGGAGGCCGGGTGCCCGTCGCCCACTCCGGGTGCCGCGACTCCGGCAAGAAGAAAGAGCGCGTCGATGTCCTTGCTCTTTGCCGTGAACGCGCCGGCGCTCGCGGGCACCCCGTCGCGCACCGCAGTCGTGCCATCGTAGGACACGTCGACGCCTGCGATAGAGCCAGAAAGCTTCAGCTTGCCCGCCTCGGCGAGCGCGCCGTCGAAGTTCGCGTCGAGCTTGAGCGGGCTGGTGCGCACGGGCAGCGCGCCGAGGCCGATCTGGCGGAGCACCGTGCCGCTGTCCTCACCGTCGGCGTGAAGCTTGAGCGACCCGGAAAGCGTGGAGAGGTCGCTGAGCGATCCCGTGCCTTCGCCCTCCAGCGCCAGATGCGTCGCCCCGAAGCTCCCATTGACAGTCAACGAGAGCTTGCCTCCGGCGGCGCCGGCCTTCGCCGTGACATCGGCCACGACCGGCGAGAGGATCGGCGCGACATCCTTCAACCGGCTTGCGATGCGGCTCTTCGGCGCAAGACCCGCGAGAAACGTCGCCGCACCCGAGAAGTCATCGGCCTTGATCGAGGCATCGATCGTGCCGGACGGGGTTCCTAGCGGATCGCGGATGCTCCCCATCGCCTGGATGCTGGCGCCCGCGAGGTCAGCGACAGAGAGGCGGCGCAGGTTGAGCTCTCCGCCCTCAAATTCCCCCTCGACCGCCACCGAGCGTGCGTCGATCCCGCCGGCGCTCACCACGTCGGCCTTCAGCGAAAGCGTCATCTGCTCGAGCTTGTCCGCCGAGGTCTGGCCGGCGAGAAGCTCGGCGATCGCGCGCGTTTCCTCCAAATCGGCGCGGTCGGCACTGAGGTCGACACTTACGAAATAGCGCCCGGTCTCCGCGAAACGCCTGACGTCGATCGCGCCGTGCATGGTGCCCGCGCCAGTCGCAACGGCGAGGTTGGCGAGGTGCTGCTCATCGGGCTTGAGGTCGACATCGGCATCGAGCGTGAGCGTGCTGATCTTGGTCGCCGAGCCGACCTCGCCGCGCCACCAGCCGGCCAAGGCGGCCGGGTGTCGCGAAGCGATGTGAGCATGACCCTCAAAAGTCGTGTCGGAGAACCCAAGCTTGCCCTTGAGCGCGACCTCGGTTTCGCCGGGCAGTGTCGCGGAAAGACCTTCGACCTGCCAAGCGGTGCCGCCGGTCGACAGCTCGACGCCGACGGACTGGATCACGCCGCCGCCGACGACCGCGCCCTGCGCCTCAAAATGCAAAACGCCCGGGATTGGTGGGATCGGAAGCAAGGGAAGCTTGTCGGCGAGCGCGCCTACGGCGGATTCGATCGCGACCGACTGTTCCCCCTCCCCGCCTCCGAGCGTGCGATCAAGGTCGATCTGCCGCGCGGTGAGCGAAAGATCGAAGCGCGGCGCGCCAGCGAAGTCGAGCTTGCCGCTTGCTTGCAGAACGAGCGGCCGCTCGGTCGCGCCGTAGGAGAGCTGCATGTCGCTGATGCTGAGGTCGGTCGGCTGCAGAGCAAGACCGCCGCTGGCGCGGAAGTCGGCCCACGGTGAGCGCGGGGCTGCCGCATCTTTGGGCGCAACGCCGACGACGGTCGCGGTGCCCTCGAACCGCGGCGGTGCGTTGGCGGCGAGCGCGAGCCTTCCGTCCGCCGCCAGCGTCACGGGGTAGTTCGGCGACTTGACCGTGACCTTGGCGGTAACGTCGCCGTCGGCGAAGCGGCCGAAGGCGACGCCGAGCGACATCGGCTGGCCGTCGAGCTGGAGACTGGCCTCCACTTTTCCCGGCCCCATCAGCGTGTTCGCCTCGATCACCGCGTCGATCCCCTCGGCGTGCCATTGCTCGCCGCTGCGGCTGTCGGTGATGAGCGCGCTCCCCTGCGAAATCTCCAACCGCTCAAGCGAAATTCGCTCTGCGTCGACGCGCCATGTGCCGGCAAGCGCCTCGTGCCCTTGGGCGAGGCTCGCGACATCGAAGCGGAAGACCGGCCGCTCCATCGTCATGTGGATGACGCGGACCTCTCCGCGAAGAAGCGGCGCGAGCTCCACCTCCGCGCGGAAGCGCTCCATCTTCACGTCCGGCGCCGTCGGGTCGCCGACATTGACGTCGGTGAAGCTCAGGACCGGCGTCGGCAAGAGGCGCACGCTCGCCTTTCCGGCGACGGTGACGGGGCGACCGATATAGGCCGAGGCCTGGCGCTCGAATGTCTGCCGATACGAGGTCCAGTCGACAAAATGCGGCCCGATCAGAGCCGTGAAAAGGATCACGATGACGAGACTGCCGGCAAAGACGAAGAACTTGCTCAGCTCAATCTCCTTTGGCCTCTAGCCTCTAGGCCGTCAGACGCACGATCTTCCCCGGGTTCATGATGTTCAGGGGGTCGATCGCAGTCTTGATCGCGCGCATCACGCCAAGCGCCGAGCCGACCTCGCTTTCGAGATAGTCCATCTTGCCCTGGCCGATCCCGTGCTCCCCTGTGCACGTGCCGTCCATGGCGATGGCGCGTTTGGCGAGCCGCGCGAGGAGCTCGTCGGCCGCCTGCATCTCGGCCTCGTCCTTGGAGTCGACAAGAACGCTCAGATGGAAATTGCCGTCGCCAGCATGGCCGACGATCGGCGCAAGCAGATTGAGCCGCGCGAGGTCCGCCTGAGTCTCCTTGACGCAGTCGGCGAGCCGCGAGATCGGCACGCAGACGTCGGTGGCGAAGATGCTGGCGCCTGGTCTTAACCCCTTCACCGCGAAATAAGCGTCGTGGCGCGCCTGCCAGAGCTTCTGGCGATCCTCTTCACGCGTCTCCCAGAGGAAGCGGTCGCCGCCGAACTCCGCCGCGATCGCCCCGAACTCCTCGGCCTGCTCCTTGACGCTCGCCTGCGTGCCATGGAACTCCAGGAAAAGCGCCGGGCTTTCCGGCAGGTCGAGATTCGAATGCATGTTGCAGGCCTTGACCTGCAATTCGTCGAGAAGCTCGATCCGCGCCACCGGAATTCCGTACTGAATCGTCGCGATCACCGTGCGGCAGGCGGAATCGACGTCGGGGAAGCTGCACACGGCTGACGAGATCGCCTGCGGTATCCCCTGCAGGCGGAGCGTCAGCTCGGTGATGATGCCGAGCGTCCCTTCCGCGCCGATCAGAAGCCGCGTCAGGTCGTAGCCGGCGGCCGTCTTCTTGGCGCGGTTCGCAGTCTTCATCAGTGAGCCGTCGGGCATGACCGCCGTCACGTTCAAGACGTTGTCCTTCATGGTGCCGTAGCGCACGGCATTCGTGCCGGAGGCGCGCGTCGACGCCATGCCGCCGAGGCTCGCGTCGGCGCCGGGGTCGATCGGGAAGAACAACCCCTGATCGCGAATATGCGCGTTGAGCTGCTTGCGCGTCACCCCCGGCTCGACCACGCAGTCGAGGTCCTCGGCATGCACCGCAACGACACGGTTCATGCGCGACAGGTCGACGGAGATTCCACCAAACGGCGCGTTCAGATGGCCTTCGAGCGAGGAGCCTACGCCGAACGGGATGACCGGCGTGCGGTGATCGACGCAGACGCGGACGACCTCCTGCACTTCATCCGCGTTCTCGGCGAAGACGACGGCGTCGGGCGGTTGATTCGGGAGCCAGGTGGTGGTGTGGCCGTGTTGCGTCCGTACCGACGCGGCCTCGGAGAGCCGCTCGCCGAACCGCTGCTTCAGGACCGAGATCGCGACCGCAATTTTATCCCCGCCGCGCTTCGCCGCCGCCGCCAACGTCATCGATCAGCCCGTTCCTCGCCTGACGGCCGAAAATAGCAAGAACACTCCAATGCTGTCCAAAGCGCTAGCCCGAATTAGCAAATGTGACGGCAGAGCGCGCCCGTATAAGCGCTCCACCCGGAATGCGGCCGGATTTAGTCGCCCCCAAAAGCCCGCGCAGGAGGCTGTTCAAGCGTAGTGGTTGCGAATCACTGCCGCCGCGATTTCAGGCGAATCGATCACACCGACAACGTCGTCCGGCCGCGGCACGGCACCGCCCGGCTTCAATACGATCGCAAAGCCACGGTCGCGCCGATTCATGCGGGTCACGATCGTGTTCAAGATGCTGGTTTCGGGCGCGATCACGAAATCGGTGGAGACGATGTCGCGCAGCGTCTGTTTGCCGCGTGCCGGCTTGTAGGGGACCGAGCCGAACCGCACGAAGCCGAGGATGCGGCCCTCATCGGTCACGATGATATGCGCCCCTGGCTGCTCGGCGACCACGCCCAGCGCCGCTTCGATCGTCGTATCGGCGGGAAGGACCACGAAGCGCGTGCTCATCAGGTCGCGCGCCTGCTGCACCAGATACATGTTGGTGTGGCGGATGGTCGGGATCGGGCGGCCGCGGTGTCTGAGCTTGATCGTGTAGATGTTCTCGGTGACGAGCCAGCGGCGCACGCCGACGGAGAGCGCCACCGCGAGCACCAGTGGCACAATGACGTTATAGTCGCGTGTCATCTCGAAGATCATCACGATCGCGGTCATCGAGGCGCCGGTCGCGCCGCCGACGATCGCGCCCATGCCGACCACTGCGAACTCCGGGATCGAGAACCCGGCCGAGGGATCGACATAGGCGCCGACCGCGCCGACCGCTCCGCCGAGCGCTGCGCCGATGAAGAGCGACGGCGAGAAGACGCCGCCCGAAGCGCCTGCGCCAAGGCTGATCGCCGTCGCCACAAGCTTGCCGAGCAGCAGAGCGACGAAGAGCAGAAACGGATACTGGCCTTCGCTCACGATCGCCTGGATGGTGGCATAGCCGACGCCGGAGGTGTGCGGCTGCCCGGTCGTGAGCACGAAGCCGTAGCTCAGCAGCCCTATCAGCAGCATGCCGACGATGTTTTGCGTGTAGGCGTTGCCGGGAAGCGCCGGGAACAAATCCTCGCAATAGGCAAGGAACCGCACGAACGCCCAACAGACCAGCCCCGCGAGCACGCCGAGGATGGCGAAAGCGGCAAGCTGCAGCGCGTTGATCGCCTCCTGCGGATGCGCGAAGGAGAGCGGCACGAAGAAGGCGGGATCGAGCCCGAAGGCGATGCGGCCGAGATAGGTCGCGGTCGCCGTCGCCACGACGACCGGGAGGAAGGTGCGGGAGCTGACTTCCGGGAGCAGCAGCTCGACGGCGAACATCACCCCGCCGAGCGGCGTGTTGAAGGTGGCCGCGATGCCGGCGCCGGCGCCCGCTGCGAGCAGCGTGATCTTCTGCCAGCGCGCCAGGTTCAAGGTGCGCGCCATCGTCGAGCCGAAGGAGGCGCCGATCTGGATGATCGGCCCCTCGCGCCCGACCGACGCGCCGCTCCCGATCGAGATCGCCGAGGCGATCGACTTCACCACCGCGACGATGCCGCGAACGTTACCGTTGTTGTGATAGACGGCGTACATCACCTCCGGCACGCCGTGGCCCTTCGCCTCAGGCGCAAAGGTCTGCACCAGAAACACGACGATCAGGCCGCCGATCACCGGCGCCAGGATGATGAGCGCCCCGAACGGGCTCGCCGCCTCGAAATGGTTGGCGTCGTAGTGGAAGGACAAGATGCCGTTGAAGAAGAGGTTGTGCACCACCGAGATCATGTAGCGGAAGAGCACCGCGCCTGAGGCGGCGACTGCGCCGATCAGAAAGGCGACGGAGCAAAGGACCGGGAGGGTGAGCACCCGGTCTTGCGGCTCACTGTCGGAAACGGCGGTGGGAGGGCTTGCAATCTTCGCGCTGGCGGGCAGATCCGTCACGATACTTTCCTGTCACTTGGCCTCGACGCAGACAAAGCGGCGTCGGACGACGAGTGTCGCGGAAAGGAAGATGCGGCGCCGGGTGCCGGGAGGCCCGCCCCTCCTGCACCGCGGGCGTTGTCCGGTCAAGGCGACAAACTGGAATTCCAGGGCCTTGGCCGCCTCTGATGATTACCGACTAGCGAATGCTCCACGCCTTGATCAGCGGGCCTTCTGGGCCGGAAACCGGATCGCCTTTCGGCAGGGCGAGCGCGGCGACAAGGCGCACTGCCTCGGCGAGCGGATATTCGCCCGGCCGCGTGATCCGGCCGCTCTGGCCGGGGGGATAGCCGCCGACCACGGTGAACCCGCCGCGCTTCTCCGACAGCCGCTTGTGGCCGACGCCCGCGGGAATCGCGACAACATCGCCGGCCTTGAACGTGACCTCGACGCCGGCGTCGCCGCCGAAGCCGATCTCCGCCTCACCGGCGACGCAGCCGAGCACCTCATGCCCTGTGACGTGGAAGTGCCAATAATCGAAGACACCGTCGACCCAGTTCCCTACCCAATCGTTCTCGCGAAAGAGAGCCTGGCAGGCGCTCGGGCTCCTAAGCGCCGGCGGCAGGACCTGCGGATAGAGGAGAAGCGGCAGCGAATTGTTCGGGATTTCGCCGTCGGGCTCGAATTTGAACGATTGAACCGTCTCCGACACGGGTGCTCCTCGGCTTCTCGGACTCTCTCCCAAGTCTAACGCGAAAGGCAGCCCTGCGCTCCCTCGCCTTGCGTCATCGATTCGCAGGTGGCACGGGACTGGACGGAGGAAAAGGGAGAGCGGATGGACAAGGTTGCGATCGTCACCGGCGGAGGCCGCGGGATCGGCGCTGCGATCGCTGCGCTGCTCGGCAGAAGCGGATATTCCGTGGCGGTGAACTACGCCCACGATACGAAGGCCGCCGAGCAGGTCGTCGCCGCGATCGAGGACGCCGGCGGCGAGGCGATCGCCGTCAAGGCGGACGTTTCAAATGAGGCCGATGTCCTGAAGCTCTTCCGCGAGACGGACGAGCAGCTCGGCACCGTCACCGCGCTTGTCAACAACGCCGGCATCGTGAACCGCACGGGACCGCTCGCCGAGATCACGGAGGAGACGCTTTCGCATCTCCTCGCGGTGAACGTCACCGGCCCGATGCTGTGCGCTCGCGAGGCGGTAAGACGCATGTCCACCAAGCGCGGCGGCAAAGGCGGCGGCATCGTCAACATCTCCTCCGCCGCCTCGCGTATCGGCTCGCCTGGCGTCTACGTTGAATATGCAGCGTCGAAGGGCGCGATCGACAGCTTCACCATCGGGCTAGCGCGCGAAGTCGCGCAGGAAGGCATCAGGGTCAACGCCGTGCGGTCCGGGCCGGTGCAAACCGACATCTTCGCGGTGGCTCCGGATCAAGCCGAGCAGCTGCGCTTGCTGGTGCCGATGCAGCGCCTCGGCCAGCCGCAGGAGATCGCGGAGAGTGTGGTGTGGCTGCTTTCCGACGCGGCGTCGTTCGTGACCGGTGCGCTCCTCGACGTTTCCGGGGGACGCTAGGTCCGGCGAACCGCCTGCATCGACCCGATATGTTGCAAGGCAGCCGCCGGGTTTCCCGCCTCGCCTCCGCCGCTTCGTTGCCCTATTGTTCACGGGGACTGCCCGAATCGACGGCGTACCCTCTTCCCAAGGCTCAATGACGGAACCTGCCCGCCGCGAAGACCCTGCCGACCTCCCTGCCCCGCGGCCGGGCGGGATTGCTGCGCGCGCGCTCGGCGGGAGCGCCAAGCCGTGGCTCGATAAGCTCAATCCGGAGCAGCTTCAGGCGGTGGAGCACACCGACGGGCCGCTCCTTGTTCTTGCCGGAGCCGGAACCGGCAAGACGCGCGTGCTAACGTCGCGGATCGCGCACATCCTTGCGACCGGGCGCGCATTTCCATCGCAAATCCTCGCCGTCACCTTCACAAACAAGGCGGCGCGCGAGATGAAGAGCCGCGTCGCCAAGCTGATCGGCGAAGGCCGCGCCGAAGGCATGCCCTGGCTCGGCACGTTCCATTCGATCGGCGTGAAGATCCTTCGCCGCCACGCCGAGATGGTGGGCCTCAGAACCGACTTCACCATCCTCGATACCGACGATCAGATCAGGCTCCTGAAGCAGATCATCACCGCCAACAACATCGACGAGAAGCGCTGGCCGGCACGGCAGCTTGCTTCCGCGATCGACGGCTGGAAGAACCGCGGGCTGACCCCTGAGAAGATTCCGGACGGCGAGGCCTATGCCTACGCGAACGGCAAGGGGCGCGAGCTTTACACCGAGTATCAGCAGCGGCTGAAGACGCTGAACGCCGCCGACTTCGGCGACCTGCTGCTCGAATGCCTGCGGCTCTTCCGCGAGCAGCCGGACGTGCTCGCCGACTTCCAGAAGCGCTTCCGCTACATGCTCGTCGACGAATACCAGGACACGAACGTCGCGCAGTATCTGTGGCTGCGCCTCCTCGCGCAGGGGAACAAGAACATCTGCTGCGTCGGCGACGACGACCAGTCGATCTACGGCTGGCGCGGCGCGGAGGTCGACAACATCCTGCGCTTCGAGCGCGATTTTCCCGGCGCCACCGTGATCCGGCTTGAGCGCAACTACCGCTCGACCGGCCACATCCTCGCCGCCGCTTCCGGGCTGATCGCCCACAACGAAGGCCGGCTCGGCAAGACGCTCTTCACCGACACGGCGGAGATGGGCGCAAGAGTTGCCGTAACCTCCGGCTGGGACTCGTCTGAGGAAGCGCGCGCGGTCGGCGAGGACATCGAGCAGCTGCAGCGGCAGGGCGTCTCGCTGAACGACATGGCGATCCTGGTGCGCGCCTCCTACCAGATGCGCGAGTTCGAGGATCGCTTTATCACGCTGGGCCTCAACTATCGCGTCATCGGCGGTCCGCGCTTCTACGAGCGCATGGAGATCCGCGACGCGCTCGCCTATCTCCGCGCCACGTCCAATCCGGCCGACGACCTCGCGTTCGAGCGGATCGTCAACACCCCGAAGCGGGGGCTCGGCGCCTCCACCATCCAGTTCATCCATACGCACGCGCGCGCTCGCAACGTTCCGCTGATGGCGGCGGCGGGCGAGCTTGCGCTGACGGAGGAGATCAAGCCGAAGCAGCGGCAGGCGCTTTCCGATCTCCTGAAAAGCTTTGCGCGCTGGACGAGTCTCGTCGATTCGATGCGCCATATCGACCTCGCCGAGATGATCCTGGAGGAGTCCGGCTACACGGAGATGTGGCAGATGGACCGCTCGGCGGAGGCGCCGGGGCGGCTGGAAAACCTCAAAGAGCTCGTCAACAACATCGGGGAATACGATTCCCTCCCCGCCTTCCTCGAGCATGTCGCGCTGGTGATGGACGCGGAGCGCGGCGAAGGCGACGAGGCGGTCTCCATCATGACGTTGCATTCGGCGAAGGGGCTCGAGTTCGACATCGTCTATCTCCCCGGCTGGGAAGAGGGGCTCTTCCCTTCGCAGCGCACGATCGACGAGAATGGCAAGGCGGGCCTCGAGGAGGAGCGCCGCCTCGCCTATGTCGGTCTGACACGCGCCCGCAAGCACGCGAAGATCTGGTTCGTCGCCAACCGGCGCACGCATGGGCTCTGGCAGTCGACGGTGCCGTCGCGCTTCCTCGACGATCTGCCGGAGGCGCATGTCGACGTGTCGGAGCCGGCTAGCTACGGCGGCTACGGCGCCGGTGGTGTCGGCGGCTACGGCGTCTCGCGCTTCGACAACATGGAGCCGTTCAACTCCGCCTACCGCACGCCCGGCTGGCAGCGGGCGCAGCAGAACCGCGGCAAGACCGACCCGCGCAAGCGCGTCGAGCGCGAGCCGGTGACGATCGAGGGCGAGCTTGTGGCGCGAAGCGTCATCGGCGGCAACGCGCGCTTCTCGACCGGCGACCGCGTGTTCCACCAGAAATTCGGACCGGGCACCGTCGCCGCGGTCGACGGCAACAAGCTCACCGTCGATTTCGACAAGGCCGGGCAGAAGCGCGTGGTCGACAGCTTCGTCGAGGCGGCGTAACGCAGTCGCCGCTTCCGCGACCGGCGATGAGCCCGCGAGCAATTCGACGCATTGTGCCGCACGCGCCGTTCGGAGCACGATCGAACGCGGGCAAGCTGACCTCGGTTGTATGATGCGCAGACTGCTTCTCCTCGGCGCAGGCGCTCTCTGGATCGCATTTGCGCCAGTGGCCGCGGCGGCCATGGAGCTCAACTTCGAGCACGAGCCGGGCCTTCTGTCCGGCGACAGCATCCTGCGGATCAAAGCGACGGGAGAGATCGTCGAAGGCGACTCCGATGCCTTCAAGGCGCTGATGACGAAAGTCCTCGCGGAGAACAAAGGAGCGCGTCCGACGGTGCAGCTCGATTCGCCGGGCGGCAACGTCATCGAGGGCTTGTTGCTCGGCTACGCGATAAGGCACTTCGACCTGCCGACCTTTATCCCACGCGGCGCCAGCTGCGCGTCGGCATGCACGTTCGCCTTTCTCGGAGGCACTGAGCGATACGTCGAGGGCGCGTTCGAAATCCACGCCATGTCGATCGATCCGCAGGTCGCGCAAAAACAAAGCGCCGATGCGGACAAGCTGCGCATGACGCTCGACTCGCTTCAGAATTTGAGCTCGCTTCTCATCGGCTATACGCGCGAAATGACCGGCCGGAGCGACATGGCCGAAACCGCGCTGCGGCTCGGCTCCGTCGGCGTCGCGGACGTCTCGGACAATTCGCTGCGCGACTGGAACGTCATCACACACGCCAACCGGCCGAGCCAAAGATTTCCGGCGACGACCGGACCACTGTCGAAATGCAGCGATATGAACTGGCAGGGCCAGAACATCGGGCCGCGCGGTGTGCTTTGCGATAACCTGACCGTCGCCCGCGACGAGATGGATATCGAGGACGCGATCGCCCGCCTCGCCGGCAAGCCTCTCGCCGCGGATATGCAAGCGGAGCAGACCGCTTTTGACGCCTATTGGGAAGGTTGTGAGGCGCCTACCGACATTCCAAGCTCGCAGTGGCACGTTCAAATCGAGAACTGCGTGAAGTCAGCGTTCGATGCACGGGCGCGCGAACTGAAGGCGCTGGTTGAATATTACTCGGTCGGCGAGGCCGATCCGGCAAAGTCGCATTGGAGCGGCGCGCAATAACGCCACCTATTTCCCGTCCCGCCCAAGCGCTTCCATCTTGGCGAGCCAGCGCTTGCGCCCCTCGTCGCTCTTCGCGCCGACCATCCCGACGAGGCTCTCGCGGATCGGCTTGATGCCGACGAACTTCAGGATGTTGCGCTCCAGGCTCTTCAGGCTGTGCGCGCCGAAATACCAGCGATAGACGAAGGCGGGCATTCCCATCGTGATGACGATGCGCGCCGAGCGGCCCTTGAGATGGCCCTCAGGCGGAAACCCCTTGGCATTCTCAAGGTCGGGGACGGCGAAGCCGGGCCTCGCCACCTGCTCGAGGAAGCCTTTCAAGAGCGCCGGCATGCCGCCGAGCCACAGCGGATAGACGAAGACGAGATGCTCCGCCCAGCGGATGTCGTCCTGCGCAAGCAGGATGTCGGAGCTCGGCGCCGACGACTGCCATTCGGACAGTGAGCGGAGCAGCTCGAACCTGAGCGCCGCGACGTCGATCGTCCGGACTTCGTGGCCGGCCTTCTGCGCCCCCTTCCGGTAGGCGTCCGCCAACACACGGCAGAACCGCTCCGGGCTTCGGTCCGGATGTCCCTGGATGATGACGATGCGCTTCGCCATGGCGACTCCCCACAAACTCCGGGCGATGTATTAAGAGGCGCCAATCGAGCCGAATTGATATGCCGCAAGGGACCGCACCGCCAGCCATGACGCTGAAAGCCACGCTCATCGCCGCCTTCCCCGAGGCGCGGCGCATCTCGAACTTCCTTGAGCGCGACTATGGCGAGGCGGGCGTCGTCGTGGCGCTCGACGAGCGAAGCGACGGGCTCTGGTCGGTCGATGCCTATTTCGAGGACGGCCGCGCGGAAGAGATCGCGGCGGCGCTCAAGGACTGGCTTGGCGCCGATGCCTTCGGCGTGCCGCTCAAGGTCGAGGCGCTGCCGGAGACCGACTGGGTCAGCGCCGGGCTCAAGGAGCTGAAGCCGATCGCAGCCGGCCGCTTCCTCCTGCACGGAAGCCACGATCGCTGGCACGTTCCGAACGCGGCCATGCGGATCGAGATCGATGCCGGACGGGCGTTCGGAACCGGCCACCACGCGACGACGACCGGCACGCTCGTCATCCTCGACAGGCTGATGCGCGCGCGCCGTTTCGCGCGGCCGCTCGATCTCGGCGCCGGCTCAGGCGTGCTCGCGATCGCGATGGCGAAGGTTCTCCGGCGCGCGGTCGTCGCCACCGACATCGATCCGGTCGCGGTCGCGGTGGCGCGCGAGAACGCGCGACGGAACGGCGTTGCCGGCCTCGTGCGGCTCGCGGCCGGGCCCGGCGTCGACTTGCCGCTCATCCGCCAGAGCGCGCCCTTCGATCTCGTCGCGGCCAACATCCTCGCCGAGCCGCTGATGCGGCTCGCTCCGCGACTCGCCCCTCTCCTCGCGAAGGGCGGAATTCTTGTGCTCTCCGGGCTTCTCCCGCATCAGCGCGAGCGTGTGGTCGCCGCTTACGGCGCGCAAGGAATGCGCCTGACGACGGCGCGCATCTTTGCCGGCTGGTCGGTGCTGGTGCTCCGAAAACTTTGAGGCCGTCGCCCGCGTGGCAATCACGAACCGCGCCATGCTAAAGAGCGCCGCATGTTCCAGAGCTATATCGACACCGCCGATCCGACCAAGGGCGCCGAGCGCGCCGCGACCCTCCGCGCCAAGCTGAAGGAGACCGGGCTCGACGGCTTCATCGTGCCGCGCGCGGACGAACACCAGGGCGAATACGTGCCGAAGTCGTCCGAGCGCCTCGCGTGGCTCACCGGCTTCACCGGCTCGGCCGGCACCGCCGTCGTGCTCGCCCACAAGGCGGCGATCTTCGTCGACGGGCGCTACACGCTGCAGGTTCCAGAGCAGGTCGATACGGATGTCTTCGCGCCGGTCGCGGTGATGGAGACATCCGTCGCCGCGTGGCTGAAGGCGAATATCGGCAAGGGCGCACGGATCGGCTACGACCCCTGGCTGTTGACACGCGCGCAGGTGCGCCAGATCGCGAAGGGCCTGGAGAGCGTCGGCGCGGAGCTTGTCGCTGTCGAAGAAAATCCGCTCGACGCGGTGTGGCGCAACCGCCCGGCGCCGCCGACTGCCGCTGTCGTCGAGCAGCCGGAAGCGCTCGCCGGCAAGCCGGTCGGCGAGAAGATCGCCGAGGCGGCGAAGATCGTCACGGAAAAGCGCGCCGACACGGCGATCCTGACCGACCCGGCATCGATCGCCTGGCTCTTCAACATCCGCGGCGGTGATCTTTCGCACATCCCCGCGCCGCTCGCCTTCGCGGCCCTCCACGCCGAAGGCCGGCCGGAGCTTTTCATCGACGGGCGCAAGCTGTCGAACGCCATGCGCGACCGGCTGGAGAGCTTCGCCGACGTGCGCGAGGCGCGCGATTTCGCGCGCGCGACTGACGACGCTCGGCGAAGCGAAGCGGACGGTGCTCTACGACCCGCAAGGCTCGGCGGAAGCCGTCGCGCGGCTCGTCGAGGCGGCGGGCGGCACCATCGTCGAGGCCCCCGATCCGGTGGCGCTGCCGAAGGCAAAGAAGAACGCTACCGAGCTTCGGGGCGCGCGCGCCGCGCATATCCGCGACGGCGTCGCCATGCTGCGCTTCCTGCGCTTCGTGGAGACGAGCGCGCCGGGATCGCTGACGGAGATCGGCGCGGCGAAGAAGCTGGAAGCGCTTCGCACCGAGACCGCGGCGGAGGCCGAGGTGCCGCTCGCCGACCTCGCCTTCGACGCGATCTCCTCGACCGGCCCGAACGGCGCCATCAACCACTACCGCGTCACCGAGCGCACCAACCGCAGGCTCGAAGCCGGCGACCTCTATCTGATCGATTCCGGCGGCCAGTATCGCGACGGGACCACCGACGTGACGCGCACCGTCCCGATCGGCGAACCGTCGCGCGAGCGGCTCGACCTCTTCCGCGATCGCTTCACCCGCGTTCTTCGCGGGCACATCGCGATCGCTTCGGCGCGCTTTCCGAAGGGCACGACCGGCGCGCAGCTCGATCCCTTCGCACGCCAGGCACTCTGGCAGGCGGGGCTCGATTTCGACCACGGCACCGGGCACGGCGTCGGCTCGTACCTCTCGGTGCACGAGGGGCCGCAGCGGATCGCCAAGACCGGTCACACGCCGCTTGAGCCGGGCATGATCATCTCCAACGAGCCCGGCTATTATCGCGCCGGCGATTTCGGCATCCGCATCGAGAACCTCGTCGTCGTGCGCGAGGCCGAGCCGGTGCCGGGCGGCGACCGGCCGATGCACTCCTTCGAGACGATCACGCTCTGCCCCATCGACCGCCGGCTGATCGAGCCGCTTCTGATGACGCCGGCCGAGATCGCCTGGCTCGACGCCTACCATGCGCGCGTCTTCGGCGCGCTCTCCGGCTGGCCGACGCTCTCGCGCGAGGATCGCGCCTGGCTCGAAGCCGCCTGCCGGCCGATCGTGGGGTGAGGGCTGTTACGCCAGCATCGACTGGGCAGCCGCCTGACACTTCTGCACTCGGCTCTTCAGACCCTTTCCGAAGGTCTTGAATACTGTGAGCCCCTCGAGAAAGTGCAGACGCTCCGCGCACAAAGTCTCGATAACAGTCTTCGGATCGACCTTCCTAACCGCCTTGAGCGTGACGTCTCCGACTTTTCCGTCTTCCTCGAGGCCGAGAATGCGCTGCAAGCCTTTCGCACCGCGGATCGGTCCGGAGTGGACGCCGAAGTCGAACACAGCAAGGTCCACCCCCAACGGAAGGTCATCTCCCCGGACCGCGTTCCAGTACCTCTGCCTGTAGATTGGCGCCACTGTCTTCGGTGTGAGTGCCCTGACCTCAGCGACGGTGGCATTGTGCCCGAGGACCTGAGAAAGCGTGTGGATCGTAACGCCGAGATTGGTGGCCCCGCCCGGATCCTTCGGATTGTTTACGAAACCACCTTCGAACTGGAGAGTGAACTTCAAAGAGGCTTCGAAATTGTCCGCAGCCATGCGCCCCTCCCTAGTTGTATATGATGCAATCATAACTTGCCGAGTCGGCGCTACGCAAGCTGCGAGTTTCTTATTGGCCGTCGCACCTGAAAATCGCGGCTAAGCGAAGAGGGCTTCGGCCGCGGCAGCGCCGTGGGCAACGCCGACGAGCCAGCGCGCCACGCGGCGCGCCGGCACGCTCAGCTCTTCCGCATCGGCATACAGAAGATAGTAGGCGCAGCCGCTCTCATCGGCGCTGCCGAAGGGCGCGGCGAGATCGCCATCGGCGAGCCAGCCGTCGACGAGGGGGCGCCGGCCGATCGCCACGCCTAGTCCCTCCGCCGCGGCGCGCAGGATCTGTTCCGAGCCGTCGAGCGCCAACGCGCCGTCAAGCGGCGGCGGCTTAAGCCCGTGTGCCTGCGCCCACTCGCGCCATTCCTCCCGATACGAGGCGTCGACGATCAAACGGGCCGTGCCGAGCGCCGCCTGCGGATCAACGCCGTCAGAGAGTAGCCCGGGGCGGCAGACCGGAAACGCCTGCTCATCGAACAGATGGTGCGCGGCGTAGCCGGGCCAGTGGCCCTTGCCATAACGGATCGCCAAGTCGATCTGCTCGCGCCTCAGGTCGACGACCCGGCCGGTCGGCACCATCTGCACGTTCACCTCCGGCAGCGCCGCCTCCAGCTGCGCCAGCCGTGGAATCAGCCACAGCGTCGCAAGCGAGGTCGTCAGCGTGAGCGAGACGCGACAGCAGGGGCCGGAGAGCGCTTCCGTCGCGCGGCGGATGCGCGAGAAGGCAGGATCGATCTCGTCGAAGTAGGTCTGCCCGATCAGCGTCAGCCGCACGGCATTGCCGGCTCGCTCGAAGAGCCGCACGCCGAGATAGTCCTCGAGCTTGCGGATTTGGTGGCTGACAGCGGACTCGGACAGACCGAGCGCGCCGGCAGCATCGCGGAAGCGCCCGAAGCGCGCCGCGGCGTGGAAGCTTCTCAGCGCATGGAGCGGGGGAAGCTGGGAAAGCCGCTCTTCCGGCATTAGGTCTCTGGGGTGTCTCCCGGGCGTCTCAAGTATGAACGCCATTCATGTATTCTTGCACACTAGTGCGTTCGTCATCTCCAGCCGAAAGAGCATAGATAGCGCACATGAGAAGGCTGACGGAAGTCGGTCTTGATGAACAGCATTCATGGAGATCGTTATGACGATTTTCTCGCGAAATTCCGTGCCGCCCGGCGCAGGAGACTGGCGATCCGAGACCTGAAGGCGCTCTCGGCTGCGACGCTTCTCGATATCGGCTTCGAGCCGGGTCGGATCGACGCGGTTGTATCCGAGGCGTTCCGGGACCATCCGGCGCCGAGGACGGAACGTTCTCATCCCGCGGCCTTCGCCCGTCCGGGCATCAGCAATGGCGCATGGCCCTACCCCTGGCGACGCGCAGGTTAGAGCCCGGCGGCGCGAAGCAGTGCGACTGGTCGTCACCGACAGGATTAGCGTCGGAATGACCGAGAGGCGACGAGCAGGACAACACCGTGCTTGCGTCGGAGCTGACCGGCCAGACCGCCTACAATTCCGCCGGCAATTCGCTCGGTGACGTCAATGACATCGTCTGGACCAACGACGGCAGCATCCGTGGTCGTCGGCGTCGGCGGCTTCCTCGGGATTGGCGAGAAGAACGTCGCCATCGACTACGACGCTCTTAGCATCACGGCCGACGAGAACGGCAACAAGAAGCTCGTGCTTGACGCGACGGCGGACGAGCTTGCCGCGGCGCCGGAATTCATGCCCACCCAGGAGAAGCTCGCCGAGCTTCGTGCACAGCAGCCGCCCACAACTGATCAGGGCATGGGCGGGCTTGCGCCGGTTCCGCAGCCGGAGCAGGTACCGGCGCAATAAGCTGCCCGTTCAAACACGATGCGAGCCCGGCGGCCGACGCCCGCCGGGTTCTCTCAGCTTCCGACACGCTCAAACCAGGCGTCCTCGTCGATCACCTCGATGCCGAGCTCGGCGGCCTTCTTGAGCTTCGAGCCGGCGCCTGGACCGGCGACGACGAGGTCGGTCTTGGCCGAGACGGAGCCGGCGGTGCGCGCGCCAAGCCGCTCCGCCATCGCCTTCGCCTCCTCGCGCGTCATGCGCTGAAGCGACCCGGTGAAGACCACAGTCTTGCCGGCGACAGGCGAGTTGCTCGCGACCGCTTCCATCTTAAGCGGTGTCACCTCCTTGAGCAGGCGGTCGAGCTCTTCTTGGTTATGATCCTCGTGGAAGAACTGCACGATCGCCTCCGCGACGACCGGACCGATCCCTTCGATACCGTCGATCTCGGCGAGTGCCGCCTCGTCGCCATGCGCGGCGGCTGTTGCGGTCTTGCGGAGCGCATCGAAGCTTCCGAAGTGGCGCGCAAGCAGCCGCGCGTTGGTCTCGCCGATGTGGCGGATTCCGAGCGCGTGGATGAGGCGGTTGAGCTCGACCTCGCGGCGCGCCTCGATCGCCCGCATCAGATTGTTGATCGACGTTTCCTTGTAGCCCTCGCGACCTTCGAGCATTTCCGACGAGAGCTTGAAGATGTCGGAGGGATGCTTGATCAGTCCGTCGCGATAGAAGGCGTCGATCTGCTTCGCCCCGAGCCCGTCGATGTCGAACGTGTCGCTGCTGACGAAGTGGATCAGCCGCTCGACCGCCTGCGCCGGGCAGATCAGCGTGCCGGTGCAGCGGCGGACGGAATCCTCGCGGCCGGTGTTGGGGTTGACCTCACGCACGGCGTCGCTGTCGCAGACCGGGCATTTCGTGGGGAAGTCGTACGGCTTCGTACCCTTCGGCCGCTTGTCGATTCACGACGTCGACGATCTGCGGAATGACGTCGCCGGCGCGCTCGACGATCACCGTATCGCCGATCCTGATGTCCTTGCCGTCGCGGATCGGCTCGCCGTCATTGCCGATCCCCTTGATGTAGTCTTCGTTGTGGAGCGAGGCGTTCTGCACCACAACGCCGCCGACCGTGACGGGGCGGAGTTTTGCCACCGGCGTCAGCGCGCCGGTGCGCCCGACCTGGATGTCGATGTGTTCGAGCACGGTCGTTGCACGCTCGGCGGCGAACTTGTGCGCGATCGCCCAGCGCGGCTCGCGCGAGACGAAGCCGAGGCGGTCCTGCAGCTTGAGGTCATCGACCTTGTAGACGACGCCGTCGATGTCGTAGCCGAGCGAGGCGCGCACCGCCTCCATGTCGCGATGGAAGGCGAGCGCCTCCACCGCGCTCTCGATACGCTTGATCCTCGGGTTGACCGGAAAGCCCCATTTCCTGATCGCGGTGATCATGCCGAACTGCGTGTCGGCCGGCATCGCGCTCATCTCGCCCCAGCCCCAGGCGAAAAAATGGAGCGGGCGCTCGGCGGTGATCTTCGCGTCGAGCTGACGCAGCGCGCCCGCCGCGGTATTGCGCGGATTGACGAAGGTGCGCCCTCCCCGCTCCGCCTCGCGCTTGTTCAGCTCGGCGAAGTCGGCGTGCGTCATGTAGACCTCGCCGCGGATCTCGGTGACCTCCGGCGCGCCCTTCGGCAGCCGCCTCGGGATCTCTCGAATCGTGCGGAGGTTGGCGGTGACGTCCTCGCCTTCCGTGCCGTCGCCGCGTGTCGCGCCGAGCACGAACTCGCCCCCCTCGTAGCGGAGCGAAGCTGAAAGCCCGTCGATCTTCGGCTCGGCGACGTAGGCGAGCGGCTTCTCCTCCGGCCACTTCAGGAAGCGGCGTACGCGCGCCATGAAGTCGACCACGTCCTCTTCGGAAAACGCGTTGCCGAGCGAGAGCATCGGGATCGAATGGCGCACCTTTTTGAAGCGCCCGCTCGGCTTGGCGCCGACCTTCTTCGACGGCGCATCGGCGCGCACGAGCTTCGGAAAGCGCGCTTCGACCGCAAGATTGCGCTGACGCAGCGCGTCGTAGTCGGCGTCCGAGATCGTCGGTTGGTCTTCCTGGTAGTAGCGCTTGTCATGCTCGGCGATCTCGTGCGCGAGGCGCGCAAGCTCGGAAGCCGCTTCCGCTTCGCCGAGATCGTCGACCGCTTTCGGTTGCTTCTCTTTGGCGCGCGCCATCTCAATCCCAAGTCGCCTGAAGCCCGCGGCTATGACTGCGCCAAGCGGCGCGGTCAAGGCGGGCGGTCCCGCCGGTCAGACGACGTGCCTGACCGCCGGGATCAAGCGGAGGGCGGCGGAAAGCGAGAAAGAAATCACCAGGCCGGCCGCCGTCACCAACAGGAATTTCACCGTCGCCGGCAATGGCCAGGCGAGGATCGCCATCTGCAGCGCCACGACGACGAAGATATGCACGAGATAGACGCCGTAGACGTTGCCGTCGAGTCGATCCAGCCAGCGGCCCGGAGCATCGCAATAGCGGCGGAAGAAGACCGTGATCCCGAGGATCATGCCGACGCAGACGAAGGCTTCAAGCACGCCCCATACGACCGACATGCTGAGAAACGGAAGCCGGTCGGCCACCGAGAAGAACGCCACCGCAATGACGAAGGCAGCGACGCCGATGACAAACCATCTTCTGCCCACTGCGTCGGAAATCTCGGTGAACCAGCGGCCGCGCCCGGCAACAATGCCGATGATGAAGAGGCTCACATATTGCGGGAGATGGGCTGGCTCCGCCGGCACAAGCCATAGGATGCGCGCCCACACGTCCTGTGGATAGGCCGTGCGGACAGAAGCGCCGACGACGGCAAGCGCAATGGCATAGGCGAGGATTGCGCGGTTTCCGGGGGGAGGATAGCTGCGACCGACCGGCCGGCCGCGCGCAGTGAGGACCGCGCGCCAGAGCGCGTAGAGCAGCGCATAGGCGAGGAGCTGGGCGATGAACCACAAGTGCCCCATCTCGATCTGCCAGCGGCCGATATAGGTGAAGATGTAGAAGGTGAAGAACCCCTCCGGCGGACGTGACGTGAGATACGCGATCGGCCCAAACACGAGGAACGTGAAGAAGGCGAGCGGAATGCCGAGACGGATCAGACGGTCCCTGACGAAGGCCGCCCCACCCTTTCGATCGTAGGCGCCCGCCGTGAAGTAGCCGGCGATGAAAAAGAAGAAGCCCATGAAGAAGGCGGCGTTGAGCCCGAAGAAGAACCTGAGCCACTCCGCCGACACCGGGTCCGCGACCGGCCATTCCCCGCCCGTCGGACCATAGGGCTGGCCGGCGTGGTGGGCGACCACAAGGGCGATCAGGAAGACCCTGATCCACTGCACGAAGTTAATGCGTGCCATGCCCCTCTCCCTCCCCGCGGCACTGTGCTGTGGGGCACAGCCGCGATCAATCTCCAGAAGCGGCGGCGACGCTGACCCCGCCGTGCCCCGGCGTTCGGCGCACAAACAGAAGCCCGAGAAGGAAGAGCACCGCACCGAGCGCAAACGACACACCGGGGAAGATGAAGGGCGCGTGCGGGCCGACGAAATAGCCGAAGAGACCGGCGGAGACCGGCGCGCCGATGATGCCGGTCGCCGTCGCGATCGCCATCAACACGCCCTGCACAAGCCCCTGCTCGTTCGCCGGCACGGCCTTTGACGCAAGCGCCTGGATCGCCGGCCCGGCGCAACCCCAACCCAGGATGTGGAAGACCATGATGGCGTAGATCATCCAGCCGCGCGTAGCGAAGGCGTAGAGCACGAAAGCGATCGCCGCGGCGACGAGCCCCATCACCAGCGTCCGCCATTCGCCGAGCCGCGGCACGATGATGCGGATCAGACCGCCCTGCACGATGGCGACGAGGACGCCGACGGCCGCGAGCGACACGCCAACCTCGAACGGCCCCCAGCCGAAGCGGTAGCTCGAGAAAAGCACCCAGGTCGCTTCCAGCCCGCGCTCGGCAAGATTGGAGAGGAACGAGACCGCGATCAACGCGGCGACAGCCGGATAGGCAGCAACCTTGATGAAGGCGCCGACCGGGTTGGCGTCCTTCAGGCTGAACGCGCGGCGGTTCTCCGGTTGCAGCGATTCCGGCAGGACGAAGAAGCCGAAGAGGCAATTGACGAGCGACAGACAGGCCGCGACGGCGAAGGGAACGCGCGGACCGATCTCGCCGAGGACTCCCCCGATCACAGGCCCGGCGATGAAGCCGACGCCGAAGGCGGCGCCGATCAACCCGAAATTCTGCGCGCGCTTCTCCGGCGGACTGATGTCGGCGATGTAGGCCGAGGCGGCGGTGACAGTGGCGCCGAATGTGCCTGAGACTGCGCGGGCCAAAACCAACCACCAGAGGTTCGGGGCGAGCGCCAGAATCACATAGTCGACGCCGAGCGCGGCAAGCGAGATCAGGATGATGGGCCGCCGTCCGAAACGGTCGGAGAGCGAGCCGAGCGCGGGGCTCGCGAGAAAATTCATCAGATAGTAGACGCCGACGATGAGGCCGTAGAACGTCGAGGCCTGCGAGACCCTGCCGCCGAGCATCGACTCGACAAGCCGCGGCATGATCGGAAAAACGATGCCGATCCCCACCATGTCGATGAAGACCGTCCCCACGATCACGACGAGGCTGGCTTGGCGAAGTTTCACGAAGATGGATTCTTGATCTGGCGAGGCTTGCGCCAGGGCCGGCTTACGCCGCGCCCTTGATCAGCCGCTCGGCGGCGGCGCGGGCCTCGTCGGAAATGGTCTCGCCGGCAAGCATGCGCGCGATCTCCTCGCGCCGCTCCTTGCCGACGACCGGCTCGACCCCGGTCGCTACGCGTTTTCCGCGGTCGACCGCCGACTTCGTGATCAGGAAGTGCGCGTCGGCCTGTGCAGCGACCTGCGGCGCATGTGTGACGGAGAGCACCTGCACGCGCTCGGCGAGCCGCGAGAGTCGTCGCCCGATCGCCTCGGCCACGCCACCCCCGGCGCCCGCGTCGATCTCATCGAAGACGAGCGTCGGTGCCGAGCCGCGATCGGCGAGCGCGACCTTCAGCGCCAAGAGGAAGCGGGAGAGCTCGCCGCCCGACGCGACCTTCATCAGCGGGCCCGGCTCGGTACCGGGATTGGTGCGCACGTGGAAAGCGATCCGATCGAACCCCTCGGGTGAGATCGTTTCCGCGTCGACCTCGCGCGCCACGATGAAGCGCGCCGCCTCAAGCCTGAGCGCCGGCAGCTCGGCGTTGACGGCGGCCTCGAGCGCCTTCGCCGTCTCGCCGCGCCGGTTCGACAGCGTCAGCGCGGCCTTCGCGTAGGCCGCAAGCGCCGCAGCGACGGAAGCCTCAAGCGTCTTCAGCCGCTCGCCGCCGACGTCGATGTCGGCGAGGCGCGCGGAGAATTCTGCGGCGACCGCCGGGAGATCGTCGACCGCGACCTGATGCTTGCGCCCCGCGGCGCGGAGCGCGAAGAGCCGCTCCTCGCTGCGCTCCAATTCGCTCTGGTCGAAGGCGCAGGCGCGCATCGCCTCTTCGAGCCCGCGGCGCGCCTCTTCGAGATTGTCGAGCGCGGCGCCAAGCGCTGTGACGGTCGGCTCAAGCAGGCCGGGCAGCTCCGCCGCCTTCCGCTCAAGTCGCCTTGCCAGGCCGACGAGGTCGGGGATCGGCGAAGCCCCGCCCCCGACGATCTCGTGCGCCTCGTTGATGTCGGCTGCAATCCGCTCGGCGCGCATCAGGAACTGGCGCCGCTCGGCGAGCGCCGCTTCCTCGCCTGTCTCCGGGGCAAGCGCCTCAAGCTCCTCAACCGAGGCGCGGAGGTAGTCGGCCTCGCGGGCGGCGGAATCGATTTTGGCACGAAGCTCGACCGCCTCGGCTTCAAGCGCGCGGAGCGCGCGATAGCGGCGCGCAACCTCCTCGGCGTCGGGCTCGATCCCGCCGAAGGCGTCGAGCAGCCGGCGGTGCTCTTCGGCGGCGACCAGCGCGCGCTCATCGTGCTGCCCGTGGATCTCGACGAGCCGCGCGCCAATCGCACGCAACAGCGAGACGCCGCAAGGCTGATCGTTGACGAAGGCGCGCGTCTTGCCGTCGGCGGTCTGCACGCGCCGCAGGATGAGCTGCCCCTCGGCGGCAATGCCGTTCTCGGCGATGAGCGCGAAGACCGGATGGCCGCGCTCGGGCTCGAACACAGCTGTGACCTGGCCGCGCTCCGCTCCGGCGCGCACCAGCGACGCGTCGCCACGCGATCCGAGCGCGAGCGCGAGCGCATCGAGCAGGATCGACTTTCCGGCACCGGTCTCGCCGGTCAGCACGGTCAGCCCGCCGCCGAACTCGATCGCGAGACGGTCGATCAGAACGATGTCCTGGACGGTGAGACTCGCCAGCATGGCAAGCCGAAGTTTACGCGTGGCCGAACGCCCGGGAAATCCAGGAGCCCTTGTTCTCCTCAGGAACGACGCCGGCCTCGCCTAGGATCTTGTAAGCGTCCTTATACCATTGGCTGTCGGGGAAATTGTGCCCGAGCACGGCGGCCGCGGTCTGCGCGTCCTGCACGAGGCCGAGCGCCAAATAGCTTTCCGTCAGCCGCTCCAGCGCCTCCTCGACGTGCCGCGTCGTCTGGTAATCCTCGACCACCGACTTGAAGCGGTTCACGGCGGCGACGTATTCGTGGCGCTCTTGATAGTAGCGGCCGATCTGCATCTCCTTGCCGGCAAGCTGGTCGCGCGCGACCTCCACCGTTCGGCGCGCATCCTCGGCGTAGACGGAATCCGGATACTTCTGCAGGATGACGTTCATCGCATCCATGGCCTTCTGCGCAATGTCCTGGTCGCGCGTCACGTCAGGGATCTGGCGGAAATAGGATTCCCCGATCAGGTACTGGGCGTAGGCGGCGTCCTCGTTCGCCGGGAAAAGCGTCACGTAGCGCTCTGCGTCGTTGATCGCATCCTGATACTGCGCTCGGCGGAAGTGCACGTAGGCCGACATCAGGATCGCCTTCCGCGCATAGTCGGAATAGGGATGCTCCTTGTCGATCTCGTCGAACTTGCTCGCGGCGCGCCGGGAGTCGCCTGCGTCGAGGTTGGCGAGCGCCTCATTGTAGAGAACGTCAGGCGGATCGACGTTGACTGCCGTCTCCGGCTTCTTGCCGCCGCAGGCGACAAGAAGCAGCACCGCGGCCGGGAAAAGCAAACGCACCGCGGCGTGGCGGGAGTTCAAGGCGGCTGAAATCCGAGCGATCATGCAGTCAAATCCGTGGGCGCCCTGTCCCTTAGCGGACGCGGCGCGACTGTCCAAGCCGTTCACCACCGAATGATGGCCGGGCTGTGGCCAAAATGGCCATCTCAGCGTGGGATCAGAGCACTTCCGGCGCGAAGACCGGGGCCGGCAGCCCTTGCCCGAGCTCCGTATGGCCATCCTGGCGGGGCTCCCGCTCGGCCTGCTCGGAGACGAGCGACCAGGCGTCCCTCCGCGAAAGGAGGGCGGAAAGCGCCAAGGCGTTCAGCTTGTGGCCGCCCTTGTGCGAGCGATAGAGGCCCAGAATCGGAGCCCCGGCCAACGCCAGGTCGCCGATCGCGTCGAGCACCTTGTGGCGCACGAACTCGTCGGGGAAGCGAAGCCCTTCCGGATTGACCACCGCGCCGTCGCCGATCACGACCGAATTCTCCAGCGACGAGCCGAGCGCGAAGCCGGCCGCCCAGAGCTTCTCCACGTCGCGCATATAGCCGTAGGTGCGCGCGCGGGCGACGCCCTGCTTGAAACTCTTCGGCGTGATGTCGATTCCGATCTCCTGCCGGCCGACCACCGCGCAGTCGTAGTCGATGCTGACCTCAAGGCGGAAGCGCGGAAGCGGCTGAAACTCGGCGAAGGCGGAGCCAAGCTCGACGCGGAGCGGCTTGTCGATCCGGATGAACCGGCGCGGGGCGCCTTGAGCGACGATACCGACCTGGTCGATGGCGTCGACGAAGTCGCGCGCGCTGCCGTCCATCACCGGCACTTCCGGCCCGTCGATCTCGATCAGCGCGTTGTCGAACTCCAAGCCCCATGAACGCCGCAAGGAGATGCTCAACGGTCGCGACCGAGGCACCGTTCGGGTCGCCGAGCACCGTGCAGAGCTCGGTCGAGCCGACTGCGGCCGAGCGGGCTGGAATCTCGATGTCGGGGGAATTCGGGACGTTGGTGCGAAGGAAGCTTATTCCGCTACCGGCATCGGCCGGGCAGAGGGTGATCGAAACAGGCGAGCCGCTATGGACGCCAATGCCGCTCAGAGTCACACGTCGCTTGAGCGTCCGCTGCCCTCGTTGCTTCGAACCCGCCATAAACCTGCTATTGCCCCCTAGAGGTCAGAACGACGAAACGCCCACCCTTGGGGTCTCTTACCCAAATCGTTCGACAGCCTGCCTCGTTGATCGGGGACGCTACCGACAGCCCGCGCTGCCGTCTAATCAACGATTTTTACCCATTGTTACGCACGTTTCGGCGTCGCACCGGACAAGAAAATAGCCCGGCACGCAGTGCGTGCCGGGCTATTTCGTAAATATGGTTGCCGTGCGGGGCTAGCTCGACTGCCGGCGCAGGAAAGCCGGAATTTCGAGATGCTCCTCCCGGCTCGGATCGATCGGCACCGGCCGGCCACGCGGATCGAGCGTGCCGGTAGCCGCGGCCTGCTCGCCCATTCGCCGCGGCTGCGGTTGCTTGGCGAATTCCGAGGCAGGCGCGGGAGCCGGTGCCTGATGCTGAGTCGGCGGGCTTGCGGGGGCGGCGCGTGGAATGGGAGCCGGTTCCCGCTGCGGGTGCTCGTGCCCGTCCTCAAACTCCGCATCCTCGCGGCGGCCGAGGCCGCTTGCGATCCGGGCCAGAAGACCGCGCGGGCGCCGCTCGTCCTCCACGGCGCGCGCCGGCGCCTGCCTGGCTCGAATCTGGCGCTGCGCGACGGGCGGGAAATCCTCCACCCGCGGCATGCGCGGCTGCATGCTGTCCGGGCGCTCGGCCGCGGGCGGGATGAAGCTTGCCGCGTGGGCGGCGCGAAGCGCTTCCTGGATCCGCTCCTGCTCGTGGTCCAGACCGGCCTGCCGCGAAGCGGCGAGCGCCGGGTCGGGCCGGAACGGGCCGATGCGGACGGCCGGATCGGCATTCGCGCGCGCCGCTTCGGCCTGCCTTGCCGGGGCCTGCTGAACCGGACGCTGCTGCTGCCTCTGCGGGGGCTGGATCGCCAGCTCCTGCTCAAGGCCTTCGAGCGCATAGTCCTGGGCGCGGCGCTGCTGCTGCGGCGCTTGCTGCTGTACCGGCGCCTGCGCGACAGCGGCAGCGGGTGCGGCGGCAGCCGGCGAGACCGACTTCAGACGGCGCGTCAGCTCCGCCATGCCGGCGGTCGGCGGCGCGATCTGCTCCTGCACGCGCTCCTCCTCGATCCCCGTCGCCACGACGGACACGCGGACAATGCCTTCGAGGCTTTCGTCGAAGGTCGCGCCGAAGATGATGTTGGCGTCGCTGTCGACCTCCTCGCGGACGCGGCTCGCCGCCTCGTCGACTTCGAACAAGGTCATGTCGCGACCGCCGGTGATGGAGATCAGGAGCCCGCGCGCGCCACGCATGTTGACGTCGTCGAGCAGCGGATTGGCGATCGCCTTCTCCGCCGCCTCGATGGCGCGCTTGTCGCCGGAGGCCTCGCCGGTGCCCATCATGGCCTTGCCCATCTCGCGCATCACCGAACGGACATCGGCAAAGTCGAGGTTGATCAAGCCATCCTTCACCATCAGGTCGGTGATGCAGGCGACGCCGGAATAGAGCACCTCGTCGGCCATGGCGAAGGCATCGGCGAAGGTGGTCTTGTCGTTGGCGACGCGGAAGAGGTTCTGGTTTGGAATGACGATGAGCGTGTCGACGCACTTCTGCAGCTCGAGGATGCCGGCGTCGGCAATGCGCATGCGGCGCTGGCCTTCGAACTGGAACGGCTTGGTCACGACGCCGACGGTCAGGATGCCCGCGTCGCGCGCCGCTCGCGCGACGATCGGCGCAGCGCCGGTGCCGGTGCCGCCGCCCATGCCGGCAGTGATGAAGGCCATGTGCGCGCCGTTCATGTGATCGGTGATCTCGTCGATCGTCTCCTCGGCGGCGGCACGGCCGATCTCAGGCTGCGAGCCGGCTCCGAGCCCCTGGGTGACCGCGACGCCCATCTGGATCATGCGGTCGGCCTTGGAGTTGGTCAGGGCCTGGGCGTCGGTATTGGCGACGACGAATTCCACTCCCTGCAGGCCTGCCTCGATCATGTTGTTCACGGCATTGCAGCCGGCGCCCCCGACTCCGAAGACGGTGATCCTCGGCTTCAGTTCCGTGATGTCCGGCATCTTCAGGTTGATACTCATCGTTCCGTCCTCTTCCGCCTTTCCGCCAGGCCCGGCCTCGGCCCACCTGATCCGTTCGTTCCGTTCCGCTTCGTCAGAAGCTGTCCTTGAACCAGCGCCCTACCCGCGCGAAATATCCGTCCGTTCCCGTCATTGCCGGCCGGTGCGGGCTTCGGGCATGGAACTGCTCGATGCGCGCCGCCTGCGGATAGAGAACGAGGCCGACGGCTGCCGAGAAAGCCGGGCTCTTCGCCGCTTCCGGCAGGCCTTGGATGCCGAGCGGCCGCCCGACGCGGACGTTGCGTCCGAAGATGTGGCGCGCGGTGTCGGCCAAACCGTTCAGCTGGCTTGCACCGCCGGTCAGAACCACGCGCTTTCCGACCTGATCGGCAAAGCCCGACTTCGTCAGCATGTCGCGCGTCATCTCCAGCGTCTCCTCGACGCGCGGTCTGATGATGCGCGTCAGCGCGGAGCGCGCGACGGTGTTCGGATGGTCGCGCTCGTCTTCGCCGACCGGCGGAATCGTCAAAATGTCCCGATCGTCCGAGGTCGACGACAGCGCCGAGCCGTGGCGCGCCTTGATGCGCTCCGCGTCGGCGAGGTTGGTGGAAAGGCCGCGCGCGACGTCGAGCGTCACGTGCTGGCCGCCGATCGCGATCGCATCGGTGTGCACGAATTCGCCGTCGTGAAAGACGGAGAGCGTCGTCGTGCCGCCACCCATGTCGACGCAGGCGACGCCCAGCTCGGCCTCGTCGTCGACAAGCGCGGCGAGACCCGAAGCATAAGGTGTCGCAACCACCGTCTCGACCTCGAGGTGGCAGCGGTTGATGGCAAGCTCGAGGTTCCGGATCGGCGCTTCGTCGGCGGTGACGACATGGATATCGACGCCGAGCGCGTTGCCGAGCATGCCGACCGGATCGGCGACGCCGCGATTGCCGTCGAGGGAATAGCCGATCGGCAAGGCGTGAAGGACGATCCGCCCTTCGCTCACCGAATGCGCGCCGCCGGCGCCGAGCACACGCTGGATGTCGGCCTCGCGGACCGCACCACCGATGTCGACGCTCGCGGAAAACGCCTCGCTCTTCAGCCGGCCACAAGAGATGTTGACGATCAAGCTGCCGACGGTCACCTCGGCCATGCGCTCGGCCGCGTCGACGGCAAGGCGGATCGCCTTCTCCGCCTCGTCGAGATCGACGACCACGCCGGACTTGATGCCGCGCGAACGCGTCGCCGCGAAGCCCAACACCTCGACGGAATGCATGCGACGGCGGAGCGCATCGCTGTCGCGCGGCTTCAGCCGCGCGATCATGCAGCACACCTTCGTCGAGCCGACGTCGAGCACGCTCACGGTGGCGGAGCGCCGCCCGCCGAGAGGCTTTACTCTCGACACGCCGGTCGGGCCGTGGGTTCGACGGCCGCTCACGTGCGCGTCTTGCCTTGTTTCAGCGGGGCGGCGCCGTCGGAGGTGACGTCGTCGAGCGAGCGCCCTTCCGGCAGCCGCACGGTCACCCGGTCGGGAAGCCGCATGTCGACGACGGTGACGTCGCGCGCAAGAAGCTGCTCCTTAGTGTCGAGATTGACCAGCTCGGCGAGCGCTTGGCGTACGTTCTTCTCCGGTAGTTTCACCGTGACGCCGTGGTCGAGATGCAGGTCCCAGCGGCGGTCGGCGACGAGAACCGCGGCGCGAAGCTGCGACAGGATCGTCGGCTCGGCGACAAGGTCACCGAGGATATCCTCCGCCGTCTGGTTGGCGCCGCCACCCACCATCAGCGGCAGCCGCGCGAAACGCCCCTCTTCAAGCGGCACGATCGGAGTGCCGCTCTTGTCGATCACGACGACATCGCCGTTGCGCTGCCAAAGCGCGAAGGGCTTCCTCTCGGTGATCTCGACGGAGAGCGTGCTCGGGTAGAACTTGCGCACCACCACGTGATCGATCCAGGGAAGCTCGGAGAGGCGTTTCTGCGCCTTCTCGGCATCGAACGAGATGAGCGAGCCGCCGACCTCGAGCTTCTCGAGCACGGCGATCTCGGAGGTCTCCGTCTCGCCGGTGATCCTGATGTCGTCGATGCCGAAGCCGACGACGACGAGAAGCGAATCCGCGAGCCTGCCGATCTGACCGCCGACGGTCAGCGCATAGAGCAGCGTGACGATGAGGAAACCGGCGGCCGCCCTCTCGCCGGTGCGCCAGCGGCGGTCGCGCTCGATCTTCTCGGCGGCACGACGCAGCCGGCGCGGCAGAAGGTTCGCGAGCGGACGCAGAATCAAGCCGAGCGCATGATCGAGGGCGCCGAGCAATGTCGGCTCCCCAAATCTTGCTTCTCTTACCGTCTGCACGACGCGTCCTCCACCATCCAGGCCACCAGCTCCGGAAAGCTCAGCCCGGCATGCGCGGCGAGTTCGGGAACCAGCGACGTGCGCGTCATGCCGGGCTGCGTGTTGATCTCCAGCCAGATAATCTCGCCCGATCCCGCCTCGTCGTAGCGGAAGTCGGAACGGGAGACGCCGCGGCAACCGACGGCACGATGCGCTTCAAGTGCCAGCGTGCAAATATTTTGGTAAACAAAGGGTTTAATCGGCGCCGGACAAAGATGTTTTGATCCGCCTTCGGCATATTTGGCATCGTAGTCGTAGAAACCGTGCCCGAGCGGCACGATCTCGGTGACGCCGAGCGCCTCGTCGCCCATGACCGCGCAGGTGAGCTCTCGCCCAGCGATGAATCGCTCCGCCATCACGTGCTCACCGAATGCCCAGTCGTCGCGACCGAGCGATTGCGGCGGGTGCGGCTGATCCACCGCAACGATGATGACGCCGAACGAAGAGCCCTCCGCGATCGGTTTCACCACGTAGGGCGGCTGAAGCACATGCTGCTTCGCAGCCTCGAAGCGCGAAACGATTCTGTGCTCGGCAACGGGAATGCCCGCGGCAGCAGCGACGTTCTTCGCCTTTTCCTTGTTCATCGCGAGCGCGGAGGCGAGCACGCCGGAGTGCGTGTAAGGGATATCGAGGATCTCAAGCAGCCCCTGGATGGCGCCGTCCTCGCCGAAGGGGCCGTGCAGCGCGTTGAAGACGACGTCGGGCTTCAGCTTCGAAAGCACCTCGGCGATGTCGCGCTGAACATCGATGCGCGTCACCCGGTAGCCGGCGGCTTCCAGATTGTCGGCGCATTCGCGCCCCGAATTCATGCTGACTGGCCGCTCGGCCGACCAGCCGCCCATCAGTACCGCGACGTGCTTCTTGTTCGACATGACGCCACCCCTCGCTCGAAAAAGCGATTCGTGGCGCCGAGGTTGGGCGGGAAATTGGTGAGAAAGCGTTAACCAAGGTTACCGCAGGCCGCGATCGGCCATTTTACCCGGATAATATTGACACGATAATTCTACCGGATAATAAGCACGGCATCGTCAGCGCGTGGAGTTGCCGCGAATGTCCGCCCCCAGCGAGTTCATCTGCACCGCCTTTGCCGATGCGCGCCGCATCGCTTCGGGTCCGCTTCATACGGTCGCCCTCAAGGCGAAGGCGGAGGCGGACAGGAATCCTTCTCAAACGATCCTGATCTTCGAGGATGCGGCGGCACAACTGATCGAAGTCGACCTTCGCGGCAGCGCAGGCGACGTGCGTGCGCGGCTTGCCGCATGGGCGCCCGGCCCTGCTTCGTCCCCTGAAAATGCCTCGGCGATTTCAGACTCCAACCGCCGTGGCCCCGGCCGCCCAAAGCTCGGCGTCGTTGCGCGCGAGGTCACGCTGTTGCCGCGGCATTGGGACTGGCTCAAGGCGCAGCCCGGCGGCGCGTCGGTTGCGCTGCGAAAGCTCGTTGACGAAGCGCGGCGCCGGAACGCCGGGCGCGATCGCGTGCGACGATCGCAGGAAGCCGCTTACCGCTTCATGCCGGCGATGGCCGGCGACCGTCCCGGCTTCGAGGAGGCGGCACGCGCGCTCTTCGCCGGAAACGCGGCGCGGTTCGCGGAGATGACCAAGCCCTGGCCGCGCGACATTCGCGAACACGCCGCGAAGCTCGCCGCGGACGCGCTGCAATAGGGGGCGCAGGCAGCGCTCACCCGCTCCCGAGGAACGGCGCCACAGCGCCAGTCGAGCCGAATTTCCCGATCCGCTTGATCTCCCATTCAAGCTTCACGCCCGATGTTTCGAGCACGCGGGCGCGAACGGTTTCGCCAAGAAGCTCAAGGTCGTGGCCGCTCGCCTTGCCGGTGTTTATGAGAAAGTTGCAGTGCATCTCGGAAACCTGCGCGTCGCCGACGTTCAGGCCGCGACAGCCAGCAGCGTCAATGAGTTGCCAGGCTTTGTTGCCTTCCGGATTCTTGAAGGTCGAGCCGCCGGTCCGCGTTTTCACCGGCTGCGCCTTCTCGCGATGCGCCTGAACGGCATCCATCTCGGCGCGGATCTTTTCGCGTTCCTCGAAGGCCCCTTCGTAAGTTGCTTCGACGAAGATCAAATCCTCCGGCGCGTCGGAGTGCCGATAGGTATATCCCATGTCGGCGTTGGTCAGCACGTGCCGCTCGCCGCGCCGGTCGATTGCGACGATCTCGACCACGCGCTCGCGCGTCTCCATGCCGTTCGCACCAGCATTCATGCGGAGCGCGCCGCCTATCGCGCCGGGGATGCCGTGATAGAAGGCGAAGCCGCCAATTCCCGCTTCGAGCGCGTTAGCGGCGAGGCGCTTGTCGGCCAAGGCGGCGCCGACGGTTATACGGCTTCCTTCAACCCGTACGTGACCGAAGCCGCGCGCCGAAAGCCGCACGACGATGCCCTCCACGCCTCCGTCGCGCACGAGCAGGTTCGAGCCGAGGCCAATGGTCGTGACCGGAATGTCTTGCGGCAGCGCTTTCATCAAGAGCGCGAGGTCCTCGACATTCGCCGGCATCGCGAGAATCTCCGCCGGTCCGCCGGCACGAAACCAGACAATCGGTGCAAGCGGTTGGTCGGCCGCAAGCGTGCCGCGGAAGCCGACGAGATTGTCGCGCAGACGATCGAGGAGGTGCTCAGGTATCCGCGCAGTCCCGCTCACGCCTTGCCTTTCTCCAACGCCGCAAGCGCTTGCGGCAGCGCGTTCGCCCATCGCGTGATCGATCCGGCGCCAAGGCAGACCACCATGTCGCCCGGCTCGACGATCGAGGCGACAAGCGCCGGCAACGCCGCCTCGCTCTCGAGCACACGCACGTCGCGGTGCCCGCCGGAGCGGAGGCCCTCGATGAGCGCGTCGCGGCTTGCCCCTTCGATCGGCGATTCGCCCGCCGGATAGACGTCGGCCACGATCACCGTGTCGGCCTCGTTGAAGCAGGTGCAGAACTCGGCGAAGAGGTTCTTGAGCCGCGTGTAGCGGTGCGGCTGAACGACGGCGACGAGCCGCCGCGGAGAAGCGGAGCGCGCGGCGCGAAGCACCGCAGCGATCTCAACCGGATGATGACCGTAATCGTCATAGATCGACACGCCGTTCCACGTGCCGGTCAGCGTGAAGCGGCGCTTCACGCCGCCGAAGTTCGCGAGCCCCTTTCTGACGGCGGCCGCGTCGATGCCGATCGCGCGTGCGACCGCGACCGCCGCCGTCGCGTTCGACACGTTGTGCTCGCCCGGCATCGCGATCGCAAGATCCTCCATCGTCTCCGTCTCGCCGGTCACGCGGTCGCGGCGATCGACCGTGAAGAGCATCCTGCCGCCATCGAACCGAAGATCGCGACAGCGCACCTCCGCCTGCGGGTTCCGCCCGTAAGTGACGATGCGCCGGTCCTCGATGCGGGCGACAAGCGCCTGCACTTCCGCATGGTCGAGGCACATCACGGCGAAGCCGTAGAAGGGCACGTTCTCGACGAAGGCGCGGAACGCTTCGCGCAGCGCATCGAAGGTGCCGTAGTGATCGAGGTGCTCCGGGTCGATGTTGGTGACGACGACGATGTCCGCCGGGAGCTTCACGAAGGTGCCGTCGGACTCGTCCGATTCCACCACCATCCAGTCCCCGGCGCCCATGCGGGCGTTGGTGCCGTAGGAGTTGATGATACCGCCGTTGATGACGGTTGGATCCAGGCCGCCGGCGTCGAGCAGCGCTGCGACCATCGACGTAGTCGTGGTCTTGCCGTGCGTGCCGCCGATCGCGATCGCCGACTTCAGCCGCATCAGCTCTGCCAGCATCTCGGCGCGGCGAACCACGGGCAGACCGCGCGCCCGCGCCTCCTTCAGCTCGGGGTTGTCGCGCCTGATCGCCGAGGAGACCACGACCACCGCCGCGTCGCCGAGATTCTTCGCCGCGTGTCCGATCGCCACCGCGATGCCGCGGTCGCGCAGCCGCTGCACGTTGGTGCTGTCGGCAACGTCGGAGCCGCGCACGCGGTAATTCAGGTTGGCGAGCACCTCGGCAATGCCGCTCATCCCGATCCCGCCGATCCCGACGAAATGGATAGGACCGATGTCGCGCGGCAATTTCATCAGGCGATACTCCTAAAGGAAGGCGCGGAAGCCTTCCGGCCCGCTCCTATAGCCCAGCTCCGGGCCGGATGAGGCCGGAAATCAGGCGGCCAGCTCTCCTGCCGCCTCCTCCACCAGATCGGCAAGCCGCTCCGCGGCGTCGACGCGGCCGACCGATTGCGCTGCGGCTGCCGCGGTTTCAAGCTCGTCCGGCGACCCGCAAAGCGCGCCGAGGCGCTTGGCGAGGCTCGCCGCCGTCAGCTCCCTTTCCGGCATCAGCCAGGCGCCGCCCGCCTCGGCGAGCACCAGTGCGTTCGCCGACTGGTCATGGTCGAGCGCATGCGGATAGGGTACCAGGATGGCCGGCCGGCCGATGACGGCGAGCTCCGCGACGGTCGACGCGCCGGCGCGGCAGATCACGAGATGCGCCTCTGCCAGCCGCTCACCCATGTCCTCGAAGAAGGGCGCGACATGCGATTCGACTCCCATGCCGGTATAGGCCTGCCGCGTCGACTTCACGTCCTCCGGCCGCGCCTGCTGTGTCACCACGATGCGAAGCCGCACGTCGGGCGGAAGCAGCGCGAGCGCGCCGGGCACGAGCTCGGAGAACGCATGCGCGCCCTGGCTGCCGCCAAAGACGAGCAGGCGGAACGGCTCGTCCTCGGCAGGCGCCTGATAGAACCGCACGGCCTCGACGATCGCCTTCCGGACCGGGTTGCCGACGTAGACCACGTGGCGCAAGCGCGCGCTCCCCTTCGGATTACGGAAGCCTGTCGCAAGCGTCGCTCCGAGATTGGCGACCAGTCGGTTGGCGCGGCCGACGACGGCGTTCTGCTCGTGCGCGATCATCGGAACGTGGGCGATGCGCGCCGCGACGGCCGGAGGCACCGTCGGATAGCCGCCGAACCCGACGACAACCGCGGGGCGGAAGCGCTTCAACAGCCGGCGCGACTGCAGCACCCCCTGGCCGAGCGTCATTAGCGAGCGAAGCTTGTCGCGTGTCGTTCCGCCGCCGAGGGTCGCGGACTGGATGCGGTGAACCTCCTCCGCCGCCACGCCGGCGAGCATCTCGCTCACGCGGGCATCGGTCGCGAAGTTGACCGTCCATCCGCGCCGCAAGAGCACTTCGCGAAGCGCCAGCGCCGGAAACAAGTGCCCGCCGGTCCCGCCGGCGACCAGAAGCACGCGTCGGGCCAAGGCCTCAAGCCTCGGCGGCAAGCGGCTCGCGCGGCACCACGGTCACGCGCGCGTCGGCGAAGCGGCGCGACAGCGCAAGCAGGAATCCCATCGTCACCGCGGACGAAAGAAGTGCGGAGCCGCCATAGGAAATGAACGGCAGGGTCATGCCCTTGGCCGGGAGGAGATGCAGGTTGACGCCCATGTTGATGAACGCCTGGAAGCCTATCTGCGTGGTGAGCCCGGCGATCGCCATCCGCTCAAACGCGCTGCTTCGCCTCAGCGCCTGATAAAGGCCGCGCATCACGAGGAGCGAGAAGAGCGCGACGATCAGAAGACAAAGTATGATGCCGAATTCCTCGCCGACGACGGCGAAGACAAAGTCGGTGTGCGAATCCGGAAGCACGCGCTTCATGATCCCCTCGCCCGGCCCGGTCCCCGACCAGCCGCCGCGCTCGAAGGATTGCATCGCCGTCACGATCTGGAAGTTGTCGCCGGAGTCGGGGTCGAGGAAGCGATTGATGCGGCCGGCAACGTGCGGGAACACGTAGTAGGCGCCGAGCAGCCCGGCGGCGGACAGGCCGGCGAGGCCGCCGAAGATCAGCGAGTTGGCGCCGGCGAGGAAGAAGAGCGCGCCCCAGACGGTGACCAGGAGCACCGTTTGGCCGAGGTCCGGCTCGGCGACCAGCAGCGCGCCGGTGATGAGGAGGAGTGCGACGGCGAGAAGCTTTCCGGGCACTTCCGGCCGTTTGCTGCCCTCGGCGAAGAGCCAGGCGGTGATGACGATGAAAGCCGGCTTGATCATCTCGGAAGGCTGGATCGACATGCCGGCGACGAAGAGCCAGCGCCGCGAGCCTTTGATTTCCTCGCCGATGAAGAGCACAGCAACCATCATGACGAGGCAGACAATGAGGAGCACCAGAGCGACGCGGCGCACCTGGCGCGGCGTCATGAACGAGAGGCCGATCATCAACGCAGCGGCGACGGGCGCATAGACGGCGTGGTGCCAGACGAAGTGCAGGCTGTCGAGGCCGAGGCGCTCGGCGACCGGCGGGCTTGCCGCGAACGAAAGCACGAAGCCTGTCAGATAGAGCACGAGGACAAGCGACAGCATCGGGCGGTCGACTGTCCACCACCAGTCGGAAAGCGGGGAGCGGTGCGCGCGGCTGATCATGCGACGGCCTCCATTGGTGCCTCGTCGAGCGCGGCGACGGCACGGCGGAACGTTTCGCCGCGCTCCTCGAAATCTGCGAACTGATCGAACGACGCGCAGGCCGGCGAAAGCAGCACCGTCGGCTCCGGCCGATGGTCGAGCGCGGCATCCTCCGCCGCCATCCTGACGGCGCCCTCAAGATCGCCGGCGATGACATGCGGCACCTGGCCTGCGAGCACGGCGGAGAATTCGTCGGCCGCGGTGCCGATCAGATAGGCTTTGGCGACGCGCGGGAAATACTCCGCAAGGCTCGTGATGCCGCCCTCCTTCGCCTGCCCTCCGGCGATCCAGTAGACCGGATCGAAGGTGACGAGAGCGCGCGCCGCGGCGTCGGCGTTGGTGGCCTTCGAATCGTTGACGAAGAGGACATGTCCGCGGCGGCCGATGACCTCCATGCGATGCGCGAGGCCAGGGAAGCTCTCCATCGCAGAGAGGATGATGCCGCCATAGAGGCCGAGCGCCCGCGCCGCGCCCCAGGCGGCGGCTGCATTCTGCCAATTGTGCAGGCCGCGAAGCGTCGGAAGCTTCGCGAAGGAGACGCCGTTCTTGCCGTTCCGCCCGTCCTCTTCATGCAGCGCGCCGTTCGCGTCGACATAGAGCGAGGCGCCCTTGTTCTTGGCGACGGAGACGGTGACGAGCTTCGGGCGGCCGGGGCTTTTGAGCGCCGCGGCGACGGCATTCATCGGCGGCTCGTCTATGCCGACGACCGCGGTGTCTTCCGGCTTCTGGTTGACGAAGATGCGCGCCTTGGCCTTGGCGTAGCCGCGCAAGTCCCCGTGGCGATCGAGATGGTCAGGCGTCAGGTTCAGCCAGACCGCGACGTTCGGGCGGAAGCGGCGCGTCAGGTCGAGCTGGTAGGACGACATCTCGAGGACGTAGGTGCGCTTCTCGCCGGGCGGCTCGAGATCGAGCGCGGCGCGGCTGATATTGCCGCCGACTGAGACCGGGCCGGCGACCGCGAGCACGTGGCCGAGGAGCGCCGTCGTCGTCGACTTGCCGTTGGTGCCGGTGATGGCAACGAAGCGGGCCCGGCCTTGCGTCTCGCGCCAGAGGAGCTCGATGTCGCAGATGATCTCGACCTCGGCCGCCTTCGCGAGCTGCACGATCGGATGCGGCGCCGGATGCGTGAGCGGGACGCCGGGGGCGAGCACCAAGCATTCGAGCTGCTCCCAGGGCCAGTGCTCGGGCGCGATCGCCGTCGCGCCGAGCCCCTCGGCTTTCTCGCGTGCGGCCTCCTTGTCGTCCCAGACGACAACGTCGGCCGCGCCACCGGCGAGTGCCGCGCGCACGGTCGCAAGCCCGCTTCGGGCCAATCCAAAGACGCCGATCGATCTGCCGTTCAGGTGCGTGAGCGGGACCAACGCCTACCTCAGCTTCAGAGTCGAGAGGCCGACCAGCGCCAGCACGACCGCGACGATCCAGAAGCGGATCACCACCTGCGGCTCGGTCCAGCCGAGCTGCTCGAAGTGATGGTGGATCGGCGCCATGCGGAAGACGCGCCGGCCGGTCATCTTGAAGGACGCCACCTGGATGATGACGGAGAGCGCCTCCATGACGAAGATGCCGCCGATGATCGCGAGCACGATCTCGTGCTTGGTGGCGACGGCGATCGCGCCGAGCATGCCGCCGAGCGAAAGCGAGCCGGTGTCGCCCATGAAGATCGCGGCAGGCGGTGCGTTGAACCATAGGAAGCCGAGGCCGGCGCCTATCATCGCGCCGACGAGCACCGAAAGCTCGCCCGTCCCCGGCACGTGGTTGATCTGCAGATATTCGGCGAAGTCGACGCGCCCCGCGAGATAGGCGATCAGCCCGAAGCTCGCGCCGGCGATGATGACGGGGACGATGGCAAGGCCGTCGAGGCCGTCGGTGAGATTGACGGCGTTGCCGGCGCCGACGATCACGAAGGCGCCGAACAGGATATAGAAGTAGCCGAGGTTGATCGCCGCGTCCTTGAAGAAGGGCATGGCGATCGAGGTGTGGAGCTTCATATCGCCGAAGACGATCATCAGCAGCACCGCCGCGGCAGCGATCAGTGCCTCGAGCCCAAGCCGCACCCTGCCGGAGAAGCCGTGCTTCGACGATGACTTCGTGATCTTCAGATAGTCGTCGTAGAACCCGATCAGCCCGAAGCCAGTCGTGACGAGAAGCACCGCCCACACGTAGACGTTCGAGAGGCTCGCCCAAAGCAGCGTCGAAACGAGCACGCCCGACATGATCATCAGGCCGCCCATGGTCGGCGTGCCGGCCTTGGCGAGATGCGTCTGCGGGCCGTCCGCGCGGATCGGCTGTCCCCGTCCCTGTCTGAGCTTCAGCGCCTGGATGATGCCGGGCCCGAAGAGGAAGACGAAGAGCAGCGCCGTCATCGTCGCCGCGCCGGTCCGGAAGGTGATGTAGCGGAAGACGTTGAAGACCGGAATCTCGCCGCCGAGTTGGCTGAGATAGGTCAACATCTGGCGCACCCGCCCAAACGCGCCGACGTCATTCCGCTTCCCCCGAGAAATAGCGTTTGACCGCCTCGACGACCGGCCCGAGCCGGATGCCGAGGGAGGCCTTCATCATGACCACGTCTCCCGGTCCGACAGTCTTCAGAAGAATCGGCTCAAGGTCTGCGGCTTTCTCGGCATAGGCTGCCCGCCGTTGCTCCGGCAAGTCCCGCCAAAGCCCGGCCATCAGAGGCCCGGCGAGAAAGACGAGGTCGGCGCCCGATTCCGCGACGGCTTGGGCAAGCTCGCGATGCAGCGACGGGGCCGCCCGGCCAAGCTCCAGCATGTCACCGAGAACGGCGATCCGCCGCCCACGGCCGTCGGGGCTGGTCTGCCTGAGAAGCGCCAGCGCCGCTCGCATCGAGGCGGGGTTGGCGTTGTAGCTCTCGTCGATCAGCGTGAAGGCGCCGGACGGATGCGTGAGGCGGAGCCTTTGCCCGCGCCCCCTCGGTGCCCGGAACTCGGCGAGCGCCAGCACGACGCGCGCCATGTCGGCGCCGAGCGCGTGGCAGGCGGCGAGCACAGCGAGCGAGTTCAGGACCAGGTGGCGGCCTGGCGCGCCAAGCCGGTAGGCGACCGGCGTGCCGGCAAGCTCGGCACTGACGCATGAGCCGTCCTCCTTGAGCGCAGCGCGGACGAGGCGGACGTCGGCGGAGGCATGCTCGCCGAAAGCCAGGATGCGCGCGCCGTTCTCGCGGGCGCGCTCGGCGAGGAGGTCGAACCAGGAATTGTCGCGGTTGAGGATAGCGGTGCCGCCTTCCTCGAGGCCCTCGAAGATCTCCGCCTTCGCTTCCGCGATCGCCACCTCGCTCTCGAAATACTCGAGATGCACCGCGCCGACTGTCGTGACGATTGCGACATGCGGCCTGACGAGCTTCGTCAGCGGGCGAATCTCGCCGGCGTGGTTCATGCCTATCTCGAAGACGCCGTAGCGCGTCGCCTCCGGCATGCGCGCAAGCGTCAGGGGGACGCCCCAATGGTTGTTGAACGAACCGACCGGCGAATGCGTCGGGCCGAGCGCGGACAGCGCTATCCGCAGCATCTCCGTCGTGCCGGTCTTGCCGACCGAGCCGGTCACCGCGACGACCGAGCCCTTCATGCGAAAGCGTGCGGCCGTGCCGATCCGACGAAGCGCTGCGAGCGGATCGTCGGGGACGATCAGAAGCGGCGCAAGTTCCTTCTGCGCACGCTCTTCCGAAACGACGGCGAGCGCCGCCCCGGTCTTCAGCGCAGCCTCCACGAAGTCGTGCCCGTCATGGTTCTCGCCGCGTATCGCAACGAACGCTTCGCCCGGCCCGATTGTGCGCGTGTCGATCGAGACGCCGACGATGTCGGCCGGCGCATCGCCGTGCAGCCAGCCGCCGGAGGCAGCGACGAAATCGGCGGTCTTCCAGAGCGCGCTCACAGCCGGCCTCCCGCGGCGCGAAGCGCCTTGCGCGCCTCTTCCTGGTCGGAGAAGGGAAACACTCTGTCACCGACCGTCTGCCCGGTCTCGTGACCCTTGCCGGCGATGAGTAGAATGTCCCCTCCGCGCAGACCGGAGATCGCGACGCGGATCGCGACGCCGCGGTCGCCGACCTCTTCGGCCTTCCGAGCGCCGGCGATGACCGCCTTGCGGATCGCCGCCGGGTCCTCATGGCGCGGATTGTCGTCGGTGACGACCACGCGGTCGGCGACGGCCGCGGCCGCCTCACCCATCAGCGGACGCTTGCCGGGATCGCGATCGCCGCCGGCGCCGAATACGATGACCAGGCTTCGCGTCGCATGCGGGCGAAGCGCGTTCAGCGCATTGGAGAGCGCATCCGGCGTGTGGGCGTAGTCCACGAACACGCGCGCGCCGGAAGGGTGCACGCCGACAAGCTCGAGCCGGCCGCTCGCGCCTTTCAGATCGCTGAGGCTCGCGAGCGCCTTCGGCGCCTCGACGCCGGTCGCGATCGCAAGCGCCGCCGCGACGAGCGCATTCGATATCTGGAATGCGCCGACGAGCGGCAGCGGCACGTAATGCTTCTCGCCGAACGCCTCGACGAGGAGACGCGACCCGTCGTGCATGCGCGTCGCTGACACAAGTCGCAGCGTCTCGCCCCTCCTGCCGACGCTGAAATATTCAAGCTCATGCTGCTTGGCGATCTCGCGCACGCGCGCCGCTTCGCTGTGGTCGGCGTCGGCCACTGCGGCGGAGCCCTTCGGAAGCAGCGTGTCGAACAGCCTGAGCTTGGCGTTCAAGTAGGCCTCGACCGACGGATGGTAGTCGAGATGATCGCGCGAGAGGTTGGTGAAGGCGCCGGCCGAAAGCCGGACGCCGTCGAGCCGGCGCTGCTCGAGCCCATGGCTCGACGCCTCCATGGCAAGATGCGTCACGTCGGCGCCGGCGAGGTCGGCCAGAATCTCGTGGAGCTTGACCGGATCGGGCGTGGTCAGGTTGCCCTCAACGACGTTGTCCGGCGCGACGAGGCCAATCGTTCCGAGGCTCGCCGCCTTGTGGCCGGCCTTCTGCCAAATCTGGCGCAGGAAGACCGTGACCGAGGTCTTGCCGTTGGTGCCGGTGACGGCAGCAACGGTGCTCGGCTGGCGTGCGTAATAGCGTGACGCCATCAGCGCCAGCGTGTGACGTGGATCGTCGACGCGGACGATCGGAACCGAAAAATTGCCTTCGAGAGTCTGCCTGCCGATCAGGATTGCGGCAGCGCCGGCATTGACCGCCGCACGCGCGAACTTCGCACCGTCGGCCTTGGTGCCCGGGAGCGCCGCGAAGAGCATGCCGGGCCCGACCGTACGGCTGTCGGACGTCAGGCCCTGGATCCAGACGTTTCCTTGCTCGGCGGAGATTTCGACGTCGTTTGAGAGAAGCGACGCCAGCCGGCGTGGGCCATAGCGTCTTTCCTCGTTCAAAAGGGAATCCTCACTGCGCGAAGGCGAGCGCCATCGCCGCTTCGTCTTCCGGATCGATCGACTTCGGTTCGACGCCGAGCATCGGCGCGATGCGGCGGATAATGTTGCCGACGGTCGGCGCAGCGTTCATCCCGGCGGTGGCGCCCATTCCCGGCTTCTCCGGCTTCGGCTCGTCGAGTACCACAAGGACCAGATATTTAGGGGCGTCCATGGGAAACGCGGCGAGGAAGGCGTTCCGCCGCTTGTTCGAGGAATAGCGCCCGTTCTCGACCTTCTCCGCCGTCCCGGTCTTTCCGCCGACGTTATAGCCCGGGACGTTCGCCTGCTTGCCGGAGCCCTTCAACACGTTCAGCCGGAAGAGCTGACGCAGGAGCCGGCTCGTCTCCGCCTTCAGGATGGGGCGGGCGATCCGCGACGCCTCATCCTCCGAGCGCGGCATGAAGGTCGGCGTGATGTAATAGCCGCCGTTGACGAGCGCTGCGCCCGCCGCCGCCGTCTGCATCGGCGAGACCGAGATGCCGTGCCCGAAAGCCATGGTCACGCATGTGACGGTCGGCCAAGGCATTTTTGGGACGATCGGGGCGCCGGTTTCCGGCAATTCCGTGTGCAGCGTGTCAAGCAGCCCGAAGCGCTGCAGGTAGTCGTGCTGGCCCTCGAGGCCGACGGCGAGCGCCATCCGCGCGGCGCCGACATTCGACGAGTAGATGAATATCTCAGGCACCGTCAGCCAGCGGTGCTTGGCGTGGAAGTCGTCGATGGTGAAGCCGCCGACGCTCAGCCCGTGCGAGGCGTCGAAGGAGTCGGTGATCTTCACTGCACCGGAATCAAGTGCCATCGCGGCGGTGAAGCCCTTGAAGGTCGAGCCCATCTCGTAGACGCCGACGGTCGCCCGATTCATGTTTTTCGGATCGAGCGCCTCGTCGCGATTGTTGGCGTCGTAGTCGGGAAGCGAGCTCATGCCGAGCACCTCGCCGGTGTTGACGTCGAGCACGATGCCGATCGAGGCAATCGCGTTGTAGCGCCCCATCGCCCCCGTCAGCTCGTCGCGCACCACGTGCTGCACACGAAGATCGAGCGAGAGCTTGACAGGCTCGAGGTTGTTGCTGGCGCCGAAGCCGGCGGCGTGAAGATCGCTGAGGAACGTCTCATCGATGTGTTTCTCGATGCCGGCGATACCCTGGTTGTCGATGTTGACGGTGCCGAGGATGTGCGCGGCCGTGGCGCCGCCCGGATAGAAGCGCCGGTTCTCGACGCGGAAGCCGATACCGGGAATGCCCAGCTTGTGGATCGCCTCCTGCTGGCGCGGCGTGATCTCGCGCTTGATGTAGGCGAACTTCGCGTTGCTCGCGAGTTCCTGTCTTAACCGCGGGCGGTCGAGGTCGGGAAGCACGGAGGCGAGGAGCTCGGTAGCCTCGTCCGGATCGATGATGTAGCGCGGCTCGGCGTAGAGCGATGCCGTGCGGATATCGGTCGCGAGCGTCTCGCCGTTGCGGTCGACGATGTCGGGGCGCGCCTGCGAGGCGGTGCGTGCGAAGCTCGCGCCGTCCTCCGGCGTGTCCTTGGCTCCGATGCCGAGGAGGACGAGCCTCACGGCGAGCGCTGTATAAAGCAGGCCGAAGCCGAGCATGGCGAGCACGACGCGAAGCCGGCCGCGGCGCTCCGGGTCGCGCGTCGGCGCCGTCGCTTCCGCGCGCTGATGGCGCCAAGTCGATGCGGCGGTCGCGCTCATTTCAAGACACCCGTCGGCATTTCGAGGATCGCCGAGAGCGCAGCCTCATCGTCGGGCGCGGGGCCGGTCGGGCGCATCGGCAGGTTCTCGATTTGGGTGATCTGTTTCGGGTCAAGCGGTTGAAGCTTCAGGATATCGTTGTGCCGCTCGACCAGCGCCTGCACGCGCGCCGGCTGGATCAGGAGGCTCCACTCGGCCGCGAGAAGCGACTGCGTCTCCTTCTCCTGGTCGAGATCACGCTGCAGCTGTGTGGCATGCTCGGCAATCGCTTCGGCGCGGTACTTCACCTGAAACACGAAGACGGCCGAGCTCGCGGCGGCGACGACTGAGACGACCTGCAGCCAGCGGATCATTGATACGCCTCCGGTCCGGCAACGCCCTGAAGCCGCGGCACACCGACCGCGTCGAAATCGAGCGCACGCGCGGGCACGGCGGTGCGCACAGCGGCGCGAAGCCTTGCCGAGCGCGCACGCGGATTTTTTCGACCTCCGCTTCCGATGGCTCGACGGCGCCGCGCGTCAGAAACCGGAAGGTGGGCGGCACAGCCTCAGCGAGCGGCATATGGCGCGAGCCGCGTGACTCGCGCGCACGTTCCTGCAGGAAGCGCTTGACGATGCGGTCCTCGAGCGAATGGAAAGCGACGACGACGAGGCGCCCGCCTTCGGCGAGCACCGCTTCGGCGGCGGCGAGCGCCTCGGCGAGCTCCTCGAGCTCGCGGTTGATGAAGATGCGAAGCGCCTGGAAGGTGCGGGTCGCGGGATGGATGCGCGCGGCGCCCGCCGGACCTGATGCCGCGGCGACGATCTCGGCGAGCCGTCCGGTGCGGGTGATCGGCTCTTCGGCGCGTGCCCTCTCGATGGCGCGGGCAATGCGTCCGGCGTTCCGCTCTTCGCCGTAGACGCGGATGATTCCGGCGAGTTCCTTCGCCGGCGCACGGTTCACGACGGCGGCCGCGTCGGCACCGCCTTGTCCCATGCGCATGTCGAGCGGCCCGTCGCTGCGGAAGGAGAAGCCGCGCGCCGCGTCGTCGAGCTGCATCGAAGAAACGCCGACGTCGAGGACGACCCCGTCGACCGGGAGGAAGCCTGCGGAGCGCGCATGCGCGTCGAGGTCGGAGAAGCGGCCTTCGACCAGGATCAGCCGGCCGCCGAACTCCGCTACCATCGTCGCGCCCGCTTCGATCGCGGCGCGGTCGCGGTCGAGCGCGAGCACCTGGCCGCCGCGCTCCAGGATGGCGCGCGTATAGCCGCCGGCGCCAAAGGTGCCGTCGATGTAGCGGCCACCTTTGACCACATCGAGATGTTGAAGCATCTCGGGCAGGAGGACCGGAACGTGGCGAGCCGGTCCGCCAGCAGCATCCTCGAAGCTGCGGCCCGCCGTCATGCCGAGTCTCCCCTGCCCGAAGCTGAGGAACTGGATTTGCCGAGACCACGGGTGACGGAGCGAAGATGCTCGCGCGTCTCGCGCTGACGCACCTGGAAGCGCTCCGGCTCCCAGATCTGAAACTTGTAGCCCTGGCCGACGAAGACCGCCGTGTCGGATATCCCTGCATAGGCGCGGAACTCCTCCGGCAGTGACGATGCGGCCATCGGGGTCGATCTTGAGGACCCGGCTCTCGCCGTAGAACGCGGTCGCCAGGCTCTCGTGATCTTCCGAAAAGGTCTCGAAGACGCTCAAGCGGTCCGCGATCGCCTGCTTCAGCCGTGCGCCGCCGCCGTCGATCGCCGGCCGGTCGAGCGCCGGATAGCAGTAGAGGCCGTCCTCGCCCTCGCGGGCCAGCACCGCACGGAACGGCGCCGGAACCGACACCCGACCCTTCTGGTCGAGCCGGTTCACGAATGTGGCCACGAAACCGTCCATCGCCCCTCGTTCCCGCGGTTTCCGGCAGCGCCTCCGCATAAGGGCGGCGCGACCGGATCGAGCCTCGTTCCTGCCTGGAAAACGCGCCCCTCCGCTGTTTCCGGGGGCTTTCCGCGCAGACGCGACCGGGCTCATCGGCCGGGATAGTATGGAGTATCATGGGATTTTATGGGTGGTCAATGGAACACCGTGGCGACGGGCGCATGGCGGCCTGACCGGGCGGAAACGAGCGAAGCATCGGAAGAGAGTGGGCGAACAGGGTAAACGCGGCGTAAGCGAATCCGCCTAAATCCCTTCCGCGGCCCTGAATTTCGGGGCTTTGCGCCGGCCCTTTTCACCCCGCGGCGACGCAGCTAGGGAAAGCACATGGGAATTTTCTCGCGCATCGCGGCAACGATGGCGGGCGGCGCGGGCCGGGTCGGCGCGGCGATGTCGGGGCTCCGCGCGATGCTCGCCGGCATCACCAACGCGGAGCTCCGCCGCGAGGCGGCTTTTGCCATCGCCATGATCGCGCTCTCCGCCAAAATGGCGAAGGCCGACGGCGTGGTGAGCCGCTCGGAGGTCGACGCCTTTTGCCGCATCTTCGCGATCCCGCCCGGCGAGGAGCGCAACGTCAGCCGCGTCTACAACCTGGCGAAACGCGACGTCGCCGGCTTCGACGCCTATGCGCGCGATGTTGCGCGACGTTTCGCCGACGAGCCGGCGATGCTCGAAGCCGTGCTCGACGGGCTCTTCGACATCGCCCGTGCCGACGGCGCGGTGCACGAGCGCGAGATCGAATATCTTGCGGAGGTGGCGCGCATCTTCGGCTTCGACGAACGCACGTTCCAGACGATCCGCGCCCGGCATGCCTTCGACGAAGGTGCCGACCCTTACGTCGTGCTCGGCGCCGACCGCTCATGGGACTATCAGCGCCTCCGCCGCCACTATCGCCAGCTCGTCTCGGAGAACCATCCCGACCGGCTGATGGCGCACGGCGTGCCGCCGGAGTTTGCACGCATCGCCAACGACCGCCTCGCCGCCATCAACGCCGCCTGGGATCAGATCGAGCGCATGCGGGTGAATGCATGAGCGCGCTTGAGATCGAAACGCGCCCCTCGCCCAATCACGGCGAGCGGAAGGACGGGCCGATCGACATCCTGCTTCTCCACTACACCGGCATGCCGGACGACGAGCAGGCGCTGGCGTGGCTTCGCGATCCGAGAGGCCAGGTCTCGTCGCACTACTTCGTGCATCAGGACGGGCGCGTGCTCTTGCTGGTGCCCGAGGAGCGGCGCGCCTGGCACGCCGGCGAAGCGCGCTGGGGCACGGCAAGCGACATCAACTCACGCTCGATAGGGATCGAGATCGCCAACGGCGGACACCCCGCCGGCTTGCCGGGCTTTCCCGACGCGCAGATCGAAGCGCTGATCACGCTCTGCCGCGGGATCCTTTCGCGGAATCCGATCCCACCGCATCGCGTGCTCGCGCATTCGGACGTATCGCCGGGCCGGAAGCTCGATCCGGGCGAGCGCTTTCCTTGGGCGCGGCTCGCTGCGGCCGGTGTCGGACATTTCGTCGAGCCGGTCGCGATCGGCGACGGGCGCTTCTTCCAGAAGGGCGACCAGGGCGCAGCCGTCGAGGCGCTGCAGGCGATGCTCGCGCTCTACGGCTACGGCATCGACGTCAGCGGCGCGTTCGACCAGCGCACGGAAAACGTCGTCGCCGCTTTCCAGAGCCATTTCCGTCCGGCGCGCGTCGACGGCGTCGCCGACCGCTCCACCATCGAGACGCTCAAGGCGCTGCTCGAAGCGCTGCCTTAATGCCAAACGGTGGCTATGGCGAGGGCACTTCCCGCATTCTCTCGTGAGCCCGCGCGAGCTTGTCATCGAGGGTAACAAGCTCAACGCCGAGAGCACTCGCGAGCCATAGATAGCTCGCGTCGTACGCGGACAGTTTCATTTGCCGAGCGAGAACGACCGCTTCGGTCAAGTCTGTCGGCTCAAACTCGATCTCGAGTTCAAAGAAGCATAAGAATGCCTGCCGCAGGGCATCGCTCTCGCCTGGGTAGGCACGCATCTTCTTCACGCAGGCATTCGCAACTTCAAAGCCGAGCAGATCGGGAGCATGAAGTGATCTGCCTCGCAGACGCGACACGACCAACTCGCGCGTCAACTCGTCGAAGAGCAGCGCCACTATGGCGGAGGCATCAACGACCTTACCGGTCACGGTCTTTGCGGATCAGCGACGCCGCCTCGTCGCGGCGTCTCAGGCCGAGCGTACTCACCTTCCGAGCAACGTCGTCGACTGAGAGCCTTCTTGGCGTGCCTTCGACCGCCTCGTCGATCAGAGCGAGCAGCTCCCCCTGCAGCGACCTATGGTTCCCTTTCGCGCGCAGCTTCAGCCGCGCCACCTTGTCGTCGGGTACGTTCTTTATTGAAATATCCATTCGCTCACCGTGGCTCCAATAAGCGGCAATATTGAAGCATAAATGGAGCGTCTCCGCTACCGGAAAAGAGGCGCCAGCCGGCCTGTAAGCCGGGTTCTGTAAGGCCGCTGACCGTAATCAGCGGCGCGACGGCCATTCATCTGGAGCGGCGGTTACCCGTCGCTTCGCGCGACCGACCCGGATAGCTGGCCTGGATGAGGCTGGGCCCGATCCGAAGATCGAAGCCCGCGCTATCCCTTCTTGGTCTTGCTCCCGGTGGGGTTTGCCGTGCCGTCCCCGTTGCCGGGTCCGCGGTGGGCTCTTACCCCACCCTTTCACCCTTCCCCGCCTTCATCTCTTTCCGCGCGAGGCGGCCCTTTAGGGGCCTTCCCGCGATACGAAGGCGGGCGGTTTGCTTTCTGTGGCACTTTCCCTGGGGTCACCCCCGCCGGGCGTTACCCGGCACCGTCCATCCATGGAGCCCGGACTTTCCTCCCCGTCTTTCGACAAGGCGGCCGTCCGGCCGGCTGACGGGAGAGAGGTGGCATTGGCGGTGTTGAAAATCAACTAACGCCAGCGCCACCTCGTCAGCCGCCGTAACGCTCGGTGCGGATGATCTCAGATGTGACGCCCGCGTCGATCGCGGCACCCGTCGCCGCTTCGACGAACGGATTTGAGCCGCAGACGAAGACGCCGCGCGGCGGTTCCGGCAGTCGTGCGAGCAGCTCCGCAAGCATCGCCGCGTCGACCCTGCGCGAATAGTCGCCGGCGCGGAAAGTCTCCTCGCGTGTAAGCGCGAGCGCGAGCGAGAAGCCGTCGCGCTTTGCATCGAGCGCGAGAAGCTCCTCGCGATAGAGAAGCTCCTCGCGCGTGCGCGCGGAAAGAAGAAGCAGCATCGGCGCTGCCGACCGTCGCGCCGCGCGATGGCGGATCATCGCCATCAGCGGAACGAGCCCGGAGCCGCCGCCGAGCAGCAGGATCGGTCCGCCCTCCCCGACCGACCAGACGAAGTGTCCGCCGATCGGTCCGCGCAGCTCGATCGTATCGCCGACCTCCGCGACATCGTGAAAGAAGGGCGAAACCTCGCCGTCATCGAGGCGCTCGATCGCGAGCTCGAAGGTCGCGCCGTCCTCCGGCGCTGAGGCGATCGAATAGGAGCGCTCCACCTGGTAGCCGTCGGGCGCGGTCAGGCGCACGTCGACATGCTGCCCGGCGCGAAAGGTGAACGGATGTGTCGGCTCGAAGACAAAGCTCTTGATGCGCGGCGTCTCCGGAACGATCCGGACGATCTTTGCTTCTTGCCAGCGGATCGGCGCTTCAGTCGCCGGTGAAGCGCTGCTCACGCCAGGGGTCGCCGTAGATGTGATAGCCGCGAAGCTCCCAGAAGCCGGGCTCGTCCTCCTTCGTGAACTGCAGGCCGTTCACCCATTTCGCCGACTTCCAGAAATAGAGATGCGGAACGAGCAGCCGCGCCGGTCCGCCGTGCTCGGGGTGCAGTGGCTCGCCAGCGTATTTCAGAGCCACCATCGCCTTGCCCTCGACGAGATCGGCGACCGGCACGTTGGTGGAATAGCCATCGAAGCTGTGCGCCAGCGTGAAGCTCGTCGGCGGCGCGATGCCGGCTTCCGCGAAGATGTCGTCGATGAGAACGCCCTCCCACGGCGTGTTGAACTTCGACCATTTGGTCACGCAGTGGATGTCGCGCGTCATCTTCGACTGCGGCAGCGCGTTGAACTCCGCCCAGCTCCATTTCATGACCGGCTTCGGGCCGTCCTTCAGCGTGAACGACCAGTCGTCGGTGTTTACGCGCGGCGTCGGGCCGGCGGAGAGAACGGGAAAGTTTTGCTCCAGATACTGGCCGGGCGGCAGGCGCTCGGCGATCTCTGGCGGACGCTCACGGCCGATGAAGCCACGGGTGACCATTCCATTCCTCCGGGATATCCGCCGCCCACCTTCGAACAGGAAGCAGATACACGTCCGCGCTCCGCCGATCCAGTTGGGGGCCGGGTTCAGTCCTTCACTTCGTCGGTGACGACCTTGAAACCCGCGAGCGTGTTCGGGCCGAAGCTGGTGGTGATGGCGACATCGGTCGCGTCGCGCCCGCGCGCCATCAGGATGCGGCCGATCCTCGGCGTGTTGTTGCGCGCGTCGAAAGTATACCAGCGACCGTCGAGGAACGCCTCGAACCAGGCGGAGAAATCCATCGGGTTCGGATCGGGCGGCACGCCGATATCACCGAGATAGCCGGTGCAATAGCGCGCCGGGATGTTCATGCAGCGGCAGAAGGCGACGGCGAGGTGCGCATAGTCGCGGCACACGCCCACTTGCTCATGGTTCGCGCCCCAGGCGGTGCGCTGCGGATTGGCCTTCATGTAGTCGAAGGCAATGCGGTTTTTGGCGTAGTCGCAGATCGCCTGCACGCGCGCCCAACCCGGCGGCGTATTTCCGAACAGCTTCCAGGCGATGTCGGAGAGCGCGTCGGTCTCGCAGTAGCGGCTGCCCAGCAGGAAGACGATCACGTCCTCCGGCAGTTTCTCGATCGGCAGCTGCTGCGCATCCGCTGCGACGACATCCGGGAGGCCGGTGTCGCCGATCAGGAAATCGGCGCTGATCTTCAACCGCCCTGGCGGCGCGGTGATGCGCGTGCAGATGTTGCCGAAGCCGTCCTCGTAGTTGCTGGAGGAGATGTGCGGCTCGAACTTGATGCGATGCGGTGTCGAGAGATCGGGAAAGCGCGAGGGATGGATCGAAAGAACGAGGAGCATCGGCGTCGGCTGCGGACACTCGTACTCGATCTCGTAGCCTGCACGGATCTGCATTGGTCTCCTTAAGCGCGAAGGCCCTCGACAAGTTCCGCTTCGCCGGAGTCTTCGAGCGTCACCTTCACTACCACATCCATCCCGAGATCGTCGGACGGGAAACCGGAATAGGAGCCGTAAAGCGGCAGCGCCTCGCTCGGCTCGCGCGCGACGGCGATGCGGATCAGGCCTTCGTTGCCGAGAATAGCGTTTGTCGGATCGATGTCGATCCAGCCGGCACCCGGCAGATAGACCTGCACCCAGGCGTGCGTCGAGCCACCGCCGTGCACATCGTGGCTGTCGCGCTCCGGCACGTAAAGATAGCCGGAGACGAAGCGCGCCGGGAGCCCGAGCACGCGCAGCGCCTCGATCATCAGCTCGGTGAAATCGCGGCACGTGCCGGAGCCGCGCTGAAGCGTCTCCGCCGGTGTCTGGATGCCCTTCTCGTGGCGCCGCACATAGGTCAAACCGTGATGAATACCGCCGATCATCGCGGTCAGAAGCTCAAGCGTCGGTGTCGGCTCTCCGTCGCGGAGGAAACTCCGCGCCCATGCTTCGAGCGTGCCTTCGGCATCGCGATGGCGCGGTGTCAGATAGGGCCAGAGGTCGTCGATCTCGCTCTCGTCGAACGCGACGGGAAGGGAGAGCGCGCGATCGTCGATGTTGAAGCCGCTCGGATGCGAGCGCCAGAGCTCGACGCGGATGTTGCTTTCAAAAACGAGCGTGTCGTCGCGGCCGGTAAAGCGCGCGACGCCGACGCGGTTGCCAAGCGCGTCGTCGGAGAATTTCAGGCTTGCGGGCTCCGGCGTGATCTTCAGCGACGAGGAAAGCAGCCGCTGGTCATGCCCCTCGCGTGGGCTGAACATCATGCGATGCTCGCCGAACGCCACCGGCTGGCGGTAGCGGTAGGTGGTGACGTGGCGGACGCTGTAGATCGGCATTTTCGTGTCCGTTCCGGCGCGGGTCGAAGGCCGGAAAGCTCCGAGCGCCGGCCAGCCGACGCTTCCAAAGGCCTGTGACGACAGGCATTTTCGCCCAATTCGCTCCACGATCCTAGTGGAGCAAGAACCGAGCCAGAAGCGGCCAGAGATGGGGCGGAGGGGTTAGGGGTGCAAGGGGGGCGGCATCCGTGCTTGGCGCGCGCTCCCCTCTCCCCTTGCGGGAGAGGGTGCCCCTTCGACTTGTCGAAGGGGCGGGTGAGGGGGAACGTGAGACCATGCCTCAACATCGCGTAGCTGCCGAAAAGCGAGACTTCGCGAAGAAGCTTCGCCACGCGCAGACTTCGGTCGAAAAGGGGTTGTGGCGCGAGCTCCGCGACCGTCGGCTGGGAGGGTGGTAGTTCCGCCGTCAAGTTCCGATAGAGGGCTACATTGCCGACTTCGTCTGCCTCGGCGCCCGACTCATCGTGGAGGTCGATGGGCCGGTGCACCGCGAGCCCGAACAGCAGTTGAAGGACGCCGAGCGCGATGCTGCTCTCGCGCGGCATGGCTTTCAAACACTGCGTTTCGACGCCGAGACCGCTATCGCAAAAATAGTCGCTGCGATTGGTAAGCGCTTGGCCAATCCCCCTCACCCGACCCCTGGCTAACGCCAGGGGCCACCCTCTCCCGCAAGGGGAGAGGGGGGACGCACTCAGTTCGCCTTCTCAAACTCCATCGCCGCCGAGTTCATGCAGTATCTCTTCCCCGTCGGCGGGGGGCCGTCGGGGAACACATGGCCCAAGTGGCTGTCGCAGCGGGCGCAGCGGATTTCGGTGCGGGCCATGCCGTGCGAGCGGTCGACGAGCTCGCGGATGTGGCCGTTGTCGAAGGGCTGATAGAAGCTCGGCCAGCCCGTGCCGGACTCGAACTTCTCGCCGGAGCGGAAGAGCGGCAGGGCGCAGAGGCGGCAGACGTAGTTCCCCTTCTCCTTGTTATCGAGCAGCGCGCCGCAGAACGGCCGCTCCGTGCCGTGGTCGAGCAGGATGTGGCGCTCTTCCGGCGTGAGCTTCTCAGCAAGCCGGTCGACCTCGGCGGCGGACAGCGGCCCGAGATCATAGCCGGAGGCGGAGGTCTTCACGTTCGAGTTCGCGGCTGTCTCAGACATCGGGCGACTCCATGTGGCGGGGGTGGCCAGAATATAGGGATTGGGCGAGGCGAAGGCTACGCGCCCTACTCTTCCGCCTTTCCAAATCCGCCGCCGGTCGGCGTTTTCACGATCACGGCTTCGCCCGCCTCGAGCACCGTCTGGTCGGCGCCTTCAAGCTCTTCGAGGCGTCCGTCGTTGCGGCGAACGAAGGTCGCGCCGAGCGCGCCCGGCTCGCCGCCGAAGAGCCCGTGCGGATGGACCGTTCGATGCGACGAAAGGATCGCGCAGTCCATCTTCTCAAGGAAGCGGATCGTGCGCATCGTCCCCGAGCCCGCCGACCATTTGCCATGGCCGCCGGAATCGTGGCGGATGTGGAAATCCTCGAGCAGCACCGGGAAGCGCATCTCCAAGACCTCGGGGTCGGTCAGGCGCGAGTTGGTCATGTGCGTGTGGACCGCATCGGTGCCGTCAAAGCCCTCGCCGGAGTTCATGACACCCGCGGACGAGCCGGAGCAGATCGTCTCGTAGTACTGATACTTGTCGTTGCCGAAGGTCAGGTTGTTCATCGAGCCCTGCGCGGAGGAGAGCGCGCCAAGCGCGCCGAAGAGCGCGTTCGTCACGTGCTGGCTCGTCTCCACGTTGCCGGCGACGACGGCGCGCGGATATTGCGGCGCCAGCATCGAGCCTTCCGGGATCACGATCTCGATCGGCTCGAGGCAGCCGGCGTTCATCGGGATCGAGCCTTCCACCATCACGCGGAAGGAATAGAGCACCGCCGCGCGGGTAACCGGCGCGGGCGCGTTGAAATTGTTCGGCTGCGCTTCCGACGTGCCGGTGAAATCGACCTTCGCCGAGCGCGCTTGTCTGTCGACGGTGATCTTGACCCTGATAACCGAGCCCTGGTCGGTCGGATATTCGAATTCCGAATCCTTCAGGTTCTCGATCACGCGGCGCACTGATTCGGCCGCGTTGTCGCGCACGTGGCGCATGTAGGCCTGCACCACGTCGAGCCCGAACTGCGCAACCATCTTCCTGATCTCGGCGACGCCCTTCTCGTTCGCCGCGATCTGCGCCTTCAGGTCGGCGATGTTCTGTGCCGGGTTCCGGCAGGGATAAGGATGGTTCGTGAGAAGCGCATGCAGCTCGCGCTCGCGGAAACGCCCGCGGTCGACGAGCTTGAAATTGTCGATCAGCACGCCCTCCTCGTCGACCACCGTCGCGCGCGGCGTCATGGAGCCCGGCGCCGTGCCGCCGACATCGGCGTGATGCCCGCGCGACGCGACCCAGAAGAGGATGCGCCGCTCGTTCTTCCCCTCGTCATCTTCTTCAAACACCGGCGTGACCACCGTGATGTCGGGAAGATGCGTGCCGCCGTTATAGGGCGCGTTCAGCGCGTAGACGTCGCAGGGCGCGATGTCTGGATTCAAGCGCCGCACAATGTCGACGGAGCGATCCATGGAGCCGAGATGCACCGGCATGTGCGGCGCGTTCGCGACGAGCGCGCCCGTCGCGTCGAACAGCGCGCAAGAGAAATCCAATCGCTCCTTGATGTTCACCGAATAAGCGGTGTTCTGTAGCGTCACGCCCATCTGCTCGGCGATCGACATGAAGAGGTTGTTGAAGACCTCAAGCATCACCGGATCGGCGTCGGTGCCCACTGCGTGCGCCAACTCGCGCGGTGCGACGCGGCGAAGCACGACATGGTCCTTCGCGGTCACTTCCGCCGCCCAGCCGGGCTCGACCACGATCGTCTGGTGCGGCTCCATGATGAGCGCCGGGCCGGCGACGCGGTTGCCCGGCCGAAGCGTGTCGCGCGGAAAGACACCGGCCTCGTGCAGCGCGCCTTCGCAAAAGAAGGCCGTGGTCTTCGAAGGCTTCGCGTCCGCTTTTGCGAGCGGTGAATCCGGCTCGGAAATGGCGGCGCCGCCGCCCTCGCCTTCCACCTCCACGGCTTCTGCGACGAGCGGCTTCCCCTCATAGATGAAGCCGAAGCGCTCGCGATGCTCCGCCTCGAATTTCGCGCGCATCGTGGCGCTCGTCGCGAACGGCACCGGGAGCGCCGTCTCGGTGCCCTCGTAGCGGACATGGACGCGCGCGGACATCGTCACGTCGGAGTCGTTTAGCCCCTGATCCTGAAGCTCCGCGCGAACGCCCGTTTCGAGCGCCGCGCGCATTTGTTGCAGTTCTGATTCGGATTCAAAAACCAGCGGTAACACCACGGCCTGACTGCGATTTGCGCGGATATCGGCGAGCCCCATCCCGTAAGCGGAAAGCACGCCGGAGAGCGGATGGATATGTACAATTTCCATGCCGAGCCGATCGGCGATCATGCAGGCGTGCTGTCCGCCGGCGCCGCCGAAGCATGCGAGCGCGTAGCGCGTCACGTCGTAGCCGCGCGCGACGGAAATCTTCTTGATGGCGTTCGCCATGTTCTCGACCGCGACCGCGAGGAAGCCGTCGGCGACTTCTTCAGCGCTCTTGCCGACTTCGGTGGCGAGCGCCGCGAATTTCTCGCGCACGATGTTTGCGTCGAGCCTCTGGTCTTGGCGCGGCCCGAAGATCGCGGGGAAATGCTCCGGCATGAGCTTCCCGACCATGACGTTCGCGTCGGTCACCGTGAGTGGCCCGCCGCGGCGGTAGGCAGCCGGCCCGGGATCGGCGCCGGCCGAATCCGGCCCGACCGAGAAGCGCCCGGCCTCGTAATGCAGGATCGAGCCGCCGCCCGCGGCAACCGTGTGGATGCGCATCATCGGCGCGCGCATCCTGACGCCCGCAACTTCCGTCTCGAACGCCCGCTCAAGCTCGCCGGCGTAGTGCGACACGTCGGTCGAGGTGCCGCCCATGTCGAAGCCGATGACGCGATCGAAGCCGGCCATCTTCGCCGTCTCGACCGCGCCGACCACGCCGCCGGCGGGACCGGAAAGGATCGCGTCCTTACCCTGGAAGAGATGTGCGGCGGTCAGCCCGCCCGACGACATCATGAACATGAGACGCGCGTTATCCAGTGCGTTCTTCGAGGTTCGCTCCGCTCGCACCTCAGCATGAGGGAGGTTGGGTGAAGCTTCATCTGCGCCCTCATCCTGAGGTGCGAGACCGGCTTGCCGGGCGAGCCTCGAAGGATCGGTTCCGACACCGAGGTCCGCGGCCACCTCGTCGACGTAGCGACGGAGGATCGGCGTCAGATAAGCGTCAACGACGGTCGTGTCGCCGCGTCCGACGAGTTTTACGAGCGGCGAGATTTCGTGGCTGACCGAGACCTGCGGGAAGCCGAGCTCACGTGCGAGCCGCGCAACCTTCGCTTCGTGCTCGGGATACTTCCACGCGTGCATGAAGACGATGGCGAGCGAGCGGAAGCCGTCGGCGTGGAGAGTCTCGAGGATATTGCGGACCGCATCCTCATCCGGCACGGCCTCCACCGTTCCGTCGGCGCGCACGCGCTCGTTGATCTCCTCGACGCGTGCATAGAGGAGCTCAGGGAGCACGATCTTCTTCGCAAAAATGTCGGGGCGCGCCTGGTAGCCGATGCGAAGCGCATCGCGGAAGCCGCGCGTGATCAGAAGCGCGGTGCGCTCGCCCTTGCGCTCAAGCAGCGCGTTGGTTGCGACGGTCGTTCCCATCTTCACCGCGCCGATCCGCGCGCTTGGGATCGGCGCGCCCGGCGCAACGCCGAGCAACCGGCGGATCGCCTCGACCGCCGCGTCGTCGTAGACGCCGGGGTTCTCCGAGAGAAGCTTCGTCGCCGTCAGCCGGCCTTTAGGGTCGCGCGCCACCACATCGGTGAAGGTGCCGCCGCGATCGACCCAGAAATCCCACCGGCCCGCGCTGCCCGCCGGCAAGGATCAGCCCCCTTCCGCCGCGCTGATGAGCGGCGCCGACGGTGCGCTCCGCGATCTGACGCGCGCGCGAAGGCCGATGCCGACAACCACGACGACGGCGGTGGCGAAGAAAATCATGCGCAGGTCGACGGTCTCGCCGAGCACCAGCGCTGCGATCGCAAGCGTCGCGAAGGGCTGAAGCAGCTGCAGCTGGCCGATCCGCGCCACGCCGCCGGCGGCAAGCGCGTTGTTCCACAGCCAGAAGCCGAGATACTGGCTGACGAACGCGACATAGGCGAGGCCCGCCCAGGACGGCCACGGCGCATCCGCGGCGTTGTCTGGCCAGAGCATCAAGGTCAGCGGCGCAAGAACAGGAAGACTCAGAACCACGGCCCAGGAGATCACCTCCCATCCGGGCATCCGCCGCGACAGAGTGCCGGCGAAGGCATAGCCGGTGCCGCAGACCCCGACCGCCACCATCAGGAGGAGATCGGCCGGGCTCGGCACGACACCCCCGTCGCGAAGCGAGAAGGCTACGACGAGCGCCGCGCCGAAGAACGACATGGCCCAGAAGAAGAGCGACGGCCGCTCGCCGGCGACGAACACCGCCGCGACCGCAGTTGCGATCGGCAGGAGGCCGAGGATCACCCCGCCATGTGCCGAGGGCAGCACGGTCAGAGCAATCGCCATCATGACAGGAAACCCGATGACCAAGAGAAGCGCGATCAGGGCAAGCATCGGCAGATCGCGCCAGGGAATCTTGCGCCGCATGAATAGAAGCACGCAGAGCGCAAGCAGCCCGGCGGCCGTCCCGCGCGCGGCAGTCACAAAGAACGGGTCGAGCGCGACCACTGCGACCCGCGTTGCCGGTGGCGACGCCGCGAAGAGCACGACGGCCAGAATGCCGAGGGCCAAGCCCATGAGTGGGTGCTTTTTCTGCATGGTCGGTCGCCGAGGAAGCGAGTGGCTATAAACGCTCGGCGGCCGATCTGCCAGCAATCAAGGACTTTTGCGGAACTGGAACGCTAAGCCGGCGTTTCAAGACTTTCCCATCCACGCCCGCTGTGGTTCTAACAGCGGCGCCCGCCCGGCACGCCCCTGCAAGGAGATCATCCATGAAAGCGAAGCGCGTGAAGACTGCCAAGGAAGCGAAAACGCGGCAGACCGCCCCGCTCAAGACGCCGAGCCGCCTCGGCGAGAATGCCACGAAGGATATCGCCGGCGCGCTGACTACGCTCCTTGCCGACATGTTCGGCCTCTATGTGAAGACCAAGAACTTCCATTGGCACGTGTCCGGCCCGCACTTCCGCAGCCTGCACCTGATGTTCGACGACCAGGCGGCGCAGATCTTCAGCACCACCGACGCCATCGCCGAGCGGGCACGCAAGCTCGGCGGCACGACGCTCCGCTCGATCGGCCACATCGCGCGCCTGCAGCGCATCGCCGACAACGACGCAGCCTACGTGACGCCGATGGACATGCTGGCAGAGCTGCGCGAGGACAACATGGACCTCGTCACGCATCTCCGCGAAACGCACGACCTTTGCGACGAGCATGGCGACGTTGCGACCGCGAGCCTGATCGAGAATTGGATCGACGAAGCTGAACAGCGGATCTGGTTCCTGTTCGAGTCCGGCCGCACGAACAGCGCTTGAGCTTCAAGGCCTCGAACTGCAAAGGGCGAGCGATGGCCCGCCCCGCGCAGCCAATCCAGAGTCCCCCGCCGCGTCTACGCGACCTTTCGCTGCTCCACGGCGATCGCGTCGATCAGCTCATAGATACGCTGCTTCGATAACGGGTCGGGCTCGCGGTCGAAGTCGGCGGCGAGCGGCTCCATCTCCCGCCAGATTTCTGCGAGCGCCCGACAGGCGCGGCGGATTTCGGGGTCCTGCGCCCGCTCCGCGAGCTTGGCGTAGCGGGTCGCCCGCGACAGGCAACGCGATGCGTTAGTCACCGATGCCTCCTCTTGGCTCGCGTCCCCCGCCGGCACTCTCCCGAAAGACCACGTCGAAACGACAACGGACCGGTGGCATTCGCGTGAGAAGGTTGCGGCTCAATCTGGGCGCCGGAGCATATTTTCGTTCGACTTGACGAAAACGCAGCGCAGACGGAGAAGATGGTGGCGGGAGAGACGTCGAAATGCAGAACTTGCAATCCCTCGTGGCCCTCGCCGCTCGGCTCCTCCTCGCCTTCATCTTCGTGGTCGATGGCTGGCAGGCGATCGGCAACTATTCCGGCACGGCGGGCTACATGGAATCCTTCGGTGTGCCGGGCGTGCTTCTGCCTCTCGTTATCCTGACGGAGCTCGGCGGAGGGCTTTTGGTGGCCGTCGGGCTTTTCGCCCGCTACGCCGGTTTCGCGCTCTCCGGCTTCGCGCTCCTGGCCGCGCTCTTCTTCCACCGAAACTTCGGCAATTCCGACCAAGCCATTCATTTCATGAAGGACATGGCGATCTCCGGTGGATTCCTGCTCCTGACCGCGTTCGGTCCCGGAGCGTGGTCGCTCGACGCTTGGCGAAGAGGGCGCGGTTCTTTACCCTAAGTCGGTGCGGCCAATCAGATTCAATCCGACCTCGAGGGGGCTTCCATGATCCGTGGTGCAGCTATCGGCGCGCTGCTTCTGGCGCTGCCTTCCGTGCTTGTTGCCGGCGGATGCCAGTCGGTGGACTATTCGACCCCCGGAGCGACAATGCAGGCCGCCCCCGGCCCGACCGCGATGGACGGCGCCTGGACGTCGAATGACGGCGTGTTCGTTGCGACCTTCGAGAACGGCAATTTCACCTCGCGCTTCACGCAGACCGGCGAGGTCCTGGCCCAGGGCACCTACACGGTCAGCGGCACCACCGTGAACCTTGTGTGGATCTCGGCTGCGACAAAGCAGCAGCGCGCCGCCACCTGCACGATGACGGCGTCCGACATGGCGACCTGCAACCAACAAGGCGGCGGAAGCTTCGACCTGAAGCGGAGCGGCTGAGCGGCTCATAGTTTCCCACGCCGCTCCGCGCAGCAGGACGACCGCCACGATTTGTCAGAGAAGGAACCGATATGGCGAAGCGAGTAGTCGGCTTCATCGGCCTCGGCCTGATGGGCCGCGGCATGGCGAAGAACATTCTGAAGAAGGGCAACGATCTCCTTGTGATGGCACACAAGAACCGCGCGCCGGTCGACGAGCTGGTCGGAATGGGTGCGCGCGAGGTGAAGTCGCCGCGCGAAATGGCGGAAGCCGCTGACACGATCGTTATCTGCGTGACCGGCAGCCCCGAGGTCGAAGGCGTCGTGCGCGGCAAGGACGGCATTCTCGCCGGCGCCAAGCCGGGGCTGATCGTGATCGATTCCTCGACCGCCGACCCGGTCTCGACCGCCGCGCTCGCCGAGGAATTGAAGGCCGCCGGCGCAGCGCTCGTCGACGCCCCCCTCTCGCGCACGCCGAAAGAGGCGGAAGCCGGGACGCTCGACGTCATGGTCGGTGCCGCGGACGACGCGTTCGAGAAGGCAAAGCCCATCATCGACTGCTTCGCGGGCAAGATCGTGCATGTCGGGCCGGTCGGCGCCGGCCACACCATGAAGCTCATCAACAACTTCGTCTCGATCAGCTACGCCGCGATCTATTCGGAGGCGCTCGCGCTCGGCGCCCGCACCGGCATCTCGCCCAAGCAGTTCCACGCCGTCATCGGCGGCGGGCGGATGAGCTGCGGCTTCTACGAGACCTTCATGAAATACGTGGTCGAGCGCGACCGCGACGCCCACAAGTTCACGATCAGGAACGCGCACAAGGACATGCGCTACCTGATGAATCTTGCCAATGCCGCAGGCTCGGCAAACGTCGTCGCCCCGGTGGTGAAGGGCTATCTCGCAAGTGCCGAGGCGATGGGGAAAGGCGGCGACTACCTGCCGATGCTGTCCGACCACGTCGCGAGCCTGAACGGCGTCAGCCTCGATAAGTGATGTCGCATCCTGTGCCGCTTTGGCACACAGAGATTAAGCCGCGCGCCTTCATCTTGCTTGCGAAGCGCGCGCGCCTTGTGGCGGCGTGTGATGGGCGCACCAAATCGTGTGAGAACAGGCGCGGAATATCCACAGGCTCGCTGATTCGTCGCCGCTTCGTTCCCGGCCTGATCGACTCCTGAACGGAACCGGCGCTTCACCGAACGCCGCGTTCACTGCCTGGAAAGGTAGGCGCGCGCTGCGCCACGATGCGCCGATGCCGCGCACTGTTGCGGCGCGATAGCGCAGTGTTGCCTGCTGGGCACAGCTTTGGAAAATGGTTCGACGACAGAGAGATGGATGGGACTCTGCAATCGGCTTGATGTAGAAAATCTCTCGACGCGACGTCCGATGCGGGCGCGCGGGGATTGAACCAGAATCATGACTTCGTCCGATCGGGGGGCGATCGGAGGGGGCGGCCCGGGCCGCCCCTTCTTTTTTCTATCTTTTTCTCAACCTTTTCCCTCGTCGCGTCGCCTAACAGCGCGGTCTAGCTGGGATTCAGTCGAGAAGTGACGCAGGGTCGCCCCACCGCCACGGCTGCGTTGTGTCGTGAAGCTCTCGGTAGCGGGCCAAATTTGCCCGCGAAACCACAGCGAAAGACCGGACCGCCGTGCGGACCGGTTCGGGCTCGCAAAGCGGGACCAGCCACCGGAACGGGGTGTCGCCCCAGAAGCGCGTCACGGGGCCCTCGGGGTCGTGCCCGACGAGCGTTATCTCGACGGGGACATTGCTCGACTAGGAGAGCCCGCTTGTGCGCGAAGCGCTTACCTCGAATCTCGTTCGAGCGACCTTCGCCGGCGATGAACCGGTCGACTGCCGCTAAAGACTGAGCGGGCAGCAGCAGATCGATGTCGCGGTGTGGACGCGGCGCGGATAGCCGCGTGAGTTCTTCTGCCCATCCACCAAAGACGAGCACCTCAATGCCCGCGGTCGCCAGGCGGTCAACGACGGACGCGAGCAGGTCGAGATTACTCTCGGCGACGTGGTCGGGCACGGGTCAGACAACTCAGAAGGGCGGCGTGAGTGTTGATGTGAACTACTTTTCCCTTGCGTCTCAAACGCGAAGAGCATACATCGCCGCTTGCCCAAATTCGCACGTGCCTGTGGTCGCCCAAGGGTTTGGACGGGCGGCTTAAAGCAACGACGGTGGCGGGCTTTTTTGGTCTCTGCCGGCCCTCCAAAGGCCGGCGACACTGAAGAGGCACACACTCTCTTTGCCGGACGTGCGGAACGGGCATCACCCCCGCTCCAAGCGAAAAGCTCACAGGTCCGGACTCTTGTCCGTTCCCAGGGCTGTTCGGCGCGAACCACCCGGCTGTTTTGCCGGTTGGGGGATCCAGGGGCTTCCGACCCGTTTCCATCGCGGGCGGCGGCCGGCGCAGGACTCCCGGGCTGCAACGCTTGGAAACGGGGAATCTCGCCCGATGATGACCGACCGCATCCGCTCGTTCCTGAACGAGCGACGACCCGACGGCCCCTGCCTCGTGGTCGACCTCGACGTCGTCCGCAAGAACTACGAAGCCTTCGCCCGCGTCATGCCGGACAGCCGCATCTTCTACGCGGTGAAGGCCAATCCGGCGCCGGAGGTGCTCGCCCTCCTCGCCTCGCTCGGCTCGGCCTTCGACGCAGCTTCCGTCGCCGAGATCGAGATGGTGCTTGCAGACAGGCGCGGGCCCGGAGCGCATCTCCTACGGCAACACCATCAAGAAAGAACGCGACATCGCCCGAGCGTATCAGCTCGGCGTGACGCTCTTCGCCGTCGACTGCGTGGAGGAGGTGGAGAAGATCGCCCGCGCGGCGCCGGGCGCGAGGGTCTTCTGCCGAATCCTGACCGATGGCGTCGGGCGCCGAATGGCCGCTGAGCAGAAAATTCGGCTGCGTGATGAGCGAAGCGGTGGATGTCCTGGCGCGCGCGGCGGCGCTTGGGCTCGTGCCGCACGGCGTCTCGTTCCACGTCGGCTCGCAGCAGACAGACCTCAAGGCCTGGAATCGCGCGCTCCGCGACGCGGCGCAGGTGTTCCGTGCGGCATCGGAGCGCGGCATGCAGCTCCAGATGCTGAATCTCGGCGGCGGCTTCCCGACGCGCTACCTGAAGGACGTGCCGGCGGCCGACGATTATGGGCGTGCGATCTTCCGCGGGCTTCGTAGGCACTTCGGCAACCGCATTCCCGAGACGATCATCGAGCCCGGCCGCGGCATGGTCGGCGACGCCGGCGTCTTGAAGGCGGAGGTCGTGCTGATCTCGAAGAAGTCGCGCGACGACAAGGTGCGCTGGGTCTATCTCGACGTCGGCAAGTTCGGTGGCTTGGCCGAGACGATGGACGAGTCGATCCGCTATCCGATCAAGACGCCGCACGATGCGGACGCGATGGGGCCGTGCGTCGTCGCCGGGCCGACCTGCGATTCGATGGACGTGCTCTACGAGAAGATCCCTTACGACTTGCCGCTGACGCTCACGATCGGCGACGAGGTCTTTATCGAAGGGACAGGCGCCTACACGACAACCTACGCGTCGGTGGCGTTCAACGGCTTCGCGCCGCTACAATCGTACGTGATCTAGGAGCCCTCAGGCTCCCTCCCCGGCCCGCTTACGCGACAACACGTGAGCGGGCTCTTTCTCAAAGACCTGACTATCCGCCGAGCCGCTTCAGGCGGATCGTGATGTCGTTCTCGCCCGGCTTAATCTCAAGCGCCGCGTCCTTGAAGGTAGGAACGAGCTCGTCGCCGGCGGCGCCCGAGAGCGCGTAGGGCTCGCGCGGCACGCCTAAGAGCTTGTCGAACAGGCCGTTGCCATTCACGTCGTGATAGCCGGCCACGGCGTAGATGCCGGGCGTGATATCCGTGAACACGACTTCCGCCGTTCCAACCGAGGCAGCAGTTTTCTCCTGGTAGGGGCAACCTTCAACCGACAGCGAAGTCGTGCAGAGCGCGACCCAGACTGCGCCGCTGTCCGACTGCACGTTCTCCACGGTGACCCGCACCGTCGCCATGTCGGCGTTCGTGGTGTCCGGCGTTGCCGGCGCTTCGCTTTGTGCTGATGCCGGATCGCAGGCCGAGGCCAGCGCCAGCATTCCGCCCACGACAAACGGCCTGATCGCAAACTTCATGCATGGCTCCTGCCGCGCCGCCGAAATGCCCGCGGCCCCGCCCGACCGAGAGATACGTATGGCGGCAATTTTCGTTGCCCTTGCGACAAAAGGTTGAGCCGCATATAGGTCAGCGTTGTTGACTTAAATACGGTGCGCCTGTGCATCTTGAGCATCTGATCGCGTTCACGGTCTTCGCCGTCGTGACCACCGTCACGCCGGGGCCGAATAACGTCATGCTCACTGCGACCGGCGCGAATGTCGGCCTCAGGCGCGGGATGCCGCATCTTTTCGGCGTCGCTTTCGGCTTTGCCTTCATGCTCTTTCTCCTGACCGGCACCACCGGGACGGCGCTGATCGAGAATCCGAAGGCGCTTCTGGCGCTGCGAACGGCCGGAATCGCGGTGCTTCTGTGGCTTTCCTGGAAAATCGCGACGGCGAAGCGCAGCCGGGCGGCAGCACCCGAGCGCCCGATCGGGTTTTTCGGCGCCGTGCTTTTCCAGTGGGTCAATCCGAAGGCGTGGCTGATCTGCGCGGGCGCGGTGAGCTTCCTTCAGGCCGACGGTCCGATGCCGATCGTGCAGGCGGCGCTCTTCGCGGCAATCGAGATCGTCGTCGGAACGCCGTGCATGCTGCTGTGGCTCGGGTTCGGCGCGGCGATGCAGTACTCTGCTCCGCAGCGATCGTGCGCTTCGCGCCTTCAACGTCGTGATGGGTGTCGCTGCTTGCCGCAACCGTGCCGCTGCTCTTCTAAGCGCCAAGAACTGCTCGGCCGAAAGCCTACCGCGCGGCGAAGCTTTGCCCCACCTGCGGCAGTGTCGCCGAGAGCAGCTTCGGGTCCTGCAGCAGATAATACTCGGCGACCGGAGTCGGATCCGTGATCGTGACGCGGAACATCGCCGTCGCTCCGGGATCGACATGGCCGTCCGTGAACTCGACCCGGTCGGCCGGCTCGAACTCCCGCCTGTTCTTGGCGAAGGCGTCGGAGGCGACATCGGCCGCCTCCGCGTCGAACTGCTTGAAGGACAGTCCGTCGCCGTAGTCGCTCGGCTTTCCGAGTATCTCCTGAAGCTCAAGCTCGAAGCCTGCCCACACGCGCTTGGAGCGATTGACGACGCGCTTCACGAGGGTGAGCTCGGAGCGCTCGAAGGTTCCGCCGGTTTCGAGAGAGCGAGGGGTTACGGATCACGAGCGTGATGGGAGCGACGTCGATCAGCTCTTCCGTCACGACGATCGGGTCTTCCGCCGTGCCGGTGCCCGAGGCGGAAAGAAGACGAAAGCCGCCGAGCTCATCGGAGAAGCTGTAACCGCCCGCTGAAAATTCCGCGGCCCCCGCAGGCAGCGCGACCGCGGCGACAGCGAACGCCAACGCCGCAGCAATTGCCGACGCGAGAGACTGACGGGCGGCACGCGACGCCTCGGGCATTCCTCACCTTTCGGTCGAGCGTGCCCGAGCGCCGCCTCAGGGACAAGCGGACCGCCCGCACAACAAACCGTGTGGCCTCAGGTGGCGCGCTCCTGTCGCGGATATGGCGTTCCGTCGCGATGCTGGTAGGCGCTGTCCTTCACCTGCATGTCGATATCGGAATAGTGACGACACCTCGCCCGGGCGCCGGCTGCCGACCTCGAGGATCAGGGCGTCGCGCGTCGAGCGGTTCTGAAAGTGATGGCCGTCCGGATCGCCGGCCTTGAAGCCGGCGCAGTCGCCTGCCTTAAGAGTTTCTTCACCGGCGTCCGAGACGAGCACGACCTCGCCCTCCACGACATAGACGAACTCGTCCTCAAGCGTGTGCCAGTGGCGCTGGCTCGACCATGCGCCGGGCGGCAGCCGGCAAAGGTTGACGCCGAACTGGTCGAGCCCGGCAGCGTCGCCGAGTTTGATGCGGCTGCGCTTCCGACACGGCTCGTCGAAGGGTGGCGGATAGAGTGTGCCGCGAACAGCCGGTGCCTTCGTCTGGTCGATCTTCTTCATCCTCGTCTCCTAGCTAGTCCGCCATCGTCTCGATCGCGGCAAAGCCTTCGGCGCCCTCCTCCTCGAACGGCGTCGTCACCTCCACGAACGTGTCAGGATAGAAGCCGTTGAAGTGCGTGCGCAGCCCGAGGCTGTAGGCGCCGATGTGGCCGATCTCGATCCAGTCGCCGGTGTCGACCGTCTCCGGCAGCCAGAACGGCCGCGAAAGGATGTCGACGGAATCGCAGGTGGCGCCGCAAACGCGAAACGCGACGAGCTTGTCGGGATTGCCGCTTCGCCTTCGCCGCGCCGGGTCGAGGATGAGGCGCGCGGGGAGCGTAATCTTGCCGGTCCAAGAATCGGAGAGCGAGCCCCAGATGCCGTCATTGATGTAAAGCCGCCTCCCCTTCTTCAGGAGCACGCGGACGATGACGGAGAGCGAGCGCGCAACGATAACGCGTCCGGGCTCGGCGATGAGCGGCATGTCGAAGAAGCCCCATTCCTCGATCGCCCCGCGGATCTCCGTCATGAGATCGGAAAGGGCCGGGATCGCCCGGCTGCTGCGGCGCGGATCGTGTCCATAGCGTGCCGGGAAGCCGCCGCCGATATCGAGCCCCGCGAGCGTGATGCCGGCTCGGTTCCTGACCCAGTCGGCCGAGGCGAGCGCCTTCTCGTAAACGTCGGAGTCCTCGATCTGACTGCCGACATGAAAACAGAGCCCGGCGCGAAACCCGATCCGGTCGATGCGCTCGAGAAGCTCCACCGCGTGCGAGGGCGCCGCGCCGAATTTTCGCGACAGCTCGTATGCCGCGGGGCCCTTGGTGCGAAGCCTGACGAAGAGGGTGATGTCGCCCGGGTCGAGATCGAGCGCGCGCACGATGCGCAGAAGCTTGGCGATCTCGTCCTCATGGTCGAGCGCAAGCACGCGCACGCCGTAGTGCTCGAGGGCAAGCCTGATGTCGGACTGCGCCTTGATCGGATGCATGTAGAGAAGCTCCGCGTCGGGAGCGACAGCCCGCACGGCCGCGAACTCGCCTGGGCTTGCGACGTCAAACGACTTGATGCCGGCATCAGCCAGCGTCTTCAGGACGAAGGGCTCGCCGTTTGTCTTCACCGCATAGGCGGTCTTGCCCGGAAAGGCGCTGACGAACGCGCGCGCGTCAGCCGCGAGCACCTGCGGGCGAAAGCAGTAAACGGGGGAGTCGGGTCGCAAGGTGAGCGCCGCCCGCTCTCCGGAGGGAAACGTGTCGATTGGTCGGCCTCCTTCTCGCTGGCCCGCCGCCGAGCTGGTTCACACGGGGCGCGCCACCGACTCGTCCGAACATTTGATGGATCGAAGAACTCTGACAAGGCCGAGATCGATCATTGCGCGTGGTGATGACAGAGTTGTTTGGCCACAGTTCGGACACGATTTTCGAGCCGGAGGCCATGGCGCCTGCATCACGATTTCGGCAAGGGCGACGCCGCTTTCCAGGCCTCCCAACCTGTGGAAAAAACGAGGAAATCGGAAATTCGCCGGCTGCGGAAATACGGCCTTCGCGAGAATCCCGCAGTGCACACCAGATTAGACGGCTGTGGAGTGATTTCCGCCCACTATTTCATGGTTAAGCAATTGATAAATTTGGTTAAAACTGAAATCGAGTTTTGGCCTCCCTTGAGAGGCTTCGCAGTGCAACACACATTTCCTGTTCTGATTGCGCCGCTTCGGCGTTAATATGCGTCCAGTGAAGCAGAGGGAGGCCACCCGATGACCTTCATTAAACCTCTGAACGTTGTCGCTGTCTGCGCCGCGTTCGTGTTCATCGGAGCAATCGTCTTCGGGGTCCTCTGAGCGCGCCGCATCAGGCGGCGCAAGCGGCGACCCCCGCCTCCGAACCCACTCCAAGCACGCGGCAGATCGCTTCGGTGAGTTCGGCACGATTCAACGTGTAGATGTGCAGCGCCTCGACGCCCTGCGTGACGAGGCCTGATATCTGCTCACTCGCGACGGCGGCGGCGACAAGCCCGTGCGTCTCGGAATCGGCGCCGAGCCCCTCGAAGCGGCGCGCGAGCCGGGCAGGAATCGTTGTGCCGCATCGCGCTGCGAAGTCGCGCACTGCGGAGAAGCGGTGGATGGGCATCACACCCGGGACAACCGGGATCATGATCCCGGCACGGCGAACGCGCTCGCGGTAGGCGTCGAAGAGATCGTTGTCGAAGAAGAACTGTGTGATGGCGCGGTCGGCGCCGGCGTCGACCTTGCGCTTCAAGACTTCGATCTCCGTGTCCCAATCCGGACTCTGCGGATGGCGCTCGGGATAGGCCGACACGGACACCTCGGCGGCGCCGGCGCGCTTAAGCGCCGCGACGAGTTCGGCCGTATCGCGATAGCCCGACGGATGCGGCGCATAGGGCTCCGAGAGCCCACCTGGCGGATCGCCGCGAAGCGCGACGAAGCGCTCGATTCCATTTGCGCGGAACCAAGCGATCGTCTGCTCGATCGAATCGCGGTGCGCGCCGGCGCAGGTGATGTGCGCTGCGGTCGCAAGACCGCACGCGTGCATGCGCTTCACGGTGCCGAACGAGCGCTCCTGCGACGTCCCGCCCGCGCCGTAGGTCACCGACACATAGCGCGGCTGGAATCGCGCCAGCCGGTTCACCGTATCGTCGAGCGCTGAAGCCTGCGCTTCCGTCTTCGGCGGGAAGAACTCGAAGGAGATCTCCGGCGGCTGCGTCGCCGCCGGCTCAGCGCGGCCGCTCACAGCCGTACCTCCGACGTGCCGCGTTCGGCCGCGGATGCGCGCCGATCGAGGGCGGTCGAGATGGTGACGGTAAGCCCGCCCGATCCCGCCTCCGGCGCGAGATCTTCCGCCGCCTCGACCTTGAGCCCGGCAACTGCGAGCCACTGCTTCATCTGCGCGCGGCTGAAACCGAGGCGGCGATGCGCCTGCGTGTCGCGCAGATGCTCAAGCTGATGCGGCGCGAAGTCGACGACGATGAGCCGGCCGCCGGCGGAAAGCGCCGCCGCGGCCTCGGCGATCGCGTGCCCCGGCTCGTCGAGGAAGTGCAGCACCTGGTGGATGACGACGAGATCGAAGCTGTCGCGCACCACTGGAAGATTCATCACGTCGCCGAGCTTGACGCGCGCATTCTGGATCGCGGCGCGCTCAAGATTGGCGCGCGCGACCGCAAGCATCGCAGGCGAGAGGTCGACGCCGAGCGCACGCTCGTAGCGCCCGGCGAAAAGCTCCAGCATGCGTCCGGTGCCGGTGCCAATATCGAGCATAGCGCGGAACGGCCCCTTCCCCGCGCGCTCAAGCATCGCCGCCTCGACCTGCCGCTCCGGCACATGCAGCGAACGGATCGCATCCCAGCGGCCGGCGTGTTCGGCGAAATAGCGCTCGGCGATTTCGCGGTTCTGCTTATGCAGCACCGCCAGGCGCTCGCCGTCGCGCTTCAGCCGCATGTCGCGCGGATCAAGCTCCTTGACGATCGCAAGCGCTACCGCCCGATCGGCGTCATCGTCGGAGAGCCGGTAATAGACCCACGACCCCTCGGGGCTGCGCGACACGAGCCCGGCCTCGGCAAGGATCTTCAGATGCCGCGAGATGCGCGGCTGCGACTGGCCGAGGATCTCGGTCAGCTCCTTCACCGTGCGCTCGCCGCGGCGAAGCAGGGCGAGAAGCCGGATGCGCGTCTCGTCGCCAGCGGCCTTCATCTGGTTAACAACGTGGTCGACGGAGAATGCCATGCACCCAAGTCCGAGAACGATATAGAGATATCTTTATATCGTTACGCGATCCCGTCAAGGACCCTTAGGTCGGCACCCGGGCCTACGCGGGCGAAGCGAGCGTCGCGGCCGGGTTGGCGGCATCAAGAACCGTCAACGCGTAGAGTCCGCCGCATTCGGCGCCGAGAATGCCCAGAAGATCGGCCGCCGCCTGCCTGACGTCGCCGACGCCGTTCGCCTGCGAGCGTCACGACGGCGCGCCGCGTTTCCGGGGAAATCGCGGAGCGGGCATCCTGCCGCCAGTTCCAGCGGCGGCAGAGGATTTTCTTCGAATCTGCGTAAACGACCTCGCCCGGCTTCGGCGGATCGGCGAGCGGCGCACCGCTTTCGTCGAGCGCGCCCATGTCGCGGAAATCATCGCCTTCGCGCGAAAAGCGAAAGGCGAGATCGCCCGCTACCCGGTCGAGGTCGTCCGCGCCGGCGGGAAGGACATGCGCGAGCGAGACGGCGTTATAGGCGTCGACGAAGGGATTGATGCGCGGCAGCGACGTGCCGGCGAGCGCATTCTTCATCAGCCGCTCGACGCTTGACCGGTAGCTTGTCTTCTTGATGCCGAAGGCGCGATAGGCCCGCCGCCACGCGGCAATGCCAGGGATCGCGGCAAGCTCGGTCGCGGCGAAAGCCCGCGCGCTGCGCCCTCCTCCGCACCGGCGATGAAGGCCTCAAGCGACGCCGAACGCGCCGGCGGCAGCGCGAGCTCGTCCGCCACGACGACAGCGACAGAGAAATCCGGAAACGCGGCAGGCAACCTCGGAAATATCGAAGCGCATCACGGAAGCTCGATTTGCCGCGGCCGCGCCATCCTGGCATGCGCGGCCGAGCGGCGCTAAGCTCTCGTCATGCAGAAAGACCGCGACCTGAAGGACCGGCCGGGCGAAATCCGCGCCGCTAATCGACCCGGCGAGCATCACCGGCGACGCCAAGCTCGTCTTCATCGGACGCGCGCGGACGCCCTGGAAGACGCGCGACGAGTGTCCGAAGAATCTGGCGCGAGGCGCGCGAGCGGGGCGGCGAAGCGTGGATCGAGATCGACGCGCCGTGGCGGCCAGGCCTCGCCGAGCTCGATGCCGGCCAGGCGATCGTCGTTCTGACCTGGTTCGACCGCGCCAGACGCGATCTTCTGATCCAGGCGCCGCGCCACCGCCCGGAGCCGGCCGGCGTCTTCGCGATACGCTCGCCCGTCCGCCCGAACCCGATCGGCCTTCATGTCGTCGGGGTCCTCGCCTGCGATCCGAAGACGCGGGCGGCTCGACGTGGATGCGCTCGATTGCCTGGACGAAACGCCGATCCTCGACATCAAGCCCTGGCGCCAAAAGCGTCGATATTCCGCCCTGAACCCTGGGCCGGCGGCCGTTAACCTTTCATTAGCATGGGCTGGACATATCGAAATGCCGGTTGCCGACATTAAAGCGAGTGTGGGGGTTTCCACGCGACCGTGCGCTGTACCGAAACGGATGTCTGCGGACACGGACAGCGCCATGTCTTCCGAGACGGAATCCGGCTTCACCGATCCGATCCACCAGCTTGAGAGCGATCTGAAGCGGGTGGGAGCCGAACCTTGCGCTTTCCCGCGCACGAACAAGCTCCGCTCTGCCGGCGCGCCGCAGCAGGCCAAGAAGATGTCGAGGAAGCGGCCGAGCTTGCCATCGAGGCGATGCGCGGCGACCGCGAGGCCGCCGTGCTGGAAGCGGCCGACCTCGTCTACAATCTGGTCGTGTTGCTGGACGGCATGGGCATCGGCTTCGACGACGTGTGCGACGAGCTCGGCCGCCGCCGGCGGCCTTTACGGCATCGCCGCGCAAGCAGCAGAAGAACGGCGCGCCGCCGAGCGCCGCCTAGGCGCTCCCGCGGCGGCTATTCCTTCGGCTGATGATATAGGCGACGATGTCGCGTATCTCCTGCCGTGTCAGGCTGATCGGCGGCATCGGCGGATGCGGGGCCGGCGAGGAACGCTGTCGAGCTCCTCGTTATCCTCAGCCGGGCGCTTGGCGATCGTCGCGAAGGGCGGCGCTTCGGTCGTCGCGCTTTTCTGATTCGGCGAGACGAGATGACAGGAGGCGCACGAGCGCTCCGCGAGCGCCTTGCCGGCCGCCGCATTTCCGGCAGCCGCAGCCGCCGAGCGCCCGGCGCATAAAATCAGCGCCGCCACGCCCAGCGCGCTCGCATATACTCGCATTCGCTCGTCCTTTCCCTCGTAAGCCGTCTTCATGACCTGAGATCGGCCGTCAACGCCCAGCGTTTTCCGCCACTTTGGGGCTGCGGGCCTTCCGACGGCATTTGTTTCGTTAACTGTCGGATCGAAGCAACATTTGGGCAACCGCGAAACCATTTTGGCCCTCGCGCGTATGCAGGATGAAGCAATAGTCCCTTACGAAAGCAGGCAACAAAAGCCCGGCAGGGGCTTGGATGGAGCGTCAAATGGCCACCCAGACGAAGAAAGTGTTCGCATTTGCAGCGCTTGTCGTCGCGAGCCTCGCCACCGGCGCGGCTCAGGCCGGGACGGTGTTTCCGACCGACCAAGCAAGCTACGCGCACTGGCGTATCGAGGCGGCGTTCGATGTCGCGGACAATATGCCGGTCGTCGCCGCAGTGAGCGTGCCGATGGCGGTGAAGGGCGATCTGCCGGTTCCCGTCGGCTGTGCCAACGAGACGGGCGACGCGCAGGCAGAGTGCATGGACGTTGCCTATGAGCCGGATGCGACCCCGGGCATCGTCGTTGAGACTCGCATTGGCTCGACTTCGAACTTGATGCGCATGGATGCGCTGACGGTCGCCGGCGTCGCCGCCAAGCCGGCACTGCGCGCCGAATAGAATTTCAAGCGGGCGAACGGCGCCCGCACGAGATCCGGTCGGTCAAAGCCGGACAGCCGTCGCGACGGCCTCGGAGACGATCACCCGCCCCCCTCTCGTCCCGGGTCGTCGCGACGGTTTCTCTTCTCAAGCGCGGCTTCGCGCTCCGGTTCGTTGCCAGCCCCCAGGTCGCCGGTTACGAGTGCCTCCAAGGGGGGACATCGATGCAGCTCGCCAAGGCAACCGGCGCAACCGCCGAAGAGAGACTTCGCTCGCTTGGGCTTGAGCTTCCGCCTCCACCGGTCGCGCTCGCCGCACTACGAGCAGACGGTCATCGTCAACAGCATTCTCTACATGTCCGGGCAGCTTCCCTCCGTCGACGGCGAGCTTCGCTACAAGGGCAAGATCGGGTCGGCGCTCTCCACAGAGGACGGCTATCGTGCTGCCAACTCGGCGGCGCTCAACGCGATCGCGCAGATCAAGGCGGCGCTCGGATCCTTGAGCGGGTGAAGCGGGTCTTCCGCCTCGAGGGCGTGATGAACGTGGCGCCCGGCTTCACCGAAATGCCGCAGGTCTTGAACGGCGCCTCGCATCTGGTGAGCGAGGTGTTCGCCGAGCGCGGCCGCCACACGCGCATGATCTACACGAACCCGGAAATGCCGCTCGACTGCGCCTGCCTGATCGTGCTCTGGGCCGAGATCGAGACCTAACACCGCGCTTGACTTGTTCATTATTTAAAGTATTCATTAAATAATGAACATGCAGACCGTCCACGCCTGACGCGCGCTGGCGGCGTCTTTGCCGCGCTTTCCGACCCGCATCGCCTCGCGATTTTCGAGCGCCTGGCCGCCGAGGGCGAGAAGACCGTCGGCGAGCTTGCCGCGCCCTTCGCCATCTCCGGTCCCGCGATCTCACGCCACATCGCCGTCCTTGAATCGGCCGGGCTCATCGAGCGGCGCGTCGAAGCGACAGTGGCGCGTCTGCCGCGTGCGCGAGGAGGCGCTTGCGGCGGTCGAGGACTGGGCAACGCGTCAGCGGCGCTTCTGGAACGCCTCGTTCGATCGCCTGGCGCAGCACCTTGAGAACCAAGATCGGGTCAAACGGAATCGGGAGACGAAAGATGGAAGCGCTCGCAAGCGATGACCGCGTCCTGAAGCTTGAACGCGAGTTCAAGGCGAAGCCCGACAAGGTCTTCGCGGCCTGGATCGAACCTGAGCAGATTGCGAAATGGTTCGGACCGGAGGGGATGACCATCCCGCGGAAGGAGATCGACGCGCGGGTCGGCGGCAAGTGGCTCACCACGATGCGCGGGCCGGACGGCGTCGACCGAACGTGAGCGGCGTCTACCGCGAGATCGACCGGCCGCGCCGGCTGGTCTTCACCTGGGCCTGGCACAACGACGGAAAGCGCGGCCACGAGACGGAAGTGACCGTCGACTTCCGCGCCAAGGGCGGCGGCACGCTCATGACGCTGACGCAGCGGACCTTCGCGGAGAGCAAGGATCGCGACATGCACCAGATGGGCTGGAGCTCGTCGTTCAACGACCTCGCCAAATTCCTCGGCGGCTAGGCGCGCTCGCGCGTCACATCGGCTCCCGCATTGGGAGCCGATCGTTCTTGTCCCAACTCAGTAGCGTCGGCAGTAGACGCGTCCATCCCGCCCGCGGAAGCAATCCCGGTACTGCCGATGCTGGTGGTAATAGTAGGGCGCGACCCCGAACGGGAAGCCGAAGAAGAACGGCGCCGGTTGATGATGCCGGCGATGATAGTAGGAATAAGCCCTTCGGTCGCGACGGTGTCGGCGGCCGTCGACGCCGAAACCGAAATAGAACTGGGCGTTGGTGACTCCCGTCGGTGCTTTGGCCGATGTAGGCGGCGCCATTGGGGCAGCCGCCGCCCCCGCCGGGGCAATGACGGCAGAGGCGGCAACCATCGCGGCCGCGACCAGAATTGAGATGGATCGGCGCATAGAGTCTCTCCTTGAAGCGCGTGTGCTGCGGCGCGTTCAGCGCGTTCCCCCTGAAACGCTTGGGCGAAGAAAATCCGGCGCTGGGCGCGCGATCATTTTCGCGCGAGCCGGCAGAAGACGGGAGCGCGACGCGTAAGCGGGGTCGTTGAGCCGCCATCGCATCGCGTTAGAATGCGGGCTTGCGCGGAGGCCTGTCCTGATGCTGCTGATCCGGCTCGCTGCAGTTTTTGTCTGCCTTGCGTTCGCCACGCTTCCCGCGCGCGCCGCCGTCACGGAGAGCCGCTGCCTGGCAATCGCGCAGTCGATGCCGAAGATCGTGCCGGTCGCCTACGTCAAGGTGCAGGACGGGCTGGAGCCGCCGGCGGCGGAAGAGGTCACGATCCGCTTCGTCGGGCACGCGACCTTCCTGATCACGACCCCGGCCGGCGTCACCATCGCGACCGACTATGCGGGCTATGCCGGTCCGGGCGTGATCCCGCGCGTCGTCACCATGAACCACGCGCATCCTTCGCACTACACCGACAACCCCGACCCGCGCATCGAATACGTGCTGCGCGGCTGGAACCCGAACGGCGGCAAGGCAGTCTATCACGTGCAAGTCGACGACGTGCTGATCCGCAACGTCACGACCGACATCCGCCGCTTCGGCTCAGTCGAGCCGGACGGCAACTCGATCTTCATCTTCGAGGTGGCGAACCTTTGCATCGGCCATCTCGGGCATCTCCACCAGATCCTTAACCCGGAGGATCTCGGCCAGATCGGCCAGCTCGACGTCGTCATGGTGCCGGTCGATGGTTCCTACACGATGAGCCAGGACGCGATGCTTCAGACGCTGAAGGTTCTGAAGGCGCGACTCATCCTGCCGATGCACTATTTCACGTCGGCGACGCTGAGCCGCTTCCTCGCCCGGCTCGGCGAAGATTTCGACGTCGAGCTTTCGAGCGTGCCGGAGATCAAGGTCTCGGTCAGGACGCTACCGGAAAAGCCGAAGGTGCTGGTGCTTCCGGGATACTGAGCGAAAAAACGGCGCACCGTCCTGTCGTCATGCCCGGACTTGATCCGGGCATCCATTCCGTAACGCTTGCAACAATCACGACCGCAACGGAATGGATTGCCGGGCCGAGCCCGGCAACGACGATGAGGAAAGGGACACTGCCTTTCACGCTAGTCCGCAAGCCGCCACGAGACGGAGACGTGCGCCTCGAAAGAGAGCTCGCCGCGCTCGATCGGCGGCGGGCTCGCGGCGGCTTCCATCCGCATCATGCCGCCCGGTGCGATCGGCTGAGGCGGCGAGACATAGCCATCGTCGATGCGGAAGATCGGTCCGAGCGTGACGTCGGCGGCCTTTGCGTAAAGCGCACTCTTGCGGATCGCGTCGCGTATCGCGGCCTGCCGCGCCTGGTCCTCAAACGGCGTCGGATCCTCGACCGTGAAGCTCGGCCCGGAAATGGCGTTCGCCCCGAGCGTCACCACCTGGTCGAGAAGCGCGCCGACGCGATCGAGCGCGCGGATGCGAAGCGTCAGATTGTTGCTGACGCGATAGCCGACGATCTCCGGCTTGAACGGCTCGGAGTTGTCGTAGTTCCGCGGTGGCTGCGAATAGACCGGATCGACTGAAAACCCCGACGTCTGGAGGTCGCGCGCTTCCATGCCGCCATCCTTGAGCGCGGCGACGATGCGGTTCATCGACTGCGAATTCGTCTGCAGCGCCTCGCCGGCGGATGACGCTTCGCTGACGACGCCGAGCGTGATCAGCGCCATGTCTGGCTCCGCCCGAATCGTCCCCTCGCCGGAAACGGTGAGCAACCGCTCGCGCCCCAAAGGCTCGGCGTCTTGCGCCGCGCCAAGCGATGTGCCGAGCGGCAAAGCGAGCACAACAGCAAGCGCGATCGCGCGAAATTCAGGCTTCATCATTTGATCCTCGCGTCCTTCTGCCCGCCGCCATCGCCCGAGATTGCGGCATTTTCAGCGAATCGAGCCGCAGCCGGAGTTCCTACCCACCTTAGACGCTTCGCTACGCGAATTCCTTGGGCCGCACTTCACACACGACCGATAAAGCCGACGCCGATCGCGTCGCCAACCTTGAAGATATGGTCGCGCGCCCGCGCATAATCGGGGTCGGGCAAGTGCTCAAGCATCAAGGGCACGTCGGGAAAACGATCGAGCTCGCGAAGGAAGGTGCGGTAGTCGAGCGCGCCGTCGCCGGGGAGAATCTCGTCGAAATGAAGCGCCGCCTGATGGTGGAGCACGATGTCCTTGGCGTGGCAGCTCACGATCCAAGGCCCGAGCTTCTCGAAGCATTCGCGGATCAGCGCGCCGCTGTCGAAATATTGCCGTGGAGTCAGGATGAGATTGACCGGATCGAGATGCGCGGCGAAGGCTGGACGGTCGACGGCGCGGATCAGCGCGCGGTAGCAGTCAACGCTATCGGGCAGGCTGTATTGCATCATCTCAAGCGCAAACTTGGCGCGCTTCGGCTTCACGGCATCGATCAGCGCGCGCACCGTCTCCACGCAATCGTCGAACGCGCCGCTAAAAGATTCTTCGGGTCGGGCGCATAGTCGGAGCCGGCCTTGTAGGAGCCGACATAGGTAACGGCACAGCGCGCGCCGACCTCATCGGCGACCGCAAGAAGCTCCACGGCATGGTCGCGGTTCGCGCGCCTCACCGTCGCGTCGGGCGTGACGAGGTTCCGCCAGATGCCGACCTCGGCGATGGGCACGCCTACCGCCTCGAAGGCCTTGCGGATATCGCCGAGCCGCGCCGCATCCGCGAGGCGGGCCGGCGGGCAATAGGCGGCGCCGCAGCCGAAGGCGACATGCGCGCGGGCGAAGGCGTAGGGATCGTCGCTTCCGACCGGAAGCCCGTGGCCGCCGAGCCTGATCATCGCCTTCCCCCGGAATCTTGCACGGGCGGCTTCATCTAGCGGAAAACCGCGCGGGTTTTGCTACCGGCGTTCGAACGGGCCCGCGCCGTCGCGGTTACCAGACCGGACGCCAGGGAACCGCGCGGCGGCGCTTGCCGGCCCGGGCCGAACAGCGTAACCGGGCGCTCAGTTTTTTTTCGCATAGATCGCGGTAGGCGGCGGTAAACGCCCTCCCCGCGGCCGGCTTCGGGTCCGTAGCTCAATGGTTAGAGCCGACGGCTCATAACCGTCTGGTTCCAGGTTCGAGTCCTGGCGGACCCACCACGCAGTCCCACTATTCGAGCACTTTCCGGCGCCGCCCCCGAGGGCCCGCCGGTTTCCGCTGGATTCGGGCACCACGTCTGGCGGAGCAAGCCCGTCTCGGCGCGTTGTGGGACGGGCTTTGGGCATTCGTCTCCGCTGGCCGATTTCCACAGCCAGACGCGTCGGGATGCGATGCTGGTCAATCCTTGGAATTGAGACTGCGGGAGGGTCGGCTAAGCCGCGGCTGACTTGCTGAACCCGAGCAGCCTGCGCTGCGCACCCCAGTCGAACGGCAGCGATGGTAGGCGCTTCAATCGCTCAGCGGTCAGGGTCACCGGCTGTTCGCCAGCCAGGATGGCGCGCACGATGTCGGGGGCAAGGAACGCCAGCGGCAGAATACGGCTCACCTCCGACGCAGGCAGGGCAACGGCCTCTGCTGCCGCATCCATCGATCCAAGACCGCCCGTGGTGAGCAGCGCCAGGCAGCGGTGGGCTCGGGCGATCAGCGTCGTCAGATTGGCATCCGGACGCCCTCCTCCTGGCGAGCGGCCGTTCAGCACAAAGCGCGCCTCCACTCCACGCCGACGAAGCGTCGCATCTATGCGGATGACCAGCGGCGTGACAGCCTCTTCAGAGCCAGCAGCAGCGTGTTGGGCTCCCCCTGCTCTCCCCGAAGGGCGTGCGGTGACAGGTCCAGTCGGATGCCGTCGGGATGCACAGAGACGCGGTGCAGTACCCCCTGAAGCAGCGCCCGAACCTCCTGCGCGTTGTTGCGCGTGATAACCTCACAGGCGCCAGTGGCGCTTGTCAGCGCAATGGCGATATCCGCAGAGGACTTCTCCAACTGAAGAAGGCCGACGAGCCTTGCTCCATCGCTCAGAAGAGCGGCCAGCTCCTTCACGACCAGCTGCTCGATCTCATCTGCCGGCAGCCGCCATCCGTCCCTCTCATTGCGACGTGCGGCGATCAATCGGTGCGACACGTAATAGCGATAGCGCCTCCCCTCCTTGACGGCATGGGTCGGTGACAGCCGATCCCCGCTCTCGTCAAAGAGCAGGCCGGTCAACAGATGCGGGCTCGGCTGGTTCGTTGCCACTCGCCGGGATGGCGCCTGCGTGGCGAGCCGAGCCTGCGCAGCCGTGAAGGTGGCATCGTCCACGATCGGGTCCTGCCGTCCCGCATAGTGCACACCCCGATGCCGGACCTTGCCAACGTAGAGCGGGTTCGACAGCAGCGCGTAAAGGTGTCCGCGGCTGAACGGCTTGCCTCCCACCTTCTCCCCCGCAGCCTGGCAGCGGCGCTTGGTGACCATCCCGCGCCGATCCAGCTCTTCCTTCAGCCGGCGCACCGAGCCGATCTCGAGGTAGAGGCGGAACACTTCGCGGACCACCTCTGCCTCCGCCGCGTTCACAACCAGCTGCTTGTCCCGGACGTCATAGCCAAGCGGTGGCAGGCCGCCCATCCACAGGCCCTTCTGTTTGGACGCGGCGATCTTGTCGCCGATCCGCTCTGCCGTCACCTCTCGCTCGAACTGCGCGAAGGAGAGCAGCACGTTCAGCGTCAGCCGTCCCATCGAGGAGGTGGTATTGAACTGCTGGGTGACCGAGACGAAGGAGACGCCGTTGGCGTCGAAGACCTCCACGATCTTGGCAAAGTCGGTGAGCGAGCGGGTGAGCCGGTCGACCTTGTAGACGACGACCACATCGATCCGCCCCGCCTTCACGTCCTGAAGCAGCCCCTCAAGTGCCGGGCGACTCAGGGAGCCGCCAGAGAAGCCCCCATCGTCATACTGCGCCGGCAGCGCCTTCCATCCTTCGTGCTTTTGGCTGAGGATGAAGGCTTGGCACGCCTCCCGCTGCGCTTGGAGGGAGTTAAAATCCTGCTCCAGCCCCTCCTCGGAGGATTTGCGGGTGTATATGGCGCAGCGCTGCCGGTTGCGGGTGCTCATAGGCCGAAGAAGCGCGGCCCGGACCAGCGGGCGCCGGTGATCTTGCGGGCAATTGCCGACAATGAGGCATGCTCCTCACCGTTCCATCGAAAGCCGTCCCTCAACACCTCGACGACGTGGGTGCGGCCGCGCCACTCGCGCACGAGCCGGGTTCCGGGGGCTATCGTCGGGGAATGTGCTTCAAGCCCGCGGTCACCGCCCTTCCCTGACGGAGCTCCCTTTTGAGGCCCTCCGCCCAGCGCTGTCGCTGCCAGCCGACGCTTCTCCTTCGCCGGAAAGCCGCCATAGTACTTGGCCTGCAGGTGCCACGCCGCGGCACGCTCCAGCAGCGGTCGCTTGATGGTATGCGGCGGAGGCGATCCGTAGATCGCCTCCCATCGGCGGACGAGGTCGGTGCGGGACAGTTCCGACACGTCCGCTCCCATGCGCCCATCCTCATCGATTGCAGCAGTTCGCTTGGTCATCTGGATGCAACATCACGCAGCGGTCTTTGCCGCCGCCCGCTTCTTCTTTGTGGCCGGCGGCGTCGCGCGGTAGACGGTCACGCCCTCCTCGCTCTTCGAGCGGGTAACGGCGTAGCCTTGCTGTCGCAGCCTGGTCATGGCGGCGCGCACCGTGTGCGGCAGCCAGTTCAACTCCTTCGTCAAGTCGGCGATCCTTGCCCCTGCCGGCCGGTCGAGCCGCGCCACCAGCAGCGACCGTTTGGAGCCCAAGTTGGCGGCGGCGCTCGTCGGAGAGCTAGGCGATCCGTCGCTGCGGCTGTTGCTCTCCGCCGTCCCGTGCTTTGGCATCGTGCGCACCCGCGTCGACGCCTTCCGTCCCGGTGCCTTCCTCTTTGTCGACATGTCTGATCCTCCATCCTCGCGCCCGCCAATGCCAGCGCTTGCACCGTCGCAAGCCCAGGCCAAGGCCGGGCGCAGCCGTTCTGGAGGATCAACCAGGCCGCCAACCCCGGGGCGGCCACACGGACAGCAATGCTCGTATGAGGCGCCCAGTCAAGCCATTAAAGTCAGGCTAGGCTATTGTTTATGCAGTCATTTTTCCGCCCTCCGGTTTTGTCTCTCAAGGTGCAGGCCTTGCTGTGTGACGATGGCCCAGCCATCGCATATCCTCGTATCCGGTCGAGCTTCCTGCTCGTCCCACCATTCCGCGTGCACGGAGTGGCCTGGCGGTGAACGGACCCATCTCGGTTTCGATCATAAGGCATGATCAAGCATTGCTCCGGTCACGTCCCCCTCTCGAGACAGCACATCACCGATGCGCAGCTCAAGACTTCAGAGTTGCCCCTTCCGGGATCAACCCGTGTTCAACATAACGCCATAGCGCCACGATAAGGCGGCGGGCGAGTGCCGCAATCGCGATCCGGCGCACCCGTCCCTTGCCATCCGCGACGCGGCGTCGGAACCACTCCGCGAGCGCAGACCCAGGCTGATGCTTGAGCCACAGCCAGGCAAGCTCGATCGCATCGCGTCGGGCGCGCCTGTTGCCGGCCTTGCTAATCCCCTGGTCTTGCCTGACGCCACCACTGGCGTAGGGCGTCGGCGAAAGCCCGACATAGCTCGCAATCTCTCGTCGGTTCCGGAAGTTGCGATAGAAGACTTCGCTGGCGAGCACGGCCGCGGTTTGCGGACCGACACCCCGCAACGCGCACAAGCGTAGTGCGATCGGATCGGCCCGACGCCCGGTGCGCCGCTGGGTCTTCCTCTCGCTCATTGCGCGCACTTCCTCATCGACCTGCTTCAGCAGCCGTTTGACCGTCGCCAGCAGTACCGCCTCGCGCCGGATCTCACGCAGCAGGCGCTGCGGGAAGCTACGACCATCGAAGGTCTTGAGATCTTTCAGTTGCGCCTCCCAGCCGGTGCGATTGGGGTTGATGCTGCCGATGCCCTGCAAGTTGAGCAGGCTCCGGATGCGATTGACCCGCCGCACGCGTTCGCGCAGCAAGCTCTCGCGCGAACGGATTATCCGCTTGCGGTCCTCCTCTTCTTCGCTCGGCACGCGCACGACGCTGCACACGTCGTCCTCGCCGCGATAAAGCGCGATCAGCACGGCGAGCATGCCGCGCGCGTCGATCCGATCGGTCTTGATATGTTTGCGCCGCCGGCTGACCTTGATGCTCGCGGAGTCGAGTACCCTGTTGCGGACGCCGCGCGCCTCAAGTGCGCGATGAAGCCAGAACCCGTCATAGCCCGCTTCGTAGCAGGAGCAGACCTCGACATCGTGATGCCCACGCCGGTCAGCCTCAGCCCGGACGCGATCAACAAGCCCCATCAGACCGTTCAGATCGCCGCCGGAAAGCTGATACAGGCTCGTCTTCACATCGCCTAACAGCCGCACCGCAACCACCCATTTCAAGTTGCTCAGCTCCAGCGCCACAAATATGCTATCGGCGCTGTAGGCGTTCTGTCATACGGTTTTCCACAACGAGTTTCGGCGATGGCACTCGCCGCCCGTGCCGCCACCGAAGAACTTTCAGTCCGCTAACAAAAACCTGCCTACGTGAGCGTGCTCTCGACCAAGTCGAACGGGCGATCCCCGCTTGTGCCCTTGGGGGTGTGGCACTTGCCAAGGCGATCTTATGGGGTGATTCTCATGCCGATGCCTACGGGCCGGGATTGGCGGAAGCCGCCAAGCAACTCGGCTACTCCATAGAACAAGTCACGATGCAGGCGTGCAACCCATTGTTTGTGCCCTCCCCCTGGGGCGAAAAGGGGCCGAGCAGTTGCAGCCTGTATTGCGTTCAACGAGGCGGTACCTCGGCAATTAAGGAGACGACAAGGGGGTCAGTTTGGTAATCGTTGCCGGATTTTTGGAACTCGTCTCTTGTAAATGAGGATAACCCGTTAAATCAGCCCGATACGCAAGAGACTGCGGACGAGGCGACTTCAAGAAAATTGACAACGAGAATGGACGAGCTGGTCGCGAAGCTGCAGTCAATCGGAAAGACGGTCGTCATACTCGGGGAGGTGCCGGTTTTTCCCAACGGCGGTGGCGGCTGCCTGGCGCGCGCTGCCTTCCTCGGGAAGAGTTTCACATATTGCGATGTGCCGCGCGCCTGGCAAACGCGGACGGTGCAAGTGACCAACGATGCATTGTCCGCTCTAGCTGCCTCACATCAAGCTTTCTTCTTCGATCCAACGCCTGAGTTTTGTAATGAAGATAGTTGCAGTGCGTTTCGTCCAAAATACTTTTGCGTATAGAACTCCCATCATCTAAGCGTCTTAGGCGCGCTGCTCCTTGTCGGGTCCGTTGTCCAAGGTGTTGGTCGCTGCAATGGATGATACTCAAAGGTCGAATGACATCAGAAATCCGATTGAGGCCCGAGCCCCAGTTCACAAGCTTCGCCTTCACCACCACGCTCAGGGAGGCTGGCATCCGCATCTCCATGGATGGACGCGGGCGCTGGATGGACAACGTCTTCATCGAGCGGCTGTGGCGGAGCCTGAAGTACGAATGCGTCTTCCTCAATGCCTTCGAGACCGGCAGCGAGGCAAGGAACGGCATCGGTCGTTGGATCGGCTACTACAACGCCTCGCGCCTCCACTCTTCGTTCGGCGGCAGGACGCGCGACGAGGTCTATGCTATCGAAATCGAGCAGGAGAAACTGGCGGCGTAATCGAACCCGGAATCCACCTTAGCCAAGCCGCCAAACTGTCTCGGAAAGCGGACCCACCTCTCACGGCGCCTCAGCTGCTGGGTTCGCTTTGATAGATGGAGACAAGGGTAAACCTGCCGAAAATGTGGAGACTGCCCAGCATCACATACGCTTCATCCAACTGAATTGTCTTGAGGCCGAGAACTTGTTTCTGACCGACGAGGTCCTCGGCGTGATGGACACCAATTGGGAGGAAGCCAAAGCGAAAATTCTCGCCGAAGCGGCGGCGGGAACCTTTGGGCAGAAGAGTGCTGGATTAAAAGCTGCGGCAGAGGGAGACAGGCGGCGTGCTGACATCAAGGATGTAATTCAGCAACTTTCCAATATCATTGACCCCAAATGCGTTCATTGGACCATACGTGTCGCCGCCGCTATCGGACGGGCGCGCCCCTCCGGGCAGATTGGGGAATTCCTCGGAGAGGAACTGGTGGATGCCCTTTGGGGCAAATCCGAAATTGCGGCGACCGCGGAAACGAAGGCTGCGTGACTACCCGCTCGAACTCCCCGCGTGGAAGATCGTCCGGTCTCCCGTCAGTTCCCCGGCGGGCATTGTCACATTAACTCCAGCGGGTCGCGGCAGGCCACGGCGGCGGTCGCGCCTATGCGGCTGCGGAGACCTCCGTCCAGGTGCCGAATGAACCCGCGCGAAGCACTTGAAGTGGGAGCGACGTAGCAGGTGACGTTGGTGGGTGAAGGCGTTGTAGATTGCGGCGTGGACGGCAAGAAAGCGCTGGGCCGAGCCCGGTGATTTGAACCGCTGCTGTTTTCGTTCCCGCCGGCGTACTGGCAGATGGGAATTCTCCGCCCGATTGTTTGCGCGCAAGCCGCGATCATGCTCGGCGGTGAGCCCGATCGCGCGGAACGCTGCCGGATAAGATCGCAGTCGATCCGTCACGACCCGGGTCGGCGCGAAGCCACACTTCTTCAGCAGTTTCACCATCAGCTTCCTGGCGACTTTGGCGTTTCGTCGACGCTGGACCAGGAAGTCGAGCACCTCACCCTCATTGTCGACCGCCCGCCACGGCCAATAACGATCGCCGCGCATCGAGATCACCATTTCGTCGAGGTGCCAATGATCACTTGGCCGTGGCCGTGAGCGGCGGATATTTGCGGCGATCGAAGGTCCGAACCTGAGGAACCACCGCCGAACGGTCTCGTAGGACGCATCAACACCCCGTTCGGCGAGCAGTTCCTCGACATCGCGAAACGAGAGCGTGAACCGGGCGTAGAGCCAGATCGCATAGCGGATGATTTCTGGTGGGAAGCGGTGGCGCTTAAACGAAATCGGTTTCATCCCGCCACGCTACCGGGCAAGGCAATCGAGAGCCACCGGAGTTAATGTGACAATGCCGGTCGAACACATGGCCGCACCCACCAAAGCGCACTGCATCAAGAAAACCCTTGCCAACGGAGAGCCGTCCACACATGGCGGATATCGTTGAAAAAGTCTCCGCAGCCGCTCAGGTGCGCCGGCAGCAACGCCGCAGCTGAAATTCGATTCCAGCAAGTGCCTCTAACTGAATCGAATTACCTCGTGGGCGCGTGTTCGTGCGCCATGAGGCGCAAACTTGTTCCAGCAGATCACCGGGCGAGTTCCGCGATCCGACTTTTTCAACAAAATCGGCGCAAAGCGGAAGTCGGATTGAGAACCGTTGGCGTCCGCTTACGAGCTTAAGGCGGACATGCTGATCGCGCCGGCTGTAGTCCGAGTTTGACCCCTAAGGCTATGTTTGAACGATAGCTGCCGACGAAAGTGCAACACTGACGTTCACTGGCGCCCGACTCGGATATCCAGTACAAATCGCTGCATGGCCGAAGGCGACAATATCAACCGGCGACTGGCAGCTATCCTCGCCGCAGACGTGGTCGGCTACTCGCGCATGATGGGCGCCGACGAAGCCGGCACTCTGGCCACGCTTAGGCACCACCGGGAGGCAGTGTTCGACCCAGCTGTGTCCGGCCACCATGGCCGGATCGTGAAGCTGATCGGAGACGGCACGCTGGTGGAGTTTTCCAGCGTGGTCGACGCGGTCAAATGCGCCCTTTCTATTCAACGGACAATCAACGCTCAGGCGGAGCCGAACGGAAAGGGCATCACGCTCAAAATCGGCATTAATCTCGGCGACGTCATCGTTGAGGGCGACGACATCTATGGCGATGGTGTCAATGTGGCCGCGCGCCTTGAGCCGCTGGCCGAGCCCGGCGGCATCTGCGTCTCCTCGATCGTCAATGAAAGTGTCGGCAGTCGGATCGACGCTGCGTTTAGGGACGGCGGCGAGGTGACGGTCAAGAACATGGATCGGCCGATCCGGGTGTGGAAATGGAACCCAGACAGCGATGTGGCCGCAAACGAGCCGATGCAGCGGGATCCGGAAACGGCCGAGCTACGTCGCGAGCAGGCTTCGATCGCCGTTCTGCCGTTCGACAACATGTCCGGTGACCCCGAGCAGGAGTATTTCTCCGACGGCATCAGCGAAGATATCATAACCGACCTGTCCAAGGTCGCCGGGCTAATGGTCATCGCCCGCAACTCAAGCTTCACCTACAAGGGCAAAAGTGTCGACATCCGCACTGTCGGGCGCGAACTCGGCGTGACGGCGGTGCTGGAGGGTTCGATCCGCCGTGCCGGCAATCGGGTCCGCATCACAGCCCAGTTGATCGATGCTGCCAGCGGCGCGCATTTGTGGGCAGAGCGGTATGATCGCGACCTTACCGATATTTTCACAGTGCAGGACGAGGTCACCCGCCACATCGTCGAAGCCCTCAAGGTGACACTAACTCCCGCCGAGGCAGCGCGGCTCTCCGATGGCACGACAAAGAGCATCGAGGCGCACGATCTCTTCCTCCGAGCCCGCGAACTGGTCATGGGCCCTCACAAGGACGCCGCCGTGTTTCGCCAGTCTGTCGCGCTCCTGAAGGGTGCCACCGCCCTCGACCCCGACTATGGCGAGCCTTACGCCGCGCTCGCCATGGCTTACAATCTCGACTTTCATAATCGCTGGACCGACGATCCAGACGGATCGTTGAAGACGGCGATGCAATATGCCGACCTGGCGGTTGAGAAGGCGCCGAACGATCCGTTCGGACACTACGTGGCGTCGATGCTCTCAGGGTTTCTCAGAGACTTCGACCGATCGGACACCGAAATCAAGACCGCACTTGAATTGAGCCCCAACTTCGCACTCGCCGTCAACGCGCACGGCGTCGGAATGATCTATCGAGGCGATTGTGAAACGGCGATCCCCGAAATTGAGCGAGCCATGCGCTTGGACCCAGAGTTCAGCCAACAGTACCTTCATTTCCTCGGCTTGGCGTATCTACTTGCCGGGAAGTATGAGACGGCGGCGGCCGAGTTCCGCGAGCGTATCCGAAAAGTCCCTGAGACCGACCTTTCCCGCGCCTACCTTGCTTCGACTCTCGGACACCTCGGCGAGATCGATGAAGCCAAGAGGATCTGGAGTGAATTGAAAGCAATCAACCCGAAGTACTCATTCGACGCACACATGGGCCGTCTGCCGTTCCGGCGACAAACAGATCTCGACACGATGCGCGCAGGCTTAGCGAAGGCGGGACTTCCTGACTAGCTCGTCGACCGTCTTGCCCCAATTCAGCTTGTTGAACCTCGTGGGCGTGACGATGAAACTGTTGAGGACCACACTGTGAACCGCCCCGGGTTTGCCGGAGGCCGTTTTGTTTGAGTCACGCCGCCATGTCTGGATGTTCCAGCATGGCGTAGTAGCGTTGCTCGGCTTCGGCCGGCGGGATGTTGCCGATGGGCTCCAGCAGCCGGCGATTGTTGAACCAGTCGACCCATTCCAGCGTGGCGAACTCGACGGCCTCGAACGAGCGCCATGGTCCGCGCCGATGGATCACCTCGGCCTTGTAGAGACCGTTGATCGTTTCGGCGAGCGCGTTGTCGTAGCTGTCACCGACGCTGCCGACCGACGGCTCGATGCCGGCTTCGGCCAGGCGCTCGGTGTATCGAATGCTGACGTATTGGCTGCCCCTATCGCTATGGTGCACGAGTCCGCCACGATGGATGGGCCGCCGATCATGGAGCGCCTGTTCCAGTGCGTCCAGAACGAAGGCTGCATGCGCCGTCCGGCTCGCCCGCCAACCGACGATCCGGCGGGCATAAGTGTCGATGACGAAAGCCACGTAGACGAAGCCTGTCCAGGTCGCGACGTAGGTGAAGTCGGAGACCCACAGCATGTTCGGCGCCGGGGCATGGAACTGGCGGTTGACGTGGTCGAGAGGGCAAGGCGCCGCCTTGTCGCTCACCGTGGTGCGGATCGGCTTGCCGCGGATGATGCCCTCCAGGCCCATGACTCGCATCAGCCGGGAGACCGTGCAGCGGGCGACGTCAAAGCCTTCGCGCTGCAACTGCCGCCAGACCTTGCGCACGCCGTAGACCCGGAAGTTCTCCTCGAACACGCGCCGCACCTCGACTTTGAGGGTCGCATCCCGCTTCGCCCGGGCAGACAGAAGCGAGGGATCGCGCCGCTTGGCGACATGCTCGTGGTAGGTCGACGGGGCGATCGGCAGCACCTTGCAGATCGGCTCGACCCCATGCGCCTCGCGGTGATCGTCGATGAAGGCGATCATGGCTTGAACCGGCGGTCGAGCTCCGCCTGGGCAAAATACGCGCTCGCCTTGCGCAGGATATCGTTGGCCTGCCTCAGCTCCCGGTTCTCACGCTCCAGAGCCTTCAGCCGCTCAGCCATCTCAGTGGGAAGGCCAGCCCGAACGCCGCTGTCGACTTCCGCCTTCTTCACCCACTCATTGAGCGTCTGACCTGTGCAGCCGATCTTGGCCGCGATCGAGGAAACGGCCGCCCAGCGTGACGGATGCTCCTTCTCGTGATCGAAAACCAATTGCACCGCGCGGGCCCGCACCTCGGGCGAAAACCTGTTCGTAGTCTTGCTCATCATGGCTCCACCTTCTCAAGGTCTGGAGCCTCCGATCAACCCGGGGCGGTTCACATGCGCGCTCCTTCCGATCTTGACGATGTGCTACCGTTCTCGGCAGCTACCTCGATGTTGTCGCCGTCTCATCTCGTGAGCGAACCGCAACAATGGCGCCCTAGGGTCAGGACCCATAAAGGGGATTCCTTCCTTGGCTGGGTTGTGATTCACGGTCTCCAAGAGGAGGCCTCTGATGAATCGCGACTATTTCTGGCTGACGAGGGATCAATTCGCGCGGCTGAAGCCGTTGCTCCCCACCGACACGCGCGGCAAGCCGCGGGTTGACGACCGGCGTGTGATCAGCGGCATCGTGCATGTTTTGAAGTCAGGCGGCCGTTGGGTCGATGCTCCGGCCGTCTATGGTCCACGCAAGACCCTCTACAATCGCTTCGTGCGCTGGGCAGAGAAGGGCATTTGGATCGACATGTTCCACGCGCTTGCTGCGGCAGGCGGCCCGCCAGCCCAGGTGCTAATCGACAGTTCGGCGGTGAAGGCGCACCGCTGCGCAGCCGGCGGTAAAGGGGGGAGCGCAATCAGGCGATCGGGCGCTCGCGCGGCGGACGCACCACCAAGATCCACGCCCTGACCGATACGGCTTGTCGGCCCATCGCCTTCATGCTCACGGGAGGCCAAGTGGCCGATTGCACCGCCGCAGAGTTGCTGCTGCGGCGGCTGCCGCAAGCGTCGATCGTTCATGGCGACAAGGGCTACGACAGCAATGCCATCCGCCGACAGATCGAGGGCAAAGGTGCGATGCCCAATATTCCGCCGAAGGCCAATCGGCGTTGGAAGAACTGCTTCTCCCCGTTCCTCTATCGAAACAGAAATGCCATCGAACGCATGTTCGGTCGCCTCAAGGACTTCCGCCGCATCGCGACACGATACGACCGATCCGCCACCAACTTCCTCGCCGCCGTCTGCATCGCTGCTGCCGTCAGCTACTGGTTATAAGTCCTGA
>CAVXFK010000009.1:0-91957 GCA_963761005.1 uncultured Alphaproteobacteria bacterium
GCCTCGGTTATTCGCTTGTCGAAGAAGTCCTGCATCTCCGTCAGCATCGCCGGCACGGCACCCTGGAAGCGGAAGATCGACTGCTTGTCGTCGCCGACGGCGAAGATGGTGCGCGGAGCGCGCGCCGCGCCTTCACCGGAGAAGAAGTCCTCGGCGATCGCCTTCACCACCAGCCACTGATCGGGGCTCGTATCCTGCGCCTCGTCGACAAGGATGTGCTCGATGCGGCTGTCGAGCTTGAAGAGCACCCATTGCGCGGCGTCGGAGCGCGAGAGCAGGTTGCGCGTCTTGACGATGAGGTCGGAGAAATCGAGTGCGCCCGCCCGACGCTTCGCCTGATGGTAGGCGCCAAGGATCGCGTCGCCGACGATGAGCAGAGACGACGTCGCCTCGTAGGCGCGCACAAAATCAAGCCGGCCGACAAGCGCAATGAGGCGGTCGCCTTCAGACGCAAAGCGCTGCTTCAGACCCGGCACCGATTTGACAAAGTCAGAACTGAAACGCTGAGAGTGCGGCCGCCAAACCTTCTCCTTGCTGTTGAAGCTCAGGAAGAAGTCGAGCCGCGCGTTCGATTCCGCGCTGGCGGTCTCCGCCTTGACGACTGCGGCGAGCGAGGGATGCGCGCGCTCGTTCCACTGGTGCGGTGCGGTCACCAAACTATCGGAAAGTCCTGCCAAGAGCGTTGCACAATCCGCGCGGCTCCAGCCCGGCGCATCGCACATCTCGCGGCAGACCGATTCTTCGCTCTCGTCCGGCTTGAGGTCGAGACGCCTCCTCAGATCGGCGAGTGCATCGTCGATGCTTCCCGTCTCGCCGTCGGGCGCCGCGTTCTCCATCCACCGGCGGAGATCGTCGCGCCTGGCGATCAACGCGTCGAGCGCCTCGCAGATCTGCTGATCGGCAGTCGTTTCCGCGAGCGCGCGGACCGCGCGCCCGAGCGGCGCGTCGGGTGTGCTCGCAGCTTCGTTCATCACCGTTTCGCGCGCTGCGGCAAGCGCGGCGGCCGTCGCCGCCTCGTCCATCACCTGGAACTGACCGGGCACGTTCGCCTCGAACGGAAAGGCGTGGAGCAGCCGCTCGCAAAAGGCGTGGATCGTCTGGATCTTGAGGCCGCCCGGTGTTTCGAGCGCCTTGGCGAAGAGGCGGCGCGCCTGCCGCATCTCCGCCGCGTTCGTCGGCTTGTTCTGCAGCTCCGTGATTTCCGCGGCGAGCGTCGCATCGTCGTGGCTTGTCCACGCACCGAGATCGCGGAAGACACGGCGCGACATCTCCGCCGCAGCGACTTTGGTAAAGGTGAGACAGAGGATTGCAGCCGGATCGACGCCGGAGAGCAGGAGCCGGATGACGCGCTGCGTCAGCACGTGCGTCTTCCCCGACCCGGCGTTGGCGATCACCCAGGCGGAGGAGCCCGGGTCGGAGGCCTCGCGCTGATTCGCGCGCGTGAGGTCGAGGTCAGACGACGGGGAACTCATCGTCCTCCTCCTGGTCGGTCGCCACCCATTCGGCGATGCGCGCGAGATGATCGTAGTCGCCGACGAAAGTGCGGCGCGGCTTCGGCACCTTGTTCGAGAGATAAGCGGCGTCGGCCTTGGCAAAATTCGCGACGAGGGCGCGGAGCCGCTCTTCCGTCGTCGCAAGCGTGTCGGCCAGCGTATGGGTGCGGTTCTTGTCCTCCTTCCACTCCGTGCGGTCTGCGCGCTCGTCCTTGTCGCTGCGCCCGGCGAGCCGGTAGTAGACGATGCGGCTCGTCTCCATCGGCGCGAGGTCTTTAAAGCCGCCGGCGCGCGCGATCAGCGCTTCCAGCGGAAGCTGCGGCGCGAGCGAGCGCACCTCACGCGGGGACGGCGGTGCTCCGGTCTTGTAGTCGATGATGGCGAGCGTTCCGTCGCGCAGCACGTCGAGGCGGTCGGCGCGCGCGGAAAGCGTGAAGTCCGGCGTCACCGCCATCTCGCCCTTGCCCTCGACATGGCGCTCGACCACATCGGCGCCGAACGCCGCCTCTGTCTCCACGAACCAGCGTGCGATCTTCTCGAAACGCGGCCACCACAGCGCCGCAACCTCGGGAAAGTCCGCGAGCTTCGCGAATGTCGCGCGGCCGATTTCTAGGAGTCTCAGAAGCGCATCGGCATCGAAGGGACCGCGCGGGCGCTCCCGCACGAATTCCTCGAGGGTGTCGTGCACGAGGTTGCCGCGCTCGCGCGCGTCGGGAAGCTTTCCGAGCGGCTCGAAGGGGCTGAGGCGAAGCACATACTCGGCGTAGATCGCGTAGGGATCGCGGATCAGCGTCTCGATGCGCGTCGCCGAGAGCCGTGTCGGCCGCAGCGCGACGGGCGGCGACGGCGCTGGCCGGCGTCGCGGGTCGGTCTGCTCGGCACGATCGAGCCGGCGCGCGAAGCCGAGATATCTTCGTCCGCGCGCGCGCATCGCGTCGGCGAGGTCCCTGCCGGCGTGGGCTGTCAGACGCTGCAACCAGCGCGAGGCAACCTTCGGCTCGCCGTTCTCCCGGTCGGCGCGCGTCAGCCACACTTCGGGAGCCCCAAGCGCCTGCGCGAAATCGTGCGCGGCAAGACCGATGCGGCGCTCCGGCGGCTCGAGCGAAAGCGTCGTGCGCATCGGGCGCGAGAGTAGCGGATCGATGCGCGTCTGCGCTGGCCAGGTGCCTTCGTTGAGCCCGCCAAGCACGATCCGGTCGACGCTCTGCAGGCGCGCCTCGAGCGTGCCCCAGATATGGACGCGCGGGTCGAAGCCGCTGCGCCGACGCACCGCGACGCGCTCGATCAGGGCGGCGAAGAGCGCTGGATAGTCGCGCGGAAGAATTTTCGGGCCGGTCGCGGCGCTCGCGGAAAGCTCCTCGAAAGCGAGCGCCAGTGCCTCGCCGGCCTCGTCGGCGAAGAGAGACGGGGCCGCGGCGGCCGCCAGCGACGCAAGGTGCGCGGAGACGAGCGCCTCGAGCGGTACCGCACCCTTTGCAGACGCGAGCGCTTCAAGGTTCGCGAGCGTCGCATCGACGCGGATGGCGAGATCGTCGGCGTCCTCCCATTCGTCGGCGCGCAGGAATTTTGCGGCGAATGTCCTGTCGATCCCTTCCGGATCCTGTTCCGCGCCGAACTTCGCTTTGCGGCGAAGCGTCAGCGCGTGGCGGATCGCAGCGAGGCCAGGCTTCAGCCGCGGGCCACGGAGCGCCGCGCGCTCAAGGCTCCGCGCCGCGCGATGCGTCGCCTCCGGTGCGCCGCCGAAGGCGGCGAGCGGATGCTTGAGGAGCGCCAGCAGCGTCTCTGCTTCAGCCCCACCAAGCGCCACCTCGGCGACGAGCCGCGCAAAAATGCCGGGCGGCGTGCGGCCGAGCGGACGGCCGGCGGAGTCGTCGACGTCGATCCCCCAGCGCCGGAGTTCGATCGCGACGCGGCGCGCGAGTCCGCGGTCGGGGGTCACCAGCGCGGCGACGGCGCCTTGCGTCTCGGCCGTCTCGCGGAGAAGCACGGCGACGGCGACCGCCTCTTCCCGTTCGTTCGCCGCGTCAACGATCCCGATCTTCGCGACCGCCGTGCACTTCGCCTCGACGGCAAGCGCCGCGGCGCCGACCCATTCCTCCGTCGTCTCCGCCGGACGCATTGCTTCGGAGACGAAACGATCCCGGGATTGCAGGGAAACCGGAGCCTCGCCCAGCGGAACGACATCGCCGCGGCGGACGCCAATGTTGTCGATGAGCAGCTTCAACCCGTATTGCGGATGCCCGGCTGCGGCCGGCTCCGGACCGCCGATCGCCCCCCACGCCGCGCCGTCGAGGCCCTGATCGAGGCCCGGAAGCACGACCGCACCATTCGGCAGATGCGCGATCGCCTTCAGGAGCTCGGCCGTCGCCGGCACCGACCCCGTCGACCCCGCCGCGATCACCGGCGCCGGCGCGCCGTCCCGCGCGAGACGCGCCGCCTCTGCGCGGATCGTGGCGTCGCGGCGCACGCCCGGATCGATCAGCCCGCGCTCGGAAAGATGCCGTGGCCAGTGCTCGGTGACGATCCTCAGGAATTCGATCGTAATCTGCCAATAGCGGGCGAGATCGGCGGGCGCGACGCCGAGAAGCCCCTGCCAGGCTTCGGCCTCGGTGCCGACCTGCTCGATGAGTGCGCCGAGCGACGCGGCAAGCCGCGCCGCGTCGGCCGGCGAGGCCGGCACGATCAGCTCTTCCTCCGGGAAGCCGGCCGCGCCCCGCACCAAAGCGCCGGACCAGGCGAGCACGAGCTGGGTCAGGACGAGCTGCCTCTCCATCGCCGGCACCGCCGGTGGAATCTCCGCGGCCTCCAGGTCGAGACTGGCTTCGTCCTCGTCGATGTCGCCGAGCGTGCGGATGCGCGGCAGAAGCAGCGGCCGGCCGAGTGTCTTGAGGAACTCTTCGCGAATGGCGCGCGCCGCGCGTCGTGTCGGCAAATAGAGAGTCACGTCGGCGAGCGCAAAGGGCGCGCCTGCGTCAAAGCCTTCGATCAGCCTGCCGTCGAGAAGCGCTCCGACCAACGTGTCGAGAAACGGCGCGCCGGGCGGAATGGTGAAGACGTTCGGGCTGTCCATCCGTCCGCCTCAAGCGGCGCTTGCCGCGATCGCGGCCTCCGCAGGCGCGATCGCCGCGGGGCTCTCCACATTGATCCAGAGCCCGTCGAGGCGGACGCCGAAGAGCCGGCCCGCTTCGATCGCGCGGTCGAAGAGCAGGTTCAGCGAGAAAGCGCCCTCCGGCGCACCGTCGAAGAGCCGCGGCGCGAGAATGGCGGCACCGGCATAGACGAAGGGCGCGACTTGCCGCTCCGGGCGGCGCGCCAGCCGCCCGTCCTTGGCGAGCACGAAGTCGCCGCGTCCGGAATAGCCAACCGCGCGAACCGTCGAGGCGAGCAGAAGCAGCGCATCCATGCGGTTTGCGTCCCATACGCCAGAGAGCCAGTGAAGATTCGGGCGCACGCCCTCGACCCAGAAAGAGTCGGCGTTGCGGAGCAGGAAGGGCTTTTCGCCGAGAAGCGGCAGCGCACGCTTGATGCCGCCGCCGGTCTCCAGTCGCTGGTCGCGCTCGTCGGAGATGACGATCTTCGGCATGCTTCGCGTCTTGAGATGCGCCTCGACCTGGTCGGCGAGGTGGTGGACGTTGACGACCGCCTTCTCGACGCCGGCCGCGGCGAGCCCGTCGAGGCAATGATCGATCAGCGTGCGCTCGCCGATCCTGACGAGCGGCTTCGGAATGGTCGCGGAGATCGGCCGCATGCGCTTGCCTTCGCCCGCGGCAAGCACCATTGCCGTCCGTGGCGCCGCCTCCGGCATAACCATCCCAATCGCTCCATGCGTTCAGAGGTAGGGCTCATACCAGAGCCGCATGTCGGAAAGAACCGGATCGGAAAGATTGCGGCGGATGAGCGCCTTAAGATGCGCGCGGTGCCGCTGGTAGCCGGGCTTTCCCTCCGCAAGCGCAAGCCGCGTGAAGATGCCGAGAACCTTGGTCGCGCGTTGCAGCGCGAGCACCGCATAGGATGTCGCGAAGCTCGCGGCATCGAAATTCGGGTCGCGCGCCTTCCTACCTTCGACGTAGCGCGCTTTGAGCCGCGCTTCATCATCCTCGCTGAGCGTAACGCGCGCGTCCTGGGCGAGCGAGGCGACGTCGTAAGCCGGGTGGCCGATCAGCGCATCCTGGAAATCGATGACGCCGACGCGTGCGATGCCGAGCTCGCCCGCCTGCCAGAGGATGTTGGGCGAATGGAAATCACGCATGACCCACGTCGTGCTGACGGCATCAACCTTGTCCAAAAGCCGCGACCAGTCGGAGAGAAATTCGGCGCGGCGCTCCGGCGGGAAGGCTGCCTCGCCGCCCTTCCCCCCGAACCAGTCGGGAAAGAGCGATACTTCGACGAGAAGCGCGTCGCGGTCGTAGCGCGGGAGCACATAATGCTCGCCGCCTGGAAGTGCCGTCTCATCCGGCCACGGGCGGCCATGCATGTAGACGAGGAGATCGATCGCCGCTTCGTAGCGCTCAACGATCGGCGCGCCGGTCGCGTCGAGCACGCCCTCATCGCCCAGGTCCTCCACCAGGAGCAGTCCGGCTTCCATGTCGGCGGCGCGAATTTCCGGCGCGCGAATTCCGACGCGCCGAAGCGCAAGGTCGATCGCGACAAAGGATCTCACGTCGAGCGAGCGATGCGCAACCGCGTCATAGGAGCGGCCGTCGTAGATCGCGGGACCCTCGCTCCGCGCTGGCGCGTTCATCAGGATCGCGGTCTTGCCGTCGAAGGCGGCGCGCTCGAAAGCGCGGGTCGACGCGTCGCCCGCGAGCGGCGTGCGCGCGGCGCCACGAAGGCCACCTTGGTCAAGAAAAGCGCGGACGCGCGCGGTGCGGGCGAGCCGCACCGGCAAGCTTCCGCGCGCCGTGATCTCAACGCGCCGGCCTTCGCCGTCGATCTCGAAGGTAAGATCGAGCCGATTGCAACTCAGGTCGGGCGGCAGCCGTTCCGGCCATTCGACCAGAAGCGCACCTTCCGCGATCGCGTCGTCGAGACCGATCTCCTCCAGCTCGCGCGCGTCGCCGAGCCGGTAGAGGTCTGCGTGCACTATTCTGATGCGCGGCAGCACGTGCTCGAGCCGGAGCGGAAAGGTCGGGCTCTGGACTTCCAGCGCCGGATCACCGGCGAGCGCGCGGATCAGTGCGCGGGCGAAGGTCGTCTTGCCGGCGCCGAGCCCGCCGGAGAGCGCCACCAGATCGCCCGCCTTGAGGACGGCGGCGATATCCTCGGCAAACCGCGCCGTTGCGGTCTCGTCAGGAAGGAGGAGCGTCGTGCTGACCACGCGAGAGGCCTCCGCGGGCGCGGGGGGCATCGTCTATTCTGCGGCGACGGCCGCGACGGCAGGCACGATCGGAAGCCGAACGGTCACCGTCGTGCCCTTGCCCTCCTCGGAGTGGATGGCGATGCCACCGCCGTGCAGCTCAACGAGGCTCTTCACCACCGAGAGCGCGACGCCCGCGCCGCTTCGCCGCCCTGGCGGCGCAAAGCCTTCGAAGCGCTCGAAGACACGCGGCAATATCTCCTTCGGAATGCCGACGCCATCGTCGGCGACGGTGAAGACGACGTCGCCGCCCTCCTTCGCCGCGGAGACGCGGATGCTGCCGCCGGCGTTGGAGAACTTGATGGCGTTCGAGACGAGGTTGAAGAGGATCTGGCGGACGCGCTGCGGATCGACGTGGAAGGCGCCGATGTCGTCGGGAACGTCGATCTCAAGCGTGATCTTCTGCTCGGCGAGCCGGTGGCCGAGCTCCTCGACCGAGGAGGCGACGATGTCGGCGATGTCGGTCTCGCGAATATCGAGCGACACGATGCCGGCGTCGATCGTCGCGAGATGCAGAATGTCATTGATCAGTGCGCTCAACTCGCGCGACGACCCCATGATGTCGCCCATATATTCGCGCTGCTTTTTGTTGAGCCTGCCGAAGGTCTGGTCGGCGATCAGCTCAGCCTGACCGATGATATTCTGCAGCGGCGAGCGAAGCTCGTAGGAGACATGCTGGATGAAGTCCGACTTCAGCCGGTCGGCCGCTTCGAGCGCCTCGTTGCGCTCCTTCAGGATACGCTCGAAGCGCGTGGAGTCGGTCACGTCGACGAAGGTCAGCATCGTCATTCCTTCCGGCAGCGCCACCGTCGCGTAGTCGATGACGCTGCCGTCCGGCCGCTCCATGCGGCCCGTCAGGTCCTCATCGTGGTCGATGTCGGTTACGGCTGCGCGTATCTCGTCCCAGATCGTCTTGTCGGCGTAGATTGCGCGGCAGTCGGCGATGATCTCGCTGATGTGCGGCTCCGTCCGGAGGTGCGCCGGCGACAGCCGCCAGATGTTGGCGAAGACCGGGTTGAAGAGGCGGAGCCGCCCGTCGGTGCCGAAGACGGCCACCGCTTCAGACAGATGGTCGAGTGTCTCGCCCTGGAGCTCTGACAGCGCCGTCAGCCGGCTCTCCAGCATGATCTCCTGCGTGACGTTCTCGTAGACGTAGGTCATGCCGCCGTCGGAATTCGGCAGCGCCACAACTCTTAGCGTGCGGCCGTCGGGCAGATGCCAGAGATCCTCGCTCGCCTCGTTCGACCGGTACGCCGCGAGGTGCCGGGCACGCCAGTCGCGGTAGTTCGACTGTTCCGGAAGCTTGCGGTCGGCGCGCAGCTGATCGAGCACGGCGCCCTCGTCGGACGCCGATGCAAGCCATTCGGCGGAGAGCCCCCAAATCGCGCGGAAGGCGGCGTTGTGGAAGAGGATGCGGCTGTCCTTGCCGAAGACGGCAACGCCGGTCGCGAGCTGGTCGAGCGTGCGCGCGTTCGAACTCCGTCAGCTGGCGCAACTTCTCGCCGACGGTTTCGACCTCCGAGACATCGATCGCGGCGCCGATCGTGCCGTCTTCGATCACGGTGTCGAAAACCTCGAACTGCCGCCGGGCGCCAGCTGCAACGGCAACCGCAGTTTCGCGGAAAGTTTGGACGTGGCCGGCGCGATGAGCCTCACGGATCGCATCGCGCGTGCGCGAGGGAAGAAGCTCGATGCCGGCGGTCAGCACCAATTCCTGGCTCGCAGCATCGACAGCGCGGACATAGGCGGCATTCACCCACGTGAGCCGGCCGACGCGGTTCCGCCGCCAGAGCGGAACCGGAATGAGATCGGCGAGCGCCCGCAGCGCCGCCACCTCGCCGATGACGAAGACCGCCTGTTCCTTAAGCTCGGCAAAAGAGCGGCGCTCGCCAGTCAACTCCCGCAGGCGGAGCACAGCGCGGCGACCGCTGGTGCGCCCGGTCGCCTCGACCAGCGAGCCGCCCGTCGTGCGCAGCGCCGTCTGAAAACCTTCGCCGTGGCGGCGAAGCTTGTCGATCGCAGCTTCGAGCGCAATTGCGCTTTCCGACTGGAGCCAATTGCGGAAGCTCAGGAACGCGGCCTTGTCGACCGGCACGCCGACCCGCTCGGAAAGACCGCCGAAGACCTGCGGCTCGGCGATGCTCGTCTCCCAGACGATCGTGCGCTGATCGTCGGCATCAAGGAGCGCCGCCGTGCGGTCGAGCGCCGAGTTCAGGGAGGCTACCTTTTTCTCCGCTGCGATCAGGCGCTCGTCGCGGCGCGAGGCGAGATAGAGGCCGAACGCGACAAGCGCCGCAACGGCCGTTCCCGCCGTGACCGCCCACCAGACGAGATCGTCAAGCGCGCCGGCGCCAAGCGAGAGATCAGCGGTCGGCTGCGCTCTCGCCGGCGTCAGCAAAGCCGATGCCACGATCAGGCCGAACGCGGTCGAGCGCCGCGCCCTCCGAAGAGCACCGGATAAAGATACCGCGCCTGTCCTCGCCATCCGCCCCGCCGCATCCGGGTGGCCTCGCCCGGACGAATCAATCGAACTTAACCGCTCCGCCAAGGGCGGAAAAGGCGACGATCAAGCTAAAGGCGGAGATGGAAAGGAAGCGTTAACCATCCTGAGCAGGTCGCCTGTCAGGAGAGTTCTCGGGGCCGAGTGACGGCTCGCTCTTTCCTGGCGCAGACTTCCGACCATGAGCCTTCACACATACCTCGTCTATCTCGCGACGGTCGGCGTCTTCTTCGCCACACCGCCCGGGGCCCAGCCAGATATTGATGATTTCCAACAGCTTGCGGCATGGCCTGCGTCCGAGCATGGCGACGCGTGCCGGAGACTTAAGCGCAAACAGCCTGCAGATGACCGCAGCGGCATTCGGCCTGCCGACGCGTCGGGGGCAGCGTCGCTGAGCGCGTGTTCGGCCGCCCGCGCGAGCGCGGACGGCTTCTCAACCGCATCTCAGGCTCCTTGATGATCGGAGCCGCCGGACTGCTCGTCCTCAAGGTCCCGAGCGCCCACACCCGCTGACCGGCCCAACACATCGAGGTCAGCCGCCGGGGCCGCCCGGCGGCTTCTAGGCTCTCAGTAGCGGTAGTGCTCGGCCTTGTAGGGGCCGTCGTGCGGCACGCCGAGATAGGACGCCTGGTCGTCGGTGAGCCTCGTCAGCTCCACGCCGAGCTTGGCGAGATGCAGCGACGCGACCTTCTCGTCGAGATGTTTTGGCAGCACGTAGACGCGGTTCTGGTACTCGCCGGGGCGCGTCCAGAGCTCGATCTGCGCCAGCACCTGGTTGGAGAAGGAGGCGCTCATCACGAAGCTCGGATGGCCGGTGGCGTTGCCGAGGTTGACGAGGCGGCCTTCCGACAGAAGCAGGAGCCGCTTGCCGTCGGGGAACTCGATCATGTCGACCTGCGGCTTGACGTTCGTCCACTTGTAGTTCTTGAGCGCCGCGACCTGAATCTCGTTATCGAAGTGGCCGATGTTCGCAACGATCGCCATGTCCTTCATGGCGCGCATGTGCTCGATCGTGATGACGTCCTTGTTGCCAGTAGCCGACACCACGATGTCGGCGTTCGGAGCGGCGCTCTCCAACGTCTTTACCTCGAAGCCGTCCATCGCCGCCTGCAGCGCACAGATCGGGTCGATCTCGGTGACGACGACGCGCGCACCCGCGCCTCTCAGAGATTGGGCCGAGCCCTTACCGACGTCGCCATAGCCGCAGATGACGGCGACCTTGCCGGCCATCATCACGTCGGTGGCGCGGCGGATGCCGTCAACGAGCGACTCGCGGCAGCCGTATTTGTTGTCGAACTTCGACTTCGTGACGGAATCGTTGACGTTGATCGCCGGGAAGGGAAGCGCGCCCTTCTTCTGCATGTCGTAAAGACGCATGACGCCGGTCGTCGTCTCCTCCGACACGCCGCGAATGTTCTGCTTCACTTTTGCGAACCAGCCGGGGCTCTTGGCGATGCGGCGCTTCATAGTGGCGTAGAGCGCCTCCTCTTCCTCGTTCTTTGGATTGTCGAGAAGCGAGGGGTCAGCCTCAGCGCGCGCGCCGAGGAGCACATAGAGCGTCGCGTCGCCACCGTCGTCGAGGATCATGTTCGCCGTGGCGGCTTCCCCGTTCTTGGCCGGCCAGTCGAAGATGCGGTCGGCAAAATCCCAATATTCCTCGAGCGTCTCACCCTTGTGCGCGAAAACCGGAATGCCGCGCGCGGCGATCGCGGCGGCGGCGTGATCCTGAGTGGAGAAGATGTTGCACGACGCCCAGCGCACCTCGGCGCCGAGGTGAACCAGCGTCTCGATCAGGACAGCGGTCTGGATCGTCATGTGGAGCGAGCCGGCGATACGCGCACCCTTCAGCGGCTTTGCCTCGCCGAATTCCTCGCGGACCGCCATCAGGCCGGGCATTTCGGTCTCGGCGATGGTGATTTCCATTCGGCCCCAGGTGGCGAGACCGATGTCCTTGACGGAAAAGTCGCCGCTTACGTCTTTCAACTCGGCACGTGCGCTCATGAATCTTCTGCCTTTTCCGACCTGCTTCCCGGGGGGTTCCGGGCAGGTAGCACTATGGTGGTCGCTCGGCAAGAACATATAAAGAGATGTTTATGTCCTTTTGTCCGAAAGCGACGGGCGGAGTCTCAAACGAAGAACGGGGCCTCCCCGGCGCATTCGGCAAGGAAAGCGCTTGGCGAGAGGCGTCGGGAGCTTTGCTTCAGGCGGGTGCGGCAGCCCTGTGCTGGCGCAGAAACTCGCGCACGTCGGATATGGAGTCGCTCAAAAGGTCGGCCATCCGCTTGTGAGCCAGGTCCGGCAGCCCGTCGCGAATCGCCTCAAACACCGCCCGGTGCTGGTGCAACCGATCGTCGCGCATTCGCGCGGCACCCTCCCAACTGAGCTTGAACGTGGTTACCAGCGCAACGTGGATGAGACTGCCGAGGGCGCCGATGAAAAGATTGCCGCTGGCCTCGAGGATCGCCAGATGGAACTGCAGGTCGGCGGCGATCAGATCCCCGTCGCCATCCTTGAAGCGCTCCATATCGGCATAGGCGGCGGCAATGCGGTCGATGGTGGCCCGCGCCCGACCGGAAGCGGCGAGCGCTGCCGCCTGCGGCTCGATCATCTGGCGCAGCACGTAAAGGTCGGCCACGAACTCCTCGGTGGGGACGGTCTGCAGGTGCCAGGCAAGCACCTCCGGATCGAGCATGTTCCAGTCGGCCTTGGGGCGCACACGTGTGCCGACCTTCGGGCGCGCAACAATCAGCGATTTGGCGGTCAGTACGCTGTAGGCCTCGCGCAGCGTGGTGCGCGAGACCGAGAAACGGGCGCGCATATCGAGCTCGTTCGGAAGCAGCGATCCCGGCGGATAGACCCCGCCGACGATCTCCTGGCCGAGCTTGTTGGCGAGATAGGAATGCATGTTGCGGTCGAACGCGACATCGCTGCCGCGCGCGGCCGCCGCCGGCACCGCCCCTCTTCCGAGTCCGGCGCGCGCGCGATGCCCGTCGTGACCTACACGGTTTGATGGCGGCATCCGGCGTCTCCTCCCTCGCGTCAGGTCGCGCGGCGAAGATTGAAGGAACTCACGAGGAACCTCTGCAGGACGATGAAGAGGAACAGCAGAATACCGCCGGTGATCATGATCCAGGCACCGTTAAGCGAGCCATTGAAGATAATGAGCGTCGCTATCAATCCGAGGATCATGCCGCCGAAGAGGGTTCCGGCGACCATTCCGATGCCGCCGGTCAGCAGCGTGCCGCCGAGCACCACCGATGCGATGGCGTTGAGCTCGTTGCCGGTTCCCGCCAGTGGGTAGCCCGACGAGGTGTAGAGCGCGTAGATGACGCCGGCGAGAGCGCTGTAGAAGCCGGCAAGCGCGTAGATCATGATCGTCGTGCGTCGCATGGGCACCCCCATCAGGGCCGCCGACGCGCGGTCACCGCCAATGGCGTAGACGTTGGTGCCGAAGCGCGTGAAGTGGGCGATCACGATGGCGACCGCAAGGACCACGAGCATGACAATGGCAGAGCTCGCCAGGAAGCCGCCGCCCGGCAGAGGAATGTTCCATCCAGCGAAGGCGTCAACGAACGGATGCCGGATCGGGATCGAATCCAGGGTCACCATGAAGCAGGCGCCGCGCAGCATGAACAGGCCGGCAAGGGTGATGATGAAGGGCTGAATCTCGCAGAAATCGATGATGAAGCCCTGAAAGGCGCCGAACATCACGCCAAAGGCCAGCATCAGGGCGGCGGATTCGAGCGGATGCCAGCCGACGGTGTCGAGGCTCGCCATCACGACGCCGACAAAGCCGATCATCGAGCCGATGGAGAGGTCGATGCCGCCGGAGAGGATGACGAACGTGGTGCCGATGGCTGCGGTGATGATGAAGGCGTTGTCGGCGAGGATGTGGCCCAACACCAGGGTCGAGAAGAAGTGCTTGTAGAGGATACCGCCGGTGACGAACAGCACCACGAAGACGGTGATCGTCGCCATCAGCGGCAGATAGCGCTCTCTCATGCTCTCCTCCGCCTGAACAGCGAGACCACCGCGTTGCGAAAGTTGTTCGACTGCAGGAGCAGCACGAAGAGCACGACGACGGCCTTGACCAGCAAATTGTATTCAGGTGGCAGACCGCTCATCAGGATCGAGGTCGTCAGCGCCTGGATGATGAGCGCGCCGATGAGCGTCATGCCGAGATAGATGCGTCCGCCTGCCAGCGAACCGCCGCCGATCACCACCGCCAGGATGGCGTCGAGCTCGCTGAACAGCGCGACGCTGACCGGATCGGACGTGTGCGTGTCGGCCGTCAGAATGATACCCGCCCAGCCCGCGCACAGGCCGGAGATCAGATAGGCGGAATATTTGATCAGCTGCGAATTGATGCCGGCGAGTTTCGCCGCGGCAGCGTTGCCGCCCACCGATTCCAGGAACAAACCGAGCGCCGTCCGCCGGATCAAGAGCCATAGCGCCAGGAAGACCACGGCGAAGAGAATCAACCTCGTCGGGATCAGGCCGATATGGCCGACGCTCAATCCCTGCAGCAATGGGCTTTCGAAGCTCGGATTGGTGCCGCCATAGATCAGGTTGATCATCAGACCGATGCCGCGACCCGACACCATCAGGATCAGCGTCGCGATGATCGGCTGGATGTCGAGCACGGCGACCAGGAAGCCGTTCCACACGCCGCAAAGCAGGCCGACGCCGAGCGCGATCAAAAGGATGACGAAATGCGGATCGCCGGCGTGAATACGCCAGGCGATGGTGGCGCCGACCACCGCAATCACCGAGCCGACCGAAAGATCGATGCCCTTCGTCCCGATGACCACCGCCATGCCGAGCGCGAGCAGCGCCGGCGGGACGGCGCGATAGACGATGTCGATCACACTGCCGAACAGGCGACCTTGGACGATCCGGACGGTGAAGAAGCCGGGCGAGATGAAACCGTCGACGATCAGGATGACCGCCAGTGCCAAGAGCGGCCAGACGGCCCGGTGCCCGACCACACCGCGCAGGCGCAGCCCTAAGCCGCCCCTCGTCTCCGTCATCGCTGTGGTTTGATCGGTCGTCATCCGCCGGCAATCGTTTGAATGATGTTCTCGCGGGTGATGTCGTCGCCGGCCATCTCGCCGACCTTGTGCCGATCGCGCAGCACCGCGACGCGATCGCTGACGGCAACCAGCTCGTCGAGCTCGGAGGACGCCACCAGCAGCGCCAGCCCCTCGGTGCACAAGTGTCGGATCAGCGTAACCACCTCGGCATGGGCGCCAACATCAATACCGCGCGTCGGCTCATCGAGGAGCAGAACCTTGGGCTGCGACGCCAGGGCGCGGGCCAGCACGACCTTCTGCTGGTTGCCGCCCGAGAGCTGGCCCACCGGCTTGTCCGCGTCAGGCGTAGCGATGTCGAGAGACCTGATCATCTCCTCGGCAAGCCGCGTCTGCTCATCCTGCGACAAGCGGTGCAGCCAGCCGCGCTTCGTCTGCAGCGCAAGCATGATGTTCTCGCGGACGCTGAGCTCGCCGATCAATCCCTCGGCCTTACGGTCCTCCGGACAGAACGCGATGCCGCTGTGCAGCGAATGGCGCGGCGAGTTGTGCGCAATTGTCTTTCCGTCCAGCTTCAATTGTCCCGAATCCGAGCGGATCGCTCCGAACATCAGCTTGGCGGTTTCGGTTCGCCCCGACCCCAGAAGTCCGGACAGCCCGACAACCTCGCCGGGGCGGAGAGAAAGATCGAAAGGCGCCATCGTGCGCCGCCGCCCGAGCCCCTTGGCTTCCAGGACCGGCTCGCCGGCAGCCTGCGCGGCGTGGGTTGTCGGCCGCTCCTCGACATGCCCAAGCTCGCGACCGATCATCATCGAGATCAGCTTCAGGCGCGGCAATTCGGCCGTAAGCGCCTCGCCCACGAGGCGGCCGTTGCGCAGCACCGAGATGCTGTCGGCGATCTGGTAGACCTGATCGATGAAGTGGGTGATGAAGACGATGGCAATGCCGTGCGATTTCAGATCGCGCACGATCTGAAAGAGAAGCTCGGTCTCGGCCGCGTCGAGACTTGCCGTCGGCTCGTCGAGCACGAGCACGCGCGTATCGTCTTCGAGCGCTCGGGCAATTGCGACCAATTGCTGGATGGCCACCGAATAAGAGCCGAGCGGCCGCTCGACGTCGATATCGAGGTTGAGGCGCTTCAACCGCTGTCGCGCGAGCAATCGCGCCATACGCCAGGAGACCACCCCGAAGCGGCGTGGCTGCCGCTCCAAAGTGAGATTCTTGGTGACCGACAGGGTCGGGATCAGGTTGACTTCCTGATAGACGGTGCTGATGCCGAGAGCCTGGGCTTCGGCCGTGGTGTTGATCTCGACCGGGCGCCCGTCGAGCCGAATCTCGCCCTCGTCGCGGCGCAGCGCGCCGGTCATCACCTTGATCAGGGTCGACTTGCCCGCGCCGTTTTCGCCGAGCAACGCATGCACTTCACCGGCGTTCAGCCGCAGGTCGACCTTCTCCAGCGCCCGCACGCCGGGAAACGTCTTGGAGATGCCGAGCAGCTCAACTCTCGGCGTCGAGATCTCAGCCACGCCAGCCCGTCCCGCCGTCGTTATCCCGCGAGGATACCACACCCTACCGGTCAGTGAAGAAAGCGGCGCCCGCCGAAATCTGGGGCAAGGCGCCGCTCTCAGGCGACCGCGGTCCGGTGGGACCCTAGTCGAGCGGGGTTGCCGCGTGGTGCAGATCGGACGGGATCACGATCCACTTCGGCAGGTCCGTCGGCTGCTTCAGGTAGTCAAGGATGACCGGGTAGATGTACTTGCCGATCGCCGAGCGCAGCTCGACCGAGGCGTTCGCCTCACCCTTCGCCAGCTCGTCCTTCATGGCCGGAACGTAGTCGACCGAAACCATCAGGACGTCCTTGCCGGGATTTAAGCCAGCTTCCTTCATGGCCTGAATGGCGCCGAGCTGCATGTTGTCGTTATGAGCAAAGGACGCGCAGATGTCCTTCAGGTTGTCGGTGGCCTTGATGAAGGCTTCCATCACCTTCTTGCCGCCCTCGGTCGTGAAGTCGCCGCTCTGCGTCTTGACGATTTTCATGCCGGGGAAGTTGGAGATAACGGATTCGAAGCCCTTCTTGCGCTCGATCGCGGGAGCCGAGCCAACCGTGCCCTGCTCCTCGACGATGTTGCACTGGCCCTTGCTTGCCTGAGCGAGCCAAGCGCCGGCCAGCTTGCCTTCGAGGTTGAAGTCCGCCGAGATGCGGGTGACGAAGAGCGACTTGTCGGCCACGTCGACGTCGCGGTCAGCCAGGAACACCGGAATCTTGGCAGCCTTGGCTTCCTTCAACACCTGATCCCAACCGGTCACCACCACCGGGGCGATGAGGATGGCGTCGACCTGCTGAGCGATGAAGGCACGGACAGCCTTCAGCTGCTCTTCCTGCTTGCCCTGTGCGTCGGCGAATTTGAGGTCGATGCCCATCTGCTTCGCAGATTCCTGCATGTCCTTCGAGAACGCAGGACGCCAGTCGCCTTCGTCACCAACCTGAGAGAACCCGATCGTCACGGCGAACGCCGACGTCCCCGCGAGCATCGCCACGCCGGCGACAGCGCCGCCAACCCATTTCAAATGTCTCATTAGCTTCCTCCCACTCAAGGCTTCGAACCCGTTCAGGTGTCATTTCCGATCCAGCCAGTGACGGAGGGGCGCACCGAAGCGGGTTCGTGCCTATTAAACATACAATCATATTAAATGAGAACACAAGCCAAAACAGAATCTGGAAGTCGGCCGGGAGGCTGCGGCTCTGGGTCCGCAACCGCCCGGCCGGCCGTGAAGGTGGAGATCAATGCTGGCGGCCGCGCACGCCGGTTGCGGGGCTGACGCCGCCTCCGGTTCTTGCAAGATGTCAGAGAAGCGCCCGGTCCAACTCCTGCGGCGGGCGTACAAGCCTAGGCGTAGGCGACCTCGTTGACACGAAGCTCGTTGCGGAACTGCCGAAGCTTGGTGTCGCTGTCGATGAGCAGGAACTCAATGTCTGCCATCTGAGCGAAGTCTTCCAAATATTCCGGCGTGAGCGCCAGAGAGAAGCCGGTGTGGTGTGCGCCTCCGGCATAGATCCAGGCAGCGGCCGCGACCGCAAGATTCGGCTCCGGTTGCCACAGCACGCGTGCGACCGGCAGCTTCGGAAGGGCCTGATGCGGCGGAATGACCTTGAGCGTGTTGACCACCATGCGGAAGCGATTGCCCATGTCGACGATCGACGCGTTGACGGCATCGCCGGTCATCGAATTGAAGACCAGGCGGACCGGGTCTTCCTTTCCGCCGATGCTCAGCGGGTGCACCTCGCACGAAGGCTTGCCCTTCGCGATCGATGGGCAGATTTCGAGCATATGCGCACCGAGCACGGCAGCGCCCGGCTGACCGAAATGGTAGGTGTAGTCCTCCATGAAGCTGGTGCCGCCTTTAAGACCATGCGCCATTACTTTCATGGAGCGAACAAGCGCGGCGTGCTTCCAATCGCCTTCCGCGCCAAACCCATAGCCATCCGCCATCAGCCGCTGCGCGGCGATGCCTGGAAGCTGTTTCAGGCCGGTCAGGTTCTCGAACGTATCGGTGAATCCGCTGAACCCGCCGTCGGCAAGAAAGGCACGGAGCGCGAGCTCGATGCGCGCGGCGTCGCGTAGCGAGCCATGCTTGGCGCCGCCTTTCTCCAGGCCCCTCATCAGGATGTAGCTGGCAGCGTACTCGTCGCACAGCCGATCGACCTCGGCGTCGGTGACCTGATCCTGAAACGCCACCAGGTCTCCAAGCCCGTAACCGTTGACCGACACGCCGAAGCGAATCTCCGCCTCGACCTTGTCGCCCTCGGTGACGGCGACCTGGCGCATGTTGTCGCCGAGCCGCGCGATCTTCATGTGCTGCGAGTCGTGCCAGGCCGCCGCCGCCCGCATCCAGATCGCGAGCTCAGCGTGAACCGCCGGCTCGCGCCAATGGCCGACGACGACCTTGCGGTTGATGCGAAGGCGCGTGCAGATGAAGCCGAACTCCCGGTCGCCATGCGCCGACTGGTTCAGATTCATGAAGTCCATGTCGATCGACGACCACGGGATGTCTCTGCCGAATTGCGTGTGGAGATGACAGAGCGGCTTCTTCAGCCGGGTCAGGCCGCCGATCCACATCTTCGCAGGACTGAATGTGTGCATCCATGCGACGATGCCGATGCAATTCGGCGCAGCATCGGCGGCGCTCAGGATCGCGGCAATCTCCTCCGGCGTCTTCACCACCGGCTTGAACACCAGCTTCACCGGCAGACCGGCGCTGCCGTTCAGCTCGTCGACGATTGTCTTCGAATCGGAGTTGACCTGACGCAGCGTCTCCGGGCCATAGAGATGCTGGCTCCCGGTCACGAACCAGACTTCGAAGGGGGAAAGATCGATCATGGCTTTCCGGCTCTGGCGGCCGAACATTGACAAAAGCCAAGCATTGGCCTTTTCATAAGACAATAACGCGAAGGTCCACCTTTATCAAGGAAATCAGCCGCCTGCGAGATCCCTTCGCGACACGCAAGGCGAAAAAAGCTCATCATGCTGCTTCCTGACCTGCGCGAGGAAGTCCTTGCAGCAAACATCGAACTGGTGCGCCGGGGCGTGGTCGTTTTCACGTTCGGCAACGTCAGCGGCATCTCGCGCAAGGATGGCCTCGTGGCGATCAAGCCGAGCGGCGTCCCCTACGAGGAGCTGACCGCCGAGCAGATCGTCGTCACCGATCTCGAAGGACGCATCGTCGATACCAACCTGCGCCCCTCCTCCGACCTACCGACGCATCTTGAGCTCTACAAGGCCTTCCCCAATGTCGGCGGCGTGGCGCACACACATTCCGAATTCGCCACCTCGTGGGCGCAGGCCAAGCGGCCGATTCCCTGCTTCGGCACCACGCACGCAGACTATTTCCATGGGCCGGTGCCGGTGACGCCGGACATGACACCGGAGGAAATCGCCGGCGAATACGAGAAGGCGACCGGCGAGTTGATCGTGCGCACCTTCGCCGACCTCGACCCGGACGCGATCCCGGCGGTGCTGGTCGCCGGCCACGGGCCCTTCGCCTGGGGCAGCGACGCCGCCGACGCCGTGCACAACGCCGTCATCCTCGACTACATCGCGCGCCTGGCGACCCATACGCTGGCGGTCAATCCGGAGGCGCGGCCGCTGGCGCGCGATCTCCACGACAAGCACTTTCTCCGCAAGCACGGGGCCGGAGCCTATTACGGGCAGCCGAAGGGCTAGGGGACGCGCACGACGGCCCGCCGCGCCACCGCTTGCGCTTCGCGGGCCGCGCGAACATCAGGCAGGGGAGTTGACGACCGATGACGCAGCAGGGCAGCGACGCGGCCGCGGCGATCGCCGAGGGCCGCACATCTCTGGGCGTTGAGCTCGGGTCCACCAACATCAAGGCGTGCCTCATCGGGCCCGACCACGAGGTCCTCGCCACAGGCACCCATGGCTGGGAGAACCAGTTCGTCGACCGCCTCTGGACCTATTCCGAAGATGCGATCTGGACCGGCCTACAGGCTGCCGTCGCAAGCCTGGTGGCAGGCGTCGAGCGACGCCACGGCGTGCCCCTGACGCGCATCGGCGCACTGGGATTCTCGGCGATGATGCACGGCTACCTGCCGTTCGATGCCAACGGCACCTTGCTCGTGCCGTTCCGCACCTGGCGCAACACCAACACGGGGCGCGCAGCAGCCGAGTTGACCAAGGCGCTCAACTTCAACTTTCCGCTCAGGTGGTCGGCCTCGCACGTCTATCAGGCGATCCTCGATGAGGAGCCTCACGTCGCCGAGCTCGATTTCATCACGACGCTCGCCGGCTTCGTGCACTGGCGCCTCACCGGCCGCAAGGTGATCGGCGTGGGCGATGCCTCGGGCATGTTCCCGATCGATCCGGTCACGCACGACTACGACGCGCCGATGCTCGCACGGTTCGGTGAGATGGTTGCCGCCCGCCGGCCGGGCCTCGACGTCGCCGCGTTGTTCCCCAAGGTGCTCGTCGCCGGACAGGATGCCGGCACGCTCACCGGCGAGGGTGCCGCACTGCTCGACCCGACCGCCACGCTGCAACCGGGTATTCCGGTGTGCCCGCCCGAGGGCGATGCCGGCACGGGCATGGTGGCCACCAACGCCGTCGCCCAGCGCACCGGCAACATCAGCGCGGGCACCTCCATCTTCGCGATGGTGGTGCTCGAAAACCCCCTGACGGCAGTGCATGAGGAGCTCGATATCGTCACGACGCCTGCGGGCGACCTGGTCGCGATGGTTCACTGCAACAACGGCGCGAGCGAGCTCGGGACCTGGGCGGGCGTCTTCACCGAGTTCGCCGCCGCCATCGGGGCCGACGCGGATCAGAACGCCGTTTTCGGCGCGCTGTTCGGCGCGGCGCTTAAGGGCGAGGCGGACGGTGGTGGGCTCATCGCTTACAACTACCTCGCGGGCGAGCCGATCACCGGTCTGACCGAGGGACGCCCGCTTGTCGTACGCACGCCCGGTAGCCGCCTCACCCTCGCCAACTTCATGCGCACCCAGCTCTACGCCGCCTTCGGCACGCTGAGCCTCGGCATGAACGTGCTCAGCGGCGAAGGCGTGAAACTGGACTCGATGTTCGCGCACGGCGGCATGTTCAGGACCGCGGGCGTCGCGCAGCGTCTCTTGGCGGCGGCCATCGGCGCGCCGGTGACGGTGGGCGACACCGCAAGCGAGGGCGGCGCGTGGGGCATTGCCGTTCTGGCCGAGTACCTGCGCACAGGCGCGGGCGAGGGCCTCGGCGATTACCTTGCGGGCCGCGTGTTCGCGGGCGCCGAGCTCGACGTGGCGGAGCCGGACCCCGCGGATGTCGAGGGCTACGCAAAGTGGCTTAAGCAGTACGCGGCGGGTCTTGCGATCGAGAAGGCGGCGACGGAGGCGATCAGCTAGCCCGGCGAGCGACCGAGCCTGATCAAGGTCGCGCGCGGATAGGCGGTAGTTCGGGGGGCCATGTGATCGATCCAGCCAGCATCGTTCGGGACTTTCAGGCGCTGTTCGGCGGCGCGCCGAAGCTCTACCGCGCGCCGGGACGGGTCAATCTGATCGGCGAGCACACCGACTACAATGACGGCTTCGTGCTGCCGGCGGCGCTGGAGCTTGCCACCTATGCGGCGGTCGCGCCGCGCGGCGACCGGACGCTCAACGTGCACTCGCTGCTGATGGACGAGACGGTCAGCTTCGATCTCGACGCGGCGCAACCGAAGCCGCGCAAGGACTGGAGCGACTACGTGCGCGGCGTCGCCGTCGCGCTTGAGGCAGCGGGGCAGCGGCTTTCCGGAGCCGATCTCCTGATCGACAGCGACGTGCCGCTCGGCGCCGGGCTCTCGTCATCAGCGGCGCTCGAGGTCGCGACCGGCTACGCGCTGCTCAGCAATGCCGGCCTTTCGATCGATCTCACCCGCCTCGCGCTCGATTGCCAGCGTGCGGAGAACGAGTTCGTCGGCATGCGTTGCGGTATCATGGATCAGTTCATCGCCTGCCACGGAGCCGCCGGCCATGCGCTGCTCATCGATTGCCGCAGCCTTGAGCGGAAGCTGGTGCCGATCGACCCGAATGTTCGGCTGGTGATGTCCAACACCATGGTCCACCACCAGCATGCGGCGGGCGAATACAATCTGCGCCGGCACGATTGCGAGGAAGGAGTCAGACGCCTTTCGGCGGTGCTGCCCAGTATTAAGGCGCTCCGCGACGTTACGCCGGAGCAACTGGACCAGCACGCCGATCTCTTGACGCCGACGATCTACCGCCGCTGCCGTCACGTGGTGACCGAAAACGCCCGCACCTTGCTTGCGGCCGACGCACTCGACGCCAGCGATCTCGCCCTCTGCGGGCGGCTGATGAACGATTTGCACGTGAGCATGCGCGACGACTTCGAGATAAGCTGCCCCGAGGTCGATGTGATGGTGGAGCTGAACGCGGCGGTCGACGGAGTTTACGGCGCGCGCATGACGGGCGGCGGATTTGGCGGTTGCACGATCAGCCTGGTCGAGGCGACTGCGGTGGAGACATTCAAGGAGGGCGTCGCGCGCAGCTATCGGGCAGCGACCGGGCTTGAGCCACAAATCTTCACGTCTCCGCCGGCCGCCGGCGTTGGCAGCGTGGCGCAGAGCTGATGCCCGCGCCGTTCCTTGAGGCTTCTTCCCACCGCCGCCGCAATCCGTTGACCGGCGAATGGGTGCTCGTGTCGCCGCATCGGAACGAGCGGCCGTGGAAGGGCCAGACCGAAAAGGCGACGCAGGCGGATGCGCCGACCTACGATCCGCAGTGCTATCTCTGCCCCGGCAACCACCGCGCCCACGGGGCGATCAACCCGGACTACCGGGACACGTTCGTCTTCGACAACGACTTTCCGGCGCTTCAACAAGCGGCCGGCAGCGACAGAATCGATCGTGACGGGCTGATGGTCGCCGAAGCCGAGGCCGGCGTCTGTCGGGTGATCTGCTTCTCGCCGCGACATGACCTGACGCTGGCGCAGATGGCGGTCGACGACATCGACCGCGTCGTCGAGGTCTGGGGCGAGCAGTATCGCACGCTCGGAGCTCTAGACGGCATCAATGCCGTGCAGATCTTCGAGAACCGCGGCGAGATGATGGGCGCCAGCAATCCGCATCCGCATTGCCAGGTGTGGGCGACCGCCACGTTGCCTAACGAGATGGCGAAGGAGCTCGCCGGGCAGTCGGCCTATTGGCATGAGCACGGCTCGCCCTTGCTCTTGGACTATTTGAAGCTCGAGAAGGAGGCGCGCGTACGGATCGTCTTCGAGAACGTGCATTTCACGGTGCTCGTGCCGTTCTGGGCAACATGGCCGTTCGAGACGATGGTGCTGCCCAATCATCACGTCGGCTCGATCGCCGAATTGACGGCGGCCGAGTCGAAGGCCTTGGCGGCCGCGTTGCGCGCACTCACCATTCGCTACGACAATTTGTTTGAGACGTCGTTTCCTTATTCGATGGGCTTTCACCAGCGGCCCACCGACGGCGAGGCGCACGCCGAATGGCAGTTGCATGCCCACTTCTATCCGCCGCTCTTGCGCTCGGCGACGGTGCGGAAGTTCATGGTCGGCTTTGAGCTGCTCGGCTCGCCGCAGCGCGACATCACGCCTGAGAGCGCTGCCGAGCGGCTGCGCGCGCTCCCGGCGACGCACTATCGGGAAAGGACTTAGTCGCGCCGGCGCAGCATCAGGGCGTAGACGGCGACCGAGATGGTGATCAGCAAGCCGTAGATGAACTGCGTGTAGAAGCCGGTCAGGCCGATCGCGATGATGCCCGGCTCGAGCGACGCGATGATCAATACGCCGACGAAGGTCCCGATCATCGTGCCCTTGCCGCCGAACACCGACGTGCCGCCGATGAAGACGGCGGCAAGCGTCGTCAACAGATAGCCGTCGCCTGTCGTCGCCCAGAAGAAGGTCAGCTGGTTCAGGATGAAGACGACCGAGAGCGCCGCCGAAACCCCCATGATCACGAAGCTGACGATCTTCACGCGGTCGACGTGAATGCCCATCATGCGGGCGCTGTCGGCGTTGTCGCCGATGAAGAGCACATGGCTGCCGAAGCGGTGGCGCTTGTAGAGCACGCCCATCAGGATCGACCCGACGACAAACCAGACGAACTGCGCCGGAATTCGGCCGAAGACCTCGCCGACCAACAGCGAATGGAGCGCGCTTGTTTCGATGCCCGAAATCGGGATGCCGTGACCCTCGGTCACGACGTTGGTGAGGCCGCGCCACAGGAACATAGTGCCGATGGTGGCGACAATCGACGGGATGCCGATCTTGGTGACGAGCAGGCCGTTGATCAGGCCGAGGACAGCTCCAGTCAGGAGGCTGAGGACGAAGGCCAGCACGAAGCTTCCGGTGGCGACGGAGACTGCCGCAAACACCCAGCCCGAAAACCCCGCGATCGACGGGAAGCTCAGGTCTATCTCGCCGAGTGTGACGATGAAGGTCGCCGCCATCGCCATTAGCCCGAAGAACGGGATCGAGATCATGAACGAGCGGTAGATGGCGAAGCTCAGATAGGTTCCCGGCGCCCGCATGATGAACACGGCGTAGAGGACGACGAGCAGTCCGATAATGGCCACCTGGAACTGGTAGCGACGGAGGAACGACGCGCCGTGAGCCGGCGCGCGGGATGGCTTGGCGCTGGCCGCGGTCATATTGCTACGTCACCTTGCCGGACTCGTGGAGGGCGACCATGGTCTTGACCAGATGCTCGCGCGTCACCTCGCTCTTGTTGAAGCGCTCGGCGATGCGGCCGCGGTCGAGGATGATGAAACGGTCGGCCACGTCGTAGACGTGGAAGATGTTGTGGTCGATGAAGATCGCCGACTTGCCGCGCTCGCGGATCGAGCGGGTGAAATCGAGGACGCGCTCGGTCTCGGTGATCGAAAGGCCCATCGTCGGCTCGTCGAGAACGATCAGGTCGGCGTCGAAGTAGAGGGCGCGGGCGATGGCGATGCCCTGCTTCTCGCCGCCGGATAATCCTCCGACCTCGCTGTCGACGCTGATCGCCTCCGACGTCAGGCCCATACGTGTGCGCATGAGCTTCTCGGTCTCGCGCCGCTGATGGCCGAGGTCGAGGAAGCCGAGGAAATTCGTCTGCTCGTGGCCGGCGAAGACGTTGCGCCACAGCTCCTGCTGCTCGGCAAGCGCGCGCTCCTGATAGACTGCCTCAATGCCGAGCGCGCGCGAGGCGCGGGCGTCACGAACGGTGATGCGCTCGCCCTTGAAATAGACTTCGCCGGCGGTCGGCGCGTAGACCCCGGTGATGATCTTGATCAGCGTCGACTTGCCGGCGCCGTTGTCGCCGATCAGCGCGACGATCTCGCCGTAGTTGATCTCCAAGTCGATGTCGCGAAGAACGCGGACATGGCCGAAGGACTTCTGGACGCCCTTCATTTGCAGGAGCGGACCGTTTGCATCCATTCGAGATTGCGACCTGAAAAGAGGACCTGACGGAGACGGGGCGGAAACCGCCCCGTCTCGCTTATCGCATCGCTCCGGGACCGGCTAGCGGATGCCTTCCTTGGCGAGGTCGGCGACCGCGGCGATGTTGTCCTTGGTGATCAGCGCAGCGCCGGTGTCGATGTTCATGCCGGCGAAGCCGAACTTCGAGGTCAGGTAGAGCTGCATGATCGGGATGTAGCCCTGAAGGAAGGGCTGCTGGTCAAGCACGACGGCGATCGAGCCGTCCTGGATGCCCGCCACGATCGGCGCGGACAGGTCGAAACCGGCCCCGCAGATCTCGCCGGGCTTCTTGCCGGCCGCCTTGACGTAGGCGGGGATGGTCGCGGTCAGACCGCCGTGGTCGGTGATCACAGCCTTGATGTCGGGATGCGACGCGATGAACGACGCGAAGACCGGGATGCCCTGAGTCGCATCGCCGTTAATGGCGTCGGATATCTCCTGATACTCGACCTTGACACCGGCTGCCTTGAGGGCGTCGACCACGCCCTGGGTGCGCTGGCCGCGCCCGGCCTGGCCGAGCAGGCCCCACACGAAGGCAGTGTCACCGGACTTGAGGCCGCAGGTCTTCACCGCTGCCTCGCCAAGCGTCTTGCCCGCGGTGAGCAGCTGCGCGCCGACGTAGCCGAAGCCGTTCGCCTTGTACATCGCCTCAAGATCGGGCAAATCGACGTTCGACGTCGTGACGATGATGCCGGCAGCCTCGGCCTGCTTGATCAGTGGCCCGAGGGCATCCTCGCCCGGGTGACCCATGATCGAGATACCGGTGGGCTTGCGCGCGATCGCCTCGCTGAACTGCTGGACCATCTTTTGCGGGTTCCAGTCGGACCAGACATAGTCGACGTGGCACCCCGTCTGATCGGCCGCCGCCTTGGCGCCGGCGTAGACGATCGAGGCGAACGAGCCGCCTTCGGGGCCGCCCGGAAAGAACACGAAGTTCTTGCCGGCGCAGCTCATGTCCGCGGCCTGCGCCCCGCTGCTTGCCAAAAGCAGGCCAAGGCCTGCGGCTGCGACTGCCCAGATTTTCATTGGCGTCCTCCCTCCTATTCGCGTTGGTTCTGTTACGTCAGACCTATAAAACCCTATCGTATAACTTAAGCGCGCAGGCATTGCCAACCGGCTCGGGCCGGCTCGGTCTTGTCGACCGATCGACCCGAGCCGACGGCCATCACGGGCGATCGAAATCGCTTGCCGGCGCCCGGCGTAGCTCCGACGCCATCGGAGCAAGGTCGAAGCGTTCGAGGGGGAGGCTAGGCGGCGGCCGGAGCCACGCCGCTCTGTGCAAAGCCGTCGGGCCGCCGATAGACCCACGCCCGTCCGGGCGGGAAATTGAACGTCACCCATTTCGACTTGGCGACGGCGAGGCGCCCCGGAACCGCCTCCTGCGGCGGCACAAAGGAGTAGGAAAGCTGCGAGATCATACCGCCTGGGACCAAGTGGTCGAGCACGCCTTCGAGATACGGCGCACGCTTCGCCTTCGGCAAATTCAGGAGCGGAATGCCGGAAAGCGCCGCGGAGAATTTCACGTCGCGGAAATCACCGAGCGTGTTGTGGAGGTCGAGCGCGTCGCCCCGGATCACGTGCATGCCGGGAAACCGCTTCCTGAGATGCTTGCAGAAGTCCTTATCGTATTCGACGCTGACGATCCGCTCTGCCGGAACGCCGGCGTCGACCAGCGCCTGCGTGACGACGCCCGTCCCCGGCCCGATCTCAAGCGTCCATCCGGCCGGATCAGGACGCGCGTGCTTCACCATCAATCCGGCAAGCGCGCGGCTCGTCGGCGTAACCGACCCCATCTTGATCGGGCTCGTCGCCCAGGTTCTGAAAAAGAGAACCTCTTCGCCGATCCGCTCGGCAAGCGAGACATCAGACTTCGACATACCGCACCTCTTCCGACCCCCGATTTGCGCCTCGCTCGATCCGGGGCACTACTTCTCACCGAGCGTGTCGAAGAAATCCTTTACACGCGAAAAGAACCCCGTCGATTCCGGGCTGTTCTCCTCGTTCGACACACGCTCGAACTCTTCCAGAAGCTCGCGCTGCCGCCGCGACAGCTTGCGCGGCGTCTCGACGAGTATCTGTACGTACATGTCGCCGACCTTGTGCGAGCGGAGCACGGGCATGCCCTTCCCTTTCAGATGAATCTGCCGCCCGCTCTGCGTTCCCTCCGGAACCTTCACGCGCGAACGCGCGCCGTCGAGGTTCGGCACCTCGAACTGCCCGCCGAGCGCCGCCGTCGTCATCGAAACCGGCACACGACAGAAGATGTCGGCGCCGTCGCGCTGGAAAAAGGCATGCGGCTTGATCGACAGGAAAATGTAGAGGTCGCCGGCCGGGCCGCCGCGTACCCCGGCCTCGCCTTCGCCGGCGAGTCGGATGCGGGTGCCGTCCTCGATGCCCGCAGGGATGTTGACGGAGAGGGTGCGCGTCTCGCTGACGCGGCCGGCGCCTGAGCATTTCGGGCACGGGTCCGTTACGACCTCGCCGCGGCCATGGCAGGCGGGGCAGGTGCGTTCGATATGGAAGAAGCCACCCTGGCTCGCACGCACGCGGCCGGCGCCGCCGCAGGTCGGGCAGGCTTTCGGCGTCGTGCCGGGCTTGGCGCCCGAGCCGGTGCAAGCCTCGCAGGCGACGCTCGTCGGCACTTCGATCTCGACCGCCTTGCCGGAGAAAGCCTCCTCGAGAGTGACTTCGAGATTGTAGCGAAGGTCGGAGCCGCGCTCGCGGCCGGAGCGGCGGCCACCGCCGCGGAAATCGCCGAAGAACTCGTCGAAGATGTCGGCGAAGGAAGCAAAGCCTGCCGCCGCGCCGGCGCCGAAGCCGCCCCCGCCATGCTCGAAGGCCTGATGCCCGAAGCGGTCGTAGGCGGCGCGTTTCTGCGGATCCCTCAGGATCTCGTAGGCTTCGTTGATCTCCTTGAACTTCAACTCCGCCGAATGATCGCCGTTGTTGCGGTCGGGGTGATATTCCATGGCAAGCTTGCGGAAGGCGCCCTTCAGCGCCTTCTCGTCACAGCCGCGCGTGACGCCGAGAACCTCGTAGAAATCGCGCTTGACGCCCACGTCAGCTCACCTTCGCCGCATCGAGGCGAACCCGCGCCTGTCGAAGCCAGTCGGACCGCATCAGGCTCATCGTATTCATGGAATAGGGCTTCCCGCCAACTGCCCACGATCCAGGCGCAGCACCCTCATCTCGAAAACCGGCGCTGCGGTAAAGCCGCAGCGCGCGCTCGTTGGTCGGCATGACGGCGAGCGCAAGGTGCTCGACATTGAGGTCGTCAAACGCCATCCGCACCGCCTCGTTGAAGAGCGCCCTTCCGAAACCCTTGCCGCGCCGCGCCGGCGCGATGCCGAAACGGCCAAGCCGCGCCCAACGGCGCGGCGGGTCGCGAAGGAACTGGACGTGCCCGACGGGTGTGTCGCGGTCATCGACCGCGGTGAAGCAAATCCGAGGCCGCTCATCGGCACCCTCTGCGATCCACGCCGCGACCTGATCGTCCGTCAAGGGGAAGCGAATCTCCGGGCCGCCCCATTCCGCGAGGCTCGCCAGGTCAGCGAACCATCGCGCCATCTCCTCCGCATCATCCGGTCGGGCCGGGCGAAGGACAATGTTCATAGGGGCGGCAACCCGGAGACGCTCTTTAGGCGGACTTCTTCCGCTCTTCCTCTGGGATCTCCTCGAAGTCCGCGTCGACGACCTCCTCGCCGGAAGCCGAAGCTCCGCCGTCGCCGCTCTCGCCGTCGGAGGGGCCAGCTTCCTGCTGCGCTTTGTACATCGCCTCGCCGAGCTTCATGGAAGCCTGGAGAAGCGTCTGCGTCTTCGCCTGGATCTCCGAGACATCCTCGCCCGACGACGCCGACTTCAGATCGGCGAGCGCCGACTCGATCGAAGACTTCGTTTCGGCGTCGACCTTGTCGCCGTGCTCGGAAAGCACCTTCTCGGTCGAGTGGACAAGCGCTTCGGCCTGGTTCTTGGCCTCGACCAGCTCGCGCCGCTTCTTGTCCTCTTCGGCGTGGCTCTCCGCGTCCTGCACCATCTTCTCGATCTCGGAATTGGAGAGACCGCCGGAGGCCTGGATGCGGATCTGCTGCTCCTTGCCGGTCCCCTTGTCCTTGGCCGAGACGTTGACGATGCCGTTGGCGTCGATGTCGAAGGTGACCTCGATCTGCGGCACGCCACGCGGGGCGGGCGGAATGCCGACCAGGTCGAACTGGCCAAGCAGCTTGTTGTCCGCAGCCATCTCGCGCTCGCCCTGGAAGACGCGGATCGTCACCGCGCCCTGATTGTCCTCGGCGGTGGAGAAGACCTGGCTCTTCTTAGTCGGGATCGTGGTGTTCCGATCGATCAGGCGCGTGAACACGCCGCCCAGCGTCTCAATGCCAAGCGAAAGCGGGGTCACGTCGAGAAGGAGCACGTCCTTCACGTCACCCTGCAGCACGCCAGCCTGAATCGCAGCACCGATCGCCACCACCTCGTCGGGGTTGACGCCCTTGTGCGGCTCCTTGCCGAAGAGCTGCTTCACGATCTCCTGCACCTTCGGCATGCGCGTCATGCCGCCGACCAGCACCACTTCCTCGATGTCGGCCGCCGAGACGCCGCCGTCCTTCAGCGCGTTCTTCACCGGCTGAATGGTGCGCTGGATCAGGTCGTCGACGAGGCTCTCGAACTTGGCGCGCGAAAGCTTCATCGTCAGGTGCTTTGGACCCGACGCATCGGCGGTGATGTAAGGGAGATTGATCTCGGTCTGCTGCGAGGAGGAGAGCTCGATCTTCGCCTTCTCCGCCGCTTCCTTCAACCGCTGCAGAGCGAGCGGATCTTTCCTGAGATCGATGCCCTGGTCCTTCTTGAACTCGTCCGCGAGATAATGGACGAGGCGCATGTCGAAGTCCTCGCCGCCGAGGAACGTGTCGCCGTTCGTCGACTTCACCTCGAAGACGCCGTCGCCGATCTCAAGGATCGAGATGTCGAAGGTGCCGCCGCCGAGGTCATAGACGGCGATGGTCTTGCCTTCCTTCTTGTCGAGGCCGTAGGCGAGCGCCGCGGCCGTCGGCTCGTTGATGATGCGGAGCACTTCGAGCCCGGCGATCTTGCCGGCGTCCTTGGTGGCCTGACGCTGTGCGTCGTTGAAATAGGCGGGGACGGTGATGACCGCCTTGTCGACCTTCTCGCCGAGATAGGCCTCAGCGGTCTCCTTCATCTTCTGCAGGATGAAAGCGGAAATCTGCGAGGGCGAATGGGGCTTGCCGTCCGCTTCGACCCAGGCGTCGCCGTTCGGCGCCTTGACGATCTTGTAGGGGACGAGCTTCTGATCCTCTTTCACGGTCGGGTCATCGAAGCGTCGGCCGATCAGGCGCTTCACCGCGAAGATGGTACGCTGCGGGTTGGTCACCGCCTGTCGCTTTGCGGGCTGGCCGACGAGGCGCTCGCCTTCCGCCGTGAAGGCGACGATCGAGGGCGTGGTGCGCCCGCCTTCGGAATTCTCGATGACTTTAGGGGTTTTGCCGTCCATGACGGCGACGCACGAATTGGTCGTGCCGAGGTCGATACCGATGACTTTCGCCATATCTTCACTCCTGTTCCGGCAGGCCGGCCGGACCCGAGACGGCGTCCATCATCGGGAGGTGGACTTAGCCCCCCGCCGGCCCCCAACGAGGTAGATTTAGTGACGCATCGAAGAGCGGTTCAAGGCCGCCTCCGCCGCGCGTTGCGGCTCATATAAGAAGGGCCGTTTCGGCTCGCAAGGATGTGATTTGGCTTGTGCCCCAATGAGAAGCATCGCCCACAGCATGTTCGATGTTAGCCAACCGGCGGATATGCCTGCCGGCTTCCGCCACGCCCCCGGATTCCTCGATGCAAAGGCGCAAAAGGCGCTCCTCTCCGCGCTTCGCGCGGCAATCGCCGAAGCTCCGCTCTTTCAACCGCGGATGCCGCGGACGGGGAAGCCCTTCTCGGTGAAGATGACGAATTGCGGGCCGCTCGGCTGGGTTTCCGACATGGGCGGCTACCGCTATCAGCCGGAGCATCCTGAGACCGGACGGCCCTGGCCGCCGATCCCGGCGGTCGCGCTCGACGCCTGGGCCGCGCTTTCCGGCTATCCGCATCCGCCCGAGGCCTGCCTTGTGAACTACTATGCCCCGAATTCCCGCATGGGGTTGCATCAGGATCGCGACGAGGCGGACTTCTCGGCACCCGTCGTCTCGCTTTCGCTCGGCGACGATGCCGTGTTCCGCGTCGGCGAAACGAAGCGGAACGATCCGACGCGCTCCCTTCGGCTCAAGTCCGGTGACGCCGTCGTGCTCGGCGGCGACGCGCGCCTCTGCTTTCACGGCGTCGACCGGATCGTTGCGAGAAGCTCGACGCTCTTGGCCGAAGGCGGGCGCTTCAATCTGACGCTCCGGCGGGTGACGAAACCGCTAAACGACTGAACTATTCGCCGGGAATGCGGTGACCGCGATCGTCGATCCGAGCGTCACGCGCCGCGAGGTAGGCTACGCCGAACCCGATAAGCAGCACGATCAGCGGACCGCCAAAAAAAGCGTAGACCTGAAACCATGTCATGGCCGCAGCCTCGTCAGAAGCCATCTAGCTGTCAAATGTAGGGCCGTTCCGATCCCAAACCAAGCCGCACTCAGAGCCACGAGCAGACCGCCCCCGACTTGCGACGCTCCCTGCACCCCATAGAGCGCCGCGACCGCTGGTGCGACCACCCCGGTCACAATTATTCCGGCTGCCAATGTGTTCAGCCAATTCGCCGTTAGCTTTAGGCGCTCATTGTGAACAAGGCTCATTGGCCGGCCACTAAGTTTGATCGGTGAACGCGCGCTTCCTGAAGAGCGGGTGGAGCGTGACCCCCTCCGCCGCGAAAGCTTCGGTCGCTCCCTCTTCGCGGTCGACGACGGTGACAACGCGCTCCACGAGTGCGCCGGCGGCGCGAAGGGCTGCGACCGCCTTCAAGGACGAGCCGCCGGTCGTCGTCACGTCTTCCACGACGACAACCTTCTTGCCTTCAAGATTCTCGCCTTCCGCCAAGCCCTCGACCAGGCTCTGAGTGCCGTGGTCCTTGGGCTGCTTGCGCACGAAGACGGCCTTCACGGGTTTGCCGGCGACCGCGCTCATCGCCGCCGTCGCGGCAACAAGCGGAACCGCGCCCATCTCAAGCCCGCCGACATAGTCGGCACCGAGGGCCGCCGCTTTCTCGGCGAGCGCGGCCCCGATCAAGCGCGCGCCCTCAGGGTCCAGCATGGTCGGCTTCAGGTTGATGTAGACGGAACTCGTCCGCCCCGAAGCGAGCTTGAAGGAGCCGCCGACGCGCAAGGACCGCCGACGGATGATCTCTTGCAGTCTTTCGCGATCGTCCATGCGCGGCCCTCCACGCGGCCGAATGCCCGCGAGCGACTGTCGCGGTCAAGAGGCGAAGACGATCTTCCCGGCTGAAAGTGGGCCCGCGCCTATTGCGACGGGGGTGACGGCGTCATCCAGCCGATACCGCCGCCGCCTGGCTGCTTCAGGATCGCGATGCGTCCGATGCCCGGGATATCGAAGGGCTCGCGCACGATCGAAGCCCCTGCCTTCTTGGCCTTGGCGACGCGCTTGTCGACGTCGTCGACGGCGATATAGGCCATCCAGAACTCGGGCATGCTCGCCATGTCGGTGCCGGTCGTGTCAAAGATGCCGCCAACCGGCTTCTCGCCCGACTTGGCGATCCAGTAGGTGCCGCCAGTCGGCATCGGCATTCCGTCGAAGCTCCATCCGAGCGTCGTCTCGTAGAACTTCTTGGCGGGCTCCACTTGCGACGTGGTCAGCTCGTTCCAAAAGAACGTCCCGTGGTCGGCCATGGCGACACCTCCTCGTTGGAGGAGACATGGTCGGAGAGGACGAACCGGAGAAGCAAGGGAGCGGCAGCGTCAACTTGCCGTGACCGCATCCTCCAAGCGTTTCCGTTTAGCCGGCCGCGTCGGTCTCGTTCTCCGATTTATCGGTGGCGGTTCCGGTGGCCGGTCCCCCTTTTGACACACCGACCAATACGGCGCGGAGCACGCGGTCGCCGATCTGGTAGCCCTCCTGCATAACCTGCACCACGGTGCCTGCCGGTACGCCCGCGTCGGGAACTTCGAACATCGCCTGATGGCGATGCGGGTCGAAGCGCTCGCCGATCGCCTTGATGCGGGTGATGCCGTTCTTCTCCAGGAGCCGCTCCATCTCGCGGCCGGTCACTTCGACGCCGTCCACGAGCGCCTTCAACGCCTCGTCCTCGGCCTTCTTCTCGGCCGGCACCGCCTCGAGCGCGCGTTTCAGATTGTCGCCGACCACGAGCATGTCGCCCGCAAACTTCGAAATCGCGTATCTCCGCGCATCCTGGACATCGCGCTCAGTCCGCTTCCGGAGATTGTCCATCTCGGCGGCAAGCCGCACCAGACGGTCGGTCAGGTCGGCCTTCTCAAGCTCCAAGCGCTCGACTTCCGCAGCCGGATCGGCCGGCGGCTCGGCTTTCTCGCCGTTTCCGGCCCACGGGCTGTCGCCGGCGGCCGCGAGGATTGCGTCGGCCTCTGCTTCCAGACTTGCCGCGTCAGCGGCCTTCTCTTTCGGGTCGTTGTCGGTCATCGTCGATCGTTTTCCAGGGGTCGCCGCCGATATCGAAGCTCAGGCGTCGAAAATCAAGCCGGCGGCCGAAATCGAGGCCAAAGCCCTTCCACTTCCGTCGGATCAGACCCGTTTTCGGTGGATGACCCTGTCCGAAAACGGGTTACTACTTTTCGAGATCATGCGTCAGCGGCCGAGAAGCTGGGTCACGAGCTGCGCCGTATAGTTCACCGCCGGAACGACACGCGCGTAGTTGATGCGGGTCGGGCCGATAACGCCGATGACGCCGACCACCTGGTCGCCGGTATCGCGGAACGGCGCCACCACGAGCGTCGAGCCCGACAGCGAGAAGAGCTTGTTCTCCGAGCCGATGAAGATGCGCACGCCCTCCCCCTGCTCGGCGAGCCCGAGGATCTGGATGATGTCCTTCTTGCTCTCAAGGTCGTCGAAGAGAAGCCGCACGCGCTCCAGATCGTCGAGCGCCTTCACGTCGCCGATCAGGTTCGACATGCCGCGCACGATCAGCGTCGCGGCATCCTCCGACGCGCCCGACCAGGTGGCGATGCCGGCCTCGATCACGCGCTCCGTCAGCCGGTCGATCTCGCGGCGCCGCTCCTCGCGCTGGCGCTCGAGCGAGCCTCGCGCCTCCGCGAGCGTGGTCCCGCGGAAATGCGCATTCAGGTAGTTCGCGGCCTCGACCAGCGCCGAGGTCGGCAGGCCGCGCGGGATCTCGATGATGCGGTTCTCGACCGCGCCGTTCTCCGCCACGAGCACGACGAGCGCGCGCGTCGCTTCGATGCGGACGAACTCCACATGCTTCAGGCGGATGTCCTGCTTCGCCGCGAGTACCACGCCGGCACCGCGCGAGAGCGCGGAAAGCATATGACCCGCATCGGAGAGCACCGTCTCGACTGAATCCGCCTCACGATTCCCCCTGACCTCGCTGTCGATGCGCTGGCGCTCTTCCGGCGAGAGGTCACCGACCTCCATCACCGAATCGATGAAGAAGCGCAGGCCGAGCTCGGTCGGGAGCCGCCCGGCGCTGGTGTGGGGCGCGTAGATCAGCCCCAAATCCTCCAGGTCCGCCATCACGTTGCGGACCGAGGCGGGCGACAGGGCCGTCGCCAGGATGCGGCTCAGATTGCGCGAACCGACCGGATCGCCGGTCTCCAGGTACGACTCGACGATGCGGCGGAAGATCTCGCGCGAGCGGTTGTCGAGCGCAGCAAGTCCGTCGGCGCGCATTCTTTCGTCGATCTCCTTCATCCGGATGCCAAATATCGAAACCGCCGAGGCGGATGGCAAGTCTCCGCTTTACCCAAATCCCCGTGGAGCTTAACACCCCCGGAGCTTTTTCCAGGATAGTGCATGCGTCCCTCGAAACGATCCCCCGACGAGCTGCGCCCGGTTACGCTCGACCGCGGCATCGCCAAGCACGCCGAAGGCTCCTGCCTGGTGCGCTTCGGCGACACGCATGTCATGTGCACGGCAAGCCTCGCCGACCAGGTGCCGGGCTGGCTCCGGGGCGGTGGCAAGGGCTGGGTCACTGCCGAATACGGCATGCTGCCGCGCGCCACGCACGAGCGCATGCGCCGTGAGGCGACGATTGGACATCAGGGCGGGCGCACGCTCGAAATCCAGCGCCTGATCGGCCGCTCGCTGCGCGCCGTCGTCGATCTTAAGGCGCTCGGCGAGCGGCAGATCACGGTCGACTGTGACGTGCTTCAGGCCGACGGCGGGACGCGGACGGCGGCGATCACCGGCGCCTGGGTCGCGCTCCACGATGCGCTTCAATGGATGCGCACGCGCAGCATCATCGGGGACGGCGTTCTGACCGACCATGTCGCTGCCGTCTCCTGCGGGATTGTGGAGGGCGGTCCCGCGCTCGATCTCGACTATGCGGAAGATTCGACCGCCGCCACCGACGCCAACTTCGTGATGACGGGCTCCGGCGGCATCGTCGAGATTCAGGGGACGGCCGAGGGCGCGCCGTTCAGCGAGGCCGATTTTTCCGAGCTCCTCCGCCTCGCCCGCACAGGCATCGCCAAACTCGTCGACCTTCAGAAGCTCGCCGTGCTCTGAGGATGACGATCCGGCTCTCGCCCGGCCCCGTTGTCGTCGCGACTCACAACGCCGGAAAGATCCGCGAGATTCTTGAAATGCTCGCGCCCTTCGGCATCGCGGTCAAATCGGCAGCGGAGCTGAAGCTTCCCGAGCCGGAGGAGACCGGCGCCACTTTTGAAGAGAACGCGATTCTGAAGGCACGCGCCGCCGCAAAAGCCTCAGGACTTGTCGCGCTCGCCGATGACTCGGGACTCGCAGTCGAAGCGCTCGACGGCGCGCCCGGCGTCTATTCGGCGCGCTGGGCCGGACCGGCAAAGGACTTCTCGGCCGCGATGCGGAAAGTCGACGACAAGTTGCATGCCGCTGGCGCCGCGGCGCCGGAGAAGCGGCGCGCGCATTTCGTCGCGGTGCTCGCGGTTGCCGCCCCAGGCGGCGAAGTCGAGACCTTCGAGGGCCGCGTCGACGGCACGATCGTCTGGCCGCCGCGCGGCAAGCACGGGTTCGGCTACGACCCGATCTTTCAGCCGGACGGGCATTCGGCTACCTTCGGCGAGATGAGCGCCGAGGAAAAACGCGGGTTGAGCAAAGAAGATGCGCTGTCGCATCGCGCGCGCGCCTTTGCACGCTTCGCCCGCCGTTTCCTGGAGTAGATGCCGTTTCTGGAGTAGGTGTATGAGTGTCGCGACCCCGATCTTGGAAAGCGCGACGGCGTTCGGCGTCTACGTGCACTGGCCGTTCTGCGCGGCGAAGTGCCCCTACTGCGATTTCAACAGCCACGTCCGCCATGAGCCGCCGGATCAGGAGCGATTCGCCACGGCCTTTGTGCGCGAGCTTTCGCACTTCGCGGCGCTGACGCCCGGGCGTGAGGTCACTTCGATCTTCTTTGGCGGCGGCACACCCTCACTGATGCAGGCCTCGACCGTCGGCGCCATCCTCGATCGGATCGCGGGCCTCTGGTCGGTCGCGCCCGACGCCGAGATCACGCTCGAGGCCAATCCGGGAAGCGCCGAGGCGGAGCGCTTCCGCGGCTACCGGGCGGCGGGCGTCAATCGGCTTTCGCTCGGCGTGCAGTCGCTCGACGACGCGGCTCTGCAGGCGCTCGGCCGCATCCACAACGTCGCGGAAGGCCGGGCGGCGATCGAGCTTGCGCGCAAGACCTTCCCGCGTCTCTCCTTCGACCTGATCTATGCGCGAGCGGGGCAGACGCTCCGCGGCTGGGAAGCAGAGCTCAATGAGGCGATCGCGCTCGCCGCGGATCATCTCTCGCTCTACCAGCTCACCATCGAGCCGGAGACGCCGTTCTTCCGCCTGCACGAAGCCGGCAAGCTCAAGATCCCACCGCCGCCGTTGGCCGCAGAATTCTATGCGCTGACGCAGGCGGTCTCCGGAGCCGCCGGGCTCCCTGCTTACGAGATTTCCAACCACGCAGCGCCCGGAGCGGAGTCGCGCCACAACCTCACCTATTGGCGCTACCAGGACTATATCGGTGTCGGCCCCGGCGCACACGGCCGCCTCTATGTCGACGGACGGAAGCGCGCCACGATGACCGAGAAGCATCCTGAGCATTGGCTTCAGGCCGTGGAGCGGGACGGCCACGGACTTGTCGCCGACGAGGCGCTGACGCTTGAGGAAGCCGCGGACGAGATGTTGCTGATGGGGCTCAGGCTCCGCGAGGGTATCGCGGCCAACCGCTATCTCACCATGAGCGGACGCGACTTCTCGCCGGCGCGGATCGCGTTCTTGCGCGAGCACGGCTTCATCGAGCCGTGCGGCGACGGGCGGCTCCGCACCACGCACGACGGATGGCTGGTCCTCGATTCCGTCGTCGCCGACCTCGCGGCCTGAGCGCCGGCACTTCCGCTTCGTCACGTTGCTGCGTCAGGAAATGACGAAGGGCCGCCCGATCGGGCGGCCCTTCCATTGTCGGTCCGCGGTAGGTTTCGCGGCCTTGCCGCGTTTCAGGCGGCGCGGATCCCGTCAGAGGCGAGAGTCCAGGTCCTTGAGTCCCGTGACCGCGGGGCATGACAATGAGACACTGGATCACCTCCTTTCCGTTGTTGCGTGGGGCCCCAATCTGGCGGCTTCGCGCGATTCGCGCAAGCCCTCGTCAGCGGCGGCGGAACGGTCGGCGCGGGGGGGCCCTCGACGGGGACGAAGTCGATGCGCGCTCGTCCTTGTGGCGGAACACGAGCCGGCCCTTCTCAAGGTCATAGGGCGACATCTCGACCGTCACCCGATCGCCGGCGAGCGTCTTGATTCTGTGCTTCTTCATGCGGCCGGCCGTGTAGGCGATGATCTCGTGGCCGGTGTCCAGCTTCACCCGAAAGCGCGCGTCGGGGAGGAGCTCGGTCACGAGCCCTTCAAGAGTGATCAGCTCTTCCTTTGCCATCCGCTAACTATGACCTTTCACTTGGCGGCCACCGCCTCCTCGGCGATGGCCAAGGTAGCACGGGACGCGGGTAGCCGCGCCCGGCTCCACTCAAACCTGCTGCAGGTTCGCGGCGGCGTCCTTGCCGCTGCGGCGGTCCACTTCGACGTCGAAGCCGATCTTCTGGCCCTCGACGAGGCCGCGCATTCCGGCGCGCTCGATCGCAGTCGCGTGGACGAACACATCCTTGCCGCCGTCGTCAGGCTGAATGAAGCCGAAGCCTTTCTGGCTGTTATAGAATTTCACCGTGCCTGTACGCATCGAATGTCCTTTCGTTAGACGGTGTGCACGTGGTCGCAGGTCGCTTTTCTTGCGGCCTCGCCGGCTCAGTCGATTTTGGAAGAGTTCTGAACGTGCGCCCGCTCTAGCGAAGGCGATACGGCCCAGGTCGTCCGGCCAAAGTCGATTGCGCGCTACATGGGCCATCGCCGCAGAATTGGCAAGCCGTGGCGCGGCCGTGCTTGCGGCTCAGCCGCCGGCGGCAAAGCTCCGTGCCGCCGGCGAAATGACACGGGCTCCGTCACCCGTCACTTCGTAGACCGCAAGCCGCCGCTCGGTCAGGCCCGACGGAAGGAATCGGAAGATGCCGTCGACGCCGCCGAAGCCGTTCGGGCTGGTCAGCACCGAAGCCTGGAATCGCTCTGCGCCATACTGGCGCACAAGTCCCGCGGCGAGCACAGTCGCGTCATAGGCGAGCGTGGCGTTTCGCGGCGGCGGCGATGAATAGGCCGCCTGGTAGCGCCGCGCGAAATCCCCGAAGCCGTCCTTCGTCGGCGCCGGGAACCAGCTTCCGACGAGCGCCGCGTTGTTCACGATTCGCTGGTCATCCCATTGTCCCGAGCCGAGGAACTTCACCTTGTCGCGTGTGACACCGTCGGCCGCGAGTTCTGCGGCGATCGTCGGCACGACGTCGCCGGTATCGGGAACGAAGATCGCGTCGATCTGCGTCGCGACCTGCGCGACCGCCGCGGTCTTCGCGCGCAGGTCGTCAGCGGTCGGCTGATAGGACTGGATCGCGAGGATGCGCCCGCCCGCGGCGGCGACGGCGCTGCGGAACGCCCCCTCCACGACGGCGCCATAAGCGTTGGCGGGAAGAAGCGCGGCGAACGATTTTCGGCCCTGGCTTGCCGCGTAGGAGACGATGCGACGCACGTCGTCGGACGGCAAGAAGCTCAGGAGATAGATGCCCGGCCCGGCGACGCTCGCATCCGAGGAGAAGGCGACAACGGGAGCGCCGGCTTGGCGCGCGGCCGGCGCGATCGCCGACACGGAGCTTCCGAAAACCGGTCCCAAGATGATCTCAGCACCTTCGCCGAGCGCGGCACCGACGGCGGCCTGCGCGCCGGCGGGCGTGCCGCGCGTGTCGTAGACGGCGATCTGGATGCCGGCGTTCGGGAAATCGTGCATCGCAAGCTCGGCGGCGTTGCGGAAGGCGCGCGCCGTCTCTCCGCCGTTTCCGCTCGCGCTTTGCGGCAGAAGGAGAGCGACCCTGACGCCGCCCGACCCGATCAGCGAGCGGCTTTTAGTCGAGCCGCCGCCTAGGTTGAGACTTCCGAAATTGATGCTCGAACAGGCGGCGAGCATGGCCGCCACGGCCACGCATCCGAAAATGCGAAGGACGCGGCCGATTCCCCAGGACAGGCCGCAGCGTGACAAGCGCACGCTCCTTTCATAGCCTCAAGCGGCAAACGCCGAGGCTACGGAGTCTTGCGGCAAGCGGCAAGCAGAACGGCCGGGCGCGTAGAGGATTGCGGGAAAATGGGGACAACCGGACCGGAGGGAGGCGACGCGAAGCGCGGCTATCATATTCGCGGCGTGTTCTTCGCCGCGCCGTCTCTTCCCGCAGGGCTCTATGTGGTGGCGACCCCGATTGGAAATCTCACGGACGTGACCCTCCGCGCGCTCGACACGCTCGCCGCCGCCGACCTTGTCGCCTGCGAGGATACGCGCGTGACGCGGCGGCTCCTCGACCGCTATGGAATCTCGGCGAAGGTCACGGCCTATCACGAGCACAGCGGCCCTGCCGCGCATCGCCGCTTGCTCGAAACGCTCGCCGAAGGACGCTCAGTCGCGCTTGTTTCCGACGCCGGAACGCCGCTTCTCTCCGATCCGGGTGCGGCGCTCGTCAAAGACGCCGCGGCGGCCGGTCATCGCGTCATCCCGATACCGGGGTCCTCCGCCATTGTCGCGACTCTCTCCGCCGCCGGCCTTCCGACCGACCAGTTCCTCTTCGTCGGCTTTCTGCCGACGAAATCGGCTGCACGGCGGAAGGCGCTTCGCTCCATCGCCGCAGTGCCGGCGACACTCGTCTTCTTCGAATCGCCGAACCGCGTCGGCGCACTCCTCACCGATGCGCTTGCCGAGCTTGGAGGCGAGCGCATGGCCGCGCTCTGCCGCGAGGTCACCAAAATCCACGAGACCTTTGACCGCGGCACACTCGCGGAGCTCGCCGCGCGCTACGAAGGCGCCTCGGTGAAGGGCGAGGTTGTCGTTCTCGTCGCGCCGCCTGCAGAAGCGCCTCCGCCCGACGCTGTCGACGTCGATGCAGCGCTCCGTGACGCGCTCCGCAGGATGGGCGTCAAGGAAGCGGCGCAGGATGTTGCCGATGCGACCGGGATTTCGCGGCGCGCGCTCTACCAGCGCGCGCTCGCGCTCAAGAGCCAAGGCTGATGGCGCGTCAGCGCACCGCGCCGCACGACATTTCGGAGAAGCGCCGCGCCGCCTATCGCCACGGCCATGTCGCCGAGTTGGCGGCGATGCTTCTGCTTGTCGTCAAAGGTTTTCGTCCGCTGGCGCGAAGGTACAAGACCCCGCTCGGCGAAATCGACCTAATCGTGAAGCGCGGGCGGATGATCGCCTTCGTCGAAGTGAAGGCGCGCGCGCTTCAACGCGATGCGCTGGAGTCGGTCGGTCCGCAATCGGAGCGGCGCATCGCCGATGCCGCCGACCTCTGGCTGGCGAAGCACCCGGCGGCAAGCGGCCTCAATCTTCGCTACGACATGGTGCTCGTCCAGCCCTGGCGGCTGCCGCGCCACATCCCCGACGCGTTCCGGCCCGGCTTCAGCAAGGTCTTTTGATTGCACTCCGATCCCGGCGCGGCTAACGCGAAGGCGCCAAGGAGCCCTTCATGACGCTCAACGTCGCGGTCCAGATGGACCACATCTCGAAAGTCACCATCGCCGGCGACACAACCTTCGCGCTGATGCTCGAAGCCGAGCGGCGCGGGCACACGCTCTTTCACTACACGCCGGACCGCCTCGCCATGCGCCAGGGCCGCGTCGAGGCTCGGGTCGAGCCCGTCAAGGTGCGCGATCTGAAGGGCGATCATTTTACGCTCGGCCCGGCGGAAACCGCCGACCTCTCCGGCTTCGACGTGGTGCTGTTGCGCCAGGACCCGCCCTTCGACATGGCCTACATCACGACGACGCATCTTCTTGAGCGCATCCATCCGGCGACGCTCGTCTCCAACGACCCCGTGGAGGTGCGGAACGCCCCGGAAAAGCTCTTCGTGACGATGTTCCCGGAGCTGATGCCGGAGACGCTCATCACGCGCGACGCCAACACGATCCGCGACTTCCGCGACGAGTTCGGCGACATCATCCTGAAGCCGCTTTACGGCAACGGCGGCGCCGCGGTGTTCCGGCTGCGCGAGGACGACGAGAATCTTTCGGCGCTGCTCGAGCTCTTCCTCGAGCGCTTCCGCGAGGCGTTCGTCGTGCAGCGTTATCTCCCCGCGGTGCGGCAGGGCGACAAGCGCATCATCCTCATTGATGGAAAAGCGGTCGGCGCGATCAACCGCATCCCGGCGATGGGCGACGCGCGCTCCAACATGCATGTCGGGGGAAAGGCCGTCGCCAGCGAGATGACGAAGCGCGACCTCGAGATCTGCGAGGCGCTCGCACCGGAGCTGAAGAAGCGCGGGTTGCTTCTTACCGGCATCGACGTGATCGGCGATTACCTGACCGAGATCAACGTCACCTCGCCGACCGGCATTCGCGAAGTGAAGCGCTTCGGCGGCGTCGATATTGCCAGCCTCTTCTGGGATGCGATGGAGGAAAAAGTCGGCTGACGCGGACAGGCCGATGTCATCGTTCGGCGAATTCGCGACCATGGTTGCGGTGCTGTTGGCCATGGGATTCGCGATCAGGCAGATGCGCAGCGACCCGCGCATCACCAGAGAGTTCGCCAAGAAATCCTACATCGCCGCCGGCTGGTACGTTCTCTTCGTGGCGTGCGGCATGGGAGTCGCCGCTCTCTTCCTCGCGCTGGCGCAGGGCGAACATGCGGTGTTCTTCCTGCTCGGCTTCTTTCTCGACTGGTTGTTGATCGGCGTCGTCTGGCTGGTGCGCACGGCACCGCGTTTGCGCGAGCCGCCTCGTTGGCTCATGCGGCACTGGTCAGCGCTCGACTGGATCTTGATTGCGACCGCCGTCGGCTGCCTGCTTGCCGTCGCATTGAAGTTGTGAGCCTCGGATGGGGCTCGCGATTGTCGTCGTCGTCCAGCTCGGCGGGCGCTGGTAAGCGCAGCTGGAGAAATGCTCAGCCCGCAAGTGACAGTTCTGCGAGATCCTGGTCCGCAGTGGCGCCGTCGCGGGAAGTCGCGCTCTCTTCGCGCTCCGCGAGATGCTCACGAAGCGGCTCAAGGTCATAGCCAGCCTTGGTGACGATCTCCAAAGTGCGATCGACGCCGAGCCGCGCGACCGCCGCCTGCGCCCAAAGCACCGAGCAGCGCGTACCGGTGCGGCAGTAGAAGAGAACCGGGCGCGGAAGATCATCCAGAAGCTGCGTGAAGGAATCGACGACATCGTCGTCGGTCACGTTCGCATTCGCGACCGGCAGGTAGCGGAACACAAGCCCATGGCGAAGCGCGGCCATTTCCGCCACGTCATTTGGCAGCTGATCTACCGCCTCGCCGTCCGGGCGGTTGTTCACGACTGAGCGGAAGCCGCGGGCGGCGATCTCGGCGAAATCGTCCTCGACAAGCTGCGGCGCGACGAAAACCTGCCGCTCAAGCTCAATGACCTTTGCCATGCTGCACCGCCTTTGCGCCCGCCCGCTTGCCCAGCCGGAACACGAACGCTCAATCTCTTAGCCGTTCCGCGGGAACGGCGATAATTCCAGGAAACTCAAAGTCGCGGCGCAGAGGCAAAATCCTCTCGCAACTGAGCCGCGTCGGAGCAAAGCGTCCTACGGCAACGCCGCCCTCAGCCGGAGTCGCATGTCGCCATGCGGCTGTTCTTCTTTCGTTCTTGACGGCTTGCGCCATTTGCACCTAAGGTAGCGACGTCGGGTTCGGGGGCACCCAAATGGTCGCGCGCATCACCACCGTCGCATTTCAGGGGATCGAGGCGATTCCCGTCGACGTCCAGGTGCTGATGACGCCGGGAAAGCCGGTCTTCAACATCGTCGGGCTCCCCGACAAGGCGGTCGCTGAGAGCCGCGAGCGCGTGCACGCGGCGCTGCATGCCTCGGGCCTCGCACTTCCCGCAAAGCGGATCACCGTCAACCTCGCCCCGGCCGACCTGCCGAAGGAAGGCAGCCACTACGACCTTCCAATCGCGCTCGGGCTGATGGTGGCGATGGGCGCTGTCGCTTCCGATTCGATCTCCGACCACGTCGTGCTCGGCGAGCTCGCGCTCGACGGGCGCGTCACGCCGGTCGCCGGCGTGCTTCCCGCGGCGATCAGCGCAAACGCGCTTTCGCGCGCGCTGATCTGCCCCGGCGCCTGCGGGCCGGAAGCCGCGTGGGCAGGCGAGACACTCGCCATCGTCGCGCCCGACAGCCTGATCTCGCTCGCCAATCATTTCCGCGGCATCCAGGTCCTGAAGCGTCCAGAGCCGGCGATCCGCTCCGGCCGCGCCGACATCCCCGACATGAAGGACATCAAGGGCCAGGAGAGCGCCAAGCGGGCGCTCGAAATCGCCGCGGCCGGCGGCCACAACATGCTGATGATCGGGCCTCCCGGCGCGGGGAAATCGATGCTCGCCGCGCGCCTCCCCTCCATCCTGCCGCCGCTTACGCCGCGCGAGCTCCTGGAAATCTCGATGATCGCCTCGATCGCCGGTGAGCTCACCGACGGCAAGCTCTCCGACCGGCGGCCGTTCCGTGCGCCGCATCATTCCGCCTCGATGGCGGCGATGGTCGGCGGCGGCGTGCGCGCGCGGCCGGGCGAAGTGTCGCTCGCGCATAACGGCGTCCTCTTCCTCGACGAGCTGCCGGAATTCTCGCCGCAGGTACTCGATTCACTGCGTCAGCCGCTCGAGACCGGCGAGACGATGGTGGCGCGCGCCAACTATCGCATCGCCTACCCATCGCGCATCCAACTGATCGCGGCGATGAACCCGTGCCGCTGTGGCAAGGCCGGCGAGCCCGGCCATGTCTGCCGCCGGGGCGCACGCTGTGCGGCCGACTACCAGGCGCGCATCTCCGGCCCGCTGCTCGACCGCATCGACATCCGCATCGAAGTGCCGGCGCTCGCCGCCACCGACCTGATCCGGCCGGCCCCGAGCGAGACAAGCGCCGAGGTTGCCGAGCGCGTCGCCGCAGCGCGGAGCATACAGGCGGAGCGCTACAAGGCGCTCGGGAGAAGCCGCATCCGCTCGAACGCACAGGCAGGCGCCGATTTGATCGAGAAGGTTGCGGCGCCGGAGCGTGCCGGCATGCGGCTTCTTGAAGACGCCGCGGCCTCGATGGCCCTCACAGCGCGCGGCTACCATCGCGTGCTGAAGCTCGCGCGCACGCTCGCCGATCTCGACTGCGTGGAAACGGTGGCGCGCATTCACGTCGCCGAGGCGCTCGCCTATCGTGCGCTGCCGCCGGAGTTGGAGATGGCCGCCTGAGGCAGGGCCAAAGCTTCCGTCCGGACTGTCGTGGAAGCGTAATCCATCGCGACTATTCCGATACGATCATTCCGAAAGCGATTCGCTCCGCGGGGGGAACGGATGCACTTAGCGGACCAAAGGCACAGGCACCGGTCACCACAGCACGGGGCAAACGGGTGACGGCGGGCGGGCTGCTCTCGCCTCGCAACCTCGTGCGGCGTTTCAAACCGTCGATTGCAGCTGGTACCGACCGCGCGCTTGCGCGGATCGTCAAGTCAAACGTCCTCTCCTGGCCGGCTCCCCGGCGCAGCCTCTCGCTCGGCCGCCTCGGCGATCTCGAGGTGCGTATCGCCGCCAATGCTTTCGAAGTGCGGCGCGCGCAGGCGCTTCGCTACGAGATCTTCTACGAGGAGATGTCGGCGGTGCCGGATCAGCGCACGCGTCAGACACGGCGCGACGCGGACCGCTTCGACAAATTCTGCGACCACGTTCTCGTCGTCGACCACGCCTATCCGCAGTCGCGCTTCGGCTCGAGAATCGTCGGCACCTACCGCGTGCTCCGCGACGAAATCGCCGCGCAGTATTGCGGTTTCTATAGCGCCGGAGAGTTCGATGTCGCACCGCTTCTTTCGCGCATGCCGGAACTCCGTTTCCTGGAACTCGGGCGCTCCTGCATCCTTCCCGCTTACCGCAATCGGCGCGCGCTGGAGCTCCTCTGGCATGGTGTATGGGCCTATGTGCGCATGCACCGCATCGACGTGATGCTCGGCTGTGCAAGCCTTGCGGGCAGCGATCCAGACGCGCTCGCGCTGCCGCTTTCGTTCCTCCATCACCATGCGCGTGCTTCGACGGAATGGTCGGTCGGCGCGCGCGAAGGTCGGCGCGTTCCGATGGACCGCATGCCGCGCGAAGCGATCGACCCGAGGATGGCGCTCCGCGCGCTGCCGCCGCTCGTCAAAGGCTATCTTCGGCTTGGCGCAACGGTCGGTGACGGCGCCGTCATCGACCATCAGTTCGGCACGACGGACGTGCTGATGGTGCTGCCGGTCGCTCAAATCGCCTCGCGCTACGTCGATTATTACGGCGCGGACGCGAGCCGCTACGCCGTCAACCCGCAGCCGTCGGCGGACGAGTGCCCTCTCGCCGCCGCCTGATCCTGACATAGAGCGCGCCGGCGCCGCCGTGGCGGCGGTTCGCCTCCTCGAAGCCGACGACGAGGTGGCGGAACTCGCTGCCGGCTAGCCAGCGCGGCACGCTCTCGCGAAGCACACCGCGGCCCTCGCTTCCCGGTCTCCCTTTGCCGGTGACGACAAGAACGATGCGCGCCCCCGCAGCCTGCTGGCGACGAAGGAACGCGGCGAGCGCGGCGTGCGCCCGCTCCTGCCGCATTCCGTGAAGATCGATCCGCGCGTCGATCTCGACCAGACCGCGCGCGAGACGCCGCAGCGTCTTCTCCTCAAATGGTGCGAGCGAAGGCTGAGCATTCGCGGGTTTCAGCGGGACCGAAGTCTGCGGGTTCCTGGACAGAGTTTTGTCGCGGTCGATCTTTGGAGAGCGCGCCGCGGGCGCTTCGTGCGCGGGCTTCGCGGCGCGGCGTTTGAGCGGCTTCACCGTCTCGCGCAGCCGCACCCAAAGCGCGTGCTCGTCGTCCGTCAGCCGGCGCGTCATTCGCCGCTCGTTCTCGGGACAAGCACGATCATCGCCGCCCGGTGACGCACGCGGCCTGCGCGAGAGCCCGCCTCCGCACCCGAACCGAAGAAGATATCGCCGCGCGCCGGCCCAACGATGGCGGAGCCCGTGTCCTGCGCGATCATCAGCCGGCGAAACGGCTTCCCCGGCTCAGGCTCCGTCAGGTCCGACGCGTCAACCCAGATCGGCGTCTGAAACGTGTGAAGCGCACGATCCACCGCGAGGCTGCGGAGCGCGGTCAGCGGCACGCCGGCGGCACCGAGCGGCCCATCCGTCTCGGCAAGCGTCGCCTCCCGGAAGAAGATGTAGGAGCGGTTCTCGCGCATCAGCGTTCGCGCGGCTTTCGGGCTCCGTTTGAGCCAAGCCTCGAGCCCGTCCTTGTCGGCGCGCTCGCGCGGAAGCAAGCCGCGTTCGACCGCGAGCCCTCCGATCGAAGTGTAGGGATGGCCAGATTTTGCGGCAAAGGCGATCCTGAGCGTCCCGCCTTCGACGAGGCGAAGCCGCGCCGACCCCTGCACGTGGATGAAGAACCCGTCGACCGGGTCTTCGATAAAGGCGATCTCGAGTCCGCGGCCGGCGAGCGCGCCCTCTTCGATGGCTGCGCGGTCGAGGAAGGGCTCGATGCCCTGCTCCATCTTCCTTGCGAACCTAATTTCCGGATCCCAACCGGACGGACGATTTGCATCGGTCACGTCGACGAGGTCGGAGGGACGGCGAAGAAGCGGCACCGTGAAGCGCTTTGTCGGCGTGCGGCTTGCGGCGACTTCCGGCTCGAAGTAGCCGGTGACGAAGCCCGGCGCGCCGATGCGATGCGGGACGAAGTTCTCCTCGAAAAAGGCACGCGCTGCTTCAGGCGTGGCAAGTGGCTCTGTCGCAAGCGCCGCTTGCGCGATCCGTTGCAGGCCGTCGCCGTCGATGCCGAGCGCGCGTGTCTTCGGTGGCCTCTGCGCAATCGCCGCGGCCCCCACAAGAAATGTCCGAAATGCCGCGAAGTGATCGTCGTCGCGCCAAGAAGGGATATCGGAAAAGTCGATCTTCGCGAGCAGCGCGGTATCCGAGGCTGGTTCGGAACGGGTGCCGGCGCGATTCATGCGGCCGTCCGGCTGGCGGGGTCAGACGGCCTCGGTTGCGACAAGCTTCCAGTTCGGATCGCGCGAAGTCACGTCGCGCGCAAACGTCCAGGCGTCGCGGATCGTCTGCACCTCGGTCGCGTCGCCTTCGACCACGTTGCCGTCCTTGTCGCGCAGGCAGGTGATGAGCTCGGCGAGGAACCTGAGCGAGATGCGCGCGTTCTTTCCGTCGAGCTCGGCGCCGACGATCTTGGCTTCCTCGATACCGACGAAAGTCAGCTCGGCCTTCTGCTCCTTCTTCTCGCGCTCGGTGATGGCGGCGATGAACCCATCATAGACATCGGGCGCAAGAAGGTTCTTCAACGTCGTGCGATCGCCCTGCGCGAAGGCTGTGACGATCATCTCATAGGCGGCCTTGGCGCCGGTCAGGAAATGCTCCGGTTCGAAATCCGGCGCGGCCTTGCTGATGGCGACGAGCCCATCATGAACGGGCGTGCCAGGTGCTGCATGCCGGGAAAGCGTCTCGAGACCTGCCGTGTCGCTCTGTGCAGTCGAGCCGCGTTCGCGCGGAGGGAGCGCCACGACGTTATCGTTCCGCGCACCACCTTGCGGCGTCTTCACGCGCGTCTCGTAGGGTGAGGGCTCGTTGCCGGTGCGACGGCCGAGCACGCTGCCGAGCCGCATGAAAATGACGACGGCGATGATCAGGAAAATGATCGAATAGACGTCGAAAAATCCGCTCATAGAGGGCGTGGGCTCACAAACTTACGGCGCAGCGCGGCGGTGGCGCCTTTTCCCAGGGTCCAATGTAAGCTCCTTTCAGGTTAAGTCCAGCGAACGCATCCTTAATCCTTTGCGAGCCTTGCCGGCCTCTCCCATATGGAGGGCAAGGAGCAGCCCGTGCGGATACCCTTTTCACTCGTATTTCTCGCCCTCGTTCTTGGCGAGATTGCGGGCTTTATTCTGGTCGGCCAAGTGATCGGCGTGCTGCCAACGCTGGGTCTGGTTCTTCTCGGCATGGTTGCCGGGGTGCTGCTTCTCCGCCGACAGGGGGTCGCGACGCTGATGCGCGTCAGGGAGGAACTGGCGGCGGACCGGCCGCCAGCGCGACCGCTCGCGGAGGGCGCACTCCTTGCCTTCGCTGCGCTTCTTATCATTCTCCCCGGGTTCCTGACCGATCTCTCCGGGTTGCTCCTCTTCGTGCCCTTCGTCCGCGAGCGGATCTTTCAGGCTGTTCGGAGCCGCGTCGCGGTCAGAACCGTCAACACTTCGTCATCGCCCGCCGATACCGGACCGGTCGTTGACCTCGATCATCGCGAATACGGTCGGAGCCGTGAGAGAACGGCTCCGAACCCCAACAGCCCATGGCGGCTTCGCGGCGGTCCTGAGGCGTAGATTGTTCGCCTCACCCGTGCTAGGCGGGCGCCCGAACCGAAGAGGCAAGAAGAATGGCCGAGGCGACCGGAAACGGCGGTGAGACTGGACCCGCACCCAATCAGGACCAGGCGCAGGGCCCAGGCATTCATGTGCTCGGCCAATACGTAAAGGACTTCTCCTTCGAGAACCCGGCAGCGCCACACTCGCTCAGGCCGGCCGACGCGGCGCCGAGCCTCGACGTGAACGTCAACGTCAATGCGCGCCCGCAGTCGCAGACGGACTTCGAGGTCGAGATCAAGCTCGAGGCGAAAGCAAGCCGCGCCAACGAGACGCTTTTCATCGCCGAGCTCACCTATGCCGGGCTCTTCCAGATCCGTAACGTGCCGCAAGAGCACCTTCACCCGCTGCTTCTGATCGAGTGCCCGCGACTGCTCTTCCCGTTCGCCCGGCAGATACTCGCCGACGCGACGCGGCAGGGCGGCTTTCCACCGCTCCTGATCGATCCGGTGGATTTCGCCGGGCTCTATCGGCAGCGCGTGGCGCAGGCCGCGCAGCAACAACAGGCACCGCAGCCGAGCTGACGCCTCAGGCCGCCTGGCCGGCCGTCGCTGCCCCGAGATAGCGCGACCACACCGGCGCATTCCCGAGCCCCGCGACGAAGGCCGCATGTGTGCGCGCATCGTCCGGCGTCAGCCGCGGTGCAAGCGGGCGCGGACGCGCCTCGATGCTGCGTGTGGGCGCGAATGTCCCGCCGTCGCGGCGGAGTGTTCCGAGCGCCAGCGTCGCCTGCCGGCCGCCAAGTAGCTCCAGATAGACTTCCGCCAGAATCTCCGCGTCGAGGAGCGCGCCGTGCAACGTGCGCGCGCTGTTGTCGATGCCGTAGCGCGCGCAGAGCGCGTCGAGGCTGTTCGGTCCGTTCGGGTGGCGACGGCGGGCCAGAAGCAACGTGTCGACGAAGCGCTGGTCCTTGAACTGTGCACGGCCACAAAGGCCTAGCTCCATATTGATGAAGCCGCGGTCGAATCCGGCATTGTGAGCCACGAGCTGGCTGTCGCCGACGAATTCCGTGAAGGAATCGGCGACCTCCTCGAATGCCGGCTGGCCGCGCAGAAAGTCGTCCGTCAATCCGTGCACCGATGCTGCACCTTCGGAGACGGCGCGGCGCGGATTGATGTAGCGGTGGAAGGTCCGCCCGGTCGGGATGTGGTTCAGGAGCTCGACACAGCCGATCTCGATCAACCGGTCGCCGTTCGTGTGGTCGAGGCCGGTCGTTTCGGTGTCGAAAACGATTTCCCGCATGAAGCGCCTTTTCGGTCGGATGGACGCGAAGCGCAAGAGCGCGCGCGTCCCCTCCCCAGCCGATTCAAAGCGCGAAGGCGACCGCGGCGAGGATCGCGTCGACCGCGCGGCGGGCGGCTTCCATTCCGCGTCCGGAATCGACGAGGAAATGCGCGCGCCGGCGCTTCTCTTCGTCGGAGACCTGACGTGCCAGAAGCGCATTGAGCCGAGCCTCGGTCATGCCCGGCCGGGCAAGCACGCGCTCCCTCTGAATCGCTCGATCGGCGCTGACGACGACAATCGCGTCGACTCGTCCCTCGGCGCCGGTCTCGAAGAGAAGTGGAATATCGAGAAGCACAAGCCGCCGCTGCTCGGCGCGTGTCTTCGCCAGGAAGCTGCTCTGGCTCTCACGCACGAGCGGATGCACGATGGCTTCAAGCTGCTCAAGCGCCTCGGCATTGTCGACGACCCGCTCGGCAAGCCGGCTGCGATCGACGACCCCGCCTTCGACAACGCCCGGAAAAGCTTCGGCGATCGGTGTGACGGCGGCGCCGTGATAGAAGCGATGCACAGCGGCGTCGGCATCGTGAACGGGGACGCCGCGCGCGGCGAACATCTTCGCCGTCGTGCTCTTGCCCATGCCGATCGATCCGGTGAGGCCGAGAATCATCATCCCTCACCTTTTGAGATCGGCGACGACATGCGCGCGGAGCTCTTCGTCCACGACCGGGCGCACACCGAACCAGCGCTCGAAACCCGGCGCCGCCTGATGGAGTAGCATGCCGAGCCCGTCGACAATGGTAAGCCCCCGTTGCCCCGCGCCCTCAAGGAAGGGCGTCACGAGCGGGACGTAGACAAGATCGGTGGCAACCGCGTCCTTCTTCGCGGCGTTCCACGGAATATCGAGTCCGGCGCCGTCGTGCAGGCCCGCGGAGCTGGCATTGACGACGAGATCCGCCTCGGCGAGCGCATCTGCCAGCTTGTCCAGCCCCACGGCGTGGATCGGTCCGGCGAAATGCCTTGCCAGCACTTGAGCGCGTTCGACCGTGCGGTTCAGAAGCGTGATCTTGCCGAGCCCTGCCTCGATCAACGCGTAGAGCACGGCCCGCGAGGCGCCACCGGCACCGATCACCACTGCCGCGCTTCCTTTCCGCCAGTCCGGGGCACGATCGTCGAGGTTGGCGACGAAGCCATGCGCATCGGTGTTGTCGGCGTGTAGCTTTCCGTCCTCGAGCCAGAGCGTGTTTGCCGCTTCGAGCTTTCGCGCAACCATGGTCGTCGACGGCGCTGCCCGGAACGCCGCCTCCTTGTGCGGCAGCGTCACGTTGCCGCCGATGTAGCCCTTCTCCGGAAAGTCCCTCAAAAAAGCATCGATCGCGCCCGGAGGTACGGCCTCGGCGATGTAGTCGCCTTCGATGCCATATCGTTTCAGCCAGAAGCGGTGGATCAGCGGCGAGCGCGAATGCGCGATCGGCCAGCCGACGACGAAGGCTTTCTTCATACTGGTTTCCGTGCGGCAAGAAGCGCAATCACAGCCGCTGCGGTCTCCTCGATCGAACGCCGCGTTACGTCGATGACGGGCCAAGCATGCCGCGCGCAGAGCTTTCGGCTCCAGGCAAGCTCTTCCGTCACGCGATTCCGATCGACGTAGGATTCGGTCAGCTCGTCCGACTTCATCGCGAGCACACGATGCTGGCGGACCTGTACGATCCTGTCGGGACTCGCGATCAGGCCAACGACCAGCGGCTTCCGTGCGGTCTCGAGCGCTGGCGAGATCGGCGTACCGAAAACGAGCGGAATGTTCGCCGTCTTGATCCCGCGGTTCGCGAGGTAGATCGAGGTCGGGGTCTTGGACGTGCGGCTCACGCCAACGAGCACGACGTCGGCTTCGTCGATTGCCTCGAAGTGCTGGCCGTCGTCATGCGCGAGCGTGAAGTTCAGAGCTTCGATGCGGCGGAAATACTCAGCATCGAGGACATGCTGGGCACCGACCCGGCCGGCTGAGCGTGTGCCAAGATAGGCCTGCAGCGCGGTGAGAACGGGATCGAGCACCGATACACAAGGGACGCCTAGATTGCGGCAGCCGCTCTCGATCAGGGTCGCCAGGGCAGGGTCGACCAGCGTGTAAAGGACAATCCCCGGCGATTCCTCGATCTCGACCAGCGACTGCTCAACCAGAGCCGGTGTGCGCACCAGCGAATGGATATGTTCAATGGCGTGCGTGTGCTTGTACTGCGCCGCTGCCGCGCGAGCGACGGCGATCAGCGTTTCGCCGGTCGCGTCGGAGACGAGGTGCAGATGGAAATACCGAGGTGTTGGCACACGCGATCCTGTGGAGAATACCCGCCATCCCCCTTCCTAGCCGGAACCGACTGCATGGCGATACCGCTTCCATGAAAAGCTTCAACACCTAGACCCTCTGGGGACAGCGTTGCTCGCTGCCGTTGATCTAGGCAGAAACGAGATTCGTCCACAGGTCGGCCTTGGACAGAGAAGGATCGAAAGCGCCGGTGGAGCTAGGGGTCGCCGACGCAGGTGCTACGTTTCCCGCGGACTTATCCATCTGCGGATAACTCGGCAGGGCCTGGAGAAAAGCCCGGGCGGATTGTGGAGAACCGACAATCCCTCTAATCCAAGCCTAAGCAACAGAAGATAGTCTCGTTAAGACTCTATTAAGGAAGATTGCTGCCGCGTGGGTGATCGCTCAAAACTCATTAGGGTCCTCTCCGGTGAGGCATTCGCCCCTCCTCCGATCTGGATCATGCGGCAGGCAGGGCGCTATCTGCCCGAATATCGAAAGACACGCGGGCAGGCCGGCTCGTTCCTGGAGCTTTGCTTTGCGCCGGAGCTTGCCAGTCAGGTGACGCTGCAGCCGGTGCAGCGCTTCGATTTTGATGCTGCGATCATCTTTTCCGATATTCTGGTTGTCCCGCATGCGCTTGGGCAGTCGGTGCGGTTTGAGGAGGGTCGGGGGCCGGTTCTAGCCCCGCTTCCGAGCGATCTGAAGGCGCTTGATCAACATGCGGCTGTCGAAAAGCTCGCGCCTGTCTTCGAGACCGTGAGACTGACGCGCGCGGCCTTGTCGCCGGAGAAAGCCTTGATCGGGTTCTGCGGTGCGCCGTGGACTGTCGCGACCTACATGATTGCCGGCTGCGGGACGACGGATCATCTTCCGGCACGGCGTCTTGCTCTGGAACATCCGGAAAGGCTGCAAGGGCTGGTCGACATCCTGGTCGAAGCGTCGGTGAGCTACCTGCTTGGGCAGATCGACGCCGGCGCTGATGTCGTGAAGATCTTCGATAGTTGGGCTGGCGTTCTGGATGGCGAGGGTTTCTCTCGCTGGGTAATCGCACCGGTCAGTGCGATCGTGGAGCGCGTGAAGAAAGCGCGGCCCGGTGTCCCGGTGATCGGCTTTCCGCGTGGCGCCGGTACGAGAATCGGTGACTTTGCACGAGCGACGGGTGTCGATTGCGTCGCTGTCGATTGGACGCTGCCGATGGAGGATGCGCGCCGCTTGGTGGCTGGACCGACGGCGCTGCAAGGCAACCTTGACCCGCTTCGGCTCGTTGTGGGTGGCGCTGCGCTCGATGAGGGTATCGATAATATTCTGGCGGCGATGCAGGGACGGCCGCACATCTTTAATCTCGGCCACGGTGTGACGCCGGATACGCCACTCGAAAATGTTGCGCATCTGGTCGAGCGCGTGCGGCGGGGGCGAGCCTGATGCTCTGGGTCAAGTCGCTTCACATCATCTCGGTGATTGCCTGGATGGCGGCGCTGCTCTACCTGCCGCGGCTCCTGGTTTATCACTCGGAGAGCACGCCGGGCTCAGAGAAATCCGAGACGTTCAAGGTGATGGAGCGGAAGCTTCTTTGGATGATCGCGACGCCGGCGATGATCGCGACCTGGGTGTTCGGGCTCTGGATGGCGTGGCTGATCGGCGCCTGGAGCGACGGCTGGTTTCACGCCAAGCTTCTCCTCGTCGTTCTGCTCTCGGCTTATCACGGGTTTGCGGCGCGCTGGGTGAGCGACTTCGCCAACGACCGGAATACGCACTCGATGCGTTTTTACCGGATGGTCAACGAATTGCCCGCGCTCCTCATGATCGGGATCGTGATCCTCGTCGTGGTCAAGCCGTTCTGAGGGAAAAGGGAAATAGGCTTGTCTGACGCCTGTCGGATCGCTATCTAGGGACTTGCGCTGGTGTGAAAATGCGCGCAAGGACGCGTTTGCGTCTCGACGGCGGCGATCTAAACGTTGCCGCATTTCAACTCCCCCTCCCTGCCTCTTTTTCCCGTGACGGGACAAATCCATGCAAGAAATGAAACTTCAGGACCTGAAGTCCAAATCCCCTACCGAGCTTCTCTCGTTCGCCGAGGAGCACGAGGTCGAGAACGCCAACACGCTCCGTAAGCAGGAGCTCATGTTCGGCATCTTGAAGAAGCTCGCCGACAACGAGGTCGACATCATCGGCGAAGGCGTCGTCGAAGTGCTGCAGGACGGCTTCGGCTTTCTGCGCTCACCCGACGCCAACTACCTCCCCGGCCCCGACGACATCTACATTTCGCCTTCGCAGATCAGGCGCTTCTCGCTTCGGACCGGCGACACGGTCGAAGGCCAGATCAGGAGCCCCAAGGAAGGCGAGCGCTACTTTGCGCTGCTCAAGGTCAACCGGATCAACTTCGAGGATCCGGAGAAGGCGCGCCACAAGGTTCACTTCGACAATCTGACGCCGCTCTATCCCGACGAGCGCTTCAAGATGGAGGTCGAGGACGCCACGCGGAAGGATATGACCGCGCGCGTCATCGATCTCGTGGCACCGCTCGGCAAGGGTCAGCGCGCGTTGATCGTCGCGCAGCCGCGTACGGGCAAGACCGTGATCCTGCAGAACATCGCCCGCTCGATCACCGCCAACCATCCCGAATGCTTCCTGATCGTGCTCCTGATTGACGAGCGGCCCGAGGAAGTGACCGACATGCAGCGCACCGTTAACGGCGAGGTCATCTCCTCGACCTTCGACGAGCCTGCCTCGCGCCACGTCGCTGTGGCGGAAATGGTGATCGAGAAGGCCAAGCGCCTGGTCGAGCACGGACGCGACGTCGTCATCCTGCTCGATTCGATCACGCGCCTCGGCCGCGCCTACAACACCGTGGTGCCCTCCTCCGGCAAGGTGCTGACCGGCGGTGTCGACGCCAACGCCCTGCAGCGGCCGAAGCGCTTCTTCGGCGCCGCGCGCAACATCGAGGAAGGCGGCTCGCTGACCATCATCGCGACGGCGCTGATCGACACCGGCAGCCGCATGGACGAGGTGATCTTCGAAGAGTTCAAAGGCACCGGCAACTCCGAGATCGTGCTCGACCGCAAGGTCGCCGACAAGCGCGTGTTCCCGGCGATGGATATTCTGAAGTCCGGCACGCGTAAGGAAGAACTGCTCGTCCCCAAGGCCGATCTCTCGAAGATCTTCGTGCTGCGGCGCATCCTCTCCTCGATGGGCGTGGTCGACGCGATCGAGTTCCTGCTCGACAAGCTGAAGCAGACGAAGAGCAACGCCGAGTTCTTCGATTCGATGAACACCTAAAGACCGCTACGGCGCTCATCGTGGCACGGTGCGCGACGCTACGCCGGCGCATTGAGTCTTAAGACCGAGCGAGGCCGCGGCGCGTCTCGGTAAGCGCTGCGTGTGCTTCGTCCTCGGAGACGAGCTCCGGCAGGCATCGGAACGCGTCGCAGAGGAATAGGGCTGCGGCTCCCTTCGTCGGGACTTTGCCGGCGGCGGGATGGCCTGGGCGAAGGAATTTTGGGTCGGTCTTCATGACGAAGAGCGCCGGGTCTGCCTCGGCGAGCGCCACGTCAAGCAGGGTGCCGGCTTCTGCCCCCTCCCCCATGATGAGTGCCAGGCGGCCGCGCAGCAGGCTGTCGAACCCGGATTGCAGGCTGGCCGTACCGACGACATCGCGCGCGGCATTGTTGGATGCGAGGCGAGCCAGGATGCGCTCGGCGTGTTCGCGGTACGCCGCGTTGCCCGTCAGCATGAAGAGCGTCGCGGCGTTGGTCGCCATCGTGCCTGTTGCCGCGGGCGTGGCTTCGTCGGTCAAAGACAGCGGCGTTGCAATCAGCGCCGGCGCGTCGTCCGCAGCGAGATTGTAGGCGGCGGCGGATTCGACGAAGTGATGGCGCCTCGCTGCTGCGAACCATACCTCCGCGCGCGTGAGGAAGCTCGCGTCGCCGTCGAGCGCGAAGATCGCTAACGCAGCGCGGATCATGTTGGCGTAGTCGGTGGCGATGCCGGGGAAGACGCGATTGCCGTCGAGGACGGAATGCGCGAGCCGGTCGTCGTCGGCCATCGAATTCCGAAACGAAACGGAAGGCGGCGAGCGCGGCGTCGTGCGCGGTCTCGTTGCCGTTGACGCGAGCGGCATGGGCAAGGCCGGTGATCGCGAGCCCGTTCCAGTCGGCGAGCACCTTGTCGTCGCGGGCGGGCTGCGGCCTTTTATTGCGTCGGCTAAGCAACAGGGCTCGCATTTCTGCAAGCTCGGCTTCGCGATCGTCTCCGAGCCATCCGAATGAGCTTGGCTTGAGCCGGTTCAAAATGGTCTTGCCTTCCCAATTTCCAGTGGGCGAGACGTCGTAGATCTCGGCGAAGCCGGCGTAGCGGTCGCTGAGCGCATTGCGGAGCTCTTCGGCCGACCAGACGTAGGTCAGCCCCTCCTCGTGCTCGGTGTCGGCATCGAGGCTCGCGGCAAAGCCGCCGCCGGAGAGCTGCATCTCGCGGATGAGCCAAGCGATGGTCCCGTCAATTCGCTGCCGAAACAATGGCCGTGGCGCTTCAAGCTGCGCATAGGAAAGCACGGAGAGAAGCAGGCCGTTGTCGTAGAGCATCTTCTCGAAGTGCGGCACGAGCCATTCGGCGTCGGTTGAGTAACGGGCGAAGCCGCCGCCGACGTGATCGTAGATGCCGCCCTGGCAGAGATGCGTGAGCGTGGTGACGACGGCGTCGCGGTATCGTTGTTCGCCGGTGCGGCGATAGGAGCGCCAAAGAAGCTCGAGCACGACTGGGTTCGGGAACTTCGGCGCGCCTTTGAAGCTGCCGCGGGCGAAATCCCAGACGGAGCTAATCGTCTCAGCCGCTTGGTCGAGGGCTCTCGGGTCGGGGGCGCCAGACGGTGTCGTGGTGGGCTGGTTCAGATGCTCGCGAAGCGCGGCGACGTTCTTCATCACCGCTTCGTCCTGCGCGGACCAGGCGGCGGCGATCGCGCCGAGCAGCTGCCGGAAGCTGGGGCGGCCCCAGCGCGGCTCCGGCGGGAAGTAGGTGCCGCCCCAGAATGGTTCGGCGTTCGGCGTCAGGAACATCGTCAGCGGCCAGCCGCCTTGCTCGCCGAGCGCATGCAGGGCGCGCATGTAAATCTGGTCGACCTCGGGTCTTTCCTCCCGGTCAACCTTAATGGAAACGAAATCGCGGTTGAGCTGCGCGGCGGTATCGGGGTCGCTGAAGCTCTCGCGCGCCATGACGTGGCACCAGTGGCAGGCGGCGTAGCCGATCGAGAGGTGCACGGGGGTGTTTCGCCGCTTCGCCTCGGCAAAAGCCTCTGGTATCCACGGCCACCAGTCGACCGGGTTGTCGGCATGCTGGCGAAGGTAGGGGCTGGTCGAGCCGGCCAGGCGGTTCACAAGTACCTCGGCGTTCGGGATCGGATGGATAGCATATACGCACTTTCGAGCGGCGCCGTTCCGTCCGGCGTTGCCGTGATCCGGATTTCCGGGTCGAAGGCCGGGGCCGCGCTTGAGGCGGTTGCCGGTGCGTTACCCAAGCCGCGGCGCGCGGCGCTCAGAAGCATCCGTCGGCCGGACGACGGGGAGATCGTCGACAGCGGCCTTGTGCTCTGGTTTCTGGGCCCACGAAGCGAGACCGGCGAAGACATGGCCGAGCTGCAAGTGCATGGCGGCCGGGCGGTCGTGCAGGCGATTTTCGAAGTCCTCGGGGGGCTCGGCTTGCGGCTGGCCCGGCCCGGAGAATTCATCCGGCGCGCGTTCGAGAACGGCAAGCTGGACCTTACGGAAGTCGAGGGACTCGCGGATCTTATCGCTGCCGAAACGGAAGTTCAGCGCCGTCAGGCGGCAGGTCAGACGCGCGGTGTCTTGGCACAGCGGGCCGACGCTTGGCGGGCCGAGCTCATCGACCTCAGGGCCGAGATCGAGGCGCGCCTAGATTTCTCCGACGAGGGCGATGTGGGCGAGACGCTGCCGGCGGGTTTCGACGATCGGATTTCGACGCTCAAGGCCGATATGGAGAGCGCGACGGTGGGGGCGGGGACGGCGGAGCGAATTCGCGACGGTTTCCGTGTCGCGATTCTTGGTCGGCCGAATGCCGGAAAGTCGTCGCTCTTGAATGCGCTCGCGCGGCGCGACGTGGCAATCGTTACGCCCGAGGCCGGAACGACGCGCGACGTGCTCGAGGTGCCGCTGGATCTTGGCGGTTATCCGGTGCTGCTGTTCGATACGGCGGGCCTGCGCGAATCCCTCTCCACGGCGGAAGCCGAAGGAGTGCGCCGAGCGCGGCTTACGGCCGAAGCAGCCGACCTGGTTCTTTGGCTAGAAGACGCAACGTTGCCCGCCGAACCTTGCCCCGGCGTCTCCGGGCGGCCGATGTGGCGCGTTGCGACGAAGATCGATCTCAGTCCCGGCAAGAAAGCCGACGCTGACGGCATTTCCGTCGTGACAGGCGCCGGACTTCAGGCGCTGATCGAGCGACTTGGTGCTGCTGCGGCGGATGCCATGGGCGCGGGAAACGCAATTGTCACGCGGCAGCGCCAGAAGGAAGCGATCGACAATGCCGTTGCCGCGCTCGGCGAGGCGCCCGGCGCTTCGCCGGAAATCAAGGCGGACTTGCTGCGGGCCGCGAGCGACGCTATTGGGCGCCTCAGCGGACGCGTGGACGTCGAGGATGTGCTCGACCGGCTGTTTCGCGAATTCTGCATCGGGAAGTAGGTTTCACGTAGAACGGTCGTAACGGGTTCCACGTGAAACGACGAGTGATCGGATGACGGCGGCGGATGTCATCGTAGTCGGAGGCGGGCATGCCGGCGCGGAGGCCGCGGCGGCTGCAGCCCGATTCGGTGCCGATACGATTCTCGTCACCCACCGTTTTGCGACCATCGGCGAGATGTCCTGCAACCCTGCGATTGGCGGTCTCGGCAAGGGTCATCTGGTGCGGGAAGTCGATGCGCTCGACGGTCTCATGGGCCGCGTCGCGGATCGCGCCGGGATTCAGTTCCGGGTGCTGAATAGGCGAAAGGGTCCTGCCGTGCGCGGCCCACGCGCGCAAGCCGACCGTACGCTTTATCGCGCCGCCATGCAGGCCCAGATCGCAGCGCAGCCGAATCTTTCCGTGGTCGAAGGCGAAGTCGCCGACCTTCTCGTCGACGATCTTCCCTCAGGCGGCCGCGCCGTCGGCGTGCGGCTGAAGGACGGTCGCGAGATTGCCGCTGCAGCCGTCGTGCTCACCACCGGCACGTTCCTCTCCGGCCTGATCCACCTCGGCGAGACGACGACGCCCGCCGGCCGCTATGGCGAAGCGTCGAGCATCGGGCTGTCGGAGACGCTCCGGCGCGTCGGTCTGAGGCTTGGCCGGCTGAAGACCGGAACGCCCCCTCGCCTCGATGGCCGGAGCATCGACTGGGCAAGCCTTGAGCGCCAGGATGGCGACGTGCCGCCGGAGCCTTTCTCCGCGCTCACGACGGAAATCATGACGCCGCAGGTGGCCTGCCACATCACGCGGACGACCGCGGAGACCCACGCCATCATCCGCGGTAACCTTAATCGATCGGCAATGTACTCCGGCCGGATCGCGAGCCGCGGCCCGCGTTATTGCCCCTCGATCGAAGACAAGATCGTGCGCTTCGCTGATCGCGAGAGCCATCAGATTTTCCTTGAGCCGGAAGGACTTAACGACCACACGATCTATCCGAACGGGATCTCGACCTCGCTGCCGGAGGACGTGCAGACCGCCCTCGTCCGCTCGATGCCGGGTCTTGAGCGCGCTGTGGTCCTGCGTCCCGGCTATGCCATCGAATACGACCACATCGATCCGCGTGAACTGGCGCCGACGCTCGAGTGCCTGAAGCTCCTTGGCCTCTATCTCGCTGGCCAGATCAATGGAACGACCGGCTATGAAGAAGCCGCGGCGCAAGGGCTTATCGCCGGCCTGAACGCGGCGCGCGCCGCCGGCGGCTCGGCGCCGGTCACGATCGGACGCGCCGACGCCTATCTCGGTGTGATGATCGACGACCTCGTCACGCGCGGCGTCAGCGAGCCCTATCGCATGTTCACCTCGCGTGCCGAGTACCGGCTGTCGCTTCGCGCCGACAATGCCGACCAGCGCCTGACTCCGCTTGGGATCGAATTCGGTTGCGTCGGTTCGGAGCGCGCGAAGGCCTATGCCGCGAAGGCTGACGCTCTCGTCAACGCGAGGCGGCTCCTCGATCGTCTGACGCTTACGCCCGCGGAAGCGGCGCGGCATGATCTCAACGTCAACCAGGATGGCGTCCGCCGCTCCGCCTTCGATCTTCTTGCGTATCCGCAGGTGACGTTCGACCGGCTCGTCGCGATCTGGCCGGAAGTCGCATCGATCGCAGTGCCGATCGCAGAGCAAATCCGCGTCGACGCGCAATATGCCGTCTACCTGAAGCGCCAGCAGGCTGACGTTGACGCAATGCGGAGGGACGAGGCGCTCGCGCTGCCGTCCGACCTCGACTACGACGCAATTGCGGGGCTTTCGACCGAGGTGCGCCAGAAGCTTTCTGCCGTGCGCCCGGCGAGTCTCGGCCAGGCGGGGCGGATCGACGGGATCACCCCGGCCGCGCTGACGCGGCTTCTCTCCTACGTGAAACGAGCGGATCGTGGCGGTCGCAGCGCTGCGTAGCGCCGAAACATCTGCCGAGGCGCTGGCACGATTCGCGCTCCCGCCCGAAACCGTCGCCGATCTCGAACGCTTCGTTGCGCTGCTGACTGAATGGCAGCGAACCCACAACCTCATTTCGCCTGCGACGCTACCCGACGTCTGGACGCGGCACGTCGGCGACAGCCTGCAGCTTCTTGAGCGTGCGCCTGATTTCCAGGAGTGGGTCGATCTTGGAAGCGGCGCCGGTTTCCCGGGACTGGTACTCGCAATCGCTTTGAAAGCCCGGCCGGAGCGGCATTTCACGCTGGTTGAATCGAACCTGAAGAAGGCCGCGTTCCTGCGCGCTGCGATCCGCGAGACCGGCGCCAATGCCAGCGTGGCGGCGGAGCGGATCGAAGCGCATGCGCCGAAGATGGCGGGCCGCGCCGATGTCGTCTCTGCGCGGGCGCTCGCGCCGCTTCCGAAGCTTCTCGCTCTCGCCGCTCCCTATCTTCACGCGGAGAGCGCCATGCTCTTTCCGAAGGGCAGGGATTTTATGCAGGAGATCGAAGCGGCGGCTCAGCGCTTCGACTTCGATGTGGTAGACTGTGACAGCGCGACGGATTCGGGCGGTCGCGTTCTCGTCCTCCGTCATCTTCGCCCAAAGAGGCCGCGGCCATGAACATGAGCGACAGGCTTCCCGAGCGTCCGCGCGTGCTTGCGCTCGCCAACCAGAAGGGCGGCGTGGGCAAGACTACGACGGCGATCAATCTCGGCACGGCGCTCGCGGCGATCGACGAGGCGGTGCTGATCGTCGACGTCGATCCGCAGGGCAACGCTTCGACCGGGCTCGGCGTGGAACGCATCGCCGACAGGCCGTCGACTTACGATGTTCTGGTCGGCGACGCGTCGCTGGCTGAGGCCGCGATGCCGACGGCAGTGCCGCGTCTCGATATCGTGCCCTCGACGCTCGATCTTCTTGGCGTCGAGCTCGAGATCGCCAGCATGCCGGACCGGAATTTCCGGCTGCGGAAGGCTGTCTCGGCGCTGCCGATGGAGCCGAAGGAGACGGCCTACTCCTACATCCTGATCGACTGTCCCCCTTCGCTCAATCTTCTCACCATCAACGCGATGGCCGCGAGCCACGCGGTGCTTGTGCCGCTCCAATGCGAGTTCTTTGCGCTCGAAGGCTTGTCGCAGATTCTCTCGACCGTGGAGCGCGTGCGCGCTGGCTTGAACCCGCAGCTTTCGATCCACGGCATCGTGCTCACCATGTTCGATGGGCGGAACAAGCTCTCCGGGCAGGTGGTAGAAGATGTGCGCGCTCACATGGGCGACAAGGTTTATCGCACCGTGATTCCGCGCAACGTACGCATCTCGGAGGCGCCGTCGCACGGCAAGCCGGCACTGCTCTACGACCTGAAGTGTGCTGGGAGTCAGGCGTATCTCAGGCTCGCCGCGGAGATCATCCAGCGCGAGAGCACGCTCCGCGCAGCCTGAACGGAGAAAGGGAGAGACGCTTGGCAGCCGAACCGAAACGACGCTTGGGACGCGGGCTCGATGCTTTGCTTGGCGCCTACCCGAGCGGTGGCGAGCCGGAACTCCGGGTGGCCGCGGAAGACGGTCGCCGCACGCTGCCGATCGATCTGATCGACCGCAATCCGCGCAACCCGCGTCGCGACTTCCGCGACGACGAGCTTTCCGAGCTGACCGACTCGGTGAAGCGGCACGGCATCGTGCAGCCTATCGCGGTGCGCGCGGTCGGCGAGCGCTATGAGATCATCGCCGGCGAGCGGCGCTGGCGCGCGGCGCAGCGGGCCGGGCTTCACGACGTTCCCGTCACCATTCTCGACGTTACCGACAGCGAGGCGCTCGAAGTCGCGATCGTGGAGAACGTGCAGCGCGCCGACCTGAACCCGGTGGAAGAGGCGAGGGGCTACCAGGCGCTGATCGAAGAGTTCAAATACACACAGCAGACGCTCGGCGAGACGATCGGCAAGAGCCGCGTGCACGTGACGAATACGCTGCGGCTCTTGAAGCTGCCGCCGTCAATCATCGAGATGCTCGAAGCGGGGACGCTTTCCGCCGGTCACGGTCGCGCGCTTCTCGCCGCGGCTGAACCGGAAAAGCTCGCCAGGCTCATCGTCGCCAAAGGTCTCTCGGTGCGCGAGGCGGAGCGCATGACGCAGCCGCGCGAGCCGAAAAAGGCGGAACGCAAGAGCATGCGGAACGCTGACATCGTCGCGATGGAGAAAGAGCTCTCCGACCTGCTCGGTATGAAAGTCGCGCTCGATCACTCGGCTGACGGAAGCGGAGAAATCCGCATCGCCTACCGGGATCTCGACCAGTTCGATTCCCTCTGCCGCAAGCTCAAACGGCAGTCCTAGTCGCGCGCGCCGCGCTTGAGACGACGCGCCTCGAGCGCGACGTCGTGCAGCGCTTCCGAGATCGCCGCGGCTTCGAGCGCCGGCTGAAGCCGCATCAGCATGACTGCCCTATCAATGCGGCGGCGTGCTCCGGCAATCGATGCGCTCGGCCAGCGCTCGATCTCGGCCTCGACGTTCGGGCGGCGTCTCCCGAAAATCGGCGGGCGTGCGAAATCGACCACGCGCGCCGGCCGCTCGCCGGCATCGACTGCGGCGCGGAGCGTCTGAAGCTGCAGAAGATGGCGGAGCGCAAGCGCGCCGAGCGCCGACGGCGAGGCGCCCTCGGCGCGAAGCCGCGAAAGCGCCAGCTCGAGCGCCTCGTTGTCGCCGAGGAGGGCCGCATCGATGGCGTGATCTGTCTTTGCCGTGGTCGTGTCCCCGACGATCGCCTCGACCGCGTCGAAGGTCACCGTCTTCTGGTCGGCGAGATAGAGGAAGAGCTTCTCCAGCTCGCCGCGGATGGCGAGGCGGTCGCCACCGAGATTCTCCAAGAGAAGCTCGAGCGCGCTGGGATCGATGGTCATCTCCGCCTCTTCGACCGCGGCGTGGATCAACGCAGAAAGCTCAGAGCCTTCAAGCGGATAGGACGGAATAGCGGCGGCGTGTTTTGAAGTTTCGAAGGCCTTGCGAAGTGGGCTCGAGGGCGAGAGCTCCGCCGCCTCGACGACGAGCCAGGCCGCGTCCGGCGGTCGTTCGAAGAGCGGTTCCAGTGCGCCGGCCACATTATGGCGACCGTCAAGAACGCGAAGCGCGATCACCGGCTCGCCGCCGAAGAGCGACGCCGCGTAAGCCTCGTCGGCGACGCGGCCCGGATTCGATGAAAGCTCGTCGGAGCCGATGCGAAAAACCTCGTCGCCCTTGCCGCGCATCAGCGCGACGCGCTCCAGAAGCCGCGCGCGCTCCGTGATCGCGCCGGCGTCGCTGCCGTGGATCAGGAAGAGTCGGATGTGATCCGGCGGCGAGGCGAGGTAGCGGTCGGCGTCGTGCGATCTGACGGTCACCATCGGCTAGCGCAAGATGTCAATTGCTAGTGGGTCGCGAAGTAGGCTGCGAGTCGCGCCTGGGTCAGCGCCGCGAGCGCCTTGGCGATGCGGTCTTGGGCGTCGCGCTGGGCGCGGATGTTCGAATAGCTCTGCGATGAGCGCGTGTAGGAGTCGGTAGCGGTGACGCTCGCGCCGAAGATCGAATCGTCGGTTGCCGCGTTCTTCAGAAGAAACGAGACGCCGCCGCTCAGCTGATAGAGGTTGGGTGTGCCGGTGCCCCTCTCCACCAATGCCGCCTGTTCGCGGATCGTCATGCGGAAGATGAGTTTATAGAGCGGGCTCGCGCCCTCGCCGCCGCCACGGAGCCCGAAGAGGAGGGCGTTGGTGTACACCTGCTCGACCCGGCTCGTCGGTTCCTGCACGGTGATCGCGGGAAGGTCCGCCTGTGGCCCGGCTTCGCCCGAGGTCGTCGCGTAAAGCGGACGGATCTGGCAGCCGGCGAGGCCAAAGAGCCCGATCAGCGCGACTGCTAGGACTGCGAGGCGAAACTCAGGAAACGACATTGACGATCCGGTTTGGTACGATGACGACCCGCCGCGGCGGGCGGCCCTCCAGAAAGCGCTGAACGGGCTCGAGCGCAAGCGCCGCTTTCTCGACCTCGGGACTTGGCGTGTCGACCGCGATCGTTAGCTCGGCGCGCTTCTTGCCATTCACCTGCACCGGCAGGAGCACGGTGTCGACCTGGAGCAGGTCCGGCTCGACCTCCGGCCAGGCGGTCTCCGCGACGAGCCGCTCGTGGCCGAGCGCCCGCCAGCATTCTTCGGCAAGATGCGGCATCATTGGTGCAAGCATCACGACAAGCGCTTCGGCAGCTTCGCGGAGCGCCCAGCTGAAATCAGTCTCGCGTTCGCCGTCGGACGCGGCCGTCAGCACATTGGTCAGCTCATAAAGCTGCGCCACGGCGCGATTGAAGCGAAGACGCTCTATGTCCTGGGTCACCGTGTCGATGGTGCGGTGGACATGGCGGCGCAGCTCCATCGTCCGATCGGAGAAGTGCGCGGGATGCTGCCGGCCCGGCGCCGACAGCTCTGCGCCGAGCCGAACGATCAGCCGGAAGACGCGCTGCACGAAACGGTGCGCGCCCTCAACTCCTGCCGCCGTCCAGATCACGTCGCGCTCCGGCGGCGAGTCGGAGAGCATGAACCAGCGCGCAGTATCGGCGCCGTAGGTCTCGATGATGTCGGACGGGTCGACCGTGTTCTGCTTCGACTTCGACATCTTCTCGATCGCGCCGATCTCGATCGGTGCGCCGGTCGCGATCGAGAAGGCGTGGCGCGCATCGCCGTCGCCTTCGATTCGAACCTTCGTCGGCGTCAGCCATTCACCTGCAGCACTCCGATAGGTCTCGTGCACGACCATGCCCTGCGTGAAGAGGCCGGCGAAAGGCTCGTCGAGCGAGAGGTGGCGGGTCTTGCGCATCGCGCGCGTGAAGAAGCGCGAATAGAGGAGGTGGAGAATCGCGTGCTCGATGCCGCCGATATACTGGTCGACGGGGAGCCAGTGATCGACCGTGGCGAGGTCCGTCGGCTCTTTGGCGTGCGGCGCCGTGAAGCGCGCGAAATACCAGGACGAGTCGACGAAGGTGTCCATCGTGTCGGTCTCGCGCTCTGCCGGTCCGCCGCATTTCGGGCAGGCGACGTTGCGCCATGTCGGGTGGCGGTCGAGCGGGTTTCCCGGACGGTCGAAGTCGACATCGTCGGGAAGCGTCACCGGAAGATCCTCGCGCCTGACCGGCACGACGCCGCAGGTCGGGCAGTGGATCATCGGGATCGGGCAGCCCCAATAGCGCTGGCGCGAGATGCCCCAGTCGCGCAGGCGGTACTGGGTCTCTGCGCGGCCCCAGCCTTTCTCCTGGAAGAGAGCAAGCGTGCGGCGCATCGCCTCCTGGCAGGTGATCTCCGTTCCGGGTTCTCCGTACCAGCAGACGTAGCGGACCTTCTGCGACTTCGGCGGCACGAAGGCCGTGTCCTCGACGCCCTTGCCGGTGTCGGCCGGCACGAAGACATCGATGACGGGCAGGCCGTATTTGCGTGCGAAGTCGAGGTCGCGCTGGTCGTGCGCCGGGCAGCCGATGATGGCGCCCGTGCCGTAGTCCATCAGCACGAAGTTGGCGATGTAGAGCGGCAGCTCCCACGACGGGTCGGCCGGATGCGTGACCTTGAGGCCGGTGTCGAAGCCGAGCTTTTCAGCCATCTCGATGGCGGCCTCCGACGTGCCGAGATGGTGGCAGAGCGCAATGAAATCCGCTGCTGCCTTGTTGCCTTCGGCGAGCCTTTGAGCCAGCGGATGATCCGGGGCGATTGCTGCAAAGGTCGGCCCGCGCATCGTGTCGGGGCGCGTTGTGTAGACAGGCAGGGTCTCGAAGCCGGGTGGGCCGCCCCTGACGCCGAACGAGAAATGGAGGCCCTCGGAGCGGCCGATCCAGTTCTCCTGCATCAGCCGGACCTTGTCCGGCCAACGGTCGAGCGTGGCGAGCGCTTCGAGCAGCTCTTCGCTGTATTTGGTGATGGTCAGGAACCACTGGGTCAGCTCGCGGAGCTCCACCTCTGCGCCGGAGCGCCAGCCCCTGCCGTCGATCACCTGCTCGTTGGCGAGCACAGTCTGGTCGACCGGGTCCCAGTTCACCTTCGCGGTCTTGCGCGCGACGAGCCCGGCATCGAGGAAGTCGAGGAAGAGACGCTGCTGCTGCGCGTAATATTCAATGTCGCAGGTGGCGAACTCGCGACTCCAGTCGAGCGACAGGCCCATCGACTTCAGCTGCGCGCGCATCGCCGCGATGTTGTCGTAGGTCCAGGCCTTCGGATGCACCTTGTTCTGCGCCGCGGCGTTCTCCGCCGGTAGTCCGAAGGCGTCCCAGCCCATCGGATGCAGCACGTTGAAGCCGCGCGCGCGCCGGTAGCGCGCGAGCACGTCGCCCATCGCGTAGTTGCGCACGTGCCCCATGTGGATGCGCCCGGAGGGGTAGGGGAACATCTCGAGCACGTAATACTTGGGGCGCGAATCCGCGGCCTGCGTCTCGAACAGTCGGCGCTCAGCCCAGACGGACTGCCAGCGCGGCTCGACGGCACGCGGGTTATAGCGCTCGGTGGACATAAGATTGACCGGCTCCGGAAGCGGCGAGACCTTCACCTGAATTCTGCCGGGCGGTCAACATTTGCGGGCAATTTGCGGTTCCGTTGCGGCCATGTTAGCCGCGCGTCCGGAGGCAGCATGGCGGATGCCGCAAAGAGACTGGCGGAGGTTCAGGCGCGGATCGCAGCAGCGGCGCGTCGCGCCGGCCGCGATCCGGGCGGGATCACGCTGATTGCTGTGTCGAAGACTTTTGGTGCGGAAGCGATCCTGCCCGTCCTCGCCGCGGGCCATCGCGCGTTCGGTGAGAACCGCGTGCAGGAGGCGGAGGGGAAATGGCCGGCGCTCCGTGAGCGCTATCCCGACGTGCATCTCAGCCTGATCGGCCCGCTCCAAACCAATAAGACGCGCGAGGCCGTCGCATTCTTCGACGCGATCCATACCCTCGATCGCGACAAGCTCGCGGGCACGCTTGCCAAGGAGATTGCCCGGCAGGGAAGGTCGCCGACGCTGTTCGTGGAAGTGAATACCGGCAACGAGCCGCAAAAGGCCGGCGTCGCCCCCGAGGCGACGGCGGACTTCGTGGCTCGCTGTCGCAATGTGCATGGCCTCGACATCGAGGGCTTGATGTGCATTCCGCCGCTTGCCGACGATCCGGTCCCGCATTTCGATTTGCTTGCGGTCCTCGCAGGGCACGTCGGGCTGAAAACGCTGTCGATGGGGATGAGCGCCGACTTCGAGGCTGCGATCCTTTGCGGCGCGACGCATGTCCGGGTCGGAAGCGCGATTTTCGGCGAGCGCGGCTGAGCTGCCAACCCCTCGCACACCGCTTCTTTGTAAACAACTTCGCGCGAATCGCTCGCCGCAGTTTAGTCGATCCTTAAGTCACCCCCGCGATAGTGAAACGCAAGAAATCGAACTCGTCCTGGACGAGCCTATTGTCATGGGGCGGCGCTGAACCTGCGTCCTCCCGTCGCGTGGGGGCATCAAAAGTGCAAGCAAGTCCGTTGGCGATCCGCTCGACTTCCGAGAACGCCCTCAAGTATGGGCGCGATGCGGCGTCCACGCCGCTCGGCCATGTCGTCGCGGTCAGCGGCTCGCGGGCGGTCGTTTCGGTCGACGCTGAGCAATATAGGCGGGTCTCCGGCGATCCGCTCTCCGTCGGCAAGCTCCTCGCGATCGAGTCCGGAAAATCCTTCATCGTCGGCCTCGTCTATGCGGCCGAGTCCTCTCCGAACAAGCCGAACACGATGCTTGCGAGCGTTGAGCTGCAGGGCGAGATCCGCCCGGCGGCGGACGGCGGCAAAGCGAATTTCGATCGCGGAATCCGGACCTATCCACCTATCGGGGCGGCGGCCCACGAGATGGATACGTCCGAGCTTGAGACCGTCTACGACTACAAGGACGCGCAGACGATCACGATCGGCACGCTCAGCCAGGACGAGTCGATCGCCGCGACGGTGCGCGTCCAGGATCTTCTGCAGAAGCATTTCGCCGTCCTCGGCACGACCGGCTGCGGCAAGTCGAGCGCCGTCGTGCTGCTTCTCGACCGCATCCTGAAGGCCACCGAAGCGACGCGCATCCTCCTTATCGACCCGCATAACGAATACGCCACGGCCTTCCGTGACGAAGCGGAGGTGGTGAGTCCGCGGTCGCTGAGCCTGCCGTTCTGGCTGTTCAATTTCGAAGAGATCGTCGACGTCATCTACCGCCGGCGGCCGGGGGTCAGCGAGGAGGTCGATCTCCTTGCCGACCTCATCCCGATCGCCAAAGCGCGCTACGCGCAAGGCATCGATCGCGGCCCGTCGCTCGTCCGCCGCGACATCGAGGACAGTGGCTATACCGTGGATTCGCCGGTTCCCTACCGCATCCACGACGTTCTTCAGATGGTCGACGAACAGCTCGGCAAGCTCGACGGCAAGGAAGATAGGCCGTCGCTCCGCCGTCTCCGGTCGCGCATTCTCTCGGTCGTGCACGACACGCGCTACCAGTTCATGTTCTCGAGCCGCACGATCGAGGACACAATGGCCGATCTCCTGAAGACGCTCTTCAGGATTCCCGCACACGGCAGGCGGATCACCATCGTCGAGATGGCCGGCTTTCCGGCCGAGGTCGTGGACGCCGTCGTCTCCGTGCTTTGCCGCCTTGCCTTCGATCTTGGCGTGTGGGGGCGCGGGCGGCTGCCGCTCCTCGTCGTTGCGGAAGAAGCGCACCGCTACGTCCCCTCCGACAAGCGCGTGGGCTTTGGGCCGACGCGGCGCTCGATCTCCCGGATCGCCAAGGAAGGGCGGAAATACGGCGTCTATCTCGGCCTCGTCACCCAGCGGCCGGCCGAGCTCGATCCGACCATCCTGTCGCAGTGCAGCTCGATCTTCGCCATGCGCATGGCGAACGAGGCGGACCACGCGATCATCCGTTCAGCCGTCAGCGACGCGGCGAGCTCGACGCTCGCGGCGCTTCCCTCGATCGGGAACCGCGAGGCGATCGCCTTCGGCGAGGCGGTCTCGATGCCGATGCGGGTGAGATTTGCCGACCTGCCCCCGGAGCGGCTGCCCCAAAACCAGCTCCCGAATATGCTTTCGACGGTGTCAGAGGCTGAAGACGGCGACTTCGTCGATGAGCTTGTCGACCGTTGGCGCTCAGTGGCGCGGCGGGAGCGCTAGAAGGAAGCTTCAGATAGCGGCCGTTCAGGGCCGCCTTTCCGGTGCGATGCGGGCCGCGCTTAAGCGACCCGCGCTGCCTCGCGGGCCAAGTGATGGATCTCGACGGGGCGGATGCCAAGTTGGCTCAGCTGGATCGCAGTCAGGCTGCTCAGCGCGCGCAGGGTGGTCCTGTATCGGCGGCAGGAGCGCCAGCGACGCAAAGTCTTCGTCATGACAATCTCCATTTCCGTTGCGGCACTCAGATGGTGTCTGAATTTGCCTTTGTCCACGCATGCAGCTTGACGTCGCTCTGTTGCCGCTGGTTTTCGCGCCGCCGTTCAAATTGCTTCACGAGAACGGAAACGGGTTTCTTTGCGACAGCCCTAACGAAACATTTCGGCCGTTGACCGCGCCGCTGAGACGATCCGGAATTCGCGGCATTTCCCTTACTTGCCGTGTTTTCGCGGTTTTTCGCCGACAACGAAGACTGGCTTCCGGCCGACCGCGGCGAGGAGCAGGAGAATGTCCCTGCGGTTGAGCGCGATGCAGCCGGCCGTCGGTGCGTATCCGGGTCGCGCGAGATGCAGGAAGATCGCGCTTCCCCGCCCGCGGACGCGCGGCGACATGTTCCAGTCGAGCACGCCGACGATGTCGTAGAGATGATCGGCGCGCCACATGGTCTCATGCCCGGCCGGAGAGGGAAGCCGGATCGGGCGGTTGTAGAGGCCGCTTCTCTTGTCCTCGCACCAGCCGTCGTTCTGCCGCATGGCGCGCCGGGGTCTCTCGTCGCCCGTGGGGGCGGACCGCGATCCGGCCTCAGGATCAGCGACAGGAGGTGGAGACGGCCGGCCGGCGTCGCGCCGTCGCCTTCGCGTTTCAGGTAGGCGACGCCGCTTCGCCCGAGAGCGCATCTCAATAGGAGCGAGCCGCAGCGAAGCAGGCCGCTATGCGGTTCACGCGGCAATGAAAATACTGTGATAGTGCGCAAATCGCTTGCCAAGGCGACTTTCCGTTTCTTCTTACGCGCTCGCATGGATTTTCCCCGCCCGGCACCGTCGCTGTGGCACCCGGCCGTGCTCTAGCCTAAATTGATGCAAGGAGATTTCCGAGGCCGCCATGACATCCCGCAAGATCCTCATCGTCGACGACGACGCCGATCTGAGCGAGGCGCTGATCGACCAGCTCTCTCTCTACGACGAGTTCGACCTGACGCACGCAAAGACGGCGACGGCGGGGCTGCAGGCGGCGCGCGAGAGCCACATCGACCTCGTCATCATGGATGTCGGCCTACCCGACATGGACGGACGCGAGGCGGTGAAGCTGCTGCGAAAGAGCGGGGTGCGCGCGCCGATTATCATGCTGACCGGCCACGACACCGATTCCGATGCGATCCTCGGCCTTGAGGCCGGCGCCAACGATTATGTGGTGAAGCCGTTCCGATTCGCAGTGCTTTTGGCGCGAATCCGCGCGCATCTTCGCCAGCACGAGCAAAGCGAGGACGCGACTTTCTCCATCGGGCGCTACACGTTCCGGCCTGCCGCGAAGATGCTGCTCGACGCGACCGGCAGCAAGATCCGGCTCACCGAGAAGGAGACGGCGATCCTGAAATATCTCTACCGGGCGGGCGATCGGATCGTGACGCGCGACGTTCTTCTTTCGGAGGTTTGGGGTTACAATTCCGGCGTGACCACCCACACGCTCGAAACCCACATCTACCGCCTGAGACAGAAGATCGAGCGCGATCCGTCGCATGCCGAGCTTCTGGTCACCGAGTCCGGTGGCTACAAGCTGGCCCGGTAGCGCATGTCGTCGCCCCAGTCACTGGATACGGATGTCGAGATTCTCTGCGGCATCCCGTTTTTCGCCAGCTTGTCGCGTGAGCAGCTGAAGCTCGTAGCGATCTCGGCGGAGAGCCGCTCGCTGCCGGAAAAGCTGCTTCTCTTCGACGAGGGCCAGCTCCTGCACTCGGCCTATGTCATCGTCTCCGGAAGCCTCAACGCCGAGCACAAGGTGGCCGGCACCGGCAAAGTGGCAAAGCGCGAGATCGGACCCGGCGTTATCCTCGGCGAGCGGGCGCTCATCCTTGATGCGCGAGCGACGGAGTTGGTCAGGGTCGAGACCCGTACACGGGTCTTGCAGATCCGCAAGCTGATGTTCCGCAAGCTTCTGCAGGAGCATCCAGAGATGGCTGCAACTCTCAGATCGCAGCTCGCCCGACATGTGCTACAGATGGCAGCCGGATTCGACGCAATCCGCGAGCGCCTGGGCGCCGTAAAGCTTTAGAGAACAAACGGGATCTGCCGAGCCAGGCGCATTGCCCGGGCTTTCGGAGACGGTCCCGGCATAAGGGGGGAGTCATGCTTCGCACGGCACTTCGTCTTGCAATCCTGGCCGCGGCATTGTCGCCGCTTTCGGCGAAAGCCGACGACGCCGAGATCGCACGCGGCCAATACCTCGTCACCATCGCCGGCTGCAACGACTGCCATACGCCGGGATATTTCTTCGGCAAGCCCGATATGGACCGCTATCTCGGCGGCTCGGATGTCGGCTTCGAGATCCCGGGACTCGGCGTTTTCGTCGGCCGCAACATCACGCCCGACAAGGAGACCGGCATCGGCGATTGGAGCACGGAAGAGATCGTGACGGCGCTGCAGACCGGAATCAGGCCCGACGGCCGCGAGCTCGCGCCGATCATGCCTTGGCACGCGTTCGCGCACCTGACCAAGGAGGACGTGACCGCGATCGCGGTGTTTCTGAAGAGCATCAAGCCGGTCAACAACGCGGTCCCCGGCCCGTTCGGACCCGGAGACACGGTGTCGTCCTTCATATTCCGCATATCGCCGCCCGGCGCGACCGCTGCCGCCGCGCCGAAATAGGCTGATCGAGACAGCCTAGCGGAAAGCTGCGATCACCGGCACGTGGTCGGACGGACGCGTCCAGGAGCGCGCGTGCTTCAGCACCTTCATCGCTTTCGCCTCGCCGGCGAGATTCGGCGTCACCCAGATGTGGTCGAGGCGGCGGCCGCGGTCGTTCACCGTCCAGTCGGGGGAGCGGTAGCTCCACCACGTGTAGAGCTTCTCCTCGGGCGGCACGAAGTGCCGCATCAGGTCGACCCAGCCGCCGGCAGCGCGCGCCCGCTCCAGCCCCTCCGTCTCGACCGGCGTGTGACTCACCACCCGCAGGAGCTGCTTGTGCGACCAGACGTCGGTCTCAAGCGGCGCGATATTGAGGTCGCCGACGAGAATTGAACCTGGCGCCGCGAGCGCATCCATGGCGGCGCGCAGCTCTTCCATGAAGGAGAGCTTGTGCGCGAATTTCGGGTTGATGCTCGGATCGGGCTCGTCGCCGCCGGCCGGAACGTAGAGATTGTGGATGGCGATCTGTCGCCCGCGATAGTCGACCGTCGCGGCGATGTGCCGCGCGTCTTCCTTGCCGCAGAAGCGCCGCCGCTCGACCGCGTGGAGTGGTTTGCGCGAAACGATGGCGACACCGTGGTAGCCCTTCTGCCCGTGCACTGCGATGTGCCGATAGCCGGCCTCCCGGAACGCTTTCAGCGGGAAGTTGGCGTCCGGGCATTTGGTCTCCTGCAGGCAGAGGACGTCAGGGCGCTCTTCCCGAAGCAGCCGTCGGACGAGGCCGATCCGGAGCCGGACGGAGTTGATATTCCAAGTGGCGACGGAGAGCGGCATGTCGGCCAAACGGCGGGCTGATCGGGTGTGGCGAGGGTGCCTTGCCACGTCCAGTTTTCGGCGAGAAGGCTCCACATGAAAAGCGCCCGGCCTGTCTCCAGACCGGGCGCCCGCGGGTTTCACCGTGACCGGTGCTGGCGCCCTGCGTTACGGGGGGCATGTTTCGCAGGGAGCCTCCGCTCTTGGGCTACGTGGTAAAGCGGAGTCGCGTTTTCAAGTCTGCCTCAGTGCTGTTCCCGCGCAGCGTTGGTGGCGGCCTGGTAGTCGATCTTGAAGAGGCTGGAATTGAGCGGCTTTCCGGTCTCGACATTGTAGAGCGCGACCATCGTCTGCAGGCCCTGCTGGTCAGTCACCGTCCACTGCCGGAGCTCGTAGGTGGAGTGGTCGAAGATCAGGTCGAGCGTCCCGGCGCTGAACCGAGTCTCGTCGTGCAGCTCCACCTCGACCAGATCCGGCGCGACACCGACCCGAGTCACTTTGTCAGAGGTTGCAAGGTTCAGGTCCTTGTCGAGAAGCAGTCGGAGCGGCGTCTGCGACAGCGGCCAGATGTCGTAGGTCTGCAGCTTCTTGTCGAAGACCAGCACCGACTTGCCGTCCGCGATGACACTGACGGTCGTCGGCGGGTCATACTGGAAGCGCACGCGGCCCGGCCGTGAGATGAAGAACTTGCCCTGCAGCTGATCGCCGTTCGGGTTGTACTGAACGAACTCGCCGTCCATCGTGTCGATGCTCGAGAGCTTCGCCGATATGTCTGACAAAACGGCGCGGTCGTCGTCGGTAATGACGTTGGTGTCGGTGGCGTTGGCGTTGCCGGCGGCCCATGCCGCTTGCGGCAGGAGCGCCGTGGTCAAAAGCGCCGAAAGCAGGGTGCGCCGATCCAGACGGAAGCTCATGGGACTCTCCTCGCCGACCCCGCCGGAACGTAAGTGCCATTCGTGACGAGACAAGGGCGCAGGCACGCTCTAGACGGCGCCTTCTCCGACCAGGATCTCGCGCTTTCCGGCGTGGTTGGCGGCGCCGACGACGCCCTCCTGCTCCATCCGCTCGATCAGCGAGGCGGCGCGGTTGTAACCGATCGAAAGCCGCCGCTGGATGTAGCTGGTCGAGGCTTTGCGGTCGCGGAGCACGACGGCGACCGCCTGGTCGTAGAGGTCGTTCGATTCCTCAAGCCCGACGGCCATCGGGTCGAAGCCGCCGCCTTCGGCTTCGTCCTCGTCGGTGATCGAGTTCGAGATAGTCGGGCACCCCCTGGCTCTTCAGATGTGCGACGATATCTTCCACCTCCTCGTCGGAGACGAAGGGGCCATGCACGCGCTGAATGCGACCGCCGCCGGCCATGTGAAGCATGTCGCCTTGGCCGAGCAGCTGCTCGGCGCCTTGTTCGCCGAGGATCGTGCGGCTGTCGATCTTGGAGGTGACCTGGAAGGAGATGCGGGTCGGGAAGTTGGCCTTGATCGTACCGGTGATGACGTCGACGGAGGGCCGCTGCGTCGCCATGATGACGTGGATGCCCGCGGCGCGTGCCATCTGCGCCAGGCGCTGCACGGCGCCTTCGATGTCCTTGCCGGCGACCATCATCAGGTCGGCCATCTCGTCGATGATGACGACGATGAAGGGCATCGGCTCAAGCTGCAGCTCTTCGGTCTCGAAGATCGGCTCGCCGGTTTCGTGATCGAAACCGGTCTGCACCGTACGGGTCAGCACCTCCTTCTTCTTCTTGGCGATCGCGATCCGCTGGTTGAAGCCCTCGATGTTGCGGACGCCGACCTTCGACATCTTCTTGTAGCGGTCCTCCATCTCGCGCACCGCCCATTTCAGCGCGATCACCGCTTTGCGGGGGTCGGTCACGACGGGCGCGAGAAGGTGCGGGATGCCGTCATAGACGGAAAGCTCCAGCATCTTCGGATCGATCAGGATGAGCCGGCACTGGTCGGGCCGCATTCGATAGAGCAGCGACAGGATCATCGTGTTGATGGAGACGGACTTGCCCGACCCGGTGGTGCCGGCGACGAGCAGGTGCGGCATCTTGGAGAGATCGGCGATGACCGGCTCGCCGTTGATCGTCTTGCCGAGCGAAAGCGCCAGCTTCGCCTTCGAGCCGTCGAAGTCGGCGGAGGAAAGAAGCTCGCGCAGATAGACCGTCTCGCGGTGCATGTTCGGGAGCTCGATGCCGATCGCGTTCTTTCCCGGGATAACGGCGACGCGCGCCGAGATCGCGCTCATGGAGCGGGCGATGTCGTCGGCAAGCCCGATCACGCGCGAGGACTTGATGCCGGGGGCGGGCTCAAGCTCGTAGAGGGTGACGACTGGGCCGGGACGCACATTGATGATGTCGCCCTTGACGCCGAAATCTTCGAGCACGCCTTCGAGGAGCCGCGCATTCTGCTCGAGCGCGGCCTGGTCGATCGTGTTCTCACGGCGCCGCTGCTTTTGCGGTTCGAGAAGAAGATGGAGCGGCGGCAGCTCGAACTCGTCGGAGGGAAGCAGCGAAGGTTGTGCCTCCTTCTTGGCGCGGGCGCTCGGCTTCGGGCGCGGCGCTGCGGGCCGTACGACCGCCTTGGCATTGCGTGCCGGGGCCGTCCGCTCCTCGATCGCTTCGGCAAAGGCGTCGTCGAAGTCGGAATCGACGTCGAAGTCGATGTCGTCGTCGGAGATGAAGAGCGGCTCGCGCCGGTTCGCGGTAGCGAGCGTGGTGCGCACCCGGCTGAGGCGCTCGGCGCGCTGTGCCAGCTGCCGACGAATGGCGCGCCCAAGCGCCGCTTTGGCGCTCAGCGCAAGATGCGCGAGGATCCCGGCAGCAAGATTGAGGGTTGATGCCGAGGCGGTTTCCTCATCGGACTCCTCGTCTTCATCCATCTCATCCTGAATCACACGACGCGCCGGCCGGGGACGTGCCGCAGCGGCGGGCGGCCGGCGCAGGCATGCGGCAGAGAGGAGCGCGAGCGAGAGGCCCGACAGGATGACGAAAAGCGCGGCATAAAGGCCGGGCGAGAGGGTGCCGCCGCCGAACCACTCCGCGACGCCAAGCGTCAGGTCGCCGATGGCGCCGCCGAGCCCGACCGGCAGCGGCCATTGCGCCAGAACGGGAAGGCAGGCGAGCGCAGTCGCGAGAGTAAGGATGCCGGCGAGCCAAAGAAGGCTCTGCTTGATCGGTCGGCGCGGGCGGCGCAGGCGGAAAAGGTTCCAGCCCCAGAACGTGAGCGGAAACACGATGCCGACCACGGCAAAGCCGAAGAACTGCATGGCAAGATCGGCGAAGGCAGCGCCTGGTTGGCCGAGAAGATTGCGGGCCGGTGTATCGATCGGATAGCTGAAGCTCGGATCGTCGACGTGCCAGGTGACGAGGCTGATCAGAAGCGCGGCGGCGAGGATGAGGAGGGCCAACCCGCTGAGGCGCCAGGCATGGCGTCTGAGATAGTCTTGGAGATGGCTTTCGGCTGTCGGGTGATCACGCAAGATGGCGTACGTCATGCTAGGTCGCCGCACTGCTGGAGAGCTTCTCGGCGACCCTAGAGAGGCGTGGTTAAGGTGCGTTTAACCAGCACGTCTCGCGGTGATCGGAGGCCAGGCGAAACGCGAAGATCGCCAACAAAAAGACCCGGCTGCCTGCGCAGCCGGGTCAGTCTTGGGAGGTGCAGTCCGACTATTGAACCACTTCGCCGTGGAGGTTGATGTCGAGGCCCTCGATCTCGATGTCTTTGGACACTCTGAGCCCGATGAACATGTCGATGACCTTGAGGATGATGAAGCTCAGCACGCCCGACCAGACGATGGTCGCGATCGTTCCGAGGAACTGCGTCCAAACCTGACCGGGATTGCCGTCGATGAGGCCTGAATGGCCCTCGCCGCCGACCGCCGAGACCGCGAACACCCCTGTCGAGAATCGCGCCGACGAAGCCGCCGACCGCGTGGACACCGAACGAGTCGAGGGCGTCGTCGTAGCCGATCATCTCCTTCAGCCACATCACGGCCCAGGCGCAGATGATGCCGGCGATGATGCCGATCGCGAGCGCGCCGCTCGGATCGACCCAGCCGGAGGCCGGTGTGATCGCGACGAGGCCGGCGACGGCGCCGGAGATGATGCCGAGAACGCTCGGCTTGCCGCGCGCGATCCACTCGACGAACATCCAGGAGAGCCCCGCGGCGGCCGTGGCGATCTGCGTGACCGTCATGGCCATGCCGGCCCGGCCGTCGGACGCCAGCTCGGAGCCGGCGTTGAACCCGAACCAACCGACCCACAGCAGCGACGCGCCGATGACCGAGAGGACAAGGTTATGCGGCGCCATGTTCTCCGAGCCGAGGCCCTGACGCTTGCCAAGGACAAGCGCGCAGACGAGACCGGCAACGCCCGCATTGATGTGGACGACGGTGCCGCCGGCGAAGTCGAGCACGCCCAAGGTGCCGAGGAACCCACCGCCCCAGACCCAATGCGCGATCGGGCTGTAGACGACGATCGACCAAATGCCCATGAACCACATCATCGCGGAGAACTTCATGCGATCCGCGAAGCCGCCTGCGATCAGAGCCGGCGTGATGATGGCGAACGTCATCTGGAACATCATGAAGACCGACTCGGGAATGGTGCCGGACAGTTGGTCGACGCCCATTCCCTTGAGGAAGAATTGCGACAAGCCGCCGATGTAGGCGTTCGTGCTTCCGCCGTCGGTGAAGGCAAGCGAGTAGCCGACGACCATCCAGATTACCGTCACCAGACAGGTGATCGCGAAGCTCTGCATGACGGTGGCAAGCACGTTCTTCTTGCGCACCATGCCGCCGTAGAAGAGCGCCAGGCCCGGGATGGTCATCAGCAGGACCAGGGCGGTCGAGGTGAGCATCCAGGCGGTGTCGCCCCTGTCCATCGTCGGCGTATCGGCAGCCGGGGCGGCCATTTCCGTCGTGGCGGCTGCCGGTTGATCGGTCGAGGTGGCGTCCTGAGCGAACGCCGGGGCGGCCAGCGCCGCGACAAGCAGGCCAATCACCAGCAGAATTCTAGCTGCGAAGCAGCGCATCGCATTCTCCATCGTTGTTACCCGCAGAGAGGAGGGCCAGCATCGCGGCGCTCTGCAGCGGAGCGATACAAAGGCCGTGCCAAACCGCCGGGCGGGCGGTGAAGCGACGTTTCCAGCCTGTCTGCACAAGATTTCATCAGGTAAAGAAACCATTACTTCGATATGCCTAAGAAATAGGCGCTAGAGCGCCTCGGCGTTTGTTTCGCCGGTGCGGATGCGAAGCGCGCTCTCAAGGTCGAGCACAAAGATCTTGCCGTCGCCGATCTGGCCGGTTTTTGCGGCCTCGGCGATGGTGTCGACCACCTTGTCCGCCTCGGCAGCAGCAACGGCCACCTCGATCTTGAGCTTCGGCAGGAAGCTCACGGCGTATTCGGCGCCGCGATATATCTCCGTGTGGCCTTTCTGGCGGCCGTAGCCTTTGACTTCCGTAACGGTCAGACCCTGCACGCCGATGCCAGTCAGGGCATCCCTGACGGCATCGAGCTTGAAGGGCTTGATGATGGCAATGATCAGCTTCATTGGGCACGTGCTCCATGACTAGAGTTCGGCGAACCGGCTGTGCCGCGGTGGAAAGCCGGGCACAGTCGCTCAACCGGGGCATTTCAAGAGTTCGTGCCAATCGGAGCGGGTGGAGTCCGCGCTGCCTATCCCTTCGCGTCCTTTCAGACGCTGATCAGGGGCTGGTCGTTGAGCGTCGACGGACTTTGCAGAGCCACGAAGGGCCAAGACGCCGGCGGTCTAGGTCGAAGGCTTCTTTGCTTCCACGTAGATGCTCCTGCCTTCGCGCTCGCGCAGACTCAGGGACCCGGGATCGCGGATCGTGGTCTCTCCAGGCTTGCATGGGCGCACTTCGACGAAACCGGCCTTTGCGAGGATCCCGGAGAGGGACTGCTCGTCGTACATCCAGAGGTGTCCGCGGTGGCCGAGGATGGCAGCTTGCAGTCGGTCCTTGAGGGTGCGCGGCCGGCCCTGGCAGATGTCCAAGGATGCTACGAAGCGATCACCGTCGCCGGAGGAGAGGTAGGCGTCGACGCGCACCCGAAGGTCAGGCAAAACCAGCCTGAGCGTACCGCCGGGTCTCAGAACGCGCATCACCTCCGCAAGGAATGTTTCCGCTTCCGTGCGGTCAAGATGCTCGAACATATGGCTCGAATAGACGATGTCGACGGAGCTCGCGGATTCCGGGATATGTCGCACGGCGTGTGCCCAGCGAATGTCGTGCTTGTGGCAGAAATCGGTGAAGTCTGATTGTTGCGCGTTGAGGAACCCGACTCCTCTCAGTATGCGCCCGGCAAGAGGGAAGCGGGCAAGGTGTACGCTGATCGAGTTGTCGTAGTTGGTCCAGCCGGGCGTGGGCGTCATGCCGCAGCCGATATTGATGCGCGTCATGCTCATGCAGTCGATTGTGCGCCGACCTCACGGGGCATCAAGGCGGAGAATGCGTTCATCCCCGGCTTTCACGCGCACTGTGTGTAGCACCGCATCCTTATGACTTCGCGTCCTTCCAGACGCGGATAAGGCCTTCCTGCGCCACCGATGCGACGTGGACGCCGTGGCGGGTGAAGATGGCGCCGCGGTTGAAGCCGCGCGAGCCCGACGCGGTCGGGCTGTCCTGCGCGTAAAGCAGCCATTCGTCGGCGCGGAACGGGCGGTGGAACCACAAAGCGTGGTCGAGGCTCGCCACCTGCAGATCGCGGTCGAAAAGCGTGCGGGCATGCGGGTAGAGCGACGTGTCGAGAAGCATCATGTCGGACGCGTAGGCGAGCACGCACTTCTGCACGACGGGGTCATCCGGGAGCGGGCCGGTCGTGCGGAACCAGACGTGCTGCACCGGATCGAGCTTCTCGCGCGTCACGTAGTGGCGGAGGCTGACGGGCCGAAGCTCGATCGGCCGTTCGCGCCGCCAGTAGCCCTTCATCGGCTCGCGCGCGCTTTCGATGAAACGGCGCTTCAGCTCGTCCTCCGACATCAGCTCTTCGGGTGGCGGGACATGCGGCGCCGGCATCTGGTGGTCGAGGCCTTCCTCGTCGACCTGGAAGGAGGCTGCCATGGAGAAGATCGCGTGGCCATGCTGGATCGCCACGACGCGGCGCGTCACGAAGCTCTTGCCGTCGCGAATGCGGTCGACCTCGTAGATGATGGGGGTGCCCGGATCGCCAGGCCGCAGGAAATAGGCGTGCAGCGAATGCGCCTGGCGATCCGGCGCGACCGTGCGTGAGGCGGCGACGAGCGCCTGTCCAATGACCTGCCCGCCGAAAACGCGCTGCCAACCGTCTTCGGGACTGCGACCGCGGAAGAGGTTGTGCTCGAGCGGCTCAAGGTCGAGGATGCTGAGCAGGTTCTCGACGGCAACTGCCACAATGTCCTCGCCTGGATCGGGCCTTCGCGCATCGGAGCCTGGAGGCCAACCGACGCGGAAAGTCGGCAGAGGCGGCCACGAAAGTCAAGCATTGGAGCAAACGCGGATGGCCGCTGAGGCGCGACCCGACATTCTGATAGCCGGCGGCGGCTCCGCCGGCTTGACGGCGGCGCTCGCGATCAAGCGGAGCGCGCCGGACCTTGAGCTTGAGGTCGTCGACGCCAAGGCGCCAGGCTCAGGCAAGCGCGACGAGCGTGCCTCTGCAATCGCCGCGGCGGCGCGGCGCATGCTCGCCCACCTTGGTGTTTGGCACGCGGTCGAGGACGAGGCGCAACCGATTCTTTCCATGGAGATCACCGACAGCCGCACCGGCGACGCGGTCAGGCCTATCTTTCTCACCTTCGACGGGCGCGTCGCCGAGGACGAGCCTTTTGCGCACATGGTGCCGAACGAGCCGCTGCTCGCCGCGCTTCGCGATGCATCGCTCGCCGCGGGGATCAAGATCACTCAACCCGACTCGGTTGAGCGCTTCGCCGCGAATGGACGCGTCGACATCGGGCTTGCATCCGGCGCGACACGGCGAGCGACGCTTCTCGTCGCCGCCGACGGGATCCGCTCGCGGCTTCGCGGGCTCGCCGGTATCAAGACGGTGACTTGGGCTTATCCGCAGACGGCACTCGTCGCGACCGTCAAGCATGAGCGGCCGCATGGCGGCGTGGCGGTCGAGCATTTTCTGCCGAGCGGGCCGTTCGCCATCCTCCCGCTCACCGACAACCGCTCGTCGCTGGTCTGGACGGAGCGTGAGGCGGAAGCTGCGAAGCTCATGAACAGTGACGACTTCGTGTTCCTGGTCGAGCTCGAAAGACGCTTTGGACATCGGCTCGGCGCGCTTGAGCTCGCCGGCCCGCGCGCCGCCTATCCGCTCGGGCTGACGCTTGCTCGCGATTTCATCCGCCCGCGCTTCGCGCTCCTCGGCGATGCCGCGCATGGCATCCACCCGATCGCGGGGCAGGGGCTCAACATGAGCTTTCGTGACGCAGCTGCGCTCGCGGAGACGGTCGTCGATGCGCAACGGCTCGGGCTCGACATCGGATCGCTCGAGGTGCTTCGGCGCTACGAGACCTGGCGGCGCTACGACACGTGGCAGATGGGCGTGATGACCGACGTCTTGAACCGCCTCTTCTCCAACGACCTCGCGCCGGTCCGCGCGCTCCGTGACTTCGGGCTCGGCATCGTCGACCGGCTGCCGAAGCTTAAGTCGCTGTTCATCGGCGAGGCAGCGGGGCTTTCCGGCGATCTGCCGAAGCTTCTAAAGGGCGAGGCGCTCTAGCTTGCCGATCGGCACCGTCCCTGCATCGGTCGATGCGGATTCCCTGAATCTGCGGGAGCATGGTGCTGAGACGAGTTTTCTCTGCACTCGATGCAGCGGTGCTGAGCGACCTTGAAGCGCTGTCCGATGCCGTCGAGCTGGGTAGCGCGGGCGTGCGGCTCGGCGGCATCTCGGGGCTGCAGACATTGCTGGCGCCGGAGAGCGCCATAGGGCAAATCGCGGCTGATGCGCTCGGGCCAGACAGCTTTCCGGTCCGCGCGATCCTCTTCGACAAGACCGTAGTCGCGAACTGGTCGCTTGGCTGGCACCAGGATCGCACGATCTGCGTCGTCCGACGTTTGGAGGTCGAGGGCTTCGGGCCGTGGACAGTCAAGCACGGATTGATCCACGTCGCGCCGCCGTTCAGTGTCCTTGCCGGTATGGTGACGCTCCGCATTCACCTCGATGCCGTGCCAGCATCGAACGCGCCCCTGCTGATCGCGCCTGGCTCGCATCGCTTAGGGCGGATCGCGGAAGCAGGAATGCGCGACATCGTCACGCGCTGCGGGCGGGTTGCCTGTCTGGCCGAGCGCGGCGACGTCTGGGTCTATGCGACGCCCATCCTGCACGCTTCGGAAGCCGCACGGCTACCGGAGCGGCGCCGGGTGCTGCAGGTGGACTATGCGCGGGAGAGCCTGCCGGGCGGTCTTGAGTGGCGCGGAGTCTGAGAGACTGAAGACTGATCTTCCAGCCGGCGCGCTTCCTCTTCCAGCAGGATTGGAATTCCATCGCGGGTCGGAAAGGCGAGCTTTGCCGCGTGGCTGACGAGTTCCTGTTTTTCGCGGTCGTAGATCAGTGTCGTCTTGGTGACGGGGCAGACGAGGATTTCAAGCAGCTTCGGATCGACGGCCCGGCCGCTTCGCGTCTCGCGTTCCGACATCGTCGTCTCCCCTTTTGTTGGGGCATGATCTAATCCGAAAACCGGTTCGCACTTTTCGGGATCATGCCCTATTGCAGCGGCGCTGAGGGTGCGTTCGCTCCGGCCAGCGCCATTTCGGTGATCGCGATCAATGTGCGCGCCCGCGTCGCGTGGTCGGGCGGCATCATCGACCGGCTGCCGAAGCTTAAGTCGCTGTTCATCGGCGAGGCAGCGGGGCTTCCGGCGATCTGCCGAAGCTTCTGAAGGGCGAGGCGCTCTAAGCGCCCGTTAACCGGCTATGCCGGTCAGACATTGCTGCATTGCGATATTCCGCCTTGTGCGCCGCAGCACAAGGAATACTTTCTGCCTCAAAAGAAGCGGTAAATCGCCGGTCGCCTGATGGGGAGGGAATCTGTTCCCGTCAGGAGAGAATAATGGCTGATACGACTTTCGTTCTTCGGGCTCCAATCCGAGGCTATTCGGCGCTCAATACTGTGCTGTCTCCAGCCGCTCTGGCTGGCAGGGCCGCGAAGTTCTTACGCTCTCGTTGGATCTACATCTCGACCGTTTCGAAACTCGAAGGTTATAGCGAGCGCAATCTTCAGGACATGGGGGCCGCGTACGGGATCGAGGAATTCGCCCGCCGCGCCGCCGGTCTCTGAAACAACACCGATGAGAATCATCACCATGACGGATATCACTTCCCACGACTTCGGCGAGATCGTCGTACCGACGGGGCTCAATTCGCGGATCGCAGCTTTGCGCGACGCGTTCGCAGCCTATCGGCGGACGCGCGCGATCTATCGCCAGCAGCGTGCGGTCTATCTGCAGACGCTGCGCGAGCTTCGCTCCTACCGGCCTTCTGAGCTTCATGATCTGCCGATCGACCCGGCCGACTTCGAAGCCGTCGCGCGCAAACAGGCGGGCTGGTAACGAGCCGCGCGAGTCAGCCCTCGAGCTGGCGCGCTTCTTCTTCCAGGAGGATCGGAATTCCGTCGCGGATCGGAAAGGCGAGCTTCGCCGCGTGGCTGACAAGCTCCTGGCGCTCGCGATCGTAGATCAGCGTCGTCTTGGTAACAGGACAGACCAGAATCTCGAGGAGCTTTGGGTCGACCGAGCGTCCGCTTCTCGTCTCGCGTTCCGCCATCATTTTCTCCCCTTTTTGTCGGGGCATGATCTTATCCGAAATCCGGTTCCCACTTTTCGGGATCATGCCTATTGCAGCGGCGCGGAGGGCGCGTTCGCCCCGGCAAGCGCCATTTCGGTGATCGCGATCAGCGTGCGCGCCCGCGTCGCGTGGTCCGGCGATTCAAGCAGCGCCTGCTTCTCCGGCGGTCCCCATGGGCTCATCATGGAGAGCGCCGTAACGAGGCCGGCATTCGAGGCGCGGTTGACGCTGTCCCAATCGGCCTCGAGGTCGTTGGCGTTGAGATAGTCGCGGAAGGTTCGAAGCAGAGCGGAACGGTCGACGGCATCCTCGCCGAAGAGCGGCTCGGTCAGATCGGCGAAGGATTCGACCGAGATCCGGCACTGGCGAAAGGGTGTGGCTGCGTCAATCTCTTCGACGATGCGGAAGCGGCTGACGCCGGAAAGCATGATCGAATAGCGGCCGTCACCGGTCTCGGAGAACTGCGTGATGCGCCCGAGGCATCCGACCGCGCAAAGCGGCGGGGAGGGTGCGCGCTCCGACGTGTCGAGCGCCGGCTGGATCATGCCGATCAGACGGTCTCCGCCGAGCACCGCATCCACCATCGCGAGATAGCGCGGCTCGAAGATGTTGAGCGGCATCTGCCCGCTCGGCAGAAGCAGCGCGCCGGAAAGCGGGAACACCGGCACGCGGTCCGGAACGTCGGCGGCGCTCTCGTAGCGCTTGTTGCCCGCGACGACCGCCATCGCGTTTCTCTTTCGCGCCGGCCTCAGGCGAAGAGCAGCGACGACAGGCGCTGACGCCCGGCGATCGCCGCAGGGTCCTTCGCGCCCCAGGCCTCGAAGAACTGCACAAGCTGCTTGCGCGCAGCCTCGTCGTTCCAGGCGCGATTGCGCCTGACGATCTCAAGTAGCGCGTCGGTCGCACCGGAGCGATCGCCCTGAGCCGTTCAAGACCAGCGCCAGATCGAAACGCGCCTGGTGATCGTTCGGATCGGCCTCAAGGCGGCGCGTTAGTTCGGCCGGTCCGCCGAGCTTCTCCGCCTGCGAAGCAAGCTCGAGCGCGGCTCGCGCGCCGGCGATCGCCGGATCGTTCTCCTGCTGCGGCGTCAGCCCGGCAAGGAGCCCGCGTGCCTGCGCCAGCTCGCCAAGCGCGACGAAGCAACGGATCAGGCCGCCGAGCGCCGTCATGTTGTCGGGCTCCGCCTGAAGCACGCCGGAAAAGAGTGCCGCGGCGTTTGCATAGTCGTGCGCGGCAAGCGCTTCGGCGCCGGCCTTCAGCGCTTCGTCCGCGCCGCTTGGGGCGGACGGCCCCGCGACCCGATCGATGAAAGCGGCGACCTGGCTCTCCGGAATCGCGCCCATGAAGCCATCGAGCGGCTGGCCATCCTTGAAGGCGATGACGGCGGGAATCGACTGGATGCCGAGCTGGCCGGCGATCTGCGGATGGTCGTCGATGTTCATCTTGACGAGCCGCACCCGGCCCTTCGCCGCCTTGACGACCTTTTCAAGGATCGGGGTCAGTTGTCGGCAGGGGCCGCACCAGGGCGCCCAGAAGTCGACAAGGACGGGCACTTCCCGCGAGGCATCGAGGACGTCGACGCGGAAATCCTGGGTGGTCGTCTCCTTGATGAGGTCAGACGCGGGCGCGGCTCCGGTGCCGGCCTGATCGAAGATGAGAGATTCGGCGCTCATGGACGCTCCGTTTCTGGGCTCGGCTCTTCTCGTGGACCCTTATGTGGCGGGTTTTTCCCGGCTTTCCAATGCCTCTTCTCCGGCGGCCTCGCCGGAGAGTTCGAGAACCTTTGGCTCGTGGCCGGCATCACGGAGAAATGCGAGGAAATCGTCGCGGCCGATCGTCGTTGTCGCGACGTTTTCGAGCGGATGGAAATTGAGCTCCGCGTGGCGAAGAAGCGGTGCGTCGAGGATGACGCTAACGCGTCCCGTCGTGTCGTTGACGACGCCGAAGGGGGTGACCGAGCCCGGTATCACGCCAAGAAGCTCCATCAGCAACTCGGGCTTGCCGAAGGAGAGGCGCGCGCTGCCGATCCGCTTGTGCAGGCTCTTCATGTCGATCGGCGCATCCTCCTCGGCGACGACCAGGAAGACCTGATCCTTCTTGTCCTTGAGGAAGAGGTTCTTGGTGTGGCCGCCGGTGATCTCGCCGCGGAGCGCCTGGCTCTCCTCCACCGTGTGAAGCGGCGGATGCTCCGTGGTCGTGGTCGCGATCCCGAGCCGGTCGAGCGTGGCGAGTAGATCGGCGCGGGAGGCGGGCATGGGCGCGAGGTCCACTGGACGGGCGGCGTTCGACGGCCGGCTTAGCGGCTTGCGGCGCGGCGGACAACTTTTCGGCCAAGGGAACCGGGCGCGGCGGCCCGTCGCGGCTTGTTGCAATTCCAGGGGCCTTGCGTCATATACCCGGCTCGTGCCGGACCATCCCGCCGGCATCGTTGTTGCGGGTGTAGCTCAGGGGTAGAGCACAACCTTGCCAAGGTTGGGGTCGAGGGTTCGAATCCCTTCGCCCGCTCCAATTTCCAGCAAAATCAGTACCGATAACTTCGCACAATTTAATCTGGAGTCGAATTGGGGTGCCGTTTGGCGTGCCACAATTGAACGGGTTCTAACTCAAAGCCGGTTCGTGTCACTCCTTGGCCGCGCATCACAACTCGGCTCTCTTTGGTGGGAGGTTGTGTCGGCACATTCGCAAGGAGGCGTCACATGGAGAGCCTTCCTGCGTCACTGAGCATTATGGAGCGGCGCTCGAGGGGGTCGCTGACATGGTGATTGAAGGGGTGCCACTTGAGAGGGCTCTTAGAGTTCGGTTGATCGCGCTGTAGCGAGCCCGAATCTGATCCAATTCACACATCGTGATCAGGGCGGAGATCGCATTCCGCAGATGGTGGCGGCACTAGCGGGAATGCGGATCGTCGACCCCATCGTCGCCTGGCCAGACCGTCATCTACCGAAAGACGGAGCACCGGCGCCGCAGGATTCCGATAAGAGCTTCCGCAGCCGGGCTGACATCGGCGCCTCGCCGGTTGATCAGACCGGCTTGGCGCACCGCTCGCGTGCCGGGTACCTCGATCGGCACGATGAAGCCGGGGTCGAGTGCCCTGAGGTGGGCGGCCGCGTGGTAGCTCAAATACCAGCTACCGCGCATGAGGGCGAACTTGAGCGGTATCACATCGGTTTCGATTGCGGGAACAGGTGCGGGGAGACCGACGGCGCGAAGCATGTGCTGCAGGCGCCCGACCATGTAGGTCGTCGCCGGGGGGAGAATCCAGGGATAGCCCAGAAGATCGTCGGCCTTGACACGGCGGCGACGAAGGGGATGCCCGGCATCCGCGATCACACAATATTCGTCCGCCAGGAGCGGCTGCCACGCCAACTCCGGCTCGAGCCTGGGGGTCTCGGGGACGGCGGCCAGAACGAAGTCGAGCGCGCCGCTCTTCAGCTGCTCCTTGAGCTGGTCGTCGCCGCCGCCAGTGACGTGGATCCGAACGCCCGGCCGGCTTGTCCGTAGCTCGGCGATGGCATCTGGCAAGACCGCATCCTGCCACGAGGGGCCGGCGCCAATCTTCACGAGGCCTGCTCCGCCGCTGCGGAGTGCATCGACCTCCTCCCGAGCCGCTTGCAGCGCTGCCTTGACATCCTTGGCATGCCGCAACAGCGCGGTGCCGTAGACGGTCGGGGCGACGCCCCGCGCCCGGCGGTCGAAGAGCGGCGCGCCGAACAAATCCTCCAGGCGTCGGATTGCTTTGGTCAAGGCCGGCTGGGTGACGCCGAGCTCCTGCGCGGCCGCGCGCAACGAGCCGCGGGCGACCGCGGTCAGGAAGTAGTCCACTGTGCGGAGGTCGAACATCGATAACGATAGGTAATCGTTCGTCTTCCCATTAGTGCTTGCCAGCTTTGCGTGTGACGATCAATCTTTTTGGTGCAAGTCGAAAACGACGACGTGCCCCGCGCGGGGGGCCTCAAGGGAGGAGACCATGAAGAAACTGCTACGCCGGACAATCCTGAAGGGCATGGCGGCGGCGCCTTTCATCCTCACCAGTCGCATGAGCTGGAGCGCCGGTGCTCCGATGACGCCCTCTGAGATCGACGTCGACAAGGCGAAGGCCGAAGGAAAGGTTCAGCTCTACACCAGCCTCGACACCAAGATCGTCGACGCGATCACCGGTCCGTTCAAGGACAAGTACGGGATCACCGTCGAATATTTCCGGGGTGGGTCCGCGGACGTGACCTCGAAGGTGCTGGCGGAAGCCGACGCCGGCGGCATCAAGGCCGACATCGTCGACGCGTCCGACCTCGCCGCGCTGCTTCTCATGAAAGAACGTGGGCTGTTGCTCGAGAAGAAATCGGATGCCGACGCCGCGGTCTCCGCCGACCTTCGCGACCCTGACGGGACGTGGATGGCCGACCGCCTGACGCAGGCCGTGGTCCAGTTCAACACCGCCGAGTTCGGCGGCGACAAGGCGCCGAAGACCTGGGACGACCTCACCGAGCCCGGGATGTCGGGGCGGCTGACCTTCTTCAGCAGCGCCAACGGTGACGGTGCACCGCGCCTCTACACACTGGCCAAGTACTTCGGCTGGGAGCTTCTCGAGAAATACGCTGCCAACAATCCGCTTCGTGTGGCCTCGCCTCAACTCGTCACGCAGATCCTTGAGAGTGGCGAACGCGGCGTCGCGTTCGCGACCAACGACAATATCGCCTGGCGGTCGAAAGGTCAGGGCAAGCCGACCGACTACGTCTATCCCGCGGAGGGGGTTCCGACCGAACCCGGTGCGGTCGGTCTCGTGAAGGGATCGGCCAACCCGAATGCCGCCTTCCTCTTCCATGAGTTCTGGATGGGCAAGGAAGCGCAGACGCTGCTGGTCGGCGGTGGCAAGTATTCGAGTCGGGTCGACGTCGATCCGCCGAAAGGCAGCACGCCTCTCGGCGACCTCAAGCTGCTCACCCTCGACTACGCTGAGTACAAGAACGAGCGTCAGAACATCCTGCAGCGGATGACCGATATATTCGGCGGCGAGTGGGGGATCTGACTCAGAGCGGCGAAGCTGTCAGTGTGTGAAAAGCTCAGTCGTGAAGACGCCAACCTCGCGCTCGCTGCGCCGCCGCCCGACGATAGAAGGAAGCACGGTCGTCCTCGGGGTCGCGACCGCGCTTCTTCTCGTGATCGTGGCCTATCCACTCGCGTGGATCGTGCTCGCGGCGTTCGGCGCTCCGTCGCAGTTTCAGCTCGGCTACATCGCGGGCGTGTTCGCTCGCTCGCAGAACTACGGCGCGCTGCTCAACACGCTGATCCTGGCACTCGGTGCCGGCATCTTTAGTGTCGTCCTCGGCGTGCCGCTCGCCTGGGCGGCAGCGCGCACGAACATGCCGTTCCGGCGTTCACTGCAGGCGCTGGTCGCTCTCTCCTACATTACGCCGCCTTATCTCACGGCGATTGCTTACATCATCCTGCTCGGCCCGGACGCCGGCTACTTCAACCGCATGCTTCAGTCCATCACGGGCGCGTCGCGCGGACCGATCAACATCTTCAGCATGGGCGGCGTGATCTTCGTCATCGTCATGCATGTGTTCCCCTTCACCTTCTTCATGACCTACGCCGCGCTTCGCTCGGTAGACGCCTCCTACGAGGAAGCTGCGCGGCTCCTCGGCGCGAAGCGTCTCAGCGTGCTCTTCAGGATCAACTTGCCGCTGGTCGCTCCCGCCATCACTGGCGGGGCGCTCCTCTCGGCGATTGGCTCGATGGCGCTTTTCGGCCCGCAGGCGTTTCTCGGCCTGCCCGCGCAGATCACCTTCCTGCCCACGCGCATCTATGGCGTGATCGGCGCCTATCCGCCGCGCTGGGCAGAAGCATCATCGCTTTCGCTGACACTCGTTGTGCTGACGGCCCTCGGCCTGCTCCTGCAACGCGGCTACCTGGAGCGGCGCTCGCACACGACTGTTGGCGGCCGCGGACTGAGACTGGAGACAATCCGCCTCGGCGGCTGGAAATGGCCAACCGTCGCGTTTTGCGGTGCCGTCGTGTTCCTGAGCGCTATCGCGCCGATCGCCGTTCTTGTGACGGCGGCCTTCAGCCGCAGCTGGATAGAGGGCCTGACGCCGGCAAACTTCACGATCGAGAATTTCGACGAGGCGCTCTTCAATAATCAGGTCGCCGTGCGCGGCATCCTGAACAGCTTCCGCCTCGCGGCGATCGCGGGAATCTGCGCCACGGTCATTGGCGCCGCCGTCGCCTACATCGACTCGCGCACACACGTGCGGGGGCGGCGACTGCTCGACTACCTCGCAATTCTGCCGCTGGGGCTCCCGGGGACGGTCATGGCCGTCGGCGTGCTCCTCGCCTTCATCCGCCCGCCCTTCGTCCTCTACGGAACGATCTGGATATTGCTCATCGCCTATGTCGCTCGTTTCGTGCCGCTCGCGGCGCGAAGCGCGAATGCAACGCTCCGGCAAATCGACCCGTCGCTCGAGGAGGCGGCGCGCATCTCCGGCGCCACCCGCCTCGGGGCGCTTTGGCATGTCCTCCTGCCACTCAGTCGTCCCGGCCTTGCCGTCGCGTTCCTGCTCGTCTTCATCCCGGCGCTGAGTGAGCTCAGCGCGACCATTCTTCTTTACACCGGGGGGACTGAGACGATTGCGGTCGCAATCTTCCGGCTCAACGATCTCGGTCAGCTCGAGGTGGTCGCCGCGCTTGCGGTGTTCGTCATTGCCGTAACGCTGCTCGTTAGCCTTCCGCTCAACTACCTGGCCGCCCGTTCCCGGATAGCGCCGGCGGCGGGCGGCCTGGCGATTT
>CAVXFK010000010.1:0-147308 GCA_963761005.1 uncultured Alphaproteobacteria bacterium
CAAACGCGGCGGCTAATTGCTTAGAAGCGCCGTTAATTGCAGGCCGAGCACATCTACCCGTAAGAGTGCCACCTGCGTGACTCGCCGCCGGCGGCACACCAAGAGCGCTGGGAAGGCGAAAAACGGCCCAGCGTTAACTCCCGGCGTCGGCAATCGCTATCCAACGCGCGGGAGAGATGCTATTGCGCCGCAGCAATCCGAAAAAAGGCTCGTCTCGGCGCTCTATCGCGCCTGCGGTTGCTGTTTCACGAGGAGATAGTGCGCCTTGATCGTTGTCCCACCGATGAGTGAGAGCATATTGGCGGCCTCCGCTGCGCTAACCGGCGTCGCCGTTCTCTTCTTTCTCCGGAGGTCGGTCGCCGAGGCGCGCACCACGAGGCGTCGCGCGCGACGCTTGGTGGCCACGCGTCGAACGGAAATCATCGATGATCTTGAATGCGAGATCGTCACCGAACCGCTTCCGGCCGTGCGCGAGAGGAAGACCGGGCGGATGGGATTTATCATGCATCGAAGCCAAGAGAGCGACCCTGCCATCGTTGCCGGGAAACCTGGACTTGTGCCCCGATGGATCGAGGTCCAGTTCTTTCGCAAATCGGACGGCAAGGCTGGGAAGTTCGAGTGGCGCAGCTACGACAAGTTCGAGAGCCTTGGCGTCGTGAACGTGGACTTTGTGACGAAGCGAATCGGGAATTTCCGCTCGCAGACCTACCTCCGATATCCTCCGAACGTATCGGCGCTCGTGGACAGCGCTCCACCTAGTTAGATACGCGTCCGAACCGGGCCGTGATTCGCAGCCCGGCGGTCCATTGCTTCCCTGCTGCCACCATGCGCATCCGCGTTTGCGGGCTTGTGAGCGGACTCGCTGTCCGCCGCGTCGGCCCGTCGTCTCTATGAACGCAGTCACAGGTGTTTAACCAGGGAACGACGTGACCCGGGTTCGTGACGGCCGCATGTGGAATCTTGTCTCAAAGTTATCTGATCCGAGGGGCGCAAATGCTCGGCTCAAAGTCCCGTCAAAAAGGCGGGAACGGCGGCACAAAGGTAGGCGCGGCAATCACATGCGTCCGTCGGCGCCTCCCGTCCTGCCCCGTGAATTGACGAACGCTGGTTACCCGATCGTTGAAGTTTGGAGGGTGTCGCGCCATGAGCCACGGTCCCAACATGACGATCGAGCGCCGGCGCGTGCCCCGCCAGCCGGTTCACACGCGGGCGAACGCCGTGTTCAGCGACGGCACCCGCCGAGGATGCACGGTGAGGGACCTGAGTCCCCACGGTGCGCGCCTCATCTTCGGAGCGGTCGCGCCTCTCCCGCTTCGCTTCGAGCTTGAGTTCCCGAACGGCAAGCGGGTGAAGCTGCAAGTGATCTGGCAGTCGAAGCTCATCGCCGGCGTGCGCTTCGACCGGCCTCTGGCGCTTTGGAAGCGGATTGGGGCTGCCCCCTAGCCCCGTGGCGCCCGCGATGGTGGGCGCAACACGGCGTTGGATCGCTCGCCTCGTTGCAAGCTATAATTGTATTAGATAGAAATTACACAACCTTAGGGCGTTGAGCGCCAGACTGATCCTTCCGCTGCCTCGATCGAGGCCGCTTGGAGGATCACTCAGATGCTAAGAGCCACGCTCGTCTGTCTTCTCGTCGCAGTGCTGGGAGCCTCCTCGCCCTCCCATGCGCGCGAAGCGTGCATCTACAACGTCGATAAGGCGGAGAAGCCGGTACCTACGTGCTCGGCTCGCTTGTGACGCCGCAGGCCAACATCCAAGGGGTGGCGGAATGCGGCATGACGGCGGACGAGGTGAACGCAGCGCTCGATGCCTCGACCTCGATGATAGTCGAGGCAGGTGCAGGCGCGGCCAGCGCAACGGCTGGCGCAGCCGGTTCACCCGCCGGCTACGCTACACCGACCGCGCAGCAGCCGCAGTGCGCGGAGAACGGCTCCTGCTACGGCGACATCAGCGCAGCGACCGGCCGGCCGAAGACGGTCAACGTCCAGGGATACTATCGCAAGGACGGGACGTACCTTCGCGGCTACTACCGCAGCGCGCCTCGTCGTCACTGATTGGATACGTATTTCGCGCCGCCGCTCGCTCGGGTGGCGCGTTTCGGTTCAGGCCGCCTGCGCGCCCTCGGCCGCGGCCTCGACCCGCCAGCCCTTCATGCCGGCGTGAAGGGCCGTCTCAAAGCCTTTGCGGCAGGCGCGCTCATAGTCAGCGACGAGCTTGTCGGGGATCGCGCCATCGCGAAGCCACGCGCTTGCCTTGCGCATCTCGTTCGCCGCAACCGCGATCATCTCGTGCATCAGGTGGCGGTCGCGCCCGGCCCGTTCGCCGGCAAGCACCAACGCCGTCCCGAGCTCGCGGCCGAAGTCTTCGCCGCGCTGCTCAAGTTCCGACCTGATTGCGATGACTGTGCTCATCTCACCCTCTCGCGGGAAGCCGAAGCCCCGTAGGTCAAATTCCGCCGGGGCCAATCGAGTTCCAAGCCCCACGCTATCGAGTTAGTCGGCGGGTGTTTCTGATCTGTTACGCGGTAAGCGCGAAAGGGTTTCGTCGCTAACGGCGGCTGAATGGCGACGGCCGCGACCCGCCCCTAGGAACGCTCCCTCCACGCCCATATGATCGAGAGGACCCCAAGAGCTTGGGCGCGGGGGCAGAGAACAAGGCAATGAGAAACCTCGAGAAGATCGCGACGAAAGCAACGGAGCCGGCGAGCGAGGCGCCGCTTTTCACGCTGTCGTACGCCGGGGTCTCGCCGCAGTTCGCGACGCCGCCGGTTTTGAGTCGGCGCCGGCGCGGCGGTGCTCGGCCGCGCGACGCTCGGCCGCGGCGCCCACCTTGGCGCCCAGTCCGTCATCCGCGCCGACGGCCACTTCGTGAAGATCGGCGACAATTTCTCGCTCGGGCCCCGCTCGACCGTGCACATCGCGCACGACATCTTTCCGGCGATCGTCGGAGACCGCGTCACGGTCGGCGAGAACGCTGTCGTCCACGCCTGCACGCTCGGAAGCGACGTGGTCGTCGGCGACGACGCTGTGATCCTCGACGGCTCGGTCGTCGCGGACAACGTGGTGATCGAGCCGCGTTCGATCGTCTTTCCGCGCTCGGAGCTTCAGTCGGGAAAGCTTTACGCCGGTATGCCGGCGCGCCCGGTGCGCGACCTTCGGCCCGGCGAGGTCGCGGAGGCTGCCGCAAGCCTCCGCGGGAGATTGGGAGCGACGGCGGCACAGGCGCCTGCGCTTGCCGAAGGCGACATTCATCCAAGCGTCTTCGTGGCTGGGACAGCGCGGCTTCGTGGCCGCATCGTCGCCGGCGAGAATGCCAGCATCTGGTTCGGCGTCGATCTCGACGCGAATGGCGGCGAGATCGTCATCAGCGAGAACTCGAACGTGCAGGACAACACGACGATCCATTGCCGGCCTGGCATGCGCTTCTCGCTCGGCGCGGGATCAACGATCGGCCACAACGTGACGCTTGGCGACTGCGCGATCGGCAAGCGCTCGCTGATCGGGATCGGCAGCGTCGTCGCCGAGGGTGTGATCGTGGAGGACGATGTCTTCCTCGCCGCCGGCGCGGAGACGACGCCCGGCCAGGTGCTCGAAGCAGGCTGGCTCTACGGCAAGCGGCCGGCGGTCAAGATGGCGCCGGTCGACCGGCAGAAGCGCGAGCTGATCGCAATGACGGTCGAGCACTATTGCGGCTACGCGCGCGCGTTCGCTGAAGCGCAGCGACGCTGAGCCGATGCCGGGGGCGGGCGCGGGAGCAAGCGGCGGGCTTGGAGGGCGGCTGACGAGCCTCGGGCTCTTCACCGACCTCTACGAGCTCACGATGATGCGCGCCTATCATGAGCTCGGACTCAACGAGCGCTCGGTCTTCAGCCTTTTCGTCCGCCGTCTGCCGAAGCAGCGGAATTTCCTCGTCGCCTGCGGCCTCGACGATTTCCTCGCGGAGCTTGAGTCGCTTCGCTTCGACGCCGACGACGTCGCCTACCTGAGAAGTCAGGGCTTCCCCGACGATTTCCTCGGCTGGCTGAAGAGCTTCCGCTTCTCCGGCGATGTCTTCGCGCTCCCCGAGGGCACGCCCTTCTTCGAGAACGAGCCAATTCTTGAGATCGTCGCGCCGATCGGTGAAGCGCAGGTCATCGAGACGCTGGCGATCAACCAGATCGGGTTTGAGACCCTGATCGCGTCGAAGGCGGCGCGCGTGGTCGCGGCAGCGGCCGGCCGCGCGGTCATCGATTTTGGCAGCCGTCGCGCGCACGGGCTCGACGCCGCGATCAAGGCCGCGCGCGCCGCCTACGTCGCCGGTGCTGTCTCGACGTCGAATGTGCTCGCCGGCCGCCTCTACGGCATCCCGATCGCCGGCACGATGGCGCACAGCTTCGTGCAGGCCTTCGATCAGGAGATCGAAGCGTTCCGCGCTTTCGCGCGCGTCTATCCGGAGACCGTGCTTCTCGTCGACACCTACGACACGATCGAGGGCGTGAAGAAGGTGATCGCGCTCGCGAAGGAGCTTGGGGACGCGTTCAAAGTGCGTGCCGTCAGGCTCGATTCCGGCGACCTCGTTGCACTTTCAAAGGGGGCGCGCGCGCTCCTCGACGCGGCAGGCCTCTCGAAGGTCGGCATCTTCGCGAGCGGCGGGCTCGCCGAGGCGAAGATCGCCGAGCTTCTTTCGAGCGGCGCGCCGATCGACGGCTTCGGCGTCGGCACGGACCTCGTCGTCTCCGGCGACGCTCCCTCGCTCGATATCGTCTACAAGCTCACCGAATACGCCGGCGAGGGCCGGATAAAACTCTCCTCCGGCAAGCGGACGCTCCCCGGCCGCAAGCAGGTGTTCCGCACGATCAGAGGACGGGATCGCGCAATGCGACACGATCGCCGACGCTGAGGAGACGCTGACCGGCACTCCCCTTCTCCGCCAGGTCATGCGCGCCGGCCGCCGGCTCGAACCCGCTGGCCACTTGCCGATATCCGCGCGCGCTGCCTGGATGCGATCACAAAACTTCCGCCGGAAATCCGTGCGCTCGAAAAGGCCAAGCGCCCCTATCCCGTCGCGGTCAGCGATGCGCTCGCCGACGACGAGCGGAGGGTGCGCGAGCGCATCGCCGAAGCGGCGGGCTCCTAGCTCAAGAGAAAGCCTGGATCCCCGTCTGCGCGCGGCCGAGGATCAGCGCGTGCATATCCTGCGTGCCCTCGTAGGTGTTGACGGTCTCGAGGTTCTGCGCATGGCGCATCACGTGGAAATCCTCGTGGATGCCGTTCGCGCCGTGCATGTCGCGCGCCACGCGCGCGATCTCGAGCGCCTTGACGCAGTTGTTTCGTTTCATGAGCGAGACGGCCTCCGGCGCCGCGGTGCCGTCGTCCATCAACCGGCCTAGTCTCAACGCCGACTGCAGCCCGAGCGCGATCTCCGTCTGCATGTCGGCGAGTTTCTTCTGGATCAGCTGGTTCGCCGCGAGTGGCCGCCCGAACTGTTTCCTGTCGAGCGCATATTGCCGCGCACGATGCCAGCAATCCTCAGCCGCTCCCATCGTGCCCCAGGCGATGCCGTAGCGCGCGCGGTTCAAGCACCCGAACGGCCCCTTGAGGCCCGAGACGTTCGGCAGCAGCGCCTCCTCGCCGACCTCGACCGCCTGCATCACGACTTCGCCGGTGACGGAGGCGCGGAGCGAAAGCTTGCCCTCGATCTTCGGCGCGGAAAGTCCCTTCGCGCCCTTCTCGAGCACGAAGCCGCGGATCGTCGTCTCGCCGCTCTCGGCAAGCTTCGCCCACACCACGAACACGTCGGCGATCGGCGCGTTCGGAGATCCAGGTCTTCGTGCCCGTCAGCCGGTAGCCGCCGCCCGCGACGCGTTCGGCGCGCGTCGTCATGCTGCTCGGGTCGGAGCCGGCGTCGGGCTCCGTCAGCCCAAAGCAGCCGATCAACTCGCCGCTCGCGAGCCCCGGCAGATACTTCTGCCGCTGGCTTTCGTCGCCATAGGCCCAGATCGGATACATGACGAGCGACGACTGCACCGAGAGCATCGAGCGGTAGCCGGAATCGACGCGCTCCATCTCGCGCGCGACGAGGCCGTAGCCAACGTAGCCGGCGCCGGCAGCGCCGTATTCCGAGGGCAGCGTCACACCCAGGAGGCCAAGCTCGCCCATCTCGCGGAAGATCTCCGGCTCGACCCGCTCCTCGCGGTAGGCGGCGACGATGCGCGGCGCGAGCTTCTCCTGCGCGTAGGCGCGCGCCGTATCGCGGATCATCCGCTCTTCCTCGGAAAGCTCCGACTTAAGGTCGAGCGGGTCCTCCCACCGAAAGACCGGCTGTCGCGGCTTTGGCTTGCGTACAGCCTGTTCTGCTTCGCTCATCGTCATCTCCTGAAGCTCGCAACCGAGCCCAACGCGCCGGCTCCCCAACAATGGCCGGCTAAGAATTGTTCACCACGTCCGGTCGCAGTTTCGTGAACCTGCAACCTATTCGATTTACCGAATGTTATGGCGTTATCCAGTGTCCTGGGCGACGCGCGTGGGGAATAGCTATTATGCACAAACCGCCCCCGCATCCGATGGATGAGGAAGAGCGCCTTGCGGCGCTTCGTAAATACCGAATTCTCGACACGGATCCGGAGCCGCAATTCGACCGGATCGCGGCGATCGCTCGGCTCAGACGATCCACCGCGCCGCGGACAGCGTCACGGACGGCGCCGAGGCGCTGGCGCGCTGGCGCCACCCGGAGCTTGGCGTGGTCAGCCCGGTCGAGTTCATAGCCGCCGCGGAGGAGACCGGGCAGATTCTGGCGCTCGGCGAGCAAATTCTGCGGACGGCGCTTCGCGACGCCGGCCGCTGGCCCGGCATCTACGTCTCGGTGAACCTCTCGCCCGTCCAGTTCCGCTTTTCCGACCTTGCGGCCGAGGTGAAGACGCTTCTCGCGGAGAGCGGGCTTGCGCCGGCGAGGTTGCAGCTCGAAGTGACGGAGGGCGTGCTCCTCCACGATCTCGATGCGGCGCGCGCGCAGATCGAGGCGCTGCGCCAACTCGGGGTCCGTGTCGCGCTCGACGACTTCGGCACCGGCTATTCGAGCCTTTCCTATCTGCGCTCGCTTCCGTTCGACAAGGTGAAGATCGACCGCGCCTTCGTCAGCGGTCTCGCTACCGACCCCACCAACCATGCGATCGTGCGCTGCATCGTCGGGCTTGCGCGCGAGCTCGACATGAGGGTGACGGCGGAGGGTGTGGAGACGGAGGAGGAGGCGACGCTTCTCACCGCCGCCGGCTGCAACTCCCTGCAGGGTTACCTCTTCGGCAGACCGATGCCCGCGGCCGCGATCACCGAGCGGCTCTTCCCGGTGCAACGCGCCGCGGTCGGATAGCTCAAGGCAGCCGCGCATCGACTTCTGGATGAACCTGCAAGCGATGCACGATCTGACCCGCTACGCCGGCATAACCCCTTGCAGGCGTTAACAAAGGATTTACCGGCTGGGCGAAGAATGCTTGGCCGGTGGCGGCATATGCGCGCCCGCGCGACTCCAGCGCGCGGAATGCGCCGCCCCGCGCCCCGGCGGGTTTCGCGCCCGCGCCCGCCGAGGCGCCGACACCAAGCGCGGGCGGATTCTTGAGAAAGAGGATTGGCGATGATCCGCAGAGAGGGTCGTGTCGACCATCCGGAAGTCGCAGAAGCGACGCATGATCATGGGCCGCGGCACCGAGCTCCCGTTCACCGGAACTGGGAGGGCCCGGCCATCGTGCTCGTCGGGATCGTGGTTCTGATGGTCGGCGCCATTGCCGGCATGAACACGATCATTTCGCAGCTTCCGTGGGCGAGATAGACAGCGGCCAAAAGCAAAGCGCCTGAGGACGCGGCGGGCGGAGAGTAACTTCCCTCCCGCCCTCGTGGTTCGAGGCTCGCTTCGCTCGCACCTCACCATGAGGACTAGTGTGGGTGCACGCGCGGTGAGTGCGCGAGGCGGCATCGTTGTGGCGCGGGATTGCGTCTGCCTCTTATGCTATCCACCACCCTCATGGTGAGGTGCGAGCGCCGAAGGCGCGAGCCTCGAACCATCGGATGCAGGGCTAGTCGGAACCGCTTCCGGCCACGCTCCTCGAAGCGCGGGACGCCAAATCCGGCAGCGCCTCGTAGTCGCCCCGGATGAGCGCTTCCTTCTTCTTGCGGGTCCAGCCCTTGATCTGCCGCTCGCGCGCGATCGCGTCGGTGAGCCGATCGTAAACCTCGGAGAAGACCAGCATCACCGGCCGCCGCCGCGCGGTATAACCGTCGATCGGATTGTTGTTGTGCTCCCACACGCGCGCTTCGACGTCCTCGCGCGTCAAGCCGGTGTAGGTGCTGCCGTCGGCGCAACGGAGGATGTAGACGGTCACCTGCATCCCGCCCTCGTGGTTCGAGGCTCGCTTCGCTTGCACCTCACCATGAGGGCTGATGGAGAGCCGGGGGCCAAAGAGACAGAACCAAACGCCAAAAGAAAGCGCTGCGGCAGCCGGGTAGCGTCTCAGTTTGAATTCTTGGGGCGCGGATAGAAGCGAACGCACTGCGTCGCGTCGCAACCCCATACGGTGCCAGTCCACCGGTCAAGAACGACCGCGCCGAAAACACTGGGGCTAGAGGCTAGCAATCTGGTAGCGGCTCAAATACACCGCGAGGCACACGAGTATCGCCGCGCCGGCCATCGCCATTCTTTGCATCAGAAAGTCCCCAGCTTCCCATAACCGCCCGCGCGGTCCTTCGGCGCGTCGTCCTCACGTCGCCGGGGCGCTTCTCGCCCCTTTAGGGCCTCGGGGCATTCGAAACCTCTACACCGCCTTGCCCTTTGCAAAGATCGCACCGGACTTTGCCTGTCCCAGCACAATGCGCGCATTTTGGAGGCGGGCCTCCGATGCGATGAAGCATGCCAGTCCCTCGGCAAAAGCCGCACCGGACTACTTTGAATCCATTGCATCGTGGGCAGGCTTGAAACGTCATTTGCCCATTATATGAGAACTGCAATCATCGATCGATATGGGTGTAAAGGCCCTTGAAATTCAAACTGAGACACTACCGGCAGCCGGGCCGCCAACCCCAGCGAAGCCCCACCAACCTCCCTCATCCTGAGGTGCGAGCGCGGAAGGCGCGAGCCTCGAAGGACGCACCGCCCTGGACGCTTCTGAAAGAGGCTTGCGCGCCCGCTGAAGGTTGAGCTCGCACAGCGTGGGCGGCGATCGTAACGCCAATTTTCCTGAGCGCCTGTACCTTGACGTAATACGCGATGCATACTATCTTGAGCAGTGATCCGAGGCTTCAAGAGCCGTGCCACCGAGCGCCTTTGGCTCGGCGAAAAGGTCCGGCAGTTCGTCGCGATCGAGAAGCAGGCGCTCCGCAAGCTCGACGCCCTCGCCGCGGCGACTAGCCTCGCCGAACATTCCCGGCAACCGGCTCGAGGCGCTTCGAGGCGACCGGAAAGGGCAGTATTCCATCCGGATCAACGACCAATGGCGACTATGCTTCGTTTGGACATCGGATGGGCCGGATCACGTGGAAATCGTCGACTATCACTGATGGAAACGTCATGACACCGAACCGCACCACCTCTCATCCCGGCGAAATCCTCGCCGAGGAGTTTCTGGAGCCGCTTGGCATGTCGGTCAACGCGCTGGCGCTGGCGCTGCGCGTACCCGCAAACCGTATCGGCGCCATCGTGAAGGGCAGGCGCGCGGTCAGCGCCGACACGGCGCTCCGCCTCGCCCGCTTCTTCGGGACCAGCGCTGAGTTCTGGATGAACCTGCAGGCAATGCACGACCTGACGAAGGCGAAGATGGAGCTTGGAGCGACGATCGAGAGCGATGTGAGGCCGAGAGCGGCTTGAGCCATAGAGCTCTCCACTACCTGCCGCGACGACGCAGTTTTCGATCAAGGACGCGGAAATGCCGTCTAAGCTGCCGCCGAGGCGTGCGATCGCTCATTATCTTCTCCGCGCGCTTCACGTAGGCGAAGAAGTTATACCTTCCAAGGTGGGTCAATTGGCGGAAAAGCTTCCTGCGGAACGGCTTGGTCCCCTTCTTAGCTGCCGCAGATGCGGCGTGCCTGCACGCATAGGTCATACGCCGGTAATATCGGGACACGGTGCGCGCTCTCAACAGTGAGCGTTTTCCGTCGAACGTGAAGCCGAGGTACTAAGAGGGCTGTCCACCTCCAAACCGTTTGAGGACGGAGAAAACCGCGAAATCTCGGTCTTCTCGTCGTTGATCTCAATGCTCGTGCCGAGTTTCTTCAGCGCGCCTTGGGCAGCGGCTCGAACGTCATCGACCTCTTCGGCCGCGCATACGACAAGAATGTCATCTGAATATCTTCGGTAGGAAGCTCCGATGGACTTGGCGAAGGCATGCATCTCTGCGTCGAAGCCAATCATGTATACGTTCGAGAGCGCTGCTGAGATTGGAGAGCCCTGAGGTATTCCGTGCGGCTCGTTGTTCGTCTTCACGAAGCCCGGGCGGCTCCTGCGCCATTCTCTGAAAGTCTCCACTTCCGCGATCGGGCGAGGAATGTCATTCACTTTGCAGCCGAGTATGTTCGCAATCTCCTCGGCTTCCACCCAAGCGAAGTGGGTCATGCTCTTGTAGACCGCGAACCAATCACCGGGTAGCCGCGTAAGGCCGAGAACGGTACGCAGATTGTCCAGCAGGACGTGGTGGTCGATAGAGGGAAAGAAGTTGCTGATGTCAAAGGCAATCGCCGCACAAGCTCCGCGCGCAAATCTCATCAAAGGCGTGTGCGGCCATATGAATATTCGTGCCCAATCCGGCACGATAGCCAAGCACTGACCTTTCGAATGGTGCCGCGCTCAGAAAGGTCTCATAGGCCTCTTGGAGGCGCTTCGCGTAGAACGCGTGGATATACCCGTCTCTGTGCGAACAATAGCGGAGCTCTCGCTCTTTGTTCTTATACTTTGCCGCTTCCTTCGGCCGAAATCTCCTCTGGGTGTCGGTGAAGCCTATGAACGGAAGGAATGCATGCTGGGAGATCGTTTCGGGATCGGAAACCAGGGCTTTCGCCTCTTCAAACGGCAGCGGATTGTCAAAATGCGGGTAGGTCTTCCGCGAGTACCAACCGTCGATCTTCGTCCGCTTCACCGGCCGCCCTTGTAGCAAGTCCGGAGAGGCTTTGGTTCGCGTCTACCCTATCCTCTCCGGAAACCAACTCTACTCCGGTTGTGCTTCGTACCGTCGCAAGTAACAGCATGTGCTATAATCTTGAAGAAGATTACGGCTTGCCGGTCGTGCTGATCGTCCTGTTACGGTTGATCAGAGACCCGCTGGCCAAGTGGCTAGTCGCGTTAGCGATAAAGACACTTGACGGGAGTAACCCCTTCCCCTCCGGTCCAAGTCCGAAGGCACGCCTCATATGGTGAGCCGCGTAAGGGCCGCAAGGCTTCGTTAACCAAACTCTTCCAGCCCCCTAAGCCGCTTTCTTCCCCTCTTCCGCCAGCCTGACCAACCTCGTCAAAATCCCCGCCACGCCCTTCAGCCTTTCCTCCGGCTGCTCCCATCCGCGAATGAACAGCACGCGCTGGTCCGGCCGGATCTTCGCGAACGTCCCCTCCTCCTGGATGGCGCGGATCAGCGCCGGCGGGTTGGCGAACACATTGTCGCGGAAGCCGATGACGACGCCCTTCGGCCCGGCGTCGACCTTCTCCACGTTGGCGCGGCGGCAGAGCGACTTCACGAACACGATCTTCAGAAGATGCTCCACCTCCTGCGGCAGCGGCCCGAAGCGGTCGATGAGCTCTGCGCCGAACTGCGTCGATCTCGCCGGCGTCTGTCGAGCTCGGCCAGCCGCCGGTAGAGCTGCATCCGCAGCTGCAGGTCGGGCACGTAGCTCTCCGGGATCATCACCGCCATGCCGATGGTGATCTGCGGCGACCAGCGCTCCTCGACCGGCTCCTCGCCGCCGGCCTTGAGGCTCGCCACCGCCTCCTCCAGCATCTCCTGGTAAAGCTCGAAGCCGACCTCCTTGATGTGGCCTGACTGCTCCTCGCCCAAGAGATTGCCGGCGCCGCGGATGTCGAGGTCGTGGCTCGCGAGCTGGAAGCCGGCGCCGAGCGTGTCGAGCGATTGCAGCACTTTCAGCCGCCGCTGCGCGGTGTCGGTCAGCGCACGGTGCGCGGGCACGGTGAAGAGCGCGTAGGCGCGGAGCTTCGAGCGGCCGATCCGCCCCCTCAGCTGATAGAGCTGCGCCAGCCCGAACATCTCGGACCGATGCACGACGAGCGTGTTCGCGCGTGGGATGTCGAGCCCGGATTCGATGATCGTGGTCGATAGCAGGATGTCGTACTGCCCCTCGTAGAAGGCGTTCATCACCTGATCGAGCGTCGAGGCCGGCATCTGCCCGTGCGCCACGCCGACCTTCGCCTCCGGCACGTTACTCTCCAAAAATTCCTTCACCTCCGCGAGGTCGGAGATGCGCGGCACCACGTAGAACGACTGCCCGCCGCGCAGCCGCTCGCGGATCAGCGCCTCGCGGATCGTCAGCGTGTCGAACGGCGCGATGAAAGTGCGGACCGCGAGCCGATCGATCGGCGGCGTCGCGATCATGGAGAGATCGCGCACGCCGGTCAGCGCCAGTTGCAGCGTGCGCGGGATCGGCGTGGCCGAAAGCGTCAGCACGTGCACGGCGGCGCGCAGCTCCTTCAGCCGCTCCTTGTGGCGCACGCCGAAATGCTGCTCCTCGTCGACGACCAGGAGCGCCAGGTCCCTGAACTCGATCGCCTTGCCGAGCAGCGCGTGCGTGCCGATCACGATGTCGATCGTGCCGTCGGCGATGCCCTTCTTGACGCGCTGAAGCTCCGCCGAGCCGACGAGCCGCGAGGCCTGCCCGATCTCAAGCGGCAGCCCGCGGAAGCGCTCTGATGAAGGTCGCAAAATGCTGGCGGGCGAGAAGCGTCGTCGGCACCACGACCGCGACCTGCCGCCCTGCCATCGCCGCGACGAAGGCGGCGCGGAGCGCGACCTCGGTCTTGCCGAAGCCGACGTCGCCGCAGACGAGCCGGTCCATCGGCCGCCCGGCGGAAAGGTCGTCGAGCGTCGCCTCGATCGCGGAATCCTGGTCCTCCGTCTCCTCGTAGGGGAAGCGCGCCGAAAATTCGTCGTAGAGCCCGGAGGGGGGCGTGAGCGCCGGCGCGGTGCGCGTCAGCCGCGCGGCGGCGGTCTTGATCAGCTGCTCCGCCATGTCGCGGATGCGCTTCTTGAGCCGTGCCTTGCGGTTCTGCCAGGCGACGCCGCCGAGCCGGTCGAGGTCGGCCTCCGAGCCCTCCGCGCCGTAGCGGGAAAGAAGCTCGATGTTTTCGACCGGCAGGAAGAGCCGGTCGTTGCCGGCGTAGAGGATTTCCAGGCAGTCGTGCGGCGCGCCCGCAGCCTCGATGGTTCTGAGCCCGGAGAAGCGTCCGATACCGTGGTCGACGTGCACGACGAGGTCGCCCGCCGCGAGGCTCGACACCTCCGTCAGCGCGTCGGCGGCGCGCTTGCGCCGCGTGGTGCGGACGAAGCGGTCGCCGAGCACGTCCTGGTCGCCGATGACGGCGATGTCCGGCGCCTCGAAGCCGGTCTCGAGCGGCAGCACCGCGAGCCCGACCACCCCGTCGGGCAGCGCCCTCAGCGCGGAGAAATCCTCGACCGGCTTGAGCTTGAGCAGGCCGTGGTCAGTCAGCACCTGCCCGAGCCGGTCGCGCGCGCCCTCGCTCCACGAGGCGAGCAGCACCTTGCGGCCGGATTTCTCCAGCGCCTCAACGTGTTGGACGAGCGCGTCGAAAACGTTGACGTCGCCCGCGGCGCGCTCCGCCGCAAACGAGCGGCCCGCCCGCCCCCCGATGTCGATCGCGGGCGCCTTTTCCTCCTTCGCCTCGTCCGGTTCGACGAACGGCGTGAGATGCGCATGCGGCCGCGCGGCAACGTGCTCGCGCCATTCGTCGTGGCTCAGATAGAGCGCCGCGGGCGGGATCGGCTTGTAGGGGACGGAGCCGGCGGCCGCGCTCGTGCTGGCCGCGGCGTCCTTGCGCGCCTCGTAGTGGTCGCGCACCTGTTCCAGCCGATCGTTGAGCCCGTGCTCCACCAGATGCCCGATCACCACCGGCGCGGCGGGCAGATAGTCGAACAGCGTCTCAAGCTTCTCGTAGAAGAACGGCAGCCAGTGCTCCATGCCGGCGAAGCGGCGCCCCTCGCTGACCGCTTCGTAAAGCGGATCGTTGCCGAGCACGGCGCCGAAGGCGGCGCGGTAGTTCTGGCGGAAGCGTCCGATCGTCTCCTCGGTCAGTACGACCTCGCTCGCCGGCACGAGCTCAAGCCGCGGCATCTGGCCTGTGGTGCGCTGCGTCGCCGGATCGAAGGGGCGGATCGTCTCCAGCGCGTCGCCGAAGAAATCGAGGCGGATCGGCGTCGCCGTTCCCGGCGCGAAAAGGTCGAGGATGCCGCCGCGCACCGCATACTCGCCGACCTCGCGTACCGTCGCGGTGCGGTCGAAGCCGTTGGTCTCCAGAAAACGGACGAGACCGTCCATCGGTACGACGTTTCCGGCGGCAGCCAAAAGTGCCCGCTTCTCAACACTTTCGCGGTCGGGCACGCGCTGCACGATGGCGTTCGCGGTGGTGAAAACGACGCGCGGCCCTTCGTGCGGCTCGAGCAGCGCGTGGAGCGCGCTCATGCGGCTGGCGGAAATCTCCGGGTTGGGCGAGACGCGATCGTAGGGGAGGCTGTCCCAGGCGGGGAACGTCAGCGTCCGGATATCGGGCGCGAAGAAACGGAGCGCCGCGTCGGCAAGCGCGACGCCGCGCGCGTCGCGTGAGACGCAGAGGATCGTGCCCTCCGCCTCTGCGAGGCGCGCGAGCACGCGGCCTTCAAGCCCGTCCGGCACGCCGCCGAGAGCGACGGCGCGGCGGCCGCGGAAAAGGCCGGAGAGCGGGTCCGACGCGGAAAAAAGCTCGGTCTTCGTCATAGTCCTAATGTGTGCCCGCCGGCTTGGGCCCGGCATGGAATGCGGCGATCATCCGGAACACGGGCGAACGGTATTCCATTGCGGGTTCGTCGCGGCCAGTGAACCAGGTGAAGAGCACGTCGTCCGCGACATCCATCAGCGCTTCGAAGTCGGCGAGATCGTGATCGCCGAGCTCATCTATATGGGCATCGGCGAAGCCGCCGAGAATGAGATCCATCTCGCGCATGCCGCGGCGCCAGGCGCGGAAGAGCGCGCGCCGCCGGCGCGGATCGAGGTCGTGGCTTGAGCGCGTGCTGCCGGTCATGGCTGTGTCGCCGCTTGCGCCGCAGGGAGTGGCAAATTCGGGGAGAGATGGCTAGTCCTGCGATGCACGACAGAAGGACTGCGATGCGCCCTTCCCGCCTCGACCCGCTCTTCGCACCGGCGACCGTGCTTCCCGGCATCGGACCGAAGATTGCGCCGCTGATTGCGCGCGCGGTCGGCGCGGAGGGCGAGGAGGCGCTCGTGCGCGACCTGCTCTTCGATCTTCCAAGCGGCCTTGTCGACCGCCGCCATCGTCCGCCGCTCTACGAGATGCCGCCCTCCGGTCCGGTGACGGTCGAAGGCGTGGTGGAGCGCATCGAGAAGCCGCGCGGCGCTGACTCGCCCTGGCGCGTCGTGCTCTCCGACGGCAACGCCACGATCCAGATCGTCTATTTCAAGGCGCAGCCGGACTGGCTGAAGAAGCTCTATCCGCTCGGCACGCGGCTCGTCGTCAGCGGCGACGTCGAATGGTTCGACATGCGGCCGCAGATACGCCACCCCGACTACGTGCTTCCCGTCGAGCGCGCAGAAGAAATGCCGACGCTCGAGCCGATCTATCGGATGACGGCCGGGCTCTCGCCGAAAGTACTCCGCCGCGCGATTGGCGCGAGCCTTGAGCGCCTGCCGGAGCTTCCCGAGTGGCTGTCGCCCGACCTTCTTGCCAAGCGCGGGCTGGCCCGGTTTCACGGCGGCGCTCAATCAGGTCCATCATCCGAGATCGGTGGACGGCTTCGGCCCCTCCGGTCCGGCGTGGCAGCGGCTTGCCTTCGACGAGCTCGTCGCAAGCCAGCTCGCGCTCGCGATCGTGCGCGGCAGCCTGAGCCGCGGCCGCGGCACGGCGTGGAAAGCGGCAGGAGAGCTGCGCGAGAAGAATCGAGAGCGCCCTCCCCTTCAAGCTGACGGCGTCACAGCAAAAGGCCCTCACCGAGATCGAAGGCGATCTCGCCGGCGAGCGGCGCATGCTGCGGCTGCTTCAGGGCGACGTCGGCTCCGGCAAGACCATCGTCGCGCTGATCGCGATGGCCGATGTGGTGGAGGCCGGTGGCCAAGCCGCGCTGATGGCGCCGACGGAGCTTCTGGCACGCCAGCATTTCGCGACCATCGCGCCGCTCGCCAAGGCGGCCGGCATTGAGCCTGTGCTCCTGACCGGTAGCGATCGCGCCGCCGGGCGCGGCGAGGCGCTCGCACGGATCGCCGACGGCTCGGCCAAGATCGTCGTCGGCACGCATGCGCTCTTTCAGGCGGGCGTCGAGTTCCATCGCCTCGGGCTTGCGGTGGTCGACGAGCAGCATCGTTTCGGCGTGCACCAGCGCTTGGCGCTTTCGTCGAAGGGCGCGGCGCCCGACACGCTGGTGATGACGGCGACGCCGATCCCGCGCACCTTGGTGCTCTCTTATTTCGGCGACATGGAGGTCTCGCGCCTGACCGAGAAGCCCGCTGGCCGGCTGCCGATCGATACGCGCGCCGTGCCGCTTTCCCGCATCGGCGAGGTCGTCGAGCGGATCGGCAAGGCGATCGAGGCAGGCGACAAGGCCTATTGGGTCTGTCCGCTTGTGGCGGAATCCGAGAAGACGGATCTCGCCGCGGCGGAGGAGCGCTTCGCCGATCTTTCCGCGCGCTTCGGCGCGCGCGTCGGCCTCGTCCACGGCCGCATGAAGCCGGCAGAGAAAGACACCGTGATGGAGCGCTTTCGGTCCGGCGACATCGCGATCCTCGTCTCGACCACCGTGATCGAGGTCGGCGTCGATGTCTCCGACGCGACGATCATCGTCATCGAGCACGCCGAGCGCTTCGGGTCTGGCGCAGCTGCATCAGCTTCGCGGCCGCGTCGGGCGCGGCAAGCACCGCTCGGCTTGCCTGCTTCTCTATCGTGCTCCGCTCGGCGAGACCGCGAAGGCGCGGCTTGAGATCATGCGCCAGACGGAAGACGGCTTCCTGATTGCCGAAGAGGATTTGAGGCTCCGCGGCGAGGGCGATCTACTCGGCACACGGCAGTCGGGAATGCCCGGCTTCCGGATCGCGCTTCCCGAAGTGCATGGGGAGCTTCTCGAAGTCGCGCGCGACGAGGCGAAATTGGCGCTTGCCCGCGATCCGGACTTCAAATCGGAGCGCGCCGAGGCGCTGCGGCTCCTCCTTTACCTCTTCGGCCGCGACGACGCGGTGCGCCTGATGCGCGCCGGCTGAGCGACCAAAAGACCAACCCACGTCGTCATCGCCGGACTTGATCCGGCGATCCATTCCGTTGCGGTCGCAGCCTCGATCAGCGTTCGGGAATGGATGCCCGGGTCAAGCCAGGGCATGACGACAAGTCGGTCGGTGTCATTCCGCCGCTTCAGGGACGGCGCTGCCCGAAGGCGTAGTGGCGGGGACGGCGCTACGGTCCGCGTCCGGCGTGACGAGGCCGGCGGAGATGATCATCTTCGCCGCTTCCTCCACGCTCATGTCGAGGACCACCGCGTCCTTGCGCGGTACGAAGACCAGGAAGCCCGCCGTGACATTCGGCGTGTTCGGGATGAAGACTGCAAGCAGGTCCTTGTCCGGATGCTGCTCGCGGATCTCGCCTTTCGCCCGCGTCGCCACGAAGCCGACGCGCCACACCCCTTTCACCGGATATTCGACGAGCACGACCTTCTGGAAGGATCGGCTCGTCTTCGAGAGCGCCGTCTGGAAGAGCTGTCTTAGCCCCCGGTAGACGTTGCGCACGAGCGGCACGCGGTCGAGCAGGCCTTCGCCGTAGGATACGATCGTGCGCCCGACCAGGTTGGCGGTCAGGAAGCCGAGCATCGTGATGACGAGGATCGCGAAGAGCAGCCCGACGCCCGGCACGGAGAAAGGCAAGTAGCTGTCGGGATTGTAAAGGCGTGGGATGAGCGGCTTCACCCGGCTGTCGACCCAGTGAACGAAGGTCCAGGTGATGTAGATCGTGATCCCGATAGGCGCAGCGACGACGATGCCGGTCAGGAAGTAGTTCCTGAGCCGGACGCGAGCGCGCAGCCGCTGTCTTCGCGGCGGCTTCGTTTGTTGAACTAGCTCGTCGAGGTCCATTCCCGGTCCCTGAATCGGCCCCGGTAGCCGTCGCGGCGCTCAGCGCCCGAACATCGGCCCTGGCTCCAGTGTCGGCCAGATAGCCGCGGGCCGCAAGCTTGTTCCAGGCGCCTTACTCGACGGTTACCGACTTCGCCAGGTTCCGCGGCTGGTCCACGTCGGTGCCACGCACCACCGCCGTATGATAGGCGATGAGCTGGGCCGGAATCGCATAGACGATCGGCGCAACTTCCGGTGCAACGTCGGGCAAAACAAGCGTCGCCATGGTCGGAAGCGAGGCTTCCTCCGCGCCGCGCTTGTCGGTCACAAGGATGATCCGCCCGCCGCGCGCCGCCACCTCCTGCATGTTGGAGACGGTCTTCTCGAAGAGCGCATCGTGTGGCGCGATCACGATCACCGGCACCGTCTCGTCGATGAGCGCGATCGGCCCGTGCTTGAGCTCGCCGGCCGCATAGCCCTCGGCATGGATATAGGAGATTTCCTTGAGCTTCAGCGCCCCCTCGAGCGCCAGCGGATAGGAAGTGCCGCGGCCGAGATAGAGCACGTCGGAGGCCTTCGCGAGCTCTTTGGCGAGCGCCTCGATCTCCGTCTCGAGCTTCAGCGCCTGCGCCGCGTGGCGTGGCACCTCGATCGCCGCCTTGATCAGCCGCTCCTCTTCCGCCGCGTCGATCTTGCCGCGCTGGCGCCCCGCGTTGACGGCGAGCGCGAAGAGCACCGTGAGCTGGCAGGTGAACGCCTTGGTCGAGGCGACGCCGATCTCGGGGCCGGCAAGCGTCGGAAGCAGATAGTCCGCCTCGCGCGCGATTGACGAGAACGGCACGTTGACGATCGCACCGATCTTCTGGCCCGCGTGGGCCGAATAGCGGAGTGAGGCGAGCGTGTCGGCGGTCTCGCCCGACTGCGAGACGAAGAGCGCCAGGCCCCCTGCCTCAAGCGGCATCTCGCGGTAGCGGAACTCCGACGCGATATCCATCTCGACCGGAAGCCGCGCCAGCCTCTCGAACCAATAGCGGCCGATATGCGCGGCGTAGCTCGCGGTGCCGCAGGCGGCAATCGCAAGCCGGTTTAACTTGGCGAAATCAACGTTCGCGCCTTCCGGCAGCCGCGTCAGCCCGGTGGAGAAATCGATGTAATGCGCGAGCGTGTGGGAGATCACCTCCGGCTGCTCGTAGATCTCCTTTTGCATGAAGTGGCGGTGATTGCCTTTGTCGACCGTGAGGCTCGACGCCACCGAGTGCACGATCGGCCGCTCGACGCTCTTCCCCTGGTCGTTGAAGATCTGCACCGAGTGGCGCGTGACCACCGCCCAGTCGCCGTCTTCGAGATAGGTGACCGCTTGCGTGAACGGCGCGAGCGCGATCGCGTCGGAGCCCAGGAACATCTCGCCGTCGCCGTGGCCGACGGCGAGCGGGCTGCCGCGCCGCGCGGCGACGAGCAGGTCCTCTTCGTCGGCAAAGAGCACTGCGAGCGCGAAGGCGCCTTCGAGCCGCTTCAAGGTCTCCGCCATCGCCTCGACCGGCTTCAGTCCGCGGTCGAGCGCCATGGTGATCAGGTGCGCCACGACCTCCGTGTCGGTGTCGCTCGCGAGCTTGCGCCCGGCGGCGACGATCTCCCGCTTCAGCGCCTGGAAATTCTCGATGATGCCGTTGTGGACGATGGCGACGCGCTCGGTCGCGTGCGGGTGCGCGTTCGATTCGGTCGGCGCGCCGTGCGTCGCCCAGCGCGTATGGCCGATGCCGACCTTGCCGGAAAGCGGCTCTGCCTTGAGCCTGGCCTCGAGGTTGACCAGCTTGCCGCCGGCGCGGCGGCGTTCGAGGTGGCCGTGCTCCAGCGTGGCGATGCCGGCGGAATCGTAGCCGCGGTATTCGAGCCGCTTCAGCGCATCGACGATCTGCGGCGCGACCGGCCCCTTGCCGAGAATCCCGACGATTCCGCACATTTCTTGACGCTCCTCGGAGTCCTCGCCGCCCTTGTAGGGAACGCCGGCTTAGCCCGGAAATCAAAAGCAATGTCAGAATATGACTAAAGTGCCGGCCACCGGTTAACCCTACAGTCTGGGGTAAGGCGGCGCTACTTCTTCCGCTTTCCTGCTGCGCGGCCCAACTTGTTGACCTGGCGGGCGCGGCCGAAGGCGAGCGCGTCGGCCGGCACGTCCTCGGTGATCACGCTGCCCGACGCGACGTAAGCTCCATCGCCGATCTTGACCGGTGCGACCAGCGCGGAATTCGAGCCGATGAACACCTGCTTGCCGATATCGGTCACGTATTTCGCGACGCCGTCGTAGTTGCAGGTGATGGTGCCGGCGCCGATGTTGCTCTTCGCGCCGACACGCGCGTCGCCGATATAGGTCAGGTGGTTGATCTTCGCGCCGTCTTCGACGTCGGCCGCTTTGATCTCGACGAAATTGCCGACACGCGCGCCCTCTCCGATCTTCGCTCCGGGGCGAAGCCGCGCGAACGGGCCGACGCTCGCGCCGGAAGCAATCGTGGCGCCTTCGATATGCGAGAAAGCGCGGATCGTGACGTTGTCCTTGATCGAAACCGCCGGGGCCGAAGACGACGTTCGGCTCGATTACGACGTCGCTTCCAAGCTTCGTGTCGTGTGCGAAGAAGACCGTCTCCGGCGCGATCAGCGTCGCGCCTCCGGCCATCGCCTCGGCGCGCCGCTGCGCTTGGAACATCCGTTCCGCTTCCGCGAGCTGCGCGCGGTCGTTGATCCCGAAGAGGGCATCCGTCGAAAGCTCGACCGCCGCCACGCTCAGCCCGCGCCGATTGGCGATCTCAACCGCGTCGGTCAGATAGAATTCCTTCTTCGCATTCTTGGTGCCGATCGCATCGAGGAGCGAAAGCGCGGTCGTGCCCGCGAGCGCCATGATGCCGCCGTTGCAGAATCCGATCTTCTTTTCATCTTCCGAGGCGTCGTTCTCCTCGCGGATCGCGACGAGGTCGCGCCCCTTGGTGATCAGCCGGCCGTAGCCCGTCGGGTTCTCCGGGCGCATGCCACCAACGGCAACCGCAGCGCCTCTCGCGAGCGGGCGGCGCATGCGTGCGACCGCGTCGCGGGTCAGGAATGGCGAATCGCCGTAGACGACGAGGATGTCGTCGGCGCCCGTTTCTATTGCCTCGCGGGCGGCATTTACCGCATCGGCGGTGCCGAGCGGCTTTTTCTGGACGTGGATCGAAGCACCGGGCGAGTGTTTCGATACGACGCTCGCGACGTTCTCCTGACCCGGCGCCACGACGACGGCGATGCTGTCGACCTTGGCGGCCTGAAGCGCCTTCAGGACGTGCGCGACCATGGGAAGGCCGGCGATCGGATGGAGCACCTTCGGCAGGCGCGACTTCATCCGCGTTCCTTCGCCGGCGGCCAGAACTACGGCCAGGCTTGTGCGCATCGAAACTCTCCGTCGTCGGCTGGCGGGCGATTCGCCCTCTTGCGGCCTCGCCCGGTGCGTTAGCGCAAAGGCCCCGAGCCGAAAACTCATTCCTCGATTTTGCCCTAACCGTCGGCGGGTCGTGGGTCCTGGTGTTTCCCCCGCCTCTTCTTTGGCTTCTTCAGGGCTCCGCCGCGGAGCGCCGCCTCGAAGGCGCGGTTCGCCCAAAGCGTCAGCGCATCGGAATCGTCGAGCGCTTCGCTCGGCAATGCCCAATAGGACATCGTGAAGCGGCGGCCGTCCTTGCTGTAGACGAACGCGTGCGAGCCCGCGGCACGAAACTGCTCGACGGTCTCCTCATCGCATTTCAGATAGATATCGCCGTCGCTTCGGAGGATTCCGAAGATGAGGCCGTCCCGGTAAAGGCCGAAGCCGCCAAACATGCGGCGGATGGAGATCGGCCCGAAAGGCTCGAAAAGATCAAGCAGCCAGTCGTGCTGGCTGGTCAGGCGCGAGCCTCGGCGAGCAGCGCCTCAGAGGCGGGCTTGATCTCGACCGATTCACCGCAGCCGCAAGCGGAGGTCTGGTTCGGATTGCGGAACACGAAACCGGTCCGCAGCTTCGTTACCTCGAAGTCCATCTCCGTGCCGAGCAGGAAGAGCGTCGCCTCGGGGTTCACGAAGACCTTGGCGCCGCCGACATCGACCACGTCGTCGGCCGGCTCCGGCTGACGCACTAGGTCGATGGTGTATTCCATGCCGGCGCAGCCGCCCTTCTTGATGCCGACGCGAATGCCTTCCACCGGGCCATCGGCGTTCGCCACGATGTCGCGCACGCGTGCGGCGGCAAGCTCGGTGACGGAGACGACCTGGAAACGGGACTTTGCCATGGATTCTAGATAGGCCCTATCGCGTCAAATTTCCACCGATCACCACCAGCCGATGGCAACCTTGGCCTCGTCCGACATGCGGTCCGGCGACCACGGCGGGTCGAAAACGACGTTCGCCTTCGCCCCGGAAACGCCGGGAACCGCGGCGACCGCGTCCTCCACCCAGACCGGCATATCGCCGGCGACCGGGCACCCGGGTGCGGTCAGCGTCATGTTCACGTTGACGTGCCGGCTGTCGTCGATGTCGACCTTGTAGATCAGCCCGAGCTCGTAGATGTCGGCCGGGATTTCCGGGTCGTAGATGGTCTTCAGCGCCGCCACGATCCCATCCGTCAGCGTCTCCAGCTCCTCCGGCGGAATGCTCGCCCCCTCGAAATCCGGCTTGTTCGGCGCCGCTTCCGGGGCCGGCTCTTCGACTATCGGATTCGCGGTCGCTTCGGTCTCGTTCATGGTCCGAGTCCTCTCAAGCGAAGAAAGAATGGGCCTTCGCCAGCGCCTTCACAAGGGCGTCGACCTCGGCCCTTGTGTTGTAGAGCGCGAAGGAGGCGCGGCAGGTGGAGGTGACGCCGTAGCGGGCAAGAAGCGGCTGCGCGCAGTGCGTGCCGGCGCGAACCGCGATGCCCTCGCGGTCGATGATGGTGGAGACGTCGTGGGCGTGCGCGCCGGCCATCTCGAAGGAAACGATCGCGCCCTTGCCCGGCGCGCTGCCGAAGATTCGGAGGTAGTTCAGTGCCGAGAGCTGCTCCTGCGCGTAGCGGCCGATCTCCGCCTCGTGCGCGCGGATCGCCTCGCGCCCGAGGCTCTCCATGTAGCGAAGCGCAGCGCCGAGCCCGATCGCCTGCACGATCGGCGGCGTGCCCGCTTCGAACTTGTGCGGCGGCGTGCCGTAGGTGACCCAGTCCTCGGTCACGTTCTCGATCATCTCGCCGCCGCCCATATAGGGCGGCATCGCGTCGAGATGCTCGCGCTTCCCCCACATCACGCCGATGCCCGTCGGCCCGTAGGTCTTGTGGCCGGTGAAGACGAAGAAGTCGCAACCGATGTCCTGCACGTCGATCGGAAGGTGCACCGCCGACTGGCTGCCGTCGACTAGGACCGGGATGCCGCGCTCATGCGCGATGCGGCAGACGTCCTTCACCGGGACCACCGTGCCGGTGACGTTCGACATGTGAACGACCGCCACCATCTTCGTCCGCTCCGTCAAGAGCTTCTCGAAGGCGTCGAGGTCGAAGCTGCCGTCGTCGTAGATCGGCGCCCACTTGATGACGGCACCCTTCCGCTCGCGGTGGAAGTGCCAGGGCACGATGTTGGAGTGGTGCTCGAGGATCGAGAGCACGATCTCGTCACCCTCGCCGATCCGCATGCCCCCGAAGGATTGCGCGACGAGGTTGATCCCCTCCGTCGACGAGCGCGTGAAGATCACCTCCTCGACCGAGGGCGCGTTGATGAAGCGGCGCACCGTTTCGCGCGCGTCCTCATAGGCCTCCGTCGCGGCGTTCGCGAGATAGTGCAGCCCGCGATGCACGTTCGCGTATTCCTCGGTGTAGGCCTTCTGGATGCGATCGAGGACGGCCCGCGGCTTCTGCGCCGAGGCCGCATTGTCGAGATAGATCAACGGCTTGCCGTAGATCTTGTGCGACAGGATCGGGAACTCCGCCCGCGCCTTCTCCACGTCGAATGCGCCGTTCGTCTTGGATGCCGGAACCATCAGACGCCTTCCGCTTCCATGCCGAGCCGGCGGCGGACGCGGGCCTCGAGCGCCTCGATGATGGCCTCCTCCCCGATCAGCTCGATTGCGTCGGCGAGGAAGGCGATTACCAGGATGCGCTCGGCTTCCGCCTTCTCGATGCCGCGCGTGCGCAGGAAGAAGAGCATCTCCTTGTCGATCTGCCCACAGGTCGCGCCATGGCCGCAGACCACGTCGTCGGCGAAGATCTCAAGCTCCGGCTTGTTGGCGAATTCGGCACTCTCGGAGAGGAGCAGCGCGCGGCTCATCATCTTGGAGTCGGTCTTCTGTGCGCCGGGCTCGACGATGATCTTGCCCTGGAAGACGCCCTGCGACTGGCCGTCCATCGCCGCCTTGAAATATTCCTGGCCGCCGCAACGCGCCGCGGCGTGGTCGACGAAGAGCGTCGTGTCGAGATGCTGCTTGCCGCGTCCGATCGTTGCGCCCCTGAGGCCGACATTCGAGCCTTCGTCCTCGAACGCCATGCGGATTTCGCTGCGCGCGACAAGTCCGCCGGTCGAGAATGCGAACGGCTCGAACTTCACCTTTCCGGCAAGCCGCGGCAGCAGGAGCGCGAGATGTATCGCCTGGTCGCCTTCCTCCTGGGCGGCAACGAAACGGACTTCCGCACCTTCGTCGATCTCGAGCTCGGTCACGGCGTTGGTCTGGTAGGCGACGCCGTCCGGCCCGGCGAAGGTCAAGAAGATCGTCGCCTTGGCGCCGGCGCCGACCGCAATCTGGTGGCGGAGCGTCTGAAGGCCAGGTTCCTCGCCGGCGAAAAGGTTCACGATCTCGACCGGGCGCTTGAGTTCGGCACCGGCGCGGATGCGAAGCACCGCGCCATCGGACACGAAGGCGCTATTCAGCGCGTAGATTGGCGCCTCGGCCGGATCAAGCGCGCGGTCGAGCAGCGCGCCACCATCGGCGAGGAAACGGCCGAGCGAAGCGAATTCAATGTCGCCCTCTATGCCCGAAAGGTCGGAGAGCGGTGGCACGAAATGGCCGTTCACGAACACGATCCGCGCACGCTTAATCGCGGCGAAGACGTCCGCGCGATTGAGCGCTTCGCGGGAAACGGCAGACGGGGCCGGCTTCGCCGGCGCGGGCACGTCCGAGATGAGCGCCCGGAGGTCCGTATATTTCCACTCCTCGATCCGCCGGTGCGGCAAGCCATGCGCTAGGAAGGCGCTGAACGCCTCTTCGCGCACCTTGCGCATCGGGTCGTCGGCGGGAATCGCCGAAAAGTGGCCCTCAAGCGCCTCCTCGGCCTTGGTGCGGATGCGGGTCGGCTGTTCGGTCATCGCTCTCACGCGGCCTCGCTTGCGTAGTCCGCGTAACCGCGCTCTTCGAGCTCCAGTGCGAGTTCCTTGCCGCCGGAGCGCACGATCCGCCCCTTCGACATCACGTGCACGAAGTCCGGCACGATGTAGTTCAAAAGCCGCTGGTAGTGCGTGATGACGACGAAAGAGCGCTCCGGCGAGCGGAGCGCATTGACGCCGTCCGCGACGATTCTGAGGGCGTCGATGTCGAGACCGGAGTCGGTTTCGTCCATCACGCACAGCGCGGGCTGAAGCAGCGCCATCTGGAAGATTTCGTTCCGCTTCTTCTCGCCGCCGGAGAAGCCGACATTGAGCGGGCGCCTGAGCATGTCCTGCGTGATCTGCAGCTTGGCGGACGCTTCCTTCACGAGCCTCATGAAGTCCGGTGTCGTCAACTCGGCCTCGCCGCGCGCCTTGCGCTGCGCGTTGAGCGCGGTTCGGAGAAACGTCATCGTGCCTACGCCCGGAATTTCGATCGGGTATTGGAAGGCGAGAAAGAGCCCGGCGGCCGCACGCTCGTCCGGCGACATTTCGAGCAGGTTCTTGCCGTTGTAGGTGATCTCGCCGTCGGTCACCTCGTAGTCGTCCTTGCCGGCGAGCACGTAGGAGAGCGTGGACTTGCCCGATCCGTTCGGGCCCATGATGGCGTGCACCTCGCCATCGTTCACGGCGAGGTCGATGCCGTTCAGGATAGACTTGCCGTCGACCTCGACATGCAGGTTCTTGATCTCAAGCATTCTCAAGTATCCTTTGAACCGTTTTCGCCGTCCCAATAGTCCGCGTCCCTGAGCCGGCCGCGACGCTGCAACGTTGCGTCGCTGTGGAAGATGCCTTTGGCGCCGACCCGGACGGATATCTTTCCGGAGTCCGGGTATTCGACCGCGTCGGCGGCGCCGTTGTTGGAGAAGCCGAGGTAGCGGAGCTCCTCCGTGCCCTTGTTGATGATTTGATGCGCTTCGCCGCCGGCAGGCGCGCCGAGACAGTCGCCCGTCCGCACCGGCAAGCGCTGATCCCCGATCCGATATTCTCCGCTGCCGGAGAGGATCAGGAACATCTCGTCGGAGCCGTGATGGCGGTGAAATGGAAACGCAGTCTTTCCGGGCGGCACGACGTGCAGCATGCAGCCGAGACCGGAAAGCCCGAGCGCTCTCCCAATCTCGCCCGTCCGCACAGCGAAGCGCTCGCCGTATCGCTCGTCTTCCAACGGCACGCCGGCGATATTGACGATCAGCTCAGGTCGGCCGCTCACCCCACGCTCCCCTCGAGGCTGATGCCGATGAGCTTCTGCGTCTCCGTCATGAACTCCGTCCCGGCGAGCACGTAGGATAGCGTCGATTTGCCCGACCCGTTCGGGCCCATGACGGCGGGCACCTCGCCGTCGCCGACGGTGAGGCCGATGCTATTCAGGATCTTCTTGCCATCGACCTCGACGTGGAGGCCCTTGGTCTCAAGCATGGTCACTCGTTCTTCAAGTTGATACTGTCCACAACGAATTTAATGCGCAGCGGAGATCGAACCGCCAACGGCCCTGTCGACCGCTGCGCTTTGGACTTTCAGTTCGGCATTCAACGCAGCTCGCGCGAAATCATCTTCGAACGCGTGATATAAGGCCCAGACGAATCCCGACACCGAAACCTTCAGAACAGCCTCCCTAAAGTATGGGTCGCTCGCCAAGGCCGCAGCCTTCTGGGCGTAGCTCTCACTCAAGCGATGCAGTTCGACATTGATCTTGTCGAGCTCGGTATCCGGGTAGCTCACCCCACGCTCCCCTCAAGCGAGATGCCGATGAGCTTCTGCGTCTCCGCCATGAACTCCATCGGAAGCTGCTGCAGCACGTCGCGCACGAAGCCGTTGACGATGACCGCGGTGGCCTCCTCCGCGCTCATGCCGCGCTGCTGGCAGTAGAAGAGCTGGTCGTTGGAGATTTTCGAGGTCGTGGCCTCGTGCTCGAAGATCGCCGAGGCGTTCTTCGCTTCGATGTAGGGCACTGTGTGCGCCCCGCACTTGTCGCCGATCAGGAGTGAGTCGCAGTTCGTGAAGTTCCGCGCGCCGGTTGCGCGCCGATGCGCCGAGACGAGCCCGCGATACGTGTTCTGCGAGTGCCCGGCGGCGATCCCCTTGGAGATGATGCGGCTCGACGAATTCTTGCCGAGATGGATCATCTTGGTGCCGGAATCGACTTGCTGCCAGCCGTTCGAGATGGCGATCGAGTAAAATTCTCCGCGGCTGTTATCGCCCCTGAGGATGCAGCTCGGGTATTTCCAGGTGATGGCCGAGCCGGTTTCGACCTGCGTCCAGGAAATCTTGGAGTTCTTGCCGCGGCAGTCGCCCCGCTTGGTGACGAAGTTGAAGACGCCGCCCTTTCCGTCCCGGTCGCCCGGATACCAGTTCTGCACGGTCGAGTATTTGATCTCGGCGCCGTCGAGCGCCACCAGTTCGACCACCGCCGCATGCAGCTGGTTCTCATCGCGCATCGGCGCCGTGCAGCCTTCGAGATAGCTCACGTAGGAGCCCTCGTCGGCGATGATCAGCGTCCGCTCGAACTGCCCGGTCTTCTTCTCGTTGATGCGGAAGTAGGTCGAAAGCTCCATCGGGCAGCGCACGCCCTTCGGCACGTAGACGAAGGAGCCGTCAGAGAACACCGCGGAATTGAGCGTGGAGAAGAAGTTGTCGGTGATCGGCACGACCGAGCCGAGATATTTCTTCACGAGGTCCGGGTGCTCGTGCACGGCCTCCGAGATCGGCATGAAGATCACGCCGGCCTTGCGGAGCTCTTCCTTGAAGGTGGTGACGACTGAGACGGAATCGAACACCGCGTCGACGGCGACGCGGCCGGAGGCGAACTCACCGGCGCCGGACTTTTCCCCATTTGGGCCATCCTTGCGCACGCCGGCGAGAATCTCCTGCTCGCGCAGCGGGATTCCGAGCTTCTCGTAGGTCTTCAGGATCTCCGGATCGACCTCGTCGAGGCTCAAGAGGTCCTTGCGCTTCGGCGCGGCGTAATAGTGGAGATCCTGGTAGTCGATCTTCGGATAGCGCACACGCGCCCACTCCGGCTCCTTCATCCCGACCCAGCGGCGATAGGCCTGGAGCCGCCAGTCGGTCAGCCATTCCGGCTCGTTCTTCTTCGCCGATATGAAGCGGACGATGTCCTCGTTCAGCCCCTTCGGCGCGAGGTCGGACTCGATATCGGTCGTGAAGCCGTACTTGTACTTGTCGACGTCGATCGCCTTGACCTGTTCGATCGTTTCCTGGACAGCGGGCATAGAGCTCTCCTCGAATTCCTTGTGCGCCGGGCTTAGGCCGCCCGGCTGCGGCGCATGCGGGCGTAGATGGCCCGCCAGGCGACGATGAACGCCGCAATGTCTTCCTCTCTCGCGGCGGGCGTGAGGCTGACGCGCACACCCGCGCGCGCGATGACCTCGGGCTCGCCCATCGCCGCCGCGACGTGGCTCGCCGTGACCTTGCCGGACGAGCAGGCCGATCCTGCCGAAACAGCGATCCCCTCAAGGTCGAACGCGATCACCAGCGTCTCGGCGGAAAGCCCCGGCACGGCGAAGAGCGTCGTATTCGGAAGCCGCTCCGCCTCGCCGCCGACGATCTTCGCCTCCGGCGAGACCGCGAGAAGCTCCCGCTCGAGCGTGTCGCGAAGGGCCGCGATCCGTCCGCTGTCTTCGAGATGGTGACCGGCGAGCCGCGCCGCAACGCCAAACCCCGCAATGGCCGCGACATTCTCAGTGCCGGAGCGGCGCCGCCGCTCCTGCCCGCCGCCGGTCAGAAGGGGCTCGGGCCAGACAGCCTCGTCGGCGAGGACCAGCGCACCGGCGCCCTGCGGACCGCCGATCTTGTGCGCCGAGAGCGCCAGGAAATCGGCGCCGAGCGCGTCGATATCGACCGGGATGCGGCCGAGCGCCTGCACGGCGTCGCAGAGGACATAACCGCCCCGCCGCCTAACCAGAGCCGCGGCCTCGGCGACCGGATGGATGACGCCCGTCTCGTTGTTGGCGAGCATCAGCGCGACGTAAGGCACACCAGTGCCGTAGTCGTGATGCGCGAGCGCCTCTTCCAGCGCGACACGGTCGATCACGCCCGACGGCGTGACAGGAAGCCGGCTTACGGTTCCGTGCGCGAACCGACCGCCGGCAAGCACACAAGGGTGCTCGGTCGCCCCGACATAAAGATGACCCGCCGGCGCCTCTCCTCGTCCGCTTCGGATGTGTGGCGTCAGCGCCAGGGCGGCCGCCTCGGTGGCGCCGCTCGTGAAGATGACGTTTTGCGGCTTGGCGCCGACTGCGTCGGCAACCTCAGCCCGCGCGCGCTCCACCAGCGCCCGCGCGGCGCGCCCCTCGGCGTGCACCGAGGACGCATTCGCGCTCTGGTTGAGCGCAGCGATGACGGCGTCGCGCGCTTCGTCAAGAAGCCGCGCGCCGGCATTTGCATCGAAATAGACGCGCTTGAGCATCGCTGCGGCCGTACCCACGTTATCCTTGAATTCCGCCAAGCCTTTGGTGTTTACATACCCGCCCCGCGGCGGGCCGGTGCGCTAGTTTTGAAAAGTTCCAAACTAGTTTCTAGAAACGGGAGTCCTGCGTGTCAAGAAAGGCACGCGACCCCACAGTCGAGGTATGGGATGCGCTTTACATGCCGGAAGTGATCTTTACCGGGCCGGATGGCCGGCTCGAGGGGCGCTATCAGCCATCCTCCACCAGAACCGCTCCGATCGCGCTCGTGCTGCACCCGCACCCGCGCTTCGGCGGCACCATGAACAACCAGATCGTCTATCGGAACTTCTACATGTTCCAGGAGCGCGGCTTCACCTGCCTGCGCTTCAATTTCCGCGGCGTCGGCCGCAGCCAGGGCTTCTTCGACCACGGCGTCGGCGAGCTTGCCGACGCGGCGGCCGCGCTCGACTGGATCCAGACGTTCCATCCGGATTCGCGCGGAGTGTGGATCTCCGGCTTCTCCTTCGGCGCCTGGATCGGGATGCAGCTCCTGATGCGCCGACCGGAGGTCGAAGGCTTTATCTCGATCGCGCCGCAGCCGAACCTCTACGACTTCTCGTTCCTCGCGCCCTGCCCCTCGTCCGGCCTTATCATCCATGGCGACGAGGACAAGGTTGCGCCCGTGGACGCGGTGCAGGGGCTGGTCGACAAGCTGAAGACGCAGAAGGGCATCACGATCGACCACCAGCTGATCAAGGGCGCGAACCACTTCTTCGAGGGCCGCGTCGACGAGCTGATCGAATTCTTGCGCCAACTACCTCGACATGCGCCTTGAGGCCATCGAAGCGGAGTAGCCGGAAAGAGCGGCCGCGCTTAGGCGGCCGCGGTCGAGGAGCCTGACGGATTCGCTTCGTCCGTGGCGCTCTCGCCGAAGGCGTTACGCGTGTCCTTGGCGATGATCGCGGCGACGCCCTCAGGCGCGGCCGGCCGTCCGAACAGGAAGCCCTGCACCTTCTTGCAGTCGTTAGACATCAGGAACTGCGCCTGCTCGGCGCGCTCGACGCCTTCCGCCAGGACATCGAGGTGGAACGACTGTGCGGTTCCGATCAGGCTTCTGAGCAGGCCTTCCGTCTCCGGTGCCTCGCCGACCTGCAGGACAAGGCTGCGGTCGAGCTTGACCGCGTCGCAGGCCGACTGCGAAAGCAGCCTCAGCTTCGAGAACTCGAGCCCGAAATCGTCGAGCACGATCAAGACGCCGCGTTTCCTGAGCCGCTGCAATTGGTCGTTGATCGAGTCGGAATCCTCGAGCACAACGGCTTCCGACACCTCGACCCTGAGCCGCGCCGCGTCGAAGCCGGAATTTGAAAGCGCGGTTAGGATCGTACTCGCGACGTCGCTGGTCTGGAACTGCGCCAGCGAAACGTTGATCGAGAGTGTCATATGCTTCGGCCAGTTTGCAGCCGTTGCCAGCGCCTGATGAATGATCCATTCGCCGAGCGGATGGATCAGGCCACACCGATCGGCGATCGGCACGAAGACATCCGGTGAAATCTCGCCGAGCTGCGGGTGCTGCAGCCGCGCCAGCGCCTCGAAGCCGGTAAGCCGCCGCGTGCCGAGGTCGTATTGCGGCTGGAAATGCACCTCGAACCAGCCCCGGTGCAGGCCCTCGCCGATCGCCCGCTCCACTTCAAGCGTGTTCTCCGCCGCCTTCTCCATCTCGCGCTGGTAGACACGGAAGGTGTTGCCGCCGGCCTGCTTCGCGGCGTTGAGGGCGAGCGAAGCTGCGTGCAGGAGCTTGATCGGGTTGTCGCCGTGGTCGGGCGCGACCGCGATGCCGATGCTGGCGCCCGGCCGGGCATGTTGTGGCACCTGCGCAACGACGTCCTTCACAGCGTCCTGAATACGCCGCGCGTAGATCTCGGCGTGCCGTGCGCCGCCCGCTTCAGGCTGCAGAATGGCAAATTCGTCGTCGCCGATTCGCGCCAGGCGCTCGGCGTGGTCGACGAGAATCATCAGCCTCTCACCCGCGAGTTTCAGGAAAGCGTCGCCTTCCTGCTCGCCGAGGATCTCGTTCACGGCGCTGAAGCGGTCGATGTCGACAAGATGGATCGCGAGCTGCCGCCCGTTCTTGACGTGCGTCTCGATCTGCCCCGCGAGCGTCTTCAGGAACTCCTGCCGCCCGCGCAGCTTCGGCACATGATGATCGGAAGATTTTGAAGATTTGCTCCCGAGCCCGCCGCGGAAGCGGCGGTACAGCAGATAGCCAAGTCCGCAGACCGCGACGGTGCCGCCCGCGGCGGCGATCGCAAGCGGCAGCAAGTCCGATGTCAGGATGCTCGTAGCCTCGGTGACCACGAACTCGCCCATCGAAGTCACCATCAACGCGTAGGCGGCGACGAGCACCAGCGCGACGGCGAGCAGAATGAGCTTCAGCCGCAACTCGCGACGGGTTTCTTCGTCTTCGCTGCCTGGCGTGGGACTGCGGAGCATTGCTGCCAATCCTGGGGACGGAACGCCGCTGGATTGTTCACGGGAAAGCTTGCTCTGAGGTTAATCAGTCGTTGTTGGGTGGCTGATCCGCCCACCTGTGAGCGGCCGCGGAACGCCGGTCGTCAGCGGATAGGAGATGGGCTTGCGATCGGCCGCACGCACAGCGAGAAACGCGAAGGCCTGCGCCTCGGTGGCGTCGCCGTCGAAGCCGAGTTTCTCAAGCGAATAGAGCGGGATGCCGGCGAACGCCTCGCGGAGGAGCCGGATCAACACCGCGTTGTGGCGCCCGCCGCCGGATGCGTAGCAGGCGACGGGCCGCGCCGGCAATTGGTCGAGCGCCGCTGCCACTGAGCGCGCCGAGAAATGAAGCAGCGTCGCCGCCCCGTCGGCGTCGGAAAGCGCCGTCGGCAACAGCGAGGAGAACGCGTCGCGGTCGAGGGACTTTGGCGGCGGCAGCGCGAAATAAGGATGGGCGAGAAGCTTTGCCAGAAGCTCCGGGGACGGCGTGCCGCTCGCTGCGAGCCGCCCGTCGGCGTCGAAGGGGCGGCCGGTCCGCGCCCGCGTCCAGTCGTCGAGGAGCGCGTTTCCGGGCCCGGTGTCGAACGCGATGAGCTCGTCGCCTGCGCCGACATAGGTGACGTTGGCGACGCCCCCAATATTCAGGAAGAGCACCGGCCGCGCGAGGCCGGCAGTCGCGGCGAGCGCGCGATGGAAGACCGGCGCGAGCGGTGCGCCCTGCCCTCCCGCCGCCATGTCGTCGGCGCGGAAATCCCAGACGGTCGTGATCCCAAGGCGGTCGGCGAGGAGCTGCCCATCGCCGATCTGCACGGTGAGCGCCTTCTTCGGATCGTGGAAGACGGTCTGCCCGTGGAAGCCGACAAGGTCGACGTCGCTCGCGGCGATCCCTTCCGCCTCGAGGAACGCTTCGACCGCTTCGGTGTGCCTAAGCGTGACAAGCTGCTCCGCCTCGGCGAGCGGCGCCGGCCGCTCGGCACGATCCTTCAGTGCGCGCGCCGCCGCGGTCGCGCGCCGGAAGACTTCGCGGTCCGCTTCCTGGTAAGGAAACGTCTGCGCCGGACCGAAGGCGGCCACGCTTTCGCCGTCCGTCTCGATCAGCGCGACGTCGACGCCGTCGAGCGACGTGCCACTCATGAGGCCGATCGCCCGGCGTAGCTGAGGCACCGCGAAAATCCCCGTTCCGGCCGCGTTTCACCGGCGGCCGATCCCATGCTAAGAGCCGCCGGAAACTGGCACGCGCCCCGATCCGACCGCAAGCATGACCACCTTTCGCTCAGACTTCCTGCGCACTCTTAAGGAGCGCGGCTTCATCCATCAGTGCTCCGATCCGGCGGGACTGGACGCACTCGCTTTGCGCGAGCCGATCACAGGCTATATCGGCTTCGACTGCACGGCGCCGAGCTTGCACGTCGGAAGCCTGGTCCAGATCATGATGCTGCGCTGGCTGCAGAAGACGGGCGGCGTTGCCATCGCGCTAATGGGCAGCGGCACGACCCGCGTCGGCGACCCATCCGGCAAGGACGAGACGCGCCGCGTCCTTTCCGTCGAGGATATCGAGGCGAACAAGCTGAGTCTGCGGACCGTCTTCGCGCGGTTCCTTGATTTCGACGGCAAGAACGCGGCGATCATGCCCGACAACGACGAGTGGCTGGCGCCGCTCAACTACATCGACTTCCTGCGCGACGTCGGCCGCCACTTCTCGGTCAACCGCATGCTCAGTCAGGATTCCGTGATGCTCCGGCTCGAACGCGAGCACGAGCTGTCGTTTCTGGAATTCAACTACATGATCCTGCAGGCCTATGACTTCGTCGAGCTGCATCGGCGTTACGGCTGCGTCCTGCAGATGGGCGGCTCCGATCAGTGGGGCAATATCGTAAATGGGATCGACCTCGGCCGCCGGATGGGCACCGCGCAGCTTTTCGCCCTGACGACGCCGCTGATCACGACCGCCTCCGGCGCCAAGATGGGGAAGACCGCACAGGGCGCGGTCTGGCTCAACGCCGCGCAGCTTCCGGCCTACGACTACTGGCAGTTCTGGCGGAATTCCGAGGACGACGACGTCGGTCGGTTCCTGCGCCTCTTCACGGACCTGCCGCTGAAGGAGATCGCGCGGCTTGAGCGGCTCGCCGGCGCAGAGATCAACGAGGCGAAGAAGGTTCTGGCTACTGAGGCGACGACACTCCTCCATGGCAAGGCGGCCGCGAAAGCCGCTGCCGAGACCGCGCGGAAAACCTTCGAGGAAGGTGGCAGCGGCGCAGCGCTCCCGTCGATCGTCGTGCCACGCGCCGAGCTTGCTGCGGGTATCGCTCTGCCGGCGCTCTTCGTGCGGGCCGGTCTTGCCGCTTCGAACGGCGAGGTCCGCCGCGCCGTCGCCAACAACTCGATCAGCGTCAACGACGTGCGCGTGACCGATCCGCAGCGCAAGGTCGGCACGAAGGACATCAACGTTGACGGTGTGGTGAAGCTCTCGCTCGGCCGCAAGAAGCACGCGCTCGTCGTCGCTGGCTGACGCACTCGCCGGCATTCACCGGAGCGGCAATCGTATCGGCAACCCTCATCTTGAGGTGTAAATGCCGACGCAGTCGGCATTGCCTCGAAGGAGGTTCCAGGAGGCGCCGGAAAGGCCGTGTTGCGTGCTTCGAGGCTCGCGTTCCGATCGCGCCTCAGCATGAGGAGGTGAGGTGGCCCTCAAGAATGCCGCGTTGTCCCAAGGGGGCGCTCAGCGGTATTCGAAGATCTTGCGGAAGATACCGGGCGCGATTGCCGAGATCGGGTTCATCACCAGCTTCGGATCGTCGAGCGGCCCGTACATCTTGTAGGTGATGCCGAGCAGCCCCTCGTCGCGTCCGCCCCCGAGCAGCTGTCCGATGATCGGGATCGCGCCGGCGATGTTGTTGATGCCGAAGGCGGGGATGAAGGTGCCGCTCAGCGCCATCTTGCTGTCGGGGACGTTGATGGTGCCGCTGGCGGTCGCCCCGAGCATCGAGCCGCGCAGCGAGGCCTCGGCGATATTGATGACCCAGCCCTGCTGCGTGAACGGAATCTTGAGCTGGCCGAAGTGCATGTCGTTGGTCTGCTGCGCGTAGGCTTGCTCGTTCGGGCCGCTCGGTGTCGCGGCGGTTCGGACCGCCGAGGCGAGCGCCAACTCGTCCAGGATGCGGAAGTCGCGCAGCATGGCGACGCCGGCACCGACGCCGCCTACAGGTCCGCTGTAGTCGACGACGAGGTTGCCGTCGGCGACGCGGCTGTAGATTCCGGAGAAGCGGATCAAGGCGCCGCCGCCGTCGGCAAAGAGGCGGAACACGCGCACGTTGCCCTCGTGCCCGACGGTCCACTCGAACGGCTGGTCGGCGTTGGTGAAGCCCTTCATCGACACGACGTCGAGCCCGGCCGCCGTGATCGTCATCTTGCCGGAGACGTTGGAGAGCGCGATGTCGTTCTGGCCGCGCACGACATCCAAGCCGAGATCGACGCGGATCGGGAAGATATCCGCGCCGCCGCCGCCGAAGCCGGAGCCGACGCCCTTGATGATGCCACGCGCATCGAGGCTCGATCCGCGCACACGCACGTCATAGCCGCTGCCATTCGCCGTCGCCGAGACCGTCAGCTGGTCGCCGGAGCGGAGCGCGAGCTTATCGAGCTCCATCGTCTTCACGCGTCCGTCCGTCCCGAGCGACATGTTGCCCCGCGCCTCGAACCCCTTTCCGGTCAGGACGAAGTTCGTCACTTCCGTGCCGGTCGGCGTCTTCTCCATGACGAAGCTGGCGGTGGCAGGCACGCCCGGCCCTTTCTCCCAGCCGAGGAAGGGCAGGCTGATCCGGCTTTGCTTGAGATCGAGCGCGACCTGCTGGCGCGGCTGATCCGAATGCGTGAGCGATGCAAGGACCGGCCCGGTCAAAAGACTTCCGAACCCAAAGCCGAGACGGGTCCGGGCCGCGTCGTCGAGCTCCACCGTGACGGCCGAGGTGTCGGGCGCCGCCGTGCCGAGGATCAGGTCGACCGACGCGTCGAAACCGTCGAGCTTCCCGAGACCCTTCACCGTGAAGCTCTTCGGGCTCCCTTCAAGGACGAGGTTCGCGTCCTCGATCATGCGCCCGTCGATCGGGTTCGTGCTGGTGAATTTCGTGAGCGTCAGGCGGAACGTCGGGATGACGTCGGTGAAATCGCTTTCGTAGATCGGGATGTTGGCATCGAGCGATAGCGCCGCGTCGCCGGAAATGCCGCTCGCCACGATTCCGTGCTGGCTGGCGATCTTGAGCGGCGGCGTATCGGAGGCGACGGCGAGCGCCGCCGCCGAGCCGGCAAGCTCCAGATGCAGGTCGCCGCGCGGCTGTAGGCGGCCGAGTTCCGGTATGATGAGGGTCGTGCCGCCCGCCTGCAGGTCCCCCTCGCCTTCGATTTGCATGACGCCGGTCTGCGCCCAGATACTGGCCGTGGCGTTTCCGAACGTAATCCCGCCGAGCGCATTCTTGATGCTCGGGAACGTGGGGATCGGCGTGAACTCGATGTCCTTGAAGGGAACCGTGCCGACCAGCGCAGTCGAAGGCAGCACCTTGCCGCGGTTGGCCGGCCCGATGCGATCGGGCGGCAGCGCGACCGTCAGCGTCGCCGGCCCGACCGTGCCGCCCTTGACGTTGTTGTCGAACCAGATGCGCGTCTTCGACGCGACGAACGCCGGCCAGAGCGCGCGCATCACGCCCGCCGGCATCTGGCTGATGGAGAGCGCGAAGGAAAGGCCCGGCGTCGGACCGGCGAGGCTCGCCTGTCCGATCACCGAGGCCGTGCCTTCCGGCGTCGTCAGGTCGAAGCGCTGAACGTCAATTCCAATGCTTGAGTAGTCGATCCGCGCGAGGCCGCCGCCGCCGATCAGGGAGATGGTCTTTTCCTCGCCGATCGGCGTCGGTAGAGTGCCGCCGCTCACCCGGCAGACGATGGTCATCGCCCCTTGCTCGGAAAGGTCGGCAACGCCTTCGAACTGCATTCGCCCGGTGCGCGCGCGCACCTCGGCATTCGGGATCGCCATGCGATCGCCGGTCTCATCGAGTACGAAGCTGACCGCCGCGGACTGGAGGTTCACCGCGTCGGTGCCGTTCAGCGATAGCTCGCCCTCGCCCGTCGACAGCAATCCGCGGAGCCCGAGAAAATGGCCGTCCTTGCTCTGCGCCATTCGCGCTTGGAGATTGATGTTCGAGTGGAAGTACGGTGCGTCCTCCTCCCCACCGGCAAGCTGCGGCACGAGAGAAGTGACGGGAAGATCCTGGACTTCCACAGAGACGGTGTCGTCGGCATTCCGTGTCTTGCGCTGCTCGACTGTCAGGTCCCAATCGTGTCCGGTCTTCTCCAGGATCTGGATCCACGCCTTGCTGCGGGAGTCGCTGAGTGGCACCCAGTTCGCCTCGGCGATCATGAGCGCGGGCCCGCCGAAGTGGTCGTCGAGATGGATCGCGGCGTCGGTGATCGCGACCTCCTTCAAGCCGACGTCGCGCATGATGGTATCGGCCTTGATGACCTGCGCCATGAACGCCGTCGAGGCATGACGGATACGTTCGGCGTCGCTGCCTTCGTGCCCGAGCCGCGGCGCCGCGGATACGCCGATCGTGACCCCCGACGCTTTCACCGAATTCAGGCTGATCTGCCCGCCGAAGAGGACGGAGGCGGACGAGGTGGTGGTGAGTTCCTTCGCCGAGACCGCCGCGATGCTCGGCATCGATATCTCAAGATCGCGGATGCGAAGGATGACGCCTTCCTTGTCGCGATACGCGATGGCGGTCGATCCGACCTTCACTTGCGCGCCGGGAGGCAGACCCTGCCTGATCGCCGCTTCCATGCGCCCGGTCAGGAAGCCGAGGCCGATGGACGCGTGCGTCACACGCCAGTAGAGACCGCCGACGGCCACCCCGATGATGACGACGAAAATGCCGAAGCCGGCCGCGATCCAGTGAAACAGCCGCTGCCGCCGCACGACGACGACCAGCTCAGGATCCTCTATTTCGTGAGTAACCTTCAGCATATTCTCGGGGCGCGGCAATTCCTGTCGCGAGCGGCGGCCTCCACTCTATACAATTCAAGCCGTTAGGGCAGCGTTTGTCTGTGGGCCGCCCCGAAAATGCTGGTTTCGCGCCGAATAATGACCCGAGGATGACCATGAACACGACATTGAAGGAAGGCGACAAGGCCCCGGACTTCGATCTCCCGACCGACGGCGGCGGGCGCTTCCGCTTGAGCGAGGAACGCGGCAAGGCCGTCGTCGTTTACTTCTACCCTAAGGACGACACCTCCGGCTGCACCAAGGAGGCGATCGATTTCACCGCCAGCAAGGCTGCCTTCGACCGCCTGAAGACGCTCGTCGTCGGTATCTCCCCCGACGCGCCGGACGCGCACGACAAGTTCAAGGCGAAACATGAGCTGTCGATCGCGCTGGCCGCCGACGAGGAGAAGAGCGCGGCGAACGCCTACGGCGTGTGGGTGGAGAAGTCGATGTACGGGCGGAAGTATATGGGCGTCGAGCGGTCGACCTTCCTCGTCGATGGCAGCGGCGTGATCGCCAAGGCCTGGCGGAACGTGAAGGTGCCGGGCCACGTCGAAGAGGTTCTGGCCGCCGCCAAGGCGCTCGCGAAACAGCACGGGAAACCGGCCAAGTCAGGCTGAGACAACGCTTCATTAACCATAGCGCACCAATGATCGACGCAGCGAATCCGCCTGCGTTCGATCATGGTGCATCCCAGTCAGCAGCACTCGCACTACACGCCGCGCAAGCCGACCTGGAGCCTGATCCTCCGGCGCGGCGGCGCCACACGCAGCTATCCGATCCGGCCGTGGCTCGTCGGCTCGATCGCCGGTGTCATCGGCCTTTTCATCGTCGCCTACGTCGCTGCGACTGCCTATCTCGTCTATCGCGACGACCTGCTTGGCGCGGCGGTATCACGTCAGGTCAGGATGCAGTACGCGTATGAGGAGCGGATCGCAGCCCTTCGCTCTGAGCTTGACCGGGTGACGAGCCGCCATGCCGTGCAGACGGAGGGCGTGGAGCAGCAGCTCTCGCGACTGCTCGATCAGCAGGGGACGATCGAGGAGCGGCAATCGACGCTCGACAAGCTGGTCGGCCAGGCACGTGCCGCCGGCGTCGCGGTCACCGAAGAAGCACCGCCGCTTCCGCGCGCGAGGCCGGACGAATCTGGAGCCGGCGCTGCAAAGGGTGGCGCCGAGGTCGAGCCGCTCGGCTTTATGCGCACCGCTCCAACTGACAGTGACGTTGTCTCGCGTCTGCTTCTGAAAGGCGGCCGGCGTGACCGCGCAGTTGCGCTCGGCGGAAGTATCCGCCCGGTCCTGGCGCATGTCGGCTCATCGCTCGATCGCGTCGAGTCGAAGCAGTCGGTCGCGCTCGATGCGCTGAGCACGGCAGCCGGTGGCGAGGAGGATCGGCTGACGGAGGCGTTGACGGCGATCGGCGCCAAGGTTGCGTCCGGCCCCGGCGACGCCGATACGGAGCCTGAAGGCGGCCCGTTCATTCCGGCCGAAGGCCTGCACTTCGTCGAGCGCGCCGCGCTCTTGCAGAAGACGCTCGACGGGATCGAGACGCTCCGCCAAGGGGCTGCGACGTTGCCGGTCAAGCTGCCGGTCAAGGCGCTCTACGTGTCGAGCGGCTTCGGCTTTCGCGTCGATCCGTTCCTGAACCGGCCGGCCTTCCACCCGGGTCTCGACCTGGTCGCCGAAGCCGGGACGACGGTGCGAGCGACGGCGCCGGGCACTGTCGTCACTGCAGGGGTCAACGGCGGTTACGGCGAGATGGTGGAGATCGCGCACGCCGATGGGATCAGCACCCGCTACGGACATCTCTCGGCAATCCTGGTGACGCCCGGCATGCATGTCGACGCGGGGACGCCGATCGGCCGCGTCGGGTCGACCGGGCGATCGACCGGTCCGCACCTCCACTACGAGACACGGCGCAACGGCGAACCGATCGATCCGGCGCTGTACCTCGCAGCCGGAAAAGCGCTCAGCGGCGGCTCCTGATCTCCGCGACTTTCGCGCGAGAGCTTAGTTCAGCTCGGCGCCCTCGCCTGCCTCGCCAGGACTTCCCGTGATGCGCTGCGCCAGTGACGCTTCCATGAACTGGTCGAGGTCGCCGTCGAGCACGTTGCCGGGAGAAGTGCTCTCGAAGCCCGTGCGCAGATCCTTCACGAGCTGATAGGGCTGCAGCACGTAGGAGCGGATTCTGGTGGCCCCAGCCGATGTCGGTCTTGGAGGCCTCCGTCGCCATCGCCGCCTCTTCGCGCTTCTTCAGCTCCGCTTCATAGAGGCGCGCGCGCAGCATCTCCCAGGCGGTGGCGCGGTTCTTGTGCTGCGAGCGCTCGCTCTGGCAGGCAACCGCGATGCCGGTCGGAATATGCGTGAGGCGCACGGCGGAGTCGGTCGTATTGACGTGCTGTCCGCCGGCGCCGGATGAGCGGTAGGTGTCGGTGCGGACGTCGCCATCGTTGATCTCGATCTTGATGGAATCGTCGACCACCGGATAAACCCAGACGCTTGCGAAGCTCGTGTGGCGGCGGGCATTGGAATCGAATGGCGAGATGCGCACCAGCCGGTGCACGCCCGACTCCGTCTTCAGCCACCCGTAGGCGTTCCCGCCCTTCACAAGCAGCGTCGCCGACTTGATGCCGGCCTGCTCGCCGTCCTGGTATTCGAGCACTTCGACCTTCGAGCCACGCCGCTCAGCCCAGCGCGTGTACATGCGGAGCAGCATTTCTGCCCAGTCCTGGCTCTCGGTGCCGCCGGCGCCTGCGTGGATCTCGAGATAGGCGTCGTTGTGGTCGGCTTCGCCGGAGAGAAGCGTCTCGATCTGGCGGCGGGCCATCAAACGCGCCAGGCGCTCGATCGCGCCTTCCGCCTCCGCGACGATCGCCTTGTCGCCGTCCGCCTCGCCTAGCTCGATGAGCCCGATATTGTCGTCGAGCTCGCGTTCCGCCTGCTTCACCGCCGAGATGGCATCGTCGAGATGCTGGCGCTCGCGCATGACGGACTGCGCCTCCTCCGGCCTGTTCCAGAGGTCGGGGCTCTCCACGCGGGCGTTCAGCTCCTGCAGGCGGCGCTCAGCGACATCCCAGTCAAAGATGCCTCCGGATCAGCGCGACGGCCTCGCGGATTTCGTTGACCAGCGCCTCTGTCTCAGCTCGCATTCTGAAGTCTCCAAACGTCCCGCGGACGGAAGAAGCGCGGAACTCATGCCCGCGCTCCGCCTAAGAAGATGGTGAGCTGATCGGGCTCAGTAAAGGCCGCCGGTGCCCGTTGCAACGGCGCGGTCCGCCTCGGGCGACACGGTCTCCGGAATCCCCATCGTGTCTTCGTAGCCGATGATCGAGTAGGTCGTCGGCGGCTCCGTCCCCGGCTTGAAGGCCTCGAGGATCACGTCGGGGTCGCCGGCCTGCGCGCGCAGCCCGGTGCGGCGGTCGATCGGGATCAGCGAGATGCCAGGCGGCACCTGGAATTCCTTTGGCGGGGCGTCGTTCAGCGCCGCCTTCATGAACTCCGTGAAGACAGGCGCCGCGAGCACGCCGCCGGTCTGCCCCCGACCCATCGGCCGCGGCTTGTCGTAGCCGATGAAGACGCCGCAGACGAGATCGGGCGAGAAGCCGACGAACCAGGCGTCCTTCTCGTCGTTGGTGGTGCCGGTCTTGCCGGCGATCGGCTTGCCGACCTTCTGCACGACCGTCGCCGTGCCGCGCTTCACCACGCCCTCCATCATGGAGGTGATCTGGTAAGCGGTCATCGGATCGAGCACCTGCTCGCGGTTGTCGATGAGCGTCGGCTCCGGCTGGCCGGTCCAGCTTGCCGCGTCGCAGCCTTCGCATTTGCGCTCGTCGTGCTGGTAGATGGTGCGGCCGAAGCGGTCCTGGATGCGGTCGATCAGCGTGGCGTTGATCTTCTTGCCCCCGTCGGCGATCGTCGCGTAGGCGGTGACGAGGCGCATCACCGTGGTCTCGCCGGCGCCGATCGCCATCGGCAGATAGGGCGCTAGGTTGTCATAGATGCCGAAGCGCTTGGCGTATTCGACGATGAGCGGCATGCCCATGTCCTGCGCGAGCCGCACCGTCATGACGTTGCGCGACTTCTCGATCCCCGTTCGAAGCGTCGCCGGTCCGTAGAACTTGCCGCCGTAATTCTGCGGCGTCCAGACGTCGTTGCCGGCGTGAATTTCGATCGGCGCGTCCATGACGACGGACGACGGCGTATAGCCGTTGTCGAGCGCCGCGGAATAAACGAACGGCTTGAACGCCGAGCCCGGCTGCCGCCAAGCCTGCGTTGCGCGATTGAACTCGCTCTCGGCAAACGAAAAGCCGCCCTGCATGGCGAGAACGCGGCCCGTATGCGGGTCCATGGCGATGATCGCGCCCTCGATCTCCGGCACCTGATGGAGCTCAAACGTGCCGGGCTTGTCGGCCACCGCCTCGACGTAGACGACGTCGCCGGGCTTCAGCGCCGAGCCGACATTCGAAAGCCCGCTCCGCGCCCACTTCATCTCTGAAAGCGGGATCGTCCCCTTCTCCCGATCCGCCGCGAGTGCGCCGTTTGGAAGCGTCGCCGGCTGGAGGCCGATCGTGGCGGCGTCGCTCGTCGTATCGAGCACGACCGCAAGCTTCCATTCCGGCACGTCGGAGAGCCCCGGCACGCGCCCGAGCGGCTCGCCCCAATCGCCGGAAATGTCGATCGTCGTCACGGGCCCGCGATAGCCGCGCTTCTCGTCGAACCTGACCAGGCCGTCCTGCAGCGCCTTGCGGGCAAGCACCTGCAGCTTCGGATCGAGCGTGGTGCGGACCGAGAGCCCGCCCTCGTAGAGCTTCTTGCTCCCGTACATGTCGATCAGCTCGCGGCGCACCTCTTCGGCGAAGAAGTCGGAGGCGAAGAGGTAGTTGTCGCGCGTGCGCGGCGTCACCACGAGCGGGCTATTCTTGGCGGCCTCGCCGTCGGCGGCGCGGATGTAGCCGTTCTCGACCATGCGGTCGATCACCCAGTTCCGCCGCTCGACCGCACGGTCCTCGTGGCGGAAGGGGTTGTAGTTCTCCGGCGCCTTCGGCAGCGCCGCAAGATAGGCGGCCTCGCCGATCGTCAGCTGGTTGACCGGCTTGTCGAAGTAGTTGAGCGCCGCCGCGGCGATGCCGTAGGAGCCGAGCCCGAGATAGATCTCGTTCAGATAGAGCTCGAAGATCTTGTCCTTCGAATAGGCCTGCTCGATGCGGAGCGCGAGCAGCGCCTCCTTGATCTTGCGCTCGTAGGAAACCTCGTTCGAGAGGAGGAAGTTCTTCGCCACCTGCTGTGTGATGGTGGATGCGCCGACCGGCCGCTTGCCGGAGCCGCGATTGCGGATGTTGACGACGGCGGCGCGCAGGATGCCAGCGATGTCGAGGCCGTCGTGCTCGTAGAAATTCTTGTCCTCCGCCGAGAGGAACGCCGCCTTGACCAGGTCGGGGACAGCCTGGATCGGCAGATAGAGGCGCCGCTCGCGCGCATGCTCGGCCATGAGCTCGCCGTCAGCCGCGTGGATGCGCGTCATTACGGGTGGCTCGTACTGAGCCAGACTATCGTAATCGGGCAAATCGGCGTTGAACGTCTGCAGGAGAACGCCCGCGGCCACTGCGAGACTGAGAAGCATGAAGGCTCCTATCCCGAAGACGTAGCCAAATATCCTCAATAACATGAGTTAGGCAGCCTTGGCCGGATTCGGCCAATCAATTCTCGCTCCGCTTCACCCAACTTTTGTGATGAAACTGAGGCTAAATCCTAAGGAATTCAGCGGATTTGCGGGGCTTTCTTGAGAAGTAGCAGCGATGTTGTTCAATTGCAACGACCGGCTCATTGTCCGGCCGCCGCCTGGCGCTCGCCGAGATAGGCCTCGATCGCCCGCGCCACGGACCTCGCCTCGCCCGACGGCCAAGCGTCGGAGGCGAAGAGCTTCTCATCGTCCGGGCTTGAAAGGTAGCCGAGCTCAAACAGCACGGAGGGTACGTCCGGCGCTTTCAGGACGCGGAAGGCTGCCCGCCGCCACGGATTGGAATTGAGCATCACCTTCCCGCGCATGTCGCTGACCAGCGATTTCGCGAAGCGAACGGAGAGGTTCTTGGTCTCGCGGCGCGCGAGATCGAAAAGGATGTCGGCGACGTCGTCGGGCTGATCGTCGAGCGCCAGGCCGGCCAGGATGTCGGAGCGGTTCTCGTGCTCTGCGAGCGCCTGGGAAAGCGCGTCGGACGCTTCGTCCGACAGCGTATAGACCGTTGCGCCGCGCACGTAGTCCTCCCGCACCGTATCGGCATGGACGGAGACGAAGAGCAGGGCCTTGTGGTCACGTGCCACCTGCACCCGGTTCGCGAGCGACAGGAAGGTGTCGTCCGTTCGCGTCAGCACCGGCTCGATCTTACCGCCGGCCTTCAGTTGGCGGGCCAGCTCCAGCGAGAACGCGAGCGTGATGTCCTTCTCAAGCGTCCCGTCCTTGCCGACCGCACCCGAATCGATTCCGCCATGGCCAGGGTCGATGACCACGACCGGAAGCCCGCTCGACATCGCCGGCGCCGACGGCTCCGCGCCACGCAGCGCCGGCGCGCGAGGCGGGAGGTCCTGAAGCGCCGCGGTCATGAAGGCGTCTTCGGAGGTTGGCGCCATGTCGACGACGAACCGCGCCGGCTCCGTCCCGACCGGGTCGAGCACGAAGCTGTTCACGATCTCGACCGGGCCCGCGAGGTCGAGCACCACGCGCCCCTTTCCCGGCGCGATCAGCCCGTAGCGGTAGTCGCTGATGAGGCCGCGTCCCTCGCCGGGCTTCGCCTCCTCGCTGAAATTGACGTTCGGCATGTCGATGACGAGGCGATTCGGATTTGCCAGCCGCAGCAGGTGGTAATCGGGGCTCTTGGCGAGGTCGACGACGAAGCGCGTGCGGTTGGCGTCGCCGACGATCCGCATTCCGCTGACGAGGTTCGGGGACGCGCCGCCGGCAATTCCGGTCGCGAAGACGACGAGCGCGGCAACGGCGATGAGGCGCAGCGTCAAGCGCATCCGATCGATCCCTCCGAACAGCCTCCATCGCCCGACTTTGCGATCGAGACAAGGGCTGTGGAAAACACATGTGGGTAAGTCCGGCGCATTGAAGGGCGCCCGGAATTACGACGGCTCACGATTTTGTAGGCGGATAAGTCAGGGCTTCGGAAACGCCGTTTTTCGTGGACTCTTGCATTCAAGCGGCGCCGTTCCTAATAAGGTCGGCGACGGATTCCTCCTTGGCCGCGGACCGGCGCGACGTGACGCGACCCGCTCGCCAGCCGCAATTTGCCGGATTTTCGGCCAGGTCGAAGACGGGTTCATGCGCATTTGGGGCGCAGGAACCGCGATCATGGGACGAATCGTCCCGCCCTGTCCGAAAGGCCGCCGATGCATCTCCGGCTCCCGACTTCCGCCCCCCCGCTCAAAGGACCGGCATTTGGCCCGGACCTCGGCGGCGACGGTTTTGTCGGCCCCGGAAGCCACCGCGGATCCGGTCTTTCGCCTTTCAACAGAATTGGACCTGCCGCCGGCCGCGGCGCGCGGCGGACGGGTCCGGAGTCAATTTTCCATGTCCAACAAAATGCTCATCGATGCGACTCACCCGGAGGAAACCCGGGTGGTCGTGCTACGCGGCAACCGGGTTGAGGAGTTCGATTTCGAGGCGGCCGACCGCCAACCGCTCAGAGGCAACATCTATCTCGCCAAGGTAACCCGGGTCGAACCGTCGCTGCAGGCCGCGTTCGTCGACTACGGCGGCAATCGCCACGGCTTCCTGGCCTTTTCCGAGATCCACCCCGACTACTACCAGATCCCCTACGCCGACCGGCAGGCGCTGCTGCAGGAGCAGGCGCGTGCCGACGCCGAGCAGGCCGAGCGCGACGACGAGCAGGCCAACCGGCGCGCCGATCGGGAAGCGCGGCGCGAGGCCGGAGAGGCCGAGGAAACCGAAGAGGAAGGGAGCGACATCGAGGAATCCGGCGAGGAGGAGCGCGCAGCCGACGAAGAGATGCGCGCCGACACTGGCGATGAGGCTGACGACGAGGCGCCGGAGAGCGTCGAGGCAGCGACTGCTGAGGCGGACGATAATGCTTCCGAGACCGAGGCAGATCAGGAGCCCGCCCTCGAAGCGAGCGCAGAAGCGGCTGGCGAGGCGATCGCCGCCGACAAGGCCGCCGTCGAGGAGATAAGCGAGCCCGCTGAGTTGGAAGACGAGACCGTGTCTGAAGGGCGGCCAGGCGACGATGCGGATTTTGTGGAGGACGTGGCCGCAGCGGCGGAAGAACGTGCCGAGTCCGACGACGGCGACCACGAAGAGGACGAGAAGGTCGAGAGCGTCGGCGCGGAAGACGCGCTCGAAGAGCTGCCGGAGCGACGCAAGCCACGGCCGCGTCAATACAAGATCCAGGAGGTGATCAAGCGCCGTCAGGTCCTCTTGGTGCAGGTCGTCAAGGAGGAGCGCGGCAACAAGGGCGCAGCTCTCACCACCTATCTCTCGCTCGCCGGCCGCTATTCGGTGCTGATGCCGAACACGGCACGCGGCGGCGGCATCTCCCGCAAGATCACGACACCGATCGACCGCAAGCGCATGAAGGCGATCGCCTCCGATCTCGAAGTGCCGGAAGGAATGGGCGTGATCCTCAGGACCGCCGGCGCCAACCGCACCAAGAGCGAGATCAAGCGCGACTTCGAATACCTCCTCCGGCTCTGGGAGAACGTGCGCGAGCTTACGCTCCGCTCCTCCGCCCCAAAGCTCGTCTACGAGGAAGGCAACCTCATCAAGCGCTCGATCCGCGACCTCTATTCGCGCGAGATCGACCAGGTAGTGGTCGCCGGCGACGACGCCTACCGCGAGGCGAAGGACTTCATGCGCATGCTCATGCCGAGCCATGCGCGCAACGTCCAGCTCTACAAGGAAAGCGTGCCTGTCTTCTCGCGCAACGGCGTTGAGGCGCAGCTCGACGCGATGTTCTCGCCGCAGGTGACGCTGAAATCGGGCGGCTACATCGTCATCAACCAGACCGAGGCTCTGGTCTCGATCGACGTCAACTCGGGCCGCTCCACGCGCGAGCACTCGATCGAAGATACGGCGCTCAAGACCAACCTCGAGGCGGCGGAGGAGATCTCCCGCCAGCTTCGGCTGCGCGACCTCGCGGGCCTGATCGTCATCGACTTCATCGACATGGAGGAGAAGCGCAACAACCGCTCGGTCGAACGAAAGCTCAAGGATTGCCTGCGCGCCGACCGCGCGCGCATCCAGGTCGGGCGCATCTCGCATTTCGGCCTCCTCGAAATGTCGCGACAGCGCATCCGCACCGGCGTGCTCGAGAGCTCCACCGTCCCCTGCCCGCATTGCCGCGGCACCGGCCAGGTGCGCTCCGTGTCGTCGCTTTCGTTGCAGATTCTGCGTGCGCTTGAGGACCATCTGCTTCGCCACAGCGGCCACAATCTCGTGGTGCGCACGCGCGAGGAGGTGGCGCTCTACGTGCTGAACCAGAAGCGCCGCCATCTCGCCGATCTCGAGCAGCGCTTTGGCGTGCAGATCGCGATTTCTGGGCGAGGCGCCGGAGAACGGTGCCGGCTATTCGATCGAGCGCGGCGCGCCGGTTGAGGATCGACCGGAGGCGACCGGCGCGATCGCGATGCGCGATATGCCCGAGGCCGCTCCGTTTGAGGAAGAGGAGACGGAAGCGGAGGTCGAGCGCGAGGAAGAGAGCGGCGGCGAGAGTCGCGAACGACGCCCGCGCCGCCGCCGCCGGGGACGGCGTGGCAACGGCGAGGACCGTCCGCAGGAGCCGCGCTTCGCGGATGCCGAAGCCGACGAAGGCGATGGTGAGCCGGAGCGCGAGGAGGCGCCCGAGCACGCGCGGCGTCGGATGACGAATTGGAGACCGCTGAAAGTCGCGAGCGTCGACGTCGCCGCGGGCGTCGCGGCGGACGGCGCCGCGGCCGCGGACGCGAGAACGGCGAGCGTCGCGAGAACGGCGAACGTGGCCCTCGCCTTGAGGCGGGATCCGAGGATGGCTTCCCCGGCGAGCCCGGAGACGCCGACGAGGAAGGTGCGCCGTTCGCCGATGAGCGCCGGCCACGTTTGTCGAGGCGCCGGCCGAAGAGCATCGCCATGTCGAGGAGCCGCTGGTTCACGCCGAGGCGTATGAGCCTGCGCCGTCGGCCGAAGAGCCTCACGAGGCCGAGGCGCAAACCGAGCCGGAGCCGGCGGAAGAGCCGGCCGCCGAGCCGGAGCCCGTCGCCGCGGAGCCCACGCCTGAGGAGCCGGAGGACGATCGTCCGAAGCGGACGGGCTGGTGGAACCGCCGCTCCTCGTTCTTCTGATCAACTCGAAGCCCGCCTCCGGCGGGCTTCGTCGTTTCAGGGGAAGAGCGGCAGCTGCAGAAGGCCCGTCGTCTCGTCGAGGCCGAACGCGATGTTCATGTTCTGCAGCGCTTGGCCGGCGGAGCCTTTGACGAGGTTGTCGAGCACCGAGATCACGATCGCGCGGCCCGGGATGCGGTCGGCGAAAACGCCGATCTCAACGTAGTTCGAGCCGCGCACGTTCTGCGTCTGCGGGATCACACCCTTCGGCGCGACATGCACGAAGGGTTCTCCGGCATAAGCGTCCGAGAGCGCCTTGCGGAGGTCGTCGGCGGTCGCGCCCTTGAGCCGCACATACGACGTGCAGAGCTCGCCACGGCTCATTGGAATCAGATGCGGCGTGAAGTTCACCGTGACCTTGCCGCCGACGGCGATCCCGATCTCCTGCTCGATCTCCGGCGCGTGCCGGTGTCTCGCCACCGAATAGGGCGAGAGCCCCTCCCCCGCTTCGGTGAAGAGCGTGTTCTGCTTCAAACCGCGCCCTGCGCCCGACACTCCCGACTTCGCGTCGACGATGATGTCGCCTGAATCGACCAGCCCGGCCTTGGCGATCGGCACGAGCGCCAGAAGCGCCGCAGTCGGATAGCAGCCGGGGCATGCGACGAGCCGCGCCGTCTTGATCTCCTCGCGATAGAACTCAGTCAGCCCGTAGACCGCTTCCTTCTGCAGTTCCGGTGCGCGGTGCTCGTGGCCGTACCACTCGGCGTAGGTCGCCATGTCGTGCAGACGAAAATCGGCCGACATGTCGATCACCTTGATCTTAGGGTTGGCGGCAAGCACGGCGGCGGTGATCTCTTGCGTCGTGCCGTGCGGCAGGCCGCAGAAGACGGCGTCGAGCTTGCTCCAGTCGACCTTCTCCCATTCGGTGAGCCGCGGCAGGTCGAGCATGAAAAAGTGCGGGAAGACTTCCGCCATCGCGTTGCCGGCATGTGTGTTGGCCGTGAGCGCGGCGATCTCGACGTTCGGATGCCGGGCGGCAAGGCGCACGAGGTCGGCGCCGGTATAGCCGGACGCGCCGAGAACGCCGATACTGATCTTCTCCATCGCCTTGGCTCCGCGGGGAAAACGCGGGTCGCGGTCTAGCGGCAACGCGCTGCGGAGTAAACGTCGGGGCGGAAGCGGAGGCACGGATAAGTCACCAAGACGGTGGGCGTGCAATAGACTCCACGCGCGGTTGCAGCTAACCACGGAGCCGTTTCGGCGGCGCCCCGATCAGGCGCTGCCGTATCGCCAATGTGCCGCAGAGAGCGGGACATCGGCCGAACCGAAAAGCGGAGCGGTTCATGCGGGCGCTCTCGATCCTGCGTTCCGAGTTGGCTTTTGTGGTCGCCGCGGCGACAGCCGCGATCCTTTACTCGGTCGGTGCCCACTGGCTCGATGATCTGTCCCAGCCGGTCAAGTTTGCCGTGCTGTTCATCTGGATATTCGGCGTGGTGCTTTGGTCGGCTTTTGCCGCGGTGCGCCATGCCGACTGCCTGGCCGAAATTCTGGGCGAGCCGTACGGCACGCTCATTCTGACGATCTCGGTGATCTGTATCGAAGTGGCGATGATCAGCGCGGTCATGATCCACGGCGGAGACAATCCGGAGCTTGCCCGCGATACGATGATGGCGGTGATGATGATCGTGCTCAACGGCATGGTCGGCGTCTCCCTCCTGATTGGTGGGATCCGCTACCGCGAGCAGGAGTACAACCTGCGGGGAACGCGGGCGTTCCTGTCGGTTCTCATCACCTTGTCGACTGTGTCGCTCATCCTGCCGCGGTTCACGGTCTCAACGCCCGATCCGAGCCTGACCGAGCGGCAGGCCGTGCTCTTCAGTCTGATCACGATCGCGCTCTATGGCGCCTTTCTCGCTATCCAGACGGTTCGCCATCAGGGCTTTTTCCTGGACGCGTCTCCCGTCGATGTCGCCGAAGAAAAGGCGTACGGCGCGCAGGGACACAAAGTGCGGTCGGTGTTCTTCCACGCCGTGTTGCTTGTCTTCATACTGGTCCCGGTCGTGCTTCTCTCCAAGAAGCTGGCAATCCTCGTCGATGAAGGCATAGCCATACTTAATGCGCCGCTGGCGCTCGGCGGTGTCCTGGTCGCGACACTGGTCCTGGCGCCTGAGGGGCTTGCCGCCTTTCACGCCGCCTCTGTCAATCATTTGCAGCGAGCCGTGAACATCTGCTTCGGGTCGGCGCTCGCAACGATCAGCCTCACAGTGCCCGCGGTCGTCACCGTCAGCATCTTGACCGGCAATCACATCGTCCTCGGGCTCGAGGGGACGGAGATGGTCCTGCTCCTGCTGACGCTCGCCTTGAGCCTGATCACGTTCAGCGGGCCGAGGACCAACGTCCTTCAGGGGGCGGTCCACGTCGTCGTTTTCGTGGTCTACCTGATCCTGATCTTCGACCCATGAGCACGGGGGAATTGCGCGCGGCTGCATCCGCGGTGCGGCGGCCCGGCCTATAGCCCGGCGCCGGTCTCGCGTTGGAAGACGATCAGGTCGAACGACGGCGCCGCGTCGCGCCCGCCGATCTCGGTCAACAGGCAGTGCGCCTGCCCGCGGTGATGCGTCTGGTGATTGAAGAAGTGCGCGAGCGCCGGCGCGAGCTTCTGCGTGATGTCGACGGGGCGGACGACGGTGCGGTAGCTGAGCGTGCCGGCAAGCTTCTCCGCGTCGAGCGTGCCGATGAAGGCACTGATCCGGGCATCCTCCGCCTCGCGCTCGGTCCTGAGCGATGCGAGGTCGTCGCAAGGGACAGCGTCGAGCTGCGTGTAGGTCGGGCCCTCGCCAGTGAAACGGCGCATCCAAATCCGGTCGCCGACCAGGATGTGGTTCAGCGTGCCGTGCAGCGAGCCGAAGAACGCACCCCTGTCGGCGCGATAATCGGCATCCGGAAGTTTCGCAGCCGCGTCGTAGAGGCGCCGGTTGGCCCATTCGTTGTAGCGGGCGAACATCTCGAAATGCTCTTTCATGCGGCCTTTCGACTCCTCTTTCGTTCACGCGCGCGGCCTGCCGGAATCTGGTCGATGACCCGCACCGTCTCCGGAAGGCAGGTGCGGATGGTCGTGGCGATGGCGCGATAGCGATCGGCGCGCGGATCGGTCGCGCGGAAGGCGAGCGCGACGACGCGGAAGGCGCGCTCGTCCTTGATGGGTGCATAGCGGATCAGCCCGCCAAATGTCTCGCGACCGCCCGCGGCAAGCGCCGGCAGAAGCGAGCAGCCGGCGCCCGCAGCGACCATATGGCGAAGCGTCTCGAGGCTTGTCGCGTGGCGCTGTGCGCCGCCCGCGGTGCGCCGGCAGAGCGCCAGCGTCTGGTCGCGCAGGCAGTGCCCCTCTTCGAGCAGGATCAGGTGATGGCTGTCGAGGTCGTGGATCGTGAGCGCCCGCGCTGGCAGCCCCATCTCGGCCGGATGGATCGCAAGGAACGGCTCCTCGAAGAGCGGGATCAGCTCCAGCCCGTCGCCCCGGATCGGTGTCGAGATCAGCGCGAGATCGCTCTCGCCCGCGGCAAGCGCCGCGACGATTGCCTCCGTGCGCCCTTCGCGCAGCACGAACTCGACCTTAGGGAAGCGCTCGCGGAGCGGCCGCAGGATATGCGGCGCGATATAGGGGCCGAGCGTTGCGATGGCGTCGACGCGGAGCGTGCCGGAGAGCGCGTCGCCGGCCGAGGCGAGCTCGAGGAAGCGGCGCCCCTCGTCAAGCGTTCGCCGGGCCTGGCGGATGAGGCCCGCGCCGCATTCCGTGACGATGACGCCGCGCGGCGTCCGCTCGAAGAGCCTGACCCCGAGCGTCTCCTCGAGCTTCTTCACCTGCGTCGACAGCGCCGGCTGCGACACGTGGCAGCGCGCGGCCGCACGGCCGAAGTGCTTCTCTTCGGCGACGGCGACAGCGTATTCGAGATCGCGGAGCGACAGGCTGTTAAGGAGCATGGAAAGGGAAGCGCTGTTTCGATAGCTCCGGCCTATCACCCTCTGACGCTCCCGTCACCCGCCGTCTTGCGCGCCTTCCGGAGGGCGTTCATTTTCCCGGGTCCACTTCGAGACAGGGCGGAAAGTCATGCCGATCGTCCTCTATGAGCTCTGCGGCCGCGATCCGGAGCGGCTCTTCAGCCCGCATTGCTGGAAGGTGCGCATGGCGCTCGCGCACAAGGGCCTCGACTACGAGAGCCGGCCGACGCCGTTCACGAAGATTCCGGCGATCGCCGACGGCTTCTCGAAGACGGTGCCGGTCATCGACGACGGCGGTGAGCTGATCCGCGAGTCCTTCGACATCGCGCTGCATCTCGAGCGCGTCTATCCGGACCGGCCCTCACTCTTCGGCGGCCCCGGCGGCGAGGCGATGGCGCGCTTCGTCGAGCGCTGGACGCAGTTCATTCTGCAGGCGGCGCTGCTCAAGATGATCGTCGCCGATATTCATTCCGTGCTCGGCGACGAGGATCAGGCCTACTTTCGCAAGGACCGCGAGGCACGCCTCGGCAAGGCGCTTGAAGAAGTCCAGTCCGGGCGCGAGGAGCGGCTGGAGGATTTTCGCCAGTCGCTGAAGCCGCTCCGCGAGATGCTGGCGATGCAGCCCTTCATCGGCGGCAGGGGTCCGCTCTTCGCCGACTATGTCGTGTTCGGGGCGCTGCAGTGGACGCGCGTCGCGAGCCCCCTCAAGGTCCTCGCCGATGACGATCCGGTCGCCGAGTGGTTCGGCCGCTGCCTCGCTCTTTACGACGGGCTCGGATCGCGCACCAAGGCGGCCGCGTGAGGCTCAGATGAAAGGGCCAAGCCCTTCGCCAGAAATAGCGCCGGCAGGACGAGCGCGGCACAAAGCGCGATAGCGGTCCTGAAACCGGAAACCTCGGCGAGCAAGCCGAATGCGGCAGGGCTGCCGAGAAGCATGACGAAGGAGGTGAATGAGACGGTGGCGATGTTGCGCGCCGGAACACCGGGCGCGCGAGCGGCGGCGGAGAGAGCAACCGGGTAGACGACCGCCACCCCGGCGCCGCTCACTGCCGCCCCCACGCACGCAACGGTGAGCGTCGGAGCGAGCGCAAAGATCAGCGTACCGCCACCTGCCGCAAGGTTGGACCAGAGGACTATCCGTTTCTCGCCGACGCGCGTCGTCAGCACGTCGCCCAAGAGCCGCACGATGGCCATGGCCGCAGCGAACACCACAAAACCGAGCGAGGCCATGAAAGGGCCGGCGCCGAGAGACAAGCGCAAGTGAATTGCCGACCAGTCCATGAAGATGCCCTCGACGATCATGATGCCGACCGGAAGGAAGCAGAGCGTCAGCAGCCGACGCGACGGCATCGCCAGCCTGTGATCGGAAGGCGCTCTCGCCACGGTCTCCGGTGGCCGTGGCGGCGGCGCCAGCGAGAGCACGCACGCCGTGAGCACAACGCCCGCCACGGCGGATTGCCGAGACAGCGGCACCTCCAACTGCGCCAGCGTCCCACCCAGGATTGCGCTCGCGATCGAGCCGATGCTCCAAAAACCGTGGCATTGCGACATGATCCGCCTGCCTGTTGCGGCTTCCAGGCTGCCGGCAAGGCCGTTCAGCGCGATCTCCGAGTGGCTGATCCCGATACCGCAGGCGAAGAACGCGCCAAGCAGGCTGAGTTGCGAAAAGGCGAGCCCGGGCAGGACGAATGCCCATGCGAGCGCGATGACCGCCCCCCAAGCCGCTGTCCTCAGCCCAACCTTCCGCACCGTCACGGGCGCGACGAGTAGGCCGATCAGTGTGCCGGCCGGTATTCCGAGGAGCGCGACGCCGAGCGCGGCGTCGCTCAGCCCCAGGGTGAACTTGATATCGGGAATGCGCGGCAGGACGAGCGCAAACGACGCGGCTTCCAAACCGAAGAGCAGCCGGATCGGCCAGAAGGCGACGTGCAGACCGGCAGTGGTTGATGGCGCGAATTTCGCAGGAGAGGACATCGGCGTGATCTCGTCATTGCTTCGAGACCACCCAAGGAGCTGATGGTCTCTCCACACGACGGGGCGCTCGGCGCCCGCCACGCTCGCAGCAGCTTACTGCATGCGATCGAGCCTATTGCCACGCGATGGTGGAGGCAAGCGCTGCGGCCGGAGCGGCCCGCATTGTCCAGCGCGTATGGATGCCGGTATCGACCGCTTCCACATTGCTGCCTATAAGCCGATCTCGCCGGCCTTCAGACGCTTGATCAGCTCCTGCTCCTTGCGGATGGCATCGGGCAGGCTGCCGTAATTGAGCGACGCCGTGCAGTCGGCCAGCGCCTTCTTCAACTCCCCCAACTGCATATAGGCATAGCAACGGTTGTTATAGCTGACTGCTATGTTGTCCTTCGTATCCGTGTTCGGGTCATAGAGATAGGTGTACTTGTTCAATACCCTGAGCGCGCTTTGATCGTCGTTACGATTGAAATAGATCATCGAAAGATCAATGGCGGCGGAATTTCGAAAGTCGTGCCGTGACTCTGCAACCGTCGTCAGATCCTGCACGGCCGCTTCCGGTCGACCCGAATCGCGATAGGCGCTGGCGCGCCAATAATAGGCGGGTATGTTGTCGGCCTTGTCCTCGATGGCCTTCGTGCATGTCGTGATGGTGCGAGCATAGTCTTTGAGTCGGTAATAGCCGTAGCAGACGAGGTGTTCGTAGTCCCTCCTTCCGCCGAGCATCACCGCCGCGTCTTCGTAGGCGATCATCTGAGGATACTGATTCATCTTGTTGTAATCGGCGGCAACGGATTCGTAGATGCCGGCAACGGCAGCGTCCTTTTCTTCTTCCCCAGGGAATGCCATCTCCTCGACATCTTGCAGCGCCTCCTGGTCTTTCTTGAGCGCGTTATCGTAGAAGCCTTTGGCATACCAGGAGTTGGATACGGCGCGGTCGATCACGTAGTCATTGTGCCCCGGCTTGTCCTCCTTGAGCTGTGTGTCGCTGTGCATGGCGTCGGCGGCCAATTGAAGAATGAGGCCGGCATAGGCGTCGCCGCCGCGCGACTGCTGCATGTCGGAAAGGATCGGCTGCAGGGCGAGGCCGAATTGGTATCTGTCGGTGTGGTCATAGATCTGCAAGGCAGTCAGAACTTGATCTGGCAGCGATGGCCCGACTGTCTGTTGCATGAAGGATGCAACGCACTGCGCCATCCTCGTTTCATCAGCCTGATTTTCGGCGCAGGCGAACGAAGCCGAGCCCAGCAGGTCGCGATAGAGGCTGAGGTAGAGCAGCTTGAGCGGCGAATACGGCTCGGCCGGGCCGGCATATTTGTCGATGAAGGCATGCATGGTCTCGACGCTGCCGCCCCATCGCGGCTCAAGCGTTCCGAGCACGATGTCGTAAAGCGGGTAGTAATCCGGATGTTTGGCGATCGCCTCGTCGAAGGCGTCCTTCAACGCTTCCGTCGCCCCGAACCCGCGCAGAACGCGTAGCCGCAGATAGTAGCTGTAAGGGTTGGCGCCGTTCAGCCGGATCGCGGAATTGGCGTCGGCCAGACCCTTCTTCATGTAGGTTGCGAAGGATGCCAAAGCGCTGGTTTGAGTATCGCGGATGAGGCCATGACCGCGCTCCAGCCATCCCATGTCATGGTAGGACCTGAGCGCGGATCAGCGGCGGTATTGCGTCATCCTTGCTCTGCGCCACCCACGCATCGAGCGGTGCCTCAAGCGCAGCATCGTTGACATGCGTGATTGCATTGACGAATTCGTCGAAAGGATAGAAGCGCCAGTTCTGCACTTGGCTTTTCGCCAGAACGTCCGTGATGATTTGGCGCGCGCGCGAGTATTCGCCGCTCTTGATCGCATCGCGGACGCGCGCGGCTTTTTCCGAGAGCGGTTCAACGCCGCGTGGGCTGACCTTCAACTGCGACTTGGCCGCGTCGACAGCGTCATGGGCGTCAGCCGAGCCGCGGCCGGGTCCGCGTGCCGTCCAATTGACGCCGACAACTGCAGCTACGGCAACGCCAACGGCAATGCCGGCGCTGAGGATTATGCGAGGAGGCATGCGCCGCCCTTGGAAGACTCGACGAGTAGCGACTGCCAGTGTCTCGCAAAGAGAGCTTTCTTCGATGACCTCGGAATAAGAATAATTTTGATCAAATGTCATAATTCCGCGCAGCGAGCTCAGTCGGCGCGACGAAACGGCCGGGTCATCGCCGGCCGTTTTTCAAGTTGTGGTCCCTCCCCTTCGAGGGAGGGTCAAGGGGCGTGGCTTGCCGAGGCGTAGTTCAGCCGAGTTCAAGCATGGTCGAAGCGGTCGGCGTTCATCACTTTGGTCCACGCCGCCACGAAGTCGCGCACGAACTTCTCTTGCGCGTCGCCCTGCCCGTAGACTTCCACAAGTGCGCGCAGCTGCGAGTGCGAGCCGAAGATGAGGTCCACGCGAGTGCCGGTCCATCTCAGTTCGCCGCTTGCGCGGTCGCGCCCCTCGAACACGTTCTGCGCTGACGAGGTCGGCTTCCACTCCGTGCTCATGTCGAGCAGGTTCACGAAGAAGTCGTTGGTCAGTGCCCCCGGACGCTTGGTGAAGACGCCGTGCTGGGACTGTTCGAAGTTCGCGTCCAACACGCGCATGCCGCCAATCAGAACCGTCATCTCAGGCGCGGTCAGCGTCAAGAGTTGCGCCTTGTCGACCAGAAGCTCCTCCGGCGAAATCGCGTAATCGGCCTTCTGGTAGTTGCGGAACCCGTCTGCGATCGGTTCAAGCACTTCGAACGCTTCGACGTCGGTCTGCTCCTGCGTCGCGTCGGTGCGGCCCGGCGTGAACGGAACCTCCACATCATGCCTGGCCTTCTTCGCCGCCTGCTCGACGGCTGCAGAACCGCCGAGGACAATCAGGTCGGCAAGCGACACTTTCTTGCCGCCGGACTGCGCGGCGTTGAACGCCTTCTGGATGCCTTCGAGGGTTTCGAGCACCTTCGCCAGTTGGGCAGGCTGGTTGACCTCCCAATCCTTCTGAGGGCTGAGGCGGATTCGCGCCCCGTTCGCCCCGCCGCGCTTGTCCGAGCCGCGGAAGGTCGAGGCCGACGCCCAGGCGGTCGAGACCAGTTGGGAGACGGACAGGCCCGAAGCAAGGATCTTGTCCTTGAGGTCGGCGATGTCCTTCGCATCGATCAAGGCGTGATCGACTTTGGGGACGGGGTCCTGCCACAGCAACTCTTCCGCGGGGACCTCAGGGCCGAGATAGCGGGAGCGTGGGCCCATGTCGCGGTGCGTCAGCTTGTACCAGGCGCGTGCGAACGCGTCGGCGAACTGATCCGGATTCTCGTAGAAGCGCCGTGAAATCGGCTCGTAGATCGGGTCGAACCGCAGCGACAGGTCAGTCGTCAGCATGGTCGGCTTGCGATGCTTGGACTTGTCCTGCGCATATGGGATCGATTCCGGGGCATTCTTCGCCACCCACTGCTGGGCGCCGGCCGGACTCTTGGTCAGCTCCCATTCATAGCCGAACAGGTTCTCGAAGAAGTTGTTGCTCCACTTTGTCGGCGTTGTGGTCCAGGTGACTTCCGGTCCGCCGCCGATCGTGTCATCGCCCTTGCCGCTGCCAAAACTGCTCTTCCAGCCGAGGCCTTGCTCTTCGATGCCGGCGGCCTCGGGTTCGGGGCCGACAAGCGCCGCATCGCCGGCGCCGTGGGTCTTGCCGAAGGAGTGCCCGCCGGCGATGAGCGCGACGGTTTCCTCGTCGTTCATGGCCATGCGGGCGAAGGTCTCGCGGATGTCCTTGGCGGCCGCGATCGGGTCCGGGTTGCCGTTCGGGCCTTCCGGATTCACATAGATCAGGCCCATCTGCACGGCGGCGAGAGGATTCTCGAGGTCCCGGTCGCCAGAGTAGCGCTCGTCCTCCAGCCACTTGCCTTCGGGGCCCCAGTAGATGTCTTCCTCAGGCTCCCAGGTGTCCTCACGACCGCCACCGAAGCCGAAGGTCTTGAAGCCCATCGATTCGAGCGCGACGTTGCCGGTCAGGATCAGCAGGTCGGCCCAGGAGATCTTGTTGCCGTATTTCTGCTTGATCGGCCAAAGCAGCCGGCGCGCCTTGTCGAGGTTCACGTTGTCCGGCCAGCTGTTGAGGGGCGCGAAACGCTGCTGGCCGGCTCCGCCGCCGCCACGGCCGTCGCCCGTGCGGTAGGTGCCGGCGCTGTGCCATGCCATACGAATGAACAAGGGTCCGTAGTGGCCGAAGTCCGCCGGCCACCAGTCCTGAGAGTCCGTCATCAGCGCGGTGAGGTCCTTTTTCAAGGCCTTCAGGTCGAGCTTCTTGAACTCCTCCGCGTAGTTGAACGCCTCGCCCATGGGATTGGACAGGCTGGAGTTCTGGTGGAGAATCTTGAGGTTCAACTGGTTCGGCCACCAGTCACGGTTGGATCTCACTCCAACACTCGTGTGCATGACCGGGCACTTGCCGGCGTTCTCGTCAGTCTTCGCGTCCATGGGTTGGGCCTTCCCTCGTTTGGAATTGTTCCAAGCCGATAGCCCGCCGGGTAGGATAAAATCAAATAGCGAGTTTCTCTTGCGGCGATAGGTCCAACTTATCGCGTCTTCCGGCCGGCGTTGAGCCGGCCGGGATGCGCATCAAGGCTCAGCGCGGGCCGATACCGGCCTCGTCCACGACGACGATCTCGGTCTTCGCGCCGTCGATGCCGAAGTCGTTGTCGTTGATCATGAAGAGCTTGCCGTCTGCGGTGAGCGCAAGCCCCTCGATCTTGCCCGGGTAGCGCGTCTTGGCGCCTTCGAGCGAGGAAGCGACGAGCCGCTCGGTCTTCGTCACCGGCACGATGTCGATCGAGGCGAGGTCGTCGGTCTGTTCCAGTGTCGGGCTCGTCGCGGGATCGTCCCACTTCGAGCCGAGGATGTTGGTCGCGCCGTCGAGCGCGATCTCGAAGAGCTTGGTGATCTGGTCCGTGCGCTCGTCGACGAGGAAGTGCTCGTGGCCTAGCGCCGTCGTCTCGCTGACGCGAAGCGAAGACGGCGCCTTGGCGTCGGTCGCGCCGAGGTCCGAGTATTTCTTCCAGTCGTCGAGCTGATAGACGTATTCGGCGACCGGCGTCAGTGTCGTTGCGCCGCCGCTTTCACCGACCTCGATCTTGAAGAAACGCGTGTTGATGGCCTTGCCGTAGGCTTTCGAGTCGGGATTATCGAGCGGGTTCTGCACCATGGCGTAGAGCGTCTTGCCGTCGTCGCCGAGCGCAAGCGATTCAATGCCGCGGTTGGAATGGCGCATGGAGAGGATCGCCGGAAGCGTGCCCGATATCGGATAGTCGGCCGCGGCGAAATCCTGCTCTGTCCCGGCCGGCACGAAGCGGCGTGTGATCACGCCGTCCGCCGAGACCTCGACGATGCCCGTGGCATTCTCCTCGCCGATGAAGAAGCGGCCGTCGGGAAGCTTCACGAGCCCTTCCGCGTCGATTGCGTTGACATCCTGCGCAAGCGGCTGGCCGGCGCCGTCGCGCGGCTTGTCGGTTTTCGCCACCTTGAGCGGGTTGGTAAGGCCGGTGATCGGATTGCCCTTCGGCGTCTTGAGCGGAATGACACCGCTTACAGTGTAGGTCTTGGAAGCGGGATCGAGCGTTACCTGATAGATCGAGACGTTGTAGCCGGGCACCGGATAGATGCGCCCGCTGCCGGCCTTCTGGCCCTCGACCGCCGGGCAGATATCGTCCGCCTTCACCTTCATCAGGTCCGCGGCATCGTCGCAGGTGAAGTTCGGGCCGCGGTCGGACATCGTATAGAAGGTGTTCGCCGGCGCGCTCGGGTCGCGGAAGGCTGCCGAGCCGATGCCGACATCGAGATCGAGCGCTTCTGAGCCGGGGAGCGGCGACTGGTAGCGCTCAAGGCTGAGCGCCGCCTGGCCGGGCGCGGCTTCGTAGAGCGTCAGGGTTTCCGCGTGGAGCGTGGATGTCGCGGCAAGCGACATTGCGGCGACAAGCATCTTGCGCATGGGCTTCGGCCTCCTCGTTCGGGGAAAGGAACGTCGGAGGCGATAAAGGGCGCGCGGTGACAGAGTGATGACGGCGGAAAACGCCTGTGGAACGGCGCGGCTTGCCGGAGCGGCACTCCCGCCACTATAAGCCCCGGACCTTCAAACGAGCATCGAACGGGACTTATGGCGATCGAGCGTACCTTTTCCATCATCAAGCCCGACGCGACCGCGCGGAACCTGACGGGCAAGATCATCGACAAGCTGGAGAGCGCCGGCCTTCGGGTCGTCGCGCAGCGGCGCATCCGCATGACGCGCGAGCAGGCCGAGGGCTTCTACGCCGTCCACAAGGACCGCCCGTTCTTCGGCGAACTCGTGGATTTCATGATCTCCGGGCCGGTCGTCATCCAGGTGCTCGAAGGCGAGAACGCCGTCGCCAAGAACCGCGAGGTGATGGGCGCGACCAATCCCAAGGACGCGGCACCCGGCACGATCCGAAAGGAATTCGCGAAGAACGTCGGCGAGAATTCCGTGCACGGCTCCGATGCGCCGGAAACGGCGAAGCAGGAGATAGCCTTCTTCTTCAAGGACGCCGAGATCGTCGGCTGAGCTTGCCTCCTGGCGGAGGCTCCTCCTCCGCTTTCGATGCGCCCGCTACGAGAGAAGCGCCAGGCGCAGACCCGACGGGAACAATGATTTCGTCTGCGAGGCGGCGGCTTCCTGGGAAGCTGTTGTCTTCGAGCGTCCGCCGAATCTCCGTCCGCTCACCTGCATCGGTGCCGCCGGCTTGACCGACGCCGCAGCGAGGAAAGCAATCCGAGAAGCGGGCTCGGCCGCGGCATCCTCGTCAATGATCTCCGGCTTCGGGGTTGCGCTCGCGAGCGAAAGCCTGACCGCGCCGATCGAGCGGGAAACGACTCTCACCAGCGTCTCTTCGGAGATGCGGAGGTTCTGATAGCGCAGCGCCAGGTCTTTGGCAGTGGCATCGAGATCGATCGTCTGCCCGAGGTTCACCGCGAGCACGAGCTTGCCGATCTCGGCAAAGAGGTCGCCGTGGGAATTGGACATCGTAAGCTCCTACGCTTCCTTCCCGCCGCAAGGCCGCTTTATCCACAGCCTGTCCACAACACTACAAGAAGAAACGACCAAGCGCGTCAGCCACTTGGCAACGATGTGACATTATAGCAACAGTTTTCCATCTGCAAGAGCAGCAGCGAGCGCGAAAAGACGCCTCAAGCGTGTCTCAAGGTGCAAACGAAAGCCCGGCCGCTGGTGCGGCCGGGCCTCGGGCAAATCCGGGATAATTCAGCTATTGTGGAATCTTGTCGTCGATGCCCTTCACGTACTCATTCATGCCGAGCAGTGTGCCGTCGTCGATGACTTGACCGTCCGGGACCATCACCGATCCGTCCTGTTTGTAGATCGGGCCGCTGAAGGGACTCCAGCCACCCTTGATCTTCTCGATCGTCGCCTCAGCCATCGCTTTAACGTCGTCGGGCATGTTCTGGAGCGGCGCTACTTCGACCAGGTTTTCCTTGAAGCCCTCCCAGGCCTGTTGCGACTTCCAGGTCCCATCCATCACCGCCTTCACTTCCATGACATAGTACGGTCCCCAATTGTCGATGAGCGAAGCGAGATGCGCGTGCGGCCCGAAGCTCGACATGTCGGCCGACTGCCCGAACGCGTGGATGCCGGCCTTCTCCGCGACCTGCATCGCTGCCGGGGAGTCGGTGTGCTGGACGAGGATGTCGGCGCCCTGGTTGACGAGGACGTTGGCGGCGTCGCCTTCCTTGCCCGGATCGAACCAGGAATTGACCCAGATGATCTTGACCTTGAAGTCCGGGTTCACCGACTGCGCGCCGAGCATGAAGGCGTCTATGCCCATGATGACTTCGGGGATCGGGAAGGAGACGATGTAGCCGGCGAGACCCTTCTTCGAGATTTTCGCCGCGATCTGGCCCATGACGTAGCGGCCTTCATACCAGCGGATGTTGTAGGTGGAGACGTTGTCCGCGGTCTTGAAGCCGGTCGCGTGCTCGAACTTCACGTCCGGGAAGTCCTTGGCGACCTTGAGCGTCGCGTCCATGAAGCCGAACGACGTCGTGAAGATGATCTTGCACCCGCTTTGCGCGAGGCCGCGGATCGGCCCCTCGGAGGTCTGCTCCGTCACTTCTTCGAGGTAGGTGCTGGCATCGACGGCGTCGCCGAGCTCCTTGGCCACGTCCTGCCGGCCGATATCGTGCTGCTGGCTGTAGCCGCCGTCATTGTGCGGGCCGACGTAAACCCAGCAAGCCTTGAGCGGCTCGGCGCCCGCAACGCCCGCAGACAAGGCCAACGCAAGCGCCGCGACAGGCGCGGCTATCACTTTACACATGTGAGGTCTCCCTGTTCTTCCGACCGACCAATGACCAAGCAAATCCCGCGCCGCTTGGCCAGCGGCGCCGACGGGGGCCCTACCTGTCGGGCACGAATGCCTGCCCGAGACAGGCCGGGGTATTCACCCGCAAAAGCATACGGTTGCGCGAGATGATCACCAAGACCACCACTGTCGCAAGATACGGCAGGGACGTCAGGAATTGCGGCGGGATGGCCACGCCGTAGCCCTGCGCATTGAGCTGCAGGATGCCGATTGCGCCGAAAAACAGAGCCCCGATGGCGACCCGGCTCGGCAGCCAGGTCCCGAAAACGACGAGCGCCAGCGCGATCCAGCCGCGTCCGGCGGTCATGTTCGGCGTCCATTGCGGCGTGTAGACGATGGAAAGATAGCCGCCGCCGAGCCCGGCGCAGGCGCCGCCGAAGAGCACAGCCAGGAAGCGCACCTTGATCACGCCATAGCCGAGCGCATGCGCCGAGACATGGTTGTCGCCGACCGCCCGCACGATGAGCCCGGTGCGCGTGTGGAACAGGAACCACGACACGCAGATGGCGAGCGCGACGGCGACGTAGACCAGAGGGTCCTCGCCGAAGATCACCGGCCCGACAATCGGGAGGTCGCTGACGACCGGCAGATGCACGCGCTCAAGCCCGAGCCCCGGAATGCTGACGTAGCGACTGCCGATCAAGCCGGAGAGCCCGAGCCCGAAGATCGTGAGCGCTAGACCCGTCGCAACCTGGTTCGCGACGAACACCAGCGTGACAAGTCCGAAAAGCGCCGCCATCACCATGCCGGCACCGATCGCGGCGAGCACGCCGACGATCGGCATCCCGGTCGTGTAGCCGGCGATGAAGCCGACCACGGCGCCGACCGCCATCATGCCCTCCACACCGAGGTTGAGGACGCCGGAGCGCTCCGACACCAGTTCGCCGATCGAGGCAAAAAGCAGCGGCGTCGCCGCCGTCACGATGGTGAGAAGCAGCCCCTGGATCTCAGCTGCGTCCATGCGCTGCCTCCGAAGCCGCGACAGCCAGCGCCCGCCGCGAGGGCGCGATGCGGATGCGATAGAAGATCAGCGTGTCGCAGGCGAGCACGAGAAAGAGCAGCATGCCCTGGAAGACGCGTGCGAACTGGTCGGATACGTTAAAGGCGATTTGCACCGCCTCCCCGCCGACGAGCGACAGCGCGAGCACGAAGCCGGCGATGATGGCACCGAGCGGGTTCAGCCGGCCGAGGAAGGCGACGATGATCGCGGTGAAGCCGTAGCCCGGCGACACGCTGATTCGGAGCTGCTCGAGCGGCCCCGCGACCTCGCAAATCCCGGCGAGCCCGGCGAGCCCGCCAGAGATCAGAAACGAGAGCAGGATCATGCGCTTCTGGCTGAATCCGGCGAAGGCGCCGGCGCGCGGCGCCTGGCCGAGTACGCGTATCTGGAAGCCGGTCAGCATGTTGCGCAAGACGAACCAGGCGACGATCGCGGCGACCAGCGCGAACAGGAAGCTGATGCGCACGTGTCCGATCATGGGCAGAAGCTGGCCGTCGCTGAACGGGCGGCTGTTCGGGAAATTGTGGCCGTTCGGGTCGCGCCACGGACCGCGCGCCAACCAGTCGAGAAGCAGGCCGGCGACGTAGACGAGCATCAGGCTCGTCAGGATCTCGTTGGTGCCGAAGCGGGTCTTGAGGAGCGCCGGGATCGCTCCGTAGAGCATGCCGCCGAGAATGCCGAGCAGGAGCATCAGCGTGAGCGGCAGCGGCCCCTGCCAGTCGGGATAGTAGATCGGCAGGATCGAGCCGGCGATCGCGCCGGCCGCGAGCTGCCCTTCCGCGCCGATGTTCCAGGTGTTGGAGATGTAGCAGATGGAGAGACCGACCGCGATCAGCACGAGCGGCGTCATCTTCACGATGAGGTCCTGCACCGACCAGAGCGCCGTGAGCGGCTTGATGAAATAGACGTAGAGCGCGGCGAGCGGATCGACGCCGATGATCGCGAAGATCACGCCGCCGACGATGACGGTGAGGACAAGCGCCAGCACCGGCGACAAAAGCGTCATCGCCATCGACGGCTCGGGGCGGCGGACAAGCTCAAGACGCATGCTGCGCCTCATCGGGGGCTAGCCCGTCGTGACCGTGATGGACGCCGCCCATCAGCATGCCGATCTTGTCGGCGGTCATCGTCTCCGCCGGATAGGCCGGCGACAGCTGGCCGTCGGACAAAACGGCGATGCGGTCCGTGATCTCGAAGATTTCGTCGAGGTCTTGGCTGATCATCAGCACCGCTGAGCCGGCGCGTGCAAGGTCGACGAGCGCCTGCCGGATCGTGCGCGCGGCGCCCGCGTCGACGCCCCAGGTCGGCTGGTTCACGACGAGGATGCCCGGTACGCGGTCGATCTCGCGGCCCATGATGAATTTCTGCAGGTTCCCGCCGGAGAGCGCGCTCGCCTTCGGATCGGGGCCGGAGCGGCGCACGTCGAAGCGCTCGCCGACCCGCGCCTCCACCGCGCGCGCCGCACCGCGATTCAAAAGATAGGCGCGCGCAATCTCCTCGCCCGTGCCATGCCGCGTCAGCACGACGTTCTCCGACAGGCGGAAGCCCGGCACCGCGCCGTGCCCGATCCGCTCTTCCGGCACAAAGGCGGCGCCGAGCCGGCGCCGGTCGTTGACGCCGCGTCGGCCGACGGGCGTGCCGTCGATGGTGATCATCGACGCGTCTGCGACCAGTCGCTCGCCGGAGATCGCGTCGAAGAACTCCGGTTGGCCGTTCCCGGCGACGCCCGCGATCCCGACTACCTCGCCGGCGTTGACGCTGAGGTCGATATCGGCGAGCGCGGTCGCGAAGGGGTTGTCGGCGGGAAGCGAGAGTTTTGAAAGCACAAGGCGCGGCGTTACGGCCGTCTCCGGCTTCTTCTCGCGCTCGATCCCGGCCACCTCGGCGCCGACCATCATGCGCGCAAGGCTCTTGGCGCTCTCCTGCTTCGGGTCGGCGGTGCCGACAAGCTTGCCGCGGCGTAGGATCGTCGCGCGGTTCGCGAGCGCTAGCACCTCCGAAAGCCGGTGCGTGATGTAGAGGATCGCGACTCCCTCGGACGAAAGCCGCCGGAGCGTCACGAAAAGAAGGTCCGCCTCCTGCGGCGTGAGCACCGAGGTCGGCTCATCCATGATGATGAGCCGTGGCTCTTGAAGCAGGCAGCGGACGATCTCCACGCGTTGCCGCTCGCCGACCGAAAGGTCGGCGACCCCGGCATCGGGATCGAGCGGCAGGCCGTATTCGCGCGAGACCGTGCGGATCGTCTCCGCGAGCTTTCGCCGCCTGCGCGGCGGTAGCGCGAGCGCGATATTCTCCGCGACGGTCAGCGCCTCAAACAGCGAAAAGTGCTGGAACACCATGCCGATGCCGAGGCGGCGCGCCTCCGCCGGGCTCGAAATCGTGACCGGTCCGCTCTCCCAACGGATCACGCCCTCGTCCGGCGCCAGCGACCCGTAGAGCATCTTGACCAGTGTCGACTTGCCGGCGCCGTTTTCGCCGAGCAGCGCGTGCACCTCGCCGTGGCGGATATCGAGGCTGATGTGGTCGCAGGCGGTAAGCGGCCCGAACCGCTTGGTAATCCCTTCGGTCGCGAGCAGCGTCACCGCGCTCTGACCGCTCACAGTATTGGAGGCTGCCTGATCCATCCCCGCCCCTTCCGAAGGCTCAGGTTAGGCAGTGCACTAGAAACGCGCCAGCCCAAAAGACATGCGGCTGTGGACGCCGTATAGGCAGGTCGTCAAATCACGGCCCGAGGCCTATATGGCTCTCTGCCGGTCCACCGCGGCGTCCGGCCGCAACCCCCACCCGCGATGTCGTCTTTCATGCAACCGATCATTTCCGTCGAGAGCCTCTCCAAGACCTACGCCACCGGCTTCGAGGCGCTGAAGAACATTGACCTCGAAATTCGGCGGGGCGAGATCTTCGGGCTGCTCGGCCCGAACGGCGCCGGAAAGACAACGCTGATCGGCATCATCTGCGGAATCGTGACGGCCTCCTCCGGGCGCGTGAGCGTGGATGGGCACGATATCGTTGCCGACTACCGCGCCACCCGTTCGATGATCGGGCTCGTGCCGCAGGAGCTCACCGTCGATGCGTTTGTGTCGGTGTGGAAAACCGTTTCGTTCAGCCGCGGCTTGTTTGGCAAGCCCACCGATCCCGCTCGCGTTGAAAAGGTGCTGAAGGACCTGTCCCTTTGGGACAGGAAGGACTCGAAAGTCATCACACTGTCCGGGGGCATGAAACGCCGCGTTCTGATCGCCAAGGCGTTGGTGCACGAGCCGCAGATACTGTTTCTCGACGAACCGACCGCCGGGGTCGACGTGGAGCTCCGCCAGGTCATGTGGCGGATGGTGCGGGAGCTGCGCGAATCCGGCGTGACCATCATCCTCACCACGCACTACATCGACGAGGCGGAGGAAATGGCCGATCGCATCGGTGTGATCAACAAGGGCGAGATCATCCTGGTGGAGAACAAGGACGAGCTCATGCGCAAGCTTGGCAGCAAGCAACTGACGCTGCAGCTGCATCGCAAGCTCGATGCGATTCCTCCCGCTCTCGCCGCCCACGACCTCGCGCTCGCCGCGGACGGGCGCGCGCTCGTCTATTCCTACGACACGCGCGGGGAGCGCACGGGGATCACCTCGTTGCTCAGCGATCTCAGGGCGGAGGGGATCACCTTTCGGGACATCGAGACTAAGCAGAGCTCGCTTGAAGAGATTTTCGTCAACCTGGTCGGGCAACCGCGATGAACCATCGGGCGATCCGCACGATCTACGTCAACGAGATGGAGCGCACCCGCCGCACGATCCTGCAAAGCGTCGTTGCGCCAGTCATTACGACATCGCTCTATTTCATCGTGTTCGGATCGGCGATCGGCTCGCGCATCTCCGAGGTCGACGGCGTGAGCTATGGCGCCTTCATCGTGCCCGGGCTGATCATGCTGTCGCTTCTGACGCAGTCGATCTCAAACGCGTCGGCTGGCATCTACTTCCCGAAATTCATCGGCACGACCTACGAACTTCTTTCGGCGCCGGTCTCCTATCTGGAGATCGTGATCGGCTTCGTCGGCGCGGCGGCAACGAAATCCGTCATTCTCGGCTTGATCATCCTTGCCACCGCGAGCCTGTTCGTGCCGTTCAGGATTGACCACCCGTTCGTCATGATCCTGTTCATGGTGCTGACCGCCGTGACGTTCAGCCTGTTCGGCTTCATCATCGGGATTTGGGCCGACGGCTTCGAGAAGCTGCAGGTCGTTCCCCTCCTCGTCATCACCCCCCTCACCTTCCTCGGCGGCAGCTTTTATTCCATCCACATGCTGCCGCCGTTCTGGCAGAAGGTCACGCTCTTCAATCCCGTCGTCTACCTGGTCAGCGGCTTCCGCTGGAGCTTCTACGGCAGCGCCGACATCAACGTCGGTGTCAGCCTTGCGATGACATTCGTGTTCCTGGCGCTGTGCATGGCGACCGTCGCCTGGATGTTCAGGACGGGCTACCGGCTAAAGAACTGAACGCGGCCCGGTCGGCGATCGCCCGCTTACGGAACCAGCACCGTCGCGCCGGTCGTCTTGCGCCCTTCCAGCGCCCGGTGGGCGTCGGCGGCCTTGGCGAGCGGGAACTCCTGATTGACCTCGATCTTCACTATCCCCTTCGCCACCACCTCCATCAGCTCCGCCGCCATCTTCTCCAACGCCTCGCGCTTTGTGGCGTAGGTGAAGAGGGTCGGCCGGGTGCAGAAAAGCGAGCCCTTCTGCGCCAGGATGTTCAGGTCGAAGTTCTGGATCGTGCCGGAAGACTGGCCGAAAAGCGCCCACATGCCGAGCGGCTTCAGGCAGTCGAGCGACCCTGGGAACGTGTCGCGCCCGACGGAATCATAGACCACGTCGCACTTCCCGCCTTTGGTGATCTCGGCGACGCGCTCCACGAAGCTCTCCGTCCGGTAGTTGATGACGTGGTGGTAGCCGTGCGCGCGGGCGAGCACCGCTTTCTCCTCCGAGCCGACTGTGCCGATGACGGTCGCGCCGAGATGGTTGGCCCACTGCCCGGCGATCAGACCGACGCCACCCGCCGCGGCGTGGAAGAGGATCGTATGCCCCTTCTCCACTTTGAATGTCTGGCGCAGCAGGTACTGGACCGTGAGACCCTTGAGCGTCATCGCCGCTGCGGTTTTGAAGTCGATTGAGGGCGGGATCTCGATCAGCCGGTCGGCCGGGATCAGCCGCTCCTCGGAATAGGAGCCCTGTGGCCCGGCATAGGCGACGCGGTCGCCGGGCTTGACCTCAGTGACGCCCGGTCCGACCGCAATCACTGTACCCGCGCCTTCGCTCCCAGGCGTGAAGGGAAGGCCGCCGGGCGGCTTGTAGAGGCCGGAGCGGTTGTAGACGTCGACGAAGTTGATCCCGATCGCGGCGTGCTTCACACGCGCCTGGCCGGGGCCTGGCGCACCGATCTCCACGTCCTCCCACTTCATGACTTCCGGACCGCCCGGCTCATGAACGACGATTGCTTTGACCATCTTGCCTCTCAGCCTTCCTTGTGCCGGCCGCGCCGGGCCAGCACGTTGAACATCTCGACCAGGGCCGCGAACGCCATCGCAAAATAGATGTAGGCGCGCGGGATGTGGAATCCGAGCCCGTCGGCGATGAGCGCGACGCCGATCAGCAGCAGGAACGCGAGCGCCAGCATCTTCGTGGTCGGGTTGCGCTTGATGAAGTCGGCGATCGGACCGGACGCGACGTACATCAAGCCCACCGCCAAGACCACCGCCGCGATCATGATCTCCACGTCGTCGGTCATGCCGACGGCGGTCAGGATGGAATCGATCGAGAATACGATGTCGATCAGTACGAGCTGCACGACGGCCGCAGCGAAGCCTCCGACCTTGCCTTGCGACGTGGGCGCCTCCTCGTGCTCGATCTCGGCATGAATCTCGCGCGTGCCCTTGACGATGAGGAAGAGGCCGCCAGCGATCAGAATCAGGTCGCGCCACGAAATCACCGGATCGAAGGCGGCGTGGCCATCGGGGCCGGCAAGATCGAAAGGCAGCGTGAAGACGGGAGCGACGAGCCCGATGATCCAAGTGATGGCAAGGAGAAGCAGGATGCGGAAGACGAGCGCCAGCAGAAGGCCGATCTGACGCGCCCGCGTCGCGGCCGGCTCTGGGAGCTTGCCGACGAGGATCGAGATGAAGATGACGTTGTCGACGCCGAGCACGACCTCCATCACGCAGAGGGTGACGAACGCTGCCCACGCATCCGGGCGGGTCAGGAGTTCAAGCATCGCCGCTTCTCAAGCCCCTCAGGCGGCTTTCAGAAACTGCTGCACGGCGGCGACGCTGAGCAGGTAGATCGTCGCCGCAAGCAGCGCGAGGTTGACGGCAAGCGGCGCCGAGAAATCGGTTACAAAGAGCCAGGTTCCCGTGACGAGCCATATCGCAAGCACCGATACGGTCAATCCGCGCCAGCGGAGCCACGCGGAGCGGGTGCACGAAGTTCACCGGCAGGAATGTAAGCGCTGCGAAGAGGACGACAATTCCGACGGTGATCGGCGGAGGCGGCAGGAAGGCATAGAGTACGAAGGCGGCCATGTTCCAGACGGCCGGAAAGCCGCGGAAGGAATTGTCGGGCGCCTTCATGCGCGTGTCGGCAAAATAGAGCGCGCCGGTGACGGCGATCAGCATCCCGCAGGTATCGCCGACGAGCGGCGGCAGCGCGAGCGCGCGCGAAATCACGATCGCCGGGGCGAAGACGTAGGTGGCGTAGTCGATGACGAAGTCGAGCGCCGCGCCGTCCCATTTAGGCAGTCGCTCGCGCACGCGGTAGCGACGGGCGATCGGGCCGTCGATGCCATCGACCACGAGCGCCACTCCGAGCCAGACGAAAGCTTCCGTCCAGTTGCGGTCGGCGATCGCCATGATCGCGAGAAGCGCGAAAGCCGCCCCGCTGGCGGTCAGAAGGTGGATGGCAAAGAGGTGTCGCGGCCCTAAATTCACCTCGAACGACATCCCTTCGGCGCCCCGCCCGGGCTTGGGGTATCCGCCCTCGAAGCGCCGCTAGGCGAGCTTTCCCCGAGGGTTTGTCATGCCGGGCTGCCGGGCGCTGCGCAAGCCCCGCCCTCCGGCCTCCCCGGATTCAGGCCCAAGCAGGCATTGCCGAGAGCCTACAGCGAGGCCATTTTCCTGAGATGGAGCGATCCGGCGTGAAACTGTTCGACGTGGCGGTGGTGGGCGGCGGAGCCGCCGGCTTTGCCGCGGCTCTCGCCGCCGCGAAGGCCGGACGAGCGACGGTTCTCTTCGCGCCACCGGCGACGTTTCCGCACGGCCGCACGGCCGCGCTTCTCGGCGGCTCGATCGATTTCCTTGCCGATCTCGGCGTCTGGCCGGCGCTTGAGGAGCACGCCGAGCCGATCACGGCGATCCGGCTCGTCGACGCCACCTCGCGCCTGATCCGCGCGCCGGAGGCGACGTTCCATGCCTCCGAGGTCGGTCTCCCCGCCTTCGGCTACAATGTGCCGAACGGCGATCTTGTCGATGCGCTTCGCCGCCACGCCGAATCGATCGAAAGCCTGACACTCGTAGCGGCACCGGTCGAAAGCGTAGCGCCGGGCGAAGACGAGGTGCAGCTTGCGGCAGCCGGCGAAAGCTTCGCCGCCCGTCTCGTCGTCGCAGCCGACGGCGCCCGCTCGCTTGCGCGCGAGGCGGCCGGAATTCGGGTGAAGACCTGGAGCTACCGCCAGTCGGCGCTCGTGGCGACGTTGAGAATCCAGTTCCCGCATCAGGGTGTCTCGACGGAGTTTCACACCGAGAACGGCCCCTTCACGCTGGTGCCGCTTCAAGGCGACCGTGTCAGCCTCGTCTGGGTCGACCGCCCGGAGCGGACGGAATGGGCTCTCGGTCTTTCCGAAGACGATTTCTCTGAAGAGGCCGAGAGGCGGGCGCACGCGATCCACGGCGCCATGCGGCTGGACAGCAAGCCTGCCGTCTTTCCGTTGAGCGCCGCGCTTGCCGAACGCTTCGCGAAGCAGCGCATCGTGCTGGTCGGCGAGGCCGCACACCTCTTTCCCCCGATAGGGGCGCAGGGACTTAACCTCGGCTTCCGCGACGTGCGCGCGCTGTGGCACGTGCTGGTGCGCCATCCGGCCGATCCCGGTTCGCCCGCGGCCCTCAAGGCTTATCACGAAGCGCGGCAGGAGGACGTGCGCACGCGCACGCTCGCCGTCGACCTTCTCAATCGTTCGCTTTTGACCGGCTTCCTGCCCGTGCAGATCGCTCGTGGCCTAAGCCTCACCCTCGCGTCGTCCGTGCCGGTCTTACGTCGCGCGCTGATGCGGCAGGGGATGGCGATCCGGGGCGAAGGACGCGTGGCTCAGCCGAAGAGATAGCGCTTCGTGTCCGGGTTCTCCCGGCGCCACATCACGTTGTCCAGGAAGTAGTGGTGCACGTTGATGAAGATCCAGAAGAGGAACAGGAACATCGTGCCGCCGAACGCTTCCTTCTTGTAGGGGACGATCGAGTCGAGGAACATCGGGACGCCCCAGAACCCGAGGAAGCCGAGCAGAAGCCCGACCGCGACGAAGAGCGCCATGCCCTCCAGGTAGCGGCGGCCGAAGATGCGTTCGACGAGCGAGACCGTCGGCGGATCGAGCGCGCCGCTCTTTCCTTTTTCGTAGTTCAGCTCATAGCGCCAGACGACTGTCAGGTATTGCAGCGAGTGAAGCGCCGGCACGACGAGCAGCCAGAGCGGGTTGATCTGCACGAAAAGAATCCAGAGGTAGAGGCTCACCGCATAGGCGAGCACGCCGTTGATCGGCAGGCCGCCGCCCGCGCGCCAGCGCGAGACGATGATCCAGAGCGACACGAGACTGCTTGCAAGCGCGATGAGCGCCGCCGCCGTCACGATCGGGGTCGGTATGGAGAAGGTGTAGTACCTGAAGCCCCCAAAGCTGCTGCTGGCTGACCGCCTTGTTGATGCTGAGCCAGGCGAAGATCCAAACGACGTAGCTGTTAACGAGGAACACCCTCTTCTCCGGCGCCTTGAAGAACTTTCGCTTCAGCGCCGCGTCGACCATCAGCATCCCGTAGCCCTGCTTCACGTAGTGCCAGCCGACGAAGAGGGCCATGATGTTGCCGCCGTAGCCGAGCAGGCGCGCGTCGCCGTGCGCGATGCCGATTGCGGCGAAAGCGACGAGGAGCACCGGTACGGCGAGCCCCGCGAAGAGGTAGCGCGCCTGCATGGTGCGGCCGAGCGCCGGCGTGAACGCCTTCTCGGAGAAGCCCCGGTAGAAGATCTGATAGGAGGCCGCGAAGTGCGGATGATTGACGAGATGCGCGATGAGCAGCATCGCGGTCGCAACCGGCGCGCGGTATTCGGCGTCGGGCAGGACGAACATCAGCGGAAGCAGGAAGAGCGAGCACCCGCCCAGGCAAAGGAAATCGACCACCGGTCCGAAGAGGAAGCGCTTGTCGCGGGCGCGCTCTTCAGCCGCAGCGGGCGCGATCGAGGTGTCGGCGTAGTTGGTCATGGCCAAGTGTCCGGCAAATCAAGCAATTGCGCTGAGCTTAGCAGCATTGCGCGCGATCAATAGGGCCGTTTGCGCCCTGCGCAATAACGAAGCGGAGAGCGAGGAAATCGATGGGGCTTGCCTGTGGCAGCCCGAAAGGCGAAATTCGAGCGCCATGAAAGTCGGACAAGCGAAATTCGGCGTCGGCCAGATCGTTCGGCACCGCTTCTTTCCGTTCCGCGGCGTTATTTTCGACGTGGACCCGATCTTCGCCAACACCGAAGAATGGTACCAGGCGATCCCGGAGGAAATTCGGCCGGCTAAGGATCAGCCCTTCTATCATCTGCTCGCCGAGAACGATGAGACCGAATACGTGGCCTACGTTTCGGAGCAGAACCTCCTTCCCGACGAGAGCGGCGAGCCGGTCAGGCATCCGCAGGTACGCGACCTCTTCGAAAGCTTTCACAAGGGCGTCTACCGCACGCGCGACGAGCCGAACTGAAAAGGGCGCCGAATGGCGCCCTCTTGATCTGCGTGACCGTGAATCTCGCTTCGCTTACTGCGTGCTCGTCTGCTGCTGCTGCTGCAGCTGCATGAGCTGCTGACGCGCCTCGTCGGCCTTCTTCTTGAGCTCGTCCTCAAGCTTCTGCTGACGCGCCTGCGCCTCTTCCGGATTGATGCCGGGTCCTTCGTAGATTGAGGTGAATCCGACCAAGCTGATGTCGAAGTTCACCGGCTTGCCCTGCGGGTTCAGCATGGTGATGACGACGCTCTTGCCCTTCTTGAGCTTGGCGATGAAATCGTCGTTGATCTCGCCGAGCGCGAGGCATTCGCCGGGCGTGCAGACCACGTATTTCACGCCGGTCGGGTCCGCGTCGTCGATCTTCACCTGCACCCCAGGCTGGATCAGCGCCACCGGCGGTACCGCCAGCTGCAGAAGCTTCTTGTCGCCGCGGTCGATCACCAGGAACTGGGCGATCGCCTGACCGGTCGGTGCCAAACGCTTGCGCGAGGTGTGGCATTCCTGCTGATCGCTGATCTTGCCGCAGACCTTCTCCCAGTCCGGCTGCGGAACGGGCTCCGTCGCGGCCGCGTCCGCGGAGGGGGCGGCAGCGTCCGCGGAGGGGGCGGCTGCGGCGGCTGCCGGAGCGGCGGGGGTCTGGTCCTGCGCTGCGGCCGGCAGCGCGCCGAGCGACATGAGCGCCGCTAGCGCGACGGCGCGCGACAGGCGCGATCCGACGCTGGAAAACGTTCGCGAAAAGATCATCGGGAAAACCTCTTTGTGCCCTGCCCGTTCTACAGGCGGCGCGTCGCCCCTCTGACGACGAAATTTGGCGACAGAGTGGCTCTGTCCATGCAGTCAATAGCCTGCATTTGCGAAAGATTCCAGTTTGACGCAGAGTGTTGGCTGATTTCGCTGTCAGGCTTTGACGTTAACCTGAGCGACAAGGGAAAAGCTGCTTTGATCCGAGAGGCTTGCAAAAAGCGCCGGCCGGCTGGCGGTTGGCGTCTCGGAGCGCGATTCTTGCTTGCCATCGGGTTCGCCGCCTTCGCCGCGACCTGCCACGCGGCCGCGCAACATGGCGTCGCGATGCACGGGGAGCCGGCGCTTCCCGCCGATTTCGATCACCTTGCTTACGCCAATCCGGACGCGCCGAAGGGCGGGCGCATCACCTATGCCGGAATCGGCACGTTCGACAGCCTGAACCCGCTGATCGTGAACGGAACCGCGCCGCGCGGCCTCTGGGACGCGTCGTGGGGCAACAACATCTGGGAAGCGCTGCTGGTCAGAAATCGCGACGAGGCGTTCAGCCTCTACGGGCTTCTGGCGGAATCGATCGACGTCCCCGACGACCGTTCCTCGATCGAGTTCACGCTGCGCCCCGAAGCGAAGTTCTCCGACGGCGAGCCGGTGACCGTCGAAGACGTCATGTTCTCCATGCAGCTCCTCGGCACGAAGGGGCGGCCGAACTACCGCGCCTGGTACGACAAGATCGCCAAGATGGAGAAGACCGGCGAGCGCTCGGTGCGCTTCACCTTCAAGGAGGCCGGTGATCGCGAGATACCGCTTCTGATCGGGCTCATGCCAATCCTCCCGAAGCATGCGACCGACGCGGAGAACTTCGACAAGAGCAGCCTCAAGATTCCGATCGGCTCCGGTCCCTACACGATCGCCGATGTATCTCCCGGCCGCTACGTCACGCTGAAGCGCAACCCCGACTATTGGGGTAAGGATCTGCCGATCAAGCGCGGCTTCGACAATTTCGACGAGATCCGCGTCGAGTACTACCGCGACACCAACAGCTACTTCGAAGCCTTCAAGAAGGGCCTCTTCGATACGCTCGCGGAGACCGACCCGACGCGCTGGGCATCCGGCTATGACTTTCCGGCGGTGAAGGACGGCCGCGTCGTCCTCGACAGCTTCAAGACCGGCGTGCCGAAGGGCATGAACGGCTTCGTCTTCAACACCCGGCGGCCGCAATTCGCCGACCCGAAGGTGCGCGAGGCGCTGACCTACTTCCTCGATTTCGAGTGGCTGAACCGGAACCTCTATTTCAACCTCTACCAGCGGACCGGGAGCTATTTTCAGGGCTCCGAGCTTTCCGCGCTTGGCCGCCCGGCGAGCGAGGCGGAGAAGAAGCTCCTCGCGCCCTTCCCCGACGCTGTGCGTGCCGACGTGATGGACGGCACCTACGCGCCGCCAAAGAGCGACGGCTCCGGCCAGGACCGCGTAATGCTTGGCAAGGGCGTCGCGCTTCTCAGGGCGGCGGGATACGAGCCGCGCGGCGGCAAAATGGTGAACGCTGCGACCGGCGAGCCGCTTGCCTTCGAGTTTTTGGCGCAGACGCGTGACCAGGAGCGCCTGGCGCTCGCTTATCAGCGCTGGCTGGCGCTCGCCGGGATCACGCTCAACGTGCGGCTTGTCGAACTCCGCGCAGTTCTACGAACGCCAGAAGGCCTTCGATTTCGACATGATGCAGTTCACCTATCCGGCTTCGCTCTCGCCCGGCAACGAGCAGCTCTTCCGCTGGTCGTCGGATGCCGCGAAGACGGAAGGCAGCTTCAATTTCGCTGGCGCGTCGAGCCCGGCGCTCGACGCCATGCTTCAGGCGCTGCTCTCGGCGAAGTCTGAGGACGATTTCGTCACGGCGGCGCGGGCGCTCGACCGCGTGCTGATCTCGGGCTTCTACGTCGTGCCGCTGTTCCACGCCGACGAGGATTGGGTGGCGCGCTGGGCGCGCGTGCAACATCCGGACAAGCCTTCGCTCTACGGCCCGGAGCCGACGACTTGGTGGGCACAACAATGAACGTCGCTGCCAATGCAAAGCCGCTCGTGATCGACGTCGTCTCCGACGTCGTCTGCCCCTGGTGCTTCATCGGCAAGCGCCGACTGGAGAAGGCGATCACGATGTCCGAAGTGCCGGTCGCGGTGCGCTGGCACCCGTTCCAGCTCGACCCGACCATCCCGCTCGAAGGCAAGAGCCGCCGCGCCTATCTCGAGGCGAAGTTCGGCACAGAGGAGCGGATTGCGGCGCTGCACCAGAATATCGCTACCGCCGGTGCCTCCGAGGGAATCGATTTCGCCTTCGACAAGATCAAGGTGTCGCCGAATACGCTCGACGCGCACCGGCTGATCCGCTGGGCGGGCGAGGACGGCAAGCAGGAGGCCGTCGTCGACGCGCTCTTTCGCGGCTACTTCCTCGACGGCCGCGACATCGGCGACCGTGAGGTGCTGGCGGAGATTGCTGCGGCCGCCGGCATGGATCGCGCTCGCGTCATCGTGCGGCTTGCCTCCGACGAGGATCGCAGTGAGGTGTCCGCGGAGATTGCCTCGGCGCAACGGATCGGCGTGACCGGCGTACCGACCTTCATCATCGCGAACCGCTACGGCGTCGTCGGCGCGCAGGCGCCCGCGACGCTCGCGCGAGCCTTTTCCGAGGCTGCAGAAACAATCGCCGCAGAGGCCGCGACCGCACCTTAGCCGCGCAAAAGCGCCGTCGGACCAACCCGACCGCGCCTTCGATCGCTACAGAATTGTAGACGGGAGGCTCAGTAGCCGGCCGGGCACTGAATGACGACCGTCCTGCCCTGTGGGTCGCGTGCGTAGCAATAGCCCGGACGATCGGTGACGTGCCCGATGATGGCGCCTGCGGCCGCACCGGCGGCGGCGCCAATCGCTGCACCTCTGAGGTTGCCGGTGATGAGCGCACCGGTGATGGCGCCTGCGCCAGCGCCAAGTCCGGCGCCGGTTCCAACGCGCTGCTCATGCGCAGTACAGGCGGCAAGGGTTAGAGCGGCAACGCTTGCAAGCGCGATCTTTCTGAACATGTATCCCCACCTTCTGGTTCGTGCCGGCGGTTGCCGGATTCCATGCAATCGTAAGCCGGGAATCAGAAAATCGACATCCCGTGTCCGATCGCGCGGCGTGTAACAAGGGTGATGGTGATGAAATTCGGCGGTTTTGGGGAGCAAACGCAAGCAGAGGATGTGGTGGAACTCCTGTTTTTCCCCGCATAATTCGCTGTTGCACGGGTTCGCGTGGTGTCTTCAGCCAGCGAATCCGGCAGCCGGCTAGGGCTTCAGGCCTCTTCGCCGCCCACCCAGGCTGCAGTCGTCTCCGCCATGTAGTCGGCATAGCCGCCGGCCGTGACGGCGGCCCGCGCCTCGCGCATCAGCGTCTGGTAGTAGGCGAGGTTGTTCCAGGTGAGGAGCATCGCGCCGAGCGCCTCGCCGGCCTTCACGAGGTGATGGATATAGCCGCGCGGATAGTCGCGCGCCGCCGGGCACGCGTTTTCCGCGTCGATCGGATTGCTGTCGTCGGCGTGGCGCGCGTTCTTCATGTTGAGCTTGCCGAAGCGCGTGTAGGCGAGGCCGTGGCGACCCGCACGCGTCGGCAGCACGCAGTCGAACATGTCGATGCCGCGCGCGATGCTCTTCAAGATATCGTCAGGCTTGCCGACGCCCATCAGGTAGCGCGGCTTGTCCTTTGGCAGAGCCGGAACCGTCTCGTCGAGGATCTTGAGCATCGTCTCCTGCGGCTCGCCGACCGCAAGTCCACCGACCGCGTAGCCGTCGAAGCCGATCTGAACGAGCGCCTCCGCCGACTGGAGCCTGAGCTCCGGAACGTCGCCCCCCTGCACGATACCGAAGAGGGCTTTCCCGACCGAGGCTCCGAACGCCGTCTTCGAACGCTCGCCCCACGCGAGCGAGAGGCGCATCGCGCGCTCCACCTCCGAAGGCTCGGCGGGAAGCGCCAAGCATTCGTCGAGCTGCATCACGATATCGGAATCGAGCAAGCGCTGGATCTCGATCGAGCGCTCCGGCGTCAGCCGATGTTCCGAGCCGTCGATATGCGAGCGGAAGCTCACGCCGTCCGCGTCGACCTTGCGGAGGCCTGCGAGCGACATCACCTGGAAGCCGCCGGAATCGGTCAGGATCGGATAGGGCCAGCGCATGAAGCCGTGCAGGCCGCCGAGCCGCGCCACCCGTTCAGCGCCCGGCCTGAGCATCAGGTGATAGGTGTTGGCGAGCACGATGTCGGCTCCAAGCGCCCTCACCTGCTCCGGATACATCGTCTTCACCGTCGCCTGCGTGCCGACCGGCATGAAGGCCGGCGTCCGAATCCTTCCACGCGGCGTCTCAAGATGGCCCGCGCGCGCCGCACCGTCGGTCGCGGTGATCGTGAAGGGAAAGCCGCTCACCGCGCCGTCTCGGGATAGAGCAGGCACGCGTCGCCGTAGGAATAGAAGCGGTAGCTCCTTTCGATCGCATGCGCGTAGGTGCGCTTCATCGTGTCGAGGCCGGAGAACGCCGCGACCAGCATGAAGAGCGTCGAGCGCGGCAGGTGGAAATTCGTGATCAGGAGATCGGCGGCCCGAAAGCGGCAGCCGGGCGTAATGAAGATGTCGGTCGCGCCGTCGAAAGGACGGATCGTGCCCGCTTCGTCGACGGCGGATTCGAGCAGCCGGAGCGCCGTCGTGCCGACCGCGACGATGCGCCCGCCCTTCTTGTGCACGGCATTGAGATGTTCCGCCGTTGCCGCATCGATCGCGCCGCGCTCGGCGTGCATCCGGTGCCCGGCGGTATCGCCGACCTTCACCGGCAGGAATGTCCCCGGCCCGACATGCAGCGTCACGAATTCGCGTCCGATCCCGGCATCGCCGAGCCGCTGAAGCAGCTCGTTCGTGAAATGCAGGCCGGCGGTCGGCGCGGCGACCGCGCCTTCGTGCGCGGCATAGACGGTCTGATAGTCGGTCAGGTCGCGGTCGTCGGCCGCGCGCCGCTGCGCGATATAGGGCGGGAGCGGCGCGTCGCCGAGCGTGTCAATCGCTTCGTCGAGATAGGCGCCGTGGAACTCGAAGGCGAGCCGCACGCGTCCGTCCGGCGCCTTCGTCACGACCGTCGCTTCGAGCGAACCGAGCAGGCAGACGCGGTTCTCGTGCCCGAACCGGATGCGGTCACCCACCGCGAGGCGCTTCCCGGGTTTCGCGAGCGCCCACCACTCCGCATCGTCGATCCGTTCGATCAGCGTGACCACGAGCTTTGCCGTGTGGCCGTCGCGCGTGCGCCTGCCGCGCAGCTGCCCGGGGATCACCTTGGTGTCGTTGAAGACCAGCACATCGCCCGGCTGAAGCAGCTCCGGCAGGTCGCGGACAGTTCTGTCGTCGAATGCCTCGCCCGGCCGCACCACAAGCAGCCGCGCGGCGTCGCGCGGGCTCGCGGGCCTGAGCGCGATCCGCTCCTCCGGCAGCTCGAAATCGAATTCCGCGACGCGCATCCGGTGGGTCTAAGGCGGGCGGCAGGCCAAGCGCAACAACTGACCGGATTGGTAGACCCGCCCACGACTGTCGTCATGCCATGGCTTGACCATGGCATCCATTCCGTGACGCCCATGCACCTGCAGCAGCTACGGAATAGATTACCGGATCAGGTCCGGCGTCACGCCGCGTCGGCGGCGACCTGCATCGACACGATCGTGTCGGGTTGGCGCGGTGGCTCGCCCTTGTTGATCGCGTCGATGTTCTCCATGCCTTCGACGACCTGGCCCCACACCGTGTATTGCTTGTTCAGCCACGGCGCCTCGGCGAAGCAGATGAAGAACTGGCTGTCGCCAGAATTCGGGTCCTGCGCGCGCGCCATGGAGACCGTGCCGCGCACGTGGCTCTCTCCCGAGAACTCCGCCTTGAGCTTGTTGCCAGAGCCACCGGTGCCGGTACCCTGCGGGCAGCCGGTCTGCGCCATGAAGCCGTCGATCACGCGGTGGAACTTGAGCCCGTCGTAGAAGCCTTGCCGCGCCAGCGTCTTGATCCGCGCCACGTGCGTCGGCGCGAGATCGGGCCGCATCTCGATGACGACGGGACCTTTGCTCGTCTCTACGAGCAAGGTGTTCTCAGGGTGTTTGATATCGGCCATATCTTCTCCTCTATTTCACGTCGGCCGCGACTTTCAGGCTGATGATCTTGTCCGGCCCGTCGACCATGCCGTTGTTCGCTTCGTCGCCCTTCTTGATGGCGTCGACGGCTTCCATGCCGCTCACCACCTGGCCGATCACCGTGTACTGGCCGTCGAGCGACGGAGCGTCGCCATACATGATGAAGAACTGCGAGTTGGCGCTGTCCGGGTCGGGCGTGCGTGCCATGCCGACGATGCCGCGCGAAAAATGCACCTTTGAGAATTCCGCCTTGAGGTCCGGCAGGTCAGAGCCGCCCGAGCCGGTGCCGGTAGGGTCGCCGGTCTGCGCCATGAAGCCGGCGATGACGCGGTGGAACGGCACGCCGTCATAGAAGCCTTGCCGCGTCAGCGTCTTGAGCCGCTCGGCGTGGTGTGGCGCGATGTCGGGGCGGAGAGCGATCGTCACCGTGCCGCCCTTGAGCTGCATGATCAGCGTGTTTTCGGGGTCCGTGGTTTGCCCGAAGGCGGTACCGCAGAGGAAGAGGAAACCGGCCGCGACAACGGCCGCCAAGCTTCTGAACATTTAGGGATCCTTCTTTTCGGGCGCGCCCGGCGCCGCGGAAAGCTCATCGGTTGAGGCGCGTCCTGATACGGTCGGCAACCACGGCCGGGACGAAGGGCGCGACGTCGCCGCCCATCTGCGCGATCTGCCGGACGAGCGTGGCGGTGATGTGGCGCGCTTCCGGTCGCGCCGGCAGGAAGACGGTCTGCAGCCACGGCGCCATGGTGCCGTTCATCCCTGCCATCTGCATTTCGTAGTCGAGGTCGGTGCCGTCACGGAGCCCGCGGATCAGGATCGTCGCATCGACCTCGCGGGCGAAGTCGACCACCAGGTTATCGAACGTGAAGGCCGCAATCGTGACGCCGGCTTCGGCGGCAAGTGGGGCTGCGACCGTCTCGATCAGCTCAAGCCGTTCGTCGACGGAAAGCATCGGTTCCTTCGACGGATGCACGCCGATCGCGACGACCAGCCGGTCGCAGAGGCTGAACGCCGCCTCCAGGATGTCGATGTGGCCGTTCGTCAGCGGGTCGAACGTGCCCGGATAGAGCGCGGTCCGGTCCATCTGCACCGCTTAGCGGCTTCCGGGGCGAGTCGCAACGCGCGGCGGCCGCCGCCGGAGTTACTCCCCGGCGGTCTCGTCCGCAGGCGGAACTGCATCATCGCCCTCCTCCGCCTCGTCGTGCCCGTTCGACGGGATGTGCTCGACCGAGACGACCTTCTCGTCCGCTTCCGTGTCGAACAGGATGACGCCCTGCGTACCGCGGCTTGCGATGCGGATCGGCTTCTCGCCGCCTACCGGCATGCGGATCGTCTTGCCGGCGTCGGTGACGAGCATGATCTGGTCCTCGTCGCTGACAGGGAAGGACGCGACGAGCGGGCCGTTCCGCTCGTTCACGACCATCGCCACGATGCCCTTCCCGCCGCGCCGCGTGATCCGATACTCGAAGGACGACGTGCGCTTGCCGTAGCCGTTTTCCGAGACGGTCAGGATGAACTGCTCGGCCGCGCTCATCGCCGCGTAACGCTGCTGCGACAGCTCGCCCGAGGCCTCGGCCTCCGCCTCGGCGCCGTTTTCCTCCTTCTCCTCCTTCTCTTCGCTCTCCCCTTCGCCACGGACGGCGCGGCTCATCTTGAGATAGGCGCCGCGCTCCGCCGGCGTCGCCTCGAAATGCCGGAGGATTGCCATGGAGATCGCCGTGTCACCCTCATCGAGCGCGATGCCGCGCACGCCGACCGAATTGCGGCCGGCAAAGACGCGCACCTCCGGCACCGGGAAGCGGATGCACTGCCCCTTCGCGGTGGTGAGGATCACATCGTCCCCTTCCGTGCAGGTCTCGACGGAAAGGATGCCCTCCCCCTCGACGAGCTTCATGGCGATGATGCCGGAGCGGCGGACGTCGACGAAGTCGGAGAGCTTGTTGCGGCGGACCGTGCCGCCGGTCGTCGCGAACATCACGTCGAGCTGATTCCAGGTCGTCTCGTCCTCCGGCAGCGGCATGATGGTGGTGATGCGCTCGCCCTCTTCGAGCGGCAGAATGTTGATCAGTGCCTTGCCGCGCGCCTGCGGGGCGGCAAGCGGCAGCCGCCAGACCTTCAGCTTGTAGACTTGGCCGCGCGAGGAGAAGAACAGGACCGGCGTGTGGGTGTTCGCAACGAAGAGCTTGGTGACGAAGTCTTCCTCGCGCGTCGCCATGCCGGAGCGGCCTTTGCCGCCGCGCTGCTGCGCCCGGTACTCCGAAAGCGCCACGCGCTTGATGTAGCCGGCATGGCTGACGGTGACGACCATGTCCTCGCGCTGGATCAGGTCTTCGTCTTCGAGCTCCGGGCCGCCCTCGGCGATCTCGGTCTTGCGCGGCGTTGCGAACTCTTCGCGGATCGCCTTCAGCTCGTCCTTGACGATCGTCTGGATGCGCGCGCGCGAGGCGAGGATCTCGAGGTATTCGCGGATCTCCGCGGCGAGCTTCTCCAGCTCTTCCGCGATCTCGTCGCGGCCGAGCGCCGTCAGCCGCTGCAGGCGGAGATCGAGGATCGCGCGCGCCTGCTCTTCGGAAAGCCGATAAGTGCCGTCGTCGGCGATCGTGTGGCGCGGATCGGCGATGAGCCGGATCAGCCCCTCGATGTCTTTCGCCGGCCAGCGCCGCTCCATCAGGCGCTCGCGCGCGGTCTGCGGGTCCTTGGCGGAGCGGATGAGCTGGATCACCTCGTCGATATTGGCGACGGCGGAGGCGAGCCCGACCAGGACATGCGCGCGGTCGCGCGCCTTGCCGAGCAGGAACTTCGTGCGCCGCCCGACCACCGTCTCGCGGAACGCGATGAAGCTCGTCAGCACGTCCTTGAGGTTCATGACCTCCGGACGCCCGCCGTTCAGCGCCACCATGTTGACGCCGAAGCTCGTCTGCAGCGGCGTGAAGCGATAGAGCTGGTTCAAGACGACGTCGCCGACGGCGTCGCGCTGAAGCTCGATGACGACGCGGATGCCGTCGCGGTCGGACTCGTCGCGGATGTCGGAGATGCCCTCGACGCGCTTGTCGCGCACGAGCTCCGCCATCTTCTCCTGCATCGTCGCCTTGTTCACCTGGTACGGGATCTCGGTGATGACGATGGCTTCGCGATCCTTGCGGATCGTCTCGATATGCGCTCGTCCGCGCATGATGACGGAGCCGCGGCCGGTGGCGAAGGCAGAGCGGATTCCGGCGCTACCGAGGATGATGCCGCCGGTCGGGAAGTCCGGGCCGCTCATGAACTGCATGAGCCCGGAAAAGTCGAGATGCGGATCGTCGATCAGCGCGATCGTGGCGTCGATCACCTCGCCGAGATTGTGCGGCGGGATGTTGGTCGCCATGCCGACTGCGATGCCGCCGGCGCCGTTGACAAGCAGATTCGGGAAGCTCGCCGGAAGGACCGTCGGCTCCTGGATCGAATTGTCGTAATTGTTGCGGAAGTCGACGGTCCTCTTGTCGAGGTCCTCAAGCAGCGTGTGCGAAACCTTTTCGAGGCGCACCTCGGTGTATCGCATCGCCGCCGGAGGATCGTTGTCGATCGACCCGAAATTGCCCTGTCCGTCGATGAGCGGCAGGCGCATGGAGAATTCCTGCGCCATCCTGACCAGCGCGTCGTAGATCGCCTGGTCGCCGTGCGGGTGGTACTTGCCCATCACCTCGCCGACGACACCCGCCGACTTCCGGTAGGGCTTGTTCCAGTCATTCCCCATCTGGTGCATGGCGTAGAGGATGCGCCGGTGGACGGGCTTCAGCCCGTCGCGCACGTCGGGGAGCGCGCGGCTCACGATCACGCTCATCGCGTAATTGACGTAGGAGATGCGCATCTCGTCGGTGATCGAGATTGGCTTTATGTCGCCATCCCGGCCGGCGGGGGGCGTTTTGCTTTCGTCTGCCAAGGGAAGAATCGTGAGTTTGTTCAGGTGGCTGTCTTCTAGCTCATTTAGGCTTCGTCCGCCACTTTGGCCACCAGAAAGAAAACAAGTCCTGACAATGGGTTAGTAGAGGTCGGTGGATTAATTTCCGGCCGCCTTGGAAGGCCCCGCGAAAAGCCATGAATCGGCCCCGAGCCGGGCCTCGATCTTCGGCTCCCAGAGCCCCGATTTCGGCAGCAGGAAGCAGCCGTCGCGCTCTCCGGTCACCGGGTCCTCGCCGAGATAGGCATAGACCGGCTGCCTGGGCAGATAGCTGGAAAAACGCTTGGCGATGTCGGCGCCATAGACGCGGTAGTGCCCGTGCTTCTCTGGCTTCGGAAAGCCCCAGTCGCGTGTCGTCTCCTCGCGGAAGGGATCGGGCACGACGAGCCAGAGGAGTCCGTCCGGCGCGGCGATCCGGAGCAGCTCGTGAAGGGCGGCGTTGTCATCTTCGACGTGCTCGAGCACATGCGAGCAGGCGACGAGCCCGTAGGCGCCATTCGGCCGGTCGATCGCCTGGATATCGAGGCTTTCGCCTTCGCCGTAGACGGAAAGCTCGAAGCGCTTGAACCAGCTCGGATCGAGTGTCGGGTCGGGGCTGAACTGGATTGCGGCGAGGTCGCGGAATTCCTCGATCCCGAGCCGCTCGAACATCACGCGGAATATTCGGTGGCGCTCGAGCGACCGGCACCTGGAGCAGCGCGGCAGCTTGCCGTTCGGCGCCATCCGCCCTTTAGGCCCCGGCTCGAACAGCGTCGAGCCGCAGATCGGGCAACGCGGCGGCGTCAATTCTGCGCTTGCTTCCGGTGCCATCGCGGCATCATCTCATCTTGGACACGGCAATGGCGAGGGCGGATCGTCGGTTCTTCATGCTGGAACACGCTCTCACCTCCTTCGTGACGCTCTTTGTCACGATCGACCCGCCTGGCTTAGCGCCGCTCTTTCTCGCGCTGACGGCTGGGATGAGCCGCGCCGAGCGCCAGCAGGTCGCGAACCGCGCCACGATTACGGCGTTCGCCGTCCTCGTCCTATTCGCCGTGGCGGGAATCAGCATCCTTTCCATCTTCGGGATTACCATCCACGCGTTCCGCATCGCCGGCGGCGTGCTCCTCTTCTACATCGCGTTCGAGATGATCTTCGAGAAGCGGCAGGACCGGAAGGAGAAGAGCGCGGAGATCGCGCAGGCCGACCACATACGCAATATTGCCGTGTTCCCGCTGGCGATCCCGCTGATCGCCGGGCCCGGCGCGATTTCTGCCACGATACTCCTCTCCGGCACCTATGCGGACGTGCTCGAGCGCGCGGTGCTGATCGGGATCGTGGCGGTCAATCTCGCCGCGGCCTGGCTGGTCTTCTTTCTGGCCGAGCGCCTCGACCGTTACCTCGGCGCGACCGGCCGCATCGTGCTGACGCGGCTTCTCGGCCTGATCCTCGCGGCGCTCGCGGTGCAGTTCATCGCCGACGGCGTGCTCGCCTTCGCGCGCGGCGGTTAGCGGCCGGTCTCGGTGCAGGTCTCAGTTGAGCAGCGACTGCCTGAGCGCATGGACCTCGTCCGCCGTCATCGGCTTTGCACGCACCTTGGCGATCGCGGCGGCGTCGAGCGCCGGCATGTCGGGCGGCTTGAGCGAGTCGTTCCCCCACTGTGACCGCACGTAGTCGACCACCGCGGCGACCTCCGCGTCGGAGAGGAAGTCGAAGGGCGGCATCGTGTTGTTGATGCTCTGGTCGCCGACCTTGATCGGCCCGGTGATCCCGTTGAGCGCGACGACGGCGGGGAAGTCCGGGGAGAGAAAGAGGTCGGAGTTCCCGGCAAGCGGCGGGAACTCGCCGGGTTTCCCCTCGCCCTTCGCCTGGTGGCAGGCGATGCAGGTTGCCTGAAAGACTGTGGCGCCGTCGGCCGGCCCCGTTTGAGCCGTCGCGGCGGGCGCCTCGGGAGGCGGGTTCGGGCCGAGATAGGCTCCGAGATAGTCGAGGATCGCGGCGCGCTGTGCGTCGGTGATCCTGAGGCCGAAGCCCTTCATGTTGTCGAGCACGGCGTTCCAGGCGCCGCGCCTGATCCCGGCAGAGTCCTCGACCGACTGCAAGTCATGGCAGGTCTGGCAGTGACCGTAGATCAGATCGCGACCCGGCCCCTGCGGCAGGTTGAAACGGTCGGCGGCGTTTGCGCCTGCCGCGAGGCACGCAGTCGCAGCGGCAACAAGGAGGACCAACGCCGGTCGCACAGCGCACAACTCCTTCAGAAGCTCGATTGTCCGGATCGATGCGGCGGGGCGCAGGCCGTGACCGGCGCCCCGTTCTTGGATCAGGCAGTGATCTCGACGCGGTCGACGCCGTTCCACTCATAACCGCGCGGATTCCACCGCGTCAGGCCGTCCATCGGCTGCGTGCGTCCAAGCGCGTCCGTCGCCCGGCACATCAGCATGTTGCTGCCGGAGGCGAGCGTCGCCTTCGCGGACCAGTGGTACCAGGCCCAGGGGCTCTCGGCCGGCTTGACGTCGGCGTTCTGCCAGGTCTTGCCGCCGTCGGCAGACACCTCGACCATGGTGATCGGCGCCATGCCGTCGTTGAAGGCGACGCCGGCGATGTCGACCGGTCCGGCCTTCGCCCCGTCTTCGGGAAGCGGCGAGAAGATCACGCTCTTGATCTTGTGCCCGTAGGTCGGGACGCTGTTGTAGATCGTGTAGTCGTTGGCCTCGAACTGCCCCGGCTCGACCGGTCCGAGCGGCATGCGGTAGCCGACCGACTGGAACGCGCTCGGCGACTGCTCGGCGGCAAGCATCAGCACGGTCAGCATCTTGACGTTCATGTTGCCGTAGAAGCCGGGAATGACGAGCCTGACCGGCCCGCCGTTCGTCGCCGGGATCGGCTCGCCGTTCATCTTCAGCGCAAGAATGGCGTGGTCGAGCGCCGGGTCGGAAAGCTCGTAGCTCTTGGCGAAGTCGGAGCCTTCCGGCGTCGCCGGCTGGTCCCAGCCCTCGGCGGTCAGCCAATGGGCGTCGGAACTCGGCTCCATCTTCAGATCGTCGAGCAGCGGTTTGAGAGGCGTGCCTTCCCATTCGACGTTGCCCATACCGCCGTTCTTCCATTGGCCGCCGGCGACCTTCTCCTTGGCGGCATAGAAGCTGCGGCCGTTCCCGGCGCATTGCAGCACCGATACGCGGGTCTCCTGCGGTCGCGCGGCGAGATCGGCGATCGTCAGCGTGCGCGGACGCTGCACGAGGCCATCGAAGCGGATGGTCCAGTTATTGACCATGTCGGCGGGCGGCGGCGACGTGGTCGCGTACCAGGCGGCGTCGCCCTTGTGCGGATAGTGGAACCGGTTGAACAGGATTTCCTTCGGGGTGTGGTCGTGCTCGCGAAGCATCGCGAGGGGCGTCTCCATCACGCCGAGCTCGGCATTGTGGACGAGCAGGCCTGAGACCTTGCCGGAGATGATTTCGGCGGAGTCGGGCGCGGTGTCGGCGAGTGCCGAGCGCACGAAGGCGGGCGAGAGGCCGGTGGCCAAGCCCGCCGCTCCCGCCGCAAGGCCGAACTGGCGACGCGTCATACTCGTTGTTCGTTGCAGGTCCATTGAATTCCTCCCTGGGATTTTGCGTCGGCCGACAGAGATTGCCGCCGGTAGCCCCTCCGACGGCAGCTCAAGGGAAGAAACGTTTGGGGGAGGCGGAATATTCCGGCCGCGGTCGAAAAAATCAGGCGAGACAGCTCGTGCTGTGACGCTTGCTCTCCTCGAGCGCCTGGCGCGTGCGGCTGTCGAAGGGAGCGTGGGTGCGGGTCCCCTCCTCCACCTTGTGCGCGATCAGGTCGAACCTTGCGCCGTCCATGCCCTTTGCGAAGAGCATGTAGCCGAGCCTGCCGACCTGCCAGCCGTAGGCGCGCTCAATGCCGATATCGACCCGTACGAGAGTCTGCGGCATCGCTTCGTCGGCGAAAACGAAGAGGCTCAAATGACAGCCGTGCGTGCCGCGGTAGCCGACCTGCAGAACGTCACCGGTCGGCCGCTCTGCAAAGATCACGCGGTCGATCGTGAGCTTGGCACTTTCGAGATCCGGAATCTCGGGCAGCTGGCGGAAGCGCCCGAGCGCAGCGATCAGCGTGGCCGGTCGGTCGCCGGCGCTGCCGGACGCATTCGAATTCAGCCAGTCGGTATGGAGCGAGCGTGCCGTCGCGAGAAGGTCGGGCGGCAGCGTCGATTGTTGCGGCCTGAGCCAGAGCCAACCGCCGGCGGTCAGAAGGGCGACGAGCACCATCGCGGCGGCAGCGGCCCACGGCCAGCGCGGTTGCGGCCGTCGTTTCTGCTCAAGGAGGCGGGCAAGATCGAAATCGGCAGGCGGCGCTGCGAGCGCGGCGTGCGTGGCGCCTTTCAGGCGGAAGAGGACGCCGATCTGCGCGGCGACGCCGGGCTCAGTCCCGGCCGCTTCAGCGACGGCCGCGGCGCCTGACGCGTCGAGCTCGCCGTCGACATAGGCGCTGAGAGTCCGCCACGTGGGTGAGCCCGAGTTCATGACTTCGGCCGGCGTGCACGCGCGAACGGGGTGACGTTCTGCTCCGCCATCAGCGTCAGGAGCGCGGCGCGCGCGCGCGACAGGCGGCTCATGACCGTGCCCTCCGGCACGCCCAGCACCGCGGCTGCCTCCGCGTAGGAGAGACCGACGAAATCGATCAAGGCGATGATCTCCCGATGGGCGGCCGTGAGCTTCCCGACTGCGATGCGCACTGTCACGACGTCAATGATGCGGCGGTCGCCTGCCCAGCCGGCATCCTCGTCGTCGGCGGTGTCGGCCGCCGGATCGAGCCCAGTCTCCATGCCTGTCTTGCGGCATTTGTCAATGAAAGCGTTGCGCAGGATGCGAAACAGCCAGGCGCGATAGGCCGGCTCGTCGCTTGGACGTTGCGACGCCTCAAGGGCCCGCAGCACGCAATCCTGCACCAGGTCGCGCGAAAGGTCGCGGTCCTGCGTCAGCGCGTATGCGAACCCGTGGAGTCGGTCGAGATAGGTTTCGATCCACACCCGCAAAGGTCGTTTCCCTGCATGCGCGGCGAGTTGTCCTCGCCCGGTTCATGCAATTCGCGATCTCGTGGCCGGAGCCGCGCCTTGTCAAGCGCGGGGCTGTCATCGCCGCGGCTTCTTGCGCCGCTTGTCGCTGTGATAGGTGAGCGCCAGCGCGATGCAGTGGCGCAGTTCTTCGGCCGGCAGCGGATCGTCGGAATCGAGGACGATGCTGCGGTTGCCTTCGAAATTGAACTTGTCTCCGTAAAGCTCCCGGAATGTCTCGACCAGGTTGGTGTGGCAGGTGAAGTAGATGGCGTATCCGCCCTCGACCCCTTTCAGGCCATCGATCCGGACCGTACTTCCGGCCTTGGTCTCGGCCGTCAGATAGCTCGGCTGCCCCCACTTCAGAGTCTCTTCCAGGCGCCCGACGCCGTCCGTACTCGCGGCGACGTCGAAGATCAGTTGGCGAAGCGCGAGGAGTCTCTTCCGCGTTGCCGGCGGATAGGCGGCGAAGATCGCGGCGACACGCGGGTCGGCAAAGCGCTTCATCGGTCGACGGAGTAGACTATGCGATCCGGCCTAAGCGCATAGACGTCTGCGCCGACCGCTCCGCGGCGGCTAGAACGGAATCTCGTCGTCCATTTCTTCGGAGAGCGGGGTGCTTGCGCGGCCGTTCCGCTCCATCGGGCCGGAGCTGCCGAATGCCGCACCGCGGCCGTTGCGGTCGCCGATTTCGGCACTCCCGCCCCCGCCCCGGCTGTCGAGCATCTGCAATTCGCCGCGGAAACGCTGCAAGACGACCTCGGTCGAGTAGCGCTTCTGCCCCGACTGGTCCTCCCACTGCCGCGTCTGCAGCTGGCCTTCGATGTAAACCTTGGCGCCCTTCTTCAGGTACTGCTCCGCCACCTTCGCGAGGTTCTCGTTGAAGATGACGACGGAGTGCCACTCCGTACGCTCCTTGCGCTCGCCGGAATTCTTGTCGCGCCAGCTCTCCGAGGTGGCGATCCTGAGATTGACCACCGGATCGCCGGAGGGAAGCCGCCGGACTTCCGGGTCCTGGCCGAGATTTCCGACCAGGATCACTTTATTGACGCTGCCTGCCATGATCGCCTCCGCTTCTGGCAGTTACCCTGCTCACAATCGCCTCCGCGGCGCAGCATGCGCGCAGCGTCTGTCCACAATCCGCTCGACCGAATGCACAGGGTAACGCAAAATCGTTCTTGCTATGTTCTATAGGCTCGGCGAGGATAGGAATCAAGCCCAGCCGGTCCCGGCGGTCCTTTCGGAGCGAAAAGAGATGGAACAGCGGTTGAGCCTGGTGACGCTCGGCGTCGCCGATCTGGAGCGAGCGCTTCGTTTCTACGAAGCGCTCGGCTGGAAGCGCGGCAACAAGAATCCGAGCGTCGTGTTCTTTCAGTTGAACGGCATGATCCTGGCGCTCTGGTCGCGCTCCGCGCTTGCCGAGGACGCGGGCCTTGCCCCGAACGAGCGCGGCTTCGGCGGCATTGCGCTCGCCTACAATGCGCGCTCGAAGGACGACGTCGACGCCGTGCTTGCCGAGGCCGAGAGCGCCGGCGCACGCATCCTGAAGGCGGCGAAGGACACTTTTTGGGGTGGCTACTCGGGCTACTTCGCCGATCCCGACGGCCATCCCTGGGAGGTCGCGTGGAACCCGGAGTGGACGCTCGACAAGCGGGGCAATGTGAAGCTCTGACGCGAGCGCATGCGGATGGGGATGATCGTCTCTGTCGCGCGTCATCCGCCTTTTCCCCCGGCCCGTCCCCGTATTAGGTAGCGGATGCGGGCCGCACATCCGCTAGCGGCGACATCATCCGGGATCATCGATGGCAAAAAGCAACGGGCGCGTGCCCGCGAACGGCAAGGGAAACGGTGCGGCGCATCAAAGCGCCGGATCGGGCGAGCGCCTCCAGTACAACTGCGCGAAGTGCCCCGGCTATTGCTGCTCCTATCCGGTGATCACGGTCACCAAATACGATCGTCGAGCGCCTGGCGAAGCATTTCGAACTGAGCCCCGAGGAAGCGGAGAAGCGCTTCACCAAGAGCGCGCACGGCTACAAGCGCATCATGCGCCGCAAAGCGGACGAACACTACGGCAAGATCTGCCGCTTCTTCGACACGGAGAAGCGTCGCTGCACGATCTATTCGGCGCGTCCCTCGGTCTGCCGCGCATTCCCCGGCAGCGCGCGCTGCGGCTACTACGACTTCCTCTCCTTCGAGCGCCGCGCGCAGAACGACGCTGAGTTCGTCGCGGCGACCGATCACAGCTAAAGGAGCTGCGCGCGGCTCGAGCCGAGCATCACGCGACGCGTTGCGCCAGGCAGATCCAGTCCCACGGGCTCTTGAATACCGGGTTACGCGGCTTGCGCAGGCCTTCGCGCGACCACGGCGAATAGATGCGTCCGATGCGTCTGACCTTGAAGCCGTGCCGGGCCAGGATCGCGCTCAGCTCGTCGCGCCGATAATGCTTCTGCCAGCTGCCGCCCTTCTCGGAGAGCCCGTCGCCTTTGAATGTGGGCTTGCCGCCCTCTCCAGCCCGCGTGTGCTTCTGCACCATCCGCTCCGAGTCGAGCGACGGCACCACCACCAACGCGAAGCCCGAAGGCTTCGTCACGCTGCGCAAGCCGCGCCACTGCGCGGTCCGCTCCGCGGAATTGTCGGCCGTGATGACGTTCATGCAGACGGTGAGATCGGCGCGCGGCCCGATGCGCTTCGCCGCGTGCGCGACGTCCAACGCCAACCAGCGGACATTCTTCATGCCGGCGCAGCGCGCCTTAGCGCGCGCGATGATCTTCGGTGCATGCTCGACGCCGATGATCTCCGCAAAATTCCGGCCGAAGCGATGGATGAAGGAGCCGATGCCGCAGCCGAGATCGACGAGCACTGCATTCTGCGGAAGCGGTGCCGCGGCGACGAAGCGGCTCAGCTGATCGCTTGTCTCCTCCGCCGTGACGTCGACGACAAGCTCCTCGAAATTCTCGGCAAGTTGGTCCCAGTCTACGCGATCCACGAATCTCTCCTTTTGGGAGTCTAAAGGATCAGGATAGACGGGAAAAACTAACGAGTTGTGCGTTGACGCTGAGGGAGAGCGTGCCGCGCTCTGACGGGCACGCCTCAGGTTTTACGCGCGATCCGGAGCGACCGGCGCGGCAAAGCGTGTCGCGCCTTGCCGCGTTGTCATCCACCCCGGATATTCGGGCGGCAGCGCGCTGACTGCGTCGAGCGTCGCCATCTCCGCATCCGAAAGGGAGAGCGTGACCGCGGCGAGATTGTCCTCCAGCTGCTCCAGCCGCTTCGCGCCGATGATGACGCTCGTCACGTAGGGCTTGTGGAGCAGCCAGGCGAGCGCGACGCGCGCGACGGATACGCCCTTCGCATCGGCGATCTCGCGCATCGCGTCGATCACCTTCCACGCGCGGTCGAGGTCGACCGGCGGGAAATCGAACTGGGTGCGCCGCGCGCCCTCCGGCGTCTTTGCGTTCGGGCGGTATTTGCCGGAGAGGAGGCCACCGGCAAGCGGGCTCCACACCATCAGCCCCATCTTCTCTTCCAGGAGCAGCGGCACGATCTCGCGTTCGAGATCGCGGCCCGCGATCGTGTAGTAGGACTGCGTGGTCTCGAAGCGGACGTAGCCGCGCTGCTCCGAGATGCCGAGTGCCTTCGCGATCCGCCAGGCGGGCCAGTTGGAGCAGCCGACGTAGCGGACGAGCCCGCGCGACACGAGATCGTCGAGGGCGCGCAGGACTTCCTCTGGCGGTGTCACCGGATCGAACGCGTGGATCTGATAGAGATCGACGTGGTCGGTCTGCAGCCGCTCGAGACTCTTCTCCACCGCATCCATGATGTGGCCGCGCGAGGCGCCGCGGTCGTTCGGCCCCTTGCCCATCACGCCATAGAACTTGGTCGCGATCACGACGTCGGAGCGCTTCACGCCGAGATTCTTCAGCGACTGGCCGAGCAACTCCTCCGAGCGGCCCATCGAATAGACGTCGGCCGTGTCGATGAAGTTGATGCCGGCCTCGAGCGAGCGCTTCACGATCGCGTCGGCCGCGTCCTGCCCGACCCCGGCGATCGCGCCGTAGATGCCGCCGCCGACGTCGCCGAAGGTCATGGTGCCGAGGCAGAGCTCGGAGACGAAAAGGCCGGTGCGGCCAAGCTGATTGTAGCGCATGGCGTGACTCCAAAGGTAAGCTTCGTATGGCGGGTCGGCGCGCTGGCGGGTCTCGCACGAGAGCGGGCGCAACGCGTCGCGATGAAACGGAAGGCCGAGACGGCCGATCTGAGGGATACGACGCGAGAATAGTCGAAGCGTGCCTGCCTGTCACCGCCTGCCCGCGCATCCCGGCTCCGCGCGATCGGCCGGTTGCAGCGCGGCCTGCGGATTCCTATCTTCCGCCGCCGCGTCAGGTCACCGCCACCCGAGCCCCGGCGCGACGTATTTCAGGATCGCCTCGATGACGTGGGCGTTGTAGTCGACGCCGAGCTGGTTGGGCACGGTCAGGAGCAGCGTGTCCGCTTCGGCGATCGCCTCGTCGCCCTTCAGTTCGTCGATGAGCTTGTCCGGCTCGGCGGCGTAGCTCTTGCCGAAGATCGCTCGCGTGTTCTCGTCGATCATGCCGATCTGGTCCTGGCTCTCGCGATCCCTTCCGAAATACATGCGGTCGCGGTCGTCGACGAGCGCGAAGATCGAGCGGCTGACGGAGACGCGCGGGCTCCGCGCGTGCCCGGCCGCCTTCCAGGCCTCGCGGTAGGCGCGGATCTGTTTCGCTTGCTGGATGTGGAAGGGCTCGCCGGTCTCGTCGAATTTCAAGCGTCGAGCTCTGCAAATTCATGCCGAGCTTCGCCGCCCATTCCGCCGTAGCGTTGGTCGCGGCCCCCCACCAGATTCTTTCGCGAAAGCCCGGTGAGTGTGGTTCGACGCGCAAGAGCCCCGGCGGGTTCGGGAACATCGGCCGCGGGTTCGGCTCGGCAAAACCCTCGCCGCTGAGCACCTGGAGAAGGACCTCGGTCTTCTGCCGCGCCATGTCGGCGTCGCTCATCCCCTCCGGCGGCGCGTAGCCGAAATAGCGGAAACCATCGATCACCTGCTCGGGCGACCCGCGGCTGATGCCGAGCTGCAGGCGTCCGCCGGCGATCAGGTCGGCCGCGCCCGCGTCCTCCGCCATGTAGAGCGGGTTCTCGTAGCGCATGTCGATGACCGCGGTGCCGAGCTCGATCCGCTTCGTCCGCGCCCCGCAGGCCGCAAGCAGCGGAAACGGCGAGCCAAGCTGGCGCGCGAAGTGATGCACCCGGAAATACGCCCCATCCGCGCCGACCTCCTCAGCCGCGACGGCGAGCTCGATCGATTGCAGCAGCGCGTCCGACGCCGTCCGCACCTGCGAATGCGGCGACGGGGTCCAGTGACCGAAGGAGAGAAAGCCGATGCGTTTCATTTTTTGCCGGTGTTAGCCGCCAATTGCGCGGCGAAAGCCCGCTTGTAGGCGGGCCGCGCTTCGCCACGGGCGACATAGGCGGCGAGGTTCGGAAATTCCTCCAGAATGCCGGATGGTTTCAGCCTCTGCAGCACATGCACCATCATAAGGTCGCCCGCGCTAAAACGACCGTCGAGCCAGTCGGCATCGCCCCCGCCTTCGCCGCGGCTTCGGCGGGCAAGAAAGTGAGCGGAAAGTTGGCGCAGCCGGTCGCGGACGCGATCCTCGACCAGAGGCAGGCGCTCTTCGGACCAGGACTTGTCGCCCTCCAGGAGCTTGGCGTTTGCAAGCTCGAGGATCGGCGGCTCCACCGTGCTGAGCGCGGCGAACATCCATGTGATCGCCCGCGCCCGCGCATTCGCCCCATCTTCGGTATTGGGCGGTAGGAGGCCCGCATGGCGCTCCGCGATATGGAGCACGATCGACCCCGTTTCGAACAGCGCGAGATCGCCTTCTTCGTAGGTCGGAATCTGCCCGAACGGATGCAGCGCCAGATGCGCGGGTTGCTTCAGCGCGCTGAACGAAACACCACGAACCTCGTAGGGCTGGCCCACTTCCTCCAGCGCCCAGCGAACGCGCGTATCGCGCGCCAGTCCGCTGCCGCCATCGGGCGAGCGTTCAAAGGCGGTGATGGTGGGGATCATCGGAAGGCTCCGGGTGATTGCGTGACGACTCCCTCCGCCGCGACGGCGAGTGCGATCTGATTGCAGGAGAGTATCGGACGCGCCCAGCATGCGGGGAAGGCGTCCAGCGGCCGAAAGAGAGAAAGCCGATGCGTTTCATGGGGGGTGGATATAGGTGCGGAGGGACTTTCGCGCACCCTTGTAACCATCGCTCAGCCGCGCCGAGCGCAGCCCTGCTTTCGGGCTCACGACGGAGCATCTTGCATGCTTTACTGCCTGCCTCAACCAAGCGAGTATCGCTCCAAGCACTACCGTGAGATGCGACCTAGGGTCAGGACCCATAAAGGGGATTCCTTCCTTGGCTGGGTTGTGATTCACGGTCTCCAAGAGGAGGCCTCTGATAAATCGCGACTATTTCTGGCTGACGAGGGATCAATTCGCGCGGCTGAAGCCGTTGCTCCCCACCGACACGCGCGGCAAGCCGCGGGTTGACGACCGGCGTGTGATCAGCGGCATCGTGCATGTTTTGAAGTCAGGCGGCCGTTGGGTCGATGCTCCGGCCGTCTATGGTCCACGCAAGACCCTCTACAATCGCTTCGTGCGCTGGGCAGAGAAGGGCATTTGGATCGACATGTTCCACGCGCTTGCTGCGGCAGGCGGCCCGCCAGCCCAGGTGCTAATCGACAGTTCGGCGGTGAAGGCGCACCGCTGCGCAGCCGGCGGTAAAGGGGGGAGCGCAATCAGGCGATCGGGCGCTCGCGCGGCGGACGCACCACCAAGATCCACGCCCTGACCGATACGGCTTGTCGGCCCATCGCCTTCATGCTCACGGGAGGCCAAGTGGCCGATTGCACCGCCGCAGAGTTGCTGCTGCGGCGGCTGCCGCAAGCGTCGATCGTTCATGGCGACAAGGGCTACGACAGCAATGCCATCCGCCGACAGATCGAGGGCAAAGGTGCGATGCCCAATATTCCGCCGAAGGCCAATCGGCGTTGGAAGAACTGCTTCTCCCCGTTCCTCTATCGAAACAGAAATGCCATCGAACGCATGTTCGGTCGCCTCAAGGACTTCCGCCGCATCGCGACACGATACGACCGATCCGCCACCAACTTCCTCGCCGCCGTCTGCATCGCTGCTGCCGTCAGCTACTGGTTATAAGTCCTGACCCTAGAACGAGAATGACCGGAAAGACGAAATACGCCGTGATGCTGTCGAGCACCTACAAGGAGCTCGCAGCGCATCGTGAGGCAATTCAGCACGAGATACTCGGGCAGGAGTTCTTTCCAGTCGCAATGGAGAACGACTCGGCCCTGCCCGACCACGACCTGATTAGCGCCTCCCTCGCGAAAGTCGACGAATCAGACGGCTATGTGGGCTTGATAAGCTATCGCTATGGACAAGCGCCCCAAGACGAGAATCGGAATCCAAATAGCCTATCTCTGGCTGAATTGGAGTTTCGTCGTGCCGTCGAACGTGGAATTCCGATCTGCATGTTTATCATGCATGCGGATCATCCCATTCCGAGGAGTGCAGTCGACGGAGAAAACGATGCGGAGCGCCAAAAGCTAAGAGCGTTCACTACTCTGGCAAAAAAGGACCGCATCTACGCGGAGTTCGAGTCGGTCGACGACCTCAAGGCGAAAGTCGCTCAATCACTAGGCAAGCTTCGCGAGGCGATAGACAAACGTGCGGCGACCACCCCGCCCGTCGAGCCTGCGAAAGACTCAAAGGCAATTGATCTACCAGCCGGGTGGGAGATCGTGGATCGGGATGCTCTGACGAAAATCCGCGCCAGCCCGCCTCCGCTGAACGCTATGGTCCAATTCTTCGACGGCATCTTGCCGACTTGGCGGTTAGCGCTTGCGCACGGTGTGCAGTCACGGGCAGTAGCCGAGCGATTGGCAAATCGGCTTCGCGCGGTCCGCGCCGGAGCAGCCAAACCCGAAGTCGTGCTGCTGGCCGGGGCCGGCGGTGAAGGCAAGTCGACGGCCTTGCTCCATGCCGCTGCAGCCCTCGTCGAGGAAACGCAACAGGCTTGGACCTGCCTGCACCGCCAAGCGGCGAATGCGGACCTGCCCGAGGACACGTTCGCGAAATTGCCGACAAGACCCGACCATACCTGGGTGGTCGTCATCGACGATGCCGACAATATCGGCCCTGCCATCCTCGCCGCGGTGAAAAAGATCGCCGCGCGCACGGACGTGCACCTACTGCTGGCCGCGCGCGACGCCGAGTGGCAACTCAAGCGGCTTGTCCCCGGGATGTGGCAGCCATTCGCCGATTTTCATACCGAGCCTCTGGTGGGCCTCGACGAAGAAGATGCACGACGTATCGTCGCCGGCTGGGCCGCGTGGGGCGGCGACGCTATGGGCAAATTGAAGGGCCGAAGCGAGGGCGATGCCGTCACCGCACTACTTGGTCATGCCCGCGAATTCGCCACGCGGAAAGAGGATGGAGAATTGCTGGGTGCGCTTCTCGTCACCCGGTACGGCGAGGACATGCGGGCCCATGTCCGGACGCTCGTCAATGGTCTTGGTCGAAGCCCGGTGATCAAGACGTATAGCCTACGCGACATCTACGCGATGGTTGCAGCCATGCACGCCGAAAATCAGCTCTATCTGTCTCGCTCCGTACTGGCGTTTGCGCTGGGCTGCGATATCCACGAATTGGAGCGAAAGGCGCTCCTCCCCCTACGGCGAGAGGCTATGCTCGATTTAGGGATACTTACGTTCTCACACGGCACCGCCGCATTGCGGAGGCCGCCTGCGCTGTCATGCGCGAGGATGAGGAAGACATTGGTCGTTGGTACTCATTCCTTGCCAAGGCCTCCATTCGCGCCCTGGTCACCAACGCTTTTTTTGTCTCCAATCTCCAAGACTGGAATTACGAACTTGCCAACTCGACGTCGTCGACCATGTAGCGGACGCTGACAGTCTCATTCGGCATTCCGGCGCCGCGGTCTTGAGGCGGCTACCCCTTCGATTCAACGAGGATCACCAGGGACTCCGGCACCACCCCGTCGTGCGCCATCGCATCGGCGGCGGCCTTGCTTCCCATCGCCTTCTGCAAGGCGTCCATGTCCGGAACGTCCATCATCACCGCCACCCGCGTGGAATCCTGTGGGTCGACGAACGTTCGGATGTTGGTCACTCCGAGCGGGCCGAATAGCTCCTTGCGCTTCGGCGATGAGAGCCAGTGCTTCGCGTCTTTCGTGATTTTGTGATGGCCAATAATTGTCGGCATGGCATCCTCCCTGTGGTGACGCCGACAACTGATTGCCGGCGCGGCAATTGCGCGGCGGCACCGAGCGCTGTTTCTACTGCACTGTCAAATTACCGCTGCGTAGGCGACCCGCATCCGCAAGCTTTGCGAATACGCGCGGCGCCACACCAGGTCGTTCTCATTTTGTTCTAGACAAAGACACCCCATCTGGGCAGCATCCCCTTACCCGGATTCGCGCCTGCGCTGAGCGCTTGTCAGCAGCGCGGCGGGAGAGCGGGGACATTTCGGAGCGTTGACTTGTCTCGTGCGCGCGAAAGCCTAAGTTCGGGTAGCGGCCGCGGGCGCCGCGCCTCCCCTTCGGATCGAAAACGCATGGCAAAGGACAGGCCCCCAGTTGTGGGCAAGACCGTTGCGGGCAAGACGGCCGCCGGCCCCCATTCCGGCAAGGTCATCGCGATCCGCGGTGCGCGCGAGCACAATCTCAAGAACATCGACATCGACCTGCCGCGCGACAGCCTGATCGTGATGACGGGGCTTTCGGGCTCGGGGAAATCCTCGCTCGCCTTCGACACGATCTACGCCGAGGGGCAGCGCCGCTACGTGGAATCGCTCTCGGCCTACGCGCGCCAGTTCCTGGAGATGATGCAGAAGCCCGACGTCGACCAGATCGACGGGCTCTCGCCGGCGATCTCCATCGAGCAGAAGACGACGAGCCGCAATCCGCGCTCCACCGTCGGCACGGTCACCGAGATCTACGACTACATGCGGCTGCTCTTCGCCCGCGTCGGCATCCCCTATTCGCCGGCGACGGGGCTGCCGATCGAGAGCCAGACGGTCAGCCAGATGGTCGACCGCATCCTGGCGCTTCCCGAGGGCACGCGGCTTTATCTCCTCGCGCCCGTCGTCCGCGGGCGGAAGGGCGAATACCGCAAGGACCTCGCCGAGTTCATGAAGAAGGGCTTTCAGCGCGCCAAGATCGACGGGAAGTTCCTGGAGATCGCGGAAGCCCCGGCGCTGGACAAGAAGCTCAAGCACGACATCGACATCGTCGTCGACCGCGTCGTCGTGCGCGCCGACATCTCCGCCCGCCTCGCGGATTCACTCGAGACGGCGCTGAAGATCGCCGACGGCATCGCCATCGCCGAGCTCGCCGACAAGCCGCTGCCGCGACGAGCGCGACGCGCGGGCGAGCACGTGAACAAATCGAAGAACGAGACGCACGAGCGCATCGTCTTCTCGGAGAAATTCGCTTGTCCCGTCTCCGGCTTCACGATTTCCGAGATCGAGCCGCGGCTCTTCTCCTTCAACAACCCGTTCGGCGCCTGCCCGGAATGCGACGGGCTCGGCACCAAGCAGGCGATCGACCCCGACCTCGTGATCCCCGACCCGAACGCGACGCTGAAGGGCGGCGCGATCGCGCCATGGTCGCGCACCTCCTCGCCCTATTTCCTGCAGACGCTCGAAGGCCTCGCGCGCGCCTACAAATTCAAGCTGACCGACCGCTGGTCCGACCTCTCCGCCAGGGCGCAAGACGCGATCCTGCACGGCACCGGCGATCAGAAGGTCAACTTCGTCTACGACGACGGGCTGCGCTCCTACGAGACCTCGAAGGTGTTCGAAGGCGTCATTCCCGAATCTGGAAAGGCGCTGGAAGGAGACGGACTCCGCCTGGGTGCGCGAGGAGATCGGCCGCTACTTCTCCGCTCATCCCTGCGAGGTCTGTCACGGCGCACGCCTGAAGCCCGAGGCGCTGGCGGTGAAGCTCGCAGGCTTGAACATCAGCCAGGTCGCGGAGAAATCGATCCGCGCCGCCGGCCAGTGGTTCGCCGATCTGCCTGACACGCTGACGAAGCAGCAGAACGAGATCGCCGGCCGCATCCTCAAAGAAATCCGCGAGCGGCTCGATTTCCTGAACGACGTCGGCCTCGATTACCTGACGCTCTCGCGGAATTCCGGCTCGCTGTCGGGCGGCGAGAGCCAGCGCATCCGCCTCGCCTCGCAGATCGGCTCCGGCCTGACCGGCGTGCTCTATGTGCTCGACGAGCCGTCGATCGGCCTGCATCAGCGCGACAATGCGCGGCTCTTGGAGACGCTGAAGCACCTGCGCGATCTCGGCAACACGGTGATCGTGGTCGAGCACGACGAGGACGCGATCCGCGGGGCCGACCACGTGGTCGATATCGGCCCGGCCGCCGGCATCCATGGCGGCGAGGTGATCGCGGAGGGCACGCCCGCCGACATCATGGCGAACCCGCGCTCGCTGACCGGCCAGTATCTCTCAGGCGTCCGCGAGATCGAAGTGCCGGAGCTGCGCCGCCCGCCGCAGAAGGGGCGCCAGCTCGTCGTCACCGGCGCAACCGGCAACAATCTGAAGAACGTCACCGCCGCGATCCCGCTCGGGCTCTTCACCTGCGTCACCGGCGTCTCGGGCGGAGGAAAATCCACGCTCCTGATCGACACGATCTACAAGGCCGTGGCGCGGCGGCTGAACGGCGCGCGCGAGCACCCTGCCCCACATGCATCGCTCAACGGCCTGGAGCATCTCGACAAGGTCATCGACATCGACCAGTCGCCAATCGGCCGCACGCCGCGCTCGAACCCCGCGACCTACACCGGCGCCTTCACGCCGATCCGCGAATGGTTCGCCGGCCTGCCGGAGGCGAAGGCGCGCGGCTACGGCCCCGGCCGCTTCTCCTTCAACGTGAAGGGCGGGCGCTGCGAGGCCTGCCAGGGCGACGGCGTCATCAAGATCGAGATGCACTTTCTGCCCGACGTCTACGTCACCTGCGACGTCTGCCACGGCAAGCGCTACAACCGCGAGACGCTCGACATCGTCTTCAAGGGCAAGTCGATCGCCGACGTGCTCGACATGACGGTGGAGGAAGGGCGCGAATTCTTCCAGGCCGTGCCGTCGATCCGCGACAAGCTGGAGACGCTGGCGCGCGTCGGCTTGAACTACATCCACATCGGCCAGCAGGCGACGACGCTCTCCGGCGGCGAGGCGCAACGCGTCAAGCTGTCGAAGGAGCTGTCGAAGCGCGCGACCGGCCGCACGCTCTACATCCTCGACGAGCCGACCACCGGCCTGCATTTTCACGACGTGGCGAAGCTCCTCGAAGTCCTCCACGAGCTCGTCGACCAGGGCAACACCGTCGTCGTCATCGAGCACAATCTCGAAGTGATCAAGACCGCGGACTGGATCATCGACCTCGGCCCCGAAGGCGGCGACGGCGGCGGCGAGATCGTCGCGGCGGGAACGCCGGAGGCGATCGTGAAGGAGAAGAGAAGCTATACCGGCGCGTTCCTCAAGCCGGTGCTTGCGCGGCGGCCGGCGCGAAGAAGGGTGGAAGCGGCGGAGTAGTATGTCGCGTTCTGCTCTCTCTGCGGTTGCCTTGGGTACTGTCCGTGTAGTTAGATCGCCGTTCGACAGGTTTGGGCGGGCGAGGCGCGAATGCGGTGGTATTTTCGTGATATCTCTGACGATCCGAGTGAGAAGGAACTCACGCAGCAAGATCAATTCAACAATGATGAGGTCGCCTTATCGGAAGCATTAATTCGCGAGACGATCCAGAATTCAACGGATGCTCAGCGGTCCTCCGCAGAACCTGTGCGTGTACGGTTTGCGATCCTGACATCTCGCTCTGAGCAAGAGCCTTTCTTTCAAGGATTTGCCGCAGGACTGCTTCCCCATCTCTCGGCGAGCGGGTTCAAACCGCCCTCCATTGAGCAATCAAGAGTGCTCACCATAGAGGACTTCGGCACTACGGGGTTGCAGGGGGCAGTGGATGCGAAGGACGAGAAGCAGTTCTGTGATTTTTGGCGACGATTTGGCAGATCACATAAGCAGGGCTCAAAGGGTGGGCGGTGGGGGCTAGGTAAGCTTGTATTCCCTTCGGCCTCAAACATCCGATCGGTAGTTGGACTCACGCGGCGGGAGGGGGACGCACGGCCTTGGGTGATGGGGCAGGCAGTGCTGAAGAACCACGCGATAGGCGGCCGTGAACTGGACTCAGCGGGCTTCTGGAGCCGAGATGACAAGAAGGGAGGACTCCCGACAGACGACTTGGAAATCTACCGGCAACTTAGGGTCAGGACCCATAAAGGGGATTCCTTCCTTGGCTGGGTTGTGATTTACGGTCTCCAAGAGGAGGCCTCTGATGAATCGCGACTATTTCTGGCTGACGAGGGATCAATTCGCGCGGCTGAAGCCGTTGCTCCCCACCGACACGCGCGGCAAGCCGCGGGTTGACGACCGGCGTGTGATCAGCGGCATCGTGCATGTTTTGAAGTCAGGCGGCCGTTGGGTCGATGCTCCGGCCGTCTATGGTCCACGCAAGACCCTCTACAATCGCTTCGTGCGCTGGGCAGAGAAGGGCATTTGGATCGACATGTTCCACGCGCTTGCTGCGGCAGGCGGCCCGCCAGCCCAGGTGCTAATCGACAGTTCGGCGGTGAAGGCGCACCGCTGCGCAGCCGGCGGTAAAGGGGGGAGCGCAATCAGGCGATCGGGCGCTCGCGCGGCGGACGCACCACCAAGATCCACGCCCTGACCGATACGGCTTGTCGGCCCATCGCCTTCATGCTCACGGGAGGCCAAGTGGCCGATTGCACCGCCGCAGAGTTGCTGCTGCGGCGGCTGCCGCAAGCGTCGATCGTTCATGGCGACAAGGGCTACGACAGCAATGCCATCCGCCGACAGATCGAGGGCAAAGGTGCGATGCCCAATATTCCGCCGAAGGCCAATCGGCGTTGGAAGAACTGCTTCTCCCCGTTCCTCTATCGAAACAGAAATGCCATCGAACGCATGTTCGGTCGCCTCAAGGACTTCCGCCGCATCGCGACACGATACGACCGATCCGCCACCAACTTCCTCGCCGCCGTCTGCATCGCTGCTGCCGTCAGCTACTGGTTATGAGTTCTGACCCTAGGGACGAGTTTGCTAACGGAGGTTTGATTTTCCTACGTGCGCCGGTGTCTGTTTCCGATGCAACGGGGTGTCTTCACAGCACACATGTCGATGTCCTTCTGAAGTCAGCCCAACCAGGTGAGCGCGCTCAGACGTTGGTGGTTAGAAACGCGATCACGCTGCCGGGGGAAGGAAGGCGGCTGTCGTTTCCCGATGCCCACGCGGCGCTGATCGCGACACACGAGTTTATAAGTCAACTTCTTGGGGATGCTGAAAACCCCGCGCACACGCAGTGGAACGAGCGCGCAGAAAAGCTGCGGAGCGGATGGAATAGGGGGAGCGCCGTTTTACGACGGGTACGTGCCCTTTTGCCCGAGCTGCACCTAGTTGTCGCAGACAGAATTGAACGCGAAGACCGATTTGCACTTTTGGACTTTTTCTCGATTCCAAGACCGACCCGGATTTCAGCAGGGGGAAAGCCGACGCCGGGGAGTCCTGGAGAATTCCCGGATAGCTCCCAGAGAGCATTTCGCGTGCAGAAGAAGAAGGGCGGCTTCGCGGTCGTGCCGGGGCCCGGACTCTCCGATGGGCAATTGCCAATGAGAATTCGCGTCCGGTGCGCGTACGATGTTCTTGCCGGAAATCCATTTCGACGTTTTAGCCAGTATTGCTGTGACCCCCGCGTTTTGCTCCAGATGAGGCTAGAGTCCGGACCGAAGGAAGGACCGGACCATGAAGCGATCGAGGTTTACAGAGGAGCAGGTCATCGCCGTCTTGCGGGAGCAGGAGGCGGGCATGTCGACAGCGGATGTCTGCCGCAAGCACGGTATCAGCAGCGCGACGTTCTATGCCTGGAAGGCGAAGTTCGGCGGGATGGATGTCTCGGAGGCGAAGCGGTTGAAGAGCCTGCAGGAGGAGAACGCCAAGCTGAAGCGGCTCCTGGCCGACGCCATGCTCGACAACGTCGCCTTGAAGGATCTCTCTCAAAAAAATTCTAACGCCCGCCGCCAAGCGGGAGACCGTCGCCTATCTCACCACAGCCTACGAGATGAGCGAGCGGCGGGCGTGCCAAGTGATCCGGGCGGACCGCAAGATGGTCCGCTATCGGTCACGGCGACCGGCTGATACCGAACTGCGCTCGCGGCTGCGCGAGCTTGCCGCCGAGCAACGGCGCTTCGGCTATCGGCGGCTGCACGTGCTCCTGCGCCACGAGGGACGTGTCGTGAACCGCAAGAAGACACAGAGGCTCTATCGCGAGGAAGGCCTGTCGGTCCGCCGCCGGCGCGGACGCAAGCGCGCCACTGGAACGCGCGCGCCGCTCCTCGTCGAGGTGAGGCCGAACGCGCGCTGGTCGATCGACTTTGTCCACGACCAGTTCGGCTCGGGGCGGCGCTTCCGCATCCTGAACGTCGTCGACGACGTGACCAAGGAGTGCCTGGCGGCGATCCCGGACACCTCGATCTCAGGGCGGCGCGTGGCACGCGAGCTGAGTGACCTCATCCGCCGACGGGGCAAGCCCGACCTCATCGTCTCGGATCATGGAACCGAGTTCACCTCGAACGCCATGCTTGCATGGACGCAGACTGCCGGCGTGTCCTGGCACTTCATCGCCCCGGGAAAGCCAATGCAGAACGGCATTTGCGAAGCGTTCAACGGCCGCATGCGCGACGAGCTCCTGAACGAGACGATCTTCTACGATCTCGATCACGCCCGGGCTGTCATCGCCAGATGGGCCGTCAGCTATAACCAGCGGCGTCCGCACTCCTCGCTCGGCTACCTGACGCCGGCGGCCTACGCCGCCACTTTCACCGCAACAGACGATCGGCTGCGCAACCCCGACCAGCTCCGCCGATCGCCTGTTGCTCCCTCGGCGCAAGAGCGCCAATCTCAGCCAAGGACTCTCGCGTCAGCCGGATGACAAGCGGGGGTCACAGCAGTATGACTTCAGCTTCTTTGGCGCCGAGCTTCAAATAAAACGAGAAAACACCGCGTACACAACGCGGGAAGCGAACGAGATTGAGATTGATGTCAGAGAAGCGCCGTTCAAATTTGAAGTGCGGGGGTTTGACACGAACCGCGACCTTGTCGTGGAGGCGCAGGGGTAAGATGCCGTCCATTCGAAGAAGATTTAATTCCACCCAGCGACAAAGAATCGCGCGCGATCGAGTTATTATCACCTTGGAGGAGCCCGCGGACTTTGCGTCGTATCCGAGTGCTGCGGCAAAGGTTGATGTATCGGGCCTGCAGCTACCACCGAGTTCGCGAGTGGTGATCGAGGCCTACTATCGGAACTCGTCGATGCGTTTTGATTGTGGGACGGTGGCGAGAACCATTCAGCAGAGCCGAATGGAACTCACCGAGATTGACCGGGGGGCGCGATCCGATTTCGGCTTCTTGTGATAGACACCGGAGGCTCCGGGAGAATACTGGCGTCCGCGGAGGGCCTCCGGCCAGCTCGCGACGATCCCGGCCCGGACAAAGAGCCCCTTTTGCCCTTACGGGAGAGCGATCTTGGTGGGGAGCTCTGGAGGGTGGATGTAGACTCTAGAGCGGGTCCGGTTCTGCTTGTTAACAACTCCGTACCTGGCCTAGCGGTCCAGCTTAGAAGATCACCCTTGATCCAAGGGCTAATTCTGCCGCAGGCGCTTCGCATCGTCCTGCAGGAGCTCAGTTCGCCTGGCGAAGACGACGATGATGACTATTGGGGTGGCGGTTGGCGTCAGTTCCTTTTGGCGATGGGGTTGCCAATCGAACCCGAGGAATCAGACGACCCAGAAGACGCACGTCGAGCTTGGGTACAGGAAGCTGTAGAGGCATTCTCGGGCGCAAAGAAGTTTGCCGAGAAGTGTCGTGGCAGTCTTCAGTCCTTGGCGAGCGGGAATGAGTAGCCCGCTCTGCCGGTTCAGCCCATCGGGCGTTGCCGCTTTTGCCGATTGGATGCGGGCGGGAGCACGCGGTGATGTGCCGCCGGATCTCTTGGGTGACCCAGCTTTTTCCACTCCGGTCGGTCAGGTAGAAGTGCCGCGCATATTGTTTCGTGACCGGTATGAGTTTGGCGTTCTTCTGAAAGAGGTTCTAGAGCCGTTAGACAGGTACGTAATTTCTTTTGATCAAGGTTTGTGGACATGGCTGGCTGCGTTTTTCTTTGAGCAGCTTGCTCCAACGACTCCTGCTGGGACACGTGAACTACGGAAAGATTACGCATACATACTGAGTTCCAGTAGGTATTTTCGGCATCTAGTGCGGATGCCCTGGTATCTCGTGACAACGCATGGAGAGAGATCGCGGTTTCTTTTGACGTCGATACAGGCGGCAGACGCGGCACCGCTGAGTTCGACAGAGCTACGTTCTCGACCAACTCGCGACCCGACAATTCGTGATCGCCAGCCCCACGCTAGTCGGAGCAGCCGCCCGCCTCTACTCAGACCCGAGGACGGGTCGACCCATTCGAGGCGCGGGAGCGCGGGGGCGTGGCTCGCCGCGGCGCCTCGCGATCGTTGCGAACCAGCTTTCTCTCACATATGACATCAGGGAAGTGCCGGTAGACAGGTTTATGCAAATCCTGCCGCCTGAGTTTTGGTGGGACGGACGAAGGTAGATATCTTCTTCCGTTTTTGCAGATACCCGCTCCCACAAAGGGAGAATGTTCAGTGCCTCCTCTTCCCAGTGCACATCTCCCCTCTTATCCCCTCCCCCAAATCCCCGCGTATCATCCGCGTCACCGCTCTTCACGGAGGGACCGGATCGCGACCGGCGTTATTTCGGGAAGAGCGGGCGGCGCCGCGACGGGCCCTCCCGGAGAGGGACGGCACGGCGAAGCCCGGAAGGGTCCCCCGAGGGCGCAAGCTCTCCGCCGGATGTTGTCGGCTGCATGGTGCTGCGGCGCCCTTTCTCGAAAGGGCCTCGAAGCAAGGAAGAGTGGACGAATCGGGTTTCGTAACCGCCGCGCGGGGCGCTTGGAGAGCGCCGCCAACAAAAGTGCCGAGGTGCTCGCAAAGCGCCCCGCTCCCTCCTCGCAAGCGAGGAGGCAAGAAGAACATAGCCTTGGGCCAGGAGGCCGCGGGAACGATGAGCCGCGTACTTTTTTGTCGTCATTGCCGGACTTGATCCAGCAATCCATTTCGTATCCGTTTGAATGCGAGCCCGTCTGAACGCGACCGCCCGATCAGCCCAGCCAGGAGACGATTCCGGTCTTCAGATCGTAGATGGCCGCGACGATCTTCAGCGCGCCGGTGCCGACGCGCTCCGGCAGGATTGCGCCGGTGGTGGCGAGCCGCTCCGCGGTGCGGCGGGCGCTCTCCTTGGCGGCGTTGTTGACGAAATCCCCGGCCTCGCCCCTCGCCGCCAGGGCCGCCGGCACGATCGGCTCGATCATCGTCCCGATCGCGCCGGGATAGGTGGCGTTCTTGGTGACCACGTTGCAGGCGGCCGCGACCGCGCCGCAGCTCGTATGCGCCAGCACCACGATCACCGGCGCGCCGAGCACTGCCGCACCGTATTCGACCGTGCCGAGTGTCGCCGTGTCGACGAGGTTGCCGGCGTTGCGCGCGACGAAGAGCTCGCCCACGCCGTGCCCACCGAAGATCAGCTCCGGCGGAACGCGGCTGTCGGCGCAGGCGATCACCGTGGCCCAAGGCGCCTGGCCCCCCGCCACCGCGCTCCGCTGTGCTGCGAGGTCGAGCACGCAGAGCTCCGGGTCGGCGACGTAGCGGGCGTTGCCCTCATTGAGCCGCGCCAGCGCCGCCTCGGGCGAAAGCGCCGGCGCCGGGGCTTCGGCGGCAAGCGCGGCTTGCGGCGCCTGGCCGGCAGCGGTGGCGAGCAGCCCCGCGGCCCCGATCTTCAGCACATTGCGGCGGCTGATGCCCCCGCTTGCGCAATCCTGACACATCGTTTGTCTCCCACAGCTCGCGGGCGTTCCGGTTCAACCATCCTTAACGCTGCGGCCAATCCCCGCCGGACTTCCACCGACTGTTTCCCGGGCCGTAACGCTCCGCGCGCAAGGCTTTAGCATCCGGAGGTATTTCCAAATGCTTATCTCACAAACCGCGCGTCCGGCCGCGCTACTGGCCGCCCTCCTCTTCCTCGCCGCACCCGCCGCTGCGCAGGGCACGGCGGAGGAGCGATCGGCCTGCGAGAGCGACGCCTTCAAGTTCTGCTCCGCCGACATCCCGGACATCCCGAAGATCGAGTCGTGCCTTCAGAGCAATTTGCGGGAGCTTGCGCCGGCCTGCCAGGCGGAGTTCGACGCTTCCGCCGAAAAGAAGACAAAGCTGCAGCCGGCGCATTTCCAGTAGGGCGTCGAAGACCGGATGGGCTGAGCGCGGCGAACCCCGCCTGGAGGCGAGGCCCGCGCCGTCGGGCGAGGCCGGCTGGCTCGCGATCGACGTCGGGCTGCGCTAGTGGAGCCGTCGCGACGCCGGAGACACGCCCGCATTGCGCCTGCCCGCTCAAACGCCTATATCGACCCCGCTTCCGCATTTTGTTGCCTTGCTTGCTGCCCTTAGGGGGACTCTCCGGGACAACGCTGAATCGGAACGAAGCGGCCGAGCAAATCCCCGCCGGCCCGCCACGCCACAAGGCGTTTTCAAAGGAGTCAGGTCATGCCGAAAGGCACCGTAAAATTCTTCAACGAAGCCAAAGGCTTCGGCTTCATCGCTCCGGACGACGGTGCGAAGGACGTGTTCGTGCACATCTCGGCGCTTGAGCGCTCCGGCGTCTCCTCGCTGCGAGAGGGCGACAAGGTGAGCTTTGAGGTCGTTACCGACCGCGGCAAGCCGGCCGCTTCGAACATCCGGTTGGAATAGGCCGGGCAAGCCAGGGCCTTCTAATCCGCCCGGCGCCTGACCGCGCCGGGCTTTTGCATCGCCCCAAGCGGCGAGGAGGGAGAACGCCATGGCCTTCAGGCGCCCCAACTACAATCAGCAGCGCGGCGATCGCGAGCGCATCAAGGAGCGCAAGAAGCAGGAGCGGCTCGAGCGCCGCGAGGCGGACGCAGAGAAACGCAGAGCCGAGCGCGAGAGCCTTCTCGGCCCTGACGCCGGGCGCGATGCGCCTTCGCAACAGACTGACGCGCGCGAAGCTTCCGCTTCCGACGCGCCGACGGAGAATGAATGATGGCCCGCAAGAAAGACAAGGTCGACAACGGCGTCGTGCTCTTCGACGTCTTCTATGAAGACGGCAGCCGCACCTCCAATCGCAAGGTGCCGGCTGGCGATCTCGCGGGCCTCGACGGCGATGCGCCTGCCAAGACCTTCATCATGGATCAGGATCGCAAGATCGCCGAGCTCTCCGGCAAGGCCCCGCGCCCGATCAAGAGCCTGATCCGCTCCGCCGATCGTGCCCGCGCCGAGGCGTTTGCCGCCGTTCCGCGCAAGGCGCGCGACCGGGTCGGCTAGCCCCGGTCCGCTGAGAATGCCGGCTCAGTCGTAAAAGCGCGGCTTCTTCTCAAGCTTCACCTCGATCCTTTCGCCCTTTCTGAGCGCCTCTACGCCTGCCTCCGCAACCGCCTCGGCGACGTAGCCATCCCAGGCGCTGGCGCCGGTGCTTCTGCCTTCGTGGATCGCGTCTACCCAGCTCTGCAGCTCCAGCCGATAGGCGTCGGCGAAGCGGCCGCGCCAGTCGGGCGGGAAGGCTAGCGCCTCCTGCCCCTTGAGCCGCATCGCGCCGGGGTGCGGGCGCGAGAGCTCAAGCGTGCCCTGTTCGCACACGAGCTCGCCGCGCACCTCGTAGCCGTAGGCGGCATTGATGAAGAGCTCGATGTCGGCGAATATCCCGCTCGTCGTCTCAGCGATCAGCATCAGCGGATCGTTTCGCATCACGCCCGACTTCCCCTTCGGCTTGAAGGCGGAGATCGCGACGAGTTCCTCGTCGAAGAGCCAGCGCAGGATGTCGAACTCGTGCACGGCGGAGTTGGTGATGGAATTCTCCGGCGTGAACCAGTCGGGTGCGGAGACGTTGCGATGCGCGCAGTGGATCAGAAGCGCCTCGCCGAGGTTGCCTGAACGCAACGTCTCGCGCATCTCGACGTAGGCCGGATCGAAGCGGCGCATGAAGCCGACCTGGATCAGGTGTTTTCCGGTTTTGACCTCGGCTTCGACCGCGCGGAGACAATCCTCCACGGTCGGCGCGAGCGGCTTCTCGCAAAGCACCGGCTTTCCGGCCTTCAGGCACGCGAGCACGTAGTTGAGATGCGTCTGGTCGGGCGAGGCGACGAGCACCGCCTCGACTTCCTTGTCGGCGATCAGTGCGTTGCCATCGACATAGTGCCGGCGCGCCGCATGGGCCTTCGCCGCCTTCTTCGCGCGACTTTCGTCCGCGTCGGAGATCGCGACGAGGTGCGCGCCTTGCACATGGCCCGCGATGATTCGCGCGTGGTCCGCGCCCATCACGCCCGCCCCGATCACTCCGATACCCAAGCTCATTGAATTCCCTTTCCGTTTCCGCGCCGACGGCGCACCCCCCAAACCGGCTCCCCGAAGGCCAAATCCGGGCCCATTCCTTCCGGTTCCGACTTTGTTAGAACATCCCGATGCCAATTCGGAGCGCCGGAATACTCCTCTACCGCTATCAGGACGGACTGCCGCAGGTTCTGCTTGTCCATCCCGGCGGGCCTTTTTGGGCGAAAAAGGACGACGGCGCCTGGTCCATCCCGAAGGGAGTCTGCGAGGAGGGCGAGGACCCATTCGCCGCCGCGCGCCGCGAGTTCTCCGAGGAGACCGGCGCGAACCCCTCCGGTGAGGCGGCCCTCCTCGGCGACTTCCGCATGTCGAGCGGCAAGATCGTCACCGCCTACGCCATGGCTGGCGACTTCGACCTTGTCGGCTTCAAGAGCAACATGTTCGCCATGGAGTGGCCGCCCCGCTCCGGCCGCATCGCGGAATTCCCCGAGGCCGACCGCGCCGCCTGGCTCGGCCTCGGCGACGCCGAACTCCGCATCGTGAAGGGCCAGCGCGGGATCCTTGCCGCGCTCCGCGACCGCCTGGCCGCCAAGTCGGACGACATGCGGTAGGTTTTCCAAACCGCCATGGCCCTGATAAAATAACGAACTAGCGTGAGCGGTTGTCGGCTTCTCCTGGGTGACGCGCATGGCCGTTGAGCGCATCGATCCTGTGTCCGAAGGCGTTTCGTCCCCGCCCCCCGGCCTCGTCGCCGCGGGCGTCTATGCGGGCGGCCGCCGCCTGCGCGACATTTCGTTGGATGAGGCCGGCGCCTGGTCGCGGCGCCCGGGCCACCTCGTCTGGATAGGGCTCTACGAGCCGGGACCCGAGCTCCTGCGCCGCGTGCTGCAGCAGTTCACTGTGCACGAGATGGCGATCGAGGATGCCGGGCGACCACATCGTCGGCCGAAAGTGGAGGAGTACGGCAACGCGCTTTTCATCGTCGCCCGCACCGCGCAGCTCATTGAGGGTGGCCGCGTCGCTTTCGGCGAGACGCAGCTCTTCGTCGGCCGCGGCTACGTGGTCTCGGTGCGCTACGGGGCGTCCAACACCTACTCAGCCGTTCGCAAGCACTGCGAAGCCCGTCCGACCGCCCTCGCCAACGGCGAGGACTACATCCTCTACGCCATTCTCGACTTCATCGTTTCCAACTACGTCTCCGTCATCGCGGCGATCCACGCGGAGATCGACGAGATCGAGGACAAGGTCTTCGCCGCCGAGATCTCGGACGAGGCCGTCGAGCGGCTCTACACGCTCCGCCGCGACCTCCTGAAGCTCAGGAGCTCCGCCGTTCCGCTGATCGAGGTGTGCCGCCGCATCGAGCATTCCCATGCGCGCCCGCTTGAGCCGTCCGTCGCGTCGCTTTTCCGCGACGTGACAGACAGCGTGCACCACATCCAGGAAGAGATTGATTCGCTGCGCGAGGTCCTCGCCTTCGCGTTCGAGGCGAGCCTGATGGCAGCGCAGATGCAGCAGGCGCACATCACGCGGCGGCTCGCCGCGTGGGCCGCGATCCTGGCCGTTCCGACCGCGGTCGCCGGCATCTACGGGATGAACTTCATCGACATGCCGGAGCTTCACTGGCGATTCGGCTATTTCGCCGTGCTCGGCGTCGTCGTGGCCGTTTGCGGGGTGCTCTACTGGCGCTTCCGCAAGCACGGCTGGCTCTAGGAAGAAGACACCGCCTAAGCCTCCCTGCCCCCAGTTACCTGTGGACTAACGCCTGCCGCTTCGGCCGGCAGATGGCGCCCCGAACGGCGGCAATCCGGCCGAAAGCGTGGCAAAGTTACTGAAATATTAAGCCCTTTTGACTTCGCGGCATTGCAGCCATGCGTTTGTTGCACTGCACAATGGAGACGCCCCTGACTATATCGCGAGGTGACCGCAGGACCTGCGGGCGCCTGCCAAAGGGCAGGCAAGGAAGGACAGAGACATGTCGCAGACAAACAACACCATCTACGGGCGCTTCCGCCGCTGGCGGCGTTATCGTGAGACCGTCCGCGAGCTGCAGGGGCTCTCAAGCCGCGAGCTCTCCGACCTCGGAATCAGCCGCGTCGACATCGGCAGACTGGCACGTGAGGCCGCGCGCCTCTAGGCCAGCGGAAGCCACCACCAATGCCAACGAACAGGCCGGGGGCGCCAGTCGCCCACCGGCCTTTTCATTTCGCGAAGGCGCGCTTCAGGACAGCGGGTCGCCGTGGCGCCCGCGCTTCCAGACGCTGAGCGGCTGAATCACCGGCGGCTCGGCATTCGCGCGCGGCCAGGAATCAATCGCCCATTTCTCGCCCGTGCTCGTGTCCAAGAGCACGGCCGTCGCATGCGGATATCGTAAGTCGAGGAAGAAGCCGCGCCCCGCGGGCGGCTGAACGGTGTGGTATTTGAGGAAGCCGTGCTCCGCGAGGAACAGGAGCAGCGTGGTCGTGTTGGTCGCCTCGTCGATGCAATCCATCTGGCCGTCGGCAGCGCGGCCGAACTGCATGCCCGGCAGATCGTGCGCCGTTCCCACGCGCACTCCGACAATCTGCTCGAAGACCTGGTCAGCACGCGAGACTGCCTGCCGCTCTGCCGCCGCGTTGGCGGTGCCCGCTGCAAGGCTCGCGGCGATCCGATTGATGTCGTCGTCGTTGAAGTAGACCAGCGAGACGATGCGGCACGTATATCCGTGACAGATGTAGACCTTGTGAGCCGTCGGCGGATGTCCATGTCCGCGCGTGTACCAAGCCAATTGCGCGGATGCCGCGTTCGCGGGCCCAATCCAGAGGCACAGGAAAAGAATGCTTCTCAACATTGCGATCATGCTACCGCGACGGACATTAACGTTTCGTCGACCATAAGGGGCATGGCGCAGGCTGACGAGGCGGAGGGCGTGGCTTTTCGGCCTCACCCTTGCCGTTTCTGACCGGATCGTCGCATATCGCCCGCATGAAAGAGCGCCCGAAACAGGTCCACGTGATCGGTGGCGGCCTCGCCGGCTCGGAGGCCGCGTGGCAGCTCGCTGAAGCCGGAATTTCCGTCGTGCTGCACGAGATGCGGCCGGCGATGATGACGCCGGCGCACAAGACCGGCGGCCTTGCCGAGCTCGTGTGCTCGAACTCCTTCCGCTCCGACGATGTCGAGACCAATGCCGTCGGGCTGTTGCACGCCGAGATGCGCCGCGCCGGCTCACTGGTGATGGCGATGGGCGACCGGCACAAGCTTCCTGCCGGCGGTGCGCTCGCGGTCGACCGCGACGGCTTCTCCGAGAGCGTGACGGCCGCGCTTGGCGCGCATCCGCTGGTTCGCATTGAGCAAGGCGAGGTCGCGGCGCTGCCGCCGCCGGAACTGGGGACTCGCGATCGTCGCGACCGGCCCCCTCACCTCCTCGTCCCTCGCCGCATCGATTCAGGAAGCAACTGGTCTCGACCGCCTCGCCTTCTTCGATGCGATCGCGCCGATCGTCTACCGCGAGACGATCGACATGGACGTCGCCTGGTTCCAGTCGCGCTACGACAAGGCCGGACCCGGCGGCACCGGCGCCGACTACATCAACTGCCCGCTCGATCGCGACCAGTACCTCGCCTTCGTCGACGGTCTCGTCACCTCCGAGAAGGCCGAGTTCCGCGAGTGGGAGAAGGACACGCCCTATTTCGACGGCTGCCTGCCGATCGAAGTGATGGCGGAGCGCGGCGTCGAGACGCTCAGGCACGGGCCGATGAAGCCGATGGGCCTCACCAACCGCCACAAGCCGCAAGAAAAACCCTATGCGGTCGTGCAGCTTCGACAGGACAACGCAATCGGCTCGCTCTTCAACATGGTCGGCTTCCAGACCAAGATGAAGCACGGCGAGCAGGTGCGCCTTTTCCGCACGATCCCCGGCCTAGAGAACGCAGAGTTCGCGCGGCTCGGCGGGCTGCATCGCAACACCTTCCTGAATTCGCCGCTCCTTCTCGACGAGACGCTTCGGCTCAAAGCTAGGCCGCACATCCGCTTCGCCGGGCAGATCACCGGCTGCGAGGGCTACGTGGAGTCCGCCGCGATGGGCCTGATAGCGGCGCGCTTCGCGGCGGCCGAAGCGCTTGGCCACGCGCCCGTCGCGCCGCCCGTCACGACGGCGCACGGCGCGATCCTCGGCCACGTCACGGGAAGACTCGCCCTGCCCGGCGAAACGACGCGCGACTTCCAGCCGATGAACGTGAATTTTGGCCTTTTCCCGCCGATCGATCAGCCGGTCAGAGACGAGGCCGGCAACCGCTTGCGCGGCACCGCGAAGACAATCGCCCGCAAACGCGCACTGTCGCGCCGCGCGCAGCGCGACTTCGAGTTATGGCTCGGCACGACGAAACGGCTTGCCGCCTGATCAGTCCGTCCAGTCGGCCCGCCGCAGGAAGAGATCGACGCGGCCCGAGTTGACGGTGAACTCGCTTGCGCTGCTCCGCCCGCCGACGCCATCGAACAGCATTCCGATCGCTTTGCCGTTGATCTTAAGCTCGATGAAGAGCGGCGGCTGTACAGCCTTCTCGTCTTTCCTGATCGCCGCGACTCGTTCGTCGATCGCCGGGCGAAGCGCATCGGCCGTGACGACGACGCGCGTGCTGCCTTCGGCGATGGTGAGCGCCGCGGAAGTCTCTTCAATGAGAAGTGCGGGATCGCCGATCGAGCGGCTCGCGCCGGAGCCCCAAAAGAGCGCGGGCACGACGACGTCGTATCCGTCGAAGGCGACCGCGCCCGACTGGCCCGGCGCGATCCAGAATGTGCCGCTCGTATCGACCGGCTGAGGCAACTCGGCGACGTTGAGGGCCTTCGCGACGCGCGTGCCGTAGCGATCCTGGTTGTCGACGTCGGAAAGCGCGGTCGCAAACGGGTTGTCACTTCGGCCCTCGAAGAGCGGTCTGAGACGCCGGATCTGCCCGAGGCGATCGAGGATGTAGACGATCGACTGTGCGTCGGTCGCCGCGGGAAGCTCCCAGGTCGGCTGGTCCTTCAGCCGCCCGTCCTGAAGCGCGCCGGCGTTACTTAGAATCGTCTTCAGGCGTGCAGTCTGTGACGCGGCCGAAGCCTCGATCATCCCCCACGGTCCGAAGCTTGCGAGGAGCAGGCAAAGCCCGCCGAGCACCGGGATGACGCGGATGTCGCGACGAAGCCGCGCGTCGATCTGCGCCATAAGCACAAGCGCGAGGAAGATTGCGAAAAGCACCAGCAGATAGCGTTCCGGCGTCAGCCCGTATGCGGCGATCCGCTGCCACACCGCGAATGCTAGCAGCGCAAGCGGCACGACGAGGAGAGCAAACCAGGCCTTCAGAAAGAGCCGTGTGGGCACGCGCGCGATTGCCGCGAGCGGATGCACGACGACCTTCAGGAGCAGCGTCGCCATCCCGAAGCTCAGCACCATCCAGCCGATCTGGTTGCGCGGGACTTCGCCGGTCAGAGCGATCTTCAGCGCATAGGCGTGCAGGATCAGCGCATAGACGGCGAGCAGCGGAACGGCGACGAAATCGGAGATGAGCGGAATGCCCGAATCGAGGATGGCGCTTCGCTCATCGGTGTCACGCTCGGGGAAGCGCTCCGGGATCAGAGAGAGCGCGACAAGCGGCCCGACAAAGCCGAGCCCGATCGACCACACGTGGCCGTAGAGCGAGCCGGGGACGTCGACGGAGAAGAGATAGTCGAGGCTCGCGAGGATCGCCGAGACGCCGGCGCAGAAAAGCACGACCGCGACGAAAGCGAGAGCCGCCGCGAAGACCAGCCGCCAGATAAAGTCCCAGAACCCCGCATTCGAGCGCGCATAGGGCGCAAGCGGAACGGCAATCGCCAACGCCATCAAAAGGGCCGGCGGCGCAACGCCGAGCGGCTGCCAGAACCACATCGCCAGCGCGACAACAACTGCGGCAATCGCCGAAGCCGCGTGGCGCGTCCGCGGCGGAACGCCGGCTCGCTCCCCGTAGAGCACGATCGCCGCGGAGATCGCCGCGGCGCCGCCGCAAAGCGCGAACACGCGAAGGAAGACGTCGCCGTCGATCAGATAGAGGTCGGCGATGTCGAGATTGACTAGGAACACGAAAACCGCGAGCGCGGCGAGCGAAACCGGAAAACGGCCAATCCCGACCAGAACCGCCGCGCGCCATCCCCAAAGGCGCTCGATCCAGGCTCGCACTGGCATCCTAGCCCCTCCCAAGGCCGGTGAGATGCGCAAGCCCGATGCGCAATAGACCTTCGAGGTCCGAGACGCTCGCGTGGCGCTCCGCGATTGCCGGGCCAAGCCGCTCAATCCGCGCCAAGAGTGGCGGCACTGCGGCAAGCGGCAAGAACGCCGGTCGGATCGGCCGGTCAAGCTCCGCGACCAGCGCTCTTGCGTGCGCGAGGTGTCCGCGCGCGGCTTCCGTCAGTCGCGCGACTGCGTCGGGAAGCGCGCCTGGCGGGGTTGAAGCAAAGATCTCCGTCGCTGCAAGGCCGGACTGAGCAAGGACATCTTCGGGTAGGATTGTGCGGCCGCGCGCCCGCTCCGGCGCGAACGTCGCGAGTCCGCGGGCAATGCCGTAGGCGACGCCGGCGTGGCCGGCGGCATCCGCCGTGTCGGTGCCGGCTGCGCCGAGGACGATCGCCGCCATCTGGAAGAGCGCGGATTCCGTCTCACCCATTCGGCCTTCGAGATCGGTCAGCGTCGCCGGCGGATCGGAATAGAGGTCGGCGCTGCGCGCCTCGATCAGCGCCTCGAACGCGGCAAGCGGCAATGCGTGCCGGACGATAGCGCCGGCCGCCGCGCGAAGCGCCGGCGTCTCGCCCGCCCCGTCCCGCCTGACCGCCTCGGCAAGCGCTTCGCTCCACCATTTCAGCCTGATCGCGCCGAGGGTCGGCTCGCGCACCTGGTTCGGCACGCGCGCGATCTCGGCCGCGAAGCCATAGATCGCGAGGAGCGCGTCGCGTGCTTCCCGTGGCGCGAAGAGCGCCGCGTAGTAACGCGGCAGATCGTGCGCCCGCACGAGCGCCGTGACATAGGCGACGTCGTCGGCTGAAGCGTCGTTGGCCATCGGGCACGCCGCTCGATGGCCTTAACCTCCCCCTCGAGGGGAGGTCGAAGTTCGCAAAGCGAAGCGGAGCGAGCTTCGGGAGGAGGGCAGAAGTCGGGGCGTCTCTCCCCCCACCCGAAATCTGCCGCGCCGATGGCTTGCAGATTTCGACCTCCCCTCAACGGGGAGGTTACGCTCGGCCCTGTCGTCTGTTCGGTTCACCGAGTGCTCTCCACGGCGATCAGCGCCGCAGCGACGGCGCGCTCCTCCGAGAGGAGCACGTTGTAGGTCCGGACCGCCGCGCCGGTCGACATCAGCTCCGGGAAGAGCCCGGCCGCTTCGAGCGCCTCGCGCGTCGCGCGGGGAAGCGGCGTCATCGCCGCGCCCGTTCCGATGAGGAGAATGTCGATTGCCGCCGCCTCGGCGATCAGCCGGCTGAGCGCCTCGGCCGTGATCTCGGAGGCGTCTTTAACCGGCCACGCCTCGATTCCGTTCGGCAGCGCCAGGATAGAGCCGCGGTGCGACATGTCGGCGAAGCGGAAGCCGCCGTTGCCGTAGGCCTCGATCGGCGCGCGGCCCGGAAAGCGGGCCGGCTCCATCAGGAAGCCGCCGCCGCTCTCCGACATGTCAGGCCTTGGCGGCGCCGGCGGGCTTGGAGGCGCTCGCGCCGGATTCTATGCGCGGTCGCAGGTTGAAGTAGATCAGAATCGGGCCGCCGATGAAGATCGAGGACGCGGTGGCGATGAAGACGCCCCAAAGCATCGCTGCCGTGAAGGAGCGGATCACCTCGCCACCGAAGAAGAAGAGCGCGAAAAGCGCGAGCAGCGTCGTCAGCGACGTCATGATCGTGCGCGCCAGCGTCTGGTTGGTCGCAAGGTCGATCAGGTCGCCGAGCGGCATCTGCTTGTAGCGGCGCAGCAGCTCGCGAATGCGATCGAAGATGACGACGGTGTCGTTCAGCGAATAGCCAAGGATGGTCAGGATCGCGGCGATCGAAGAGAGGTTGAAGTCGATCTGCGTCGCCGCGAAGAAGCCGATCGTCAGGATCGCGTCATGCACCAGCGTGGCGACGGCGCCGACGGCGAACTGCCACTCGAAGCGGAACCAGATGTAGACCATGATGCCAATGATGGTGAACACGGTCGCGATGAGACCTGTTCGCGCCAGTTCGCCCGAGACACGCGGGCCGACCACCTCGACGCGGCGGTATTCGTAGTCGCTCGAGCCGAGCGTGGACTGCACTTTCTGGACCACGGCCTCCTGCGCCGCGTCGCCGCCAGGCTGCATCGCGACGCGGATCAGGACGTCGGTCGGCTCGCCAATTCCCTGCACCTCGACGTCGCCGAGATTGAGCGATGTGACGGAAGAACGAATCTGCGCAAGCTCGGCTGGCCCTCCCTTGTGGCGCACCTCGATCATCGTCCCGCCCTTGAAGTCGATGCCTTCGTTGAGCCCGACCGTGAAGAACAGCACGATGGACAAGACGACGAGGACAAGCGAGATCGGCGTGCGGATACGCGCAAGCCGCATGAAGGGGATTTTCGTGCCGTCGGGGACGATGCGGAGGGGCATGGCGGGGCCTAAAGCGGAACGGTCTTCGGGCGCGCATAGCGCACCCACGTCGCGACGATCAGCCGCGTCATCAGATAGGCGGTGAAGAGCGTGCAGATAATGCCGATGGCGAAGGCCACGGCGAAGCCGCGGATCGGCCCGGCGCCGAGCGCAAACAATGCGAGCGCGGCGATGAGCGCAGTCAAGTGCGAGTCGATGATCGTCGCGAAGGCACGCGAGAAGCCGGACTCGAACGAGGCGATGGTGGAGCGCCCGAGATGGTGCTCCTCGCGCATGCGCTCATAGATCAGCACGTTGGCATCGACCGCCATGCCCATGGTCAAGACGATGCCGGCGATGCCGGGAAGCGTCAGCGTGGCGCCCGAGGCGGTGATGAATCCGAACATCAGGAAGGTGTTCACGATCATGGCGATATCGGCGAACACGCCGAGAATGCCGTAGCAGACGGCCATAAAGAAGACGACCGCCGCAAGGCCGACGACCGCGGCGATCTCGCCTGCGCGGATCGAATCCTGCCCGAGGCTCGGGCCGACCGTGCGCTCTTCCACGATCGTGAGGTCGGCGGGAAGCGCACCGGCGCGCAGCAGCACCGCAAGGTTCTGCGCGCTCTCCACCGTGAAATTGCCTTCGATCAGGCCGGAGCCGCCGAGGATGGCGTCGCGAATGACCGGCGCCGTAATGTACTTACCGTCGAGCACGACGGCGAAGCGGCGGCCGACATTCTGCTGCGTTACGTCGGCGAAGATGCGCGCGCCGCGTGTGTTGAAACGGAAGGTGACGATCGGCTGCCCGGTCTGCTGATGGAACGAGGGCTGCGCGTCGGCAAGGTCGTCGCCGGACAGGAGCGCGCGCGATTCGACCATCATCGGCGGCTCACCGGCCGTCGCCGCTTCCACCTTCTCGCAGCCGGGCGGCGGTGTCACGCCGTCGCTCGAAGCCTGGCTGCATTCCATGTGGAAGGTCATGCGCGCGGTCTGTCCGAGAATCTGCTTGAGCTGCTTGGTGTCCTGCAGCCCCGGCACCTCGACGAGAATGCGGTCGCTCCCCTGCGCCTGAATGGAAGGCTCGGTGGTGCCGAGCGCGTTGAGACGCCGGTCGAGCACCTGCACGCTCTGCGTGACCGCCGAGCGCATGCGCTGCTCGATGCCGGCGTCGGTGAGCGCGGCGGTGATCCGGTCGCCATTTTGCGAGACCGAGACCTCGCGGAGCGCGCCCTGCCCGAAGAGGCCCGACTGGACTGGCGCTGCGAGCGGCTGAAGCGCGGCGACCGCCTTCTCCGCGTCGGCGGAATCGCGCAGTGTGAACGACACATTCTGGCCACGCGCGTCGAGCCCGCGGTATCCGATCCGCTGCTCGCGCAGCGCCTGCCGGACGTCGTCCTCAAGCGTCTTCACGCGATCCTTGACCAGGCTGTCGCGGTTCACTTCGAGGAGCAGATGCGCCCCGCCGCGCAGGTCGAGGCCAAGCACGATCTGTCGCTTCGGCAGGAAGTTCGGCCAGGACGCCACCGTCTCGGCGGAGAAGAAGTTCGGGATCGTGGCGACGATGCCTGCCAACGCCACGAACAGGATGAGCGCTATCTTCCAGCGCTGGAAATAGAGCATTGCTGTTGGTCTTTCAGAGCCGCGCCAGTCTCCGCGCTAGTTCGTGTTGGAGGCCACCGGCTCGGCTTTCGTCCTGACTTCGGCGATCATGCTGCGCATCGCGCGCACCTTCACGCCCTCGGCGATCTGCAGCTCGACCTCGTGGTCGTCGACAACCTTCGTCACCTTACCGACGATGCCGCCATTGGTGACCACCGTGTCGCCGCGGCGGACCGCCTTCAGCATGTCCTCGCGCCGCTTCTGCGTCTGCCGCTGCGGGCGCAGGATGAGGAAGTACATTATGACGAAAATGAGCGCGAACGGCAGCAGCGTCGTCATGATGTCGAAGCTGCTGCCGCCGCCAGCAGTCTGTGCAAAGGCCGGAGTGACCCACATGAAGGCCGATCTTCCCTCTAAAGCGGGCCGCGGCCCTTGAATTGGCGCGGACTATAGTCAGGGGCGGGGCCATTGCAACTCCGCAACCCTCAGCGCGGACGGCCCTTTGCCGCACGGTTTCGGCATGATATCGCGCCTTTCCGGGAGCCTGGGAGCCCACGTTTTGCAGGAAAGCTTCAACCCGACGCTGGACGTGCTCGAACGGATCGCCGCGGCGCTGGAGCGGCTCGCGCCGAAGCCGTCCGCCGCGACCGATTTTTCGGCCGCGGAGGCGTTCGTCTGGCACGCCGACCCGCCGCATCTGAAGCCGGTCACGAAGGTCAGCCGCGTCGCGCTCCCGCTTCTGAAGGGAATCGACCGGTCGCGCGACATCCTGATCGACAACACCAGCCGCTTCGCTTCCGGACTGCCGGCCAACAACGCCCTCCTTTGGGGCGCGCGCGGCATGGGCAAGAGCTCCCTCGTCAAGGCAGTACACGCCGCCGTCGCCGAGGGGCTGCCGGCTGAGGCCACGCCCCTCAAGCTGATCGAGATCCACCGCGAGGATATCGAGACGCTTCCCCTTCTGATGGGGCTCCTCCGCGACAACGGCGAGCGCTTCATCCTCTTCTGCGACGATCTCTCCTTCGACGCCGGCGACGCCTCCTACAAGTCGCTGAAGGCGGCGCTCGAAGGCGGCATCGAAGGCCGGCCCGACAACGTCGTCTTCTACGCCACCTCGAACCGCCGCCATTTGATGCCGCGCGAGATGCTGGAGAACGAGCGCTCCACCGCCATCAACCCGTCCGATGCGGTGCAGGAGAAGGTGTCGCTGTCCGACCGCTTCGGCCTCTGGCTCGGCTTTCACAACTGCAGTCAGGACGAATACCTCGCCATGGTGGCGGGCTACGTCGATCATTTCGCCATCCCGGCCGAGGCAGAGGAATGGCGCGCCGAGGCGCTCGAATGGGCGACCACGCGCGGCAGCCGCTCCGGCCGCGTCGCCTGGCAGTTCGTGCAGGACCTCGCCGGCCGAAAGGGCGTCAGGCTGGAGGGAGCGTGATGCGCCGAGAGCGGTCCGATTGACTTAGCTCAAGGCGCTGAGGCGGCGGACACTTAGAGCCTGCCCGACCAATTCCCGGTTGTGCGAAAGGGCGAGGTAGGCGGTGCGTGGTCCGGCAGTTTTCGCCATAGCCGCCGTGCTGGTGCTTTCGGCCGGGGGCTTCCTCTATTGGGAACACACTGCAGCGGTGCGCACGCCCGAGGGGCTAGCGACCGCCAACGGTCGTGTCGAGGTGACGCGCGTCGACATCGCCTCGAAGCTCGCCGGACGCGTGGCCGAAATCGACGTGAAAGAAGGCGACTCAGTCAAAGCCGGAGAGGTCATCGCGCGGCTCGACACTGCGGAGCTTAAGGCGCAACTCGCCGGCGCCAAGGCGGCGGTCCAACAGGCGCTCGCGAGCATCGGCCGCGCAGAAGCCGATATCGCCACGCGGAAAGCCCAGAACGATTTGGCCGAGATCGAGATGGGACGGGCGGAGGAGCTCGCGCAGACCGCTGTCGGGTCGAAGGCCGACGTCGATCGCCGCCGCGCCGAAAATCTCGTCGCCGCGGCACAGCTTCAGGCGGCCCAGGCTGCGCTGGTTGAGGCGAATGCGACGAAGCAGGCGGCCGATGCGCAGGTCGCTCAGATCGAGGCGATGCTCGATGATTCGGAGCTGACGACGCCCGTCTCCGGCCGCGTCGAGTACAAGCTTGTCCAGCCCGGCGAGGTCGTCGCCGCAGGCGGGCGCCTGGTCACGATCCTCGATCTTTCCGACGTGTTCATGACGATCTTCCTGCCGACCGGCGAGGCCGGCCGGGTGGCGCTGGGGTCGGACGCCCGCATCGTGCTCGATGCCGTGCCCGACTCCGTCTTCCCGGCCACCGTGTCCTTCGTGGCAGGGGAAGCGCAGTTCACGCCGAAGGCGGTCGAGACGACGAACGAGCGCCAGAAGCTCATGTATCGGGTCAAGCTCTCGATCGACCCGAAGCTGCTTGAGACGTACCGCGACTACGTGAAGGCCGGGCTGACCGGCAACGCGTATGTCCAGATCACGGCGAACGCAGCGTGGCCCGCTCGGCTTGCCGTGCGGCTCCCCGATGTCTCCCCCTCCTCCTGAGGCGCTTGCGGTCGAGCTAGCCGGCGTCGCCCACCGCTACGGCAAGGTGACTGCGCTTGCCGATGTGAGCCTCACCGTGGAGGCCGGCACATCGACCGCGTTCGTCGGTCCGGATGGTGTCGGCAAGTCGACGCTGCTTGCACTGATTGCCGGCGTGAAGCGCTTGCAGTCGGGAAGCGTCCGCACGCTCGGTGGCGACATCGCTTCGCGCGCGCATCGCGACGCCATCATGCAGCGCCTCGCGTACATGCCGCAGGGTCTCGGCCGCAATCTCTACCCAAGCCTCTCGGTCAACGAGAACATCGACTATTTCGGCCGCCTCTTCGGGCTGTCCGCCGAGGAGCGCCGCGTGCGCATCGAGCGGCTGCTCGTCGCGACGGGCTTGAGCCCCTTCCCTGACAGACCCGCCGGAAAGCTTTCCGGCGGAATGAAGCAGAAGCTCTCCTTGTGCTGCACGTTGGTGCACGACCCCGACCTTCTCATTCTCGACGAGCCGACGACCGGCGTCGATCCGCTGTCGCGAAGGCAGTTCTGGCGGCTGATCGACAGCATCAAGGCGGAGCGGCCGGAGCTCACCATCCTGGTCGCCACGGCCTACATGGAAGAGGCCGCGCGCTTCGACCGGGTTGTGGCGATCGACGAAGGACGCGTGTTCGCTGATGGCACGACCGCAGAGATCCTTGCGCGGACCGGCTCCCACACGCTCGAGGAGGCCTACGTCGCGCTGCACGGCAAGGCGAAGTCGCCGGAGGCGCCGCCCGCGCCATTGGAACTCCATGCCGGCGGTCCGCCGGCGATCGTGGCGGAGAATCTGACGCGGCGATTCGGCAGCTTCACCGCCGTCGATCACGTGAGCTTCAGCATCCGCCGCGGCGAGATCTTCGGATTCCTGGGCTCGAACGGTTGCGGCAAGACCACCACGATGAAGATGCTGACGGGCCTCCTCGATATCAGCGAGGGGCGGGCCGAGCTGCTCGGGCGGCCAGTCGAAGCGCGCGACGGCGAAGCGCGGCTCAGGGTCGGCTACATGTCGCAGTCCTTCTCGCTTTACGAGGAGCTGACGGTCCGCGCGAACCTGAAGCTCCACGCCGAGATCTACCGCATCCCAAGGAGTGAGATTCAAGCGCGCGTCGAGGATGCGCTCCGCTATTTCGGCCTCGTCGATGCGGCAGACCAGAAGCCATCGCATCTGCCGCTCGGCATGCGGCAGCGGCTTCAGCTCGCCGCCGCTTGTCTGCACCGGCCGGAGGTGCTGATCCTCGACGAGCCGACATCCGGCGTCGATCCCACAGCGCGCGATATGTTCTGGTCGCTGCTGCATGACCTCTCGCGGCGCGACGCCGTCACCATCTTCATCTCGACGCACTTCATGAACGAGGCCGAGCGCTGCGACCGCATCTCGCTGATGCACGCGGGCCGCGTTCTCGCCGTCGGAACACCGGACGAATTGCGTCGCGCCAAGGGCGCCCCGAGCCTCGAGGAAGCGTTCATCGCCTATCTCGAGGAGGCCGACCCCGACGGAGCCGGCGCCGTGACGCCGCGCATCGATGTGCAGGCGCCGCGCGGCGAGAAGCGCCCGAGCTCCCGACGCGCCGGCAGCCTGCGCGGATCGCTGCAGCGCATCTGGGCCTTCGCCTACCGCGAAGTGCGCGAGCTGTTGCGCGACTGGGTGCGCCTGAGCTTTGCGCTGCTGGGACCGCTGATCCTGCTTTTGACGTTCAGCTACGGCATTACCTTCGACGTCGAGAACTTGTCCTTTGCCGTGCTCGACCGCGACCAGAGCGCCGACAGCCGGCAATTGATCGAAGCCTTCTCCGGCTCGCGCTATTTTCGCGAACGCCCGATCTTGACGAGCGAGGCGGATATCGACCGGCGCCTCCGCGCCGGCGATCTGCGGCTCGCGATCAGCATTCCGCCGGGTTTCGGGCGCGACCTCCTCGCTGGCCGCCGGCTCGAAGTGGCGTTCTTCATCGACGGCGCGACGCCGTTCCGCGCCGAGACGACGCGCAACTACGTCGACGGTATCCTGCTCTCCTATGTCCAGGACCTCGCCCGCAGGACCACCGGCCGCGTCCCCGACGTGACCGCCGCGAGCGTCGCGCCGCGCTTTCGCTACAACCAGGATTTCCGCAGCGTGTTCGCGCTGACACCCGGCCTGATCATGATCTTCCTGGTGCTCTTCTCCACCATGCTCGCGGCGCTCGGCGTGGTGCGCGAGCGCGAAATCGGCTCGATCACCAACCTCTACGCATCGCCTGCGTCCGTTGGTGAGTTCCTGATCGGCAAGCAGGCGCCTTACGTCGTCACCGGATTCATGAGCTTTCTGAGCCTGATGGTGCTCGCCGGTCTCGTCTTCGGGGTCGTCGTGAAAGGCTCGATCCTGGCGCTCCTCCTCGGCGCCTTCCTCTACGCCTTCGCGATCACGGCGCTTGGAATCCTGATCTCCGCCTTCGTGCGCTCGCAGGTCGCCGCGATCGTCGTTGCGGCGATCGTCAGCACCGTCCCGGCAATCAATTTCTCCGGCTACCTCTATCCGACCGCCGGGCTCGACAAGAGCGGCCGGGTCATCGGCATGAGCTTCCCGTCGCTGTGGTTCCAGGACATCGGTCTCGGCACGATCACCAAGGCGCGCGGCTTCGACGCCTTCTACCCCGAATACATGATCCTCTTCGCGTTCGGCTGCATCTACCTGTTCGCCGCGAGCCGGTTCCTCCGCAAGCAGGACGTCTGACATGCACCGCTGGTTCATGAACGTCCTGCATCTGGGCCTGAAGGAATTTGCGAGCCTTGCCAGCGACACTGTCCTTGCGATCTTCATCGTCTATTCGTTCTCGTTCAGCATCTACAGCGAGGCGACGGGGATTAAGACCGAGGTCGCCGACGCGCCGATCGCGATCGTCAACTCCGACCGCTCCGCCCTCTCTGCCCGCATCTACGACGCTCTGCTCGAACCGTATTTCCGTCGCCCGGCGATCATCGATCGCGCCGCGGTCGACCCTGCGATGGATAAGGGCAGCTACTCTTTCGTGCTCGACATCCCGCCGCACTTCGAGGCCGACGTTCTGGCCGGGCGCGATCCGGCGCTGCAGCTCAACATCGACGCGACAGCGATGACGCAGGCCGCCGTCGGCAGCGGCTACGTTGAATCGATCGTCCAGCAGGAGACGACGAATTATCTGCAATCGCGCGGCATCGCGAGCCAGATGCCGGTGACCGGCGTCTCCCGCGCGTTCTTCAATCCGAACCTGGAGGGCGTCTGGTACAACGCCATCGACGCGTTGCTGCAGAACATTACGATGCTGTCGATCCTCCTCGTCGGCGCCGCGGTGATCCGCGAGCGCGAGCGCGGCACGATCGAGCATCTCCTGGTCATGCCGGTCAGGCCGAGCGAGATCGCTGCGGCCAAGATCTGGGCGAACGCGGTAATCGTGCTCATCGCCTCGGCCCTGGCGCTCCGGATCGTCATCGGGCACGTGCTGCAGGTGCCGATTGCCGGCTCGATCCCGCTCTTCCTGTTCGGAACTGCGATCTATCTTGTTCGCCATCGCGTCGCTCGGCATATTGCTTGCCACGATCGCGAACACCATGCCGCAATTCGCGCTTCTGGCGATCCCGGTGTTCCTGACGCTGAACATGCTCTCAGGCGGCCCCTCGCCGCTCGAAAGCATGCCCGCGCCGGTTCAGATGGCCGTGCAGGTATCGCCGGCCATGCATTTCGTAAAGTTCGCCCAGTCGGTGCTTTGCCGGGGCGCCGGCATCGACGTCGTTTGGCCGCACATGGCCGTTCTCGCCGGTTTGGGGGCGGTTTTTCTGGCGATTGCGCTCAAGCGCTTCCGCACCATGCTTGCGCAGACCCAACAATCTGCGCGATAGGGAGGGTCGTCCGCTTGGGCGCCCACCCTGTCGTCATGCCCGGTTTGACCCGGGCATCCATTCCGTACGCCTGCACAACGCCCCAACCCGGGAATGGATTGCCGGAACGGATCCGGCAATGACGACAGGGTTGAGCGGAAACCGGCCTAGGTGTCGCTCAGATGCTGCAGCGGATCGACGGGAGCTGCGTCCTTCCTAAGCTCGAAATGGACCTGGGGCGTGGTCACGCCACCTGTCATGCCTGAAAGCGCGATCACCTGCCCGCGCTTCACCTGGTCGCCACGCTTCACCTCAAGCTTGCTGTTGTGGGCGTAGGCGGAGACCCAACCGTTGGCGTGGCGGATCAGCACGAGGTTGCCGTAGCTCTTGAGCTCGTTGCCGGCATAGATGACGGTGCCGTCCTCGGCCGCCTTGACCGACGTGCCTTCCGGCACGGCGAGATTGATGCCGTCGTTGCGCTCGCCGTTCGGCTTCTTGCCGAAGCCGGAGATGATGCGGCCGCGGACCGGCCAGCGGAAGCCTTCGGTCGCGGCGATGGTGGGCTCCGGCGCGACCGGTGCAAGCGAGCCGGCATTGCCGGTCTGCGGCGCAACCGCGACCTGCGGTGCCGGCGCGGTTTCCGGTGCCGCGGGCGGAGCGCGCGTCGCCACTGCGGCTGGGACCTCCGGCATGCGCGCGGCCGGAGCCTCCTGCGGGATCTCTGCCGGGTTCAGGCTGGCAAGCTGCACGCCCTGCTCGCGGCCGCTGGCCGGAATGACGAGCCGCTCGCCGAGGCGGACGTTGGTCGAGCCGCCGTTTGCGGCGGCAAGCTGGCTGACGGTGATGCCGTAGCGCTGCGCGATATTCCAGGCGGTGTCGCCGGGCTGCACGAGATGCGTGGTCGCAACGCCGTGCGAATTGCGCCGATCGAGCTGCGCCGCTTCCGCGTTGAGCGTCGTCGGCGGTGCGCCGACCTGCATGTGCCCGGGCTCGGCGGAGGCAAGCTTCGCGACCGGCGTCGGCGCGGCGTTCGCGGTGTGAGCGCCGGGCGGCGTATAGGGCTGCGGCCGCGGGGACTGCGGAGCGGAATAGGCTGTCGCCGGCGCGTAGGTCGGTGCCGCGGCGTATTGCGGGTACTGGGTGGCGGCGCCTTGCGGCGGCGGAAGGTCGGCGCCTTGGACGCCGGCGGTCTGCGGCCCGACATAGGTGTTGCCGAGCGGCGACGCCGTTCCGATGATCTGCTGCTGATTGTTGGTCGACCCGGTGAAGACCGGCGAGCGGAGCGAGTCGATGTTGCTGCACGCGCCAAGCCCGGCGAGGAGCGCAACGAGGCTGATGCTCAGCGGGGCGGATTTTTGGGCCGGAAGAAATGCCGTACGCACGGTGGCGTCCCCCTACTCGGAACTCGAAGACGATCGGAGCTGGAATTAAAGGGGCAGCAGGGTTGACAACGGGTTAAAGGTTCAGCGTCGGAGCGGGGACAATCGCAGAAAAACGGCACGGACCGAGGTCGCGCGTGTCGACGTTCATCCCGATCCGCTGGAAAAGCGTCAGCCGCTGCGGCCCCCTCGCCGGCTCGATCGGCGCGATCAGGACCCCGGTGTCGGAGAGCTGCATGATGAGCTTGACGGGCGGCTCGGAGCACGCCGCGCCGACCAGGATGCGGTCGAACGGCGCCTGCTGCCGCCAGCCGTGCAGCCCGTCGCCGACGAGCGTGCTGATGTTGCGGATGCCGAGCGCCTGGAAACGCGCCTCGGCGGCACGGGTGAGCGTGCGGAAGCGCTCGATCGTGGTCACGCGGCGCGAAAGCCGCGCCAGGACTGCGGTGTGGTAGCCGGAGCCGGTGCCGATCTCGAGGACGCCGTGGCGGTCCGAAAGGTCGAGCTCCGCGGTGATGGCGCCGACGAGCATCGGCGCCGGGATCGTCTGCCCGCAGTCGATCGGAAGCGCATGCTCGGCATAGGCGCGGTGGCGCAGCTCCGGGCGAACGAAGAGAGTGCGTGGCACGGTTTCCATGGCGCGGAGCACCGCGACCTCGGCGATCCCTATGCCGCGCAGCCTGAGGACGAGCTGAGCCGCATGGACCTGCGTCTCCTCGTCTTCCTCGAAGACTGGTTCTTCGGCCCGTTCGGGGGCGAATGCCGGCTCGGCGCTCATCGCGCCAAATATTGCCTGATGATGGTTAAGAGAGGGCTTCGGAGTGCAGTGATGCCGCGCACATGTGTTGTGCGGAGGGCTCCGTTCCTCTCCCCATCGGGGAGAGGGTATCGCCGAAGGCGACGGGTGAGGGGGTTGTCGAGTGAGGTCTTCCCCCTCACCCGAGCTCCGCTTCGCTCGGTCGACCTCTCCCCGATGGGGAGAGGAACAAGCTAGGCGTCGATCTTCTCCACGCCGCCCATGTAGGGGCGGAGCACGTCGGGGACGGTGATCGAGCCATCCTCGTTCTGGTAAGTCTCCATGACCGCGATCAGCGCGCGGCCGACGGCGACGCCGGAGCCGTTCAGCGTGTGGACGAAGCGCGGGTTCTTGTCGTTCTTGCCCTTGAAGCGCGCCTGCATGCGGCGCGCCTGGAAATCGCCGCAGACTGAGCAGGAGGAAATCTCGCGGAACGCCTTCTGCCCCGGCAGCCAGACTTCGAGATCGTAAGTCTTCTGCGCTGAAAAACCCATGTCGCCGGTCGAGAGCACCACGACGCGATAGGCAACGTCGAGCCGGCGCAGCACTTCTTCGGCGCACATCGTCATGCGCTCGTGCTCTTCGAGGCTCTTCTCCGGCGTGGTGATGGAGACGAGCTCGACCTTGTCGAATTGGTGCTGCCGCAGCATCCCGCGCGTGTCCTTGCCGGCGGAGCCCGCCTCGGAGCGGAAGCACGGCGTGAGCGCGGTCACGCGGATCGGAAGTTCTTCCTCGGAGAGGATCGACTCGCGAACGAGATTGGTGAGCGGCACTTCGGCGGTGGGAATGAGCCAAAACCGTGCCTTCCGCGGCTCACTGAAAACTGTCTGGAGTTCGGCAGCCTCTGCGATTGGGCGTTTTGCGATCGCGCTCTGAACAGCACCTTGGATCGCCTCAGGGCCGAATCCATGGACATGCATATTTCTGAGGAGTCGGTTCAGGTTATCTCGCCACTCTTCCTCTTTCGCCTCCATCCGCACGAAATCCAGTGCCTCCTGAACAATGCCTTCAATGCCGGTCAGAACCTCTGCACTCGTGCTGAAGTACTGGTCATCTCGAAACTTGGGCAGTTGAGCAGTTCCTAACATGGCGTCGTCGCTCACCAAGAGCGGCGGCTGCACTTCCGTGTAGCCGTGCTCCTCGGTGTGGAGGTCGAGCATGAACTGGCCGAGTGCGCGCTCCATGCGCGCGAGCCCCTTCTTCAGAACGACGAAGCGTGAGCCGGAAAGCTTCGCGGCCGTCTCAAAGTCCATCTGGCCGAGCGCCTCGCCGAGCTCGAAATGCTCTTTCGCCCAGTTGACGCGGCGCGGGTCGCCCCAAGCGCGGATTTCCTTGTTCGCCGTCTCGTCGCCGACCGGCACATCTTGGAGCGGCACGTTCGGGATCGTCGCGAGAAGGTCGTTCAGCGCCTTCTCAGCCGCCCGCTCCTCCTCCTGCGCCGCCGCCATCTGATCCTTCAGCGCCGCGACCTCGCCCATCAGCGCTTCGGCGCGTGGGAATTCCTTTGCCGCCTTCGCCTGCCCGATCTCCTTCGACGCCGCGTTGCGGCGGGTCTGCATGTCTTGCAGCTTCTGGATCGCCGCGCGCCGCGCCTCGTCGAGCGCAATCAGCCGCTCAGCCGCCGGCTCCGCGCCGCGGTTCTTCAGCGCGGCGTCGAGCGCCTCCGGTTTGTCGCGGATCCAACGAATATCGAGCATGAGCGGCGATTGCCTCTGAACGTCATTGCCGGACTTCATCCGGCAATTCGCGCCGGAACAGTCGAGGCGGCGTGACGGGTAGCGGAATGGAGGCCGGGGTCAAGCCCGCCTGCGCCGCTCTCCTGCCGATCCGGAGCGAGTGCGCCGGCCGTCGCGGACTTTGGGTCGCCGCGCGTCGGACGGTGTGAAAGGCTTTCGCCACCATGATTTATGACACGGCGCGCGGCAGCCGGGCCGGAATGCGACGAAACCCCTGAAAGAGCCGCGCGATTGGCGGACGCGGGGCATGCTGCTGCGCTAACATGGCGACGCCGATGCGATCGCACGGTACGTGAAGAGCCCGGCTGGTTGTAGGATGAAGGGTTTCTTGGGGGCGCCGCAGGAGGGGATGGATCCTTGCGTGAAATAAGGTTGTTCGTCTCCTCGCCGGACGATGCGCTGATGGAGCGCAAGCGCCTCGCGCAGGTGGTCGAGCGGCTGAGCGGCGAGATCCGTGGAATCGCGACGATTCGCCCGGTGCGCTGGGAAACCTCGTTCTACAAGGCGCATACGACCTTCCAGAAGCAGATTCCCGAGGCGTCGGAGTGCGAGATCGTCGTCGGCATTCTGCGGCACAGGCTCGGCACCGCGCTCCCCAACGATTTTCCCAAAATGCCGACCGGAGAGTCCTATCCGAGCGGCACTGCCTACGAAGTTCTGTCGGCGCTGGAGAAGCGGCAGACGGCCGAGCTGCCCGACGTTTACGTCTTCCGCTACGCGGAGCCGCCGACGGTCAGGCTGGACGACGCGGACGAGCGCCGCCACGTCGAGCACCAGTGGGAGAGCGTGAAGGCGTTCTTCTCGAAGTGGTTTGTCACCTCGGAAGGGCAGTTCAAGGCCGCTTTCCAGACTTTCGACTCCACGGACGATTTTGAGGCGAAAGCGGAGGCGCTGATTCGGCAATGGATCGCCGAGCGCATCCTGCACGGCAGGAGCATCGTATGGCCGATCGCCGTTCGCGGCTCGCCCTTCCGCGGCCTTGAGGCCTTCGACGCCAAGCACGCGTCGGTGTTCTTCGGCCGCTCGCGCGACATCGCTCGGGCGGTCAGCGCCTTGCACGAGGCGGCCGAGCGCGGAACGCCCTACCTCATGGTCATCGGCCCGAGCGGTGCGGGCAAATCCTCGATCGCTCGCGCCGGCCTCGCACCGCGCCTCACCGCGCCGGGAGTTGTTCCCGGGGTCGATGTCTGGCGGGTCGCCATCATGCGGCCGGGAGAGAAGGGCGGCGATCCGTTCATCGCGTTGGCCGAAGCGCTGCTCAGGGCCGATGACGGGGCGGAAGGCGACGGCTGCCGTGCCGGTCTCGCCGAGATTGCCGAGGACGGGTTCGGCACGCTGCGCGAGCTGGCCGATCTCTTGGCGCACGCGGACTCAACTGCCGTGCGGCCTATCGTGCATGCCCTGGAGCGGGTGGCGGAAGAGGAGCGCGCCACCGCCGGATACGAGCGCCCGGTCAGCGCCGCGCTGCTTCTGCTGGTCGACCAGCTCGACGAGCTCTTGGGGGCGGACGTACGCGAGGAGGTCCGGCAGAAATTCGCAGCGCTCCTTCGCCATCTCTGCCGCACCGGCCGCGTCTGGGTCATCACCACGCTCCGCGCCGATCTTTACGAACGGCACATCGCCGTTTCCGATCTCTTGGCGCTGAAGACGGAAGGCGCTTCCTACGATCTGCAGCCACCGGGCCCGGCGGACCTGGCGGAGATCGTGCGTGCCCCGGCCAAAGCCGCCGAGCTTGTCTACGAGACCGACGCGAACGGCCGCAGCCTCGACGAACGCCTTCTTGCTGATGCGGAGCGCGCCGACATCCTGCCGCTCGTCCAGTTCACGCTGAATCGCCTCTTCGAGGAGCGCGTCAACGTGGACGGCGAGATACGGCTCACTCACGCTGCCTACGAGGCGATGGGGGGCCTCGACGGCGCCATCGACCACGAGGCGGAGCGCGCGCTGGCGCGCCTCGGCGAGGCGGAGAAGCAAGCGCTGCCACGCCTCTTGCGCGAGCTTGCGACGCCGTCGCGGATGGGGGCCGACCGCGGCCAGGACAGCGGCCACGCCGCCCCGCTCACGATCCGCACGGTCCGCTTCGACCGCGTCGCCCACGACCGGCCGTCGGAGCGGCTGGTCGAGGCGCTGATCGACGCGCGCATATTGCTCACGAGCGGTGACGAGAACGTCCGCTCCGTGCGAATCGCGCATCAGCGCGTGCTGAACAGCTGGCGGCGTGCGCGCGAAATCGTCGCCGAGCACGCCGATTTCTTCCGCATCCGCGAGGAGGTGGAGGACGAACGCCGCCGATGGGAAGCCGCCGACAAGGCGCGCGACCTATTGATCCCGCACGGGTTGAGGCTGGCCGAGGCGGAGAGCATCCAGAAGCGTTTCAGCGACGAGATTTCTCCCGCGACCCGCGCCTTTATCGCCCTTTCCGGAAACCGCGCGCGACTGCGGCAACGGCTGACGACGGCGGCGGCCGTGGTGTTCTTCGGTGTCGCTATCGCGGCCGGCTATCTCGGCTGGCTTTCGCGGCAGCACGCCGCGGCGGAGCTTGCCGCGAACGAGGAGGCGCAACGAAATCTCGGCATCGCCAAGCAGACCGTCGACGGCATGATCGCGCAGGTCGCGCAGGGGCTGCGCGGCTCGGCCGGGGTTCCAATCGAGACCGTCCGCAAAGTTCTATCGGACCTCGAGACCGCGGTCGACCGACTGAACAAGTCGGCGCCCCACGATTACAGCCTGCGGCGGAGCCGCGTTGCCATGTTCGTGGAATTCGGCGCGACCTACGCATCGGCAGGCGAAAGCGCGGGTGCACTCGACGCCTACAGCCAGGCGATCGCCATGGCGAAGAGCTTGCTGGCGGAGCGCCCCGACGATTTGGACGTCCAGCGTTCTTTGGCGGAGGCGCTGCAACAGCTCGGCGATCTCCACTACCGCATCGGAAAGTCGGCCGAAGCGCTGCAGTCGCTGAACGCGGCCCTCGCTCTCGACCGGAAGCTCGTGGTTGCGCTGAAGGACGATCCGACGATCTGGAACCACATCTCGCTCTCCCTCAACGATATCGGTGACCTGAAGCGGCGCGCCGGAGACTCTGCCTCAGCGCTTACGGCCTATGCCGAAGGCGTGGATATCGGGCGGCGACTGATGGCCGCCGACCCCGGGAACGTTGCCTGGCAGGAAGAGCTTGCGGTGTCGCTGATCCACGTCGCGGACGTGAAGGCCACTTTGGGCCAGGTCGACGGCGCACTCGATGCCTTTGCCGAGGGCCTTGCGACCTGGCGCAAGATCGCCGCCACCGATCCCGGCAATCTCCTGTGGCTGCACCAAGTCGGCATGGCGCTGGACAGCATCGGCGACATTCAGTTCGGCGACGGGCGACTGCCCGACGCCAAAGCGTCGTTCGAGGAGGCGCTCACCATCAATCGTCGTCTGGTCCAATCCGATCCCGGCAACAGGAAGTGGCTCGGCGATCTCGCGGCCAGCCTGGAGCGGGTCGGCGAGATCAAGCTCCGCGGCGACGATCTGCCGGGCGCGCAGGCGGCCTTTGAAGAGAGCCTCGGCACACGCCGAAGGCTTGCGCAGCTTGATTCCGGAAACCTCGAATGGCAGCGCGACGTGGCGTCGAGCCTCTTCAGCATCGGGGACGTGAAGCTGAAGAGCGGCGATGCGGCGGGGATGCAGGCGGATTACGACGAGGGGATCGGTATTCTCCGACAGCTCACCAAGTCCGGACCACGCAACACACGCTGGTGGCGGAACCTCGCCGGCGCGCTGAAAACTCTGGGTGCGCAGAAATACGCCGTTGGCGCGACCGAGGAGGGTGAGCGCATGTTCGATGAGACCCGGGCGATCCGCCGCGAGCTCATCGAGCTGGATCCGGCCAATGCCTATTGGCAGGTCGAGCTTGTGAAGAACCTGAAGGACATTGTCGGCTGGACGAGTGGACCCTATCGCGCGGCGGCCCGCGAAGAGGCGCTTGCTGTCATCGCCAACCTCCACAAGCAGGGGGTGCCGGCGGACACATATTCCGGGCTGGAGCAGGATCTTCTAGCGATGGGAGATTAGGTCGCCGCCGCGGGGCGTCGCGCCGAAAGGCCTCGTTATAGTCCTCAGGCTGCGGCGTCGGCGGCCTCGCGTTGCGCCTCGGCGGCGCGGCGCGACCTCTCCACGTAGCGCACCGCGAAAATCGATATCTCGTAAAGCGCGATCGTCGGCAGCGCGAGGCTGATCTGGCTGACCGGGTCAGGCGGCGTCAGCACCGCCGCCACGATGAAGGCGATGACGATCGCCCACTTGCGCTTCCCCTTCAGCGTCTCCGTCGTGATGATCCCGGCGCGCGCCAGAAGCGTCATCAGCACCGGAAGCTGGAACACCAGGCCGAACGCGAAGATGAGCGTCATGATCAGCCCGAGATATTCGTTCACCTTCGGCAGAAGCTCGATCGACGCCCGCCCCGGCCCGCCGTGCTGCTCCATCGACAGGAAGAATTTCAGCGCCAGCGGCATGACGGCGAAATAGACGAGCATCGCGCCGAGCGCGAAAAGGACCGGCGTCGCGATCAGAAACGGCAGGAACGCTCTTCGCTCGTTCTTGTAGAGGCCCGGCGCGACGAACTTGTAGATCTGGTTGGCGATCACCGGAAAGGCGATGAACAGCGCGCCGAAGAGCGCGAGCTTCATCTGCGTGAAGAAATACTCCTGCGGCGCCGTGTAGATGAGCTTGATCTCACGCAGCGGCCCCGCGGCGCGCTCGTAGGGGATCACCAGGATGTTGAAGATGCGGCTTGCGAAGAAGAAGCAGACGAGGAAGGCGATCAGGATCGCGATCATCGCGCGCATCAGCCGCTGCCGGAGCTCGATCAGATGCTCGATCAGCGGCGCCTTCGAGGCTTCGATGTCGTCTCCCTGGCTCACGCCGCATCGCTCCCGTGCGCCGGTGTTGCAGCACCGGTCTTCACCGGCTCGGCCGGATGCGGATGGTCGCCGGTCTTGTCCGGCTCGGGCGTAGATGCAGGGATTGGCTTCTCGGCCGCGCGCATCGTGGCGTCGATGTCCTTCTTCGCGTCGGTCAGCGGCTTCGCAGCGGCGGTGATCTGCTTCTTCGCGTCCTCAAGCCCGGCTTCGCGCTCCGCCTCGCGCAGCGCTTCGTCGAATTGCCGCTTGAAGTCGTTGGCGGTGCGTCGCACCTGCCCCATCGTTTTGCCGAACGTTCTCAGCATCCGCGGCAGGTCTTTCGGACCAACCACGATGATCGCGACCGCCGCGATGACGAGAAGCTCACTCCAGCCGATGTCGAACATCGCTTAGGTCTGGCGCGTTAAGCGCGCTCAGCTCGCCTTTGTCTTTTTCTCGGCGGGCTCGGACGCCATCGGCTGCGTCGGATCGTGATCGATCGTGTGCGGCTTGTCGTCGTCGTCCTCGGCCATGCCCTTCTTGAAGGATTTGATGCCCTTCGCCACGTCGCCCATCAGATCCGAAATCTTGCCGCGCCCGAAAAGCACCATGACGAGCAGGAGTACGATGAGCCAATGCCAAATCGAGAAACTACCCATATCTGTCTCCAAAACCCCCGCTGGTCGCCCGTTACGCCGGCCGCGGCGGGACTATTGCAAATCGGCCCCTCGCCTTCAATCGCAAGGTCTTAGCCGCCTTCCGGAAAGACTAACACGTCGCGCTCGTCGAAGCTGACCTGGACATCGGCTCCCGGCGCGAGCCCGTCGCCGGCGCGCGCCTTGGCGAGGAGATAGGTCTCAAGACCCTCCACCGCCACCTCGAAGAGCTCAACCTCGCCGAGGAAATAGCGCGTGCGGATGCGCCCGGGCGTGCCGTTCTTGCCCTGGTCGGCCTCTGTCAGAAGCACACCCCGCGGACGCACGGCGACCACGACGGAAGCGCCTTCGGGCTGCCCACCACAGCCGAAATCGGCGATCGGCGTGACCGCGCGGCCGGAAGCCACAGACCCCGGCAACTCGTTCAGCGCGCTGAAGAAGCGCGCCGCGAATAGGCTCTTCGGCCGGTCGTAAAGGTCCTCCGCCCCGCCCTCCTGCACAATTCTGCCGCCGCGCATCAGAATGATGCGGTCGGCCATGCGCATCGCCTCTTCCGGGTCGTGGGTAACGATAACGGCGGTCGCGCCCGCCTCGCGCAGCACCGAGAGCGTGTCGGCGCGCACGCTGTCCCTCAGCCGGCTGTCGAGACCGGAGAACGGCTCGTCCATCAGGAGCACGCCTGGCCGCGGCACGATGGCGCGCGCAAGCGCCACGCGCTGCTGCTCGCCGCCGGAGATTTCGTGCGGATAGGAATCGGCGAGATGCAGGAGCCCGACGCGGGCAAGCGCCTCTTTCGCCTCCGCGACGCGCGCTTTGCGGTCGAGCGCGGTCAGGCCGAACATCACGTTCCTCAAGACCGTCAAATGCGGGAAGAGCGCATAGTCCTGGAACATGAGGCCAACCGAGCGCTTCTCCGGCGGCACGAAGGCGTTCGGCGAAGCGACCTCGCGGTTATCGAGAAGCACGCGGCCGAAAGTCGGCGCATCGACGCCGGCAGCAATTCTGAGAAGCGTCGTCTTGCCGCAGCCCGATTGACCGAGGAGTGCGACGATCTCGCCCGGCATGACGTCGAGGTCGACGTGGTCGAGCGCCGTCACGCGTCCGAAGCGCCGCGTCACCTTCTCCAGCGTCAGCCTTGAGGCAATCGTCGCGGCGGCTCGGCGGCGCGAGCGCTCGGCCGGAAGAACGGAGACCATGCGCCGGGCTTATGGGCTGCCGGGATCGAGGCGGCAAGCCCGCTCAGTCGTCGCTTTGTTCAGGCTCCGCCGGCTCGTCTTCGGGCTCCTCGCCACCTTCCGTCGCGCCGTATTCATCGAAGTCCGGCTCGAGCGGGTCTTCGTCGGGCGCGAGCTCGGGATTGTCGTTCGGCGCCGGCAAGTCGTCGCCGGGCACGGCCAGCAACTCGATCAGCCCGGCAGCCTTGAGGTCCGCGAGGCCCGGAAGGTCGCCGATCAATTCCAGCCCGAAATGGTCGAGGAAGCCGGGTGTCGTGCCGAACGTCACCGGGCGCCCCGGTGTGCGCCGGCGGCCGCGCAGCCTGACCCAGCCCGCCTCGAGCAGAACGTCGAGCGTGCCGCGTGAGACAGCGACGCCGCGCACGTCCTCGATCTCCGCGCGCGTGACCGGCTGGTGGTAGGCAATGACAGCAAGCGTCTCGACGGCGGCGCGCGAGAGCTTCTTCTCCTGCACGACGTCGCGGCGAAGAACGAAGGCGAGGTCTTCCGCGGTGCGGAAGGCCCAGCGGTCGTCGGTGCGGCGAAGATTGACGCCGCGTCCGGCATAGGCCGCCTGCAGCTCATGGAGGAGCGCGTCGAGGTCGACGCCCTCCGGCATGCGAAGCGCGATCTCAGCGCGCGACAGCGGCTCTGCGGCAGCGAAGAGGATCGCCTCCAGCATGCGGAGATGCAGGCGCTGGTCCTCCGGCGCGAGGCTTCGCACGTTGCTCTCGTCCCAGGAGGCGGCCGCTTCAGCCATTTGCTGCCTCCTGCAGCGGCATCTCCGCCTCCTTCGCTCTGCGGCGAACGTAGAGCGGCGCGAACGGCGCGTTCTGCCTCAGCTCCAATTCGCCCTCGCGCACCAGTTCAAGGCTCGCCGAGAACGCGCTTGCGCGCGCTGTCGCACGCATCTCCGGCTTTGCGAGATATTCGATCAGGTAGGAGTCGAGGAGCTCCCATTGCGGCGCTGCGCCGATCATTCGCATCAGCCGCTCGCGCGCCTCCTGCAGCGTGAAGACGTAACGCTCGCGGAGCGTGAAGTGGTTGGCAATGCCGCGCAGCCTGAGCGATGCGTAGGCGGAGAGGAGGTCGTAGAGCTTCGCGTCCCAGGCGACGCGCATGTTGACGGAAAGCGGCTCCGGCACGCCGCGTGGAAAGACATCGATGCCGAGCCGAGCGGAACTCATCAGGCGGCGGCCCGCCTCGCGGATCGCCTCAAGGTGCTTCAGCCGCCGCGCCAATGCCGCCGCGAGCTCCTCCCCGGTCGGCTCGTCGTCCGCCTCTTCGGGCGGGAGCAGCAAGCGCGATTTGAGATACGCAAGCCATGCCGCCATCACGAGGTAGTCGGCGGCGATCTCCAAGCGAAGCTTCCGCGCCGCCTCGATGAATCGAAGATACTGCTCCGCCAGCGCCAGGATGGAGATCTTGGCGAGATCCACTTTCTGGTCGCGCGCAAGCTGGAGCAGAAGGTCGAGCGGTCCCTCGAAGCCGACGACGTCGACGACGAGACGCTCGTCGTCGGAGAGCCGGCGCTCCTCGAACTCGAACGCGTTCGGTTCCGCGGCGCTGATCGCGTGATCGCTCATGCGAGAGCCTGGTCGAGCAGAAACTGGAAGCGGCTCTCAAGCGACCGCCGCTCCACTTCGGCGGGGGGCTGGCGGACGGCGAGCGCTGCCTCGCAGCGACGGAGCGCATCGCCGGCAAGCTTCGGTACGCCGGCGGCGATCTGCTTCATCTCCTCCATCTGGCCGTTGCAATGGAGGACGAGGTCGCAGCCGGCCGCGATTGCCCGCTCCGCGCGTCCGCGCGGCGGCTCGCCGGAAAGCGCGCCCATCGAAATGTCATCTGTCATCAGCGCTCCGTCGAAGCCGATTCGCTCGCGGATGATGTTACCAATGACAGTGCTGGAAAGCGTTGCCGGCGCACTGTCATCAACGTCTAAAAAGACGACATGCCCCGTCATGCCGAACGGGGCGCGCCTGGCGAGCAGCCGAAACGGCGTGAAATCCTGCGCCTCGAGCTCCGCCATCGTGGCATCGACCTGCGGCATCTCGCTGTGGCTGTCGACCGTCGCCCGCCCGTGGCCGGGCATGTGCTTGATGACCGGAAGCACGCCGCTTGCAAGCAGCCCGTCGATCTGCGCCCCACCGAGCGTCGCCACGGCATCGACTGTGCCGCCGAGCGCGCGATCACCGATTGCCGTCGTGCCGCCTTCAGCCGGAATATCGAGCACAGGCATGCAGTTCACGCTGATGCCGAGCTGACTGAGGTCGAGGCCGATGAGCTTTGCGCCGAGAAACGCTGCCTCGACGCCGGAAAGCGGATTGCGCCGATAGAGCCGGCCGAAGACGGCGCCGGCCGGATAGGCGCGAAGATGCGGCGGCCCGATGCGCTGCACACGACCGCCCTCCTGGTCGATGAGCACCGGCGCATCCTCGCGCTGAAGCGCCTCGCGTGCCGCGGCGCAAAGGGCGCGGATCTGCGGCGGGTCCTCAACGTTCCTTGCAAAGAGGATGACGCCCCACGGCTGCGCCTCGCGTAGGAAAGCCGCCTCGTCTTCCGAAAGCGTCGTCCCGGAAAGACCACAGATAAACGCGCGCGAGACCACGCTATGCCTTGGGGCAGTCTTACTGCGTCACGAAGCAGTTGCCGCCTGCCGCCTTAAGCGACTCGCAGACCTTGATCGCATTGTCGCGCGACGCCCACGGACCGACCCGAACGCGGTAGTAGATACCCTTGGTCCCGAGATCGGCTTCCTGGATGACCGGATTGAGAGGCCCTAGCACCGACGGATACTGCTTCTTCAAGATCCGAGTAGGCGGACTGCGCCTGGTCCATGCTCCGCTGCGAGCTGACCTGTACCAGATAGCCGTCCCCGACCACTTGCCCTGGATCGACAGCAGGAGCGTTCGCGCTGCTCAGAAGATTGACGGGTGCGGCGGAATTCGTGGTGGCGTGCGCCGGCTTCGCCGGTGCAACGGCGGCGACGGTCGCCGGCTCCTCGATCGCCGGGCGCGGGGCCATCACCTCTTGACCCGCCGACGAAAGCGTTTCCGCAGCCGTCGGCTGAGCCGGTGCAGCTGAAGCGGCCGGCGCAGCGGGCGCATTCGCTGCCGGAGCCGGTGCCGTCTCGGCGGAGGCCGTCTGCTGTTCAGCCGCGGGCTGCTCGGGCGTGGAAGTTCCCGCCCCTTCCGCCGGAGTATTTGCGACGATCGTGCCGTCTGGGCGAACCGTGAAAGTCGCGACCTCACGCGGCCCGATCTCGCTCGTCGACCCCGATGCCGCCGGAGCGGTATCAGCCGTGCCGTTGTCTGACGCGGGAGCTTCTCCTCCGACCGGCTTGACGACGGCGTCGCTTCCTTCCGACTGAGGTGACGGAAGCACGATCCGTGCGACCTCGCGCGGCTCTTCGGAACTGTCGACTACCTTCTCGTTGGTGGAAGCAGGCGCGTTGCCGGCAACACGATTGTAGACGGCGTCGCCCGCCGCCTCGCTGTCGGATGACGTCTCCGTCTTCGGCGGCGGCGTGACCTTCACCGGCCCAGCGTCGGCAGAGATAACGGGCGGAGGCGTGGCGGGTCCGCTTTCCGTCGAGCGCAAGAGGAATGCTGCAGCGCCGCCGATCAGGATGACGACCACGACGCCGACGATGGTGATGAGCGCGGTGCGCGCGCCCCTACTCCGCTGCGCGGCCTGAGCTCGGGCTGCGGCGGCACGGCGGCTCGCGCCCGACGCGACTGCGGCGGCAACCTTCGGCTCGTCGGCCTCGGTCTCCCCTGCCGCGCCATTCGTCCATTGCTTGCTGTAGGACGGATCGGCGAAATCCAACTCCAACGCCTGCGCAAGCCTGGCGTTGAGGGCGGCACGCTCCTCTTCGTCCTCCTGCTCTCCCGCGGGCTCCTCGTCGAACTCAGGGAAAGCAGCAGCGATCTTGCGGCGGCGTGCCGCTTCGTCTGACGACTGGGAGGCGCCGAACTCGCGAACGGGCTCCGCTTCGGCGAACGGATCGTGCGCCCGGCCGGCCTTGCCGGTCGGGGCAAAGAGATCGGCGTCCGATTCCTCGTCGTCGTAGCCGGGAATGCTTTCGATGCGCCGCGCGGATGGCTCCTCGGCGTGATACGGCTCGTCGCGTGAAGGAGCGGGGTCGTAGCTCGCCGGGGACGCCGGCCTGTCCCAGCCCGTGCCTGCGGGACCACGGAATCGGTAGTCGGAGCGCCGCGGCGGCGCGGGGAGCGTGTCCGGCTCGTCCCAAGCCTGTGGAGGCGCGCTCGGCGTCTCTTCCTCTTCGTCGTCGTCAAGCGGGCGCAGCCGCGACACCCGGCTCCGCCAAGCCGGCTGCGGCGGTGGCTGCGGCGCCGCTTCAACGCGGGCAGAGAAAGCGTCTTCGTCGGCCGCCTCGTTGCTCGCCTGAAATTCAGGCTCTTCTTCGTCCGCCGGCTCGGGCGCCGGCGCAAACACTGGAGTCGTTGCCGCCAGTCGCTCCGACTGCCGGCGCTCGAACTGGCCGAGTTGCTCTTCGATGGAGCGCAAAAGGTCGTCGGGGTCGGCCTCAACTTCGGCGCTCGCACGCCGCTGCGGCGGCGGAGCAGGTGTCCTCGCGCTCGACTGCGCCGGGCGCGCACCTGTTGTCCGCGGCGGCGGTGGGGGCGGCGTCTCGCGGCCGCCGAGAGAGTTCTCAAGTTCCTGCAGAAGCTCGGCCTCAAGTCCGTCGTCGTAGCTGCTGCGCTGGGTCGCTTCGTTCCGGTTCATCTTGGGCTTCTCTGTTTTGGGCGCAGAAAATCCTCCGTCCTCGCTGACGATGCGCGCGAGTTCGACCAGCGGATCCTCTTCCGCTTCAACATTGCCGCGGTCGGGCAAAGGAGCCCGCCCCGCCCTTGGATCGCTACCAGCCATCACAATCGACCCTCGCCGTTAGCTTACCGTGGGTTCACCGAGGTTTCACCCCATTAATGCATTTCCTCGGGCGCCTCGACCCCAAGGACTTGCAACCCACAATTCAGCACTGACCCGACCGCCGCAACGAGACCAAGCCGGGCAGAACTCAGCGCAACGTCATCGGGCTGAATAAAACGCAATTGCGGCAGTTCCTTGCCCCTGTTCCAGTGCGCATGGAAGGCGCTGGCGAGGTCGTGCAGGTAGAACGCGACGCGATGCGGCTCGTAGCTCCGTGCAGCAATATCGAGCGTGCGCGGCCAGTCCGCCATCACGCGGATCAGACCGCGCTCGCCTTCGTCCTTGAGAAGCTGGAAGTCGGAACGGCCAAGTGAGTCGGCGTCGAGCGCCAACCCGGGCAGCTCTTCGCCGGCTTGCCGTCTGACGGAAGCGGTCCGCGCATGCGCGTACTGCACGTAGAAGACCGGGTTGTCCTTCGACTGCTGCTGGACAGTCGAGAAGTCGAAGTCGAGCGGCGCGTCGGCCTTGCGGAAGAGCATCATGAAGCGGACCGCGTCCGCGCCGACCTCCTCGACCACTTCGCGCAGCGTGACGAGGTCGCCGGAGCGCTTCGACATGACGACCGGCTCGCCCGCCCGGAAGAGCTTCACGAGCTGGCAGAAGAGTATTTCGAGCCCCGCTTCGCCGTCGCTCATCGCCGTCACGGCGGCCTTCATGCGCTTCGGGTAGCCGCCGTGGTCGGCCCCGAGCACGTCGATCATCTTGCAGTAGCCGCGCAGATACTTGTCGTAGTGATAGGCGATGTCCGAAGCGAAATAGGTGTAGCTCCCGTCCGACTTCAGCAGCGGACGGTCGATATCGTCGCCGAAGTCGGTGGAACGGAAGAGCGTCTGCTCGCGGTCCTCCCAATCCTCCGGGAGCTGGCCCTTCGGCGGCGGCAGCTTGCCGCGGTAGATCAGGCCCTTCTCGGCGAGCGCCGCGATCGCTTCGGCCACCCGGTCGCTGCTTCCGGCCTGCAGCGACCGCTCGGAGAAGAACACGTCGTGGTGGACGCCGAGGAGATCGAGATCGCCCTGGATCATTGCCATCATGGCGGTGACCGCCCGCTCGCGCACGACCGGCAGCCATTCCGGCGTCTGCAATTGCAGGAGCCCGTTTCCGAACTCCTCCTTCAGCGCCTTCCCGAGCGGCTTCAGATAGTCGCCGGGATAGAGCCCGCTCGGGATTTCGCCTATCGCCTCGCCGAGCGCCTCGCGGTAGCGGAGATACGCGGAGCGGGCGAGCGCGTCGACCTGCGCGCCTGCATCGTTGATGTAGTATTCGCGCGTCACGTCGTGGCCGGTCGCGGCAAGCAGATTGGCGAGCGCGTCGCCGACGATCGCACCGCGGCAATGGCCGACATGCATGGGGCCGGTCGGATTGGCCGAGACGTACTCGACGTTGACCTTGGCACCGGCGCCGACGTTTGAGTGGCCGTATTGCGTGCCGGCCTCAAGGATCGCGGCGACATGCTTGGCCCAAAAGGCATCGGTCAGGCGCAGATTGACGAACCCTGGCCCCGCAACTTCGACCGAGGCGACGTCCGCGTCCGCCTCGAGCCGCACGGCGAGCTTGAGCGCCAGCTCGCGCGGCTTCGCGGAAAGCGGCTTGGCGAGCACCATCGCGGCGTTGGTCGCGACATCGCCGTGCGCGGGATCGCGCGGCGGCTCGGCGGTGATGCGCTGAAGCGCCTCGCCCGCGGTCTCGACGCCCACGGCACCGATGACGGCTTCGACCGCGGCTCTGATCCGCTGCTCGAACAGGCTGAAGAGGTTCATGAAAGGTCCCACGGCACGCGGCCGTGACGCGCAAAATTCTGCCGCTTTCGGCCGCGCCCTAGCCGAGATCGGGCGTGTCGTCAAACAAACGCTGGTGCTCGGAGACGGCGTAACGGTCGGTCATCCCGGCAATATAGTCGGCGACCCGGCGCGCCACGCCGAGCGCGTCGTGGCGCTCAAGGCCGGCGGCCCACTCCTCCGGCATGCGCGTCGGATCGTCGAAAAGCGCCTCAAAGAGATCGGCAACGAGCGCTTCGGCAAGCTTGACCGGCCGCATCACCGTCTCGTTGCGATAGACGTTCGCCATGAGGAAGCGCTTGAGCGCCGCCTCCGAGCGGGCGAGCGCCGGCGAGAAGCCGACGAGCGGCCGGCCTGCCCGGCGTACCGCCTCGGCGCTGTCGACGTGGGCCTCTTCGATGTTCCTTGCGGTTCCAAGGAGCACGTCGAGGATCATCGCGGTGATCGTCCGCCGCACAAGCTCATGCACCACGCGTGCGTGATCGAGCCCCGGGAAGGCGGCGTGAAGCTCGGCGAGGATCGGCGCGGTCAGTGGCTGCGCTTCAAGATCGGTGAGCTCGATCAGCCCGGCGCGAAGGCCGTCCTCGATGTCGTGGCAGTCATACGCGATGTCGTCGGCGATCGCGGCGACCTGTGCCTCAAGCCCGGCGAAAAGATGAAGCTCGAGATCCTGCCGCTCCTGGAAGGCGCGGATCGCATAAGGAAGCTTGCCGCCTGCATAAACGCCCGCCGGCCGCCCGGCGGGATCGAGGATCGGGCCGTTGTGCTTCACCAGCCCCTCATGCGTCTCGAAGGTCAGGTTCAGCCCGTCGAAGAGCGCGTAGCGATGCTCAAGCTCGCTCACCACGCGGAGGCTCTGCGCGTTGTGGTCGAAGCCCTCGTAGGCTGCGAGCGCCTCGTCGAGCGCGCGCTCGCCGGCGTGCCCGAAGGGCGGATGGCCGAGGTCATGGGCGAGCGCGAGCGCTTCCGCCAGGTCTTCGTCGAGCCCGAGCGGACGGGCGATCGAGCGCGCGATCTGCGCGACCTCCAGCGTATGGATGAGCCGCGTGCGGAAGTGGTCGTCGCCGTGCTGGATGAAGACCTGCGTCTTGTGCTTGAGCCGGCGGAAGGCGTTGGAATGGATGATGCGGTCGCGGTCGCGCTGGAAGGGCGAGCGGAGCGGGTCTTCCGGCTCGGCATGGATGCGGCCCCGCGAGCCGGACGGGTCGGTGGCATAGGCGGCGCGCCGGCGCTCGCCGTGGCGAAGGAGCTCGCGCGGCAGCTCGACCATCCGCCTCCCTCGCCGCCTCTCCCCCTGCCTGAAATCCGCCGGCCAAGCCCGTCGAAGCGCGATTGACTACCGGTTCCGGCGTTCTTAGCTACAATGAAGACCGGGGCAAGAGCGGAAGAACCATGGACCAGCAGAGCGTAACGCTATCCGACAGCGCCGTCCGCAGGATCGCCAAGATTCTGGCGGCCGAGCCGGCCGGAACGGCGCTTCGCGTCAGCGTCGAAGGCGGCGGCTGCTCCGGGTTCCAGTATCGCTACGACCTGGTCCAGGAGCCGCCCACGGCGGACGACGTCGTGCTCGCGCCGCGACGGCGCCAAGGTGCTGATCGACTCCGTATCGCTCGACTATATGGGCGGCTCGGAGATCGACTTCGTCGACGACCTG
>CAVXFK010000011.1:0-241041 GCA_963761005.1 uncultured Alphaproteobacteria bacterium
GGGGGACTGTCGATATCTGGACCCCTTCGGGGAAGGCGAAGAAGGGCACGACGTGCTCCCAGTTGCGCCGCCAGCTCGGCGCCATGGCCGTATTCTGGCCCCAGGCACCGGTCTCGAACACCTCCAGCGCCTTCATGCCGGCCGCGGCGTCTTGGCCCGATAGATCGCCCTGAGCGCCGGCATCACGGGCTTACGGTCCTTCCACGACACGAACTCAAGCGAATGGCGGATCAGGTGAACGATGCAGGTCTGCACGACCGTCTCGGGGAAGACCGCGGTGATCGCCTCTGGGAAGCCCTTGAGGCCGTCAACGACGGCGATCAGGATATCGCCGACGCCGCGGTTCTTCAGCTCGTTCATCACCCTGAGCCAGAACTTTGCGCCCTCCGTCTGCTCGATCCAGATGCCGAGAATCTCCTTCGTGCCGTCCGCCAGGATGCCGAGCGCGATGTAGACGGCCTTGTTCCTGACGAAGCCCTCGTCCCTGATTTTGACCCGGATGGCGTCGAAGAAGACCAGCGGGTAGCAGGCGTCCAGCGGCCGGTTCTGCCACTCGGCCACTTCCTCCAGGACGGCATCGGTGACGGCCAGACCAGGTCCGGCGACACGTCGATGCCGTAGAGTTCCTCAAGGTGGCCGCGGATCTCGCGCACGCTCATGCCGCGCGCATACATGGAGATGATCTTGTCGTCGAACTCCGGGAAGCGGCGCTGGTATTTGGCGATCAGCTTCGGATCGAAGGTGCCGGAGCGATCGCGCGGGATCGTCAGCCGCATCTTCGAGGTGCCTGTCAGAACCGACTTCTTCGAGGCGCCGTTGCGGCGATTGGCGTTGCCTTCGTCGCGCTCGTCCTCAAGGTGCGCGTCGAGCTCGGCGTTCAAAATCCGCTCCGACAGAGCCTTCTTCAGGTCGTCCAGTAGCCCGTCCTTGGCGAACACCTCATCCGGATCGCGGCCGGCAAGCAACTGGTCCAGAACTTCCTTCTCAATAGCCATGTGATCATTCTCCCTTCCATCATCATCGCCTCACGCACAAAATTCCTGACAGTCCCACAGAAGGCCGTGAACCCATAAATCTGCCGGGCGGGCGGCTGGCCTGAGTCCGCTACGCCCCGATAGCGGACCAAATTCCACATCGCAGCAAAACGACGCGATGCGCCAAAGGCGGAAGGCCAGGCAGTGGGCCGCCGATGCCAAAGCAGTCGGACGGTCTGCTCTTGTCACTACGCAAATGACGTACTCGCCAACGCCACACGTTGTTCGTCCGCGAGCTTGGACGCGAGAAACCAAACTGTGACCTGTCCAAAGAGAGCCTTCTTCAAGCTCGTACTGGAAGCCGGGCCAATCTCTAGGCCGCCCCTTCGATACATTGCCTGAAGACCAGATCGCGGAATCGGGAGTTCGTTCGAAAGCAGGCGGTCAAGACGAACGCCCGTCGGCAGTGGAGCCGCGATGTGCAGAGCTATCGTCGACCAATCCGGGGGAATGGGCTGCGGGGAGAACTTTTTCACGACGAGATCGGAATGAAGGTCGACACGTCTGCAATGTCTCCTGAGCGAAACCAGATCGAATTCCTGTTTACGCACCCAGTCCCGATCGCTCTGCTGCATTGCTCGGAGGTCTGCTTCTGAGACCGACGATACCGCTACCCTTTCGGCAAGAGGTCGGTTCCAACTCCTGTCGCATGCAATGCACCTATAGATGAGCCATGCGTCCAGCCTGCCTCCGTTGGCATTCAGCCTGATCTTGCCGCTCGAAACGAACGGCCGGGGCTCTCCGCATCCGCTGCATTGTCTCCATGGGTCGGGAGAAGCGATTGGTTCCACCGTCCAGTGGATATCATGTGCTCCAGTCACTTTGCCTTGGCCTTCCATCCGGAAGTTCGCCATGGCGGTGACGGCCGAGTTCACCCGACAGGGTGCGGAGTGGCAATTATCTGGTAAGGGGTCGACCCCGACGAAGCGGGCATGCGGGGCACGTCTTGAAACGCCAATCCGGTCTCAAGCCACACCCCAAGCGAACGAATGTATTCAGAAAAGCGATCAGCTTGTCTGACTGCTCTTCAGGATTGTCTGTTGAGACCGGGGGCTACGACGGCAAGACGGGACCTCAGCGGAAAGATGCGGCGCTTCTAGATGGGAACCAACATGAAGTCACCATCCGATGTCCCAGACGTCTGCGTTGCGGACATCACGCCTCGTGACGCGGAAGCCTGCTTCGGATCAATCGCGCCCCTGAACCCGAAGGCCTCGCATAGCCAGCGCGGGTGGCTAGGGGGAGCCGGCGCGAACGAGGCTTATCAGCTGTTCGATCTCTGCCTTCATTTCGGCGCAGCCGCCGTTGAGCGCACAGGGAATCTCGAGCGAGCGAATGCCGTGAGGATCGCTGTCGTTGCTCGCCTTCTGGCCCATGCAGACCTTTTCCCCTTCGCAATTCAAGACGACCGCGCCAATCGTCCCATCCTCCGATAGCCAAAAATCCTGATCTATTGCGGCTTCGGGCGTGACATGAGCGAGGGCAACAACGGATCGCCGGGTGAGCCACCCCGCCGACTGGTCGCAGGCCTGGCCTGCCGGAACGGCGCAGACACGGTCCTGCAGCCGCAGTTGCTGTCGGTCGTCGCTCATGCCGATCCCCTCTACGACACGAGCAACTTCGTAGCTCTTGCCCTGAGCGGTTCTCTTCTGATGGAACACCAGCTCGCCGACAAAAGCATTGAGACGCGTGAGGATGAGGCCGATATTTCCGGGGGCGGATGGAAGCGGCGACGCAATTGCATAGAGCGCGCGCAGGTCGGTCGCCATTTCGCGGCACTGTTTCTCGTCCGCGCAGTAGATGTCGCCATAGTCGGTGTTGTCCATGTCCTTGTTGAAGACGACATGGAACCAGGCGGCTTCGCCGCCGGCCTCGACCTTCTTCACCTGGATGGTGTTGGCATGGATGGCGGCGAGCGGCTGAGTTTGCTCAACCGCTTTCCAGTCGCCCGCTTCCTTGCACTCCGAGGCATTGATTGTCGCACGCGCACCGCTGGTCAGAACTCCCGTTCCGAGATTGCACATCCGGTACCTGATGGAGAAAGCCCCGTTTTCGTCGAGGGTGATTGACTCGCCCTGGATGACATTCGTGTCGAAAACGGTGTCCGGCTGAAATATGTCCGGCGCATTCACAGTGATGGACAGATTCCGGAATGCGCTGTCCATGTGTGCGACCCGGCGGGCTGCCTCACTTGCCAAAAAATCATCCTGCGGCGTGGCGGCCTTGGCGCCCGCTATCCCATAACAAACCGGTGCCGCCAGGAGCAGGAGAAGAACGCCCCACGGTGGCGATCCGAGTTCGCCGACGGCGGCGGCGAGGATTCCCGCGAGCTTGCGCAGCATGGATAGGCCCCCTTCGGAGTAGAAACGAGCGTTCCAGGAAAATCTACACAGGTGCGCAGAAGTGCGCACGGTCTTTCAACTGAGCAGTTTTGTCCGTTCGTCGCGCCTTTCGAAAGTCGCAGAAGATCCGATCGTCGCTGGACACTTGGCGATTGTCCGATGCAAAAGGGCATCGGCCCGCGGACCTGCGGTTTCCGGGACCTCAAATGCACTGGAGGAATGCGTGTCACTCAAAGTCATCGGCGCAGGTGTGGGCAGGACCGGCACATATTCGTTGAAGCTCGCCGTCAACCAGCTTGGCCTCGGTCCGTGCCACCACATGGAGGAAGTCCTCATCAACATGCCCAGGCAGCTGCCGCTTTGGCAGGCGGCGGTGGCGGGCAGTCCCGACTGGCAGGCGATCTACGACGGCTATCCCGCTGCCGTCGATTGGCCGACCGCAGCCTTCCACCGCGAGCTCTATGCGGCCTATCCGACGGCCAAGTTCATCCTGACGCACCGCAGCGTGGAAAGCTGGGTCGAAAGCTTCTCCTCCACCATCTACAAGCTGCTCGGCATGAGCGATACGGCCCCCAAGCCGATGCGGCCCTGGCTCAAGATGGCGATCGCCGCGATTGCGAAGACCGGCTTTCCGCTGGGCCTCGACCGTGATGCCCTTGCCGCCGCATTCGAAGCCCATATCGCGGCCGTCAAGGCAACCATCCCCGCGTCGCAGCTCCTCGTCTTCCAGGTGAAAGAGGGCTGGGAACCGCTTTGCGCCTTCCTCGATGTCCCGGTACCCGAAGGACCGTTCCCGCGCACCAACGACCGGAGCGAATTCTGGGACAAGGTCTCCGGCGCCGTCGCGTGATCGGCGGGCGCCCCGCCATAGCCCCGCGACAAGTCGCGACGAGAAAGCGGCTTGCACGCCCGACCCGGTGCCGCGATAGCTGGCGCACGTGACGATCGGGACCTCATGGCCGAACTGCGCAAACTCGCCGCAATCCTCGCCGTCGACGTCGTCGGGTTCAGCCGGCTGACCGGAGCGGACGAGGATCGCACGCTGGCGCGGCTGCGGGCGCTCAGGAGCGACCTGATCGACCCGACGATCTCGGTGCATAACGGACGCGTGGTGAAGCGCACCGGCGACGGCGCGCTGGTCGAATTCCGCAGCGTCGTCGATGCCGTCCGCTGCGCCATCGAAGTGCAGAACTCGATGCAGGAACGCAATGCGGGCGTGCCGCCGGACCGGCAGATCGAGTTCCGCATGGGGGTTCATCTCGGCGACGTGGTGGAGGAGGGGGACGGCGACCTGATGGGCGATGGCGTCAACATCGCCTCTCGCCTGGAAGGCATCGCAACGCCCGGCGCGATCTGTCTGTCCGAGGACGCCTACCGGCAGGTGAAATCCCGGCTCGACCTGTCGGTCAGCGACATGGGCCAGGTGCAGCTGAAGAATATCGCCGACTTGATCAAGGTGTATTCGCTGCAGGTCGCCGCGGCTGCCCCGCCCGAGCTGCTGGCGCAGCCGACGGTCGTTACGGTCGGCGCATCCGAGAAGTCCTCGATTGCAGTGCTGCCGTTCGCCAACATGACCGGCGATCCGGAGCAGGAGTATTTCGTCGACGGCGTGGTCGAGGACATCATCACCGGCCTCGCCCGCTACCCCGACGTCGCCGTCGTCGCGCGCAACTCGACCTTCATCTACAAGGGCCAGGCGGTCGATGTCCGCAAGGTCGCCGCCGACCTCGGGGTGCGCTACGTGTTGGAAGGCAGCGCGCGGAAAGGCGGCAACCGCCTCAGGATCACCGGCCAGCTGATCGACGCATCCACCGGCACCCACCTTTGGGCCGACCGCTACGAAGGCAGTCTCGACGACGCGTTCGACCTGCAGGACCGGATCGTCGCCAGCATCGTCGGCGCCGTCGCACCCACGCTGCGCAACGCCGAGATCGAGCATGCACTGCAAAAGCCCGACGACGAGCTCACCGCCCACGACCTCTATCTCCGCGCCCAGCCTGGTGCCATCGCCTTGCGCGCCGACGAGAACCTGGTCGCCATCGGCTACCTCGACCGCGCGATCGCGTTGAAACCCGATTATGCTCCGGCGCTGGCCTTCGCGGCCTGGTGCCGCGTGCAGCGCTTCAGGCGCCCGACCTGGGCGCCGGCGGGTCCGGACGATTTTGGCACCGCGATCGCTCTGGCTCGCCGCGCGCTCGCGGCCGGGTCGGACGCGGTGACCATGGTGGTCGCCGGCTTCTCGCTGGTCACGCTCAAGGTCGACTATGCCGCCGGTCTGGATGCTGTGCGCCACGCGGTCGACCTCAACCCGTTATCGAGCTTCGTGGCGGCCTTTGCCGGTTCGGCGATGGTCTGGTGCGAAGATTACGAGAGGGGACTGACGCTTCTGAAACAGTCCGTCGCTTTCGGTCCGAAGGAGCCGGGCTACTACCTGAGCCTCAGCATGGTTGCCTTGGCCGAGCTGTTGGCCGGCCGCCCCGAAGCGGCGCTGGAAGCCGGGCAGCGGGCGGTGACGCTCAACCCCGGCTCGGAATTGGGCTTGTGGGTTCTGGCCGCGGCGCAGGTCAAGGCCGGGCAGATGTCCGAGGCGCGCGCGACACTGGCGAAGTTCCGGGAGATCGCGCCGGGCGCAACGATCGGCCTGCTCCGCAACTCCCTTCCGATCCGCAACCCCGAGACTCTCGAAAAGATTCTCGCCAGCCTCCGCGAAGCCGGCCTGCCGGACTGAGATGGGACGCGCGAGGTGGCGGTGACGCGGAAGGGAGAGCGGGTGTTTCGGGAGACGTTCGGGGTCGGGGCGGGGTAGGGTGGCTGCGTCTTAACAAGGCCGATCATGACCGAGGCGCCCACCATCGCGGCGATGCCGCTCTATACGAATTTGGACCGCATCGCGCGCGGGCTCGCGGCGAAGGGTATCGGTCCTCGCGATCCGATCCCGCCGGAGAGCCTCTTTGCGCTCGACCAGTGGCACTATCACGGGACCGACGCCATTCATGCCGCAGGCGAGCGCCTCGGGCTTGGGCCGGCCAGCCGCGTTCTCGATGTCGGCGCGGGGATCGGAGGCCCGGCGCGATATTTGGCGTGGAAGTTCGGCTGCCACGTCACGGCGCTGGAGCTGCAAGCGGACCTTCACGAGATCGGCGTCGATCTCACGCGGCGAAGCGGGCTTGCCGACCGCGTCACGCATCTATGCGGCGATGCGCTCACTACTCCGCTTGCCGCTCAGGCGTTCGATGCCGTGGTCAGCTGGCTTGCCGTTCTGCACATTCCCGATCGGCCGGCGCTCGGAGCGCGCATGGCGCGGGCGCTCAAATCCGGCGGCGGATGCTTCATCGAGGATCTGTGCATGCGCGCGCCCTTTTCTCCGGACGATCTCAGCGACCTCCGCGCGGTCGTCTTCGGCATCACGGTGACGAGCATCGAGCACTACGCGGCCGATTTCCGGAGGGCGGGCTTCGTCGACGTCGAGACCACCGATCTGACCGACGACTGGGCGCCCTATGCCGACGAGCGGCTGGAGAGCTGGCGGAAGAATCACGACGCCTATGCGCGCACGCACGGCGAAGGCGCCTACGCCGCGCAGGAGAAATTCTACACGGTCATCGCGCGGCTCTATCGAAGCGGCAGCCTGGGCGGGATCCGCCTGATCGCACGCGTGCCGTGACAACGGGCGGACAGCTCTCCGTCATGACTGCGGATAGAGCGTGCCGTCCTTGTGCACGAAGCGGCCGTCGGCATTGGCGCTCTTCATGTCGATATCGGAGCAGGTGGTGAGGTCATCCGGGTTGCGCGAGCCGACCTCCAGATAGCGGGCCGTCGCGGAAGATTTGTTGATCAGGTGATGGCCGTTGCCGGTGTTTTTTGGAAACGTCGCGCAATCGCCTGCGCGGAGCAGCGTCTCGCCGCCATCCTCGATCAGCGTCACTTCGCCTTCGAGCACATAGACGAGCTCGTCCTCGTGGCTGTGCCAATGGCGCTGGCTCGACCAGCCGCCGGGCGGGAGCGTCATCAGATTGACGCCGAAATCGGAGAGCCCGCCCGCATCGCCCAGGCGCCGCCGCGTGCGCGTGGCGCAGGGCGCATCGAACGGCGGCGGATAGCCTGAGCCTTTTCGTACGGGCACGGCGGCGATGTCGATTTTTGGCATGGAAGCGTCCTCCGTGCGGAGCGGGCAATTTAGAAAGTCGGCGCGGGGTTTTCTCCTGCCTCGATTGGAGCGAGCGGCGGCCGCACGTATCCTCGGAACCGAGGTTAGACGAGGCTTGGCGCTGGGGGACACGGCGATTCGGCGTACCGCGCGTGGTGCCGGCCAAGTGTCGAATTTCTCGATTCGGCAAATGGTTAGCTGCCAAGACTGGGGCCGACCGGCTTGTGCAGTTGATGCCATAGGAATAAATTCCTAATTATATACTTGACAAAAGTGAGGGGCTCCCTTATGTTAAGGGGAGAAGGGAATTCGCTATGTCTGCCAATCTACAAGCGCCAATGTTCACTGACGAAGATGCCGCTCGCGAGGCTCTAGAAGCCGTGCGCTGGCCGGATGGTCCTTATTGCCCGCATTGCGGGAATTCCGATCAGGCTACTATTTCCAAGATCGAAGTGACTGCGGAACCTCGCAAGGCTCCCAAAACCGGGAAGCATCGTCCTTCTCGTCCGGGCCTCCACTACTGCAATGAATGCAAGGGCCAATTCACCGTCACCGTGGGCACCGTCTTTGAGCGCTCCAAAATACCGCTCACCAAGTGGTGGATGGCGACGCATCTCCTGTCCGCATCCAAGAAGGGCATGTCGGCGCATCAATTGCACCGCATGTTAGGCGTCACCTACAAGACCGCATGGTTCATGGCGCATCGCATCCGCGAGGCAATGGCCGATACCTCCAAGACGCCCCTTGGCGGCTCAGGCAAGACCGTAGAGGTCGACGAGACCTATTTCGGCCCCAAGGATCGCGTCACCACCCGCACCAAGAAGGGCAAGCCGGGGCTGGCTTCCAAACGTGCCGTGCTGGCGCTTGTCGAGCGTGGCGGCGAGGTCCGCATGTTCTACGCTCAGAAGGCGACCGCCTCGGAAGTGCGCGACATCATGGTCCGCAACATCGACCGTGAAAGCCATCTACACACCGACGAAGTCTCGCCTCTACACCGTCACCGGGGAAGAGTTTGGCTCACACCGCACTGTCACCCATTCGGCGGGCGAGTACGTCCGTTACGACGGCGATTATGCGATCCACACGAATACGGTCGAGAACGTGTTCTCCGTATTCAAGCGAGGCATGATGGGCGTCTATCAACATTGCGGCGAAGCGCATCTGCATCGCTATCTTGCCGAGTTTGAGTTCCGTTACAACAACAGGTCAGGTCTTGGTGTGACCGACGTTGATCGCACTGCCGCAGTCATCAAAGGCATCGAAGGCAAGCGTCTTACCTATCGGCGGACTAACGAAGCCGCGAACGCTTAGGCAGTTGGCTGGGAAACTTTACAAAAAACGCCGAATTGTTATCCGCGATGACAGATGACAAAGAACCCCTTTGGACCAAGAATTCGTCATCGCCAACCGGTTGATGATCTCATCAAGCATGGCCCCACCGTTAAGGTCGGAATTGCTTCGCTTGAAGGACTCGGCAGTGGTTCTGTCTTGGCTCTCGCTCAGATCGACACTGGCGCGGCCGGCACTGCTATTAGTCCACGAATCGTTCAGGAACTGGCTCTCAAACCGATCGACCACGGCACCATCCATGAGGCGGGTCGCGAGGTTCTCCGGGCTCACTTTTATCAAATACGCATTCTTCTCCCACATGCCGACATCAAGCTCGATGTAGCAGGATTGCCCTCCCTCAGCGCGCCACACGATGTGCTTATCGGTCGAGACATTATGGCTAATTGGCGTTTTCAAATCGATTTCCTGTCAGGCGAAACGCAAATCCACATCAAGTCTGATCCCTAGAATTTCGCGGCTGTTGGGCGCGTTCTTTATTACCGCCCTTGCGCTTTGGTTCGTCGCTGTGCGGCTTAGGGGGCGTGCGGACCAAACGCTCCATGATACGCTTGGTTTCATCTAAGTCTTTGCTCTTTGGAACCGTCATGCCGCCTCGCAAAAAAGGGGGAAAGTCAAAACCCGCCAAGACACCCAAAGCGCCTAAACCCTGGGATCGTTTTGAACGATCCGTTGAGGGTGATCGAGAGCCTGATTCCATATATTTAATGGTCGGCCGAGCCCTCTCGCAATGGGAAAACGTAGAAGAACACTTGGCTCAGGTATTTGCTCTCTTAATCGGACTAACCGAGCCTTCGGCGGCGGCAGTGCGTGCATTTGGTTCAATCGCCACTTCACGCGGCAGGACGGAAATGCTGCAGTAGCTGACGGCAGCAGCGATGCAGACGGCGGCGAGGAAGTTGGTGGCGGATCGGTCGTATCGTGTCGCGATGCGGCGGAAGTCCTTGAGGCGACCGAACATGCGTTCGATGGCATTTCTGTTTGGATAGAGGAACGGGGAGAAGCAGTTCTTCCAACGCCGATTGGCCTTCGGCGGAATATTGGGCATCGCACCTTTGCCCTCGATCTGTCGGCGGATGGCATTGCTGTCGTAGCCCTTGTCGCCATGAACGATCGACGCTTGCGGCAGCCGCCGCAGCAGCAACTCTGCGGCGGTGCAATCGGCCACTTGGCCTCCCGTGAGCATGAAGGCGATGGGCCGACAAGCCGTATCGGTCAGGGCGTGGATATTGGTGGTGCGTACGCCGCGCGAGCGCCCGATCGCCTGATTGCGCTCCCCCCTTTACCGCCGGCTGCGCAGCGGTGCGCCTTCACCGCCGAACTGTCGATTAGCACCTGGGCTGGCGGGCCGCCTGCCGCAGCAAGCGCGTGGAACATGTCGATCCAAATGCCCTTCTCTGCCCAGCGCACGAAGCGATTGTAGAGGGTCTTGCGTGGACCATAGACGGCCGGAGCATCGACCGAACGGCCGCCTGACTTCAAAACATGCACGATGCCGCTGATCACACGCCGGTCGTCAACCCGCGGCTTGCCGCGCGTGTCGGTGGGGAGCAACGGCTTCAGCCGCGCGAATTGATCCCTCGTATTGGTGATAAGTGAGGCGCTTTTCCCCGCTCCTTTGACGGCCTTAGCGGTGCGCTCCGCGTCTTCAATGCCGAGGCCGGAGCGGTTGTTGTAGCGGAACTCGAACTCCGCCAGGTAGCGGTGCAAGTGGGTTTCGCCGCAGTGCTGATACACGCCGGTCATGCCACGCTTGAAACACTGAGAAGACGTTCTCGACTGTGTTGGTGTGGATGGCGTAGTCGCCATCGTAACGGACGTATTCGCCAGCAGAGTGCGTGACGGTGCGATGCGATCCGAACTCTTCGCCAGTGACCGTGTAGAGCCTGCTTTCATCGGTATGTAGGTGAGACTTTCGGTCGATGTTGCGGACCATGATCTCGCGCACTTCCGAGGCCGTGGCCTTGTCCGCGTAGAACATGCGCACTTCGCCGCCACGCTCGACAAGGGCGAGGACGGCGCGCTTTGAAGCCAGTCCGGGCTTGCCGTGCTTCGTGCGCTTGGTGACGCGATCCTTGGGTCCGAAGTAGGTTTCGTCCACTTCGACGGACTTGCCTTCTCCGCCGATAGGGCCGCGCTGCGGAGTGGTTCCGTTCATCGCCTCACGGATGCGATGGGCCATGAACCACGCGGTACGGTAAGAGCCGATGCCAAGCGTGCGCATGAGCTGGTGAGCGCTGACGCCCTTCTTGGACGAGCACATGAGATGGAACGCAGCGGCCCACTTAGTGAGCGGGATATGCGAGCGCTCCATGACGGAGCCAACCGTGACCGTGAAGTGTTCCCGGCACTCGTTGCACTGGTGAAGGCCAGCACGATGCGATTTGCCGTTCAGCTTGGTGATCTTGTCCTGATCGGAGTTGCCGCAATGCGGGCAGTAGGGGCCATCGGGCCAGCGCATCTTCTCGAAATAGGCGCGGGCCTTGTCTTCGTCGTGGAACATGGGGGCGGTCAGATCGGTCATGGCTAACTCCTTGCCGATCTAGATACAAATCCCCGCGTGCTATGTCAAGTGCATAATTAGGAATAAATTCTTGACAGGCGTACGCTGATCTGGCATGGTTTGGGCACGGTCGAAGAACTGCGGCCGCGAGGCGCCCTTTCGGGCGCCGTTTGATTCTCGGGACAAGCGAATGGGGGATGCGGGCCAGCCTTCGCCAAGGCTTCGGGGGCAGGCGCGTCGCCTTCGCCCGAAAGGCTTTCGCCCATCGCCCGAGGGGGCGGACAAGTCGCCGTGCGTTGCGGCGGGGCTGTTCGACACCGCAGCCGCGCACGTGTTCCTCGTCGAAGGCCCGTCGCGTTGACCTGAATCAAGGACCTATTTGAGTGCATGGAGTGCACTGTCATGCAGATCCGTCCCACACGCGAGGGTCTAACCGCCTGCGAATAGGCCCTCCCAAGGAGGGCATCATGAAAAGCTCAAGCCTTGCACTTTCAGGCGTCATCGCCGGCAGCCTTTTGATCGTCGGCTCAATGGCCACAATGCCGGCCTCTTCGGCGTACGCGCAGCCGTCGAGCTATTCGGAGGACGTAGCCCCCATCTTCAGAGGGTGGTGTGTCTCCTGCCATCAGCCGGGCGGCGAGGGTTACGAGAAGAGCGGGCTCAACCTGAAAACGTACCAGGGATTGATGAAAGGTACAAAATTCGGGCCTATGGTCATCGCCGGCCACCCCGACGAGAGCAATCTCATGGTGCTCCTATCCGGGCGCGCGTCGCCTGAGCTCCAGATGCCGCGCAACCACAAGCCCCTGCCTCAATGTCTTCTTCAGAATGTCTGGAGATGGATTTTCCAGGGCGCGAAAGACAATTGACGAGTAGCCGAGTGGGGCCGCTCTGGGTTCCAACGGTATTATTCCGGCGGGCGAAGAAGATCATGTCCGCCGGGTGATCTGGCATGGTTTGGGCACGGTCGAAGAACTGCAGCCGCGAGGCGCCCTTTCGGGTGCCGTTTGATTCTCGGGACATCGTTGGAAGAAGAGGTGGACGGAGATCTTCCCCCTCTCCCGTCGGTCGGCCAAGGCCGACCGACACCCTCTCCCGCCGGGGGAGAGGGTGCGCGCTCCGCGCGCGAGAGCGCGGCGCAAGAGCGCGCGGCGGTCGACTGGGAGGAGGTGCGGCGGGCGTACGAGCTGTCGGGCGAGAGCGTCGCCGCGATCCAGGAACGCTTCCGCCTGACGAAGCATCAATTGACGAAGCGGCGGATCGCGGAGGCGTGGACCACGCGCCCGCCGATCGCGAAGCGGAGCGCGCTGCCGCCGCGGAGGCAGGTCGGCGCCGAGGCGCTCGAATTGAAGCTCAACAAGCTTCTCGTCACCGGCATCGCGATGCTGGCGAAACGCCTCGCCGAGGAAGGATTGACCGACCAGAACGCGCGGGCGCTGACCGAGCTCTGCCGCGCCGAGGAGATCAGGATGCGATCGACAAGAACGAGAACGGCGAAAGCCCGCGAGATGAAAAAGCACGATGCCGGATACGACTTCCGCGACGACCCCGCCTGCCTCGATGCCGAAATCAATCGACGACTTGACCGCCTCAACACCGCCGGAGGTGCGGGCGGAGATCCTGCGCAAGGCGACGCCGGAGGAGAAGCGGGAGTACCTCACCCGATGGGTCGGGATATGGGGGCGGGCTGACCAGCGTCCGCCTCCCGGCGACTGGACCACATGGCTGATGCTCGGCGGACGCGGCGCGGGGAAGACGCGCGCCGGCGCCGAATGGGTCCGGGCGCGCGTGCTCGGTGCGCGCGGCGATCGCGAGGCGCCCGTCGGACGCATCGCGCTTGTCGGCGAGACGATCGCCGACGTGCGCGAGGTGATGGTGCACGGACCCTCCGGGCTCATGAGCCTCGATTGGGGGCCGAACAAGAAAGCGCTCTGGATCGGGTCGAAGCGGCGGCTGGAGCTGCCGAACGGCGCGGTGGCGCTGGCGTTCTCGTCGGAAGACCCGGAGAGCCTGCGCGGCCCGCAATTCGAGATGGCCTGGTGCGACGAGCTGGCGAAGTGGCGCTACGCCGAGGCGACATGGGACATGCTGCAGTTCGGGCTCAGACTGGGTGAGCGGCCGCGGCAGGTGGTGACGACGACACCGCGACCGATCCCGCTGGTGAGGCGGCTCATCGCCGATCCCGACACGGTGACGACCAAGGCGCGCACGATCGAGAACCGCGAGAACCTGGCGAAGGCTTTCCTGACGAAGATCGTCGCGCGCTACGAGGGCACGCGGCTCGGGCGGCAGGAGCTCGACGCGGAGCTGATCGAGGAGCGGACCGACGCGCTCTGGCATCGCGCCGAGATCGAGGCGTGCCGCGTTGCGGTTGCGCCGGAGTTGAGGCGCATCGTCGTCGCGGTCGATCCGCCGGCCTCGTCGGGCGAAGGCTCCGACGCCTGCGGCATCGTCGCGGCGGGGGTCGCGCGTGATGGACTGGGCTACGTGCTCGTCGACGCGACGGAGGAGCGCCTCTCGCCGGCGCGCTGGGCGAAGCGCGCGGTCGATCTTTTCCATCGGCTGGAGGCCGACCGCATCGTCGCCGAGGTGAACCAGGGCGGCGAGATGGTCGAGGCGGTGATCCGCCAGGCGGACCAAAGCGTGCCGGTCGAGACGGTGCGCGCCACTCGCGGCAAGTATCTCCGGGCGGAGCCGGTGGCGGCGCTCTACGAGCAGGAGCGGGTGCGCCATGTCGGCGCGTTCCCGGAACTGGAAGACGAGATGTGCGACTTTGCGCTGGGCGGGCTCTCCTCCGGACGCTCGCCGGACCGGCTCGACGCGCTGGTCTGGGCGCTTTCCGCACTGATGCTGACGAAGGAAGGGAAGCCGCGGGTGCGGGGGATTTGAGCGGCGCGCCGCTTCACGTGTTGAAGAGGAGCGCAATGCCGACGACGACGAGGATCATGCCGAAGACGTCGCGTAAGCCCGGCGCCTGCTGAAACAGGCGGCGCGAGACCATGCCGGCGATCAGGATCTCGACGAGGCCGAGCGTCCTGACGCGCGCCGGCGTCTGCAGCGCGAAAGCGAGGAACCACATCTCGGACGCGAACGCTCCGAGGAAACCGGCGGGGAGCGACGGCTTCCACGCGGCGAGCACGTCGGTGAGCACTCTCGGCGCGCGGAGCGCGAGCCATGCGGAGAGAAGGACGGTCTGGACGGCAAGCGAGATCGCGAGCGTCAGCGTCGCGGCGGGAATGTAGGCCGGTGTGCCGAGCGCCGTGATGCCGCCGCGGAAGGCGACGGCCGCGAGCGCGAATAGCCCGCCCGATGCGATGCCGAGCAGCGCCGGCCGCCACGAGAAGATCTCTCCTCCGGCGCGCGACGGCCAGGAAAGGGCAACGACGCCGGCGGTCGCGATCACCACCGCCGCGGCGAGGCTGAGCGTCAGATGCTCGCCGAGGAAGATGACGGCGAAGAGCGCGACCTGCACGGGCTCCGTCTTCGTGTAGGCAATGGTGACGACGAAGGAGCGCTCGCGCATCGCGGCGAGCATCAACGCGGTCGCTGCGATCTGGCTGAGCGCGCCCGCGCTCGTCCAGGCGAGCGATGCCGCGTTCGGCGACGGGATGTCGCCGACGACGAGCGCGACGATCGCGAGCGCGACGAGCCCGAAGGGGAGCCCGAAGAGAAAACGGATGTGCGTGGCGCCGGCGGTGCCGAGCCGGCCGGTCAGGCCTTTCTGCGTGGCGTTGCGAAAGGTCTGCCCGACGGTTGCGGCGAGCGTGAAGACGACCCAGAGCCAGCCGGGAGCGCTCACGCGACGAGCATGCCTTCGCGACGGGCAATGGTTCGCCCAACGGAGGAGGAAAGCTGTCGCCGATCAGCGGAGGGCTCTTGCATCGGGCGGGAATGTGCCGTCCCGCGCAAGCACGGCGCAAGATGGGAGGCGCCCCGGTTTCGCGCTCGCCCAAGAAAAAGGGCCGCACGGGGAGGTGACCGGCGGCCCAAGTCCAGGGAGGAAATGCCATTCAAGATGGCACTCTGCTCACATCTTGCACCCGCGGAAGTGTCGGTCACGTGAAGACGCATCCGGAGAAAGCCGCGAAAATTCGACGGATTGCCTCGTCTGCGGACAGAAAGAAGGGCCGCGCGGTAGGTGCCGGCGGCCCAAGTCTAGGGAGGAAACGCCCTTGTGAGGGCACACCCGAGGTAGGACGCGGATTGCGCCCGGACAAGAGCGTCGACGGAAAACCCTATCTTCTGCGTGCACAATCGGTGGGCACGTGACATTTTCGTCGCAGTTTTAGGCGTTTGAACCGGGAATTATGCACAACCTGTGGGCCGACTGCCGGTTGAAGGCCCTTTGGCTGGGGTCGGCGCGGTGTTCTGATTCGCCAGGATTGCGGCCATCGCGCCCACATAACTTCTGGTTGATCGCTCGGCGGCCGCCGCGACGCCTTCGACCGCATGAAGCCCCGGCCGAGGGCGCAACTCTTGTCCGTCTTCCCGCCGGGAGCAGGACCCTCAAGACGAAAAAAGAGCCGCAACGGCGTGCCGTGCGGCCCTAAGTCTAGGGAGGAAACGCCCAATGAGGGCAAGCCATCTATAGCCGCCTCGCTGCGTTGCAACAAGTATGGTAGTGCGATGCTGCTATGCACAAGGCGCATGAGGAATGACGATACGCCGCAGGCGGAATCGCGGAATTCCGGGTTTTGTCGGCACCTCCCGACGCCCGAAACTTAGCCGTCGTCATGTCTGGACTTGATCCGGGCATTCCATCCGGGCCCTGGGCGCACCTGACCGCGACGGGATGGATTGCCGGGTTGGGCCCGGCGATGACGACACAGGTGGTCTGACCACGCCTCCGGCCACGTTTCCGACGAGGGGCTGGGGAGCAGGAGATTTCATGGTTCGATGGCTGAGACAGCGGACCGCACGCTCCGGCGTGGCGGGCGCCGGCGTGGCTGCGCCCGAGGAGAAGGCCTCGAAGGCCGGCGCGATCATCGCGCTTCATACCGCCGGGCGGCCGGTCTGGACGCCGCGCACCTACGCGGCGCTCGCCCGCGCCGGCTTCATGAAGAACGCGGTCGTCTATCGCGCGGTCAGGATGGTGGCGGAGGCGGCGGCCTCAATCCCCTTCCTCCTTTATGACGGCACGGCGGAACTCGACGACCATCCGCTCCTCACGCTGCTTGCGAAGCCCAACCCGCACCAGAGCGGCACGGATCTCCTGGAAGCGCTCTACGGGTACTTGCTCATCGCCGGCAACGCCTATGCCGAGCAGGTGACGGTCGACGGCGTCGTTCGCGAGCTCTATGCGCTTCGCCCCGACCGGATGAGCATCGTGCCCGACGCGTCGGGCTGGCCGGCGGCGTTCGAGTATTCGGCGAACGGGCGGACGGTGCGCTTCAGCCAGGAGGGCGATGGCGTGCCGCCGATCCTCCACGTCGCGGCGTTCCATCCGCTCGACGACTATTACGGCTTCCCGCCGCTCGAGGCGGCGCAGGTGTCGCTCGACGTGCACAACGCCGCGAACGCCTGGAACAAGGCGCTGCTCGACAACGCGGCGCGGCCCTCCGGTGCGCTCGTCTACAAGAGCGAGAACGGATCGAACCTCTCGGAGGAGCAGTTCGAAAGATTGCGCGACGAGCTGCAGGCGAATTTCTCGGGCAGCACGAACGCCGGGCGGCCGCTGCTGCTTGAGGGCGGGCTCACCTGGCAGACGATGAGCCTTACGCCGAAGGACATGGACTTCGTGCAATTGAAGAACGGCGCGGCGCGCGAGATCGCGCTCGCCTTCGGCGTGCCGCCGATGCTCATCGGCATTCCCGGCGACAACACCTACGCGAACTATCGCGAGGCGAACCTCGCCTTCTGGCGGCAGACAGTGCTGCCGCTCGTGTCGCGTTTCGCGCTGGCGATCGGCAACTGGCTCGGGCCGGCTTTCGGCGGCTCGGGGGAGAGGGGCTCCGGCTCGGCTTCGACCTCGACCAGGTGGAGGCGCTCTCGGCCGAGCGCGAAGCGCTGTGGCGGCGGGTGAACGACGCGGACTTCCTCACGCCGCAGGAGAAGCGCCAAGCGGTGGGGTATGGGGCGAAGGGTGGCTGATGCCTGACGTCACACGCCAGTTCGCCGAGCGCGGGGATCTCGCGCATCTGGCGCTGTTTCTCTGGGCGTCGGGTGCGTCGGGGCTGCTCGTGTAGGCGCTTAGCGAACTCGCGGCGCCGAACAGGCGCTTCAATGATTTCGTCAACGAGATCACGCGGCTGCGTCGCAACCCTCACCGGTCGCCCTCGGCGACACCTCCTCTCCTGGGAGAGACCGTGGAGGAACTCAATAGACGACGCCGCAGGCCGACACCTTGACGAACCTCCGCGCCGGCTGGGAAGCGATGTCTCCGGCTGCGTCCAGGTAGCGCTGCAAATAGTGCACGTTGACGATGCTGCTGACGAACCCGAATGCGCGGTCGGTAAAGGACGGTGGAGGCCAGCGGCCCTCGCTGCTCGACATGTCCGTCGTGCTGCAGCAGTCCGGGTTGACCGCGAGGAATTCGGCGGCATCGCGATAGGGTAGCTGAGGCATGTTCTTGTTGTCGACGTTCGCACCCTGGCTGCGCAGGATTCCGTTCTCAATCGCTGCTCTGATCGCATCTTGATCGGTGAGGAATTGACCCGTTTTCCAGCACAAGCCGGAGACATTCAGAGAGATCACGGCAGTCGCCAGCACGACAAGCGACAAAGGTATCGCAAGGCCGAACCAAGACTTGCGCCGACGCCGGGTCACCTGGCCGCTCCATCTGTCGACTCCCGATCATAGGAGCGGGCCGGGCGCACGTCCATGAACGCTTCTCCCCGGGGGAGACCGACGAATGCCGGATGTAACGAACGAGTTCGCAACGCGCGGCGACCTCGCGCACCTGGCGCTCTTCCTGTGGGCGTCGGGCGCGTCGGGGCTGCTCGTCTGGGCGCTTAGAGAACTCGCGGCGTCGAACCGCAGGTTCAACGACTTCGTCAACGAGATCGCGCGGCTGAACAAGCTGTTCCGCGACCAATGAAGAGATTCCCATGCGCGATTTTCTGAAATCGCTCAGGCGCGGCCGGGGCGATCACCGCGAGGTGTTCGCCGAGTTCGCGATGGTGCTTGATGTTCCTACGCGCCGAGCAGCTCGCGATGCGGAAAGGCGGCGCGAGGCTGAGGGTGGTGAGATGAGTAGCCGACGGGATCAATCGCAGGACTCCCCCTCACCCGACCTTCGCGCAAGCGCGAAGGCCACCCTCTCCCGCAAGGGGAGAGGGCGAGGCGCTGCGGCCTTCAAGCTTTCCCCCTCCCTAGCCCTCCCCCGCAAGGGGGGAGGGGATGCTCTGCATCGCGAGACGAAATTCGCAGCGGCGGAGATTTCGGAGGTCGAGGCGGACGGGAGCTTCTCCGGCTATGCGAGCCTCTTCGGCGAGACCGATCTGAACCGCGACGTGGTGATGCCCGGCGCGTTCCTGAAGTCGATCGGCGAAGCGCGGCGCGACGCGGCATCCGCATGCTCTTTCAGCACGATCCGGCGGCGCCGATCGGGGTGTGGCGCGACGATCCGGGAAGATGCGCGCGGGCTTTTCGTCTCGGGCCGGCTGATGAGCGAGGTGGCGAAGGGACGCGAGGTGCTGGCGCTGATGCGCGCCGGCGCGATCGATGGGCTGTCGATCGGCTTCCGCACCGTGCAGCGGCCGCACCGATGCGAAGAGCGGCGTCCGGCATCTGATCGAGGTCGACCTCTGGGAGATCTCGGTGGTGACCTTTCCGATGCTGCCGGCGGCGAGGGTGAGCGCGGTGAAAGGGGTAAGGCGGGACGCGCTGGTGGAGACGATCCGCGGAGCGGCGCAGATGATGCTGCGGCGGTGACGCAGCGTAACCTCCCTTCGAGAGGGCGCACGAGATCGGGGCGGCGTTCTGCGTGCTTCGAGGCTCCATTCCGCCCTCATCCTGAGGTGCGAGCAAAGCGAGCCTCGAAGGGGCGGAATGAAGCACCTCAGCATGAGGGATGTTTGTAGGCTCCAACGAGCGTCGAAGATGGAGCGGCGGCGGCTCCGGCTCCCTAGGGCACGGGCCCTGTACGCTGCACTGACGAATTCGGTTTCCTGGAACAACGGAGAAGAAGAATGGAAGCTCAGATGAGCGGCTGCGATGACGCGCGGCCCAGAGATCGCGATGAAAGCCGCCCCCGGAGACGAAGGCGGCGAACGATCCCGATCTGAAGGATGCCTTCGACGATTTCCTCGGCGCGTTCGGCGCCTTCAGGGAGGCGAACGACGAGCGCCTCGCCGAGGTCGAGCGGAAGCTCTCCGCCGACGTCGTGACGGACGAGAAGGTGGAGCGCATCAACGCCGCGCTCGACAGCCAAAAGCGCATGCTCGACCGGCTGGTCCTGAAGGGGAGCCGGCCGGAGCTCGGGTCGCCGGGCTCGGGGCGGGCGCTTGAGGCGAGCGAGCACAAGGCCGCGTTCGAAGCTTATGTGCGAAGCGGGGAAATGACCGGGCTGAAGCGGCTCGAGGCGAAGGCGGTCTCGACCGTCACCTCGCCCGATAGCGGCTACCTGGCGCCGCCGGAAGTGGAGGCGGAGATCGGGCGAAGGCTCGCGATCGTCTCGCCGATCCGCGCGATCGCCGGCATCCGCACCGTCTCGTCCAACGTCTACCGCAAGCCCTTTGCCACCACCGGCTTCACGACCGGCTGGGTTGGCGAGACCGACGCGCGGACCGAGACCAACACTCCGACGCTGGTCGAGCTCGAATATCCGGTGATGGAGCTCTACGCCATGCCGGCGGCGACGCAGACGCTGCTCGACGACACCGCGATCGACATCGACCAGTGGATCGCGAGCGAAGTGGAGATGGCGTTCGCCGAGCAGGAAATCGGCGGCCTTCGTCAACGGCGACGCCGACAAAAAGCCGAAGGGCTTTCTCGACTACCTGACGGTGGCGGAGGCGAGCTGGGTCTGGGGCAAGCTCGGCTATGTCATCACCGGCGTGTCGGCCGACTTCGCCGCCGACCCGGATGCCTCCGACGTGCTGGTCGACGCAGTCTATGCGCTGAAGGCCGGCTACCGGCAGAACGCGTATTTCGTGATGAACCGCAAGACGCAGGGCGCGATCCGGAAACTCAAGGACGACGCCGGCAACTACATCTGGGCGCCGCCGGCGACGGCCGAGGGCCGCGCGACGATCATGAATTTCCCCGTCGCGGAAGCGGAGGACATGCCGGACATCGGCGCGGATTCGCTCTCGATCGCCTTCGGCGATTTCTCCCGCGGCTACCTGATCGTCGACCGGCTCGGCGTGCGCGTGCTGCGCGATCCCTACAGCCAGAAACCCTACGTGCTCTTCTACACGACGAAGCGCGTCGGCGGCGGCGTGCAGGATTTCGACGCGATCAAGCTCATCAAGTTCGGCACGGCCTGATCCCCGCTCCTCCCCGGAGCCGTGCTGGAACGCTCGGGGCGCGGCCTGAGCGCACCGCGGACGGCAATCGGCAGAGGCAGTCGGCATTCGGCTGACTGCGACTGCCCATTCCCGACTGCCGACTGCCCTTCGGAAAGCGACTGAGAAAATCGAGATGAAACGCATCCTACTCGAAGGCCCGGCGGTGGAGCCCGTGCTCCTCGCCGAGGCGAAGGCGCATTTGCGCCTCGACACCGACGACGAGGACGATCTCGTCGGCGCGCTGATCGCCGCGGCGCGCGTCGCGGTCGAGACCGAGATCCGCCGCGTGCTGATCTCGCAGAGCTGGCGCGCCATCGTCGAGAGCTGGCCGGCCGACGGCGTGATCCTGCCGGTCGTGCCGGTGATCTCGGTCGACGCGGTGCGCGCGGTCGACGCGGAGGGCGTCGCGACCGTGCTCGACGCGGAAGACTACGAATTCGACCCGGCGGATTTTTCCGTGACGCTCGACCAGATCACGGCGACCGACCACTACGAAATCGACTTCACCGCCGGCTACGGCACTTCCGGTGTCGACGTGCCGCAGCCGCTTCGCCAGGCGATCCGCCTGCTCGTGACGCATTGGTACGAGCACCGCTCGGCCGTCACGCTCGACGACACGCGCGGCGTGAGACGCCGCTCGGCTATCGCGAGCTGATCCAGCCCTACCGGAAGGTGGCGCTGTGTTGAGCCGGAGCGGGCGACAGCATCTCCGGGGCGGCTCAGGCATCGGGTGACGCTCGAGACGGCGACGCCGACGTCCGACGGCGCGGGCGGCGTCACGCTCGCGTGGAGCGCGGTCGCGAACCTATGGGCGGAGATCGTTCCGCTGAAAGCCGACGAGCGCGCGGTCGGCGAAGGTGAGGGCGACCTGACGCTGCATCAAGATCGTCGATCCGCAAGCGCAACGACGTTTCGCCGGGCGACCGCTTCGTACTCGGCGCGCGGCTCTTCTCGCATCAAGAGCGTCACCGACCGCCAGGAAGACGGGCGCTATCTGACCTGCCTCTGCGAAGAGGAGGGGAGCCTCATGAGCGCGCCGTCGCGCGCGCTGCAGGAGGCGGTGTTCTCGACGCTCTCCGGCGACACGACGCTTGCAGCGCTTCTCGGCGGCGCCAACGTTTTCGACGGCGCGCCGCGTAACCAGCCGGCGCCTTACGTGCATCTCGGCGAGCTAACGGCGCGCGACTGGTCGACGTCGACGGAGGCGGGGACGGAGATCAACGTTCGCCGTCGTCGCCTGGTCGCGGGCGGAAGGGCGCTCGGAAGGGCTGGCAATCGCCGACCGCGTCGTCGCGCTGCTGCACGACCAGGCGCTGATGCTCGATGGATATCGGCTTGTGAACCTGCGGCATCTCTCGACCGAGACGGCGCGCGTGGAGAAGCCGGAGGGGCGGCGGACGGTGGCGCGGTTCAGGGCGGCGGTGGAGCCGGAATAGAGGAGACGGAAACGATGGGCGCCCAGAAGGGCAAGGACCTGCTTCTGAAGGTCGACTTCGATCAGACGGCGACGTTTGCAACGGTCGCCGGCATGCGCTCGCGGAGAATCGCGTTCAACGCCGAGGCGGTCGACATCACCAATGCCGACTCCGCCGGGCGCTGGCGCGAGCTGCTCGAGGGCGCCGGCGTGCGGCGTGCCGGCATATCCGGCTCCGGCATCTTCAAGGACGCGGCGTCGGACGAGAGCGTGCGCTCGCTCTTCTTCGACGGCGGCATCCGCGACTGGCAGGTGATCGTGCCCGACTTCGGGACGATCTCCGGGCCGTTCCAGGTCACGGGGCTCGAATATGCCGGCGAGCACGACGGCGAGGTGTCTTACGACATCGCGCTGGAGTCGGCGGGCGCGCTTTGCGGCGGCTTAGGACGAACGACCCACCGTCGTCATGCCCGGACTTGATCCGGGCATCGATTCCGGCCGCTCAGGCGTTGATCGCAACGGAATGGATTGCCGGGTCAAGCAAGGCAATGACGACAATGAGAGGCTAAGATGGCGAACCGGCATCGCGGCGAGATTTCGGCCGAGCTCGACGGGCGCGAGCGGACGCTTTGCCTGACGCTTGGCGCGCTCGCCGAGCTTGAAGCAGGCGTTCGGCGCCGACGATCTCGTGGCACTCGCCTCGCGCTTCGAGAGCGGAAGACTTTCGGCGCGCGACATCGTTCGTACATCTCGGGTGCGGGTTGCGCGGCGCGGGCGAGGAGGTCAGCGACGACGAGGTCGCCGCGATGCGGACCGAGGGCGGCGCCGCGGGCTTCGCGAAGATCGCCGCGGAACTGATCCGCGCCACGTTTGGCGGCGAGGCGACGAAACGGCGGGGAGGAGAGGGAGGGCGGAAACCCTCCGGAGCGCGTATCGGGGGCAGAGCCGCTCGCCTGGGACGAGCTGATGGCGTTCGGGCTTGGCGTGCTGAAGCTCACGCCGGCCGCGTTCTGGGGGATGACGCTGAAGGAGCTGGCGGCGGTGGTGCGGGGGACGGCTCCGGCTCCCGGTGCGAGATGAGGCAGAGTCGACGCTTGAAGGCTTGATGCGGCGCTATCCCGATCGAGACGCAGTCCAACAAGAAGAGCTGTCGTAACCGCCGGACTTGAGGGCTGAACCCTCATCCGCCGTGCGGCAGAGCCGAACGGCACCTTCTCCCGGTCTCGGGAGAAGGTTGGTGCTCATCCGACCAGCAGGGTGCTGAATGCCATCCGACTCTCGAGAATCTCGCCCCAGGCCGAGCCGTTGCGTGCGCAACTGCAAGATCTGCAGGGGCTCGCCGACGGTTTTGGGCGGGCGCATGACGAATGCGTTCCGCCGCTCCGTCGTCGACGGCAAGCGGCTTGAGGACGTGCTGAAGTCGCTGGCGCTGGGCTTGTCGCAGCCGCGCGCTCAACCAGGCGCTCGCGCCGATCGGGCAGGGGATCGGGAATGCGCTTTCGAGCGCTGCTCGGCGGCCCTGGTCGGGCGCGGCTTTCGCCAAGGGCGGCGTCGTCGGCGCCCGGCGTGACGCCGTTCGCGGCAGGCGGCGTGATCGCAAGCCCGAGCTATCTTTCCGATGCAGGGCGGGCTTCGGGCTCGCCGGCGAGGCGGGGCCGGAGGCGATCCTGCCGCTGACGCGCGGCACCGACGGGAGGCTCGGCGTGAAGCGCGAAGGCGGCGCGCGCGGTCAACGTGACCTTCAACGTGACGACGCCCGACGCTGCGAGCTTTCGGCGCGGAGGCAGAGGTGTCAGCGATGCTGGCGCGCGCCGTGGCGCAGAGGGCAGCGAGGGCTTGTAGAGGAGCGTCGATGCTGAGGGAAGAAGCTCGAGCGGTGAGGAAGCAACGTAGACGAAGCTCAGAAGCCGACTCGCGAATACGCCACGCCACTCAACATTCACCGATCGCGGGAGGTCGATCTGATGCCGGCATTCCACGAAGTGCGGTTTCCGCTCGCGATCGGATTTGGATCGAGCGGCGGGCCGGAGCGGCGCACCGACATCGTGCTGCTCGCGTCGGGCCACGAGGAGCGCAACACGCGCTGGGCGGATTCGCGGCGGCGCTATAATGCCGGCACCGGCGTGCATTCGCTCGCCGATCTTGCACACGCTGATTTCTTTCTTCGAGGAGCGGCGCGGGCGGCTCTACGGCTTCCGCTGGCGCGACCGCGGCGATTTGGAAATCCTGCGCGCCGGACGAAACGCCTGTGGCCGACGACGAGGCGATCGGCACGGGCGACGGCGCGACCGCGGCGTTCCAGCTCGTGAAGACTTACGGCGCGGGCATTGCGAACTACGTGCGGGCGATCGCGAAGCCGGTCGCCGGCACGCGTGAAGATCGCGGTCGACGGGGTCGAGGCGGCGGAGGGGACGGATTTCTTGGTCGATACGGCGACGGGGATCGTGACCTTCCAGCCGGGGCACGTGCCGGATGTCGACGAAGCCGTGACGGCAGGCTTCGAGTTCGACGTGCCGGTGCGCTTCGACACGGATCGGCTGGAGGTCAATCTGTCGACGTTTGAAGCGGGGGATATGCCGAACGTGCCGATCGTTGAGATCAGAGTTTGATGGCGACCGCCACCCTCATCCTGAGGCGCTTTTTCACCCCGTGGTTCGAGGCTCATTCGCTCGCACCTCACCATGAGGGGTGAAAAAGCCTCGAAGGATCGGATGCCACGCTCCTCTTTCGACGAGGTGGCAGGGTAGCCAGCCGGGCGCGCTGACCAATGAAATCCTTCTCGCCGGAACTCGCTGCGCATCTTCAATCCGGCGCGACGACGCTTTGCGCCTGCTGGCGCGTGACGCGCGCCGACGGCATCGTGCTCGGCTTCACGGACCACGACCGCGCGATCCTTTTCGACGACGTCGAGCACGAGCCGGAGTCGGGGCTCGATGCGTCGGCGGCCGTGTCGAACGCCGGGCTCGAGGTCGGCGGGCTCGACGTAACCGGCGCGTTCTCCTCCGAGAAGATCGCCGAGAACGATCTCGAAGCCGGGCTCTACGACAACGCGCGCGTAGAGATGTGGCTGGTGAACTGGGCGACGCCGGACGAGCGGCACCTGATGCGGATCGGCTCGATCGGCGAGGTGCGGCGCGAAGGCGAAGCTTTCACCGCCGAGATCAGGAGTTCTCGCCACGCGCTCGACCAGGAACGCGGGCGAATTTTCCGCGCGACCTGCGACGCCGATCTCGGCGACGCGCGCTGCACGGTCGATCTCGACAGCGACGACTGGACCGCGAGCGCGACGGTCTTGGAGACGGACGGCTTCTCGCGCCTCGTCGCGGACGTGCCGGGCGACCGGCCGACCGGCTTCTTCGACCAGGGCGCGCTGACCTTTACGAGCGGCGCGAATGCCGGGCGAAAGAGCGAAGTGCTTCGGCACAAGCGCGACGACGACGGCGACACCATCACGCTGTGGCAGCCGATGGCGGAAGAAATCGAGGTGGGCGACGCCTTCACGGTTTCGGCCGGCTGCGACAAGCGTTTTCGGCACGTGCCGCGATCGGTTCGCGAATGCGGTGAACTTCCGTGGTCTCCCGCAGATGCCGGGCAACGACTTTGCGCTCTCCTATCCGACGCCGGGAAGCGGGAATGATGGGGGGAGTTTGGCGTGAGTTCTGCACTCCCCCTCACCCGACCCTTCGCTGACGCGAAGGGCCACCCTCTCCCGCAAGGGGAGAGGGCGATCCGTGAGCGGATCGTCGCCGCGGCGCGCGGCTGGATCGGCACGCCGTATCGGCACCAGGCTTCGCTGAAAGGCGTCGGCTGCGATTGCCTTGGGCTGCTCGTCGGCGTGTGGCGCGAGGTAACGGGGAAGGAAGTCGGCTCGCTGCCGCCCTATACGCCGGACTGGGCGGAGGCGAATGGGCGCGAGACGCTCGCCGAGGGGCTCGCGAAATACCTGACGCCGATCGACCCGAAGGAGGCGCGGGAAGGCGACATCGTGCTCTTTCGCTGGCGCGCGCATCTGCCGGCGAAGCACTGCGGGATTCTGACGGCGCCTGACCGCATGGTCCACGCGCAGGAGAAAGCGGCGGTGGCAGAGGCGGCGCTGAGCGATTGGTGGCGGAGGCGGATTGCGTACGCGTTTTGCATCAATTGCTTTGCAGCTATCCGGGCCGGTCCCGGCGGAGCTGACCTTTAAGCAACAAGAGCAAAGATAGGGCACGCTTGAAGTCGCGTTCGCACATGCTTGCCGCCTGTTCCCAACTCATTATTGCCAGTCGGTACGCGCGCTATCAGGACTCTTGCATCAAGTTCGCTCAGAGCCTTGTTCAGATCATAATCCGCGTCATGGCGCTTCGCCTGCGCATCGGAGAAGGCTGACGCTAGGCGTCTGGCGAAAAGCGGAGACGCTACGTCTCCGTCTGGACTCCCCGGAGGCCGAAGCAATTCGGCCACACTCGGATCGACATTTGCCCCCCGAATCTTGTTCAGCGTCACGCGTATTCCCTCATGCGTAAACTCGCGGAAAAGAATGTTTCTGCGACGGCGCAAGTCGTTGCGCGTGCCCACTATGTTGCGGGTGGCTTCTTCGAGAAGAAAATGAAATATAGCGTAGTATGCGGTGGAGATGCTTCGGCGCACCCTCGCGCCCGGCAACCGTCCTCTTTGGCCCTGTCGCCGAATTAACAGTCGAGCGGCGGTTCGGATTAGTTCCTCGCTGTGCGAGGCCATTAGGCGGCTTCCGCAAACCGCACGCTCGCGAAGCGTTCGTCAACCGTTGCGACAAGGTCCTCAATTGACTGGGCAAGCGGCTCGACGTCTTCGATTCTCAGTTTCTCTAGTTCGCTAAGCTGAACGACGACGCGCAAGAAGTCCCCGCCCGTGTCATCTACCCCAGGTTCAACATCAACATCTTTGACCCGCGGACCAACAGGTGAATTTCTAGCCAGTGCGGTGATTTGGCTTCTCAGGTCATCAAGGTCGGCAATCTTCATGAAACGTCCTCAGCGAGCGTTCGCTCAAGGTCTATCACAAACACGCGCCTGACGGCATAGCACTCAAATGGCAACGCTCGTTCTCGGCATCGCCGGGGGCGCGCTTGGATCGGCCTTCGGGCCGTCAGGCGCGATCCTCGGCCGCGCGGCCGGCGCGCTCGCGGGCTATACGCTCGACCAGGCGCTGTTCGGCACGCGCCGCAAGGTCGAAGGGCCGCGCCTCTCCGACCTCGACGTGCAAGCCTCGACCGAGGGCGCGCCGATCCCGCGCATCTATGGGCGTGCGCGGCTTTCCGGCGAGATCATCTGGGCGACGAAATTCGAGGAGGTGTCGAAGACCGAGACGCAAAGCGGCGGCAAGGGCGGCGGGGCGCAGGTCACGACCACCGAATACAGCTACTTCGCCAATTTCGCCGTGGCGCTTTGCGAGGGCGAGATCACGCGCGTCGGCCGCATCTGGGCGGACGGCAATCAGCTCGACCAGTCGCGCTTCACCTTCCGCGTCTATGCGGGTGACGAGACGCAGGCGCAGGACAGCCTGATCCTCGCCAAGGACGGCGAGGGGCCGGCCTATCGCGGCGTCGCATATGTCGTGTTCGAGCGGATGCCGCTCGCCGATTTCGGCAACCGCCTGCCGCAGCTTGCCTTCGAGGTCTTCCGCCCGGTCGCGGGGATCGAGGAGCATGTGCGCGCGGTCTGCGTGATCCCGGGCTCCACCGAATTCGGCTACGACCCGCTGCCTGTCGCGCGCGTCGGAGCGCCGGGCGTTACGCTGTCGGAGAATGTCCACGCCGTGCGCGGCACGTCCGACTGGACCGTATCGATCGACGAGTTGCAGTCGCTCTGCCCGAGCCTCGAATGGGTGACGCTCGTCGTCGCCTGGTTCGGCGACGACCTTCGCGCCCCGCACTGCACGATCAAGCCGAAGGTCGACAGCGCGACCAAGGTGACGAGCGGGGCGACGTGGGCGGTGTCGGGGCTGACGCGGGCGACGGCCGACGTCGTGAGCCTCGTCGACGACCGCCCGGCCTATGGCGGCAGCCCGAGCGATCTCTCCGTCGTGCGCGCGATCGCAGATCTGAAGGCGCGCTGGTTGAAGGTTACGCTCGCGCCGTTCGTGCTGATGGATATTTCCGCGGCGAACGCGCTGAACGATCCCTATACGGGAGAAGCGGGACAGCCGGCCTATCCCTGGCGGGGCAGGATCACCTGCGATCCGGCGCCGGGCGAGCCGGGCACGCCCGACAAGACCGCCGCTGCATCGACCGACGTCGCGATCTTTCTCGGGGCGGCGGAGCCCGGGGATTTCTCCATCAGCGGGAGCGGCGTCGCCTATTCGGGTCCGGCGGAGTGGAGCTACCGGCGCCTCGTTCTCCACTACGCGCACCTCGCGACGCTCGCCGGCGGGGTCGACGCGTTTCTGCTCGGCTCTGAGCTGCGCGGGCTGACGACGCTTCGCTCCGACACGAGCACCTATCCGTTCGTGTCCGGGCTGGCGACGCTCGCAAACGATGTGCGTGGTATCGTGGGCGGCGGCACGGCACTCTCCTACGCCGCGGACTGGAGCGAGTATTTCGGGCACCAGCCGGCGGACGGATCGGGCGACGTTCACTTCCATCTCGATCCGCTGTGGAGTGACGCGGCGATCGATTTCGTCGGCGTCGATCTCTACCATCCGCTCACCGACTGGCGCGACGAGCCCGGCCATGCCGACGAGACGAGCGGGCGCTCGCCCTACAATCTCGACTATCTCGAAGGAAACATTCGCGGCGGCGAGGGCTTCGACTGGTACTACGCGAGCGACGCGGATCGTGATGCGCAGACGCGGACGCCGATCGAAGATGGCGCCTACGGTAAGCCGTGGGTGTTCCGTTTCAAGGACATCGAATCGTGGTGGTCGAACGCACATTACGATCGACCGGGCGGCGTCGAATCCGGAACGCCGACGGGCTGGGCGCCGGAGAGTAAGCCGATCCGGCTGACCGAGCTCGGCTGCCCGGCGATCGACAAGGGCGCCAACCAGCCGAACGTCTTCTTCGATCCGAAGTCGTCGGAATCGGAGGCACCGTATTTCTCCAACGCTTCGCGCGACGACTTCCAGCAGCGCGTCCATGTCGACGCCTATCAGCGCTTCTTCGATCCCGACCATCCGCACTTCAACGGCTCGAATCCGGTCTCCGGCGTCTACGGCGGGCGGATGCTCGACCCGGCGCACATGACGCTCTGGGCCTGGGATGCGCGGCCGTATCCGTATTTCCCCGATCTAACCGACGTCTGGTCCGACGGCGCGAACTGGGAGCGCGGACACTGGCTGAACGGCCGACTCGGACAGGCGACGCTTGCCGGCGTGATCGAGTCGGTGCTGATCGACCACGGCTTTTCCGACTACGCGATCAGCGAAGTCTATTCGCTGGTCGACGGCTACGTCGTGAACGACGTGCTCTCCGCGCGCGGGACTCTGGAGCCTCTGATCGAAGCGTTCCGGGTGAACGCTGCGGACTCCGGCGATCGCGTCCTCTTCCGCGGCCTCGCGCGTCCAGCCGATGCCGACCTCGATTCGGAAATGCTGGTGGAGCGTGCCGACCAGCCGCTGATCCGGCGAAGGCGCGCGCAGGAGACGGAGCTTGCGAACGAACTGGTGCTTCGCTTCCTCGACCCCGGCAAGGACTATCAGCTTTCGACCGCCTCATCGCGGCGGCTTGCCGGATCGAGCCGGCGGACGAGCTCGCTCGACCTGACGGCGGTCATCGAATTCGCGGCAGCCGAGCGGCTGACCGACGCGCTCCTCCGCGACGTGTGGACCGGCCGCGAGCATGCCGATCTGGAGCTGCCGCCGAGCCTGCTTGCGATCGACGCCGGCGACATCCTGGGACTGAGTGACGGTCCGCGGCCGGAGCAGTTGATCGCCGAGCGGATCGAGGACAGCGAGCTTCGAAGTCTTTCGCTCCACCGCATCGACGTACGCGGACCGGCGGTGCTTCACGGCGCGCTGCGGCAGGCGCCGGGCACAGCGACGCTCTTCGGCGCGCCGGAAGTACGGCTCGTCGACATCGCGCCGCCCGACGGCGTCGAACCGCATGCGCCGCGGCTCGCCGTCTTCGCCGATCCGTGGCCGGGCACCGTTGCCGTCTATGTCGCGGCGGAGGGGGGCGGCTTCCGTCTCGCCACGACGCTGACGACGCGCGCGGTGATGGGTAAGCTGACCGTGCCGCTTGGCGCCGGTCCGTGGGGCCTCTTCGACTACGGCAATCAGGTCGAGGTCGAGCTCTTCGGCGGCGCGCTTTCCTCGCTCCCCGACATCGACGTCTTCGCCGGCGGCAACATGGCGGCGGTGATGACGACGAGCGGCCGCTACGAGGTGTTGCAGTTCGCGGAGGCGGAGCTGATCGCGCCGCTCCGCTATCGCCTGTCGAAGCTCCTCCGCGGACAATCGGGCACCGAGCAGGCGATTGCAAGGCGGTGCAGCCGTCGACGCCGATTTCGTGCTTCTCGACGGTGCCGTCGTGCCGCTTCCGGTGCGCGCCGACCAGATCAGCCTGCCGCTTCGCTATCGGATCGGGCCGGGGCAAGACGACAACGCCGCGCCGAGCTTTGCCGAGATCGTCGCGAGCGCCGAGGGCGTCGGCCTCGTTCCGTTTGCGCCGGTGCATCTCAGGGTGAGCCGGGACACCGGCTCGGGCGACATCGCACTCTCCTGGATCAGGCGCACGCGCTTCGGCGGGACGGCATGGGAGCTGGTCGAAGTGCCGCTCAACGAGGAGCGCGAGGCCTACCGCGTCGAGATCCTCGACGGCGTCGATCTCTTGCGCACCGTCGAGACGACGGCGGCGGAGTATGTCTACACGCTCGCCGAGCAGGCGGCGGATTTCGGTGGCCCGGTTGAGCCGTTCACGCTCCGGGTCGCGCAACTCAGCGCCGCCGTAGGCCCCGGTCTGAAGCTTCAGGAAACGGTCAATGTCTGAGACGCCCCTGCTGGGCCTGCCGCTGCTTGCCCCCGAGCAGGCACAGAAACACGTCACGCATAACGACGCGCTCCGTGCGCTTGATGCGATCGTTCAGCTCGCGGTTCTCGACCGCGATCTGACGGCGCCGCCCGGGAGCCCGGGCGACGGCGACCTCTACATCGTGGCGGCATCGGCGACGGACGATTGGGCGGGACACGACGGCGAGATCGCCGCATGGCAGGACGGCGCCTGGGCGTTCTATGCGCCAGAAATCGGCTGGCGTGCCTGGGTCGCGGACGAGAGCGTGCTTCTGATCTGGACCGGCGCGGCGTGGAGCGATCTCACGGCGCTGATATCGCTCCTGCAGAACCTCGCGCTTCTTGGAATCGGCACGACGGCCGACGCGACGAACCCGCTCTCCGCCAAGCTCAACAATGCGCTGTGGACAGCGAAATATGACGCGGAAGGCGGCGACGGCAGCCTGCGCACCAAGATGAACAAGGAGACGGCGGCCGACGTGCTGTCGATCCTGATGCAGACGGGCTACTCCGGCCGCGCGGAGGTGGGACTGATCGGCGACGACGACCTGCTCTTCAAGGTCTCGCCCGACGGCACAACCTGGTACGAGGCGATTCGTCTCGACAAGGACAGTGGCAGCATCACACTTCTCGACGCGGCGACAAGCATCGCTGATACCGGCGCGCTCCTGAAACATGATCCCTCGGCCGATGCGCACTACAACGGTTTCAAATGGGGCTTGTATTACGGCACTTACCCTGTTGTCGGAGGTGGCGTCGGCGGCGAGGATTACGCCAACGCCGTGTGGGGCTTTGGGATCAATTGGGGCAATGCGAACGGGCGGCTCGATGCGACGAAGGCCGCGATCGGTTGGGCGCTGGAAAGCAAGTATTATCCAGGAACCGGCAGCGTCTATAATTCCGAGGCGCATCTGCAATTCTATGACAGCGCCGGCAACAACCACCGCATCATTACCGGTGCTTTTCCGCATAGCGGTTCTGGCGGGGGGCAGCTCGCTTTTGAATTCGACATCCTGAACTTTCTCGATTGGAGCGGCGCGCAACGGATCAAGTGGGATTTTACGTCGGGCGCGATCGATCTTACGGGCACGCCGGCACTCTCTATTCGGGCGGCCAGCAATAACTACGCGTTCCTGCAACAGCGGAATGCGGCGAATTCCGCCTATATCAATTTGATGTACGTCGACAGCCATGATCGCGTCGTCGTCAATGCGCCATTCTTTGTGACCGGCGCGGTCGAGTCATCGACAGCGGATTTCATGCGCGTCCAGCCGACTTCGATGACGACCGGCGATCATGCACTGCGTCTGCCACTTCCCGCCGTCACAGGCGCGGTCGATGCGATTTTCACTCAGGGCTCGGTTTCCGCTGGCGTCAGCTTCTATCTCGACAACGTGGCGGCCTCCGCCGCCGGTGCCTACGCGCAAATGCGGCTCAGGACGACGGCGACCGGGGGCGACCCCTTCCTGCATGTCGGTGTCGTCAGCGGAACCGATTATGCCGTCGGTATCGACAACGACGATTCCGACGCCTTCGTGATCTCCAATTTCGGCGCACTCGGCACGAACAATCGACTGAGAATCGACGCCAATTCCGTCGCCTTCGGCCTGCCGGCGAAGCTCAAGAGCTATACGGTCGCCACCGTGCCATCGGCATCCGCGGCGGGCGCCGGCGCCAACATCTATGTGAGCGACGAATCTGGCGGCGCGATCCCCGCTTTCTCCGACGGCACGAACTGGCGGCGCTATACGGACCGCGCCGTCATCTCCTGAGGAACTTGAGACTAGGCGGTCTTGCCCGAGGCCTTCAGGAAGAGGAAGCCGCCGCGCCGGGCGGCGTCGCCACCACAAGACGCTTCGCGCGACGCGCACAGCTATGCGGCCGGCGAGTCCGAAGAGCCGCACGCGTCCGCGGCGCGGCAATCCCAAGGGAAAAGCACGAAGACGATCGCGATTCAGCGGGCGCTGAAGGAGAAGGGATTCGATCCCGGCCTCCTAGACGCGCGCTGGCCGAGAAGCGTGCCGCTCTCGGAAGACCCGCGCCGCGTCGAGGGAATGACGCGGGCGCACTCAGCCTGAGCGAGGCGTGAGCTTGCGCCTGCGCATACGCGTCCGCCTCCGCCTCCGCCTCCGCCTCCGCCTCCGCCTCCGCACAAACCCGTCTCTCAACAAGGAGAAGAAGAACGATGTTCACTTCGATCGACAAGGCGCTCGTCGCGCTGGTCATGGCGATTCTCTACATCCTTCACTCGGTCGCCGGCGTGAACCTGCCGTTCCTGACAGAGGACACGGTGTCGACGGCGATCGGGCTTTTGACGCCGCTCCTCGTCTACATCGTGCCCAACAAGAAGACGGCGTGAGCTGGCTTTCGGTCGGCGTCGCGCTCCTCGGTCTCGCCAAGGCGATCTTCGAATGGATCGACCAGCGCAACGCCGGCGATGCCGCCAAGGCGAAGCTCATCCTTGCCGGCTTGAGGGCGATCGATGACCGGATGGCGAAAGCAGACGCGGCTCGCAGTCGTGCTGAGCGCGATTTCGATGCTGGCGGCCTGCCAGACGACGACCCAAATCTCCGCGACTGAGGCAGAAGCGGCGGCCGAGGCGGAGGCGACCCCGGCCGTCTGCCGGGCGTGGCTCGCGATCCGCTATTCGCGGCACGACACGCCGGAAACCCAACGTCAGGTCATAGCCTCGAACGCCGCCCGCCGCGCCTACGGATGCCCGGAATGAGGCCAGGGCTGCGGGCGGCGGTCGATGGATTCACGCTCGCTTAGCCCCTACGATGCGTGCCAAACGTCATTCAGCGACGGTTCATTCGTGCGGGTGTAGACGGCCGGCATGGTAGGGCTTCGGGCAATCGCAGTCGCGGGACTGTTCCTCGCTCTCTCCGGGATCGACACGGGGAGCATGGCGCAGGGCGGCTGCGTTTCCAATTCGGAGGGTCACCAAATCGTGGCGCAGGGACAGGCGATCCCGTTCCCGGAGGCGGCGAGCCGCGCCGGCATCCCGGCCAACCAGATCGTGAGCGTGGCGCTCTGCCACGCGGGCGGCGGCTACATCTATCGCGTTCAGCTGCGGCAGGGCGGGGCGAAGAACATCCCGGCGAACTGAGCCGGCGCCAAAGAGGAGCCGCATGCGCATACTCGTTGTCGAGGACGACCGCGACCTGAACAAGCAGCTCTCCCAGGCGCTGCGCGATGCCGGCTATATTGTCGACTACGCCTTCAACGGCGAGGAGGGGCACTTCCTTGGCGACACCGAGCCGTATGATGCCGTGGTTCTCGACATCGGCCTGCCGCGGCTCGACGGGCTCTCGGTGCTCGAGCATTGGCGCCGCGACGGGCGCACGATGCCGGTGCTGCTCCTGACCGCGCGCGACCGCTGGTCGGACAAGGTGCAGGGCATCGACGCCGGCGCCGACGACTACGTGGCGAAACCCTTCCACATCGAGGAGGTGCTGGCGCGCGTGCGCGCGCTCGTGCGCCGCGCCGCCGGCCACGCCTCGAACACACTCGTCTGCGGGCCTGTGCAGCTCGACCTCAAGGCGAGCCGCGTGACGGTCGACGGCGCGCCGATCAAGCTCACCTCGCACGAATACAAGGTGCTCGAATATCTGATGCACCATCTCGGCAAGGTAATCTCGCGCACCGAGCTGACCGAGCATCTCTACGACCAGGATTTCGACCGCGATTCGAACACCATCGAGGTGTTCGTCGGTCGGCTTAGAAAGAAGCTCGGCATCGACCTGATCGAGACGGTGCGCGGCATGGGCTACCGGATCGCGCCGGACGAGAGCGCCAATAAGGAGCATGTGGACTAAGTCCCTTTCGCTTCGCGCTGCGCTGATCGCCGCCGGCGGAAGCGCCCTCGCGCTGCTCGTCGCGGGCGTGGTCTTCGTCGTGCAATTCTCGAACGCGGTGGAGCGCAACTTCGACGGCCGCCTCGAAACGCTGCTTCTGGCGCTGATCGCCGGCACCGACATCAACGGCGCCGTCGACGAGAACCAGGTCGAAGGCCAAAGCGGCGGCAGCTTCTCGCGGCCGCTCTCCGGCTGGTACTGGCAAAGCCGCGATCCGACGACCGGCAAGGTCATCGACTGGTCGCCCTCGCTTGCCTACGACGTCCTTCCCGTCAAAGACCTCCCCACCCCCGAGCATCCCTCCCGCACCTTCACGATCAAGGCGAGCGCCGGGCGCGAGCTTCGCGCGCTGGAACAGCTCGTCACGCTCGCGCCCGGCCACACCTATGCGCTGCTCGTCGCCGGCGATATCGAGCCGATGCGAAGCGACATCCGCGCCTTCAGGTACTCGGTGATTCGCTGGCTCGGCGGGCTGGCGGTGCTGCTTGCCGTCGGCATAGCGCTTCTGATGCGTCTCGGCCTGCGCCCGCTCCGCCGCGTGCGCGACGACCTCCGAAAGATCCGCGAAGGCGACATCCGCCACCTCGAAGGCGACTATCCGAGCGAGATCGAGCCGCTGGTCGCGGACCTGAACGCGCTCGTCGATTCCAACCGCGAGATCGTCGAGCGGGCGCGCACGCATGTCGGCAATCTCGCGCATGCCTTGAAGACGCCGCTCGCGGTCTTGCAGAACGAGACCGAGCAAGCGACGGGGCCCCTCGCCGCGAAGGTGGCGGAGCAGACGCAGATCATGCGCGGCCAGGTCGAGCACCATTTGAACCGCGCGCAGATCGCGGCGCAGACCAATGTGCTCGGCGTCGTCACGCCGGTCGAGCCTTCGGTCTCGGCGCTCGCCCGCGTCATGGCGAAGGTGCATCAGGACCGGAAGATCGCGATCGAGGTCGACGTTTCGCCGCAGCTCCGTTTCCGCGGCGAGAAGCATGACCTCGAAGAGATGGCCGGCAACCTCCTCGACAATGCCTGCAAATGGGCAGCGACGCGCGTGCGCGTCTCGGCACGGCGGGGCGAGGGGGAGCGCCGCTCCTTCCTGACGCTTGCCTTCGACGACGACGGGCCGGGGCTGCCGCCGGAAGGGCGCGACGCGGCGCTCTCACGTGGAACGCGTCTCGACGAGACGAAGCCGGGCTCGGGCCTCGGTCTTTCAATCGTGGCGGAGCTCGCGCGCGTCTATGGCGGCAAGCTCAGCCTGGAGAACGCCGCGCTCGGCGGCTTGAGCGCGCGGCTCACCCTGCCGGCTGTGGGGGAATGAGCATGCCCGTCGCGCGATTGCGCTTCGCGCCGATTTCCGCCATCAATTTCCTCGGCCGTGCCGCGGGTGCCTCCGACGCTTGCGGCGGGGGGCGCGTCTTCGAGGAGTCCTTCCCATGCGAATTGCGATCGTGACCGCCGCGGCGGGCGCACTCTTCCTTAGCGCCTGCAGCGGCGGATCGGGGGTCGCGACCGGCGCCATTCCCGGCGCGAATACGGGGAAGGTGATCGGTAGCCCGGTAGCGGCAGGCGAAGGCGAGCCGACGGTCGGGCCGGTCGAGGGCGGCCTGATGGGAGCGGAGGTCGGCCGCTCGCTCTCCGATCCGGACCGCAAGATTGCGCTCAAAGCCGAATACGAGGCGCTCGAATACGGTCGCGCCGGCCAGCCCACCGAGTGGCGCAGCCGCTCCGGCTCCGTCAGCGGCAAGATCGAGGTCGGCGCGACCTACCGCGTGAACAGCCTCGATTGCCGCGAATACACGCACTCGATCTCGATCGGCGGCCGCCTGCGCGTCGTCAAAGGCACGGCCTGCCGCCAACCTGACGGCGTATGGCGGATCGTAGTGTAGGGCGCCCGCCGTCTCGCGCTAACGTGCTGATGCATCGCATTGCGGCGCGGCACGCGCGTCGTTAAACCCACTCCCTCATGGTCCTTTAGCCAGCGGATTTCGGGCCGACGTGCTTCTCTGGGTTCTGATCGCGCTTTTGACGGCCGCGGCAATTCTCGCCGTGCTTTACCCGCTGTCGCGGGCGCCGGCGGCCGACAACTCCGCCGCGCACGCGGCGCGTGTCTATCGCGATCAGCTTTCCGAGCTCGAGCGCGACAAGGCGGAGGGGAGGATCAGTGCCGGCGAGACGGAAGCTGCGCGCGCCGAGATCGCCCGCCGCCTGATCGCCGCCGACGCGGAGGCGAAGGCGGAACCGGGGCGGGCGGAGAAGCGCACGCTTCGCCGCGCGATCGCGCTTGTCGCGCTGATCGGCATCCCCGCTCTGTCGCTCTCCCTCTATCTTGGGCTCGGGCGGCCGAGCCTTCCAGGCTTCCCGCTCGCCGCTCGCCTTTCTTCGCCGACATCCCCGAACGGTCCGGACGCCATCGAGACGCTGATCGCCAAGGTCGAAGCGCATCTCGCGCAAGTGCCGGATGACGGTCACGGCTGGGACGTGATCGCGCCGGTCTATCTGAGGCTCGGACAGGTCGACGATGCCGCGCGCGCTTATAGCAACGCCATCCGCCTGCTTGGCTCGACGGTCGAGCGGCAGAGCGGACTCGGCGAAGCGCTACTCGCCGCCGAGGGCGGCATCGTCACGCAGGATGCGAGGAGCGCCTTCGAGGCTGCGCGCGCCCTCGATCCGAAGGCGCCGGGCCCGCGCTACTTCATTGCGCTTGCGGCGGAGCAGGAAGGGAAGCTCGACGAGGCCGCGAAGGAGCTTCGCTCGATCCTTGCCGACGCTCCGAGCGATGCGCCGTTTCGCGGCGTGATCGAACAGGCGCTGGCGCGCGTCAACCAGACATCTCCGTCGCCCGGCCCGACGGGCGAAGAGATGGCTGCCGCGGCAAATCTCCCCGGCGACCAGCAGTCGGCGATGATCGAAAGCATGGTCGGCCGGCTCGCCACGCGTTTGAAGGAGCAGCCGAACGATGTCGAGGGCTGGCTGCGGCTGATCCGTTCCTACGTCGTGCTCGGCAACGGCGATGCGGCGGCAGCGGCAGCGCGCGACGCACTCGCCGGGGTCCAGGACGAAGCCGCGCGCGGGCGCATTCAGACGCTGATCGCCGATCTTGGAGTGACACCGGCCGAGGCAGGGACTGCGACAGCGGAGAACGCTCCGGCGGCGCAGGCGCCGTCAGCACCCTCGACCCAGGCGGCACCGCTGCCCGGCCCGACGGCGGCGGATGTCGCATCGGCTCGAAGCATGTCGGCGGGCGATCGCCAGACGATGATCGAGGGCATGGTGAGCCAGCTCGCCGCACGCCTCAAGGAGCAACCGAACGACGTTGAAGGCTGGCTGCGGTTGATCCGCTCCTATTCGGTACTCGGGCACGGCGATGCGGCGGCGGCAGCGGCGCGTGACGCACTCGCGGGGGTTCAGGATGAAGCCGCGCGCGGTCGCATCCAGGCGCTCATCGCCGAGCTCGGGGTGACGCCTGCCGCAGCGGCACCGACGACGCAGACGGCGGAAAACACTGCGACGGCGCCCACCTCACCAGCGCCGTCGACCCAAGCAGCACCGCTGCCCGGCCCGACGGCCGCCGATGTCGCTGCGGCGCAAAGCATGTCGGAGGGCGACCGCGCGACCATGATCGAAGGCATGGTGAGCCGGCTCGCCGCGCGCTTGAAGGAGCAGCCGAACGACGTGGAAGGCTGGCTGCGGCTTATCCGCTCCTATGCCGTGCTCGGCCGTGGCGATGATGCCGCGGCGGCAGCCCGCGATGCGCTGACGGGCGTGCAGGATGAAAGCGGGCGCGGGCGCATCCAGGCACTGATCGCCGATCTCGGCGTGACGCCGGCGGGAGCGGCAGCGCAATGACCCGCAAGCAGCGACGTCTCACCATGATCGCCGGAGCCGGCGCCGTGCTCGCCGTCGCGGCGGGGCTGGTGCTCTTTGCGCTGAGGGATCAGATCGTCTTCTTCTATACGCCGAGCGAGATCTCGGAGAAGGCGCTTCAGCCCGGGACGCGCGTCCGCCTTGGCGGGCTCGTCAAGGACGGATCGGTGAAGCGCGCCGACGACGGCAGCGTCAGCTTCGCCGTCACCGATACGGCGAAGAGCGTCACCGTCGGCTTTCATGGCATCCTGCCGGACCTCTTCCGCGAGGGGCAGGGCGTCGTAGCCGAGGGCGTGATCGCGCCGGACGGAAGTGTCGCCGCCGACACCGTGCTCGCCAAGCACGACGAGCGCTACATGCCGAAGGAGGTGGTGGAGGCGCTTAAGGCGCAGGGCAAGTGGAAGGAAGGAGAGACGGTGCAATGAGCGGGTCACTCTCCGTTGCCGAGGTAGGGCACTACGCGCTCGTTCTGGCGCTGGCCTTGATGCTGATCCAGTCGAGCGTGCCGCTGCTTGGGATTCGCTGGCGCGACGAGCGGCTCGTCGCGGTGTCCGGGTCGACGCCGATCGCCGGCTTCCTCCTGATCGCCATATCCTTCGCCGCCCTGGTGACGGCGCACATCACTTCCGACTTCTCGGTGAAGAACGTCTTCGAGAACAGCAACTCGGAGCAGCCGCTCCTCTTCAAGATCACCGGCGTGTGGGGCAACCACGAAGGCTCGATGCTCCTGTGGGTGCTGATCCTCTCCTTCTTCGGCGCGCTCGTAGCCGCGTTCGGAAGCAATCTGCCGGCGTCGCTCCGCGCCCGCGTGCTTGCTGTGCAGGGCTGGATCGGCTCCGCCTTCCTGATCTTCATCCTCCTGACCTCAAATCCCTTCGCCAGGCTCGATCCGGCGCCGCTCCAGGGCCAGGACCTGAACCCGGTGCTTCAGGACATCGGCCTCGCCATCCACCCGCCATTTCTCTATCTCGGCTATGTCGGCTTCTCGATCGCCTTCTCGTTTGCGGTCGCGGCGCTCATGGAAGGTCGCACCGACGCCGCCTGGGCGCGCTGGGTCAGGCCGTGGACGCTGACCGCCTGGATGTTCCTGACCGCGGGCATCGCGATGGGCTCCTACTGGGCCTATTACGAACTCGGCTGGGGCGGCTGGTGGTTCTGGGACCCGGTCGAGAACGCCTCCTTCATGCCGTGGCTTGCGGGAACGGCGCTGCTTCACTCAGCCGTCGTCATGGAGAAGCGCGGCGCGCTCAAGGTGTGGACCGTGCTTCTTGCCATCCTCACCTTCTCGCTGTCGCTGCTCGGCACGTTCCTGGTGCGCTCCGGCGTGCTTACCTCCGTGCATGCCTTCGCCAGCGATCCGACGCGCGGCGTCTTCATCCTCGCCATCCTGACGCTCTTCATCGGCGGCGCGCTGGCGCTCTTCGCGATCCGCGCACCGGAGATGAAGCAGGGCGGGCTCTTCGCCCCGATCAGCCGCGAGGGCGCGCTCGTCTTCAACAACCTCTTCCTTGTCGCGGCGGTCTCGACGGTCTTCGTCGGCACGCTCTATCCGCTCGCGCTCGAAGCGCTGACCGGCGAAAAGATCTCCGTCGGCGCGCCGTTCTTCCATCTGACCTTCGTGCCGTTGATGATCCCGCTTCTTCTGGCGCTTCCCTTCGGGCCCTTGCTCGCCTGGAAGCGCGGCGATCTCCTCGGAGCGGCACAGCGGCTTGCCGTGGCGATGGGCGCGGCCCTGGTCGCCGCCGCAATCACCGGCGTGATGGTCGGCGGCCACGGCGTGCTTGCGCCCTTCGGTCTCGCGCTTGGGACCTGGATTCTCGTGGGAAGCCTGGTCGATCTTAGCGAGCGGACGATGCTTTTCCGCGCCAAGCTCGGCGTCAGCTTCTCTCGGCTGATCGGCTTGCCGCGTTCTTCGCTCGGCACCGTCGTCGCGCATTTCGGCATGGGGGTCTGCGTCATCGGCATCGTGTCGGCGAGCGCCTTCCAGACCGAGAAAATCGTGTCGATGAAGCCCGGCGACACGACCGAGGTCGGCGGCTACACGCTGCTCTTCCACGGGAGCGCGCCGGGGAAAGGACCGAACTACACCGAGGAGCGCTCGCTCTTTGTCGCCTCACGCGGCGGCAGCAATTTCGCGCTCACCCCCTCGAAGCGCTTCTATACGACGCGCGACAGCTCAACGACCGAGGCGGCGATCAAGACGATCGGCTTTTCGCAGCTTTACCTCAGCCTCGGCGACCGCATGGACAACGGCGCGCAGGCGGTGCGCGCGTCCTATAAGCCGATGGTGACGCTGATCTGGCTCGGCGCGCTGGTGATGGCGTTCGGCGGCGCGCTGTCGCTCTCCGACCGGCGGCTTCGGATCGGCGCGCCGCGCCGCGCCGCAGTGCGCGCCGCAGAGGCGGCGACATGACAAACCCTCTTATCCTGAGGTGCGATGCCGACGTAGCCGGCGTTGCCTCGAAGGAGCGCCCAGAAGGCTCGGGAACCACTGCGGTGCGTGCTTCGAGGCTCCCCCGGATCAAGTCCGGGGTCGCACCTCAGCATGAGGGAGTTTGGTGGCTCCCGCCAGTGGCGGGACGCGTCCGGCTGATTCTTCTGACCTTGCTGCTGTGCGTCTCGCCCGCCGCCTACGCCGTGCAGCCGGACGAGATGCTCGCCGACCCGGCGCTTGAGGCGCGGGCGCGCGAGATTTCCGAGGGCCTGCGCTGCCTCGTCTGCCAGAATCAGTCGATCGACGATTCGAATGCGCCGCTCGCTCACGACCTTCGCCTGCTCGTGCGCGAGCGGCTGAAAGCCGGCGACAGCAACGACGCCGTGCGCAAATACCTGGTTGCCCGCTACGGCGATTTCATCCTGTTGAAGCCGCCGTTTGAGGTCCGCACGTTGATATTATGGTTGACGCCGTTTGCGGTGCTCGCAATCGGGGCGCTCGTCGCGCTCACGCGCGCGCGGCGGGGAGAGACGCAAGGACCGGCGCTTTCCGGCGAGGAAGAGGCCGCTGTTGCGCGGATTCTCAAGCAGGAATAGCGTTTTCGAATCTTACCGATTATTAACTCGGCGGACACTGCACCGTAAGGCGGTGGGCCCTATGTAACACCCTGCGCATGCGGCGGTTTCGCCCCCCACGTCGCGGCGCAGACCTCCGGTCCGCCCCCTCAAGCCGGGGCGGACCTTTTTGATAACAGGAGTTCTCTAAAGCCATGACGAACGTTTCCCCTCCGAGCACGCGGGCGCGCCGCGTCCGCAACGCGCTGCTCGCCAGCGTCTTCAGCATCGGCATCATCGCGGGAACCGGCGCGATCCTCACCGACGGCCACCTCGCCTTCGCCGATCCGGTCCGCGTCGACGCGACCGCGCCCACCGACTTTTCAGCGATCGTCGCACAGGTCGCTCCGGCCGTCGTCAGCGTGCAGGTGAAGACCCAGGTCGCCGCCTTCACGGACAACAACTCGCAAGGCTTCGATAATCTTCCTCCCGGCGTGCAGGAATTCTTCCGCCGCTTCGGAATGCCGGGCATGCCCGGCGACAATGGCAACGGCAACGGCAACGGCAACGGTGGACAGCCGTTTCATCCGCGCCATGGCCTGAGCCAGGGCTCCGGCTTCTTCATCAGCGAGGACGGCTATCTCGTCACCAACGCGCATGTCGTCGCTGACGGCACTCAGTACACTGTGCTGATGGATGACGGGCGCGAGCTCGACGCCAAGCTGATCGGCAAGGACGAGCGCACCGACGTCGCGCTTCTCAAGGTCGACGGCCAAGGCTTCAAGTATGTGAGCTTCGCGACCGAGACGCCGAAGGTCGGGCAGTGGGTGCTCGCCGTCGGCAATCCGTTCGGGCTTGGCGGCACCGTCACCGCCGGCATCATCTCGGCGGAAGGCCGCGACATCGGCTCCGGTCCCTACGACAACTTCCTGCAGATCGACGCGCCGGTGAACCGCGGCAATTCCGGCGGCCCCGCCTTCAACGTGCACGGCGAAGTGGTCGGCATGAATACGGCGATCTACTCGCCGTCCGGCGGCAATGTCGGCATCGCGTTTGCGATTCCTGCGAATACGGTCTCCCAGATCGTCGGCGATCTGAAGGACCACGGCTCGGTGACGCGCGGCTGGCTCGGCGTGCAGATCCAGCCGGTCACGAAGGAGATCGCCAGCAGCCTCGGCGTCAAGGACACCGAAGGCGCGATCGTGGCCGATGCCAGCGATAACGGCCCTGCGCTGAAGGCCGGCATCAAGTCTGGCGACATCATCACCGCGGTCGACGGCAAGGCGGTGAAGGACCCGAGGTCGCTTTCCCAGATGATCGCCGGGATCGAGCCGGGCAAGATGGTCACGATCAGCGTGCTTCGCGACGGCAAGAGCCAAGACGTCAAGGTCACGCTCGGCAACCTGAACGACTTCGACAAGACCCAGCAGGCAAGCAACGACCAGCCGCAGTCGAGCGGCGTTCAGCACGGGTCGCTCGCGGCCCTCGGGTTGACGCTTGAGCCAAATCCCGACGGCGAGGGCGTGCGCGTCGCCGGCGTGACCGACGAGAGTCCGGCTTCCGACAAGGGCCTGCAGCAGGGTGACGTGATCGTCGCGGTCGGCAGCAAGTCGGTGAACAGCGTCTCCGATGTCGAGGCCGGCATTGCCGATGCCCAGGACAACGGCCGCGATGCCGTGCTCTTCCGCATCCAGGGCCAGAATGGCACCCGCTTTGTCGGCGTGCCCTTCGAGCGTGGCTGAAAGCCGTCGGGGAAGACCTGAACCGAGCGATCTATCGCCCCCCGATCGCCCGGAACTCAGCTGGCGGGCCGCGCAAGCGGCCCGCCAAGTCGTAAAGAGGAACTGGCGAAGCGCCCGCGAGCCGATTATCTCAACGTGATGCGAATTCTGGTCATCGAAGACGATCGCGAGACCGCGAACTACCTGGTCAAAGCCATGGGCGAGGCCGGGCACGTGGCCGATAGCGCCTATGACGGGGAGGAGGGCCTGGAGCTCGCCAAGGCGGAGGACTACGACGTCCTCGTCGTCGACCGCATGCTGCCGAAGCGCGACGGGCTGTCCGTGATCAGCGAGCTTAGAGCGGCGGGAAACCAGTCGCCTGTCCTGATCCTCTCAGCGCTCGGCCAGGTCGACGACCGGGTGACGGGTCTGCGGGCCGGCGGCGACGACTACCTGCCCAAGCCCTATGCCTTCTCCGAGCTTCTGGCGCGGATCGAGGTCCTCGGGCGGCGGAGCACGCCAAAGGAGGCGGCGACCGTCTACCGCGTCGCCGACCTCGAGCTCGACCGCCTGGCCCGCAAGGTGCGCCGCGGCGGCGAGCCGATCGTGCTGCAGCCGCGCGAGTTTCGCCTGCTCGAATACCTGATGAAGAATGCCGGCACCGTGGTGACGCGCACGATGCTGCTTGAGAAGGTCTGGGATTATCATTTCGATCCGCAGACCAACGTCATCGACGTCCACATGTCGCGGCTTCGCGCCAAGATCGACAAGGGTTTCGACCGGCCGCTGCTGCACACCGTGCGCGGCTCCGGTTACGTGATGCGGGACGATGGCTAATCGAGCCTGGCCGCGCCTGTTTCGAACGACCGCATTCAAGCTAACGGCAATCTTCCTCGCGGTCTTTACGGTGTTCGCCGCTTTCCTGATCGGCTACATCGCTCACAATACGAGCGAGATCCTGAAGGCGCAGATGGCGAGTGCCGTCGATGCGGAGCTGCAATCTATCGAGCTGCAGTACGCGCGCGGCGGCGCCGGCTGGCTGGCGCGCGTCGTGGAGCTTCGCAGCGCCCAGCCCGGCTCGAGCCTCTATTTCATCACCGATCCGAACGGCAAGCGGATCGCCGGCAACGTCGAATCGGTACCGACGGAGATCCTCGATGAATCGCAGGATGCGCCGGAGGTCGTCCCCTATATGTGGCGGAACGAGCAAGGCTCGGAGCCGCATTCGGCCCTCGTCCGCGCCTACGAGTTTCCCGACGGCGTGCGTGCGCTGGTCGGCCGCGACGTTTCCGAGCGCGACGCTTTGGTCGGCCTCGTGCAGCGCTCGCTGGTTCTGACCGCCGCGCTGATGGTGGCGCTTGGACTGATCGCCTGGACCTTCGTGTCGCGCCGCGTCCTGAAGCGCATCGATTCCATCGCCGAAACCTCGAACCGCTTTGTCGCCGGCGATCTCTCCGGCCGGCTCGAGGTGACCGGGACGGGCGACGAGTTCGACCGCCTGGCGGAGAGCCTGAACGCGATGCTGACGCGGATCGAGCGGCTGATGCTTGGGCTGAAGCAGGTCTCCGACAACATCGCACACGATCTGAAGACGCCGCTCACCCGTATGCGCAACCGCGTGGAGCGCGCACTGACGACCGGCCGCTCGGAGCCCGACTACCGTGAGGCGCTGAACACCACGATTGAGGAAGCGGATCAGCTGATCCGCACCTTCAACGCCCTGCTTCTGATAGCGCGCGCGGAAGCCGGTTCGTCCGACACCGAATTCGCCACTTTCGATGCGACCGAAGTCGCCCGCGGCGTGGTCGAGCTCTACGAGCCGCTGGCCGAGGAGGCCGGCGTGGCGCTCAATTTCAAGGAGTGCGGGCCGATCACCGTGCGCGCGCACCGCGAGCTGATCAGCCAGGCGCTTGCGAATCTCGTCGACAATGCCGTCAAATACGCCGACGAGGCCAGCAGCACGCCGGAGGTCACGATTTCGGTCGGGGAGAACAACGGGACGGTGGAGTTCTGCGTCGCAGACAACGGCGCCGGCATTGCCGAGGCCGATCGGGGGCGCGTGACGGAGCGCTTCGTGCGGCTTGAGGAAAGCCGCTCCAAGCCGGGGGCGGGGCTTGGCCTCAGCCTGGTGTCGGCCGTCGCGCAATTGCATGGCGGCGAGCTGGTGCTTTCCGACAACCATCCCGGCCTCGCCGCGACCCTGAAAGTGCCCGGCGCGGCGCCGAAACGTGCCGCCTGAAAGCCTGCGCCGCCGGATCGCGGCGCTGCCCGACTCACCGAGCCGCGAGACGGCGCTCGAACGGCTGGCCGAGGCGGCCGAGCGGCAAGGGGAGGGCGCAGCGCTCGCCGCGCTCCTCGACGGTTCCGAACTTCGCGCCTTCCTCGGCAATGCGCTCGGCGACTGCCCCTATCTGCTCGATCTCGCGACGAAGGATATCCCGCGCCTTGCCGCGATTCTGCGCGATGCACCGGAATCGCGGATCGCGGCGATTGTCGACGCGCTCAATGAGGCGTCGTGGGAAGCGCGCACCGACGCGATGGCCGCGCTTCGTCGCGCCAAGCAGGACGTGGCGCTGACGCTTGGACTCGCCGATCTCGGCGGCGCGATCGACCTTGAGGCAGTGACCGGGCTCCTGACGTGCTTCGCCGACGTTGCGCTGTCAGCTGCGCTCCGCTTCGCGCTCTCCGATGCGACGCGGCGCGGCAAATGGCTCGGGTCGCCCGCCCCGCCGGGCTTCTTCATCCTCGGCATGGGGAAATACGGCGCCGGCGAGCTCAACTATTCGAGCGACATCGACGTGATCGCGCTCTTTGACCCGGATGCACCCGGGCTTGCCGCCGACGCCGAGCCTTCGGATTTCTGGGTCAGGATCGTGCGGCTCCTGGTGGCGCTCCTGCAGGAGCGGACCGCCGACGGCTACGTCTTCCGCACCGACCTGCGCCTCAGGCCCGATCCCGGCGCGACGCGCGTTGCGATCTCCGCACCGGCCGCGCTCCTCTATTACGAGAGCATGGGACAGAACTGGGAGCGCGCCGCGCTGGTCAAGGCGCGCACCGTCGCCGGCAACGAGAAAGCCGGCAACGCCTTCATCCGCGAGCTCTCACCCTTCATCTGGCGCAAATATCTCGACTTCGCGGCGATCGCCGACATCCACTCGATCAAGCGCCAGGTGCACGTACATCGGGGGCACGGCACCGTCGCCGTCGTCGGCCACGACATTAAGCGCGGACGCGGCGGCATCCGCGAGATCGAGTTCTTCGTACAGACGCAGCAGCTGATTGCCGGCGGGCGCGACCCGACGCTCCGCGGCACGCGCACGCGCGAGATGCTGGCCGCGCTCGCCAAGAAGGGCTGGATCGACGAAGCGGCGCGGAGCGAGCTCGACCAGGCTTATGTGTTCCTGCGCATGGTCGAGCATCGTCTGCAGATGGTGAAGGACGAGCAGACGCATCAGATGCCGCGCGACCGCGACGGGATCGCGCGAATCGGCCGCCTGATGCGCTACGCCGATCCCGCGGCATTCGAGGCGGAGCTTCGGCGCGTCCTGGAAAGGGTAGCGGAGCGCTATTCGGAGCTTTTCGAGACGGCCGAGGATCTTTCAAGCGGCACCGGCAGCCTTGTCTTCACCGGCGGCGACGACGATCCGGAAACGCTTGAGACGCTGCGTGGACTAGGCTTCGCTAAGCCGCCGATGGTGACGGAGACGGTGCGCGGGTGGCATTTCGGCCGCTTCGCCGCGATGCGCTCAACGACGGCACGCGAAAGCCTGACGGAGATCACGCCGGCGCTGCTTCAGGCGTTCTCGCGCGCCGGCAATCCCGACGCGGCTGTCCGCGCCTTCGACAGCCTTTTGAAGGCGCTGCCGGCGGGCGCACAGCTCTTCGCGCTCCTCCGCAACAACCCGCATCTTCTCGACCTCCTCGCCACGATCCTTTCCGCCGCGCCGCGGCTGGCCGAAATCTTCGCCCGGCGTCCGCACGTGGCCGATGCGCTTCTCGATCCGAGCGCGGTCGCAAGCGCCGCCGGGCTCGACGAGATCGAGGCGGCGCTCGAACGCAGTCTTGGCGAGGCGCGCCGCTACGAGGAGATGCTCGATCGCGCGCGTCTCTTCGCGGCGGAGCGGCGCTTTCTGATCGCGGTCGCGCTCCTGACCGCGACTCTGTCGCCGACAGAGGCGGGGAGGGCATTCTCCGACCTCGCCGAAGCGGTCGTGCGCACACTTCTGAAGCGGACCGAGCAGGAATTCGCGATAAGACACGGACGGCTCGAGGGGGGCGAAACGGCGGTCGTCGCCTTCGGGCGCCTCGGCAGCCGCGAGATGACGGCGGGCTCCGATCTGGACTTGATCATCGTCTATGACCACGACCCGGACGCCTCAGCCTCCGACGGGGAGCGGCCGCTTCCGCCCTCGCTCTATTATGCGCGGCTGACGCAGCGGCTGATCGCGGCCCTTTCCGCGCCGACGGCGGAGGGGGTCGCCTACGAGGTCGATCTGAGGCTGCGGCCTTCCGGCCGCGCCGGGCCGCTCGCGACACATTTGAAGGCTTTCGAGAACTACCAGCTGAACGAAGCATGGACCTGGGAGCACATGGCGATGTCGCGCGGCCGCGCCATTGCCGGCGACGGCGCGCTTAAGAAGCACGTTGCGGACGTGATCGACGCGCTCGTCGACAAGCCGCGCGACCGCGCCACGCTCGCCAAGGACGTGGCGTCGATGCGCGCGCGCGTCGAGCGCGAGAAGGCGGCCTCCGGCCCCTTCGACGTGAAGCTTGCGCGGGGCGGGCTGATGGACTGCGAATTCGCCGCGCAGTTCCTGGTCCTTTCCGGGCTTGGCGGCGTCCCCGGCGCCACGACTCTTGAGACGCTCACGCGCGCCGCGGCGGAGGGGCGGATGGGCGCGGAGGAGGCGGAGCGGCTTGTGCTCTCCGCGGCGTTGCAGGGGGCGATCCTGCAGCTTCAGCGCGTCGCCGATCCGAGGGCTTTTTCGCCCGATGCGGCGCCCGAGGCGCTGAAGCGGCTCATGGTGGAGGTCGCGAACGACGTGCTTGAGGAGGCTGGCCTCGGCGACGAGCGGCGAGGGGTGGCGACATTCGAAGAGCTCGAAGCGCAGCTACGCCATGTGCAGGAGCACACGCGCCAGGCGCTTGAGGGCGTGCTTGGTGTGAAGGTCGAATAAGGCACCGGTGGCCGGCGGAGCGATCCATTCCGCCTCATCCTGAGGTGCTTTTTCACCCGTGCTTCGAGGCTCGCTTCGCTCGTACCTCAGCATGAGGGGTGAAGAAGCCTCGAAGGGCGGAATGGATGCCCGGAACAAGTCCGGGCATGACGACAATCCTGAGAGCCTCGGTCCTTGGCAGCTCAGGCGACCGCGGCCGCCGTGATGGCGTGCGCGCAGGTCACGCTCTTACTCCCTGGGCGGCAGGACGACTGAGCCGGTCTCCAGGAGCGATTTCAGATTGGACAGGACCTGCGGCCAGCCGCTGGAGACGGCACCGATGAACTTGACGCCTTCGCGCTCCATGCTGTGCGTCACCGTCAGCTTGACGGCCTCGCCCGCGGCGGGCTCGATCTCCATCACGCACCGAGACCAGCCTTCCGCTTTCAGGTCGGGCATGAACTCGTTCCGCCAGCGGATGGCGAGGCGCTTGGAGGGCTCGAACTCCAAGATCTCGCCGGAGTCGGTGATGCGGCCGTCCGGGTGGACGAGCTTCCAGGGGCCGCCCTTCTTCCATTCGGCTTCGGGTGTCATGCCGAGCCAGTATTGCTTGGCGAAGTCCGAGCTTGTCAGCGCGGACCAAAGCCGCTCGGGCGTGGTCTTGATATAGGTGACGTAGACGAAGTTATTCTGCGGTGCGCTACTCACTTGTCTTCTCCTTCCAGGTTCTTCTTGAGGGCGGAAAGCGCGCGCAAATGGCCGCGCTCGAACTTCTTGATCCAGCGCTCGGCGATCGCGTTGATCGGCACCGGATTGATGAAGTGCAGCTTCTCGCGGCCGAGGCGCTTCGAGGCGACGAGGTTCGCCTCCTGAAGGATCGCGAGGTGCTTGGCGACCGCCTGCCGCGTCATGTCGAGCCCCTGGCAGAGCTCTCCGAGCGACTGACCGTTCTTGCGGTGCAGCCGGTCCAAGAGTTGCCGGCGACTGGCGTCGGCCAGAGCGCGGAAGACAGCGTCGTCATTCATCTCAACACGTAACCATTAGGTTGCCTATCACTATATAGGGAACCAAACGGTTGCCTGTCAAGAGGCATGTGCAGCGTCGTGATGTCCTCGGCATTCTTGGATGAATTCCCCGATGAGCCGGGGAGGTCAGGCGCCTGTATTAGGCGGCGGAAGCGGTCGAGACCGACGGGCGGAGAGGGAGGGAAACCGTCACCGTCGTGCCGGCGCCCTCGTGCGAGTCGATCGTCATCTCGCCGCCGTGCAGCGCGACCAGCGAGCGCGAGATGGCGAGGCCGAGGCCGGAGCCCTTGTGGCTGCGCGTGAGCGGGCTTTGCACCTGCTCGAACGGCCGCCCGAGCTTGGCAAGCGCATCGGGCGGAATGCCGATGCCGGTATCGGTGACCGTGATCGCGACGCCGTCGGTTCGCCGCGCGGTTTCAACGCGGATGGCGCCGCCCTCCGGCGTGAACTTCACCGCGTTCGAGACGAGATTGGCGATGACCTGGCGCACCGCCTCCTTGTCGGCAGAGAGCGTCACGCCGGCGGCGGTGTCGGTCGCGATCGTGACGTGGCTCCGTTCTGCTTCGGGAGCGAACGTGGCAACCGTCTCAGTGACGAGGCTGTCGAGGTCGAGCGGCTCGCGGTCGATCTCGATGCGGCCCGCTTCGAGCCGCGCCATGTCGAGAATGTCGGAGATCACGCGAAGCAGGAAGGCGCCGGCCTCGTTGATGTCGCGGCAATAGCCGTCGTAGCGCTCGTCGCCGAGCGGACCGAAGGCTCCGGAGAGCATCAGTTCGGAGAAGCCGATGATGGCGTTGAGCGGCGTCCTAAGCTCGTGGCTGACGTTGGCGAGGAACTCCGATTTGAGCCGGTTGGCGTCCTCGGCCTTCTCCTTCTCGACCGCGTATTTCTCGGCAAGCTCGACCAGCTGCTGTGCCTGCTTCTCAAGCTGCTGACGTGAGCGGCGGAGATCGGAGACGGTCTCGCGCAGCGCCCGCTCGTTCTCCAGAAGCTCCGCCTCCTTGCCCTTCAGCGCCGAGATGTCGGTGCCGACCGAGACGAAGCCGCCGTCATTGGTGCGCCGCTCGTTGACCTGCAGCCAGCGCCCGTCCTCGACCCGCGCCTCGACCGAGCGCGCACCTGCGCCTTCGACCGGCAGGTCGTCGGCGATGATCGAGCGCCGCCCATTGCGCTTGATCAGTGAATAGGATGTCCCCGGCTTCACCAGCGCATCGGGAAGGCCGTGCAGCTGCTGATACTTGCTGTTGCAAAGCACCAGGCGGTTCGAGGCGTCCCAGAGCACGAAGGCCTCGGAGATCGCTTCGATCGCGTCGCGAAGCCGCATGTCGGCGGTGCGCGATTCTTCCGCGAGCCGGCGCTGTTCCGTCACGTCGACCGCGATGCCGACGAGATGCGGCTCGTCCTCCGCGTCGGCCACCACTTCGGCGCGCGCGCGGATCCAGACCCAGCCGCCGTCGGCGCGGCGCATGCGGAACTCGCGGTCGAACGCGCCTTCGCCCCCGCGGATGAGGCCTTCGGCAAGCTCGACCAGGTTGACGTCGTCGGGGTGGGTCAGCGCCGCGACCTCGCCGACGGAAAGCAATCGGTTCTCCGGCTCAAGCCCGAGCAGCTCGAACATCGACGGCGACCAGAAGATCGCGCCGCGCGAGAGGTCCCATTCCCAAAGGCCGGAGCGGCCGCGGCGGAGCGCCGTGTGGAAGCGCGTCTGCGTCGCCGAGTAGATGAAGTCGGCCTCGCGCGAGCGCGCCGTCTGCGCGTGGTAGGCGAAGCCGAGGATCACGAGTACGACGCTGGTCGCGACGAAGACCGTCGCTTCACGCGAGACGGTGCGCCGCCATTCGGCGAAGACACCGGAGGTCGGCTGCATCACCGCTATCGCGCCGACACCGTCGAGATTGTGATGCACGGTGGCGATCACGTCGTTGCCGTCTGAAAGCGTGATGCGAAGCACGCCGGCGCGCTCGCCGAGGGTGGTCAGCGGCTGGCCCGGCCCAAGAATGTCGTCGATGTAGCGCTTGAGGAGTCCCGGTTCGCGCGGCGACGCGGCGACGACCATCCCCTGCGGATCCATGAGAAGAATCTGCCGGCCCTGATCGGCGGCAAGCGGCGGCAGCGCGTTCTCAAGCTGACCCTGCAGTGTCTCCGAAGGCTCGGCGAGCGAGAGCGGCGTGCCGGACTGCGCGAGCTCGCTGACGATCGCCTTCGCGATCAGCGCGAGTCTCACGTCGGCGGCGTTCTCCGCCTCGTCGCGTGCCTGATAGAGCGCCACGACGCGCATGGCGCCGAGCGCCACGACGAAGAGCACGATCAGGATCGGGATCAGACGCTTCAGATAGGGCTCGCTGTTGACGAGCCGCGCATACGCCGGATGGATGAAGATGCGGGCGTGTCCGGCGAGGGCCGCGCTGTTCAGATGCTGCAGATCGGGCGTGTGCCGTATCGCCGAGGCGATGGCCCCCCGCGGCCGCGCCATCCCGTCCTCCTCGAATTTGACCCAGGGCACCGCTCCCCGAATCACCTTCATTTGAATCAGGAGGACTCCCGTTGTCTACAGGCACTTAGCAAAATTTCGCCGCAATGGCGCCGGTGTGTTGCCGCAGACGCACACACCGCCCGCCGGTCGCGAATTTGGGTCGTTAGCCGGCGAGCGTGCGGCCGACGATATCGCCGAGATCGCGCGACAGCGGCTCGCTCTTCTGCAGTGCGCGGAGCGCCTTTTCCGCCTCGCTCCGCCGCCCGGGCTCAAGCATCCGCCACGAGCGGAAGGCGGTGGCGATCCGCGCGGCGACGGAAGGGTTCTGCCGGTCGAGGTCGCCGATCACGCGGGCGATGAAGCGATAGCCCGCGCCGTCGGGGCGGTTGAAGCCGACCGGGTTGAAGGCGGCGAAGGAGCGCACCAGCGCGTAGACGCGGTTCGGGTTCTTGAACGAGAAGGCCGGATGCGTAGTGAGGGACGCGACCGCTTCGAGTGCGGCGGGACGCGGCGCCGTCGCCTGCACCGTGAACCATTTGTCGAGCACCAGCGCGTTGTCGCGATAGTGGCTCTCGAAGCGCTGCAGCGCTTCGTCGGAAGTGTCGAGACCGAAATGCACGAGGAGCCTGAGCGCCGCCAGCCGGTCGGTCAGGTTCTCCGCCTCGCCGTAACGGGCGAAGAGGTCGGCGCCCGTCATCGTGCCGCCGGCGGCCCGCAGCGCCCAGGCCGCATGGGTGAATGCCCGCCGGCCGGCGCTTTCGGCGTCGGGTGAATAGACTTTCGGCGGCGCGTTCCGGGCCGCAGCTTCGGCGACCGTCTCGCCGATCTCGCGCCCGAGAAACGCCTGCAACGCCTGCCGCGCCGCGTGGATCGCGTCCGGGTCGACGTTCTTGCCGATCGCCTGCGCGACGTCGGTCTCGCTCGGCAGGCTCATGGCGAGCGCGCGGAAGGCGGGGTCGAGCTCGTCGTTCCCGGCAAGCCGCCCGAGCTCCTCCGCGAAGCGTGGGTCGAATTCGAACGGCGCCTTCGTGCGCTCCGCCTCAGCCGCCTCCGCCAGCATGGCAAGAGCGACCTGCTGCGCTGCTTCCCAACGGTTGAAGGGATCGGGATCGCGCCCGATCAGGAAGAGCCGGTCCTCCGTCGACAGGTCCGACTGCACGTAGACGGGTGCCGAGAACTGCCTGAAGAGCGAGGGGATCGCCCGGGCGCGAACACCCTCGAAGACGATCTCCTCGATGCCCTTCTTGAAGTGGATCACGCCGTCTGAGACGTCGCCGCTTGCCTTGGAGTAGCTCAGGTCCTGGCCGTCCGGCCCGACGAGACCGAACGCGATCGGAATGTGCATCGGAAGCTTCGGCAGGCGGTCGGGTGTCTCCGGCAGATCCTGCTTCAGGATGAGCGACAGACGCTCTTTGTCGGGCTCGTAGCGGTGGGCGATGGAGATCGTCGGCGTGCCTGCCTGGCTGTACCAAAGCGCGAACTGGCGGAGGTCCGTGCCGGCCGCATCCGCGAAGCAGGTGAGAAAATCCTCGATCGTCGCCGCCTCGCCGTCGTGCCGCTTGAAATAGAGGTCCATCCCGGCACGGAAACCGTCGTGGCCGAGCAGCGTCTGCAGCATGCGGCAGATCTCGGCGCCCTTCTCGTAGACGGTCGCCGTGTAGAAGTTGTTGATCTCGCGATAGCTCGTCGGCCTGACCGGATGCGCGAGCGGGCCGCCGTCCTCGGGAAACTGGTGCTGGCGCAGGCCGGCGACATCGCCGATCCGCTCGACCGCGCGCGAGCGAACGTCGGAAGAGAATTCCTGGTCGCGGAAGACGGTGAGCCCTTCCTTCAGGCAGAGCTGGAACCAGTTCCGGCAGGTGATCCTGTTGCCGGTCCAATTGTGGAAGTATTCGTGCGCGATCACCGCCTCGACATGGGCGTAGTCCTGGTCGGTCCCAGTCTCCGCGTCGACCAGCACGTATTTGTCGTTGAAGACGTTGAGGCCCTTGTTCTCCATCGCCCCCATGTTGAAGTCGGAGACGGCGACAATGTTGAAGACGTCGAGGTCGTATTCGCAGCCGAAGCGCTCTTCGTCCCAGCGCATCGAGCGCTTTAGCGCATCCATGGCGTAGCGGCAGCGCTCCTCCTTGCCCGGCTCGCAGTAGATGCCGAGCTTCACCGCGCGTCCCGAGCGCGTCGTGAACGTGTCGTGGATCGAAGAAAGCGCGCCGCCGACGACGGCAAAGAGGTAGCTGGGCTTCGGAAACGGGTCGTGCCAGACGGCAAAATGGCGCGTCGTCCCCTCGACGTCGCCCGATGCGCCGGGGTTGCCGTTCGAGAGCAGGATCGGCGCCGCGCTTTTCTCCGCTTCGATCCGCGTTGTGTAGACGGAAAGAACGTCGGGGCGGTCGAGGAAATAGGTGATGCGGCGGAAGCCCTCCGCCTCGCACTGCGTGGTGTAGACGCCGTTCGAAAGATAGAGGCCCATCAGTGCGCTGTTCGCCGACGGGTTCAGCTCGGTGACGATTTCGAGATCGAAGCGACCGGCAGGGGGCGCGTAAAGCGTCAGATTGTCCGGTGTCGCCTCATAGGCGCTCTCGGGGAGCAGCGTCGAATTGAGCGCAAAGCTCTTCAGGACGAGGCCATCACCGTCGAGCACGAGCGGCGTGTGCGCAGCTGTGTTTTCGCGAGGGCGGATGGAGAGGCGCGAAACGACGCGGGTCGCTTCCGGCTCAAGGCGGATGTCGAGATCGACCGTCTCGATCAGGTATTCGGTCGGACGGTAATCTTCGAGCCGGATGAGGGGAGGGTTCTCGGTACGCATCGGGACTCCTTCTTGGGGAGCCCCGATAGCATGTTCGGAAGCGGTTGGAACGCCCGCCTTTTGGGCGGTTGCGCCGGCGCGATCAAACGTTCCACCCGCGACGGATGCTGTGCGAGCGCCGGGACTGCAACTCGCGGCCGAGGTCGCTCGAGAACGGGAGGTGGAGCGCCTCGCGCACATCGCCGCGGGTCAGGCCGAGATCGGCGAGCAGGTGGTCGTCAAAATCGGCGAGCCCCGCGATCTCCTTGCGATCCCTCCAGGCCTTGTAGGTGTGCCGGAACCAGCCGAGCACCGACCGCAGGAGGCCGGACTGGGAGCCCTCCTGCTGGCTGGCAATGAAAAATGCTGCGTCGCGCATGACGGATCTCCTCCGTTCGCCGGAGATTCCGGCGTGGTTGCAAGTCTTTGCGGGGACTTCGACGGGTGTGCCACCCGTTTCCTGCTACCCATATGACGAATCCCCATTGCTCAATCAAACGAAATGATCTTATGTCTATCGTCAGTACAGCTGAACGTTCTGGAGCCCTCGAAATGAGCGTCGTGACGCTGAATTCGACCTCGCGGTCGGTCGAGACACCGCTCGATTTCCGCGGCGCCGCCGGCCTTGAGCTCGACCTTCTCAGGACCCTTGTGGCGATCGCCGACACCGGCAGCTTCAACAAGGCGGCGCGCGCCGTTTTCCGCACGCCGTCCGCCGTCTCCATGCAGATGAAGAAGCTTGAGGAACAGGTGTCGCGCCCGCTCTTTGCCAAGAACGGGCGCTCGGTGACTTTGACACCCGACGGCGACGCGCTGGTCGGCTACGGGCGGCGCATCCTGAAGCTCGCCGACGAGGCGATGCAGCGCTTCCGCGCGCCGCAGATCCAGGGGACGATCCGGCTCGGCGCGCCGGACGATTACGCGGTGCAGTTTCTGCCCGACATCCTGGCGCGCTTCGCCGCGAGCCATCCCGACGTCGAGGTCGACGTATCCTGCCAGTCGAGCATGGAGCTTCTGAAGCATCTCGACGAGAACGAGGTCGACATCGCGCTTGTGAGCTCCGGCCATGGGCAGCTTTCCGGCATGACCGTGCACCGCGAACCGCTGGTGTGGGCGGGGCTCAAGCACGGCTGCGCGCACGAGAAGTCGCCGCTTCCCGTCGCCGTCTCGCATATCGGCTGCTGCTGGCGGCGGCAGGCACTGCACGCGCTCGATCGCGCCGGCATTCCCTACCGCCTCGCCTATACGAGCAAGCATTATCTCGGTCAGCTCGCCGCCGTCATGGGCGGGCTCGCGGTTGCGCCGCTGCCGCTTTCATCGGTGAAGGGCGACCTGAAGATCATCGACGACGATGTCGGCCTGCCGCTGATCGGCCACTACGAGATCGAGCTGCGCCGCGCGGCGGGAGCGCGCGGCTCGCTCTTCGACGCGCTCGAGAACCACATCGTCAACAACTTCCGCGCCTACGAGGTGCAGGCGGCCTGAGGCTGTCTGCTGCGCTTCAAGGTTCACGCTGGCGTAACGCCGGCCAGTCAGACTCGCCCTTCGAAATCAACGCCGGTGTTTTCAATATGAAGGATCAGAAGCCGCGCATCGTTGCGACGGAGCGCATCTTCGACGGCTGGAACAAGCTCGACGTTCTGACGGTCGAGGCGGAAGAGCGCGACGGTGCGCTCCGCCGCCACAGGCGCGAGCTGGTCGATCACGGCGATGCCGCGGTCGTGCTGGCGATCGACCGCAAGCGCGGCGTCGTGTTCCTGGTCAAGCAATGGCGGACCGGGCTCCTCAACCGCGGCGATCCGTATCTGCTTGAAGCCTGCGCCGGCATCCTCGATCCGGGCGAGATGCCCGAAGAGGCAGCCCGCCGCGAGGCGGAGGAGGAAATCGGCCTGAAGATCGGCGCGCTTCGCAGCCTCGGCATGATCCTGCCTTCAATCGGTACGCTGACGGAGCGGATGTTTCTCTTCGTCGCCGAGGTCTCCGAGGCCGACCGCACCGAGAACGGCGGCGGCAACCCGCATGAGGGCGAAGACATCGAAGTGGTCGAGATGCCGCTTGCCGACTTCTTTCGCATGGCGCGCGAGGGCCGGATCGCCGACGCGAAGACGCTCGTGATCGCGCAGCGCCTGATAATCGAGGAGTGCACGAAGGCGTGAAGGCGAAGGGCGGCCGCTCTTGCCGGCCAGCCGGAATTTCGCCTGCATCGGCTGACAATCTCACGATCGATCTCGGGCGCGCCGCTTCTAGAGCAGCGCGTTTCCGCTGAACGGCTGGGCGGGCGTCGACTTTTGAGGTGACGATCATGCGCCCGCATGTCGCAGTTCTAGCTTTGGCCTTCATCAGCGGCACGGCACACGCGAAGGTGCCAAACGTGGTCGTCTCGATCGCGCCGATCCATTCGCTCGTCGCATCGGTGATGCTCGGCGTTGGCGAGCCGACGCTGCTTTGGCCAGCCTCGACGTCCGACGATGCTTTGTCGCTGAAGCCCTCGGAGCGAGCGAAGATCGCCGCCGCCGATCTCGTCGTCTGGGTCGGCCCGCCGCTCGAAAGCAATCTGGCGGAGCCGCTCAACGCCGATGGCGTTTCCGACCTGGAGCTCATCGAGGCGCCCGGCATGAACGCGCGGCTCGAAGACGAACTGCCGAAAGACAAGGGCGCGCACGAGCCGCCGGTCGGCAAGGTCGGCGCCGAGGCGGCCGCCGCGCATGCGGGCGCGGACCCGCATTTCTGGCTCGATCCGCTCCGAGCGGAGAAGGTGGTCGAGGCGGTTGCGAAGACGCTTGCGGACATCGACGCGAAGCACGCCGCCAAGTATCGCGCGAATGCCGCGAAGACGATTGCCAAGCTTGAGGGGCTGGACCTCGCGATCCGCCAGAAGCTCGCGCCGGTCGCGGGCCGCCCGTTCATCGCTCTCGGCGACGGCTTCGCCTATCTCGCGCATCGCTACGGCTTGAACGAGATCGGTCTGCCGGTCGCGGAGCGTGTCGAGCGCACCGACCTCTCCGCCTTCGGCTCGCTGCGCGAGACGATTGCCGCGAGCGGTGCGGCCTGCGTCTTCGTCGATCGCGGCACGAGCTCGGACCTGGTGAATGCCATCGCCGGGGAGGGGGTTCGCGTCGGCATGCTTGACGAAAGCGGTGCCGGCCTCAGCCCAGGTCCTGATCTCTACGGCGCGCTGCTCAGCGAGGACGCCGGAGAGATCAGCCGCTGTCTCGCCGCCACAAGCTGAAACTTCGCTGAAACCAAACCGTGGCCCGCCGCGTTATTGCAGCGGGTCGCGCTTTGGCGCGTCGCAAAGACATGGAGGATCTCATGCTGGGATGGGCCTTGACCTTCCTTGTGATCGCGCTGATCGCGGCGGTGCTCGGCTTCGGCGGCATTGCCGGCGCGGCGATCGGCATCGCCAAGATCATCTTCTTCGTGGCGATCATCCTGTTCCTGATTTCGGCCGTCGCCGGCGCGGTGCGCGGACGCTCTGTGTAGCGACGCTCCGAGCATTTTTGGGCCGCTGGTCGAGAGGCCGGCGGCCTCTGCGTTTGACTCAGCCGATCACTGAAACCCGCACATGTGTTCCGGCCCGCACGCTCTTCAGCGTGCGCACGTCTCCGATCGCTCGCGCCCAGATGTTGCAGGGGCTCGCGAGGCGTATCTCGCCGGCGCGCGAGATCGGCGTGCGGCCGAAGCCAAGCGCGATCGCCTCGCCGTCTGGCCGATAGGCGATCTCGCCCGCCTCGACCACGGCGCGGGCGTCGGCCTCGCGCGGCGTCGAGACGCCGATCCCGAAATAGACTTCATCGCCCCAGGTCTGCGCGGTTGCATCGAGCGGCAAGGCGGCAAGAATCGCGGCCGCCGTCGGCGTTGCGAGCGTCTCCGCCTCAAGCTGCAAATCTCCGAAGTCGAAAAGGATGCGCGCCATCTTTTTGATGGTCGCGCCCGGCGCAAGTCTGCGCAAGCGGGCGGTCAATCGGCGACGCGCCAGGCGCGGATCGGCCCCTGCGCGGGAAGCGGCGCGAGCCACGCGGGCGGCGTGCCATTGACGAGCGCCTGAAGCAGCGAGCCCTGGCGATAGGAGAGAAGCAGCGGCAGATCGGTGTCGCCGAGGCAGACCGCGAGGTAGTCGACGCCGCGCTCCTTGATGCGCGCGTGGGCGGTGTCGGGCGCCGCGGTCAGCGTCTGAAGAGCGAAACGGTTGCCGTCGTTGTTGCGATGGTAAGGCGCTGCAACCACCTCCTGATCGGTCGCGACGAGGATGCGCGGTCCGAGTCGGAGCGGCGCGAGCACGAGGCCGCGCGGCGCTGCCGCGAGTGCTGCCATGTCGTCGCGAACGCCGCAGCTCACGATCGGTCCGCTGTCGCGTGGACTTGCCTTCGCGGCGTAGCCGAGTGCGCTCCAGAGAAACGGTAGCGAGCCGGCGAGCAATCGCCAGGATCGCGCCGCCCGCAATGACCGCGCGCCCCGGCCTCTTGTCGCCTGCAAAGCCTGCGAGCGCGCGTTCCACCGGATAGAGCCAGCCGAAGAGCGCGAAGAGCGAGGCGAAGGACGCGCTGCGCATCTGTCCGAGCGCCAGCGCAAGCCCGATCGTGGCGAAGGCGAAGAGAAGCAGGAAATCGGGGCGCCTGCGTCGGTCGCGAAGTGCCGCGACCGCAAGGCTGAGCCAGCCGAGCGTGGGGAAGGCGAGGAAATAGAGGAAGCTTCCGGGGTCCTGCGCGACGAGCAGCGGCAGCGGCTTTGCCTCGCCGACGTTCTCAAGCCAAAGCACGCGGACGAGCGGGTCGACGTCGGCGAGCGGACCGGCCAATACATGCGGCCAGACGGCCACGAAGATTCCCGCGACGCCGCCGCCGGCCGCAAATGTGAAGAGCGCTCGTCGCATCCGGCTCTGCAACTGCAGCAACGAGAGGAGGGCGAGCGCGCCGCCTCCCGCTGCCGCCATCCAGAGCCAAGGCGGCGAAAGCGCGTCGGACTCAGCGACGAGCCAGCGCGACGGCGGCACGGTCGCGGCGAAGAGGAGGAGCGTCGACAGTGCGAACGCTGCGCCGAAGAAGGCGACGACACGCCGCGACGGCGCGCCCTCGACGATGAAGGCGAGACCGAAGAGGCCGGCCGCGACGACGACGATCGGCGCCGTCTCAAGCCCGATCGCGAGCGACAGGCCGCCGAGCACCCCGGCGGCGATCGCAGCCCCCGACCGCTTGTCGACGATGGCGCGGATCGTCGCGAAGGCGAGCATCAGCGTCAGAAGCATCTGCACGCCGTGGTGATCGATGCGGCCGGGGAGAAGCTGGAACTGGAGGATCGGGTTGAGCGCCACCATCGCGGCCGCGGCGAGCAGCACCGGCGGCGGGAAGACGCGTGCGGCAAGGCAGAGGATAGTAAGAACGAGCGCCGCGAGAAGCACGCACGGCCAGACGGCGACGACGATGCGCTCGGCGTGATCCCGGTCGGTGACGATCGAGAGCGCGCGGATTGCGCCCGCCATCGGCAGCTCGATCAGCCGCGACCAGTGCGAAAGCATGCCCTTCGGCGGGTCGAGCCGGCGCTCCGTCATGTCGAACCAGCTCTCGCCGTTCATCCAGTTGCGCATCTCGACCAGGCGCATCGCGTCGTCGTTGTCGAAGAGCGTTCCGTCGCGGACGGTCTCGAAGATCATCGGCGCGACCGTTGACGCGATAATTGCCAGAGCCATCAGCCACGCGACGAGGAGAGGCGCGATGCCGGCGAAGCGGCTTGAGATGGGCGCTCCCGGCAGCGCCGATTCGCTTGAGGCGGACACAGGCGGCGGACTAGCGGAGCAGGCTTAAGAAAGCGCGAACTGGGGCGTGCCGCCGCGTCGCAATCGGACGCGCCTTTCGCTATTCCCCTGCTAGAAGGCGGCGGGCAGAGGGAGGGGACTTAGGATGGATATTGCGAAAGAGGCCCGGCTGATCGATGGAAAGCGCGTCGCCGCCTCGGTGGTGGAGAAGGCGAAGGCGGCGCGTGCCCGGCTTCTGGCGGAGGCAGGCGTCAATCCCGGCCTCGCGGTCGTGCTGGTCGGCGAGGACCCGGCAAGCGCCGTCTACGTGCGGAACAAGAGCCGCACCGCCGCGGAGTGCGGCTTTCATTCCGAGCAGCACACGCTCGCCGCGGAGACTTCCGAGGCCGACCTGCTGGCGCTCGTTAAGAAGCTCAACGCCGATCCGGCGATCCACGGCATCCTCGTGCAACTTCCGCTGCCGAAGCACATCGACGCGATGAAGGTGCTGCTCGCAATCGATCCCGATAAGGACGTCGACGGCTTCCATCCTATCAACGTCGGACGGCTTGCCTCGGGCGCGCTCGACCAGGCGCTCGTCCCCTGCACGCCGGCGGGGAGCGTGATCCTCGCCAAGCACGCGCTCGGCGACAACCTTTCCGGGCTCGAGGCGGTGATCGTCGGGCGCTCCAACATCGTCGGCAAGCCGGTGGCGCAGCTTCTCCTCGCCGAGAACTGCACGGTCACGATCTGTCATAGCCGCACGCGCGACCTCGCCGTGGTCTGCCGGCGCGGCGACATCCTGGTCGCGGCGGTCGGGCGGGCTCAGATGGTGAAGGGCGACTGGGTGAAGCCCGGCGCCTGCGTCATCGATGTCGGCATCAACCGCGTGCCGGCGCCGGAAAAAGGCGAGGGGAAGACGAAGCTCGTCGGCGACGTGGATTTCGCCGCGGCGTCGAAGGTGGCGGGCGCCATCACGCCGGTGCCGGGCGGCGTCGGGCCGATGACGATCGCCATGCTGATGGCGAACACGGTGATCGCCGCGGCGCGGAAGGCGGGGAGAGCCGACATCGCCGCGAGCCTTGCCGGCTGACGATTGCGGCCGCGCTTCCGAAGCGGCGGGGCTGGCCCCGATTTCACGACAACAGCACTCTTGCCAGCCTAGAATGCGGCGGGCCAGATTCGGGGCGCAGGGAGGAGCACGTTGAGCCGGCGCGAGGCCGTGGATTCTCCGATCGGCCGGTTTCAAAGGCTGCGCCCGCTGCTGGTGCCGTTCTTCAGCGTTGTCTTCGCGATCCTTGCGGTGATCGCGGTCCGTGCGGTGATTGAGGACGTCGGGCCGGCGCAGGTTCGCGCCGCGCTGGCCGCCGTATCATCAAAGCAGATTGCGCTGGCGCTGCTCCTGACCGTCGTGAGCTTTACAGCCATCGGGAGCTTCGACGTACTCTCGGTCCGCGCCGTGGCGCCTGGCGCGATCTCTGGCGGCAGGGCGGCGATTGCCGGCGCCACGTCGCACGCGGTCTCAAATCTTCTCGGGTTCGGCGCGGTGACATCCGGGGTCATGCGCTACCGCATCTACTCGTCGGTCGGACTCGACGCCGCTGACATCCTGCGCATCTACGCCAATTCCTCAGTCACGTTCTGGTTCGGGTTCGTCGCACTCCTGGCGGCGGCGCTGATCCTCGATCCACGCGGCATCACCGCGCTGCGCCCGCTCGGAATCCGCGTCGAAATCTTCCTCGGATTGGGACTAGCGGCGGCGCTTGCCTTTGTGGTCGCTTGGCTCGGACGCGCGCCCCGCGTGCTCCGGATCGCCCGCTGGTCGCTGCCGCTGCCCCGCCGCGAGATCGCGGTCGGCCAGATCATCGTCGGCTCGATCGACCTCGCCGCCTCTGCCGGCGTCCTCTACGTGCTGCTCCAGCCCGAGGCGATGCCGGCCTTTCCTTATTTCATCGTGCTCTATTGCGGCGCCATCCTGCTCGGCCTCGTAAGCCACGCGCCCGGCGGCTTCGGCGTCTTCGAGGCGGCAATCATCGCCGCGCTCGGACACGCGATGAGTGCCGAGGTGATCGCCGGCCTGATCATCTATCGCCTAGTCTACTACGTCGTCCCCTTCGCCATTGCTGCGACCGGGCTCGCGGTCTGGGAGGCGCTTCGCAACAAACGGCGCATCTCCGTGGCGGCGAGCCAGACCGCGCGGCTCCTGCGCCCGCTCGTCCCGATGGCGGCGGCGCTGATCGCTTTTCTCGCCGGCGTGCTCCTGCTCTTCTCGGTGGCGCTTCCGCCGGAGGTGGAGCGGCTGCGGAGCATCCAGCAATGGCTGCCGCTCGCCGTCGTCGAAGGCTCGCATCTGATCGGCAGCATCATCGGCGTGGCGCTGCTTCTCGTGGCGCGCGGGCTTTTGCGGCGGCTGAGCGCGGCGTGGCTCTTGACCGAGATCCTGCTCCTCGGCGGAGCGGCCGCGTCACTCCTGAAGGGGCTCGACTGGGACGAAGCGACGCTGCTTCTTGCGACGGCGCTCGTGCTCTTCGTCTTCCGCGGCGCTTTCTACCGCGGCGGCCCGGCGACGGCGCTGCGCGTCTCGCCCGGCTGGCTGGCGATGGTGATATCGGCGTCGATCGCCGCCGGCTGGCTCGGCTTCTTTTCCAACCGTCACATCGAATATTCGCAAGAGCTCTGGTGGCAGTTCGCCTGGCACGGCAACGCTCCGCGCTTCCTCCGCGCGATGGTGGTCGTCTCGGCGATCCTCGTCTGGGCGGCGGTCGATCTCTTCATGCGGCGCGCCTTCGAGGCGAAATTCGTGCCCGATTCCGTGACCGACGAGATCCGCGCGCTCGTTGCCGCTTCGCCGCTCACGCAGACCAATGTCGCGCTTCTCGGCGACAAGAAGTTCCTCGTAAGCGGCGACCGCGCGGGCTTTCTCATGTATGGCCGCGCCGGGCGAAGCTGGATCACGATGGGCGATCCAGTCGGCGCGGAGGCCGCTGCGCCCGATCTCATTTGGTCGTTCCGCGAGCTTGCCGACCGCGCCGGCGGCAATGCCGTCTACTACGCCGTCGGGCAGAGCTACATGCCGGTCTATATCGACATGGGATTCTCGATCCTGAAGATCGGCGAGATTGCGCGCGTTGCGCTGCAGGATTTTACGCTCGAAGGCGCGAAGCGCGGCGACTTCCGGCGTGCCGCCCGGCGCTTGGAGCGCGAAGGGATGCGCTTCGCGGTCATCCCGAAGGCGGAGGTCCCTGGCCACCTTGAAGCCCTCCGCCGCGTCTCCGACGCCTGGCTCGAGACGAAAGCCGGGCACGAAAAGGCCTTCTCGCTCGGCCATTTCGCCGGCGCTTATCTCTCGGAGTTCGACTGCGCGGTGCTTCTCAGTGGCGAGGAGATCGTCGCCTTCACCAACGTCTGGCGGAGCGCGGAGAGGAACGAGATCTCCGTCGACCTGATGCGTCACCTGCCGGACCGCGGGAGCTTCGTCATGGACGCGCTCTTTGCGCGGCTGCTGCTCTACGGCAAGGACGAGGGCTATCGCTGGTTCAATCTCGGTGCCGCGCCGCTCGCCGGCCTCGCCGACCGGCCGCTCGCCTCGAACTGGAGCCGCATCGGCTCGCTACTCTACCGTCATGCGGAGGATTTCTACCGCTTCGAGGGGCTGAAGGCGTTCAAGCAGAAGTTCGATCCCGTTTGGACGCCGCAATATCTGGCGTGCCCCGGCGGCTTCGGTATCGCGACGGCGCTGATCGACGTGACGGCTCTGATCTCCGGAGGGCGATCGAGCGTGCTGATCAAATAGCAACCCCGCCGCCGGCGGTAGGCAGGGGGCGGCTCGGTTAGATCGGGTCGCGCCAGCCCCACCGCTCAGCGAGTTCCAGACATTTCCGCCACGGCTCGACGCCCTCGACGGTCGACATGGCTCTGAGCGAAGCCGCGGCGACCGCATGGGCGAGCGCCAGCGCGTCGACGGGAGTCCAGCCTTCGTGAATCCCGTAGAGCATGCCGGCGGCGAACGCGTCGCCGGCGCCGTTTGAGGCGGCGACCTCTGACGGCGGGACAGAGAGCGAGGGCCGGCGCAACACGCCGCCTTCCCGCGAGACGACGACACCGCCGCGAGGAAAGTGGACCGCGACCAGAGACATCGATCCCCGATCAAGGGCCGCCTGCGCGGCACGCACGCAGGCCTCGACGTCAGTGGCGCCGTCGGTGACTGTCCGCTCGCCGGCGATCGCTCCGATCTCGTGATCGTTCACGATCAGGTAGTCGAGGTGGGGCAGGCAGGGGCGCGTTACCGTCGCCAGCACTGCGGCGTCTACGCTCGGCAGCTCGAGGTTCGTCTTGAGGCCATGCTTCTTCGCCTCGCGCAGGACGGCGACCCACCCGTTCGGCGCATCGCCCCAGCGGCCGTCCATCTTCTGATGGATGCCGGGCATGCCGAGATGGAAGAACCGACCGCGTGTCCGCGCGAGGTCGAAATGGTCGGGCGTCAGCTCCGCCGCCGCGCCCTGATAGAAGATGTGGGTCCGCCGTCCCGTCTCCTGCGAGGCAAAGGCGTCGGTGAATTGCGTTGCCGCCTGATCGGTGGTGACGAGCTGATCGTGCTTGATCCCGTAGGCCTCGGCTTCGCCGATCAAATAGCGGCCGTCGTCGTCGTCGCCGACGAGCCCCATGGTCTCTACGAAGATCGCCGGATCGAGCCGCTTCATGTCGATGGCGAGGTTCGAGGCCGAGCCGCCGTTGCGGGTCTCGATCGAGAGAATCTCGGCGATGCTGTCTTCGCCGGGCCAATGCGTGATGAGCTTGTTGCGGTCTACGCACCATGTGCCGCCCGTGACGAAACCGTTTCTCTCCGCCATGAGATACTGCTGCTCTATCCGTTTCGAGATCGGAAGGTTCGACGTCCGCCGCGAGCCGTCCGGCTCCGGCCGGCGGGAAGGTATTCAGGTGTCGAAGGGACGACAAGCCGGTGGAAAGCGGCGCGGCCATTTCGGGTCGGGGCTCGCGGCACGCGCGAGTCGGCGAAAAGGCTCTCGCGCCATGCCTCACCTGAACAACGGCGTGTCGCCTTTGGCGCGCGACGGCGGCTGGCTGCGCCGATAAAAGAGACAGAGCAGACAGTTCTGGAGAGGGACGGGACGATGAGAACGCATGCACGCGCAGTCGTGATCGGGGGCGGCGTGGTCGGCGTTGCGACGCTCTATCACCTCGCCAAGAAGGGCTGGACGGACGCTGTGCTGGTCGAGCGCAAGGAGCTGACCTCCGGCTCGACCTGGCACGCCGCCGGGCTCTTGCCGCTCTTCAACATGAGCTACTCGGTCGGCCAGATCCACAAATACTCGGTCGCGTTCTACAAGACTCTCGAAGCCGAGACCGGGCAAAGCGTCGGATTCTCCGTCTGCTCAAACATCCGCCTGGCGCGCACCAAGGACCGCTGGGACGAGTACATGTACTACGCCGGCGTTGCGCGCACGATCGGTATCAACGTCAACATCCTGACGCCGGAGCAGATCAAGGAGATATGGCCGCTCTGTGAGACCGACGGGCTTCTCGGCGCGATCCAGCATCCCGACGACGGCTACATTCAGCCGGCCGACGTGACGCAGGCGATGGCGAAGGGCGCGCGGGCGCTCGGCGCGGAGATCAACCGCAACACCAACGTGATCGGCATCACCCAGACGCCGTCGGGTGAATGGCTGGTCAAGACCGACAAGGGCGACATCGTCTGCGAGCACGCCGTCTCAGCGAGCGGCAATTTTGCGCGGAAGACCGGCGCGATGGTCGGGCTCGACGTGCCGGTGATCCCGGTCGAGCATCAGTACATCGTCACCGAGCCGCACCCGAAGATTCAGGAACGCAAGGCGAAGGGCCTGCCGGAGATGGGCGTGCTGCGCGAAAGCAACTCCTCCTGGTACATGCGCGAGGAGGCGGGCGGCCTGCTGCTCGGACCCTACGAGAAGGGTGCGCCGGCCTGCTACGTCGATGGGCCTTCGGAGGATGCGGAATACGAGCTGTTCCAGGAAGACCTGGAGCGGCTGATGCCGCATATCGAGACGGCGATCGCGCGCGTGCCGGCCTTCGGCGAGGTCGGCATCAAGAAGGTCTATAACGGCGCGATCCCCTACACGCCCGACGGCTCGCCGATCGTCGGCCCGGCCTGGGGCTTGAAGAATTTCTGGCTGAACGAAGGGCATTCCTTCGGCGTGACCGCGGCAGGCGGCGCCGGCTGGCAGCTTGCCGAGTGGATCGTCGAGGGCGAGCCGACGATCGACATGATGGGCGTCGATCCGCGCCGCTTCGGCCCCTATGCGACCAAGGGCTATCTCATCAAGAAGAACGAGGAGACCTACGCCAACGTCTTCACGATGCACTATCCCGACGAGGAGCGCGCCGCTGCGCGTCCGCTGAAGACGGCGCCCTGCTACGGCCGCATGCGCAAGCTCGGCGCGGTCTTTGGAAGCATCTATGGCTGGGAACGCCCGAACTGGTTTTCGCCTGAAGGGGCTTTCGTGCCGGAGAGCGAGCTCGACGTCGACGATACTCTCACCAACCACAATCATGCGCCGGCCGACTGGACCGGCAAGGTGCGCGAGCGCTGGTCCTTCCGCCGGTCGAACTATTTCGAGCATGTCGGCAACGAGTGCCGCAACGTGATGGAGAATGTCGGGCTTCTCGACATGACGGCCTTCGCCAAGTGCTTCGTCACCGGGCCGGGCGCGGAGGCTTGGCTCGATTCCATTCTCGCCAACCGCATCCCCAAGAAGCCCGGCCGCGTGAACCTTTGCCACCTGCTGACCAAGCACGGCGGCGTGCGCTCCGAGTTCACCGTCTGCAAGACGCTGGAGGGCGGCTATTACATGGTCTCCGCCGGCGCGCTGGAGCGTCATGACCACGACGTGCTGATGAAGCTGCTGCCCGCGGACGGCAGCGTGCGCATGTATCCGATCACCGGGCAGTGGGGCGTGCTCGTGCTCGCCGGCCCGAAATCGCGCGATGTGCTTCAGAAGGTCACTGACGCGGACCTTTCCAATGCCACCTTCCCGTGGCTCTCCGCGCGGCGGATCAATATCGGCTTCGCCGAGGCGCATGCGATGCGCGTGAACTTCGTCGGCGAGCTCGGCTTTGAGCTGCATCACCCGATGGAGATGCAGAACGCGATCTTCGATGCGGTGATGGAGGCGGGCGAAGAATTCGGCATCAAGCCCTTCGGCATCCGCGCCATGATGTCGATGGCGATCGAGAAGTCCTACCGGCTGATCCCGCGCGAATTGTCGATCGAGTACACGGCCTACAAGTCCGGTCTCGACCGCTTCGTGCATCCGAACAAGGGCGACTTCCTCGGGCGCGACGCGCTGGTGAAGGCGCATGCCGAAGGCGACAAGTGGAAATACGTGACCATGGAGGTCGATGGCATCACTGACGCCGATCCGCGCGGCAACGAGCCGATCTGGAACGGCGAGGAACTGGTCGGCCGCGCGACCTCAGGCGGCTATGGCTGGCGCGTCGGAAAATCGCTGGCGCTCGCCATGGTTCAGCCCGAGCACGGCGCGGAAGGGGCGGAGCTCGAAATCCAAATTCTTGGCGAGCGGAAACGCGCCACCGTCGTCCCCGAGAGCCCCTACGACCCGGAGAACACGCGGTTGAGAGCTTAAGGGCGGTAGAAGGGCAAAGAACCAGAATTCTCCGAGCGGGCGGATGAGCCTCGCCAAGCGACGCCGGCACGCCGCGGCTCAATCGCCCCCTCCTTGCTCCCTGTACAACTTGGCTAGGTGGCGAAGGGCGTCGTCGGTCTCGTCGATTTCCTTCGCGCTCGTGGCCACCGGCTCCATGAGTTCGATATTGCCGCGCCGTGCAAGCTTGGCATTGGCATGGAGAACCTCGATCGGCCGCCCAACGCTGCGGCTGACCGCGTATCCGAAAGTGCACGCCAGGATCCCGGCTATGAAAATCGCGACGTAGAGCATGGTGCCGGCGCGGTGTACCGCTTCTTGCCCGATTGATCTCGGCGCGATGACGACAACTCGCCACGGCCAGTCGACATTGGCCATCTGCCCAACACCGACAAAATAATCCCGGCCTTCGACGTCAGCGTCCCAAATCGCCATTTGCGCCGAGTCGGACCGCGCGTTGAACTTTTTGAGAATCCCGTCATTGAGCGCGCCTTCGACCCCGCCGAGCTCGGAGATCTTGCGGAAGCGCGGCGCGTCGCCGCCTTGTCCACCGCCCAGCGTCACCGGGTCGGCATTGGAGCGCGCGATCACCTTTCCCTGCTCGGTGACGATATAGGCGGACCCACGCACGTCGAGGCTGTTGCGCGTCAGGAAGCCTGAAATCTCGCTGATCTCGACGTCGATCCCGAGGACGGCGGAGACCGTGCCATTGCTGTCTCTGATCGCGTAGGCGAGCGTGATCCCGGGTTTGCCGGAGGTGAAGAAGACGTAGGGTTCGGTCCAGACTTGGCCCTCGCGTTTGACAGCCGCGCCGTACCAGTCGCGTGCCCTTGGGTCGTACTGGTCCTGCGCGTCAAGCTGCTGACTCACGACAGAAAAGTTCTGATCGCGCCAAGTGAGCTCGACCTCGCGTCCCTCGGGGCGCTGCCGGATGATCTTGGTCCGCGTGCCGCCCGGCGATTTCTCGTCGCTCTTCATGACGTAAAAGAACGCGCCGTCCGGATAACCGACATAGAGGCCGGCGATCTCGGGTCGGGCGCGCAGTTGAGCCACGAAATAGCGCTCGAGCTTGTCCGGCCGATTGCCTGAGATCACGTCTTCGACGATCAGGTAGTGCGCCTCTTCGGCAAGGGTCTCGGCCGGGTGAAGATATCCGTCGATCAATTCGATCGAGCCCACGACAGAGTCCTGCACGCTCTGCCGCATCAGGGCGATGAGTTCGGGCCGAAGGATGTAGAAGTACCAGGCCGCAACGAGAGCAGCGCTTGCCAGCTGGACAAGGACAAAGACCAGAAAGATCCTGCGGCTGACTGACGTCCGCGTCCCGAGAAAAGGGAAATCGAGCCGACAGACGGAGTATTCGATCCCCCGGCCTGTTCGGCAAGGATTTTCCGACGGCAAGACGACGACGAGCGGCGAGGGATTGAGTGATCGGCCCGTCAGCACGGCTCGACGAGTTGCCGACCGGTCAGTCGGAGTGTCCGGCGCGAAAACTGTTTTCGATGCGCTCGACGATCGGCGAGTAGAACGGCTTCTGCTCCTTGGGGAAGTCGACCCCGAAGGCGGAGATCACCCCATCTTTGAACATGTACTTTTCGTAGAAGATGTGGTCGCCGCGGAAGCCCGAAAGCACGAGCCAGGTCTTGCCGGACGGGCTGTAGGTCACGTTCTCGTAGCCCTCCGTGCCGTTCATCCGCTTCTTCAGCGAGACGGGCGTCTCAGCGTCGGTGTTGTGGAAGGCATAGATCTCAAGCGTCGCGTCCCGGCCTGTGAAAGTCTGCCCGTCGCCGTTCATCGGCGGCTGTTCCGGCTTGAAGACATCCGCCGGATAGTCGAAGCGCACGCCGAAGCGGTCGTTCAGATAGGTCTGCCAGCCGCCGGCGAGAGGGATGAACTGGTCGGCATGCGCCGCTCCGAAAAGCAGCGCGAGAAGCGCCAGCGCCGGCAAGAAGGCGCGCGCCGCGAGCAGCACACGCGCAATACTCGCGTGATCGTTGCCGTGCATTCGAAGGACTCGGCTCCTACGCATACCTAAGACATATCCTACGCCGTCTTCTCGTCCGGAATGCGCCCGTCTCCGGACAAGAGCACGGCGACCGGACGCCATGTGGGGACGTGCGAGCAGACGATCAGCACCATCACCATGATCGGCACCGACAGGAACATGCCGACGATGCCCCAGACGAAGGCCCAGAAGGTCAGCGAGAGGATGATGACGAGCGGGCTCAAGTTGAGAGAGCGGCCCATCAGCGGCGGCTCTATGAAGCTGCCGACGATAATCTGGATGGCACTGATGCCGATGGCGACGATGAGAAACGGCACGGGCGTTTCGAACTGCACCAGCGCGACGAGCGACGGGATGATCGTGGCGACCGCGGGGCCGATGTTCGGGATGAAGTTCAGGAGAAAAGCGAGGAGCGCCCACGTTTCCGCGAAATCGAGTCCGACCAGCCTCATCACCGCATAGGCGGCGCCGGCCGTCAGCGCACTGACGAAAAGCTTGATGGCGAAATAGCGCTGAACGCTGCGGGAGATGGAATCCGCGACCGTACGCACTTTCGCTGCGCGCTCCGGGTCGGGGAAGAGGCGCTCGAACTTGGCATGGAAGGCGCGGCTCTCGACGAACATGAAGGCCACGTAGAGGGCGATGAGGGTAATGCTGGTCAGCATCGAGCCCGCGGAGCCGAGGAGCCCCGGAATGCGGGCGCCGACGTTGATGTCCGTCAGCGCCGCCCGCAGGTCGTCGGCGAGGTTGCGGCCGAAATATTCGCCCGCCGCAGTGACGAGAGACTGGACGCGAGCGACGTAGTGAGGGCTTGCCGCGATGACTGAATCGATCTGCGACGAGAGCACGGAGGTGATCAGGAAAGGGAGGTAGACGATGACGGCGAGCCCGATGGCGACCGCGAGCGGCCGCGGGATCGACCAGCCGCCGAGGCGCACTTGGGCGATGTGGCTGATGAGTGCGGTGAGAAGGTTGAACAGGACCAGCGCAACCGCGACCGGAATCAGGAACGATCGGCCCGCCACCAGCATCACGAGCACGATCGCTCCGGCGACGAGGCCGAGGAACCAGCGGGGGATGATCATTCGGCGCCTGCCTGCCTGACGCGGGAACGGGTGTTCGTCACCGCACGCGCGAGCTTATCGCATCGGCGATTGCGGGGAAGGCCGGCGCCCGAGAGGCGCGCCTGTCGGATCGTCAAGGCGCGTTTAAGACGACTCCGGCGCGCGCTGGCGAGCCATCACCGTTTCGGTCGAACTTCTCGCGGGCGGCATCGACGCGAGCCTGGTTCTGCAGCGCCCAGTCCGCCAAGGCTCCGACGGGATTGAGCAGATCGCGCCCGAGCTCCGTCAGCTCATACTCGACTTGCGGCGGAGTGGTGGGAAAGACCGTGCGGGTGACGAAGCCGTCGCGCTCGAGGCTGCGGAGGGTCGTCGTCAGCATCTTCTGGGAGATGCCGTCGATCTGCCGCCTGAGCGCGCTGAAGCGCAGCGGTCCATGGCCGAGGAGCGAGACGACCAGCACGCTCCATTTGTCGCCGATCCGCGACAGAAGCGCGCTGATCGTCTGGCATTCCGCGGTGTGAACGGGGTGCTTTGGTTTCAAGAAAGTGCCTCCTTGCGGGCTTTTGAGGGCACTCATATATCGCTGCTCTCCTTTGGATACCACCAGGAAGACGAATCATGGCAAAGCCGAAAATCGGGTTGATCATCGGGAGCACCCGGCCCGGACGCTTCGCGGACCACCCGGCGAAATGGATCAAGGAGCTGGCGGAAAAGCGCGGCGACATAGCCATCGAGGTGCTCGACCTTCGCGACTATCCGATGCCCTTCTTCGACGAGGCGATGTCGCCGGCCTACGGCGCCTCGAAGAACGAGGTGGCGCTGCGCTGGCAGAAGAAGATCGACTCGCTCGATGGCTTCATCGTGACCGCAGCGGAATATAATCGCGGGCCGACCGCCGTTTTGAAGAACGCGCTCGACTACGGCTACAGGGAGTGGAACCGCAAGCCGATCGCCTTCGTGGGCTATGGCGGCGTCGGCGGCGCCCGCTCGGTCGAGCAGCTGAGACTGCATGCGATCGAGCTGCAGATGGCGCCGGTCCGCGCCGCCGTGCACATCCAGATTCCCGTCTATCTCGCGGTCCTGAAGGAAGGGAAGAGCCTGAACGACTTCGAGCCCGTCGTGCAGAGCGCCAAGGACATGCTCGACCAGCTCGTCTGGTGGGCGAACGCGCTGAAGGCGGCGCGCGAGAGTGATCTCCGCGAGAAGGCCGCTTAGCTGCGACCCCCAATGTCGTCATGCCCGGAACAAGTCCGGGCATGACGACAGTTGTTGGCGCTTCGCCTCAGGCCGGTTTGATGTTCTGGTTCGAGCGGAAGAGGTTGTTCGGGTCGTACTTCCGCTTGATGGCGGCGAGCCGCTTGAAGTTCGGTCCGTAGACCTTCTCGATCCGGTCGCCCTCGTCGTCCGGCATGAAGTTCACGTAGGCGCTGCCGAGAGCATAGGGCGCTGCGGCCTGGAAGAGCTTGCGTGCCCACCCGATGCAGGCGGCGTCGTCGGCCGCCTCGCGCCAGCGCGTGTGGACGTTCATGATGAAATGCGCCTTGCGCTGCGGATAGGCGGTGGCGTCCGCGGCAACGCGGGCCATCGCGCCGCCTACATGGGCAATGAAGATCTCGCACTCCGGGCCGGGCAGCGTTTTCACCGCTTCGACCAGCAAATCGAGAGTTCCATCCTCGAGGCGTTCGAAGTCGTGGCTCTTCCAATAGTTCCTGGCGCCCGGCGTGAGCAGCGGATCGAAGGCCGCCTGCCATCCGACGTAAGGATGCGGCGAGACCACGTCGACGATCGGCTTTCCGAGCCCGCGCAGCTCCGCGATGGCCTTCTCACCATCCGCCATGTCGCTCGCCCAGATCATCGCCAGGATCAGCACCTCCTTGCCGTGCCACTCGGCGGGAATGAACGGCAGCGGCGGCGCCTTGCGCATGACTGACCAGCAGGTGAGTTCGTCCGGCGCCTTGGCCAGGATTGGCTGATAGGCGGCGAGGATATTCTTGGCGTCAGCGAACGGATGCACGACGAGGCCCGAGAGGACCTGCGGGCCGACGGGGTGGAGGCGGAACTCGAAATTCGTGACGACGCCGAAATTGCCGCCGCCGCCGCGGATCGCCCAGAAGAGGTCCGGGTTCTCCTTTTCACTGGAGTTGAGCAGCTTCCCGTCGACGGTGACCACATCAGCGGAGAGCAGATTGTCGATGGTCATGCCGAACTTGCGCGTAAGCCAGCCGAAGCCGCCGCCGAGCGTCAGACCGGCGATGCCGGTGGTGGAGTTGATGCCGGTCGGAACCGCAAGCCCGAAGGCCTGCGTCTCGCGGTCGACATCGGCAAGCGTCGCGCCCGGCCCGACATTGGCGCGTTTCCCGGCGGCATCGACCTTGACCCAGCGCATCGGCGACAAGTCGATCAGCATGCTGCCGTCAGAGACGGCACTGCCGGCAATATTGTGCCCGCCGCCGCGCAACGTCACCATGAGACGATGTTTGCGCGCGAGGGCGACAGCGCTCATCACGTCAGCCGCTCCGGCGCAGCGGACGGCGAGCGCCGGCTTACGATCGATCATCGCGTTCCAGATGGTGCGCGCTTCGTCATAGCCCGCCTCGTCAGGCAGGCAGACGGCACCGCGCAAACCGCTCTTGAACGCCGCCAGATCGTCCGGCGGGACCGTGACCTTGGTCGCGCCAAGCGTCGTGATGGTGAGTTCTGTCATGATGTGATCTCCCAGTGGGTAGCTCGCAAGCCCGCCTCTCAATTCATACGCGTAGTCAAGACCCGGTGATCGGCCTAAGCTAGTCCAGTATCTGGACTTGGCTCATCCCCGTCAGTCGGGTTTCCTACGGGCGGTTTTTCGCGAAGGAGGACCGGATGCAAGAGCTTGGGAGCTATGGGCAATTCTGTCCGGTTGCGATGGCGACGGAGATCGTCTGCACGCGCTGGACGCCGCTGATCCTGCGCGAGCTCGTCGCCGGCAGCACGCGCTTCAACGACCTCAGGAAGGGCGTCCCCCGCATGTCTCCGACGCTGCTTTCGAAGCGTCTGAAGGAGCTGGAGGAGTCCGGCGTCATCGAGCGCACGCGCGGCGACGACGGCGCCTCGCACTACAGGCTGACGCCCGCTGGAAGCGAGCTGAAAGAAGTCGTCTTGGCGCTCGGGTTTTGGGGACAGCGCTGGATCGAGGCGCGGACGAGCCTGAAGAATCTCGATCCGTCGCTGCTCATGTGGGACATGCGGCGGAACCTCGATCCGACGCCCATGCCGCCGCGCCGGGCGGTGATACAGATTCAATACCCGGAATTATCGCCCGCGCGGCGCACTTGGTGGCTGATCGTGGAAGGCCGCCAGACCGACCTCTGCTCGGTCGACCCGGGCTTCGAGGTCGATCTGCACGTCGAGACCGACCTTCGCACGATGACGGCGATCTGGATGGGCCTAACCTCCGTCAGAGCGGAGGTCGCGGCCGGGCGCCTGAAGCTCGACGGCGACGGTCAACTGAAGACGTCGATGCAGCAGTGGCTGGGCCTGAGCCCTTTCGCGACTGAGAAGAAGCTCGCGGCGGCTTGATCGGCACCGTCCCCCTCCCCGTTGCGGGGAGGGGCTAGGGGAGGGGTGGCTCGGCGCTACCCCTCACCCAGCCGGCCCTTCGCCAGGCTCGGGCCGGCTACCCTCTCCCCGCGAGGGGGAGAGGGTTAGGTCGCGCTTCAAGCCAACAGCTTCTCTCTTCCCTGCCGCTCCTGCTGCGGGGAGCGGCCGTAGAGCTCGCGGTAGCACTTGGAGAAGTGCGAGGCGGAGACGAAGCCGCAGGCGACCGCCACCTCGACGATCGCCGCGTCCGACTGGATGAGGAGATGGCGCGCCCGGTCGAGCCGGATCTCCAGGTAATAGCGGGCAGGGGAACGGCCGAGATTGCGGCGGAAGAGCCGCTCGATCTGCCGCCGCGAGAGCCCCGCATACTTGGCGATCTCGACGAGCGACAGCGGCTCGGCGATGTTCGCCTCCATCAACTCGATGATGAAGAGGAGCTTGGTGTTCTGCAGCCCCAAGCGGGCGCGGAGCGGCAAGCGCTGGCGGTCGGTCGGCGCGCGCATGCGGTCGGTCAGCGCCTGCTCGCAGACCTTCGTGACGATCTGCTCGTCGAGATGCTCCCCGATCAGGTGCAGCATCATGTCGAGCGAGGCGGTACCGCCGGCGCAGGTGTAGCAATTGCCGTCGACCTCGAAGAGGTCGGCGTAGACCTGCGCCTCGGGGAAGCGCTCGGAGAAGGCCGGGAGCGACTCCCAATGGATGGCGCAGCGGCGGCCGTCCAGAATTCCGGCGTCGGCAAGCACCCAGGCGCCGGTGTCGAGCGCGCCGACGCCGATCTTCTGCCGGTCGAGCGAGGCGATCCAGGAATTCAGGTTGCGGTCGTGGAAGCGCTCCACGCCGAGCGAGCCACAGATGAACACGTGATCCGGCCGCTCGCCGCCGCGCACGCGTTCGCGCGCCTCCTTGAGCCCCATGTCGACATTGAGCCTGATGCCGTTCGAGGCGACGGCCGGCTCGCCGTCGAGCGACACGAGCGACCAGCGATAGGCCTGCTTCCCGGCCATGCGGTTGGCGATTCTGAGCGGCTCGATCGCCATCGCGAAGGCGATCATCGTGAAATTCGGGATCAGCACGAAGTAGAAATGCCGCTCGCGCATGGGCTCAGGGCGGGTGACCGGCGCTACTGTCCGATTCGCCTCTTGGCCATGTCGCATCTGGAGCACTTGCGCCATACGAAAAACGCTAGTCCCTTCGCGGTTCCCTGCCAAGTGGGCGAGTGACGATTGTCGCAGAGGGAACAGACAAGGTTATCGGGGAGGGAACGCCATGGCGGCAAAGCCGAAGAGCGACATCGAGATTGCACGCGCGGCGAAAAAGCGCCCGATCCTCGAGATCGGCGCGAAGCTCGGCATTCCGGCGGAGAGCCTTGAGCCCTATGGCAACGACAAGGCCAAGGTTTCGGCCGAATTCATCGCCTCGCTCGCGGAGAAGCCCGACGGCAAGCTGATCCTCGTCACCGCCATCAACCCGACGCCGGCGGGCGAGGGCAAGACGACGACGACCGTCGGCCTCGGCGACGCCTTGAACCGCATCGGCAAGCGCGCCGCGATCTGCCTGCGCGAGCCCTCGCTCGGGCCGTGCTTCGGCATGAAGGGCGGAGCGGCCGGCGGCGGCTACGCGCAGGTCGTGCCGATGGAGGACATCAACCTCCACTTCACCGGCGACTTCCACGCCATCACGTCGGCGCACAATCTTTTGTCGGCAATGATCGACAACCATCTCTACTGGGGGAACGCACTCGATCTTGATTCCCGCCGCATCGTCTGGCGGCGCGTCATGGACATGAACGACCGGGCGCTGAGAGAGATCGTCTGCTCGCTTGGCGGCGTGGCGAACGGTTTTCCGCGCGAAGGCGGGTTCGACATCACTGTCGCCTCAGAGATCATGGCGATCCTCTGCCTCGCCAACGATGTTGCGGATCTGCAGAAGCGGATCGGCGACATCGTCATCGGCTATCGCCGCGACAGGAGCGCGGTGACGGCGCGCGACCTGAAGGCCGACGGCGCGATGACCGTGCTTTTGATGAAGGCGATGCAGCCGAACCTCGTGCAGACCTTGGAGAACAATCCCGCCTTCATCCACGGCGGGCCGTTCGCCAACATCGCGCATGGCTGCAACTCGGTGATGGCGACGAAGACGGCGCTGAAGCTCGCCGACTACGTGGTGACCGAAGCCGGCTTTGGCGCCGACCTCGGCGCGGAGAAATTCTTCGACATCAAATGCCGCGCCGCCGGGCTGAATCCCTCGGCCGCCGTCATCGTCGCGACGGTGCGCGCGCTCAAGATGCATGGTGGCGTCGCCAAGGACGCACTGTCGAAGGCGAACGTCGAGGCGCTGAAGAAAGGGTGCGCCAATCTCGGCCGCCATATCGACAACGTGAAACAGTTCGGCGTGCCGGTGGTGGTCGCGATCAACAACTTCACCACCGACACCAAGGAAGAGGTCGCGGCCGTTCAGGAATTCGCCAAATCGCACGGCGTCGAGGCGATCCTCTGCGAGCACTGGGCGAACGGCTCGGCGGGCACGGAGGCGCTGGCGAAGGCGGTCGTGAAGCTCGCCGAATCCGGCGCCGCGCAGTTCTCGCCGCTCTATAACGACGACCTGACGCTATGGGAGAAGATCAACACCGTCGTCACCCGCATCTACCGCGCCGAGGAGGCGGTCGCCGACAAGAAGGTGCGCGACCAGCTCAAGGCCTGGGGCGAGGAGGGCTACGCGAAGTTCCCGATCTGCATGGCGAAGACGCAATATTCCTTTTCCACCGACCCGAATCTGAAGGGCGCGCCGAACAACCACGTCGTGCCGATCCGAGAGGTGCGGCTCTCGGCCGGCGCCGGCTTCGTCGTGGTGATCTGCGGGGAGATCATGACGATGCCGGGATTGCCGAAGGTGCCCGCGGCGGAGACGATCGGGCTGGATAAGGCGGGGCTGGTGGAGGGGTTGTTCTGATGGGCTTGATATTCCATGGCGACCTGCCAGATTCTCCGGCAGTCCTCACAAGGACCGAAACCATGTCCGACTTGCTCGACCAAGCCGTCGCAAAAGTGCGCCGGCTATCACAAGATCGCCAGGACGAGGCGGCGGAGATTCTCCTCGCCATCGCGGAGGAGGATCCTTCGCGCTATCAGCTTAGTGCAAAGCAGCGCGCTGAGGTCCGACGGCGCCTGGCCGAACCCCCGGACTATGCGACCGATGCGGAAGTCGAGGAGACCTTCAATCGCCTGACGCGATGAAGATTGTCTTCCTCCAAGCCGCTCGCACCGATCTCGATTCGATATCCGAGTATATCAGCCGCGACAGCCCTGCCGCAGCGCGCCGAGTGCTCTCGCGCATCCGGGCTTCTGTTCAGCGTCTTTCCCAATTCCCGAGATCGGCGCGGATGGGAAGCGAAGCCGGGACGCGCGAGCTGGTGGTGACTGGGCTCCCCCATATCGTGGTGTATCGCATCCTGGAGGACCGAACGCCGGCGTTCGTCGAGATCATCGGCGTTTTCCACGCCGCGCAAAACCGACGGAAAGGGCCCGGCTCCGAGGTTGCCTAAAGGAGCCCAAGCTGCCCACCCACTGCCGCGCCCTCGATGGCGAGCATCTTGCGCTTCGTATCGGCGCCGCCAGGTGCTGAGAAGCCGCCGAGCTTTCCGTTCGCCGCGACGACGCGGTGGCACGGCACGACGATCGGGAACGGGTTCTTGCCCATCGCCTGGCCGACGTCGCGCGACAGGAGCTTGTCGCCGAGCTTCTCCGCGATATCGCCGTAGGTCAGCGTCTTTCCCGGCGGAATCTTCCGCGCGACGGCGTAGACCTGCTTCTCGAATGGGGCGACGCTCTCCATGTCGAGCGGGATGTCGCCGAGGTCGGTCCCCTCGCCGGAAAGAAGCGTGACGATCCGCGCAATAGCATTGCGGATTTCAGGCGGCGGCGCGGCTTCGCCTAGGCCGGGATGGCGGCGGAGCAGGCGCTTCCGCGTCCGCGCGTCTTCGGCGCCGGGCAGTTCCAGCCCGACAATGCCGCGCGGCCCCCACGCGACAGCGCAGCGGCCAATAGGTGTGTCAAAAAGCGCGAATCCGGAAGCGTCCATAATGCTCTAAATCTAGCACTCTTCGCCGGCGCCCGCCGCCCGATTCCTGACGGGATTGGTAGTCAATGTGGCGCATTCTGGTGCCGATGCCGCAGCCGCGCCCAAAGTATTCCGAACGCGCCGTCCTGATCACCGGCTGCTCAAGCGGCATAGGGAAGGCGGTTGCGGGCGCTTTCTTGCGCGCCGGTTTCGCCACCTTCGCCACGGCGCGCAATATCGCGGACATCGAGGATCTGCGCACGGCCGGCTGCGAGACCCTAAAACTCGACGTGACCGACGACGAGAGCATGCGTGCCGCCGTCGCCGCGGTTGAAGCGCGCTTCGGCGCGGTCGCGGTCCTCGTCAACAATGCCGGCTATCCGGTCCACGGCCCGATCGAGGAGATCGACATCGTGGCCGTCCGCAAGGAATTCGAGACCAACGTCATCGGGCTTATCCGCATGACGCAGCTCGTGCTGCCCGGGATGCGGCGTGCGGGCGACGGCCGCGTGATCAACCTCGGCTCGACGGCGGGGCGGGTCATCCTGCCGGGGGCGGGGGCCTACCACGCCTCGAAATTCGCGGTCGAGGCGATCGCCGCCACGCTCCGGCCGGAAGTTGCGCCGTTCGGGATCAAGGTCGTGAACATCATGCCCGGGCCGGTGCAGACGCGGTTCCAGGAGAAGATGTTCGCGAGCATTCCTAAGAGCGGCGCAGACGACCCCTATCTGCGCTTCAAAGAGCGGCTGAGACAGCTGATGCAGCGGACGATGACGGACGGGAGTTCGCTCTCAGTGTCAGCGGACGACGTGGCGAAGGTCATCCTGAAGGCGGCGACCGCAACACATCCTCGCCCCGCCTATGCGCCCGGTCTCGCGGCCAAGGCCATCCTGCTCTTCGTCCCGCTTGTTCCGACGCGGCTCCGCGACCGCGCCTACCGACACATCCTCTGGGGCTGAGGCCGGCCTGCGACATCCGCCTGCCGCTCCGGCGATTGCTCCGGCGCACCGGCGCCCGTAAACCAGGGCAATGCAGCGCTACAATGTCGTCTCGCTTTTCCGCGAAGGGCTCCGCGGCCATCAGGGCTGGCAGCCGGCCTGGCGCTTTCCGGAGCCGAAGGCGAGCTACGATGCAATCATCATCGGCGGGGGAGGGCACGGGCTCGCTACCGCCTATTATCTCGCCAAGCTGCACGGCCTGAAGAACATCGCGGTGATCGAAAAAGGCTGGATCGGCGGCGGCAATTCCGGCCGCAACACCACCGTGATCCGCTCCAACTATCTGAACGACGAAAGCGCGGCGATCTATCAGCACGCGCTCGACCTCTGGAAGACGCTCGGCCGCGAGCTCGATTTCAACATCATGATGAGCCACCGCGGCGTCTTGAACCTCGCGCATGACGAAGGCGAGGCGCGGCAGCTCAGGCGCCGCGTCGAGGCGAACCGGCTGAACGGCATCGATGCCGAGTGGCTCGAGCCGGAAGAAGTGAAGGAATTCTGCCCGCCGATCTCGATCTCGAAATCCGCCCGTTATCCGGTGCTCGGCGCGACATTGCAGCGCTCCGGTGGCATCAACCGCCACGACGCGGTCGTCTGGGGCTATGCGCGCGCCGCCGAACTCGATGGGCGTCGACATCATCCAGCAATGCGAGGTCACGGCGATTCTGACCGAAGCGGGCGCGGTCACCGGCGTCGAGACGACGAAAGGCCCGATCCGGACGGAGAAAGTCGCCTGCGTCACGGCCGGGCATACGAGCGTCATCGCCAAGATGGTCGGGCTGAGGCTTCCGATCGAGAGCCATCCCCTGCAGGCGCTCGTGTCGGAGCCGATCAAGCCGATCCTTCCCTGCGTCGTCATGTCGAACGCCGTCCACGTCTATGTCAGCCAGTCCGACAAGGGCGAGCTCGTGATCGGCGCCGGCATCGACCCTTACGTCAGCTACACGCAGCGCGGCTCGCTCGACATCATCGAGCACCAGATGGCTGCGCTGATCGAGCTTTTCCCGTTCGTGTCGCGGCTCCGGATGATGCGGCAATGGGGCGGCATCGTCGACGTCTGCCCCGATGCGAGCGCGATCATCTCGAAGACCCCGGTCAAGGGCTTCTACATCAACGGCGGCTGGGGCACCGGCGGCTGGAAGGCAACGCCGGGTTCCGGCCACGCCTTCGCCGACCTCGTGGCGCGCGACCAGCCGAACGCGATCGCCGCGCCGTTCACGCTGGAGCGGTTCTCGTCCGGCGCGCTTGTCGCGGAGCACGGCGCCGCCGCCGTGGCGCACTGAAATGATGAAGATGACCGGAAGTCTGGCTGCGAGGGTTACTTGGTCCTCTCTCCAACGGGGAGAGGTCGGCCGAGCGAAGCGGAGGCGGGGTGAGGGGGCGGGCGCCACGCTCGACCTTACCCCCTCACCCGCCGCATGCCGTGCGGCATGCGACGACCTCTCCCCGGAGGGGAGAGAAACGGCGCCGAGGCTGTCGCTATGTTCCTGATCCGCTGTCCCTTTTGCGGCGAGCGCGACATCTCCGATTTTGCCTACGGCGGCGAGGCGCATATCGCGCGCCCGACGCATTCCGAGGCGATGAGCGACGAGGAATGGGCGGGCTACGTCTTCCTGCGCACCAACACGAAGGGCATCTTCGCCGAGCGCTGGAACCACCAGGCCGGCTGCCGCCGCTGGTTCAACGCGCTCCGCAACACCGCGACCGACGAGATCCTCGCCGTCTACAAGATCGGCGAGCCGCGCCCGGAGGTGCAGTCAGAAACGCCGGCGACGCCGAGCGGCGAGGCCTTTGGCTCAGGCAACGACGCGGTGAAGGTCGAGCGGGACGAATCCGCGGGGCGCTAGCGGCATGGGCAACATTTTCGAGGGCCTGCCCGGGAGGTCGGCGGAGGAGGAATTCACCGATCTGCTCAAGCAGCCCGGCGTGTGGATCAGGCGGATCGTCTCCACCGGTCAGGCGTCGCCGCCGGGCTTCTGGTACGACCAGCCGCACGACGAGTGGGTGATCCTGCTCAAGGGCGCCGCGGGGCTCGCAATCGAGGGCGAGGCAGAGCGGCGGCTGGAGCCCGGCGACCACGTCTTCCTGCCGGCGCACAAGCGCCACCGCGTCACATTTACCGCGGCCGACGAGCCCACGGTCTGGCTTGCGGTGCATATCCGCGAAGGACACGCCGCGGATTAGTGCCGCGAGACCGCGTAGTCGCGGAGCACGTTCGTCTCGAGCTCCAGCTCGTCGAGGCGGTAGTGGACCACGTCGCCGATCGAGACGATGCCGATCAGCTTCTGACCCTCGACCACCGGAAGATGCCGGATACGCCGCTTGGTCATCACCTTCGAGACGTGCGAGATCGTGTCCGTGGGCGAGCAGGTCACGACCGCCTTGGTCATCAGGTCGGCGGCGGTCTTGTCGGTCAGAGCGACCGCGCCGTGCTCGGCAAGCGCGCGCACGATGTCGCGCTCGGAGATGATGCCGTCGATCGAGGCTCCGCTCTCGCTGACGATGACCGCGCCGATCCCCTCCAGTTTCAGCCGCTGCGCCAGGTGCTCAATGCTGAGATCGGGGCGGATGGTGACGACCTTGCTCCCCTTGGCCTTCAAGATGTCGGCGACGTGCATGGGCACTGCTCCTTTGCAAGCAGCCGACCGCCACCTCCGAGAATCGCGCCAGCGGCCGGCTCGGATCGCCACCCACCACCTAACGTAAGCAATGCGGCGCAGAGGTCAAACCAAAGCGGGAAAAAGCGGAGGTAGATTCCCGGCCGTCAGCCTTTGCTGCCGCCGCCGCGCCGGAGGTGCTCGTCGAGCCGCGGCATGATCTCCACGAAGTTGCAGGGCATGTGGCGATAGTCGAGCTGCGCCTTCAAAATCCCGTCCCAGGCGTCGCGGCAGGCGCCGGGCGAGCCGGGCAGCACGAAGATGAAGGTGGCGCCGGCGACGCCGCCGGTCGCGCGGCTCTGGATCGTGGAGGTGCCGATCTTGTCGTAGGAGATGCGGTGGAAGACCTCCGAGAAGCCGTCCATGCGCTTTTCGAAGAGCGGCTCGACGCCTCCGGCGTCACGTCGCGGCCGGTGAAACCGGTGCCGCCGGTGGTGATGATCACATCGACGCCGTCGTCGGCGATCCAGCCCTTAACGACCGCACGAATCTTCTCGACGTCGTCGGTGACGATCTCCCGCGCCGCGAGGATGTGGCCGGCCTCGGTGATGCGCGCGGCGAGCGTGTCGCCCGACTTGTCGTCGGCGAGCGAGCGGGTGTCCGACACGGTCAAGACCGCGATGCGGACGGAGACGAAATTCCTCTCAACGGACGGCATCTCGCTACTTAACCGCTTCCGCCGGCTCCGCGTCCAGCACCGTCGTGTCTTCCGCACGCGGGTCTAGTGCCGCGGTCTCCGGCGTCATGGCGCGCGAGGCAGGCACGGTCTTGAAGGCCTCGCGCACGCTCTCCGGGATCGGCGCGCGCTTGAAGGTCCGGTAGAACGCATAAGCGGCGATCAGCGCATGGCTCGCGGCGGTGACCGCGAATAGCGCCCCCGGCCCGATGCTCGCCATTGCCGCGCTACCGAAGAGCGGGCCGAACATCGTGCCGGCACCGTAAAGAAGCAGAAGCCCGCCTGAGACGGCGACGAACTCGCTCGGCTCGGCGTAGTCGTTGGCATGCGCGACGGCGAGGCCGTAAATCGGATAGCCGGCCGCGCCGTAAAGCCCGGTCAGCGTCAGGATGATCGCCGGATCGACCGGCCTGAGGATCGCGATGGCGAGCCCGGAGAGCCCGGCGCAAAGCGCCAGCCCGACGATCACATAGCGGCGGTCGGTCATGTCGGAGACGCGGCCGACCGGGACCTGCGTCAGCGCGCCGAAGACGACGGTGATGCTCGCCATCAGCGCGATGATCGGCGTCGTGAGTCCGATCTTGACGCCCCAGACGGCGCTGAGGGTGCCGAAGGCGCCGTTCACCACGCCGACCAGAAGCACGGTTACGAAGGCGACCGGGGAATTGGAGAAGAGCTTTCGGAGGTCAATTGAAACGCGCGTCAGCGGGCGCGGCGAGGCGGCGGTCGAAAGCGCCGTCGGCAGGATCGCGAACGTGAACAGAATGGCACCGACCATGAAGAGCGCCGATGTCCGCGGGTTGCCAGCGGCGACGCCGAGCTGACCGGCGGTGATGCCGAGATAGGTGATCATCATGTAGATGGCGAAGATCGTGCCGCGGCTCTCATTGCTGGCGCGCTCGTTGAGCCAGCTCTCGATGACCATGAAGGCGCCGGCGGTGAAGAAGCCGGACCCGACACGAAGCACGATCCAGGCGAGGGGAATGACGAAAAGACCGTCCAGGAGAATGATGATCCCGGCACAGGCGGCCGCGCAGGCGAACGCGCGAATGTGCCCGACGCGACGGACGACGATCGGCGCCGCCAGGCAGCCGAGGATGAAGCCTGTCGCCCAGCCCGACCCGAGCAGGCCGAGCTGCCCCGTGGAGAACCCCTCCTCCGTGCCGCGGAGCGGAAGGAGCAGGCCGAGCATCCCGTTCCCCGCCAGCAGGAACGCGGTCGAAAGGAGGAGCGCGAGGACAGGGATGATCTGGCGGGCCAAGAGGTCTCCGAATCGTGCTCTTCTGCGAGCGTAACGCTCTCCCGCACCCAAATCCCGCCTGCAATGTGACGCCGCTCTTGCGGCGACCGATGGCGCTTCAGGCGCGACTTCGGCCCGCCGGTGGCCGGCGGCTAAGGAACCGTTTTCGCCAGATACCGCCCGGCAGCGAGGACGGCGGCGTTGGTGCCGAGTGCCGTCGTGACGCTGCCGGCCTGCTCGTTGTAGGGCGCGCCGTAATATTTCGGGTCCTGCCACGGGCCCGCCGAGATCGTGATGCCGCGAAAGACGAGCCGCCCGCCGACGCGCGATAGCTGCATGCCGCCCGACGAGGAACCGGTCGCATCGCAGTCGGTGCGATAGAACGAGGTCGGCGCCGTCGAGACCGGCACGCGCTTCACCTGTACAGCCCTGCGCGACCGGAACGGAATTGTCGACGGTCTTCTCCATGCCGACCGGATGCGCGCTGATGACGATGAGCCGGTCGCCGACCGCGACCGGAACGCCGTCTTCGACCGGGAAGGGCATTGCGCCCGGAACGGGCTCCGCCAGCGTGACGATCGCGAAGTCTGCGTTCGAGCCGGGCTTCGGCGGAATCGCGCCGAACGCCGCGCGGCCGTGGTCCGTGACGATGTCGATCTTCTGCGCGTCTTCGGCCTGGCTTTTGAAGAAGCAGCCGGAGCGCCTCTGTCCGGACGGCGTGAAGAAGATGTGGGCCGCGCTGATGACCTGGCGGTTGGTCAAGAAGAGCGCGCCGCTCCCGACCGACGGCGTCGGCAGGAAGCAGCCGACATAGCCGGAGACCTTGCGGATGCGCTCGATCTCCGCCGCCGAAAGCCCGAGCGCCGGCCCGATCGCGAGAAGCGAGTCACGATCGTCGACGCCGTCGATGACGTTGACGGAAAAGATGGCGCCGTCTGAGCGATCGCGAGTGGCGTTTGCGTCGCTGCCCGAGAGCATCACGGACACGACGAGCGACACAACGGCAGCGGACAGAAGCCTCAAGTTGCGCTCCGCGTTTCCAGGCACAAGTTCGTGGCGCATAACCGCCATATTGCTGGCCAAAATTAGTTTCACTTCGGCGAGACCGATCAACCAAGGGTATTTTCGATGAAGCGCATTTCGTTGCTTGCCGCCTTCTCGCTACTTCTCGTTGTTGTTGCGCCCGCCATAGCCAGCGCCGCCAACGGGCTCACGACCGCCACGGTCAACATGCGCGCCGGTCCGAGCACGGGTTATCCGGTGGTCACCACGATCCCGGCAAACTCGTCCGTGCAGATCTTTGGGTGCGTCAAAGGGGAGTCGTGGTGCGATACGCGGTGGTCCGGGGAGCGCGGGTGGGTTTCCGCCGCCTACCTCAGCTCGGCCTGGCGACAAGCGCCGATCGTCGTCTTCAGCCCCGACATCTACTTCAACCGGTATTATGTCGGCCGGCCGTGGTACAATGCGAGGCCGCGGGTCTATATCGGTCCGAACCACAGGTGCTACCGCGGCCGCTTCGTCGTCGGTTGCAGGTAGGCTCCGGCGAAACAGCGTGCGGGCGGACGCTCAGCCGCCCGCAAGTGCTTCCTCCAGACTCAGCAAATCCCGCCAGGCGAGCTTTTTCTGCAGCGGCTGGCGCAGCAGGTAGGCGGGGTGGAGCGTCGCCATGGCACGGATCGTGCGCACCCCCGTCTCGTGGTCGCGCCATTTGCCGCGGAGCCGCAGGATGCCCTCGTTGGTCTTCAGGAGCTGCTTCGCCGCCGCGCCGCCGAGGATCACCAGGAAGTCGGGGTCGGCGAGCGCGATCTGGCGCTCGATGAAAGGCCGGCAGATTTCCGTCTCCTGCGGCGTCGGCGTGCGGTTGCCGGGCGGCCGCCACGGTACGACGTTGGCGATATACGCGGACGATCTGTCGAGCCCGATCGCATGGATCATGCGGTCGAGGAGCTGACCGGAGCGGCCGACGAAGGGGAGGCCCTGCAAATCCTCTTCCATGCCCGGCGCCTCGCCGACGAACATCACGCGCGCCTCCGGATTGCCGTCGGAGAAGACGAGGTTCGTCGCGGTGAAGCGAAGGTTGCAGCCCTCGAAGCTCTCGAGCGTGGCCCGGAGCGCGTCGAGCGACTCGGCGCTCGCGGCCGCCTCGCGCGCCGCCATGACCGCGGCTTCTGAAGGAACGGCAAGGGCAGGCGGCTCCGGTCGCGGCGCGGGCGGTTGCGGAGCTGCCCGCGGTGCAGCCTCACGGATCGGCTCGGAGCGCCGCTGCGCCGCAGCCTCTCGCGCGACTGCTATCGCTTCGGCTTGCGCGCGCGAAAGCGCAAAGCGATCGATCGGCACCTCCGACAGCGCGACGTCGATCCCGGCCTCGGCGTAGAAGCGCAGGACATCGGCGGCATCGCGCGCGGTCAGATTGCCGTTCGCCATGCGGCTTCATCTAACAGCTGTCGGACAAAGGGCAATCGCGAAGCCGGCCCGGCACCCGGGCGATCGGTGGACAGGCGGGGCGCGCGGCCTTATCCCCGCCGGAAGACTTTGGAAGCCTTGTCGATGTCCGATCCCGACGCGCTGCCCGAGCGCGAGAGCATGGAATACGACGTGGTCGTGGTTGGCGCCGGGCCGGCCGGGCTTTCCGCCGCGATCCGGCTCAAGCAGATCAATCCCGAACTTTCCGTCGTGCTCCTGGAGAAAGGCTCGGAAGTCGGCGCGCACATTCTCTCGGGCGCGGTGATCGATCCGGTCGGGCTCGATCGGCTGCTGCCGGAATGGCGGAGCGAGGAGACGCCGATCACGACGCCGGTCACCGACGACCGCTTCCTCTGGCTCGGGCCTTCCGGCGCGGTGCGGCTGCCGAATTTCCTGATGCCGCCGCTGATGTCGAACCACGGCAACTTCATCGTCTCGCTTGGGAGCGTCTGCCGCTGGCTCGCGACAAAGGCCGAGGCGCTCGGCGTCGAAATCTATCCGGGCTTTGCGGGGGCGGAGCTTCTGACCGACGAGAACGGCGCCGTCATCGGGGTTGCGACCGGCGACATGGGTGTCACGAAATCCGGTGAGGCGGGCCCGAACTACCAGCGCGGCATGGCGCTTCTCGGCAAATACGTGCTCCTTGCCGAGGGCGCGCGCGGCTCGCTCACGAAGGAAGCGATCCGCCGCTTTGGCTTGAGCGATGGCCGCGAGCCGCAAAAGTTCGGGATCGGGCTGAAGGAGCTCTGGGAGATCGATCCGGCAAAGCATCGGCCGGGCCTGGTGCAGCATTCCTTCGGCTGGCCGCTCGACTCGAAGACCGGCGGCGGCTCCTTCCTCTATCACTTCGGCGAGAACCTTGTGTCGGTCGGGTTCGTCTTGCACCTGAACTACAAGAACCCCTACCTCTCGCCGTTCGAGGAGTTCCAACGCTTCAAGACGCACGAAGCCATCCGCGATACGTTCGAGGGCGGCCGGCGCATCGGCTACGGCGCGCGCGCGATCACCGAGGGCGGCTATCAGAGCGTGCCGAAGCTCGCCTTCCCGGGCGGCGCGCTCATCGGCTGCGCCGCGGGCTTGGTCAACGTGCCGCGCATCAAGGGAACGCCACAACGCGATGCTCTCCGGCATGCTTGCCGCCGAGCACGTCGCGGCGGCGATTGCGGAAGGCCGCGCGCAGGACACGCTCGACGGCTACGAGGCGGCGTGGCGAAGCTCGGAGATCGGGCGCGATCTGAAGCGCGTCAGGAACGTGAAGCCGCTCTGGTCGAAGCTCGGCACGCTCGCCGGGGTGGCGCTCGGCGGACTCGACATGTGGACGAACGAGCTTCTCGGCTTCTCCCTCTTCGGCACGCTTCGCCACGGCAAGCCGGATTCCGCGACCCTGAAGCCGGCGGTGGCATGCGCGCAAGATCGACTATCCGAAGCCCGACGGCGTAATCAGCTTCGATCGGCTCTCCTCGGTGTTCCTGTCGAACACCAACCATGAGGAAGACCAGCCGGTGCATCTCCGCGTCGCCGATCCGGAGGTGCAGACGGCGAGCGAGCACGACCAATATGCCGGCCCGTCGACGCGCTATTGTCCGGCCGGCGTCTACGAATGGGTGGAGGAAGGCGATGGCGCGCCGCGCTTCGTGATCAACGCGCAGAACTGCGTCCACTGCAAGACTTGCGACATCAAGGATCCGAACGGCAACATCACCTGGGTGCCGCCGCAGGGCGGCGAGGGGCCAGTCTATATCAATATGTGAGCCTGCAACGACCGCTAGGAAAAGCAGCAATGACAAAGATCAGGTTCGACCACTGCGTGATCCGCGTCTCGAATTGGGGCGTCTCGAATTCCTTCTACCGCGACGTACTCGGCGCGGAGGTGGTGAGCCAGGGCGAGGGCTGGGCCTATCGCTTCGGCGACACGCAGCTGAACTGCCACGGTCCCGGCATCGATCCGACGCCGGTCGCCAAGCGGCCGGTGCAGCCGGGCGGCAGCGACCTCTGCTTCGAATGGCCCGGCCCGGTCGAAGAAGCGATCGCGCATCTCGACAAGCACGGCGTTCACATCGAGCTCGGCCCGGTGAACCGCAGAGCCGCCCGCGGCAGGGGGCGCAGCATCTACTTCCGCGACCCGGACGGGTCGCTGCTCGAGTTCATCTCCTACGGGAACATGCGCACTCACGCCGAGAGACCGCATTGAGGACGCGGGCTTCCGCATCTTGCTTCAAGATTTGCTCTCCGGGCGATAGCGCCCCGTCTTCGGATCCTGCGTCAGCGTTTCGGTCGGCTGCCCGCGTGCGCGGTCGAGCTCGCGTCCGACGCGGGCCATCTCGCGCTTCACCACCTTCCAGACGAACCAGCCGCCGGCGACAATCGCGGCCACGATGATGAGCTGCGGCATACCTTTCTCCAATCCTTTGGGCGCGATCCAAGGCGTAACGTAAAGCGGCTTCGACCTCTCGGGAACCACGCCTAAAGCCGGTAGCGCTCCCAAAGGGAACGTTCGTCGAGTTCGGACAAGACTGCGTCCGAGACGGCCGCCCCGAACGCACCGCCGAGGCCAACGCCCCTCCGCCCGAAAAAGGTTCGCTCCGTCGAGAAGAGCTTGAGCCGCACCTTCTCGCCGAAGCGTTCGCGGAGCACGGAGCGAAGGTCGCCCGTGCGGTCGGCGAGCCCGAGCGCGACAGCTGTCTTTCCCGACCAGAACTGGCCGGAGAATATCTCCGCGTCCTTCTCCTTGGCGAGCACCTCGCCGCGACGCGTCCTGACGATCTCGATGAAGTGGTCGTGCACCTCTTCCTGGATCGCGCGAAGCCGCGCCACGTCTTCCGGCTTCTCCGGCTGGAACGGGTCGAGGATGACCTTCGAGTCGCCGGACGTGTAGACGCGCCGCTCGACGCCGACCTTGCGCATCGCGTCGACGAAGCCGAAGCCGGCGGTGACGACGCCGATCGAGCCGACGATCGACGCAGGATCGACGACGATCTCGTCGCCGGCGCAGGCGATCATGTAGCCGCCCGACGCACAGACATCCTCAACGAAGACGAGGACCGTCTTCTCCTTCTCTTCGGCGAGTGCGCGGATTCGCTTGTAGATCAGATGCGACTGGACCGGCGCGCCGCCGGGCGAATTCACGATGAGCGCCACGGCGGGCGCGGAGCGGATGGCGAAAGCCTTTCGCAGGAGCGGCGCGACGCCGACGAGCGACAGCCCCGACTGGAAACGCGACACCCGTCCGATCGCGCCGGAAAGGCGCACGACCGGGATGACGGGCGCGCCGTAATCCGGGAAAACGCGCTTCAAAGCCGCCTCGATCGGCTCAATCACGCTTTCCCGCCAAGTCGGATTGTTGCTCATGATCGCTTGAAAATGGCCCGGCGCGGACGCGTTGGCCAGCCCCGGCGGTCTTCCATGGTCAATTCATGGCTCCTTCGTGAGTTCCGCTTCGCCGCGAAGCAGCGCATCGCCCTCGGGCGTCCACGCGCCGCCATCCGTGTGGAGGACGAGGCCGGGCAGAATCGTAAGCGGTGTGCGACGGCCGCGGAGCGCGGTGACAAGGATGCGGCTCGCCGCGGCCCCCGCCCTCGGATGCACCGGGAGGATCCGGATTCCACCGAAGCCAGGCGACAGCGCCTGAAGCACATTCGCAAGCGCCTCGGCGCGGTCGATCAGGCCAAGCGCACCGCCCGGCCGAAGAAGCGCCGCGGCAGCACGAGACCAGTCCGCGAGCAACCCTTCCGCGCCGACATGTGCCGCGCGGCGGCCCGCGTCGGGGGACCTGGTCCCGCTGTCCTCGCGGTCGAACGGCGGGTTCATCAGGACCCAATCGGCGCTGCCTTCGGCGATGCCGACGCGCTCCGGGAGCGTGCCCGTCTCGCCGATATCAGCCGCGACGAGGCGCACGCGGCACGCGAAAGTGGTGTTCTCAGGCAACGCCAGCGCCTGAAGCCCACAGGCGACGAGGTCGGGATCGCGCTCGATCCCGATCGCCGAGAGCGCCGGCGCGCGCGCCGCAACCGAGAATGCGACGGTTCCGACGCCCGCGCCGAAATCGACTGCCACGCCCGCAGCGTCGGCCGGGACGAGCGCCTGCAGGAGCGCTGCGTCGAGGCCGGCGCGATGGCCTTCGCGCGGCTGCACCAGCGTGACGTGCCCACCGAGAAAGGCGTCGCGGGTCAGCGCCGCCCTGGCTGCCTTGGCTGTCACGAAAGCTCCTGCTCGAGTCCTGCTTCTGCAAGGATTCGGCGGGCATCGGCGAGCCGATGGCGGGCGACCAGCATGCGGCGCGGCAGGATGCCGAGCGAGCCTTCCATGACGCTCATGTTCTGGTCCACGACCGCGTGCTCGATGCCGGCCTCGTTCAGGAGCGCGTCGGCAAAGGAGATCAGAACGGCGTCGTTGCTGCGCAGAAGCTCGATCATACCAGGACTCTAGCCAATCCTTGGTCCAACGCGAAGCGCTGTCCTGGACCGGCCGGATTGTGCCATCGTGTCACTTTGTGCGGCGGCCCGCCCGCCCTATTGTCCGCTGAAGTCGCGAGGAGAACGCGTTGGCCGTCGTCCTGTCATTCGAGGAATCGCCGTCAGAGCGGGCGCTGATCTCTCCGCTCGTCGAGGCGACCGCCGCGGGCATGGAGCAGGTGAACCGCCTCGTTGTCGAGCGCACCAGCTCCGACGTGGCGCTGATCCCGCAGGTGGCGCGCTATCTGATCGATTCCGGCGGCAAGCGGCTGCGGCCCATGGTGACGATCGCCTCTGCCGGCGCCTGCGGCTATCGCGGCGGTGCGGAGGTGAAGCTCGCGGCGAGCGTGGAGTTCATGCACACCGCGACGCTCTTCCATGACGACGTCGTCGACGAGAGCGAGACCAGGCGGGGAAAACGCGCCGCACGTCTCGTCTGGGGCAACCAGGAGAGCGTGCTCGTCGGCGACTTCCTGCTCGGCCAGGCCTTCAAGATGATGGTGGATGTCGGATCGCTCGATGCGCTCGAGGTGCTTTCGGCCGCGGCCGCCACGATCGCCGAGGGCGAGGTGATGCAGCTCTCCACCGCCAAGAACACCGAGACGACCGAGGACGAGTATCTCGACGTGGTGCGCGCCAAGACCGCGGTGCTCTTCTCCGCCGCCGCCGAGGTCGGCGCGATCGTGGGGAACGCCGATCGCGGCGTCAGGGCCGCTTTCCGCTCGTTCGGCGCCAATCTCGGGATCGCCTTCCAGCTGATCGACGACGCGCTCGACTACGGCGGGCAGACGCCGACGCTCGGCAAGGACGTCGGCGACGACTTCCGCGAGGGCAAGGTGACGCTGCCGATCGTGCTCGCTTACCGGCGCGGCACCGCGGAGGATCGCGAGTTCTGGAGGCGCACGCTGGTCAAGGGCTCGATCGCCGACGACGACCTCGACCACGCGGTCGCGCTCCTCGATCGCACCCGGGCGCTGAAGGACACGGTGGAGCGGGCGCGGCACTACGGGGCCATGGCCCGGGACGCGCTGGCGCCGCTCCCGGACGAGCGGTTCAAAACCGCGCTTTTGCAGGCGGTTTCCTTCTGCATCGCCCGCGCACATTGATGTGATAGCCGCGTCGCCCAAGGGGTGGCGCCAGCATTGCCCCGGGACGCCTCAAGGGGTATCCCAAAGACAAAACAGGGAACCGGAGACAATGACGCGATTCGCGCGCACTTTTCGCGGGCTTGCCGCGCTGATCGTGGCGCCGGTGCTTCTGGCATCCGCGGCCCTGGCGGTGCAGACGCCGCCCGAAGGCCAGGATCTGACGAGCCTTGCCGGAACCTACCTCGCGGCGCGGACCGCCGACGTCGAGAAGGACACGGACAGCGCCGCGCGCTTCTACAGTGAAGCCCTGAGCGCCGACCCCGGCAACCAGTTCCTGCTTGAGCGCGCGCTCGTCCTGAGTGCCAGCGCGGGCGAGATGAGCGACGCGCTGATCTACGCCAAGCAGCTGCGCGAAAAGCAGCCGAACAACAACCCCGCGCGCCTCGTGACTGCGATCGAAGAGATCCGCCTCGGCCAATATTCGGATGCGATCGCCACATTGAGCGACGCCAACGCCGGCGTGCTTGCCGATCTCACCAATGCGTTGGTGGTGGCCTGGGCGCAGTTCGGTCAGGGCGAGATCGACCAGGCGATCAGTGGCCTCGACAATCTGAAGGGCGAAGACTGGTATGCGCCCTTCAAGCTCCTCCACAGCGGCTATATCGCGCTTGCCGCGGGGCGTACCGACGATGCGCTGAAATACTTGAAGGCGGCGCGCGATCGCGACGCCAATGCCGTCCGCATCACCGAAGCCTACGCGCGCGCGCTCGCCGTCGCCGGCAAGACGAAGGACGCGGAGGATGCTCTGACTGCGTTCCTCGCGCTCTATCCCGACAACTCTTTGGCAAAGGCCGCGCTCGACGATGTTCGCTCCGGCCGTGCGCATCTTGCAACGGTGACAAGTCCGGTCGAGGGCGCAGCCGAGGCGCTCGCCGGCATCGGAGCCGCGATCGGCCAGGAGGGCGGGACGGAGGTGGCGTTCCTCTATCTTCGCCTGGCGCTCTATCTCGACCCGAACATCGCCGGGGGTCTCGCCGCGCTCTCGCTCGGCAACCTTCTCGACGCGAACGATCAGAACACAGCGGCGATCACGACCTACGAGTTGATCGGAGAGGACGAGCCTTTCCACGCGCTCGGGCAGCTTCGCGCCGCGCTCGCGCTTGACCGCCTGGACCGCACTGCCGACGCGGAGAAGGCCTTCAAGCAGGCGATCGCCGCAAATCCCGACGACGTGCAGAGCTACATCTCCTACGGCAACATGCTGCGCGGGCGCGAGCGCTTCGCCGAGGCGTCGGTGCTCTATAGCGAAGCGATCGCCCACGCCGGCACGCCAGCCGCCGCCGACTGGAGCCTCTTCTATTTCCGCGGCATCACCTACGAGCGCACCAAAGAGTGGCCGAAGGCGGAGGCCGACTTCAAGAAGGCGCTCGAGCTCAGCGCCGATCAGCCGCTGGTCCTGAACTATCTCGGCTATTCCTGGATCGACATGGGCCAGAACCTCGACGAGGCGATGGGCATGATCAAGAAGGCCGTCGACCTTCGTCCGAACGACGGCTACGTCGTCGACAGTCTCGGCTGGGCCTATTACCGCCTCGGCCAATACGACAAGGCGGTGGAGAGTCTTGAGCGCGCGATCGGCCTGCGCCCCGACGATCCCGTCATCAACGACCACCTCGGCGACGCCTATTGGCAGGTCGGGCGGACGCTCGAAGCGCAGTTCCAGTGGCGGCATTCGCGCGACTTCGGAGCCGAAGGCGACGAGCTCGAGCAGGTGCTGAAGAAGATCGCCGAGGGGCGTCTGATCGATCCACCAGCGACGGAGCAGCACGCCTCGGCGGTCTACACCGTGAAGCAGGGCGATTCGCTCTGGCAGATCGCTGCGTCGCTTCTGAAGTCGGGGAATGCCTTTCGCGATATCTTCGACGCCAACCGCGACAAGCTAAAGACCCCCGACGTGATCTATCCGGGCATGCAGCTCAAGATCCCGGGCAACACCTGACGCATCTTGCAATGTCCGCGTCAGGCGTGGCGCTCGCGGCGCCTGCAAAGATCAATCTTGCACTGCATGTGACCGGCCGCCGCGCGGACGGCTATCACCTCCTCGATAGCATCGCGGCTTTCGCGGACATCGGCGACAGGATCGCGATCGCCCCTGCTGCGAAGCTTGTGCTGACGCTGAGTGGCCCCTTTGCCGAACACGCGCCGGGCGACGCGAGCGATCTCGCGTTTCGCGCCGCGACGGCCTTCTTCGAACACACCGGCCTTTCCCCCGCCGTCACGATCGGCGTCGAGAAGAACATTCCGGCCGGCGCAGGACTGGGCGGAGGTTCCGCCGACGCTGCCGCAGTGCTTGCTGGCCTGAACCGGCATTGCGACGCCGGTGTTCCGGCCGATGCGCTGAAGGCGTTTGGCCTGAAGCTCGGGGCAGACGTGCCGATGTGCCTTGCAGGGAGGGCGCTTCGCGCGCGCGGGATCGGCGAGATCATCGAGCCGCTTCAAGGCTGGCCGCCGCTGCCCCTCGTGCTTGTGTGGCCGCGGCGCACGGTATCGACCGCCGAGGTTTTCAAGACTCTTGCGCGCCGCGACAACGCCCCGCTGCCTGAGCCACCCTTCACCCCGACAAGTATCCAGGGCATTGCGGCCTGGCTCGCCGGGTGCCGCAACGACCTCGAGCCGGCGGCGTGCGCGCTCGCCCCCGAGATCGGCGCGGTGCTTGAGGCTCTGCGCAGAACAAAGGGCTGCCTGCTCGCCCGCATGTCCGGATCGGGCTCCGCCTGCTTCGGACTCTATGCAGGAAGCGATGCGGCCGATGCCGCCGCGGCGAAGATCACCGCGTCGAATCCGGATTGGTGGGTGCGCGCGACGAATGCCGCGTGAGAGCGCCGCTCAGGCGAAGCCGGGGAAGAAGTCCACCTTTATCCGCGAGCTGCGGACCCCCATCTTCCGCAGCATGTGGCGGAGCGACTTCACCATCGCCTGCGGTCCGGAAATGTAGAAGGTGCGCTCGCGAAAGTCGGGGATCGCCTTGCTGACCAGCGTGGCGTCGATCAGGCCCGGATATTCGCCGCGCCGTGCACCGTGCTCAACCGCGTGGATTGTCCTGATGCCAAGCTCGCGGCGCGCAGCTTCGAGCACGTCGCGATAGGCGATGTCCTCAGGCGTTTCGGCTCCGTAGAGAACGATGATGGGACGCTTCTCTCCCTCGTCAAGGAGGTATTGCAGCATGCTGCGGAACGGTGTGATGCCGATGCCGCCGGCGAGGAAGGCGAGCTTGGCGTCGCGATTGCGGGGCAGCGTGAAATTGCCGGAGAGCTGCGAGGCATAGATCGTGTCGCCCGGCTCCATCGCGACGAGTGTGCGCTTGAACGCGCTCGACATCGGATAGAATTTCACGCCGAGACGGACGGCGTCCTCCGTCGGCGCCGAAGCGAGCGTGAAGTAGCGGCGGTTGCCGCGATTGTCGGGATGCTCCATCCCGAGCGTCCACTCGAGATACTGGCCGGCCCGGAAAGCGAGCTTGCGCGGCGACGAGAAGATGAAATCGTAGGTATCGGCGGCCGCCTCTTCGATGCGCTGGAGCGTCAGCACGAAACGCCCTCTCGGCCCGATCGCGAAGGCGAAGACATTGCCGACGAGAAGCGCGAGCTCGGGCGTGAAGTAGAACGAGCCGATGTGGATGTTCGGCGCGAAGAGGAAGCCGACGAGCGCGGCGAAGGCGAGTCGCGGCAGCCGTCGCGTCGGCGCTGTGAGCGGCTCGGTCAGCATCACGAAGGCGAAGAAGAAGAGTGGTGAGGAACGAAGGATCTCGCCCAGGAGAGCAGGGTATTCGGACGGCGCGGCTGTCGCGAGCGAGGTGACGAGCGCAACGACCACGAAAGTGGCGACGAGATCGAAGCGCTGCAGCTTGCGCACGATGAGCACGCCGCCGATCAGCACGACGGGGAGGAGCGGCAGGTTGCCGCCGACCCACCACGTCGCCGGCCAGTCGAGCAGGAATGCCGGCAGCACGACACCGAACGCCGCCGGATTGAAGACGTGCTTCCCACGAACGGCGAAGATGAACTTCGACGCGATCGCCCACACCGAGGCGAAGATCAGGACACCGACGCCCTTCGTGTCGTTCGCGGCGACTGGATCGAGGATCAGCACAAGGATGAGCGCGGTGATGTAGATCGATTCAGCGTTTGCCGGCACGCCGAAGACGCGCGAGAACACCCGGTTGGCGATCCAGCACGTTACAAGAATCACGACGGTGGAGAAGGCGAGGGCGCTCGGATCGTGCGGCACGATATTGAAGAAGCCGAGCAGGAACGCCGTCGTGACGAGCGCGATCAAGTAGTAGAGCACCAGCCGGTACATGGTGGTGTGGTCGAGCAGGCGGTCGATGAACTTCATCATGGCGCGCAACAGGCGTCAAAGCCGCTGGTCAGCGTGGCGTAGCCGCTGCTGTCGACGGCGTAGCCCTCAAGCCCCGGCATCTGCTCGATGAAGACGATGCCGTCGTTCCCCATGGCGAAGGCGGCTGTCGCGAAGCGGTCGGCTTCGAGCACGTCGGGTCCGATGACGGTCAGGCTGACGAGGTCCGCGATCGGCTCGCTTTGTGCGTGCGGATTATAGATGTGCTGGCCGCGAACGTAGGTGCCCGACGTCGCGATGCCCTGACCGCGCGGGTAGACGACCTTGATGATCTCCGTCTCGTCGAACGGGTTGCGGATGCCGACGCTCCAGTCTTCGCCCGAGGCGTTCTTGCCCGACGACTGGATGTCGCCGCCGGCATCGATGAAGAAGTCGCGCGCGCCCGTCTGCGCCACGATCGCCGCAGCGTTGCGGATCGCCCAGCCTTTCACGATGCCGGAGGGGTCAAGCGAGCCGTCCGCTTTGCGGATGTCGAAGAACCCGTCGGTCTCCTGCTTGGTTGCTTCGGCAAGCGCCAGTACCTCGCGCATCTCCTCGCTATAGTCGGGCTTCGCGACGGACGCGCGATTGATCGCCGAGATCTCGCTGTCGAGCTTGTAGGTGCTGAAGCGCCGGTCCACGCTTTCGAAATAGCCGAAGACGCTGTCGAGCAGCGATCCGTCCGCAAGCCCTACAACGTCGACGGTGATGGGCATGCCCATCAGGATGCGCGTCGCGCGCATGAGATTCAGGCTCCGGCCACTCTCAGAGCGCTGCCGAGCGAGCGCAGGAACGCCTCGCTCGTCAGCGTGGCGCCGGAGACGATGTTGACGTTGGCGCTCTGCGCGATGATCGCTTCACGGCGCAGGATCGGCAGCGCGTAGCGGTTGATGCGCACCGAGAGGCGACGATCGGACGGATAGCGAAGCACGTTGACGTCGACGAGCTGGCCGCTCTGCACCAGCACCTGTATCTGCACGAGGCCGTAATAGGCATCGACGACTGAGCCGGTGTAGGTGCCGTCGACGAACCGTCCGCCCTGCGAGAAATTCATGGCAACGCGGGTCGCCGGCACGTTCAGGACCGGCGTGCTTGCCATCGACGCGGTGACCGCCGGTGGCTTGTAGTCGGGGCGCGGGCGCGGCAGGCGGGCTTCGACCACGCCCGGCGGCAACGCCGGAGCCGGATCCGGCGCGGTGGGCGTCGAGGGCTGTGCAGCGGTCTCAGTCGGCGCGGCGGGGCCTGCCACGAGAGCGTCTGTCACCGGCGACTGCGGGGAAGGCGTCTCCGGTGCCGGCGTCACGGGGGGCGATACCATGGCGGTCGGCACCGGAGAGTCTGGCGACGAGGGTGTGTCGCCAAGCGACCGGGCAGCGAACCGGCGGCCCCCGTCCCATTCGTTCTCACCGCCTTCCGACCACTCGTTCTCGACGGCCGGCTGAAGCCGGACGGTTGCGGTCGGCGCGGGAGCATTGACGAGGACCGGGCTCCGATTCGCGATGCTGCCAGTCTGGACCGGGTCGGTCCGCTGCTCGGACCCGAGCTTGGACTCGGGCCCGAGAGCAGACTGGGGCCCGAGCGGGGGCAGTGGCCCAAGAGGGTCATTGGAAAGGGCGTTGCCGGATTGGCTCCAGACATAGGCGCCGGACGCGGCAACAACGACGAGGGAGAGGGCAATCTTTCGCATGCGTTTGCGATCTGTCCAAGAAAACCGACCGGGCCGGCCGTCCCCCTGGCCGTTCGCGAAATATCGCAAATCGAAGCTGACAGCCGGCTGACAACGCCCGCTTCCGCCGATTACATTTCATCCACGTTCGGCGGTGCAGCATGGCTTTTGCCGAGAAGCACAGTGCGCCGCGGCGGCCATTTGACCGAGGTCAATCGCTGAATTGGCGAAATCGAGCACCATATGAAGGCCTAGAGGTGGGAGAGCGCTGGCTTGGCCCGCTCGAAGGCAGAAGGCGAGAGAATCATGGCAATCAAGTCGCTTCTCTGGGGGCTTTCGGCATCAACCCTCGGCGCTGCGTCGCCGGCCTCGTCGCAGACTTGGGACGGACGCGGCTGGATGTGGCATCACAATTGGGGATGGGGATTCGGCGGCGGGCTCGGAATGATTCTGTTCTGGGCGCTGATCGTCTTCCTGATCGTGCTTGCCGTCCGCGGCGTGAGCAGCGGCCGCGCCGAACGCGCCGCTCCTGCGCGCACAACTGATTCGGCGCTGCAGATCCTGCAAGAGCGCTTCGCGCGCGGCGAGATCGACAAGACCGAATACGAAGAGCGCCGGAAGGTGCTCGCAAGTTAACGAGGAGCGGTCTTTCAACGCGCGGCGCTGATGGCGCGCCGCGCCTGCTTCACGCGTCTGCCTTGACCGGTTGTCCGGTGCGTGTCACGTGATCCGCCGACTTTCCGAGCCGAGCCGACTGGAATTTGCGTGAGCGCCTCTTCAAACGCCGCTGACGCCAGCCACATGGACCCGCGCCGCTCCTTCCAGGGGCTGATCCTGGCACTTGAGCATTATTGGGCCGACTACGGCTGCGTCATCCTGCAGCCTTACGACATGGAGGTCGGCGCCGGCACCTTCCACCCCGCGACGACGCTGCGCTCGCTCGGGCCGCGCCCGTGGAACGCCGCCTACGTGCAGCCTTCGCGCCGGCCGAAGGACGGCCGCTACGGCGAGAACCCGAACCGGCTGCAGCACTATTATCAGTTCCAGGTGATCCTGAAGCCGTCGCCGCCCGATCTGCAGGACCTCTATCTCGGCTCGCTCGCCGCGATCGGCATCGACCCGCATCTGCACGACCTTCGCTTCGTGGAGGACGACTGGGAGAGCCCGACGCTCGGCGCCTGGGGGCTCGGCTGGGAGTGCTGGTGCGACGGCATGGAGGTGTCGCAGTTCACCTACTTCCAGCAGGTGGCGGGCTTCGACTGCGCACCGGTCTCAGGCGAGCTGACCTACGGGCTGGAGCGCCTCGCCATGTACGTGCAAGGCGTCGACAACGTCTACGACCTGAACTTCAACGGCCGCGAGGGAAACGAGAAGGTCACCTACGGCGACGTCTTCCTGCAGGCAGAGCAGGAATATTCGCGCTTCAACTTCGAGTCCGCCGACACGGAGATGCTGAAGCGCCATTTCGAGGACGCTGAAAAGGAGTGCCAAGCGCTACTTGAAGCCGGCAAGGCCGAAGACGGGAGCAATCACAAGTTGGCATTGCCGGCCTACGACCAGTGCATCAAGGCGAGCCACGTCTTCAATCTACTTGATGCGCGTGGCGTCATTTCAGTGACTGAGCGGCAGAGCTATATCTTGCGCGTGCGAAATCTGGCAAAGTCGTGCGGGGCGGCCTGGCTAGAAACTGCCGGCGGGGGAAGCTTGCGATGATCGACGAGAGCCGGGAGGCGCGCGAAACCGCGCGCGATGCCGGCATGGAGACGGCCGGCCGCGACAGGCTCCGGCCGGCGCCGAGAACCTCCATGCTGTTCAGCGCCACGGGCTGGACCTTCAACGTCCGGCTCGGTCGGAGCGGCCGCGAGGAAGGCGAAGGCATCATGCTGGTCGGCGAGATCGGCTACCGTACCGCCGCCGGCGACCGCCGCACGTATCCCGCCCGCGCCATGGTGGTGAAGTCGGATGCCCGCAAGCGTCTCGACCTGGTGCTGGCGCCGCAGGAGGCGGTGCTCACAATTCCGCTCGAGCCGTTCGCGATGCAGCGCCTGCAGGACCGGCTGAAGGATCTGGTCTCCGGCCACGGCATGGCGGTCCGCATTGGTTTTTCCGCCGAGGAGACGCCCGAGCGCCAGGTGCTCGAGGCGGTCGATTTCGCGTTCTCGTCGCTGTCGCGGTCGACGCCTGAGACCCGCGCGACCCAAGCGCGCGACCGCTAGCGCGAACGTCCGCCGGCGGCGGCCTTGCGTCGCGAGGCCAGCAGAACGTGGACACGCTCCGCCGGCACCGCTTCGCTGAAGAGGAAGCCCTGGCCCTGCGTGCATCCTTCCGCGATCAGGGAATCGCGCTGGTCGGAGTCTTCGATGCCCTCGGCGGTCACCGCCATCCCGAGGCCGCGTCCGAGCTGGACGATGGTGTGAACGAAAAGCGTGCGGTCGGCAGCCTTATCGATGTTTTGCACGAAGCTCTGGGAGATCTTGATCTCGTCGAACGGCAGGAATTTCAGCCGCGCGAGACTCGAATAGCCGGTGCCGAAATCGTCGAGCGCGGTGCGGACGCCGAGCGACCGCAGATTGTCGAGGAAGGGCCGCACCTCGTCGGGATGAACCTCGAGTGCGCGCTCGGTGATCTCCACCATCAGGCGGCTTGCCGATCAGCGCGCGCCGCGAAGAGAGATTTCTGGGCATTGTGGCAAACCGGGAAAACGCGCGGCTGACGCCGGGGGACATGCATTGACTCCAAAACTTCGAGTTTCATTTTTCCGCCGGCACACGCAAAGCTTCCGTTAATTTCCTACTGGGACGGTGGTGAGGAAATGGCGGGGACGGGGAGGTGCCTCCTCTTTCCCGCGGCGGGTTCCAGGCATATTGCATCATCCGCTCGGGCGGCGCGGACCGCCCGCCGGCGCATTCGAGGAGAGGCTGCCCATGACGTTTTGGATCATTCTGGCGCGTCATCGTGGCGGCCGTTCTCTACGCGATCTACGTCTACAACCGCCTCGTCTCGACCCGGCAGATGAGCGAGGAGGGGTGGAGCGGCATCGATGTGCAATTGAAGCGCCGCGCCGACCTCGTCCCGAACCTGATCGAGACGGTGAAGGGTTACGCCGCGCATGAGCGCGGGGTTTTTGATGAGGTGACACAGCTTCGCGCGCGAGCGCAGTCGGTGCCGCCGGGCGACGTCGAGGCGCGCGCCAAGGCTGAGGCCGCGCTGTCGCTCGGCCTTGGGCGGCTGCTCGCGGTGGCGGAGAACTATCCGGAGCTCAAGGCGAGCGCGAATTTCCTTCAGCTGCAGCAGGACCTCGCCAGCCTCGAAAGCGAGATCCAGATGGCGCGCCGCTACTACAACGGCGCGGTTCGCAACCTGAACACGATGGTGCAGTCGTTCCCGAGCAATCTCGTCGCCAACCAGTTCGGGTTCAAGACGCGACAGTATTTCGAGATCGAGGAGCCTGGCGACCGCGCCGTGCCGAAGGTCTCGTTCCAGACGTGAGACGCGCAACTATGCGCGCATGGCTAGCTCCGTTCCTCTCCCCTCCGGGGAGAGGTCGACGCAGGCCGAAAGGCATGCGTCGGGTGAGGGGGCTTCGTCGCTCCCCCTCACCCGGTCTCCGCTTTGCTCGGCCGACCTCTCCCCGGTGGGGAGAGGAAGCTGTTGAGTGCTCGGGACGGGCGATATTCGCCGCCTCGTGGTGTCTCGCCTTCGCCCTGCTCATCTTCGCGAATGGCTCTCCGGCGGCGGCGGAAGAGACGATCGAGCGCTTTCAGTCCGATATCACGGTGGCGCGCGACGGCACGCTTACCGTCGCCGAGACGATCCGCGTCCACGCCGAGGGCAACAAGATCAAGCGTGGCATCTATCGCGACTTTCCGCTCACTTTCGAGGACGCGGAAGGCAAGGTGCACGAGGTCGGCTTCAAGCTCCTCTCCGTCACCCGCGATGGAAGGCCGGAGCCGCATTTCACGCAGAGCCAGGGCGAATACATCCGCATCTATGCCGGCCAGCAAGACGTGTTCCTGGAGCCGGGCAAAAGCTATACCTACGTCTTCACCTACGAGACCGACCGCCAGATCCGCTGGTTCCCGGATCACGCCGAGCTCTATTGGAACGTCACCGGCAATGCCTGGGACTTTCCGATCGAGAGCGCGCTTGTCCGGGTGATGCTGCCGGACAACGTGCCGCCGATGCGCTGGACCGCCTATTCGGGGCCCTACGGCGCGCGCGGCACCGATTGGCGCGGGGCCGTTACCGACGGCGTCCTTGCCGTCCAGACGACGCGCACGCTTCCCTCCGGCGAGGGGCTTACGATCGTCGAGGAGATTCCGGCCGGCGCCGTCGATCCGCCGTCGGAGGCCGACAAGGCCCGCTATTTCCTACGCGACAATCGAGGCTGGATCATCGGCGGGATCGGTCTGGTGCTGGTCTTCGGCTATTATCTCGCGACCTGGAACGCGGTCGGCCGGGATCCGAAAGCCGGCACGATCATCCCGCTCTTCCATCCGCCGGGCGCGGTATCTCCGGCGCTTGCCGGCTATATCCGAAACTGGGGCTTCGGCATGGATGCGCGGCGCGAGTTCACCGCGGCCGCGCTGTCACTCGCAGTCAAAGGGCTTGTCGTCTTCGACGAAGAGACGAAGCGCGAGCTGACGCTTGAACGCACGAAGAAGGAATGGCCCGGCGGCGACAATGCGCTGCCGCCCGGCGAGCGCGAGATTCTCCGCTGGGTCGACGGCCACGGCGGCAAGGGCCACATCGCCGCGTCGAACGCGACGTCGGTCGCCAGCGTCACGTCGAAATTCCGCAAGGGCATCGAATCGGAGAACAAGAACAAGTTCTTCAAGCGCAACACGCTCTACTTCGTCGGCGGGCTGGCGCTGACGATTCTCGTGCTCGTCGCGGTCCTGATTCTCGGCGGGCTGCACGGAACGGAGGTTGGGCTGCTCGCCCCGGTGTTCTTCATCGGCGGCGTGTTCGGCATCATCGTCATCCCGATCCTGCGGACGATCTTCTCCGAAACGTCGGTCTTCGCGATCGCCAAGACCGGGATGTCGCTCGTCTTCGTGCTCGGCTTCTTTCTCTTCATGGCCGGGCAGTTTCTTGTCGGTGTGGCAGGGAACCCCTACGGTGTGCTGCACACGGTCACGCATTTCATCGCCGCGCATCCCTTCCCGATCGCGCTCGTCCTGATCTTCCCGGCGCTGAACGGGCTCTTCCTCTATCTCCTGCGCGCTCCGACGGCGCTCGGCCGGCCGGTAATGGACCAGCTCGCCGGTTTCCGCATGTATCTGGAGACGGCGGAATCGGGCCGCCTCAACATCAGCGGCGCGCCCGACATTACGACCGAGCACTTCGAGTCGCTGCTTCCCTATGCGGTCTCGCTCGACGTGGAGAAGCCCTGGGCGGACGCGTTCGTCGCCGCGCTGAAGCGCGCGCATCCGGACGATCCCGACCCCGTCGCCACCTATTACAATCCCGCCTGGCGTCGCGGCGGGAGCTGGTCGAGCGACGGCTTCGGCCGCAGCATGTCTTCCGCTGTCTCCGCCGCGACCGGCGCGCTCGCCGCTTCGATGCCGCGCAGCTCCTCCGGCTCGTCGGGATTTTCCGGTGGCGGGGGGTCGGGCGGCGGCGGAGGCGGCGGCGGTGGAGGCGGCTGGTAGCCGCAGCGCGGGCTCCACCTTGTCGCAGACGGGACGCCGCGCCGGCCCTTGCGCCGCATAAGGTGATCTGATTTTCCGTCCGTCGAACGTGGCTGAGATCGTGGTGCGTTGGGGGAAGAAGGGTCCGCATGGCTGAGCAGCCCTACCGTCTGCCGCGGGGCGGCTTCGTCGATCGCGCGCGCACCCTGAGCTTCCGCTTCTCCGGCCGGATGCTTCACGGTCACCCGGGCGACACGCTCGCCTCGGCGCTGCTTGCCAATGGCGAGCACCTGGTCGCCCGCTCGTTCAAATACCACCGGCCGCGCGGCATCCTCGCCGCCGGCAGCGAAGACCCGGCGGCGCTAGTCGAGGTCGGCGGGGAGCGTGCGCGCAGCGATCCGAATACGCGCGTCACCGAGCAGGAGCTTTATGACGGTCTGCAAGCGCGCCCGCAGAATTGCTGGCCGTCGCTCAAGTTCGACGTCGGCGCGGTGAACGACCTGATCGCGCCGTTCATTCCGGCGGGCTTCTACTACAAGACCTTCAAGGGCTGGCCGGGCTGGATGCGCTTCGAGCCGACCATCCGCCGCGCCGCTGGCCTCGGCCGCGCGCCGGCTCTTCCCGATGCGGACCACTACGAGTCGGTCAATCGCCATTGCGACGTGCTCGTCGTCGGCGGCGGTCCGGCCGGGCTGATGGCTGCGCTCGCCGCCGGTCGCGCGGGCGCGCGCGTGATTCTTGCCGAAGAAACGGCTGCGCTCGGCGGCACGCTGCTCTCGCGCGACCCGGAAGTTCTGTCGCTCAACAACGCGCCGCCGGCCGAATGGGTCGCGGGCATCCGCACCGAGCTTGAGGCGATGGACGAGGTGACGGTGCTGACCCGCACCACGGCCTTCGGCTATTACGCCCAAAATTTCGTCGGGCTCTGGGAGCGAATCGCGGACCATCTTCCCGCGGCGGCGCGGCAAGGGCGGCGTCCGCGCCAGCGGCTCTGGCGCGTGCGTGCCAAGGAGGTGGTGCTCGCGACCGGCTCGATCGAGCGCCCTCTCATCTTTCACGAGAACGACCGCCCCGGCATCATGCTTGCCGGCGCAGTGCGGACCTATATGCACCGCTACGGCGTGCTGCCGGGGAGGCGCGTCGTCGTCGCCACCAACAACAATTCCGGCTGGGACGCAGCACTCGACATCGCGCGCGCCGGCGCCGAGGTGGCAGCGGTCGTCGATCTTCGCGCCGAGATGGCGCATGTGCATCTGGCCGAGGCCGCGCGGCTCGGGATCGCGATCTACGGCAGCGCCACGATCACCGGCACGTCGGGCGGGCAGCGGATTTCAGGTGTCGCGGTGCGGCCGCTGAAGACGCGGGCCGGTGACACGAAGCCGGTCGAGATCGAATGCGATCTTCTCGCGGTCGCCGGCGGCTGGGCGCCGAACGTCGCGCTCTTCGCACAGTCGCGCGGAAAACTGCGCTACGACGAACAGATCGAGGCGTTCCGTCCGGCCCGCTCGTGGCAGCGCGAGCGCTCGGCTGGCGCCGCGAACGGCTTCTTCGGCATGGCGGAATGCTTTGCCGAAGGCGCACGCGCCGGCGTCGAGGCGGCGAATGCAGCGGGGTTCGAGGTGGCGATCCCGGCGCTTCCTTCGGTGCCCGCGAGCGGACAGATCGGGCAGGGGCCGATTCGCGTCATCCCCGAGCTTCCCTCGAACCGCCCGAAGCACAAGCTGCGGGCCTGGATCGACCTCCAGGACGACGTGACCACGAAGGACCTCGGGCTTGCGGTCAAGGAAGGCTATCGCTCGGTCGAGCACGCCAAGCGCTACACGACGACAGGCATGGGAACCGACCAGGGCAAGGTCGCCAACCTGAACGCCTTCGGCTTCCTCGCCTCGGTGCGCGGCGAAGCAGTGCCGGCGATCGGCACGACCACCTTCCGCCAGCCCTATAAGCCGGTGACGTTCGCGGCGCTCGCCGGCCAGCACGTCGGGACGCTCTTCGCGCCGCGCCGCACGACAGCGATGCACGATTGGCATCGCGAGGCGGGCGCGGTCTTCGAGCCGGTTGGCGACTGGCTCCGCGCCCGCGCTTATCCGAAGCCTAGCGAGAGCTTCCACAACGCCGTGCAGCGCGAAGCGAAAGCGGCGCGGACGACGATCGGCGTGCTCGACGCCTCGACGCTCGGCAAGATCGACGTGAAGGGCCCGGACGCGCGCGAGTTCCTGAATCGCGTCTACACCAATGCCTGGATGAAGCTTGGCGTCGGCAAATGCCGCTACGGGCTGATGCTCGGCGAGGACGGCATGGTTATGGACGACGGCGTCACCGCCTGCCTCGCGGACGATCATTTCCACATGACGACGACGACCGGCGGCGCCGCGCGCGTGCTCGGCAAGCTGGAGGACTATCTCCAGACCGAGTGGCCGGATCTCAAAGTCTATCTGACGAGCGTCACCGAGGAATGGGCGGTCGCGGCGATCTGCGGGCCGGAGAGCCACAAGCTCGTCGGCGAGCTTTGCGATGATCTCGATCCGAATCCCGAAACGTTTGAGTTCATGACGTGGCGCGACGCGCATCTCGGCGGCGTGCCGGTCCGCGTCTTCCGCATTTCGTTCTCGGGCGAGCTCTCCTACGAGATCAACATCCCGGCGACTTACGGCCTCTGGCTTTGGGACCAGGTGATCGAGAAGGGCGCGAAATACGGCATCGTGCCCTACGGCACCGAGGCGATGCATCTCCTTCGCGCCGAAAAGGGCTTTGTCATCGTCGGCCAGGAGACGGACGGCACCGTGACGCCCGACGATCTCGGGTATGGCGGCATGGTGAAGAAGTCGGGCGATTTCATCGGCCGCCGCTCGCTCTTCCGCGCCGACACGATGCGCGAGGACCGGAAGCAGCTTGTCGGGCTTCTGACCGCCGACCCGAAATTCGTGCTGATGGAGGGGACACAGCTGATCGGCAATGAGGCGGAGAGCGCGCCGCCGGTGCCGATGCTCGGTCACGTCACCTCCAGTTATTTCTCCCCGAACCTCGACCGCTCGATCGCACTGGCCCTGGTGAAGAGCGGGCGAAGCCGCGTCGGCGAGAGGCTGTGGGCCTCGCGGAAGGACGGCGCGCCGGTTCCCGTTACGGTGACGGGCACGGACTTTCTTGGGGCACAGGAGAAGGCGAATGGCTGAGGCTCCGACCCGCCGCTCGCCGCTCTCGCACCGCACGCCGATCGAAGGCGAGGGCGGTGCGATCCGCATCGCGGAGCGCCAGTTCCTCGGGAAGTTCGTCCTGCGTGTCGATCCCGGAGTGGGGACGGACACGCTTCTCGGCGCGGTCGGCTTGAGCCTCCCGGTAGCGCCGCTTTCGACGGCGACTGCCGGCGGCACGTCGCTGCTCTGGCTCGGGCCGGACGAGTGGATGCTCGTCACCGCGCCGGAAGAGGCGGAGCGGCTGTTCCAGGCGGCGCGCACCGCGCTCGGCGGAACGCACCACCAGCTCGTCGCGGTCGGCGACTACTACACGGTGATCGAGGTCTCCGGGCCGAAGGCGCGCGCGGCGCTGATGAAGTTCACGACGCTCGACCTCCATCCGCGCGCCTTCAAGGCGGCGACGGCGGCCGGTTCGATGTTCGGGTGGACGCACGCGACGCTCTGGCAGGTCGCCGATGACGCGACGGAGGGTGGGCCGCTCTTCCGCCTGATCGTCCGCTGGTCGATGGCGGACTACCTTTGGTGCCTCTTTGCCGATGCGGGGCGCGAATGGGGCATGCCCGAGCAGCTGCCCGTCGGCGGCGAGAAGCTCACGATCGACTGAGCGGTCAGACCGCGCGGGCCATGAATTCGACCGGCGTGATCGTGCCGGCTTCGAGCGCCTTCTGCGCGTTGACGAGGCGCTCCGGCCGCGCGGCGAGGGTGACGCTGACGCCCGCCTCGCGCCCGGCGGCGCGGGTGCGCGCCTCGGCGGCGACCGTCATCACGAAATCCCGGCGATCCCGCTCCAACTCGATTCTGAAGCCTGCCGCCTCGAGCAGACCGCGATAGGTCGCGAGCGTCTCGACGAAGCTCGTCTCGGCCGTTAGCGCCCAGGGCATCGGAAACGGAAGCTCGCCGTCCGCCACCCGCATCGCGTCATACACGCCGAGCCGCCCCTTGGGCTTTAGGACGCGTCGCGCCTCCGCGAAGAGCTTCGCCTTGTCGGCGATGTTCATGCCGACATGGACGATCGTCGCGACGTCGAACATGGAATCATGGAACGGCAGCGCGAGCGCGCTTCCGAGCTTGAAGGTGACGCGATCGGCGAGACCGCAGCGGCGGGTGAGCGAGCGGGCCACCTTCACCAACTCCTCGGTCAGATCGACCCCGGTGACGCGGCAGCCGTAGGTCTCGGCGAAGTAGCGCGTGGAGCCGCCGAGGCCGCAACCGATGTCCAGCACCTGATCGCCGGCGGAGAGATCGAGGGCCTTGGAGAATTCCACGGTCGCGGGCCGCCAGCCGAGATGCATCTGGTCGGCGGAGGCGAGGTCGGCGGTAGTAAGGTTTTCGATATCCTTGCCGCGCGCTTCGAGTGCTTCCAGGATGCTGCGCTCGACGCCTTCGCCCGCGTAGTGACGCGTGACCAGTTCTTCCGTGCTCAAGGGGACATCTCCGCCGGACGACGGGCGGAGGCTACTCCCGCGCCGCACACGGCGCGAGCGGCATTCCAGCGGAACTAGCGCCCGACGCCGAAGAGGCGGACGGCCTCGTCGATACCGGGCTCGCCCAACATGGAATGGCGGAAGCGATAGCGGGCTCTTGCCGAGGCCTCGCTGAAGCGCGCTGAACCATATGCCGTGCGCCGGTGGCGGAGGGCGGAAAGGAAGTTGCGAAGCGTATTCATGGCACGGCTCTTTGAGATTGAATCGCGTCGGCCCATGCCGGCGTGGACGGCGCGCACATGCGCCCGCAATCGTAAAAAAACAAGCCACCCGCGCCGGCGAACACGACGCCGGGATGCGACATGCTGTCACCATCGCCTGGGCGCCGCTGTCGGCGCCGCCGGCCGTCAGGAATGCGGGTAGTCGGGCTGCGCCTCTGGCGCGGCGCGGACGAAGGCGTCCAGCCCGCGGCAGGCGCCGTCGATCGCCGCAAGGAGAGGGTAGCCAGCGAGGTCGCATCCGAAGCGCCGCGCGTTGTCCACCTGCGGGACGAGGCAAGCGTCCGCGAGCCCCGGCTGTTCGCCGAAGCAGAATGGAAAGGGCTTCGTCCGCTGGGCGAGTTGCGCGTCCAGCGCCGCGAAGGCCTTGGCCACCCAATGATGGTACCAGGCCCGGACCTGCCCTTCGTCCGCACTGAGGACGTCGGAGAGATAGCGCCGGATCCGGTTGTTGTTGATGGGATGCAGATCGGCTGCGATCAGTTGCGCGAACGACCGGGCTTCGGCCCGCAGCATCGGGTCGTCCGGCAGGACGCTCGGCTCGGGAAAGAGCTCCTCGAGGAGCTCGATGATCGCCATCGATTGCGTCACGATCTGCCCGTCGACTTCGAGGGCCGGCATCAGGCCCTGCGGATTGATCCGCCGATAGTCTTCCGAGGACAGCGACGGGATGGCGACGTACTCGTAAGGCAGGCGCTTCAGGTTGAGGACGATGCGCACCCGCTGACCGGCGGAGTTCTGGTAGCGGGTGTGGAGCCGCAGCTTCAAGCGCCGCTTCCGGCGCTTGCGATCCGAGCACCGCCGTTCGGCGGAACCCGATCCCCTCTTCGAGGCGGGCGTCGAGCAGCCATTCGGCAAGCGCCTCAGCGAAGCTGCGCAGAACGATGAGCCGGAACTCCGTCTCGGTCCGGCGATGGATCAGCACGTCGATGTGGTGGATCATCGTCGGCGCGGCGCGTCCGGGCGGGAAGGCGGAAAGATCGATCGCCACGCATTTCTGCAGCACGTCGCCCGCCGCTTCACCTTCGAGGGCGAGCACCGCGCGGCCGTGCGAGAGATCGGTGACCGCGGCGTCGGCCGGGGAGACCGCCTCCTTCACAAGCCAGGCGATGTCGGCCGCGAGCCCGGCGACATAGAAAGAGCCCGGTGCGACCGCGATGAGGCTCGTCTCGAAGTTCGTCGCCGCGTGGCCGATCGGCGGCGCTTCCACTCCAAGCAGCTCCGTGGCGACGCGCTTAACGACGCCGACGGTATAGGGCCAGGTCTGGATGCGAAGGATCGTGCCGGCAGCGATTTCGCGGAGCGTGACACCACCGCCGCCGATGCCGGCGGGCAGATGCGCGAGCGCGGAAAGAGCCTCAGCCATGCATGCGGCTCCCGTCCTTGTCGAAGAAGCACGGGTCGACGATCTCGACCGGACCGTGGCTCCCGCGGAGCGGGTCGGCGGCATAGAGCGTCTCGCCGTGGCGCTCTCGCCCGCGCTCAAGAAGCGCCAGCGCAATGTAGGCTTCGAGCGCAGGGCTGAAGCACATCGCCGTGACGTGGCCCTGGCTGCCGCCCGACTCCTTCGGATCGGCGCCGCCGACGAGATGCGCACCGCCGAGAACCGGCTTGCCGTCGAGCGACTTCAGCCCGACGAGCTGCTTGCGGGCCGGATCGACGAGGGCCGGGCGGAGCGCCAGCGGCTTGCCGACGAAGTCCTTCTTCTTGGAAAACATCTTTTCGAGGCCGAGGTCGTGGACCGTGGTGCGGCCGTCGATCTCCGCACCCGTCACGTGGCCCTTCTCGATGCGAAGCGCGCCGAGCGCCTCAAGCCCATAGGGCTCGACCGCGAATTCCTTGCCGGCTTCGAGCAGGTTCTCCCAGACGATCAGCGCATGGTTCGCGCCCGAATAGACCTCGTAGGCGCGCTCGCCGGAGAAGGAGAGGCGCGCAACGAGCACCTCGACGCCGGCGAGCCGGCCGCTTCGCACCCCCATAAAGGGAAATGCGGTGTCGCTCACGTCGATGCCTTCGAGCGCCTTCTGCAGGAGCTCACGGCTCTTCGGACCGGCGACGGCGACGCCCGCCCACTCGTCGGTGACGGAGGCAAGCGAGACCTTGAGCTCCGGCCACGCGACGGCGAGGAGCATCTCCAGATGCTCCATGACCGGCCCGGCGTTCGCGGTCGTCGTGGTCATCAAATAGCGGGTCTCGGTGAGCCGCCACGTCGTGCCGTCGTCGAAAAGGAAGCCGTCGTCGCGGAGCATCAGGCCGTAGCGCGCCTTGCCGACGGGAAGAGTCGAGAAGGTGTTGGTGTAGACGCGGTCGAGGAAGGTCGCCGCGTCCGGTCCCTGCACGTCGATCTTGCCGAGCGTCGACACGTCGGTGATGCCGACGGAATTGCGGACGGCGCGTGCCTCGCGCACGTAGGCCTGCTCCAGCGTCTCGCCGGTCTTTGCGTAGACGCGTGGGCGCTGCCAGAGCCCGACATTCATCATCTCCGCGCCGGCCTTGATATGCCAATCGTGGAGCGGGGTGCGGCGGAGCGGCTGCAGATGCGCGCCGCGTGCCCGCCCGACGAGCGCGCCGAGGGTGACCGGGTTGTAGGGCGGGCGAAAGCGCGTCGTGCCGACGGCGGGGACGGGGAGGCCGCGTGCGTGGGCAAGGATGGTGAGGCCATTCAGGTTCGACGTCTTGCCCTGGTCGGCCGCCATGCCCAGCGTCGTATAGCGCTTCAGGTGCTCGACGAACTCAAACCCCTCGCGCTGCGCAAGCCGAACGTCGGCCGCGGTGACGTCGTTCTGCAGATCGACGAAGGCCTTGCCCTTCGCCGGGATCTCGAAGAGCGGGAACAGGTTGTCGGTGTTCTTCGCGTCTTCGGGCGCGCTCGAAGCGAGCTCAGCCGCGAAGCCGCAGGCGCGCGCTGCCTCCAAACCGGCGCGTGCCCCGTCTGCGGCGCATGCCGCCGCATCGAAAATTCCCCGGATCGCGCCGGCGGCGATCCACTTTTCGCGCGCTTCGCCCGGCACGAAGGCGTGGAGCTCCTCGTCGTATCCAGGTGGCCCGCCGGCCTGGCTGGCGAGGTGGATGAGGGGGTTCCAGCCGGCGGCGACGGCGAGCGCATCGCACTTCAGCTCACGCCCCGCGCCTGCGATCTTGCCGTTCGTCGAGTCGAAGACTTCGACGCGGACGGAGGAAAGCGCGGTGCCGCCGGAGGCCGCGGTCACCACGTGGCCGGGAAGCGCCTCCGTGCCCGTCTCGGCAAGCTCCGCGACATGCATCGAGGGCGCCTCCGGACGCGGGTCGACGACAGCACGAACAGGGACGCCGACGCGCGCGAGTGCTGAGGCGCGGCGCCAGCCGCTGTCATTGTTGGTGAAGACGACGAGGTCGTTGCCGACCGCGACGCCATAGCGCCTGGCGTAAGCGAGCGCGGCGCCTGAAAGCATGACCCCCGGCCGATCGTTGCCGGGGAAGACGAAGGGCCGCTCTAGCGCACCGGTCGCAAGCACGACCCGCTTTGCCTCGATCCGCCAATGGCGCTTGCGAGTTGCTTTGCCGTTCTGCGCCAGTTCCTCCGTCGCGCCGAGCACGTTGTCGTCGTAGTAGCCGTAGACGGAGACGCGCGTCAGCCGGCGGACGTTGTCGAGCCCGGCGAGCGCGGATGTCGTACCGAAGAGCCAGTCGCCGGCGGGCTCCTCGCCGATCCTGTCCTCAAGGTCGAGCGCGCCGCCGAGGATCGGGCCTTCTTCGCAGAGGATCACGCGCGCGCCGGCCTTGCCTGCCGCAAGCGCCGCCGAAAGCCCGGCCGGGCCGCTGCCGACGACGAGCACGTCGCAGAAGGCGTGCGCGCTCTCGTAGCGGTCGGGATCTGGCTCGTAGCTTGCCTTGCCGAGGCCTGCTGCGCGGCGGATCGACGGCTCGTAGAACATCCACGCGCCGCGCGTCGGGCCCATGAAGGTCTTGTAGTAGAAGCCCGCTGCAATAAACGGCGCGAAGAGTCCGTTGACCGCGCTGAGATCGAGCTTCACAGACGGCCAGGCGTTCTGGCTCCGTACGACGAGGCCATTCGCGGCTTCGACGATCGTCGCCTTGGCGTTTGGCTCGGTCGCGCCACCGCGGCCGAGCGTCACGAGCGCGCTCGGCTCCTCCGATCCGGCGGAGTAGACGCCGCGCGCGCGGTGATACTTGAACGAGCGAGCGACCGTCGTGTGTCCCGAGGCGAGAAGCGCGGAAGCAAGCGTGTCGCCGGAAAAAGCCGGGACCGTCGCGCCGTCGAACGAGAAGCGAAGCGGGCGCGTGCGGTCGATGCGGGTGCCGCCGCGCGGAAGCCGATGGCCGGGCATCAGCCGCTCTCCCGCCCGGCAAACGGCCCGACAAGTCGCGCGCTCGAAATGTCGTGCGTCTCCGTGTTCCGCGTCACGATCATGATCTGCCGGCAGCCATGAACGTGCTGCCAGTACTCCTCGTGGGCGCCGCGCGGATTGCTGCGGTCATAGACGTAGGCTGCCCAGCGCTCACGGTCTTCCGTCGCGAGCGCCGGACGCACGCGCGTCGCGTCGCCGCCATAGACAAATTCGCCATGGTCTCTCAGGCCGCAGACGGGGCAGGGGATCAGCATCTCAGTGCAGCCGTGGCACCGGGCCGGTGCCCCATTCGTCGATGGGGCGGCCTTCGTGGAAGCGCTCGAGCGTGAACGCCGCGTTCAAAGCGTGCGGTGCGTCGTTCGCGATCGTGTGCGCAAAGCACCAGCCGGATGCGGGGGTCGCCTTGAAGCCCCCGTAGTTCCAGCCGGCATTCAAATACATGCCGGGAAGCGGACCGACCGTGATGATCGGGCTTCCGTCCATGGTCATGTCGACGAGCCCGCCCCAGCTCCTGACCAGCCGCACCTTGCCGACATTGGGGAAGCAGGCGAGGAGCTCCGCTGCCACCTCGTGCACGATCGGCAGGTTCCCGCGCTGCGCGTAGGAATTGTAGTAGTCGAGGTTGCCGCCGTAGACCAAGCCGCCCTTGTCGGACTGCGACACGTACATGTGGCCGGCGCCGAAGGTGACGACGCAGTTGATGAGCGGCTTTAGCGGCTCGGTGACGAAGGCCTGCAGAATGTGGCTTTCGATCGGGAGCTTGTCGATTCCCGCCTTGCGCAGCACCTCCGACGTCATGCCGGCGACGGCGACGCCGACCTTCGGCGCGCGGATCGTGCCGCGGCTGGTGATGACGCCGACGACGTGCTCGCGCTCCTTCAGGAAGCCGGTGACCTCGCAGTTCTCGATGATGTCGACGCCGAGCCTGTCGGCCGCATGCGCAAAGCCCCAGGCGACGGCGTCGTGACGCGCAGTGCCGCCGCGGGGCTGCAACAGCCCGCCGACGATCGGAAAGCGTGCCTTGTCCGAGAGGTCGAGGCCGGGGCAGAGCTTGGCGATCTGGTCGGGCAGCAGGAGCTCGGAATCGATGCCGTTCAGCCGCATGGCGTTGCCCCGCTCGGCATATTGATCCATCTGGGCGGCGGAGTGAGCGAGGTTCAAGACGCCGCGCTGCGAGAACATGACATTGTAATCGAGCGCGTGGCTCAGGCCCTCCCAGAGTTTTAGGCTCCATTCGTAGAACTTGTGGTTCTCCGGAAGCAGGTAGTTGGAGCGGACGATCGTCGTGTTCCGCCCGACATTCCCCTGGCCGATCCAGCCGCGCTCGACGACCGCTACGTCGCGGATGCCGTGCTCCTTGGCGAGGAAGAAGGCGGTCGCGAGCCCGTGCCCGCCACCGCCTACGACGATCGCCTCGTAGGATGGCTTCGGTTCGGCCTTGCGCCAAGCCTGCCGCCAGCCCTTGTTGCCGGTCAGCCCGTGGCGCAGCACTGAGAAGGCGGAATATTCGGCCAATTGAGCCCCCGGCGGATCAGGGCGCCATCCGACCCGGAGCGGCGTTCCGCGTCAACGACTTATGTCGGCCATGTCCCAGGCGCTTTATGACGCGTGGGCGCTTAGCCCGGCCGTGCCGAATGCGACAGCAAATGCCGCATGGGTGCCGCCGTGGACGAACGCTGCGCGCACCAGGACCGATCAGCGCGGCGGTGGCCGTTTCCGCGGCGGGCCCATAGCCTGGCGGATCGACTGCCGCGTGCTCTGCTGCACCTGTCCCGTAAAGCAGCCCAGAGTGTAAGGATATTCCTGCGTCAGCCGATAGGCGTAGACATAGGTCCGCCCATCCACCGTGACAGTTTCAGCGCGCCCGTGGCATGCGTCGAGATCGTCGTCGGTGACAAGCGCGCCGCCTGTGTCGCGCATGCCGAGGATGGGGAAGCCATCGAGCGCCCAGCCGACGAGCTTATTGGCGTTCGCGCCGGGCAGGCACGGCGAGCTGCTGTGGTAGTGATATTGCCCCTTGCCTTGCGGATGCCCGTCGCAGAGGTCCTGAATCTCGTGCGCGGCCGCGTCGCGTCCGGCGTCGTCGAGCGCATTGTAGATCGCGACACCCGTTGTCGTGAAGCCGATCATGCCCATCGGGAGGCAGCCCGGATCGTCGGCTCGGACCGGCATGAGCGGAATCTCGAACGACAGATTCTGCGCTTCGACGCTGTTCGGGTTGGTGTCGTAGCGATAGGCCGGGTCGTTGGAGGCAATGGGGAAGTTCCCGGTCGGCTCATGCACCGGCAGGCCGTTGCTCTTGACGGCGAGCTCATCGCCGTTGGAAGTGAGCGTAAGCCGGGCCTGATGCCACATGACGCTGCCTTCCACATGCGGCTTTTCGGCAGGGTTCCAGGTCTTGCCGTGAAACCACGGCCCTTCGTGCCGCGCGCCGCCGCCGCGAAACGACGTCTGACAGGCGTAGACGTTGCCGCGCGCGGGATGGTCGGTGACGTGACCGTCGCCGAGCGGAAGCTCCGCCGCGATGCCGCTGCCCGCCGCGGCAATTTGCGGTGCGGCCAGCATCAGTACCGCAAGCCCGTATCGCATGGGTCTTTTCACCAGGCGTCCTCCTTTCGGCGTCTCGTTGAAGGGAGGATGACCACATCTCGTCACGAGAGTGTCCCGCGAAAGCGAAAATTTGTAACAGTCTGTATGGTCGGAATGTCATGCCTCGGGCCGGGCCACATGGTGATCTCTTTGACTAATTCGCCATGGCCTCAAGTCTGATCCGTGCGATCCTATCGATCTCGGCAAGGGCGGTGCGGAACTCCGTGTCGCGGTCGTTCCCGATCCGCGTCTCGAACGCGGCGAGGATGTCGCGGCGGGTTTTGCCGGCGACCGCCAGGATGAACGGGAACTCGAATTTCTCCTTGTAGGCCCGGTTCAGCTCCTGGAAGCGTGCAAACTCCTCAGGCGTGCACTGGTCGAGCCCGGCGCCAGCCTGCTCGGAGCGCGACGCCTCGGTCAGTTCGGCGACGCCTAGGCGACCGGCGAGGTCGGGGTGGTTGCGGATGAGCTTCAGCTTTGCCGGGCGGTCGAGCGCGCCGGCGACCTTCGCCATCGTCGCCGCCAAGCCCTTCGGGGTATCGGTCGCAGCCGAAAGGCCGTTCCCGAAAGTGCGTATGGCGACTTCGGGGAAATGCTCGTAGACGCCGCCGAACTTCTCCACCAAGGCGGTGTATTCCATCGTCCGCGGCGGTGGATCAAAGCGCCTCACCGCGTCACCGGCGATGGGTTCCGGCCGGGCCGTGCTATTTCTTGCATGTGACAAACGCCGTCCTCATTCGGCTCGCGCTTGCCTCCGAGCGCGCCGCCCTCGAAGCTTTGCAGCGCCGCGCCTCGCTGAGCAACCCGGGCGATCGCGAGGCTCTGCTCGCCCACCCCGACGCAATCGAGCTCCCGCCTGAGCAGATCGCTGACGGTCGGGTGTTCGTGGCGGATCTGAACGGTGGAAGGGCCGGGTTTGCAGTCGTCCTGCCGCGGCCGGACGGTGGGGCCGAGCTCGACGGTCTGTTCGTCGATCCGTCCCTCTGGCGGAAAGGGATCGGGCGTTCGCTGATTGACTATTGCTGCGCTTTCGCACGCGCCGAAGGTGCCAGAGCCCTGCATGTCGTCGGCAACAGCCACGCGGCTGCTTTCTACGAGGCTTGCGGCTTTGAGGCGGAGGGAACGCACAAAACCCGCTTCGGGACGGGCTTGTCGATGCGGAAGACGCTCTGACCCGGCCCAGCCGGCGGCGCGCCCGGCGGAATGCCGGCTCCGGGCCTTTGCTCCGAGCGCCTTCACGCGGCATTATGTCTGAATGCGTTACGCGATGAACCGAATCTTTAGCCTGACCGGGAGCCGAGCTTGGGACGGCTGACCACCCACGTCCTCGACACGGCTACCGGCAAGCCCGCGGCCGGCCTCGCCGTCAGCCTGAAGCGAGCCGGCAAGCATGGCACCGCGCTTGCAAGCGGGGTGACCGACAAGGACGGCCGCGTGAACCCGCCGCTTCTGGAAGGCGAGGCGATGGAAATCGGGAGCTACGACCTGGTGTTCGAGGCAGGAGCTTATTTCGACCGGCTCGGCCTTTCGCTGCCGGAGCCGAAATTCCTCGACCAGGTGGTGATCCGCTTCGGCATCGCCGATCCGGCCGCGCACTATCATGTGCCGCTGCTCCTCTCGCCCTACGGCTACTCCACCTACCGGGGAAGCTGATGCCGATCCGCTTCCTCCTCGGCGACGAAGAGCGGGCGCTCGACGGCGTTTCGCCAACGCTGACGGTGCTCGAATATCTGCGCCGCCACGAGCGCCGCACCGGCACCAAGGAGGGCTGCGCGGAGGGCGACTGCGGCGCCTGCACCGTGGTGCTCTCCGAGCCCGACGGCGAAGGTGGACTGAAACATCGCGCGGTGAATTCCTGCATCCAGTTCGTGTCGGTGCTGCATGGGCGGCAGCTCACGACGGTGGAAGACGTCGCGCGTGACGGTGCGCTGCATCCGATCCAGCAGGCGCTCGTCGACAAGCACGGGTCACAGTGCGGCTTCTGCACGCCTGGCTTCGTCATGCAGCTTTACGCCGGTTGGCTCGAAGGCGAACTGACGGATCGGCAGAAGGTGAAGGACTGGCTCGCCGGCAATCTTTGCCGCTGCACCGGCTATGGCCCGATCGTTGACGCCGGACTCGATGCGGCGAAAGCACCGTTGCCCGAAAAGGCCGTCGCCGGGGACACCGCGAAGCGGCTCGAAGCGCTTAGCGATGGCCCGATGCTGCACTTAACCGCGGGCGACAGGCAGGTGTTCGCGCCGCGCTCCGCCGACGAGCTGGCGGAGGTCTATTCCGCGCATCCCGATGCGATCATCGTCGCCGGCGCGACCGATGTTGGGCTCTGGGTGACGAAGCTGCATCGGCACTTGAAGACCCTGATCGATGTGACGCGCGTGAAAGACCTCTCCGTGATCGAGGACGACGCGGAGGGGCTGACGATCGGCGCGACGGTCAGCCATCGCGACGCGACGGCGGCGCTTGCGAAGCTCCATCCCGATCTCGGCGAGCTGCTTCGCCGCTTTGCCTCGATCCAGATACGCAACGCCGGCACGGTCGGCGGCAACATCGCCAACGGCTCGCCGATCGGCGACCTGCCTCCGGCCCTGATCGCGCTCGATGCGCTGCTGACGTTGAGACGCGGCAACGAGCGGCGCGAGATCCCGCTTGAGGACTTCTTCGTCGCTTACGGCAAGCAGGACCGCGCGCCGGGTGAGTTCGTCGAATCCGTCCACGTGCCGCGCCTCCCCGAGGATGCACGCTTCGCCTGCTACAAGCTGTCGAAGCGCTTCGACCAGGACATCTCCGCCGTGATGGGCGCATTCATGGTCAGGATAGAGCGCGGCAAGGTCGCAGAGGTGCGGATCGCCTTCGGCGGCATGGCAGCGACGCCGAAGCGCGCGGCAAAAGCGGAAGCGGCGCTGCTCGGCTCCGCATTCGACGCAGCCGCTCTGGAACGCGCCGTCGCCGCGCTCGCGGAGGACTTCGCCCCGATCGACGATATGCGCGCGAGCGCCGGCTATCGGCTCAAGGCGGCGCAGAATCTGCTGCGGCGGTTCCACTTGGAGAACGCGGGCGGATCGCGGCCGGCGACGCGCGTCCTGGAGCTCACTGCATGAGCGAGACATTCATCCAGGACGAGAGCGGCGCCGACACGATCAAATCGGTTCCGCATCACAAGCCGCACCACGACGACCGGATCGCCGGCGGCGTCGCGATCGCCGTCATCCACGACAGCGCGGCGCGGCATGTCTCCGGCCGGGCCATCTATGTCGACGACATTCCGGAGCTTCCCGGTACGCTGCATCTTTATGTCGCGATGAGCATGCGGGCGCATGCGCGGATCGTGTCGCTCGACGTTTCAGCCGTGCGCAAAGCGCCGGGCGTCGCCTGCGTTCTGACGGCGGAGGATATTCCGGGCGAGAACGACGCGAGCCCCGTCATGCATGACGATCCGGTCTTCGCGGTCGGCAAAGTGCAATATGTCGGCCAGTCGCTTTTCGCCGTTGCCGCCGACTCGATCGATGCGGCGCGCGCCGCCGCGGCGTTGGCGAAAGTCGAATACGCGGACCTGCCGGCGCTGATCTCGGTCGACGATGCGCTCGCCGCGAACGCCGAGCTTCCGACCGTGCCGGCGCACACGATGCGGCTCGGCGACGTCGACGCCGCGCTTGCCGCCGCCCCCAACCGAATCAAGGGCACGGTCAAGGTCGGTGGGCAGGACCATTTCTATCTGGAAGGCCAGATCGCCTATGCGATCCCGGGCGAGGGCAGGGACATGCTGGTCCATTCCTCCACCCAGCATCCGACGGAGGTGCAGCACACCGTCGCCAAGGTGCTCGGCGTTCCCGACAACGCCGTGACCGTCGAGATCAGGCGGATGGGCGGCGGCTTCGGCGGCAAGGAGAGCCAGCCCTCGCTTGTCGCCGCGATCGCTGGCCTCGCCGCCGCCAAGACCGGGCGGCCGGCAAAACTCCGGCTCGACCGCGACGACGACATGGAGCTGACCGGCAAGCGCCACGACTTCCGCATCGACTACGATGTCGGCTTCGACGAGAACGGCGTGATCCGCGGCGTCCGCTTCGACCAGGCGGCACGCTGCGGCTATTCGGCGGACCTTTCATCGTCGATCGCCGATCGCGCGATGTTCCACGCCGACAACGCCTACGATCTTCATAATGCGCTGATCCACTCGCGCCGCATGATGACGCACACGGTCTCGAACACCGCGTTCCGCGGCTTTGGAGGCCCGCAGGGGATGGTGGGAATCGAGCGCGTGATCGACGAGATCGCCTTCACGCTCGGCCGCGATCCGCTCGATATCCGCCGCGCGAACTTCTATGCGGCAGAGGGCGGCGGCAAGACACCCTACCACATGGAAGTGACGGACTGCGTCATCGCCGAGATGGTGGACGAGCTGGAAGCCTCCTCCGACTATCGCGCGCGCCGCGAAGCGATCCGTGCGTTCAACGCGACGAGCCCGATCCTGAAGAAGGGGATCGCGCTGACGCCGGTCAAATTCGGCATCTCGTTCACGACGACGCATCTGAACCAGGCCGGGGCTCTGGTGCACGTCTACAAGGACGGGTCGGTGCACCTGAACCACGGCGGAACGGAGATGGGGCAGGGGCTCTTCGTCAAGGTCGCACAGGTCGTGGCAGAAGAGTTCCAGATCGACCTCGATCGCGTGAAGATCACCGCGACGACGACGGCGAAGGTGCCGAACACGTCGGCGACCGCTGCGTCGTCCGGCTCCGACATCAACGGCATGGCGGCGAAGGCTGCGGCAGAGACGATCAAGAAGCGGCTGATCGCCTTCGCCATGAAGAAATACAGCGTGCCGGAGGAGCAGGTCGTGTTCCTGCCGAACCGCGTGCGCGTCGGCAACGAGGAGATGAGCTTCGCCGACCTCGTGCAGGAAGCCTATCTGAACCGCATCTCGCTCTCGTCGACCGGCTTCTACGCGACGCCCGACATCTACTACGACCGCGAGAATGCGCGCGGCCTGCCGTTCTTCTATTTCGCTTATGGCGCAGCGGTGAGCGAGGTCGCGATCGATACGCTGACCGGCGAGAACCGGCTTCTCCGCGCCGACATTCTGCATGATGTCGGCAAGTCGCTCAATCCGGCCGTCGATCTCGGGCAGATCGAGGGCGGCTTCATCCAGGGAGTCGGCTGGCTGACGACGGAGGAGCTTTGGTGGAACGAGAAGGGGCGGCTGATGACGCACGCGCCTTCCACCTACAAGATCCCGACCGCTAACGACCGTCCCGACGATCTCAGGATCAAGATGTTCGAGAAGGGCATCAACCGCTCGCCCACGATCTATCGCTCGAAGGCGGTCGGCGAGCCGCCGCTGATGCTGGCGCTCTCGACATTCTCCGCCATCGTCGACGCGGTCGCCGCGGCCGGCGACTATCGCGCCTTCCCACATCTCGATACGCCGGCGACGCCGGAGCGCATCCTTTTCGCGGTGGAGGACGTGCGCGCGCGGGCGGGAGGGAAGAGCTGATGACGATGCACTCTCCTATGCTTGTGATCATCGGGCGGTGCGCAGCACCGACCCGAGGACCCCAGACCGCTGAGGCCGAGCCTTGTCGGCACGCGACAAACCGAGATCACAATGCGAAGGGTCGCCGCTGATGCGCGCGTGGCTGAAGCCGCTCGAAGAGGTTCTCGCGCGCGGCGAGGCGGCGATGCTTGTGCATCTCGCGGAGCTGAAGGGCTCGGCGCCCCGCGAGGCAGGCGCAACCATGCTCGTCACGGAGGCCGCGACCATCGACACGATCGGCGGCGGCGAGATGGAGCGCACGGCGATCCAGAGGGCACGCGTGCTCCTGCATAAGGGCGGCGCGGCGTTCCTGCGGCTGAGTCTCGGGCCCGATCTCAACCAGTGCTGCGGCGGCTCGGTGACGATCGCCTTCGAGCCGTTCGCGCCGGCCGATCTCGCCTGGCTCCGGAAGCTCATCCGCGCGGCTGATGAGCCGGCGCCGGTCGTCCGCACGCTTGTCATCGACGCGAGCGGCAACTTTCGCCGCGACTGGTCGAACGCCAACGAAGCCCCGGACTTTGCCGCGGCGATTGGGCCAGAGCGGCTTTCGCTCAGCGAGCGGATCAATCCCGAGAGGCAGGGGCTCTGGCTCTTCGGCGCGGGGCATGTCGGGCGCAGGATGGCGCCGGCGTTGGCGCCGCTCGGCTTCGCGATGACCTGGGTCGACGGCCGCGCGGCGCCGTTCCCCGAGCCGCCACTTGAGGGAGTGCGGCGGCTTGCGCTTGCCATGCCGGAGCTGGCGGTCGACGAGGCGCCGCCCGGCACCGTGTTTCTCGTGATGACGCACAGTCATCCGCTCGACGAAGCGATCTGCGAGGCGATCCTGCGGCGCGGCGACTTCGCCTATCTCGGGCTGATCGGCTCGGCGACCAAGCGCGCGCGCTTTGTGAAGCGGCTCGGTGCGGCCGGCATTCCGGCCGATGCACTGAAACGCATCGTCTGCCCGATCGGCATTCCAGGGATCGAGAGCAAGGAGCCAGCTGCGATCGCCGCTTCGGTTGCGGCCGATCTTCTGATCCGGCGCGAGAGAAGTTTCAGCGACACGAAAGGGCCGGTCGTTCATGGGAAGTGAAGCGGAGCGGGAATTCATGCGCCACGCCGTCCGGCTCTCGGCGGAGCGCATGCGGGAGGGAGCCGGTGGGCCGTTCGGCGCCGTCATCGTGAAGGACGGCAAGGTGATCGCCGAGGGCTGGAACAAGGTGACCTCGTCGAACGATCCGACCGCGCATGCCGAGGTCGTTGCGATCCGGCTCGCCTGCGAGAAGCTCGGCACGTTCTCGCTTGAAGGCTGCCACATCTACGCGAGCTGCGAGCCCTGCCCGATGTGCCTTGCGGCGATCTACTGGGCGCGCATCGACCGCATCTATTTCGGCAACACGCGCGAGGAAGCTGCGGCGATCGGCTTCGACGACGAGTTCCTCTACCGCGAGATCCCGAAGCCGATCGAAGAGCGCGCGATTCCGACGAAGCATCTCGCGCTGCCCGAAGCGCAGGCCGTGTTCGCGGAATGGCAGGCGAAGCCGGATAAGGTGACCTACTGACATGCGCCGGGGGGCGGGGCCGAACGGGATCGGACCGCAGCCGAGGACGCTCGGGCTGGACGCGCGTAACCTCCCCCTTGAGGGGAGGTCGAAGCCGGCGTCAGCCAGTTTCGGGAGGGGGGCTGTTCCGCCACTCGCCGCGCGACGCTGCGAGGATCGCGTTACAGACCGCGTCGAGGTCGTGCATCACCTCATTCGTCCAGAACCGCACGAGCGTGTATCCCTGCGCCTCGAGCCATTTCGTGCGGGGTGCATCGGCACGTCGACTGAAGGCGTGCTGTTCACCGTCGACCTCGACGATCAGCTTCGCCGCCGGGCAGAAGAAGTCGACGATGTAGCGCCCGATCGGTTGCTAGCGGCGGAACGGGAGCCCACCCAGGCTGCGATTGCGCAGCTCACACCAAAGACGGAACTCGGCGTCGGGCATCTTCCGACGCATGGTTTTCGCCAGTGTTCTGACGCGAGGCGGCAAAGTCCGGCGCGGCAATCCCCCTCCCGAAGTTCGGCTCGCGATGCTCGCCGACCTTCGACCTCCCCTCAAGGGGGAGGTTACGCGCGTCGCGCCCAATCCCTCATCCCCAATCCCTCATCCCCACATGACCGCCGTCATCCTTGAGTGGCTGAATGCGCTTCTGCGCTGGGCGCATATCATGACCGGCATCGCCTGGATCGGGACGTCGTTCTTCTACATCTGGATGGAAGCGGCGATTAAGAAGCGCGCGGGCCAAGCGCCCGGCATCGCCGGCGACGTATGGATGGTGCATGGCGGCGGGTTCTGGGTCGCCTCGAAATACGCCGTCGCTCCGGACCAGATCCCCGAAGAGCTGCACTGGTTCAAATGGGAGGCTTATTTCACGCTGGTCACCGGCCTCTTGCTCCTGACGGTCATCTACTATTTCGGCGCCGACGCCTTTCTGATCGACAAGGACAAGGTGCCGCTCAGCCCGATATGGGCGTCGATGCTTTCGGCGGGCTCGCTCGCCGCCGGCTGGTTCATCTATGACGGCATTTGCCGCTCGCCGATCGGGCAGAAGACCGTTCCGCTTGCGATCGCGGTCTTCCTCGAGATCGCCGCGTTCACCTTCTTCTATCACGGCGTCTTTTCAGACCGTGCGGCGTTCCTGCATGTCGGCGCGCTGATCGGGACGATCATGGCGTCGAGCGTCTTCTTCGTCATCATCCCGAACCAGAAGAAGGCGATGGCCGAGCTGATCGCCGGGCGAAAACCCGACCCGCGCTACGGCAAGATCGCGGCGCAGCGCTCGCTCCACAACAACTACCTGACGCTGCCGGTCATCTTCATGATGATCTCCAACCACTACCCGATCCTCTTCGGGCATCCGTGGAGCCCGCTGATCGCGCTCGGCATCGTCATCGCCGGCGGGCTGATCCGCCACTTCTTCAACATCACCAACCACGGCGTGATGACGCGGGCCGCGATCATCTCGATCCCGGCGGCGATCGCCGTGGTGATCGTGCTCATCGCGATCAGCGCCTACCGACCGGGCGCGGGGGCGGCGCTAGGCAACGTGACGTTCGCCGACATCCACCCGATCGTCGAGAAGCACTGCATCCAGTGTCACTCGGCGAAGCCGACGAACAAGGATTTCCCCGAGGCGCCGAAGGGCGTGATGTTCGACACGCCCGACGAGATCCACCTCCACGCTCCGAAGATGAAAGAGCAGGCGGTGCTGGCGAAGATCATGCCGCTCGGCAATCTGACCGGCATCACCGACGTCGAGCGGCAGAAGCTCGGCGCCTGGATCGATCAGGGGGCGAAGATCCGCTGAGAAGGAAGTAGGCGGCCCCCGTGAGGGAGCCGCCCCGTTGATCGGCCCTAGGGCCTTGCCTCCAGGATCATGTTGAACGGCGTCTCTGTGGCGCGGCGGAAGCGGGAGAATCCGCCGCCGTTCGTGACCACGTTGCGAAGCCGTGTCTCGCCGGCCTGCGCGCCGAGCCCGGCGCCGACCTCCTGCGAGAGCGAAGTGGGCACGCAGATCATCGTCGACGCCGCGTAGTAGAGGCGGCCGATCGGATTGAGATTGTCCTCGACGCGGTCGTGCGCCATGGGCTCCACGATCATCCACGTCCCGTCCGGCTTGAGCGCCTTCTTGACGTGCGCGGCGGCACCCGCCGGATCGCCCATGTCGTGCAGGCAGTCGAAGAACGTGACGAGATCGTAGTCCTTCCCGGAGAACGCCTTCGCCGGGCTCACCTCGAAGCGGACGTTCTTCGGCGCGCCGTGCGCCCTGGCATGGTCGCGCGCCTCGGCGATCGACTTGTCGTGGAAATCGAAGCCGACGAACTCGGAGTTCGGAAACGCCTTCGCCATGATCACGGTGGAATAGCCGCAACCGCAGCCGACGTCGGCCACGCGCGCTCCGCGCTCAAGCTTGTCCTTGACGCCGTCGAGCGCCGGCAGCCACTCGGAGACAAGATGGTTGTGGTAGCCGGGCCGGAAGAAGCGCGCGATCGCGCAGAACAGGCATCCGTCCTGATGATCCCATTCGACGCCCCTGCCGGTCTTGAAGGCGGCCTCGACAGTCGGCCGGTTGCCGAGCGTGCGCGCGGCGGTGTCGAAGGCGTCGACCAGATAGACCGGACTGTCCTTTACGGCGAAAACCATCGCCTGCTCCGGCGCCATGGCGAACTTCGCCGTTGCCGGATCGTAGGTGACGTAGCCGGAGGCCGCCTGATGCGCGAGCCACTCGCGGAGATACCGCTCCGACAGGTCGGTATGCGCGGCGAGCTCCTTGGCGTTCATCGGGCCCAGGTCGGCGAGCGCCTTGTAAAGGCCCAGATTGGCGCCGATCTGGACAAGGCCTATCGAATAGGCTCCACCGAGATCATTCAGCACCTGCCCGACGAAAGCGTGCAGCTTATCTTCTTGGATCATTTCGATCTCCTTGCTCAGAATCCCGGGAAGCGGGGCGTGTAACGGGGGTCGCGCTCGACGGCGTCGATCTGTCCGCGCGACAGGCCGATATCCTTCAGCGAGTAGTCGTCGAGCCGGCTCAGGATGCGGCGCGTCCGGGCTGCGGCGTAGGCGGCAGTTACCCGCCGGACGAAACCGTGAACCATGAAACCGGCGCTGCGCCGAATGGCGGTGGCGGCAGTGGCCGGGCGGTCTTCCGCCACGGCGAAGATAATTGTCATGGCGTCTCTCCTCTAAGCGTGTTGCCGCGGCTTGCGGCGATGCTCATGGCTTAGGGGAGGGCTTGGCGATAAACTTGCAGAGGGTTGGGAGGTTGTCTGGAGGTTTCCCGGATTCTAGAGAGCCACAGTCCAAACAGGCGCCCGCGCCCATGATCTACCGGTTCGACACATTCACGATCGACACCGCGGCGCAGGAGCTCCGCGGCGACGGAAACGTGCTGCCCGTCGAGCCGCAGGTCTTCGCGCTACTCGTGCTTCTCGTCGAGAACCACGACCGGGTCGTCAGCCGCGACGACATTCTCGAGGCGGTCTGGCACGGCCGCATCGTCTCAGACGCGGCGCTCTCAAGCCGCGTGAAGGCGGCGCGCCATGCAATCGGCGACGACGGACAGGCGCAGCGGCTGATCAAGACCGTGCACAAGCGCGGCTTCCGCTTCGTCGGCGACGTCGAAGCGGCGGAAACGAAGGAGGTCGCGGCGACGCCCGTCGTCTCGACGGAAAGCGCGCGCGGGGAAGATGGGCTGCAGCAATCGGACCTCGTTCTGGCACCGGTTCAGAAGCCATCGATCGCGATCCTGCCGTTCCAGCCGATCGGCGAGCCGGGTGTGCTCGCCGAAGGGCTCGTGCACGACCTGATCACGCGCCTCGGCCGCACGCGCTGGCTTTTCGTGATCGCCCGGGGCAGCGCGTTTCGCTTTGCCGGTGCGCAGCAGAGCCCGTCGGAAATCGCCAAAATGCTCGGCGTGCGCTACGTCGCGCACGGCGCCGTGCAGACGGCCGGGCGGCAGATCCGCGTCCACGCGGCGCTGACCGATACGACGAGCGGCGCCGAGGTATGGTCGGAGCAGTTCGACCGCGTGCGCGACGACCTCTTCGCTGTGCAAAGCGAAATCTCCGACGCCATCGCCGCAGAGGTGGAGACGCAGATCGAATTTCTGGAGCGCGGCCGCTCGCTGCTCAAGCCGTCGGAAAATCTCGACGCCTGGGAGGCGTATCACCGCGGCTGCTGGCACATGTTCAAGTTCCGCCCCGAGCATTACGAGGAGGCGGAGCGCTTCTTCCTTCGCTCGATCGAGCTTGAGCGCTCCTCGCCGCGGCCCTACTCGGGCCTCTCCTTCGTGCACTGGCAGCGCGCCTTCTTGGAGATCAGCAGCGACCGCGAGGGCGAGATCAGGCGCGCCAAGGAGCTTGCCGAGGAGGCGATAGCGCTCGATCCGCGCGACCCGCAGGGCTACAACGCGCTCGGCCGCGCCCACATCCTTTCAGGCGATTTCGACGTCGCCGAACGGGAGCTGCAGAAGAGCGTCGACCTCAATCCCAGTTTCGCGATCGGACAATACTCGCTCGCCTTCGCGCTGCAGTTTGCCGGCTTGATCGAGGAGAGCCAGGACGCGGTGAAGGTCGCGCAGCGCTTGAGCCCGTTCGATCCGATGCGCTTTGCGATGATGGCGGTCAAGGGCAGGAACCTCGTCAGCCTCGGCGCAAAAGAGGAAGCGGTCGACGCGATCGCGCAGGCAGTCGAGGAATTGAATGCCCACTACCACATCTTGGCGATTGCCGCGTACATCACCGCGGCAGCAGGGAAGCCGGACCTGTCGGCCGCGTATCTGGAGAGACTGCGCGCCATCCGTCCCGGCTACGACTACGCCGCCTATGCGCGCGCCTTTCCGCTCTTCCGCGAGGAGGACATCCGCATCGCGCGCCGCGTCTTCGCGCGCTGAGGCGCATCGCCTTGCATCTTTTTGTGACATGCCGCGCAATCGATCGGCGCGGCCGTCAACATCCGCTCACGATTCCGAACTAGCTTGAGCCTCGCACAAGCGAGGGATGCGGCATCATGAAGGAGTATCGGCTGACATTCGCGACGGACAATTTCGGCGCGATCTCTCAAATCCTGGTCGACATGGGCGTCAGCTTCCGAGTCGAGCCGATGGAGGCTGCGGCGAGCGGAGCAATTCAGGCGCGCGCCGGCGAAGCACCGGCGAAAGCGCGAAGCCCTGCAAAGAAGCCAGCGAAGACCGCACAGAAGAAGGCGAAACGCGACGAGGCACCGATCGCGGGCGCTGCGCGGCAACTGGAGCGATGGTCGCGCGGTGAGCGCGACACGGGGGCCTCCGGCGCAGAGCGGTCGGAGGCGTCCGCGGAACGGCCAGCCGCTGCGACCTCCGAACAGGAAGAGCCGGACGAATCGGACTCCTGATGCTACGCCGCGACGTGAGAGGGGCGGCTCAGCCGAAACGGTTGATCAGCCCTTCCAGATATTCCTGGCGGCCGGACTTCGGCTGTGGCTCGAGCTTCTTCTCGTCGACATAGACCGCGAGGTCCGAAAGGCTCTTCTTGCCGGCGAGGATGTCCTTGCCTATGGCGCCGTTCCAGCCGGAATAGCGGTCGTCGACGAACTTCTGGTAGGTCCCGTCCTCGATGATCGCCGCGGCGTTGAGCAAGGCCTTCGCGGCCGCATCCATCGAGCCGACATGCGCATGCAGAAGATCGTCGGGCTCGATCGACTGGCGGCGGATTTTCGCGTCGAAGTTCATGCCCCCGGTCTTGAAGCCCCCGGCGCGCAGGATCTCGATCAACGCCAGCGTCAGCTGCGGCACGTTCATGCCGAACTGGTCGGTATCCCAGCCCAAGAGATCGTCGCCGCGGTTCAGGTCGAGCGAGCCGAAAATCCCGAGCGCCACGGCAAGCTGGATCTCGTGCTCGAAGGAATGGCCGGCGAGGATCGCGTGGTTCTGCTCGATATTGATCTTCACCTTCTTGTCGAGGTCGAAGCGCTTCAGGTTGCCGTAGATGGTGCCGACATCGAAATCGTATTGATGCTTGGTCGGCTCCTTCGGTTTCGGCTCGATCAGGATCGTGCCTTTGAAGCCGATCTTCTCGGCATGATCGACGACCATGGTGAGGAAACGGCCCATCTGGTCGAGCTCGCGCTTCATGTCGGTGTTCAGAAGCGTCTCGTAGCCCTCGCGCCCGCCCCACAGCACGTAGTTTGCGCCACCGAGCTCATGCGTGATCTCAAGCACGTTCTTCACCTGGGCCGCGGCGTAGGCGAAGACGTCGGGATCGGGATTGGTCGCGGCACCCGCCATGAAGCGGCGGTTGGAGAAGAGGTTTGCGGTACCCCAAAGCAGGCGGACTTTCGCAGTCTCCATCTTGCTTGCGAAGATGTCGGCGATCGCGCGCACGTTCTTGTTCGACTCCGCAAGCGTCGCTCCCTCCGGGGCGATGTCGCGGTCGTGGAAGGTGAAGAAAGGAACGCCGAGAAGCTCGAACATCTCGAAGGCGACGTCGGCCTTGAGCTTCGCCTTCTCCATGGAATCGCCGAACCAAGGGCGGATGAAGGTCTGTCCGCCGAAGGGGTCGCTGCCGGGCCAATTAAAGGAGTGCCAGTAGCAGACCGCGAAGCGGAAGTGCTCCTCCATGGTCTTGCCGAGCACCTTGCGGCTCGGATCGTACCAGCGGAAGGCGAGGGGGTTCCTGCTCTCCGGCCCTTCGTAACGAACGGGCTGCTGGTCACCGAAAAAGCCGGTATCATGTGCGGAGAGCCTCCTTGATCGCGGGATAGAGCGCGCGATAGCGCTGGAAACGGGCGTGATAGGTCTCGACGGCGGCGGGGTCGGGCGCGATCAACTCGTTGATCTTGGGCGGCGCGCAGACCGCGATCGGATCGCCGCCCTCCGCCGCAAGGAGCCCGAGCCGGGCGGCTCCGAACGCGCCGCCGAAATCGCCTTCCGCCGGGATGTCGATCGGCACGTTCAATACGTTCGCGATGATCGTGAGCCACGTATGGGAACGCGAGCCACCTCCGACGGCGGTCGCGCGCTCGACCGTCGTGCCGGCGGCCTTCAACGCCTCCAGGCAGTCGGCGAACGCGTAGGCGACGCCTTCGAGCACGGCGCGCGCAAGCGCCGCGTGATCGGTCCGGTGCGAGAGCCCGACGAAGCTTCCGCGCGCGCCCGTGTCGTTGTGCGGCGTGCGCTCGCCGGAAAGGTAGGGGAGGAAGAAGAGCGGTTCTTCGCCCGGGGCATGAGTCTCGACCGACTGCGCCAGGTCGCCGGGGCTCGCACCGGTCACCTCGCTCAGCCATTCGAGCGATGCCGCGGCGGAAAGGATGACGCCCATCTGGTGCCAGGTGTTCGGCAAAGCGTGGCAGAAGGCGTGGACGGCGCTCGCCGCGTTCGGCCGGAATTTCTCGTTCGAGACGAAGAGCACGCCGGAGGTGCCGAGCGAGACGAAGGCCGCGCCGGGTGCGACCGTGCCGACACCGCAGGCCGAGGCCGCATTGTCGCCGCCGCCGCCGGCAACGACCGGCGCATCCATTCCCCAGCGCGTCGCAAGCACCGCGCGGAGCTTTCCCGTCGGCTCGGTGCCTTCGAAGAGCGCCGGCATCTGGTCACGCTGGAGATGCGTGGCGGCGAGAAGCGGGTCGGCCCAGTCGCGCTTCGCCACGTCGAGCCAGGACGTGCCGGCGGAATCCGACATGTCGGAGGCGTGAGTGCCGGTCAGCCAGAGGCGCACGAAGTCTTTCGGCAGGAGCACCTTGGCAACGGCGCCGAAGATCTTCGGCTCGTGGCGATGCACCCAGACGAGCTTCGGCGCGGTGAAGCCCGGGAAAACGATGTTGCCGGTGATCTCGCGGAAGCGCGGGTCGGCGTCGAGCTCCGCCGCCTCAACCGACGAGCGCCCGTCGTTCCAGAGGATGCAGGGGCGAAGCGGCCGGTCCGCCTTGTCGATCAGCGCGGCGCCGTGCATCTGGCCGGAAAGGCCGATGCCGCGCACGGCGGCCAGCTCCTTCGGGTGGTCGCGGCAAAGCGCGTCGATGGCGCTCGAGGTGGCGGCCACCCAGCTCTCCGCGTCCTGCTCCGACCAGTTCGGATGCGGGCGCTGGACCTCGAGCGGTTGGCTTTCGGAGGCCACGAGGCGCTGATCGGCGTCGATCAGCACCACCTTCACCGATGAGGTGCCGATGTCAATTCCAAGGTACATGAAAGTCGGCCCTGCCTCCCGCCAGACGCGCGACGGCCCCGCTTGCGGCGCGGGGAGTTTGTTTGGGGGTCGAACTGTGCTGCGGCGGCCGGGGCCTGTCAACCGGGCGGCACGGCTGCGCGTGCGCTTAATCGGGCGACGCCAGTTGCATTCGAGAACAAGACTTACGCAAAGGAGTGAAAAATCTCTCGCGACCGACCGCTGAAGGTTACCCCTTCTTCTCCGGCGTGTGGTGCGCGATCCAGTGGCGGGCGATGTCGATGCGGCGGGTGAGCCAGACGCGCTCCTTGTCCTTCACGTAGTCGAGGAAGCGGGCGAGCGCCGCGGCACGGCCGGGGCGGCCGGCGAGCCGGCAATGGAGCCCGACCGACATCATCTTCGGCGCGCCTAACTCGCCCTCGGCAAAGAGCGTGTCGAAGCTGTCTCTGAGATAGGCGAAGAACTGGTCGCCGGAGTTGAAGCCCTGCGGTGTCGCGAAGCGCATGTCGTTGGCGTCGAGCGTGTAGGGCACGGCAAGGAGCCGATGGCCCTTCTCGTCGCTCAGCCAGTAGGGCAGGTCGTCGGAATAGACGTCGGAGGTATAGAGGAAGCCGCCTTCCTCGATCGCGAGCGGAATGGAGTGGATCGAGGTGCGCCCCTGGTAGAAGCCGAGCGGGCGCTCGCCGGTCAGCTCGGCATGGATGCGCAGCGCCTCGTGAATGTGCGAGCGCTCTTCCTCCTTGCTGAAGTCGCGGTAGTCGATCCATTTCAGGCCGTGCGAGGCGATCTCCCAATCCGCCTCCCGCATCGCCGCGACCGCCTCGGGATTGCGCTGCATGGCGGTCGCCACGGCGAAGACGGTGACCGGGATCTCGCGCTCGGTGAACAGCCGCCAAAGCCGCCAGAAGCCGGCGCGCGAGCCGTATTCGTAGATCGATTCCATGTTCATGTGGCGCTGGCCGGGCCAGGGCTGCGCGCCGACGATCTCGGAGAGGAACGCTTCGGAGGCGGCGTCGCCGTGCAGAATGTTGTTCTCGCTGCCTTCCTCGTAGTTGATGACGAACTGGACAGCGATGCGCGCGCCGTCCGGCCATTGCGGATCGGGTGGGCTCTTCCCGTAGCCGACCATGTCGCGGGGATAAGGCTTCATCCCGAAAGGATATCAGCCAGCGAAAGCGCCACAACCTTGGTAGCCGCGGTGAGGTCGGAGAGCTTCAGTCGCTCGTCGGCGCGGTGTCCGTTCGCCTCAAGGAATGAGTGCGGGCCGGCACCATAGGAGACGGTCGGGATGTCGGCCTCGGCGTAAAGCCTGGCGTCCGTGTAGAGCGGCACGCCCCCGACTTTCGGCTTCTCGCCGAGAATCTCGGTCGCGTTGTGAACGAGCGGCTCGATCAGCGTCCTCGCACCGGGGAGCTGCTTCAACGGTGCGGCGAGGAGCACGCGGTTGATCTCGACCGAGATGCCGGCGACGTCCTTCACGCTGCGCGCGATGACAAGGCGAAGATGCGCCTCTACCTGCTCCGGGTCTTCGTTGGGCGTCATGCGGCGATCGAGGCGGATCGTCACCTTGTCGGGGACGACGTTGGTGTTGATACCGCCGGAGATGAGCCCGATCGTCAGGTTGGGGTGTCCGATGCCGGGGTGCTTGGAGACGCGGTTCGGATAGTCTTTCCGCTCCTCGTAGAGCGTGCTCATGACCGTGGTCATGGCTTCGAGCGCGTCATGCCCGGTCTCCGGTGCCGCGGCGTGCGCCGACTGGCCATGGATCGTGACTTCGAGATGCAGGCAGCCGTTATGCGCGGTCACGACCGAGTAGGCGAGACCGGCGGAGATGCAGTAGTCCGGTTTCACGATGCCGCGGTCGATCAGCCATTTCGGGCCGATCAGCCCGCCCGCCTCCTCGTCGAAGGTGAAGTGCAATTCGACGGTGCCCTTGAGTGCCTTGCCGACCGCCTGAAGCGCCAGCAGCGCGAAGGTGTAAGTGGCGAAGTCCGATTTCGATACGGCGACGCCGCGCCCGTACATGACGCCGTCGACGACTTCGGCGCCGAAGGGCGCGTGCGTCCAGCCCCCGCCGGGGGCGACCACGTCGCCGTGGGCATTGAGCGCGATCACCGGGCCGTTCCCCACATCGTGGGCGCCGAAGCGGTGGCGGACGACGAGGTTCGTCGCCGTGACCATGCCGGCGTGGCGGACGAGCTCGTCCGGCACGACATGCCGCTCGACCTTGAGGCCGAGCCCTTCGAGCAGCTCCGCCGCGACCGCGGCGATCGGTGCGCAGTCGCCGGGCGGGTTAGAGGAGGGGGTCTGGACGAGCGCGGCGAGGAACGCCTGGCGCTCACCGCTCCGCGCGTCGACGTCGGCAAGGATTTTCTGACGAAGATCGGACGATGCCCTCATGTGTACTCAATCGGGCAGGGCCGCGGTGCCGTCAAGCAGCGGCTTGTGCTTATCCGAGTCTTGGCGAGGCCGGGGAAGGCCTCCAGCATCCAATAGGAGACGGACGCCAACTGGCCGGTGATGAAAAGGATGCCGGTCACGACCAGGAATGCACCCATTACCTTCTCCACAACCGGCAGGAAGCGGCGGAAGCGGCGCAGCCAGTTCAGGAAGAGCGGCGCGAAGAACGCCGCCGCGATGAAGGGAAGGCCAAGTCCGAGCGAATAGATCGCAAGCAGGAAGGCGCCTTGGCCGACCGTGTCGGACGCCCCGGCGATCCCGAGGATCGCGGCAAGCACCGGGCCGATGCAGGGCGTCCAGCCGAAGGCGAAGGCAAGGCCGAGGAGATAGGCCCCGCCGAGCCCCGGCTCGATGTCGCGCACATGGAGGCGCGCTTCGCGGCTCAGGAGTGCGATGCGGAAGACGCCGATGAAATGCAGGCCCATCAGGATGACGAGCACGCCGCCGACGATGGTGAGCGTGTTCGCGTAGGCCGAGATCGCCTGGCCGATGGCGCTTGCCGTCGCGCCGAGCGCGACGAAGACGGTTGAGAAGCCGGCGACGAAGGCGAGCGCCGCCGGCACGACGCCACGCGCTGCGGCCTTCGCCGGGCCGGCCTCCTCAAGCTCGGAGATCGAGACGCCGCCGATATAGCAGAGGTAGGGAGGAACCAGCGGCAGGACGCACGGCGAAACGAACGAGATCAAGCCGCCGAGAAGGGCCGTCAGGAGTCCTACACCGTTCATTTACGCCGCCTGAGCCGTCATATTGCCATCGAAGGCCGATACTCCCAGGTGAGCGGGATCAAATCGAGACAACTCTGGTTCATGGGTGAAGAGCGTGGGAGCGTCATTTCGTGCCCTTCTTCTTGCCGCCGCGATCGCGGTGCTCTCAGGCTCCCTCGCGAGCGCGGCCGAGCTCGTGATGGAGGATCTTCCGTGGTGTCCATACTGCACCAAGTTCCGCCACGAAGTCGCTCCGACCTATGACCGCACAAAGGCCGGCACGCTGGCACCGCTCAGGCGGATCAACCCGCTCAAGCCCTGGCCGAAGGATCTCGCCGCGGTCCGGCCCGCCCCCTATACGCCTGTCTTCATCCTTGTCGACCATGGCCGGGAGATCGGCCGTTTCGCCGGCTACAGCGACCCGGAAAGCTTCTACGCGCATCTGAAGCCGCTTCTCGCGCGGCTTTAGCAAGGTTTCAACCGAGCGGGCGTTCTTGCTGCCCGCCGGTTCCTTTGCACTGACATTGCTGACAGAATGCCGGCCGGCAACCATCGGAATTGGAATGCGCTTCGTTCTTTGGTCTGTTCTCGTCGTGCTCGCGCTCGGCTGGAACGGCGCGCAGGCTCAGTCGCGCGTTGAGATGGAGCGCTGCCGGGCGATCGCCGACGACAGCCGGCGGTTGAAATGCTACGACGCGATCCAACTTTCGACGTCTGCGCCGCGCAGCAAGTACGAGCGGCTCGATCTCACCGATTTCAAGAAATACGCGCTCACTTACCGCGGTGATCTCGTCGAGGTGACCGGCTGGGTCACGCCCGGACCGGAGCTTCTTCAGCTCGGTTCCGATGAGTTCGACAAGACCCCGATTCCGGTCGAATACAGTCTTTTGGCAAGGCGTGACCGCGAGGATTTCCTGACCGCCTGCGGGGCGGGCTGCGAGGCGACGGTGCAGGGACGCGTGAAGCCGGTCAATTTCACGACAGGCATCGCCGCCGACGTGCTCTTCGTGCACTGACGGGGACCGCCGTCGCGGCGCCCTAGAGCGTCAACTCCCAGTCCTGCCCGACGAGGTCGTTGCCGAAGGAGCGATGCGGCTTCTCACCGACCAGGCGGAAACCGGCCGCCTCGTAGAGCCTGCGGGCCGAGGTGAGCACGTCGTTGGTCCAAAGCACCAGCGTCTCACAGCCGATCCGTCGCGCCTCGGCGACGCAGGCATCGACGAGTGCCGCGCCGATCCCGTGGCCGCGGGCGCTGGGTTCGACGTAGAGCAGGCGGAGCCGCCCGGTCTTCTCGCCCGCCTTGACCAGGAAAACGGAGCCGACGATCGCACCATCCTGCGCGGCGATCCAGCAGCGCTCGCGCGTCGGATCGAACTCGCGAATGAACGCAGCGACGATCTCGGCGACCAGCGCCTCGAACTCGACGCTCCAGCCATATTCATTGGCGTAGAGCAGCGCCTGCCGATGCACGATCCACCCCATGTCGCCGACCCGCGGCTCACGCAGGATGAAGGGCGCCGCCGGACGCTCGCCGTTCAGAAGCGAGCTTATCCGCTGCATGAAGGTGACGAGCTCGCCGCGCCGCACATCGCCGAGCGGCTCGATCAGGTCAGCGGTCGCCTTCTGCCAGGCGCGATCGATGCGCGCGAAGGCGGCGCGCCCCTTCTTCGTCAAGGTGATGAGGTTCTGGCGCCGATCGGCCGGCGACTGCGTTCGCTTCAGGAGGCCCTGCTTCTCGAAGCGGCGGAGTATGCGGCTGAGATACCCCTGGTCGAGGCCGAGATCGCGCTGCAACACGCTTGCGGTCGGCGCGTCGCGATGCGCGAGCTCGTAGAGCACGCGGCTTTCGGTCAGCGAGAGCTCGCCGGTGAGCGGCGCTCCGGAGAGGACGCCGATCTTCTGCGTATAGAAGCGGTTGAATGCCCGCATCGCGCCGACATCGGCGCCGATCTCGCGGAAATTCGCTGCGGCCATCGTCACGGGGCATGAGTTTCCGAGAATTAGATGACAGAGTCAAACTAATCTGGCTAGCGTGCGCGCACCGCTTGCAAAGTCCGGCGCGATGAACGACTTAGGCCGGAATGACAGCGCCTCTTGCAAAGACGATCGCCGTCGCCCCGATGATGGATTGGAGCGATTGGACAGACATCTTAAGAACTTGCGGAGGCTGTCTGTCCAATGCCGGTCGTCGCCAAAGCATCATAAATGCAGTGATAGCGGGTGTAGATCGGTGGCTGCCAGAAGACGAGCTGACGCCAAGCCAGCGCACGACTAACGCCGACCATAACTGAATACCAGCGAGCCCGCTGGCGTTGAAAACACCTGCATTGGAGGCTTCAACCTGGTCGCACCCGCGACCCTTTGTTGCTTGAGGTCTTGATTGTCCCGCCGGACATCGATCGACTCGCTGACCGCCCAAGCTCAAACCTCGGGCTGCGGCAGTCGCCTATATGAGATTCATATAACGTCGCCGGCCTTCTGCTCTCGAAAACATATGCGCTGATTGGCAAGTAGTTGCCGCGCGAAGAGTGGTTCTTGGCAATTCACCGCCCGGAAGCCTCCAAGTTCATGTGCTTGCCACTTATCTGCGCCATTGATCTTTAAGGAGACCGATCATGGTCCTCGACTACGTGCTGGCAGGGCTCGTTACGGCGGGCCTGCTCGTCTACCTGCTCTACGCGCTGCTGAACCCCGCGCGCTTCTGAGGGGCTGAGCAACACCATGAACACCACGACCCTGCGCAAACGCATGCCGGTTTCGGCACTCGCCGACCCGAAGATCATCGTGCCCGCGATCGGCTCGGCCTTCGCCAAGCTCGACCCGCGGGTTCTGATGAAGAACCCGGTCATGTTCGTGGTCGAGGTGGTGGCCGCGCTGACGACCGTGCTTCTCATCCGGGACCTGGTCGTCGGCGGAGAGAACCTCGGCTTCTCCTTTCAGATCGTCCTCTGGCTCTGGTTTACGGTCCTCTTCGCGAACTTTGCGGAGGCGGTGGCCGAGGGCCGTGGGAAGGCGCAGGCCGATACGCTGAGGCGCACGCGCACGGAGACGGTCGCGAAGCGCCTGGTGCTCCCCGACAACCGCGAAGGTCTATGAAGGCGTCGCGGCTGAGGACCTTCAGCCGGGCGATGTCGTCGTGGTCGAGGCGGGCGACATCATCCCGTCGGACGGCGAGGTCATCGAGGGCGTCGCCTCGGTCAACGAGGCGGCCGTCACCGGCGAATCGGCGCCGGTGATCCGCGAGTCGGGCGGCGACCGCTCTGCGGTGACGGGCGGCACGCAGGTCATATCCGACTGGATCGTTGTGCGCATCACGGCGGCTCCCGGCTCCACCTTCCTCGACCGCATGATCAGGCTGGTGGAGGGCGCGGAACGGCAGAAGACGCCGAACGAGATCGCGCTCAACATCCTGCTTGCCGGGCTCACGCTGATCTTTCTTCTCGCCGTGGCGACGATCCCGAGCTTCGCGAGCCTATGCCGGCGGCAGCATCCCGATCGTCGTGCTCGTCGCCCTCTTCGTGACGCTCATTCCGACCACCATCGGCGCGCTTCTCTCGGCGATCGGCATTGCCGGCATGGACCGGCTGGTGCGCTTCAACGTGCTCGCGATGTCGGGACGCGCCGTGGAGGCATCCGGCGATGTCGATACGCTGCTTCTCGACAAGACCGGGACGATCACCCTCGGCAACCGCCAGGCAACGGCGTTCAGGCCGCTCCGCGGCGTGACGGAGGCCGAGCTCGCCGATGCGGCGCAGCTTGCCTCGCTTGCCGACGAGACGCCCGAGGGCCGCTCGATCGTCGTGCTCGCCAAGGAGAGGTTCGGAATTCGCGGTCGCGACGTGAGCGAGATGCAGGCGAACTTCATCCCGTTCACGGCGCAGAGCCGCATGAGCGGCGTCGAGATCGGCGAGTCGTGGGTTCGCAAGGGTGCGGTCGATGCCATCCTCGGGTTCCTGAACGGCGGCGGACAGCCCACTGGCGGGCGCTCCATTCGGCCGCCGAGCCAAGAGGCTGTTCGGGAGGTAAACGCCATCGCCGAGGACATCGCCAAGTCGGGCGGCACACCGCTCGCGGTCGCGCGTGACGGCCGGCTTCTTGGGGTCGTGCAGCTCAAGGACATCATCAAAGGCGGAATCCGCGAGCGCTTTGCCGAACTTCGGCGGATGGGCATCCGGACGATCATGATCACCGGCGACAACCCGATGACCGCGGCGGCTATCGCTGCTGAGGCCGGCGTCGACGACTTCCTCGCCCAGGCGACGCCGGAGGACAAGCTGAAGCTCATCCGCGACGAGCAGGCGAAGGGCAAGCTGGTCGCCATGTGCGGCGACGGCACCAACGACGCCCCGGCGCTCGCGCAGTCGGATGTCGGCGTCGCCATGAATACCGGCACGCAGGCGGCGCGCGAGGCCGGCAACATGGTCGACCTCGATTCCAATCCGACGAAGCTCATCGAGATCGTGGAGATCGGCAAGCAACTCCTGATGACGCGCGGGTCGCTCACGACGTTCTCGGTTGCCAACGATGTGGCCAAATACTTTGCCGTGATCCCGGCGATGTTCGTGGCCTTCTATCCGCAGCTCAATACGCTGAACGTCATGCGGCTTGCGACACCGCAGAGCGCGATCCTCTCCGCCATCATCTTCAACGCGGTCATCATCATCGCGCTGATCCCGTTGGCGCTGAAGGGAGTTACCTACCGGCCTCTCGGCGCGGCGGCTGTCCTGCGCCGCAACCTGCTGATCTACGGCCTCGGCGGGCTGATCGTGCCGTTCATCGGCATCAAGGCCATCGACCTGCTCGTGACCGCTCTGCATCTCGCCTGATCGGGAGATCGTCCGATGACCCTCGTCTACCTGCTGCTTGGACTCGCAATCTTCGGCCTTCTTTTCTGGATGACCGTCCGCGGTCGATCGAGGCCTGAAGACCGGACGCTGGAGCTGATCCCAATGTATGCAATTCTCTTCGTGGTCTTCATCGTCGGCGGCACCGCACTCCTGTCGTGGCCGCTCGGCCGCTACATGAAATGGGCGATGGACCCGGCCGAGCCTGCCGGCTCGCCGAGCGGATGGACCCGGACCTTCCGGAGCATCGGCGGCGTCCTTGTCGCGGCAGTCGCAGGACTGGAAGGCCTACATGGTCGCCATGCTCGTCTTCAATGTCGTGATGTTCGTCGTGAGCTTCGCCATCCTGGCGCTGCAGCAATACCTGCCGCTCAATCCCGACGGCAAAGGCGCGATCAGCGGGGACCTGATCTTCAACACCGCCGCCTCGTTCACGTCCAACACCAACCTGCAGCACTATTCCGGCGAAGTCTCGATGAGCTACTTTTCGCAGCTCGCCGCGCTGATGTGGCTGCAGTTCGTGTCGGCAGCGACCGGTATTGCCGCATTGGCGGCTCTCGCACGCGGGCTGGCCGGCCGTCCTCTCGGCAACTTCTTCGTCGACCTGCAGCGAGCCACGTTCCTCGTCCTGCTCCCGGTCGCGCTTGTCGTCGCGATCCTCTTCCTACTCGGCGGGATGCCGATGACCTTCCAGGGTTCGGCCGTGGCCACCACCCTCGAAGGCATTCAGCAGACGATCGCGCGCGGACCGGTCGCTGCGTTCGTGGCGATCAAGCAGATCGGCACCAACGGCGGGGGCTTCTTCGGACCGAACAGCACGCATCCCTTCGAGAACCCGAGCTTCTGGACCAACGCGACTGGAGATGATCTCGATCATCCTGATCCCGATGGCCTGCGTGTGGATGTTCGGCCGCATCATCGGCCGCATGCGCCACGCGGCGGTGGTGTTTGGCGTGATGCTCGCGCTGGTGCTGACGAGGACCGTGTTTGCGGTCTATTTCGAGACGGCGCCGACGCAGGCCTTTGCCGCGCTGCCGATCGAGCAGACCGTCGGGAACCTGGAAGGCAAGGAGCTGCGCTTCGGCGCGGCCTCCGGGCCGACATGGGCTGTCCTCACCACCTCGACCAGCAACGGCTCGGTCGGCGCCATGCACGACAGCCTCAATCCGCTGACCGGCCTGATGCCGATGATCGGCATGTGGCTCAACGAGGATTTCGGCGGCGTCGGCGTCGGCATGATCAACATGTTCCTCTACATCATCGTCGGTGTGTTCTTGGCAGGCATGATGGTCGGCCGCACGCCCGAATATCTCGGCTGGCGGGTGGAGGCGCGCGAGGTGAAGCTCGCCATCCTCGCGCTCCTGGCGCACGGGCTCTTCATCCTCGGCGGCACGGCCGTCTTCGCGGCGACGCCGTGGGGCGCGGAGACGCTGAACAACGTCGGCCCGCACGGTTTCAGCGAGATGCTCTACGAGTTCAGCTCGGCGAGCGCCAACAACGGGTCCGGCTTCGAAGGGCTCGGCGACAATACGGTGCCGTGGAACGTCGCGACCGGCATCGTCATGCTGCTCGCCCGCTTCATTCCGATCATCCTGCCGCTCGCGATCGTCGGCTCGCTCATGACCAAGCGGCGGACGGCGGAATCGTCTGGCACCCTCGGTGTCGAGGACGGCACGTTCGCCGGCATGCTGATCGCCACGATCGTCATCATCGGGGCTCTGACCTTCTTCCCGGCGGCCACACTCGGGCCGATCGCCGAGCATCTTATCTATATGGGCTAGAAGCCCGGAGGACAGGCACATGCAATCGCTTTTCGCAAGCATCCGCCTCGTCGTCGCGACGATGCTCGTCTGCGTCGTCGGGTACACGGCGGTGATCTGGGGCGTCGGCCGGGTGATCACGCCGGACACGGCGGAAGGCTCGCTGATCACGAAAGCCGACGGCACAGTCGTCGGCAGCCGCCTGATCGCCCAGAAATTCACTGAGCCGCGCTACTTCTGGCCGCGGCCGTCGGCGGTGGACTACAATGCCGCCGGCGCCGGCGGCAGCAACAAATCGCCGACGAGCACCGACCTGACCGATCGCGCGAAGGAGATCATCGTCCAGTACGGCGCTACGGCCGAGAACCCGCTGCCTCCCGAGCTCGCGGCAGCATCAGGCGGCGGGCTGGACCCGAACATCTCCGAGCATGCCGCCCTCTACCAGGCGGCGCGCGTGGCCGAGGCGCGCGGCCTGCCGCTCTCCGAGGTCGAGACAGTCGTAGGACGGCACGTGTTTTTGCCGGGCGCCTTCCTCACGCCCGACCGTCTCGTGAACGTGCTGGAGCTTAATCTCGCGCTGGATCAGCCTGGGTCAAGCCAATGAGCGGCGCGGATGACCGCGGGATGCGCTACGTTGGGATGCGAAGTCCGTAGCGTGAAACCGTGATGCCTGAAGAGCGGCGCAACGACGACAAGCGGCCCTCGCCGGAGGCCTTGCTGGAGGTTGCCCGGCAAGAGGAGGGCCGCCAGGGCAAGCTCCGGGTGTTCGTCGGTGCGGCACCCGGCGTCGGCAAGACCTATGCGATGCTGGAGACAGCTCGCGCGCGCAAGCGCGACGGCTACGATGTCGTCGTCGGTGTCGTGGAGACGCATGGCAGGAAGGAGACGCAGGCGCTCCTTGAGGGCCTGGAGGCCGTGCCGCGACAGCGGGTCGAATACAAGGGCCAGCGGCTGGAGGAGATGGACCTCGACGCCATCATTGCCCGGCGACCGCAGATCGCCTTGGTCGATGAGCTCGCGCACACGAACGCGCCGGGTAGCCGGCATCCGAAGCGCTATCTCGATGTCGAGGAGCTGCTGGAGCAGGGCATCGACGTCTACACCACCGTCAACATCCAGCACTTCGAGAGCCTGAACGACGTCATCGCGCAGATCACCCGCGTGCGCGTCCGCGAGACGGTGCCGGACTCCATCTTCGATCGCGCCGATGCCGTGGAACTGGTCGACATCACGCCGGACGACCTGATCCAGCGCTTGAAGGAAGGAAAGGTCTATATCCCGAAACAGGCCGAGCGGGCGCTGGAGCATTTCTTCTCGCCGGCCAATCTGACCGCGTTGCGCGAGCTCGCTTTGCGGCGCACCGCCGAGCGCGTGGACGAGCAACTGCGCACGCAGATGCAGGCACGGGCGATCCAGGGGCCGTGGGCGGCAGGCGAGCGCGTCGTGATCTGCATCAGCGAGGATCCGCGAGCGGCAGGGCTCGTGCGCTATGCCAAGCGCCTGGCCGACAGGCTGCACGCGCCGTGGACGGCGCTCTATGTCGAGGGACGCCGCGCCGTTCAGCTTAGCGAGGAACAGCGCGACCGTATCGCCGACACGCTTCGGCTGGCGCAGTCCCTCGGTGGCGAGCCGGTCACAATACCGGGCGGCGATCGGCGCATCGCTGACGACGTGATCGGCTTCGCGCAGGCCAACAACGCCACGCATGTCATCATCGGCAAGATCCTCGCGGACGCGCTGGTTCGAAATCCTGCACGGCTCTGTCGTGCACGACCTCATGCGCCGCGCCGGCAATATCAGCGTTCACGTGATTGCCGGCGAGGCGGTCGAAGGCGAGCCGATCCCGAAGAAGACGGTCCGCCCCGCCGAAAAGCCGCCTTCTTTCGATCTGCGCGCTTACGCCGCCGCCCTGCTGGCAGTCGCCGCCGCGGTCGGTATCGGCGAGCTGTTCTGGCGGTGGATTCGGATCGAGAACGTCGATCTCATCTTCCTGATGGCGGTCGTCGGCATCGCCGTGCGCTTCGGCCTGTGGCCATCGCTGTTTGCCAGCGTCCTGTCGGGGCTTTGTTACAACTTCTTCTTCACGCCTCCTTACTACACGTTCGAGATCGCCTACCCGTCGTACGTACTGGCGGTCATCTTCTTCACGATCGTGGCGATGGTCGTCTCCAACGTCGCAGCACGCGCCCGTGTCCAGGCAGTGGCAGCCATGGCGCGTGCGCGTACCACTGAGTCGCTTTACGTCTTCAGCCGCAAGCTCGCCGGCGTCGGCACGCTCGACGACGTGCTGTGGGCAACTGCTTACCAGACCGCTCTGATGCTGAAGGTGCGCGTTGTTCTGCTCCTCCCCGAGGACGGCACAATCGCCGTTAAGGCCGGCTATCCTCCGGAGAACATCCTCGATGAAGCCGATCTCGCCGCGGCGAAATGGGCATGGCAGAACAACCGCGCTGCGGGGCGTGGATCGGATACGCTCACCGGTGCGAAGCGCCTGTTCCTGCCTATGCGAACCGGGAGCGGGCTGGTGGGCGTGATCGGCATCGACAGCGACAAGCCGGGACCGCTTCTGACGCCCGATCAGCGCCGACTTCTCGACGCGCTTTCCGATCAGGCAGCGCTCGCCATCGAACGAGTTCACTTGGTTGAGGATATGGTCCGCGTCAAACGCACCGTCGAAGCCGAGCGGCTGCGAACGGCACTGCTCACCTCGATCTCGCACGATCTGAAGACCCCGCTCGCTTCTGTCCTGGGAGCGGCGGGCACGTTGCGCGATCTCTCGGCTGATCTGACCGATGCACAGAAGGTCGAGCTGCTCGCGACTGTCATCGAGGAGTCCGAGCGGCTCAACCGGTTCATCGCCAACCTGCTCGACATGACCAAGCTCGAATCCGGCGCCGTCGCTCCGAACCTGTCGCCGCACGATGTCGGAGAGATCGTCGGCAGCGCGCTGCATCGCGCAGCGAGAATCCTGGCGCAGCACGAGGTTGAGGTCGAGATCGCCGCCGACCTGCCGATGCTGCAGCTCGACGCCGTCCTGTTCGAGCAGGTGCTGTTCAACCTCCTCGACAACGCGGCCAAATATGCGCCGGCTGGGACGACGATCCGCATCGCGAGCTGGCAGGAACAGGACACCGTCCATCTCCAGGTTCTCGACGAGGGCGACGGCATCCCCGCGGCGGAGCTGGAGCACATCTTCGACAAGTTCTATCGGGCGCAGAAGGCGGATCAGGTCCAGGCCGGGACCGGCCTCGGCCTGGCCATCTCCCGCGGCTTCGTCGAGGCCATGCACGGCACGGTCAGCGCGGCCAACCGCACCGACCGGAGCGGAGCCGTCTTCACGATCACGCTGCCGGTTCCGGCAGAGCCTCGGCAGCTGGACACGGCGGCATGACCGCCCCTTCGCTCCGTGTGCTGGTCATCGACGATGAGCCGCCCATCCGCAAGCTCCTGCGTATGGGGCTGAGCACGCAGGGGCATGACATCCTGGAGGCCCCCAACGGCAAAGCCGGGCTCGAGTTGCTGGACCAGAACCCCGACCTGATCATCCTCGACCTCGGCCTTCCGGACATCGAGGGCATCGAGCTTCTTCGGATGATCCGCGGGCGCAACGAACACGTCCCGATCGTCGTGCTCTCGAGCCGCGGCGACGAGGCGGGCAAGGTAGCGGCGCTCGATCTCGGTGCCGACGATTACATCACAAAGCCGTTCGGCATGGCGGAGCTTTTCGCGCGGATGCGGGCCGCCGTGCGGCATCAGCTCCAGGTGCAGGGCGAGCGGCCCGATCTTCCAGGTCGACGATCTTTCCGTGGATCTGGTGCGGCGGATTGTGAAGGTCGGCGAAGAGGAGGTGAAGCTCTCGCCCAAGGAGTACGACCTCCTGCGCGTCCTGGTTCAGCACGCCGGGAAGGTGCTCACCCACAAGTTCCTGCTCGGCGAGCTCTGGGACGAACTGCAAGGACCCGCAATATCTGCGCGTCTATGTCCGGCAGCTCCGGCAGAAGATCGAGGCCGATCCCGAGCGTCCCCAGTACATTCTGACTGAGACTGGAATCGGCTATCGACTGCGCGCACCGGACTGAAGAAAGCTGAAAGAGTAGAACCTCGCCCTGCTCGGTGTCGAAGACCGAGCGATTCAAATCCGGAGGGGCAAGTGGACATCAAGGATTTCCTGGCGCCGGCCAATGTCATCGTCGATATGCGCGCCACAGACAAAGAACAGCTTCTGCGGGAGCTCTCGCAGCGGGCCGCAGCGGCGCTGGGATTGGACGCCGGGCCCGTCACCGCCGAAATCCTCAAGCGCGAGGAGTTGGGCTCGACCGGCATGGGCGAGGGCATCGCGATCCCCCACGCGCGCATCCCGAACCTCGAGAAGCCGTTTGGAATTCTGGCGCGGTTGAAGAAGGTGATCGACTTTGCGGCGATCGACGAGAAGCCCGTCGACCTTGTATTCCTGCTTCTCCTTCCGGATGCTGCCGAAGGTCGACCAACTCAATGCGCTGGCGAGCGTCGCGCGGAAACTTAGAGATGCAAACATCGCATCTTCCATCCGGAGCGCGCGCCGACGCCTTAGAGGCGCATGAGGTGATTTCAGAGACCTGAATGCGCAGGATCATCGAAGCCGCCGCCGCTCTATTTGATTGGATCGTTTACGAACTCGCCGGATATCAAGCGGGCCGGCTGATCCTTACGGCGCTGTCGTTCGGTCGCATCCGCGTAGAGCCGTGGGAGCCGCTACGCGCTGCGTTCCGCGTTGGCGGCGTGCGTGGTGGGCTATTCGCATCGGCGGCAGTCGCCACGGTCGTAGGACTCGCATATTGGCTGACCCTGACACTTGCTATGGTATTCGCAGTTAGCCGACGGATCCAATAGCTGATGGCGCTTTCAGGAGTGAGGACGGCACTGTAGCCGTCCGCTCCCGATGGTACTTCAAAGGAAGACAAACCATCAGTGCGTTTGCGCGTCATCAATCTGACCGAGAACTGCGAGGTCACGAGTCGATCACTCATGGCCTTGGGTCACCGCACCTGGCGCGCGATTTGCCTAGCGCACCGCGACCGCTCTTTGTCCACTCGGCAGCTTGGCCGCGAGTACGTGAAGCTGCTCAGCCCTCAGGTGCGTGTATCGTCTGAGCATCTTCCAGTCCTTGTGGCCGGTGACGAGCGAGACGTGCTCGATCGAGAACCCGGCCTCGAAGAGGCGGCTCGTGCCTTCGTGCCGCAGGTCATGGAAATGCAAGTCTTCGATCTTCAGCTTCCTACACGGCTCTTCGAAAAGCTGTGCCGACTGACCGTCCGTTGTAAGGAAAGATGCGGCCGACCTCGGCGCCGGTTTCCCGCCGCTGCTCCTCTAGGATCGCCCAGGCATCATAGCCGCTGACAGCTAAGAGGGGGATAGCCTGGTGGTTGCCCTTCTTCTGGCGCGGGTCTTTTCGATCGCGGATCAGAAGCGTTCTGGTGCGGGCGTTGACGTCCGACCATTCGACCCGGCAGATTTCGTCCTGCCGCATAGCAGTGGCAATAGCGAAGCGGACGATCCGCTCGATCGGGATTGTTGGGATGTTCTTGCCGCGGAAGTAGCGGAGGAGGGCGTCGATCTCTTCCTCGGTCGGGACGCCGGTCCCTCTCGTTGCCCTTGCCGATCAAACCGAGCCGCTTCAACGCAATACGCGCAAGTTCTACCGGCTCGGGCGAAAATGGCAGGCCGTGGACGGCGGCACCGTGAGCGAGGAGCGTGCGGATGTAGCCAAGATCGATGCCAAGCGTAACCGGTCCCGCGCCCTCGGCCGCCCGCTCTCGTCCGAACTCGATCAGCCGTTCCCGATCGAGGTCGCCGAGGCGCACCCTGCCGAGCCGGTCCTTCAATAGGTCCATGCTGAAGCCCTTGGAGCGGCCGATCGGCTTCGCCACCTCCTTCATATCGCGAAGGTGGAGGTCTATAAGATCGCCGAACGTCTTGACGCCTTGGACCTTCTTCGGTGTCGGGGTCCGGCCGAGGTCGATTTCACGCTCTATCCGCCGCGCCCACAGTTCGGCATCCTTGCGTAGGAAGAACGTCTCGCCGAGGTAGCGACCCCTGCGTCGAACCTGCACGCGCCACTTGCCGGAAGGGAGCTTTGAGAAGGTGGCCAAACGTGTGCACCTCGTGTGCAGTGAGCAGTCGTAGAGGGTCGCATCGGGTCGTAGAAACGCGTACAAAAGGCGAACTTGCACACGATCTAGCTGCCTGAAAATACGGTAAAAATGCTGAAATATCAACGGCCTATAATAGCCACCGCACCCATGATGGACTGGACGGATCGGCACTGCCGGTTCTTCCATCGCGGGCTGACGCGCCGCGCACGGCTTTACACCGAGATGGTGACGGCCGAGGCGGTGATCCGCGGCGATCGCGAGCGGCTGATCGGCTTCGATCCTGAAGAGCATCCGCTGGCGCTGCAGCTCGGCGGTTCGGAGCCGGAGCGGCTCGCCGAGGCGGCGCGGATCGGCGCCGGCTTCGGCTATGACGAGATCAACCTCAATGTCGGCTGCCCGTCCGACCGCGTCAGGTCCGGCGCCTTCGGTGCCTGCCTGATGCGCGAGCCGGCGCTTGTCGGCGCGTGCGTCGCCGCGATGAAGGCGGCAGTCGAAATCCCCGTCACCGTGAAATGCCGCATCGGCGTCGACGAGCAGGACCCGGAGGAGGCGCTGGATCGGCTGGCTGCTGCGGTGCTTGCCGCCGGCGCCGATGCGCTCTGGGTGCATGCGCGGAAAGCCTGGCTCTCCGGCCTCTCGCCGAAAGAGAACCGCGACGTGCCGCCGCTCGACTACGACCGCGTCTATCGCCTGAAGGCGCGGCTCCCAAATCTCTTCGTCGGCATCAACGGCGGCATCGGCGATCTCGATGCGGTGCGCGCGCATCTTCGCAACGTTGACGGGGTGATGCTCGGCCGCGCCGCCTACCAGCATCCGGCGATCCTCGCCGGGATCGATCGAGTGCTCGGCGATGACGCGGAGCCGCCTGTGCTCGAAGCGGCGGCGGCGCGCATGATCCCCTATGCCGAGAAGCACATTGCGGCGGGCGGGCGCGTTTCCAACGTCAGCCGGCACATGCTTGGGCTCTTCCAGGGGCGGCCGGGCGCGCGGCAGTGGCGGCGCATCCTGACGGAGGAGGGGACGCGCTCCGGCGCGGGAGCGGACGTGATCCGGCGCGCGCTTACCGTGGTCGCAGAGCCCCGGCGCCTCGACAGGGCGGCGTGAGCGGCCTAAGCGGAGCGAACCCTTCGCGCCGCTTCCGATGATCGCTTCCATCTCCACCGGAGAGCTTATCGCGCTCGCGCTTGCGCTTGCTGCAACCGGGATCATTGCCGGGCTGCTCGCAGGCATCTTCGGGATCGGCGGCGGCGGCATCATCGTACCGGTCCTCTATCAGGCGCTGGTCGCGCTCGGATTGTCGAGCGCGGTGACGATGCATGTCGCGGTCGGAAGCTCGCTCGCCTTCATCGTCCCGACTTCGATCCGCTCCTTTCAGGCGCACCGGGCGCGCGGAGCGGTGGACATGGCAATTCTGAAGAGCTGGCTCATCCCGGTGCCGCTCGGCGTCGTCGCCGCCTCCTACGTTGCGGCGAAAGTCTCCGGCGCGGAGATGCGGGCGATCTTCGCGGCAATCGCGCTGCTTGTCGGCCTGCGGCTCGTGTTCAACCGCGAATCCTGGCGGCTCGGCGACGACGTGCCGGCCGGCTCGGTCCGCGCGGCGGTCGGCTTCGTCATCGGCTTCCTCTCCGCGCTGATGGGGATCGGCGGCGGCGTGATGGCGAGCTCTTTCATGACGGTCTACGGACGGCCGATCCACCAGGCGGTGGCGACGGCCGCCGGCGTCGGCCTCCTGATCGCGATTCCGGGCACGCTCGGTTACGTGCTCGCCGGCTGGCGCGCCGAAGGCCTGCCGCCGTTCTCGGTCGGCTACGTCAACCTGCTTGCCGTCGCGATCGTCATACCGCTCAGCTATTTCCTCGCGCCGCTCGGCGTGCGCATCGCGCACGCGCTGTCGAAGCGGCAGCTCGAGGTGAGCTTCGGAGCGTTCCTGATGCTGATGGCGGCGCGCTTCACCTACAGCCTGCTCTAGCCGCTGCGGCTAGGGCACCAGCACCATGCGGTCGCCCTCGACGCGCCAGCTCGAGAAGCGGTTGATTGTGCTCATGCCGAGCAGGCTCGTGTCCATGGCGCCTGCCGGCATGACGCCGACCGGCACGGAGGCGAGGCGGTAGGGCCCGATCGTGAGGCTGTTCAGCCAGGTCCTCGCGAAGAACGCGAGGCCGTTCGCCGTCTGCACCCCACGGTCGAAGGCGAGGGTCGACGTGTCGATGCCGGCGCGCTTGGCGTCGGCGGCCGTCAGCACGGTCGTGGTCGCACCGGTGTCGATCAGGAAGCGCACCGGCACGCCGTTCACTTCCGCATCGACCTTGAAGTGCCCGTCATTGGCACGGCGAACGACGAGCTGATGCTCGCCGTTCGGGCCGGCGACCTCCACGATGTGGCTCGGCGTCAGCTCGTGCAGGACCGGCGCCGCCATATCGAGCACCGGCCCGCGATACGTGTAGACGATGACGAGCGCAGCCGCGACAAGTATCCAGATGCCGAGATGGCGGAACTTCGCCGCGCCCCGCGTGCGCCCGAGGCCGATGCTGCCGACAAGCAGCACCAGGAGCACAGCGAGAAAGACGAAGCGAAGCGTGTCGGTGTCGTTCAGGCCAAACATGAGAGAAATCTAAGGCGTATTAGACGAGGACGGTAGTCGCCGCAGACGAAAGGCCGACAAAAAGCAGCGCCTCGCCAATCTGCTGCGCCGCGCCGATCGTATCGCCGGTGTGGCCGCCGATCTGCCTCTCGCTGAGCCGCGTGAAGAGCCGCACGCCGACCGCCGCCAAAAGAAGCGCAAGCAGTGCGGCAAGCTTGAAGGCGAAGAGGAGGAAGAGGGCGGCGAGTGCGCCTGCAATGGCGCTCACCATCAGCGAGTCCGAATCAGGCCGGCCGGCCGAGGCGGCCATGCCGTCGGTCCGCGCCGGCATCGTCGCGCTCCAATGCCAGAGCGCGAGCGCGCGCGAGACGGCGGCGGCGCACAGAATCGCAAGCGCGCCGCGCCACGGCGAGACGCCGATCGCGCCGAGCGCGCCAGCCTTCAGGAGAAGCGCGAGGCCGAGCGCCAGTGCGCCGAACGTGCCGAGCCGACTGTCGCGCATCAATTCGAGCTTCTCCGCGCGCGTCGTTCCGCCGCCGAAACCATCGGCCGTGTCGGCGAGCCCGTCCTCGTGCATGCCTCCGGTCAGGACCACCATCAAGGCAAGCCCAAGGACCGCGGCGACCATGGGAGCGATCCAGAAGAAGCGGGCGAGCAGGAAGAGAAGCGCCGGCGCGAGCGCCAGCCCGAAGCCTGCGACCGGCCAGGCGCCGGCCGTGCGGCGAAGGTCGAAGGAGGTCGGCTCAGGCCTGACCGGAATACGCGAGAAGAAGGCGAGCGCCGTCAGCGTGTCGGCGGGGAGCGAGCGGAGGCGCGCGGCGATGTCGGGCATCTGGACTTTCGTCTTCGGACCGGTCGGCGACGCATTGAAGCCATTGCCCCGCCAGCGCCCGACCTATAAACCCGCCGACCCGCCGGGAGAACCTCCGGCGATTTCCGGCGTGGAGGGCCGCATGACATCAACCGCAAGCGGCCTACCGTTCGACGACATCCGAAAGCTCGTCGCCGGCTTTCCGGGGCCCGATCTGAAAGCGCGCGAGGCGGTCACGGCGCGCGACGCCGTGCTGACGAAGCCGGCGGGGAGCCTCGGCCGGCTCGAGGAGATCGCAGCCTGGGTTGCCGAATGGCAGGGCCGCTCGAAACCGGAGGTGACGCGCCCGCTCGTTGCCGTCTTCGCGACGAACCACGGCATCGCCGAGCGCGGCGTCTCCGCCTTTCCGCAATCCGTCACCAAGGCGATGGTGGCGAATTTTGCCGCCGGCGGTGCCGCGATCAATCAGCTTTGCACGGCTCAAGGGCTCGGCTTGAAAGTCTTCGAACTGGCGCTCGATCATCCGACGCCGGACATCGTCGCGGAGGACGCCTTCGACGAGAAGGGCTGCGCGGCGACGATCGCCTACGGCATGGAAGCGGTGGCCGGCGGCGTCGATCTGCTCTGCCTTGGCGAGATGGGGATCGCCAATACGACGGTCGCCGCGGCGATCTATCACGCGCTCTACGGCGGGGACGCTCGGGATTGGGTCGGGCGCGGCACGGGCGTCGATGACGCGGGTTTGCGGCGCAAGGCCGATGCAGTGGCGGCTGCCGTAGCGCGGATCGGCGACAACCGCGAGCCGCTCGAAGTGCTCCGGCGCGTCGGCGGGCGCGAGATCGCCGCGATGGTCGGCGCCGTGATCGCGGCCAGGACGGAGCGCGTGCCGGTCATCGTCGACGGCTTCGTCACGACGGCGGCCGCTTCAATCCTCCACGCGCTCGATCCGCGCTCGATCGACCACTGCCTCTTCGCGCATTGCTCCGCCGAGGCGGCGCATCGCGCTGTGCTTCAGAAGCTCGGCAAGACACCGCTTCTCGATCTGGGCTTGCGCCTCGGCGAGGGGACCGGCGCGGCCCTCGCCGCCGGCATCGTCAAAGCAGCGCTCGCCGCCCACAACGGCATGGCGACGTTCGAGGAGGCGGGGGTCGCGGGGAAAGACTGAGGCCTACTAGCTCGCTCGCCTGAGCGCCACGGGCGTGCGCCGGTGCGCCGGGGTGCGGGGGCGGACCTCGCGGGTGAAGGCGGAGACGACGCGCTTTGACGGCAGCGTGGCGATCGCTTCCGTGCCTTCGCCGACGCGGCTTCGGAGAGTGAAGTTGCCGCCATGCATGTGCATGAGCGCCTGCACGATCGGGATGCCGAGGCCGGTGCCCTGCTCGGCGGTCTTGATGGAGATGGCGCCCTGGCCGAAGGCGGAGAGCACGACCGGGATCTCCGCCTCGGGGATGCCCGGCCCGTTGTCGCGCACGGCGACGTACTGGCCGCCGGACTTGGTGCGGCCAACCTTCACCGTCACTTCGCCCTTCTCCGGCGTGAACTTCAGTGCGTTCGAGACGAGGTTCAGGATGACCTGCCGCATCGCCTGCTCGTCGATGACGATCTTCGGAAGGTTCTCCTCGAGGACCTCCTTGACCTCGATCTCCTTCTGCCGCGCCTTCAGGTGAAGCAGCGAGCAGGCCTCGCGCGCGACCTCCGTCAGCGACGTCAGCTCTTCGCGAAGCACCCGCTTCCCCGCCTCGATGCGCGACAGATCGAGGATGTCGTTGATGATGCGCAAGAGATGCTGCCCGCTCGAATGGATGTCGTCGAGGTAGGTCTTGTAGGCCTCGTTGCCGATCGGACCGAGCATCTCGCCGCGCATCAGGTCGGAGAAGCCGAGGATGGCGTTGAGCGGTGTCCTGAGCTCGTGGCTCATCGTCGCCAGGAACTGCGACTTCGCCATGTTCGCCGCCTCCGCGCGCCGCCGCGCTTCGTCGGAGACGGCTTTCGCCTGCTCGAGCTCGGCGAAAAGCGCATCCTTTTCGGCACGGTAGGCGAGGCTTCGCGCGTTCTGCTCGTAGAGATGGCTCGTCATGTAGAGGAAGAGGACCTCGGCGGTCAGCGTGCAGAGCGCGACGGTGATGTTGAAGAACGTCGGGTCGACGATGTGGACCGCCGCCATGCAAAGCGCGATCGGCAGCGTGCTCGCGACGGCGGCCGCCGGGATCGGCGAGGAGAGCAGCGCACCGACCGAGAGCACGACGATGACGGCGGCGAGACGGACGACCGCGATGCCACCCGCCATCTCGACGGTCAGGCCGGGTGGGATCAGAAGCGGAAAGATCGCCCAGGAGAGACCGTAGGCGAGGTCGCGGTTCACGAAGCGCCGCTTCCAGACGTAGAGGCTCTCCGACTCCAGGCCCTCGCGCAGGAACCGGCGCGACGCGCTCAACGCATAGACATGCAGCGCAAGGACGAGCGTCACCCAGGCGACCGCGACAAGCGGGCTGCCGAGCACGCCGATCGCGACACCCATCGAGATCACGAGCACCGGGATGACGGCGTAGGAGGAGAGGCGGTTCTTGGCGAACTGCTCCGCCATCTCCTGCTCGAAATGGAAGAGGCTACGCCGCGGGTCGCTGTTTTCCGGAAGGTGGCCCAAGAGCGCGCGCATGATCATGCGCCGCCGGGCGGCGGGCGACTCGGGAACGGATACGGAGGCCGCTACCGCCTCCTCATTGTCGACCATGCCGGGCCTGACGATCTTTTCGTTCGCTTTTTCAAGGGATTGCACGCTCCCCGTTAAGATTGCGCGAGGTGTACTGGTTAAGGATCGCCTAAGCGCGGTGGCCGGGCCGGTGCGGCCGCGAGCGAGCGGTCGATGAGAACGGGAGTGCGGGCGAGGGGGTGATCTACCCGCATTTGGAGAAAATCCGTTCGAACTTCGCGCGGATTCCGGAAATATTGCGCGGCGATCGGATTCGGTTCAGGAGAGGATGGAAATAGAATCTCGTCAGGAACGCCAGCGATGGACCGCCTCGACCGCATGATCCTCACCATTCTGCAGGAAGACGCGACCGTGCCCGTCGCCGAGATCGGCCGTCGTGTCGGCCTCTCGACCACGCCCTGCTGGCGCCGCATCCAGAAGATGGAGGAGGAGGGGGTCATCAAGGGGCGCGTCGCCGTCGTGAACGCGGCGAAGGTCAACGCCAAGGTGACGGTCTTCGTGTCGATCACCACCAACCAGCACAACGAGGACTGGCTGACGCGCTTCGCCAAGGTGATCGGCGATTTTCCCGAGGTGATCGAGTTCTACCGGATGAGCGGGCAGATCGACTATCTGTTGAAGGTGGTGGTGCCCGACATCGGGGCCTACGACGCCTTCTACAAGAAGCTCGTGTCGAAGATCGACATCATGGACGTGTCATCGGCCTTCGCGATGGAGACGATCAAGAACGAGACGGCGCTGCCGCTCGGCTACATGCAGCTCGATCCGCTCGCGAAGCAGCGCGCCTGAGGCGCGGCTGCGGATTCCGACACCGCGCGGCAAGACAAGTTGACAGAAGAGCGCGCGGGTCGGACGAACCGTCGGTTTCGACGTCTCGGCAGAAGGGGGAGGGAAATGCCGGAAGCGAAGTGGAAGCTGAGCGGGCAGTTCATGGAGAGCTGCAATTGCGACTACCTCTGCCCCTGTATCTACACCAACTCGCAAGGGGCGGTGACGCACGACCACTGCACCTCGATTCAGGTGTATCGGATCGACGAGGGCCACTTTGGCGACACGCGGCTCGCCGGGCTGAAGTTCGCGCTCTTCATCCGTTCGGGCAAGGTCATGTCGGACGGCAACTGGATCTTCGCCGGCGTGGTCGACGAGAAGGCGAACGATGCGCAGCGCAAGGCGCTCGCCGCAATCGTCAGCGGCGAGGCGGGCGGCCCTCCCGCAATGATCCGCGACACATTGGTGAGCGATTTCCGCGGGGTCGCGTTCGAGCCGATCGAGTTCACCATGGAGGGGCTCCGGCGTTCCGCATCGATCCCGGGTACTGTGTCCCTTACGATTGAAGGCGTGCCGTCGAAGAGCGAAAAGGGCAGCCCCATATTCATCGACAACACCGAGCATCCCGCGAACCGACGGGTGGCCTTGGCGCAGTCCACCGCGCTGCACGTCCACGGCTTCGGGCTCGACGACGACCTCGACGGCAAGGGCAACAACGGCCACTTCGCATCTTTCAACTGGGAAGTCTGAGCGGTGCGGGGTACGCCCTCCGATCCACGAGCTCCCGAATGACCGACATCTCGAACGACTCCGCGACATCGTCTTCAGAACCGCTGCTCCGGCGCGAGCGGCTGACGATCGTCGCGGCACTCGTCGGCGTGACGGCAATCGCCTGGCTCTATCTGTGGCTCCAGGCCCGCGGAATGGCGGGGATGTCCGGCCCGAACGACATGCCCGGCATGCCCGGCATGGTCATGTCCGCCGGTCCGACACCGTGGACCGCAACGCATTTCGCCCTGATCTTCGTCATGTGGTGCGTGATGATGGTGGGGATGATGGTGCCGAGCGCCGCTCCGATCGTCCTGACCTTCGCCACGGTCAACCGGCGCAAGCGCGCGCAGGGCCGGCCCTACGCTCCGACGGCGGTGTTCGCCGCCGGCTATCTCACGGCTTGGGGCGCGTTCAGCCTCGCCGCCACCTTCGCCGAATGGGGCCTTGAGCGGGCGGCGCTGATGACCCCGATGATGGACACGACGAGCGCGATTCTCGGAGGGGCGCTGTTTGTGGCAGCCGGGCTCTATCAATTCACGCCGGTGAAATACGCCTGCCTTGAGAAATGCCGTTCGCCGCTCGATTTCGTTCTGAACCACTGGCGCGAGGGCAGGCGCGGAGCGCTGTCGATGGGGCTTCGCCATGGCTTCTTCTGTCTCGGCTGCTGCTGGGTCGTGATGCTCCTGATGTTCGTCGGCGGCGTGATGAACCTGCTATGGGGCGCAGCGATCGCCGCCTTCGTTCTGGTCGAGAAGCTCGGGCCCTTTGGCCAGTGGATCGCCCGCATCAGCGGCGCCGCGATGCTTGCGTTCGGCGTCTACCTGCTGGCGCAGGCCTGAGGCGCTAGCGCCGAAGCCGCGCGATCTGCTTCGGGTCGGAGAGTTCCCGCGCCGCGTCCTTGCCGATCCAGCGCGCCGTCTTGTCGTCGAACGTCGCTAGCTTCTCGGCGAGCGCAAGGGCAGGGGCGTGGAGCGCGAGCGAATGCTTGCCGATCTGTCTCAGTGCCCAGTTCACGGCCTTCTTCACGAAATTCCGCGGGTCGGTCGCGTATCTTTCGATCAGCGGCAGGTACTGCAGGAAATTCGCGTCGCGCACGCTCTTGCCGTGCACAGTGTGTGCCGCAAGCAGCGCGAAGGCCGCGCGGCGCACGAACTCGCGGCCGTCCTTTGCCCATTTCCTGATCTTCTTCTGCACATGCGGGGTGCGGGCGAAGAGGTTGTTGGTGACCTGGTCGCAGAGGTCCCAGGAGTCGAAGTCGGCGACCCAGGCGTCCATTTGCGCCGACGTCACCAATTTAGGCTCGTCGACATAGGCAGCGAGGATACGCGCCTCATGCACGGCGGTTGCCCAAAGCGCCGCGGCGAGATCGTGATCGCGCTTCAGCCGTCGCGCGATTGGCCGGAGATTGGTGATCGAGACGCCGTAGGCGCGCTTGGTGTTGATGCCGAAGCGCGCCTGGCCCGCGCGGTTCTTCTCGGAGCCGAGCGACTTCAGCTCGGCGAGAACCGCCTTCGTTTCCTTGCCGAGGTCTCGCGCGTCGGGCCCTTGGCTCAAAGACTACTTCCGCTCAAGCAGCGCGATCAGGCTCGACGTGTCCCAACGCTGGCCGCCCATCGCCTGGACCTCGGAGTAGAACTGGTCGACGAGCGCGGCGACCGGAAGGTGCGCACCGTTCGCGCGCGCCGTGTCGAGGCAGATCGCGAGGTCCTTGCGCATCCAGTTGACCGCGAAGCCGTGCGCGAAGTGACCTTCGTTCATCGCCTTCCAGCGGTTCTCCATCTGCCACGACTGCGCCGCGCCCTTGGAGATCACGCCGATCACCTTCTCGACGTCGAGCCCCGCCTTCTTGGCGAAGTGGATGCCTTCCGAGAGCCCCTGGACGAGCCCGGCGATGCAGATCTGGTTGACCATCTTGGTGAGCTGGCCGGCACCAACCGGGCCCATCAGCCCGATCATGCGCGCGTAGCAGTCGATGACCGGCTTTGCCTTGTCGTAAGTCGCCTGCTCGCCGCCGACCATCACGGTCAGGACACCGTTCTCCGCGCCCGCCTGACCGCCGGAGACCGGCGCGTCGAGGAATCCCACACCGCGTTTCCCCGCCGCCGCGGCAAGCTCGCGCGCCACCGCCGCGCTCGCCGTGGTGTTGTCGATCAGAATCGCGCCGGACTTCATGCCGCCGATCGCCCCTTCGTCGCCGAGCGCGACCGAGCGCAGATCGTCGTCGTTGCCGACGCAGGAGAAGACGAAATCCTGGCCCTCGGCGGCAGCGCGCGGCGTGTCGGCGTGACGGCCGCCGTTCTCCGCCACCCACTTCGCGGCCTTTTCCACAGTGCGGTTGTAGACGGTCAGTTCGTGTCCGCCCTTCTTGGCGAGGTGTCGCGCCATGGGATAGCCCATCACGCCGAGCCCGATGAAGGCGACCTTGGCCATGTCTTTCTCCGGTTGGTCTGAAACGAGACTTGGGTCTAGCGCGTCGCGGGCACGAGGTCAGCAGCCTTGGCCGGCTGCGGGCGCGTGTCGCGGCGAAGGTGCCGCGTCAGGCGTGCGTCGAGGATGTTCCAGACGCGGCGGAGCGTTTCGACAAGCAAGAGATAGAGCACCGCGGCGTAGAGGTAGATCGTGAGATCGTAGCTGCGCGAGAACGCGAGCTTCGTCTCGCCCATCAGATCGAAGACCGTGACGATGCTCGCGACGGCAGAGCCCTTGATCATCAGGATGATCTCGTTGCCGAGCGGCCGAAGCGCGATGATCGCGGCCTGCGGGAAGACGACCTTGAGAAGCGTCGCACCGGTATGAAGGCCGAGCGAGCGCGCCGCCTCCCACTGGCCGCGCGGCACCGAGCGGATGGCGCCGCGATAGATCTCGGCCTGGTAGGCGGCGGTGTTGATGGTGAAGGCGAAGGCGGCGCAATTGAAGGCGTCGCGGAAGAAGCCCCAAAGCCCCATCGCCTTGAGCGGCCCGACGAACTGGCCGGCACCGTAGTAGATCAGGAAGAGCTGCGCCAAGAGCGGCGTGCCGCGGAAGAAGTAGACGTAGCCGAAGGCCATGCCGGAGATGATGCGGCTCTTCGATAGGCGCGCCATGGCGATCGGAATTGCCAGGATCGCGCCGCAGACGATCGAGATGGCGACGAGCTCGAGCGTCACGCCGAGACCGTCGAGCAGCTTCAGCCCATAGCGCTGCAGGAGGTCGGGCATCACTGTACCGCCGCCTCTTCTTGCGCGACGGGCGCGGCCTGCCGCGTCGTTGTGCGCTCCCGCTCGCCGCGCTCCGCCCAGCGCTCGATGGCCGTGATGCCGAAGGACGAGATGATCGACATCACGAGGTAGATCATGCAGGCGACGAAATAGAGGAAGAACGGCTGCTTCGTATAGCTGACCGCCTGATAGGTCATCCGGAGCAGGTCGTTGATCGAGATGACGGAGACGAGCGACGTGTCCTTCAAGAGGATGAGCCAGAGATTGGCGAGCCCCGGCAGCGCCAGCCGCATGAGCTGCGGGAAGACAACGAGCCGCATCGTCTGGCCGCGGCGAAGGCCGATGGCGGCTCCGCCTTCCCACTGACCCTTCGCGATGCCGTTGAAGGCGGCGGTGAAGACCTCGCTCGCGTAAGCCGCGAACACCACACCGAGCGCGATGACACCGGCCACGAAGCCGCTGATCTCGACGGTCGCGTCGGAGAACAGCCTGACCAGCCATTGAAAGCCGAGCGACGCGCCGAAATAGACGATGAAGATCGTCAACAGCTCCGGCAGCCCGCGGAAGATGGTGGAAAAGGCCTCGCCGAGAATGCGCAGCCACGCCGCCTGGCTTCTTTTTGCGAGAGAGACGAAGAAGCCCAATACAAGCCCGAAGGGCAGCGTCGCGAGCGCCAGCCTGATCGTCAGCCACGTGCCGGCAAGTATCTCGTCGCCCCATCCCTCCGGGCCGAACGACAGAAGATGCAAGAGATCAGGCATCAGCCGGCGCGAACCCCCTCACGTCGTCTCGGCCATAAACAAGCAGCGGGGAAACGTTCCCCGCCGCAGCATTGCTTACATGTCCACGCGGTTCAACTTCCGTAGACGTCGAACGAGAAGTATTTGTCGTTAATCGCCTTGTAGGTCCCATCGGCGCGGATCGCGTCGATCGCGGCGTTGAACATCGCCTTCAGATCGCTGTCTTCCTTGCGCAGGCCGACGCCGGCACCGACGCCGTTGATGACCGGATCGATCGGAAGCACGCCCAGCACCTTGCAGCACTTGCCGGCGTCGCTCTTCGTCCACTCGTCGAGCACGACGACGTCGTCAATCGCTGCGTCGAGGCGGCCGTTGCTGAGGTCGAGCTTGTACTCGTCAGGCGAAGGATAGATCTTCACATCGGCGCCGGGGAATTTCTCCTGCGCGTAATTGGCGTGCGTCGTCGATGTCTGGGCGCCGATCGTGGCCCCCTTGAGATCGTCCGGCGTGACGCCCTTCAGCGGCGAGTTGTTCGGCACGGCGATCGCCGGCGGCGTGTTGTAGTACTTCTCGGTGAAGTCGATCTGCTTCTTGCGCTCTTCGGTGATCGACATTGAAGAGAGGATCGCGTCGTATTTGTTGGCGAGCAGTCCCGGGATGATGCCATCCCAAGCCTGGTTGGTGAACTCGCAGGTCACCTTCATCTGCTTGCAGAGCGCATCGGCGATATCCTTGTCGAAACCGACGATGGCGCCGCTCGGATCGAGCGACTCGAAAGGCGGATAGGTGGCGTCCATGGCGATGCGGACAGTCGTCCAGTCTTTCGCCTGCGCCATCCCGGCGCTGACGACGAGTGCGGCGGCGACTGCCGCTAGACGCTTCAGATTGTTGCTCATTTTGGCTCCCTGTTCCGTGTGAGCACCCGGCCGAACAGGCCGGATCTGCCGCCCTGCGGCAGAGGTGCAAGGAGTGTGCCGCCATTCCGGCCGGAAGCAAAGCCTCCTTCGCTGCGACGTTTGGGGCCGATGCCGCTAGGGGACCGGGCTTGCGGCCGGCTGCCCCTCCATCGCGGCGACGATCGCCTCGGCCTCCGCGGCGTGCTCAGGGGTGTTGACGTTGAAGAAGGGGTCGACGGTCTTGCCGTCCGGAAGCACAATATCGTCGAAGGGGACGTTCAGGCGCATGAAGCGGTCGGCGAATTCGAGCATCTTGCCGGCCTTGCCGTTCGTCAGAAGTCGCTCAAGGCCGTCGGCGAGCTTCACCGGCCAAAGGCCGAAGATCGGATGTGTGCCGGCGGTCGACGCCGCGAGCGCAACCGTGTTCTCGTCGCGTCCGCAGCCCTCCGAGAGCCGCGCGACGAGGTCGGCGGGGAAGAACGGAGTATCGGCCGCCACGCTGACGATGAAACGCGCTTCCGGGAAATTTGCCTCAGACCAGCGCATGCCGGCGTGAAGCCCGGCGAGCGGCCCGACGAAACCCTCGAACATGTCGGGGACGATCGGCAGGTCGAAGGCGGAGAACCGGGAGAGGTCGCCGTTGGCGCTGATCACGATCCGCTCGACCTGCGGCCGCAGCCTCTCGATGACACGCGCAATCATCGGCTTGCCGCCAAGCGGCATCAATGCCTTGTCCTCGACGCCCATCCGGCTGCTCTGGCCGCCGGCGAGAACGACGCCGGTATGCGGCCCGAAACTGCCCTCCGAATCTGCCATGCCGATCTGCCAAATGGCGGCTTGCGCCGCAAAGAAAAACGGTCAGCGAACTCGTCTGCCGGCTGCGAACGAACGGTGCGCCGTTTGATCTCGTGCCGTGGAAATCATATGTCACCAGCCGAGCAGTCAGGTCAAACCAATGCCTTCACCCACCAAGGATCAGGTTCGCGAGGCGCTGAAGCGCGTCAAGGGGCCGGATCTCTCCGCCGACATCGTCAGCCTCGGCCTCGTCTCCGACATCGTCGTTTCCGACGGCAAGGTGATCTTGTCGATCTCCGTGCCGGCGGAGCGCGCGCGCGAGCTCGAGCCGCTCCGTCAAGCCGCCGAGGCGGCGGTCCGCGCTGTCCCAGGTGTCACCCAGGCGATGGTCGCACTGACCGCCGAGCGCAGGCCCGGCGCCGGCCCATCCGCGCCGCCGCCGCGCCAGACGGCGCCGCAGCAGCGCGTAGCGCAAGCGGGGCATGGCGCGCCGGCGCCGAAGGCCGGTGTGCCCGGTGTCGGCGCCATGATCGCGGTTGCCTCCGGCAAGGGCGGCGTCGGCAAATCGACGGTCGCCGTCAATCTCGCGCTCGGCCTCGCCGGGCTCGGGCTCAAGGTCGGCATCCTCGATGCCGACATCTACGGGCCGTCGATGCCGCGCCTGCTCGGGCTTCGCGGGCGACCGGAGGCGCTCGGCGGGCGCGTCCTGAAGCCGATGGAGGGTTTCGGGCTGAAGGTCATGTCGATCGGCTTCCTCGTCGAAGAGGAGACGCCGATGATCTGGCGCGGGCCGATGGTGCAGTCGGCGCTGGTCCAGATGCTGCGCGAAGTGGCTTGGGGCGAGCTCGACGTGCTTGTCGTCGACATGCCGCCCGGCACCGGCGACGCGCAGCTCACGATGGCGCAACAGGTGCCGCTCGCCGGCGCCGTCATCGTGTCGACGCCGCAGGACCTCGCGCTGATCGACGCGCGGAAAGGACTCGCCATGTTCCAGCGCGTCGACGTGCCGGTGCTCGGCATCGTGGAGAACATGAGTTATTTCATCTGCCCGCACTGCGGCGAGCGGAGCGACATCTTCGGGCACGGTGGCGCCGAGCACGAAGCCACGCGCGTCGGCGTTCCGTTTCTCGGCGCGGTGCCGCTTCACATGCGCATCCGCGAACTCTCCGACGCCGGCACGCCGGTCGTCGCGGCAGAGCCTGACAGCGAGCACGCCGCGGCGTTCCGGCGGGTCGCCGAAAACGCCTGGGCGCGCGTCAAGGCTGAGCAGGGTGGCGCGCGGCAGCCGCCGAAAATCGTGATGGAATAGGCGGCGCGCTAGCGCAGGTTTCGCCAGGAGACCGCGACCGCCACGATGAGGGCGAGCACCGCGGCGACCGCCATCAAGACGAACATCGGCGTGGCCGAGCCCTGCGCAAGAGCCGCGCCGGTGACTGCCGAAAGTATTGCGCCGGTGCCGATCTGCGCCGATCCGGAGAGCCCCGAAGCGGCGCCGGCGATTTCCGGCCGCACGCCGATCGCGCCGGAGATCGCGCTCGGAAGCGTCAGGCCGTTCCCGATGCCGATCAGCATCATCGGCATGAAGAGGGTCGCGGCGCTCGCGTGCCCGAAGAGGAAGAAGAGCCCCGGCAGCGCCGCTGCGACGAGGCCGACCAGCGCGCCCCAAAGAATCATGCGGGCAACGCCGTAGCGCTCGGTGAAGCGGCCGGAGATGTAGTTGCCGATCACGTAGCCGATCGGCGCGACGCCGAACCAGAGCCCGTAGATGCCGGGGGAGAGATGCAGCATGCGCTCCGAGACGTAGGGCGCGCCCCCGAGGAAGGCGAAGAAGATGCCGGTCGACAGGCTGCTCGATGCGGTGAAGAGCAGGAAGTCGACGTCGGAGGCGAGCACGGAGAAGTCGCGGAACATCGATCCGAAGCTAAGCGTCTTCGTCGGCCGGAAGTTGGTCTCCGGCACGTGCGTCCAGGTGACCGCGAAGCACGCGACCCCGAGCGCCGCCATCAGCCAGAAGATGGCGGTCCAATCGAAAAGCTCCTGCAACTGGCCGCCGATCGTCGGTGCGACCATCGGCGCGACGGCAAGCCCCATGGTCACGTAGCCGAGCATGCTTGCCGCCTGCCGCCGCTCGAAGAGGTCGCGCACGATCGCGCGCCCGAGCACGATGCCGACGCAGCCCGTCGCACCCTGCACCACGCGGATCACGATCAGCGCCTCGATCGACGGCGCAAAGGGCGAGGCCATGCTGGCCGCAACGAAGAACGCGAAGCCGACGAGGAGCACCGGACGGCGGCCGAAGCGGTCGGAGAGCGGGCCGATGACGATCTGCGAGATGGCGATTGCCGCGAGGAACATCGAAAGGAGGAGTTGCACGCGCCCGTAATCGGTGTCGAAGGCGCGCTCGATCGCCGGCATCGAGGGTACGACGGCGTTGATCGCGAAGGGGCTGAGCGCCGAGACTGCGACGAGCGCAAGCACCGGCGGGCGCCGCACGCGGGCCGGTACGGATTCCGGCGAATGCGGCTCCGTCGGTCGCACTTCAGCCTCCGGTCGGCGGATCGATCGCGGCAGGCGCCGCGATAAGCGGCCGGCCGGCGCGCGCGAGTCGGTGCTCGCGATAGAGCGTGTAGAGTCCGGTCAAAACGATGACCAGGCTTCCGAAAATCGTCAGCCCGTCCGGCACATCGCCCCAGACGAGGAAGCCTGAGACGATGGCGAAGACGACGGCGGTGTAGCGGAAGGAGGCTGTCACCGACATATCGCCGCGGCGCATGGCGATGATGACGGCGATATAGCCGACCGAGAGAAGCGCACCCGCGGCGGCGATCTCCGCGAAGGAGACCGCGCTCGGCCGCTTCCATTCCTCGAAGATCGCGAAGGTGGCACCCGCAACCGTAACAGCCGCGGTCGTCACGAAAGAGAGGAGGATCGTCGAAATGGAGGCAGGGAGCGCGCGCGTCGCGAGATCGCGTCCGGTGACGAAAAGCACGGCGATCAGAACCAGGATGCCATAGGCATCGAAGCCCGAGAGTCCGGGGCGCACCACGACGAGGACGCCGAGAAAGCCGATGCCGATCGCCGCCCAGCGCCGCCAGCCGACCGCCTCGCCGAGCACGAGCGCCGCACCGGCGGTCACGCAGAGTGGCGTTGCCTGAAAGATGATGGTCGCATTGGCAATCGGCATATGGATCAGTGCTGCGATGTAGAAGACCACTGCGCCGAGCTCGCCGACGACGCGGTAGCCGACGAGGCGGTCGGCGAGCTCGGCCAAGTGACGATGCGCGCCGAGGACGACAAGGACGCTGCCGGTCAGGAGCAGGGCGACGAGCCCGCGGAGAAAAACAATCTCGCCCATCGGCAGGGTCTCGCTCGCCAGCTTCACGCAGGTGTCGTTGAGCAGGAACGCAAGTTGCGAGGCGACCATGGCGGCAATGCCCCGCAGCACGTCGTTGACCGGTGTCAAAGGATGCAATCCGCAGCGCCACATCCGGCCACTTGCGGTTGCGCAGGCGCCGGGGACAGGTCTCGATCAGCCTTGAGGCGGAATAGGGCAGGGGGCATCGGAGTCGACAAGAAGAGAGGGCGGGCTCTATCAAATCGGAGCCTGCTGCGAAAGGCTCGGCACGAACGATCTCGCCGCGTCGGTTCGCCTGAGAAACTCCCTAGCCGGCTAGATAAATCCGGATATCAGCCGCCGGTGACGCTCATGTGGCGCGGCACGGCCGGGCCGTTCCTCCGCCGGTCGATGACGAAGTCGTGGCCCTTCGGCTTGCGCGAGATCGCCTCGTCGATGGCGCGGGAAAGAAGCTCGTTGCCTTCCGAGGCGCGAAGCGGCGCGCGGAGGTCGGCGGCGTCGTTCTGGCCGAGGCACATGAAGAGCGTGCCGGTACAGGTGACGCGCACGCGGTTGCAGCTCTCGCAGAAATTATGCGTGAGAGGCGTGATGAAGCCGAGCCGGCCGCCGGTCTCCTTGATACGCACGTAGCGCGCCGGCCCGCCGGTCCGATAGTCGAGGTCTTCGAGCGTGAAGTCTTCGGCAAGCCGCGCGCGGACAAGGGAGAGCGGTAGGTACTGGTCTGTGCGGTCGCCGTCGATGTCACCCATCGGCATCGTCTCGATCAGCGTCAGGTCCATGCCTTCGCCATGGGCGAAGCGGATCATCTCGGGAATCTCGTCCTCGTTGAAGCCCTTGAGCGCAACGGCGTTGAGCTTGATCGCAAGGCCCGTGGCCTGCGCCGCGCGGATGCCGGCCATCACCTTGGAAAAATCGCCCCAGCGGGTGATCTGCTTGAATTTTTCCGGGTCGAGTGTGTCGAGCGACACATTGACCCGCTTCACACCGGCGGCCTTGAGCGGCTCGGCGAAGCGGGTGAGCTGCGAGCCGTTGGTGGTGAGCGTCAGCTCGTCGAGCGTGCCGGTCTGAAGATGCCGACCGAGAGCCTCGAAGAGGTTCATGATGTTGCGCCGCACCAGCGGCTCGCCGCCGGTGATCCGGATCTTCCTGACGCCCTTCTCGATGAAGGCGGTGCAGAGCCGGTCGAGCTCCTCGAGCGTCAGGAGGTCCTTCCTCGGCAGGAAGGTCATGTCCTCCGCCATGCAGTAAACACAGCGGAAATCGCAGCGGTCGGTCACCGACACGCGGAGATAGGTGATCGCCCGGCCGAAGGGGTCAATCATCTCCGACGTCGGAGCCTCTGCGGTGGTGGCGAAGTTCTGCCTCACGCGGTCTCCCGATTCCGCCATCATTCTTATTTGGGGTTGAGCCCGTCGCGCCGCAAGCTTGGCGGCGCGACGGGGCAGACTGTCCGCTAGACCCTGTATTCCTGGCTCTTGAAGGTCAAGTGCCGGACGCCTTCCGGCGCGTCGGCGAGCTTGCGGATGTTTCCCCAGGTTTGCTTGTAGTTCGGTATGATCAGCTCGTTCACGCCCTTGGAGACGACGTTGCCCTGCACACCCATCGGGTAGGCGAAGAGCATGAAGGTCTCCTTCGGTTTCGCGGTCGGCGTCGGATAGACCATCGCCTGGGTGTAGCCGTTGTCGTTGTAGACCTCGACGAGGTCCCCTTCCTTCACGCCGATGTCGTCCATGTCGGCAGGGTGCATCTGGATGAAGGGGTACGGCCAGCGGTCCATCACCAGCTCTTCGTCCTGGTCGAGGTAGGCATTCTGCCAGACGTGGTTGGTGCGGCCGTTGTTGATCAGGAAGGCGAACTTGTCCTTCTCCTCCTGCTTGCCCTCGGCCTCGAGCCCACGCCATTTCGTCTCGAAGAAGGCCGCCTTGCCGTCCTTCGTCGAGAACTTCCCATCGGTGTAGAGGCGCTTGGTGCCAATGATCTTGCCACCCTCGGTCGGCGCGGCCATGGTTCCGCGGCTGTTCTCGCCTGCCGGGCCGGCCTGATAATCGACCGCAGGCTCCTGGAAGCCGTTCGTGCCCATGGCGCGCAGCCGCTCATAGGTGACAAACTCGCCGCCGTTGGCGTTGGCGTGGTAGCCGTCCATGAAGGCGTCTTCCTCCGTCTGCCAGTCGAATCCTTTGAACTGGTCGGCGTAGCTGTCCTTGCCTTGCTCGCGGAATACGCGCTCCAGAGCGTTGGCGAGGCGCGCCGCGATCAGGCAGTCGGGCATGGCTTGCCCCGGCGGGTCCATGTAACGCTCGGTCAGCCGCATACGCCGCTCGCCGTTCATCGAGGTCAGGTTCATCTCGCCTGAGGTCGCGGCCGGCAGCCAGACGTGGCTCGCCTCGCCGATCTTGGTCGGGACGATATCGACGTCGACGGAGAACAGGCCGCCGTTCTTGATCGCGCCCACGATCGCATCGACCGTTCCCGCGCGATCGCCATAGGGGACGTTCGACATGGCATCCTTCACCATGTCGGTGCGTTCCTTGTAGCGCCGCTTGAACTGAAGCGCGTTCAGCGTGGTCTTGTAGTGGTCGCACGCCCAGATGTGATGCACGCCGCCCTGGCCGCTGATAAGGAGCTGGTCGATGTAGGGCGCCGGGCGCGGGCCGGGGTAATCGGGCCGGACATAGCCCTCCTGGTGTCCGCCCATACGCACGCAACCGCCGCCCGGCCGGCCGACATTGCCGGTCGCGAGCGCGAGGTTCGCCAACGCAGCGTTGGTGCGATAGTTGTCGTTGCCCCAGATCAGGCCCTTCTCGTAAGCGAACATCGTGCGTCGCCGGGCGCCGCCGTCCTTCGGCTTGGCGATCCATTCGGCCGCCTTGACGATGTCAGCGGCGGCAAGGCCGGTGATTTGCGCGGCTTCGTCGACCGTGGTGCGGTTGGTCGCCAGCGACTTGTCGAAATCGTTCGTCGACGCACTGATGAAGGCGGCGTCCGTCCAGCCCTGGTCGGCGATGTAGGTCAGGAGCGCATTGAACAGCGCGAGATCGGTCCCCGAGTTGATCGCAAGGTGGAGCACGCGGTCCTTGCCCGCTTCCGTCTCGCAGGCATTCGCGGTCACCGTGCGGCGCGGATCGACGATGACGATGCGACCCGGCTCGTGCGGCTCGCCAGCGAGCTGCTCGTTCTTCTTGGCGACCGACGTGCCGCGCAGATTCGGAATCCAGTGATTGAGGAAGTAGTTGGTCTGCGTCTCAAGCGCGTTGGTGCCGACGGCGAAGATCGTGTCCGCCAGTTCCGCGTCCTCGTAGCAATTGTTGAGCTCGCCGACGCCCATGTCGCGGGTCGCATGGACCTCGGAATTGTAGGCGGGGCGATTGTGGATGCGGATGTTCTTCACCTTCATGGCGCCGAAATAGAGTTTTCCGGTGCCCCAGGTGTTCTCGTAGCCGCCGCCGGCGCCACCATGATCGAAGGCTGAGACGAAGAGCCCGTCCTCGCCCTGCTCGTTGATGACCGCCGCGGTGACGCGGGCGACGAGATCGAGCGCGTCGTCCCAGCTCGTCGGCTGCATCTGACCGTAGCGCCACACCATCGGGTCGGTCAGGCGCTGCAGCTGCGTGTTGCGTTGCCGGCTATAGCTCATCTCCGCGATGCGCGCGCCGCGGATCGAGCCGAGCCCGGAGTTCACCTCGCATTCGGGGTCGGGCTTGACGACGATGTGAACGTCTTTGCCGTTCTGCTTGACGATGTTGTACATCGACGGCGCGTACCAGTTGGCCGTCATCGCATCCTGCTGCTTGGAGAGGTCGGTGCCGAAGACGTTGTCGCCGGGCGCCGTTCCGCCTTCGGTGTTCACGTCCCAGCTATAGGCGTGATAGCCGCAGCCGACGATGCAGTAGTGGCAGGTGACGTTTTGGACCTTGGCGTTCGCCGGGATGATCGGCAGCCGGTCGATCTGACGCTTGTAAGCCATGATTGTCCTCCCTCAGAGCACGTTCGACAGGCGGCCGTAGAGAAGCTCGTCCACGCCTTCGGCGTAGATGTCGCCCTTGTCGTCCACGCGCAGCGAGTATTGCGGGAGGTTCTGTGTGGCCTGGCCCCAGATTTGCAGCCCGCCCTTCTCAGGATCGAAGCGTGAATAGTGGCCGGGGCAATTCAGCGTCCGGTCGTCGGAATTGTAAGCGAGGGGAAAGCCCTTATGCGGACAGACGGTCGTGAAGCCGACGATATCGCCGTCCGGGCCGGCGCCGCCCGGAACGCTCTTCCCGAGTTTCAGGAGGACACCAGGCGCATCGGCGTCCGGGTAGGCGACCTCGACCGGCTCGTTGACCTTGAGATCGGCGACGTTTGCCAGGCGGTCGGAAGGGTAAGCGACCCGGGCCGATCCGGAGGCACGCGCCGGGCTTGTGAGCGCGCTCGCCGCTGCCGCACCGGCGGCCACGACCGCGCTACCCTTCAGAAACTGGCGGCGGCCGACGTCGACCATCGCGTCGCATCTTTTCATGGTCTCCTCCCTTCCCGACTATTAAGTTCTGTACTTCGAGATTTCTCGATATGGACGATAGTGGATCGTGAAGACGTTGTCACCTAAGTCTCATGGTTGTGGGCGATGATGGACTCGCCTGCCGAAGGGAAACGCATGCCAACCAGCAAATTGGCCGTCGTCGGCCACGTCAGCCGGCCCCCGGCCGATGCTTCGATGACCGCCCCGTTCGCGATGGCGGCATTCGCCGCGCTCGGGCAGCCGACACGGCTCGCAGTGTTGCGCCTTCTGATGCGGTCCGAGCCTGACGGAATGTCGGCTGGCGCGATCGCCGAAGCGGTCGGCTGCCCTCAGAACACGCTTTCGACGCATCTCAGCATCCTGGCGCGCTCGGGCCTCGTTCGCGGTGCGCGGGCCGGCCGCTCGATCGTCTACCGGGCCGACGTTCGGGCCATGCGGGGCCTCGTCGAATTTCTCGTAGATGACTGCTGCAACGGGCACCCGGAGCTTTGCGGGCTCGTCGGGGCGACGGAAGAGAAGGGCTGCGGCTGTGCGGCCAACGGCGCGACCGCCGCGAAGCGAAGGAAGTAGCGTTCGAGCCGCGCGTGGATCCCTGGCCGACCGAGATTCGTCTCTCGAAGGACCGCCGCACGCTTTCGGTCGCGTTCGACAGCGGCGAGCGCCACACGCTTTCAGCCGAGTATCTCCGCGTCTTCTCGCCTTCCGCCGAAGTGCAGGGTCATTCGCCCGAAGAGCGCAAGACGGTGAGCGGCAAGACGGCGGTCGGAATCGTGACGGTCGAGCCGACGGGAAACTATGCCATCCGCCTCCACTTCGACGACATGCACGACACCGGCATCTATACCTGGGGCTATCTCCTGAAGCTCGGCCGCGAGCACGAGCAGCGCTGGGCCGCCTATCTCGAAGAGCTGAAGGCGAAAGGCCTTTCACGCTGAGACGGCGCCTTCGACGGGCCAACCGTTGTCGTCATTGCTGGGCTTGACCCGGCAATCCATTCCGAGGCCGCCGCGACACTCACCAGCGTTCCGGAATGGTGCCCGGATCGAGTCCGGGCATGACGGCACAAAGGTAAGCGGGACCTTTTCTACCGCGGGCGGATCGCCCGCGCGCCGCCGAGAATGCCGAAGGCGATCATGGCCGGCGCCACCGCGAACCAGCTCCCCGAAGCCGCGAGGCCGGCCGTCGCCGCCCAGGTGATCGACGAGAACGCCTCGGCGAAGGTCGCGACGCGCGAGGAAGTTTGCCGCCGGCGGAAGTGCGAGCGCTTGGCCTGCTTGCGGAACCAGAGCTAAATCATGGTCGATGAGACGGCGGCGACGAGAATGCCACCGCAGGCGACGACCGCATAGGACGGCGCGGTAAAGGCGAGCACCAGGATGACCGGTGCGAGCACCACGAAAACGCCGCCGAGCACTGCCTCCATCTTGGCGCGTAGGATCGTGCGCTCCGGCACTGGTGCGGATGCAACGAGGTCCGGCGCGTCTTCACCGGAGACGGCGAGCCAGGCGAGCCCGCCGGCAAGCTGACCGGCGGCCATCACGAACACCGGCACGAGCACAAGCAGCGTCTCGCCGCTGCTCCCAAAATTCCGCCAGAGAAGGAGGGCAGGGGGAAGCAGATAGAGCACCTGCATCAACGTCTGCGACACGAGCCAAGGATCGCGCTTCAGAAGCGTCCACTCCTTCCAGCGGAGCGTCCGCGCCGGCGACGTGGGCCGGAAGGCGTCGTTTCGTCTTCGCTCGGTGATCGTGGTCGCCGAGATGCCGGCGGCCGCCGTGGCGTTCTCGGCGAAGCGGCCGGAGAAGGCGATCATCGCTGCGGCGAGCAGCGCGAAGCCTGCGACAAGCACACCGACGAGCGCCGGAACATCGCCCATGATCGCGCGTGCCGGCCACCAGAACGGGCTCGCTTCGCCCGGCGCGATGGCTTTCAGCGCATTCGACTGCAGCGCAGCGAAGCGCGACAGCGTGTTGGAGGAGAGGATCGCAAGCGCCTGCACGCCGATGACGAAGACCGCGCCGACGACGGCCGCGATGATCTGCGCGGCAAGCCGTGTGCGCCGCGGCCCGAGCGTGCGGAAGAGAGCCATCGTCAGCGCCATCGCGAGTGCCGAGGCGACCATTCCCATCGCCACGACGACGCCATAGGCGCCGAGCCAGCGCGGCCCACCGGAATAAGCGAGCGCGTCGATGAAGGGCGCGGCGAGCGGCACCGCGAGCGCCGTCGTCGAGACGGCGATTGCCGCGATCCTGACGGCAAAAACCTTGCGCGCGGAGATCGGCGAGGAGAGCACCAGGTCGAGGTCGGCGCGCGCATAGAAGGCACGCGTCACCATCTCCATCGCCTGCGACAGGGTCAGCGACCAGGAGAGCATGGCGCAGCCGGTGACGAGGATGAGCGTCGGCCGGTCGGGATCGACGCCGGACGGCGCCGATGCGCCGATCAGATGATAGGCGAGCCAATGCATGCCGATCGCGATGCCGACGAAGACGAGCGCGACGATCGGAATGCGTGCGCGTTTTCCGCCGGTCATCAGCCCGAGCCAGTCGCGCCACGCAAGGCGAAGCTCGTGGTGCGCGATCCAGGCGAGCGAGCCGGGCTGGCTCACGCGGCTTCCGCCTTTTCCGCAACAAGCGTCAGGAAGATGTCCTCAAGGTTGGTCATCTGCCGCCCGGCCTTCAGGCGAAGCTCTTCGAGCGTGCCCTCCGCGATCAGCCGCCCGTCGGCGATGACGCCGATCCGCTCCGCCATACGCTCGGCGACCTCCAGGATGTGCGTCGTCATCACCACAGTGTTGCCGGCGCGCACGCGCGACAGGAGCACGTCCTTGACCTGCCGCGCCGATCCGGCGTCGAGTCCGGTCAGCGGCTCGTCGAGGATGATGAGACGCGGGTCGTGGACGAGCGCGCCGGCGAGCGCCACCTTCTGGCGCATGCCCTTGGAGAAGCTTTCGCAGCGCTCGTTGGCGTGCGGTCCGAGCCCGAGCCAGCCGATCAAATCATCGGCGCGCTCCTTGGCGGCGGCAGCCTCGATGCCCCAAAGCCCGGCGACGAACTCCAGATATTCGTAAGGTGTGAGCTTCTCGTAGATCATCGGCTCATCGGAGACCCAGGCCATGATCCGCTTTGCCGCCACGGGATCGGAAAGCGCGTCGATGCCGAAGACTTCGATTGAGCCGGCGTCGGGCTTGAGGAGCCCCGCGACCATCCGAAGCGTCGTCGTCTTGCCGGCGCCGTTCGGACCGAGCAGCGAATAGAACTCACCGGCCTTGAGCGTCAGGTCGAGGTCGTCGACCGCCGGCCGGGCGAAGGTCTTCGTGAGCCCGCGCAACCGAAGGGCGGGAGGAATGTCGTCGGTCGTCATATGTTGGGTCGCCAAGCCTCGTCCTGCGCTCTTCCCTAGGGCCGCGAGGTTTCCGGCGCGTAAACCGGGTTTTGAGCGGCGCGTCGATCAGGAGTTGCCCTCCATTTCCGAAGCCCCGATAGTGGGCGGAAAGCGGGAGGGCACGGCATGCCTGGCATCGACGTGGACGGACGGCCGCTGGCGCGTGACGCAATGGCCTATGTGCTTGCTGGCGGGCGCGGTAGCCGGCTCATGGAGCTGACCGACAAGCGCGCCAAGCCGGCAGTCTATTTCGGCGGCAAGTCGCGGATCATCGATTTCGCGCTCTCGAACGCACTGAACTCCGGCATCCGCCGCATCTCCGTGGCGACGCAATACAAGGCGCACAGCTTGATCCGCCATCTCCAGCGCGGGTGGAACTTCTTCCGCCCGGAGCGGAACGAGAGCTTCGACATCCTGCCCGCAAGTCAGCGTGTGTCGGAGACCATGTGGTACGCCGGGACCGCCGACGCGGTCTTCCAGAACATCGACATCATCGCGAGCTATCGGCCGAACTACGTCGTGATCCTCGCCGGCGACCACGTCTACAAGATGGATTACGAGCGCATGCTCCGGCAGCACGTCGAGACCGGCGCGGACGTGACGGTCGGCTGCATCGAGGTGCCACGCATGGAAGCGAGCGGCTTCGGCGTGATGGCAATCGACACGCAAGATTGCATCACCTCATTCCTGGAGAAGCCGAAGGACCCGCCCGGCATGCCCGACAAGCCGGAGATGGCGCTCGCCTCGATGGGCATCTACGTGTTCGAGACGAAGTTCCTGTTCGATCAGCTCCGCCGCGACGCAGCCGACCCGAATTCGAGCCGCGACTTCGGTCGCGACATCATTCCGCATCTGGTGAAGAACGGGAAAGCAGTCGCGCACCGCTTCGGGAGCTCCTGCGTCCGCTCAAGCGAGGACGCCGAGGTCTATTGGCGCGATGTCGGGACGATCGACGCCTATTGGGAGGCGAATGTCGATTTGACCGCGCCGGTTCCGGCACTCGATCTCTACGATCGCGACTGGCCGATCTGGACCTATGCCGAGATCACGCCGCCGGCAAAATTCGTCTTCGATGACGAGGACCGGCGCGGAATGGCCGTCAACTCGCTCGTCTCGGGTGCCTGCATCATCTCCGGCGCGAAGCTCAGCCGCTCGCTTCTCTTCACCGGCGTGCACGTGCACTCCTATGCCGAAATCGACGAGGCCGTGATCATGCCCTACGTCGACGTCGGACGCGGCGCGCGGCTTCGAAAAGTCGTCGTCGACCGTGGCGTCAAGATTCCGCCCGGCCTCGTCGTCGGCGAGGATCTCGACCGCGACGCGCAGCGCTTCCGTCGCAGCGAGCGCGGCATATGCCTGATCACCCAAAGCATGATCGACCGGCTCGCCAGTTGAGCCGCGTCGCCGGCCGAAAAGTTCTCTCGGTCGCCTCCGAGGTCTTTCCCCTCGTCAAGACCGGCGGCCTCGCCGACGTCGCCGGCGCGCTGCCTTCGGCGCTCGCGCGCCATGGCGTCGAGATGCGCACGCTGGTACCCGGCTATCCGAGCGTCCTTGAGAAGCTCGACCGGCACGACGCAGTGCATCGCTTCCCTGCTCTCTTCGGTGGACCGGCGACGCTTCTCTCCGCGACTGCCGCCGGGCTCGACCTTCTGGTGATCGAGGCGCCGCATCTTTATGCGCGGCCCGGCAACCCTTACGTCGACCGGCACGGCCGCGACTGGCCGGACAACGCCCAGCGCTTCGCCGCCCTTTCGCTCGTTGCGGCCGAGATCGGCATGGGTCTCCTGAAATCCTATCGTCCGCAGATCATCCACTGCCACGACTGGCAGGCGGCGCTAGCACCGGCCTATCTCCATTATCGTGCGAAAAGGCTTCCGCGTGCGACACCGCCCGGCACCGTCGTCACCGTGCACAATCTTGCCTTCCAGGGGCATTTTCCCGCTGCGCTCCTGCACACCCTCATGCTTCCGCCCGAGGCGCTCTCGATCGACGGGGTCGAATATTACGGCGGCATCGGCTTCTTGAAGGCCGGGCTGCAATTCGCCGACCGCATCACCACCGTCTCGCCGACCTACGCCGCCGAGATCCGCACGCCGGAAGGCGGAATGGGGCTCGATGGTCTGCTTCGCGTTCGCTCCGGCGTCGTCTCCGGAATCGTGAACGGCCTCGACGATGCGGTATGGAATCCGAGGAACGATCCGCACCTCGCCGCAACGTTCACGGCCGCGCGCCTGGGTCGCCGCCAAGAGAATAAGCGTGCGCTGAAAGAACGGTTCGGCATCGCAACGGCGCCCGAGGCACCACTCTTCGCCGTGGTGACCCGGCTTTCGGAACAGAAGGGCCTCGACCTTCTCCTCGCCGCCCTGCCGCGGCTCTTGTCGCTCGGCGCGGACCTCACGCTCGTCGGCGCGGGCGACACGGCGCTCGAGCACGCCTTCCGCGCCGCCGCGCACCGTTCGCACGGCCGCGTCGGCGTCTTCTTCGGCTATGACGAAAAGCTCGCGCATCTCATCCAGGGCGGCAGCGACGCGCTTCTCGTGCCGTCGCGCTTCGAGCCCTGCGGGCTGACGCAGCTCGCCGCCATGCGCTACGGCTCGCTGCCGGTCGTGGCGCGCGTCGGTGGGCTGAACGATACGGTGATCGACGCCAACGAGGCGGCGCTTTCTGCCGGTGTTGCGACCGGCATCCAGTTTTCGCCGGTGACGCGCGAGGGGCTGGAGCAGGCGCTCGCCCGCACCGTCGCGCTTTGGGGAAGCCGGAAGGTCTGGCGCACGATCCAGAAGAACGGCATGGCGCTGGAGGTCGGGTGGGACCGCGCGGCGGCCGAATACGCGGCGCTCTATCGCGCCGTCACCAAGACTGCGGCAGGCCGAATAGGTGCAGCGGTTGCCACTTCGCACGCGGCCATGCGTTCCTAACCGACCGGCTCAGTCTCGGATCCCAGGCAATGCTCGCAGCGACCGCAGTTCGCGATCGGGGCAAGAACGACCGTCTTCAGTGCGGCTCAGACGTTGCCCAGTGCGCCTGCAATTTAGCTGAGTTGCTGAAAGATATGGTGGGCGGTACTGGGATTGAACCAGTGACCCCACGCGTGTGAAGCGTGTGCTCTCCCGCTGAGCTAACCGCCCGGGCCGGCCACGACCGGCGAGCCGAGGAACCGGTCTATAGGTGCGGCGATTCCCGAAATCAAGGCGCGGCGGAGGCGGGGGAGGGCGCCGGTCGCGCTGCGCCGGAGTGGCTATCCAGAAGCAACGCCGTCTCCGCCGGGATGATCGCATCGAAGCTTTCGACGAGCGCGTCGGGGCGGAGCGCCGCCATCGGGACCGGCGTGTAGCCGAACGTCACGCCGATGAAGGGAACGTCGGCCGCGCGTGCCGTGTCGAGGTCGGTCCTTGAATCCCCGACCATCACGGATTGCTCCCGCGCGCCCGAGGCCGCAGCGATCGTGTCGAGGAGATGCGCCGGGTGGGGCTTCTTGTAAGGAAAGCTGTCGCCGCCTTTGATCGCGGCGAAGCGCTCCGCGATGCCGAGCCGCTCAAGCAGAAGCTCCGACATCCTGATCGGCTTGTTCGTGCAGACCGCGAAAGCCCACCCGGATTTCGCGAAGCGGTCGAGAAGCGCGATGGCTCCCGGGAAGAGCCGCGTCTTGACGCAGATGTTCGCCGCGTAATGCCCGAGGAAGTCGGCGTAGAGCTGATCGAGCTTCGCCGCGTCGACGCGGATGCCCTGGCGGATAAGCGCGTATTCGATCAGCGAGCGCGCGCCGTGTCCGATGCCTTCACGGAAGTCGGCGTCGATATCCCCGCGGAATCCGTGCCGCGGCAAGACCTCGTCGAGCGTCGCCAGGAGATCGGGTGCCGTGTCGGCGAGCGTGCCGTCGAGATCGAAGACGAGAAGGGGTTTTGGCATTAGCGGGCGACTATCGTGCCCGTTCCGCTTTGGCAAGGCGGGCCTCGCCCCTTGGTCGCCGCCGGGGCGCCGTGCTAGACGCGCTGGCGTCGTAATATCCCTGCGGATCAGAATGCCTGACGATCTGAAGCGCCGGGCCGCGGAGGCCGCGCTCGCTTATGTTGAAGACGGAATGCGGCTCGGCCTGGGCAGCGGGTCGACCTCCGCCCACTTCGTCGCGCTGCTTGGCGAGCGCGTCGCCGCCGGGCTGACCGTGGTCGGCGTCGCGACGTCCGAGGCGGCTGCGTCGATCGCCAGGAAAGCGGGCGTGCCGCTTGCCACGCTCGACGAGGAGCCGGAGCTCGACCTCGACGTTGACGGGGCCGACGAGATCGGCCCCGGGCTCGCCCTGATCAAGGGTGGGGGCGGGGCGCTTTTGCGCGAGAAGATCGTCGCCGGCGCCGCGACTTGCATGATCGTGATCGCCGACGCCAGCAAGGAGGTCGAAGTCCTCGGCGCCTTCCCCTTGCCGATCGAGGTCGTCGAGTTCGGCCTCGTGGCGACGTCGCGAGCAATTGAGCGCGCCGCCGCCGAGCTCGGTCTGAGCGTCGCAATCAACCTGCGAAGAAACCACGGTAACCCCTTCGTTACGGAGAGCGGAAACCGCATACTCGACGCATCATTTGGCCGCATTCCCGACCCAGAAGCGCTCGCGGAGAAGCTCTCAGCCCTTCCAGGCGTGATGGAGCACGGGCTCTTCCTGGGCTATGCCGACCTTGCCCTCGTGGCTTCGCCGGAGGGGGTCGCCGAGCTTCGAGCGTAAGATCCAATCGACCCAATGAGTGAGACGGCGCCCGCGCCGTCGGACGGAGGTTCAAGATGAGACGTTTGCTCGCCGCTTCTTTCGTCATGCTGGCGGCTTTGCTCTGCGCTGCTCCGGGCTTTGCCCAGGATGCGACGGCGCCTGCGGCAGGCGGGGACAATGCCCTGCAAGACATCATGACGATGAAGTTCTCGGACAAGTCGTTGGCGCTCGCGCAGAAGCTTGTCGAGCTGACGCGGATCAACCGCACATTCGACGAGCTCCTTCCCAATATCGCCGACAAGGCGAAGAACCAGTTCATCCGTGCCAATCCGCAGATGCAGCTCGGCATCATCAGCGTCGTCGACAAGGTCGCCGTGCAACTGGTCAGCCGCCGGCCGGAGCTCGACAACTATCTCGCGCGCGTGTGGGCATCGGGATTCACCGACGCCGAGATGCAGGACCTGATCGATTTCTACTCGACCGACACCGGCAAGAAATACGCGAACATCTTGCCGAAGGTGCTGGCAGTGCAGACCGCCGCTGCGGACGCGTGGGCGAAATCCGTTGCGGCCGAGCTTAACCAGAAGGTGAAGGCGCAGCTTGAATTGGCGATGGCGGCCGAGCAGCAGGCAATCCAGAACGACGTAGCCGGACCGGCGCAGACGCCCGCACCCGCACCGCAGCAATAGCGCTTTCGTGGCCTACGACTACGACCTCTTCGTCATCGGCGCCGGCTCCGGCGGCGTCCGTGCCGCGCGCCGCGCGGCGGAGGCGGGCGCGCGCGTCGCCATCGCCGAGGCCGACCGCGTCGGCGGCACCTGCGTCATCCGCGGCTGCGTTCCGAAGAAGCTCCTCGTCTATGCCTCTCAGTTCCGCGAGGAATTCGAGGACAGCGCCGCCTATGGCTGGCACGTCGGGCCGGCCACATTCGACTGGCCGACGCTGATTGCCAACAAGGACAAGGAGATCGCGCGGCTGGAGACCGTCTACCGGGCCAATCTCTCCAAGGCCGGCGTGGAACTGATCGAGTTGCGCGCGGTCCTTGCCGGCGAGCACCGGATCACGATCGAGCGCGGCGGCAAGACCGTGACCGCCGAGCAAATCTTGATTGCCACCGGCGCGCGGCCCAATCCGCACGCCGCGCTCAACGGCCACGAGCTCTGCATCACCTCGAACGAAGCGTTTCATCTGAAGCAGCTGCCGCAAAAGATCCTGATCGGCGGCGGCGGCTATATTGCCGTTGAGTTCGCCGGCATCTTACATGGTCTCGGCGTCGACACGACGATCGTCTATCGCGGCCGTGAGGTGCTTTCGCGTTTCGACATGGACCTGCGCCGTCTGTTTCACGCGGAGGCCACCAACAAGGGTCTGCGCGTCCTCTGCGGTGAAGTGTTCGAGAAGGTTGAGAAGCGCGCCGACGGCCGTCTTCTTGCGCACCTTTCGGGCGGCGGCGTCGAGGAGACGGACGCGATCATGCTTGCGGTGGGCCGGATGCCGAACGTGGACGGGCTCGGGCTTGAGGCTGTAGGCATCAGCTTGAACAAGAAGGGCGCGATCGAGGTCGACGCCTACTCGAAGACGAGTGCCGACCATATCTGGGCGATCGGCGACGTGACCGACCGTATTCAGCTCACTCCGGTCGCGATCCACGAGGCCGAGTGCTTCGTTGCGACCGTCTTCCGCAACCGCCCGACCAAGCCCGACTATGACAAGGTCGCAACGGCGGTCTTCTCGCAGCCGGAAATCGGCACAGTTGGTCTGACCGAGGATTCGGCGCGCGAGCGCTGCAAGAATCTCGACATCTACAAGACCGCCTTCCGGCCGCTTAAGGGCACACTCACCGGCCGCTCGGACCGCATGCTCTTGAAGCTCGTGGTCGACGCCGACACGGAGGTCGTGCTCGGCGCGCATGTGCTCGGGCCCGGCGCCGGCGAGATGGCGCAGCTTCTCGCGATTCCGGTGAAGATGCGGGCGACGAAGGCCGACTTCGACGCAACGATGGCGGTGCACCCGACCGCGTCGGAGGAGTTTGTCACCTTCTCCGCACCGGCCGAGCGGATCAGGAACGGCGTGACGCTCGCCGCCTAACAGCCCTCGAGCGTTTCCACCATGAGATGGTCGACGACGGCCTTGAGCGCTTCTTCCTTGCTTTCCCCGTTTGCGAGCGCGCCTTCATAAACGGAAAGCTGACGGTCGGCGCCGGTTCCCGCGGCAACGATGTCGCGCAGATGCTCGACCTCGGCCCCGCAGCCGAGCTTGTCCGCTTCCTCCTTGACCAGCGCGATCAGCTCCTCCGTCAGCTCGGCGAACGGAACGATTTCGCTCCGGCCGAAATCGATCATCGCGCCCTGCACGCCGTGCCGCTGCGCGAGCCAGCGGTTCTCGGCAATCAGCGCCGGCAGATACTGGCGCCAGCGCTGATTGCGACGCTTGAGCGAGATCAGCATCTCCACGGTCGACTGGAACGTGGCGGCAAGCGCGATCCCGTCTTCGAGCCTGGTGCAGATATCGGTGATGCGCATCTCAAGCGTTGGGAAGCGCGCCGAGGGGCGAAGGTCCCACCAGATCTTGGTGGCGTCCTCGATGCAGCCGAGCTGCACTAGAAGATCGACCATGCGGCGATATTCCGACGCGCTCGTAAAAGTCTGCGGCAGCCCGGCGCGCGGCAGCTCGATTGAGACGGAGGCGCGGTAGGATTTCAGCCCCGTGTTCCGCCCTTGCCAGAAGGGGGAGGAGACCGAAAGCGCCAGAAGGTGCGGCAGGAAATAGACGAGCTGCCCGTGCAGGTCGATTCTCAATTCCTCGTCGGGGACGCCGACATGCACGTGCATGCCGCTGATCAGGAGCCGCTCGGCGACCGTGCGGAGATCCCTTTCGAGCTGGGTGTAGCGCTCCTTGGCGGTGGTGACCTGCGTGCTCCAGTCCGCGAACGGATGCGTCGAAGCCGCGATCAGGCCCAAGCCGTGTTGCTTCGCTTCCGCGGCGATGGTCCTGCGGTAGAGCGCGATCTGGCTGCGCGCCTGTGCAATCGTGTTGCAGACGGAGGTCCCGACCTCGATCTGGCAGCGGCGGAACTCGGGTGTCACGTGCTCGCCGAGAATCTCACGGCACACGCGCATGAGCGCTTCCGGCGGGTCTACCGCGAGGTCGCGCGTCGCAAGGTCAACGAGGAAATATTCCTCCTCGATCCCCAAAGTGTGTTCGGCGTCTGGTGTCACCGCCACAGGCAATCACGCCGCGCGAGGGAATGCCAGCGCCCGCATCGATCCGTGCGATTGGCGCCGGCTAGCGCGTTGCGCGAAGGTCACGCGGGTAGTCACGCGGCACGGAACGGAAGTGCCTTCGCACTGCAGCGAAGAGATCGCGGAGCGCCTCCTCGGGCGCGGCGACGGCGCCCGGAGCACGCGCTGCTTTGAGGAGCCGCGGAAGAAGCCGCGCGAACCGCTCGCGGTCGCCGAGCAGGCTCTTGACCGAACCGGTTACGCTTTCAAGCGGCGGCGCGAGATTGCCGATCCAAAGGTCGACGAGCTTCTGCGGCGGCATCGCAATGCGCGATGCTGCAGCCTCGGCTCTCACATGGTCGAGAACCAGAGCGCGCGCCTCCTCGCCGAGCGCGCCTTCGCCCATCGCAATATGGAGAAGCGCGAATACGCCGTCGCGCGTCGCCTGTTGCAGCTTGATCAGCGCGGCAAGGTCGGTGCCCGGCTCAGGAGTCGCGAGATAGGGTGCGAGGAGTGCCATATGCTGATCGCTCGAGACGACCTTGCCGGAGTTGAGATCGATGATCGAGATGATCCGGTCGACGCGGAAGCTCATGACGCCGCCACGAAGATGGCAGAAGGCGTTGATGCAGGCGGGGCGGTGCGGATCGATGGCGAGGCAGCGGATCGTCCGCGTGCTCATCCAGCCGTGCGAGTCGCAGTATTCGATAGCAAAGGCGACGCCGCGGATCGTATTGAGGAAGTGCTCGTCGACCGTCCGGTCGGGATCGTCGGTGAGGGGCGCGTCCTCGCGTACGCGAGGTGGTGGCCGCAGCGGAATCTCCCCGCGCGCCTCAAACCATTCGACCACTCCCCCCATGGAGCCCGCGCCCAGCGTAGTCAGGAATTACTTGTATTGCAGCATCGCGCGCCCCAACACTCAAGGGCAACGTGGACACACCTACCGAAATAACTGTGCTTACGATCAATTTACGGCCGGCAGCCGCAAGTTTTGCCGCAAACAGCTTGCTAAACACAGGCTTAGAGCCAAGCGTTTGAGCGCTTTCTCCAGCGGCTCAAGAGTTGCTTGAAGCGATTTGCCGAACGGTCTGCGCTCCGCAGGCGATTTGCGCGCCCTTCCGCGTCGAATACGATGACGGCTCGGCGACAGTGCGGTGCCGGGTTTTCCCCAGCCGCGGCGTAGGCGTGTGGACGGCCAAGGACGGGGAATGGGTAGTCTGGCGATCCGCGGCTTGGCGAAGTCTTACGGCAAGGTGCCGGCGCTGAGCGGGGTCGAAATGAGTCTCCAGGAAGGCGAGCTCTGCGCCGTGGTCGGCCCGCCGCGCGCCGGAAAGACGACGCTGCTTCGCACCATCGCCGGGCTGGAGACGGCCGACGCCGGAACGATCGAGATAGACGGCGAGGCCGTCGACGACTGGCGGCCGCGCAATCGGAACGTGGCGATCGTGTTCCGGCACGACGCGGTCTTTCCAAGGATGTCGGTCACCAAGAACATCGCCTTCGGGCTCAGGAAGCGCCGCATGCCACGCGCGGAAATCGAGCGTCGTGTGAAGCGTTTCGCAGACTTTGTCGGCGCCGGCGATCTCCTGAACTTGCGGGCGCTCCAGTTGCAGCCCGGTGAAAGCCAGCTGGTCGCGATCGGTCGTGCGCTGGTCCGCGATGCCGCATTGTGCCTGTTCGACGACCCGCTCGCCCCGCTCGACGCGCCGCTGCGCGAAGCGATCGGGAGCGAGCTCAAGCGGCTGCACGGCGAGTTTCCGGCGACCAAGCTGTTCGCCACGCGCGACCCGGTCGAGGCGATGACGCTCGGAGACCGCGTCGCGGTGATGCGCGCCGGCCGGATCGAGCAGGAGGGGACGCCGCTCGAGCTCTTCGAGCGGCCGGCGACGCATTTCGTGGCAGGCTTCCTCGGCTCCCCCCCGATGAACTTCCTGCGCGGCACGCTGATCCGCGCCGAGTCCGGCGACGTCGTGCGCCTCGACGGCAATGATCTCAGCGTGCCGCTCCCACCTGGCCGGCTGCCGAGGGAAGTCCTGAACGGGCTCACCGTGATCCTCGGGCTACGGCCGGAGCACATGGGGCGCGCAGTGCGCACTTCGCCGGCGGACGGATGTCTCCGCCACGACGCGGAGATCGAGTTGCTGAGACCGGTCGGCGCGCGCGTCTATGCCACCTTTCGGCTGGTCGGCATCCCGCTTGTCGCCGAGCTGCACGCGCACGATGTGAGCCGGCTCGGCGAGCGCGTCCCGATCGACATCAACATGAAGCGCGCCGCGGTCTTCGACGCGACGACGGAGAAGGCGCTCTAATAAACCGCGCGGCCGCCGGAGGCGTCGAAGACGGCGCCGGTCGTGAACGAGCATTCCTCGCTGGCGATGAAGAGCACGACGGATGCGATCTCCTCCACTGTGCCGAGGCGCCCCATCGGGATTTTCGACAGCATGAAGTCGATGTGCTCCTGAGTGATCTGGTCGAAGATTGGCGTGCGCACGGCGGCGGGCGTGACGGCGTTGACGGTGATCTTGGTCTTCGCGAGCTCCTTGCCGAGCGACTTGGTGAGCCCGATTACCGCGGCCTTCGAGGCGCTGTAGGCGGAGGCGTTCGGATTGCCTTCCTTGCCGGCGATCGAAGCGATGTTGACGATGCGACCGTAGTTCTTCTCGCGCATGAACGGCACGACGGCGCGGTTGCAGTAGAAAAGTGCGTGGATGTTGATGTCGAACACCCTCCGCCATTCGTCGAGCGGATAGTCCCAGGTCGTGGCGTTCAACCCGGCGACCCCGGCGCTGCACACGAGGACATCGATGCCGCCGAGCGCCTCGACGGTTTTCTTGGCGGCGGCGTCGACCGCCGCGGCGTCGGTCAGGTCAAGGGCAATCGAGCCGTAGGCGCTTGCTTCCATCCCTTCCGGCAGCCCGGCCCGGTCCCATACGAAAACGGCAGCGCCTTCGGCCTTGAGCCGCTCGGCGATCGCGCGCCCGATTCCCGACGCGCCGCCGGTGACGACGGCCTTCTGCCCCTGAAAACGATTTGCTGCTTTTGCCATTCCCGTCCCCGAAATGCGTTCTTGGTTTCGCAACCGCTCTCTTCATGCGCTTTTGGCCGCCGTCAAGCGGCAGCGCGTCGTGGAGACAGCAAAAGTCCGGCTTCGGCCGGGCGAGCGGCAGGCCGCTTCGCTACTCTTTGCTGTAGTCGGGGCAGGGCCAGGATGACGGCGCGCTGAGGCCGGGGGGAAGGATGGTCTCAGGCGAGCCGCAGGCAATCGAAAGCTGGTCGGCCGTCAGCCCCTTCGTGCGGCTCAGGTCGGCGCCGGCGACCAGAGTGAGGAACATGTAGCTGCCGGTCAGGTCCGCATCCTCAAGATCGGCTTTGCGAAGGTCGGCGCGCGACAGGTTGGAATAGGAGAAGGTCACGCCGGATATCACCGTGCCCGTCAGGACGATGCGGGCGAGCTCCGCCTTTGACAGGTTGGCGCCGGTGAGGTCCGCGTCCGTGAAGTCCGAGCGGTTCATCTCTGAATCGGTGAAATCAACGCCGGTGAGATTGGCGCGCTGGAAATTCGAGCGCGAAAACTCCGCGGCTACCAGGCTCGCGTTGGAAAGGTTGGCGCCGGAGAAATCGGCGCGCGTCGCGACCGCCTTCTCGAGCTTGGCGCCGGTCAGATCGGCCCCAGCGAAGCTCGAATTGGAGAGCTCTGCGAGTGTCAGATTGGCGCCTGCGAGCTTCGCCTTCGAGAGGTCGGTGGAGGTGAAGAACGTCTGCTCGAACTCGCCGTTCTCAAGGTTGGCGGAGCCGAACATCAGCCGGCTCTTCTGACATTCGGACCAGTCGACGCCGGGTGCGGGCTGGTCCTTGCAGTCGGCGAGCGCCGGCGAGGCCAGAAGTGCGAGCGCTGGAAGCGCGGCGAGGATCGCCCCGGAAAGGCCGAGTGGCCGGCGGCGGGCAGTCGAGGCGAAGGGGATCATTCTTGGTCTTACCTCCGTGAACGAGGCCTGTGCATCATGGGGGCGATCGTCGCGCATTATCCCGCGAGGGAATTCAGGAGCGCAAGCGTCACCGATATACCACCGCTGACGAGATCGTGCGCGCCTCCGTTCCGGTCCCGCGCCTTAAGACACGCTTCCGTGACGCCACGGAGACATTAGTCCTGGCGCACTCGGGCGGGCTCGCCGCGGCGGCCGGCTTCGAGGACCGCGTCGATCAGGAAGTGCACTTTGAGCGCCTCTTCCCCGGTGATCCGCGGGTCGCGGCCCTGATCGAGCGCGTCAAGGAAGTCGGTGATCAGCGCGCGATGATAGTCGTGCGGGAAGTCCATCGGGTTGGCGCCGGTGCCGCCGGCCGTCGCGTCCGCCGCAAGCTCCACCGTGCGACCGTCCATGAGCGCGACCTTAAGCGCGGTCCCTTCGATCGTTGCCGAGCCCCTTTCGCCCATGATGCTGATACGCTCCGGATAGCCCGGAAAGGCAGCCGTCGTTGCCTCGATCGTACCGAAGGCGCCGCTCAGGTAGCGGACGGCGGCAACCGCGAAGTCTTCCGTCTCCATCCGGTGGACGGCTGTGGTCGTGACGTAGGACATCACCTCAGCAGCCGGTCCGGCGAGAGAGAGCAGGAGATCGAGCGTATGGATCCCCTGCGTCAGAAGAACGCCGCCGCCGTCGCGCGCCTGCGTGCCGCGGCCGGGCGCGTCGTAGTAGCTCTGCGGACGCCAGAGCCTGATGCTCGCCGACGCGCCGAGGATCGTGCCGAGCTCGCGAGCGCCGAGAACCTCGCGCAGCTTCACAGCCGGTGGACGGAAGCGGTGCTGAAGCACGATGCCGAGCGTCACGCCCGCCGCGCGTGCCGCGTGGACCAACTCCAGGCTTCGCTCGGTCGAAATCTCGAGCGGCTTCTCCAGCAGGATATGCTTGCCGGCCGCCGCGGCGCGGCGGACGAGATCGAGATGCGTGTTCGGCGGCGTCAGGATCAGAACCGCGTCGATGCTTCTGTCCGCGAGCACGGCGTCGAGATTGTCAGCAAGCGGGAAGGGGAATTGTTTGGCGAAACCCTCGCGCCTCTTTTCGCTCGGCGCGAAGGCATGCACGACCTCGGCGCGCTCGGCGAGATCGAGGAGGCTCTTCGCGTGCGGTGTCACCGCCATGCCGAGCCCGATGATTGCCAGGCGGTGACGTTTCAAGCTCGCTCCTTAGACTGGATCGCGCGGTGGTCGGATCGCGCTACACGAGGTCTTGGCGCATCGGCGTGAACGCGTCGACGATGACGCCGGCCTCGATCGCGACGGCGCCGTGCGGGAGGTTCGCTGCGACGAGGTAGGAATCGCCCGCGCCGAGGCGCTTCGTTTGCCCGGCAATGGTCACGTCGAAGACGCCGCTCTCGATGATGCTGCACTGCACGTGCGGATGGCTGTGCTCTTCGCCGACCGCGCCCTTTTGGAACTTGAAGCGCACGATCATGATTTTGTCGTCGTGGCAGAGCACCTTGCGCTGGATTCCCGGCGCGGACTCCACCCAGGCGGCCTCGGAATCCGCGACGAACGGCTCGCCCTTTCTGCGCGCGGACGCTTCCCCCATCTCGATCTCCTGATTTCTCGCGGCGCCCGCGTGCGCTATAGCAAATGGCGTCGGCCGGCAATGCGGCGGCGGCCGGCTTGTCGTGGAGCCATCCGATGGCGACTGATCCTGTTGTGAGACTTCGGTCGAGCGATCTGCGGGCCGACGAGCGCGAGGCGGCCCGCCAGGCGCCTCCAGGCGCAGGGCCTTCAGCCGGGCACGCCAACCTTCCGCGGAATGAGGGGACCGCGCTTCACGTCGAGTGGGTGGAGGCGACGCACGTCAATCTCTCCGCCGTCGAGCGCCGCGCCGCGACGCTCGTCACGCGCCGCACCGTCAAGAAGGAGTGGCAGGCCGCGTGGCTGGTGAAGGCGATCACCTGCATCGACCTGACCACGCTTGCCGGCGACGACACGCCGGACCGCGTGCGGCGGCTTTGCGCCAAGGCGAAGAATCCGCTGCGCCCCGATCTCGTCGAGTCGCTGGGTCTCGACCACGTGCCGACCGCCGGCGCGGTCTGCGTCTATCCGACGATGGTGCCTGTCGCGGTGAAGGCGCTCGAAGGCTCCGGCATTCCGGTCGCCTCCGTCGCCACCGGCTTCCCCGCCGGGCTCATGCCGCTGCCGCTCCGGCTTGAAGAAATCCGCTACGCGGTCGGGGAGGGCGCGCGCGAGATCGACATCGTGGTGACGCGCGCGCATGTACTCGATCAGAACTGGCAGGCGCTTTACGACGAGATTCGCGCGATGCGCGAAGCCTGTGGCGGCGCGCATCTGAAGACCATCCTCGCGACCGGCGATTTGAAGACGCTTCGGAACGTGCACCGCGCGTCGATGGTCGCGATGATGGCCGGCGCCGATTTCATCAAGACGTCGACCGGCAAGGAGGACGTGAACGCGACGCTGCCGGTCTCGATCGTCATGGTCCGCGCCATCCGCGACTACCTGGAAGAGACCAACGCCAAAGTCGGCTTCAAGCCGGCCGGTGGGCTCCGGACCGCGAAGGACGCGCTCTCCTGGCTGTTCCTGATGAAGGAGGAGCTTGGCCGCGAGTGGCTCGAGCCGGAGCTCTTCCGCATCGGCGCAAGCTCGATGCTCGGCGACATCGAGCGGCAGATCGAGCACTTCGTGACGGGCCGCTACTCCTCGGCCATGCGCCATGCGATGGCGTAATCTTGGGAGCGAAAGGCCAAAAAGCGATCGTGCGGCGTCCAACGAGTTCTGAACATTCGAATGTCAGACATCTTGTGCAAACGGTCGTAGATGAAACGTACGGAGGCGTATGGGCGCAGCCTCCATTGCCTATCGACGAGGAGGACTGGTCGCTGTCATGGGTCGCTGCGGTCGGCTCTAAGATCGTCGGCATGGTGCTGACAATGGAGGATTGGGTCAGCGACCTTTGGGTGCTTCGATCATTTCGAAGTGCCGGAGCCGGAACTATGCTGCTTCGGCAAGCAGAGACCGAAATCGCTGATCGGGGACACCGACGTGCGAAGCTTCGGGTGGTTCGCGCCAACAAGGAGGCACAAACGTTCTACGAAAGACGTGGTTGGCATGTGGATGGAGAAATTCCGCACGAGCATCTGCCAATCACGATGGTCGTGATGTCAAAGCTTCTTTGATTTCGAACTGGAGCAAGGACGAGCCGCCACATGACAGCCGTCACCGAAATCCTCAGCACCATGGAATACGGACCCGCGCCGGAGGCGAACAGCGAGGTCGTCGCCTGGCTGGAGAAGCACGAAGGCCGCTTCCTGCATTTCATCGGCGGAAGATTCGTCGCACCGGCGGAAGGGAGCTATTTCGCGGTCGTCAATCCGGCGCACGGCAACCGGCTCGCCGAATGCGCGGAAGGAACGGCGAAGGACGTCGACAAGGCGGTCGCCGCGGCGCGCAAGGCACAGAAGTCGTGGGGCGCGCTCTCCGGCGACGCGCGGGCCCGCTACCTCTATGCGATCGCCCGCATCATCAACAAGCGCGAGCGCTTCTTCTCCGTGCTGGAGTCGATGGACAACGGCAAGCCGATCCGCGAGAGCCGCGACATCGATATCCCGCTCGTCATCCGTCATTTCTATCATCACGCCGGCTGGGCCGACCTGATCGAAACCGAATTTCCCGGCCACGAGCCGGTCGGCGTCTGCGGGCAGATCATCCCGTGGAATTTTCCGCTGCTGATGCTCGCCTGGAAGATCGCGCCGGCGCTCGCGGCGGGGAACACGGTCGTCCTGAAGCCGGCGGAGTTCACGCCGCTGACCGCGCTCGCCTTCGCCGAGGTCTGCATGGAGGCGGGGCTCCCGGCCGGCGTCGTCAACACCGTGACCGGCGACGGCGCGACCGGCGCGCTCATCGTCGAGCACAGGGACGTCGACAAGATCGCCTTCACCGGCTCGACCGAGGTCGGCCGCATCATTCGCAAGGCGACGGCAGGCACGGCCAAGAAGCTGTCGCTCGAGCTCGGCGGCAAATCGCCCTTCATCGTCTTCGACGATGCCGATCTCGACAGCGCCGTCGAGGGCGTCGTCGACGCGATCTGGTTCAATCAGGGTCAGGTCTGCTGCGCCGGTTCGCGGCTGATCGTGCAGGAAGCGGTGGCGGATAAGATGCACGCCAAATTGCGTGCCCGCATGGCGACGCTTCGCGTTGGCGATCCGCTCGACAAGACGACCGACATCGGCGCGATCGTCGCCGACGTGCAGCTCGACAGAATCCGCAAGCTCGTCGCGCGCGGCGAGGCCGAAGGCGCGTCCTGCTACCAGCCCGACACGGCAATGCCGAAGGAAGGGCTCTTCTATCCGCCGACGCTCGTCACCGGCGTCGCGCCCGCGTCGATCCTCGCGCAGGAAGAGATCTTCGGACCGGTGCTCGTCTCGATGACGTTCCGCACGCCGGAGGAGGCGCTGGCGCTCGCCAACAACTCCCGCTACGGGCTCGCCGCCTCTATCTGGTCGGAATCGATCAACGTCACGCTCGACGCCGCGGCGCGTGTGAAGGCCGGCGTCGTCTGGGTGAATTCCACAAACCTCTTCGACGCAGCGTCCGGCTTCGGCGGCTACAAGGAATCGGGCTTCGGCAGGGAAGGGGGCCGCGAAGGGCTCTTCGAATATCTCGTACCGTCGATCGAGAAGAAGGCGGGAAAGGCGGTGAAAGCCGCCGCTGCCGACTTTTCTGCCGCGCCCTCGACGCATCCGAAGGAGTCGCCCGGCGACCGTCCAAACCTCGATCGCACGGCAAAGCTCTACATCGGTGGCAAGCAGGCGCGTCCGGATTCCGGCTACAGCTATGCCGTTTATGATGCGTCCGGCGCGGAAGCCGGACAGGCCGGGCTCGGCAATCGCAAGGACATCAGGAACGCGGTCGAGGCCGCGCACAAGGCTGGCGGCTGGGGCAGCGTCAGCGGGCACAATCGCGCGCAGGTCCTCTACTTCCTGGCGGAAAACCTCGAAGCGCGCGCGGATGAGTTCGGCGAACGCATCGCCACGCTGACCGGCGTGCGCGGTCGCGCAGCCGACGAGGAAGTGGCGCTCGCGATCCGTCGCATCAGCTTCTACGCCGCGCACGCCGACAAATATGACGGCCAGGTACACGCAACCCGCTCGCGCCACGTGACGCTCGCCATGAACGAGCCGTTCGGCGTGATGGGAATCTCATGCCCGGACGAGGCGCCGCTCCTCGCGCTTGTATCTCTGGTCGCGCCGGCGATCGCGATGGGAAATCGCGTCGTCGTCACGCCGTCGCCGGTCCATCCGCTCGTCGCGACCGATTTCTACCAAGTGCTCGACACGAGCGACGTGCCGGCCGGCGTCGTGAACATCGTGACCGGCGACCGCGAGACGCTGGCGAAGACCATTGCCGAGCACGACGACATTGCCGCCTATTGGTACTTCGGCACGAAAGAGGGGAGCGCGAAGGTCGAGGCCGCGTCCGTCGGAAATCTCAAAGCGACCTGGGTCAACAATGGCCGCGCCGTTGATTGGCGGAGCCCGCTCGACGGGGAGGGCCGCCGCTACCTGCGTCATGCAACACAGGTGAAGAACATCTGGGTGCCCTACGGCGAATAGCTCCGGACCGCGGGGCCGGCCGCGGCTCGCCGACCTTGATTTCTCCCTCGTGGGCGTGACCTAACGGGCATGGCGAAACCAGGCTTCGGTGGGCGGAATCGGATGGAAGCGCGTTCCACGACGGCGACTTCGATCGAGCAGAAGGTCCGCTTCCTGAGCGCGCCGTCCTCCTATGCCGCGCGGCCGGCTTCCGTGGAGGTGCTCGAGACGCACTGGTCGTTCGTGTTCCTGGCGGGCGAGCGCGTCTACAAGCTCAAAAAACCGCTCGTCTCCGACCACTTCGACCACACCGGCGTTGCTGCGCGCGAAGCGAATTGCCGCAAGGAGGTGCGGCTCAACCGCCGCCTCGCCGGCGATGTCTACCAAGGCGTCGTCCGCCTGGTCCGCATGGCGGACGGCCGGCTCGCCATCGATGCGGAGGGCGAGACGGTCGACTGGCTGGTCGTGATGCGGCGGCTGCCATCCGACCTGATGCTCGATCAAATGATCGCCGAGGCATCGGTCGCCTTGCGGCATCTTGAGAAACTCGGCTGGCGGTTGGCGGCGTTTTATGCAGGCGCGCCGTCGGCGACGATGACGTCCGACACCTATCTCGACCGCTTTCTACGGGAACAGGTCAACAATCGCGACTTTCTCGGGCTCTGCCACGTGCCGCTTCTGGCCCGTTACGCCGCATTGCTCGACCGGCTCGACGCCGCGCTTGCGGCGAAGGGCTTTCTCATCGAGGAACGCGCGCGGTCGGGCAAACTCGTCGACGGCCACGGCGACCTCAGGCCCGAGCACGTTTGCATGACGGAGCCGCTCGTCATCTTCGATTGCCTAGAATTCAGCGATGATCTGAGGCAGGTCGATCCGGTGGACGAACTGACCTTCTTCGGCATGGAATGCGCGATTCTCGGCGCTGACTGGATCGGGCCGAGACTGATGGCGATGGTGCTTGAAGAGCTCGGCCAGTCGGTGCCGGACGATCTGCCGGCGCTCTATACCGCCTGCAGGGCGATGCTGAGGGCGCGCCTTTCGCTCGCGCACCTGCTCGATCCCGTGCCGCGCGAGCCGGAACGATGGCGCCCCATTGCGGACCGCTATGCTGACGCGGCCGACTCAGCGCTGAATAAGCTCGGGGCCTAAAGAAACGTGGGGTTGCGATGACGACGATTGCGGTCTTCGCGCTTGGCGACAGCGGTGCTTTCGGCGAAGCCGTGAGCGCGCATCTCGGCGTACCGCTTTCGCCGTTTGAGGAGCGGGACTTCGAGGATGGCGAGCACAAGACGCGCCCGTTGGTGAGCGTGCGCGGCCGTGATGTCTATGTGCTTGCGAACCTCGCGGGCGATGCCCGTGCGAGCGCCAACGACCGGCTTCTGAAGCTCTTGTTCTTCATCGCCACGCTGAAGGACGCCGGCGCGGCGCAAACGACGGCCGTCGTTCCCTACCTCTGCTACGCCCGCAAGGATCGGCAGACGAAGACGCGCGACCCGGTGACGACGCGCTATGTTGCGCAGCTCTTCGAGGCGGTCGGAACCGATCGGGTGATCGCGCTCGAGGTGCATAACCTCACCGCTTTCCAGAATGCATTTCGCTGCGACACCGACCATCTCGACGCCAACCGGCTCTTCGTCAGGCACTTCGCGACGCTCGTCGGCGACGAGCCCGTGGCGGTCGTGTCGCCCGACGTGGGCGGCGTGAAACGGGCAGAGGCGCTGCGCGCGCGACTTGAGGAAGCGCTCGGCCGCCCGGTCGCCAAGGGCTTCATGGACAAGCAGCGCTCCATGGGCAAGGTCACCGGCGACATCTTCGCCGGTGACGTTGCGGGGCGGAGCGTGATCGTGTTCGACGACATGATCAGCACCGGAGCCACGATGGCGCGCACCGCCGCTGCCTGTCATGCGCGCGGCGCCAAGAAAATCCATCTCGCGGCGACGCACGGCCTCTTTGCCGACGGCGCTCCTGCGATCGTCGGCGAACCGAGTGTCACAAGCGTCGTCGTCACCGATTCAATCAGCCCGCCTCGTCTCGACCGGCAGCTTAGCACGCGCCTCGTCGTGCTCTCGGTGGCCGAGCTATTCGCCGAAGCGATCGCCCGCGCTCATGCCGGCGGTTCGATCGTGTCGCTGCTTGAGGGCGGGGCCTAGCGGGTGCGCGTCGCGCCGTTCGCCAGGATCCGCTAACGCACGAGGATGCAGGTGCACTCCGCCGCCTGGACGACCTTGTGCGAAACGCTTCCGAGCAGAATGCCCTCCAGGTAGTTGAGGCCGCGCGAGCCGATGACGATGGCGTCGGCCTTCCGCGCCTTGGCCGTCAAGACGATCTCCTGCGCGGGATCGCCCTCGACGATCAGCGTCTCAACATCTTTCGCGCCTTTCGCGTGCGCCGCCTGCTTCGCCTCGTCGACAACGAACTCTGCTGCGGCGTGCAGCAGTTCGACCTCGGTCATGCGGATGTTCTCCAGCCGCTCGAATTCCGCCATTTCGGGCGGGACCCACTCGTGGCCGTGCCGCGGCTGGACGTAGAGAAGGAGCAGCTTCGCCTTGCAGCTCGCCGCCAGCTCCGCTGCGTATTCGAGCGCCTTCTTTGCCTGATCGGAGCCGTCAGTCGGATGCAAGATCAGCTGCATGTTCACAGCACTTCTCCTTCTTGAAGATGTCGGCGAAAGCCACTGTCCGAAGCATGGCCGGGAGCCATGTTCGGTGCCCTCCCAATGCTGCGCAGGACTAAAGACGCGCCGCCGCCCGGCTTTGACCCAAGTCAACCGGGGGAGCGTGGCGGGCCGGATTGAGTAAGATCAAGGGCTTTCTCGGCCCGCGGCGCGAATTTCGGCGAACGCGCCGGTCGGCCGGCGTGGCGAGGGGAGGGGCCAAAAGTGCCATTTCGCGACCGTGCGGACGCCGGGCGGCAGCTTGCCGCTGCGCTCGCCGGGCAAAAGAGCCGGCAGCCGATTGTGCTCGCATTGCCGCGCGGCGGCGTGCCGGTGGCAGCCGAGGTCGCGTCGGCCCTCGATGCGTCGCTCGACCTGATTCTCGTCCGCAAGATCGGCGTGCCCTACCAGCCGGAGCTCGCGATGGGTGCAGTGGTCGACGGTCCAGACCCGTTGGTTGTGCGGAACGAGGACGTCATCCAGCTTGCAGGCATCACACCGACCGCCTTCGCCGAGGTTCGCGACCGCGAGGTTGCCGAGATCAAGCGGCGCCGGAGCCGTTACCTCGGCGGGCGCTCGCATCCTGAGCTCAAAGGACGGACCGTCATCGTCGTCGACGACGGGGTCGCGACGGGCGCGACCACGCGCGCGGCGCTCCGCGCCGTGCGTCGGCAGAATCCGGAGCGACTGATCCTCGCCGTTCCCGTCGCACCGACCGACACGCTGAGAGCGCTCGGCGGCGAAGCCGACGAGATTGTCTGCCTGGAGGACTACGAATCCTTTGTGGCGATCGGCGTCTATTATTCCGACTTCGGGCAGCTTTCCGACGAGGAGGTCACGGCGATCCTCACGCGCTTCCCGGCGGAGCCGTCCGCTTCGCCACAAGCCTCGTCGCGATAGACGCGGGTCGTCGAAACTTCGGCTAAAGGTGCGCCATCTCCACGTCGTCGCAGGAATGGCCAAGCTCAGCCAGGCCGTCCTCCAGGTAATCGCCGAGCGACGGCATGCCGGTGAGGTAGGGCGCCGAATTCCGCCGGTGACGCTCCATCGCCAAGCCGCGTGCGCTGTCGAAGTCGGTGCGGTCGAAGTCGCCGCGCCCGACCCATGCGATCGCGATCAGGTCGACGACCTCGTCGTCGTTGAGATCTCTGATCGCCGCGCGCAGCTCCAAGAGGGTCGGATCGTCGGCGTAGTCCTCGAGGATTGCGCCCTCCGAGTCGTCGGAGGGGTTGGAGCCGGGGTCGGGCTCGAGCGGCTCGACCTTCACGTCGAACTCGCGCGCCTTGACGATGATGTAGCAGACCGTCTCGGTGCTGATGTTGAGCTCGACCGGAGCGGGGGGCTCTTTGATCATGGGCGTCTCTCTGGCTTCCTTCGGTTTCTCGCCTGACGCGGGGAGGCTTCTTGCGACGGGAGGATAGCCGGCTCTCCCGTTCCCGGATTGACCTAGGTCATACTGGCGACGGCCGCGAGCCACCGCTTCGGTGCCGGTGCTGCGGACGCCCCAGCGGCTTGGTGGTGACCCCGGCAGGATTCGAACCTGCGACCAATAGCTTAGAAGGCTACTGCTCTATCCCCTGAGCTACGGGGCCACGTGCTCCTCTTTCAATGCGTCCAGGGCTGCGTTCTGTCGCGCTTGAAATTGTCCGAATACGCGATCGTCGGCCGCGCGCGATCGTGCGCTTCGAAGACCTGGTAGGCGATGCGGTTCCGCTTGGCGTAGTCGATCGCCTCCTCCTTGGTCTCAAACTGCAGGCGGACCTGGCTGCGCATGTCCGACGACGACGTATAGCCCATCAGCGGCTCGATCTCCGTCGGCTGCTCAGGCTCGAAGTCCAGCACCCAGCGATGCGTCTTGGCGCGACCCGACTGCATCGCCGTCTTCGCCGGCCTGTAGATGCGTGCAACCATCCTCTGCCTCGCCGTTCTGTCTCGCGCTCTTCGCCGGCTCGCCAAGCCGAACCCCGGACTTGATCCGGGGGAAGGCTGGTCGGGGCAGCAGGATTCGAACCTGCGACCCCCTGCTCCCAAAGCAGGTGCGCTACCAGACTGCGCCATGCCCCGACTGCCGCTGCCGCGTAGGCCGAGGCGGCCCGCGGGTCAAGCGGCAAGGCTCAGATAGGGCGCGAAAACCCAGGCGATAAGGGCATTTTCGGCCCGTGCCCCGACTTGTGAGCCCCCTCACAAACGCGGGTCATCCGACGTGAGAAACCAAACCATCGCAAGACCCCGGGGGGCAGACACCACCGGGCTAACGATGGAGACGAAGATGAACCTTTTCCGCACCACGACCGCCGCTTTCGTCGTCGCCGCTTCGCTCGCCACGGCCGGTTCGGCGTCCGCCTACGAGCGCTGGGTCGATATCCACAACGTCGGCAGCAGCACCGTCGTCGCAGTCCAGGTCAGCGATATCGGCAGGAGCGACTGGGGTCCCGACATCCTGACTGGTGTCATTCCGGTCAACGGCGTCGGCGAAGTCGATCCGGCCCGCTCGCGCGGCTACTGCCGCTTCGATATCCGTCTGAGCTACGACAATGGCGACACGGCCGAGATCTACGACGTGAACCTCTGCGAGGCGGTCGATCTCGTCACCGACGGCTGGACCTACCAAGTCTATTCGATCTGACCTAGCCAGCCTGAAACGCGAGCCGCCGACGGAGCAAACCGGAGGCGGTTCCGCGTCTTAAGTCACGTGGACGCCATCGCGGCGAAGCCGCGCTCCAGGTCGTCGACGATGTCGGCGACATCCTCAAGCCCGATGTGAAGACGGACGACCGGCCCTTCGGTCCAAGGGCGGACGGTGCGCGAAGGCTCAAGCTCGGCGAGGACAGCGAGGCTCTCGAAGCCGCCCCAGGACGCTCCGATACCGAACAGCTCGAGCGCATTCATGAAGCGCTTGGCGTCATCGACGCTCGCATTCAGAACGAACGCGAACAACCCCGACATGCCGCCGAAGTCGCGCTTCCAGAGCGCGTGACCGGGGTCGTCGGGAAGGCCGGGGCAAAGCACCCGCTTCACTTCGGGCCGCGCTTTGAGCCAGTTCGCGATCGTCAGCGCGCTCCGCTGGTGCCGCTCGAGCCGGACGCCCATCGTCTTCAGCCCACGCAGCGTCAGCCAGATCTCCTCGGTGCCGGCCTGCAGGCCGAGCGTGAGGTGCAACTTGTGCAGACGCCGCCACGCCTTGGCGTTGGCGGAGATCGAGCCGATCAGGAGATCGGAGTGGCCGCCGAAATACTTGGTGCCTGCATAGGCCACCATGTCGACTCCATGCTCGAGGGGGCGATAGAGAACCGGAGTCGCCCAGGTGTTGTCGAAGACGGTGACCGCGCTTTCTTTCTTTGCTGCGGCGACGATTGCCGCAATGTCGGGCATCTCGAAGGTGAGGGAGCCGGGCGCTTCGATGAGCGCGACCGAGGCGCCCTTCATCTTCGCTTCGACGTCGTCGTTGGACAGCGGGTCATAGTAGACGGCCTCGGCGCCGAACATGGAGAGGATCTCGTCGCCGAAGCGCCGCGAGGGATAGTAGACGTTGTCGGGAAAGAGGACCTTCGTCTGTGGTCTGACCGCGGCCATGATCGCGACCGTGACCGCCGCGAGACCGGAGGGGACGAGCACCGTGCCCGCGGTCTCTTTCCCTTCGAGCGCCGTCAGCGCCGTCGTCAGCGCCTCGATCGTCGGCGTGTTCATGAGCCCGTAGGGATAGCGCTGCCCCTCGCGGTCGAGCATCGACTCCACGGTTTTGTGCAGCACGGTAGAGGCGCGCACGACCGGCGGATTGACGAAGCCGTGGAAGCTCATCGGGTCGAGGCCGGCGTGAGCGAGAAGCGTGTCCGTTCTCCAGTTGGTCCGATTCTTGCGACCTTCGTCAGGCATGGGAAATCCTTGTCATTTCGCGCTCGCAATAGGCGAAGCCGACGAAAAGTCCAAATACCGTTGTTGGAGCGGAGGCTTGACCGATACTGCCGTTTGCCGTTCGATGACAGGAATGCGGACGAAAGGTGACGAAAGCGAAGCACGGTCGCGCCGAGTGCGGGCGATCGCGTTGCGTCGCCGCGCGGACGCCATCTAGACAGGGAAGCGGGTAATCATGACCAAATACATCGCACCGATCATCGTTGGAGTGGCTCTCGGCTTCGCCGCAAGCGCCGCCTCGGCCGGCACGCTTGACGACGTGAAGGCCAAAGGCTTCGTTCAGTGCGGCTCGAACACCGGGCTCCCCGGCTTTGCGATGCCGGACGACCAGGGCAACTGGAACGGCTTCGACGTCGACTATTGCCGCGCCATCGCAGCGGCGATCTTCGGAGACCCGAAAGCCGTGAAGTTCACGCCGCTGACGGCGAAGGAGCGCTTCACGGCTCTCCAGTCCGGCGAGGTCGACGTGCTCGTCCGCAACACGACGTGGACCATGGAGCGCGACACCACGCTCGGGCTCACGTTTGCCGGCGTCAATTACTATGACGGCCAGGGCTTCATGGTGCGCAAGGACCTCGGCGTGACTTCCGCCAAGCAGCTCGATGGAGCGTCGATCTGCGTGCAGACGGGCACGACGACCGAGCTCAACATGGCGGACTATTTCCGCTCGAACAAGATCAACTACAAGCCAGTCGTCTTCGAGGCGCTTCCGGAGACCAATCAGGCTTATGACAGCGGTCGCTGCGATGCGCTGACGACCGACGCTTCGGGCTTGGCAGCCACGCGCTTGCAGCTCGCCAACCCGGGCGACCACATCATCCTTCCGGAGATCATTTCCAAGGAGCCGCTCGGGCCGGTCGTGCGGCAGGGCGACGATCAGTGGTTCAACGTCGTGAAATGGGTGCACTTCGCCCTGCTCAACTCCGAGGAGCTTGGCGTGACCCAGGCGAATGTCGAGGAGATGAAGGGTTCCGACAGCCCCAACATCAAGCGTCTGCTCGGCGTTGAAGGCACCTTCGGCGAAGGCATCGGCCTCAGCAACGACTGGGTGGTGAACATCATCAAGGGCGTCGGCAATTACGGCGAGATCTTCGAACGCAACATCGGTAAGGATACGCCGCTCGGGCTCGCGCGCGGACTGAACGCGCTGTGGACCCAGGGCGGCATTCAGTACGGGCCGCCAGTCCGCTGAAGATCATATGCGGGCCGGGCGCCAAGCCTGGCCCGCAGCACACTAGGCCGCGTGCATGGCGATTGATCACCTAGGCAGCCTCCCGGCGGGAGCAGGCGTCGCAAAGGCGCCGTCGCTCCTGAACAACCCGACGGTCCGCGGCTACGTTGTTCAGGTCGTCTTGATCGTTGCGGTCCTCGCCTTTACCGGCTGGATCATTCACAACACGGCGCAGAACCTTCAGCGCGCGCATATCGCCTCCGGCTACGCCTTCCTCGAGGACCGTGCCGGCTTTGAGATCGGCCAGTCGCCGATCAGCTACACTCCCGACCGCACCTACGGTTACGCGCTCTTCGTCGGCTTCCTGAACACGCTGGTTGTTGCCGGGCTCGGCATCGTGGCGGCGACGATAATCGGGTTTCTTGTCGGCATCGGGCGGCTTTCGGTGAACTGGCTGATCCGCCAGCTCTGCACGGTCTACGTCGAGGTGTTCCGCAACATCCCGCCGCTTCTCGTGATCTTGTTCTGGTATTTCGGCGTCATCGCGGTTCTGCCCAACCCGCGCGACGCGATCGACACAGGCATTGGGATCAGTCTTTCCAACCGCGGCGCCTTCATGCCGCGGATGCTTTTCCATCCGGGAGCGGGGTGGATTGGGATCGCCTTCCTTGTGGCGCTTGCGCTGGCGATCGCCACGACCACGTGGGCCGGCCGCAAACAGCTTCAGACCGGCCGCCGCCCGTCGGTCTTTTGGATCAACCTCGGGCTACTGATCGGGCTTCCGCTCGTCGTCTATTTCGCAGCCGGGATGCCGCTCGGCCTGGAATTTCCAGAGAAGACACGTTTCAGCCTGAGCGGCGGCATGCAGGTGCAGCCGGAATTTCTGGCTCTCTTCCTCGCACTTTCGATCTACACCGCGTCCTTCATCGCCGAGATCGTGCGCGCCGGCATTCTGGCGGTCAGCCACGGGCAGACGGAGGCGGCGCGCTCGCTCGGCCTGCGCGCAACGTTGACCCTGCGGCTCGTCGTCATCCCGCAGGCGCTGCGCGTGATCATCCCGCCGCTCACGAGCCAGTATCTGAACCTCGCCAAGAACTCTTCGCTCGCGGTGGCGATTGGTTATGCTGACTTGGTCTCGGTCGGCGGGACGGTCCTCAATCAGACCGGGCAGGCGGTAGAGGTCGTTTCGATCTGGATGGTCGTCTACCTGACGATCAGCCTCGTCACGTCGCTTTTCATGAATTGGTTCAACTACCGCATGGCGCTGGTGGAGAGGTAGGCCGATGGCCGATATTCAGGCCGAGACAAGTCTCGTCTTCGTGCGGCGTGAGGTGGCCGCCGCCGAGCCGCCGCCGCGTACGGTCGTGGGGCCCGTGGCTTGGCTCAGGCGCAACCTCTTCGCAAGCGTTGGCGACACGATCCTCACGATCATCGGGCTCACCATCGTGGCCCTGGTATTGCCGCCTTTGATCCGCTGGGCCTTCGTCAGTGCGGCTTGGAGCGGTAGCGACCGCAGCGTCTGCGTAAGTCCCGACGTCGGAGCCTGCTGGGCCTTCGTGAAGGCAAAGTTCCCGCAGTTCATCTACGGCCGTTATCCGATCGCGGAGCGCTGGCGCGTCGACGTCGTGTTCGCGCTTCTCGCCCTCGGTCTCATACCCTTGGCGATCCCGTCGGCACCGCGCAAAGGCGCCAACGCGATCTTCCTTTTCGCCATCTTCCCGGTCGTGGCGCTCGTTCTTCTGATCGGCGGCTTTTTCGGCCTGCCGGTCGTCGAGACGCCGCTTTGGGGGGGCCTCCTTGTCACCCTCGTCGTCTCTTATGTTGGGATGGTCGCCTCGTTGCCGTTCGGGATTCTGCTCGCGCTCGGCAGACGCTCCAAGATGCCGATCGTGCGCACGTTCAGCGTGGCGTTCATCGAGATATTGCGCGGCGTGCCGCTGATCACGGTGCTTTTCATGGCGAGCGTGATGCTGCCGCTTTTCCTGCCGCCCGGCGTGAACTTCGACAAGCTGTTGCGGGCGCTGATCGGGGTCGCGCTCTTCTCTTCCGCGTATATGGCTGAGGTAGTGCGCGGTGGCCTGCAAGCGGTGCCGAAGGGGCAATACGAGGGCGCGATGGCAATCGGGCTTGGCTATTGGAAGATGATGCGGCTCATCGTCCTGCCGCAGGCGCTGAAGATCGTGATCCCCGGCATCGTCAACACCTTCATCGGGCTCTTCAAGGATACGAGCCTTGTCTACATCATCGGCTTGTTCGACCTGCTCGGCATCGTTCGGCTGAATTTCTCGGACACCAATTGGGCGTCCTGGCAGACGCCCGCGACTGGACTGGTGTTCGCGGCGCTGATCTTCTGGATGTTCTGTTTCGGGATGTCGCGTTATTCGCAATTCATGGAACGCCGGCTCGACACCGGCCACCGACGTTAGGAGAGACCGCCATGTCCGAGAGCGCCGTCGCTGCGAGCGGCCTTCCCCATGCCGACCTTCACGTGGAGTCCGGCGCGCCCGCCGTCGAGATGGTCGACGTCAACAAATGGTTCGGCGAGTTCCATGTGCTCCGGAACATCAACCTGAATGTCGCCCGCGGCGAGCGCATCGTGATCTGCGGGCCGTCCGGCTCCGGCAAGTCGACCATGATCCGCTGCATCAACCGCCTCGAAGAGCACCAGAAGGGCAGAATCGTCGTCGACGGCATCGAGCTCACCAACGACCTGAAGAAGATCGACGAGATCCGCCGCGAGGTCGGCATGGTGTTCCAGCACTTCAACCTCTTCCCGCATCTCACCATAATGGAGAACCTGACACTCGCGCCGATCTGGGTCAGGAAGATGCCGAAGAAGCAGGCGGACGAGGTCGCCATGCACTATCTGACGCGGGTGAAGATTCCCGAGCAGGCGCAGAAGTATCCGGGCCAGCTCTCCGGCGGGCAGCAGCAGCGCGTGGCGATTGCCCGCGCGCTCTGCATGAGCCCGCGCATCATGCTTTTCGACGAGCCGACCTCGGCTCTCGATCCGGAGATGATCAAGGAAGTGCTCGACGTCATGGTCGGCCTGGCGGAGGAGGGGATGACGATGCTCTGCGTCACCCACGAGATGGGCTTCGCCCGGCAGGTCGCGAACCGCGTCATCTTCATGGACGCCGGGCAGATCATCGAGCAGAACGAGCCGGAGCAGTTCTTCCTCAACCCGCAGCACGAGCGCACGAAGCTGTTCTTGAGCCAGATACTGCACTGAGAAATTGATCGGCGGCGCCTTCCGTCGCCGTTCCGCTATCTGCTGATCTCCGGAAGTCCCTGAGCATCGGGCGAACTTCCGGAAGGCGCCGATTGTGTTGAAAAAGTCGGCGGTTGAGGCGGCGGAAATTCGCTGATTCAGTCCTGCAGAGGAGCAGGAGCTGAGTCGATGATGGGACCGCGGCAAGTCGAACAGGGTGCGCTGTTCTACGAGTTCTCGCTTGATGCGCACGTGCCGGGAGATCATCTCCTGAGGTCGATCGACCGCTTCGTCGATCTATCAGCGGTGCGGCCGGAGCTGGCGCCGTTCTACAGTTCCATGGGGCGTCCGTCGGTCGACCCCGAGCTGATGATCCGGATGCTGATTGTCGGCTACTGCTTCGGCATCCGCTCCGAGCGTCGGCTCTGCGAGGAGGTGCATCTGAACCTCGCCTATCGCTGGTTCTGCCGACTTGGCCTCGACGGCGACGTGCCGGACCATTCGACCTTCTCCAAGAACCGGCATGGCCGCTTCCGCGACAGCGACCTGCTGCGCAAGGTGTTCGAGATGGTCGTCCGGCGCTGCATGGATGAAGGCCTTGTCGGCGGCGAGGGCTTCGCTGTCGACGCTAGCCTGATCAAAGCCGATGCCAACAAGCAGCGTTCCGCTGAGGCCTCAGAAGACGTCGATTGGGAAGCGATGGCGCTCACGCGCCGATCCGTCCGGGAGTATCTCGATACGCTCGATGCGGCAGCCTGGGGCGCGGCCAGCCAAACCAGGCCAAAGTTCATCTCCCGATCCGACCCGGCGGCGCAATGGACAGGCGCCCTCAAGGGGCATGCGTTCTTCGCCTACGCCACCAACTACCTGATCGATCTCGACCACGCCATCATCGTCGATGTCGAGGCAACGCGGGCGATCAGGCAGGCCGAAGTCGGCGCGGCACGCACGATGATCGGACGCGCCGAAGAGCGCTTCGGGCTCTACCCGGAACGGCTCGCCGCCGACAGCGCCTACGGCTCGGCCGAGATGCTCGGGTGGCTTGTCTACGAGCGCGGGATCGAGCCGCACATTCCTGTCTTCGACAAGTCGGCGAGAACCGACGGGACATTCGAACGCGAGGACTTCTCCTACGATCATGGGAGCGACGTCTATGTCTGTCCTGCCGGCAAGAGGCTCACCTGTAGCGGCACGCTGGTCAATGATGGCGCGACGCTGCTCTACCGCGCCAGCAAGCACGATTGCGATGCCTGCGAACTCAAGCCGCGCTGCTGTCCGAAGGCGCCAGCCCGAAAGGTGCCGCGGTCGATCAACGAGGGGGCGCGGGACATGGCACGCGACATTGCCAAGAGCGAGGAAGGCCTGACCTCCCGGGGCCAACGCAAGAAGATCGAGATGCTCTTCGCCCATCTCAAACGCATCTTGCGCCTCGACAGGCTCCGATTACGAGGACCGAACGGCGCCCGCGATGAGTTCCACCTCGCAGCCACCGCCCAGAAATCTCAGGAAGCTCGCCAAGCTCATCCCGATGCCGGCACCGCAGCCGGCATAAGGCGCCTGCGCCCCCCCACCAAGGTTAGCTTCCCAGGTGCCGCCGCGCCCCACGCAGACTTCTTCAACGAAATCCGCCACATGCGGACATCGGCCCGCCGCTTCTCAAGTGAAGTTGGAGTACGAAAACGCGCTCGGCCGGATTCCCTCTGTAGGGTCACTTTGCAGGTGTCGGATCCAACCTAAAAACCTGCACGTAAAAATCTCGCCTTTCCCGATCGTAGGCCGCCAGGAACAGGTGTCCATCGATCTGAAAAATGTACTTGTAGTCGTCATGCTCCAAGGGGTCGAGACGGCTTACTTCCTTACCGTCGCTGAAATTCAGCATGCGAACATTGGTATGATGCGGCCCGAAGTGCGAAAAACCATCCTCCGCAGATTGCTCAAGCAAATATAACGACTCTCCAAAGCGCATCCCCTGGGCGAAGGTCACGTCTTCAGAAAGCTGCACGTCGTAGAGTTCTATGAAAGCTTTGAAGATCAAAAACCGTGAAGACCCCGCATGCCGTGCGGAGCATCACGTATCGATCGTCGAGCTTCTGGATGTCCGAAGGGCAGCCAACGCTGACCGCCTGCCCCTGTGGATCGTGGATCGTGCCGTGGAGCACGGTCGGCAGATTTGCCTCGCTGAGCAGAGTGCCATTGTAGTCGTACGAAGCAAGGTTGCCTCCGTCGTAGAGCACGAAACTCGTAGCGAACATCTGTGGCCTCGCCTGACCACTACCCCCTATGGGAACTGAGCTCTCTTGCTGAAACGCAGGCAACGAAAAGGCGTTCAGGTACAGCCCTCCGTCCGGCGCACTTTGCAGCAGGTAAAGCCTGTCAGCCAGGATCGTGCCGGAGAGGATGCCATCCCTGAGCCGCAGCGACCCAAATCGCTGCCAGTTCGACTTTTGGTATATCGAGTGCCGATTGTAGATGCCGTCCTTGGCGAAAAGATACTTGTCGGAGAAGAGCGTCGCTCGAAATTCGGCCGATGGCAGGTCTCTCACTTTGGAGCATTCGCCATTCAGTACGTTCAGCCTGCTGAAATAATTGTCCTTGGGAAACCCCTTCGTGTGAAAGGCATATGGCCCATCTAGGTAGACCCCTCCGAAAAGAGAGAGGCAGTCGGTGTGGTATTCGGTCTCCGGCTCCAGGGAGTCGCGACCGGAGGCGGAATTGGAAGCGCTGCAAAGCAAGGCGATCAACAGGAGCAGTATTTGCAGTGGAGAGCACCGCTCTGAACGCAGCTGTCGAATCAGATACATTCGGTGATCTAGCTTCTCCACAACGGAGGCGTCCCGAAACAGCCTTGAACATGTACAGTGGCTGTCAAATTGTGACAATAGGGCCCGGTCGCGACGGTGCTTGGGGGCAGCCAAAGTGAGGTCTTGACGGCGTGTCACGTTATAATGTAACGGATGTTACAACATAACGGATCGGGAACGGTTGCCATGGCCGTCGAGCTCAACAAGAACGACAAGAAGGTGCTTTCCGCGCTCGGACGCTCGGAGAAGCCACTTTCCGCCTACGACATTCTCGACCGCGCGCGCTCCGACGCGTTGAAGGCGCCGGTGCAGGTCTATCGCGCGCTGGAAAAGCTCGAGGGCCGCGGGCTCGTACATCGGATCGAGGCGCTGAACGCCTTCGTCGCGTGCTCCGAGCACGACGAGCAATGCAGCGCGCACGAGCACCGGCACGCCGCGCACCGGCCGGGCTTCGTGATCTGCCGCGACTGCGGCTCGGTGCGCGAGTTCGAGGACCCGCGCGTGGCCGAGGTCGCCGAGGACGCGGCGGGGGAGGGGTTTACGGTCGAGCTTGTCGCGCTCGAGGTCTACGGCCACTGCGCGGCCTGCCGCGCTCAATGACGCCGCTTCGTCTCGTCGTGATCCACTAGAATGAAGATGTCCGGAAAACGCGAGCTGCCCTTGTCGCTAATGGCGCGCTCGGCGGCCGCGCGGCTTCTTGCCGTCGCTGTCGTCATCGCCGGTCTCTGGCTCGCGATCGCCTGGGCGGTGTCATTGCCATGAGCGATCGCGCGATCCGGCTCAGCGATGTGACGGTCGCCTATGGCAGCCATCCGGCGGTCAGGCGCGTCTCGGGCGTGTTCGCGCCGGGGAGTTCTGACCGCGATTGCCGGCCCGAACGGCGCCGGTAAGACAACGCTTCTGAAGGCGCTGATGGGCGAGCTTCCGCTTGCCTCCGGCACGATCGACCGCGGCGGGCTCTCGGTCAGCGACTTCGCTTATCTGCCGCAGGCCGCCGAGGTCGATCGCACGTTCCCGCTTTCCGTCGCCGACACGGTCCTGCTTGGCGCCTGGCGGGATGCAGGCGCATTTCGTGCCGTGAGCCGGGCAGCGGCGAAACGCGCCGGCGAAGCGCTTGCGGCCGTCGGGCTCGAAGGCTTCGAGCGTCGCCACATCGGCTCGATTTCGGCCGGACAATTTCAGCGCGTGCTTTTCGCCCGGCTGCTCCTGCAGGACGCCAGGGTCATCCTGCTCGACGAGCCTTTCACCGCGATCGATGCGCGCACGACGCGCGATCTCCTCGAAATCGTCCGGCACTGGCATGACGAGAAGCGCACCGTCGTCGCCGTCCTGCACGACTTCGAGAAGGTGCGGGCGCACTTCCCCGAAACGCTGCTTCTGGCCCGCGAGATGATCGACTGGGGTCCGACGGCCGCGACCATGACACCCGCCAATCTTCTCCGCGCGCGCGCCGCGTCGGAGGGATGGGACGACACGGCAATCTCGGCTTTCCGGCCGGACAGGAGCGCCGCGTGATCCTCTACGACGTCTTCGTTCAGCCGTTCGTAGAATACGGCTTCATGCGGCGCGCACTCGTCGCCTGCGTGGCGCTCGGCATCGGCGCCGGACCGGTCGGCGTGCTCCTGCTCCTCCGGCGCATGAGCCTCGTCGGCGACGCGCTGAGCCATGCCGTGCTGCCGGGCGCGGCGGTTGGGTTCCTGGTTGGCGGTCTGTCGCTTCTCGCGATGGGTCTCGGCGGTCTCGTCGCGGGACTTGCAGTCGCGCTGCTGTCGGGCCTCGTGAGCCGCACGACGGCGCTCCGCGAGGATGCGACCTTCGCCAGCTTCTATCTGACGTCGCTTGCGGCCGGCGTCCTCATCGTGTCGCTGCGCGGTTCGAACGTCGACGTCCTCGACGTGCTCTTCGGCACCATCCTCGCGATCGATGCCAAGGCGCTCTTCCTCGTCGGCGGGATCATGTCGCTGACCCTCGTCATCCTTGCCCTGATCTACCGTCCGCTCGTCGTCGAGTGCTTCGATCCCGGCTTCCTCCGCGCGGTCGGTGGACGCGGCTCGCTCTATCACTTCCTTTTTCTGTTCCTGCTCGTGCTCAACCTTGTCGCCGCGTTCCAGGCGCTTGGCACGCTGATGGCGGTCGGGCTGATGATGGTGCCGGCCGCCGCGGCGAGACTCTGGACGCAGCGCCTACCGGTGATGATCGCGGCCTCCGTCGGGATCGCGGTCTTTGCCGCCTATCTTGGCCTGACCGCCTCCTATCATCTCGGCTTCGCCTCCGGCCCCACGATCATCCTGACCGCGAGTTCTGATCTACGGCGCCTCGCTGCTTCTCGCTCCCGCGGGGGCGCTGCGGCGTCTGATGCCGCGCCCGCAGCCGCAAGTCTGAACAGGACGAAGAGTTTCGATCATGTGTCACCGCCTCATTGTCGGACTGCTCGCATCGGCTGGCGTCTTGCTCGGCGTCAATGCGGCGACTGCAAAGACGCTGCATGTTGTCGCGAGCTTCACCGTGCTTGCGGATGTTGTCGGCCAGGTCGGGGGCGATCACGTCGACGTTGTCAGCTTCGTCGGCCCGAACGGCGACCCGCATGAATACGAACCGTCGCCCGATGACGCGAAAAACCTGAAGTCCGCCGACGTCGTGTTTGCGAGCGGCGATGGCCTCGAAACCTGGATGAAGCGTCTGATCTCCGCCTCCGGCTACCAGGGTACGCCGGTCGTCGCGTCGGGCGGTATCGCGACGCGCAACATGGAGGAGGACGGCAAGACGGTCACCGACCCGCATGTCTGGAACAATCCGCTGAACGTCGTGATCTGGGTGAAGAATATCGAGGCAGCGCTTGCCGCCGCCGACCCCGAGGATGCGGCCGACTTCAAGGCCAACGCGGCGCGCTACACGGAGGCCCTGAAGGGCCTCGACGCCTATGCGCACGCCGCCTTCGATCCCGTCCCGGTCGCAGACCGCAAGATCCTGACGAGCCACGATGCCTTCGGCTATTTCGGCGCCGCCTACAACGTGTCGTTCCTGTCGCCGCTTGGCATCTCGACCGATGCGGAAGCCTCCGCGCGAGACGTCGCCAGACTGATCGACCAGATCAAGGCGGAGCACGTGAAGGTCTATTTCTTCGAGAGCTCCAACGATCCGCGCCTGGTCGAGCAGATCGCGCATGCCACCGGCGCGAGGCCCGGCGGCGAACTCTACGTCGAGGCGCTTTCCGACAAGAACGGGCCGGGGGCGACCTACGTCGACATGTTTCGCTACAACGTCGACCAACTCGCCGGCGCGATGAAGCTGAGCTGAGCGCGGACTCTGGTGCAGCAGGCGTTTCGGCCCGCCGCTCTGATCAGCGTCGCCGCCGCGCCGCCAAGAGCCCGATATAGTGCATCGCCACCGTCGCGGCTGCGATCGCGGTGATGTCGGCGTGATCGTAGGGCGGCGACACCTCCACGACGTCACCGCCGACGAAGTTCACGTCGCTTAAGCCCGCAAGCGCCATCAGCGCCTGCGCGGAAGAGAGGCCGCCGGCGACCGGCGTTCCCGTGCCCGGCGCGAAGGCCGGGTCGAGGCAGTCGATGTCGAAGGTGAGGTAGGCCGGCATGTCGCCGACCTGATCGCGGATGCGCATCGCCACGCCGTCCGGCGTCAGCCGGTACACGTCGTGCGCGGAAAGCACCATGATGCCGCAATCCTCCGGCGCCTGCGTGCGGATGCCAATCTGGATGGAGCGTTCGGCGTTGATGATACCGTCGCGCACCGCACGCCCGACGAAAGTGCCGTGCGAGAGCTTCAGTCCGTCGTCGTACCAGGTGTCCTGATGCGCGTCGAACTGGACAAGCGCCACCGGCCCGTATTTCGCCGCGTGCGCCTTCAGAATCGGCCAGGTGATGAAATGGTCGCCGCCGAGCGAGAAGAGATGCACGTCGGCGTCGAGCACGTCGCGTGCCTCCGCCTCGATCGTCTCCGAGATAGTGAGCGGATTGTGGAGGTCGAGAGCCGCGTCGCCGAAGTCGACGGCCGCGATGTCCGCGAAAATGTCGAAGCCGAAGGGATATTGAGGGTCGCCGTCGAGGATCGCCGAGGCGCGGCGGATCGCCTGCGGACCGAAGCGAGCGCCAGGGCGGTTAGTTACCGCCACGTCGAGCGGCACGCCGAGAATTGCGAGATCGACGCCGGTCAGATCGCGGCTGTAACGCCGGCGCATGAAGGAAAGCGCGCCGGCATAGGTCGGATCGTCGGCGCCGCCCTTCAGCGTCGCTGAGCGGAAGGCGTGATCGATCGGGGGTTTTCCGGAAGCTCCAGCCATGGCGCGTCCTGGTTATTCGGAACGCCGGCCGGATGGAAGGGGGTACGCGGCCGCGTCAGTCGCGACCGCGTCGTTTGACGCCTGAAACGATTGACGCCGGACGCTATGCTGCGATCTGTCCGCAGCTGTCGCGCTGTGCGGCCTTGCGGCTCTGCGTGACGGTCACGGCGACACCCATCCTCGCTGCTTCCCGGGCGATCTGCACGGAGATATCCGCGGCATGCACCGACAGCGGCGTGGAAGACGCGATACGCTCGGCAATTTCGTCGGCCCACAGCAGACTCTGCGCTGCCTTGGCCTGCAAGATCGCCGCTTCGATGAACGCTTGGAACCGCTGATCCATGACGGCCTCCCTTGGCCACCCGGGTGATCTTATCTCATTGGTGCATGGCGTGAATATGACCGGCGTGAGGTTATCCCGCGCAACCACGCAAGAGTGTGAAAGATCTGTTGTGCGCCGCACGCAAAATTGAAAGAGCAGCCGACGACGGCTGCTCCTTCGTGATTGTGCAGTGCGAAGCGTTGTTAGCGCTTGGAGAACTGGAAGCTGCGGCGTGCCTTGCGCTTGCCGTACTTCTTGCGCTCCACGACGCGCGCGTCGCGGGTGAGGAAGCCGTTGCGCTTCAAGACCGTGCGGAGCTCCGGCTCGTAGTAGGTGAGCGCCTTCGAGATGCCGTGACGGAGCGCCCCCGCCTGGCCCGAGAGGCCGCCGCCCGACACCGTCGCCATGATGTCGAACTGGCCGTTCCGATCCGTGAGCAGGATCGGCTGGCGCACGATCATCTGCAGCACCGGCCGCCCGAAGTATTCGGTGTATTCCTTCTCGTTCACGGTGATGCGGCCGGAGCCGGGCTTCACCCAGACGCGGGCGACCGCGTCCTTGCGTTTGCCGGTCGCATAAGCGCGGCCGTAGCTGTCGAGCTTCTGGACGTGAACGGGCGCCTGCGGCTCTTCGGCCGGCACCTCGCCCTTCAGCGCGCCAAGATCTTCGAGTGTCTGCGCCATGTCAGGAAATCCGTGCGTTCTTGGAGGAGAGGGCGGCGATGTCGAGCGGCTCCGGCTGCTGCGCGGCGTGCGGATGCTCGGGGCCGGCATAGACCCGAAGGTTCTTGAGTTGCTGGCGGCCGAGCGGCCCGCGCGGCAGCATGCGCTCCACCGCCTTCTCGACGACGCGCTCGGGGAAGCGCCCCTCGATCACCTTGCGCGCGGTGCGCTCCTTGATGCCGCCGATATGGCCCGTGTGCCAGTAGGTACTTCTTCTGGTCGAGCTTGCGGCCGGTCAGCACCACCTTGTCGGCGTTGATGACGACGACGTTGTCGCCCATGTCGACATGCGGCGTGAAGGTCGGCTTGTGCTTGCCGCGAAGGCGGGTCGCGACGATTGTCGCGAGGCGGCCGACGACGAGATTCTCGGCGTCGATCAGCACCCACTTCTTTTCCACCTCCGCCGGCTTTGCGGAATAGGTCTTCATCTTGGTCCTCTCGGGGAGCCTCCGCTTCGGGGAGGCGCAGCTCGGACGGAAACCTGTAGCCCGCCCGGGTGTCGCGCGGAGTTAGACACCGGGCTCTTCGATGTCAAGCAGAAGCGCGCCGCCCGGCGCGAAAAGGTGGATTTAGGTCAGCTACTTAGGAGATAGGTATTATATTACCGCCACGGTGGGATGGCGTAGGTCGCCGTTGCCTGCGCGATCAGATCGCCGCCGGCCTCGGGCGCAATTTCGATGTCGACGACGGCGAGCCGCTTGCCGAGCTTCAGGATGCGGCATCGCGCAACGAGTGCGGCGAGCGGCGCGCGGCGCAGGAAGTTGATGTTGAGGTTGGTGGTGAGGATCAGCGGCTCCGGCCCGACATGCGCGAGGAGCGCCGCATAGGAGGCGACGTCGGCAAGCGTGACGAGGGTCGGACCGGAGACGGTGCCGCCCGGTCGGAGGTGCTTTTCGCCCGGAACGAGCTTAAGCACGGCCTCGCCCGGGCCGACGGAGAGGAGCGTGAAGTCGCGCGCCGTCTGGATCTGCGGGAAATGCTCGTCCCAGAAGGCGCCGATCGCCTCCGTGGTCATGACGGGCTTGAATGACATCGAATCTGGCCTGAAGGAGAGGGGAGAACTAAAGTGCCTGGCGAAGGTGACCAATGAATTGCCCGACCGCAAGCGCCGATCTCGCGCCTGAAAGCGTGCTCCATGTTGAGCAGCCGCGCGAAGGCGTGCTGCGCCTGACGCTTTCGAATCCGCCGGCGAACGCGCTCTCCGAGGCCGTGCTCGCGGCGCTGACCGCGGCGATCGACGCGGCGGCGCGCGACAAGGCCATGCGCGTCGTCGTCATCGCCGCGGAGGGGAAGCTCTTCTCCGGCGGCCATGACTTGAAGGAGATGACCGCGCACCGGAGCGACGCGGACGGCGGCCGCGTCTATTTCGAGGATGTCTTCGGTCGCTGCGCGCGCCTGATGCAGTCGATCCTGGCGCTGCCGAAGCCCGTCGTCGCGGAGGTCGCGGGGCTTGCGACCGCAGGCGGCTGCCAACTCGTCGCAAGCTGCGACATCGTCGTTGCAGCGGACACGGTTCGCTTCGGCGTGAACGGCATCGATCTCGGTCTCTTCTGCTCGACCCCGATGGTGGCGCTCTCGCGCAACGTCAGCCCGAAGACGGCGCTCGACATGCTGATGACCGGCGAGATGATCTCCGCAGAGCGAGCGCGCGAAGCGGGGCTCGTCAGCCGCGTCGTGCCGGCGGCGGAACTCCGCGCCGAGACCGACAAGGTGGTGGAGCGCCTCTTGGCGCGGCCGGCCGAGGTCTTGGCACTCGGCAAGAAGGCTTTCGCCGAGCAGCTCGCGATGCCGATTTCGGAAGCCTATCGCTTCGCGACCGCGACCATCGTCGACAACATGCTGATGGAAGCGGCGGAGGAAGGGATCGGCGCCTTCTTCGAGAAGCGCAAGCCCAGCTGGCCGTCAGACTAGGACGTCGCCCCTTGAATCCCTCCTCCTCCGGCGCCGCACTTGCTGCGGCTATCGCCATCTTCCTGATCGCGGCGTCGACGTCCCGGCTCTACGTCGCCGACGGCCGGCTCCTCATTCTTGTCGGCGCCATGACGCTCTACGTTGTCGGGAACTTGCTCATGGTGGTGGTGATGAGAGGCATGGGGCTCGGGATCGCGATCTCCGCTGCCACGATCGCCCAGCTCGTGCTCATCAACGTGATCGCCTTCGCGATTTTCAACGAGCGCCCGGCGCCCGCGCAGCTCGTCGGCATCGGGCTCGGGGCAGTCAGCATGGTGCTCATCCTCTTTCCGCTCGGCCAGAAGTAACCCGCACGGCGGAACGCGATTGCCATGAACCATGACCACTATCCCGACGACGACATACGGGCGATCCTCGAAAGCGTACGATCGATCGCGATCGTCGGCGCAAGCCAGAACGACGTGCGCCCGAGCTTCTTCGTCACGCGCTATCTGCTTGAGAAGGGCTACCGCGTCTTCCCGGTCAATCCCGGCGTCGCCGGTCAGACGATTCTTGGGCAGCGGGTCTTCGGTTCGCTCAAGGAGATCGGGGAGCCGCTCGACATGGTGGAGGTCTTTCGCGGCTCCGAGTATGCACCGGCAATCGTCGCGGAAGCGCTTGCTCTTGATCCGAAGCCGCGGGTGATCTGGATGCAGCTCGGTGTCCGCAACGACGACGCGGCGGCGGCGGCCGAGGCGGCAGGCCTCAAGGTCGTCATGAACCGCTGTCCCAAGATCGAATACGGAAGGCTCTCCGGCGAGATCGGATGGGCCGGAGTCAATTCCAGGGTGCTTTCCTCAAAGAAACCGATCCTGCGTGCCGGCTTCCAGCACCGCGGGCTGCGCCGCGAGTAGCTTCTTCGGGAGGGGGTAGTGCGGCCGGCGATTTGCATCGCAGGCAGTGCATATTCTCTATGCCAATCAAAGCGCTATCGCCTTGATTCATCTCAAGGCGACGTTGCTGATTTTCCCGCCTTTTCGAGCCGCAAGCGAGTTGCAAGGAAGCCTGTTGTAAGGCGCCCCCGATAGGCGGCGGGCCGACAGGCTCGGAAGGGGACGAAACCCATGAAATCATTCAAGAAAATCGGACTGCATATGGCGCCGCTCGCGGCCGGTCTTGTGTTCGCCGTCATGGGGACCGCGGCATGGGCCGCGGGTACCGTAGTGAACGTGTCACTCTGGGATAAGGGCGCCGAGACGCCGATGGCGACCGACCTGGGGTTTCCGGCGCCCGGCAAGGATATGTCGAATGCCTCGATGGGCATCGCTGTCAGCCAGGAGACCGTCAAAGCTGGCGAGACAACGTTTGAGGTTCTCAACTCGTCGACGGATGCAATCCACGAGATGATTCTCGCGCATCTCAAGGATTTGACCCAGGTGCTTCCCTACATTCCCAACGAGAGCAGGGTCGACGAGGACCATATGGAGACTCTGGGCGAAGTTTCGGAGCTTGATCCAGGCGCGCGTGGTGCCGTCCGCCTCGACCTCAAGCCGGGTAGCTATCTTCTCTTCTGCAACGTTCCCGGGCACTTCATGGCCGGGATGTGGACCGTCTTCACAGTAACGCCGTGAAGTACTGATCTTGGCAGGGTGCACGCGCGCGTGCGCTTTGCCAAGAACTGCGAAAATCCGAAGGCCCGGCGCGAAATCCGCGCCGGGCCTTTTTGTTGCCGAGACCGCTAAGGTTGCATGAGCGCTCTCTTGTGGTCGGCATCGCTCAGGGCCGCGGAGCGCTGAAATCCTCTCCCTCGCCTTAGCCGGTCGGCGGAACGTTCTTGTTTGACCGGGCAGAATTCGGGCAGGCAAGATGGCGTCACACGTCACGGAGAGGAAACGTCAATGGCCGACGAACGCAAACCCGGTTTCAACACGCTGTCGATCCACGCCGGCGCCAAGCCCGACCCGGCGACCGGCGCCAGGGCGACACCGATCTATCAGACGACCTCCTACGTGTTCGATGACGTCGAGCATGCCGCCTCGCTGTTCGGGCTGAAGGCGTTCGGCAACATCTACACCCGCATCATGAATCCGACGCAGGCGGTGCTCGAAGAGCGCGTCGCGGCGCTTGAGGGCGGAACTGCCGCGCTCGCCGTCGCCTCCGGTCACGCCGCGCAGGCGATCACCTTCCACACGATCTGCATGCCGGGCGACGAGATCGTCGCCGCAAGGAAGCTCTATGGCGGTTCCATCAACCAGCTCGGCTACTCCTTCAAGAGCTTCGGCTGGAAGGTCATCTGGGCAGACACCGACGATCTCTCGACCTTCGAGGCGGCGGTCTCGCCGCGCACCAAGGCGATCTTCATCGAGTTGATCGCCAATCCCGGCGGCATCGTCACCGACATCGAGGCGATCGCCAAGATCGCCCACAAGGCCGGAGTGCCGCTCATCGTCGACAATACGCTGGCGACGCCCTATCTCTGCCGGCCCTTCGAGCATGGCGCCGATATCGTCGTGCATTCGCTGACGAAGTTCATGGGCGGCCACGGCAACTCGATCGGTGGCGTCATCGTCGACGGCGGCTCGTTCAACTGGTCGGCGGAGGCGGGGCGCTATCCGCTGCTCTCCGAGCCGCGTCCCGAGTATCACGGCGTGAAGCTGCACGAGACGTTCGGCAACTTCGCTTTCGCGATCGCCGCGCGCGTGCTCGGGCTGCGCGATCTCGGTCCCGCGATCTCGCCCTTCAACGCCTTCCTCTTCATCACCGGCATCGAGACGCTGCCGCTCAGGATGCAGCGCCATTCCGACAACGCGCTCGCGGTAGCGAAATGGCTGAAGGATCAGTCCGAGGTGACCTGGGTGAGCTATGCCGGTCTTCCCGGCGACCGCTACAACAACCTCGCCAAGCGCTATGTCCCGAAAGGCGCCGGCGCGGTGATGACCTTCGGCGTGCGCGGCGGCTACGACGCCGGCGTGAAGATCGTGGAGAGCGCGAAGCTCTTCTCGCACCTCGCCAATATCGGCGACACGAAGTCGCTCATCATCCACCCGGCGTCGACCACGCACAGCCAGCTCTCCGACGAGGCCAAGGTAGCGTCGGGCGCGGGCCCGGACACGGTGCGCCTCTCCGTCGGGATCGAGGATGTCGAAGACATCATCGCCGACCTCGACCAGGCGCTGAAAGCGGCAGCCTGACCCAGCAGTGCATCTTTGCCGGCCCGCGGAGCGAGCTTCGCGGACCGGGTTCGCGAGGAGCCGCTTAGGCCGCCGGCAGCGGCGCGGGCTCGAACGGATCGAGCACCCCCTGATCGAGGAGGAGACGCCGCCGCTCGTTCTCGAGCTGCATCATCGTCACCTCCGCCTTTTGCTTCTCCAGCTTGATCATCATCGCCGCCTCGCGTTCGGGCTCGGCGGAGCAGCAATGCGCGAGCTCCGGATCGTAGACGAGCCCATCGGTGGGCAGCGAGATCGGACGCTTCTGCTCGACAACCTCGCCGACCTTCGGGAGAAGCTTGAGCGCCGCCTTGATCTCGTCCTGGACCGGCTTCGGCAGCCAGGCGACGTCGTCGGTCGTATGCCAATCTTGCGGGACATTCGGCGCGATGACGCGGAAGACGATTTCGCTGACCCTGGTGCTGAAGGTGTAAAGCTCCACGATCTTGCGTACGAAATAAGTCACGGCCCGGCATTCATTGTCGTTCTGGATAGTGCGTTTGGTGACGTCCACCGTCTCCTTGTCTTCGTAGGTGCTGACCACGGTCGAACGTTCAGCGTGGGTGAGTTGCGAGGACTGCTGGATCGACTGGTTGAACTGATCGGACACGGCTGTGACGTGCAGCAAGTTGTGGTCGGTGACGTTGACCGAGACTGACGCGCTGCCTTTCGGAAGGCCGATCAGACCCCCAAGACCGCCGCCAACCGAGACGGATGTGCTGCCCTTCACGTTGGAAAGGCTCTCGCTCAGCGAATCCATCGTATTGGTCGTGTGCGCCTGATGCACGGCCGAGAAATACTGCATGAATGTCGTCTGCACTGAAAAGCGCTGCTCGGCGCTCGTGACCTGCCGGTAGCGGTCGCTGTGGTAGAGCGTCACCGTCTCGCCGGGGAGAAGCGTGACGGTATAGGCGAGCGGTCCGTGCTGCTTGCCGATCAGGCAGAGGCGGTGCTCGTAGGTGATGCGGAACTCGATGAAGAGACCGCGGCCGAAATCGGCGGTCTGCGCGCCCCCACCCTGCACGATCGGGACGCGGAAGAACTTCTGCTCGTACCACACCATGCATTGCTCGCCGCGTTGCCACGGCGGGTCGCAGGGACTGACACAGCATTCGTCTGGGACGGGAAGGACGACCGATCCGTCGTCGTGGGAATCCTGAGGGTCCTCTTTGGCCGCATTGTCTGGTGACATGATAAACCTCCCGAGCAGCCACCAGCAGACCCGAGCGCAGCTAATGCCACAGCTACTACGTGAGCAAATCACATCTATTGAATGTGCCAATCTTGGTATGGCGAGTCCTAATGGCGATGCGAGAAGCCGACGTGCCGGGCGCATAGCTGACCGGCACGACCGTCAGTGGCATCGTGCGGGCGGAGCGGCTATGTGAGACGACAAGAAGACGCCGGCGGGTAGCGGGGAGCTGAAATGGCCCAGAACTACGACGTGATCATCATCGGCTCCGGTCCCGGCGGCTATGTCGGGGCGATCCGCGCCGCGCAGCTCGGCCTGAAGACGGCGGTCGTAGAGAAGAGCTATGTCGGCGGCGTCTGCCCGAACTGGGGCTGCATCCCGACGAAGGCGCTTCTGCGCTCAGCCGACATCTATCATGCAATGCTGCATGCCAAGGACTACGGCCTCTCCGCCAAGGACGTCGCGGTCGACATCGGCGCGGTGGTGAAGCGCTCGCGCGGCATCGCCAATCAGATGTCGAACGGCGTCGCCTTCCTTTTGAAGAAGAACAAGGTCGATCTGATCTGGGGCGGCGCGAAGATCGCAGCGAAGGGCAAGGTCGCCGTCGCGCAGGCCGAGAATGCGCCGAAGGGCGCGCTGGGGCCGGGCGAGTATTCGGCGAAGCACGTCATCGTCGCGACCGGCGCGCGCCCGCGAGCGCTGCCGGGCCTTGAGCCCGACAAGAAGCTCGTCTGGACCTATTTCGAGGCGATGGTGCCGCCGGAGCTTCCGAAGTCGCTGCTCGTCGTCGGTTCGGGCGCGATCGGCATCGAGTTCGCATCCTTCTTCCGGACGATCGGGTCGGAAGTCACCGTCGTTGAGATCCTGCCGCAGATCCTTCCCGTCGAGGACGCCGAGATCGCCGCGCACGCGAGGAAGCGCTTCGAGAAGGCCGGCATCAAGATTCACACCGAGGCCAAGGTCACGAAGCTCGACAAGGACAAGGACGGCGTGACCGCGACGCTCGAGTTGAAGGGCGGAAAGACCGAAACGCTGAAGGTCGATCGCGTCATCTCCGCCGTCGGCGTGGTCGGCAACATCGAAGGGCTCGGTCTCGAAGCGCTAGGCGTGAAGACCGACCGTGGCATCGTCGTCGTCGACGGCCTCGGCCGCACCAATGTCGAGGGTATCTACGCGGTTGGTGACGTGGCCGGTCCGCCGATGCTGGCGCACAAGGCGGAGCACGAGGGCGTGATCTGCGTCGAGGCCATCGCCGGCAACAAGCCGCATCCGATCGACAAGCTGAAAATCCCCGGCTGCACCTATTGCAGCCCGCAGATCGCCTCCGTCGGTTTGACCGAGGCGAAGGCGAAAGAGGGCGGCCGTCAGGTGAAGGTCGGGCACTTCCCCTTCATCGGTAACGGCAAGGCGATCGCGCTCGGCGAGCCGGACGGGCTGGTGAAAACCGTCTTCGACGCCAAAACCGGGCAGCTTCTCGGCGCCCATATGGTCGGGGCGGAAGTCACGGAATTAATTCAGGGATTTGTCGTCGCGATGAACCTCGAGACCACCGAGGCGGAGCTGATCGAGAGCGTCTTCCCGCACCCGACCATCTCCGAGACGATGCACGAAAGCGTGCTTGACGCCTACGGGCGTGTTATCCACGTTTGAGCGTGGAACCGCCCTCGCGGGCGCGAGATATCGGAGTGGGAGGCAGGAGACATGGTGGGTGTTGGCTGGATCATGACGGTCATTCTCGGCGGGCTCGCCGGGTGGATCGCCGAGAAGCTCATGAAGAGCGACATCGGGGATCATCGGCAACATCATCCTCGGCATCGTTGGCGCCGTGGTTCTGAACGCGATCCTGCGAGGCCTCTCGATCCTGCCGCCTGCGAGCTTGATCGGGCAGCTCATCGTCGCGATTGTCGGCGCCTGCCTGTTGATCTTTGGCTGGCGGGTTATCCGCGGCCGCAACTGATCGGACTCCCGTGGTCACGCTGATCGATACGCTTGAGAACGCCGCCGGCGGCAAGCCGCGCCCGCGTCACCCGGAAAAGGCGCACCGGCCCGACAATCCGGTGCTCAGGAAGCCGGAATGGATTCGCGTGCGCGCGCCGGGCTCGCCCGAATGGGCGAAGACGCGCGACATCGTGCGCGAGAACAAGCTCGTCACCGTCTGTGAGGAGGCGGGCTGCCCGAACATCGGCGAGTGCTGGGCGAAGAAGCACGCGACCTTCATGATCCTCGGCGACACGTGCACGCGCGCCTGCGCCTTCTGCAACGTGAAGACCGGGCTCCCAGGCGTGGTCGAAGCCGACGAGCCGGCACGCGTCGCCGATGCCGTCGCCAAGATGGGCCTGAACCACGTAGTCGTCACCTCCGTTGATCGCGACGACCTGGACGACGGCGGGGCAGGGCACTTCGCCGCCGTGATCCGCGCCATACGGGAGCGCTCACCGGAGACGACGATCGAGGTGCTGACGCCGGATTTCCTGCGCAAGGATGGCGCGCTCGAAATCGTGGTCGAGGCGCGACCCGACGTGTTCAACCACAATCTTGAGACTGTCCCGTCGCTCTATCTGACAGTCCGCCCCGGCGCTCGCTACTTCCATTCGATCCGGCTGCTTCAACGGGTTAAGGAGCTCGACCCGCAGATGTTCACGAAGTCCGGGATCATGGTCGGCCTTGGCGAGACGCGGAACGAAGTGCTGCAGCTCATGGATGACCTCCGCACCGCGGACGTCGATTTCCTGACCGTCGGCCAGTATCTGCAGCCGACGCCGAAGCATCATGCGGTGAAGGAGTTTGTCACGCCGGAGGCGTTCAAATCCTACGAGACGATCGCCTACACGAAGGGCTTCCTGCTCGTCTCGGCGAGCCCGCTCACCCGCTCATCGCATCACGCCGGCGAGGATTTCGCTCGGCTGAGGGCTGCCCGCGCCGCGCGCATCTGATAGACCCCGCGGTCGATGCCGCAATTCAAAACGACGCGCCGGGTCGGGCATTCGGCCGAGAAGATGTTCAACCTCGTCGCCGACGTTGAGCGCTATCCCGAATTCGTCCCGTTCTGCGAGCGGCTGAACGTGCGCGGACGGCGGAGCGAAGCCGAGCGCGAGGTGCTCGTCGCCGACATGACCATCGGCTACAAGCTCGTGCGCGAGACTTTCACCTCCAAGGTGACGCTCGACCGCGCGGCGCTTGAAATCCGCGCCGACTACCTCGACGGCCCGTTCCGCTTCATGGAGAATTCCTGGCATTTCCGTCCGCTCGACGCTGGCGGGTCGGAGATCAGTTTCGAGATCGCCTACGAGTTCAAGAGCCGAGCGCTCGCGCTTCTTATGGGCGCTATCTTCGACCGCGTCTTCCGCACCTTCGCCCATGCCTTCGAAATGCGCGCGGACAAGATTTATGGAAATGCGTTGGGGTAAGGGGAGATCAGATGGCTGAGAGCAGTGGAAACGGAAGCGCGAGGTTCGAGGACGTGGTGACGTCGGTGGCGATGCTGCGCGAGGTCGTTCCCGAACCCGACGAACTCGTCAAGGAGAAGGTGATCTCGATCGTCGACGAGACGGCGGCACGCTTCATCGCGGCCTCGCCGTTTCTCCTGATCGCCACCACGGACGCGGGCGGCATTCTCGACGTCTCGCCGAAGGGCGACCCCGCCGGCTTCGTGAAGGTGCTCGACGAAAAGACGATCGCGATCCCCGACCGGCTGGGCAATGGTCGGCTCGACACACTGCGCAACATTCTCGCAAATCCGAATGTCGGTCTGATCTTCCTGATCCCCGGCGCCGGTCACACGCTGCGCGTCTCCGGCCGCGCGACGGTCGTGCGGGACCGGGCGCTGCGCAAAGAGTTGGCCTTTAAGGGCAAGGTGCCGGATCATGCGATCGTGGTCGACGTGGATCGCGTGCTGTCGCATTGCACGAAATGCATGGTTCGCTCCGGGCTGTGGAAGGAGGAGAAGTGGCCGGACACCGCCAACGTGCCGTCTCTCGCCGAGATCCTCGTCGCGCACGCGAAGCTCGAGGCCGCAGCCAAGACCGAGATCCAGGACTTGATCGACACCGACATCTCGGAGCGCCTGTACTGAAGGGTAGGGCGGAGCGACGTTCGGCGACGCACCTCAGATCGGCGTAGTGCCGAGCTCTGCGACCTAGGGAGAGGGCTGCACGCGCGTCATAGAAGTGCGCGTACCATGCTGACCGCCTCCGCGACCGAGGCCAGGCGTATCTGCCGCCTACCGATGTCGCCGAAGCGCTTCTCGCGATGCAGCCGGTCGGCGCCGTGCCGCGCCGCGCCAAAATGCACGAGGCCTACCGGCTTCGCTTCTGTCCCGCCGCCGGGTCCGGCGACGCCGGTGACGGAGACCGCAATGTCGGCGCGCGAATGCTTCAGCGCGCCTTCCGCCATTGCGCGCGCCACGGCTTCGCTGACCGCGCCGTGCTTTTCAATGAGCGCGGGGGGGACGCCGAGCATCTCCGCCTTCGCCTCGTTCGAGTAGGTGACGAAGCCGCGCTCGAACACATCGGAAGAGCCCGGCACCTCGGTCAGGATCGCTGCGATCAGCCCCCCCGTGCAGGATTCCGCCGTTGCGAGCTTCAGCCCGCGGGCACGAAACGTCGCGAGCAGCGCCCCGGCCTCTTTCACAAGCGCGTCGAAGTCGGCGCTCACGCGATCGGCAGCGTGACGGTGGCGATGGCCATCGCCACGATTCCCTCGCCGCGGCCGACAAAACCCATCTTCTCGCTGGTCGTAGCCTTCACGCCGACGCGGTCGGGCGTGATGCCGGCGATCTCCGCGACGCGTGCCTGCATCCTTTCGCGGTGCGGCTGGATCTTCGGCGCCTCGCAGACGAGCGTCACGTCGAGATTGACGATCCGCCCGCCTTTATCGCGCACGCGGCGGACGGCGTCGGCGAAGAAGCGATCGGACGAGGCGCCCTTCCACTGCGGATCGGACGGCGGGAAATGCATGCCGATATCACCGTCGCCGATCGTGCCGAGCAGCGCGTCGGTCAGCGCGTGGAGCGCCACGTCTGCGTCGGAATGGCCGGAGAGAGTTCGGTCATGCGGAATTTCGACGCCGCAGAGCCACACCGACTTTCCCGGCCCGAAACTGTGGACATCGAATCCGTGGCCGGTCCGCGTCTCGACCGCAGTCGCGAGCATCCGCTCCGCGGCGGAGAAATCGGCAGGCGTCGTGATCTTCATGTTGGCGCGGTCGCCGTCGACGGCGCGCACCGTGAGGCCGGCGAGCGCGGCGACCGCGGCGTCGTCGGTGAGGTCGGTTCGGCCGGCCTTCGCGGCGCTTCGATGCGCTTCGAGCAACGGCGCGAACGGAAAGCCTTGCGGCGTCTGCGCGGTGCCGAGCGCCTCGCGCGGGATTGTCTCCGCGACGGCGCCGGCCTCGACGCGCTTCACCGTCTCGGTGATCGGGAGGACGGGGATCGCGCCGTGCACTTCGTCGCAGGCGGTGATGACGTCGCCGATGACGTCGGGCGACACGAACGGGCGCGCCGCGTCGTGCACGAGCACCAGACGCGGCGGGTCCGCGGCGAGCGCCTCAAGCCCGTTCCTGACCGACCCTTGCCGCGTCGCCCCGCCGAGAACCGGAGGGAGGAGTTTTGGCAATCCGTCGACGGCGTCGGCATAGCGTGTCGCATCGCCGTCGCCGATCACCGTCAGGATGGCGTCGATGCGATCATGCGAAGTAAACGCCTTGACCGTGCGGCGCAGCATCGGCTCGCCGCCGACCGCCGCATATTGTTTCGGCACGTCGCGTGCAGCCCGCGCGCCGCGCCCGGCGGCGACGATGATGGCGGCGGTTTTCCCAGAATTTGGCGGTGTTGGCATGACGGCCCGGCTGATCGCCGGCGCTCATAGCATAGCGCGACTCCACCGTCGCCCCTTGCGCGCCGCATCGCGCCCTGTCTATTCTGAAGGCAATCTTCTGGGTGATGAATTTTTGAGCAAATCGGAAGCGCGAAGTCTCGGCCTTCGCGGCATGCTGAAGGGCTCGCCCCGGCGAGGGCGGCGCTCCGGCGGTGACGTCGCGACGGCGGTCGGGTCGGCGTTCGAGGGCGGCGCCGGCGCGGTCCTGAACGCGCTGCCGCATCCCGTCGTCATGATTACGCCGGAGGGCCGCATCGCCGGCGCCAACCAAGCCGCGGAAATCTTCTTCCAGAACTCGGCGGTGGTGCTCGCGCGTTACGAGCTCTCCCATTTCGTGCCGTTCAGCAGCCCGGTCTTCAGTCTGATCGAGCAGGTGAGGGCGTCGGGCGCCGCGGTCACCGAATATCGCGTCGACATCTCCTCGCCGAGGCTTGGTCTTGAGCGGGTCGTCGATGTCTATGCCTCGCCGATGGCGGAGCGGGCCGGGAACGTCGCGATCATGCTTCTGCCGCGCTCCGTCACGGAGAAGATCGACCGTCAGCTCACGCATCGCGGCGCGGCGCGGACGGTGTCGGGTCTCGCCGCGATGCTTGCGCACGAGATCAAGAATCCGCTGTCCGGAATCCGCGGCGCGGCCCAGTTGCTCGAGGCCGACGCCGACGAGAACGACCGGGCGCTGACGCGGCTCATCTGTGACGAGGCGGACCGCATCGTCGGTCTCGTCGACCGGATGGAGATTTTTGCGGATGATCGCCCGACCGAGCGCGAAGCGGTGAACATCCACTCGATCCTTGAGCGCGTGAAGGTGATTGCGCGGAACGGGTTCGCGCGGAACGTCCGCATCGTCGAAGAATACGATCCGTCGCTGCCGCCCGTTCACGCCAATCGCGACCAGCTGATCCAGGTCTTCGTGAATCTCGTGAAGAATGCCGCCGAGGCGCTGCAGGGAACCAAGGACCCGGAGATCATCTTCCGCACCGCCTTTCGGCCGGGCATCCGGCTTTCGATGCCCGGCAGCCGCAGCAGGGTGAGCCTGCCGCTTGAATTTTCCGTGATCGACAACGGACCCGGCGTGCCGGACGACCTGCTCCCCTATCTCTTCGACCCGTTCGTGACGTCGAAGGCCAACGGAACTGGCCTCGGCCTTGCACTCGTCGCCAAGATTATCGGCGACCACGGCGGCGTCATCGAGTGCGAGTCGCAGCCGCGGCGCACCGCGTTCCGCATCCTGATGCCGGCACATGCGGACGAAGTCCCGACCGAGGAGAGCGAGAGAGCAGAATGAGTTCCGGAACGATCCTCGTTGCCGACGACGACGCGGCGATCCGCACCGTCCTGAACCAGGCGCTGTCGCGCTCGGGCTACACGGTGCGCCTCACCTCGAACGCCGCGACCCTCTGGCGATGGGTGGCGGAAGGCGAGGGCGACGTCGTCATCACCGACGTCGTCATGCCGGACGGCAACGCCTTCGACCTGATCCCGCGCATCAAGCGCACGCGTCCCGACCTGCCGATCGTGGTGATGAGCGCGCAGAACACCTTCATGACCGCGATCCGCGCGTCGGAGAAGGGCGCTTACGAGTACCTGCCGAAGCCGTTCGACCTGAAGGAGCTGACGGCGATCATCGGCCGTGCGCTCGCCGAGCCGCGCGGAGCGCGTGTCGCCGCTGACGACGAGGGGGGCGGGGACGCCATTCCTCTGGTCGGCCGCTCGCCGGCGATGCAGGACATCTACCGCATGCTGGCGCGGCTGATGCAGACGGACCTGACGGTGATGATCTCCGGCGAGTCCGGCACCGGCAAGGAGCTCGTGGCGCGCGCACTCCACGACTACGGCAAGCGGCGCAAGGGACCGTTCGTTGCCGTGAACATGGCGGCGATCCCGCGCGAACTGATCGAGTCGGAGCTTTTCGGCCATGAGCGAGGCGCCTTCACCGGCGCGCAGGCGCGCTCCGCCGGCCGCTTCGAGCAGGCGGAGGGCGGCACGCTCTTTCTCGACGAGATCGGCGACATGCCGATGGAAGCTCAGACGCGGCTTCTGCGCGTCCTGCAGCAGGGCGAATACACCACCGTCGGCGGCCGCACGCCGATCCGCACCGACGTCAGGATCATCGCCGCGACCAACAAGGATCTCCGCCAGCTGATCCGGCAAGGGCTTTTCCGCGAGGACCTCTTTTTCCGTCTGAATGTCGTCCCGATCCGTCTGCCGCCGCTGCGCGAGCGGACCGACGACATTCCCGACCTCGTGCGCCACTTCCTGAATACTGCTGAGCGCGAGGGCCTGCCGGCGAAAACGATCGAGCCCGGCGCGATCGAGGCGATGCAGCGTTACCGCTGGCCGGGGAATGTGCGCGAGCTTGAGAACCTGATCCGGCGGCTGACGGCGCTCTATCCGCAGGAGACGATCACCGCGTCGATCGTGGAGAATGAGATCGGCCCGATGTCGGAGGTGGAAGCGGCGCCCGCCGCCGAGGCCGACAATGTCGGCGGCGCGCTTGAGCGCCAGCTTGCTCGTTACTTTGGCGAGTTCGGAAGCGGCCTGCCGCCGCCCGGGCTCTATCAGCGCATCCTGCGCGAAGTGGAGGTGCCGCTGATCAGCGCCGCCCTCGGCGCGACACGCGGCAACCAGATCAAGGCCGCCGAGCTGCTCGGCCTGAACCGCAACACGCTGCGCAAGAAAATCCGCGAGCTCGATATTCACGTGATGCGCCGCGGCAGTGTTTGACTGCGGGGTCTAGCCGGTCTTAATAGTGACAAATTGGTCACGCCTGTTGCGTGTGCGCATCGCCTGATGCGCGAACCGAGAATTTAAGGCTCGTTTCGCCCCCCATGATTGCCGTTGCCGAAAGTGAACCGAACCCCGAGCGGGCGGACAGGAACCTGACCGACGGGCGTCGCGTGTCGCGCGCCTTTGGCCTGATCGTGGTGCTCACAGCTGTCGCCACGGCCGTCAGCTCCTTCCTGGTCCTGACCGGGCAGACCCCGATCGAGCCGACGCCGCTCGTCGTGCGCAGTGCCGGCATCGTCAACGGACTGATCGTCCTCCTCCTGATCGGGATCGTGGCTTACGAGGCGTCGGGGCTGTGGGTCGCGCGCCGCCGCGGACGCGCCGCCGCCCGCCTGCACGTGCGGATCGTTCTCCTCTTCTCGTTCATCGCGGCACTCCCTGCGATCCTCATGATGGTGATCGCCTCGATCACGCTGAGCAAAGGCCTCGACCGCTGGTTCGCCGGCCGCACCGAGGCGATCATCGACACGTCGCGCGCCGTGGCCCAGGCCTACGTGCAAGAGCACAGCCGCATGCTGGGCCTCGATCTTCTGGCGATCGCCGGCGAGTTCAATCGTGTGACGCCGGACATCGAGGCAAACTCGACCGCGATCTCCTCTTACTTGACCAATCAGGCGCGCCTCCGCGGCCTTTCCACGATCCAGCTCATCCGCCGCGACCGTAGCGTCGTTCTGCAGGGGGATACGGGAAGCAATCTCCGAGCCCCGCCCGCTCCGGAGGAGATATTCTCGGAGCTCGAACTCGGGGAAGCCGGCGCTGATTGCACCGGGCACCACCAACCTCGTCGGTGGCGTGATCAAGCTCACCGGCTTCGACGATGTCTATCTCTATCTGGCGCGGCCGATCGATCCGCGCGTGACCAAGAACCTCCGTCTGACGGAAGAGAACGCCGCCGAGTATCAGCAGCTGCAGGCGAACAGGTTCGGTGTGCAGGTGGCGTTCGGGATACTCTTCGCGGGCGTCGCGCTGGTCGTCCTCCTGTCGGCGATCTGGATCGGGCTCGGTTTTGCGAGGAGCCTCGTCTCGCCGATCAGGCGGCTGATAGGCGCGGTGCAGGAGATCTCCGCCGGCAATCTTGAAGTGCATGTTCCGACGCGCGGCTCGATGGGCGACATCTCGCTTCTCGCCGACACGTTCAACACCATGGCGAGCCAGGTGAAGTCGCAGCGCGACGAGCTTCTCGCCGCGAACGAGAAAATGGATCAGCGCCGCCGCTTCACCGAGGCGGTGCTCTCCGGCGTCTCCGCCGGCGTCATCGGCCTCGACGGAAACGGCGTGGTGACGCTCGTCAACCGCTCGGCGCTGCATGCGCTCGGCGAAAAGGAAGAGGACCTTGTCGGTCGGCCTCTCGGCGAGGCGATTCCGGTGCTCTCGCCCGTGATTGTCGAGGCGCAGCAGCGGTTCCGCGGCCCCTCGCACGCGCAGATTCAGATCAGCCGCGGCGGCGACCAGCGCACTTTGAACGTCCAGGTCACGCAGGAGCGGTCGAACGGCCGGATCGAAGGTCTTGTCGTCACGCTTGACGACATTACCGATCTGATGGCGGCGGAGCGCCGCTCGGCCTGGGCGGACGTGGCGCGCCGGATCGCGCACGAGATCAAGAACCCGCTGACGCCGATCCAGCTCTCCGCCGAGCGGCTGAAGCGCCGCTTCGGTCAGCGCGTCGACCCGGAAGACCGCGGCGTCTTCGACCAGTGCACCGAGACGATCGTGCGCCAGGTCGATGACATCAGGCGGATGGTGGATGAATTCTCGGGCTTCGCGCGGATGCCGAAGCCGGTCATGGAGGACCGCGACCTGAAGGCCGTGGTGCGAGAGGCGGTCTTCTTGCAGGAGGTCGCGCAGCCGAACATCCGCTTTGCGCTCAATCTGCCGGAAGAGCCGGTGCAGGCGCGGATCGACCATCGGCTTGTCACGCAGGCGCTCACCAACATCGTCAAGAACGCAACGGAATCGATCGAGGCGGCCGGCCGGATCGACGGTAAGCAGGGTGCGATCACGGTCACGGTGCGGCACGAGCCGGGTGCAGCACTCGTCGAGGTCGAGGACAACGGCAAGGGCCTTCCCAAGGAAGATCGCGAACGTCTGCTTGAGCCCTACATGACCACCCGCGAGAAGGGCACCGGGCTCGGCCTCGCCATCGTGCGCAAGATCATGGAGGAGCACGGCGGCTCGATCGCGCTCCTCGATGCGCACTCAGTCGCGCAAGGCGGGAAGGGCGCGCTCGTGCGTCTGACCTTCCCGCTTGAATCCGAAGCGGCGCAGCCTGTTGCCGCAACGGCAACCTGAAAAGACCGGGAGAGAACCATGGCGGCGGACATTCTTGTTGTCGACGATGAGGCCGATATCCGGGAGATCGTGGCGGGAATCCTCGGCGACGAGGGCTACGGTACGCGGACGGCAAGCGACAGCGACAGCGCCCTTGCCGCGATCGCGGCGCGGCGGCCGAGCCTTCTCTTCCTCGACATCTGGCTGCAAGGGAGCCGCCTCGACGGGCTGTCGCTGCTCGACGAGGTCCACGCGCAGGACCCGGATCTTCCCGTGATCATCATCTCCGGCCACGGCAACATCGAGACCGCCGTCTCGGCCATCAAGCGCGGCGCCTACGATTACATCGAGAAGCCCTTCAAGGCCGACCGTCTGGTGCTGGTCGCGCAGCGTGCACTCGAAGCCTCGCGCCTTCGTCGCGAAGTGGCGGAGCTCAAGCAGCGGAGCGGCGACACCGACGACATGGTCGGCTCGTCGGGCATCATGAACCACCTGCGCCAGACGATCGAGCGCGTGGCGCCGACCAACAGCCGCGTGATGATTTTCGGGCCGTCCGGCGCGGGCAAGGAGCAGGCGGCGCGCGTAATCCACATGCGCTCGCAGCGTGCGGCTGGCCCCTTCATCGTCTTGAACGCGGCCGCCATCGTGCCGGACAGCATGGAGTCGGAGCTTTTCGGGACCGAGCTGCAGAACGGCACCGCGCGCCGTGTCGGCGCACTCGAGGAGGCGCATGGCGGCACGCTCTACCTCGACGAGATCGCCGACATGCCGCGCGAGACGCAGAACAAGATTCTGCGCGTCCTCGTCGAGCAGACCTTCGAGCGGGTGGGCGGCACGACCAAGGTGAAGGTCGACGTGCGCATCCTTTCCTCTACCGCGCGCGATCTTGAAGCGGCGATCGGGGAGGGGCGGTTTCGTGAGGACCTCTTCCATCGGCTGAGCGTCGTGCCGCTTCGCGTTCCCTCGCTTGCCGAGCGGCGCGAGGACGTGCCGGATCTCGTCGCGCATTTCATGGGCCAGATCGCGGGTGCGACCGGCCTTCCGCCCCGAAAGATCGGCGACGACGCCATGGCCGTGCTGCAGGCGCACGACTGGCCGGGCAATCTTCGCCAGCTCCGCAACAACGTCGAGCGGTTGATGATCCTGACCCGCGGTGATCCGGAAGCGGTGATCAGCGCCGACATGCTGCCGAAGGAGATCGGCGAGATTCTTCCCTCGACCCCGTCGCAGGGCGGCACCCACATCATGTCGCTGCCGCTGCGCGAAGCGCGCGAAGTGTTTGAGCGCGAATATCTGACGGCGCAGATCAACCGCTTCTCCGGCAACATCTCGCGCACGGCGGAGTTCGTCGGGATGGAGCGCTCGGCCTTGCATCGCAAGCTGAAGAGCCTGCGGGTCTGATCGGATGTCGCGCATCGCATACGTGAATGGACGCTACGTGCCGCATCGATCCGCGGCGGTTCATGTCGAGGACCGCGGCTATCAGTTCGCTGACGGCGTCTATGAGGTCTGCGAGATCTGGCACGGTTTCATCGTCGACGAGACGCGCCACCTCGATCGTCTCGAGCGCTCGCTGCGCGAATTGTCGATGGCGATGCCGATGTCGCGCGCTGCGCTGAAAGTAGTGGTCCGCGAGGTGATCAGGCGGAACCGTGTCGAGAACGGCCTCTTCTACCTGCAGGTGACACGCGGCGTTGCGCCGCGCGACCACGCCTTTCCGCCGAAGTGGACTGAGCCCGCGCTCGTGGTAACGGCGAAGAGCATCTCGCCGGCGAAGGGCGAGCGTATGGCGGCGGAGGGCGTCGGCGTGATCACGCTTCCCGACAATCGCTGGGAGCGGGTCGACGTCAAGTCCGTCTCGCTCTTGCCGAACGTGCTCGCGAAGGAGAAGGCCAAGGAAGCGGGCGCGCGCGAGGCTTGGTTCGTCGACCGCGACGGGTTCGTGACGGAAGGCTCGTCGACGACCGCTTGGATCGTGACCCAAAATGGCATCCTCGTCACCCGGCCGAACGGCACCGGCATTCTCCCCGGCATCACGCGGATCACGGCGACAGAGGTCGCCCGCCGCGCCGGCTTCAAGGTAGAGGAGCGGAAGTTCACCGTGGCGGAGGCGAAGGCCGCGCGCGAGGCCTTCATCACAGCGGCGAGCACCATCGTGATGCCGGTTGTCTCGATCGACGGGGAGGCGGTGGCAAACGGCCATCCGGGCAGCATCGCGACGCAGCTCAGGGCCGCCTTCCACGACGTCGCCGAAAAGGCCCGCTAGCATCTTCCCGGTAAGGAGCGATCGACTGGACGCATCGGAGACACCCTCCGCCTTCACAAAGGTCCCTTCGCGATCGGCCGCGGCGTATCAGCTTTCAGCGGGGCGCTATCCCGCCAGGGGGGGTGACAGTGCACTGCAAAAAAGGCAATCTATCGGTGAAATCCGATAGAGGCCGGGGCCGAAAGAACAATGGCTGACAAAAGTCACAATCTACAGGACACGTTCCTCAATCATGTCCGCAAAGCCAAGATTCCGCTCACTATTTTTCTCGTCAACGGCGTGAAGCTGCAGGGCGTCGTCACCTGGTTCGATAATTTCTGTATGCTGCTTCGGCGCGACGGGCATTCGCAGCTTGTCTACAAGCACGCCATCTCGACGGTCATGCCGTCGCATCCGGTGCAGCTCTTCGAGCCGGAAGCGGAAGAGGCGGGCGAGGGCGATTGAAGCCACGCGATCGGCGTAAGGAAAGCGAGCGCGTCCGCAGCGTCGCGGCGCGCGAGAGCGGCCACGCGACCATAGCGCCGCCGACGCGCGCAATCGTCGTTCTCCCGGCACGGCGCGACATCGGCGTGGACCCCGGCTCGACAACGCGGTCGAGCGAGGCGCGCCTTGCCGAAGCCGTCAGCCTTGCCGAGGCGATCGGGCTCGACGTTGCCGCAGCCCTGATCGTTCCGCTGCGCAAGCCGGTGCCTGCGACGTTGCTCGGGGCAGGGAAGGTCGAAGAGATCGCCGGCCTCGTCCGCGTCAACGACGCGGAGGTGGTCATCGTCGATCATCCGGTCAGCCCCGTGCAGCAGCGCAACCTCGAGAAGGCCTGGTCGGCAAAGCTCCTCGATCGCACCGGGCTCATCCTGGAGATCTTCGGAGAGCGCGCACAGACCAGGGAAGGGCGCCTGCAGGTCGAGCTCGCGCATCTCAGCTATCAGAAGAGCCGGCTCGTCAGATCGTGGACGCACCTTGAGCGGCAGCGCGGCGGCTTCGGCTTTCTCGGCGGCCCGGGCGAGACGCAGATCGAGGCCGATCGCCGCCAGATCCAGGCGCGCATCAACAAGATCGAGGGCGACCTTGAGCGCGTGCGCAACATGCGCGCCGGCCATCGTGCCGAGCGCAAGCGCGTGCCCCGGCCGATCGTGGCGCTGGTCGGCTACACCAATGCCGGCAAGTCGACGCTCTTCAACCGGCTGACCGGCGCTGAGCTCCTCGCCAAAGACATGCTCTTTGCAACTCTCGACCCGACGCTTCGCCGCGTGCGCTTGCCGCACGGCGAGGAGGTGATCCTCTCCGATACGGTCGGATTCATCTCCGACCTGCCGACGATGCTGGTCGCCGCCTTCCGAGCCACGCTCGAAGAGGTGCTTGAGGCCGATCTCATTCTGCATGTGCGCGACATCGCCTCGCCGGAGACGCAAGAGCAGGCTGCCGACGTCGTATCCGTTCTCGGCGAGCTTGGCGTCCGTCAAGGCGAGGAGCGCCGCATCGTCGAGGTGTGGAACAAGATCGATCGCCTGGGGCCGGCGCAGCGCGAGGCGCTTCGCCAGCGCGCGGCGGGCGCCGAGCCGCCGGCGGTGCTGGTTTCAGCGGTTACCGGAGAGGGCGTCGAAGCGCTCCTCGAAACGATCGAGAGGGCGCTTACCGGCGGCCGACCGACCGTCACCGTCGAGCTCGGCGCCGACCAACTCGGCGCGGCGCCCTGGCTCTATCGGAACACCGAGGTTCTGGAACGGAGCGACGATCCCGTGACCGGCCGAGCCCGACTCAGGGTCCGCGTCGCGGAGAAGCGCCTCGCGCCGTTTCGGGAGTGGGCACAGCGCGAGCACGTGGCGGTCGCGGCCTCGGAGGCGCGTAAAAGCGCTTAATTGCCGGACTTAGGCCGGCACCCCGAAAAGAAAGCGCCAACCTTGGTGCAAGAAAAACCAGGGGATTGTACACGGCAACCTGTCGCCTTGGCTGTAGGCTTAGCCGATTGAGTCGCTGCCGCACTCGGCGGGAGTTCTTGCAGGAACGAGGAGACAAGGCATGACCGAAGTTCAAGGCTGGATCGTCATCGTGTTGATCGTCATAGCTATTTTCTCGCAGTGGTTCACAGCGCGGAGATGATCCGGACCGGCCTGCGCTGAGCAGCACGGCCGGGCTCCGTCCGACTCAGGTGGGCTTTGCTCTGCAACGAGAGCGAGCGTAGTCGCTCTGGCGCCTAGTTCCGCTCGCTCCGCTTTGCCTCTTCCCAAAGCGCTTCCATCTCTTCGAGCGTCGCGTCATCGAGCGGGCGCCCGCGGGCTTTGAGCGCCGTCTCGATGTAGCCAAAGCGGCGGACGAACTTGGCGTTGGCGTGCATGAGCGCCGTCTCCGGCTCGATCTTCAGGTGGCGCGCCAGGTTGGCGACCGCGAAGAGCAAGTCGCCGATCTCGTCCGCGACGCGCTCCGGCTCGTGCTTCGGCTTCGCAAGCTCCGTCTCGATCTCGGAGATCTCCTCGCGGATCTTGTCCAAGACAGCGTGCGGATCGTTCCAGTCGAAGCCGACCTTGCCGGCCCGCTTCTGAAGCTTCTCGGCGCGGGCGAGCGCGGGGAGGGCGACCGGGACATCGGAAAGGACGCCGTGGTGCTTCACCGCCTCGCCGTCCGCCGCCCGCTTTGCCGCCCGCTCCGCCTTCTCTTCCGCCTTGATCTCGTCCCAGCGCTCCTTGACGGCCGCCGCATCGGAAAGATCGAGATCGCCGAAGATGTGCGGATGGCGACGGATGAGCTTGGTCGTGATCGCCTCGACCACATCGCCGAAGGCGAAGCGATCCTCCTCCGACGCCATCTGCGCGTGGAACACGACCTGCAGCAGGAGGTCGCCGAGCTCATCCTTCAGATCGTCGAAATCGCCGCGCTCGATCGCGTCGGCAACTTCGTAGGCTTCTTCGACGGTGTATGGGGCGATCGAACGAAAATCCTGCTTCAGATCCCACGGGCAGCCGATCTCAGGTGCGCGCAGCCGCGCCATGATCGCGATCAGGTCCTTGATGTCCTTACCGGCCTTCATTCCGTCGGCTCCTTGGCGCCGTGGTCGAGATGCCCGAGATCGCGGTCAGGGTCGATCGCATCGCGCACGCGCTGCTTGAGCGCCTTCACGTCGGGGAAGCCGCCGTCGCGCTTGCGCTCCCAGACGACGATGCCGTCGACCTCGATCTGAAACGCACCGCCGGTGGAAGGGATAAGCGCCACGGCGCCGAGGTTCTCCGAGAACGTCGAAAGCAGCTCCTGCGCCATCCAGGCGGAGCGCATCAGCCAGTTGCACTGCCGGCAATAGGTGATCGCGACGCGCGGCTTGCTCTTGTCCATGATGCGACGGCCTCGGGGGAATCGGTGGGCGCGAATTTGATCGGCGTTGATAGTCGCCGGCGAAGGGTTTGGCACGGCGGGAGAGAGAACGCGACCGCGTCGCTACGGGTATCCATGATTCGCATAAGATATATTATGGAACGCAAATATGGGTGCCGGATGGGGTCCGGTTTGGGCCGTATGGTGGCCGAAAACCCCGCCGTTCAGGCGCGTCCGACCGCCGTTTCGAGGTTTGCGATCCGCACCATGGAGCCGAGCAGGAAGAGATCGATCAACTGTCCGATGCCGAGGAGCCCGAGCGTCAGGAGCCACAGAACGCCGGTGCCGACGCGCCCCACGTAGATGCGGTGCAGTCCGCAGAGCCCGAGGAAGCAAAGACACCAGAGCAGCAATGCGACGGCGGTAGATTTCATGGCCCTGAGCTCCCGCGAGTCGGTTCCAGGCGGCGAACATAGACGGCGCCTGCACGCGCCGGAAGCGCTTATGCCGCCGGCAGCTCGATCACCATGCCGTCATAGGCCGGCTCGACATTTTCAGGCAGCTGGCGGCGCAGCGTCTCGTAGTCGAGATCGACATGCATGTGCGTCAGGATCGCGCGCTTGGGCTTGATCCGCTCGATCCATTCGAGCGCCTGGTCAAGCGTGAAATGGCTTGGATGCGGCCGCGGCCGAAGCGCATCGACCATCCAGATGTCGAGACCCTGCATAAGCCGTTCGGCTTCGGCGTCGAGGCTGCTGACGTCGGGCGAGTAGCAGAGGCCGCCGAAGCGGAACGCGAGCGAAGCGATACGGCCGTGCATTTGGTTAATTGGGAGCGCGGTGAGGGCTCCGCCCTTCCCCTCGACCGTGACCGGCTCCCCGGCCTGGATCAGGTGTGCGCTGGCGATCGGCGGATATTCGCTCCCAGGCGGCGTCTCGAAGCAATAGCCGAACGCCTCCTTGAGCCGCGCCAAGGTGGGCTGGTCGGCGTAGACATCGACACGCCGCTGCATGTTCATGACGAAGCCGCGGAGGTCGTCGATGCCGTGGATGTGGTCGGCGTGCGAATGCGTGAAGAGCACGCCGTCGAGCGCATTGATCCCGACCGAAAGCGCCTGCTCGCGAAGATCGGGGCTGGTGTCGATGAGGACATTGGTGAAGTGGCCGTGCCGGGAGATGCGTTGCGCAAGGAGCGAGCAGCGCCGCCGGCGGTTCCTCGGGTTCGACGGGTCGCAGGCGCCCCAGTCGCCGCCGATCCGCGGCACGCCCGGCGACGAGCCGCATCCGAGGACCGTAAAGCGCAGGAAATCGCTCAAGGACCGCCCTCAGGTCCGCGGCACTTTAGAGAAGAGACGGAAGAAGTTCTCCGTTGTCTGCGCGGCGATCTCTTCGGCGCTGACGCCACGCGTCTTGGCAAGCACCGCCGCGGTCTCGACGACATAAGCCGGCTCGTTCCGCTTTCCCCGATAAGGCGGCGGCGCGAGATACGGCGCGTCGGTCTCGACGAGTATGCGATCGGCTGGAAGATCGCGGGCTATATCCCTGATGTCCTGTGAATTCTTGAAGGTCAGGATGCCGGAGAACGAGACGTAGTGGCCAAGCGCGATTCCGGTTTCGGCAAGCGCCCGGCCGGACGAAAAGCAATGCAGCACCGCGGGAAAGGCACCCTCTTTCATCTCCTCTTGCAGAATATCGGCGAGATCGGAGTCGGCTTCGCGTGCGTGGATGACGAGCGGCAGCCCGCTCTGCCGTGCCGCGGCGATGTGGGTGCGCAGGCCTGCCGCCTGCGCCTCGCGCGGCGAGTTGTCATAGTGGTAGTCGAGCCCCGCCTCCCCGACCGCCACCACCTTCGGATGCTGCGCAATTCGCACGAGATCGTCGCTGGTTAGGTCGAGTTCCTCGTGCGCGTTGTGCGGATGCGTGCCGACCGAGCAATAGACGTTGTCGAAGCGCTCGGCGACGGCCTTGACGCTGTCGAAACGGCGGACGCGGGTCGAAATCGTCACCATCGTGCCGACGCCGGCGGCCTTGGCGCGCGCCACGACCTGATCGAGCTCCGAAGCGAAATCGGGGAAATCGAGGTGGCAATGGCTGTCGACGAGCATCGGGGCCTAAGTGTCCGCTGCACTTTCGTGATGGATCGCCTCGGGGAACTATCGTCCGGATGTCCGGAAGTAAATCGCACGGGCGGCGGGTCGCGCGGTTTCGCCGCTGCCGGCGCGCAAAGCGATTGGCTTTTTCCGATAATTCGAAGCTTTGGCTCAAGGTGGCGGCAAGCGGCGTCGGCTAGCTAAGGAACCCGGCGCCCACAGCCAGGGATGCCACGCAACCCCGGCGGCCAAGAAAACCACCAAGAATGACGCCAATAGAGGCAATCGACAACATCGAAGCGCTGCAGACGATCATCGACGTCGTCGCAAGCCCGATCTTCGTGAAGGACCGCGAGCACCGCTGGGTCCTGCTCAACGCCGCCATGTGCGAGTTCATGGGGTTGCCGAAGGAGAGGCTGCTCGGCAAATCCGACTTCGACATCGTCCCCGCCGAGCAGGCCGAGATCTTCTGGACGATCGACGATCGGGTGTTCAAGACCGGCGAGGAGAACGAGAACGAGGAGCTGCACACCGACCTGAACGGCAACGTGCGGACCATCGTCACCCGCAAGCGGCTCGTGCACGTCGGCGAGGAGGAGATTCCGCTCCTCGTCGCCGTCATCAACGACATCACGGCCTTCCGCGAGGCGGAGGCACACAGCCGCTATCTCGCGCTGCACGACTCGCTGAGCGGACTTGCGAACCGTACCCTTCTGAACGACCGCGTCGACCAGGAGCTTTTGCGGTTGGCGCGCGGCTCGCGACGCTGCGCCCTCCTCTACATCGATATCGACGGCTTCAAGGACATCAACGACCGGCACGGCCACCAGGCCGGCGACGAACTGATCCGCGAATTCGCCTGCCGACTGTCGAGCCTCGTCCGGTCCGGCGACACGGTCGCGCGGATCGGTGGCGACGAGTTTGCAGTCCTTGCTTGCGATGTGGAGCAGCCGGAATGGCTCGACGGGCTGTGCCGCCGCATCATCGAAGCGGCGAGCACGCCGTTCGAGGTGGCGGGATTGAAGGTGTTCGTCGGCGCCTCGATCGGCGTGGTGCTCGCGGGCGAGCCCGACTGCCGCTACGGTGACCTGCTGCGCAAGGCCGACGTGGCGCTCTACAAGGCGAAGAGCGAGGGCCGCGGCTGCTTCCGCACCTTCTCCGACGACATGGACGATCGGCACAAGCTGCGCAGCGTGATCCAGCTGGAGCTGCGCAAGGCGTTGGCGATGGATCTCGGCTTGGACATCCACTACCAGCCGCTCTATTCGAATGTCGGCGAGGAGCTGGTCGGCGTCGAGGCTCTGGTGCGCTGGAACCATCCGACGCTGGGCGCTCTCGGCCCCGCGCAGTTCATTCCGGTAGCCGAGGAGACCGGCCTCATCTTCGACCTTGGCGAATGGGTGCTCGGGAAGGCCTGTGAGACGCTGGGCCCGTGGCCGAATGTTTGTCTGTCGGTGAACATCTCGCCGGTCCAGCTCCGCGATCCACAGCTCGCGCTGCGCCTTCTTCGCATCGTGCGCGAGCGCGGCTTCAATCCGAAGCGGCTCGAGCTTGAGGTCACCGAGAACGCGCTCTTCAACGCCGACGGCGTCGTGGCGTGCTGCCTGAGCGAGCTGCGCGCCGCTGGCATCCGGATCGCGCTTGACGATTTCGGCACCGGCTATTCGAGCCTCGCGCATCTGCGTCGGCTCGAGGTCGACAAGGTGAAGATCGACCGCTCCTTCGTGCAAAATCTCGGGAATTCGGCAGATTCCGGCGCGATCGTTCAGGCAGTGGCCAATATCGGCAAGACGCTCGGACTCGTGGTGACGGCCGAGGGCGTGGAGACCGAGGAACAGCGAAAGTTCCTTGCCCAGACGAGCTGCACCGAGCTGCAGGGCTATTTCTTCTCGCGCCCGCTCCCGAAGCAGGCGATCACCGAGCTGCTGAGCGGCCGAGGTCGCGGCGGAGTTAGGCGCGTCGCTTAGCCGTTGACCGCGCCCTCGCGCTCCACATAGCGCGGGAAGATGGGCACCGCCTCAGGCAGCGCTGTGCCCGGCCGAAGTCGCCCCGCTTCTCCAAGCGCCGCAAAGCTCCGCGCGTCGTCGGGAGCGGCGACGAGATCGAGAAGACGCGCCGCCGATTGCGGCATCACGGGCTGCACCAGGATTGCCACCTGCCGCACCACCTCCGCGGTGACGTAAAGCACCGTCGCCATCCGCGCCGGATCGGTCTTCCTGAGCGCCCAAGGCTCCTGCGAAGCGAAATAGCGGTTGGCGTCCGCCACCACCTGCCAGATCGCCGTCAGCATCAGATGGATCGCGAGCTGGTCCATCTCGAAGCGGCAGCGCTCGACGAGCCCGTCGGCGGCGGCGAGCAAGGTCTTATCTTGCGGCGAATAGGCGCCCGGCTCCGGCACCACTCCGCCCGCATAGCGCCCGATCATCGAGAGCGACCGCTGCGCCAGGTTGCCGAGATCGTTGGCGAGGTCGGCATTGACGCGGTTGACGATCGCGTCGTGGCTGTAGGCGCCGTCCTGGCCGAACGAAACCTCGCGCAGGAAGAAATAGCGCACCTGGTCGACACCGTAGTGCGCGCTGATCGCGAAGGGATCGACGACGTTGCCGACCGACTTCGACATCTTCTCACCGCGGTTGAACAGGAAGCCGTGGCCGAAGACGCGCTTCGGCAGCGCTACTCCCGCGGACATCAGGAACGCCGGCCAGTAGACCGCGTGGAAGCGCACGATGTCCTTGCCGATGACGTGGATGTCGGCGGGCCAGTAGCGCCACAGCGGATCGTCGGCGTCCGGATAGCCGACGCCGGTGACGTAGTTGGTGAGCGCGTCGACCCACACGTACATCACGTGCTTCGGATCGTCGGGCACGGGCACGCCCCAGTCGAAGGTCGTGCGCGAGACGGAAAGATCGTTGAGCCCGGACGCCACGAAGCTCACGACCTCGTTCCGCCGCTCCTTCGGCCCGATGAAGTCCGGATTGGCTTCGTAGTGAGCGAGCAGGCGCTCCTGATAGGCGGAGAGGCGAAAGAAGTAGCTCTCCTCCTCCACCCATTCGACCGGTGTGCCCTGCGGCCCGTAGCGCACGCCGTCACGGACCTCGGTCTCGTTTTCCCCGTAGTAGGCCTCGTCGCGCACCGAGTACCAGCCGTTGTACCGGCTCTTGTAGATGTCGCCGTTCGCAGCCATGCACCGCCAGATCGCTTGGCTGGCGCCGTGATGGCGATCCTCGGTGGTGCGGATGAAGGCATCGTTCGAGCAGTTCAGCGCCGCCGCCATGTCCTCGAAACGGGCCGAGTTGCGATCGGCGAATTCGCGCGGCGACAGGCCCTCCTTGCGCGCCGTCTGCAGCATCTTGAGGCCGTGCTCGTCGGTGCCGGTCAGGAAGAAGACATCGTAGCCGTCGAGGCGCTTGAAGCGCGCGATCGCATCCGTGGCGATGATCTCGTAGGCGTGTCCGATATGCGGCGCGCCGTTCGGGTACGAGATCGCCGTCGTGATGTAGAATCTTGGCTTGTCGGCCATGGCGAACCGCGCGTCTTTCTACCTATTCGGGGTTCCGGGCCGGCGAAGAGCGGCGGCCGAGGTCTCGACAAGATCGAGCACGAACTGCCTGCGGTCGAGGTTGTACTCCTCGACCTCGCGCCCGGAAAGCGTGGCCTTTTCCCATAGCTCAGCCCACGTGACAAGCGTCGCTGCCGGCGTCGCCTCGGGCGATTCCGGCTCGTCTAGGCCGCGCACGCGGCGCGTCAGATAGTCCTCGAAAAGCTCCAGCAACTGCTCCATCCGCTCAGAATCGCCGGCAAGCGTCGCGAGCCTGAACTGCGCCGGCCTGTCGCCCTTCTCGATCGCCTGGCGCATCAGCCGGTAGGTCTCCACGCCTCCCTGCCGGCGAAGCTCGATCAGCCGGCGCGGGCTGCCGCCGGCAAGCGCCGCCGACAGCGCCGCGTCGGTGCCCCCGGTCGTGTCCGCAGCAACGGCGCGCGCAACGGCCTCCGCGTCAGCGGCTGAAAGCGGCTCGAGGTGCAGCGTGCGGCAGCGCGAAAGGATGGTCGGGAGCAGCGAGCCGCGCCGCTCGGTCACGAGCAGGAACAGCGTCCGCCGCGGCGGCTCTTCGAGGTTCTTCAGAATGGCGTTCGCGGCATTGCGGTTCATGTCGTCGGCCGGGTCGACGACGACGACGCGCCAGCCCCCCTCGCCTGCCGTCGTGCCGAGAAACGGCGTGATCTTGCGGACGGAGTCGACAGCGAGCTCGGTGCGATAACGCTTATCGCGCTCGTTCCAGTCGCGCTGCAGGTGGAGGATGTTGGCGTGCGCGCCGGCGGCCATTCGGTGCGCGGCAGGATGCTCCGGCGGCACGAAGAGATCGTGCGCCGCGACGACCTCTGGTGCCGCCGGATCGGGATGTGCGAACAGGAAGCGGGCGAAGCGGAACGCAAGCGTCGCTTTGCCGATGCCCCGCTCGCCCGCAAGAATCCAGCCGTGATGCATGCGCCCCGAGCGGTAGGCGTCGAGGAGCGCGGCCTCCGCCGCCTGGTGCCCGACAAGGATCGTCGTCTGGCGCGGCAACGCGACGCCGTCGAGAGCGTCGTATGGCGGGCGCTCCTCTTCGAGCTTGGGTGCGCGTGCCATCAGCGCTTCGCTCTACGGGGCTTCAGCCGCTCCGTGACCGCCTCCCGGATCGCCGCCGCAACCGCCGGCTTGTCGCGCGTCGCATCGACCACGACGCAGCGCTTGGGCTCGCGCGTGGCGATATCGAGGAAGGCCTGCCGCCGCGCCTCGTGAAGCGCGAGCCCGTCGCTCTCGAAGCGGTCGGGCGCGGGCTTCTTCTTCCTCGCGCGCTCGAGGCCGAGCGCGGCCGGAACGTCGAGGACCAGCGTCAGGTCGGGGCGATCCTCGCCGACGACGATGGCGTCGATCAGATCGAGGAGGTCGCTGCCGACGCCCGCCGAGCCCTGATAGGCGCGGGTTGAATCCATGAAGCGGTCGCAAATGACCCAGGTCCCTGCGGTAAGCGCCGGCCGGATCCTGGTGGCGAGATGGTCGGCGCGCGCGAGCGCGAAGACCAGCGCTTCGGTCTCCGGTCCGCGCGCGGCAAAGCGCCCGGTGAGAAGCATCTCGCGCAGCGCCTCGGCGCGCGGCGAGCCCCCCGGCTCGCGCGTAACGATGACGTCGATCCCCTCGCCTTTCAGCCATTCGGCGAGCTTGACCGCGTGTCCGGATTTTCCCGCTCCTTCGCCGCCTTCGAGCGTGATGAAGCGGCCGCGCCCCTTCACAGCCAGCCGAAGAGCAGCTCGCCGAGCGCGTCGAGCGCACGCGAGTGGAGTGGACCGCGCCCGACCGCCGCCGCCGTATGGAGCGGGGTCTCCTGGATCAGGCGGTCGCCATTCCAGACCTTGAACGACCCGACCACCACCCCCTCCTTCACCGGTGCCACGAGCGGTCCCTGATAGATGACGCGGGCCTTCAAAGCATCCTTGGCGTCGCGCGGCACGAGAAAGGTGATGTCGCCTTCGGCCTTGAGCGGCACGTGGCCCACGGCGCCGCCATAGACGGAGGCCTCGGCGACAACCTCGTCCTTCTGGTAGGCGGTGACCTTCTGGAAGCTGCGGAAGCCCCAGTCGAGAAGCCGCTTCGCCTCCCCCTCGCGATCGGATTCCGACTCAAGCCCGGCGATCACGAGGATCAGCCGCTGCCCGTTTCGGATCGCCGAAGCGGTGATGCCGTAGCCCGACTCCTTGATGTAGCCGGTCTTCAGGCCGTCGACGCCGAGATTGTCGCCGATGAGCGGATTCTTGTTCAGCTGGCGGATGTTGTTCCAGGTGAACTCGGGCTCGGAGAAGATCGGATAGTATTCCGGAAAGTCGTGGATGACGCTGCGGGCGAGCGTGGCGAGATCGCGCGCGGTCATCTTCTGTTCGGGGTCGAAGAGGCCGTTGGAATTGGCGAAATGCGTGCCGGTCAAGCCGAGCGCGGCGGCGCGTTCGTTCATGCGGTCGACGAAGGCCGGCTCCGAGCCCGCAAGCCCCTCGGCAAGCGCAATTGCCGCATCGTTGCCGGACTGCACGATCAGGCCGCGCAGAAGGTCATGGACGGGAACGTCGGAATGGATTTCCGCGTACATCGCCGAGCCGCCTGCCGGCGCGCCGCCGTCGCGCCATGCATGCTCGGATACGTTGAATGTATCGCTTTCCTTGAGTCTCCCCTCCTTGAGCGCGCCGAAGACGAGGTCGGCGGTCATGAGCTTCGTCATCGAGGCGGGCTCGAACAACTCGTCCGGCGCCTTCTCGAAGAGCACCGTTCCGGTGTCGTAGTCGACGAGGATGGCATGGGGCGCCCTGGTGTCGAAGAGCTGCGCCAAGGCCGGCCCCGCGCCGAGCGCGACAAGCGCGAAGATGGCGAGAAATACGCGGGTCGCAGCGAAGGGCCTCAAGGGAACGATCCCGATTCGATTGCGCGGGGAGTTCGGACCCATGAAACCCCTCACCGCCGCGGGAATCAAGTTCGGGCGAGCTCTGCAATGACGGACCTCCCCTCTGCGGGGAGGTACACGCACTTGCGTCTGAAAACGATTAGTTGCCGGCGAGGGAAGCGGCGTTGAATGCCATCGTGATGCGGTTCATCACCGCGGGGCGCGTGGTGAGCTCATCGATCGCCCCTCCCCCGTCATCGCTCTTCGGCTCATCGGCGTAAGCGACGCGCGTTGGCTGCGGCTCCTCGCGCTGAGCGACCGCCGTCGCATGCTGCTTCTGCGGGCCGCGATAGGTGGCAAGCAGCATCTGCCCGTCGTTGGCGTCGACCGGCGCTGGGCCGACATAGTCGACGCGGACTTCCGTCAGGCCGTGATGGCGGAAGGCAAGAAGCTCGGCCGTCTGCTCGGAGACGTCGATCAGCCGGTTGTGGCTGTAAGGTCCGCGGTCGTTGACGCGGACGGTGATCGAGCGGTTGTTCTCCAGGTTGGTCACGCGCACGTAGCTCGGGAGCGGCAGCGAGAGATGCGCGGCGGTGAGCGCCAGACGGTTGAAGGTCTCGCCGTCGGCGGTGGGCCTTCCGTGGAACTGTGCGCCGTACCAGGAAGCCATTCCAACGGCGCTGTAGTGCTTCACGTCGTCGATCGAGCCCGCGGCGACCTGGTGCGGCGCGGTTGCGGGCGTCGGCTCGGCATTCTCCGCAGCGGAGTCGGTCGGCTTGCCCCAGAGAGCGGATGCAATTGTCGCCGGCAGCGAGCTTTTCGGCGCGGCTTCGCCGGCATTTGCCGGTGCTGCCTTCGGCGCGATGCTCGCGAACGTCGCCGGCCGAAACGGCCCGGTCGTTGCCGAGCACGCGGCAATAACACTGCAAAGTCCGGCTGTTACAACCACGCTCTTCAAGGGAAAACGAGCGCGCAGGGTCAAGCCTTGCCTGGTAATCGGAACACCCCCTGGTCTCCCGGCCGTTCCCCCGCGCCGCTTGCGGCTGGTCCGACCGGCAAGAAATTAACAAACGCCGTTACCAAAGCCCTAACAGGACCGTCGCAAGGCGGTAGCGATTCATTTACCGGAAGCGAATTGGCCAGTCGAATCAGGGCAAAAGCAAGGCGAGGCCCGATGAACCTTGAAACTGCCGCCGCTCTCCGGCTCCACGGCCGGTTAACAATTGGCCGCCGGCGAGCGGTCAACTTGCCATCAAGGCGGGCTATGCCACATGAAGAACGCGACGGATGGGTGGCCGAGTGGTTGAAGGCACCGGTCTTG
>CAVXFK010000012.1:0-12202 GCA_963761005.1 uncultured Alphaproteobacteria bacterium
CTTGCCGAGGACGAGCGGAAGGTGCGCGCGCGGCACCAAACGCGCTTCCGAGGCACTGACAGTTGAGACTCGGGGGCAGTGGTCTGTCCAACCTACTCCGGGCTGCTTGGTCGAATCCGTCGACGCTCTGTCGGCTCCGTCAGTCGGAAGCGTCTTAAGATCATTCACAATGATCGGGGGCAGCCCGTTGTGGGGCGTGACTTGGAACGGCGGATAGTACGGGTAGGAACCGACGCCGTCCTCGGTCGCGAGTTTCGCCTTGCTGTCGTGCAGGTCCTTCAAGAGTTGCTTGCGATAGGCCTCGGGCAGTAGGTTAGGAGGGAGGTCCTGATATGCGTTGACGTAAAGAAAGTGGAAGGCGCGCTGATACTGGTCCAACTCGTAGGTAAGGCCCTCGTGTTCCCTCTGGAGTTGGTCGACTTGGGCGATTTGCGCGCTTTCGTCTTGCAGGCGCTGGAGCATCTTGTCGGAATAGGTGACGACATTCTCGAAGCAGGCGCCAACGGCCTCTTGCGAAGTCGCTTTCGCCGCCAAGGTCGCGCATTGTTCGAAGGGAACGACGAAATTCAGCGATCCGAGGATATGGAACATCGCGCTGCGGTACATCCAGATGTCGAGGCTCTTGTTCTGCACCGCCTCGCAAAGGCGGAACATCATGTCGCGCAGGGCCTGGATACCCTGGGACCTCTCGTAGAGCTTCTCGATAGCGGACTGCAATTGCTGGCTGGCCGCGGCGTCCGCTTGGCCCTTGACCCCACCGCCCTCGCCGCTGCCCGTCAGCTTGACCGAGAGCTGAGCGGCGAGCGTTCCGATGACGTCGGGCGGGGGCTCCGAGCAGCTTATCCCGTCCTTGTTGATGATGATGTTGCGCTTGCTTGCGTCCTGGACGACGGCATGGCTGCTGCCGATATCAACCGTGGCGTTGATGTAAGGGGATTCGCTCGAGACGCCATGGCCGGCGAAGTAGCCGCCGCTCGCAGCCACGACCGCGACCACCGCAACGATAGCACCGACGACAACCCGCTCTCCCACCTTTCCCTCCCGTTCGCCCGGAGCCGCCTCGCACCCTGAGCCGTCTCCCCCCGTCTCCGCATCGGTCACGGAGCGCCCCGCTCCGACCCAAGCAGCGTCTGCACCTTGTCGGTCAGTTCCGGCCAATCGGTCGCCACGTTCTTCAGCTGATCCAAGATCCCGCGGTATTCTTCTTTCTTGCCTGCACCGCGGTAGGCGAGAGCGAGGTGGTATATCGCCCAGCCGTTCTCTTGATTGTTTGCCAGGGCCTTCTTCAGCGCGCCGACGGCGTCGTCGAACCGCCCGGCTTTCGTTAGGGCGAAGCCGTAGCTGTCTAGGATTTCCGGATCGTCGGGCGCCAGCCTGAGCGCCTGTTCGCATCGCGTGACCGCCTCGCCGGCAACTCCTATGCTGGCCAGTGACCAGCATAAGTTGTTCAAGTAGTCGGCGCGGTCGGGGTTCGCGGCGGCAAGGCGTCGCAAGTCTTGCGCGGCCTCATAGTCCCACTCTTTCGTTAGGTAAAGCCGCGCACGCAGATCTCGGTCCGGCAGGTCTTCGTCCTCTGTGCTGTGGGAAAGCACGTTGTTCAAGGCTATGATCGCGTCATCGGTGCGACCGGCCAAGAGTAGTATCTGCACCTTAGTGCTGCGCAGCGTGTGCATGAGTTGGCGCGCGTAGTCCGCGCGCTCGGCTCCGCCGGATCCGGCAATGGGCTCCAGTCCCGCCAGCCCGTCGTCGAGCACGCCGACAGCACGGTTGACATCGCCGAACTGCGCAAGGATAGCCGCCATGGAATTCGCCACTCCTGCAATAATCAGCGGGTCGCCGAGGTTCTTCGCCGTCTGCAGCGCGTCGGAGCAGTCGATGCGGGCACTGGACAGAAGACCGAGCAGGCCGAAGACATAGCAGCGCCGTTGCAGGATCCAGGGATCGTTGCCAGCGACCTTCTCGGCGGCATTGAGATCGTCCAGAGCGCCCTTCCAGTTTCCGGTGAGCTCTTCGATCCGCGCTCGAAGGCTGTAGAGATCGACGTCGGAGCAACCGCGACGCTTGCCGGCGTCGAGGGCCTTTGTGATTACCTCGCGCGCTTCGTCATAACGGCGCTGCGGGAGATAGTCGGAAGTGATCTCCGCGCGCAGTTCGCACGCCGTTCCCGCCGTCTCGGCAAGCGCCGCTTGGCTCGCAAGGAGGCACGACGCGAGCAGCAGCAGTGCCGCCGTCGTGGGCATCAGCCGCCGGGCTCGCGGGCTCAGCAGAGATAGTCTGTACAGGGTGTGGGCTTTGCGGCGAGCTGACCGGGCGCCGCGCATGCTTCCGCGGTGCAGACGCTCTGCGCCAGCAGCCCGAGCGCCAGGATCAATGCTCTTAGTCCAAACTGTCGGATCATGGTTCCTTCCTTCATCTCTAGATGTCCTCCGGTACGTTGAACCTTTCTCCTGAACTCAGCCTGAATGCGGTTGCGCCACCGCATCTACGGGTTGCGCCACTCCCCCGCATTCTCTGCGGCTGGTGATTGCGTCGGCCAACGCGCGTCCTTTTGCGAGATTTGGATGCCGTGACGCGCTCCACGTGTTCGCCAGGGCCTCCGAGGCGTCTTTGTAATCGGTCCAGAGCTTGCAGAGCCGCGCGTCGCCGGCGGCCGGCGCGACGATCGCATCGAGATTGGCCCCGTTGGGCGACCCGCTCTCCACCATCAGCCGGTCGAGCCAGCCCGAGAGGAAGACACGTGCGGAATCCGGGGCGTCGGTATAGTAGGACGCATAGCGCTTATGCGTCGCGAAGAAGTCGTCGGCGTGACCCTTCCGTCCCTCGTAGTCGTATTTCCTCTGGATCGCTCTCAAGAGCTCGAGGCGGCGGTGGTCATCCTCCGGATCGAGGCGAAGCAGATACTGAATGGCCTGTTCGTAGAAGAAGGTGGTCGCGCGGTAGTAGGTGTGTCCGCCCTCCTCCAACTCCAGGGTCTCGTCTTGCTCCGAGAATGCGTCCGCGAGGTCATCGGCGATCCGGAACAGGCGGTAGGGAGCCAAATCCGAATAGCCGGGGCTCGAGTTCGAGATCGAAGATGTCCTGGATTACCCGGGATTCGAACTCGACCTTCGCCTGTAGCATTTTTGCGAACAGGCGTGCCTGGAGCTGCAACGCATTGAAGCGGCGAGACTCACTGGGATGGTCCTGCGAATTGTACCAGTCGAGGAATCGCATCTCTCGGATCATGGTAGCGGCGTCGGCGTGCTTATTCTGGAGCAGGTCTCGTATTTCTTCGAGCCGACCTTCATTGTCGCGGACGACCACGTTCGGATCGGCAGTCAGATAGACCTGCAAGTTCAGCGGCCCCGGTGCCCGCAGCCATACGGTTTCCGGCTGCTGTCTGTCGATACTGAGGAAGGGATGGACGACGACAACCTTGATGAAACGGGTGCGCATATCCTCCGGGAACACGACCTCCTGCGGCCCGTAGAGTTCCCTATTGAAAACGAAAGGCATCGACTTTTCGGCGGGGTCTCCGCCGGGTGTTGCTGGCGATCCGAGATATGCGTAAAACTCAATCCTGAGAAGTCTCGGGGTAGTATTCGATTCCGGGCGGGAATATCCGCGTCACGATCCTGTATTCGTGCTCTGTCGGCGCTGCTTCGAGAGGGCTGATGCCTGCCGCAGTAGCGAGGCCGGTGAGTGCCGCGCATTTGAGCATGTACGCGATGGGTCGCCGCATTGACACGCCCTTCCGGAATTCAAGCTGTAATTGAACTCCAACCGTGCTTCCCGGTCAAGTATTACGCGAGTGGGCGCGCGCCTCGCTACCGAGGCGGGCAGGCGGCGCGATGCAGGACTTCTTCGCTAGAACCCGCTGATCCCCGTCTGCGCGCGGCCGAGGATCAGCGCGTGCATATCCTGCGTGCCCTCGTAGGTGTTGACGGTCTCGAGGTTCTGCGCATGGCGCATCACGTGGAAATCCTCGTGGATGCCGTTCGCGCCGTGCATGTCGCGCGCCACGCGCGCGATCTCGAGCGCCTTGACGCAGTTGTTTCGTTTCATGAGCGAGACGGCCTCCGGCGCCGCGGTGCCGTCGTCCATCAACCGGCCTAGTCTCAGCGCCGACTGCAGCCCGAGCGCGATCTCCGTCTGCATGTCGGCGAGCTTCTTCTGGATGAGCTGGTTCGCCGCGAGCGGCCGCCCGAACTGTTTCCTGTCGAGCGCATATTGCCGCGCACGATGCCAGCAATCCTCAGCCGCTCCCATCGTGCCCCAGGCGATGCCGTAGCGCGCGCGGTTCAAGCATCCGAATGGCCCGTTGAGCCCCGAGACGTTCGGAAGCAGCGCCTCCTCGCCGACCTCGACGCCCTGCATCACGACCTCGCCGGTGACGGAGGCGCGGAGCGAGAGCTTGCCCTCGATCTTCGGGGCGGAGAGGCCCTTCGCGCCCTTCTCGAGCACGAAGCCGCGGACCGTCGCCTCGCCGCTCTCGGCAAGCTTCGCCCAGACAACGAAGACGTCGGCGATGGGTGCGTTCGAGATCCAGGTCTTCGTGCCGGTGAGGCGATAACCGCCCGCGATCCTTTCGGCGCGTGTCGTCATCCGGCTCGGATCGGAGCCGGCATCGGGCTCCGTCAGCCCAAAGCAGCCGATCAACTCGCCGCTCGCGAGCCCCGGCAGATACTTCTGCCGCTGGCTTTCGTCGCCATAGGCCCAGATCGGATACATGACGAGCGACGACTGCACCGAGAGCATCGAGCGGTAGCCGGAATCGACGCGCTCCATCTCGCGCGCGACGAGGCCGTAGCCAACGTAGCCGGCGCCGGCAGCGCCGTATTCCGAGGGCAGCGTCACACCCAGGAGGCCAAGCTCGCCCATCTCGCGGAAGATCTCCGGCTCGACCCGCTCCTCGCGGTAGGCGGCGACGATGCGCGGCGCGAGCTTCTCCTGCGCGTAGGCGCGCGCCGTATCGCGGATCATCCGCTCTTCCTCGGAAAGCTCCGACTCAAGGTCGAGCGGGTCCTCCCACCGAAAGACCGGCTGTCGCGGCTTTGGCTTGCGTACAGCCTGTTCTGCTTCGCTCATCGTCCTCTCCTGAAGCTCGCAACCGAGCCCAACGCGCCGGCTCCCCAACAATGGCCGGCTAAGAATCGTTCACCACGTCCGGTCGCAGTTTCGTGAACCTGCAACCTTTTCGATTTACCGAATGTTATGGCGTTATCCAGTGTCCTGGGCGACGCGCGTGGGGAATAGCTATTATGCACAAACCGCCCCCGCATCCGATGGATGAGGAAGAGCGCCTTGCGGCGCTTCGTAAATACCGAATTCTCGACACGGATCCGGAGCCGCAATTCGACCGGATCGCGGCGATCGCTCGGCGCCAGTTCGACGCGCCGATCGCGCTCGTCGCCTTCATGGATTCGGATCGGAATTTCCTAAAGGCTCGTGGCGATCTTCCGATGACGGAGGGGCCGCGCGACACCTCCTTCTGCGGCCACGCCATCCTCGACGACGAGGTGCTCGTCGTGGAAGACACCACGAAAGACCCGCGCTTCGCCGAAAATCCCTTCGTCACCGAAGGCCCGGAGGTCCGCTTCTACGCCGGAGTGCCGTTGATCACCCCGTCGCATCACAGAATCGGCACGGTCTGCATCTTCGACACCAAGCCGCGCCACGACTTCAGCGAGGCCGACAAGGCCAGGCTGAGGGACCTCGCGGACATCGTCACCGACCATCTGGAGATGCGGCTCATCGTCGGCAACGTGCACGACGAGATCGAGACGCGCCGCTCGGCCGAGGCAAAGGCGGTCGAGCTCGCCTACCACGATCCGCTGACCGGCTTGCCGAACCGCGCCTTCTTGCAAAAGGTCATCGCCGAAGGCCTGCCCTTCAGGCCGGAGGGTGTGCTCGCCGCCTACTGCATGGATATCGACCAGTTCAAGGTGGTGAACGACACGCTCGGGCAACGCACCGGCGACGAGCTCTTGAAGCGCACCGCCGATCTGATCGTGCGCATGGCCGGAGAGCGCGCTTTCGTGGCGCGCTCGTCGGGCGACGAGTTTACCGTGCTCATCGACTCGGAGAGCGAAGAGAGCGTCATCGCGATCGCGGAAGCCCTGGTCGAGGCGACCAAGGAGCCGCTGGTCGCCAGAGGTCACATGGTTTCGAGCGGTCTTTCGGTCGGCGTCTCCTTCGCCGACTCGGCGGACGCAATCGACTCGCTGCTCACGAACGCCGCCCTCGCCTTGGACGAAGCGAAGCGTTTGGGGCGTCGGCGCGTCGCCACGTTCAGCGCCGAGATGGCGGCGAACGCGAGGCGCAGGCGCAACATCGAGCGCGCACTCACGGCGGCGATGCTGAGGGGCGAGATCACGCTCGACTATCAGACGATCCACCGCGCCGCGGACAGCGTCACTGACGGCGCCGAGGCGCTGGCGCGCTGGCGCCACCCGGAGCTTGGCGTGGTCAGCCCGGTCGAGTTCATAGCCGCCGCGGAGGAGACCGGGCAGATTCTGGCGCTCGGCGAGCACATTCTGCGGACGGCGCTTCGCGACGCCGGCCGCTGGCCCGGCATCTACGTCTCGGTGAACCTCTCGCCCGTCCAGTTCCGCTTTTCCGACCTTGCGGCCGAGGTGAAGACGCTTCTCGCGGAGAGCGGGCTTGCGCCGGCGAGGTTGCAGCTCGAAGTGACGGAGGGCGTGCTCCTCCACGATCTCGATGCGGCGCGCGCGCAGATCGAGGCGCTGCGCCAACTCGGGGTCCGTGTCGCGCTCGACGACTTCGGCACCGGCTATTCGAGCCTTTCCTATCTGCGCTCGCTTCCGTTCGACAAGGTGAAGATCGACTGCGCCTTCGTCAGCGGTCTCGCTACCGACCCCACCAACCATGCGATCGTGCGCTGCATCGTCGGGCTTGCGCGCGAGCTCGACATGAGGGTGACGGCGGAGGGTGTGGAGACGGAGGAGGAGGCGACGCTTCTCACCGCCGCCGGCTGCAACTCCCTGCAGGGTTACCTCTTCGGCAGACCGATGCCCGCGGCCGCGATCACCGAGCGGCTCTTCCCGGTGCAACGCGCCGCGGTCGGATAGCTCAAGGCAGCCGCGCATCGACTTCTGGATGAACCTGCAAGCGATGCACGATCTGACCCGCTACGCCGGCATAACCCCTTGCAGGCGTTAACAAAGGATTCACCGGCTGGGCGAAGAATGGTTGGCGGTGGCGGCATGTGCGCGCCCGCGCAACTCCAGCGCGCGGAATGCGCCGCCCCGCGCCCCGGCGGGTTTGGCGCCCGCGCCCGCCGAGGCGCCGACACCAAGCGCGGGCGGATTCTTGAGAAAGAGGATTGGCGATGATCCGCAGAGAGGGTCGTGTCGACCATCCGGAAGTCGCAGAAGCGACGCATGATCATGGGCCGCGGCACCGAGCTCCCGTTCACCGGAACTGGGAGGGCCCGGCCATCGTGCTCGTCGGGATCGTGGTTCTGATGGTCGGCGCCATTGCCGGCATGAACACGATCATTTCGCAGCTTCCGTGGGCGAGATAGACAGCGGCCAAAAGCAAAGCGCCTGAGGACGCGGCGGGCGGAGAGTAACTTCCCTCCCGCCCTCGTGGTTCGAGGCTCGCTTCGCTCGCACCTCACCATGAGGACTAGTGTGGGTGCACGCGCGGTGAGTGCGCGAGGCGGCATCGTTGTGGCGCGGGATTGCGTCTGCCTCTTATGCTATCCACCACCCTCATGGTGAGGTGCGAGCGCCGAAGGCGCGAGCCTCGAACCATCGGATGCAGGGCTAGTCGGAACCGCTTCCGGCCACGCTCCTCGAAGCGCGGGACGCCAAATCCGGCAGCGCCTCGTAGTCGCCCCGGATGAGCGCTTCCTTCTTCTTGCGGGTCCAGCCCTTGATCTGCCGCTCGCGCGCGATCGCGTCGGTGAGCCGATCGTAGACCTCGGAGAAGACCAGCGTCACCGGCCGCCGCCGCGCGGTATAACCGTCGATCGGATTGTTGTTGTGCTCCCACACGCGCGCTTCGACGTCCTCGCGCGTCAAGCCGGTGTAGGTGCTGCCGTCGGCGCAGCGGAGGATGTAGACGGTCACCTGCATCCCGCCCTCGTGGTTCGAGGCTCGCTTCGCTCGCACCTCACCATGAGGGCTGATGGAGAGCCGGGGGCCAAAGAGACAGAACCAAACGCCAAAAGAAAGCGCTGCGGCAGCTGGGCCGCCAACCCCAGCGAAGCCCCACCAACCTCCCGCATCCTGAGGTGCGAGCGCGGAACGCGCGAGCCTCGAAGGACGCATCGCCCTGGACGCTTCTCAAAGAGGCCTGCGCGCCCGCTGAAGGTTGAGCTCGCACAGCGTGGGCGTGATGCGGCGATCGGAAGGCCAATTTTCCTGAGCGCCTGTACCCTTGACGTAATACGCGATGCATACTATCTTGAGCCGTGATCCGAGGCTTCAAGAGCCGTGCCACCGAGCGCCTTTGGCTCGGCGAAAAGGTCCGGCAGTTCGCCGCGATCGAGAAGCAGGCGCTCCGCAAGCTCGACGCCCTCGCCGCGGCGACGAGCCTCGCCGAACTCGCCGCCATTCCCGGCAACCGGCTCGAGGCGCTTCGAGGCGACCGGAAAGGGCAGTATTCCATCCGGATCAACGACCAATGGCGACTATGCTTCGTTTGGACATCAGATGGGCCGGATCACGTGGAAATCGTCGACTATCACTGATGGAAGAGTCATGACACCGAACCGCATCACCTCTCACCCCGGCGAAATCCTCGCTGAGGAGTTTCTGGAGCCGCTTGGCATGTCGGTCAACGCGCTGGCGCTGGCGCTGCGCGTACCCGCAAACCGTATCGGCGCCATCGTGAAGGGCAGGCGCGCGGTCAGCGCCGACACCGCCCTCCGCCTCGCCCGCTTCTTTGGAACGAGCGCTGAGTTCTGGATGAACCTGCAGGCAATGCACGACCTGACGAAGGCGAAGATGGAACTAGGGAAGACGATCGAGAGCGATGTGCGGCCACGAGCGGCTTGAAATGGCTACGCGGCTCTCGGCACGATCCGCTCCAGCGTGGCTCCGAGCTTCCGCTTCTGCTCTTCCAGATCATAGTCCGCCTGGAGGCGGAGGAAGAAGCCCTCCGACATGCCAAAGTACCGTCCGAGCCGCAGATCGGTATCCGCCGTCACCGCGCGTTTGCCGAGCACGATCTCGTTGATCCTGCGCGGCGGCACGCCGATGGCGCGCGCCGGCGCGGACTGGCTGAGCCCCATCGGCTTCAGGAACTCATCGAGCAGGATTTCACCCGCATGCGGATTGTGAAGCCGGCCGCTCTTGTCAGTGGACTTCGACATCACACGGCGTCGCTTCGCTGGCTTTCCACTTGGTTGCAAAATAGGAAGCAAGAGATTGGAGTTGACAAGAAAGAACAAAGAGAGAACACTATGTTCGTTACTCAGCGTATCCGGGACCCAGTCCACGACTTGATTCCCTTCGACGCCACCGAGTTCGATTCGGCTTTGTGGGGAGTCCTCCAGACGGGGCCGTTTCAGCGGTTGCGCAGGATAAGGCAGTTGGGCTTCTCGGAGTTCGTTTATCCGGGGGCAACTCATTCTCGTTTTGCGCACAGCGTGGGAACGTTTCACATAGCGCGTCGGCTTATGCAGATCGTCGAGCGGCACCTGGGCGACACTGATTTTCGGTCGAGTAGAGCAGAACGAGCGCTTGCGGCTGCTCTCGTGCACGATTTAGGTCACGGACCGTTTTGCCATGCTTTCGAGGAGGTGGCGAAGCGGCTGCGACTTAAGCTCGCCCGAAAGCATGAGACGGTGAGCGACGGTTTGATTCGGAATGGAGAAGTAGCGGAGGCATTGAACGCTCTCGGCAGCGGGTTTGCCAATGACGTCGCAGAGGTGATTAGGGTCAGGACTTATAACCAGTAGCTGACGGCAGCAGCGATGCAGACGGCGGCGAGGAAGTTGGTGGCGGATCGGTCGTATCGTGTCGCGATGCGGCGGAAGTCCTTGAGGCGACCGAACATGCGTTCGATGGCATTTCTGTTTCGATAGAGGAACGGGGAGAAGCAGTTCTTCCAACGCCGATTGGCCTTCGGCGGAATATTGGGCATCGCACCTTTGCCCTCGATCTGTCGGCGGATGGCATTGCTGTCGTAGCCCTTGTCGCCATGAACGATCGACGCTTGCGGCAGCCGCCGCAGCAGCAACTCTGCGGCGGTGCAATCGGCCACTTGGCCTCCCGTGAGCATGAAGGCGATGGGCCGACAAGCCGTATCGGTCAGGGCGTGGATCTTGGTGGTGCGTCCGCCGCGCGAGCGCCCGATCGCCTGATTGCGCTCCCCCCTTTACCGCCGGCTGCGCAGCGGTGCGCCTTCACCGCCGAACTGTCGATTAGCACCTGGGCTGGCGGGCCGCCTGCCGCAGCAAGCGCGTGGAACATGTCGATCCAAATGCCCTTCTCTGCCCAGCGCACGAAGCGATTGTAGAGGGTCTTGCGTGGACCATAGACGGCCGGAGCATCGACCCAACGGCCGCCTGACTTCAAAACATGCACGATGCCGCTGATCACACGCCGGTCGTCAACCCGCGGCTTGCCGCGCGTGTCGGTGGGGAGCAACGGCTTCAGCCGCGCGAATTGATCCCTCGTCAGCCAGAAATAGTCGCGATTCATCAGAGGCCTCCTCTTGGAGACCGTGAATCACAACCCAGCCAAGGAAGGAATCCCCTTTATGGGTCCTGACCCTAAGAAAGGTCCCGTCGACATGTATAGCGCGGTCGTGTCCAGTCAGTTCGACGCCGACAGGCTCGACTACGTTCAGCGCGATCGTTTGATGTCAGGCACACAGCATGCTCAGATCGACTTCGTTTGGCTAACTGCCAATTTGGAGGTGGGCGAGATCGCGACGGGAGTGGACGAAACTGCGACAGGAAGCGTCGAGACTTTTGTCATAGGCCCAAAGGCCATCTACGCTGCGGAAGCGTACGTCCTCGGATTGTTTCAGCTTTATCCCACTTTGTATTTTCACAAGGCAACCCGCGGTGCGGAGAAGCTGTTCTCTGAGCTGATTTTTCGAGTGGCAACGCTCAGCCGCGACTCTTCGGTGAGGAGGACCGGCCTGCCGGTACGGCATCCGATCGTGTCGTTCGCTCGCGATCCGGAAGATATTGATAGGATATTGGCTCTCGACGATACGGTCTTTTGGGGTGCCCTCGATATGTTGGCAGACAGCACCGATGGTGTCGTCGTTGAGCTGGCTACGCGGCTTAGGGACAGAAAGCTTTTTAAGGCCATCGATGTGCGCAAACGGGTGCGGGAGCAACTTGCGCCGAGCGGCGAACCCGAAATGAACGACGGAAGTACCGAGCTCGACTTGCTGGTGGACCGTGTGTGCGCGGATGTCGGCACTCGGATTGCAAGAGTGCGCCCACGACCGGATGGGTTACCCAAGGTTCTTTGGGACGAGGCCGAACGAGAGCCGTACCGGACCTTGGAGGAGTCCAAGGGCCCGCTGAACCAGATCACTGTCAAAACGCAGGAGGGCCAACTGGTTGATTTAAGACGGCTTTCTCCCGCCGTTCGTTCTGTTAGAACTTTCCACTTAAGTCGCGCGTACGTTCCGGATGGAAAGGGCGAATCTGCTAATTTGGTGGAGCGCCTGATCAAGGAGGGGATTCGTAATGTCACGCACGAATGAGCCGGCAAGCGATGCTCAGAAAGTAAAGAATTTGGTGCGGGACGCAGGTGGCAAGATTGTGGGCCGTACGCGGCTGCAGAAGACAGCCTATTTGTTGGAACTTGCTGGACTCGGCGACGGCTTCGCTTTCGAGTACCGACATTACGGCCCATTCAGCGCAGATTTGGCGAGTGCCGCAAGAACAGCACGTCTTCTAGGACTTGTGAGCGAGTCGGAGCACAGGGCTTCTTGGGGCGGGTTCTACTCTATTTTCTCCACTGATCTGGCGGCGAGGAGGGGTGTTGCCGCTGCACGCCTCCAACTGGCAAGGGCTGCTGTCGAAGCGGACCCTGTTGAATTGGAACTCGCCGCCACTGCGGCTTTCTTGTCGTCTGAGGCTGATGATCCCTGGCATGAGACTGCCGAGCGCAAAGCGCAGAAGGCTGCGGGAGGTCGCCTGGAGAAAGCGAAGGCCTTGTATTGCAAGTTGGTCGCAATTCAGACGCCGAGGCCCCTGCCTCGGATCGTGTAGCGGTTCCGCCCT
>CAVXFK010000013.1:0-390158 GCA_963761005.1 uncultured Alphaproteobacteria bacterium
ATGGGCCAGTCCTTCCAGATCAAGAACCCGCATGCGGTCGCTTCGTGCGGCTGCGGCACGAGCTTCTCGGTCTGAGACCGATATCCTCACCCTCGACGTCGTCATTGCCGGACTTGATCCGGCAACCCATTCCGGAACAGTGCTGGCGTCCACCAGCGTTCCGGAATGGATGCCACGGTCAAGCCATGGCATGACGACAATTCTGCCAACTTTGCACTAGCTCCCGATGCGGATCGCCACCTGGAACATCAACGGCGTCAAGGCGCGGATCGACAATCTCCTCGCTTGGCTGAAAGAGGCGTCGCCCGACGTCGTCTGCCTGCAGGAGATCAAATCGGTCGACGAGGGGTTTCCAGCCGATGTCCTCAGCGACGCCGGTTACAATTCCGCCGTCCTCGGCCAGAAGGGCTTCAACGGCGTCGCACTCCTTGCAAAGCATCCGATAGAGGACGTGACGCGCGGTCTGCCCGACGGTGACGACGACGAGCAGGCGCGCTTCATCGTCGGTCTTGTCGCGCCGAAAGGCGGCACCGCCGTCCGTGTCGCCTCTGCCTACATGCCGAACGGCAACCCGATCGGGACCGAGAAATTCACCAACAAGCTCGCCTGGCTCAAGCGGCTGGAGGACTGGACCCAGTCCGCGCTCGCCGACGAGGAGGTGCTCGTCATCGGCGGTGACTACAATATCATCCCCGAGCCGATCGACGCGAAGAATCCGGAAGCATGGACCGGCGACGCGCTCTATCAGCCCGAAATCGCGGGCCGCCTTCCGCCGGCTTCTGGCGCTTGGGCTGACCGACGCCGTCCGCGCGGTCGACGATCGCGGCGGCATCTACACCTTCTGGGACTATCAGGCGGGTGCCTGGCAGAAGAACAACGGCATCCGCATCGATCACCTGCTGCTCTCGCCGGAGGCTGCCGACCGGCTGCTCGAAGCCGGCGTCGACCGCTACGTGCGCGCCTGGGAGAAGCCGTCCGACCACGTGCCGGTCTGGGTGGAGCTCAGGGACTGACGCCGTCCCATCGCGCCGTGGCGGCTGGGGCACATTCCGCCCAGTAAGGGTCGCGATTCCGGCACCGACGTGCTAGAGTAACGATCATGAGGATGATCCTGATCGCGTCCGCGTCGGTGCTCCTCGTCGGAGCGCAGGCCTCGGCCGGCACCAACTGCACCTGCCGCGGTCCGGGCGTCGAGGCTACGCTCGGTCAGACCGTATGCCTCAAGACTGCCACCGGCCTGCGCCTCGCGCGCTGCGAGATGGTGTTGAACAACACCTCCTGGAAGTTCCTGAGCGATTCCTGCCCAGAGGCGTCGCGTGCAGTCGGAAACGAAGTCCTCGCGATGTCCGTCGCGCCGGACAACGCCCTGCCGCTTCGCTGATTTAGAACGAGAGAGGACTTACTGAAGCGGTGCGGGCGCTTGCGCCTGTGCCTGCGCGCCGCCGGTGCGGTGCGCGATCCAGGCCTCGGCAAGCGCCATCGCCTCGCGCCGCTCGTCTTCGCTCGCGGTGGAGAACGCCTGCTCGTGCTTGCCCTGGATCACCGGGTCGCCTGGGTTCGAAAGCCGCGCGATCGTCAGCCACATCAGCCCCTCGATCGGGCGGCGGTCCATGCCGATGCCCTCGTAGAGCATGTGCCCGAACTCGGCTTGCGCGCCGACATGGCCCTTGCGCGCGGCGAGCTTGAACCAGCGCGCCGCCTGGCGGGTGTCCTTCTCGCCCCCCTGCCCCTGCAGGAACATGTTGGCGAGCGAGAACTGCGCGTCGGAATCGCCGAAATAGGAGGCGGCGTAGGCGAAGAAGCGCCGCGCGCGGCTCGGATCGGCCACGACCTGACCCGGTATGCCGCTCTGATAGTAGGTGCCGAGCGTTACGAAGGCATCGGCCACGAACGGCGCGTCGGGTGCGCTCGGGCTCTCGTCGCCGTATTCGGTGGCGACCTGCGTGAAGAGCTGCATCGCCTTCCTGTCGTCTTCGGCAACGAGATCGCCCGTCTGGTACATCCGGCCGAGCTTCCACAGCGCGCCCGGATGCCCGTTGGCCGCCGCGTAGTTCAGCGCCTCAAGCGCCGTCACGGCATCGCCCGCCTTATAGGCCTCGTAGCCGGAGCGGAATGCCTCGGCGGGTGTAAGCTTCGGATCGAGCGCGTGCGCGGCGCTGGCTCCGAGCCCCGTCATCAGAATGACGATGCTGAATCTAGAGATCCGCATAAGTCACCGTCTCGGCGGCACCACCTGGATGGGTGACCGCCCCGTCTCTCGCTGAGCCGACGAGCTGGGCGTATTTCCACAGCGCACCGGACTGGTAGTCCGTTTCGCGCGGCTTCCAATCCTTGCGCCGTGCCGCGAGCTCTGCGTCGGAAAGTTTGACGTCGAGGCGCCCGGCCTCCGCGTCCAACTCGATAACGTCTCCGTCGCGAAGCAGCCCGATCGGCCCGCCGAGCGCTGCCTCCGGAGCCACGTGGCCGACGCAGAAGCCCCGCGTCGCGCCGGAAAAGCGGCCGTCGGTGATGAGCGCGACCTTGTCGCCCATCCCCTGCCCGTAGAGAGCTGCGGTCGTGGAGAGCATCTCGCGCATGCCCGGGCCGCCGCGCGGCCCTTCGTAGCGGATGACCAGCACCTCGCCTTCCTTGTATTTGCGCTCGCTCACGGCGGCGAAACATTCCTCTTCGCTGTCGAAGCACCGTGCCGGGCCGGAGAAGCGGGTGTTCTTCATCCCCGCCACCTTCACGATGGCACCTTCCGCGGCGAGGTTGCCTCTGAGCCCCACAACGCCGCCCGTCGGCGTGATCGGGTTGTCGGCCGGACGCACCACGTCCTGGTCGGGGTTCCAACTCACCTGGGAGAGGTTTTCGGCAATTGTGCGGCCAGTTACGGTTAAGCAATCGCCATTGAGAAAACCGTTATCAAGGAGTGTCTTCATGAGGAGCGGGATGCCGCCGGCCTCGAACATGTCCTTGGCAACGTAGCGCCCAGCGGGCTTGAGATCGGCGATATAGGGCGTGCGCTTGAAGATCTCCGCGACGTCGAAGAGGTCGAACTTGATGCCGCATTCGTGCGCGATTGCCGGGAGATGCAGGCCGGCATTGGTCGACCCGCCGGACGCCGCAACCACCGTCGCGGCGTTCTCGAGCGCTTCCCGGGTGACGATGTCGCGCGGACGGATATCACGGGCGACGAGTTCCATGATCTTCTCGCCCGACACCATGCAGAAGGCGTCGCGGATCTCGTAAGGCGCCGGCGCGCCTGCCGAATAGGGGAGCGCAAGCCCGATCGCCTCCGACACGGTCGCCATCGTGTTGGCGGTGAATTGCGCGCCGCAGGCGCCGGCGGACGGGCAGGCAACCTGCTCAAGTTCGTCGAGATCGGCCATGGACATGCGGCCGACGGAAACCATGCCGACGGCTTCGAAGAGATCCTGCACTGTCACCTGCTTGCCGCGGAAGCGGCCCGGCAGGATCGACCCGCCGTAGATGAAGACCGAAGGCACGTTCAGCCGGCACATCGCCATCATCATGCCGGGCAGCGACTTGTCGCATCCGGCAAGCCCGATCAGCGCGTCGTAGCAGTGTCCGCGCATCGTGAGTTCGACGGAATCCGCGATCACCTCGCGCGACACCAGTGACGACTTCATGCCCTGGTGACCCATGGCAATGCCATCGGTGACCGTGATCGTGGTGAATTCCCTCGGCGTGCCGCCGGCTGCGGCGACGCCTTTTTTGGCGGCCTGCGCCTGGCGGGCAAGCGAGATGTTGCAGGGTGCGGCTTCGTTCCAGCAGGTCGCGACCCCGACGAAAGGCTGATGAATCTGCTCACGCGTCAGACCCATCGCGTAGTAGTAGGAGCGATGTGGTGCGCGGCTTGGCCCCTCCGTCACGTGACGGCTGGGCAGCTTCTTCTTGTCGAACGTTCTTGCGTCCATCTACGCCCGCTCTCGCCGCGTCCCCCATTTGGCGCAGCTTCGCTCTGTCTTGGCCGCCACCTAAACCCGCCCCCGCGGCGTGCCTTCCTGCCGACACTCAGACTGGCGCCGAGTTCCTGAGAAATAATAAGATCGAACGTGGCGCAAAGGGGGCCGCAGGGCCGATCGACGCGGATTTGCAACAGCTGTGGCAGTTCGGTGACACGCGACTGGTGGGGCGTTATGGTTGCGTTTCACATGGGTTGTTAATTCTCCCGCCATACGGACCCAGCGTGGGGAAGGTCACCTACCGATCCGAGAGTGACGTCATATGACGCACTTTTTTCATTTTCGATCCCGATGTTTTGCATCGTCGCGGCGGCTCGGGGCGGCGCTTGTCTGCGTTCTAGCCCTGACGGCAGCCCAGGCTCAGCCGCAAGCCGAGCCGGCGGCCAAGTCCACGTTCGACGAGACCTATCTCTCGCTCCTCGCCCACCCGGACCTATCCAGCCCCAGATCCACGCTCGCAACGCTGCAAGAAAGCGTGCAGCACGCCTACAATGTCCTGACCAAAGCCTATGACGAGCACCGTCGCAGTCGCGGATTCACTACCACCGCCGAAGTGAAGCAGCAGGTGACGACCGCGCAGCTGCTGCTCCACCGGGCGATCGCAACGCTCGATCTGAGCCAACAGCCGGCCGTCAACCGGGAGGAAGTGGGCACCGAGACGGTCCTGCTGCTCAAGGAAATACTCGACCGGATTCCGGTCATTCCAGTCGACCGTATTCCTGGCCCGGAAGACGTCGTGGCCCAAGATGGCAAGGCGCCGCTCCAGGCATGGTCCCTGCCCTATGGGGATATCCAGATCGTGCGCACGAGCGACGGCCAGGAAGCCGGCCACTATCTGTTTTCGGCCGCCACGGTCGCGCACGTGGCGGAGTTCTACAACCTCATCAAGGGCTTCGCCCAGCGCCCCGACGCCCCAGCAGATTTCTTCGAGTTTTATACGCTGACACCCGGCCATCTGCTGCCGCCGAAATGGTACCTCTGGATTGAGGACATGCCCGAGTGGACGCGGCACGCGTTTGCGGGCCAAGCGGTGTGGCAATGGGTCGGCCTATTCCTTGTCGCAACAGCGCTCGCCGGCATCTACTGGGCGGTCTGGCGCCTTCCGCATGGGCGCATCGCGGCCGCCGCGCCGCTCAAACGCGCGGGATATCGCCTGTCGATGACGATCGTGGTCGTTCTGGCAACGTTTTTTGCCCAATGGCTTGCGGCCGACCAACTGAACATCACCGGCTGGCCGTACGTGGCAGTCAACACGACACTCTACTCGATCGCCTATATGGCGACGGCATTGCTGACCTATTTCGCACTGGTCGAACTCGCCGAGCTGATCATCGCATCGCCGCGGATCGACCCAGCGAGCATCGACGCGAGCCTGTTGCGGATCACCGCGCGCGTCGTCGGCATAGTGGCGGCGGTGTGCATCGTTATGTACGGCGCGACGGAGGTCGGCATTTCCCTCTATGGTGTTCTCGCGGGGCTCGGCGTCGGCGGCTTGGCGCTCGGCCTAGCCGCGCGCCCGACGCTTGAGAACCTGATCGGCGGCCTGACGCTTTACGCCGACCGGCCGGTGCGTGTCGGCGATTTCTGCCAGTTCAACAACACGAGTGGCAAGGTCGAGGAGATCGGACTGCGCTCTACCCGTGTGCGTGCGCCGGACCGTACGCTCATCACGATACCGAATGCCGAGTTTTCCAATATGCAGATCGTGAACTTCTCGCGGCGCGACCAGATAATGTTGGCGACCACGCTCGGGCTACGCTACGAGACGACACGCGAGCAGATGCGCGAGGTGATCCGGCGCATTAGCGACCTGCTTCTCGAGCAGCCCGAGATCGACCGGGACAAGGTGCGCGTGCGCTTCCGAGAGTTCGGCGAATACGCGCTCGGTGTCGAGTTTCGCGCGTTCTTCAACACCACCGACTTCACACACTTCCTGGAGCTTCAGGAGGAACTGTTTCTCACGGTCATGAAGATCGTCGAGGACTGCGGAACGGCGATGGCCTTCCCGTCGAACACGACCTATCACGTGACGGACGGAGGGCTGATGCCGAAGCCGCTGCGGGATATCGCTCGCCCGGACACCAAGGACGACGCGGAGCGTGATGGCGGTGCGGGCACCGGTCGCCTGTCCGGCTCCGCGGCCTGACGCGGCTGGTCCGTCTGCCGGGAGGTTTAAGCCGCGTCCTTGACCCGCTTCAGCGCAACCGCAAGGCGCTCGCCGTCGGCGGCGTAGGCCGCGCGCTTCTCGCGCTCCGCTTCCACGACCTCTTCCGGGGCGCGGGCGACGAACTTGGCGTTGGCGAGCTTCTTGTCGATCCGCCCGATCTCGACCCCCACGCGCGCGATCTCCTTTTCGAGCCGGGCCTCTTCAGCGGAGAAGTCGACAACTCCGGCAAGCGGCAGCGCAAAGGTCGCGCCGCCGACGATGACTTGCGCCGAGCCGACCGGTGGGCGCTCCGCGCTTGCGATGCCCTCCACGCGCGCGAGGCGCTCAATCGCCGCAGTGTGGCGCGCAAGGCGCTCGGCCATGCCGGAATCCTCGCTGAGCATGACGAGCTGTGTTTTTGCCGCCGGCGGCACGTTCATCTCCGAGCGCACCGAGCGGATGGCGCCGATCAGCTCCACGAGGCCGTTGATCTCTGAATCGGCGGCGAGATCGGTGAACGCCGGTTCCGGCCAGGGCGAGAGCGCGAGCACTTTCTTCCCCCCCTCCCCGATGCCGATCCAAAGCGCCTCCGTGATGAACGGCATGAAGGGATGCAGGCTGCGCAGGATGAGGCTCAGGACATGCGCGGCTGTCGCGCGGGTCTCCGCCTTCGCCGCGTGTCTGCCTTCGACGAGCACCGGCTTGATCAGCTCAAGGTACCAATCGCAGTAGGTCGCCCAGACGAAATGGTAGATCGCGTCGGCGCCCTCGTTGAAGCGGAACTCTTCGATTGACCGCGTGACCGCGCGAACGGTGGCGGTCGCTTCCGTCAGGATCCAGCGGTTGACGGTTTCGCGTGCGCCCGCCGGATCGAAGGCCGGGTCGAGGCGGCATTCGTTGATCTCGCAGAAACGCGCCGCGTTCCATATCTTGGTGCCGAAGTTCCGGTAGCCCTCGATCCGCGCACGCGAGGGCTTCACGTCGCCGCGCGGCGTCACCAGCGACGCCATCGTGAAGCGGAGCGCGTCGGCCCCGTACTCGTCGATCAACTCGAGGGGGTCGACCACGTTCCCCTTCGACTTCGACATCTTGGCGCCCTTCTCGTCGCGCACGATGCCGTGGATGTAGGTGGTGTGGAACGGCTCCTTCTTCATGAAGTGGAGCCCCATCATCATCATCCGCGCCACCCAGAAGAAGATGATGTCGAAGCCGGTGACGAGCACGCTCGTCGGATAATAGCGCTTGAGCTCCGGCGTCGAGTCCGGCCAGCCGAGCGTGGAGAAGGGCCAGAGCGCGGAGGAGAACCAGGTGTCGAGCACATCCTCGTCGCGCCAGATCGGGATCGCCGGGAGCGGCTGATCGTTCTTGAACGACGTTGCCCGGTACTCCGCCGCGCGCCGGCTGGAGGTCACTTCCACAACGTCGTGGCGATAGTACTTCTCCGCCGCCGCCCGCGCGGCGGTCTCGGAATTCTCGACGAAGATCTCCAGATCGTCGAAGTTGAAGCCGCTGCCGTCGCGCTTCGGACCATACCAGGCGGGAATGCGATGGCCCCACCAGAGCTGCCGCGAAATGCACCAGGGCTGGATGTTCTCCATCCAGTCGAAGTAGGTGCGCTCCCAGCTTTTCGGCACGATCGCGGTGCGCCCCTCGCGCACGCTCGCGATCGCAGGCTTCGCCAGCACCTCGGCATTCACGTACCACTGGTCGGTCAGGAACGGCTCGATCGGCACGCCGCTCCGGTCGCCGTGCGGGACCGTGTGCGTGTGCTCGACCGTCTTCTCGATCAGCTCGCGCTCCTGCATCATCGCGACGATGCTCTCGCGCGCGGTGAAACGGTCGAGTCCGTCGAGCGCTTCGATCGTCTCGCTCAGCTCCACGGACGGCGGCACGTCGCGGAGAAAGTCCTCGTTGTCGCGAAGCCGGATGTTCGCCTCCGCATCCATGATATTGACGAGGAGCAGATTGTGCCGGCGGCCGACCTCGAAGTCGTTGAAGTCGTGCGCGGGCGTGATCTTGACCGCGCCGGAGCCGGCTTCCGGATCGGCGTATTCGTCGGCGACGATCGGGATGCGTCGGCCGACGAGCGGCAGCACCGCGAACTTGCCGACGAGCTTCTTGTAGCTCTTGTCGTCGGGATGGACGGCGACCGCCGTGTCGCCGAGCATCGTTTCCGGCCGTGTCGTCGCGACGACGATGACATCGTCGCTGGCCTCGATCGGATAGCGGAAATGCCAGAGATGCCCCTTCACCTCGACCTGCTGTACCTCGAGGTCCGAGATTGCGGTCATCAGCTTCGGGTCCCAGTTCACGAGCCGCTTATCGCGATAGATCAGACCTTCCTTGTGAAGCTGCACGAAGACCTTGATGACGGCGCGCGACAGGCCCTCGTCCATGGTGAAGCGCTCGCGCAACCAGTCGCAGGAAGCGCCAAGCCGCTTCAGCTGGTTGATGATCATGCCGCCGGACTCGGCCTTCCAGGCCCACACCTTCTCGACGAAGGCGTCGCGGCCGATCTCGCGGCGGCTCGACTCCTGGTGCTCCATCATCTGCCGCTCGACCACCATCTGCGTGGCGATGCCGGCATGGTCCATGCCCGGCTGCCAAAGGACGTCGCGTCCGCGCATGCGCTCAAAGCGGACCAGAATGTCCTGCAGCGTGTTGTTGAGCGCGTGCCCCATATGGAGCGAGCCGGTGACGTTCGGCGGCGGAATGACGATCGAGAAAGGCTCCGCACCGGGTGCTGCGCCGGCGCCGGCACGGAACGCCCCGGCCTTCTCCCAAAGGTCGCGGATGTGCGGCTCGACGCTCGCCGCGTCGTAGGTCTTCTCGAGCATGTCCGTCCCGGCTGTGGCGGCGGTGTTAAACTGGCGCCGCTTGAGCGTGTCAACCGCTCAAAAGCACCGGATGCGCCGCCCTCGGCAGCGCAGGCCGAACCTGCCTATTCCTTGGGCGAGAAGCCTCAGCGCCGGCCGCGCGAGACCCGCTCGATCTCCTCGCGCACCTTGCGCTCCACGATCGAGGGCAGATTCTCGTCGAGCCATTGCTTCAGCATCGGCTGCAGCATCTCGGTGACAACGTCTTCGAGCGTGCGTGCATTCTGTGCGAGGAGCGTATGGGCGAGCGCGCCGAATGCGCCGGAAACGGCTTCGCCTGATGCCGGCGAAAGCAAGGCGCTTTCCTCGTTTCCCGCTACCGGAGCCTGCGGCGCCGCGATCAACGGCGCACGCGACGGCCGGGGCGAGCGCGCCGGCTCGCTCTTCGCAATGCCGCGCGTCTCAGTGCTTTCAGATGCGCTGCGCATGAACGCTCCATAGTCGCGATAGTGAGGTTGAGGGTCGGTCTCGCGCTCGGCTTCGGCCTGGCTGGCCGGCTCTTCTTCCGGGGCGTACGTTGCGAATGCTTCAGCAGGGGCTGTTGCGACTGGCTCATCCGCAACGTCTTCACTGGCCAGTTCGTCCTCGGCGGCTTCCGCCGCCGACCTGTCTTCTCCGGGCTCGTGGTGCGTTTCGCGCTCGGCTGGGGCGCTTCGTGTCGAATGCGCCGGCGCGGCGATCACCCCATCGATCTTCGGAGCCGCCGACCCGCCGTCCTCGGAGATGATCTGGCGGATCGACGCAAGTATCTCCTCCATCGACGGCTCGTTCACCGTGTTTGGATTCGCCATTACTCTTCCCCTGGTCGTGCCCACCCCGAACTCGCGTCCAAATCGGCAAACACATTAAACGCGGACGAGCGCGCGAGGAAAAGACTGTGGGGAACTCCGAGCCGGAAATGCCTGGAATTGTTGGGCGCAGACTTCGCCTGCGACCTCAGCGACCGTCCGGGGTCTCAAGTCCGATGAGCTTGCCGCGCACCTTCCTGTAGTGCTCGGTCGGATCGTAGACGGCGGTCGGCAGCTTGAGCGCCTCGGCGGTCAACTGGCCCATCGCGGAAAGCAGCGAAAAGGATGCTACGACCCGATTGTGCTTCGCGGCAATCTCGGTCTCGCGCGCGTTGAGAAGCGTCTGCTGCGCGTCGAGCACGTCGAGCGTCGTGCGCTGGCCGACCCGCTGCTCTTCCTGCACGCCGGAGAGGGCGATCTGCGCCGCATCAATTCCCTCCGTGGCCGCCGCGATGGCGCCCACTGCGGCATTGACCTGCGCCCAGGCTGACACGACGGCGGCGCGCACCTGGTCGCGCGCGACGTCGATCTGGATCTTGCGCAGACCGTAGAGCTCCTTCGACTGGCGTACCTGACCGTAGGCCGCGCCGCCGGGGTAGATCGGAATCGTAAGCCGCCCGGTGACCGTCGCGGAATTCGGGTCGAAGTCGCCGTTGTAGCTCTCGTTGTGTTGGACCGTCCCCTCAAGGCTCACTGTCGGAAGCAGCGCGCCCTCGGCCTGCTTCACGGCGTAGCCTTGCGCGTCTGCCTGATTGATCGCCGCAAGGATCAGCGGGTGCTCGTTCTGGCCGATGTCGACCGCCGCGCTGAGGCTCGCGGGGACGAGATTGCCGAATGGAAAGGCATTCACGAGGCCGTCCGGATCGTGGCCGATGATCTGTCGATAAGTGGCCTTGCTTGTCGCGAGATTGGCTTCCGCGAGTTTCACGGCGGACCGGGCCTCGGCGAGCGCGGCGCGCGCCTGCGCGACATCGGTGCGCGTATTCTCGCCAACGTTGAACCTTTCGTTCGCCGCACGCACCTGCTCTTCAAGGAAGATGACATTGCGTTGGCGAATGTCGAGGATGGCTGTGTCGCGCAGCACGTCCATATAGGCCTGCGCCGCATCGAAGAGGACGTTCTCGACCGTGTTGCGAAGCACTTCGCGGCTCGCGAGCACGCCGACCTCCGCTTGCCGCACTCCGTTGCGAACGCGAAATCCGGAGAAGACGCTCTGCGAGACCTGCAGGCCGACGGTCGTCGAGCCGGTCGTCTTGTCCGCAGTTCCCACGACCTGGTCGGTCCTGGTACCCGTCGTGGTGCTGAAAAGGGAGATGACCGGCGTGTATCCGCCGCGTGCGATCGCAACGTTCTCGTCGTCGGCGCGCGTTTGTGCCCGCGCCGCGTTGATCGTGGGGTTGGACGCATATGCCGAAGCAAGGGCGTGCACGATCGATTCCGCCGACAAAGCCGGAGCTGCCGCGAAAACCGAGATGCCGAGTGCCGTCGCCAGGACGGCGCAGTTGTGACGGATCACGTGTCCCCTCAACTCACCCACGAAGATCGCGGACGCGGGCCGCTAGCGGCCGAAGAATCGTAGCATCACCACCAGGATATGGGCCGTCCTGGCGCCGGTCATCAACAGAATTGGCCCGCCGGCGCGACAAAAACCACCGAACCGTGTCGCGAAAGCGACGATCCTTCAGAAGACGAAGGCGCGCGGGCGCTCAAATCCGGGGAGGAGCGTCGCCCAGGCGTCGAATCGCGGCCACTTTGTGGCCTCCGCCCCGACCCGTTCGTAGAGCATCGCCCGGCTGACCCGATCGTCGCGCTCGATTGTCGCAAGAACGCCGCCGGGCTTGAGCTGTCCGACGAGCGCCTCCGGAATGACCTCGACCGCGCCGTCGACAAGGATCGCGTCGAAGGGAGCCGCGGCGGGGCAGCCCTCGGTCAGCTTTGCCTCGACAACCTCGACATTCGCTGCGCCGACCGCCTTCAGCCTTTCGCGCGCCAGCGCCGCGAGCGCCTTGTCTTCCTCCACCGCGACGACGCGACCGGCGAGATGCGAAAGGATCGCGGCCGAGTAGCCGGTGCCGCAGCCGACCACCATGGCCTTCGCATCGGGGCCAAGCGGCAGCGCGTTGACGAGCCGCCCCAGGCGCACAGGCTCCATCATGCGGCGCGACGGCGCCGCATCGGCCATCTTCAGCTCGCGGTCGGCATAGGCGAAGGCGGCATCGCCGGGAGCGGTGAATGCCTCGCGCGGCACTGCCAGGAACGCCCGGATCACGTCGTGATCGGTGACCTGGTTCGGCCGCAGCTGGTTGTCCACCATGCGCTGCCGAAGCACGGCAAAATCGGTCATGCTCGCGATCCGAAAAGTCCCAAGAAACTGGAGGCCTCGCCCGGAATCGAACCGGGGTGCACGGATTTGCAGTCCGCTGCGTCACCACTCCGCCACGAGGCCGGTCGCGGCTGCGTTACCAGAGGGATAGAGGCGCCACAAGAGCGCCCGAATGGCGCCCGGTGCGCTCGGCCGCCGGATCGGCTATGGCCGCCTGATGGCTCACACAATGTGTCGCCGCAGCGGTTGCCGCCAGCCCTTTGACGCGCGCGGGTCGCAGTGAGCGGGCTCGCCATCAGGTTTGGCATTCTCGCGGTCGCGCTCGTGACCGACCGGCTGCTTGGCGATCCGCCAACGCTCTGGCGGCGTGTACCGCATCCGGTCCGGCTGATCGGCCGCGCGGTCGGGCTCCTCGACCGGCGGCTGAACCGTGACGCCGCGCCTTTCGCGGAACGCCGCCGCGCCGGTGTCATTGCCGTTCTCCTGCTCGTGGCCGGCGCCGCGCTCATCGGCTGGTTCGTTGAGCGGATGTTGCAGAGCGCTCCGCTCGGGCTTGCGGTCGAGGCGGTCATCGCCTCGGTGTTTCTCGCCCACAAGAGCCTTGTCGATCATGTGGCGGCCGTCGGGCACGCGCTGGCGACCGAGGGCCTGGAAGGCGGCCGCCGCGCCGTGTCCGAGATCGTCGGCCGCGATGTCAGCGTGCTCGATGAGGCGGGCGTGGCCCGTGCCGCGATCGAGTCCGCAGCGGAAAATTTCTCCGACGGGGTCATCGCGCCGGCGTTCTGGTTCATGCTCCTCGGCCTGCCGGGCCTTCTCGTCTTCAAGGTCGTCAACACGGCCGATTCCATGATCGGCCACCGCTCCCCGCGCTACGAGGCGTTCGGCTGGGCTTCGGCGCGCTTCGACGATGTCATGAATTTCGTGCCGGCACGCCTTTCGGTGCTGCTGATCGCAGGCGCAGCGCTTCTTGCACGCCGCACCGCTGGAGCCGCGATACGTGCCGCCTTGGCTGATGCACGAAACCACAAATCGCCGAACGCCGGCTGGCCCGAGGCGGCGCTTGCCGGCGCGCTCGGACTGGCACTTGGTGGACCCCGCCGCTACGGCACGACGGCGGTCGACGGAGCCTGGCTCAACCGAGCCGGTCGGCCGGACGCGGGACCCGGCGACATCAGTGCAACGATCCGGCTGCTCGATATCGCCTGGACGATCCTCGCCGGCCTGACGCTGCTCGCCGCGCTCATCCCGCTCGCGCTCGCGCGATAGCGAGGATGGCGTCGATGTCGAGATGCTCCTCGAGATGCGCCGCAAGGCCATCGAGGGCAGCCTCCACGCCGGCCTCGAAGCGGGTGGCCGAGCGCCCGCCGAGCTTGGCCAGGTAGGCTCGGCGGAAGTCGTCGCTCGTGAAGAGCCCGTGTACATAAGTGCCGGTGACAAGCCCATCAGGTGAGACTGCGCCGTCCGCCCGGCCGCCGATATCGAGGAACGGCCGGGCGCAGTCCGGCCCTTCGCTTCGGCCAAGATGGATCTCGTAGCCTGAAAGGCTTGCGCCGCTTTCCTTGTGCCGCGCCGAAACCTGAGCGGTGGTCTTGTCGTCGCCAAGCTCCGTATCGACCGCGAGCAGCCCGAGGCCTGCGACCGAGCCGGGAGCCCCCTCAACGCCGCGCGGATCGGCGATCGTCCTGCCGAGCATCTGATAGCCTCCGCATAGCCCGAGCACGGCGCCGCCGCGCCGGTGATGTGCGAGGATGTCGATGTCCCATCCTTGCGCCCGGAGCGCCGCGAGGTCGGCCATCGTCGCCTTCGATCCGGAGATCAGGATCAGATCACAATCGCCCGGAATCGCCTGCCCCGGCTCGATCACTTCAACCGTCACATCAGGTTCTGCGGCAAGCGGGTCGAGGTCGTCGAAATTGGCGATGCGCGGCAGGCGCGGCACGGCGATCTTGATCCGTGCTTCGGGCTTCGCGCCGCTGCCGACGAGCCCCAGCACATCTTCGGCCGGCAGACGGGCGGCGTCGGCAAAGTGCGGTACGACGCCGAGTGCCCTCCAGCCGGTGCGCCGAGCGATCTCCGTCACACCCTCTTCGAACAACGAAGGATCGCCGCGGAACTTGTTGATAATGAAGGCCTTCATGCAGTCGCGTTCCGGCGGATCGAGGACTGCGTGCGTCCCGACCATGGCGGCGATCACGCCGCCGCGGTCGATGTCGCCGACGAGCGCCACCGGCACGGAGGCCGCCGCCGCGAAGCCCATGTTGGCAATGTCGCCGCGACGGAGGTTGATCTCCGCCGGCGAGCCGGCCCCTTCCGCGATCACGAGATCGAACGCGGCTTCGAGCCGGCGGAAGCTTTCGAGCACGGTCTGGAGAAGCTCGCCTTTGCGCGCGCCATAGTCGCGTGCCGAAAGCGTTACCCAGCGCTTCCCCCGCACCACGACCTGCGCGCCGCGGTCCGTCTCGGGCTTCAAGAGCACCGGATTCATGTCGACGGTCGGCGCAATGCGCGCGGCGCGCGCTTGCAGCATCTGCGCGCGGCCGATCTCTCCGCCCTCGGCGACGCCGGCATTGTTCGACATGTTCTGCGGCTTGAACGGCGCGACCCTCAACCCGCGGTCAGCGAAGACCCGGCAGAGACCGGCGACGATCAGCGACTTGCCGACATTCGAGCCGGTGCCCTGGATCATGATGGCGGGCTTCATGGTCGCGCCATCGGAGATCGGCACCGGTCGCTCAGAACTCGATCCCCTTCTGCGCCTTCACGCCGGAGCGGAACGGATGCTTCACCTGCTCCATCTCGGTGACGAGATCGGCGGCCTCGATCAACTCGTCCTTGGCGTTCCGCCCGGTGACGACGACGTGCTTCATCGGCGGGCGCGCTTCTAGCGCCGCGACGACCTCAGCCGCGTCGAGATAGTCGTAGCGAAGAACGATGTTGAGCTCGTCGAGCACGACCATCTGATGCTCGTCGTCCATGATGAGCGCTTTCGCTTTCTCCCATGCAGCCTTCGCAGCGGCGATGTCGCGGCTGCGGTCCTGCGTCTCCCAAGTGAAGCCTTCGCCCATCGTCGCGATCGTCACCTGATCGCCGAACCTGTCGAGCGCGACCCGTTCGCCCGTCTGCCACCTGCCCTTCACGAATTGCACGATCGCGACCTTCATGCCGTTGCCGAGCGCGCGGAAGACGAGCCCGAAGGCCGCGGTCGACTTCCCCTTGCCCTTGCCGGTATGGACGATCAGGAGCCCCTTCTCGATCGTCTTCGTGGCGATGATCTTGTCGCGCGCCTCCTTCTTGCGGCGCATCTTCTCCGCATGCTTCGCGTTGATTTCCGCCTCGCTCATGCCTTCGGTTTTCATGAGATCATCCCGTCTACGCTCGCATCGGGAGCGTCATTCTCGGGCGAAGCGAAGCGGAGACCCGAGAACCCAGACCGATGGACTGCGGCCTGGGTCCTCGGGTCGGTGCTGTGCACCGCCCGAGGATGACAAAGAGGGTGTGTAGTGTGCTTCATGCCGCTATCCTCCCCGCCAAGCGTTGCAGCTCTTCGTAGGCGCTGTTGCGGTGCGGCGCCCAGAGCCCGCGGTCGATCGCTTCGCAAAAGCGCGCCGCGATTTCCTTCAGCGCCGGCGGATTGTTCTCCGCGATGAAGTCGCGCACTGAAACATCCTCGAGATAGGCGCTGTGAAGCTGCTCGAAATGGTGATGCTTCACGGCGTTCGTCGTCGCCGCAAAGGCGAAGAGATAGTCGACGGTCGCGGCGATCTCGAACGCGCCCTTGTAGCCGTGGCGCATCACGCCCGCGATCCATTTCGGATTGGCTGCGCGCCCGCGGACGACCCGCGCGATCTCTTCATCGAGCGCGCGGATCACCGGCCGCTCGGGGCGTGAGTGATCGTTATGGAAGATTTTTGGGGCTTCGCCCTTCAGTGTCTCGACCGACGCCGCGAGCCCGCCCTCGAACTGGTAGTAGTCGTCGGAGTCGAGGAGATCGTGCTCGCGGTTGTCCTGGTTCTGCACGACGGCGTCGGTGGCTTTGAGGCGCGTTTCTAGAAGCGCGCGTGCACCCTTCCCCTCAACGCCGCCGCCATAGGCGTAGGCTGACCATTCCAGGAAGGCCGCCGCGAGGTCTCGACGTTCGGCCCAGATGCCTTCGTCGATCAGCGCCTGCAGCCCCGCACCGTAAGCGCCGGGCTTCGAGCCGAAGACGCGGAACGAGGCAGCGCTTCGTGCCTCCGCGTCGCTCATGCCTGCGGCTTCAAGGGCCTTCGCATCGGCGCGGATGCGCGCGGCGATTGGATTTGCGTCCTCAGGCTCATCGCGTTCGGCGACCGCCTGCACCGCTTCGTGGAAGAGTGCGATCTGCGTCGGGAACGCATCGCGGAAGAAGCCGGAGATTCTAAGCGTCACGTCGATGCGAGGCCGCTTCAGCTCCGAGAGCGGCACGACGTCGATGCCGGTCACGCGGCCCGATGCGCCTTCCCACACCGGCCGCGCGCCGATCAACGCCAGCGCCTGTGCGATGTCGTCGCCGCCGGTCCGCATGTTCGACGTGCCCCACACCGTGAGCGCAATGGCCCGCGGCCACTCGCCCTCGTCCTGGAAATAGCGCTCCGCCAGCAGGCCGGCGGAGCGGCGTCCGAGGTCGAAGGCAGCCGGCGTCGGCACGGCGCGCACGTCGACGGAATAGAAGTTGCGCCCGGTCGGGAGACAGTCTGTGCGCCCGCGCGTCGGTGCGCCGGAGGGGCCGGGCGGGACGAATTTTCCGGAGAGCGCATCGAGGACGGAGGCGATTTCGCGGTCGCCGGAGGCATCGAGTGAAGGTGCGATGTCGTTCGTTATCGTTTGAAGGACGGCCGCAGAGCTCGGTCCAGGCGTCACCATTCCCCTCCCCCCTTGCGGGGGAGGGACAGGGAGGGGGGAAGCATGAAGGGCACCGCCGTTCTTTCCTTCCAAGGGGGACGTCAGAGAAAGGGCCAATCCTTCAAGCCTCTCCACTGTGTCACCGACGGTGCGCCAAGGAACGTCGTGGCTGCCTCCTTCCCCTCTCCCCGACCCTCTCCCGCAAGGGGAGAGGGAGTCCGGTCGCGGCCCCTCCCAGGTCTCGGCGAAATCACATGCGAGCGGATCGACCCCGAGCCCCAAATCATCGGCCAGCGCACGAAGCAGCGAAGCATCGCCTGCCCGGCCATTTCCCCGCGGCACCCGCGCAAGCGCGACCAACGTCTCTGCGCGCTGCCGTCCGGCCGGCCCCTCGCCGAGCACATGCAAACCATCGCGGATCTGCAGTTCCTTCAGGTCGCAGATGTGCGCATCGAGCTTTCCAAGCGCGCTGCTCGCCTCGCTCTTGAAATCAAGCCCGAGGTCCTTGTCGAAGCCGTGCCGCTCCGCGAGGTCGGCAATCTCGGCAGCGACCAACTTCGCGCGGCGCGGATCGCTTGCTTCGGCCGTGGCATATTCGTCGATCAGCGCTTCGAGCGCCGCCGCTGGGCCGTAGCTCTCCGCGCGCGCCATCGGCGGCATCAGATGGTCCACGATCACAGCCGCCGTCCGCCGCTTGGCCTGCGCTCCCTCGCCCGGATCGTTGACGATGAACGGATAGATCACCGGCAGCGCACCGAGCGCCGCTTCCGGATAACAGCTCTCCGAAAGCGCCAGAGCCTTCCCCGGCAGCCATTCGAGATTGCCATGCTTGCCCATGTGCACGAGCGCGTCGGCGGAAAATTCCTCGCGGAGCCAGAAGTAGAAGGCGAAATAGGAATGCGGCGGGACGAGATCGGGATCGTGATAGCTGGTCTTTGGATCGACGCTGTAGCCACGCGCCGGCTGAATGCCGATCGCGATATTGCTGAAGCGATGCGCGGGAAGGATGAAGGCTTCGCCTTCGACGAACGGATCGGAAGAGGCGTCGCCCCAGCGGGCGGTGACGGCGGAGCGGACCGGCGGCGGGAGGTCGGCGAAGTGATGCTCGTACGTCTCAAGCGGGAGCGCGATGGTAGAGCGCGAACCCTCCCCTAACCCCTCCCCGCGAGGGGGAGGGGAATCTCGCTGCGCATTCGTCGGCCCAGCAAGCAGCAGCGCCATCAAGTCCGCGCCCGTCTCCGGAGCGCCGTGTGCGTCGTATCCCGCGTCGCGCATTGCCTTCAGCACATTCGCGGTCGAGGCCGGCGCGTCGAGGCCGACGCCGTTCGCGATGCGGCCGTCCTTGTTCGGATAGTTGGAGAGCACGATCGCCACGCGCTTCATTGCGTTCGGCTTCTCACGCAGCTTTGCCCAACGCGCCGCAAGCTCGGCGACATATGCGATGCGGTCGGCCTTCGGCCGGTAGCGCACCGGCCGGCACTCGGTGAGCGGATCGAATTCACCCGCCTCCTTGAACGAGACTGCACGCGAGATGATCCGCCCGTCGACCTCCGGCAGCACAACGTTCATCGTGAGATCGGTCGGCGCGAGCCCGCGCGCCGAATTCGCCCACGCCTCTTCCGAGATCCCCGCAAAGGTCACCTGGATCACGGGGCGCTCGCCGCCATCGAGCACCGTGCCCGTGAACTCCGCGCCCGGCCGCGACAGTGCGAAGGACGTGGCGTTCAGGACGACGGCGGGTTCATGCTCCGCAAATGCGTCGGCGACGAACGCCGCGTCCTCCTTCGCCTTGAGGCTCGACACGAAGATCGGCAACGGATCGAGACCCCGCTTCGTGAGCGCATCGCAAAGCGCATCGACGGGCTCCGACTGACCCGCCTGCATCAGCGCGCGGTAGAAGACGATCGCGGCGGTCGGCTGCGCAGGCGTGCTCGGGTGAGTGTAAATCCCCGCGCTCGGCAGCGCTCTCGCCTCCTCCGGCTCCTTGCCCTGCCCGATCAGCCACCCACAGAACCGCAGCGCGTCGGCGAGATTCTCAGCGCCGCCTTCGACGAGATAGTCCCAGAGCTTTTTCGCCAGCGCCTCGTCGATGCTTCCGTGCGCGGCGAGTGCCGCGTCCCATGTCGCATCGCCCGGGATGACGGCGAGCTTCGCCCCGCTCGCGCGGCAGATACGCATGGCCTCGTCGAGCCCGTAGCGCCAGTAAGAGGCGCCGCCGAGCAGCCGGATCACGACGAGCTTCGCGTGCTGAAGCACGCTTTCGGCATAGAGGTCGACCGAATAGGGATGCGAAAGCGCCATCCAATTGGCAAGGCGCACGCTGGGAAACTCGGCGCCGAGCGCCCGCCGTGCGGCGGCGAGCCCCGATATCTCCGTGTCGGCGGCGGAGAGGATCACGATGTCGCCCGGAGACTGTCCGAGGTCGACGGGCTCCGCCTCGCCTCTGATCGTCCGCGGCTGGCCCTTCAGCAGGTGCATCGCCGACGCCTCATGCTACTCACGCCGCGCCGAGCACTCGCTCGACCTCCGCCCTGTCGAGCCCCTTCAACCCGATCACCACCAGCCCCGGCTCGCGCGAGTCGTCGACGAACCACGATTCCACACGTGGGCCGACCGCCTGCACCGCAAGCGGCGCGTCGCGGCCATCGACCGCGACGACACCCTTGATGCGGAGAACGCGATCGATCGCCATCGCGTCTTTCACACGCGCTTCGACGCTGGCGCGGTCGGGCGCGATGACGTCGAGCACGAAGCTGTCGAAGTCGTCGTGGTCGTGCTCTTCGCCGGCGAGCTCGTGGTGGCTCTTGCGGTTGTGCGCGTCCGCCTCCGCCGCAGCGGATTGCCCGAGCAGCACATCGACGGGGATACGGCCGTGCGCCACGGGAATCGCGCGCGCCTGCGGCCGGCGATCTTCGGCGATCGCCGCTTCGACTTTCGCGAGGCCGGCTTCGTCGATGAGATCGGCCTTGGCAATCACGATCAGGTCGGCGCAGCGAAGCTGATCCTCGAAAAGCTCCTCGACAGGGTCGTCGTGCTCAAGCGAAAGGTCTTTGGCGCGCTGCTCGGCGAGCTTCGCTTCATCGGACGCGACCCGCCCCTCCGCCACCGCCGCGGCGTCGATCACGGTGACGACGCCGTCGACCGTCACGCGGGCTTTCACGCTCGGCCAGGCGAAGGCCTTCACCAGCGGCTGCGGCAGCGCCAGCCCCGACGTCTCGATGACGATGTGGTCGGGCAGCTCGGCGCGCCCGAGGATCGCCTCCATCGCCGGAAGGAAATCGTCGGCGACCGTGCAGCAGATGCAGCCGTTCGCAAGCTCGATGATGTCGTCGGCGCCGCAAGCCTCGCTTCCACAATCCGAAAGCACCTGCCCGTCGAAGCCGACGTCGCCGAACTCGTTCACGATGAGCGCGATCCGCCGTCCGCCGGGATTTTCGAGAAGATGACGGATCAGCGTCGTCTTGCCCGCGCCGAGAAAGCCGGTGACGATCGTTGCGGGGATGCGGCCGCCCGCGGCACTCATGTGGTCATTCCTTTCAACACAAGCGGCAGGCCCGCCGCCATGAACACGACGTGGTCGGCGGCGTTCGCAACGCGCTGGTTCAAGCGCCCCTGCGCATCGCGGAAGCGCCGCCCGAGCGGTGTCTCGGGCACGAGCCCGAGCCCGACCTCGTTGGAGACGAAGACGCGAAGGCCCGGCGCTGTCCGCGCAATGTCGACGAGCGCCTCGACCCGAGCCTCGATGTCGCCGTCGCCGTGCATCAGGTTTGATAACCAGAGCGTGAGACAGTCGACCAATACGGCCCTTCCCTCACCGGTCTGCGCCCGCAGTGCATCTTCGAGCCGATCCGGCGCCTCGACGGTCCGCCAGCTCGGATTGCGCCGTGCGCGATGTGCTTCGATCCGTTCAGCCATCTCGAAATCGTGTGCCTCGGCGGTCGCCACGTAGATCGGCTCAAGCCCGCTCTCGGCGATGAGCCGTTCGGCATAAGCGCTTTTGCCCGAGCGCGCGCCTCCGAGCACGAGCACGAACCCGTTGCGCATGGGCAGCGCCTCTAGCCCGAGCGCGAGAAGCGTTCGTAGAAGCCGCCCGACGCGTAGCCGAGCACCGCCCAGAAGATCGCGGTCACGACAAGCGACGTCGCCGCAAAATGGCCGGCAAGCTCGGCCGGCGCGGTCGAGACATAGGCCGGCGGCTGCGGGGCGCCGACGATATGCGGGAGCGCGATCAGCGCGACCCCGCAGATCTGCAGCCACAGCGTCTTCGAAAGCATGAGCCCGGCGATGCCGACCGCCGTTGAGGCGACCGCGAAGAACCACCAGGCCTGCCGCACGCCGAGCGCCGCCACGCCGCTTCCTGGAATCTCGGGCGGCAGGCCGAGCGCCGGCGCAAGCGCGACCGACATGTACCCGGCAATGCCGAAAGCGAGCCCCGTCCGCGCATTGATGCTGACGCCGGTGAGCGACATCGCGCCGAGGAGCGCCAGGCCGAAGCCGACGCCGATGACGGTCGTCGCAAGCGAGGCGAAGAATGTGCGCTCTATGCCGTCGGCCGGCTGCCAGCCTTCGTCTTCGTGCGCGGCCGTGGAACCCGGCGCGGCGGACTCCGTCGCCGCGCTCTGGTCCCGCGATACGGCCGCTGCGCCGTGGTCGTGCGCCGCGGCGCCGCTCTCGTATTTCTCCGCCTCGATGATGATCGGGGTGGTCGTCACGTACTGGATGACGGCCGTCAGAACGCCTGCCGCGACGCCCGCCGCGGCGGCGCTCAAGATCAGGTTCTTGAGCACGACTGCCTCAGTGGCAGGGAAGGCCGAAGGCGTGCCGGGTGTCGTGCGTGGCGTTGTGGAGCGCCATCGGATGCGAGAAGCCCGCGCCGTAGACGACCAGAATCCCGAACGCCAGAGCGAAGAGCGCCGGCCACCTGGTGAACTGGCTGGTCGAGGCGGCGGATGCGGTTTGCGTGTTCATGAGACCTCCTTGCCGTCCCTCCGACGGCGGGTTCCTAGCCTTCCGTGCCCGGCTGGTCTCCTGGCTCGCGGGTCGTCGCCCTACCCCGCGCCTTCCCGTTTCCGGTGGCAGATGCGGGCGGGCTCTCCGCTCACAGTTGCGGGGGCAGCTGCGGCGTTGGAAGCCCGGATTGGGTCCTTCCGCACCGCATTCCCATTTCATCCCCAGGCGCGTTTTCGCGCCGGCGGGGAACCAGAGCGAATCCATTATGGCGAAAGGCGCAGGCCTTGCGCAAGCGGCTTCGCGGATTTCCTGCGCTCAGGCTTTGCTCGGCCGCGCCGCGCCGTTGCCGTTCCCGTTGCCGCGCACGCCGAGCCGTGCCGCAGTCGCCGGATATTTGCGGCTGAACCAGACCGCAAAGCGGCGGCGCCAGCGGCGGACGCGCGGGATGTCGACGGAAAGGATGAGGAGCCCGGCCGGGATCATCCAGAAGCCGAGCGACCGGCAGGAAGCCGAAAAGGCCGAACAGCACCAGCACCGACCCGATCGAGATGCGCAGCAGCCGCGAGCGCGGCAGTGGCATGCGATACGCGCCGAAGCGGACCGAGCCGCCGGGAGTGCTGCCTGCCATGTTTGAGGTCGCCTCTACTGTCCCGGCTGCCCGTTCGCCGGCCGGCCGGCTCCGGCCGGCCCTTAAGACTTAGCATAGCTTTGGTGAGATGGCCTCGCCCGCCGATGGCGAGGCCCTTTTCCGGGATGACGCGCCTGCGTATGGCCCGACCGCCTTGCATTGGCAAGCCGGTCTTGCCTATATCGGCGCTAATCCCCGGTAGCTCAGTCGGTAGAGCAAGCGGCTGTTAACCGCTGGGTCGCTGGTTCGAGTCCGGCCCGGGGAGCCAAATTAAAACAGGGACTTAGGTGGTGATCGCCTGGGTCCCTGTTCTGCTTCAGGGGGACGATAGGCCTTGGCGTCTCGCCCTGGATGTAACTGGCGTCGCGGCCATAACGCGCCGCTAACACCGGGAGGTCGACCTTCGCTTCCGGGCACCCGTTCGGGCAGAATAGTCCCACCTGCCGTCGATGAGGTCGCCGATGGTGTGGAAGAGGTGTGCCTGCGCCGCTGAGGTCATGCAGCGAGGCTGGGACGAAATTCCTTCCGAATGAAAGCGCCCTGTCCAAGGGAGGAGGGGCTGGGCTGGGACAGGGCGCAGAGGCGGTGCACGGGGCCCCCGAGTTGCGGAGGCAGGAGGCAAACGAAACCCCGCTCGGGATACCCAACTCGTGACCGGCCCCCACTGGGTGGTCCGTTTGCAATGTTAGTTTAGGGCTGGCGCTGACGCCAGCGGGAGCATGGCCGGCGAAGCTGAGCGGGATTGCGCGGCCGGCCATGCGGCAAGCGCTGGGATGAACACCTCCGGCGCGGGAGCCTGATAGCCGATCGATGCATGCGGCCGTACGGCGTTATAGTGGCGACGCCAGCTTTCGATCACGATCTGCGCCTCGCGAAGTGTGTAGAAGACTTCCCCGTCGAGCAGCTCGTCACGCAAGCGCGCATTGAAGCTTTCGATGAAGCCGTTCTCCCAGGGGCTGCCCGGCGCGATATAGGCGGTCCTCGCGCCGACGGCTCCGATCCAGTCCTGCACGGCTCTGGCGATGAACTCGGGTCCGTTGTCGGAGCGGATATGCGCAGGGACGCCGCGTAGGATGAACAGGTCTGAGAGCGCGTCGATCACATCGATGGATTTGAGCCTGCGGGCCACCCGGATGGCCAGGCACTCGTGAGTGAACTCGTCAATGATGTTGAGCATGCGGAACTTGCGCCCCTCGTGGGTGCGGTCCTCGACGAAGTCGTAGGACCAGACGTGATTGCGGTGCTCGGCCCTGAGCCGGATGCAGGAGCCGTCGTTCAGCCAGAGCCGACCGCGCTTCGGCTGCTTTTTGGGAACCTTCAGCCCCTCGCGTCGCCAGATCCGCTCGACCCGCTTGTCGTTGACCAGCCAGCCAGCCCGGCGCAGCAGCGCGGCGATCTTGCGATAGCCGTAGCGGCCATACTGGCGGGCCAGCTCGACGATGTCGGCCGTCAGCCGCGCTTCATCCTCATGGCCTTGCGGGATCTTGCGCTGGGTCGAGCGATGCTGGCCGAGCGCCGCACAGGCGCGGCGCTCGGAGACCGACAGCTCGCGCCGAACATGCTCAATGCAGGCGCGGCGACGCGCGGGGCTTAGAAGTTTCCCCGGGCCGCCTCCTGCAGGATCAGCTTGTCCAACGTCAGGTCCGATACCGCGCGACGAAGCCGGGTGTTTTCCGTCTCAAGGTCCTTCAGCCGCTTCACCTGGTCGCTCTTCAACCCGCCGAACTCCTGGCGCCAGCGGTAATACGTCACCTCGCTCACCCCGATCGAGCGGATGGCGTCTGCCGCGCTCTGACCTTGCGATGTGAGAACATCGACCTGCCGCAGCTTCGCGACAATCTCTTCCGGCTTGTATCTCTTCCTTGGCATCCGATCCGTCCTCCTTGCTGCCAAAAGGCATACATCAGGGCGGACCACTTCAACGGGGGAGGATCAGTCGATTAAAATCAGAACCGAATTTTCAAATCTATCGCGGGCTGCTTAGGAGGTTACTACTTACCTAACCCATCCCGATGCAGCGTAGCGAAATTACAGACTCTGTGCCGCCACCCGGCCATGTAGAGCCGCCGTGCGGCGGGTAGAGACCTTCAGGCTCACCGCGGCAGGGCCGGCGGTTCCTGATCTCCCCCTTAAGGTAAGCCGCCGGGGCGCGGCAGCCCTTAAGCCTCTGTCGCCTCGATGAATCCTTTCGACAGCGGGCGCGCTACTTCCTGCCAGTCCATACAAGCAGGCTCACCCGCGTCCAAATTGGTAGCGCCTAAATTACGGACTTTCCGTTCCCGCCAAGCCGTGTAGACTCAAGGCGCGGCGGGTGTCGACCTTCAGGCTTGCCGCAGCAGCCGGCGGTTTCTGGTCTCCCCTCTAACGTAAGCCGCCGGCATCTTCCTGGCCGAGATGAGGGCCGAGGGAACCTATTGGGCAATTCCTCGTTTGTCGGCAGGCAGCGTCGGCTTCCGCTCATCCCCCAAGTCCCCGACGGTGTCGAAATAACGCGGTGACCAGTGTCGCTCCCGTTCGCCTGGCGCCGCGAGCTACTTGAACCGCTCCCTCCAGCCCGGCCCTCTTGCCGGGCTTTTCTCATCAGCGAGCGCTGCGGCCAGCCGTGTCCGCGAGCCACTTCCACCGCGTCTTGGAGTTCCACCCATTTTCGCTGAAGGCAGCGCGGCGCCGCAGCGCCCGGACGGAGAAAGCTAAGCGTTGCGCTTCTCCAGATATGCGACGAGCCGCACCATCGGCCAGAGGATGATCAGGTAGACGGCTGCCGCCGCAATGAGCGGACTCGGATTGGCCATCATTGCCTGAGCGTCCGTCGCCTGCTTCAACAAGTCGGGCATGGCGACGAAGGAGGCAAGCGACGTGTCCTTGACGATGGAAATGCAGTTGCTGGTTTGCGGCGGCGTGGCGATGCGGACCGCCTGCGGGACGATGACCTTCACCAGCGTCACCCAGAACGGCAGGCCGAGCGTTCGCGCCGCCTCGAACTGGCCGAGCGGGATGCTGATGATCCCTGCGCGAAAGACTTCCGCGGTGAACGCCGCGAGCACGATCGATAGTGCGAGTGTGGCGGAGGTGAAGGAATTCGAGCCTGATCCCGACGAAGGGAAGCGCGTAGTAGATGACGATGAGCACGACCAGCACCGGCAGGGCGCGGAAGATGTCGATGAACCCGGTGGCGAGGAAGCGCACGGGCTTCGGTCCGTAGAGCCGGCCAATGCAGATCAGGACTCCTGCAACCGTCCCTATAAGGATCGCAACGATCGCCAATTCGATGGTGTTGACGAGGCCGCGCCCGAGCATGGGCAGCGCCCGCAGCATGACGTGGCCGTTCAGGAAAGTGTCTATCAGATCCTGCACGACGGTCTCCCGGTAAAACGAGCGACGCCGGCGCCGCCCCCGTTGGACAATGCCATCATCATGAAAAAGGGAGCAACGGCGGCGGCCGCTGCTCCCCTTCGAGAACCCGGATCGGCGGTTTATTGCGCCATCGGAAGATCGAGCACCATGACGGTGGAGGTGCTCGGATCAGCGTCGGCGCCGAGCCACTTCTTGTGGATCGCGGCGAGCGTGCCGTCCTGCTTCATGGCGGTGATCGCGTCGTTGACGCGCTTCAGGTTGGGCGAGTCCTTCTTCATCATGATGCCGTACTTGTCGCTCGTCTTGATGCGCTCGACGACATGCATCTTCGGCATCTGCATGAAGGCGAACTGTAGGCCGGCGATATCGCTGACCGCGCCGCCGACGCGCCCTGCCTGCGTGTCGAGCAGGAGATCCTGCTGGGCGTTGTAGCCCTTCACTTCGCTGAACCCGTACTTGTCCTTGTTCTCGTTCGCCCAAGTCTCGCCGGTCGAGGTGGAGAGAACGCCGACGGGCTTGCCCTTCATGTCGGCGAGGCTGGAGACGCCGGAATCGACGGCGGTGGCAAGCGCCATGTCGCTGTCGTAGTAGCCTTGTGTGAAGGACTGGTTCTTCAGGCGCTCGTTAGTGATGGTGATCGAGGAGATCGCCATGTCGATACGGCCGGAGCTCGTTGCCGCGAAGAGCGCCTGGAAGCCGAGGTCCTGGATGTGAATGTCGGCGCCGATGCGCTTGCCGATCTCATTCACCAGGTCGACCTCGAAGCCCTCGAACGAGCCGTCCTCCTTCTTGTTTTCCCAAGGCGGGTTGGCGGGATAGGCGCCGACTTCGAGCGTCTCGGCATGGACGGGAGCAATCGCCGCCAGCCCGGCGAACGCCGACGCGGCGACAAAAGCCAATGCAACGAACTTCGCTTTCATTCCCGTTCTCCCTGTTTTCCCGCGGATGAGCTTCGCGGCAGCTTCCCACCGAACGGCACTTCATTTCAAGCTTGAAATTTCTCCGCCCGGGCGCAAGAACCGCCGGCAGCCGCTACCCGAAGCCGGCCAGGATCTCCAGCGATGAGCCCACGGACTGTGACGCCGGCCAAAGCGAAGGCGAGCGAAACGCCGGCATTTCCGATCGAGACGCTGCGCGCGCAGTTCCCCGCGCTGCAACCCGACCGCGCCGGCTCCTTCATCTTCTTCGACAACGCCGCCGGCGCGCAGATCCCGCAAGGCGTGCTCGACGCGGTCAACCACCATCTTCTCGACCACAATGTCCAGCGCGGCGGGCGCTACGCCAAGAGCCGGCTGGTCGATCAGGCGGTCGCGGACGCGCGCGAGAGCGTCGCGGTCCTGATCAACGCCGCGAACCCGGCGGAGGTCTGCTTCGGCATGAACGCGACGTCGTTCATCCGCATGGTGAGCCTCGCGATCGGCCAGACGCTCGGCGCGCGGAATGAGATCGTCGTCACCGACATGGACCACGACGCCAACATCGCGACCTGGCTCCAGCTCGAGAAGGTCGGCGCAACATTCCAGTGGTGGCGGATGCGCGAGGACGGGACGCTCCACGCCGACGATCTGAAGCCCCTCCTCTCGAACCGGACCCGCATCGTCGCCTTCACGAAGACCGCGCATTCGATCGGCACGATCGTCGACGTGGCGGCGGCAGCGAAGCTCGCACACGACGCGGGCGCTGAAGTCTTTATCGACTGCGTGCACTTCGGGCCGCACGGGCTGATCGATGTGCGGGCCTGGGATTGCGACTATCTCGTCTGCTCCGGCTACAAGACCTTCGCGCCGCACATGGGCTTTCTCTGGGGGAAGTACGATGCGCTGAAGCGGCTGCCGACCTTCCGCGAGGACTTCATCCCCGACGAGCCGCCCTACAAGATCGAAGCCGGCACCTTCGTCTACGAGAACGTCGCCGGCATGAGCGCTGCGGTCAGATATCTCGAAAGCATCGGGCAGTTGGTCGCGCCGGGGAAGAGCAACGCACGTCGGCAGGATGTCGTCGCCGCGATGGATGCGATCCGCGGATACGAGCAGGTTCTCGCCGGCGCGATGATCAAGGTCCTGAAGCAGACCGACGCTGTCATCTACGGGATCAGCGACGAGGACCGGCTCGACGGACGGGTGCCCACCATCTGCTTCAACATTCCAGGGCGCACGCCGCAGGCAATCGCCGACGCGATGGACGCCGCCGAGATCGGCATTCGCGACGGCCACATGTATGCGCCGCGGCTGATGAAGCGGCTGAACCTGCCGATGGAGACCGGGTGCATCCGGGTCTCGCTCGTCCACTACAACACGCTGGATGAAGTCGCCCGTTTCGGCGCGGAGCTTAGGAAGATCGTCGGTACGTAAGATTGTCATCCTCGGGCGCGCGGAACGCGATCCAAGGACCCAAACCAGCATCTCCGCGCCGCCACCTCTTCTGGGTTCTCGGGTCTCCCCCTCGGGTCAAGCCCGAGGGTTCGCCCGAGAATGACAATGTGTAACGTGGAAGTGTCATCCTCGGGCGCGCGGAACGCGCGGCCCGAAGACCCAGAGGCAGCACGGCCATCACATGCTGGGTTCTCGGATATTCCCTCGGGTCAAGCCCGAGGGTCGCCCGAGAATGACGGGGTTGGGTACCTCCTCAGCCGCTACCGAGCGCCGTCGCGATGCGGCGGCAGGCTTCCGCGATATCTGCCGTTTCACGGCAGATACACATGCGCATGAAGCTCTTCGATGCCTGCCCGAAGAGCCAGCCTGGGGCGAGCCCGACATGCGCTTCCTCAAGAATGTGGCTGCAGGCCTGCGTCGAATCCGTTTCGCCTGCGAGCGCGAGCATCACGTACATCCCGGCTTTGGGCTTGCTCGGCAGCACGATCTTGTTGTGGCCGGCAAGCGCCGCGTAGGCGGCGTCGACTCCGGCGCGGCAGCGCTCCCGCACTTCTTTCACGAACGGCTCGCCGTCGACGATCGCCGCGCGTGCCCCCGCCTGGATGAAGGCCGCGGTGCCGCTGTTCAAATACTGCGTCATGGCGCCGAGGGGCTTTGCGACGGAGGGCGGATGCGTCAGCCAGCCGATGCGCCAGCCGGTCATCGCCCAGGCCTTGGAGAAGCCGTTGACGCTCATGACGAGGTCTTCCGGCTCGGCGAGCTGCAGCACCGACGGCGCCGCCTCGGCGCTAACGGCAAGCCGGTTGTAGAGCTCGTCGCTGATGATCAAGATGCCGGTGCGGCGGCTGAAGTCGATCAGCGCCTGGAGCTCGTCGCGGCTCGCCGTCCAGCCGAGTGGATTGGAGGGTGTCGAGAACATGATCGCGCGCGTGCGGGCGTCGCAGGCGGCGAAGAGCTTTTCCAGGTCGAGGCGCCAGTCGCCGTTCTCGAATTCGAGGGCGACGGCGCGCGGCTCGCCGCCGGCGATCTGGATCGCCTGGCGGATATTCGGCCATTGCGGCTCGACATAGACCACGTTCGTGCCGGCATCGACGACGAGATCTAGCGCCAGGAAGACCGCCTGCATGCCGCTCGGCGTGATCGTCGAGCGAGGCACCGGGATGTCCCTGCCGTGCAGCTTCGTGAGATAGCTGGAGAGCGCCTCCGTCAGCGCCGGCAGGCCGCGCATGTCCGGGACATAGAAGGTGTTCCCGGCGTCGAGCGACGCTTTGGCCGCCGCGCGGATGAATTCCGGCGTGACGAGATCGCCTTCTCCGTACCAGAGCGTGATGACGTCCGGGATCGACTTCGCGCGGACCGCGAGCTCCGCGATGTTTTCCGTCTGCAGGTCCATGATCTGCGGACGGATGCGCTGGTATGCGGTCTGGGGCGCGGTGAGGTCGAGCGTGGCCATCGGCGCGAGATTCCACGAACGCCTGAATTCTTCAAGCTTGAAGAATATCCGTATTCGCGCTTCCTTCGGGCCGACAGGGCCGTCTGAAGAGAGGAAGCACCTTGGCTTCAGCTGAAGAAACGAAGCCGTCGACGAACCCGCTGAGAAGCGCGGTCGGCTTCAAGCTCGGCGTGTTCTCCACCAACGCCGATGGCGGGCTCGCGCTGACCACCGTCCCCGAACGCTGGAAGGCGACGTGGCCTGACAATGTCGCTGCGGCCAGGATTGCGGATGAAGGCGGCTTCGATTTCTTCCTGCCGATCGCCCGATGGGCCGGCTTCGGCGGCGAAACGCATGCGCGCGAATGGTCGTTCGAGACATTCACCTGGGCCGCCGGACTTGCCGCGCTCACCAAACGGATGGCGATCTTCGCGACGGTACATGTGCCGCTCGTCCACCCGATCTATGCTGCGAAGGCTTTGGCGACAGTCGATCACGTCTCCGGCGGGCGCGCCGGGCTCAACATCGTCTGCGGCTGGAACCCGAAGGAGTTCGCCATGTTCGGCACACAGCCTGACGAGCGCGCCTATGACCGGGCGGCCGAGTGGATCGAAATCGTCGAGCGCGCCTACGGCTCCGATGAGCCCTTCGACTTCGACGGCAGCTATTACAGGCTCAAGGGCGTCGTCTCGAAGCCGGCGAGCATCCAGTCTCCGCGCCCCATCACAATGAACGCGGCCTTCGGCGGCCCCGGGCGCGACTTCGCCTCGCGCCATTGCGATTTCCTGTTCTCGACCTTCACCGACATTGCGGACGGGCGCCGCCACCTCGCCGACATTTCTTCGCGCGCCCAGGCTGCGGGGCGTGACGTTGGCGCCTATACGGTGGCGCACGTCGTCTGCCGGGAGACGCAGGCGGAGGCGGAGGACGCCTACGACCGTTATGCGCTGCGCGAGGCCGATCAGGGCGCCGTCGACAACCACATGGCTGGCAAGAAGCAGTTCTCCGCCTCGCACGACGAGCGCGCTTATCGCGAGTATCGCCAGCGCTTCGCCGGAGGCGCAGGCACATATCCGCTGGTCGGAACGCCGGAGAAGATTGCGAGCGAAATCGCGGCAATCGCCGCGGAAGGCTGGTCCGGCGCGGCGCTCTCGTTCCTGAACTACACCGACGAGTTGCCGTTCTTCATCGCGCGGGTGTTCCCGCTCCTGTGCGAGGCGGGGCTGCGATAACGAGTGGAAAGACGCTCCCATGTTTGACCCAGCCGCGCCGACGCTCAAGAAACGCCTCTCCAATGGACAGCCGCTCGGCGTGTTCTGGTTCGCGCTTGGCAGCGTTTCGATGATCGAGGCGGCGGTCGCCGCCGGCGCCGAAGCGATCGTCATCGACATGCAGCACGGCCTCTTTGACCGCACGACGGTCGAAGCCGCAGTCGCAGTCGTGCCTCCAAATGTGCCCTGCCTGGTCCGCGTCGAGGACGATAGCGCGACAGCGATTGGACGGGCGCTCGACGCAGGCGCAGAGGGTGTCATCATCCCGCTGATCGAGACTGGCAAGCAAGCCGCTCGAGCCGCGTCCGCCTGCCACTTCCCGCCGAAGGGGCATCGCTCGGGCGGAGGGATCCGGCCACTCCGCCAAGCCGGCTACATGGCCGCCGCTTCGGACGCCGTTGTCGTTGGCCTGATGATCGAGACGAAGACCGGACTTGCAAACGCGGCCGCGATCGCGGCGACGAAGAACGCAGATTTCGTCTTCATCGGGACCGGTGACCTCGCGCTCTCCCTCGGCACGCAGCCGGGCGGCCCAGCGCATTCCAGGGCCTGCAGCTCGATCCTCCGCGCCTGCCGCAAGGCCGGCACGCCGTGCGGCACTTTCACGATGTCCCCAGAAGCTGCGGCCGCGCGCATGGCGGAGGGCTACCGGATGAGTGTTGTCGCCAACGACGTCTCGGCAGTGGGCGGCGCGTTTTCGGCTGCCGCAACTGCCTTCAAGAAGGCGCACGGCAAGAAGGAATAAATCCAGTTCGTCATTCTCGGGCGAACCCTCGGGCTTGACCCGAGGGGGAGGCCCGAGAACCCAAAGCTGCGCACTTCAGTCCTGGGTCCTCGGCTCTCGCTTCGCTCGACCGAGGATGACAGCTGCATATCAGCGCATTTCACAGCAGGGATCATTCCCGCCGCTTCGTTGCCTTGAGGACCGAGCCTTTCAGATTGCCGAGGCGCGACCAGAGCGCCTGCTGCTCGGTCGCGCTCAGCCCGGCAAAGAGTTCCCCTATCCACTCCGCATGCGCCGCCGCCATTTCCGCGAAGACGCGGCGGCCCTTGTCGGTCAGGCGCACGCGAACGGCGCGCCGGTCGGCCTCAAGCACGTTCCGCTCGATCAGGCCCGATTGCACGAGGCGCTCGACGAGGCCGGTCACGTTGCCGTTCGAGACCATCATGCGCCGCGACAGCTCGCCCAGCAGGAGGCCGTCCTCGAAGCGGTCAAGCTGCGCCAGGAGGTCGAAGCGCGGCAGCGTGGTGGCGAAGCGCTCACGCAGCCGCCGCCGTATCTCAACCTCGATCAGATTGGCGGTCGCGAGCAGGCGGAGCCAGAGCCGGAGCTCCATCACGTGGTCCTGCGGCCGCTCGGACACCTTGGATTCGGCATCGATGTGATCTCCGAAGCCAGATTGGTGGAGAGCGGCGGCGGACTTGCTCACTGACGGATCGTTCTACCCAAGGTCGGAACGCCTGCGGCGTCCGGCACTATTTTATATCTAAACAATCCGCGCGAGGGCGACAAGCGAATGGCGTACCATTGTCGCGGCCCCTCAGCCGGCTGCGAGCCAACCGGGATCGACCTCCGGCAGCGGAATCGCCGCCTTGAGTTCCGCCGTGTACGGATGCTGGGGGGCATCGAAGAGCTCGGCTGTGCGGCGGTTCTCGAGGATTTCACCGCCGCGCATGACGATCACCCGGTCGCAGAGCCGGCGCACGACCGAAAGATCGTGACTGATGAAGGCGACCGTCAGCCGAAGCTCCGTCCGCAATTGCTCGAGCAGCGTCAGGATCTGCGCCTTGGAGGACACGTCGAGGCCCGAGACGATCTCGTCGGCGAGCACGAAGCGCGGCTTCAGCGCAACGGCGCGCGCGATACCGACCCGTTGGCGCTGGCCACCCGAAAGCTCATGCGGATACCGCCCGGCGAAGCTCACTGGTAGGCCGACCGTGTCGAGCGCCTCCGCAGCTAGGACGCGCGCCTCCCGCGTTCCACTCGCGATGCGGTGAAAGAGAAGCGGGCGCGCGATGATGGTTTCGATCGTGAGGCGCGGATTGAGCGATGAAAGCGGGTCCTGGAAGATCACCTGCAGGTCGCGGCGGAGCGGCCGAAGCGCGTCCTCCCGGAGATGCGTGATGTCCTGACCGGCGAAGCTGATCGCGCCGGCGGCCGGCGCGATCAATCGGACGAGAGTGCGGCCGAGCGTCGTCTTTCCCGAGCCAGACTCGCCGACGATGCCGACGACCGTCCCCTCTTCGATCATGAAATCGAGCCCGTGCAGGATCTCCACCATCGGCCTGCGGCCGAAAGAACTCCGCCGCTTCGGGTCGGGAAGCGCGACGCGCAGGCCGCTAACGGAAAAGAGCGGCTCGCTCATTGCAACGCACCGGAGGAAGCAACTCTCCCGTCGTCATCCTCGGGTGCAGCGAAGCGGAAACCCGAGAACCCAGAAGGCCGCGCGTCCCGTGCGCCTGGGTCCTCGGATCGCGCTACGCGCGTCCGAGGATGACCATCGCGCAGTTGGCGGACGCTACGCACGGCGCTCGCCCCTCCCCCATTCGGCATCGGCCGCGGCGATCTCCTGCCAGGTTGCGTCGACGACCTCGAGGGGAACCGGCACGAGCGACTCGTCCGGGCGGTCGTAACGTGGCGTCGCCGCGATCAGCGCCGCGCTGTAGGGATGGCGCGGCGCAGAAAAGAGGCCCGCCACGTCTGTGTCCTCGACGACAAGGCCGCCGAAGAGCACGCTCACTTTCTGGCAGATCTTGGCGACTACACCGAGGTCGTGCGTGACGAAGAGAAGCGCCGTGCCGTGGCGCGCCTGCATCTCCGCGATGAGGCGCAGGATCTGCTTCTGCACCGTGACGTCGAGCGCGGTCGTCGGCTCGTCCGCCACGATGAGCTTCGGCTCGGCCGCGAAGGCGGAGGCGATCAACACCCGCTGCCGCATGCCACCTGAAAGCTGATGCGGATAGCTGGCAAGCACCCGATCCGGGTCGTTGATGTGCACTTCCGCCAGGAGGCTGCGAGCGCGGTCGCGAGCCTCTCTCGCCGAGAGGCCGAGGATCGCAGTCAGGCGGTCGGTGATCTGACCCTCGACCCGGCGGACCGGATTGAAGGCGGTCAGCGGATCCTGCGGGATGAATGCAGAGGTTTGCGCGATGAGTCGGCGGCGCTGCCGCTCCCCCATTGCGAGAAGGTCCCGGCCGACAAGGTGGACGGACCCACCGGCGACGGCAACGGCACGCGGCAGAATATCGAAGACCGTCTTGCCGACCATCGTCTTGCCGGCGCCGCTCTCACCGACAAGACCCCTCACCTCGCCCGGCTCGACGGCGAGGCTGACGCCGCGCAAGAGGCGTTTCGCACGGTCGTGCCGCAGCACGATCGACAGGTCGCTGATTGCAAGATAGGCGCCGCCGTTCATTGCAGCACCGGATCGAAGCGGTCTTTCAGCCCTTCGCCGAACTGCCCGAATGCGAGCACCGTCAGGAAGAGCACGGTCAACGGAAACACCAGCACCCACCAAGCGAAGTGGATGATAGTGCGGCCCTCGGCGATCATGCCGCCCCAGGTCGGGGCATCGGTCGAGATCGAAAGGTTCACGAAGGAGAGGATTGCCTCCACGATCACAGCGATCCCCATCTCCAGCGAGAGGAGCGCGACGATCGTCGGCAGCACGTTCGGCGTCACCTCCTTGATGAGGATCACCGCTTCCGGAAAGCCGGCGATGCGGGCGCTGTCGAGATAGTCCATGCGGCTCTGGCCGAGCGTCTCGGCGCGCACGACGCGACAGAAGCGGATCCAGTCGATCGCCACGATGGCGATGATGACCGAGCGAAGTCCGGGGCCGAGTACCGCCACGAGCAGGATCGAGAAAAGGACCGGCGGGAAAGCCATCCAGATGTCGACGATGCGCGACACGATCTGGTCGATGATCCCGCGAAAGTAGCCGGCGAGAAGCCCGAGAACCGAGCCGATGATGCAGGCTGCGGGCGCTGCGACGAAGGCGACGGTCAGCGCGATCCGGCTGCCGTAGATGACACGCGAGAGCACGTCGCGGCCGAGGTCGTCGGTGCCGAGGAGATAGCCGGGCTCGGACCCTGCGAGCCAGGCCGGCGGAAGACGGCCACTCAGCAAATCCTGCGCCAGCGGATCGTGGGGCGCGATGAGCGGAGCGAAGAGCGCACATACAACGACCACCGCGAGCCAGGAGCCCGCTATGATCAGGCGCCACGAACGCGCGCGCCGTCGGTGGAAGATCGCCTCAGCCATGGCGAAGCCGCGGGTTGAGCAGCGCGTAGAGGAGATCGACCGAGAGGTTGATCGCGACGAAGAGCACGGCGAAGAGGAGCACGATCCCCTGGATTAGCGGCAAGTCGCGGTTGATGACCGCATCGATGGCGAGGTTGCCAAGTCCCTCATAGGAGAAGATACGCTCAACGATCACCGTCCCGCCGATGAGGAAGGTGAGTTGCACGCCGGTGAGCGTCAGCGTCGGCAAGAGCGCGTTGCGCATCGCGTCGTGGAGGATTACGCGGCTTTCGGAAAATCCCTTGGTGCGCGCCAGCATCACGTAGTCGAGACCCATGGTCTCCTTCAGCGCCGATTTCAGGAGTTGCGCGATCACCGCCGCGAGCGGCAATGCCAAAGCCAGCGCAGGCATGATCATGTGCGCCAGAAGGTCGGCCGCGATGTCGAAGCGGAGCCGAAGGACGCTTTCGACGAGATAGAACTGGCTGACGAAGGGAAGATCGAGCGACGGCGTGACTCGCCCGGAAATGTCGAACACCGGCACCGCGACGCCGAAGGCGAGGATCAGCGCCAGGCTCCAGAGAAAGTCGGGCACCGACAGCGCGATCCCGCTCACCACGTCGACGCAGGTTTCGAGCGGCGTTTCGCGCCAGCGCGTCGCGGCGAACGCAAGCGTGATGCCGAGGACGTTGGCGATCAATAGCGCCAGGGCGCACAGCTCGAGCGTCGCCGGGAGCCGGCTCAGAACGATCGACAGCACGTTCTGGCGCAGCGAGATCGAGGTGCCGAAATCGCCGTGCAGCACGTTGCCGAGCCAGATGACGAATTGCTCGAAGATGGAGCGGTCGAGGCCATAGAGCGCGCGCAGGCGATCGATGTCGGCCTGCGACGCGCCGGGCGGCAGCATCATGGCGATAGGATTGCCAGGCGCGACCCGGATCACGATGAAGACGATGACCGCCACGCCGAAAAGCGTGATCAGCGTGGTCAGGCCTCGGGTGAGAAGAGCCCGCAGCGCGCTCATGATAATGAGGCCAACGCTCGCGTCATCCTCGGGCGAAGCGCAGCGGAGACCCGAGGACCCAGGGGAGGGAGATGCAATGCCGGAGGCTGCGCTCCCGGGCACCAGGCTGAGAAAGGCGAGTGCCAACTAAGGGTGTGGCGGCACTCCTGTCCCTTCCTAGCTCCCGGGTCCTCGGCTCTCGCTTCGCTCGGCCGAGGATGACGACGCAACGGCAGGCACTCCGGGCGGCGATTCAGCCCGCCGGTTTCATCAGGTAGGGAAGCACGGCGCCGGAGACGTGCGGCGTGATCTGGACCTTGTCGGAATAGACGATCGGCTGCACGTATTGCAGGAGCGGGATCACCTCGCCCTCCTCCGCGATGTGCCGGTCCACCGCCTTGTAGCCGGCGATACGCTTCGCCTCGTCCGGCTCGCCCCAGAGCGGGCCGATCATGTCGATCATGTCCTGGCCGTCCCACACCGAGTGCGGCGAAGGGCCGAACATTGCGAAGCCGGTCGAGGTCGACGGATCGCCGATCGAGTTGCCCCAATTGTAGAAGGCGGCAGGCGCAAGCTTGTCGGCTGCCCTGAGCTCGTAGTGCTTGGCGATCTCGTAGACTTCGATCTCCGCGTCGATCCCAACCTTCCGCCACATCCCGACGATCGCCTGGATCATCTCGTAGTCCTTCGGCTTGAAGCCGCGCGTGGTCTGGATTTTGAACTTCACCGGGTTGTCGACGGAGTAGCCGCTCGCCTTCAGAAGCTCGACCGACTTCTTCGGGTCGTAAGGAACCTTGATCGTCGGATCGAAGGCCTCGTACTGCGGTGCCTCGAGCGTATCGATCTTGATGCCGTAGCCGTTCAGCAGCTTGTCGATCAGGAGCTGCTTGTCGATGGCATAGATCGCCGCCAGCCGGACGTTCTTGTCGGTCATCGGCGGGACGTCGTTGATGAAGATCATGCCGATGTCGGAGACCGGCGTCGTCACGCCCTTCAGGCCCGGCTTCGCCTTCAACCGGTCGTACTCGTCATAGGGGATGTCGAACACCACCTGGCTCTTGCCGGAATCGATTTCGGCGACGCGGCTCGTTGCGTCGGGCACGAACTTGATGATGACGTTCTTGTAGGCCGCCGGCCCGCCCCAGTAGGCCTCGTGCGCGGCGAGCTTGAGGAAGGCGTTCTGCTCGAACTGCACGACCTTGTAGGCCCCCGATCCTATCGGCGCCTTCTCGAAGCCCTCCGGCCCGACCTTCTCGTAATAGGCCTTCGGCAGCACATAGCCGGTGAGGAAGCCCATCCATTTGAAGATCGTCGGCTCGAACGACTTGACGTCGGCCGTCACCGTGTTGCCGTCGATGGAGAAGTTCCCGATCTTGCCCCAGACGAACTGGATGGGGTTGCCGGTCTTCTCGTCGCCGGCACGCTCGAGCGACCAGGCAACATCTTCCGGCGTCACGGGTGAGCCGTCGTGCCAAGTGGCGCCCTCGCGCACCTTCATCACGATCTTCGAGCGGTCGTCGTTCCAGCCCCATTCGGTCAGGAGACCGGGGACGAGTTTCAGGTCCGGGGCCTGCGCGATGTACTGGTCGAAGATCGACTGATAGATGCCCTGGATGGTCGGGTTGACCGCCGAAGGCCCGACCGTCGGATCGAACGAGGGAAGGTTGACGTTGTAGGCGATCGTAAGCTCGTCGCCCTCGGCGAAGGCGCGGAACGGTACGCCGCCAGCGGTGAGGAGTGCGGCGCCCGCGGCGCCATGCTTCATCAGATCCCGTCTCGTGAGCAGCATTCCCCTCTCCCTCATTACGCGGCTTGCGCCGACATGCACCCGGTCACCGGCCGTCCCAGAAGTGGCGGAGCGATGATATTTCAAGCTTAGAGATTTGCAGGATCGCGGGTCAAGCAGATCGCTTGGCCGATCGAAGCACTCTGTCACCTTCGCTCGACCCGAGGGCCCAGAGATACCGCCGCAGGGAGCTAGATCCTCAGGTCTCGCCATGCTCGCCCGAGGATGACAACGCGCAGGGCGCGTGCTCAGCGCGCCAAAATCTTCGCCAGCATGTAGCCTGAACCAGCGCCCGTTCCCGCGCCCGGCCAAGACGATGCGCCGATGACGTAAAGATCGCGGACCGGCGTCCGCCAGCGCGCCCAGCCCGGAACCGGGCGGAAGAGAAAGTTCTGCGAGAGGTGGTGGCTGCCGGCGAGACTATCGCCGCCGACGAGGTTCGGATTGCGGTGTTCGAGGTCGGCCGGGGACTCGACGTGGCGTGCCAGGATATTGGCCCGCGTGCCCGGCGCGTAGCGCTCGATGATGTCGACGACGCGGTCGGCATAGGCGTCCTTCGCGCTCTCCCAGTCGCGCGCCGCAATCGCGCCGGCCGCGTCGCCGCGTATCTCGGCGGGAAGCACGCGCACTTGCACCCAGAGGATGTGCCTGCCCTGCGGCGCGCGCTTCGGGTCGATCGCCGTCGGCTGCCCGACGACGAGAACCGGTTCAGCCGGAAGCAGCCCTGCCATCGCATCCGAATAGGCGCGCGACATCATTGCGAGGTCGGGCGCGAGATGCACGTAGGCGAAGCGCTTGAGCTCTTCGCCTGCCGTCCAGTCCGGCAGTTCCGACATCGCGAGGTGCAACATCATCGTGCCCGGGCCGTAGCGGAACTTCTTCGCGCCGCCGTCGTAGTGCGTGTCGCCGCTGCCACCGGGAAGGAGGCGGTCGACGAGCGCGGTCGGTGTCACGCCCGCGACGACGGCACGCTTTGCGGTGACGCTTTCGCCGTCGGCGAGGCGGATGCCGACCGCGCGCCCATCCTTCCGCACCACCTCTGCGACGTCGGCGTTGAACCGGACCGACCCGCCGAGTTCAGAGAGCCGCGCCAGCATCGCCTTTATCATCGTGTCGGCGCCGCCCGCGCCGATCACCATGCCGAAACTCTGGTTGGCCATGCTTTCGAGGTAGGGGAAAAGCGCGCCGCCGGCGATGTCGGGCGGGAAATCGAGGTGCATGCCCCAAGCGGCCATCGTCGCGCGGACCTCAGGCGAGACGAAATTCCTTTCGAGAAACTCGCGCGGCGAGGAGAGGATCAGCCGGGTCGTCTCCATCAGCCAGCCAATCCCCTTGGTGCGCCAAATCTTGAAAACAGTCGGCGCCAATACCCGCGCCGTCATCGGCGAGCCGAGGAGAGCAAAGATGTGCGGGGCATCGGCACCGAACTTCTCCAGCATCGCCCGCCAGGTCGTTGCATCCGCATGCGAAAATGCCTCGATGCGGGCGAGTGTCGTCGGAAGGTCTTTGGAGACGCCGAACCAGCGCCCGTCGCGCATCGGCGACGCGAAGCAATGCTCGGCCGCCGCGAAGGCGAGCCCGTGCGCGCGAAGCCCCTCGCCATGTTCGGCAAGAAAGGGCGAGCCGGCGAAGAGGCTCAGATTCATCGCGTAAAGATCATGGCGGAAACCCGGAAGCGTCACCTCCGCGGTACGGACGGCTCCGCCCGCAACGTCGCTTCTCTCGAAGACACCGACGCTCCAGCCACGGCTTGCCAGGTGGATCCCGGCAGCGAGCCCGTTGTGGCCTGCGCCGACGATGACGGCATCGAACTCCATATCGCCCCCTCATCCGTCACCCTCGGGCGAGCACAGCGAGACCCGAGGGGCCCAGAGCCGCGCCCGGTAATCGGCCACCCTGGGTCCTCGGATCGCGCTATGCGCGTCCGAGGATGACGGCGATGTTCGCAAGATATTTCAAACCTCGATACTTGCGAATGCATAATTCGCGAGTAGTGTCCGCGAATGGCTTGGGCGGGGGTGTCCCCGCGCGCGGGAGGAATGACATGGCGGCCAAGGACACGCTGGGCGAACTCGCAAAACTGCTTCTTTCTGGAAGCGTCGAAGTCGTGGATCTCGCGGTCCCGCTCGGCGAGAAGACACCGCTCATCAAGCTGCCGCCGCCGTTCAAGAACACGCCGCCGGTCAAGGTCCATGCGATATCGAACTACGATGCCGACGGGCCCTACTGGTCGTGGAACTGGCTAGAGCTCGGCGAGCATTCCGGCACGCACTTCGACGCGCCGCATCATTGGATCACCGGCAAGGATTTCCCCGACGGCGCGACAGACACGCTGCCGGTGCAGAAGCTCGTGGCACCGGTCAACGTCATCGACTGCAGCAAAGAGACCGCAGCAGACGAGGACTTTCTGCTCACAGCCGACGGCGTGAAGGCCTGGGAGAAACAGCACGGCACGATCAACAAGGGCGAATGGGTCGTGATGCGCACCGGCTGGTTCCCGCGCAACCGCAGCGAGGCGGAGTTCCTGAACGTCAGGGACAACATGCCCCATTCGCCCGGCCCGACGGTCGATTGCATGGAGTACATCATCGGCAAGGGGATCGTCGGCTGGGGAACCGAGACTGTCGGCACCGACGCCGGCAAGGCCGGGACCTTCGACCCGCCCTACCCGGCACACAACCTCCTCCACAAGAACGACCGCTTTGGCCTCGCAAGCCTCGCGAACCTCGACAAGCTGCCGCCGAAGGGCGCGATCCTGATCGCGGCGCCGCTGAAGTTCGTCAACGGCACCGGAAGCCCGATCCGCGCGCTGGCGCTGGTGCCGAAACACTAGGAGGCCGATGGCCACCGCCGACTACATCATCGTCGGAAGCGGGATCAACGGGCTCACCTGCGCCGCGTTGCTCGGAAAGAAGGGCCGCCGCGTTCTCGTGCTGGAGCGTGAGAGCGTTGCCGGCGGCTGCATGCGTACCGAAGCCGCCACGGCGCCGGGCTATCTGCACGACGTGATGGCGACGACTTTCGTCCTCTTCATCACCTCTCCCGCCTTCACCAAGCTGGGTGCTGACCTTGCGAAGCACGGGCTCGACTTCGCGCATATCGCGCAGCCGACCGGCGCGCTTCTCCCCGACGGGCGAAGCCTCGTCCTTTCGATGGACCGCACGACGAATGTCGCGCGCTTCAATACGCTCGCGGCCGGTGACGGCGATCGCTACCGCGCCGACGTCGAAACCGTGGAGCGCGACGCGGCGCTCGTCTTCGGGCTTCTCGGCGGAGCGCTGTGGACACGCGCCACCGCAAAACTTCTTCTCCGCGAAGCCTGGAAGCGCGGTCCGCGCGGCCTTGCGGCGCGGCTTGGCGAAGGGCTGCGTTCCGGCCGCGCCTGGCTCGAAACACGCTATGAATCCGATCTCGTCCGTGCGCTTTTTGCTCCTTGGGTCTTGCACGCCGGCCTCGGGCCTGAAAATGCCTTCTCCGGTGAGATAGCCCGGGTCATCGCCTTCGCGCTTGAAGCGGCAGGCGCACCGATCGTGAAGGGCGGCGCAACGAATGCCGTCACCGCCTTCAAAGCCCTGATCGAGGCGCAGGGCGGCGAGGTGCGGACCGGCGCCGACGTTGCCGAGATCGTCCTTTCCGACGGCGAGGCGAGCGGCGTGCGCGTCGCGAGCGGCGAGACGCTCACCGCCGAGCGCGGCGTGATCTGTTCGGTGACGCCGACACAGCTCTACGAGCGGCTGTTGCCGCAGTCGGCGGGCGGCTCCGGCGATCGCGAACGTGCGCGGAGCTATCGCTACGGCAAGGGCGACATGCAAATCCACTACGCGCTCAAGACGCCGCTGCGCTGGAAGACGCCGGAGCTCGGCAGCGTTGCGCTGCTGCACATCACGCCCGGGCTCGACGGTGTGTCGAAGGCCGTCAACGAATGCGAGCGGGGCCAGCTTCCCGAGACGCCGACGATCTGTGTCGGCCAGCCGCACGCGCTCGATCCTTCGCGCTGCCCGGAGGGCGCCGGGATACTTTGGATACAGCTCCCCGAGGCGCCGCGGACGATCAAAGGCGACGCCGCGGGCAAGATCGCCGTCGGCGGCGACGGCGCTTGGAGCGAAGCGGTCAGGGAAGCTTACGCGGATCGCGTCGAGGCATTGCTCGGGCAGCACATCGAAGGCTTCCGCGAGAATATTGTGGCGCGGCGCGCCTATTCCCCCGCTGACCTTGAGGCGATGAACATCAACCTTGTCGGCGGCGATCCCTATGGCGGCGCCTCGACGATCGACCAGGCCTTCATCTGGCGGCCGTTCTCGAATTCCGTAAATCACCGGACGTCGATTCCGGGGCTCTACCAGATCGGCGCTTCCACCCATCCGGGGGCGGGACTTTCCGGCGGCTCCGGCTTCGCGCTGGCGGAGCATCTTCGATGAACAAGATCGAGCGCTTCCCGAAGGCCGTCGCGACGGACACGACCACCGAGCGCGGCCGCGTCCCGACCCTCGGCGAGATCGGGCTCGACCATTTCGCGCCCTATCTCCTGAACCGCATCACCGCGCGCTGGAACGCCGACCTCGCGGCGGAGCTCAAGGAGCACGACCTCAACACCATCCAGATGCGAACGCTCGCCGTGCTCTCCATCATGTCGGGCGCGACCGTTAACGAGCTCTCCGTCTATACCGTGACCGAACAGTCGACGATGAGCCGCTCGCTCGACGGGATGGAGCGCGAGGGGTTGGTTCGTCGACAGAACCGCTCCGGCGACATGCGCGTCCGCGAGGTGCACGTGACGGAAAAAGGACGCGAGGTGTTCAGGCGCTTCTGGCCTACGATGCACGCAGGCTACGAGCGCATGTTCGCGGGGATATCGGATGCCGAATACGAAACGCTGATCCGCCTTCTGACCCAGGTGCTGCACAACGTGCGGCGCAACGAGATTTGAGGCGAGGATGAACCATTTGCTCGCGCACCTGCCTTGTGTCCTTCGAGGCCGCCGCTTCGCGGCGGCACCTCAGGATGAGGAGCGTAGGTGGTTGGCGCCACTTACGACCCTCATGCTGAGGTGCGAGCCGAAGGCGAGCCTCGAAGCACGCACTACATTTATCCGAGCCGAGGGTATCCATCATGGCTGAGCGATCTTTCGCGAAGGAAGTCGAGCAACTGCGGATCGGGGCCGGCCAGGAGTTCCGTGGCGAAGGCATCCTTGCTGTCACCAAGGCGCTGCTCGAATGCGGCGTCGCCTATGTCGGCGGCTATCAGGGCGCGCCGATCTCGCACCTGATGGACGTGCTCGCCGATGCGCAGGACATCATGGGCGACTTTGGCGTGCACTTCGAATTCGAGCGCGTCGGAGGCGACCGCCGCGGCGACGCTGGCAGCCTCCGTCCACTATCCGATCCGCGGCGCGGTGACCTTCAAGTCGCCCGTCGGCGTGAACGTCGCATCGGATGCACTCGCCAATCTCGCCTCCGGCGGCGTGAAAGGTGGCGCGCTCATCATCCTCGGCGAGGACTATGGCGAAGGCTCCTCGATCATGCAGGAGCGGAGCCACGCCTTTGCGATGAAGAGCCAAGTCTGGCTGCTCGACCCGCGGCCGAATCTCGAGACGATCGTGAAGGCGGTGCGCGACGGATTCGAGCTGTCGGAAGTCTCCAACACGCCGGTCATGCTGCAGATGCGCATCCGTTCGTGCCACGTGCACGGTCGCTTCAAGGCGCGCGACAACCAGCGCCCCAAGATGAGTCTCGCGGAGGCGCTGGAGAATCCTCAGCGCGACCTGAACCGCATCGTGCTGCCGCCGGCCTCCTATCTGCACGAACAGGAGAAGGTCACGAAGCGGTGGCCGGCGGCGGTGAAGTTCATCCGCGAGCGCGAGCTGAACGAGCATTTCGGCCCGGCGGACGGCCGCATCGGCATCGTCTGCCAGGGCGGCATGTACAACGGCGTCATGCGCGCCCTGCAGAGACTCGGCCTCGCCGACATCCGTGGCCGCACCGACCTTCCGCTCTACGTCTTGAACGTCACCTATCCGCTGATCGACGAGGAGTTCCTCGACTTCGCGCGCGACAAGGATGCCGTTCTCGTTGTCGAGGAGGGCCAGCCGAACCACCTCGAGCAGGCCTTCGGCGCAATGCTGCACAAGGCCGGCTTGCCGACGAAGCTCTTCGGCAAAGACCCCTTCCCGACCGCCGGTGAATATACCGGTGCGGTGATGCTTGCGAGCGTGCGGAGCTTCTTGAGGACGAACGCGCCGGAGCTCTTGAGCGACCGCGACCTCAAACCGAACGAGCCGGAAGGGCTCGCGATTGCCGATCTCTCGAAGGCCGTTCCGCCGCGCCCGCCCGGCTTCTGCGTCGGCTGTCCGGAACGTCCGATCTTTGCCGCCATGAAGCTTGTCGAAAACGAGCTCGGGCCCCACCATGTCGCCGCCGACATCGGCTGCCACCTCTTTTCGATCATGCCGCCCTTTAACATCGGCGCGAGTACGATGGGCTATGGGCTCGGGCCCGCATCGGCCTCGGCCTTCAACGTCGAAGCGAAGAAGCGGCCGATCTCTGTCATGGGCGACGGCGGCTTCTGGCACAACGGCTTGGCGAGCAGCGTCGGCAACGCCGTCTACAACAAGCACGACGGCGTCACGATCATCGTCGACAACTTCTATTCCGCCGCGACCGGCGGGCAGGACATCATGTCGTCCCGCGCCAAGAACCGCTCGCGCGCGACGGGCAACATGATCACCAATGCCGTTCGTGGCGTCGGCGCGAAATGGGTGCGGCAGACCGACCGCACCTACGACGTCACCTGGATGCGCGACACGCTGCGTGAGGCTCTGACGACGAAGGAAAAAGGCCCAAAAATCATCGTCGCCTCATCGGAATGCATGCTGAACCGGCAGCGGCGCGAGAAGCCGCTGATGGCAAAGGCCATCGCCGACGGCGCGCGGACGGTGAAGCCGCGCTTCGGCGTCGACGAGGATGTCTGCACCGGCGACCACGCTTGCATGCGACTCTCCGGATGCCCGTCGCTTTCGGTGAAGGTGCTCGACGATCCGCTCCGCGACGATCCGGTCGCTTCGATCGATCAGAGCTGCGTCGGCTGCGGCAATTGCGGCGAGGTCGCCGACGCGGCGGTGCTCTGCCCGAGCTTCTACCGCGCCGACGTGATCCACAATCCGAACGGTCTCGACCGGCGGCTCGCGGGGCTGCGCGCGAAGGTCATCGGCTGGCTGCAGGAGCGTCGCGACCGCAAGCGCCTCGTGTTCGAGTACCGCCGGAGCTTGATCGGGTATGCGCGCAACCACCTTTCGATGTCATCCTCGGACGCGCGCGGCGCGATCCGAGGACCCAGAACTGAAGGGCGCAAGGGCTCCTGGGTTCTCGGGTCTCCGCTTCGCTCTGCCCGAGAATGACCTGGTGGTTGGTCTCTGACCATGCTCGCGCCTCCCGCCAACGATCCCATCATCAAGCTCGCGATCCTTGCGGTCGGCGGTCAGGGTGGTGGCGTCATTGCCGACTGGATCGTCGATCTCGCCGAACGAAACGGCTGGTACGCGCAGTCGACCTCGGTACCGGGCGTCGCCCAGCGGACCGGCGCCACGATCTACTACGTCGAGATGGTGCCCGAAATTGAGGGCGCCGCCGAGGGCACGCCCGTCCTGTCGCTGATGCCGGCGCCCGGCGACGTCGATATCGTGCTTGCGGCGGAGCTGATGGAAGCGGGGCGTGCGATGCAGCGCGGGCTCGTCACGCCCGACCGCACGACGCTGATCACCTCCACCCATCGAACGCTCGCCGTCATCGAGAAGGTGATGCCGGGCTCCGGCATCGTCGATCCCGAGCCAGTGCTCGATGCGGCGCGCAAGAGTGCCAAGCGCTTTCTCGGCGCCGATCTCGAGAAACTCGCCGCGGAAAACGGCAGCGTCATTTCAGCGAGCCTTTTTGGCGCGCTCGCCGGCGCCGACGTCCTCCCCTTCCCGCGCGAGAGTTTCGAAGCGACCATCGCGGCGGGCGGGCGCGGTGCGGCGCAGAGCCTCAAGGCCTTCAGCGCAGGCTTTTCGGCTGTGGAGCAGCCCGAGGCGGAGGGCGCCTCCGCGGCGGGGGTTGCCCCGGCCATACCCCGGATAGCACTGTCGGTCTCAGGCCCGGCGAAAGCGAAACGCGCGTGGAAGGCGCTGACCGACCGCGCCGCGAACGATCTCCCGGCCGAAGCGCAGACGATTATCGTCGCCGGCCTGCAGAAAGTCGTCGATTTCCAGGACCTCCGTTACGGGCGCGACTATCTCGACCGGCTGCTGGCACTCCACTCGCTGGACGCCGCGGCGGGCGGCGCGAGCCATGGCTACCGCTTCACGGTCGAAGCCGCGAAATATCTCGCCAATGCGATGGCCTATGACGACGTCATCCGGGTCGCGGACCTGAAAACGCGCGCCTCGCGTTTCCGCCGCGTCGAGACGGAGGTCGGCGCCGGTCCCGCACAGGTGCTATACGTCACCGAATTCATGCATCCGCGGATCGAGGAGGTCTGCGGCACGATGCCGGCCGCGCTCGGCGCCTTCATCATGGCGCGGCCGAAGCTCGTGCGCGCGCTCGACCGCGTCGTCAATAAGGGTCGGCACTTCAGGACCGACCGTGTCCACCACTTCCTCGCGCTCTATTTCGTCGGCGGGCTTCGGCGCATACGCCGTTCGACGCTCCGTCACCGCACCGAGATGGCGCATATCGAGGAATGGCTGGCGCTGGCGCGCGGCGCGCTCGCAAAGGACTATGCGCTCGGGGTCGAGGTGCTGCGCTGCCGCCGGCTCATCAAGGGCTACAGCGACACGCATGAACGGGGCGCAGCGAAATACGATCGCGTGATTTCCGCCGTACCGGTTCTGGCCGGCCGATCCGACGCGGCCGAATGGCTGCATCGCCTGATCGAGGCGGCGCTCAAGGACGAGAAGGGCGAGATGCTGGACGGCGCGCTGAAGACGATCCGGACGCTGTGACCCGTATTCTCCTAACGCCTGTCATTCTCGGGCGAGCGTAACGAGGCCCGAAAACCCAGGGTGCAGGGAGCGATGTCGGCCCTGGGTCGTAGGCTCTCGCTACGCTCGGCCGAGGATGACAACACACCCTGGGCAGGAAACTTTAAGCTTGAAATATCTTCGCCGAGGTGACAGAAGGACGCGACCAGTCCACGAGGGCGGATGATGCGGATCGTGTGTCTCGGTGGCGGCCCCGCCGGGCTCTACTTCGCGATCACGATGAAGCTCCGGAATCCGGATCATGAGATCGTCGTGATCGAGCGGAACCGTCCGGACGACACGTTCGGCTGGGGTGTCGTCCTCTCCGACGAGACGCTCGACAACCTGGCGAAGAACGACCCAACGAGCGCCGCTTCCATCCGCTCACACTTCGCCTATTGGGACGACATCGCCGTCCACTACCGCGGCACGCGGACGGTGTCCTCCGGCCACGGCTTCTGCGGCATCGGCCGCAAGACGCTGCTCATCCTGTTGCAACAGCGAGCGCGCGAGCTCGGCATCGATCTCCGCTTCGAGACTGAGGCTGAGGGCGCCGCTTCCTACGCCCGCGACTACGACCTCGTGGTCGCCGCCGACGGGCTCAACTCGAAAACCCGACGCGAATATGCGGCGGATTTCAAACCCGAGATCGACGTGCGCAAATGCAAGTTCGTCTGGCTCGGCACGCACCAGAAGTTCGACGACGCCTTCACCTTCGTCTTCGAGGAGACGGAGCACGGCTGGGTGTGGGCGCACGCCTATCAATTCGACGATGACACAGCGACCTTCATCGTCGAATGCGCCGAGGAGACTTGGCAGAAATTCGGCTTCGGCGCGATGACGCAGGCGGAGTCGATCGCGGCCTGCGAGCGCATCTTCAAGGACACGCTCGGCGGCTATCCGCTGATGTCGAACGCAGCGCACATCCGCGGCTCAGCCTGGCTGAACTTCCCGCGCGTGCTTTGCGAGCGCTGGCACCACGAAAACGTCGTGCTCCTCGGCGACGCGGCAGCGACCGCGCATTTCTCCATCGGCTCCGGGACGAAGCTTGCGGTTGAAAGCGCCATCGCGCTTGCGAACTACATCGAGACCGAGGAGGCGCTTGAAGACGCGTTCCGGAAATACGAGGACGAGCGCCGCGTCGAAGTGCTGAAGTTGCAATCCGCGGCGCGGAACTCCTGCGAGTGGTTCGAGGAGATCGAGCGCTACTTCCACCTCGACCCGGTGCAGTTCAATTATTCGCTGCTCACCCGCTCGCAGCGGATCAGCCACGAGAACCTGCGGCTCCGCGACAAAGCCTGGCTTGAGGGCGCCGAGGCCTGGTTCCAACGCAAGGCCGGTGCGCCGGGGAACGTCGTGCGGCGGCCGATGTTTGCGCCCTATTCGCTACGCGACCTCAGGCTCAAGAACCGCGTCGTCGTCTCGCCCATGGATCAGTACAAGGCGGTCGACGGCTGCCCGACAGACTGGCATTTCGTCCACTATGCTGAGCGGGCGAAGGGCGGCGCCGGGCTGGTCTATATCGAGATGACCTGCATCAGCCCGGAGGGGCGGATCACGCCGGGCTGCACCGGCCTTTATGCGCCGGAGCACGAGGCCGCCTGGAAACGTATCGTCGATTTCGTGCACGCCGAGACCGAGGCCCGGATCTGCTGCCAGCTTGGCCATTCCGGCGGCAAGGGCTCGACGCAGCTCGGCTGGGAAGAGATGGACGCGCCGCTTGCCGCGGGAAACTGGCCGGTCATGTCGGTCTCGGATGTTCCCTGGTCGCCGCGCAATCAGATCCCGAAGCCGATGGATCGCGTCGACATGGAGCTCGTGAAGCGGCAGTTCGTCCGCTCCGCGGAGATGGCGGAGGGCGCGGGCTTCGACATGCTGGAGCTCCATTGCGCGCACGGCTACCTGCTCTCCTCCTTCATCACGCCGGTCACAAACAACCGCACCGACGAGTATGGCGGCAGCCTTCAGAACCGCATGCGCTACCCGCTCGAGGTGTTCCGCGCGGTGCGCGCGGTTTGGCCGGAGGGAAAGCCCATCTCGGTGCGCATCTCCGCCAACGATTGGGTCGGCGACAAAGGCGTGACGCCGGCCGAGTCAGTCAACATCGCACGGATGTTCCAGGACGCCAGCGTCGACATCCTGAACGTCTCCGCCGGGCAGACCACGCGTGAGGCGCGGCCGGTCTACGGCCGCATGTTCCAAACACCGTTTTCCGACCGCATCCGCAACGAGACGGGCATGGCGACGATGGCGGTCGGCAACATCTACGAGCCCGACCACGTCAACTCGATCCTGATGGCCGGACGCGCCGACCTCGTCTGCCTCGCGCGTCCACACCTGACCGATCCCTACTGGACACTCCACGCCGCCGCAGCGCTCGGCGACCGCGACGAGGCGTGGCCGGAGCCCTATTGGCCCGGGCGCGATCAGCTCTTCCGCCTTGCCGCCCGCGGCGAAGGCGTGGCGAAGGTGTAGGCGATGAGACAGCCCCCTGCACACTTCATCTTCGCGAGCGCATCCCTCTCCGGTGTCATCCTCGGTCGAGCGCAGCGAGAGCCGAGGACCCAGAAGGACGCGTTGCTCCTGGGTTCTCGGGTCTCCGCTTCGCTCCGCCCGAGAATGACACTCGGGAGGAACGCGCGATGACACAGCTCTCCGGCAGACATGCGCTCGTCACCGGCGGCGGCACCGGCATCGGTGCCGCGATCGCCGTGGCGCTCGCCGAGGCCGGGGCGAAGGTGACGATCACCGGCCGCCGCGCAGCGCCGCTCGAAGCCGTGGCGAAAAAACATGCCGGCATCACCCCCCTCGTCGCCGATGTCACCGACGAGGCGTCGGTCGTCGGCGCGTTCAAAGAGGCTACAGAGAAGCGCGGGCCGCTTTCGATCACGGTCGCCAACGCCGGCGCGGCGGAGAGCGCGCCCTTCGCGCGGACATCGCTCGAGCAGTTCCAGCGCATGATCGCCGTCAATCTCACCGGCGTCTTCCTCACGCTGCGCGAGGGCATGCGTGCCATGGCCGGCGCGGACTGGGGCAGGCTCGTCGTCGTCGCCTCGATTGCCGGGCTGGAGGGGCACGCCTATGCGGCGGCGTATTCGGCCGCGAAGCATGGCGCCGTCGGCCTGATGCGCACGCTTGCCGCCGAGACCGCCGGCACGGGCATCACCGTGAATGCCGTCTGCCCAGGCTACACTGCGACGCCGATGCTCGAGCAGAGCGTGCGGACCATCATCGACAAGACGGGGCGAAGCGACGAAGAGGCCCGGCAGATCTTGGCAGACTTCAATATCGACGGGCGCATCGTCGCGCCGGAAGACGTGGCCGCTCTCGTGCTGAGGCTTTGCGGGCCGGGCTCGGAGAAGATAACCGGCCAGGCCATCGCAATCCCGGAGCGCACGCATGGCTGACATGGCCGGTCTTAAGCCGTCCCACTTCCGCTGGCGCATGGAGGGCGCGGTCGCGGTGATCGCGCTCGACCGCCCGGAGCGGAAGAACCCCCTCACCTTCGAGAGCTACGCGGAGTTGCGCGACACCTTCCGCGCGCTGCCCGAGGCCGACGATGTGAAGGCCGTGGTGTTCGCGTCAAACGGCGGCAACTTCTCCTCGGGCGGCGACGTGCACGACATCATCGGGCCGCTCGTCGCGATGGACATGAAGCGGCTCCTTTCGTTCACGCGCATGACCGGCGACCTCGTCAAGGCGATGCTCAAATGCGGCAAGCCGATCGTCGCGGCGGTCGACGGGATCTGCGTCGGCGCCGGCGCCATCATCGCCATGGCCTCCGACATCCGTTTCGCAACGCCTGAGGCGAAGACCGCATTTCTTTTTACGCGCGTTGGGCTTGCCGGCTGCGACATGGGTGCATGCGCTATTCTTCCGCGCATCATCGGCCAAGGGCGCGCGGCCGAGCTCCTCTACACCGGACGCACGATGACCGCGGAGGAAGGTGAGCGCTGGGGGTTCTTCAATCGTATCATCCCCGCGGCGAGCCTTGAAGCGGAGGCGGTCGCCTTCGCACAAAGCTTCGCGCGCGGCCCGACCTTCGCACACGCGATGACCAAGACGCAGCTTTGGCAGGAATGGTCGATGAGCCTCGACCAGGCGATCGAGGCGGAAGCGCAGGCACAGGCGCTCATGATGAAGACGCGCGACTTCGAACGCGCCTATCGCGCCTTCGTCGCGAAGGAAAAGCCGGTGTTCGAGGGCGACTGATGGCGGACAAAAGCTTCCTCGCCTGGCCGTTCTTCGAAGACCGCCACCGGTCTTTTCACGAAGCGCTGGAAACGTGGTGCGGCGCGAATTTGCCGGTTCACCACGCAGATGTGGACGCCGCGTGCCGCGACCTCGTCAATCGCCTCGGCCGCGATGGATGGCTGCAACACACGGCGATCGATCCGGAGGGCGGTGGAGCGCTCGACGTTCGCACGCTTTGCCTCGCGCGCGAGACGCTCGCCTGCCACGACGGCCTCGCCGACTTCGCCTTCGCCATGCAGGGGATTGGGGACCGGTGCGATTTCGATCTTCGGCACGCCGGAGCAGAGGAAATGGCTGAAGAAGACACGCGAGGGGCGCGCCATCGCTGCCTTCGCTCTGTCGGAGACGAAATCGGGATCGGACGTCGCCAGCATGGACATGACGGCTACGAAGGCCGGCAACTTCTATCGGCTCGACGGCGAGAAGACCTGGATCTCGAACGGCGGCATCGCGGATTTCTATGTCGTCTTTGCGCGGTCCGGCGAAGCACCTGGCGCGAAAGGAATTTCCGCGTTCCTGGTGCCGGCCGCGACTGATGGGCTTGAGATCGTCGAGCGCCTTCAGGTGATCGCGCCGCACCCTCTCGCCCGCCTTCGCTTCGACAATCTGCGCCTGCCGGAATCGATGATGATCGGGCGCCCGGGTGAGGGTTTTCGGATCGCCATGAGCGTCCTCGACGTGTTCCGCGCAACCGTGGGTGCGGCGGCGCTCGGCTTCGCGCGCCGGGCGCTGGACGAGACGCTCCACCGCGTGAAGAGCCGCGAGCTCTTCGGCGAGGCGATGATGGAGCTGCAGATGGTGCAGGGCCACGTCGCCGACATGGCGCTCGACATCGACGCCGCAGCGCTGCTCGTTTACCGCGCAGCGTGGACCAAGGATCATGGCGCCGCGCGGGTCTCGCGCGAGGCCTCGATGGCGAAGCTCTTCGCCACCGACCGCGCGCAGGTCGTCATCGACAAGGCCGTGCAGCTCCACGGGGGCGACGGCGTCCGTGCGGGCTCGGTCGTTGAGCGGCTTTACCGCGAGATCCGGGCGCTCCGCATCTACGAAGGCGCCTCCGACGTGCAGAAGGTCGTGATCGCGCGGCAGACCCTGGGGGGAAAGTAATGCTTGGGGCCTCGGCTCACCTCGACACGTTTTCCCGCGATCATCTGCCGCCGGCCGAGACGTGGCCGAAGTTTCTGCTCGACGGCTTCGATTACCCCGAAAGCCTGAACGTTGGAGCCGAGCTCACCGATCGCATCGTCGAGCGGGGCTTTGGTGACAACACCGCGTTGATCGGCCACGGGCGGCTCAGGACCTACAAGGAGCTTGCCGACTGGACCAACCGGCTCGCCCGCGCGCTGGTCGAGGACCTGGGCGTCGTCCCCGGAAACCGCGTGCTGATCCGCTCCGCCAACAACCCGGCCATGGTCGCGTGTTGGCTCGCCGCACTGAAGGCGGGCGCGGTCGTGATCAACACGGTGCCGTCGCTGAAGGCCGCCGACCTCGGCAAGGTGGTCGACAAAGCCGAGGTGACGCTCGCCCTCTGTGACACGCGTCTCATGGACGAGCTCGTCACGGCCGCGAAATCGAGCCGCTTCCTGAAGAAGGTGATCGGCTTCGACGGCACCGCGAATTTCGATGCCGAGCTCGACCGGATCGCGCTTGGAAAGCCGGTACGCTTCGACGCGGTAAAGACGAGCCGCGACGACGTCGCGATCATCGCATTCTCGACGGGGGCGACCGGAGAGCCGAAGGCGGCGATGCATTTTCATCGCGATCTCCTCGCCATCGCCGACAGCTACGCGAAAGAAGTGCTCGGCATCACGCCGGCCGATGTCGTGGTCGGCACGACTCCCCTCGCCTACACCTTCGGACTCGGCGGGCTGATCATCTTTCCGCTCCGTTTCGGCGCGACCGCGGTGCTGCTCGAAGAAGCGTCAGCTGCGGACCTCGTCGGCGAGATCAAGACCTACAAGGCGACGATCGCATTCGCCGGACCATCGATCTACCACCGCATTCTCGCGTCGAAATGCGCCCCCGCTGATCTCGCCTCGCTCCGTGCCGCGGTCTCGGCGGGCGATGCGCTCCCGACAAAGACATTCGAATCCTGGACGGCACGCTTCCATGTTCCGCTCATCGACGGCTTCGGCGGGACCGAGATGCTGCATATCTTTATCTCGAACCGGCTTGGCGAGGCCGCAGCCGGCGTCTGCGGACGCCCGGTCGCCGGCTACGAGGCGAAGGTGCTCGACGACGACATGCGCGAAGCGCCGCGCGGCACGGTCGGCCATCTGGCGGTGCGCGGTCCGACCGGCTGCCGCTACCTCGACGATCCGAGGCAGCGCGACTTCGTGCGCGACGGCTGGAACCTGACCGGCGACATGTTTGTCGAGGACGAGAATGGGCGCTTCCACTTCGTGGCGCGCGCCGACGACCTGATCGTATCGGCCGGCGACACGATCGCCGCTCCGGAGGTGGAAGCGGCGCTTCTGATGCATCCCTCTGTGAGCGACTGCGCAGTCGTCGGTATTCCCGACAAGGAACGCGGCGAGATCGTCAAGGCGTTCATCGTCCTGGCGCCGGGCGAGACCGGCAGCGCGGCCGCCGTCAAGCGCCTGCAGGATCACGTGAAGGCAACGGCGGCCCCGCGCGATGTTCCGCGCTCGATCCGCTTCGTCGACGCGCTGCCGAAAACGGCCACCGGCAAGGCGCGCCGTTTCCTGCTGCGGCAGACGCTGCCGTAGGACGGCCATGCGCAATTCAACAATTTCACCTGGCGGAGACACGATCACGATGCCGAAGAGGGCAGGCAGACGAACGCTGCATCCGGAGGGTTGGAAACCCACCTCCGGCTACGCGAACGGCATCGTCGCGTCCGGGCCGACGGTCTTTATCGGCGGGCAGATCGGCTGGAACGCCGCGCAGGTGTTCGAAAGCGACGACTTCGTCGCCCAGACCCGGCAGGCGCTCAAAAATATCGTCGCAGTGCTGGCGGAGGCCGGCGGCCGCCCCGAGCATCTCGTCCGTCTGACCTGGTACGTTACCGACAAGCATGAGTATTGCGCGCGGCTGAAGGAGGTCGGCGAAGCCTATCGAAGCGTCATCGGCCGGCATTTCCCTTCGATGACGCTGGTCGAGGTGAGCGCGCTGGTGGAAGACGCCGCCAAGGTCGAGATCGAGGCGACCGCCGTGCTCGACGAAGCATGACCGATCAGCGCCCCGTTCGGGTGGATGTCGTCGGACGCGTCGCGGTCATCACGATCGACAATCCTCCAGTCAACGCGCTTTCCCACGCCGTTCGCGCTGGCCTAGTAAAGGCGCTGACCGCCGTCGATGCGGACGGTTCGATCGAAGCCGCCGTAATCGCCTGCGCCGGACGCACGTTCGTCGCCGGGGCCGACATCAAGGAATTCGACAAGCCTCGCGAAAAGCCGCTCACCGGCGATGTCGCCGCCGCGCTCGAAGCGATGACGAAGCCGGTCGTCGCCGCGCTGCACGGAACGGTCTTCGGCGGCGGGCTGGAGATCGCGCTCGGCTGCCACGCGCGCGTCGCCGCGCCCGGCACCCGGCTGGGCCAGCCGGAGGTGAAGCTCGGGCTGCTGCCGGGCGGCGGCGGCACGCAGCGCCTGCCACGCGCGGTCGGCGCGACGGAGGCGCTCAAGATGATCGTCAGCGGCGAGCCGGTTTCGGCGGCGGACGCGCTTCGCGACGGTCTCGTCGATTCGATCACCGAGGGCGACCTTACCCAATACGCCATCGCGCTCGCCCAAAGGCTTGCGGCGACCGAAAAGCTCCGCCGCCTGCGCGACGATGACGGAAGGCTCGCCGAGGATCGGGCGAACCGCTCTCGCTTCGATGCGGTAGCTCAGGAGCTGACGAAACGCGCGCGCGGCCAGAGAGCCCCTTATGCCTGCGTCGAGGCGGTCCGGGCGGCGCTCGACCTGCCATTCGACGCGGGCCTCGAGCGAGAGCGCATGCTCTTCGCCGAGCTCATGGCGGGCGAGCAATCGAAAGCTCTCCGTCATCTCTTTTTCGCCGAGCGCAACGCCGCAAGACTCCCCATTTCTCCGTCAAGCACGAAGCCCCACACGATCGAGAACGTCGCGATCCTCGGCGCCGGCACGATGGGAAGCGGCATCGCGATGGCGTTCGCCGACGCGGGCATTCGCTCGGTTCTGATCGAGACCGATGACGCGGCGCTGCAACGCGCGTTGGCACGCATCGCGGGAAGCTATCGCGATGCCGCGAAGCGCGGCAGGTTCGCTGGGGACGAAGCAGAACGCCGGATCGCCCGCATCGAGGGTGTGATCGGGATCGACCGGGCCGGCGAAGCGGACCTCGTCGTCGAGGCGGTGTTCGAGGACATGGATTTGAAACGCGAGGTCTTCGCGACGCTCGACCGGGTGACGCGGCCCGCGACCGTCCTCGCCACCAACACATCTTACCTGGACGTCGACCGCATCGCTGAGGCGACGGGCCGCGCTGGCTCTGTCGCCGGCATGCATTTCTTCAGTCCGGCGAACGTGATGCGCCTAGTCGAAGTCGTGCGCGGCCGCGATACAACTCCGGAAACGCTGGCCGCCCTCGTCACCCTCGCCCGCCGGCTCGGCAAGGTCCCAGTCGTGGTGGGTAACGGGCATGGATTCGTCGGCAACCGAATGCTCCGGCAGCGAAGCGCCGCGGTGGAGCGCGTCCTCCTGGAGGGTGCGCTCCCGCAAGAGGTCGATGCCGCGATGGTCGGCTTCGGCTTTCCCATGGGACCGCTCGCGGCCGCCGATCTCGCCAGTCTCGACATCGGCTGGCGCATGCGCAGGGCGGAGAGCCTGCAGGCGCCGATCGCCGACACGCTCTGTGAGCTTGGCCGGTTCGGGCAAAAGATCGGCAAGGGATTCTATCGCTACGAGGAGGGTTCGCGTTCGCCGCTCCCCGATCCGGAAGTGGTGGCGATCATCGCCGAGACGGCGCAGCAGCTTGGGATCGCCCGCCGTCCTTTCAGCAAGGACACGATCGTCGAGCGCCTGCTCATTCCGATCATCAACGAGGGCGCGCGCATCCTCGCGGACGGCATCGCCGCGCGGCCTGGCGATATCGATGTCATCTGGGTCAATGGCTACGGCTTTCCGCGCTGGCGCGGCGGCCCGATGTTCTATGCCGACGCTCTCGGCCTCGGCGCTGTCCGCGAAAGTCTCGATGCGCTCGCGAGCGAGACGGGAGAGGAAAGCCTCAAGCCCGCGCCATTGATCCAGAAGCTCATCGTGGAGGGCCGCACCTTCGGCTCGCTGGCACCCGACACTTAGATGAGCTGGCGTCCGGTCAAGTTGATTCAGCTACATCGATCCCGATAAACCTCGAGCGCCTGTCTGAGCGCCGCCGGGATCGGTATCGCCCCCGGCTCGACGAGCGAGGTGGTGACGACCACGAGCCGGCCACGCACCGCCTCGTCCCCGTCCTTGAAGGCGTGGAGGTTCAGTGTGAACGACGACCTGCCGATGTGGCCGACGACGATCGCGATTTCCAGCACGTCGCCCATGGCGCTCGGGAGAAGGAAATCGGCGGAAGCGTGGCCGTAGCCGACACCGACCTTCTCGTCGCGCAGCAGCGCATAATAGTCGATGCCGAGCGAGGCCGGATACCAGTCCTCGATCGCGACGTTGAAGAGGTCGAAATAGACCGGCGTGTAGACGATGCCGGCCGGGTCGCATTGCCCGAAGCGGATCGTCGCACGCGTCTTCCAGACGGCGGCGCCAAGATCGGTTGCCCGGATCGGGCTGATGCGAACCATCGGAACTCGCTCGAGATGCGAAAGCCGCTTCGCTTAGCTTATGCGACGCTCCTTTGGCTACCGCCCCGCCGGCGTTGCGGCAGCGGAGCGCATCCGGGCGACGCTCTCGGTTTCAGAACGGTTCCCCTGCTTATTCGCCGCGACGGGGCTGGATGAGCTTGGCGATCAGGCCGGTCCAGCCGGTCTGATGCGAGGCGCCGAGGCCGCGGCCGGTATCGCCGTGGAAATATTCGTGAAACGGCACATAGTCGCGGAAGTGCGGGTCCGCCTGAAACGTCTCCACAGTCTCCGAAAACCGCGCGGCGGCCGTCCCGATCGCGCATGAAGATGCGCATCAGCCTGCGTGTCAGCTCCTCAGATGCTTCCAGGATCGTGACCGAGCGGCCTGAGCCCGTCGGGCATTCCACCTTGAAATCGTTGCCGTAGTAGTGGTGGAAGCGCTGCATCAATTCGATGAGCAGGAAGTTGACCGGCATCCAGATCGGCCCGCGCCAGTTGGAATTGCCGCCGAACATGTAGCTGTCCGACTCGCCCGGAACGTAGCTGACGACGTGTTCCTCGCCGTTGTGGCCGAAGCGGAACGGGGCAGCCTCGTGGACCTTGGACAGCGCACGCACGCCATAAGGGGAGAGAAACTCGCTTTCGTCGAGAACGCGCGCCAGGAGCCGCTTCATGCGGTGGCCTCGAAGCAGCGACAGGAGAAGCCGATGGCCCGCGCCTGGCTTCTCCCAGCGCGAGACCAATTCTGCCAGGTCCGGCCGGTAGTTCAGGAACCATTGCAGCCGGCGATGGAACCTCGGCAATGCGTCGAGCAGCTCGGGCTCCAGCACCTCCACGGCGAATAGCGGGATCAGCCCCACCATCGAACGGACGCGCATCGAATGGGCCTGGCCGTCTTCGGCGCGCAGCATGTCGTAGTAGAACTCGTCGGTCTCGTCCCAGAGGCCCGTGCCGCGGCCCTGGAAATCGGCCATCGCCTCGGCGATGTGCAGAAAGTGCTCGAAGAACTTGGTCGCGATGTCCTCGTAGGCGCTGTTGTGGCGGGCAAGCTCCAAGGCGATGCGCATCATGTTGAGGCAGTACATCGCCATCCATGACGTGCCGTCGGCCTGGTTGATGTGGCCGCCGGTCGGCAACGGCTTGGAGCGGTCGAATACGCCGATATTGTCGAGTCCGAGGAAGCCGCCCTGGAAGATGTTGCGGCCTTCGACGTCCTTGCGGTTGACCCACCAGGTGAAGTTCAGCAGGAGCTTGTGAAACACGCGCTCCAGGAACCTGATATCGCCGCCGTCGCCGCGGCGGGCGCGATCGATCTTGAAGACGCGCAACGTAGCCCAGGCGTGAACCGGCGGATTGACGTCGCCGAAGCCCCACTCGTAGGCCGGCAGCTGACCGCTCGGGTGCATGCACCATTCGCGCGCCAGGAGCAGCAACTGGCCTTTGGCGAACGCGGGATCGACCAGCGCAAGCGGCAGACAATGGAACGCCGAATCCCAGGCGGCGAACCAGGGATATTCCCATTTGTCCGGCATCGACAGGATATCGGCGGTGTTGAAGTGACCCCAATCGGCGTTGCGGCCTTTCAGCCGCCCCGCCGGCGGCGTCGGCTGGGTAGGATCTCCCTTTAGCCACTGACGCACGTCGTAACAGTAGAACTGCTTGCTCCAGATCATGCCGGCGAGGGCCTGGCGCTGGACCAGCCGCGCATCGGCATCGGCAATGTCGCGTTGGAGGTCGGCGTAGAAGTAGTCGGCCTCGGAGCGCGCACGCGCGAGCACGGCATCGGCGTCTTTGAACGGCTCGGCGAGCTCGGCGTTGGTCAGGCGCAACCGAAACGTAGCAGCGCCGCCGGCGGGGATATCGCTTCTGTAGTGCGCGGCGGCCTTGGTGCCGTGGCCTCTTGGGTTCACGGCGGTCGGGTCACCCTCGACGACAAAGCGGTTGAGGCCGTCCTTGAAATAGCCGCTCCGCCGGTCGACGCCGTAAAGCTCGATGACGTTCGTCTCGTTATCGCAGAACAGCAGACGGGGCTTGCCTTCAAGGTAGAGCCTGAATGTCTCAAGCTCGTCGTGCGTGGCCTCCAGACCGCCCCCATCGAGGGCTGTGACGATCGGCTTGGCGGCGTTCTCGCTCCACGACCAGGTGTTGCGGAACCACAGCGTCGGCAACACGTGCAGCGGAGCCGTGTCGGGCCCGCGATTGTGCACGGTGACCGCCATCACGATGTCGTCGGGCGCGGCCTTGGCGTACTCGACGAAGACATCGAAGTAGCGGTTCTCGGCAAAGAGACCGGTGTCGATCAGCTCGAATTCCGGCTCCTGCTTGTTCGAGGGCGGGTTCCGTTCGCGAAGCCGCTCGTACGGAAACGCCCCCTGCGGATATTTGTAGAGCATCTTCAGGTAGGCGTGCGTCGGTAGGGCGTCGAGGTAGTAGTAGTATTCCTTGACGTCCTCGCCGTGGTTTCCCTCCGGCCCGGCCAGACCGAAGAGCCGCTCCTTCAATACGGAATCACGCTCGTTCCAAAGAGCCAGCGCCAGGCACAGGCGCTGCCGGTCGTCACTGATCCCGGCAATTCCGTCCTCGCCCCACCGATAGGCGCGGCTGCGGGCTTGATCGTAGGGCAGATAATCCCATGCCTCGCCGTCGGGGCTGTAATCCTCGCGAACCGTTCCCCATTGGCGCTCGCTCAGGTAAGGCCCCCAGCGCCGCCACTTGGCTCCCCCGGCGTCCGCGTCCTCCAGCCGGCGGTTTTCCGCCGTTTTTGCTGCGTGTCCGGATTCCTTCCGTGTCACGGCGTGTTCTCCCCCCGGCCCCGGTCGCCCGGTGTCGTATCATTAGTTTATCCGCCCCCGCATCAGCGGACCGATCCGCGACGCCGCAGCCGATGTCTTCATACAGGACATGATCGCTTGGTGGTTGATGCTGGAGCCGGTCGCGGTCGGACGCGTTTCGCCGGAACCACTCTTTCCGGCCATCGGGCGCGCGACCGCCGCAGGCGTGATCTATCTCACATCCCGCCCGCGGGTCGACAAATCTTCTAGAGAAGCGGCATCATTTCCTGGCGGGCGCGGCCTGCTGCATCGGTTCCGCCGCGGTATCGGCGGGCCCTTTCATCGTCTCAAGCAGCTTTCTCAGGTCGGCCACCTCGGCCTCCAGAGCAGCGATCCGCTCTCGGAACTCAACTTCCGCCGGCTTTGTGACGACATCGTCAAACGCGACGCGGACTTCCCTGTTCATCCGCCGCTTCACGACGGCGTGGTGGGTCTCGTGCTTCTTCTCGATGTAGAGATCGAAGCTGTCGGGAAGAGCGAGGTCGCCGGCAAGCTCGAGCCGCGCCCCGGTCCCGGAAATATCCCGGACCACGCAAGGCGCGCTCATCAGCCCGTCGTTGTAGCGGATCTCCGCCTTCAAAACGGCCCGCATCCGCGATGCAGAGCGCTGCTCCACGATCTGGCTCCTCCAGAAAAGGAGAACCTAGGCCAATGTCGTTAAGCAACCGTGCCCAGGTGTCGAGGCAGACGGTATTGGATCGCTGCGGCGCCGGTTCCCGTCGTCCGTAAACGCGGCCTTAACTCTCGAAGCGAATTTGTTCCGACTTTAATCTTTTCGACGCCGCGCGCGTCCTAAATCTCCCCCAAAGCAAAACATCGGGGCACGGTCTCGTGCGGCGTCTCTTCAATTTCTGGCGCGACCAGCGCGGCAACACGGCATTGATCTTCGGCCTCGCCATCGTGCCGGTGGTGGCGCTTGGCGGCGGGGCGATCGATTTCGCGGAGCGCGCGAGGGTGCACACTGCGCTGCAGACCGCGTCCGACACGGCAGCGCTTGCCGCCGCCCGCATCGTCGAACAAGGTCTCATGCAACGCGACGGCGATTGGACGGGGCTGAAGGCGAAAGCGCAGACGACGGCGAACAACATCATCGCGGCATCGCTCACCAATCTCAACGGCGGCGGCGGCACGCCGAGCATCGACATCGAGGTGACGCAGACGGCCGTCACCATCTCCGCCCACTACGACGTGAAGACGGCGTTCCTTGGGATCATCGGCCTGAACACGCTTCCGGCCTCGACCTTCGCCGAGGTGAACGTGCCCGACCCGATCCTGGTCGAGATATCGCTCGTGCTCGACTACTCGCTGTCGATGCACCAGAACAGCAAGTACACGCGGATGACTTCCGCCGCGCGTGATTTCATCGCCAAGGTGGCGGCCAATCGCGCCGACCGCACCAAGATCGGCATCGTCCCCTTCTCCGAGTTCGTCTACGCCGACGTCGCCAACACCGATGTGCGCCCTCCCGATACGAGCGGGGGCAATGTCTGGGACAGCAGTTCGAACTATGATGGCGGCACCAGTTGGAGCGGCGGGTCGACGGCGCCGACCGGCACGCCGACCGTGAAGTGCCTGTTGAACCGCGACTACCCCTATTCGGTGACGAACGACACGCCTAGCGGCTCGACCGCAAGCAAGTGGCGCCAGGCGGATCCGAACAGCGCGCGCTGCAAGGCGTATGAGGATCTCGGCCTGCAGGTGCGCGACCTGACCAACGATTTCACAAGCTTGAGCAACGCGCTTGCCGGCATGCAGCCGGTCGGCTGGACCAACATCTCGCTCGCCGCCGAGATGGGCTGGCACATGCTCTCTCCGAACGAGCCGTTCGAGACGGCGCGCGACTTCTCCGATCCCTACGTGCGCAAGATCATGATCCTGCTGACGGACGGCGTGCAGACGATCGAGGCGATGGGCCCGACCGGCGCGATATCGATCGACGGTGCGAACCACACGACGGCGGAGCTTTGCGAGAACGCCAAGGCGGACAACATCTCGGTCTACACGATCGCCTATGACGTCGACGACACGGCGGTCTACGATCTGCTTTCCGCCTGTGCCTCCGGACCGAGCGCCTATTTCGAGGTGCACGATTCATCCGGCATCGGCGCCGTTTTCGACGCCATCTACGAACAGATTGCAGAGTCGGCGTGGCTGAGCCGCTAGGGCGCAAGCCTAGCCGAGGTCGGTCGTCCGAAGCCGCAGCGCATTGGTAATGACGCTGACGGAAGAGAGCGCCATCGCCGCCGCCGCCACGACCGGCGAAAGCAGAAGCCCGAACAACGGATAGAGCACCCCTCCGGCGATCGGCACGCCGGCGGAGTTATAGACAAAGGCGAAGACGAGGTTCTGCCGGATGTTGCGCATCGTTGCCTCCGACAGGCGCCGCGCCTTCAGGATGCCGGCAAGGTCGCCCTTCACGAGCGTGACGGAGGCCGCCTCGATCGCGATGTCGGTGCCGGTCCCCATGGCAATCCCGATGTCGGCGGCGGCAAGCGCCGGCGCATCGTTGACGCCGTCGCCGGCCATCGCAACGACGTGCCCCTCGCCGCGGATGCGTCGCACCACCTCGCTCTTGCGCTCCGGAAGGATTTCCGCCTCCACCTCGTCGATCTTGAGCTGCCGCGCGATCGCTTCCGCCGTGGTGCGGTTGTCACCGGTCAGCATGACGACGCGCACGCCCTGCTTCTTGAGCGCCGCGATCACGGCCGCGCTCCCCGGCTTCACAGGATCGGCGATGCCGATGGTCCCGATGATCCTGCCGTCCACTGCAACGAAGATCGCAGTGGCGCCATCCTCGCGCAGCGCTTCCGCTTCAGATGCTAGTGCGCCCGCGTCGATGCCATTCTCCTCAAGGTATGCAGCGTTGCCGATGTGGACCGCTCTGCCGTCGACCTTGGCGACGGCGCCCTTCCCCGTCGGCGAGTCGAAATCGGCAGCCGGCTGCATGCCGATCCCTCGCTTCTCCGCCGCCTCGACGATCGCCCGCGCGAGCGGATGCTCGCTCAGCCGTTCGACGCTCGCCGCAAAGCCCAGAACCGCGTTTTCGTCGGAGCCTGCAACGGGAATGATGCCGGTTACGGTCGGGCGGCCCTCAGTCAGCGTGCCGGTCTTGTCGACGATCAGCGTGTCGACGCGCTCCATTCGCTCCAGCGCCTCCGCGTCCCGGATCAGCACACCGGAGCGCGCGCCATGGCCGACCCCGACCATGATCGACATCGGCGTCGCCAGACCGAGCGCGCACGGACAGGCGATGATCAGGACCGCGACCGCGGCGACAAGCCCATAGGCGAAGCGCGGCTCCGGTCCGAACGTCGCCCATGACGCGAAGGCGATCAGCGCGACGGCGATGACCGTCGGGACGAAAAAGGCGGAAACCTGATCGGCGAGGCGCTGGATCGGGGCGCGGCTCCGCTGCGCGCCCGCGACGAGCTGGACGATACGCTGCAGCAGCGTATCGCTGCCGACCTTCTCCGCGCACATGACCAGGCTGCCGGTCTGGTTGATCGTGCCGCCCAGGACCGTGTCGCCGGCAACCTTGGCGACCGGCATCGATTCTCCCGTCACCATGGATTCGTCGATGGCGCTCGTTCCGTCGACGACGGCGCCGTCGACCGGGACGCTCTCCCCCGGCCTGACACGCAACCGATCACCGACCGCGACGTCGGCGAGCGGCACCTCCTCTTCGCCATCACCGTGCAGCCGCCTCGCCGTCTTGGGCGCGAGGTCGAGAAGCGCGCGGATCGCGCCGCTCGTCGTATCGCGGGCGCGAAGCTCGAGCACCTGTCCGAGGAGTACCAGCACCGTGATCATCGCCGCCGCCTCGAAATAGACGGCAACCGTGCCATGCGTTCCGCGAAAGGCCGGCGGGAAGAGCCCGGGCGCAAAGGTTGCGATGACGCTGTAGAGCCACGCGACGCCGGTCCCCATGGCGATCAGTGTGAACATGTTGAGATTGCGCGTGAGGAGCGATCGCCAGCCGCGCGCAAAGAACGGTGCGCCGGCCCAAAGCACCACCGGCGTCGCGAAGGCAAGCTGTATCCAATTGGAAACGGTCGGGGCGATCCAGCGACCGAGATCGAGGAAATGGCCGCCCATTTCGAGCGCCACGACCGGAATCGCGAGCGCCAGCCCGACGAAGAACCGGCGCCTCATATCGATCAGCTCTAGGTTCGGGCCGCTCTCCGCGGTCGCCGCTACAGGCTCGAGCGCCATCCCGCAGATCGGGCAGTCGCCCGGCCCAACCTGGCGTATCTCCGGGTGCATCGGGCAGGTGTAGATCGCGCCTTCCGGCGCTGTCGCCGGCCTCGGCTTGCCCTCAAGCGGCGCGAGATAGCGCGCCGGATCGGCGAGGAACTTCTCGCGACAGCCGCCGCAGCAGAAATAGTAGGTCGTGCCCTTATGCTCGGCTGAATGCTTGGCCGTGCTCGGGTCGACGCTCATTCCGCACACTGGATCTTTCGCCTTCGGCGCGTGCGCGTCGCCGTAGGCCGCGTGCGTGTGTTCCATCGTCTCCATTGCCGCTCTCGTCGCTGTCGCCGCTCATGTGGAGGTTCTAGCAACTGGAACGTCAAGCTTTGCTAACCCTTTGCGCGCGCCTCGCTAGCTGCCGCGCTTTCGGCCAATTCCCGTCATCAAAGCGACCAGTCTGGATGTTTCTTGCGGCTTGGGCGGAAGGAGGACCGACGATGAACGAGACCGTCCTTGCCCTGATGAGCGCGATCGCGATCTACGGATTGTCCTCGCTGGCCTTGCCGCGGCCGGCGACGGACTCGCGCGACGATCCTTCCGACGTCCAGTCCGAGGAGGTCAGTGATGTGACCCCGGCGCCGGCGCCGGACGACCCCTCCGCCGAGTCGTCTTCTAGACGCGCCTGACCCTGACCTCTTCGTCGTCGTCGAAGCTCGGCGTCGCGAGCGTGGCGTTTTTCAACGCCGTGCGCAGCTGAAGCTGTGCGTCGCGGATCTGCTGCATGTGAATGACTTCAGACGCCGCCGCGGCCGGCGTGCGTGCGCGCAGAAGCCCGAGAGCGAGGATTGAGAGCGCACCAACCACAAAGAAGACGCCGCCGAGGAAGATCGCCCAGTCGACCAGCGGCATCGCGCTTCTCAGAGGCAAACCCGCGAAGCGGAAAGCCGCGGCGGCAAAACCCGCAGCCGGCATCGCCCCGATGACCGCGGCCGCGATCGCGCCGGCGCGCCAGGTCTGCTCCTCGAACCGCTCGGCACGGGCGAAGATGAGCACCATCACGCACGCAAACGCGACTGTGCCGCAGAACGCGAGGAGCGCACCCATTGCCCGCTCGCCCGAGCTCGCGATGACAACAAGCGCGCCGCCGCCCCCGCCGAGCAGAAGGAAACTCACGGCGCTCGCCAAGAATGCCAGGGCGGTGATCGCCTGCTTCAACCACGCCTCCTCGGTTGTATCCCGCGCTTGTCCGCCGCGCTCTATTAGAGCAATGCACGAAGCCGTTGGGTAGCCATCTTTACTCTAACGAGCTAGAACTGAAGGCAAGGGTGCCGCATCGTCACGGAGGCGGCCACACCACGCTGGCGAAAGCCCGCCTGAAGTATAAGACGGAGGAAAGCTGATGAAACTGTCTCATGCCTTGCTGGCATCGGCGTTTGGGTTGGCGCTCGCTGCCGGTTCCGCCGCCGCTGCGGACCTGAAATTTCCAATCGACAGCGATCCGCGGTTCAATTGGAAAAGCTATCACGACTTTGCCGACAAATACGACCTGACCGGCCAGGACTTCACGATCTTCACGCCCTGGGTGGCCGCCGACGGCAAACTGGTCGAAAGCATGCTCGCCTATTTCGCCGAGGCGACCGGTGCCAACGTCCAGCACACCGGCTCAGACTCCTTCGAGCAGCAGGTCGTCATCGACACACAGGCCGGCAGCCCCGCCAACATCTCGGTCTTCCCGCAGCCGGGCCTTGCCGCCGACATCGCCTCGAAGGGCTATCTGGCGCCGCTCGACGACGCCACCAAGCAGTGGATCATCGACAATTACGGCGCCGGCCAGTCCTGGGTGGACCTCTCCACCTACAAGGACAAGGACGGCAACCCGCAGCTCTTCGCTTTCCCCTACAAGGCGGACGTGAAGAGCCTCGTCTGGTACGTGCCGGAGAACTTCGCCGACGCGGGCTACGAGGTTCCGAAGACGATGGAAGAACTCAAGGCGCTGACCCAGAAGATCGTCGATGACGGCGGAACGCCATGGTGCATCGGCATCGGCTCACAGGCCGCGACCGGTTGGCCGGCGACCGACTGGGTTGAGGATTTCATGCTCCGCACCCAGCCGCCCCAGGTCTACGACCAGTGGGTCACGAACGATATCCCCTTCGACGACCCGCGCGTTGTCGCGGCGATCGACGAATTCGGCTGGTTCGCCAAGAACGACAAGTTCGTTGATGGCGGCGCCGCGGCCGTTGCGGCGACCGACTTCCGCGACAGCCCGAAGGGCCTCTTCTCTTCGCCGCCCAAGTGCTACATGCACCGCCAGGCGTCGTTCATCCCCTCCTTCTTCCCCGAGGGAACGAAGCTCGGCCAGGACGCCAACTTCTTCTACTTCCCGGCCTATGCCGGCAAGGATCTCGGCAAGCCGGTGCTCGGCGGCGGCACGCTCTTCGCCATCACCAAGGACTCGCCGGCGGCGCGTGCTTTCATCGAGTGGCTGAAGACGCCGATCGCGCACGAGGTGTGGATGGCACAGTCGGGCTTCCTGACCCCGTTCAAGGGCGTCAATCTCGCTGCGTATGCCAACGACACGCTGCGCGGCGAAGGCAAGATCCTTTCGGAGGCGACGACCTTCCGCTTCGACGGGTCGGACCTGATGCCGGGCAAGATCGGCGCGGGCTCGTTCTGGACCGGCATGGTCGACTACGTCGGCGGCAAGGACGCGAAAACCGTTGCCCACGAGATCCAGCAGTCCTGGGACGCGCTGAAGTAGCTTCTCGCAAACCAAGGGTTGACCCGGGCCGCCCGGCCCGGGTCATATGACAAACCGGCGACACAGCCGGACAAGGATTCGCGGCGGGGGGCCCCGACAGTTTGACGGAGCCCGCCGGCTGCCACGGGAGGGGGAAACGCGATGCAGCAGCTCCTGCTGGCGCTGTTCACCATCATAGTCGGTGTCGGGGGAGCAATCCTCTACTTCTACGCCGCCAACTGGGTTCTCGATCTTATCCTGCCGCCACGCGGTCCCGCCGCAGTCGCCGCCCGCAACCAGCAGATCGCCGCCACCATCCGGCCATGGCTGTTCCTGGGGCCGGCGCTTCTGTTTCTCTGCCTCTACCTCGTCTATCCCGTCATCGACTCCGTCCGGCTCAGCCTTTACGACCGCGCGGGCCAAAACTTCGTCGGCGTCTCCAACTACATCTGGGCGTTCGGTGACACGCAGTTCCGGGAATCGATTTTCAACAACATTCTCTGGCTGATCGTGGTGCCGGCCGCATGCACCATCTTCGGCCTCGTCATCGCCTTCCTCACCGACCGCATCTGGTGGGGCAACATCGCCAAGAGCCTGATCTTCATGCCGATGGCGATCTCGTTCGTCGGCGCCAGCGTGATCTGGAAGTTCATCTACGACTACCGCAGCGAAGGCTCGAACCAGATCGGCCTGATGAACGCCATCGTGCAGGCGCTGGGCGGCACGCCGGAAGCGTGGATCGCTCTCCCCTTCTGGAACAACTTCTTCCTGATGGCGATCCTGATCTGGATTCAGACAGGCTTCGCGATGGTCATTCTCTCCGCGGCGCTGCGCGGCGTCCCTGAGGAAACCATCGAGGCGGCGATCATCGACGGCGCCAAGGGCCGGCACATCTTCTTCTTCATCATGATCCCGCAGATCTGGGGCACCATCGCGGTCGTGTGGACGACCATCACCATCATCGTCCTCAAGGTCTTCGACATCGTCCTCGCCATGACCAACGGACAGTGGAACACCGAGGTGCTGGCCAATTTGATGTTCGACTGGATGTTCCGCGGCGGAGGCGATTTCGGCCGCGGCGCCACGATCGCCGTCATCATCATGGTCGCGGTCGTGCCGATCATGGTGTGGAACATCCGCCGTCAGGCCGCCGAGATGAAGGGACGCTGAGATGGCCGCACGCAGCAAATCGAGCGGTTGGCTCGTTCATCTCGCGGTTCTGTTCCTCTGCGTCCTGTGGGTGCTTCCGACCTTCGGGCTTCTCGTCAGCTCGCTGCGCCAGAAAGACCTCCTGACGGTTTCCGGCTGGTGGAGCGCGCTCACCACGACGGAGCGTAACGAGGTCGGCCGCGCCGCGCCGATCGAGACGCAGAGCGAACGTGACGGCAAATACGTCCTTTCCGGAAACATCCTCGAGGAGCAGGGCGGCGGCCGGGTAACCGCCTTCGGCGCGCGCATCCAGAACCCGAAGGAATTCGCGCCCGGCGCGACTGCGGACCTGCCGACAGGCGGAACGCTCACGATCGACGCTGACGGCAACTACGAGCTCGTCTCGCCGACTCCCTTTGAGGGGCGGAGTCCGCGCATCTTCTACACGGCGGCCCTGCCCCCGAAGTTCACGCTGTCAAACTATTACGAGGTGCTGACCTCCGAAGGGCTCGGACAGTCCTTCCTGAACTCGCTCACCGTGACGGTGCCGGCGACGATCATCCCGATCCTGATCGCGGCCTACGCCGCCTATGCGCTCGCCTGGATGAAATTCCCCGGGCGTCCGCTCATCCTCGCGACCATCGTCGGGCTCCTCGTGGTGCCCCTCCAGATGTCGCTGATCCCGCTTCTGAAGCTCTATAACGACGTCGGCGCGTTCTTCGGCATGCCGGCGAAGACCTATCTCGGCATCTGGCTTGCGCATACGGGCTTCGGTCTGCCGCTCGCGATCTATCTGCTTCGGAACTACATCGCCGGCCTCCCGACCGAGGTCATGGAATCGGCACGCATCGACGGCGCTACCGATTTCGAAATCTTCGTACGCATCGTGCTGCCGCTCTCGGTTCCCGCGCTCGCTTCATTTGCCATCTTCCAGTTCCTCTGGGTCTGGAACGACCTGCTTGTGGCGATCGTCTTCCTCGGACAGCAAAGCTCGCAACTCGTGCTCACCGGAAAACTCCGCGCGCTGCTCGGCTCACGCGGCGACAATTGGGAAATTCTGACGGCCTCGGCGTTCATCTCGATCATCGTGCCGTTGATGGTGTTCTTCGCGTTGCAGCGCTACCTGGTGCGCGGGCTGCTCGCCGGCTCGGTGAAGGGCGGATGATGCGGCCGGCGGGTCGAGGCAGGACTTAAAGGGGAAGGCAGATGGCCGAGATTCGGTTGCGCGACATCAAGAAGTCCTTCGGCGCGGTCGACGTCATCAAGGGCGTCGATCTCGACATCAAGAAGGGCGAGTTCGTCGTCTTCGTCGGACCTTCCGGGTGCGGCAAGTCCACGCTTCTGCGCCTGATCTCGGGGCTTGAGGACATCACGTCGGGCACGCTCGAATTCGACGGCGAGGTGGTGAACGATCTGCCGCCGTCGACCCGCGGCATCGCCATGGTGTTCCAGTCCTACGCGCTCTATCCGCACATGACCGTCTACAACAACATGGCGTTCGGCATGAAGCTCGCCAAGGCGAGCAAGGCCGACATCGACAAGAGCGTGCGCTCCGCTGCCGACATTTTGCAACTGACCCCTCTCCTCGACCGGCTGCCGAAGCAGCTTTCCGGCGGCCAACGGCAGCGCGTCGCGATCGGCCGCGCCATCGTCAGAAATCCGCGCGTCTTCCTGTTCGACGAGCCGCTCTCCAACCTCGACGCGGCGCTTCGCGTCGCCACCCGCATCGAGATCGCCAAGCTGCACGAGTCGATGTCGGACGTGACGATGATCTATGTGACGCACGACCAGGTGGAGGCGATGACGCTCGCCGACCGCATCGTCGTCCTGAGCGCGGGCCTGATTGAGCAGGTCGGGTCGCCGATGGAACTCTATCACACGCCCGCCAACCTCTTCGTTGCCCGATTCATCGGCTCGCCGGCCATGAACGTATCGCCCTGCGTGGTAGAAAGCGCCGGCGCCAATTCTCGGGTCAAGACCGAGACGGGTGGATCGGTGAAAGTGCCGGTGAACATTCCGGCGAACGCGGTCGGGAGGAAATGCACGCTCGGTGTGCGGCCGGAAGATCTCCGAGTGGCAACCGACGCCAACCCGATCTTCCGCGGCAAGCTCCTGCTGGTCGAAAATCTCGGCGAGGTCGCACTGCTCTACGTCGATTGCGGCAACCCGCAAGACCCGATCATCGCCAAGCTCGACGGCACGGTGCAAATGGACCGCGGCGCGACGGTCGACCTCAGCGCCGACACGAACGTCCTCCACTGCTTCGACGAGAAGGGCATCGCCTTCGAACGGACGGCGTGAGGGGCGACGCCGATCTCCTGCACCACCTCGAGGAAAGCGACACCGCGCTCGGCACTAAGCCGGTGTACGGCATTCTCACGACAGCGTTAGCAATTTCGCAATACTGAGTTGCGAACGGCGGCGCCGGTTCCCTCTCCCCGGCGCGCCAAGCACACAAAAGGCGCAATCTGTAATTTCACTCTTCTACGCACGCGGGCGACATGCTCGCGGCGATAGGGGAGGAAGTCATGGCCGAAGCAAGTCGGATTGCCGTCGACGAGATCGTGGAATCGGCTGCCGCAGGCGTTCTTCGCGCGCTCGACGCAAGGAGCGCAGCTTTGAGCGGCAAGAATGCGCGCGTCGTCGAGATGGGAGACCTTGTGAAGTCGGGCTTCTTCGTCGACATCGTCATCCGCGCCGGCGGCTTCCCCGGCCCGATCGACATCCTCGGTCAGAAGCAGTTCGGCCAAGGCTGAACGATGCCGCAGGAGAAGGAGGCGGCTCGCCTCCTTTGCCCGAGCGCGCAGCCGGACTGGGCTGATGCCGTTGCGATCGGCGTCGTCGAAGGCACCGGCGACGCGCCGCGGGTTACTTACTTGGAGCGATCCGTCTCGGTCACCGAGCCGCTGCTCGCGCTTGCCGAGCCGGTGACACCGACCGAAGTGTTCCGCTTCGCGGCGCCGTGCCTGAACGACGCTTGCCGCCACCACGGCGAAGGGGCCTGCCGTTTGGCGGAGAAGGTCGTCGCGATGCTTACGCCGGTCGTGAGCGGGCTGCCGCCCTGCACCATTCGCAGCAACTGCCGCTGGTTCAAGCAGGAAGGGCGCGAGGCCTGCCGCCGCTGCCCGCAGGTGGTGACCGACAACGTCTTCCCTTCGAAGGAGATGCGCCGGGCCGCAGACCCGGAAGTCTTCATCCGGTGACGACTGCCAGCGCGAAGCCGTCGTGCCCCTTCGCGCCGACGGTCTGGATCGCGGTCGCGCTCACGCGCTTCTCGCGTGCCACGACTTCAAGGAAATGGCGCACGCCCTTCACGTTCGGATCGGTGCTCTTGTCGTCGGTGATCGCGCCCCAGCGCACGACGTTGTCGGCGACGATGACGCTTCCCTGACGCGAGAGCTTGAGCGCCCATTCGAAATAGGCTGGGTTGTTCGGCTTGTCGGCGTCGAGGAAGAAGAAGTCGAAGGGCCCTGCTCCCTCTTCCTGAAGCTTCGGCAGTGTTCCGAGCGCCGCCCCTACCCGCACCTCTACCTTGTCGGCGAGTCCGGCATTCGCAATGTTCTTGCGCGCGACCTCGGCGTGCTTCCCGTTTGCTTCAAGCGTGATCAGCTTGCCGCCTTCGGGAAGCGCACGGGCGAGCCAGATCGTGGAATAGCCGCCGAGCGTCCCGATCTCCAGGATACGCCGAGCTCCGACCATTTTCGCGAGCAGCATCAAAAGCTTGCCGTGGGTCGCTGCGACCTCGATCGCCGACAGGCCCGCCGCCTCGCTGGCCGTGAGCGCCGCGTCGAGCGCCCGGTCCGGCCCGACGACGAGGCGGGAGAGAAAGGCGTCGACCTCGCCCCAGTTCTCTTTCTCGCTCAACGGAAACCTCCGGCAGCCTACGAGAGCGCGTAGGCCATGCACTCCACCTCGACCTGGGCGCCAAGCGCCAGGCCGTTCACGCCCAGGGCCGAGCGCGCCGGCAGGCGATCGGGATCGAAATAGGTGACGTAGACCTTGTTGAAATCGCCCCACTTCGACATGTCCGCGAGCATCACCAGGCACTTGAAGACGGCGTCGAAACCGAGTCCGTTCTCCTTCAAGACCGCGCCGATGTTCTCCATGGTCTGGCGCGCTTCCGCTTCCATGCCACCAGGCACGAGCTCGAATTTTCCTGGCACGTTTCCGAGGCAGCCGGAGAGGTAGAGCACATCGCCGACACGGACGGCCTGGCTGAACGGCATCTTCGCGGCCTTGGCTGCCGGCGAGTTGATAAATTCCATTTCCGCGCCTCCCTTCTTGATTCTTCGACGACCGTGATCCGGCGCCGCCTTCGTCAGCTCTTCAGCACGGAGCGTCCCGCGAACTTCGCCGCCGGCCCGAGCTCTTCCTCGATGCGCATGAGCTGGTTGTATTTGGCGATGCGATCGGAGCGCGACATCGAGCCGGTCTTGATCTGCCCGCAATTGGTGGCGACCGCGAGGTCGGCGATCGTTGAGTCCTCGGTCTCGCCCGAGCGGTGCGACATGACTGCCGTGTAGCCGGCTTTGTGGGCCATCTCGACGGCGTTCAGCGTCTCGGTCAGCGTGCCGATCTGGTTGACCTTGATCAGGATCGAATTGGCGACCCCGCGGCTGATCCCCTCCGCCAGGCGCTTGGTATTGGTGACGAAGAGGTCGTCGCCGACAAGCTGGATCTTCCCACCGAGCTTGTCGGTAGCGAGCTTCCAGCCGGTCCAGTCGTCCTCCGCCAGCCCGTCCTCGATGGAGAAGATCGGGTATTTGCCGGCGAGTTCGCCTAGATACGCGACCTGGGCGGCCGGGTCGCGCACCTTACCGCCCTCGCCCGCGTAGACGTACTTGCCGTCCTTGAAGAACTCGCTCGCGGCCGGGTCGAGGGCGAGACAGACGTCGTCGCCGGGCTTGTAGCCGGCCTGCTCGATCGCCTTGACGATGAAGTCGAGCGCCTCGGTGGCGGACTGAAGGTTCGGAGCAAACCCACCCTCGTCGCCGACATTGGTGTTGTGGCCGGCGTCCTTCAGCGCCTTCTTCAGCGTGTGAAAGACCTCCGCCCCGATCCTGACGGCTTCGGCGAAAGTCTCCGCGCCGACCGGCACGATCATGAATTCCTGGAAGTCGATCGGGTTGTCGGCGTGAACGCCACCGTTCACGACATTCATCATCGGCGTCGGCAGGAGCCTAGCGTTGGTGCCGCCGACATAGCGGAAGAGCGGCAGGCTGTTCGCCTCAGCCGCCGCCTTGGCGACCGCGAGTGACACGCCGAGAATGGCGTTCGCACCGAGCCGGCCCTTGTTCTCCGTGCCGTCGAGCTTGATCATCGTCTCGTCGATCTGGACCTGGCTCTCCGCGTCCATGCCGCCGATCGCGTCGAAGATCTCGCCGTTGACGGCCTCGACGGCCTTGAGAACGCCTTTCCCCTGATAGCGGGACTTGTCGCCGTCCCTGAGCTCGACCGCCTCATGCGCACCGGTCGACGCGCCGGACGGGACGGCAGCGCGCCCGAACGACCCTTCTTCGAGCGTAACGTCGACCTCGACCGTAGGATTGCCGCGGCTGTCGAGTATCTCACGGCCTGTGATGTCGATGATGGCGGTCATCTGGCGCTCCCCTGGGCTTCCGGCGGCTTCCTAGGCGAACTTGCCGCGAAGCGAAAGGAGCGCGGGCGCATTTTTCGGCCAACGGGCCGTCTGCAGGCCGGATCTCGCCCGGCCTGCAGTCGCCGAACCAAACTCAGCCGCTGTGGCGAAGGCGGGTGACCATCATGCTTCCCATGTGGTCCTGATAGTAGACCTTCACCTTCTGGCCCTCCTTGAACGCTGTGAGCTTCCAGGTCTTCGGGAGCTCGAACACCTTCCCGTCAGCGAGGGTCAGCTGATGGGCCTTCATATCGATCGACTTGATCGACGACGTGTCGATCGCCGGGGCGGCGGCGAGCACGCTTCCCGTCAAAACGCCGAACGCGACAACGGATGCACAAGCAAGGGAAAGCTTCATGTTGGTATCCTCAAGCATTGCTGGCAGCCAGGGCGCTTTGCCCGGCAACCACGCCAGCATCCGGAATTGTAAGCCGGCGCATCGGAACGAGGAAGTTACAGAAACATAATCCTGGCAGCTATTATTTCGCCACAAACGGTATAGGCAATCAACAAGTGAATCGTGCGTTTATAGCGAAGTAACGGAGAACTCGACAGTAAGAAGTAATCGCAACCGCGCGGCGATTACCTTCGCGTTGGCTAGACCCTATATTCGCAGCTGCATGCTGCGGCTCCGCAACGTGAGCCGCTGGAAGACCCGGCGCGTCACCGGACAGAGCGCGAAGCGCTTATGCGGGCGAAGTCGGGAGACCGGCAGGCCGAGTCGGGAGAGGTGCCCGGCCCACCGGTCATACGCTTTAGCTGGCGTGCGCCACGGCGCTCGCCATCATCTTCCCGTCCTTCATGTCGTAGGTGACGGTGACCTTGTCGCCGACCTTGAAGCCGGTCGCCTTCCAAGCGGCGGGCGTGTCGTAGACCTTGCCGTCGGCAAGCGTCAGCGTGTGCTTGGTCTTGTCGATCGACTTGATACTGTCAGTCGCGGTCGCGGCAAACGCCGCGCTGGAGATGACGGAAGCGGCCACAGCCGCGATGATGAGGGATTTGCGCATGGTGCGCTCCTAATTGCCCAATTGCTGGCGACCAGGGCACTTCGTCCTGGCCTGAATGACCAGCGGCGCGGACACTACTTCCGGTTACTTCGGGCCGCAAATGAACAAAAGATAATGTTTCGCACTACCAGCTTCATCGGAAATGTATTCTTCGGACGGACAACCGCCATGATTTCAACACAACTTGGACAGCCTGATGGCAAGTCTTGGTCAGCTGGCAGCGTCAGCCGGTGTCCGGCGGCAGGTAGCGCAGCCGGTCTTTCGGCTCTTCGCCAGGTGGTCGAACGCGATCAGCCGTTCGACAAGCGACGGCATCTCGTCGAGCGGCACCATGTTCGGCCCATCGGAGGGCGCGTGGTCCGGATCCTGATGCGTCTCGATGAAGACCGCCGCAACTCCGACTGCGACGGCGGCACGCGCGAGCACCGGCACCATCGTTCGGTCGCCACCAGTGGAAGTGCCCTGCCCGCCCGGCTGCTGCACCGAATGCGTGGCGTCGAAGACGATCGGCGCGCCGAGCGCCGCCATGATCGGCAACGCGCGCATGTCGGACACGAGCGTGTTGTAGCCGAAGGAGACGCCGCGCTCGGTCAGGAGCACATTCGAATTGCCGCTCTCGACGATCTTCGTCAGCACCTGTTTCATGTCCCAGGGCGCCAGGAACTGCCCCTTCTTCACGTTGACCGTGCGCCCGGTCATCGCCGCGGCGACCAGAAGGTCCGTCTGCCGGCAGAGAAACGCAGGAATCTGAAGGACATCAACGACCGTGGCGACCTCGGCGCATTGCCCGGGCTCGTGCACGTCCGTCAGCACCGGCAGGCCGAACTCGGCACGCAGGTCGGCGAAGACGGAGAGCGCCGCCTCAAGCCCGACACCGCGCTTGCCGGCGAGGCTGGTGCGGTTCGCCTTGTCGAAACTCGTCTTGTAGACGAGCCCGATCCGGTGGGCCGCGCAGATCTCCTTGAGCGCTCCGGCCATATCGAAGGCGTGGCCGCGGCTTTCCATCTGGCACGGGCCGGCGATCAGCGCTAGCGGCAACGAATTGCCGAAGCGGACGCCTCCGACATCCACGACGGCGTTCGGCTCAGCCATCTTCCCCCCTTCTGAACGCGACGACCGCGTTGAGCCCTGGCGCCGGCGGGACGACCACCCGCCCCTCACCCCGCTTTGCGGCGCGGCCTGCATAGCCCGCGGCGCGCTCGAGGTCCAAGACCTTGAGGTCGAAGGCGGCGAAGCGCATGCCGCGACGCGGGTTGGGCGGATCGATCTCGTAGCGCGCGCGAAAGCCGGCGGGCGTCAGGATCAGGAAGAGCTGTCCGTCAACTTCCGCCTCGACGCCGAACGAGGTCGTGCGAAGCTCGCGCTGGCCCGTGACGCTTTCGAGCAGGATGTGGAAGTCCGCCGGATTCTCGGCGACCGCCGCCACTGCCAAAAGCCCCTTCGCTCCATTCGGATGGTCGAGATAGGCGGGCTGGAAGAGCGCGTCCTTGGCAAGATGCTGGCAGGTGAAGAAGCTCGCGTCCGGTGCAGCGGGGAACTCGGCATTGGCCACGGCAACGCCGATCTCCTGCTCCGACTCGTCCGGAAGCTTCGCCATGCGCGAGAAGCGGTAGACTGGGCCGCCGCCGATCCCCGCCGCCTCGAACGCCGCGTTGTCGGCCTCCGCGTCCTCGCTCGTGAGCGCGACCATGGCGAAGCCTTCGCCCTGCCGCTCGCTGAAGCGCTTCATCCGCTTCACGAACGTGACGCGTTCCGCGGCCGCCATGTCGGTCGCCATGCGGTCATGGATCGTGATCGGCTCAAGATAGGTCCGGTCTTTGAAGAAGACGCAGCAATTGGCCGTGCCGAAGGGATGCTGCGCGTCCGGCGCAACGGTGAATCCGAGCGCCGTCAGCCGCATTCGCGCGAGCATGAGCGTGGTGACGGGAAGGACCAGGTGGTCGACCGAGCGCATGGCCATCCGCTAGGCGATCAGGGCGGGCGTGACCAGCCCCGACCGCTGCGATCCGGACGACGAAAGCCAGCGAAGCGGTTTTCCTTGGTCGCTCAAGCGCTTAAGTATAGCTCCTGCATGCACGCCGGATGAAGTTGGACAAATCCGATGGAATATGGCATAAAGACGATTCATATACGCCACCTCCAGACCTTTTCCGAGACCGGGGAGTGCTATGCGCAATTTCGCCGGCGCCTATATTCTTTTGGGCGTTTACGGAACTGCTACACAAGTAGCGACGTTGCCTGAGCTTCCTCAGGACACGGTCCCTATTGTTTACGAGAACGATTATCTCCTGAAGACTAAAGAAGCGGATTACTGGACGTTGGCTGAGTTCTATTCTCCCCAGGCAACGAATTGCGGTTGTTCCGCGACCTCCGCCGCTATGGCGCTGAACGCGCTCAGGAACCGCGTCGACCCGGAGGCGCCGCCGATGAGCGAGCGCGAGCTGCTGGCAACGGTCAACGACCCGGCCTGGGTGGCGCGGACGGCGGAAGACGGCGGCGGCGTGACCCTGGCTGATCTCGAGGAGGTTCTTCGGATCGGCCTCGACCGGCTGGATATCGGCGGTGCGGTACGCGGGCTCGCCCCTGATCCGGACGACCCTGCCACGATCGAGGAGCTGCGCGAGGCTCTGATCCGCAACGAGACCTCCGCCGACAGCGTGATGCTTGCCTACTACAATCAGGCCGTGGTGACGGGTGACCCGGAGGGCGGCCTGCATGTCTCGCCGATCGGCGCCTTCAACGCCGAGGAAGACCGCGTGCTCCTGATGGACGTCGATCAGGAATTCTGGCTGCCCTACTGGACGTCGACGGAGACGCTCTTTGAGGCGCTGGTCACGCCCGACCCGAAAGAGGGCGGCGCGCTCGCCGACGAAACAGGCGGCTGCCTCTTGATCACCGCCGCGGCATAGCAGCTCGCCCCTCCCCCCGCTTGCTCTCTCTGGACGCGCGATCCGGTTCTGACGGATGATGCGCGAAGCGCGGACATTGCCGCGGACGCATCCACGGAGCGTTAGATGAGCAGGATCCTGGCGCTGGCTTTCGTCCTCGTCGTCTCGGTTGCACAAGCACAGGAAGCGCCGAAGCCGAAATTCGGAGCGGAGGCGGTCCCGATTCTGAAGGACTCGGCTTACCTCCGCGAGGCCCCCGCCCCCGACTACTGGATACTCTCGGCCTTTTACGTGCCGCAGCAGACGTCGAGCGACTGCTCGGCGGCGGCAGTCACGATGGCCGTCAATGCGCTCCGCGGTCTGCCCCCGAACGCCGACCAGGAGATCGTCACAGAGTCGTCGCTGCTTCAAAGCGTGGGCGACGCCAAATGGAATGATCAGGTCGCCGATGAGGGTCCGGGCGTTACTTTCGAGGATCTCCGCCGCGTGCTGCGCGAAAGCCTCGACAGCGTCGGCCTGAAGGACGCGGCAATTGACGCCGTGAAGCCGGCAGCGGCCGAGCCCGCTGCGCTTGACGACTTGCGCGAGGCGCTCGCCGCCAACGAAGCCTCAGCCGACAACGTCATGCTCGTCTATTTCAACCAGGGCGTCATCACCGGCGACTGGGACGGCCCGCACATCTCCGCGATCGGCGCCTACGACGCGGCGCATGACCGCGTGCTTGTCATGGACGTCGACCGCGAATGGTATGTGCCCTACTGGACGTCGACCGCGACGCTGCTTGCCGCCTTGGTCAAGCCGGCGCCGGCCGACCAGGGCGTGCTTGCCGGCGAGACGGGCGGCTACGTGGTCGCGGCTCGGAAATAGCGGCCCGCCCGCGATGCTCGATCATCTTAAGGCGAACAACCGCGCCTGGGCGGCGCGGCGGCTTTCCGGCGACGCAGACTTCTTCCGGCGCCTCGTTCGCCAGCAGGCGCCCGAATATCTCTGGATCGGCTGCTCAGACAGTCGCGTGCCTGCGAACGAGATCGTCGACCTCGATCCGGGCGAGCTTTTCGTGCACCGAAACGTCGCCAATCTCGCTCCGCCGCAGGACGCCAACTACCTCTCCGTGCTGCAGTTTGCCGTCGACGTCCTGAAGGTGAAGCACGTTCTCGTCGTCGGCCACTATGGCTGCGGCGGCGTCGCCGCGGCGGTCGACGGCAAGCGGCGTGGGCTCGTCGATCACTGGCTGCATCCGATCCGCGAGGTGTTCAACGAGCACCGCGGCGAGCTCGAAGCGATCGGCGATACCCACGTGCGCCTCGACCGGCTGTGCGAGCTGAACGTCATACGCCAGGTCCGGAACGTCGCCTCCGACGTCTTCGTGCAGGACGCCTGGGCGCGCGGACAGGAGCTCAGCGTCCACGGCTGGGTTTATTCCCTCGCGGACGGCCTGGTGAAGGATCTCGATGCGACGATCAGCGGGCCCGGATAGGTGCCTCGGCAGAGCCCAGCCTCACACGAGCCGGCTCTGTTCCACGGCCGCGGCGATGAAGCTTGCGAAGAGCGGATGCGGCTGGAACGGGCGCGACTTCAGCTCCGGGTGGAACTGCACGCCGATGAACCAGGGGTGATCGGCAAGCTCGATCGTCTCGGGAAGGAGATTGTCCGGCGACATGCCGGAGAATGAGAGCCCCGCCGCCTCAAGCCGCGGCCCGTATTCGATGTTCACCTCGTAGCGGTGACGGTGCCGCTCACTGATCTCTGTGTCGCCGTAGATCGCGCCGATGCGGCTCTCCGGTTTCAGGATCGCGGGATAGGCGCCGAGCCGCATCGTGCCGCCGAGATCACCTTGCGCGAGCCGCGTCTCGAGCTCGTTGCCCTTAAGCCACTCCGTCATCAGCCCGACCACCGGCTCGTCGGTCTCGCCGAACTCCGAAGAGCTGGCGCTGTTGATGCCGGCAAGGTGGCGCGCCGCCTCGATCACCGCCATCTGCATGCCGAAGCAGATGCCGAAAAAGGGGACGCTGCGTGTGCGCGCGAAGCTCACGGCGTTGATCTTGCCTTCGGTGCCGCGCTCTCCGAAGCCGCCCGGAACGAGGATGCCGTTCACGTTCTCAAGATAGGGCGCGGGATCCTCCTTCTCGAAGATTTCGCTCTCGATCCAGTCGAGCTTCACCTGCACCTTGTTGGCGATGCCACCGTGCTGCAGCGCCTCGGTCAGCGACTTATACGCGTCGCGGAGCCCAGTGTACTTGCCGACGATTGCGATCGTCACTTCGCCTTCCGGATGACGAAGGATGCGGCTGATCTCGCGCCACTGGTCAAGGTCCGGCGCGGCCACATGCTTCTCTCCGAAGGCTGCAAGCACCTGCCGGTCGAGCCCGGCGTCGTGATAGGCGACCGGCACGTCGTAGATCGTCTCGACGTCGAGCGCCGGGATGACGGCATCTTCGCGCACGTTGCAGAAGAGCGCGAGCTTGCGCCGGTCGCTATCGGGAATGTGGCGGTCGGAGCGGACGAGCAGGATGTCGGGCTGGATGCCGATCGAGCGAAGCTCCTTGACCGAGTGTTGCGTCGGCTTGGTCTTCAATTCGCCCGCCGTCGCGATATAGGGCATCAAGGTCAGGTGGATATAGACCGCGTCGCCGCGCGGCAGCGAATTGCCGAGCTGGCGGATCGCCTCGAAGAACGGCAGCCCTTCGATATCGCCGACCGTGCCCCCGATCTCGCAGAGCACGAAATCGAATTCGTCGTTGCCGTCGAGGATGAAGTTCCTGATCGCGTCCGTGACGTGCGGGATCACCTGCACCGTGCCGCCGAGATAGTCGCCGCGCCGCTCCTTGGCGATGATCTCCTGGTAGATCTTGCCGGTGGTGACGTTGTCCATGCGGTTGGCCGAGCGCCCGGTGAAGCGCTCGTAGTGGCCGAGGTCGAGGTCGGTTTCGGCGCCGTCGTCTGTGACGAAGACCTCGCCATGCTGATAGGGGCTCATGGTCCCGGGGTCGACGTTCAGATAGGGGTCGAGCTTGCGGAGCCGGACCTTGTAGCCGCGCGCCTGCAAGAGCGCGCCCAAGGCCGCCGATGCGAGACCCTTGCCGAGGGAGGAGACCACGCCGCCGGTAATGAAGATGTACCGCGCCATGGGATTTGAGCCTTAGCGCCGCCGGACCAATTCGACGAGTCAAAAAGCGCGCGAAGATGAGCGATCCGGCAACGGCCGCCGGAAACCGGGCTAAACCGGCACTTTCGGCCGGCGGTCGACGCTCTCGGCCACCTCTTCCCGCCCCCGCTCGACGAGCCGCCGGGCGAGGCGGCGGGTCAAGGCGGAGAGCTCCTCCATGTACAGATAGATGACCGGCGTGATGAACAGGGTCAGCGCCTGCGAGACGATGAGGCCGCCGACCACCGCAACCCCGAGCGGCTGGCGCAGCTCGGAGCCGGCGCCGAGGCCGAGGGCAATCGGCGTCGCCCCGGTGATCGCCGCGAGCGTCGTCATCATGATCGGGCGGAAGCGGATCAGGCAGGCCTCGCGGATCGCGTCGAGCGGACTGGCCCCGGCGCGCTGCCGGACAAGCGCAAAGTCGATCATCATGATCGCGTTCTTCTTCACGATGCCGATCAGCATCAGGATCCCGATAATCGCGACCACGCTGACGTCAAAGCCGAAGATGCGAAGCGTCAAAAGTGCGCCCGCGGCGGCCGCCGGCAAGCCGGTCAGGATCGTCAGCGGGTGAATGAAGCTCTCGTAGAGAATCCCAAGCACAACGTAGATCGTCACGACGGCTGCGAGGAGCAGCAGCCCCTGGTTCGCCGCCGCATCCTGGAAGACCTGCGCCGTGCCGGCAAAGCTCGTCGTGATGGTCGGCGGCAATCCAAGCTCGTGCCTGATCGCGTCAATCCGGGTCGTTGCGTCGCCGAGCGCGACGCCCTGCGGGAGGTTGAAGGAGATTGTCACCGCCGGGAGCTGGCCCACCTGATTGACGGAAAGGAGGCCGGCCACCCGCTCGACCCGCGCGAAAGCGGAGATCGGGATCATTTTGCCCGTGTCGGAGTGGATTTTGAGGTCAGTCAGCTTGTCGGCCGTCCAGCCCGCGGCCGGATCGAATTCGACGATCACCTCGTAGCTGTCGCCCGTCTTGAAGATCGTCGACGCCTGGTTCGTCCCGAACCCGTCGTAGAGATAATTGCGTAATTGCTCGCTGGTGATCCCGAGAAGCCGCGCCTTGTCCATGTCGACGACAAGCTTCGCTTGCGGGGCGTTGTCCTGGATGTCGGTGGTCACATCGGCGAAATGGCTGTCGCCGATCATGGCGGCCTCGAACCGGCCGGCCCAATCCAGGAGCTCGCCGCGGTCGATGCCCTGCATCACGAACTGGTATTGGCTGGCGGATGAGATGCCTCCGATCCGCAGGCTTTGCACCGGCACGACGAAGCTTGAAATGCCGGGCACTTGGCCAAGCGATCGGCGAAGGTCGCTCAGGATCGCGGCGAGTGGCGGGCGCTTCGGCGTCAGCTCCACGAACATCCTGCCGGTGTTCGAGGTCGACGAGCCGAAACCGCCGCCGACCACCGATCCGACATGCGCGACGTAGTGCTTTGAGGTGAGCACAGCAGCGGCCTTCTCCTGAAGCGCCTTCATGTCTTCAAAGGAGATGTCCTGCCGCGCCTGCGTCTGCACCGCGAGCTGGCCGATATCCTCCTCAGGCAGGAAGCCTTTCGGCGAGGTCGCGAAGAGATAGACCGTGGCGGCTACCGTTCCGAAGAAGACCAGAAGCACGAGCGGCCTTGCGCGCAGGCAGAAATCGAGGCCCGCGCGATAGAGGCGGAGCATCCGACCGGGGGCCTGCACGCTGTGATCGCCCGAGCGCTCCCCCGCAGGCTTCCGCCGTTCCGCCGGGAGGCGCGCGCAGAGCATCGGCGTCACGGTCAGCGACACGAGCGCCGACGTTACGATCGCGATCGTCACGACCACCGCGAACTCGTTGAAGATGCGGCCGATGACGCCGCCCATGAGCAGGATCGGCAAAAACACGGCGACGAGCGAAAGCGTGATGGAAACGATCGTGAAACCGACCTCGCGGCTCCCGACCAGCGCGGCCTCGAAGGGCCGCATGCCCGCCTCGATGTGGCGGACGATGTTTTCGAGCATCACGATCGCGTCGTCGACGACGAGACCGACGGCAAGCGTCAACCCAAGCAGCGAGATGTTGTCGATCGAAAATCCGAGCGCATACATCCCCGCAAAAGTTCCGACGATTGACAGCGGGACCGCGAGCATCGGGATGGCAGTGGCTGCCACCCGCCGCAGGAAAAGGAAGATGACGAGCACGACGAGGCCGACGGTCAAGACAAGCGTCAGCTCAACGTCGTGCACGGCAAGCGTGATTGGGCCGCCACGATCGTTCAGGATGTTGATACTTCCGGACGTGCCGAGGTCGGCCGCGAATTTGGGCAGCATCGCCTTGACCTTGTCCACGACCTGGACCGTGTTCGCGTCGGGCTGACGAAACACCGCAAGCACGAGCGCCGGCACGCCGTCGTAGCGGCTCTCTGTCTGCGTATTGGCGACGAAGTCGATGACGTGCGCAACATCCTGAAGCCGCACCGGCTTGCCGTTCGGCGAGGCGATGACGATCTGGCGCATCTCGGCCGCTGTCGTCATCTGGGTGTTCGTCTCGATCGCGAGGTTCTGGTTGGCTCCCTCGACCGTCCCGGCCGGCGCGATCGAGTTCGCCGAACCGATCGCGGAGGTCACCTGGTCGATCCCGATTCCAAGGCCGGCAAGCGCCGTCGGGTTGACCTCGGCCCTAACCGCGAACTTCTTCGCGCCGAAGACCTGCACCTCGCCGACGCCCTCAAGCGTCGACAGGGCGGGCGAGATCACCTGCTCGGCGAAGTCGTCGAGTTGCGGCAGCGCCATCGTCCCGCTCTGGAGCGCAATCAAGAGGATCGGCGCGTCGGCCGGGTTCACCTTCCGGTAGCTCGGCGGCGCGGTCATGTTGGCCGGGAGCTGTCTGAGCGTCCTTGCGATCGATGCCTGAACGTCCGCCGCTGCCTGGTCGATGTCGCGATTGAGGTCGAACTGGATGACGATTGTCGTCGACCCCTGAACGCTTTTCGAGCTGATGGTCTGAATGGCCGGGATCGTTGAGAACTGCTTGATCAGCGGTGTCGCCACCGAGTTCGCCATCGTGTCGGGCGAGGCGCCGGGCAGTTGCGCGGAGACGGTGATGACGGGGAAGTCGACGTTCGGAAGCGCTGCGACCGGCAAGGCCTGGTAGGCGAAGAGCCCCGCCGCGATCAGCGCGACCGCGAGCAGGATCGTCGCGACCGGACGCCGAATGAAGGGGGCGGAGACGTTCAAAGCTTTCGGTCCGCCTTGACCGCGCCGCCCGCCGGCACCACGTCGGCGACTGCGGCCGGCGTCTCCTTGACCTGCGACCCGTCATGCAGGCGAAGCTGACCTTCCACCACCACGTGGTCGCCGGGCTTCAGACCGGAGCCGATGATGCCGTTTCCTTCCGCGGTGTCGGTGACTGTGACGTTCTGCGCAACCACCTTGCCGTCGGGCTTGACGAGATAGACGAACGAGCCGTTCTCGTTGAGCTGCACCGCGGCAAGCGGCACGACCGTCGCGTCGTGGTGCACGCCGAGATCGCACTCGACCTTCACGTACTCACCGGGCCACAGCGCGCCGTCGGCGTTCGCGAAGTCGGCCTTCGCGGTCACGCTGCCCGAGCTCGTATCGACGCTTGAGTCGATGAAGGTCAGCGTGCCGGACGAAAGCGTCTTGCCGGATTCCGCGCTCAAGGCACGCACGCTCGCCGGGTCACTCGACGCAAGCGCCTGGCGGAAAGCGTCGAGATCGCGCTCCGGGATCGTGAAGGAGACGCGAAGCGGCGCCATCTGCGTGACCGTCAAGAGGGGCGCCGTGTCCGCCGCGCGCACGACGGCGCCCTTGGTGACGTTGACGACGCCGATGCGGCCGGCGATCGGCGCCGTAATCGTGGCGTAGGAGAGCTGCACCTTGTCGGCCTGGAGCTGGGCGTTGTCCTGCGCCACAACCGCAGTGTCGACGTTCACCAGCGCCTGCTGCTGCTGCACCTGCTGTTCGCTCACGGCGTTCTTGTAGGTGGCGAGCGACTGGTCGCGCTGAAGATCCGCCTTGGCCTGATCGAGGCTCGCCTGATCCTTCTCGATATTGGCCTGGTCCTTGGCGACCAACGCCTGAAGCGCGGCGTCGTCGAGCCGGAAGAGCACGTCGCCTTCCTTGACGGTATCGCCTTCGGTGACCGGTACCTCCACGATTGCACCATCGATGCGCGGCCTGACGGCGACGGAGGCAATCGGCTCCGCCCAGCCGACCGCATCGCGCGCAATTGGGACATCGCGGTTCTCGGCGATGGCGGTCACGACCGCGATCGGGGCTCCGCCTCTCCCACCGCCGGCTCCAGTCCGCTTACCTAAACCCGGTCCGGCTGCAGCCTGCGCGACGGCGCTGTCCGGCGGCGCCAAATGCGCGCGATAGAAGGCAGCCCCGGCCGCGAGGACGAGGAGAATCGCGAGGAAGACCAGACGCGGCCTGCTCAAGGGGTGCGCGCCTCCGGCGTGGAAGGGCTCGGGTAGGAGCCGCTTCCCGCCGATTTCAGCGGTTTGAGCGCACCGAGCGTGTCCCCAGCAATATCGGCCGGTTGCTTCGGGGCGAGAAGCCGGGCGGCGGATTAATTTTTGGTAGGGCGCGCCCTCGACCCTACTGGCCGGACGGCGCCGGTGCCGGTGCGGCCGGCGGGGGTTGCGGCGACGCGCTGCCGGAGGCGGCCGGGGCCGTCTCCTGGGCGCTCGGCGCCTGCGGAGCGGCCGGGGCGCTGTCCTGCGCCGCGGGTGCGGGCGTGGATGCGGGGGCAGGCGTCGTGGCCGGGGCGGGCGCAGCGGGCGCCGTGGGCGTCGTTGCCCCGTTGGTCGACGGTGGCGTTTGCGGGCCGCCGGCGGGCTTGGCCTCGCCGCCGAGCTGCTTCAAGAGGTCCTCCGCCGTAGCGGGAGCCCCGGTCGGCGCCGCCGGCACCGGTGCCTGTGTCGTCGTCGCGGGCGTGCTTTGCCCCGGAATCTTCTCAAGAATGTCCGCCGGCCGGGACTGATACTTCGAGATCAGCGCCAGGCCGAGCGAAGTCGCGAAAAAGGCGACCGCCAGAATTGCCGTCGAGCGCGTCAGAATGTTGCCCGCGCTCCGGCCGGAGAGGAACGCCCCCTGCCCGCCGCCGATGCCGAGAGCGCCGCCTTCGGAGCGCTGCAGCAAGACGACGCCGATCATGGCGAGCACCACCATGAGGTGGACGACAATAACGACGGTTGTCATGAACTCTTTCCTTGGCGCGCCTTCTACACGAGCCGGCCACTGCTTTGAAGCCTCACGCTCCACCCCCGGCGGCACGCACGATCGCCAGGAAATCCGCGGCTTTCAGGCTCGCTCCCCCGACCAGCCCGCCGTTCACGTCGGCCACTTTCAGGATCGCCACGGCGTTCTCCGGCTTCATCGAGCCGCCGTAGAGGATGCGCACCGCGGTGCCGGAGGGGCCGAAACGGGCGGTAAGCCCGGCGCGGATATGGGCATGGACCTCCGCGATGTCACCCTCGCTCGGGGTGCGGCCCGTTCCGATCGCCCAGACCGGCTCATAGGCTACAACGAGGTCGGCCGGGTCGCCGTCCGGAAGCGAGCCGTCAAGCTGCCGCGACACCACGGCGATAGTCTCAGCGGAATTGCGCTCCGCCTCCGTCTCGCCGATGCAGACGATCGCAGTGATCCCGGCGCGGCGTGCGGCTTCCGCCTTCGCGCGCACGATCGCGTCCGTCTCGCCGTGATGGGTCCGTCGCTCCGAGTGGCCGACGATGACGGCGCTCGCCCCGGCGTCCTTAAGCATTTCGGCCGAAATGTCGCCGGTATGCGCCCCGGAGGGCTTGGCGTGGCAGTTCTGCCCACCGATCAGGAGCGGCGTGCCCTTCGTCATCCAGCGCATCTGGGCCACGAGCGTCGCGGGCGGACAGAGCATGACATCGCACTTGGCCTCCGCCGTCTTCGCCCCTTCCGCGATCAGCTTCGCCTCCTCCAGGCTCGCGGCGACGCCGTTCATCTTCCAGTTTCCGGCGATCAGGTGGCGCATGGCGTCAAAACTCCGCCGCCGCCGGCCGGCGGGGGCATATCGATGCGCTTGTTAGCGCGGGACGGGGGTCTTATGTTCGATGGTGCCGGGGCAGCGTTGACCCGGCCTTTTGTTATGCGCGAGAGGCTTTTTCATGCTCGACCAGTTGCGTCAAGGTGCCCAGGGCTGGGTCTCCAAGCTCTTAATGGCGCTGCTCGTCCTGAGCTTCGCCATCTGGGGCATCGGCGGCTTCCAGGGCTATCGCGCAGGCACGCTGGCAAGCGTCGGCGGGCAGGACGTCACGATGCAGGAATTCGCCAACCTTTACCAGAACGCGCAGCGAAGTGCCCAGGGCACCGGTCAGCAGGTCAATCCCGAGCAGATACTCTCCGCCGTCCTCCTGAACGCAGCGATCGACGATGCTGCGAGCCAATATGGGCTCGGGGTCTCCGATAACCGGGTTGCCGCCGAAATCGCCAAGAACCCTGCGTTCAAAGGTCCCGACGGCAACTTCGACCGCACGCGTTTCATCAATCTCCTGGCAAATGCCGGCGTGAACCGGGACAATTTCGTCCACGACGTGAAGCAGCAGCTCGTGCGCGGCCAGATCGCCCAGACCGTTGCTGCCGGCTTGAGCATCCCGCAGCCGCTCGTCGCCGCGCTCTATCGCTGGCAGAACGAGGAGCGCACCGTCTCCTTCCTCACCGTCGACAAGACGGCGATCACGCCGGTCGAGGCGCCGGGCGACTCCGATCTTCAGGCCTACTTCAAGGACAACCAGCAGCGCTTCCGCGCCCCCGAATATCGCAAGCTCGCCTTCCTCACCCTCGATCCGGAGGCGATCGCCGATCCGTCCGCGGTGACGGAAGCAGAGATCGCCGACGAATACGACCGCCGCAAATCGACGCTGATCCAGCCCGAGCGCCGGCGCGTAGAGGAATTGACCTTCGACACCGCTGACGCCGCCAACGCCGCGCTCGCGAAGATGCAGGGCGGCCAGGATTTCTCTGCCGTCGGCCAGGCGAGCGGGCTCGAGGTGACCGACCTTGGCGTCAAGACGAAGGCTGAGATGCTCGACCCGGCGATCGCCAAGGCCGCGTTCGAGGCCGAGGTCAACAAGCCGGTCGCCGTCACAGGAGGTGCGCTCCAGCCGTCCGTGATTCTCGTGACCTCGATTGAGCCCAGTGTTGTGCCGACGCTTCAAGACGTGACGCCGCGGCTTCGCAAGGACCTCGCGCTTCGCGCCGCAAACCAGCATGCCCAGGACCTCTACGACAACGTGGAGGACGAGCGCGCCGGCGGCTCGACGCTGCAGGAGGCAGCAGCCAAGCTCTCGCTTCCCTACCGCGTGATCGACGCCGTGTCGGCGACGATGGCGGCGCCCGACGGCAGCGTGATCTCCGATGTCCCGGGCGGCGCAGCGGTCCTGAAGGAGGCGTTCGACAGCGACGTCGGGGTGGAGAATAGCCCTGTCCGCACGGGCAGTGCTTCTTGGGTCTTCTACGATGTCCTCGACATCACGCCGGCCCGCGACCGCACCCTCGACGAGGTGCGTGCCGATGTGGTCAAGGCGTGGACCGACGCGGAAACCGAGAAGCGCGTCAGCGACCTTGCCGCCAAGCTCTTCGACCGCCTGAAGGGCGGCGCGTCGCTGGCCGACCTCGCTACCGACATCGGCAAGCAGGTGCAGACGGTTGAGGGCGTGAAGCGGAGCGGAAATCCGAATGGCCTGACTGCGAATGCCGTCCGTCAGGCATTCGCCGGCCCCGAAGGGCACGTCGCAAATGCCGACGGCGCCGACGGCGCGCGCATCCTCCTCCACGTCGACAAGGTGACCGCACCGGCCTTCTTCGCCGAGTCCTCCGACGCGACCACGATTTAGAGCCAGCTTTCGAAGGCGCTCGAGCAGGATGTGCTCAGCACCTACAACCAGCAGCTCCTCGCCTCGCGCACGGTTTCGGTCAACGACGCGGCCTTCCGCCAACTCACCGGCCAAACGCAAACGCAATGACGCGGCTTCTAGGCATGTTGCCGCGATGCAGATAGAGCCGGCCTTTGGGAGCTTCGAGGCGCGCTACACGGAAGGCGCGCCGCAGCTCGTGTTCACACGCCTCGTCTCCGACCTGGAGACGCCGGTCTCCGCCTTCCTGAAGCTTGCCGGAAACCGGCGGAACGCCTTCCTGCTTGAATCGGTCGAGGGCGGCGCGGTGCGCGGCCGCTATTCGATGCTCGGATTCGATCCCGACCTCGTCTTCCGCGCCGAAGGTGCGAAGGCCGAGACCGCGCACGCACCCGACCTCTCGCGCTTCACGCCCTCGCCCGACGACACACTCACAGCACTGCGCCGGCTGATCGACGAAAGCCGCATCGCCGTGCCCCCCGACCTGCCGCCGATGGCGGCCGGCGTCTTCGGCTATCTCGCCTATGACATGGTGCGGCTCATGGAGGAGCTGCCGCGCCCGAACCCGGAGGCGGTGCGCGTCCCCGATGTCGGTACTGATCCGCCCGCGCATCGTCGCGATCTTCGACGGGGTGAAGGACGAGCTGACCGTGGTCACAACGGTCAGGCCCGAAGCCGGCGTCGCGCCGCGCGCCGCCTACGACCGCGCGATCAACCGGCTGATCGACGTGATCGACGCGCTCGACCGGCCGGTCGACCACGCGCCGGAGCCGGCCGATGTTGCGCTCTCAGGCGAAGTCGCATCCAACACCACGCCGGACGAGTACAAGGCAATGGTCGCGCGCGCCAAGGACTACATCGCCGCCGGCGACATCTTTCAGGTCGTGCTGTCGCAGCGCTTCGAGGCGCCGTTTCCGCTTCCCGCGTTCTCACTCTATCGCGCGCTTCGCCGCGTGAACCCCTCGCCGTTCCTCTATTTCCTCGACTTCGACGGCTTCTCGATCGTCGGCTCGAGCCCCGAGATCCTGGTGCGCGTGCGCGAGGGCGAGGTGACGATCCGCCCGATCGCCGGAACGCGACCGCGCGGAAAGACGCCGGAGGACGACAAGCGCCTCGGCGAAGAGCTTCTCGCCGACCCGAAGGAGCGCGCCGAGCATTTGATGCTTCTCGACCTCGGGCGGAACGACGCCGGGCGCGTGTCGACGATCGGCACGGTCAAGGTCACCGATCAGTTCTTCCTCGAGCACTACAGCCACGTGATGCACATCGTGTCGAACGTGGTGGGGCAGCTCAGGTCCGACCAGGACGCGCTCGATGCGCTCGTCGCCGGTTTTCCGGCCGGCACTGTCTCCGGCGCCCCGAAGGTGCGCGCAATGGAGATCATCGACGAACTGGAGAAGGAAAAGCGCGGGCCCTATGCCGGCTGCGTCGGCTATTTCTCCGCCGACGGGGCGATGGACACCTGCATCGTGCTCAGAACCGCGATGGTGAAGGACGGCAAGGTCTACGTGCAGGCCGGCGCCGGCATCGTTGCGGACTCAGACCCGGAATCGGAGCAGCAGGAGTGCATCGCCAAGGCCGCCGGCGTTTTCAAAGCCGCCGACGAGGCGCGCCGCTTCGCGAGCCAGGCGCAAAGGGGACAGTAGGCGCGAGTTGCGACCAGTGGGCGCGTGCCGAGCGCTGCGAGCCGCTCTCCGCTCGCGAACAACCCTTGGGCGACCGCGCCCATCGTGAGCGTTCTTGCGTGCATTGCCGTTGTCCGAGCTTGTTTCAGCCTGAGGCCTTGCGGCGTAGCCTAGCCCCAAATCGGGCAAGAAACCGGAGCCGGCGGCCTGTTCGGTAACGCCAACCCTTTCTTGACCCGCGTGCCCCACCCCGCCTAATTGGCCGGGAATCGTGGCGTCCGGCTGGAAGATGCTCCTCGTCATCGACAATTACGACAGCTTCACCTGGAATCTCGTCCACTATCTCGGCGAGCTCGGGGCGGAGCCGGCCGTCTTCAGGAACGACAAGATCACGGTCGAGGACGCGCTTTCGCGCGAGCCGGAGGCGATCGTGATGTCGCCCGGCCCCTGCACGCCGAACGAGGCGGGTATCTGCCTCGAGCTGGTCCGGCAGGCGAACGGCGCCGTCCCGCTGCTTGGGGTCTGCCTCGGACATCAGGCGATCGGCCAGGCCTATGGCGGCAAGATCGTGCGCGCGCCGACGCTGATGCACGGCAAGCTCTCGACCATCTTCCATGAGGGCGAGGGCATCTTCCACGGCATCAACGGTCCCTTCCAGGCGACCCGTTACCACTCGCTGACGATCGCGCCGGAGACGATGCCGGAGAGCCTGAAAGAGACGGCGCATACCGAGGACGGTGTCATCATGGGGCTGCAGCACAGGACCGATCCGGTGCACGGCGTGCAGTTCCACCCGGAATTGATCGCCTCGGAGCACGGGCACCGTATCCTGGAGAATTTTCTGAAGATCGCGCGCGCCTTCAACGCGCGTGCCGGACGACGGGCGGCCTGAAATGTCCTCCGAAATGAAAATCTTCCTCGCCAAGGCCGCCGCGCGTGAACCGCTGACGCACGAGGAAGCGGAAGCCGCCTTCAATATCATCATGTCGGGCGAGGCGACGCCGAGCCAGATCGGCGGCTTCCTGATGGCGCTCCGTGTGCGCGGCGAGACGGTCGACGAGATCGCCGGAGCGGTCAAAGCCATGCGCGCCAAGATGACAAAGGTCATGGCGCCGGAGGGGGCGATCGACGTCGTCGGAACCGGTGGCGACGCGTCGGGCACCTACAACATCTCGACCTGCTCCGCTTTCGTGGTCGCGGGAGGCGGCGTTCCCGTCGCCAAGCACGGCAACCGCGCGCTTTCCTCGAAGTCCGGCTCCGCCGACGTGCTCGGCCAGCTCGGCGTCAAGATCGATCTCTCGCCCGAGAAGATCTCCGAGTGCATCCGCGAGGCTGGGATCGGCTTCATGTTCGCGCCGGCCCACCACGCGGCGATGAAGCATGTCGGCCCCTCGCGCGCCGAGCTTGGCACGCGCACCGTCTTCAATCTCCTCGGGCCGCTCTGCAATCCAGCGAGTGTGAAGCGCTACGTGCTCGGCGTCTTCGGGCGCGAATGGGTGGAGCCGATCGCGAACGTGCTCGCGTCGCTCGGCGCGGAGACGGCGTGGGTGGTGCATGGAAGCTTCGGCGAGGGCGCCGGGGTCGACGAGCTTTCGCTGACCGGCGTCTCCTACGTCGCTGAGCTCAAGGAACGCAACGTGCGCGCCTTCCAGGTCGAGCCGGGCGAGTTCGGGGTCGATCCGGTCGACCCGGAGGCGCTTCTGGGCGGGACGCCGGAGGAGAACGCCAAGGCGCTTCGCCGCGTGCTGAAGGGCGAGCTTGGACCTTTTCGCGACGTCGTCGTGATGAACGCCGCGGCCGGCTTCATGGTCGCCGGCAAGTCGGGGCTCCTTTCCGATGCGGCCGACCGGGCGCGGGAGTTGATCGATTCCGGCGCCGCGCTGAAGGCGCTCGATAAGCTCGTCGCAGTGTCGAACGGCTAAAGCATGATCCCGAAAAATGGAGACCGGTTCTCGGACAAGATCATGCTCAAGCAAGAAGACAGGCCATGGCCGACATCCTGAAGACGATCGAAGCCTACAAGCGGCAGGAGATTGCCGCCGCGAAGGTGGCGACGCCCCTTGCGGAGCTGAAGGCGCAGATAGCGCATGAAGAGCCGCCACGCGGCTTCACCGAAGCGCTCCGCCGCAAGGTCGCGGCGGACGGCGTGGCGCTTATCGGCGAGATCAAGAAGGCGAGCCCGTCCAAAGGCCTGATCCGCGCCGACTTCGATCCGCCAGCCTTGGCGAAGGCCTACGAGGCGGGTGGTGCAGCGTGCCTTTCGGTTTTGACCGACGCGCCGTCTTTCCAGGGCGCGCTCGCGTTCCTGACCGCCGCGCGCGAGGCGAGCCGCCTGCCGGCGCTCCGCAAGGACTTCCTGTTCGACCCCTACCAGGTCTTCGAGGCGCGCGCCTTCGGCGCCGACGCGGTACTGATCATCATGGCGGCGGTGACGGACGCCGAGGCGAAGGCGCTCGAAGAGGTGGCGCACGCGCTCGGCATGGACGTGCTGGTCGAGGTCCATGACGAGGCGGAGCTTGAGCGGGCGCTGAACCTCGCCTCGCCGCTCCTCGGCATCAATAACCGCGATCTGAAGACCTTCGAGACGACGCTCGCGACCGCCGAGCGGCTGGCGCCGCTCGTTCCGGCAGACCGCCTGCTGGTCGGCGAGAGCGGCATCTTCACACCGGCCGACGTGGCACGTCTTGGCGTCGCCGGCATTCGCGCGATCCTCGTCGGCGAAAGCCTGATGCGGCAAGACGACGTGGCAGTGGCGACGCGCGCTCTGCTTCAACGCGAGAAGGCCGAGGCGGCTGCATGAGCACGCGCCTGACGCATCTTGCCGCTGACGGGCGTGCCGACATGGTCGATGTCGGCGAGAAGGCCGTGACCACGCGCACGGCGACCGCGAGCGGTGCAGTCGTCATGGCGAAAGAGACGCTCGACTTGATCCTCTCCGGCAATTCCAAGAAGGGCGACGTGATCGCGACCGCGCGGATCGCCGGCATCATGGCCGCGAAGCGGACCGCGGAGCTGATCCCGCTCTGCCATCCGCTGGCGCTCTCCAAGATATCTGTCGACATCGCGCCGGACCCAGCGCTCCCCGGCCTCCGCGTGAGCGCCTTTGCCAAGGTCGAGGCGAAGACGGGCGTCGAGATGGAGGCGCTGACCGCGGTCGCAACTGCCTGCCTGACGATCTACGACATGGCGAAAGCGGTCGACCGCGGAATGCGGATCACCGATATCCGGCTTGAGGAGAAAACCGGCGGCCGCTCCGGCGATTGGCGGGCGCAGAAGTAGGATGAGCCTCCTTCCCGTCGACGAGGCAGTGGCGCGGCTCCTGGCCGGCGTCACGCCGCTCACGGCCGAGGAGATGTCACTCGCCGAGGCGCGTGGGCGCGTCCTCGCGGAAGACGTAAAGGCGCTGCTGACGCACCCCCCCTTCCCTGCCTCCGCCATGGACGGCTACGCAGTCCGTGCCGCCGAGGCGAAGGCCGGCGCGCGCCTCAAGGTCGTCGGCATGTCGCGGGCGGGCGAGCATTTTCCAGGCGCGCTCGGGCCGGGCCAGGCCGTTCGTATCTTCACCGGCGCGCCGGTGCCGGACGGCGCCGACGCTATCCTGATCCAGGAGAACGCGAAGCGCGCCGGCGATATGGTCGAGGTCGTGGAGCCGACATCGGCCGGTCGCCACATCCGGCGCGCCGGCCTCGATTTCCGCGCTGGCGACGCGCGGCTGTATGCCGGCACGCGTCTTGGCCCGCATGCCATTTCGCTTGCTGCCTCAATGGGTCACGCCGCGCTTGGCGTGCGGCGGAAACCGCGTGTCGCAATTCTCGCGAACGGCGACGAGCTGGTCCCGCCGGGCGCAAAGCCTGGGCTGGATCAGATCGTCTCGTCGAACGGGATTGGGCTTGCGGCACTCGTCAATGAGATCGGCGGCGACGCAATCGACCTTGGCATCGCACCGGACAAGCGGGAGGCGATCTCCGCCTTCGTCGACCGCGCGGTCGGCGCCGACATCCTCGTCACGTCAGGCGGCGCCTCGGTCGGCGAGCACGACCTCGTGCAGGATGCGCTGAAGGATCGCGGGCTCAAGCTCGACTTCTGGAAGATCGCGATGCGGCCTGGAAAGCCGCTGATGGTCGGGCGGCTCGGCGAAATGCGCGTGCTCGGGCTTCCGGGCAACCCGGTCTCGACCTTCGTTTGCGCTGAGCTTTTCCTGAAGCCGCTCCTTCGCGCCATGCTCGGCTTGCCCACGACCGCGAACACGGCGACCGCAAAGCTCCGCATGCCGATGCCAGAGAACGACGCGCGGCAGGACTACGTCCGCGCGCGGCTCGCCGAGACGGCGGACGGGCTCGAGGCGACGCCGTTCGACGTCCAGGATTCCTCGATGCTCTCGACGCTCGCCGCCGCCGACGCGCTCATCGTCCGCCCGATCCGCGCGCCTGCCGCCGCTGCCGGCGACACCGTTCCGGTACTTCTCCTCGGGCACTGATCAGCTCCTTTGCACCCTTTCACGCGAAATTAAGGGGTATTGTGGAACACTCGGTGAACATGTAGTGTCCGTTCGTGATTTGTACACAAGATCACGATGTGAGGGGCGAGCCGGAACGATGCTGACGCGAAAGCAACTCGAACTCCTTCTGTTCATCAATGAGCGGCTCAAGGAGAGCGGAATCCCGCCGTCTTTCGACGAGATGAAGGACGCGCTGGACCTTCGCTCGAAGTCGGGGATCCACCGGCTGATCACGGCGCTCGAGGAGCGCGGCTTCATTCGCCGGCTACCGAATCGGGCGCGCGCGCTTGAGGTCATCCGCCTCCCTGATGCGGTCAATCCGAGCTTCGCGGCAATGCGGCAGCGCGGCTTCCGACCGAACGTCATCGAGGGCCGGCTCGGCAAGGCGCCGGAGCCGCAAGCGCGCCGCGAGGAGGCCGCCAACGATTCGGTCGCGATTCCCGTCATGGGCCGGATCGCCGCAGGCGTGCCGATCTCTGCCATCCAGGTGCACAGCCATTCGATCGCAATTCCGCCGGAGATGCTGAGCGGCGGCGAATACTTCGCGCTCGAGGTACGCGGTGATTCCATGATCGATGCGGGCATTCTCGACGGCGATACGATCATCCTGAAGAAGCAGGACACGGCGAACACCGGCGACATCATCGTCGCGCTGATCGACGACGAGGAGGCGACGCTGAAGCGGCTTCGCCGGCGCGGCGCGTCAATTGCGCTCGAAGCTGCGAACGCCGCCTACGAGACGCGCATCTTCGGCCCCGACCGCGTGCGCATCCAAGGCCGGCTCACAGGGCTCTTGAGGAAGTACTAGCGCGCCTGCCAGGGCCGCGGCGTTTCGGAGCGATCCGCCGTCACGCGGAACACCGGCTTCCCGTCTCTAACCGCGACCCGGACGGCTTCCGCGCCGGTGCTTGAGAGCCTGCCGGCGTCGATCACGAGTTGCGCCGCGCAGTCTGCCGGAGCGCGAAGCGCCGTGACGATCACGCTTTCCCGCCGACAATCCTCGGCGAACGCGCGCGGATCGAGAACGTGGCTCACTTCGACTCCATCCTTGGCGCCGAGAAGGCACGCGAGCTTGTCGCAGCGCGTGCCGGCCGTGAGCGTTGCGCCGTCGGTCGGCGGCGGACCCTCCTCGTCGAAGAACTGCTCGACCACATAGGAGCCGGCGCGCGCGCCGGAGACACGGAGAACGCCGCCCGGATCGCGCACGGCGACCGCTTTGCCGTCCGGTGCCACGAGGATGTCGGGCGGGTCGATGAGGAAGGGAATCGACAGAAGCCCGACCGCGATCACCGGCAGCCCAAAGAGTCGCCAGCGTAGGCGCCAGAGGCAGAGCCAGAGCATGCCGGTGACGATCAGAAGGAGCGAAAGCGGTGCGATATGCGGTGCGTGCAACTCGGCCCCCGGCAGCGACGCGACCCAGGCGGCGACCGCAAGCAGCGCGTCGATCCCGCGCCCCATGACGTGGAGCGGCAGCGCCTCCAGCCCGAACGGCATCGCGACGAGCGCCATCAGGCCGGACGGCATGATCACGACTGAGACAAGCGGTGCCGCGAGAAGATTGCCGAGCAGCGAATAGCTCGCGACGCGCTCGAAGTGGTAGGCGGCAAAGGGCCCGGTCGCGAGCCCCGCGGCAAGCGTCGTGAGCGCTACGCCGACGACTGCGCGCCACAGAAATCGCGCAACATGGAAGCCCGGCACAACGTCAGGATCGGCGAGCCGGCGCACCTGCCGGTCGCGCCAATATTCCCAAAGCGCGATCAGCGCGACGACAGCGGAAAACGACATCTGAAAGCCCGGCTCCATGACGCTCTCCGGACCGAGCACGACGACGACGAACGCCGCGATTGCGAGATTGCGCATCGAGATCGCCGGCCGGTCGAGAAGGATCGCCGTGAAAACGATCGACGCCATCACGTAGGCGCGCACCGTCGCAGCACCGCCGCCGGAGAGCGCGAGATAGATGGTGACGACAGAGAGGGCAGCCCCCGCCGCCCATTTCCGGATGGGATAAGCGAGTGCGAGGCGCGGCGAGAGCGCGAAGAGCGCCCGCACGAAAAAGAATGCCGTGCCGGCGATCAGCATCATGTGCAGGCCGGAGATGGCGAGGATATGCGCGAGACCCGCGATGCGAAGGTTCTCGTTGGTCGTCTGCGAGATCCCACTTCGATCGCCGACAAGGAGCGCCGCCGCCACGGCCCCGGCCTCCCCCGGCTCGACGGCTGCGATCCGCTCGACCACAGCCTGGCGGACGCGCCTTACAAAGAGATCTGCTGAAAAAGCCGCCGGCGGCTCCTCCTCCTTCCATCCTCCGAGCAGGAAACCGCTCCCACCGATCCCATCGAAATAGGCCTGCCGGTGCGGATCGTAGCCGCCGGGAACGATCGGGCCGCCGACCGGCATCAGTCTCGCGCGGAGCGACACGCGCGCCCCGAGCTCGGGCAGGCCGTAGCGTTCCGAGACTGTCAGGCGGATGCGTCGTGGCGTCTCTATCGGCGCAAGGTCGCTCGAACCGATGGTGTCGAGGACGATGCGCGGACGGAGCTCCGTCCGGCTCTCGCGGTCGATAACGCGGCCCGAGAGCGCAACCGTCGCCGCCTGCGTGACTTGCGGGCCGTCAAGCGCGTCGACCCTGAGCTTCGCCGCCGTTGCTCCCGCGAGGAAGATCGCGACGAGCGCGGCAAGCCGCCACGCAACGCCGCGCTGGTAGGCTGCCGTCGCGGCGATGCCGAAGGCGAGGGTCAGAAACGCGAGCGCGAAGAGGAGCGGCTCGCGTGGCAGCACGAAGTAGACCGCGGCGCCGGCACAGAACGCGACGGCGAGCCAGCGGATTCCGGCGCGCTCTTCAAGCTCGTGCTGGAGGCTTTCTCGAAGGGCCGCAACAATATCGGCAGCGCGCCACCGGATCCGCCACAGCAAGGAGGCGAACCGCGCATTGCGAAACGTCGCGCGGCGTCGCTCGTCCGAAGCCGCCTCGCGCGTCGGGAAATCGGTGCCGGGCTCGCTCATGCGCCGGGGGCCCCCCAACCCCGAAGCTCACCCTGGCGTTGTAGCGCCTTATGTCTTCAGCGTCTTCGAGAAGGTGTCTCGCAACCCGACCGTACGAATGAAGATCGGCTTTCCGGCGGGGCCGTCGGGATCGCGCACGAAATAACCCTGCCGCTCAAACTGCATATGCGCGTCGGAGTTCGAGGCGACGGCCGCCGGCTCCAGCATCGCCCCGGCGAGCACTTCGAGCGAGTTCGGGTTGAGCTCGGCGGCGAAGTTAGAAATATCAGGGCTCGGGTTTACGAAGAGCTGATTGACGAGGTGGACCTCCGCTTCGACAGCGTCCGCGGCCGCCACCCAGTGCAGCGTCGCCTTCACCTTGCGTCCGTCGGGAGGCGTGTTGCCGCCGCGCGTATCCGGATCATAGGTGCAGCGGAGCGCGACGACTGCGCCGGCGGCGTTCCTCTCCACTTCGCGGCAGGTGACGAAGTATGCGTAGCGCAGCCTGACCTCGCGCCCGGGCGCGAGGCGGAAGTATTTCTTCGGCGGGTCTTCCATGAAGTCGTCGCGCTCGATGTAGATTTTCCGGCCGAAGCGCACCTTCCGCGTTCCGGCCGTCGGGTCCTCCGGGTTGTTGACCGCGTCGAGCTCTTCGATCTGTCCCTCCGGATAGTTGTCGATGATGACCTTGAGCGGCCTGAGCACCGCCATGCGGCGAAGCGCCGTTCGGTTCAGGATCTCGCGCACGGCGTGCTCGAGCATCGCGATGTCGACGACGCTGTCGGCGCGCGCCACCCCGATCGCCTTGACGAAGTCGCGGATCGCTTCAGGCGGGACGCCGCGGCGGCGAAGCCCCGCAAGCGTCGGCATGCGCGGGTCGTCCCAGCCGGAGACATGGGCGTCGCGCACGAGGCCCGTCAGCACGCGCTTTGAAAGCACGGTGTGGGTCAGGTTCAGCCGCGCGAACTCGATCTGCCGCGGTCGCGAGGGCACCGGGAGATTGTCCAGGAACCAGTCGTAGAGCGGGCGATGGTCCGCGAACTCGAGCGTGCAGAGCGAGTGCGTTACACCCTCGATCGCGTCCGACTGCCCATGCGCGAAATCATAGCTCGGATAGATGTGCCACTTGGTGCCGGTGCGCGGATGCGGCGCGTTCAAGATGCGATAGAGCACGGGATCGCGGAGGTTGATATTGCCCGACGCCATATCGATCTTGGCGCGGAGCACGCGCGTGCCGTTCGGGAATTCTCCGGCGCGCATGCGGCGGAAGAGATCGAGATTCTCCTCCATGCTGCGGTCGCGGAACAGGCTGTTCCGGCCGGGCTCTGTCAACGTGCCGCGGCTTGCCCGCATCTCCTCCTGGCTCTGGTCGTCGACATACGCCTTGCCGGCTTTGACCAGATGCTCGGCCCACGCGTAGAGCTGCTCAAAATTGTCGGACGCGTGGAAGAGCCGCTCGCGCCAGTCGAAGCCGAGCCAGCGAACGTCGTGCTTGATCGCGTCGATGTATTCCTGTTCCTCCTTCGCCGGGTTGGTGTCGTCGAAGCGGAGCGCGCAGTGCCCACCGAACTCTTCCGCCACGCCGAAGTTCAGGCAGATCGACTTGGCGTGGCCGATGTGGAGGTAGCCATTCGGCTCCGGTGGAAAGCGGGTGACGACCGCCCGGTGGCGACCTGCATCGAGGTCGGCGCGGATGATATCGCGGATGAAATCCTGCCCCGCTTCGCGGGGCGGGGCGTCGACGGCGGTCATTCGATGCAGCTGTGATTGGCGATCAGTTTCGCGGGTTATCTGGCAAATCGTGGGCGGAAAGCCAAGGCCGGCGGCCAGGGCCCGGCGGATCAGGCGGCAAGCAACCGGCCGCAATCGAACAGATCGCTACGAAACCGGCTCTTCGAACTTGCAGTCGAGTGTCATCTCGATCTCGATATCCGACGGAGTTCGCGGAGAGCGCACGATAATTCGGGTCCTGCCGCTCGCCCTGTCGATCCAGCCCTCGACAATGTTGCCGCCCGCCGGGTCCACCTGCGGCGAAGAGCCGAAGCGCACATTCGACGCGGTCAGCACCAGGATCGGCTGGCCGCCCAATCCGAAGCCCTGCACGCGCCTCCCGGCGAAATCGATCAGACCGTCCGCCATGACCCGGCTGCCGGGCGGCGGAATGTCCTTGGTATGCATCGCCCCGATGCAAGAAAGACGCAGCTCGGCTGGCCTCTCGGCGTCCACTCCCGAGACCGTCGGCGCCGCCGCAACTGCGAACTGCGCCATCGAGGCAGACATCCCTACCAGGAGGAATCGCCCTAGCATGCTGAAGCCTACCATGATTGAGCACGCTCGGCGCAGGTGCGGTCAGGCAACATGGCGTGCGCGGGCGGATTGTGGTGGCGGCGGAACCTGCAACTCCTGCGCTTCGCGGAGCAGCCGGTTCGTCGTCTCTTCGAAGGAGGCGGCGCGATGGTAGAGAAAACCCTGCCCGAGCACGCAGCCAAGCGCTATCAGATGTTCGGCCTGCTCCGCCGTCTCAATCCCTTCTGCCACGATCCGCATCCCAAGTTTTGCGGCGATGTCGATGAGCGCATCGACGATGACGGCGCCTGGGGTATCGCCGCCAAGCCTGTTCACGAAGCACTTGTCGATCTTGAGGACGTCGACCGGAAAGGTCAGCAGGTGCGTGAGCGAAGCGTAGCCAGTGCCGAAATCGTCGAGCGCCACGCGAAGCCCGAGCGATCGCAGGCGCTCAACGACCGAAGCAACCACCTTGTCGCCGCCGCCGACGAAGACGGTCTCGGTCACCTCGAGGATGACATGCTTCAGCGGCACGTCGACGTCGCCGAAGGCCTTCGTGATGCACGCCGGCAGGTCATCGCACTGAAAGTCCGCCATCGAGACATTCACGCCGACATGCTGGAAGGGAATTCCGAGATCTATCCACGCGCGGACGTCGCGAGCGACGCGCCTCAACATAACGCCGGTCAACCGGCGAGCAACGCGCGGCTCGCTCAGCGCCGCATGGAAGTAGCCGGCAGCAACAACTCCGCCATCTCGGGTCACGAGCCGCGCAAGCGCTTCGACCCCGATGATCTCCTTCGTGTCGAGGCGAACGACGGGCTGGTAGTGCGCAACGACGCGATCCTCCTTGAGCGCCGCCTCCAGTTCATTGACGCGCTTCATGTGCTCGGTCATCGCGGTCCGGAGCGTTGCGCTGTACTCGATGAAGCGTCCGCGGCCGCTGCTCTTTGAGTCGTAGAGCGCGAGGTCGGCGTTTTGCCGTAGCGTATCGATGTCGTTGCCGTCCCGGCCGTAGAGCGCACCGCCGATCGTGACATGCGGAACGATCGTGTGCTCTTCCGCCACGAAGGGCGCCTCCATGCTCGCCAGAATGCGCTGGGCGATCCGGCGCAGCTTCTCCGGCGGGCGGCAATCGTCGAGGATTGCGATGAACTCGTCGCCGCCGATCCGGCATGCCGTTCCGGGCGTGACCGTCTCCGCGATACGGCGCGCGACCTGCCGGATCAGTTCGTCGCCGACCGCGTGCCCGAGCGTGTCGTTGGTGATTTTCAGGTTGTCGATGTCTATCAGGAGGAGGCCTAAGCCTACCGCCGATTGCTCGACCTTCTGCCGCATGAGCATGTCGGCGTGGAAGCGGTTCGGCAGCCCGGTCAGCGTGTCGAAGAAGGCAAGCTCATGGTTTCTCGCGTGGATCTCCGTCTGTTCGAGGGCGATCGCGCAGAGATGCACGCAGGTATCGACGGCGAGGCGCTCAATCTCGCTCGGCCCCCGCTTGCTGCGATAATAGAGGGCGAACGTGCCGATCACCCTTCCGCCGCGCGCCTTGATCGGACTGGACCAACAGGCCTCGAGTCCAAGCGGCTCGACCAGCGCGCGGTAGTCCTCCCACAGCGGATCGGTAGCGATGTCCTTGACCATGACCGGCTCGCCGCGGAACGCCGCCGTGCCGCACGAGCCGGCCACCGGACCGATCGCAAAGCCGTCGAGGGCCGCCGAGTAGCTGGCAGGGAGGCTCGGCGCCGCGACGGGATGGAGGATGCCGTGCTTGTCCACCGAAAGAACGGAGCAGATTGCCTCCGGCGCAAGCTCCTCGATTCGATGGCACAGGACGTCGGCGACGACGCGCACCGGCTCGCCGTAGGCAATCATCTCCAGAATCTCGTTCTGGATCGCCTGCAGTCGGTGATCGTTTGCGGAGGATGCCATCCGGCGCCTGCGGATTGAGATTGCCATTCATCCAACCGAAGTCTCACTATTCCATTTGTCAGTTGCTTCAATTTTAAGTCTCCCCTTCTGCGTGCAGGCTTTGCTGGGCAGAGGAACCTGTCCTTGCGCTTCGCTATTATTTAACATATGCCTTAAATACAGCTCCGAGGGGGGAGGGTTGCAATGCAAGAGATCACGGCGAACGTGAACTGGCTCGCCGTCGTCGTCGGGGCGGTTCTGTCGTTCTTGCTTGGGTGGCTCTGGTATTCGCCGGCGCTGTTCGGCGGGAAATGGGCCGAAGGGGTTGGGGTCGAGCTCGGCGGCGCGGGCGCCATGCCGATCGGTGCGATGGTTGCGCAGATCGTCGGCATATTCTTGCTTGCGTGGCTCTTCGGTGTGACGGCAGCGAACAATGCCCTGCTCACCATCATCCTGATCGTGCTGACGATTGCGGCCTTCATCGTAGCGAACGGCATGTTCGCCAAGAAGAGCACTTACGCGATCTATACCGAGACTGGGTACATCATCGCGATGGCAGTCATCATGTTCGTCGTGCAAGCGATCCTGTAGCCGCGCATTCCCGCTGTCGGGGCCGCAGCCACCGCCTCCGTCCGGGCTACGCTCGCTCGCCTTCACATGATACAGGGGCGTCCAATCGGACCGCCCCGCCAATGCCTACTTCCGTCGTCACGCGCTTCGCCCCCTCCCCGACCGGCTTTCTCCACATCGGCGGAGCGCGCACTGCGCTCTTCAACTGGCTCTACGCCAGGCACACGGGCGGCAAGATGCTGCTTCGCATCGAGGACACCGACCGCGAGCGCTCGACCGATGCGGCGATTGCCGCCATCCTCGACGGGCTTTCCTGGCTTGAGCTTCATTGGGACGGCGAGCCCTTCTACCAGTTCGCCCGCGCCGCGCGTCACCGCGAGGTCGCCGAAGAGCTGTCGCGCCGCGGTAAGGCTTATCGCGCCTACGAGACGCCGGCGGAGCTTCAGGCGATGCGCGACAAGGCCAAGGCCGAAGGGCGCTTTGCGCGCTACGACGGCCGCTGGCGCGAGCGTGATCCAAGCGAGGCGCCTCCCGGCGCGCCGTTTGTCGTCCGCATCAAGGCGCCGCTCGACGGCGAGACGGTGATCCACGACCAGGTGCTGGGGCGGATCGCCTTTCCCAACAAGGACCTCGACGACTTCATCATCCTCAGGTCCGACGGCTCGCCGACCTACATGCACGCCGTCGTCGTCGACGACCACGACATGGGCGTGACGCATGTGATCCGCGGCGACGATCACCTGACCAACGCCGGCCGGCAGACCATCATCTACGAGGCAATGGGCTGGCCTATCCCCGAATGGGCGCACCTGCCGCTGATCCACGGGCCGGACGGCGCCAAGCTTTCCAAGCGCCACGGAGCGCTCGGCGTCGATGCCTACCGCGCCATGGGTTACCTCCCCGAGGCGCTTCGGAACTACCTGGCGAGGCTCGGCTGGGCGCACGGCGACGACGAAATCTTCTCCAGCGAACAGGCCGCCAAATGGTTCTCTCTCAGTGCTATCAACAAGGCGGCGGCGCGCTTCGACTTCGAAAAGCTGCAAAGCCTGAACGGTCACTACATCCGCAGCAGCAGCAACGGCTACGTGCTGAAGCGGCTGCAGGCGATCCTGCCGGAGCTTGAAGGCGGCGCGGCCTTCGCCGCCGAGCTTGACCGCATCCGCCCGGCCCTCGACGCGCTGCTGCCTGCGCTGAAGGAACGGGCGAAGACGCTGACTGAGCTTTTCCGTTCGGCACAATTCCTGACTGCCAAGCGCCCGCTTGCGCTTGACGAGAAGGCGACCGCGCTCCTCGATGCCGACGCGCGTTCGCGGCTTGGGCGCCTCGTGAAGCACCTCGGCCCCGCTGCGTGGGAGGCCGACGCGCTTGAGAGCGCCATCCGGGCCTTCGCCGAGAAGGAGGGCGTGAAGCTCGGGAAGGTGGCGCAGCCGCTCCGCGCGGCGCTCACCGGGAGCGCCGCCTCTCCGCCGATCTTCGACGTTTTGATCGCGCTCGGCCGCGCGGAGAGTCTCGCGCGGATCGAGGACCAGGCGGCGTAAGACCTACGCTTCTCCGCGTAGCCGCTTGGCGCGCCGTCCGGCGCCATGTTCCGCAGCCTCGACGATGATCGCCGCCGCCTTGTCGCTCGGGTGCACGCCGTCCGGAAGCGCGGTCAGCGCTGCCATCCGTTCGAGCGACTTGACCTGCACCCGGCGCTTCTCGCTGTCGGTGAGGAGTGCCAATGTCTCGCGCGCCAGCACGTCGGGCGAGCCGTCGTCGTCGAGGAACTCGGGCACCGCATTCTCGCCGAGGATCAGGTTCGTCAGCACGATCGAAGGCACGCTCAGGAACGGCTTCAGGAGCCGCGCGACCGGATCGACACGGTATGCGACCACCATCGGCACGCCGGATAGACCAAGCTCCAGCGTCACGGTTCCCGACGCGGCAAGCGCCGCATCTGCGCGCCGGAACGCGGCAAATTTCTCCGCCTCGCCGTGCACGATCTTCGGCCGACGCGGCCAGCTGGCGGCGCGCGCAGAAATTTCATCGGCAAGGTGCGGGACGGCAGGGAGCAATACTTCGACGTTCGGCAGTGCCGCCGCGATCTTCGCGACAGCCTCGCCGAACGGCGTCATCAGCCGATCGATCTCGGTGCGGCGGCTGCCCGGAAGCACAACGAGCACCGGCCGTTCTCCAAGCGGCGCGCGCTCTCCCGGAGCGGGCTGCAGCTCGGCGAGGCGCTCGACGAGCGGGTGCCCGACATAGGTGCAAGGCGGGCCCCCCAGCCGCCGATGCGCCTCCGGCTCGAACGGCAGGAGCGCGAGCACATGGTCGACATAGCGCGTCATCCGGCGGGCGCGGTAGGCGCGCCACGCCCAAACGGTTGGTGAAACGTAGTCGACGATCGGCAGGTCCGGGCGCCGCCGCGCAACGCGCTTTGCCACGGCATGGGTGAGGTCCGGGCTGTCGATGATGACGAGCACATCCGGCTCAGCGGCGAGCACGGCATCGACCGTCTGGTGCACGCGGCGGATGATCCGCGGCAGGTGCGCGACGACCGAGCCAAGCCCCATGACGGCAACGTCGGAGATCGGAAAGAAGCTCGCCATCCCGCGCGCCTCCATCCGCACGCCGGCGAGCCCCACGAAGCGCGCTTCGGGCCGCAGCCGCCGAAGCGAGTCGATCAGGCCCGCGCCGAGCTGATCGCCAAAGTCCTCGCCGACGATCAGCGCGAAGCGGAGCGGGCGCTCAGCCATGCCCGGGTTTTTGGACAGGCAGCCCAAGAAGAAACAGGTCCGCGCGGCGGAACGCGTCGATCGTTTCCTCGCGGCCGACGAGCATGGTGCGCCCCGCCTCGGCTGCGACGCCGGCGAGGCCTGCGTTCTTGGCATGCTCGGCCGTGGTCGGGCCGATTGTCGGCAGATCGTGCCGCCCGTCCTGCTTCGGCTTCAGGCATTTGACGAGGACGCCGCCTGTCTTTGCGATCGTCCCGGCGCGGCGGAGCAGCGCGACTCGCTCGAGCAGCGCGTCGGTTCCCGCCGCGTCCTCCTCCGCCACGACGTTTCCATCGACGGCGACAGCCGCCTGCGCGATGTCGAGGCTGCCGACCTTTCGCGCCGCGGCCGCCGCCGCGGCGATATCGGCTTCCGATTGCGGCGAGACGACGCCGACCTGGCAGCCCTCGGTGAGCGCGAGGTCGGGCGCCACGGAAAGCGGGCTGACAACGTGCAGGCCTCGCTCCTCGAAGATGCGAGCGACGCCGGAGAGGAGATCGTTGTCGCGCCCGCTCATCAGCCGGAGGATGCGGGGAATGAGCTTCATCGTGCCGAGATCGGGGCGGAGCGCGCGATAGTCGGGACGCTGCGTGATCGAGCCGATGAAGACCGCCTCGCGGCAGCCGTTCTCTTCCGTCAGGCGGAACAGGCGCCCGAGCTCGCCCCAGCGCACGGTGTGGACGGGGGCGGGCGCGAAGGCCTGCGGTTCGGCTTCGCCGGCAATCGCGAAAACGATCGGTGTCCGGCCCTCGCGCAGCGCCGCGGCCGTCACGAGCCGCGGCAGTTGGCCTCCGCCGGCAAGGATTGCGATCGGGGGGCCCGCTCCGGCGCTCCCGCTCACCGCAGTCACGCTCCGACGTTTCGCGCCCGCGGCGTGCAGATCGCACGATCGCCACCGGCGCGGATGAAATCGATGATCTTCTTCACGTTCTCGTCGCCTGCGAACTCCTGCTCGACGTCGGCGACGCGCTCCTTGAGCGTGCCCTCCGGCCCGAACAGCGTTCTGTAGGCACGCCGCAGCTGATGGACCGCCTCACGCGAGAAGCCACGCCGGGTGAGCCCGACGATGTTGAGCCCGCCGAGCTCGGCGCGATTGCCGATCGCCGAGCCGAACGGGATCACGTCGTTCTCGACACCCGACATGCCGCCGACAAATCCGCTTTCGCCGATCCGCACGAACTGATGCACGGCGGATAGTCCGCCGAGGATGGCGTAGTCGTCGATGCGGCAGTGCCCGCCGAGGGTCGCGTGGTTCACCAGGATCACATGGTTCCCGATGTGGCAGTCGTGCGCCACATGCGCGCCTACGAGGAGAAGACAGTTGTCGCCGATCGTCGTCAGCAGGCCTCCGCCCTCGGTGCCGGGGTTGATCGTCACGTGCTCGCGGATGACGCAGTTCGCGCCGATCTCAAGCCGGCTCGTCTCGCCGCGATATTTCTTGTCCTGCGGCGGCAGGCCGACACTTGCGAACGGGAATATCTCCGTACCGAGGCCGATCGTCGTCTGCCCGCCGATCACGACGTGCGGATGTATCTTGGCGCCCTTGCCGAGCCTGACGCCGGGGCCGACGATTGTATAGGGGCCGACGGTCGCCCCCTCCGCCAACTCCGCTCCATCCTCGACGATCGCGGTCGAATGAACGTCAACCAAGGTCAGCCGTCCACCAGCATGGCGCTCACTTCCGCTTCGGCGACCTTGGCACCCTCGACGCGTGCCTCGGCCGCGAACCTCCAGATATTGGTGCGGCGGCGGATCTTGCGGACGTGATACTCGACCGTATCGCCCGGAATGACGGGCTTGCGGAACTTCGCGTTGTCGATGGTCATGAAGTAGACGAGCTTCGGCGGCCCCGACAGCGTCTGCGAAAGCACGCAGAGCGCGCCGGCGGTCTGCGCCATCCCCTCGATCAACAGCACTCCGGGCATCACCGGATGGCCCGGGAAGTGCCCCTGGAAATGCGGCTCGTTGTAGGTCACGTTCTTGATGCCGACGCAGGAATCGTCGCCGTTGATGTCGCGGATCCGGTCCACCATCAGGAACGGATAGCGATGCGGCAGCGCCTGCATGATCTTGGTGATGTCGGCCGCTTCCAGCGTCCTGATCTCATCCATCGGCAAATCGCTCCCAAACCGCCGCGGCGGCTCTGGCGTCAGTCGTCCCGGTCCTTCTGGGCAAGTCTACGCAGCGCAACCATTTCGCGAAACCATTCCTTCACCGGGCGTGCCGGAACACCGCCCCAGCGGGCGCCGGGCGGAACGTCGTCGTGCACCGTGCTGACCGCAGCGATCTGCGCGCCATCGCCGATCTTCACGTGCCCGTTGACGCCGCTCTGGCCGCCGATCGCGACAAAATCGCCGAGCCGGACCGAGCCGGAAATCCCGACCTGCGCGACAATCAGGCAATGCCGGCCGATCTCGACGTTATGGGCGATTTGGACCTGGTTGTCGATTTTTGTCCCCTCGCCGATCACGGTATCCCGGTTGGCGCCCCGGTCTATCGTCGTGTTCGCCCCGATCTCGACGTCGTCCTGGACGATGACGCGGCCCACCTGCCCGACCTTCAGATGCCCGGCCGCCCCGGGCACGAAACCGAAGCCGTCCTGGCCGATGCTGACGCCCGGATGCACGAGCACCCTATTGCCGATCAGCGCATGCTGGATCACGGCGTTGGCGCCGACCACGCAGTCGCGTCCGATCGCGACGGCCTCGCCGATCACCGCGCCTGCCGAGATGACTGTGCCGCGCCCGATCTCGACGCGCGCACCAACGACGGCACCGGGTTCCACGCGGACGCCGTCTTCAAGACGCGCCTCGGGATGCACAGTGCCGGAAAGCTCGGCGCGGCCAAAGAAGCCGACGGAACGCAGTGCCGTTGGATAGGCTGCAGCGATGTAGCGGGCGTAGGCACGATAGGGCTCGGCCGTCTCCAGGACCGCCACACCCACCGGCACGCGTTCTGTGTAGCGCTTCTGGCAGAGACAGGCCGACGCGCGCGTCGAAGCGAGATGCTTCACGTAGCGCGGGTTGTCGAGGAAGCTCAAATCGCCCGCGTCGGCGGCCTCGAGCGGTGCCGCGCCATGAATCAGAGTTTCCGGGTCGCCGCGCACAAGCCGTGCGCCGACCAGCGCCGCCACCTCGGCAAGTCGCAACGGCTTCGGCGACGGGATGAAACGGGAATCACGCATCGAGCGACCGAGTGAGCCGGCCTGAACGCGGCCGGCCCGCACACTATCAGAACCGTGTGCCGCCGCCGAACCGGAAGAACTGGGTCTTGTCGTAGCCTTCGGACGTGATGACGTGGGCAAAGTCGGCGCGCAACGGTCCAAGCGGCGACGCCCAGAGAATCGAGCCGCCAACCGATGAACGGATGCCCTTGTTATCAAGCGGCGACCCTGTCGTGACCGACGCATCCGTACCAAAGAGCGTGCCGGCATCGACGAAGACGGCGCCCTTCAGCCCGAGCTCCTTCGGAACCACCGGGAATGGGAACTGGACCTCGGCGGTGCCGGCGACGAACACCTTGCCGCCGAGTGCGTCGCCGGTCGTCGGGTCGCGCGGGCCGAAGCCGGAGCTTGCAAAGCCGCGCACCGTCTCGCCGCCCTTGAAGAAGGAATCGAGCAACCGGACGTTCTCGCCGACGCCGAAGATATCTCCGCCCTGCACTTTGATCAGGCCGACGATGTCGCGGTCCGGCAGAATCTCGCGATAGTACGAGGCACTTCCTGTGCTCCGCAGGAAGCGCACATCGCCACCAACACCCGCGAACTCCTGCGTGAACTTCACATAGAAGCCGTCATGCGGATCGCGGTGGTTGTCGAGCGTGTCATAAACCAGCGAGTAGAGCACCGATGAGACGAGCGTCTTTCCTCGCAACTCGCAGATGGCGCGCGAGACGTTGTCGCCGGCGACATCCGGGACATCGCACTTGCTGGCGTCGACCGTGATCTTCTTGCGCTCGACCTGATACCCCGTCTGCACCGTGAAATTCTCGGTGATCGGGAATCCGAAGAGCAGCGAGCCACCGTTGGTCTCGTAGTCGTAGGAACGGTAGTTGGTGTTTGTGTAGACACGGCGATAAACGTTCACGCCTGCCGAGATGCGACGGCCCAGGAAGTAGGGGTCGGTGAACGAGACCTCGAAATTCCGTGTGCTTGTGCCGCCACCCACACCCACGCGAAGGTTGTAACCGCGGCCGAGGAAGTTCCGTTCCGACAGCGAAACATCGCCGACGGCACCGTCCGAGGTCGAATAGCCAATTCCGAACGAGAACTCGCCCGTCGGCTCCTCGACGACTGTCACCACCACGACCACACGATCGTCCGCGGAGCCGGGCTCGGTGGTTATGTTGACGCTCGAGAAGTAGTTCAGAAGCTCAAGGCGCCGCTTTGCCCGATCGATCAGGACGCGGTTGAAGGCGTCGCCCTCGGCGATGTCGAACTCGCGCCGTATGACGTAGTCACGCGTTCGCGTGTTTCCGCGAACCTCGATGCGCTCGATATAGACGCGGGCGCCCTCGTCGACGACGTAGGTCACGCTGATCGTCAAGGTCGTGGGATCGCGATCGAGGCGAGGACGCGCCTGCGCGAACGGATAGCCATTTGCGGCGAGATAGAGGGTGATCGCCTCAAGCGACTTGTCGACCTTGCCGCTCGAGAAAACTGCGCCCTTGCTAGTCTGGACCTGTCGCTGGACCGTATGCGGGTCGACCCCGGCGATCGACGAATCGACGTTGATGTCTCCGAACCGGTAGCGCGGACCTTCGTTGATCGTGAACACGATGAAAAAGGCGTTCCGCTCACGGTCGAGCTCAGCCACCGACGACACGACTTGAAAATCGGCGTAGCCGCGATCGAGGTAATAGCGCCTCAGCTTCTCCTCGTCCGAAGACAACTGATCCGGGTCATAGTTGTCGCCGCTGCGGATGAAGCTCAAGATCCCGGTCTGCCGGGTCGCGATAACGTTCCTGAGCCGCGCGTCGCCGAAGGCGTGGTTCCCGACGAAGGTGATGCCGGCGACGCCGGTCTTCGGCCCCTCGGTCACGACGAAGACGAGATTCACCCGGTTGTTCGCCAGCTGGATCGTCTGCGGGTCCACCGAAGCTTCGAAGCGGCCCGAGCGGCGATAAAGCTCCAGGATGCGCGCTACGTCGTTCTGCACCTTGGCGCGGGTGAACACACCGCGCGGCGCCGACTGGACGACGCTTCCAAGCTGCTTGTCCTTGAACTTCTTGTTGCCCTCGAACGTGACCTCGTTGATCACTGGGTTTTCAACGACGACCACCACGAGCGTCGCGCCGCTCACGTTCAGGTGCACGTCGGAGAAGAGGCCGGTCTCAAACAGCGCCTTGAGCGACTCGTCCTCTTCCTGGCCGCCGAAATTCTTGCCCGGCCGGATGACCAGGTAGGCGCGGATCGTGTCAGCGTCGACGCGCTGATTGCCTTCCACATTGATGCGGCTGACGACGGTCGCATGCGCCTCGGAAGCAGAGAATGTCGCGCCAAGAATCGACGCGGCAAGAATGAGCAGCGTGGCCAGGAAGCCCTGGAAGTAGTGCCGGCTCCATTTCACTCGCATTGGCGGCTTTTTCTGTTCTTTCTGGACACGAGACCAATTGCAGGGCGCCGCCCGCGGCCGGGGCCCCACCAAGCTATTGCAAGGATTCGACGTGCTTTCAATTGGACCCGCCCCCCGGAAGACCCCTTTTCTGGGGCGACGTGGCCTTTAGGCAACGTCGCCTAAACTCTTACGACTTCACGAAGATTCCCGAGATATTCGCGATGTCGTTGAAGGTCACGAAGATGAACAGCATGATCACCAGCGCGAAACCGATGCGGAACCCGAGATCCTGCACGCGCGCGCTGAGCGGGCGGCCCCGCACCGCTTCGATCGTGTAGAAGAACAGGTGGCCGCCGTCGAGCATCGGCACCGGGAAGAGATTGAAGAGCCCGATCGAGACCGAGATGACGGCGGCGAGATAGATCAGCCCCGGAATGCCGCCGGAAGAGACGACCGCCCCTGACACCTGCCCGATCCGAATCGGTCCCGAGAGCTGGTCGGTGCTCTCGCGACCCTGAAGCAGCCGCCCGATATAGGTCAGCGTCCGCTCGACGATGTTGGCAGTCTCGCGTGCGCCCTGGACGACCGCCGTCACTGGATCGTCGCGGCGGAAGTCACCCGGCGGCCCGGTGATGCCAAGAACGCCGATCTTGTGGGTGCCGCCCAGGCGATCAGGCTGTTCGACGCGCCGCGGCGTTGCGGAGAGCGTGACGTCCTGCCCGTTCCGGTCGACGACGATCGAAAGCTTCTCGTCGGCCGCGAGCATGACGATGCTCTGCAGGTCCAGGAAGAACTCGATGCTCTGGCCGTCGACGCTGACGATCCGGTCGCCCGGCTCGATCCCCGCCGCTTCAGCCGCGCTCCCCGGGATGACGGTTTCGGCGATCGGCAGGATGTGCGGCCGCCCGATGAAGACGAAGAGCGCGGCAAAGACGAGCACCGCCAGAACGAAGTTCGAGGCAGGCCCTGCCGCCACGACCAGGAAGCGCTTCCAGAGCGGCGAGAAATGAAAGAGGCCCTGCCGCTCGGAAAGCGGGGTCGCCGCGAGCGTCTCGGGGTCGGGAATGCTTGCGGCGTTGTCGTCGCCCTCGAACCGCACGTAGCCGCCGAGCGGGATGGCGGAGACCTTCCAGCGCGTGCCGCGGCGGTCGGTGCGACCAAAAAGCTCACGCCCGAAGCCGATCGAGAACGCCGCAACGCGAATGCCGCACCAGCGCGCCACCAGGAAGTGGCCCATCTCGTGCACGAACACGACGGCGGTCAGCACGACCAAAGCCGGGACCACGTTGTCGAGGAGGACGCTCCGAATGTTGAAGAGGTAATCCATTGGGATCCTTGGATTCTTTTCTTCAGGCAGCTGCCGAGCGGCGTTCCAGGTCGGCCCGTGCGATCCGGCGCGCGAGGGAATCGAGCGCCAGTGCCTCTTCGATGGTCGTAGGCTCTGACAGCAATCCCTCGGATTCGGCAGCCGTCAAGGCGATTTCCACAATCTTTGGAATCTCGGTGAAGGCGATCCGCCCGCCGAGGAAGGCTTCGACCGCGACCTCGTTGGCGGCGTTGAGCACCGTCGCCGCGCCGTTACCCTGGCGAAGCGCCTCCATGGCAAGCCGAAGTGCGGGAAATCTCACTGTGTCGGCGCGCTCGAACGTAAGCTGCCCGACTGCGGCAAGATCGAGCGTCGCGACAGGTTCGCGCGCACGCTCCGGCCAGTGCAGGCAGTAGCCGATCGGGCGGCGCATGTCCGCCGCTCCAAGCTCGGCATGCACCGAGCCATCGCGGAACGTGATGAGCGCATGTACCACAGATTGCGGATGCACAATCACGTCGAGTGATTCAGGGCGAAGCCCGAAGAGATGATGGGCTTCGATCAACTCCAGGCCCTTGTTCATCAGCGTCGCGGAGTCGACGGAAATCTTGGCACCCATCGACCAAGTCGGATGGGCGACCGCCTGCTGCGGCGTTGCTTCGGCGAGGCGCTCCGCGGACCATGTGCGAAACGGACCGCCTGAAGCGGTCAACGTGTAGACGCGGATCTCATCGGAATTGCGCTTGTCGATAAGCTGGAAGAGCGCGTTGTGTTCAGAATCGACTGGAAGCACGCGGACGCCGCGCTCGCGCGCGAGCGCCATGAAGGCGCTCCCGGCACAGATCAGGCACTCCTTGTTGGCGAGCGCGATGTCGCTGCCGGCGCGGATCGCGGCGACCGTCGCCTTGAGCCCCGCCGCGCCGACGATCGCGGAAAGCACGATGTCGACCGGCTCCGCCGCCGCCTCCTCGACTGCCGCCGCGCCGGCGCCAACAGCAATACCGGAGCCGAAGAGCTCATCGCGAAGCGCCTTGAAGCTTAATTCGTTGGCCACGACGGCGCGGCGCGCGCGGAGCTTTCGCGCTGTCTCGGCGAGTTTCGCGGCGCTCGAGTGTGCCGTGACCGCGTGCACCTCGAAGAGGTCCGACGACGTCACAATCACGTCGGCGGCGCTCCTCCCGATCGAACCGGTTGCGCCGAGAAGCGATATCCGCCTCTTCATGAACCGGGCCCGACTGCCGGCAGGAGCAGAATGCCGGCGCCAAGACCGAGGGCCGCAAGGCCCCACGCCAGCGCAGCGGCGCCGAAGAGCCCGTCCACGCGGTCGAGCACGCCGCCGTGGCCGGGAATGATCGTACCGGAATCCTTCACGCCGAACCTACGCTTCATTGCCGATTCCAAGAGGTCGCCGGCCTGCGCCGCGATCGAGAGCGGCGCGGCGAGGAGAACGCCGGCCGAGAAACTTCCAGTCCCTACGAGCGCCGCCGTCGCCCCGCCGGCAACAAGCGCCGCGGCGACCCCGCCGATTGCACCCGACCACGTCTTTTTCGGAGAGACCCGCAGCCAGAGCTTCGGCCCACCAAAGCCGCGGCCGGCGAAATAGGCGGCGATGTCGGTCGCCCAGACCACCACGAAGATGAAGAGGATGGCGCCCCACCCTGCCGGCGCCGCAGCCTGCCGGAGCAGGACGAGCGCAACCGATGGAACGGCAACATAGACAAGGCCGAGGCCGATCCAAAGGAATAGGCGGCGTTGCAGGCCAGCGAGAAATGCGGCGAGCGCAGGCACGATCAGAAGCACCTCGGCCCAGCGCAAATCCAGAACTTGCAGTGCCAACAGCCCAACGACCAGGAAGGCGAGCGCTGTCACGCGCCAAAGCTGCTCCGAGACGCCGGCGATCCCTGTCCACTCCCAAAATCCGATCGCAGCAACGAGCGTCACCAGCGCGGTGAAAGGCAGACCTCCCAGAAGAAGAGCGGCGAGCGCCACCGGTATCAGCACCGCCGCGGAGGCAACGCGCGTCTGAAGTTCCGTCACATCCGCAGTCCGCGTTCCGTCAACCGCCAACGACGCCTCCGTAGCGGCGTTCACGCGCGGCGTATTCGTCAAGGGCCTTTTCGAACTCGACGTCGTTGAACTCCGGCCACAGCACCGGCAGGAAGATCAGCTCGGCGTAGGCCGCCTGCCAGAGCAGGAAATTGCTGATCCGCTTCTCGCCGGAGGTGCGGATGATGACGTCCGGGTCGGGTATTCCCGCCGTGTCGAGCGCGGCTTCGAAAGCCTCCGGGTCGATATCGGCAGGAGCGAGCTCGCCGCTCGCGACGCGCTCGGCAAGCCGCTTCGCTGCACGCACGAGCTCGTCGCGTGAACCGTAATTGAAGGCGACCACGAGTTGGAGGCCGCGGTTGCCGCTTGTCGTCACCTCAGCCTCGTCGATCAGAGCGCGAATATCGGCCGGAATCGCGTCGCGCGCGCCGATGACACGCACCCGGACTCCGTTACGGTTGAGCTCGGCGAGGTCGCTCCTGATAAATACCCGCACCAGATTGAAGAGGCCCTGGATCTCGTCGTCGGGGCGCGACCAGTTCTCCGAGGAGAAGCTGAAGAGCGTCAGATAGCGGATGCCACGGCGCACGGCATAGCGGACGGCACATCTGAGCGAACTCAACGCCACGGCGATGCCCTTCCCCGCGCGGCAGACCATGCGCGTGCGCCCAGCGGCCGTTGCCGTCCATGATGATACCCACATGACGGGGCAGCGCGCCTGGGAACACAGCCGCTTCGGCACGGTGCGGCTCAAGCTCCGACGCGGGGCCCTCGGCTAGCGAATTGGTGGCGCGGTTCGGCAAGCAGCTACACCTGTACGATCTCGCGTTCCTTGGTGGCCAGCATATCGTCGATTTCCTTGATGGCGTTGTCGGTGAGCTTTTGCAGCTCGTCCGATTGCGCGCGTGTGTCGTCGAGACTGTGGTGGCCGTCCTTCTCGAACTTCTTCAGCGTGTCCATGCCGTCTTTGCGGACATGACGGACGGCGATACGCGCCTGTTCGGCATATTTATGGGCAACCTTGACCATTTCCTGACGCCGTTCGGCATTAAGTTCAGGAATCGGGATGCGCAGGAGCTGCCCCTCCACGATGGGGTTCAGGCCAAGATTGGCGTCGCGGATGGCACGGTCCACCGCCGTAACCAGCCCTTTGTCCCAAACCTGGACCGAAAGCATGCGGGACTCGGGCACATTGACCGTCGCCACCTGGTTGATCGGCATCTGCGTGCCGTAGGCGCTTACGGTGACCGGGTCGAGAAGATTCGGCGAGGCGCGCCCGGTCCTTAGCCCCGAAAGTTCCGTCTTAAGCACTGAGACTGCACCGTGCATGCGCCGTTCAAGATCGCTAAAATCGAGCCCCTCGGCCATCGTTGCCATCCCTCAATCTCCTCGGTTCTTCCTGACGATCAACCGGCGGAAACAAGGGTGCCGACAGCCTCTCCCGCGACGATCCTCGCCAGGGCCCCTGGCTCATGGATGTTGAACACGATTATCGGCAGTCCGTTGTCGCGGGCAAGGGCAAAGGCTGCCGTATCCATGACTGCAAGTCCTTGAGAAATAGCCTCTTGGAAGGTCACGTGGTCGTAGCGCACGGCGTTCGGATCGCGGCGCGGATCGGCCGAGTAGACGCCGTCCACCTGCGTCCCCTTGAGAAGCGCATCGCACTCAAGCTCAAGCGCGCGGAGCGCCGCGCCGCTGTCGGTCGTGAAGAACGGATTTCCGGTGCCGCCGGCGAGCACGATGATGACCTTGCGGCTCATGTGCCAGGCCGCGCGGCGGTGCACGTAGGTCTCACAGATCGACGGCATCTCGATGGCAGAGAGCGCGCGCGCCTCCATGCCCTCGTGGGCGAGCGCCGCCTCAAGCGCCAGCGCGTTCATGACGGTCGCCAGCATGCCCATGTGGTCGCCGGTCACGCGGTCGCCGCCCTTGGCGGAGACGGCGACGCCGCGAAAGAGATTGCCGCCGCCGATCACGATCGCAACCTCGGTCCCCGCCCGCGCCACGGCGGCGATCTCACCTGCGAACCGGGCGAGCGCACTGTCGTCGATCCCGAAGGGGAGATTTCCGAGCAATGCCTCCCCCGAGAGCTTGAGCAGAATCCTCTTGGGCTTCGGCCTCGGGGGCATTGTCGACCTCATGCCTGACGGTCTGGGCGGAACCGCCTCGACCGCATACGGCAAGGGCGCCGACAAGTCACGTCGGCGCCCCGGCAAAATCACGGTTTTTCCGGCCAGCTGCGTGGGCCGCGTCTCACTCGGCCTCGCCGTCCTTCTGGATGCCCTCGCCGAGTCGGAAGGCGACGAAGTCGGTCACCGTGACCGCCCCGCCGACGTCCTTCGCGGCGTCCTTCAGCACGGCCTCGACGGTGCGCTCCGTATCCATCACGAAGGCCTGCTTGAGCAGCGTCGATTCCTCGTAGAACTTGCGCAGCCGGCCTTCGACCATCTTCTCGATGATCGCTTCCGGCTTGCCGGATTCGCGCGCCTGCTCGGCGAAGATCGCGCGCTCGCGCGCGACCGTCTCCGGATCGAGGCGGCTGGCGTCGACCGCAAGCGGGTTCGCCGCTGCGACGTGCATCGCGATCTGGCGTCCGAGGTTCGTGAGCTTCGTAGCGTCGCCCTCTGACTTCATGCCGACGAGCACGCCGATCTTACCGAGACCCGGCGCGATCGCCGCGTGCACGTAGCTCGCGACCACGCCCTTGTCGACCGCGACGATCGCGGCGCGGCGGAGCGTCATGTTCTCGCCGATCGTGGCGACTGCTTCGGTGATCGCACTCTCGACCGTCGCGCCGCCTGACAGCGGCGCCTTCAGCACTGATTCCACCTTGCCGTCCGTCTTGAGCGCGGCCTCGGCGACCGCCTTGACGAGCGCCTGGAACTGGTCGTTCCGCGACACGAAATCGGTCTCCGAGTTGAGTTCCACGATCGCGGCGCGGTTGCCGGAGCCGGCAACGGCAATCAGGCCTTCCGCTGCCACGCGGCTCGCCTTCTTCGCGGCCTTGGCCAAGCCCTTGGTCCTCAGCCAGTCGACCGCGGCTTCCATGTCGCCCTTCGTCTCGTTCAGCGCCGTCTTGCAATCCATCATGCCGACGCCGGTCTTCTCACGCAGCTCCTTCACCATCTGCGCTGTGATGGCCATCAGGCTGTCCTTTCGATCTATTGAAATGTTCGGAAAGCTCCCGCGTCAGGGCGCGGCCGCAAGCTCCGAATCGGTCTTTTCGCCGGCCGCTTCTCCGGCCGCACCCGAGAACGCCTCGCCCTCGAGCGCCGGCTCCGCGGGGCCTTCATCGGAAGCGCCGATGTCGACGCCCTTCTCGCCCTGCGCCCGCGAAATGCCGTCGATCGCGGCACGCGCGACGAGATCGCAATAGAGCGCCACGGCGCGCCCCGCGTCGTCGTTGCCGGGGATCGGGAAGGTGATGCCGTCCGGATCGCTGTTCGTGTCGACCACCGCGGCAATCGGAATGCCGAGGCGCCGTGCCTCGGCAATCGCGATCGATTCCTTGTTCGTATCGATGACGAAGAGGAGGTCGGGCACGCCGCCCATGTCCTTGATGCCGCCAAGCGCGCGCACCAGCTTGTCGCGCTCACGCGTGAGCGAGAGCCGCTCCTTCTTGGTCAGGCCCTGCGCGCCTTCGTCGAGCATCTGGTCGAGGGTCCGGAGCCGGTCGATCGACTTCGAGATCGTCTTCCAGTTGGTGAGCGTGCCGCCCAGCCAGCGCGAGTTGACGTAGTACTGCGCCGAGCGCCGCGCCGCCTCGGCCACGGCTTCCGAAGCCTGCCGCTTGGTGCCGACGAAGAGGATGCGGCCGCCCTTGGCGACCGTCTCGCTCACCTGCTGCAGCGCGCGATAGAGCATCGGCACGGTCTGCGCGAGGTCGATGATGTGGATGTTGTTGCGGGCGCCATAGATGAAGGGGCCCATCTTCGGGTTCCAGCGGTGTGTCTGGTGACCGAAATGCACGCCAGCCTCAAGCAGCTGGCGCATCGAAAAATCGGGTAGCGCCATGGAGTTCTCCGGTTTTTTCCGCCGCGGGCGAATGGCGTCAGCCGAAAGGCAAATGCCACCGGAAAGCCGGATTAGAGCTTCATGCCCGCGTGTGAGATGGCGCGGGATATAGGGTAGAGGCGGACCTTTTGCAACCGCGAACGCTTCCGGACAGCGCTCCTGTTGCCGCGGGAATCGCGGGCTTTGCCCCAGCATCGGCACCCTGGGTCGGCAGGGCGCGTGCTCTTGGCATCTCGGCCGTGCTTCACGCCGTCCTGATCGTCGTGCTCGCCCTCGCGCTCCCGCTGCCAAATCTCGTCGCACCCCCGCCGGTCGAGCCTATTTCCGTGGAGCTCCTGTCGGAGGAGGAGATCGCGGCGCTCACCGGAGAAAAAGATACGGTCGAAGCGCCCTCACCGACCGCCATCCCGGAGCGGGTCGTGCCGCCGGCCGAGGCGCCGCTTCCCCTCGCCCACGCCCGCACGCTCCTCTCCGATCGCGCGCTCGACAGGATGGCGCGCGAGAGCCTGGCCACGCTCGGCTCCGATGCGCGCTTCGAACAGATCTGCGACGTCGAGGCGATGGAGCAGATCGCGCGCACCAAGAAGACGTTCCGGCCGGAGCGGGCGGTCGCCTACGCCACGTCCGATACGAGGGTGATCGGCAATCTCATGATCGCCGAAGGCGCGGCATTCCTGAGCCAGGGACATTGGTACCGGCTGTCGTTCCGCTGCGAGACGACGCCCGATCGCTCAAGGGTTCTTTCCTTCGACTTCGCGACGGGCGGACCGGTCACCAAAGGCCGCGGGCTCGGCACGGACTCTGCGGACTGAATCAAACAGATCGATCCGGTGCCTCAATACTTGAGGCTCGGGATCCACATCGCGAAGACCGGGAAGTAGGTCACGAGCATCAAGACCACGAGCATGGCGAGCCAGAACGGCCACAAATGCCGCGTCGCCCTCTCGATTGGTATCTTGCCGATGGCGCAGCCGACGAAGAGCACCGTGCCGACCGGCGGCGTCACCAGTCCGATCGACAGGTTGAGCATCATGATGATGCCGAAGTGAACCGGGTCCACGCCGATCGTCTTCACGACCGGCAGCATGATCGGCGTGCAGATCAGAAGCAGCGGCGCCATGTCCATGAACGTGCCGAGGATAAGGAGCAGCACGTTGATCATCGCGAGGACGACGTATTTGTTGGTCGAGATTTCGAGAAGCAGATGCGTCGCCTTCGCCGGTATCTGCATCAGCGTCATCATGTAGCCGAAGCTGCCGGCGAACCCGATGACGATCATCACCATGGCGATGGTCTTGATGACGCCGACCATCACGCGCGGCAGCTGGCGCCATTTGAGATCGCGGTAGATGAACATGGTGACGAAGAACGCCCACACCGCCGCGACCGCCGCCGATTCCGTCGGCGTGAAGACGCCGCCCAGAATGCCGCCGACGATGATGATGACGGTCAAGAGTCCGGCGAGCGCCTCCCACGTGACCTTGAGCGCCTGGCGCAGCGGCACGAAATTGCCACGCGCGTAGCCGCGCTGCGTCGAGATGATGAACGAGAGCACCATCAGCGAGAGGCCGACCATGATGCCGGGGATGACGCCGGCGAGGAAAAGCTGCGCGACGGAGACGGCCCCGCCGGCGGCGTAGGAATAGATGATGGCGTTGTGGCTCGGCGGGATGACGATTCCCTGCGTGGCGCCGCTGATCGTCAGGTTGACGGCAAAGTGGTCGTCATAGCCCTGCTTCTTCATCATCGGGATCATGATCGACCCGATTGACGAGGTGTCGGCGACCGCCGAGCCTGACACGCCGCCGAAGAACATCGAGGCGAGCACGTTGACCATGGCGAGGCCGCCACGCATGAAGCCGACGAAAATGTTGGCGAAGGCGACCAGCCGCCGCGCCATCCCGCCTTCCGCCATCAGCGCACCGGCGAGCACGAAGAAGGGAATCGCGAGGAGCGCAAAGTCGTCGACGCTGTCGGAGACTTTCAGGAGCACAGCCGCCAGCGGCAAATGCGCGTAGAACGCGCCGACCAAGGCGGCGACGCCGAGCGCGAAAGCGACCGGCATGCCGAGAATGAGCAGCACGAAGAAGCTGCCGAGAAGAACGACCGGCCCGAACGGCCCCCCCATGTGTCAATGCCCCCTAGTAGCCGAGTTTCCGCGCTTCCTCTTCCGCGTGCTGAATCGCCAGCCGCAGTTCCTCCTCTTCGTCCGCGGCCATGGCGTGCGGATAGAAAACCGACTCGATGATGAAGAGGAGCAGGATGAAGCCGCCGCCCGGGATCGCCGAGTAGACGGCACCGACGCGGATATAGTTGAATTCCGGATAGGCCTGGAACCACGTGGTCTGCACGAGGTCGGCGCCGTAATACATCATCGCGACTGCGATCGTCGCCATCAGCACGGTGACGAGCGCCGTCGGAATCCATTGCAGGCGCAGCGGCAGGAGGCCGGTGAAGAACTGGATCCGAAGATGCGACTTCGCGCGGTAGCAGGCGGCTGCGCCATAGAGTGTCAGCTGCACCGAGAAGAAGATCGACGCCGGCTCGGCGAATGCCGCCCCCATGTAGAAGACGTAGCGCATGATCACTCCGACGAAGATCAGGATGGTCATGCTGACCACCGAGGTAATCGCGATCACCATGCAAAGGACGTAGAGCACGTCCATGATGCGCACGTAGATCGGCCGCATATTGCAATACCCCCGAGAGCGATACGGGCGCGGCGCCAGTGTCGCCCGGGTTCCGGCCTAAGCCGGAACCCGGGCGCGAGCGGTCGCGACCGCCAAAGGTCGCCGCTTTATTGGACGGCGTTGATAGCCTTCAGGAGATCCGCGTATTTGGCGCCGTACTTGTCGCGGACGGACTGGGTCGCCTCGATGAACGGCGTCTTGTCCACGTTCGTTTCAATGTGCACGCCGGCGGCCTGGAGGTCATCGAGCGCCTTCTTCTCCTTCGCCGCCCAGAGCTCGCGCTCCTTGAGCACGCACAGTGCCGAGGCCTTACGGATGAGCTGCTGGTCGGTCGCGTCGAGCGTGTCCCACACCTTCTTCGAGAACACGAAGATCTCCGGCACCATCAGGTGCTCGTCGAGAGTGTAGTAGCCGGCGACCTCGTAGTGCTTGCCCTCGTCGTAGGACGGCGGGTTGTTCTCGGCGCCGTCGACGACGCCGGTCTGCAGCGACGTGTAGAGCTCGTTGTAGGCGATCTGCACGCCATTGCCGCCCATGGCGTTGACCATGTCGACGAACATCGGGTTCTGCATGACGCGGATCTTCATGCCGGAAAGGTCGGACGGCTTCTCGATCTGCTTGCCCTTCACGTAGAACGAGCGGGAGCCGGCATCCATGTAGCCGAGGCCGATCAGGCCGGCGGGCTCAAGCTTGTTCAGAAGCCCGGTGCCGATTTCGCCGTCGACCACAGTGTGCTGCTGATCGAGGTTCCGGAAGACGTAGGGCAGATTGAAGACGTTGAAATCGTCGACGATCGGACCGACGACGCCAACCGACACGCGCGTCATTTCGAGGGCGCCAAGCTGGACCTGCTCAAGCGCTTCCTTCTCGCCGCCGAGCTGCATGTTCGGGAAGAGGTTCACCGTAATGCGGCCGCCGGTCCACTTCGACAGCAGGTCGCCCATGTAGGCGATGGCGTCCGTCGTCGGATAACCAGTCCCGTGGACGTCGCTCGTCTTGATCTCAAGGCTCAGCGCCGGAGCCGTCCACGTGAACGCGGCAAAGGCGACGGCGCCGACGGATGACGCAATACGGAATGCGATTGGTTTCACTGCGTTTCCTCCCATTGCTTTCTTCGCCGATCGGGCTGGTTCCGGACCTGGCCCATTATCTAATATACTAGTTTCGCAGTCGCGTCGCAGTCGTTTTCTGCGTCAGCCCATCTCGACGTGGACAATGCCCGGCACCGCCTTGATGGCGCCGGCGACCTGCGGCGTGACGCGGTAGTTTCCGGGGAGCTTCAGCTCAACCTCGTATTTCGCGAGCAGTGCAATCACCGAGACCGCGCCCTCGCCTTCCGCAAGCCGGTTGGCCAGCCGCTCCACCGGCTCCGGCTGATCGAGGAACACACGGATCGCCCGCATCTTCTTCGCCGCCAGTTCTTCAAGCGGATCGAGATTCTGGATGCGCGCGCGAATTTCCTCCGTCTCCGGGTCATACTCGCCGCCGATCTGCACGAAAAGCGAATGCCCCGGCTCAAGCAGGTCGCGCCAATCGGCGAGCCGCTCCTGATAGACCGTCGCCTCGAATTGCGAGGTCGGATCGGAGAACATGACAATGCCGATCCGCCCGCCTGACCGCGTGCGCCGCTCCTGCCGGCTGACGACGGTCGCCGCGATCCTCGCGGTGAACTGGCGGCTTGAGCGAAGCCGTTCCTCGAAGGCCTTCCAAGTCAGACCGCCGCGCGCCTCGGCAAGTGCCGCGTAGTCGTCGATCGGATGAGCGCTCAAGTAGGTTCCGATCGCCGTGAACTCGCGCTGCAGCCGCTCCGCTGGCGGCCACGGGTCGGCGGCGACGAAGAAGAGGCGCGTCGGTTCTCCGGAGCCGCCGAAGAGATCGAAATTGCCGCTTGCGGCGCGCTCCGCCCGCTCCTGCGCGGCGGCGAGCACGCGGCCGACATTCTCGAAAACCTTCGCGCGGTCGGGATCGAGGCTGTCGAGGGCACCCGCCTGCGCCAGGCATTCGAGCGCCTTGCGGTTCAGGATCTGCGGATCAATGCGCGACGCGAAATCGGCGAGGTCGGCGAAGGGCCGGTCGCCGCGAGCCTTGACCAGGTGCTCCACGGCATGCGCGCCGACGCCCTTCAGCGCCGCGAGCGCGTAGACGATCTTGCTATGCGAGACCTCGAAGCTGACGCCGGAGCGGTTCACGTCGGGCGCCACGACTTCGATGCCGAGCCGCCGCGCCTCCAGGCGGAATTCGTTCAGCTTGTCGGTATTGCTCATGTCGAGCGTCATTGACGCCGCCAGGAACTCAACCGGATGGTTGGCCTTGAGATAGGCGGTCTGGTACGCAATCAACCCGTAAGCGGCGGCATGCGATTTGTTGAAGCCGTAGCTTGCGAACTTCGCGACGAGATCGAAGATCGTGACGGCGTCGGCGTAGGCGACGCCGCGGTCGACCGCACCGGTCACGAAGCGCTCGCGCTGCGCGTCCATCTCCGCCTTGATCTTCTTGCCCATGGCGCGGCGCAGAAGATCGGCCTCCCCGAGCGTATATCCGGAGAGCGCCTGCGCGATCTGCATCACCTGTTCCTGGTAGATGATGACCCCGTAGGTCTCCTTCAGGATCGGCTCAAGCAGCGGGTGCAGATAGTCGACGTGCTCCTCGCCGTGCTTGCGGCGATTGTAGAGCGGGATGTTGTCCATCGGCCCGGGCCGGTAGAGCGCGACGAGCGCGACGAGGTCTTCCAGCCGGTCCGCCTTCATGCCGACCAGCGCGCGGCGCATCCCCTGCCCTTCAACCTGGAACACGCCAACCGTCTCGCCGCGCGCCAGCATGGCGAAGGTCGGCGGATCGTCGAAGGGGATCGACATCAGATCGATCTCGACGCGTCGGCGCCGGAGAAGCTTTGCCGCCTGTTCAAGCACGGTGAGCGTCTTGAGGCCGAGGAAATCGAATTTGACCAGGCCCGCCTGCTCGACCCACTTCATGTTGAACTGCGTGACGGGAAGTGTGGAGCGCGGATCGCGGTAGAGCGGCACCAGGTCCTGCAGCGGCCGGTCGCCGATCACGATGCCGGCGGCATGCGTAGACGCGTGGCGATAGAGGCCCTCGAGCTTCATGGCGATGGTGAGGAGCCGCTCGACGACGGGCTCCTGCTTCTTCGCCTCCTCGAAGCGCGGCTCGCCGGCGATCGCCTTTTCGAGCGTCACCGGGTTGGTCGGATCGGCCGGCACCAGCTTGCAGAGGCGATCGACTTGCCCATAGGGCATTTCGAGCACGCGCCCGACGTCGCGCAGCGCCGCGCGCGCCTGCAGTGTCCCAAAGGTGATGATCTGCGCGACGCGGTCGGCGCCGTAACGCTCGGCGACATAGGCGATCACCTCGTCGCGGCGCTCCTGGCAGAAGTCGACGTCGAAGTCGGGCATCGATACGCGGTCGGGATTCAGGAATCGCTCGAACAGAAGCCCGAAGCGTAGCGGGTCGAGGTCGGTGATCGTGAGCGCCCAGGCGACGACCGATCCGGCTCCAGAGCCGCGCCCCGGCCCGACAGGAATGCCGCGCGCTTTCGCCCACTTGATGAAGTCGGCGACGATCAGGAAATAGCCGGGGTATTTCATCGTCGCGATGACGCCGAGCTCGAATTCGAGCCGTGCGCGGTAGTCCTCTTCCTTGAAGCCCTCCGCGGTCCCCTGCGCCGCGAGGCGGCGCACCAGCCCCTCCTCCGCCTGCCGGCGGAGCTCGTCCGCCTCCTCGCGTTCGGCAGTTTCCGTGTCCGTCGCCTTCGCGGCGAAGCGCGGCAGGATCGGCTGCACGACGCGCGGCCGCGTATGGCAGCGCTGTGCGATCTCGACCGTGTTCTCCAGCGCCTCCGGCACATCGGAGAAGCGCGCAATCATCTCGGCTCGGCTCGCGAAATGATGCTCGGGCGTGAGGCGTCGACGGTCGTCGCTCGATATGAGCCGCCCCTCGGCGATCGCAAGCAGCGCGTCGTGCGCCTCGTGGTCTTCGGCGTGCGGAAAGAAGGGCTCGTTGGTCGCGACCAACGGCAGATCGAACTTATAGGCAAGATCGACGATTCCGGCCTCGGCCTGGCGCTCGACGTCGAGGCCGTGGCGCTCAAGCGCCACGTAGAGGCGGTCGCCGAACACGGTCTTGAGTGCCTGAAGCCGCGCTTCCGCGAGCGCTGCGTCACCCTCTGCGACAATCGGATAGAGCGGCCCGTCGTGCCCGCCGGTCATTGCGATCATGCCGGCGGAGGCAACGGCAAGAAGGTCGAGCGTGATCGGCTCCGCCCGTCCCGCCTCGCCGAGATAGTAGCCGGTGACGAGCCGGATCAGCCCGCGATAGCCGTCATCGGTCGCGGCGAGCAGGAAAACCGGCGCGACGTGGCGCGACTTCCGATGTGGGCCGGGCCGGCGCGCCTCAAGGTCCGCCTCCGGCTCGAAGCGGATCGTAAGCTTGCAGCCGATGATCGGCTGAATGCCCTTCTCCGCCGCCTTCTCGGAGAATTCGAGCGCACCGAAGAGGTTCGCCGTGTCGGTGACGCCGACTGCCGGCATCCCGTCTTCGGCCGCGAGCTTCACGAGCGTCGAAAGCGGCAGCGCGCCCTCAAGCAGCGAATAGGCCGAGTGGCAGTTGAGATGGATGAAGCGCGGGGAATCCAAAGTGCTTTCCTCTGAAGACATGGATTAGCCCGTCAGAGGCGCCGCGCACAGGGGCGGGATGAGACTATCCCCGACACACCGGGTCGGGGGCGCTTCAGAACCTTTCGACCCAGGGCCGAAGCTCGACCTCCCAAGTCCACGCGCTCCTCGGCTGCCGCAGGATATCGAGATAGGCAGCAGCGATGGCGTCGGGGTCGAGCATCGAGTCGGGGTTTTCGAGCGGCTCGACACGCCCCGGATTGCGGATCGCGCCGTCGATCACGAAATGCGCGATGTGAATTCCCTGCGGGTGAAGCTCGCGCGCCATGCTTTGTGCGAGTCCGCGGAGAGCGAACTTCGCCATCGCGAAGGGCGCGGACTGAGCATAGCCCTTCACGCTCGCCGAGGCGCCGGTGAAGAAGATCGCGCCGTTTCCGCGCTGAAGCATGCGCCGCGCGGCCTGCTGCGCCACCAGGAAGCCGCCGAAGGCGCCTACCGAAAGTGCACGCTCGACCTCCTTCGGATCGAGATCGACCAGCGGCCCGCGCGTGCGTCCGCTTGCGTTGTAGATGACGAAGTCGGGCGTGCCACTCGCGCTTTCCACCTCGGTGAACAGACGCTCCACTTGATCCGGATCGGTGGCGTCGCAGGCAAAGGCGCGAGCGCCGGTCTCTTTCGTGAGCGGCGCAAGCTTCTCCGGCCGTCTCGCGGCGAGCGCGACCTTCAGCCCCTCGCGCGAAAGCAGCCGCGCGAGCGAAGCGCTGAGCCCTTCTCCGGCGCCGACGATCAGCGCCCTTTCGTAGCGTTGCGTCTGCATCGATGGCTCGCGCTCCCTTTCACGGTTGCCTGCCTCATGTTCGCTCGGCGACCGCTTCGTACGCCGCCCAATGCCGCTCTGCAACCAATGCATCGGCATTGTTGTGCGGGTCCCGAGATGTGCGGATGATGGGCTGGGGGACCATCTGCCGGCGCGGGATCAACTGCCCTCCGCCCTCTCTTTGACGGAGCACATCATGACGGGTGAGACCGACCTGAAGACTCTGATCCGTTCGATGCTGCCCGAGCTCCACGGCGGAACCTATTTGTTCGTGGCGCTGCCGCCGGCAGAGGAGATACCGCCTTCGATCACGCCCAGGCTGATCTTTCGCGAAGCGGAAGGCCTGACGCTCATCGTTGAAAGGGGGGAGGCCGAGCAGGCCGGCCTCACCGGCACGTTCCCTTGCCGGATGATTACGCTCTCAATTCACTCTTCGCTTGAGGCTGTGGGCTTCCTCCCCGTCGTCTTGGGTAGGCTTGCCGCAGCTGGAATCAGCGTGAACGCCGTCTCAGCCTTCTATCACGATCACCTCTTTGTGCCGACGGAAAGGGCAGCCGAAGCCCTCGGCATCCTGCAATCGCTCGCGGCGGAATAGCGTGCGCGCGGTCAGCGGAACTCAGCCGCCACGATCGCGCCGTCCCTGATCGTGACGGTGCGGTCCATTTCGGCGGCGAGCGCGTAGTTGTGCGTGGCGATCAGCGCCGCCAAGCCCGATTCGCGCACCAGCTCCCTCAGTGCCGAGAAGACATGGCCGGCGGTGTTCGGATCGAGATTGCCGGTCGGCTCGTCGGCGAGAAGAAGCCGCGGCGCATTGATCACGGCGCGCGCGATCGCGACGCGCTGCTGCTCGCCGCCGGAAAGCTCCGCCGGCCGGTGCGAGGCGCGATTCTCGACGCGCAGATAGGCGAGTAGATCCAGTCCCCGCCTCTCCGCCTCGCGCCGCGACAGGCCGGCGATCATCTGCGGCAGCACGAGGTTCTCGAGCGCCGAGAACTCCGGGAGAAGGTGGTGGAACTGGTAGATGAAGCCGATCTGCCGGCGCCTTAGCGCCGTGCGTCCGTCGTCGCCGAGCTGCGACGCGGCCTCGCCGTTGATCATGACCTCGCCGGAGTTCGGGTGCTCAAGCAGGCCGGCGATGTGGAGCAGCGTCGACTTCCCGGCGCCCGATGGCGCGACGAGCGCCACCATCTCCCCGATCGCGACGGCGAGGTTCGCGTCCTTCAGGATCGGCAGCATGCCGGATCCGGTCTTGTAGCTCCGTGCGATGCCTTCAAGCGAAAGCGCGTTCTTGCGCGCCGCCGCCTTCAGCGTACCCGCCAGAAGCGGGTTCTCCGGAGCAACGCCTGCAACCTCTTCGCTCATTCGTAGCGCAGCGCCTCTACCGGATCGAGCCGCGCCGCCCGCCATGCCGGGAAGATCGTGGCGAGATAGGAAAGCGCGAGCGACATCAGCACAATCGCGGTCGTCTCCGTCGGGTCCATGTCGGCCGGAAGCGTGGAGAGAAAATAGAGCTCGGGCGAGAACACCTCCGTGCGCGTGATCCAGGAGATGAGCTCCTTGAGCGACTCGATGTTGGCGCAAATGATCGTGCCGATGAGGAGCCCGGCGATGGTGCCGACCGTCCCGATCGACGCGCCGGTGATGAAGAACACGCGGAGCACCGACCCCTTCGTCGCGCCCATGGTGCGGAGGATCGCGATGTCGCGACCCTTGTCCTTCACCAGCATGATGAGCCCAGAGATGATGTTGAGCGCGGCGACGAGCACGATCAGGGTCAGGATCGTGAACATCACATTCCGCTCGACCTGGAGCGCGCTGAAGAAGGTGACGTTGCGCATGCGCCAGTCGGTGGTGAAGACCGGGCGGCCCGCGGCCTTCTCCACGATCGGGCGCATCTCGCCGACCTTGTCGGGGTCGTTCAGATAGACCTCGATCGCCTGCGCCTTGTCCGGCGAGTTGAAGTAGAGCTGCGCTTCCTGCAGCGGCATGAAGATGTAGGTCGAATCGTATTCCGACATGCCGATGTTGAAGATCGCGACCACCGGATAGGACTTGATTCGCGGCGACGTGCCGAGCGGCGTGATCGCGCCGCGCGGGCTTATCAGCATCACCTTGTCGCCGACATTGACGCCGAGCGCCTGCGCAAGGCCGGTCCCGATCGCGATGCCGCCGGAATTGTCGAAGTCCATGAGGCCGCCGCCGTTCTCGACGCTGCCTGAAATCTTCTCCATGCCGAGGAGGTCGGGCCCGCGGATGCCGCGGACAAGTACCCGGAGCTTCCGGTGCTCGGGCCCGAGGCAAGCGCCTGGCCCTCGATGATCGGCATCGCCGCCTTGACCCCAGGCACAGCGGAAATCCGCTTCGCGACCTCGTCGTAGTCGGTCAGGTCGCTCTCGATCGGCTGCACGATGATGTGGCCGTTGATGCCGAGGATCTTGTCAAGCAGCTCGGCACGGAAGCCGTTCATCACCGCCATCACGACGACCAACGTCGCGACGCCGAGCATGATGCCGAGAAAGGAGAACCCGGCGATCACCGAGATGAAGGCCTCCTTACGGCGCGGGCGGAGATAGCGCAGCGCAAGGATCCACTCGAACGCCGTGAAAGGCCGCGTCGCCTTCAACTTGCCGGCCGCGGCTTCTGCCATTCTAGTTCTCCCCGGCGATCTGCTTCGTCAGACGGTTCACCACGGCGTCGACTGAAAGCGTCTCGCGCTCGCCCGTCGCCCGCCGCTTGATCTCGACCTCGCCGGCCTTCGCCCCGCGCGGACCGACGATCACCTGCCACGGCAGGCCGATCAGGTCCATGGAGGCGAATTTCGCACCGGCGCGCTGGTCGATGTCATCGTATAGCACCGAAACGCCCGCCGCTTCGAGCCACGACACGAGTCCGGTGGATACTTCGTCGGTGGCCGCGTCGCCGGGCTTCAGGTTGATGAGCCCGACCGCGAACGGCGCGACGCTCTCCGGCCAGATGATTCCGTCGTCGTCGTGGCTCGCCTCGATGATCGCAGCGACGAGACGCGACACGCCGACGCCGTAGGAGCCCATGTGGACAGGATGCTCGGCACCGTCGGGGCCGGCGACGTGCGCGCGCATCGGCGCCGAATACTTCGTGCCGAAATAGAAGATGTGCCCGACCTCGATGCCGCGCGCGCTGACCCGCCGTTCCTCCGGCAGCGCCGTGAAAGCCGCCTCGTCGTGCATGTCGTCGGTCGCGGCGTAGGATGCGGTCCAGCGGTCGACGATCGGCGAAAGGTCGGAACGGAAGTCCGTGTCGGCGCCCGGAATCGGGAGATCGAGGAGGTCGCGGTCGCAATAGACGGCGCTCTCGCCGGTGTCGGCGAGGATGACGAACTCGTGGCTCAAGTCCCCCCCGATCGGGCCTGATTCGGCGCGCATCGGAATCGCCTTCAGGCCGAGCCGCGCGAACGTCCTGAGATAGGCGACGAACATGCGGTTGTAGGCGGCCTTCGCGCCGGCAAAGTCGAGGTCGAAGGAATAGGCGTCCTTCATCAGGAACTCGCGCCCGCGCATCACCCCGAAGCGCGGCCTGACCTCGTCGCGGAACTTCCACTGGATGTGGTAGAGGTTCAGCGGCAGGTCGCGGTAGGAGCGCACGTAGGCGCGGAAGATGTCGGTGATCATCTCCTCGTTGGTCGGGCCGTAGAGCATGTCCCGCTCGTGGCGATCGACGATTCGGAGCATCTCCTTGCCATAGTCTTCGTAGCGGCCGCTTTCCCGCCAGAGATCCGCCGACTGCACCGTCGGCATCAGCACTTCCAGCGCTCCCGTCCGGTCCTGTTCCTCGCGCACGATCCGCTCGATATTCTTCAAAACGCGGAAGCCGAGCGGCAGCCAGGAATAGATGCCCGCTGCCTGCTGCCTGAGCATGCCGGCGCGAAGCATCAGCCGATGCGAGACGATTTCGGCCTCTTTCGGGGTCTCCTTCAGAATCGGGAGGAAATAGCGGGAGAGATGCATGGGCCGTGAATCATTGAGGCTTTTCGGGGACATGATCGTATGGACCGGGGCTTGGCAAGACTCCACCCAGCCAGCCCGATCTCGCACGCCGACGGTTGCGCCAAAATCGGGCATCTCGCCAAAATTTTCGGCACTATCGCCGAAGGGTAGTGACAGGCCGATTCCGATCGGTTATGGTCCTTTACCTAAGAAGGTGCGTTGACACCGAATACTCGCGGTCCAAGTCTTGGGAGGACTTCGTCAGACGGCGCGCTCAGCGCCATTATGATGATCGGCTAATCGCGAATGTCTTGAGCAAGGCTATGCCTTGCTCTTTTTCTTTTGGGGCGCGGCTTTTTCAGAACAAGACTTCAGCGTATCAAGGTTTCCAAACTGAAGTGATACACGTTGAAGTAGACGTGGACGCCGGCGAAGATAATCGCCGCGAGTATTGTCGTTACGAGCGCCTTGCGGATGAGGTATGGCCGATGCGGTGCGCCCGCGTCGGTTCCGGGCGCCACCACCTCGTTCATTTCGTGCTGACTCCGCACGCCGAACGGGAGCACTACGAACAGGCACAGCCACCAGATGACGAAGAAGACCGCGATCGAAGGAAAGAGCCCCATCAACTCGCCTCTTCAAGCTCGATCAGCGTGCCGCAGAAATCCTTCGGGCTCAGGAAGATCACCGGCTTGCCGTGCGCGCCGACCTTGGGCTCGCCGTCGCCAAGCACCCGAGCGCCTTCGCGCTTCAGCCGGTCGCGCGCTGCGCTGACGTCGTCGACTTCGAAGCAGAGGTGGTGCATCCCACCCTCCGGGTGGCGCTCCAGAAACTTGGCGATCGGCGACGCTTCGCCGAGCGGCGCCATCAGCTCGATCCGCGTGTTGGGAAGCTCGACGAAGACGACGCTGACACCGTGCTCCGGCAGCGCCTGCGGCTCCGAGACGCTCGCGCCGAGCTTCGCCTTGTAGAGCCTTGCGGCGGCGTCGAGGTCCGGCACCGCGATCGCGACATGGTTCAGGCGGCCGAGCATCGTTAGTCACTTACGTGGACGACGTGGACGATTGTCTGCGGCTTCTTTCCCCAAGCCGCATCGATCTCGCCCCTGACCGATCGTCGCACCGTCTCGCGCACGCTCTCCGCGTCGCGCCGCTTGGCCTTTGACATGCCGTCGAGAGCGTCGTCGACCGCCTCCTCGGCGATGGCGAGAAGCCGCTCGCCCTCAGCGTCGGACTCCGGCAATCCGAGCAGCGCCACCGTCGGGTCCTCCAGCACCTCACCGCGGTCGGAAAGCACGATCGCCACGCTGACGATGCCGGCGAAGCCCAGGCGCTTCCGTTCCGCCACGCCGCTCGCCTCGTGCGGCACGAGCAGCTTGCCGTCACGGTAGAGCCGACCATGGGCAACGCTTTCGAGCCGCGTCGCCGGCTCCGGCGCAAGCCGGATCATGTTCCCGTTGCGCGCCTCGATCACTTCCGGGATGCCAACGGCGCGCGCAAGCTTCGCCTGCTCATGCAGATGCAGCGCTTCGCCATGCACCGGCACCACGATCCGCGGCTTGATCCAGTCGTAGAGCTGACGCAGCTCGTCGCGCCTCGGATGCCCGGACGTATGGACGAGCGCGTCGCGGTCGGTGATCACATCGGCGCCGAAATCGACGAGCGCGTTGATGATCGTGTTCACCGCCCGCTCGTTGCCGGGAATGGTGCGGCAGGAGAAGATCACGCGGTCGCCGGGCGCTAGCGACAACGCGCGGTGGTCCTTCGCCGCGACCTTCGCCAGCGCCGCCCGCGGCTCGCCCTGGCTGCCCGTCATCAGCGCCACGACCTTGTTGCGCGGCAGGTTCGCGTACGCGTCCTGATCGAAAAACGGAGGCAGCCCGTCAAGGTAGCCGAGCTCGCGCGCCACGTCGACCGCGCGGTGGATGGCGCGCCCGACGATGACGACGTCGCGGCCGGCGCGCTGTGCGGCTTCCGCGACGGCGCGAAGCCGCGCGACGTTCGAGGCGAACGTCGTCACCGCGACCCGATGCGGCGCCTCCGCGATGAGCCGCTCAAGCACGCGCGCGACCTCGCCCTCGCTCGGGCTGATGCCGTCACGGATGGCGTTGGTCGAATCGGAGACGAGCGCAAGCACGCCCTCCTCCCCGATTGCCGCGATGCGGTCGTTGTCGGTGGCACGGCCGATGCCCGGCGCCGGATCGAGCTTCCAGTCGCCGGTGTGGAACACCGTTCCGACCGGCGTGCGGATCGCCAGCGCGTTCGGCTCCGGGATCGAGTGGGAGACCGGGACGTATTCGACCTCGAACGGCCCGGCGGTCACCCGCTCGCCCTGCCGGACCACCCTCACCCCGATCTTCGGCGCGTTCGCCTCACCCTGCCGCTTCGCCTCAAGCAGCGCCGCGGCGAACGGCGTCATGAAGACCGGAGCCCGAGCTTCGGCCAGAAATCGAAGAGCGCACCGTAATGGTCTTCGTGCGCATGCGTGATCGCGATGCCGACCAAGTCGTTTTTGCGCTCAAGCAGAAAGCCGATGTCGGGGAGCACGGCGTCAACACCGGGCAGTACCTCCTCGTGGCCGAAGGCAACCCCCATGTCGACCGCGAGCCACTTGCGTCCGCGCCCCCGGCCGTAGCCGTAGAGCGCCAGGTTCATCCCGATTTCGCCGACGCCGCCGAGCAGAACGAGGACCAGTTCGTCCGCCGCCATCACACCTGCTCCGTTGCCGCTGCGCCGAAATGGACGTCACCGGCGCTGATCGGATGCGCTGTGCCGTCACCGCCGCGCACGATGAGCCGGCCCTCGCGGTCGATCGTTTCGAACGTGCCGCTGACGGTCTCGTCACCCATCTTGACCGCAATCGGCCCGCCGATCCCGGCCGCGTGCGCAAGCCAGCGCTCGCGGATCGCGTCGAAGCCGCGGCCGCCGTCCCAAGTCTCGGCGATCTCTACCCACGCCTCGGCGAGCGCCTGAAACAGCGCCTCGGCGGTCGTCTCGATGCCGCGGGCTGCTAGCGAGGTCGCCGGATAAGGCACGTCCTTCGGGGCTTGCCGCACGTTCACGCCGATGCCGATCACCACGCAGGTCGGCGTGCCCACGAGCGACACGACCTGAAGCAGGATGCCCGCCACCTTCGCTCCGTCACACAGAACGTCGTTCGGCCATTTGAGCTTGACGCCTTCGCGGCCTCCCGCACTCGGAGCGCAGGCGACCGAACGAATCGCCTCGTCGAGCGCGAGCCCGGCCGCGAAGCCGAGCGTCGCGGCAATCGAGCCGAGGTCGTCCTCATGCATCAGGAGGCTTGCGGCGAGATTGCCGTCCGGCGTCTGCCAAGTCCTGCCGCGGCGGCCGTAGCCTTGCGTCTGCGCGCGCGCCGCGACCCAGAGCCGGCCCGGATCGCCGAGCCTCGCCCAGGCGAACGCCTCGTTACTGGTCGAGCCCACCGACTCGTAGGACGCGAGACGGTAACCGGCGCCACGCGCCTTCGGGCCGAGTGCGAAGGCCATCGACTAGAAGAGGCTGTGGGCGGCGCCGCCGGCGGCGTCGACAAGCGGACCTGCAATCACCACGAAGCCAAGCACGAGAATGCCGGAAACTCCGAGCACGGTGCCAAGCTCCGCCGGAAGCGCCTCGAAGCCGGCCTTCGGCTCGTCGAAATACATGAGCTTGACGATCCTCAAATAGTAGTAGGCGCCGATGACGCTGGTCACGACGCCGATTACCGCCAGAAGGTAGAGCCCCGACTGAATTGCGGCGAGAAACACGTAGTATTTCGCAAAGAAACCGGCAAGCGGCGGAATTCCGGCAAGCGAGAAGAGGATGGTGCCGAGCAGGAACGCCATCGCCGGCTTGGTGCGCGCAAGGCCCGCGAGCGAGTCAATCTCCTCGATCATCTCGCCGCCGCGGCGCATCGCGAGGATCGCGGCGAAGGCTCCGAGCGTCATCACCGCGTAGATCACGATATAAAGGATCACGCCCTGCACGCCCTGCTCCGTGCCGGCGGCAAGCCCAACCAGCGCGAAGCCCATATGGCCAATCGAGGAATAGGCCATCAGGCGCTTGATGTTGGTCTGCCCGATCGCGGCGAAGGAGCCGAGCACCATCGAGGCAATGGCGATGAACGCGACGATCTGTTGCCAGTCGGGCGTGATCGGCTGGAACGCCTGGACGACGACGCGTACGATGAGCGCCATCGCCGCGAGCTTTGGGGCGGAGGCGAAAAAGGCTGTCACCGGCGTCGGCGCGCCCTCGTAGACGTCGGGCGTCCACATGTGGAACGGCACGGCGGAGATCTTGAACGCAAGGCCGGCGAGCACGAAGACGAGCCCGACGACAAGGCCGATCGAGCGACCGCCGACGAGCGCCGCCGCGATCGGCTCGAAGCCCGTATGCCCCGTGAAGCCGTAGACGAGCGACGCGCCGTAAAGCAGCATTCCGGAGGAAAGCGCGCCCAGCACGAAGTATTTGAGCCCAGCCTCGCTCGACCGCGCATTGTCGCGATGGATCGCGGCAACCACGTAGGACGCGAGCGAGTTCATCTCCAGGCCGAGATAGAGCGTGATCAGATCGTTGGCCGAGATCATGACCATCATGCCGAGCGTCGCAAGGAGCACGAGCACTGGGAACTCAAAGCGGCTGAAGCGTTCCGCCCGCGCAAAGCGCCAGGTCATGATGATCGCGATCGCCGATGCGATGAGCACCGCGACCTTGATGAAGCGGGCAAACCTGTCGACGACGAAGGCGCCGCCGAAGATCGCGCCCCCTCCACTCCCGGCAACCACCGCAACAGCCGCTGCGGCGAGGATAAGTACCGCGAGCACGTTGACAGTCGGCGTGGCGCGCTCGCCGGCATAGGCGCCGATCATCAGGAGCGCCAGCGCACCGACCGCGAGGATCAGCTCCGGCAGGATGGCAGAGAACGCGGGAAGGTCGGCCGGCGACATCTCTTCCCTACCGTTTCGCCAGCGTCGTCGCGCTCTCTTGCGCGAGGGCCGTCTGATAGTTGTGAATGAGATTTTCGACGGACGCCGCCGTCACGTCCATGATCGGCCGCGGATAAACGCCGAAGAAGATAGTGAGCGCGACGAGCGGCACGAGGATCACCTTCTCGCGAAGACTGAGATCGAGGATGCCCGCGAGGCTTGCTTTCTCGAGCTTGCCGAAGATGACGCGCCGATAGAGCCAGAGCGCATAGCAGGCGGAAAGGATCACTCCGGTCGTGGCGAGCACCGCCACCCACGTGTTCACCTGGAAAGCGCCGATCAGCGTCAGGAACTCGCCGACGAAGCCGGACGTGCCCGGGAGCCCGACATTCGCCATGGTGAAGACCATGAAGGCGAAGGCGTACCAGGGCATGCGGTTCACCAGCCCGCCATAGGCGTCGATCTGGCGTGTGTGCATGCGGTCGTAGATGACGCCGACGCAGAGGAAAAGCGCGCCCGAGACGATGCCGTGCGAGAGCATCTGGAAGATACCGCCCTGCACGCCCTGCGCAGTCAGCGTGAAGATGCCCATGGTCACGAAGCCCATGTGGGCGACAGAGGAATAGGCGATGAGCTTCTTCACGTCCTCCTGCATCAGCGCGACGAGCGAGGTGTAGATGATGGCGATGATGGAGAGCGCGTAGATGAACGGCGCGAGCTCGGCACTCGCGAGCGGGAACATCGGCAGCGAGAAGCGCAGGAAGCCGTAGCCGCCCATCTTCAGGAGGATCGCCGCAAGCACGACGGAGCCCGCGGTCGGCGCCTCGACATGCGCGTCCGGCAGCCAGGTGTGGACCGGCCACATCGGCAGCTTCACCGCGAACGAAGCAAGGAAGGCGAGCCACAGCCAGGTCTGCATCGAGGCCGGGAATTGATGCGTGAGAAGCTCGGGGATCGAGGTCGTGCCGGCGTCCCAATACATCGCCATCATGGCGAGCAGCATCAGGACCGAGCCGAGCAGCGTGTAGAGGAAGAACTTGAAGGCGGCGTAGACGCGGCGCGGCCCGCCCCAGACCCCGATGATCAGGAACATCGGGATCAGCCCGGCCTCGAAGAAGACGTAGAAGAGGATCAGGTCGAGCGCGGTGAAGACGCCGATCATCAGCGTCTCGAGCACCAGGAAAGCGACCATATATTCCTTGACCCGGCTCTGCACGACCCGCCAGCTCGCCAGGATGCAGAACGGCATCAGAAGCGTCGTCAGGATGACGAAGAGCATGGAGATACCGTCGACCCCCATGCGGTAGGTCATGAAGGTGCCGGTCCAGCCGGCTTCCTCGATCATCTGGAAGCCCGGGTTCGTCGGGTCGAAGTTCCACCAGATCAGGAGCGAGACGAGGAAGGTCAGCGTGGTGACGCCGAGCGCGACGATGCGGATGTTCTTCTTGACCGCTTCGCTGTCGCCGTGGAGCAGGAAAAAGATGATCGCCGCGCCGGCAAGCGGCAGATAGGTGACGGTGGAGAGGATCGGCCAGCTCATCGCCTCACCCACCGAACATCATCCAGGTGACGAGAAGCGCGATGCCGAGAAGCATCGCAAAGGCGTAGTGGTAGAGGTAGCCGGTCTGCAGCCGGATAACGTTCCGCGTCACGTCGATGACGCGCGCCGAAACCCCGTCCGGCCCGAACCCGTCGATCAGCCAGCCGTCGCCCCGCTTCCAAAGAAAGCGACCCAGCGCCTTGGTCGGCCGCACGAGCAGGAAGTCGTAAATCTCGTCGAAGTACCACTTGTTCAGGAGGAAGCGGTAGAGCACCCGCTGCTCCTCGGCGAGATAGACCGGCGTCTCCGGCCGCGCGATGTAGAACCACCAGGCGACCGCGAAGCCGAGAAGCATCGCAACGGTCGGCATGATGCTGATCCAGAAGCCGGTGTGATGCATCGCCTCGATCAGATCGGTGTTCAGGACAAGCGAGCTCTTCCAGAACTCTTTTGCCGCCTCGCCGATGAAGGGGCCCGAGAAGATCAGCCCGGCGAAGAGCGCGCCGGCCGCAAGCACATAGAGCGGGACCAGCATCACCTGCGGGCTCTCGTGTGCGTGGTCCATCACTTCTTTCGGCGCGCGCGGCGTGCCGTGGAAGGTCATGAAGATGAGCCGCCAGGAATAGAACGACGTGAAGGCTGCCGCGATGACGAGAAGGATGAACGCGAAGAACGCGACGCCCGGTCCGGCCGCGTGCGATGCCTCGATGATCGCGTCCTTGGAAAAGTAGCCGGCAGTGAGCGGGAAGCCGATCAGCGACAGCGTACCGGCGATCATCATCCAATAGGTGATCGGGATGACGGTGCGGAGCCCGCCCATCTTGCGCATGTCCTGCTCGTCGGCGACGGCATGGATCACGGAGCCGGACCCGAGGAAGAGCAGCGCCTTGAAGAAGGCATGCGTGAAGAGGTGGAAAATCCCGACCTGATAGGCGCCGACGCCGAGCGCCACGAACATGTAGCCGAGCTGCGAGCAGGTCGAATAGGCGACGACGCGCTTGATGTCGTTCTGCACGAGCCCGACGGTGGCGGCGAAGAAGGCGGTGATCGCGCCGACGAGGATCACGACCGAAAGCGCGGTCTCCGACAGCGAGAAGATCGGCGAGAGCCGCGCCACCATGAAAACGCCCGCTGTCACCATGGTCGCGGCGTGGATCAGGGCGGAGACCGGCGTCGGGCCCTCCATGGCGTCCGGAAGCCAGGTGTGAAGCGGCACCTGTGCCGACTTCCCCATCGCGCCCATGAAGAGGAGCAGCGCGACGACCGTGATCGCGCCGTGGCCGTCCAGGGCATGCCCGAAGATGTTGAGGACGACATCCTTGCTCTCCGCCACGGCTTTGGCGTTGGCGAAGATCGTGTCGAGGTCGATCGAGGCGAAGAGATAGAAGACGCCGAAAATGCCGAGGGCGAAGCCGAAGTCGCCGATGCGGTTGACGACGAAGGCCTTGATCGCCGCGGCGTTCGCCGAGGGGCGATCGTACCAGAAGCCGATCAGGAGGTAGGAGGCAAGGCCGACGCCCTCCCAGCCGAAGAACATCTGCACGAGGTTGTTCGCCGTCACCAGCATCAGCATGGCGAAGGTGAAGAATGAGAGATAGGCGAAGAAGCGCGGCCGGTACGGGTCGTGCGCCATGTAGCCGATCGAGTAGATGTGGACCAGCGACGACACGGTGTTGACGACGACGAGCATCACCGCGGTCAGCGTGTCGATACGAAGCGACCAGTCGGCGACGAGCGAGCCGGAATGGATCCAGGAGAAGACAGGGACGGTGAAGACTTCGCCCTCCCCGAACGCCACCTGGAAGAACGACACCCAGGAAAGGATCGCGCAGACGACAAGAAGCGTGCAGGTGACGAGCTCGGCTGCGCGCGACCCCTGCGCCGCGGGCTCGTGATCCCCATGCGCTTCGTCATGCGCATCATGATGCGAAGCTTCGGCGTGGCCGGCGGAATGATCGTCGCTCGGCTCGCCGCCCGGATGGCGCGCCCCGGCACCGAAGATCGCGATGATCCCCGCGATGATCGAGCCGAGAAGCGGCAGGAAGACGATCGCCGAATACACGGCCTCAGCCCTTCATCATGTTGATGTCCTCAACCGCGATCGTGCCGCGGTTGCGGTAGAAGACAACGAGGATGGCGAGCCCGATCGCGGCTTCCGCCGCGGCGACCGTTAAGACGAGCAGCGCGAAAATCTGCCCGGTCAGGTCGCCGAGGAAGGAGGAGAAAGCGACGAGGTTGATGTTGACGGCAAGCAGGATCAGCTCGACCGCCATCAGGATGATGATGACGTTCTTGCGGTTCAGGAAAATGCCGAAGACGCCGAGCGTGAAGAGGATCGCCGCGACAATCAGGTAGTGGCCGAGACCGATCGTCATCCCGGAAGGCCCTTACCGGTCTCGACGTGCAGGACTTCTACTGCGGTCTTCGGCGATCGTGCGACCTGCGCTGAGATGCTCTGCCGCTTCACGCCCACCTTGTGACGCAGCGTCAGCACGATCGCGCCGATCATGGCGACGAGCAGAATCATCCCCGCCATCTGGAAGAAGAAGATGTAGCGCGTGTAGAGGAGCGAGCCGATCGCGGCGAGGTTGGTCACCTGCTCGGCAGGCGGCGTCGGCGCGGCACCGGCGATCGCGCCCGGCGCGACGAGCGAGCCGCCGAGAACCAGAATGAGCTCGATCAGAAGGATCAGACCGACCAGAGCGCCGATCGGGAGATATTGCAGAAAGCCCTCGCGCATCTCGGCGAAGTCGACGTCAAGCATCATGACGACGAAGAGGAAGAGCACGGCAACGGCACCGACATAGACGACGACCAGGATCATCGCCAAGAACTCGGCACCGAGAAGGATGAAGAGCCCGGCCGCGTTGAAGAAGGCGAGAATCAGGAAGAGCACGGAGTGCACGGGGTTGCGCGAGGCGATGACCATGAACGCCGCCGCCACAGTCACGATCGAGAACAGGTAGAAGAAGAGCGGCTGCAGGATCATGCGAGCTTCCGGCGGGAGGCCCGGGCAAAATCCCCGGCCGCGGCTCTCTTAGTCGAGCGGACGGGCGCCGTCCACCGGCGCGCCGCTGGGAAACGCGGCATGAGGACTGTCTTGGAAGCCACCCCCGAGCCCCCGGCGCCTAGCGGTAAGGCGCGTCGAGCGCGATGTTCTTGGCGATATCGCGTTCCCAGCGGTCACCGTTCGCGAGCAGCTTCGCCTTGTCGTAGTAGAGCTCCTCGCGTGTCTCCGTGGCGAACTCGAAGTTCGGTCCCTCGACGATAGCATCGACCGGGCAGGATTCCTGGCAATACCCGCAGTAGATGCACTTCACCATGTCGATGTCGTAGCGCACCGTGCGGCGAGTGCCGTCGTTCCGCCTCGGGCCCGCCTCGATGGTGATCGCCTGCGCCGGGCAGATCGCCTCGCAGAGCTTGCAGGCGATGCAGCGCTCCTCGCCGTTCGGATAGCGGCGCTGCGCATGCTCGCCGCGGAAGCGCGGGCTGACCGGCCCTTTCTCGAAGGGGTAGTTGATCGTCGCCTTCGGCCCGAAGAAATATTTCGTCGCGAGCCAAGTGGCGGAGAAGAACTCCTTGAGGAACAGCGATCCGGTGGCTTGTGCGATGCCCATCAGCTACCTCCCGGAAGTCCGCCCCAGCCGGTGAGCTGAAGCACAACGGCGACCACAACGATGGCGACGAGCGAGATCGGCAGGAACACCTTCCAGCCGAGCCGCATCAGCTGGTCGTAGCGGTAGCGCGGCACGATCGCCTTCACCATGGCGAACATGAAGAAGACGAAGCAGATCTTCAGCACGAACCAGACGATCCCCGGCACCCAGGTGAAGGGCGCGATCGCGATCGGCGGCAGCCAGCCGCCGAGGAAGAGGATCGTGGTCAGCGCGCATATCAGCGTCACGGCGACGTATTCGCCGAGCATGAACATCATGTAGGGCGTCGACGCGTATTCAACCATGAAGCCGGCGACGAGCTCCAATTCTGCCTCCGGTAGGTCGAAAGGCGGCCGGTTCGTCTCCGCGAGCCCGGAGACGAAAAAGATGATGAAGAGCGGGAAGAGCGACAGCCAGTGCCAGTCGAGCAGGCTGTTCGGCAGCCCGAACATCGTGCCGAGCCCGTCGGTCTGCGCAAGCACGATGTCGGAGAGGTTGAGCGAGCCGACGCAAAGCAGCACGGAGATGATGACGAAGCCGATCGAGACTTCGTAGGAGACCATCTGCGCGGCGGAGCGGAGCGCGCCGAGGAAGGCGTATTTCGAGTTCGACGCCCAGCCCCCCATGATGACGCCGTAGACCTCAAGCGAGGAGATGGCGAAGACGTAGAGGATGCCGACGTTGATGTTGGCGACTACCCATCCGTCCGAGACCGGGATCACCGCCCAGGCGGAGAGCGCGAGCACCGTCGAGACAAGCGGTGCGAGCAGGAAGATCGCCTTGTTCGACGCCGAGGGAATGACGGGTTCCTTCAGCGCGAACTTCAAAAGGTCTGCGAACGACTGGAAGAGCCCCCACGGGCCCACCACGTTCGGCCCGCGGCGAAGCTGCACGGCCGCCCAGATCTTGCGGTCGGCATAAAGCAGATAGGCGACCACGATCAGAAGCGCGACCATCAGCACCGCACTCTCGATGACGATGATGACGCCCGGGATGAGATAATCGTGGACGAAGACGGTCATCTTATTCGGCCGCCTCCGCCGTCGGGCCTAAATGCATCGCGGAGCATTCGGCCAGCACCTGCGAGGCGCGCGCGATCGGGTTGGTCAGATAAAAATCGCGGATCGGGCTCGTGAAGGCGGGCCCGTCGATCGCGCCACCGACCGCGGCGAGACGCTCGACGTCCGCGCGCGCACCCGGCTGAATGTCGTCGACCGCCGAGAAGTGTGGATACGCCTGATAGAGATGCGCCCGAAGCTGCGCCAGGCTGTCGAACGGCAGCGTCTTGCCGAGCACGCCCGAAAGCGCGCGCAGAATCGACCAGTCCTCGCGCGCGTCGCCGGGCGGGAAGGCGGCGCGGTTGGCGATCTGGACGCGTCCCTCAGTGTTCACGTAAGCACCTGATTTCTCAGTGTAAGCCGCGCCGGGCAGGATCACATCGGCGCGATGGGCGCCCTGGTCGCCGTGCGTCCCGAGATAGACGACGAAGGGGCCGTCCGGGATCGCGACCTCGTCGACGCCGAGCAGGAAGAGCACGTCGAACTTCGCAGCGCCGGATACGATCTCGCGCGCACCCGCGCCGCCCTTCCCCGGCACGAAGCCGAGATCGAGTCCGCCGACGCGCGCAGCGGCCGTGTGGAGCACCGAGAAGCCGTTCCACTCGTCCGTCACGGCACCGACGTCGAGCGCAAGCTTTGCCGCGGCGGAAAGCACGGCGAGCCCGTTCTCTCCGACAAGCGCCCCCTGCCCTACGATGATCAGCGGACGCTTCGCGTTCTTGAGTTTTTCGTAGAAAGCCCCCTCGCCCGCCGCGAGACGCGAAAGCGACCCGGGCCCGGCGCCGAGGTGCTCGTAGGCATAGGTCAGGTCGGCGCTCTCGCCGATGACGCCGACGGGGAGCCCGCCCATCCGCCAGCGCTTGCGGATGCGCGCGTTCAAAACCGGCGCCTCCTTGCGCGGGTTTGCGCCGACGATCAGCACCGCGTCCGCGCTCTCAATCCCGGCGACGGTCGCGTTGAAGATGTAGCTGCCGCGCCCGAGGGACGGATCGAGTGCCGTGCCGTCCTGCCGGCAGTCGATGTTCTCCGAGCCGAGCGCCTGCAGCAGGAGCTTCAGCGCGTAGATCTCTTCGACGCTCGCAAGATCGCCCGCAAGCGAGCCGATCTTCGCGCCGGATGTGGCCGCGACGCGCTTTGCAATCGCAGCGAACGCCTCCTCCCAAGATGCGGCATGAAGCCGGCCGTTGACGCGCACATAAGGCTGATCGAGGCGCTGCACGCCCAGCCCGTCGACGCAGTAGCGCGTCTTGTCGGAAATCCACTCCTCGTTCACCGCTTCGTTCAGCCGCGGCAGGATGCGCATTACCGCCTTGCCGCGCGCGTCGACGCGGATGTTCGAGCCGAGCGCGTCCATGACGTCGATCAATTCCGTCTTCGACAGCTCCCACGGCCGCGCCTTGAACGCGTAGGGCTTCGAGGTCAGCGCACCGACCGGGCAGAGATCGACCACGTTCGCCTGCAGCTCCGAGGTCATCGAGCGTTCGAGATAGGTGGTGATCTCCATGTCCTCGCCGCGGCCGGTCGCGCCGAGCTCAGAGACGCCGGCCACTTCGGTTGAGAAGCGGATGCAGCGCGTGCAGTGGATGCAGCGCGTCATGATCGTCTTCACCAGCGGGCCGATATATTTGTCCTCGACCGCGCGCTTGTTCTCCTTGAAGCGCGAGGAATCGACGCCGTAGGCCATCGCCTGGTCCTGCAGGTCGCACTCCCCGCCCTGGTCGCAGATCGGGCAGTCGAGCGGGTGGTTGATGAGCAAAAACTCCATCACCCCTTCGCGCGCCTTCTTGGTGAGCTTGGAGCGGGTCAGCACTTCCGGCGGCTCGCCGTTCGGGCCGGGCCGGCAGTCGCGCACGCCCCAGGCACAGGAGGCGACCGGCTTCGGCGCCCCCTTCAGCTCCACCAGGCACATGCGGCAATTGCCGGCGATCGACAGCCGCTCGTGGAAGCAGAAGCGCGGAATCTCCGCGCCCGCCTCCTCGCACGCCTGCAGCAGCGTGTAGTGGGCAGGAACCTCGACTTCCTTGCCGTCAACGATGAGCTTGCGGAGCTCTGCCATTCACCGTTCCCGTCTCACCTCAGGCGAAGATCACCTGCCCCGGCCCCGTCTGTGCGATCGCCGCGAGCTCCTTGGCCGAGAAGCTGCCGCTGTTGTTGATCTTGAGATGCGCCTCGGCCGGTGACGTTCTCCGCCAGGAGCTCAAGCTCGTCCGACGTGTATCGCGACCCGTCGACCTCCAGGCTGCCGCCGTTCTTGACGATCGTGACCAGATCGCGCGTCGCCAGCTCGTCGATGCTTTGCACCTCGGCGCTCGCCGGCTCCGGCGCAGCCAAAATCGGCTCCGGCACTTCCGGCAGCGTCAGCCCGGCCGGCGCTGCGTCCGCGACCTCCTCCACCATCGTCTCCAGAATCGTCCGCGCACGGGTTTCAAGAAGCGGCGCGCTCGGGCGCACTTTCTTTGCCTTTTGCGTGCGCTCCAACTGGCGCCGCCGCGCTCCGGTCTTGGGCATGCCTTCTCCTTTTCGGTTCTTGGTTGTTGCCTGTTCCGTGCGACCGAACATCTCTACTCTGCCGCGTCCTTGGTGCTCGCGCGATATGCGGCGAGCAACTCCGTCACTTCGATACCTTCGATGGTCATGCCGTCGTAGCGGCCTCCGCTGATCGACGCACCGGCGAGATTGACCTTCGTCAGCCTGAGCCCAGAAAGATTCACGTCGTTCACCCGCCAGCCCGACATGTTGATGTCGTCAAGCGTCGCGCCGGAGAGGTTGATGTTGTGGAAGGTGCAGCCGGAAAAATTCACGTTGTCGAACGACGAGCCGGAGATGTCGGCGTCTTTCACCTCGAGGCGCTCCTTGGTTTTGTGCAGCTTCATCGAAATCACTCCGCCGCCTGCATCATCGCCTCGGCCGGTGTCGGATTGGCCGTGAACTCGTCGATCCGCCTGCTCGATCTCGTGGCGGAAATGCCGGATCAGCCCCTGCACCGGCCACACCGCGCCATCGGCGAAGGCGCAGATCGTGTGGCCCTCGATCTGCGTCGTCACTTCGAGCAGCATGTCGATCTCGCGCTTCTCCGCCTCGCCGCGGCACATGCGCTCGAGCACCCGCCACATCCAGCCCATGCCCTCGCGGCACGGCGTGCACTGGCCGCAGCTCTCGTGCTTGTAGAAGTAGGAGATGCGCGTGATGGCGCGGACGACGTCCGTCGACTTATCCATGACGATGACCGCCGCGGTGCCGAAGCTCGACTTCAGGTCCCGCATGCCGTCGAAGTCCATGATCGCCGTATCGCATTGGTGCGCCGGAATGATCGGGCAGGATGAGCCGCCGGGGATCATGGCGAGGAGATTGTCCCAGCCGCCGCGCACGCCACCCGCGTGCTTCTCGATCAGCTCGCGGAAATTGATGCCCATCACCTCTTCGACGGTGCAAGGCGTGTTCACGTGACCGGAGATGTTGAAGAGCTTGGTGCCGAGATTGTTCGGGCGCCCGAAGCTTGCGAACCAGCCGGCGCCGCGCCGCATGATGTCGGGCGCGACCGCGATCGATTCCACGTTGTTGACCGTCGACGGGCAGCCGTAAAGGCCGACATTCGCCGGGAACGGCGGCTTCATCCGTGGCAGGCCCTTCTTGCCTTCGAGGCTTTCGAGTAGGCCCGTCTCCTCGCCGCAGATATAGGCACCGGCGCCGTGCGTGATGACGATGTCGAAGTCCCAGCCGTGGACGTTGTCCTTGCCGATGAGCTTCGCTTCGTAGGCCTCGTCGACCGCGCACTGCAGCGCCTCCCGCTCGCGGATGTATTCGCCGCGGATGTAGATGAAGGCCGTGTGCGCGCCCATGGCGAACGAGGCGACCAGGCAGCCCTCGACGAGAAGATGCGGATCGTGCCGCATGATCTCGCGGTCCTTGCAGGTGCCGGGCTCCGAACTCGTCGGCGTTGACGACGAGATAGTGCGGGCGGTCCCCTATCTCCTTCGGCATGAACGACCATTTGAGCCCGGTCGGGAAGCCCGCCCCTCCCCGGCCCCTCAGCCCCGATTTCTTCACTTCCTCGACGATGGCCTCGCGGCCTTTCTCCAGGATCGCCTTGGTGCCGTCCCAGGCGCCGCGCGAGCGCGCGCCCTTCAGGCCCGGATCGTGCAGGCCGTAGAGGTTCTTGAAGATGCGGTCCTTGTCGGCGAGCATCGTCAGCTGTCCCCCTCGCCTTTGCCGGCCGTAAGCTTGCGGGCCTGGCCCACCCAATCTTCTCGCCCTATCCGCCCGCGAAACGACAAGTGCTCGTCGACCCACGCGACCTCCGCCTCCGTCCAGGCCGCGATCTGTTCGAAATGAAACACGCCGAGATCGTGCAGGCGCCTCTCGTTGACCGGCCCAACGCCGGAGATACGGGTCAGGTCGTCCGGCTTGCCGCCGTGTGGCTTGGCCAGACCAGCCGGTTTCGCTGGCCTCGCATGCTCCGCCGCCACGCCCATCGCTGCGCCGTTCGACGCGCCATTGGGTGGCACGTCGTCCGCCGCGTATTCGATCTCAGTCAGCGAGGTGAGCCCCGTGATCGGCATCGAATGCTGGCGACCGTTCTGTGGACCGGGCCTCGGCGTCTCGCCCTTGTCGAACGCCTCCAGCAGGGACTCGAATATCTCCGGCGTCAGGTCCTCGTAGGTGTCCTTCGAGACCTGAATCATCGGCGCGTTCACGCAGGCGCCGAGGCATTCCACCTCCTCCCATGAGAGCGCGCCGTCGGCGGAGAGGTGGTGCGGCTCGGAGTGGACGCGTTTCTTGCAGATTTCAATGAGCTTACCCGCGCCGCTCAGCATGCAAGGTGTGGTGCCGCACACCTGGATGTGCGCCTTGCTGCCGACCGGCTCGAGGTGGAACATCGTGTAGAAGGTCGCGACCTCGAGCACCCGGATCAGCGGCATACCGAGCATCTGGCCGACCGCCTCGATTGCCGGCTTGGTGACCCAGCCTTCCTGATCCTGCGCCCGCCACAGAAGCGCGATCACCGCGGACGCCTGGCGGCCCTCCGGATATTTGGCCATTTCCCGCTCCGCCCAGGCACGGTTTTCGGCCGTGAAGGCAAAGGCTTCGGGCTGCGTTTCAGCAAGGCGGCGCGCGGCCATAACTCTCGTCGTCCGTTGCGATTCTGAGGTCGTCTTGGGATCGGATCGGTTCTAGCATTTCGGCTCAGAAAGGCCAGCCCCGACCCCACGACAGAATTCCAAATATCTGAGGCAATTCCCGCCCTGGGCGGTAAGATTGCCCCAGGCAAGCGCAGCGTTCTTTGCGCCTACCGATCCACCTCGCCGAACACGATGTCGAGGCTGCCGAGCACGGCGGAGATGTCGGCGAGCATGTGGCCGCGGCAGATGTAGTCCATGGCTTGCAGATGCGCGAAGCCGGGCGCCCGGATCTTGCAGCGATAGGGTTTGTTGGTGCCGTCCGACACGAGATAGACGCCGAACTCGCCCTTCGGCGCTTCGACCGCGGCGTAGACCTCGCCCTCCGGCACGTGGAAACCCTCGGTGTAGAGCTTGAAGTGGTGGATGAGCAACTCCATCGAGCGCTTCATCTCGGCTCGCTGCGGCGGCACGATCTTGTTGTCGACGACCGAGACCGGCCCGGCATTCTCCGCCGACGACAGCTTCTCCACGCATTGCTTCATAATGCGTGTCGCCTGCCGCATCTCGATCATGCGGATCAGGTAGCGGTCGTAGTTGTCGCCGTGCTTGCCGACGGGCACGTCGAATTCCATCTCGGGATAACACTCGTAGGGCTGCGCTTTGCGCAGATCCCAGGCGGCGCCGGAGCCGCGTACCATCACGCCGGAAAAACCGCGCTGCCAGGCGTCGTCAAGCGAGATGACGCCGATGTCGACGTTGCGCTGCTTGAAGATGCGGTTCTCGGTGAGCAGCACCTCGATGTCGTCGCAGACTTTCAGGAACGGATCGCAAAACGCCCCGATGTCGTCAACGAGCTTCGGCGGCAGGTCCTGGTGCACGCCGCCCGGCCGGAAATACGCCGCGTGCATGCGGCTTCCCGAGGCGCGCTCGTAGAAGACCATGAGCTTCTCGCGCTCCTCGAAGCCCCAGAGCGGCGGCGTCAGCGCGCCGATATCGAGCGCCTGCGTGGTGACGTTCAGAAGGTGCGAGAGAAGCCGTCCGATCTCGCAATAGAGCACGCGGATAAGCTGCCCACGCCGCGGTACCTCGATCCCGAGCAGCCGCTCTGTCGCGAGACAGAAGGCATGCTCCTGGTTCATCGGCGCGACGTAGTCGAGCCGATCGAAGTAAGGCATCGCCTGCAAATAGGTCTTGTATTCGATCAGCTTCTCGGTGCCGCGGTGAAGCAGCCCGATATGCGGATCGACGCGCTCCACCACCTCGCCGTCGAGCTCCAGCACGAGGCGCAGCACGCCGTGCGCGGCCGGATGCTGCGGCCCGAAATTGATGTTGAAGTTGCGGACGTCGGCTTCAGGCATGACGTGACACCGGCGACTGGCGGATGGCGAGCGGCGAGAACGGGCAATCGGCAATCGGCAGTCGGCAGTCGGAAAACGCTACTTTCCCTTCGGACTGCTCTCGACGGAGCGGATCAAGGATCGCAGCATCTTGCCGACGGATTCGCAGCTCTCCAACAATCCTTCCGCCGCCTCCTGCTTGAGGAGTCCAACCCGCATCGCAAGAAGCAGGTGCGTTTCGAGTTCCTTCAACGACCCTTGTGCGATGCGGAGAAACTGAGTGTACGACCCCGTGCTCTCCCGCCCATAGCCCTCCGCAATGTTCGCTGCGATCCCGACCGCTGCCCGGCGAATTTGGGAGGTCAACCCGAACAACTCGTCCTTCGGAAAACTCTTCGTCGATCGATAGCAGTTCTCCGCAAGGGCCATCGATTCGTTCCAAACACGAAGGTCGCGATACGACTGAATGCTCATCGCTCGCCGCCTCCCGTCCCCCGACTGCCCACTGCCGAATGCCCACCGCCGTTACTCCGTCTTCTTCTCATCCCCGGGCAGCACGTAGTCCGTCCCCTCCCACGGAGACAGGAAGTCAAAGCTCCTGAATTCCTGGGGCAGCTTCACCGGCTCATAGACGACGCGCTTCTGCTCGGTGTCGTAGCGCACCTCGACGAAGCCGGTGAGCGGGAAATCCTTGCGGAGCGGATGCCCGCGGAAGCCGTAATCGGTGAGGATGCGGCGGAAGTCGGGGTTGCCGGAGAAAAGGATGCCGTAGAGGTCGTAGGCCTCGCGCTCGAACCAGACCGCGCCCGGAAAGACGTCGCTGATCGAAGGGACCGCCGTGTCGGCATCGGTCTCCACCTTGATGCGAATGCGGTGGTTCTTGGTCGGGCTCAAGAAATGATAGACCACGTCGAAGCGCCTCTCGCGCTCCGGCCAGTCGACGCCGCAAATGTCGATGAAGGAGACGAACCGAAGCTCCGGGTCATCGCGGAGAGCCGTGACCACATCGACGATCTGCTCCGGCCGCGACGGTGATCGTCAGCTCCTCGAAAGCCATCTTCTCCGACAGGATGCGCGCGCCGAGCACTTCGCCGACGCGCGCCGCGATCTCGTCCAGGCCGCGCTTGGCAGGCGAGAACGCATTCATCGCTAGCGCTCGATCGTCCCGGTGCGGCGGATCTTCCTTTGCAGGAGAAGCACGCCGTAAAGCAGCGCCTCCGCCGTCGGCGGGCAGCCCGGCACGTAAATGTCGATCGGGAGCACGCGGTCGCAGCCGCGCACGACCGAATAGGAATAGTGGTAGTAGCCGCCGCCGTTGGCGCACGAGCCCATGGAGATAACGTAGCGCGGCTCCGGCATCTGGTCGTAGACCTTGCGGATCGCCGGCGCCATCTTGTTGGTGAGCGTGCCGGCGACGATCATCACGTCCGACTGCCGCGGCGAAGCGCGCGGCGCGAAGCCGAAGCGCTCGACGTCGTAGCGCGGCATCGAGAGCTGGATCATCTCCACCGCGCAGCACGCGAGCCCGAACGTCATCCACATCAGCGAGCCGGTGCGCGCCCAGATGATGAGCTCGTCGGTGGAGGTGACGAGCCAGCCCTTGTCGGCAAGCTCGCTGTTGACCTCGGAAAAGAAGGGATCGCGGGCGACGGCCTTACCGTCGCCTGCCGGCGCAGACGGCAATAGCGGAGCTCCGGCGCCGATCAATCCCATTCGAGCGCGCCCTTCTTCCATTCGTAGATAAAGCCGATCGTCAGCACCGCGAGGAACACCATCACCGAGCCGAGGCCGTACCATCCGACCGACTTGAACACGACGACCCACGGAAACAGGAACGCCACTTCAAGGTCGAAGATGATGAAGAGGATGGCGACCAGGTAGAAGCGCACGTCGAACTTCATGCGCGCGTCGTCGAACGCCGCAAAGCCGCACTCATAGGCGGAGAGCTTCTCCGAATCGGGCTGCTTGTAGGCGACGATGAACGGCACAACGAGCAGCCCGAGCCCAATGACGAGCGCGACGGCAATGAAGATCACGATCGGCAGGTAGCTTTGGAGCAGTGCGGGCATCTCAACTCCACACAAAGCCGGAAAACAGCTTGCTGCGCCGCGTCATACCGAGAGCGCGCCGCGGCCACAAGCCCGGTGAGGTTCTCCGGCTGATCTCCGGCCAGGCTGCCTCCGGAAGGCGGCGTCCGAATTGATGCGCCGCTCGACCTTTAGGGGCAGATAGGCGAGCTCGGGCCGCAAAGCGGGCTCGACGCCGGTCCGCTCGGCGGCGGAGCGTGCGACACCTCTTCGACATCCTTGCGGTTGTCCGCGAAGCTGCGACCGAAGTCGGTCGGCGCGATGAGCACGCTGATCGGCGGAACGGGCTTCGCGGCAGGCTTGGCCTCGGCGCTCCACCCGGGGGAAGTTGCCGCGATCACCAAGGATAGAGCCAACGCACAACGCGCAGCCAGTCGAATCATCGTCGCCACCATCGGGCTATGTTCTCTTGGCGGCACACTGCCCCACCGGGCGGGCCGTCGCAACCGAACAGTGCGTGAATGCCTGCGGCGAACCACAGTTCCTGGTTATCGGAAATTTGAGGAAGAGCGGGAGGGCTAGATCGAAGAGGAAAACTGGCGGGAGTGACGGGGCTCGAACCCGCGACCTCCGGCGTGACAGGCCGGCACTCTAACCAACTGAGCTACACCCCCGCGGGGCCGCTTCCGGATGCCGGCGCGGTGGCTGCGAGATAGGGGTGCCCCCCCGACAAGTCAAGCGATCGAGACCGCCGGGTTTCAAGTCGGCTCTTTCCGATCCACTGCGCAATCGGCCGGCATTTCATGGAGCACTCGCCAAGCCGAGAAAGCCATAACCTTCGCCAATCCGCCCGCGGGTCACCGGTTTGCTAGGGTGTCGGAATACGCAAGTAGTTCTCTCGAAGAGCCTTGCTCTCATCCTCTGAGAGGACGCTGTCGGAATCGGAATTGGCGGCGTCGAAAATCGACTCGGCGGCTATTCTGAACTCAGCTGGCGTCACTTGGCCGTCACCGTCGGCATCGAACGCGAGAGCCCGCTCGATGTCGATCTTGGCCCTATTGCCCCAGCTTTGGACCGCCTTCTCGACGCGGGGGTCGTCAGCCGCCTCGGCCCAACTGATGCGCCCGTCTTCGTTTGCATCGAGGTTCTCAAACGTCTTGGCAACACTCTCCCGAAAGTGCGTGGAAAAGTCGACGTCAGGAAGTCGTGCCTGATCGGATCGGTGCTGAAAAGTCAGCGCGGCCAGCATCTCGTCCTCGGTGACCGCGCCGTCCCGGTCGATATCCGCTCGCATTGTTTCCGCGGCGTAGCTCGCGCTTCGCGACGCGGCAAGCATCGTACGATGGATCGCGAGATCGGATTCGCTGATTGTCTCGCGGCCGGCTCCGATACGACCGAACTCGTCCGCGACTTCCAGGAGGAACGCCTCACGGGTCATCCGAGGGAGAATCAATCGGCCAAACGCTCCGTAGGCGGCCCGAAGTTCGCCGCTCTGGGCCGAAACAGGAACGGCGGGCAGCAGTGCAGCGAATGCGAGTGCCAGCAGTAGGCTCCAATAGCGCGGCACGGCGAATACTCCCTGCTCAATCGAAGCAATCGTGGCCGGATGCCGTTGAAGAACCGTGAGCGGACGCGCGTTGGTTGCCCCGGAGGTTAACGCCGTACTTTCTCCGAGCCGATCGACGCCAACTCGCGTCGCACGTCGGGCGGAGCCTCAAGGTCGCCGTCCGGGAGCTGGTGGGCGGTGAGAGGTTCGAACTCCCGACCCCCTGGGTGTAAACCAGGTGCTCTGACCAGCTGAGCTAACCGCCCGACCGCGCGAATCTAGTCCCGAAGGTTTGCAAAGTCATGGCCGCACCGGCCCGCTCCGGAAAGAGCGCGGCGCTGCCGGACGCGCCGAGCCGCACAAGAGTCAAAACCGAAAAGCCCCGCGATGCGGGGCTTTTGCGCAACTTCCGACTGCGAGCCGCTTACGGGTTCAGCGTGTCCTTCAAGCCCTTGCCCGGCTTGAACTTGGCCTGGTTGGAGGCCTTGATCTGCATGGGTGCGCCGGTCTGCGGGTTCCTGCCCGTGCTCGCCGCACGTCGGGACACCGTGAAATTGCCGAAGCCGAGGACGCGCACCTCCTGACCCCGCTTGAGCGAATCGGTGATGCAACCGAAGACCGCCTCGACAGCCTGGGTCGCCGCTGCTTTCGACATGCCGGTCTTGTCCGCCACTGCGGCAGCAAGGTCGCCCTTGTTCATCCTCAGTTCTCCTCTATTGAACAGATTATCTCGACGCCACGCAGAGCGCGGGGGGGCCTCAACCCGATTGCAAAGCCCGGAATTGCGGGTTTTGCAACAAAAAAAGGTCGCCCTCGGGGGGCGACCTTCCTTTTTCCACCGTAGCCGCTAATGCGCAACCATGCCGGCCGCCGCATCGTCGTCCGTAGCCGCGGGCTTGGCCGAATCCTGCTCAGGCTCCGTCCATTCCGTCGGTTCGGGGATGCGAACGAGCGCATGTTTCAGCACTTCGCCCATCCGACTTACCGGAATTATTTCAAGTCCGCTCTTAACGTTGTCCGGTATCTCCGCAAGGTCCTTGGCATTTTCCTCGGGGATGAGCACGGTCTTCATGCCGCCCCGAAGTGCCGCCAGGAGCTTCTCCTTGAGGCCGCCGATCGGCAGAACGCGTCCGCGGAGCGTGATCTCGCCGGTCATGGCGACGTCCTTGCGGGCAGGAATGCCGGTCATGACCGATACGATTGCGGTAACCATAGCGATACCTGCCGACGGTCCATCCTTCGGCGTCGCGCCTTCCGGCACGTGCACGTGGATGTCCCGCTTCTCGAAAAGCGGCGGCTTGATTCCGAAATCGATCGCCCTCGAGCGCACGTATGACGCCGCGGCGGAGATCGATTCCTTCATGACTTCACGCAGGTTGCCGGTGACCGTCATCTTGCCTTTGCCGGGCATCATGACGCCTTCCACCGTCAACAGCTCGCCGCCGAACTCGGTCCAGGCAAGGCCGGTAACGACGCCGACCTGATCCTCGCCCTCGACCTCGCCGTAGCGATAGCGCGGCACGCCGAGATACTTCTCGAGGTTCTCGCCGGTGATTTTCACCGTCTTCACGTCGGAGGTGAGCAGCTCCTTGATCACCTTGCGCGACAGCGTCGCGAGCTCGCGCTCAAGATTGCGCACGCCAGCCTCACGCGTGTAGCGGCGGATCAAGGTGCGCAGCGCCTCGGCGTCGATCTCGAACTCGCCCTTCTTCAGGCCGTGGTTCTGATCGATCTTCGGCAACAGGTGACGGCGCGCGATCTCCACCTTCTCATCTTCCGTGTAGCCGGCGATGCGGATGATCTCCATCCGGTCCATCAAGGGCGGCGGAATGTTGAGCGTGTTCGCGGTCGTGACGAACATTACGTCCGAGAGGTCGTATTCGACTTCAAGGTAGTGGTCCATGAAGGTCGAGTTCTGCTCCGGGTCGAGCACCTCAAGCAGCGCCGACGACGGATCGCCGCGGAAGTCCATGCCCATCTTGTCGATCTCGTCGAGTAGGAAGAGCGGATTGGACTTCTTGGCCTTGCGCATCGACTGGATGACCTTGCCGGGCATCGAGCCGATATAGGTGCGCCTGTGCCCGCGGATCTCCGCCTCGTCGCGCACGCCGCCGAGCGACATGCGCACGAACTCGCGGCCGGTCGCCTTGGCGATCGACTTGCCGAGCGAGGTCTTGCCGACGCCGGGCGGGCCAACGAGGCAGAGGATCGGCCCCTTCAGCTTGTTGGCGCGGCTCTGTACGGCGAGATACTCGACGATGCGCTCCTTGACCTTCTCCAGGCCAAAATGGTCGGCGTTCAGCACCTCTTCGGCGAAGTTCAGGTCGTTCCTGACCTTCGAGCGCTTCTTCCACGGAATGCCGAGCAGCCAGTCGAGATAGTTGCGGACGACGGTCGCCTCCGCCGACATCGGGCTCATCTGCCGGAGCTTCTTCAGCTCCGTCTCGGCCTTCTCGCGCGCTTCCTTGGAGAACTTCGTCTTGCCGATCCGCTCTTCGAGCTCGCGCAGCTCGTCGCGGCCCTCTTCGCCGTCGCCGAGCTCCTTCTGGATCGCCTTCATCTGTTCGTTCAGGTAGTACTCGCGCTGCGTCTTCTCCATCTGGCGCTTCACACGCGAGCGGATGCGCTTCTCCACCTGCAGGACGGAGATCTCGCTCTCCATCATGCCGAGCACCTTCTCCAGGCGCTCCGCGGCGGAGGTCAGCGCAAGAATCTCCTGCTTCTCCGGAATGCGCACGGCAAGGTGCGAAGCCACCGTGTCGGCGAGCTTCGAATAGTCCTCGATGTTGGAGACGGCAGAGAGAACCTCCGGGCTCACCTTCTTGTTGAGCTTCACGTAGTTCTCGAACTCCGACACGACGGAGCGCGCGAGCGCCTCGGCCTCAACCTCCTTGCCGACGGTCTCCGGAAGCATGTGGGCCTCCGCCTCGAAGTAGTTCTGCCGGTCGGTGTAGCGGACGATCTGCGCACGATCGCGCCCCTCGACCAGCACCTTCACGGTGCCGTCGGGGAGCTTCAGGAGCTGAAGCACCGTCGCGAGTGTGCCGACCTCGTAGATCGCCTGCGGCGCGGGATCGTCGTCGCCGGCGTCCTTCTGCGTGGCAAGCAGGATGTGCTTGTCGGCACGCATTACCTCTTCGAGTGCGTTGATCGACTTCTCGCGCCCGACGAAGAGCGGCACGATCATGTGCGGAAAGACCACGATGTCCCGGAGCGGCAGGACCGGATAGGTGCCCTCGCCGGAGGGAACGTCGATTGGACGCGGGGTTTCGGTCATCGTTCTTCCTTCTCGCCTGGGCAGGCCGCAAGCGGCAAAGCTAGGCGATTCTCGTAGCGGTTGGAGGCGCGCTGCTGGATTGCCCCACCGGGGCGGGAAACAAGGGTGGCGGGAGCGGTCAGCGCACCGGTTCGGTTGCCGTTAAGTGGAAGCCCGAGCCCTCCTTTTCAAGACTGCCCACGAACGGGCAGATTCGGCCGTTCCGGCCCGCCCGGAGGTCAGGCCGAGCGGCCGGCGTTTTGATGCTCTTCGACGGCGCGTTCGCCGTAGATGTAGAGCGGACGCGAATTGCCGTTCACCACATCGCCCGAGATCACCACTTCCTCGACCCCGTCGAGGCCGGGGAGGTCGAACATGGTCTCTAGCAGGATCGCCTCCATGATGGAGCGCAAGCCACGCGCGCCGGTCTTGCGCTCGATGGCGCGCTTGGAGATCGCGGTCAGCGCGTCGGCGTGGAAGTTGAGCTCCACGTTCTCCATTTCGAACAGCCGCTGGTACTGCTTGACGAGCGCGTTCTTCGGCTCCGTTAGAATCTGTACGAGCGCTGGTTCGTCAAGATCCTCGAGCGTCGCCACGACCGGGAGCCGGCCGACGAACTCCGGGATCAATCCGAACTTCAAGAGGTCCTCAGGCTCGACCAGGCGGAACAGCTCGCCGGTCTTGCGATCTTCGGGCGAGGTCACCGTCGCGCTGAAACCGATCGAGGTCTTGCGCCCGCGGTCGGAGATGATCCGGTCGAGTCCGGAGAAGGCACCGCCGCAGATGAAGAGGATGTTGGTCGTGTCGACCTGCAGGAACTCCTGCTGCGGATGTTTGCGGCCGCCCTGCGGAGGCACGCTCGCGATCGTGCCTTCCATGATCTTCAGAAGCGCCTGCTGCACGCCCTCGCCCGACACGTCGCGGGTGATCGACGGGTTGTCGGACTTGCGGCTGATCTTATCGACCTCGTCGATATAGACGATGCCGCGCTGCGCCCGCTCGACGTTGTAGTCGGCGGACTGCAGAAGCTTCAGGATGATGTTCTCGACGTCCTCGCCGACGTAGCCCGCTTCGGTGAGCGTCGTCGCGTCTGCCATCGTGAACGGCACGTCGAGGATGCGCGCCAGCGTCTGCGCGAGCAGCGTCTTGCCGCAGCCGGTCGGACCGATGAGCAGGATGTTCGACTTCGACAGCTCGACGTCGTTGTTGCGCGCCGCGTGGTTCAGCCGCTTGTAGTGATTGTGGACGGCGACGGAGAGGACCTTCTTCGCGTGGTCCTGACCGATCACGTAGTCGTTCAAGACCTCATAGATCTCAAGCGGCGTCGGCACGCCGTCGCCCGACTTCACCAGCGAGGATTTGTTCTCCTCGCGGATGATGTCCATGCACAGCTCGACGCATTCATCGCAAATGAACACGGTCGGCCCGGCAATGAGCTTGCGGACCTCGTGCTGGCTCTTGCCGCAGAAGGAGCAATAGAGCGTGTTCTTGCTCTCGCCGCCCCCTGATCCGCTGATCTTGCTCATGACAAACCTCGCTCAGTACGCCGGTGCATGAACGATGCCACTTGGCGACCTGCGCCCACCATGCTCACATCGAACCATTCTTGCGCGCAAGATTTCAAGATTAACTTAATGATCGGATTTGGGAATGTGGGCTTTAGGTCACGCCCCGCCCCCGGCGATCTGCTCAAGCGCCAAGCGGGTGGTGATCACGTCGTCCACAATGCCAAATTCCCGGGCCTGCTCGGCGCTCATGAAATAATCGCGATCGAGGGTGGTTTCGATCGCCTCGTAGGTCTGGCCCGTGTGTTTTGCGTATATGTCATTGAGCCGGCGCTTCATTTTGATGATGTCCTCGGCGTGGCGCTCGATGTCCGAGGCCTGGCCCTGGAAGCCGCCCGAGGGCTGGTGAACCATGATTCGGGCGTTTGGTGTGGAAAAGCGCAGGCCCTTCTCGCCGGCGCAGAGCAGCAGCGAGCCCATCGAGGCCGCCTGACCTATGCAAAGCGTTGAAACTGCAGGCTTAACGAACTGCATCGTATCGTAAATCGCCATCCCGGAGGTGACCACGCCGCCCGGCGAGTTGATGTACATGGCGATCTCCTTCTTGGGGTTGTCCGCCTCAAGAAAGAGTAGTTGGGCGCAGACCAGCGACGACATGTGGTCCTCGACCGGCCCGGTGATGAAGATGATGCGCTCCTTCAAGAGCCGCGAGTAGATGTCGTAGGCACGCTCGCCACGGTTGGTTTGTTCCACAACCATTGGGACGAGCAGGTTCATGTAGGTGTTGACTGGGTCTCTCATGGCCTTGTTCACCGGGGAATGGGACGTTGCGGGCGCGAACTGTGAGCCCCCGAATCCCTGTCAGATAAGCGTCTTTTACCGCGCCACCAAGGGAGCGCAACAAGGGGCCCCGAATCTGTGGCCCCGAAAACCCCGGCGCGCGCCCGTCTTAGCGGGCCGGCAACCTTGGCCGGCCGCCAGGCTCAATGGTCGTGGTCGTGTTCACCGTGCTCGTGATCGTGGTCATGATCATGGTGGTGGTGATGCTCTTCCTCCTCGTCCTCCGCGAGAAGCTCTTCCTTCGTCACCTTCTTGTCGGCGACTTCGGCGAATTCGAGCACGTAGTCGACGACCTTCTCCTCGAAGATCGGCGCGCGGAGCGCCTGCAGCGCATCCGGGTTCTTGCGATAGTATTCGATGACCTCGCGCTCCTGGCCGCGGTAGCGCCGCGCCTGCTCGAAGAGCGCGTTCTGCAGCTCCTCGTCGGTGACGGTGACCTCCGCCGTCTCGCCGATCTTCGAAAGCACTAGGCCAAGCCTGACGCGCCGCTCGGCGATGGCACGATACTCGGCGCGCGCTGCTTCCTCGGTCGTGCCCTCGTCTTCGAAGGAGCGGCCGTGATGCTCGACATCGTGCATCACCTGCCGCCAGATGTTCTCGAACTCCTGCTCGACGAGGTTCTCCGGCAGCGCGAAGGAGTGCTTGGCGTCGAGCTGATCGAGAAGCTGCCGTTTGACGTGCTGGCGCGTCGCCTGTCCGAACTCGTTCTCGATCTGCTTGCGCACCGTCTCGCGCAGCTTGTCGATCGATTCGAGCCCGAGCCGTGTTGCAAGAGCATCGTCGAGGACGATCTCGCCCGGCTCCGCGACCTCGCTCACCGAGACGTCGAATGTCGCCGGCTTACCTTTCAGGTTCTCAGCGGGGTAGTTCTCGGGGAAGCTCAGATCGATGCTCTTCTTCTCGCCGCCCTTCACACCGGCGAGCGCATCCTCGAAGCCCGGGATGAACTGGCCGGACCCAAGGACGATCGCGGTCGAGTTGGATTCAAAAACCTCTCCGCCGGTGCTCGCGCTATATTCAAAGCTGACGCGGTCGCCCTGCGCGGCCGGTCGCTCGACTGGGGTATAGGTGCGCGCGCTCTCTGCGATCTGGTTCAGCCGCTCCTGCACCTCTTCATCGGTCACATCCACCACGGGACGCTCGATCTTCAGGCCCTTGAAGTCGGCGAGCTCGTAGGTCGGCAGTACCTCGTATTCGAGCGTGAACGTCAGGTCGGCGCGCCCCTCCAGGATCTCGGTCGCCTCCGCCTCGTCCTCCGTCATCGCGACCTTCGGCTGCATCGCCGCGCGCTCGCCGCGGCTCGTGATCGCCTCCTGCGTCGTCTCGCCGACGACGCCCTGGACGATCTCCGCCATCGCGGCCTTGCCGTAGACGCGCCGAAGATGGCTGACGGGGACTTTCCCGGGCCGAAAGCCCTTGATGCGCACCTGCGACTTCAACTGGTCGAGCCGCTCGGCGAGCTTGGCGTCGAGCTCCGAGGCCGGAATCGTCACGGTCAGCCCGCGCTTCAGGCCTTCCGACAGGGTTTCGCTAACTTGCATTTCGTCGTTTCCCGAATTCTTGTCACGCTCGCTGCGGGGAGCTTTGTCGCCGATCGGAGATGGCGCTGGTGCGGGCGGAGGGACTTGAACCCCCACGGGCTCTGCCCACAGGAACCTAAATCCTGCGTGTCTACCAATTCCACCACGCCCGCACGGTCCCGCGTGCGAGCCCGCGCCGTTCCGGACACGCGCTCCTAAAGCAACGCGCCCGGCGGAGCAAGGATTTCACGCGCCGTCGGGCGCCGGTCCGGGCTCAGTCTGGGTCGCGCTCGAGACGCTGCAAGACCGCCGGGATGGCGGCCGGGAGATCTTCTGCAATCAGTCCGCGCCCGACCGCCGCTCCCGCCCCGCCATGCATCCACACGCCGGCGCACGCCGCCTCGAAGCCGGTAAGGCCTTGCGCCAGAAGGCCGGCGACGATCCCGGTCAGCACGTCGCCGCTCCCGGCCGTTGCAAGATCGGCCGGCGCGTTGGCGTTGATCACCGCGCGCCCGTCCGGCGCCGCGATCACCGTGTCGTAGCCTTTGAGCACGACAACGGCGCCGCTTTCGGCTGCCGCCGATCGGGCACGGTCAAGGCGCGAGCCGGCGGCGGTGAACAGCCGGGCGAACTCGCCCTCATGTGGCGTCATCACCACAGGCTGTGACTTGCTCTTTATCAACGAGAACAGCTCGTTGGCCGAACCGGAGAAGCTCGTCAGCGCATCGGCGTCGAGGACGACCGCGGCATCGCTGGCAAGGGCCGCGGCGACGTTCTGCCGTGTGCGCTCGCCGACCCCGTTTGCCGGGCCGACCGCCGCCGACTTCGGCCGCGGATCTGCAAGCAGTGCCGTAAGCCCGTCTGCTCCGTCGAAGGGGCGCACCATGATCGCCGTAAGGTGCGCCGCGTTGACGAGCAGCGCATCCGGCGGCGAGACTACCGTGACAGCGCCTGCCCCAGCCCGGAGCGCGGCCATTGCGGAAAGTCGCGCCGCGCCCGTCGCGCTCATCGGCCCCGACACCACGAACGCATGCCCGCGCGAATATTTGTGGTCGTCCGGTTGCGGCGGCCGGAGACGTACCTTCCAAAGCTCCGGAAGGTTCTGGAACGTCGCCGGCTTGATCGTGTCGAGCACCGCGTCCGGGATGCCGATCTGCGCGAGCTCCGTGCGGCCGCAATTGATCCGGCCCGGCAGCAGCAGATGGCCGGGCTTCAGGCGGAAGAACGTGACGGTGCGCGCCGCGCGGACCGCGACGCCTTGCGCCCCGCCGGTGCGGCCATCGATGCCGCTCGGCAAGTCCACCGCGAGCACCGGCGCCGTGCCGGCGTTCAGCACCTCCACGACCCGTGCCGCCTCGCCCTCGAGCGGTTGCGCCAAGCCCGCGCCGAAGAGCGCGTCGATGACGAGATCGGCGGTAAGGTCGGTTGCCGCTCCGATCGTCTCGAACGGTCCGCCGTAGTCGGTGGCGGCGCGCGCGGCATCTCCCTTCAGCGCGTCGCGCGACCCGAGCAGCGCCACCCGCACATTCCGACCGGCGCGGCGCAGGATCTCGGCCGCCACGAAGCCGTCGCCGCCATTGTTGCCGGGTCCGACGACGACAAGGATTCGGCCCTCTTCCGCCATGTCCTGCGCCGCGTCCGCTACCGCGCCCCCGGCTTTCAGCATCAGCGAATAGCCGGGCGTACCTCCGGCGATCGCCAGCCGGTCTGCCTCGCCCATCTCGGCTGGTGTCAGGACCTCAAGGAGCGCCATTCTGCACACCGATACGGCAAGTGCCTATGCAGGAGGCACTCATATCGCGAGAGATCGCATAAAGACCCATGACTTCTGCCGAGTTTCTGCGCAGATGACCTGATCTGAAGCGACCCTGACCGCGCCTCTGCCTTTGGCATGTTTCATGCTTCGAACGGGCGAGGCCCCCACCCCTGCGCTGGAGTACGACAAGAATGAAGAAAATCGAAGCGATCATCAAACCGTTCAAGCTCGACGAGGTGAAGGAGGCGCTACAGGAGGTGGGATTGCAAGGCATCACCGTGACGGAGGCCAAGGGGTTCGGCCGCCAGAAGGGACACACCGAGCTTTACCGCGGCGCCGAATATGTCGTCGATTTCCTCCCCAAGGTGAAGGTCGAGGTCGTGCTTCCCGACGAGCTGGTCGACCGCGCGGTGGAGGCGATCCGCAACGCCGCGCAGACCGGTCGCATCGGCGACGGCAAGATCTTCATCTCCCCGGTCGAGGAGGCGATCCGCATTCGCACCGGCGAGAGCGGGCTCGACGCCATCTGAGAATTCGGCCGGCGCCTAGGCGCCGGTCTTTCGTTTGCTCCCAAGCATGACGCGTTCAGGAAAGAGGGAAACATGAGCAACGCTGCCGAGGTCATGAAGACCATCAAGGACAATGACGTGAAATACGTGGACGTGCGCTTCACCGATCCGCGCGGAAAGATGCAGCACGTCACGATGGACGTTTCTCAGATCGATGAGGATGCCTTCGCGGACGGCCTCATGTTCGACGGATCGTCGATCGCCGGGTGGAAAGCCATCCATCAGTCGGACATGACGCTGATGATGGACCCGGAGTCGGCGGCGATCGATCCCTTCTTCGCACAAACGACGCTCGCAATCTTCTGCGACATTCTCGATCCCGGCACGGGCGAACCCTACAACCGCGATCCACGCACGACCGCCAAGAAGGCCATCGCCTACCTGCAATCGCTCGGCATCGGCGACACCTGTTATTTCGGGCCGGAAGCCGAGTTCTTCCTCTTCGACGACGTGCGCTTCTCCGCCACGCCCTACAACACCGGTTTCAAGCTCGATTCATCGGAGTTCCCGACCAACAGCGACACCGAGTACGAAGGGGGCAATCTCGGCCACCGCATGCGCACCAAGGGCGGCTATTTCCCCGTGCCGCCGATGGACTCCGCGCAGGACATCCGCTCCGACATGCTGATGTACATGGCGCAGATGGGCGTGCCGGTTGAGAAGCATCACCATGAGGTAGCCTCGGCTCAGCACGAACTCGGGATCAAGTTCCAGACCCTCATCAAGGCTGCCGATAGCCTGCAGCTTTATAGGTACTGCATCCATCAGACGGCGCAGGCTTACGGCAAGACGGTCACGTTCATGCCGAAGCCCGTGTTCGGCGACAACGGTTCGGGCATGCACGTCCACCAGTCGATCTGGAAGGGCGGAAAGCCGGTCTTTGCCGGCAACAAATACGCCGACCTTTCGGACGAGTGCCTCTACTACATCGGCGGCATTCTGACTCACGCCAAGGCGATCAACGCCTTCACCAACCCGACCACGAACTCCTACAAGCGCTTGGTGCCGGGCTACGAGGCCCCGGTGTTGCTCGCCTATTCGGCGCGCAACCGCTCAGCCTCATGCCGCATCCCCGTGACGAACTCGCCAAAGGGCAAGCGCGTCGAGGTGCGCTTCCCCGATCCGGGCGCGAACCCCTACCTCGGCTTCACCGCGATGCTGATGGCCGGCCTCGACGGCATCAAGAACAAGATCCATCCGGGCGACCCGATGGACAAGGACCTCTACGATCTCCCGCCGGAGGAGCTGAAGCTCATCCCGACAGTCTGCGGGTCGCTGCGCGAAGCGATCGGTGCGGTCGACGCCGACCGAGACTTCCTCAAAGCCGGCGGCGTCTTCGACGACGACCAGATCGACGCCTACATCGACCTGAAGTGGCAGGAGAACATGCGTTACGAGATGACGCCGCATCCGGTCGAATACGACATGTACTATTCGATCTGATCCAGGCATCTCCCAACGAAAGGGCCGCCGCAAAATGCGCGGCGGCCCTTGCTTTTTCGCCGCAAATTACCTTCGGGCCCAGCTGCACCGCAGGGGCCGGCTCCGGCTCCGGCCGCGCGGAATCGCCGCCGCGGGAGTTTGTGTAAAATTGAGCTTTCGTTCACTTACAAATTTAACGGGATGCCGATTTCGGGCGTGTAGGGATCAGGTCGCCTCGGGCCCCGGTCCGCGTGAAAACCTTCGAGGGAGTCTGAAATGAAGAAGCTAGTGTCTGCGTACGTCCGCAACGAAAGCGGCGCCACCGCAATCGAATATGGCCTGATCGCCGCGCTGATCTCGGTCGTCATCATCGGCGTGCTTTCGACGGTCGGCACCAATCTGGCGAAGAAGTTCAACCAGATCGCAACACAGCTGCAGTAGTCATCGGCGTGCTTTCGACCGTCGGCACCAATCTGGCGGCCAAGTTCAACCAGATCGCGACGCAGCTGCAGTAATTCGTCGGGCGCCGGGCCGGCGCCCGACTCCTACCGCAAGAACGCCTGCACCTCCGCGCGTGTCGGCGGGTCGGCGCCGACCCGGCTGCAGGTGATCGCCGCGACGGCGAGCGAAAAATCCAAAATCCCTGAAAGCTGCTCTTCGGTGAGGTGCGACAGTGCCTCGCGGTCAAGCGCGTTCAAGTCGGCGAGCGCCGCAAGCAGCGCACCCATGGCTGAATCGCCGGCGCCGACGGTATCAACCACCTCAACTTTCCGCGCGGGACGGGAGACCGTTCCGCCGCGCGTGAAAATCGTCGCGCCTTCGCTGCCGCGCGTGAAGAGAACAACGCGCGCCTCCCCCGCTAGCCACTCCGCCGCGAGCTTGCCGATGTCTCCGCCCGGCGCGATCCAGTCGAGGTCGGCGCCGCTCAGCTTGATCACGTGCGCATGCGCGAAGAAATCCGCGAGCCGTGCGCGATAGTCCGCCTCGTCGTCGACCAGGCTGGCGCGGATGTTCGGATCGAAGCTGATGATACGCTGTCCGGCCTCGCGCTGCATCAGCTCGGCGAAGGCGTTCGCCGCCGGAAGCCGGATCAGCGACAGCGAGCCGAAATGGAGCGCTTTCACGTCCGGCGCGATCCGCTTCATGTCCTGAAGCCGCCAGTTCCGCGCCGCGGCCTCGATGTCATAGAAGGCGTAGCGCGGCTCCTCGCCGTCGAGATTGACGAAGGCGAGCATGGTCGGCCGGTCGAGCCTTGCGACATAGTCCATGGCGACGCCGTTCCCTTCGAGCGCAGCCGCGATCTGGTCGCCAAAGAAGTCGGTCGAGAGCCCGCCGACGAAGCCGACCGGCACGCTAAGGCGGGCAAGCGTCAGCGCCACGTTGCCCGGCGAGCCGCCGACGGCGGGGCGATAGGCGAGTGAGCCGTCGCGCGCCTCGGTGGGGATGAAATCGATCAGCATCTCGCCGTGGCAAAGGATCATGCGGCACTCCCCCAAAAGCGCGTGGTCTACGCCGCGCGTCGCTATCACTATGGCGACCCGGCCGCCGCGGTCCACAGCGTTTCGCTGCGACCGCAGGCCGACACCGATCGCGAACGGGGGCTTTCCCCGATCCAAGGGCGTTGACAAACGCAGGGCGCATCCAAATATCTCGGGCGCACCGCAGGGACGCCCTCTCCATGTAGCGACACACCCCCTTCCAACCGTGGCTCCTGAAACCACGGGAAAGGTGTGTCCAATGAAGACTGAGACGATTAGATTGCGGCGGGCGGCGCTTGGCTGTGTGCTCGACGCGCTGCCGAAATGGCGAAAAGCCGGGGTGCGGATCGCCAATCACCAGATCAGGGTCAACGGCGAGCATCGCGAGTGGCTGACCATCTTCCGCAAGGATGGCTCACTGCTCCTCTGGGAGCATTTTCCGGACTGGAAGCTCCTCGGGAAGCTGGCGGCGACCGACATCGGGCGCGCCGGCCAAGTCAGCCCGAGGCTGGTCAAGAAGCTGAACGCGCTGTTTCAGTAGCTGTTGTGGGGCGCCGCTGGACCAGGCGGCGCTCCACACCGCCTCCCCGACCGGTCCCGGTCACTGGGCGGCGATGCTTTCGGCCTCGCTCCCGACCGGGCCACCCAGCGCCGCCGCCATAAGGGCTTGCGTATAGGGGTCCTTCGGATCGGAGAAGATCTCCTCCGACGAGCCGCGCTCGACCACGCTCCCATCCTTCATGACGATGACCTCGTCGGCCATCGCGCGCACGACCGCGAGGTCGTGGCTGATGAAGAGATAGGAGAGGCCGTAGGACTGCTGCAGGTTGCGGAGGAGTTCAACGATCTCCTTCTGCACCGAGCGATCGAGTGCCGACGTCGGCTCGTCGAGCACCACCACTTTCGGCTTCAGGATCATGGTGCGCGCGATGGCGACCCGCTGCCGCTGGCCGCCGGAGAACTCGTGCGGGAAGCGGTTGCGCATCGCCGGGTCGAGCTGCACTTCCTCAAGCGCTATGACGGCGCGCCGGTCGCGGTCGGAACGCGGCAGCTCCGGCTCGTGCACAAGCAGCCCCTCGGTGACGATCTGTCCGACGGTGAGCCTCGGTGAAAGCGACCCGTAAGGATCCTGGAAGACGATCTGCAGCTCGCGGCGGAGCCAGCGCTCTTTCTTCAGGTCGAGCGCGCGCAGGTCCCGCCCCTCGAAACGGATGACGCCTTCCGACGGGAGCAGTCTTAAGAGCGCGCGACCGAGCGTCGACTTGCCGGAGCCGGACTCACCGACGATCCCGATCGTCTGGCCTTCGTGCAGCGTCAGCGACACGCGGTCCACCGCCTTCAGCTCGAAGCCTCCGCCGAATATCCCGCCGCCGAGGTGGAAGGTGACGCGCACGTTGCCGGCTTCAAGCAGCGGACGCGCATTGTCGGGTACAGGCGCCTTCGTGCCCTTCGGCTCGGCGGCAAGCAGCATTTTCGTATAGGCGTGCTTCGGGGTCGCGAAGATGCGTGCGACAGGCCCCTCCTCCACCACCTCGCCTGCCCGCATCACGTAGACCCGGTCGGCGAAGCGCCGCACGATGCCGAGGTCGTGCGTGATGAAGATCACCGCCATGCCGAGGCGCCGCTGCAGGCTCTTCAGAAGCTCGAGAATCTGCGCCTGGATGGTCACGTCGAGCGCCGTTGTCGGCTCGTCGGCAATCAGGATGTCGGGGTTGTTGGCAAGCGCCATCGCGATCATCACGCGCTGCCGCTGGCCACCGGAGAGCTCGTGCGGATAGGCGTCGACGCGCCGCTCCGGCTGCTGAATCTGCACGAGCTTCAAAAGCTCGATCGCGCGCGCGTGCGCTTGCTTGTGACTCAAGCCGGAGTGCGTGACGAGCGGTTCCGCGATCTGTGTCCCGACGCGAAAGAGTGGATCGAGCGAGGTCATCGGCTCCTGGAAGATCATTGTGATCTTGGCGCCGCGGATGCGGTTCAGCGCCTCCTGGCGAAGGCCGATCAGTTCTTCACCGCGATAGCGCACCGATCCCGTCGCTCTGCCGTTGGCGGCAAGCAGTCCCATCGCGGCCATCACCGCCTGGCTCTTGCCCGAGCCGAACTCGCCGACGATGGCGACCGTCTCGCGCGGCATCACGTCCATCGCGAGCGTCTTCACCGCGTGCACCTCGCCGTCCGGCAGACGGAAGCGCACGTCGAGATCGCGGATGGTAAGGATGGGCGCCGCGCTCATCCGTCAGCGGTCCTTCGGATCGAACGCGTCGCGGAGGCCATCGCCGAGGAAGTTCAGCGAGAAGAGCGTCGCGACGAAGAAGATCGACGGGAAGATCAGGAGCCACGGCGCCGCCTGCATGTTGGCGGCGCCCTCCGCGATCAGCGCTCCGAGGCTCGTCAGCGGCTCCTGCACGCCGAGGCCGAGGAAGGACAGGAAACTCTCCAAAAGGATCACGCGCGGCACGAGAATGGTGACGAAGATGATCACCGGCCCGATCGTGTTCGGAATAATGTGGCGGCGGATCAGGCTCCAGTTCGTGAGGCCCATGGCCTCCGCCGCCGCGACGAACTCGCGCCGTTTCAGGGAGAGCGTCTGGCCGCGCACGATGCGCGCCATGTCGAGCCACTCGATCGCGCCGATCGCAACGAAGATCAGGATGAAGTTGCGGCCGAAGAAGACGACGAGAACGATGACCAGGAACACGAAAGGCAGCGAATAGAAGATCTCGACGATGCGCATCATCAGATTGTCGGTGCGCCCGCCGATGAATCCGGAGATCGCGCCGTAAGTCACGCCGATGACGAGGCTGACGAAGGTGGCGAGGATGCCGACGGTGAGCGAGATGCGGCCGCCGATCATGATGCGCGTGAAGAGGTCGCGGCCGTTGCCGTCGGTGCCCATCAGGAAATATTCGCGGTGAACGCGGCCTTCGACGACGATCGTCTTCCCGCTGTCGCGAATGTCGATCACTTCAGTGCCGTCGAACTCGTCGGCGCGGTCAACGTAGCGGACGACACGCGGATCGATCTTGCTGTCGGACGTGAAGGTCGCGGTGAAGGTTTCGCCCTTCACCGCGAAGTCGCTGAGGTTGACGCGGGCGTGGTCCGCCGCGCTTTGCATCGCCGCCTGAAGCGACTCGGCGCGTGGATAGGGCTCAAGGCTAGGAGGCGTCCGCACATAGGAAGCGAACACCTCGTCATAGGCATGCGGCGCGACGAACGGCCCGACGACGCAGACCGCGGCGACGATAAAGAGCACGCAGAAGCTTGCGACAGAGGCGTAGTTGCGGACGAGGCGGTCGAATGCGAGCCGCGTCAGGCTGCGGCCGGGGGCAGGCGCGGCGAGCGCCGCGTCAGTCATAGCGCACCCTCGGATCGAGAACGGCGTAGAGCACGTCGACGATCAGGTTGAAGACGATGATGAAGACCGCGATCAGCACCACCGTGCCCATGACCAGCGTGTAATCGCGATTGAGCGCACCGAGCACGAAGTAGCGGCCAACGCCCGGAATCGAGAAGATCGTCTCGATCACGACCGAGCCGGTGAGCACGGCGGCGGCGGCCGGCGCGAGATAGGTGACGACCGGAAGGAGCGCACCCCGAAGCGCGTGGATGTAGACTACCACGCGCGGCGGCAGCCCGTAGGCGCGGACGGTGCGGATGTGATCGGCCCGGAGCGTCTCGATCATGCTGCCGCGCGTGAGCCGCGCGAAGATCGCGAGCTGCGGCAGCGCGAGCGCCATCACGGGCAGAGCAAGATCGCGCGGGCCGCCGCTGCCCCAACCGCCGGCCGAAGCCCACGACAGCGTGACCGCGAAGATCAGCGAGAGCACTGGTCCGACGACGAAGTTCGGCACCGTCAGTCCGACGGTCGCGACCGACATGATCGCGTAGTCGACGATGCCGTTCTGCCGGAGCGCCGCCGCGATCCCCGCCGCGACCCCGCCGATGACGGCGATCAATAGGGCAAACGAGCCAAGCTCGAGTGAATAAGGAAGGCTCTGCGCGATCAGCTGCGAGACGGTGAAGTCGCGATAGACGTAGCTTGGACCGAAATCGAGGTGCAGGATGTTTCGGAGGTAGTGCAGGTATTGGAGATAGAGCGGCTGGTCGAGCTGATAGGCGCGCATCATGTTCGCCACGATCTGTGGCGGCAACGAGCGCTCGAGATTGAACGGGCCCCCAGGGGCGAAGCGGATCAGGAAGAAGGAAATCGTCACGACGATGAAGATCGTCGGAACCGCGCTCAGCAATCGGCGAAGTATGAAGTTGAGCATTACGAGGTCCGGGCGACCGCGGACCCCGGAACATGTGACCGGGGCCCGCCGACGCCAGATCCGTTATTCAAGCGACATGTAGCGCGAGAGGTGCTCGTTGACCGCGTTGTCGACGAAGCCCTTCACTTTGTTCGACACAAGCCACAGCGATGCCGAATTCATGAACGGGGCGATCGGCTGATCCTGCATGAGCAGTGCCTCGGCGTCGTGGAGGATCTGCTGGCGCTTGACGAGGTCCCTCTCCTTGTACGACTGCGCCATCAGCTCATCGTATTTCGGGTTGTTGTAGTGTCCGTAGTTGAAGGTGTTGTTCGTGCTGATGCAGAGGAAGAGAAAGTTCTCCGCGTCGGCATAATCGGCAACCCAACCGGCGCGGGCTACGTCGAACGTGCCGCCCTCCTGCAGGTAGGCATAGTGCGACTTGATGTCGAGATTAACGAGCGACACGTCGATGCCGAGCGCCTTCCAGTTGTCGGCGACCGCGGTTGCGACCTTCTCGTGGTTGGCGTTGGTATTGTAGCGGATCTCGACCTTTAGCGGCTCGCCGCCCTCGCCGTAGCCTGCCTCCTTTAGAAGCTTCGTGGCTTCGTCCTCGCGGTCGAGCTGCGACATTCCCCCGAAATCGGCCTCGGCGGCCGTGTAGCCGGCGATGCCCGGCGGCACGAAGCTGTAGGCCGGGAGCTGCGCCCCGGCGTAGATCTTCTGCGCCAGGAAATCGCGATCGACCGCCATCGACAGCGCGCGGCGAACGCGGACGTCATCGAACGGCGCATGGCGCGTATCGAAGACGTAGTAGTAGGTGGCAAGGTTCGGCGAGACATGCACCTGGTCGGCACCGAGCTCCTTCTTCAGGAACTCAGTCTGGTCCGCCGGGAACTGGTACTGAAGATCGAGCTCGCCGGCCTGGAAGCGGCGGATCGCTGCCGCCTGGTCTTCCGTCGGATAGAAGATCACCGTGTCGATCTTGACGTTCGCGGCCCCATAATACTTCGGGTTCTTGACCAGCGTGATGTGATCGTTCGCGACGTTCTCGGTGAGCATGAACGCGCCGTTGGAGACCATGTTGCCCGGCTTCACGAAGTCGGCGCCGTATTCCTCGACGCTCGCCTTGTGCACCGGAAGCGCGGTCTGATGCGTGAGGAGCTGCAGGAAGTACGGCGTCGGCCGCTCGAGCGTGATCTCAAGGGTCTTCGGATCGATCGCCCGCATCCCAAGCTGGTCGGCCGCCATCGGCTTGTCCGCGGTCGCGGTGTTGATCGCCTCGGCGTTCTTGATCGGATAGAGGATCGTCGCGTAGCCCGCCGCCTCCTTCGGATCCTCTACGCGCCGGAACGAGTAGATGAAGTCGTCGGCGGTGACCGGGTCGCCGTTCGACCAGTTGGCATCTTGCCGCAACTTGAAGGTGTATGTCAGGCCATCGTCGGAGACGGTCCAGCTCTCCGCGACGCCCGGCGTGACGTTCCCCGCCACGTCGTAGACGGTAAGGCCCTCGTAGAGATCCTTCAGAACGTTCGCCTCGACGTCGATCGAGGTGTGCGCCTGATCGAGGGTCTGCGGCTCGCCGCCATTGCCGCGATGCAGGACGACCTCGGCGAGCGCGGGGCTTGAGACGGCGAGCACGGCCGCAACCGAAAGGCCTGCGCCGATCGTGACCAATCTTCGCAACATGGAAAGGACCTCCGAGGTGAGATTGAGCGCCAAGCGGCGATTGAAGCGAGCCTAACGCTGTCCCGGCGGCGCGACAATCTGCGTTTGCTGGCGGGAATTCTCCGGTGAAACCGCACGAATCCGCTTGAAGGCAACCCGCGCGTGGCTCACATAGTCGCGACGACTGAAGACGCGGAATTGGCCGCGCGGGCGGGGGAGGCCTCGCGATCACGAATGCCAGACGACGGTAGGCGACGCGGATCGAAACAAGACAGTTTCGAGGTCCGCGCCGCACGCTTGGCCGACATCGACGCCGTGGCGCGATTGGAGGCGGAATCCTTTGCTTCGGACAAGTTGAGCCGTCGCAGCTTCCGGCACTTCGTCAAAAGCCCGTCGGCAGCCTTTCTCGTCGCCTGCCGCGCCGGTCGGCCTTTCGGCTACGCCATCCTGCTATTCCGCCGCGGCGGGCGGAGCGCGAGGCTCTATTCGATCGCCGTCGCGACGAACGACGCGGGCCGCGGCGTCGGCTCGCGCCTCCTTTCCGCTGCGGAGAATGCAGCGCGGCAGCGGGGCGCGGAACGGCTCCACCTTGAGGTTCGGACGGACAATCCGGACGCCATCCGCTTCTATCGGGTGAAAGGCTACCGGGAAGCCGGAACGCGCGCCGGCTACTACGAGGACGGCATGACCGCCCTCCTCTTTTGCCGCGATCTTCCTGCCGCGACTGCATCGCGCAGCCTTCGCCGCGCCGCCTGAGTCCGCTCGGAACCCGACCGCATGGATAGCTGGGTCCTCGTCGCAGATCAGCCACGCGACCTCGTCGCCCGCGACCTGCCGCATGTCATCGTGTCGTCGGAAGACTATGTCGCGCGCCCCTACATGTTCGGCGGCGCGCGCCAGAAGATCATCATCCTCGCCCGCTCCTACAACTACCAGACAGCCGGCTATTACTGCGCGCTTCTTGCCGAGGCGCGCGGCCACCGCGTCATGCCGAGTGTCGAGACGATGCTCGACCTGAGGGGTCGCGCTGAATACGCACATGCGCTGCCTGAGCTTGAAGAGGCGCTGAACAGCGACTTGAAGAACTACGCCGGCGAGCCGCCGAAGATGCTTTTCGTCGCTCTCGGGCTGCCGGAGACCGCCGGGTTCGAGCGCTTCTCGCAGCGGCTCTTCGACTGGTTCCGTGCGCCGATGCTGACCGTCACCATCAAGGGCGACAGCTGGCGCACCATCCAGAAGATCGACCTGACCCCGCTTGCCCGCTGTAGCGAAGATCAGAAGCGCTTCTTCGCCTCGGCGCTCAAATCCTACACGGGCCGCAAGTGGCGGGCGCCGAAGCCGCGCTCGGCGCCACGCCATTCGATCGCCGTCCTCTACGATCCGAAGGAGGTGCTGCCGCCAAGCTCGCTGAAGACGCTGATGCACTGGGCGAAGATCGCCGCACCGCTCGGCGTCGAGGTCGAGCCGATCACCAAGAAGGACCTGACGCGGCTTGCGGAATTCGATGCGCTCTTCATCCGCGAGACCACCACGATCAGAAATCACACCTACCATTTCGCCCGCCGCGCCATGATGGAAGGCATGCCCGTCATCGACGATCCGATCTCGATGATCCGTTGCACCAACAAGGTCTATCTCTGGGAGCGGCTGACGCATGCGGGCCTGCCGGTGCCGGAGACGATCGTCATCCAGGACCCCGCCGACGTGAAGCAGGCCGCCGACACGCTCGGCTTCCCGGTCGTGGTGAAGATCCCTGACGGGTCGTTCAGCCGCGGCGTCCGCAAGGCCGACACGATGGAGGCGCTGAAGGAGACCGTCGCGGAGTTCTTCAAGGAGACGGACCTCCTGCTCGCGCAGCGCTTCGTCCCGACCCACTTCGACTGGCGTGTCGGCGTACTCGCCGGCCAGCCGCTTTTCGTCTGCCAGTACACGATGGCGAAGAAGCACTGGCAGATCGTCCGCCACCGCGAGAACGGCAAGCCGATCGAGGGCGGCTTCAAGACCTTCCCAATCGATCAGGTGCCGCCGGAAGTGCTCGACGCCGGCGTGCGCGCGGCAAGCCTGATCGGCGACGGGCTTTACGGCGTCGATCTCAAGGAGACACCCGACGGCGTCTTCGTCATCGAGATCAACGACAATCCAAATCTCGAACACGGCGTAGAGGATTCGGTTTCAAAGTCCGACCTCTGGAATCGGCTGACGCGCTGGTTCACGACCCGCATCGCGATCTGAGCGGGCGGCGCCCTGCAGCTGTCAAAAAACTGAAAAGCAATCCTGTCATCGTGGCTCTCGCAGGTGGGGGCGCCGGCGGTTTGCATTCGCTTCGTTTCTTCGCGCCTCCGAAATCCCAAGACAAACGGACTGGAGGCCACGATGAAACCCCTGAAATTGTCACTTCTAGCGGCGACGGCGCTGAGCGCACTCGCAGCCTCCGCATCGGCCGGCCAGCTGAAATTCAGCTCCGTCCCGTTCGCGGCGACGGATGCTGAGAAGCGCGCGGTGCTCGCCTCCGACAGCGTCGAGGTGAACGGTCAGAAGTTCCCGGTCAGCTTCAACCTCATGGCGCGGAGCGGAGACAGGATCGGCGATGCGACCTTCGCCATGCTGGTCGACGAGAAGGGCCAGCTGGTGAAGAACGCCGACGGTTCGACCCACATTTCCGTCGATGCTGACTTCACCTCGCTCCTCCCCGTCGGCAACAAGCTCTTCAGCGTCACGCACTTCGAGTTGCGTCCGGGCGCCATGTATCTGTCGGAGCTGAAGCAAAGCGACGACGGCAAGCTGACGCCGATCTCCACCAAGCCGATCGACTTCTCCGCCTTTGGCGGCCTCTGGGTTCCGTGCGCCGGCTCGGTGACGCCTTGGGGCACGCACCTCGGCTCCGAAGAATATCCGCCCGATGCGCGCGGCGTCGAAGAGGCGAAGTCGATGGACGACATCGACGACTACTATAAGCCGATGATCCGCTACGTCGGCCTCGACCCCGACAAGGCGTCGATCGACGACTTCAAGGCCGGCTTCAAGCCCTACAAATACGGCTACCCGACCGAGATCACGGTGAAGGAGGACGGATCCTACACCGTCGCCAAGCACTATGCGATGGGCCGCGTCGCGGTCGAGCTCGCCAAAGTGATGCCCGACCAGAAGACAATCTACATCTCCGACGACGGCACCAATGTCGGTTTCTTCATGTTCATCGCGGACGAGCCCGGCAAGCTCGACGCCGGCAAGCTCTACGCGGCCAAGTGGACGCAGACGTCGAGCGAAGGGGCCGGCACCGCGGATCTGAGCTGGATCGATCTCGGCCATGCCGACAGCGCCACCGTCGCCAAGGGCCTCGCCGACGGCGTCGGATTCTCCGATCTCTTCGAGACAACGGCTATCGCCGACGACGGCACCTGCCCGGACGGCTTCCTCTCGTCCAACGCCGAGGAGCGCTCCGAATGCTTGAAGGTGAAGCCGGGCATGGAGACGCTCGCCTCTCGCCTTGAGACGCGGCGCTATGCATCGATGATGGGCGCCACGACCGAGCTTCGCAAAGAAGAGGGCATTGCGCTCGATCCGGCGTCGAAGACGCTCTTCGTCGCCATGTCGGAAGTGAACAGCGGCATGGAAGACGCGGCGAAGGGCGGCAAGCCGACCGACAAGTACGAGAAGGGCGGCCGCAACGACATCAAGCTCGCCGCCAACAATTGCGGCGCCGTCTACGCGCTGCCGCTTTCGACCGACGCGGCGATCGGCTCCGACTACGTCGCGAAGTCGATGAACGCGCTCGTCGCCGGCAAGCCCTCGAAATATGAGGACGGCAGCGAATATGCCGGCAACACCTGCGATGTCGACGGGATCGCCAATCCCGATAACATCACGTTCATGGAGGGCTACGGTACGCTGATCATCGGCGAGGACACCGGGTCGGGGCACCAGAACGACGCGATCTGGGCCTACAACATGGACGACAAGAGCCTGACCCGCATCTTCTCCACGCCCTACGGCTCGGAGACGACGTCGGTCTACTCTTACAACAATGTCGGCGGGCACGGCTACCTGGTCGCGGTAGTGCAGCATCCCTACGGCGAGTCGGACGAGGACAAGCTCGTCGATCCGGCCGATGCGCGCGCCTATGTCGGCTATGTCGGTCCGTTTCCGGCGCTGACCAACTAGCCTTTGTTGCGTGTGAGACCGGCGGAGCCCTCCACCGCCGGTCTCCTTCTTCTCGCGCGGAGCGCGCCATTTCGGGACGAGTGAATGCTGCGTGCCCCAATAGCCGCCTTGACCGCAGGCGCCGTCGTCGCCTCCACGGTGTCTGCGGTCGGGCACCTTGGCACGCCGCTCAAGAACCCGACCGCCTTCATCCCTCCGCAGTGCTACACGAAGACCACCGACGCTTCCGGCGGCGTCCACAATCCCTGCTTCACCTGCCACGTGCGCGGCCGCGAGCCGAACGCGATCAACGATCAGGACCTGCAGCTCTCCTACGCCTTCCCTGCCCCGGCGCTGACCAACCCGTGGACTAATCTCTTCGAGGACCGCGGCAGGCGGATCGTAGAGATCAGCGACGCTGACATTCTCGCCTATGTGCGCGGCAGCAACTACATCGAGCCGGACGGCTCGATCCGGCTTGCTGCCAAGCTGATGGAGCCGCCGCCCGGCTGGGACGTGAACGGCAACGGCCGGTGGGACGGCTACCGGCCCGACGCCTTCTTCCGCTTCGATTCCGAAGGCTATGACCTCGCTCCCGACGGAAAGCGCACTGGCTGGCGTGCCTTCGCCTATACGCCCCTCCCCGGCAGCTTCTCGCCCGCAAGCGGCTCGACCGACGATGTTCTGATCCGCCTGCCGGAGCCTTACCGCGAGGACAAGGACGGTAAGGTCGACTGGGCGACCTATGCGGTGAACCTCGCGATCGTCGAAGCGCTGATCTCCCGCCACGATGTTGCAATCGATCGCGTCGACGAGGCCCGCCTCGGCGTCGACCTCGACAAGAACGGCGCGCTCGGAATTGCCGATCACGTCGCGTTCGACTGGGCGCCGCTTGAGGGTCGCGACATGTCCTATGTCGGCATGGCGAAAGAGCTGCAGGCGACGCGTAACGCGCCGATCGCCGCCGGCCTCTATCCGCTCGGCACCGAGTTCGTCCACACCGTGCGCTACGTCGACGTCGACGATTCAAGCGGCGAGCCGCGGCTCGCGGCACGACTGAAAGAGCTCCGCTACATGAAGAAGACGGTCTGGCAGACCTATTCAGACCTTGAGGACTCAGCGCTTGAGGACGTGAAGGAGGATCACGACTTCCCCGACCGCGTTCCGATCTTCGACGGCAATGCCGAGACCGGCATCGCGAACGGTGCCGGCTGGCGGCTGCAGGCCTTCATCGAGGACGCCGAGGGCGCGCTGCGCCCACAGAGTTTTGAGGAGACGGTCTTCTGCGTCGGCTGCCACGGCGGCATCGGCGCGACCGACGACTCGACCTTCGCCTTCCCGCGCAAGCTCGCAGCTGCGACTGCGCCCGCCCGCGGCTGGTTCCACTGGTCGCAGCGTCCCTTGCGCGGCGTGCCCGACCCACTTCGCGCCGACGGCTCCGGCGAATACGCGCACTACCTCGCGGAGAACGGCGCCGGCGACGAGTTCCGCAGCAACCTCGATGTCATTCGCACGTTCTTCGATGCCGACGGTGCGCACGATGCGGATGCCTTCGCGCGGCTTCGCGGCGACGTCGCAGCGCTCCTTTATCCGTCGCGCCGGCGTGCGCTCGAATTGGACAAGGCCTATCGAACCATCGTGCTCGACCAGGATTTCATCCACGGCCGCGACGCGAATCCGCGACCCGTGGAGACCATCGAACGCGAGGTCGAGCAGGATCAGCCGACCGGAATTAAGACGCCGCTCGGCCCGCGATGGCGCTAGCGAAAATCCGCGCGGCCATGATCGTCACCTTTCATCCACCGTCGGCGGAATTCGTGATTTGACCCTCGCGCGTGAAGTCTTAGATTTAAGGGGCAAGGCGCAAACACGGGAGGTCTAAAAAAATGAAACCTCCGAAGAGTCCTCGGCCGGTCCGCTGAGCGATCGGCGCGACTGGCAATCCTGAAAATCGAAGATCGGAAGGACGAGATCGTCGTGGCGCGACTGCAGCGCGCGTCGAAGATCGTTCGCCGATGCTGAAGCAAAGCAAGAGGGTTCAATTCGACTTCTTGATGGGGCCAGAACGCACCGGCCTCCTTGAAATGGTGGGAGTCCGACAAAAGAACCCAAGCAACCGAGGCGGCATGCCCGCGCGTCGTAGCGTTTGCGCTCCGTGCCGGCACGCCGCCTCAGGTTCTTCTAGGCTCACCCAAGTGTTTGCGTAACACGCTGTTTCCGCCTATCTCCAGACGAGCGGCGCAAGTTCCCGAGCCTCTGCCGCCCGCGCAAATCCGCCGCAAATTCAAGGCTCTTGGCCACCTCCCGCCGGGTTGGCAGGATGTTTAACGATTCGTGACTGAATATGGCTCGCATGGACCGCGCTGACGATCTCTTCGCAAACGACGCCGGCACGCCGGCGTCCGGAAATTCGCGCGCGCGGAGCGCCCGCGGCCGCGCCACGAACGGCAATCAGAGCTACACCGCCGCCGACATCGAGGTCTTGGAGGGGCTCGAGCCCGTCCGCCGCCGACCAGGAATGTATATCGGCGGCACCGACGAGAAGGCGATGCATCACCTCTTCTCCGAGGTGATGGACAATTCCATGGACGAGGCCGTTGCCGGCCACGCCGACTGGATCGAGGTCGAGCTCGACAAGGACGGCTTCCTCACCGTCACCGACAACGGCCGCGGCATCCCGATCGACCCGCACCCGAAGTTCAAGGACAAGTCGGCGCTCGAGGTCATCATGACGACGCTGCACGCCGGCGGGAAATTCGATTCCAAGGTCTACGAGACCTCGGGCGGCCTGCACGGCGTCGGCGTATCGGTGGTGAACGCGCTCTCCGATCATCTCGAGGTCGAAGTCGCCCGCGACAGGAAGCTCTATCGCCAGACGTTTGCGCGCGGGAAGCCCATCTCGAAGCTGAAACCCGCAGGCGACGTGCACAACCGCCGCGGCACGCGCATCCGCTTCCATCCCGATCCGCAAATCTTCGGCGCCAAGGCAGCCTTTGACCCCGACCGCCTCTTCCGAATGGCGCGCTCCAAGGCCTACCTCTTCGGCGGCGTCGAGATCCGTTGGTCCTGCGCCAAAAGCCTGATCCCGCCGAAGAGCGAGACGCCGGAGAAGGCGAGCTTCCATTTCCCCGGCGGGCTGAAGGATTATCTCGCAGAGCAGCTTGCGGGCGAGACGCTGGTCGGCGGCGAGATTTTTGCCGGCAAGACCGACAAGCAGGGCGGCCACGGCTCCGCCGAATGGGCGATCGCCTGGTTCGCGAATGACGGCTTCTGCCGCTCCTACTGCAACACCATCCCGACCGCAGAGGGCGGCACGCACGAATCCGGCCTCAGGAGCGTGCTTCTCCGCGGCTTCAAGTCATACGCTGAGCTGTCCGGCAACAAGCGCGCCGCGGTCATCACCTCGGACGACATCATGACCTCATGCGGGGCGATGCTCTCCGTCTTCCTGCGCGAGCCGGAATTCGTCGGCCAGACCAAGGACCGGCTGGCGAGCGTCGAGGCGATCCGCATCGTTGAGAATGCCGTCCGCGACGCCTTCGACCACTGGCTCGCGGCTTCGCCGAACCAGGCGAACCAGCTCCTCGAATGGGTGATCGATCGCGCCGAAGAACGGCTCCGCCGTCGCCGCGAGAAGGAGATCGCGCGCAAGACCGCGACCAGAAAGCTCCGCCTCCCCGGCAAGCTCGCGGATTGCTCCTCCGCCTCTAAAGAGGACACCGAGCTCTTCATCGTGGAAGGCGATTCCGCCGGCGGCTCCGCCAAGCAGGCGCGAGACCGCAAGACGCAAGCGATCCTGCCGCTGCGCGGAAAAATCCTGAACGTCGCCAGCGCCGGCCGCGAGAAGCTCGAACTCGAACCAACAGCTTTCCGATCTCCTGCAGGCGCTCGGCGTCGGTACCGGCGCGCGCTACCGCGAGGAGGACCTCCGCTACGGCAAGGTCATCGTGATGACGGACGCCGACGTCGACGGCGCGCACATCGCCTCGCTCCTCATTACCTTCTTCTATCGCGAGCTGCCGAAGCTCATCGAGGAAGGCCACCTCTATCTCGCCGTCCCGCCCCTCTTCCGTCTGGCGCACGGCCCGAAGGTTTTCTACGCCCGCGACGAGAAGCACCGGGATGAGCTGCTTTCGACCGAGTTCGCCGGACGCGGTAAAGTCGAGACCAGCCGTTTCAAGGGGCTCGGCGAGATGCCGATGCAGCAGCTCCGCGACACGACGATGGACCCATCGAAGCGCACGCTGCTCAAGGTCGGCATCGTCGGCGACGGCGAGATCAAGCTGACGCAGACGATGGTTCAGCGGCTGATGGGGAACAAGCCCGAGGAGCGCTTCGCATTCATTCAGGAACGCGCGGAGTTCGCACCGGAAGAGTTGATCGACGTTTAGACTCCGGCGAAGAGCCCGATCACCGGCTGCTTCGCACGCATCGTCAACCCGCAAGAAAAGCGCCCGGGACAGGCCCGGGCGCTTCGAATTCCCCTACGACTCGCGGCTCACCACTTCCACCTTACGCGAGCCCGCGCGATCACGAAGTTGTTGTGGAAGTCCGCGGAGATCGTCGGAGTAGCGGCTGGGGGAGTTCTTGTTCAGGGAAACCGAATTGTCGCCGAGGTCGACGTAAAGCGCTTCGGCGCCGATGATCAGGTTGTTGGTGGCGGCATATTCGGCCCCGCCGCCAATTGTCCATCCGGCTTCGACGTTGTCTTCGGATCCGGCCCACGTTCCGCCAAGACCGAGGACCGCAGTCGACCCGCTGGTCAGGCTGGCCTTGTTCTGGACCTCGCCGAAAGCAAGACCGCCGGTGGCGTAGAAGAGCGCCCGGTTGGCGGCGATCCCGGCCCTTGCACGAAGGGTGGCGAGCCAATCCAGATCCGTCGATGCGCTGATGGTGGTGGTGCCGGAGAAGGTGGAGGACTTCGATCCGCTGCCATTGATGTCACTGAAATCGATGTCGCCCTCGATGCCCAGCACCCACATATTGTGCTGCCAATCGGCGCCGAGCAGGCCGCCACCAACAAAGCCCTCGGTGCCAAGCGAGAGCGAGCTCGGGCAATCGCCAGACGAGGCGGGCGCGCAAGCCGGCGTGTAGTTGAAGCCGACGCTGTCGTCGACACCCCATCCGTAGCCGGCGTTCCCACCGACGTAGAACTCCTGTCCAGTCGAAGGCAGGGCTTTGCGCAAGGGCAGGAGCCGAAAACAAAAGCGCTACGACCGCCGCAGCCGCAACACGAAGCATGGTGACCCCCAAAGCATTAAGTCGGCTGACCATACGTTCAGCTATGACTGGCGGCTGTAGTTTTTCTGCCACTTAAGAAAGAAGTTGGATGCCTTTCACGGCACCCGGGAAAAAACGTCAACAAGGCGGGAAAACTCCTGCAAAAAAGCGCGAAGAAGAAGCAAGAACTGTCCGACTGGATTCTTGCGTGGTCCAAACAAAAAGCCCGGCTCGCGCCGGGCTCTTGGCCAGATTGGATGTCTCGGTGCTAGCCGCCGAACAGGCTGTTGAACTTCACGTTCACGCGGCCACGAACGACATCCAAGTCATCGCTGCCAAAATCGTAATGCAAGTACTCGACGCCTACGCTGATATTGTCGGTGAGCGCGTATTCGCCGCCACCACCGGCCACCCAGCCCGTGCCGTTGTTGCTGGCATCGCGGAAGGCAGCGCCGCCGGTGCCGTAGACGAGGAAGCGGTCGAGCGCGAAGCCGCCGCGGAGCCGCGCCGTGCCAACGGCGTTGGTGTTGCCCCAGTCGACGAAGCTGCCGTCACCCTCCGCACCGAGCACGAAGCTGTTCCACTGCATGTTGACGCCGATCTGGCCGCCGATGACGAAGCCGTCGGCGATTTGGCCATTGCCGGCACCCCAGCCGCCGTGACCGCCGAAGTAGAAGCCAGACCAGTTGTAGGCGATCGGGACCGGCGACATCATCGGTGCCGCCGAGTGCATGGGCGGTGGGAGATCAGCCGCCGCTGCAATGCCAGTCAGAAGGGCAAGAGCAGAAGCGGAAACGAGAAGACGCAGCATGGGAGGGCCTCGCTAACCATGGGTTGTCCGACGTTCATACCCTGAAGGCCGCGCCGTGGCTGTCGCCAAACGGCAACGCTGCAGCCGGATTCCGATACGCGTAACTCTTTGCCGGATAAGGTGATTTTCGCCCTAGATGTGGCGCAAGAATGGCTGGGTCATGGCGGATTCGAGGCAGCTGTGCAAAGAACGAAGCTGGTTGCAGAGCGTTGAGACAAAGGCGGGAGCGGATCGCGGCTTTCGGACATCGAAGCTGAATTGAATCGGGCTGCGTGCAGCGCCGAAATCACCTGAAATCCCTGAAACTTATCGCCTCCGCGCCTTGACTCCCGGGCGTTCCTCCCCATATTGCGCTGCAATGTGACCCGCCGCCTGCGATGATTCATTCCGCGCGCGGCCCGAAAATCCGGATGAGCTTCGATACACTTGGACTAAGCGACAAGGTCGTCTCGGCCGTTAAGGCCACGGGCTACACCACTCCCACCCCGATCCAAAAGCAGGCGATCCCGCACGTTCTTGAACGGCGCGATGTGCTCGGCTTGGCGCAGACCGGCACCGGCAAGACGGCAGGCTTCGTGCTGCCGATGCTGACGCTTCTGGAGCATGGCCGCGCTCGCGCCCGCATGCCGCGCACGCTGATTCTCGAGCCGACGCGCGAGCTCGCCAGTCAGGTGCAGGACAGCTTTGGCCGCTACGGCGTAAATCATAAGCTGAACCTCGCCCTTCTGATCGGCGGCGTCTCCTTCGACGAACAGGACAAGATCATCACCCGCGGCGCCGACGTTCTTATCGCGACGCCCGGCCGGTTGCTCGACCACTTCGAGCGCGGGCGGTTGCTACTGAGCGGTGTCGAGATCCTTGTCATCGACGAGGCCGATCGCATGCTCGACATGGGCTTCATTCCGGACATCGAGCGGATCGTAAAACTCCTTCCCTTCACGCGGCAGACGCTCTTCTTCTCCGCCACCATGCCGCCGGAGATCACGCGGCTCGTCGACAAGTTCCTCCACAATCCGGTGCGCGTCGAGGTATCGAAGCCGGCTTCGGTGGTCGAGACGATCACGCAGAAGCTCGTGCCCTCCGGCTCCACGCCACACGACAAGCGCGCCACGCTCCGCCGGCTGATCAACGAGGCGAGCGACCTCACCAACGCGATCATTTTCTGCAATCGCAAGCGCGACGTGGCGACGCTCCACCGCTCGCTGGAGCGCCACGGCTATTCAGTCGGCGCGCTGCACGGCGACATGGATCAGCACTCCCGCCTCGCCACGCTCGACAGCTTCCGCGACAACAAGATCACGCTCCTGGTCGCGAGTGACGTCGCCGCGCGCGGCCTCGACATCCCGGCCGTCAGCCACATCTTCAATTTCGACGTGCCGACGCACTCCGAAGATTATGTGCACCGCATCGGGCGCACCGGCCGTGCCGGCCGTGCCGGCGCCGCCTTCACGATCGTGACGAGGCCCGAGGCGAAGTACATCCAGTCGATCGAGAAGCTTATCGGCAAGCCGATCGAGTGGGCTGCGAAGCCTGAGGCGCTCGAAGCTCCGTCAGCCGATGCAGAGGAGCGCGCGCCGCGCGACCGCGGCCATCCCAAACGCGAGGGCCGCAGCCGCGGTGGGCGCCGAGGCGAGCGTGGCAACCGCGAGCGCGGTCGCGAGACCGCGGGGCGTGAGCGCCATGAGAAAAGCGCATCGCATCACGACAACGCCCCCGTCCGCCAGGGCGTCGAGAAGAAGCCGCGACACAAGAATCACGACGCCGAGGAAAGCGGTACGGCCGTGGGCTTTTCCGACCACGTCCCGGCCTTCCTGCTTCGTCCGGTGAAGCTCCGCGACGACTCCGAGGCGCTTGAAGAGGCGCAGGCCTGACCGCCCTCGACTACGAGGCGGAATACGACAATCGCAGCCGGGTGCCGGAGCACCCGGAGATCATCGCGGGCTGGGAACGCGACGCCGCCTCATACCGTGTTGCGCGCCGCGACCGTTCCGAGTTCGGCCTTCGCTACGGAAACCATCCGCGCCAGACAATCGATCTCTTCCTGCCCGACGTGCCGGAGCCGGAGCGCCCGCTCATCGTCTTCATTCACGGCGGCTACTGGCGCACCTGGGAGCCCACCCTCTTCAGCCACTTCGCCGCGGGTGTGAACAACCGCGGCTACGCGGTCGCCCTCCCCGGCTATCGACTTTGTCCGGAAGTGACGGTCGCCGAGATCGTCGACGATGTCCGCGCCGCGATCCTTCACCTTAATCGACGCTGCGCTTCGCCCTTCGTCGCAGCCGGGCACTCCGCCGGCGGGCATCTGGCGGCGGCGCTGGTCGCGACGGATTGGGCCGCGCGCGGCGCGTCCAATAATTGTCTTCGCAACGGCCTCGCGATCTCCGGGCTCTTCGACCTGGCGCCGCTCGTCGAAACATCGATCAACGCCGATCTCCGCCTCGATGCGGACGCCGCGAAGGCGGTGAGCCCGGCCTTCTGGCCGGTGCCCACGGACGTCACCTTCGATGCCTGGGTCGGCGCCACGGAATCCTCCGAGTATCTCCGCCAGAGCCGGCTCTTGGCGGAGCGCTGGTCGGCGGCGGGCGCGAGCGCGGCCGTCGAGATCATCCCCGGCGCCAACCATTTCACGGCACCGATGCCGCTCGCCGATTCGGAAAGCCCGATGGTCGCGGCCCTAGCGAAGCTCGCGGAGACGGCAGCGCGCAGCTGACCAGCCCCGCCGTTTTGAGCAGCCGACCCGCCGGCCGTCGGGCGCAAAGGCTTGATTAAGCCAGCCCCGTTCCATAGGTTCCGGCGCACTTTCCGAGCGCTTAGCTCAGCGGTAGAGCAACTGACTTTTAATCAGTAGGTCGTGGGTTCGATCCCCACAGCGCTCACCAAGAGAACAAGACTGGAAGCGCATTTCGACGAGCAGCAAAACACAGCTGTCGAGAAAGCGCTCTTCTCAGTGGGGCTCCTCTCCCTCAACGCCCGCCACTTTGTCCTGGCGGTAGAAAAAGAGTCCGGCCGACGAGGCCGGACAGGCACTGAGGGGTTAAAGTGGACGCGGACAATCGCGTGAAGCGGATCACGATCCGTCGCCGCGCCTCATTATCGGAAACAAAGGCGAATGTGGGGACTGCCTCATTCCCGGCCCTTCCCAGCGAATTCCGCCCTCCTCAAATTTCCGGAACCATCGATGGGAACGGCACCTGCAATGGTCGCATCGATTGGTGAAGCAGACCTTACCACCGCTGCGGGAACTACGGACTCGGAATGGCTGGATCGGGCCAAGAGGGGGACTCCCACGCGGCCGGCGATGCGCTTCGCGGCCGTTTCGATGCGTTCGTCGAGATCGTAGAGGGCCGCCCTTGCAGTCCGGCGGGGGGAAACGCTGCTGACCAAAGGACGAATGGCGCCGCAGGACGAACTCCCGTGCCCTTTGTTTGTTTCAACTCCGGGGAAGGGGATGGGTCCCGCGGGCGCCAGCAATGATTTCATTGTGCCGCGGGATGGTTAACAGAGCGTAGACGGCGCCGCAGCCCTGCCCTCGCAAGCGCGCATCGCTTGTCCAGCGCCGGCATTTGCCGCTAATCCATCAGCAAAGCCGACAAGATCTCGGGGTGGGAGCGCGGGCATGTACGAGGGCTATGGCCTCTTCATAGGCGGCACTTGGCGTGAAGCGCGAAACGGCGACACGCTTGCCGTCGTCGACCCTGCCGACGAGGAGATGCTCGGCGTCATTCCGAACGCCGGGCTGGCCGATCTCGACGACGCGCTCGCCGCGGCCGAGCAGGGCTTTCTCAAATGGCGCTCGACGCCGGCCTGGACGCGTTCGGGAGTTCTCAGAGCCATCGCCAGCGAGCTTCGCCAGCGCGCCGACAAGGCGGCGCTCGCGGTGTCGCGCGAAACCGGCAAGCCGCTCATCGAGGCGAAGGGCGAGTTCAACGCCGCGATCGAGCAGTTCGACTGGTACGCCGACGAGGCGCGGCGCATCTATGGCCACTCGCTCGACGGGCGTGAGGCCGGCGTGAAGCTGCATGTGCGTTACGACCCAATCGGACCGGTCGCCGCCTTCACCGCGTGGAATTTTCCGGCGCTTTTGCCGGCGCGGAAGATCGCTGCGGCGCTCGCGGCCGGCTGCTCGATCATCATCAAGCCGTCGGAGGAGGCACCGAGCGGCGCCTACATCATTGCCGAAGCCGCCACCGCAGCAGGGCTGCCGGCGGGTGTGCTCAACGTCGTGACCGGCTCTCCCGACGCGATCTCGCGCCACCTGATCGCGTCGCCGGTCATCCGAAAAGTCTCGTTCACCGGGTCCGTGCCGGTCGGAAAAGAGCTTCTGAAGCTCTGCGCCGACGGCGTGAAGAAGGCGACGATGGAGCTCGGCGGCCACGCGCCGGTGATCGTGTTCGAGGATGCCGACGTGAAGCACGCGGCGGAGGCCTGCGCGCGCGGAAAATTCCGCAACGCCGGCCAGATCTGCGTCTCGCCCACGCGCTTCTACGTGCACGCGTCTGTCCGCGAGGAGTTCGCCGCGACGATGACTGACGTCGTGAAGACCCTGAGGCTCGGACGCGGCACCGATGCCGGCGTCGATTGCGGGCCGATGGCGAACGCGCGCGGGCGCGAGCGCGCGGCGGGCTTCGTCAAGGATGCGCTGGAGAAAGGCGCCGATATTCTGGTCGGCGGCAGCGCGCCGGCCGACATGAACCGCGGCTATTTCTTCTCGCCGACCGTGCTCGACCGCGTGCCCGACGAGGCGCGCATCATGTCGGAGGAGCCGTTTGCGCCGATCGCACCGATCGCCGCCTTCGACGGCTTCGACGAGGTGATCGCGCGCGCCAACGCGGTGCCCTATGGGCTTGCCGGCTATCTCTTCTCCGCGTCGCTTTCGACCGCGAACCGCGCCGCGGAGGCGCTTGAGGTCGGCATGGTCGGCGTCAATGACCTGATCGTCGCCTCTGCCGAGATTCCCTTCGGAGGCGTCAAGGAAAGCGGCATGGGGCGCGAAGGCGGGAGGCTCGGCATCTTCGACTATCTCGACCCGAAATACGTGAAGCTCAGGCTTGCCTGAGCACCGACATCGGACAATTCCGGCGCTGGCAATCGAGCGCTTTGCTTCCTAGGTTAGCGGCACCCACCCCGTTCGCCGCTTCACCCCCTGCCGGAGGAATGCCATGGCCCTGCAATCCACCGAATCGCTTGGAACCACCCACGTCATCGACTTCAGCCTGAAGGGCACGGACGGGCGCACCCACACCCTCGCCGACGTCAGGGGCAAGAACGGCACGCTCGTCATGTTCATCTGCAATCACTGCCCCTACGTGAAGGGCGTGATCGACAGGCTCGTCGAAGACGTGCGCGCGCTAAGCGACGCCGGCATCGGCGCCGTCGCAATCATGCCGAACGATACGGCGAGCTATCCGGCCGACTCCTTCGACAACATGAAGGCCTTCGCCAAGGCGCATGCGTTCCCGTTTCGCTACGTGATCGACGAGACGCAGAAGATCGCCCGCGCCTACGGCGCCGTCTGCACGCCCGACCTCTTCGGCTTCAATGCCGAAGGCGAACTGCAATATCGCGGGCGCGTCGACAGCGCCGGCTCGCGCGCTCCGACCGGGAGCGAGAAGCGTGAGCTCCGCGAGGCGATGCTTCAGATCGCCAAGACCGGAAAAGGACCGGCCGAGCAGATCCCGTCCGTCGGCTGCTCGATCAAGTGGCGGCACTGACGGCGCCGTTTCACCCCGCATGAAGACCGCCGGATTGCGCGCTCCGCGACCGACGCGGAGCGCATGGCAGCCTTGCGCCCCGGCGCCTAACGGGGGGCGCCGATTCACTTAGATTCCAGTGAGCGTCCTGGGAGGGATCCGAACCCCTGAAAGGAGGACGACATGGCCAACATCTCAACCGTCGCGCCCTATGTTGGCGCCGGCTCCGCCGAGCCAAAGACCCGCAAGAGCATCTTCCGCCGCGTCTTCGATGCGCTGATTGAATCGCAGCAGCGGCGTGCCGACCGCAGGATCGCCGCGATACTCTCACGCTACGCCGATACGCCGGGTCATGTGATCCAGGCTGAGCGTGAGCGGGAGCGCCGCAGCTATCCGCTCGACCAGGTGCGATAACGAGGCCCCCGGCCTCAAGCTTCCGACTTCTCCCCAAACTGCGCCGCCCATCGATCACCGCGGGCGGCGCATCTGTTTAGATTTTCCGTTGTTTAGTTTTTCGCCTCTCTCGTCGCCGCGCGCCGCCTGATCAGTGTAGGTTAGCCCGAGCGTTCGGGCCGGCCATTTATGCATATCGTAGCAATAGCCTCACAGAAGGGCGGTGCCGGGAAGAGCACGTTCGCGGTCAACCTCGCCACTCTCGCCGACCGCGAGGACGCCCCCGCCCTCCTCGTCGATACCGATACGCAGGGCTCGCTCTCCGTCTGGCATCGTGCGCGCGGCACACGCACGCCGCTTCTCGTCACCTGCCGCGCCGACGGGCTTGCCGAGGTCCTGGAGACCGCGCACCGCCACAAGAACATCGAATGGGTCTTCGTCGACGGGCCGGCACAGGCGAACGAAGACGTGGCTACGATGATGCTGATGGCGACGCTTGTCTTGATCCCCACGCGCCTGGCCGTCTTCGATCTCGCAGCCGTACCGGCGACGATCGCGATCGCGCGGCGGCTTCACCGTCCCTTTTTCGTGGCGCTCAACGCGGTGCCGCCCAAGCGGGGCATCACGGAATCGCCGATCGTCGCGGCGGCGCGGCGCGCGATACGCGACATGGGTGCGCCGGTCTGGCGCGGCGCGGTTGCGCAGCGCGCCGTCTATGCACACGCCCTCGCCTCAGGCCAAGCGGTGACGGAGTTCGAGACCAGCGGACCGGCAGCAGACGAGATGCGATCCTTGTGGCGCGACGTGAGCGAAGCGGCGCGCGCCATGGCGCAACATCCAAGAGCCGGTTGAACTTTAGCCTGCTCCAGCACGGCCGGTTTCTCGTCTGGTGCGCAGCTGCGCAATATTCTGTCCCTCGGACGAACAGACGTCAGGGTGCACCGCACTACTCGATATTCTTCTTCATCGAGCTTAGCAGGAACTGAACAATTCTATCATCGCGGGAAATCTGGCTGTGTTTGACACGCGCTCCAACTGAGAACTGCACAGGATTCTTGCGTTGCCATTCTTGCCTTGAGTGAAGTGACGAAGTATCGATCGCTGCTCGCTGCTTTCAATGAACAAGCAAAGTGAGCGTCGTAGCCACAGAAGGAAGAGAGATGAGCGACGAAGGACCCGACGAACTCGTACAACTCACAGCCGACATCGTGTCGGCATATGTCACCAATAACACCATCGAATCCGGTCAGCTGAGCAGGCTCATCGAAGAGGTCCACTTCGCCCTCGTGAGAGCGCCTGCCGCGGCGGCCGAACCGGAGCAGAAGCCGCTCGTGCCGGCGGTTCCGGTCCGCAAGTCGATCACGCCCGACTACATCGTCTCGCTCGAGGACGGCCGCAAGTTCAAGTCGTTGAAGCGGCACCTCGCTGGCACCTACGGCATGACGCCGGACGAATATCGGGCGAAATGGGGCTTGCCGCGCGACTATCCGATGGTCGCACCGAACTATGCCAAGGCCCGCTCCGAGTCTGGCCAAGCGCATGGGGCTCGGCCGCACCGCGACCGGCGCTCCCGCCAAGAAGCGTGGACGCAAGCGCGCTGCGAAGTAAGCCGCGACGCGACCGGAGTCTTATTCGAGCGCCCCTCCGCATCGGGGCGCTTCGCTTTTTCGGAGCTTAGCTCACGAAGCTCTGCGTCGAGCGAGATCTCGGCGCCCTTGAAGAGCTTCGAGACCGGGCAGCCGGCCTTGGCGCCTTCGGCCGCCTTCTTGAAGTCGTCGGCCGACATGCCGGGCACCTTGCCCTTCAGCTCCAGCCTGATCTTCTTAATCGAGAAGCCGTCGCCGTCGGTTTCGACCGTAACCTTGGCGGTCGTTCGGAGTTCATCCGGCACCTTCCCGGCCTTAGTCAGGCCGAAGGCGAGCGCCATGTTGAAGCATCCCGCATGGGCGATCGCCGAGAAGCTCTTCCGGGTTCGTGCCCTTCTCGTCGCCGAAGCGCATCTTGGCTGCATAAGGCACATGCGAGACAACACCGCTTTGGGCGGTCAGCTCGCCCCTTCCGTCCGCCCCGGAGCCCTTCCAGACCGACTCGCCGCTGCGTGTGAATGACGCCATCAAAGTCTCCTGTTCCGCAATCCGATAGGACGTTCCGCGGATCGACTCAGGCCAGCATCCCTGCCGGCGCTTCGATGTAACGCTTGAAAGCCACAAGCAGCTCCGCGCCGAGCGCGCCGTCGACCGCGCGGTGGTCGGTGGAGAGCGTCACCGTCATCATGGTTGCGGCCTTGATCTCGCCGTTCTCCACGATCGCCCGCTCCTCGCCCGCGCCGACCGCGAGGATCGTCGCGTGCGGCGGGTTGATGACCGCGGCGAAATCCTTGACGCCGAACATGCCGAGATTGGAGACCGCGGTTGAGCCGCCCTGATACTCCTCCGGCATCAGCTTCTTCTTGCGCGCGCGCGCCGCGAGGTCCTTCATCTCGTTGGCGATCGCGGAAAGCGTCTTCGTCTCCGCGTGGCGCACGACCGGCGTGATGAGCCCGCCCGGAATCGACACCGCGACACCGACATCGGCGCGCTTGTGCTTGAGCATGCCCTCGCTCGTCCAGGTGACGTTCGCGTCCGGAACCGCCATCAGCGCCATCGCGAGCGCCTTGATCACCATGTCATTGACGGAGACCTTCCACGACCGGCTGCCGTCGACCTCCGGCGCCGCCGCATTGATCTCGGCGCGGAGAGCAAGCAGCTTGTCGATGCGGCAGTCCATCGTCAGATAGAAATGCGGGATCGTCGTCTTCGCCTCGACCAGCCGCCTGGCGATGATCTTGCGCACCGAATTGTGCGGGACGATCTCGTAGCTTCCGACTTCGTAGAGCGCGCGGATTTGGCTGTCCGACATGCCCTGTGGGAGGCTGACGGGCGCGCCCGCTGGCGCTGCAGCGGCCGGGACTTTGGGCACGCCGCCCTTCACCGCCGCCTCGATGTCGCGCTGCACGATCCTTCCGTGCGGGCCCGAGCCGGTGACGGCACCAAGATCGACGCCGCTCTCCTTGGCGAGACGCTTCGCAAGCGGTGAGGCGAAGATTCGGCCGGCCTGGCCGTTGCCTTTCGTAGGCTTGCTCGCCGCACCAACAGCAGCCTCATCCTGAGGTGCGGAGCGAAGCGGAGCCTCGAAGGACGAGGCTGCCTCGCTCCTCTTCCCGCCCTCGTCCTTCGGGGTGGCTTCGCCGCCGCCTCGGGGTGAGGGCTTGGGGGGCTTTTGCGGCGCAGCCGATGCCGCAGCCTTCGCGTCCTCGCCCTCGCCCGCCAGGATCGCGATCACGTTGTTGACCGGCACGTCGGTCGCGCCTTCCGGCACGACGATCTTCGCGACCGTCCCCTCGTCGACCGCCTCGACTTCCATCGTCGCCTTGTCGGTCTCGATCTCCGCAATCACGTCGCCGGACGAAACCTTGTCGCCTTCCTTGACGTGCCACTTGGCGAGATTGCCGGCCTCCATCGTCGGCGACAGTGCGGGCATGAGGATGTTGATGGGCATTAAGCTCTCATCCTATCGCAATAGAAGTCAGACCGAGGTTCATCGAGCGGTATTGACCAGTCGAAGCTCACGCCCGCCGATCGGCCGCCCAATGGTACGCGTCAGCACCCAGTTCAGCACAAAAAACGAAGCGACGAGGCCCACCAAGCCGCCGCCCCAACTCGCTATCAGATGCGCTTCTTTGACATGTCCGGTGAGGCCGCCAATAACGCCGACGATGAAGCCAAGGATTTCCCCTGAAAGAGAGCCGGCGAGAAGGGCTGCGATCACAAACCGCCAAAAGATAAACCAGGCCAATTGGCGTGTTTCGGCCATTGACGGCCCGCTGTTCGCCATTCCTCACTCCCGATAGCTCACGCTCTTCGCCGCATCGACCACCTCTTTGACGCTCGGCAGCGCGAGCTTCTCGAGGTTGGCGGCGTAGGGCATCGGCACATCCTTGCCGGTGATGTTCACGACCGGCGCGTCGAGGAAGTCGAAGGCATTCGCCATGAGCTCAGCCGAGATGTGCCCACCGACGGAACCCTGCGGCCAGCCCTCTTCGACCGTCACGCAGCGGTTGGTCTTCTTCACCGACGCGATGACCGTCTCGATGTCCATCGGGCGGATGGTGCGAAGGTCGATCACCTCCGCCTCGATCCCCTCGCCGGCGAGCGCCTCGGCGGCCTTCAGCGCATAGCTCATGCCGATGCCGAAGGAGACGATGGTTACGTCCTTGCCTGCGCGCGCGATCTTCGCCTTGCCGATCGGCAGCACGAAATCGTCGAGCTTCGGCACCTTGAAGGTCTGCCCGTAGAGAATTTCGTTCTCGAGGAAGACGACCGGGTTCGGGTCGCGGATCGCGGCCTTCAAGAGCCCCTTGGCGTCGGCGGCCGTGTGCGGCTGGATCACCTTCAGCCCCGGCACCTGCGAATACCAGGCGGCGTAGTCCTGGCTGTGCTGTGCGCCGACGCGCGCAGCCGCGCCGTTCGGCCCGCGGAAGACGATCGGGCAGCCCATCTGGCCGCCCGCCATGTAGAGCGTCTTCGCCGCCGAATTGATGATCTGGTCGATCGCCTGCATGGCGAAGTTCCAGGTCATGAACTCCACGACGGGCCTAAGTCCGGCAAAGGCGGCGCCGACGCCGAGGCCGGCGAAGCCGTGCTCTGTGATCGGCGTGTCGATGACGCGCTTCGGCCCGAACTCGTCGAGCAGTCCCTGCGTGACCTTGTAGGCGCCCTGATATTCGGCGACCTCCTCGCCCATAACGAAGACGTCGCCGTCGCGCCGCATCTCTTCCGCCATCGCGTCGCGCAGCGCCTCGCGCACCGTCTGGTCGACCATCTCCGTGCCTTCCGGCACCTCCGGTTCGTGCGCCATCGAAGCGCCCCCGCCCTTCGAGGCCGGCTGCGCCGGCACCTCGGGGTGCGGGCTTCTGCGGCGGCGCCGACCTTTCCTGCAGCCTCATCCTGAGGTGCGGAGCGAGGCGGAGCCTCGTAGGACGGGGCTGCCTTCGCGACCGCCGATGCGTCTTCGCCGTCGGAGAGGATCATCGCGATCGGCGTGTTGACCTTCACCCCTTCAGTGCCTTCCGGGACGAGGATCTTGCCGAGCCTTCCCTCGTCGACCGCCTCGACTTCCATCGTCGCCTTGTCCGTCTCGATCTCGGCGATCACGTCGCCGGCTTTGACCTCGTCGCCTTCCTTGACGACCCATTTCGCGAGCTTGCCCTCTTCCATCGTTGGAGAGAGGGCCGGCATCAATACTTCGGTCGGCATCCGCTTGAAGCTCCCGCTCAGGCTTTGGCGTAGATGTCGGTCCAAAGCTCCGACGCATCGGGCTCCGGATCGGCCTGCGCGAACTCGGCCGCCTCGTTGACGACGCGGCGGATGTCCTTGTCGATCTCTTTCAGCTCTTCCTCGCTCGCCCAGCCCTTCTCTTCGAGCCGCCGGCGCACCTGCTCGATCGGATCGTGCTCCTCGCGCATCTTCTGCACTTCCTCGCGCGCCCGGTATTTCGCCGGGTCGGACATCGAGTGTCCGCGATAGCGATAGGTCATCATCTCCAGGATGAACGGGCCCTTGCCGGAGCGCGCATGCTCGAGCGCCATGTCGCCCGCCGCCTTGACCGCGCGCACGTCCATGCCGTCGATCGGCTCGCCTGGAATGCCGAAGGAGCCGCCGCGCCGCCAAAGCTCGGTCGTCGCCGAGGAGCGCTTCACGCTGGTGCCCATGGCGTACTGGTTGTTCTCGATGACGTAGACGACGGGGAGGTCCCAGAGCTTCGCCATGTTGAAGCTCTCGTAGACCTGGCCCTGGTTGGCGGCGCCGTCGCCGAAATAGGTGACCGCGACGTTGCCGTTCTCGCGATATTTGTTGGCGAAGGCGAGGCCCGTCCCGATCGGCACCATGGCGCCGACGATCCCATGTCCGCCGTAAAACTTCTTCTCCTTGGAGAACATGTGCATGGAGCCGCCCTTGCCATGCGAGTAGCCGCTCCGCCGGCCGGTCAGCTCCGCCATCACGCCCTTCGGGTCCATTCCGGTCGCCAGCATATGGCCGTGGTCGCGATAGCCGGTGATGACCTGGTCGCCCTCGATCGCCGCCATCGAGAGGCCGACGACCACGGCTTCCTGTCCGATGTAGAGATGGCAGAAGCCGCCGATCTGTCCCATTCCGTAAAGCTGACCCGCCTTCTCCTCGAAGCGGCGGATCAGAAGCATCGAGCGGTAGGCTTTGAGCTCTTCGTCTTTGGAGAAGGCCGCGATCGGTGCCGCTTTCGCATCTTCGACAGCACGCACGCGCTCAGGCTTTGCCTGTACGTCATCGCGACCGCGTTTGGGAGCGGCCTGAGATTGCGCCATCGTTTCCTCCGGGTGGCTTCTCTTCTTCTGATAGATAATAACGCCACGCCCAAGGGAAAAAGACCAGCGTTCGCCGTCTCCCCCTGTGCAAAGCAGCCATGCGGAGTGGGCTTGGCTGGCAAACGACGCGAAAGTGTTAAGGTTGCGCGGCCCGGTCGAGAAGGATCACCAGATCCTTGGCGTCGGCCATGTTGAGCGCCTCGCGGGCGCGCTCGTCGATCATGTCGCGGTCGAGGCTTTCCGGGCGCATCAGCGCCACGTGGCTTTCCATCTGCCGCCGCTCTTGCTGCGCTGCAGCAAGCTCCGATTCGAGCGAGGCCACGCGGTCCTTGAGCTTTGCGAGTGCCAAAAGCCCGTAGTCGCCCTCCACGGCGTGGTAGGCGAAGTAGCTCATGACGAAGAGGCAAGCGAGGGGAAGAAGCAGCGGCCGGACCTTCGACTGCTTACGCTGACGTGTTGGCATCGGCCGCTGTTTAGTGACGCAAGGGAACTGGTGAGGGACGGAACGCGGAACCAATCTGCGCCCCTCTGACTCCGCCTTCTACCTGGACAGCGTAAAAAAAGGGTTCGCCAAGAGTTACTTAAACCTTGTCGAAATGTGGCAGGTTGTATGCAACGTGGGCGCGTGCCGGCCTCCCCCTCCAACGCCGGCGCGAGTGCAAAGCGCCTTGCTTACTGAAATGTTAGTACGTTAGCCTTTCCTCAAGGAGAGGAAACGTCTGTGGCTTACAGCGACACGCTGCTTCCCCGCGCGGTGCGAAAGGGCGGCGCCAAGGCCGGTCTCGTCTACGACCGCCTACGCTCCGAGATCATTTCGCTTCGCCTGGAGCCCGGCGCACAGATCGACAAGTCCGACATCTGCGAGCGCCTCGACGTTTCCAGGCAGCCGGTATCGGAAGCGCTCTCCCGGCTCGCAGAAGAGAGGCTGGTCGCCGTTGAGCCTCAAAAAGGCACATACGTCACGCGCATCCGCATGAGCGACGTCACCGAGGCGTCGTTCCTGCGCGAGGCGCTTGAGATCGCCACCGTTCGCCGCGTTGCGCCGGACATCGACGACGAGACGCTCGACCGGCTGAACCTAATCGTCGACTACCAGTCGGCCGCGACAGCGGCGCGCGATGTCGAGGAGTTCTTCCTGCTCGACGTGCGCTTTCATGCAACGCTTCTTGCGCGCGTAGCTTTTCCGCGAGTGGCGGAAGTCGTCGAATCGGCGCGCGCCCAGACCGAGCGCATCCGACGGCTCCTCTTGCCGACGCCGCGGCGCAATACCGACACCATCGCCGAGCACAAGGCGATCGTGGCGCAGCTCGCCCGCCGCGACCCCACCGGAGCGGCGGACGCCATGCGCGCGCATCTCGGCAAGGGCCTGCAATTGCTCACTGAATTCGCGGCCGAACGACCGGAACTGTTCGAGCCGTGAGGACGCCTTCGGGCGATAAGCGCGGCCACAGTGCCGCAAATGGGAGGGAGAAAATGCACTTGAGAAGCTTGTTGGCGGGGTTCTCCGCCGTCTGCGTGATGGCCGGCGCGCCGGCCATGGCAGAGATGATGTACGACGGCGTGACCGTCAATGTCATGACCTTCACCGGCCCGCAGATCGCCGAGCCGCTGCAGCGCCGCGCCCCTGACTTCGAGAAGCTGACGGGCGCCAAGATCAACGTGATCACGGTCCCCTTCTCCGATCTCTACACGAAGCTTCTGACCGACTGGTCGAGCGGCACGAACTCGATCGACGCGGCGGTCTTCGCTCCGCAATGGATGGTGGACTACATCTCCGCCGGCTTGCTTGAAGATCTCTCCGACCGCGTCGCCAAGGACAAGGACATACAGGAAGACGACGTCGGCGGATTCTTCCGCGACTTCTCGCAGAAATACGCCGGCAAGATCTACATGATCACGCTGGATGGCGACTTCCACATGATCTACTACCGCACCGACGTCCTGAAGGATGCAGGGCTTGAGCCGCCAAATACGCTGGACGAATACCTCGCCGTCGCCAAGGCTGTGAACGGCAAGGACATGAACGGCGACGGCACGCCGGACTACGGCTCCTGCATCTCCAAGAAGCGCAACGCCCAGGCCTTCTGGTTCATCACCTCCATCACCGGTGGCATGATCCAGTCGAAGGGCACGAGCCAAGGCGTCTTCTTCGATACGCGCGACATGAAGCCCCTCGTCAACAACGAGGCGTTCGCCAAGGGCCTCGACTTCCTGAAGGAGACGACGCAATACGGCCCGCCCAACGAGATCAACCTCGACGTCGGCGACACGCGTAGCCTGTTCGTCAGCGGCCGTTGCGCCCTCTCCTATGACTGGGGCGACATCGGCACGCTCGCCATCGACCCCGCGACCTCCAAGGTCATCGACAAGGTCGGCGCCGCGATCCTGCCCGGCTCGAAGCAGGTCCTGAACCGCGACACCGGCAAGCTTGAGGATTGCACCGCGGACACCTGCCCCTACGCCGACGACAAGGGCGTGAACCATGCTCCGTTCGCCTCGTTCGGCGGCTGGGGCGGCGGCATCAACGCCGCGGCCGATCCGAAGGTGAAGGATGCCGCCTACGCGTTCTTTTCCTACATGGAACAGCCGGCACAATCGAACGTCGACGTCACGATCGGGAAGACCGGCTTCAATCCGTACCGCATCTCGCAGTTCAAGGACATGTCGAACTGGATCAAGGCCGGCATGAGCGAGACGGCGGCCAAGAACTACCTCGGCGCCATCGAGGCTAGCTTGAACAGCCCCAACATGATCCTCGACCTGCGCATTCCGCAGAACCAGAAATACCAGCAGGTCGTGGAAGATGAGGCGGTGTCACGCTTCCTCGCCGGCGAGATCGACAAGGATCAGACCATGCAGGCGATCGAGAGCGGCTGGAACGACCTGAACGATCAGATCGGGAAGGACGATCAGCTCAAGATCTACAAGGCCACGATCGGCGCGAACTGATCGCGACTTCTCTCCCCGGCGCCTTGCGGCGCCGGGGATTTCTGCGTCTCATGAGCATCCTCGCCGCAGCGCGACCGAACGGACGGCCCGGAACCGACGCCATGCCCGCAAGTCCAAGCTATTCCTCCAGCGGAATCGGCACCTGGCTTGATCAGCAGGCCGGGCGGATCATGCTGCTACCGGCAGTTCTGATCCTCCTCGCTTTCGCGATCTTCCCGCTCATCATCTCGGCCTACCTGACGACCATCCGTTTTGCGCTCGCGCCGGGCGGCTTCAAGCTCACTTTCGTCGGCGCGAAGAATTTCCAACGGCTGATCTTCGGCGCGCAGCAATATCACTTCCTCGGCACCTTCAAGCCGCTGGGTCCGATCTTGTGGCTCGCACTCGCCGTTGTCCTTCTCGCGCTGCTCTATTGGCTGGCGCGCTACCTCTGGAGCGGCAAGGCGACCGCCCTCGGCTTCATCGGCCGGCTGATCACCTCCGTGCTGCTGGCGGGACTTTCGTTGCTGACGCTCGCAACGATTTTCGCCGGCGGCGTTCCCGGCACGCTTGTGAACACCCTCTTTTATGTCGTGATCGGCGTCGTCCTTCAGTTTCTTCTTGGGCTCGGACTCGCACTTCTCTGCGCGCGGCCGATTGCCGGCAGGAACTTCTTCCGCGTCGTCTTCTTCATCCCGTTGACCGTGACACCGGTCGGCATCGCCTACACGTTCCGCATGCTTGCCGACATGCAGAAGGGCCCGTTCGCTCCGATCAGCCGCGGCCTCGGCTTCGGCGAATGGGCTTGGGCGACCGACCCCTGGTCGGCGCGCCTCATCGTGCTTCTCGGCGACACCTGGCAGTGGACGCCGTTCATGTTCATCGTGCTTCTCGCCGCCGTCGAGAGCCGCCCGCACGATCAGGTGGAGGCCGCGAGCATCGACGGCGCCAACACTTGGCAGATCTTCCGGCACATCACTTGGCCGGCGATCGCACCTGTCGGCGCAACGGTCGTGCTCATCCGCCTGATCGAGGCGTTCAAGATCGTCGATCTGCCGAACGTGCTCACCAACGGCGGCCCGGGGCTCGCCACGGAATCCATGACGCTCCACGCCTTCATCGCCTGGCGCACGCAGGATCTCGGCGGCTCGGCGGCGATCGGCTACATCCTACTCTTCGTCGCCACCATCAGCTGCGTCTCGTTCTTCAACTACGCGGTTCGCCCCGCGCGGATGCACCAATGATGGACGCGGCGGAGCGGAACTCCTTCGTGCGGCGCCTGTTTATGGCGCGGACGCTCGGCGGCCAGTCTCCAATAGCCCAGCTCGCGACCTACTTCGTGCTGGTGTTCTGGACGCTCGTCGTTCTGGTGCCGCTCTATTGGGTGCTGGTGACCTCGCTCAAGATCCGGATCGTTGTGGACTCCGGGCCGTTCTATCTGCCCTTCGTCGACTTCGTGCCGTCGCTGGAGAACTGGCACTACATCTTCTTCGACCTCGGGCGCGACACGCTTCGCCCCTACGCGAATTCCGTCGTGGTCGCACTGACGAGCACGGTGATCGCGGTCTTCATCGGCTCGCTCGCGTCCTACGCGCTCGTGCGGCTCAAGTTCCGCGTGAAGATCGCGGCCATCGCGACATTCCTTCTCCTGCTCGCTTCGACGATCGTCGCGGTCGCAGTCTTTGGCGTTCCATGGTCGCTCGCCGTCGGCGTCGCCATTGCGCTTTTCCTGCTCTTCCTTGCGACGTTGGCTCGCCGCTTCAAGCGCGCGCTCGGCAACAGCGACATCGAATTCTGGATGATCTCAAACAGGATCATGCCGCCGGTCGTCGCCGTCCTACCGATCTATCTGATGTTCCAGAAGCTGCACCTGCTCGACACGCAGATTGCGCTGATCGCAACCTATACTGCGGTCAACTTGCCGATCGTCGTGTGGCTCACGCGCGACTTCTTCGCCGCCATCCCGATCGAGCTCGACGAGAGCGCCGAGATCGACGGCGCCTCGAAGTTTCGCATCTTCTTCACGATCGCCCTGCCCCTCACACGGCCGGGCTTGGTCGCGACCTTTTTGCTGGTACTGATCCTTGCATGGAACGAGTATCTGCTGGCGCTGTTCCTCTCCAACGCCAACGCGCAGACCATGCCGATCCTGGTCTCCGCCCAGAACGGCACGCGCGGCCCCGAATGGGGCTACATGTCGGTCCTGATCGTGATCATGATCGCGCCGGTGGTGGCGATAACGGTCGCACTGCAAAAGCAAATCGCGCGCGGGTTACTGGTCGGCGCCCTCAAGGGCTGATAGCCATGCCCTCCCGCCAGGCAAAATCTCAGGAACCGGGGATGGAGACGAGGAAGCTGCGCGGCGGCACCAATAGCCTGGACGTGACCGTGCTCGGCTTCGGCGGCGCGCCCCTCGGCAACCTCTATGCGGCGATCTCCGAGAGCGAAGCGGAGGCGACGCTTGATGCGGCTTGGGATGCTGGCATCCGCATCTTCGACACCGCGCCCTTCTACGGCTTGGGCCTTTCGGAGGAGCGCTTCGGGCGGATCCTGACAAAACACCCACGCGGCGACTACGTCCTTTCCACTAAGATCGGCAGGGTCTTGCGCGACTGCCATCCCGACGAGGTGTCCGAGGTCGTCTTCCAGGATACGCCGTCCCGCACCTTCGACTTCGACTATTCCTATGACGGCGTGATGCGCTCGCACGCCGACAGCCTTGGGCGCCTTGGCGTGGATCGCATCGACATCCTCCTCGTGCACGACATCGACAAGCCCACCCACGGCTCGCGGGAGGCCGCTGATCGGCGCGTGCGGGAGCTCTTCGACGCCGGCGGCTACCGCGCGCTCGAGGAGCTTCGCGCCGGCGGCGCGATCAAGGCGATCGGCGCCGGCATCAATGAGTGGGAGGTCGCCGAGACGCTGCTCGGCATGGGCGATTTCGACTGCTTCCTGCTAGCCGGGCGCTACACCCTGCTTGAGCAGGGCGCGCTTGAAAGCCTCCTGCCGCGCTGCGAGGAGCGGAACGTCGGCATCATCCTCGGCGGGCCGTTCAACTCGGGCATTCTCGTCACGGGTCCGGTCGAGGGCGCGCACTATGACTATGCGCCCGCCTCCTCCGACATCCGCGCCCGCGTTGCCCGCCTCGATGCGATCTGCTCCTCCTACGACGTGAAGCTCGCGGAGGCCGCGCTGCAATTCGTGCTTGGCCATCCTTCGGTGAAGACCGTCATCCCCGGCGCCAACACGCCCGGCCAGGTCGCGGCAAACCTCCGGCTACTCGACGCGAAGATACCCGCGGCGCTCTGGACGGATTTGAAGTCACAGGGACTGCTGCGCACCAACGCCCCGGTTCCCTCATGAAACAGAAGGTGACACCGTGCTGATTGGCATCGATCCGCTGCTCACGCCCGAGCTTTTGATGATCCTGCGCGCCATGGGCCATGGCGACGAGATCGCCATCGTCGACGGCAACTATCCCGCGAAAAGCAATTCCCGGCGGCTCGTCCGCCTCGACGGCGCGGACGCGAGCCAAGCTTTGAGTGCGGTCCTTTCCGTGCTCCCGCTCAATTCTTTCGTGAAGGCGCCTGCGAACTCCATGCAGGTTGTGGGAAAGCCGCGGGAGATCCCGCCCGCCGTCGCCGACTTCCAGAAGATCGTCAACGGCCGCTCAGTCTTTCCGGTCAAGATCGGGCGGATCGAGCGTTTCGCCTTCTATGAGCGCGCCAAGACCTGCTTCGCGATCGTGGCGACGACGGACCGGCGCCTCTATGCCAACATCATCCTGACCAAGGGCGTGATCGGCGCCGACGGCAAGGTGGTCGTGAAATGAGACCCGCGGCGGATGCACTGAGATGAACGGCATGCGGGCCATCGTCTGCCTGAGCCCCGGCGCGCTCGTGCTCCAGGAGCGGCCGCTTCCGGAGCGGCGGGGGAACGAGGTGCTGGTCGGCATCCGCCGTATCGGCATCTGCGGGACCGACTATCACATCTACGAAGGCCTGCACCCCTTCCTGCAATACCCGCGCGTCATGGGGCATGAGCTCGCGGCCGAAGTGATCGAGGCGCCGCGCGGAAGTGCCTTCAAGCCCGGCGATCCGGTGATCGTGATCCCCTATCTTTCCTGCGGCACCTGCGTCGCCTGCCGCCGCGGCAAGACCAATTGCTGCACCAGCCTCGCCTGCCTCGGCGTCCATTGCGACGGCGGGATGACCGAGCGGCTGGCCCTGCCGGAAGCGAACCTCTATCGGGCCGATGGGCTCTCGCTCGACCAGGCGGCGATGGTGGAGTTTCTCGCGATCGGTGCACATGCGGTGCGGCGTTCGCGCGTCCTCCCCGGCGACCGCGCGCTGGTCGTCGGCGTCGGGCCGATCGGCATCGGCACGGCGCTCTTCGCGCAGCTTGCGGGTGCCGAAGTGACCCTGATGGACCGTGACCCCGCGGTCGCTGAAACCGCAAGCCGCGTCACCGGCATCGCCTCGACGATCATCGCCGGGCCCGATGCGATCAACGGCATGTCGGAACTGACCGGTGGCGACAACTTCGACATCGTCTTCGACGCCACCGGCAGCGCCAAGGCCATGGAGTCGAGCTTCGACTTCGCCGCAAGCGGAGGCACCTACGTCATGGTCGGCGTGGTGAAGGATCGGATTTCCTTTTCCGATCCGGACCTTCACCGTCGCGAGCTCACGCTTTACGCGAGCCGCAACGCCACCCGCGAGGATTTCGACACCGTCGTCGGCGCAATGCGCGCCGGCAAGATCCCGACCTCAGTCATCAACACGCATTCCTGCACCCTCGACGAGCTTCCCGAAGCACTACCGCGCTGGACGCACGACCGCACCGGCCTGGTAAAGGCGATGGCGCGGCTTTGAGGCGAAGGGCGAAACGATTGAAAGCGCCAGGCTGAACCATACCTCTAGCGTGAGGCAAGAAGGCCATGAACGAACAACGGAATGCCGGCACGCTCGCGCCCGTCGGCGCGACCCCGCCCGAGGCCCCGAGGCGCCGCTTTGTGCGGCTTCATCCGGACGACAATGTCGTCGTCGCGGCGGTCTCGCTTCCGACCGGGACGGAGCTTGATGGCGAGAACGCCAAGGTTCTGAAGGCGGTGCCCATGGGGCACAAGGTGGCGACGCGACCGATCAAGAAGGGCGAGGCCGTGCTGAAGTTCGGCCAGATCATCGGCTACGCCACCGACGACATCCCTCCCGGCGCGCACGTCCACGTCCACAACTGCGCGATGGGGAGCCATGACCAGGATTACCGCATCGGCATCGACTACCGGCCGGTCCAGTATCGCGACCCGGCGGAGGCAACCTTCAAGGGCCTCGTTCGCGGCGACGGGCGCGTCGGCACCCGCAATTACATCGCGCTCTGCTCGACCGTGAACTGCTCGGCGACGGTGATCCGCATGATCGCCGACCGGGTGAACCATTCAGGCATGCTCGCGGGCTATCCGCACATCGACGGCGCGATCGCGCTTTCGCACGGCACCGGCTGCGGCATGGCCGACGCCGGCGACGGCTTCGACAATCTTGAGCGCGTGCTCTGGGGCTACGCCACGCATCCGAACGTTGCCGCGGCGATCTTCGTCGGGCTCGGGTGCGAGGTCATGCAAATCGGCCGGCTGAAGCACAAATACGGCTTCGACGAGGATCATTTCCACACGCTGACGATCCAGGAATCGGGCGGCACGCGGCGCGCCGTCGAAAGCGCGCTCAAGATGATCGAGGAGGTGCTCCCTGCCCTCCCCGTCATCGAGCGCACCGACGTGCAGGCGAGCGAACTGATGGTGGCGCTCCAATGCGGCGGCTCCGACGGCTATTCCGGCGTCACCGCCAACCCTGCGCTCGGGCGCGCCGCCGACATTCTGGTCCAGTACGGCGGCACGTCGGTGCTCGCCGAGACGCCGGAGATTTACGGCGCCGAGCAGCTTCTCGTCCGCCGCGCGGCGTCGGAGGCGGTCGGGCAGAAGCTCATCGACCGCATCCGCTGGTGGGAGGACTACACGCGCCGCAACAAGGGCGACATGAACAACAACCCCTCTCCCGGCAACAAGGCCGGCGGTCTGACGACAATTCTCGAAAAGTCGCTCGGCGCGGCGGCGAAGGGAGGCGTCTCGCCGCTCGCCGACGTGGCGCTCTACGGCCAGAAGATCACCTCGAAGGGGTTCATCTTCATGGACAGCCCCGGCTACGACCCGGCTTCCGTCACCGGACAGATCGCCTGCGGCTCACAGATCGTCTGCTTCACGACCGGCCGTGGCTCCGCCTTCGGCTCGAAGCCCGCGCCGACGATCAAGCTCGCCACCAACTCGCGCACCTACACGACCATGGAAGAGGACATGGACATCAATTGCGGCGACATCGTTGACGGCGACGCGACGATCGAGTCGAAAGGCGAGGAGATCTTCAGGAAATTCTCGCCGTCGCTTCTGGCGAGCACTCGAAGAGCGAGGCGCTCGGCCTCGGCGACAACGAATTCGTGCCCTGGCAGATCGGTGCAGTTATGTAGGGCACAAATGGCTTCAGGCCCCGATGGGCCTGACGATCGAGAGCCGAAGCGCAACGGCCGGCTCAATCTTGGGAGGAAAGAGGTATGAAGACGTTACTCACGACGACTGCGATCGCGCTTGCCCTTGCGGCGGCGTCCGGCTCGGCTCTTGCCGACACGTCGGGCAAGAAGATCGCGTTCTCCAACAACTACGCCGGCAACTCCTGGCGCCAGGCGATGCTGAAGAGCTACGACATCGTCACCAAGAAGGCTGTCGCCGATGGCGTGGTCGCGGCTGCCGACGTGTTCACGACCGCCGACAAGGAAGTGCCGACGCAGGCGGCGCAGATCCAGAACCTGATCCTGCAGGGCTACGACGCAATCGTCATCAACGCGTCGTCGCCGGATGCGCTGAACGGCGCCATCCAGCAGGCCTGCGACGCCGGCATCGTCGTCGTATCCTTCGATGGTATCGTCACCGCGCCCTGCGCCTGGCGGGTCGTTGTCGACTTCAAAGACATGGGCAAGCAGGAAGTCGAGCAGATGGCGAAGTTCCAGCCGAAGGGCGGGAACCTGCTTGAGATCCGCGGTCTCGCCGGCACCTCGATCGACCAGTCGATCCACGACGGCATCCTGGAGGGTGTTGCCGCCCATCCGGAGTTCAAGATCGTCGGCTCGGTCGAAGGCGACTGGGACCAGACAACGGCGCAGAAGGCGGTCGCCACCGTCCTGCCCTCGCTCCCCGATGTCATCGGCATCGTCGACCAGGGCGGCGACGGTTACGGCGCCGCGCAGGCTTTCGCCGCAGCGGGCAAGCCGCGTCCGACAATCATCATGGGGAACCGTCAGGACGAGCTCCAGTGGTGGAAGGAGCAGAAGGAGAAGGACGGCTACGTGACCTGGTCGGCCTCGATCGCACCCGGCGTCTCGACGCTCGCCTTCTGGGTCGCGCAGCAGATCCTCGACGGCAACAAGGACATCCCGCACGATCTCCTGGTGCCCTATCTGGCGTTCACCCAGGATGACTTCGAAGCGGCTTTGCCGACGATCGAGACGGGCAGCGTCGCGAGCCACGAATATACACAGGCCGACGCGCAGGCCGCGATCAAGGCCAACATGAAGTAGTCGTTGCACGGGTCTGATCGTCCATTCATCATCGAGTCCGGCTGGAGTCTTGTTGAGAATGGCCGAGGCACGCGCCGATATTGTTGAGCTGGACGGCGTCGAAAAGCATTTCGGCGCCGTCCATGCGCTCGACGGTGTAAATCTTACCGTTGAAACCGGAGAGTGCGTCGGTCTGGTTGGCCACAACGGCGCCGGCAAGTCGACGCTTATGCACATTCTTGCGGGAACGCTCGCGCCCGACGCCGGCCGCATTCTGATCCAAGGCACGCTGCGCGAGAGCTATTCGGTGGCGCTCGCGCAGCGGCTCGGCATCCGCTGCGTGTTCCAGGAGCTTTCGCTCTGCCCGAATCTGACCGTCGCCGAGAACGCGCGCATTCTGCATCCGACCATCAAGGGCTGGCGCTGGCGTCGGCGCGCCGGAGAGATGATCGCGGCGAAGCTCGACGAGATCTTCCCCGGCCACGGCATCTCGCCGGACACCGTCGTGTCGGACCTCTCGATCGGGCGCCGCCAGATGGTCGAGGTCGCGCGCGCCTTCACCGTGACCGAGGACCCGCTTCACCTCGTGATCCTCGACGAGCCGACTTCTTCACTCGATGCGCAGACCGCCGGACAGCTTCTGAGCTTCGTGCGCACGACAGTCGCGGCCGGCGCGAGCTGCATCCTGATCTCGCATCTCCTCGACGAGATTCTCGACACGTCGGACCGCATCGTCGTGATGCGCGACGGCAAGGTGGTCGCCGCCGACAAGGCCTCGGGCTTCGACCGCAAGAAGCTCGTCGCGACGATGGGTGCGGAGCACGTGACGGCGGCGGCCGAGGAGCGGTCCACCGGCGAACGCGCCGACCGGCCGATCATGGTTCGGGCTCGCCCGTCGCGTCAGCCCGACAGCCCCGAGCTCGTTGCCCGGGCCGGCGAGATCGTCGGCCTCGCCGGTCTCTCAGGCCACGGGCAGACCGAGCTCCTGATCGACGTGTTCGACGCGTCGACTGGCCGCCGTTCCGGCATCGACGTGAAAGAGTCGACCGCGCTCATCGCCGGCGACCGGCAGACCGACGGCATCTTCCCGCTCTGGTCGATCGCGGAGAATATCGGCGTGCGGTCGATGTCGGCGCTTCGCAGCGGATTGCTGCTGTCGCCGAAGCTTGAGGCAGAGCTCGCCGAGGACTGGCGCCAGCGGATCGGCATTCGAACTCCCGACGTCCACAATCCGATACTCTCGCTTTCCGGCGGCAACCAGCAGAAGGCGCTTTTCGCGCGCGCGCTCGGCTCCGACGCGAAGATCATTCTGATGGATGACCCGACGCGCGGCGTCGACTTCGGAACGAAGCTCGAGGTCTACGACCTGATCCGTTCGGAGGCGGCCGGCGGGCGCACCTTCCTTTGGTACACGACCGAGCTCGACGAACTGGAGAACTGCGACCGCGTCTATGTCTTCCGCAACGGACGCATCGTCGCCGATCTCGACCGCGGCGAGCTGACCGAGGCGAAGGTCATTCAGTCTTCCTTCGAGGACGTTTCGTCCGAAGGCGCTTCGGTCCAATGACGAGCGTCTCGGTTCCAAGCACGGCGCGCGGGCCGCGTCTCGCGTCGATAAGTGTGCGCCGGCTCGCGCGAACGCTGCTCCCGGCGCTGTCGCTGTCGCTGATCCTGCTCGCCATCGCCTATCTCAATCCGCGGGCGATCAGCTACTTCGGCTTCAGCCTGATGCTGAACCTCGCGATCCCGATCGCGCTCGCGACGATCGCGCAGATGTTCATCCTCTGCGTCAACGATCTCGACCTTTCGATCGGCACCTTCGTCAGCTTCGTCGGCTGTGTCACCGCGACGTGGCTGCGCGACGCGCCGCTCTTCGGCGCAATCGTGCTTATCGGCTGCATCGGCCTCTACGCGGCGCTCGGCGCATTGATCCACCTGCGCAGACTTCCTTCGATCGTGGTGACGCTCGGCATGAGCTTCGTCTGGCAGGGGCTCGCGATCCTGCTTCTGCCGAGACCCGGAGGCAAGGCGCCTGATTGGCTGCTCTGGCTGATGAGCTTCAAGGTGCCGCACATCCCCTTTCCGATCGTGGCCGCCATCGTGATCGGTCTTGTCGTGCATGTCGGACTGATGCGCACGTCCTACGGCGCGATATTGCGCGGTGCCGGCGGCAATCCGGTCGCGATCGAGCGGGCGGGCTGGTCGCTTCTGAAGATCAAGGTGACGATGTTCGCGCTCGCCGGCCTTTTCGGCGTCCTCTCCGGCCTGGCGCTGATCGGCATCACCACCTCCGCCGACGCCAATATCGGCAGCGGCTATACGCTCCTCTCCATCGCCGGCGTCATCCTCGGCGGCGGCGAATTCGTCGGCGGGCGCGTGTCGCCGATCGGGGCGGTAATCGGTGCGCTGACGCTGGCGCTCGCCGCCTCCCCTCTCCTCACCTTCATGCACATCTCGCCCGACTGGCAGGTCGGTGCGAACGGCGCCATCCTGATCGTGGTGCTCGCGGCCCGCGCGGCGCTTGGGCGAAGGGATGCGTCGTGAGCTGGCGGGCGACACTTCTCGGCAAGCCGTGGCTCTGGTCGTTCGTCGGCGCCGCCCTCGTCTATATCGCGGCGATCGCGTTCACCGGTGGCTTCGGCGCAGCCGGCATGATCCAAGCGGCGCTCGCGCTTGCGGTCTTCATGGTGATCGCCGGCACCGCGCAGATGTTCGTGATCACGCTCGGGCCCGGCAACGTCGACCTGTCGCTCCCGGCGAATATCGGGCTAGCCAGCGCCGTCGCGATGAAGGTGATGGGCGGCTCCGAAGCGATGATTGCCGTGGGGTTCATTGCGGCTCTTGCGAGCGGCGCGGCTATCGGGCTCGCCAACTATTTCCTGATCTGGGCGCTCCGCATTCCGCCGATCATCGCCACGCTCTCGGCGAGCTTCGTCATCCAGTCGATCGACATCAGCTACGGACGCGGGCTGCAGATCAAGCCGCCGCCGGGCTTCGCCGCCTTCACCAGCACTCAGGTTCTCGGGATTCCGATCCTCGCGATCCTCGTCGCCATTTTCGCCGTGGTGATGGCGATCGTCCTGCACCGCACGGCCTACGGCCGCTCCGTGCTCGCCATCGGCCAGAACATGCGCGCCGCCCACCTTGCCAATATCCCGGTCGGGCGCGTACGGCTTGCGACCTATATGCTCTCCGGCACTCTCGGTGGGTTGAACGGCGCGCTGCTTGCCGGCTATTTCCGCGGTGCGTCAATCGACATCGGCAACGAATACCTGCTCGCCTCTATTGCCGTCGTCGTGATCGGTGGTACTTCGGTGGCGGGCGGGAAGGCCAATGTGCCGGGGATTTGGGGTGCCGCGCTCTTCATGGTTCTCTTGCTCACCATGCTCAACACCTACGGCGCGAGCGCCGGCATCCGGCTGGTCGCGACCGGCCTCATCATCATCGCAGTGATTGCGGCAGCGGGCGGACAGAAGGCGCCTCGCTGACGCCGAAAACGAAAGGGAGCAACCATGGGTCTCGTCGGTCCCGACGTCGAACAATACGACAAGCGCTTCATCTGGCTGATCAACGGCACCTGCGAGAAGGAGCTTCTCTTCAACGGCTGCCGCTGGTCGGAAGGCCCGGTGTGGTTCGAGGACGGGAACTACCTCGTCTGGAGCGACATCCCGAACAACCGCATGATGCGCTGGGTGCCGAACGGCATCGGCGGAAGCGTCAGCGTGTTCCGCACCAACTCCAACTACTCGAACGGCAATACGCGCGACCGCGAAGGACGGCTCGTGAGCTGCGAGCACGGCGGGCGTCGCGTAACCCGCACGGAACCCGACGGCACGATCACCGTCATTGCCGACAGCTACAAGGGCAAGCGCCTGAACTCGCCGAACGACGTCGTCGTGAAGTCGGACGGCACCATCTGGTTCACCGATCCGCCCTACGGCATCATGAGCGACTACGAAGGCCACAAGAGCGAGATCGAGCAGGACGGCTTCTACGTCTTCCGCTTCGACCCGAAGTCCGGGAAGCTCACCGTCGTCTGCGACGACTTCGACCGGCCGAACGGCCTCGCCTTCTCGCCCGACGAGTCGGAATTCTACGTCGCCAACTCCGCCTCCTCGCACGAGCCGGAGAAGCCGCGCCACATCCGTGCCTTCAAGGTTGGCAAGGACAACAGCCTGAAGGGCGGCAAGCCGCGCTTCCTCTTCCCCGACGGCATTCCCGACGGGTTCCGCGTCGATACCGACGGCAATGTCTGGTCGAGCGCCGGGCCGGCGATCCATGTCTTCGCGCCCGAGGGCGACGTTCTCGGCAAGATCAAGTTCCCGCAGAACGTCTCGAACCTCGTCTTCGGCGGCCCGAAGCGGAACCGCCTCTTCATCACCTGCACGCACGAGCTCTATTCGCTCTACGTGACGGCGACCGGCGTGCAGAGGCCGTAGGAAGCGGGCACGGGAGCCGCGATGGAAGCGAACGCATTCCTGAAGGATGTTCCCCTCTTCGCCGAGGTGCTCGGCGAAGAGCAGCTCCGCTTCGTTGCGGCGCAGAGCCGCCCGGCCTTCTTCCTCGCCGGGACGCGGCTGATGACGCAGGGCGACTTCGGCGGCGCGATGTTCGTCATCGTCGCCGGCGAGGTCGCAGTGACTTTCGTCGACGCGAGCGAGCGCGAGCAGTCGGTCGCGAAGCTCGGGGCCCGCGAGGTGGTCGGCGAGATGTCGCTCTTCACCGGCGACCGGCGGACGGCGACGGTGAGCGCCGTCACCAATGTCGACGCGATCGAGATCACCAAGGCATCGCTCGAGCGCGTCTTTGCCAAGGCTCCGGAGCTTGTCGACCGGTTCGCCGGCGTTCTCGCCAGGCGGCAGGCGGAGCTCAGCGCCGTCGCCGGCTCGAAACCGGAGCGGTCGGGCGCGAGTTTCACGCGGAAAGCCCGCGAAGCCTTCGCCGCGATCTTCGGGGACAAGGGCTAAAGCGCTACACGAGGTTCAGCGACATTCTCTCGAAAAATCCGTGCCCTAAGAGAAGGAGCGCGGATTCCGCTTCCGGTCGTGTGAAACGGGCGGAGAGCGCGCTCAACCCTCGCGCACCGCTGCCGGAACCGCACTTATCCATTTGTCACGGCGAAGGAAAGCGCGACTCATCTGGCCGCGAATCACGAAATGGTTAACAAATGGTTTCGCGTGAAACACTGAGTCGCGGAAAGTCAATCTGCCGCGCACGCGACGCATTGGTTTTGCATGGGATTTTGCCGGCAGAGCTTTGACGGGGCGGTCTCACCACGCGCCGTGCTCGCGACGGTCTCACACTAAGGAGCAAACTTGATGCGGATCGCCGTTCTCGCCGACATCCACGGCAACGTCCTCGCGCTCGAGGCCGCGCTCTCAGACCTCGAAGCGCGCAAGCCCGATCTTGTCGTCAACTTGGGCGACTGCGCCTCGGGACCGCTTTGGCCGCGCGAGACGATGGACCACCTGATGGCGCTTCGACTACCGACCGTGCGCGGCAACCACGACCGGCAGGTCGCAACCCTCGCTCCGGACGAGATGGGCCCTTCCGATCGCTTCGCCTTCGATCAGATCACGCCCGAGCAACGCACACATCTCGGCGCGCTCCCGCTTCGTCTGACCGTCGCAGAGGAGGTCGTCGCCTTCCATGCCACGCCGTCGGACGACAACCGCTATCTGGTCGAGGAGGTGGAAGGCGGCCGGCTCGTGCGCGGCCGTCACGACGAGATCGCCGAACGGCTCGGCGGCATCGACGCGAAGCTCGTGCTATGCGGCCACAGCCACGCCGCCGGCGTAGTCCAACTCCACGACGGCCCAACGATTCTAAATCCTGGCAGCGTCGGCTGCCCAGCCTATGAGGACGGCGGCTACGTCTCGGAGTCCGGCTCGCGTCGCGCGCGCTACGCGATGGTTGAGCGCAGGTCGAACGGCGCGTTCGCCTTCGAGCTGATCCTCGTGCCCTACCCCTACATGGAGGCCGCGCATCGCGCCGATGCGAACGGCCGGCCGGAATGGGCGCATGGCTTGCGGACCGGCTTCATGCCAACGCTCGGCTGATCGCGCGAAGCCAATCCCCGCCTGAAAAGGAGTCATGGAACAGCTTCCCTTGCCCCTCTCGGCCGCGAGGCATAGCTTCCCGCACGCGAAAGAAATGCGCGCAGAATGACGATCGCGAACTCCGTCCTCGACCTCATCGGGAATACGCCCCTCGTCCGCCTCAGGCGCGCGTCGGAGGCGACCGGCTGCGAGATTCTCGGCAAAGCCGAGTTCCTGAATCCGGGGCAGTCGGTGAAGGACCGCGCGGCGCTCTGGATCGTGCGTGCGGCGGAGCGCGACGGGTCGCTGAAAGCCGGCGGCACGATCGTCGAGGGGACCGCCGGCAACACTGGCATCGGAATTTCGCTCGTCGCGAAGGCGCTCGGCTACCGCTGCGTCATCGTCATCCCCGATACGCAGTCGGAGGAGAAGAAGCTTGCGCTCAAGATGGGCGGCGCGACGCTGATCGAGGTGCCTGCGGTCCCCTACAGGAACCCGAACAACTACGTGAAGATCTCCGGGCGCCTGGCGGAGAAACTTGCGAAGTCGGAGAAGGGCGGCGCGATCTGGGCGAACCAGTTCGACAACGTCGCCAACCGCCAGGCGCATATCGAATTGACCGGCCCCGAGATCTGGGCGGCGACCGGCGGCAAGGTCGACGGCTTTGTCTCCGCGGTCGGCACCGGCGGCACGCTCGCCGGCGTCGGCATGTTCCTGAAGAGCAAGAACGCGGCGATCAAGATCGGGCTCGCGGACGTCCCCGGCGCCTCGCTCTACAATTTCTATAGCGCACGGTGAGCTTAAGGCCGAGGGCTCCTCCATTACCGAAGGGATCGGCCAGGGCCGGATCACCGGCAACCTGAGGGACGCACCTGTCGACGTGGCCTGGCAGATCCCCGATGTGGAATCCGTCACGCAGGTCTTCGACCTCGTCGAGGAAGGCCTGGTGATGGGCGGTTCGACCGGTGTCAACGTTGCCGGTGCAGTCCGGATGGCGCGCGAGCTCGGCCCCGGCCACACGATCGTCACGGTGCTTTGCGATTACGGCAGCCGCTACGCTTCAAAGCTCTTCAACCCCACCTTCCTCCGCTCCAAGGACCTCCCCGTGCCGGGTTGGCTCGCCGAGCGGTCGACGGTGGAGGTTCCTTTCGAGAAAACCGACTGATGCCTTTCGAGACATTGCCGCTTTTTCGCGATGACGCCTACCGGCGCGACTGCGAGGCGAAGATCGTTGCCCACTCCGAGAAGGGCGGGATCATCCTCGACCGTACCGTCTTCTATGCCGCAGGCGGCGGCCAGCCCGGCGACACCGGGCGCCTCGTCGTCGCCGGCGGGGTGGTCGTGCCGATCGCCGCGACCGTCTACGGCGAAGGCAAGACCGAGATCGTGCACGTGCCCGCATCCGGCGAGCCGCCCAAGGTCGGGATGCCGGTCCTTGCCGAGATCGCCTGGGAGCGCCGCCATCGCCACATGCGCATGCACACGGCGCTCCATCTCCTCTGCTCGCTCGTGCCGTTCCCCGTGACCGGCGGCTCGATCGGCGCCGACGAGAGCCGCCTCGATTTCGACATCAGCGACGCCGGCGTAGTCGACAAGGACGATTTGACCGCGCGGCTGATGGCGTTGGTCGAAGCCGACCATCCCGTCACCACCCGCTGGATCACCGATGATGAGCTTGCGGCGAATCCCGGCCTTGTGCGCACGATGAGCGTCAAGCCGCCGACAGGGAGCGGCAAGGTGCGGCTCGTCGCGATCGGCGAGGACGGCTCGGTCGACCTTCAGCCCTGCGGCGGAACGCACGTCCACTCGACCGCCGAGATCGGTGCGATCGCCGTCGCCAAGATCGAGAAGAAGGGCCGGCAGAACCGGCGCATCCGTCTTGCCTTCGCAGGCTCCGCGTGAGCGACAACCTGGTCAGTGCGGCGTGGCTGAAGGATCGCCTCGGCGACGCGAGGGTCAAGGTCGTCGACGCATCCTGGTACCTTCCGGCGCAGAACCGCGACGCCAAGGCGGAGTATCGCGCCGGTCACATCCCCGGCGCCGTCTTCTTCGACATCGATGCGATCGCGGACCCGAAGACCGACCTCCCCCACATGCTGCCGGACGCGAGGAGCTTCGCGGAAGCGGTCGGCGCACTCGGCCTGGCAGACACGGATACGATCGTCGCCTACGACGGGATCGGCCTCTTCTCCGCGCCGCGCGTCTGGTGGACGCTCAGGGTGTTCGGAGCCAAGGATGTGAGGGTGTTGGACGGCGGCCTTCCGGCCTGGGATGAAGCCGGCTACTCGAAGGAGTCCGGCGTGGCGACGCCGAAGCCCGCCCAGTTTACCGCTTCGTTCTCGGGCGACCAGGTGCGTGACTTCGAGGGTGTCCGCGCGGCGCTTTCCCGTGGCGAGACCGTCGTCGATGCCCGCTCCGCCCTGCGCTTCCGCGGCGAGGAGCCGGAGCCCCGCGCCGGGGTCCTTTCCGGCCACATGCCGGACGCCAGGAACCTCCACTATGCGGCGCTTTCCGACCCGACCGGACGCCTCGTCGCTCCAGCGCGAATTCGCGAGCTTTTCAAGCAGGCTGACGTCGATCTCTCAGGACCCGTGATAACGACCTGCGGCTCCGGCATAACGGCCGCGACGCTCCTTCTGGCGCTCGCCGAAATCGGCAAGAGCGACGTCGCCGTCTATGACGGCTCGTGGACCGATTGGGGTTCCCGTCCGGGCGCTCCGATCGCAAAAGGCCCGTGAAAGGGCTGCGATGACCGGCCGGGTTGTCGAGACGACGGTGACCTATCTCGCCATGCAGGCGCGCCCCGCGCAGTTTCCGCCGATGCCGAGCGCCCCGCGTCTCGCCTTGATGAAGGCCGAGAAGATCCCGCTCCACTTCTACCGATACCTCTACTCCGCGGTCGGCGGAAGCTGGCTCTGGGTAGAGCGGCTCGCGCTCACCGACGAGGAGCTTTCCAAGAAATTCATGCCGCTGGGATCAATGTCTTCGTGCTTTACGCCAACGGCTCGCCGGCCGGCTACTACGAGCTCGACCGCCGCGATCCGTTGAGCACGCGCCTTGTCTATTTCGGCCTGATGCCGGAATGGACCGGCATGCGCATCGGACCATGGTTTCTCGGTTCGGCGGTGGCTGAAGCCTTCTCGCGCCGCACCAGGGAGATCAGGGTCAACACCTGCACGCTCGACCACCCGGCCGCGCTTCCGCTCTATCAGCGGCTCGGCTTCACGCCTGTCAGGCGTGAGCACCGCCAGATCAGGGTCCCGGCAGGCATCCCGGTTCCTGGTCATATTGCTGCCCGCATGCAACTGTGAACACGGAACCGCTGCGGGTGAGCTACGTTCCCGCTTCGACCGAGGGGGCTTGGTCAACGGGGAAATGATTCCTATGCGATTTCAATTCTTGTTGCTTGCCGGCGCTGTTCTTCCCTTTGCGCTGAACTGCCCGGCACTCGCGCTCGAGCCCTCCTCGGCAACGCCTCTTCAGCTTGCACAGACCGACGCACAGCCCTGCCCGGAGGGACAGGAGTGTCCGCCGCCCGCCGAGCAGCCGCCCGCGGAGCAACCTCCTGCGGCGCAGCCGCCGGCGGAGCAACCGCCTGCGGAAACACCTCCGGCCGAGCAGCCTCCCGCCGCAGCCGCCCCAGCGGAGCAGCCGCCGGCTCAAGAACAGCAGCCTGCCACGGAAACCCCTCCGCCGGCACAGCCACCTGCGGCGCAGCCACCGGCTGAGCAACCACCGGCCGAGCAGCCTCCTGCGGCGCAACCACAGCAGCAGGAGCAGCCGCCCGCCGAGCAGCCACCGGCCGAGCAGCCGCCGCCCGCCGAGCAACCGCCGGCGGCACAGCCACAGCAGCAGGAGCAGCCCCCGGCGGAGCAGCCGCCCACCCAGGAAGGGCAGCCCGGTCCCGAGCAGCCTGGTCCGGAACAAACGCAGCAGGCGCCGGCGCAACAGCAACAACCGGCCGCGGAGCAGGCTCAGCCGGAGCAAACCACGACCGAGCAGCCCGCCCCGGCCGAACAGCCCACGCCGCAGAACGCGCGCAGGCGGGAGCATCAGCAGCAGCAACAGCAAGAAGGCGCAGGCCAGCAGCAGCCGCAGGCCCAGCCGCCGGCACAGCAGGAAGCCGTGCAGCCGCCCGCGCCGTCGACGCAGCCGGCCGCACAGGACACGACCGTTGAGCAGCAGCTCAACGCGCAGGGCGATACCGAGGAGGCAAAGAAGGTCCGCTCGCTCCGTGATCGCCTGCTCAATCAGTTGCAGCAGGCGATCGGCGCGCAGCCCGAGCAGCGGCAACAGCCGCAGCGGGAGCAGACCAACAACAACCGGCGTGACCGCAATCGCGAGACCAACCGCGACAACCAGAACGACGGCCAGAACGACGGCTTGTGGAACCGCGACCAGAACCGCGGCGACGTGGTTGAGCGCCGCAGCGGCCGCATCATCATCGATCTCGGCAACGGCAACCTCTCCGTGGAGCAGGTCGTGCCGGACGAGGGCGGCCGACTGCTCTACGGCGCCGACGACGTCGAGGTCCAGGACCTCCCGCACGGCCGCACGCGCACGATCTTGCATCGGCCGGGCGGCGTCGACATCGTCACGATCCGGGACCGCGACGGCAACATCGTGAAGCGCAGCCGCTTCATGCCGGACGGACGCGAGATCGTGCTGATCGACAACCGCTATCCGGACAGCCAGGCGGCGCCGCCACCGGCGGTCCTCAACGACGTGCCGCCGCCGCGCGTGCGCATCCCGCGTGACCGCTACATCGTCGATCTCGGCCATGCCTCCGACGACGACATTCGCCGGACGCTACTCGCGCCGCCGGTGCAGCCCCTGACGCGCCGCTACACGCTCGACCAGGTGCTCAGGAACCAGCAGGTGCGCGCCTACTCGCCGCGCATCGACCTTGACACGATCACCTTCGACTTCGGCAGCGCCACGATCGGCAACGACCAGATGGGCTCGCTAAACGCGCTCGGACGGGTGATGGAACAGGTGATCGCCGACAACCCCGATGAGGTCTACCTGATCGAAGGGCACACCGACGCCGTCGGCTCCGACTACGACAACCTGATCCTCTCCGATCAGCGCGCCGAGGCCGTGGCGACCGCGCTATCGCAGAACTTCGACATCCCGCCGGAGAACCTCGTCACCGAGGGCTACGGCGAGCAGTTCCTGAAGATCGACACACAGGGGCCGGAGCGACAGAACCGCCGCGCTACCATACGCCGCGTGACTGACCTTCTGCAGGCGCGGAACCGCTAGTAACCGCCTTCGGACAAGAACGAGCGCCCGGGCCCGGCCCCGGGCGCTTCGCTTTCACTGACGTGTGCGGAGCGTCTTGCTTTTGCGCTGTCGGGTCGCCTAGACGCTCGCGCAATGCTTCAGATCACCGATCTCACCCTCCGCATTGCCGGCCGCCCGCTGATTGAGGGCGCCAGCCTGACGCTGCCGTCGGGCGCCAAGGCGGGTCTCGTCGGCAGGAACGGCGCCGGCAAGACGACGCTCTTCCGCGCCATCGTCGGCGACATCGCGCCGGATGCTGGCTCGATCTCATTGCCGAAGGGGACGCGCATCGGCCGGGTCGAGCAGGAGGCGCCGAGCGGGCCGCGGTCGTTGATCGAGACGGTGCTCGCGGCCGATCGCGAGCGCACGACGCTCCTCGCCGAGGCCGAGCGTGCGCATGATCCCAATCGCATCGCCGAAATCCATATGCGCCTCAACGACATCGGCGCGCATGCCGCGGAGGCGCGCGCCGCGCGCATCCTCGCCGGCCTCGGCTTCGACGCCGCCGCCCAGGCCCGCCCCTGCTCGGATTTCTCCGGTGGCTGGCGCATGCGCGTCGCCCTTGCCGCGCTCCTCTTCGACGAGCCGGATCTTCTGCTCCTCGACGAGCCGACCAACTACCTCGATCTCGAAGGCACGCTGTGGCTTGAGCGCTATCTGGCGCGCTACCCCCACACCGTCATCGTCATCAGCCACGACCGCGATCTTCTGAACACGGCCGTCGAATCGATCGTCCATCTCGCCGAACGGAAGCTGACGCTCTGGCGCGGCAGCTACGATTCCTTCGAGCGGCAGTATCGCGAGCGGCAGGCGCTGCAGGAGAAGCAGCGGCAGAAGCAGATGGCGGAGCGCAAGCACATGCAGGCCTTCGTCGACCGCTTCCGCTACAAGGCCTCGAAGGCGCGCCAGGCGCAGTCGCGGCTCAAAGCCATCGCCAGGCTGCAGCCGATCGCCGAGATCACGCAGGAGCACGCGATCCCCTTCCGCTTCCCCGATCCGGAGAAGCCGCTGTCGCCGCCGATCATCCGCATGGAGGGGGTCTCCGTTGGCTACGCGCCGGGCCATCCGGTGCTCTCGCACCTCGACCTACGGATCGACGACGACGACCGGATCGCGCTGCTCGGCCAGAACGGCAACGGCAAGTCGACCTTCGCCAAGCTCGTCGCGGAGAAGCTCGCGCCCGAGACCGGCGCGGTCACCCGCGCCCCAAAGCTCAGAATCGGGTTCTTCGCGCAGCATCAGCTTGACGAGCTGCGGCCCGCGCTCTCAGCCTACGACCACGTGCGCGCGCTGATGCCCGGCGCGCCGGAGGCGAAGGTGCGCGCCCGCACGGCCCAAATGGGCCTCACCACCGAGAAGATGGCAACCGCGGCAGAGAACCTTTCCGGCGGCGAGAAGGCACGCCTCATGATGGGGCTCGCCGCCTTCGGCGCACCCAACCTCCTGATCCTCGACGAGCCGACCAACCACCTCGACATCGACAGCCGCGAGGCGCTTGTGCATGCGCTCAACGACTATTCGGGCGCGGTCATCCTGATCACCCACGACCGCCACCTGATCGAGGCGTGCGCCGACCGGCTCTGGCTCGTCGCGGACAGCACGGTCAAACCCTTCGACGGCGACATCGAGGACTATCGCAGGCAGGTTCTCGGCATCGCGCCAGCGGCTAGGACCGAAGACGCGTCGCCGAAGCCGCAGCCGTCGCAGTCACAGAAGGACGCGCGGCGCGAGGCTGCGCAGCGCCGCGAGGCGCTCGCGCCGCTCCGCAAGAAGATCAAGGACTGCGAGCGGCGGATCGAAAAGCTCCGCGCCGAGATCGACGATTTTGAGCGCAAGCTCGCCGCGCCCGATCTCTACGCGAGTGATCCCGACGGCGCGGCGCGGCTTGCGAAAGCGCGCGCCGAGCGGGTGCACGATTTCGCCCGCGCCGAGTCGGACTGGCTCGACCTGTCGGCCGAGCTTGAAGCACAGGAGGAAGCCGTCGCCGGCTAAGCTTAGTGGGCGAGCTTGTAGCCGAAGTCGTATTCAGTGCCCTCGGCGTTCCGCGCGTGGAGACTCATCTCGCCTTTGGCGCCCGCGTAGGTGCCGGTCCCGCCGGTCACGGCGAGCACGGAATCGCCGGCGTCGAGATAAGGCCCTTCGACCGTGATCTGGCCATCCTTCAACGACAGCGTCCAAAAACATTCCCAGGCGACGCCGACGACCGTGCGCACGCACCAGCCGTTGTCGGTGCCGACCTGGCTCTTGTTCGCCTCGTCGAAGACCAGGTTCGCGAAAGTCAGAATATCGCCGACGCTATCGTCCTCATCGCCCGTGTCGGTGACTGTGTCGGAGCTGGCGTGCTCGACAAACTTCATCGACTGCATGTCGGCAGCGGTGGCGACCCCGCCTGCGTTGAGCACGACGAAGCCGGCCGCCGCGGCGAAAGCGGCGAGACGCGAAAGTGTGAACATGGAAAGGACCTCCCAACACGGCACGCGGACGGCGCCGGGCAATGGCAGGCTACTCCCCGCGCGAAGGACTTTGAAGATGGCTCTCGGGGAGCGGCAGTCTCAGCCCTGCTTCGCCCAGCGTCCGTTCTCGTCCTGCCGCCAATATGTGGCGTCGTGGCCGCCGGCGCGCGCTGCCTTCCAGGCCTCGCGCGAGCGCGCGACCGCCGCGCTGTCCGCCGCATCGAAGACGAAGACAGTGCGGTCGTAGCCTCCGAGGTCGGGCGCGTCCGCCCCGTCGACGAGGAAGCGGACCGTCGCGGCGTTCGGATTGTCGTCGCCGGTCGTCAGAAAGATCGGTTGCTTTTCCGCGTTTCCGTCGGCGGCCGTGCCGTGCGGGAGGAACGAGACATCGTCGTAGGACCAGAGATGCGCGTTGAGCGCCTCAAGCCGCTCCTCCGAGCCGATTTTGACCAAGGCGCGCCAGCCCCGATCAAGGCTCCGCTGAAGCAGCCCCGGCAGCGCCGCCTCAAGCGACTGCCGCTCCAACTGATAGAAGAGGACCTCGGCCACCGAGCTCCCGCTACCTCCGCCGCTCGTGGTGTGCGCGGACAAATTCGTTCAGGAGCCGCACGCCCCAGCCGGACGCCCACGACTGGTTGGTCTCCGTTGCCGGCGATCCCATCGCTGTGCCGGCGACGTCGAGGTGCGCCCACGGCGTGTCGTTCTCGACGAACCGTCCGATGAACTGCGCACCGGTGATCGCGCCGGCGTGCCGGCCGCCGATGTTCTTCATGTCGGCGTTCTTGGAGTCGATCAGCTTGTCGTATTCGGCGCCGAGCGGCATGCGCCACACCTTTTCGCCGGTCGCGGTGCCAGCCTCCGTCAGCTCTTTCGCAAGGTCGTCGTTGTTCGAGAAGAGCCCCGCATGCTGGTTGCCGAGCGCAACCAGAATGGCGCCGGTCAGCGTAGCGAGATCGACCATTGCCGTCGGCTTGTCGCTCTTCTGCACGTAGGTCAGCAGATCGGCGAGGACGAGCCGGCCTTCGGCGTCCGTGTTCAGGACCTCGATCGTCTGCCCCGACATGGAGGTCACGATGTCGCCCGGCCGCTGCGCCTTGCCGTCCGGCATGTTCTCGACCAGCCCGACGATCCCGACGGCGTTCACCTTCGCCTGCCGGAGCGCGAGCGTGCGCATGAGGCCCGACACCGCGGCGGCGCCACCCATGTCACCCTTCATGTCCTCCATGCCCGCGGCCGGCTTGATCGAGATGCCGCCGGTGTCGAAGACTACGCCCTTCCCCACGAACGCGACCGGCTTCTCCTTCTCGCGCCCGCCCCACCAATGCATGAGGACAACGCGCGGCGGCCGTTCCGAACCCTGCGCCACGCCGAGGAGCGCCCCCATCTTGGCGCGCCGCATCTCGGCCTCGCCGAGGACCTTCACGTCGACACCGAGCTTCGCGAGCCCCTTCAGGTGCTCGGCAAACTCGACCGGCCCGAGGGCGTTCGCGGGCTCATTCACAAGATCGCGCGCAAACGCCACGCCTTCCGCTACGGCGGAGGCGGCCGTCCAGGCCCGCTCCGCCGCGGTCGGATTGGCCGTCGCGATTGCGAATTGCCGCGTCTTGGGAGTCTCCTCGTCCTCCTTCTTCTTGGTCTTGTATTTGTCGAAGCTGTAGGTGCGGAGCTTGATGCCAAGGGCGACATCGGCCGCCTCCTGGGCGGAGACCGCCTGCCCGTCCGGCCGCTCAAGGATCACAGTCACGGCGGTCGCGCTTCCAACGACCGCAGGGATCGTGCCGCCGAGTTTCAGCCAATCCTGCGGTGTCAGCTTTGACGGGTCGCCAAGGCCAAGAAACACGATCCGATCGAGATCGGAGCCCGCCGGGGCAAGGAGTTGCAGGGGTTTCAAGGCCGCCCCCTTGAATTTCGCGGCCGCCGCGGCCTTTGCGAACCGCTCGCCGATGGCCTCATCGAGGGCCTGCGAGCGGCGGCCGAGTTTCAGGCTTTTGTCGGTCAGGACGACGGCCGAGCCGGAGTCTGGCGCAGCAATCTTTGTGAATTTGATCTCGACTCGGTCGGCCATTGAATTGCCTCACGGATTTGAACAGGCTTCATATTCCAGGTTCGGGATAACAGGGCCCGGGTAGCCGGCGTCAAGTGCGGCGAGTGACCGGGTGGCTGGGAGTGCGCTGTGTTTAGACCGTCGACCGGAGCCGCCGGCCGGCCGGGATCGGCCATTTGGGGCATGGGGTGATGCCGCTTATCGAGCGCTATGTGCTGCGGCGGGCGGCCAACATCTTCCTCCTCGCGCTGTTCGCGGTGACCGGCACGCTTTGGGTCACCCAGGTGCTCGGCCGGCTGGACGTTGTCACCTCGAAGGGGCAGGCGATATGGACCTTCCTCTTGATGACGATCCTGGCGCTGCCCGCTTTGATCCAGGCGGTCGCGCCAATCGCATTCCTTGCCGCGGCAATCCTGACGCTGAACGGCCTCACCAACGACAGCGAGCTCCCTGTTATCGCCGCAGCAGGCGCCGCGCGCAGCGCTGTGAGCCGCCCGATCCTCGTCCTCGGCCTCTTCGTGACGCTGGGTGTCGCGATCTCCTACCACGTCATCGCCCCGGCAAGCCTCGCAGCGCTTCGCGAAATACTCACGCATATCCACGCTGACGTCATAGCTGCCCTCGTCCAGGACGGCGGCTTCCGCTCCGTCGACCAGGGCCTCACCATGCACATCCGCGAGAAGGCGCCGGACGGCAGCTTCCACGACATCTTCGTCAGCGACGACCGTAACCCAAAAGAGACTGTGCAATACAACGCCGTACAGGGCGTGCTTCTGGAGCGCCCCGAAGGCTCTTTCCTTGTTCTGCAAAACGGCGACCTGATCAGGCAGGACCGCGTCAGCGGCGAGACGAATGTCGTCAACTTCCAGACCTACGCGCTCGATTTGAGTCAGCTCGGTCCCCCGAACGCCAACGCCCTCTATCGGGCACGTGAGCGATCGACGCTTTACCTTGTCGAGCCCGACCCGGGTGATTCCACGATCAAGCCGGATTCCGTCAGGGTCTTGTTCGAGCTCAACAACCGCGTGGCCGCCCCACTCTACACGCTGGTCTTTGCGCTCTTTGCCCTCGCGTTTCTCGGGCGTCCCCGCACCAACCGCCAGGACCGAAGTTTTGCGATCGCAGCATGCGTTTTGCTGTGCACGGCGTTTCGAGCCGCCGGCTTCGCCACCGCCTCTGTTGCATTGAACTCGCCGGCCGCAATTCCATTGCTCTACGCGATTCCGGTCTCGGGGATCGGACTCGGCGTGGCAGCGATGCTTCTCGATGCCCGCTTGCCAACGCCACGCTTCGTCGAAGCCGGCTTGGATCGACTGCTCGGCATGATGCGGCGGATATTTCGTCCGCGCTTCGCTCCGGCGGGCGCCGGTGTCGATGGTGGGCCATGATGCCGCGCGTGCTCAGCCGCTACATCGCCCGGCAATTCACCGTCACGCTGCTTCTCATGCTGGTGGCCGGCTGCATCATCATCTTCCTCGCCGACTATGTGGAGGTGCTCAGGCGCTTCAGCGACGAGCCGGGATTCACTGGGCTTCTCGGGTTAGCGCTAGCGGGGATGCACGTTCCAATTCTGCTCGACAGCGCTCTGCCCTTCGCCTTCCTCTTTGCCGCGCTCATCAGCTTGATTGACCTCTCGCGTAAGCTTGAGCTCGTTGTCGCGCGCGCAAGCGGCGTATCGGCGTGGGGTTTCCTCCGCGCCCCCTTCGCCGTGGCAATCATCTTCGGTATCGCCGCGACGGCCCTGCTCAACCCGCTCGCAGTCGGCTTGAAAGGGCGATCCGAGAACATCGAAGCTCAGCTCCTCGGGCGTACATCTTGGGGGAGCGGGAATTGGTTCAGGCAAGAAAGCGGTGACGGGACATCGATCGTGCACGCCGCCTCCGCGGAGGCCGACAGCGGAGCGATCCTCGGCGTGACCGCCTTCGTCTATGACAACGCCGGCCGGTTCAAGGAGAAGATCGAAGCAGCGCGTGCCGAATACGCGCCGGGGCGATGGGTTCTAACGGATGCAACGGTGACGTCGGCAGACCAAGCGCCGCATGTGGTCGCCCGCTACGAGCTTCCGACCTTGCTGACCGCAAGCGAGGTGGAACGCCGCTTCATCGAGCCCGAGACGATTTCGGTGTGGTCGCTTCCGGGCTTCATCAAGACGGCGGAGCGGACAGGGCTCGATCCCGATCCGTTTCGTGTGGCTTTCCACACGCTCCTGGGTCGCCCCGTCTTCCTGATCGCGATGGTGCTGATTGCGGCCACGGTCAGCCTGCGGCTCAGCCGCTACGGGGGGACTTGGCGCCTCATCCTGACTGGCGCCACGATTGGCTTTCTGCTTTATGCGTTCAGCCAGATTGCCAGCGACCTGGGCGGTAACGGCATCATCCCCCCGGTACTGGCCGCTTGGCTGCCGCCTATCGTTGCGCTGACCCTTGGCGCGACCACCCTGCTTTTCCAGGAGGACGGGTGAAGCTCAGAGTTCTGCGTCGGCGCCGGAGATTGGCGGCAGGCCTCGCGAAGGGCGGCAAGCTGTTCGTGACCTGGACGGCTTCCGCGGCTCTCGCTACGCAGAGCTTCCCGGTTTTCGCACAGTCTTTCGGATCGGTCGGAACCGATCTGAACGTCGCGACCAGCGGCCTGCCCGCCGATCGCATGCTGCTCCAGGCCGACCAGCTCGTCTACGATTTCGACCACGAAGTCGTGACTGCGATCGGCAATGTTCAAATCTACTACCACGGCTATGCTCTCGACGCCGACCGGGTCACGTACGATCAAAAATCCGGCCGCCTGATCGCCACTGGCGGCATTCGCATGCTTCAGCCGAACGGCGACTTGATCACCACCGACAAGCTCGACATCACCGATGACTTCCGCGATGGCTTCATCGGCAGCCTCAACCTGATTTCCACCGACCGAACACGCTTCACCGCGCAGACCGCGGAGCGGCGCGACGGAACTCTGACCATCTTCCGCAAGGGCGTCTACACCGCCTGCCAGCCCTGTCTTGAGCATCCCGAGCGCCCGCCGCTCTGGCAGATCAAGGCGACGCGTATCATTCACGACGAGACGAAACACGAAGTCTACTACGAGAACGCCCGTCTCGAATTCTTCGGCATGCCGATTGCCTACATGCCGGTGTTCTTCCACCCCGACCCGACTGTGACGCGCAAGACCGGCTTTCTGGTTCCCTCGGTCGTGCAGAGCGATGCACTAGGCGTGGGTGTGACGACGCCGTTCTTCTGGAATCTCGCGCCCAACTACGACGTCACGTTCTCTCCAACGATCTTGAGCAGGCAGGGGCTTCTTATGCAGGCGCAATGGCGCCATCGCATGATGAACGGCTCCTACTCGATCCAGCTCGCCGGAATCTTCCAGAAAGATCCGAGTGCGTTCGTCGATAGCGGCCAGCCGCTGAGCGGCGACCGCGAGCTGCGCGGCGGCGTGCGATCCGAAGGCGCATTCACGCTGAGCAAGAACTGGTCATTCGGCTGGGACGTGGACCTTACCTCCGACCGCACCTTCAATCGCGACTACAAGATTCCCGGGGCAGAAGCCGCGGACCTTCCGTCGACGGCCTACCTGACCGGGATGAACGAGCGGAACTACTTCTCCGCCAGCGGCTACTATCTCCACGTTCAGCGCGAGAACACGGAGGAAGACCTCCCCGACGACGGCAATCCGGCAACGCCCGACGTCTATGTGCACAACGACCAAGCCGAGCAAGCATTCATCCACCCGGTCATTGACCAGAACTACATCGTCGGAAAGCCCATCTTGGGCGGTGAGCTGCGCTTCGATTCGAATCTCACGAGCCTGACTCGCGACGCGAGCGACATTCGTCATCCGCCCGCGCCGTTTGGTCCCTACTATGCCGGTGTTGCCGGCTCTTTCACGCGCGCCACCAGCCGCGCCAGCTGGAAGCGCAAACTGATCCTCCCCGGCGGCCAGCTCGTCACGCCCTTCACCTACCTGCAGGGCGACGCCGATTGGATCGCCTCGGACGACCCTGCGGCGGGGCTTACCGACTCTGGCGCGATCGCACGGGCGATGCCGGCGGTGGGTGTCGAATACGAGTGGCCGTTCCTCGCCACTCTTGGCTCGACCACACACACTTTCGGCCCGAAGGCGCAGCTGATCGCGCGGCCCGACGAAAAGCGCGCGGGCAGCCTCCCGAATGAAGACTCGCAGAGCCTCGAATTCGACGAAACGACGCTGTTCAAGTGGGACAAGTTTGCCGGATACGATCGTCAGGAAGGCGGCACGCGCGCCAATCTTGGCTTCTTGTACCAAGGGCTTTTCCCGAATGGCGCATCGATCGATGCCCTCGTCGGTCAGTCCTTTCAGTTGGCCGGCGAGAATTCCTTCGCGCTCAAGGATCATGCTCTGACCGGTGTCGGCTCGGGGCTTGAGACGAGCAAGTCCGACTACCTCGCGAGCGTTGCCGTGAACACGGGGTTCGGCTTGGCGGTGACGGCGCGGGGACGCTTCGACAATCACGACTTCACCTTGAACCGAACTGATCTCACGGCTGTCGGCAGCTATGGGGGGAGCACCGCCGCGATCGACTACACCTACCTGCGCGAGAGCCCTGCTTCCGGCATATTCACCCGGCGCGAAGAGCTCTCCACATCCGCCTCCGTCGGGATCACCGACAACTGGTCGGTGCTGGGGTCGCTCGTCTACGATCTGCGCAATTCAAGCCGCGTCTCCGACAGCCTCGGACTCGCATACGCCGACGATTGCTTCTCGGTTTCCGCGACATATTCTGAGACGACCGACCCCTATTCCGACCTCGTTTCCGCGCGGCAAATATACTTCCGCGTCAGCCTGAGAACGATCGCCGACGGCGGGTTCGGGCAGAAGTTGCGTGCGGATACCGAAGTGCAATAGGGAGAAAGTGGCCGGATTTTCGACAGATTGATCTGTAGACATCCGCGGCTGATTCGCCCAAAAAAGCGCTAGACACAAACAGATGACATCGAGAAAACGACATTTGCCTCGAGTTGCGGTCGCCGTCCTCGCCTTCGCGGCGCTGGCATGCGCCGCGGCGCTGCCTGCATTTGCAGGCAGCGCAATCCGCGTCCTCGTCAACGACGAGCCGATCACGACCTACGATATTCAGCAGCGCACCAAGATGCTGCGACTCTTCACGGGCGGAAAGGAGGGCGAGAAACAGGCGATCGATCAGCTGATCGACGAGAAGCTGATGCTGCAGGAGGCCGCGCGCCGGCACGTTGACGTGACCGACGCCGACGTCGACCAGGAGCTCGCAAGCCGCGCGAGCAACACGAAGATGACCGCCTCCGAGTTCACGCAGGCGCTCAGGCGGTCGGGGCTTGATCCCAGCAGCTTCAGACAGTTCTTGCGCGCCAACATCGCCTGGGGGCAGATCGTCCGCGCACGCTTCCGTGCGACCGTCAGCATTACCGACCAGGACGTCACCGCGGCGCTCAACGCTGAGCACGGCAACTCCGGCTCCCAGCAGCAAGCCGCAATCGAATACATGGTGCAGCCGATCGTCTTCATTGTTCCGTCCGGCTCGAGCGGCGCTGTCGTCAACGAGCGGTTGAACGCGGCAAATGCCTTTCGCGCGAAGTTTCAGGGCTGCGATCACAGCCTCGAGCAGGCGGGCGGCTCGCCGGTAATCGTGGTCAAGCCCTCCATACGGCGTGAGGAATCGGGCCTGCCGGATGACATCAAGACCGCACTTGCCGGCACCGAAGTCGGAAAGACGACGAAGCCGGAGCGGATCAGCGAAGGCTTCCAGATTCTCGGCGTCTGCGCCAAGAACACGATCGCGGGCGAGACCGAGGCAGCTGTCGCAGTGCGCCAGGAGATAACCGGCGAGCGCGGGAAGCTTCTCGCGCGCCGCTATCTTCGCGATCTGCGGTCAGACGCCGTCATCGAGTACCGGTGAGCCCGACGGCGCCGGTTACGCCGCTGGCGCTGACGCTGGGCGAGCCGGCAGGGATCGGCCCAGACGTCGCCATCGACGCCTGGGTGGCGCGCAACGCCGCCAATGTCCCCCCCTTCATCTTCGTCGGCGACGCTGCACTGCTCTCTCGGCGCGCCGCGGCGCTCGGTCGCGACATCCTGACCAAGGTTGTCGACATCAACGCCGCAGCCGTCACCTTTCCCGATGCGTTGCCGTGTCTCAACGCTCCGGCCGTCTCCGGCGTGCCCGGCGCGATCAACGCGTCCGATACCCAGGCGGTGATCTGGTCGATCCGCCGCGCAGTCGAGCTCGTCCGCGACGGCGCCGCGAGTGCGGTCGTGACCAATCCCATCCAGAAGAAAGCGCTGAACGCCGTCGGATTCGCTTATCCGGGCCACACCGAATTCCTCGGCGTGTTGGCGAGGGAGCTCTTCGGCAGGCCCGCCTCGCCCGTCATGATGCTCGTCGGGCCCGACCTTCGAGTTGTCCCCGTCACGATCCACATCCCGCTCGCCCAGGTTCCTCGTTTGCTGACATCCGAGCTCATTGTTCGAACCGGAATAGTCGTCGCTCGCGATCTCGCGCGGCGTTTCGGGATAGCCGATCCACGGCTTGCGGTCTCTGGGCTCAATCCGCATGCCGGCGAGGGAGGCATGCTCGGGGGTGAAGACGAACTGATCGTTCGCCCGGCGGTCGAGACGCTGCTGCGATCCGGGATCGCGGCAACCGGTCCGCTTCCCGCCGACACGATGTTCCATCCGGAGGCACGGAAGACCTATGACGCCGCGCTCTGCATGTACCACGACCAGGCGCTGATCCCAATCAAGGCGCTCGCCTTCGACGAGACAGTGAACGTCACGCTCGGTCTTCCCTTCGTGCGCACATCTCCAGACCACGGGACGGCGCTCGCGCTTGCGGGCACGGGCAAGGCGCGCGCAACGAGCCTGATCGAGGCGCTGAAGCTCGCACATTCCTTGAGCCGCCGCGGGTCGGCCATTTGAGCGACGACGCGCTTCTCGCGCTCCCGCCCCTCCGCGAGGTCATCGCCACACACGGTCTCGCTGCGAGGAAAGCACTTGGACAGAATTTTCTCTTCGACCTCAATCTGACGCGTCGCATCGCGCGCGCCGGCGGGCCGCTCGCCGACAGCCATATCATCGAGATCGGGCCCGGCCCGGGCGGGCTGACGCGCGCGCTTCTGATCGAAGGGGCAGCGCACCTGACCGCGATCGAGCGCGACCGGCGCGCACTGCCGGCGCTTGAAGAGATCGCCGCCACTGCCCCCGGACGTCTCAGCATTGTCGAGGGCGACGCGCTGGATTTCGACTATTCGCGGCTTACGGACAATCGCCCGATCCGCGTTGTCGCCAACCTTCCCTATAATATCGCGACACCGCTTCTCGTCGGCTGGCTGTCGTCGGAGCCCTGGCCGCCCTTCTGGGCAAGCCTGACGCTGATGTTCCAGCGCGAAGTCGCAGACCGGATCGTCGCCAAGCCCCGCACGAAGGCTTACGGGCGCCTCGCAGTGCTGGCGCAGTGGCGCGCGCACCCGACGCGGCTCTTCGACGTTCCGGCGCGCGCTTTCACGCCGCCGCCCAAGGTCACTTCGGCGCTGGTGCGCCTTGAGCCCAACGCCGACGCCGAGCGCGTTCCGGTTCGCGCCGTGGAGGCGGTGACGGCTGCCGCTTTCGGCCAGAGGCGAAAGATGCTGCGCGCCAGTCTAAAGCAGCTCTGGCCCGAGCCGGAGCCCATCCTTCGAGAGCTTGGCATCGCCCCGACGCTTCGCGCCGAGGACCTTGCAGTCGAGAACTTTCTCCGCCTCGCCCGAATCCAAGCGGACCGCTAGGGGTCTTCGCGCGCGGCCTCGTCCGCTTCCGTCAGAAGGCTCTCGACGAAGTCCTCAAGACCGGTGACGCGCTCGCGCCGCATGCGCTCGGCAGCGAGGATCGAGCGCACGAGCGGGAACGAGCGGTCGAGATCCTCGTTGACGACCACATAGTCGTAAGATGTCCACTTCTCGATTTCCGCTCGGGCATTCGCGAGGCGCCGGCGGATCGCATCGGACGCGTCCTCGGCGCGCCGCTCAAGCCGCGCCTTGAGCTCGCGGAAGTTCGGCGGCAGCACGAACACGCGCACGAGGTCGGCGCGCGTTTCCTCGATCCGCGAAAGCTGCTCGGTCCCCTGCCAGTCGATGTCGAAGAGCACGTCCTTGCCTTGCGCCAGCGCCCGTTCGACCGGCGCGCGCGGTGTGCCGTAGAAATTGCCGTGCACCTCCGCCCATTCCAGAAGCTCGCCGCGCTCGCGCATACGCGCGAATTCGGCCTGCTCGATGAAGTGGTAGTGACGGCCCTCAACCTCGCTCGCGCGCCGCGGGCGCGTGGTGACCGAGATCGAAAGGATGAGATCGCGCTCCTCCGAGAGAAGCAGGCGCGCAAGCGTCGACTTGCCGGCACCCGACGGCGACGACAGCACGAACATCACACCCCTGCGACGCAGCTGTATCGGGCGAGCGCTCATGCCAGATTTTGCACCTGTTCGCGAAGCTGGTCGATGACCGCCTTCAGTTCGAGTCCGATCGTGGTCAAGCGATTGTCAAAAGCCTTGGCGCAAAGCGTGTTGGCCTCGCGGTTGAATTCCTGCGCAAGAAAGTCGAGGCGGCGGCCGACCGCGCCCCCGGACGCGACCAGCCCGCGCGCGCTCTCGACGTGGCTCGTCAGCCGGTCGATCTCTTCGCGCACGTCGGCGCGCGTGGCGGCGATCAGCGCCTCCTGGTGCAGTCGGTCCGGATTGAGGCCGATGCCATCCGCGGTGAGCAGCGCAACCTGATCGCGGATGCGCGCTTTGAGCGCTTCCGGCGCCTCCGCCGCGATGCGCTTCGCATCCCCGACCAGCGTCTCGATGCTTTGAAGCTGATCGCCGAGCGAGACGGAAAGCCGCTTCCCCTCCTCGATGCGCGCCGCAAGCAACAGGTCGATCGTGCCGGCGAGCGCGGAAAGCACCGCGGCGTCGCGTCGCTCCGCCGCTTCTCCCTTGAGCGCGACGTCGCCGTCCTCGAGCACACCCGGGATGGCAAGGAGCCCGTCGGCCGTCGGTGCGCCGATCCCTTCGACTTCAGCCAGCCGGCGCGCAGCGGCGATGACAAGCGCCAGCGCCGCCTCGTTCAGCACTACGGCCCGCTGCGCCGATTCCGCTTCGCGCGCCAATGTCAGGAAGCAGCTTCCCCGCGCGATCCGCTCGCGCAGCTGCGCGCGCACTTCCGCTTCCAGGTGATCGAGACCGGGAGCGAGCCGCAGCCGCACTTCGAGGCCGCGCGCATTCACGCTCCTCAGCTCCCAGGAATACTTCGCCCCTTCGGCCTCGAAAGCCGTTCGCGCGAAGCCGGTCATGCTTGCAAGCGTCATTGAATCCAGATCGTCACGGTCCGCCACACAACAACTCTCCGCGCCTTCAGCAAACCACGCGCGGTCCGCATGTCGCGCTAGTCCTGGTCGGTTGGCGCCGACGCATCCGGAGCCGCCGCATCGGGCGCTGTCGCGTCGGGCGCTGTCGCATCGGGTGGCGTTGCTTCTGGCTGCGCCGCTGCGGGTGCGTTTTGCGCCGGCGTGTCCGTCTGGGTCTGCCCGGCGCTGCTATCGCTCGCGGCAGCCTTCTCCCGCTCAGCCCTGATCTGCCGCCAGCGCGCGACGTTGCGGTTGTGCTCCTCGAGCGTCGAGGAGAAGGCATGCCCGCCGGTCCCGTCGGCGACGAAATAGAGCTCGTTCGTGCGCGAAGGATTGGCGACTGCCTCAAGCGCCGCGCGACCGGGATTGGCGATCGGGGCAGGCGGCAGGCCGTCTATGAGATAGGTGTTGTAGGGCGTCTTCTTCGCCAGGGCTGCATCAGTAATGGCCCAATCCGACGGGCGGCCGGCCCCCCCGAAGAGGCCGTAGATCACCGTCGGGTCGGACTGAAGCCGCATGCCCTTGCGGAGCCGGTTGATGAAGACCGCGGCGACGCGCGGACGCTCGTCGGCGCGCCCCGTCTCCTTTTCCACGATCGACGCCAGCGTCACGAACTCCTGCGGCGTCGAGATCGGCAAGCCCGGCGCGCGGCGGCTCCAGACCTCCTGCACCGCCCGTGAGGCGACGCGCTGCATCTGGTCAAGCATCTGCTGGCGCGTAGCGCCGCGCGTGAACTTGTAGGTGTCGGGCATCAGTGTGCCGTCAGGTGGCACAGCCGTGATGTCGCCGGTCAGGACAGTGTCGGCGTTAAGCTTGTCGACGATCGCCTGGCTGGTCATCCCTTCCGGGAAGGTGATCGAATGGAGGACCGAGCGGCCGGATGCCAGATCGTCGAGCACCTGTTTCATGCTAACCGCGGGCTGGAACAGGTATTCGCCGGCCTGCAGCTTGGCCTCAAGCTTCTTGAAACGCGCCGCCATCGAAAAGATGAACGGGCTGTCGATGACGTTGTGGCGCTGAAGCTGCGTTGAGATCGAATCGAGGTCGGCGCCGGGCGGGACGAGCACGCCCGTCGTCTCCGTCAGCGGTCCCGGCTGATTGAACTTCTGCATCCCGAAATAGAGGAGGCCGCCTCCCGCGAGCACGATCAGAACCGCGACCATCAGGAAGAAGTTCGAGACCACGACCAGCGGATGCCGTGCCTTCTGCGAGCGCGGCGGTGGCGGCGGCGCCGCCTCCGGCTGCAGTACCTGACGCGGACTCTTGGGCGCGATGCGCCGCCGCGGCTGCTGCGCCTCGCCCGTGGCCGGCAGATCGAGAGGCGACACGGCCGGCATGTCGGGCATTTCCGGCGTCTGCGGCTGCGGCTTCTTTCTGTCGGTCGGGCGATTCGTGTAGCTCATCCGCGGCTTGCCCCTCCCCGGCCGAACTCATAGCACCGATTGAGGCTAAACCACGAATGCATCAGACGCGGCGGAGGACCAGCGAAGCGTTGGTGCCGCCGAAGCCGAAGGAGTTGGAGAGCGCGACATCGATTCGCTTCTCCTTCGCCTTGAGCGGCACGAGGTCGATCGGCGTTTCGACCGACGGGTTCTCGAGATTGAGCGTCGGGGGAGCGACGCCGTCGCGCATTGCAAGCAGGCAGAAGATCGCTTCGACCGCGCCGGCGGCGCCGAGCAGGTGGCCGATTGCCGACTTGGTTGAAGACATGGTGAGCTGGCCCGCCGCGTTTCCCATCACGCGTTCGACCGCGGCAAGCTCGATTCCGTCGGCCATGGTCGAGGTTCCATGCGCGTTGACGTAGTCGACCTCGCTCGGGTCGATGTTCGCACGCTTCAGCGCGGCGCGCATGCAGCGCTCCGCACCGTTGCCGTCCTCGGCGGGCGCCGTGATGTGGAAAGCATCGCCCGAGAGCCCGTAGCCGATCACCTCGCCGTGGATCGTCGCTCCGCGCGCCTTTGCGTGCTCGAGCTCCTCGAGCACCACGGCGCCGGCCCCCTCGCCCATCACGAAGCCGTCGCGGTCGCGATCGTAGGGGCGCGAGCCCTCCTTGGGACGGTCGTTGAAATGTGTGGATAGCGCGCGGCATGCGGCGAAGCCGGCAAGCGAGATTCGCACCACCGGAGACTCTGTGCCGCCGGCGACCATCACGTCTGCGTCGCCGAGCGCGATCAGACGCGCCGCATCGCCGATCGCGTGCGCGCCGGTCGAGCAGGCGGTGACGACGGCATGATTCGGGCCTTTCAGCCCGTGCTTGATCGACACGTAGCCGGACGCGAGATTGATCAGGCGCCCTGGAATGAAGAACGGGGAGATGCGTCGCGGACCGCGCTCGTGCAGCGTGATGCCCGCTTCGACGATACCGCCGATGCCGCCGATCCCCGATCCGATCAGGACGCCGGTCGCATACTGGTCTTCGTCGCTCTTCGGATGCCAGCCGGCGCTTGCCAGCGCCTCATCGGCGGCAGCCATCGCGAAGACGATGAAATCGTCGACCTTGCGCTGCTCCTTCGGCTCCATCGAGAGGTCGGGATTGAAGGTGCCGTCGGAGCCGTCGCCGCGCGGAATCACGCAGGCGATCTGGCAGGGAAGATCGTCAACTGCGAAGGTGGTGATGCGCGCGGCGCCGCTTTCGCCCGCCTTGAGCCGCGCCCATGAGACTTCGACGCCGCTCCCAAGCGGCGTCACCATGCCCATTCCGGTGACGACGACGCGCCGCACGTTGGGGATCTGGTCCCTTGGTCAGGAAGTGCTCTTCTCCAGGAAGCGGACCGCATCGCCGACAGTCAGGATGGTCTCCGCCGCGTCATCCGGAATCTCGACGCCGAACTCCTCCTCGAAGGCCATGACGAGTTCAACGGTATCGAGGCTGTCGGCGCCAAGATCGTCAATGAAGCTCGCGTCCTTGGAGACCTTTTCCTCTTCCACGCCGAGATGCTCGACGACGATCTTCTTGACGCGCGCCTCGATGCTGTTGTCGCTCATAACCTCTTCCTCATTTTCGGGCCGTCTCCCGACCCGGAACATACACAAAAGCCGCGAAGCGGGGGCTTCAGCGGCAATTCACCGGGCTCAAGGTGTCTTTCTGGCGGTCGTTAACACGTTTCATTCGGCTTGACCAGCAGCGGAAATCCGCCTTTTCGGGAGCTCTTTTGTGGCCTCAGATCATGACCATCCCGCCGTTCACGTGAAGCGTCTGGCCGGTGACATAGGCGGCTTCCACGCTCGCCAGATAGACGACCGCGGCGGCCACCTCCGCACCGCTTCCGAGCCGCCCCGCGGGGATCGTGCCGAGGATCGATTCGCGCTGCTTCTCGTTCAGCTTGCCCGTCATGGCGCTATCGATGAAGCCGGGCGCCACGCAGTTGACGGTGATGCCGCGGCTCGCGACCTCCTGGGCGAGCGCCTTCGACATGCCGATCATGCCGGCTTTCGAGGCGGCGTAGTTCGCCTGGCCCGCGTTGCCGGTCACGCCGACGACCGAGGTAATACCGACGATGCGGCCGAAGCGCTGCCGCATCATGCCCTTGAGGGCCGAGCGCGAGAGTCGGAACGCCGCTTCGAGATTGACGCGAACCACGAGCTCGAAATCCTCATCCTTCATGCGGACCGCGAGCCCGTCGCGGGTGAGCCCGGCGTTGTTCACCAGGATGTCGAGGCCGCCCATCAGCCGCTCCGCTTCGGGCACGAGCGCATCGACCGCAGCCGCGTCCGCAAGGTCGGCAGGCGCGACATGCACGCGTCCGTCGAGCTTAGCCGCAAGCCCCTGCAGCGCGTCGACGCGGGTGCCGGAGAGTGTGACGATTGCACCCTGTGCATGAAGCGCCTCGGCGATCGCCCCGCCGATGCCGCCGCTCGCGCCCGTGACGAGCGCGCGCTTCCCCTCAAGACTGAACATCACGTCTCCCTGGTGCTGTCCTTCGGCAGGTTCCTGGACCTCAGCGATGTCATTCAGAGCGTACTAGGCATTCAGTTCCGCCGCGAGTGCCTTCGCGTCGTCGGGCGTGCCGACTGCACTTGCGACTGCGTCGGGCGCCGTGCGCTTGGCAAGACCGGTCAGCACTTTTCCAGCCCCGATCTCGACCAGCCGCGTCACGCCGTTTGCCGCAAGCCATGCCATCGACTCCCGCCAGCGCACCGTGCCGGTCACCTGCTCGACCAGCCGCTGACGAATCTCGGTCGGATCGCTGAGCGCCGCGGCAAGCACGTTCGCAACGACAGGCACTGCCGGCGGATGGATCTTTGCGCCGGCAAGCGCATTCGCCATTACCTCCGCCGCCGGCTCCATCAGCGCGCAGTGGAAAGGTGCGGAGACGGAAAGAAGCGTGGCACGGCGCGCGCCTTTTCCCTTGGCGATCTCAATCGCGCGCTCCACCGCCGATTTGTGGCCGGAGACAACCACCTGTCCCGGCGCGTTGTCGTTCGCGACCTCGCACACCTCGTCGGCCGTGGCCGCGGCCCTGGCGACCTCTTCGGCCGCCGCAAGGTCCAGCCCAAGCAGCGCCGCCATTGCTCCGACCCCCTTCGGCACCGCCTTCTGCATCGCGTCGCCGCGGATCCGTAAGAGCCGCGCCGCATCGCCTATCGAGAAGCTGCCGGCCGCCGCGAGCGCAGAATATTCGCCGAGCGAATGCCCGGCGACGTAGCTCGCATGCGAGGCGACGGTGACGCCCTCCGCCTCGAGCGCCTTAAGCGCGGCGAGGCTGACGGCCATCAGCCCCGGTTGGGCGTTCCGGGTCAGCGTCAGGACGTCTTCCGGCCCCTCGAAGATGATCCTGGAGAGCTTCTCGCCGAGCGCCTCGTCGACTTCGTCGAAGACCGCACGCGCCGCCGGGACCGCGTCCGAGAGCGCCTTTCCCATGCCGACGGCCTGGCTCCCCTGGCCGGGGAAGAGGAATGCGGTCGTCATCGGGCCTCCCGTGCGTTTCGGCCGATCCACACCGCATGGACGCGAGTGTCAAGCCGCGGCACGCCCGGCACGGCTCGGCGCCGGGCACACCCGGCGGACGCCCCGTTCGCCTTGCGTTTGGCGCGTTTTGCCGTATATAGCGCGCTTCCACGACCGGCTTCGGCCGGGGGCTTAACGGAAAAGCGGGCCCATCTCACTTTGGATGGCCCGCAGGATCGGATGCCGATCCGGTTTCCCGTGTCTCCGCTCTCGAAGACGTCGCGAGCCTTTCCGCGGGCTATCCCGCACGAGGCTTCGATGGGGCTCCGCGCCAGGCCGATCGTGTCAAGGAAAGGCTAAAGACGAATGGCATTCTACGAACATGTTTTCCTGACCCGGCAGGATGTGTCGGGCCAGCGCGTCGATGAGCTGGTCGAGCAGTTCAAGGGCGTGATTTCGACCGCCGGCGGCAGCGTCGGCAAGACCGAATACTGGGGTTTGAAGAACCTCTCCTTTCGCATCGCCAAGAACCGCAAGGCGCACTTCACACTGATGAACCTCGACGCGCCGCACGACGCGGTGAACGAGATGGAGCGGCAGATGAGCCTCAACGAGGACATCCTCCGCTTTCTGACGGTGCGCGTCGACAAGCTCGAGGAAGAGCCGTCGGTGCAAATGCAGAAGAAAGAGCGCGACGAGCGCCGCAAGCGCGACCGCGAGCGTCGCCGCGACGACGAGGAGTAGACCGATGGTCGATATCGCACAGCTCCCGACCCGCCGCCCGTTCCACCGGCGCCGCAAGACCTGCCCGTTCTCCGGCGACGGCGCGCCTCTCATCGACTACAAGGACGTGAAGCTCCTCGAGCGCTACATCTCGGAGCGCGGCAAGATCGTGCCTTCGCGCATCACGGCGGTCTCCGCCAAGAAGCAGCGCGAGCTCGCGCGGGCGATCAAGCGCGCCCGCTTTCTCGGCCTCCTGCCCTACGTTTTGAAGTAGGCCGAGGCCATCCGCTGGAGCGGCCCATGGTGGGCCGCCCCTAACCGCTCGTTGCGGGACAGCAAGGAGACCGAAATGGAAGTGATTCTCTTGGAGCGCATCGCGCGGCTCGGCCAGATGGGCGACGTCGTTCGCGTGAAGAACGGCTACGCGCGGAACTATCTCCTGCCACAGGGCAAGGCGCTTCGCGCCAACGCCGAGAGCCGCCAGCGCTTCGAGCGCGAGAAGGTGCAGCTTGAGGCGCGCAACCTCGAAGCCCGAAAGGAGGCCGAGGCGATCGCCGAGAAGCTGACCGGCCAGAGCTTCGTCGTGATTCGCCAGGCCGGCGAGACCGGCCAGCTCTACGGTTCGGTGTCGACGCGCGACATCGCCGAGACCGCGTCCGCGGGCGGCTTCACGATCGAGCGCCGCCAGGTGCGGCTCGACCGCGCCATCAAGACGATCGGCCTGCACGAGGTGAAGATCACGCTTCACCCGGAGGTGGAGGTGCCGATCACGATCAACGTCGCACGCTCAAGCGACGAGGCCGAGCGCCAGGCGCGTGGCGAGGACCTGACACGGCCCGACGCGCTCGTCGAAGAGGTGCCGGAGGAGGCTCCGCCGGAAGAGGCCGCCGAGGGAGAAGAGCCCCCCGAGGCCGGGCAGCCGACCGAGCAGGCCTGACGCGGGCGGGCGCTGCCCGTCCCGATCCCGATCGCCCCGGACGCAACACCGCACCGGAATCGCGAGGTTGACCCCCGCGGTTTCGTCCACGGATTGTTGCGTCGCGCCGCAAACCGTATTTGAATGCACGGGTTGCGCATCCACGCGGGGCAAGGAAAGTGCAATGAACCGTTGGCTGGACCGCCTTCTGACGCGGATCGTCCGGCGCGGCCGGCTTCAGGTGACCTGGTCTGATGGTGGCGTTTCCGTCTACGGCGACGGAGCGGGGCTCTCCGCGCACGTCGCCTTTCGCGACCGGCGCACCGAGTGGCGGGTGCTCAGGAACCCGGAACTCGCCGTCGGCGAAGCCTACATGGACGGCGCGATCGTCTTCCCGGAGGACACGCTCCTGGATTTCCTCATGCTCCTGAACGAGAACTGGAACGAGTTCAGGCGCGAGCCGCTCTACGCCTCCTTGTCGCGTTTCCGCTTCCTGGCCCGCCCATTTGTGCAGAACAACTCGATGTTCCGCGCGCGGCGGAACATCAAGCACCATTACGATCTCGACGGCCGCATCTACCGCCTCTTCCTCGATTCCGACATGCAGTATTCGTGCGCCTATTTCGACCGGCCGGGCGCCGAGCTCGAAGAGGCGCAGTGGGCGAAGAAGCGACACCTCGCGTCGAAGCTCGCGCTCGGCCCTGGCCAGAAGGTGCTCGACATCGGTTCGGGTTGGGGCGGTCTCGGCCTCTTCCTCGCCGACTTCTTCGACGTCGACGTCACCGGCGTCACGCTGTCGACCGAGCAGCACGCGATTTCGAATCAGCGCGCCCGCGAGCGCGGACTCGACAGGCGCGCGCGTTTCGAGCTCAAGGACTATCGCGCGCTCGATCAGAAATTCGACCGCATCGTCTCCGTCGGCATGTTCGAGCATGTCGGCGCCCCGCGTTACGGTGAGTTCTTCGCCGCCGCTGCGTCGCTTCTGAAAGACAACGGGACGATGCTGCTCCATTCGATCGGCCGTAGCGGCCCGCCGACGACGACCAATTCCTGGATCGCGAAATACATCTTCCCCGGCGGCTACATTCCCGCGCTCTCGGAAGTGCTGAAGGCTGTGGAGCGCGTCGGGCTCTTCGTGACCGACATCGAGATCCTGCGTCTCCATTATGCCGAGACGCTGCACGCTTGGCGCGACCGCTTCCGGGCGCGCTGGGATGATGCCGCAGCGATCTACGACGAGCGCTTCTGCCGCATGTGGGACTTCTACCTCGCAGGATCGGAGGCAGCGTTTCGCTCAAGCGACATGATGGTCTTCCAGATTCAGATCACCAAGGAGCGCGAGGCGCTGCCGATCACGCGCGACTACATGACGGAGGCCGAAGCGGCGTTCCGCGACAGCAACGAGGGGCCCGAGTCGCTACGGCTCGCGGGCGAATAGGCCGCGCTCGAAAATCAACCGTGATAATTTTCCCTCGGTGATTCGGTAGAATAACGAGCACGACGCCGGAAAGAGCGTCGGCTCGCCTGTTCACGCCGCGTCGCCCTACCTATGACGGGGCGTGACGAGCAACCAGAAGAAACGATGACGTTCGCCCATATCCTCCTTCCCGAAGACGAACCGATCCATCGCCAGGTCCCGCACAACATCGAGGTGGAGCAGGCGCTGCTTGGCGCCATCCTGATCAACAACGAAGCCTTCTATCGCGTCTCCGATTTTCTCGAGCCGCTGCACTTCTTCGACCCGCTGCACCGGCAGATCTACGAGAAGTCTGCGCAGCTCATCCGGCTGAACAAGACCGCCGACCCGCGCACCATCAAGAGCTTCCTGAAGGAGAACGACAAGGTCGGCGAGATCACCGTCGCCGAGTATCTCGGGCGCCTCGCCTACGAGGCGACGACGATCATCAACGCGGACGATTACGGCCGCACCATCTACGACCTCGCGATCCGGCGGAATCTGATCACCATCGGCGAGGACATGGTGAACATCGCCTACGAGGCGCCGGTCGACATGCCGCCGCGCGAGCAGATCGAGGACGCCGAGCGCCGGCTCTACGAGCTCGCCGAGACCGGCCGCTTCAATTCGGGCTTCCAGGGCTTTGCCGAAGCGCTGAAGACCGCGATCGACATGGCTGGCGCCGCCTACCAGCGCTCCGGCCACCTCTCCGGGTTAGCGACGGGTCTCGATGATTTGGACAGGATGATGGGCGGCCTGCAGAAGTCCGACCTCGTCATCCTCGCAGCGCGTCCGGCGATGGGGAAGTCGTCGCTTGCCTCCAATATCGGCTACAACATCGCCAAGGCCTGGGCCGGCGAACAACAGGCGGACGGCACCATCAAGACCGTCGACGGCGGCATTGTCGGCTTCTTCTCGCTCGAAATGTCGGCGGAGCAGCTCGCCACCCGCATCCTCGCCGAGCAGTCCGGCATCCCCTCCTCCGACATCCGCCGCGGCGCCATCCACGAGGATCAGTTCGATCGGATCGTGGAAGCCGCGCAGGAGATGCAGCGCATCCCCTTCTACATCGACCAGACCGGCGGCATCTCGATCAGCCAGCTCGCGGCGCGCGCACGCCGGCTAAAGCGGCAGCGCGGCCTCGACCTCCTCATCATCGATTATCTGCAGCTGATCCAAGGGACGACACGCCGCTCGTCTGAAAGCCGCGTGCAGGAGATCACCGAGATCACCACCAACCTCAAGGCTCTCGCGAAGGAGCTGAACGTCCCGATCCTGGCGCTCTCGCAGCTCTCGCGCCAAGTGGAATCGCGCGAAGACAAGCACCCGCAGCTTTCCGATCTGCGCGAATCCGGCTCCATCGAGCAGGACGCCGACGTCGTGCTCTTCATCTATCGCGACGAATATTACTTGAAGAACCGCAAGCCCAAGGAGGGCACCGAAGAGTTCTTCAAGTGGATGGCGGAGATGGATCAGATGGCGGGCCGCGCCGAGGTCATCATCGGCAAGCAGCGCCACGGGCCGACCGGCACGATCGAGCTTCAGTTCGAGGCCGAAGTCACCCGCTTCTCCTCGATCGCGCGCGAGGACCATCTGCCGGCCCGCGATGAATAGGCGGCATGCCGCTTCCCTAGGCTCCCTCCCCTTTGCTACGAGCGCTGGAGCGGCTCATCGGGAGTGGAGCGGATTGCACCAGATGGCTGAGGCGGCCCCCCTCGTTCTCTCCATCGACCTTGGGGCGCTGGTGAAGAACTGGCGGCGGCTCGCGGAGATTTCCGCCCCGGCGGAAACGAGCGCAGTCGTCAAGGCGGATGCTTACGGCATTGGCATAGAGCCTGCCGTTGCCGCGCTGAGCGCCGCAGGCTGCCGCACCTTCTTCGTGGCACTCCCCGAGGAAGGCCGGCGGGCGCGCGCCGCCGCCGCACCCGACGCGGTCGTCTATGGGCTGAACGGCTTCTTCCCCGATTGGGCGGATACATTCCGCGCCGCCGACCTCCGCCCGGTGTTGAACACGCTTGCCTCGGTCGAGGCTTGGGCAGCGCATTTCCCTGGCGCGCCGTCGGCGCTTCAGGTCGACACCGGCATGAACCGGCTCGGCCTCTCCGTCCGCGAGACGCTGGCGCTTGCACGCCGCCCTGAGCTTCTGGCGGCGGCCTCGCCGCGCCTCCTGATGAGCCACCTTGCCTGCGCGGATGAGCCGGACAATCCGATGAACCGGGCGCAGCTCGCGCTTTTCCAGGAGCTTCGTGCCGAGCTTCCCGACATCCCTGCTTCGCTCGCGAATTCCGCCGGCATCCACCTTGGCCCCGATTTTCATTTCGATCTCGTCCGGCCAGGCATCGCGCTCTACGGCGCCGAATTTTCCCGCGGCCGTCCACCGCTCTCGCCTGTCGTCACGGCAAGGGCGCGTGTCCTGCAAGTGCGCGAGGCGAGCGCCGGCGAAGCCATCGGCTACGGCGCGGCAAAGCATCTTGAAGCCGACACCAGGATCGCCGTGCTCTCGGCCGGCTATGCCGACGGCTATCTTCGGCTCGCCGGCTCGAGCGACGCCAGGGCCGGCGCCTTCGCCGCCGTGCGCGGCCGGCCGGTGCGGCTTCTCGGCCGCGTGTCGATGGACCTGATCGCCATCGACGTGACCGGCATCCCAGGCGTGACGGAAGGCGACTACGTCGAGCTCTTCGGCGCGGGCATTCCGATCGACGACGTGGCGCGCGCCGCCGATACGATCGGCTACGAGCTTTTGACGAACCTGAGCCGTCGCGCTGAGCGCCAATATCTGAACCTGCCGACGTCGGCGTGATGGCCCGCGCGCGCCCGCAATTCGTCTGCGCCAATTGCGGCGCCGTGTCCTCGAAGTGGCAGGGCCGCTGCGAAGCCTGCGGCGAATGGAACACGCTTTCCGAGGAGACGACGGCCGCCGTCCCGACCGCGCTTCGCACCGGGCGCGGCAAGCCGGTCGCGCTCGCCGCGCTCGCGGGCGAGACGAGGGAGCTGCCGCGCGCGCTTTCCGGCGTCGGCGAATTCGACCGCGTCATCGGGGGCGGCTTTGTGCCCGGCTCGGCGATCCTCGTCGGCGGCGATCCCGGCATCGGCAAGTCGACGATCCTGATCCAGGTCGCCGCTTCGATGGCGAGCGAAGGCAGGCGTGTCGTCTACGTTTCGGGCGAGGAGGCGATCGGCCAGATCAGGCTCCGCGCCGAACGGCTGGGCTTGCGCGATGCGCCGGTCGCGCTCGCCGCCGAGACGCAGGTTGAGAACATCCTGGCGACGTTGTCGGCAGGGCCGCCGGTCGACCTTGTGGTGATCGACTCTATCCAGACGCTCTGGACCGAGATCGTCGAGAGCGCACCCGGCACCGTCACCCAGGTCCGCACGTCGGCGCAGGCGCTCGTCCGCTACGCCAAGGCGAGTGGCGCGACGGTGGTGCTTGTCGGGCACGTCACCAAGGATGGCCAGATCGCAGGCCCGCGCGTCGTTGAGCACATGGTCGACGCGGTGCTCTATTTCGAGGGCGAGAGCGGCCATCATTTCCGGCTGCTCCGCGCCGTAAAGAACCGCTTCGGACCTGCTTCCGAGATCGGCGTCTTCGAGATGACCGACGCCGGTCTGAAGGAGGTCGACAACCCCTCCCTGCTCTTCATCGGCGAGCGCGACGCCAAGACCCCTGGAACCGCGATTTTCGCCGGCATCGAAGGAACGCGCCCGCTCCTGGTCGAGGTGCAGGCGCTCGTCTCCGAGACCCCGCTCGGGACGCCGCGCCGCGCCGTGGTCGGTTGGGACCCGAACCGGCTCGCCATGCTGCTCGCGGTTCTGGAGACGCGCTACCAGGTCCGCTTCGGCAGCCACGATGTCTACCTGAATGTCGCGGGCGGCCTGAGACTGGCCGAGCCCGCTGCCGATCTAGCCGTCGCGGCGGCGCTCGTCTCCTCGCGAGCCGGGGTTGCGACGCCGCCGGAGAGCGTCTATTTCGGCGAGGTCAGCCTTTCCGGGGCGGTCCGGCCGGTGACGCAGACGATGATGCGGCTGAACGAGGCCGAAAGGCTCGGATTTTCACAGGCTGTGCTTCCCGCCGGAAGCCGCGAAGGTGTGCGCTCGACTCTCTCGCTCAATGAAGTTACCACGCTCGCCGACCTTGTCGCGGCGATCGCAGCCGAGGCGACCGCAAACCGGAGCGGCGGGAAGCTTCGGTAGGTCCGGCCCCGGCATGGTTTTGGACCCGCAGGAGGCGACGATCTGATGCCTTTTACGCTGCTCGACGGGATTCTGCTCGTCGTCGTCCTGATCTCTGCAGTCCTTGCCATGATCCGCGGCTTCACGCGCGAGGTCTTTTCGATCGCTTCCTGGGTCGCAGCCGCGGCGGCGGCCTATCTTCTCTGGAGCCGCGCGCTCCCCTACGTGCAGCACTACGTCAACGACCGCAACCTCGCGCTCGGCATCACCGTCGCCGGCATTTTCTTCGTGACGCTCCTCGTCGTGTCACTCATCACGATGCGGATTTCCGATTTCGTGCTCGATTCGCGCGCCGGGCCGGTCGACCGCGTGCTCGGCTTCGCCTTCGGCGCCGCGCGCGGCCTGATCCTCGTCATCATCGCCGTGCTCTTCATCAACTTCTTCATCGCTCCGGATAAGCAGCCCGAGTGGATCGCGATGGCGAAGTCGAAGCCGTGGCTCGATTCGCTCGGTCAGAACCTCATGAACCGCCTGCCGGAGGACCCCGAGGCCGAGATCATGCAGAAACTGCGCGGCGACAAGGGGCAGGCAACGGCGCCCGCGACAGGCGACGACGTCGTTCAGGAGCCGGGTCCCGGAGTAGACGATACATCGCCGGCCCCGGACGATCCCGGCATCGCTCCGGATGACCAGAACCAGCTCAACCGGGAGCTCGACTCCCCGCCCCCGGACTGATCCGAAGCCATGCAGAGATCGAGCTCGCACCCCTTCGACGACGACAAGCTGCACGAGGAGTGCGGCGTCTTCGGCATCTTCGGGCACGCCGAGGCGCCGGCGCTGACCGCGCTCGGGCTGCACGCGCTCCAGCATCGCGGCCAGGAAGCGGCGGGGATCGTCACTTTCGACGGGAGCCAGTTCTACATCGAGCGCCACATCGGGCTGGTCGGGGACAACTTCACCAACCCGCAGGTGATGGAGCGGCTGAAGGGTAATCGCGCGGTCGGGCACAACCGCTATTCGACGGCCGGCGGCGCAGCACTTCGCAACGTGCAGCCGCTCTTCGCCGAGTTCGCTGCCGGCGGCTTCGCGATGGCGCACAACGGCAACATCACCAACGCCGCGGCCTTGCAGCGGAAATTGCAGCGGCGCGGCTCGATCTTCCAGTCGACCTCCGACACCGAGGCAATCATCCATCTGATCGCGACGAGCGACCGCGCCACTTTGATCGAGCGGATAATCGATGCGCTGGCGCAGGTCGAGGGCGCGTTCTCGCTGGTGGCGCTCTCCGAGAAGCAGCTGATCGGCTGCCGCGATCCGCTCGGTGTCAGGCCGCTCCTGCTCGGCGAGCTTGACGGCGCACCGGTGCTGGCTTCCGAGACCTGCGCTCTCGACATCATCGGGGCGAAGCTCGTGCGCGAGGTTCTTCCTGGCGAGCTCGTCGTCGTTACCGAGGACGGAATTGAATCGCGCACGCCCTTCGTGCCGCTGAAGCCGCGCTTCTGCATTTTCGAGCACGTCTATTTCGCCCGGCCGGATTCGATCGTCGCCGGCACCAGCGTTTACGAGGTCAGGAAGCGGATCGGTGCGGAGCTTGCGCGCGAGGCGCCGGCTGCGGCCGACATCGTGGTGCCGGTTCCAGATTCCGGCGTGCCCGGTGCGATCGGCTTCGCGGAGGCGGCGGGCCTGCCTTTCGACTTCGGCATCATCCGCAATCACTATGTCGGCCGCACCTTCATCGAGCCGGCCGACGCCGTCCGCCACATGGGAGTCCGGCTCAAGCACAACGCCAATAGCGCCGTGCTCAGAGGCAAACGGGTCGTGCTCATCGACGATTCGATCGTGCGCGGCACGACCTCCACCAAGATCGTCCGCATGGTGCGCGACGCCGGCGCGGTCGAGGTGCACATGCGGATTGCGAGCCCGCCGACGACCGACCCGTGCTTCTACGGCGTCGACACGCCGGAAAAGTCGAAGCTCCTCGCCTCGCACCTGAGCGTCGAGGAGATGCGCGATTTCATTGGCGTCGACAGCCTCGAGTTTCCTCTCGATCGACGGGCTTTATCGCGCCGTCGGGGAGAGCGGTCGCAATCCAACGCAGCCGCAATATTGCGACGCCTGCTTTACCGGCGACTACCCGACCCGGCTCACCGACCAGGAAGCGCGGGGCGAAGTCCGTCCGTTCAATCGTCTCGCCGAGACGGGCTGAGCATCGGCGGATGACCGAAAAGAGGCCTCTCGAAGGCCGCATCGCCGTCGTCACCGGGGCATCGCGCGGCATCGGCTATCACGCCGCCAAGGGCTTCGCGGCGGCCGGCGCGCACGTCGTGGCCGTAGCGCGCACCGTCGGCGGGCTCGAAGAGCTCGACGACGAGATCAAGGCGGCCGGCGGCTTGGCGACGCTCGTGCCGCTCGATCTCAAGGACTACGAAGGCATAGACCGGCTCGGCTCGGCCATCTTCGAGCGCTGGAAGAGGCTCGACGTGCTTTTCGCCAATGCCGGGCTCCTCGGCCAGCTCTCGCCGCTCGGCCATGTCCCGCCGAAGATCTGGGACGACGTGATCGCCGTCAACGTGACGGCGAACTGGCGGCTGATCCGCTCACTCGACCCGCTGCTTCGCCAAAGCGACGCCGGCCGCGTGCTCTTCATGACGTCAGGGGCCGCGCAGAATTGCCGCGCCTACTGGGGCCCCTACTCGGTCTCCAAAGCGGCGCTTAACGCGCTCGCCGCGACCTATGCCAAGGAAGTGGAAAAGACGCCAATCCGGGTCGTCGCGATCAATCCCGGCAAGACGCGCACCGCGATGCGCGCGCAGGCCATGCCCGGCGAAGACCCCGACACGCAGCAACACCCATCCGAAATCGTGCCGCACCTCGTCGAAATTGCGTCGCCGGCTTTCGACAAGACCAACGTCCTCTTCGATATGCCGACGAAAACGTTCATTCAATTGTAGACCGGTTGACCAAAGCGGCCTGAAGCTCAACTCTTCCTCCGCCTTCCCTCGTAGGGGTTCTTCTCCGCGCGCACCATGAGCCGGATCGGCACGCCGGCGAGGCCGAAGTCTTCCCGCAGGCCGTTGACGATGTAGCGCCGATAGGCGTCGGGCAATGCCTCTGGCCGCGAGCAGGAGAGATAGAAAGTCGGCGGGCGGGTCTTCGACTGCGAGAGATATTTGAGCTTGATGCCGCCGCCCGGAAGTCGGCGGGCGGCGGATGGCGCTCCGTCATCGCGCCAAGCCAGCGATTGAGCGCCGCCGTCGGCAGGCGCTTGTTCCACGTCGCATGCACGTCGACGACCGCCTGCATCAGCTTGTCGAGGCCTGATCCGGAGAGCGCCGAGATCGGCACAAGCGGCACGCCGCGCACCTGCGTCAGCGTCTCCTCAAGGTCGGCTCTGAGCGAGCGCAGCCGTCGCATCCTTGTCGGCGACGAGGTCCCACTTGTTGAGCGCCAGCACCAGCGCCCGCCCCTCCTCTGCGACAAGCGCGGCAAGCTGCAGGTCCTGCTTCTCGAACGGCTGGCTCGCGTCCATCAAAAGGACGACCACCTCGGCGAAGCGGATCACCTTGAGCGCGTCGCCGACGGAGAGCTGCTCGAGCTTCTCCACGACCTTCGCCTTGCGGCGGATGCCGGCCGTATCGGCGAGCCGGATCGGACGCCCGCGCCAGATCCAGTCGACGGCGATCGCATCGCGCGTGATCCCGGCTTCAGGTCCCGTCAGCATCCGCTCCTTGCCGAGGAGGCGGTTTGCGAGCGTGGATTTTCCGGCATTCGGCTGGCCGATGATCGCAAGGTGGAGCGGCTTCGCGGCCGCCTCCTCCGCCGCGCCTTCCCCCTCCCCTTCGCGTCCCGGCATCACCGCGCGGATCGCGTCGAAGACATCAGAAATGCCGAGGCCGTGCTCAGCCGAGACCGCGACCGGATCGCCGAAACCGAGCGAATAGGCTTCCAGGAACCCGCTGTCGCTGGCCCGGCTCTCCGCCTTGTTGGCGATGAGCGCGACCGGCTTGCCGGACGCGCGCAGCATCTTTGCAAAGTGCTCGTCGGCAGGGGTCACGCCGGCACGCGCGTCGATCACGAAGAGAACGAGGTCGGCGTCCTTGACCGCGCTCTCCGTCGCCTTGCGCATGCGGTCGGCGAGCGACTCCGCCGCCGCCTCCTCAAGCCCTGCCGTGTCGATCAGCGCGTAGCTTGAGATCGGCGGTCTCCACCTCTGCCTCGCGCCAGTCGCGCGTCACCCCGGGCAGATCGTGGACGAGCGCAAGCCGCTTTCCGGCGAGCCTGTTGAAGAGCGTCGACTTCCCCACATTCGGCCGACCGGCGATGGCGACGGTGAAGGCCACGAACGGGCCTCCTCAGTTGTAGGCGGTGAGCGTGCCGTCGGCGGAAAGGACGAGAAGCTGGCCCGCGGCGGCGGTCGGCTTCACATAGGCCGGGCTTTGCAGCTGCTTGTCGATCACGATGTTGCCGCTCGCCGGATCGACGCCGACCATCCTGCGGTCGTTCGAGACCGCCCAAAGCAGGTTGCCGGCAAGCGTCGGCCCCGCCCAGACGGAGAAGAACTTCTTCTTGCGGACGACAGGCAGCTCGGTCCGCCAGAAGACGGAGCCCGACTTGCGGTCGAGCGCAACGAGATTGTCCTCAAGGTCGACGATGAAGAGGGCGTTGCCGGAGACGGCGGGCGTCGAGCTGCTGCCGATATTCTGCTCCCATTGCCGCGCGCCATCCGCGAGGCGGACGGCGATCGTCCGGCCGGAGACGCCGGTCGCGTACACGACGCCGTCGTAGATGACGGGGCTCGCGGCAACGTCCGTCAGGCCCGAAACGGCGAGCGTGCGCGTTGAGCGGACAACGGCGTCCGCCCATTTCAGAGTTCCGGTCTTGGCGTCGAAGGCGATCACCTCGCCCGACGAATAGGGCACGACGACGCTGCCGCCGGAGACTGCGGGGCTCGCCGCGGAAAGGACGCCCGCGGTTTCCGGGATTCCCGGATACTGCCAAGCCTCCGTCCCGTCGGCCTGCTTGACCGCGTGAAGAACGTTCGTCGCGCTGACGACGAAGACCATGCCATCGGCCGCGGTCGGCGCGGAGAACGCCGGCGCGCCGAGATCGAACGACCAGATCTTGTTGCCGCTCGCCGGATCGAGCGCCGCGAGCTCGCCATAGCCGGTGGCGGCGTAGATCGCGCTCCCCGAAGCGGCGAGACCGCCGCCGGGGGCGTGGCTCTTCTCGCCTTTCGGCGCGAGCGAGACCGACCACGATTTGCCGCCGCCAGGCGTCAGAGCGTTCACGTTGCCGTCGGTGTCGTAGATGTAGATGGCGCCGCCGACCACGATCGGCGGGACCGACGGCCGGATGTTCCGCTTGCTTGCCTTGTCGACGGCGTGGACGCGCCAACCGGCCGCGCCCGATGCCGAGCTCAGTGTGACATTTCCCGGCGCATTCGCGGCGTTGCCGCCCGGCTGTGACCAGTCGGCCATCGGCGAGGGCGCTCCGATCGAGGGCGTGCCGCCGGTCACATCGATGACGCCCTGCGGAAGCGCCGCCGTCCGCTCGCCGGGCAGGATCTTCTCCTTCTCGTGGAAGGGGTTGATCGCGTTGATCGTGCTGCAGCCGCCGACGATAAGCACGACCAGCGCAAACGCCGCAGCCCGATGAGAGACTCTGAAGTTCTTCATGATCGTCCCCGACTGCCTCTTCATTGCGGCGGAAATGGGCGCCTAGGGATTGGAAGCAGGTTTGGCCGGCGCGGCTGCCGGCGCGGGAGACGGGGGAGTCGTCGCGGCTCCTCCCGCCGCACCGCTTCCGGCCGGCGTCTTTGGTTCGGCAAGCTGGCCGTCGATCAACTCGACCATCAGCTCGGCCCGGGCCCGAAGGTCGGGCGGCGTCTGCGCGTCGCTCATGATCTCAGAGAATGTATCGCGGGCGGATGCGAGGTCGCCCTGCTGGTAGGCCGCGGTGCCGAGCACCTCGTCGGCCAGATGGCGCCAGGGATTGCCGGCGACGGTAAGCGGCTGTGCACGCGTCTTCGCGCCGGCAAGGTCACCGGTATCGAGAGCAAGGAGCGCTGCCCTGATGCGCGCCATGTCGCGAAGCGGCGCGGGAAGCGAATTGTCAGCCGCAAGCGCATCGAATTCCTTGAGCGCATCCGCCTTCGCGCCTTCGTTGGCCTTTTCGCCGGCGAGCCGAAGGCGCGCGAGCGCCGAGTAGCCGGCGCCGCTGTCGGCGGCGACCGCCTGAAGCGCGGCCTCACCCTCGGCGCGCTTACCACTTTGGATCTCCTCAAGCGCGGCGAGGAAGCGGTCGCCGGCGCGCGCCGCTTGTCTCTCGTGCCACCATATCCACCCGCGATAGCCGGCGGTCACGACGACGATCAGCACGCAAACGCCAATGAAGGCCGGACCGAAGCGCTTCCACAACGCCTTCAGCTGATCGCGCCTGAGCTCCTCGTCGACCTCGCGGATGAATGTATCTGAGCGGCGCTCGTCGTCGGCCATCGGTCTCTAGCGTCGAGAAATGCGGCAGGAATGCCCGGGTTCGGCCCCGCCGATCGAACCCGCGAAGCGGCGCGGACCCTAGCCATTTTGCCGTTTGGAGGCAACGGAGGAAGGGCCCCCGTTTCAGGGCTTCTTCGGCTGATAGAGGTGTTCCGGCCCAGGAAAGGTGCCCTCGCGCACTTCCTTGGCGTAAGTCGAGACTGCTGCTTCGATATGCCCGCGAAGCGACCCGAATTTCTTGACGAATTTCGGCGTCCAGTCGGAAAGGCCGAGCATGTCCTCAAGCACCAGGATCTGCCCGTCGCAGGCGGGCGAGGCGCCGATGCCGATCGTCGGCGTGGCGATCGACTCGGTCACGGCACGGGCGACCGGCTCGACGATCCCCTCCATCACGATGGCGAACGCGCCGGCATCGGAGATCGCGCGGGCGTCGGCCTCAAGCAGCTTCTGCGCCTCCTCGCTTTTTCCCTGCACGCGGAAGCCGCCCATCGTGTTCACCGCCTGCGGCGTGAGCCCCACATGGCCCATGACCGGCACGCCGCGGCGCACAAGGAATGCGACCGTCTCCGCCATATGCGCGCCGCCTTCAAGCTTGATCGCGCCGGCGCCCGTCTCCTTCAAGATGCGGGATGCGTTGCGGAAAGCCTGCTCCCGGCTCTCCTCGTAGGAACCGAAGGGCATGTCGACTACGACGAGCGCGCGCTTCGAACCGCGCATCACCGCCCGCCCCTGCAGAATCATCATGTCGAGCGTTACCGGCACGGTCGTCTCCAGCCCGTGCATGACCATGCCGAGCAAGTCGCCGACGAGAATGAAGTCGCAATAGAGGTCGACGATACCTGCCGTGTGCGCGTGGTAAGCGGTGAGCGCAACGATGCGTTCACCGCCCTTGCGCTTGGCGATGTCGACGGCAGTGATCCGCCGCGGCGCGGCTTCAGAGGCCATCGTGAGCTACGCGAGCGGGCTGACGCCGATGACCCATTGGTGCACGCGCCAGAGGATTGCGGCCCAGATCACGACGCCGACGACGACCGCGATGACATCGTTCCGCGCCGGGCCCGCTACGCGAATCGTACCGGCGGCGCGGTCGCGGCGGCGGTTTGCGGCATAGGCGACGATCGCCCAGGCGAGAAAAGCACCGAACAACAAGACGGCGGCAAGCGTGCCGTTGGCGAGAAGGTGCGCGAACGCCCATACCTTGACCGAAAGGATCATCGGGTGGCCGAGTCGCGCCTTCATCCACCCCGCCGGCACGAGATACGCGGCGAACAGAATGAAGGCGACGAGGTTCAGCGCGATTGCGACGTGTCGCAGCCATTCCGGCGGATACCAGAGCACGACCGGGTCGTGCCGCGCGATCCCGAAGCCCCAGACGATCAGGATGAGCCCGATCAGAGACGCAGCCGAGTAAAGGCCCTTCCACGGACCTTCGCCAAGCCGCGCGATCATTCGCCCGCGCCACGCGCCGGCCGCCACTTTGGTCGAGTGCGCGCCGAGGAAGAGGATGAGGCCGAGGATCAGAACGGGCATGTGCGCCCCCCGCGCCCGATGAAAGCTGGCGTTGCGCTAACCCAGCCAGCAGCCGCTGGCAAGGCGAGCGACTGCGCCGCTCCAATCGGCACCCCTTTGCGCGACGCGCTCGGGTGAGCGCGGCACAAGAAGCAAGTCGACTTGTCAGGCGGCTTGCGACCGCTGCCGCCTGCTGTCCACAGCCGGCGCGTCCCAGTTCGCCGCGACGTAGCGGCTCCCCTTGCTCAGGAAGACGTAGCGCTCGACGTCGGCGACCCACGACAGCGGAAGGACGTGCTCGAAGCCGCGCCCCTCCCTTACACTGGTCAGCTTCAAACGGTGGGCGTCGACTCTCCTGACAAAGCCGACCACGCGACCATCGGCAGCGACGACCGGCATCTTCGCCAGTATCTTCGGGATCATCTTTCCTCCCCGCCCCTCGCTTTGCGATTGGGGGTCAAGTTAGCAGCGCCCGAATGCCCTCGGCGCATAATGTAGGTGTCCGCGCCAGGCGATTAAAGGGAGATCGTTAAGGCCGGCTCACCGACGAACAGAAAATTGGCGATGAAGCCGAAATCAGGACGGCGCGTGCGCGTCGTCCCGCTCCTCGGCCCCGACGGCCCCTCAAACCGGTGCCGGAACTGAAGTGCCCGGCACCCCGAAGACTCTAGCCTTTGATGAAGGCGAGCAGGTCGGCGTTGACGGTCTCGGCCTCGGTCGTCGGCATACCGTGCGGAAAGCCCTTGTAGGTTTTGAGGGTGCCGTTCTTCAGAAGCTTCGCCGACAATGGCCCGGACGCGACATAGGGCACGATCTGGTCGTCCTCGCTGTGCATCACCAGCACCGGCACCGAAATCTTCTTGAGGTCTTCGGTGAAATCGGTCTGCGAGAAGGCGACGATACCGTCGTAATGGGCCTTGGCGCCGCCCATCATGCCCTGGCGCCACCAGTTCTGGATGGTCGCCTCGGCCGGCTTGCCCGTCTTGTTGTAGTTGTAGAAAGGCCCGGAGGCGACGTCGCGATAGAACTGCGAGCGGTTGGCGGCAAGCGCCACCATGAAGTCGTCGAAGACCTTTTTGGGGAGGCCCTTCGGATTGGCCGGCGTCTGCACCATCAACGGCGGCACCGCGCTGATGATGGCCGCCTTCGCCACGCGGCTCTCCCCGTGGCGGGCGATGTAGTGCACGACTTCGCCGCCGCCGGTGGAATGGCCGACGTGGATGGCGTTCTTCAGATCGAGGTGCGCGGTCACCGCCGCGAGATCGTCGGCATAGTGGTCCATGTCGTGGCCGTCGCCGACCTGGCTCGAGCGGCCGTGGCCGCGCCGGTCATGGGCAATGACGCGATAGCCATGATTGAGGAAGAACAGTAATTGCGCATCCCAATCGTCGGCCGAAAGCGGCCAGCCATGGCTGAAGACGATCGGCTGCCCCGAGCCCCAGTCCTTGTAGAAAATCTCGACGCCGTCCTTGGTGGTGATCGTGGGCATGTCCGTGATCCTTACGCTGATGAGAAGCCGAACACCTCGGCCCGGGGAGATTTGGTAGCGCGGCGATTGATGCGGATTGATGAAACCGCCGTTCGTCGGCGATTTCATGGCTTCAGCCGGCGGAACTTAGGAACTTAGCGGAGACTGAAATCCTGTAGGGGCAAATTCCGCACCAAAGGACGCTGTCGGGGTTCACTCCCACTCAATCGTACCCGGGGGCTTGCTTGTCACGTCGTAGACCACGCGGTTGATGCCCTTGACCTCGTTGATGATGCGCGTCGCCGCGCGGCCGAGGAAATCCATCTCGAAGTGGAAGAAATCCGCCGTCATGCCGTCGACGGAGGTAACGGCGCGGAGCGCCAGCACATAGTCGTAGGTGCGGTAGTCGCCCATCACGCCGACGCTCTGCACCGGCAGCAGCACGGCGAAGGCCTGCCAGATGGCGTGATAGAGCCCGGCGTCTCTGATCTCCTCGAGATAGATCGCGTCGGCGCGGCGCAAGATATCGAGCTTCTCGCGCGTGACGGCGCCAGGGACGCGTATCGCGAGTCCAGGGCCCGGGAACGGATGCCGGCCGACGAAGGTTTCTGGGAGGCCAAGCTCGCGCCCGAGCGCCCTCACCTCGTCCTTGAAGAGCATGCGGAGCGGCTCGACGAGCTTCATCGCCATGCGCTCCGGCAGCCCGCCGACATTGTGGTGCGACTTGATGGTGACGGACGGCCCGCCGGAGAACGAGACGGACTCGATCACGTCGGGATAGAGCGTGCCCTGCGCGAGGAAATCCGCGCCGCCGAGCCTTGATGCCTCCGCCTCGAAGGTCTCGACGAAGAGCCGGCCGATCGTCTTCCGCTTCGTCTCCGGATCGGCGACGCCCTCGAGCGCGGTCAGGAACGTCTCCGACGCGTCCACGTGGACGAGCGGGATGTTGTAGTGGCCGCGGAAGAGCGAGACGACCTCCTCCGGCTCGTTCAGCCGCATCAGCCCGTGGTCGACGAAGATGCAGGTGAGCTGGTCGCCGATCGCCTCGTGGATCAGCACCGCGGCGACGGCGGAATCGACGCCGCCTGAAAGCCCGCAGATCACGTTGCCGTCCCCGACCTCGGCGCGGATGCGCTCTATCGCCTCGTCCTTGAACTGCGCCATGGTCCAGTCGCCGGGGAGCCCGGCAACCTTGCGCACGAAATTGGCGATGAGCTCGCCGCCGTCCGGCGTGTGCACGACCTCCGGGTGGAACATCAGCCCGTAGAAGCGGCGCTTCTCGTCCTCGATCAGCGCGAACGGCGCGTTCTCCGACGTGCCCTTCACCCTGAAGCCCGGCGGCAGTTTTGTGATCCGGTCACCGTGGCTCATCCACACCGTGTGCCGCTCGCCCGGCGACCAGATCCCCTCAAAAAGGCTGGAGCTCAGGTTCACGTCGAGAAGCGCGCGGCCGAACTCGCGGTGGTGCCCGCCCTCCACCTCGCCGCCGAGCTGTGCCGCCATCGTCATCTGCCCGTAGCAGATGCCAAGCACCGGAATGCCGGCCTCGAAGACCTCCTGCGGAGCGCGCGGGCTTCCGCCCTCCGGCACGGAGCCGGGGCCGCCCGAGAGGATGACGCCCTTCGGCCTGAGCGCCGCAAAGGCTGCGGAAGCCTTGTCGAAGGGCACGATCTCGCAATAGGCCCCCGCCTCCCGCACGCGCCGCGCGATGAGCTGGGTCACTTGGCTGCCAAAATCGACGATCAGGATTGCGGAGTGCGCCGCCGCGACGGAGCTGGTCATGGCGTGCGTTTAAGAGAACGCCGCGGCTGCGGCAACGACGATCGCGCCTATGCCGGGGCGTGGCCACAGCTATGCTCCGCCGATCCCGTTTCCCGGTGACGGCAGCCTTGAAGTTGTCGCGTTCATATAAGATCGGGCTCAGATGGACCTGTCTCGAATAACACGCCTGCGCCAAAGCCCGGTTTGGGCTTGGAGCTTCGCCGTCGCAGCATTTCTGGCGGCGCTTGCGCTGCGCTTCCTGATCGAGAATCAGGTCCCCTACGGCATCCCATATCTGACCTTCTTTCCGGCCGTGATCCTGACCGCTTTTGTCGCCGGTCTAAGGCCGTCGGTTGCCGTCGGTGTCGCCTCGGCGCTCTCCGCCTTCTACTTCTTCCTGCCGCCCTACCGGTCGTTCGATCTCCAATTCGACACCGTCCTGTCGCTCACCCTCTTCATCGCCGTCATCGCGGTCGACATCGCCGTCATCCATTTCATGTACCGCATACTCGACGACCTTGAGGCGGAGAAGGCGCGGAGCGCCGAGCTTGCCGAGCAGCGCGAGCTGCTCTTTCGAGAGCTCCAGCATCGCGTCTCCAACAATCTCGGCGTGGTGTCGGCGCTCCTCAATCTGCAGCGCTCCGGCATCAAGGACGAGAAGGCGCGTCAGGCGCTCGGCGAGGCGACCACGCGTCTCGCCCTGATCGCAAAGCTGCATCGGAAGCTTCACGATCCGGCCTCAGCGGGGCTCCGCCTTGGGCCCTTCATGGAGGAGCTTTGCCACGACGTGCTCGAAGCTTCCGGCGCCAAGAACATCGTCTGCCTGGTCTCGGCCGTCGACACGAAGCTTGCCGCGGAGAAGACGGTGCCGTTCGCGCTGATCGTCGCGGAGCTGATCAGCAACGCGCTCGAGCACGGTTTTGGCGAGAGCGGCAGCGGCACGATCCGCGTAAACCTCGAAGCCGTCGGGGACGACCATGTCCTGACCGTTTCCGACGACGGCAAAGGCCTGCCGCAGGGCTTTGCGCTCGAGGAGGCCGCCGGCATGGGCCTGACGATCGTCCGGTCGCTCACGACCCAGATCAACGGCGAGTTCGGCATGGAGGAAAACGGCGGCGGCACGCTCTGCCGGCTTACCTTCCAAGCCTGAGCAGCTAGGCCACCTTGCCGGGCGTCTTTTCCAGGTAGCAGCCGGTGATCTTCCAGGTTCCGTCCGGTTGCCGGCTGAGCGTGTAAACGGCGGTCCAGAAGGCGCCGTCCGCATCAATGATCTCAACCGCCTGCTCAAGATAACCGGGCTCTTGCGTGAGCGCCCCGAACGAATAGCTCCTCGGCCGGTAGACCGGCTGATAGCCCTGGCGGACCATCGCCATGAACGAGTCGACGGTCGGGAACCTTGCTGTGATGTTCGGTGCCGCGAAGGAATAGGCCGCCGCACCGTCATCGGCGAGGAAGGCCTTGAGCTGCTGATCGATGGTGCTCTGGATCTCGGCGCGGTCGGCGTCGCTGATCGCAGCGGCCGGTCCTGAAAACCCGAAGACGAGAAGCAGAACGAGAAGGATGCGCATTTCCGGGCCTCCCCTCACGCGTGCGCCTAGGATAAACCTGGATACGGCCAGGGGAAACGTCCGGTTTCAGTCGATCCCGAGCTTCGCCTTCAAAAGCACGTTAACGGCCTGCGGGTTGGCCTTGCCCTGGCTGGCCTTCATCACCTGCCCGACGAACCAGCCGAGCATCGCCGGCTTCGCCCTCGCCTGCTCCGCTTTGTCGGGATTTTCGGCGATCACCTTGTCGACGATCGCCTCGATCGCGCCCGTATCGGTCACCTGCTTCAACCCGCGCGACTCGACGATCTGTTCGATGTCGATCGTCTCCCGCTTCTCCGGGTCCAATCCTTCCTGCCACGCGATGTCCGTCAAATCTTTTGAAATCTTGCCGGAGATTACACCGGTGGTCACGAGTCGAAGGATCGCTGTCCCAGTATCAACCGAGATTGGGCTAAGCGTAATCGGAATGCTCGTCTTGTTATGGCGGCTGAACACTTCATTGATGACATAGTTGGCCGCTGCCTTCGGCTCGACCCCTTTTCGGACATATCCCTCATAATAGTCGGCAACGTCCCGCTCCGCGACCAGCACGTCGGCGTCGTAGGCGGAAAGCCCGTACTCGCTCATGAAACGCGCGCGCTTCGCATCGGGAAGCTCCGGCAGGTTCTTCTCAAGCGCCGCGACATAAGCGTCGTCGAATTCGAGCGGCAGGAGATCGGGATCCGGAAAATAGCGATAGTCGTGCGCTTCCTCCTTGGAGCGCATCGAGCGCGTCTCGCAACGCGCCGGGTCGAAGAGCCGCGTCTCCTGGTCGATCGTGCCGCCTTCCTCGAGGATCTCCACTTGACGCTGCGCCTCGTGCTCGATCGCCTGGCCGGCGAAGCGGATCGAGTTGACATTCTTGATCTCACAGCGCGTGCCAAGCGCCTCCCCTGGCCGCCGGACCGAGACGTTCAGGTCGGCGCGGAGGTTGCCCTTTTCCATGTCGGCGTCGGACGTTCCGAGATAGCGAAGGATCGAGCGGAGTTTGGTCAGGAATGCGCGCGCCTCGTCTGCAGAGCGCAAGTCCGGTTTCGACACGATCTCCATGAGCGCGACGCCCGAGCGGTTGAGATCGACGAAGCTCATCGTCGGGTTCTGGTCGTGCAAGAGCTTGCCGGCGTCCTGCTCGATGTGGACGCGCTCGATCCCGATCCGTACCTCCTCGACGCCGCCGTTTGCGTCGGGGACTTCGACCACGACGGTCCCCTCCCCGACTATCGGCTGGTCGTATTGCGAGATCTGATAGCCCTGCGGTAGGTCGGGATAAAAATAGTTCTTCCGCGCGAAGACCGAGCGGTGATTGATCCGCGCCTTCAGTCCAAGCCCGGTGCGGATCGCCTGGCGGACGCACTCCTCGTTGATCACGGGAAGCATGCCGGGCATGGCGGCGTCGACGAGGCTGACCTGCGCGTTCGGCTCGCCCCCGAACGCCGTCGCCGCGCCGGAGAAGAGCTTAGCCTCCGAGGCGACCTGTGCATGCACCTCCATGCCGATCACGACCTCCCAGTCGCCGGTCGCGCCGTGGATCAGGTTCTTCGGATTGGTGTTGCGGGTTTCTTCGAAGGGCATGTGATTTCAACAGCTTCGCACGCGCCTTCGGTTAGTGCGTTGCAGCGGCTGCCGCAAGCGGGCGGGCCGGAAAACAGAAGGCCGGGCGTTGGCCCGGCCTTTGCGAATTCAGAGTGCTTCGCGGCGTCAGTGGCAGCAATATTCCGGCGGCGGCGGAATGTCGCCAGGGATGAGCACGGTCCCGGTCACGCAGGTGAAATAGAGGGTGCGCCCCGGCACGGTCGCATGGCCGTCCTTGTCGAAGAGGATCACGTCTTCGCGCGGGCCGCCGCATGCCGAAACGTGACGGCCGGCAGCCTGCATGGCCGGCAGATCGGCGGCGTGGGTCGGGCCGATCGCTCCGGCCATCGCGGCAATGGCAAGCGCGGAAAGGAAGATCGCGGCTACAAGCTGGCGCATGAGTTCACCATTCATCTTGCGCATTCGTGGCCCCCAAGAAGATGCTCCTTGGAGGGACTAGCGCGTGGCCGCATCCGGACCGTTAAGTCTCAAGCGGATCGCACATGAGCTTCGGCGCTCATGGTTACGATCCAATTAATCCGGGCTTCGTTCGAATGCGAAGCGACGGACGATCGGCTCAGACGAAGTGGACCAGCTCCGCCTTCTTCAGCCATCTGTCGAAGACGCTGCGCAGAACGCGCCCGGCGATCAGCCGCACGTGTCGCATGTTGCTCTCCAGCCCTTGATCGAGCGCGTATCGCGCCCAGTGTCCGCGGCCGCGCGGCAGACGACCGCGCCCAAAACCGCAGGTAGCGACCATGGAGCGCTATGGTTAATGAAGCATGAAGCGCTGACGACAGTTCCCGGACCAGCGTCGCGCGCGCTCAGGCCTCGGCGCCGCCGAGTGCCTTCGCGATCACCTGTCGCTCCCGGTCGAGGTCGCCGGTCGCGACCGTCTTGCCGGCACGCCGATACCAGTAGCCGGCATTGCCGAGGTCGCCTTCGACGCGATGCAGATGCGCGTGCACCCAGGCGGCCTCGGCCGAAGGATCGTCCTGCACGATTCTGTGCGCGCCATCCCAGTCGCCAGCGGCGGCGAGCTTCAGCGCTTCGAGCGGTCCGGTCATGGCTCTTCCTACCACCAACGCGGTGGATGCAAGAACCCCGCCGCATCCTCGATCACCTGTCCGGCGCGGAAGAGCGTCGCCTCGTCGAAGGGCCGCCCGATCAATTGCAGCGCCATCGGCAGGCCGGATGAGTCTTGACCCGCCGGGACTGCGATCGCCGGAAGTCCCGACATGTTCACCGTCACCGTGAAGATGTCATTCAGATACATCTCGACCGGGTCGCCGCCGGCCTTCTCGCCGATGCCGAAGGCCGAGGACGGCGTCGCCGGCGTCAGGATCGCGTCGATGCCGGCAGCGAACACCTCCTCGAAGTCGCGCTTGATCAGCGTGCGCACCTTCTGCGCGCGGACGTAGTAGGCGTCATAGTAGCCGGCGGAGAGAACGTAGGTGCCGATCAGGACGCGCCGCTTCACTTCGCGCCCGAAACCGGCGGCGCGCGTCTTCTCGTACATGTCGATGACGTCGTCGCCCTCGACGCGCAGCCCGTAGCGCACGCCGTCATAGCGCGCGAGATTCGAAGAAGCTTCAGCGGGCGCCACGATGTAATAGGCAGGAAGCGCGTATTTCGTGTGCTTCAGCGAGATGTCGACGATCTCAGCACCCGCCGCGCGATACCACTCGATGCCCTGCTGCCAGAGCGTCTCGATCTCCGCCGGCATGCCGTCCATGCGGTATTCCTTCGGCACGCCGATCTTCATGCCCTTGATCTCCTGGCCGACCGACGCCTCGTAGTCGGGCACGGGAACGTCCGCCGAGGTCGTGTCCTTCGGGTCGGCGGAGGCCATGGATTTGAGCAGGATCGCCGCGTCACGGACGCTGCGGGCGATCGGCCCCGCCTGGTCGAGCGAGGAGGCGAAGGCGACGATCCCCCAGCGCGAGCAGCGGCCGTAGGTCGGCTTTATGCCGACGGTGCCGGTGAAGGCGGCGGGCTGGCGGATCGACCCGCCGGTGTCGGTGGCGGTCGCGCCGGCGCAAAGCATCGCGGAGACGGCAGAGGCCGAGCCGCCGGACGAGCCTCCCGGCACGAGGTCGGCGTTGCCCCCGCGCTTCCGCCACGGATTGACGACCGGGCCGTAGTAGCTCGTCTCGTTCGACGAGCCCATGGCGAACTCGTCCATGTTGAGCTTGCCGAGCATGACGGCCCCGTCGTCCCAGAGGTTCTGGGTGACGGTCGACTCGTAGGTCGGCTTGAAGCCGTCGAGGATGTGGCTGCCGGCCTGGCTATGGACGCCGCGCGTGCAGAAGAGATCCTTGATGCCGAGCGGCACGCCTTCGAGCGCGCGCGCCTCGCCGCGTCCGATCCTGACGTCGGAGGCGATCGCCATGGCGCGCGCCTTCTCCGCAGTCACGACGATGTAGGCATTCAGAAACGGATTGGCCGCCTCGATCGCCTTCAGATAGGCGTCGGTCAGCTCGAGCGCCGAGAAGTCGCGCCGTGCCAGCCCCGCGCGGATCTGCTCGATGGTGAGCGCCGTCAACTCGCTCATGCGGCGCGAGCCATCGCTGGGGGACCCACGCGACGAGGGCGGAGGCTCCATTCCGCCCGCATCCTGAGGTGCTTTTTCACCCCGTGGTTCGAGGCTCGCTTCGCTCGCACCTCACCATGAGGGGCGAAAAAGCCTCGAAGGGACGGAATGGAGCGCCTCAGCGTGGTCGGGGAAATCATGCGGCGCATTCTTCGACGTCGAGGCGCTTCGCGTAGAAGACCGAGTAGCCGCTGTCGGGATAGTCGAGCACCGGTCCGGTTCGCGTGAACCCGGCACGCTCGTAGACGCGCCACGCCGCCGGATGCTTGTCGCCGGTCTCGAGTATGAGCGTGGCGATCCCCTCGCGGCGCGCCAGCGCTTCGATCTCAGCAACGATCCGGCCGCCGATGCCCCGCTTTTGCGCCTCAGGGCGCGTAAACATCCGCTTCACTTCTCCGACGCCGCCCGGGTGTCGGCGGAGCGCCCCACAGGCGACCGCGCGTCCATCCTCGCGCGCGACGAAGACGGTCGTCTCCGGACCGGCCATCTCTTCGACCGTCATGTGGTAGCAGTGTTCCGGCGGCGTCAGCGCAAGCAGCACCGCGTTCAGTTCCGCGATCAGCGCCCGCACGTCGTCCTGCAGCGGGCTCTCCGGCTGGATGGTGACAGCCATCGGCTACTCCACCACCTTCGGCACGAGGAAATAATGGCTCTCGGTGAGCGGCGCGTTAGCGACGATGTCGTCCGCCTTGCCGCCATCGCTCACACGGTCGACGCGCTTCTTCATCGGCATCGGGATGACGGAGGTCATCGGCTCGACACCGTCGATGTCGACCTCGTTCAGCTGCTCGACGAAGCCGAGGATCGCATTGAGCTCACCGCGCAGAGCCTCCGCCTCCTCGTCGCTGACGCAGATTCGCGCAAGATGCGCCACGCGCTTTACGGTCGCTCGATCGACGGACATCGTTTCCCGGAGGGTTTTAGATCAACAGCTTGCCTATAAATTGCCGTGGCCGGGCGTTCAACGGCCGATCGTCGGCGACCGCCACCGAGGCGGGTTTGCCGCGGCTGCACTAAGTTGCCCGGGCCTCCTCACCATAAGGATGAACCGGATGGCCCGGCCCAATCTCGGCTGCGACCCGATCGACCCAGGCGTGAATCGCGGGATACTCAGCGAGCGCAAAACCGCAATCTTCCGCCCGGTGCGTGTAGGCGTAGACGGCGATATCCGCGATCGTAAGGACGTCGCCGACAAGGAACGGCGTCTCTCTTAGTTGTCGCGCCAGCGCGCGGAGGGCGCGCTCACCGGTCTCGCGTTTGCCGTCAACCAAGGCGGCGTTGCCGGCGAGGCGTCCGGTCAACGTCCAGAAGCGCAGGGAGCCGATGACCGGCTCGACGTAGTACTGCTCGAAGAAGAGCCACTGCATCACCTTGGCGCGCGCATACCCCTTGTCCGGCAAGAAACGCGTGGCCTCGCCGAGATAGGTCAGAATTGCATTCGATTCCGCCAGCGCACGACCATCTTCGAGCTCCAGCACCGGAATGGCGCCCGCAGGATTGAGCTTCAGGAAATCTTCGCTGCGGCTCTCGTTGGCGAAAATCGCCACCGGCTTGATGCGAGCCTGAAGGCCGAGAAGCCCCAGGAGCACGCGCACCTTCCAGCCGTTCTGTGAGGGGAGATAGTCGTATAGCGTCAGCATCATGAGATCCGGGGAAGCGCCAAGTACTCTGACTATCCCGGGTACGGCGAGCGGTCATTCCGATTCTTGCTACGCGGCGCGCCGGTCGACCGCGGGCCTCATCCTGTGAACCGCTATTCGAAAGAGGCGACGCGGGCGATTGCCGCGCCTTTCAGGGGTTGGCTCGGCGAGCCCTCACGACTATCTCGGCGGCAATTGATTGGACGGTGAGCCCGAGCGGCGGGTCCAATCGCAAAACGTTTCGCGGCGCGCCGTCGCGCCGCCCCGCGGAGAACCTCATGATCGCCCGAATCCTCGCCGCCATCCTTCTCGTCGCTTTCTCGGCGTTTCCCGCCTTCGCTGAAGACCCCGGCATCTTTACCCGCGACGGCTACGCGATCGGCGGGGTCGACCCGGTCGCCTATCACACCGAGGGGAAGCCGGTCACAGGCAGCGACCAATTCACCGCCGATTACAACAGCGCCACCTGGAAGTTTGCGAGTGCGGCGAACCGTGACGCGTTTCTCGCCGATCCGGAGAAATACGCTCCGGCCTTCGGCGGCTTCTGCACCACCGGCATGAGCTTCGGCGAGCTCGTGCCGACCCAGCCGGATTACTGGAAGATCGTCAAAGGCAAGCTCTATCTCAACAGCTCGTCCGCAGCGCAGCAGGTATTCCTCGGCGACGAGGCTGGCACCATCTCCCGCGCCGACGGGCATTGGGCGAAGATCGCCGGCGAGTGACGGCGCGCGAGCACAGCTAAAGCTCCACGGCCTTCCCCTTTTCCGGCACCAGCACCTTTTTGCCGTCCGGGCCCATCTCGGCGATGAACTTGTCCGCCGTCGGATCGATCATTGGAAACGTGCCGTAGTGGCAGGGGATGACCGTCTTGAACGTGTAGAAGCGCCGGCAGGCCATCGCCGCCGTCTTCGCGCCCATGGTGAAACGGTCGCCGATCGGCACGATGCCGATCTCTGGCTGATGGATTTCGTTGATGAGCGCCATGTCGGAGAAGATCTCGGTGTCGCCCATGTGGAGGAGCACCGGCTCGCCCGGCGCCTTTACGACCAGCCCCATAGGATTGCCGAGATAGACGTTCGTTCCGTCCTGCTGCACGGAAGACGAGTGGAACGCGATGACGAAGGAGGTGGTGAAGCCACCGCAGTCGACCGTGCCGCCGTGATTACCGGGGTTCGCGTTTTCAACGCCCTGCCCGGCAAGAAACGAGTAAATCTCGAAATTCGCCACGAGCTGTGCGCCGGTCGCCTTGCATATCTCGGCTGCGTCGCCGAGGTGGTCGCTGTGGCCGTGCGTCAGGAGCACGTGCGTCGCCCCTTCCGATGCCTTCTTCGGATCGCCGCTGAACGAGGGGTTCCCGGTCAGGAACGGGTCGATCATGACGCGGCAATTCCCGAACTCGACACGAAATGCGGAGTGTCCGAACCAGGTGAGCTTCATCGCCTCTCCTCCTACTTGTTTCCGCAGACTGTTACTTATGCCGCAGCTTCAACGGCGCGCGATATCGCCTTGAGAAAATTGAGCCTCACCTCCGGCAGCCCTTCACCTCGCACATCAAAGACGTGGCGTTCCAGGAAGTAGCCGGTCAGAAGAAATGCCTCCTTGAGCCGCTCCTGCTCCGCCTCGTGCGCTGAGGCCTGAAGCAGAAAGGAGGGGAGCGGCAGAAGCTTGTCGCGATAGGGCTCCCCGGCGGTGCGACTCACCGCCCGCCCGCTCTTCGGCGAGACGAAGGCCAGGTCTTCGCGCGCGCCGGTTGCGGCACAGCTCTCAAGATCGAGCCCGAAGCCGAGCTCGTCCAAAAGCAGAAGCTCGAAGCGCACCATCATCTCCGCCGCGAGCGTGGGCGCGTCGAGCCGGTCGAGCATCACCGAAAGCGCCTCGTAGAGGCGCGGGTGCGGGTCACGCTCCGGCAGGAGCCTGAGATGTGCGCCGGCGAGCGCCAGGCCGAAGGCGCCGATCGGCGAGGCCATCAGGCCGGCGCACCGCTCCTCGACCGCCTCGGCGCGGAAATTGCCGAGATGCTCGTGAAGCCGCGCCCGCCAGGTGAGCGACAGAGTGTTCCCGGGCTGAAGGATCGGGCGGAGGCGGCGCGAGCGCCCGCCTTTGACGAGGCCGAGGTGCCGCCCGTGCCCGGCGGTCAGCACCTCAAGAATCACGTCGGTCTCGCCATGACGGCGCGCGCCGACGACGATTCCTTCCTCCGACCATTCCATGTGGTTGCCCTATCACGTTTTTGCGGCCGTCGAAGGCCTTCAACCAGGGCGCCCTTGCAGTCCGGGCCGTATGGCGCCAATTGCGGAAGTATCCGCCCTCCGAAGCCCTCGGCTCTCAGAATGATCCCCTTCTCCATCCTCGATCTCGCGCACGTCATCGAGGGCGCCACACCCGCCGATGCCCTCCACAATTCGCTGGATCTCGCACGCCACGCCGAGCGTCTCGGGTACCGTCGCTTCTGGCTCGCGGAGCATCACAACATGGTGGGGATCGCGAGCGCCGCGACCTCGGTCGCGATCGGCTATGTCGCCGGCGGCACGGAGAAGATCCGCGTCGGCGCCGGCGGTATCATGCTGCCGAACCATTCGCCGCTCGTCATCGCCGAGCAGTTCGGTACGCTCGCCTCGCTTTATCCCGACCGCATCGACCTCGGGCTCGGTCGCGCGCCGGGCACCGACCAGATCACGCTTCGCGCGCTCCGCCGCGACCCGATGGCGGCCGAGAGCTTTCCGCAGGACGTGCTCGAACTGCAGGCGCTGCTCGGCCCGGTGCAGCCGGGGCAGGTCGTGCGCGCCGTTCCCGGCGCCGGCACCAATGTGCCGCTGTGGATTCTGGGCTCTAGCCTTTTCGGAGCGCAGCTCGCTGCCGCGCTCGGGCTCCCTTACGCCTTCGCGTCGCATTTCGCACCAGATGCGCTGATGCCGGCGCTGCAGATCTATCGCGAGACGTTCCGGCCATCGGAACAGCTCGACCGGCCCTACGCGATGGTCGCGTGCAATGTCATCGCCGCCAACACCGACGCGGAAGCGCGCCGCCTGTTCACGTCGGTGCAGCAGGCTTTCACCAACATGCAACGCGGCAGGCCCGGAAGACTGCAGCCGCCAATCGACGACATCGAGAGCTATTGGACACCGCCGGAGAAGGCACAGGCCATACGCATGCTGGCACGCTCCTTCGTCGGTGGCCCGGAGACAGTCCGAGAGGGTCTCGAAGCCTTCGTCGCCGAGACCAACGCCGACGAGCTCATCGTCGCTAGCGCGATTTATGACCATAAGGCGCGGGTCAGGTCGTACGAGATATTGGCTGATGCACGAGAGGCGATGGCGGACACACCCGCGGCGTGAAACTACTTCGACCAAGGGTCGACGAGCGTGAGGCCGACTCCATCGAAGTGACGCGTGTTTCGTGTGGCGAGCGTTGCCTTGCAGGCCTTCGCAATTCCCGCAATCTGCACGTCGCGTATTTCCATCGGACGGCCGGCGGCCCGTTGCCTCGCCGCAACGACGCTGGAAGCTTCGGCGGACGCTCTATCGAACGGCACAACGCGATCAGCCAGAATGTCTGTGATTAGCTTCTCGAAGGCGGCCTCAAGTCCTCTTCTCCGGCGCCCGGTCGCTAAAATCTCGATACCGAACAGCGTTTCGTAGACTGTCACCGAGGTCGTCCAAACAGATGCAGACGGTTGCGTATCCAGCCACTGCGTCACATTCGGAAGGCGCGCCATGAGCGCTGAGATCACGTTCGTATCGAGTATGATCACTTGTCGAAGTCGATTGGGATGGCCGGATAGCCCCGCTGCTCCGGGATTTCCTCCCCTTCCCGCAGGCTAATGTCTTTGAAGAGTTCTGCGATCTGAGTGCCGAGACCAGGCTGTTTGCTGGCCTCTTCCTTCACAGCGTTGCGCAAGATATCGCGCACCTCCTCCTCCGTGCTGTGGCCATGACGTTTGGCGCGCCGCTGCAGCTTCGCTTTCACGTCGTCATCGAGGTTGCGGACAATGAGCTGAGCCATCCGATTTCCCATCCATTTGATATCATGATATCAAGAGATAAGAAGGAATGCAAGGAACTGATTTCGTTGGCGAATCGAACCTCTACCGCGGAAACTCCACGCCCATCTCCCGATAGCGCTCCGGGTCGTCGCTCCAGTTCTCGCGCACCTTGACGAAGAGGAAGAGGTGCACGGGCTTCTCGACGAGCTTCGATATCTCCACGCGCGCGGCGACCGAGATCGCCTTGATCGTCTCGCCACCTTTTCCCAGCACGATCTTCCGCTGCCCTTCGCGCTCGACGTAGATCGTCTGGTCGATGCGGACGCCCTTCTTCGTCTCGGTCCATTTTTCCGTCTCGACCGTGGCGCGGTAGGGAAGCTCGTCGTGGAGCCGGAGCGTCAGCTTCTCGCGCGTGATCTCCGCGGCGAGAAAGCGGAGCGGCAGATCCGTCATCTGATCTTCCGGATAGAGGAACGGCCCCTCCGGCATCGCCGTCGCCAGATGGTCGAGGAAAACCGGAACCCCGTCGCCATTGAGCGCCGAGATCATGAAGGTGCGCGCGAAGCGCGCCGCCTCGTTCGCCTCCGCGGTGAGCGCAAGCAGCGTCTCGCGCTTCACCAGATCGACCTTGTTCAGCACGAGCACGCGTTCTCCGCTTCCCGGCAAATCGGCAAGCGCATCGAGGATCGCTCGGTCCTCGTCGGTGATCCCTTTCTTCGCGTCGAGGAGGACGGCCAGCACGTCTGCGTCGGTTGCGCCGCCCCATGCGGCTGTCACCATGGCGCGCTCAAGCCGCCGCTTCGGCCGGAAAATGCCGGGCGTGTCGACGAAGACGATCTGCGCTTGTCCGTGGATCACGATGCCGCGGATCAGCGCGCGCGTCGTCTGTACCTTGTGCGTGACGATCGAAAGCTTCGATCCGACGACGGCATTCAGAAGCGTCGATTTCCCGGCATTCGGCGCCCCGATCAGCGCGACGAACCCCGCGCGGTTAGGAGCCAATATTTCGCTCATTCCTTCCACACGCCTTCGCGGCGAAGCAGGCCCGCCGCCGCCTCGTGCTCCGCCTCGCGCTTCGAGCCGCCCCTGGCCCGCGCCGGAGGGACGCCGCCGACGGACACTTCGATCTCGAATTCCGGCCGATGGTCGGGGCCGGTCCGGAGTGTCTCGACGTAGGAGGGCGCGTCGAGGGCGCGCTTGTGCGCCCACTCCTGCAGCTCGGTCTTGGCATCGCGGAGCGGCCCGCGCGCCAACTCGATCCGCGGCCCCCAAAAGCGTTCAACGAGCGCCCGCGCTTCTTCGAGCCCGCCGTCGCGATAGACGGCGGCGATCACCGCCTCGCAGACGTCGGCAAGCACGCTCGGCGTGGCAGCAACGCCGCTCTGGCGCACGCCTCCACCCATCTTCAGGTGCTCGGCGAGCGCCATCTCGCCGGCGACCTCGGTGCAGGCCTCGCGGCTCACGAGGCGCGCGAGGCGGCGCGAGAGCTCGCCCTCCGGCGCCTCGGGAAAGCGCTCGATCAGCGCGTCGGCGATGACGAGGCCGAGCACGCGGTCGCCGAGGAACTCAAGCCGCTGATAGCTCTCCGGCTGCCGGCGCGCGCGGCCTGTAACCGCGCTCGCATGTGTCAAAGCGCGGTCCAGGAGCCTGGGATTGGCGAAACGATGTCCGAGCTTTTCTTCGAGTTGCGAGCGCTCGCTCGTCTTCATAGAAGCTCGAAGATGCGGCTCGGCCGGAGCGAGGACGGCCATTTCCAGAAGGCCCAGGCGGGCGCCCCGTCGACGGAGAAGAAGATGATCTCGGCGCGCCCGATCAGATTCTCCGCCGGCACGAAGCCGACCGGTCCGTCGAGGAAGCGGCTGTCCTGCGAGTTGTCGCGGTTGTCGCCCATCATGAAGTAGTGGTTGGGCGGCACCTCGAAGACGCCGGTATTGTCGCCCGGTCCGTTTTCCGTCAAGTCGAGCGTGATGTAGCTCACGCCGTTCGGCAGAGTCTCGCGATATTCCTTGATCGCGCTGGTGCCGCCGAAGCGCCCCTCGCCTTCCCACACGCCGGCCGCCTCGCGCTTCACCGGCTGGTCGTTGATGTAGAGGACGCCGTTCTTCATCTGGATGCGGTCGCCAGGGAGCCCGATGACGCGCTTGATATAGTCGGTGCCCGGCTCACGCGGCGGACGGAACACGGCGACGTCGCCGCGCTTTGGCCCGTCCCCCTCCCAGATGCGACCGTGGATGAAGGAAAGGTCTATCGGGAAAGAATAGCGGCTGTAGCCGTAGCTGAACTTGGAAACGAAGAGATAGTCGCCGATCAGAAGCGTCGGCTCCATCGAGCCCGACGGAATGTTGAACGGATGGAAGAGGAAGGTGCGGAAGACGAGCGCGATTAGAAGCGCCTCGACGACGACCTTTATCGTTTCCCAAATGCCGCCCTGCTGTTTCGCCTTCTCGCTGGCGCTTCGGTCTGCCACGCTCATGGCTCCGTCCTGGAATCGTGGTTAGGGGTTTAGCGGCCCCGTCCCGCCGCCGCAATTGCCGCGGCGCGGGGTGCGCGCTCTTTGCGGCACCTTTGCGGCACTAGGATCTGCCGTCAGGCACCGCCTCGATGACGACAAACGCCTGGGCGAGCGGGAAGTCGTCGGTGATCGTGACGTGGATGACCGGCGCCATGCCGGCAGGCATCAGAGCGTTGAGACGCTCCGCCGCGCCTCCGGTCAGCACCATCGTCGGCTTGCCGGAGCGAAGATTGACCACCCCCATGTCGCGCCAGTAGACGCCGAGATGGAGCCCGGTACCGAGCGCCTTGGCGCAGGCTTCCTTGGCGGCGAAGCGCTTGGCGTAGGAGGCTGCGCGCATCCGTCGCCCCTCCGACTTCCGCCGCTCGACCTCGGTGAACACGCGGCCGATGAAGCGCTCGCCGTAGCGCCCCAGCGTCTTCTCGACGCGCCTGATGTCGATCAGGTCGCTGCCGATCCCGACGATCATGACGCCGCAGCGTTCGCCGGGAGCCGCGCCTCGTCCATCAGGGCGCGCATGCGCCTGACGCTTTGATCGAGCCCGACGAAGATCGCCTCGCCGATCAGGAAATGCCCGATGTTGAGCTCGGCGAGTTCCAGGATGGCGGCGACCGGCCCGACCGTCTCATAGGTCAGGCCGTGGCCGGCGTGCACCTCAAGGCCGAGCGCGGCGCCGTAATGCGCCGCCTCGCGGAGCCGCTTGAGATGACGCTGCACCCCTGCAGCGTCGCCTGCGATCGCCGCTTCGCAATAGGCGCCGGTGTGAAGCTCCACGACCGGAGCCCCGAGGCGCTTCGCGGCATCGAGCTGGCGTTGGTCCGGCTCGATGAAAAGCGAGACGCGGATATCCGCGTCGCCGAGACTGGAGACGAAGCGCTGCAGGTGATTGTGGCCGCCGGCCGCGTCGAGTCCGCCTTCGGTCGTGCGCTCTTCGCGCCGCTCGGGCACGATGCACGCGGCGTGCGGGCCATGCCTCAGCGCGATGTCGAGCATCTCGTCGGTCGCCGCCATCTCCAGATTGAGCGGCAGCGACAGCTCGTCCATCAGCCGGCTGATGTCGGAATCGGTGATGTGGCGGCGATCTTCTCGAAGATGCGCGGTGATCCCGTCGGCGCCGGCCCGCTCGGCGATCATCGCGGCACGGACCGGGTCGGGCTGATCTCCGCCGCGTGCGTTTCTGACCGTCGCCACGTGATCGATGTTGACGCCGAGGCGAAGCCCTGTGCGTCGCGTCAAGACTTGCCCCCGATCATCGCCGGCGCCTCGGTGCTCCCGTTGCGACGCCCTTCAAGCCGTCGCCGACGTGCCTCTTGATAGGCAGAGACCGCTTTATAAGTGACGAGATAGGTTATCCCCCCGACGACCAGCCCGACAGGAATCGAACCTATGATCATCGGCTCGATCAGCGGCCCGATCTCCAAGAGCGACCGGTGCATGATCTCGTGTTCGAAGCGCGGGGGTGGCGCCCTGCTCGCGCCCTGCAGGATCAGGTAGCCGACCTGGTAGGTGCTCGCCCAGATCAGCGGGAAGGTCAGCGGGTTTCCGATAGAGGTTGCGAGCACGCCGGCGATCGTATTCGCGCCGATGAGCCACGTGATGACGAACGTGATCCCGAGGTGGAACCCGAGGAACGGCGTGAACGACGTGAAGACACCAATCGCCGCTCCCATTGCGATGGCATAGGGCGTCCCGGAAAGTCGGAGAATGCGCTTCAGATAGTAGAGGACCGAGCGGCGCCAGCTCACGCGCGGCCAGATCCAGAGCCTGAAGCGCTCCCAAAAATTCTGCTCCGTTCGGCGCCTGAACAGCATTCCAAATCCTCGATACGCAGACCCGCCGCAGGGGGTGTCGCCCTCAGCCCGATGATCACCCGTTGACGCGCTCAGCGCGGCTGATGACCCGTTTCTCACGCAGACCCGTTACGATCCGGTTCAGGTGCTTCAAATTCCACACTTCGAGATCGATTTCGATCTCCGTGAAATCGCGGCCCCTGACAAGCATTTTGACGTTGTCGATGTTCCCGTCGGCCGAGCCGATGACCTCCGCGATTGTGGCGAGCGTGCCCGGCTCGTTCAGCGCCGAAACGTGGATGCGCGCCGGGAAGCGCTCGGTCGAATTCTCCGAGATATCCCAGCGCACGTCGACCCAGCGTTCCGGCTCGTCGTCGAACTTGCTGAGCTCCGGCGAGTGTATCGGATAGATCGTGAGCCCCTCGCCGGGCGCCAGGATGCCGACGATGCGGTCGCCGGGGACGGCGCCGCCGTTCGGCGCGAAGCGCACCGGGATGTCGGCGCCGAGCCCGCGGATCGGAATCCCCTGCTCCTCGCCCCCTTCCCCGGCCGGGAGCCGGAATTTCAGGCTGGTGCGGCCGGACGAGGTCCATCCCTCCTCGCCCTTGCCGTTGCCTGCGGTGACGCGCTCGTCGCGATAGTCGGGATGCACCTCGCGCAGCACCGTCTCCGGCGACACCTGGCCGCGCCCGACGGCCGCCAGGAGATCGTCCACGTCCGGCATGTTGAGGTGCGCGGCCGCGGTTGAGAGCGCCGCCGGATCGAATGGCTTTCCCGCCGTCTCGAAGCGGCGCTCGAGCGTATGGCGCCCGAGCGCCGCGTATTGGCGGCGCGCCTGTGTGCGGCTTGCACGGCGGATCGCGGCGCGCGCCTTGCCGGTCACCACGATCTGCTCCCAGGCGGCCGGCGGCCGCTGCACCGAGGAGCGGACGATCTCGACCTCGTCGCCGTTCTGAAGCTGCTGCCCGAGCGGCGAAAGCTGCCCGTTCACTTTCGCCCCGATGCAGGTGTCGCCGACGTCGGTGTGGACGGCATATGCGAAGTCGATCGGCGTCGCGCCCCGCGGCAGAGCGATCAACCTACCCTTCGGCGTGAAGCAGAACACCTGGTCCTGAAAGAGCTCGAGCTTGGTGTGCTCGAGGAATTCTTCCGGCGCGTCGCCGTGGGCGATCTGCTCGACCGTCTGCCTAAGCCAGGCATAGGCGCGGCTTTCGGCTGCAAGTCGATCGCGGTCGTTGCCGATGCCGTCCTTGTAGAGCGGATGCGCGGCGATGCCGTATTCGGCGATCCGGTCCATCTCGCGCGTCCTGATCTGCAGCTCGACGCGCTGCCGGCGCGGACCGATAATCGTGGTGTGGAGCGAGCGATATTCGTTCTGCTTGGGCGTCGAGATGTAGTCCTTGAAGCGGCCTGGGACCATCGGCCAAGCGGTGTGTACGACGCCGAGCGCGCGGTAGCAGTCTTCCTCCTCGTCGACGAAGACGCGGAAACCGAAGACGTCGGAGAGCTGCTCGAAGCCGATCGACTTCCGCTGCATCTTGGAGAAGATCGAATACGGCGTCTTCAGGCGGCTCACGATCTCCGCCTTGATGCCGTGCTTGGCAAGCCGCTGCGTCAGGTCTTCGCGAATGATGTCGACCAGCGGACCGCTCTTCTCGCGAAGCGCATCCAGCCTGGTGCTGATCGTCTGGTAGGCCTCCGGATTGAGGATGCGGAACGAGAGGTCTTCAAGCTCATCGCGGATCCCCTGCATCCCCATGCGCCCGGCAAGCGGCGCATAGATTTCCATCGTCTCCTCGGCGATGCGCGCGCGCTTCTCCTCCGGCATGTGCTGGATGGTGCGCATGTTGTGCAGCCGGTCCGCGAGCTTCACCAAGAGAACGCGGATGTCCTCGGCGACAGCGAGAAGGAGCTTCCGCAGGTTTTCCGCCTGCTGCGCCTCACGCGTCACAAGCTCAAGGCGCTGGAGCTTCGTCACGCCTTCCACCAGCTTGCCGATCGATGGGCCGAAGAGATGGTTGATCTCGTCGCGGGTGGCGCCGGTGTCCTCGATCGTGTCGTGGAGGAGCGCGGTCACAATGGAGGAATCGTCGAGCTTGAGGTCGGTCAGGATCGCGGCGACCTCGAGCGGATGGGAAAAATAGGGATCGCCGGAGGCGCGCGTCTGCGAGCCATGCTTTTTCATGGCGTAGACGTAGGCGCGGTTCAAAAGCTCCTCGTCGACCTGGGGGTTGTACGCCGCCACCCGTTCGACGAGCTCGTACTGGCGCATCATCGCCGGAAGTCCCGCGGGAGCCGGAAAGTGCCTCCCCGATCAACAATATAGGTAATGCGGGGACTATTGCATCCCGGTGAACGCTGGCGGGGCGTCGCGGGAAACGCGGTAATCGGCCCAAAAAGCAAGACGCCGCCCCAAGGGCGGCGCCTGCAAGAAGCGTTCCGGAGCTCAGTCGTCGCGGCGCTCGGGTGGATCGATGCTCTCCAGGCCGCGCAAAAGCTCCTCCTCCGACATGCGGTCGAAGGTGATCTCCGACTCCTCTTCGGGCTGATCCGCCTCGATCGGGGTCGGCGCCGGCTCCGGCTCGTCCACCTCGACGTATTTCTGCAGCGAGTGGATCAGGTCCTCATTCAGGTCCTCCGGCGAAACCGTCTCCTCGGCGATCTCGCGGAGCGCCACCACCGGGTTCTTGTCATTCTCGCGGTCAACCGTAAGCGGTGAACCGTTGGCAATCATCCGGGCCCGGTGCGCCGAGAGCAGCACCAGCTGAAAGCGGTTTTGAACCTTGTCTACGCAGTCCTCGACGGTAATGCGCGCCATGGACAGGGGTCTCCAGTTCTGGGGAATTCGCGCCTGATTAAGGGGGAACTCCAGGTTTTTCAAGTCTCCAGTGGAATTCGTGGATTCCGCTTGCACGCCAAGGCGCTATTCACTATCCGGCAAGTGTTTGGACTCAACGATATTAAGAATTGCGCTTCTCGGAGCTCTCCTATGTTCGATCCGCGTGAAAAGATCGCCGTCCTGATCGACGGCGCGAACCTCTATTCCGCTTCCCGCTCTCTTGGTTTCGACATCGACTACCGCCGTCTGCTCGCCGACTTCAGGCAGAAGGGCTATCTCGTCCGCGCCATCTACTACACGGCGCTCGCCGAAGACCAGGAATACTCTTCGCTGCGCCCGTTGATCGATTGGCTCGACTATAACGGCTACCGTGTCGTCACCAAGCCACTCAAGGAATTCACCGACGCGCAGGGGCGCCGCAAGGTGAAGGGCAACATGGACATCGAGCTCGCCGTCGACGCGATGGAGATGGTCGACCATATCGATCATTTCGTCCTCTTCTCCGGGGACGGCGATTTCCGCTGCCTGGTCGAAGCGCTGCAGCGCAAGGGGAAGAAGGTGACGGTCGCCTCCTCGCTCAGGACGCAGCCGCCGATGATCTCCGACGACCTGCGGCGCCAGGCCGATCATTTTCTCGAGCTCTCGACGCTGGCCGAGACCGTCGGCCGCGACCCGTCGATGCGCCCGCAGCGGCCGGTGCGCGCGATTGAGGATGAAGACGAGGAAGAGTACGAGGAGCTCTAGGGCGCCCCTGTAGTCAGCCTCTCCAGAGATCGGTGCGCCCTTTCATCTGCGGCGTCATTCTCGGGCGAAGCGAAGCGGAGATCCGAGAACCCAGCAGGAGAGCGCCACGCCTGTATCCTTGGGCCGCGCTATGCGCCCGAGGATGACGACTTTTTGTGAGGTGCCTCAGTGACTCGGACAGCGAGGGAATCCCGTGGGCGCCCGGCTAAGGCCGGCAATCCACCCCGCGACTGCCCGCTCTGCCCGCGCCTCGTCGCCTACCGAAAGCTCTGGCAGGAGCGTGAGCCGACCTGGCACAACTCACCGGTGCGCGCCTTTGGCGCCGAGAACCCCCGACTTCTGATCGTCGGGCTCGCGCCGGGTCTTCGCGGCGCGAACCGCACCGGCCGCCCCTTCACCGGCGACTATGCCGGCGACCTTCTTTACGCGACGCTGCTCAAATTCGGCTTTGCCCACGGCGTCTATCGCGCCGACCCGGCCGACGGCATCGAGCTTCTCGATTGCGCGATCGCCAACGCGGTCGCCTGTGTGCCGCCGGAAAACAAGCCCAACACGACCGAGATCAACACCTGCCGGCGTTTCCTTGCAGCAGGGATCGCGGCGCGGCCGAGGTTGGAGGCGGTCGTCGCGCTCGGTCGCATCGCGCACGACACGACGCTCCGCGCGGTCGCCGAGAGGCCGTCGCGCTTCCCCTTCGCGCACGGCTCGGCGCACGACGTCGGAAAACTCCGCCTCTTCGACAGCTACCACTGCTCCCGCTACAACACGAACACCGGTCGGCTGACAGCGGAGATGTTCGAGGCCGTGTTCGCACAGGTTCGCGCCGCACTTGGCCGCGATCGCGGCGTTGGACCGACGAGGCGCGCGCCATGAGCAACCATGCTGAAGCCTTCGACCGCTGGATGCGCACCGCCTTCGTCGAAATGAACACGGAGCTCGAGGAGCTCTACTTTGCGCAGGCCGTTCGCGCGAAAGTGGAGGGCGTCGGCGACCCCATCAAGGCTCGGCTCCGCGACGAAGGGCACGGACTCGTCGTCGATCTCTGGCGCGAGGGAAATACCGGCGAAGGCTTCGAGAGCGCGTTCGGCGTGCTCGGCAACGTCGGACTCTATATGGGCGCGCTCCGGCGCCACGAGCTTACCAACCCCGACCGAGACCAGCGCTCACCCTTTGCCGAGGCCTCGTCGCTGGCGCTCCACGTTGGGGCGTCGATCGGCATGGCTCCCCGCTTCGCCACTGCGCATCTCGCCACCCACAATCTCGCGGTCGCAGGCGTGCGCAAGAGCTTCACGTCCCTTGCCGACGAGTTCCTCTTCATCGACGAGAACACTCGCGGAATCCTCGGTTTTCAGCGCACTGCCGATGCGCTCGCCCGGATCGTTCCGCTCGGGATATCGAGCCCTGTGGCCGACGTTCTCCTGGAGGCCGCCAAAGACGGGCTCAACGACGTCATCCGCGCGAACGACCGGCTCTTCGCCGACCTTGACGTCGACCGCTTCTTCTATTCCGTCCGGCCCTACTACAAGCCCTATCACGTAGGCCGGCAGGTCTATCGCGGCGCCAACGCCGGCGATTTCTCCGGCATCAACGAGATCGACCTCCTGCTCGGGCTCTGCCGCGCGAGCGACACTTATTATGCGGGTCTTCTCGTGGACAAGATGCTCTTCATGCTGCCCTCGGACCAGGCACGGCTTCGCGAGTGCATGACGCACCGGAGCCTGCTCGACGAGCTGCTGCTTCTCGCGGATGAGCATTCCGAGGCGGATTGGTTCCAGCGGAACGCGCGTCTCTTTCTTGAGGTGTGCGAGCTGTTCGCGCGGACGGCGGTGCAGCATCACGACCGGCTCGTCTCCCGCTTCATCGTAGCCCCGGCGGGCGATCTCGACGCCGCGCATCTTCAGGGGCTGACCGCAAGCGGCCCGCCGCTGCCCGTCTTGGTGCGCTCGCTGGAGCTCTTGCGCGACTACCGCACCGCCGCTCAGCGCCCGGACCTCGACACCCGTCACGCCGACCTGGCGCGACTCCGGGCGATGGTCCACGCTGCCACCTGAAATTCCGGTAGGACGCCCCTACCCTTTTTCCCTCAAGAGCCGTCCCTTTTCGCGCTGCCAGTCGCGCTTTTTCTCCGTCTCGCGCTTGTCGTGCAGCTTCTTGCCCTGGGCGAGCGCAATCTCGACCTTCGCCTTGCCCTTTTGGTCGAAATAGAGCCTGAGCGGCACGATGGTCATGCCTTCGCGCTCGACGGCGCCCATGAGCTTGCCGATCTGGCGCTTGTGCAGGAGCAGCTTCCGCGGCCGCCGTGGCTCGTGATTGAAGCGGTTCGCCTGCAGATATTCGGGAATCGTCGCGTTGACGAGCCAGACCTCGCCGCGCTCGGGGCTCACATAGGATTCCGCGATCGTCGCCTTGTTGGCCCGGAGGCTCTTCACCTCCGTGCCGGCAAGCTGGATGCCGGCCTCGAAGGTCTCGCCGATCGTGTAGTTGAAGCGGGCCTTGCGGTTTACGGCGATCGTCTTGCGGCCGGACTCGTCCTTCTTCGCCATCGCCTCAATTCAGGAGACCGGCGTGGCGCATGGCCGAGTCGACCTCCGCCCGCGTCTCGGGGCCGACCGTCACGATCGGCGAACGCACGTCCTCGCGCATGTGCCCGAGCCGCGACAGCGCATACTTCGTAGGCGCCGGGCTCGGTTCGAGGAAGAGCGCGCGGTGGAGCGGCATCAGCCGGTCCTGATAGACGAGCGCGGTCGCGAAATCGCCGGCAAGGCACGCCGCCTGAAATTCCGAGCAGAGCTTCGGCGCGACATTGGCGGTTACCGAGATGCAGCCGCGCCCGCCATGCGCCATGAAGCCGAGCGCCGTCGGGTCCTCGCCGGAAAGCTGAATGAAGTCCGGCCCCATCGCCTGACGCTGCAGGCTCACGCGCGCCAGATTGGCGGTCGCGTCCTTGACGCCCACGATATTCTTGCAGTCGTGGAAGAGCGCCGCCATCGTCTCCACGCTCATGTCGATCACCGAGCGCGGCGGGATGTTGTAGATGATGAGCGGGATCGAGATCGCGTCGGCAACCGCGTGGAAATGCGCGTAGAGCCCGCGCTGGCTCGGCTTGTTGTAGTAGGGCGTCACCACCAAAACGGCGTCGGCCCCCGCCTCCTCGGCGTGAATGGCAAGCTCGACCGCTTCCTTGGTGTTGTTCGACCCGGCGCCGGCGATGACCGGCACGCGCCCCTTTGCCGTCTCGATACAGATTTCGACGACGCGGCGGTGCTCCTCATGCGAGAGCGTCGGCGATTCGCCGGTCGTGCCGACCGGCACGAGACCGTTCGACCCTTCGCGAATTTGCCAGTCGACGAAGCTGCTGAAAGCGTCCTCGTCGAGCGACCCATTCTGCATGGGGGTCACGAGAGCCGGAATTGACCCCTGGAACATCTCCACCTCGCGTCCTTTCGCGCGAAACGATAGTGACGGCTCGGCGCTTGGGCAAGCGGCTCGCACGGCCTGATGGTGGAGAAAGCGCGGATTCCCTGCCATGCTAAGGTCACGCCCGGATGCTCTTGATTCACCAGTGATCGCGCCCCGCAGAGCCGGCCAGATTCGCCTCTCCGTCGCCTTCGCGGCAGCGGCACTTGCCCTGTTGACCGCATCGGCGTCGGTCTCGGCCGAGACGTCGCGGCTGCCGCGCCCGCGCCCGGTTCAACCGGCGCCGGCCGATGCGTCGAACGCTGCGGAGACCGGCGACGCCTCAGCCGCGCCCGTACCGCGCCCCCGACCGGGAACCAGGGAAGCCGCGCCGACCGATCAGGCGAGCCCCAAGAACGCGGACCAGCCGTCACCCGCGGACACTCCCGAGTCGCCGCCCGCCGCCGATACAGCCGCGACTCCTGCCTCCGCTGACGCTGCCGGGGCTCCGGCCAGCGACGCGACCCCAGGAGGCGGAGCGAGCGGCGCAACGGAATCACCCGGGTCGGCAGATTCGGCCGCCCAGGCGACGAATTCCGCCGCAACGCCCGACAACAGCGCGCCGCTCCCGCGCCCGCGCCCAGAACTCAGCACCGCCGAGGCGGCGCGGCTCCTCGCGACGCAGTTCTATGGCTTCACCCCCGACTTCGCGCTCCGCGCGGCGCTCGACGCCGTGAACAACGGCAGCTACGACGAGGCACGGCAATTGGCGGCGACGCACGAGAATCCGATGGTGCCGGCGCTTGTCGACTGGCTGATCGCGCGCCAGCCCGATTCCGGCATGTCGGCACCCGAGATCATCAAGATCCTGAAGACGCATCCCGGCTGGCCGGAGCCTGAGCGGCTGCAGCTTCGCGCCGAGCAGGCATTTCATGCCGACGGCCCGAGCGGCGAGCCGGTGCTTGCTTTCTACCACCTCGTCGAGCCGCTGACCGTCGGAGGCCGGCTGGCGCTCGCCGCCGCCCTTCGCGACGCCGGCCGCAACGCCGAGGCGGAGCCGATCGTCCGCGACCTCTGGCGCAACTGGTCGCTTGCGCCGTCGCAGGCGGCGGCAATGCTTGTGCGCTTCGGCTCCATGCTGACGAGGGAGGACCACCTCTACCGGTTTCGCCGGCTGGTACTGCGCGAACGGAAGGAAGACGCCTCCGCGCAGGCGGAGCTCCTCGGCTCGGGCTACGCGGACCTCGCCGAGGCGGTGATCGCCGTCCTCGACCGCAAAAAGAATGCGGCGCAATTGCTCGACGCGATGGCGCCCAATTTCTTTGCCGATCCGCTCTATATCTTCGCGCGCACGCACCAGCTCCTGCGCTCCGATCAGCCGATCGAGGCAGCGCGGTTCCTGCTCGAGGCGCGGCCCGACCTCGATCCCTCGGGCGACGGTGACATCTGGTGGGACGAGCGGCGCGACCTCGCGCGCGTGCTGCTCGATCGCGGCACCCCCGACCTTGCGTATCGGGTCGTGGCGGAAGCGCGCCCCGACGGCGAGAGCGAGCGCGTCGAGGCTGCCTTCCACGCCGGCTGGATCGCACTTCGGTTCCTGCACGATCCGAATCGCGCCGAACCACATTTCCGCGAGCTGCACACGCTGGCGACGCTGCCCCGCACCCAATCTCGCGCCTCCTACTGGCTCGGCCGGACGCACGAGGCTCAAGACCGGCCCGCCGCAGCGCACCTCGACTATGTCGAAGCAGCGCGCTTTGGCGGCACGTTCTACGGCCAGCTCGCGCGTCAGAAGCTCGGCATCAGGACGACCGGCCTTGAGCGCATGCCGCGGCCCTCGGCGCTCGACCGCATCCGCTTCGCCAGCCGCGAGATGGTGAAGGCGGTGCGCCTGCTGGCTTCCGCCGGCCATTCCGACATGGCGACACCATTCCTCGAGGCACTCGGCGAGAACGTGGATACGCCGGGCGAGGTCGCGCTTCTGACCACGCTCGCGCGAAGAATCGGCCGGCCACAAGACGGAAGCGACGCAGCCGCCGAAGCGGAAGAGCGCGGCCTCAAGGTGGCATCCCTGCCGGCGCTCTTCTTCGGCGTCCCGGCCGATCTCCGCACGCCGGAGGCAGTCGACCGTGCGCTCGTCTACGCGGTCGTGCGCCAGGAGAGCGCATTCAATCACACGGCGGTCAGCCAAGCCGGCGCACGTGGCCTGATGCAGCTCATGCCGGCGACGGCGCGCGCGACGGCCCGGAACGCCAGCATCCCCTTCTCTGTGCAGCGACTCACCACCGACCCGCTCTACAACGCGACGCTCGGCGCGCATCACCTGGGCGAGCTGCTTGACGGCCTAAACCGCTCCTATGTCCTGACCTTCGTCGGCTACAATGCCGGCCCCGGACGCGCGCTCCAGTGGGTGCACGACCACGGCGACCCACGCGGCGGCGCCGTCGATCCGATTGACTGGATCGAGCGCATTCCGTTCGACGAGACACGCGATTACGTAGAGAAGGTGATGGAGAACTTGCAGCTCTACCGGTCGCGGATCGGCCACCCCCTCTCGCTGATGCAGGATCTGGTCCGTGGCGGTCCGCAAGGCTGAAGCAGAGACCGAAACGGTGCCCTCCAATGGAGTGGAGAACCCTGAGCGCATCGAGGGGCGCGTCGCTTGGTTTCGCGCGCAAGATGGCCTCTCACTCGCGCTGCGCTTCTTCGATTGCGCGGATCGAAGCCGCCTCCCCCTGCTCTGCCTCCCCGGCCTCTCGCGGAATTCCCGCGACTTCATCGCGCTTGGCCGATTCTTCACCGAGCATCCGACCGATCCGCGTCAGGTGATCGCGGTCGACTATCGCGGCCGCGGCCTGTCTGACAGCGACCCGGACTGGCGGAACTACAAGCCGATCACGGAAGCCCAAGACGTTCTCGCCGCAGCTGCCGCCTTCGGCTTGGAACGCGCGATTCTGGTTGGCACGTCGCGCGGGGGAATACTGGCGATGCTCCTCGGCGCGCTCCGCCCCTCGTTAATCACAGGCGTCGTCTTGAACGACATCGGACCGGTGATCGAGGGCCGCGGTCTCGCGCGGATCAAGGGCTATCTGTCGGTCAAGCGGCGCCCGGTCGAGACGTGGGACGCCGCGGTGGCGGAGGTCCGCGCGACGAGCGAAGCGCAGTATCCAGGCCTGCCGGGCGACGAATGGCAGGACCTGGCGGCGGCTTACTACGGCGAGACGAACGACGGATTCGCGGCGCTCTTCGATCCGAATTTAAGGAAGGCCGTCACGGACATCGATTTGACAGAGCGCGTGCCCGTGCTTTGGCCGCAGTTCATGTCGCTCGCGTCCGTCCCGGTTCTTGCGATCCGCGGCGCGCTCTCCGATCTCCTAAGCTCGCAAACGCTGGCGGAAATGGCCGACCGTCATCCGCGCCTCGAGGTGCTGACCGTCGAAAGGCAGGGGCATCCGCCGCTCCTGCGCGACGCCGAGACGCTGGCGCGGATTCACGCCTTCGCCGCGCGGTGCGACGCGCCGTCTTAGTGCATACGAACTTAGCGCACACGGAACGCCGACAAAAAGAAAGCCCGGCCAAAGCCGGGCTTTCAATCTCAGATTTGCGCGAGGTTTAGAAGTCGCGCTGGATGCGCCACATCACGCCCCAGAGGTCGCTGTCGTTCGCAACGTGCTTGAAGTCCACGTGCTCCCAAGCGAATTCCGGGCCAGCCTTCAGGCCAGGCGCGAATGTGTAGTAGCCGCCGGTCTGGAAGGCCCAGAAGTTGTAGTCGAGCGGATCGGCCGTGGCGCCCGCCGCAACAGCGAACACGCCCGCGCCAATCGCCGCAGCGGTGTTGTTCGTGACCGAATGACCGTTCACGTGAGTGTACGACCCATTCGCCCACACGTTCAGGTTCGGGCTGCCCAGAGGACCGCTGATACCGGCGCGAACGTTCCAAGCCTTGTTGGTGTCGCTCGCGTTCGGACCAGTGAAGTCACCGGCCCCACCGACATCGCGCGTGATGTACTTCAGCGCGCCGTCCGCGTAACCGGCCTGAGTATTGATGGCCCAACCGCCCGGGATGCCGATCTTCAGGCCCACACCGACCGCAAAGCCGAGATCGGTGTTGTTCGAACTCTCGCCGACCGGAGAAGTGCCTGGAGCCGCCGGGAACCCGTTCCGGTCGTGGATGGCCCGCACGGCGCCCATGATCTGCGCCGAGCCCCAGCCCTGATCGACGCGGATATTGGCGACGCCGTCCGGGAACTCATGACCCTCGTAGTCGTCATAGGGCGAGTTACCGTAGCGTCCGTTCGACATCGGGTCTTCCGCGGCGAGCGTGAAGGAGAACCCGTTGCCACCGGCAAACGTGAACGCGGACAGGTTGGTGCTGCCCTGCGTGTTGTCGTCGATCAGGAGGATGTCGCCAGGACCATCCGAGCCCCAGAAGTCGAAGAACGACCCAGTGCGGCCCGCCGTGAAGGTGCCCCAATCGTTGCTGACCTGAATGAAGGCGTTGTCAAGGTCAGCGCTCGCGCCATTAGCGTCGGAGTTGTTGGTGGCGCCACTGTTCGTCGCCTCAATGGCGATATAGGCCCGGATGAGACCGATGTCGGCCTGAGTGCGGGCATCAAGGCTGATGTGACCGCGCGCAAGGCTCGTCCAGTTGTTCACTTCCTGAGCGTCGGTAATGCCAAGCCGCCTGCGAAGGCTGCTGCTGCTACCGTTGAAGTAACGTGAAGTCGTACCGGACATAGCCCGAAATCTTCAGGCAGTTTTCCGTCCCGGGAATGTAGAAGTAGCCCGTCCCGAAGGCGTCGCAGATCCGCACATATTCGACCGGCTCGACGGTCGGAAGGTCGGCGGCCTGCGCCCCGGTGCCAACGGCGAACACCGCCGCGGAGCCGAAGAGAAGGCTCTTGAGTTTCATATTAGACCTCCAGTCCAAGTTGCTTGAGCCGGGGTATCCGTTTTCGATCTGGCTGACTGCCATCCGATTCGGGGCCCCCCGCCCCTTGTGCTGCCCAAAGACAGCGGCCGCCGATCGGCTGCCTGAGATGACACTATCCATCCGCATCGCCGAGGCAACAGCGATGCTTCACACGAGCAAGCTTTCCCCACTTCATGTTGCAGAATTGCCACGAAACCCGCGGCTTTCGGGCCAAAATGGGTCGTTTGTTATCAACCCGTGAACCGCCTCGAGGGCGTACCAAGGGCGACTGAGACAACCGGTTTCCGGGAGGGTGGGCAACGAATCGTCTCCCGATTGCGTCGGTCAGCCCTGGTGTCCCGTTTCTGCGAATCTCGGGACCCCCACCCGCACCAGCAGTCTAACCCCTACGTGCCGCGACACTGGTGCTCCCTTGTGCGGCGCCTTCCCACTGGTAAATTTGATCTAGCCCCCTCAAATCACGCCGCGCAACCAGGAGGCCGGCGGTGAGCCCTTTCCGTAAAGGCTTGTCACAAAACGATCTTTTCTTCGTGGACCGGTTCGATGCCTCGCCGTGAAGCTCCCCACCGCGCGACGACGGGCGCCCTGGCTCCGGCCGATATCGGGGCGCTTCTGAAGAAGGGCCTGGCGCTGCAGATGCAGGGGCAGCTGTGGCCGGCGCAGGAGTGCTACCGGGCCATCCTCGAGCGCGATCCCGGCCAGCCCGATGCGCTGCATCTGACCGGCCTGATCGCGATCGAAGCGGGCCGAATCGAAGCCGCCATCCGAATGTTCAAGCAGGCGGTATCCCGCAAGCCCGCTGACCCGGCGCTGCGCGGGAGCTACGCGGAAGCCCTTATCCAGAACAACGATCCTGTCGCGGCCGAGCGCCAGCTCCGTCGGGCGCAGAAGCTCAGCTCCCGACAACCCGGAAATCCTGTGCAAGGTGGCGCGCTGTCTACGCCCTGCTTGGCCGGGAGAACGACGCCAGGCGGGCGTTTGAGGATCTGATCGCTCGCGATCCGAGACATCCCTCGGCGCTGACCTCCTATGCGGACTTCCTCATCCGGGTCGGCGAACTGGAGAAGGCCCGGGCGATCTATCGAGAAGCCATCGACCTCGGAGTCGCCCCGGCTGACGCGCTGGCCGGACTTGCTGATTGCGAGAAATTTCAAGGGAGATCCGCCGGAGCTCGTAGAAATCGAGGGGTTCTCTCTCGACCGGGCTTGAGAGCATCAGAGGCCATCAAGCTCACGCGGGCGGCAGCCAAAATCTGCAACGACATCGGCAGATATGACGATGCCTTCCGGTATTACCTGTCCGTGAAGCAGCTTCTCGGGTCGCTGTCACCGCAGCAGGATCACCATGCAGAGCGATTTCGCTTGATCAGATCGATCTTTGCGCCGGCGTTCTTCGCCGCGCACCAGGATTGGGGCGATCCATCGCAGATAGCCTGTGTTCATTGTGGGAATGCCTCGCTCCGGCACTACGCTCACCGAGCAGATCATCGCGGCGCATCCAAGCGCCGCAGCGGCCGGCGAAATCGGCGTGCCGAACAGGATCGCAAAGTCGCTCGGCTTTGGCGCGTCCGACGAAAAGGCGTTCGCACGCCGAATCAGCAGGCTGAAACCGAGGGAGGTTGCGGCGCTGGCGCGCGAAGGGCTCGAAATGCTCGTCCGATTCTCGAAGACCGCCGAGCGGATCACCGATAAGCTCCCACACAACTTCGAATTGCTTGGACTGATCGCGATGCTCTTTCCGAGAGCAAAGATCATCCACTGTCGGCGCAATCCGCTCGACACCTGCGTCTCCTGTTTCCTGACGCCGCTCTCTGAGGAACATGCCTACACGCACGACCTCAGTGCTCTCGGCGAGTACTACCGAGACTATGCCGCGCTGATGGACTACTGGCGGGCAGTGCTTCCGATGCCGATCCTCGATGTCGACTACGAATTGCTGGTGGCGGACCCCGAGGGTCAGTCGCGGCGATTGGTCGACTTCGTCGGGCTCGACTGGAACCCGGCGTGCCTGGAGTTCCACGCGGGCGGCCGCGCCATCCACACCATCAGCCGTGCGCAGGTGCGCCAGCCGATCTACGACACCTCGATCGGGCGCTGGCGGCGTTATGAGAAACACCTCGGCCCGCTGCGCGCGGCGCTTGGCGATCTTGTGTCGTGATCTGTTAAATCACTTGCGATCGGCGGACACCGCGATACCAACACTTGAGTTCGGCGAACCGAACAGCTCTTCGACGGGAGGCACATGGCGCGCATCCTCGTTCTCGGCGGCGACGGCTTCTGCGGCTGGCCGACCAGCCTTTACCTCTCCGTGCGGGGTCATGACGTCACCATCGTCGACAACCTCTCGCGCCGGAAGATCGACGTTGAGCTTGAGGTCGAATTGCTGACGCCGATCCGCCCGCTTTCCGAACGCCTGCGGGCATGGAAGGAAGTGAGCGGTCGCGAGATCGGCTTCGAAAGCTTCACGATCGGCGAGAACTACCATCGCCTCCTCACCAAGATCAGGGAGGAGAAGCCGGACGCGATCGTCCACTTCGCGGAGCAGCGCGCCGCGCCCTATTCGATGAAGTCCTCGTGGCATAAGCGCTACACGGTCAACAACAACCTGAACGCCACCAACGACGTTCTGTGCGCGATCGTCGAATCAAAGGTCGACGTGCACCTCGTCCACCTCGGCACGATGGGCGTCTACGGCTACGGCACCGCGGGGATGAAGATTCCTGAAGGCTATCTCAAAGTCTTCTTGAACACGGACGAGGGCAATCAGATCGAGCACGAGATCCTCTACCCGTTCAATCCGGGCTCAATCTACCACATGACGAAGACCCAGGATCAGCTCTTCTTTCACTTTTACAACAAGAACGACGGCGTGAAGATCACCGATCTCCACCAGGGGATCGTCTGGGGAACACAGACGCCTGAGACGAAGATGGACGAGCGGCTGATCAATCGCTTCGACTATGACGGCGATTACGGGACCGTGCTGAACCGCTTTCTGATGCAGGCCGCGATCGGCTACCCCCTCACCGTCCACGGGACGGGCGGCCAGACGCGCGCCTTCATCCATATCCACGACACCTGCCGCTGCATCGAGCTCGCCATCGAGAACCCGCCGCAAAGCGGTGAAAGAGTGAACATCCTCAACCAGATGACGGAGACACACCGGGTGCGCGACCTGGCGGAACTGGTGTCCGGGTTGACCGGCACGCCGATCCAGTACCTGCCGAATCCGAGGAATGAAGCGAGCGAGAACGATCTGCACGTCACCAACGACCGCTTCCTGCGCATGGGGCTCGAGCCTATTACACTTCAGAACGGGCTGATGCAGGAGGTGACGGAGATCGCCCGCAAATACGCGGCCCGCTGTGACCGCTCGAAAATCCCCTGCGTCTCGCTCTGGCGCCAGAGCGCAAGTCACCCCCCATCCTGAGCGACTTCGGACTATTGCGCTCAGCATCGGGGCTGATACCTGTGTTCGGTCGTCCAAGCTCCCGCAACTGAGATGCCGAAACTTCCCTACTCCGGGCCCTCGCTCAGCCGATTGCTGAAGAACCAGGGCCAAGGCGGTCCGCGCCCGCGAAACGCCCCCGCGTCAGGCGCCGACGCCAATCTTGAGATCGCGCGGCTTCTCCAAGAGGGAAGACAATTCCACGCGGGAGGCGAATACGCGCCGGCCGAAAGATGCGCTCGACTGGTCCTCTCCAGGCGGCCCGGACATCCTTATGGCCTGCACCTCCTCGGCATGGTCGCGCTTTCGGCCGGCAGGCACGATGAGGCGGTCGGCCTTTTTCGGCAAGCGATCGCGGCAGAGCCGAGGGAGCCCGGCTTCTATTGCGATCTCGCCAACACGTATCTTCAGAAGAAGGAACCGGATGCGGCCAAGCCGGTCATCCGTCAGGCTCTGAAGCTCGACCCCGGCAACCCGACGGCGCTCTACCTCTACGCCGCCTGGAAGGTCAAGGACGGTGAAGAGACAAACGCCCGGCGGCTCTACGAGAATTTGCTGAGTCGCCACCCGAACTACCTGCCCGCCATTCTCGGCCTTGCGGAGCTCTCGGCGACGCTTGGAGACTTCGCGACAGCGCAGACGCTTTTCCGGAAGGCCTCCGGCGTCAAGCAGGCAAGGATGCGGGCCCTCATCGGCCTCGTGCGCTGTGAAAAGCTGACGCGCGATTCGCCCGAGGCCGCAGAGCTCAAAAGCTACGCGAACGTCGTCAATCGGAGCCGCCCTGACGAATACATGAAGCTGCGCTATGCGCTCGGCAGGATCGCAGAGAACTCAGGCGACTACGACGAAGCGTTCCAGAACTTTGCCGAGGCCAAGCTGCCCGGCGAAGTCCCCTACAGCCTCGACGCGCTCGAACGAAAGCACGCACTGCGGAGATCAATCTTCACGCCAGCCTTCTTCGAAGAACGGCTGGACTACGGCCACCTGAGCGACCGTCCCGTCTTCATCGTCGGCATGCCCCGGTCGGGGACCACGCTTACCGAGCAGATCATTGCCACCCATCCGGCCGCTGCAGGCGCGGGCGAGTTGACGACGATCGAGCATTTCGCGATCGACTTCCTCGCGTTCCACACCGACGAGCACACGCTCACCAACCGCATGCTGACGCTGACGAAGGCGGAGACGCAGGAGCTCGCGGAAAAATATCTCGCCGTCCTCGATGAGACATCTCCCACGGCGGCGCGCGTTGTCGACAAGATGCCCCACAACTTCGAGCATCTCGGCCTTATCAGGCTCCTTTTCCCGAACGCGAAGATCATTCATTGTCGTCGCAACGCGCTCGATACGTGTGTCTCCTGTTTCACCGTCGGGCTGGATATCGCGGGTCACCCCTATCTCGCGGACCTGCCGACTCTCGGCGCCTACTACCGCGCTTACGTGAGCCTAATGGACTACTGGAAGTCTGCCCTCCCCGGGCAGATCTACGAGTCAGACTATGAGCACCTCACGGCGTCGCTTGAGGAAAACGCCCGTAAGCTGATCGACCAGGTCGGGCTTCCGTGGGATCCGGCATGCCTCGATTTTCATGCGTTGGAGCGCCCCGTCTACACGGCGAGTCGGGCACAAGTGCGCCAGCCGATCTATCGGACATCGGTCGAGCGCTGGCGCCACTACGACAAGCATCTCGGGCCGTTGAAGGCCGCGCTTGGCGACCTTGCGAGCGAGAATTGAAGCGACATGCGAGCCTCGGCCGCCACCGACAGGGTTGACCGCGGGCCGGAAACCCCGCATCTCCGGCGGCGGAGAGGTGGCCGAGCGGTCGAAGGCGCTCCCCTGCTAAGGGAGTAGACGGTGTTGAGCTGTCTCGTGGGTTCGAATCCCATCCTCTCCGCCATTTATCATCACGTCCGCGCTTCTACGTTCGCCGAGCGACCGACCCGGGATAGAGTCGGCTTCGAGTCCACAATTCGGCGGCGTTTCTCGCCATGAGCACCATCCTCTATCTGACCACGATCGAATTTGGCCCGGGATCGCGGAAGACGCTTTCACGCGCGCTGAACGAGCTCGGCATCAAGAAGCCGCTTGTCGTCAGCGACCGCGGCGTCGCAGCCGAAGGAATTCTCGACGAGGCGATCCGTGGCTTTGACGCGCCGCGCTTCCTCGACGTCCCCGCCAATCCGACCGAGGCCGCGGTCAAGGCCGCGCTTGCAGCCTATCGCGAAGAGAGATGCGACGCGGTCATCGCCGTCGGCGGCGGCTCGCCGATCGATCTTGCGAAGGGCGTGGCACTCCTTGCGACGCACCCGGGACCGGTTGAGACATACGCAGCGATCTATGGCGGGGCGGCACGGATCAGCGCCGGCGTCGCGCCGGTCATCGCCATGCCGACGACGGCGGGCACAGGCGCGGAAGTCGGCCGCGCCGCGCTTCTCACTCTGAACGACGGGCGCAAGCTCGGCGTGATCAGCCCGCATCTGATTCCAAAGCGGGCGATCTGCGATCCTGAGCTGACGCTCCGGCTCCCCCCTCGCCTGACCGCCGCGACCGGCCTCGACGCGCTCTCGCATTGCATCGAGACGTTCCTCTCGCCGCGCATCAACCCGCCCGCCGAAGCGATCGGGCTCGACGGTGCGCGGCGCGTGTGGACGAACATCCGGCGCGCGCATTCGCGAGGTGACGACCTCGAGGCCAGGAGCGAGATGATGATGGCCGCGCTCGAAGGCGGCCTGTCGTTTCAGAAGGGGCTCGGCGCCGTGCACGCGCTGAGCCATGCGCTCGGCGGTCTGCCGGACCTGAAGCTGCACCACGGCACACTGAACGCCATCCTGATGCCCGGCGTCGTACGCTTCAACGCCTCGCATGTCGGCGACAAGATCGAGCGGCTGAAGACGGCGATGGGTCTTTCCGAGGGCACGGACCTCGCCGACGCGCTCGACAGTCTCAATACCGACCTCGGCATCCCCGGGGGCCTCGCCGTGCTCGGCGTCACGGAAACGATGTTTCCGTGGCTCGTCGAACGCGCCCTCGCCGACCACTCAACGCCGACCAATCCCCGCCAGCCTACGGCGGAGGACTATCGGACGCTGCTCGAAGGCGCGATGGGCTGAGCCGCCTCTAGCGGCCCGAGATCCATTCGCGCGCTGCCCGGAGCGCCGCCGCGATTTGCGCTCGGCTCATTTCGCTGGCGAGTTCTTCGCGATGCTGCGCCGCGATCCGGTCACCGCGCGCGGCGGCGATGTTGAACCACTTGTGCGCCTCGACGAGATCGACCTGCCCCTCGCGGCCGGTCGAGTACGCCAGACCCAGTTCGAAGAAGTCATGCGGCATGTCAACGACGCCGCCCGTTTCCATCTGCAAGCTCATTTGACCGCAATCCCCATTGGTCGACGGTTCGGTCCGTCTTTCGCATCCCGATCTTCGGCCGCCCCGTAATGCTCAGCGTTAACGGGGAGGCTTAACGAAGCGTGACCAAATGGTTCATGAAGGGTTTATGAGCTTCGAACGATTTGACCCAACCTACTGGAAAGATTGATCTTTTGAACTCTGCTATTGTCGCGACAAAGGCGCCGTTATTTGCCGATCGTTCACCACCGCGGCAATTAGGCATCAGACGATGCGCGGCGCGGGCAGCCCAGGCCGCGCGATTTTCTCAGACTGCGCGCTGCCCGAAGAGGATCTTCTGCGCCTCCTTGTCTTTCGACAAATCGACGGGCGGATCGCGCCGCATCTCGATTGCTTTCGCTACCGCCGGGCGGGCGAGCATCCGGTCGATCCATTTGCCGACATTTGGGAACTCCGCGATGTCGATCCCCTGTCGCTCGTAGGTCTTGATCCAGCCGATCAGCGCCATGTCGGCGATCGAATAATCGCCGGCGACGAAGTCACGGCCCGCAAGGCGCTTGTTCATCACGCCGTAGAGACGGTGCGCCTCATCGCCGAAGCGCTTGATGCCGTATGGCACCTTCTCCGGCGCATAGTTGCGGAAGTGGTTGTTGTGGCCGAACACCGGGCCGACATTCGCGACCTGCCACATCAGCCATTCCTCGACCGCCACGCGGCTCCGCTCGTCGGTGCCGTAGAACTTGCCGAATTTTCTGCCGAGATAGATCAGGATGGCGGCAGACTCGAACACCGAGATCGGCTTCCCGTCCGGCCCTTCCGGATCGACGATTGCCGGCATCCGGTTGTTCGGCGCGATCGCCAGGAACGATGGCTCGAACTGCTCGCCCTTGCCGATGTTCACGTATTTGAGCTCGTATGGGACGCCGGCCTCTTCCAGGAAGATGTTGATCTTCCAGCCGTTTGGCGTCGGCCAATAGTGGAGTTCGATGGGCTTCGTTTGTTTGTGAGCCATTCCTGCTCTCCTGCGGATCATCGCGTCTCGCCGCTGCATGTGGCGCACGCTTAATCACGTTGCAATGCGAAAGGCCGTTACTCGCGCTTGAGCGCTGCGAGGAAGAAGCCGTCAGTTCCCGACCGCCGCGGCGTGAGCAAAAGCGACGTTGCCTGAAGCGCCTCCGCCGGAGGTGCAACGTCCGGAAGTGCGCTGTTCCAGACTTCAATCATCGCAAGCGCGCGGAAGTCCGGATGCGCGCCGAGGAAGCCGGCGACGTGCTCGCCGTTCTCCGGCGGCAGAAGCGAGCAGGTCGCGTAGACGAGAACACCGCCGGGCTTCACAAAGCGCGCCGCCTCCCTAAGGACGGCGTCCTGCTCGGCGATCCGCCTGGCAAGCGCATCAGGGGTCACCCGCCACTTGGCGTCGGGCCGGCGCCGCCAAACGCCGGTGCCGGTGCAAGGCGCATCGACGAGCACGCGATCCATCTGCCCCACGAGGTCGTCGAGCGCGTTCGGCTCGGGCGGCCGGACCTGAACGTTACGGGCACCGGCGCGCCTGAGCCGCTCGAAGATCGGCGCGAGTCGGCTCTTGTCGGAGTCTGTCGCATAGATCTGCCCGCGGTTTTCCATGGCGGCGGCGAGCGCCAGCGTCTTGCCGCCGGAGCCGGCGCAGAGATCGAGCACCTGCTCCCCCGGCTTGCCGCCCACGAGGATCGCGCAAAGCTGGCTTCCTTCATCCTGCACCTCGAAGCGCCCGCGCTGGAAGGCTTCTTCGGCCTGCACATTCGGATGCCGTCGCGTGCCGGCGCTTGGCGGAATTCGGAGGCCGACCGGCGAGTAAGGAGTTGGCGTGGCTTCAAGGCGGGCAAGCCGGTGCGCGACCTTCTCGCGCTCGGCCTTGAGCGTGTTGACTCTCAGATCGAGCGGCGGCCGACCGGCAAGGGCCTCCCCTTCCGCGACCCAATCCGGCCCGAGCGCCGCTTGAAAATGCGGCGCGAGCCATTCCGGGACATCGGCACGAACATGATCCGGCGCGCCGGAAAGATCGGCGGTGCCTACCTTTCCGATCAGCGCATCGGGGATTTGCGCTGGCGCATGCTTGTCGTCGGTAAACGCGGCGTTCAGCGCAATCGGTGTCTCGCCCCATTCGAAGACCGCAGTGCTGAGCACGAGATGCCACGGCGTGTCGCCGCCCATGCGCCAGGCGAGTGACGAGCGCTTGCGGAGCGCGTCGTAGACGAGATTGGCGATCGCGCCGCGGTCGCCGGAGCCGGCGAACCGGTGCGAGAGTCCCCAATCCTTGAGCGCGTCCGCAGCGGGCCGGTGACGGGATTCAAGATCGGCGAGAATCTCGATCGCCGCGGCAAGGCGGCCCGCAAGCTTCATCCGATCCGCGCCCAAAGCACGAGCCAGGCGAGGTGCCCGGAGAGAAAGAGGACGCCAGCGGCGTTGATCAGGAAGACGATTCCGCGCAGCCCGACGTTCCCGGTCATCGTCTGCACGAAGGTATGGATGACGCGCCCGACCAGGAAAACCCACGCGGCAGCGACATCGAGATGTCCGACCGCACCGTAGAAGATGAGGAGCGCCGCGGAGAACCAGGCGATCGTCGGCAGCTGAAACTGATTGGAGAGATTGCGCGCGATCGGCACGAGGCTGGGCGGATCGCCCTCGACGTGGCGAAAGTCGGCAAGCTTCGCCTCGCCGCGCCTGACGGCTACAAGGCGCCCAAGCGTAAGCCACGCAAAGAGAAAGGCGACCAGCCCGAAGTGGAGGATGAAGGGAACGAGGAACGCACGGACCATTTGGCGAAGCCGGCCCTAGGCCGCGAAGAAATGTGCAACGATCAGCCCGCGCGACCTCATCAGGCTGTGCCGGGGTAGTTCGGGCTCTCGCGCGTGATGGTCACGTCGTGCACGTGGCTCTCCCGCCAGGCGGAGCCGGAGATGCGCACGAACTCGGCCTTCTGCCGGAATTCCGCGAGTGTCTTTGCCCCGACATAGCCCATCGCCGCGCGCAGGCCCCCGGCCAGCTGATGGAGCACGTTCGCGGCCGGGCCCTTGTAGGGCACCTGCCCCTCGATCCCCTCCGGCACGAGCTTCAGCGTGTCGCGGATCTCGGCCTGGAAGTAACGGTCGGCGGAGCCCCGCGCCATCGCGCCGACCGAGCCCATGCCGCGGTAGGATTTGTAGCTCCGGCCTTGATAGAGATAGACCTCGCCAGGGCTCTCTTCAGTGCCGGCGAGCAGCGCGCCGACCATGGCGACCGAGGCGCCTGCCGCGAGCGCCTTCGCGAGATCGCCGGAATACTTGATGCCGCCGTCGGCGATGATCGGCACGCCGGCCTTTTCGGCAACGGCAACGGTGTCCATCAGCGCCGTGAGTTGCGGCACGCCGACGCCGGCGACGATGCGAGTGGTGCAGATCGAGCCGGGGCCGATGCCGACCTTGATCGCGTCGGCGCCGTTGTCGATCAGCGCGCGCGCCGCCTCGCCGGTCGCGACGTTCCCCGCGATCACCTGCGTCTCGTTCGACATGTGCTTCACCGCGGCGACCGCAGCAAGCACCTTCTCGGAGTGCCCGTGCGCGGTGTCGACCACGATCACGTCGCAGCCCGCCGCGAGCAGGCGCTCGGTGCGGTGCAGCCCTGCGTCGCCGACCGTCGTTGCCGCGGCCACCCTGAGCCGTCCCTGATCGTCCTTCGAGGCGAACGGATTGAGCTGCGCCTTCTCGATGTCCTTCACCGTGACCAGCCCGATGCAGTTCTCGTCGGAATCGACGACCAGAAGCTTCTCTATGCGGTACTGGTGGAGCAGCCGCTTCGCCTCGTCCTGGCTGACATTCTCCGCCACCTTGATCAGCCGCTCATAGGTCATCAGCTCCGAGACGCGCTGCTTCGGATCGGAAGCGAAGCGCACGTCGCGGTTGGTCAGGATGCCGACGAGCTTCCCCACCACCAGCCCACCCGTGCCGGCGCCCTCGACCACGGGGATACCGGAGATCCGATAGGCTTTCATCAGCGCCAGCGCGTCGGCGAGTGTCGCGTCGGGCCCGATCACGACCGGGTTCACGACCATGCCGGACTCGAACTTCTTCACCTGCCGGACTTCTTCGGCCTGAGCGTCCGGGTCGAAGTTGCGGTGGATGACGCCGATGCCGCCGGCCTGCGCCATGGCGATCGCAAGCCGCGACTCCGTCACCGTGTCCATGGCGGCGGAAAGGATCGGAAGGTTGAGGCTGATCGAGCGCGTCAGCCGGCTCGCGATGTCGGTGTCGGCCGGCATGACCTCGGAGCGTCCGGGTCGAAGCAGCACATCGTCGAAGGTGAGCGCCTCGCGGCCGGTAACGACGTCGACGATGCGGGCCATGCCAGCCTCCGAAAATGGGGTGCCGAATGCGGGCCAGAGCGGCCGCGTCGAAAAGAATCGGCTCAGGGGTTGGCGGGGGTCACTAACACGGCAGCCGAGCGAAGGGAAAGGTTCTCTGCGGCGGCGCACCCGCTCGCTTCAACCAAGGGCTTTAATACAATCAAGAGGAGTGGTAGCCTTTCAAGCACAATGGCGTCCGGTGAACTTGCCAGATCTCCAACAGCCTGGGCTTGGCTGAGCGGGCGGGTCTTCGCTGTACTCGTAGCGATTTCATCAGTTGCGGTCGCGGCATCCGCATATCCTCCGATCAGACCCGCCTCGCTCAGCGCGGCGGGTGACATGCTTTCCGGTCTGAGCGGCAGTCGCCGACCGCCGTCAAACCCGCTCGTGGTTCTTCTCCCCGGCATTCTCGGATCAAAGCTGACTGACGTCCAAACGGGCAATGTGTTCTGGGGTTCGTCTTTCAACGACCCCATGCTGGCGTTCGATCCAAGGAGAAAGACACGAGCAGACATTCTGAGCGAAGCGGAATTAAGCCTTCTGAAGGTCAAATTCCGTTTCAGCGTTTATAAGGAGGCCCTTGCAGAGATTACCAGCCAGCGCTACCTCGGATACGACCCGCTCTTACCATTTGCATACGACTGGCGGCAGTCGAACAGGAAATCAGCAAAAGACTTCTTTGACTTCATTTGCGGCCGACGCGCATACCTGTCCGACAAGAGCATCATCTTTGTCGCCCACAGCATGGGTGGACTCGTGCTCAAGGAATTCTTTCGGTCCTACTACGACACCGATGCGCTTTGCCCCGATCAGTCCAGCCTGAGATCCTTCCTGAAGATTGACGAGATCATGTTCGTCGGAACGCCGCATCTCGGTGCGCCCAAGGCCCTGTCGTCGATCGCAGATCAATTCGCCCTGGCGGGGCTGAAGCCGGTTGACCGCTATGTGGCCGCAGGCTTGAACAACTACGGCATCTGGTTTGAGTCACCGTACGAGTTGCTGCCAATCGAAGCATCGCGGCGTTGCGCGTTCACCGGCAAGCGGAACGATATCGTCAGCGTTCAGACGGATACCGGAAAACACACCGACATCGACATATTCTCGGCGAATACTTGGAAGCGGTTGGGCATGCCTCTCCATCGCGATCTGCAAGGAGAGGAAGCCAAATACTATACGTTCCTCGAAACCCGCCTCCGAGAGGCCGAGGCGTTTCTCTGCGATCTTGCTACTTATGAGTTCGATCCAGCCTTAGCGCCACGCGTGGACTATTTTGTCGGCCGCCACGATCAAATGGACACGCCCTCACACGTGACGCTAGATGTTAGCAGCGAAGCGAAACTGAGAAAGATCGACTCTGAACAAGACTTCGGAGACGGCACTGTGCCGGAGGACGAAGTCGCGCTACGCGACCCACGACAGGTCAGGACATGCCTCGCGAAGGATCATGCTCATCTCCTCGAAGACCCGACAGTCGTCACGTACCTTGTCCGCCTTTTCCGCAAGTATCAGTACGCCTGGATCCAGGATTTGAGCGCCGATCCCACCAAATTCACGGAAGTCAAAGCGGCCTTCAGCGAGCAGGGTTATTTTATGCCCGTATCATTCAGCGACTTCGCGTTTGTCGCTGGCGGAATTCAGTTGGCATCGTCGGTGCCTGCGGCGGTCGAGGAACTGAACACGAGCGTCATTGCCGCGGCCGACATTGGCTCCGGGGACATCTACCAACTAGCGCGGAATGCCCCGTCGCCAGCGCTGCGCTCCAGCTACTACGAACTCGCTCTCGCGGTGCCGGGTTCAACCCCCGAACGCACTGGTTGGGTAATCAACAATCTAGGCCATCTGGCGCTGCAAAACCGCAACGCGGAGGCCGCATCCACGGTCTATGGCCTTGCTCTGACGGGGCTTGAGGACGACAGGGTCGCAAATGCTTGGCGCGAGGCCGGAGTCCTGGGAAAGCTGTACGGCAACATCGCCGCAACAAAATTTGCAGTCGGCGACTACACCAGCGCCGAAGCGTTCGCCGGGCAGGGAGCGGCGCTTGGTAACTTGAACGCTGCGCAGATGCTTTCCACAATACGTTCGGCCAATTGAGGCGTTTTTCGCCCGCTACAAGGGCGAGCGCAGGCTGGAGCGGCAGCGTCGAAAAAATCGGCTCAGGGTTGGCGGGGGTCACTGACACGGCGGCCGAGCGAAGGGAAAGGCTCTGACGAGCCTCCGCTCACATTCCAGCGCCGGCGAGGACCTTACGCCGGCTCAAGGTCAAGATGAGGCCAGTTCGTCCGCCCTATGGACGGATCGGCCGCTTTGCGTGATAGGGATGCGTATCCCTCCCGCCTCCCTCTTTTCGGCCTCGCACGTGCCCGACCGCATCCTTCTGCCGCTTATCGTCGCCTGCGCGCTTTTCATGGAGAACCTCAATTCGACCGTTCTCTCCACCGCGCTTCCGGCGATCGCGAAGGACTTCGGCGAGAGCCCGATCCACCTGAAACTGGCGCTCACCTCCTACCTCCTCGCGATCGCGGTCTTCCTGCCGGCGTCCGGCTGGCTCGCCGATCGCCACGGCGCCCGCAACGTCTTTCGGCTCGCGATCGCGACCTTCACGGCCGGCTCGATCCTTTGCGGCTTCTCAGGCTCCATCGGCTCGCTGGTGCTCGCCCGCGTGATCCAGGGAATCGGCGGCGCCATGATGGTACCGGTCGGCCGTCTGGTGATCCTGAGGTCGGTGCCAAAGCGCGAGCTCGTCGGCTCGCTCGCCTGGCTGACGGTGCCTGCGCTGATCGGCCCCGTGGTCGGCCCGCCGCTCGGCGGCTTCATCACCACATATTTCCAATGGCGCTGGATTTTTTGGATCAACGTGCCGGTCGGCATTCTCGGGCTGGTGCTCGCGACGCTCTTCGTCCCGAACCTCCACGGCGACGAGCCGAGACGCTTCGATCTCCGCGGCTTCGCGCTTTCGGCATTCGGCCTCGCCGGCTTCATGTCGGGCTCGACCGCGCTCGGGCTCGGGCTGCTGCCGAAGAGCCTGACGCTCGCGCTCCTGATCGGCGGCGCGGTGCTCATCGCCGGCTACGTTGTTCACAGCCGGCGTGTCGCAAACCCGATCCTCGATCTCTCGCTCTTCCGCATCCCGTCATTCGCCGCAGCAATGAGCGGCGCCCTGCTGTTCCGGCTCGGCGTCGGCGCCACGCCGTTCCTGCTGCCGCTTCTGCTGCAGGTCGGCTTCGGGCTGTCGCCGTTCAAATCCGGCTCGATCACCTTCGCCGCCGCCGTCGGCGCGATCGCCATGAAATTCGCGGCGCAGCCGATCCTGCGCCGCTTCGGCTTCCGCAACGTTCTGACGTCGAACGCCTTGATCGCCGGCGCATTCGTCGCGCTGCCCGCGACCTTCACGCCGACGACGCCCATCCCGCTGATCACCGCGCTGCTCCTGATCGGCGGATTCTTCCGCTCGCTGCAATTCACGAGCGTCAACGCGTTGAGCTATGCCGACGTGCCGCCGGAACGGATGAGCCGGGCGACATCGCTGGCAAGCGTCGCGCAGCAATTGTCGCTTTCGGTCGGCATCTCGGTCGGCGCGATCACGCTTGAGCTGACCACGCGGATGAGCGGCGGCGTCATCGAGGCAAGCTCGTTCGGCCCCGCCTTCATCGTGATCGCGCTCTTCTCGGTCGCCTCCGTCGTGCCGTTCCTGCTTCTGTCACGCGACGCAGGCGATGAAGTGTCGGGCCGTCAGCCGGCACCCGACCCCGTCACCGTGATGCGCGAGCGCGGCTAGGGCCGCCGAGTTTGAAGGAAGCCGCTGCCTTTCGCCGCAGTTTGCGGTGAACGGATGGTAACTTGAGGAGAACCCCGATTTAACCCAGAGCTGCCAAGTGCACTCCGAGCGGAATTGGCGATGACGGAAGAGCAGCAGCGAACAGCAGCCGCTTCGGACGCCGGAGCGCCCCCTTCCGACGCCGGCGACACCGTCGGCCTAAGCGAGGAAGAGGCTGCGCGGCGGCTCGAGCAATACGGGGAGAACGCGCTCGTCGAGGAGCACGTCAGCGCGCTCGCCAAGCTCGCCTCCTATTTCTGGGGCCCGATCCCGTGGATGATCGAAGTCGCAGCGGTGCTGTCGGCGGTCGTGCGCCATTGGGAAGACTTCGGCATCATCGCCGTCATGCTGGTGCTGAACGCGGGCGTCGGATTCTGGCAGGAGTCGAAGGCCGACACCGCGATTGCCGCGCTGAAGCAACAGCTGGCGCTGCAGGCGCGGGTGCTGCGCGGAGGCAAGTGGCGAGATTTGCCGGCGCGCCTGCTCGTGCCCGGCGACGTGATCGAGATCGGGCTCGGCAACATCGTCCCGGCCGACGCCCGCCTGACGAGTGGCGATTTTCTGAGCGTCGATCAGTCAGCGCTGACCGGCGAGTCCCTGCCGGTCGACAAGGCGGCAGGCGACACCGTCTACTCCGGCTCCGTCGCCAAGCTCGGCGAGATGCACGCGGTCGTGACGGCGACCGGCATGAAAACCTATTTCGGGCAGACGGCCCGCCTCGTGCAAAGCGCCGGCGCCGTGTCGCACTTCCAGCGGGCCGTTCTGCGCATCGGGAACTTCCTGATCCTCTGCACCATCGGGCTTGTGGCGCTGATCCTGGTCGTCGCCCTCTTCCGCGGCGACCCCCTGGTCGAGACGCTGCTCTTCGCACTGATCCTCACGGTCGCTGCCATCCCGGTCGCACTGCCGGCGGTGCTTTCGGTCACGATGGCGGTCGGTGCGGAGCGGCTCGCGCGGATGAAAGCGATCGTCTCGCGGCTCGTCTCGATCGAGGAGATGGCGGGTGTCGACGTTCTTTGCTGCGACAAGACCGGCACGCTGACGCAGAACAAGCTGACGCTTGGCGATTCGGAAGTCTACGAAGCCGGAAGCATGGAAGAGCTGCTGCTCGCAGCCGCGCTCGCCTCGCGCCAGGAAGGCGGCGACGCCATCGACCAGGCTGTGATGGCCGGGCTTCACGAGCCGGGTCAGCTCTCAGGCTATCAGGTGACCGCATTCAAGCCCTTCGATCCCGTGCGCAAGCGCATCGAGGCGACGATCACCTTTGGCGGCAAGAGCTTCCAGGTTGCGAAGGGCGCGCCGCAGGTCATTCTGGACCTGACAAAGCCGCCGGAGGACATCGCAACGCGCGCCGGCGACGCCGTCACCCGCTTCGGCGCCAGGGGCTACCGCACACTGGGCGTCGCGCGCCGGGACGGGACCGATTCCCGCTGGCGCTTCCTCGGCCTTCTGCCACTCTTTGATCCGCCGCGGGAGGACGCCAAGGCCACGATCGAGAGAGCCACGGAGATGGGCCTCAGGATCAAGATGGTCACCGGCGACCACGAAGCGATCGCGCGCGAGATCGCCGGCACGCTCGGTCTCGGCACCAACATCCTTCCGGCCGACCAGGCGTTCGGCAAGGACGACAAGACCCTGGATCCCGACGCGGTGGAGGCGGCCGATGGCTACGCCCGTGTCTTCCCTGAGCACAAATATGCGATCGTAAAGACCCTGCAGGGGCGCAACCACATCGTCGGGATGACGGGAGACGGCGTGAACGACGCGCCGGCGCTCAAGCAGGCCGACGTCGGGATCGCCGTCAGCGGCGCCACCGACGCGGCGCGCGCGGCAGCCGATGTGGTGCTGACCGCACAGGGCCTCTCCGTGATCACCACCGGCATCGAGGAAGCGCGCCGCATCTTCGAGCGCATGACCGGTTACGCGATCTATCGCATCTCCGAGACGATCCGCGTGCTCCTCTTCATGACGCTCTCGATTCTTGTCTTCAACTTCTATCCCGTCACGGCGGTGATGATCGTTCTGCTCGCGCTCTTCAACGATCTGCCGATCATGATGATTGCCTATGACAACGCACCTGTCGCGGAGCGCCCGGTTCGCTGGGACATGCCCCTCACGCTGACGCTTGCCGTCGTGCTCGGCGGGCTCGGCGTTGTGGCATCCTTCGGCATCTTCTGGCTGGCCGAGAACTGGCTGCACCTGCCGCGGCCGGAGGTTCAGTCGCTGATCTTCCTGAAGCTCCTGGTCGCCGGCCACATGACCATCTACCTCACCCGCAACAAGGGGCCGATCTGGCAGCATCCCTGGCCGAGCTGGAAGCTTGTCGTGGCGACCGAGACGACGCAGGTCATCGGCACGCTCGCCGCCGTCTATGGCTGGTTCATCACACCGATCGGCTGGCGCTATGCGCTTCTCGTGTGGGCCTATTCGCTCGCCTGGTTTCTGGTCAACAGCGGCTTCAAGATGCTGGCCTACCAGGAGTTCATGCATCGCGGCCGCCGCCAGGCCGCGCATCTGTCGCGGGTCGAGACCTGGCTCGTGCGGCATGTACCCGTACGCAGGAAGCCGGGAGAAAGGCCGAGGATGAAGCGGATATTGGTCGCGACCGACGGCTCCGAAGGCGCCAACCGTGCCGTCGAATACGCCGCCAAGACTCGCCAAGCAATCCGGAGCGACGCTCCTGATCGCGAACGTCATCGGCGGCTATGGCCTGCCGGGCGAAGTCTTCCGGCAGTTCACGCGTTCGCAGAGCGCGTGGCTCGACGAGCTCTTGCAATCGAACTCGGCTGAGATGCTGGCAATAGCCAGGGACAAGGCGCTGCACCTCGGCGCCGCGACGGTGGAGATCGAATCGCTGACCGGAGATGTTAGCCAGGCCATCGCAAGAATCGCCGAGGACAGGGACGCGGACGCGATCGTGGTCGGCAAGCGTGGCGCAAGTGGCGTCGCGGCCCTGCTTCTCGGCAGCGTGTCGCAGAAGCTCGTGAGCCTCTCGAACCGCCCGGTGATCGTCATTCCTTGAGGGCGGCGCGCGCCGCCTGCGACTTCGTCATCCGCCGCCGCGGAAGCCGGTCGCGAGCAGGTAGAGCTCCGGGCTGTCGGAGCGGCTTGCCGGCGGCTTCACATGCTGCACCTTGGTGAAATCGCGCTTCAGATCGGCGAGGAGCTTGTTCTCCGTGCCGCCGCGAAAGACTTTTGCGAGGAAAGCGCCGCCCGGCCTCAGCACATCGCGGGCGAAATCGGCGGCGGCTTCGCAAAGCGCCACGATGCGCAGGTGGTCAGTCGCGCGGTGCCCGGTCGTCGGTGCCGCCATGTCGGAGAGCACGACGTCGGCCTTCGCGCCGTGCAACGCCTTGACGATCAGGTCTGGCGCGTCAGCGTTTAGAAAATCCTTTTCGATGACGACCACGCCGGGAAGCGCGTCCATGCCGAGATAGTCGATGGCGACCACCAGCGGCTCGGTATCGGTTGAGCCGACGCGGTCCGCCGCCACCTGCGACCAGCCGCCCGGCGCCGCCCCGAGATCGACCACTCGCCTCCCGGGCTTCAACAAGCCGAAGCGGTCGTCGATCTCGATAAGTTTGTAGGCAGCGCGCGAGCGATAGCCCTCGCGCTTGGAGCGCGCGACGTAAGGGTCGTTCAGCTGCCGCTCGAGCCAGCGTTGCGACGAGGCCTTGCGCTTTCGCGCAGTCTTGAGCCGCGTCCGTAGCTCTCGCTGGCCGGCGCCGCCGCGCGTCTTCACTGCGGGTGCGCGCCGGCGGACGCCGGATGGCCGCGCGGGCCGAGATGGCCGTCGGCACGCATCAATTGCATCAAAATGCCTTCGCGTAAGCCCCGATCGGCGACGCGCAGCCGGCTGCATTTCCACTCGCGCCTGATCGCCTCGAACACGGCGCAGCCGGCGAGCACCAGATCGGCGCGCTCGCGCCCGATGCATGGGTTGTCACGGCGCGCGTCGTAATCCATGCCGCGGATCTTGGTCATCATCCGCGCGATGTCGTTTTCCTCCATCCAGAGCCCGTCGACCTGGCGGCGGTCGTAGCGTGGCAGGTCGAGGTGCACGCCGGCGAGCGTCGTCACGGTGCCGGAGGTGCCGAGATAGTGGAAGGCGCGGCCTTCGACGGCCTCCTTCAGCGCATCGCGCGCGCGGAAGCGGTGGAACTCGGAGCGGACGTCGTCGACCATCGACTCGAAGACCTGGTCGTCGACGTCGATGCCGCCGTGCCGCTCTGCGAGCGTGACGACGCCGACCGGCAGCGAGACCCACGCGCGCACCAGGCCGCCGCGGCGGCGCGCCTTGCGCCGGTCGAGCCACACGATTTCCGACGACCCGCCGCCGATGTCGAAGAGCACCGCGCCCTCCGTCTCAGGATCAAGCAGCGAGAAGCAGCCCTCCGCCGCAAGCCGCGCCTCCGTGCGCCGGTCGACGATCTCAAGGTCGAGCCCGACCTCATCGCGCACGCGGTTCAGGAAATGCATGCCATTCTCGGCAACGCGGCAGGCCTGTGTGGCGATCAGCCGGGCGCCCGCCATCGGGCGCTGGTCTGAGTTTTTGGCCGCATATGCGAAGCGCCCCGATGGCGCGCTCCATCGCATCTATGCCGAGCCGCCCATTCTGCGCCACGCCCTCGCCGAGCCGCACGATGCGCGAAAAAGAATCGACCACGCGGAAGCCGTCGCGCGACGGCTCGGCGATCAGCAGCCGGCAATTGTTGGTGCCGAGATCGAGCGCGGCATAAAACGGCCCACGCTCCGGCCGGCGCCCATAGCGCCCGCGACGGAAATTATTCCCGGCCCGGCGGCTTCCGCCCTCCCCCCGTCCGAACGGCGCAGGGGCAGTGGCGGCTGGCTCGGAAGCCGTTGCCAGGACACCGCGGGCGGATGCACCCCTCGCCGCAGCGAAGGCCTCCGCGGAGTCCGATGTCGAGCCGGGCAGTGAACCCGGATTCGCCGAGCCCGTGCCCTTATCCATATCTTGCTCGCTTTCGAGGGCCTTTCGGCCCTCCGCGTTGCAGACAGGATAGGCCCTCGACGGTGACGAAGCAAACGTCGTGCCTGTCGGCTATCCGGGCGGTCCGACGCGGCCGCGAAGCGGGCGCTCCTCCATTCCGAGCAGGAAGAGAAACGCGAGCGCGTAGCCGGCGGCGGCAACGAGGAACATCGCCCTGAAGTGCCCGATCTGCTCGGCGCTTGCCCCAGCGCTGAGCACATCACGCACGGCACCGTCGGGTTCCGCGCGAAGTCCGAGCACGACGGCACCGAGCACCGCCACCATCAGCGCGCCGCCAAGCTGGCGAAAGAATCCGATCGCGGCGGTTGTCGTTCCAAGCTGCTGCGGAGCGACAGCGTTCTGCACGGCCACGGTCGTGACCGGCAGCATCGTGCCCATCGCGATGCTTATCACCGCGAGCGTCGCGTCGAGCAGGAGCAGCGACATTCGCGCGGCGAAGAACGAAAGCACGATGCAGCCACCGCAGGCAACGAGCGTTCCGACGAGCGGCAGCCGCTTGTAGTGCGTGACACGCGGGAGGCGACGCCCCACGAACGTCGCCCCGCAGACGACGCCGACGGTGAGCGGAATGAGTGCCAGGCCCGACTCGCCGGCCGAAAGTCCGCTCACAACCTCGAAGAAGAGCGGCAGGAACACGGTCAGCCCGATCAGCGTGCCCATTCCGAAGCAGGACGAGATCGTTCCTGCGCGTACCACGCCGTCGCGAAGCACCGTCAGGGGGATGAGCGGCTCCTCGGCGGTCAGAAGGCGGAGCGAGAACAATATCCAAAGGATGAGCGAGCCTGCGAAGAGCGCGAGGATTTGCGGCGAGCTCCACGCGTAGCGCGACCCGCCCCAGTTCAGCGCCAGCATCAGCGTGACGCTTGCTGCCGTGATCAGACCCGCGCCGAGCACGTCGAGCCGATGCCAGCGCTCGTGGCGCGGCAGGCGCTTCAAGGTCCGGTTTGCCATCAGGAAGGCGAGAAAGCCGAGCGGCAGGTTGATCCAGAAGATGAAAGACCAATGGAGGTGCTCGGCGATAACCCCGCCGAACACCGGCCCCGCGAGGCTGGCTGAGGCAAAGACCGCGGCGAAATACGCCTGATAGCGACCGCGCTCGCGCGGCGCGGCAACGTCGGCCATGGCCGTCTGCGCCAGCGAGATCAAGCCGCCGCCGCCGAGCCCCTGCAGCCCGCGCGCAAAAATCAAAACGAGCATGCTGGGCGCCGTCGCGCAGACCAGCGACCCGGCGATAAAGGTCGCAATGCCCACGAGGATCGTAACGCGCCGCCCATGAATATCGCTGAGCTTGCCGTACAGCGGGGTCGCGGCGGTTGCGGCGAGCAGGTAGGCGGTCACAACCCACGGCAGGTCGGTGACATTGTTGAGCTCGCGGCCGATCGTCGGCAGCGCCGTCGCGACGATCGTCTGGTCGAGCGCGGCGAGGAACATCGCCAGCATGACGCCGAGGACGATCTTGCGGATTTCCGCATGCGAAAGGGGAGCCGGCAAATCGGCGGCGGGAACGGCATCCATTCGGTTGAACGTCCTGGTGGGAGGCCCAAATACCTTAGCGGCCCGGCGCCCCCGACGCGAGAGATAGGATCGGCCGGGCCGCTTGAAACCTTGAAGCGCCCGGTGTTAGGAAGCCGGCGGCCCTCCTTGGGGGATAGTTCAACGGTAGAACAGCGGACTTCTGACTCCGTCGATCTTGGTTCGAATCCAGGTCCCCCAGCCACTCCCTCCAGCGGACAATTAGCGGAGAAGCGCGCACGAGCGCTCGGTCCGTCCGTCTGTTCGGAGGCTTTCCTCGCAGAAAAGCCGCGACCGGCGGCAACTAGCGCCGCCCGGAAAGCGAAGCGGCGACGCTTCGCGCCGCCGCTTGTAGCAAGGACAACCTGTCCCCGTTCATTCGTCGTCCGGCTCTACGTATCGCCCTCTTTGTCTCCGCCCATATGGCTCTCGCCCATGCGGTTCTCGCCCATGTGGTTCTCGCCCATGTGGTTCTCGCCTATGTGGTGCTCGCCCATGTGGTGCTCGCCCATGTGGTTCTCACCCATATGGTTCTCGCCCTTGTGACCTTCGCCCTTGTGGCCTTCGCCCTTGTGACCATCGCCTGGGCGGTCACAACTGATCCCCCCGTGATCGCCCGGCGGATTACTCGGCGCCGGCGATGACGGTGGCGACGACGGCGGAGAGGAAAACGAGCTGACCGCGTCTGCCACCCCGGTTCTGACCGGAGCTCCGAACACGCGGGCATCGGCGACGCCACAGTTCGAGGCACTGGACTGGAAGCCCGGTGCAAGCTGCGATTGGTCATTGAGGAACGGGAACGAGACAGCCAGGCGTCGTTCTCTGTCGATGCCGGTCGACTTGGTTGGTGCTCCGCCGCCCGAACGCGGCGTCACCCAGATCTGGCAGGTATGCTGAACGTTGACGCAACCGCCGTGGCCACAGATCGTTCCGCTGCCTTGCTGGAACACGATGCTCGAATCCGTCGAGCTGACGTTGATGTCGACCACGGTGCCACGCACACCAATCGTCGATGACGGGGTCCTGAGCGTATAGGCGCTGTGCGGGCTGGTGCCGCTTATGAAGCGGAAGGTGCCGCGCAGGGCGCTGATCGTGACCTTCTTCGCCGTGTTGTCCGGATTGAAGACAAACGTATCGATCTTGAGCCGCGAGTTGGGCCCGATCACAAGCCGCGTGTTATCGATGAACTTGATCTGCGCCAGACCGTTCGGGCTCGCGACGATCTCGTCGCCCATGAACACGGCGCCATCGAGCTGAAGCAGCCGCGCGCCGCCCGCTCCGTTGGCATTGACGGCAGGGTCGACCCGAATGGCGCTTCCGCTTGGTTCAAGAGCAGATGCAGGACCGGCCGCCGCGGTGCCTGCAAGCAATAGACCCACGACCGCCCCCACGGTCGACACATTACGCAACATGACCCCTACCCTCCGACTGCGCGTCTGGCCGGAGCCCACCGACACGCGCGAGCCGTATGCTACTTTTGGAAAATTGTTACCACGCGGGTAACAACTTCTTAAGGTTACCGAACTCCTACTAGCATGAAAAATTCAGGATCGTCTCGCCCCGTCGCGCACCTTGCTTTCACGGTCTCGTTGAATGCTTGGGTGAAATTGGCGGCTTGCCCGGAACATTTGCCGACCCGCTGAGCCATGTGCGGTGCGGGCGGCTCGACACTTTACGTGCCGCCGAAACACCGCTTACTTGCCGCGCTGCAAGGCGAGAACGGACAACTGAATGAAGTCGGCGACGACGCGGCGACAGGATCGAAGGCGCGCCTTGCAGGTCAGCCTCGCGGGTTTGCTTGTGCTCGCCGTGCTTCTCTTCTGGTTTGGCGGGGAATCTCCCCTCCTCTACCGACTGAGCTCGCTGGTCTTCGACTTTTATCAGAACGTGAAACCGCGACAGGAAGCCGGCGCGCCGATTGTCATCGTGGACATCGACGAAGCGTCGATGCGGACGATCGGACAATGGCCGTGGCCGCGCTCGCAGATCGCCCAGCTTGTTGACCAGCTCGGTCAGCTCGGCGCCGCCGACATCGCCTTCGACGTCGTGTTCTCCGAGGCCGACCGCACGTCGCTTGGCACCGCGGCAAAGACCCTCGAGCAAGCCGGCGCGAAGGTCGAGCTCCCCGCCGATCTGCCTGACAACGACCAGCTTCTCGCCCAGGCTTTCGCCCGCAACCCGGTCACCGCCGGTGTTGTGCTCACGAACGAGAACCAAGCCGACATGCCGAAGCCGAAGGCCGGCTTCGCCTACGCCGGCGCCGATCCGAAAACCTACCTGCTGAACTTCAGCGGTGGTCTCGCGAACTTGCCGAACCTGAACGACGCGGCGACCGGGCTCGGGTTCTATAGCTTTCCACCCAGCCCCGACAACATCGTCAGGGTGGTGCCGCTTCTCTCAATGAACCATGGCAAGCTTTATCCCGCGCTGTCGATCGAGGCGCTCCGCGTCGCTCTCGGCGCAAGCTCCTTCGTGATCCGCGGGACTGGTGCGAGCGGCGAGGCCGACACCGGCCGCCCGGCCATGACCGCCCTCAAGGTCGGAAATTTCCAGGTTCCGACCGGCCCGGCAGGCCAGTTCCGCATCTACTTCTCCGGCCTGAACGACGTTCCGCGCATTCCAGCGGCCGACATGCTCGACCCGGCGAAAGCGGCAACGCACGCGGATGAGGTCAACGGCGCGATCGTGCTTATCGGGACCAGCGCGGTGGGGCTGCGCGACCTAGTAGCGACGCCGCGCTCCGCGGCGCAGCCGGGCGTCGAGGTGCATGCGGAGATAATCGATCAAATCCTGAGCGGCGAGTTTCTCACCCGTCCGGATTGGGCGCCTGGTGCCGAAATGGTGCTCGCCGCGGTGCTGACACTGATCCTGCTGGCGGCGGTGATCAGCTTCGGGCCATTGCTCGGCGCCGTCGCCGCGGTGGTGATCATGGCCGGTGTGCTGGCAACGTCCTGGTTTGCCTTCGCGAGGGGGCACCTTGTGCTCGATCCGATTCTGGCGAGCGCCTCGGTGCTCTCCGTCTACATCGTCTCGACAGCTCTCCTCCTTCTCCTCACCGATCGCGAGCGGCAGTTCGTGCGCCGTGCCTTCGCGTTCTATCTCTCGCCGGCGATGGTCGAGCGCCTGGCGGATGACCCGGCTGCGCTCGCGCTCGGCGGCGAGACGCGCGAGATCACCATCCTCTTCAGCGACATTCGCGGCTTCACCTCGTTGTCCGAGAACATGGACCCGCAGGATATCACCAGCCTTCTGAACCGCTTCCTGACGCCGATGAGCGACGTGCTGCTTCAATCCGGCGCAACCATCGACAAATATATCGGCGACGCCATCATGGCGTTCTGGAATGCTCCGATCACAACGCCCGATCATCCGCGTCAGGCGTGCCTGGCGACCCTCGGCATGAGCAAGGCGCTGGACGAGCTGAACAAGAACGAAGGGTCGCCCATCAAGATCGGAATCGGGTTGAACACCGGCGAGTGCTGCGTCGGCAATCTCGGCTCCGAGCAGCGCTTCAACTACTCGGCGATCGGCAACTCTGTGAACGTCGCAGCGCGGGTGGAAAGCCTGACCAAGCAGTATGGCCTCTCGATCCTGGTCACCCAGTACACCGCCGCACACGTTTCCGACTTGGCGATCCTTGAGATCGACCTCGTCCGCGTCGTGGGGCGCGCCGAGCCCCTCGCGATCTATACCTTGCTCGGCGACGACGCCTTTGCGCAATCGCCGGAGTTCCTGCGATTTGCGCGAGAGGCACAACGCGATGCTCGCCACCTATCGGAACGGCGAGTTCAAGAAGGCAACCTCCGCCGTCCAAGCTCTTCGGAACATCGCGCCGCCGTCGCTGCAGAGATTTTACGAGGTCTACGTCATTCGCCTCGGGACGCTCGCCACGAATCCGCCGAGCAATTGGGACGGCGTCTTCAACGTGCTTGAGAAGTAGCGGGGCGCTTCGTCTCCGCTGGGCGCGGCTTCTTCCGCCGCGATTTGCCCGTCCGCGTGGCGGCCGCCTTCCAGGCATCGCAAACCTCGCCCGCAAAGCTCTTCGCGCTCTTCGACGAGAACGGCTTGCCGCGCTCGAAGGCGAGACGCCGCAGCACGGTGCGGCGCTTCTCGATCGCCTGCAGCAGCCGCTCGCGCGCCTTCTCGATGCTCGGCGGTACCAACTCTGCCGCCGCACGCTCCGACAGGAGCCAAAGATCGTGCTCTTCGCCGAGGTGTTCCGCCGTCTGCTTCGCCTCGCTCCTTTGATCCACGAGCGCGGGCGGCATGACGTTGCGGAAAAGACGGAGCTGCGCCGACTGGTCCTTCACCCGCTTCCGCCATTCGTGCAGCGCTTCCGGCGAGCCGCTCTTCTTCGCCTCCCGCCAGCTCTTCCGCAGCCGCTTCTGGCTGCGCTCAAGGCCCGCGGTCAAAACTTCGGTGCTGTCCGGCCAATCAACGGCCGCTAGCTCCTCGAGCGCCGCATCGATGATACCGAGCACCTCGGCGATCTTCGCGTCGACGTCGCCGGTGTCGAGAGCGATCTCGTCGCCGACGATCCGCTTGCGCAACGATCGCACGGCACTCGCGGAGAGCCCTATGTCCAGCTCCGCGACAGCCTTGTCGAAGCTCTCCATGAGCACGGTCCGGTCGCGCGAGACGGAGAGCAGGCGCCCGGCGTCCCGCCAGCGCCGGTTCTCGACGGCAAACCGCTCCCCTAGGGCAGGCGCCGCCAGCCGCGCCAGAGCGCGCAGGCGCTTGAAGCCCTGCCGCGCTTCGTGGATCGCGCGGGCGCGATCCTTTTCGCCAGCCAGCCCGGCGCGCACGCGGGCGATCTCCTCCTCAGCCACGCGACCGAAGGCTTTGCGCAGGTCTTCGCCCGGCTCAAACCGCCATGCCATGGGTCAGCTCTTCGCCCCTGCTCCATCCGCCCACATGCGATACGGCTGCTTTGCGAGATGCGAAGCATAGTAGCGGGCCTCGTGCGTCACCTCGCGTCCGACCCAGGCCGGAAGCTCCACCGCCGTCGTCTCGCTCTCGATCTCTACCTCGGCGACGATGAGCCCTTCATTATCGCCGTCGTAAACGTCGATCTCCCAATTGTGCCCCGCATGCCGGACCTGGAAGCGCGTCTTCTCAAGCACGCTCCCCTCATGCAGCGTCGCCAATACCTCCGCGTCGGCAAGCGGCAGCTTGTATTCGAACTCGATGCGGGTGAGCCCGGGATTGGCGCTCTTTATGGTGAGTGCGGCCTCAACGTCGTCCTCGATGCGGACGCGTATGGCGGCGCGATCGGTCGCAGCAAGATACGCTTGCCGCAGCCGTCGGCCCTGATCCGCCCCCTCGCGCCAGCCGTCGTTCGCGACGAGAAACTTGCGTTCGATTTCATGCGGCACACGAAATCATGCGTTCATGCCGCTGTCATATTCAATCCGCCTTCGGCCGTTCAGGACGGCGGGATTCCGCGCCGTCTCAAACTAGGCAGGCGCCCCGGGCTTTTCGCCGCAGGTCCTTGGCGGAGTGCGTCAGCCGCCGCTCGGCACCGGCTTCTCCTCCGTCGCGCCGGTCTTCTCGGGAGGAAGGGCGTCGCTGCCGTCGCTTCGGCCGAGCCGCCGCTTCGCCTCGTCCATGGTGACAAGGCGTGGGCCGGTGCTGACGTTGGAGACCGGGATGACACCGCGGCGCTTTAGCAAGGCCAGGTATTCGATCGGCAGATAGCCCTGCAGGAACGGCTGCTGGTCGATCGCGAAGGAGGCGGTTCCGTCGGCGACGGCGTTCAGCATCGTGTCGGTGACGTCGAAGGTTCCGACCCTGACCTTCCGCCCCTCAAGCGCCTTCACGGCCTCGACAGCGGGCTCGCCGGCGCTGGTGGCGCTGAGCGCCAGGATCGAATCGATTTCGGCATCGGCCGCGAGACTGTCCGCAATCGTCTTTCCGGCCTTCTTCGGATCGGGATCGACCTGGACGACCTCGACCGACCCGGCGAAACCGTCGATGAATCCCTTGCAGCGGAGGTCGAGCCCGACATTGCCGAGCTCATGGTTCAGGCAGAGCGCCTTCTTGCCGCCGAGGCTCCGCATCGTGTCGCCGGCAACGCGGCCGGCCTCGTATTCGCTTTGCCCCACGTGGAGCAGCGCGCCCAGCGAGTGGCTGACGTCGAAGCCGGAATTGATGGTGATCACCGGGATGCCCGCGGCGACCGCGGCGTGGATCGGCGGGGCTAGCGCGTCGGCATTCGGGATCGAAAAGACGAGGCCGTCCGGCGCTTCCTTGACTGCGGCTTCGGCGAGCGCGGCCATCTTGTCGACGTCAAAAGTCTGCGGCGAGCGGTAGACGACGGTGACGCCGGCTTCCTTGGCGGCCGCCTCGGCGCCATCCTTGACCGCCGACCAGAAACGGTCCGTCGCTGCTCCATGCGTCACGATGACGAAGCGAAGCTTGTCCCCGGCCTGCGCTGCAGCATGGACGAAGAAAAATGCCGCGACGCTGACACTCAGCAGTCGCAATAGGCTCGGGATCATTTTCGGCTCCGAGCGCCCCGCTCTCCACCGTTGCCTAGCACAGGAAAAGTATTCGGCAAGGCGACCGACCGCCCTTTTCGAACAAAATTGCGACCTTGGCGGAGAAAAGCCTAAGGCGTCAGTCGACGGGCTCGTCCGACTCCTCGACGAGCCGCGACGCCTTCGCCGCTGCCCGCTGCCATCCCCGCCATGCAAACGGGATATGTGCCAGGTAGGCGATCGCGCCTGTCGCCAAGAACGAGAAAGGATAGCTCGCCAGGAGCGCGACCAGGAGCACGGCGATGACGAGCACCGGAAGCACGCGGTCGCGGTGGATGCGCTGCCCGAACCGCTTTCCCGAAAGCGTCGGGAGCCGGCTCACCATCAAAAGCGCGATGACAATAGTGTAGATGGCGACGACGATAGCGGCCGAGCTGAAGTCGATCGCGCCCGTCCGCTGCAGGTAGAAGGGCAAAAGTACCAGACCGGCGCCGGCCGGCGCGGGCACCCCGACGAAGAAGTCGCGGTGCCAGTCCGGGTGCGGCTCCTCGGCAAGGAGCGCCGCGTTGAAGCGCGCCAGCCGAAGCCCGGTGCAGATGGCGAAGACGAGCGCGCATATCCATCCGAACGAGGACAGCGCGTCGAGCTGCCAGATGAACACGAAGATCGCCGGCGCCACGCCGAAATTCACGAAATCCGCGAGTGAATCGAGCTGCTCGCCGAAACGCGAGGAGGCGCGGAAATAGCGCGCCAGACGGCCGTCGATGCCGTCAAGGATGATCGCGAAGATGATGCCAGCAATAGCAAGATCGAAACGGTGCTCCACCGCCATGCGGATCGCCGTCAGCCCGGCACAGAGCCCAAGCAGCGTGACAAGGTTCGGGAGGACCGCCGTGAACGGCACAAGGCGCCGCCGCGGCCTGCCGCGTTTGGCCTCGGGATCGACGGGAGGAAAGAGGCCAATCATCGGTATGCTAGTCGCGGCGCGTCGAAAACGGCGGTGCCGGAGACGCGCCCGGAAGGAGCGCAATGACCGTCTCGCCGGCAATCGCGCGCTGCCCGGGATTGGCGACGACGCTCGAGCCTTCCGGCAGGTAGACGTCGAGACGCGAGCCGAAGCGGATCATGCCGATCCGCTCGCCCGCCTCGACGTTCGCGCCTTCGCGCGTCCAGCAGACGATCCGCCGGGCAATCAGGCCGGCGATCTGCACCACGCCAACCGTCTCGCCTCCTTCAACCTCGATCATGAGCCCATTCCGTTCGTTCACCTCGCTTGCCTTGTCGAGATCGGCGCTCAGAAACTTTCCGGCCTTATAGGCGACGCCGGTGATCCGGCCGCCGACCGGCGCCCGATTGATATGGCAGTCGAAGACATTCATGAAAATCGACACCCGGGTGCGGGGCTCTTCGCCGAGGCCGAGCTCCGGGGGCGGCGGCACGCGGACGAGCGGCTCCACCCGCCCATCCGCCGGGCTCACGACAAGCCCACGGGCGACCGGTACGACGCGCTCCGGATCGCGAAAGAAGATCGCCATCCATCCGGCGAGGATCAGGAGCAGCCAGAACAGCGGCTTGAACAGGAAGGCGAAGACGAGCGCGAGCGCGAGCGCGCCTGCGATGAAGGGCCAGCCCTCGCGGTGGACGTTCGGAATGGCGTCGCCGATGGATCGGAGCATCGGGCCTCATAGACAATGCCGCCCGCGCGGGGAAGCCGCCTACTCCGCCGCCTCCTCCGGGACGAAGGCCGGCGGGATGAATTCGCGCGCCTCTTCGCGCGTGCGGCGCAGCCGCTCGGCGATCTCGTCGACCTCGCGCTGGCGCTCCCACATGGCCGCGTAGAGGCCCTTGTGGGCCAGAAGCTCGCCGTGTGTCCCCTGCTCGGCGATGACGCCGTCTTGAAGCACGATGATCCGGTCGGCGTTGACCACGGTCGATAGCCGGTGCGCGATGACGAGCGCCGTGCGGTTCTGCGACACTTCCTCGAGCGCCGACTGGATCTCGCGTTCCGTCGCCGTGTCGAGCGCCGAGGTGGCCTCGTCGAGGACCAGGATCGGCGGCGCCTTCAAAATGGTGCGGGCGATTGCGACGCGCTGCTTCTCGCCGCCGGAAAGCTTCAGCCCGCGCTCGCCGACCTGTGTGTCGTAGCCGGCGGGAAGGCCTTCGATGAAGCGCGCCACCTGCGCCTTGCGCGCCGCCTCGCGCACCTCTTCGTCGCCGGCGTCCCAGCGGCCGTAGCGGATGTTGTAGCCGATCGTGTCGTTGAAGAGGACGGTGTCCTGCGGAACGATGCCGATCGCGGCGCGCAGGCTCTCCTGCGAGATGTCGCGAATGTCCTGCCCGTCGATCGTGATCCTGCCGTCCGAAACGTCGTAGAAGCGGAAGAGCAGCCGCGAGATCGTCGACTTGCCGGCGCCGGACGGGCCGACGATGGCAACCGTGGCGTTGGCCTGGACCTCGAAGCTGATGCCCTTCAATATCTGGCGCGACGGCTCGTAAGCGAAATGCACGTCCTCGAAGCGGATCGTCCCTTCGCTCACGACGAGCGGCGGCGCGCCGCGCTTGTCGGTGACCTCGGCCGGCACTTCGAGAAGGCGGAACATCGCCTCGATATCAGCGAGCCCCTGCACGATCTCCCGATAGACGAAGCCAATGAAATTGAGCGGCATCGAAAGCTGCATCAGAAGGGCGTTGATCAGCACGAAGTCGCCGATGGTCTGCTTGCCGGCGAGGATGCCGCGCGCCGACATCACCATGCAGATCGCCATGCCGGAGCCGAAGATCACCGCCTGCCCGACGTTGAGACCCGCAAGCGACGTCCACGTCCTGACCGCGGCACGCTCGTAGCGCGCCATTGAGCGATCGAAGCGGTCCGCCTCGCGCCACTCGTTGCCGAAATACTTCACCGTCTCGTAGTTCAGGAGCGAGTCGATCGCCTTCGAATGTGCGTCCGTGTCGGAATCGTTCATCTCGCGGCGGATGGAGATGCGCCAGTCGCTCGCGCGGATCGTGAACCAGACATAGAGCGCGACCGTCGCGGCGATGACGACGACGTAGGGGAAGCCGAACTGGTGCCAGACGATGCCGGCGGTCAGCGCGAACTCCACCACCGTCGGCGCCGAGTTCAGGATGACGTGGCGGACGATGTTCTCGATCCCCGTCGTGCCGCGCTCGATGATCCTGGAAAGGCCGCCCGTCCGCCGCTCCAGGTGGAAGCGCAGCGAAAGCCCGTGGAGGTGCACGAAGGTGCGGAATGCGAGCTGCCGCACCGCATGCAGCCCGACGCGGGCAAAGAGCGCGTCGCGGAGCTGTGTGAACCCGGTCGCGACCATGCGCCCGAGATTGTAGGCAAGCACGAGCGCCACCGGAGCCGCGATGACGAGCGGCAGGAAGCTTGGGGCACCGGCCTGGCCGTTCAACGTGTCGGTTGCCCATTTGTAGGAATAGGGGACGAGGACCGTCACCACCTTCGCCGCGAGGAGCGCGGCGAAGGCGATCGCGACCCGCATCTTCAGGTCGGGCCGGTCTGCCGGCCACATGAACGGCCAAAGATGCAGGATGGTCGAGAAGGTGCGGCCTCTGTCGGCCGAGACTTTCGGGGCTGCCGGCTTCGCCATCAGCGCGCCTCACGCGCCGAAGCGCTGTTCGCGGCCATGGCAACGAGATCGACGATCCCTTCGAGGTCGCCGCGAAGCTCTGCAAAGGCGGCTGGATTGAGCACGTAGCTTGACCGAACGCCGTCGCGCCGGAAGCTGACGAGCCCGGCGTCTTTCAGCACCTTCAGGTGCTGCGAGACGGTGGACTGCGCGAGCGGCAGGCGGCTGCACACGTCGGCACAGCAGCAGGCGCTCCGCTCCGCGAGCGCCCGCACGATCGCCAGCCGCACGGGATGGCCAAGCGCCTTCAGCCGTTCTGCGGCGGCGTCGACGTTCTCCACGGATTCCCCTTTTCGCGTCCGGGCGTCCGCGCCGCGGTTCAAGACAGCGCGAAGGCTCGCAGCTATCGTTTATCGTCGATTGCCGATGAATGCAAATCGCCGCGTCGGCGGCGCTGGGGCGCTCAGTCCGTCGCGGTCTGCCAGCTGCGGTCGCCGGTCGGGATCACGAACACCTGTCCGGGGAAGATCCAATGCGGGTTCTTTATGCGGTCGCTATTGGCGGCATAAATGGCCTGGTACTTGATGCCGCGCCCGTAGTTGCGGCGGGCGATCCGCCAGAGATTGTCCCCGCGCCGGATGATCACGTAGGTGAGCCGCGGCGCGGCGGCTTCGGAGACGAGCGCCTGGTCGCCGGTCGTCGCCGTCACCTTCGGCTCAAGCACGACGCCGTCGGCGTAGCGCATGAAGGGAGCCGACGCCTCGACGATCGGACTCGCGCCCGCCCTTTCTTCCGGCACTGCGGCGACCCGGAAGACGACCTCTCCGACCGGCACCTCGCGCTTCGCCTCAAGCAGCCACGTGCCCTCCTGGCTCGCGCGCGCTTCGCCGACGAGCTCCTCGTTGGCGTAAACACGCACAACCATGCCCGCCGGCGCCTCGCCCGCGACATAGAGCGTTCCCGCCTCGGCCTCGGCCGCCTTGATTTGGACTTCGCTCGTCGCGATCGGGCCCGCCGTGGCCTCGGCGGCGACCGACAGGTCCGCCACCTGCCCCTCCGCCGCTCCGCCGGCGAGCGGGCTTGCAATGTTGAGGGCGCCGGCCGACGCTTCGGCGGAAGCCCCGGTGCTCGGCACACTTGCCTCGACCGGACCGATCTCGATCCGCTGCACAGGTTCTGCAGCGGACGTGGCTGCCTCCTCAGAGCCGGCCTGCTCTTCCGGTTGCGCAACTCCGGCCTCGCCTCCGGCAGGCGTCTCAGCGCCGGCGACTTCCTGTTCTCCGGCGGCGGATGCGCTTGCAGACGTCGCGCCCGACTCTTCCCCTGCCGCAGACTGTGACACTGCAGCTTGTTGCTCCGACCCGGCCGTAGACTCCTCCGGTGCAGCACCTGAAGTTTCCCCGGATGCCGGCGCCGGCGTTGCGTTCGCTTCCTGCTCGCCACTCGTGGTCGCCGCCTCGGTAGCAGCGCCTGCGGTCTCTGCTGTCGGGGGGGATGCGGTGGCCGCCGCTTCCTGCCCACCTGCAGCGGTGCCTTCCGCGGGGGCCGCGCCGGATGTCTCGTCGGCAGTAGCGGGTTGCGCAGCGGCAACCTCCTGCCCGCTGCCGGCAGAGGCTCCCTCGGATGCCGTGCCCCGTGCTTCTGAGGCGGTCTGTGCGGCAGCCGTCATCTCCTGGCCGCCGCTCGCGGCCGTGCCCTCCGAAGCGGCACCCGAAACTTCGCCGCCCATTGGTTGCGCGGACGCAGCAACTTGCTGCTCCGTGCGCCCCTTAGACCCTTCAGAGGCGGTGCCGGAAGGCTCTCCCGTTGTTTGCGCCGCTGGAGCGGCTGCTTGCTGCTCGTCACCGGTAGCAGTGCCCGCCGACGCCGCGCTCGAAGTCTCACCCGTTGCCGGCGCCTCGGCGGTGGCCGCCATTTCCTGCGTGCCGGCCGCGGCAGTTCCTTCAGACGCTGTGCCGGAAGCTTCTCCAGTAGACTGCGCCGTGGTCGCAGCTGCCTGCTCGCTGCTCGAGGCGGTTCCCTCGGATGTCGCGCCGGACGTCTCTCCGCCCGCAACCGGAGCGGCAGCCGCCGTCTCGGTTTCGGCTGGCGATGATGCGGGCTGCTGTTCGCCGGGGGTGGCCGCGGACGCGGCACTCTGTTCCTGCGTCGTGCCGGAAGCCGCGGGCTGTTCAGCCTGCGGCGCAGCGGCTTCGACAGGCGGCGCGGGCGTCGCGGCAGGAGTTCTCGGCGGTCTGGGCTGCTGGCGCCTGCTCGCCGCTCGGCGCGGAAAGCCGCGTGAGCTCGCGCACGTGGCGGAAGTCGGCTCTGTAGAGAAGGACCGCAGCGACAGCAATGACGAGGGCAAAAATGACCGAAAGCGCTGCTACGGGGCGTGGCATCGGGCCGCAATGAACCTCTACACGAATCGAAAGTCCACCAAAGATCGCTTGTATTCCGCCCCGCCCGCTGGCTCAAGGCCGGCGGGCCGAAGGACCGGTGCGCTTGATTACCGCGCGGGGCGATGCAACCTTCCGGCTCATGCCAAGTCTGACAAGCCTTTGTGTTTATTGCGGCTCGGGGCCCGGAACCAATCCGGCCTACGAGGAGGCGGCACGCATTCTCGGCCGCGCGATGGCGGATTCCGGCGTGCGCCTCGTCTATGGCGGCGGCTCCGTCGGCCTCATGGGTACGGTGGCGCGCGCGGTGCTCGACGGCGGCGGCAGCGTTACCGGGATCATCCCGCGCTTCCTGCAGAGCCGTGAGCGGCCGATGGCCGACCTCTCCGAGCTTATCGTCACCGACGACATGCATCAGCGCAAAATGCTGATGTTCGAGCGGGCCGATGCCTTTGCCGCACTGCCCGGCGGCGTCGGAACGCTTGGAGGAACTGGTCGAGCAGATGACCTGGGCGCAGCTCGGCCGCCACGAGAAGCCGGTGCTTCTCGCCAACATCGCCGGCTTCTGGGACCCGCTCGTGAAACTCCTCGACGAGATGCGCCGCGTCGGCTTCATCCGCGCCGATCTCGAAGTCTCGTGCGTAGTCGCGAACCGCGCAGAGGAAATCCTGCCTATGCTGGAACGGACGCTTGCCGCCCGCCCACGGCAGGAGCTCGAAGCCGCCGCCTCGATAGGGCAGCTCTGAACCGCTATTCCGCCGCGGAGCGGACCGGCGCCTGCTGTGCCTTGACGAGCTTGTAGTTGACGGCGTCGAGGAGCGCCTCGAACGAGGCGTCGATGATGTTCGACGACACGCCGACCGTGAGCCAGCGGTTCCCCTCCCAGTCGCGGCTTTCGATCAGGACGCGCGTCACCGCCTCCGTTCCCCCGTTCAGGATACGGACCTTGTAGTCGACAAGCTCGAGGTCGTTGATGAAGCGGTTCAGCTCGCCGAGGTCTTTTCGCAGCGCCCTGTCGAGCGCGTTGACGGGGCCGTTTCCTTCCGCGACCGACATGCGCCGGTCGCCGGAGACGTCGACCTTGACCACGGCTTCCGCGACCGTCTTCAGCCGCCCCCTCGCGTCGAAGCGGCGCTCGACGTTGACGCGGAATCCCTCGACCTTGAAGAATTCGGGCAGCGACCCGAGCCGGCGCCGCGCCAGAAGCTCCAGCGAGGCGTCGGCGCCTTCATAGGCATAACCCTGCGATTCCCGCTCCTTGATCTCCGAGAGCAGCCCATCGAGGCGCGGATCGGCGCGATCGAAAGCGACGCCGAAGCGCTCAAGCTCCGCGATCAGGTTCGAGCGGCCGGCCTGGTCGGAGACCAACAGTCGCCGGCGGTTGCCGACCGCTTCCGGCTTGACGTGCTCGTAGGTCTCCGAAGCCTTGACGAGGGCCGAGGCGTGGATGCCGGCCTTCGTCGAGAACGCGGAGGCGCCGACATAAGGCGCCTGCCGGTTCGGCGCGCGGTTCAGGATCTCGTCGAAGGCATGCGAAACGTGCGTCAGCTCGGTCAGCTTCTCAGGCGAAATTCCTGTCTCGAAGCGCTCGGCGAAGGCCGGCTTCAGCATCAGCGTCGGGATGATGGAGACGAGGTCGGCATTGCCGCAGCGCTCGCCGATGCCGTTCAGCGTGCCCTGTACCTGGCGCGCGCCGGCGCGGACCGCGGCGAGCGAGTTCGCCACCGCCTGCCCAGTGTCGTTGTGCGCATGGATGCCGATCCTGCCGCCGCCGAACCGCTCCACCACGTCGGCGACGATTGCCTCGATCTCATCGGGAAGTGTGCCGCCGTTGGTATCGCAGAGCACCGCCCAGCGCGCGCCGGCCTCAAGCGCGGTCTCGACGCAGGCAAGCGCGTAGTCGCGGTTCGCCTTGTAGCCATCGAAGAAATGCTCGCAGTCGAGTAGCGTCTCGCGCCCTGCCGCGACCGAGGCGGCCATCGATTGCGCAATCGATTCAAGGTTCTCTTCGTTGCTGCAGCCGAGCGCAAGCCGCACGTGGAAATCCCAGGCCTTGGCGACAAAGCAGATGGCGTCCGCCTTGGCGTTGAGCAGGTCCTGGAGACCCGGATCGTTCGAGACCGAGCGCCCGGCGCGCTTTACCATGCCGAAGGCGGTGAAAGTCGCGCGCCGTGTCCGCTTCTCGGAAAAGAACGCGGTGTCGGTCGGGTTGGCGCCGGGATAGCCGCCCTCGACGTAGTCGACGCCGAGCTGATCGAGCAGGCGGGCGACCAGGATCTTGTCCTCCACCGAGAAGTCGATGCCCGGCGTCTGCTGGCCGTCGCGCAAGGTGGTGTCGAAGAGATACAGGCGTTCCTTAGTCATCGCCCCGCTCCTTCGGGCGGCCACGTCGCCGTGTCGTGGTCGGGATGCTGATGGTTTGACGCAGCGAACCGCGCCGCCTGCTCCGGGTCTTCCTCTTCGGTGGTCTTGTCGCCCGGCAGGTGGGCAAGCGTATCGAACCAAGGCATCCGCCCCTCGATCCCGTACTGGATCTTCGGCGCAACCTTCTCCGGCTCGTCGAGCGAGCCGAGCGAGACGAAGATCCGGTCTTGGCCAATCGTGTGGATGGTCAGCGGCGTGCCGCAGTTCGCGCAGAAGCCGCGCTCCACCGGATCGGAGCTCTTGAACTTCGCGAGCGTCCCGCGGGTGATCTCAAACTTGTTGAGCGTTACCCCGGCAAGCGGCGCGAAATAGGAGCCGAACGCCTTTTGGCACATGCGACAATGGCAGATGTGCGGATTATCCGGCGCCGCGAGCAGCACATAGCGCACCGCACCGCACTGGCACCCGCCGGGAAGACGCGCTCCGTTCACCTCACGCCCCCTTCGGCGGCCAGACCGCCGTGTCGTGGTCGGGATGCTGGTGGTTCGAAGCGGCGATGTCGGCGGCACGTTTCGGCGTGTCGGTCTCGGTCGTCGTCTCACTGCCGGGCAGGTCCGGCAGCTTGTCGAACCAGGAGAGCCTGGCCTCGTTGCCGAACTGGTGCGCGGGCTCGACCTTTTCCGGCTCGTCGAGCGAGCCGATCGAGATGGAGATGCGGTCCGAGTTGACGAAGCGGAACGAGAGCGGCGTGCCGCACTTCGCGCAGAACCCGCGCTCGACCAGGTCCGAGCTCTTGAAGATCGCCAGTTCGCCGCGCGTCACCTCGAATTTCTTGAGCGGCACGCCGGTCAGCGGCGCGAAGAACGAGCCGAACGCCTTCTGGCACATGCGGCAATGGCAGATGTGCGGATTGTCCGGCTGCTCAAGAAGCGCATAGCGCACCGCGCCGCACTGGCAGCCGCCGGTCATGCGAAAACCACTCATCGCTTCATCTCCCAAGTGGTGACAAGCTCGCCCGTCTTCGGGTCCTTCGAATCCATAAGCTGGATGCCCATGGCGTCGAGCTCGTCGCGGATGCGGTCGGCCTCGGCGAAGTTCTTAGCTTTGCGGGCGGCGGCACGAGCGTCTACTCGGCGTGCGACCTGATCTTCCGAAATGGCCACGGAGGCGTCGAGCGGACGGAGCTCCACATGCCCGTCGGCACTAATGCGAGCTTCAATTCCAGCGTGCTGCAGTTGCGACACCAGCTCCGCCTTGCGTTCTTCCAAGGAATTGGCCACTGCCGCTCGAAGCGCGTGAACGGTTTCAACATAAGGACCAGGGGAAATGCGCTCCGCAGACACGAACTGTTCATGGATGCCGAGTCCATCAGGGCGAAGGAGTCCCATGAACTCGCAACCCTCCATCAATGCGAGGGATGTTGCAGCAGAGTTCGATCCCGACGCCAACCGCCTCAAAACCGTGATCGCCTCCGACGTATTTAGGTCTTCCCGCAACGCGTCGACAAGCTCGCTGGATGGTGAGGGCGCCTTACCCTGTGCGCGAAGGATCTGAGCTTGTGCGTGGGCGTTTTGCACCTGGATAACCTCAGACCAGCGGGCCAACTCTCTTCGTGACTCAAGCAATGACTCGTTGGTCCAATCGATCGGCTGCCGGTAGTGCGTCTTCAGCATATTGAAGCGCAGCACTTCGCCCGGCCAGCCTCTGAGCAGCTCCCTTATCGTGACGAAGTTCCCCTCCGACTTCGCCATCTTCTTCCCCTCGACCTGCAGGAAGCCGTTGTGCATCCAATAGCGCGCCATGAGCGGGGTGTGGTTGGCGCAGCGCGACTGGGCGATCTCGTTCTCGTGGTGGGGGAAGACGAGGTCGATGCCGCCGCCGTGGATGTCGAAGGTCTCGCCGAGGTGCTTCTTCGCCATCGCCGAGCACTCGATGTGCCAGCCCGGCCGGCCCTTCCCCCACGGCGAATCCCACATCGGCTCGCCGGGCTTCGACGGCTTCCACAGCACGAAATCCATCGGGTCGCGCTTATAGGGCGCCACCTCGACCCGCGCCCCGGCGATCATGTCGTCGAGCGAGCGATGCGAGAGCTTGCCGTAGGCGAGCGAGCCGTCGGCAGCTTTCCATGACTTCACGTCGAAGAGCACGTGTCCTTCAGCGGCGTAGGCGTGGCCCTCGTCGACCAGTGTCCTGATCATGGCGATCATGTCGCCGATGTGCTGCGTCGCGCGCGGCTCGACCGTCGGCTCAAGGCAGCCGAGCGCCGCCACGTCGTCGTGGTATTGCCTCTCCGTCGTCTCGGTGAGCTTGCGGATCGCTTCGTTGAGCGGCAATCCCGGAAACTGCTCCGCCGCGCGGAGAATGATCTTGTCTTCGACGTCGGTGACGTTGCGCACATAGGTCACGTGCTCCGCCACGTAGAGGTGGCGAAGCAGACGGAAGAGCACGTCGAAGACGACCGCCGGTCGCGCGTTGCCGATATGCGCATAGTCATAGACCGTCGGCCCGCAGACGTACATGCGCACGTTCTGCGGATCGAAGGGGACGAAGTCCTCCTTCCTGCCGGTCAGCGTGTTGTAGAGCCTAAGTCCCATCGTCCCTTCCGTCGGCGGCAAGCGAGTACGCAAGCGCTCCCGCTGGCCGGGGCGTTCAGACGGATCTTCGAGAGGACGAGTCGAACGGCGCCGGCCAGCGAGGTGCTAGCGGCAAATAATCCCGATAATGCAAATGGCGCGTGAAAAGGCGCCATTCGTTGGGGAAAAGCCGTTCATGGCCCGCTTATCGCCGGGCGCGCGGCCGCGGTCAAGGCGGAAATCCTGCGCCAGCGCGGCCGCCCGCGCCCTACCCGGCCGACGCTGCGCTGGGCTTCCGCGCCATCTGCGGCGCGTAGCGGATCAGGCCGAAGTGGCAGACGAGCACGGCGAGGTAGACGACGAGCTGCGCCGCCGTGGGCCGATCGCTGTAGCCGATCAGGCTGTGAAGCAGCCGCCCGACGATGGTGTTGTCCGGTAGAATCCAGGACGTGTCCCAAACCGTCCGGCCAAGCTCCGTGATGAAGCCGGCCTGCTGCAGGAAGGCGACGCATTGCGCCGCCATGCCGGCGGCGAGGAAGGCGATCAGCGCGCTCGTGACAGTGAAGAGATGCCGCGCCGGAATGTGGACCAGCCCGAAATAGGTGAGCGCGCTCAAGCCGACGCCGCCTGCGAGCCCCAGAACGCCGCCGGCGAGCATGCCGGCCGCCGTCGTGCCGCCCGCGGCGGCGATGCCATAGAGGAAGAGCACCACTTCCGAGCCTTCCCGGAGCACCGCGACCGCGACGACGACCGCGAGCGCCGCAAGCGAGCGGTTGCCGGATACGACTTCAGCCCCGACGCCGCGCAGCTCGGCGACAAGGGCGCGCCCGTGCTGCGCCATCCAGCCGTTGTGCCAGGTGAGCATGACGACCGCGATCGCGAGGATCGCGGCGTTGAAGACTTCCTGGCCCATGCCGGCGAGCGCGGCCGAGATCGCCTCTGCGAATCCCGCGACGAGCGCGGCGCCGATGACGCCGCCCGCGACCCCTGCCGAGATCCATACGCGGTGGCGCGGAATGCCGTTCATGACCGAAAGCACGACGCCGACGATGATGCCGGCCTCGATGACCTCGCGGAAGACGATGACGAGCGCCGAGAGCATCGCGCTACTGCGCCGTCACGAGGCCGTGGGCCGTCGCTTCGTTGTATTCGCCCATAAAACTGTAGTGGCCGGCCTCGAGCGGCCCGAGCCGGATCACCGCCTGGCTGCCGCCGGCAATCACCTTCTCGACCTTGAGGTCGTGGCTGTCGAATTCCTCCGGCGTCGGGTCTTCGTTCTTCACGGTGAGGAGAATGACCTTGCCGGCCGGAACATTGAGCTCGGCCGGCTCGAAGACGTGGTCCTTCAAGGAAAGCTCGAGCTTGACCTCGCCTGCCGCGAGCGCCGGGGCGGCTGCAAGAAACGAAACAGCCGCGACGAGCGGCGCGGCGGCCAGGAACTTGAGCTTCATGGGGCTTCCAGACGCGATTTAGAAATGTTCCAAACTACATTCCACTTTTATTGATAGCAGGTCCTACCTGAAAAATGCAGGTGTGCAAATCGTCGCGGCCGGATGCGGGTCACTCCACGAAGTCGGCACACTTCGCCACCTCGGCGCCCGCGCCCCAGGGCATGATCGGCACGGTGGAGGTCGAGTTCTTCGGGCTCCCCTCGATCAGCTTGTCGGAATAGACCACGTAGACGAGGACGTTCCGCTTCACGTCGCAGCCGCGCACGATCTGCATCTTCTTGAAGAGGATCGACCGGCGCTCGCGGAAAACGACGTCGCCCTGCGCGAACTTCGCCTTGAAGGAGATCGGGCCGATCTGCCGGCAGGCAAGCGAAATGTCGGAGACTTCCTCCGCGACGCCGAGCGCGCCGGCGACACCGCCCCGCTCCGGCACGGTGTAGTGGCAGGCGACGCCTTCGACCAACGGGTCGTCGATGCCGTAGGTCGCAAGCTTGTCGTCGGGCGTCAGCAGCTTGAAGACCGTCGATTTCTTGAAGATCAGGTCCGGTTCCTCGGCAGCGGCCGGTGCAACAAGGAGGACAAGGAGGATCGCGGCGAGGATGCGGAGGCGCATGAAAATCTCCAACAACGAGCCGCGCTCAGATGGGGGCTCTTGGGGCTTGGCGCGAGGCTTTTCCGGCCGTAAGCAGGCCGTGTGCCTTGCCACTGCCTAAATCACGGTCAGGATTGAGCTTCCCTTGTCACGCGGGGCGACTTCGTTTCTTGCAGGAGGCGCTTTGGGCGTTCGTCTTCGCAGCCTAACCGCGAGCTTCCTCGCCGGGGCGCTCGGGCTCGCCTTGGCGGTGCCCGGACCGGCGGCGGCGCAGACGTGCTTCAACATGCAGGCGGAGATGATGCAGCTTCGGGCGCGCTCAACCGGCTTCAACGACAGCGCGCGCTACGACCGGGCCTACCGCGAGCAGGCCGACGTCATCGCCCGCACCGAAGCTCGGATGCGCGATGATGGCTGCTTCGGTGGGTTCTTGTTCTTCCGCCGCACGCCGCAGCAAAGCTGCAACACGCTGATCCCGAAGCTGCATGAGATGCAGCAGAACCTCGCCCGCCTCGACCAGATGCGGAGCCGGGGCGGTGGCGACAGCTACCGCATGCGTGAGCTTGAAGGCATGATGGCGGCGGCCGGCTGCGCGCTGCCGGGCGGCAATGTCTATCAAACCCAGCCGGACGACAACTGGTTCTTCCGGCAGAACCCCTACTATTCGGCGGGCGGAACCTACCGTACGCTCTGTGTGCGCACCTGCGACGGCTACTATTTCCCGATCAGCTTCTCGACCACGTCCGACCGGTTCCAGGACGACGCGCAGATCTGCGCGTCCATGTGCCCCGGGTCGGAGGCCATGCTCTACTATTATCCGAACCCCGGCGGCGGGCCGGAGGACATGGTCTCGATCAACGGCGAGCCCTATTCCGCGCTTCCGACCGCCTTCAAATATCGCACCAGCCTCGAGGCCTCCTGCACCTGCAAGCCGGCGGGCGGCTACCAGACTACGGTGGCGCAATCGGTTCCGCAGTCCCTCCCGGCGCCAGGTGCCGCGATCGACCTGACGGCGCCGCTGCCGATCCCGCGCCCGGCACCGGGCGAGGATCCGGAGACGCTCGCCGACCGAGCGGGCGGCTTCGTGCCGCGCGCCAACACCCAGGCGGAGAGCGGCACGCCCGTTGCAACGAACGCCGGCGAGCATCCGATCCGCGTCGTTGGCCCGTCGCTCGGCAACGCCGCGCAGGACGCGCTCGTCATCTCGCCCGTCCCGAACTAAGCGCCGCTACGAGCTGTCCCGGAAGCGGTTGGTGATCGGGTAGCGGCGGTCGCGGCCAAAATTCTTGAGCGTGATCTTTACGCCGGGCGCCGCCTGCCGGCGCTTGTATTCGCCGACATAGAGAAGTCCTTCGATCCGCTTGACGGTCGCGCGGTCATGCCCGAGCGCAACGATGTCGGCGATCCGCATCTCCCTCTCCACCAGGCATTCGAGGATCGCGTCGAGCTCGTCGTAGGGCGGAAGCGAGTCCTGGTCTTTCTGGTTCTCGCGCAGCTCCGCCGTCGGCGCCTTCCCGATGATCGAGGCAGGGATAACCTCGCCCGGAGGCCCAAGGCACGCCTCCGGCCGCTCGCGGTTGCGGAATCTCGCGAGCCGATAGACCTCGGTCTTGTAGAGGTCCTTGATTGGATTGAAGCCGCCGTTCATGTCGCCGTAGATCGTGGCGTAACCGACCGACACCTCCGACTTGTTGCCGGTCGTGACCAGCATCAGGCCGAGCTTATTTGAAAGCGCCATCAGCGCGACGCCGCGGATGCGCGACTGGATATTCTCCTCCGTCGTATCACGCGGCAGGTTGGCGAAGAGCGGGTCGAGCACCGCGCCGACGCCTTCGACCGCCGGCGCGATCGGCAGCACGTCGTATTCGATCCCCAGCCGCTTCGCGCATTCGGCCGCATCGGCAAGGCTCTGCTCCGCGGTGTAGCGGTAGGGGAGCATGACGGCGCGCACGCGCTCCGGCCCGAGCGCATCGACCGCCATCGCCGCCGAAACGGCGGAATCGATGCCGCCGGACAAGCCCAACACAACGCCCTTGAACCCGTTCTTCCCCACGTAGTCGCGGAGACCGAGCACGCAGGCCTGCCAGTTGGCAGACTCGTTTTCGGGGAGCTTCGCCGCCGGTCCCTCGGTGCAGCGCCAGCCACGCTCCCCGCGCTCCCAGCGCGTCAGCGCGATCCCGGTCTGGAACTGCGGCATCTGGAAACCGAGCGTGCGGTCGCCGTTCAGGCCGAACGAACCGCCGTCGAAGACGAGCTCGTCCTGGCCGCCGACCTGATTGGCGAAGATGAGCGGCAGTCCGGTCTCAACGACGCGCGCCACCGCGATCTGCATGCGCTGCTCCGACTTGTCGCTCCAATAGGGCGAGCCGTTCGGCACGACGAGGAACTCGGCACCTGTCTCCGACAGGCAGTCGGCGACCTCCGGCTCCCAGATGTCCTCGCAGACCGGGAGCCCGAGCCGGACGCCGCGGAAGTCGACCGGCCCGGGAAGCGGCCCCGGCTTGAACACCCGGAGCTCGTCGAAGACGCCGTAGTTCGGCAGCTCGACCTTGTGGCGGACGGCGGCGATTTTGCCGGCGTCGAGAAGAAGCGCGCTGTTGTGGAGGCCGCTCTCGTCCACCCAGGGCGCGCCGACGACGATCCCCGGCCCCTCGCGTGCTTCCTTCGCGAGCGCCTCCGCAGCCTCATGGCAGGCCATTTGTACCGCCGGCTTCAAGACAAGGTCCTCGGGCGGATAGCCCGAAAGGAAAAGCTCCGTCAGAACAAGGAGATCGGCACCGAGAGCTGCGGCCTCCGCGTGCGCCGAGCGCGCCAGCGCCAAGTTCCCGGCGATGTCGCCCATTACCGGGTTGAGCTGCGCGACAGCAATCGAGAGTATTTTCAGCGGGCCGTCAGTCATGCCGGCGCATTTAGCCTTCGCCGCTTGAGGCGGCAATGCGGGCGGATTGGGTGGAAGATCAGCTGATGACGCCGAACCGGTCGAGCAGCGCGACTATCCAGACAAGCCCGGCGAGCCCGAGCGAGAAAAACACCGCGGTCGAGGCGAGGTCCTTGGTGACGCGGATCGCCTCGTGCCGCTCCGGCGTCACGTGGTTGCAGAGGCGCTCGACCGCGGTGTTCAGAAACTCCACGACGAGCACGAAGAGCACGCTCGCGACCAGCGCCAGCCAGATCCAGACGTTCGCCGCTACGAAGAAGGACACCGGCAGGAGCAGCGCCGCGATCGCGACTTCCTGCTTGACCGCGGCCTCGGTGAGCAAGCCGACGCGAAGCCCGCGCACGGAGTTGGAAGCTGCGGCGGCGATGCGCGCGAGCCCGCCCTTGCCCGGAAGGGCCGCCTGGTTCCCGTGCGTTCCATTGACGGCGTCGCGGGTCACGCCTCCCGCGTCGCGATCCTCGGCCATGGTCACCCGACGTGTTCCCGGAAGAGCTTCAGTGTGCGCTCGCGCGCGAGCTTCGCGGAGTTCGGCTCCCAGTTTGCGGTGACGTCGCGATTGAAGCCGTGGCCGGCGGGATAGACGAAAATCTCGACGAGGCGCGCAGGGACATTGTCGCGGATCTTGTCGATGTCGGTCAGCGAGATCGACTGATCCTTGTCGCCGAAGTGCATCTGCACCGGACAGCGCGGCTTCTCTCCGGCATTCGCGGCGATCCTGCCACCATAGTAGCAGGACGCGGCGGCAACGTCGTGGAGCCGCGTCGCCGCCAGCCACGCGAGCGAGCCGCCGAGGCAGTAACCGACGACGCCGACTTTGCCGGCCGAGGCCGCTGCCGCGCGCCCCGCATCAACGTCGAGCAGCATGTTGTCCATGCCGATCTTCTCCATGAGCGGCCGGACAACAGCGAACACCTCCGGCCCGTAGCCAAGCTCCATTCCGGGCTTCTCGCGGTCGAAGAGCGCAGGGGAGATGCAGTAGTAGCCTTCCGCGGCAAAGCCGTCGGTCACGGCACGCATGTGCTCGTTGACCCCGAACGCCTCCTGGATGACGACGAGCCCGCCGCGATGGTGCGCGGCGCGCGGCGACGCCTCGTAGGCGGAAAAGGTATGCCCGTCCGCCGCTTCTAGCTCGATCGTCTGGCCCATCCGCCTCCCTCTTCGCTCGTGATTGGCCTCAAGCCTGCGCCGCGACCTTGACCTCGCGCGTGGAGCGCTCGCGCTTCAAAAGCTCGGCGATCAGGAAGACGAGTTCCAGCGACTGGTCGGCGTTGAGCCGTGGATCGCAGTGCGTGTGGTAGCGGTCGGAAAGGTTCTCCGCCGAGATCGCCCGCGCGCCGCCGGTGCATTCGGTGACGTTCTTCCCCGTCATCTCGACGTGGATGCCGCCGGCATAGGTGCCCTCGGCGCGGTGCACGGCGAAGAAGTCCACGACCTCCGACAGTATGTTCTCGAACGGCCGCGTCTTGTAGCGGTTCAAGGTGATGGTGTTGCCGTGCATTGGGTCGCACGACCAGACGACTGTGCGGCCCTCGCGCTCAATCGCGCGGATGAGCGGCGGCAGCTTGGCGGAGACCTTGTCCGCGCCCATGCGGCAGATCAGCGTCATCCGGCCTGGCTCGTTCGCCGGATTCAGGATGTCGAGCAGGCGGATAAGGCCATCCGTGTCGAGCGAAGGGCCGCATTTCAGCCCGATCGGGTTCTTGACGCCGCGGCAGAACTCCACGTGCGCGTGGTCGGGCTGGCGCGTCCGGTCGCCGACCCAGATCATGTGACCGGACGTGGCGTACCAGTCGCCGGAGGTGGAATCGACGCGGGTCATCGCCTGCTCGTAGCCGAGAAGCAGCGCTTCGTGGCTCGTGAAGAAGTCCGTCTGCCTGAGCTCCGGGTGCGATTCCGGGTCGACGCCGATCGCCCGCATGAAATCCATCGTCTGGCTGATCTGGTCGGCGAGCTTCTCGTACCGCTCACGCTGCGGGCTGTCGGCGACGAAGCCGAGCATCCACTGGTGCACGTGCTCGAGGTTGGCATAGCCGCCGGTCGCGAAGGCGCGGAGCAGGTTCAGCGTCGCGGCGGATTGCCGGTAGGCCATCTCCTGCCGCGCCGGATCGGGAATGCGGGCTTCGGCGGTGAATTCCGGGCCGTTGACGATGTCGCCGCGGTAGCTCGGAAGCTCCACGTCGCCCTGCCGCTCCATCGGCGAGGAACGGGGCTTCGCGAACTGCCCCGCGATGCGGCCGACCTTCACCACCGGCGAGGTGGCCGCGAAGGTCAGGACGACCGCCATCTGCAGGAAGACGCGGAAGAAATCGCGGATATTGTCGGCGCCGTGCTCGGCGAAGCTCTCGGCGCAGTCGCCGCCCTGGAGCAGAAAGGCCTTCCCGTGCGCGACGTCAGCAAGCTTCGCCTTGAGCTTGCGCGCCTCGCCTGCAAAAACGAGCGGCGGATAAGTGGCGAGCTTCGCCTCGACGGCGGCGAGGGCCGGGAGATCCGGATAGACGGGCGCCTGCTCGATGGGCTTTGCCCTCCAGCTCGCCGGCGTCCACTTCTCGCTCATCTCACCCTAACTCCAGCCGCCACTTCCCGCCGGTTTCTGCCAAGCGGGGCGCGGGTTTGCGCGGCTCTATACGCCGTTGAGGTTAAGCTGCCAACAATCGCTGGCCCGGCCCTCTCCCGAGACCAGGAGAAGGTCGCCGCTGAGCCCTAGCCCTCGCCGGGATCGCGCCAGCCGACGCCGTGATGCACAGCGTCGTCGTAGCCGTGCCGGGCGCTATAGAAGATCAGGAACATCAGCCCGCCGCCGACCGCGAAACAGCCGAGCACCATGGAGACGACGAGAGCGACCGCGTAGCCGGAAAGCTCGACATGCGCCGTCAGCACCCACATCGGAACGATAGCCGCGAGGATAATGGCAAGAACTGCGCCAACCCCGACGATGATAAACGTGCGTTTCATCGATCCCATATAGCGCGGCCCCGCAAACGCGCCAGCCCAACGTCGTCTCAACGGCCAAGATAGCGGTCGATCGCCGGATGCCGGCCGGGTTCGAGGATTTCCTTCGGCGGCGCCGCCAAGAGCACCCTGCCCTCGTCGATGAAGGCCATCAGGTCTGCGGCGTCGGAAAGCTCTTCCGGCGTGTGGATCGAAACGAGCACGGTCAGCCCCTCGTCGCGGCGGAGGCGGTCGACGAGCGCGATCATCTCCCGGCGCAGCCCGGGATCGAGCCCGCCGAAAGGCTCGTCGAGGAGCATCAGCGGCCGCTTGCGGACGAGAGCGCGGGCAATCGCCACGCGCTGGCGCTGTCCGCCCGAAAGCTCGGCCGGCCGCCTTTTGCCGAGCCCGTCGAGCCCGACGCGCTGAAGCGCCGCCTCAACCTCCCACGCTTGCGCTTCGGTGAGGCGGAGGCGCGGATCGACGCCGAGACCGACATTCTCCGCTCCCGTCAGGTGCGGAAAAAGATTGTGCTCCTGGAAGAGGATGGAGAGCGGTCGCTCAGCCGGTTTGAGAGGAAGAAGGTCGCGGCCGGCGAAATGAAGCGTGCCAGAGGTCGGGCGCTCGAAGCCTGCAATGGCATGAAGGAGCGTGGTCTTCCCCCCGCCGGACGGCCCGATAAGCCCGCAAAGCGAGCCCGCCGGCACTTGCAGCGTGTAGCGCGCACGGAAGTCCGGATATTCAAGCGTGAGGTCAGCGACTTCGAGCAAGCTGCTCTCCGGACCATCTTTGCGCCGCCAGGAAAAGCGCCAGCACGAGGCATGCGAGGAGGAGCGCGATCGAGGCTGACTCGGCCATGCGGTAGTTGCCAAGACGCTGATAGAGGAGCAGCGGCAGGGTCAGGATGTTGCCCGAGCCGAAGAAGGCGGCGACGCCGAGGTCGCCGAGCGAAAGCGCCGTCGCGACCGCAAGCGCCGCCATCAGCGGCCGGCGGAGCAGCGGCCAGTCTACGAGCTTCACCCGCCAAGCGCCTGAAATACCAGAGACTCTCCGCGAGCCTTCCATAGCGTTCGGCGGAGAGCGTCAGCGGCGGCTCGACCTGCCGCAGCACGAAAGGAAGCGCCGTCAACGCGTTGACCAGAATGATCAAAGGGATCGCGAGCGCGAAGGGATCGGCGAGCGGACGGAGCACGACAAAGAGCCCGGCCGAAACCGCGACTGGCGGGACGGCAAGCACGGCACTTCCGGCGAGCGAGATCAGTCCGGCGCCCGTCGGCCGCGCATCCGCACGAAGCGCGCGTGCGGTTGCCGCAAGGCCGAGCGCCATCGCGAGCGAGATCAGCGCCGCCGGGACGGCGATCAGGAAGCTCGTCGCGGTCGCTTCCGCCACGTCGCTACGGAAAAGGCTCACGAGAGCAGCAATGCCGGAGAGCGCGATGGCGAGCAGCGCCGGCAGGGTGAGAAGCGCGCCGAGCACAAGCGCCGCGGTGTCAAACACTCTTGTCCCCACATGCCCCGCATCGGGCCGCGGCGCGGCGACGCCGGCGGCGGCCGCTTCCGCCGGCCGTCGGGCGAGCCAGAGGAATGGCACTGCAAGAAGAGTGCAGATCGCCATCTGCAGCAACGCAAGCAGCCCGGCGCTGGCGAAATCCACGTCGAAGCGGACGGCGGCGTAGATCGCTACCTCGAGTGTCGCCGCGCGCGGGCCCCCGCCGAGCGAGAGCACGATGGCGAAGCTTGTGAAGCACAGAAGGAAAATCAGGACGCCGATCGCCGGTGCCTCGCGCCGAAGAACCGGCCAGTCGAGAACGCGGAAGACGGTCCGGGGCGGCATCCCGAGCTGCGCGGCAAGCCGCCAGTGCTCGCCGGGAACAGAGGCGAGCGAGGAGAGGAAGACGCGTGCGGCGAGCGGCGCATTGAAGAAGACGTGAGCAATCAGGATGCCGGGGAGCCCGTAGAGCCAGCCGCCGGGGTCAACGCCGACAAGCCGCAGGCCCTCCCCGAGCCACCCGGCGCGCCCCAGCACTTGGACCACCGCGAACACGACGACGATCGCCGGCAGGACACTCGCCAGGTTGAGCGCCGCGACGAAGAAGCCGCGACCCGGAAAAGCCGCTCGTCGCGAAAGCGCCAGCGCCAGCGCCGCGCCTAGCACGAGCGACAGCGCGGTCGAGAGCGTCGCCTGCAGGAGCGTGAAGCGGACGACGCTTCCGACATAGCCCCAGGGAAGCGCCGCAGGCTCGGGTCCGGCGGCCAGAAAAAGGCCGAGAAACGCCGCCGCGACGACCCCGAGGATCAGCGCAAGCGCCGCGAAGCCGGGGAGGAGTCTCACAGGCCGAGCCGCCAGCTAACCTCCCCCTTGCGGGGAGGTCGAAGTTTGCCGAGCGCAGCGAGAGCGAACTTCGGGAGGGGGGAAGAGAACACGGCGCGCCCCCCTCCCGGAATTTCCCGCGCCCGGCGGCACGGAAATTCCGACCTCCCCTCAAGGGGGAGATTACAACGCTCGACCGTCTCGGCTTTGCCTGTCACTTGCTCATCGCGGCGAGCCATTCGTCGACCCAGGCGCGGCGGTTCTGCTCAACCTCCTCCGGCTTCGCGTAGAGCGACTTCTGCGGCTTCGCGAGGTCCTGGAACGAGGCCGGGAGGCCCGCTTCCGGCATCTTCGCTGGATACATCCAGTTTCCCTCCGGGATCGCCGACTGGAACGGCTCGGAGACCATGAATTTCAGGAATTCGCGCGCGAGATCGGGTTGCTTTGTGGATTTCGTCATCCCCGCGACTTCGATCTCCAGATAGTGCCCCTCGGGGAAGATGGCGGAAGCGAAGTTCGGGTCGTGCTCTTCCGCGATGTGGTAGGCGGGCGAGGTCGTATAGGAGAGGACCATGTCCGCCTCCCCCTTCAGGAACATGCCGTAGGCCTCAGTCCAGCCGGGTGTGACGGTGACCACCTTCGGCGCCAGCTTCCGCCAGGCATCGCCGGCTTTGTCGCCATAGACGCCGCGCATCCAGACGAGGAGCCCGAGCCCCGGCGTCGAGGTGCGGGGGTCTTCGATGACGATCGACGGCCCATCCTTGGAATTGACCAGCGCGTCGAGGCTTTCCGGCGGGGTCTTGAGCCGCCGCTTGTCGTAGACGAACGAGAACCAGCCCCAGTCGAAAGGAAGGAAGGTGTCGTCGGACCACTTGATCGGCAGATCGAGGGCGCCGGCATCGACCTGATGCGGCTGAAAGAGCCCCGTCGCCTTGGCCTCGGCAATGAGGTTGGTGTCGAGGCCGAGCACGACGTCGGCCTTGGTACTCGCACCCTCAAGCTTCAGCCGAGAAAGAAGCGTGCCTGCGTCGTCGCTCGTCACCCAGTCGAGCGTGCACGAGCAGACCTTCTCGAATCGCTCCTTGATGACTCCGCCCGGCCCGTATTCGCTCGGAAAACCACTATAGGTATAAACGGTTAGGGTCGGCGTCTCTGCGGCGCTGGCGTCAGACGGCGCGACGACCGATGCGACAAGCACTGAAGCGACGATTGCGGCCGAGGCAAGGGAGGGCCAGAGCCTCGCCCTTGAGGGAGAGCCTGAGGAGCGAGCGCGCGAACGCTCGCGGCGGAACAGAAGGTCAAGACCAGACGACATCGACTTCTCCTTGCCGGTTCGAGACAACGAGCCGGATGCCGACGCGACGCGGAAAGAATTTGGGTGAGGCATGATCTCAATCCCTCCGCCGGCATGATCCGGATCAGGTTCGACGGGTCGGCGGAGATCTCCGCCTCTCAGCCCCTAGGGCACCCCGTGAGACGAAGACAAAGCTAGGACCCGCGGCGCCGATTGGCAAGGTGGGGAGCAAGGAGGGGTCGCGCGAGCGAGGCAAGGGTCGCCATGCGCGCGCCCCAAGCTCTTCAAACGAAATGAGCTTCGCCAACAAATCGCTCGCCGGAGCGAAGCGGAAGCGTGGCGCGTCGGCTCTCAGGCTCTGGCGACGCTCATCACCATCGGCGGAATTCGTCACGCTCGTTCTCGGCCGCTTCTCGGCCGCGCCGAAATCTTCGAGACGATGCGCGAAGTTGCCGGACGCACGAAGAGCTTCAAGAAGTTCGTCACCCCGGACGACGACTCGCGCAAGCCCACTGACGAGCGCAGCGAAGCGTCAGCTGAGAATCAAGAAAGAGACGCTCCTACACCGCGCCATCGCGACGCAAGCATGTGACACGACGAATCAAACGGAAGCGAAATTTTCAAAGGCTTTCGATCGCTTAGCGCCTGGCGTCCATCGCTGCGCCCGATACCGTGTCGCCGGTTTCGACGCCGAGCTTCTCGCTCAAGCCGCCATTGATCTCCAACACGAAGCGGATCGGTCCCTTCGACGGGATGCTGCGATCCGATAGCGGCGTCGCGCGCTTCGCGATCGAATCGATCGTGCCGTCGGCTTTGATGAAGAGCATGTCGAGCGGGATGTAAGTGTTGCGCATCCAGAAACTCACCGGCTGCTCGGTGAAGAAATCGAACAGCATGCCTTCATCGTCCGGCATCGAACGCACGAACATCAAACCGCGCGCACGCTCCTGATCGTTGTCGGCGATCTCCACTATGAAGTCATGCGCGCCGGTCTTCGTCGTGATGACGAGCGCTTCGCGTTGCGCCTCCGCCGAGTACGCCGGCGACTGCACGATGGCGAACGCTGCAAAGAGAAGAAGCGCCGCGTAAGCGGCGAGAGAAGAGAAGCGCATGCGAGAGTTCTAACGCGCTCGTGCGGTCAATGCGATGCGGGGAGTTGGCCACCCGTATGCGGCCTGATCTCCGCCGCGGTACGTCCCTTCGGACCTTCGCCGTAGCGCACCTGGACCAATTGTCCGGGCCGGAGCTCGGTCATGCCGTAGCGCCTAAGTGTCTCCATATGCACGAAAATATCGGGCGAACCCTCGCCTTCGGTGACGAAGCCGTAGCCGCGCATGCGGTTGAACCACTTGACCGTGGCAGAGACGAGCGGACTCGTTGGCGCGACCGCAGAGCGCTGTCGCGTCGCCGGCATCTGTGCCGGATGCGTTGCCGTCAACTCGTCCATCGAGACGATGCGGAACGCTTGCAGGCCCTTCTGCCGCTCCTGCACTTCGCACACGACGCGCGCGCCTTCATAGGCGGTTTGGTATCCGTCACGACGCAAGCACGTGACGTGCAGAAGCACGTCAGGCATGCCGCCATCCGGAACGATAAAACCGTAACCCTTCGCGACGTCGAACCACTTAATGACGCCCGAGATCTCGATCAGATCGATCGGAGCCTCGTCCTGCGGCGTGAGTTCGGGCGTGGCGTCGGCGGTCGGTTTGGCCCCCATTTGCGACTCCATCCGAGCCTTCATATTCGCCGCTCCGCCGCCTCCTGTCGCGCTTACATCGAAGAGTCGGCTAAATTCGAACGAAGAGTAGCATTGCTGCCACACTGGTTGCCTACAAATCGGTCTCATTCGCCATTGCGGCGCGCTCCCTCGTCAACAGCTTGTGGATAGAGCGTTGAAAACACCGCGCCGATCGAGCCGCCAAGCGTGAGATCGGCGTACTCGTCGAGCGGTGTTGCTTCGCGGTTGATGATCGCAAGAGCCGCTCCGGCGCGTTTGGCGACAAGCGGCAGCGATGCCGCCGGCTGAACGAGAAGCGACGAACCAACGACGAGAAAGAGATCGGCCTGTTGCGAGAGCGCCGTCGCCTTCGCCAATGCCTCTTCCGGAATGCGCTCGCCGAAGGAGACGATCGCCGCCTTGATGAGCCCGCCGCACTCGCATCGCGGCGACGCGCCAGTCGCATCGATCGTCGCGCGTATTGTCTGGAGCGTCATCGGTGTCCTGCAGTCGAGACAGTGCGCGCGCATCGAGGTGCCGTGAATCTCGACGACGCTTTCGGAAGAAAGACCGGCGCGCTGATGCAGCCCGTCGATGTTCTGCGTGATGACCGCGAGAAGCTTGCCGGCGCGCATGAGACGCACGAGCCCGAGATGTCCTTCGTTCGGCTCGGCCGTCGCGAACCTCTCGTTCGCGCGGAAGCGGCGCCGCCATTCCTCCATCCGCGCCTCCTCCGAGGCGACGAATTCCTGATAGGTGATCGGGCGCATGCGCGACCAGAGCCCCCCTGGGCTCCGGAAATCGGGTATGCCGGACTCCGTCGAGATGCCGGCGCCGGTCAGCGCGACGATCCGCTTCGAGCGCCCGATCAACTCCCGGAGCGCTCGAATTTCGTCGTTGTCTTCAGCGCCGCCCGCCATATTCTCCCGCCGGAAAGAAGGAGCCCCCGATGCGATATCTCCACACCATGGTCCGTGTCACCGATGTCGACCAGTCGCTCGACTTCTACGTGAATAAGCTCGGTATGAAGGAAGTCCGCCGCCATACCAACGAGGCGGGCCGCTACACGTTGATTTTTCTTGCCGCGCCGGAGGACGAGGGCAGCGGCAAGTCGAACAAGGCGCCGCTGCTTGAGCTCACCTACAACTGGGACCCGGAGCAATACGGCGAGGGCCGCAATTTCGGTCACCTCGCTTTCGAGGTCGACAACATCTACGACACATGTGGGAAGTTGCAGAAAGCCGGCGTGACCATCAACCGCCCGCCGCGCGACGGGAACATGGCCTTCATCCGCTCGCCCGACAACGTCTCGATCGAGCTTCTGCAGAAGGGGCCGGCGCTGCCGCCCGAGGAGCCGTGGAAGTCTATGCCGAACACCGGGAAATGGTGAGACGCGCGGTTTCTTCTGTGGTGGGGCGTTCTGCGAAGTCCGGACAGGCCGCGACACGCTGAGCGCACTCTATATATATGTACGCGGGCGGGGCGGCTTGTGGGCCTTGGAGGCTCCGCCTATAAGCGCCCGCGCGACGCGCCCATCGTCTAGCGGTCCAGGACGCCGCCCTTTCACGGCGGAAACAGGGGTTCGATTCCCCTTGGGCGTACCAATTGTCTTCAACAGATCGAGACCCGAGGCCCCGGCGGCCCGCGTCAGAAGACGAACTGATCGTCCTCCAGCCTGGCCGTTCGCGGCTCGGGGGACGCCGGCCTTTCGGCGGTGCCCGCGGCACTTCTGTTTTCTTTTTCCGCGGCCGGCTTGCGTTTTCGGAGCCTCACCTCCCCCGTCGACAATCGCGTGACTTCCACGCGCGTCGTCAGATCGCCAAGCGCTTCGCACCTGGCCATGTCGAGCAGGGCAGCTAGGAGCGGGTAGCCGTGCAGATCACATGCAGAGTGGAGACGTTCCAGCATCCGAGCGATATCGCGAAGGAAGCGCTCTTCCTCGCCAGACGGCAGTTCCGCCGCTCCTACAGGGGCATCCAATCCGGCCGACATTGAACTCTCCTGGCCGATACGCGTCCCTTCCAATTTGAAGCAGCCGGTTTTGTTAAGATTGTGTCGCGAGCGCCTTTGCCAAGCTCTCGGGAACCGGATGCTGACGGTGGTCGACTAAAGGCTGCCCCGGCGCCTCCCGCGACACGACTGCTGAGCGAGCAGCGCCAAACCGCATCGTTCGCTGCGGCAGGCGTCTCGCTCGATCAGGCGACAACCTCAAAAACGAAATTTCGCGTCGGGCTCGACAGCTTCGCGTTCGCGATGCGCGAGCTTCTCAGCCATTCTCGCGGCGCTTTCGCCGTCGACGTCGGAGACAGGCTTGCGATGTCTCACCTCTCCGGGCGACAGCCGCGCCACCTGCACATAAGTCTTCAGATCGTCATTTGCTTCGCTCTTCGCCATATCGATCAGCGCGGCCAAGAGCGGATGGCCATGCCACTCGCACAGAGACCGGAGTCTCTCCAGTATCTGAGCTACATCGTGAAGGAAGTGGGAGTCTTCACTTGATGGCAATTCGGTCGTCTTGAGTGAACTCACCTTCGATCCGGCCAACATCGAACTCTCCGGGACCGACAACAGACATCTTAAACTGGAACACCGAGTTTTGTTCAGATTGTGTCCGACTAACCAGAGACGTGAGCCGCGGTGGCCAATGTATTTGCGGTTGAGATACATTTCGCGCCCAAAGAGCACCGCACGCGAGAGATGGTTGAACCCGACGCATTCAAAGCCGCGTTCCTCGGCAATGCGTGGCTTCTTTCAGGTGCTCCTAGCGATCGGGGTCTTCGTGCTCATCCTGCTCTTGGCGGACGCCGTCTTCGCGCACAGGCACTACGCCCGCGTCACTTTCCGGGGCTACCAAACGCCCGCCCAAGCATCCCAACCGGGCCAACCTTGAGACGCCTCAAGGCCGTCGCGCACCGCGCAAACCGGCGCGAAGACAACAAGAACCCGCCTGCCCTGCCACGGGCACCTCGCCGCGAATCATTCGCGTGCCGCGCGAATTGTGGCCACGGATGGGCCGCCGGCTCAAAATCAACCGAGTCCAGCCACGTACCGGCCCCAAAATCCCTCATTTTCCCCAGGAATATCGTCGGTGGCACGGGGGCGTGTGTGTGGAGGGTGGCGATGTCGCGCGCGCACAGTAAGCCGACCAAGAATCGAGCCAAAGGCTCAGAGGCTGAAATCTCGATCGAGCAGTGCCTGCTCGTCCAGGATGAAATCTGGCGGATCGTTTCGAACGCCGCCCGAACTGAAGCGTGTCTCCCGCTCTGGAAGCAGGCGCAGAAGATCGCTGGCGGCTTCCCCGCCGCCGATGTCTCGCTCCAGAGCATCGCCGACGCCCTCGTCTACGCAGCGATTGATCGCGGCGTCGCCATCGAAGTGGTGACTCCGGCTCCGCGTCAGGCGATCCCCGGCTTTCTCTCGCTCGTCGGAAAGAAGCGGAAGCAGGAGAGCGACGGACGGACAGGGCCAACCTTCGCAAGCGTCCCGATCCCAGCGGCAACCTGAACTCTTTCAACCCCGCCTCGGCGGACTAGACCACTTCCCCCTCGCGGGGCGGTCGAGGTCTGGCGGTGGAGTGAGGCAGTTTCGGGGGGCGATTGTCGCGCGCCCCACCCAGTCCCCGGCGTGAAAACCGGGAACTCTCTCCGCTTGGCTGCGTAGCCTCGACCTCCCCGCTGGTGGGAGGTCGCCCTGACCGGCCGCTTCTCGGGCCGGTCAGGTCTCACCGCCCTCAGCGGCGACGGTGCGTTTCGCGCCAACCCGATAAAGGCTTTCGAGTTTCTCCTTCACCGCCGTCGCGAAGCGGGGATCGGCAGCGATATCCGCGCCGAAGATCGACCCGACGCCGAGGAGCGTGTGCACGAGTTTTTCCGGCGACGGTCCGGCAGCGTCGGCCAGGCCGCGCAGGCGCTCGGCGAGCGGATCGCGCAAATCGATTGCACCGCCGTTCTCGTCGACGCCCGTGACGTAGCGCATCCAGCCGGCGACGCCGAGCGCAAGGCGCTCGAAGGGCAGGCCGCGCTTCAGGCAATCGCGGATCGTGCCGAGCAGCCGCTGCGGCAGCTTCTGACTCCCGTCCATGGCGATCTGCCAGGTGCGGTGCTTGAGCGCCGGGTTCTCGAAGCGCTCGATCAGCGCCGCCTTGTAAGCGGCAAGGTCCGTCGAGGGCGGCACATGAAGCGTCGGCATCGCCTCATCCATCAGCGCCTTGACGAAACGCGCGAAGCCCCTGTCCGCCATCACCTCGGAGACAAATTCGTAGCCGGCAAGATAGCCAAGATAGGCGAGGCTCGAGTGCGCGCCGTTCAGAAGCCGAAGCTTCATCTGCTCGTAGGGCTCGACCTCCGCGACGAGCTCCGCGCCCGCGGCGTCGAAGGCCGGCCGGCCGGCCGGAAAATGATCCTCGATCACCCACTGCGAGAACGGCTCGGTCACGACCGGCCAGTGGTCGTCGACCCCGAGAGCCCTAGAAATCCGCTCGCGGTCCTCGTCGGTCGTCGCCGGCGTGATGCGGTCGACCATCGTCGCCGGACAGGCCACCTCCCCGGCGACGTAAGCGCCGAGATCGGGATCGCGGAGCGCTGCGAAGCGGTCGAGGATGCGCTTCACCACGCGGCCGTTCGACGGAAGGTTGTCGCAGGTCAGCACCGTGAAGGGCACGACGCCATCTGCCCGCCGGCGGGCCAGCGCTTCGACGATCAAACCCGGCGCGGTCACCGGCGCGCGTGGCTCCGCGAGATCATGACGGATATCGGGGTGCGCCTCGTTCAAGCGCCCTGTCGCCGGATCGTGGCAGTAGCCCTTCTCGGTGACGGTAAGCGACACGACGCGAACGCGCGGATCCGACATCACGCTGAAGAGCCGCTCGCGCTCCTTGTCTGCGACCAGAACGTCGACGATGCTGCCGATCACGCGAAGCCGCTCGCCCTCGCCCGAGCGAACCGACAGAGTATAGAGCCAGTCCTGCGCCGTCAGCGCGTCGCGCGTCGCTGGGCTCCTGAGGCTCGCGCCGACGATCCCCCAGCCCGGCTCTTCTTTCAGGATATCGTCGACGTAGACAGCCTGGTGCGCCCGATGGAAGGCACCGATGCCGAGATGCACGATGCCGGGTGTGACCGAGCCTCGATCATAAGCGGGACGCCCGATGCTTTCTGGCAGAGCGACGAGAGAGGCACTGGAGAAGTCTCGCCCGCTCCCCTCCCCCGCTCACAGCCGATAGGCTTTCTTGACGAGACCGTAGGCGAGGTCGTGCGCGACCTCGTGCGCCTCGTCCTCGTCGAGCCGGTGCATCGTGACGAGATCGGCGAGGAACGCGCAGTCGACGCGCCGCGCCATGTCGTGCCGCGCGGGGATCGACAGATAGGCGCGCGTGTCGTCGTTGAAGCCGACCGTGTTGTAGAAGCCGGCGGTCTCCGTCGTCAGCTCGCGGAAGCGGCGCATGCCGTTCGGGCTGTCGAAGAACCACCAAGGTGGCCCGAGCCTTAGGCACGGATAGTGTCCGGCGAGCGGGGCGAGCTCGCGGCCGTAGCTCGTTTCGTCGAGCGTGAAAAGGATCAGCGTCAGGTTCTTCTCGTTGCCGAACCGGTCGAGGAGCGGCTTCAGCGCGTGCACGTAGTCGGTCGGCTGCGGAATGTCGGCGCCCATGTTACGGCCGAAGCGGCGGAAGATTTCGGGGTTGTGGTCGCGGAACGAGCCCGGATGAAGCTGCATGACGAGCCCGTCCTCGACGCTCATCTCCGCCATCTCGGTCAGCATCTGGCCGCGGAAGAGATCGGCCTCCTCCGGCGTGAACTCGCCGGAGACGATCTTGTCGAAAAGCGCCGCCGCGTCGGCGCGCGGAAGGCTCGCCGTACGCGCGGTCGGATGTCCGTGGTCGGTCGCGGTCGCCCCCTGCGTCTTGAAGAAGGCGCGGCGGTTCTGGTGCGCCTCGAGATAACCGCTCCAGGTGAGCGTGTCGCAGCCGGTGATATCGCGAAGCTTCACGATGTTGGCGGCGAAGTCGGGATAGTCCGGGTCGACGACGGGGTCAGGGCGATAGGTCGGGAGCACGCGCCCCTCCCAGTCCGACCTTCGCATCGCTGCATGCTCGGCGAGCGGATCGAGCGGGCTGTCGGTGGTCGCGATCGCCTCGATGTTGAAGCGCTCGTAAAGCGCGCGCGGCAGGAACTCCGGCGTCTCGAGCGCCGCGGCGATGCGGTCGAAATAGAAATCGGCGACCTCGCCCGAGAGCCGCTCCTTGAATCCGAAGAGCGTCGAGAAGACGTGGTCGAGCCACATGCGGCTCGGCGTGCCGCGGAAGAGATAATAGTTCTCCGCGAAAATCCGCCAGACCTTGCGTGCGTCGAATTCCGGTCTCTCGCCGGTGGCCGGAGGAATCCCGAGCGTGCCGAGGTCGATCCCCCGGCTGTAGAGCATCCGGAAAATGTAGTGGTCGGGGATGACGAAGAGCGTCGCGGGATCGGGGAACGGCGTGTCTTCCGCATACCAGCGCGGGTCGGTGTGGCCGTGCGGGGAGACGATCGGCAGGTCCTTGACGCCGGCGTAGAGCCGGCGCGCCACCGCGCGCGTCCCGGGATCGGCCGGAAACAGCCGGTCATCGTCGATCAGACCAGGCTTCGCACTCAAGGTCGAGGGCCCCCTTGCGTGGGCTTCACATCAGAAGGTTGGGCAGGAAAAGCACCAAGCCGGGCCAGAGCGCAAGCACCGCGACGAGAATCAGAACCGCCCCGACGAAGGGGATCGACTCCACGATGTATTCCTCGACCGGACAGTTGAGCAGGCTGCACACGGTGTACATGCAGACGCCAACCGGCGGGGTCATCGAGCCGAGCGTCACGATCGTCATCATCAGGATGCCGAAATGCACGTCGTTGACGCCGAGCGGGCGCACGATCGGCAGGAAGATTGGGGTCAGGAGCAGAACAAGCACGGTGCTCTCGATGAAGAGCCCGGCGATGAAGATGAAGAGAAGGATCAGCCCGACGACCGCGAGCGGCTGGTGGGTCAGCGTCGTCAGCGCCGCGGCAACCGTCTGCGGCGCCTGCTCGAAGATGATGGCGTAACCGACCATGCCGGAGAAGAGGATGATCAACATGATCATCCCAGTGTCGACCACCGCTTCGCCGAGCGCCTGGGAGAGACCCGCGAAGGTCAGCTCGCGGTGGGCGAAAAAGCCGACGAGCACTGCATAGACGACGGCGAAGGCGCCGACCTCCGATGGCGTGAAGAGCCCGCCGCGGATGGCGATCAGAAGCGCAAGCGGGAAGACGAGCGCCCATTTGGCATCGGCGACGGCGCGAAACACGGCGCGCGCCGACGGGCGCGTGGCGCTCTCCGAGCGATAGTTCCGCCGCCGCGCAATGATCCACACAGTGGTCATCAGCATCGCCATCATCAGAAGCCCGGGAATGACGCCGGCCAAAAACAGGCGCCCAATCGACACCTGGCCGACAAAGCCATAGAGGATCAGACCGAGGCTCGGCGGGATGGTCGCGGTGATAAGAGAGCCGACGGCAATGACCGCCGCGGTGAAGCCGCGCGGATAGCCCCGCGCGATCAGGTCCGGCCCGAGGATGCGCGCCTCCATCGCCGCGTCGGCGACGGCAGCACCGGAGACGCCGCCCATCAGCGTCGAAAGCACGATGCAGACCTGCGCGAGTCCGCCCGCCATCCACGACACGAGCGTGTTCGAGCAGCCGATGAGCCGCGTGGTGATCCCCGAATGGTTCATCATGTGGCCGGCGAGAATGAAGAACGGCACCGCAAGCAGAGGGAAGCTCTGCGAGGCGGTCGCCACCTGCTGCACGCCGATCGAGACCGGTATCGTCCCGTTGGTGAGGAAGAAGGTGAAGCCGGCAATCCCGATCGCGAACGCGATCGGCAGCCCAAGCAGCATCAAGACGAGAAATGTGAGGGCGAGCAGTGTCACAGCACGTCTTCCACCTCGCCTCGGGTCGGATCGGCAAAAACCAGTCGCCTCTCCGTCCGCCAGTGGCGGAAAAGGTTCAAAAGATGTCCGCAGAGCGTGATGGCAAGGAGCAGGCAGCCGACCGGCACTGCGCCGGTGACGAAGGCATAGCTGATGCCGCTGTCGCCGTAGATGCGCTGCAGGTTGAGCGTCGTCAGCTTGTAGCCCATCACGACCATGGTCAGGAGGAAGGCGAGCGTGACGAGCGCCAGCGCGATCTCCACCACGCGACGGATCGTGAGCGGCAGCGGCCGTACCAGAAGGTCCATGCCGATATGCGCACGTTTCCTGAGCGCCTGATTGGCGCCGATGAAGCTGATCCAGAGGAAGAGGAGCTGCGCGAGGTCAACCGACCAGATGAGCGGATGGTCGAACCAGCGCAAGAGGCCGGCTGCGAACACGAGGACGACGATGACGATGAGAAGGAGCTTCCCGAGCGCCGCCTCGGCGCGCACCAGCCATGACAACATCCTGCCTACCCCGTTGACCGCAACAGGGCCGGCTCCGTCATGCCGGCCCGCCTGCGTCTTTTATCCTACTGGGCGAGGATCGGCTCCAGCTGCTTGCGGAGGTCGGAGTAGCCGAGCTTATCATAGACGCCGGCCGTCGCCTTGACGAAGGGGGTGACGTCGATCTCGTCGATCTCCACGCCCTTGTCCGCCATCATCTTCTCGTAGTTGGCGAGCGAATCCTGCGTCATGTGCGAGGCTTCGTCGCCGGCCGCGAGCGCTTCGTCGCGGAGCACCTTCTGGACATCCGCCGGCAGGCCATCGAACCACTTGCCGCTCGTGACGATGCCGGTGATGAGATTGATGTGCCCGGTCTTCGTTATGTACTTGATGACCTCATAAAGCCTGCGCGCCGTAGGTCGCCGGGTCCTGCGCTTCCGCCGCGTCGATCACGTGCTGCTGCAGCGCCGGGTAGACCTCCGTCCACCCCATCGGGGTCGGCGTCGCGCCCATGGCGCTGATCGTCTCCATCCAAACCGGAGCGCCCGGCGTGCGCATGCGGATGCCCTTCAGATCAGCCGGTGTCTTGACCGGAACGTTGGTCAAAAGATGCCGCTCGCCCTGCCACCAGTTGAAGGAGAGAACCTGCAGGCCGGCGTCGTCGTGCAGCTTCTTCACCCAGCCTTCGAAAAGGTCGGAGGTCACAACCTTGCGTATACCGTCGAACCCTTGCGCGAGGAATGGCGCACCGAGAATGCCGAACTCCTTGGTGAACACGGCAAGCCGCCCGCCATCGACGACGACGGCGACATTGCCGCCGGCGCGCGCCTGCTCAAGCACGTCCTCGTCCTTGCCAAGCTGCGAGCTCGGGAAGAGCCGAACCTCGAGCTTGCCGTTCGTTCCCGCCTCGACCTTCTGCTTGAATATCTCGAGACCCTTGTAGAGCGGGTCGTCGGTGGTCAACGCCGTGTTGACGTTCAGCGTATAGTCGGCGGCAAGGCCGACTCGCGGCAGCGCCAGCGCGGCAACTGCTGCGAGAAGAGCAAGTCCTAGGCGTGGAATTCGTGTCATCACTTCCTCCCGGTGCAATAGTTGCTTCGACGTTCTTATTGACTGGTATGGTAGTATGGCACATACAAAAGCGCAACAATCTTGTTCGGGTTATCCGAAGCTGGCTCGGGGGCCAGACGAATGAAGCGAGGAAACGGACGCACTGGCGCGAAGAGCGCCGGCCGGGACCGATGGTCCGGCGATCAGCGCGCTTCGGGCGAGCCGGCCTCGCGTCGCGTCTACCATGAACTGAAGAGCGCCATCGTCACGATGGCGCTCCCTCCAGGACGAGCGCTTTCCGAAAATGAGATCGCCACACGTCTAGGCGTCAGCCGCCAACCCGTACGCGAAGCCTTCATCAAGCTCAGCGAAGCCGGGCTCGTGCGCATCCGGCCGCAGCGTGGCACTTTCGTCGTCAAGATCTCGACCAAGCAGGTGACCGACGCGCGCTTCGTGCGCGAGGCGGTCGAGGTCGCGGTCGCGCGGAAGGCTAGCGAGATGATGCCGGCCGATGCGATTGCGGAGCTCAAGAAGATCCTGAAAGCCCAGCGCACTGCCGCGGTCGAGGCGGTTCCCGCCCGCTTCCTTGCGCTCGACGAAGCGTTTCACCGAGGCCTCGCGCTCGGCGTCGACTGCGACTACGCATGGCGCGTGGTCGAGGAGGTGAAGGCGCAGATGGATCGCGTGCGCTATCTGAGCCTGCCACAAGCAACGCCGATCGAGCGCCTCGTCGAGCAGCACGAAGCGATCCTCGCCGCCGTCGAAGCCGGCGACGCTGCCAAGGCCGAGGCGGCTGTGCGCGAGCATCTTTCCGAGATCCTGACCTCGCTCCCCTTGCTTGAGCGGCAGTTCCCGCTTCTGTTCGAGGATCATGAAGACAGCGACGCCGCGGCGACGGCACCGGCGATGGAGACGGCGGGTGCGTAGGGAAGCCTCATGAAGATCACCGAAGCGAAAGTCATCATCACCTGCCCCGGCCGCAACTTCGTCACGCTGAAGATCGTGACGGATGAAGGCCTTTACGGAGTCGGCGACGCCACGTTGAATGGACGCGAGCTTGCCGTCGCTTCGTATCTCAAGGATCACGTAGCGCCGCTGCTCGTCGGGCGCGACCCGCACCGGATCGAAGACACCTGGCAGTTCCTCGCCAAAGGCGCCTACTGGCGGCGCGGACCGGTGACGATGGCATCAATCGGCGCGGTCGACACGGCTCTTTGGGACATCAAGGCAAAGGCGGCCGGGCTTCCGCTCTACCAGCTTCTCGGTGGCAAGAGCCGCTCCGGCGTAATGGTCTACGGCCACGCCAACGGCCGCGACATCTCTGAGACGCTCGACGCCGTCGGCCAGTATCTCGAACTCGGCTACAAGGCGGTGCGCGCGCAGTCCGGCATTCCCGGCCTCGACGACGTCTACGGCGTCGCGCGCGGCAAACTTTACTACGAGCCGGCGGTAAAGGGGCTTGTCGAGGAGTCGATCTGGTCGACGGAGAAGTACCTCGACTTCGCGCCCAAGATCTTCGACGCGGTGCGTGGCAAGTTCGGCTTCGACTTCCACCTTCTTCACGACGTGCATCACCGGCTGACGCCGATCGAGGCGGCGCGGCTGGGCAAGAGCCTCGAGCCCTATCGGCTCTTCTGGTTGGAAGACCCGACACCGGCGGAGAACCAGGAAGCGCTGAAGCTGATCCGGAGCCACACCGTCACGCCAATTGCCATCGGCGAGGTGTTCAACTCCATCCACGATTGCCGCGAGATCATCGAGAACCAGCTCTGCGATTATATGCGCACAGCGGTCGTGCATTCGGGCGGCATCACGCAGCTCAGGAAGATCGCGGCACTCGCCGAGCTCTATCAGATCAGGACCGGCTGCCACGGCGCCACCGACCTCTCGCCGATCTGCATGGGGGCGGCGCTCCACTTCGATATCTCGGTGCCGAATTTCGGCGTGCAGGAATACATGCACCACACCGAGGAGACCGACGCGGTCTTCCCGCACGCTTATTCGTTCAGCGACGGCTATCTCTATCCCGGCGATACACCCGGCCACGGCGTCGACATCGACGAGAAGCTCGCCGCGAAATACGACTACGAGCCGGCCTACCTGCCGGTCGCCCGTCTTGAGGACGGGACGATGTGGAGTTGGTGAGCGCTCGTCGCACGTAACGCTTGCGGCTTTGATCCGCGGGCGAAGTCGGTGCAGTATCGAGTCCTTCTTCGCAGGGGGAATCCATGAAATATCCGATTGCTGCCGCCTTGTTCGCGGCTTTGCTCCTTGCCGGATGCCAGGGCAAGACGGGCCCGGCCGGGCCGGCAGGTCCACCCGGGCCGCAGGGTGAAGCGGGACCCGCCGGTCCTGCCGGACCCGCCGGCGACGTTGGACCGAAGGGCGACGCCGGACCCCCGGGCGAGGCGGGCCCGAAGGGCGACGTAGGTCCCGCAGGTGCGCCGGGCGAGATGGGCGCGAAAGGCGATGCCGGTCCAAAGGGCGACGCTGGTCCGCAGGGACCTGCTGGGCCCGCCGGACCAGCAGGGCCGCAAGGCATTGCAGGGCCGGCCGGCCCCGCAGGGCCAGCCGGACCGGCAGGGTCCGCCGGCACCGCCGGTGCCGCCGCGCCCGCGCTTCACATCGTCACAGGCAGCAACGAAGCAAGCTGCGGCGACGGCGAGATGATGGTGAGCGCCTATTGCGCGGGAAGCTCCGCGGACTCGACGTTGACCGTCACTGCAAACGGCGCGCAGTGCAGCACGTCGCAAGTGACGATCACGTGCCAGGCAAAATAGGAAACGCGGTGCGCGCCTCTCGCGGGGCGCGCGCCTGAATAGCTAAGCGGGGCCGTCAGCGGCCCCGCCTTCCCTTCGTCGCAGTCTTCTTCTTGGTGACCGGCCGCTTGCCCGTCTTTCCCGCGGGCCGTTTGGGCTTCGCGACGCGCTTCGCCTTCTTCGGGACGGCCTTCTTCGCAGGGCGCCTCGCCTTCAAGGCGCGCTTCGCCTTCTTCGCTGCGGGTTTCTTCGCGCGGCGCTTCGGCTTCTTCACGGGCCGCGCCGCGCGCTTCGCTTTCTTCGCAGCCTTGCGCACCGGCTCCGGGCCGGCGACCGCGGGTGTGAAGGCCTCGGCCGCGTCGCTCTCGGTGAAGACACCCGGCCGCTCCGCCGGCGCGAGCGCCGCGCTGCCGCCGTTCACGATGGCCTCCATCACGTCGAGGACGTGGAGCGCCAGCCTGCCGCTTGCGTGATAGGGGCGGCCGCTCCTTTGCGCGGCGATCATGTCGGCAACACCGAGCGCGCGATAGTTCGCCCGGTTCGGTGCGTCGGCCGGCCAGTTCGGACGGCCGAGCGGCATCTTCTCCGAGTCATGCGTGATCCAGTCGCCGCTTCGCGCACTGGTCTCGACCACGCCGCCATAGAAATTCGGATCGGGCACGCGCAGCGTCCCCTCCGTGCCGTAAAGCTCGATCGGCGGATGACCGTGTTTCCAGACATCCCACGTGGCGGCGAATGTGAGGAGCGCGCCTGAGGCGAACTCAAGCAGCGCCAGGCAAGTCGTCGGCGTCTCCACCTGGATGTGATAGCCCTTGCGCGGGCCCTCCGAGGTGACGATCCGCTCCGGGAAGCCGGTGCTCGTCACGGCGTGTACGCGCGCAACCGGTCCGAGCAGATTGACGAGCGCCGTGATGTAATAGACGCCGACGTCGAGCACGGGTCCCCCGCCCTTCTTGAAGAAGAACTCCGGGTCCGGGTGCCAGTGCTCCATTCCGTGCGACATCAGGAACGCTCCGCCGGAGAGGATGCGCCCGACCGCGCCGTCGTCGACGAGCTTGCGGGAGAGCCTGCCGCCGGCGCCGAGGAAGGTGTCGGGTGCGCAGCCGATCATCAGCTTGCGGCTCTCCGCCTCCTCAACGACCTTGCGGCCCAACTCGACATCGACCGCGAGCGGCTTTTCGGAGAAGACATGCTTCCCCCCCGTCAGCGCTGCGAGCGACACCGATCCGTGCGCCGCAGGCACCGTCAGGTTGACGATGAACTGGATGTCGTCGCGCGCGAGAAGCGCATCGACCGTCATCGCCTCGACGCCGAATCTCTTGCCCTGCGCCTCAGCCACCTCGGGCTTCATGTCGGCGCAGGCGCGCACCTTCACCCCCGGCGCATGCGGAAGGTTGGTCAGATATATCGTCGAGATATTGCCGCAGCCTACGATTCCAACGCCGATCTCGTCCAAGAAGGCCTCCCTACCAGGCGGAAACGGTTTCGAACGACCGGCGCGCGAAGCGCTCGTAGTCGTTCGGGTTGTCGTGCTCCATCACGAGGTAGCGGACGCCAGGCGCGTTGATCGCCGGCATCAGCTTCTTCCAGTCGAGCACGCCGTGGCCGACATCCGCCTGGCCGTCCTCGTCGGCATTCTGCCCCTTCGGCGCCAGGTCCTTGATATGGAGCGCCACCACCCGGTCCTTGTATTTCGCAATCCAGGCGGCCGCGCTCTCGCCCGCCCACTCGATCCAGCCGATATCGGCCTGCCAGTTGAGCCCGGGCGCCGCTGCGAAAATGTGATCGAGCGGATAACTGCCGTCGGGGAGCTTGGCGAACTCGAAGTTGTGGTTGTGCCAGGCAAGGCCGATGCCATGTTCGGCAAGTTTCTTCTGATAACCGGCAAGCTCCTTGCCAAGCTTGTCCCACCCGGCGGCGCCCTGCGTCCGCTCTTCCTGCGGGACGGCCGGAACGATGATCTCCTTGATCCCGAAGTCCTTCGCGATCTTGGCGACGCTCTCGATATCGCTTCTGAGCCGCTCGATGCCGATATGCGCTGTCGGCGCCGTCAGATTGTGCTTCTTCAGGGCGGCGCGCAGCGCTTCGGGCTCGGCGAACAGCCCGCCGTACGGTTCCACGTTGCGATAGCCGAGCTTCGAGAGCAGCGCGAGCTGACTGTCGAGCGGGGGGAACATCCGAGCCGAGTAGAGCTGGAAGGAAACACGATCGGTGTTCAAGGAGGCACTCCTCGTTAGAGACGCAATCCTGTCTTTGCGTCGAAGACGTTGACCCTTTCGATTGGAAAGGCGACCGGCACCTGGTCGCCGCGCCGGATCGAGCTTTCGCCCTCGACGCGAACCGAGAGCGACTTGCCGGCGACCCGGCACCAGATGATGGTCTCCGCACCCATCGGCTCGACCAGCTCGACATGGGCGTCAAGCCGATGCGGATGGTCGCCCCCAACCACGACGTGCTCGGGCCGAACGCCGAGCTCCACCTCGCCAGGCGGCAGCGATCCGTTCTTCCACGTGTAGCCGGAAAGCGGGACCTTGACGCCCTCCGACTCGAAGACCGGGCCGTCTGTATCCCTGACCTTGCCGGCGCGGAAGTTCATGGTGGGCGAGCCGACGAAGCCCGCGACGAAGCGGTTCGACGGGCGGTGATAGACGTTGTGTGGCGTGTCGAACTGCTGGATGACGCCGGCGTGCATCACCGCGATGCGGTCGGCGAGCGTCAGCGCCTCGACCTGGTCGTGCGTGACATAGATCATCGTGACCTTGCCGAGCTGATTGTGGAGGCGCTTCAGCTCCACCCTGAGTTCGGCCCTGAGCTTGGCGTCGAGATTCGACAATGGCTCGTCGAAGAGAAAGACGTCGACGTCGCGAACGAGCGCGCGGCCGATTGCGACGCGCTGCCGTTGTCCGCCGGAAAGCTCCGCCGGCCGCCGTTGCAGAAGCGGCCCGATCTGCAGAATTTCGGCCGCCCGCGCCACGCGGCTTGCGATCTCGGCCCGCGGCACCTTCGCCATCTTCAGGCCGAAGCTCATGTTCCCTTCCGCCGTCATGCGCGGATAGAGCGCGTAGGACTGGAAGACCATGCCGATGCCGCGGTCCTTCGGCTCCTCCCACGTGACGTTCTTGCCGCCGATCCACACTTGGCCGGCGTCGACGTCGAGCAGCCCGGCGACGGCATTCAGAAGCGTGGACTTGCCGCAGCCCGAGGGGCCGAGGAGCACGACGAACTCGCCCGGCTCCGCGTCAAGGTCGAGATCCTGGAGGACCTTCAGATGGCCGAACCTCACCCCGAGCTTGCGGATGGAAACGCTCGCCATTGCACCTAGCCCTTGATTGCGCCGGCGGCGATTCCGCGCACGAACCACCGCCCGGAGATGAAATAGACGATGAGCGGCACGCCGGCGGCGAGGATCGTCGCCGCCATGTTGACGTTGTACTCGCGCACCCCCGTCGTCGTGTTGACGATATTGTTGAGCTGCACCGTCATCGGCCAGTTCGGCCGGCCGGAAAAGATGATGCCGAACAGGAAGTCATTCCATATTCCCGTCACCTGGAGAATGATGGCAACGATCGTGATCGGCACCGACATCGGCACCATGACGTAGAAGAACGTCCTCCAGTAGCCGGCGCCGTCGACCCGCGCCGCCTTGAACAGCTCGACGGGAAGCCCCGCATAGAAATTCCGGTAGAGCAGCGTCAGGATCGGCATACCGAAGATCGTGTGCACGATGATGATGCAGGGCAGCGTCGAGAACAGACCCATCATCCGAAAGCCGATGATCAGCGGATAGATGACGACCTGATAGGGAACGAAAGCGCCGAAGAGGAGCACCCCAAAGAGCAGATTGGCACCCCGGTAGCGCCAGAACGACAGCGTGTAGCCGTTGAGCGATCCAATGAGGATCGAGATGAGCACGCTCGGCACCGTGATCTTCACCGAGTTGATGAAACCGGGGTGGAGGCCGAAGCAGTCGCGGCCCGTGCAAGCGTGGAGCCAGGCGTCCGCCCAGGGCTGGAACGTAATCTTGGCCGGGAAATTGAAGAGATGCCCGAGCCGGATCTCCGGCATCCCCTTCAGGGACGTCACCACCATGACGTAGAGCGGGATCAGGAAGAAGAGCGCTGAGACGATCAGGAAGACGTAGACGCCGATCCGCGCCACCGACAGGTGCTTCGGCTTCGGCCCGCAGGGCGCCTCCGCCGCGGCCACCTCTCCGGCATTTCTGAGAGCGATGTCGCCGCTCGTCATCGGCTCGCCTCGGCGGCGCGCACCCGCCGGCGCCAGCTGACGATGCCCATGGCCGAGAGGAGCACGATGATCGGGATGAGCATCATCGTCGCCGCGGCCATGCCCTGACCGACGTTCTGGCTGCTCGTGATCATGTCGATCACGTAGAGCGCCGGCATGTTGGTCGAGATGCCGGGCCCGCCGCCGGTCATCGCGACGATCAGGTCGTAGACGCGCACCACGCCGACGCATTGCAGCACGAAGGCCGTGGCGAAGGCGCCGCGCATCATCGGGACCGCGATGAAGAGATAGGTGCGCCAGAGGGGGACGCCGTCCACCTTCGCCGCCTTCCAGATCTCGGCATCGATGCCGCGCAGGCCGGCAAGCAGGATCGCCATCGTGACGCCGCTCCCCTGCCAGATGCCGGCGACGACCAGGCCGTAGATCGCCGTGTTGATGTCGACGAGCGGCGCGAAATCAAAGCTGGTCCAGCCCCAATGATGCACGGCCGCCTGCAGGCCGAGATTTGGATCGAGCGCCCATTGCCAGACCAATCCCGTCACGATCAGCGACATTGCGAAGGGATAGAGGAAGATCGACCGCAGCAGGTCTTCCTGATGGATACGCTGGTCCATGAACACGGCCAGCAGGAAGCCGAAGGCCATGTTGCCGCCGATCGTCAGCAGCCCGAATATCCAGATGTTGTAGACGGAGACGTGCCAGCGGTCCTCGCCCCACAGGCGCACATATTGCTGCAGCCCGACGAAGTGGAAGTTCGGGAAGAGCTTCGAGCTGGTGAACGACCAGAGGAACGTAAAGGCAATGCCGATGACGAAGACGCCGACGGCAACGAGGATCATCGGAACGGTCCCAAAGACCGCATGAAAATTGAAGCGCCGCCGCGTCCGAGCCATCAGGTCTGACCTTTTCGCATCACCGGGGCCAAGTCGATGCCCGACACCGGTCCGCTCGCGGCACGTATCGTCGAAAAGAAACGAATCATCGGCGAGGCCCGCTTAGGAGCGCCGTCGCCTTCCACGACGACCGAAAAAGGAAGCGCCGCTTCAAGCGGCGCTTCCTTTGCTTATCTCATTCGGAGTTCTTGAGGATGTCGACGAACTTCGCCTGTGCGTCCTCGACCGTCATCGAGTCGTCGGCCCAGAACTGAGTGATGAGCGAGTTCAGCTGGTTCGACGTGTCCTCGGTGATGAACCGCTGGACGCCGCTGGCGATCTCATCTGGATGTTCGACCGCCTGCAGCGCCTTCTGCATGCACGGGTCGGCCGTCGACATGTCGACGTCGCCGCGCACGGGCATGGAGCCCTTGGCGTTGTTGAACGCCACCTGCACCGCCGGGCTGATCAGCAGCGCCGCAAGACGCTTCTGCGCCGCTTCCTTGTCCGGATCGTTCAGCTTCGGGAACACGATCACGTCGCCGTCGGTCGAGACGATCGGATGATCCTCGTCGAGGCCGATCATGCAGCCGAAGTCCTTCACGCCCGTCATGCCGGCCGCAGAAAACTCACCGCGCGCCCAGTCGCCCATGATCTGGAGACCGGCCTTGTTGGTGATCACGAGGTTCGTGGTGTCGTTCCAGTTGCGGTTGGCGTAGCCGTCATCGGTCCATTTCTTCAGCTCTTTGAGCTCGGTCAGGACCTGCTTCACGCCGTCACCACCGGCGATGTCGACGTCCTTCTTGCTGTACATCTGGTCGCGCTTCTCGATGCCCAGCTTGTAGAGCATCAGCTGATCGACGGCGCCCTTGATCTGCCAGCCGTTGCCGTCGCCGCCCACGGCGAAGGGAATGACGCCGGCCTCTTTCAGCTTCGGCGCGTCGGCGACGAATTCGTCGAAGTTCTTCGGGTTCTCGAGACCCGCCTTCTTGAAGGCGTCGTAGGAATACCAAGCCCACGGCCACGAATGGATATTCACCGGCACGCAGTACCAGTGCCCGTCCACGAGGCAGGCCGCGCTGATCTTCTTCGGACGGATCACGTCCGCCCAATGGCCGGCCTCCGCCACGTCGTCGAGCTGGAGAAGCTGGTTGTTCTTGATCAGCTCCTCGTATTCGCGGCCCGGATTGAACTGTGCCGCACCCGGCGGATCGCCGCCCAGGATGCGCTGCATGATCGTCGCGCGCGCCGTCTGGCCAAGCGCGATCGCGCTGTCGATCCAGTGGTCCTGCCCGTCATTGTCAAAGGCCTTGGCGAATTCCGCCACGGCACGCGATTCACCTTTCGAAGTCCACCAATGGATGACTTCAAGATCGGCGGCCGCCGCGAGCGACGGGGCCAACAGCGCAACCGCGAGCGCGGTCGAGCCTAGCAATCCACAAACGTTAAGTCGCATTTGTCTTCCTCCCTTGCGACGGCCGCATGCGCGGCACGACCTCGTTGGAATCGCCGACGGAGCGGCGTTCACGTTTCTTGTAATCGTTTACATAAAGTGTATAAACAAAATCCAGGGTGTCAATCCGTTTCTTCCGCGGCGCTGCACAAGACCAGTTGAACATGAAGAAGACGCAGCCCTCGATCGGCCGTTCCTCGCGACAGCCCGCGACCATTCACGACGTTGCCGCACGCGCCGGCGTCTCGACCGCGACGGTGAGCCGTACGCTTGCCACGCCCGATCTCGTGAGCGACGCGTCGCGTGAGCGCGTCATGGCAGCGATCAGGGCGACCGGCTACACGCCGAACGTCGCCGCACGCAATCTCAGGGCGCGGCGCGCCATGATGGTGCTCGTCGTCGTGCCGAACATCAACAACGCCTTCTTCGCCGAAGTGCTGCGCGGCATCGACGACGAGCTCGTGGCCTCCGGCTACGAACTCATCATCGGCAATCTCGACAATAAGAGAGAGCGCGAGCCGCGCTACGTCGATCTCGTGTTCTCCGGCCAGGTCGACGCCGCGCTCCAGATGAGCGGCCACGTCCTGACGGGAAACGGCAAGCTGATGACGGAAGCGGGCGTGCCGATCGCGACGATCTGCGTGTCGATCCCGAACTCCGGCGTGCCGTCCATCATGGTCGATGACGACGCGGCCTCGCTTCGCGTCGTCGACCATATCGTCGGGCTCGGCCATCGGCGCTTCGGCTACGTGTCCGGCCCGGCCCGGAACCAGAACGAGATCGGGCGGCGGCGCGGGTTCATGGCAGGGCTCAAGGCCGCGGGCCTCGACCCGGGCGACGTGCATTATTGGCCGGGCGACTTCACGCTGAGCGCCGGCGTCGCCGCCGCCCACGAGTTTCTCGCTCTCGCCCGTCGGCCGACGGCCGTCTACGCGGCGAGCGACACGATGGCGATCGGTTTCATGAAGACGGTAATGGACGCCGGCGTGCGCGTTCCGGAGGATCTCTCGGTTGTCGGCTTCGACGGCATCGAGTTTGCTGAGTTCGTGACGCCGACGCTGACCTCGATTAAACAGCCGCGTCACGATATCGGCCGCTACGGCGCTCGCGCACTGCTCACGGCATTGGCCGACGGCAGCAAGCCGAAGAGCGCGCTGCTCGACGCGCCGCTCATCGTGCGCGAAAGCACCGCTCCGCCGCCGGCCGCCATTCGCATCCGCTGGCGGGGCTAGCTCGTCAGCCCGCAATCTCCGACGGGAACGATCGAGCCCGCCCCCACCTCTTCGATCTCCTTCGTGCGTCGCCAGAAGATGTCGTGCAGGCGCGCGGTGCTGCCGTTCGCGAAATCCGCTTCGCGCACGATCGCGCAGCGCTCGGCGAAATCGGCGATGTCGGGAAGCGGCCCGCCGCGCTTGGCGATCGGGGCCACCTCCCTCAAGCCTTTGCACTGGTGACAGATGCCGGTCTTGCTGACGAGCGCGCAGAGGCCCTCGTAGCGGTCGCGCATCGATTGACGGGCAGCCGCCAAGCGATGCCGGAAGACCGATTCGGAGACGCCGAGCACCTTCGCCGATTCCCGGTCCGACATGTCGACGACGTCGCTTAGGACCAGCGCCACCTGCTCGTCCGGCGGCAGCGAGCGGCCGACGCAGGCGAAGCAATAGGCGACGTGCTCGCGCACTTCGAAAGCGAAGTCGGGCGCCGACACCGCTCCGATCACCTCGCCCTGATAGTCGGGGTCGGTGTAGCAGAGATTGGCGTAGGCGACCTGCGCCTCGGCCCGCCAACGCTTCTGGCGCCTCAAAAGATCGACGGCAAGCCGCGTGGCGATCGAGGTTAGCCACGTTGAGAACTTCGCCTCGCCACGAAAGCCGGCGATCGACTGCCAAGCCTTTGTCAGCGCTTCCTGAACCACGTCGTCGCTGTCTTCGGGATGCCCGATGATGCGGCGCACGACACCTCGCACTTGCGGCAGAGCCTCTGCCGCAAGCCGGTCGAAGGCTGTTCTGTCGCCGGCTTGCGCCCGCGCGACGAGGCCTTCCGCGGTCTTCGCCGTCATGCGGCCACGAGCCTCCCGACGCTTTCGCGCCCGGCGGTCACGCACTCAAACCAGAGTGCGAGCCGCGGGCGGCCGGCGAGGACCTTAGCCGCCCCTCCCCGCTTCTCAACCAGGAAAGCAAGCATCGGTGCCACGAAGAGGTCGGCGAGCGTAAGCGAATCGCCGGCGAGATACGCGCGGCTCGCAAGAGCCTCCTCAAGCACGGCAAGCGAGCGCCCTTGCGCCCCCGCTGCTTCGGGTCCGCCGTCTTCCGCCAGCACCGTCTGCACGAAGGCCGGATAGAAGTAGGCGTTTGCCGCCGATATCCACTGCCACATCGCGGCGCGCTCGGCGGGTGATTTCGGCTGCAGCGAGGGGCCGGGAAACACCTCGTCGAGATAGGTCGCGATTGCCGCCGTCTCGTAAAGGTGAAGCGCGCCGTGGCGCATCACCGGCATCTTCAGGAAGGGATGCAGGACCCGATGGCCCTCGGCGCCGAACTCCAGCGGCCGCAGGTCGCAAGCGACACCCTTCTCCGCGGCGATCGCGAGCGCCGTGCGCACATAGGTGCTTCCGGCAAATCCGAAGATCTCGACTTTGGACATGGAAATTCTCCTTCGAGCTGGTTGACGTCTGGTTAGACGCCGCCCGCCGGAAATTCCGCCAAGCCATTGATGGAGCTGAGGTCTGTCAGATTGGATCGCGCCGAGGCGCTTTCGCGACGAAACACGATCACCGCTTGGCGAAATCGCTTCGAAACATTCGGACGATATCGCGCACGAAATCTTGAAGGACAAAGATCATGACAAAAGACGCGACGGTTTGGGGAGCCGAACGAACCCCAGGGAGTGGAATCTTCTCGATTGTGCTGCGGGCGGCCGAAAAGGTTGTTCGGGCAAATGCCAGGCGGCGAACGGAGAAGGCGATCGCCGAACTCGACGATCACGTGCTGACTGATGTCGGCCTCAATCCAAACGATGTTCGGGATCTGCATCGCTCGGCGATGGAGATGATTGCGGACGCGCCGGACGGCTCGGCGCACCTGGTCTTCGTCGGCCGCAACGGCGTGTTCTCGATTCCGCTCCATTCCCACTAGCGGCGCCTTCGGGCGGCCCTTGCGAAGGGAGCCGCCCGTGCAGGGAGAACGGTGCAGCCGGCCGTGATCCGCCGGCCGCGCCCTGCGCTGCACAACGGATTTCACGATCAAAAAACGGCGGAAAGCCTGGCTCCCGTGGTTGCGAAGCGACCAAAAGGCTGGGCTCAAAAAGAAATCTCTTTTGCACTGCAGCGAAATCGTCCTGAAACAATTCGGCGGTATCCGCACGTCCACATCCAAGGACGTAAGAACATGAGCAAGAATACGGGCGTGTGGGGCGCCGAAAGACCCCAATCGATCGGTTTCCTCTCTCTGATTTCGGGTGCCATGAGCGCGGTTTCCCGCGCCCGTGCCCGGCGTCGGACGGAAAGGATGCTTGCCGAGCTCGATGATCACGCGCTGGTTGATATCGGCTTGAATCCCGGTGAAGTGCACCGCAACAACCGGTCGGTTGCCGACTGGGTTCTGCAGTCGCATAGCGGCACCGCCCGCTTGGTCTTCATCGGGCGCTAAGCGCCTCGAACCCCTCGCTAAAAGCGACCCTCGGCCTCGGCGGCGTCGACGACGCGCAACTGCGTGCGTGCCGAACCGCCGTAATGGTCGAGGCTGAGCGTCCCTGCGACGTGAAGCGGCTTGCCACGCGCCGACAGAAGCGCGCGGCCGAGCGGCGCCTCGGCGGCGCGGAAAGCGATCGCTTTCAGGCTCTCGCCGCCCGGTGCGGCGAGCGTCAGCCTCACGTGCCCCTTGCCGACCGTGTCGGCGAACGCCACGCGGTGCGCCGGCAAGGCGAAGACCGGCGCCGGGTTGGCGTTGCCGAAAGGCCCGGCGCGCTCAAGCTCTTCGACAAGGGCCGGCGTCGCACCGGCCGCTGAGAGCGCGGCGTCGATCTCGACGTCGTTGTCAGCCGACGCGGTGGCCGCATCCGCGCCAAGGCGTGCTTCAAGGAAAGCCCTGAACGCAGCGAGCTTGCCGCGTTCGAGCGTGACACCGGCGGCCATTGCGTGCCCGCCGCCTTTGACGAGTATCCCGTTTTCCACAGCCGCCCGCACGGCGCGCCCGATATCGACGCCGGGGACGGAGCGCCCCGAGCCCGATCCGATCCCGCCGCCGTTCCAGGCAATGGCGAAGGCCGGTCGGTCGAAGCGCTCTCTAAGCCGCGCCGCCACCAATCCGACGACGCCCGGGTGCCAGCTCTCGCCGCTTGCCACGATGACCGGAGGCCCTTCCCCACTTCCGATTTCCGCGTCGGCTTCTGCCACAGCTTCGGCGACGGCAGCCGCCTCGATCGCCTGGCGTTCGCTGTTCAAGCGGTCGAGCAGACCGGCGATCTCCGTCGCCTCGGCCGGATCGCGCGTCGTCAAGAGCCGCGCTCCAAGCGTCGCCTCGCCGATCCGTCCGCCGGCATTGATACGCGGCCCAAGCAGGAATCCAAGGTGGCCGTAGTCGGGCGGGCTCGTGAGGCGCGCCGCTTCGACGAGCGCGCGCACGCCCGGGCGCTCGCTTCGCCGCAGCGCAACAAGGCCCTTCGCCACGAAGGCGCGGTTCAGCCCGGTGAGCGCGACCATGTCGCAGACCGTACCGAGCGCGACGAGCTCAAGAAGCGGCAGAAGATCGGGGAGCGCGCCGGGAAAATTCCGGCGCCTGAGCTCACGGAGAAGCGCGACCGCCGCGAGAAACGCCACGCCTACCGCCGCAAGCTGCCCCTCGCCGGAAACGTCGTCGCGCCGGTTCGGATTGACGATCGCGACAGCCGGCGGCAGCTCCGCGCCAACCTGGTGGTGGTCGAGCACGATCACGTCGACGCCGCGTGCCTTGGCGCGTCGAAGCGCCTCGAAGCTGGTCGATCCGCAATCGACGCAGACGATGAGCCGCGCCCCTTCGCCGGCGAGCGTGTCGATCGCGTCGGGGTTGGGCCCATAGCCCTCGAAGATGCGGTCGGGAATGTAGATGCGCGGTGAAAGCCCGAGCGCCGCGAGCACATCGTGAAGCAGCGCGGCAGAAGTCGCGCCGTCGACATCGTAGTCGCCGAAGATCGCGACCGGTTCGCGCGCCATGATCGCATCCGCGAGCCGCGCCGCCGCCTTATCCATGTCGGTGAGGGCGGAGGGATCGGGGAGATCGCGCTTCAGCGCCGGCGAAAGATAGGCGGCCGCGCCGTCGACGCCGATGCCGCGGGCGGCGAGCACGCGCGCCAGGGCCTCCGACGCGATGCCGCGCTGCGCGATCGCGGTTGCGATCGCCTCGCCGCGCGGGTCGAGGCGGGCGCGCCACGCGCGTCCCGTGAGCGAGCGCGAGACGCCGAGGAAGTACCGGTCGAGCGCTCGATCTTCAGCGAATCCCAGCATCCGTCGGACTATGGTCCGATGCCGCGAGCGCGTCGATTGCGAAGTGGCTGATTGTGAAATTCCGCCAGCGCCGAGCGGAGTGAGAGCGGCAAGGTGGGTTGGCGTCAGACGGTGGACGACCACTTCTCTCCGTTCCGATGGCGGGCGCGGATCCAGCGCTGCGTGCCGGTTTCCGAGCGCGTCACGATCGAATAGGTGACGGCGGTGCCGCGCTCAAAGCTCACGCCGCCGAAAAGGCTGCCGTCGGTGACCCCGGTCGCGGCGAAGAGAACATCACCCGCGGCCATGTCCTCCGCGCGGTAGACGCGCTTGATATCCTTGATCCCGCGCTCCTCGACGCGCTGTCGCTTCTCGTTGCTATCGACGATTAGCCGCCCGCACATCTGGCCTCCGATGCAGCGGAGCGCCGCCGCCGCGAGCACGCCCTCCGGGGCGCCGCCTCTGCCGAGATAGATGTCGATGCCGGTCGCTTCCGGGTCCGTCGTATGGATGATGCCGGCGACATCCCCGTCGCCGATCAGGCGGATCGAGGCGCCGGTCGCGCGCACGCGCTCGATCAGCTTGGCGTGGCGCGGGCGATCGAGGATACAGGCTGAGATGTCGCTCGGTCTGACCCCCTTCGCCTCTGCAAGCCGCTCGATCGCCTGCTCCGGCGTCATGTCGAGGTCGACCAGGTCCGGGGCGTAGCCGGGACCGATCGCGATTTTCTCCATGTAGACGTTGGGCGCGTTCAGCAGTCCACCGCGCCGCGTGACGGCGATCGCCGCCAGCGAGTTCGGCAGGTTCTTGGCGCAGAGCGTGCGCCCGTCGAGCGGGTCGACGGCGATATCGACCTCCGGCCCCTTCCCCGTCCCGATCTCCTCGCCGACATAGAGCTTTGGCGCGGCATCGCGCTCGCCCTCGCCGACGACGACGCGCCCCTTGATGTCGAGCCGGTTCAATTCGCTCCACATCGCGTCGACCGCTGCCTGGTCGGCCAACTGCTCGTCGCCGCGCCCGCGCGCAGTAGCCGCCGCGATCGCCGCGCGCTCGGTCACGCGGACGAGCTCAAGCGTCAGCATCCGGTCCACGGGGCCCGCATCTCGCCGCGCCATTGCCTCCTCCGCCGCTAGAGCATGGTCCCGAAAACTGGAAACCGGTTTTCGGAAAAGATCATGCTCGAATACTAGAGCGCTTCGATCCGGATCATCTGCGGCCGCCCGAAGACTTCGCCCTCCGCCTCGATGTTGGCGAGCGCGCCGCGCACCGCCTGCTCGGTCGTCGAATGCGTGATGATGGTGACCGGCTGCACCGCCTCGGTGCTCCGCTTCGGCGCCATGCCGATCGGCCGGTTCCGCTGCAGAATCGAATCGAGTGAGATGCCGGCCTCGGCCATGCGCCGCGCGATCGCGGCAAAGGCGCCCGGCCGGTCGCGCACCTTGAGGCGCAGGTAGTAGCCGCCCTCATGCGCCTGCATGCGCGCTTGACGGTAGGGCTCAAGACTCGCCGCCGGGCGCCCGAGCGGCGGCACGCGCACGCCACGCGCAAGGTCGATGATGTCGCCGACCACGGCGGAAGCCGTGGCGTTGCCGCCGGCACCGGGGCCGGAGAGCATGACCGAGCCGATGAAATCGCCCTCGACCGCCACGGCGTTCGTCACGCTTGATATCCGCGCGATGTCGCAATCGCGCGGCACCATGGTCGGGTGTACGCGCTGCTCAATTCCGCTGTCGGTTCGCTGCGCGACGCCGAGGAGCTTGATGCGGTAGCCGAGCTCCTCCGCCGCCGAAAGATCTTCCGGTTCAATCGCCGTGATGCCTTCGACGAAGACGGCATCGCGGTCGATCACCGTGCCGAAGGCGACGGAGGTCAGGATCGCAAGCTTCTGCGCCGTATCGAGACCTTCGACGTCGAAGCTCGGATCGGCTTCGGCATAGCCGAGTGCTTGCGCCTCCTTGAGCGCCGCTTCGTAGGTCCCACCCTCTTCCATCTTCGTCAGGATGAAGTTGCAGGTGCCGTTCAGGATTCCATAGATGCGCGTCAGCCGGTTTCCGGCGAGCGCCTCGCGCAACGTCTTGATGATCGGGATGCCGCCGCCGACCGCGGCCTCGAACGAGAGCTCCGCTCCGCGCTCTTCGGCAAGCCGCGCCAGCGCAACGCCGTGCTTCGCAAGAAGCGCCTTGTTCGCCGTTACCACGCTCTTGCCGGTCTCGAGCGCCGCGCGCACGCTCTGATAGGCCGCACCGTCCTCGCCGCCCATCAGCTCGACGAAGACGTCGATCGAGTTGGAGCGGGCGAGCCCGACCGGATCGTCGTGCCAGGCGATCGCGTCGAGGTCGAAGCCCCGGCTCTTGCTGCGGTCGCGCGCGCTGACACCGGCGACCTGCACGGAGCGACCGAGCTGCGCGGCGAAAACATCGCCCTGCCGCTCGATGAGTCGCGCCACGGACGCGCCGACCGTGCCCAGTCCGGCGATCCCGAGCCTGAGCGGTGCGTTCATTAAGTCACTGTCCGGCTGAAAGAAATCAACGGCTGGCGCTGATCGGGATGACGTTGTGCAATGTTTTGTCGGCAGAGGCAAGGAAGCGCCCGACATTGCGCGCAGCCTGACGGATGCGCTGCTCGTTCTCGACCAGCGCGATCCTGACAAAGCCCTCGCCGTGCTCGCCGAAGCCGAGACCCGGCGCGACGGCGACGTCCGCCTTCTCGATCAGAAGCTTGGAGAATTCCACGCTGCCGAGCGAGCGGAAACGCTCCGGGATCGGTGCCCAAGCGAACATCGACGCCGACGGCGCCGGTATCGGCCAGCCGGCGCGCGCAAAGCTGTCGACCATCACGTCGCGCCGCCGGCGATAGGTCGTGCGCATCTCCTTGATGCACTCGTCGGGTCCGTTGAGCGCCGCTGCCGCCGCCACCTGCACCGGCGTATAGGCGCCGTAGTCGAGATAGGATTTGACGCGCGCGAGCGCCGCGATCAGGCGCTCGTTGCCGACCGCGAAGCCCACTCTTAAGCCCGCCATGGAGAACGTCTTCGACATGGAGGTGAACTCCACCGTAACGTCCGTCGCGTTCGGGACCTGGAGAACCGAGGGCGGCGGATCGCGGTCGTCGAAATAGACCTCGGCATAGGCGAGGTCGGAGAGAATGAAGACTTCGTTCCGCCGTGCGAAGGCGACGACGTCGCGATAGAAGTCGAGGGTCGCAACCGACGCCGTCGGGTTGGCCGGATAGCAGAGGATGACGGCAATTGGCTTCGGAATCGAATGATGCACGGCGCGCTCAAGCGCCGCGAAGAATTCCGGCCCGGGCTCGGCCGGAACGTGGCGGATGGCACCGCCCGCCATCAGGAAGCCGAAGGCATGGATCGGATAGCTCGGGCTCGGCACCAGCACGACGTCGCCCGGCGCGGTGATCGCCTGCGCCATGTTGGCGAAGCCTTCCTTGGAGCCGAGCGTCACGACGACCTCGCGCTCCGGATTGAGCTTCACGCCGAAGCGGCGGCCGTAATAGGCGGCCTGCGCACGCCTTAAGCCCGCGATGCCGCGCGAGGCCGAGTAGCGGTTGGTGCGCGGCTTGCCGACTGTCTCGACCAGCTTTTCCAGGATGTGCGGCGGCGTCGCCAAGTCGGGGTTGCCCATGCCGAGATCGATGATGTCGGCGCCGGCGGCGCGCGCAGTCGCCTTAAGCCGGTTCACCTCTTCGAAGACGTAGGGCGGCAGCCGCCTGACCCTGTAGAAATCGTCCATCTTGAACACCTGCTCCCGCCGGCCTCGAACTCCTCTAGCCGGGCCGGCAAAATCGCAAAGCCTTTATTGCCGCACCGGTTCGCTTCCGGACCGTAGCACCAGCCGCCGAAGCTCGCGGGCACGCGCTTCGAGCGCCGCGATCTCGCGCTGGTCGGTGGTCGTGGCCCGGCGTTCGGCGATCAGGGCCAGCTCCGTCTGGATCGACTCGACTTCGTCGACGGAGAGCGGCTCCTCGCGCGAAGCAAGCCGTGTCGTCTGCTGCGACTGGAACACGTCCGGATACGGCATCTTATCGCCGGCCGCCGCCTCGGCCCGCATTTCCGCGATCGCCGCAGCATGCGGCGTCGCGTCGGCTGTCACGCCCTTCGAATCGAGGTCCGGAACCCCGAAGCAGCCCGACGTTGCACCGCACAAAACCAGCGCAGGCACAAGGCCCGCCAAGGAAATCGGCTTTCGGTTCGGCTTAGGACCCATTCCTGACCGTCGACAATTCTTGGGACGCACCCGGAATCCGGGGCGCGCGCCTTATAGTCTCTACACGTATAGTGCCTATATTGAGCCTCGAATATGACCATAGAGGAAATCGCCCGGGCGCAAGATGGCGGCAGCGGAAGACAATCGGCCGACCGGTGAGGACACGGTACCGTCGCCCTACATGGTCCGCGACGCCGAAGCCTTTGCCCGCAACCTCGCGCGCGCGGTCGAGGAGGGTGGACGCGCGCTCGCGGCCTATCTGAAGCCGCACGAGGAAGGCAAGGCCGCCGATCTCATCGCAGACGCGACGACAGAGGTCGTGAAGACGCTCGGCCGGATCGGCGAATATTGGACCTCCGACCCCTCGCGGCTGATAGAGGCGCAGACCCGGCTCTTCGCGAGCTATTTCACGATCTGGCAGAGCGCCATCGGCGCGACTGGCGCCGCGGCCGTGAATTCGGGCGACCGCCGCTTCGCCGATCCTGATTGGAACGAGAACCCGATGTTCTCGGCGCTGAAGCAGCTTTATCTCGCCACGACCATGTGGGCCGAGCAGCTCGTCGACGAAGCCGACGGCGTCGACGAGAGCACGCGGCAAAAGGCGCGCTTCTATCTGAAGCAGATCAACAACGCGCTTTCGCCCACCAACTTCGTGCTGACCAACCCCGAGGTCCTGAAGATCACCGCTTCGACCAACGCGGAGAATCTGGCGAAGGGCATGCGCATGCTCGCCGACGACGTCACGGCCGGCAAAGGGTTGCTTCTTCCGCGCCAGTCGGACTTGACGGCCTTCAAGCTCGGAAAGAACCTCGCAACGACGCCCGGCAAGGTGATCTTCCAGAACGACCTCTGCCAGCTGATCCAGTACGCGCAGAGCGCCGAGAGCGTGTGGAAGCGCCCGCTCCTCATCGTCCCGCCCTGGATCAACAAGTTCTACGTCCTCGACATGACGCCGGAGAAGTCGCTGATCCATTGGCTGGTCGAGCAGGGACACACGGTCTTCGTCGTCTCCTGGGTCAATCCCGACGCGCGCCACGCCGACAAGAGCTTCGAGCACTACATGACCGAAGGGATCATCGCGTCGCTCGACGCAATCGAGAAGGCGACCGGCGAGCGGCAGGTCAACGCGGTCGGATACTGCGTCGGCGGGACGCTTCTCGCGATCACGCTCGCTTATCTCGCGGCCGGCGGCGAAGACGGGCGGATCGCTTCGATGACGCTCCTGACGGCGCAAGTCGACTTCGAGTTCTCCGGCGACCTCAAGGTCTTCGCCGACGCCGACCACGTCGCCAGCATCGAAGCGGAGATGAAGCGGACCGGCTATCTCGAAGGCTCGAAGATGGCGACGGCGTTCAATCTCCTGCGCTCGAACGACCTTATCTGGCCCTACGTCGTGAACGACTATCTGAAGGGCAAGGAGCCGCTTCCCTTCGATCTTCTCTACTGGAACGCAGACGCGACGCGCATGCCGTGCGCGAATCACTCCTTCTATCTGCGGAACTGCTACCTGGAGAACAACCTGTCCGCCGGGCGGGTAACGATCGCCGGCAGGAAGATCGATCTCTCGAAGGTCGGCCTACCGATCTACAATCTCGCGACGCGCGAGGACCACATTGCGCCGGCGAAATCCGTGTTCATCGGCTGCGCCTCCTTCGGGGGTCCGGTGCGCTTCGTTCTGACCGGCTCCGGCCATATCGCCGGCGTGGTCAATCCGCCGGCACGGCACAAGTATCAGTATTGGACCAACGGTCCGCCGGTCGGGTCGCTCGAGACGTGGCTGAAGTCCGCCAAGGAGCATCCCGGCTCCTGGTGGGAGGACTGGCAGGCCTGGCTTGAGCGGCTCGACAACACGCGCGTCAAGCGGCGGCGGCGGCCGGGCGGCGCCAAGCTCAAGCCGATCGAGAACGCGCCGGGCTCCTATGTCGTGGCCAAGGCCTATCCGGCCGCTGAGGCGGGGCCCGCGGCGACTTGACGCCGTTCGCGCAAGCCGCTGTTGCGAATAAGAAATCACCTGTCAGAAATGTAATTGCCCGTCCGGCTTGCTATGCTTGCTGGGCGCGGCCAAGATCGCTCGGGTTTCTTGCGGGGAGTCGAATGACGTTGCGTATCTTAAGCGTATCCTGCGCAATCGCCGCTCTGGCCGCCACCAGCGCGCCGGCCTCCGCCATCGAGCCCGATGCGGTCGCCAAGGCGCTCGGCGCCGCTCTCGTCAAAGGGACGAACGTCGCGGCGAGCTACGACAAGGCGCAAGCCGACGGCGACAACGTCGTCGTCGACGGGCTGACCGTCTCGCGCCAATCGACCGACCAGACGCTCCGCTTCGACAAGGTGGTGATCGACAAGCCGACCGAAGGCGGCAACGGCGTCTTCCAGAGCCCGCTGATCAGCTTCGCGGGCGGCACGCTTGCCGGCGATTCGACCGGCACGATCGACGCCGCGACCGTGACCGACGCGACCGTGCTCGACGCCTCGCTCATGAAGGGCAGCGGATTCGGCGAGGGCATTCTCTTCCACACCGCCGAAGTGACCGGTGTGCATGTTGCCCGGCAGGCGGAGCCCGGGTCGATCTCCATCGACCGGATCGAGGTCGAAGCCGGCAACGTCGTCGACAATCGCGCCGAGGACAGCAAGGGGAAGGTCGAGAACATCACGCTTTCGCCCGACCTCTTCCCGTCGGCTGCCTTCACGCCCGCTTCGATCGGCTACGACAAGCTCGCGCTCGACGTGAGCTGGGACAGCTCGCGCGACCTCACCGCCAAGACCATGACGATCCGCGACTTCACCGTTCAGGTGCACGACGGTGGCGCGCTGACGATCAAAGGCGTCGTCGGCAACCTCCCCGATCCGCGCGCGCTCGACGACCCGGGCGCCGCCACGAGGGCATCGAAGGCCGAGGTGCACCAGTTGACCGTGCGCTACCTCGACAACTCGCTCGCGGGCCGCATTCTCGACGCGCTGGCGAAGCGCCAGGGCCTGACACGCGCGGAATATACGCAACAGCTTTCCGCCGCCCTGCCCTTCCTCCTGCTCACGCTTAACAACCCGACCTTCCAGTCGCAGGTCACCGCCGCCGTGAAAGGCTTCCTTGAGAATCCGAAGTCGCTCACGATCAGCCTTGATCCCGACAAGCCTGTCTCCGGCTCCGACATCATGAGCCTGTTGCGGTCGAACCCGGCGACCGTGCCCGACCGTTTGAAAGCATCGGTGACCGCCAACGCGCCCGAATGAGCGAAGGGGGCAGATGACGATGCGGCTTGCCACGGCAATTGCGCTCGTGGCGCTGGCGGGCGCCACGCCGGCAAGCGCCGACACGAAGAGCGAAGCGCTGCTGCACGACTTCGTGTCCTGGGTCAACTCCTCGTCCGACTGGTCGGCTTCCGCCAGTGTGATCCGCTCCGACGGCAATGACACTTTTGCGGACGGGCTCGTCTTCTCGCGCGACAATCCGCACGTCTCGATCAGCATCGAAGAGCTGCGGCTTCGCGATCTCGCCGAGCGCCAGGGCGGCGGCTTCAGCGCCACCGAGATGGAGATGCGGACGGGCGAGATCGTCACCGACACGTTCGACGCAAAGATTCCGTCCGCGACCGCCTCGGGCATGTCGCTCCCGAGTCTCGCCGACATCGTCATCGACCCGAAGCACATGATGCGCGCCTTCGCCCGCTTCTATGCGGTTGCCGCCGGCGGCACGCTCGACGCGCTGAGCATCCCCGAAATCTCCGTCGTCGAGCATCAGGCCGACGCGAGCGGGACGCCGACCGAGGTCGCGATCTCCTACCGCGACCTGTCGCTGTCGGGGCTTTCCAAGGGCGTGCTCAGTCACCAGGAGGTCGGGCCGATCTCGGTCTCAGCACGCGCGCCCGCGCCGCAGGCGTTCGCCTTCACCATCGACAGGATCGAGATCGACCGCACCGATCTCGGCGCTATTGCGCACATCCTCGACGAGACGCAATACCGCGACGGCCACGGCGACAACGTCTGGCGGCCGCTGATGTCACACGCCGCCTACCATGGCCTGAGCGGAAGCGGCGCCGACGGCGCAACCTTCCGCGTCAACGAGATCGCGGTGGAAGGTGTCGACGGCCGCCAGCCCGAAAAGCCCTTCACGGCTGCCTGGGATCAGATCATCGACCCGAGTATCCCCTCCGACGCCAAGAACGATCTCGCGCTCGAAGCCGCAACAAGCATGCTCGGCGCATTCCGCGTCGGCACCGTGCGTCTTGACGGGATGTCGATCGGCGCGCCGAAGCAAGCAACGTCGGTTTCTCTCGACGGCCTCACGCTGAGCGGCTGGTCGAGCGACGGGCTCGACAGCCTTCTTCTGAAGAACCTGCATGTCGAAGGCCCGCAGGTTTACGCCTCGCTCGGCTCGATGGAGCTCGCCGGCTTCGTTTCGCCCGACATCAGGGCGCTGATGCAGTTCGCGGCCTTGGAGAAGGATGCCGACCCGAAAACCCACGCCGAGGCGATCGGCAAGACGTTTGCGGCGCTGCCGCGGCTCGGCCACTTCGAGATCGACGGGCTGGTTGCCGGAAAGAATGCCAACGACTCCGCCTCCCTCGGCCGTCTGAGCCTCGACTTCCACGACTGGAACAAGATCTTCGCCGAGGCGACCGATGTTCACCTCGAGAACCTGAAGATTCCGCGCGACCTCATGCAGCTCGATGCGCAAAGCGCCGATATGCTCGACGCGCTCGGCTACAAGGACTTGACGGTCGGCATGTCGCTCGCGGATCGCTGGACGCCGGACATCGGCACCGATCAGGCGACCTGGACGTTCAGCTTCGCCGACGCGGGCGACCTCGAGCTTTCCTACACGCTGACCGGGCTCACCATGGACTGGCTGATGCGTGCGACCGCCGCGGCCGGCAAGAGCTCCGACAGTGGCGCCGCGGTGACCGCGATGCTGCAGGACCTCGGCCTGGCGCGCGCGACGCTCAGCGTCACCGACCACTCGCTGCTTGACCGCGCCTTCGCCGTGGTGGCGAAGCGGCAAGGCGTCAGCGTCGACGGCCCGACCTACCGCGAGCAGATGCGCGCCGCCCTTCCCTTCATCATCTCTGCCGCCATTCCGATGGATCTTGCGAAGCGGATCACGACGCCGTTGCAGAGCTTCATGGCCGGCGGCCAGACGCTCTTTGCGGACGTCGCGCCGCCGGCGCCGATCTCACTTGACGATGTGGCCGCCGCCGCCGCCAATCCGCTGACGCTCCCCGATCGGCTGAACATGACGCTCAGAACGGAAGCGACGAAAAACTAAAGGCCCTACTCCGGCTTCACGACCCGTATCGCAAGCTCGCGGAGCTGCTTCGGCGTCGCCTCCGACGGCGCGCCCATCAACAGGTCCTCCGCTTGCTGGTTCATCGGGAACATGGTGATCTCGCGCAGGTTCTTGACCCCGCAAAGCAGCATCACGATGCGATCGAGCCCGGCCGCCATGCCGCCATGCGGCGGCGCGCCGAACTGGAGAGCGCGCAGCATTCCGCCGAAACGCTCTTCCAGCACGTCCTCGCCGTAGCCGCGGATGGCGAAGGCCTTCTTCATGATCTCCGCTTTGTGGTTGCGGATGGCGCCCGAGGCGATCTCGTAGCCGTTGCAGACGATGTCGTATTGATGCGCTTTTATCGCGAGCGGATCGAGCGTCTCGAGCGCCTCCAGTCCGCCCTGCGGCATGGAGAAGGGATTGTGGGCGAAGTCGATTCCCTTCTCTTCCTCGCTCCACTCGAACATCGGGAAATCGACGATCCAGGCGAGCGCGAAGCTGTCGCGGTCGATCAGCTCAAGCTCATGCCCGATCTTGTCGCGCGCGGCGCCCGCGAAGCTCATGAAGCTGTCGGGATTTCCGGCGAGGAAGAACACGGCGTCGCCGACGTCGAGGTCAAGCTGCTCGCGGATCGCGTTCGTCCGCTCCGGCCCGATGTTTTTCGCAACCGGCCCGGCGCCGCCTTCCTCGCCCTCGCGGAAGAAGATGTAGCCGAGGCCCGGCTGCCCCTCGCTTTGCGCCCAATTGTTCATGCGGTCGCAGAAGGCACGGTTGCCGCCGCCCGGCGCCGGAAGCGCCCATACCTCGTTCGACTGGTCGCGCTCGATCATCGACGCAAAGACCTTGAAGCCCGAGCCGGCAAAATGCTCCGTCACCGCCTGCATCGCGATCGGATTTCTTAAGTCAGGCTTGTCTGTCCCGTATTTCCGCATGACCTCGCGGTAGGGAATGCGCGGGAAGGATTGCGTCACCGGCTTGCCGTCGGCGAAAGCCTCGAACACGCCGCGGATCACCGGCTCCATCGCTGCGAAAACGTCGTCCTGCGTGACAAAGCTCATCTCCACGTCGAGCTGATAGAATTCGCCCGGCAGACGGTCGGCGCGCGGGTCTTCGTCCCTGAAGCACGGCGCGATCTGGAAATAGCGGTCGAAGCCGGCGACCATGATGAGCTGCTTGAACTGCTGCGGCGCCTGCGGCAGCGCGTAGAATTTCCCCGGATGGAGCCGCGACGGCACCAGAAAATCGCGAGCACCTTCCGGCGACGACGCCGTCAGGATCGGCGTCTGGAACTCGTTGAAGCCGGCCGAGCGCATCAGCTCGCGCATCTTCTCGATGACCGCGACACGCCGCATGATGTTCCCGTGGAGCAACTCGCGGCGAAGGTCGAGGAAGCGGTATTTGAGCCGCGTGTCCTCCGGGTATTCGGGCTCGCCGAAGACCGGCATCGGCAGCTCCGGCGCCTCCGACAGAACTTCGATGTCGCGCGCAAAAACCTCGACCTCGCCAGTCGGCAGATTGGGGTTCACCGTTTCGGGCGTGCGCGCCTTCACCTCACCGTCGACGCGGATGCACCACTCGGCGCGCACGCGCTCCGCCATCTTGAACGCCGGCGAATCGGGATCGGCCACGACCTGGGTCAACCCGTAATGGTCGCGGAGATCGATGAACAGCAACCCGCCGTGGTCGCGCACGCGATGCACCCAGCCGGAAAGCCTGACCGTCGCGCCGACATCGTCGGCACGGAGCGCGCCGCAGGTATGGGTGCGGTAGGCATGCATTGTCGTAAGCAGTCCTGAAAGCCGGGTTGGGGAACCGGCGGGACAAGCGCAGAAGCCCGGAAAAGTGTCAAGGTCGCCCCGTTGCCGGCCATTTCGGCAGGACAGTTCCGGCGGCATTCGCTATACGGCGCCTATGCCGACCGAAACGACCGAACACCCCATCATCACCGATACTGCGACGCTTTCCGCCTTCTGCGGGAGGCTCTCGACGGCCCCCTTCGTCACCGTCGACACGGAGTTCATGCGCGAGAGCACGTTCTGGGCGCAGCTCTGCCTGATCCAGATGGCCGGGCCCGGCGAGGCGGCGATCATCGATCCGCTGGCGGAAGGGATCGACCTTTCGCCCTTCTATCGCCTGATGGCGGACGAGCGGGTGGTGAAAGTCTTCCATGCGGCGCGGCAGGACATCGAGATTTTCGTGAAGCAGGCGGACGCCGTCCCCCACCCGCTCTTCGATTCGCAGATCGCGGCGATGGTCTGCGGCTACGGCGACCAGGTCAGCTACGACCAACTCGTCTACCGCGTGACCGGCGACCAGATCGACAAATCTTCGCGCTTCACAGACTGGTCGCACCGACCACTCTCGGCAAAGCAGACCACCTACGCGATCTCCGACGTCACCCATCTTCGCGACGTCTATCGCGCGCTCTCCGCCCAGCTTGCCGAGCAGGACCGCACCACTTGGCTCGACGAGGAGATGGCGGTGCTCTCCGACATCAACACCTACCGCACGCACCCGGAAGACGCTTGGCAGAGACTGAAGCTCAGGGTGAAGAAGCCGCGCCAGCTCGCCGTCCTGCAGGCGCTCGCCGCCTGGCGCGAACGCGAGGCGCAAGGCCGCGACGTGCCACGCGGCCGCGTCCTGAAGGACGACGCCATCTACGAGGTCGCGCTGCAGCAGCCGCGCGATATGGAGGCGCTCGGCCGGCTCCGCTCGATCCCGAAAGGCTTCGAGCGCTCAAGCGTCGGGCGAGCGATCCTGGCAACTGTCGAAAGCGTCTTCGAGATGCCGGAGAGCGCGCTGCCGCGCGTGCCGCGCCCGCGCCCCGCGCCTGAGCATTCGAGCGCCGCCGCCGAGCTTCTGAAGGTGCTTCTGAAAATGGTCGCTGAGGAGCAGGGTGTCGCCGCGCGCATCATCGCATCGACCGAGGACCTTGAGCGGATCGCGGCGGACGACCGCGCCGACGTGCCGGCGCTGAAAGGCTGGCGCCGTCAGCTCTTCGGCGAGCAGGCGCTGGCGCTGAAGCATGGCGATCTCGCGCTTTCGATGTCGCGCCGCGGCGTGGTCGCGGTGGCGCTAGAGCATGCGACCGACATCGCCGCCGAGTAGGCCGAGCAGCTATTCGACGACCACCACGAAGGAGCGCCCGCCGAGCGCCGTGAACTGGCGCATGCGGCTGTCGAGGCGGGCGCCGCGAAGATCGGCGAGCGCGGGGGGCAGAACCAGCTGCACCTTGTCGCCCACGCGCCGAAGCGTCGTCTTCGGCAGCACGCCGTCGACTGCGCCCGACACGAGATAAGCGACGCGGAACGCACCGGCGAGCGCACGCGCACTCTCGCGGTAGCGGAGCGGCGCCAGCTCGCGCAGGCCCGCGCCGAGCTCCTCCTCCGACAGGCCGGCATGGCGATAGTAGATCGCGAGCGCCAGGTAGGCGCGCCCCGGATGGTCGATGCCGACGAAGGCGGCGTTGGTGATGATGTTCAGGCTCTGCACGCCGCGATAGTCGGGATGCGCACGCCAGCCGATGTCGGCAAGGAGACAGGCGGCGGCGCGAAGCCGCTTCTCCTCGTCTGTTTCTTCAAGGCCGATCGCGCGCATGGCTTCGGCCGTCCACGGGATCAGCTCCTCACCGTGTGCCGGCGAACGCGAGCGAAGCACGTTGAGCTCGGAAGCCGCTGCGAGCAGCGGATCGATCTTCTGTTCCTTTGCCGAGAGCTTCGAATAGAGCAGGCCTTCGCGCAGCCCGAGTGCCGAGATCGTCACCGAGCCCGGCTTTCCTGCCTTGATCAGCTCCGAGAGCACGACCGCACCATAGGGCAGAAGCGCCTGGCGCTGCTTCGAGACGACGGTGATGCCCGGCACCTGATCGAGCGGACCGCGGATCAGGACCTTCAGGAAATCGTCGAGCTCGTCGGGGTCCATCTGGTATTCGTGCATGACATGCAGCGGATAGCCGCTGTCGTGCATGTGAAGCCGCGCCAGCGACCGCCAGGTCCCGCCGATGGCATAGAATACGCGCCGGCTAAGCCCTTCGATCGCGGCGGATTGGTCGAGCGCCTTGCGGGTCAGGTCGCGCGCCGCCTTGAGCGATCCCTTGGAATTGGCCTGCAGCCTCAAGCCGCCGAGCGGCAGGCTCTCGCCCGGCCCGACCTGGCGCCCGGCAACGTCGGTCAGCTCCAGGCTCCCGCCACCAAGGTCGCCGGCGACGCCATCGGGGTGCTCGAAACCGGCGACCACGCCGAACGCTGCCATCCGTGCCTCTTCGCTGCCGGAGAGAAGCTTGACCGGCACGCCGCAGATCGTCTCGATCTCGGCGATGAAATCCGGCCCGTCCTCCGCCTCGCGCGTCGCAGCCGTCGCGACGACTTCCAACTCGTCGACGCCCATCTGCCGCGCAAGCCGTGTGAAGCGGCGAAGCGCCGTGTGGGTTCTTGCGATGGCGTCGGCGCCGAGCCGGCCGGTTTCCGCCACGCCGGCGCCAAGGCCCGCCAGAATCTTCTCGTTGAAAAGCGGCGTCGGCGAGCGCGCCAACCCCTCGTAGACGACGAGACGGACCGAGTTCGACCCGATGTCGATGACCGCGACGGGTGTGCGTCCGGGGATGCGGCCCTGGGCGGTGGGCGGCTTAGCCGCGCGGGAGCGGCGAGAAAGCACGTGGAGAAGACGATTTCAGCGACCGTCCACGGCCGGAGAGGCTTGGATTCGTCATGAAGTAGCGGTGCGCGTTGAACGGCTTCTCGCCCTCTTTCAGGAGAATCCGCCGCGACGTTCCGTCCGGCAGGACCTCCCAGCTCTGCTCGTTGTCCCTGAAGTTCGCGACCATGATCTGATCGAGCACCTGCATGTGAACCGTCGGGTTGACGAGCTGCACCAGAGTCTCCACCCGCCGGTCGAGATTGCGCGGCATCATATCGGCGGAGCCGATATAGACGATTGCCTCGTCGGAGGGGAGCCCGTGTCCGTTGCCGAAGCAAAAGATGCGTGAATGCTCTAGGAAGCGGCCGACGATCGACTTCACACGGATGTTGTCGGAGAGGCCAGCGACCTGCGGCCTCAGGCAGCAGATGCCGCGCACGACAAGGTCGATGCCGACGCCGGCCTGGCTCGCACGATAGAAGGCGTCGATGATCTCGCGGTCGACGAGCGAGTTGAGCTTCATCCAGATGCGCGCCGGCCGCCCGGCCTGCGCATGCGCGATCTCCGCCTCGATGTTTTCGAGAATCCGCGAGCGCAGCGTGTAGGGCGAGACGGCGATGCGCTTCAGGTCCTGCGGCGGGGCGTAGCCGGTGATGAAGTTGAAGACGCGCGCCACATCGCGGGCGATCACCGGGTCGGCGGTGAAGTAGCTCAAATCGGTATAGATGCGCGCCGTCTGCGGGTGATAGTTGCCGGTTCCAACGTGCACATAGCTTGCCAGTCCGCCGCCCTCGCGGCGCACCACCTGCGAGAGCTTGGCGTGGGTCTTGAGCTCGATGAAGCCGTAGACCACCTGCGCCCCGGCGCGCTCAAGATCGCGCGCCCAGCGGATGTTCGCCTCCTCGTCGAAGCGCGCCTTGAGCTCGACCAGCGCCGTCACCGACTTCCCTGACTCCGCCGCCTCGATCAGCGTCTTCACGATCGGGGAATCGTTTGAGGTGCGGTAGAGCGTCTGCTTGATCGCGACGACATCCGGGTCGAGCGACGCCTGGCGCAGGAACTGCACCACGACATCGAACAACTCGTAGGGGTGATGGACGATGATGTCCTTCTGTCGGATGGCGGCGAAACAGTCGCCGCCATGCTCGCGGATGCGCTCCGGAAAGCGCGGCGTGTAGGGCTCGAACTTCAGGTCGGGGCGATCGACGTTGACGAGCTGCGACACGGACTCGATGCCAAGCATGCCCGGGATGATCTGCACCTCGGAGTCGGAAACCGCGAGCGCCCGTTGCACGAACTCGCGCAGCAATTCCGGCATGCCCTCTTCAATCTCAAGCCGGATCACCACGCCGCGGCGCCGCTGCTTGAGCGCGCGCTCGAAGAAGCGCACCAGGTCTTCCGCCTCTTCCTCCACCTCGATGTCGAAGTCGCGGATCAGCCGGAAGGCGCCCTTCCCGCTCACCTGGTAGCCGGGGAAGAGCCTCGGGATGAAGAGTCCGACCGCGTCCTCCAGCAGCAGGAAGCGGAGCGGATCGGTCTCCGCCTTGCGCGGCAGCTGGATGAACCGCTCGAGGGTGAGCGGGAAGCGCAGAAGCGCCTGCATCGAGCGCCCCTTCGGGCCGGAAAGCTGGAGCGCCAGCGTAAAGCCGAGATTGGGAATGAATGGGAACGGATGTGCCGGGTCGATGGCGAGCGGGGTCAATATTGGGAAGATCGAATCGAGGAAGTGGCCTTCGAGCCAGCCGAGGTCTTCCTCGGCGAGCGCGCCGGCGGCGACGATGACGATCCCCGCCTTGGCAAGCTCCTCGCGCAGCGCGTTCCAGTTGGCGTGTTGCTGCAGCACCAGCTCGCTGACCTTGACGTCGATCGCGCGAAGCTGCTCGGCGGGTGAGAGCCCATCGTCGCTGCGCGTGGCGATCAGCTCGCGCGCCTGCCCCGCGAGGCCGGCGACGCGCACCATCATGAACTCGTCGAGGTTGTTCCCCGAGATCGAAAGAAAGCGCAGCCGCTCGAGCGTCGGGTGATTGGGGTTTTCCGATTCCTCCAGCACACGCCGGTTGAACTCGAGCCACGATATCTCGCGGTTAATGAAGCGTGACGGGCTCTCCGCAAGCTCCGGGTCGAGCCGAAGCATGTGCGTCGCCTCGACTTCGCGCGGCGACGGGATTTTCGCTACAGCTTCACTCACGACATTGGCCCCAACCGCACCTTCTCTTGGCCTCTTCGTCCGGCCGTTTGTCATTATGATGACAGTTATTGCTGATCCGCAAACTCTTCCGGCGTTTCCGGCGATTGCGCCAGGACCTCGGCGGCCATCGGGCGGGTGATCCGCCGGCCGGCGGAAAGCGCCGCCCGGTCAAGCGCTTCGACTAGCCGGACGGCAGTGCTAAGCGAGCGCTCCATCCGCGCGACCAGATAGTCGATGACCGGCTTGTCCACGAGGAGCTGCCGGTCGGCGAAGAGCTTCACAAGCACCTGCCGGAGAAGGCCATCCTCCGGGGCGCCGAGCGCAACCGGCGCCGCCAGGCGGAGCCGTGAGCGGAGGTCTGCCAGCGAGACGCGCCAGTCCTCCGCGCGGCTCTGCGAGGTGATCAGAAGCGACCCGCCGTGCTCTCTGACCGAGTTGAAGAGATGGAAGAGCGCGGCCTCAGGCACCGCCTCCGCCCTCACGTCCTCGACCGCAATGGAAGCGCTTGCCGGGAGCGGATCATCGGCGCGAAGCGCCGCGGCATCGACGATCGAGGCGCCGGCGCGCGCCGCCCAGATGTGCGCAAGATGCGTCTTGCCCGATCCGGACGGGCCGGTCAGGAGCACGGCAGGCGAAGGCCAGTCGGGCCAAGCCTCAATCAGCTTCAGCGCGGCGCTGTTCGACGTGCCCGGCATGAAGTCTTCGCGCCCGAGGCTCGGCGCGTGCGGCAGAACGAGCGGCAGTTGCGTCGGACCCGGCACGGTCACTTCAAGCGGCGGTCCTGCGGCCGGCTGTCGCCGCGCTCGAGATAAAGCGCGCTCAGCCGGTAGCGCTCGACCGCGAAGCGCACGAGGACGCCGATCGCCGCCGTCACAGGCACGGCAAGGAGCACGCCGACGAATCCGAAAAGCGACCCGAAGGCGAAGAGCGAGAACATGAGCCACACCGGGTGCACGCCGATCGACGAGCCGACGAGGCGTGGCTGCAGGATGTTGCCTTCGAGGAACTGACCTACCGCGAAGATGCCGACCACGACTCCGATCCAGATCCAGTCAGGCCAGAACTGCACCAGCGCCACGCCGACGGCGAGGAAGAACCCGACGATCGAGCCGACATAGGGGATGAAGCTGATCACGCCGGCGAGCGAGCCGATCAGAAAGCCGAAATTGAGCCCGACGATCGTGAGCGAGATCGCATAGAAGAGGCCAAGCAGCAGGCAGACCGCGCCCTGCCCGCGGATGAAGCCGCCGATCGCCACGTTGATGTCGCGACCGAGCGCCCGGATCGTCTCGGTGTGCTCGCGCGGCAGGAGAGTATCGATGCGACCGATCATCCGGTCCCAGTCGTAGAGCAGGTAGAAGGCGACGACCGGCGTGACGACGACCAGACTGATGACGCTGATCAGCGCTTGGCCGCCGGCCCACACTGAGGAAAGCACGGTTGCGGCCCACGAAGCGCCCTGTGTCACGACCTGGTCGACGCTCGGGCCGCCGTCCTGCGTCCTGAAATACTGGCCGACGCGGGTCTCGAAGAAGCGATCGCCGAGCGCCTGCAACTCGACCGCATAGGTCGGAAGCTTCTCCAGGAAGGCTGAGAGCTGGCCGACGAGAAGCGGGACGCCGAGAAGCGCCATCAACGAAAAGACAAGCACCGAGAGGACGACGATGGTGATCGTCGCCCAGAAGCGGCTCATCCCGGCCCGCTCCAGCCGATCGGCGATCGGGTCGAGCAGATAGGCGAGCGCCATCCCCATGATGAAGGGGAGCAGAATCCCGCTGAACACCCACAAGAAGAGAAGCAGGAAGACGAGTGCGCCCAGCCAGAATGCAGCCTGTACGCGGAGGTTCATGACGGCTTCGGGCCGGTTTCGCCCGGCCCCCCGGCCATGTGGCGCACCCACTCGATAAGATAGGCGGCTGCGGAAGCCACCGTCAGAATGGCAACGGCGGCGACGACGACCCCGATCAACGGTCCGAACGCCGTGACGCCGGAGCGATCCCCTAGAACGAGGGCTATCAGGACGATCTGCGCCACCGTGTTCACCTTCGACACCCAAAGCGGGTGTACCGCCATTGGATTGGTAAGAACATAGGCGAGAAGCATCGCGCCGATGATGAAGAGATCGCGGCTCACGACAAGCACGATGAGCCAAGCTGGCAGGTCGCCCTTCAGCCCAAGCGTCACGAAGACGGAGACGAGAAGCGCCTTGTCGGCGACCGGATCGAGATAGGCGCCGAGCTCGGACGAGGCCTGGAAGCGCTTGGCGATGAAGCCGTCGGCGGCGTCGGAAAGACCGGCGACGATGAACAGCATCGTCGCCGCCAGAAAGCGGTCCGCGATCATCAGCCAAACGATAAGCGGAACACCGATCAGGCGGGCAATCGTTATGAAGTTCGGTACGGTCAAGACCAGGACCTGGCGTAGCGGGGGCGTGACGGCGAAGAGAAGTGCGCGTCCGCCGGCAATTGGGCCGGCGTCCTTGCAATCCCACAGCCGGCACTCTAGGCGCTAGCCAGAATGCCGAACGAACGCAATACCCTGACCTACCGCGACGCCGGGGTCGACATCGACGCCGGGATGAGCCTGGTCGAGCGCATCAAGCCGGCCGCCGCGGCGACATTGCGGCCTGGCGTGATGGGCGGGCTCGGCGGCTTCGGCGCACTCTTCGACACCAAGGCGGCGGGTTTTCGCGATCCCGTCCTGGTCGCGACGACCGACGGCGTCGGCACCAAGCTCAAGATCGCGATCGAGAGCGGCGTGCACACGACGATCGGCATCGATCTCGTGGCGATGTGCGTCAATGACCTCGTCGTCCAGGGCGCGGAGCCGCTCTTCTTCCTCGACTACTTCGCCACCGGCGCGCTCGACGTCGAAGCGGCGGGAACGATCATCGAGGGCATTGCCGAAGGCTGCCGCATCGCCGGCGCCGCACTCGTCGGGGGCGAAACGGCTGAGATGCCGGGGCTTTACGGCAAGGGCGACTACGATCTTGCCGGCTTCGCCGTCGGTGCCGTCGAGCGCGACCGGATTCTGCCGCGCGATGTCGAAGCCGGCGACGTGATCCTCGGCCTCGCTTCGGCAGGACTGCACTCGAACGGCTTCTCGCTCGTACGCCGCGTCGTCGAGATGAGCAGGCTTGGCTGGTCCGATCCGGCACCGTTCGAGCCGGACACCAAGCTTGCTGAGGCCCTCCTCCGACCGACCCGCATCTACGTCCGCGCTTGCCTTGACGCGATCCGCGAGACGGGTGGCGTGAAGGCGCTTGCGCACATTACCGGCGGCGGGCTTGTCGACAACGTTCCGCGCGTCATCCCGGATAATCTCGCCGCCGAGATCGACCTTGCGGCGATAAGAGTGCCGCCGGTCTTCCGCTGGCTCGCCCGCCCTGTCGCGACGGCGGAGATGCTCCGCACCTTCAACTGCGGGATCGGCATGGTCGTGGTCGTCGCGCCTGATGCTGTGGCTGATGCGATCGCGGTGTTGGAGCGCCACGGCGAGAGCGTGACCACGCTCGGCCGGATAGTGCCGCGCAAGGCGGACGCCGTCGTGCTCGCCGGCAAACTCGACATCGATGGCTGACAAGAGGCGGAAGATTGCCGTTCTGATCTCCGGGCGCGGCAGCAATCTTGCCGCCCTGATCGCCGCGGCGAAGGGCGCGCGCTATCCGGCCGAGATCGCGCTCGTCGCTTCGGACAACCCCGACGCGCCCGGCCTTGCGTTCGCCCGTGACGCCGGGATCCCGGCCGCCGTCGTCGACCGCCGCGTGTTCAGAACCAAGGCGGGCTTCGAGGCCGAGCTCGACGAAAAGCTTCGCGACGCGGGCGTGGAATTGATCTGCCTTGCCGGCTTCATGCGGCTGCTCTCCCCGAACTTCGTCGCCTCGTGGGAGAACAGCATCCTGAACATCCACCCCTCGCTCCTCCCGCTCTTCCCCGGGCTCGATACGCATCGCCGCGCGCTTGGCGTCGGCGTGCGCCTGCACGGCGCGACGGTGCACTTCGTCAGGGCAGAGGTCGATTCCGGTCCGATCGTCGCGCAAGGCGCCGTGCCGGTTCTCCCCGGCGACACGCCGGAGGCGCTCGCCGCGCGCGTGCTCACCGTCGAGCATCGGCTCTATCCGCTGGCGCTTAAGCTCGTCGCGAGCGGGCGCGCGAAGGTCGTCGGCAATCGTGTTGTGGTCGAAGGCGAGAAGATCGCGCCGGACGCAACCCTGCTCGTGCCCTCGGACTAATCCGCTCTTCGCACGAAGACGCTCGCGTTCCACGCGAGCACCAAGAGCAGGATCATCGCGATCGCCTGGTGCACGAGCGCAAGCGCCGTCGGCACCGCCTGGATCAGCGTCGTGATCCCGACCGCCACCTGCAGAAGGATCAGGACCGTCATTAGAGCCGCGCGCCCACGCGCCGGCGGCGCGCCGCGCCGCAGTATGCCGAAAGCGTAGGCGAGGATCGCGGCGGAAAGCACATAGGCGCCGAGCCTGTGGTTGAACTGGATGGCGGTCAGGTTGTTGAAGGCGTTGAGCCAGAACGGGTGGAGTTGCGTCAGTCCGTTCGGCACCACCCGGCCATCCATCAGCGGCCAGGTGTTGTAGGTAAGGCCGGCGTCACGCCCGGCGACGAGGCCGCCAAGCGCGATCTGCAGAAAGGCGAGCACGACGAGCGCCCTTGTCGCGAAAAGCCTGGCGCCGGAGGCCGGCTCGCGTATCGCCCCGCCGAGCCGCACGAAGAGCGCGATCAGCGATGCGTAGAGGAGCGCGGCAAGCAACAGATGAAGGGTGAGCTTGACCGGCGCGACCGCCGACATCCCCGGCTGAAGGCCCGACGCGACCATGATCCACCCGATGACGCCTTGCGCCCCGAGCAGAATTCCGACGCCCGCAAGCACGACCGCGGTGCGAAGCGGGACGCTCCGCCTGCCGACGAACCAGAAGAAGCCGGCGATATAGACGAGGCCGATGAACCGCCCGAGCTCACGGTGCGCCCATTCCCACCAGTAGATTGTCTTGAAGTCGGCAAGGCTCATGCCGCGGTTCAGGATCTCGTATTGCGGGCTCTGCCGGTAGAGATCCAACGCGGCGTGCCAGCTCGCATCGTTGAGGGGCGGAACGGTGCCGGTGACGAGGTCCCACTCGGTGATCGAAAGCCCCGATTCGGTGAGCCGCGTCGCGCCGCCGACCATCACCATCGCGAAGACGAGGAGGATCAGGAAGAGCAGCCAGCCGCGGAGCCCACGGCTCTCGTCTATCGGCACTGCGGCGGCGTCACGTGCATTGGCTGGGAGCGCGACCATCGCCCTCCCCTTAGGAGCCGTGCCAGAGATCGGCAAGGCATCGCCGCGCGACACCCCGTCGCGAACCCTTCGCTTGCGGCAGAAGGCCTTGCGCCCTAGCACGCATCCTGATGCCGCTGCGCCTCAAGAAACTCATCGGGACGATTCTCCTCGTCGTCTTCGTCTGCGTCTACGCGCTGACCGCAATGACCGTCGCGGCGGCGAAGCTTCCGGGAACGTCGGGGCTGACGCAGCTCGTCTTCTTCGTCGTCGCCGGAACGATCTGGGTCATACCCGCCGCCGCCCTTATCGCCTGGATGCAAAGACCTGCAAAGCCAAACTCTTAGCGTGCTTTCCGGAGTCTGTCCGCAAGCGCCCAGAGACCAGGCTGCAGAAGCACGTCGAGGTACCGAAGTTCTTCGAAAAGGCCATTGATCGAGACCCGCGGCAGCCCGTGCCGCGTGCCCTCCGCCGGCACGTAGCCGGGCCGCGTGGTGAAGGAGGCGCGAAGCCCAGCCTCCTGCGTGAGCGCTGCCTCGCGCGGGCCGGCGGCCGAACGATAGCCGTACGGAAAGGCAAGGCTCGTCGGCCGCTTGCCGATCTTCGCGGCGATCGTCTCGACGCTTCCAGTGATCTCGTCGAGCGCGGCTTCGCGCGAAAGCCGCGCGAGCGCCGGATGCGTCATTGTGTGGGCACCGATCGAGCAGAGCGGATCGGCGGCGATCCGCGAAATTTCGTCCCAGTCCATGACGAGTTCAGAGGCGAGCGCCGCGAGGCCGAAGCCGTGCTTCTCAGCGAGTGCGCGGATCGTCGCGCGCTGTTCTGCTTCATCCGCTTCGGTCGTGAGCCAGCGCCGCCATAGACCGAACGCACGTGTCTTCTGTGCCGGGGACTGCGTCGGAAGCATGCGCTTTGAGTCGCCCGGCGCTTCGATGGCGGCGCCCGCCGCGATGATCCGCTCCAGCGCCTCCCACCAGATCTCCGAGGTGCGGTCGGAGAAGCCCGGACAGACGTAGATCGTGAACGGCACCTGATGGCGCCGAAAGATCGGCAGCGCGTTCTCGAAGTTGTCTCGATAGCCATCGTCGAGCGTGACCGCGATGCGGCGCGGATCGCCGCCACCCGGCGCCGTGATCTCCTCGACGGACACGAAGCGCCAGCCTTTGCCGGCGAAATGCCCGAGAAGGCGGTCGAGGAACCGCGGCGTGATTGCGAGGAGCGCGTTCGGCTGGAAAGCGGCGGTCGAGGCCGGCACCACGTGGTGCAGCGTTACCACGAAACCAGACGCGTCGGCCGCGGCGGGCAGCCACGCCGGCGCGCGCGCAAAGGCGAGCGCTTCGAGTCCGACGCGGATCAATGCATGACGAAGCATCACACAGGCGGCGCCGCCGCCTCAGGCTGCCGCACTCTCTTCCCGGCCGCCGAGGTCGAGGTCGCTCGTAAAGCTCACGATGACGGCGCTCTTCGCGCCGCGCGCGATCGCCGCTTCGTAGACCTCGGTGCGCAAGCGCTCGGTCGTCTCGGGGAGGCAGACGATCGCCGCGATATCCGGCCGCAAATGCTCGTTCGGCCAGTCGTCGAGCTTGTTCGCCACGAGGATGACCTTGTCGTAGCTGTGCGTGAGCGCGGCGACGACAAGCTGCATGCGCTGCATGGGCGGTTCCTCGTCGGTCGAGCCGTAAGGGATAATGTGCACGCGCGCCGTCTCGTCGCGCTGGATGACCTCGCCGAAGGCAGCCGAGCCCGTCAGGAGATCGCAAAGGCCCGGGCGCTCGTGGCCGAGCACGTCGGAGGGCCTGCGGCCGATGTCGATCACGATGCAGCGGAGCTTCTCGCGCGCCGCCTGGCGCGCCGCGGAGAAGGCAATGCCCCCTGCCCCCTCGCCGCCCTCGGCGCCGGCGAAAAGCGCCAGCCGGATCGAGGAATTGGAGATGATCCCACCGAGCTCCGACGCCTCGGTCTTTTCGCTCGGCGGCGGGGCTGCCGCGGCGACCGGCTCTTCCTCCGTCTCGGGCTCGTCCTTCTTGTGGTGCGCGTCTTCCTCGACTTTCTCTTCGGGAGCCGGCTCCTCCGCCGGCTCGGATTCCTCCGCAACCGGTTCGGCGGGGCGTTCCGGCGCTTTCTCCGGCTCCGGCTCAAGCTCTTCCGCCGGCACCGATGTCAGGCGGAGCCGCTCCGCCTCCCCGACTACGACCTTGAAGCCGACGATCCGGAAGGCACGGCCGGACATGAATTCTCTCAGAAGCACGATTGCGATCGCGATCAGAAGCACTGCGACCGCGGCAGCGATCGACATCATCGTCTTCTTCGGGAATGACGGATTCTGCGGCGCCACTGCGCGTGAGATGATGCGCGCATCCGCCGGAAGGTAATTGGAATCCGTCCGTGCCGCCGCCTCACGATAGCGTGCCAGGAACAATTCAAGCAGCTGGCGCTGCGCCGTTGCCTCGCGCTGCAGGGCCCTGAGCTCGATGCCCTGGTCGTTCGAGCGCGAGACATCCGCCTTGGCGTCGTTCAGGCTTTTCAGGAGCGACTCTTCGCGCGCCGCCGCGATCCGAGCCGCCGTCTGCAGCGACGCGAGCACCTTCTTCGCCTCGCCCCGGATCTGCACGTCAAGGTTCGCGACTTGGCCCTTGAGCGCACGGATGCGTGGATGCCCTGGAAGCAGCGTCGTCGACAGTTCGGCGATCTGCGCCTGGAGTGCGACTTGACGCTCGCGCAACCGCTGGATCAGCTGTGAGTTCAGCACCTCCTCCGACGCATCGAGCAGACCGCCCGAGTCGAGCTCCTTCTGCACCAGGTCGGCGCGCGCCTGCGCCTCGGCCCGCGCCGCGCGCGCCCGCGCCAGCTCCGCATTGATGTCACCGAGCTGCTGCGTCGAAAGGGTGTCCCCGGTCGTGCCGCCGCTGCCGTTCGTATCCTGATTGTTGCCGTCCACGTTGAAGAGGCTGTGGTTCGCCTGATAGTCGGCGACCGCCTGCTCCGCCTCCGCCACGCGCCCGCGCAGCCGCTCGATCTCCTGCTGCAGCCATTCGGTAGCGGCGACCGCCGACTGACGCTTGGCGTCCTGCTGCAGCTTGACGAAAGCATCGGACACAGCGTTCGCAACTTCGGCCGCAAGCTCCGGAGTAGACGCAGAGAACTCGACGCCGATCACCCGCGACTGCTGCACCGGGAACACAGACAGCCGCTTGAAGTAGGTCTCCATCACCCGCTGGCGAATCGACGAATCGGTCGGGCTCTTCTTGAGACCCAACGCGATGAGCAGCGAGCGGGTAATCGAAGGCCTGCTGGCCGGATCGAACTCCGACCGGCTGGTGAGTTTCAGGCCGTCGATCACGGCGTCGGCGATCTCGCGCGACTTCAGCACTTCGACCTGGCTCTGGATCGCCGACTGGTCGAAATTGGCAGCGGTGTCGGCCGACTGGTCCGCCGGCCGGGTGAGCGGCGACTCGCGCTGCTCGATCAGGATGCTTGTATCCGCCGTATAATACGGCGTGACGAAGCTCAGGCCGACATAGGTCCCGATTGCCGCGCAGACCGCGAGCGCGGCGAACAGCCATGCGCGGCGCCAAAGCGCCTGAGACAAAGCGTGGAGATCGAGCTCCGTCTCACCAATCTGCGTCATTCCGGTGCTCCGAAGATCCGGCCGGAGACTAGACCGAGTCATGGTTAGGAGGACGTTAACGCTCGCCAACTATCGTTAATCAGGTTTAGCGGCGCGTTAACCATAGGAATGCAGTCTGCATGCCCAGTCTCGCTTCGCGGCTCGCTGGATGAACTTCATGATTCGCTTGCGTTTTATCGCTGCCCTCCTGCTTGCGGGCCTGGCCATCCTCCTCGCCGGCTGCACCGACCGCGCCCCCCTTGTGGAGCCGGCGACGGTTGGCTCCGGGCCGTATCTGCTCGGGGCCGGCGACCGCCTGCGCATCGTCGTCTACGACCAGCCGAGCCTCACCAATATCTATGAAGTCGACCAGACCGGCAAAATCGCCTTCCCGCTGATCGGCGACGTGATGGCGAGCGATTCGACCGTCGACGCGCTGGCGCATCGGATCGAGGGGCAGCTCTCGAAGAGCTATCTGCGCGAGCCCAACGTGACGGTCGAGGTCGCCACCTATCGCCCGTTCTTCGTGCTCGGCGAGGTCGGCACGCCTGGCCAGTACCCCTATGTGCCTGGCATCACGGCCGAGACCGCCGTCGCCGTTGCCGGTGGCTTCACCGACCGCGCCAACAAGCGGGTGGTGAGGGTGAGCCGCACCATCAAGGGAAAGCTCTACGAGTTGCGCTTGCCCGTCATCGCGCCGATCCGACCGGGCGATACGATCTATGTGCCCGAAAGCCTCTTCTAAAGACTACGGTAACCTTAAAGGTTGGATAAATTTGATTCCTTTGGCCCCCGGAGTCACGCAGTCCCTGCGGGGCATTTGAGGCGGGCCCGAGGCCATGGCAATCGCTGAATCGACCGGATCGATCGGCGCGGACGGCACAGTCCTCGCACCGATTTCCTATGCGCCCGGCCGCACGCCGCTAAACGTCGCCGCCGCGCAGGTCGCGGCTACCCTCAAGCATCGTGTGATCACGCCGGGGATCCTCGCCGGGTTCGCGCGCATCGCGGATTTCGCCGGGCTCGCGATCCTGAGCTTCCTGATCTCCGGCGCCTATGTCGACCCGAACGACGCCGGCGACTTCGGATACATTCTCGCCGCGCTCCTGCTCCCGGCGGCAACCGTCGTCCTGATCGGCACCTTCTGCGGCTACGCGCTCGGAGACTACCGCCGCGCACCGATCGAGATCGGCCGCGGCGCACTCGTCTGGGCCGCGATCTTCGGCTGCTTCACGCTCGTCCTCTTCTTCATGAAGATGGGCCAGGAGTTCTCGCGCGTCTGGCTGGCGAGCTGGTTCCTCGGCGGACTCATCATTCTCGCCGTGCTTCGCGCCGCCTTCGGAAGGCTGATCGCAAGATGGCGTGCCGCCGGCGTCGTCGAGCGCCGCGCCGTTCTCGTCGGCGGTGGCGCCGAGGCGGTCGACCTGATCCACGCGCTTCGCGCCGAGCCGGACAACGATATCCGCATCTGCGGCGTCTTCGACGACCGCGAGAGCTCGCGCGTTCCGGCGCTGGCCGAAGGCCTGCCGAAGCTCGGCCGCATCGACGAGCTCCTGGAGTTCGGCCGCCAGGCCGAAATCGACATGCTGATCGTGGCGCTGCCGATGGCGGCGGAAGAGCGCCTGGTGAAGCTTCTGAAGACGCTTTGGGTGCTGCCGGTCGATATCCGGCTGTCGGCGCGCTCGAGCCGGCTCCGCTTCCGCCCGCGCTCCTATTCCTACGTCGGCTCCGTTCCCTTCCTCGACCTCTACGACAAGCCGATCGCGGACTGGGACCGGGTCGCGAAAGCCTGCTTCGACCGCATCGTCGGCGGCATCCTGCTCGCGCTCTTCGCGCCGGTGATGCTTGCCATCGCGATCGCCATCAAGCTCGACAGCCCCGGCCCGGTGTTCTTCCGGCAGAAGCGCTACGGCTTCAACAACGACCTGATCGAGGTGTTCAAGTTCCGCTCGATGTACATCGACAAGGCGGATGCGAATGCCGAGAAGCTCGCCACGCGCGACGACCCCCGCGTCACCCGCGTCGGCCGCTTCATCCGCAAGACCAGCCTCGACGAGCTTCCGCAGCTCATCAACGTCGCGATCATGGGCAACCTCTCGCTGGTTGGACCGCGCCCGCACGCGCTCCAGGCGAAGGCCGCCGACCGCCTCTACGAGCAGGTGGTGGACGGCTACTTCGCCCGGCATCGGGTTAAGCCCGGCATCACCGGCTGGGCGCAGGTCAACGGCTGGCGCGGCGAGACCGACACGCAGGAGAAGCTCGAGCGGCGCGTTGAGCACGATCTTTATTACATTGAAAACTGGTCGGTCATCTTTGATCTCTACATTCTCGCGCTCACACCGTTTCGGATCCTGAGCACGGAGAACGCCTTTTGACCTCAAGCTGGGTCGCGAGCGAAGAGCTTGGCGCGCGACCGACGGGACTTCCGACCAGAACAGTCGCCAACGGGCTGCTCTGGCTGGCGGTGTTCCTCGGCGGCTTCGTCATCTTCGAGCCGGCGCCCTACGAGCTCTTCCTCGCGCTTCTGATCCCCGGATGGCTGCTCCTCGGCCTGCCGGTGCCGCGCGCGATAAGCCCGCTCGTCGTCCTGATGCTCCTGTTCCTGGCGGGCGGCGTGATGGCGGCGACACAGGCGAGGAATTTCTCCACGCAGCCGGTCTACTACGCGGTTACCGCGTTCCTCGTGTTCAGCTCCTGCTTCTACGCCTGCATCATCGCCGAGGATAAGACGCGGCTCGACATCATCGTGCGCGCCTGGATCGCCGCCGCCTTCTTCACGACGCTCCTCGGCATCATCGGCTATGCCGGCCTGACCGGCGGGCTCTTCACGAAGTTCGGCCGCGCGACCGGCGGCTTCCAGGATCCGAACGTCTTCGGCCCGTTCCTCATCTTTCCCTTCGTCGTGCTCGTGCGCCGCACGCTGACGGAAGCTTGGGGCAAGGCGCTCACGAGCGGCGTGCTCGCGCTCGTCGTCTTCGTCGGCATCTTTCTCTCCTTCTCGCGCGCGACCTGGGGGCTCACCGTCATCACCACGCTGATGGTCTCCGGCCTCCTCTTCGTGATGGAACGGAGCATCAAAATGCGCATGCGCATCGTCGCGCTTGGCGCCGCCGGGCTCGTGGCGATCACGATCATCGTCGGCGCGGTGCTTTCGGTCCCCGCCGTGTCGGCACTCTTCGAAGACCGCGCACACATCGAGCAGAACTACGATTCCGGCCACCTCGGGCGCTTCCAGCGGCATGCCATCGGCTTCAACATGATGCTCGACCATCCGCTCGGCATCGGCTCGCTGGAGTTCGGCCGCCATTTCGGCGAGGACGAGCACGACATCTGGCTGAAGTCGCTCACCACCTACGGCTGGCTCGGTTTCGCCGCCTATCTCACTCTGGTCCTGTGGACGCTCGCCGCCGCTTTTCCGCTCGTGTTCCGCTCCGGGCCGCTGCAGGCGGTGACGCAGATCGCCTACATCGTCTTCCTCGGCCACATCCTGATGGCGACGGTGATCGATATCGACCACTGGCGCCACGTCTATCTGCTTTTCGGCATCCTCTGGGGCGCCATCGCCGCCGATAAGGCCGCGACGCGGGAGCGGATCAAGGGGTGGTTCATGCGTGCGCGATCCAAGGCGGGCGCGCCGCCATTGACCGCTAGGCAGCCCTCACTATAGTCCGCGCCGTCGGAGCGTGGCGCAGCCTGGTAGCGCACCTGAATGGGGTTCAGGGGGTCGGAGGTTCGAATCCTCTCGCTCCGACCATAAGCCCCTGAAATTGCAGCACTCTTCTGAGACCCCGAAATCCTCATTGAAGTCAGATTGAAGGCGAAGCGTGTTCGCCTCTACGCATCGGTCGGATCGTATTGGCAGGGGTCGGAAGCTGTGCCATTATTGGAGTTGTCGGCGAATCAACGGTGCCTATGCGGCTCGTTGGTGAACGGCTCCCCTCATGGGAGTGTGGGAGGCAGCGCATGGTGCGCCCCGTAGCCTCAATCGGAGCAAGGCGACTTGCTTCGGCAGCTACGGGAGATGCCTATGCAAAGGCGGAAGCCGAACGATTTCCACTAGGCGGATGACAAGCGCCAACTAGATCCCCTTGACCTCCTGCGGCGACGCTCTGTTGCCCAGTATCGTCGACACCTCCCCCGACAGTCTCGATAGGTGGTGGAAGGCGGGTCGCTTCCCGAAGCCCTACGTCGTGATCTCCGGTTCACCGCGATGGCGTCGCATCGACGTTGAAGAGTGGATTGCGCGGCAGGCGCGGTCGAAGCAGAAGCGACGGTCTGCACCCAACCTCAAGCGCGGAGCCAACGGCAAATTCCGCAAGCGAGATGCCGGCGAAAAGGCCGAGCGCGCACTCGTTCAAGCGTAGCGAGTTCCACGGAAAGAATTACCCGGCGTCCTGTCAGGGAAAGCGCCGGGCTCGATGAAAACTCCTTGGGGAGTCTATTCACATGTTACAATCAGCAGAAGCAATTATCAATGCACTCGGCGGCAGTGCCACAACCGGCATGTGCAAATGCCCAGCTCACGACGATCATAAACCCAGCCTTCACGTGACGGCTCGTAACGGCAAGGTGCTCGTAAAGTGTCATGCCGGATGCAGCCAGGAAGCTGTCATTGGGGCTCTCAAGAGCCGAGGCCTTTGGCCAACTAGAGATACTACTGAGCGTCCAGTTTCGGCGCGACAAGACGATGACGACAAGGAGCGAAGGGAAAAGATCGAAAGGCGGCGGAAGGCGCGCGAGATCTGGGATGAAGCCAAGCAGGCCGACGATGATGTTCGCGCCTACTTCAAGGGGCGCGGCATCGAGGCGGTGCCGGCAAACGCGCTCTATTTGACGCGACACCAAGCGAAGAAGCTGACGGGCAAGTTCTTTGCGGCCGTCGTGATGCCAATCATCAAGCCGCGCGACTTTACCAAGATCGCGTTCCCCGAACACACCTCCCGAGATCGCGTCGGCGTCCAAGTCACATTCTTGACGCGCGACGAGACCGCAAACGCGGTGAGTAAGGACGGCAAGAGCCTGAGAAGGTCCTTTGGCCTCGTCGGGGGTGGCTACATTCCGCTCGCGCAGTCCGATTTTGAAAAGCCCCTGCTTGTCGGCGAGGGCATGGAGACGGTTCAGTCGGGAATGCAGGTCACCGGTCTTCCCGGCATTGCCGTGCGATCGGCCGGCAATATGGCGAAGGTCGATCTCCCAGCTTCGTCGGAGATCGTCGATTCTCGCCGATCGGGACGAGAGCGGCACCGGCATGAAGAGCGCGAAACAAGCTGCGCTTCGCTGGAAAGAGAAAGGGCGTGCCGTCCGAATTGCCCTGCCGCCGGAGGGGCACGGCGACTTCAACGACGCGCTTCGCGCCGGTATCGATCCCGACGAATTGAAGCGTGCGATCCTGGAGGCCGATCCCGAGGATGCCGACGATGATGAGGGCATGCGCGCCAAGATCGACGCGCGCCTTGAGGAGCTCGCGGCGCTTGATGACGTTGATTACGAACGCCAGCGCAAATCGGCCGCCGAACAGCTCGGGCTTCGCGCCAGCGTTCTCGACAGGGAGGTCGCGAGGCTGCGTGAGAACAGACGAGCGGATGACCGTCTTGAATTTCTTCAGCCAGTGAAGCCGTGGGAAGATGAGGTCGACGGCGAGGCACTTCTCGACGAACTGCACGACGTGCTCGTGCGCCACATCATCATGTCGAAAAGTGCCATCATCGCGACGGCGCTCTGGATCCTGCACGCGCACGCCCATGACGCGGCGCAGTATTCGCCGATCCTCTTCATCTCCTCTCCGACGAAGAGATGCGGCAAGACCAATCTCTTAACGACGCTCAGCAGGCTTGTGCCAAAGCCGCTCTCGGCCGCGAACGTCACTCCAGCGACGATTTTCCGCGCCATTGACCGCTGGTATCCGACTTTGTTGATCGACGAGGTCGACTCATTCTTCGATGAAAAAAGTGACCTGCGAAACGTGCTGAATTCTGGCCATGCGAAGGGTGCGGCTTTCGTCCTTCGGTGCGTCGGAGACGATATCGAACCGAAGCAGTTCAGTTCGTGGGCGCCGAAAGCGCTGGCAGCCATCGGCCGGATACACGATACGCTCGCAGATCGCAGCATCGCGATCGCTCTAAAACGGAAGCTCGCCTCAGAGAGGGTAGAGCGCGTCCCGAAGGAGCCTGACGCATTCGCCGATTTGCGGCGCAAATGCGCCCGCTGGGCCGAGGACAACATCGAGCTGCTTCGTCGCGCGCATCCGGCGTTCCCGGAGGAGCTGCATGACCGAGCCCGGGATAACTGGGAGCCTCTTTTGGCTATCGCCGACGCTTGCGGAGGCGAATGGCCGGAGAAGACGCGCGACGCGGCCGTCGCGTTGTCGGGTGTCGACGATGACGAGTTCACATTCGATCATCCTACTTCGCGACCTGCAGAAGCTGTTCGTCCGCTACGACGGCGAAAATCTGCCCTCCGCTTTCATCGCGGAACGGCTCGCGACGATGGAAGAGCGTCCGTGGCCCGCGTTCGCATATGGCAAGCCGATCACGCCCCACAGCATCGCGCGGCTGCTCAAGCCATTCAATGTGCGCCCGCGCCAGATACGCCTCCCTGAAAGCGGCAAGCGCGGGCAAGGCTATCTGGCAGAGCAATTTCGCCATGTGTTCAAGCGCTATCTGCAGGACTGGAAAACATCCTCTGCATCCCCTGACAAGCCAATAAAATCAAAGGCTTCCGATGAAAAAGCCTCACTGACAGGAAGACGCGCTGTCAGGGGCCTCAAAGCCGCCTAAGCCATTGAAGCAAAAGGGATGTCAGGGGATGCAGAGGTCTGTCGCCGGGGTCACATGTAGGAAAAGAGAGCATGAAGCCCATGATGCAGTTCCTGAAACGACGCTACACAGTGGCCGAGTAGTAGGGGGGATAGAGAAAAGGCACGATCTCGATGCCGTCCGGTGAGCGCGTCCTGAGATGCTCCGCGATTTGCTCTGTGTAGCGCTCGGCATATTCGTTCAACAGATCATCTGGATGGACTATCACGTAGACGATCTTGCGCGCCGTCTGCCCCCGACAATGTGCGTCGATCTGGCTCTTCGCCAGCGCAAGTGTCTTGTCGAGCTTACGGAAGAATTCTTGAGGCAGCTTGTCGTTCATATCGAGTAGTCCCACAGGCATCTGCCGCCGCAATGCTTCATCTTCCGAGTAATTGATGGTCTTGACCTCGCAGACGAGCCATTCGCCCCTCAGCCGCGCTTCCAGGTCGGGCGTCTGCGTGCCAGCTACCGTTGCGCGCGGGATGAAAGCTATGTGTTCGCATCCGAGATCGCGCAAGTACAGATAAGCGAGCGCTTCGTTCAAGCGGTCGAGGAATTGATGCCAGCGCCGACCCGGAACCTCGGCCCGCGCCAAGTGTGCCCATTCGTCCTTAACGGCATCCCATGCCGGAAGCGGCAGGATGGCGATCTGGCTCTCCAAATCCCGAAAGAATTTCCGCTTGATCGCGCTCTCGCGAAGCGTGCTATCGGCATCGTCGAAGAATGAAGCCTCCGGCAATTCGCCTGAAAGATCACGCAGCTCCGTCAAACGAGGAAAATCGGTGAGCATGCCTACAATTCACTGCGCTTGCTCTGCGGATACCGATGAATGTCGCGATGAAACCAAAGTCGCGTCTTCGCGAGAAGCGTCTGATCGAGATAGCCGGTCATCACATGCTCGGATAGCATGCATCGCAACAGTGCAGAAATAGGGGAGTTGAACTAAATGACCCTGGCACCAGCACGCTTATCTTTCGTGATCGCGTTGGCTGCCGCTTTCATTGCAATATCGCCCGCAAGGTCACAGGGGATCACCACGGAGGAGTCCTCGATTGCGGAATGTGGGTCGAGGCAAGGCGGGAAGGCACTGCGTCGAACCTTGAGCACTACCTTCTCGGTTTGTTGAACGGAATGTCGCTTGGGCGCGGCGTGGAATTCTGGACCGCTGGAGGAATTAATACAACGCGCGCCCAGGTGTTCCTCTGGATGGATAAGTCACTGCACCGACAATCCCCTCAGTGTCCCGATCACCGGCGCCTTTGTGCTCATGAACGAAAAGACGAAGGGCGCCTATGCCGTTCGCGGTCAAAAATAGCGATCCCTCGGGAGCATCCATCCACCCCCTAACTCCTCGCGAAAGTCCGATTGCTCTGCATCCACCAATTCTATGATGATCTGATATCGTATCAGAGTACTACTGCCGCCAAATCCCGCGCAATTCCTGAGGTTATTGAATTAGCCTTGTACCTTCATCCAAGGCATATGTAAAACGACTTCATGAAAAAGAAGTCCAGCAGTAGACTCGCCAAGGCATCTATAAGCCGATGGCCAGGGCCCGCGTAACCAATGGGAAGGAGCTGCTTCCCGACGTGGACCATCGATCGCTCTGGGTCCGACGCTTCCGCGACGTGATGGCACTGCATGTTGCCGCCCTCGGGGGCGAGGAGGCGATCAGCGAAAGCGAGAAGGCCCTGTACGACGCGCGGCATGCATCGTCGTTGAGCTTGAGCAAATGGAGCAGAAGTTCGCAGCAAACGGCGAGGCGACGGTGGCTCAGCTTGAGGTGTACCAGAGGGCGTCCAATTCCCTGCGCAGGCTGCTTGAGTTATCGGGTCTCAAACGGCGTCCGAAGGATATCACGCCGCCACCCTCTGCATGAGTACCTTGCGAGATCACGACCGACAGGTGACCTCTCAATGAGGCGTTGGCCTCATCTCCCGATAGATGAGGCACTCAAGGACCACCACTTACTCGGCGCCGCCCTCGGAAGCACAGTGTCATGGGCTACCTGGCTCGCGGTTCTCCGCGCAGCTTTCGGCCTCGACCTCAACAAGGAACAGCTTCGCGCCTTCCGCAGAGTGTCGGGTGATCGCGAGCCACCGACACGGCGTGTTCGGGAACTCTGGGCGATTGCCGGGCGGAGATCAGGCAAGAGCCGCATCGCGGCCGCCCTTGCCGTCTACGCAGCATGCTTCGTCGATCACTCTCGCAAGCTGTCACCGGGGTAGCAGGGATTCGTCCTTTACTGGCGCCGACGCAGAAGCAGGCGAAGCTGGTCTTCAATTATGCCCTCGTTTTCCTCGAAGCCTCCCCCATTCTCCAGGCAACAGTTCCGCAGTAGCACGGCCGAGGAAATCCGCCTCGCCGGCAACATCGTCATCGGCGTGCATCCGGCATCCTTCCGATCCGTCCGTGGTCGCACACTGCTCGCGGTGGTGTTCGACGAGTTGGCGTTCTGGCGGGATGAAAGCTCCGCCCTCCCCGATGTCGAGACCTACACGGCAGTGCTGCCCTCGCTCGCCAGCACCGCGGGCTGCTCGTCGGCATCTCCTCCCCCTATCGGCGCACGGGGCTCCTGCACGCCAAATTCCGCGACCACTTCGGGGAGAGCGACGCGCAGGTGCTGGTCATCAAGGGTGGCAGCACCCTGTTCAATCCGACGCTCGATTTGAGGATCATCGAGGCTGCCCGACACTCCGACCCGCAAGCTGCCCTGTCGGAATGGGATGCGGAGTTCCGCACCGATCTCGCCGCCTTCCTCGACGATGCGACGATCGAGAGTGCCATCGACTATGATCGTCCCTTGGAGCTTCCGCCGCGGAGGAAGCACGAGTACGTCGCCTTCACGGATGCTTCCGCCGGGAGGCATGACGCCTTCACGCTGTGCATCGGTCACAAGGTCGGCGAGGGAGATTCAGCACGCTTC
>CAVXFK010000014.1:0-26379 GCA_963761005.1 uncultured Alphaproteobacteria bacterium
ATAGAGCCAACATCTTCTCCATCAATATATTCTGCCTTTCACCATCTACGAGTTCAAATATGTCGAATATCCTGAACTGAAGGTATTGCTCGTTCGGGACTTTGCGGGGTCCCTCAAATACCGTACGAACCTTAGAGAAATGCGAAGATATCAGCCGTGGAGGAACAAAAGTGGCCGAAATCTCCCTGAACTCCTCCGCCATCTCCCTACATAGACACTCGACGCCTGTTTCTCGGCCCTCACCTTTCTCGAACCATTCAACCAAGTCCGAGAGATACTTAGCGGGAAGTTTTCCGCGTAAGTCTCCGTCGAGGTCTTTCTTTTTCTTTCCACCTTGGTACTGCGGCTGAAACTCCCACCTTTGCAGAACCTCCCGAGCCGCGCGTGTGTGCTTATAAACTCCGCCAATAGGACCTAGGGTCAGGACCCATAAAGGGGATTCCTTCCTTGGCTGGGTTGTGATTTACGGTCTCCAAGAGGAGGCCTCTGATGAATCGCGACTATTTCTGGCTGACGAGGGATCAATTCGCGCGGCTGAAGCCGTTGCTCCCCACCGACACGCGCGGCAAGCCGCGGGTTGACGACCGGCGTGTGATCAGCGGCATCGTGCATGTTTTGAAGTCAGGCGGCCGTTGGGTCGATGCTCCGGCCGTCTATGGTCCACGCAAGACCCTCTACAATCGCTTCGTGCGCTGGGCAGAGAAGGGCATTTGGATCGACATGTTCCACGCGCTTGCTGCGGCAGGCGGCCCGCCAGCCCAGGTGCTAATCGACAGTTCGGCGGTGAAGGCGCACCGCTGCGCAGCCGGCGGTAAAGGGGGGAGCGCAATCAGGCGATCGGGCGCTCGCGCGGCGGACGCACCACCAAGATCCACGCCCTGACCGATACGGCTTGTCGGCCCATCGCCTTCATGCTCACGGGAGGCCAAGTGGCCGATTGCACCGCCGCAGAGTTGCTGCTGCGGCGGCTGCCGCAAGCGTCGATCGTTCATGGCGACAAGGGCTACGACAGCAATGCCATCCGCCGACAGATCGAGGGCAAAGGTGCGATGCCCAATATTCCGCCGAAGGCCAATCGGCGTTGGAAGAACTGCTTCTCCCCGTTCCTCTATCGAAACAGAAATGCCATCGAACGCATGTTCGGTCGCCTCAAGGACTTCCGCCGCATCGCGACACGATACGACCGATCCGCCACCAACTTCCTCGCCGCCGTCTGCATCGCTGCTGCCGTCAGCTACTGGTTATGAGTTCCTGACCCTAAGGAATCAGGGCGATGTAGGGAGCGTATAAGCGCGAACCTGTTTTCGTGGCGCGCTGACATTAGTGCAGAAAACGATATCCTGATCGGCTGATTACGACGGAAGACCTTTCGAATAAGAAATCTCTTTCGTGAAAACGCGCTCACCAACCCGTGAAAAAGCTCTGAGCCTACAAGATGCGTAAAAAAGCCCACCTCCACTACCTTTCCCCCTCTCAGCACTCGCGGTTGGCATTTCAACCAGAAGGTGGTGTCATTGCAAGTCTGCCGGCAATCCGCTGTCCTCACCGGCCGCGCCTACACGCTGTCATGCGACTTATCGGCTAAAGTGGGATATTATCGTGCTTTTTCCAAGGGTTAGACAGGTCTTTGGTCCTCAGTAACCTCAGCGCCTTGGACACACGCCGCCGCGTCGAGTGCGGCATGATCACGTCGTCGATGTAGCCGCGCTCCGCCGCAACGAACGGGTTAAGGAAGCGCGCCTCGTATTCCTTCGTGTGCTTCGCGAGCTTCTCCGCATCGGCCGCGTCAGCGCGGTGCAGGATCTCCGCCGCGCCCCTCGCCCCCATCACTGCGATCTCGGCGCTCGGCCAGGCGTAGTTGATGTCACCGCGGAGGTGCTTTGAGGCCATGACGTCGTAAGCCCCGCCATAGGCCTTGCGCGTGATCACCGTCACCTTCGGCACGGTCGCCTCGGCATAGGCGAAGAGAAGCTTCGCCCCGTGCTTGATCAGCCCGCCATATTCTTGCGCGGTGCCGGGCAGGAAGCCAGGCACGTCGACGAAAGTCAGGAGCGGGATCGAGAAGGCGTCGCAGAAGCGTACGAAGCGCGCGCCCTTGCGCGATGCATCGGCGTCGAGCACGCCAGCCAGAACCATCGGCTGGTTGGCGACGACGCCGACCGTCCGTCCCTCGATGCGGCCGAAGCCGGTGACGATGTTCTTGGCGTGCGCCTCCTGAATCTCGAAGAAGGCACCCTCGTCCACCGTCTTTTGGATCAGCTCCTTGATGTCGTACGGCTTGTTGGCGGCGTCAGGGATGAGCGTGTCGAGCGACGGCTCGGCACGGTCCCACGGGTCGCTCGTCTCGATCTCCGGCAGCGGCGACTGGTTCGAGAGCGGCAGGAAATCGAAGAGCCGGCGGATGCCGAGCAGCGCCTCGACGTCGTTGTCGAAAGCGCCGTCGGCGATCGAGGACTTGACCGTGTGCACGGAGGCGCCACCGAGCTCTTCCGGCGTCACCGTCTCGTTGGTGACGGTCTTCACGACGTCGGGTCCGGTCACGAACATGTAGCTCGTGCCCTTCACCATGAAGATGAAGTCGGTCATCGCCGGCGAGTAGACGTCGCCGCCCGCGCACGGGCCCATGATCACCGATATCTGCGGGATGACGCCGGAGGAAAGCACGTTCCGCTGGAACACTTCGGCATAGCCGGCAAGCGAGGCGACGCCCTCCTGGATGCGCGCGCCGCCGGCGTCGTAGAGGCCGATGATCGGCGCCCGGTTCCGAAGCGCCATGTCCTGCACCTTCTGGATCTTCTCCGCATGCGCCTCCGACAGCGAGCCGCCGAACACAGTAAAATCCTTGGCAAAGACGAAGGCCGGGCGGCCGTTGATCGAGCCCCATCCCGTGACGACGCCGTCGCCGGGGATGCGCCGCTTCGCCATGCCGAACTCGGTCGCCCGGTGCTCGACGAACATGTCGAACTCCTCGAACGAGCCTTCGTCGAGAAGCACGTCGAGCCGCTCGCGCGCCGTCAGCTTGCCACGCTTGTGCTGCTGGGCGATGCGCTCCTCGCCCCCGCCTCGCCGCGCCTCTTCGCGCCGCCGCTCAAGCTCGTTCAGAACCTCGCGCATGGGACCCGCCCCGATTCGCCCGCCTCAATGTGAAGGAGCGTGATAGCACGCGGTTTTCCGCGGCGGTAATCTCCGCCCGCCGCGATGGAGATGGGGAATGGGAAAGATATCCGGGACAACGATCGTGCTTCGCCTGGAGGGGCTGGCGCTGGCGCTCACATGCCTCTGGTTGTTTTCGCTCTTCCACCAGAGCTGGTGGCTCTTCGCCGTCCTGGTCTTGGCGCCGGACCTTTCGATGCTCGGCTATCTCGCCGGACCGAAGTCGGGTGCTGCTATCTACAACGCGGTGCATAGCTGGGTTCTTGTCGTGGCGCTTTTCTTCCTCGCCTTCTATCCCGGAGGCGGAAGTCCTCTCCTGCTGTCGTTTCCCTTTATCCTCGGCGTGCATATCGGCATCGATCGCGCGCTCGGCTTCGGCCTGAAACACGCCTCAGGCTTCAAGGACACGCACTTGGGCAGGCTGGGAAGAGCGGCCTGACCGCTCCCACCATCGTCATGCCGGACTCGATCCGGGCATCCATTCCGCCCCTTCGAGGCTTTTTCACCCCTCATGGTGAGGTGCGAGCAAAGCGAGCCTCGAACCACGGGGTGAAAAAGCACCTCAGGATGAGGGCGGAATGGATTGCCTACGCGGCAAGCGCCAGCGCGGCGGCGCGGAAATCCTCGAGGCGGCGGGCGCGCCGCTGTATGGCCTCGGAGTCGGCACCCCACTTCTCGATGTTCCAGTCCTCGTCGACATGCGCCGCAGCCCAGGCCCGGTCGACGTCGAGCGCGCCCTCGGCGAGCGCCAACGCGATCAGCGCCGAGCCGGAAAGCGTCGTCGCGAGGCTCAGGCCAGCGAGCCGGAACGGATCGTCGTGGGCCTCAAGCGCCGTGGAAAGCACGGCAAGCGTCGCTTCCGGTTGCGCGACATGCACGATCCCCTCCGCGAGCACGAAGCGGCCGAAACGCTTCTCAGCCCAGGCAAGGACGGGGTCCCAGGCCTCGCGCTGGCGAAGCACGAGCCCCTCAGGCTCGCCGGCGCGGTAACAGAGAAGATCCGTGCCGGCGTAAGCGAGCACCTCCCGGCGCACCTCGGCAAGCCGCGCCGCGACGCCGTCGATGGCGCTGTTCGCAAGCCGAGTGACCGGCATTGAAGCCGGATCGATGAACTCCCCCTGCCCGGCCCATTCCGCTGCGATCGCGTCGGCGAGGTGGCGGTGCGGCACCGAGAGTGGCCGCCGTGCCGGCGTCATTGCGCGCTTGCGGTCGAGGCGCAACACGAAGCCGTCCTCCTCCGGCTCCATGCGCGCCTCCTTGTAGAAGCGCTTCTGCCTCGTCGGCGCGGTCAGCCGGCGCGCCGCCTCCATCGGGTTCCGATGCGCTTCGTCACGCGGCGGCATCGGCATCGGCCTCTTTGCGAAGAGCCGCCATCCGCGCCGGAGCGCGGTTCACGAGATAGATGCCACAGGCGACGAGGACCAGCGCCAGCAGAAGGCGCGGCGACGGCGGCTCATGCAGAAGCACCGCGCCGAAGGCGACGCCGAAAAGCGGGGTCAGGAACGTGAAGGCGGAGAGAAGCGAGGCCGGATATTCGCGCATCAGTCCGAACCACGCGACATAGGTGATCGCCGCGACCCAGACCGCCTGGTAGAGGAAGGCCGGAAGGACGACGACGGCACTCGTCAGGTCGACGCGCTCGCGGATCGCGAAGGAAACGGCGAGGCCGACAGCCACCGAGACGGCGAGTTGATAAAGCAGCGTCTTCTCCGCCGAGATTTCGCGTAGCACCGAGCCCTTTATCAGGACCGTGGTCGAGCCCCAGAGCACGGCGCCGAGCACGCAAAGCGCATCGCCAAGGAGCGCATCGCGCGACGGCAGCGAAAGAGCATCGGAGAAGACCAGCACCACGCCAAGGAAGGCAGAGACGAGGCCGGCGAGCTTGCGCAGGCCGAGCGGCTCACCGAGGAAGAAATGCCCGCCGAGCGCCACCACGAAGGGCGAGAGGTAAATGAAAATCACGCCGCGGGAGGCGGTCGTGCGCTGAAGCCCCCAGAAGATCGCCAGGAACTCCAGGCCAAAAAGGAGGCCGACCGTGAGGCCAGGCCAGAGCGACTTGTCCGGCACGAAGAGCCTCTTTCCGCGGAGCATGCACCAGAGGAAGACCAGCGCCGCTGCAATGGCCGAGCGTACGCCCATCTGCATCGCCGGCGGGATTCCCGCGAGCGTCGCCTTTATCGCGACCTGATTGAGGCCCCAGGAGCTGCATAGCACGACGAGGATGGCAGCGGCGCGGAGGTCGAGCGCGATCTTCATTGCTCCGCCTGAAGCGCTTCGCCCGCTTCCTCCCCGCTCCGCTCGTCGAAGCCGAGCACGGCAAAGCTCTGCTGCATGTGCGGCGGAAGCGGCGCGGTGACGTCAAGCGTGCCGCCCTTCGGATGCGGCAGCACGATGCGGCGGGCGAGAAGATGCAGCCGGTTCTGCATACCGCCCGGCAGCTCCCAGTTCTCCACGTTGAAATATTTCGGGTCGCCGATGATCGGATGGCCGATGAAGGCCGCGTGGGCGCGGAGCTGATGCGTGCGCCCGGTGATCGGCCGCATGACGAGAAAAGCCACCTTCTGTCCGGCCTGGTCCGCGAGGCGGTAGAGCGTGACGGCGTGGTCGGCACCGCTCTCGCCGTGCCGCGCGATCCGCATCCGCTCCCCGCTCTCGTCCTTGGCAAGAAAAGTCGAGATGCGGCCGTTCGCCGGCCGCGGCACACCGGCGACGAGCGCGAAGTAAAGTTTCAGCGTCTCGCGCGCCTTGAAGGCCTCACCGAGAAAAGCGGCGGCCGTGCGCGTGCGCGCGACGACGAGCACGCCGGCCGTGTCGCGATCGAGCCGATGCACGAGTCGCGGCTTGCGCCCGTGGCGGTCGGTGAACGCTTCGAGCATCTGGTCGATATGCCGAGTCAGGCCCGAGCCGCCCTGCACGGCGAGCCCAAATGGCTTGTTTAGGACGATGACGTCGGAATCCTCGTAGAGGATCGCCGCTTCGAGCGCTTCGCGGTCGCCGGCCTTGCGGAGCGGCACCGGTTTCGCCGGCCGCGTATCGCCCGAGGCGAGCGGCGGGACGCGCACCGCCTGCCCTGCCGCAAGCCGCGCCGATGCCGCAACGCGCGCGCCATCGACCCGCACCTGGCCGGAGCGGATCAGCTTCTGCAGGTGGCCAAAGCCGAGGCCGGGGTAGTGCAGCTTGAACCAGCGGTCGAGCCGCATCCCCGCCTCGTCGCGGTCAACCCTTCTTGTTTCAACTGTCACGGCCAGGCTCCGCGGGGCGAGAGCAAGGATTTAGACACGATGAGCGCATTCGTCACCCGCCAGGGGCGGATTTCGGGGATTTGGCCGCTGTCGCGGCATTGACCACTACCTGGCCTCCAAATAGGTTCGCCCCCCGATGGGGATGGGGTCCCCCGACAAACGCCGAAGAGGCTGATGACTCCTGCCGCTTTGGGCCGATGGCCCTGCTGCTGGGACGAAGCACTATGGAATCGGCGATAGTCTATCTCTGGATCGCAATCGGCAGCGCCGTCGGGGGCGCAGCGCGCTATTTCTGCTCTGGCGTCGTCGCGCGGCTGATCGGTGAGACGTTCCCTTGGGGCACGCTCGTCGTCAACGTCGTGGGCTCGTTCATCATCGGGTTTGTCGCGGTGCTGACCGCGCCCGATGGCCGGCTGCTCGTCAGCTCGACCACGCGCCTCGCCATCATGGTGGGCTTCTGCGGCGGCTACACGACGTTTTCGTCGTTCAGCCTCCAGACGCTCAACCTTCTGAACGATGGGCAGTATCTCTATGCCGGTATGAACACGCTGCTTTCCGTCGTGGTTTGCCTCGCGGCGGTCTGGGCGGGAAGCATGATCGCCTCGAGCATCAACGCAGTCGGATGGGTCTAGTCATGTTGCCTCGCGACGCCGTTCTCCTGCGCATCTTCCTCGGCGAGGATGACAAGCACGGCAACGTGCCGCTCTACGAGGCGATCGTGCTGAAAGCCCGCGAGATGCACCTTGCCGGCGCGACCGTGCTTCGCGGCCCGCTCGGCTTCGGCCATTCGAGCCACATCCACACCGCCAAGATCCTGCGGCTCTCGCAGGACCTCCCCTTCGTGATCGAGATCGTCGACACGTCGGAGAAGATCGATGCCTTCCTTCCCGCCCTTTCCGAGATGATGGGAAGCGGCCTGGTCACCCTGGAGAAGGTGCAGGTGCTCCAATACGGGCACGAGAAGAACGGCGCCAAGGGCTGAGTAAAGTCAGACGAGCCCGGCTGCGCCGAGCACCGCGCCGATCGCCAGGAAGATGAGCGGATGGATGCGGGTCATGTAGACCGCAGCGCCGGTTGCAAGCGTGATTGCCACCGCGACGATGCCGGTGTCGGCTGTGCGGGCAAGCAGGTAGGCGCTCGACGCCACGAGCCCGACAGTGATCGGCGTGATCCCTGCCTGAATGGCGATCCGCCAGCGCGCATAGCGGAATCGGTGCCAGATACCCCCGGCGAAGAAGGCAAGCACGCTCGCCGGCCCGATCATCGCGAGCGTCGCGACCAGCGCGCCGGGGAACCCCGCGACGTCCCAGCCGATCAACGTGACGAGGATGGCATTCGGCCCAGGCGCCGCCTGGGCAATGGCGAAGAGATCGGCGAAGCGCTGGTTGGTCATCCAGCCCTGCACATCGACCGCCTGGCGGTGCATCTCCGGGATCGCCGCGTTCACGCCGCCGATGGCGAAGACAGAAAGAATTGCAAAGTTGACGAAGAGTGCGGTGAGCGGCGAATCCTCGTCGCTCATGCGGCTCTCCGCCAGGCGAAGGCAATGCTGATCGGTGCCAGGATCAGGACGGCGACGGGAAGCGGGACGCGGACAATTCCGACCGCAGCGAAAGTCAGCACGACGAAAAGGAGTGGCACCAGCGCGCGCTTTGCGATGAGCGGCTCGAGTATCTTCGCTCCCATGGCGATGATCAGCCCGACGGCGCCCGCGGCAAGCCCGGCAAGCGCGCCGTGCACGAGCGGCACGTCGGCGTAGCGAAGGTAGAGCGCGCCGGCGAGGAGCACGACGGCGATCGGCGCGGCCAGAAGGCCAACGATGGTGGCGACGGCGCCGAGCGGCCCGCGGAAGCGCCCCCCAACGATGACGGCAACGTTGATGATGTTGCCGCCCGGCAGGAACTGGCCGAGCGAGAGCACCTCGGTGAATTCCTCGGCACTCAGCCACTGACGCTTCTCCACCAGCATCCGCCTCGACCACGGCAGCACGCCGCCGAAGCCCATCACCGCAATCCCCGCAAAGGCGAGAAAAAGGTCGAGGAGGCCGGGACTGTTGTCGCTTGGGCCGCTAGCGGCGGGATCGGACATCGGTGGGATCGTAGGCAGGCAACCTGTTTATCCGCACCGGCGGCACGCCTCAATCGAAAGTCGGCACGGCCTGCAGCATGGCGACGTAGTCCCCCGGGAGGCCGTGCGCGAGGGCGCCGTCGATGAGCTGCTTGCGATAGAGCCTCGACGTCAGGCCCGCGTCGGGCCGCACCGGATGCGGGTTGGCGACGTAGGTGTGCGCCGCGACATGCCCGGGCGCCTCCGCGAGCTCGACGCTGACGGTGATTTCCTTGAGGTCGTAGCCGTTGTTCGCGTGGCCCGGCCCGAAATGGCCCTCGAAGCGGTGAAGCGCCATCCAGTCCGCTTCCGACATGTCATAGAGCACGCCCCAGACCCGCTCGCCGGGAGAGTCCTCGATGCTGGCGACGGCGTGCAGCCGCCGATCCGACCAGCGCGGGAAGCACAGCCTGTGATCTGCGAGAAAGCCGATGCCGCGCGCTCTCGCCGTCGCGCAGCGATTACGCATCTGTGCCGGGTCCATGTTCGACCCGTAGGCGAAGTAGATCACCGCTCAGCCCAGTGCTGTCGCTCGCGTGATATCGAGCTCGTGGTCGATCATCGGTGCAACCAGTTCGAGGAAGCGGATCGTGTGCGGCAGCTCCGAATGGATTTCGAACGCTTCCTCATCGCGCCAGCTGGAATAAATATAGAACAGCCGGCAGTCGCGGATTGAGTGGAAGGCCTGAATGCTGAGACAGCCGGGCTCGGCCTGCGAGGGTGGCAGAACCTGTCGAATGGCATCCGCAACGCCGCCCTCCTGGCCCGGACGGGCATGAAACCGGCCAAAGATATGAAGCTCCATCGGGCCGTGTCTCCTTAGCGCGTGCCCTCCCGCTCACGCCTGAGCCGCTCCCATTCGGCCAGGCGCTCTGCAATGCGCTTCTCGTAGCCGCGCTCCGTCGGCCGATAAAATTCCTCGCGCGCCATCGCTTCCGGAAAGTAGCTCTGGCCGGAGAACGCATCCTCAGCGTTGTGGTCGTAGTCGTAGCCGGCGGCGTAGCCTTCCGCCTTCATGAGCTTGGTCGGCGCATTCAGGATGTGCTTCGGCGGCGCGAGCGAACCATGCTCCTTCGCAGCGCGCTTCGCCGCGGAGAACGCCATGTAGAGCGCGTTCGATTTCGGAGCGACGGCGAGATAGACGCAGGCCTCGGCAAGCGCCAGCTCGCCTTCCGGCGTGCCGAGCATGTGGTAGGCCTCCTTCGCAGCGTTCGCCACGACGAGCGCGTTGTGGTCGGCGAGCCCGATATCCTCCACCGCCATGCGAATCATCCGCCGGGCGAGGTACATCGGGTCCTCGCCGGCATCGAGCATGCGCGCGAGATAGTAGAGCGCCGCCTGCGGGTCTGAGCCGCGCACCGACTTATGTAGCGCCGAGATGAGATTGTAGTGCCCGTCCTGGCTCTTGTCGTAGATCGGCGCACGCCGCTGCACGATCTCCATGAGCCGCGCCGCGTCGAAGCTCTCGCCCTCGCGCGCCGCGCGCCATACCTCCTCGGCGAGCGTCAGCACCGCGCGGCCGTCGCCGTCTGCGAGGCGCACCAGCACCTGCCGCGCCTCGTCGTCGAGCGGCAGCTTCCGCCCTTCCTTCTCCTCCGCACGAAGAACGATCTTCTCAAGCGCCTCGGCGTCGAGCGGCTTGAAGACGAGAACGCGGGCGCGGGAAAGGAGCGCGGCATTAAGCTCGAAGGACGGGTTCTCGGTTGTCGCGCCGACAAGCGTCACCGTTCCGTCCTCCATGACCGGGAGAAAGGAATCTTGCTGCGCGCGGTTGAAGCGATGAATCTCGTCGACGAAAAGGAGCGTCCCCCTCCCCGTCTCGCGCCGGGCGCGCGCCTCCTCGAATATCTTCTTGAGCTCCGCGACGCCGGAATGGATGGCGGAGATCTGCTGGAATTCGAGGTCCGTCTCCTTGGCAAGGAGCCGCGCCACGGTCGTCTTGCCGGTGCCCGGCGGGCCCCAGAAAACGAGCGAGCCGAGCGAGCGCGTGGCAAGCATCCGCGTCAGCGCCCCATCCGGCCCGATCAGCGCCTCCTGCCCGACGATCTCGGAAAGCGCGCGGGGCCGCAGGCGATCCGCCAGGGGGCGCGGGGCGTCGCGGTCGAGGCCTGACGCCTCGAACAGGCTCTTCGTGCCCTTGGCGGTGCCCCTGCTCACGCGACCGCTTCAGCCCCCGATGACGAGATTGGAGACACGGCCGTCACGGCTGAACGTGATCCGCCAGAGCCGGCTGTCCCCTTCGACGAGGTTGGCGAGCTGCTCCGCGCTCGTCACGTCGTGGCCCTGGGCATTCAACACGACGTCGCCCTTCTGGAAGCCCACGCGCTCGGCCGGCGACTGCGGCTCGACATCGACGATGACGGCGCCCTTGTCGACGCCGCGGATGCGCATGCGGTCGGCAAGCGAGGCGTTCAGATCCGCAACGACCGCCCCGGTCAGCGGGCTCCGCCCGCCAAGCAGCGTCAGATCGGCTTCGCTGAGCTGCGGCTCAGCTTCCGCGACGACGTTGACGACGCTCGCCTTGCCGTCGCGCCACACGGTAAGCGGCATGGTGTTGCCGATACCGGCGACCGCCAGGCGATAATCGAAGGCCGCCGTGTCACCCACGTCGCGGTCGCCCGCCTTGAGGATCAGATCGCCGACTTTGAGGCCGGCCTTCGCGGCCGGCGAGTCCTTGTCGACATGCGTGATCAGCGCGCCGCGCGGGCTAGAAAGCCCAAGCGAAGAAGCGATCTCCGGCGTCAGGTCCTGGGAGACGATGCCGATCCACGGCCGTGCCACGGACTTCGAGCCGGCGACCGCCTGCTGCACGACCGTGCGCACCATGTCGGAGGGAATGGCGAAGCCGATGCCGACCGAGCCGCCGCTTTGCGAGAAGATGGCGGTGTTGATGCCGACCACCTTGCCGTCCATGTCGACGAGCGGCCCGCCGGAATTGCCGGGATTGATGGCTGCGTCGGTCTGGATGAAGAAGCCGAAATCGTTGATGCCGACATTGGTGCGTGCGACGGCAGAGACGATGCCGCTCGTCACGGTCTGCCCGACGCCAAACGGGTCGCCAACCGCAAGCACGAGATCGCCCACCTGCAGCGCGTCTGAGCTGCCGAACTCGAGCACCGGGAGATCGCCGCCATCCTCGATCTTCAAGACCGCAAGGTCCGTGCGCTCGTCCTTGATCAGGATTTTGGCGGGAAGCTCGCGCCCGTCGGAGAGCGCCACCTTCACGTCGGTCGCATCGCCGATGACGTGGTTGTTGGTGACGATGAACCCCCGCCGGTCGACGATCACGCCGGAGCCGAGCGAGGAGCGCTGGCGCTCCTGCGGCACGCCGAAAAGGCCGCCGCCGAAGAAGCGCTGGAAGAACGGATCGCCCTCGAACGGCGAGCGCACCTGAACGCGCGACGTGGCGTAGACATTGACCACCGCTGGCGCGACGCGCTTGACGATCGGCGCGAAGGAAAGCCGGATCGCTTCACGGCTCGACGGCACGGTCGCCTCCGCGGCGGCCTGGCCCGCAGCGGGTGTGGCTTTTTCCACCGGCGCCGGGTTGGCGATGGCGGGCGCGGCGACCGGCGCGGCCTGGGCCTCGGCGCCGACAAGCGCCGTTTCGACCTCATGCCTCTGCGGCAGCAGGAACGCGGCGCCGGCGATTGCTGCGATCAGCAGAACGGCGGCGAGGCCGATGCCCTTTCGCATCGCGGTCCTCCTAGAGATTCGGCGCCCCCAAGCCCATCCGAAATAGGCGGGGACGCGCCGAACAGCAAGGCGCCGCGACAACGGCGTCTGCTGCGGGCTTTCGCGTCCGAAAGGCGCTTCACGAAAAAGGCGGCCGAAGCCGCCTTTTTGTATCCGGGAGATCGACGCCGGCCATCAGCCGGCCGACTTCACCGCAATCTTCTTCGCCTCCGCCTGGGCGGGCTTCGGGAAGCTCACATGCAGCACGCCCTTGTCGATGCTCGCCTTGATCGCCGACGGGTCGACGCCGGCAGGAACCTCGAAGGCGCGCGAGAACGAGCCGTAGCTCCGCTCCATCAGGCGGAACTCCTTGCCCTTCTCCTCCTTCTCCGCCTCCTTCTCGCCGCGGATCGTGAGGATGTTGTCGGCAAGCGTCACCTCAACGTCCTTCGGCTCGAGGCCCGGCAGCTCGGCAGTGAACTCGTAGCCGGTGTCCGTCTCCGCGACGTTCATCTTCGGCATCATCTCGTCCGACCTGAAACTTCCCAGCCGGCCGAAGCCGCCGGAGAAATCCTCGAAGAGTCGGTCGATCTCACGTTGCAGCGACGTCAGCGGATGAGCCCCAAAGAGGCTCGGCGCCGCACCCCGCTCGCGCGTCACAGGAACATTGGACTTCGATGCCATTTGATCCTCCTTCACCCCCCGGTGGCGAAGGAGTAGGTAATGCGCTCACGACAGCATTTGACGTGTGTCAAAACCGGCCGGCGCTCACGCCTTTGCTGCAGTAAAGATATTGACGCGCGCCGGAATACGGATTCCGTCGTCGACGACATATTTGCCGAGCAGTTGCGCGATCCGCCGGCTAATCTCGGCCATATCCTCCGGACCGCCCTCGAACAAGCGCAAGATGCGGGCGGCGGGGCCGACCACGATCGCAAGGTCGACAACGGCGGTGAGACCGCCGGGATGGAACAGGTCGACGTCTTCCGTGCTCGCCGCGCAGTCCGCAAAGCCTGCGTTCCTTAGGATGTCGAGGACGTAGTCGGTCTCCGCGAAGGCGAGCGCGCCGGGAGCACACGGCTCCGTCGGCGGCGGCCTCCCGAGCACCGACGCCGCGGCCTCCGCCGTCAGGCTGAACCAGGGGTTCGCCGCCGCCTCCGCCCAGGCGGCGAGCACCGCGCGCCCGCCGGGGCGCAGAGCCGAAAGAAGATTGCGATAACCGGCGACGGGGTCGGCGAAGAACATCGCACCGAAGCGCGACACCAAAAGGTCGAACGCTCCGAGCTCGAAGCCATGCGTCTGCGCGTCCGCCAGGAGAAATTCGACGTGCTTGAGGCCGGCTTCCTCTCTTCGCTTCTCGGCTCGGTCGAGCAGCGCGCGCGATATGTCGACGCCGAGGATCGAACCATCCGGCACGACCGCTGGCGCAAGCGCGAGGCTTGTCGCGCCGGCGCCGCAGCCGAGATCGAGCACGCGCTCGCCGTTTGCCGGTCCGGCAACCGCAAGCACCCGCTCGCTAACGCCTCGAAGCATATGGTCGAGGCTCTCGTGGAATAGAGCCCAAGTCTGGCCGACGTCGGAATTCCAATAGGTCTCCTGCGCCGCATTTGCGCCGCCGGATGCGGTCTCGGACATGGATCGGTATCCCGTCACTTGACGGGTGAGGCTAAGCCGTCCGCGGGATCGAAGCCACCCAGCAGGGGGGTGCTTACGCCGCGGCTTCCTCGCCCTCCGCCTCCTCCGCCTCGCGGCGGGTGCGGTCGGCGGCGCCTTTCGCCTCCTTATCGCGGTCGACGAACTCGATCACCGCGACCGGTGCGTTGTCCCCGTGCCGGAAGCCGGCCTTCATCACACGCGTATAACCGCCGTTCCGCTCCTTGTAGCGCGGGCCGATGGTCTCGAAGAGCTTCTTGACCATCTCTTCGTCGCGCATGCGCGACATCGCCAGCCGCCGCGCGGCGAGGTCGCCCTTCTTGGCCAGCGTGACGAGCTTCTCCACGACCGGGCGAAGCTCCTTCGCCTTCGGCAGCGTGGTGACGATCTGCTCGTGCTCGATCAGCGACGCCGCCATGTTGGCGAACATCGCCGTGCGGTGGCTCGAGGTGCGGTTCAGCTTGCGGCCCGCTTTGCCGTGGCGCATCGCCCTATCTCCCTAATTCCCGGCGCCGTCTCGGCGCGGGGCGCGAACTCAGTACTGGTCTTCGAAGCGCTTGGCGAGGTCCTCGATGTTGTCGGGCGGCCAGTTCGGCACTTCCATGCCGAGATGGAGCCCCATCGACGCCAGGACTTCCTTGATCTCGTTCAGCGACTTCCGACCGAAGTTCGGAGTGCGCAGCATCTCCGCCTCGGTCTTCTGGATGAGGTCGCCGATATAGACGATGTTGTCGTTCTTCAGGCAGTTCGCCGAGCGGACCGAAAGCTCCAGCTCGTCGACCTTCTTCAGAAGCGCCGGGTTGAAGGCAAGCTCCGGCGTCAACTCCTCGATCGTCTCCTTCTTCGGCTCCTCGAAGGAGACGAAGATCGAAAGCTGGTCCTGCAGGATGCGCGCCGCATAGGCGACCGCGTCGTCCGGCGTGACCGAGCCGTCGGTCTCGATCGAAAGCGTCAGCTTGTCGTAGTCGAGCACCTGGCCTTCGCGCGTGTTCTCCACGCGATAGGAGACCTTCTTCACCGGTGAATAGAGGCTGTCGACCGGGATCAGGCCGATCGGCGCATCTTCCGGCCGGTTGCGCTCGGCCGCAACGTAGCCCTTGCCGCCGCTGACGGTGAGCTCCATGCGGATATCGGCGCCCTCGTCGAGCGTGCAGATGACGTGCTCGGGGTTCAGGATCTCGATGTCGCCGACTGTCTGGATGTCGCCGGCGGTCACCTGGCCGGGTCCGGTCTTGCGCAAGGTCATGCGCTTCGGGCCCTCGCCGTCCATCTTCACGGCGATTTCCTTGATGTTGAGGACGATGTCGGTCACGTCCTCGCGCACGCCCGCGATCGAGGAAAATTCGTGCAGCACGCCGTCGATCTGCACACTCGTCACCGCCGCGCCCTGCAGCGAGGAGAGGAGCACGCGCCTGAGCGCGTTGCCGAGCGTCAGGCCGAATCCCCGCTCAAGCGGCTCCGCCACCATGGTCGCGACGCGCCGCCGCTCCGAGCCGAGCTTCACGTCGAGCTTGTTCGGTTTGATGAGGTCCTGCCAGTTCTTCTGGATAACCATCCATGCCTCTCAAGATTGGAGACCGCGTTCAAGCGGCCCGCGCGCCGTCACCCTGGCGGCGCGCTCATTGTTCGTAACTCAGACGCGCCGGCGCTTCGGCGGCCGGCAGCCGTTATGCGGGATCGGCGTCACATCGCGGATCGTGGTGATAGTGAAGCCGGCCGCCTGCAGCGCACGAAGCGCCGATTCGCGGCCGGAGCCGGGCCCGGAAACTTCCACTTCGAGCGTACGCACCCCGTGATCCTGCGCCTTGCGCGCCGCCGTCTCGGCAGCGATCTGCGCAGCGTAGGGAGTCGACTTGCGCGACCCCTTGAAGCCCATGGCCCCCGCCGACGACCAGGCAATCGTGTTGCCCTGCACGTCGGTGATGGTGATCATGGTGTTGTTGAAGGTCGAAGCCACGTGGGCGATGCCCGACGTGATGTTTTTGCGTTCGCGCTTGCGGATGCGCGTTGCGTCCTTGCCCATCGTCTTGGTCCTTGTCGGGAATTACTTCTTCTTGCCGGCGATCGGCTTGGCCGGGCCCTTGCGGGTGCGCGCATTGGTGTGCGTGCGCTGGCCGCGGACCGGCAGGCCGCGACGGTGACGGAGCCCGCGGTAGCAGCCGAGGTCCATCAGCCGCTTGATGTTCATCGCGGTGTCGCGGCGGAGATCGCCCTCCACCATGTATTCGCGGTCGATGGCCTCGCGGATCTGGAGCACCTCCGAATCCGACAGCTCGTTGACGCGCCTGGAATCGGGGATGCTCACCTTCTGGATGATTTCCCGCGCCTTCGTCGGGCCGATTCCGTGGATGTACTGAAGCGCGATAACAACGCGCTTGTTCGTCGGAATGTTGACGCCTGCAATGCGTGCCAAGTTCTGCTCCCTTTGCCGCGCCCGCCCGGCGCCATCGCCAAACCCGGCCGGAAACGCAAAAAGGCCGGTCCCGGACCGCTCTCAAGCCCCGGCACCGCTCCACACTTTCTAGGATTGGTGCCGTTATCTAGTGTTTCGTCCGCGCCCCGTCAACTGCCTCCGGCGGCCGAATCGCCCGGCAAAGCCGCGGCAATCGAGCGCGTCACGTGGTCGATTTCCGCCATCCCGTCGACGCTCTTGAGGTGCCCCTTCTGCCGGTAATAGTCGATGAGCGGCGCGGTCTGCTGCCGGTAGGCGTCGAGCCGGATTTTGAAGGCCTCAGGGTTGTCGTCGGCCCTGACCGGCTCGCCCCGCGCCTGCATGTCCCTGAGCCGCTTGGCGATCCGGTCGAGCAGGATGCCCTCGTCGACCTTGAGCTCCACTACCGCATCAAGCTCGAGCCCGCGCTTCGCGAGCAGCTCGTCGAGCTCCTCCGCCTGCTTCACGGTGCGCGGAAAGCCGTCGAGCACGAAGCCGCGCTCCGCATCCGGCGCGTCCATGCGCTCTGCGATGATGCCGACCACGACCTCGTCGGGGACGAGTTCGCCACGCGCCATGATGCCCTGCGCCCTCTTCCCGATCGGCGTTCCGGCCTTGATCGCGGCGCGCAGCATGTCGCCGGTCGAAAGCTGCACGATGCCGTGCTTCTCGACGAGCCGCTGCGACTGCGTGCCTTTGCCTGCTCCGGGCGGTCCGAGGAGGATCACCCTCATCGGCGCCGGCCTCTGAGCTTCGCCTTCTTGACCAGGCCTTCGTATTGATGGGCGAGAAGGTGGCCTTGCACCTGCTGCACCGTGTCCATGGTCACGTTGACCACGATCAGCAACGACGTGCCGCCGAAGTAGAAGGGTATGCCGACGCGCGTGATCAGCGCCTCCGGCAGAAGGCACACGACGACGAGGTAGATGGCGCCGAGCATGGTGATGCGCGTCAGCACGTAGTCGATGTAGTCGGCCGTGCGCTGGCCCGGCCGGATGCCGGGGATGAAGCCGCCGTGTTTCTTCAGCTGGTCCGCCGTGTCCTTCGGGTTGAAGACGACGGCCGTGTAGAAGAAGGCGAAGAACACGATCATCGCACCATAAAACAGCATGTGCAGCGGCTGGCCGTTGCCGAGAAGCGCCGTCACCGAGGTAAGCCAACTCGGGCCGCGGCCGGCGGAAAACTGTGCGATCGTAATCGGCAGGAGCAGCAGCGAGGACGCGAAGATCGGCGGAATGACGCCCGACGTGTTGAGCTTCAAGGGCAGATGCGAGGAATCGCCCTGGAACATGCGATTGCCGATCTGTCGCTTCGGATACTGGATCAGAAGCCGCCGCTGAGCGCGCTCGACGAAGACGATGGCGGTCACGACCAGGACCGCAAGGATGCCCACAAACAGGATGATCGGCGTCGACAACGCGCCCTGCCGGCCGAGCTCGAGCGTTCCGGCGAGCGCGTGCGGGATGTTCGCCACGATGCCGGAGAAGATGATGAGCGAGATGCCGTTGCCGATGCCGCGCGCCGTGATCTGCTCGCCGAGCCACATCAGGAACATCGTGCCGCCGCTGAGCGTGACGACCGAGCTCAGCCTGAAGAACCAGCCCGGATCGACCACGATGTTCGACGAGCCTTCGAGCCCGACCGCGATGCCGTAGGACTGGAACATCGCCAGCACCACCGTCAGGTAGCGCGTGTACTGGTTGATGACCTTGCGGCCCTGCTCGCCTTCCTTCTTCAGCGACTCCAGCTGCGGGACGACCGCGGTCATGAGCTGCAAAATGATGGAAGCGGAGATGTAGGGCATGATGCCGAGGGCGAAGATCGCCATCCGCTTCACGGCCCCGCCGGAGAACATGTTGAACATGCCCAGGATGCCCTGGGACTGCTGCTCGAAGGCCTGTGTCAGCGCATCGAGGTTGATGCCGGGAAGCGGCAGATAGGTGCCGAGCCTGTAAACGAGGAGCGCGCCGAGCGTGAACCAGATGCGCTTCTTCAGCTCCTCCGCCTTGGAGAAGGCGGCGAAGTTCAGGTTGGCGGCAAGCTGTTCGGCTGCTGAGGCCATGATCGCTCCTTAAAGCCCCCCGCTCGACCCCTCCGGGCTCAGGCGCCGGCTTCCGCCGGTTCCGCCGCCTTGGGAAGCGTTACGGTTCCCCCCGCTTTCTCCACTGCCGCGACCGCCGGACGCGAAGCACCGGCGACGTCGAGCGTGAGCTTCGCCTTCGGAGCGGCGCCGCCGAGGAGACGCACGCCGTCCTTAGCGCGCTTGATGACGCCGGCCGCCTTCAGCGCTTCCGCATCGATGGTCTTCGCGGCATCGAGCTTGCCAGCCTCGATCGCCGCGGCGATGCGGTCGAGCCCGACCTCCACATAGACCTTGCGGAAGATATTGGTGAAGCCACGCTTCGGCAGACGGCGATGCAACGGCATCTGGCCGCCCTCGAAGCCCTTGATGGCAACGCCGGAGCGCGCGGTCTGGCCCTTGCCGCCGCGGCCACCGGTCTTGCCACTGCCAGAGCCGATGCCGCGGCCGATCCGCTTGCGGCTCTTGATCGCGCCGGGCCTGTCGGAAAGTTCGTTGAGCTTCATGGGCTTACGTCCCGCATTCTGAATCGGTTACTCAGCGCTCTTCGACGATGCGCACGAGGTGATGCACCTTGGCGATCATGCCGCGCGTCGCCGCGTTGTCGTTCAGCGTCGAGCGGCGATGCAGCCTGTTCAAGCCGAGCCCGATCAGCGTGTCGCGCTGGTCGAAGCGGCGTCGGATCGGGCTGCCGATCTGCTCGACGACGATGGTCTTGCCGGCCATGGCCGCTCTCCTCAGCCTTCCGCGCCGGCCGCAGCCGCGGCGTCGGCATCGCGGCGGCGCGCCTGCAGCGCCGAGACCTTGATGCCGCGGCGCGCGGCGACCCCGCGCGGGCTGTCCTCGCGCTTCAGCGCGTCGAAGGTAGCGCGCACCATGTTGTAGGGGTTCGAGGTCCCCATCGACTTCGCGACGATGTCCTGGATGCCGAGCGTCTCGAAGACGGCGCGCATCGGGCCGCCGGCAATGATGCCGGTCCCGGCCTCCGCTGCGCGCAGGATCACCTTGCCGGCGCCATGCCGTCCGGCGACGTCGTGATGCAGCGTGCGGCCTTCGCGGAGCGGCACCCGGATCAGGCCGCGCTTCGCCGCCTCGGTCGCCTTGCGGATCGCCTCAGGCACTTCGCGCGCCTTGCCGTGGCCGAAGCCGACGCGCCCGCGCTGGTCGCCGACGACAACGAGCGCCGCGAAGCCGAAGCGCCGGCCGCCCTTCACCACTTTGGCGACGCGATTGATATGGACGAGCTTGTCGACGAACTCGCTATCGCGCTCTTCGCCGCGATCCCTGTCCCTGCCGCGTTCCCGCCGGCGTCCATGTCCATGCTCTGACATTGTAACCGTCCGTTCCTCGATATGGTGTCGGCCCCGCGCTGTCGCGAGGTCAGAATTCCAGTCCGCCCTCACGGGCGGCATCGGCCAGCGCCTTTACGCGGCCGTGATAGATGTAGGAGCCGCGGTCGAAGATGACCTTCTCGACGCCGGCGGCCTTGGCGCGCTCGGCGACGAGCTTGCCGACTTCGGCCGCGGCAGCCTTGTCGGCGCCGGTCTTCAGCTTCTCGCGCAGCGGCTTCTCCAGACTCGAGGCAGCGGCGACCGTGTGGCCGCGCACGTCATCGATGACCTGCGCATAGATGTGCGAAGAGGAGCGGAAGACCGACAGGCGCGGACGCCCGCCGCCTGTCTTCTTCAGCACCTTGCGCACGCGCACCGCGCGCCGCGCCGCTCCGGGTTTCTTCGTTGCCATGTCTCGACCTACTTCTTCTTGCCTTCCTTGCGGAAGACATACTCGCCGACGTATTTCACGCCCTTGCCCTTGTACGGCTCCGGCGGACGCCAGCGGCGGATCTCCGCCGCCACCTGCCCGACCTTCTGCTTGTCGATGCCGCTGACGACGATCTCCGTAGGCTTCGGCGTCTCGATCTTGATCCCCTCGGGAATCGCGAACTTCACGTCGTGGCTGTAGCCGAGCGCGAGGTTCAGGTTCTTGCCATCGACCTGCGCGCGGTAGCCGACGCCGGTGATCTCGAGCCGCTCCTCAAAGCCATCGGTGACGCCGACGAAGATGTTCTGCACCAGCGTGCGCGACAGGCCCCAGAGCGAGCGCGCCACCTTCGACTGGTCGCGCGGCTCGACCTTCACGCCGGAATCCGTCATCGCGACGGACACCTGGTCGACCAGCGCTACGGCGAGCTGGCCTTTCGGTCCCTTCGCGGTGACCGTCTGGCCCTCGACGTTCGCCGTCACGCCCTTCGGCACCTGCACCGGTCTCTTGCCAATTCGCGACATCGTCCTACCCGTTTCCTTTGCGCCGCCGCTAGAACACGCGGCAGAGCACTTCGCCGCCGACGTTCTGCTGCCGCGCCTCGTGGTCGCTCATCACGCCCTTCGGCGTCGACAGGATCGACACGCCGAGACCGTCGGCGACGCGCGGTATGCTCTTCACCGAGGAATAGACGCGGCGGCCAGGCTTCGACACACGCATGATCTCGCGGATCACCGGCTGGCCGTCGGAATATTTCAGCTCGATCTGGTACTCCGCCTTGCCGTTCAGCGCGACCTCGGAATAGCCGCGGATGTAGCCCTCGCTCTGCAGCACGTCGAGGACGCGCGCGCGCAGCGACGAGGCGGGCGTCGACACGGTCGGCCGCTTTCTCATCTGCGCATTCCTGATGCGGGTCAGCATGTCGCCGAGCGGATCGTTCATCAGCATCTCGTGTTCCTCACCAGCTCGACTTCACCATGCCCGGGACCTTGCCCTCATTGCTCATCTGGCGAAGCGCAATGCGGCTCATCTTGAGCTTGCGGTAATAGCCGCGTGGGCGGCCGGTGACCTCGCAGCGGTTCCTGACTCGCGTCGGCGCGGAGTTCCGCGGCAGCTCCGCGAGCTTCAGCCGCGCGGCGAAGCGGTCCTGATCGCTCAGGTTCGGATCGGCCGACGCGGCCTTAAGCTTCGTCCGCTTGGCGGCAAACTGCTTCGCCAGCCGCATGCGCCGCTTGTTCTTCTCGATCGCGCTCGTCTTCGCCATCGTTCAAACCTCGTTTCGTTCGGTCATTGCCGGAACGGGAAATTCATCGCGTCGAGCAGCGCCCGCGCTTCCTCGTCGGTCTTGGCCGTCGTGCAGATCACCACATCCATGCCCCACACCTGATCAACCTTGTCGTAGTTGATCTCGGGGAAGACGATGTGTTCTTTGATGCCGAGCGCGAAGTTGCCGCGCCCGTCGAAGCTCTTGGCGCTGAGCCCGCGGAAGTCGCGCACCCGCGGCAGCGCCACCGTTACCAGCCGGTCGAGGAACTCGAACATCCGCTGCTTCCGGAGCGTCACCTTGGCGCCGATCGGCATGCCCTCGCGCACCTTGAAGGTGGCGATCGACTTCCGCGCGCGCGTCACGACCGGCTTCTGGCCGGCGATCATGCCGAGGTCGTCGGCCGCGACCTGCGCCTTCTTGGAATCGCCGGTCGACTCGCCGACGCCCATGTTCAAGACGATCTTCTCGATGCGCGGTACCGCGTGCGGGTTCTTGTAGCCGAACTGCTCTCTCAGCTTCGGCACCACGACATCGCGGTAATGCTTCTGCAGCCGCGGCTCGTAGTTCGAGCCGTTCGCGGCCTTCTCGGCCTCAGCCATTGATGGTCTCTCCCGAGCTCTTGGCGAAACGGACTTTGCGGCCGTCCGCCAGCATCTTGAACCCGACCTTGGTCGGCTTACCGGTCGTCGGATCGGCGAGCGCGACATTCGACAGGTGGATCGGCGCTTCCTTGCGGATGATGCCGCCCTCCTGCGTCGTCGACTGGCGCTGGTGACGCGACACCATGTTGACGCCGCGCACGAGCGCCCGGTTCTCCTTCGGCATCACCTTGATCACCTCGCCGGAGCGGCCCTTGTCGCGCCCGGTGATCACGACGACCTTGTCGCCCTTTCTGATCCGCGCGGCCATCAGAGCACCTCCGGGGCGAGCGAGATGATCTTCATGTGGTTCTTGGCGCGGAGCTCACGCGGCACCGGGCCGAAGATGCGCGTGCCGACCGGCTCCGCCTTGTTGTCGATAAGCACGGCCGCGTTGCGGTCGAAGCGGATGACGCTTCCGTCGGGACGACGGATGTCCTTCGCCGTTCTGACCACCACCGCCTTCATCACGTCGCCCTTCTTCACCCGCCCGCGCGGGATCGCTTCCTTCACCGACACCACGATGATGTCGCCGACATGCGCGTATTTGCGCTTCGAGCCGCCCAGCACCTTGATGCACTGCACCCGGCGCGCGCCGGAATTGTCCGCGACATCGAGGTTCGTCTGCATCTGGATCATTGCGCGACGTCCTTCTTCTTAATGCGCGGACAGGCCCGGCCTGCCGCCACTCGTTCCTCTTCAGCCGGCCGCCGCGACGGCGCCTTCGGCACCGACCACGACCCAGCGCTTCGACTTGGAGATCGGCTTCGATTCCTCGATCGTCACCCGGTCGCCGACCTTGAACTTGTTCTCCGGATCGTGCGCCTGGTACTTCTTCGTGCGCCGCACGGTCTTCTTCAGAATCGGATGCGTGAAGCGCCGCTCGACATTGACCACCACGGTCTTGTCGGCCTTGTCGCTGACCACGACGCCCATCAGCAGTCTCTTCGGCATAAGCCTCTCCTCAGCCCTTCGCCTCGGCCGCACGCTTCTGAGCGGCGATCGTCTTGATGCGGGCGATGTCGCGACGCACCTCGCGGATGCGCGCGGTCTTCTCCAATTGCCCCGTGGCCGCCTGGAAGCGCAGGTTGAACTGCTCCTTCTTCAGGCTCGCCAGACTGTCGCTCAGTTCGTCGAGCGACTTCGTGCGGACGTCTTCAGCCTTCATCACCGTCACTCCGCGATACGCGTGACGACGCGGGTGCGGATCGGCAGCTTCGCCGCGCCGAGTCTCAGCGCCTCGCGCGCCGTCTCCTCGTTGACGCCGTCGATCTCGAACATGATGCGGCCGGGATGCACCCGCACCACCCAGAGCTCCGGCGCGCCCTTGCCCTTGCCCATGCGCACTTCGGTCGGCTTCTTCGACACCGGCACGTCGGGGAAGACGCATATCCACACGCGGCCCGAGCGCTTCATCTGGCGCGTGATGGCGCGCCGCGCCGCCTCGATCTGGCGCGCAGTGACGCGCTCAGGCTCAAGCGCCTTCAGCCCGTACTGGCCGAAGTTCAGGATCGTCCCGCCCTTCGAGGTGCCGTGAATTCGGCCCTTGTGCGCCTTGCGGAACTTGGTGCGGTTCGGTTGCAGCATCGCTCTGTTCTTTCAAATTCCCTTTGTGCCGGCGTCAGGCAGCGTGCCCGCTGCGCCGCGTCGAACTCGGTGCCCTCGAGCGCCCGCTTCTCCGAGCCGAACGGGTCGTGCTCCAGGATCTCGCCCTTGAAGATCCAGACTTTCACGCCGATCGTCCCGTAAGCCGTGTGCGCGGTCGCGTGGCCGTAATCGATGTCGGCGCGCAGCGTATGAAGCGGCACCCGCCCCTCGCGATACCATTCGCCGCGGGCGATCTCCGCCCCGCCGAGCCGCCCGCCGCAGCTGATGCGGATGCCCTGCGCGCCGAGGCGCATCGCCGACTGCACCGCCCGCTTCATGGCGCGCCGGAAGGCGACGCGGCGCTCAAGCTGCTGCGCGATCGACTGAGCGACGAGATGCGCGTCGATCTCCGGCTTGCGGACTTCGACGATATTGATGTGCACCTCGGAGGTCGTCATCGAGGCGACCTTCTTGCGAAGCTTCTCGATATCGGCGCCCTTCTTGCCGATGACGATGCCCGGCCGCGCAGTGTGGATGGTGACGCGGCACTTCTTGTGCGGGCGCTCCACGATGACGCGCGAGACCGCCGCCTGCTTCAGGTCATCCATCAGCGCGTCGCGGATGCGGATGTCCTCGTGCAAGAGGTTGCCATATTCCGTCTTATTGGCGAACCAGCGGGAATCCCAGGTCTTGTTGATCCCGAGGCGGAACCCGATCGGATTGACTTTCTGTCCCATGCTATTGTCCTCAGGCGCTTTCTTCGACTTCGCGGACCACGAGCGTCAGGTTGGAGAACGGCTTCAGGATGCCCGCCACGCGGCCGCGAGCGCGTGGGTTAAAACGCTTCATCACAAGCGCCTTGCCGACATGCGCCTCGGCGACGACGAGATTGTCGACGTCGAGCTGATGGTTGTTCTCCGCATTGGCGATCGCGCTCTGCAGCGTCTTCCTGACCTCCGCGCGATGCGCTTCTGCGAGAATTCGAGGTCGGCGAGCGCGACGGCGACCTTCTTGCCGCGGATCAGCTGGGCAACGAGGTTCAGCTTGCGCGGGCTCGTGCGCACCATGCGCAACACCGCCTGGGCCTCGTTGTCTTTCAGGACGCGCGAACGCTTCGGCTTTCCCATGGCCTATTCCCTCTTCGCCCTGCGGTCGCCGGAGTGGCCGTGGAACGAGCGGGTCGGAGAGAACTCGCCGAACTTGTGTCCGATCATGTCCTCCGACACGAGCACCGGAATGTGCTTGTGGCCGTTGTAGACGCCGAAGGTGAGCCCCACGAACTGAGGCAGGACGGTGGAGCGGCGGCTCCACATCTTGATCACCTCGTTGCGACCGGACTCGCGCGCCTTCTCCGCCTTCCTAGAAGGTAGCCGTCGAAGAACGGGCCTTTCCAAACTGAGCGTGCCACGTCTTTCTCCTAAGACCTGCGTCAGCGTCCCTTGCGGGCGTGCCGCGAGCGCAGGATGTATTTCGTCGTTGCCTTGTTGGTGCGGGTCTTCTTGCCCTTGGTCGGCTTGCCCCACGGGGTCACCGGGTGACGGCCGCCCGAGGTGCGGCCCTCGCCGCCACCATGCGGATGGTCGATCGGGTTCATGGCGACGCCGCGCACCGACGGCCGCCAGCCGAGCCAGCGGTTACGGCCGGCCTTGCCCATCGAGACGTTGGCATGGTCCGGGTTGGAGACCGCGCCGATCGTCGCCATGCAGGCGCCGCTGACGAGCCGCTGCTCGCCGGAATTGAGCCGCAGGATCGCGTAGCCCTGGTCGCGACCAGCGATCTGCGCGTAGGAGCCGGCGGCGCGCGCAAGCTGTCCGCCGCGCCCGATCTTGAGCTCCACGTTGTGCACGATCGTGCCGACGGGGATAGAGCGAAGCGGCATCGCGTTGCCGGGCTTCACGTCGACCTGCTCGCCGGAGACGATCGTATCGCCTTCCGCCACGCGCTGCGGCGCGATGATGTAGGAAAGCTCGCCGTCCGTGTAGCGGATCAGCGCAATGAAGGCGGAGCGGTTCGGATCGTATTCCAGCCGCTCGACCTTCGCCGGCACGTCGAACTTCCGCCGCTTGAAGTCGATGATGCGGTAGGCGCGCTTGTGGCCGCCGCCGCGCCGCGCGCGGTGAGCCGGCCGAGATCGTTGGGTCCGCCGCTCTTGGTCAGCCCTTCGGTCAGCGCCTTCTGCGGCTTTCCCCTCCACAGGCGCGAGCGGTCGACCAGCGTAGCTGGCGGCGGCCCGGCGTCGTGGGGTTAGATGCCTTGAGTGCCATCGTCCGCGTCCCGCCTAAAGACCCGTGGTCACGTCGATCGACTGGCCCTCGGCCAGCGTCACGACGGCCCTACTTGTAAACTGCTTGCCGGCGACGCCACGGAAGCGCTTCGCCTTGCCGGCCCGGTTCAGCGTGTTGACCGCCGTCACCTTGACATTGAGAAGCGCTTCGACCGCCGCCTTGATCTCCTCGGTTTCGTTGCCTTCGTAGTGACGCGGAACACGACCTTGTTGTGCTCCGAGGCCGCCGTCGACTTTTCGGTGATCACCGGCGCGATGATCGTGTCGTAGTGCTTAAGGTCGGCCATCGACTTGTCCTCCAGCGCTTCGACCGCGGCCTTCGAAAGGACCAGCGTGTGTCGCGGCGCAGGATGTCGTAGACGTTGATGCCCTGGATCGGCAGCACGTCGATCCCGGTGATGTTGCGCGCGGCGCGCCCGAACCCGGTCTCGATCTCGGCGCCGCCGACGATCAGCGCGTTCGAGAAGCCGAGACCCGCGACTGGCGCCGCGAGCGCCTTGGT
>CAVXFK010000015.1:0-252870 GCA_963761005.1 uncultured Alphaproteobacteria bacterium
TCGCGGATGGCGAAGCGCAGCTTCTCCTCCATGGCGATCGGCACGATCAGCGACACCGTCAACTTCACGTTGTCGCCCGGCATCACCATCTCGGTGCCTTCCGGCAGCTCCACCACGCCGGTCACGTCGGTCGTGCGGAAGTAGAACTGCGGGCGGTAGTTGGTGAAGAACGGCGTGTGACGGCCGCCCTCTTCCTTGGTCAGGATGTAGGCCTCGGCCTCGAACTTGCGTGTGCGGCGTCACCGAGCCCGGCTTGCACAGCACCTGGCCGCGCTCGACGCCCTCGCGGTCGATGCCGCGCAGCAGGCAGCCGACGTTGTCGCCCGCCTGGCCCTGGTCGAGCAGCTTGCGGAACATCTCGACGCCGGTGACGACCGTCTTCGTCGGTCGGGCGGATGCCGACGATCTCGACTTCCTCGCCGACCTTGACGATGCCGCGCTCGACGCGGCCGGTCACCACCGTGCCGCGGCCGGAGATCGAGAACACGTCCTCGATCGGCATCAGGAACGGCTGGTCGATCGGACGCTCCGGCGTCGGGATGTAGGCGTCGACCGCCTCCATCAGCTCGCGGATCGAGTTCTCGCCGATCTCCGGCGTCCTTGCCTTCAAGCGCGGCCAGCGCCGAGCCCTTGATGATCGGAATGTCGTCGCCCGGGAAGTCGTAGGAGGAGAGCAGCTCGCGCACCTCCAGCTCGACGAGCTCGAGCAGCTCCGGGTCGTCGACCTGGTCGACCTTGTTCATGTAGACGACGATGCGCCGGCACGCCGACCTGGCGGGCCAGCAGGATGTGCTCGCGCGTCTGCGGCATCGGGCCGTCGGCGGCGGACACGACCAGGATCGCGCCGTCCATCTGCGCCGCGCCGGTGATCATGTTCTTCACGTAGTCGGCGTGGCCCGGGCAGTCGACGTGCGCGTAGTGCCGGTTCGCCGTCTCGTATTCGACGTGCGCGGTGTTGATCGTGATGCCGCGCGCCTTCTCTTCCGGCGCCGCGTCGATCTGGTCGTAGCGTAGCGGAACTCGCCGAAGTACTTCGTGATCGCCGCCGTCAGCGTCGTCTTGCCGTGGTCGACGTGGCCGATCGTCCCGATGTTCAATGCGGCTTGGTCCGCTCAAATTTTGCCTTCGCCATCAGCTCTCTCCGTTCTGACTTCCGCCTGTCCTCGAACCGGATCAGGCGTATTTCGATTGGATTTCCTGCGCGACTGGCTCGGCACCTGCGCGTAGTGGTCGAACTGCATCGTGTACTGCGCGCGCCCCTGGCTCATCGAGCGCAGCGTGTTGACGTAGCCGAACATGTTGGCCAGCGGCACCATGGCGTTGATGACGGTGGCGTTGCCGCGCATCTCCGTCCCCTGCACCTGGCCGCGCCGCGAGTTCAGGTCGCCGATGACGACGCCGGCATAGTCGTCCGGCGTCACCACCTCGACCTTCATGATCGGCTCGAGCAGCACCGGCCGCGCCTTCTGCACGCCTTCGCGGAAGGCCGCGCGGCCGGCGATCTCGAACGCGAGCACCGAGGAGTCGACGTCGTGGTACGCGCCGTCGATGCAGCGTCGCCTTGAAGTCGACCATCGGGAAGCCGGCGATGACGCCGCCGTTCAGCGCGCCCTTGATGCCCTTCTCGACGCCCGGGATGTATTCCCGCGGCACGTTGCCGCCGACGACCTCGTTCTCGAACTCGAAGCCCGCGCCCGGCCGGAAGCGGCTCGAAGCGCATGCTTGACGCGCGCGAACTGGCCGGAGCCGCCGGTCTGCTTCTTGTGCGTGTAGTCGACCTCGGCCGCCTGCGTGATCGTCTCGCGGTAGGCCACCTGCGGCTGGCCGACATTGGCCTCGACCTTGAACTCGCGCTTCATGCGGTCGACGATGATGTCGAGGTGAAGCTCGCCCATGCCGGCGATGATCGTCTGGCCGGATTCCTCGTCGGTCTTGACGCGGAAGGACGGATCCTCCGCCGCCAGGCGCTGCAGCGCCATGCCCATCTTCTCCTGGTCGGCCTTGGTCTTCGGCTCGATCGCGATCTCGATGACCGGCTCGGGGAACTCCATGCGCTCCAGGATCACCGGCTTCTGCGGATCGCACAGCGTGTCGCCGGTCGTCGTGTCCTTGAGGCCGACCACCGCGACGATGTCGCCGGCGAAGGCCTCCTTGATCTCTTCGCGGTTGTTGGCGTGCATCAGGAGCATGCGGCCGATGCGCTCGCGCTTGCTCCTTCACCGTGTTCGTCAGCATGACGCCCGACTGCAGCACGCCGGAATAGATGCGGCAGAAGGTCAGCGAGCCGACGAACGGGTCGTTCATGATCTTGAAGGCGAGCATCGAGAGCGGCTCGCTGTCGTCGGCGTGGCGCTCGATCTCGGCGCTCGGTCTTCGGATCGATGCCCTTGATGGCGGCACGTCGACGGGGCTCGGCAGGAAGTCGATCGACCGCGTCGAGCAGCGGCTGCACGCCCTTGTTCTTGAAGGCCGAGCCGCAGAGGACCGGGAAGAACTTGACGGCGACGGTGCCTTTGCGGATGAGCTTGCGGAGCGTCGTCGGCGTCGGGCTCGTTGCCTTCGAGATAGGCCTCCATGGCGTCGTCGTCGAGCTCGACGGCCGCCTCGATCAGCTTCTCGCGCCACTCGTCGGCCTGGTCCGGCAGGTCGGCCGGAATCTCGACGACATCCCACTCGGCGCCGAGCGTCTCGTCGCGCCAGATGAGCGCCTTCATCTCGATCAGGTCGACGACGCCCTTGAAGTCGGTCTCCGAGCCGATCGGAAGCTGCGTCACGACCGGGGTCGCGCCGAGGCGGTCCTTGATCATCTCGACGCAGCGGAAGAAGTCGGCGCCGGTCTTGTCCATCTTGTTGACGAAGACCATGCGCGGCACTTTGTACTTGTCGGCCTGGCGCCAGACGGTCTCGGTCTGCGGCTCGACGCCGGCATTGGCGTCGAGCAGCGCGATGGCGCCGTCGAGCACGCGCAGCGAGCGCTCGACCTCGATGGTGAAGTCGACGTGGCCGGGCGTGTCGATGATGTTGAAGCGGCGCTTCTTGCCGTCGCGGCCCTCCCAGAAGGTGGTGGTCGCGGCCGACGTGATGGTGATGCCGCGCTCCTGCTCCTGCTCCATCCAGTCCATGGTGGCGGCGCCCTCATGGACTTCGCCGATCTTGTGGCTCTTGCCGGTGTAGTAGAGGATCCGCTCGGTGGTCGTGGTCTTGCCGGCATCGATGTGGGCCATGATGCCGAAGTTGCGGTAGTCCTCGATTTTGTAGTCGCGCGCCATCGCCTCTGTCCTTCGCCTTACCAGCGGTAGTGCGAGAAGGCGCGGTTCGCGTCCGCCATGCGGTGCGTGTCTTCGCGCTTCTTCACCGCGTTGCCGCGATTGTTGGCGGCGTCGAGCAGCTCGCCGGAGAGCTTGTCCTCCATGGTGCGCTCGTTGCGGCTGCGCGCGGCGGCGATCAGCCAGCGGATGGCGAGCGCCTGGCGGCGCTCCGACGCGCACCTCGACCGGCACCTGGTAGGTGGCGCCGCCGACGCGCCGCGAGCGCACCTCGATCGACGGCATCACGTTCTCCAGCGCCTGGTGGAACACGCCGAGCGGGTCCTGCCGCGTCTTGTGCTCGACCTGGTCGAGCGCGCCGTAGACGATGGCTTCGGCCACCGACTTCTTGCCGGCATGCATCACCGAGTTCATGAACTTCGAGACCACGCGATCGCCGAACTTGGCGTCGGGGATGATCTCCCGCTTTTCGGCGCGATGACGACGCGACATCTGAGCCTCTTCCTCTCGACCCTCTTCACTCCGCGGTCCCGGCCGCGCTTCGACGCGCGAGCAGGACCGTCGCTGAACCGCGTTACTTCGGCCGCTTGGCGCCGTATTTGGAGCGGCGCTGCCGGCGGTCCTTCACGCCCTGCGTGTCGAGCACGCCGCGCAGAATGTGATAGCGGACGCCCGGCAGGTCCTTCACGCGGCCGCCGCGGATCAGCACCACCGAGTGCTCCTGCAGGTTATGGCCCTCGCCGGGGATGTAGCCGATGACCTCGTAGCCGTTGGTGAGGCGCACCTTGGCGACCTTGCGGAGCGCCGAGTTCGGCTTCTTCGGCGTCGTCGTATAGACGCGCGTGCACACGCCGCGCTTCTGCGGGTTCTGCTCCAGCGCCGGCACCTTGTTGCGCGTGCGGCGGCGCCTGGCGCGGCTTGCTGATCAGCTGCTGGATCGTCGGCATTCTCTTCCGTCGGCCTTCTCGTGTTCCGTCCAAGCCCTGCAGGCTGCGTGCGATAAAAACCGCGCCGTCCACTTCGTGAAAGCGGCGGCGCAGCCAAAGCAGAGGATCGCGAGCCCGAAGGCCGCGATCATGATCTCCTACTTCAGCGTCGGACCCTGGCAGCGTTTAAGTCGAATGGGTCTCGCGCGAGGCGCGCAAAACCCGGGCTCGGCTTACCGCCTGCCCTTGGGCTGCGTTCATCTAGCGATTGGCCCCTGGAGCGTCAAGCCCGGAGACGCCGGAAATCGCGGCGAATCCGACCTCAACGTCGACGACGCACGCGATGTCACTTCGCGCCGAGGGCGTCGGCGCAATCGAGATGCGGCGTAGTTCAGGAAACTATTAGGCGAGATAGGGCAGCGCGGCGAGGATCACGTATCCGGCCGTCAACCCGAAGAAGAGAACAGCACGCCAAACAAGACCGGTCGACATCTTCAATCCCCGTGCGCCATGCCATGACGCGGCCGAGAGCGACTGTTTCCGGCGCCGCCCAGCGCCGGAATTTGCTTCCGCAACGAATCTCCGGAAGCCCCCGCTCCCACCGCCTTCGTAGGCGTCCTTGAACGCCCGAACAACAAGCACGGAAGAGGTTTCCAAATTATTCCAGCCGTGTGGCGGCGCGGAGACAGGCCGCGGAACATTGCAGCGCAATCGCGCAAAAAAAAGGGCCGCCCGGAGGCGGCCCTTCGAAGCTTTCGTGGCGCTCGCGGCTATTCCGCGGCGACCTCCGCCATGTCGGGGATGGCGAGCTGGGCGGCCGCGGCGGCGCGCTTGCGCTCCTCCTCCAGGATGAGCTCGTCGCGCCGCTGCGCGACCTGCCGGAGCGACGACATCATGCCGCCGGTGCCGGCCGGGATCAGGCGGCCGACGATGACGTTCTCCTTCAGCCCTTCCAGCGTGTCGGTCTTGCCGTTGACCGCGGCGTCGGTCAGCACGCGCGTGGTCTCCTGGAACGAGGCGGCGGAGATGAAGGAGCGCGTCTGCAGGCTCGCCTTGGTGATGCCGAGCAGCACCGGCACGGCCGTCGCCGGCTCCTTCTTGTCCGCACGAGCGCCTCGTTGATCGCGTCGAACTCCAGCCGGTCGATCTGCTCGCCGGCGATCAGGTCGGAATCGCCGGTCTCCGTGATCTCGACCTTCTGCAGCATCTGGCGGACGATCACCTCGATGTGCTTGTCGTTGATGAGCACGCCCTGCAGCCGGTAGACCTCCTGGATCTCGTTGACGAGATAGGCGGCAAGCTCCTCCACGCCCTTGATCGCCAGGATGTCGTGCGGCGCCGGCAGGCCGTCGAGGATGAAGTCGCCCTTCTCGATGGCGTCGCCTTCCTGCAGATGGAACGGCCGGCCCTTCGGGATCAGGTACTCGACCGGCTCCGCGCCCTCCTCCTCCGGCTCGATGATGATCCGGCGCTTGTTCTTGTAGTCGCGCCCGAACTTCACCGTTCCGCCGATCTCGGAGATGATCGCGTGATCCTTCGGCCGGCGCGCCTCGAAGAGCTCCGCCACCCGCGGCAGACCGCCGGTGATGTCGCGCGTCTTGGCGCTTTCGAGCGGGATACGCGCGAGCACGTCGCCCGGCTTCACCTGCGCGCCCGGATCGACCGACAGGATGGCGTCGACGGAGAGCATGTAGCGCGCATCGCGCCCGCGCTCGGCCTTCATGAGCTTGCCCTTCTTGTCCTTGATCACGACCGCCGGACGCAGCTCCGAGCCGCGCGGGTTGGCGCGCCAGTCGACGATGACGCGCTTGGTGATGCCGGTCGATTCGTCGGCGGTCTCCACCACCGAGGCGCCTTCCACCACGTCCTCGTAGTCGACGGTGCCGCCGGCCTCCGTCAGGATCGGACGCATATACGGATCCCACTCCGCCAGCCGCTTGCCGCGAGTCGACGGCGTCGCCGTCCTGGACGAAGAGCCTGGCGCCGTAAGGCACGCGATGCGACACGCGCTCCTCGCCGCCCTCGTCGATGATGGCGAGCTGAACGTTGCGGCCCATCACCACCTGACGCTTCGCCGAGTCGACGGCGACGGCCTTGTTGCGGATCTTGATCGTGCCCTCGAAGCTCAACTCCAGGAACGACTGGTCGACCACCTGCGCTGTGCCGCCGATGTGGAAGGTGCGCATGGTGAGCTGCGTGCCCGGCTCGCCGATCGACTGCGCCGCGATGACGCCGACCGCCTCGCCCATGTTGACCGGCGTTCCGCGCGCCAGATCGCGCCCATAGCACTTGCCGCAGACGCCGTACTTGGTCTCGCAGGTGAGCACGGAGCGGATCTTCGCCGCCTGCACGCCGGCCGCCTCGACCGCCTCCATCTCCGGCTCGCCGATCAGCGTGCCGGCCTCGACGATCACGTCGCCGGTCGACGGATCGACGATGTCCTCAACCGTGGTGCGGCCGAGGATGCGCGAGCCGAGCGAGGCAACGACCTGTCCGGAATCGACGACGGCCTCCATCGTCAGGCCGTTCTCCGAGCCGCAATCGTCCTCGGTGATGATGCAGTCCTGCGCCACGTCGACGAGACGGCGCGTCAGATAGCCGGAATTGGCCGTCTTCAGCGCCGTGTCGGCGAGGCCCTTGCGGGCGCCGTGGGTCGAGTTGAAGTACTCGAGCACCGAGAGCCCCTCCTTGAAGTTGGAGATGATCGGGCTCTCGATGATCTCGCCCGACGGCTTGGCCATCAGGCCGCGCATGCCGGCAAGCTGCTTCATCTGCGCGGGCGAGCCGCGGGCGCCGGAGTGGCTCATCATGTAGATGGAGTTCACCGGCTTCTGGCGGCCGGTCTTCTTGTCGAACTCCACCGACTGAATGCGCTTCATCATCTCGTCGGCGACGCGGTCGGTGCACTTCGCCCAGGCGTCGACGACCTTGTTGTACTTCTCGCCCTGGGTGATCAGGCCGTCATTGTACTGCTGCTCGTATTCGCCGGCGAGCGCACGCGTCTCGGCGACGAGCTTCGCCTTCGTCTCCGGGATGACCATGTCGTCCTTGCCGAAGGAGATGCCGGCCTTGCACGCCTGCGTGAAGCCGAGCTGCATGATCCGGTCGCAGAAGATGACCGTCTCCTTCTGCCCGGTATGGCGGTAGACGGCGTCGATCATGCGGCTGATTTCCTTCTTGGTCATCAGCTTGTTGCAGAGATCGAACGGCACGTTGTGATGCTTCGGCAGAAGCTCGCCGATCAGCAGCCGGCCGGGCGTCGTCTCGTGGATCTGCGAGACCTCGTTGCCCGTCCTCGTCGACGGTCTTGAAGCGGCCCCTGATCTTGGCGTGCAGCGTCACCGCGCCGGCATCCAGCGCGTGATGCAGCTCGCCGATATTGCCGAACGCCATGCCTTCGCCCGGCTCCTTCTCCTGCATGACGGAGAGGTAGTAGAGGCCGAGAACGATGTCCTGCGACGGCACGATGATCGGCTGCCCGTTCGCGGGATGCAGGATGTTGTTGGTCGACATCATGAGGACGCGCGCTTCGAGCTGCGCCTCGAGCGACAGCGGCACGTGCACCGCCATCTGGTCGCCGTCGAAGTCGGCGTTGAAGGCGGCGCAGACGAGCGGATGCAGCTGGATCGCCTTGCCCTCGATCAGCACCGGCTCGAACGCCTGGATGCCGAGGCGATGGAGCGTCGGCGCGCGGTTCAAGAGTACCGGATGCTCGCGGATCACCTCGTCGAGGATGTCCCAGACTTCCGGCTTCTCCTTCTCCACGAGCTTCTTCGCCTGCTTCACAGTGGAGGAGAAGCCCTTGGCGTCGAGCCGCGCATAGATGAACGGCTTGAACAGCTCGAGCGCCATCTTCTTCGGCAGTCCGCACTGATGCAGCTTTAGCTCCGGTCCGACCACGATGACCGAGCGGCCCGAATAGTCGACGCGCTTGCCGAGAAGGTTCTGGCGGAAGCGGCCCTGCTTGCCCTTCAGCATGTCGGAGAGCGACTTCAGCGGGCGCTTGTTGGTGCCCGTGATGACGCGGCCGCGGCGGCCGTTGTCGAAGAGCGCGTCGACCGCTTCCTGCAGCATGCGCTTCTCGTTGCGGATGATGATGTCCGGCGCGCGGAGCTCGATCAGCCGCTTCAGGCGGTTGTTGCGGTTGATGACGCGGCGATAGAGGTCGTTCAGGTCCGACGTCGCGAAGCGGCCGCCGTCGAGCGGCACCAGCGGGCGCAGGTCCGGCGGGATGACCGGGACGACGGTCATGATCATCCATTCCGGCTTGTTGCCGGACTGGACGAAGGCCTCGATCAGCTTCAGCCGCTTGGCGAGCTTCTTCGGCTTGAGCTCGGATTTCGATTCTGCGATCTCCTGGCGGAGCCGCACGATCTCCGTTTCGAGATTGAGCGCGATCAGCATCTCGCGGATCGCCTCCGCGCCGATCATGGCGGTGAAGGAATCCGCGCCGGTACTGATCCTGCGCCTCGAGGAACTCGTCCTCGGTCAGGAGCTGCTTCTCCTTCAGCGGCGTGATGCCCGGCTCGACGACGATGTAGTTCTCGAAATAGAGGACGCGCTCGATGTCCTTCAGCGTCATGTCGAGCATGAGGCCGATGCGGGACGGAAGCGACTTCAGGAACCAGATGTGCGCGACCGGCGCCGCCAGCTCGATGTGGCCCATGCGGTCGCGGCGCACGCGCGCGAGCGTCACCTCGACGCCGCACTTCTCGCAGATGATGCCCTTGTACTTCATGCGCTTGTACTTGCCGCACAAGCACTCGTAGTCCTTGATCGGGCCGAAGATGCGCGCGCAGAAAAGCCCGTCGCGCTCCGGCTTGAAGGTCCGGTAGTTGATCGTTTCCGGCTTCTTGATCTCGCCGAAGGACCAGGACAGGATCTTCTCCGGACTCGCGATCGAGATGCGGATTTGGTCGAACGTCTGAGCCTGCACCTGCGGGCTGAAAATGTTCATGACCTCTTGATTCATGGTCACTCCTTGGCCGTCTGGCATGTCCCCCGGGAGGCTGGGGGCTTTTTTGCCGCGTTTACGCCGCGGCACGAATTGCACTCGATTGACGCCGGTCGGGCGCCCTCGGGAAGCCGCCTATTCGGCGGCGTCCCTGTGCGTGTAGCGGTCGGTGATCTGCCGCCGCTGATCGGTGTCCTGCAGCTCGACGTTCAGGCCCAGCGACCGCATCTCCTTGACGAGCACGTTGAAGCTTTCGGGGATGCCGGCCTCGAACGCATCGTCGCCTCTGACGATCGCCTCGTAGACCTTGGTGCGGCCGGCCACGTCGTCCGACTTCACGGTCAGCATCTCCTGCAGCGTGTAGGCGGCGCCATAGGCTTCGAGCGCCCACACCTCCATCTCGCCGAAGCGCTGGCCGCCGAACTGCGCCTTGCCGCCGAGCGGCTGCTGGGTGACCAGGCTGTAGGGGCCGATCGAGCGCGCGTGGATCTTGTCGTCGACGAGGTGGTGGAGCTTCAGCATGTAGATGTAGCCCACCGTCACGTCGCGATCGAAGCCCTCGCCGGTGCGCCCGTCATAGAGCCGCGACTGGCCGGAGCGGTGCAGACCCGCCTGCTCCAGGAGCTCCACGATGTGCTCCTCTTTGGCGCCGTCGAAGACCGGGGTCGCGATCGACACGCCTTCGCGGAGCTGCTCGCCGAGTCGGACGACAGACTCGTCGTCGAAGCTCGCCACCGGCTCGTTCTTGGCGTTGTCGCCGTAGAGTCCGGCGAACGCCTCGCGCAGCGGCTTGGTGTCGCCGCTTTTGCGATAGGCGTCGACGAGCTCGCCGATCTTCAAGCCCAGCCCGGCGCAGGCCCAGCCGAGATGCGTCTCCAGGATCTGGCCGACGTTCATGCGGCTCGGCACGCCAAGCGGGTTCAAGACGATGTCGACATGCGTGCCGTCCTCGAGGAACGGCATGTCCTCGACCGGCACGATCTTCGACACCACGCCCTTGTTGCCATGACGGCCGGCCATCTTGTCGCCGGGCTGGATCTTGCGCTTCACCGCGACGAAGACCTTCACCGTCTTCATCACGCCGGGCGGCAGCTCGTCGCCGCGCTGCAGCTTCTCCACCTTGTCGATGAAGCGGCTTTCGAGGCGCTTGCGGCTCTCGTCGTACTGAGCCCGAAGCTGCTCGATCTCCGTCATCAGCTTGTCTTCGGAGGTGGTGAGTTGCCACCACTGCGTCCGCGGATAGCCTTCGAGCACCTCGTCGGTGATCTTGGTGCCCTTCTTGAAGCCCTTCGGGCCGGACGTGCCGGTCTTGTTGCGCAGCATCTCCGAGAGTCGCCCGTAGATGTTGCGGTCGAGAATCGACTGCTCGTCGTCGCGGTCCTTGGCGAGGCGCTGGATCTCCTCGCGCTCGATCGCCATGGCGCGCTCGTCCTTCTCAACGCCGTGGCGGTTGAAGACGCGCACCTCGACAACCGTGCCGAAGGTTCCCGGCGGCATCCGAAGCGACGTGTCGCGCACGTCCGACGCCTTCTCGCCGAAGATGGCGCGGAGCAGCTTCTCCTCCGGCGTCATCGGGCTCTCGCCCTTCGGCGTGATCTTGCCGACCAGGATATCGCCCGGCTTCACCTCGGCGCCGACATAGACGATGCCCGCCTCGTCGAGGTTCTTCAAAGCCTCTTCGGAGACGTTCGGGATGTCGCGGGTGATCTCCTCCGGTCCGAGCTTCGTGTCGCGCGCCATCACCTCGAATTCCTCGATGTGGATCGAGGTGAAGACATCGTCGCGCACGATCCGCTCGGAGAGCAGGATCGAAGTCTTCGAAGTTGTAGCCGTTCCAGGGCATGAACGCGACGAGCACGTTGCGCCCGAGCGCGAGGTCGCCGCGGTCGGTCGACGGACCGTCGGCGATGATCTCGCCGGCGGCCACGTGGTCGCCGACCTGAACCAGCGGACGCTGCGTGATACAGGTCGACTGGTTGGAGCGCTGGAACTTCTGCAGCCGATAGATGTCGACGCCCGACTTCGAGGCGTCGCGCTCCTCGGTGGCGCGCACGACGATACGTGTCGCATCGACCTGGTCGACGATGCCGGTGCGGCGCGCGGCGATGGCCGCGCCTGAATCGCGCGCCACGATCGGCTCCATGCCGGTGCCGACGAGCGGCGCCTCGGAGCGCACCAGCGGCACCGCCTGCCGCTGCATGTTGGAGCCCATCAGTGCGCGGTTGGCGTCGTCGTTCTCGAGGAACGGGATCAGCGCCGCGGCCACCGAAACAAGCTGCTTCGGCGACACGTCCATGAGGTCGACCTTCTCGCGCGCGACCAGCGACACGTCGCCCTGGTGGCGGCAGGTCACGAGGTCGTTCAGGAAGCGGCCCTTCTCGTCGAGCTGGGCGTTTGCCTGGGCAACGGTGTATTTCGCCTCCTCCATGGCGGAGAGATAGACGACCTCGTCGGTGACCCGGCCGTCGACGATTTTTCTGTAGGGGCTCTCGATGAACCCGTACTTGTTAACGCGCGCAAACGTCGCGAGCGAGTTGATGAGACCGATATTCGGGCCTTCCGGCGTCTCGATCGGGCAGATGCGGCCGTAATGCGTCGGGTGCACGTCGCGCACCTCGAAGCCCGCCCGCTCACGCGTCAGACCGCCGGGACCAAGCGCCGAGAGCCGCCGCTTGTGCGTGATCTCCGACAGCGGGTTGGTCTGGTCCATGAACTGCGAGAGCTGCGAAGAGCCGAAGAACTCCCTGACCGCGGCCGCCGCCGGCTTGGCGTTGATCAGGTCCTGCGGCATGACGGTGTCGATCTCGACCGACGACATGCGCTCCTTGATCGCGCGCTCCATGCGAAGCAGGCCGATCCGGTACTGGTTCTCCATCAACTCGCCGACCGAGCGCACCCGGCGATTGCCGAGATTGTCGATGTCGTCGATCTCGCCGCGCCCGTCGCGCAAATCGACGAGCGTGCGGATGACGGAGATGATGTCCTCCTTCCGAAGCACGCGGACCGTGTCGTCGGTCTGAAGATCGAGGCGCATGTTCATTTTCACGCGGCCGACCGCTGAGAGGTCGTAGCGCTCCGAATCGAAGAACAGCGACCTGAACATCGCCTCCGCCGTCTCGATCGTCGGCGGCTCGCCAGGACGCATCACCCGGTAGATGTCGAAGAGCGCGTCCTCACGATTCTGGTTCTTGTCGACGGTGAGCGTGTTGCGGATGTAGGCGCCGACATTGACGTGGTCGATCTCAAGAAGCTGCAGCTTCTTCTGCCCGGCCTCCGTCAGGGCGGCGAGCAGCTTTGCGGTGATCTCTTCGCCAGCCTCCGCGCGGATCTCGCCCGTCTGCACGTTGACGATGTCTTCCGCCAGGAAGCGGCCGATCAGCGCCTCGTCGGTGACGCGGAGCGCCTTGACCTTCTTCTCCTTGATCTGCTTCGCGAGCCGCGCGGTGATCTTCTGCCCGGCCTCCGCGATGACCTCGCCGGTCTTGGCGTCGATCAGGTCCTCGTTCGGCTTCGTGCCGCGCAGCTTCTCCGGGTCGAGCGGCAAGCGCCAGCCGTCACCGTCACGCGTGACGGTGACCGACTCGTAGAAGGTCGAGAGGATTTCCTCGCCGTCGAGCCCGAGCGCCATCAACAGCGACGAAACCGGAATCTTGCGGCGGCGGTCGATGCGCGCGTGCACGATATCCTTGGCGTCGAACTCGATGTCGAGCCACGAGCCGCGGTAGGGGATGATGCGCGCCGCGAAGAGCAGCTTGCCGGAGGAGTGCGTCTTGCCCTTGTCGTGGTCGAAGAAGACGCCCGGCGAGCGGTGCATCTGCGAGACGATGACGCGCTCGGTGCCGTTAATGACGAAGGTGCCGTTCATCGTCATGAGCGGCATGTCGCCCATGTAGACGTCCTGCTCCTTGATGTCCTTGACCGACTTCGCGCCGGTCTCCTGGTCGACGTCGAACACGATCAGGCGCAGCGTCACCTTGAGCGGCGCCGCATAGGTCATGTCGCGCTGCCGGCATTCTTCCACGTCGTATTTCGGCGGATCGAACTCGTAGCGCACGAATTCGAGCATGGCATTGCCGGCGAAGTCGGAGATCGGAAACACCGACTTGAAGACCGCCTGCAATCCCTCGTCGTTCCGCCCGCCCTTCGGTTCCTCGACCATCAGGAATTGGTCGTACGAAGACTTCTGAACCTCGATCAGGTTCGGCATCTCCGCCGCCTCAGTGATGTGCCCGAAGAACTTGCGGATACGCCGGCGGCCTGAGAAGCTCACCTTCTTCGCAGTCGTTGCTCTCGCCATTATTCGTCCTCGCCAATCTCGTCCGAACGGCTGTCCAAAGAGCCGCATGGAAGAGCCATGCGTCCGTCAGGACAGCGGGGGCGCAGGTTCACGCCGCACCCGAAATGGCCCCCCGGCCAACGCGTCCGGGCGCGGGGAAAACCGCGCCCGGAGAACTCGTGAAAACGCCTACTTCAGCTCGACCTTCGCGCCCGCGTCCTCGAGCTTCTTCTTGAGGTCCTCGGCTTCCGTCTTGGAAGCGGCCTCCTTCACCGTCTTCGGTGCGCCTTCCACGAGGTCCTTGGCTTCCTTCAAGCCAAGCCCGGTGATCGCGCGCACTTCCTTGATGACGTTGATCTTCTTGTCGCCTGCGGCGATGAGGACCACGTCGAACTCGGTCTTCTCCTCGGCCGGTGCCGCGGCGGCGGGTGCGGCAGCGGCCGCTGCGACCGGCGCGGCCGCGGAGACGCCCCACTTCTCCTCAAGCATCTTGGAGAGCTCGGCCGCCTCCAGCACCGTCAGGCCGGAGAGGTCGTCAACGATTTTCGATAGATCAGCCATTGTCACATTTCCTTTGTCGGTTCGAACCTTCGTTCGGATCTTTCAAGATCGGCTTCAGGCCGCCTCGCCCTTCTCGGCGTAGGCCGCGAACACGCGCGCGAGCTGGCTGCCCGGCGCCTGGAGAACGCCCGCGATGCGGGTTGCCGGCGTCTGGATCATGCCGACGAGCTTCGCTCTCAGTTCATCGAGCGACGGGAGCGCGGCGAGCGCCTGCACTCCTTGCGCGTCCAGGCTGGTCCGCCCCATGGCGCCGCCGAGCAGGACGAACTTCTCGTTCGTCTTGGCAAATTCGGCAGCAATCTTGGGGGCGGCGATGGGGTCATCGGAATAGGCGATGACCGTCGGTCCCTGGAACAGGTCGCTGATGTGTTCGACGTCCGTACCTTTAAGGGCAAGCTTGACGAGGCGGTTCTTGGCGACCTTGAGGCTGGCCCCAGCGTCCCGCATGCGACCGCGAAGGGCCGTCATCTCGGCGACGTTCAGGCCGGAATAGTGGGCCACGACCACAACCCCGGTGCTTGAAAACACCTGGTTAAGGCCGGAGACCATCTCGCTCTTTTCAGCTCTATCCACTGCCTCTGTCCTCATCTGGCCCAAGCCTCGCGTGCGCGAATCCTGGGCCGCTTCGCCATGCCGCCCGGCCTCTTGAGACGAGGGACGGGCGACGGTTGAACGCCTGTCCCCCGAACCTCGTCTGAGGCGCGGGCCCTCGCCTCTCTTTATGAGAGACGAAGGACGAGAGGTTCGAACCGGCATCCGGGCTCGCGCCCAAATCTCGGTTCATGAACCCGTCTCATGCAGGCCAAACGCTTAGGAGCCGAAGCTCACCTGCAGTCTCGGACAGGACCGGATCGGACGGGCGAGCCCGCCAGACCCGTTTCGTCTTCGGCGCTCTCAAACGCCGCTGACGAAACTCTAAGCCCGGGCAATCGATTGCCCGGGAGAACTCATGCTTGACCTCAGCTCGCCGAAAGCGTGGCCGGGTCGATGCGTACGCCTGCTCCCTGCGTGGAAGTCAGCGCGACACGCTTCAAATAGGTTCCCTTGGCGCCGGAGGGCTTGGCCTTCGATACCGCATCGGCGAAGGCCTGGATGTTCTCCGTCAGCGCCTGCTCGGTGAACGATGCCTTGCCGACGCCGGCATGCACGATCCCTGCCTTTTCGACGCGGAACTCGACAGCGCCGCCCTTGGCGTCATTGACCGCCTGCGTCACGTCGTTGGTCACCGTGCCGACCTTCGGGTTCGGCATCAGGCCGCGGGGGCCGAGAATCTTGCCGAGCCGGCCGACGAGCGGCATCAGGTCCGGCGTCGCGATGCAGCGGTCGAAGTTGATCTCGCCCTTCTGCACCGCCTCCATCAGATCCTCCGCGCCAACGATGTCGGCGCCCGCCTTCTTTGCCTCTTCGGCCTTGGCGCCGCGCGCGAAAACCGCGACGCGCGCCGAGCGGCCGGAGCCGTTCGGCAGGTTGGCAACGCCGCGCACCATCTGGTCGGCGTGGCGCGGGTCGACACCGAGGTTCAGTGCCACCTCGATCGTCTCGTCGAACTTGGCGACGGCGCGCTCCTTCACCATGCGCACGGCATCGGTGAGCGGATAGAGCTTGTCGCGGTCGATCCCGTCGCGAATCTTGCGGGTGCGTTTTCCGTTCGCGCTCATTCCACCACCTCAAGACCCATGGAACGGGCGGAGCCCTCGACCATCTTCATCGCAGCGCCGACATCGCGGGCGTTCAAATCCTTGAGCTTCTGCTCGGCGATCGAGCGCACCTGGTCGCGCGTCACGCGGCCGATCAAAGCGCGTCCCGGCGTCTGCCCGCCTTTCTGGAGGCCTGCGGCCTTCTTCAGAAAATGCGACACCGGCGGCGTCTTCATCTCGAAAGTAAAGCTGCGGTCGGCGTAGATCGTCAGGACGACAGGGATCGGCGCACCTTTCTCCATGTCCTGCGAGGCGGCGTTGAACGCCTTGCAGAATTCCATGATGTTCAGGCCCCGCTGGCCGAGCGCCGGCCCGATGGGCGGCGACGGATTGGCGGCGCCAGCGGGAACCTGCAACTTCAGGTATCCCGTGATCTTCTTGGCCATCAATCACTCCGTTCTCTCGCCGGCCCCAAAGGGCGCGGCATCCTCGGGTGTCCGTGGTGCGGCCTTCTCGCTACCCGATGGCACGGGCGGCCGGCCTTCCACGCGTAACGGTCAGACCTTCTCGACCTGCCCGTATTCCAATTCGACGGGTGTAGCGCGCCCGAAGATGGACACTGCCACCTTCAGCCGCGCGCGCTCCTCGTCGACTTCTTCCACGTTCCCCTCGAAGGAGGCGAACGGGCCATCCGCAACGCGGATACGCTCGCCGATCTCGAAACTCACCGACGGCTTCGGCCGCTCCACGCCCTCCTGCACCTGCGCCATGATGCGCTCGGCTTCGGAGTCCGGGATCGGCATCGGCCGACTGTCTGCGCCAAGGAAACCCGTGACCTTGGGCGTGTTCTTGATGAGGTGATAGGCCTCATCAGTCATATCCATCTTCACCAGCACGTAGCCGGGGAAGAACTTTCGTTCCGAATCCACCTTGCGGCCGCGCCGCATCTCCACGACTTTCTCCGTCGGCACGAGGATATCGTCGATCAGGTCGCCGAGCCCCGCAGCGGCCGCCTTCTCGCGGATCGAGTCCGCCACCTTCTTCTCGAAATTCGAGTAGGCATGGACGATGTACCAGCGCTTCGCCATCGGAAGTTCCGTCGCTTTCAGGTTCAGCCCGCCGTGCCGAGCGCGAAACTGATGCCCCAACTCATGATCTGATCGGCGGCGAAGAAGAACATCGTCGCCAGGAACACCATGACGAACACCATCAACGTCGTGATCGCAGTTTCGCGCCGTGTCGGCCAAGTGACCTTGGCCGCCTCGGAGCGCACCTGTTGGATAAACTGGAACGGGTTTGTTTTTGCCATACCGGGAATTTGAAGGCGCGCGAAAGGGTTCGCGCGCCTCCGAACGCTCCTAAATAAGCAACTTCAGCGGCCCGCGCAAGGGGCTTGCGGCAGGTAATGATCGTGTCCCGCCAAGCCCTTGCCGCAAAGCAGCAAATTCGTCTCCGCTGCCGTTCGCCGGCTTTCCAAGCCGAAGCACCGAAAGCTGGCAGGGGCAGAGGGACTCGAACCCCCGACCTACGGTTTTGGAGACCGTCGCTCTACCAACTGAGCTATACCCCTAAGCGGCACGACCACCGACACCGGCGGCTTTGGCGGCACGGGTGTTACCAACGCCCACCGCCCGGAGCAAGATGCCTGCCCATGCGCTCGCGCGCGTGGCGGACAAGACGCATGCTCCCTCATGTTGGTTTCCCGGCGTATTTCCACCATTAGGCAGATCGTTTCAGACTGGAGCTTTGCGTTGTGTCTGTCACAATGTGACGATAGCGTTGCCCGCCGCTCCGATTGGCGGCCTTTTCGAGCCTGCTGATGCCTCTGCCGACCTTTCTCGAAGTGGAGCGGTTGACGGCCGGCTATGGCGGGCCGCCCGTTCTGAGAGACGTATCGCTGGCGGTGCGCGAAGGCGAGTTCGTCGCGCTTCTTGGCTCCTCAGGTTGCGGCAAGACGACGTTGCTTCGCACGATCGCCGGCTTCACGGCGCCGGAGTCCGGGGTGATCCGTGTCGCCGGCCAGGATATAACGCGGCTGCCGCCTGACCGCCGCGGCATGGCGATGGTCTTCCAGTCCTACGCGCTTTGGCCGCACATGAGCGTGCGCGAGAACATCGGCTATGGATTGAAGGTCCGGCGGGTCACCAAACAGAAGGCTGCGGCCAAGGTCGACGAGATGCTCGCGATGCTCGGGCTTCAGGACCTCGGCGCGCGCAAGGTCACCGCCCTTTCCGGCGGCCAGCGCCAGCGCGTCGCGCTCGGCCGGGCGCTCGCGGTCGATCCTCGCATCCTCCTTCTCGACGAGCCGCTCTCCAATCTCGATGCGCGCATCCGCCAAAGCGTCCGGCACGAGATCCGATCTTTGCAGCAGAGATTCGCGATCACCGCGATCCACGTCACGCACGACCGCGAAGAGGCAATGGTCATGGCCGATCGGATCGTCATCCTGAACCGTGGGCAGATCGAGCAGCAGGGCCGGCCGGAGCAAATCTACAACCGCCCGGAGACCCCGTTCGTCGCACGCTTCATGGGCGCTGAAAACGTGATGGCGATGACTGCCCGCCTGGCGCCGCGTCGCATCGAGATTTTCACTGGCCCCCATAACGGCCCTGCTGTTTTCGACAGGGCCGAAAAGGATGCCTTCCCGTCCGACGCTTCGATCGAGAAAGTGCCCGTGACCGCGTACTTCCGTGGCGAGTTAGCCGAGCTCTTGCCGTCGGACGTCGTAGACGCGCCGCAGGCTTCGAACGAGATCGTCTTCACCGGCCACGTCACGCAGGTGTCGTATCCGGGAGGTACGTGGCGGCACGCGGTCTCCGTCGGCGGGCACGAGATTCAGGTGGATTCGGATTCCCGCCACGAGCCGCCGGCTCAGGTTCAGGTCCGCTTGCCGCATCGGCAGGTTTTCATCTTCCCAGGCTCGCTCAATGGGACCGGCATGGAAGGACCGCAGGCGCGCGAACCCGAAGCGGTCGGTCAATCGGCCGCGTGAGTTCCCGCGGCTGCAAAATGAGAAAGAGGAGGCGACTATGGATAGACGATTGCATTTCCTGAGTGGGCTCGTCGTCGGCACCCTTGTGTCGGTGAGTGCCCCGGCGGTGGCTCAGACGCTGACCGTGATGACGGCCGGCGACCAGAACATGGTCGACTACGTCAACCAGTATCTTGCACCGAAATTCGAGGCGGAGAATCCCGGCGTCAAAGTGCAGGCGGTTGGCACCGGCCCGGGCGACGCCGGATCGCAGATGATCTACGAGCGGCTCTCGGCTCAGGCCAGCGCCGGCACGCAGTCCGACGTCGATGTCGCCGTCGTGCATCAGAAGATGGCCGGCCAGATGGTCAGCGAGAACCTGCTCGCGTCCTATCGGAGCGACATCGATACCGGCAGCCTGGTCAGCCGCGACACGGCCGACAATGCGCTTGGAACCAACGTGCACGGCTACGTGATGCCGATGTTCCACAGCCAGACGGCGATCGCCTACAATCCGACGCTCGTTTCGGACCCGCCCAAGACCTACGACGACCTCGTCGCCTGGGCGAAGGAGCATCCGAAGCAGTTCGGATATAACGGCATCAAGGGCGGGATGTCGGGCGTGAGCTTCGTGATGGGCTGGATGTACGCCTACACCAACGACGCCAAGCAGTTGATGAACGGCCCGTTCGACGCCAAAATCTCCGACGACTGGGACCCGGCGCTCGCCAAGCTGAAGGATTTCAACACCAACGTCGTGTTCACGCCGGGGAACGCCGGGACGCTCGACATGCTGAACCGCGGCGAGATTGCCATGGGCCCCGTCTGGGTCGACATGTTCTACACTTGGCAGTCTGACGGCCGCCTTTCGCCCGACCTGAAGCTCGACCTGATCGCCCCCGGCATGCCCGGTCAGCCGATGTATTACGTCGTCCCGGCGAAGGCGCAGAACAAGGATTTGGCGGAGAAATTCATCGCCTTGGCGACGAGCCCCGAGGTGCAGGCCGACGGCATCGTCAAGCGCTTCAACTGGTATCCCGGCATCGATGCCAAATACGTGCAGTCGAAGCTCGACCCTCAAACCTGGAACAAGCTCTTCACCGACGTGACGCCCGACGACCTCGCGACGAAGGGCAAGCCGTTCCCGATCGCCTCCTATTTCGACGAGATCCTGGAGGCCTACGAGAAGAAGGTGACGAACTGAGCGAGGGGGCGGGCGGCGCTCGCGCGTCGCCCGCCCCGCGTTTGAGATGCGCCAACGCCTGCTCGGACTGGCGCTGGTTTTCCCGGCGCTCACGACGATCATCCTGCTTTTCGCCCTTCCCCTCGCCTATTCCGTGGTGAGCGCTTTCCGGGCCGACGGCGCTTGGACACTGGCAAACTTCGCCAAGACGAACGATCTCTACCGAAGCGACGTCGTCTTCACCTTCCTGATCGTCGGTCTCTCTGCGCTTCTCATCGCTTTGTGCGCGGTCGCGATCGGCGGCTATCTGACGCTCGGCGGCAGCCCCGCGACCGTCGCGACGCTCCGCTGGCTTTATCGCTGGCCGCTCTTCATCCCCTTCATCGTTGCCGGCCAGTTGATGCGGACGTTCCTCGCCAAGAACGGGCTGATGAACAATCTCCTGACCGAGGTCGGGCTGCTGACGCCGCTCCAGACGGTGAGCTTCCTCGATTGGCGCGGCATCGTCATCACCTTCGTCTGGAAGCAGACCCCGTTCGTTGCCCTGCTCGTCGCGGGGGCAATGGCATCGCTCGACCGCTCGATGATCGAGGCCGCGCGCAATCTCGGCGCCTCGGCACCCCGCATCCTCCTTGAGATCCTCGTCCCCCAGGTTCGGCAGACTTTGTTGGTCGGCATCATCCTGAGCTTTGTGATCATGCTCTCGGTGCTGTCGGTGCCGCTGATGATCAATGCCCAGTCGCCGACCATGATCACTGCAAACATGGCGTTCAGGATCAACGCCTACGGCGACTACGGCGTCGCCAATGCGCTCGGCCTTATCTCCTGCCTGATGACCGGCGCTGTGTCGTGGATCTATCTGCGCTACGGGATCCGGGAGGGCGGCAAGCCATGACGCTTTCCCTTGGCCAAGCCTCAAGGGAGGTGTGGCTCTGGCTGCCGCGGGTTATCGTCCTCGCGCTCCTCGCATTTGCGATCTTCGGTCCGATCACGAACATGCTTTTGTGGACCGTCACGGAGAAATGGTATTTCCCCCACAAGCTTCCGCTCGAATATGGATTTCAGCTTCTGGCACCGCGTCTTCGCACCACGCGGCGGGGCCATTGAATTGCTGACCAACAGCACGCTGATCGCCTGCGGGACGGTTGTCCTCTCGCTCGCCATGGCCGTGCCGGCGGGCTACGCGCTGGCGCGGCTACGCCTCCCCGCGCGCGGCGTGCTCATGCTTGTCTTCCTGCTGCCGCAGGCGTTTCCGAACCTGCCCGTCTACATCAACATCGCGCGCATCTTTTACGGCTTCGGTCTGAACGGCACCTATTTCGGCGTCGTCCTCGTGCACACGACCCATGGCCTGATGTACGCCGTGTGGATCGCCTCCGCCGCCTTCGCCGCGCTCGACCGCGAGCTTGAGGAGGCGGCACGCAACATCGGCGCCGGCCCGGTCAGGACCTTCCTGACGATCAGCCTGCCGCTCGCCGCGCCAGGCATCTTCGCGAGCGCGATCTTCGTCTTCCTGGAATTGCTCGACGAGTTCACCGGCACGTTCTTCGTCGGCGCCCCGGTGGTGAAGACGCTGCCGCTCCTCCTCTACACGACGACGGCCGGCGGCAACTACCAGATCGCCTCGATCACGGCGCTGATCCTGCTCGTCCCCTCGATCGCCTTCATGTTCGTTGTCGAGCGCTTCATCCGCGCCGACGTGCTCGCCCGCGTCGGGCGGTAGTCAGGGCGGTGACTGGAGCATCGGCTGGAAGGGATCAAGCGGTTGGAGCGGGTGAAGGGAATTGAACCCTCGTCATCAGCTTGGAAGGCTGTTGCTCTACCATTGAGCTACACCCGCGATCGTCGCCCGGATCGCGCCACGCGAAGCCCGCAAGGGCGAAGCGTGGTGGGAGAGGTAGGACTCGAACCTACGAAGGCTTACGCCAGCGGATTTACAGTCCGCCCCCTTTGCCACTCGGGACACTCTCCCGGCCCGGCAGCCCGGAATCCGGCACACGAACCGAGACCCGCGGGCGGACGGTTCCGTCGCGCGCGGTATATGCTGGCCCCTGCCGGGCCTGTCAACAATTGGCCGGCGGGCGCGCTGAGCGCTATGACGCCCTGATGAAGCGACGCGGAGCAAGGCGCGGCGGAAGGCCGATGCAGACGGCAGCGGCCGGCGAGAGCGTGATCTACGGCTGGCACAGCGCGCTCGCCGCTCTCAACAATCCGCGCCGCAATGTGCGCAAGGTGCTGGCGACGCGGAACGCCGTTCAGCGGCTGACGGAAGCCGGCGTCCGGAATCTCCCCGCCCCCGTCGAGGCGCGCGACATCGAGCGGCTCGTCGGCGCGGATGCGGTGCATCAGGGGATCGCGGTCGTCGCCGATCCCCTCCCCGAGCCCGATGTCGCGTCGCTTTCCGATGCGAAGCTCGTTGTCGTGCTCGATCAGGTGACCGATCCGCACAACGTCGGCGCGATCCTCCGCTCCGCCGCCGCCTTCGGCGTCGACGCGCTGCTTCTGACGGAGCGCCACGGCCCGGACGAGTTTGGCGTGCTTGCGAAGGCCGCCTCGGGCGGGCTCGAGCACGTCGCGCTGGTGCGCGTGAAGAACCTGGCGCGCGCGCTCGCCGAGCTCGGAGAGCTCGGCTTCTTCCTGATCGGACTCGACAGCGCGCATTCGGAACCGCTCGAGACAATCCGTCCGGCCGCGAAGACCGCGATCGTGCTCGGCGCGGAGGGAAAAGGTCTCAGGCGTCTGACGCGCGAAAACTGCGACGTGCTCGCGCGCCTCGATATGCCCGGCGCGATCAAGAGCCTCAATGTCTCGAACGCCGCCGCCGTCGCGCTCTACGCCTTGAAACGCGCGGCCGCGCCTTAACCGAACAGAAACCATAAAGGAGGAGTGTAGCGCGCGTGTAGGTGTTGAGTACGGACTGTGCGTATGAACGCAAATTCCCTGCAACTGGTAGCGGCGCCCGCGATCAAGTCGGTCAGCCTCGCCGATCTCCAATTCGACCGCCCCTCCCGCTTCGATTGGCTGAAAAGCCTGACGCGCACGGTGCTGATGCTCTGGGGCGCACTCTCCTTCGGCGCCGCCGCCGGCACCGCCGCTTATTACTTCGCCGGATCGAGCGGCGAGCCGATCCTGGTCAGCCAGACGAAGCCCGCCCCGGACACGCTCGCGACGGTCATCAAAAGCGACGCCGCGCTCGCGGATATCGCGGCGCATGCGAGCGACGACGTCGCCCTGCCAGCGGATCCTCCGCTCGCCTCCGATTTCGTGGTCGAGGCGCGCCTGCCGCGCCCACGGCCCGACGAGCCGGTCTATACCGGCAGCATCGAAATCCCGCGCCCGGTGCACGTGCGCCACGCGACTCCGTGCGAGGCGCTCGCAAGGCTCGGCGCGCGCTTTTTCGGGCTCCGCTGCCGGGAGGAAGCGCGGGCCTACGCGCCGCCGCCCCGGCCGCATGTCTATTATTCCGAGCCCTATCCCGAGCCCTATCAGCCGCCTTACGTCGTGCGCTGAAGCGCGCGGCGCCGAGGCGCTAGCGGCAGCCGGTCTCGACCGCGGTGCTCGGATGGCCGTCGCGCGCTGGCTCGAAGCCGCGCGCCTGCTCTGAGCAGTAGGCGTAGCCCTGCGCCGCATAAGGGCTCGGCGCCTTTCCGTATTCAATGAGCGGCGGAACCCGCGTCGGCCCGGGGATCGGCGGGCGGTCGTCCTGCACGCCACGCTGCGCCGGCGGCTCGGGACGGAAGCCGAACTGCAGCCCCGCATAAGGCTGGTAGGAATGCATCGCCGGAAGTTGCGGTATTTGCGCGGGAGGGAAAGCACCGACCGAGCCGGAATCCGCCGCAGCCGTCGCGCCGGCGTAAAGCAGCGCGGCGGAGACGGCCGCGACCCGTGCGATCTTTGTTATCGGAGCTTTCACTGAAGCCTCTCGCAATCCGTGCAGCGTTCTAGCGGCAGACCCGCCGCGCCCCGCCGTAAGTCGTATAGGTGCCGGTCGAGGGCTCAAAGCTCCGGTACTTCTCCGCGCAATAGGCAAACCAGTCAGCGGTGAACGGTGCCGGAGCCTGCGCCTGCGGCAGGAGCGGGATCGGCGGGACGATCTCCTGCGTGTCGGTGATCGTCCCGTGCGTCGTCGTCGGCGGCAGGAGAAGGTTCGGCCGCGATCCCGAATACGGCCGGTAGGAGCGGATCTCGGGAAGCTGGCCGCGGCCGGTCGTGCCGGGGTTGATCGGCGGCACGAGAATGACGGGCTGATTTGGCTGGACGATCGGCGGGAGATACGGCGGAGTCTGCTGCCAGAACGGGTCTTGCGACGGCCAGAACGGGTCCAGCGACTTCGCAAGGGCCGCCGGCGCCCCTGCCCCGAGCACGGCGAGGGTCGAGAGCGCGGTTGCGATTCGGGCGATCCTTCTCATCTGCCCTCGCAAGCCCCTGCCGCGGCGGACGCCTGCCGTTGGAATACGGCGCACCGCATTGAAGGTTTCGCAAGACTCAAGCATCAACCGCATATTGGGTTCGGCGCGCATATTTGCGACGGCTGGACAGATATGCAGTGCTGCCGTAACTCGCGGAGCGTGTCCCCGGAACCGCCGCGGGGCACGGGTTCCGGGGTCCGCCGCGCGCAGGAAGGCCGGCTTAGCTCAGTTGGTAGAGCACCTGATTTGTAATCAGGGGGTCGGGGGTTCGAAGTCCCTCAGCCGGCACCATTTGAAATCAAGTACTTAGGCGGTTCTCAGCGCCTTCTGGCAACGATCACATTCATCATTCATTGAGTTGGCGCTGATCACCAATTTATTCGCCTAGCACCTCTCACGTATCCTATTATCGCGTGTTTAATAGCACCACCGGCAAACTTCACTTCTACAAAAGGGTTTTTGATGATCGCTCCAGCGAGATCCTAGGTTTTAACAGCGGAGAGATTCAATATGATGTACAATTTACATCTAACCATGTGCACTATAAGTACTATATCAAGTGTAATTTTGACGCTATGAAGTATAAAATCGGGGAAACTGCTGAAAAGTTCATGACCAGCTGGCAATGGGCCAAGGATCAGACACACCTATCCCCGGGCAAATGATTGTTGGGAGAAGCCGGACTTGGCTCGGGCCTCAGCTCCAACAGTTTTTTAGCGACCTCGGCTCCAAGCCGTCTAGTTAGGGCCCCGGTTCGCGTTGGATGTTAGCGAGGCGTTTGCGAAGCTCGGCCAGGACATCGCCTCCGCGGCCCGAGACCGTGGGGAATAATGGCTGGCCTCGAAGATGGTCCCGACGGTCATGCGGAACGGCTTGCGGCACCAGACCGCTCGGGAGATCGGCGTGAACTCGCCATCCCCTAAATTCCCCGCCCGTGTGGTACAAATCCTTCGCGTGAAGATCCCGACGTTGAATTCCTCAAACCAGGTTTCAACTTCAGGCTCGAAGGCCTTCCACTGTTCTTCGGACGCCACATATCCCGCAGGCGTCGTGATCGGATTTTGCGGGTCCTTATCGCTATCGTCCAAATAACAAACGAGCACCGCGATTAGCCTTCCGCGCAGCAGGTGCGACGGAGCAAGCCTCCGGCCGGACACCCGGACTCGGTTGCGCCGCAGGCGTGATAGAGGATGACCCGCCCACAAGCCGGGGCCGCCGAAAGTATCAAGGAAGTTAGCAAAACTCTCTTTCGGTAGACCACTTCTCCCCTCATGGGAGCATCACGCGGGCGAACGTCGGCCACCCCCATATCTCCCTCCCCCTCCCGCTGATATAAACAAAGCCCCACAATCGCTTGCCGTCGGAAGGGGCCGGCATGGATATCGATCTGCTCTACGGCCGGGGCTCGATCCGCGCCGCTGTGCCGTCCGGCGCCCGCGCGACCACGATCCGCAAGGAGGCGCGTGCCGCCCTCTCCCGCCCGACGGACGCCGTCGCCGAGGTGCTCGCCCGGCCGACCGCCGCCCCGCCTCTTGCCGAGCTCGCGCGCGGAAAGAAGAGCGCCTGCATCCTGATCTGCGACATCACGCGGCCCGTGCCGAACGGGCTGTTCCTGCGCCCGATGATCGAGACGCTCGTCGCCGCCGGCGTCACGCGCGAAGAAATCACCGTGCTCGTCGCGACCGGGCTGCATCGGCCGAACGAGGGCGAGGAGCTTGCCCGCGTCGTCGGCGATCCCTGGGTGCTGGAGAACGTGCGCGTCGAGAACCATTTCGCCCGCGACGACGCCGCGCATGTCGATCTCGGCCGCACGCGCGGCCGCGGCGTGCCGGTGAAGCTCGACCGCCGCTTCGTGGAGGTGGAGCTCAGAATCGCGACCGGCCTAGTCGAGCCGCATTTCATGGCCGGCTATTCCGGCGGGCGGAAGGTCGTCGCGCCCGGCGTCGCCCACGCCGATACGATCCGCACCTTCCACTCCGCCGCCTTCATGGAGGACGAGGCCGCGACCTCCTGCAATCTCAAGGGCAATCCGCTGCACGAAGAGCAGCTCGAGATCGTGCGCATGGTCGGCGACGTCTTGGCGCTGAACGCCGTCATCAACGAGGCGCGCGAGCTGGTCTTCGTCTCCTTCGGCGAGGTCATCGCGAGCCACTTGGCGGCGGTCGGCTTCGTGGAGGATTGGATCCAGGTTCCCGTGCCGCGCCGCTTCAAGACCGTCGTCACTTCCGCCGCCGGCTTCCCGCTCGACCAGACCTACTATCAGACGGTCAAGGGCATGGTGACGCCGATCGACATCCTGGATCAGGGCGGCACGCTGATCGTCGCCTCCGACTGCTCGGAGGGGATCGGCTCGAAGGCTTTCCGCGCCTCGCAGGAGCGGCTCGTCGCGCTCGGCCCTGACGGATTCTTGCGGAGCATTCTTCCGAAGCCGCTCGCCGACATCGACGAGTGGCAGACCGAGATGCAGTTGAAGCCGATGCGGCGCGGGCGCGTGCAGCTTTTCACGCGCGGACTCCCGGCGGAGGATCACAGGCTGACGGGCGTCGAGGTCGTGCCTGATCTCGACGGCGCGATCGACGCCGCAGTCAAGACGTCGGGCGAGCCGGATGTCGCCTTCATCCCGGAAGGGCCCTACGTCATCCCAAAATACGCGGGGGCTTGATGCCTGACGAGCGGCCCGCGGCGATCGTTCTCGATCCGATCGGCGGCGTCAGCGGCGACATGTTCGTCGCCGCGTTGCTCGACGCCTTTCCGGCGTTGGTCGAGCCGGTGCTCGAAGCGATGCGCCGCGCCGGCCTGCCGCCGGAGGTAAAGGTCGCGCTGGTCAAGCGCCGGAGCGGCGGCATCGCGGCCGCCGGACTCGCCTTCGAGGGCGCGCTTCAAGCGCCGAGCGGCGACTATCGCGCTTTCCGCGCGCGGCTCGAAGCCGCCGATCTTTCCGCGCCAATCCGCCGCCACGCGCTCTGCATTTTGGCGCTTCTCGCCGAAGCCGAGGCGGCGATCCACGCCGTCCCGGTCGACGACGTTCATTTCCACGAGATCTCCGACTGGGACACGCAGGCCGATATCGTCGGCGCCGCGGCGATCGTCGATGCGCTTGGCGACGTGAGCTGGCACTGCCGCCCGCTGCCGCTCGGCTCCGGCGCCGTCAAGGCCGCGCACGGCCTCCTCCCCGTTCCGGCACCCGCGACCGCGCTGCTCCTGAAGGGTTTCGCGTTCCGCGCCGACGACGGCATCGCCGGCGAGCGCGTCACACCGACAGGGGCCGCGATCCTTCGCTACCTCGCCGCCGCAAACGCCGGCGTGCCGGCAGGCAAGCTCCTCGCCACCGGCACCGGCGCCGGCACGCGCCAGCTTCGCGGCGCGCCAAATATTCTCCGCGTGCTGGCGCTTTCTGCCATCACGCAATCGGCGGAGTCGATCCTCGTCGTCGAGTTCGACGTCGACGACCAGTCGCCGGAGGAGACGGCGATCGCGCTCGACAATCTTCGCGCTGTCGCCGGCGTGCGCGACGTGGCGACCTTCCAGGGCCTCGGCAAGAAGGGGCGCTGGCTGCAGGCCGTGCGCGTCATGGCCGAGCCGGCGGCGCGCGACGCCGTGGTTGAAGCGATCTTCTCCGAGACGACGACGCTTGGGCTCCGGCTGCGTGAGGAGAGCCGCGTGACGCTTCCCCGCCGCGAGGTTGTTGTCGAACTCGGAGACCGGTCCGACGCGCGTCAAACTGGCGGAGCGCCCGACCGGCATCACCGCCAAGGCGGAGTCCGACGACGTGGCGCGTGCCAAGCGCGCGTCCGGCCGCGCTCGGGTGAGACGAAGCGCCGCCCGCCGCGCGCTCGAAAGCGAGCGTTAGACGTGCCGGAGAAACGCGCCACGCTCGCCGCGATCCTTCGCGCACTCGACCGCCCGCTCGTCGCCGTCTCGGGCGGCGTCGACTCGATGACGCTCGCGCACCTCGCGTATCGGGAAAACCATGCGGCGCGCATGGTGCACGCGATCTCGGCCGCGGTGCCAGGCGAGGCCACAGCGCGCGTCCGCGCTCATGCCGCGCACGAGGGATGGTCGCTTGATGCGATCGACGCGGGGGAGTTCGCCGACCCGCGCTATCGCGCCAACCCCGTCAACCGCTGCTATTTCTGCAAACAGAATCTCTACGGCACGATCGCCACGCGCTTCGAAGGCACGATCCTCTCCGGCACCAACACCGACGATCTCGGCGACTTCCGCCCCGGTCTGAAGGCCGCGGACGAGCATCGCGTCCGCCATCCCTTCGTCGAAGCCGGTCTCGCCAAGAGCGACGTGCGCGCGTTCGCCCGGGAGCTTCGTCTCGACGATCTCGCGGAGCTCCCGGCAGCGCCCTGCCTCTCGAGCCGCGTCGAGACGGGGATCGCGGTCGAGCCGGTCGCGCTCCGCTTGATCGAGACGGTCGAAGCGCGGCTCAGGCAAGCGCTCGGCCCCGCGGCGATCCGCTGCCGCATCGTCGCAAGCGGCGTCCGTCTCGAGTTCGGAGAGCCGGCCCTTTCCGCCTATCTCTCGCCCCGCCATGCGGCGCTTCGCGAAAGCATCGAGGCGACCATCAACGGCGATGGCCGCGCGCTTGTCGGCGTGGCGCCCTATCGGCAGGGAAGCGCCTTTCTCCACGGCGCGCATGGCTGAGGACGGTTTCAATCCCGATTGGGAGCGCGCCGCGCGCGTCGGTGTCGGCGAAGCGGTGTTCTGCGACGGCAAGGACGCGGTACAGATCGAGCACCTGCTGACGCTTGCGAACGAGCGGCGGCATTCGCTGCTCCTGACGCGCCTCACGCCGGAGAAGCACGCCGCGCTCGCATCCGACGCACGGGAGAAGCTCGCCTTCGACCCGCTCTCGCGCACCGCCATCCTCGACCACGGCCTGCCGTCTCTTGCTCCTGCCGCTATCGGCATCGTCTGCGCCGGAACATCCGACCTGCCGGTCGCCACGGAAGCACGGCGTACGCTCGCGTTTCACGGCATTGCCGCGCCCCTTATCGCTGATGTCGGCGTGGCGGGCCTCTGGCGTCTGACGGAGCGGGCGGCGGAGCTTTCGTCCTGGCGCGTCGTCATCGCCGTCGCCGGCATGGAGGGCGCGCTCTTCAGCGTCGTCGCCGGGCTGGTGCCGGGGCTAGTGATCGCGGTGCCGACCTCGGTCGGCTACGGCGTCGCGACGGGCGGCGCTGTCGCGCTGAACAGCGCGCTCGCGTCCTGCGCGCCGGGCGTCGTCACCGTCAACATCGACAGCGGCTTCGGCGCCGCCTGCGCGGCGATGAAGATCGTCAACGGCGACAGGCGGGCGAGCGCGCCTTCCTAGGCGACAAACGGCGTCCACACCTCCGGCACGAAGGCGTAGCCTTCGCCCGCCGCCTTGACCCGGCCAAACGCCGGGAAGTCGTGATGGATGCCGGCGACCCTGAGCTTGTCGGTCGCGACCATGTCGAGCACGCGCCGCCGCGCCTTCGCCGCGGCCTTGCTGTCGATGTCGAAGACCACGCTCGCGTCGGGAAGCGCGAACTGCACGCCCGGCAGATGCACGATGTCGCCCCAGACGAGAAGCGAATCGCCGCCGGATTCGACGAGCCACGCGGTGTGGCCGGGCGTGTGGCCCGGCGTGCCGACCGAGCGCACGCCCGGCGCGACTTCCACATCGTCGCCGACCTCGCGCACGCGGCCGGCATAGGCGGCGAACGCATCGCGGGCGCGGGCGAAATCGCCTTTCGTGGCGTCCGGCGTGCGGGCGAGTGCCGCGTCGTCCTTCCAGAACTTCACCTCCGCCTCGTGCACGACAAGCTCCGCGTTCGGGAAGACGGCCTTCTTGTCGCGATCGGTCAGTCCCGCCTCATGGTCGGGGTGCATGTGCGTCATCAGGATCGTGTCGATGTCGGCCGGGCTCACACCGACCGTCGCGAGATTGCGGAGCAGGCCGCCGACGAACGGCGTCTCGTCGGCGAAGCCGGTGTCGATCAGGACCAGCTTGTCGCCCGCGCGCAAGAGGTAGGTGTTGATCGTGAGCCACGGCGGCGTGGTGCGATACTCGCCGGTGTGCGCCGCCTCGCAGAGCTTCCTGTCGACACCGATCACGTCGTCGAACGACACCTGATAGATACCGTCGTTGATCGTGGTGACGACGACGTCGCCGATGTGCCGCGAATAGACCTCGGAAAGTTGCCGCTCCTGTTGTTGCGGGTCGTTTCCCATGACGCTCTCCCTTCAGCTTCTTTTGTTCTCTGCTGCACGAATGGCATCCCATACGCGCTCCGGCGTGGCCGGCAGGTCGATGTGCCGGATGCCGTAGGACGACAGCGCATCGACTACCGCATTCATCACCGCCGGCATCGAGCCGGCGCAACCTGCCTCGCCGCATCCCTTGACGCCGAGCGGATTGGTGAGCGCCGGCGACGGAAGACTGACCGACACCATATCCGGAATGTTCTCGGCGCGCGGCATGGCGTAGTCGGTGAAGGAGCCGCTCAGGAGCTGCCCGACTCGTCGAAGACCGTGCGCTCAAGCAGCGCCTGTCCGATCCCCTGCGCAACGCCGCCGTGCAGCTGGCCTTCCACCACCATCGGATTGACGATGTTGCCGAAGTCATTGACCGCGACGTAGCTGACCACGGCCGCCGTCCCGGTCTCCGGACAGATCTCGACCTCCGCGATATGACAGCCGTTCGGACACGTCGACGCGCCGCCGCGAAAAACGTGGTCGACATCGAGTGTCGCCGGCAAGCCGGGCGGCAAATCAGTCTGTCCCTTGAGCCACGCCGCAAGCTCGATGAGCCCGACGGCGCGGTCCGTGCCGGCGACACGGAACTCTCCCGTGTCGAACTCGATATCCGTGTCGGCAGCTTCGAGCAGATGCGCCGCCGCCACGCGTCCCTTCTCGATCACCTGCGCTGCCGCCTCGAAGAACGCGGCGCCGCTCGCCATCAGCGAGCGTGAGCCGCCGCTGCCTGCGCCGGCGATCAGCCGGTCGCTGTCGCCCTGCACGAGCTTGATCCGGTCGAAGGGAATGCCGAGCTTGTCCACCATGAGCTGGGCAAAGGTCGAATGGTGCCCCTGGCCCATCTCCATGGTGCCGGTCAGCAAGGTGACGCTGCCGTCGGCCTCGAAATGGATGCCGCCCATCTCGTCGTTCGGAATTCCGGTGACTTCCAGGAACTGACCGATGCCGCGCCCGCGCAGCCGCTTGCGGCTCTCGCTCTCCGCCCTCCGCGCAGCAAAGCCGTCCCAGTCGGAAAGCGCCACCGCCTTCTCAAGCACCGCAGGGAAATTCCCGCTGTCGTAGACGACGCCGCTCGGCGCCGTATAGGGCAGCTCCGCGGTCTTGATGTGATTTCGCCGGCGGAGCTCCACCGGATCGATCCCCATCTCGGCAGCCGCCGCGTCGACGACGCGCTCGACATAGTAATTGGTCTCCGGCCGCCCGTTGCCGCGATAGGCGCCGACCGGCACGGTGTTGGTGAAGACGCCCTTCATGTCGATCTCGATCGCCGGCGTTCGATAGACACCGACCGAGTTCTTCGTCGCATTAATCGTCGCCGGGATGATCCCGCCTTGCGTGATGTAGGCGCCGAGATTACCGAGGCCGGTCAGGCGAAGCGCAAGGAAGTGCCCTTCGGAATCGAGCGCAAGCTCGGCCGTCACCTCGTGCGCGCGGCCGTGCGTATCCGCCGTGAAGCTCGCCGAGCGCGACTCCGTCCATTTGACCGGACGGCCGAGCGCCTTCGCCGCGAAGAGGACGCAGAAATCCTCCGGGAAGGGATGCGCCTTCAGCCCGAACGAGCCGCCGACATGACCCGTCAGCACGCGGATGGTCGCGCGCGGCACGTTCATCACGTGTGCGATTTGGTTGCGCGTACCGACGACGCCCTGCGTTTCGCTGTGGAGTGTGTAGTGGCCCGTCTGCGGATCGAAGATGCCAAGCGCCGAGCGCGGCTCCATCGCGTTGACGATGATGCGGCTGTTCACGATTTTGAGCCGCGTGACATGCGCGGCCTCGGCGAAAGCTGCCGCCACTTTCTCCCGGTCGCCGTTGCGGAAGTGCACCGACACGTTGCCGGGAATGTTCGCGTGAATCTGCGGCGCGTCTGGCTCGATCGCTGCTTCAGGCATCACAAGCGCAGGAAGCTCGTCGATCTCGACCATCACCGCGTCGGCGGCATCGCGAGCAAGTTCCGCGCTTTCCGCCACGACGAACGCCACCGGCTCCCCGACATGGCGCACCTTGTCGGCGGGGATGGGATGCCAAGCCGGCCAAAGCATCGGCGTGCCGTCGCCGTTCTTGACCGAGACGCCGGGCGGATTCGCCTGATAGCCGGCGGCGGCGAGATCGGCGCCGGTGAAGACCGCGAGCACGCCCGGCATGGCGAGCGCCTCGCTCGCGTCGATCGAGCTGATCGTGCCGTGCGCATGCGCGCTCCGCACCATCGCCATGTAGGCTTGGCCCTCGACATTGACGTCGTCGGTGTAGCGCCCCTCGCCACGGATGAGAGGCAGGTCTTCTTTGCGCCTTGGAGCCTGACCGATACCGAACTTGAGGAGATGTACGTCGTCTTGGCCGGCTTCACCCATTATCCCGCACGCCTCGATTCCGCCGTCTCGCTCCGCGCCGCCCGTATCGCCTCGACTACCGCGTCGCCCATCTCCACCGTTCCAACCCGTTTGCTGCCCGGTTCGAAAATATCCGCCGTGCGGTAGCCCGCGGCGAGCGTTGTACGCACGCCAAGCTCTATCTCCTTCGCCAGCGGCTCAAGATCGAAGGAATGGCGGAGCATCATCGCGGCCGAAAGGACGGCGCCGAGCGGGTTGGCGATATTCTTGCCCGCGATGTCGGGCGCCGTGCCGTGCACCGGCTCGTAAAGCCCGAGGCGATCCTCGCGCAGCGAAGCGGAAGGGAGCATCCCGATCGAGCCGGTCAGCATCGCCGCTTCGTCGGAGAGAATGTCGCCGAACATGTTGCCGGTGACGACCACGTCGAACTCGCGCGGCCTGCGCACGAGCTCCATCGCCGCCGCGTCGATATGCAAGTGCGTCAGCGCCACGTCGGGATATTGCCGGCCGACTTCCGTCACCACCTCGCGCCAGAGCGCCATCGTCTCGAGCACATTCGCCTTGTCGACGGAGCAGAGCTTCTTGCGCCGTTTCTGCGCAGCCTTGAAGCCTACATGGGCGATGCGCACGATCTCCGGCTCGGAGTAGCGCATCGTATTGAACGCCGCGCGCGCTCCGCTTGAGTTCGTCTCGAAGCCACGCGGCTTGCCGAAATAGAGGTCGCCGTTCAGCTCGCGCAGGATCACGAGATCGACGCCCTCGACCACCTCCGGCCTGAGGCTCGATGCGCCCACGAGCTCCGGAAACAGGACGACCGGGCGGAAATTGGCGAAAAGGCCGAGGTGCTTGCGCAGCGTGAGTAGCGCGCCGCCCGCACTTTTGTCGAGCGCCCGCCGCTCGTCGGCGGGCACCCCGACGCCCCCGAGCAGTATCGCGTCGCAATCCTTGGCAAGCGCCAGTGTAGCCGCCGGCAGCGGGTCGCCGCCTGCCTCGATCGAGTTGTCGCCGATCACGCCTTCGACGAATGTGTGCGGCACCGACGTACCTAGGACTTCCTTCAGCACCTTCACCGCTTCAGCCGTGACTTCCTTTCCGATTCCGTCTCCCGGAAGGATCGCAATCTTCATCATGAGGCGGCGCGTCCGCGCGGTGACTCCATCGAATTCTCTCCGTTGTAGCGTTTCTCGAAAGCCAGGATCTCGTCCATCCGGGTCAGCGTGTAGTCGAGCTCGTCGAGCCCGTTCAGGAAGCAGTGCTTGGCGAACGGCTCGATCTCGAAGCCAGTGCGGATGCCGCCCGGCAGGACCACGATCTGGTGCTCGAGATCGACGCGGATGCAGGCGTCCGGGAACCGCGACAGATCGGCAAAGATGCCGTCGATCGTTTCTTCCGGAAGCGCGACGGGAAGGAAGCCGTTCTTCAGGCTGTTGGCGAAGAAGATGTCGCCGAAGCTCGGCGCCAGCGCGACGCGCATGCCGTAGTCGTAGAGCGCCCAGACCGCGTTCTCGCGCGACGAGCCGCAGGCGAAGTTGCGGCCAGCGACGAGAATGCGCGCGCCTTCGTAGCGCGGCCGATTGAGCACGAAGTCCGGCTTGACCGCGCCGTCCGGCCCGAAACGAAAGTCGTGGAAGAGATACTGCCCGTAGTCGCTGCTCCGTGGCTTGTGCAGGAAGCGGGCGGGCAGGATCTGGTCGGTGTCGATATTCGCTTGCGGCAGCGGCACGACCTTTGATTCGACGGTGGTGAATTTCTCCATCTCATCCCCTCCCGGTCATCATTGTTCGAACGTCGGTCACGCGCCCGGTGACTGCGGCGGCGGCGGCCATGATCGGGCTCATCAGGTGCGTGCGCGCGCCCCTTCCCTGGCGTCCGACGAAGTTGCGGTTCGAGGTCGAAGCGCAGCGCTCGCCCGGTGCAACCACCTCGCCATTGGTGCCGAGGCAGAGCGAGCATCCCGCCTCCCGCCATTCGAAACCGGCATCCTTGAAGATCGAGGCGAGGCCTTCCGACTCGGCCTGTTCCTTCACCTGGCCCGAGCCCGGCACGACCCATGCGCGCACCCGCTCGCTGACCTTGCGCCCGGCGACGATCGCCGCGGCGCTGCGCAGATCCTCGATGCGACTGTTCGAGCAGGAGCCGATGAACACCCGGTCGATAGCAATGTCGGTGAGCGGAGTGCCAGGGGCGAGGTCCATGTAGGCGAGCGCGCGTTTCATACTGTCGCGCCGCGGCTCGTCCGGCACGTCGGCCGGATCGGGTACGCAGCCGTCGACGGCGGCGACGTCCTGCGGGCTCGTCCCCCACGAGACCATCGGCGCGATCTTCGCGCCGTCGAGGGTGACCTCGCGGTCGAAGGACGCGTCCGGATCGGAGGGAAGAGTGCGCCAGCGCTTGACGCTCGCTTCCCACGCTGCGCCCTTCGGTGCATAGGGACGCCCGGCGAGATATTCGTAGGTGGTGTCGTCGGGTGCGACGATGCCGGCGCGTGCGCCCGCCTCGATCGACATGTTGCAGAGTGTGAGCCGCCCTTCCATCGTCAGGCCGACGATCGCCGAGCCGGCATATTCGATGACGTGGCCCGTGGCGCCCGCCGTGCCGATCTCCCCGATGATCGTGAGGATGACGTCCTTGGCGGTGACGCCGGGACCGAGCGCGCCGCCGACCACGATCCGCATCGCCCGCGGGCGGCGCTGCCAAAGCGTCTGCGTAGCGAGTACGTAGCTCGCCTCCGTCATGCCGACCCCGAAGGCCAGCGCGCCTACCGCGCCGTGCGTGGAGGTGTGGCTGTCGCCGCAGACGATCACCATGCCCGGCTGGCTGATCCCCTGCTCCGGCCCGATGACATGCACGATCCCTTGCCGGCGGTCGGCGAGCCCGAAAAGCTCGATGCCGCTCTCCGCCGTGTCGCGGATCAGCGACGCGACCATGCCGCGGCGCTCCGCATCGGGAATCGCGGCAACGTCGCGCGTGTCGGTCGGGACGTAATGGTCGGGCGTGGCGATGGCGGCCGAGGCGACGCGCGGCTTCAGCCCGCGCGCGCGCAGGAACTCGAAGGCCGGCTGGTAGCCGTCATGCACGAAGTGCCGGTCGATATAGAGGAGGGTTTGCCCGTCCGGCCGATCCGCAACATGGTGCGAATTCCATATCTTATCGAAGATCGTGCCCACGTTCTCCGCTTTCAAATACGCAATTTCCGCCCGGCCGAAGCGGCTCACCACCCGGGTGATCTATAGGCCGCGCCGGAGCGCCCGAAATGGTATTTCGGCATGGCGCCTTCGCGCTTCGCGATGGTAGGAAAAACTGTTGCGCGCCCCGTGTCTTGGGGCATCCAGGCGAAGGCCGACCAACGATGCGTTTTGACCTCCTTTCCTTGCGGCTGTTCGTAGCCGTCTGCGAGCAGGGGAACATCGCGCGCGCGGCAGCCGGCGAGAACATCGCCGCCTCGGCCGTCAGCAAGCGTATCTCCGACCTTGAGCGCATCGTGAAGGCAGAGCTCTTCTACCGCTCCTCCAAAGGGCTCGAGCCCACGCCGGCCGGGCTCTCGCTCCTGCGCAACGCCCGCGTCGTGCTGCGCGACATCCAGCAGATGGAGATCGAGCTTGGCGACCATTCCGCCGGTGCGCGGGGACAGGTGCGCATTCATGCGAGTGTCTCCACCATTGTCCAGCATCTCCCCGGCGATCTCAGCACCTTCCTGGCGAAAAACCCCGCGATCCGCATCGAGCTGCAGGAGGGCGTGAGCCAGGAGGTGGTACGCGCCGTCGCGGAGAACGCCGCCGACATCGGCATCTTCGGCGGTACCCTGCCGACGACGGGGCTGCGCATCCTCCCCTACCGGCGCGACCGCCTGGTCGCGCTGATGCCGTCTGGCCATGCGCTTTCCAAGGCCCATAGCGTCAACTTCGCGGACCTTGCGAAGCACGATCTCGTCGGCCCGCAGAAGGGAAGCTTCCTCGACTCGCTCGTGACCCGCGCCACCTCAGACTTGACCGAGCCGCTTCGCCTTCGCGTGCGCGTCAACGGTTTTGAGACCGCCGCGAGCATGGTCGAGGCCGGACTCGGCGTGGCGCTCGTGCCGGAGCGGCTTGCAGCGCGCTACGCGGCGACGGCCGATCTGATTGCCGTTCCGATCAAGGACAAATGGGTGCTTCGCGACTGGCACGTCTGCGTGCGCGATGTCGACACGCTGCCGATGCCGGTCGAGCGGCTCGTGCAGCACCTCATCGCGCGCTCGCGTTGAGCGTTAGCCGAGAAGCGCCGCCGTCGCCCTCCGCCGCCAGCGCTCGCTGACCGCGTTCAAGGTCAGCGCCACGAGCAGGATCAGCCCGTAGGCGATCTGCAGGTAGAAGATCGAGACCTGCGCCAGCGTGAAGAGCGTCTGCACGAGGAAGAGCAGAAACCCCGCGGCGGCAGCCCCGAGCAGACCGCCGCGTCCGCCGGTCAGCGATATCCCGCCGAGCGCTACGGCCGCGATCGAGATCAGCGTGTAGGGCACGCCGACGCGTGGATCGCCGGACCCAAGCGCGGCGGTGAAGACGATGCCGGCGACCGCCGCGAGCACCCCGCCGATCACGTAGGAGAGGATGCGCACCCCGACCACGTTGACGCCCGACGTGTAGGCGGCGCGCGCGTCGCCGCCGACGGCAAGCAGGTTGCGGCGAAAGGCGGTGCGCTCGATCGCGAGCCACGCGATCGCAATGAGCACGAGGATGATCAGCATGCCGGGTACCCCGAAATATTCTCCCGACAACCCGTCGATCCATGGCGTCGACAGCCCGCCGGCCATCGGCAGCATCTCGATGGTGATCCCCTGATAGGCGAGGTATGTGCCGAGCGTCGCGATGATCGGCTGCACGCGCACGACCGCCACCATGAAGCCGTTCAGCACTCCGGAAAGGACGCCGACCGCGAGCGATATGCCGATCACGCTGACCGGATCGGACCAGCCGTGCGGCACGAGCACCGACGTGATCAGCGCGTTTACGAGCCCGGCGAGCGGGCCGACCGAAAGGTCGATGCCGCCGTCGCCGGAGATGACGGGAACGGCCTGCGCCGTTGCCATGATGATGAAAGGCGTCGCGCCGATCAGCATGCCGTTCCAGTTGCTGACCTCGGTGAATGCCGGGCTCGCAAGCGCGTTCAGGATGAGGAAGAGAACGACGGCGAGGAGCACCGGCCAGGCATAGCTCCGCGATTTGAGCCAGATCATGCCGACGCTCCGGCGACGCTTGCCCCCGGGAGCTCACCGAACATCGCCGCGATCAGCGCGCGCTCGTCGAGCGCGTTTTGATCGACGACGGCACTAACCTTGTGATCGTGGAAGACGATGACGCGGTTGCAGAGCAGGCAAAGCTCTACGAGCTCGGTCGAAAGGAGCAGGATCGCGATCCCGTCCGCCGCGAGCCGCGTCAGCACGTCATAGAGGTCGCGCTTCGCTCCGAGGTCGACGCCGCGCAGCGGGTCGTTCAGGACAAGCACGCGCGGCTCGGTCGCGATCAGCCGCCCCAGCAGCGCCTTCTGCTGGTTGCCACCGGAGAGCGAGCTGATCGGCGCCGCCCGGCTCGCCATCTTCACCTTGGTCTGACTGCAGGTCGCATCGGTGACGGCGGCGCGCTGCTTGAGGCGGATGACGCCGAGGCGCGCCAACCTGCGAAGGTTCGAGACCGACACATTGTCCATCACCGAGAGCGGCGCGAAGATTCCCTCGGTCTTTCGGTCGCGCGGCAGGTAAGCGATGCTGGCGCGCTCCGCGTCGCCCTGCGAACGAATGGTGCGGCCGCCAGCCTCAACGCTGCCAAACGGAACGCGACGAAGGCCCGCGACCCATTCGAGGAAGGCCACCTGGCCGTGGCCCTCAAGCCCACCCACGCCGACAATCTCGCCCGCACGAAGATCGAAGTCGAAGCGCGGCGCCTGTGCGCCGAGCGCAAAGCCGCGGACGCCGACCACCGCGCGCGCATCTTTTACGACGGCGTGGTGCGCGCTGTGCCCTTCGGCTGCGGCGGCGCCTTCGCGCGTCGACATCAGCTCGAGCAGCTTCTCGGCATGGAAGTCGCCGCGCGTCAGCGTCGCCACGCTCTGTCCGGAGCGGAGCACCGTCGTACGGTCGGCGAGGCTTTCGATCTCATCCATACGGTGCGAGACGAAAAGCACGGAGCGCCCGGCGGCGCTGAAGCCGCGGAGCGCCGCGAAGAGCCGGTCGCGATCCTCGATGTCGATCGCGGAGGTGGATTCGTCGAGGATCAGGAGGCGCCACGGCCTGATCAGCGCGCGAGCGACTCCGACGAGCTGGCGGTTGGCGAGCGAGAGCGTGCCGACCAGCCGCTCCGTGTCGAGATCGCCGAGGCCAAGCACCGAGAGCGCCTCGCGCACCACCGCGGTCTCGTGCGTGCTGTCCGCATTCCGGCGGATGAGCCGGTCCATGCCGAGCATGACGTTGTCCCGGATCGTCATCTCCGGCAGGACCAGCGTTTCCTGGAAAACAGTGGCGATCCCTGCGTCCTGCGCGGCGCCCGGCGCCGGGAAGGTGATGGGCTTTCCCGCCCACGAGAGCGTCCCCGCCTCGGACGGCATGATGCCGCTCAGAATCTTGATGAGCGTGCTCTTGCCGGAGCCGTTCTCGCCGACGACGGCATGAATCTCGCCGGCGAAGACGGTGAGCGAACAGGAATCGAGCGCCACCGTCTCGCCGAAGGTGCGGCGGAGCTCGTGCGATTGAAGCAGCGGGGTTGCGGTCGCTGCCGCTTCGTCCGCCCTCAGATCGCGTGCGACTTCGCGGTTCATATCCGCATGCTCAGATGCGGCTCGCGGCCGTAGAGCGCGACAAGCGCAATGATCAAGAAGCCGAGGCAGATCTGTTGACCGGCCTGATCGAGGCCGAGGCCGACGAGAAGCGTGCTAAGCTCGGTGACGACGAGGCAGCCGGCGATCGTCCGCCCGTAGCCTCCACGTCCACCGGTAAGCGGTGTCCCGCCGACGACGACCGCCGCCACCGTCGTGAAGAGATAGGCGGTGCCGACCGTCGGATCGGCCGCGCCGCTGAAGCCGGCAAGGAGAATACCCGTCGCCGCAGCGAGCACCGCCGAGATCACGTAGACGGCGATCCAGACGAAGAGCATCGGCACGCCCGCAAGCTCCGCCGCGCGCGGATTGGCACCTGCGGCGAAAATCCAGCGGCCGAGCACGGTTCGGTGCTCAAGCACGAGCACCGCCGCAACCACGACCGCCCACATCACCACGGCGCCGGGCAGCGGTATCGGCCCGGTCTTGCCGATGACGGAGACCATGGTGACGAGCCAGTCGGGCACGAGGCCGGCGACCTCGCCGTGCGTGCCCGCCCAGATGCCGCCGAAGATGATGGAGCTCGTGGCAAGCGTCACGACCAGCGGGTTGAGCTGCAGGAAGCGCGAGGCGAAGCCGTTCGCAAATCCGATCAGCGCGCCGACGGCGAGGATGAAGACGATCGCGCTGAAGGCCGAGTAACCGGCGCCGTAGAGCAGGCAGAAGAGTACGTCTGCAAGCCCGATCACCGCCGGGATCGAAAGGTCGAAGCCGCCGATGATGATCGTCAGCGTCTGTCCGACGGCGGCAATGCCGAGCAGGCTCGAAAGCAGGAACAGCGACTTCACGCTGTTGATGTTGGCGTAGCCGGGGATGACCAGATTGATGACGAAGAACAGCGCGACCGCCAAGGCGAAGGGCACCAGCTGTCCGGCGACGTGCCTTGTCGACTTCATCGTTCTTCTGCTCACTCAGCGGCGCCCGCCCCGCGGCGCCCGGCGTCCTACCTTAGCCCGGCTTCGCGCATCGGCACACCGGCGGAATTGCAAGACGCCCGCGCGACGGCGATCGCGCGGGCGCCTGTTCGTGTCGACGGCTAGGGAGTCGGCACGATCTGGACCTCGGGCACCTTCGCGTCGCCCGTGAAGAACTGGTCGAAATACGAGTTCGGGACGAGGTGCAGATCCTTGCCGTTTGCAAAGCAGGTGCTCTGCACCGTCATCGACGGCTCGTAGTAGTCATTGAAGTTTTCGTTGGTGATCGTCGGCAGCGGCATGAAGATCGTGTTCACCTTCGGCTTCTGCCCCGCCATGGCGTGCAGCGCCGGGACGAACGAGGCGTAGAGCATCGGCCCGCCGTCCTGCACGAACGTGTTGGCGGTCAGGTTCTTTTCCTTCCAGTAGGCGAGGAAGCTGCAGAGATTGGTCACCTCGGTGATGATGGAGACCGGCCGCCCCGACTGCTCGAGCGCCTGCCCGACGCCGACGCCCATGTTGCCGGTCGAGAAGACCGCGTCGACGGGCTGCGGGTGTGTGGCAAGGAACTTCAGCATCTCGGACTTGGCGACCGACGGCGTCCACATGCCGTAGAGCGCCCCGAGCACCTTGATGTCGGGAAATTTCGCCACCGCGTCTTCAAGGCCTTGCTGTTGGGCCACCGTGTTGGCGGTTCCAGGCTGACCGTTCATGACGACGATGGTGCCCTTGCCGCCGAGCTTGTCGGCGATCCAGCCGCCTTCGAAATTGCCGCGGTAATAGGGGTTGGTCGCGATGTTGAGGGCGCCTGGACAGGTGACCGGCGAGTCGATCGCCACGAACAGCGCGCCCTTCTGAGCCGCCTCGGCAATGCCGGCGCAAAGGCCCGTGGCGGAGCCTGGATAGCTCATGATGAGATCGCAGCCTTGCGCGACCTGCGCCTTAAGCTGCGTCAGCTCGAGATTGATGTCGCCGTTGGAGTTCGTGATGTTGAGCTCCGGCTTCGCGAGGCCCTGCTTGGCAAGCTGTTCCGTGAGGAGCTTCAACTCGGCCGCCAGATTGGCGCGCCACGAGTTCCCCATGTAGGACTCGTTCAGGCAGATCTGCCAAGGCGGCGGATTCGGCTTCCAGTCCTTGAGCGGGTCGTTGATGATCGGGCCGGCGAACCAATAGCCCTCATAGTATTGCAGCGCGTCGGGCGGGACGTTGGCGAGGTCCTTCGCCTTCTGCTCCGCCGACGGCTCCGGCGGCACCTGTGCCAGCGCCGGCGATTGCGCGACAGTGACGGCGCCGCCGAACACGGCCGCAAGACCGAGCGCGACGATCGCTAGAGAGAATTTTCGCACGTTTTCCCCTCCCATGATTGGTGAAGGCGAAACCTCTTGCGGGGCTCATCCCGCGGTTCGCTTCGCGTATAATGCATTTTATAGTGATAGCGTCAACGAAGGTGGGAAGCCGCGGCAAGCCGTGCGCAAGGCCGTGGACCGACCGCCGCGGCCTGCTCAATTCGAAGCGCGGAAATGCGGGAAGCCGAGCCGCGGGGGCGAGCCTCCGAAGCTGCGTACTGCGCAACTTTCCGGGCAGGTTCCAGAGATCCTGTCCGAAACCAGGCCAGCGTTCCCGAGCGCTCTCCGCTACCTCTGCGCGATCTTTTCATCCCGCGCCCAACCGGCCGAGACGACCTCAGCGCGGCGCACCACTCAAATATGATGCATTCTTTAGACCCGCCGAGGCGGCGACGGATACATCGCGTCGAAGGCGAGCCAGCCCGCCTTGATGTGCGCGGCCATGGCGCTCATCGCCCGCTTCGGGTCGCGTGCGTCGAGCGCTTCGAGGATGTCGGCGTGCTCGTCGGAGACGTTGGTCGGGCGGCCGGGGATGATGGTCAGAAGGTCGAAGGGGTATTTGGCCCAAAGGATGCGGACGAAGTCGAGCGTCTGCGGCTGCTCGGCCCGCTCGTAGAGACGGAAGTGGAAGCGGAAGTTGTTCTCCCTGAGCAGACGATGCGGCGCATTCGGTCCGGCGGCCGCCATCTCATCGTTGAGCTGCTTCAGCATGGCGAGGTCTGCCGGCTGCAGCCGTGTCGAGGCGTGGAAGGCGAGCTGCGGTTCGAGAAGCAGGCGCAACCGGTAGTGCTCTTCGACGTGCTCGATCAGGAACGGCGCCACCACCGCGCCGCGATGCGCGGAAACCTGCACATAGCCCTGCGCCTCAAGCAGCCTCAGCGCTTCGCGCACCGGGGTGATCGACACGCCGAGCGATTTCGCGAGCTCCGCCTGCTTGAGCTTCTGACCGCGCGCGATCAGGCCGGCGATGATCTTCTCGCGCAGGAATTCCGCAACCTGGTGTTCCGCCGTCCGCTTGGGGGCGAGCGACCAGTCGCCGAGCGGATCGGCGGCCGGCTTGGCCGGGGTCTGCTGCCCGGCGCCGCGAGGCGCGAGCGGAGTGTCCATCTGCGTCGTCGTCTGCCCTTCCAGGACTTTCACGTGGGAAGCTCCCGAACCGGTCTCAGGGGAGGCAACGCACTGCGCCACTGTGCCACAACTTCCAAGACACGCACTCTATACCGGGACCCTTAAGGTCTTTCCACTCAATGATACTGCCCGCCAGGCCGGGATTGCCACGTTTTCGGCTCCGCCCGGGACACCGCCCCTCCCCTCGGGCGCGGCGGATTCCGCGGGCGGCGGATAGAGTAGCTCCGGCCCGGTGCGGCCTGAAAGCCCGCGTCGCGGCGCTCTTACATATCATGTACATGATTTCTTGCGGACGCTTCCCGCGCGACAGTGGAAAGCGTCAAAACGATGAGGCAACGAAGGGGCATAAAACCCCTCGCCGCGAGCGGCCAGACGGCCGGCGGCAGGCCAACCAAGACGTGAGGAGGAGGCAGCATGGCCGCAGCGCCCGCCAGGGATCGGCTTTCGCTTCCGGTCGACGCGATCAAGAAGACGCTCAACGCCGACCCGGAATGGGCGATCGCTGCGCGCTTCTGGAACGCGGTCATCCGCTTCTACACCAATGAAGCGGACGAATATTTCATGCAGATCGAGCACGGCAAGGTGACGAACTTCCAGGAAGGGTCGGACGGCTACATGGCCTCCACCATCTATGTCGGCGGCCCGCGCCGCACCTGGCAGGAAGTGCTGAAGACCAATCCGAAACGGCTCTGCAACGACTTCTTCCCGGCCGCCATCCATCACGGCATGCGGCTCGGCGGCGATCTCTCCTCGCTCTACGCCTATTACAGCGCGATGCAGCGGATCCTCGCCGTGATGCGTCTTGAAACAAACAAGAAGAAGGCGTGACGGACATGGCCAAGGCGCGCTACGCAAACATTGAATGCGGCTACCTCTACCTGACCACCAGCCGGACCGAGTACCGCATCTATCTGGAGCAGGCGGGAACCGGCATCCCGGTGATGCTGCAGCACACGGCCGGCACCGACGCGAGGCAGTGGCGGCATCTCCTTGAGGACGAGGAGCTGACCAAGGACTTCCGCTTCATCGCCTGGGACCTCCCCTATCACGGCAAGTCGCTGCCGCCGCTCTCCGACCGCTATTGGGAGACCGGCTACAAGCTCACCGCCGAATTCTTCATGCGCTACGTGCTCGATCTGAAGCGCGCGCTCGATCTTGAAAAGCCTGTCTTCATCGGTTGCTCGATGGGTGGGCTGCTCGCCACCGATCTCGCGCTCTATCACCCGGAGCACTTCCGCGCGACCGTTGCCATCGAGCCTTTGATCAAGAGCCCGGAGCCCGGAACGCTGACGGACTGGTACTGGCATCCGACCACGTCGAACGACACGCGCGCAGCGCTCCAGCACACGCAGTGCTCGCCGAACAGCCCCGAAGAGTACCGCCGCGAGACGATCTGGCTCTATGCGCAGAGCGCCCCGTCGGTCTTCCCCGGCGACCTCCACTATTATGTGGAGGACCACGACCTGACCGACACGGCGAAGGACATCGATACGTCGAAGCTCGACGTCTATCTCCTCAACGCCGACTACGACTGGTCGGCGACGGTGGAGGAAGGGAAGCAGCTCGCCTCGATGATCCCCGGCTCGAAGTGGATACACATGCGCGACATCGGCCACTTCCCGATGACCGAGAACCCGGAAAAATTCAAAAGCTACATCAAGCCGATCCTGCGGGAGATCAAGGCGAAGTCGGCGAAGGCGAAGCGCGGCTGAGGCGCCGCGCCTTTCGCCTCGCTATTCGATGCTGCCGCCGGTGAGCCCGCCGATCTGCCGGCGCTGCGCGAAGAGCCCGACCAGATAGGGGCGGCACCGCCTCGCGCCTTCGCGCCTATGCCTTGCTGCCCGGACGGAGCATGGTGAAGGTCTTCTCCACGGCCGAATATTCCATGTAGCCGAGGCGGCCGAGCGGCCGCATCGCTGCGATGTCGACCATGCCGTCGAAGATCACGGAGTCGTCGATATAGATGTCGACCACCTCGCCGAAGACGACCGAATGCGAGGGGTGGCTGCCGTTGCTGCCGGTAAGCTCTACGGTCTTCACGTAGCGGCATTCGAGCGCTGCCGGCGACTTCGCCACGCGCGGCGGTTTGACGGAGCGCGACGGCGCCATCTCAAGTCCGATCATCTCCGGCTCGCTCACCGAGGCATCGACCTCGGCGGACGACGCGTTCATCGCCTCGCGCAGGTCGAAGGTCGCGAGACTGTGCACGAACTCCCCGGTCTCCTCGGCGTTTCGCTGCAAATCCTTGCGTCTGTCGCTGGCGAACATCACGAATGGCGGCGTCGCCGCCACAAGATTGAAATAGCTGTAAGGGCCGAGATTGTTCACGCCGTTCCTGCCGATCGTCGAGATCCAGCCTATGGGCCTCGGCAAGACCAGCGCGTTCAGCGGATTGTGACGCAGCCCGTGCGCCTCGTTGCGGGGATCGTAGTGCATCGGCGATGAAATCCTTGTCGATGGAGGCTAGGCCGGCGCGATCTTCATGGTGACGCATTTCACATGCGTATAAGCGTGCAGCGCCTCAAGTCCCTTCTCGCGGCCGTAGCCGCTGTGCTTGAAGCCGCCGAACGGCGTCTCAACGCCACCCGCGAGGCATTCGTTGACCGCGACCTGACCGACGTCGAGCGCCGCCGACATGCGGAGCGCGCGGGAGAGGTCGCGCGTCCAGACCGTCGCCACCAGCCCGTAGTCGGAATCGTTGGCTATTCTGATCGCCTCGGCTTCATCCTTGAACGGAATCACGGTCACGACGGGGCCGAAAATCTCCTCGCGCGCGATCCGCATGTCATTCTTGACGCCGGTATAGATCGTCGGCGTCACGAACCAGCCGACCTTGAGCCGCGCGTCGTCGGGTAGCTCGCCGCCGAGGAATGGCGTCGCGCCCTCCTTCTTGGCGAGGGCGTAGTAGCCTTGCACCTTCTCGAACTGCGCCTGCGTGGTGATCGGGCCGATCTTGGCGTCGCTCTCGGGTCCGACGGAGAACTGCTTCACCGCCGCGCGCAAGCCCTCGACGAATTCGTCGTGGATCAATTCCTGCACGAGGCAGCGCGTGCCGGCCGAGCAGACCTGTCCCGCGTTGAAGGTGAAGACCCACGCCGAGTTCGGGATCGCTGCCGAAAGATCGGCATCCTCGAAGACGATGTTCGGCGACTTGCCGCCGAGCTCAAGCGTCAGCGGAATGATGCGCTCAGCCGCGACGCGGCCGATCTCGCGGCCGGCACGAACGCTTCCCGTGAAGGCAACCTTCTGCACCGCCGGATGCTTGACCACAGCCGCGCCGGCCTTCTTGCCTTCGCCGAGGACGACGTTCAGCACGCCCGGCGGCATGCCGCACTCCTCGACCGCGATCCGCGCCAGCTCGACCAGCGTCGACGATGTCTTCTCCGACGGCTTCGCCACGACGACGTTACCGACGGCGAGCGCCGGAGCGATGCCGCGCCCCGCCTGGTTGAGCGGCACGTTCCACGGCAGGACGACGCCGACCACGCCATAGGGCTCGCGCCGCGTGAACGAGTGGTAGCCGGCGCCGATATTGATCGTCTCGCCGGTCAGCGCGTTCACGAGACCGCCGTAGAACTCGAAATACTGCGCCGCGACCTCCATGTCGGCGCGCGCCTGCCAGTCGGGCTTGCCGGTCTCGAGCGTCTCGAGCAGCGACAGTTCGGCGACGTATTCGCGGATCTTCGCGGCGATCTTCAGGAGCACGCGTCCGCGCACGATCGGCCGGCAGTCGCGCCATGCCGGAAACGCCGCGCGCGCCGCAGCGATCGCAGCCTCGACGTCGCGCTCGTCGCCGTCCGCCACGGGGCGGATCGCCTTGCCGGTGCGCGGATCGTAGTTGGCGAGATAGGCGCCTGACGCCGGCGGATGCGCGCTGCCCGCGATGAAATGATCGAGCTTGCGCTGTTCGTCGAGAACGATCGGTTGCTTGGTCCTGACCGCTACGTTCATCCGCGTGCTCCTTCCGTCGCTCGCGTCGTCTTTTGTTTCTAAATCACGCCTTCGGCCTCAAGCGCCCGGATGTCGCGCGTCGAATAGCCGAGCAGCTCGCCGAGCACGCACTCGTTGTCCTCGCCGTAGCAGGGGGCGCCGCGGTCCGGCAGGCCGCCGATATAGGCGGGCGTTTCGCTGAGCTTCGCCGGTAGCTCCGCGACCGGCCAGGTGCCGATCCTCGTGCCAGTCACCTCGGTCAGCCATTTGAGCGCGGCGAGCTGCGGGTCGTGATCGCAGCGATCCTCCGCCGTCTGGCAGACGCCGGCGGCAACGCCCGCCGCCTGCAGCCGATGCATCAGGACGTACGCGTCCTCGCCAACGGTCCATGCATTGACCAGACTGTCGAGCGCGTCCTCGTTGGCGAGCCTGCCGGCAAGCGTTGCGAAGCGACCGTTACGCGCCCAATCGGGATGCCCGGCGGTCTTCGCGAGCGCCGCGAAGTCGGCGTTGTTCGTGCAGACGATCGCGATCCACCGGTCCTCGCCGGCGCAGCGATAGGCGCCGTGCGGCGCAGCGCTTCGATCGGGAGAGCGGTTACCGGTGCGCTGATAGACTCGGCCGTTCGCCGACCAGTCGAGGATCGCCTGGCCGCAGAGAAAGATGCCGGCCTCGCATTGCGATGCGTCGATCCACTGCCCGCGGCCGGTCTGCTGGCGGTAGTAGAGCGCGCCGAGGATCGCCTGCGCGAATCCGTAGGCGCCCATCCAGTCGAGATAGGAATAGCCCCAGCCGGCCGGCATCGCTGGTTCCGGCAGCCCTGACATCTCGTTGGTGCCGGCGAAAGAGGCGGCGATCGGCCCGACGGTCCGGAGCCTTCCGTAAGTGCCTTGGCTCCCCATCCCGGATTGCTGCACGTAGATGATGTCGGGACGGATTTCCTTCAGCACCGAGTAGCCGAGCCCGAGCCTCTCGAGTACGCCCGGCGAGAACCCTTCGGCGACGACGTCGGAAATCGCCGCAAGCTTCTTGGCGATCTCCAGCCCTTTCGGATGGCGGATGTTGAGCGACAGGCCGTACTTGCCGGCGTTCTTGTTGTTGAACTGCCCGCCCATGTCCGGATCGTCGACGCCTTTGAGCGGCGCAGTCGCAGCCTCGCGCGCAGCGCGTCCACCGATCGGCGCCATCGCAGCAAGCCGCGTGTCGGGGTTTTCCTTCCACTCCACCTTGATGCACTCCGCGCCGAGCGCGGAGACGAGTCGCGTGCCGCCCGCCGAAGCGAGGAACCAAGAGAAGTCCAGGATGCGCACGCCCTGCAGCGCGAAGGGTTTGGCGCGCGCCGAGCGCCGCTCGACGGCCGGGCTGCGCACGTCCGGTTTCGGGCGGTCGTTCTCGGTAGGGAACGGTGCCGCGTCATGCTCGCCGATCGTCGGCGAAGAACTTGCGCCCTGCCACGCCGTCTCCGAGCTCAGCCATTTGCTGGTCGGGAAGCGGAAGCTCCTGCCGTGCCGCTCATAGAAGACGTCGGAGAATGTCTTCCGTGCCAGCCAATGCGGGTCGTCGGCATTTTCGTGCGGCTTGCGCAGCGGCGCCCACAGGAGCCCGGCGGCCTGCGCTTTCGCCCAAGGCATGTCGTCATAGGTGTGCGCGCGCACGAAGCGCTGGATCACCTCCAGCAGATGCGCGCTCTTCTCGTCGGTTGCGGACGTGCCGGGAATGTTGCGCGCGCTGGAATCGGTGTTGCCGTCGGGATTGTCGAGGTCGGCCGCCATTCCGTAGCTTGCGAGAAACGGGACGAGGTTCGCCCGGTCGCGCGCGCCAACGTTCCAGCTCATGAACCAGCGGCCGTCCTTCGTGTGGCTGATGTTCGGAACGCGGCTGACCGTCTCCTGTGCATGGCGGCAAGTCTGCCGGTAGAGCGGCGCGCGCCGCATCACCCACGACATCAGGTCGAGCTCGGTGTTCTTGGCGACCGCCTCGTGCACCGCGCAGGAGACATCCTGCCCCCTGCCCGAACCGGAGCGCGCGACGAGCGCTGCGAGGATGCCGATCGTCAGCTGCTCGCCGGCGATGTGATAGGCGTGCCAAACTTGTGGTGCGATCGGCGGGAGGTCGTAGTGGTTCGACGGGTCGGGGTCGTAGCCGCAGTTCATCATCACCCCGCCGAGCGCGAGGTGAACGAGGTCGGAGCCCTTGTAGTCGCGCCACGGCCCCTCGTCGCCGAACGGCGTCATGCGCGCGATGATGAGGCGCGGGAAGCGCCTGAGAAGCTCCGCCCGGCTCACGTTCAGCGCCGCCTCGAAGCTGCCGCGGCTTGAATCGAGGAGCACGTCCGCTTCCGCAAAGAGCCCGAGCGCACGTTCGCGCCCTTCCGCCGACGCCGGGTCTAATACGAGCGAGCGCTTTCCCCGATTGTAGGTCCAGAAATAGAGCGAGGTTTCCGGGTCCGGCGCGTCGTTCAGGAAGGGACCGATCCTGCGCGTCGCGTTCCCGCCCGGCGGCTCGAGCTTGACGACATCGGCGCCGAGACCGGCAAGGAGCAGCCCGCAATATTCGGCGGACTCGTCGGCCACCTCGAGCGCCCGGATGCCGGAAAGCATTCCCCCTTTGCGGTCGGCCTCGGTGCGATCGGGTTCGGGGGGACGCGAACTGGCCAAGGGCTGCTTCACCTGGATTCTCGCCTGCGCCCCCCGGGGCGGACGCCGCGTCGTTATAAACGGGAGCGAATTGACGCTCCAAATGATGCATTTTATAGCTATTGCGTCGACGCAGGGCGTGTCAATCGTGCCTCTGAGAAATGCTGGCGTCTCCGGGCTGGCGCCGCAAAATGGCGGCGGCGGGAGCGGGGCGCATCGACCGCGGGCAGCCTCAGCCGGACGGAGCGAAGGAGGACCGAAAGGCGCGATGCAGGACGAGTTCGAGATCCTGAATTACGCCCGCTTCCGCCCGCTTGTCGTGGCGAACGCCCCGCTTGAACGCCTTTATACTGGCATGCGCTGGGCTGAGGGGCCGATCTACTTCCCGGCGTTCGACATGCTCGTTTGGAGCGACATCCCGAACGACCGGCTGATGCGCTGGGGCGAGGGCCAGTCCGCTGCCGTGCTCCGCTACCCTTCCGGGAAAGCCAACGGCAACACGCGCGACCGCGAGGGGCAACTCCTCACCTGCGAGAGCGGCGGACGCCGGGTCGTGCGTACGGAAGCCGACGGAAAGCTTACCGTGCTGGCCGATCGTTTCAACGGTAAGCGTTTGAATTCGCCTAATGATATCGTGGTCCGCTCAGACTCCAGCATCTGGTTCACCGATCCCGACTACGGCATCCTGAGCGACTACACGGGCGACCGCGCCGAGAGCGAGATCGGCGCCTGCAACGTCTACCGCCTCGATCCCAAGACCGGCGCCTTGAGCATTGCGACCGACACGCTCGTCAAGCCGAACGGCCTCGCTTTCTCCCCCCACGAGCGCATCCTCTATGTCGCGGACTCCGGCGGCAGCCACGTGCAGGCCGGCCCGCACAACATCATGGCCTTCGACGCAGCCGAGGACGGCCGGCTGTTAAATCCGCGGGTTTTCGCCGAGATCTCGCCCGGTGTGCCGGACGGGTTCCGCGTCGACGAGGCCGGCAACATCTGGACGAGTGCCGCCGATGGAGTCCACTGCATCGCGCCGGACGGCGAGCTGATCGGCAAGGTCCGCATCCCCGAGGCGGTCACGAACCTGACGTTCGGCGGGCCGAAACGGAACAGGCTCTTCATAACCGCCGCCTCCTCACTTTACGCGGTCTTCGTCGGCACGCGCGGCATTCTGGGTCGCTAGCGACCCCTTGACACGATTATATAATGCATCATTCTGACGCTGCTGTGCATCGACGTGCACACCGCCGGGACGCTTTCGGCAGGTCGTTCTTCGCATCCTCCCGCGTCTAGCGACCGTCTGCATTGCCGCGAAGCGTCCCGGCGGCAATGCGCGTGAGCGCGAGGAGCGTGATGAACGAAGACGTTGGCCTTCGCGACCGCGCTGCCGTCATCGGCGTCGGCACGACCTCCTACGGGAGCTTCCCGAAGACCGACGAATACGGCCTCGCCGCCGACGCCTTCCGCGCCGCGCTCAAAGATTGCGGGCTCGAAAAGAGCAAAGTCGACGGCATGCTCGTCTGCCGCATCCCCGATTACGAGAGGATGGGCGACGTCCTCGGCCTTGATCCACGCTGGACGATGACGCTGCCCCGCCACGGGCGCATGTCGGGCATCGGCATCGTGGAGGCGACGCTCGCGCTCGCCACCGGCCAGGCGAGTTACATCGCCCTCCTCTACGCCAATATCGGCCGCTCGCGCCGCGTCTATTACGGAGGCTCCGAGATGGGCTCCTTCTGGGACCCCTGGGGCTTCACCTCGCCCGGCGCGGCGCATGCGATGATGTTCCGCCGCCACATGGAGCTTTATGGCACCACGACGCGGCAGCTCGCCGAGGTCTCGGTCGCCTTTCGCGCTCACGCCGCGCTGCATCCGGACGCCGTGATGAAGAAGCCGATCACGATCGACGACCACGAGAGCGCGCGGCCGATCGTCGAGCCGCTCCGCCTTCTCGACTACTGTTTGATCAACGACGGCGCGGTGTGCCTCATCCTGACCACGCTTGAGCGCGCGCGCGATCTGAAGAAGCCGCCGGTCAGGATCAGCGGCTTCGGCGCGCGCGAGAGCTATCGCGACAGCTCGATCTCCAACTTCGATCGGAATTTTTGGTTCGACCATGTCGCCGCGGCCGGCACCGACGCGCGTGAAATGGCCGGCATCGACCTTTCCGATGTCGACGCACTGATGTGCTACGACAATTTCAGCCCGACCGTGCTCTTCAGCCTGGAAGGCCTCGGCCACTGCCCGCGCGGCGAAGCCGGGCGCTTCGTCGAGGGCGGCGCGCTGAAGCTCGGCGGCAAGCTGCCGACCAACACCGACGGCGGCCACCTCTCGAACTCCTACATGCAGGGCTGGGCGCTGAACGTTGAAGCAGTCCGCCAGATCCGTGGTGAGTGCGGCGCGCGCCAAGTGCCGGACTGCGAGGTCGTGCAATACGCGCAGGCGACCCCCTGCACGCGCGTCATCCTCTATTCGCGCGATTGAGGCCCGCGATGGCGATCGAACGGCCGCTCCCGAAGATCACGCCGCTCACCGCGCCGTTCTTCGAGCATACGCGAAAGCACCAGCTTGCGATCCAATATTGCGACCAATGCGGCGACGCGCATTTCCCGCCGCTTCCCGTCTGCCCGAAATGCCTGAGCGCAGAACAATCGTGGCGGCCGGTGAGCGGCGACGGTCAGCTCGAATCCTGGGTCGTGTTCCATCAGCTCTACTGGAGCGGAATGAAGGAGGCCCTGCCCTACCCCGTCTGCCTCGTCGCGCTCGCGGAAGGGCCACTCTTCCTGTCGAACCTCATCGGCGACCTGAGCGCTGCAAGGATCGGCGCGCCGCTTCGCGTCACCTTCGAGAAGGTGTCGGACGAGATAACGCTGCCGCAGTTCGCGCTGAGCTGAACCGTGGGTGCGAGGCGACAGACGGTGAGAGCAGTCTACGAGCGAAGGTAACGAGCGATGCTGCTCAAGGAACCGGACGTCAAGATTGAGGAGCGGCAGCATGAGCGCCGCGTCGCTCACGCGCGCCGCGAGCGGCGCACGCCGGCGCCGCAGCCGAGCGCCGTCAAGTCCGCCGTCCGTGCGCTTGAGGTGATCGAGCTCTTCTCCGTCTATCGCGAGCCGCTCTCCGTCAACGCGGTCTCGGAGGTGCTGAACATCCCGCAGTCGAGCGCCTCGACCTTGCTGAAGAGCCTGAACAAGGCCGGGTTCATCGACCGCGATCCGCGCTCGCGGCGCTACATGCCAAGTCTCCGTGCGGTCTTCCTTGGAAGCTGGGTGCACGATCTCCTCTACCGGCAGGGCAGCCTTCAGCGCGCGCTCGATCGGCTCTCCGACATGACCGGCTGCAGCGTCAGCCTCGCCGTCAGGAACGGTATTTTTGCGCAATATGCCTACGCCGTCTGGCGGCGCCCCGACGATGCGATCGCTCGGCCCCGTCCAGGCGCGCTCCGCCCGCTCTGCCACGACGCGATCGGCGAGATGCTGCTCGTCGATCTTCCGGAGAAGGAGGTGCGCGGCATCGTGCAGCATGCCAACGCCGTCGGCCATTTCGGACGGCTGCAAGTCGACGCCAAGGCTTTCCTGCGCAGGCTTCAGGAATGCCGTGCCGCGGGCCACGCGGAGAGCCTCAGCCTCGACACGCCGGATGAGCGCGTCCTCGCCGTCTGTCTGCCTTCGCGCCTCGGCGCACCTGCCGTCATCGGCCTCGGCGCACCCTCCGGACAGCTTGACGAAAGCCGCGCTTCCATTCTCGGCCTCCTCAAAGAGATGATAAGCGGCTTTCGTCAAGCGGAAGCGGCTTCGTAGGCGCCTCTCAGACCCGCGCCGCCGCTTTATCGCGAATCGCGATGGCGACATGCCGAACCACGACTCCGGCGCGAGGCCGCGCCTGCCTATAAGAGTCACGAAACGCCCGCTTGACGACGGGCGAGCCGCGCCGCCGGCGGAACGAACGCGTCAAGGAGGAAACGATGAAGTCTCGATGCACTGCGCTGTCTGTTGTTGCGAGCGCCGCCCTTGCCGGTGCGACTTTTGCGCTCGCCGTTTCGGCGGCGGTTGTTCCCGCATCGGCATCCGAGGACAAGCCGACGATCTTCATGCTCGGCGGCCCGCTCTGGGATCCGTTCTTCGGCGCCATGAAGAAAGGCGGCGACGACGCAGCGCACGACCTCGGCATCAACTATCAGTGGGTCACCGGCACCGACCCGAACAACTTCCTCGCCGACTACGCCAAGCTCGTGAAGCAATCCGCGAGCCGCAAGCCCGACGCCATGGTGATCGGCAACTACTTTCCCGACACGCTCGATCCGATCATCAAGGACATCACCGCAAGCGGCATTCCGGTGATCATCCAGCACGACGGCGGCGCCTCGTGGAAGGATGTCGGCGCGATCTCCTACGTCGGCTTCAGCGCCCGCGACCTCGGCCGTTCGGTCGGCGAGATGGAAGTGAAGGCAGGCGCCAAGTTCGGGCTCTGCGTCGACCACGTGCCCGGCAACACGACGCTTGATCTCGACTGCCAGGGCTACAACGACGCCTTCAAGGCGGCGGGCGGCGATTCGAAAGTGCTGATCATCCAGTTCTCCGATGCCTCCAACCAGACCTTCGTGACCAACGCCATCAAGGGCGCGCTGCAAGCCGATCCGAGGATCGACGGCATGTGGACGATCGGTGCGCTGCAAGCCGTCGCTTCGGTCGAGGCGGTGAAGCAGACCGGCCGCCATGTGGCGAACGGATCGCTCGGCCTTTCGCTCGGCTCGCTTCAGGCTCTCAAGGACGGCGACCTCCTCTTCATCGCCGACCTGCAGCCCTATCTCGACGGCTACTACGCGCTTCTCGCCGCATACCAGTATGTGAAGTACAAGATGCTCCCGCTCGGGCAGATCTCCACCGGGCCACTCATGATCACCAAGGACAATGTCGACGAGGTCCTGCGGGTCAACAAGGCATATCCGGGCGTTCGCGGCGCATCCTAGGCGCGCCTCCCTTGCGCCACGGTCGGCTCGCACGCGGTCACCGCCGCGGCGAGCCGGCTTGAGTCTAAAATGCCGAGGAGCGGGCCGTTCGCCATGAGACCGAGAGTGCAAAGATGAGTTCCGAGGCCGACACGGGGCTCGCCGTCGCGCCGATCGCACCGGATGTCGGGCGGCGTCGGGGCTGGATGCGCATCGTGCACCGGCCGGAGTTCGGTGCATTCATCGCGACGGTTCTGGTCTACGGCTTCTTCGCCGTCACTGCTTACGAGGCGGGTTTCGTCTCGTTCGACGGCACCGCCGGCTGGATGAATACGGCAGCCGAGCTCGGCATCATCGCGATACCGGTCGGCATCCTGATGGTCGCCGGCGAGTTCGATCTCTCCGTCGGCGCCGTGGTCGGAGCCTCCTCGATCACGGTTGCGATCGGCACGACGGTGTTCGGGCTCCCGATCTGGCCGATGATCGCCGCAGCGCTCGGCCTCGGCGCCGCGGTCGGGCTCTTGAACGGCTTCCTCGTCGTTCGCACCGGGCTCCCCTCCTTCATCGTCACGCTTGCCGGGAGCTTCAGCGTCGGCGGGCTGTCGCTCGGCCTGGCGCGGCTCATGAGCAACACGACGACGGTCTCGGTGAAGACGCCGCCGCTCGTCGCTGCGGTATTCGGCTCGTCCTGGGGCGAGGCCAACGTCGCGATCCTCTGGTGGTTCGGCGTGACGCTTCTCGGCGGCTGGGTGCTGGCGCGGACTGCGTTCGGCAACTGGATATTCGCGACCGGCGGCAACCCGACCGCCGCCCGCGGCGCCGGCGTCCCGACGCATTTCGTCAAGATCGTGCTCTTCGTCGGCACCGGCGTCGGCGCCGCCCTCGTCGGCATCATCCAGGCGGTCGAATACCATTCCGGCAACGCCACGGCCGGGCTCGGCTACGTCTTCCAGGCCCCGATCGTGGCGGTGATCGGTGGCGTGCTCCTTGGCGGCGGCTATGGCTCGGCGCTCGGTGTCTTCCTCGGCACGATGATCTTCGGGATCATCAATGTCGGCATCTTCTACACCGGCTGGAGCACCGACTGGGTGCAGCTCTTCCTGGGCGTGCTTCTGATGCTCGCCGTGCTCGCCAACCACTATTTCCGCCGCCTCGCCATGAGCACGGCCTAGGAGCCCCGGCGATGAGCGAAGCGACCCCGCTGATCGAGCTCCGCAACGTCTCGAAGCGCTTTGCCGGCGTTGAGGCGCTGAGCAACGTCTCGATCTCCGTCCCTCCCGGCAAGGTCGTGTGCCTGCTCGGCGACAACGGCGCCGGCAAGTCGACGCTGATCAAGATTTTCTCCGGCTTCCACCGGCCGACCAGCGGTACCATCCTGCTCGGCGGCGAGGAGGTGCGCTTCGCCGACCCGCGCGACGCGCGCGCCCGCGGTATCGCCACGGTGCATCAGGATGTCGGCACGATCCCGCTGATGAGCGTCGGACGAAACTTCTTCCTCGGTGCCGAGCCGAAGAAGGGACGCGGCGTCTTCTCGCGCCTCGATACCAAGAAGGCCAACGAGATCGCGCTTCAGCAGATCCGCCGCTTCGGCATCACCCGCGTGCACGACGGCGACCAGCTGGTCGGCTCGCTCTCCGGCGGCGAGCGGCAGGTGCTGGCGATCGGTCGGGCGATGTATTTCGGCGCCCGCGTCCTGATCCTCGACGAGCCGACCTCGGCGCTCGGCGTGAAAGAGGCCGCGACCGTGCTCCGCTTCACCAACGCCGCGAAGGCGCAGGGCGTCGGCATTGTCTTCATCACGCACAACGCCCATCACGCGATGTCGGTCGGTGACCTTTTCACCGTCCTGATCCAGGGCAAGGTCGCGGCGAGCTTCCGCCGCGGCGAAAGAAGCAGCACCGAGCTGCTCACGCTCATGGCCGGCGGCGAAGAAGTGGAAGATATTGCCGGCGAGACGGCAAGCCTCGACGCACTTGCCGCGAACTGAAAATGCTTAGGGAGGGAAAACCATGCTGGTCGACGTCGAAAGCAAGAGCGCGATCGACGATCTTCTGCAGGACGCTGTAGACGCCGGGCGCGTGCCCGGCGTGATCGCCGTAGCCGTCGACGACAAGGAGACGCTTTACGAGGGCTCGGCCGGCGTTCGCAGCCTCGCGACCGGCGTCCCGATGACGCCCGACTCCGTGCTTTGGTACGCCTCGATGACGAAGGCGCTGGTCGGCACCGCCGCAATGCAGCTCGTGGAACAGGGAAAGGTCGATCTCGACGAGCCGATCAGCCGCGTGGTCCCCGGCCTTGCGAATCCGAAGGTGCTCGAGGGTTACGACGACGCCGGCAAGCCGATCCTGCGCCCGGCGCGCCGGCCGATCACGCTCCGGCATCTGCTGACCCATACGTCGGGCTTCGGCTACGACATCTGGAACGGCTCGGTGGACCGCTATATGCGCGAAAACGACATCCCGCTCCTCGTCGACTGCAAGGTGAGCTCGCTCGGACAACCGCTCGCCGCCGAGCCCGGCGAGAAGTGGGAATACGGCATCTCCATCGACTGGGTCGGTCAGGTGGTCGAGGCGCTGAGTGGCGCGGACCTCGAGACATATCTCTCCGAGAACCTCTTCAAGCCGCTCGGTATGAAGGACACCGCCTTCATCATCCGCCCGGCGCAGCGCAAGCGTCTGGCGACTGTGCATCAGCGCCAGCTCGACGGCTCGCTGAAGCCGATCGAACATGAGATCTCGCAGGAGCCCGAATTTTTCATGGGCGGCGGCGGGCTCTACGGCACCGCCCGCGACTACGCGAAGTTCGTGCAGATGATGCTGAACGACGGCCGCGCGCGCGACGGCACCGAGGTGCTGAAGCCGGAGACCGTGGCGCTGATGGGCGAGAACAGCATCGGCGCGATCGAGGCGGGCGTCTTGAAGACCCACCTGCCGCAGCTTTCCTACGATGCCAATTTCTTCCCCGGCATGTCGCAGAAATGGGGGCTGAGCTTTCTGATCAACATGAAAGACGCGCCGAACGGCAGAAGCGCCGGCAGTCTCACCTGGGCCGGTCTCGCTAACACGTATTTCTGGATCGACCGGAAGAAGCGCGTCGGCGGCGTGATCATGACGCAGATATTGCCGTTCGCCGACCCGATCGTGCTCGATCTCTACGGCGCGTTCGAACGGAGCGTCTACCGCGACCTGAAGCGAGCGGCCTGAAGCCGCGTCAGCTCAAGAAGGACGAATTGGGGCGACCTCGGCCCGCGCGCCGCGTTTGTGCGCCGGGCTCAGGAATTCCGATCGCCTCAACCCTGGCGGCCGCAAGCGCGTCCGCGGTCTGGCTATTCGGCGGCGATGAACTTCTCGCCGCGGAAGTCGGGTGCGCTCTCCGCCTCGCGGGCGCGGCTCACCTTCACCGTCGGCAGCTTGGTGACGCCCGACGGCTCGACCGTCGACACGTCGATGTCGTCTTCGGCCGCCTTCAGTGCGCCGAGGAAAGTATTCAGCTCGGTGAGAGTCATGCGCAGATAAGCTTCCGAAGACTGCCGCTTCTTGCTCCCGTCGAGGACGGAGAGCGAAAAGCCCATGCGCTCCAAATCGAAATCGCGGATCTCGATGCCGATGTTCAGCTTACTCATCACCACTCTCCTCAGAACGCGAGCCGTTTACGACGGTCCAACTGTCGGCTCGAGGTCGACAAAGGACTAACGGACTCTTAACCAACACGCCAGGGATTGGTCGGTAGAGGGTTAACCTGAACGGCGAGCAAACCCCCCACCCGGTCTCCCAAGAACCGGGCTCTTCGACTTCTAAGATGCAGTCGATTAATAATCCTCGACTGCGTCGGTCCGATGACTTCTGTCCGATACTAAGCGGGCGAAATGAAGCGCCGCCGCGGCGCGGATGAGGCGTCGCGGCGACGCATTTCTGGCGTTCACATGGCAGACATCGCGGCCGCAAGACCCTCCCGCAAATCAGCGCCGTCCATGGTTCCTGCCACCCTGTCTCAGCCGATCCCCTCGAGGAGCCACGCACGATAGGGCGCGTTCACGCCGGCAAGCGGCAGCGTCAGGATCGCGGGCACCTCGTAGGGATGCTCGCGGGCGAGGAATTCGGCGGCACGCGGAGCGGCATCGGCGCTCGTCTTGGCGATCAGCACCGCCTCGCTCGCCTCCTCGCGGGCGCCCTGCCAGTCATAGAGCGACACCATGCCGGGCAGGATGTCGATGCAGCCGGCAAGCCGCGCATCAAGCAGCGCGCCGCCGATCCGCTTCGCCGATTCAAGGTCCGAGCACGGGCAGTAGATCAGAACCATGGGCGTCGCAGCGCGGTTCTCAGGCATCCCGTTCCTCCCTCACCTCTCACTGTTCACTACGCCAATCCGCCTATAGAACGACGCCATGACCAAGATCGCGCTCCTGGCCAGCGAAGCGCCCGAGGCCCTTGAGGCGGCGGAGGCGCTGCGTGCGCGCTATGGCGACGTGCCGGTCGGCGAGGCGGACGTCGTGGTCGCGCTCGGCGGCGACGGCCTGATGCTGAAAGCGCTGCACGAGACGATGAGCACGGGAAAGCCGATCTACGGCATGAACCGCGGCTCGGTCGGCTTCCTCATGAACGAGTATCGGGCCGACGGGCTGATAGAGCGGCTGGCGGCCGCCAAGGTCGAGACCATCCATCCGCTGCTTGCAACCGTCGTCAATGAAGAAGGAACGAGCCGCGCGCACGCCATCAACGAGGTCTCGCTGCTGCGCCAATCCTACCAGGCGGCAAAGCTCAGGATCAGCGTCGACAGCCACGTGCGGCTCGACGAGCTGATCTGCGACGGCGTGCTCCTTTCGACGCCCGCCGGCTCGACCGCCTACAATCTTTCCGCCCATGGCCCGATCATGCCGATCGACGCGCCGCTCCTGGCGCTGACGCCGATCAGCGCATTCCGCCCGCGCAGCTGGAGGGGCGCGCTTCTGCCTAACCACGTGAAGGTCTTGATCGCCGTGCTCGAAGCCGACAAGCGCCCCGTCAACGCTGTCGCCGACCACGTGGAGTTCAAGAGCGTGAGCGAAGTCGCGATCGAGGAGGACCACAGCGTCGCCTCGCTCATCATGTTCGACCACGAGCATTCGTGGGACGAGCGCATCCTCGCCGAGCAGTTCCGCTACTGAGCTCGAGAGTTAGCCCGTTACTGGCGAGGATGATCGCCTCGATGCTCGTCGGTGGAAGCGGCTGCGGCGCCTCCACGTAGGCCGGCCGCGGCTGCGGCACTCCCACGTATCCCGGCTGCTGCGAAGGTGCGGCGGCGGCGTAGACAGGCGCCGGCTGCTGCGGCTCCGGCGTCTCCGTGACGACGCGATAGCCGCTGCCGAGGAACCAGCGCGGCGCGCTGACGGAATCGAGCGGACCCGCCGCCGCGATCACGCTGCGCGGGATATAGGCGCGGCCCGTCTGCTGACGCTCATAGAAGGCGTTGCCGCCGGCGACCGCCACGTAGTGCATGTTCGAGTAGCCATAGGTGCGCCCGGCGGTATGGAAGAACATCGCCTTGCCGACACCGCGGTGGCGCCTGCCTCTCAGCACCTGGTCGGCAACGTGATAGGCGCGGTCGCGGCTCGCTCCTGCGGGCATCGGATTGGAAAGAGCGCCTGGGGCGAACTGGTTCGGCTGTCCGACCACCGCGCAGACACTGTTTGGGTATTTGTTGGATCCGACCCGGTTCATCACCACCGTGCCGACCGCGAGCATCCCCTCGTCGCTCGAGCGGATCGACTCGAAATACATGACGCGCGCCATGCAGTCGCGGTCGCGGAGGTTCCCGCCGAGCAGGTGCCCGCAAGCGGCGAGCCCGCTGAGCGCAAATCCGATGAAGGCGACACGTGCGAGACGCGCGAACGCGCCCGACCGTCGATACGCTGCCATACGAGACACCCGCCCAAACCGGCATTCGACGGCGGGCATCTTGTCCAGGAAGGCAAAACGATTGGTTAAGAAACGGTCGTGGCGACCCGGCGAAACAAGCGGCGATTTGGCCGGACCGTGCGGTGTCCCCACGCCCTCGTCGTCATTGCCGGGCTCGACCCGGCAATCCATTCCGTGACGGCCGCGGCTCGCCTCCGCGGTCACAAATGGATTCCCGGATCAGGTCCGGGCAAGACGACCTTTGTTGGAGTTCTAAGCCGCTTCGCTGAGCTGCTCCGCGTAGCCGCGCGCAGCCGACGCGCTTGGCATCGCGGGCAAAGCGCCGAAGCAGAACGAGTATCCGGTCGAGCTCGTGGTCCCCCCGCTTCTGGTAGCGCGCGACGATCGCGTCGATCAGGCGCGTGGCACGCCGATAGTCGCTGCCTTCCCCGGCATCCATGCCGCCCTGGCGGATCACGTCGATCGCGGCGGCGAAGACCGGGAACGTCTTCGTCGGCAGCTTCGCCTTCTCAAGCAGCGCGCGCAGATTTGCCGGGCGCGCGGACGCGATCAGCGCCGAGACCCGCTCGCGCGGCACCTTTGCGAGCGCCGAAAGCGCTGTCTCGAAGAGGAGCGTCTGCCCCGACGCAACGGCGCGGATCAGGAAGGCGGGCGTCAGCGCATCGCCCTCGATGAGCTGGGTGACGAGCGCCGGCATGTTCTCCGCCGGCGCTTCGAAGGCGGCGGCAATCGTTGCGCATTCGCGCGCGTCCCGGGTCACCGCGGCGGCGCGCTCCGGCGTCGTCCAGCCGTGCGCGACAATCAGCTCGCGCAGCGCCTCGGCCAGTCGGCCGAGCAGGATTTCGCGCACGTCGAGCGGAAGGTCCTTACGATCGAGCAGCGCCTGGCGCAGCTCCGGGGAGTCGCCGTGCCGGGCGATGATCCGGTCGAGTGTGAAGCGCGGCACCCGCGCGCCGGGGTTGCAGACGAGCACTCGGCACGCCTCGACGGTCCCGACCTCCCCGATCGCTGCCGAGACCGCGCGCGACAGGAACGGGCGCCTGGCGACGGCGATCTGCATCGTCTCGCGACGCGTCGCCACCAGGTCGACGAGCTCGCAGTCGAGGATAACGGGCGAACGCGCCACCACCTTCGTTGCGATCGGCTCGCGGTCCGCCGTGAGCGACATGATGATGTGGGCCGGGGCCGTCTCGCTGTCGCAAAGCCCGTCGGCGAGCACCGCGCGCACGTCGACCGCGGGGTCGTCGAGGAACACCGTCATCGCCGCCTCGATCTCGTCGCGCTCGTCCTCTGGAACGCCGGGAAGCAGGTAGTTGCGCGCCAGCTCGCGCGCCGCCCCGGCGCGGGTAGCGACCGGCGCTTTCCGAGCCCATTGGACGAAGCTCTCAACCATCGCGCTCATGTAAATCCCCGGCCCCGCGAGCAGTTTCCCGCTTCGAACGACGTTAACGAATGGTGCACAAAGAGACTTAACGAATCGTTGCCGGCGGCCGGGACGCCCTTCCGGCGCCGTGCCCAAGCCGCTAGTCTTGATTTGGAGGGGGCCCCGATGGCCGGACTTTATTACGAGGATTTCGCGCCCAAGCAGCTCTTCCACCATCCGCTTCGGCGCACCGTCACCGAGATGGACAACATCCTCTTCTCCAGCCTGACGCTCAATCCGCAGCCGCTCCATATCGACCGCCAGTTCTGCGAGACCGAGACGGAATGGGGCCAGCCGCTCATGAACTCGCTGTTCACGCTCGGCCTCATGATCGGCATTTCGGTCAACGACACGACCGTCGGAACCACGATCGCCAATCTCGGCATGGCCGAGGTGCGCTTCCCAAATCCGCTCTTCCAGGGCGACACCGTGCACGTCACCACCGAGGTGATCGCGAAGCGCGAGTCGAAGTCGCGCCCCGACGCGGGGATCGTCGAGTTCGAGCACAAATGCTTCAACCAGCGTGACACGCTGGTTGCGATCTGCCGCCGCCAGGCCTTCATGAAGAAGCGGGCTGGCTAGGTGCGATCCTTCCTCTTCGTGCCCGGCGACAGCGAGCGCAAGCTCGACAAGGCGCTGCGGGCCGGCGCCGACGCGCTGATCGTCGACCTCGAAGATTCCGTCGCGCCCGCCGCCAAGGACGCGGCGCGGCGAAGCGCCCTCGCCTTCCTGAACGCACACCGCGCCACCGCCCCGAGGCCGCGTATCTACGTGCGCATCAATGCGCTCTCTACGCCCCTGGCCGACGGCGACCTCGACGTCGTGATGACCGGCGCCCCCGATGGCATCATGCTGCCAAAGGCTTGCGGCGGCGGCGACGTGACGCTGCTCGACGCGAAGCTTTCGGTGCGCGAGGCGCTCCACGGCATCGAGGACGGCGCGACCAAAATAGTGGTGCTCGCGACCGAGAGCGCCGCCTCGATCTTCACGCTCGGCACTTATCGCGGCGCAAGCCCGCGGCTCGCCGGGCTGACGTGGGGCGCGGAGGACCTGGGCGCGGACGTCGGCGCGCTTCAGACCCGCGCCGACGGCGACTGGACCGAGCCGTTCCGCGTGGTGCGGCACCTCGCGCTCTTCGCCGCGACTGCTGCGGGCGTCCAGGCGATCGACGCGGTCTATGCCGACTTCCGCGATTTGGAGGGGCTGAAGCGCGACTGCGCCGCCGCGCGCCGCGCCGGCTTCACCGGCAAGCTTGCGATCCACCCCGACCAGATCGAGGCGATCAACGAGGCCTTCACGCCCTCGCCCGAGGCGATCGCGCATGCCGAGCGCGTCGTCGCCGCCTTCGCCGCGTCGGGCGATGCCGGCGTGACCTCGCTCGATGGCAAGATGCTCGACATCCCGCATCTGAAGGCCGCCAAGCACCTCCTCGCCACAGTCATTCCTTTGGAAAATCAAGACCCGCTGGCGGCCCCAACCGAAGGCTCGGCGCCGACGCCGATGGCTGAGGATCCTACTCCGTCCACGCCCTCGTAATCCCCTCCACATCCGGCCTATCCCGCTCCACCGGCGGCACCGTCGGCGTGCCGATGTGGAGAAAGCCCGTCACCTTCTCCCCCGGCTTCAGCCCGAGCCAGGCTTTTGCCTCCTCGTCATAGGCGTACCAGCCGGTCAGCCAGTTGACCGAAAAGCCATAGGCGTTCGCGGCGTGGACGAGGTTCAGAGCCACGCAGGCCGAGGAAAGCTCTTGCTCCCAGAGCGGGATTTTCGGGTGGTTGGCGATCGGCGCAGAGACGACGGCGACAACGAGCGGCGCGTCGAGGAAGCCCTTCGCCTTGCCGTCGCGCACCGCCCGCTCCTTCTCGTCCGGGTGCTTCGCCGCGATCTTCTGGAGCCCCGCAACCGCCTTCTCCCGTGCCGCGCGATCGAAGAGGATGAAGCGCCAGGGCGCGAGCTTGCCGTGGTCGGGGACGCGCGCTGCGATCGTCAGCATGGCGCGGAGCGTCTCGGGGTCGGGCGCCGGCGCGCCAAGCTGCGAGGCTGGAATTGTTCGCCGCGTCTTGAGATAGTGCACCAGCCCTTCGTTCATCGGAAAACCCCTTTGGAATCAGCAGGTCTTGAATTCGCCATTCTCGCGCGGCTTACCACGGTCGCCCGCGAATTTGCCATTCCAGGGGATGACCCGCCGATGCTCCTGATCGCGCGCGTTCTGGCGACGCTCCTTTTTCTGATAGCGGCCCCCGCCGCCTTCGCGCAGGATGCCGCAAGCCCAGGCGCCGATATCTACTCGCAGGGCCTCATCGCTCCCAATCTCGACAACGTGTTGATGCCGCCGCCCGCCAACACGTTGGCGACACCCAAGGCGCCGCCGCCGGCCACCGACACATTGGCGACGCCGGAGGCTTCGCAGCCGACGGCGCATAAGACGACGCCCGCGCCGCTCCTCGCCGGGCGCCGCCACAACCTGATGCTCGAAGCGCGGCTTGTGCCGGATGGGCCGCTCCTGACCAACGGGCTGATCTGGCGCGTCTTCGGCGCGCTGCCCGGGACGGACGGCCAGCTCCCGCTCTACGCCGAGACGCCGCCGGGCGGCACGACGACGGTAGAGCTTCCGGCTGGCGACTACTTCGTGCACGCCGCCTTTGGTCGCGCCGGCGCGACAAAGCACGTGACCATTGCCAACGAAGACCAGACGGAATCGCTGGTCATCGATGCCGGCGGCCTGAAGCTCAATTCCGTGGTCGGCGACGACCGGCCGATCCCGCCGGGCCAGGTCACCTTCGAGGTGCAGCAGCCGGACGAGACCGGCGAGCTCGTGACCGTGGTGCCGAACGCCGCGCCCGGCCGCATCCTCCGCTTGTCCGCCGGCAAGTACCACGTGATCAGCCGCTACGGGAACGTGAACGCCGTCGTGCGCGCCGACATCGAGGTGCAGGCTGGCAAACTGACCGAGGCGGTGATGCGCCACACCGGCGCGGAGGTCACGCTGAAGCTCGTGTCGGAGGAAGGCGGCGAAGCCATCGCCAACACGAGCTGGACGGTCACCACGCAGGACGGGATCACCGTGAACGAGAGCGTCGGCGCGTTCCCCTCGCTGATCCTCGCGGCCGGGAACTACACCGCCGTCGCCAAGCACCAGGGCCTGATCTACTCGCGCGACTTCACGGTCGAGACAGGGCTGCAGCGCGATATCGAGGTGCGCCTCTCCGATATCGTGCAGCCGGATACCGGCGCCGACGACATGTCGCCGGGCACCGGCGGCGAGCCGATGGAGCCTTGACCGGCTTTTGACCAGGCCGGTCCGCCGTCAGGGCCTGAGGTCCGGCGGCGTTGCCTGGGTGTGGAGCTCGCGGATCGCATGGTCGAGGCTCGCTGAGGTCTGGTCCTTCTCGCCGAGGCGGCGGATCGACACCGTGCCTTCTTCCGCCTCGCGCCGCCCGACGACGAACATCACCGGCACCTTCGCGACGGAATGTTCACGGACCTTGTAGTTGATCTTCTCGTTGCGGGTATCGGCGCTCGCGCGCAATCCCGCCGCCTCGAGCTTCCGCGCCACCTCCTCCGCATAGGGATCGGCATCGGAAGTGATGGTGGCGACCACGACCTGCGTCGGCGCGAGCCAGAGCGGCAACCTGCCGGCGGTGTCCTCGATCAGGATACCGATGAAGCGCTCGAACGAGCCGAGGATCGCCCGGTGCAGCATTACCGGCCGGTGGCGCGCACCGTCCTCGGCGATGTATGTGGCACCGAGCCGCTCGGGCAGCACGAAGTCGACCTGTAGCGTACCGCACTGCCAGTCGCGTCCGATCGCGTCGGTCAGCACGAACTCGAGCTTTGGGCCGTAGAAGGCGCCCTCGCCCGGGTTGAGCTCGACCTCGTAGCCGGCCTCGCGCGTCGCCTCCATCAGCGCACGCTCCGCCTGGTCCCACACTTCGTCGGAGCCCGCGCGCTTTTCCGGCCGGTCCGAGAACTTGATGCGGAACGCGTCGAAGCCGAGGTCGCGATAGACCGAGGAGAGCAGCGCGCAGAAGCGCTCCGTCTCCGGCGTGATCTGATCCTCGCGGCAAAAGATGTGCGCGTCGTCCTGCGTGAAGCCGCGCACGCGCATGATGCCGTGCATCGCGCCCGACGGCTCGTAGCGATGGCACGAGCCGAACTCCGCGTAGCGGAGCGGCAGGTCACGATAGGACTTGATGCCCTGATTGAAGATCTGGACGTGGCCGGGGCAGTTCATCGGCTTCAGCGCCGCGATCTGCTTGTCGGCTCCGCTCTCCTCTTCGACCTCCGCCAAAAACATCGACTCGCGGAACTTCTCCCAGTGGCCGGAAGCCTCCCAGAGCTTGCGGTCGAGGAGCAGCGGAGTTTTCACTTCGCGATAGCCTTCGCGGTCGAGCCGGCGGCGCATATAGCCTTCGAGCGCGCGCCAGATTGCCCAGCCTTTTGGGTGCCAGAAAACCTGACCCGGCGCCTCCTCCTGCAGATGGAAGAGCTCCATCTCGCGTCCGATGCGGCGATGGTCGCGCTTCTCCGCCTCCTCAAGCATGGTGAGGTAGGCGTCGAGCTCCTTTTTGCTCGCCCACGCCGTGCCGTAGATGCGCTGAAGCTGCTGACGCGTCTGATCGCCGCGCCAATAGGCGCCCGCGACCTTGGTGAGCTTGAAAGCGTCGCCGACGCAGCCGGTCGAGGGCATGTGCGGCCCGCGGCAGAGATCGAACCAGTCGCCCTGGAAGTAGATCTTCAGGTCCTGGTCTTCCGGGATGGCGTCGACCAGCTCGACCTTGAACATCTCGCCCTTGTCGCGAAAAACGTCTCGCGCGCGGGCGCGGTCCCACACCTCCTTGGTGAAGGGGCGGTTCTTCGCGACGATCTCGCGCATCTTTGCTTCGATCGCGGCAAAATCCTCCGTCGAGAACGGCTCGTTCCGGAAGAAGTCGTAGTAAAAGCCGTTCTCGATCACCGGCCCGATCGTCACCTGCGTGCCGGGAAAGAGCGACTGCACGGCTTCCGCAAGCACGTGCGCACTGTCGTGGCGGATCAGCTCAAGCGCCGCCGGGTCGTCGCGGGTGACGATCTCGATTCTAGCGCCGGCCGGAACCGGATCAGACAGGTCGGAAAGCGCGCCGTTCACCTTCATCGCGACCGCCTTCTTGGCGAGCGACTTGGAGATGCCTTCGGCCACGGTCGTCCCGGTCGCGCCTTCCGGGAAGTCGCGATTGGCGCCGTCGGGAAGAGTGATCGTGACCATGGCCTTCACATGCGCTGCCGCTTCAAGCGGCGGCGCCGCCTTTCATCCTTCTAGTGTCGAGGACTGTCGGCCCCTCGCCTCAATCTTGCGGGATCGAGCCCCAGGAGCCGTAGCGCCACGGCCTATACCAGCGCGCATCCTGCGGCAAGACTTCCGGCACCGGGTCGAAGCCATGGGTGCCGAGCGGCCGGCAGCGCGAAATGCGGGCGAGCGCCACCCAGCCACCGCGCCAGAGCCCGAAGCGGCCGATCGCGATGTCGGCATATTCGGAGCAGGTCGGAAGATGCCGGCAGGTGCGTCCGGCGATGCTCGAGAGCGTGTAGCGGTAGAGCTTGATGAGCCCGCGCGCGAGAAGCGCCGGCATCCCGATGACGCGGCCGGCGAAGCCCAAGGCGCGCGCCTGGCGAGCCTCCATCTCGATCCTTTGCGAGCCGAATTCGCTCATTCCGTGGATATGAGGGCGCCCGTGCCGCGCCGCAAGCCGTGCGGCGTCGGGTCAGAAAACCGGGCGCCCCGGCACCTGCACCCTCGTCCGGTAAAGCGAGTTCGATGCCGTGATGAAGAGAGTGCGATAATCGTCGCCGCCCCAGGTGAAGTTCGCGGTCGGTTCGGGCACCCGGATCACGCCAAGCGAGACGCCCTTCGGATCGAACACGTGGATTCCACCCGGCCCGCAGGAGAAGAGATTGCCGGCGCTGTCGATCTTCATGCCGTCCGGCGCGCCTGCCCCCTCGCCCACCGTCCTGGCGAAGACCCCGCCGCCGACGATGCCGCCGTCTTCCTCCACCTCGAACACGCGCACATGCCCGCGCATCGTGTCGTTGATGAAGAGCCGCTTCTCGTCGAGGGAAAAGCAGAGACCGTTCGGCTGGTCGAAATCATCGACGAGGAGCCTGAGGGTGCCGTCGCGCGGATCGATGCGATAGACACCGCGGAACGCAAGCTCGGCTTCGCGCGGTACGCCGTAATACTCCATCCTCCCGAACGTCGGGTCGCTGAAGTAGATCGCTCCGGCACGATCGACGACAATGTCGTTCGGGCTGTTCAGCTCCCTACCGCCATAGTGCGAGGCGAGCACGGTGAGCGAGCCGTCTGGCTCCGTCCGCGTGACGCGGCTCGTTGCATGCTCGCAGGCGAGAAGCTTTCCTTTGCGATCGTATGTGAGCCCGTTCGCCATGTTGCTCGGCTGGCGGAACGTCTCGACACCGTCCGCCGCACTGTAGAGGCGGATGATGTTGCCCGGCATGTCGCTGAAGAGCAGGAATTTATGCGTCGGGTGCCAAAGCGGTCCTTCGGTGAACTCGAAGCCCGTCGCAAGCCGCTCAAGCTCGACCGCCGCGCCGACCACCGACCGGAAGCGCGGATCGCGGACGTCGGCGCTCATCTCAGGACTTCTTTGAGAAGATGGCCTTCACCGACTTCCCGTCGACGAACCAGTCCTCGTCGGTCACATCCTCCCAGACCACCCAGACCTGCGCGTCGGGCCTGAGCTCCGCCACCTTGCGGATGGTCTCCGAGATGCGGCGTGACATCTCGTCCTTCCGCTTCTGCGAGTGGCCCTTCAAGATGCGGATGTTCACGAACGGCATATGTCCTCCCCTTGCGAGCCCTTCGTGGGCTCGTCTCTGGCGTAATCCGTCAGCTCTTTTTCGCCTCGATCTGGTTCACGGCATCGACCACCGCGTCGAATGTCAGCATGGTCGAGGCGTGGCGTGCGCGATAGTCGCGCACGGGCTCCAAGTATTTCAGTTCGGACCAGCGCCCGTCAGGCGGCGCGCCGTTCTCCTTCAGCATCCTGCGCATGGTCTCGCGCAGCTCCCTCAGCTCATCCGGCGTCGAGCCGATTACGTTACGGGCCATGATCGAGGAAGAGGCCTGGCCGAGCGCGCACGCCTTCACGTCGTGGGCGAAATCGGAGACCTTGCCGTCCGTCATCTTGAGGTCGACCGTCACGGTCGAGCCGCAGAGGCGCGAGTGGGCACGCGCGGTCGCGTCCGGGGCGTCAAGCCGGCCGATCCGCGGGATGTTTCCCGCAAGCTCCAGAATCTTGGTGTTGTAGATGTCGTCGAGCATTTGAGAGGCCGTCGGGCTGCGGATGGTTGAGCCTCAGCCGATCCTCTATATAGGACGCCGTCCGCCCTCCCTTCAAATGAGATCGAGCCCCCGAAAATGCCCTCTTCGCCCGAAACGGCGCCGGCCGATATCGAGGAATCCCTGCGTTTCACGCCGCGCTTCGGTGCCGACGGCCTGATCCCCTGCATCGCGGTCGACGCGGCCGACGGCGACGTCCTGATGATGGCCTGGATGAACCGCGAGGCGCTGGAGCTGACGCTCAGGACCGGCTTCGTCCACTATTTCAGCCGCTCGCGGAACGCCATCTGGAAGAAGGGCGAGACATCGGGCGCGCTTCAGCGCGTGGTCGAGATCCTCGCCGATTGCGATCAGGACGCCCTTCTGGTGCGCGCGGCAGTCAGCGCGCGCGCGGGCACGTGCCACACCGGCCGTGACACTTGCTTCTACCGGCGCGTGCCGCTTGGCGCGGGGCCGATCGAGCGGTCGCTCGAGATGATCGCCCCCGCGCGCTGACTGACCGGCCTCAGGCCGTCGCGATATACTCGCGGATCTGATCCGCCTCGCGCTCCACGTCCTCGATTCGCCGCTTCACCACATCGCCGATCGAGACAATGCCGGTGAGTTCGCCGTTCTCGACCACCGGCAGGTGACGGAAGCGCCCGCTCGTCATCGTCTGCATGACCTCGTTGATCGTGTCCTGCGGTCCGCAAGTCGTCACCCGCGCCGTCATCCACTCGGAGGCGCGCATGACAAGCGCATCGCTGCCGTGCTTGGCGATCGCGCGCACGACATCGCGCTCCGAGATGATGCCGCGGATGGCGCTCTTCTCGACGATCACGATCGCGCCGATCCGCTTTTCGGCGAGCGTGGCAACAAGCGCCGCAATCGACGTTTCGGGAGAGGCGGTGACGACGTCCCGCCCCTTTTCGTTGATGATCCGTGCGACTGTCATCGGATCCTCCCTCTTAGCTGGCTTCCTTCTGGAAGCTCTATCGCTAGTTTAGGAGGGAGGCTCTTGTGAGGCCAGCGTTTCGTCGTGGCGGCCAACAGGATCGAGGAAGGAGAAGGCGAAAAGCCCGGCCAGGAAGCCGCCGATATGCGCCTCCCAGGCGATCGGACCGGAAACGCCGGCGGCGTAGCCGCCCCAGATCCCGAAGACGAGATTCACCGCGAACCAGACCAGGATGAAGGCGACGGCGCGTCCGTTCCGGATCACGTCGGCGAGCGGCTCGGCCGGAACACGGAACGCGGCGGACGAGCTGCCGCCCGCGAGCGGCCCCCCCGGCGAGAAGGCGAAGCGCGCGGTCGCCGCCATCATCCCGGAGACAGCGCCGGAGGCGCCGATGACCATCGCGATGTCGTGCGAGTAGACGACGTAGTGGAGGCCGGCGCCGGCGACGGCCGCGATCAGGCTCAGGAGCAGAAACCGCGCGCTTCCAAACCGGCGGGCGAGCGGTCCGCCGAAGCTCGCCATCCACACCAGGTTGACGAAGAGATGCGTGAAGTTCGCGTGCAGGAAGGCATAGGTCACGGGCGACCACAGCCGCGCGCCCTCGCCTCCCGGCAGCTGGGCGCCGACTGCCGTGTAGCGCGCGGGAATGAAGGCGAAAGCGACGAGCACCCGCTGATCGAGGCCCTCGCTCAAGAACTGGCGCACCACGTGCACCGCGATGAACGCGATCGCGAGCCACTGCACGACGGGCGGAAGGTTGATGGCGCGAATCCGATTCATCGCCCGGTCATGCCCGCTTCGGTGGCCGGGACGCAAGGCGGGGGCACAAATGAAAACCGCCGGGCCCAGCACCCGACGGTTTCCTTGGTTCGCCCCTGCCTCTCGTTCTCTTGCTTGTCGCTTGCGCCTGCGCGCGAGCGCCCCGAGCCCTCTGAGTTCCGCCTTTGGACTGGCCGCAGCACTTCATGCGAAGTGCCTCCTCGGCGCAACGCTCACACTTCATTAACCTTAACAAATGGTTTCCCCCCGCCGTGTCGGCCTCGCGTGGCACGTCAAGGATTGCCTGGGATGCGCGGAAATTGTGGCCGAAGAGCCATGGCCGGCAAACCGGGGAGACGGGGGCGCCATGAAACACGAGACCAGCAAGGCCCTCTACGCGTATTGGCTTGGCTGCCACCGCGGAACAGGCGTGCGCGCGACGTCCATGCGCGCGGGCGAACTCGCCTCGATCCTCCCTTCCCTCTTCCTGATCGACATCGAGAACAGCGAGCGCGCGAGCTTTCGCTTCCGCTTCTGCGGCGCCTCCGTCGCGACGCACTACGGCCGCGACCTTACCGACGAGAGCTTTCTTGCGCTCTGGAACGCGACCGACGCTGAGACGCTGAAGCGCGACCTTCGCGCCTCGGCCTTCCGTTCGACTGGCATGGTGTCGGGCGTGATGGCGGAAACCGTCGGCGGCGGCTTCGTCGCGCTTGAGATGTTGCTGCTGCCGCTTTCCGGCGAGAACGGCACCGCCGGGGCGATCGGATCGCTACTTCGGGTCGGTGGCCACGAGGATATGAACCGCGTGCGCTCACGCTTCGTCGCGCAGACGCTTCGTTCGATTCGCTTCCTTCCCGACATCCGCCCGGCCCTGCTCGATACGCGACTTGCCGTCACGCCGGCCGCCGTTGCCGCGTCTTTCAAAAATTCTCGCCGCTACGGGCACTTGACCGTCGTTCCCGGCGGCAAATAAGCGCGCGGCACCGCCCGCGCTTACACATATTTAACGACACCGGCATAGCTTCCGCACTGGGCTGCAACCGCCCGCATAAGTTGGAACATTCGGGGTTGCCATGCCGGCTCTGGAAGCTCAACGGACAATAGAACTCACGGATTCCGACCGCGGCCGGTTTCAGCGGGTGCAGCTGAGCTTGCTCGGCCGCTGCATGTTTCATGATGGGCAGGAATGCCCCTGCCAGCTCGTCGCGATCTCGCCCGGCGACGCTGAATTCGTCAGCCCGTCTTGCGGCGAAGTCGGCGCCCGCGTCATCGCCTATATCGACAACATCGGTCGCGTCGAAGGCGTTATCTTACGCCGCAGCGAGCACGGCTTCGTCATGTCGATCGCCGCCTCGCAGCGCAAGCGCGACAAGCTCGCCGACACGCTGACCTGGCTCGCCAACCGCCATGTGCTCAATCTCGACGAGGACCGCCGGCATCTGCGCCGCACGCCGAAGCGGAGCGAGGCCAACATCATCCTCGCCGACGGCAGCGCGCATCCGGTCCGCGTGATCGACATGTCGCTCTCCGGCGCGGCGCTCTCGACCACACTTCGCCCGCCGCTCGGCTCGCCGATCAAGCTCGGCCGCCTCGGCGCCCGCGTCGTGCGTCACTTCGACGACGGCATCGGCATCGAGTTCCTGCGGCTTCTCTCCGACGCCGCGATCGAGAAGACGATCGAGAACGACTATTTCTAAAGCTTGCGAAAGGCGAGCGATCGGGCGGAAGGGAGCCCCGCCTTCACGCCTCGTTGATCTAAACTTTTAGCTCAACCGCAACCGAATTCCTGTTATGGTCGCCACCAAAATGGGGGGCGATAAGAATGTCTTTTTTCGCGTACCGGCCCCTGTTGGCCGGTTTCGTTGTGCTTTCCGGATTGGCGATCGGGGCGGCTGGTCGGGCCGACGCCGATAGCCCTTTAATGCAGGTCGGCGGACCGACGAATCCGCCCGTCGGCTATCTCGACTTCTGCAAGCATTTCCCGACCGAGTGCAAGATACGCGGCGCCGACACGCCGGAGCAGCTGAACGAGGAGACGTGGCGCGACCTGCAAGAGGTCAACGTGCTCGTCAATCGGATCGTGACGCCCGCGACCGATCTTGAGATCTACCACCGCGACGAGGTGTGGACGCTGCCCGGCGCCTATGGCGACTGCGAGGACTATGTCCTTCTGAAGCGCAAATGGCTCGAGGAGCGCGGCTGGCCAACGTCGGCGCTCTTGATCACCGTCGTCTTCGACGAGGTGGGCGAAGGGCACGCGGTGCTCCTCGTGCGCACGTCGCGCGGGGATTTCGTGCTCGACAACAAGACCGACAAGCTCCACCGCTGGTACGAGACCGCTTATCGCTACGTGAAGCGGCAATCGACAGAGGACCCCAATCGCTGGGTGTCGATCGGCGATCCGCGCTGGACGACACAGAACACGGCGACGTCGCGCTAGGGGTTCGAGCGGACGCGGCGGCGGCCGGGCCGCCGCGCATACCTTCCAGACGAAGGGAATTGATGGCGTCGCCTAGGCGGCGACGAGCAGGCTCACGTAGAAAATCCCGGCGCAGACGCTCCACATCCCCGCGATCACCACGCCGATGACCGCCGGCAGGACCTTGAGCTCGCGCGCCCGGAGCCCGGCGACGACCTTGCGCACCACGATGAACGGACCGCAGAACATGCTGAGCACGACGGTGAAGGCGAGGCCCATCAAGGTCCCGCGCGCGGAAAAGAGCTCGGCCGCCTCCGACGTAACCCACTGATAGAAGGTCGCGATCGTCGCGGCGGCGACGAAACCCATCGCGGCGCAATACGCAAACACACCGAAATCGGACACCGCCCCCTCCGTTAACCATCTGTTAACTTTTCGGGAGCGTAGCCGCGCGCGTCTCCGGCATCAAGCGCCGCCGCGCGATGCAGTGCTCTTCCGGGTTGCTTAGTTAACTCAGGAGCGCCGGGACGGCTCTTCCAGTCGCCGTCAGCTCACGCGAGATCGACGTCGAGGATCGCCATCGAGAAATTGTAGGAGAGGTCGTCGTCCTCGTCGTCGCGGTAGATGACGCCGATGAACTCCTCGCCGACGAAGACCTCGGCGGAATCGTCCTTACGCGGGCGCGCCTTCACCGCAATTCTCTCGTTGGAGAACAGGCGGCGGAGATAGCGCTCCACTTTCTTCAACTCTTCGATGGTCACGGTGCGCGCGCCTCACGTTCCTTCCGGCGCGAGCCTTTTAGAACGCCGGCGCGCGAACCACAATCACCAGCGGGAAAGAGCCAACGGTCAGATGCCGGAGCCGATCTCGCCGTCGCTCTCGTTGTCGCGCAGCACCTGGTCCATGCTGCGCGCGGGCTCTGCGCAGCCGGCCTGACCGACCACCTTCGCCGGGACGCCGGCAACGGTCGCGTGCGCCGGCACCGGCTTCAGCACGACAGAGCCGGCCGCAACACGCGAGCAGCTTCCGATCTCGATATTGCCGAGTATCTTGGCGCCGGCGCCGATCAGCACGCCGCGACGTATCTTCGGATGGCGGTCGCCGGTCTCCTTGCCGGTGCCGCCGAGCGTGACGTTCTGCAGGATCGACACGTCGTCCTCGATGACGGCGGTCTCGCCCACCACAACGCCGGTCGCGTGATCGATGAAGATGCCTTTCCCCATCGGCACGGCTGGATTGATGTCGACCTGGAACACCTCCGAGCCCTTGCTCTGCAGAAAGAAGGCAAAGTCGCGCCGGCCCTTGCCATGCAGCCAGTGCGCCAGGCGATGCGTCTGAATCGCGTGGAAGCCCTTGAAGTAGAGCACCGGCTCGAGGAAGCGGCTGCAGGCGGGATCGCGGTCGTAGACGGCGACGAGATCGGCGCGGAGCGCCAACGGATAGTCGCGGTCGTCCGCCCCCATCTCGGCGAAGGCGCGGTTGATGATGTCGCCGTCGAAGGCGGCGCTGTCGAGCCGGTCGGCAACGCGGTGCGCGACCGCGTCCTCCAGCCGCCAGTGGTTCAGGATGTAGGTGTAAAGAAAGCCGGCGAGCGCCGGCTCGGCCGTCACCACCGCCTCCGCCTCTGACCGAAGCTTCGTCCAGATCGGATCGAGCGACTCGATCGTTCCGGGCGCCGGACTAGGAACCTTCACGCTCATCAAGGCCTCCATCGGAAGTCGGATCATACGGCATTCAAGCCGCGATGGGGAGCGCCACCCATGTAGGGTGAACGCGTCGTGATGTCAGCTATTTCTATTCCCGCTTCTGCAGGAACGAGATCACCGCCTGCTTGTGCCGCTTGTCGCCGACCGCCTTCATATGGTCGCGCCCAGGAATCGCGAAGGCTTCGCCCTCCGGGAGAAGCGCGGCGAGCGCCGGGGCGCTGCCGGCAACGTCGTCCTCCGTCCCGACCGCGACGAGCACCGGCGCAGCGATTGTGCCGATCTCGGCTTCGGTCAGGCGTCGGCGCGAACCCAGGATGCAGGCCGCGAGCGCTTCGCGGTCGCTCTTCGTCTGATCCGCGAAGACACGATAGGTGCGGGCGGTCGGATCGCTCACCTCATCGACGGATTTCGCGCGGAGCGCTGCGGCGATCGCCTCTGCCCCGGGGATCCCGTGCACCATCGCGTCGCCAAGTCCGCCGAAGACCGCGCGCCTGACGCGACCAAGGTGCGCGATCGCAAGATTTGCGGCAAGCCGCGCGCCCATCGAATAGCCGATCACGTCGGCCTCGGCGATGTCGAGATGGTCGAGCAGGCGGCGGGCATCCTCCGCCATGGTCCTCGGATCGTAGGCGGCAGGATCGTGCGGCTTGCCGCTCTTGCCATGGCCGCGGTTGTCGAGCGCAATCACGCGCCGCCCCGCAGCCTGGAGGTCACGCACCCACGCCGTCGAGACCCAGTTGACGTCGGCATTCGAGCCGAAGCCATGGATCAGTAACGTCGGGTGCCCCTCGCCCGCGTCGAGATAGGCGATCTCGACCCCGTCTGAATCGAACTTCTGCACGACGCTCCCTGCCCGGTTCCTGGCCTGCCACCTGCTATTTAAGGCGCGGAGCCCGCGCAACAAAGTGCCGCGCCCGCTTGTTCGAGACGACGGACGGTGGCTATTGTCCCGCGGCACGCCACGGGAAGCGAAAGAAGAGCATGGCCGAGGGGATCGTTCCGCACTTCCACAACGACGCCGGCGTCGACTCGATAACGATCGGCGCGCGCGAGTTCATGTGCATCGGCGCGCTGCCGCCCTTCGACCATCCGCACGTCTTCATCGACATGGGAGAAGAGGACGAGGCGATCTGCCCCTATTGCTCGACCGTCTACCGCTTCGATCCGAGCCTGAAGGTCACACAGACCCGACCGCCCGACTGCCTCTACCAGCCGGCTGCGTGAGGTTTCGTGCTCGTAGCGGTCGCCGGTGGCGGAATAGCCGGCCTGACCGCCGCGATCGCGCTTGCCCGGCGCGGCTTTTCCGTCTCGCTTTTTGAGCGCGCGGCGCAGCTGGAGGAGATCGGCGCCGGCATCCAGCTCTCGCCCAACGCAATGGCGGTGCTTGAGCGGCTCGGCGTCACGCGCGCGCTCGAAGGTCGGCTCTCGGAGCCAGCGGCGCTCGTCATCCGCAGCGCGGGAAGCGGCAGCATCATCGCCGGGCTGCCGCTCGGCAAGACGGCACGCGAGCGCTACGGCGCGCCCTACTGCACGCTTCACCGCGCCGATTTGCAGAACGCGCTCGCCGAAACCGCACGCCGCGACCCGTCGATCAGCTTCCACCTTCGCGCCGAGGTCAGCGAGGTGCGGTCGGCGGAGGCGGGCATCGTCTTCAGTGCCGGCGGGCTCGGGCGAAAGGCGAATGTCCTCGTCGGCGCCGACGGGATCAATTCGCGCGTCCGCACCGGCTATTTCGGCCACCCGGGACCCAAGCCGATCGGCCGCAACGCCTGGCGCGGGGTCGCGCCGGCGGCGAGTGTAGCGAACATCGCTCCGCTCGATGTGACCGGGCTCTGGCTCGGCGCGGGCGCGCATCTCGTGCACTACCCGGTGCGAAACGGCGAGGCGCTGAACGTCGTCGTCATTGCCAAGGAGGATCAAGCGCCGCCGCCGCTCACGCATTTCGGCCGCGCGGCGCGGCGGATCATCGAATCCGTGGGAGAATGGACGCCATGGCCGCTTCTTCATGTCGATGCCGCGCGGCCGTGGACGCGCGGACGCGTCGCGCTTGTTGGGGATGCCGCGCATGCGATGGCGCCGAGTGCGGCACAAGGTGGTGCGCAGGCGATCGAGGACGCGTGGGTGCTGGCGAAGTCGCTCGCCGAGGAGAAGGCGCCCGAAACCGCGCTCTCGAAATTCGAGAACGTCCGTCGAGCGCGCGTCATGCGCGTTGTCGAAGAGTTCGCGCCGCAATCTGACGACCTATGAGATGCACGGCGCGACTGCAGTGGCGCGCAATATTGTTCTTAGAGCTTTGCCGGCTAGTCTTCTGATTTCACGTCTCGATTGGCTCTTCGGCTGGCGGCCGGAGTAATACGCCCACCCCTCCTCTGGGAACATCTCACCTCCCAAAGACATTGTCAGACTAGCAACACCCGCGGCGAGCCGGATCCCACGTACGCCGCACGGTTGGGTTTGCGCATCAGCGACACATGAAGGAGGTTGAACATGATCAGAAAACTTATGGCGAGCAGCGCGTTGCTCGCGCTGGTGAGCGCCGGCGCGATCGGCTTCGCGAACGCCGAAGACACGGTCGCGAAGCCGGCTGTCATTCAGAACACCGCAACAATGACCGCGACCGGCACGGCACAGCAAAAGAAGCTTGTGCCCGACACGCCGACGCTGGCAAGCGCGTTCATCGGCCGCTCGGTCTATTCAAATGATGACCCGAGCTCCGACAATATCGGCGACGTCAACGATCTGATCATCGGTGACGACGGCTCGATTACCGATGCGGTCGTCGGTGTCGGCGGCTTCCTCGGCATCGGCGAGAAGAACGTCGCGGTGCCGTTCGACGAGTTGAAGGTCATCGAGGAGAACGGCGAGATACGCCTGATCTACGCGGCGACGCGCGACCAGCTCGAGGCTGCGCCTGCCGTCGACCTCGCGCAGTACGATCCCGCCGCGCGCTACTCGAAACAACAGGCGGCGACGAACGCAGCGCAGCAACCGGACTCGATGAGCGCGCCGCTCGCTCCGCTCGCGCCAGTTCCGTCCGCCGGCGACAATATGGCCGCTGCGCCGTCGCAGGATTTGACGGCCGCGCCCGCCGATCAGGCGGCTGCTACGCGCGTGCCGACCGACCAGCAGATGGCGGCAACCGGCGACGCCCAGACCGGCTTCGTGAACGCTTCTGCCGACCAAATCCGCGCCTCAACGCTCATGGGCAAGGAAGTCTACGGACCGGACGACAAGAGCATCGGCAAGGTCTCCGATCTGGTGCTCGAGGAGCAGGGCGGCACTCGCGCGGCGCTAATCGATGTCGGCGGCTTTCTCGGCATCGGCTCGAAGACGGTCGCGATTCCGTTCGAGCAACTGCAGTTCCAGCCGGCCGACAATAGCGGTGAGCGGAAAGTCACGGTCGCCATGAGCAAGGACCAGCTCGAGCAGCTGCCGGCCTATAAGCCGGTCGAGCAGACCGCGGCGGTCGATGCGTCGACCAGTATGGTCGCAAAGCAGCCAGCCGACACGACGGCCACGCCTCCGGTAACGACCGACCAGATGGCTGCCAAGACCGACCAGGCGAATCCAAACGCCATGACGACCGGCGCCATCGGCGGCGGCTCCACGCATACGTTCGTGGCGCAGGAGGTCTCCGCCAGCGATTTGATCGGAACCAGCGTCTACGGCAGCGACGATGCCGATCTCGGCGAGGTCAGCGATGTCGTCTTTGACAAAAGCGGCAATATCGACGCGGTGGTTGTCGATGTCGGCGGCTTCCTCGGCATCGGCGAGAAGCCGGTCGCGCTTGACTTCAAGAAGCTCAACTTCCGCGTCGACAACGGCGGCAACCTGATCGTCTCGGTCAACGCCACCAAAGACCAGCTCGACAAGGCGCCGGCCTATCAAGTTTCGATGAAGTAGCCGTACTCGGTCGCACAGCAACTGGAAGCCCGCCCCGCAGGCGGGCTTCCGCTTGTTGCGGGCGTCAGCGCGCCTCGTCCTCGCCGCGCGCGGCCCAAAGCATGCCGCGGTGGAGGATCGTCTTCATCTCCGGCACGTCGAACTCCTTCGACACGTGCCCGAGCGAGGAATAGAAGACGCGGCCTTTGCCGTGATGCCGCTTCCACACGACCGGCATCACGACGTCCTTTGTCCACCACGCGTGCTCACCGGTGAACGTCGTCGTCGCCAGCACCTCGTTCGAAGGATCGACGTGCATGTAGTACTGCTCGGATTGGTAGGGAAAGCTCTTGATCCCCTGCATCACCGGGTCGTCGGGCTTCGCGACATCGACGCGGTAGTCGATGACGTTCCCCGGGTGCGCGACCCACTGCCCGCCGCACATGAACTGGTAGTCGACCGCGTCGCGAAAGGCGTCGCACATGCCGCCGTGATATCCGGCGAGCCCGACGCCGCCCTCGACCGCATTGGTGAGGTTTTGCACCTCCTCCTTCTCGATCTTCGACATCGTGTAGATCGGCACGATAAGGCTCAGGTCCTTGATCGACGGATCGGCGAAAGCCTTAGTCGAGGTCTCGATGCGGACCTTGAAGCCGTCACCTTCGAGCATGCTGGCGACGATCTTCGCGCCCTGCTCCGGCTCGTGTCCGCTCCAGCCACCCCAGACGATGAGCGCTTCTCGCATCGCTTCTCTCCCGATTGTTGTGTGGTTCAGGCCGCGAGCTTGCGGCGCACAAGGCTTTCCGCAAGCGGCGCCGGCCGCTCAGGCCGCGTCGAAATGGCGACCGCGCGCCCGCTGTCCGACGAGCTGCCGAACGCCTCCATCACCTCAAGCACGTGCAGCGCCAAGTCACCGCTCGCCCGGTGCGGGCGTTTCGAGCGGATCGCATGCGCCATGTCGGCAAGCCCGATCGAGCGGTAGTTGGCGTCGGCATAGGGCAGCTCGGTCTTAAGCTTCACCCATTTGTCCTTCTCCGACGCGAACTCGATCTCGCCGCCGAACCAGTTCGGGTCGGGCACGATCGAGCGTTCCCTTCGAGCCGTAGATCTCGATCGGCAGGTGCCGGTGCGCCGGAACGTCGAAGCTCATCGAGACTTGCACCAGCGCGCCTGAGACGAATTGCAGCGTCCCCGCCGCATGTGTTGCGACCTCGACCGGGATCGTCTCGCCGTAGCGCGGCTTCGAGGTGATGGTGCGCGTTCTCTTCGGCATTGACGTCATCGCCGCGACGCGCGCCACCGGCCCGAGCAGATTGACGAGGTCGGTCAGGTAATAGGGCGCCATGTCGAGGATCGGCCCGCCGCCAACCTGGTAGTAGAAATCCGGCGCCGGATGCCAGCGCTCGTGCCCGGGGCACATGAAGTAGGCGGTGCCGCCGACCGGCGTCGCCGATCTTGCCGGCGTCGATCAGCTTGCGGCACGTCTGGTGCGCGCCGCCGAGAAACGTGTCGGGAGCCGAGCCGACGCGAAGCTTCTTCTTCGCCGCGCGGTCGATCAGCTTCTTGCCGTCCTTGAAGGCAACACCGAGCGGCTTTTCCGAATAGACGTGTTTGCCGGCATCGAGCGCCTTCAGCCCTACTTCGACATGCGCCTTCGGCACGGTGAGATTGAGCACGATCTCGATCGTCGGGTCGGCGAGAAGCGCGTCGACGCTTGTCGCCTTCAAGCCGAACTCCTTTGCCCGCGCCTCGGCCGCCGCCGGCACCATGTCGGCGAGCGCGCGGATGTCGAGGACCGGAAAACCCTTGGCTGCCGTCAGGTAGGCGCCGGAAATGACGCCGCAGCCGATAACACCCACGCCGACTTTCTTCATGTCGCCTCGCGTTTTGAGCCGGTCCGGGAATGACGTGCGACCGGCGGCTTATTCCCTGACGTTGCGTGAAGGAGTCAATGGCGCCGGTGAAATCCTCGCGGACCCGGGATGCGCTACCGCTCGACCTTGCCGCGGACATATCGGAGGAGATCCGTTCTCGGGGTTGCGTGGCAGACGGCTCGTCGCTCGGCTATCGTGCCGCCGTGCACTTCCGCGTCACCCACAAAACCGTCTACCGCTACGACGCGCCGGTCATGCTCGGCACGCACGTGCTGCGCCTGTCGCCGCGCACCGATGGGGTAAACCTCCACGCCGAGCGGCTGGTGATCGAGCCGGAGCCCGTCGAACGGAGCGAGGAGACGGATGCCTACGGCAACCGCGTCACGCAGGTGCGCTTTTCAGGAACAACGACGCGGCTCCGGCTGGCGAGCATGTTCGAGCTCGACACCTATCCCAACCCGCCGCTTGCGGAGGAGCGCGATCCGCTGCCGTGGGCAGCGGAGCGCACCAGCGGCCTCGACGCCTATCGCGCCTTCTCCTCGGGCCCCGCGGTCCGCGACTACGCCGAACGGGCAGCGACTAAGGCGGGGCGCCTCCCCGTCGTGTTTCTTGACCGGCTGGCAAAGGACCTTCGCGCTCGCACCGACCTCAAGATCCGCCCGGACGGACGCGCACGAAGCGCGGAGGAGACGCTGGCGCTCCGCGAGGGCGCCTGCCGCGATGTAACGGTGCTGTTCCTGGAGGCGAGCCGCGCGCTCGGCCTGCCCGGCCGCTTCGTCAGCGGCTACCAGGCCCACGCCGAAATTGCCGACGCGCGGCGCCATCTCCACGCCTGGGCCGAGGTCTTCCTGCCCGGCACGGGCTGGCGCGGCTGGGACGTCACCCATGGCAAGCGCGTTGCGGACGGCCACGTCGCGCTCTGCGCGGCGCCGTCGCAGGCGGACACCATGCCCATCGAAGGCGGATTCTCCTTCATCGGCGCCAGCGGCAACTCCACACTCGACTACGAGGTCCATATCGACGCGGGCTGAGCGCCTGCACGACGGTCGTCGGCAGCGGAGCGTCCTCCCCGGCCCTCCGTTGTCGGAAGAGTCTAGGAAAGCGGTATACCCGCGCGATATCCTCCCATCCGAAGTAAGAGGACGGACAAAGGGAAGGAAATGCCGGAAAGTGAACCCTCGTTCGATGTGGCGCATCTCGGCCACGTAGAGCTCCTGACCAACAAGCCCGAAGAAAGCCTCGACTTCTTCGTCAACGTCTACGGGCTGACGGAAAGCGGGCGTGAGGGCAATTCCGTCTACCTGCGCGCCTGGGACGACTACGAGCTCCATACGCTGAAACTGACCGCGGCCAAGACCACCGGAATGGGCCATTGCGGCTACCGCACCTCCTCGCCACAGGCGCTCGTACGCCGCGTCAAGGTGATCGAGGAGATGGGTCTCGGCATCGGCTGGACGGAGGGCGACCTCGGCCACGGCCGCTCCTACCGCTTCAACAGCCCGGACGGTCACGTCTTCGAGCTCTATTGGGACACAAAGAAGTACCGGGCGCCCGAGGGCGAAAAGCCGGCGCTGAAGAACATCGCGCAGCGCTACCACGGCCGCGGCGTCGCGCCCCGCCGTCTCGACCATTTCAACCTTCTTGCAAGCGACGTCTCGAAGATCCGCGATTTCATGGTCACGGCGCTCGGCAGCCGCATCACCGAGCAGATCCTGCTCGACAACGGCTGGCTCGGTGGCTGCTGGTTCACCGTCAACAACAAAGGCTACGACATGGCCTGCACCGAGGATCACTCGGGCGCAAAGGGGCGCTTCCACCACATCACCTACGCCGCCGACCATCGCGAGGATATCCTGCGAGCCGCCGACATTTTTCTGGAGAACGGCGTCTTCATCGAGACCGGGCCGCACAAGCACGCGATCCAGGGCACCTTCTTCCTCTATGTCTATGAGCCGGCGGGCAACCGCGTCGAAATCGCGAACGCCGGCGCGCGCCTGATCCTGGACCCCGACTGGGAGCCGATCACCTGGACGGAGAAGGAGCGCAAGAAGGGTCAGGCCTGGGGCCTGAAGACCATCGAGAGCTTTCATACGCACGGCACGCCGCCCGTCAGCGAAGCTGCCGAGTAGGAGCGCGCAGTGCCAATCGGAGAAGATGCTGCAAAGACCCTTTGGTGGTAAGCGCGCATTCCGCCGACTTCGTCTGGCGCTGCGCCGGCGCGATCGCGCTCCATGCCGAGAAGGGCTACGCCGTCACCGTCGTCTGCCTCTCCTACGGCGAGCGCGGCGAGAGCGCCAAGCTCTGGAAAGATGCCGGCATGACGCTCGACAAGGTCAAGGCCGGGCGGCGCAAGGAAGCGGAGAACGCCGCCGCGGCGCTCGGCGTCGCCGACATCCAGTTTTTCGATCTCGGCGACTATCCGCTCGAGCTCGACCGCGAAGCGAAGTTCCGTCTGGTGGACACGATCCGCGCCGTGCAGCCCGCCTTCATGCTCTCCCACTCGCTTGACGATCCCTACAACACCGACCACCCCTATGCGGCGAGGGTCGCGCTCGAGTGCCGCATGGTCGCGCAGGCCTGGGGCCACAAGCCCGGCGAGAAGGTCCTCGGCGCGCCGCAGCTCTATCTCTTCGAGCCACACCAGACCGAACAGTGCAACTGGAAGCCCGATACGATCCTCGACATCACGCCGGTCTGGGACAAAAAGAAGAGGGCGATCGAGTGCATGGAGGGTCAGCAGCACCTCTGGCACTACTACGAGAACGTCGCCGAGAACCGCGCCAACCAGTTCCGCCGCAATTCCGGCGGACAGGCCGGCGGCCGCGAGGCGAAATACGCCGAGGCTTTCCAATCGATCTTCCCCCGCACCGTGGACGAGCTTTAGATGAGCGTCGTCGTTCAGAACATTTCACGCTGCGCCATCGAGATCGCCGACGGTCTCGCCGCATGCGGTGTCGCGACCGTGCATGAAGCGATCGGGCGAACCGGCCTGATGCGCTCCACCATGCGCCCGATCTTTTCTGGTGCGCGCATCGCCGGCTCGGCGGTCACGGTCTCGCTCCCGCCCGGCGACAACTGGATGATCCACGTCGCGGTCGAGCAATGCCAAGCGGGCGATATCCTCGTGGTCGCGCCGACCAGTCCTTGCGAAGACGGCTATTTCGGCGAGCTTCTCGCCCGCTCGCTGATGGCGCGCGGCGTCAGGGGCCTGGTGATCGAGGCGGGCGTGCGCGACGTGCTCGATCTGACCGAGATCGCCTTTCCGGTCTGGTCGAAGGCGGTCTTCGCGCAAGGCACGGTCAAGGAGACGCTCGGCTCCGTCAACGTGCCGATCGTCTGCGCCGGCGCGGCCGTGAATCCCGGTGACGCGATCATCGCCGATGATGACGGCGTCTGTGTCGTTCCGCGCGAGAAGGCGGAAGAAGCGCTCGCCGCGGCAAGAGCGCGCGAGGCGAAAGAGGCGGAGACGCGCAAGCGGCTCGCAAACGGCGAGCTCGGGCTCGACATCTACGGAATGCGCGAGCGGCTGAAGGCGAAGGGCCTGAAATATGTCTGAGGACGCGGCCGCCTCCGGCGTCCGCTGCATGTGGATGCGCGGCGGCACCTCGAAGGGCGGTTATTTCCTCGCCGAAGATTTGCCCGCCGACCAGGCGGCGCGTGGCGCCTTCTTGCTTCGCGTCATGGGCTCGCCCGATACGTGCCAGATCGACGGCATGGGCGGCGCCGATCCCCTCACCTCGAAGGTCGCCGTGGTGAAGCGCTCGGCGCGGCCCGGCGTCGATGTCGACTATCTCTTTCTGCAGGTCTTCGTCGACCGGCCGATCGTGACGGATGCGCAAAACTGCGGGAACATCCTCGCCGGGATCGGGCCTTTCGCGATCGAGCGCGGGCTGGTTAAGGCCGAGGACGGCGTGACCGATGTCCGCATCTTCATGGAGAACACCGGGCAGATCGCGGTCGCCACGGTGGCGACGCCGAGCGGACGCGTGACCTACGAGGGCACGGCGCGGATCGACGGCGTGCCGGGCACCGCGGCGGCGATCCCGATCCTATTCAGGGACACTGCCGGCTCTTCCTGCGGCGCGCTGCTGCCGACGGGCCGTAGCGTCGACGTGATCAACGGTGTCGAGGCGACGCTGATCGATAACGGCATGCCTTGCGTCGTCATGCGCGCTGCTGACCTCGGCATCACCGGTGAAGAGGAGCCGGCGGCCTTGGAAGCGAACGAGCCGCTTCGAAAGAGCCTGGAGGCGATCCGCCTGAAAGCCGGCCCGCTCATGAATCTCGGCGACGTTGCACAGAAATCCGTGCCGAAGATGACGATGGTTTCGCCGCCGAGGAATGGCGGCGCCATCGCAACGCGCACGTTCATCCCGCACCGCTGCCATTCCTCGATCGGCGTTTTGGGGGCGGTCTCCGTCGCCACCGCGTGCCTCCTGCCGAACGGACCGGCGGCATCGCTCGCCAAAACCGGCGAAGGCCGCGAGCGCTCGCTTTCGATTGAGCATCCGACCGGCGAGATGACCGTGGTCGCGACCTTGGGCGAGAGCGGCGAGGTGGAGCGCGCCGCGATCCTGCGCACCGCGCGCAAGCTCTTCGACGGAACGGTCTTCTAGAGCCGCCGCACCGGGCTGCCCCCTGCTACCTGTACAAGATTGATTACAAGTGCGCAGAAGCAGTGTTTCTTAGTGCAGGACCGGGAAGAGCGGCATCCGAGTCCGTGCGCTTTCATCTCCCGCCAACCAGCCATGCAAGTGCTGCTTGAACCCGCCGGATCGCGCGTGGGAACGTCACGCTGTTGAAATGCCTGCCCGGTCGACATCCCGTCGCCGGGCGAAATTTTCGACGGAGGTCATCATGGCAACGAAGAAACGGGCCCCTCGCAAAGGCGGAAGGGCGCCCTCGAACGAGCTTCCGCTGACGCCCGACGAACTCCTGAAACGCGACAACATCGCAGCAGCCGAGGCGCTTCCCGGCGAGCTTGCCGAGCGCTTTCGCACGCGGCGACTCGTCGTGTCCGGCGCGGCGAAGCTTGCCGGACCGGAAGCGGTCGGAACGCGAGACAATGCAGCCTTGGAGTGGCGGCTTCCGGCGGGCGCCGTCATCGGCCGCCCCGGCCAGACGGCAAGCCGGCTAAGGCCGTCCCCCGGACGCGCAGCCGCGCTGGCGACCACGAAACCGTATCGCCCCTCTTGGGCCGATCACATCCACCATCCCAAGCTCACCGTTCCACCGTCGTGGGCGCGCGGGCCGGTCAGCCGCGACGGAAAGACGGGCGAGGTCTATTGGGGCGTCTATCCGCCGGAAGACCGCGCCATCTACTATCCGAGCGGGTACCCGTGGCAATGCATCGGCAAGGTCTACGTCTGGAACGATGCAAGCGCGTCGAACTGGGCGTGGTGGGGAAGCGGCGTCCTCATCGGGCCGCGTCTCGTGCTGACCGCAGGGCACGTCGTCCCCTGGGATGCCAACACGTGGATGATGCGGTTCATCCCCGCCTACTACGATGGATCGTCGGTGCTCGGCGCCGGCGTCGAATCCTACGTCTCCGACGCACGCGGCTGGGACGTGAGCTACATAAGCCGCCTACCCGATGCCTACGACATCGCAATTCTGCGGCTCTTCGACCCGCTCGGCAGCTGGGTCGGTCATTTCGGCAGCAAGCCCTACTCCTCGAATTACATCAACGGCCGCTGGAACCTGACCGGCTATCCAAGCGCGATTGCGTCTGCGCAGCGCCCCTCCTACCAGCTCGGCATCGACGTCCTCGGCACGAAGCCGGAAAGCACGGCCTTGGAGATCGACCATCACGGCGATTCCACCGGCGGCGATTCCGGCGGGCCATTTTGGGCGACGTGGTCGGACGGCTTCCCCTATGCGATCGGAACGGTCAGCGGCGGCTACGCGAACTCGACCGAGGACAACAACGTCGCGGCGGGCGGAGACGCGTTGGTCGACCTCGTCCGCTGGGGGTTGGCAAATTGGCCATGATTGGGCGATTCGCCCGGCGCGGCCGCACCTCGCCGGGCGGATATCTCGTCGGCTTGAGTTAGACGAGGCCGGTCAGGACACCGATCCCGGCGAGCGCGACGGCGACGCCGCCGGCCTGCGTGATCCGATGTGAGGTAAGCTGGCCGGTCTTGCCGATCGCAAGGCCGATACCGATGCCGACGAGATGCAGGAGGCCGGTGGCTGCGACGAAGCCCGCCGCGTAGGCCGCGCCCGCTGCGTCGAGCGGCATCTCGGTGCCGTGCGCGTGGCCATGGAAGACCGCGAAGAGCCCGACCATAGCCATCGCCGCGGTGAGCGGCCAATTCCATTTCACCGCGACCGCAATTCCGAGCACCACGATCGAAAGCGCGATCCCGACTTCCACGAACGGAAGCGGGAAGCCGAGAATGCCGAGCGTCCCGCCGACCACCATGAACCCCATGAAGGTGAGCGGCACGGCCCAGAGCGCGCGTCCACCGAGATTGGCCGCGAAGATGCCGACGGCGACCATTGCGAGGATATGGTCGATTCCACTGATCGGATGAGCGAAGCCGTGCACGAAGCCGTGCGTGCTGCCGACGCCGATGTGAGCGAATGCGAGGGTCGGCGCGAGCGCGGCGAGCGCCGCCAGGCCAAGACGCAATGAACGATGCTTCGATGACATGAGGCCCCTCCGATGGGTCGGACCGCCGACCCGCTGGTATGACGAATAGACGAAAAACGCATACGCGATCGAGGCGGACCGCGCACGCCCTTTCTTTGTGCAATGCGCCGGTTTTTCGGCTGATCTCTTGGGCAACCCTATCGTGCGAGCGAAGCGGCGATTCTCTCAGCGGTGGCGATGCAGCTGGTGGTGCTCGTGCGGGTGTGAGCCGCCGACGCCGTGCGCGTGCGTCTCAACGACATGGTCGACCGGCACCATCACGAGTTGGCCGTGGCGGATGTTGCGCTCCGCGATGACGTGCTCGGCGAGGTGCTTCACGCTCGCCGTCTTCCCGCGCAGCACCGCAACTTCCATGCAGCTCTCGTGATCGAGGTGCACGTGCAGCGTTGAGAGCGTGAGATCGTGGTGGTCGTGGAAGATCTGCGTCAGCCGCTTCGAGAGCTCGCGCGCATGGTGATCGTAGACATAGACCAGCGCTGCGACACAGTTCTTTGCCGTGCCTGCGTCGATGACGCTCTCCCTGACGCCGGCGCGCGCCAGGTCGCGGATCGCCTCCGAGCGGTTCTGGTAGCCGCGCGCTTTGATCAGCGCGTCGAGATCGTGCATCAGGTCGTCGTCGAGCGTCACCGTCACCCGCTGCATGGCATCCTCCCGACGCGGACGCGGCGTCCGCTGAGCCGGGGGTAGCATGCGCGGGCCGGAAGGCGAAGCCGGCGCGGCGGCTACACCAGCGCGGCCTCTCGCACGGTCGCGGCTTCGCGGCGGAGCCAGCCGTACCACGCGTCGAGCCCCTCCCCGGTCTTCGCCGAAAGCCGAAAGACGGCGATCTCCGGGTTGACTGCGCGCGCGTTGCCGATCGCACGCGCCACGTCGAAATCGACATGCGGCAGAAGATCGACCTTGTTCAGGATCATCACGTCGGCGGCGCGGAACATGTGCGGATATTTGAGCGGCTTGTCCTCGCCTTCCGTGACGGAGAGGATCACGACCTTGGCGCGCTCGCCGAGATCGAAGAGCGCGGGGCAGACGAGGTTGCCGACGTTCTCGATCAGGAGCACCGAGCCGGCCTTAGGCCTCAGCTCCGAGACGCCGCGCGCCACCATGTCGGCTTCGAGATGGCAGCCGGAACCGGTGTTGATCTGCACGACGGGCGCCCCGGCCGCGCGGATGCGCTCGGCGTCGTTCGCCGTCGCCTGATCGCCTTCGAGCACCGAGAGCGACAGCTCGCCCTTGAGATCGCGGATCGTGCGCTCAAGCAGCGTGGTCTTGCCGGAGCCCGGCGCCGAGACAAGGTTCACCGCAAGAATCTCGCGCCCGGCAAACCAGGCACGGTTCTTCTCCGCGAGCGCGTCGTTCTTGGCGAGGATGCGCGTCTCGAGATCGACCGTCGTGCCGGCACCGGCATGCGCGTGCGAATGGCTATGCGCATGCGCGTGCGTCGTGCCCATCGTTGTGGTCGATGCCCATGGGCGTGGTGATGATGATGACGGCCATCGCGCGAAAGCACCGTCTCCGTCTTGGTTTGGAGGTTGAGCACGGTCGTCGTCGCGCCCTCGCCGCAGCCGCAGGTTCCGCACATCAGGCTGCCTCCTCCAGGTCCATGGATTTGACGTTGAGCTCCTCGCCCGCAAGCCGCGCCACCCGGCGCGAGCCGCAGGCGCAGGCGTCGAACAAGGTTGCCGTCGGAAATTCCGCGCCGCAATCCAAGCAGCGCGCCCGCCCCTCGATCTCGTTGATGTCGAGCGCGGCGCCCTCAAGCGCCGTTCCCTGCGTGGCAACGTCGAAGCAGAAGGCGACCGCGTCGGGCACCACGCCCGAGAGCTTCCCGATTTCCAGTGTCACGCGCCGCACGCGACGGCCGTTCGCTGCGTCGCCGACGATGGCGACGATGTTGCGCGTGATCGAAAGCTCGTGCATCGCGCCACGACCTCAGCAGATACGCGGTAGCTGCTCGCCGACCAGCATGTCGACGATGCGCTTTCCCCCGAACACCGTCTGCATGGTGACGCGGCCCGCGAGTCCGTCCACCACTCTTCCGATGATGCTCGCGCCGCTCCCGAGCGGATGCGCCTGCATCGCAGCGAGCGCGACTTCCGCTTCCTCCGGCGGCGTGACGACGACGATCTTCCCCTCGTTGGCGAGATAAAGCGGATCGAGCCCGAGGATCTCGCAGAACGCCTTCACCTCCGTACGGATCGGCGTCGCCGCCTCGTCGATCTCGATCGCGACCTGCGAGGCGTCGGCGATCTCGTTCAGCACCGTCGCCGCGCCGCCACGCGTCGCGTCGCGCATGAAGCGTACGCCCGGCGCCGCTTCGATCAGCGCCTCGATCAGGCCGTTGAGCGGCGCGCAGTCGCTTTCAATGGGCGTTTCGAGCGCCAAGTCGCCCCGCGCGCCGAGGATGGCCGCGCCGTGGTCGCCGAGAAGCCCGTTGACGAGCACCGCATCGCCCGGCCGCGCCAGATGTGCGCCAAGCTGGCGCTCAGGCGCGATCACCCCGACGCCAGTCGTGGTGATGAAGAGCTTGTCGCACGCGCCCTTCTGAACGACCTTGGTGTCGCCCGTTGCGATCGCGACGCCGGCTTCCGCCGCCGCCCGCGCCATCGATTGCGCGATCGTGCGCAGCGTCTCGATCGGCACGCCCTCCTCGATGATGACGGCGCAGGAGAGATAAAGCGGCACCGCGCCGCCGACCGCGAGATCGTTGACCGTGCCGCAGACCGCGAGCTTGCCGATGTCGCCGCCCGGGAAGAACAGCGGATCGACGACGAAGGAATCGGTCGTGAAGGCAAGCCGGTCGCCCCGCGCCGCAAGTTCCGAAAGATCGAAGCGCGCCTGGTCCTCGAGCGGCGCCAGCGCCGGGTTGTCGAAGGCGCCGACGAAGACGTCGTCGATCAGATCCTTCATCGCCTTGCCGCCGCCGCCATGGGCGAGCGTCACGGTCGGGACGTTGACCCGGCCGCGCGGCCGCGTGCGAATGAGCGGAACGACGTTCACGCCGCGCCTGCCCGTTTCACGCCGCCGTACTGGTAGTAGGCCGCGCACGCGCCCTCCGGCGAAACCATCAGCGCGCCGACCGGCGTCTCCGGCGTACACGCGGTGCCGAACACCTTGCACTGCCAGGGCTTGATCATACCCTTCAGCACCTCGCCGCACTGGCACGACGCCGGGTCGGCGATCTTCACGCCGGGAATCGCGAACTTCCGCTCCGCGTCGAAACGCGCGTATTCCTCGCGCAGCCTGACGCCGGAATGGTCGATCGAGCCGAGCCCGCGCCACTCGAAGAACTCACGCAGCTCGTAGACCTTGGCGACGGCGGTAAGCGCCTGCGCATTTCCAGCCTCTGGCACGATCCGCGCATATTGGTTCTCGATATCCGCGCGGCCCTCTTTGATCTGCTTCAGCACCATCCAGATCGATTGCAGCACGTCGAGCGGCTCGAAGCCCGCGATCACCATCGGCTTCTTGTAGAAGCGCGCGATGAACTCGTAGGGCGCGGTGCCAATCACCATCGACACGTGGCCCGGCCCGAGGAAGCCGTCGAGCTTCAGGTCCGGACTATCGAGGATCGCCTTGATGGTCGGCACGATGGTGATGTGGTTGCAGAAGACCGAGAAGTTGGTGATTCCCTCGCGCTCCGCTTGCAGGACCGTTAGCGCAGTCGAAGGCATAGTCGTCTCGAAACCGATGGCGAAGAAGACGACATCCTTGTCCGGATGCTTGCGCGCGATCTGAAGCGCATCCATCGGCGAATAGACCATGCGCACGTCGCCGCCGTCGGCCTTGACCTGCATCAGGCTCTTGCTTGAGCCAGGCACCCGCATCGCGTCGCCGAAGGTCGTGAAGATCACTTCGGGGCGCTCCGCGATCGCAACGCAATCGTCGACGCGGCCCATCGGCAAGACGCAGACCGGGCAGCCCGGCCCGTGCACCAGCTCGATCGCCTTCGGCAGCATCCCTTCGATCCCGTAGCGGAAGATCGAATGCGTGTGCCCGCCGCAGATCTCCATGAGGTGGATCGGCCGCTGCTTCGCGATATCGATCTCGGAGACCAGGCGCTCGATCTCGGCGACGAGGAACTTGGCCTTCTCGCCGTCGCGGAACTCGTCGACGTATTTCATGGCGCGAGCTCCTTCTACCGAGCGTCCGCGAGCGCCGCGGACGAGGCGCGCATCGCCTCGACCTCCGCCTGCGCCTCGCCGAGCTCGGTCAAGATTTTCAGCGTCTCCATGGCCTGCTCCTCGTCGATACGGCTCATGGCGAAGCCGACATGGATCAGGACCCAGTCGCCGACGCAATCCTCGATCGGGTGCGCGTCATCGACGACGCAGACCATGTTGATCTGCCGCCTGACGCCGCCGATGTCGACGGTGGCCAGCATCTTCTCCTTATCGTCGATCTTGACGATCAGGCCGGGAATGCCGAGGCACATTGCGTGTCTCCTTCCGTCTGGTTGGTGTTTTTCTCGACGAGCGTCGCGGCGGCGATCGCCGCCTGGCCGAGCGCCAGGCCCGCCGTCGTTCGCGGGAACGCGGGAATGCGAAAGCACGCGAAATCCGTCCGCCTGAAGGCGGCCGTGGATTTCCTCGAAGAGCACGCGATTCTGGAAGCAGCCGCCGCAGAGCGCCACCGTGTCGAAGCGCGGGCCTGTCCCGCCGTCGTGGCGCGCGAGCTTCCGCGCCATCGCGGTAACCGCAATGGCGAGACCTTTGTGGAAGCGCGCCGCGATGACCGGCGCAGGCGTCTTCCGCATCAGATCGACGAGCAGCGCATTCCACATCGCGAGCGGATCGATCGCGTGGAGCCCGCTGCCTTGGAGATTGCCGATCGCGAACGGATAGGCGCGCGCCTCGTCCTCTTCGCGAAGAGTGTCGCTCGTCTACCAGCGCCTCGAGCTTCGCCGCCGCTTCGCCCTCGTAGGCTTGCCGCTCGAACGATATGCCGAGCGCCGCGGCGACCGCGTCGAAGAGCCGGCCGCAGGACGAGGCGAGCGGCGAATTGATGCCGTTCCGGATCATGGCGTCCAGCGTCGCACGCGGCCGCACGGCAAGCCTTTGATGAAGCTCAAGTTCGGAAAACTCCGCCGAGAGCTGCGCCCAGCCCATCCCGGCCATCAGATGCGCGTAGAGGTTCCGCCACGGCTCGCGCACCGCCTGCGCGCCGCCGGGCATCGCGACCGGCTTGAACGTGCCGAGACGCTCGTAGCCCCGGTAGTCGGCAGACAGGAACTCGCCGCCCCAGATCGTGCCCCCCGGGGCATCATCTCCGCCATAGCCGAGGCCGTCGAGCACGATGCCGAGCACCGGCCGCGCGCTGAGCGGATAGCCGTTCTCCGCCAGGCAGGCCGCGACATGGGCGTGATGATGCTGCACCTCGATCAGCGGCAGGCGTTCCGTCGCAGCGCGTGCCCGCGCGAGCTTCGTCGAGAGATATTCGGGGTGGCGGTCGGCAACGAGCGCAGCGGGCTGATGGTCGAAAAGCTCGGTGTAGAGCGCCAGGTTGCGGCAGTAGTCGTCGTAGGTCGCCAGGTCTTCCAGATCGCCCTGGTGCTGCGAGAGCACCGCCTCGCCATTCTTCACGAGGCAGAAGGTCGCCTTCAGCTCGCCGCCGAGCGCGAGGATTTGCGGCGCTGCCTCCAATCCTTCGGGAAGCCTGATCGGCGCGGGCGCATAGCCGCGCGCCCGGCGGAGAAGCCGCGGCGCGCCCGCCATGAAGCGCACGACGGAATCGTCGACGCGGTTCGCGATCGCGCGATTGTGGATCAGCGCATAGGGCGCGATTCCGAGAAGCCGCGTTCGCGCGTCGTCATCGTCGATGACCTGCGGCTCGTCGGAAAGGTTGCCGCTCGTCATCACCACCGGGTCGGTCCGTGTCGCGAAGCAGAAGAAGATGAAGCGGCGTGGTCGGCAGCATGAAGCCCAAAGTTTTCAGCCCTGGCGCTACCGCGTCGGGGAGCCGCTCGGGACCGGTCGCGTCGAGCAGAACGATCGGCGCCTCGGGGCTCGTGAGAAGCGCCTCCTCCGCCGGACCCACGCGGCAATAGCGGCGGACGATGTCGAGGTCGCGCGCCATCAAGGCGAAAGGCTTGGCGTCGCGCCGCTTCGCGGTGCGCAGGCGTTCGACCGCTTCGGCATTGGTCGCGTCGCAGGCGAGGTGGTAGCCGCCGAGCCCCTTGATGGCGACGATCTCGCCCTTCTGGATCAGGCTGCCGGCGGAATCCAAATCGTCGAGCATCGAGTCTCGGCCGATGCTGACCGCCGCGCCGTCCAACCGGACGAGCGTCGCGTGCGGCCCGCAGGTCGGACAGGCGATCGCCTCGGCATGGAATCTCCGGTCGCGCGGATCGCGATATTCTTCGAGGCACGCGTCGCAGAGCGGGAACGCCGCCATCGTGGTCATCGCGCGGTCGTAGGGAATGCCCTCGACGATCGTAAGCCGCGGTCCGCAGTGCGTGCAGTTGGTGAAGGGATAGCGGTGGCGCCGCTCCGCGGGATCGAGCACCTCCGCAGCGCAGGCCGGGCAGATCGCGGCGTCCGGCGAGACTTGCGTCTGCGCCATCCCGCCGACGCTTTCGACGATGCGAAAGTCCGCGGGCAGAGCGCCTAAGAAATCGCGCGTCTCCACCGCCTCGATCGACGCCAGCGGCGGCGGTTCCGATCTGATGCGCGCGACGAAGTCGGCGATGTCCGCCGCCCCTCCCCGCACCCGGATCAGGACACCCTCCGCGTCGTTCAGCACCTCGCCGGCGAGTCCGAGATCGGTCGCAAGCCGCCACACGTTCGGTCGGAACCCGACGCCCTGCACGCGCCCGCGCACACGGATTTCCACGGCCGCCAGCTCCGGCTCGGGGAAAGACCGCTGCGGATGAACATTCACCGGCGCGATTCCTCTAAAAGGCTCGCGGGAACTCAATTGCGCAGTCCCCCGATCCTTCATCTGGCCGCCCCTGTCAATTCAGACATATGCGCGCCCGCCGACGGCTGCACAGCCAGGCCGCGGAGAAGTGTCATAACGTCGTCATGGAAGGCCAGCATCGCTTGCCGCTTGGGGGGTGGCCGCCGGCGGCATGCAATCAAAGCGTTTTCACGTCGCGATAGTCGGGGCCGGCATTTGCGGCCTCGCGAGCGCGCTTGCCGCCGCCAAGCGCGGCAAGAAGGTCGTCGTCATCGACCGCGACGCGCAGGCGAACGGGGCGTCGGTCAGGAATTTCGGCTTCGTCACGGTTACCGGTCAGCAGCGCGGCGAGTGCTGGCGTCGCGCCATGCGTTCCCGCGAGGTGTGGGAAGAGATCGCACCGAAGGCCGGCATCGAGATCGTTCAGCGCGGCCTCGTTGTCGCGGCGCGGCGGCCGGAGGCGCGCGCCGTGCTCAAAGCCTTCTTGGCAACCGAGATGGGCAAGGCCTGCAGGCTTCTCGGCCCGGAAGAAGCCCGGTCGTGCTTTCCGGAACTGAATGCGATTTCAGCCGCGCTCCACAGCCCGCACGAGCTCCGCGTGGAGTCGCGCGACGCGATCCCGAAGCTCGCGGCCTGGCTTGCCGAGGCGCATGGCGTCGCCTTTGTGCGCGGCGTCTCGGTGCACCACGTGGAGCCGCCGGCGATCGAGACGTCACGCGGAACGATCTCCGCCGATGCCGCGATCGTCTGCCCCGGGGACGATCTCGTCGGCCTCTTCGCCGAGCGCCTCGCGGACTATCGGCTGACCCGCTGCAAGCTCCATATGATGCGGCTTGCGCCGGTTGGCTTTGACCTGCGCGCGGCGGTGATGTCCGACCTCGGGCTCGTGCGCTATCTCGGCTATGCGGAACTTCCCGAAGCGAAGGCGCTCCGCGGCGTGCTTGAAGACGAGCAGCCCCAACACCTCGCGAACGGCGTGCACTTGATCGCGGTCGAGGGCGCCGACGGCTCGCTCGTCGTCGGCGACTTCGCATCATTATGCGGAGACGCCCGATCCCTTTGCGCCCGAGAGCGTCGACGCGCTGATCCTCGACGAGCTCCGCGCGGTGCTGAAGGTCGGCGAGATCAAGGTTCTGGAACGCTGGACCGGCACCTACGCTACCGCGGCGGACCGCTTGGCGCTAATCGACCGTCCGTCGGACGCGGTCCGCCTTGTCGTTGTCACCAGCGGCACGGGGGCCAGCACCGCATTTGCGATCGCCGAAGAGGCCCTCGCCGATCTCTTTGGCTAGAAACGGGAGGGGCCCTTGGCTAAGCTGAAACATCTGAAGGCGGTCGTCTTCGACTGGGCGGGGACCGTCGTCGACTACGGCTCGCTCGGGCCGATGGGCGTCTTCGTGGAGTCCTTCGCCGAGTTCGGTGTGACGATCACGATCGAGGAGGCGCGCGGGCCGATGGGCATGGCCAAGCGGCCGCATGTCGCCGCGCTCCTCGCCATGCCGCGCATCGCCGAGGAATGGCGCCGCGTCCGCGGCAGCGCCCCGACCGAAGCCGACGTCGACGCCGTCTACAACGTGTTCGTGCCGAAGAACATTGCGGTCGCGGCGCGCTACGCCGATCTCGTTCCGGGCGCCGCCGACATCGCCCACGAGCTTCGCGCGCTCGGCCTGAAGATCGGCACGACGACCGGCTATACGCACGAGATCATGGCCGAGATCATTCCCGTCGCCGCCAAGCAGGGCTTTGCGCCCGACAGCATGGTCTGCACCGGCGACGCGCCCGACGGCCGCCCGACCCCCTTCCTCCTCTACAAGACATTCCTCGATCTCGCCGTCTGGCCGGCGTCAGCCTGCATCAAGGTCGACGACACCGAGGTCGGCATTGCCGAGGGGCTGAATGCCGGGGCATGGACCGTCGGCGTCGCTGTCACCGGCAACGTCTTCGGGCTCTCGCTCGCCGACGCCAAGGCTTTGAGCGACGATGCGTTTCGGACGCGCCGGGCGGAAGCGTCGGCAAAGCTCGCCGGCGCCGGCGCGCACTACGTCATCGACGGTGTCGCCGATCTGATGCCGGTCGTGCATGCGATCGAAGGGCGTCTCGCGCGCGGCGAGAAGCCCTGATCGCCCGGCCCCCGCGTCTCCAACATCGGGGCGCTGCGAGGCTCGTCGTCATCCAGGCGTCACCCAATTTCGCTAGCTCTTTGGGCCTCATGAGGCGGCACGAGACCGCGAGGGGAGAGCATCATGAAATCGAAGCTTATACTGGCCGGCGTCATCGCCGCCGCAGCGCTTGCTGCCGGCGTGGCGCACGCCGATGGCGTCGTCACGATCTACAGCGCCGACGGACTCCATGACGGCACGCCGAGCTGGTTCGGCGACCAGTTCGACGCCTTCACCAAGGCGACGGGCATCAAGGTTCAGTACGTCGAGGCCGGCTCCGGCGGCATCGTGGAGCGCGTCGCCAAGGAGGCCTCGAACACCCAGGCCGATGTCCTGGTGACGCTGCCCCCCTTCATCCAGAAGGCGGCCGCCGACGGGCTGCTTGAGCCCTATACTCCCGCCGGCTCCGATCAGATTGCCGCGGCGGACAAGGACCCGAACGGCGACTTCGTCCCGCTCGTCAACAACTACATGAACTTCATCTACAACGCCTCGGCGCTGAGCGATCCGCCGAAGACCTTCGAGGGCCTCCTCGATCCGAAGTTCAAGGGCAAAATCCAGTATTCGACGCCCGGCCAGGCCGGCGACGGCACCGCCGTCATGATCGAGCTGATCCACGCCTTCGGCAGCAAGGATGCGGCCTTCGACTTCTTCAAGAAGCTGCAGGAGAACAATGTCGGCCCGTCTTCCTCGACCGGCAAGCTCACCGCGCTCGTCAACAAGGGCGAGATCTACGTCGCGAACGGCGACGTGCAGATGAACATGGCGCAGATGACGGACAATCCGAACATCAAGATCTTCTGGCCCGCCGGCCCCGATGGGAAGATGTCCACCTTCGCGCTGCCCTACTACATCGGGCTGGTGAAGGGCGCGCCGAATTCCGACAACGGCAAGAAGCTCATCGATTTCCTCCTGAGCAAGGACGCGCAGAGCACGATCGCCTCGGTCGCGCGCGGCGTGCCGGCGCGTATGGATGTCGAGTCAACCGACGCCGCCGCCAAGTCGATGCACGAGATGATGATGGGCGTCGAGGTCTGGACGCCGGACTGGAACGCGGTGCTGAACGACCTGGAGGCCGACGTCGCACGTTGGCATGAATCGACCGGCAGCTGATGTCTGCTGTCGCCGATGCGGCGGACGCGGTGGCCCCCGCGTCCGCTGATCTGACGGACGCGCAAGGCAGCAGCATCGCGTTTGAGGATGTGACGGTCGCCTATCGCGGCACCGTCGTCCTGCATGCCTTCAGCCTGAATGTGGAGCCGGGCGAGATCGTCGCCCTGATCGGCCCGTCCGGCTCCGGCAAGACAACGGCGCTCCGGACCGTCGCCGGATTTGTGCGGCCGACCGGCGGGCGCATCTCGATCGGCGGCGAGGACGTGACCGAAGTGCCGCCCTACTCCCGCGGCCTCGGTATGGTCGTGCAGAACTATGCGCTCTTCCCACATATGCGCGTCGACGAGAACGTCGCCTTCGGGCTCCGGGCGCAGGGGGCAGCGCGCGAGCTCATTTCGGAACGCGTGCGCGAATGCCTGCGCATGGTCGGCATGCTCGACTACATCGAGCGATATCCGCGCCAGCTTTCCGGCGGACAGCAGCAGCGCGTGGCGATCGCCCGCGCACTTGCCATCCGCCCGCGCGTGCTCCTCCTCGACGAGCCGCTCTCGGCGCTCGACGCGCAGATCAGACGCACGATGGTCGACGAGATCGCGAAGCTGCATCGCGACCTGCCGAACCTGACGGTGCTCTACGTCACCCACGACCAGTCGGAGGCGCTGACGCTCGCCGACCGCATCGCGATTCTGCGCGACGGCAAGCTCGCCGCGTTCGGCCCCTCGCGGCAGGTCTACCGGCGGCCGCCGAACCGCTTCACGGCAGAATTCCTCGGCCGCGCCAATCTCCTGCCCGTACGGCTTGAGGCGATCGACCCGCAGCGCGGGCTTTCGAAGGTGCGCTTCGGCGATGCCGCGCTCGTTGCCCAGTCGGGACCGCGCATTTCGGTCGGCGACGACTGCTTCCTCTGCGTCCGCCCGCACGATCTCGTCGTAGGCGAGGAGGCCGACCGCGGCAACATCGTGGTCGGCATCGTCGAATCCGTGCTCTGGCAGGGTGACGCTCACGCGATCACCATCGAGGCAGGCGGCATAGAGGTCAGGCTCGCAAGCCCGCCTTTCCTCGAGCCGCCGCGGCTCGGCGCGCTGCTTCGAGCCCGCTTCGATCCACACGACGCGGTTCTGGTCGCGGCCGGCGCGACCCATGGCTGACCTCACTGCAGCGGCAGCGCCAAAGGCTCGCGCCATGCCGGCAGGGCTTTGGGTCCTCCCCCCGCTTGCCGTCATCGCGCTCTTCTTCCTCTATCCGCTGAGCCTGATCGTCGGCGAAGCGCTGACCGGCGACGCGAGCACGCCCTCCTTCGCCTATTTCATCAAGGTCTTCGGCACGACCGCGTTCAAGAACGCGCTCCTCCACACGCTCGAGATCTCGATCGGCGCGAGCGTCGGTTGCCTCGTGCTCGGTTTCGTGGTCGCGCTGATCCTTTCCTTCGTGCCGTTTCCCGGATCGAAGCTCGTGGCGCGGCTGATCGAGACCTTCATCGCGCTCCCGACCTTCCTCGCGGCACTCGCCTTCACCTTCCTCTACGGCTCGGCCGGCGTGCTGAACGAGTTCCTGATGCACTTGCTTCGTGCCGAGCGGCCGCCGGTCGACTTCCTCTATTCGCCCTGGGGCGTGATCCTCGCCGAGGTCACCGTCTACATGCCCTTTGTCATGCGCCCGCTGCTTGCCGCCTTCTCGCTGATCGATCCGGCGCAGATCGAGGTGGCGTCGAGCCTCGGCGCAAGGCCGGCACGGATCGTGCGGCAGATCATCTTGCCGGCCGCCATCCCGGCGCTCCTTGCCGGCGGCAGCCTCTGCCTGCTCCTGACCGTCAACGAGTTCGGCATCGTGCTTTTCATCGGCGCCAAGGGCGTGATCACGCTGCCGCTCCTGATCTACGATAAGGCGATCCAGGAGTTCGACTACACCACCGCCTGCGTCATCGCCGTCGTCAACGTCGTGCTCTCGCTGTCGCTCTATTCGCTCTATCGGATGCTCGTCGTCCGCTTCGGAGGCCGCCGTGCTGGTCTGGTCTAGGGCCAGCCGCGCCGCGGTCTGGACCGCGGGTGGCCTCCTGATCGGGGTCGTCTACGGCGCGCCGATCCTGATCATCGCTCTCGCCAGCTTCGCCGGGCACTGGAACAGTGTCTGGCCGAGCGACTTCACGTTCCGCCACTACATGCAGGCTTTTCAAGGCGCATCGGCCGAGCAGCTGCGCGCCAGCTTCATGACCGGGCTCATCGCAAGCGCTCTTGCGCTTGCCAGCGGCACCTGGGCGGCGCTCGCGCTTCGCAACGTCGTGCGTCTGCCGCGCCGCGTCCTCGACCTCCTCTTCTTCGTGCCGAGCGCCGTCCCGTCGGTGACGGTCGGTCTCGGGCTCCTGGTCGCGTTCAGCCGCCCGCCGCTCCTTCTGAACGGCACGACGGCGATCGTGCTCATCGCCCACTTCGTGCTGATCTCAGCCTTCACCTATGGCAGCGTGTCGGCGGGGCTGGCGCGCCTTTCGCCCGATTATGAGCAGGTCGCGGAAAGCCTCGGCGCGCGCCCGGCCTACAAGCTGAGACGCGTGACGCTGCCGCTTCTCGCGCCCTATCTGATCGGCGCTTTCAGCCTGTCCTTTGCGCTTTCGATGGGTGAGCTCGGCGCGACCGTGATGGTCTATCCGCCCGGCTGGGTGACGCTGCCGGTCGGCATCTTTGCCCTGACCGACCGCGGCGCGATCTTCGACGGCGCGGCGCTCACCATGCTCCTCGTGTTCGGCACGCTGCTCGTGCTCGTGCTTCTCTCGCGCATAGCCGAAAGCGCCGCCACCTCGCGCTGAAGCGCCGGGCCGTGTTCATCACGCTCCTCTCCTCCATCCTTTCGGTGATGCAGATACCGGACGCTGCGCGGCAGATCATCTTCGGAGCGATCGTCCTTGGAATGATTCTGGTGCACCGCTTCTCGAAGAAGGGGGGCGATACATAGCTATTGAGGCAGCAGGAGACTCTTCGGCGCGGGAACGCTCCGCTCGGCGCCGATGCCGAATCGACGAATCCGACGGCGCCGTCAGCGATTTTGTCGCAGGCCACACGCCTATTTTGTCACCGAAGATCCGCCAAACAGTTCCTTGTCGATGCACGAGGCGTAGATCCAATCGGTCGCATGAACGCCGAGTTTGTTGCAAAGGGCCTGAGACGATGAATTGTCCGCCCTGACGCCGGTCATGAAGCCTCGCGCACCGTGATGTTCCCACATGTGAACGATTGCCTGCGCGCCAAGAAGCAACGCAATCCGTTGGCCGCGCCGGTCCTCCCGTGTCGCCAGCATCCCCCAAAACGCGTCCTTTGCGCGAGTGCTCAACGGATGGTGGATCATGAACGACGAAGCGGTTGCGACCGGACGTCCGGTTTGATCGGTCGCGACCAGACAAACGCCCTTCTGGCTCTGCCCCCTCATGATTGAACCCGGGACCGGCATCACGTCACACGACTGACAAAGCTCCGCGACATCGCCGACCAATTCGCGCGAGGTCTCCGCGTTGATCACCGATACAGTGAGATCAGGCGGAAGTGCGAAAGTTCCTTGAGCCCTGCGGCTCGCCGTCAAAGCTGAACTCGCCACCCCAGAAATGCTCGTGCCGATCGGTCGCCAAGCCTTTTTCTTCAAGTTGCGCGAATAGGCTCGGCGCAGCTTCGGCGGGATAGAAATAAGCGACCGCTGCTCCCTGCAGTTTGGCCATTGCGGACAGGATATCGGCGGCATCTTGGCCCGGATCGCTTAAGCCCACCAGACGGCCGTAATATGCGTAGCTCGGATTGTCGCGAAGCAACGACCACAGGCTGGCGCTGCGTCTGGAAAGAGCAATCCTGTCAGGAGCGCCAAAGAATTCGTCGGCGGCGAACATATGCGATGCCTTGCGCTTCCTCGTCTGGCAAAAACTCTACCTTCCCCCGCGCTGCCCAGCACCACCAATCCCGGTCGAGGGCAAACGTCGTTGTGATCCCCAATTTGGTGCGGGCGGCGGGAGTCGAACCCGCATGGCCTTGTGAGCCGAGGGATTTTAAGTCCCTTGCGTCTACCAATTCCGCCACGCCCGCTTCGCGCCCGTCCTACGACGAGCGGCATTAAAGAATAAGCGAAAGCTCAGGCAGGTAAGAAGAGCGCGCGGATCAGCTCGCGGTAGAGCATGACCTGCTTCGGCAGGATCGTCGCGTCGCGGAGCGCGCGGCCGAGCACGATGCCGCCTTCGACCAGAGCAGCCGCCATGTCGGCAAGCGCCTCGAAATCGACCTCGGTCCGCGGCGGATAGCGCCCGGCGATCAGCTCCAGCCGCTCGCCGAAGCGCGCGCGCCAGGCAAGCAGGCCCTGGGCGTTGAGCCGCCTGATCTCCTGGTTGAAGAGCTGGTCCTGGTAGGCGAACGAGGCGGCGAGACAGCCCGGATGCGCCTCGGGTAGCCTTTCCATCATCTCGGCGAAAAGCTTCAGGCCGACGAGGAAGCCGTGCAGCGGGTCGTCGTTCAATTCGTCGCCGCGGCGAAAGAGCTCGTCGAGCACCGCGCGATCCTGCGCGAGGTAACGTTCAAGCAGCGCCTTGGCGAGATCGGACTTCTCCTTGAAATGATAGAAGAAGCCGCTCTTCGTGATCCCGACCGCGGCGATGATCTCCTCAATCGAGGTCGCGGCGAAGCCCTTCGCGAGCACCGCCTCCTCGGCGGTCGCGAGAATCCGCTCGCGCGTCTCGCCGCGCCTTCGTGCCGGAATCTGCAGCATGGAATCTGCACCCTAGGTCAAGTTGTCCGGCGGGATTGTTTCGTCATCTCCCGAAAAGTGTTTCGTCGCGCTTCGAATTCCCAGGCGATCCTAGAGAAACAATATTTCAGCGTACTGTTGACCGCGCGACGACTGGTTCGGACCGGCGCAATCGGTAGTTTCCCTCGCGCCGACGCCACGAAGCGCTTCGGCACCGATATCGCCCCAATTCGTGGATTTGACCGGGCACACTGTCCCGCCGGATCTCCGGCCGCGCTTTGAAACGAGGAAGCCGATGATACCGCGCTACCGAAACGTCCTGCCGCAGCTCGATGGCAAGCTCTTCCTGACCGACGGCGGGCTTGAGACGACGCTGATCTTCATCGACGGGATCGACCTTCCGCATTTCGCCGCGATCGATCTGATGCGGAGCCCGGGGGGTCGCGACCGTCTGCGCTCCTACTATCGCCGCTATGCGTCGATCGCCCTCGAGGCGAAGGCCGGCTTCATCTTCGAAAGCCCGACTTGGCGCGCGAGCCGCGGCTGGGCCGAGAAGCTCGGGCTCTCGCCCGGAGAGCTCCGCCGCCTGAACAAGCTGTCGATCACCCTGATCGCCGGGCTCCGCGAAGAGCTTGAGGCGAAGCACACACCGATGGTGCTTTCGGGCTGCGTCGGCCCGCGCGGCGACGGCTACAACCCGGCGACCACGATGAGCGCGGCGGAGGCTGAGGATTATCACGCCGAGCAGATCGCGGCATTCGCCGAGACCGAGGCCGACATGATCACCGCCGTCACCATGAACAACGCGGCTGAGGCGATCGGCATTGCGCGCGCCGCCGACGCGGCCGGCATGCCGGTCGCGATCTCCTTCACGCTGGAGACCGACGGCAGGCTTCCGACCGGGCAGGCGCTCAAGGACGCGATCCTTGAAGTCGACCGCGCGACCGGCGCGGCACCCGCCTACTTCATGATCAACTGCGCCCACCCGACGCATTTCGCCGGCACGATTGAGGTCGACGCGCCGTGGGTGAAGCGCATCAGCGGGCTTCGTGCCAACGCGTCGAAGATGAGCCACGCCGAGCTCGACGTGGCGACCGCGCTCGACGACGGCGATCCGACGGAGCTCGGCCGCGAGCACGCGGATATCCTGCAGCGGCTTCCGCACATCACGGTGCTCGGCGGCTGCTGCGGCACCGACCATCGGCACGTCGCGGCGATCGCAAACGCCTGCGCCGGCAACGCCCATCACGCCGCCTACGCGGCGTGAGCTAAGCGCCGGCTGGCGTGAGCATCCGCCGTTCCTCTCCCCACTGGGGAGAGGGTGATGCCGAAGGCGTCGGGTGAGGGGCACGCAGTCTCCGCTTTCGCTCTCGCGCTTCCGGCGTTGGCAGAGACGGCGCTCGGCCAACCATCTCCGGATGGGGGGAGAAACGTTCAGGACTTGGCCTCCCTAGGACTCCGCGGGCGATCCGTGGCAACGTGCGTCGATGACCCTCTTTCCGACGACGACCGCCGGCTCGCTGCCAAAACCCTTCTGGCTCGCCGAGCCGAATCGCCTGTGGGCGCCGTGGCGCCATCAGGGCGAGGAGCTGGTGCGCGCAAAGCGCGACGCGACGCTGCTCGTCCTGAAGCTGCAGGAGGATGCCGGCATCGATATCGTCTCCGATGGCGAGCAGTCGCGTCAGCATTTCGTGCACGGCTTCCTCGAATTCGTCGATGGCATCGATTTCTCGAATAAGGTCGCGATGGGCATCCGCGACAACCGCTACACCGCGATGGTGCCGCGCGTCGTCGGCGAGCTGAGCCTCAAGGGCCGCGTGCACGCGATGGAGGCGCAGCTTGCGCGCGCCCACACCACGCGAAAGCTGAAGATCACGATGCCCGGCCCTATGACCATCGTCGATACGATCGCCGACGAGCACTATGGCGACCGCGCCAAGATGGCGATGGCCTTAGCGGCGCTTCTGAACGAGGAGGCGCGGGCGCTCGAGAAGGACGGCGTCGACGTGATCCAGTTCGACGAGCCGGCCTTCAACGTCTACATGGACGCGGTGAAGGACTGGGGCATCGCGGCGCTGCATCGCGCCATCGAGGGCCTCTCCTGCAAGACCGCCGTCCACATCTGCTACGGCTACGGCATCAAGCAGAACATCGACTGGAAGGGGACGCTCGGGTCGGAGTGGCGGCAGTACGAGGCGATCTTCCCCGCGCTCGCACGAAGCCGCATCGGCCAGGTGTCGATCGAGGCGAAGAACTCGCGCGTGCCGATGGACCTGATGGCTCTGCTTGAAGGAAAGGACGTGCTCGTCGGCGTGATCGACGTCGCGACCGATAAGATCGAAACGCCGGAGGAAGTTGCGACGACGATCGAGCAGGCGATGAAGTTTGTACCCAAGGAGCGCATCCAGCCCTGCACCAATTGCGGCATGGCGCCGATGCGCTGGGAGATCGCCTTCGCCAAGCTTCAGGCGCTCGGCGCCGGCGCGAAGCTGGCGCGCGAGCGGTTCGGCTGAATCCTACCCTGCCCCGCCCTTGATCGGCGGCTGGAACGAGTAGCCCATGTCCCAGGGGAAATAGATCCAGGTGTCCTGCGACACCTCGGTGATGAAGGTGTCGACGACCGGTCGCCCCTGCGGCTTGGCATAGACGGTGGCGAAATGCGCCTTCGGGAGCATGCCTCTGACGATCGAGGCCGTGCGCCCCGTGTCGACGAGGTCGTCGACGATCAGCACGCCCTCTCCTTTCTCGCCCGCCGCCTTCAGAACGGCCTCCGAGATCGTTTTGAGGACCGCTGTTTCGCCCTGGCTCTTGTAGTCGTGATAAGAGGCGACGCAGACCGTCTCGATGACGCGGATCTCAAGCTCGCGCGAGACGATCGCCGCCGGCACCAGCCCGCCGCGCGTGATACAGACGATCGCCGAGAACGGCCCCTGCCCGGCAAGCCGCCAGGCAAGCGCCCGCGCGTCGCGGTGAAATTCCTCCCAGGAAACCGGAAACGCCTTTTCCCCCGCCATTCGTGCTCCCTCGCAACGGCGAATGATCCGCGACGCATAGCGCGGCGCCGGATGAGCGTCGACCGCTTTTCGGCGCCCTCCCGCACGGGGGCGCCCGGGCTTCGCTCGGGCGCATTTCTCGCGCCTTTGGCGTGTGCTAGGTGATGCTGTGATCGCCTTTCGAGGGAATCGCGACCGGTCTTCGAAGGAACGTGGCGTGACGGATGAAGCGATGCCGCCAAGGGACGCGATGGCGCGGAAGATGGCGGCGGAAAACCGGCGCGTCAGACAGGACTACCCCGACTTCGCGAATGCCTATGACCGGCTCGTCGCGCGGCTCGTCGCCGGCAGCGCCGGCGACCGGGCGCCGAAGACGGGCGACGTCCTCCCGCCCTTCATGCTCCCCGACGACGAGGGCCGGCTCGTCGGCCTCGGCGACTTCGGCAGCGCGAAAGCAATCGTCGTCAGCCTGAACCGCGGGCACTGGTGCACCTACTGCCGCGTCGAGCTGGAGAGCATGCGGGGCATCGATGGCGAGATCAGACGCCGCGGCGGCGCGATGCTCGCCATCACGCCGGACCGCCAACGCTATCTTCGCAAGCTCAAGGAAGACCTCGATCTCGGTTTCCCGCTGCTCTCCGACATGGACAACGCCTACGCCATGTCGCTCGGCCTCGTCGTCTGGTGCGGAGACGAGGTGCGCGCGCTCTACGAGAGCATCGATTGGCACCTCGGAGCGTTCCAGGGCAACGACGGCTGGATGGTCCCGATCCCCGCCACCTACGTCGTCGCCCCCGACGGGCGCATCAAGGCAAGCTTCGTCGAGCCCGACTTCCGGCAGCGGATCGAGCCGGCGGCGATCCTCGACGCGATCTGACTCGCATCGCCCGCCCGTATCAGAGCCGTGCGAGCGCCTCTTCCATCGCAGCTTTCGCCGCTTCGAGCGCCTCGGCGTCGCGCGAGCGGAGCACGAGCCGCGTCGTGAACTTCTGGCCGTCGTGATAGGGGTAGGAGCCGACGCGCACGCCCGGAAACGCCTTCTGCACTTCCGCCGCCGGGACGGCGATCTCGCCCTCCCCGCGCCCCGCCTCGACCGTGACGGAGAGGACCGGCGCCGACGCCGGCAGCATCTTCACCACCTCGTCCATCATCGCCTGCATGATCGCCGGCACGCCGGCCATGACGAAGACGTTCCTGATACGAAAGCCCGGCGCCGCCGAGACGGAATTCCGGATGAGCTCCGCCCCTTCCGGCATCCGCGCCATCCTGAGCCAACTCTCGTTCGGCTCGATTCCGCGCGACTTCCAGAACGGGAGAAGCAGGTCGACCGCCCGCTGATCGACATCGATCGGGACGGCGAGCGCCTTCGCCACCGAATCCGCGGTGATGTCGTCGTGCGTCGGGCCGATCCCGCCGCTTGTGAGCAGAAAATCGTAGCGCCCGGAGAGCGCCCGTACCGCCTCGACGATCGCGCTCTCCTCATCGCCGACGATCCGGACTTCCATGAGGTCGACCCCGATGTCCGTCAGCGTGTCGGCGATGAACCCGATGTTCTTGTCCTTGGTCCGGCCGGAGAGGATTTCGTCGCCGATGACGAGGACTGCGGCGGTCGGCGCATTCACCATTGATCTTTCCCTGCCCGAGGCGCTTAAAAGACGCGCGCCGATGCATTAGCTTATGCCAAAGCCAAGATCGAGCCGGGATACCATGCAGGAAACGATGACGGGCGTTGCCCGCCAGGCGAGCGCCATCGCCTATTACGGACCTGACGGGTTCAAGGGCATGCGCCGCGCCGGCCGGCTCGCCGCCGAATGCCTTGACCAGCTCTATGACATCGTGAAGCCGGGCGTCACCACGCAGGAAATCGACGACTTCATCTTCGATTTTGGCCTGAAGCACGGGGCCTATCCAGCGACGCTCAACTATCGCGGCTACCGCAAATCGAGCTGCACCTCTGTCAACCACGTCGTCTGCCACGGTATCCCGAACGAGAAGCCGCTGCGCGAGGGCGACATCGTCAATATCGACGTGACCTACGTGCTCGACGGCTGGCACGGCGATTCGAGCCGCATGTACGGCGCCGGTCAGCTGAAGCGCGCCGCCGAGCGGCTGATCGAGGTGACCTATGAATGCCTGATGCGCGGGATCGAGGTGATCCGGCCCGGCGCTCGCATGGGCGACATCGGCCACGCGATCCAGAGCTATGCGGAAGCGCAGCGCTGCTCGGTGGTGCGCGATTTCTGCGGCCACGGCGTCGGCCGCGCCTTCCACGAGCCGCCGAATGTCCTCCACTACGGCCAGGCCGGCGAGGGCCAGGAGATCAAGCCCGGCATGATCTTCACCGTCGAGCCGATGATCAATCTCGGCCGCCCGCACGTAAAGCTTCTCTCCGACGGCTGGACCGCGGTCACCCGTGACCGCTCGCTCTCCGCCCAGTTCGAGCACACGGTCGGCGTCACCGAGACCGGTGTCGAGATCTTCACGCTTTCGCCCTCCGGCCGCTCCTGGCTGCCCTGGAAGGACGCCTGAACGCCGGAGCCGCCATGGCGGAGTTCGAGGACGCAGGCGGGCTCCCCCATTTCCACGGCCACCGCGATCGGCTTCGCGCGCGCTTCCGCGACAAGGGTGCCACGGCGCTCGCCGACTATGAGCTTCTCGAGATGGCGCTCTTCCGCGCCATCCAGCGCGGCGACACCAAGCCGATGGCGAAGGCGCTTCTGAAGCGCTTCGGGACGCTCAGCGAAGTGCTCGCCGCGCCACGTGCACGGCTCAAGGAGATCGACGGCGTCGGCGACCGCGTCGTCGACGAATTGAAGCTGATCCGCGCCTTTGCCGAGCGCACCGCCGGCGAGGCGGTCAGAAAACGCACCGTGCTCTCATCCTGGCCCGCGCTTCTCGACTATTGCCGCACCGCGATGGCTTTCGAAGAGCGCGAGCAGTTTCGCGTCCTCTTCCTCGACAAGAAGAACCAGCTTCTCGCCGACGAGGTGCAACAGACCGGCACCGTCGATCACACGCCGGTCTACCCGCGCGAGGTAATGCGCCGCGCGCTCGAGCTGTCCGCGACCGCGATTATCCTCGTGCACAATCACCCCTCCGGCGACCCGACCCCCTCGCGCGCCGACATCGAGATGACGCGGACCATCATCGAGGTCGGCAAGCCGCTCGGTATCGCCGTCCACGATCACCTCGTCATCGGCCGCGAAGGCCACGTGAGCTTCAAGGGGCTGGGACTGGTGTGAGCTTTGCCGGCCGCGCAGCCTCGGCCAATCGACGCCGATGAGCGAAGAGTCTTCGATTGACGTTGCGATCGTGGGCGGCGCGGCAATCGGCTCCGCCGTCGCCTATTTTCTGAAAGCCATCGAGCGCTTCCCCGGTTCCGTCGCGGTTATCGAGCGCGACCCAAGCTTCGCGACCGCCGCAACCACGCTCTCCGCCGCTTCGATCCGCCAGCAATTCTCTACGCCGGAGAACATCCGGCTCTCGCGCTTCGGCCTCGATTTCCTCCGGGACATGCCGGCCCGCTTCGGACCGGACGCCGACCCGGCGCTTCGCGAAGGCGGCTATCTGATCCTCGCGCGCCCCGAGGGCTGCGCAATCCTCGAAGAGAACCATCGCCTCCAGAAGGCCGAGGGCGCACCTGTCGCGCCGCTCGACGCCGAGGCGCTCGCCGCGCGCTTTCCCTGGCTCGCGCTCGACGGGATCGCTGCCGGTTCGCTCGGCCTCTCTGGCGAAGGCTGGTTCGACGCGCACACGCTGCTGCGCACGCTTCGCGCCGCCGCGCGCGGCTCAGGCGCGACGCTTCTGACCGGCGAAGTCGCCGCGATTGAGATCGCGGAGCACAAGATCGCCGCCGTCACACTTGCGGATGGCACGCGCATCCGCTGCGGCGTGCTCGTCAACGCCGCCGGGCCGTCGGCGGGACAGGTCGCAGCGCTCGCCGGCCGCGCTCTTCCCGTCGAGCCGAGGAAGCGCAGCGTCTTCGTGCTCGACGCACCGGACGCGCCGCACAACATGCCGCTTCTCGCCGACCCCTCCGGCGTCTGGGCGCGGCCGGAAGGCACCGGCTTCATCGCCAGCTATTCGCCGCCCGAATCCGAAGACGGGCCTGCCGACCCAGATGACTTCGCGCCTGACCACGTAATCTTCGACGACATCCTCTGGCCGGCGCTTGCCGCTCGCGTGCCGGCGTTCGAGCGCCTAAAGGTCACGGGCGCATGGGCCGGCCACTACGACTACAACGCGCTCGATCAGAACGCCGTGATCGGCCCCGACCCGGAGCTCCGGAATTTCCTCTACGCCAACGGCTTCTCCGGCCACGGCCTGCAGCACGCGCCGGGCGTCGGCCGCGCGCTCGCCGAATTGATCGCTTGCGGGCGCTATCGTTCGCTCGACCTCTCCGTCTTCGGCTATGAGCGGATCGCGGCCAACCGGCCGCTCTTCGAGCGGAACGTGATCTGAAGATGGTCGAGAACGTCGTCATTTCCATCGCGAGCCACGTGGCGCGCGGCAGCGTCGGCAACCGCGCCATGGTGTTTGCGCTGGAGCGCCTCGGCTTCGAGACCTGGTCTATACCGACGGTCGTGCTTGCGCATCATCCCGGCCACGGGCCGGTCGATCGGATCGTGCCCGATGCGGACCGCTTCGCGTCGCTGCTTGAAGCGCTGATCGAAGGCGGGCGAGCCGCAAGGGTCGCCGGCATCGTCTCCGGCTATCTCGCCTCGGCCGAGGAGGCGCGCGCCGTCGCTACGCTGGTCGAGGCCGTCAAGGCGGCGCGCCCCGATACGCTCTATCTCTGCGACCCGGTGATCGGCGACGGCGCGAGCCTCTATGTCGCCGAAGGCCTCGCAGCAGTCGTGCGCGACGCGCTCATGCCGCTCGCCGACGTCGCGACGCCGAACGCCTTCGAATGCGCGTGGCTCGCCGGAGCGAGCGACGCGAAGAACAGGACCGCGGCAGATTTCGTCGCGCTCGCCCGCGCCCTTCCATCGCCGGCAGTCCTCGTCACCTCCGCGCCGGCGATGATGCGCGGGCACACCGGCAATCTTCTCGTCACGGAGCGCGACGCGCTCCTCTTCGAGCATCCGCAATTTGCGACGCCGGCCAAGGGCACCGGCGATCTTCTCGCCGCGCTCCTGCTGGCGCGCCGGCTCATGGGCCAGAGCCTGCCGAAGGCGGCGGAGACGGCGCTCGCCAGCGTGTTCGAGATCGTCGCCGGCACCGCAAAGGCCGGCGCCGACGAATTGCTGCTCGCTGCTTTACAGGATTCGCTCGTCGCGCCACACGCTTCGGTCGTCGCACGGAGGCTCGGGCCCGGACTGCCGCGATGACAACCCTCTTCCAGCGTTATCAGCGGATCGCGCCCTTCTACGATCTTCTCGACTATCCCTTCGAGCAGGGGCGCTACCGCGCCATCCGCCCCCTCCTTTTCGCGAAGCTCTCCGGCCGCGTGCTCGATGCCGGCGTCGGCACCGGTCGCAACATCCCCTTCTATCCCCCCGGCGCCGAGATGATCGGCGTCGACCAGAGCCCGGCGATGCTTGCGCGCGCCGGCCGCCGGCGTGACGCGCTCGGCGCCCGCGTCGACCTGAAGCCGATGGACGTGAAGCGCCTCGACTTCCCTGATGCGCATTTCGACGCAGCGGTCGCGACCTTCCTCTTCTGCGTCCTCCCCGACGCCGACCAGGAGGCGGCACTGCGCGAGTTCGCGCGCGTGGTGAAGCCCGGCGGTCCGATCCGCCTGCTTGAATATGTCCGCCCGCAAAGCGCGCTCCGCCGCTTCAGCGCCAGGCTCTGGGAACCGTGGATGTATTGGGCCTACGGCGCCGGCTTCGACCGGCAGACGGAGGCGCATGCGCGCGCGGCGGGGCTTCAGATCGCAAGCGGCCGCTTTGTTTACGAGGATCTGATCAAGCTGATCGAAATCCGCGCCTGAGCTCTCCCGGCGGCACCGGCCGCCATTGACACGTTACCCGGTCTCCCTTAAATGCGAATAATTCGCATTTGCATTCGCAGAAAGCCCATATGCGCGGCGATCCCCCGAGCGCCTCGACGACCACATCCCTTGCCGGCTGGCGCACCGAGCGCGGCACCCCGGCGCTTGCCGAGGTGCACGGCTCGATCGCCGTGCGCGCCGACGCGCCCGTGTGGCAGAGGGCGCTCGTCTTCCTCGGCCCGGGCTATCTCGTCGCCACGGGCTACATGGACCCCGGCAACTGGGCGACCTCGCTCGCCGGCGGCTCGCGCTTCGGCTACACACTTCTCTTCGCCACGCTCGTTTCCAGCCTCATGGCGATTATCCTGCAGGCGCTTTGCGCGCGGCTTGCCGTCGCCACCGGGCGCGACCTCGCCCAGGCCTGCCGGGACACCTATTCGCGGCCGGTCTCCTTCACCCTGTGGGTGCTCGCCGAGCTCGCCATCGTCGCGACCGACCTCGCCGAGGTGATCGGCACCGCGATCGCCCTCAACCTGCTTTTCAACATCCCCCTCAACTACGGCGTCGTCATCACCGCTCTCGACGTCTTTCTGGTGCTTTATCTGCAGAACAAGGGCTTCCGCTGGATCGAGGCGTTCATCATCACGCTGCTTGGCATCATCGCGATCTGCTTCATCGCTCAGCTCGTTCTGGCGCGGCCGGAGATCACCGGCATCCTCGGCGGCTTCCTCCCACGGCCCGAGATCGTCACCAACCCGGACATGCTCTATCTCGCGCTCGGCATCCTCGGCGCCACGGTCATGCCGCACAATCTCTACCTCCACACGGCGATCGTGCAGACGCGCGCGTATGGCCAGAGCGAGCCGGAGAAGCGCGAGGCGATCCGCTTCGCCACGCTTGATTCCACCGTCGCTCTCTTCTTCGCGCTGATGATCAACGCCTCGATCCTGGTCCTCGCTGCCGCGAGCTTTCACGCGCGCGGCGAGACGAGCGTGGAAGACCTTGGCCAGGCGCATGCGCTGCTCATGCCGCTTCTCGGCGCGGCAGCGGCGCCGGTACTTTTCGCGATCGCGCTTCTTTGCTGCGGCCTCTCCTCCACGGTGACGGCGACCATGGCCGGCCAGGCCGTGATGGAAGGCTTTCTGCGCATGCGTCTTGCGCCGTGGCTCCGCCGCCTGATCACCCGCGGCCTTGCCATTATTCCTGCGGCAGGCGTCACCTTCGCCGCCGGTGACGCCGGCGCAGCAAAGCTTTTGATCTTCTCGCAGGTTATCCTCAGCCTGCAGCTTTCCTTCGCGGTCGTGCCGCTCGTCATGTTCGCCGCCGACAAGCGCAAGATGGGCGTCTTCGTCGCGCCGCGCTGGCTGACGGCAACTGCCGCCCTGATCGCCGCGGTGATCGTGATCCTGAACGTGAAGCTGGTGTTCGACTTCGTTCTCGCCGCCGTCTAAGGCGGCGCGTCATGCCAACGCTGCGCGCAGAAGAATTCGTGCGGCGTCGACGAGTCGCTCGCGCGTGAACCCGCCCTTCCCTTCCGGCGGCACGTGCACGAAGCCGACGCGCCGTGTCGGCGGCGCAGCGTGAAGCGAGCGGTAGAGCGTGGCGTTGCAGACGTAGTCGCCTGCGTCGTCGGAGAGCGCAGCGGGAATGCCAGCACCGTGAAGCGCGCTGAGGATCGCCTCGGCCGGAAACGTCGACGCCAGCGTCTCCGGAGCATCCTGGGCGAGGTGCGAAGACGACGGCGCGTGCCCGCAGGCGTCCGGCTTCGCCGGATTGACGACGTTCCGCCCGACGCATTCGAGATGGATCGCCTCGATCCCCTCGCTCAGGCCGAAATGCACGACAATGTCCGGTGCAAGGTCGGCGGTGAGTCGCTCGAGTTCGGCCCACGACCAGCGGTATTCGGTCCGAAGCACCGCGGCATGAAACGCGCTTGCGCCGAACGCCTCGGCCACCTCGCCGGCGAGCGCCTTGATGAGCCGCTCCGTCGGATTCTCCGGCACGCCCGGAAACGGACCGAAGCCGGTGACCAGAAGCCGCGGTCGGGCCGCGCCGATCGCCGGCTGTCTCCTGCTCTTGTGTCGGGGCTCGTCGTGCACGCTTGGCCGTCGCATGTCAGACACAGCCGACACAACGGCCTTCTTCCGTCAGCCAAGCGCGAAATCACTCAGTGGTTGCATTCTGCTTCTCTTATTTCGGCAACTCGTATATGCTGAGTTGAAGAAAACAGGGAGGCGCTGTCATGGATTTCATCGAGCGCATCTTTGGTGTGGCGCCGGACGGCGGATCGGGCGCGCTTGAAGCCGCTCTTTTCATCGTACCTGCCCTCATCGCAAGCTTGGCGATAGCGCTTCGGAAGCGGTCTAGGAGCAGGCGCAGGATCAGGTAGAAGAGCCGACGGGGGCTCGGTTCATCAAAGCACACCGAGCCCGACGAGGCATTCTCATGAGCAAGCGGGATGGTCGCGGACCAAATCCACCTGGGTCCGTTCCGAAGGATTCGACGAAGCCGGCGAAAGACCAGAGCCGAAGCGTGACGCTGACAGGTCACGGCGAGTTTCACGTCCCGCTTAGGGACGCGCCGCCGTCACCGCCCGACGATAAACGAATTCATTCGCGCCGTCCGCTTCCGCTGGTGCCCACCCGGAAGCCGAAAGAGGACCGCAGCGACGAGTGACCAAAGCGGAGGGATGCCATGGCCACGAGACCGCGACGTTCGAGAAATGCACCGGCGCGCGGAGCGCGTCTTTCCGCCCCGAGCGGCTCTCCCGCGACGATCCGCCTTCTGCAGCAGCCGCCGACGATCGAGCGGCCAAAGCGCATCCACCCGCGACACCTGCTTCCCCTCGTCCGCGAGGGCGTGGAGCGCAATGTCCACAGCACCACCCGAGAGGTCACGCGATTTCAGGCGCCGCCGCTCGCCGCAGGCGACGAGGTCAAGCTCGTTGTCGACACGGAGCTGACCCAGCCGGGCCAGAACCGTACGGCGTCGAACGTCGGCGAGCCAAGCTGCGCCATTAACGGCAACGTCGTTCTCTACACCGGCAACTGGTACGCGGCAGTCTCGTCGGATGGCGGCGCGACGTTCCAGTTCATGGACCCCGAGACGGCGTTTCGAGATCCGTCGCCGAATGCGAGGTTCTGTTGCGATCAGATCGCGCATTACATTCCGAAGCTCGATACCTTCGTCTGGCTTCTCCAGTACGGGCCGGAAGCGGGCGACAACATTCAGCGCGTCGCCTTCGCCAAGACCGCCGACGTGGTCGCCGGGCGGTGGCGGCCTTTTGATATCACCACTGCGGACCTCGGTGTGCCGGGCGCATTCTTGGATTTTCCCGATGTCGCCGTCGGCACCGATCACCTCTACGTCACTACCAACATCTTTGGACCGGGCAACAAGGCCGGCTCGGCTGTTGTGCGGATTGCATTCAGCGGGATCGACGCCGGAAGGCCGACGGCGGAGCATTTTGTCTCGAGCGATCTGCAGAGCTTCCGCGTAGCGCAAAACGCGGGCGCCACCCCGTACTTCGCCGCGCACCGCGATACGAGCACGCTCGCCGTGTTCGAATGGCCGGAAGACCAGGCGCAGCCGACGAGCACGGACGTGCACGTCGCCCGCTGGCTCGGCGGCAACGGCTTCGTTTCAAGGACTCCGGACGGCCGCAGATGGCTCGATCGCGCCGACCCGCGTATTACCGGCGCCACGGCCACAAAGAATGAGCTGTGGTTCGCATGGAGCGTCGACCGTGGCTCGAACCACCGGGCGCGGCCGTTCATTCAGATCGCCCGGATCGTTACTGCCACGCTCACCGTCACCGAGAACATCAACGTCTTCGATCCGGAGTCTGCGACCTGCTACGCGGCACTTGCAACCAACGCGTCCGATGAGGTCGGCATCTCGTATATGCTCGGTGGCGGGCCGAAATTCCCCTCGCATTTCGTTGGTGTGCTGACGGGCACGAGGAAAGACGTTCTCGTCGCGGCCGGCGAGCGCGGCCCCGTCGATCCTCAAGACGGCCGCGGCGAATGGGGCGATTATCTCGCGGTGCGGCCGGTCTACCCGGAGCGTAAGCTTTTCGCCGCCACCGGGTTCACGATGAAAGGGCAAAGCGACGGATCGAACCGGGACGCGACGCCAAGGTTCGTGACGTTCGGCAGGGCCTATGACACGGGCGCAGCCGCGCCCCCGGCACCTACCCCGACGACGCCCCAGCCGTCACAGCCGACACCACCACCTGCCCCCGATGACCTGTCGACTGCGTTCGACGACGTGAACGCGCTGCCCGTGGTCACCCAGCAGGTCGCAACGGCCGTGAAGGCTGCCTGCATGGCGGAGGGCCAGAAGGACGCACCCGCCGATCTTGAGATGGTCACGCCGTTGCGGCTCGTGACGAAGCCCGGCATTGAGCGCTGGCCGGTAAAGACCGGCGGCGATCGCGACATCGCCCTTGTCGGCAAGAACGTGATCGATGGCCAGAAGCTTGCGACCGGCATCGTCGAAGCGACGATCGAAGAGCTCAATCTGATCGGTCGCCCGCCGGACATGCGCCCGCCCTCCAAGGAATTTCCGAAGTATCAGGAGCGCAGGCGCGGACCGGTGGAGTTCACCGTCTGGCAGATCGAATGCGACATCATTGCCGTCAAGCTGGAGAAGGACGGCGACTACCACCTCGTTCTGCAGGGAGCGTCCGGCAAGATGATGATCGGCGAGGTCCCGACGCCGCGTCCGCCGTTCGTCGAGGCCACGAGTCCATGGTTGAAGAACATCTCGGACGCGCGCAAAGCCGTCGACGACAAGCTGATCTCGACGCTCTCCCCGCACAACTTCGTGCAGCTCAACGACACGCTGGTGCCGCGCGAAGCGGCTGGCTTGGCGCCGATTCAGCCGCTCGCGCTCGAAAGACTGCCGCCCTCCTTCATGACGTCGGATGCGCTTGAGATGCCGACTTTCGAATCCAAGCTTAAACCGACGGCCGCACGGTTGACTGGCGTGGGCTTTTTTGATCGCACGCACGGGGCAACCGGCGCCTCTCCGCTTAACGGCATCGAGCTGCATCCGGTTCTGAAGATCGAGTTCTTGTAGGGCGGTCTGTGTTCGGCCGAAAGCTGAAAGTGGCGGGCGGTTAGCCATCCGACTGTCGGCTGGCCGCGCCAGCGAGCGCCCTGACGAGCTGCTCGATCGGATTCTCCGGCACTCCTGGAAACGCCCGAATCCGGCGCCGGGAAGCCGTGCGCTTCCACCACGCGTCACCGCACGCCGCCCGGTAGTGCTCGAAGATAGAGAACTTCGATCGGACGGAAGCGGATAAGACGGATCGCGTCCAGACGTGCGTCGGCCGGCTCCGACGTCTCCCGTACCACCTCTAGAGCCTCCTTCAACGCCTCAGCCTCGACATCGAGGGCCAGCGTCACGTGCGGAACCCAGGCTCCGGGAAGATAGTAGCTGCTACAAATCTCGTTGCAGTCCGATAGCGCTTCATGGAACCGGCGATGGAGCGCAAGGAGTGCTTCCGTGACGACCGGGCCGAGATAGAGGACATTCTTCGCGCCCGAGAAGATTCCGATATTCGCTAGGCGGATCGGGATGGCTTCGAGCGTCTCGGCAAATTCCATGAGTTCGGTGACGAAACGCTCAACTGTCACGTCGTCATAGACGCCGAGGCTTACGTGATGCACGTCGCCGATCCGCCGGACGGTTTCGAGACCGGATATGCGGTCGAGCTTCTCCGCGATCGTATTGAGGCGGGCGTTGGTCTCCGCGTCGACACCGAGCTGGAGTGCGAAGGGCATCGCCCGGCCGGCTAAGCCGCCTTCTTCTTCCCGATCAGGCCACGGTTCAGAAGCAGCTCGGCGATCTGCACGGCGTTCAGCGCCGCGCCCTTCCGAAGATTGTCGGAAACCACCCACAGCGAAAGGCCGTTCTCGACCGTCGGATCCTCACGGATACGCGAGATAAAGGTCGCGTCCTCGCCGGCGCATTCGTAAGGCGTGATGTACGTGTTCTCCGCCGGGTTATCGATCACGAGGCACCCCGGCGCCTCGCGCAGGATCTCGCGCGCCTCGTCGGCCGTGATCTCGTTTTCGAACTCCACGTTGACCGCCTCCGAGTGCCCCACAAAGACCGGCACGCGCACGCAAGTGGCCGTGAGCTTGATCTTCGGGTCGAGGATCTTCTTTGTCTCCGCCATCATCTTCCATTCTTCCTTCGTCGACCCGTCCTCCATGAAGACGTCGATATGCGGGATGACGTTGAAGGCGATGCGCTTGGAAAACTTCTTCGGTTCGATCGGACCGGCGGTGAAGACGGCGCGCGTCTGGTTGAAGAGCTCGTCCATCGCGTCCTTGCCGGCGCCTGAAACCGACTGGTAGGTCGCAACGACCACCCGCTTGATCTTCGCCTTGTCGTGCAGCGGCTTCAGCGCCACGACAAGCTGCGCGGTCGAGCAGTTCGGATTGGCGATGATGTTGCGCTTCGAAAAGCCCTCGACCGCGTCGGCATTCACCTCCGGCACGATAAGCGGCACATCCTGGTCGTAGCGCCAGGCGGAGGAGTTATCGATGACCACACAGCCCTGCCGCGCGATCTTCGGCGACCATTCCTTGGATACGGCACCGCCGGCTGACATCAGGCAGATATCGGTGCCGGAGAAATCGTAGTTCTCGAGCGCCTGGACCTTCAGCGTCCGGTCGCCGAAAGAGACCTCCGTCCCCTGGCTACGGCGCGAGGCAATGGGGACGACCTCGTCAGCCGGGAAGGCACGCTCGTCAAGCACGTTGAGCATCTCGCGCCCGACGTTTCCAGTCGCGCCGACAACGGCGATCTTCAGGCCCATCGAAAAAGCTCCTTCATCCCTCTCCCGCTTCGACCGGCGCCTGCCACGGCGCGGGTTCCTCCCCTTCCGTTCCCGGGGAGAGCGGCGGGACGGAGGGCGGAGCTAGCGGATCGTTTTCGCGGTTTTGGCAGGCGCGCGCAAAGTTGCGGCCGTTCCAGCCGCTCTCTCCAACATCGGTCTCTTCTCAAGGCCGTTCATCGCGCACCGCCCAAAGTCGCCGCCTTTTTGCGCCGCGTGCACGCCCCTTGTTGACGTGCTCCGGACAACACCGCGGGGGCACCCGGCGCGGCTGCCCCCGGAGCGTGATCCGAACGGGCTCAGCGGCTAACGTCGAGGACGCGGCCGTTGCCGCGGTCGATCGTGACGGTGATGTATCTGTGATGCCGTGTCTGGCCGGACACCTCGTATGTGTTGCGGTGACGCTGCACGTCGTCAACGTGACGTACGCCGTTGTCCCGGGCGATCCTGACGGCCTGGTCGGCGCTGATTCCCCAATTGTCGTAGTGATGGTTGTCGTAGTCGTAGTAGTAGCCCGGGTTGACTTGAACGCCGCCCGGACCAATCGTGATTCCGAATGCGTTCGCAGCGCCCGTCATCGCGACCGTCGCGGACGCAACCGCAAATGCAAAGAAAACCGGCTTGATATTCATTGGGAGCTCTCCCCTTCGCCTGATGGACTGCTCTCATCAAACAGCCCATCCGTAAACGTTTCGTGCCGAGATCGTGCGGTCTTTGCGTTCGAAATCGGCGCAAGGGTTGCTTGACCTTAACCGGCCGGAAAAGTCCAGCGTCAATTGCCGTCGGCCCGTAGAAGATCGCGGAAATTGCCGATGATTCCGCTTCCCATCTCCCCGGTCCCGACCTCGCGCATGCCGGCTGAAAGAATGTCGCGCGTGCGTAATCCCTGCGCCAACGTATCGGCGATCGCCTGTTCCAGGAGGTCCGCCTCCCGCACCATGCCGAAGGAATAGCGCAGGCACATCGCGAAGGAGGCGATCATGGCGATCGGATTTGCCATGCCTTTCCCCGCGATGTCGGGGGCGGAGCCGTGCACCGGCTCATAGAAGGCTTTGCGTTTCTTGGTGATCGGATCGGGCGCCCCGAGCGACGCTGACGGCAGCATACCGAGCGAGCCGGTCAGCATCGCCGCAACGTCGGACAGCATGTCGCCGAAGAGATTGTCGGTGACGATGACGTCGAACTGTTTCGGCGCGCGCACCAGCTGCATGCCGCCGGCATCGGCGAGCATGTGGTCAAGCTCCACGTCAGCGTATTCGCGGTCGTGAACCTCGCTCACCACGTCGTGCCAAAGAACGCCCGACTTCATGACGTTCCGCTTCTCCATCGAGGTGACCTTGTTGCGCCTGGTCTTCGCCAGCTCGAACGCCACCCGGGAAATCCGCTCGATCTCGAAGGTGTCGTAGACCTGCGTGTCGATGGCGCGCTTCTGGCCGTTACCGAGATCGCGGATCTCTTTCGGCTCGCCGAAATAGACGCCGCCGGTCAGCTCGCGCAGGATCAGGATATCGAGCCCTTCGACGAGCTCGCGCTTCAGCGACGACGCGTCGGCGAGCGCCGGATAGCAGATCGCCGGGCGGAGATTGGCGAAGACGCCGAGCTCCTTCCTGAGCCGCAAGAGCGCCGCCTCGGGGCGATGCTCGTAGGGCACCTTGTCCCATTTCGGCCCCCCGACCGCGCCGAAGAGAACGGCATCGGCGGCGAGCGCCTTCGCCATCGCCGCGTCGGTGATCGCTCGCCTGTGCGCGTCATAGGAAGCGCCGCCGACCAGATCCTCCTCCGTCTCGAAGGAGCCGATGCCGGCCTCGTTCATGAATTGGATCACGGCTTTGACTTCAGCCATGACTTCCGGGCCGATGCCGTCGCCGGGAAGGAGGAGGAGCTTGTAGCGCATTCGCTGGTCTCTGGGCGGGTGGGGTAAGGTGCGCTGCCTAAAGCCGCGCGTTCCGTTCTGCAAGGACGCGCCAGGCCCGCCGCCCGCAGCGGTCAGAGTTGGCGAAGCAGCAGGATCATGGCCGCCGCCAGGGCGGCGGATGCGAGGAGGGCGACCCAGCCCGCTTTGGACCGCGGGAAATAGAGGCGGACGCCGAGATAGGTGAGCCCCTGTGCCACGAGCGCAGATGCCGCGAAGATACCGCAGGACCATAGAAGCACCGGCCCGAAGAAATGGGCCACGCCTTCCTTTCCGCCGGCGAAAACGAGGGCTATCGACAAAAGACCGACGAAGAAGACGACCATCCCCGAGACGATCGCGACAATTGTGAGCGCCGCCGAGGCAAGGCCTGCGACGGCCGCGGCCGCTGCGCGATCGAGCGCGGTCGGGTTGCCGACCAGCGCGAAGCGGATCGAGAACGCCAGAACGGCAAGAAAACCGAGAGGCGCGACCAGCACCGCGAACCGCCGCGTCGCGTCCCCACCGAGCATCAGCCCGAACTGGATGAAGGCAAGCAGCAGGAGGCCGACCAGGATCGCAGCGCCGAAACGCATCGCGCCCGCGGCTATTCCTATGACCTTCGACGTGATGAATCATTAGCAGATGAGCGGCGGGATCGGCGGACGCAATGCGCGAATGCCTAACCCACACCAATCGTTGGAAAATGTGCTCACCCCGCTGTGATTGATCGCTTTACCAATTCATTCAAATCTTTCCGATCGAGCCGGCCTCGCGACTAAGGTCCGCCCCAATTCAACCGATCGCGCGAGGAGGCCCCTTGTCCACGATCCTCACGGACTTTGAGCCGCGTCACGTCTCGCTCTTCGGCGAGCACATCCTGCATCTGAGGCACAGCCTGGCGGAGTCCGGGCTCTTCACCGATCAAGCGCTCGCCCGCCTGATCGAAAAGACGCCGGCGGCGCATTGCTACGTGAACACGATGGACCGGCGCTCGCACAATCCGCGCTCGCGGCGCGAGGGCGCCATCGAGGGGCTCTCCGGAGCCGATGCGCTTGAGGCTGTCAGGTCCGGCAACATCTGGATCAACATCCACAAGCTCGGCGAGACGGATCCGGCCTACGCCGGCCTCCTTGATTCGATCTTCGGGGAATTCGAGCGCCGGGTGCCGGGGCTCAAGACCTACAAGCGCTCGATGACGCTTCTGATCTCTTCGCCGAACGTCAACGTCTTCTACCACTGCGACGTTCCCGGGCAGATGCTCTGGCAGCTTCGCGGCACGAAGCGCGTCTTCGTCTATCCTAACAAGGCACCGTTCCTGACCCAGCCGGCAATGGAGAAGATCGTGCTCGGCGAAGCGCACGAGACCGGCATGCCCTACGAGCCCTGGTTCGACGACTATGCCGACGTGATCGACCTTGAGGCCGGGTCGATGCTCTACTGGCCGCTCAACTGCCCGCATCGGGTCGAGAACCACGACTGCCTAAACGTCTCCGTCACGACGGAGCATTGGACCGACGCCCTCCGGAACGCCTACGCGGTCAACTACGCGAACGGCATCCTGCGCCGCTCACTCGGCTTCGAGAGCCTCTCGCGCGAGACCTCCGGCCCGTCCTTCTTGGGCAAGGCGGCGTTCGCAGCCGTCATGAAGAAGAGCGGCCTGCAGAAGCTCAATCAGCGCAAGCGCCTGATCGACTTCGCCGTCGACCCGGGTGCGCCGGAAGGCGTGCGCGACATTCCTGCCTACGCGCTCGGCCGATAGCCGCCCGCCATGTTCGAGCTTGCCGACCCCGATCTCCTGACGCTGATCGGAAGCGCCTCCGGGGTGCGGAGCGCCGTTGCCTGGCACGGCGCCATTGCCAGGCCGAAAAGCGCGCTCGGCGCCGGCATCGCCGTCGCGACTGATAGAAAGGCATTCGCCGCACTTGGCCGCGAATGGCGGCAGCTCGACGGGACCGCGACCAACCCCTCGCTCTTCCAGTCCTTCGCGTGGTGCAGCACGGTCTTCGATCACCATGAGCGGACCGGGCCGCACTTCGAGCCGCTCGTCGTCTCGCTTCGCGAGCGTGGGAAGCTGGTCGGCCTCCTGCCGCTGCAGCTGAAGCGTCTCGGGCCGGTACGCTTCGCGACCGGCTTCGGCGAGCCCTATCAGCAATATACCGACGTACTGCTCACGCCCGACGCGCCGACCGACGCCGCCGCGCGCCTGCTTGAAGCTGCCTGCCGGCTGCCGAATTGCGACGGCCTGCATCTTCTGAAAGTGCGCGACGACAGCGCGCTCGCGCCGCTCCTTGCCGCGCGGAATGCCATCCGCGGCAACGAGGACGCCGCGCCCTTCGTCGATCTCGCGCCCTTCCCCGACTTCAAGGCCTACCACGCGACCGTCAACGCCAAGACGCGCAAGAATATGCGCAATGCACGCAACCGGCTCTCCCGCGGCGGCACGCTTTCGCATCGCGTATTGAGCGAGCCGACCGAGATTGCGGCGCTCGTTGAGCGCGCACATTCGGGCCGCGAGCGCTGGCTCGAAGCGCAGGGGCTGACCTCGCGCGCCTTCCGCGATCCGACCTTCGCCGACTTCACGCGCGCCATCGCTGAGCCCGGGGACGAGATCGCGATATCGGTGATGGCGATGAGCCTGATGCTCGACGAGACGCCGATCGCGGATCAGTGGGGCTTTGTCTTCAACGGCCGCTATTACGCCTATGTCGCGACCTGGGCGCCGGAGTTCGAGGAGGCGAGCCCAGGCAAGCTGCATCTCGAAGAGGTGATCCGCACCTGCAAGGCACGCGGCTGCACGGTCGCCGATTTCCTGATGCCCGCGGCGCGCTACAAATTCACCTGGGCGAGCGAGGCGATGCCCGTCGCCGACTACGCGCTGCCGCTTTCGCTTTCCGGGCGCCTCGCGCTCTCCACATGGGCCGCACGCGTCCGGCCCTTCCTGAAGCGGACGGCGCTGAAGCTCCCGACCGGGCTCCGCAGCCGCGCCGCGCGCCTTCTGCTTCGGCGCTGAAGCTCCGGCGGAAGAGTTACCGGCGCCTCTGTCAGCTCCGGGCGGCGCGGAACGCGTTGTCGACGAGGTTTCGGCCAAGCGACCAGACGGCGCCCGGCACGCGGTGGCTTGCCGCGATCGCGGCATCGAAGCCGCGCTCGATCCAGCCGCAATCCATATCCGTGATGATGAGCGGCGGCAGGAGCTTGATCGTGTGGCTCTCGTGCGCAGCGACCTGCGTCAGGATGTGGTGGTCCTTGAAGAGCGGGATCGTGATCAGCTGGCTGAAGAGGCCCTTGTTGGCCGTCTCGAGCGCAGTCCAAGAAGCGCGGAGCTTCAAGGAGCGCGGTGTCCCGAACTCGAGGCCGATCATCAGCCCCTTGCCGCGCACGCTGATCAGGAGCTCGTACTTGTCGAGCATCCGCATGAACGCGCGCATCAGCCGCTCGCCCTTCTCCGCGGCGTTCTCGACCAGGCGCTCCTCCTCCATCACCTCCAGGCTTGCGATCCCCGCCGCCATTGCGAGGTCGTTCTTGCCGAAGGTCGAGCCGTGCACGACAGCGCGGTCCATGCGGGTGAACACCTTCTCGAAGATCCCCTTGCGCGCCAGCACCGCCCCCACCGGCACGTGGCCTCCGGAAAGCGCCTTCGAAAGAAGCACCATGTCGGGCTCGACGCCCCAGTGCTCGACGGCAAGGAAGCGGCCGGTGCGCCCGAGCCCCGTCTGGATCTCGTCGGCGATGAAGAGCGCGCCATGCTTGCGGCAGAGGCGCGCCGCTTCCGGGAGATAGTCGTCTGAGGGCACGTTCACGCCCTTGCCCTGGATCGGCTCGACGACGAAGGCCGCGGGCTTAAGCTCGGTCAGCGCCTTCTCGAGCGCAGCAAGATCGTCGAACGGTACCGGCCTGCAGTCCGGCACGAGCGGCTCGAAGCCGCCGCGGAAGATCGGATCGCCGTTCAGCGACAGCGCGCCATAGGTCAGGCCGTGGAACGCGTGCTCGCAAAAGATGATGCCCGGCCGCTTGGTCGCGCCGCGCGCAAACTTGATCGCAGACTCGACCGTCTCCGCGCCCGAGTTGGTGAAGAAGACTTTATCGAGATAAGGCACCTTCGCTACGAGCCGCTCGGCGAGCACGCCCGCCAGAACCGAGACATCCATCTGCACCAGGTTTGGCAGCGTGCCATCCAGCACGCTGACGAGCGCATCCCGCACTGCAGCATGGTTGCGGCCGAGCGCGAAGACCCCGAAGCCGCTCAGGAGGTCCAGATATTCGGCGCCGTTTCGATCGTAGAGATACTGGCCGCGGCCGCTGACGAAACCGACATCGTAGCCAATGGTCCTGAGCACCCGGACCATCTGCTCATTCAAAAAGCCCTCATGCAGCGAGAAGCGCTCGGCTTCGCGCTCGGCAAAGAGGGCTGGGACATCCAGCGACATGTCGGTTCCGTGACAGGAATCGGGCTGCCTGGCTAAGAATTCCCCCCGGCCAAGCGGCCCGATCGTTACATTTTTGGCCAAATTTACCTAGCCTAAGCACTGTGCATGAATTGCGGCTGAAAACAGGCGCGGCGCTTCGTCACTCTTGATCGACAACAGAATTCCGGGCGGCTTGCGGCGGTGGCTTTGTTGACTCCCGCCCCTTGTTCCTTTAGCCGCTCAACCCGAAATTCCGTTCGGTTCCGTAACCAAGTCGCCGACCGGGGCGTAGATTCCGGAGGTCACCATCCGCCAGCGATGTTCGCCCGCGGATGACGGCATGCTTTGAGGGTCATTTGTTCAAATCGCTGTCAGATCGCCTAAGCGGCATTTTCGACAAGATCACCGGCCGCGGTGCGCTGTCAGAAGCGGACGTCGGCGAGGCACTTCGCGAGGTCCGCCGCGCACTGATCGAGGCCGACGTCGCGCTCGACGTAGTGAAGGACTTCGTCGAGCGCGTGCGCAAGGAGGCCATCGGCGCGACCGTCATCCGCTCGGTGAAGCCGGGCCAGATGGTCGTGAAGATCGTCCACGACGCGCTGGTCGAGATGCTCGGCAGCGAGGGCGTGGCGGTCGACCTGAACGCCCCTGCTCCGGTCGTGCTGATGATGGTCGGACTGCAGGGCTCCGGCAAGACGACAACGACCGCGAAGCTCGCGAAGCGCTTCTTCGAGCGGCAGAAGCTGAAGGTGCTGATGGCCTCGCTCGACACGCGACGGCCCGCGGCGCAGGAGCAGCTTCGCGTGCTCGGCGAGCAGGTAGCCGTGGCGACGCTTCCGGTCGTCGCCGGGCAGACGCCGGTCGACATCGCGAAGCGCTCGCTGAACGCCGCCCGCCTCGGCGGCTACGACGTCGTCATGCTCGACACGGCCGGCCGCACGCACATCGACGAGCCGTTGATGCTGGAGATGGCGGAGATCAAGGCGGCGACCGACCCGCACGAGATCCTGCTCGTCGCCAATTCCCTGACCGGCCAGGACGCCGTCAACGTCGCGCGCGCCTTCAACGACCGCGTCGGCGTCACCGGCATCGTCTTGACGCGCGTCGACGGCGATGGCCGCGGCGGCGCTGCGCTTTCGATGCGCGCCGTCACCGGTCGTCCGATCAAGCTGATCGGCGTCGGCGAGAAGATGGATGCGCTTGAGGACTTCCATCCCGGCCGCATCGCCGACCGCATCCTCGGCATGGGCGACATCGTCAGCCTCGTCGAGCGCGCCGCCGAACACATCGATGCGGAGAAGGCGCAGAAGGCGGCGCAAAAGCTCCGGAAGGGCGAGTTCGATCTAGAAGATCTCGCCGATCAGCTCAAGCAGATGCAGAAGATCGGCGGCATGTCCGGCATCCTCGGCATGATGCCGGGCGTCGGCAAGATGAAGAAGCAGATCGCCGCCGCCGGCCTCGACGACCGCATCGTGCCGCGCCAGCTCGCCATCATCTCCTCGATGACGAAGAAGGAGCGCGAGAAGCCGGCGCTGATGAACGCGAGCCGCAAGCGCCGCGTCGCGTCGGGCTCCGGCACCGACGTTCAGGACGTGAACAAGCTTCTGAAGATGCACCGGCAGATGTCGGACATGATGAAGAAGCTCGGGCGGCAGAAGGGCGGCCTCGGTGCGCTCCTTGGCATGGGCGGCGGCCCAGGCGGACTTGGCCCGCAGCCCGACCCGGCGATGCTGGAGCAGCTGCAAAAAGGCGGGTTCGGCGGCTTCCCCGGCGCGTTTCCGGGCGGCCCGGGCCTGCCCAGCGGTATCGGCGGACTTCCGCCCTTCCCCGGCGGGCTCCCGAAGCTCCCCGGCATGGGCGGCGGCCTTCCGGGCATGGGCAAGAAGAAGTGAGGTGCGGCGTCGAAGGTCGCGCCGTGGCGGCAAACATTGTCGTCATGCCCGGGCTCGACCGGGGCATCCATTCCGTGACGGTCGCGATTGTGTGGGCGCAGCGGGATGGATTGCCGGATCAAGTCCGGCAATGACGACAGTTCTGAGAGCAATTCAGTTTCGTTCGAAGGGAACAGAACAATGGCAGTGAAGATCAGATTGGCGCGGGGCGGCACCAAGAAGCGGCCCTTCTACCGGGTCGTCGTCGCCGACGAGCGCTCGCCGCGCGACGGCCGCTTCATCGAGAAGGTCGGGACCTATAATCCCCTCCTCCCCGCGGAGAACGCCGAGCGCGTCAAGCTCGACCTTGAGCGTATCCAGCATTGGCTCTCGAAGGGCGCGCAGCCGACCGACCGCGTGCTCCGCTTCCTCGACCAGGCCGGCGTGCTGAAGCGCGAGGCACGGCTCAATCCGCAGAAGGCGAAGCCCGGCAAGAAGGCCGAGGAGCGCGTCGAAGAGCGCAAGAAGAAGAAGGAAGCCGCCGACGCCGAAGCCGCCGCCCCGGCGGAAGAAGCCCCGGCCGAAGCGCCGGCCGCATAAACTCTTGGCGGATGCCGAGGATTTCCGCGCCCGCCTCCAGCCCGGGGAGCACATCTTCTGGACGGGCCGGCCGACGGGCGGGTTGATGCTCACCGGCATGGACGCATTCCTGATCCCGTTCAGCCTGCTCTGGGCCGGCTTCGCGATCTTCTGGGAGGCGGCGGTGATCCGCGTCGAGACGACGCCTCTCTTCTTCAAGCTGTGGGGCGTGCCGTTCGTGCTGATGGGCCTCTACCTGGTGGTCGGGCGTTTCTTCGTCGATGCGTGGTCGCGCCGAGCGCTCCGCTACGCAGTCACCGACAAGCGGATACCGATCCTCCGGCAGGGGCGTTCCACGAAGCTCACTGCGCTCCCGATCGACCGGCTGCCGGCGCTCACGCTGATCGAACGCCAGAGCGGCCGCGGCACCATCCAATTCGACCGCTCGCAACCGCTCTGGGGATACCGCGGCTTCGGCCCCTGGATGCCGTCGAGCGACGGCACTCCGCAATTTCTGCAGATTGAGAACGTTCGCGCCGTGCACGACCAGATCAACCGGCTGGCGGCAGCACGGAGCGCGTAGCGTCGCGGTGAGCGAAAAGCGCGGACCGGAGATTGCGCTGGCGCAGATCGGCGCCGCGCACGGCACGCGCGGCGAGGTCAGGGTCAAGTCCTTCACCGCCGATCCGACGTCGCTCGATTCCTATGGTCCGCTCCGCTCCGAAGACGGGCGCCCGTTTGAGATCGAGCGGCTGCGGTCCGCGAAAGGCGACATGCTCGTGGTGAAGTTCCGCGGCGTCGACGACAGAACCGCGGCAGAAAAGCTCAATCGCCTGACGCTTTATGTCGAGCGCAGCGCGCTTCCCCCTGCAGACCCCGACGAATTCTACCACGCCGACCTGATCGGGCTTCGCGCCTTCGACGCCGCCGGCGACCCGCTCGGGACGGTGACCGCCGTGTGGAACCACGGCGCTGGCGACATTCTGGAGATCGTGCCCTTGGGCGCCACGCGCGGCGCGTCGCAACTCGTGCCGTTCACCAAGGCGTGCGTGCCTGATATCGATATCGAAGCGGGGCGCATGGTGGTCGTGCTTCCCCATGAAGTGGAAGCCAAAGAGGACGACGAAGAGGAAGAGACATGATCATCGTTGCCGGCACTATCCGCATCCCCGAGGACAAGATCGACGCGCTGCTGCCGGTCGCACGGGCGATGCTCGCCGCGACGCGCAAGGAAGCGGGCTGCATCGTCTATTCCTACGCCTTCGACATCGAGGACCGCGGCCTGATGCGCATCTTCGAGCGCTGGGAAAGCCGCGCCCACCTCGATGCGCACCTGAAGGCACCGCACATGGGTCCCTGGCGCGCCAAGCTCGCCGAGATCGGCGCCTCCGGCCGCGACATCAAGGCCTACGAGACTGGCGAAGGCACGCCGATTTAGGAGATCGTCTTGGCGATAGCTCAGATTGATCCTCTCCCCTTGGGGGAGAGGTCGGCCGAACGAAGTGGAGGCCGGGTGAGGGGGAACGCGAAAGCCCCCTCACCCGTCGCCTTCGGCGACACCCTCTCCCCGATGGGGAGAGGAACGGGTGGCGCGTTGCTCGTCGATCGTCTCCTGCGCCGGCCATGACCTTTCGCGCGACCGTCCTGACCCTTTATCCGGAGATGTTTCCGGGGCCCCTCGGCGTCAGCCTCGCCGGCAAGGCGCTTCAAGCGGGAGCGTGGTCGCTTGAAGTGAAGAACATCCGCGAGCACGGGATCGGCGCGCATCGCTTGGTCGACGACACGCCGGCCGGCGGCGGCGCCGGCATGGTCCTTCGCGCCGATGTGCTCGCCGCCGCCATCGACGCGGCGTCGCCGCCGGACGATAAGCGCCCCCACTTCCTGATGACGCCGCGCGGAGAGCCGCTGACGCAGACGCGGGTCAAGGCGCTTGCCGCCGGTGCCGGCGCGCTCATCGTCTGCGGGCGGTTCGAGGGCGTCGACGAGCGCGTGATCGAGGCGCGGAGGCTCGAAGAAGTTTCGGTCGGCGACTATGTGCTTTCCGGCGGCGAGCTCGCGGCGATGGCGCTCCTCGACGCCTGCGTGCGCCTCCTCCCCGGCGTCATGGGTGCAGAGGAGTCGGGCGCGGAGGAGAGCTTCGAGCAAAACCTCCTCGAATACCCGCACTACACCCGGCCGCAGGACTTCGAGGGCCGCGCCATCCCTGAAATCCTGAATTCCGGCCACCACACGAAGATCGCCGGTTGGCGCCGTGCCGAGGCCGAGCGCCTGACCAGGGAGCGCCGCCCGGACCTTTGGGCAAAGCACGGCGTGAAGGAGCGTTAACACCGCCGAGGACCACGAAAACCGGCCGTCTGCCGCTACTTTTGCGCCTCCCGGCCATCGACAGCGTCGCCTCGAATGTGTATATGCGCGCCAACTCCGAACGACGAGATGAGGATGCGCGCCCCGGCCGGCGCCGGGTCGATGCGCTTCAGAACAGGACGATGACAATGAACCTCGTAGAGAAGATCGAGCAGGCGGAGATCGCGTCCGTCGCCGCGAAGCGCACACTCCCCGCGTTTGAGGCGGGCGACACGGTGCGCGTCCACGTGCGCGTCACGGAAGGCACGCGCACGCGCCTTCAGGCCTATGAGGGCGTTGTGATCGGGCGCTCCGGCGGTGGCATCAACGAGAGCTTCACCGTGCGCAAGATTTCCTACGGCGAGGGCGTGGAGCGCGTCTTCCCGGTCTATTCGCCGATGGTGGAGAAGGTCGAGGTCGTGCGCCGCGGGAAGGTGCGCCGCGCCAAGCTCTATTATCTGCGAGGGCTGCGCGGCAAGTCGGCGCGCATCGGCGAGGCTTCGAACGCGCGCGCCAAGAAGCTCAATGAAGACATGCGCGATCAACTCGCGGCCGAGCGCGCCGCGGCGGAAGCGGAGAAGGAAGCCGCTGCCGCCGAGGCTGCAGCAAACGCGCCTGCCGAGGCCGCCTCTAAGTAGAGAGAACGCGTCAAGGTTCGAGATTCAGAGCGGCGCTTCGGCGCCGCTTTCATTTCCGGCGTGCCTTCGCGAGCAAGCGGAACGCGCTTTAATGACAGTGACGATCGAGGCCCGTGGCCTAGGGCCTGTACTCATAAATTCGGTTCATGTCCGCTCCACTCCGAAAGCGCCGCAATTGCTGCGCAGCAGCGGAATGTCGCGAAGGGCCGGAACGGGATATTCCAACACCTAGACCCCAGCCGCGATCACGTGCGCTTGAATTTTGGCAGCAACCTCGCCGCTGCCATGTCTGTGTTCAATCGCGGATGCGGCGTAGTCGGTCGCCGCTTCCAGTTTTCCTGCGTCTCTGGCCTCGATTTCGTTGCGAAGAAGAGTTCCCTGACAATAAGCAACGGCCGGAAGGCGCGGCGAGGAAGCACGGCTTTGTTCGGCTCTCGTCTCGATCACCACACGGGAGAAACCTGCGTCCTCCAGTTCGCTGCGGATCAGTGCCGTATCGTGGTAGCCGTGCGGCGTACGTGCCAGAAAGCGCGGCGGATCGTTCGGAAAAATCTTTGCGAGAGCATTCGTCACATCGTCCGCAAAAACATTCTCCTCGATGCGATCCCATACGTTGAATAGAAAATGTCCTCCGGGCTTCAGGACTCGCGTTGCTTCACGGTAGCCAGATGTGCGGTCGGGAAAGAACATCGCGCCGAACTGGCAACAAACGAGATCGAAGGCCGCATTTTCAAACGGCAGCGCCAGAGCATCCGCTTGACGCCATTTGATCCGACTGTCGGGAGGTTGTCGCGACGCGGCGTAGTCGACCATCGGCTGGTTGAGGTCGGTTACGATATAGCTTGCGCCGGGGGATAGTTTTGGCGCCAATGCGCGGGTGAGAACCCCGGTGCCTGCGGCGATTTCCAAGACGGCGTTTGGCGACAAGGACGCTGCTCGTTGTGCAAGATCTGCGGCGTACGGCTCGAAAATAAATGGCACCATATACCGGTCGTAGTTTTCCGGAATCGAGCCAGCGAACACCTTGTCCGTTTCCAACATTGCTATCACCCGCCGTCCGTTTGATGGCTCTCGAGACTAGCAAATGATTGTCCGCTTTGGGTCGGCGTCGCGTTGCGACACGCTACGACAGGCTTGCGGCCAACTACCTCGCCTTCATCCAGCTTGCGTCGATTAAGGTATGGTTGCGCGCTTAATGAGTCCGCGCCCTAGAGAAATACGCTGAGCAAGGCAATGGCGCCCACGAGCACTAAGCTTGCCGCCCACACGCGATCCAGATTGAACCAGCTCTTCGACAGGAAGGTCAGGCCGAGCCACCGGAATACGGCATAGGCCATCGCACCGCCGGCCGTGACCATTGCCAGCGTATGGACGACCGACACCGAGAGAGCCATGGCGAGGGTTCCGTTCATCAGGCTTCCGGCGGCGCGGTGCCCGGCGTCGAGCTCTTGCGCGCTGCACAGGCCGAGATAGATCGGCACCAGCATGAGGCCCGCTCCGTGGGCGGTCGCCGCAAGGAACGACCACAGTGCGATCCGCGACGGCGGAATGCGAGCGAGGAAGCGGGGATGGTGGTTGCGCACAAGCAGAAACATGCCGAACGCGACAACCAGAAGCCCCGCGCCGATCCTGATCTCGCGCTGCCAAACGAGCAGCGCCGTCATCATTGCGAACGGCAGCAGGATGCCTGCCATGGCGATGAAGTGTCCGGTGGCGAGCGCCCCCAGCGCCGGATAGAGATCGCGCCGGCCCCTGCCCATCAATGCGGCGGAGACCGCGAGCGGCCAGCCCATGCCGGGATTGACGCCGTGATAGAGGCCGGATGCGAGCACGACCAGCCAAAGGCCAGTCGTGCCTGACATCATTTCTCCCAAAGGCTCAGACCGAGGGGTAGCAGAAGCTGTCGGTCGAGCAGTCTCCGCCCTCTAATCGGATCTGGTGTGAGCGGTAGCCCTTCGGGAACTCGACCCAGAAGTTCTTGTCGAGGGTGATCCCGCCTTCGGCGGCCACATCGGCCTTGACCATCGCCGCCGGCACACCGTCCGGATAGAACTGGTCGTCCCAGGTCGAGTAAAGCGAGTTGGTCCAATAGACGCGTTTACAGTCGCGGGAGATTTCCACCATCTGCGGCCCGCCGGCGTAGGTCTTGCCGTTCGCGTGCTTCGTCCGCCGCGCGATCCCGCCGATATGAACCGAGCCGGCAAGCGTCGGCTTCATCGGATCGGACACATCGGTACTGGCGCATCTCTCCCGTTCCCCAGCACGAGACGTAGAGGTGCCGGTCGTCCATCGACAGGTCGATATCGGTGACCAGCGGCGGCACGGCGCCGAAACCCTGCAGGAGCGGCGGAAGCAGGTCTTTCTCAGCCGGCTCCGGCGAGATCGTTGCCGTCTTCTGGCAGTGGAATTTTCCGCCCTCGCGCCACCAGGTCCAGATCGATCCTTCCAGATTGGTGGTGTCGACCACGACGCCGAGGAAGCCGTACTCCTTGATCGGGTCATGCGCGGGTCTCACCTCGAGCGCCATCTGGTGATTGGCGCCAAGGTCGATCGTCTGCACGTTCTTGCGCCCGCGCAGATCCCAGAAGTGGATGCGGTGACCGTATTTATTGGAGAGCAGGTCTTCCGGCACGATGCCGTTCTCGAATTGCGGCGGCAGCCCCCATTCGCTCGACACCATGTAGTCGCGCGGAAGGTTCCACCAGAAATCGTAGTGCTTCTCCTGCAGACCTCGGTCCATTTCGTAGCGCCCGATCACCTCAAACGTCTCGCAATCCATGATGAAGATGCCGGGCGGTCCGTCGGTGCCGTCGGCACCGCCGCCGCCGAGCGTTGAGACGTAGATGCCTTCCGGTCCGCAATGGATGGTGTGCGGGCGTGAATAGCCGGTCTTGTGGAAGATTTCCTCCGGCTCGATGACCTTGTGCAGCTTGGCCTTGGTCGGCCCGCCCTTCGTATCGACGACGTAGATGCGAGACGAACGGATGCCCGGGATGATGAGATAGCGCCGCTCGAGAAAGGCATGTCCCGAGAGCGGCGACAGAGCGGAGGAACAGGCGTTCCAGCCGAAATGGTGGAACTCGTCTCCCTTGTTGGGCATCATGACCGTGTGGACGATCTTCGCGTAGGTCTTGGACTTCGGATTGACGTCGACGACCGCAAGGCCATCGGGCTGCGAGAAGTCCGGACTGAGCATCAGCGTGTAGGCATAAGTCTCGACCGGCGCCTCCATCGCCAGCTTCGCGGTTGCGTGAAATGTCGGATCGGGCCTGATCGTCATTGGTGTTTCCTCCTCATATTTATGAGCTGATTATTTGGCTTTGATTGTAGCACGCTTCGAATCTCGGACACACCGGCGGTTCCGGTGCCCGACGCGAGACGAAGGGTGGGAGCTTTCGACTTTGCGGGCCTCAGCCCAACCAATATCGCGGGCCCGACCCCTGCCGCCCTGCGTGATCGGCGGGATTGGCAAGCTTGCAGCGGTCCATCGAGAGGCACCCGCAGCCGATGCATTCGGTGAGCCCGTCGCGCAGCCGCTCGAGCTCCGCGATCCGCTGATCGATGCGCTTCTTCCAGCCGCCTGAAAGCCGCGCCCAGTCGCCGCGCGTCGGCACGCGGGCTGGCGGAAGCTTTTTGAGCTCCGCTGCGATCTCTTCGAGCGTCAGCCCGATCTTCTGCGCGAAGACGATGAATGCGATGCGGCGCAGCACCGAGCGCGGATAGCGCCGATGTCCCGAGCCGGCGCGCTCTGATGTGATCAGCCCCTTCTCTTCATAGAAGCGGAGTGCGGAAGACGCGACGCCGCTCCGGCGTGCGACCTCGGTGATGGTGAGCACGGTTTCCATGGCCAGCAGGAAAAGCACGATTCCCTCTTGACTTCAAGTTCACTTTAACTTGTAGCCAGAGAGCTCCCTTAAGGAGGAGCCTCTTGTCATGCAGACGAATCTGAGCGGCCTGCGCGTCGCCGTCACCGGCGGAACCTCGGGCCTTGGGCTCGCGCTCGTGCAGCAGTTCACAGCGCGCGGGGCACGAGTCGCCTTCGTCGCGCGCACGCCGGAAGCCGTGCAGCGCACGATCCGCGCAACCGGCGCGCACGGCATCGTCGGCGACGTTGGCGAAAAGGACGCGATCTACCCGATTGCGCTTCAGATCACCGGTGGGCTCGGCGGGCTCGATGTCCTGATCAACAGCGCGTCGAGCCTCGGCCCCGTACCGCTCGCGCCGCTTGCCGACACCGCGTGCGAGGATTTTGCCGAGGCGCTGCAGATCAACGTCATCGCCCCGTTCCGGCTGACCAAGGCGCTCCTCGGCGCGCTCGCCGCCTCGGCGCGCGAAGGCCGTGGCGCGGTGGTCTTGAACGTCTCGAGCGACGCAGCGATCAACGCCTATCCGGGCTGGGGCGCCTACGGCGCGAGCAAGGCGGCGCTACGCCACATGACCGCGATCTGGGCGGAGGAGATGCGCGCGGAAGGCGTGCGCTTTCTCTCCGTCGATCCCGGCGACATGGACACGCCTCTCCACGCGCTCGCGGTTCCCGACGGCGACCCGGCGACGCTGAAGCGCCCGGAGGAGTCCGCCTCAGAATTGATCGATGCGATCGCAGCACTGCTGCCGGAGCGCGCCGCGCTCTCTCCGGAGGCCGCATGATCCCAGCTTCGACTCCGGAAAGACGCGCGGCGAAGCTTCTCGCCCTCGCCGCGGACGGCACCATCCGCCACGCCGCGCGGCGGGACCTGCCGGCGCTGCTCAGGCCAGGCGATCTTGTTGTTGCTAACGATGCGGCGACGTTGCCGGCGAGCCTCCGCGGAGCACATGCCGAAAGCGGCGAGGCGATCGAGCTTCGCCTTGCGGCATGGAAGACGCTCGGCGACCCGACGCACTTCCTCGCGATCGCTTTCGGCGCCGGCGGCCATCGCACGCCGACCGAGCATCGTCCCCTTCCCCCGCGACTGCTACGCGGCGACACGCTTGTGCTCGGGCCTTTGACGGCGATCGTCGAGGACATCCTTGGCCATTCCCGCCTCGTCGCGATCCGGTTCATCGGAACGCGGGAAGAGATCTGGACCGGGATCGCGCGGCACGGCCGGCCCATCCAATACGCGCACGTGCCGGAGCGGCTGAAACTCTGGGATGTCTGGACGGCGATCGCCGGGCCCCCGGTCGCCTTCGAGGCGCCCTCCGCCGGCTTTGCACTCGATTGGAAGATGCTCGACAGGTTCCGCGCGCGCGGCATCAACTTCGCCACGCTGACGCTCGCCGCCGGCATCTCGTCGACCGGCGACCTGGCGCTCGACCGCCGGCTCCCCTTCGACGAGCCCTTCGTCATCCCGGAGGCGACCGCCGCGGCCATCGCGCACACCAAGGCGGCAGGTGGCCGCGTGATCGCCATCGGCACGACGACGGTACGTGCGCTCGAAGCGGTGGCCGTCCGGCGCGGCATCGTGCGCGCCGGCGAAGGCGTCGCCACCGCGCTGATCGGCCCGCACACGCTGCTTCGAGTCGTCGACGCCATCCTCTCCGGCGTGCATGCGCCGGGCGAGAGCCACTATGAGCTGTTGCGCGCCTTCGCTAACGATGAAGCGCTCGGCAAGATCGCAGCAGCGACGGAAGCGCGCGGTTTCCGCAATCATGAATTCGGCGATTCGGTTCTGGTCGAGCGAATGCCGCGCGTCCGCCGCGAGCGTCGCGCGCAGCCGGCTCCGGTCGTCGCGAAGCGCTATTTCACCACAGCCACGATCGGCCCGTAGCCGCCGTGGCCGGGCGGATCGTCGCGGTCGAGCTCGGGCGCGAAAAGCCCGGGCGCCGATCCGCCGTCGAGGAAGAGCGCGTTCTGGCAGCCGAGCTTGTCACGGAAGAAGCGCGCGAAGTCGTAGAAGCTCACGGCGCCCTCGCTGATCGCGAAGGTGACCTTCGTCGGGCTCACCACTCCGACGCCGTCGCGCTGCTTCAAGTCGGTCGAGCCCTCGATGAAAGCGGGATGGATATCTCCGTCGATCACGAGCATCGGACCAGACTGCGTGGCGAAGCGCGCGTCGGGCCGCGACGTCAGGAACGCCTCCGTCACGAGAATGCCCGCGGCCTTGCCGGCAACGTAGAAAACGCCGTTCGGCTTCTTGTAGAAATTCGGGATCTGGCCGGGCGAGCCGGTGACGGTCTTGGTGTTCGCCTGGACGAGCGCCTTCCCCTCCTCCACGTAAACTCCGAGCGGGCGGAAGTTGCTGCCGTACATCCCGGCGTTCATCGCGAAGGTGAGCGTCAACCCCTTGCCCATCAGCGCGTCGGCCAGCGCATCGAAGGTCTTGTAGGGGGCGCCCCCGGAATCCTTCCAGAAGAGCCTCAAATCGTCCGTGGCGAGGTCGAAGCTGCAGACGGTGTAGTCGGCGCCTTCGAAGCTGTCGCCCCGGCACTCGGCTCGGGCCGGCGCAGCCGCGAGGAAAAGCAGGGCGGCAACAAGAATCCTGGCGAAAGGAATCATTCATTCCGTCTACCGCATTTCTGAGCAGGATGCGTGGCTTGGGCCCGGTCAGCCACCCGCAAAAGTGCAACCCACCGCCCTTATCCCGTGAGGTACGAGCACCAAAGGCGCGAGCCTCGAAGGATCGTCCCGAAGTCGCTGAGCGCGCGGCCGGGTGCTTCGAGGCTCCGCGTTCCGCGGAGCGCCTCAGCAATGAGGGGGCTGGGTGGTTCCTAACCAGCATTGAGACGCCGGGAGCGCGTTGTTATATAGGCCCGCATGGCCAAAGGACCGGCAATGTCGGCGCGCTTCGCGCCCAAAGAACGCGGAACCGCGCATTCGACCCGCGCCTTCGCGGCGCTCGGCGACCACGCGCGGCTGCCCTGGCGCTTCTTCGCGCGCCTTTTCGCCTCCGACGGCTCGCTCCTCGCCCGCTGATCTTTGGCGGCGCCCGCGCCGCAAATCACGTGAGTTGAAGGAACGAGTGAAGCGAGCTTTTCGATGAAACCGAGAACCCTCTACGACAAGATCTGGGACGACCACGTCGTCGACACCCGCCCGGACGGCACCTGCCTCATCTATATCGACCGCCACCTCGTGCACGAGGTGACGAGCCCGCAGGCCTTCGAGGGCCTGCGCATCGCGCACCGCAAGGTGCGCGCGCCGGAGAAGACACTCGCCGTCGTCGACCACAACGTGCCGACCACCGACCGCACGCACGGCATCGACGATCCGGAATCGAAGCTGCAGGTCGATACGCTGGCGGCGAACGCGCGCGACTTCGGCGTCGAGTATTACAACGAGCTCGACCGCCGCCAGGGCATCGTCCACATCATCGGCCCCGAGCAAGGCTTCACGCTGCCCGGCATGACCATCGTCTGCGGCGACAGCCACACCTCGACGCACGGCGCCTTCGGCGCGCTCGCCGTCGGCATCGGCACGACCGAGGTCGAGCATGTGCTCGCCACGCAGACGCTGATCCAGAAGAAAGCCAAGAACATGCGCGTCTCCGTCGACGGCAAGCTCCCCGAGGGCGTCGCCGCGAAGGACGTGATCCTGGCGATCATCGGTGAGATCGGCACGGCCGGCGGCACCGGCCATGTCATCGAATACGCCGGCGACGTGATCCGCGCGCTTTCGATGGAAGGCCGGATGACGGTCTGCAACATGTCGATCGAGGGCGGCGCACGTGCCGGCATGATGGCGCCCGACGAGACCACCTACGCCTACATCAAGGATCGCCCGCGCGCCCCGAAGGGCAAGGCCTGGGACATGGCGCGCGCCTATTGGGAGACGCTCCCGACCGACGAAGGCGCGACGTTCGACCGCGAGGTCCGGCTCGACGGCGCCAGCCTGCCGCCGATCGTGACCTGGGGTTCTTCACCCGAGGACGTCGTCGCGGTGACCGGCAGCGTCCCCGACCCCGATGCAATCGACGACGAGACGCGGCGTCAATCGAAGTGGCGGGCGCTCGAATATATGGGCCTGAAGCCCGGCACGAAGATCACCGACATCAAGCTCGACCGCATCTTCATCGGCTCGTGCACCAACGGCCGGCTGGAGGACCTCCGTGCCGCCGCCAAGGTCGTCGAAGGCCGCCACGTCAACGAGAACCTCTCGGCGATGGTCGTCCCCGGCTCCGGCCTGGTGAAGGCCGCTGCCGAGGCGGAAGGGCTCGACAAGGTCTTCAAGGCCGCCGGCTTCGAGTGGCGCGAGCCGGGCTGCTCCATGTGCCTTGCCATGAACGCCGACAAGCTGAAGCCGGAGGAGCGCTGCGCCTCGACGTCGAACCGCAATTTCGAGGGGCGCCAGGGCTACAAGGGCCGCACGCATCTGGTCTCGCCGGCGATGGCGGCCGCAGCCGCGATCGCCGGGCACTTCGTCGACATCCGCGACTGGCGCTGACGCCGGCTAAGCAAGGACAGTGGGCCAGAGCGGCATTCCCTCAGCCGCCCTGGCCGACCTCACTCAAGACGACGGACACGCCATCGGTATGTTGTCGTTCGGGTTCGCCAGGATCCAGAAAGCGCCGGGCCGGCACTTCTGCGGGCTGTCAACCATCTCCATGTGGCCGCGGGCGGATGCCGTGCGAGCGGTCCTGATCGAGCCGGTATAGAGCGGCGCCGCGGACTGGCTCGTCCCGGACGAATTCATCGCGCCGAGGCGTTCTCCGGCCGCCGACGGTCCGGCGTTCCGACAAGTCACGATGACCTGGTTGGGCAGCATCACGTAGCAGCCGTTGACCCCGCTTGTGGCGGCGTTGGCAGCCGAGGCGGCCATGACGACGGCACCGACCGCGCTCGCGGCGGCAAGCATCAGGATTGTCTTCATGTAGGTTGGCTCCAGTGGGTCGCGTCCGCGGGAAGCGCAAAAAGCGCCGCGGAGGACCATCACCCCCCGCGCAGGAACCGCCGCAGGGGCTCGGTGTTCCCGCGTCCCCGGCTTAAATCTCGGTAAGGTTGGCAACGAAGCGAAAACGCCGTTCCCGCCTGCCCTTCCATCGCTTCGGCCGCGCGGCTATCTCTCCGCCATGTTTGCCGGCAAGAACCCGTGGAGCGCCCGCGAAGCGCCGACCCTCGACGATTTCGAGACGATCGCGCGCCAGGCTTTCGATGGCCTCGCGCCGGAATTCCGCGCCCTCGTCGGCGACGTGACGTTCGCCGTCGCGGAGTTCCCCGAAGACGACGTCGTCGACGAGCTCGAGGCGGAATCGCCGTTCGACATTCTCGGCCTCTTCCAGGGCGTCGGACTCACGGAAGCCTCGGCCGTTCCTGAGACCGGCGACATGCCGAACCGCATCTGGCTCTACCGCCGCCCGATCCTCGACTATTGGGCGGAGCACGAAGAGACACTTGGCGCCATCGTTACGAATGTGTTGATCCACGAGATCGGCCACCATTTCGGCCTCTCCGACGATGACATGGAGGCGCTCGAGGAGGCTGCCGACTGAGCGGACACGGGCCTGCGCGGCGCGCATGCCAGCACAGATCGACACGCTCTTGCGACAAACCCGCGAAGCATTGACAAACATTGGAGACACTTTCCGCCTAGGCGGAAGGACGGGGGGCTGACCATCAATTCTCCGGCAAGGAGCGAACGCAGTGACTGCTGCCACCATGCAAACAGCCCCGGCCGCCACCGCGCGGACCCGCTACAGCGCGGTCTCCCAGTCCTTTCACTGGCTCACCGTCGTGCTTGTTGGCGCCGCCTACCTGCTCGGCGAAGGCGGGCCCGAAAGCCGCGTCTATTCGGCGGAGCGTGCCTCGGTGCTCGGCTGGCACGAGACGATCGGCATTCTCGTCTTCGTCGTCGTCGCGCTCCGGGTTCTCTGGCGCCTCATCGACCGCGCTCCGAAGGAGCCGCCGATGCCCGCCTGGATGCATCTCGCCTCAAAGCTCACGCACTGGGCGCTTTACGCGCTCCTCGCCGCCGTGCCGCTCACCGCCATTTTCGGCGCCTGGTACGAGGGTCATCCGGTGACCTTCTTCGGGATCGGCGAGGTCGGGCCGTTCCTGACGCTGTCGCATGATTTCGGGCGCTGGATCACAGAGCTGCATACGACGCTCGGCAACCTCATCATCTGGGTCGCCGGACTGCACGCCGCCGCCGCGCTCTACCATCATTTCATCATGCGCGATTCCGTGCTTCTCTCGATGCTGCCGTTCGGGCGCAAGCAATAGCGCTTCGCGCAGCCGGCGTGCGGGGAGAGCATGCTTCAGCTCAGGCCGAATTGCGAATGCTGCGACCGTGACCTGCCGCCGGCATCGCGCGACGCGCGCATTTGCACGTTCGAGTGCACCTTCTGCACCGACTGCGCCGACCAGGTCTTCCACGGCGTCTGCCCGAACTGCGGCGGCAATCTCGTGCCGCGCCCGATCCGCCCGGCCGAAAAGCTCGTGAAATATCCGCCCTCGACCGAGCGCGTCTTGAAGGAGCACGGGGGGTGCCGCGAGCGCCGGATGATGACGGCCTAAACTTCGCGATTGGACCCGGTCAGCTCTCGCCCGGCACCGGGGCCGGGCCCCAGGTCCTTTGACCGAGCGCGAGCAGCGCCTCCGCAAGCCGCTTTCGCGCCTGCTCGGCGCCGGCCTCGTCAAGGGCCTCCAGGTCGAGGAAGATGTCGACGCCCGTCGCGTGCTCGCTGATCACCTGCGCCCTTTGCGCAAACTCGGTGAGCAGCCCCTCGACCGAGTAGGGCACGACCTCGCGGCTGATACCCTTCATGGCGATCGCCGGCATCGGCCGCGCTCGCACCATGTCGCGAACGAGCGCGTAGGTCTCGTAGGAAAGGACGATCCCGCCGGGTTCGGCGATCGCTTGCAGCCGCGCGGCGAGGTTCGCCTCCGCGCCGATGATCGTGTAGTCCATCCGATCGTTCGAGCCGAAGTTCCCGACGTTGCAATAGCCGGTGTTGATTCCCATCCGGGCGCGGAACGGCCGCTCGATCCCCCGGTCCCTCCATTCGATGTTGAGCCGCTCCAGCCGGCGCTGCATGTCCACCGCCATGACGAGACAGGCCCGCGCGTCTTCTTCGACGCCCTTGGTCTCCGGGTCCCCGAAGAACGCCAGGATCGCGTCGCCGATGAACTTGTCGATGGTCGCACCGTGGCGGAGCGCAATGACGGACATCTCGCTGAAATACTCGTTCAGAAGCGCCGTCAGGTCCTCCGGCTGCAGGCGCTCCGAGATGGCGGTGAAATCCTTGATGTCGGAGAAGAAGATCGTGAGCTTCTTGCGTTCGGTCGCGATCGCGACGTCCCGCTGGCCGGAGAAGATGCTCTTGTAGATTTGCGGCGACAGATACTTCGCGATCTTCATCGAGATCGAGGCGAGGAAGTCGTTCGCCTCGCTCAGCTCCTGGTTCATGCCGCGGACCAGCGCCGACTGGCGAAGCTGCAGCAGAATGAAGGCGAGCCCCGCCGCCGCGGCGAACACGAAATAGAGAAGCAGATATTTGAACGAGAATATGTTCGCGGCAAGCGGCTGCACGACCGCCACCTCCTGAATGCCGCGGACGTCCCCCACCTTCCAGTCGCGCTTCGGGCTGTCGGGATGCGAATTGTGACAGCTCACGCAAACGGCGCCCATAATCACCGGCGACGCCATGCGGACCGAACGTTCGAGCGGCGTGCCGGAGACCTCGCTCACTACCTGATTGGAATTGGCGCGGAGAGACGCGAGTGCGCGCGTCTCGAAGGCATCGAACTGATGCGGCTCACGTCCCTTGAACGGCAGATCGGAGAAGAAGCTGTACTTCACCGCGCTGTTGTTGGCATTGATGCGCTGCCCGAGTTCGATGGAGAGCGTCGCGGGGATCGGGATTCCCCCGTCGACGTCGAGGTAGTTGTGGGTCGCCGTAACCTTGCCGTGCGCCCGCAGAACGCGCCCGACGACGTCGCTGGCATAGAAGGCGCGCATGTCGTTGATCACACGGCCAACGTCATCGGCTTGGCTGCGCACGATGCGGGCCGAGAGATTGCGAAGATCCAGCCAGACGGAGAGCGGCAAGCCGAGAAGGCCAAGAATCACGGCGCCGACGACAAAGGGACCGATCGTCCGTTGCTGCCGCGCCACGCGCTCTGCGAGGCCCGTCATGTTCGTTTCCCCCTTGCCCGAAAGGTACATTAACGAATTGCGCAGGTTGCGCTACATGCGGCCGCAAGCGCCTGGGTTGCAAGCCTAGGACGAGTGGCGAAATTGTCCTCGGCGGGCCGTCGCTCAGGCGTCAGCGGGTCGGCGCGGCCTCGGGCAGAAATGCCGACCAGTTGGCGCGCTCGCGGACCGCGATCGGCGCTTCGAGCACCTCGCGGATACGTGCGGGGTCGAGCGTCTTCGCCATGAACGTGTCGCGGAACATCCCGACGGCGCCGACACGCTTCCCCTGATAGGGCTGGTGCGCGACCGGCATCCCCGCCGACACGAAACCCGTCTCGATCACGCGGCAATAGGCACCGGGCAGCTCGGCATGCCGGAACGCCTTCACGAAGCCCGGATCCCCCATGCGCCGGGCGAGCGTGTTGCAGGGGATGCGCGGCGCCGTCACCTCGAGCACGACCTCGCCGGCAACGAGCCGGTCGCCGATCGCCATGTCGGCGGAGACGAGCCCCGCGATCGTCAGGTTCTCGCCGAAGGTGCCGGGCCCAAGTTCCCGGCCAAGCGTCTTCGACCACCAGGCGTAGTCGTCGGAGAAATAGAGGTAGACCGCCTGGTCCGGCCCGCCGTGGTGCTTGGCGTCGGCGATATGGTCGCCTTCAACGCCTTGCGCGCCGACCGCGACGGGCCCCGAAACCGGCACCTTGTAAATGCCGGTGCGGCCGATGTCGTTCTCGAAGAGCCGCTCACGCCCGACGTTCACGCTTTCGATCGTTGCCACGCACGCCTCGCCCGTTTGCCTAATTGCGACCGCGGCTTCATACTTCAGGCGATCCCGGTCCGCCACGCCGATCCGTGGCAAACGGCAAGGCTTTCGATCGTGAAAGGCATTCTCGGACGACTTTTCAGCGGCGGCGGCGCGGGCGGCGAAGAGGCTCCCGGCGACGCGGTCGAATACAAGGGTTTTCGCATCCGCGCGGCGCCCTACCGCGCCAAAGGGCATTTCCAGACCGCCGGCGTGATCGAGAAGGACTTTCCCGACGGCACGAAGGAGCATCGCTTCGTCCGCGCCGAGACTCATACGAGCAAGGACGAGGCGGCCACCTTCGCCGTCACCAAGGGCCAGCAGATCATTGACGAGCGCGGCGACAAGCTCTTCGACTAGCGAACATGCGCGCGACCCGCCCTCATGCGCCGCCTTTCCTTTCAGCCGAGAAACGGCCCAAGCAGCGCGCGATCCGCGGCGCTCAGCCGGTCCTTCGCCGTCCACGCCTGGTGCCAATAGGGATAAAGAAGCGGCGGGCGGCTCACCTCCTCAAGCCGCTTCGTCTCGTCGGCGGAGAGCGCGAGTTCGGCTGACGCCAGGTTGTCGGCGAACTGTTCCTCGGTTCTGCCGCCGATGATGACGGACGAGACGCCCGGCCGCGCGAGCAGCCACGCAAGCGCGACCCGCGCCGCCGAGCACTGATGCGCCTTGGCGATCTCAACGAGCACGTCGATGATGTCGAAGAGCTTGCCATCGTCGTAGATCGGCGGCTCACGCCACTCGCGCGCGAAATGGCGCGAGCCCTTCGGTCCCTGCCCGCCGCGGCTGTATTTCCCGGAGAGCAGCCCTCCGGCGATCGGGCTCCAGACCAGGATGCCGAGCCCCTGGTCGAGCGAGATCGGCACGAGCTCATACTCCGCCTCGCGCGCCTGCAGCGTGTAATGGATCTGCTGGCTGACGAAGGGCTGAAATCCGCCCTCCTTCGCCGCGCCCAGCGCCTTCATGATATGCCAGCCGGAAAAATTCGAGCAGCCGACGTAGCGCACCTTCCCCGCCTTCACGAGGCGGTCGAGCGCCTCCATCGTCTCCTCGACCGGCGTCTCGCCGTCCCACTGGTGCACCTGATAGAGATCGATCCAGTCGGTCTTCAGCCGCTTCAGGCTGCGCTCGCATTCCGCGATCAGGTTGATGCGCGAATTGCCGCCGGTGTTCGGCAGGCCGAGCATGTTGAAGCGCGCCTTGGTGGCGAGCACGACGTTGTCGCGCTTCCCCTTGAGCGCCGCACCGACGATCTCCTCCGACTGGCCGCGCGCATAGACGTTCGCCGTATCGATGAGATTGACCCCGGCGTCGAGGCACAGGTCGATCAGGCGCTTCGCCTCCCTGAGGCCCACCGAGCCGGTCGGGCCGGTCTTGTTTCGCCCGAGCGTCATCGTCCCCATGGCGAGCGCCGAGACTTTCAGGCCCGAACGTCCGAGCAAGCGGTATTCCATCCTACGCCTCCGATGTTGTGATGTTCCGACCGCTATAACGGCTTCCCTGGCGCAAGTCGCCGTTTCCAACGGCGTTTCCGGCGTTGAAAAGATTCGTTCGCGTGTCGATTCTCGTAAACCCCTTTCGTCGTGTCCATGAGGAAGCCGGTCGGCAAGCGCCGCCGAGAGCCTCCAGACCGAAGGAGACCAACGCATGCGTTACATGATCATCGTCAAGAGCAGCCAGGCGTTCGACGCCGGCAAGGTCACGCCGTCGCAGAAGATCTTCGACGATATGGGCACCTTCCATGAGGAGCTCGCAAAGGCCGGCGTGCTGCTCGAAGGGACCGGTCTGCACCGCAGCGACAAGGGCTGGCGCATCAAATATTCCGGCGACAAGCGCACCGTGATCGATGGCCCGTTCACCGAGGCGAAGGAGCTCATCGCGGGCTTCACCATCATTCAGGTGAAGTCGCGCGAAGAGGCGATGGAATGGACGCGGCGCTTCCCACGACCCTTCGACGGCGACTGCGAGATCGAAGTCCGCCAGGTCATGGAGCCAAACGAGCTCCCGAATATCAGTTAGCAGCGAAGCCGAGACCAAACCCTCGAAGAGGAGTGAGACCTATGCGTGTGCTGGTGGCCGTGAAGGCGAACAAGGACTCAGAAGCCGGCAAGATGCCGGACAAGGAGATGCTGACGGCGATGGGTGCCTTTAACCAGAGGCTCGTCGACGCTGGCGTGATGCTCGCCGGCGAGGGCCTGCATCCGACGTCGAAGGCGAAGCGGATCAATTTCGACGGCGGCAAGCCGAAGGTGATCGACGGTCCGTTCGCCGAGTCGAAGGAGATCATCGCCGGCTTCTGGATCTGGAAGGTCAAGTCGATGGAGGAGGCGGTCGAGTGGCTGAAACAGGCGCCCTTCCCCGCAGGCGACGTCGACATCCGTCCGATCTTCGAGATGGATGATTTCGGCGAGGAGTTCACGCCGGAGCTCCGCGAGGCGGAGAAGCGCCAGTGGGAGCGCGCGGCGGAGCTCAACAAGGAGGACGAGCTGGCGCGAAAGAAAAAGGGATGATATCAACCTAATTACACAGCCCTACCGAGGAGAGCGCCATGCAAGTCCAGCCCTATCTGTTTTTCGAAGGCCGCGCCGAGGAGGCGATCGAGTTCTACAAGAAGGTGCTCGGTGCCGAGGTGGCGGGACTGATGCGCATGAAGGAGGCGCCCGGAACGCCGCCGGGCGTCCCTCCAGGCTCGGAGAACAAGGTCATGCACGCCGCGCTGAAGATCGGCGAATCTGTGGTGATGGTCTCCGACGGAATGGTCTCCGGAAAAACGAGCTTCGCCGGGGTATCGCTGACGATCACGGCCAAGGACGGCGCCGAGGCTGAGCGAATCTTCAAGGCGCTGGGCGAAGGCGGAAAGGTGCAGATGCCCATGTCGAAGACCTTCTTCGCGGAGAAGTTCGGCTCTGTGGCCGATAAGTTCGGCGTTTCCTGGATGATCATCGCCGGCGCCATGGGATAGCGGCAACCGCCGCCAGCCGAGGCTTGCCTGAACGGCAGGGAAGTGATTGACCGGCGGCCGTGACGGCCGCCGAGACCCACCGCGCCATCGAGGCGATCTTCCGGATCGAGCAGGCGAAGCTCATCGCCGGGCTCTCGCGCATGCTGCGCGACGTTGGCCTCGCCGAGGAGCTGGCGCAGGACGCGCTCGTCGCCGCGCTTGAGACCTGGCCGAAATCCGGCGTGCCGGAAAAGCCCGGCGCATGGCTGATGGCGACGGGAAAACGCCGCGCCATCGACCGCCTGCGCCGAGCGAAGATGCAGGAGCGCAAGCACCAGGAGATCGGCCGCGATCTTGAGGAAGGAGAGGACGCGACGCCCGACATCGACGCAGCGCTCGACGACGAGATCGGCGACGATCTTCTGAGCCTGATCTTCACCGCCTGCCACCCGGTGCTCTCAACCGAGGCGCGGGTCGCGCTGACGCTGCGCCTCATCGGCGGACTGACGACGGAGGAGATCGCTCGCGCCTTCCTCGTACCGGAACCGACGATCGCGCAGCGCATCGTGCGCGCCAAGCGCACGCTCAGCGAGAAGCGCGTGCCCTTCGAAGTCCCGCGCGGCGAGGAGCTCGCCGTCCGCCTCGCCTCGGTGCTTGAGGTCGTCTACCTGATCTTCAACGAGGGCTATGCGGCGACCGGCGGCGACGACTGGATGCGCCCGCCGCTCGCAGACGAGGCGCTCCGCCTCGGCCGCATCCTCGCTGCGCTCGCCCCGAACGAACCGGAGGTTCTCGGCCTTGTCGCGCTGATGGAGATCCAGGCCTCGCGCTTCAAGGCGCGAAGCGCCCCCGACGGCGCGCCGATCCTGCTCCCCGACCAGAACCGCGCGCTCTGGGATCGGCTCCTGATCGGCCGCGGCCTTGCCGCGCTCGCCCGCGCCGAGGCAAGTGCCAAGGCGCACGGCATCGCGCTCGGGCCCTATGCGCTGCAGGCCGCGATTGCCGCCTGCCACGCCCGCGCGCCGACCGCCGAGGCGACGGACTGGCCGCGCATCGTCACGCTTTACGATGAGCTTGCAGAAGCGGTGCCCTCCCCTGTCGTCGAGCTGAACCGCGCCGTCGCAGTTTCTATGGCTTCGGGGCCGGGGCCAGGTCTCGAAATCGTCGACCGCCTCGCGAGCGAGCCGGCGCTCAAGAGCTATCACCTTCTTCCGAGCGTCCGCGGCGACTTCCTGAAGAAGCTCGGCCGCCTCGCCGAGGCGCGCGTCGAATTCGAGCGCGCCGCGGCGCTTACCAAGAACGCCCGCGAGCGCGCGCTTCTGCTCGCCCGCGCCGTGGCGTGTCGGGACTGACAGGCGGCCGCGAAGCTTCCTGCTTCCGCACCTTGGCCCCGTCAGCGCAAATCGAGAGGCTTGCGAGTTTCCCGCACAAGTATAGTGTTAGAAAACCGCAACGAGTGGGGGGTCACATGAGAGCGCGCGCGTTTGCCGCCACAGCGGCAGTGCTGGTGACCGGGTATAGCCACGCCGCCGCTCAGTCTCCGCTCGACCAGATACAGAAGCTCGCGGCATCGTCGAGCTGCGCTGCGGTGGATTGGAAGGACAGGGGGCGAGCTCCGAAGGCCTTCATCCGCGGCATGGCGCTCGTCTTCGCGAGAGCGGTCTGTGAGGCGAACCGAGCGGACGTGAAGATCGCCTCCGCGGCGCGGGGCGCCCCCGGAACGAGTAGCGACAACACCGACGCTCTAACTTGGTACGATGCGAAATTCACCGCTCTCCAGATGTCAAACGCGCAGGAAGGAGTGACGACACTCCGTCATGCCTATACTTTGATGATCGGGCTTGGCATGCGAGAGTCGTCCGGCGAGTACTGCGTGGGCCGCGACAAGAGCGCGGATTTCAGTTCGGCGGACACCGCCGAAGCGGGACTATTTCAAACCTCGTGGGGCGCGCATAAGTCGAACTCATCGCTATCGGACCTCTCTCAAAAATACAGTGCGGACCAGAGCGGCTGCCTCCTCGATGTGTTCAGCCACGGTGTGAGCTGCACCACGTGGGATGCAAAAACCTGGGGCGAGGGACCGGGCGCCGATTGGCAAAAGCTCAGCAAAGCCTGCCCTGCCTTCGCCACCGAATATGCAGCCGTCCTGATACGGACGAGCGGCGGGAAAAAGGGGGAGTTCGGCCCGATCCGAAATCATGCGGCGGAGGTGCGGCCCGAGTGCGATTCGCTACTTTCACAAGTTCAGGCGTTGGTCGAAGCCGATCCGCAGATTTGCGCTTCGCTTAAGTGACTGGAGCCGGACGCCGACGTGTGAGACTGCTCCACCGATTTAATCGAGATCGACCGGCGACGAGCCTCTCGCTTACTCAGCCGCCGACCGAGGCAGCGGCGGCAGACGCCGCTTCACCGGCGAGGACTGGATGATCGAGGTGTTGGTCATCGCGAACGGGATGATCTGGTCGATGACCTTTTCCAGTTCCTGAATCGAGCGCACATGCGCCTTGGCGATGAAGCAATCCTCGCCGGTCACGCGGTCGCATTCGACGATCGCCTCAAGTCCGTTCAGCACCTCCGCCACCTTTTCGAGCTGACCCGGCATCGGCCGCACCCGCACATAGGCGGCGAGCGGCAGGCCGAGCGCCGCCGGGTCGATCTGCGCAGCATAGCCGGTTACGATGCCCGCCTCCTCCAGCCGGCGCACGCGCTCCGCCACGCTCGGCGCGGAGAGCCCGGCTTTGCGCGCGAGCTCCGCCATGGTCACCCGCGCGTCCTGCGAAAGCGCGCGCAGAATCTTCACGTCGGTCGCGTCGATACCGCCATTTTGATATCGAAGGCGTTTCACAAATTCACCCTAAGATAACTCGGAAGAAGCTGTATATCACTGCCTGACGATCATGCCAAACTCCCACTACAGCCTTCAGTATCACCGGCATGAGCATTCGCGGCGCAACGCTGACCAACACGGCCGAGATCGTGCCGCCGCACGCCTGGTTCGGGGTGAGCGCGATCTTCCACTACCTCGGCCCCTCCTTCGCCGTTCTGCTCTTCCCGTCGGTCGGCGTGCTCGGCGTCGCCTGGCTCAGGATCGCGACGGCGGCAATCGTGTTCGCGCCGGTCACCAAGCCATGGAACACCTTCGCCCGCGCCGACCGGCGTGAACGGCTATTGATCGTTGCGCTCGGCGCCTGCCTCGCCGTGATGAATTGCGCCTTCTATCTTGCGCTCGACCGCCTGCCGATCAGCCTCGTCGCGGCGATCGAGTTCGTCGGGACGATCGGCGTCGCGCTCTATGGGCTCCGCACGCGCCGCAATTTCGCGGCGCTCGCGCTGACGCTTCTTGGCGTCTTCATCCTCATCGACGTGAAATGGTCGAGCGACCCGCTCGGGCTTCTCTGGGCCTTCGTGAACGGGGCGCTCTTCGTCGGCTACATCGTGCTCGGTCACAAGGCGGCCGAGGGCGGCGCGTCGGGTGGAGTTGAGCGTCTCGGCGCGGCGATGGCTGCCGCCTTCGTCTTCGTCATGCCGATCGGCTTCGTTCAGGCGCTCGACGCGTTTTCCGATCCGCTGCTTATCGCTGCCGGCATCGGCGTCGGCATCTCGTCATCGGTGATCCCCTACGTCTCCGATCAACTTGCGATGTCGCGGCTGCCGCGCGCGAGCTTTGCGCTGCTGCTCGCGCTCCTCCCTGCGACCGCCACCATCATCGGCGCGATCGTGCTCGCGCAAATCCCGAGCACCAAGGACGTCGCCGGTATCCTTCTCGTCATGGCCGGCGTCGCTGTGCACAAGCCGGCGCCCGCGAACGCCTGATCGCCTCAGCCCTTCATCATCGCCTCGATCGGCGCGACGGCGGTCTGCCACGAGGGACGCGCGTCCATGCGCTCAATCCAGGCCGAGACATGCGGCGTGTCGTCGAGCGTGATGCGCGCGCCCCTGCGATAGACGAAGGTGCTCGCCACGGCGAAGTCCGCAATGCTCAAGTCGCCGGCTACCCACTCCTTGTCGGCAAGGTTCGCGTCGAGGACCGCCATGAACTGCGCAAGCTCCTTGAGCGAGGATTCGATCACGCTCTCGTCGGGCTCGCCCATCCCGAACATCTTCTTCAAGAGCCGCTCGAAGACGACCCGCTGCGTCGCCGGCCCGAGATGCACCGCGTGCCAGTAGCTCCACTCGTCGACGATCGCGCGCTTCTTCGCGTCCTGCGGATAGAGCTTGCCCTTGAGGCTCGCAAGATAAGCGTTGATCGCCCGGCTCTCCCAAAGCACAAAGTCGCCATCGACGAGCACTGGCACCTTGCCGTTCGGATTTATCGCCAGGTAGGACGCCGTCTTGGTCTCGCCCTTCCGCATATCGACGTTGATGATCTCGAGCTCGATGCCGAGCTCGCTGGCGACCGCGCGGACACGAAGAGCGTTGGGCGAGAGATTGGCGTTGTAGAGCTTCATGGTATCCCCTCTGACGACGTTCGTCGGTAGCGGCTATATCGCAAAGCCGGACGCGGGGCCGGTCATAAATCCGCGATTGGCGCCGTTGCCGGGCCGCGCCGACGGGGCCTGCAATATTTCTCTACTGACGACGGCATGTCGTTCATGTACGGACAGTCTGCATCCTGATTGCGATGGCGTAGAGAGAACCTATGCGCTCTTGCCTCGGCATCACATCCATGTGGATCGTTCTCGCAGTGAGTGCCGGGGCTCTGCTTCTCGCCGTGCCTGCGGCGATGGCCGGCGGCGATATCGCGGGAAAATGGCAGGGCGTGGTCCGCCAATCGGACGGCCAGACCTACCCGGCGATCATGGAATTCGACGCGGAGGACCGCGGAACAAGCGACTACCCGTCCCTGAATTGCTCCGGCAAGCTTTCCGGCACGGGAGCGAAGGGAACCTATCGATTCCGCGAAACGATCGCCGGCACGGGACGAACCGACGAAGCCGGCCGCTGCATCGACGGGACGATCAGCTTCACCGTTTCAGGCGATGTCATGCACTGGACCTGGTCCGGCGAGTGGCACGGCAAGCCGATCACCGTGTTGGGCACCCTTACGCGCGACAAGCCCTGACGGTCTTGGGTCTCTGGGATTCTGGTCGGGCGCCTGCCGACGGTCTTTGCATTCCCGCGCGTCCCGGCCTAATTAGCCGCCCGAAGGAGCCTGAAATGGACAAGTTCACGACCCTGACCGCCGTCGCCGCGCCGATGCCGCGCGTCAACGTCGACACCGATGCGATCATCCCGAAGCAGTATCTGAAGACGATTCTGCGGAGCGGCCTCGGCAAGGGCCTCTTCTCCGAGTGGCGCTACAACGACGACGGCTCGGACAATCCCGATTTCGTCCTGAACAAGCCCGCCTACAAAAACGCCAAGATCATCGTCGCCGGCGACAATTTCGGCTGCGGCTCGAGCCGGGAGCACGCGCCCTGGGCGCTCAAGGATTACGGCATCACCTGCGTGATCTCCACGAGCTTCGCCGACATCTTCTACACGAACTGCTTCCAGAACGGCCTCCTCCCGGCGATCGTCAAGCCGGAGGATTTGGAGAAGCTGATGGACGACGCTTCGCGCGGCGCCAACGCAACGCTCACGATCGACCTTGAGAAGCAGGAGATCTACGGGCCGGATGGCGGCGTCGTGAAATTCGAGATCGATCCGTTCAAGAAATACTGTCTCCTGAACGGCTTCGACGGCATCGGGCTGACCGAGCAGAAGGCGGACGAAATCGCCGCCTACGAGACGAAACATCGCGCCGCGCAGCCTTGGGTGTGAAGGCGCTCCTCGCGCTCGTCGCGCTCCCCGCTCTTCTCGCACTCGCCGCGCTTCCCGCGGCGGCCGACGAGGTGTCAGAGTGCGAGAGCCTCGCGGCGTTCGATTTCCCGAAGGAGGCGCGCGCCTCGCGACTCCATATCGATCGCGCCGCAGTGATTTTCGATAAGGCCGAGGTGAAGGCCGGCAAGGAGTACGTGTCGGCCGTGCTGCACGGACCGGCGACGCTCGAGTCCGCCGCGGGATCGAAGCGTGTGCGCTTCGTCTGCCTCTACGGCGGGACAGGCGCAGGCCCGATCTTTGTCTGGCTGCTTCCGGATTGAATCCTCGCCGCAATCCGCTGACATGATGGCCATTCAGCTTCGGAGAAAGCACGATGGACGCCGAAACCCTCCGCGCCACGCAGGCGCCGCTCAAGGAAAAATACCGTGGCGATCCCGGCTCCGCGGTCATCACGCTGAAAGCCGAAGGCTCGATCGACGACGCCAAGATCGCCTGCAAGGTGGAAACGGGTCGCGCGCTCGTCACCGCCGGCCTGCATCCGGCGACCGGCGGCTCGGGCATGGAGGCCTGCTCGGGCGACATGCTGCTTGAGGCGCTCGTCGCCTGCGCCGGTGTCACGCTGAAAGCCGTCGCGACCGCCATCGGCGTTGAGCTCAAATTCGCGCATGTCCGCGCCGAGGGCGATCTCGATTTCCGCGGCACGCTCGCCGTTGACCGCGAGGCGCCGGTCGGCTTCCGCGACATCCGCCTCGCCTTCGACGTCGAGACCGACGCGCCGAAGGAGAAGCTCGACCAGCTCCTGAAGCTGACCGAGCGCTATTGCGTCGTGCTGCAGACGCTCCGCTCCGCGCCGCCAGTCTCCGCCGCGATCGTCAAAGCTGCCTAGCCTTCGGCTCTGAGGACGGCAACAGGCAGGACGCGCAGGAGGTCCGTCGCGTCGAGCGCGCCATCGGCCGACTCGATCGGCCGCTGCGCCAGGATGTCCGTCCAGCGCGTCCCGGCCGACGCCTCCGGCAATGCGATCCACGCTTCGGAAAGATCGCCCCGCCGCGAGAAAAGCTGCACCGCAACGATCATCCGCGCCCCGTCCGCTTCGCGCAGGAAGGCGCAGACGCGCTCCGCATCCGACCCGGCAACCTCCAGCGGCTCGTATGATCCCGAATTGAAGAGTGCCGGCTGCTCATGGCGAAACCGCAGCAGCGCGGAGATGATCGCTAGCTTGATCCGCCCGTCCTGCCAGGTTCCCAGAAGCGAGGCGACATCGCCGAGATCGCCGAGCAGCGCATGCCGTTGCCCAAAGTCGACCGGTCGCCGGTTGTCCGGATCGACCAGGCTCAGGTCCCAAAGCTCCGCGCCCTGATAGATGTCGGGGACGCCCGGCACTGTCAGCTTCAGCACCGTCTGCACGAGGCTGTTGCGCATGCCGAGCGGCGCGACGCGCGCAACAAACGTGCCGAAGCTTTCCAGGAACGGGTTTGCCCGCGAGACGTCGAGCGCATGGCGAATGAAGCCGAGCATCGCCGTCTCGTAGACGTCATCCGGCGACGCCCAGCTCGTTTTGAGCTTCGCCTCGCGCAGAGTCTTCAGCATCGCGCCTTCCAACCTGAGTCTCAATGTTTCGATGGCCTCGGTGTCGATATCGGTCGCCGGATCGGTCGACAGCTCCGGCGGCCAGACGGCAAGCAGGAGCTGGTAGAAGGCATATTCGTCGTTGAGGTCCGGCGGCAGCGCCTCTACGGTCGACGCCTGCGGCGCGCGGATGATGCGGTTCCACAGAGTCACCTGCTCGGCCCAGTCCTCCGGCATCTCGGAAAGCGCGGCGAGCCGCGCCCGCGCGTCCTCGCCGCGCTTCGTGTCGTGGGTGGAGATGCTGAGCAGCGCATGCGGCGTGCGGCGCGCCCGCTCGCGGTTTGCGCCATGGAAGGTCGCGATGCTGAGGCTGAAGCGTTCCGGGCTGCCGCCGACCTCGTTTAGCGCCAGCAGCCGGTTGTAGCGGTAGAAGGCGGTGTCCTCGAGGCCCTTCGCCATCACCGGTCCGCTATATTGCTGGACCCGCATCGCCGCCTGGATCACCGCCACGCGGCTGAAGCCGCTGCGCGGCTCCGCCACAAGGTCGGTGGTGAGCAGCATGTACAGGAAATCGAAGACACTCGGGTCGAGCGCGGTCTCCGAGCGACGCGCTCTGGCGATCGCCCAATCGATGTCGCGGCGGTCGGCATCGGTGGTGCCGTTTTCGTCGACGTAGGTCCTGTAGACCGGGAAACACGCGATGATCTGCTTCAGCGCCCGATGCAGCACGTTGTTGGTGAAGTCCGACGTTCGCGGATGCGACCGCGCCACGCGGCGGGCATCGCGTGCAAGCACGTTCAGCTCGCCCGCCATCTCGTCGTCCATGATCCGAAGCTTGCAGTCGCGAACAATCTCGGAGAAATCGCCGAGGCCGCCGGCAAAGCTGGCGTAGGCGCGCGTCAGCGCCTCTTCACCGGCGGGATCGACCAGGAGCCCGGTCACCAGGTTTGTGAACTCGTAGCCGGTCGTGCCGTCGACGCCCCAGCCCTCGCGCAGGCTCTCATGCGGGGCGAGTATCTTCTCGACCAGGAGATAGAACTCGCGCGGCGCCTTCTCGCGCAGTCTCAGGCAATAGGCTTTGGGATCGAGCAGACCGTCGACGTGGTCGAGCCGGATGCCGTCGAGCACGCCTTCCCCGAGCAGCCGGAAGACGAGCCGGTGCGTGCGGTCGAAGACCTCCGGCACGTCCATGCGGATTCCCGCAAGGTCGTTGATGTTGAAGAAGCGTCGGTAGTTGATGTCGTCGGCCGCGACGCGGAAGTAAGCGGGTCGCCAATATTGCCCCTGAATCAGCGCGTCGAGCCGGCTCCAGCTTTGCAGGTCGCCGGCGCGGCCGTCCAAGACGGCGACCGCCGCTTCGATGGCCGCGTTAACCTCCGGGTCGGCGCTGGACAGCGCGCCGAGTTCTGCCTTGAGCTCGGCCGCACGCTTACCGACGAAGGGCCGCGCCGACGGTAGGTGGCCGAAGGCGTCGCCGAGCCGCTCCAGCGCGGGATGCGAATTGCCGAGGATGCCGGCATAGTGAAGCGGACAGATCGGGAGCTTGTGCGTGTCGTAGGCCCAGACCGCGAACCCGCCCTCATTCGCATCGAATCGGAGCACGAGATGCCCGGCCTCGAGCACCGCTCCGTACTGGTCTCCGAGAAACGGCACCAGCACCTTGTTTTCCAGGTAGCGCCGTTCCGCCTCCCACTCGATATCGAACCAGCCGGCGTAGTCGGACTCGGGGCCCCATTCGAGCACGTCGAGCCAGATGGGATTGTCGGCGCCGCCGACGCCCATGTGGTTCGGCACGAAGTCCAGAATCTGCCCCAGTCCGTGCGCGCGAAACGCCGCGACCATCGCGTCGAAATCGGTTTCTGATCCGAGCTCCGGATTGAGCGCATTGTGATCGACCAGGTCGTAGCCGTGCGTGCTGCCCGGGCGGGCCTTCAGGTAGGGAGAGCAATAGACATGGCTGACGCCGAGCTTGGCGAGGTAGGGCGCGAGCGCCGCCGCCTGCGTGAAGCCGAAGCCTTCCCGGAGTTGCAGCCGATAGGTCGCGCGCGGGATCGGCCGGCCGTCGTCACTCACTCAAGAACTCCATCGCTCAGCGAGAAGAAAACGCTCCACGGGGCGAGGCTCTCGGCGCTTGCCACCCCTTCCTGCCAGATCACCCTCCCCGCCGCCGCGCCCGCCAGCGGGATCGGCTTGTCAGACAGATTGGCGAGAAGCGTCAGCATCGAGCGGTCGCCGAGTCGCCATTCGACGCGGATCGCCTCGTCGCCCAGCACGGTGTAACGACCCGCATGCCCGCCAATGCCGAAAAGCCGCGGCACGATCTCGCGGCGGCGCACCGCGAGCGCCCTCGCATAGAAATCTCGCCATTCGGCATGCGCGCCCTCCCCTGCATCCTCCCAATCGAGCTTCGAGGCAAGAAACGTCGCCTCGGCAGTCGGATCGGGAATGCGCTCGCGCAGCGCCGGGTCCTGAAATTCGGGGAACCGCGCGAATTCCTCCCGTCGGCCGCTGCGGACGGCCTCAGCCAGCCCCGGCTCGAAGTCGCAGAAGAACCGGAAGGGCCGCTTCGTGCCCCATTCCTCGCCCATGAAGAGCATCGGGATTTCCGGTGAGAGCAGATAGATCGCGGCGATCGCCCGAAGCGCCTCCTTCGACGCCAGCGATGTCAGCCGCTCGCCGAAAGCGCGGTTGCCGACCTGATCGTGATTCTGGATGAAGCCGACGAAGGCGGTAGGCGGCAGGGCCGCGCTCGACTCGCCGCGCGACTTCCCGCGATGCGCCATCACCTCGCCCTGGAACGCGAAACCCTGCGCAAGCGCGCGGCCGAGCTTCTCCGTGTCGCCCGCATAAGGCCCATAGTAGCTGGCGCTCTCCCCCGTCACCGCCGTGTGGAGGACGTGATGCAGGTCGTCGTTCCACTGCGCCGTGTATTCGAGCGGCGCGCCGTCGGGAGCGCGCCTGAGCCGCGTTGAGCGGTTCTCCTCGTTCTCCAGCGCCAGGTGGACGTGGCGCTCTCCGGCCGCGGCACGCACGCGAAGCGCGATCTCATCGAGAATGTGTTTTGGACTGTCGTCGAGGATGGCGTGGACGGCGTCGAGCCGCAGTCCGTCCACGTGATATTCTTCGATCCAGTAGAGCGCGTTCGTGATGATCAGCTCGCGCACGACATCTGAGCCTTCGGTGTCGAAATTCACCGCTGCGCCCCAGGGTGTGTGATGACGCTCCGTGAAGATCGGCCCGCAGACCGGCCAGTAGTTCCCCTCCGGCCCGAAGTGATTGTAGACGACGTCGAGGAAGACCATCAGCCCGCGCGCATGCGCGGCGTCCACGAGCGCCTTCAGGTCCTCCGGCCGCCCGTAGCTTGAATCCGGCGCGAAGAGTTGAACGCCGTCATAGCCCCAGTTCCGCCTGCCTGGAAAATCAGCTATCGGCATCAGCTCGATTGCGGTGACGCCGAGCGCGGCCAAATCGTCGAGCCTGTTGATCGCCGCGCGGAAGGTGCCGTCCTGTGTGAAGGCGCCGACGTGCAGCTCGTAGAGCACCGCCTCCTCCCATGGCCGGCCCCGCCAATGCCGATCGCGCCATTCATAGGCCGTGGGATCGATCACTTCGCTCGGGCCGCGCACGTCCTGTGGCTGGAAGCGCGAGGCCGGATCGGGGATCGCCATGCCGTCGGAGAGCACAAAGCGATAAAGCGAGCCGGCCTGCGCCGCGTCGGTCTGAAGCGTGTGCCACGCGCCCTCCCGGCGCATCGGGCGAAGCGGGTCATCGCCCTCGATCTTCAGGCTGACGCGCGCGTGATTCGGCGCCCACAGCCGAAAGCGCACGCCCGCGTCGCTCAGCGCAGCGCTAAACAGCATCTCGTGCTTGCGCTTGATCGTGTCCGCTGGATCTTCGGTCAAAAAGCCATCGCGTCCGGTTGCCGCCTGATTAAACCGGCTGAAGCGCTCCGGTTCCACCCGCTGCGGACCGGCCTCGCCCACGAAAGGCGCAGGAAAAGAAAAATCGCGGTCCTGTCGATTCGGAGCGGCGCTGATCGACGAAGGGATGAAAGCGGTCGTTCCGGTATCGACCGGCAGTCCCTTTGGCGGAGATTTCGGCATGAACGCGCCTCTTTCCCAAGCAGATCGCGCCACCGGAGCGCCAATTGTCAGTAGTCTTTCGGCGCAATCCGTGCGCGGCTTGATCATCGCCGCGGATTGCGCGAAAAGGCGCGCCGGTCTCCCTGGGCCACAAGAATCTCCGAAAGCCGACAAAATGCGTGCAAGCTTCGCCAAGAGCGCGATCGTGCTCGGCCTTCTCGCGGCCGTGGGCCCGTTTGCGATCGACATGTATCTGCCGGCGCTGCCGACGATCTCCGAGAAGCTCGGCGCGTCGACCGCCGCGACGCAGATGACGCTGATGGTGTTCTTCGTGGCCTTCGGCGTTTGCCAGATCGTCTACGGTCCGGTGTCCGACATGGTCGGGCGCAAGCCGCCGCTCTATTTCGGGCTGGCGCTCTTCGGTCTCGGCTCGGTCGGCTGCGCGCTTTCGCCTTCGATCGCGTGGCTGATTGCGTTTCGCACGTTGCAGGGCGTTGGCGCGTCTGCGGTCATGGTGATCCCGCGCGCCATCATCCGCGACATGCACACCGGCGTCGAAGCGACGCGGCTGATGGCGCTCGTCATGCTCGTCTTCTCCGTCTCGCCCATCCTCGCGCCGCTGACGGGAAGCGGATTGATCGTGCTCTTCGGCTGGCGCGCTGTCTTCGTTGCGGTGACGATTGCGACGCTTCTGAGCATCGTCCTTCTCACGCTCTTCCAGCCGGAGACGCGGCTGCCGCAAGACCGCGTGCGGATCGGCGTCGGCAGCCTCGCGGCGGGCTTCGGCAAGCTGCTCACCGACCGGCACTTCCTCGGGCTGACCTTCATCGCCGGGCTTGGCATGTCGAGCTTCTTCGCGTTCCTGGCGAGTTCCTCCTTCATATACATCGACCATTTTGGGCTGACGCCGACCGAGTACAGCCTCTGCTTCTCGGTGAACGCGATCGGCTTCATCGGCTCGTCGCAGTTTGCCGCAAGGCTCGGCGGCCGCTTCGGCATGGCGCGCGTCGTGACCACGGCTGTGACCTGCTACATGGCGATCGCAGTCGCGCTCTTCGCGGTGACGCTTGCCGGCGTCGACAGTCTCGCGGTGCTGATCGCGATGCTCTTTTGCTCCTTCGCCTTCCTCGGCCTCGTCATCCCGACGACGATGGTGCTCGCGCTCGACGATCACGGGCCGATCGCCGGCATGGCGTCGGCGCTCGGGGGCACGCTGCAGATGCTGACGGGCGCGGCGATGATCGTCGTCGTCAGCGCCTTCTTCGACGGCACGGCCCTGCCGATGGTCTCGACGATCGCCGGCTGCTCGCTCGGCGCCGCCCTGCTCGCGCACCTGACACTCTCCCGCCGCCGCCTCGCCCCGCAGCCCGCGGAGTAAAGCCGGTAAGCGCAGCGCGGGCGCGCCCGCGTTCGCGCAGCCAGAGCGGCAATTTCGGCTCAGTCGCCGGAGCTTCCTAGCGTCGCCGCCTCGCCGTTTTTTGCAGATTTCAGCCCGCGTGATAGGATTGGTGGCCAGAGCGAGCAGGAGATTTCTTTCACTGACGCCTGCGCGTCGAACGCAATTTGCAAGGCTCGGGAGGACTCAATGCGCCTCTTATCTTTCTTTGCGCTCACGTTGCTGCTGTCTGCGGGAAGCTCCAGCCTGTCCTTCGGCCAGGCACCGAAGGACATGAAGTATTATGAAGCGGTTTCGGCGGATGGCAGCGAACTCCCGAAGCCCGACCCGTGGTGCAAGCTCGCGCATTTCGGGTCGCGTTCGCTCTGGGAATGTCCGCGATCCGTTGATTTGGGTCTACCCGACTCAAACTCGTCGCACGGGAAAGGCGAGGGCGGAGCAGGCGGCGGCAGTTCGTCCGGGGGAATGAACGGCGGCAGCACTGTCGGCATGGGTGTATCCATAGTCGGCGATAACCGGAGCGAATTTTGACGGCCGACCGCACCCCCGTCGCTCCGAGCGTGTAGACTGACGATCGAACGGCGCTGACCGGGGCATGGCCGACGTCTTCTTCAGCTACAAACGCGAGGACCGCGGCACCGTAGAGCCGCTTGTGCGTCTGCTTGAGCGCGCCGGGTTCTCCGTCTGGTGGGACCCGACCCTCGTCGCCGGCGAGCGCTTCGACCAGGTCATTCACCGCGAGATCGAGACAGCCGATTGCGTCATGGTGGCGTGGTCGGCGAATTCGGTCGAGGCGGTGTGGGTCCGCGACGAGGCATCGGCCGGCCGCGACCGCGGCATCCTCGTGCCTTTGACGCTTGACGGGATGAAGCCGCCGCTCGGCTTTCGCCAGTATCAGACGCCGGATCTGACCGGCTGGTCCGGGGATGAAAGCGACCCGCGCGTGCGACAGCTCGTTGCCGGCGTCGGCCGGGCGATCGCGCATGCAAGGCACGCGCGGGGAGAACCTGTCGCGGGACCGGAAGCAGGCGCGGAGCCGATGGCGCCGCCGGTGCCGGACCTGAAAGGGACGGTTTCGCCGGCCGTCGCCGCGACCGCTCCGTCGCGAGAGACACCCGCACGCGCCGCCGGTATCCCGCGCCGGCGCCTGCTTCGCTACGGGCTCGCGGCATGTGGCGTCGGTCTGGCTTCCGCCGGCGGCATCTGGTTCGGCATGCCGATGCTGAAGCGCGGCAAGCTGCCGCCGACTCGGACCGAGCGATTCGACTTGGTGACGGTGGACGAGCGCGGCGATCCCAACCCGCAGCAGTCGGAGACGATCGATGTGTTCGAGTTGCCGGTCGGCGACGCCAAGATCGAGTTCTCGGTAATCCCGTCCGGCGGGTTCCAGATCGGCTCGCCCGACAGCGAGATCCTGCGGCGCCCGAACGAAGGGCCGCAGCAGTTTGTGGAGCTCAAGAGCTTCGCGCTCTCCCGCACCACGATCACGCAGGCGCAATGGGCTGCTTTGGTGGGAGCCGCCCCCGACATGATCGGACAGACGCTCGCGCCCTACCCGTCCTTCTTCCGCGGCGACGACCTGCCGGTCGAGACCGTGAGCTGGAATCACGCGAACGAATTCTGCCGGCGTCTGTCGCGCCTATCGGGCCTGCGCATCCGCCTCCCGACCGAAGCGGAATGGGAATATTCCTGCCGCGCCAGGACGACGTCGCCTTTCCACTTCGGCCCGACCATCACGCCCGACCTCGCGAACTATTGCGGGCTCGGCGGTGCCGTGGCCGGAGAGGACGACGGCAAGGATATTTCCAGCCCAACCTATAACGGCGTCGACTATCCGTCGGGGGCCTATGACAAGGGGCCGGTCGCGATCGCCTTCCTCAACACGACGGTCAAGGCGCGCTCCTTCCCGCCCAATCGCTTCGGCCTTTTCCAGATGCACGGAAACGTCTGGGAGCACTGCCTCGACACGGCGCTTGCCGCGTATCAGCTGATCCCGAAGGACGGCGCGCCGTTCATGGGCCCGGGGAACGATCACATGCTTCGCGGCGGCGCCTGGTCGCACAACCCCGCGATCTGCCGCTCCGCCTATCGCGATTCGATGCACGCCAATTCCGTCGGCTGGCAGGGGCGCGTCGGGCTGCGCGTCGTGTGCGAGCTCTAGCGCCCGCCCGCGTACTTCGGTGCCCGTGCCCAGAAAGGCGCGCCGGGAAATAGCACTTTTGACCTCGCAACAATGGCCATAGGCTATGAAAAAGGCCATGAGCGCAGTGAAGCCACTCCTCTACGACTACCCGACCTCGATCTGCTGCCAGATGGTCAGGTTGACCTTCGCCGAGAAGGGCGTCGCCTACGACCGCCAGACCGTCGACATCATGGACAAGGCCGAGCAGTTCGAGCCCTGGTATACGGCGTTGAATCCGAAGGCCGTGGTGCCGACGCTGAAGCTCGAAGATGAGATCATTGTCGACACGATGAATATCGTGCCGCGCATCGACAGCGAGTTCGATGGCCCGCCGCTTATCCCCGCCGACGCGAGAGAGCGCGCCGCCATGGAAGCGACGATGCGCGACGTGATGGCGCTTCACTACGGCGTGCTTCTCTATTCGCGCCGGCTCAACCCGGACGGCACGTCGCCGATCGTCGTCGCGCGGGGCGAGTTCCTCAGGAAGCAGCGCGAAGAGCATCCGGAGCGCGCCGCGGCGCTCGATCGCCGCATCGCCGGCAATGCGCGCCTGCAGAAAATCCTAACCGACGCGGCGGAGACGGAGCGGTATGTCGGCGAGGCGCGCGCCGTCGTTGAACGGCTGGACGCCGCGCTCGAAAGAAACCCGTTCGTCAGCGCGCCGCGTTGGACGCTCGCCGACGCCTTCGCGACGGCGGCGCTCGCGCGCTTCCGCCTGCACGGCTTCGAAGAATGGTGGTCGGACGGCGCGAACCGAAACGTCGCCCCCTACTATGCGCGCATGAAGGCGCGGCCGAGCTGGGCGGAGGCCGGCGTCGTCGATAAAGGCAGCGAGCGCGACCTCTAGCGCTACTTCTTCTGCTCCGTGACCGCGGTCGCCTTGCCGATCGAGCTTGGCGCGGCGGCTCTTAGATAGCGCGGCGTCTTGTCCTTCTTATCCGTGCTCTTCTGCTTGCGCTGCTCCTTGGTGGAGCGCTGCTGACCTTTGGCCATTTCTTCGTCTCCCTCGCATCCGGGAATGGGGCCTTTTGGGAAGTCTGACTGAATACTCCCTACCGCGCCCGCCGGGAAAGGCCCTTTAACGCCCCGCCCCTTTCCGCCATATAGCTCCCGCATCCGGAGCCCGCGCCCCTGGTCCTGAAATGCCCATGATCCCGTTCCTGAAGATGAACGGCCTCGGCAACGATTTTCTGGTCGTTGACGCGAGGGTTTCGCCCGTGCGCCCGCGGCCCGAAGTGATCCGCCGCCTCGCCGACCGCAAGTCCGGCGTCGGCTTCGACCAGTTCATCACCATCGAGAAGGGCCGCGCCCCCGCCGACGCCTACATGCGCATCGACAATGCCGATGGCGGCGAGGTCGAGGCCTGCGGCAACGCCACGCGCTGCGTCGGCCGGCTCTTGATGTCGGAGAGCGGCCGCGACACCGCCGCGATCGAGACGGTTGCCGGCCTCCTCTTCGTTCGGCCAGCCGACAGCACCGACCTCCTCTCCGTCGACATGGGCGTGCCGAAATTCGGCTGGCAGGATATTCCGCTTTCAGAAGAGTTCCGCGACACGCGCGCCATCGAGCTGCAGATCGGGCCGATCGAGGCGCCGCTGCTGCATTCGCCCTCGGTCGCCAATATCGGCAATCCGCACGCGATCTTCTGGGTCGACGACGTCAACAAGCATGATCTCGCGCGCTTCGGACCGATGCTTGAGAGCCACCCGATCTTTCCGGAGCGCGCCAACATCTCGCTCGCCCATGTCACCGCCCCCGACGCGATCCGGCTGCGCACCTGGGAGCGCGGCGTCGGGCTGACGCGCGCCTGCGGCACCGCCGCCTGCGCCGCGCTCGTATGCGCCGCGCGCACCAGGCGAACGGAGCGTGCCGCGACCGTCACGCTGCCCGGCGGAGACCTTTCCATCGAATGGGATTCTCGCGACCACATCTGGATGACCGGCCCGGCGGAGCTTGAGTTCACGGGAGAATTCGATCCGGATACCGGCGTCTTCACCCGCGCCGGCGTCGCCGCGTAGACGGCCATCCCCTCCCCCCTTGCGAGGGTCGGGTGAGGGGGAAGCGTGCCATGTGCGGCGGCGCACCCTACTCCCCGCCCTGCGAAGCAGGGTTGCCCCGCCCACGCAATGCTCTAACCTCTGCCCTTGAGGAGGCCGCAGGCTGATGGAGCATGTCCATGCTGCGCCCTCTTTTCCGCACGGCCGTTGCGCTGCTCTCGCGCGCGTTTCTCTGGATGACGCTGAGCGCCGTGATCGTGCTTGGCGCGATGCGCTACGGGCCGACGCTTCTTCTGCCCGTGCTCCCCGCGGAGATCCGCCCAAGCCCCTCCGACACGGCGAAGATGAGCCCGCAGAAGATCATCGACGGCCTGAAGCAAATCCGCGGCGCATTGGAATAGGCGCCTGGATCCGTCTCATTCTGGAGTACGGCGGCGGCGCTTCGTTGCGCCGCCATCCATGTCCCGCCTACGCCAGCGTGCGGCTGCAGCTGTTGGAGACCTGCCGGACGAGTGCGTCCGGCGTCTTCATGTCCCCCATCGCCGCGGCGACCAGCTCATCGCGCTTGGCACGGTTCTCGTAGCCCTTGAGCGTCGAAAGATCGGTCGCTTGGGCTGCCGCAATCCGCTCGGCCGTGGCTGAGCAAACGCCTGCCAGCGTTTCGACGCGGGCGTTCTCGACGGCGGTGTCGCGCGCGCCGCTGGTCGACACCCATCCGGCGCTGAAGGCGACGATCGGCGCCGCGATGAGCCCGATGACGAAGCCCGTCAGGTAAGGCTTACCCGCCTCAATGCGTTCGTTAAATGTCATGGCTTTGCTCCCTCTATTCGATAAATATCGGGATCGATACCAGCTTGCGCTCGGTTCTGAAGCCAATAGGGAAATCCGATACAAATACTTTGCTCTCTTATTACCAATAAGGCAAACAAAAAGACCAATTATTGCCGCGTCTCGGCCGCAATCCGTGCGGCGACGATTTCAGAATTTCTGAAAACAACAGTGAATTCCTCGACTAAGAGCCGAACCCGCCAATCCGAAAACTGTCCGGAGGCGGCCCGCTGCGTCGCCGCAGCTATCCTTCGCCGTCCGGCGGCGTCGCCGCATCGGCACCGGCGCTATCCGTATCGCCGAGGAGTCGCTCGAAGTCGTCGAGGAGATTGGCGATCAGCGTCTTGCGGCGCGGGTCCTGGGCCTCTGACGTGGCGGCGAAAAGCGAGAGAAGGTAGCGCGTCTTTGCCGCCACATCGGGCCAGTTCGCAGCCGGAGCCGCGACGAGGAACTTTTCAAGCTCGTCCTGTCGGGCCTTGAGGTTTGCCCGGTCGGCGGCGACCTCGCTCACCAGCCGGCGCAGCTCGGTTGCCTTCTGCGCCGCCATCCCGCGATGGCTGTCGAGCTCGATTGTGCGATCGGTCATCGTCAACGGCCGAAGAGCCCGGCACGCGCCGGCGCGCGGTCGATTTGCGGCATCAGTTCCGCACGCTCGAATATTGGAGTGGCTGCCGGCTGCCGTTCTCGGCCTTGCGCAGGGCCGCCCGGACCAACGCGGAATTGATCTGGCGAGCTGATAGGAATGCGCGCCGCCGCCCGCGAGCGGGAGCACGATCGACGTCGACACGACACGGTAGGCCAGGAACGAAAGGCCTTCGATCAGCTCTTCGACGATCTCGACCTTGTAGGTTCCGGCGGGCTGTTCGCGGCCGAGGCCCTCGACGAAGAACGGCTTCGCGAAGGTGACGCTTTCGCGGGCAACGCGCTCGGTCATCGGGATCGGTGGGGGGCTAGTGTCCGACATCTCTGCAGCCAGATTTCGACATCGCGCTTCGCCTGGTCGTGCGGCAGGCTGTAGCGGGCTTGCACGGCGGAGACGAGGTCGCGCGCGGTCTTGACGACCGCGTAGTCGGACGCGGTCAGCCGGTCCCACTTCGCCTGCGCCGCGTAGAGGTGATGCGTCACGATATCGAGCGCGCCGCTTCGCGCGAATCCGCTGGCCATTCGATTTCCCTCCTCGGCAAAGGCAGTCGGAGCCGCAGCACAGGATCACGCTGACAGGCTCGGCGCGGCGGTGCCGCCGTATCGTTGCGGACCGAGCTCGCGCGCACTTAGGAGCGCCAAGCAAGAACCGGCCGGCAGAAATTCAGGTGGGCGCAGGAGACCCGACGCAATTCACACTACACCATCGCGCATCGATAAGAAATAACATTCGCTTTTGGTTCAGGCATTCATCTCGCGCTTCTGCGCTTCTGCCCGTATTTTATTTCTCGTCATCTTGTCGAAAGGCAACCGGCGCGTGATTTTACAGGTGAATCGCTTAGACTTCGCCGAGCCGTACCTCTTTGCCAGAGGAACCGCCACAAGAGCGCCGCTCTCGCAAAACCTCCTGCCCGCTCCTCTGGATGACGCTTAGCGCTGTGATCGTGCTCGGCGCAATGCGCTACGGGCCGACCCTTCTCGTGCCGTTCTGCGGAGGAAATCCGCCCAAGGCCCTTCGACACGGCGAAGAAGACCCCACGGAAGACAATCGACGGCCTCAGAGAAATCCGCGGCGCACTGGAATGGCGCCGAACGTACCTGGGCTTATGCAGGCCCCATAGGCTCACCGCTAATCACCGCGAACGCTCTCGTAATTGGCGTATTCTGACCGACCTTGTTTGGCGCAAATGCCGATGGATCATGGGCCCTCAGGCTGTCGATCATATTGACGACCCGGCCGCGCGAATCCGAAAACTCAATGTCCTGGACTTCAGTCCGCTCCCGAGTAGGATTTAGACACCCGATGGCGGAAATGTACAGGTTAGGTGGATGGCCAGGGTGCACAAGGATGGCGGTTCGCTCTCCTGTTTCGAGGAGGAGGAAGCCCGGCATCGGATGCTCCGGTCCTGGGGAAAAATCCATTGACCGATAGTGGGGTCCAAACTGTGTCGAAAGCGGATAACGGCCCTCACTGATGCGTAGATGGCGGTGCACACCCTGTTGAGTATTATCGCCGGGACCGGTGCGCTCGCAAATGTGACCGCGCAAGCTGCCGACCGGCGTCCCATCGATGAAAACTTGGTAGGAGGAGTATGTTCGCGTCGGCTGTCCGGTCTTGCTCTGTAGACCGATGCGTTCCACCGAGAGCTCCCACCCATGACCCTGTATCTCGACCGACATCAGATCGCTCCCTTCACGCTGCTAGTGCCCCGTGCTCGACCAGTGAGGTGGATCGGATGGTAACTTCAACACACGGTATGTCTCGCCGATCCCCCAAAGGTCATTGTTGAGGCCTGTTCGAGGAAGGGATTCGATCTCCTTTTCGGTCCCGTTCTTCCGCTTGATCTTCAGCGTCTCAGTCCAGCCGATCGACATGTCGATCGCTTTCCCGAAGATGTGGAGACTCGTTAAAGATGGGCGGTGAACGATCCCATATCCGTGTACCATGGCAGAGGCCGCCGCACGCGACGCCCCGGGATCAGGCGATCCGTTAGTCCGCCGATGAACCCACTCGATGTCAACGCCACTCATTGGCGGAACATCTTCAGGTTCGACCTCGCCGGTGTTTATCACAAACGACCAGTGCATGAGATAAGCTCGCTCGGGCGGTCTAAGAGTCGCGCCAATCTTGACCGTTGCACCGGCCGCCCGCATCGCCGCAATGAAGTCCTCGCAGCCCTGCCGAAAGCCATCCACCAGCGTGGCGGTCGACTTGCTCGTCGGAAAGCGAGGAACCCAAGCAACGCCGCTCAGCTCATTGGGCACGCTTTTCCCCTGTCAAAATGAGAAATTCGCCTATAAATTGTAGCAAATTCATGTATGGGGTGAATAGCGTCGATTCTGTGGGGCCACGGCAAAGGCAAAAAGGACCTCAGTCCCCGCCATTTGACTGCCGCCCCATCCGGGCTACATCTCCCGGTCAATGCCCCTCTCCACCCTCACCTTCGGCTGTCGTCTGAACGCCGCGGAGTCGCGCGCCATGATTCTCCGCGCGGCGGAGGCGGGCTTGGACGATGCGATCCTCGTCAACACCTGCGCCGTGACGGCGGAGGCCGTGCGCCAGGCGCGGCAGGCGATCCGCAAGGCGCGCCGCGAGCATCCGGAGCAGAAAATCGTCGTCTCCGGCTGCGCCGCGCAGACCGAGCCGGAAAAATTCGCCGCGATGCCGGAGGTCGACCTCGTCCTCGGCAACGAGGAGAAGCTCCACGCGGAGTCGTATCGGCGTATAGCGGCGACCCTCCGCGCCTCTTCATCCGGCGGCCACAACACTGATGTCGTCATTGCCGGGCCTGACCCGGCAATCCATTCCGTTCCTGCCGAACATGCGATCGACCGTTCTGGAATGGATGCCCGGATCAAGTCCGGGCATGACGACGGTGGACGGGATGCACTCAGCCTCCCTCATGCTGAGGTGCTCCATCCCGCCCCTTCGAGGCTTTTTCACCCCCCTCATGGTGAGGTGCGACCCCGGACTCGATCCGGGGGAGCCTCGAACCACGGGGGTGAAAAAGCACCTCGGGATGAGGGGCTTCAAACAAGGCTGCCCCTCCCCGACTTCGGCCTCTCGTCTTCAGAAAAAATCCGCGTCGGCGACATCTTCGCCGTGCGCGAGACGGCGGCGCATCTCATCGACGGCTTTGCCCCAGACCGCCCCAACACACTCGAGGAGCGGCGCGCCCGCGCCTTCGTGCAGGTGCAGAACGGCTGCGATCATCGCTGCACCTTCTGCGTCATCCCTTACGGGCGCGGCAATTCGCGCTCCGTGCCGATGGGCGCGGTGGTCGACGCGGTGCGCCGGCTCGTGGAGCGTGGTGTCGCGGAGATCGTGCTGACCGGCGTCGACGTCACCGCTTACGGCGCCGACCTTCCCGGCCAACCGAAGCTCGGCACGCTGGTCCGAAAAATCCTGAAGCATGTGCCGGAGCTTCCGCGCCTGCGCCTGACCTCGATCGATTCCGTCGAGGCCGACGACGAGTTGATGCGCGCGATCGCGGAGGAGGAGCGGCTGATGCCGCATCTTCATCTCTCGCTCCAGTCCGGCGACGACATGATCCTGAAGCGCATGAAGCGCCGCCACTCCCGCGCCGACGCGATCCGCTTCTGCGAAGAGGTCCGGCGTCTGCGCCCCGACATCGTCCTCGGCGCGGATCTGATCGCCGGCTTCCCGACCGAGACGGAGGAGATGTTCCAAAACACGCTCGCGCTCGTCGCCGATTGCGGGCTGACGCTGCTTCATGTCTTTCCCTTCTCGGCGAGGCCCGGCACGCCCGCCGCCCGCATGCCGCAGACGGCACCAGACGTGGTGCGGTCGCGCGCGCAGACGGGACGGCAGCAGGGCCATAGTGCATTGTCCGCGCGTCTATCCGCGGAGGTGGGCAAGGTGCGAAATATCCTCGTCGAGAAGCCGGGCTTCGGGCGCACGGAGCACTATCTTCCGGTCGAATTCGAAGGCGGCGCGGCCGGCGAGATCATGTCAGCGAGGATTGGAGCCGCTTCCGACAAGCTTTTGTTCGCGCACGAAATTCGAGCCGCTGCCTGATGGCGGAGTCACGCAAAGGCTTGCTCGGGCGATTCTTCGGCGGCGAGCCGGAGCCCTCACCAGAAATCGAAAATCCTATCCCGCAAGCCGTTGAAGTGACCACGGAATCTTCCGTAGAGCCGGCGAAGGGGAACTGGTGGAACCGGCTGAAGTCCGGCCTCGCCCGCTCCTCGCAATCGCTGACCACCGGCATCGCCGACGTCTTCACGAAGCGCAAGCTCGATGCTGAAGCGATTGAAGAGCTTGAGGATTTGCTTCTGAAGGCCGACCTCGGAATGGACACGGCCGGCCGCGTGGTCGAGGCGCTCTCGGCCAAGCGCCTGAACAAGGAGATCACCCCCGAAGAGGTCCGCGAGGTGCTCGCCGCCGAGGTCGAGAAGACTTTAGCGCCCGTCGCCAAGCCCTTGGAGATCAATGCTGAGCACCGCCCGTTCGTCATCCTGGTCGTTGGCGTGAACGGCACCGGCAAGACCACCACGATCGGCAAGCTCGCCGCCCACTTCGGCGCTGAGGGCCGGAAAGTCATGCTTTGCGCCGGCGATACGTTCCGCGCCGCGGCAATCGAGCAGCTCAAGATCTGGGGGGAGCGCGCGCACGCTCCCGTGGTCGCGAAGGCGCCCGGCTCCGACGCCGCGGGCCTCGCCTTCGAAGCGCTTGAGGAAGCGCAGGAATCCGCATCCGACGTGCTCCTGATCGACACCGCCGGCCGACTCCACAACAAGGCGGAGCTGATGGCGGAGCTCGCCAAAATCTTGCGCGTGCTGCGCAAGAAAGATGCGACCGCGCCGCACGCCGTGCTCTTGACCCTCGATGCAACGACGGGCCAGAACGCCTTGAATCAAGTCGATGTTTTCCGCGCCGAGGCGGGCGTGACGGGACTCGTGATGACCAAGCTCGACGGCACCGCGCGCGGCGGCATCCTGGTCGCGATCGCGGCGAAATACCGGCTCCCAGTCCACTTCATCGGAGTCGGCGAGGCCATTGAGGACCTTCAACCTTTCTCCGCGCGAGATTTTTCTCGTGCGATAGCGGGGCTTGCCTGATGGCCGTTTTCGAGCGTGGGCCGAACGATCCCGGTCATGACCAGATCAACCCCTTCCTGAAGCTCGCGCTCGAGCTTGGGCCGCTCGCCGTCTTCTTTCTCGGCAACGCCTATGGCACTCAGCTCGCTAAGCTTTTTCCGCCGCTCGCGGCGCTCGGCGGGAAGCTCTTCGTGGCGACCGCGCTCTTCATCGCCGCGACTGTCATCGCGCTCGCCGCCTCGCTGATCCTGACCCGGCGGCTGCCGATCATGCCGGTCGTCACCGGCGCCGTCGTTCTCGTTTTCGGCGGGCTGACGCTGGCTTTACAGGACGAAGTTTTCATCAAGATGAAGCCGACGATCGTAAATGTGCTCTTCGGCTCGACGCTGCTCGGCGGCCTGCTCTTCAAGCGCGCGCTTCTCGGCTACGTCTTCGACACCGTCTTCCGCCTCGACGACGAGGGCTGGCGCAAGCTCACCTTCCGCTGGGGCCTGTTCTTCTTCTTTCTCGCCGCCGCGAACGAAGTCGTGTGGCGGAATTTCTCCGACGACGCCTGGGTGAACTTCAAGGTGTTCGGCATCATGCCGCTCACCATCCTCTTCACCCTGACGCAAATGCCGCTGATCCAGCGCCACGCGCTGCCGGAACCGGAAGAATCCTAGCCGCTCAGCCCGGCGCGAGCGCCTTTTCGAGCGCCGGAAAGAGGTCGCTCGCAAGCCCCTCTTCGGTGAGCGGGCCGACGATCTTGTGCACCACGATCCCGTCCTTCACGAGGAAGGTCTCCGGCACGCCGTAAACGCCCCAGTCGATGCCGGTCTTGCCGTCGCGATCGGCGCCGATCTTCGAGAACGGATCGCCGAGCGCGCCGAGGAAGCGCTGCGCATTCTCCGGCACGTCCTTGTAGTTGATGCCGACGAGGTCGAAGCGCTTGTCGGTGGAAAGCTGCATCAGGATTGGGTGCTCGAGCCGGCACGGCCCGCACCAGGACGCCCAGACGTTGACGAGATGGATGCCCTTCGAAAGGTCGGTGCTTGCAAGCCCCTGCTCGGCGCCCGCCTCGATCGGCGGCAGCGAGAATTGCGGCACCGGCTTGTTGATGAGCGCGGACGGCAGGCGCGAAGGGTCGCCGGCATTCAGACGGTACGCAAAGAGGATCGCGAGCGCGGCAAAGCCAAGAAGCGGCAGCACGACCCACAGCCGCCGCATCGGCGACGGCGCGGACCCCTCTGAAGCCGCGCCCGTTGACTCCTTCGAAGCGGCACCCGTCGCCTCGCTCATCGCGACACCTCCGAGCGGCGCCGCACGCCGGTCTCCTCAAGCTGCACGAGCTTCCGCTTCTGTGTTCTGAGATCAAGCACCACCCCCGCGACCATGCCGAGGAGCACGATCGCGGCCGCGAGATAGGCAGCGATGATGTAGCCGAGATGCGTCATGGCGAGGGCTGCAGCACCGGACGCGAGGAGCTTGCCGGCCGCGCCGCTATCAACTCGGCGGCGCGCACGCGGCGACGAAAGATCTCGGTGCGCATCGCGGCAAGAAGCAGCGTCAAAAAGAGCATCGCAAACGCGGTCATCATGACGAAGAGCGGAGTGAGCATCGACGGGTCGATGGTCGGCCCGTTCATGCGGAAGATGCTCTCGCCCTGGTGCAGTGTGTTCCACCAATCGACCGAGAATTTGATGATCGGGATGTTGACCGAGCCGACGAGGATCAGCACCGCGACGACGCGGCTCGCGCGCGACGGATCGTCGAAGGCGCGCCAGAGCGCGATCAGCCCGAGATACATGATGAAGAGCACGAGGAACGAGGTGAGCCGCGCGTCCCACACCCACCACGCGCCCCACATCGGCTTCCCCCAGATCGAGCCGGTGACGAGGCCGAGGAAAGTCAGCGCCGCGCCGAGCGGTGCCGCGCTCTTCGCCGCGACGTCCGCGAGCGGATGTCGCCAGACGAGCGTGCCGAGCGCCGCGATCGCCATCAGAACGTAGCAGCCCATGGCGAGCGTCGCCGCCGGCACATGGATGTACATGATCCTGACGCTGTCGCCCTGCTGGTAGTCAGGCGGCGAAGCATAGAGCGCGAGATAGAGCCCAAGCGCGAAAAGACTCGCCGAGGTCGCTGAAAGCCACGGCAGAAGCCGCGCGGAAAGCGCCAGAAAACGGGCGGGATTGGCCAAGGACGTCAGGGGCGCGGTCAGGCTCGGCATGGGCGGAACCTATTGCCGCGCGGGTCAATGGGCAATGCGGCAGATGACTCGGCCTCAATCACTCAAGCGCGAGCCTTAGAGCGGCGGCCGCCGCGATCGGCGCAAGCACCAGCGCCGCGAGCGTTCCGGCGCAAAGGAGCAGGAATGGCGACAGGAACGGCTCGGGGTCGGAAATCGCGCCGAGCGTCGATGCCACGCCGAAGATCAGCACGGGCACCGTAAGCGGCAGCACCAACACTGCGATCAGCAGGCCGCCGCGCGGCAGGCCGGCAGTCAGCGCCGCGCCGACCGCGCCGATCAGCGTCAGCGCCGGCGAGCCGACGAGAAGCGTCAGTGCGACCGCGCCCATCGCAAGCGGCTCGAGGTTGAGAAGGAGCCCGAGGATCGGCGCCGCGATGACGATCGGCAAACCGGTCGCGATCCAATGGCCGGCGACGCGGCCGAGCACATAAAGGACGAGCGGCTCGCCGGAGACGACATAAAGGTCGAGCGAGCCGTCCTCGCGATCGGCGCCGAAGAGCCGCTCAAGCCCAAGCAGCGAAGCAAGGAGTGCTGCGATCCAGAGCAGCGCCGGCCCGATCCGCGCGAGCAGCTTTATGTCCGGTCCGACGCCGAACGGAATGACCGCGACAACGGCGAGGAAGAAGATCAGCGCGACGATCGCTCCGCCGCCGGCGCGAAGCCCGAGCCGAAGCGTCTGCGCGGTGACCGCGAGAAGCGTCGTCATTCGGCGGTGCCAAGCGCCAGCGCGGCGTGAGCCGGGACCGGCAGATCCTGATGCGTCGCGGCGACGATCAGACCGTTGCGCGAGAGATGCGCTGTCATCAATCGGCCGAGCAGCGCCTCCCCGTCGCTATCGAGCGAGGACGCCGGCTCGTCGAGAAGCCAAAGCGGTCGCGGCGAAAGGAGAAGGCGCGCGAGCGCCGCGCGTTTCCGCTGCCCGGCTGAGAGCACGACGACGTGGAGATCGAGGGCATGGCAAAGGCCGACGATCTCGGCCGTCTCGTCGATATCGTCGTCGAGGATCACGCGGCCCTGCTGCAGGTAGACGCCGCCCCAGAAGCGAAGCGTCTCGCGCAGCGTCAGCGCCGGCTTCAGCGCATCGGCGTGGCCGACATAGTGCGTGACCGGAAGATCCTCGGCTCGCCCGTCAAACAGAATTTCGCCAGATGCCGGCCGAAGCAGACCCGCGATCAGCCTCAAGAGACTCGATTTTCCCGCACCGTTCGGTCCGACGACGGCGAGCGCCCGACCCGCGTCGAGCCGGAACGAGACGCCGGAGAAGACGTCCCGGCCCCCGCGCACGCAGCCGAGATCGCGCGCTTCAAGAACAAGCGGGGTGAAGGCTCCGTCCGGCATCGCGAAAACTTCACGCCCCGCAGTCTTGAACGTTTCCAGTCTCTGGCGTCGGCTTACAAAATCCACTATATCCGCGGCAACCCGGCGCGACAGGCGCTCCTCCCCGCCGGTTGTTCAGACGTGTGATCTGCAGCGGCGACGCCACCGCCGCATTCCACGAAGGAGCCCGCGACTTGTCCCAGCCATCTCTCGACAGCTTCAAGTGCCGCAGCACACTCGATGTCGGCGGCAAGAGCTACACTTATTTCTCGCTACCGGAAGCGGAGAAGAACGGCCTGCCCGGCATCTCCCGGCTTCCCTTCTCGCTCAAGGTGCTCCTGGAGAACCTGCTCCGGTTCGAGGACGGGCGCAGCGTCACCGCCGACGACATCCGCGCCGTCGCGGCGTGGCTCGATAAACGGGCCTCCGACCGGGAGATCGCCTATCGGCCGGCGCGCGTCCTGATGCAGGATTTCACCGGCGTGCCGGCGGTCGTCGACCTCGCCGCCATGCGCGACGCCACCGCGCATCTCGGCAGCGACCCGAAGCGCATCAACCCGCAGGTCCCCGTCGATCTCGTCATCGACCATTCGGTGATGGTCGATTTCTTCGGCACGGCGAACGCGTTCGACGAAGAACGTCGACATGGAATACCACCGCAACGGCGAGCGCTACACGTTCCTTCGCTGGGGCCAGGAAGCGTTCGACAATTTCCGCGTCGTGCCGCCCGGCACCGGCATCTGCCACCAAGTGAATCTCGAATATCTGGCGCAGACGGTGTGGACGCGCGAGGAGCGCGAAGGCGGCAAGAAGGTGACCTACGCCTTCCCCGACACGCTCGTCGGCACCGACTCGCACACGACGATGGTGAACGGGCTATCCGTGCTCGGCTGGGGCGTCGGCGGTATCGAGGCCGAAGCGGCGATGCTCGGCCAGCCGATCTCCATGTTGATCCCCGAAGTGATCGGCTTCCGCCTCGACGGCAAGCTGCCGGAGGGAACGACCGCGACCGACCTCGTGCTGACCGTCACCCAGATGCTTCGCAAGAAGGGCGTCGTCGGCAAGTTCGTGGAATTCTACGGACCCGGCCTTTCGAACCTCACCGTCGAGGACCGCGCCACGATCGGCAACATGGCGCCGGAATATGGTGCCACCTGCGGCCTCTTCCCGATCGAGCGCGATACGATCACCTATCTCACCGCGACCGGCCGCGAACCGGATCGGGTCGCGCTGGTCGAGGCCTATGCCAAGGCGCAGGGAATGTGGCGCGACGATAGCTCGCCCGAGCCGAGCTTCACCGACACGCTGGAGCTGAATCTCGCCGCCGTCGTCCCCTCGCTTGCCGGCCCGAAGCGCCCGCAGGACCGTGTGGCACTCACCGACGCGGCGCGACAGTTCGAGCGGCGTTGAAGGAGATTCGTCCAGGCGGCGGGTCGAAGAGCGCAAAGGTCGAAGGCGCCGACTACGAGATCGCCGACGGCCACGTGGTGATCGCCGCGATCACGTCCTGCACCAACACCTCGAACCCGAGCGTCCTGATCGGCGCCGGGCTTCTTGCCAAGAAGGCGCACGAGAAGGGCCTGAAGCCAAAGCCCTGGGTGAAGACATCGCTTGCGCCGGGCTCGCAGGTGGTGACCGAGTATCTTGAGAAGTCCGGCCTGCAGAAGCATCTCGACGCACTCGGCTTCAACCTTGTCGGCTACGGCTGCACCACGTGCATCGGCAATTCCGGGCCGCTGCCCGAGCCGATCTCCGAGGCGATCAACAAGAACGACATCGTCGCCTGTTCGGTGCTTTCGGGAATCGCAACTTCGAAGGCCGCGTCAATCCCGACGTGCGCGCCAACTATCTCGCTTCACCGCCGCTCGTCGTCGCCTACTCGCTCGCCGGCTCGCTCAACGTCGACATCACGCGCGAGCCGCTCGGCGAGGACAGCGACGGCAAGCCCGTCTACCTGAAGGACCTCTGGCCGACCTCGGCGGAGATATCCGGTCTCATCAGGCAGGTCATTTCGCGAGAGATGTTCCGCGCCCGCTACGGCGACGTCTTCCGCGGCGACGAGCATTGGCGCGAAATCCGGGTCGAGGGCGGGCTCACCTACAAATGGGTCGACGGCTCTACCTACGTGCAGAACCCGCCCTACTTCACCGACATGAAGCCGACGCCGGAGCCGCTGACCGACATCGTCAATGCGCGCATCCTCGGCCTCTTCGGCGATTCAATCACCACCGACCACATCTCGCCCGCCGGCTCCATCAAGCGTGACGGGCCGGCCGGCGAGTACCTGCTCTCGCACCAGGTGCGGCCGGCGGAGTTCAATTCCTACGGCTCGCGCCGAGGCAACCACGAGGTGATGATGCGTGGCACCTTCGCCAACATCCGCATCAAGAACCAGATGGTGCGCGGCATCGAGGGCGGCGTCACCGTGCACCACCCCTCCGGAGAGCGGATGCCAATCTACGATGCGGCGATGCGCTACCAGGAGGAGAAGGTGTCCGCTCGTCATCTTCGCCGGCAAGGAATACGGCACCGGCTCCTCGCGCGATTGGGCGGCAAAGGGGACGCGACTTCTCGGCGTCAGGGCCGTGATTGCGCAGAGCTTCGAGCGCATCCACAGGTCGAACCTCGTCGGCATGGGGGTGCTGCCACTGGTCTTTGAGGACGGCACGAGCTGGGAGAGCCTCTTCCTCAAAGGCGACGAGACCGTCACCATCGGCGGCATCGCCGACCTGAAGCCGAGGCAGATCGCGACCGTCGAAATCACCTACGCGGACGGGCGCAAGGCGGACGTCCACGCACTCGTCAGGATCGATACGGTCGACGAGCTTGATTATTTCAGGAATGGCGGCATCCTGCACTACGTCTTGCGCAACCTCGTGAAAGAGGCCGCATAGATCGGGGGCTAAGTCTGGGGGGATGCCCGGCCGTCGACCGGCCGCGCTTCGTTTCCCGGCCGAAGTCGCCGGGTTTCAAATACGTGTGTGTCAATCCATTGTGACTGGCCCGTGACGCAGCCCGGTCGTAGCTGGAACGCATGAGACATTTCTCCGCGCTCCTCGGAGTTCTTGGTGCCTGCGCGATCGCTTCGTCTGCGCTTGCAGGGACGTCGGCAACTCCGGGCCAGCCGCGCGCCATCATCGAGCTCTTTACGAGCCAGGGCTGCTCGTCCTGCGTCGCTGCCGACGCTTACTTCGCCGACCTCGCCAAGCGCAGCGACGTCGTGGCGCTCTCGCTCCACGTCGACTACTGGGACTATCTCGGCTGGCGCGACACGCTCGGCGATCCGGCGCACACGCAGCGGCAGCGCGACTATGCGGCGGTGCACGGCAGCCGCCGCATCTACACGCCGCAGATCGTTGTCAACGGCACGGAAGATTTCGTCGGCAGCGACCGCCGCTCCGTCGACGCCGCGATTGCGCAGTCGGCGCTTCCCGTTCCCGTCACCATGCGCCGCGGCGATGGCACCATTGAGATCGAGGTGGCGGCGCGGCCCGAGCCGCACAACGTGCCGGCGACGATCCGCCTCGTGCTCTTGACGTCGGAGGCGAAGGTGGCGATCGCACGCGGCGAGAACGCCGGCGCGACCGTCGACTACTATAATGTGGTGCGCGGCATGCGCCCGGTTGGCATGTGGGACGGCGAGGCCGTCAAGATCACGCTGCCGGCGCACGAGATCATGCCGAACGGAGTCGATAGCTGCGCCATCGTCGTTCAGGAAGACCATCCGAACGGCCCGGGCGCCATTATCGGCGCTGCGTGGCTTGGCGATTGGCATTAGCCTCAGTCGGCCGCGCCCGCCGCAGCGACCAGCTTCTCCACATCCGGAAGTATCGCGGCAACAATCTTTGCGACGCCCGCCGCCGTCGGGTGCATGCCGTCCGCCTGGTTCAGCGTCGGGTCGGTCGCAACGCCCGCCAGGAAGAACGGATAGAGCGGCACGTCATATTGGGCGGCGAGCGCCGGGTAGATTGCGTCGAACTCTTTTCCATAGCTGTCGCCGAGATTGCGCGGCGCAAGCATGCCGGCGAGAAGCACCGCCTGCCCGCGCGCCTTGAGCTTCGCCACGATCTCCGAGAGCGCCTTCTTCGTCAGCGCCGGGTCGATGCCGCGGAGCGCGTCGTTGGCGCCGAGCTCCACGATGACGATGTCGGCGTCGGCCGGTACCGACCAGTCGAGCCGTGCCAGCCCGTCGACCGCCGTGTCGCCGGATACGCCGGCATTCACGACCGGTACGTCATGCCCCTTCGCCTTGAGTGCTGCCGCAAGTTGCTCGGGGAAGGATTCGCCCGGCAGAACCCCGTAACCCGCCGTCAGGCTGTCGCCGAGCGCCACGATCTCCACCGGCTTTGCAGCGGCGGGAAGAATCGTCGCCAGGAGGAGCGCGGCGGCGAGCGCGACGCGCTGGGCGGCCTGCGGCGTTTTGGACTTCTTCACGTGCTACCCATATGCCGAATTCCGCGTCTGATATAGGCGATCGGAAGTGAACGAACCCGTCATTCTGCTCGACAACGTCGATCTGACGCTGGGGACCGGCCCGGCGCGCGTACACGTGCTGCGCGGCGTCGATTTCTCCGTCGGCCGCGGTGAGAGCCTCGGCCTCGTCGGCCCGTCCGGATCGGGGAAGTCGACGCTGCTCATGGTGATCGCCGGTCTTGAGCAGATCGACAGCGGCCGGGTGGTCGTCGCTGGACAGGACTATGCCGATCTCGACGAAGACCGTCTCGCGCGCTTCCGAGGGCGGGCGATAGGCTTCGTGTTCCAGGCCTTTCATCTGATGCAGACGATGACGGCGCTTGAGAACGTCGCCGTGCCGATGGAGCTTGCCGGACGCGACGACGCCTTTGACCGCGCCCGTGCGGTGCTCGACCAGGTCGGCCTCGGCGAGCGGCTCTCGCACTATCCCGCGCAGCTTTCCGGCGGCGAGCAGCAGCGCGTCGCGATCGCCCGCGCGCTTGCGATCGAGCCGGCGATCCTGATCGCCGACGAGCCGACCGGGAATCTCGATGCTGCCACCGGCGCTGAAATCGCCGATCTCTTGTTCTCTGCCGTCGCCGAGCGCGACACGACACTGGTGCTCGTCACGCACGACGTGGGACTTGCGGCGCGCTGCGACCGGACGGTCAAGATCGCGGCGGGGCAAATTGATGCCGGTGCGGTGCCGCTCCGCAAAGCCGCCGCCCACTCATGAACGTCGCCGACACCGCGATCGCCTTTCGCCTCGCGCTTCGTGAGCTGCGCGGCGGGCTCTCCGGCTTTTACGTTTTCGTCGCCTGCATCGCCCTCGGCGTCGCCGCAATCGCCGGCGTGAACTCCGTTTCGCGCGCCTTGACGGAGGGCATCTCGTCGGAGGGACGCGTCATCCTCGGCGGCGACATCGCCTACTCCTTCGTGCAGCGCGAAGCCTCGCCCGAGGAGCTGCGCTTCTTCCAATCGAAGGGCCGGGTGGGCGTCATAGCCTCGCTGCGCGCGATGGTGCGAAGCCCCGACGGGAGCAACACGGCGCTGGTCGAGCTCAAGGCCGTCGATGCCGGCTATCCGCACGGCGGGACACTTCGCCTCGAAGACGGCTCGACCGACGGCCAAGGCCTCATGGCCGCGAAGGACGGCATCTACGGAGCGCTGGTCGCGCCGGAGCTTCTCGACCGGCTCCACGGGAAAAGCGGCGACCGCATCCTCCTCGGCACAGAGACGCTTCAAATCCGCGGCGTGATTCGCTCCGAGCCGGACCGGCTGTCGAGCGGCCTCGGCTTCGGGCCGCGCTTCATTGTCTCGATCGATGCGCTTGAGGCTTCCGGACTTGTGCGCCCCGGAAGCCTCGTCACCTGGACCTATCGCATGCGGCTCCCGGGTGGCGCGAACGACCTCGCCGCGATCGAGGCGCTTCGGACGGAGGCGGACGCGCTTTTCCCGACGGCCGGCTGGAACGTCCGCTCACGCGACGATGCCGCGCCGAGCCTTAAGCGGGACATCGAGCGCTTCTCTCAGTTCCTGACGCTAGTGGGACTGACCGCGCTCGTCGTCGGTGGCGTCGGCGTTGCGAACGCCGTGTCGAGCTTTGTCGACCTGAAGCGGCCGGCGATCGCGACGCTGAAGTGCCTCGGCGCGCGAAACGGTGTCGTCTTTCAGATCTATTTGATTCAGAATTCTCATCCTCGCCGGCGTTGGAATCGTGCTCGGCCTTGTCGTCGGCGCGGCTCTCCCGTTTGTCGCCAAGACGGCGCTCGCCGATCTGGTGCCGGTTTCCGGGATCAGGATCTACCCGGCTGAGCTCGGCTTTGCCGTCGTCTACGGGATTCTCGTCACCCTTGGTTTCGCGCTCGGGCCGCTCGGCCGTGCGCGGCAACTGCCGGCCTCGAGCCTCTTTGCCGACCGCGCCGTGCATGCGCCGCAGCAGCCACCGGTCCTCTATCGCCTCGCACAGGCAGTGGCGCTCATCGCGCTTGCCGCCTTGGCCATAAGGCTTGCCGGCGATCGCAAGCTGTCGCTCTTCTATGTCGGTGCCGTCATCGCCGCATTCGTGGTGCTGCGGCTCGTGGCGATCGCCATCATGGCTGCCGCTCGCCGCGTCGGAACGGTGCCCGGGACGGCGCTCCGCCTCGCCGTCCGCAACGTCCATAGGCCCGGCGCGCTGACGCCGAGCGTCGTGCTCTCGCTCGGGCTCGGGCTGACGCTTCTCGTCAGCCTCGCTTTGATCGACAGCAACCTCCGCGGCCAGCTTTCCGGCGCGATCACCGAGAAGGCGCCGGCCTTCTTCTTCATCGATATCCAGGAGAACGAGCGAAACGACTTCGTGCGCCTGATCGAACAGACTGTTCCGGGCGGGATCGTCGAAACGGTCCCGATGCTCCGCGGCCGCATCGCGGAGGTGAACGGGACACCGGCTGCCGCGCTGATCGGCACCAAGCATTCGAGCTGGGCGCTTCGCGGTGATCGCGGGCTCACCTATTCCGACACGCTCCCGCCGAATTCCACGCTCGTCGCCGGCACATGGTGGCCCAAGGGCTATGACGGCGAGCCGCTCGTCTCGCTCGAAAACGAGATCGCGGACGATCTCGGCATCAAGATCGGCGACACGATCACGGTGAACGTGCTCGGCCGCAACGTCACCGCGAGGATCGCCAATCTTCGCAAGCTCGACTGGGAATCGCTCTCCATCAATTTCGTGATGGTGTTCTCGCCGAACACCCTCAGCAGCGCGCCGCACACCGATATCGCGACGCTGCGGCTGCCGCCGGGCGCCGGACGCAACTCGGAGCGCGCGGTCCTCTCGGCTGTCACGAAGGCCTATCCGGGCGTCACGTCGATTTCGGTCCGTGACGCGATCGAGTCGATCAACGCGCTCGTCGCCGACCTGGCGCTCGCCGTCCGTGTGGCGGCGTCGCTGGCGCTGATCGTATCGATGCTGGTGCTCGGCGGTGCGCTCGCCGCCGGCCATCGCCAGCGCCGCCAGGACGCGGTGATCCTGAAGACGCTCGGTGCGACACGGCCCGTGCTCCTCTCCGCCTTCTCGCTCGAATACGGCCTCCTCGGGCTGGCAACGGCACTCTTTGCGCTTGCTGCGGGAACGGCGGCCGCCTGGTACGTGGTGAGCCACATCATGGAGATGGAGTTCACCATCTATCCAAGCGTCGCAGCGACGGCCGCGGCGACGGCGCTCGCCGTCACACTCGGCCTCGGCCTCGCCGGCACCTGGAGAATCCTCTCGGTGAAGCCCGCGGCGCTCCTGAAGAACCTCTAAATCCGGGCATTAAAATCCCGTAACGTCACGGGTTTTCGCAGCGAAGGCTTGTGTGGCGGGCCTCATGTCGCCATATTCCGGCCCGAGCGCCCTTTGTGGCTGGGGCAACGCCTTACGGAGGATTTCCAATGGCTGAATTCGACCGGCGGTACCAGACTGCCGTTCGCAGCGGAGCCGGAGCACGGGTCGGTGCGATCGACCAGGGCCTGCGCGCCTTCATGCTCGGCATCTACAACAACATGGCGATGGGCCTCGCGCTGACGGGCATCGTCGCCTACGGCGCATACACGGCTGCGGTCGGCCCGAGCGGCCTGACGGCCTTCGGCACGCGCGATCTACACGAGCCCGCTGCGGTGGGTGATCATGCTCGCGCCGCTCGCCTTCGTCTTCGGCCTGTCGGCAACTGTGAACCGCATGCAGCCTGCGACGGCGCGGCTCGTCTTCCTCGCCTTCGCGGCGGTGATGGGCCTTTCGATGTCGTCGATCTTCCTGGTGTTCACGCATCAGAGCATCGCTCAGACCTTCTTCATCACGGCCGCGTCGTTCGGCGCGCTGAGCCTCTGGGGCTACACGACCAAGCGCGACATTTCCGGCTGGGGCTCGTTCCTGTTCATGGGCGTGATCGGCCTCGTGATCGCCATGCTCGTGAACATCTTCCTGCACTCGCGCGGCACTCCAGTTCGCCGTGTCGGCGATCGGCGTGCTGATCTTCGCCGGCCTCACCGCCTACGACACGCAGCGGCTGAAGAACACCTACGACTTCGTCGCCGGCGATCAGGTCGCGGCGGGCCGCGCCTCCATCATCGGGGCGCTGCAGCTCTACCTCGACTTCATCAACCTGTTCATGTTCCTGCTGCAGTTCATGGGGACAACCGCAACTGACGGCAGCGGACACGAAAGATTCGAAACGCGGCGCCTCGGCGCCGCGTTTTTTTTTGCCTTCCCCTGCTCGACGCCGATGCGCTGGCGCGATAAGCGGCATGCTTGATGCCGCCCGATTTCCTGCTCCGCCCGACCGAGGAGCGCGACCTTCCGCCATCACGGCGATCTATGCAGACGCGGTGCTGAACGGCACGGCATCCTATGAGCTCGAGGCTCGCCGAGCGTCGACGGAGATGACCCGGCGCTGGCACGAGCTCGTGGCTAAGGGCTATCCGCATCTGGTCGCAGTCCGTGGCGATGCGGTCCTCGGCTACGCCTATGCCGGCCCCTACCGGCCGCGGCCCGCCTACCGCTACTCGGTCGAGGACAGCATCTACATCGCGCCCGAGGCGCATGCGCGCAGGCATCGGACGGGCGCTGCTCGGCGAGCTGATCGCGCATCTGCGAAGAGAAAGGGGTTTCGGCAGATGATCGCGGTGATCGGCGGCGGCACCGAGCATCCGGGCTCGGTCGGCCTGCACCTTGCGCTTGGCTTTCGCGAGATCGGGGTGATCGAAGCCTCCGGCTTCAAGCACGGTCGATGGCTCGACACCGTGCTGATGCAGCGCGCGCTCGGCCCGGGGAAGACGACGCTTCCCGAAAGCGCGTGACGCTCGAGCCGCTCTGCAGCGAGGCGGCGCTTAGGCGCCGACCAGCGAAAGCTTCGGCTTGTCGAGGAACTTGAGCACGCCGGCGAACTCGTGGCCGCGCTTCAGGATCAGGCCGGTGGCGGCGACGATCCGGTAGGCGCCCTGTTTGCGCGCCAGTGCCGGGACCTTTTCGACCCGGTACATCGGCATCTCGCTGGTGCGCCTGAAGATCGAGAACACGGCGCGGTCCGCGAGATGGTCGATCGCGTAATCGCGCCACTCGCCCTCGGCGACCTTGCGCCCATAGACCCTGAGGATGGCGTCGAGCTCGCTTCTGTCGAAGGACACCCGGTGGGATGCGGACGGACGGAAATTCGTGGCGATCCGCCGTCCGTCGAAAGACCAGTCTTCACTCTCGCTCAATCGCGCCTCCTTTCGCATTGAAGAAAGCATAGCGCGAAAGCGGCCGGTTGCAGCAACAATTCATTGACCGCCGAGTAGGCGCTGATTCCGATGCGAGTAGGCAATTCCACAATGATGCCCCAATTCAGCCTTTCGCGCGCCATGCTACCTGCCGATCCTTTCATCGTTGCCTCAGGCCCGGCAATGGAAGGCGGCGGAAATCCAGCCCCCAGCCCCCAACGTCTTCCAGCCGGGGAAGTCAGTATGGTTCAATCCCCCAGAGGTACACCCTAGGCCGGCCCTTCGGGCCGGCCTTTTTCGTGGGTTCCTGGCGCCCGACGATCCTCACGCTCTGTGGCAGCTGCGGCCTTCAAGGCGCCGCGCGAGCGTCTAGTATTCCTTTCGTCGAAGCGTGATTCGGGGGGCGAGCATGCCGCGTCTGTTCACCGCGTTGGAAATCCCCGCCCAGATCGCCTTCCAGCTCTCGCTGCTTCGCGGCGGCCTTCCGGGCGCCCGCTGGATCGACCCGGAGAACTACCACATCACGCTCCGCTTCATCGGCGACATCGACCCGCGGATGGCCGACGAGATCGGGCGGGCGCTGACGCGTGTCGACCGGCCGGGGTTCGAGCTTTCGCTTTCCGGGCTCGACGCCTTCGGGGGGAAGAAACCGCACTCGATCGTCGCCTGCGCGAAGATTGCGCCAGCGCTCAGGGAGCTGCAGGCGGAGCAGGAGCGCATCATCCAGCGGATCGGGCTTGAGGCGGAGCGGCGGAAATTCCGGCCGCATGTGACGCTCGCCCGAATCAGAGGGGCAAGCGAGTCCGACGCGGCGAACTACCTTGCGCTCCGCGGCGATTTCCGCACGACGCCCTTCCCCGTCGGCCGCTTCGTGCTCCTCTCCTCTCGCGCCTCGAGGGGCGGCGGGCCCTACATCATGGAAGAGGCGTATCCGCTCGCGGCTTGACGATGCGGGATCACGCGAACAGCCCGTGCACATACCAAAGCGGGCTCGCCGTCTCACGGCCGTAGAGGCCTTCGCGGAAGAGCCAGTAGCGGCGGCCGCTTCGATCCTCCACGCGGAAATAATCACGCGTCAGCCGCCCGTTATCTTCCACCCGCCACCATTCCGGCGCGATGCGCTCCGGCCCCTCGGCGTGCAGCACCTCGTGCACGACGCGGCGCCAGCGGAAGCGGAGCGGCGGGCCGTCCGGCACTCCGGCGAGCACCTCCACGGGCTCGGGTTGCTGGAAGAGCCTGAGCGGTCGGACGGGAGGGACCTCTTCATTCTCCGGCATACCCCAAGCCGAAGCGACTGAAGCTCCAGCCCCCCTCCCGAAGTTTGCTTCCGCTTCGCGTTGCAAACTTCGACCTCCCCTCAAGGGGGAGATTACACGGGGCGGAGCGGGGCGATTGTTCTCCGGCGCCTCTGCGGCCGCCGTCGCAAGCGGCCGCGACTGGACGGCGCGCTCGGGGATATGCGTGTCGAGTGGCTCAAACCGCGTGATGCGGGCCGGCCCAAGACGCGCGCCGAGCCGGTCGTAGAGGCGCTGAAGGCCGGCGGTCTCATTCTCTTCGCCGGAAAGATCGATCTGCGCCGCCGCAAGCGGCTCGGCACTAAGCACCGCAAGCCGCACCATGTCGAAGCCGAAGCCGGCGTCCCAGTCGGAGCCGAGCGCCGCGAGTCGCTCTGAAAAAAGCGCCGTCACGTCTTCCGCCCCGCGCACCGGCGCCGCCGTGCCGACCGAAGCGCGGGAAACCGCGCCGTCGGTGCGGTAGAAGGCGACTTCGAGAAGGCGCGCGCCGAGCCCGTGCCGCTCGAGCGCCGGCGAAAGCGTGTTGGCGAGCGCGGCCACCGTCGCAAGCAGCGAAGTCTCGTCGACGACCGGCTCGGCGAAGCGCCGCTCGATGGAAAGCCGCGGCGCCGGGCGGCGCGGCGACAGCACCTCGTCGAGATGCCCGAGCGCCTGGTCGAGGCGGGTGACGAGGCCGATGCCGAAGCGGGCGGCGAGCGGCGCGCGCGGCTTGCCGATCAGCTGCCCGATCCGCTTCAGCCCGAGCCGGTCGAGGAGCGCCTCCGTCTCCGCGCCGATCCGAAGCGCCGCCACCGGCAAATCGGCGATCACCTCCGCCTCTTCGCCAGCCGGGATACGCCCGCCCGCGCCGTAACGGGCGCATGCCCATGCGACGCCGGCAGTGGAAGCTACGGCGCCCCGTGCCGCAAAGCCCTGGCGCGCGAGGCGGTCGAGGCAGTCGGCGAGAAGCGCTGCCTCCCCATCCTCGTCGCTGTCGCTCCTGGCGAAGAGATGCGCGCAGCCGGAAATATCGAGGAAAAGGCCGTCGGGCGGATCGAGAGCTATGAGAGGCGTATAGCGGTCCGCCCAGTCGGCGAGCTTTTCGAGAAGCGCACGGTCGGCCGCCTCGTCCGCCTCCACCACGAAAAGGTCGGGAACGGCGCCCCGCGCATCGGCAAGGCTGGCACCGAGACGGATACCGCGCCGCTCTGCGAGCACGTCGACGGCGGTGACGCGAAGCGCGTTCTTGATCTTCGCCACGACGGCGAGCGGACGCCCCTCAGGAGGCGCGCTGAAAGAGATCCCGCGCCGCCGGATGAGCCGATCGGTCGGGAGGCGGGGCAGGAAGAGGCTCAGGATGCGCACGGGCACCCCCCTCCCCGCTTTCGCTTCCAGCCCTGCTCCCGCGTTCGGCAAAGCTTCGCTCATGGGAATTCCACTCCACCGTGAAGACGCCGGTCGGCCCGAGGCGGTTCTTTTCCAGATGAAGGCGCCAGGCCATGCGGCCGATGCCTTGGGCGAAGCCGCCGATCTCGCCCGCCGGCGCTGGCGACACGGCAAAGCGCAGCTCCGCCGCGCTCGGCTCGGCTTGCGCATTGCCAAGCCGCAGAAGGAATCCGGCGACGCCCTTGTCGCGGGCGCGAAGCGCGCAGCGGCGAGTGGCGGAAAGGTCGAGCGACGCCTGGCGAAGCTCGCAGACCGCAACGCCAAGGCCGGTGCAGGAAAGCGCCGCCTCGAACGCCCAGAGCGCTTCCGTCTCGGTGCGCACGGCGACCTCTACGACGCGGCGCGGATCGAAGCCGAGCGCCTTAAGCCCCGGCGCGTAAAGCCTGCCCGTCTCGCGCCGCGCATCGGCCTCGCTGATCCAAAGCGTCGAAGCGGCGAAGCCGGAAGCGGCAAGGCGTGCGACGAGCGCCATGACGAAGCCGCCGGCAGCACCCCCGTCGCGGCTTTCGCCGGCGCGGATTTCCAGGAGCGTGGCAAGCGGCAGCCCGCCGCCGAGCGCCAAATCGAGCGCGGGAAGGCCGAGAGGAAGCCGCGTCCGACCCACCCGCCCCTTAAGGTCGGCGGCAGCGCGGACAACAAGGCCGCCGGAAGCCTCGACGCCCGCGGAATCGAGCGCCAGCCGGTCCTCCTCGGCGAGGCGGCCCTCGATCTGGGCGATGTCTCGGCGCAGGCGCGAAAGCTTCGCCTGCGCCGTGGCGTTGATGGCCATGGCGGTCTCGGATACAGTATTGTTCTACGTTTGTTCTCGAACATGCCACAGGCGGAAGAGGAGTCAAGACGGGATATTCCAGCGGCATCTTCCACGCGATCGCCGCGATTCCGCGGCCCGATCACGCGGGATAGAAAAATCAGGACCGCGTGGCGGAAACCAGCCGCTTAAGCTTCTCGGCGCGCGTGTCCACATCGTCGCGGTAGCTGATCGTGCCGACGAAGCTCCCCTCCGCGTCCATCAGGATCACCGAGGCGGAGTGGTCCATGCTGTAGTCGCCGTTCTTGCCCGGCACCTTCTTGTAGAAGGTGTGAAAGGCCTTCGCCGCCGCGTCGATCGTTTCCACCGTGCCGGTCAGGCCGACGATGTGAGCATCGAACGCACTGAGATACTCTTTCAGAAGCTCAGGCGTGTCGCGCGCCGGGTCGACCGTCACGAACACCATCCGCAATCTGTCGGCATCGGCTCCGAGCTTGGCGAGCGCCGCCGACATCTCGAAGAGCGTGGTCGGGCAGACGTCGGGGCAATGCGTATAGCCGAAGAAGATGGCGTAAGGCTTGCCCAGGAGATCGGCATTCGAAAACGCCTTGCCGTCCTGGTCGATCAGCGCGAACGGCCCGCCGATCGAGGGGACGAGCGGCCCGACCTGATAGGTGACCCTGACGGTTCCTGCCTTCGCGAAAGTGAGCGTGCCGGAGAAGCGCTCGCCTTCGTTCAGCTGACGGTCGAGGCCGCGGAAGAGCAGCCGGTAGGAACCGGGGCGAAGCTGAAGCGTGCCGCCGGCGGGAACATCGACCCCCTCCTCGACCGCATGCACATTGGTCACACCAGCGATATTCGCGGCCTCCTGGATCAGGACGCTCGGAGCGATCTCGACGGTTGCCGAGAGCAGGCGGTCGCCTTCGCTCCCGCCGTTCTCGATCCGCATATAGCCGGCAGCGGTCTTTGCGCCCGGCTCGGTCGCAAGCGTGAACGGTTCGGCGATCCGCAGCGACCCGACTCGAAACGCCGTCGCCTCCTTCCCAGCCTCACGCGGAACGACAGAGAGATAGACGGCGGCGCCGGCGAGAACCACGGCGGCGAGGGCCGCGGGCAAAAGCCGGCGGCCCCAGCGGCGCACGTCAGTGAGCCCCCGCGTCATCGGCGGATGAGGCCCCGATCGAACCGATGACGTAGGTCACGTCGACCTTCCCAGCTTTCTCGAAGGTGAGCGTACCGCTGAACGTCTCGCCTTTCTTCAGCGGCTTCTTCAGCTGCACGAACATCACATGATACGCGCTCGGATCGAATTCGACCGAGCCGCCGGCGGGGATTTCCACCCCCTTGTCGAGCGGCCGCATCTTCATGACGCCGCCGACAACCGCCATCTCGTGCAATTCCGAACGGCCGGCGATCTCCGCCGTGGCCGAGACAAGGCGGTCGGGCTCGGCACCTCCGTTCTTGATCGTGAAATAGCCGCCGCCGACTTGAGCGCCGGGCGGCGTCGCCCGCGCCCAGGGATCGGCGATCGTGATCGACCCGAGCTTGAATTCATGCGCCGCGGACTGGCCTGCGGCAAGCGCAAGCCCGAGCGCGAATAGACCCGGAACAAGCCTGACGGAGATCAGGCGCGAAAGAAAAGCATCGAACTTCATATCGGCACTCCGGAAGCTCCGCAGCGCAAAGCGCGTGCGGGCGACGTGTCTGAGGTCTTGCGATTGTCCGCTACGACGGACGCCATCAGACGAGGCGCGGAGGGCCGCGCGGCCGGATCGACAAGCGGTCGGTTCCGGAGCGTGACGACGACTCCTGAAGCCGCCAGACGAGTACCGTCAACGGCCTGAAAGCAACAAGGACGGGAACGCGCTCCGGCAGCGGCACGGCGGCGGAAGCGACATGGCATCCAAAGGTGCAGCAACTCCCTGTCGGACGGTCGTCGACGGGCGTCCCGCCACCGCTATTGAAGGCGACGGAGCCGAAGCAAAGCGGATTCCCGAAGACATCGAGCGTAGCCGGCGACGCATGCGCTCCGGCCGCAAGCGCAGTCAGATACGTGTGCAGAAAGAGGAGCAGCGCCGCAGCGAGAGCCGCCGGCAAGGACACGGCTTCGTCGGGCCGCCGAGCTGTCGAACGCCGGGCCGCACCTCGTCTTTTGCCAGCTCCGAAGATTGAAGCGACTTGCCTTTTCACCGGTGGCATGCGGTTCCATATTGCCCGCCCGAAAGCCCTTCCAGGTGGCAAATCGTCCGATGGCGTCGAGAACCGACCGCATCATCGCCCGCACGCTCTACGCGGCGGTCGCCCTGTCGCTTGCGGTCGGCGCCGCGCTGACCTTCTTCAAGAAAGACGTCGACCGCTGGCTTGCCAACAACGTCACCAAGATCGGCGGGCCGTTCGAGCTCGTGTCGCAGGAGAACAAGCCGTTCACGCGGAACGACCTCCTCGGCCACCCGCACGTGATCTATTTTGGCTTCACGCTCTGCCCCGATCTCTGTCCGACGACGCTGTTTCTGCTCGCGAGCGTCGTCGAGAAGCTCGGCGACGAGGCGGCGCCGCTCAAGGTCGTCTTCGTCACGGTCGACCCGGAGCACGACACCGTCGCGGCGATGAAGGACTACGTTTCCGCCTTCAACGCGCGCTTCATCGGGCTGACCGGCTCGCCGGAGGCGGTCGCGGCCGCGGCAAAAGCTTACCGCATCTACTATCGCAAGGTCGCGCTCGACAACGGCGACTATACGATCGACCACACGGCGTCCGCCATGCTCTTCAACGCCGACGGCAGCTACGCCGATTCAATCGCCTACGACGAGACGGAGGCGAGCGCACAGGCAAAGATCGAGCGGCTGCTCCAGGCGAACGCGCGAAGCTGATCCTTGGCTCAATGCCGCGCGAGCAGAAGCCGCGCCGCGAATGCCCCGAAGACGCCGGCAAAGAGCCAGTCGATCGCGCGCATGACGCGCGGCGCGCGCTTCAGGAGAAGTGCCAGGCTCGAGGCCGAGACGATGAGCGCGACGCAGATCGGCGTCCCGATCGCCACGAAGACGACGCCGAGAAAGAGCAGCTTCCCCGTCGCATGTGGGTCGTTGGCGACAACGAACTGCGGCAGGAAGGTCACGAAGAACATGATGATCTTCGGATTGAGCAGGTTGACGCCGAGCCCCGTCGCCCAGATGCGATGTAGCGGCTCGCCGGCGACCGTCGGCTTGGAGGCGTCTATGTTGAGCGCCGAGCCGTGGCGGACCGCGCCGATCGCAAGCCAGAGGAGATAGAGCGCGCCGACGACTTTCAGCGCAAAGAAGGCAGTGGCGCTTGCCGCAAGCAGTGCCGAGAGACCCAGCGCGACCAGCGTCGTATGAATCAAGGCGCCGACCATCGCGCCGGCCATCGCGGCAAGTCCGGCCGCCTTCCCCTGCCGCACCGCCTTCCCGAGGAACAACGTCATGTCCGGCCCGGGCGTGAAGGTGATGACGAGAACGGCCGCGACGTAGGCGGCGAAGACGGGAAGTGTGGGGAGAAAATCCATCTGGAAGCTCCACGCGGAACATGCCGCCTCCCGCACGTGCGCGCCACACGTTTCTTGGACTTTTGCGGCAGACGCACTATCTCACCGTCAAGGAGAGAGCGAGCGGAATGGCAGAAGGCGACATCTCGATTCGGCACGCCGTCGCCGACGATCTGCCGGCAGTGAGCGAGCTTCTGGCTGCGACTTGGCACGACACCTATGACGCGCTGCTCGGCGCCGACTGGGTCAACGAGGTGAGCGGTCGCTGGCACGCGGTCGAAAATCTCCGAGAGCAGCTCGACGTGCCGGGGACGTCTTTCCTGGTGGCCGTCGACCAGGGCAGGATCGTCGGCCATATCCTGGTCGATGAACGGAAGCCGCCCGTGCTCGTCATCACGCGCCTCTATGTGCTTCCCGCCCACCAGCGCGGCGGCGTCGGCGAAAGGCTCCTCGCCGCCGCCATAGCCGAGCACCCGGCGAGCGAGGTCTTGCGGCTCGACGTCGAGGCCCGGAACGAAAAGGGGATCGCCTTCTACCGCCGCGACGGCTTCCGGGAGACCGGCCGATGCATGGTGGAGGGCAGCGAGCACCTCATCATGGAGAAATGGACCGCCGACCGGCAATGACCGAACGCTATCTCGAACCGACGCAAGCGGCCGGACGCGCGCTTATGATGCGCGCGATCAAGGGTCCGGTCGTGATGCTGAACCTGCTCCGCTTTCGCGAGATCGCCGACTATTCTGCCAATCCGGAACTTCGGCCGGGCGAGCCGATCAGCGGGGAAGCCGCCTACGACAGATACGTCGAACACACCCTCCCCTTCCTCCGGCAAAGCGGTGGCGAGCTTGTGTTTATGGGTCAGGGAGGCGCGATCCTGATCGGCCCGGACGGCGAGCGCTGGGATCGCGCGATGCTCGTCCGTCAACAGAGCGTCGAGGCGTTCATCGCCTTTGCGTCGAACGAGGCCTACCTTGCCGGAATGGGACATCGGACGGCGGCGCTGGAAGATTCACGGCTCCTTCCGCTGGTCGAGATGACCGCATCGGCCTAGGCGCGCCCCGGCTTGGCCGCCGGGCGTCCGCATCCTATAAGCCCGGCCGGCACTCTCTGCCGACCGGCTGGAACATCATGGCGCGTAATATCAAGAAGGTCGTGCTCGCTTATTCGGGCGGGCTCGATACCTCGATCATCCTGAAATGGCTGCAGACGACCTACGGCGCCGAGGTGGTGACCTTCACCGCCGATCTCGGCCAGGGCGAGGAGCTCGAGCCGGCGCGCAAGAAGGCCGAGATGCTCGGCATCAAGGATATCCATATCGAGGATCTGCGCGAGGAATTCGTGCGCGATTTCGTGTTCCCGATGTTCCGCATGAACGCGCTCTACGAGGGCGTCTATCTGCTCGGCACGTCGATCGCGCGGCCTTTGATCGCCAAGCGGCTGGTCGAGATCGCGCATGCTTCGGGCGCCGACGCCATAGCCCATGGCGCGACCGGCAAGGGCAACGATCAGGTCAGATTCGAGCTGACGGCTTATGCCCTCGATCCCAACATCAAGGTGATCGCGCCGTGGCGCGAATGGGAATTCAAGTCGCGCACCGATTTGATCGACTTCGCCGAGAAGAACCAGATCGTCGTCACCAAGGACAAGCGCGGCGAGGCCCCCTTCTCCGTCGACGCGAACCTTCTGCACTCATCCTCTGAAGGGAAGGTGCTGGAGGACCCGGCCGTCGAGCCGCCGCCCTATGTGTTCATGCGCACCGTCTCGCCGGAGGATGCGCCGGACAAGGCGACGGTGATCGAGATCGGTTTTGCCGAGGGCGACGCCGTGTCGCTCGACGGCAAGGCGCTCTCCCCCGCGGCGCTCTTGACCAAGCTCAACGAGCTTGGCGGCGCGAACGGCATCGGCCGCGTCGATCTCGTCGAGAACCGCTTCGTCGGCATGAAGAGCCGCGGCATCTACGAGACGCCCGGCGGCACGATTCTTTCGGTCGCGCACCGCGCGATCGAATCGATCACGCTCGACCGCGGCGCCGCGCATCTCAAGGACGAGCTGATGCCGCGCTACGCGGAGCTCGTCTATAACGGCTTCTGGTTCTCGCCGGAGCGCGAGATGATCCAGGCGATGGCCGACAGGAGCCAGGAAAAGGTCGACGGCACCGTCCGCCTGAAGCTCTACAAGGGCAACGTCATCGTCATCGGCCGCTCAAGCCCGAACTCGCTTTACTCCGATGCGCTCGTCACTTTCGAGGACGACCGCGGCGCCTACGACCAGAAGGACGCGGCGGGCTTCATCCGGCTGAACGCGCTCCGGCTCCGCACGCTGGCGATGCGGGACAAGGGGAAGAAATAGGCGCGGGCATGCGCCGCCCCGGCAGCGTCCGATCCCTCGAAGAGCTCGGCCGCGTGCGGCTGTCGGAGAATTTCTTCATGCGCGATTTCCTCTATTCGGAGATCGCCAATCTCTATCGCCTGTCGAACATCCCGGACGATCCCGACCTCGCGATTCGTGCCGGCCGCGCGCTCTGCGAGAATCTGCTTGAGCCGCTTCGCCAGAAATTCGGGCGCATCTCGATCCGCTCCGCCTATCGCACGCCGGAGGTGAACCGCTTCGGCAATGAGCGCGGCTTCAACTGCGCGCAGAACGAGAAGAGCTTCGCCTCCCACATCTGGGACAGGCGCGACGCGAACGGCGAGATCGGCGCGATGGCGACGATCGTCGTGCACGCGCTGATCCCCTATTACGAGCGGACCGGCCATTGGGAGGCGATGGCGTGGTGGGTGCATGACCACCTCCCCTATTCCGAGATGGAGTTCTTCCCGAAATATGCCGCCTTCAACATCGGCTGGCGAGAGCGCCCGCGCCGAGCGATCCGAAGCTACATCCCGCCGCGCCGCGGCTGGCTGACCAAGCCCGGCATGAAGAACCACACCGGCTCGCACGCGTCGGGATACAGTTCCTTCGTCAAGTTGATACGCTCGGGTCGCGACCAGTCTGCCGGCATCTGACCGGCGACGCGGATCACTCCGCCGGCGCCTGCGGCTTGATGATCCGGTCGGCGACGCTGTCGAGCATGCGCTGCGGCCCGCTCATCGCGCGCAAGCCGTAGTGGGCGGCGACCGCGATCGCGATCATCGTCGGGATGATCGTAGCGAGCGAAAAGACCGGGCGGCCGATCGCAGCGGAGACGGCGGAGCCCAGGAATCCGCCGCCCATCTGGAAGAAGCCCATCAGCGCCGCCGCCGACCCGGCGATGTCGGGGAAATAGGCGAGCGCGGCGGTCTGCATCGACGGCGAGATGAACGCGATGCCGAAGGCAAAGAGCCCGACCGGCCCCATCACGCTGATGAAGCTCGGCTGCGCGAGGCGCAGGCCGACGGCGAGCAGGATTCCGGCGACGACCATCATCAGGATGCCGAACGGCACCATCCGATGCGCCGGAAAGCGTCTGAGAAGCCGGCGCATCAAGATGGCGCCAAAGAGATACGAGCCCGATTGCATGATCATCGAGAAGCCGAAAAGCGTCGGCGTCAGCCCGACCTCATTGATCATGACGAAGGGGAGCAGCGTCGCCATCGTGTAGAGGCCGCCGGCGGAGCAGCCGAAGACAATGCTCGGGCTGAGGAAGGCGGGGCTCGCCAAGAGCCGTCCGTAGTTGCGGACGAGCCGGAGCGGCCGCAGGCGCGAGGGATCGGGATGCGCGAGCGTCTCCGGCGTCAGCGTGAGCAGGACGACGGCGAGGATAGCGCCGTAGCCGACCATGAAGAAGAAGATCGACTGCCAGCCAAAGAGGCCGAGGGCGATGCCGCCGATCGTCGGCGAGGCCGCCGGCCCGATCGCGAGCAACACGCCGATCATGTTCAAGATGCGGACAGACGCTTCACCGGTATGCAGATCGCGCACCATCGCCCGCGCGATCGAGACGCCGGCCGCCGCTCCGATCCCCTGCACGAGACGCGCGGCGAGCAGCCATTCGACCGACGGAGCGCTCGCCGCGACGACGCTGGCGACGAGATAGATGAAGGTGAAGCCGAGCGCAGTCTTCCGCCGCCCAAAGGCGTCGGAAAGCGGGCCGCAGACGAGCTGCGACAGCGCGAAGCCCGCAAAATAGGTGGTGAGCGTGAGCTTGATCGTGGCGACGTCGGTAGAAAAGACGCGCACGAGTTCGGGCATCGCCGGCGTGTAGAGGGAAAGCGAGATCGGGCCGAGCGCCACAAGCAGCCCGCCGATCACCGAGAGCCGCCCCTCGCTCAACAAGTGTTTGCTCAAGCGGCGGTGGCCTCCTCCGCGGCGGAGAGGTTGTCGCGCATCAACTCGAGCGCCCGGCTCACGATCTCCATTTCGCGCTCGGAAAGGCCGGCGACGGCCTGCCGGCGGACTCCCCTGGCGATGCTTTCGAGCCGCTCCAGGAATGGCTGCGCCGCCGGCGTCACGCGCACGATCTTGGCGCGCCGGTCGCTCGGGTCGGGCTCGCGCACGATCCAGTTGCGCGCCTCCAGCCGGTCGAGGAAGTTCACGAGCGTCATCGGCTCGATGCCCATGCGCTCGGCGAGCGCCGCCTGCCGCATGCCGTCCTGCCGCGCGGCGTGGAAGAGCGTTCGCGATTCGCCGACGGTGACCTCAAGCCCGGCGGCGGCGACCGCCGCCTCGAATCGGCGCCGGAAGGAGCGCGACACGTCCCCCACCAGGAAGCCGACCGTGTCGGGCCCCGACCTCTTCATAGTGCTACCTTATAGTAAGATGACCTTACTAATTATTCATGTCCGGCACGGCGTCAAGTCCTGTTTCCTTGCGATCTGTCATTGAATGCCGGCGGCACAGGCATACCTTTAGGGTGCACACCCGCGGAGGCGCACTTAATGTCCTGGTCCTTTCCGATCGGCCGGCTGTTCGGCTCGGAAGTCCGCGTCCACGTCACCTTCTTCCTGCTCCTGGCGTGGATCGGAATCGCCTACTACCAGCAGGGTGGCACACAGGCCGCCGTTGAGGGCATCGCATTCATCCTTGTGCTCTTCGCTTGCGTCATCGCGCACGAATTCGGTCACGCGCTCGCCGCGCGCCGCTACGGCATCCGCACCCCGGACATCACGCTTCTCCCGATCGGCGGACTCGCGCGGCTGGAGCGCATGCCGGAGAACCCGCGTCAGGAGATCATCGTGGCGCTCGCCGGACCGGCGGTGAACGTCGTCATCGCCGCGGTCCTTATTCTGGTGCTGAACTCGGGCTTCAATCTCGAAGCGCTGCAGCGGATCGACAATCCGAGCCAGAGCTTCCTGATGCGGCTCGCGGCGGTGAACGTCTTTCTGGTCATCTTCAATCTGATCCCGGCCTTCCCGATGGATGGCGGGCGCGTGTTCCGCGCGATCCTCGCGATCTGGTACCCGCGCCGCCAGGCGACGAACATCGCGGCAAGGGTCGGCCAGGCGCTCGCCTTTGGCTTCGGCTTCCTCGGGCTCGTCGGCGGCAATCCGCTGCTGATCTTCATTGCCATCTTCGTTTACCTCGCCGCGACGGCGGAAGCGCAGATGGTGGGATTGCAGGACGTGTCGCGGCATGTCGGCGCAGGCGATGCCATGATCACGCGTTTTGAGTCGCTCGGGCCGCAGGCAACGATCGGCGATGCGGCCGAGCTTCTGCTCCGCACCACGCAGCACGAATTCCCGATCGTCGACGGCGGCGGCAAGCTCCGCGGCATCCTGACGCGAAACGCGATGATCGCGGCGCTATCGAAGACCGGGCCGGGGACGCCCGTGATCGAGGCTATGGCCTCGGACGTGCCGACGATCGTCTTCGGCGACCGGCTGGAGGCGGCGTTGAAGTTCTTGCAGGAGCGGCGTGCACCGGCCGTCGGTGTCGTCGACCGGAACGGCAAGCTCGTCGGCTACATCACCTCGGAGAATGTCGGCGAGCTGATGATGGTTGAGCAGGCAGGCGCCGGCGGCGGTGGTGGAGGCGCGCGCAGCCGCGCGACCGGACCGCTGCTGCCGCAATAGCCGCTACGATCCGACGCGCCTCGCGGCAGATCAGGTCAGCCGGCGGACCGGCACCATATGAACTCCGCCCGCCAGCGGGTGCGCCCCGACATCTTCCGCCTCGCGGTCGCCAAGGCCGGCCAGACGCGCCGTCTCCGCGCTCATCAGCACCGTCACGTCGGCGCCCGCGTCGAGCTTGTGGCCGAGCGCTTCGAGACGCTGCGCATCGTTCACCGTGTCGCCCACGATCGTGTAGTTGACCCGCTCCGCCGTTCCGATGTTGCCGACGACCGCCGGGCCGGTGTGGATGCCGACCCTGACCCTGACCGGCCTCAGGCCTTTCTTGGCCCGGCGCGCGTTGTCGGCGGTGATCGTTTCGGTGATGCGCCGCGCGGCTCGAACTGCGCGTAAGGCATGGTCGTCCATGCGGTCGGGCGCGCCCCAGAAAGCCATCACAGCGTCGCCGATATATTTGTCTATCGTGCCGCTCTCGCTCTCGATGCATTCAGCGACGAGGCCGAAGTGCCGGTTCAGGAACGCCGCCGTCTCTTCCGCGCCCATTCGCTCGGAGATCTCGGAGAACCGCGCAATGTCGGTGAACATCACCGTCAGCTCGCGCGTCTCCGATGCCGTGCCCTCTTTGCCGCCAAGCGCGACGAGCCGCTGCACGAGCCGGCGCGGCACGTAGGTCTCGAACACCTTCAGCGCATCGAGCATCAACCCGAAGGCGCGCACCTGCTCGTCGACCTCGGCGACCGGGCTGTGGAGCGGCCGCGGCACCGAATCAAGGTCGAGGCGCGCGACAGCCGATGCGCTCGCCGCGAGCCGGCGCACGGGCCGGGCGATCAGATTGCCGAGCACGATCGCGGCCCCGACGCCGACCAGCGCAACGAGTATTCCCGCCATCGCGGAAAGCGCCAGGCGCCGCACGGAGTCGGCAACCTCGGTGCGCGGGAAATATGCGCCGATGGCGATCGGTTTCGGTCCGTAGCCATAAAGCCAGCGATCCATGACGAGAAAGTAGGCGCCGCCGGCATTGACCAGAACCGTATCGACATACTGACGACGAGCCGAGCCCATGAATTCCACCGGCTCGCCCTTCGCCAGATTGTCGAGGACCGCGTCATGCACGTCCGGAAGCGGAACCACGGCGCGGTCCTTGGTCAGGTCGCCGCCGACGAAGCTTGGATGTGCGAGCACATCCTTGTCGCCGTAGAGAATGAAAGCGGTGGCCCCGTATTGGCGGCCGATCTCGGCAACGGCGTTCGAGAAATTCCTGAGCGAGACCGCGGCGACAGCGAAAGCAACGTCGGAATTCGTCGCCCCGAGCCTGACGGCGTAGTTCATGTAGCTGACGCCATCCTCGACAACCGGCGCGCCCCATTTGCGCGACTTCGGCGGCATGACGTCGAGCGCCGCGCGGATTTGCGCGTTGGCCTCCGGCTCGGGCCCCTCCTCCATGATCGACCCATCGGGATTGCGGAACGCCAGCCGCCGCACGAAGTCGTGGTTCCAGTAAAGAAACACCTCCGCCTCCGGCGCCGCCGCAAGTGCCACGGCAAGCGAACGCTGCAGCTCGTCCGGTGACGCATCGCGAAGGCTTCCCGTTTCGGCCTCGTGCGCGAAGCCGTCGACGAGATTGGAGGCTCCGTCGAGCCTGGAGCGCACGTCCTTCTCAATCCCATCGACGACAAGCACGGCGCGTTCGTTCAGGAGCCCGAATGTGTTCCGCGCATTCGCGATGATCGCGATGGTCAGCACCGTTGCGGTCGCCACCAGCACCAGGCCGCCCATGCTGAGCGCCAGCAATGTGCGGATGCGGATTGGAACCATGCGCACAGGCTAACGGCGAGCCGGCGAGGCTCTGCGCGTCTGGCCGGTGCACGTCACGGGCGCTCCCCTAGTCGGTGTAGCGATAGGTCCCAACCTCGCAGATGTTGACGCTCGCGCGCTCGAGCGCGACGCCGTCGTCGAACACGGCACGGAAGCGGTAGCGGCAATAGCCGCTGCCGTCCTCGAAATTCAAGACGACCGAGCCGCCGGCCGGCAGGACGTCGTCGCCAAGCAGGCTTTCGTGCCAGTCCTTGAGCCCGGCGTTGATGGCGTAGAAGCCGACGATCTTGTGGTGGGAATCGTTGACGATCCTGACCCGGCGGTCGAATGCCGCCACCGGTGCGACCGTGCCGGCAAGAAAAGCCGCGGCAACCCCGGCAAGGAGGATGCGACTCATCGGCTCGCCTCCGTTAACCAACGGCATCCTAGCACGGGCGCCTGCGCCCGAAAGCCCAGGCGGGCGGGGGGATGAAAGCCGGAGCAGCCATACCTATCTTGAGCTTTGAAAATCGGCTATCTCCGCCCCCGACTTCCAAATCCGGCAGGTTTTCGTGCCAGCGACCCTTCGCAACGTCGCCATCATCGCGCATGTCGATCATGGCAAGACGACGCTGATTGACGTGCTTCTCGGCGCCTCCGGCACCTTCCGTGCCGGCCAGAAGGTGGCCGAGCGCGCCATGGATTCCAACGCGCTCGAGCAGGAGCGCGGCATCACCATCCTCGCCAAGGTGACCTCGCTCCTTTGGAAGGGCACGCGTATCAACATCGTCGACACGCCCGGCCATGCCGATTTCGGCGGCGAGGTGGAGCGCATCCTGAACATGGTCGACGGCGCGATCCTGCTTGTCGACGCGGCCGAAGGGCCGATGCCGCAGACGAAGTTCGTGCTGATGAAGGCGCTGGCGATCGGGCTTAAGCCGATTGTCGTCGTCAACAAGGTCGACCGGCCGGACGCGCAGCCTGACATCACGCTGAATGCCGTCTTCGACCTCTTTGCGGCGCTTGACGCCAACGAGGCGCAACTCGATTTCCCCGTCCTCTACGGTTCCGCCAAGCAGGGCTGGATGGCGCTCGCGCCGGACGGCCCGAAGGAAGGCATCGCGCCCCTCCTCGACAAGGTGCTGGAGCACGTAGCGCCGCCGGTGACCGAGCCGGGCCCGTTCCGCATGCTCGCCACGACGCTCGAGGCCGATCCGTTCCTCGGAAGATTGCTCACAGGCCGCATCCGCTCCGGTTCGGTCAAGGCCGGACGGACGGTGAAGGCGCTGTCGCGCGAGGGCGAGACGGTAGAGACCTTCCGCGTCTCCAAGGTGCTTGCCTTCCGCGGGCTTGAGCGCAAAGGGATCGAGGCCGGCGAGGCCGGCGACATCGTCGCGATCGCCGGGCTTTCGGAAGCGAGCGTCGCCGATACGCTTTGCGATCCATCGATCGAGACGCCGATCCCGGCGCAGCCTATCGACCCGCCGACGCTTGCGATGACGTTCCGCATCAATGACGGGCCGCTCGCCGGCCAGGAAGGCGACAAGGTGCAAAGCCGCGTCATCCGCGACCGGCTCCTGCGCGAGGCGGAAGGCAACGTCGCGCTGAAGATCACCGAGGGCGATGACAAGGACTCCTTCGAAGTCGCAGGCCGCGGTGAGCTGCAGCTCGGCATCCTGATCGAGACGATGCGGCGCGAAGGGTTCGAGCTCACCATCGGAAAGCCGCGGGTCGTCGTGCGCGAGGAGAACGGCCAGAAGCTCGAGCCGATCGAGGAAGCGATCATCGACGTCGACGCGGAGCACTCCGGCACCGTCATCGAGACGTTGTCGAGCCGCAAGGGAGAGCTCGTCGAGATGCGGCCGTCCGGCGCCGGCCGCGTCCGCCTCCGCTTCTACATTCCGACGCGCGGACTGATCGGCTACCAGCCGCAGCTTCTCTCCGATACACGCGGCACGGCGGTGATGAACCGCATTTTTCACGCCTGGGAGCCCTATCGCGGCGACATCCCCGGCCGTCATACCGGCGTGCTTCTCTCCAATTCGCAGGGCGAGGCGGTCGCCTACGCGATCTTCAACCTGCAGGATCGCGGGCCGATGATGATCGAGCCCGGCACGCGCGTTTATCGTGGCATGATCGTCGGCGAGCATACGCGCGGCAACGATCTTGAGATCAACGTGCTGAAGGGCAAGCAGCTCACCAACATTCGCGCTGCCGGTAAGGACGAAGCCACTGTCCTTACGCCGCCGATGAAGCTCAGTCTCGAACGCGCGCTCTCCTATATCGAAGAGGACGAGCTGGTTGAGGTCACACCAAAGTCGATCCGGCTCCGGAAGGTCATCCTCGACCCGAACGACCGCAAACGCGCCGGCCGCGCCAAGGCCGCAAGCGCAGCGTGACGCCTGGCGCCCCCTGGTGGGGCGCACTGAGAGCGCCCATCTAAGAGAGCCTTTCGCCAGCGATTCCATGATGCCTGCGTCTCAGCCCCTCCCAGCCTCGCCTGCCGTTCGGCAGCCCGAATATCCGCCGGACATGCAGCTCGTGCGGGAGATTCCGGTCTCCGATCCGGACGCGATCGACGGCTCGGCCGAGGATTGGCTGATGTCGGGTGACGCAGCGTCCGCCGGACTCGCCGAGATGATCGACGGGCTTATGACCCGGCTCGTCGCCGCCGGCCTCCCCTTCGAACGGGCAAGCTTCCACGTCGGCACGCTGCACCCGCAGGTGCTCGGCTTCACCGCCAATTGGAGCGCGCAGCGCGGAACCTGCCACGAGCTTCGGGTGAACGTGCATGTGCGCGAGACGAGCGACTTCCTCTTGAGCCCGCTCCGGCCCGTCATCGATGAGCGCATCGCGGTTCGCTACAACCCGCAGGACGCGGAGACCGTGTCGCGTATCCCGATGATGGCGGCCCTCGCGCGCGAGGGCTTCACCGACTATTGGGCGTTTCCGATCCCGCATGCGCGGAGCTTCCACAGCGCGATGACGGTCGCGACGCGCGCCAAGGGCGGCTTCAGTCACAACGATCTCACCGCGCTGCAGCGGCTCATTCCGGCGATCGCGCTCAATCTCGATCTGATCGCGCTCGGCCGCATCGCGGAGAACGTGCTCAGCGCTTATCTCGGCGAGCGGAGCGGCGGACGCGTGCTCGCCGGCGAGATCAGGCGCGGCTCGGGCGAGGTGATCGATGCAGTCATCTGGGTCTCCGACATGCGCGACTATACGGGCCTTTCAGACCGGCTGCCCGGCGCCGACGTGCTTCGCGTCATGAACGCCTATTTCGGAGGTCTCGCCGAGGCCGTGCGCGACAACGGCGGCGAGGTCCTGAAATTCATTGGCGACGGGATGCTCGCGATCTTCCCGATCTCTCCCGAGATTCCGGCGCGCACCGCGGCGTCCGCGGCGCTCGCGGCGGCACGTGCTGGGCTTGCCGCCATCAACGCGCTGAATGGAGAGGCCGGCGATGCGCTTGCAATCGCCGGAGACTGGCGTCCGCTCGACACGGCAATTGCGCTGCATCGCGGGCCGGTCTTTTACGGCAATATCGGCTCCGCGGAGCGGCTCGATTTCACCGTGACGGGGCCGGCGGTGAACCTCGCCGCCCGCGTCGAGCCGCTGTCGAAGGAGACAGGCCGCCGGCTGCTTCTCACCAAGCCCGTCGCCGATCTGCTCGACCATCGCCTTGATCCGCTCGGCAACTTCAGCTTCCGCGGCCTGGCAAATCCGGTCGCGGTCTTCGCCGCGGCCGAGTGAGCGGCCTCACCCGCCTTCGACCGGCGCCCCGAAGAACACCACGCCGAAGCAGAGAAGCGCGAGCGCACCGTAGCCGACAGCATGCATCTGCCGGCCGCGCTTCATGGTGCTGATCAGCGCGACGATGCATTGGAGCGCGTAGTAGAGCGCAAAACAGCGCGACGCGAGGGCGATCAGGCTCAGGACGTCGGTCTGCCAGGTGACGACTGCGGCGACGAACGCGATCAGCGGATAGGCCGAGCGCATCAGGATGCGGCGGCAGGAGAGGTCGTGGAGAAGACCGGCGGCGCCGTTGGCATCGGCGATCGCAGCACTCGACTGGCTCGCGAGCGCGCCGGCGATGACCATCGCCGGCAGGATCGCGGAGACCGGGGCGAGCATATCGACGATCGCGGCGACGCCTTCGTTCTTCGTCTCGAACACGTAGAGCGGCAGTACCAGGAGAAAGAAGGCGACGTAGATCACCGCCGAAATGATCTGCGCCGCCTTCATCGTGCGGATGCGAAGCTCCGCCGGATATTCGGAGCCGAGGAAGCGCGAGGTCTCGAATCCTTGGACGACGATCAGGAGGCCGAGTAGCGGCGCGATGTCGCTCCGGTCGATCGTCGCGTCGAGCGGCGCCGGCGACCAACCGCCGGCGAAAAGCGCGATGTCGTAGAAGATGAGCGCCGCCACGATCCCCGCGATCACTGCGAGCTTGGCGGAGACGGCGTAGACCTCAACACGCTCCACCGCTCCGAAGCCGCGCACGTAGCCGAGCACCCCGATCGCGGCCAGGATCGCCGTCACCACGAGCTTGATCGGCAATGGGTCGCCGATCTCCCCGATCTTGAGCAGGAAGCTCGCGAAGAGCACGAGATAGTAGGCGACGGAGACGAAATAGGCGAAGGCGAGCGTTACGCTCGAGAGATGCTCGATCTGCACGATCGCGCGGTTCTTCTTCCCATCCTCGAGCAGCGGCTCGACATGCGCGATGTTCTCGCGGATCGCCGCGCCGATCAGGTAGGAGAGCGCAAGCAGTGCGGCGATCCCGGCCGGCGCGTAGTAGCCGACGAGCTCACGCAGAAGCGGCGCGGAAACCAGAAACCCGCTGCCGATGATCGAGGCGAGCGGTGTCGCGGTAGCGCGCCAGAAGGGCGAACGGACGACACGCGGGCGCACCAGAAGCGCCATCGCGGCAGCGCCGACGATGGCGGCGATCAATCCGGCAATCATACCGGATTGATACCCGAAACAACCCAACTCCGTGACCGGGACGCAACCGTTGCGTCGAAAATCCGTCCCGCGTTCGGAATTCGCGTTTCCACTTTGCTTGCCTCCCGAAGTGAAGGTAGCATCCACTCATGACGGCGCTCGTCATCGATGTCCGCCCTGCCCGTCCGTCGGACGCAGCCCAGCTCGCCGACGCGCATGCGGTGGCATGGCGTGAGGCCTATTCCGGAATCATTCCGGCTGTGACGCTGGAGCGGATGATCGTGCGCCGGAGCGGCCCCTGGTGGCGCGACCTCCTCGGCCGACGCCCGGTCCTGGTGCTCGACGTCGGCGGAACGGTCGCGGGCTATGCAAGCTTCGCGCCCGGAAACAGCCGCGGCCATCCGAACGCCGCGGAGGTCCAGGAGCTTTACCTTCGGCCCGAATACCAGGGCATCGGGCTCGGTGCCCAACTCTTCCGCGCGGTTCTGAAACGCATCAGGGCGCGCGGCTATTCGCGTGTGCTTGTCCGCGCGCTTGCCGACAACGACCGCGCCAACGATTTCTATTCGCGTCGCGGCGGCAAGATCGTCGCGCGCACCGACGAGACGCTCGGCGGGCGCTCGCTCCCCTGCATCTGGTACGAGTTCCGCGCGTAAGCAGTGCAAAGCCGGCCCTGCACTGGCCTTTTCCGTTGCCCCTTTTGATATTGCGGTGCAACAATACGGGCTGAGAGGGCTGATTCCCATGGCCGGCAGGGTCATCACGGTCGCCCAGCAAAAAGGCGGCTCCGGCAAGACGACGGTGGCAGCGCACCTTGCGGTCGCGCTGGCGCGTCTTAACGGTGCGACCATCGCGCTCCTCGATGTCGATCCACAGGGAAGCCTCGGCGAGTGGTTCGAGGCGCGCGAGCGGCGGCTCGGCGAGCGGCACACTGGCATGGGCTTCCGCACGGCGAGCGGCTGGGGTGCGCGGCGCGAGGCAATGGGGCTTGCGCGCGACTACGATTTCGTCGTCGTCGACACGCCGCCGAAATCCGATCTTGAGGCAAAGCCGGCGATCGAGGCCGCGAGCCTTGTCGTCGTCCCGATCCAGCCCACACCGGTCGACGTCTGGTCGAGCGAAGCGACGCTCAGGATCGCCGATCGCGAATCCGTCCCCCCGCTTGTCGTTATAAACCGCGTGCCTCCCCGCGGCCGCATTACCGACGCGATGGTTGACGCGATCCTCCGGTTCGGCGCCGACGTCGCGGCAGCGAAGATCGGCAACCGCGTCGCCTTCGCCGAAGCGATGGGCGAAGGCAGCACGGTGATGGAGATGGCGCCGGGCTCGAAGGGCGCGGAGGAGATTTACGCGCTGGCGCGCGAGATCAGCCAGCGCATGTTGGCGCGCCTCGCCGCCTGACAACTCAAGCCCACAAGGAAGCGCTGAGAGCGGCGAGCCGTGTGCCGTCGCCTGAGACCCGCACCGTCTTCAGCCGCGCAGTCTCGCCGCCGACCACCGCGACCGACGATTTGGGCACGCCGAGCGCCTTGGCGACGAGCTTCTCCAATGCGGCGTTTGCGAGACCCTTTTCCGGTGCGGCACTGACGCGCGCTTTGATGACCACGCGACCGTCCGCCAATGCTGCGAAACCCTCGAGCGCATCGCGCCCGCCACGCGGCGTCAGCCTCACGCGAAGTGTCAGCCCGCTGGCGTCCGCCTCGAAGGCAGCCGCGCCCGGCTTCGTCACGGCACGTAGGGGAAGATATAACGGACGATGATCTGCTGAATCAGGATCACGATCAGGAGCAGGATCACGGGCGTGATGTCGAGACCGCCGAAGTTCGGAACGAAGCGGCGAATTGGGCGGAGCGCCGGCTCCGTCAGCTGGTAGAGCGACCGGCCGATCGTGGCCACCGCCTGATTCCTCGGATTGACGACGCCGAAGGCGTAGAGCCACGAGAAGACGGCGCTCGCGATGATGATCCACCAATAGATGTCGAGGGCCAAAAGAACGACGTAGAGAACGGCCTTCATCACTTCTCCGATCGGGGCGGGAATCGGGGCAAGCAATAACCGCACGACCTTCCTGTTACAAGCGCATGGATGGCCCTCTAAACCGGTGGTAAGGCTGACCGGAATCGGCGGGGCCTTGAGGCTTGGACCAGTGACCTCCAGCGACGGCGGTGCGCTCTGGAAGGACCGGTCGATGGCTTGATCGCAGTCTCGGTCGAGCTGGAAGGCGGCTCGCCATCCGGCGCACCGACCGGCCCGATCGTCTAAACCGGCCGCCTGATCCCGGTCGAGTAATGCGCCTTCGCCACGCAAGCTGCCGCGCGACGCAAATGCTTGACACTCCAAGGAGCCAAACCCTAAATGCGCGCCGCCGGTAGGACGTGATCCCGCCGCCCTTGGGGCCGTAGCTCAGCTGGGAGAGCGCCGCGTTCGCAATGCGGAGGTCAGGGGTTCGATCCCCCTCGGCTCCACCAGCAACCTATTCAAACCATTGTATAAAGTGGCCTTCGGCACGGCTTGTGCGCAGGGTGAAGGGATCAGTGTCAGCACTATGTAAGCAACGAGCGACACCGAAAGAGTTCGCGCGGAGCTTGCGAAACCCATCCGACCCGAAACTTGAGTGTCTCAAGTCGTTAGACGAGACATCTGGGTACTTTCAGTCCCGACTGATATCGGAAGGTTTCCGCCGGCGGTGCGAATGTCGGCGAACTCCGCCCGCGGCAACCGCTTCTTATAGCATCGGCCGCAATCCGGTTTCCCATCGGGGTGGAGAATTGCACCCGCCCGGCGAATCGCGTATCAGTTGCATCACTCCGAGCGCATCAGGAGCCCAATCAACTGTTCTTCGAATGAATCAAGGTCGGCCCCGAGATCGCCTGTCTGACCTGTGAAGACCAGACGGCCCTTCGCTATCACGCTGATCTGAGTGCATAGCGAGCGGATCTCTTGCGCATCATGGCTACTCAGAAACGTCGTCACGTTCTCGCGCTCAGCGAGATCTCGCAGTAGCTTCCAGGTTTCGCGCTTGGCAGGTAGATCAAGACCGCGGGTCGGCTCGTCGAGGAAGAGCACCTTGGGATCGCCAAGAAGCGCACGCGCGATCTCGACGCGTCGCTTCATGCCGGTGCTGTAAGTGCCAATAAGCTTGCCGCGGAAGGCAGCCGCAAGCCCGACTTTGTCAAGGCTTCGCTCAACTTCAGCCCTTACATCGGTCATTCCGCGGATCCGCGCGAAATAAGTGAGGTATTCGCGCGCCGTCCAATCTGACTGGCTCTCGCTTGTTTCGTCGCTTACGAGACCGACCAGCTTCCGCACCGCCAAGGGCTCGCGGACCACATCGTGGCCAAGGAGTCTGGCGGCGCCTCCATTCGGAGGCAACAATGTTGTCAGCATGCGGATCGTGGTCGTCTTTCCCGCGCCATTCAGTCCAAGAAAGCCGTAGAGCTGTCCTCTCCGTACCTTGAGGCTGATGTGGTCGACGGCGACGAGTGGACCGAAGTTGCGGGAAAGGCGGTCTGTCTCGATGGCAAGATCGCTCATCGCGTCCGCCTCCAGCGGACCAGGGCCGCACCAAGGCAAAGTAGTGGCAGGATAGAAGCCGCCGCAGCCATCTCCACGAGCGCATAGGGAACTTGCGCCTCGATCCCGCCTCCCGCCGAGAGAGTTTGAACCTGGTCGCTCGAAGCGGCTACATAGCTGCCCGTAACATTCAGCGGATATCTATCTCCACCAATGTCCCAAGGGTTTGTGGGTGTCAGCGAGATGGGAACCCGGGCGACCCAGCCGGAGATTAGGTGGTTCCCGGCCGCGTCCATCGGCCCGACATCAGGAGGGTAGGTCCGTTTCTCTAGATGCTGGGCAACGTCTGCAAGAGCTGCCGGGTCGGCCATAACCTGGAGTCCGCTGACGCCGGCTACCCTAATCGAAAGGTTCGCCAGCCGCTCGCTTGTAGCCACCGGCAACAGAATGAGAAGATCCTGCGCCGTCGTTTCGCCAATCGGGAAAGGCGGATACCTATCGCGATTGAGCAGGACGTCGCAGCACCTCACCGGCATTGGAGCGCCCGGTTCTACAAGCGCGAGGGTGCCTCCGCCTCGCGAAAAGACGCCATGAATGCTTGGTGCGTTGTTCGCCGGCGGAGAGGAAACGTCATAATTGGTGTCCGCCAGAAAAACCGGAAGCAGCGTAATAACGAACAGCGCGCTCGTGATGCTCCAACGCTGCGCTCGGGTTGACTCCCACAACTCAACGCCTTGCGCTCGAAGGAATATCCAAGCCGCCAACGCAAAGGTGCCGGCCACTACGAACAGAAAGCTCAGCCAAGTCAGCGCCGTCGATGCAGGGATCGAGCCAGCGACCAAAGTGAAGCCCAATCCATTCTTCAGGAGCACAAGTGGGCTTGCGAGAGTCAGCCGCCCGGTCGCCTTTGCGCCGTAGCCTTGCGCCACCAGGAGTTCCTGAAGGGGTACCAGACACGCGAATGACATTAGGACGCCAACTCCAGTTGCAACCGGCGGCGCCACGCTGCGGCCGATGAAGAGCACCCCGATGAGCGTGCCAGTGGCGACGCTGGCCAGCAGAATTCCTGGCGTCCACTCGACAAATCTGATGAGGAGAAACGGCATGCCGACGTGGGCGACATACACCAGCATCATCGGGATCAACGCCACAAAACACCCAATGGCGAGCGTTAATAGGACGAGCACCTTCGCTGCAAACCAGTCCCTCCGCTCCACCGGCGCGGTAAATACGCACTCCACAAATCGGTTCGCCCGTGGACCGGCAATGCTGGCGGCGGCAATCGGGATGAACCCCAGCGGAGCAAGGAAGTAGGCGACGATGCCGTAGCCGTCGAGCCAAGTATCTTGCGTCGCAACAGCCGCGAGGCCTCCGATCGCGAGAAGCACTACCCCGCCTCCGAGCCATGCGAAACGCCCGCGAACCAGAGCCTTGAGCTCTTCCTTATAGAGAGTTCGCGCGATTCACGGTGAGCCTCGTTCCTCGGTGGGCTGTTTCGGCGTCGTACCTAACGCCAGGCTGTAACTGGAGGCGCTTCGTATTACAGTCCCACGAAGGAAAAAGCCCCGCGAATTAGGACAGAATGAGGACTAGCCGACGGGTCGTCGGAACCGCCTTGCCTCCGCGCTGGAGTAGGTTGATTCAGAAAGGCGCGCGCTTGGAATCGCGTTTCCGCCTCGATTACCCCGCGCCATCATCCCTGCGGTGCAATTCTTGCTCCCAACTCAAGCAACGAGGACTTCGAGCTCACCGACGTTGTCGACATGACCCACCAGGCGGTCGCCTCGAGCAACTGCAGCCACGCCTGAGGGTGTGCCCGAAAAAATGAGGTCACCCGGCATCAACGTAAACAAGCTCGACAGATAACTGATGATCTCCGGCACCTTCCAGATCATTTGGTTGAGGTCACCCGTCTGGCGCCTGACGCCATTGACATCGAGCCAGATGGCTCCCGCCGAAGGGTGGCCGATGGTGCTTGCCGGCACGAGCTCGGAACAAGGCGCGGAGGCCTCGAACGCCTTCCCAATCTCCCACGGCCGGCCCATGTCTTTGGCCATCGCCTGCAAGTCACGCCGGGTCATATCAAGGCCGACCGCGTAGCCGTAGACGCATTCCAGTGCGGCGTCGCCGGCGATGTCGCTACCGCCTTTGCCGAGGCCCACCACCATTTCGATCTCATGATGGACGTCGCTGGTTGCGGCCGGATAGGGGAATTCGCCAGACGTAACCAGATTGTCAGGGTTCTTTTGAAAGAAGAACGGCGGCTCCTTGTTGGGGTCGTGTCCCATCTCGACAGCATGCGCGGCATAGTTTCGGCCGACGCAATAGATACGATGCACCGGGAAAGACGAGTCTGAGCCGCGGATCGGCAAGCTTGCAACCGAAGGAGGGGGAAAGATGTAGCTCATCGCAGCGCTTTCTTTCATGCGTGGATATCAGGATCGGCTTGCAGCGTAGTAGTCGACCCGGCGTTCGAGCCAGGAGAGACCCTCAGCAAGCAGGAAGGCGAAGGCAAAAAGGATGAGAAGAGCAGCCCAGAAATCCTCCATCTGGAACTGTGACCCGTAGGTCTGGAAGAGCGCTCCGAACCCGATGATGGTAACAAGCAGTTGGCCGATGATGACGCCCTTGACTGAGCGGATGACGCCAAGCCGGATGCCGGCCAGTATCTCGGGCAGAGCGGCCCACACATAAATGCGGCGGAAGGCCTGCCAGCGGCTAGCCCCAAAGCTGTACGCCATTTCGGCTAAGGACGGCGCGATGGAGCGCACCCCCGCCCGCGTGTCGAGCACGATGATCCACATCGCGAAAAGGACGACGGTCAGGACGACGGTGGTCTGGCCGAGGCCGAAGAGCACCATGATGACGGGCACCAGGGCGGTGAGCGGCGCCGATAGAAAAACGTTCACCCACGGTAGGAAGATACGGTCGACGATGACAGAGCGCCCCATCAGCAGTCCTAGCGGCACGCCGAGTACGATCGAGATGAGGTTGCCGATGGCAAAGGCATAAGCGGTGACCCACATCGCCGAGAGGAAAGTCCGGGTCGGGACGATCTGGACCATCGCCATCAACACGCTCGACAGCGGCGGCAGCAGGAAGGAAAGGTGAAGCTGTCCGACGATCTCCCAAAGCGCCGCCCACAGGAGGAGCGAGGAGACCATAGGAACGCGGTAGCCGAAAATCGTCATGCCTTTCGTCAGTCCAGATAGCGTTTGAGCCCGCGCCAGATGGTGTCGACGGTATCGAGGTACACCGGGTGACGACGGATGCCGTCGACATCGCCGTCGCGGGGGATATCGGGCGCTATCACTTGCGAGATGCGCCCTGGGCGAGTCGACAACAGGTACGATGCGGTCGGACACGTAGACTGCTTCCTCGATCGAGTGTGTGACGAAGACGAAGGTCTTCTTTTCGATCTCGCGCAGCCTGAGCAGGTCCTCCTGGAACTTTCGCCGGGTCTGTTCGTCGACGGCGCTGAACGGCTCGTCCATCAGCAGCACGTCGGCCTTGACGGCCAGTGCACGGGCGAGGCCGACTCGCTGGCGCATGCCGCCGGAGAGCTCGTGCGGATACTTGTCCTCGAAGCCGGCGAGGCCCACCTCGGCGATGTAGTGGCGAGCGACTCGTTGCCGTTCGGCCTTGCTGATGCGGCGCAGTTCCAGGCCAAAGGCGACGTTGCCGAGAACGCTCTCCCACGGCATCAGCGCGAAGTCCTGGAACACAAAGGCACGCTCAGGGCCAGGGCCAACGACCGACCTGCCGTTCACCAACACCTCACCGGAGGTGGCCGGAAGCAAACCCGCAATGATCTTGAGAAGCGTTGTCTTGCCGCAACCTGATGGACCGAGCAGCGAGGTGAGTTGACCGCGCGGGAATTCGACGTTGATGGCATCGAGCGCATGCACGCCGCCGGCGTAGGTCTTCGAGACGTTCCGCAGTTCGACGGCAGCGTCGATCTTTGCGACCGGCGAGGTTGCCGGAGTGGCGTGCATGGTCATGCGCGCGCCCGCTTCTCGGGCCGGAAGACAGTCACCTCGATGACCTCCAGGATCTCAATGAAGAGAACCGATACGATGATGATCGAGAGGATGGCGGCGTACATCTTGGGATAGTCCGCAATCGAGCGGTTGTACGTGATGAGATCGCCGATCCCAACCGGAGTGATGAGGAGTTCGGCAAGGATCGCGCCGACGAAGGCGGCCGCGCATCCGAGTCGCAGGCCGGCGAAGATGATTGGGCTCGCCGAGGGCAGAACGATGCGGGCGATCACTTGACGGCGGGTGCCAAGGAACGAACGGCCCATCTCGAGGAGTGAGGCGGGCGTGTGGTGAACGGCGACATACGAATTGAGCACGATGACCGGCATGGCCATGATGCATACGACCAGCGTCTTGGCCGTGAGACCGATGCCGTACGCGAAAATGATGAGCGGGATCAACGCCGCCAATGGAGCGGCCTGCGCGACGATGAACACTGGCGAGGCGAGCCACTGAACCCAGCCGTTCAGCCCCATGGCAACGCCGATCGCCACTCCGAGCACCGCCGAGATCAGCAGGCCGACGACAAGCGGCTGCAGCGTGATGGCGAAAGCGTGGAAAAGCGATAAGTCGGCCATCATCGACCAGAGCGCGACCATGGTTGCGCTGAAGGTCGGGAAGGCGAAGCTGATCGGGATTCGCGCCGCTCCTTCCCAGACGAGGCAGATTGCAAGACCGGAGAAGACCCGGAGCGTTAGCGGGTGAGCAGAAAAGGCGCCCAGCGCGGTTGGCTGCCTGTCAAGCAAAGCCGTCCGGGGCGCGAAGGCCCCGAACGGAATAAAGCGCGAAAGACCGAGTCCGCCGGCCTCGCCATTGCGCTGGAGACTAGCCACCGAGTTTCTTCTTGGCGGCTTCGAGCGGAGCGAGATCCCAGAAGTCTTCAACCTTGAGCTGGTCGCGCGGGCCCTGCAAGGCGCCGGCGATCGAGTAGAAGTCAAGATCCGCCTCTGCCATCTTTTCACTGCCGCCTTCGGGGTTCCACACATGTGCATCCAATGACCGCTTGACCGAGGCAGTAATGACTTCTGGGGTCAATTTTGGCTGGTCCGGGAGCAAACCGAATTTCGCGCGTTCTTCAGCGATGATTCCGGGATTGGCATTCATCTCGCGCCACAGTCTCAGGAACTCTTCAGTGATGACGGCGACCGCTTCGGGATGGGCCTGCATCCAGGCCTGATGGGCAAAAAGGCCCTCGTTGGTGGGCGATAAATCTGGGCCCGGGAGGAGATGAAATTTATCCGGCGCCTTTTCCATGACGAGCGCAGTGTTGGCCGGGTCGAGGATCGAAGCTTTGATCTGGCCAGCGATCATCGCCACCGCCCGGTTGTCGGACCCAGCCAGATAACTTATCTGCCCGAATTTTATGCCATTCTGCTTGGCCATGAAATTGCCGTAGGCCTCGGTGCCCGACCCGCGCGCGTGAAAAACGAAGGGCTGGCCATCCAAGTCTTTCCAGGACTTGTACTCGACCGACACTACGGCGTAGAAGATCAGGGCCTCTTCCTGAAAAAGATTTCAAGATCCCCGACCTTCTGCATAACGGCGAAAGGTGTTGCCACGCCGACGTCCATCTGGCCGCCGACCGTCGCCTGAATTGCCAGGTCTTCCTGGGCAAATGAAGTTATTTCGTTGTCGATCCCGCGAGCCTTGATCCGGGCCCACGCCACTGCCATGGGCAGCGAATCGACATCGATCACGTCACCCCAGGCAACACGCACCTTGTCTTGTGCTGCCTTCGCGTCGCCGAATTTGGCACTGAGCATGAATCCAGCGGCACTCACGCCGCCGGCGAGCACGGACCTTCTCGATAGCTTGTTCATCTTTTTCCTCCCATCGCGTGCTTAACGATGCCAGATTGGTTAGGCGCAATGTGCAAATTGGTCAAGCAATTGCGGCGCGTTGGTGTTGACCAATTTTCGGTCTCGTCTTAAGAGCTACGCTGATCCTTAGAAAGCCAGAGTCATGAATAACGAAGAAGATGATGCCCATGCGGCCTTGGTCCAGCTCCAGGCCTATCTGGCTCAGTACGACCTGCCAGCCAACAGCCGCCTGCCGGCCGAGCGGGAGCTTGGCGAGGCGCTCGGTGTCTCGCGCGGCGACTTGCGCAAAGCTCTGGCGATCCTCGAAAAGGACGGTCAGATCTGGCGCCATGTCGGTAAGGGCACCTTCGTCGGCAGCCGCCCGGTCGAGGAAACCGTGGCCCTCTCCGAAATAGCCAACCGCACCAACCCCGCCGACCTCATGCGGGCGCGTCTCATCCTCGAACCAGAGATCACCCGCGAGGCGGCACTACACGCGACCCCGGATGACATCGCCGCAATGCGCCGGTCGATGGCACAAGCACGCGCAGCGAAGACTTGGCGTCAATACGAGAACTTCGACAATCTCCTGCACCGGCAGATCGCACAAGCCAGCCGCAACACCGTTCTCGTCGGTCTTTTTGACGCGCTCAACGCCATTCGCCGCGCAGTGGTGTGGGGCCGCTTGCGGATTGAGCCGGCCCATCCGCCAGCCGATCATCACAGCTTCAGCGAGCATGAGCAGATCATCGATGCCATTGAGCAACGCGATCTGAGCGGAGCGGCAAACGCCATGCGGGTTCATCTGCAATCGGTCGGCCGCCGGCTCGTCCCATTGCGCGAAGCCGCCGAGTAACGGATTGGTCTTCGCTTCCACCCCCTACGCCCTGTGACGTCGAGCGAATGCTGACGCCCCATCCAAGAATTCGCGGCGGTACGCTTTTGGCCCAAAAGCGTACCACTCCGAATACGAAATGACTGGCCGTCGCGCAGTTCCCCTGAGCACCCGAACCCGGACATGCTACAGGCCTGCGGCGAAGATAGCGGCGGTCGTGCCAGAGGCGCGCAAACACAGCCACCGCTTTGACCTCTCAAGTTATTGCGGCAGATATCCTCGCCGTGTCAGAGTGTTGCGTGGCGGTGAATACGGCGCTCTGCGAGTCGCGGCCAGTGCAATCGCCGAGATGCAGCCCAACGAAGCAATTGAATGACGAAGAGCATGCCGGAGTTCTCACCCGTAACACTCGCCGAAATTTGGCTCGTCCTCGGTACGCTCGGCTGCTGCCAACTGGTCCTCCAGTTGAAGATCAAAGGACGGGAGCGCTATCCAGAGGGCTTCGTGAAGATGCTGCAGTACCTGACCGGTGTTCCTGCTCTCGCCGCACTCGCGCTTTTCTTGACCGACCCTGATGAGCTGAGCTTCGCGTTCATTCATTTGTCTCACGACGTCGCGATCGCAGGGCGTTTGCTGTTCGGGGTGTGGCGCTCGTGATTCTATGGTGTCACATCACGCTCGGCCAATTCTGGTCTGGTGAACTTGAAACGCTGCCCGAACATCGCCTCATCCGCTCCGGACCGTACGCCTTCGTGCGCCACCCACTTTACTCCAGCTACCTTGTCCTCACGGCTGCCTTCTTCCTCGCTACAGCGAACTGGTTCGTGGGCGCGTTGATGCTCACTTACTTCATCGCGGTGACGATGCGCGCAAAAAAGGAGGAGGAGATGCTCAGAGGTCGGCTCGGCTCGGTCTACACTGCGTATTGCGAGAGAACGCCTCAGTTCCTCCCGCTCCTTCTGCGGACGCACCGGGTCAGCGGCGCTGAACTTCTCAAAACAGCCGAGCCCGAGAGATAAGCGGACGACCGTACCCCTTGTTCCAGCGCGTGAACGGCTCATCGTGGTTCCGGTTCGAACTCCCCAACGCGCGCGGTCTTTCGGTTCGCGAAACCTCGATTCAGCTCACGGGGTCGAGAAGATCAAGTTCAGCGGCTTCGGATGAAGCACAATCTCCAAAGGCAGTTGGCCAAGCGATTCACCGTCGATCTGAACCGGAATCGCGGCACCGCCCTCTATCGTAACCCAGCGTGCGAGTTCAACTGTGATCGCTGGATCGTAGCTGGCAAGCCCAGTCGCGAGAGCTGCGAGCTGGCGGAAGCGCGTCAGGGGACCGGTGCCGGCGAAACGCACAACGTAAAAGCCCGATTGTTCGATGTTCGCGAGCGAGGCGAGAACGAAACCGGCTGCATAGTGCTTGGTCCGCGTCACGATCACCCATGACGCCACAGCTATTCCACGGTCGGTCCGAACGCGGACCATTGAATAGGTCTCAGCCATGAGGGCTTGGAAGACTGGCCAGGCGAAGCCCGCTTGCCCAAGCTGTCGTGTTCCGCTGACCTCGAAGGTGTTGACCGCTCTGGCGTCGAAACCGACGCCAACGACGAACAGAAAGGGCTGGCCGTTCACCTCGCCAACAGGAATAGAGCGCACCGCCCCATTGCAGAGCGTCCGCGCAAGGCTGTCCGGCGAGAATCCCAACCCGATCTCATGCGCAAAAACATTTGCTGTTCCTAGCGGGATGATGCCGAGAGGCGTCGCGTTGCCGACCAATCCCTCCGCAACATCGTGAACGGTCCCGTCGCCACCGGCGGCGACAACGGCGTCGAATTGCCCGTGGCGCGCAGCATCGGCGGCGACGCGCATCGCCTCCCCGTGCCGAGGAGGCTCAACGATGTCAAAGTGCACACCCGCCTGCTTCAGCCGGCCGAGCGTCGCGTGAAAGCGCCGGCGCGCTGTCGAGCCAGCTTTGGGATTGTGAACTATGAGCATTTGGGTGCGCATGTGACGTCGATCGGTCCGTCGGATCCAAACTTGATCCCGAGGCCGGCGATTGCCGGCGGTTGATTTGTGACGCAGGTTCGGCGCCCGGCACAGCCGTGGCTAGGAGAATGTTGGGGCGCTTGGGGATGCGACCAAGCTCGACGCTGAAGGTAGGCGCGCTCGTCAACGACGTCGCGATCTCTTGTACTGGATATGCAGGAGCCTGCTCATCGAACATTGTGGTGAGCAGGCCGCGTCATCGGCTCTTTCGCGGTGGAGTTCTATGGATCTCATATGAGCTAGACGAGTGAGGAGCTGCTGCTTAGCGCGTCTCATGGACTTTCTCTTTGCGGGGCTAATAGTGTGGCATAAAATCATAAGACTGCAGCCGAATTAGTGCCGAATTAGGTCTCAAGAAAGAAACTCAGCAGAGCTTGCAAAGGCGATTGCTCGGTCCGATTCTGTTCGGGTGACCCCGATGAAGCATGGACGAAAATACCACGAGGATATCGGTGCCAGTCGAAACCAGGAGTAAGCGATGTATTTGAAGAAACTGCTTTTTCCCGCTGCCGGACTTACGCTGCTTGTCGCGGTGGGGTTCGCTCACGCAGCTGAGGACGCGGGCACAATCAAGAGCATCAATCCCAAAGGCGATTCGATGACTCTGAGTGACGGCAAGACATTCATTCTGGCCGAGGGCGTAGAGGCCGAATCGCTTAAGGTCGGGCAACAGGTGAAGGTTACCTATGCTGTGAGCGCCGGAAAGCTCTTGGCCATCAAGATCGTCACGGTGAGGTGATAACCAGTGTCAAAGTGCAGGCAACCCGAAGGCGCCGGCGACAAAGATGACGACTAGGGTCAGGACTCATAACCAGTAGCTGACGGCAGCAGCGATGCGGACGGCGGCGAGGAAGTTGGTGGCGGATCGGTCGTATCGTGTCGCGATGCGGCGGAAGTCCTTGAGGCGACCGAACATGCGTTCGATGGCATTTCTGTTTCGATAGAGGAACGGGGAGAAGCAGTTCTTCCAACGCCGATTGGCCTTCGGCGGAATATTGGGCATCGCACCTTTGCCCTCGATCTGTCGGCGGATGGCATTGCTGTCGTAGCCCTTGTCGCCATGAACGATCGACGCTTGCGGCAGCCGCCGCAGCAGCAACTCTGCGGCGGTGCAATCGGCCACTTGGCCTCCCGTGAGCATGAAGGCGATGGGCCGACAAGCCGTATCGGTCAGGGCGTGGATCTTGGTGGTGCGTCCGCCGCGCGAGCGCCCGATCGCCTGATTGCGCTCCCCCCTTTACCGCCGGCTGCGCAGCGGTGCGCCTTCACCGCCGAACTGTCGATTAGCACCTGGGCTGGCGGGCCGCCTGCCGCAGCAAGCGCGTGGAACATGTCGATCCAAATGCCCTTCTCTGCCCAGCGCACGAAGCGATTGTAGAGGGTCTTGCGTGGACCATAGACGGCCGGAGCATCGACCCAACGGCCGCCTGACTTCAAAACATGCACGATGCCGCTGATCACACGCCGGTCGTCAACCCGCGGCTTGCCGCGCGTGTCGGTGGGGAGCAACGGCTTCAGCCGCGCGAATTGATCCCTCGTCAGCCAGAAATAGTCGCAATTCATCAGAGGCCTCCTCTTGGAGACCGTAAATCACAACCCAGCCAAGGAAGGAATCCCCTTTATGGGTCCTGACCCTAAGCGAGCGACGGGACGCCACCGTGAATGGCAGCAACCCAGCCAGCTGGCGTGTCCGGCAATGAATACCTAGCGGGCGCTTTAGCGTTGCGAGCGGAGCCAGTTGCGCCGCCGCACCCAGATGAACCATGCAAGCCCCACGGAGAACGCTACGACGACGAACGCGTCGACGCGGTGGAATGAGTTCCGCAAGGTCGGATCATTGTTCCAATGCTCACCCAGTACTCGTCCGACATATGCAAGTCCAAAACACCACGGCCACGAGCCGAAGAAAGTGTAGACTTGGAATTTGAACACCCGCATTCGCGCGATACCAGCCGGAAGCGCGATGTATGTTCGCACTAGCGGTAGCAGGCGTCCGATGAAGACAGTTGCGGCGCCATGGCGCGAGAAGAATCGTTCGGTGCGATCAAGCTCGGTTTGTCCGACGAGAAGATAAGCGCCCCAGCGCTCAATTGCCTTGCGACCACCTTGGGCCGCTACGAAATAGGCAACGGTCGAGCCGAGATTGCAGCTGAGCGCACCTGCGGTCGCTGCCGCGAGCAGGTTAAAGCGGCCGATCGAAACAAGGTATCCGGCAAAGGGCATGATCACCTCAGAAGGAAGCGGGATACATGCCGACTCGACCGCCATGAGGCCAAGGACACCAAGATAGCCGGCAGAGGAAATCACGTTCACAATCCAGGCCGCAATCAATGAAAGGAAGGCATCAATCATTTCGGCTTACGCAGTGCAGCCCAGGCGCACGCCTTGGGAATTGGCAATTATCCTGATGATCTCGACCCAACTACGGAACCGCGTCGAACCAAGCCCCGGCGTCTCAAGGCTGGCACGACCAATCCAGAAGAGATACTCGTGCGCGCGATGAACCGGCGGTGTTCTTTCAGCAATTCTCTGCGCGCCTGACGGGGCTTGCAAACGTCTGGGAGTGTTGCTCGATCGCAACTGAGACCCAAGGATGGGCCCGCGAAAGCCTGTTCCGGAGTCCCAAGCAGCACGAACCATCTCATGCCGCCGCTCACCTAGTAATGCGAGGTCTACGGAAGCAGGAGATATCTCGGTCGAATTAGTCTCGAATTAGAGGACCAATGAAGATCGAGTGGTGTGGGATTCTGGCGCGTAGTCAAGGCATCGGAAGCTGGATCGCGTAGCCGATGATGCCGCTCGCAATCTTTGTCCCGGCGACCAAGAAACTGCCGAGGGCAAGCTGAGCGTCTTGTGGCAGCAGGCCCGCTGGCGCTTGCTTGCCAGCCCACACATACAAGACCCCCTCTTTGGTGAGCTGTTCCGAGGTCAACCAGGGCGAAAGCGCCAGCTTGCCGTCATAGACAACGCTTGGACGGCTTGGTGACCCCGCGGCCACCAGTCCGGCCAGCCAGGTACCTGACCGGCCACAATCCTCAGGGGCTTGTTTGTATGGCTCAACCAGGCCGCCTGCGCGCTACTCGCGATCTCTCGCATCGGCCAGGCGTTGCGCTGCGGTTTGCCGAGCGTTGGGCTGAGCGCTACGACACCGGAGTAGATGCACGCGGTACCGGCGACGAATGCTGCGGCGACGAGTAGGGCTCGGGCCGAGAGGTCGAGGCTCCATTGACGACCGAGCAAGCAGACGATGAGCAGGCCGGAAAGCGTGAACATCGGCATTCCCCACATGTCCCGAAGCCCGATCCCTGTCACCATGGAAGCCACTACCGTGAGGACTGCCGGCCCGAGCGCCAGGAAAGCGATGTAGCGAAGCTGCGGCTTAGGCACGGCAAGGCAAGTCAGGCTGCGAACTGACCGGTAGCCGAGCATAAGAAAGAAGATCAGCAGCGGAAGGTGGTCCGCTGCCTGGGCCGCGAACCAATCGACCGAGGAAAAACGCCCGCCCTCGCTACTCCCCCTGCTATCGGCATAGCCCAAAGTTGGAAAATCGTTCTGTGCCAGCCACACAAGGTGCGGAGAGGCGACAAGCAGTGCTAAGACAATGGCGAGCCAAGGCCAGGGCCTTTGAAGGGCCCTCCTCATATCCCTTTCCGCCAATGTCCAGACCGCAAGTAGCGTGTAGAGGACGAGCACGCTGTACTTTGTAAGGATGCCTAGCCCGGCGACAAAGCCAAGCAATAGCCACGGAAGCGCTCGGGTCGGATGTTGTCGCGCCATCGTGAAGAGAAGAATCGCGGCAGACCAGACAGGTAATTGAAGAACATTCGGATTGAATTCCGGCGTCAACCAAGTGTAATAAAGACACGGTACAAGTAAAATAGCGCCAATAAGAGAGTTGTTTCGTGTAGTTAACAGAGATCCCGTCATGAAAACAAATAAATAGGTGAGCGCAACGCTCAGTTGGCTGAGGATGTATGGCCCGAGAATTGGGTCGCCAGTGGCGTCGAACGACAACTCGATGAGCCAAGCCTGTAGTGGTGGGTGCTTGTGCGTTCCAAGTAGCCACTCCTTGCCCCAAAGCAGACCTTCGACCACGTCGAGTGGGGGGGCGGAGCTCGCCAGGTACGGCAACACGGTCCAGGCGGCCAATTGAATAGCGCCGAGCAGGAGGACGGCCTCGAGAGGTCGCGCAGCGAAACGGGCCGCAAGCGTTCTGAAAGCCGGCGCCTGCCAGTCCCGCTCGGCTGCAAGCCCTTTCATTCTATTTGCTCCAGGACTTATCTTCGCCGAGCAAATCGGTCAGCACGTCTGAAAGGCACGATCGGTGGTCACCGGCGGTTTCATTAGTATCGTCGTCCCCGTCTTCAATGAGGGGCACGCTGTGGAGTTGTTTCTGGCTGAGCTGACCTCGGTCGCCGTGTCGTTTCCTTTTCGCTATGAGCTTATCTTTGTGAACGACGGCAGCGGCGATGACACGCGCGAGCGCATTTTGGCTCAACGTGCGAAGAACCCGGCCATCGGAATCATCGATTTTTCTAGGAATTTCGGCAAAGAGGCCGCGGTCGTTGCGGGATTGGAGGCGGCAAAGGGCGTCGCGGCCATCGTAATGGATGTCGACCTGCAGGACCCGCCGGCGGTAATCCCCGAGATGATCACGAAATGGCGAAACGGAGCCGACGTTGTCATTGCCGTACGCAGCAGCCGATCGAGCGATGGCTTCTTTAAGCGTGCGGGCGCAAAGCTCTTCTACAGGCTTTTCTCGTTGTTGAGCGACGTGAAGCTGCCGTTGGGCTCCGGAGATTTCCGCCTCATGGACAGGCGAGTCGTCGACTCGTTCCTCAAGCTCGACGAGAGAGCGCGCTTCAACAAGGGCCTTTTCGCTTGGCTGGGGTTCCATCAGGACTTCGTCCATCACGTCCGGCCGCGCGCCAGCCGAGGGGGATCGCGCTGGAACTATCGGAGGCTTTTCCGGTTCGGCTTTGACGGTATCCTCTCCTTTTCGACGATCCCTGTTCGTGTGTGGAGTGCTTTTGGCGGCCTTATCGCGGTCGCCGCGCTCGGCTACGGCGCGTTTCTGTTGGTGAGGACGCTCTTCTTCGGCAGAGACGTTCCCGGCTATGCATCGCTCATGGTGTCGATCTTGTTTCTCGGCGGCCTCAATCTCTTCACCCTCGGCCTGGTTGGCGAATATGTTGGGCAAACCCTCACTGAGGCGAAGCGACGGCCGCTCTTCATCGTTCGCGAGCATCTGGAGGCACTCCCCGAAAAAGCTTGGGCCGAGGTCCCTGACAGTTGAGAGCCCCGGACGAATTCGCGCGCGTGCTGCGTTTCGGCTTCGTCGGAGCGGTCGCCACGGCAATTCATGCAGTCGCTTATCTCGTCCTGGTCATCTTCTCCCCGGTCGCGCCATCACTTGCCAACTTCGTCGCTTATATCGTTGCGGTTCTCGTGTCGCTTCTCGGACACATCCGAGTCACTTTCCGACTCGACTTGAACCTCGTGCGTGCAACAAAAGTTGCGTTTTCGTCGCTTCTCTCTTTTGGCCTGAACGCGGCCTTTGTCTGGCTGGTCACGCGCCTGCAATATTCACCGGAGCTAGCTGTCATCTTCTTTGTGACGGCGACGCCCGCCATCTCCTATGCCTCGTTGAGGACATTGCTCGCGGCAGACTAGAACTCGACTTGCTCAGCCTAGAGATATGAGTGCAGAGAGAAGGCAATCCCTCACCGCATTCATTCATGGAAACTGCATGCGCGAGGCGAAGTCCGCGGATCGCGAGGGAGCCGGAAGAGAATTAGAAGCGAATTAGGCGACCACACGTCCTGGAGGGTGTCTTAGTCTGAAGATCGCAACCGGTGGATCACTTTCAGGAGCAGGAACGGGGTTGTTCTATGAGAGGTCATTGCGCTTCAGCATCAGGCAGCCTACCGGATGGGCCAACGGGCACCCACGTTTCAAAGTTGGGGGGTCGATGCCGAATAACACGTTGATTGCAGTTGGAGCCATCGTTGTAGGCGTAGGGTTCCTCTTGTTGGCCGGCATATATTGGACCCACACGGCCGGATCGCTGCCGGGCTTCTTGCCCGGCTTCGAAGGAGGCTCAACGCACGTACACTTCAAGCACGGTCTGGGCTCTTTGATCGTCGCGCTGGGGCTCTTTGCCTTTGCCTGGTTCAAAAGCGGCCGGAAGGCGTCCTAAGTCGAGACAATCGTCAAGACGGCCAGCCCCGCGATCACACAATAAATGGCGAATGGTGTCAGCGTCCTCGTCTCGAAATATCGCAACAAGAAACGGATCGACAGATAGGCGGTTATCGCCGCGCACAGCGCGCCAAGAAGTGCCTGCGCGAGGCCCCCGCCGCCCTTCGCGAAGAGATCTGGGACCTTCAGCACTGCCGCAGCAAGGATAATCGGCGTTGCCAGCAGAAACGAGTAACGGACGGCGTTCTCGTGAGAGAGGCCGTTAGCAAGTCCGCCTGCCATCGTGAGTCCGGTGCGCGAAAACCCGGGTATCAGAGCAAAACACTGGGCGAGTCCAATGCCAACCGCCTGACGCCACGACAAGGCAGCCAGCTTGCGATCGTCATGGAGCCCCTCTGCACTCGGGACGCGCATGACTTCCACGACATAAAGGACGACGCCATTGAGTACGAGCATGGCCGCAACCAACCAGGCAGTCGCAAAGTTCTGTTGAAGGCGTTCCTCAAAGAGGAGACCAAGGATACCCGCAGGCGCGGTGCTGACAACCAGAAGCCAGCCTAGCCGCGCGTAGGTGTCTTCAGCGCGGATTTCACGGATTCGCAAGGACCGCAGAATTCCTCCGACAATGTGCATCCAATCGCGCCAGAAGAATCCAAGAAGAGTCAGCGATGTGGCCAGATGCGTGAGCACAAGGAAGGCGACGAACTCATCGCTTGCGCGATTCACAGACCAGCCAAGAACGGCCGGCAGCAGAACGCTGTGGCCTAGGCTCGAGATGGGAAAGAGTTCGGCAAACCCCTGGAGCAATCCGAGAACGACGGCTTGTAGGTATGATGTCATTGAACCGGCCTGCGCTGGCGCCGGAAGGGACGCCGGCTCCGCGCGCCCGCCGTTGCGAGAGTACAGGAGTCAGGCGAATGTTCCGCGGCGACCTTCCAAAAGAGCCACCATCCATCGCGGGCGTGGAGAGACCGGAAGATCATCAGCTCGTCGGCACGATAGGTGCCGGTGCTGAAGCCGTGACCGCGTCGGCTACGCGGACCGGCGTTTGGGCTCCTCGGCGGTCGGACAGGACGGCGAAGAAAGCTGGAATCGCGATTAGATACACAGTGGCGCTGGCGTCCAGCACGGCCGCGAGGCCGAGGTTGACGGCGACAATTGGAACAGCCACTGCGCCGACGGCGGAAAGCGAGCCGTTCACCCCCCAGGCCCAGACAAAGATTTCAGTCTTGCCGAGCCGTGCCAGGGACATCATGGCTGTCGGCATGGGGAACCCCATGAAAAAGGCGGGTGGCGCGATCAAGACGAAGCAAAGCAGAAGTCGGACCGCATATGATTGTGTGCCGACCCAGGTAAGCGTTGGCTCCAGCCCCGCCGCGTAGCCGAAAAGAGCGAGGCTCACGATCGCTAGAATGCCCGGTAGCACAGCCCGCGCGCGGTCGAGGATGCGCTCGGCGGCAAGGCTTCCGATGCCAGAAAAAACAAGCATGCCGGTGATCAACACGGTGGCCGAGATCGTGGTGTTGCCCAACGCCACGAGAAACCGACTGATCAGGCCAACCTCGACCATTATGTAACCGAGCCCGAGGCACCCGAAGTAGACGAGCGTGCCCACCTTGCCGCGCGAACGGCTGAAGACGACGCGCCAGCCAAACAGGAGAGGAACAAGGATCAGCGCTGCAGCCGAAACGCATGCGACGACAAAGGTCGCCCAGATCAGCAGATAACCCCAGTCGTCTTGCAACTCGTCAAGGCGACCGTAGGCCTGCGGCAGGTCGCGCGCCTTCACGTAGCCGGCGAAATACGGCCGGTCATTGTTGAGGACGTGCGTGTCGAACACGTAGCGGCCGGCAAAGTCGTCCCAGCCGCCGTTGACCAACGCCTGCCAGGCAAGGCGCGCCACGGTCGTTGCGGGAAGCGTGTCCGAGCTGTTGCCGTCGGGAGTTGACGTCGAGGCGCCGGCCGCGGAGTTGGCAGGCGTAGCGACATCTGCCCCTTGCGGCGTGTCCGCGGAGATGGGTGCTGCGAAGATCGACGCACGGTAATTGTCCAGAACCGAGGCTGCTCCAGACGCATTGAAATTAAAGCCCGGAGAGTAGATCTCATCGAATGACATCGCGCGGGTGTGCTGACGGAGTTTCGCGACCTCCTCCGTAGTGAAGCCACCACGCTTATAGAGAACTGTGGCCGTCGAGAGATACGCAGACGCGACGAAGAATGAGTTGGCGATGTTGCCGTCCACGGCACGGGCAGCTGCGGCTACCGTCGCATAGAATTTGAGAATCGACTTCGGCGGCTCCTCCTTGTTCCAGAGAGTCGCTGACAGAACGCCGCCGTCGCGCAGCGCTCTAATATAGCTCGTAAATGCTTCTCGGGTGTAAGGGTATTTCTCGACAATCGCGAAACCACCGGGATTGGAGAGGCCGACCGAGTCGGCGAGGCTCAGATCCACAACGTCATATCGGCGTGCTGCGTGGGCGAGGTACAACCGCCCTTCCATCGGCACAACTTGAACCTTCGGGTTGCGCAGAACGTCGCCTGTGAAATCGCGTAGCAGCGGATCGCGGAACGCGGCAAGGACCGCAGGATTGCTCTCCGCCACAGTGACGCTTCTTGAGCCGCTTCGTAGCGCCACCATCGTCGAGATGCCGCCACCGAACTGGACGACAAACGTGTCGGCCGTAGGCTTGACGACGTAGGGATAGTACATCGGAAGGTAACGGAAATAGGCGGTTTGCGAAGGCGGCAGATCGCGCATGATTCCCTCCGGCCCGTCGCCGTCGATGAACATTCCGACATATGCGTCAGCGGGCACCTCCGGCAGGTTAAAGGCCGCATTGTCGGAGAGCCCTGGCGCGAAGTGCATGTACGAGCTCGAATAGATTTGTAGGTCACCGAAAGGCGAAATGTTCCGATATATCTGTCGGGCGTCGGGGTAGTTTCTGGCGTACGAGATACCCTTGTACTGCGAGACGGCGAGCGAAGGAACGTCGAGGAGGCGCGGAAGGACGAGCTGAGAGGCGATCACCGCCGTCGCGAGGAGTGCGTGGCCTACCGTCGCAAGCCGGCCGTTGGTGCCGGCGAACCAAAGGAGTCCCCCGATCATCCAGAGTGCGAGGGGGACGATAAGAAGATTTTCCGGCGGCAGAAGATACATTCCCGCGAGCGCGACAAGTCCCGCGACGCCGGAGCCGGCCATGTCAGCGGAATAGACGCGCCCGAAGGTCCTCTGTCTCGTGAGAAAAATCGTCCCCAGAAACAGCGCGCCCACGAAGAATGGCAGGAAGTAGAGGAGAAAATTCGCGAGAAGGTGCCATTTCTGTGCGGGATCGGAGACGAGGAAAATAGCGTTGAAGGGAATTTGCTGCGCAAGCAGGTTAGAGCCGACTAGCAGCGGTCCGAACAAAACGACGGAAATACCGGCCGCTCGGCGCCAGTGTCCCTCAAACCAAACTCTGGCGAGGTAGATGACTACGCTGGAAGCACCGAACCCGAGCATCGCCAGGCTGACGACGAGCGACCCGAAGTGCACCCAACTACCAACTGCGAAGATTCGCATGACGCAGATTTGCAGGGCGATGATCGCGCCCGCGATGAAGCCGATTGCGGCAAATTGGGGAAGGCCAGTTCTCTCCTCCACGGAGATAGGCCCCTGCAAGAGGCCGCTGAACCTCACGTCGATGGTCCCCGCGCTGGCGCTCTCTGGGTAGGCGCAGCGCGGCCCTCGACATTAGTCACCGTTATGCGTCCCCTTAATTGCGCCGCCCACCTGCTTCGTGAACGGAACAAAGGACAGCGTGCTGCCGTGATATATGTCGGAGCGCACCACGCTGAACGTGCCGTCGGCGGCCTGCTGCTTGACGACCTTCAACACATGCTGGGCGCCGGGCGGTCCGACCGGGATCACCATGATCCCGTTCGGCTTGAGCTGCTGTAGAAGCGGCGGCGGGATGTGGTCGATTCCGCACGTTACGATGATCTTGTCGAACGGTGCCTCCTCCTTCCAGCCATAGTAGCCGTCCGCGTTCTTGGTGGTGATCGCCTTGTACTCCGTGTAGCCCTCTCCGATCAGCGTGTCGTAGAGCTTGCGAGTTCGCTCGGCGAGCGGTGCGATGATCTCAATCGAAAACACCTTGTCCGTCAGATTTGAAAGATAGGCAGATTGGTAGCCGGAGCCGGTGCCGATCTCGAGCACCTTGTCGCCCATCTGCACATCGATCGAATTGGTCATGCGCGCCACGGTGTGCGGGCCGGTGATCGTCACGCCGTAGCCGATGTCGAGATAGTGCCATTCATAGGCACGACTGAGGTTCGCCTGGGTTACGAAATCCTCGCGCGGAGTAAGCAGATAAGCGCGCTCGTTGCGCGCGTCCCAGATATCGTGGTGGGCGAGGAGAGCTTGGAATCGGTCCCATCGTTGACCGAGGAAGTGCGGGTCCTCGCCGCGATTCGTCTGCATCCAGCTGATGAACGCGGCACGGTCATCCATCGGCGGGGTGGCATTCCAGTCATAGGGAACCGGTACGTTTGCAAAAGCCAGCCTCGGCAGCACGCTTGCGGCCAACACAGAGCAGCTGCTTGTCAGAAACTGGCGGCGCCCAAGAATCGCCCGATCACGATTGCTCGCGACCTGCGCTTCGTGTGCGCCAAGCGGTTTTGTCCGTTGGATACGCATGTTCCTTCCCTTATTGCGGTGAAGTACCGTTCATCGACGGCAGCAAATATCCGCTCATGTAGAGCGCGGTGAGGAGCGGGTCGGCGACCGACACGAGCTTCGCTGAATAGAGACGGTCGACGCCGATCGCATCGAGCATCACGACGCTGCCGATTTGCGTTGATAGATCGAAGAATGTGGTCGCAGACGCAGGCGGCGAGGCGTCGACCTCAGCTTCCCCGCCGACGAGTTGATCGTTATCGTTGGAGGAGATCAGGACGACGACGTTGTGGCCGGATGTGACGTAGCCGATGTAGCAAATGTTGACGATTGTTGCGGGACACAGCCTGAGTTCCCGCGGGCTCTGCGCCTGCACCAGGTCGGACGGCGAAAGAGTCGCGGCAATCAGCGCTGCAACGACCGCGCGCATCGCTGTCCGAACAAAGGTCGGACGCATCGGGCGCTCCTTGAGCATTGTGCTGTTGCCACTGCGCGGCGTCCTGACCATCACGGCGTCTCCCGCAAGATCATGATCGGCGATGTCTCAACCTGTCGCTCGCTGATGCGGACCGACGCGACAACAGAGGCCGCGGCCGCCGCGATCAGGAGTCCGAGATAGACCCATGGCACGGTCAGGCGATCGGGCGGAGGATCGAACACACCGGTCAGGAGCTTGACCAGCATCCACGCCACAGCGCTGCCGGTCAAAACGCCGGAGAGCAACCCGCCCGCGAAGATCAGCAGCGCCTCACTTCTCAAGAAAGCGAGGATCTGCGACGGCCTTGCTCCAACGGCCGCCATGATCGCAAAGCTTCTGCGCCTATCGAGCACGCCAAGCGTGAGGATCAGCCCGGAAGCACAGGCCGCCAAGACGACGGCGTAGGTCAGCTCCAGACGCGTCAATCCTCGCAGCCCGACGGCGGTGAGGCTCGAACCGATGAGCCGACGGGCCTCGGTGATGTCGCGGACCTTCGCCCCGGGGAGGTCTTTCGCGATGTCGGCAGCGCGTTGACGGACCTCCGCCGTCTTGCCTGTCGTCTTCATCAGGACAATTTCAGCGCCGCTGTTGCCGGTCATCTTCGCAACGTAGTCGGCATTGGCGACCAGAAACGAATCGCGCGGTGCCGTGGGAAACTCGCGAACGATGCCGGCGAAGCGGAAGGGAATCGTGTGATATTGCTGATCCGCCGCGTTTTGCAGGCGGAGATTGATCGTGTCTCCGAGCTCAAGCTGGAAGTCGATGACGGTCTCATCAGAGACCAGCACGCCATCCGGATTCTTGCGCAGCGTCTCCAAGGAGGCTTGGGCGTCACCATTGCCAAAGTAGGCGTTCGACATCGGAGACGCCCGGCCGATCGAAGCAGGATCAATGCCGTAGAGGTCCTGGAGGTCGGTGCCCACGTAGGCAAAGCGATGCTGCATGGGAACGGCGGCAGCGACTCCTGGAATTGCTGCCAGCCGATCGAGCGCCAGCCCGGCCGGTGCGGAGCTCGTGCCCGTCACCGTGACGTCTGATCCGTTGGTCAATTCAGCGTCGACAAGTGACTGCGCCTGATAGGTCGCGTTGAAGATCGCCGTTGAGATCGCAAAGGCGAGGCAAAGGGAGATCAAGGCAACGCCCGCGGCGATTCGCTTGGGCTGACGCGAGAGCGCTGCGGCCACAAGCGACGCGAAAGCTCCTGACATCGGGCGCAAGGCCCCGATCAACCACCTCCCACCATGCGAGAGCCAGAGCCGCGTGAGCCGCACGGCCACAAGGCCCGTGCCCAGCCAGAAAAATAGCGGAGCGAGAAATGCCCAATAATCAATCGAGACCGCCGCCACGCCCTCCGGGGCAAGCACGATCTGGTACCCCGCCGCGGCAGTGCGCCAGAAAACAAGTGCCGATAAGGCAAGGAACAGCGCATCGAGATAGTTGCGAGCCCAGAACGGACGTTTCTCCTCGACAAGCGGCGAGCGCGCCGAGGCGACGCTCAGATGGCGCGCATCCCACCAAGCTGGAAAAAGCACCGCCCCCAGCGAGAGCAGGACGCCGGCCGACGCCGCTGCGGCAATCCAGATGATCTGACGCAAGGCGAAGACCGAAGTTGAGAGCATCCACCGTGAAATGAGCGCGCCAAGGAGCAGACCGACGACGGCTCCCACAATCCCCACCGCCAACGCTTCGGCCGTCGCATATTTCAACGCGACCCGAGTCTGTGCTCCCCGCAGGCGAAGGAGCGCCTGGCTTCTGCGTCTCCATCCCGCGCCCGATCGGGTGACCGCGATCATCAGGAGCACCGCCACGGCTACGCCCGGAGCACCCAGAAACAGGAACAGCACGCGTAGAAAGAAGGCGTCCTCGCGGGTCGTACCAAGGATCGCTGCCAGGTTGTTGGCTAAGAGCGCGTTGCCTGCGACGCGGGCTTCAAAATTGTGTCCGTTGCGTGTCGTCGCGAGGAACGCCACCTGCGGGTCATTTGGCAGGCTTGCGCGGTCGAGCTGGGCGTGGATTTGCAGGCGCACGCTGTCCGGTCGGGCGTCGGCCTGCGGATCGAACAAAGCGTGCCATTGTTCCATCGGCAGGATGAGCACATTGTCAGGTGGCGCCTGGGGCGCCGCGCCGGGTGGAACGCCGATCGCCTGGAACATTGAGTCGGCGTTCGGCAGATCAATCACGCCATCAACGTTGACCTTCACGTCGGACAGACCGGGCCGGTGAATGGTGACCGTATCGCCGGGCATAATGTGAAGATTTGCAGCGGTCTGCTGAGCCGCAAGAACGCCTTCGGTCGTCCCGACAAGCGGGCGGATATTGCCCGGAAAGTCGGCAAAGTATTGCTGGTCAAGACCCAGGACCTTGCCGGGGCCAGTGACCTGCACCGTGCCGTCGCTGGAGGCCTCCAGCCCATCGATCGCCGCGTAACCGACCGTGGCGGTGTGTGCTATTCGCGCCGCCTGTCGCATCGCCTTTCCGACAGCGTCGACCGATGCACCCGGCACAAGCTCGATTTGCCAGTCGATCGGCACGTTGCCGGCGGCTCGTGCGGTCATTCGGGCTGTACTCGATTGTATGAAGGCGCCAAGCGCGACGATCAGGCCGACCATGATCGCAACGCCTGCAGCCGATCCGATCACGGTCGCGGTGCGCGTACGCGCCAGGCCAAACAGCCACGCAGCGATCATCGTTCGCCGCTTTGCGTGGGGCAGATGAGGCGCCCGTGGTCCATAGCCCAGACCTCGCCGAAAGCTTGGGCAACATTGGTGTCGTGCGTGGCGACAACAAGCGCGCATCCACTGGCTTCCGCCCAGGCAACAAGCATGGCGATCGTTGCATGCGCGGTTGCCTGATCGAGCTGCCCGGTCGGTTCGTCCGCAAGAAGAAGCTCAGGACGGCTTGCCATTGCCCGCGCCAGTGCGATGCGCTGCGCTTGGCCTCCGGAGAGCTCATCTGGAAGTCTGTCCGCAAACTCGGCCAGACCAACTCTCGCAAGCTCCGCCAGGGCAGCGGTGTTCGCGTCAGCGTTTCTGCCAAGCACGACAAGCGGCAAGCCGACATTCTCGGCCACGCTCAGGAAAGGCACGAGGCTTGGCCCCTGAAACGCCATCGCCACCTTCCCAGGCCGAAGCTCATCGTCCGCCCCGAGCGCGGGCCAGCAAATCTCTCCGCCGGTCGGACGGTCGAGACCCGCGAAAAGCTGCAGCAGCGTGGACTTGCCGCTTCCCGACGCGCCCATGACGGCGACGCGCGCCTTCGCGCAAATGGTGCAGGTGACGGGTTTCAACGCCTCGATTGTCTTTCCTCCTTGCACGAAACTTCGGGTGAGCTGGTTCGTGGCAAGAAGGGTCTGCGCATTGCCAGTCTTATTCATCGACGAGTCTTCCGTCGCGAAGTCGGAGAACATGATCGGCAGCTTGCGCGAGCGTTGGGCTATGCGTCGCGACGAGGATAGCGACGCCGGCCTGTCGACGCTCCGCGAGATCATCGATGATCCGCCGTTCGGTCTCGGCATCCACCTCGGCGGTCGGTTCGTCGCAGAGCAGGATTTCGGGCTCTGCCGCGAGCGCAACCGCAAGACCGGCCCGGGCCGCTTCACCGCCCGAAAGCTGGGCGGGCAAGGCGTTCCAGTGGGCGGAGAGACCAAGCTGGCCCGCCAGTTTCATGGCGGCCGCGCCATTTCCTTTGCCAGCTAGAGACCTTTGGAGCCGGATGCTGTCGCCGACCGTCAGGTGATCGATCAGATTACCCGATTGCATGAAGACGCCGATGTGCCGCGCGCGAATTCCTGCTCGCTCGTTCTCGGTCCGGCGGCTCAAGCGATGGCCCGCGACCGCAACCTTTCCGCCATCCGGCTCGTCGAGGCCGGAAAGGAGATGGAGCAGCGTCGACTTTCCACTACCGGACGGCCCGAGCAGCGCCATTAACTCTCCGCTGTCGAGCGTGACGCTCACGCCTCGCAGCGCAACGACCTCGGTGTCGCCAGCGTGATAAAATCGGTAGAGCTCGGTTGCTTCAAGGATGGGCATTTCATCGCCAGCGGAAGGACTTTGACATCAACGACCAGTCGTCGACATTGTCCGCGCCTTGAGGTGCAGCCAAATCGAGTGCTGCGAGCTTGCCGTCTTTGTAGAAAAGGTAGCGCGCGTGCTCGAGCCGGATCTGCTTGTTGGTCACGGGATTCGGCTCGGAATTGGAAGTGTACTCGATCAGGATGGCGTGACCACTCGGGAGCGTAACCTCCTTGACCTTTCCAATCTCAACTGCGCGGCCGGAGCTTTCAAGTTGCGGGACCTGATCGGATTTGACCGAGTCGGGGGTGGGGCTTGTGCCCCCTTGGGAGACGACGACCGCGATGGTGTTGTATTTGTCGGAAAATTGCACCGACCGCGCATCATCGGCCCGGGCCCAGCCCTCGGGCACCTTCATCGTGAAACCAAGCGGTAAATCATAGGCGACGAAGACCTGCGAGTCGGGGATGTCGCCGGGCGGATTGTGTTCGGCGGCGACGGGCTGCTCCGCCGCCACAGCCGGTATCATCATTGCTAACGCGAGTGAGGCAAACAGCGTCGCCACGGGCAAGGCTCTCTTTCCGGTTGGCATCATCGCGGGTTCTCCTTTCTTGCGGACCTGGACGGTCGTCTGCCGTGTTCCATCGCGGACCAGCCGCACTACAGTCCTCCAGAGTTAGTGCCGAATTAGACCTCTGACATGCGTAAGGACGGGCGGTGCGAGGCGCTCTGCGAGGCGCGCCTCTCTCTTCAGTTGACTGAGCAACCGGCGACGAGGCGAACCTGTCCGCCATTCGCAAAGCTGAACACTGCCGTGATCCTCCCGCCGCGCTTGATCCATTCCCGTAGGTGCCAATCTTTGCACCAACTCGCGTTCCAATCACTCTGCTTCCGTCCCTCCCACCCATCGCGAAGGTCAGTCGGCATGGCGTCCAAGTGGTAGTTGAACTCAACCATTCTACGGTCGCAGGACACCACGACCCCGTCCAAGCGTGTGATGGGATCCATCCAAACCTGGCCGCGAAGGTTCATAGGCGCTGCTGCCTGCCTCCATTGCCGACACAGAGCGGCATCGGTGATCGCCGTTGCCGAAGCGAAAGAGGCGGCCTGCAGCCAGACGAGGCACAGCAAGCATATAAGCTTCAGAGCCCGGCGTACTTCTCGCATGCGCTACACCCGCAACGTTAAGCCGGACGGCACCAGCGCGGCAGGCGAGTTGCCCGCCGCGCCGAAGTCTTAGTCTTCTGTGTCGTTGTCGGCGTTAGCGCGTTCGCGTTCGGCGCCGTCGGTGTCTTCGCTCAGCACGGCGCCAGTGCCGGCGTCGATCTTGACATCGCGCAACTCATTGCTCGCGGTCTTGATCTTCACGCTGTAGACGACATTGCCGTTCTCATTGTCGAGCGAAACGCCCACGACCGTTCCTTGAACCTTAGCCAATGCCGCCTGTGGCCTGCGAGGAGTCGATTTTGGCAAGCGAGGCGAGTCTCGCCGCTTCTCCGCTTTCGGTCTCTTCTTGGTTGCCGATCTTGATGCTGGATTCGTAGGCCGGTTGATTCTCGGCCGCCGCCGGAAGGGGTGCGCCGGGCAAACTCAACGCCAAAACCAGTCCTCCAACCGCGAGGGCCTTCGGGCTAGGGTGATCGATCATTTCTTGATGCTCCTTGATGTAGCCCCCGCGTGCCCCGCCGCTCAAGGCGGAGGCCTGCTCCACCTACAGAACCACCCTTAGGAGGGAATTAGGCACCCGGGGCGAAGCGGCCCGCCTGGCCATGAAAAGATCAAGAAGTACGCAATGTAATTGCGGGAAATCGCGCAGAGTCTATTCGACGGGAAATAGTTCCCGATCAGAGACCAAGATGGGGCCAGCCGATGCGTGTTCTTCTCGTCGAAGATGATGCCATGATCGGACGCAGCCTCGACCGTGCGCTTACGCAATCCGGCATGGCGGTTGATTGGGTCCGAACCGGGGCGGACTGCGAGGCAGCCGTGCGCAACGAAAGCTACGCCCTGTTGCTCCTGGATCTCGGCCTCCCAGATCGATCTGGTCTGGCTATTCTTCAGGCCATGCGTCGCGAGAAGTCCGACACGCCTGTCGTGATCATTACAGCGCGCGATGATTTGGCCAGCCGGATCGCCGGCCTTGACGGGGGCGCCGATGACTACGTCACCAAACCATTTGACTTCGAAGAGCTTAACGCGCGTATTCGTGCGGTGATCCGCCGGCGCCAGGGGCGCAGCAGTCCCTTGATTGCTGCCGGAGCAGTAACGCTCGATCTTGCACGGTGTGAGGTTTCCTACGAAGGGTTGTCGTTACCCCTCCCCGCAAAGGAATTTGCACTTGTTAGAGCGCTCGCAGAGCGTCCCGGTGCAATCCTTTCACGTGCCCAGCTTGAGGATCATCTTTACGACTGGGGCAATGAGGTTGAGAGCAATGCTGTCGACGTGCTGATCCACTATGTTCGGCGAAAGTTTGGCAAGGACATCATCCGCAACGTTCGTGGCATCGGCTGGACGATTCCGGAGCTGCCGCATTGACGTCGCTGCGCGGACAATTGTTGGCGTGGCTCCTGGGCCTCATGACCGTCATGGGAGTTCTCGCTGGGGGAGCTGCCTACATGCTCGACCGCAATGAGGTAGATGGATCTCTCGACGGCCAATTACGGCAAGTTGCAATGAATGTGGGCGACACAGACTTTCCGGTGAGCACCCACCTCGGAGACGGCGTGGCGCTCGACCCTGAAGATGCCTTTGTCGTCACCATCTGGGATCGCTTGGGCGATGCGCATTCCTCCGATCCGTCGCTCCGACCGGCTCGGCCGACCAAGCCCGGATATTCGGACGTCGAGATGGCTGGAGAGAGATGGCGCGCCTACGCGCAGATCAACCCAGGTCGAACAATCCAAGTTGCCCAAAGGATGGTCGTTCGCGACGAATTTGCGACCAACTCTACGCTGCGCGCGCTTTTGCCGATAGCAGCCCTAGTCCCTTTGTCGTGGATTCTTGTCGGCTGGATCGTCGGGCGGGTCCTGCGCCCGTTGCACGCTGTTACTCACGAGCTGCGGCAATGGGGAAAGGCGGGAACGAACGCACTTTCACTTGAGGGCATCCCCGACGAGATCTTGCCACTCGGGCTTGCGACCAACGATCTGGTCACACGATTGCAGGCACAGCTTGAGTTCCGCGAACGGTTTATCTCCGACGCCGCTCATGAACTTCGGACCCCGCTCGCCGCTCTGCGCTTGCAGGCCAGAAACCTTCGGCAAAGCGGAGTCTCGCCGCAACAAGTTGAACTCATCGATGAGATTAACAGCGGCGTCCGTAGAATGTCCGACATGGTGGGAAAGCTCCTACAGCTTGCCAGGACCGATGCCTCGACTCCGGTCCGAAACCCCGTGCCGGTCAATCTCGCCGACGCAGTTGCCGCGTCAATTCAAGATGTGATGCCGATCGCTGCCGAACGAGACATTGACATTGGTGTAGTCACGGCTAGACCCGAGAAAGTCCTGGCCGACCCCGACGAACTACGCACGCTGATCGGCAATCTGGTCGAGAACGCTGTCCGCTATACGCAAAGAGGTGGGGCTGTCGACGTCTCAGTCGAACGTCTGTCTGACGGGGTCGCGCTGGAAGTCCGCGACAGTGGACCGGGTATTCCTGAGGAGATGCTCGATCGCGTCTTTGGGCGCTTTGTTCGCCTGCCCGGATCGGACGTCGAAGGCAGCGGACTCGGCCTGCCAATCGTGCGCGCAGTCGCCGAGCGCTGCGGCGCTCGCATCGCTCTCTTCAATAGGCACGACCGTAGCGGTCTCGTGGCTCGGGTCTCCTTTCAGGCCCCTGAGAGACTGGCAGCACGCAAGATCACCCCCCATTAGGGTCAGGACCCATAAAGGGGATTCCTTCCTTGGCTGGGTTGTGATTCACGGTCTCCAAGAGGAGGCCTCTGATAAATCGCGACTATTTCTGGCTGACGAGGGATCAATTCGCGCGGCTGAAGCCGTTGCTCCCCACCGACACGCGCGGCAAGCCGCGGGTTGACGACCGGCGTGTGATCAGCGGCATCGTGCATGTTTTGAAGTCAGGCGGCCGTTGGGTCGATGCTCCGGCCGTCTATGGTCCACGCAAGACCCTCTACAATCGCTTCGTGCGCTGGGCAGAGAAGGGCATTTGGATCGACATGTTCCACGCGCTTGCTGCGGCAGGCGGCCCGCCAGCCCAGGTGCTAATCGACAGTTCGGCGGTGAAGGCGCACCGCTGCGCAGCCGGCGGTAAAGGGGGGAGCGCAATCAGGCGATCGGGCGCTCGCGCGGCGGACGCACCACCAAGATCCACGCCCTGACCGATACGGCTTGTCGGCCCATCGCCTTCATGCTCACGGGAGGCCAAGTGGCCGATTGCACCGCCGCAGAGTTGCTGCTGCGGCGGCTGCCGCAAGCGTCGATCGTTCATGGCGACAAGGGCTACGACAGCAATGCCATCCGCCGACAGATCGAGGGCAAAGGTGCGATGCCCAATATTCCGCCGAAGGCCAATCGGCGTTGGAAGAACTGCTTCTCCCCGTTCCTCTATCGAAACAGAAATGCCATCGAACGCATGTTCGGTCGCCTCAAGGACTTCCGCCGCATCGCGACACGATACGACCGATCCGCCACCAACTTCCTCGCCGCCGTCTGCATCGCTGCTGCCGTCAGCTACTGGTTATGAGTCCTGACCCTAAGATCAACCGGCGACAATCGCACAAGCACTGCAGCTTTCCTCAGCGCGCGGCTGTGCGAATGTCATAGTCCGAAAAAGGCTTGCCCAAGACGGGTGTCGCGAGTGAGATACAGGGCAGTTAGTGTGATTAGAAGAAAGACGACAGCCACCCCAACGAGGACCGCGGCGCCAGATCTCCACCGGTGAGGTTGGCCGACATCTGTAACCGCGGCTGGACGTCTTCGACGTCCGAACACGATCGAAGTCGGTGTAGTTCCCGAGTTAGAGCGGTTCGCCGAGGGTCCCGTCGGCGGCTCGGTCGCCTTTGTCGACGCCGGTTTCTTGAAGGTGAGCAATCGTCGCCTTCCGCATCTATAGTTGCCACTGCGTTCCCCAGGACAAGCGGCCTCGGCAAGCCCTCGGTTACCTACGGGGCTTAGCCGCGGCGGCTTAGAACAGAATTAGAAGTGCCGCGGCATTGTCCCGCGCGGCATATTCAGCATCTCTCACTCGGCTTCGAGACTCCGCTAGGGTCAGGAACTCATAACCAGTAGCTGACGGCAGCAGCGATGCAGACGGCGGCGAGGAAGTTGGTGGCGGATCGGTCGTATCGTGTCGCGATGCGGCGGAAGTCCTTGAGGCGACCGAACATGCGTTCGATGGCATTTCTGTTTCGATAGAGGAACGGGGAGAAGCAGTTCTTCCAACGCCGATTGGCCTTCGGCGGAATATTGGGCATCGCACCTTTGCCCTCGATCTGTCGGCGGATGGCATTGCTGTCGTAGCCCTTGTCGCCATGAACGATCGACGCTTGCGGCAGCCGCCGCAGCAGCAACTCTGCGGCGGTGCAATCGGCCACTTGGCCTCCCGTGAGCATGAAGGCGATGGGCCGACAAGCCGTATCGGTCAGGGCGTGGATCTTGGTGGTGCGTCCGCCGCGCGAGCGCCCGATCGCCTGATTGCGCTCCCCCCTTTACCGCCGGCTGCGCAGCGGTGCGCCTTCACCGCCGAACTGTCGATTAGCACCTGGGCTGGCGGGCCGCCTGCCGCAGCAAGCGCGTGGAACATGTCGATCCAAATGCCCTTCTCTGCCCAGCGCACGAAGCGATTGTAGAGGGTCTTGCGTGGACCATAGACGGCCGGAGCATCGACCCAACGGCCGCCTGACTTCAAAACATGCACGATGCCGCTGATCACACGCCGGTCGTCAACCCGCGGCTTGCCGCGCGTGTCGGTGGGGAGCAACGGCTTCAGCCGCGCGAATTGATCCCTCGTCAGCCAGAAATAGTCGCAATTCATCAGAGGCCTCCTCTTGGAGACCGTAAATCACAACCCAGCCAAGGAAGGAATCCTTATGGGTTGACTAGTTCGCTCAGCTTTTAGTGGACCCCCGACAGGCGATCCGGCGTTGCCTCCGCGGATCCATAGTCCTATCGGGGGACGTTCTGCTGTGGTGGATCTTTGACGAGCGCTCACTCGCTCTAGCCAGCGGTTTCGGCAGCGTCGACTGGGAGGATGATTCCCGAAAGATGACGCGGCGCGTCCAAAAGCAGATAGACCGCGACATTCGCGACTTCTGGCGGCGGCGCAATTCGACCGCTCGGAATCATGTCCCTGATCCGCTGGTACCCAAGCTCGGTGTCGCCGCCGCCTGTCGACTTGGCAACCGGCGCCAGCATGGGCGTATCCATCGATGACGGACAGAGTAGATTCACTCGAATGTTAATGGGTGCTAACTCAATCGCCACGGACTTTGTCAGGCCCGCCAGAGCGTGTTTAGCCGACACATATGCTGGAATTTCCTTCCAGCCGCGGTAGGAGAGCGAAGAACCGGTGTTCACGATGGCGCCGCCGCCAAACCGGATCATATGCGGAATGGCGGACTTCATCGTCAGCCAGCAGCTGAAGTAGTTGACTTGCATGACACGCCAAAGCTCATCGTCGTCATAGCTCAGAAACGGCCCGACGGCGCCCTGGATCGCGGCGTTGTTCGAAAGCGAGTCGAGCCTCCCCCAACGATCAATCGCAGCCTGGATCACGCCGTCCACCGCCGCACGATCGGTAATGTTCGCTGGATGAATCACGATCTCTCCGCGCGACTGCCGCTTCGCAGCAGTTTCACGCAAAGCAGTCTCACTCAGGTCAGTCGCAAGCACCGCAACACCGCGGTCGCTCAGCAGCCCGACGATCTCCGAGCCAAGCCCACCCGCGGCGCCGGTCACGACAACGACCCGTTCTTCCGCCATTTAATCCTCCCTCATCGTCGGAACCCCCAAGGCTATTTTTGGCATGTCGACCTTGCCCAGTCTTTGGACGACATAACAAATGAATTGGTCCCCTTCTGGACTCCTTGCCAGCGGCCTTGCCGGGGGGACGCACGCACCCGGGACGCTACGATCAATTGATCCGATTCAGCGGCCGGCTTTCTCGCATCTAGATTCGATTCCGGACGTGCTCCTCGCGGCCATACGCGGCCACAACGACCATCATGACGATCCCGAGCAGGATCTGGAGCGTCGTCGAATCAACGTTCAGGCCGTTGAAGAGCAGTGTGAACTCGGTGAGGATTAGCGTCCCAAGGACTGTTCGCCAGTAGTCCCCGCGCCCCCCTTGTAGGGTCGTTCCACCCAAGACGACGCAGACGATCGTCTGGAACAGATACGGGTCTCCCATGGTCATTGCGCCCTGATCCGCGAAGCCGGCGAGCATGATGCCGGTGATCGCCGCGAAGACGGAGCTTAGGGCGAACGCCCCCATCCACACCGCGGTGGTGTTAACCCGCGCGAGATCGGCTGCGCGCGGGTTGGATCCAGTTGCATACAGCCGTCGGCCGAACGACGTCCGCTTCAAGAGCAAACCGATCAGGATCGCAGCTAGCAGCCACAGCAGGACGACCGGCGGGAGGGGCACGAAGCCCGTCGTCTGGTTTGGGGACGTGAAGGCTTGCAACCACGCCGGAGGGGCGGCGGTCGCTCTTCCCCCGTTCGGACCGATCGCGCGCACGAGCCCGGTGAGGATCGCTCCGGTGCCGATCGTGATCAGGAGCGGATGGATCGCGAACCGCTTTGATACGAACCCGTTGAACGCCCCAACGACCGCGGCGACTAGAAGGAGGAGCCCGGCGGCGACCGAGAACGGCCAACCGTGGGCACCCGTCAGCTCACAGATGAAGACGTTCGCCATCCCGATAACCGCGGGAATTGATATATCCAGGCCTCCCAGCAACGCCGCGAACGTCTGCCCAGCGCTGGCCAGGCCCACGAACGACGCGAGGACGAGAATCGAAGTGATCCCACGCCAGCCACTGTCCCCCGGAACGATCGCGATCGTCAGGACGTAGACCACGACCACGGCTGCTAGCTGCAGCCGCGGCAGATCGCGGCCGCGCCTTAGGATCGCGCCAAGACCCCCGGGCTGTGCAGCCGATCCGGCGGTCATGCTCCGTCCCGGCGCATTCCGGCCCCCGTGGTCAATCGCGAGCCGATAATGAGACTGACGACCAGGATCGAGCCGTAGATGAGGGGGAGCCAGAGCGAGGTGAGCCCCAGGGCCGCCAGCAGCGATTGGATGAGGAAGATCACCAGCGCACCGAGGAACGCCTCCGTGAGGCCCCCTTTGCCCCCCGCCAGGCTCGTGCCACCAAGCGCCACGGCAGCGATGGCGACCACCGTATACTGAGGACCGAGCGCCGCGTCGGCTGCGGAGAGCCCCGAGCTGAGCGCGACCCCGGCGACCGCTGCGAACAGGCCTCCGAGACCATAGGCGACAACCTTCACGACCGCCGTATTCATTCCGGTCGAGAAGGCGGCCGGCTCGTCGCCGCCGACGGCGAGAAGTGCCTTGTGGTACGGGATTGCGCGGAGAGCGGCCCACACGACGACGGGCGCCGCCATGAGCAGTAGGGAGCCCGGGATAGGCCCGATCCCGGCTTCAAGCTGCACCGCCCAGTCCGGCGCTGGACCCGCGGGGATCGGGAGGAGCTTGACGTCGAGACCGGCAAGAATCAGGTACGTGCCGATGGTCGTTACGACGGGCTGGATCCGTACCACGGCGACAATCAGACCGTTGACGATTCCAACGCCGGCGCCGACCGCGAGGCACACCACGGGCGTCATCAGGGGCCCCTGAAGCGCCGGTGGCAGCAGCGGCGAAACGACAAGGATGTTCACGAGTCCTAGCAAAGGGCCAATGGAAACGTCGATTCCGCCGGCCAGGATGGACGGCGTGCTTGCCACGGCGGCCAACGCGAGCGGCGCGAACAAGGCGAGGTTGCCGATGATGTACTGCGGCGCGGCAAACAGCGGCTGGACGAGGGTGTTCACAACGATCAGGAGGACGGTCAGGCCGGCCGCCGGGGCCCAAGGCCTGCTGAGTGCGGTCGCCCACCTCATGATGTGTGCTCTCGTCCGAAGAAGCTGGCGATCAGGCGCTGCCGGTCAAGGTCGTCACGCCCGAACTCGGTGAACAGCGTGCCCTCCCTGAACACCATCACCCGGTCCATGTGCGTGAGGAGCTCATCGACTTCCGTCGAGAGCATCACGATCGCGATGCCCCTCGCTGCGATCTCGTGCAGCTTCGCGTAGATGTCCTGCTTGGTCGCATGGTCGACGCCTCGGGTGGGATCGTTGAGCAGCAGCACGTGGGGTTCCGTCGCGAGCCAGCGAGCGATTAGAAGCTTCTGCTGGTTGCCGCCACTCAACGACGTGATCCGCAGGGACGAGCGCGGCGCCTTGATCGCGAACGCCTCCGCGAATGTCCGGTAGCGGCGGATCATGCCCCTGATGGACAGAAGTCCCCAGCGAGAGTCTCTCGAGATGCTGGGCATGACGAAGTTATCGAGAACCGACAGCGGCGCGAAGATCCCCTCTGACTTGCGGTCACGAGGGACATAGGCGACACCCATCGCCGCGGCGTCGTTTCCGTTGGCGATCGCCCGTGTGGCATCCTCTCGAATCGCCGAGACGCTGCCCGCAAACGGCCTCCAAAGCCCGGCCAGCGTTTCTAGGAACAGCTCCTGCCCGTGGCCCTCGAGGCCGCCCAGCCCGACGACCTCGCCCGCGCGCAGCTTGGCATCGAGGGGCTCGGCTCCTTCCCGGAGCACGACGCCGTCGACCGCGATTGCGAACGAGGAGTCGGCCGCATGTGCCCTGGCAACCGTCCGGCCGGCGGCTAACGGGGTCGCCACGCCCGACATCAGTCTGAACAGGGTCGCGGGCGTCGCCTCGGACCGGTCAAGCGTCGATACGGTTGAGCCGGAGCGCAGCACCGTCACGCGATCAGCGATCGTCTCCACCTCGTCCATCCGATGTGAGATATAGGCGGTCGCTACTCCGGCGGTCCGCAGCTCCCGGATGATCTCGAACAACCGATCTCGTACCCTGAAGTCGAGGGCCGAGGTCGCCTCGTCGAGCAGCAGCACTCGGGGTGCCTGCATGAGGGCACGAACGATAGCGCACACTTGGCGGATGCCGAGTCCCAACGACCCGACCGGTGTTTCGACATCGATGTCCTGGTCGAGCAGCCGAGCGAGGTAGGCCTCTATCTGCGCCCGGCGATGGGCGGATTGGTCGCGGCGCTGGACCAGTCCATCCAGCCCGAGCTGGACGTTGTCGAGGACAGACAACCCAGGGACGAGGAGCACCTCTTGAAACACCGTTGCGATCCCCAGTCGACGTGCTGCGCTGGGCGTCGCGAAGCCTGGGTGCGCGGACCCGGCCACAACGATGGCGCCTTGATCGGGCCGGACCAGCCCCGACAGGATCTTGATCAGCGTGCTCTTGCCGCTGCCGTTCTCGCCCATGAGCACCAAGGTCTCGCCTCGGCGCAGGGTGAGGGAGCAGGAAGTTAGAGCGCGCGTTTCGCCGTAGGCCTTGGCAACCGCGGATACCTCAAGGATCACGTCCCCTGAATGCGCCGCGTCGTCGGTCATCAGCGCAATTCCATCAAGGCTCACCGATGGCCAGGCCGGGAGCCACGCCTGAGCGCTGCACCCGGCCTGGCGGCCATTCCTCTGAGTTTGCCTAGTTCACGGAATCGTCGGCGCCGGATTGTTGAACAGAGGCGCAAGAATGTCGTCGCTGAGGAACTTGCCCACCGTCTGATCGGTCATGCCGGGCGTATCGGGCGTCCACGAGGGGTCGACCCAGCTGCTCAGGTCGTCGACGGTCACCGTCGGGATCTGTGCCGGGATGTCGCTGACCTTGAGGCCCTGGCCCTGCAGCACCTTGAGAGCGACTCGCATCGCCGCATCTGCCCCGCTTGCCGACGGCAGGGCGTTGGCTCCGCCCTTAAAGCCCTTGTCCTTGTTCGCTTGCCAGTAAGCGAGATACCCCTTGTCGGGATCACCGTTCACAACCGCCGGCACCGGGACACCGGCTGTCTCGAACGCCTGAATGGCAGGGATCGCCATCCCGGAGGATTCCCAGACACCATCGATCTTCTGGCCCTGGTGGGTCTCGAGATACTGAAGGGTCATCGACTTCGCCGTTGCCGGGTCCCAGTTGGCGTAGAGCGTCTGCACGACCTTGATGTCGGGGCAATTGTCGAACACCAGGTGCGCGCCCTTGTCGAAGAGCGCGTTGGCCGGGTTGCCGGGGAGACCGGAGATCATCAGCACGTTGCCTTTGCCGCCCATATCGGCGACCAGCTCTTCGGCTTTGGTTCCACCGTACTGGACGGCGTTGCCGCCGAGGTTGATAGCGTTGACGGATTCGGCAGGGGAATCCTGGGTAACGACGACGATGCCGGCCTTGAATGCCTGATCGATGACCCCGTCGAGTGCGCTCGCCGAATTCGGCTCGAGAACGATCGCGTCGTATCCCTGCTGGATCGCCGTGCGCATCTGCTGGATCTGAACGGGGACGGACGCGTCGGCATGGACCTGAGTGAAGTCGCTGATCAGGCCGGCCGCCTTCATCGCGTCCGCGGTCTTGTCGAACTGGGCGATCTGGATCGTGTGCCAGTCATTCCCGACGAAGTTTCCGATGTGGATGACCTTCCACGGAGCTCCGTGCTTCGGCTTGAAGTTCTCGTACGGGCTTTTCTTGATCGCGATCGGGTAGTCCTGGTAGCCGGCGGCAGTCGCCGGCGGAAGTCCGGAGAGCACGCCCGTCTCGTCCTGCGGCAGCATGCCCGGCATCTGGCCACACGCATAGTCGGCCGCGGCTGCAGTGCTTGCCGGCGCCAGGCTCAGGGCCGCTAGCACGGCCAACGCAAATTGCGGGCGCCACGATTTCCGGATCCGCTCAAGTTCAGCTTTCATCGACTCCTCCCGCTGCCTCGCTTGGTGTGTTCCTTGAGGCAATATTTTGCGTTCGCTCAGACGCGGCTCTGGCCGCTTTCAGAGCGTCGGACGCGCACTTTGCTTGGCGTCTTCGTCGCGTGGACCTTTTCGCAGAAGCGTGCCCGGGACAAATAATTTGATCGACTGGACAGCATCATTACGCGTAATGACCGCTTGCGGCCGAGCGATCAACTCGATGCGGCCCCGCCACACGTCCAGCGGATAGATCCTGCAAGTGGCGAATACGCGCCGATCTCGCGGAGATCTCTGGCTTCGCGACCTTGTGGGGGTCAAGATTGCACGCCGAATGACAGCGGGCGTCCGCCGTGGTGGTCTCGCTTAGATCGCCGCCGACTTCCATACTCGCTGCTTGAAATGATCGATGCCGCCGCGCACCGTTAGGCCATCCGCTGCCTTTTGCGCGGCCCGCCGGACTCCTGCCTCGTGAACAGTTGAGAGAACCCCGTCCCAAACACCAGTTGGCGCCGCCATGCCTGAGCTTCGGGGCGTTGATTTGTCAGCTCCACAATACTGCGCTGGCGAATGGCGCGCGGGCCGTGAACGTCAACGGCTGAGTGCTTCGTAGGCGCGCGCCCAGGCGATAAGCCCGTCGCGAAAACTCTGCAGGCGGAAGAACTCGTTCGGAGCGTGGTAGTCCTCGTCGGACGTGGCGAAGCTGAAGAACACGGTCGGCGCGCCGAGCTGTTCCTTGAAAACCGTGCCGATCGGCACGGTGGCACCCATCGCGACACGGAGCGGCTTCCGGCCGTAAAGCCCGCCGAGAATTTCTTCGAGCACGTTGAGCGTCGGCAGCTCCGGATCGAGTGCGAATGCGGGCGTTCCAGGGCCGTGACGCACGAGTTCGAACGTGCAGCCGCTCGGCATGTGCGCCGTCACGTGCCTACTGATCGCATCGAACACGCGGTCGGGAAACTGGCCGGCGACGAGCCGGCAGGTGATCTTCGCCGCCGCCGCCGCCGGGATGACAGTCTTCGTCCCCGGGCCGGTGTATCCGCCGACGATGCCGTTGAGCTCCAGTGTCGGCTCGAGCCACTGCCTTGTCAGGAGCGTCGCCCCCTCAGGTAGCGGCTCGGGACGCGGCGCGCCGATCTCGTCGAAATAACAGCCCGAGTCGAATCCGACCGCCGCGATGGCTTCCCAAATTCGTGGGTCGGGCGGCGTGGCATCGTCGAGAAAGCCTTCGACAGCAACGCGCCCATCGGCGTCGTGGAAGCTTGCGAGCAAAGCGGCGAGCGCGCGGATGGGATTGGGCGCGCTGCCTCCGTGGCGGCCCGAGTGGAGATCCTTCGCGGCGCCCGTCACAATCAGGTCCAGCGCGAGCATGCCGCGGCTCGCAATGGTGAGCGACGGCAGGTCGGCACGCCACATGGCGCCATCCGCGGAGACGACGAGGTCGCAGGCGAGCCGCTCCCGGAGCGAGGCGACGGCGGCGGCGAAGTGCGGGCTGCCGCTCTCTTCCTCGCCTTCGATCAGCATCTTCACGTTGAGCGGCAGCGCACCGCGCAGCCTGAGAAATGCCTCGGCGACCAGGATCGGGATGAGCAACGGACCCTTGTCGTCCGACGCGCCGCGCGCGTAGAGGCGATCGTCGCGGAGGTCGGCTTCGAACGGCGGCGTCTTCCATTTGTCGAGCGGATCGGGCGGCTGGACGTCGTAGTGCCCGTAGACGACGACGGTCGGTGCGCCGACAGCCTTGCACCACTCGCCGTAGACGACGGGGTGGCCGGCGGTCGGCACCTCCTCCACGTGCTCGAAGCCGGCGCGACGCAGCCGCGCCGCAACGAATGCGGCCGCGCGCAGGACATCTTCTTTGTGCACCGGATCGGTGCTGACGCTTGGGATGCGGCAGAAGGCCTTCAGCTCGTCGACATAGTCGGGGAAGCTCGTGGCGAGATGCGCCTCGATGTCACTCACTTGCCGCCGTCCACGCTGATCACCTGCCCGGAGACCCAGCCGGCGAAGTCGGAGGCAAGGAAGAGAACCATGTGCGCAATGTCCTCGGCGTTGCCGAGGCGCTTCAGCGCGACCGACTGGATCAGGCGCGCCTGCCCGTCGGCCCCCATCGCCTCCCACTGCCGTTCGGTCGTCGGGTTGGAGCGCACGAAGCCCGGCGCGACGTTGTTGACGGTGATGTTCCAAGGCCCGAGCTCATGCGCGAGTTGGCGCGTGAGCCCGATCTGCCCCGCCTTGGAGCTCGCGTAGGCCTGTATGCCGGTGAGACTGATCCCGAGCCCGGCGCCGCTCGAAATGTTGATGATGCGGCCGTACTTGCGGGCCTTCATACCCGGCGCCACCGCCTGGCACATGAAGAAGACGCCGGTAAGGTTGGCGGCGACGATCGCATGCCAATCGGGCTCGTCGATTTCCTCGAGCGGGCGGCCAACCTGACCGAGCACGCCTCCGGCAGCATTGACGAGAGTGTCGACGGGACCGTCGGCGGCCTCGATTTCGTCGACAGCGGCGTGGACGGCGTCGCGATCGGTGACATCAAGCTCCCGTGCGCGGCAGGTATCGCCCGCGGCTTCGACGCTCGCGGGCAACTCGTCCCCCCGGATATCGCAGGCGACGACCTCGGCGCCGCGCCGGGCGAGGCCGACAGCGATCGCGCGCCCGATGCCATGCGCGGCGCCGGTGACGATCGCCCGGCGGCCGTGAAAGCCGATGTTCACGTTTGAGCGACCGCGACGGGCTCCGGCGCCGCGCGGTCGAGGGCATCGAGAGCGGCAAGGCTGAGCGCCTCGCGCCCATCCTCTGCGGCGTGGATAGCGTCGATGACCGCGGCGGTGATCGGTGTCTTCAAGCCGTGGGCCGCGCCGATCGTGACGACGGGGCCGAGCTGTGCGTCGACCTCGGTCCGGCGCTTGCGGATCGCGAGATCGCGCCAGATGCCGGAGTGCGACTTTGTCGAGCGGCGATTGTGCGCAACCATCTCGTCGAAGCTCCGCCCGATGATCTCCGCCGATGCTCCCGGCAGGAAGGCCTGCGGATAGAAGCCGTTGAAGGTCTCCAAGGCGACCCCCTCGGCCGCTGCGACAGCCGCGACCTCGCGGCCGAAGCGGACGAAGAAGTCTCTGTAACGCGGGTCGTCCAGAAGATCGGCGATGGATTTATTCGTGACGGCGGTCGCGAAAAGAAGGGCGCCGTAGATCATCTTGGACCAGAGGAAGCCCCAGATGTTCTCGGTGAGCACCGCCCGCTCATCGAACTTGCACAGCAGTTTGTGGAGCTCGCCGATCCGTAGCGTGCGGCTGCCGTCGAGCTCGCCGACCACGACCGCACCACGTCCGCCGAACTCCACGACACCGGGCCGCATGTAGTCAGCGCCGAAATTCACAAAGCAGCCGACCGTTCGTTCAACGCCGACGATCTCGGCGATGACACGCTCGTTCAAGCCGTTCTGGACCGAGGCGACATAGCCGCTGCGTGCGAGATGGGGGAGGAGGCTCCGCGTGGCGGCTTCGGTGTCGTGCGCTTTCACGCAGAGCAAAATGCGGTCGTAGGTACCTTCGACCTGATCGGGCGTCAGCGCCGTCGCCGAAGCGACATGCGGATCGACGGGGCCGATGATCTGGATGCCGCCGCTTTTGATCGCCGCGACGTGGTCGGCGTCGCGATCAACGAAGATCACGTCCTCGCCCGCGCGCGCGAGCGCTGCGCCGATGGTGCCGCCGATCGCGCCGGCGCCCCAGACGACCACCGGGCCAGTCATGACCAGGGGCCCTCGATCTGTGCGCGTGTCTCCTCCACCGCGACGGCCCAGATCGCCAGCATGTCCTCGTCCGGCCGCTCGTAGTAGCCGCCGAAGTTGCCGTCGCCGAGATAAGCGCGCACCGCCGCGGGATCCATGACGCGCATGCGGGCGAAGTCGATCATCGGCTTCATCTGACTCGGCTGGACAACGTCGGCGAGCCGCGTCCAGGGGAAGTTCTCCATCCAGGAGGCGTGCGAGGCGACCTTGTCGATCTGCTCCACCTTGGCGAACGTCTTGGGGGCGTTCCACCAGTTGTGGAACTTGACCGCGACGCCCGGATTGTCCGCCTGCCATTCGATGGCGACGCTTTGCGCCGGCTGGTTGCCGCCATGCCCGTTGACGAGGCAGACGCGGCGGAAGCCATAGCCCTTCAGGCTGTCGAGGATGTCGCGGATGATCCTGACATAAGTGCCGACGCGGAGGCTGACGCTGCCTGGATAGGCGAGGAAGTAGGGGGTGATGCCGTAGGCGAGCACCGGAAAGACCGGCACGCCGAGCGGCTCAGCCGCCTCCAGCGAGACCCGCTCGGAGAGAATGCTGTCGACCGAGAGGCTGAGCCCTGCGTGCTGTTCCGTGCTGCCGAGAGGCACGACGGCCCGGTCGTCGCGCTTCAGATACGCTTCGACCTGCGACCAGTTCATCTCGCTGATTTTCACGATGCTTCCTTCTCCAGCGACAGCTCCGCGGGCTCCCGCTCGCGGAGCTGCGGAATGACGACGCGCTCGATCTCGGAGGGATCCGGAATATGACGGTACTCGATGGCGGTCGCTTCCGGCGCGAGGCGCTCGAGGACCGATTCCGCGCCGCTCGAATAGATGACGACACCGGCCTCGGCGACGGTCCCGTCGAGGTCCTGCGCTTCGAGCGCCGTGGCGGCGATGCGTGCGACATGCGGGGCGAAGCGCTGCACGCCCGTCTTCATGATGGGTAGGAACTCAGGGAACCGCGAGACGACCGCGACCGAGGCAAGCGGGCTCAGCGACGCGAGCGCCAGGCGCGTCTCCTCCGACGGGATGAAGCTGATCGCGACGACCGGCGTGTTGGGCAGGAGCGCTTCGACCTCACGATGACGGTTGGCGAAGGTGATAACGAGATCGGCGGAGGCGATATCGTCGCGCAGCTCGGGGTCGCCGCAGATCGACTCGATCGTAACCGGTTCGACCGTCGCCAGCCCCTTCAGCCTCTCGGCGATGAAACGGGCGTAGCTCGCGGTCGCGTGCTGAAACAGGCCGAGCATGACGACGCGCGCACGGCGGCGGCTCTTGGCGCGGTGGAAGACGCGCGAGGTAAACGAGCGCAGCGAGCTCGCTCGCCTTCAGACCGAGCGCGAGCCCATCCTCGATGAGCCGGTCGACGCGGCGATAGAGGCTGGTCGCATCGACCGCCGCGCCCGTCCTTGCCTTCGAGCTGTCGGCGACGAACGTGCCGGAGCCGGCGCGGGTCTCGATCAGCCCCGCCTCCTTCAGCTCGCGGTAGACCTGGCTGACGGTCATCGGAGCGATGCCGACCTGATCGGCGAGCTCGCGCACCGAGGGCAGCCGCTCGCCCGCGGCAAGCTCGCCGTAGGCGATGCCGTATTCGATCAGGCCCCGCAATTGCACGCCGAGGGACACCGACAGCTCGCGGTCCACGTAGAACATCATGAGGCGTTTCTTCCCACTGTGTATTAGCGAACTAGCACACCCGCAGCGATCCTCACAACTGGCTGATAATGTGCTGAAGTTATGGCACAAGCGCCTAGTTTTCGGGCATGCCCACAGCGTTGACACTGCGTGGAACGACGGATAGCGTTCTAGTCTTCTGTAACGCCTTTCGAGGCACCGACCGGGGGGCTTGAGCATCATGAAGCACCTGATGAAGACGACTGCGCTCACGCTGGCAGTGTTGGCGGCGAGCTCGACCGCGTTTGCGAGCGAGCGCGGCGGCACGATGACCTATGGCCGCTACGCAGACAGCCTCTTCCTCGATCCGGTGCTGAACGACGCTAACGTCGACATCTGGATCCTGTCGAACATCTACGACACGCTGCTCGAGCCGACCGCCGACGGAAAGGGTGTCGAACCGGGCCTCGCCGAGGCGTGGAAGGTCGCCGACGACGGCATGAGCGTCACGCTCACACTGCGTGACGGCATCAAGTTCTCCGACGGCTCGCCGATCACCACCGAGGACGTGAAGTGGTCGCTCGAGCGCGCCGCGAAACCGGACAACGGCATCTGGGGCTTCCTGATCGAGTCGATCGACCACATCGACCGCCCCGGACGACAAGACCGTCGTGATTGCGCTGAAGCATCCCGACCCGGCCATCGTCCCGGCGCTCACCGTGTTCAACACGCAGATCATGCCGGAGAAGGCCTTCGAGGCCGCGCCCGGAGATACCGACGCCGACAAGGCCAAGGCGTTCGCGGAGCATCCGATCGGGTCCGGCCCCTTCATGTTCCAGTCGTGGGAGCGCGGCTCGGAGATGAAGCTTGTCCGCAACCCCTATTACTGGCGCATGGGCGACGACGGAAAGCCGCTTCCCTACCTCGACGGCATCACCTTCGAAGTCATCCCCGACGACGCGACCCGCATCCTCAAGCTCAAGGCGGGCGAATTGGACGGCGCCGAGTTCATCCCCTACGCCCGCGTCGACGAGCTGAAGAACGACGCGGACCTCGACATGGTCCTCTTCCCTTCGACGCGCGTTCAATACGTGACGCTCAATGTGCGTCCTGAGCTGAACGGCGCGCCGAACCCGCTTTCGAACGAGAAGGTGCGGCAGGCGATGAACTACGCCGTTGACAAGAACGCGATCATCCAGGTGGTGACGCACGGCGTCGGCACGCAGATGACATCCTACATGTCGACCGCCACGCCTCTCCATGTGGGCGACAAGCCGCTCTATCCGGTCGATGTGGAGAAGGCCAAGAGCCTCATGAAGGAAGCTGGCTTTGAGAACGGGTTCTCGACAAGCCTCTTGGTCCTGGCGGGCAACCAGGACGAAATCGGCATGGCGACCGCCTTGCAGCAGATGTGGGGCCAGATCGGCATCAAGCTTGATCTGCAGCAGGTCGACAACGCCACCCGCACGGACCAGTACCGCAAGGGCGTCTTCACGATGCGCCTCGGCGCCTGGACGGATGACATTGCCGATCCGAACGAGATCACGTCCTATTTCGCCTACTCGCCGACGATCGACTGCATCCACAGCGGCTGGAAGAACGAAGAGGCCGACCAATTGTTCGAGTCCTCGCAGAAGGAGACCGACCCGGCCAAGCGGGCCGAGCAGTACGCGCGAATCCAGGAGATCTTCAACACCACTGGCCCGACGGTGCCGCTCTACGAGACGCCATATCCCGTAGCGCTCGGCAAGAAAGTGAAGGGCTTCGTGCAGATTCCGCTCGGCAACAATATCTTTGCGGCGGCCTATCTGGAGAAATAATCTAACGTCCTCGGGAGCGGCGACCGCCGCTCCCGCCACCGCGGACCTAATTGGGCAGGGGTCGGAGGCGCCGAGACTTGCCAGGCTATATTCTCCGCCGGGTGCTGCAGCTTCTGCCCACCTTCGCCTTCATCCTCGTGGTGATCTTCATCATCGTACGGCTTCTGCCGGGTGATCCGGCGAGCGCCATCATCGGAGACCGTGCGACGGATGCCGACGTAGCCCGCATCAACGCGGAGCTTGGCCTCGACAAGCCGATCCCGGTTCAGTTCGGAATCTTCGTCGGGCATGTTTTCCGTGGCGAGCTCGGCGACTCGATTCGACTGCATGTCTCCGTCTTCGATCTGATCCTTCAGCGCCTGCCGGTGACGCTCTTCCTGACGGGCCTGGCCGGGCTCATCGCCGTGCTGACGGCCGTGCCGCTCGCCTTCCTGGCAGCGCTCTGGCGCGGCGGCGCCACCGATGCCGGAATCCGCGGCATCTTCCAGGTCGGGTTGTCGATGCCGGTCTTCTATATCGGCCTGATCCTCCTGACCTTCTTCGGCGCGCAGTTGCATTGGTTCCCGGTCGGCGGCTATGGCGAGGGCTTCGCCGACCACATCTATCACCTGTTCCTGCCGGCGCTGACGCTCGCGCTCAGCCTCTCCGCGATCCTGATGCGCAACCTGCGCGCCGCGGTCATCGAGGTTCTTGGCGCCGAATATGTCGATTTCGCCCGCGCCAAGGGTCTGAGCGCCAGGCTCGTCCTCGCACGCCACGTGCTGCGCAACGCGCTGATCTCGACCGTCACCCTCTTCGGCCTTCAGACCGGGACGCTTTTTGGCGGCGCCGTCATCACCGAGACGGTGTTCGCCATTCCCGGTGTCGGTCGGCTGATGATCGAAAGCATCTATGGGCGCGACTACCCGGTCATTCAGGGACTGACGCTGGCGCTCGCACTTCTCGTCTCGCTCATCTTCCTTGCCACCGATCTCCTGCAGGCGGCGCTCGATCCGCGGACGGCCCGGTGACGGTCGCCGAGATCATCGATCGCACGGTCCGGTCACGCCGGCTCGCAGTTCCGCCGACGCTTGTCGCCGGTCTTCTCATTCTCGGCATGAGCACATTCGTTGCCATCGCGCCGCAGCTCTTCGCGCCCTACGATCCGCTCGCCTTCGACTATGGCGCTATTCTTGCAAGCCCCAGTTGGGCGCATCCTTTCGGCACCGACAATTTCGGCCGCGATATGCTCTCACGCACCATCTGGGCCTATTCGATCGACATGCAGATTGCCGTCTTCGCCACGATCGTCCCCTTCGTCGTCGGCACTTTGGTCGGCGCTTTCGTCGGCTATCGCGGCGGCATAGTGGAAACGCTCTTCGGGCGCATCGTCGACGCGATCATCACCTTCCCGTTCCTCGTGCTCGTGATCGCCATCGTCGCGGTCCTCGGGCCCGGGCTCAGGAACATGTACATCGCGGTGGGCGTGGTCGACTGGGTCTTCTACGCCCGCCTGATCGCGGCGGAGATGAAGGTTCAGAAGCGGCTCGACTACGCCGCGGCCGGCCGCGTCATGGGTTACAGCCCCGCCCGCGTCGTCCTCCGTCACCTCCTGCCGAACGCCATCACGCCGGCGATCGTCTACTGGATGACGGACATGGCGCTGGCCATCCTGCTCGGGTCGAGCCTCGGCTATCTCGGCCTCGGCGCCCAACCTCCCGCCGCGGAATGGGGCGTACTTATCGCCGACGGCAAGAATTTCATGTCGACCGCCTGGTGGATTTCCATCTTTCCCGGTATCGCCATTGTCTTCACCGGGCTCGGATTCAGCTTGCTTGGCGATGGCCTCGCCGATGCGCTGAGGCCGCGGCGATGACGACCCCGGTCGCGTCCGCGAGCGCGCCTCTTCTCGAAATCCGCGGGCTGGTGACGACGTTTGCCACGCCGCGCGCCACACTGACCGCCGTCGACGGGATCGACCTCGACCTTCGGAGCGGCGAAGTGCTCGGCCTCGTCGGCGAGTCCGGCTGCGGCAAGAGCGTCACGCTCCGCTCGATCATCAGGCTCGTCCACCCTCCGGGCAAGACGTCGGGCAGCGTACGCTGGCGCGGGGAGAACGTGCTCGAAATGTCGGAATCGCGTCTGACTGCAATGCGCGGCCGGGAGATCGCCACGATCTTTCAGGAGCCGATGACGGCCTTGAATCCGGTTCTGACCGTGGGGCTCCAGATCGACGAGAACCTGAGCGCCCACACCGGGCTTGGCCGACGCGAGCGAAGACGCCGGGCGGTCGAGCTGCTCGAGATCGTCGGAATCCCCGGCGCCGCTCACCGCCTCGACAACTATCCGCATCATTTCTCCGGCGGCATGCGTCAACGCGCCATGATCGCCATTGCGTTGGCGAGCGAGCCGAAGCTCCTCCTTGCCGACGAGCCAACCACTGCGCTCGACGTGACCATTCAGGACCAGATACTGAAGCTCCTCCTCGACCTTCGCGAAAGTCTCGGCATGAGCGTGATCCTGGTGACGCACGACCTCGGGGTCGTTGCGCAGGCCTGCGATCGCGTGGCGATCATGTATGCCGGGCGGATCGTCGAAACCGGCACGGTTGCCGACGTCTTCGCGGCGCCTCGGCATGCCTATACGCTCGGGCTTCTCGGTTCGGTGCCGCGCGGTGGCGCAAGGCGACGGCCGCTCCGCTCAATCGACGGAGCGCCCCCGGCGCTCTCTGCGATACCTTCCGGCTGCGCCTTCCATCCACGCTGTGCCTTCGCAACCGATGTCTGTCGATCGTCTCGGCCGGAATTGGCCGAAGGGCCCGTCGGTCGCGCGTTCGCCTGCTTTCATGCCGACGCCGTCGCCGCGGCACGGATGTCGGCATGAACGTGACCCTCACCGAACCCGCGGGGCGGCCGCTTCTTGAAGTCGGCGAGTTGACGAAGCGGTTCAACGTGCGCAACCCGAAAGGGGGGCGCCTCGCCGGCGGGTCGTGGGCATGGGTGCATGCGCTGAATGGCGTAAGTTTCACCGTCAACCGCGGCGAGACGCTCGGTATTGTCGGCGAATCCGGCTGCGGAAAGTCGACGCTCGCCCGCTGCATCGTCCGGCTCATCGAGGCCGACAGCGGCGCGATCAGCTACGACGGCGTCGACATCCGGGCGCTCGAGGGTGTCGAGCGGCGGCGTTTCAACCGCGCCGTCCAGATGGTCTTCCAAGACCCTTACAGCTCGCTCAATCCGCGCATGACCGTCCGCCAGATTCTTGGCGAGGCGCTCTTCGTGCACAGAATGTGCCCGCGGAACGAGATTCCCGATCGTATCGCCGAGCTTCTTCGTCTCGTCCGCCTGCCCGCGGACGCCGCCAACCGCCTGCCGCACGAGTTCTCCGGCGGGCAAAGACAGCGCATCGGCATCGCCCGTGCGCTTGCAGTTCAGCCGGAATGCATCATCGCCGATGAGCTGGTGTCGGCGCTGGACGTTTCCGTTCAGGCGCAGATCGTCAACCTGTTGCTTGAGCTGCAGGAGCGGTTGAACCTCACGCTGCTCTTCGTGGCGCATGACCTGCGATTGGTTCGCCACATCTCGCACCGGGTCGCGGTCATGTATCTCGGCTTCATCGTCGAGACGGGCGAGACGGAACAAATCTTCAGCTATCCGCATCACCCCTACACGCAGGCTCTTCTCGCCGCGGCGCCCGACCTCGACCCGAACAAGCGGAGCCGCGTTCCGGCTGCGCGCGGCGAGTTGCCGAGCCCGCTCGACCTGCCTTCCGGTTGTCCCTTCAACACGCGCTGTCCGCAGGCCTTCGAGCGATGCCTGGCAGAGCGTCCCGAACTGACCGTCAGACCTGGCGGGACGCTTGCCGCCTGCCATCTGCCGGATCTGACGCCGCTGAGGGCATATGCAGACGATCCGCCCGCAGCGGTCGGAGGAATTGCCTGAGACGTGCGCAGGCGTCGGAATAGACAAACAGTTCGGCATGGCGAAGATCGGAAACTTGGACACGTCCCATAAGAAACAAATGTCGCTGGCTCAGCCTCCCTATCGCGGCGTCACCTCGCCCAAGGACATGTTTCGCGGCGAGCACGCGATCGCCCGACTGTGGCGGCGTCCGCTTGCCGTCTTCGGCATCGTCGTGATCGCATTCGTCGCGACGGTTGCTGTTTTGGCTCCTCTG
>CAVXFK010000016.1:0-201717 GCA_963761005.1 uncultured Alphaproteobacteria bacterium
CGATAGGGTGCCGCGCCGCTGTCGTCGACGGGCGTCGCCGTGAGCCCCGCCTTCATGAAGGCGCGCTCGTTGAAGGCGCCCTCATCGTAGACGACGGTGCCGCCGGGCTTCAGGAACTGGATGTCGGTGACGAAGGCCGCCGGGTTGAAGCGACGAGCACGTCGGCCTCGTCGCCCGGGGTCAGAACCTCACCCGCCCCGAACTGCACCTGGTAGGCGGAGACGCCGAAGTGGTGCCGGCCGGCGCGCGATCTCGGCCGGGAAGTCCGGCAGCGCCATCAGGTCGGCGCCTTCTGCCGCAGCGGCCGTCGCGAACTGGTGACCGGCGAGTTGCACGCCGTCGCCGAAATCGCCGGCGAAACGGACGACGAAGCGCTGTCCGGTGCCTTCTGGCGGCGGCTTTCGGGCGCGCTGCCTGTCGTTCGGTGGTGTCACCGAGGCTCATGGGTTCCATCGTCGCCTCCGGCTGTTCGCGTTCGTCTGGAGCTGATCGGTCAGGGCGTGCCGATTGCCCGCTTGCGGGCGGCCGATATCACGGGATGCCGATGTTTGGCCAGACGGCGGTGAATTCGTCAATCGGAGTGCCTGGCGCAAGGCGCGTGCCTCCTCAGCATTCCCGGATTTGAGCATGTTTTTTCATGTCCGTCAGAATTGTGGCAATCCCGCCGAGCGTCTTCCCTACCGCACGCGCGAGATGGACTTGTGATTTAGCGTGCGGTGCAACAATATATCGCGGTTGGGGGCTCGACGCGCCGATCCGAGACAAAGATGCCGGCAGTTGATGCTCGCGCAAGTCAGGCCGCCCCTCGACAGGAACACCATCGGCCGTTAGGGCCTGAGGATCGCGGCGAGGTGAAAAATGAGCAACAAGACGGCCACGCTGACAATCGGCAACGAGAGCTGGGATTTCGATATCCTCGACGGCACGACCGGGCCGTAGGTCATCGACATCAGCAAGCTCTACGCAGAAGACCGGCCGCTTCACATTCGACCCTGGTTTCACTTCGACCGCCTCCTGCGCCTCGTCCATCACCTATCATCGACGGCGACGAGGGCGTGCTGCTCTACCGCGGCTATCCGATCGACGAGCTGGCGGAGAAGAAGACGTTTCTGGAGGTCGCCTACCTGCTGCTCTATGGCGAGCTGCCGACTCCGGAGCAGAAGGACGACTTCGACTACCGCGTGACGCGCCACACCATGATCCATGAGCAGATGGCGCGCTTCTTCACCGGCTTCCGCCGCGACGCGCATCCGATGGCGGTCATGTGCGGCATGGTGGGCGCGATGTCGGCCTTCTATCACGACTCGACCGACATCAGCGATCCGTACCAGCGCATGGTCGCCTCGATCCGCATGATCGCGAAGACGCCGACGATCGCGGCGAACGCCTTCAAATATTCCATCGGGCAGCCTTTCATCTATCCGAAGAACAGCCTCGACTACGCGTCGAACTTCCTGCGCATGTGCTTCGCGGTGCCGTGCGAGGACTACGAGGTGAACCCGATCCTCGCGCGTGCGATGGATCGCATATTCATCCTGCATGCCGACCACGAGCAGAACGCCTCGACGTCGACGGTGCGGCTTGCGAGCTCGTCGGGCGCCAATCCTTTCGCCTGCATCGCGGCCGGCATCGCGAGCCTCTGGGGCCCTGCGCATGGCGGCGCCAACGAAGCGGCGTTGCAGACCTTCGCCGAGATCGGCAGCAAGGAGCGCATCCCGCAATTCATCGCGAAGGCGAAGGACAAGAACGATCCCTTCCGCCTCTCCGGCTTCGGCCACCGCGTCTACAAGAGCTACGATCCGCGCGCCAAGGTGATGCAGAAGACCTGCCACGAGGTGCTGAACGAGCTTGGCGTCAACGACCGGCTGCTCGAGGTCGCCATGGAGCTGGAGCACGTCGCGCTCACCGACGAGTATTTCGTCGAGCGCAAGCTCTATCCGAACGTCGACTTCTATTCCGGCATCACGCTTCGCGCGCTCGGCTTCCCCAACAACATGCTGACGGTGCTGTTCGCTGTCGCGCGCACAGTCGGCTGGGTCGCGCAATGGAACGAGATGGTGGAGGACGAGACGCAGAGGATCGGCCGTCCGCGCCAGCTCTATACCGGCTCGACCGAGCGGCACGTGCCGTAGGGGCGCGCTTTCGCTTTTCCGCGCGCCCTGCGTTAAGCTCGCACGATGAACGTCTTCGTCTGCGATCCGGTTCGCACGCCGATCGGCCGCTACGGCGGTGCGCTGTCGCGCGTCCGCACCGACGATCTCGCCGCCATCCCGATCCGCGCGCTTGTCGAGCGCCATCCTTCGATCCGCGAGGCGGTCGACGAGGTCTATCTCGGCTGCGCCAACCAGGCCGGCGAAGACAATCGCAACGTCGCGCGCATGGCGCTGCTCCTCGCGGGGCTGCCGGAAAGCGTGCCCGGCGCCACGATGAACCGGCTCTGCGCCTCCGGGCTCGACGCGGTCGGCGCGGCGGCGCGCGCGATCCGCGCCGGCGAGATCGACCTTGCGATCGCCGGCGGGGTGGAATCGATGTCGCGCGCGCCCTTCGTGATGGGGAAGGCGGCAGAGGCATTCCAGCGCAGCGCCGAGGTTTACGACACGACGATCGGCTGGCGCTTCATCAACCCGCTGATGAAGAGCAATACGGTGTCGAATCCATGCCGGAGACCGGCGAGAACGTGGCGCAGGATTTCCAGGTGAGCCGCGCCGACCAGGACGCCTTCGCGCTTCGCTCGCAAGAGCGCGCGGCCGCGGCCGTGGCCGCGGGGCGGTTCGACGACGCGATGATGGCGGTCGACGTGCCGTCGCGGAAGGGGCCGCCGACGAGCGTGACCGCGGACGAGCATCCGCGCCCCGACACGACGATCGAAGCGCTCGCCAAGCTGCGGCCGATCGTGCGTGAAGGCGGGACGGTCACCGCCGGCAATGCGTCCGGCGTCAACGACGGGGCAGCGGCGATGATCCTGGCGTCGGAGGCAGCGGTTGCGCAGCACGGACTGAAGCCGCTTGCGCGCGTGCTCGGCATGGCCTCGGCGGGCGTGCCGCCGCGCATCATGGGGATCGGGCCGGTGCCGGCCGTCGGCAAGCTCAGCGAGCGGCTCAAGATGAAGGTGTCGGACTTCGACGTCGTGGAGCTGAACGAGGCCTTCGCCAGCCAGGCGCTCGCCTGCCTCCGGCAGCTCGGCCTTCCCGACGACGCGGAGCACGTCAACCCGAACGGCGGTGCGATCGCGCTTGGTCATCCGCTCGGGATGTCGGGCGCGCGCATTGCGGGCGCCGCCGTGCGCGAGCTCGACCGCCGCGCCGGGCGCTACGCGCTTGCGACGATGTGCGTCGGCGTGGGGCAGGGCGTCGCGATGGCTTTCGAGCGGGTGGAATAGGCGCCTGACGCTCTGGAAGCACGCTAAGCGGCGATGGATTCGCCGGGCCGTTCCGTCGCTTCCGCGAATTTCCGCGCGCGCTTGAGGGTCAGCGCGAAGGTGTAGGTCGATTCCATCCGCCAGTCGGCGGGCGGCGCGAGCGCGCACCGGCTCCATGTGGGCGAGGTAGGCGAAGAGGATCAGCGCGTCCTCGCGTTTCGCGTCGACACGGCAGCGCTTGATCAGCTCCGCGAGCCGCTTGCCGCGCTCGCCCTCCGTTCAGCCCGGCTTCGGCGAGGATGCGCGGGTAGGTGCGCTCCTTGAAGAAGAGGGCGCGGGCGCTTGCGTCGAGCCGCTCCGCTTCCTCTTCGGTGATCGCCTGCAGCTTCAGGAAGCGCTCGATCGTCGCCTCGACGTTGACCAGCGCCTCGGTCAGCGGCAGGTAGCCGAGCTCTTCCGGCGCGTGCAGCTGCGCCACAGCGGCGTCGTCGTCAAGCTCGCCGCTGCGGTAGCGCTCGAACACCGCGCCGACGCCGATCATGCCGAATTCGGCGCATTCGGCGGCGCGGAGTGCGCCCATGCTCGCCGCGCCGAAGACCTGCGCGCCGTTCTCAAGCGCGAAGAGGATCTCCTTGTGCCAGGGCGCGGCCATGTCCTCGTAGAGGCCGTCGATCAGACCGATTACCGTCGCGCCTTCGAGCACGGCGCGGGTGATGTCGCCCTGCGCGGCGGGGCCGCGGCGGTCGAGCTGCGAGATCCCCCTGCCGATCGGCAGACCAATCGGCGCCGTGAAGGCTTGGCCCGGCGAACAAGACTTTCATCGCATCCCCATCATGAATTTCAGAGCGCGACGCCCGAAGCGCTGGCGGCGCTCGCCGGGCGGGTTCTCAAGTTCCGGAACGAGAACCTTGGCGACCGCAAAGCCCTCGCCGACGTCGAGCGGAACGACGACTACAGCGCGGACGCCGGCATCGCGCAGCTTGCTGAGCATGAAGGCGAGGTTGTCCTCGCTGCCGGGCTCGTCGGCTCTAACCGCCCGCCGCGCCGGCTCGGCCCCGAGGTAGGGCTTCAGATCCGCCTTGAGCTGGGTGCGGTAGAGGTTCGGGTCGAAGTCGTCGCGCGCGCCGGTGATCGAGGTGACGCGGCTTTGCGCGGCCTCGGTGATGGCGCGGATCGCCGCGCGGGCGAGGGATGGGTGACAGCCCGACCCGCTCGACAGGTCGAAATGCTTCCAGTGCTGCTCGAAGCCGTCGGGCTTCGGCGCGATGATCGGCGAAGGAGACAGGAACACCGACGTCGCTGGTGATGTCGAAGAGGCGCACGCGGAACCCGGCGCGGTCGATCTGCGCGACGAGCGTGTCGACGGCTTCGTCTTCAAGCGAGGCGGGGTCGACGCAGCGGTCGAACACGTCTGCGTCGGAGAGGAACTGCCAGAGCACGCTTGCATCGCGCTCGATGCGCTCGCAAAGGCCGTGCACGACGGCCTCGAGCAGGATGTTGCCGGAAGCAAGCCCGTCGCTCGATTGCCAGTAGCGGGCCCTCCCGCCAACAGGTGCGGACGCGAGCACGACGGCCTCGGCCGGCACCCAGGCCGTCCTATCCTGCAGAAGGTCGTAGCCCTCGACCCAGGCAATCGGCTCGTCGTCAGCGAGTGGCTTCTGGCCGCGCGCTACGAGGTTTGCGCAAGGCAGCGCGCGCTCGCCCGCGGCTGCGAGCTCCTGCATCGACGCGATTCGGGTTTCGAAGGCGGGACGCTCGGCAGTCGCGACCTCGGCCGCCTCCATGACGGCGGAGGCCTGCGCGGCGGCATTGCTCAGTCCCTTGCCCTGGCTGACGGCGAGCGTCTTCGAGTTCGGACGAACTGCCATCCAGACCGGGATTCCGATGCAGTCAAGGCCGGTCACATCGGCAAGGCGCGTAATGCCGAAACGGGCGAAGTTCTGACGCATGTGCGCCACGGTCTCGGTGGCGCGGCGCAGCCGATCGGAATTTTCTTCGGCTGCACCGCGCTTCGTAAGTAGCGCGATTTCCGCACTCGAGACTCTCAGGAATTCGCGCTGCTTGCATGTCAGCGGCTCAGCGGCTCGGGAAGTACTGGTGCGAGGCCGCGCCAGACCGTGTCTTCGCCGCGACCGCGAAGTCGACGCCCTCGCGGTAGAGGTGGTGCGACGCCGCGTCGGAACGCGCCGTCCCGGCTGCCGCAAAGTCGACGCCGTCACGGTAGAGGTTGTGCGACGCCGCGTCGGAACGTGCCTCCCGGCCGCCGCGAAGTCGACGCCATCGCGGTAGTACTGATGCGACGCCGCGTCGGAACGCGTCGTCCCGGCTGCCGCGAAGTCGACGCCATCGCGGTAGAACTGATGCGACGCCGCGTCGGAACGCGCCGTCCCGGCTGCCGCGAAGTCGACGCCATCGCGGTAGGTACTGATGCGACGCCGCATCGGAACGGCCGTCCACGGCTGCCGCGAAGTCGACGCCATCGCGGTAGTACCTGATGCGACGCCGCGTCGGAACGCGCCGTCGCCGGCTGCCGCGAAGTCGACGCCGTCGCGATAGAGGTTGTGCGAAGCCGCGTCGGAACGCGTGCTCGCCTCTGCCGCAATGTCAACACCGCTGCCTTCCTGATCGACGTCGAAGGCGTCGGTCTGCTCGACAGTGCCCGCATCGAGATCGGCAACCCACATCGAGCCGTCATTCGCCAAGCGGAAAAGAACAATGTTCTTCATCAGCATTTCTCCTCTTCAGTTCTCTCCAAATCGGCGCAATACGCCGCCTCCACGCGCAGGCCCTATCGAGCCTGGAGTGCAAACACCGTGCTTGCTTCGGGGGCGGCGTGCGGCCGCTTTCAGGATCAGCGTGGCCGCACCGCCTATCTCTTCGCTCTGGTCGTCTTGCCGCTCGGAGCCGTTGCTTTCGAGTCGATCTACGGCTCCGGCGGATTGACACGAGGTCTCCTCTGTCTCGGTCCGAGCTCAGTTGAACCCCGCTTCGCGCAGACCCTGTTCGTAGTCGGCGTGCGAAATCCGGATCGCGGATGCGGCACGATCGAAAGCCAGGCCGTTGACGTTGAAGTCGGGGTGGATTTCCTTCGCCTTGCGGACGTACTCCGTCGCCTGGTCGCGATCGCCGAGCATCGCCCAGGACGCGGCGATCAGCCGATAAGCGGGGCTCTGGTCGCGCATGCGGGACATGCAAGCGATAGCGTCGTCGTAACGCTCGAGATGGAAGTTCGCATCGCCGGCCGTCCACCAGTAGCGGTCCGGGCAGAGCGGATTGAGCTCGATTGCCTGGTTGATCTTCTGCAGCGCCGGCGACGCGTCGCAGGCGTGCTGCAGGCGTCGGCATAGTCGGCGAGAAGGTCGGCGATATTGCGGGTTGCGGCGCTCCCCCTGGCTGAAGCGCCGCGAGGCTTTCATCGAAGCGGCCGGCGTAGAGGCGGCATACGCCAAGCTCGCGATAGCCGCGCGCATCGTCCGGATCGATCTCCAATGAGCGGACGCGCAAGATGCTCGGGCTTCGCCAGGAGATCGTGGTCACCGCGCGCCATCAGCAGCCACTCGATGTGGAAGGTCTGCGCTAGGCCGCTGATCGCCGGCACGAAATCCGGGGAGCTGCTGATCGCCGACTTGAATGCGCGGCGCGCCCTGCTGACGCTTGGAAGGTCGAGCGTGCGCAAGAGCTGCTGCCCGATCAGGAACAGGTGGTAGGCGGTCGGGTCGTGCTCGACATCGTAGCGTGCGAGCTCGGTCCGCTCGATCGTGTCGACGAGGAGCGAGGACGATCCGTACCGACAGCTCGCGGTACTGCCGGGCGATGGTCTCGCGATTGAACGCGTACTGCTCGACCCAGAGAATCTCGCGGTTGACGGCGTCGACCAGCTTCACCGCAAGCCACGGCTCACCGCCGCGATTTTGCAGCTGCGTTTCGATCGACATAGTCGATGTCGAAATTGCGAAGGAGCGCCTTCTTGCCGCTTCGGCTCGAACTCCCAGCCGTGTGCGGAGCGACGACTGAGAGCGACTTCGAAGCGGCAAAGACCGATCGTCACATCCTCGATGAGCGAGCCCGCGAGCTGATGGTGAAGATCCTGGCCGCCGGCGGCGGGGCGGCAGGATGGTGATCCGCGGTATCCCGGCCCGGCCCGAGAAGATGGCACTTTGTTCGCCGTCTTCCGCAGCCGTGCTCAGATGGCCGCGCGTTGCCGGCACGGGCTCCAATCGCGGCGTCTTGGCACTGATGTCGCGCCTCTCCGCCGGTACGGGGGCGTTGGCGGCCTGCTCCGGCAGCAACGAGCGGAACAGCTCGGCCGTCGCGGCGTCCGGCTCCACGCCGAGGTCGTCGCGCAGGCGCTGCTCAAGCTCAAGATAGACATCCTTGCACGCGCGCCGGCTCGCGCTCCTCGGCGAAGAGCCGCATCAATGTGCGGTGGCCGGTCTCGTTGTAGGAATCGACCTCGATCAGCCGGCGCGCTGCAACGCGGAGCAACATTCTGTCCGCGTCCGGAGCTGCGGCCTCCAAGCGTGACGCGACAGCGCTGATGAACACGTCGCGGAGCTTCGTGCGCTGCACCTGCAGCCATTCGCGCGCTTCCGTTTCCTCAAGAACCACACCCTCAAGCTAGGTCTCCGCGATAGATGTCGCAGAGGCTCGCAAGGTCGGCCGAGCCTTCCCCGCCGACGGTCTTCAGGAACCAGCCGAGATCTGTCTCCGCCGTGCGGGCCAGCCGCACGTGGTTTCGCTCCTCCTGGATGAGCTCCACGCCATATTCCCGCTGCCGCAGGCGCACGCGGAGCAGAAACTTGCGAAGGTTCGCGGCCGCGGTCTTGGCGTCGGCGCCGCCCCAGAAAAACTGCCGAAGCGCGGTCCGCGAAACTGGCGCGTTGCCGCCCGCCAGGATCAAATAGGCTGCGAGCGCAAACGTCTTGACAGGCACCGGAACCGGCCGGCCCTCATGATCGAGAAGCGCTGGCGGACCGAAAAGTGAAAGCCTGCATGACATGCAGAACCGGTCTCCGAGTGGCGACGTTCAGCCGCCGTTGTCCGATCCCTCGCGAGCCAACACGCCCCGGGGGATATTGCCACGTAAACGATAGTGAGACGTTAACCATGTGTAAATTGATCCAGGCCGGTCGGTGCCCGGGGGTTGTCACGGTTGCGCCACGCCTGGGCACGCTCGGGGCACGCGCCTCTCTCTCTTATTCCGCGAACAGCGAGGAGCGGACGAGGCCCATGGATCGAACCTATACCGTCCTTCTCAACCGCGGAGGTGCAACGCCGCGCTACCACTTCGGTCGGAGCGTGCTCGGGCAACCGCTTGAATCTCCGTCACGATTCCTGAGCGAGCCGCCGCGTCCGGCGATCCACCGCGAGAAGCTCACAGCACAGGAGTTGCAGGAGCTGGCGGCGGAGCCGGATTTCATTGCGGCCGCCGAGGTCATGTCGACGCGGCTGCTCTCGCCGGTGGCGGCAGCGAATTTCGATCCCGCTACCGCAGGTGTTGAGGGGACGCGCCGGCGGCAGTCGTGGGGAATAGCCGCGGTCGGCGCCGACCGCTCGAAATATACCGGGGCGGATGTGACGGTCGCGCTCCTCGACACAGGCATCGACGCGGCCCACCCGGCGTTTCGCAACATCAGCCTCGTTGAGAAGGATTTCACCGGCCTCGGCAACGGCGATGCAGACGGGCACGGCACGCACTGCGCGGGCGTCGTTTTCGGCCGCAACGTCGACGGCGTGCGGATCGGGGTGGCGCCGGGCGTGCGCTGCGCGCTGATCGGCCGCGTGCTCGCATCCGAAGGCGGCAACTCCGACATGTTGATCCGCAGCATTCTGTGGGCGCACGAGCAAGGTGCGCACGTGATCTCGATGTCCGTCGGCTTCGACTTCGCTGCGACTGTCAGAAAGCGCATCGAGGAAGGGTGGAGCGGCGATCTCGCCACCGCCGTCGCGCTTGAGGCCTACAGCGCCAACCTCAAGCTGCTTGAGCGCCTGCTTCACATGCTCCGCCTGCAGGAGCCGTTCACCGGTGGAGCGATCATCATAGCGGCGGCGGGGAACGATTCACGCCGTGACGCGGTCGGCGAGCACGTGATGACGGCTTGCCCGCCCTGCGGCTCCGACAAGATCGTGTCCGTCGGCTCGCTCGACCGCACAAACTCGCGGAGTGGCTATCGAGTCTCAAGCTTCTCCAATTGCGGCGTCGAGATCACCGCGCCCGGCCGCGACATCGTCTCGGCCGCGGCCGGCGGCGGGCTCAGGGTGCAGAGTGGGACGAGCATGGCGGCGCCGCATGTCGCCGGCGTCGCGGCGCTCTGGTGGCAGGCCGTGAAGCAATCCGACCTGCCGGCGAACGCCACGCTCGTGCGCGGCAAGCTGCTCGCAAGTGCCGAGCGTGACGGGTTCTCGCCTGCCGTCTATCCGGGCGAACGCGGCGCCGGGCGTGCCCTCGCACCCGAAGACAGCACCTCGGTTGCGTCACGCCGCGCCGTTCGCGAACCGCAGCGCGAGCGGCCCAGTGAGGTAATTTGGGCGGGCCCGGAATACCAGAAGCCGTTCTACGCGGATTTCGAGCCGATTTCCGTCGATTCTGCGATGCAGCCCGGGTGGCCCGGCGGGGGCAGACTCTGCTAAGAATCATGTCACGCTTTGGTCACGCCTCGACAGGTTGAATGCCTTCCGCGGCCGCCTGGCGAAAGCCAACGAGTCCGGAGGATCAAAGTGACCGCTGAAGCTAGCCCCCCACTCTCGCTTGACGTTGTGAGGGCGAGGATTTTCTACCTCGCCTGCGACGTGGAGCCCGTCAGTCCGCCAGCTGCAATGCTGCTGCGGGCTGTCGCGGACGCCATCGAAGAAGGGGGCGGGGGCATCCGTTTTGGGGACGTGGAGACGAACGGCCACGAAACGCCGCTGCTCGCGCAGGCGGCGACGCTGCGGCGCTTCGCAGAGCGCTCCACGGAAACGGCGTCGGGCGTTGCCCGGCACCTCCAAAGCGTAGGCGCGACGTCGCGCGACAAGCGCTGAATCGCCCTGGCGTTACCGGAGCGTGACGCCAGCACGGCTGATCGCCGTTGCGCGTCTATGGCTCTCTGCCCTGCCGGGCCCTCGCTTGAAGCTCAAGGCTCCCGTCCATTCTGACGACGAGCGGGATCGGATCGGAGATTGAACCTACGAACCCGCCCTCGGGACTGTCGCCGAGGAAGCCGAGGAAGACCAGCCGCCCGGACGGATCGTTGATCACGCGCCCGGCATAAAGGCTGCCGAGCGCCTTGCCCGCGAGGAACGGCGTTGGGCCTAGACGCCACGGGCCACGCGGACTCTCCGCCAGAAAATAGTGCGTGCCGGTCTCGGCCGGCTCGCGGGCTTCCGAGAGGCGCGCGAGCCGCGCCGCGGACGTTCGCCGCGCCGAGGTCGAGAAGAGCAAATAGTGATGCGCGCCCGCGACGAAGTATTCCGGCACCTCGCATTCGCCGAAGTCGCCCGGTGATGTCACCGGCGGCTCAGAGCGCCAGCTCACGAGGTCCGTGGATGACGCGGTGCCAATAACGCCGCGTCCGTCCGGCTCGCCTTCCCTGGCGCGCGCGGTGAACCACATCCTGAAGCCTCTGCCGATCGGGTTCGGCGCTACCCACGGGTCGCGCAGCGAGCGGTCGTGCCATGCGGCGGGATCGTACTCCTCGTAGAGCGCGGGATCGAGATCGAGGATCGGATTGTCGGGATGCCGGCGCCAGTCGTGGAGGTTGCTCGACGTGGCAAGCCCGATCCGCTGCCTCCTGAGGCTTTCGGCCTTCGAGGTGCCGGTATAAAACATCCACCACGTCCCGGCGTGGCGGATGACCGAGCCGGTCCACGTCGTGCCGTCGTCCCATGCCGGCTCGGTCGCCGGCGCGAAGCATGCCCCGAGCGGCGTCCAGTCGATGAGATCGCGCGACACGGCGTGGCCGATCGAGACGTTCCAATGGCGCGCGTCCGCGTCGCCGATCGACTTCGGGGCTTGCAGGAAGAACAGATGATAGTGCTCGCCGTCGCGGGCGAGCCAGAAATCCCAGACCCAATGCTCCGGAAGCGAGAAAGCCATCGGGCCGGGCTTCAGCCCTTCACCGCGCTGCCCACCACCGACTGGATGAACCAGCGCTGGAAGCCGAGATAGAGCACGAGGACGGGCAGCGACATCATGACGGAAAAAGCCATCTGGTTGCCCCATTGCGGGGGCGGGGTGGTGAAGAACTGCGCGAGCGCCAGCGAGACCGGCCGGACCTCCGGCCCGCGCGTGACCATGAGCGGCCAGAGATAGGCGTTCCAATATTCGAGACTCTGCAGGATGGCCACCGTCGCGACGACCGGAAGGCTGAGCGGCAGCACGATCTTGCGATAGATCTGGAACGGCGTCGCGCCGTCCATGTAGGCGGCCTCGTCGAGGTCCTTCGGCAGCTTGGTGAAGAACTGATAGAAGAGGAATATCGACAACGGATGCGCGATGAAGGGAATGATCTGCGCCTGATACGTGTCGAGCATGCCGAGCCGGTTGACCATCAGAAGCAGGGGCACGACGAGCGCCTCGACCGGAATGATCATCAGCGCGACGACGATTCCAAGCAGCAGCTTGCGACCCTTGAAGCGCAGGCGTGACAGCGCGAACGCGCAGAGCGAGTTCGTAAAGATGCCGAGCACGACGATCGAGACGACGATCAGCGCCGAATTGAACAAGAAGCGCAGGAACGGCGCCTGGCGGTCGGCGAGGACGGCGCGATAGTTGTCGGGCGACGCGTCGTGCGGCGACACCCAGAATGCGCGGAAGCCGCCGAGATCGACAAGAATTTGCTGCGGATCGCTCTTCAGCGACGTGGCGAACATCAGCGCCAGCGGGCCGAGCACCATCAGCGTGACGAGGCCCGCTATGGCGAGGCGGACGATAAGCGCGGTGCGGTCGCTCATCGCGTCTCCTCCTCGGAGCGGAAGAGCCCGCGCTGGAGAAGCGTGATCAGGAGCACGACGAGGAAGAAGACGACTGCGGTCGCCGAAGCGAAGCCGACGCGGCCGCGGCGGAAGCCGACCTCGTAGAGGAAATGCACCAGCGTGCTCGTCGCGCCCTGCGGCCCGCCCTGCGTCAGGATGTTGACCTGCGTGAACATCTTGAACGCCAGGATGGTCGTCGTGACGACGACGAAGACGTGCGTGTTCCTGAGCGACGGCATGGTGACGTTCCAGAACTGCTGCCAGCGCGTCGCGCCGTCGACCTGCGCCGCCTCGTAGAGCTGCGGGCTGATCGATTGCAGCCCGGCCAGGTAGATCACCATCTGGAACCCGAAGCCCTGCCAGGCCGAGAGCAGGACGATCGCGGGCATCGCCGTATAGGGGTTCCTGAGCCAGTCGATCGGGCCGACCTTCCCGAAGGTGACGGCGCCGAGCACGAGGTTGAAGAAGCCGTCGATCTTCAGCATCGAGAACCAGACCACGCACACCACTACCATCGTAATGACCGTCGGCAGGAAGAAGATGCCGCGGAAGATGTTGCGCGCCGGCAGTTTGGAATTGATGAGCATCGCCAGCGCCAGCGCGATCGCCGTCTGGAACGGCACGACGAGAACGGTGAAGAGAAGCGTGTTCAGGAACGCCTGGCGGAAGTTCGAATCGGCGAGGAGGCGAACGTAGTTGGTGACGCCGATGAAGCGGGTCGGCAAATTCGGGTTCGGCACGAGTCGCTGATCGGAGAGCGACAGCGCGATGGCGAGCGCGAACGGCGCGACAATGAAGATCGCGCCGAGAACGACCGCGGGCGCGCTCAACATCCAAGCGGCCTTGCGCTCAAGGCTCTCCGGTCCTGCCTGTTCTCGCATCGCGGAAACGACTTCAAGAAAGCGGCCGGGGCCGAGGCCCCGACCGCCACCTTGGGAGGCTACTGCGTCGCGAAGGGCGGATAGCCCTGGTTGTCGTCAATGTCCTGGTCGATCGTCTTGGCGGCGCTCGCGAGGCTTGTCGCCGGATCGGCGCCGTCGATCACGTCGGCGACGACTTGCGCGAAGGCCGAGGTGATCGTCGGATAGGCCGGGTGCGCGGGACGCGGGACCGCGATCGAGTTCAGCTGATCGACGAAGAGCCTGAGCGCGCCGCCCTCCTTGTAGAGGTCCGATTTCGCCACCGAGGTCTTGGTGCCAGGAACCGCGCCGTTGCGGTTGGTGAGCGGCAGGATCTCGTCGTCGGAGAGCAGGAACTCAAGCAGCTTGCCGGTCGCCTCCTGGTGCTTCGACGAAGAGGTGATGCCCCAGCACCACGAGCCCATTCCGGTCGCCTGCTTGTCGCCGAACTTCGGCACCGGCAGGAGTACGAGGTCGTCACCAAGGCCCTTGTGATGCGGCGTCCACATCCAGTGGCCAACGAAGGCGAGCGCGGCGTTCTTCTTTCCGTAGAAGGCGTCGTCGCCGGCCGACGCCGGCACGACGTAGCCCTTCTTCACCCAGTCCTGGAAATGCTTCATGCCTTCGACGGCACCGGCGGAGTCGAGCGTGCCGGTCGCCTTCCATGTCGTTCGGTTGATAAGGTCGGCGCCTTCCGACTGGATGATCGGCGAGAAGCCGTAGGTGTACCATTCGCCCTTGCCATAGCTGAGCTTCAGGTCGATTGCGTATTCGACCTCGGGGAGCGCCTGCAGCTTGGCGAGCGCGTCCTCGAACTCCGCCATGGTCCAGGCGTCGTCGACCTTGGTCGAGATGCGCACGCCGGCCTTTTCGAGGTAGGCCTTGTTGCCCCAGATGGCGAGGCCGGAATCGAACTGCCCAAGCGAGTAGAGCTTGCCATCCGGCGGATAGGTGCCCTGCGCGATCAGCGAGGGGATCTCGTTGTCGATCGTCGCTTTGGAGACGAGGTCGTTGAGCGGCGCGAGATATCCGGACCAGGCGTAGTTCGCGTAGTTCGGCCCGTCGAAGTCGAGAAGGTCCGGAAGGTCGCCGGCAAGGGCGGCTGCTTGCACCTGCTCGTTATAGGAGCCCTCCGGCAGGAGCACGAGCTCCGCCTTCATGTCGGGTTGCATGCCGTTCCATTTGTCGATCGACGCGGCGATCGATTCGCGCTCGCCGTCGCCGCGGCCGCCGTGGTGCCAGACTTTGATCACGTCCTGCGCCATCGCGCCGCCGCCAACGGCGAGAAGCGTGGCACCTGCCAGGAGCCAAGTGGTAAGCCTCATTGCGATTCCTCCTTTTCCGTTGCTTCTTCGTTTCGAAAAATCATGCGCGCCGCGCGGCTTTGACAGGGGCCGCGGTCGAGGCGCGCGCGACGAGCGGCCCTTCAACACGGATCGTCTCGGCCCTCGCGGCGCGATCCTTGATCCCCTTGACGAGCAACTCAGCCGCGATCTCGCCCATCCGCCGGTAGGGGAGGACGACCGTCGTCAGAGCCGGACGAAGCCCCTCGGAGAAGAGGTGGTAGTCATCGTAGCCGACGACGGAGAGTTCATCGGGAATACGGATGCCGAGCGCTGCGGCGGCGTTGTAGACCTGGAGCGCCATTTCGTCGTTGCCGCAGAAGACTGCGGTTGGGCGGTCGGCGCGCAAAAGCAGCTTCGACGCCGCCTCGAAAGCGAAGGATTGGTCAAAGTTCGGAGAGCCGAGCTGGCCGGTGACGACAAGGTCGGCCGGGAAGGGCTCACCGGCTTCGGCGAAGGCGCGTGTCAAACCAGCCTGACGGAGCTTCGTCGCTTCTGCATTCGGCGGCAGCGTCAGGTAGGCGATGCGGCGGTGGCCAAGCGCGAGGAGGTGACGTCCGACGGCAAATCCGCCGGCCTCGTCGTCGGGGAGCACCGTCGGTATCGCGCCTGCCGCGGCGAAGCAGTTAACGAGAACCGCCGGCAGGTTCTCGCTCGCTCCGAACTCCTCAGCGTCGCGGTGGTACATCGTCGCGAAGATCACACCCTCGACGCGGCTCGCGCGGAACGAGCGCATGATCCGCGGAAGATCATCCGGCCGGTTCTCGGTGTTGCCGATCAGGAGCGACATCCCGCGCTCGGCAAGCGCGTCCTCGACGCCGCGCACGATGTCGACCGAATAGGGGGTCGTCGCGATGACGTCGGAGAGGAAGCCGACGACGCCGGAGCGACCGGAGCGCATGGCGCGCGCGCGCTGGTCCGGCACGAAATTGAGCTCGGCGGCGGCGGCGAGCACGCGTTCGCGCGTTTCAGCGGCGACCGAGTTCGGCTCGTTCATCACGCGCGAGACCGTCTTGATCGACACGCCGGCGCGGGCGGCGACGGTTCTGATCGTTGCCATCAGGCGTTTCCCATCCACAACGTTAGGACGAATGACAACGTTGTCAACTCAAATGTCCAACGTTGTCATGGGGTCGCTGAAGTATTGCTTCTCAACGGTTCGTCCGAGAGCGGCTGGCGGGAGCCGCCCTTCCGCGCATGCCGGGTCATTGGTGGTGGCAGCGGCTCGCGTCTTTCCCCCGTTCCCTTGCCGCACTCCGTCAAAGCATCCAAAGATGAAGGTCAGGGAGGCGCGAAGAGATGAGCGGAGCGGCGCGCGAGACGATCTTTCGCAACGCGAGGCTCGCCACTTGCGATCCGGCGTGGGAAGGCCTCGGAATCGTCGAGAATGGCTGTGTTGCCGCGGGTCAGGGGCTGATCCTCTATGCCGGTCCCGAGGCGGAGCTGCCAAACGCTCTTCGCTCCGCGCCTGAGATCGTCGACTGCGAAGGCCGCCTCGTCACGCCCGGCCTGATCGACTGCCACACGCATATCGTCTTTGCCGGCGACCGTGCCGAGGAATGGGAGATGCGCCAGAGGGGCGCGACCTATGAGGAGATCGCGCGCGCCGGCGGTGGCATCCTTTCCAGCGTGCGAGCGACCCGCGCGGCGAGTGAGGACGCGCTGGTCGAAGCGGCGTTGCCGCGCCTCGACGCGCTGATCGCCGAAGGCGTAACCACGATCGAGGTGAAGTCCGGCTATGGCCTCGACCGCGAGAGCGAGGCGAAGATGCTGCGTGCCGCAACGCGGCTCGGCGAAGCGCGCGATATCACGGTCGTGCGCACGTTCCTCGGCGCGCACGCGCTGCCTCCCGAAGCGGATGGCGACAAGGATGGCTACATCGATCAGGTCTGCAGCATGCAGATACCGCACGTCGCGGCGGCGGGACTTGCCGACGCCGTCGATGGCTTCTGCGAGACAATTGCCTTCTCACCCAAGCAGATGGCGCGTGTCTTTGATGCGGCGCGTAAGCATGGCCTGCCGCTGAAGCTTCATGCCGAGCAGCTTTCCAACCTCGGCGGCGCCAAGCTCGCGGCCGGTTACGGCGCCCTCTCCGCCGACCATCTCGAATATCTCGGCGAGGAGGGGGTCGCCGCGATGGCAAAAGCCGGTACGGTGGCTGTGCTCCTTCCCGGCGCTTTCTATTTTCTAAAGGAGACGCAAAGGCCGCCGGTCGCGACGCTGCGGCGGGCCGGTGTGCCGATGGCGGTCGCGACCGACTGCAATCCCGGCTCCTCACCGCTCACGTCGCTGCTCCTCGCCATGAATATGGCGGCGACGCTCTTCGGGCTGACGGTCGAGGAATGTCTGCTCGGCGTCACGCGGAATGCGGCGCGCGCGCTCGGCAAACTGTCGGAAATGGGCACGCTCGAATCCGGCAAGCGGTGCGACATCGCGGTGTGGGACGCGGAGCGGCCGGCCGAGCTCGTCTATCCGATCGGCTTCAATCCGCTGCATCGCCGTTATCGGGGAGGAATTTGAGCGCGATCGTGCTGAAGCCTGGCGAAGCATCGCTTGCAGATTGGCGCGCGATTTATCGCGGCGCCGACGTAACACTCGATGCAGCCTGCCGGCCGCGCGTCGAAGCAGCGGCGAAAGCGGTCGCCGCGATCGTCGCGAAGGGTGAGCCGGTCTACGGCATCAACACCGGTTTCGGGAAGCTCGCGACGGTCAGAATCGACGCCGCCGATCTCGCGGCGCTGCAGAAGAATATCGTGCTTTCGCATTCGGCCGGTGTCGGAGACGCGATACCGATTGCGGTCGCGCGGCTGATGATGGCGCTGAAGCTCGCGAGCCTCGCGCAGGGGGCCTCCGGAGTCCGGCTCGAGACGCTCGACCTCCTCGGCGTGATGCTTGAGCGCGGCATCATCCCGGTCGTGCCTGCGCAAGGCTCAGTCGGCGCTTCCGGCGATCTTGCCCCGCTTGCCCACATGACCGCGGCGATGCTCGGCGTCGGCGAGGTGTTCGTCGACGGAGCGCGGCGGCCGGCGGACGCGGCGCTCAAGTCTGTGGGCCTCACCCCGATTGCGCTTGGGCCAAAAGAGGGGCTTGCGCTCCTGAACGGCACACAGTTTTCGACCGCCTTCGCGCTCGCGGCCCTCTTCGAAGTGGAGCTTGCGTTCCGCACGGCGCTCGTCACCGGCGCGCTTGCGACGGACGGGGCGCGCGGCTCCGACGCGCCCTTCGATCCGCGCATCCATCGGCTAAGGCGCCACAGCGGGCAGATCGAGGCGGCCGACTCGCTGCGCACGTTGATGCAGGGAAGCGCGATCCGTGAATCGCATCGCGTTGGCGACGAGCGCGTGCAGGATCCTTATTGCATCCGCTGTCAGCCGCAGGTGATGGGCGCCGCGCTCGATCTGTTGCGGAGCGCCGCGGCGACGCTTGCGACGGAGGCAAACGGCGTCTCCGACAATCCGCTGATCTTCCCGGAGGAGGGCGAAGCGCTTTCCGGCGGCAACTTCCACGGGGAGCCGGTCGCATTCGCCGCCGACATCGTGGCGATCGCGCTCTGCGAGATCGGCTCGCTGGCGGAGCGGCGGATCGCGATGCTGGTCGATCCGGCGCTTTCCGGGATGCCGGCCTTCCTGACCCCGAAACCGGGACTCAACTCCGGCTTCATGATGGCGCAGGTGACCGCGGCCGCGCTCGTCTCGGAGAACAAGCAGCGGGCGTACCCGGCGAGCGTCGACACGATCCCGACCTCGGCCAACCAGGAAGACCATGTCTCGATGTCCGCGCACGGCGCGCGGCGGCTCGTGCCGATGGCCGAGAACCTCTTCGCGGTGATCGCGATAGAGCTTCTCGCGGCGGCGCAGGGTTGCGAGTTCCATGCGCCGCTTCTTTCGAGCCAGCCGCTCGAAGCGGTCCGCGCCGCGCTTCGTGCGCGCGTGCCGAAGCTCGAAGAGGATCGCCATCTGGCCCCCGACATCGAAGCGGCGATTACGCTTGTCAGAAGCGGTGCGATCGCGGCGGCCGCCGGGGCCGATCTCCTGCCCGGCCTCGCATGACCGAACCGAACAGCGACATCGTCGAGATCGTTCGCGGCGGGGCTCCGCTTCTCCTCAGCATTCCGCACACCGGCATCCTGATCCCGCCGGAGATCGAGGCGGACCTCGTCTCGCCTTGGCTCGCGCGCAAGGACACGGACTGGTGGATCGAGCGGCTTTACGGCTTTGCGCCGGGGATGGGCGCAACGGTCATTCGCGCTACGCATTCGCGGACCGTGATCGACGTGAACCGCGACCCGTCCGGCGTTTCGCTTTACCCCGGTCAGGCGACGACCGGCCTTTGCCCGACCGAGACCTTCGACGGCGAGGCTCTCTACGAGGCCGGACGAGAGCCAGACGCGAGCGAGATCGCGCGTCGGCGGAAGGTCTATTTTGAACCGTATCATTCGGCGCTGGTCGGGGAGATCGCGCGGCTTGCGAAGAGGCATCCGACAGTCGTTCTCTACGATTGCCACTCGATCCGCTCGGTCATCCCGCGGCTCTTCGAAGGCGAGCTGCCGGTCATGAATGTCGGCACGAATTCGGGCGCGAGCTGCAATTCCACTTTCGCGCACGTGATCCAGGCCGTGTGTGACGCCTCCAGCTTCTCCTGGGTGTTGAACGGACGCTTCAAGGGCGGCTGGATCACGCGTCACTACGGTCAGCCGGAGCTCGGCGTGCACGCGATCCAGATGGAGCTTTCCTGCCGCTCCTATCTCGTCGAGCCGCTCGCCAAGCCGAACGAGAAGAATTGGCCGCCCGCCTACGATGAGGCGTACGCGGAGAGAATGCGCCGTACGCTGGAGACCGCACTCAAAGCCTGTCTTTCCTTCGCCTGGCGCGCCGCCGAAAAGAGGACTGCATGACCCGCATCGACAATGCCCGCGTCATCCGTGCGCCGCGCGGGGCGGAAATCTCCGCGAAGTCGTGGCTGACGGAAGCGCCGCTCCGCATGCTCATGAACAACCTCGATCCGGACGTGGCGGAGCGGCCGGGCGAGCTCGTGGTCTATGGCGGCATCGGCCGCGCCGCGCGCGACTGGGAGAGTTTTGATCGCATCGTCACGGCGCTGCGGAAACTTGAGGCGGATCAGACTCTGCTCGTCCAGTCCGGCAAGCCGGTGGGCATTTTCCGCACGCACGCCGACGCGCCGCGCGTGCTGATCGCCAATTCCAACCTCGTGCCGCACTGGGCGACCTGGGAGCATTTCCACAAGCTCGATCGGCTCGGGCTGATGATGTACGGGCAGATGACGGCCGGCTCCTGGATCTACATCGGCAGCCAGGGGATCGTGCAGGGCACCTACGAGACGTTCGTCGAGGTTGGACGCAGGCACTATCAAGGCGACCTTTCCGGCAAATGGATCCTGACCGCGGGACTCGGCGGCATGGGCGGTGCGCAGCCGCTTGCGGCGACCATGGCCGGCGCCTCGATGCTTGCGGTCGAATGCCAGCCGAGCCGCATCGAGATGCGGCTCAAGACCGGCTACCTCGACACACAGGCAAAAGGCCTCGACGAGGCGCTTCAGATGATCGAGCGCTCCTGCAAGGAGAAGAAGCCGCTCTCCGTCGGCGTGCTCGGCAACGCCGCCGAAATCTTTCCGGAGCTGGTGCGCCGTGGCGTGAAGCCGGACGTCGTCACCGACCAGACCTCGGCGCACGATCCGCGCAACGGCTATCTCCCCAAAGGCTGGACGCTCGCCGAATGGTTCTCCCGGCGTGAGAGCGACCCGAACGCGGTCGAGAAGGCCGCGAAGCATTCGATGGCCGAGCATGTTCGCGCTATGCTCGACTTCGCGCACGCTGGCGTTCCGACGCTCGACTACGGCAACAACATCCGCCAGATGGCGAAGGAGGAAGGCGTCGCCGACGCATTCGATTTTCCCGGCTTCGTGCCGGCCTATATCCGCCCGCTCTTTTGCCGCGGCGTCGGGCCCTTCCGCTGGGCCGCGCTTTCCGGCGACCCGGAGGATATTTTCCGCACTGACGCGAAGGTGAAAGAGCTGCTCCCGGAGAACAGGCACCTCCATCATTGGCTCGACATGGCGAAGGAGCGCATCAAGTTCCAGGGTCTTCCGGCGCGCATATGCTGGGTGGGCCTAGGCGACCGGCATCGGCTTGGGCTTGCCTTCAACGAGATGGTGGCGTCGGGCGAAGTGAAGGCGCCGATCGTCATCGGCCGCGACCATCTCGATTCCGGCTCCGTCGCCTCTCCGAACCGCGAGACGGAGGCGATGCGCGACGGCTCCGACGCCGTTTCCGACTGGCCGCTTCTGAACGCGCTTCTGAATTGCGCCTCGGGCGCGACCTGGGTGTCACTGCATCACGGCGGCGGCGTCGGCATGGGCTTCTCGCAGCACGCCGGCATGGTGATCGTCTGCGACGGCACGCCCGAGGCCGCGTTGCGCATCGAGCGCGTTCTCTGGAACGATCCGGCGACCGGTGTAATGCGCCACGCCGACGCCGGCTACGACATCGCGATCGACTGCGCGCGCGAGCATGAGCTCGACCTGCCCGGCATTCTCGATGGCTAAAAGCTCGCTCCACTTCGCCACCGCACTGCTGCCTGAGGGCTGGTGCGACGACGTTCGCGTCGAGATCGAGGACGGCGTGCTGGCCTCCGTTACGCCGGACACGCCCCCGCAGGCGAGCGACGAGCGCCACGCCATCGCCGTTCCCGGCATGGCCGACGTGCATAGCCACGCTTTCCAACGCGCCATGGCCGGGCTCGCCGAGCACCGCAGCGCCGAGGCCGACGATTTCTGGACCTGGCGCGAGGCGATGTATGCGGTCGCGCTGACGGTGACGCCGGACGACGTGGAGGCCATTGCCGGCCAGGTCTATGTCGAGATGCTTGAGGCCGGCTTCACCCGCGTCGGCGAGTTCCACTACCTGCATCACGATCGCGACGGCACGCCATTCGCCGACCATGCCGAGATGGCGAAGCGTGTTCTTGCAGCGGCAGCCGAAGCCGGTATCGGCATGACGCTGCTTCCGGTCTTCTACGCGCACAGCGATTTCGGCGGCGCGCCCCCGACCGCGGGCCAGCGCCGCTTCATCTCCGACCTCGGCGGCTTCGCGCGTCTGCTCGAGGAGAGCCGCATGGCTGCCGCGGCGCTCCCGGGCGCCACCGTTGGCATCGCGCCGCACAGTCTGCGCGCTGTGGCGTCCGACGAGCTGAGCGCCGTCGTCGCCATGGCCGATGGCGCACCGGTCCACATCCATGCCGCTGAGCAGGTGAGGGAGGTTGAGGCGTGCGTCGCCTGGTCGGGGCGGCGGCCGGTCGAATGGCTGCTCGACAACGCGGAGATCGGGCCGGAATGGTGCCTCATCCACGCCACCCACATGACTCCCTCCGAGACGGAGGCCATCGCGGACTCAGGCGCCGCGGTCTGCCTTTGCCCGATCACCGAGGCAAACCTCGGCGACGGCATCTTCAACGGTCAACTCTTCCTGCTGCGCGGCGGGCATTTCGGCATCGGATCGGATTCGAACGTGCTCGTCGATGTGGCGGGTGAGCTGCGCCAGCTCGAATATTCGCAGCGGCTCCGCAATCGCACTCGCAACATCATCACCGCCGACGGCAAGTCGACCGGGCGCGTCGTCTACGACGAGGCCGTGTCGGGCGGCGCTCAGGCGCTTGGTGAGGCAGCCTCCGGCATCGCGCCCGCCGCGCCGGCCGACATTGTCTCGCTGAAAGCCGAGGGCACCATGATCGAAGGCCGCACGGGCGATCGCATTCTCGATGGCTGGATATTCGCCTCGAAGGGCCCCGTCGTGGACACCGTCTGGGCGCGCGGGGTCAAGCAGGTCGCCGACGGTCGCCACCGCGCTCGCGAAGCAGTCCGCGCGCGGTTCCATAAGGTCATGCGGCGGCTTCTCGTCTGACTAACTCCGCGCCGTCGCGACGCCGGCGGGCGCAAGCTTCGCGCCGTCGAGACCGAACGGACCGGAAAAGCCGAGCGCTTCGAGATCGTGCGTCTCAAGCCCGTAGTTGAAGACGAAGGTGGTCGCGCCGCACTTTCGCGTGCGCACGCCATGCGGCAGATCGAGCGGCTCCAGCCCGGCAAGATCGACGAGACGGCGCGTGATCTTGGCGTGCGCATCATCGTCGAGCAGCGCGGCGAGATAGAAGAAGCGGTCGCGGCCGACGAGGACGGGCCACCCATCCTCTGCTTCGAAATAGACTTCGGCGGTCGTCTCGATCTTGTCGCGCCATTTGAAGACATGACCGCCGCTCTTGATCGGAACGGGCGCGTAGTCCGGCAGGCTGTCGACGCGCACGACCCTCACATCGAGAAGCTGCGAGGGAAGGTCGGGAGGGAGGGCTGCCGGGATATGAAAGTCCTTGGTCTTTGAACCGGAGCGCGGGCCGACGACCACGAGCGCGTCGGCGCGCGACAGCGCCTCGGTCAGCGCGTCGGTCCAGGCGAAAAGCGCCGGCACGAGGACGAGCTTGTAGCCGGAGAGGTCGGCCGTGTCGGCCGAGACGATGTCGACGTTCAGCCCGAACTTGCGCAACTGCCGATACTGCATTGCGGCCGCTTGGAAATGGCTGAAGCCTTCGGCCTGTGGCTGGATCGCCCAGGCCCAGGCGCTCTCGTAGTCATAGACGATCGCACATTCGGCTTTTTCCGGCGGTGCGAACTCGATCGCTGCGCTCTCGCCCGCCACCTGCTTCGCCTCGCCGAGGCCGGGCGCCGGCTTGTCGTCCAGCCGCATCAGCCCAGCATGCATCTGCTCCTGCGCATAGGGCGCCTGCCGCCAGCGGAAATAGGAGACGACCTCCGCGCCGTGCGCGAGCGCCTCCCAGGTCCAGAGCCTGACCATGCCGGGGAGGGGATCGGGATTTGCCGCCGCCCAATTCACCGGGCCGGGCTGCTGCTCCATCACCCAGAAGCGGCCCCTTCCGACCGCGCGGTAGAGATCGTGATGAAAGGCCTGGAGGTCGGGATCGCCCTGGCGCGCATAACGCGCCTTGCGATCGGACGCGCCGCCGCGGCTGTTGATCTGACCGACCGGATAGGAATCCCAGCTTGCGAAATCGAGGTCTTCGCCCAGCCGGAAATGGTCGAAGGCGGTCATGCCGCCCATGTAGTTCGTGGCGATTGGCAAGTTCGGCGTGATCGACCTCAGGATGTCCACCTGCACCTTGTTGAACGCGACGACCTGGTCGGAGGAGTAGCGGCGGAAGTCGAGCCAGTGTGTCGGGCTCGCGTCCGCCGGAGTCAGGTTCGGAAGTTCGATCTCGTCGAAGTCGCGATATTCCATCGACCAGAAGACGTTGCCCCAGGCCGCGTTCAGCGCCTCGATCGTTCCGTATCGGGCGCGGAGCCACTGGCGGAATCCGTGAAGCGCAGCTTCAGAATAAGAAAGCGTGGTGTCGTGGCAGCCGTATTCGTTGTCGATCTGCCACGCCGCAAGCGCGGGGTGCCGCTTCACGGCGGATGCGACCAGCGTCGCGATCCGCGCGCACTCGGTACGGTAGCCCTTGTGCGAGAAGCAATAGTGCCGGCGCGAGCCGAATTTTTTCGCACGTCCCTCGGCATCGACCGGCAACATGTCGGGCATCTTGGCGACGAGCCAGCGTGGAGGGGTTGCTGTAGGTGTGCCGACCACGACCTTCAGTCCGCGCTGGTGGAGCACGTCCAAGACGCGGGTCAGCCAGTCGAGCCGGATCTTTCCGGGCTCGGGTTCGATCTTGCTCCAGGCGAATTCGCCGATCCGGACATAGGTGAAGCCGGCGTCCGCCATCCGGCGCGCGTCCGACGCCCACATCCGCTCCGGCCATTGCTCCGGATAGTAGCAGACGCCGAGAGCGGGCTTCATGACCCCTCGCCAGTCCTAGCGCAGTGGCGTCCGAGGCTAGAGAACGGCGATCGGATTGCCGGGCGAGCCGGTCGCGCCGACGATCTTGAGCGGTGCGAAGACGTAAGCGAACTCGAAGACGTTGCGTTCGACCAGGCCCTCAAAGGTCATTCCTTCGTGTAGGTAGATGCCGTTTTCCATGATGAGGTGCTGGTGGCAGGGATGGAAAACGTCCGGATCGACCGGAGGCACCACTTCGACGGCGAAGTTGTCAGCGCCGACGATGACGACTTCAAGGCGCGCGAACCACTTTGCACATTCGAGAATAATTCCGGGCGCGCCGTCGTAGAAGGTCTTCGTCTCCGTATACCAGCGCGAGCCGTGGCCGGTCCTGACGAAAGCCGCGTCGCCCGGCGTGAAGGAACTCTTCGCTGATTCCCTGCCGCTTCAGGCAGGCCTTCAGGTCGGCGAGCGTGATCGGCTCGCCGACGTCGAGCACGCGGCCCTTCAGTCCCTGCACGTCGAAGAGCACGCCGCGCGTAATGAAGACCGGCGCGTTCTCCATGCCGAGCTTCGTGAGCCCGTAGGGCGACCACATGTCGGAGAGCTTGTTGCCGTTGTAGAAGAGCATCTTGGTCTTGTCGCCGCGGAAGCCGCACATCGAGCCGAGATGCCCGAGCGCGTCCATCTGCGTGCCGATCTGACCGATCTCGGTCGCGATGAACTCGTCGTTCCAGATGGTGCGGCTCTTCTCGCCGTAGGGGCCGCCGGTCGGGCCGCCCGGCATTCGGAGCGCATAGGCGCGGCCGGGCGCGATCGGCATCTTCGTGTCGTAGGGCATGCCGAGGCTGACCACCTCGCCGCTTCTGACGAGCTTCAGCGCTTGAAGCGTCTTCGCCGGCGTCATCAAGTTGCCGTTGCCCTTCTGGTCGTCGGGGCCCCAGCGCGACTTGAACCATTCGGGACTGAGCGCCGGGCTGGCGGCGGCATTCTCCGGCAGGTCGTCGTAGTCTCTACTCACTCCATTGCTCCTATTCGCCCACCGGCGCCGTCGCGGCGACGGAGGCCGCGCGGTCGGCCTCCGTCCCGCGCTTGGAGCGGCGCTGGGCTGCCTGCACCGCCAATCCGACGGCAAGGATCAGCATCGAGCCATTGAAGAGCGGCTCGACGAAGAAAGGCGCGCCGAGCTGGTTCAGACCCGCGACCGCGACCGCCAGCACGGCGACCGCAAGTACCGTGCCCCAGACGTTGACGCGCCCGGGGCGGATCGATGTCGCTCCGAGGAGCGCGGCGGTGAACGACGGGAGCAGATATTCCTGCCCGACCGAGCTTTGCCCGACCTGCAGCTGCGATTGCAGCACGACGCCGGCGAAGGCGGCAAGCGCGCCTGCGGCGATGAAGCCGAGCGTGATGTAGCGCTTCGCCGAGATGCCGTTCAGCTCCGCGGCGCGGGGGCTTGCGCCGAGCACGTAGAGATAGCGCCCGAGCGGCAGATATTCGAACACCACCCACAGCGCCAGGCTGATAACGAGCACATAGATCGCCGGCGCGGGGATGATCCAGAGATTGCCGGAGATCGCCAGAAACTCCGGCGGCAGGTTGGCGAGCACCTGCTGGCCGCCGGTGAACCAGGCATTGAGGCCATAGAGCACCGTGCCGGTGCCGAGCGTGGCGATGAAGGAATCGATCTTGATGCGCGTCACCAGGAGCCCGTTCACTAGGCCGACGAAGGCGCCGAGCAGGATTACCAGCAGCGAGGCCGCCCACCACGGCACGCCCTGTGCCTGCAGCCCGATCGCCAGCACCTGGCTGATGCCGATGTTGAAGCCGGCCGAAAGGTCGAACTGGTTCGCCGTCATCGGGATGAAGACGGAGAGCGCGACCATCGCCTGCACCGACTTGTTGGAGAGAATCGAGCGGATGTTGAAATAGGTGAGGAAGGTGTCGGGCTTGAGCAGCGAGAAGACGATGATCAGGAGCACGAGGAGAACGAGCAGGCCCCAGACCGAGATCGCGCGGGTGACGATCGTGCCGACAGTGCGCGGTGCGCCGATCTCGCTCATGATGCTGCCCCAGCATGCGCCACGGAATGGCCGCCGGACGCGGTTGCCGTCAGGTGGGTAATGGTCAGACCGCTATGCGGGATTTCCGCCACGACGTGGCCGCGGCTGAAGACCAGCGCGCGATGGCAGATCCGCTCCACCTCCTCGAAATCCGACGAGATCAGAAGCACGGCCATTCCCTTCTGAAGCGAGAGCTTGAGCAGGTGGTAGATTTCCGCCTTCGAGCTCACGTCGACGCCGATCGTCGGCTCCTCGAGCACAAGCAGGCGCACCTTCGCTTCCATCCAGCGCGCCACGACGACCTTCTGCTGGTTGCCGCCGGAGAGCGTCGCCACCGCTTGCTCGGTGTCCTCCGCCTTGATCGAGAACCGTTTCAGCGCGGCGCGCGCGTCGGCGCGCTCGGCGCTTCGACTGACGATCTCGGTCACGCCTTTGCCGGTCGCGGCCGGGTTCATGTAGATGTTCTCGCGCACCGCCATGTTCGCGGCGATGCTCTCCTCGGCGCGGCGGCTTGAGACGAAGCCGATCTCGTTGCGCATGGCGTCGGCCGGATCGCTCGCATCGATCCGCCGCCCATCGAGCGAGACATGACCGGAATCAAGTGGGACTTGGCCGAAGATCGCGCGGCCGATCGTGTGATGGCCGGCGCCGCGCAGCCCGACCAGCCCCAGCGTCTCGCCGGCCGTGACCTTGAACGAGACGGGGCCGACATGGCCGGAGACCGCGTTCTCAACCACCAGCACGACGTGGTCGGTCGCAGGCTCCGGCCTGACGAAGGCGTCCGTCATCGAGCGGCCGACGATCATCTCGACGAGATCGCCGGGCGAGGTTGCGTTGGAATTGACGGTCGCGACGCGGCGCCCGTCTCGCAGCACTGTGATCCGGTCGGCGATGCGAAACACCTCGTCGAGGCGGTGGGTGACGTAGACAATACCGATGCCGCTTTCGCGCAGCCGGCGTAGCGTCATAAGCAAGCGCTCGACATCCGCGTCGGGGAGTGCGGCGGTCGGCTCGTCGAGCACCAGGATGTCGGCCTTGATGGCGAGCGCACGGCCGATCGCGACGAGCGAGCGCTCGGCGGCGGGAAGCGAGGTGACCGGCGCCTGTGGATCGAGGTCGCTTCCCATGATGGAAAGCGCATCGGCGGCGGCCTTGCGCACTTGCCGCCAGGAGATGAGCCCGAAGCGCGAGCGGGGATAGCCGCGAAGCAGCGCCACGTTCTCCGCGACCGTCATCCATTCGACCAGGCCGAGGTCCTGATGGATGAAGGCGATCGGAAGCTTGTCGGTCGAGAGGTCAACCGGCCGGCCGTCGAAGCGGACTTCGCCGGCATCGGCCGTGTAGACGTTTGCCAGGATTTTGATGAGCGTCGATTTACCAGCGCCGTTCTGGCCGAGCAGCGCGTGCACTTCGCCGGGGCGGACGTCGAAGTCGACGCGATCAAGCGCGAGCGTTCCGGTGAACCGTTTGGTCAAGCCGGACATGGCGAGAAGCGGGCGCTCCGCCGAGCCGTCGCCCCGCTTCTCTTCGCGCTCCGTCATCGGCGCCCGCCTCGATTGCAGCCCGCGTTCTCAGGCAGCCCCGGCCGGCGGGAGCCGGCCAGGGCCCGCTGAGATCATTACATCACGCCCCAGATATCGAGATAGTGCTTCTTGTAGTCGTTGCTGGGGATGAAGGTGTTCTGGTCACCGCCTTCGGATTGGATGTTGTCCTTGGTGACCAGGAACGGCGGCTGCACGAAGCCGCTCGGCTTCTCATCGTGGAACGCGCGGTTCAGTTCGTCGATCGCCTGGTAGGCCTGTAACTCGATCGGCTCTGAGACGGTCACCGTCTGGTACTGATCGCCCTTGCGGATACGATCGTAGGCCGAGCGGTTGCCGTCGGCGCCGATCAGCTTCATCTGATCGGTTGCAACCCCGCCGCTTCTCAGAACCGGAACGGCAAAGTCCCAATCGTTGTCACCGACCGAGGTCGCGTAGAGCGGGAGGCCGAAGCGCTGCACCCAGCTCGTCGTAAGCTGCGGTTGCCGCTGCGCCGCTTCCGAGGCCGGCGAGTTGACGTAGTCGACGACCTTGCAGCCGCCGCACTTCTCGATCTCCGCCTTCGTCGCCATCGATTTCACTTCGGCAATGGCGTACTCGTTGTGAGACAGGATCACGACGTTGGCCTTGCCGTTCGAATCGGCGATGACCCAGTCGGCTTCGGCCTTGCCGATCTCGACCGGGTCTTCCTGGATGTTGACGAAGAGATTGATGTCGGGCTGCGGCCCCGGCGTGCCGGCGGCGTGAAGTCCGACGAACTTGATCCCCTGCGCCACGCCCGCCTTGATCGGGTCCTGCAGGCTGGCGGCGTCGGCGAAGAGCGCGATGCCGTCGGGTTTCAACGCGATCGCCTGGTTCATGCCCGCAAGCCACGATGTCGGGCTGCCCTTGCCGTCGATGATCGTCACGTCCCAACCGAGCTTCTCGCCGGCTTCCTTGATGTAGACGCCGTAGAGATGGGAAATGTCGTTCTGCTCGTCGCCGGAAAGGAACACCACCTTCTTGCCCTTGTCGGGCTTCGGGGCGGAGGTCGGACCTTCCCACGTCGTCTGCGGGCCGGCGTATTTCTCAACCGCCGCCTTGGCGTCGGACACGGCGTCCGCGTGCGCGGTGCCGATCAGCGCGGCAAGCGCGACGCCGGCCGCTAGAAGCGTTCTTTGCCTGATATGTCTCGTCATCGATCTTCCTCCTTGGGTTTTATGTCCCGCATGCGTTCGACTGAGTGGCGGGACTTCGCGATTAGTGATGGGTCGGCTTGCCTCCGCAGCTTGAGCGGACAATGAGCTTCGGCGGCAAGACGATGCTTTCGGGAGCTCCGTTCGGCGCCTTGATGCGGCGGAGAAGCAGATTCGCGGCCTCCTCGCCGATCCTGCGCGCGTCGATTGCGATCGTCGTAAGGGCAGGGCGGTAGAGAGCGGCCTCCGCGATGTTGTCGAAGCCGATCACCGCACAGTCGCGGCCGGCCACGAGACCGCGGTCGGCGAGGCCGAGCAGCGCGCCGAAGGCGCAGAGGTCGTTGTAGCAGAGGATCGCCGTCGGGTCGGACGCCTTGCCGCGCATCAGCTCGGCAATCGCACGCGCGCCTTCCTCGCGAGTCGGCAGGCAATGGACGATCGGACCGACCGGAAGCCCGTAGCGGGCGAGCGTCTCGCGGTAGGCCGTGGCGCGATCGCGGAGCGGCGAGGCGCGCCGGCCCGCACCGATGAAGGCGATGCGCTTATGCCCAAGCCGGATCAGATGCTCGGCAGCGAGCGTCATACCGAGGCGGAAGTCGGCGCTGACATTGTCGGCGTTGCGCTTGCCGACGCGGCGGAGCATCTGCACGACCGGCAGGCCGGAGCGGCGGAGATCGTCGATGATCGCCGGATCGGTTCCCTCGGCCGGGGCAAGAAGCAGCCCGTCGACCCGATGCTCGCGCATACGGGCGATAAAGCGGTCCTGACGCGCTGGCGATTCTGCCGTGTTGGCAAGGAAGGCCACCCAGCCGGCACGGTCGAGCGCGTCGTCGATGCCGGCGGTCAGCTCGGCGTAGAACGGGTTGGTGATCTCGCACACGACAAGCCCGATCGTCTGTGTCGAGCGGGTGCGCATGTTCGCGGCAGCGCGATCGTAGACGTAGCCGAGCGAGCTGATCGAGGACTGTACGCGCTCGCGCGTTCGCGCGGCCACAAGTGGGCTGTTTCTGAGCACAAGCGACACCGTCGCCGGCGACACGCCGGCATGTTTGGCGATGTCCTTGAGGGTCTTGCGCTCGCGCAAGCTACGCCCCCGATTTGGATCGTTCCCAGATTCGCCGTCTTAGTGCGGCCAATCGCCCAAGAAACAAGGCAACTTCATCTTAGATCGATCTAAATCTTGCCGCTGGAAATCGCTTTCGTCAAGGTCATTCTGTCTTAAGACGGAACGTGTCGGGCGCCGATGCGGGTCGGATCGAGCGGGCGGGCGCGGCCGGGATCGAAGGCCCGGAGGTCAACCGTCCGCGCCGCGCCGTCGACGATCAGCTCCGCTATCGCTTCCCCGGTCGCCGGCGCATTCAGGATTCCCCAAACGCTGTGGCCGGTGGCGAGATAGGCGCCGGGGGCTCCCGCGACCTCGCCGATCAGCGGCAGGCCGTCCTGCGTGAACGGCCGATAGCAGGCTTGGCGCGCCATTATGGGCGCATCGCGAAGCACGGGAGAAATCTCGCGGCAGATCGCTTCGAGCCGCTCGATCGCGCCCGGGTCGGGGCAAACGTCGGCGGGGTCGAGCGGCACCGGGCTCTCGCTCGATATCCCGCAGACATAGGTGGTGCCGTCGGTGCGCGGGAAGACTTCCGGCGAGGAGGCCGCGCCGGTCGCTTCGACGACTTCAAGGAAGAGAGCGTCGGCCGGGATCTTTCCTCCGGTGTCGAAGACGAGGCTGTGGCCCTTCAGCCCGAAGACGGGCGGGATCGGCAGCCATCGTGCCGCAAGCAGTGACCACGGCCCCATCGCGATCACGACGGCATCGCCATGGAGCGGGCGGCCTTCGGCCTCGACGCCGAGAATGCGCCATCCGTCGCCGCTCCGCTCGACGCCTTTGACGTCGCCGGAGACGAGCCGCGCGCCGTTCCTCTCGGCCGCATGCATCATCTCCTCCGTGTAAAGACGCGGGTGAACCTGCGCGGTGGTCTCGGTCGTGCCGAGGCGGCGGTCGAGGGCGACGTCCGTCGATACCCAGTCCGGTCCGGCTCGAAATCCCGACCCGGCGCCGCCGAAGCCGCCATAGGTCGTCATGCGGCGATAGCCCCAGTCGGCGTCGATGTCTTCCGCAAGGCTTGCGTGGAGGGCGAAGCTGCGCCGCGCCAGTGCCTGAAGCGGCGTGCCGTCGCACCAGTCGAGCGCCAGGAAGCCGCCGGACTTACCGGAGGCGGCGTTGCCAATGCCGGTGCGCTCGACGACGATCGCTTCTGCGCCCCGGCGGCTCAGGAAATAGGCGATCGACGCGCCGATCGCGCCGCCGCCCAGGATCAGGACCCGCATCCGCCTCTTCCGTTGCCGGATATCAGCTCGAGCTTCCTCAGATCAGCGGCAATGTCCAGCCGACAAGATCGGTCGCCGCCTTGTCGAAGGCCTTGCTCATCGCCGTCGAGGCGCTCACCGCATTCATCGCGGCGACCGGCACGTTTACCTGGAAGCGCTTGGCGGAGAGGATGGTACCGCTCGCGTCCGCGAGCTTCGCGGTGAAGTCGACGTCCGCCGTAGGATTTTCGCCCGCGTTGATGCGGAATGCGCGAAGCTCGATCATCAGCTGATGATCGGCGGGGAGTCCCGCAGCGTCGCTCGCCACACGCGAATAGCCGGCGTTCTCGAAGCTTTCGATCAGCTTAGCCTGAATGAGGAGCGGCAGGGTGTCGCTCCACTGCGCTTCGTCGAAGGCGGGCGCGATGCTGCCGTCCGCTGCTTGAAGGAGGATGCGCTGCGTCTCAAGCGCGACGGGCCCCGTCGGCCTTGCGACGATGAGCTGCCCGGCGGGCTGTTTGGCGAGCGGCGGAAAATCCTTCGGCGCGACGAGCTCGACCACATTTCCCGGCGTTTTTGCCGAGCCACCCGTCAGTCGCACCAGGCCCGCGACGACCGAATCGAGGTTGTCGGAATTTTTGGCCAGCGCCTTGGAGAACGTGTCGAGGTTGGCGATCGTATCCTTGAGCGCGTCGGAGTTGTCGGAGAGCAGGCTGTCGATGCGCGCGAAGGCCTCGCGTGCGGCGTCCGTCCAGCTGGTGCCGGCATTCTTCGAAGCCACGAGGAGCGGCAGACCTCCGTCCGATGCCGCCGGCGGGGGCGCAGAGGGCGATCCGGCGGTCAGCGAAATCTCCGGCACGCCGGTCAGGCCGCCGAAGGCGAGGCCGACATCCGTGTCGGCGCGGATCGGCGTGTCGCTCGCGACCGCGATCGTCACGAGCACGCGGCGCGGATTGTCCTTATCGAGCTTCAGGTCGGTGACCTCGCCGACGCGGATGCCGTTGAACTGCACGTCGGAACCGAGAAGAAGACCCGACACCGACTGGTCGAAGCGGATCAGGTAGGAGGTGCGCTTCGCAAGCCCGCTGGCGTTCTCCATCCAGAAGACGAAGCCGAAGCCGGCAACGATCACCGCGAGGACGAAGACGCCGATCAGTACGAAGCGCGCTCGGATTTCCATCAGCTGATCCTCGTCTCTTGCGGCACAGGCGCGCCGAGTTGCGCGCGCTTGCCGTGGAAATAGGCCCTGACCCAGGGATGCTCGGAGGCGAGCATCGTCGGTATCGGCCCATCGGCGACGATGTGGCCTTCGGCGAGCGCCGCGATCCGGGTGCAGACGGTGTAGAGGCTGTCGAGATCGTGCGTGACCATGAAAACCGTCAGCCCCAGCGTCTCGGTCAGCGTGTCGATCAGCGAATCGAAGTCGCCGGCGGTGATCGGGTCGAGGCCCGAGGTCGGCTCATCCAGGAAGACGATCTCCGGATCGAGCGCGAGCGCGCGTGCAAGCGCCACGCGCTTCGTCATGCCGCCGGAGAGCTCGGAAGGGAGCTTCCCTGCGTCGCCCGGGTCGAGACCGACCATCTCAAGCTTCGCCATCGCCACCTCGTCCATCAGCGGCTCCGGAAGCTTCAGATATTCGCGCATCGGGAACTTCACGTTCTCGGCGACCGAAAGCGAGGAGAAGAGCGCGCCTTGCTGATAGAGCACGCCCCAGCGCCGCTCGGCGGCGCGCCGCTCGGCCTCATCGGCGCGCGAGAGATCGACGCCGAAGACTTCGACCGTGCCGGCGCGCTTCGGAATGAGGCCGATGATGGTACGAAGGAGCACCGACTTGCCGCTGCCGGAGCCGCCGACGAGGCCGAGAACCTCGCCGCGGCGTAGGTTGAGCGACAGATGGTCGAGGACGGTCGTGTCGCCAAATCCGACGACGAGGCCGCTCACCCGCACGATCACGTCTCCTCCGGGCGCGCTCATGTCGTCACATGCCGATCGACGCGAAGAAGATGGCGAAGACACCGTCGAGCACGATGACGAGGAAGATCGACTTCACGACCGAGGTCGTCGTCTTCAGGCCGAGGGACTCAGCGCTTCCTTCGACGCGCAGGCCTTCCGCGCAGGCGACGACACCGATGACGAGCGCCATGAATGGCGCCTTCCACATGCCGACCTCGAAATGCGTGATCGATATCGCCTGCTTGAGTCGTGCAAGGAAGATCGCGGGGCTCATGCCGCCATAGAGCCAGGCGACGAGCTCGCCGCCATAGAGCGCCGCCATCGAGCCGAGGAACGTCAGGACCGGCAGCGCGACGACGAGGGCGATGACGCGCGGCAGGATCAGGATCTCGACCGGATCGAGGCCCATTGTCCGAAGCGCGTCGATCTCCTCGCGCATCTTCATCGAGCCGAGCTCCGCCGTATAGGAGCTTCCCGAGCGGCCTGCGACCATGATCGCAACGATCAGGACGCCGATCTCGCGCAGGATCAGAATACCGACGAGGTCGACGACGTAGTCCTCCGCGCCGAACCGGCGGAAGTGGAAGATGCCCTGCTGCGCGATGATGCCGCCGATCAGGAAAGTGATCATGAGGATGATCGGGACCGCCTGCCATCCGACGCGGTCGAGATGGTGCACGGCGGAGGTGAGCCGGAAGGTGCGTGGGCGGACGGCGACGCGGGCGAGAGCGATCCCGAGCGACCCGAGCACCGAGAGGAACGAGAACGCATCGGCCTGAAGCCCGGCCAGGAAATCGCCGGCGCGCGCCAGGAGGCTCCGCGGCGGGCGGGCGCGCCGCGTCCGCCGGTTCGCCTCGTGCACCTTGTCGAAGAGCCCGCGGAAGCGCTCGGGGACGCCAACGATTTCCGTCTCGCCGCCGGCCCTGGCAACGCTTCGCGCGAGCCGCTCGATGAGCCACGCGCCGAAGGTGTCGAGCGCGGTCACGCCGGCGATGTCGACCACCAGGGTGTGGATGTTCGCTTCGGGCGGCTTTTCCGCCGTGACCAGCCTGTCGGCTTCCTCCGCATACGCCGCCGTCCACGGCCCGGCGGCACTCAGCTCCAGGCGTTCGCCGCTCACCGATCGCAAGAGATGCGGTCCCGAGTTCACTTGTCCATCCTCCAGGATCAAGCCGCCTCGGACCCTGCCGAATCGGCTGCCGGGCGCACTTTGATCTAAGCCAACCGGGGCGGGTGCAGAAAGACGAGGCGGGGGACGGTTAAGCGCGGATTGCCGCGGCGACGCTTGGGAACTTGCTCACTTCCGCTTTCCGGTGTCGCGGTCGCTCTCAGGCATGTCGTCGTCGCCCAGGATGCGCACGGCGGCGCCGTCTAGATCGTCGTACTGGCCGGAGCGGAGCGACCAGAGGAAGGCGAAAAGGCCGAGCGCGCCCAGGAAGAGCGCAGCCGGAATCAGGATCAGGATCGCCGTCACGCGGCGGCCTCCCGCAGCGAGGGCGAGGGCGCCCGTGCCCGGGGCTCTTTGCCGCGGAAGGAGAGCGATAGGCGCAAGGCGTTCGTGGTTACGACGATCGACGAGGTCGACATGGCAATCGCGGCGATCAGCGGCGTCGCATGGCCGAGCATCGCGATCGGCACGGCGCAGGCGTTGTAGATGACGGCGAGACCGATGTTCTCAAGCGTCAACCGGCGCGCCCGGCGCGCGATCCCGAGCGCAGTCAGCACAGGCTCAAGCCGCCGGCCGGTGAAGACGAGGCTTGCTGCGGTCTGGCTGATGTCGGAAGCGCTCGCGGGTGACATCGAAACGTCGGCAGCGGCAAGCGCCGGCGCGTCGTTGATGCCGTCGCCGACCATCAGCACGCGCTTGCCGCCGCTGCGCAGAAGGGCAAGCGCGCCAGCCTTGTCGGTGGGCAGGCAATGGGCGCGCCAGTCGTCGATGCCGGCGCGCCGCGCCGCGCTTGCAACGGCGGCCGGATGGTCGCCGGAAAGAAGCAGCACGCCGAGATGCTGAGCCTTGAGCGCCATCACGGTCGCCGCGGCGTCCGCGCGGAGCGCGTCGTCGAAGCGGAAGGGGATTGCCGGCGCCTCGCCGATCCGCAGCCAGATTTCGGAGCGGCGTGCCGCTCCGTCGTCGTTGGCGGAACCGCCGACCCATTCGCGCCGCCCGAGCCGCACCGTGTTTCCGTTCCAAATGCCCTCCATGCCTGAACCGGCCCGCTCCGCGACATTCTGCAGCATCGCGGGCGTAATGCCGCGGGCGTCCGCGGCGTTCGCGAGGCTGCGGGCGAGGGGATGTCGGCTCGCATTTCCGAGCGCGGCGGCGACGGCCCAGACACGGATGTCGGCGAGCGGGCTCTCGACCAACTCCGGACGGCCTTCGGTCAAGGTGCCGGTCTTGTCGAAGACGACGGTGTCGATCGCGGCGAGCCGCTCAAGCGCGGTGCCGTCCTTCAACATGATGCCACGGCGCATCAGGAGGCCGCTTGCGACGACCTGCACAGCCGGAACGGCAAGACCGAGCGCGCAGGGGCAGGTGATGATCAGCACCGCGATCGCGGCAGTCAGCGCCTGATGCCATCCGGCGCCGGCAATCAGCCATCCGACGAAGGTCGCGGCGGAAAGGAGATGTACCGTCGGCGCGTAGATACGGGCGGCGCGGTCGGCGAGACGCACGAAGCGGCTGCCACTCCTTTCCGCCGCTTCCATCAGGCGCGCAATGTCGGCAAGCAGGAAGTCTTCAGGCTTTGCAGTGACCTGGACGAGAAGCGGGCCGGTCAGATTGAGCGTACCGGCGAAAACTCGGGCGCCAGCGGCCACCGGCTCGGGGTCGGTCTCGCCGGTCAGGAGCGAGCGATCGACGTCGCTCCCGCCTTCGAGAATCGTTGCGTCCACCGGCACGCGTTCGCCGGCCGCGACGCGCACGCGGTCGCCCGGCGCGATCTCGCCGACCGGAACATGGATCGCCGTCCCGTCGGGCTCCACCCGCATGGCGCTGCGCGCAGAGAGCGCCAGGAGCCGCGCTGCGGCCGAGCGCGCCACGCCACGCATGCGATGGTCGAGGTAGCGGCCGACAAGGAGGAAGAAGAGAAGGCCGACGGACGCATCGAACCAAGCATTAGCGCCGTGCGTCGCTGTCTCATAGAGGCTCATCCCGGCCGCCAGGACCACAGCGAGCGAGATCGGCACTTCCATGTTGAGCGAGCGCCCCTTCAGCGCACGCCAGGCAGACCGGAAGAACGGCTGCCCGGCATAGACGATCGCGGGAAGCGCGATCAGCGCCGATATCCAGTGAAAGAGGTCACGCGTCGCGTCGTTCGCCCCCGACCAGACGGAGACGGAGAGAAGCATGATGTTGCCGGCGGCGAAGCCGGCGACGGCGACGGAGCGGAGCAGCGCCTTGCCGGTCTCGTCGTTGTCGGCGGCGGCGAGCGCCGCGGCGTCGAACGGACGCGCCGAGTAGCCGAGCGCCTCGATCGCCTCCAGCAACGCGTCGGGCGACGCCGCTTTCGCGTCAAAGTCGACGCCGACGCGCCGTGACGTCAGGTTGGCGCGCGCGGCCGCGACGCCGGGCTGCTTTCCAAGCGTGCGCTCGATGGCCGAGATGCAGCCGGCGCAATGCATGTCCGGCACGAGGAAATCGACGTGGCAGCGGCCCGGCGCGACTTCGCGCACGAAGGTCGGATCGACACGGCCGACGATCGTATCCGCGGGGTGGATATCGATCGCGGCGCCGGCTGCCGATCCGCCGCAGCAGTTCATTGCGTCGCCTCCGACGGCTTCAAAAAGATCTCCTGCGTCTGTCGGAAGACAACTTCGCCGCCGCGCGAAGCCTCAAGGTCGATCTCCCACAGGCCCGGCGGCAGCGTCTCGCGCGCCGCGTAGGCGGTGTCGGCGACCGGGTCGAACTCGATGAAGCGGTCTTCCCGCGTCGTCGACGGTCGCCCGACATGCGCGGAGACGCCAAGCGCGGGGACCCGCTGGCCCTTGGCGTCGGCGAGAATGAAGCGGAGCGTGCCGCGATCCGCTGTGAGTTGCGGCTGCCAGCCGACCTTGTCCTGCGCGCGCGCCTTGGCGAGCATCTCGTCGTAATGCTGGCTCGAGACGTAGCTGTTCTCGACGACAAGACCGGGAAAAGTGCCGGTCGCCGCGAATGCCATCACCATGTTGACCGCGATGATGACGCCGAAGAAGAGGCACGTGATCGCCAGCATGTGCCGTCCGGTGAAAGGATGCTGGTCGTCGACGCGGAAGAAACGCATCTCATCGCTCCGGAGCAAAGAACTCTGTCGACGCGCTCGCCGTCTCGTGGCCGCCGTCTTCGGCCAGCGCAAAGCTGAAGGGTGTCCTTCCGGGATGGACGGCTTTGCGCGGCTGGCTCACGAAGACCTTGACCTCCTTCAGACGGTCGGGCTCGACGTCAACGTCGAGACTTTTCGCGGCGTCGTCCTCCGCCGACCCTGCCGGCCACAGCTTCGCATCAGGCAGGCCCTTGAGCGAGACGGTGAATCGACGCGGCTTCGCCAGCATGTTCAGGATCTTCACCGTGTAGCCGTTGCGGATCGAGCCGTTCGACAGCGTGACGAAGAGTGGATTGCGGTCAGGCAGAACGTTGATGTCGAGGCGCTCGCGGGTGAGAAGGGCGCCTAGCATCAGAAGGCCGATCAGCGACCACAGGCCGGCGTAGATCAGCGTGCGCGGTCGCACGATGTGCGAGACGCCGACCATGCGCTGATGCGCCGTCGCGACGGTGCGACCGGCGCTCTTCGCCTCCGCCGCATGAGCGTTGTAGTCGCGCAGCGTCGTGTAAGAGATCAGCCCCTGCGGCGATCCGACCTTCGCCATGATGTCGTTGCAGGCGTCGATGCAGAGCGCGCAGGTGATACATTCGAGCTGGTTGCCGTCGCGGATGTCGATGCCCATCGGGCAGACGACGACGCAGGCGTTGCAGTCGATGCAGTCGCCTGCATCCATTCCCTCCGCGAGCGCCCGCTTCTTGCCGTGCGAGCGCGGCTCACCGCGCCAGGCATTGTAGGTGACGAGCAGCAAATCCTCGTCGAGCATGGCGCCCTGGATGCGCGGCCAGGGGCACATATAGGTGCAGACCTGCTCGCGCATGAAGCCGGCGAAAGTGAAGGTGGTGGCGGTCAGGATGCCGACGGTGATGTAGGCGACCGGCGCAGCCTGCAGGGTGAAGAGGTCGTGGAGGAGAGTTGGCGCGTCGGCGAAATAGAAAATCCAGGCGCCGCCGGTGCACACCGCTATGATGAGCCACACGGCGTAGACGGAGGCGCGCTTCCCGATCTTCTCGAAGCCCCAGCGCGCCTTGTCGAGCCGCATGCGGGCATTGCGGTCGCCCTCGATGAAGCGCTCGACCCAGATGTAGAGGTCGGTCCACACGGTCTGCGGGCAGGTATAGCCGCACCAGGCGCGGCCCGCGACCGAGGTCACCAGGAAGAGCCCGAGCCCGGCCATGATCAGGAGGCCGGCGATGTAGTAGAATTCCTGCGGCCAGATCTCGATGAAGAAGAAATAGAAACGGCGGTTGGCGAGATCGACGAGCACCGCCTGGTCGGGAGCATTCGGACCGCGGTCCCAGCGTATCCACGGCGTGATCCAGTAGATGCCGAGGGTCACGGCCATGATCCACCATTTCAGCTTGCGGAAGGTCCCCCAGGTGCGCTTCGGGAAGATCTTGACGCGCGCCTGATAGAGCTTCTGGCGAACGCGGGCGTTAACCGGCTCGACGTCATGCCGGACGACGTCCGGGCCGCCGGCGTAGGTATGCTCATTCATTTCCACGCCCTGAGGCCTCGGGACGGCTTTCGACCGAAAACCGGTCGCATCGGCCAGCGGCTCCTGCTTTGATCTGTCTCAAGGGCAGAGCTTAGCATCCCCCCGTGACATCCGCGGCCGGCCGCGGGCAGGATGGTGCGATGCATCGTCTCATCGGGCACGCCATCACCTCCGCGGACGATCGGATCGCCGACGCCAGCGGCCGCATGCCCGAAACGCTGCGCAACGAGGCGGATTGGGCACTGTTCCAGGCCGCGCTTGACCGGGCCGCGCTGACGCTCATCGGGCGGGCGAGCCACGCGGCGACCTCGAATCGCAAGAGGCGCAGGCGGCTCATCGTATCGGGCAGCGCCAGCGGCCTGGAGCAACGCGCCGACGGGATGTGGCTCAATCCCGCGGACCTGTCGCTCGGCGAAGCGCTCGACCGCGTCCTGCCGGACGGCGGGGAGGTGGCGGTCGTCGGCGGACAGGGTGTCTTCGAGCTCGTCGGCGCCGCCGGCTTCACCGCGTTCCATCTGGCGCGGGCACGCCGGGTGCGATTACCCGGTGGCCGCGGGTTGTTCGCAGCTTGTGAGCACGGCACGCCGGCCGCTTCGGTCCTTTCGGGCTTCGGTCTCATTGCGGACGAGGACGTGCTGCTCGACCCGGAGGCCGAGGTCACGCTGACGATCTGGCGGCAACCGGCGTGATCGGGCGCCGCGCCGGTATCCACTCTCGCAATTGTCTGATTCCCGAGCCGATACGCGTCATTCTCGGGCGAAGCGAAAGCGGAGACCCGAGAAACTCAGGTTGATATGTGCTGACTGGGTCCTCGGGCCTCCCCTCGGATCGAGGGTCGCCCGAGGATGACGCTCGTAGGTATCTCGCCTCAGTGATCCAGGGCGCTACTTCTTCGCCAGCTCCGAGGTCGGCTCGGCCAAGGAGGTCGCCGCCTCGCCGCCGCCCAGGGAGTGCACGAAAAGCGCCAGCTCCTTGATCGTGGTCGGGTCGAGCCGGTGCGCCCAGGCCGGCATCACGCCGTGGCGCGGCTTGGTGATCTGCGCGATGATCGAGGCCTTGTCGCCGGAATAGAGCCAGATCGCGTCGTTCAGACGCGGCGCGCCGACCTCGCGGTTTCCTCCGCCGTCTTCGCCGTGACAGACGGCGCAATTGTCGGCGAAGACCTGCTTTCCTTCCTGCGCCAGCGCGGCGTCGTGGTCGGAGTTGGAGAGCGACAGCACGAAATTCGCCACCGCCTCGACCTGATGCGCATCGAGGATGCCGTCGGCGCCGAAGGCGGGCATCTCGGAGACGCGTGTATCGGGATCCTGCGTGTAGCGGATGCCGTGCGAGATCGTCGTGTGGATGGCTTCCAGCGTTCCGCCCCAGAGCCAATCGTCGTCGTTCAGGTTCGGATAGCCGCGCGAGCCCGCGGCGCCGGAGCCGTGGCACTGCACGCAATTGACCAGGAACGCCGAGCGGCCGCCGGCGACGGCGAAGCGGTTGAGCTCGTCGTCCTTGGCGATGTCTTCGAGCGGGAGGGAGGCGACGCGCTCGAGGTTCGCGGCCTGCGCTTCCTTGGCGGCGCTCAGCGACTTCTCCACCTCGGCACGCGTCGAATAGCCGAGCAGACCGCGCGTTGCGGAGTGAACCAGCGGAATGGCGGGGTAAAGCACCATGTAGACGACCGCGAACGCGATGCAGGCATAGAAAGTCCACAGCCACCAGCGCGGCAGCGGCGTGTTCAGCTCGCGGATGCCGTCCCAGACGTGACCTGTGGTCGGCTGTCCCGTGGCGTCGTCGACAACGATCTGCTCTTCCGCGCCCGTTTCGCGATCAGCCATCGCTCAGTCCTTCTCGTCGTGTCTGAAGGGGATGTCCGCTTGATCCCGGTAGCCCCGGCGCGCTCCCGGACGGATCGCCCAAAGGAGCGCTCCGACAAAGAAGAGCGTCATAAAGAGCAGCCCCCAGCTATCGGCGAAGTGCCGAAGTTCCTCGTAGCCGACCTCGCTCATCTGAGATTGGCCTCCGAGCGCGGCTCGTAGCTGGTGAAGTCGACCAGCGTGCCGAGCATCTGCAGATAGGCGATAAGCGCGTCCATTTCGGTCAGCCGCGTCGGATCGCCGTCGAAGTCGCGCACGTTCACCTTCGCGCCGTAGCGCTCAAGCAACCCGCTCGAAATCGGCGTTCGGGTCAGCCTGCGTGCGCAAATCCGCGATGGCATTCGCGATCATCGCATCGGTGTAGGGGACGCCGACGTCGGAATTGGCCTTGAGATTGTCGCCGAAGTCCTTCGTCCTGAGATCGGTCGCCGCGAGGTGCGGATAGCCGGGCATGATGGAGGCCGGCACGACCGAGCGTGGATCCATGAGATGCTGGACGTGCCATTCGTCGGAATAACGGCCGCCGACCCGCGCAAGATCGGGCCCGGTCCGCTTGGAGCCCCACTGGAACGGGTGGTCGTACATCGACTCGGCGGCTAGCGAGTAGTGACCGTAGCGCTCCACCTCGTCGCGCATCGGGCGGATCATCTGGCTGTGGCAGAGGTAGCAGCCCTCGCGGACATAGATGTTGCGGCCCGCCAACTCGAGCGGCGTATACGGGCGCATGCCATCAACGTGCTCGATCGTGTTCTGCAGATAGAAGAGTGGCACGATCTCGACGATGCCGCCGATGGTCACCACGCCCAGGCTCAACGCCAGGAGCAGCGTCGCGTTCTTCTCGATTGTCGCGTGATTGATCATCATCGTCTCATTCCGCCGGCTGAATGGCGCCCATCGGGGTTTCCTGGCGCACGTCGCCCCTTATCGTCTTCCAGACGTTGAAGGCCATGAAGAGAGCGCCGCTCAGGTAGAAGAGGCCGCCGAGCGCGCGGATCATGTAATAGGGGTGCATGGCCTGAACCGTCTCGACGAACGAATAGACGAGGAAGCCGAGCTGATCGTATTCGCGCCACATCAGGCCCTGCATGATGCCGGAGACCCACATCGCCGAGGCGTAGAGGACGATGCCGATGGTCGCGAGCCAGAAGTGCCAGTTGACGAGGCGCAGGCTGTAGAGGCGCTCGCGATTCCAAAGCCGCGGCGTCAGGAAGTAGACCGCGCCGAAGGAGATCATGCCGACCCAGCCGAGCGCGCCGGAATGCACGTGGCCGATGGTCCAGTCGGTGTAGTGGGAGAGTGAGTTGACTTCCCTGATCGACATCACCGGCCCTTCGAAGGTCGACATGCCGTAGAAGGCGACGGCGATCACCATCATGCGCAGGATCGGATCGGTCCGAAGCTTGTCCCAGGCGCCTGACAGCGTCATCAGGCCGTTGATCATGCCGCCCCACGACGGCATCCACAGCATGACCGAGAAGACCATGCCGAGCGTCTGCGCCCAGTCGGGGAGCGCGGTGTAGTGCAGGTGGTGCGGGCCGGCCCAGATGTAGAGGAAGATCAGCGACCAGAAGTGCACGATCGAGAGCCGGTAGGAATAGATCGGCCGGTTCGCCTGCTTCGGCACGAAGTAGTACATCATGCCGAGGAAGCCGGCCGTCAGGAAGAAGCCGACGGCGTTGTGGCCGTACCACCATTGGATCAGCGCGTCCTGCACGCCGGCATAGAGCGAGTAGCTCTTCGATCCGAGGAAGGAGACCGGCATCGCCAGGTTGTTCACCACGTGCAGCATCGCGATCGTGACGATGAAGGAGAGGTAGAACCAGTTGGCGACGTAGATGTGCGGTTCTTTGCGCTTGAAGATCGTGCCGAGGAACACGAGCAGATAAGCGACCCAAACGACGGTCAGCCAGAGGTCCACGTACCATTCGGGCTCGGCATATTCCTTCGACTGCGTGATGCCGAGGACGTAGCCGCTCGCGGCGAGCACGATGAAGAGCTGGTAGCCCCAGAACACGAACCAAGCGAGCTTGCCGCCGAAGAGGCGCGCGCCGCAGGTGCGCTGCACCACGTAGAAGCTCGTCGCGATCAGCGCATTGCCGCCAAAGGCGAAGATCACGGCCGACGTATGGACCGGACGCAGGCGCCCGAAGGTCGTCCACGGAAGGTTGAGATTGAGGACCGGGTAGGCGAGCTCAAGCGCGATATAGAGGCCGACCAGGAACCCGGTGATGCCCCAGAATACTGTCGCGATCACGCCGGCGCGGACGACGTCGTCCATATAGCCTTCCGGCTTCTCGCGGAGCGGGATCATGCCCGCAGCCGAGACCTTCATGGTCTTCAGCCGCCAGATCATCGCGCCGAGCATGATGACGGCGATGAGGCCCATGTGGAAAGCGAAGAGCGGGTCGTAAGCCTTGGCCGATGCGAGAAGCGCAAGCAGCGCGATCGCAAAGAACACCCAGGCTTGCAGCATCGGCATAGTGCACCCCCCAGCCGCCGAGAAAGGCGGCAGATGCACCAGTTGCTAGCCAAGCGCGACCTAACAGCTTTGACGCAGATCAAGGACCCACGGCTGCGGAACGCTGCTCCTTGCGTCAAATTGGCACTTGGCCCTGGGGGCGCGGCGTGGACTCCGATCTTCTCCAGAAATGCGCAGCCTCCGCGCCGCGCTATACGAGCTTCCCCACAGCGCCGAACTTCCATGCGGGAATCGATTCGGCAAAGTACCGCGCGTGGCTTGGAGAGCTGCCCGCGGGCACAGCGCTCTCGCTCTACGTCCACATCCCCTATTGCGAATCGCTCTGCTGGTTCTGCGGCTGCCACACGAAGGCGACGCGCCAGTACGCTCCGGTCGCCGCCTATCTCCGCCGGCTCTTTGAAGAGATCGCGCTTGTCGCCGAGGCGGTGCCGGAAGGCTGCCAAGTCAAGAGCATCCATTGGGGCGGCGGCACGCCGACGATGCTCACAAGCGAAGACATCTCGGCGCTTGCCATCGCGATCCGCAGAGCCTTCAACGTCGCCACCGACGCCGAGTTCGCGACCGAGATCGACGCACGCAGCCTGACGCACGACCGTGTCACAGCACTTGCCGAAGCGGGGCTGACGCGGGCAAGCCTCGGCGTCCAGGACTTCAATCCAAAGGTCCAGAAGGCGATCAACCGCGAGCAGTCGCTGGCTCTGACCAAGGCGGCGGTCGACGCGCTTCGCAACGCCGGTGTCCCGGCGATCAACATCGACGTTCTCTACGGCCTGCCGCACCAGTCGACGCGCATCCTGATCGAGACGCTTCTGAAGGTGCTGCAGCTTCAGCCGAATCGCGTCGCGCTCTTTGGCTATGCGCATGTTCCGTGGCTGAAGCGGCACCAGCGCCTGATCGACGAGGCGGCGCTTCCCGGGGCGGTGGAGCGCTTTCGCGCCTCGAATCTCGCGGCCGACCTGATGGTCGCCTGGGGCTATGAGCGGATCGGCATCGACCATTTCGCGCTTCCCGACGACTCGCTTACTGTCGCTGCACGGGCAGGGCGGCTCCGCCGCAACTTCCAGGGCTACACTGACGACACCTGCGAGGCGTTGATCGGGCTCGGCGCCTCCGCGATCAGCCGGCTGCCGCAAGGCTACGTGCAGAACGCGGTCCCGGTCGACGAATACGCGCGCCGTGTCCAAGGTGGTGACCTTGCGGCGACCCGCGGCGTTGCGCTCGATCAGGACGACCGCGTCCGTGCCTATGCGATCGAGCGGCTGATGTGCGACTTCCGCCTGAACCGGGCCGAGATCAAGCACCGCTTCGGCGCCGACGCGGAGGCGTTGCTCGCGGACGCCGACCGGCTCGCGGAGTCCGACGAGGACGGCATCCTGTTCAAGGACGACAGCGCAATCCGCGTGACCGAACGCGGCCGCCCCTTCGTGCGCTCCATCTGCGCGGCGCTCGATCCTTATTTCGCCGCAGGCGGGGCCCGCCACAGCGCCACCGTCTGACGACGCCCCATCCCGCTCGGCTTACGATCGCCTCGTCCGAACGCCTCGTCGCGGCGGCGCTCAGGCCTCCGTTTTCGCCGGCTGCCTGCCGCTGCGGAGCGCGACGTAGATCGCCGGGATGACGAGCACCGTCAGCGCGGTTGAGGAGGCGAGGCCGAAGAGAAGCGAGATCGCGAGACCCTGGAAGATCGGATCGGCGAGGATGACAGCCGCGCCGATCATCGCGGCGAGCGCGGTCAGGAGGATCGGCTTGAAGCGGATGGCGCCGGCTTCAAGCAGCACGTCGATGAGCGGCCGGTCGGGCGCGCGCGCATTGCGGATGAAGTCCGCGAGCAGGATGGAATTTCGCACGATGATGCCGGCAAGCGCGATGAAGCCGATCATCGAGGTTGCCGTGAAAGGCGCGGCGAAGAGCCAGTGCCCGATCATGATGCCGATGAAGGTGAGCGGGATCGGCGTCAGGATCACGAGCGGCAGCTTGAACGAGCCGAACTGTGCGACGACCAGGATGTAGATGCCGAGGATCGCGATCATGAAGGCGGCACCCATGTCGCGGAAGGTGACCCAGGTCACCTCCCATTCGCCGTCCCAAAGAAGCGTCGGATGCGTCTCATCGTCCGGCTGGCCGTGTAGCTTAACCGTCGGCTTCGGCACATTGCCCCAGTCGATGGCGTTCATCTCGTCGCCGACTGCGATCATGCCGTAGACCGGCGCCTCGATATTCGCCGGCTAGCTCCGCCGTCACCATCTCGATGGCACGCCCGTTGTGGCGGAAGATCGGAAAGGACGCCGGCTCGCGCGTCACCGACACCACGTCGCCGAGCTCGACCACCGAACGCTCGCCCGGAATGACGTTGGCCGGCACGGGGGTCGCGAGCGTCGCTTCGCTGACCGTCATCGCGCCTTTCGGCAAGGCGACGCGGATCGGGATAGGCTGCCGCCCGCCGCCGCGATGCGAGTAGCCGACGGTCGTTCCCCGGAAGAGCGCGTTGATCGTGTCGTAAACGTCGCTCTGCTCGACCTTGTAGTATTCGAGGTTGTCCTGGTCGATGCCAAGGCGAACGCGCTCCGCCTGCGTGCCGAAGGAATCGTCGATGTCGACGATGAAGGGGACACGCGCGAAGGCCTCGCGCACTTTCGTCGCGACGGCGCGCCGCGTCTCAGGGTCCGGGCCGTAGATCTCGGCGAGTAGGGTCGAGAGAACCGGCGGGCCGGGCGGAGGCTCGACCACCTTGAGCGCGATTCCGTCCGGGAGCTTCAGGCCGGCGAGTCGCTCGCGCGCCTCAAGCGCGATGGCGTGGCTGGAGCGGCTGCGGGCACTCTTCGGCGTCAGGTTGATCTCAACATCGCCGAGCTCGGGGCTCGCGCGCAGGTAATAGTGGCGCACGAGGCCGTTGAAGTTGAACGGCGCCGCCGTCCCCGCGTAGGTCTCGAAGGAGACGATCTCCGGGATCGGCGCGAGCCGATCGACGATCATCTGCAGCGCGCGGTCGGTATCCTCCACCGACGAGCCTTCCTTGAGATCGGCCACGACCTGCAGCTCCGACTTGTTGTCGAAGGGCAGAAGCTTGACGGTGACGCTCTTCGTGTAGAGGAGCGAAAGCGAAGCGAGCGTCGCGATCCCGACCAGCATCAGGAAGGTCCAGGCGCGCCGCTTCGACATCAGGATCGGGCGGGCAACGGCCATGTAGAAGCGCCCGAGCCAGCCGATCGTATCCTGGTCGTGCGCGACATGCGCCGCTTCGCCGCGGCTGACGAGGCGCAGCATCAGCCAGGGCGTCAGAATCACCGCGACGAAGAAGGAGAAGAGCATCGCGGCCGACGCGTTGGCCGGAATCGGGCTCATATAGGGGCCCATCAACCCCGACACGAAGAGCATGGGGAGCAACGCGGCGACCACCGTCAGCGTCGCGACGATGGTCGGGTTGCCGACCTCCGCGACCGCCTCGATCGCGGCCTGTCGCCGCGAGCGGCCGTCGCGCATCGCCCAGTGCCTGGCGATGTTCTCGATCACCACGATGGCGTCGTCGACCAGAATGCCGATCGAGAAGATCAGCGCGAAGAGGCTGACGCGGTTCAGCGTGTATCCCATCAGCCGCGCCGCGAAGAGCGTCAGGAGGATCGTGGTCGGAATGACGACCGCGACGACGATCGCCTCGCGCCAGCCGATTGCCACGGCGACGAGGATGACGATCGAGATGGTCGCGAGCCCAAGATGGAAGAGGAGCTCGTTCGCCTTCTCGTTGGCCGTCTCCCCATAATTCCGCGTGATCGTCATCTCGACGTCGTTCGGGAAGATCTGGCCGCGCACCGCATCGAGCCGCTTCACGATCTCGTCGGCGATGACGACGGCGTTGGTGCCGGGACGCTTGGCGATCGCGAGCGACACGGCAGGCGTCCGCTCAAGGCCACTGTCGGTCTTCACGATGGAATCGACACGCGTCTCGTTCGGATCGGTGGCGAGCACGACGTTGGCAACGTCGCGCACATAGACCGGGCGGCCGTCGCGCGCGGTCAAGAGCAGGTTGCCGATTTCCGTCAGCGTCTGCAGAGTCTGGCCGCCGACAAGCTCGCGCTGCTCGCGATCCTCGCGCACCATGCCGGCCTGGAAGGAGCGGTTGGCGCCTTCGATCTTGCCGTCAAGCTGCTGCAACGTGATGCCGTAGAGCGAGAGCTTCTCCGGATCGGGCTCAACCTGGATCTCCTCGGGCTGTTGGCCGACGATGTAGGTAAGCCCGATATTCGGAAGCTTGGAGATCTCGACTTGCAGCTCGCGGGCAAGCCGCGTCAGCCCGTTCGCCGTCCAGCGCGAGGAAGCTTCCGGCGACGGCTTCAGCGTTACGACGACGATCGCGACGTCGTCGATGCCGCGCCCGACGATAAGCGGCTCGGGGATGCCGACGGGGATCCTGTCGAGATTCGCGCGCACCTTTTCGTGCACACGAAGGATCGCCGTGTCGGCATTGGTGCCGACCACGAAGCGTGCGGTGATGAGCGCGCCGTCGTCCTTGGTTTGCGAGTAGACGTGCTCGACGCCGTCGATGCTCTTGACGATGGTCTCGAGCGGCTCGGTGACGAGCTTGACCGCATCCTCCGCCTTAAGGCCGTCGGCGCGGACGTGAATGTCCACCAACGGCACGGAGATCTGCGGCTCTTCCTCGCGCGGCAGCGTGATCAGCGCGACCACGCCGAAGGCGAAGGCGGCGAGCAGAAAAAGCGGGGTCAGCGGCGAGCGTATGAAGCTCCGCGTCAGACCGCCTGCAATTCCAAGCTTCATTGGCGCGGCTTCACGGCACGATGACCCGGTCGCCTTCGCGAATTCCGGTCAGAATCTCCACGCGATCCCCGCCGTCGTTGGTATGGGTCTCGCCAAGGATGACGGCAACGTCGACCTCGCCGGCGTCGGTCATGACACGCACGGTATCGACGCCGTGGCGTGTGGTCACGGCGCCCACGGGGAGCATGATCGCGGAGCGCTTGCCGACCGGAATCCAGACCAGCGTCCGCTCGCCGACGAAATAGGTCTCAAGCCCTTCCACCTCGACGTCCGCCTGGACCCGTCCGCCGACGATCTCTGGGTAGACCTTTGCGAGCTTTCCCACACGCGTTGCGACGGGGCCCCCGTTCGCGCCCTGCGAGATCACCCGCTCACCGACCGTCACGGTGTTGCCCGCGACGATCTCGGCGGCGTGTCGCTCCGGCAGCGACAGCCTGAGGAACGTGCCGCCGCCCGCGACCCGGGCGATCGTGTCGCCCGCGAGAACGACGGAGCCCGGCGTCACGGGGACGCTCAGCACGCGGCCGGAAGCCGGCGCGAGCACCTCGCCCTCACGTGACTGCTGCTCGATCACGGCACGATTGGACTCCGCCGCGGCGAGCTGATTGGTGAGAACCTCGACCTGCGTGCGCGCAGTGTCGACGCGGCTTTGCGGCCCGACCCCGCGCGACAGGAGCTGCTGCGCGCGGTCGAGTTCGGTCGTGGCGTTGTCGAGCTGCGAGCGGAGCGCCATGACCTGGGACTCTGCCGCGTCGCGCTGGATCGCGAGCTTCTCGTCGACCACGACGGCGAGCACCTGACCTTCCTTGACCTCGCTTCCCTCGGTGACGGAGATCGATTGGATCGTGCCGCCGATACGGGCGCGCGCCGCTACCACGTTGCGGCTCTCGACCTGACCGAACACGGCCTTGGTATCCACGACCGTCTCGGCGTGCGCAACGATCTCGGCAGCGTATGCCGCGGGGGCAACACCGATCAGCAGGGCGAGGGCGACGCCACGCCACGCGGTTCTCGTCATCATGGTGGTACTCTTGTGAGGCCGCTCGCCCCAGCGCCGCGGGTCGCGCCGCTACTGGAAGGCAAGGCCCGGCTTGACGCCGAGCTTCTTAAAGAAGATCGCGGCGGGGCAGAAGCCGGTGAAGGACGACTGCAGCAGGTTCGCGCCGACGAAGACCGTCAGCCAGTACCAATAAGGCGACACGAAATACCCAAGTGCCACGGACAAGAGCACCATAAAGCCCGCGAATGCGGTGACGGCGCGGTCGACTGTCATTGTCTTCTCCTTGCTCGCCGCTATTCGGCGGCCTCCAGGTGGATTTCCTTAAGTTTCTTGATCCCGAGCATATCCAGCACGAGGTTCTCATAGAACGTGTCGCTCTGGCCGTTGCGGATCTTGCGCAGGAAATATTTCTCGAACCCGATCTTCGCGAGGTGAACCCATTTGCCCTGGGCGGACCAGTTCACGTTGCGCGGCGGAATTTGCGGTTGCGCCACGAAAGCGATGCCCTCGTCGCCGAAATCGGCGAGGCAGACCGCGTTCCAGCTGGCGACGGCTTTCGGCTCCGCGCCCTGCAGAAGCGCTCGGATATTTTCTGCCGTCGCGGTCACCATCGAACTCGATCATGAAACCGGTCTTCGGCACGCCAACGGGAAGCGGCGTCTTGCCGACCGGTGGAATGGCGACGCAGACGCCGATCCCGAAGACATTGGGGTAGGCCGGATTGCGCTGATATTTGTCGATCGTGATGAAGCCGCGTGGGTTGGTCAGCCCCTCGACCCCGAGGACCGCGGGCACGCCCTTGAACGCGGGCAGCATCATCGAGAACGCGAACGGCAATTCGTGGCTTTGCTTGACCGAGCCGTCCTCGTTCACCTCCTCGACGAACATCTTGCCCGCCTCGACCTTGGTCACCTTGGCGTTGGTGATCCACTTGATGTGGCGGTCGCGCATGGCGCTTTCGAGCAAGCCCTTGGTGTCGCCGACGCCGTCGAGGCCGAGATGGCCGATATAGGGCTCCGCCGTGACGAAGGTCATCGGCACCTGGTCGCGCTTCTTCTTCTGCCTGAGCGCGGTGTCGACGATGAAGGCGAACTCGTAGGCCGGGCCGTAGCAGGAGGCACCCTGCACGGCGCCGATCACGACCGGGCCGGGCTTCTTCACGAGCGCCTCGAAACCGATTTGTGCCTGCACGGCGTGGTCGATCTGGCAGATCGACTGCGTGTTCGCGGTCGGACCCAGCCCTGGAATCTCATCGAAGGCGAGGTCCGGCCCGGTGGCGATGATCAGATAGTCGTATTCGAGGTCGGAGCCATCATTGAGCATGATGCGGTTCTGCTCCGGATGCACGCGCTTCGCGCCCTGCGGCTTGAGGCCGATCCCCATCTTCGAGAGCACCGGCTGAAGCTCGACGGAGATATCTTTTGGCGCGCGCCAGCCGACCGCCACCCACGGATTGGACGGGACGAAGGAATAAGTGCCGCCTAGATTAACCACGGTCAACGTGTCGGAGGCGCGCATCTTCGCCTTCATTTCGTAGGCCATTATGATGCCGCCGAGGCCTGCGCCGAGGACGACGATATGTGCCACGCTACCCTCCCATGACGATCCGAACATATTCGATTTGGTGAATATGATCGACGAAACTTAGGAAGGCTTTGACCTACGTCAAGCGACTTTCGGCGCATGCGTGCACACTGTCTCTCGATCACGTTCGCACGCGAACTGCGAAGCGCGTCGACGGTGGAGCCGCTCAATCCGATTTGCATCGCCTGACGAAGGCGCGGATTGTTGCGAGGGCAACGAGCTTTCGGAGGACAGGATGGACGTACGTCAATCGCCGCAGGTGCTTTGGTTCGAGACTCTCAGCCGCACCGATGTGGCCAGCGTCGGCGGCAAGAACTCGTCGCTCGGCGAGATGGTACGGACGCTCGGCAAGAAGGGCGTGAAGGTCCCGGCGGGCTTCGCCACGACGTCCGGGGCCTACTGGCGTTTTCTCGAGGCCAACGGGTTTGAAGAGACGATGACGGCGCGGCTTGCGGAGCTTACCTCCGGCAAGGCGACGCTGGCAGAGACCGGCGCGGCAATCCGGAAGACGATCCTCACCGGCGATTGGCCGAGAGAGACGGAAGAGGCGATCCGCTCTTCCTATCGCGAGCTTTGCCGCCGCTCCGGCAAGAAGGAGCTCGACGTTGCGGTGCGCTCCAGCGCCACCGCCGAGGATCTGCCCGACGCGAGCTTCGCCGGACAGCAGGAGACCTTCTTAAACATCCGCGGCGAGGCGGCGCTGCTCGACGCCTGCCGCCGCTGCTATGCGTCGCTCTTCACCGACCGCGCCATTAGCTATCGCACGACCAAGGGCTTCGACCACATGAAGGTGGCGCTCTCGATCGGCGTGCAGCGCATGGTGCGCTCCGACGTCGGCGGGTCCGGCGTCATGTTCTCCATCGACACGGAGACCGGCTTCGACAAGGTCGTGCTGATCAACGCCGCCTGGGGACTCGGCGAGAACGTCGTCCAGGGCGCCGTCGATCCCGATGAATACCAGGTCTACAAGCCGCTCCTTGCCAACAAGAAGCTTTCCCCGATCATCGAGAAGAAGCGCGGCGAGAAGGCGATCAAGATGATCTATTCGAGCGGCGACAAGCCGACGCGCAATGTGCCGACGTCGAAGGCCGAGCGCGGGGCATTCGTGCTTTCCGACGCGGAGATTTTGGAGCTGGCGCGTTGGGCCGCGACAATCGAGAAGCACTACGGCTGCCCGATGGACATGGAATGGGCCAAGGACGGCGAGACCGGCGAAAACTTCATCGTCCAGGCGCGGCCGGAGACGGTTCAGTCGCAGCGCAGTAGCGAGGCCTTCCGCCGCTATCGGCTTGGCAGTCATGGCAAGAAACTGGTCACCGGTCTGAGCGTCGGCGACGCCATCGCCACGGGCCGGGTCTGCCTGATCGAGGACGTGAGCGAGATCGCCCGCTTCGTCGACGGCTCGGTCCTCGTCACCAAGATCACCGACCCGGACTGGGTGCCGATCATGAAGCGAGCCTCCGCGATCATCACCGATCACGGCGGGCGCACCTCGCACGCGGCGATCGTCAGCCGCGAACTCGGGCTTCCGGCGGTCGTCGGCACCGGCGACGGCACGCACCTGCTGCACGACGATCAGGAGGTCACCGTCTCCTGCGCCGAGGGCGATGAAGGCTTCATCTACGAGGGCATCGCCAAGTTCGACGTCGAGACAATCGACGTGAGCCACATCCCCGAGACCAAGACCAAGGTCATGCTCAACCTCGGCAACCCGGGCGCGGCCTTCCGCTGGTGGCGGATTCCGGCCGACGGCGTCGGTTTGGCGCGCATGGAGTTCGTGGTGTCCAACCACATCCGCGTGCATCCGATGGCGCTGGTCAAATATGATACGTTGAAGGACGAGGTGGCGAAGGCGGAGATTGCGAAGATCACTTCCGGCTACGCGGATAAGACGGAGTATTTCGTCGAGCATCTGGCGCGCGGGCTCGCGCGCATCGCAGCAACGCTCTATCCGAAGCCGGTGATCGTGCGCATGAGCGACTTCAAGACCAACGAATATGCCGGTCTTGTCGGCGGCGCGGAGTTCGAGCCGAAGGAAGAGAACCCGATGATCGGCTTCCGCGGTGCGTCGCGCTACTACTCGCCGCGCTATCGCGAGGGTTTCGCGCTTGAATGCAAGGCCATCAAACGGCTGCGCGAGGAGATGGGATTCGACAACGTCATCGTGATGATCCCGTTCTGCCGCTCCACGAAAGAGGCCGACCGCGTGCTCGGCGTCATGGCCGAGAATGGCCTGAAGCGCGGCGTCAAGGGCCTGCAAGTCTACGTGATGTGCGAGATTCCCTCCAACGTCATCCTGGCCAATGAGTTTGCCGAACGCTTCGACGGCTTCTCCATCGGCTCCAACGACCTGACCCAGCTCACGCTCGGCGTCGATCGCGATTCCGGCGAGCTTGCCGGCTTGTTCGACGAGCAGGACGAGGCGGTCGAATGGATGATCGGCAGCGTCATCCAGGCGGCGCACAAGGCCGGGGCCAAGGTCGGCTTGTGCGGCCAGGCGCCGAGTGACCATCCGGAGTTCGCCGAGTTCCTGGTCGGTTGCGGAATCGACTCGATCTCCGTCAGTCCCGACAGTTTCCCCGCCGTGAAGGCGATCGTGGCGAAGAGCGAGAAGGCGGGGGTCAAGGCCAAGAAGCGCGCCGGCTGACACGCGCCGACGTGTGCTTGAATCGTTGAGGAGCAGCCGATGATCGAGAAGATTGAAGGGTTCCCCGGCGATGTCCTCGGCTTCTTGTGCAAGGGCTTTGTGACGCGCCGCGACTACGAAGATGTCCTCATGCCTGCGGTCGAAGCCGCGCTCAAGACGCACGACAAGCTCCGGCTTTATTACGAGATCAGTCCGGAGTTCACCGGCATCGAGCCCGGCGCGATGTGGGACGACTTCAAGGTCGGGATGGAGCATTTCCTCCGATGGGAGCGTATTGCCGTCGTCACGGACATCGACTGGATCGGGCACACCATCCGCGCCTTCGGCTTCATGATGCCGGCCGCGGTCAAGGTGTTCCCGCTTACGCAGGCGGCCGAAGCGCGCACGTGGCTCGTTTCCGGGGCTGATTAGGAGTCCGGCGACTGCCCTTCGAATCGAAGGCATTCGGTGCGCCTGCGCCGCATCTGGTGAGGCGCCGGCCGCTCCAATACCTGAGGAGACACTTATGTACACGTTTGACAGAAAACTCCCGGATACCGGGATCGGCGAGGCGATCGAGCGCACGAAGAAGGCGCTCTCCGATCAGGGTTTTGGCGTGCTGACGGAGATCGACGTCAAGAAGACCATGAAGGCGAAGATCGGCGCCGACGTCGACGATTACGTGATCCTCGGCGCCTGCAACCCGAAGATGGCGCACGAGGCCATGAAGCTTGAGCCGCGGATCGGCGCCATGCTCCCCTGCAACGTCATCGTGCGGGCCGCGGACGGGGGGGTCGAGGTCTCCGCGATCGATCCCGTCGCCTCGATGGCCGCGGTCGACAATCCGAAGCTCAAGGAGGTTGCGGAGACCGTGCGAAAGATGTTGCAGACTATGGTCGCCCGTATTTGAGCAGCCGGAAGCCGATTCGCACCTCTCCGGCCTGACGCGGGGCCTTGTGCAGGGGATTGAGGAGGATCGACATGAGGGCAGGCGACGTCATGACCAAGGACGTGGTGACGGTTGGCCCCGGGACGAGCGTCATCGACGTGGCGAAGCTTCTGCTCGACCGGCGGATCAGCGGCGTCCCCGTGGTCGATGATGCCGGCCGGCTCGTTGGGCTGGTCTCGGAGGGCGACCTGATGCGGCGCGCGGAGCTTCTGACCGAGCGTCGGCCCTGGTGGGCAGATCCGGCGGCGGACGCCGAGGAAACCGCAAAAGCTTACGTCAAGGCGCATGGCTTGAAGGCGGGCGACGTCATGACCACCGAGGTCGTGACGATCGGCGAGCACGAGCCGCTCGACAAGATCGCCATGCTTTTCGAGGCGCGCGGCATCAAGCGCGCGCCTGTTCTGCGCGACGGTAAGATCGTGGGGATCGTGAGCCGCGCCAACCTTCTGCAGGGGCTCGCGGCGAGCACAGCCGGCGGGATCGGGCCGGACGACACGGCGATCCGCTCGGCCGTCATGGCGGCCGCGCGCGAGGACGCCGGCGTGCGCGCGTCCCTCGTCGACGTGATCGTGGCGAGCGGCGTCGTGCATCTTTGGGGCAACGTCGCGTCGCAAGCGGAGCGCGACGCGGTCCGCGTCTGCGCGGAAACGACGGAAGGCGTTCGCGCCGTGCGCGACCACCTGCGGGTACTCCCGCCATCCGTCGTCGCCTTGGAGCCGGAATAGCAGCGCGGGGCGGCGATCCCGACGATCCGTTGAACAGCTTGGAGCGGTGAATGCATCCCATCGCGACTTTGACGATGAACCCGGCGCTCGACCTCTCGACAACGACCGAGCGCGTCGGGCCGCTCCACAAGCTCCGGTGCGGACCACCGCGATTCGATCCGGGCGGCGGCGGGATAAACGTCGCGCGGGTGGTGAAGGTTCTCGGCGGCGAGGCCACCGCGGTCTATCCGGCCGGCGGGCCATACGGCGCGGCGCTTCACGCCAGCCTTGACGCCCTCGGTCTCGCGCAACGTGTCGTTCCGATCGCGGGGACGACGCGCGAGAGCTTCACGGTGACCGAGACCTCCACGGGCGACCAGTACCGCTTCGTGCTTCCCGGGCCGACCTTGTCGGACATGGAACAGCGCCTCTGCCTCGAAGCGGTGGCGCGGCTCGAGCCGCGGCCGAGCTACCTCGTCGTGAGCGGCGGCTTCACGCCGGGCACGGCGGAGGATGTGCTCTGCGCCGAGATCGGGAAGCTCGCGGAACGGATCGGCGCGCGGCTGATCCTCGACATATCGATGGCGATGCGGCACGCCCCCATGCGCGGCACGTATCTGATGAAGCCGAGCATCCACGAGCTCTCCGTCATGCTCGGATGCCCGATCGAGAATCTTCCGGAGACGATCGCTGCGGCGCGGTCGCTGGTCGCCGACGGCCGTACGGAGGTCGTTGTCGTTTCGCTCGGCGCCGAGGGCGCGCTTCTCGTCACCGAGAGCCTTGCGGAGGTTTTTCCGGCACTCGAGGTTCCGATCAAGAGCGCGGTCGGCGCCGGGGACAGCATGGTTGGCGCCATCGTGTTTGCGCTCGAGAAGGGCTGGGGGCTGATCGAGGCGGTGCGCTACGGCGTCGCCGCCGGCACGGCGACGATCACGACGCCGGGCACCGAGCTTTGCTACGCGGGCGATGTGGAGCGGTTCTACGAGATGATGGGAGGAGGCTCCGGGTGAGCGAGGGGCTCGCCGCACCCAAGCGCAGTCAAGGAGTTGCGGGCGCTCCGCTCTTCGCAATCAGCGGCGTCACCAAGGTCTATCGAAGCGGCGAGGTGGCGATCGAGGCGCTGCGCGGCGTCGATGCCACACTATACGAAGGCGAGCTTGCCGTGTTGCTCGGGCCTTCAGGCAGCGGCAAGTCGACGCTTCTCAACATCCTCGGCGGCCTCGATTCGGCGACGGCCGGGTCCGTCATCTTCCGCGGCGAGGAGCTGACGCGTCTTTCCGACCGCGAGCTGACGCTTTATCGACGCGACCATGTCGGCTTCGTCTTCCAATTCTACAATCTCGTTCCGAGCCTGACCGCGCGCGAGAACGTGGCACTGGTGACGGAGATCGCGCGGCGCCCGATGAAGCCCGAAGACGCGCTCGCGCTGGTCGGGCTCAAGGACCGTATTTCGCATTTTCCGGCGCAGCTTTCCGGCGGCGAGCAGCAGCGCGTTGCGATCGCGCGGGCGATCGCGAAGCAGCCCGAAATCCTGCTCTGCGACGAGCCGACCGGCGCGCTCAATTCAAAGACCGGCGTGCTCGTGCTTGAGGCGCTGACGGCCGTCAATTCCGAGATCGGTACGTCGGCGGCGATTATCACGCACAACGCCGCGATCCGGAAAATCGCGCACCGCGTCTTCTACTTCTCCGACGGGCGGATTGTTGAATCGTCGCTGAACGCGAAGCGCGTCACGCCTGCCGAAATCGAATGGTGAGGTATGCGGGCGCTCGACCTCAAGCTTCTGCGTGATCTGTGGCGCATGTGGGCGCAAGCACTGGCCATCGCGCTGGTGCTCGCCTGCGGTGTCGCAACGCTGATCCTGGCGGTCGGCACCTACCGCTCACTGGAGGAGACGCGGCGCGCCTATTATGAGCGTTACCGCTTCGGCGACATCTTCGCCTCCGCAACGCGCGCGCCGAAGCAATTGCAGGAGCAGATTCGCACCATTCCAGGCGTGGCGGCCGCTGAGCTTCGCATCGTGAAGCCTGTGCTGCTCGACATCGCCGGTATGGCGGAACCGGCGACCGGCGTGGCGATCTCGCTGCCGGATCATGGCGACCCGGCGGTGAACGCGCTCTTTCTGCGCGAGGGTAGGCTGCCGGAGCCGGGCCGGGCGCTCGAGGTCGTCATCAACGAGAATTTCGCCAAGGCGCACGGCTTCACCCCGGGCTCGGATTTTCAGGCGATTCTCAACGGCTCCAAGGCGGATCTGCATGTCGTAGGCATCGCGCTCTCACCAGAATACGTCTATGCGATCGGTCCCGGCGATCTTCTGCCGGACAACAAGCGCTTCGGTCTCTTGTGGATGAGCGAAGAGGCGCTTGCCGGTCGTTTCGACCTCGATGGCGCTTTCAACTCGCTCAGTCTGCGTCTCTCGCACGGCGCCAGCGACGCGGTGGTGATTGACGCCGTCGACCGCATCCTCGCGCCATACGGCGGCACCGGAGCCTACGGCCGCAAGGACCAGACCTCCGATGCATTCCTCAATTCGGAATTGAACGCGCTCGCGGCCATGGCGCGTGTCACTCCGCCGATCTTCCTGCTCGTCTCGGCGTTCCTGATCAACATGGTGCTGTCGCGTCTGATCGCGCTGGAACGAGAGCAGATCGGGCTGCTGAAGGCGCTCGGCTACTACGGCCGTGACGTCGCCTGGCACTACGTCAAGCTGGTCATAGCCATTGCCGTCGTCGGGATCGTGATCGGCTTCGTGGCGGGCACCTGGCTTGGTGGCGGCATGACCCGCATCTATGCGGAGTACTATTCCTTTCCCTTCCTGATCTTCCGGCGCAGCGTCGACATCTACGCGATAGCCGCGCTGGTCTCCCTCGGCGCGGCAGTCGGCGGTGCCACGAAAGCAGTCTATTCGGTGTTGGCGCTTCGTCCGGCGGTTGCCATGCGACCGCCGGCGCCGCCGGTCTTTCACCAGTTCTTTGGCGGTGCGTTCGCCCGCCTGCGCGTCTTCCCACAGCTCACCGTCATGGCGCTCCGCCATATCATCCGCTGGCCGGTACGTGCCGCCATAACCACGTTCGGCACGGCTCTCTCCGTCGCGGTTCTTGTGGTGGCGCTGTTCACCCTCGATTCCACCGATTTCATGATCGATGTGATCTACTACCAAACCGACCGTCAGGACGCTTCGTTGCACTTCGAGTCGGAGCGGCCGCCGTCGGTCATGTCCGCTGTCGAGAATTTGCCGGGTGTTCTTCGTGCCGAGCCGTACAGGGCGCTCCCGGTCAAGATTCGTCACGGGCCGCGTGAGCGGCGGCTGATCATTATCGGCAAACCGTCGAACGTCGACCTGAGCCGCGTTCTCGACCTCGACCTTCATCCGGTCGCCCTGCCCGAAAACGGGCTGGCGCTCAGCGAGCGTGCGGCGGACATTCTCGATGCAAAGGTGGGCGATCTGGTTCAGGTCGAGTTTCTCGAGGGCAAACGGCGCATCGTCAATGTCCCGGTAACGGAGATAATCCAGAGCTACATCGGTCTGATGGTGTACATGGATATCGATGCGCTTGACCGAATTTCCGGCACCGGGCCGCGTGTGTCCGGCGCCTACCTTGAAACGGACGCGGCAGCGACAGACGCGCTTTATCGCAAGGCCAAGGAGACGCCTATGCTGAGCGGGATGGCGTTGCAGTCCGTCGCACGCCAGGATTTTCGGGACAGCATTCAGCAGAACATCGTGATCATGACGACCGTCTACGTGACGCTGAGCGTGATCATCGCGTTCGGCGTGGTCTACAACTCGGCACGTATTCAGCTCTCCGAAAGAGCGCGCGAGCTTGCCACCTTGCGCGTTCTCGGCTTCACCCGCGCCGAGGTCTCGCAGGTTCTCTTGACTGAGCTTGGTGTGGGGATCGCCGCTGCGCAGCCGCTTGGATGGCTGATTGGCTACGGATTCGCCTATGCCGTGATCATCGGTTTTGCGAGCGATCTGTATCGGGTGCCGTTTGTGGTTTCGTCGAGAACTTTCGTCGTTGCGAGCCTCGTGGTTCTCGGCGCAGCCCTCGTCTCCGCGCTCGTCGTGCGGCGCCGCATCGACCGCTTCGATCTCGTGCAAGTCCTGAAGGCGCGGGAGTAGCAGCGGATGTTTTCGCTGAGACGCGCCTTGATGCTGCTTGTCGTCGCGATCGTCGTCGCCGGCACGGTCTACGCGCTTCTGCCGAAGCCGGTTGCGGCCGACCTCGCGACCGTCGATCGCGGCGCAATCGAAGTCACGATCGACGAGGACGGCGTTGCGCGCATTCGCGATGTCTACAAGGTCTCGGCGACGGTCGCCGGCTATCTCGACCGCTTTCCGCTGGAGGTCGGCGATCCGGTCAAGCGCAACGAGACCGTTGTTGCCGAGATCCGTCCGAGCTCGCCGGCTTTTCTCGACGAGCGCACACGCCGCGAGCTTGAGGCGGCAGTCGGCGCGGCGACCGCGGCCGTGCAACTCGCCGAGGCGGAGCTCGCCAAGGCGGAGGCAGACCTCAGAATGCACGAGGCCGATCTCGATCGCTCCGAACAATTGCGCGGGAGCGGCACGATATCGGCGCGTGCGATGGACGAGGCACAGGCCGCGGCGGATTCTGCACGCGCCGCAGTGCGCCAATCGCAGGCCAATCTCGAGGTGCGGCGAAGTGAGCTGACGAGCGCGGAGGCGCGGCTTATCCAGCCGAGCGGCGAAGACAAATCAGGCACCGACACATGCTGCGTCCAGATACACGCGCCGGTCGACGGCGTGGTGCTCAAGATCGACGCGGAAAGCGCGCAGGTCGTCGCCGCAGGGACGCTGATTGCTGAGATCGGCGACCCTGCCGACATGGAGGTCGCGGTCGACCTTCTTTCCGACGACGCGGTCCGGGTGAAGCCGGGTGCCGCCGCCTATATCGAGGGCTGGGGCGGCAACGCGGCGCTCGCAGCGAAAGTGCGGCGCATCGAGCCGTCGGCTTTTACGAAGGTCTCGGCGCTTGGCATCGAGGAGCAGCGCGTGAATGTTCTGCTCGATCTGCTTGATCCACGCTCGGCATGGAAATCGCTCGGGCACGAATACCGCGTGCTCGTCCGCATCGTCGTCTGGCGCGGGGCCGATGTCGTGCGCGTGCCGCTCGCTGCGCTTTATCGGCGTGGGGAGGAGTGGACGGTGTTCAAGGTGGTGGGGGGGAGAGCCGTCGCGACGCCCGTCAAGATCGACCATCGCAACACGCATTTCGCCGAAGTTCTAGACGGGCTCCAGGCCGGTGACGTCGTCATCCTGCATCCGAGCGACCAGATCGAGGACGGCGTCAAGGTAGAGGCGCGCCAGACCGCGTGACATCGATGTCTTTCCATTCGATCTACCGACACGGCTTTGCGCGCGTCGCAGCCGGCACGATCAAGGTCGCGGTCGCCGACCCGAAAGCCAATGCGGAGGCGATCCTCGACGCGGCCCGCGCCGCGCATGAGCGCGCCGCGGCCCTGATCCTGCTGCCGGAGCTGGCGCTCTCGGCCTACGCGATCGACGACGTGCTTCTGCAGGACGCGCTGCTCGAAGCGGTCGAAGCAGGCGTCGCGCGGATCATCGAAGCTTCGCGCGATCTTCTGCCGCTCATTCTGTTCGGCGCTCCGCTCCGTCATCGCGGGCGCCTCTACAATTGTGCGCTCGCCGTGCATCGTGGGCGGCTCCTCGGCGTCGTTCCGAAAGTGCATCTGCCGAACTACCGCGAGTTCTACGAGCGTCGGCACTTTGCCTCCGGCGACGGCATGAAAGGCGATTCGATCTCCGTTGCCGGCCAGGAAGCACCGTTCGGTCCTGATCTCCTATTCGCCGCGGACGATCTGCCGGGCTTCGTCGTGCACGCGGAAATCTGCGAGGATTTTTGGATTCCGATACCCGTTTCATCAGAGGCCTCGCTCGCCGGCGCGACGGTGCTCGCCAACCTCTCAGCGTCGAACATCACGATCGGCAAGGCGGAGACGCGGCGGCTCCTCTCAAAGTCGCAATCGGCGCGCTGCCTTGCGGCCTATCTTTACGCAGCGGCAGGCGCGGGCAAATCGACAACCGACCTTGCCTGGGACGGCCAGGCGGAAATCTTCGAGAACGGCGTGCTCCTCGCCGAGACGGAGCGGTTTCCGACCGGGATGCAGATCGCCTTCGCCGACGTTGATCTGGACCTCCTGCGCCAGGAGCGGGCGCGCATGGGTACCTTCGACGACAATCGTCGCCGGCATCAAACCGCGGCGGATGCGTTCCGCACCGTCTCGTTCCGGCTCGACCCGCCGAGCGCAGATATCGGGTTTTTGCGCGAGGTCGAGCGCTTTCCCTTTGTGCCCGCCGATCCCGAGCGCCTCGCGCTCGATTGCTACGAGGCTTACAACATCCAGGTCGCCGGGCTCGCGCAGCGACTCGAAGCGATCGGCACGAAGCGCGTCGTGATCGGCGTCTCCGGCGGCCTCGATTCGACACACGCGCTGATCGTCGCGGCGAAAGCGTTCGACCGGCTCGGCTTGCCGCGAAAAGACATCCTCGCCTACACCATGCCGGGCTTCGCCACGAGCGAGAAGACGAAGGGGAACGCCGAGCGACTGATGCGTGCGCTCGGCGTATCGGCACACGAGCTCGACATAAGGCCGGCGGCGAAACAGATGCTCGCCGACATGGATCATCCCTTCGCGCGTGGCGAGCCGGTCTACGACGTGACCTTCGAGAACGTGCAGGCGGGTCTTCGCACCGACTATCTCTTCCGCCTCGCCAATCAGCACGGCGGCATCGTCATCGGCACCGGCGACCTCTCGGAGCTGGCGCTCGGCTGGTGCACCTACGGCGTCGGCGACCAGATGGCGCATTACAACGTCAATTCCGGCGTGCCGAAGACGCTGATCCAGCATTTGATCCGCTGGGTGATTTCCTCGCGCCAGTTCGACGAGGCGGTGGGCCTGACGCTCGAATCGATCCTCGGTACGGAGATCACGCCGGAGCTTGTCCCCGTGGTCGCGGGCGAGACGCCGCAGAGCACGGAAGCCGCGATCGGCCCCTACGAGCTGCAGGACTTCAACCTCTTCTACACGGCGCGCTACGGCTTCCGTCCGTCGAAGGTCGCGTTCCTGGCGCTTCATGCCTGGGGCGACAAAGCAAGGGGCGAATGGCCTGCCGGCTTTCCCGAAGATCGCCGCCGCGCCTACGACCTCGCGCCAATCAAAAGCTGGCTCTGCGTGTTCCTCCAGCGCTTCTTCGGCTTCAGCCAGTTCAAGCGTTCCGCCATGCCGAACGGCCCGAAGGTCTCGGCCGGCGGCGCGCTGTCGCCGCGCGGCGACTGGCGCGCACCCTCCGACGGCAACGCGCGCGCCTGGCTTGAGGAACTTGAGGCGAACGTCCCGGACGGTTGAGGCTTCGATCTCACAAGTCCTTTTCGGCAAGTTCGCGGAACGCGTCGGGGATGGAGCGCGACGTCCCGAGCGCGACCGAGCCGTATCCGACCGCCTCCCAGCCAAAGCGATCGCGGATCGCATCGATGGCACGGTCGGCATGCCAGCGCGCTGCGCCTTTTCTGCTGCCGGGATAGCGTCCTTCGTCTTCCAGCCCGAGCGGCAGCTCCAGCTGCGCCCACTCGCTCTCTCCAAGACCCGATACCGATATCGCCAGCAGCGAGATCGTCTTCTCAGCGGGATGGCTGGTCAGGATGCGGCGCACGAGGTCCTCGGCGATCTCCGCAAGGATCGCGGTCGCCGAGACCGGCGCCGGCAGCGTCAGCGAGCACGTCGCCGAGCGGAGGTCGGCGAACCGCACGCGCACCGTCACCGTCCGGCCGGGACGCGACTTTGCGCGCAGGCGGCTTCCGATCCGGTCGGCGAGATGACGAAGCGCCGGCCGGAAGACGTGCTCAGATGCCGGCTGCTTGCCGAGGGCAGATTGCGCGCCCGCCGAACCCGCGCGCCGATGCGTCAAGATGCTTCGCGGATCGTGATTCCAGACGAGCGCGCCGAGCTTCTCCGCCGCCGCCCGGCCGAGCAGCCGCTGCAAGGACCGCGGCGAGGCCTCTGCCAACTGCCCGATGGTGATGACACCCATCTCGGCCAGTCGCGCCTTTGTGGTCGGTCCAACACCCCACATCAGTTCGACGGGCAGTTCGTGAAGGAAGTCCAGCTCCTTGCCAGGGTCGACGACGAGCAGCCCGTCGGGCTTGGCCACCTGCGAGGCGATCTTCGCCAAATGCTTGGTGCGCGCCACGCCGACCGAGATCGGCAGTTCAAGCTCCTCGCGCACGCGTCGCCGAATGGTCTTGGCGATTTCTGCCGGCGGGCCGAAGAGGTGCTCGGTGCCAGCGACGTCGGCGAAGGCCTCGTCGATCGAGATCCGCTCGACCAGCGGCGTGAAGTCTCCGACCACCTTAATGGCGGCGTCGCCAAGCCGCTGATAGTCCTTGAAGTGGCCGCCGACGAAAATCAGCCCGGGGCAGAGTTCGCGTGCCTTCCGGCCCGGCATTCCGCCGCGCACCCCGAAGGCCTTCGCTTCATAGGATGCGGCGAGAACCACTCCGCCGCCGACGGCAATCGGCCTGCCGCGCAAAGACGGGTCGAACATCTGCTCGACCGACGCGTAAAAGGCGTCGAGGTCCGCATGAAGGATCGTGGCCGCTCTTTCCATCCCGACCGCCCGCCCTTAGGCGCCCCTGAACGAGCGGGCGCCCCCTCGATTCGAGGTTGCCTTTTTAGAACATAAAGAGAACATATCGCAACGGCGTCATCCTGATTCGGCAGGGAAGCGTGCGGTGATGCCGCAGGGGAGTCGCGGGTATGTCATGCGTTTCTTTGGGTTAGCTCCTATCAAGGACGGAGGAACGCCGGGTGTGCCATCTTCCCGGCACGATTCTTCGACTTGAACCCTTCCTAAGCATGACGACACGCAATTTCGACGCGCTCTTCGAGCCCAAGGCGATCGCGCTCCTTGGCGCCAGCAACCAGCCGAATTCGGTCGGCGCGGTGCTTGCAAGGAATCTCTTCGAGGCCGGCTTCCACGGCCCGGTCATGACCGTCAACCCGCACGAGGAGGCGATCCGCTCGGCGGTCAACTACCACTCGGTCGCGGAACTCCCGATGGCGCCGGACCTCGCGGTCATCGCCACGCCGCCGCAGACCGTGCCGGGCCTCGTTGCAGAGCTTGGCGCACGCGGCTGCCGCGCCGCCGTCGTCGTCACGGCAGGCTTCGGGGAGGGTGAGCGCGTCGACGGCGAGGCGCTGAAGGAGGCGATGCTCGAAGCGGCGAAGCCGAATCTTCTCAGGATCGTCGGGCCGAACTGCCTCGGCTTCATCTCGCCTGCCGCCGGGATCAATGCGAGCTTCGCGCATCTGACGCCGAAGGCCGGCGATCTTGCTTTCGTGACGCAATCGGGTGCGCTTGCGACCGCCGTCCTCGACTGGGCGACGGCACGCGGCATCGGCTTCTCGCACGTCGCCTCGCTCGGCGCGATGAGCGACATCGACTTCGGCGACATGCTCGATCACCTGGCGCTCGACCGCCACACGCGCGCCATCCTGCTCTACGTCGAAAGCGTCACCGACGCACGGAAGTTCATGTCCGCCGGCCGTATCGCCGCGCGCTCAAAGCCCGTCGTGGTGATCAAGGCCGGGCGAAGCAGCGCCGGCGCGAGAGCGGCGCTTTCGCATACCGGCGCGCTCGCCGGCTCCGACGCTGTCTACGATGCCGCGTTCCGGCGCGCGGGCATGCTCCGCGTCTATGAGCTGCGCGAGTTGTTCGAGGCGGTGGTCACGCTTGCCGCGGGCGTGCGCCCGGCCGGCGCGCGGCTTGCGATCCTGACCAACGGCGGCGGCGCGGGCGTGCTCGCGACCGATGCGCTCGCCGACTATGGCGGCACGCTCGCGGAGCTTTCCCCGGAGACGATCAAGAAGCTTGACGCCGCATTGCCGAAAACGTGGTCACGCGGCAACCCGGTCGACATCCTCGGCGACGCCAAGGGCGATCGCTACACAGTGGCGCTTGAGGCGATCCTCGCCGATCGCGCAGCCGATGCCGTGCTCGTCATGAATTGCCCGACGGCGGTCGCCGACAGCGCCGATGCCGCGCGTGCCGTGCTCGCGGTCGCCGAAAAGGCGCCGCGCGCCACGATCCTGAGCTGCTGGCTCGGCGAGACGGCGGCGGAGGAATCGCGGCGGCTCTTCGCGGCCAATCGGCTGCCGAGCTACGAGACGCCGAACGAGGCGATCCGGGCGCTGATGCATCTCGTCAACTACAAGCGCAACCAGGACCTCCTGCTCGAGACGCCACCCGCGGTCCCCGAGCTTCGCCAAGCCGACGGTGCATCGGCGCGCGCGCTTATCGCAAAGGTGATCGCGGACAAGAGGACGCTTCTGACCGAGCCGGAGGCAAAGACGCTTCTTGCGAGCTTCGGCATTCCCGTCGTCGAGACGTTTGTCGCCGCCGACCCGGCCGAGGCTGCCGCGCTTGCCCGGAAGATCGGCGGACCGGTCGCGGTGAAGATCCTGTCGCCCGACATCACGCACAAGTCCGACATGGGCGGCGTCCGGCTCAACCTGCGCTCACCCGAGGTGGCGGAGCTTGCGGCGCGCGACATTCTGGCGACGGTGCGCGAGCGCGCCCCGAAGGCGCGCATCACGGGGCTGTCCGTCCAGGCGATGGTGAACCGGCCGAACAGCCAGGAGCTGATCGTTGGCATCGGCGAGGACGCCGCCTTCGGCCCGATCCTCCTCGTCGGCCACGGCGGCACGGCGGTCGAGGTGATCAACGATCGGGCGATCGGGCTGCCGCCGCTCAATCTCGTGCTCGCGCGCGAGATGATCGCGCGCACGCGCATCTCGAAGATGCTCGCCGGATACCGCGACCGGCCGCCGGTTGATGTGGACGCCGTCGCGCGGACGCTGGTGCAGCTCTCACAGCTCCTGATCGACCTTCCCGAGATCGCGGAACTCGACATCAATCCGCTGCTCGCCGGTCCGGACGGCGTGATCGCGCTCGACGCGCGGGTGGCGGTCAGGCCACCGGGGATGGCGCGCCGGCGGCCCGCGATCGAGCCCTATCCGTCGGGGCTTGAGCACCAGATCGAGATCAACGACGGATTGCGGCTGCTGGTCAGGCCCATCCGCCCGGAGGACGAAGTGCGGCTAGTCGAGATGGTGGCGCGCTCGTCAGCCGCGGACGTCAGGCTGCGCTTCCTTGGGCCGCTTCGCGATTTTCCGCACCTTCTTGCGGCGCGGCTCTCGCAGATCGACTACGACCGCGAGATGGCGCTCGTCGCGATCGACGACCAGGACGAACCGAGCCACGGCGAAATCCTCGGCGTGTCGCGCTATGTTGCCGACCCGGACAACGACAACGCCGAGTTCTCCGTCATGGTGCGCTCGGACATGAAGGGGCGCGGCCTCGGCTTCCAGCTGATGCGTGACATCCTGGCCTGCGCACGGCGGCGCGGCATCAAGACGGTCTACGGCGACGTGTTGAGCGAAAACACGACGATGCTGCAGATGGCTGAGGGACTCGGCTTCCGGCGCGAGGGCACAGCGGACGGCATCGTCCGCATCGCCATGAATCTTTGAGCGCGCGGCGGCGACGCCCGAGCGAGACGTAGCTCCCGAGAGCCCTTTTGCGGGGCTCTTGAGCCGGGCGTCACTGAAGGGGAGGTGCGGTCAAACCGCGAGGTATTCGTGGCGGAGTTCCGTGTTCTCCAGGACCTCCTGCGCCGGTCCCTGGTAGGCGACGGTCCCCATGTCGAGGATCACGGCGCGGTCGGCAAGCTGCAGGGCGGCAAGCGCGTTCTGCTCGACGATGATCGTGGTGATGCCGAGCTCCTTGATCTCCGCGACGATCTTCTCGATCTCGCGCACGATGACCGGCGCGAGTCCCTCGTACGGCTCGTCGAGAAGGAGCAGCTTCAGGTCGCGGGAGAGCGCGCGCGCGACCGCCAGCATCTGCTGCTCGCCGCCGGAGAGGGTCGTCGCCTCCTGCTTGCGGCGCTCCGCGAGCCGGGGGAAATGCTCGTAGATGCGCTCGATCGACCAGCCGATCGGCGCCGCGACTTGCGAGAGGAAGAGGTTCTCCTCCACGCTCAGTCCGCCGATGATGCGGCGGTCCTCGGGCACGAGCTGGATGCCCTGGCGTGCCGCTTGGTAGGCGCGGAGCGGATGGATCGGCTTTCCGGCGAGCATGATCGTGCCGCGTTTCAGGAACGGCTCGTCGGTGCGTGCAATCGTACGCAGGGTCGAGGTCTTGCCGGCGCCGTTGCGGCCGAGGAGCGCCAGAATTTCGCCTTCCCGTACTTCGAACGAGACGCCCTGAACGATGTAGCTCTCGCCGTAATAGGAATGCAGGTCGTTGCAGGAGAAATACGCGCCGGCAGCGGGCGATGCTGCGCTCTTCGCCGCTGCTGCCTCACCGGTCTCCGACATTGCGACCGCCGACGTCGCGGCCTCAGCCATCAGCGTCATTGATGAGCGCCCCCAAGATAGGCTTCCTGAACGCTCGGATCGCCGCGCACCTCATCCGGCGAACCGTCAGCAATAATCCGGCCTTGCGCCAGCACCGTCACCCGGTCGGCTAGGCTGAAGACGACGAGCATGTCGTGCTCGATGATGACCTTGGTCATGCCGCGCGCCTTGATCTTCTGCAGGAGATCGATCGTGCGGTTGGTGTCGAGCCGCGACATTCCCGCGGTCGGCTCGTCGAGAAGCAGGAGCCGCGGCGACTGGACAAGGCACATCGCAAGCTCAAGCCTGCGCTTGTCGCCGCGCGACAGGCTTCCCGCCTCGTGGTGAAGCTGGTTCTGCAGCCCGACGTCCTCGATCGTCGCCTCGGCCTTGCTGCGAAGCTCGCCTTCGTGCGTCAGCCCCCGCCACGCGCGGATGCGGAAAGCGCCATCGCGCTTGGCCAAGGCCGGGATCATCACGTTGTCCAGCACCGAGAGGTCGGGAAAGATCTCCGGCGTCTGGAACACGCGCGCAACGCCCATCTGGTTGATCTGGTAAGGCGTCTTGCCGGTCAGGATCTGTCCGTCGAAGACGACGGTGCCGGAGTCCGGCTTCAAGCGACCGACACAGATGTTCAGAAGCGTCGACTTGCCAGCGCCGTTCGGGCCGATGATCGCACGCGTCTTGCCCTCTTCGATCTCCAGGTCGATGTCACTCAGCGCGTGCAACCCGCCGAAGCTCTTGAACACGTCGGCGACGTGAAGGACGACGTTTCCGGGGTGGGCCACGGTCATCCGCTTACTCCGCCGGCTGCTCGGCGGCCGGGCCCATGGCGCCCGGCGTGCTGCGGTTGAACAGGCGGCCGATGCGGCGCGCACCCGCCATGATCCCGCCCGGCTGGAAGATCACGATCAGCATGAAGACGACGCCAAGCGTGAGCTGCCAGCCGCCGCCGACGAAAAGGCTCGCGATCGACACGACGACGTCCTGCGCCGGCTGCGGAAGGAACGAGAAGACACCGTGGAGCGTCTGGTCGTTGAAGGCGGAGAAGATGTGCTCGAAATATTTGATGATGCCGGCGCCGACCAGCGGCCCAAGAAGCGTGCCGGCGCCGCCCAGAATCGTCATCAGCACGACTTCGCCGGAGGCAGTCCACTGCATGCGCTCCGCTCCGGCGAGCGGGTCGGTGACGACGAGGAGCGAGCCCGCGAGCCCGGCGTACATGCCGGATACGACAAAAGCCGCGAGTGCATAAGGCCGCGTGTTGAAGCCGACATAGCCCATGCGGTTCTGGTTGGAGCGGATGGCGCGGAGCGCCATGCCGAAAGGCGAGCGAAAGATCCGGAGCGCGACGAAGAACGCGATGATCAGCATGACGGCGGCGAAGTAAAACCCGCCGTAACCGCTCATCTTGATGCCGAAGAATTCGGGCGTCGGCAGGCTTTCTCCCGGTGTCCAGCCGAACGCCGCGTCGATGATGTGCGGGTCGCCGCGAACGACACGGAGCCCTGTCTCGCCGTTGGTGATCGGCGTGAACACCGAATACGCGAGGTTATAGGACATCTGCGCGAAGGCGAGCGTCAGGATCGAGAAATAGATGCCGGAGCGGCGCAGACTGACAAAGCCGATGATCAGGGCGGCGAAGCCCGAAAGCAGTACCGCGAACACGATCGCGGGCAGGGCGTTCATCGTGAGCAGCTTGAGCGACCACATGGTCGCGTAGGAGCCGACGCCGAGAAAGGCGGCATGCCCGAACGAGAGATAGCCGGTCAGCCCGAAGAGGATGTTGAAGCCGATCGCGAAGATTCCGTAGATCGCGAAACGCTGCAGGAGGTCAGGATAGCCGGCGCCGATCGGCGCCAGCCAGTAGGGCATCGTCAGCACGGCCGCGGTGAAAGCGACCATCAGGACAGCGTCGCGACGCGGCGTGCTCTGGCTCATTATCATCGCTTAGGCCTCCATTACGCCGGCACGGCCGAGCAGGCCGCGCGGACGCAGGAGCAGCACGATCACCGCGACGAGATAGATGATGATCTGGTCGATACCGGGAATGACGTGCTTGACCTCGTTCATCGCCGCGAAGGATTGCAGGATACCAAGCAGAAAGCCGGCAAGGACCGCGCCAGGGAGCGAGCCCATGCCGCCGACCACGACGACGACGAAGGAGAGCACCAGGAACTCCATGCCCATGCGATAGTCGGGCGAGACGATCGGCGCGTACATCACGCCGGCGAGGCCCGCGACCACTGCCGCGAGTCCGAAGACCACAGTGAAACGGCGCTGGATGTTGACGCCGAGGAGCCCGACCGTCTCGCGGTCGCGCATCCCGGCGCGCACTACCATCCCGTAGGTGGTGAACTGGAGGAAGGCGAAGACGCAGGCGATGATGAGCGCCGAGAACGCAAAATAGACGAGCCGCCACCACGGATAGACGACACCCGCGCCGAGCCCGATCCAAGCGCCGACATCGGCGCTGCCGGCGAAAGCGGGCGGCGCGGTGACCGGCACCGGATTGGCGCCCCAGATCGCCTTCACGATCTCCTGCAGAACGATCGCGAGGCCGAAAGTCACGAGAATCTGCTCGGCGTGGGTCCGCCGGTAGAAGAACTGGATCAGCCCGCGCTCCATCGCGAGGCCAATGAGAAGCATGACCGGTATTGCGAGGAGGATGGAGAGCGGGACGGAATAGTCGATGATCAACTGGCCGGAGTTCGCCGAGCCAGAGCTTCAAGTAGGGGACCTCCTTATAGGCGTCGAAGAAGGTGATCGCCGGATCCTTGACCTTGGTCGACAGAGTCAGAAGGTTCTGAAAGGCGACGGCGCAGAAGCCGCCGAGCATGAACAGCGCACCGTGCGCGAAGTTGACGACCCCGAGCGTCCCGAACACTAACGTCAGTCCAAGCGCGATCAGCGCATAAGCGCCGCCCTTGTCGAGTCCGTTCAGGAGTTGCAGGAAAATCGCATCCAGCATTTTCTACCCAGCCCGCCCATTTCCCCGACAATCAGTCTTGCACGATCGCGTGCTTTTGTAACGAGCGTAGCAAAACGGCCGGCCGCTCGCGAGAACGAGCGGCCGGCCACAGGATCGTTTCGAGGCTAGGCCGGCACGTACGGGCCGAGCTCGGCTTTGCCGTCGGGATTGAACTGCGGGATGTTCGGGTCGTACTCGACCTGCGCCCGCGGAACGACCTTGACGATCTCCAGGAGGTCGAACTGGTTCTCCGGCTTCTCTTTGCCGCGCACCACCAGCACGTCCTTGAAGCACTGATGGTCGGCCGCGCGGTACTCGGTCGGGCCGTTGCCCATGCCGTCGAACTTCAGGCCCTCGAGCGCCTTGATCACTGTCGGCGGATAGAAGGTGCCGGCCGTCTCGACGGCGTTCGCATAGAGCAACGTCTGCACATAGCAGGTCTGCGCAGCCTGCGACGGCGGAGCGCCGTACGCGCTGCCGAACGACTTGGTCAGCGCCGTGGTGGCATCGTCAGGAAGCTTGTAGTTCCAGTTGGACGTCCCGAGGATCCCCTTGATGGCGTCGCCGGCGCCCTGAGCCATCAGCTCGGAGATGAGCGGCACGACGATCTCGAACTTCTTGCCGTTCGCCATCTTATCGCGCAGGCCGAACTGCACCGCCTGCGTGAGCGAGTGGATCATGTCGAAGCCGTAGTGGTTCAGGATCAGGACGTCGGCGCCGGAGTTCAGGACCGGCGTGATGTACTGCGAGAAGTCGGGCGCGCCGACCGGCGTCCTGACGGCGGCCTGGGTCTTCCAGCCGAGCTTCTCCGTGGCGTCCTTGATCGATTCTTCCTGCGTCCAACCCCAGGTGTAGTCGGCTGTCAGGTGGTAGGCGACCCGATCCGTCCCGTAGGTCTCGCCGAGGATCGGCCCGAGCGCCTGGCCGGACATGTAGGCGTCGAAGAAATGGCGGAAGCCATAACGACGGCGGTCCTTGCCGGTGGTGTCGTTCGAGTGGGTCAGGCCGCACATGAAGATGATGCCGGCCTCCTGGCAAAGCGACTGCACCGCGACCGCGACGCCCGACGACGAGCCGCCGGTCACCATGATCACGCCGTCCTTCTCGATCATCTGCTTGGCGGAAGCGCGTGCGGCATCGGACTTCGTCTGCGTGTCGCCGGTGACGTACTCGATCTTCTTGCCGAGGACGCCGTTGCCCTTCAGCGCCTTGGGCGTCATCGTGTTGAGCAGGCCGCCGTCGCCTTCGCCGTTCAGGTGCTGGACGGCGAGCTGGTAGGCCTTGAGTTCGTCTCCGCCTTCGCCGGCGTAGGGGCCGGTTTGCGGTACGTTGAAGCCGAACGTGACGCTCGAGCCGGAAGTTTTCGCGGGGTAGTTGCCGATCGGCTGTTCGTCAGCCCAGGCGCCGCGGACGAAGTGCAGAGGTGCCGCCATGACGAGCGAGGTCGCGGCCCCAGCCTTGAGCAGCCCGCGCCGAGAGACGCGCTTGTCGGAGATTCTCATAAGTTTCCTCCTGGTGTCATTTCCCGTCGCCGTCGTCTTGCCGCGACGGGCCGGTCCGCATGGCGGGCCGCCGCACAAATTGTAAATCCCAGGCGTAATTCCTACCAGAAGCGATTGATTGAAAAGGCAAATTTTGTAAATATCGCGCTGTGCGCTGCGGCAAACCTGTAAACATTGTCAAGCGCGGCGCAGAGAGCGCCATTAGGGAGCGCGAATGGAGAGGACGCCCGCCGGCTTCCGCCTGCGCCAGACGCGGCGCGAGCGCGGCATGACGCAGGCAGCGCTCGCTGCGGCGGTCGGCATATCGCCAAGCTATCTGAACCTGATCGAGCAGGGGAAGCGGCGCATCGCTGGCGCGCTGCTCCGCCGCCTTGCCGACGCGCTCGGCCTCGACATGGACGAGATCACCGGCGCGGAGACGTCGCGAACTGGTACAGGACCTGACCGAGATCACCGCCGATCCGCTGCTGCGCGACCTTGCGATCGATCTGACGGGCGCGCAGGAGATCGTCGGCCGGCAGCCGGCGTGGGGCAGGGCTGTCGTGCGGCTGCACCGCTCCTACCGGCGCGCCAACATGCTGTCGGAGTCGCTGGCGGAGCGCCTGGCGCATGATTCCGATCTCATCGAGGCGAGCCACGAGCTGCTGACGCGCATGACCTCGATCCGCTCCTTCTCCGAGATCTTGCGCGAGCATCCCGATATCGCGCCGCCGCAGCGCGAGCGTTTCACGGCGCTGATCGCGGAGGAGAGCGGCAAGCTCGGCGACATCGCAAAATCCGTGTTCGATCGCCTGAGCGAGTTCGGCGGCAGCGCGCGGCCGACGACGCCGGCCGAGGAGGTCGACGACTTCATCATCGACCGGCGGAGCTTCTTCGCCGAGCTTGAAGATGCAGCGGCCGCGCTCGCGACGAAGATGCGGGTGGGGGGCGTGCCGAGCGAGGCGGAGATAACCGAATGGCTCGCGAGCGCGCACGGGATCCGCGTCGAGACAATCGAGACCGCAGTGCAGAGCCATCATGGGCAACGCCACGGCACGTTCGATGCGGCCGCGCCGGTCTTCACCGTCCCGGCCGGGTTGCCGCAAGCGACGCGCCGCTTCCAGCTCGCACGCCTCGCCTTTTCAATCGACCAGGCGGCACCGGTCGAAAAGCTCGTGCACGACCCGCGCTTGACCTCGGACGCCGCGCGCATGCGGGCGACGGAGGCGCTTTACAGCTACGGCGCGGGCGCGCTCGTTCTCCCTTACGATCGCTTCCTAAGCGCTGCGGAGACCGTGCGTTACGACCTTGAGCGCCTGGCCGCGCTCTTCGGCGCGAGCATGGAGCAAGTCTGCCACCGGCTGGTCACGCTTCGCCGCCCCGACGCTGAAGGCATTCCGTTCGCGTTCCTGCGTGTTGATCCGGCGGGCAACATCTCGAAACGCTTCAGCCTGCCAACGCTGCGCCTCCCGCGCTACGGCGGAGCCTGTCCGCTCTGGGCAATCTACAGGACATCGCGCAATCCAGGCGCTCTCGTGACGCAGCGCGTCAGGCTGCCGGACGGGCGTGAGTTCCTGTTCGTCGCGAGCCAGATCGTGAAGCCGGCACCGGGCTTCGGCGCGCCAGGCGAGAGCTTCAGCGTGATGATCGCCTGCGACGCCATTTACGCGGAGCGGATCGTCTACGGCGAGGCGCTTCGCGGCGGCTTGGGCTTGACGCTCGAAGCCGGCATCAACTGTCACCTCTGCCCGCGCGACGGGTGCACGCAGCGCGCCTTCCCGCAGGTGAAGGCACCGCAATAGGACCCTGTAAGAATATGGCAGATCAGCCTAAAGTGGCGGCGCTGCAACGGCAAAGAACAGGCTGGCAGCGGGAGGATTGACGTGCGCCCTTTGGTGCTGATCGCCGAGGATGAGCCCTACATCGTTGAGTCGCTTACGTTTCTCATGGAGGGTGCAGGCCTCGAAGTCGCCGTCGCAAAGGACGGAGCCGAGGCGCTTCAGGCGGTCAAGAGCCTCCGCCCGGCCGTGGTCATCCTCGACCTGATGCTGCCGGAAGAGAACGGCATGGAGGTGCTGCGCGTCGTGAAGGGCGACCCTGACCTCCGCGGCATCCCGATTCTGGTGCTGACTGCACGCGGGCAGGAGAACGACCGGCAAACGGCGCTCGCGCTTGGCGCCGACGCGTTTGTGACCAAGCCTTTCTCCAATCGCGAGGTGGTCAAGCAGACCCTGGCGCTCGCCGGCGTCGCCGGCGCCGCGACGGCGGAAGGGGAGCCGAGATGACCCCCCGCCGCGTGGTCGAGTTCGCCTTCCTGCTTCCCTGGGTGGGCGTCTTCCTGCTGACCCCGCCGGTCGTCATCATTTGGCAGACGTGGTCGCGGGCCGCCGGCTTTCCGCTCTTCATCGTCTACATCTTCGTGTGCTGGCTTGCGCTCGTCGTCACCGGCGGCGTCGTGGCAAGACGGCTCGAATGGCCCGGCGCGCGTGCGCGCAACGTCGCCGCGCGCGAGAGCGACGAGCGCTGAGGCGGCGCCATGCTAACTCCGGGCTTCGTTCTCCCGATCGCCGGCGCCTATCTGGCGCTTCTCTTCGCGCTCGCCTTCGTGACCGACCGCATGGCGGCGAAAGGGCGCGCCAAGCTCATCTCATCGCCAGTCGTCTATACGCTCTCGCTCACCGTCTACTGCACGTCGTGGACCTTCTTCGGCGCCGTCGGATCGGCGGCGCGAAACGGCGCCGTGTTCGCGGCGATCTATCTCGGCCCGACGCTGGTCTTCGTCGGCGCCTGGTTCCTGCTCAGGAAGCTCGTGCGCATCTCGAAGACGCACCGCATCACCTCGATCGCCGACTTCATCTCCTCGCGCTACGGCAAGAGCACGCGCGTTGCTGCGATCGTGACGCTGATCGCGGTCGTCGGCACCACCCCCTACATCGCGCTGCAGCTGAAATCGGTGGCGACCAGTCTCGACACGCTGACGATCGGCCGCTCGCTGATCTCGGCAGACGCACACGGTCTCTTCAGCGACACCGCGTTCTGGGTAGCGGCGTCGATGGCGGCGTTCGTCATCATCTTTGGAACGCGCAACGTCGGCGCCGACGAGCACCATCCGGGCGTCGTTGCGGCAATCGCGTTCGAGTCGCTGGTGAAGCTCGCGGCGCTCCTCGCGGTCGGGCTCTTCGTGGTGATCGGGCTGAAGGTCGCGAAAGCGGACTATTCGGGCGCCGTCTGGCTCGACCCCGCACTCCGGAACACGCCGCCTTTCTGGGGCAGCGATCCGGCGCGCTGGACGGCGACGCTCTTCCTCGCGGCAGCCGCGATCATCTGCCTGCCGCGGCAGTTCCAGGTGACCGTCGTCGAGGTGACCGACGAGCGGCATCTCCGCACAGCGGCGTGGCTCTTCCCGCTCTACATGTTCCTGATCAGCCTCTTCACGGTGCCGATCGCGGTTGCCGGACTCGGCACGGTCGGGGCCGACGCCAATTCCGACCTCTACGTGCTGACCGTGCCGATGGAGGCGGGCCGCGAGTTCCTGGCTCTCGGCGCCTTCATCGGCGGCTTCTCTTCGGCAACCTCGATGGTGATCGTCGCCTGCATCGCGCTCTCGATCATGATCTCCAACCACATCGTCATGCCGCTTCTCTTGCGGAGCAGCCGGCTGAAGCTGCACGAGAAGCGCGACCTGACCGGGCTGCTGCTCGCGGTGCGCCGCCTGTCGATCGTGCTGATCCTGACGCTCGGCTTCCTTTATTACCGCGTCGGCGCGCGCTCCGATGCGCTCGCTGCGATCGGACTGATCTCGTTCGCCGGCGCCGCGCAGCTCCTGCCCGCGATGATCGGCGGCATCTATTGGCGGAGCGGCACGGAGCGCGGCGCGGTCGTCGGGCTCGTCGTCGGTCTTCTGGTGTGGGGCTACACGCTGCTTCTGCCGAGCGTCATCCGCGTCGGCGGCGCCATGCAGAGCCTGCTCACCGAGGGCCCCTTCGGTCTGAAGTTCCTGCGGCCGGAGGCGCTGTTCCACCTCGAGGGCTGGGACCCGCTCGTGCACGCGCTCTTCTGGAGCCTGGCGCTCAATGTCGGCGCCTATATCTTCGTCTCGCTCTTCTCCAAACAGAATCCGCTCGAGCGGCTGCAAAGCGCCCTGTTCGTCGACGCCTTTGGGCGCCTGCCGCGCGAGACGACGCGGGCCTGGACCGGCGACACGGCGGTGGAAGACCTGATGGCGCTCGCGCGCCGTATCATCGGGCCGGAGCGCGCCTATCGCGCATTCCGCGACTACGCCGAAAGCGAGGGACGCGAGATCCACGAGCTCGTCGCGGATACGCCGCTGATCTCCTTCGTCGAGCGCCAGCTCGCCGGCTCGATCGGCGCGGCGTCCGCGCGCGTGCTCGTGTCGCGCATCGCCGGCGGCGAGACGATCAGCCTCGACGAGGTGATCACCATCCTCGACGAGACGCAGCAGGCGATCGAATACGGCCGGCAGCTCGAGCAGAAGTCGTCGGAGCTTGAGGCGATCGCGGCACAGCTTCGCGAGGCGAACGCGCGGCTCAAAGAGATCGACACGATGAAGGACGATTTCCTTTCCCGTGTCAGCCACGAGCTCAGAACGCCGATGACGTCGATCCGCTCGTTCGCCGAAGTGCTGCTCGACTTCAGACGCGCTGCCGGAGGAGAAGCGCGGCCGCTTCGTCAACATCATCTATCAGGAGAGCCAGCGCCTGACGCGACTTCTCGACGAGATCCTCGACCTCAATCGGCTGGAGAGCGGCGAGCAGTCCTTGAAGCTTGCGCGGCTCGACCCGGCGGTCGCCGTGCGCGAGGCGCTTGCGGCGATGCTCGGCTTCGCGCATCAGGGCGGGGTCGAGCTTGAGGAGCGGCTGCCCGCGAACCTGCCGAGTGTGCGCGCCGACGCGGACCGGCTTAAGCAGGTGCTGATCAACCTGATCCACAACGCCATCAAGTTCAATGACGGGCCGGGCGCGCGCGTCGTTGTCTCCGCCACCACGCGCGGGGAGTGGGTCGTGCTTTCGGTACGCGACAGCGGGCCGGGCATTCCGGCAAGCGACGGCGCCGCGATCTTCGAGAAATTCTCGCGCCGCGGCTTGCACCGCGAGGGAAGCGGCCTCGGCCTCGCGATCTCCAAGCAGATCGTCGACAGCCACGGCGGGCGGATCGAGGTCAAGCCGGCGAGCGGCCGGGGAACGGTGTTCGAAGTGATCCTGCCGGCCGCGGAGGCCGAGCCCGTCACGCCGAAGCCCGTGGCGCCGGTGGCCTCCGCAAGGGCGCCATCCCTTGCCGATCAATGAGTTACCGGCGGCCGGCTCTCCCCGGGGCTGCGCTTTTGCCGCTGCCTCTGGCGGCTGCTCGCTATTGAAGCCGCGGGCCAAGAGCGCATATGAAGTGCGACGCTTACGCGGGACGCCGTAGATGCAACGCTCGATGCAGGCCCTGAAAGACGCGCCGGTTCAGGACCAAAAGGCGCTCAACGTCGAGGAAATGCTCGACAGCGCGCGCGACGCCGCCGAGTTCCTGAAGGCGCTCGCACATGAATCGCGCCTTGTCATTCTTTGTCTCCTGATCGAGCGCGAGCGCACGGTCACCGAGCTTGAGCAGATACTCGGGCTTCGCCAGGCCGCCGTGTCGCAGCAGCTGGCGCGGCTTCGGGCCGACGACCTCGTGGAAGCACGGCGCGACGGCAAGAACATCTACTATTCTATCGCCCGGCCGGAGGTCGCCGCGATTGTAGGCTCGCTCTACCAGGCGTTCTGCGAGCGCTAAGCGCCGCCGCCCGCGGCTCTTTCCTATTCTTTTCTATTCTTCGGGGCCGAGATGCCGGTCGACCACGCGCTGCAATAGCGGCACGTAGTCGCGGAACGGACGCGTCTCATCACCGGCGATCTTGCCGCCTTCGTCCCAAATCCGGACTCTGACAGCCTGCGAATGGAACGGGCTCTTCTTGAACGCTTCGACTTCGTCGGCGCTCATCGGGCCGCCCTGCAGCGAAAGCGTGTGGACGGAAGCCGACGACAGCTTCGAGAAATAGCTCGGGTCGACGGCGCAGAGGTAGCGCTTGGCGGCGACGTGCAGGCGGACGCACTCCGTAACGACCGGCGGGAAGAACGGCGCGAGCACCGCCGCGCCCGCCTCGTCGTGATGCCGGTCGTGCTCGTCCTCGGTCGTATAGGTCCCGAACTCGCTGGTGAAGTGGCCGATGTCGTGGAGGAGGGCCGCGGCGACAAGCTCCTCGCTTGCGTTCTCCTCCTCCGCGAGCTTCGCGCATTGAAGCATGTGTTCCGACACCGCGACTGGCTCGCCGAGATAATCCTCGGCGCCGCGCCGCTCGAAAATGTCGGCGATGAAGGGCACGATCGTCTCGCGCGTCAGGTCACGCGGCGTCATTCTGCCGCCTCTCCCATTTCTTCTTCCTCGATTGCAGCGAGCGTCGATAAAAGCCCGTCCTTGTCGGCGTAGCATCCCTGCAGCCAGCGCGTTCCGCCGCTCGAAAAGGCGCGGCGCGCGTGGAGAACGCGAGTGTTGTCGACGATGAAAAGCTCACCCGGCTGAAGCTTGAAGGTGACGGCCGACGCCGGCTCGTCGATGATCTCTGAAAGCCGGCGATAGGCAGCATAGAAATCCGGCATCGCGTCGTAGGGGACATCGGTGATCGCCGCCGCCGAACGATTGTTGAACCGGATCGCCATCAGCTCCCCGTCGGGCGCAAGCTCGAGAATCGGGCGCTTGGAGCGAAGCCTGACGCCGGCGCTTCCAGCATATTCGAAGCGCGCAGAATGGCGGCAGAGGAGGTCGAAGCCCGCCGGGCTCTCATCGCGCAGCTTCCGTGCCGCCATGAAGCCGTCGACCACCATCGACTCGCCCCCCTCGACGGTGTTCTCCAGACAGGCGAGCAGCTGCAGCGTTGGCACCGGGTCGCGATAGGGATTGTCGGTGTGCGCCTGGAGCCCGAGATTGGTATAGGCGAGGTTGTTTGGATCGACCTCGGCACGGACGTCGAACCAGCGCCCATAGTTGGTCTCCCGCACGTATCCGAAGAGCTCGGCGACCCGACAGAGCGCTCCGGATTCGCGCGCTACGCCGGAGAGAAGCGCGAAGCCGTAACGGCGGACGTCCGCGAGCCAGCCACCGAGAGCATGGCGGCTCGTGGAAACTTCGCCGAAGCGGGCTGTTGGCACGTGGTCACCGAGGCTCGCGTCCCAAAGCGTGATCCCGGCATCGACCCAGCCGACGGCGGGTGGCGCATTGCGATCGTAGCGGCGCGCGAAGAGCCAAGCAGCGGGGAAGACAACCGTCTTCTCTTCGGGCCGAAACGTCACCGAAAGGTCGCCGCCGCCGGTGAGGGAGGCAGCGGCGACCGAGGTCTCGCTCGGAAAATCGGAGAGCGTGATCAGCCGCTGGCCGTTCTTGGGGCTGCGGGTCGCCGGATCGAGCGCGTTGTCGCGCAGCCAAACCGCATGGAAGCGTGCTCTCTCGCCGGTCGTCCAGGTCAGACGCGCAGCGTTGCCACCATCAAGCCGTTCGACACCGGTCAACTTCATTCTTGGATGTCCCCACTGGCGGACACTGACCGGGATTCATGTCGGACTTGCGACGGTTGCGGCGCGTTTCGCAAGAGGCGGTTGCGGCGAAACTCCGCGTTAAGCGTTCCGGGTTGATCTGCGTCATATTGCGCCACAATCCGGAGCATAGGTTCTTCTGGGGGCCGGAGGAGTACGGCATGGCGGTCTCGAAAGGGACGGCGAACCACAAGGGGACAGGCGCGGCAAAAAGCGCGACCGTCGTCCCGATTGATCGGCACACCCGAAGGAAGGCGTCGGCGGCGGAGGATCCGGCGCGCGCCGCTCCGAAGGCTGCGGAGCAGCTGCCGCCAGACGACGGCGATGGGCGCGATTCCTACGCCGTCACCGCGCTTGCCGACATCATCGACCGTTCGCTGCACGCCGCGGCGGCGCGTTTCACGCTAGGCGCTTCGCCGGCGGCCCTGGCGGAGGCCTATTTCGACTGGGCGACACATCTTGCCTTCTCGCCAGGAAAGCGCGTCCAGCTCGTCGACAAGGCGGCGCGGAAGGCGGCGCGGCTTGCGACCTACGCCTATCGCTGCGCCGCTGACGGCGAGAAGGCCGCGCCCTGCATCGAGCCGCTGCCGCAAGACCGGCGCTTCGCCGCCGACGCGTGGAAGAAGTGGCCGTACAATCTCCTGTACCAGGGCTTCCTGCTTAATCAGCAGTGGTGGCACAACGCCACGACCGGCATCCGCGGCGTGACGAAGCAGCACGAGAACATGATCGAGTTCACCGCGCGACAGGTGCTCGACATGTTCTCGCCGTCGAATTTCCTTCTGACCAATCCCGAGGTCTTGCAGCTCACGGTCGCCAAGGGCGGCGCGAACCTCGCGAGCGGCTTCCAGAACATGATGGAGGACTGGGAGCGTGCGGTGAGCGGCAGGAAGCCGGTCGGCGCCGAGAACTTCCGTCCCGGCCACGAAGTGGCGGCGACGCCTGGAAAGGTGATCTATCGCAACCGGCTGATCGAGCTGATCCAGTACGCCCCGGCGACCGACAAGGTGCGGCCGGAGCCAGTGCTGATCGTGCCGGCCTGGATCATGAAGTACTACATCCTCGATCTCTCGCCGCACAATTCGCTGGTGAAATACCTGACCGAGCAGGGGTTCACCGTCTTCATGATCTCCTGGAAGAATCCCGGCCCGGACGAACGCGACCTTGGCCTCGACGATTACCGGACGCTCGGCGTGATGGCGGCGCTTGATGCGGTCCGCGCGGTCGTGCCGGACGAAAAGGTGCATGCCGTCGGCTATTGCCTCGGCGGGACGCTCCTTTCGATCGCCGCCGCGGCGATGGCACGCGGCGGTGACCAGCGGCTGAAGTCGATGACGCAGCTCGCCGCTCAGACCGACTTCACGGAAGCGGGCGAGTTGATGCTCTTCATCAACGAGAGCCAGCTCGCGTTTCTCGAAGACATGATGTGGGAGCAGGGCTTCCTCGACACCACGCAGATGGCGGGCGCCTTCCAGATGCTGCGCTCCGTCGACCTCATCTGGTCGCGCATGGTCAGCGAATATCTGATGGGCGAGCGGAGCCCGATGATCGACCTGATGGCCTGGAACGCGGACGCGACGCGCATGCCCTACCGCATGCACTCGGAATATCTGCGGCGCCTGTTCCTTGACAACGACCTCGCGGAGGGCCGCCTCACGGTCGACGGAACGCCGGTGGCGCTGACCGACATCCGCGTCCCAATCTTTTCTGTCGGCACCGTGCGCGACCACGTGGCTCCCTGGCGCTCGACCTACAAGATCGGCCTGATGACCGACACCGACGTGACCTATGTGCTGACCTCCGGCGGCCACAATGCCGGAATCGTCTCGGAGCCCGGCCACAAGCATCGAAGCTTCCAGGTCATGACCCAGAAGGCGGAGGATCGCTACATGGATCCGGCGAGCTATGCGGCTCAGGCGGCGCATAAGGACGGCTCCTGGTGGCCGGAATGGGCCGCCTGGCTGGCGGAGCGGTCCGGGGCACCGGAAGCGGCGCCGCCGATGGGCGCCGATGGTTACGCGCCGATCGCAGACGCTCCCGGCCTCTACGTGCTTCAGCGGTGAGGCGAGGCGCGCCGGGACCGGCTGGTCGTTGGACGGGCTTTGAGACGGGTATAGTTCGGGCGCCGGGACCGCGTTCCTTCACGCGGGCGATTCGATTGAGATGAGCGAAGCAACCGAGCCGCAAGGGAAGGTCGTCGCCGTGCACGGGGCGGTGGTCGATATCGCTTTCGGCGACGGCTTGCGGCTTCCGCACCTGAACGAAGCGCTGCTCGTCGAATGGGATCAAGCCGGCCCGCTGGTCGTTGAGGTGCAGGCGCATCTCGACGAGACGACGGTGCGCGGCGTGCCTCTGCAGGCGACCGCTGGCCTGAGACGCGGCGTTGGCGTGCGCGCCACCGGCCGTCCGATCACCGTGCCGGTCGGCGATTCCGTGCTCGGGCGGCTCCTCGACGTGACCGGAACGCCACGCGACAACGGACCGCCGCTTCCTTCCGACATCAAGCGGTCGCCCGTCCACAGGGCTGCCCCGCCGCTCAGCGAGCGCAGCCCCGCCACGGCCATCTTCGAGACCGGCATTAAGGTCATCGATCTGCTTGCTCCGCTCGCGCAGGGCGGCAAGGCGGCGATGTTCGGCGGCGCCGGCGTCGGCAAGACCGTCGTGGTCATGGAGCTGATTCATTCGATGGTGCAGAGCTATCAGGGCATCTCGGTGTTCGCCGGCATCGGAGAGCGCTCGCGCGAGGGACACGAGCTTCTGACCGAGATGCAGCGCTCCGGCGTGCTCGATCGCAGCGTCCTCGTCTACGGTCAGATGAACGAGCCGCCCGGCGCGCGCTGGCGCGTCGCGCTGACCGCGCTGACGATCGCTGAATATTTCCGCGACGAGAAGCGGCAGAACGTGCTGCTTCTCATGGACAACGTGTTTCGCTTCGTGCAGGCCGGAAGCGAGGTGTCGGGCCTCCTCGGCCGGCTGCCGTCGCGGGTCGGCTACCAGCCGACGCTTGCGACCGAGGTCGCCGCGTTGCACGAGCGGATCGCGTCCGTCTCCGGCGTCTCCGTCACCGCCATCGAAGCGGTCTACGTGCCGGCCGACGATTTCACCGATCCGGCGGTGACCGCGATTTCGAGCCACCTCGACAGCATGATCGTGCTCTCCAGGCAGATGGCGGCGGAGGGCATGTATCCGGCAGTCGATCCGCTTTCCTCCTCCTCGATCTTGCTCGACCCGACCGTGGTCGGCGTCGAGCACTACCGCGTCGCGGAAGAGGTGCGCGAGACGATCGCGCATTATCGCGAACTGCAGGACATCATCTCGCTGCTCGGCATCGAGGAGCTTTCGGCGCGCGACCGCCTCGCCGTCACGCGCGCCCGCCGCCTGCTGCGCTTCCTGACGCAGCCATTCGTCGTGACCGAGGCGTTCACGGGCAAGCCCGGCCGCTCGGTACCGCTGAGTGAGACGATCAAAGGCTGCCGCGCGATCCTCGACGGGGTCTCTGACTCCTGGGGGAGAGCTCGCTCTACATGGTCGGCACGCTCACGGAAGCGCGCGCCAAGGAAGGCCGCGCAAGCGCGGAGGCGAAGCCGTGAGGCTCCTGATCACGACGCCGACGCAAGTCGTGGTCGACGCCGCGGACGTCGCTTCGGTGCGTGCCGAGGACGAGAGCGGCGGCTTCGGGATTCTGAATGGGCACGCCGACCTTCTGACCGCGCTGACGATCTCGATCGTGCGCTGGCGCGAGAGCGACGGTCGCGAGCGCTATTGTGCGGTGCGCTATGGCGTCCTTTCCGTGACCAACGGAAACGAGGTGGCCGTCGCGACGCGCGAGGCGATTGCCGGCGATGATCTCGATCAGCTCGAAGAGGTGGTGCTGGCAGAGTTCCACCAGGCGCGCGAGGCGGAGCGGACCGCGCGCACAGAAAGCCTGAAGCTGCAGATGAACGCGATCCGGCAGATCGTCCGCTATCTGCGGCCCGAGCGTCCGGGAGTCTTTGGAGACGGACCATGAGCGCGCGTCCGGTGGAACCTGAGACTCCCGACGGGATGGCGGATGCCGTCCGCAAGGAGCGCAAGCGCCAGCAGGAATGGCAGGAAGAGGGCGAACCGTCAGTGATCCGGTTTGTCGGCCAGATCGGCGTCTTCGGCTGGATGATCGTCACGCCGACCTTGATCGGGCTCTTCATCGGGCGCTGGCTCGACCACAAGCTCGGTACCGGCATCTTCTGGAGCGCCCCTCTGCTTCTCGTCGGCGTCGTCATCGGGTGCTGGTCGGCCTGGAAGTGGATGCACAAGCAATGACGATGCTTCACGTGCCCGAACAAGGCTTCGTCTGGTTTGCGCTCGGTCTCGGCGCGTGGCTTGTCGCCGGCGCGCTGATCGGGGCGTTCCAATTCCTGACGCTGCGCTTGAACGTGCGGATGTTCACCAAGGGCGATCGCTTCTCCTTGCCCTGGCGCTGCAACTCGCGCGCTTCGCCGTCGTGGCCGCGGCGCTCACCGCCGTTGCGATCTTCTACGGCGCCTTGCCGCTGCTCGTCGCGACGGCCGGCATCCTCGTCATGCGGACGGCAGTCGTCCGGCTCGGGGGTGCTGCATGATCGGCTCGCCGCTCGAAACGACGACATGGTTCACGATCGGGCCGGTTCCGATCACCGAGCCGGTCGTCGTGACCTGGGGGCTGATGGCCGCGCTGACGTTCGCCGGCTGGCTCGCCACGCGCTCGCTCACGCTCAAGCCCTCGCGCTACCAGACGGTGCTCGAGCTCGTGGTCGTGGTCATCGAAGAGCAGATCAAGGCGACGATGCGCATCGCGCCGAAACCCTACGTTCCGATATTCGGCACCTTGTTCCTGTTCATCCTCGCGGCGAACTGGTCGTCGCTGATCCCCGGCGTCGATCCGCCGACGGCACATCTCGAAACCGATGCCGCGCTCGGCCTGATCGTGTTCTTTGCGATCATCTATTTCGGCATCCGCGTGCGCGGTCTCGGCGGCTACCTCAAGACCTTCGCCGAGCCGACCATCGTCATGATCCCGCTCAACGTCATCGAGACGTTCACACGCACCTTTTCGCTCATCGTGCGCCTCTTCGGCAACGTCATGAGCGGCGTCTTCATCATCGGCATCATTCTTTCGCTCGCCGGCCTGCTCGTGCCCATCCCGCTGATGGCGCTCGACCTTCTTACGGGGGCGGTCCAGGCTTACATCTTCACGGTGCTGGCGATGGTCTTCATCGCCAGCGCTTTGGGCGAAAGACGCAGCGACGGCAGCAAGGAAACGGACAGAGCATGAACTGGATCGAGATCGTCAGCATCTTCGCCGCCGCGATGGCGGTATCGTTCGGCGCGATCGGCCCCGCGCTCGGCGAGGGACGCGCCGTGGCCGCGGCGATGGACGCCATCGCCCGCCAGCCGGAGGCGGCCGGCACCATATCGCGGACGCTCTTCGTCGGCCTCGCGATGATCGAGACCATGGCGATCTACTGTTTGGTGATCGCGCTTCTGGTGCTTTTCGCCAATCCCTTCATCCACTGACCCATGCACTTCGACTGGTGGACGCTGGCGCTCCAGACCGTCAACGTCCTCGTCCTCATCTGGATATTGGCGCGGTTCTTCTTCCGGCCCGTCGCCGATGTCGTCGCCAAGCGGCAGGCGGAGGCGGAGAAGCTCCTCTCCGACGCTGCCGCGGCGCGCAAGGAAGCCGCCGACACGCGCGCCGAGATCGCCAAGATGCGCGCCGGTGTCGGCGCGGAACGCGACCGGCTGATCGACGAGGCGCAGAAAGCGGCGCGCACGGAGAAGGAGAACCTGCTGGCGCGGGCGTCAGAGGATGCCGCCAAGCTTCGCAGCGAAGCCGAAGCGGCGATCGCTCGCGACGAGGCTGCGTCCGAACTGGCGACCGTCGAGCATGCGGGCACGCTTGCGGTCGACATCGCCAGGCGCCTGCTGTCGCGACTCCCGGCCGATGCCGCCACGACCGCCTTCCTCGGCGGGCTCTCCGAAAAGCTTCGCGCACTGACGGCCGAGGAGAAGGAGAGCTTCACGTCGGCGACGGCCGATCATCCGGTCGAGGTGGTGACCTGGACGCCGCTTCCGGACGAGGAGAAAGGGCATATTCGAAGCGCGCTTGAGGCGGCGCTCGGCGCGAAGCTGCTTCTCTCGTTTCAGAGCGACGCGGAATTGATGGCCGGCATCGAGGTCGGCAGCCGCAACACGATCGTGCGCAACAGCTGGCGCGCCGACCTTGAGCGCATCCGCGAGGAGCTTGGCCGTGGCCAAAACCACCGCGAAGCTTGACGCCTGGCTGAGCGAGGCGCGCGAGCGCGTGCGCCAGGCGCCGCTCGCGCCGGTCGCCGAAGAGGTCGGCCGCGTCGAGGCGGTCGCCGACGGCATCGCGTTGGTCTCCGGCCTGCCCAGCGTGCGGCTCGACGAGCTGGTGCATTTCGAGCACGGGCAGGTCGGCTTCGCGCTGAGTCTTGAGCGCGACGTCATCAGCTGCGTTCTCCTCGACGACATCGAGGGGATCGAGGCCGGCGACCGGGTGAGGGGCACCGGCGAGGTGGTGCGCGTACCGGTCGGCGAGGGGCTGCTCGGCCGCTCCGTCGATCCGCTCGGCCGCCCGCTCGACGAGGGCGGCGAGATCGACGCTGACGACCGTCAGCCGGTGGAGCGGCCGGCGCCGGCGATCATCGACCGCGACTTCGTCAGCGAGCCCGTGCAGACCGGCCTGCTCGTGCTCGATTCGATGTTCGCGCTCGGGCGCGGGCAGCGCGAGCTGATCATCGGCGATCGCGCCATCGGCAAGACCGCCGTCGCCGTCGACTGCATCATCAATCAGAAGACCAGCGACATGATCTGCGTCTACGTGGCGGTCGGGCAGAAGTCCTCGACCGTCAAGCGCGTCATCGCCGCGATCGAGGAGCACGGCGCGCCGGAGCGCTGCATCTTCGTGGTCGCAAGCGGATCGGCGCCGCCCGGCCTTCAGTGGATCGCGCCGTTCGCCGGCTTCACCATGGCGGAATATTTCCGCGACCGCGGTCAGCATGCGCTGGTCGTCGTCGACGACATGACCAAGCACGCGGCGACGCATCGCGAAATCGCGCTCCTGACCCGCCAGCCGCCGGGGCGCGAGGCCTATCCGGGCGACGTGTTCTATGTGCATGCGCGGCTGTTGGAGCGCGGGGCGAAGCTCTCGAAGGCCCGCGGCGGCGGCTCGCTCACGGCCCTTCCGATCGCCGAGCTGGATGCCGGCAACCTGAGCGCCTACATCCCGACCAACCTGATCTCGATCACCGATGGGCAAATCGTGCTCGACTCCCGGCTCTTCCACGAGGGGCACAAGCCGGCGGTCGACGTCGGGACGAGCGTCAGCCGCGTCGGCGGCAAGACGCAGGCGCCGGCGCTCCGCGAAGCGGCGGAGACGCTGCGGCTCGATTACGCGCAGTTCCTCGAGCTTGAGATGTTCACGCGGTTCGGCGGCGTCACCGACACGCAGGTGAAGAGCAAGATCGCGCGCGGCCAGGCGATCCGCGCCGCGCTCTCGCAGCCGCAATACGCGCCGCTGAGCCTCGCCGACGAAGTGGCGCTGGTGCTCGCGCTGCAGGCCGGACTTCTCGACGCTCTGCAGCCGGATCAGATCGCAGCACTTCGATCCGAGCTTCCCGGCTGGCTGCAACGCACCTCAGCGCCGATCGTCGCCGCGATCGAGAAGAGCGGACGCCTCGAAGAGGCGACGGCCGCCGATCTGAAGAAGACCCTCGCCGAGCTCGTGGCGCACATCGCGCCGCCGACAGCGCCTGCGCCCGGATCGACGTGATGGCCGAGCGGCTCGCCGACATCGTCGCGCAGATCCAGAACGTCCACCAGCTTGGGGCGGTGGTCACCGCGATGCGCGGCATCGCGGCATCGCGCGCGCAGAAGAGCCGGTCGCTCCTTGCCGGCGTCGACGCCTATAGCGACGTGGTGTCGAGCGCGATCGGTCAGGCGCTGAACCTCTTGCCCGCCGACGTGACCGCGGCCAAGCCGCTCAGCCGCGCGAAGCTCGGGCTGATCCTCTTCTGCGCCGAGCAGGGCTTTGCCGGTGCGTTCAGCGAGCGCGTTCTCGACGCGGCCGGCGACGTCGGCGACGCGACCGTCCTGCTTGTCGGGACGCGCGGTGTGTCGGCGGCGAGCGAGCGCGGATTGAAACCCGCCTGGTCGACCCCGATGGCCGCGCATGTGGAGGCGATCCCGAGCTTCGCGAACCGGGTCGCCGAAGCGCTCTATGACTTTGTGGCGAGAGGCGCCGTCGAGAATGTCGAGTTGCTCTTCTCGCGCTCGGTATCGGGCGCGATCCGGGTCGATCGCCACTCGCTGTTGCCGATCGACTTCCGACGGTTCGCGCGGCCGATCGAGGAACAGGCACCGCTGACGACGCTTGCGCCCGGAGCTTCTGCTTGAGCGCCTCGCCGCGGAATATGTCTTCGCGCAGCTTTGCGAGGCGGCGCTGCATGCTTTCGAGGCGGAGAACGAGGCGCGCATGCTCGCCATGGCCTCGGCCAAGACCAACATCGAAACGAAGCTCGCCGGGCTTTCGCAAAGGGAGCGGCAACTCCGGCAGGAGGAGATCACCACGGAGATCGTGGAGCTTGCGGCGGGCGCCGGGGCGCTGACGGAGGGCCGCCGCTGAGGCCTTGCGCTCGTCCGCCTGATGCTCGGGCGGCCGGCTTTCCGCGGGTTTCGGGGGTGGCGGGCGCTGCAATCGTCATTTTGGGGCTTGGCTAGATATCGCCTGCCGCGCCAGAGTGACATTTAAGAGCGCCGCGCAATGCGGGGCCTTTGGGAGGGTTCCATGAAACGGACGTTGCATAGCGTCGTAGCCGCGGTCGCGGCGTTTTCGGTGCCGAGCGCAAGCTTCGGCGCCGAGATGATGACGGCGGTCGGGCCGGGGGAGGGCGAGGTCGATATCGTGGCTTGGCCCGGCTACATCGAGCGCGGCGAGAGCGACGCCGCTTACGACTGGGTCACGCAGTTCGAGAAGGACAGCGGCTGCAAGGTCAGCGTGAAGACGGCCGCGACCTCCGACGAGATGGTCACGCTCATGAACCAGGGCGGCTTCGACCTCGTCACCGCCTCGGGCGACGCCTCGCTCCGTCTCGTCGCCGGCGGCAAGGTGCAGCCGATCAACGTCGATCTCGTCAAGAGCTGGTCGACGGTCGACGACCGCCTGAAGGACGCACCCTGGTACACCGTCGACGGCGTGCGCTACGGCGTCCCCTATCAGTGGGGGCCGAACGTGCTCATGTATAATACCGACACGTTCAAGGATAAGCCGCCGACGAGCTGGTCGGTCGTGTTCGAGGAGCAGATTCTCCCCGACGGTAAGTCCAACAAGGGGCGCGTGCAGGCCTATGACGGCCCGATCTACGTCGCCGATGCCGCCACCTATCTGATGGCGAAGAAGCCCGACCTCGGCATCAAGGACCCTTACGAGCTGAGCGAAGCGCAGTACGCCGCGGTCATCGATCTCCTGAAATCGCAGCGTCAGCTCATCGGCCGCTATTGGCACGACGCGATGGTGCAGGTCGACGACTTCACCAACGAAGGCGTGGTCGCCTCCTCGTCGTGGCCGTTCCAGGTCAACCTTCTGAAGGCGAACGGCGCGCATGTCGATTCCGTCGTGCCGGAGGAAGGTGCCACCGGCTGGGCCGATACGACGATGATGCATGTCGACGCCGCGCATCCGAACTGCGCCTATATGTGGATCGAGCACTCGCTCGACCCGAAGATGCAGGGTGACCTCGCCGCCTGGTTCGGCTCGGTGCCGGTGGTGCCGGCGGCCTGCAAGGGTAACGAGCTTCTGACCGACGAAGGCTGCGCCACCAACGGCTTCGACAACTTCGACAAGATCCACTTCTGGAAGACACCGATCGGGAAGTGCGAGACGCAGGCAAACTGCGTGCCCTACAGCCGCTGGGTCTCCGACTACATCGCCGTGATGGGCGGGCGCTGAGTCCGCGCTAGTCATTGGCCAAATGAGGATTGATCTGCTCGGCGCCTTAACCCCCCCCTTGAGGGGAGGTCGAAGGCTGCCGAGCGGAGCGAGTGCAGATATCGGGAGGGGGGCGTCAGGATCGATGGCGCTCCCCCCTCCCGAAACCGTCGGCGCTCCCCTTGCCGGTTTCGACCTCCCTTCAAGGGGGAGGTTACGGAGCTCGCAGGACCCGCAGCTCCCTTTCTGAACCCCGCATGGTCGCAGCCGTCACCTTCCAAAACGTCTCGCGCCATTTCGGCCACGTGCGCGCGGTCGACGACGTGTCGCTGGAAATCGCCGAGGGCGAGTTCTTTGCCATGCTCGGGCCCTCGGGCTCCGGCAAGACCACTTGCCTCCGGCTGATTGCCGGGTTCGACCAGCCGACCAGCGGCCACATCGAGATTTTCGGCGAGACGGCGGAAGGCGTCCCGCCCTACCGACGCAACGTCAACACGGTTTTCCAGGACTACGCGCTCTTTCCGCACATGAACGTCGTGGAGAACGTCGGCTACGGCCTGATGGTGAAGGGTATGCCGCGCGCGGAGCGGCAGGCGCGCGCCGAGGAGGCGCTGGCGCTCGTCAAGCTCGAGGGCCTGGAGACGCGCCGTCCGGCGCAGCTCTCCGGCGGACAACGGCAGCGCGTGGCGCTTGCGCGCGCGCTGGTGAACCATCCGAAGGTACTGCTCCTCGACGAGCCGCTCGGCGCGCTCGACCTGAAGCTCCGCGAAGCAATGCAGGTCGAACTGAAGGCGCTGCAGCAAAAGGTCGGGATCACCTTTGTCTTCGTGACCCACGACCAGGGCGAGGCGCTGTCGATGGCCGACCGGCTCGCCATCTTCAACGACGGCCGTATCGTCCAGCTCGGGACGCCACGCGACATCTATGAGCGGCCGCAGACGCGCTTCGTCGCCGACTTCGTCGGCTCGTCCAACGTCTTCGAGCCGGCCTTCTCGCGGCGCCATTGCGGCGTCGACGGCTGGACCAGCGTCAGGCCGGAAAGCATCGCTCTTGGCCCGTCCGGAATCTACATGCCGGATGGGCGGCGGCTCGACGGTACCAACCCGGAAGGCATGGTGACGGCGATCCAGTACCACGGCGCGGTGACACGGGTGACCGTCGACGTCGATGGGGCGCCCGTCGGCGTCATCGTGCCTGCGGGTCAGCTTGGCGTGCGCACCGGCGAGCGGGTCACGATTTCTTGGCGGAAGGACGCGCTGCAGGAACTGGAATCGGAGTGAGCGACGCGGCGATCACGGCAGGCATTGTCGAGCGGGAGCGCGGGGGCCTTTTGCGGCGCGCCTCCGACGCGCTCTTCCGCCATCCGCGCGTTTTCCTTGCGATCCTCCTCGGGCCGCCGCTCGCCTGGCTCGGCATCGTCTATATCGGCTCGCTGATCGCACTTCTTGCGCAGAGCTTCTTCCGGCTCGATTATTTCTCCGGCCTCATCGTCTACAAGCCGACGCTTCAAACCTACGCGGAGCTTCTCGCCCCGGCCAATCGCGACATCATTGCACGCACGGTGCTGATGGCCGCGCTCGTGACCATCACCGCGGCGACCATCGCGTTCCCGATCGGCTATTACGCGGCGCGCTATGCGCGCGGACGCCTGAAGGCGCTCTTCTATCTCGGCGTCATGCTGCCGCTCTGGTCGAGTTATCTGGTGCGCGTCTATGCGTGGAAGCTGATTCTCGCCAAGGAGGGAATCGCGACCTGGCTCGCCGCCGAACTGCATCTATCGTGGCTTCTCGACGCGATCCTTTCGATTCCGGTCGTCGGCGGGCCGTCGCTTTCGATCAGCTACATCGGCACCTTCCTGGTTTTCGTCTATATCTGGCTGCCGTTCATGATTCTGCCGGTGCAGGCGGCGCTCGAACGCGTGCCCGCGAGCCTCGTCGAAGCCTCCGCCGACCTCGGCGCGCATCCCGGCCAGACGTTCCGCTCGGTGATCTTCCCGCTCGCGCTTCCGGGGATCGTGGCCGGCTCGATCTTCACCTTCTCGCTGACGCTCGGCGACTACATCATCCCGTCGATCGTCGGCAATTCGCGGCTTTTCATCGGACAGGCGGTCTATGCGCAGCAAGGGACGGCCGGCAACATCCCGCTCGCCGCCGCCTTCACCGTCGTGCCGATCGTGATCATGGCGATCTACCTGACGGTCGCGAAGCGCCTGGGTGCCTTCGATGCGCTGTGAGCTTCGCCCATGACTGACGGGCCGCGCGCGCCGTTCGGGCTGAAGCTCGCCGCCGCGGCGGGGCTTCTCTTCCTGCACCTGCCGCTGCTCTGATCCTCGTCTACGCCTTCACGACGGAGGACAAGAGCTACCAGTTTCCGCCACCGGCCTATACGCTCCACTGGTTCGCGGTTGCCTGGAGCAGGCAGGACATCTGGAACGCGCTGCTCCTCTCCGTCCGCGTCGCGGCGATGTCGACGCTCGTCGCGCTGGTACTCGGCACGCTCGCCGCGGCGGCGGTCAGCCGCTCGCGCTTCTTCGGGCGCGAGGCGATCTCGCTGCTTCTGATCCTGCCGATCGCGCTTCCCGGGATCATCACCGGCATCTCGCTCCGCTCCGCCTTCGCGCTCGCCGATATCCCCTTCTCGTTTTGGACCATCGTGCTCGGTCACGCGACCTTCTGCATCGTCGTCGTCTACAACAACGCCGTGGCGCGACTTCAGGCGCACCTCCGGCTCGCTGATCGAAGCGTCGATGGATCTCGGCGCCGACGGCTTCCAGACCTTCCGCTACGTGCTTCTGCCCAATCTCGGCACGGCGCTTCTTGCCGGCGGCATGCTCGCCTTCGCGCTCTCCTTCGACGAGGTGATCGTCACGACCTTCACCGCCGGGCAGCAGACGACGCTGCCGATCTGGATGCTGACGGAGCTGATCCGGCCGCGTCAGCGCCCCGTCACGAACGTCGTTGCCGTCTTCGTCATCGCCGTTACGTTTCTGCCGATCCTCGCCGCCTACTACCTGACGCGCGGAGGGGAGAGTGCGGCCGGCCATGGGAAATAGGAGGCGACGACGTGGCGGAGGCGAACTTGCGCGATTTTGGGCCGGGAATCTGGATCGCGGACGGCCCGGTCGTGCCGTTCCTGAGCTTTCCGTATCCGACCCGCATGGCGGTGATCAGGCTCACCGACGGCGGCCTCTTCGTGTGGTCGCCGATCGAGCTCAAGGCGCCACTCCTCAAGGAAGTCGATGTGCTCGGGCCGGTGCGCTTCCTGGTCTCGCCCAACGCGATCCATCATCTCTTCCTCGGCGAATGGAAATCCGCCTATCCCGACGCGCGCCTCTACGCATCCCCGAATCTCGCCAAGAAGCGCAAGGACCTGGCCTTCGACGCCGAGCTCGGCGATTCGCCCGAGTCGGAATGGGCGGCTGATGTCGACCAGGTGGTCGTGCATGGCAGCTTTGCGATGACCGAGGTCGTGTTCTTTCATCGCATGAGCGGCACGGTGATCTTCGCCGACCTGATCGAGAATTTTCCGCCCGGCTGGTTCAAGGGCTGGCGCGGAGCCGTCGCCAGGTTCGACGGCATCGTCGCGCCGAACCCCGGCGCGCCGCGCGAGTGGCGCGCGAGCTTCACGAACCGTCGCGCGGCGCGCGCCGCGCTTCAGCACATCCTCGCCTGGCCGATCGAGCGCGTGCTGATGGCCCATGGCGATCCGGTCACGACCGACAGCAGAGCTTTTGTGCGGCGCGCCTTCGCCTGGCTGCTCGGGCGGGAAGGCGCGTAGAATGAAATCAGCTTGCGCTTGAGGAGCGAAGAAAATGCAGTCCGAGATGCTGATCGGGTCGAAGCTCGCCAAGGGGAAGGGCGACGCCGAGCCGGTGATCAACCCGAAGACCGGCGGCAGAATCGTCAATCTCAAGGAGGCGACCGCGGAGCAGGTGGATCTGGCCGTCGCCGCCGCGACGAAGGCGTTTGCGACATGGTCGCGAACGACGCCGGCGCAGCGCGCGGCACTGATGTTCAAGCTCGCCGACCGCATCGAGGCGGAGGGCCAGGAATTCGCCGAACTGGAGGCGCTGAACTGCGGCAAGCCGGTGAATGCGGTGAAGAACGACGAGCTGCCGGCGATGGTCGACTGTCTGCGCTTCTTCGCCGGCGCGGCGCGCGTCATTCCGGGGAGCGCCGCGGCGGAATACATGCCGGGCTTCACCTCGATGATCCGCCGCGATCCGATCGGCGTCGTCGGCTCGATCACGCCGTGGAACTACCCGCTGATGATGGCGATCTGGAAGATTTCTCCGGCGCTGATGGCCGGCAATGCGATTGTGCTGAAACCGTCGGAGCTGACGCCGCTCACCACGCTCAAGCTCGCGCGGCTCATCGCGGAGATCTATCCGGCGGGCGTGTTCAACGTCGTCGTCGGGCGAGGGAGCACGACCGGCAACGCGCTGATCAACCATCCCGGCGTCCAGATGATCTCGCTGACCGGCTCGATCGCGACCGGTCAGAAGGTGCTCGAGGCCGCGTCGAAGTCGATCAAGCGCACGCACCTTGAGCTCGGCGGGAATGCGCCGGTCGTCGTCTTCGACGATGCCGATCTCGAGTCCGTCGTCTCCGGCCTGAAAGCCTTCTCTTTCTATAACGCCGGGCAGGACTGCACCGCAGCCTCGCGCGTCTACGCCGGCAAGAAGATCTACGAGAAGCTTGTCGCCGACCTCGCATCCGCCGCTTCGTCGATCCGTTACGCGAAACCCGACGATGCGGAAAACGAGATCGGACCGCTCATCTCGTCCAGGCAGCGCGAGCGCGTGTCGGGCTTCGTCGACCGCGCGGCGAAGCTGAAGCACGTCGAGATCGCGACCGGCGGCAAAGTCGGGAAGGGCAAGGGCTTCTTCTTCGAGCCGACCGTCGTCGCTGGCGCGCGGCAAGCCGACGAGATCGTGCGGCGCGAGGTCTTCGGGCCGGTCGTCTCCGTCACGCCGTTCAGCGACGTGGAAGAGGCGATCACCTGGGCGAACGATTCCGACTACGGGCTCGCTTCCTCGGTCTGGACGAAGGACGTCGGCCGCGCCATGGCCGTTGCAGCGCGGCTCCAATACGGCTGCACCTGGGTCAACTGCCACTTCAACCTGACGAACGAGATGCCGCATGGCGGCTTCAAGCAGTCCGGCTACGGCAAGGATCTCTCCATTTACGCGCTTGAGGACTACACCGTCGCCAGGCACGTGATGGTGAAGCTCGCGTGACCGAACGCCGCGCGCCAAGCCTTCGGATGTCCCCAATTCGATTTACAATGCCCCCGCCAGCGCGAATAATTGGCGCGGGAGGAACCGGATGCGCGTGACGCACGAGCCTTGGCTCGTCGTGCTGTCGGTCATCGTGGCGATCCAAGGCGCCTATGTCGGCCTAAGCTTGGCGGTGCAGGTTGCCGAGGCGGCGGGCGTGCGACGGCGGCTGCTTCTCGCCGGGGCCGCGCTTTCGCTCGGTGTCGCCATCTGGGCCATGCACTTCGTCGGCATGCTGGCCGTGCGCCTGCCATTCCCCGTCGACTATCTCGTGCTGCCGACGCTTCTATCCTTCCTGGTCTGCGTGATTGTGGTCGGTGCGGCTATCTTTGCCGCGAGCGCCGGGCCGCTCACGCCGCCGCGCCTCGGCGCCTCCGCGGTTTTCATGGGGCTTGGCATCGTCTCGATGCACTACATAGGCATGTGGGCGCTCCATGCGAGCGCGCACATGACACATGCGCCGGCCTTCGTTGCGGCAAGCGTCGTGATCGCGATCGCGGCGTCAGGCCTCGCGCTCTTTCTTGCCGGCGGACGGAGCGGGCGGCCACCGCTGATTCTCTCCGCGACGGCGCTCGGCTGCGCCATATCGGGCATGCACTACACCGCGATGGCGGGGCTTTCGATCACGCCGCATGAGGAGGTACTGGTCAACGCGCCGGCGCTCTCCACCGACCTCCTCGCCATCGTCGTCGCGGTGGTGGCTTTCGCGGTTTCCGGCATCTTTCTGCTCACGCTGGTGCCTGACCGGAGGAGGGAGGCGGCGGCGCCCGCCGGATTGCGCCTTCGGCCTCAGGCTGCAGCAGCCCCGCCCGAGGCTCGGGTCGCGGCGGCAAACGGCGCTCATCCGCTGACGGCGGCGTTTGCCGCGACGGCGACCTCCGTTGTCGAAGAAGTGGCCGCGCACAGAGCCTCACAGATTGCCGCATCATCCGCCGGGCCGGCGCGGGTTCTGCCGATCCTCCGCGACGGCACCACGCATTTCGTCGCCGTCCGCGACATCGTCGCCATCCACGCCAACGCCCACTACACGACGGTGTTCGATGGCACCTCGAAGCTCTTCTGCCCGCTGCCGATCGGCGAGGTGGAAGCGCGGCTCGACCACGCGCATTTCGTGCGCGTCCACCGCAGCCATATCGTCAACCTGGAGCGCGTTGTCGGCCTGAAGCGCAGCGGCGACCACGGCTTGATCGAGCTTTCCGGCCACGACCCCTACACGGTGCCCGTCAGCCGCAGCCGATTCGGCGGGCTGAAGTCGCAGCTTGGCCTTGGGCCGCGCGAGGCGGTCACCTAGACCTTCAATTTCTTGCGCTGCAGCACGCTGCGGGCGGAACGAGCCGCTGCGCAGCCGATTCCCAAGAGATCAACGGTTCCGCGTCGCATGCGTCAGCCGTGCTGACGCAGTTCGTGCAAGGAGAGGTGCATTTCGTGCCGCCCGTCGTCGGCTCGTGAATGTGCAATTGCTGCTGCAGCGCAACAACATTCAAATTCACCGCCCACGACCGGACCATTCAGAAGATGGGCCGCAAGCGCCTGCGGGCGGAGACCCGTTGGCGCCAAGCCGCTCCGGAGGAAGCCATGATCCCAGGCGCATTCGCCTACCACCGCCCGAAATCCGTCAACGAGGCCGTCGCGCTGCTCGCCGATCTCGGAGAGGACGCGCGGCCGCTCGGCGGCGGCCACAGCCTCATTCCCCTGATGAAGCTCAGGCTCGCCGCGCCGGCGCATCTCGTCGACCTCGGCGGTATCGCCGACCTGAAGAACATCCGCGCCGACGGCGGCGACGTCGTCATCGGCGCCGGCGTCACGCAGCACGAGGTGATCGGGTCGGAGCTTCTCGCGTCGAAGGTGCCGCTCCTCGCCGAGGCTGCTCTGCAGATCGCCGATCCGCAGGTCCGCTATCTCGGGACGATCGGCGGCAACGTCGCAAACGGCGACCCCGGCAACGACATGCCGGCGGTGATGATGGCGTTGAACGCCACCTACGAGCTCGTCGGGAAGGGCGGCACGCGCAAGGTCGCGGCACGCACCTTCTATAACGGCACCTACGATACGGCGCAGAATCCGGGCGAGATCGTCGCGGCGATCCGCGTTCCGGCGCCGCCGCAGAAACACGGTTATGCCTACGAGAAGCTGAAGCGGAAGGTCGGCGACTACGCTACAGCCGCCGCGGCCGTCGTGCTGACCTTTGAAGGCGGCAAGGTGGGCACGTGCGCGATCGGGCTCACCAACGTTGCCGACAGGCCGCTCTTCGCCGAGGAGGCGGGGAAGATTCTGATGGGCTCGGCGCTCGACGCCGCGACGGTGAAGAAGGCGATCGCCGCTGCCGAAGCGATCACCGCGCCGGCATCCGACCGCCGCGGTACCCCAAAATACCGCACCAAGATGGCCGGCGTGATGCTTTCCCACGCGCTCGCTCGCGCCAAGTCCCGCGCCGCGTGAGGAGACGACGATGGCCAAGACACAAATCGCGCTGAAGGTGAACGGCAAGCCGGTCGAGGCGCTGGTCGAGCCGCGCACGCTTCTGATCCATTTCCTGCGCGAGGACCTGCGGATCACCGGCCCGCATATCGGCTGCGAGACGACGCATTGCGGCGCCTGCACCGTCGACCTCAACGGCAAGTCGGTGAAGTCCTGCACCGTCTTCGCCGTGCAGGCCGACGGCGGTGACGTCCTCACGATCGAAGGCATGGCGCAGGCCGACGGCTCGCTGCATCCGCTGCAGCAGGCGTTCCGCGAGCATCACGGCCTGCAATGCGGCTTCTGCACGCCGGGCATGATCACGCGCGCCTATCGGCTTCTGAAGGAGAACCCCAATCCGACGGAGGACGAGATCCGCATGGGCATCTCCGGCAATCTTTGCCGCTGCACCGGCTACCAGAACATCGTGAAGTCGATCCAGGCCGCCGCGGCCGAGATGGCCGGCGGGCAAATCAAGGAGGCGGCAGAATGAACGCCGTTACGGAAACCTCGGAAGCCCGCGCCGAGAAGCTCGAAGGCATCGGCTGCAAGCGCAAGCGCGTCGAAGACGTGCGCTTCACGCAAGGCAAGGGCAACTACGTCGACGATCTGAACCTGCCGGGGATGCTCTACGGCGACCTCGTGCGCTCTCCTTACGCGCATGCACGCGTCAAATCGATCGACACGTCGAAGGCGGAGAAGGTGCCTGGCGTGGTCGCGGTGATCACGGCGGAGACGCTGAAGACCGTGAACCTCGCCTGGATGCCGACGCTCGCCGGCGACGTGCAGATGGTGCTCGCCGATGGCAAAGTGCTCTTCCAGAACCAGGAAGTCGCCTTCGTCGTCGCGACGAACCGCCATGCCGCCGCCGACGGGGTCGAGCTGGTCGAGGTCGACTATGAGGACCTGCCGGTCAATGTCGATCCCTTGAAGGCGATGGATGCGAACGCGCCGATCATCCGCGAGGACATCAAGGACAAGAAGGAGGGCGCGCACGGGCCGCGCAAGCACCCGAACCACATCTTCTCCTGGGAGGCCGGTGACAAGGCGGCGGCCGACGCGGCTTTTGACAAGGCCGAGGTCAAGATCAAGGAGTTCATCCAGTATCCGCGCTGCCATCCGTGTCCGCTCGAGACCTGCCAGTGCGTCGCGTCCTTCGACAAGATCAAGGGCGAGCTGACGCTCTGGGGCACGTTCCAGGCGCCGCACGTCATCCGCACCGTCGGCTCGCTGATCTCCAAAATTCCGGAGCACAAGATCCACGTGATCGCGCCCGATATCGGCGGCGGCTTCGGCAACAAGGTCGGCGCCTATTCCGGCTACATCTGCGCAATTGTCGCCTCGATCGTCACCGGTCAGCCGGTGAAGTGGGTCGAGGACCGGATCGAGAACCTGTCGTCGACGGCGTTCGCGCGCGACTTCCACATGACGGCGGAGATCGCCGCCACCAAGGACGGCCGCATCACCGGGCTTCGCGTCTATACGATCGCCGACCATGGTGCGTTCGATGCCTGCGCCAACGCGACGAAATGGCCGGCCGGGCTCTTCTCGATCGTCTCGGGCTCCTACGACATCCCGGCAGCCTATTGCCTGGTCGACGGCGTCTACACCAACAAGGCCCCGGGCGGCGTCGCCTACCGCTGCTCGTTCCGCGTCACCGAAGCCGCTTACTGCATCGAGCGCGCCATCGACATCCTGGCGCAAAAGCTCAAGATGGACCCGGCCGAGCTGCGCATGAAGAACCTGATCAAGCGCGAGCAGTTCCCCTACACGTCGGCGTTCGGTTGGCAGTACGATTCCGGCGACTACGAGACCGCCTTGAAGAAGGCGATGGATTCCGTTGGCTACCAGAATCTCCGCGCCGAGCAGCAGGCAAAGCAGGAAGCCTTCAAGCGCGGCGAGACGCGCGAACTGATGGGGATCGGCGTCGCCTTCTTTACTGAGATCGTCGGCGCCGGACCCTCGCGCGCGTGCGACATCCTCGGCATCGCGATGTTCGATTCCGCCGAGATTCGCATCCATCCGACCGGCACCGGCATCTGCCGGCTCGGCACGAAGAGCCAGGGGCAGGGGCACGAGACCACCTACGCGCAGATCATCGCGACGGAGCTCGGTATCGCCGCCGACGGCATCACTGTGGAGGAGGGGAACACCGACACCGCGCCCTACGGGCTCGGCACCTATGGCTCGCGTTCGACGCCCGTCTCCGGTGCAGCGACCGCCATGGCCTGCCGCAAGATCAAGGCGAAGGCGCAGATGATCGCCGCCTACATGCTCGAAGTGCACGACGACGACCTCGAATGGGACGTCGACCGCTTCCGCGTGAAGGGCAATCCCGAGCGCTTCAAGACGATGACGGAGCTCGCCTGGGCGGCCTATCACGAGGTGCCGGCCGGCATGGAGCCGGGGCTCGAAGCGGTGAACTACTACGACCCGCCGAACTTCACCTTCCCGTTTGGCGCCTACATCTGCGTCGTCGACATCGACGTCGACACCGGCGAGACCAATGTGCGGCGCTTCTACGCGCTCGACGATTGCGGCACGCGCATCAACCCGATGATCATCGAGGGCCAGATCCACGGCGGGCTGACGGAAGCCTTCGGCATCGCGATGGGACAGGAGATCTTCTACGACGAGACCGGCAACGTGTTGACCGCCTCGCTCCAGGATTACTTCCTGCCGACCGCGGTCGAGACGCCGAAATGGGAGACGGACTGGACGACGACGCCTTCGCCGCATCATCCGATCGGGGCGAAGGGCGTCGGCGAGAGCCCGAATGTCGGCGGCGTGCCGTGCTTCTCGAACGCGGTGAACGATGCGTTTGCGTTCCTCGGCTCGACCCACATCCAGATGCCGCACGATTCCTGGCGCACCTGGGAGGCGGCGGAAAGGCTTGGGCTGCACGCCTGACGGGGCCCGGGCCATGATGTGCTGCGGCGGGCATGGCGAAGCGGCGCTGCTGCTCCCATCTAGGGAGAAGGAAGGGCGCGGCCAGCCCTCTTCTCCTGAGCTTGCGCAGGGGTGGGTGAGGGGCTTTTGGACGCGCCGTCTGACGAAGAAAGGTTGGCTCCTGCGTTTGTCGGCATGCCCGGACTTGATCCGGGCATCCACTCCGCGGCCGCTTTGAAGACCGCGGGCGTCACGGAATGGATTGCCGGTCAAGCCCGGCAATGACGACAGTTCTGATGTGCGGGGCCTCTCGCCGGTGCAAAGAAAGCCGATGCATCTAACCCGTGAAGAGATCGCCGAACGCCTGGCCGAGGCCGGCTACATCGCCGACCGCGATCTTTCGACCGCACTCTGGCTGATGGATTATCTCGGCCGGCCGCTTCTGATCGAAGGCGAGGCGGGCGTCGGCAAGACGGAGGTCGCGAAAGCGCTCGCCGAAGTCCACAAGACGGAGCTGATCCGCCTCCAGTGCTACGAGGGGCTCGACCAGAACGCTGCGCTCTACGAATGGAACTACCAGCGCCAGCTCCTCGCCATCAAGGCACGCGAGGGCGCGGGCGAGGACCCGGAGAGCGTCGAGGAGCATATTTTTTCGGAGCGCTATCTGCTCGAGCGGCCATTGCTCGCGGCGATCCGCCGGCTGACGCCCCCGGTGCTTCTGATCGACGAGGTCGATCGCGCCGACGAGGAGTTCGAGGCGTTTCTGCTCGAGCTGCTGTCGGACTTCCAGGTCTCGATCCCGGAACTCGGCACGATCAAGGCGATCTCGATCCCGCGTGTTGTGCTGACCTCGAACGCAACGCGCGAGCTTTCCGACGCGCTCCGCCGCCGCTGCCTCTACCACTATCTCGATTTCCCCGAGGTCGACCGCGAGGCGCGCATCCTGCTGACGCGGCTTCCGAACATCGACACCAATCTTGCGCAGCAGATCGCGCGCATGGTGGCCGCCGTGCGCAAGGAGGATTTGCGCAAGGTCCCGGGCATCGCCGAGACGCTCGACTGGGCGGCAACGCTCATCGGGCTTGGCGTGCACGATCTTCGGCAAGAGCCGGAGGCGATTCACGAGACGATGATCTGTCTGCTCAAGACACACGAGGATCGCGCCAACGTCACCCGCGAGGTGACCGAGCGCCTCCTCGGCAAGGTGGCGTGATGCCATGTCCCAACTGAGTGCAATGCGCCGCGGGTTACGCGGCGCCGCGGGAGCGAGCCTTTGATCGCGGCTGCTGCAAACGCTGACCGCGGCATCGGCGAGGGAATGCGGACGAAGCTCGCGGGCTTCGTCGCGACGCTTCGCGACGCCGGCTTCACGCGTCGGCATGGCGGAATCGCGCGACGCGCTTTCGCTGCTCGCTTCGCCGGTGGCTGAGCGCGCCTCGACATTGAAGCCGGCGCTCCGTGCCCTCTTCTCCGCCGATCATTCCGACTTCGCGCGCTTTGACGAGATATTCACGGCCTTCTGGACGGGGCACCACGTGCACACTCGCGCGAGAAGTCTCCGGCATCCCGAAGACGTCGGGAGCCGAGCAGCCCACGACGCCACGCCGAGCGGAATCGCAAAAAGCCGACGCTGCGGAGTTGCGCTCCGGCGGCGACGGCGCGACCGCAGGCGAAGGCCGCGCGCGCCGCGAAGGTGCGAGCGACGTCGAGGCCCTCGAATCCGCCGACATCCGCCACGTCGTCGATCCCGACCAGATCGCCAAGACGCACGCGCTCGCGGCGCGGCTCGCGAAAAGGATGCGGGCCAGGCTCGTGCGCCGCGAACAGCTGCGCCGGCGCGGCCGCCGGCTCGACACCCGCCGCACCATCCATCGCAGCGTCTCGCATGGCGGCACGCCGGTTGAGCTTCTCTGGCGCAAGCGCAAGGAGAAGCCGCTCCGCCTCGTCGTGCTCCTCGACGCTTCCGGCTCGATGAGCCTCTACACCGCGTTCTTCGTGCGCTTTCTGCACGGCGTGGTCGACAATTTCCGCGAGGCCGAGGCGTTCGTCTTCCATACGCGGCTCGCGCATGTCTCGCCCACGCTTCGCGACCGCAATGTCACGCGCGCGGTGGAGAAGCTGGCGCTGATGGCGCAAGGGATCGGCGGCGGCACGCGCATCGGCGAGAGCATCGCCACCTTCAACCGCTGGCACGCCGAGCGCGTCATCAATTCGCGCACCGTCGTGATGATCGTATCGGACGGGTACGACACCGGCGAGCCCGAGCAGCTCGCGAACGAGATGCGGCGGCTGCGCCGCCGCTGCCGGCGTATCGTCTGGCTCAACCCGCTGATCGGCTGGCGCGACTACGAGCCGTCGGCGCGCGGCATGCAGGCGGCGCTGCCTTACGTCGATCTTTTCGCTCCTGCCCATAATCTCGAAAGCCTCGCGGCGCTCGAGCCTTATCTTGCGAGGATCTGAGATGGGCTCGCAACACCTCCAGCGCCGTCACCCTCGGGCGGAGCGCAGCGGAGACCCGAGGGCCCAGAGACCAGAGGCCATCGGATCTCGGGTCCTCGGATCGCGCTGTGCGTCCGAGGATGACGTAGAGATGTGAGGGACAGCCATGACCCCAGCCGCCGACATCCACGATCTTGTTGCCTCGATGAAAGAGAAAGGCGAGCGCTTTGCACTTGCGACCGTCGTCAGGACCGTCGCCGCGACGGCCGCCAAGGCCGGGGCCAAGGCGATCATCCTCCCCGACGGCTCGGTTTCAGGCGGCTGGATCGGCGGCGGCTGCGCTCGCGCTGCGGTCGTTAAGGCGGCGCGCGAATCGCTTTCCGACGGCAAGGCGCGCCTCGTCTCTGTCGAGCCACCCGATGTCTTGCAGGCGAAGGGCATCTCGGCGGGTGAGGAGCGCGAGGGCGTTCGCTTCGCGAAGAACATGTGCCCGAGCAAGGGCACGATGGACATCTTCGTGGAGCCCGTGCTGCCGCGCCCGGAGATCGTGCTTTGCGGGTCAAGCCCCGTCGCGCAGGCGATTGCCGACCTCGGCCGGCGGCTTGGGTTCGCGATCACCGCCTGCGCCCCGAGCGAGGAGCAGGCGGCCTTCGCCGATGTCGATCGCCGCATCGAGGGCTACACGCTTCCCGTGGAGAGCACCGGGGCCCGCTTCGTCGTCGTATCGACGCAGGGGCGCGGCGACGAGGCAGCGCTACGGGCGGCGCTCGCCGTCGAGGCCGACTACGTCGCCTTCGTCGGGAGCGGCAAGAAGGCGGAGAAGCTGCGCACCAAGCTTGCCGGGGAGGGCGTCGATCCCACCTCGCTCGCCAAGCTCAAATCTCCCGCCGGCCTCGACCTTGGCGCGATCACGCCGGAGGAGATCGCGCTTTCGATCCTCGCCGAGATCGTGGAGCGCCGCCGCAAAGAACGAGCGCAGACCGCCGCACAATCCTCCTAGCGCAGCCTCCCGCAGGTTGCGGTCGGCGTCTGGCACAAGCACGGAAGCACGCGCGGCGGATGTGTTTGTGGACACGCCTGCGCTCGTCTACTCTGTCGGCTCCAGCGCGGGTCTCCACATCGTGGACTACACGGGAGTGATCCGCGCGTCAGGCTCCGGTTGGGAGGACCGACGCCGATATGACCGGAGTTTCTGACGAGGCGGTCGGGCGAGCGGGCCGCGAGTCAGCGCGCGAAGCGAGCGCGTCCGCCCTTCTGGGCTTTGAGCGAATATCGAAGCGCTTCGGCGGGACGCAGGCGCTTTTCGACGTGAGCTTCGGGCTTCGCCGCGGCGAGATTCTCGCGCTCCTTGGCGAGAACGGCGCCGGCAAATCCACCCTGATCAAGATCCTCGCCGGCGTGCACAACGCCGATTCCGGCGCGATCAGCTTTCACGAGCGGGAGGTGACCGGCGGCACACGGCGTCTCCCGATCGCCTACATCCACCAGGATCTCGGGCTGATCGAATGGATGACGGTCTGGGAGAATATCTGCCTGACGCTCGGCTATCCGCGGCGCGCCGGCACCATCGACACGCGCGTCGCGCGCGAGCGTGCCGCACGGGCACTCGCGGTGATCGGCGCCGACATCGACCCCGACATCCGCATCCAGAGTCTGAGCCGCACCGAAAAATCGCTGGTTGCGATCGCTCGTGCGCTCGCTGCAGAACCGGAAATCCTGGTGCTCGACGAGCCGAGCGCGAGTCTTCCCGCCGACGAGGTCGCGCGCCTTTTCGCCGCGCTTCGCCGCCTCCGTGACCGCGGGGTCGGCATGATCTACGTGTCGCACCGGCTCGACGAGGTGTTCGAGATCGCCGACCGCATGGTCGTGCTCCGCGACGGAAAGGTCGCGGGCGAACGCGAAGTCGCGCTGACGACGCCGGAGGAGACGATCCTGCTCATCGTCGGACGGCAGCCGTCGCAGGTCTTTCGCCGTCCGCTCGAGCGCGCCGGGTCGGCGCTGCTGACACTTGAATCGCTCACCATTGACGATGTCGGCCCAGTCGACTGCGAGATTCACGCCGGCGAAATCGTGGGCTTCGTCGGGCTCCGTGGTGCCGGACAGGAAGTCGTCGGCCGCGCCCTCTTCGGCGTCGCCTCGAAGACCGGAGGCGAGGTGACGCTCGGCGGCCGCGCGATCGACGCGAGGAATCCGGCGCAAGCGATGGCAGAAGGTATCGAGCTCGTTTCGGCCGACCGCGTGGGCGAGTCGATCGTTCCGAATCTCACGATCCGCGAGAACTTCTTCTTGAATGCGGTCGCCGCGGGGCGGAGCCTCTTCACCTGGACCAATCCGCGGCGCGAGGCGCAGGCGGCACTTTCGCTCGGCGCCAAGGTCGGGCTGCGGCCCAACGATCCGACGCTGCAGATCGAAGTCCTTTCCGGCGGCAATCAGCAGAAGGTCGTGGTCGGGCGCTGGCTGAATCTCGAAGGTAAGCTCTACATCTTCGAGGACCCGACGGCCGGCGTCGACGTCGGCGCGAAGACGGAGATCTATCGGCTCTTCGACGTCGCGCTGCAGGCCGGGTCGGCCATCATCCTGATCTCCACTGACTTCGAGGAGATCGCCAAGGTCTGTCATCGCGCGATCGTGTTCGACAGGGGCAGCGTCGTCGCCGAGCTTGCCGGCCAGGACCTCTCGATGGCAAATCTGCTCGCCGCCGCGTCGGCCAACGTAACGGCTCAAGAACTGGCGGAAGCGGGAAACGCGTCAAGGGGCTCAGATGCAATCCATTAAGTCGAATGCGCTCGAGCCGACGCGCTCGGAGCTGGCGAAACTCTCGCGGCTTTCGGCGGCGGTGCGGCTCCTTCCCGTCTACGGGCTGCCGATCCTGACGCTGCTTCTCATCATCCTCTTCTCCATCCTCTTGCCCGACACCTTTCCGACGGCGCTCAACGCCCGCTCGATCCTGAGCGACAAGGCGGTGATCGCGCTTCTCGCGCTTGCCGCGATGGTGCCGATGATGGCGGGCCGCATCGATCTCACCGTCGGCTTCGGCATCGTCATGTGGCACATTCTCGCGATCAGCCTGCAGGTCTGGTACCACGTGCCGTGGCCGCTCGCGCTTCTGATCGTGCTCGCCTGCGGCGCGCTCGCGGGACTGATCAACGGCCTTCTCGTCGAGATCGCGCAGATCGATTCCTTCATCGCGACGCTTGGCACCGGCACGATGCTTTATGCGCTTGCGCTCTGGCACACTGGGGGGCGGCAAGTGATCGGCGTGCTGCCGCATGGCTTCATCGCGGTCAACGCCACCTGGATTTTCGGCGTGCCTATCCCGGCGCTTTATGTGCTCGTCGTCGCCTTCGTCATGTGGGTGATCGCGGAGCGGCTCCCGCTCGGACGGCAAATCTATGCGATCGGCGCCAACGAGCGCGCCGCGGCGCTGAACGGCATTCCTGTGCGCCGCTTCGTCATCGGCGTGTTCGTGACATCCGGCATGCTCACCGCGTTCACCGGGTTCGTGCTGGCGTCGAAGCTCCGCATCGGGCAGGCGAGCGTCGGGCTCGATTTCCTGCTGCCTGCGCTGGTCGGCGCGTTCCTCGGCTCAACGACGATCAAGCCCGGGCGGGTCAATGTCTGGGGCACGATCTGCGGCGTGCTGATCCTCGCGGTCGGAATTTCCGGCATTCAGCAGTTCGGCGGCGCCTTCTTCGTCGAGCCGCTTTTCAACGGAACCACGCTGATCATCTCGATCGGCCTTGCCGGCTTTGCGCAACGGCGGCGCTCCGCACCGCAGCGGCAGGTCTCGGAGGGAAAACAGCCGCTGAAGGACATGCGGTTGGCGGACCCGAACGCCGGCGGTTGAGCCGGCCCGGGCCTGCGCGACGCTTTTTCTTGGCGGGAGGGCTTCGCCCCGGGCCCGAGGTCGGATATTGCCTCCTGTCGAGCGGTGCAGGCGTGAGACACGCGTAAGCCGCCGCCAGCCACTGAGAACAGCACGGACATGAAGACCCTCGACAAGAAGCTCGCCGCGATCCGCTCCGGCGCCTACAAGCCCACGGATTTCATCATCGCCGACGCCAAGGACGGCGACATCGGCTTCGGCGCGGCGGCGCCCGGGCCCGACCCGGACAAGCCCGGCCGCTTCAAGCCGCGCGCCGCGCATCTTCAGGCGATCCGCGAGATGACGCGTTCCGGCCTCGTCGACGTCATGCTGCTTTCCGCTTCGTCGGCGGAGCGGCTGTCGGAAGAGGGGCTCTTCAAGAAGAGCAAGGTGACGCCGGCGATCCGCCTCAACGACACCACCGACATCTGGTCGGCGCGCGGCGGCCGCTACAAGGAAGAGCCCTCCCGCCACCATAGGACCGCGCGCGTCGACCAGGCGCGGAAACATGTCGACCTCGGGCTCTACTCAATCACCTTCTCGAACAGCCGCGATATCGACGCGGAGAACGCCGAGGCCTATTCCGCCTTCCGCGCCGAGGCGGCGACGCACAAGATGCGGCACTTCCTCGAAGTCTTCAATCCGGCCTTCGACATCCGGCTTGCCGACGGCGCCGATATCGGGAGCTTCATCAACGACAACATCGTGCGCACGCTCGCCGGTGTGATGCGCGACGACCATCCGCATTTCCTGAAGCTGCAGTTCAACGGCCCGCGCGCCATGGAAGAGCTCGCGTCTTACGACCCGGAGCGGCTCGTGGTCGGCATCCTCGGCGGCGCCAAGGGGACGACGCGCGACACCTTCGAGCTGATATCGCAGGCAGAGCGCTACGGTGCGCGCGTCGCGCTTTTCGGGCGCAAGATCAATCTCGCCGAGGACCCGATCGCTCTCGTCACCTTCATGCGCGCCGTGGTGGAGAAGGAGATCGGGCCCGAAGAGGCGGTGAAGGCCTATCACGACGGTCTGACGAAGAGCGGCAAGAAGGCGACGCTGTCTCTTGCCAAGGACCGAGTGATCACCGAAACCGCGCTGAAAGGCTGACTGCGAAGCTCAGGCCGGTGTTGGCGCACTCGCCGCTGCGAAAGCGGCAAGGTTCGTGTTGATCGGCCGCATCTGATCCTGGATGGGCTCGAATACGATCGTGCGGAGCTCGGCGTAGCGCTCGGCCGTGACGGGGTCGGGCTCGACGACGTGCTCCTTGCGATCGAGCGCGGCAAGGGCTGCGTCGAGCGACTTGTAGAGCCCGGCCCCAACGCCGGCGAGGAGCGCTGCGCCGAGCGCGGTCGCCTCCGGTTCGTCGATGACCTCGAGCGGGCACGCGAAGGCGTTCGCCTTGATCGACATGAAGAGCGGGTTGCGCGCGACGCCGCCGATCAGGCGGATCGTCCGCACTTGGTCGACGCCGGAAAGGGTGGTCATCCCGTCGAGCATCAGGCGCGACTGGAGCGCCACGCCCTCGAGCACGGCGCGGTAAAGCTCCGCCGCCGTCGCTTTCTGTGTCAGCCCGAGAAAGGCGCCGCGTGCGTTCGAGTTGGGGTGCGGCGGTGGGCCGTTCGCGAAATGGGGAAGGAAGACGATGCCGCGGCTTCCCGGCGGGACGGCGGACGCTTCCGCAATCAGCTTCTCCTGTGGGACGTCGCCGACGACTGCGCGCAGCCATTCGATGGCGCCTCCGGCGCTCATGGTCGAGCCGACGACATAGGTGAGTTTCCTGTTGGTCTCGATCGCACCTTGGATATAGCCGCGGCGAAGGAGCTCCGGGTCATCGAGAGGCTCGGGCGTTGCGAGGAGAAGGGCCTCGGCCGTGCCGATGCTGTCGATCGCGGCGCCGGGTTCGCCGAGCCCCGTGGCGAGCGCGCCGACGATGTGGTCGTGACCGCCGACGGCGATGATCGGCGCGCCGGCAAGCCCGCTCGCGGCGAGCGCATCGCGGCGCATCGGACCGAGCGGTGTGCCGCTTGCTGCAAGCGGTGGGGGAAAATCCGCCGTCACCCCGGCAAGCGCCAGAAGCTCCTCCGACCAACGCCGCTGGCGGATGTTGAAAAAGAGCGTGCGCGACGCGAGCATCGCGTCGGTCGCCACCACGCCCGACAGGCGGAAGCCGACCCAGTCCGCCATCATCAGCACGTGGCGCGCCTTCGCCATCGCTTCGGGCCAGTGCCTGCGCATCCAGAGCAGCTTCGCGAGCGTGAAGATCGGCTCGGCAGCGTGGCCGCTCAGCGCGAAGACGCGCTCGCGTCCGAGTGCCGCTTCGATCGCCGGCCCGTCCTCGGCCGTGCGGCGGTCGTGCCAGACGATCGAGGGCGCGAGCGCATGGCCCGCCGCGTCGATCAATACGCAGCTCTCGCCGATGCTGGTGACCGAGATGCCGGCGACAGGCCTTCCGTTGAGCGTCCGCCCGACACCGGCGAGGTTACGAACGACGGCGGCGTAGATCGCCTCCGGGTCGTATTCGCCGCCCGTCTCAGTCCGCCGGATCGGGGTCGGACACGTCTCTGCCGCGACGCGCCGGCCGCGCGCGTCGAAGGCGATGGCGCGCACGGAACTCGTGCCGACGTCAATCCCAACAAGGACTGGCCCCTCCGTGCCGGTCCCAGGCTCGCCGGCAGCACCCGCGTCAGGCGTCATCTCATCCCTTCCAGTGCCCTACGGCTGCCGCCAGCCGCTTTGTCGCGCATTGAGCAAGGCTCTTCGATTGCACGCGATTCGGCACTCCGATATCATCCCGTCAAATGCCGGGCTACCGTTCGGCCAAGTCGAGGCGGAACGGCATAGAACCAACACGGGAGGATTGCAGATGATTTCCAAGAGACAATTCATTCTTGCGTTCGCTACGGCGGGCCTGCTTGCCGCGGGCGCGCAGGGCGCCATGGCGCAGGAGAAGATCAAGATCGGCTTCCTGCCGGGCGTCGTCGATCCGTTCTACCAGGTGATGCAGATTGGTGTTGAGAAGGCCGCCAAGGATCTCGGCATCGAGGTGGTGACCCAGATTCCGCCGACCTGGGGCGTCGAGGCCCAGACACCGCTCCTGAACGCCATGATCGCGCGCGGTGATCTGAACTACATCATCACCGCACCGGTCGATAAGGATCAGATGGTCCCAGCCCTGCAGGCGGCCCTCGACGCCGGCATCAAGATCATCACCGTCGACACCTTCCTCGGCGACGGCGACTACGTGAACGGCCCGGTGACGTTCCCGATCAGCTACATCGGTTCCGACAACGTGGAAGGCGGCCGCATCTCGGCGCGCGGCCTCGCCAAGGCGATCGGCGGCAAGGGCACCGTCTACATCAACTCCACCAACCCGAACGTCAGCTCGGTCGAGGGCCGCGAACAAGGGTTCAAGGAGGAGATGGCGAAGGACTATCCGGACATCAAAGTGCTCGGGCCTGACTACAACCTCGACGACGCCAACAAGGCGGCGCAACAGACCGCCGCGGTCATCGAGCAGAATCCCGATCTCGCTGGCGTGTTCGGCACCAACGTGTTCAGCGCGCAGGGCGCCGGCAATGCGGTCGTGAATGCCGGGCTTGGCGGTCACGTGCAGGTCGTCGCCTATGACGCGACCAAAGACGCCATCGAATCGCTCAACAAGGGCGACGTCACGCTCGTCCTGGCGCAGAAGCCCTTCGACATGGGCTACATGGCGGTGGAATTCGCCGCTGCGGACAATGCGGGTGTGACCAGCCTGCCGAAGCGCGTGCAGACCGGCTTCGCCATCATCGACAAGGACAACGTCACCGACCCGAACTACTCGCGCTTCATCTACAAGGCCGAGTAGTCTAAGTCCTGAAAGACCCTGCATCCCGGGCGGCGCGGCTGCGCCTCCCGGGATTTTGCCCTGCTGCCCGGGCTTGGAGGTGAGGCTGTTTGGCCAGTCCTGACGTGAACATCGGAGCGTCGGTCGCCGCACCGGCTGTTGCACGAAGGCACCAGTTGATCCTCACACTGAGCCGCCTTTGGGCGTGGGCGTTCCTCGGCTTGATGATCGTCTTCTTCGTGGTCGCCGTCCCGATCTACAACGGCGGCTCGGTCAATTTCCTCACCGTGCGGAACTCGCAGAATATCCTCGTTGCGATCATTCCCGTTCTGCTCCTCGGCCTCGGCCAGACCTTCGTCATTATCGGGGCCGGCATCGACCTTTCGGTCGGATGGGTGATGAGCCTTGGCTCGGTGCTCTCCGCGCTTGCCCTCCGCGCGGCATTCAATTCCGGCTTGCCGCTCTTTCCCTCCGTGGTCATCGGGTTCCTTGCAGCCGTTGCCGGCGCGGCAGCCGTCGGCCTCATCAACGGGACAATCATCGCCAAGCTCAAGGTGCCGGCTTTCATCGTCACGCTCGGCAGCTCCTTCATCGTGCGCGGGGTAGCGCTTCTGATGTCGGAGAACACGACGGTGATCGGTCTTCCCGCCAATATCCGCGCTTATGGCAACGAGTCGCTCTTCTATCTCATTCGTGGGGAGGGGGGCGGCTTCTACTTTCTGGCGCCGCCGGAACTGACCGGCGAGATGCTGCGCCGGATGGACCGCATCCTGTCCTATCCGGTGATCGTCACGGCGGTCGTGGTCGCCATCGCGATGTTCCTCCTGCGCAAGACGCAGTTCGGCCGGCACACCTACGCGATCGGCGGTAACATGGAGGCGGCGCGCCGCGCCGGCATTCCGGTCGATCGGCGCGTGATCGCCCTCTACGTGCTTTCCGCGTCGACGGCGGGGATTGCGGGATTCCTGTCCACGCTGCGCTTCACCGCCGGCTCCGCCGTCATCGGCGACCCGCTGCTCCTATCGTCGATCGCCGCGGTCATCATCGGTGGCGTCAGCCTCTTCGGCGGCGCCGGGACGATCATCGGAACCGTCATCGGCGCTCTCATCATCGCGGTGCTGACCACCGGGCTGGTCATGCTCAACGTTCAGGCGTTCTGGCAATTCATTGTCGTCGGCGTCGTCGTCATCGTCGCCGTGCTGATCGACCAGTCGCGCGAGCTGATCGTCGGCCAAACCAGAACGGGGCCTCCGACGTGAGCAAGCCGATCCTCTCCATTCGTGGACTGACCAAACGCTTCGGCGGCCTCGTTGCGGTCAACGACGTGAGCTGGGACGTCTATCCGGGCGAGGTCGTCGGCTTGCTCGGCGACAACGCCGCCGGCAAGTCGACGCTCATCAAGTGCGTTTCCGGCGTGTATCACGCCGACGAAGGCGAGATCTTCTTTGAAGGGCGGCACAGCCATTTCGCGCGCCCGATCGATGCGCGGCGCGAGGGCATCGAGACGATCTATCAGGATCTGGCGCTCGCCAACAATCTCGACGTCAGCGCCAACATCTTCCTCGGACGCGAGGTGAAGCGGCACTATCTCGGCGGCCTCGTCAACACGCTCGACGAGCAGAAGATGCTGCGCGAATCGAAGACGGCGCTCGATACTCTGGAGATCCACTTCCCGACGCTGACGCAGCCGATCGAAAATCTGTCCGGCGGCCAGCGCCAGGCGGTCGCCATCGCGCGGGCGGTCTATTGGGACGCGAAGCTGATGATCATGGACGAACCGACCAACAATCTCGGCGTGCCCGAGCAGCAGAAGGTCTTGCAGCTCATTCGCAAACTGAAAGATCAGGGCGTCCCTGTCATTTTGATCACGCACATATTGCCCGACGTCTTTGCGGTCACCGACCGGCTCATGGTCATGCATCGGGGACGCAAGGTGACGGAGAAGAAGACGAGCGAGACGAATACCGAGGAGCTTGTCCAGTACATGGTGGGCGCGCGCGACGACATGAAAGTGCACTAGGCGGGCGCTCGATATGGCGAAGAGGACTGCGAAACGCGCGGATGCGACCGCGGCGAAGAAATGGACCGCGCTTCCCTATCACCGCACTTGGCTGACCGACCAGGCAAGCGGGCTACTCAACTTCTTTGAGAGACACAGCATCGATCCGGCGGGCGGCTTTTTCGCTCTCGACGATGCAGGTCGGCCGATCACGCGAAGTGCTGCGACGGGGAAACCGCCGGCGCGCGAGATCCACAACACCGCGCGTATGGTGCATTGCTTCGCCATCGCGCGTCTCATGGGGCGGCCGGGCGCCGAGGCGTTCATCGACCAGGGCATGGCGTTCCTTTGGAACGGGCACCGCGACGCGGCGAACGGCGGCTATTACTGGGGCGTCGGCGAGGACGGCCCGAGCGACCCGCGCAAGCAGGCCTACGGTCACGCCTTCGTGCTTCTTGCCGCATCGAGCGCCAAGGTCGTCGGCCATCCCGATGCAGACCGGCTGCTTGCCGATGTCACCGAAGTTCTCCGCACGCGCTTCTGGGAAGAGAAGAGCGGCGCCTCGGCGGAGGAGTTCGAGGCGGACTGGAGCCCGATCAGCCGCTATCGCGGGCAGAATTCCAACATGCACCTGACGGAGGCTCTGATGGCGGCCTTCGAGGCGACCGGCGGCAACACCTACCTTGCGATGGCGGAAAGCATCGCGACGCTGCTGATCAAGAAGCTCGCCGGCGCGAGCGGCTGGTGCGTGCCGGAGCATTTCGACGAGAGCTGGCAGCTCGACCGCGACTACGCGAACGGCGACGTCTTTCGCCCTTACGGCACGACGCCCGGTCACTCGCTCGAATGGACGCGTCTTTGTCTGCAGCTCTGGGAGCTTGGTGGGCGCCGCCTCGGCTGGCTCCCCGATGCAGCGCGCGCGCTCTTCGCTCGCGCCGTCGCGGATGGCTGGAACCGCGAAGAGGGCGGGTTCCACTACACGCTCGACTGGGAGGCGCGGCCGCGCCTCCGAAATCGCCTCTGGTGGCCGTGCGCGGAGGGGATCGGCGCGGCGTATTTCCTGAATTCCATTGATGGCGCTCCGGAATACGAGGACTGGTATCGCCGCATCTGGGACTTCGTCGCGAACCGCCTGATCGATCGGGAAAACGGCGGCTGGTGGCCTGAGCCGCCGGGTTCCGGCGTCGCGCCGCTCTTTGAGGGCAAGCCCGACCTATATCACGCGCTGCAAGCGTGCCTGATCCCGCTTCTGCCGACCTCTGGCTCGATCACGCGCGGACTTGCGGCCGCAAGCGGCGGCTGACACGTCTTCGCGACGTCGCGTCAGATCGACCAGAGCGCCGAATAAATCCCCGTCACGCCGGAGCTGTCCTCGGCATAGTAGACGGTGAGCAGATCTCCGTCCGAAAGCCTAAGCGTGAAGGGGTAGCCGAGGTCTTTGTTTGGCAGACGATCGCGAATGGTGATGACGGCGCTCGTCTTCCACGAGCCGCCGCCGTCGCTCGAGACGACGGCGCGGATCGCGAACGGCGGCTTGCGGTCCCCATAGGTGCAGAGGATCGAGCCGTCGTCGAGCAGAAGCAGGTGTGCCGGATAGCCGTCGATGCCGGTCGGCTCAGGTTTCGACCACGTCGCGCCGCCGTCGTCGGAATGAACCGTGAAGATCGTGCGGACGTGGTTCTCGCGGAGCGCCAGGAGGATGCGTCCGGACGGAAGCAGGAGCGGCGCCGGCTCCTCGAACTCCGCGCCGGCTTCCGCCGCGGCGAGGATCGGCGCTCCCCAGGTCGCGCCGTTATCGCGCGAGCGCACCACGAAAATGCGCTCGTACGCGGGCACGTCGGAGAGCGGCAGCACGATCGTCCCGTCGCCAAGCTCGACCGCACCGCGCATCCCATAGCCGCCGGAGAAAGGCGCAGTGTCGATCTCGACGGAGCGATCGAAGGTCGTGCCGCCTTCGTCGGAAAGATGCACGAAGGTGCCGCCGAGCCCGCGCGCCCACGGCACCAGGCGTTCCGGGTCGCGCTTCAGCGCCGCGCCGGAATCGAGCTCCAATGATGCCGCGAGCGCTCCCACCCAATCGCGCGGAAAGGCGATCGGCTCGCTGGTGGCAAGCTTTCTTGCAAGCGGCAGCGGATACCAGCGGAAGCGCCACTGGTTCAGGAGCACGCAACCGCTTCTAAGCGCCGTCAGCCCGGCGCATTCGACGCCGCTCCAACCATAGTCGGGAACGACCGAGGGCGCCGACCAGGTCTGGCCTTCGTCGCTTGAGCGGATCAGCACGTTCTCGAAGGTCGGGTCCTGCGGCGGATGCAGGATGAAGTCGCGCCGCGGCGCGCGGTTGAAGACGACGATGATCTCACCGGAGGCGAGTCGAACGCCGTGCGGATGGGCGCAGTAGGAGTGACGGTCCGCGTGGATCAGCCGCTCCTCGAGAACGTGCATGTCGAACCCCGAAAGCCTGTACCGAACGCGCAAGCGAGTGAGTCAAACCTCCGTGGCGTCATTCTCGGGCGGAGCGAAGCGGCGACCCGAGAACCCGGACTGACATGCTACGCCCTGGATCCTCGGGTCTCGCTATGCTCGCCCGAGGATGACAACCTTTCGGGTCACGCTTCATCTACGCTGAGACGTTGATCCAGATCGTCTTCGTCTGCAGGTACTGGTCCATCGCCTCGGTGCCGTTGTCGCGGGCGAGCGAGCCGGAGCGGCGGTAGCCGCCGAACGGCGTCTTCACGTCGCCTTCGGTGAACTTGTTCACCGATACCGTGCCGCACGGGAGACGCCTTGCGAGATGCAGCGCGCGGTCGATGTCCTTAGTAAACACTGTCGCATGCAGCCCGTATTCGGTGTCCATCGCGATGCGGAGCGCTTCCTCCGGATCGGAGAAGGAGAGCACCCCGAGCACCGGCCCGAAAATCTCCTCGCGCGCGATGCGCATTTCCGGTTTCACCTGGTCGAACACGGTCGGCTCGACGTAGAAGCCGGAGAAATCGGGATGCTTGGAGCCGCCGAGCATCAGCCTGGCGCCTTCGCTCTTGCCGCTTTCGACGTAGCCGAGCACGCGCTCGCGATGCTCCGCGGTGATCATCGAGCCCATCTGGGTGTCGCGGTCGAGCGGATCGCCGACCTTCAACGCCCGGACCTTCTCAATGACCTTCTCGAGAAACTCGTCCTTGACCTTCTCGTGCACGAGCTGGCGCATGTTGGCGGAGCAATTCTGGCCGCCGTTCCAGCAGGCGGCGGAGACGGCGTTCGAGACGAGATCGTCGTCGATCACGGCGTCTTCGAGCACGATGAACGGGCTCTTGCCGCCCATTTCGAGGCCGACCGGCTTCAGATTGCTCTCGCTCGAATAGCGCAGGAAATACGCGCCGACCTCGGTCGAGCCGGTGAACGACACGACGTCGACGTCGGGATGGCGGCCGATCGCCTGGCCGGCGGTCTCGCCGAAGCCGGTCACGACGTTCAAGACGCCCGCCGGCACGCCGGCTTCGATCGCAAGCTCCGCGAGACGGAGCGCAGTGAGCGGCGTCTGCTCAGCCGGCTTGATGATGACGGAGCAGCCCGACGCGAGCGCCGGTGCCGCCTTCCACGCCGCCATCAACAGCGGAAAATTCCACGGCAGCACGACGCCTGCGACCCCGATCGGCTCCTTGATGATCACGGCGAGCGCGCTCTCGTCGGTTGGCGCCACTTTGCCGAAGGATTTGTCGATCAGCTCCGCGTACCACTGGAAGAAGGTCGGCACCTCGTGCCCGATCTCGTTCAGGCAGTCGGAGATGGTCTTGCCGCTGTCGAGGCATTCGAGCGTGGCAAGCTCGTCGGCGTTGGCGCGGACGAGATCCGCAAGCTTCAAAAGCACGGCTTTGCGGTGTTCGGGCGCGGCGCGCGACCAGGCGCCGTCATTGAAGACGCGCCGCGCGGCCTTGACCGCTACGTCGACGTCCGCGGCATCGCAGGAAGCGACCGGCCCGAGCGGCACAGCGGTGGCGGGGTTCAGGTTCTCGAACGTCGCACCGGACTTCGCCGGCACATATGCGCCGTCGATGAAGGCGTCCCGGGGCGCGCGCACCTTGCCGGCGAGCTGATGGTAAGTGTCGAGCGACTCGGGTTTCGTCATCGCGGGCCTCCGAAACCAATACTGTTCTCTTCGGCGGCAATCGCTGCAGCCAAAGAAAAACGCATCACAAGTGCCACGGGACTATTTCGTCGCGCGGCATAGCGTCTTGTTATTTTACTTGCTTCTGCTCAAGCGGCGTCGGTAGAATTGCCTCTTTACAACGCGCCCTTCCACCGATCATTAGTATGTACCGGAGAAGTCGTTTCGACTTAGCGAGAGGCGTCATGAATTTGACGAAACCCGTCATCCCGGGAAGGCCGCTAGACGCCGAGAACGGCGCCGTAGCGGCGTGGGCGGATCGGCTCGGGGGCGCGGAGTCGACGGAGAAATTCGGGTTCCTGCTGCTCCCCGAGTTTCCCATGTACGCGTTCATCCTGGCGACGGAGGCGCTGCGCGTCGCCAACCAGAATGCCGGCCAGCGGCTCTTCTCCACGCATCTGATCTCCGTCGACGGGCGCCCGGTCCGCGCCGGCAACGGCATGACGGTGACGCCGGACTTCGGCATCGCCGACGTGCCGTTCCTGCCGAACCTCTTGGTCTTCGCGTGCAACCATCCGACCAAGCATTTGAACAAGGCGCTGCATGCGTGGCTCAGGCGACTGGAGCGCCATGGGGCGCTGATCGGCGCGGTCGACACCGGCCAGTTCGCGCTCGCCGAGGCCGGGCTCCTCGACGGCTATACGGTCGCGCTCCACTGGGAAGCGATGCCGATGTTCCGCGAGGCCTATCCGACCATCGACGCGCGCGACACGCTCTTCACCATCGACCGCAACCGCATCACCTGCGCCGGCGGCGTCGCCACGCTCGACATGATGCTGCATCTGATCGCCAACAAGCACGGCCGCTCGCTTGCGGAAGTCGTCGCCAACGGTCTGGTGCGCGGGCGCATCCGCCACGACGGCGAGCGGCAGCGCGTCTCCGCCGATGATGCATTCGGCCTTGTCAATCATCGGCTCGCCGGCATCGTGCAGGACATGGAGGCGAACCTCGAAGCCCCGCTTTCGACCGACACGTTGGCGCAGCGCGCCGGTATCTCGGTCCGCCAGCTCGAACGTCTGATGCGCGACACGCTGAGCGAAGCGCCGTCACGCTACTACCTGAAGCTCCGGCTGCAGGCGGCGCGCAATCATCTCTTCTACGGCGACATGCCGATCCAGGAGATCGCGCAAGCCTGCGGCTTCTCCTCGCCCTCGGTGCTGTCACGCGCCTTCAAGGAGCATTTCGGAGTCAGTCCGCGCGAGTTCCGCCGGCAGTTCTCCGCCGACCGGCTGGAGCGCTTCCGTCCGGAGCTCAGGCAGCAGCTCGGCCTTGCCGCGCACAGCGAGGCACGCCTCGACGCGTGATGCTTGCGGCGCGCGCGCGCGTCAGAGTCGGATGCCGACGTTCTTCGTCGAAAGATAGTTGCGGATGCCGGGGAGGCCGCGCTCGCGGCCGATGCCGGAGTTCTTGATGCCGCCCGTCGGCGCCTGCACGCCGCCGATGAACCAGCCGTTGATCCAGACCGACCCCGCTTCGATCCGTTGCGCCAGCTTGAGCGCGCGCGAGATGTCGCGCGTGTAGACGCCGGCGACGAGGCCGTAGCCGAGGCCGTTTGAAAGCGCCAACCCATCCTCCTCATTAGCGAAACGCGTGACCGTGAGAACCGGTCCGAACACTTCTTCCTTGGCGATGCGCAAGCTCGGGTCGACATCGGCGAAGATGGTCGGCGCCAGGAAATAGCCGCGCTGCAAGTGCGGCGGGCGGGAGCCACCGACGGCAAGCTTGGCGCCGGATCGCCGCGCCTCCTCGACATAACCCATCACCTTGGCATGCTGCTCGTCGGAAACGAGCGGGCCGATGTCGGGATCGCTGCGGCCCGGGCCGACCGAGATTTTCCCGGCCCGCGCGGCAAGCCGTTCGGTCAGCGCGTCGGCGATCGCGTCTTCCACGAGGAGCCGCGAGCAGGCGGAGCAGACCTGGCCGGAATTGCCGAAGGCGCCGTCGGCGACATCCTCCACCAGCCGGTCGAGGTCGGCGTCGGCGAAGACGAGCACGGGGTTCTTGCCGCCGAGCTCCAGCACGACCGGCTTCGGCCCTGTGGCCGCGGCCGCCATAACGCGCCGCCCCGCCTCGACCGACCCGGTGAACGTCACGGAGCGCACGAGCGGATGGCGGACGAGAGCGTCGCCGGCTTCGTCGCCGAACCCGGTCACAACGTTCAGAACGCCGGGAGGCAGGCCGACCGCCATCGCAATTTCTGCAAGCCTGAGCGCCGTCAGCGGCGACTGCTCGGCAGGTTTCAGCACCGCCGTGCAGCCGGCGGCAAGCGCCGGCGCGAGCGAGCGGATCGCCATGCCGAGCGGAAAGTTCCACGGCACGATGTGGGCGGTGACGCCGATCGGCTCCAACATGGTGAAGTCAACGAAAGCGGGGCCGAGCGGGATGGTAGTGCCCTCCATCTTGTCGGCGGCGCCGGCATTGTAGATCAGCGTCGAGACGACGCCGTCGACGTCGCCGCGCGATTCCTTCAGCGGCTTGCCGACGTCGAGCGTCTCCATCAGCGCAATCTCGTCCTTAGCAGCGGTGATGGCGTCGGCGAGCTTCAAGAGCAGCCGCCCGCGCTCGGCCGGCGTCATGCGCGACCAGGGGCCGCGAAGCGCGTGATCGGCGGCGCGCGCCGCGCGGTCGACATCCGTCGCGTCGCCGCGCGCGACCTCGCCGATCGTCTCCTCGGTCGACGGATCGATCGTGGCGAAGGTCTTGCCGGATGCCGGCTGCACCCATTCCCCGTCGATGAACAACTCGGCTCGCGTCATGTCTTCCTCAGAAGGATTGGAAATCCGGCATGCGTGTCTCGAGGCTCCGTTCCGCCATCATCCTGAGGTGCGACCCCGGATGTCACCCCTTGAGCCCGCTCGTGGTGATGCCCTCGATGAAGTAGCGCTGCAGCGCCAGGAAGAGCACGACCGAGGGGATGCAGAGGAGCGTGACGGCGGCCATGGCCGTGGCGTAGCCCTCAAGCTGCGTGTGGCTGCCGACGACCGGCGCGAAGGCGGCGATCCCGACCGGCAGCGTCTTCATGTCCTCGTCGAAGGTGATGAGGAGCGGCCAGAGGAAGTTGTTCCAGTTCAGCGTGAACACGATGACCGTCGCGGCGATGGCCGGGCTCCGTGCCAAAGGAAGCGCGATCCGGAAGAAGATCTTGAACGGGCCGGCGCCGTCAACGATCGCCGCTTCCTCGAGCTCGCGCGGAAACGTCAGGAAGAACTGGCGGAAGATGTAGACGGCAAGCACGTTGGCGACCGTCGGCAGGATCAGCGCCTGATAGGTGCTCGCCCAACCGATCTTGATCATCGCGAGGAGCAGCGGAATGACGCCAACCTCCGGCGGGATCATGATCGACGCCAAAAACAGCATGAAGATCAGATTGCGGCCGGGGAACCGGAGCCGCGCCAGGGCATAGCCGGCCATGGCGCCGAAGATCACGCAGAGCGCTGTCGCGACGCTCGCGACGATGACGCTGTTCATCGCCCACGTCGCGATCGGGTATTTCATCACGTTGCGATAGTTGTCGAGCGTCACCTCGCGCGGCAGCCATTCTACGACCGGTGTCATTACCTGCGACACGGGCTTGAAGGAGGTGGAGACCATCCAGGCGAAGGGCGCCGCCCAAAGCACCACGAAGAACATGCCGAAGAGCCAGACCGGCACGTCCTTCAAGGCGAGGCGCGTGCGCGGCAGAGGGGTGCGGAGGATGGCGCCGATGTCAGCCACGCGCCGTCTCCTTCAAGACGAAGCGCTGGAGCACGGTCAGAACGAGGATCGCGATGAAAAGCAGGATCGAGACGGCGGAGGCAAAGCCGAGCCGCTGCTGCTGCACCGCCGTCTTGTAGATGTAGTAGATGACCGACGACGACGATCCGGCCGGCCCGCCGTCGGTCATGACATAGACCTGGCTGAAGATGCGCATGGTGGAGATGAGCTGCAGCGTGACGACCATGGAGATGGTCGGCCGGATCTGCGGCAGCACCACGTGCCAGAGCTTCGCCAGGCGTCCGGCGCCGTCGATCTCCGCCGCCTCATAGAGATCGCGCGGCACGTTCTGGAGCGCCGCCAGGAACAGCACGAAGGCGAGCCCCATGTCCCACCAGATCGACGCGATCGAAACGCCGATCAGCGACCACTGCACGCTGGTCAGCCACTTTACCGGACCGATGCCGAGGTAGCCGAGGTAGTGGTTCAAGACGCCGAACTGCGTGTCGAGCACCCACACCCAGATCAGTCCGATGACGGTGGCGGAGACGACGTTTGGCGTGAAGAGAATAGTGCGCGCGACTGCGGAGAGCGGCCAGCCCTGGTTCACGAAGAGCGCGAAGAGAAGCCCGAGCACCGTCACGCCGGGCACGATGACGATCGCGTACCAGACGATGTTGGTGAACGCGACGCGCACCCAGGGGTCGGCGAGGGCGGCGCGATAGTTGTCGAGGCCGATCCAATGCGGCGCGCCGATGATGCCCCATTCGGTGAAGCCGACATACATGCCGAAGAGCACCGGGCCGACATTGAAGATAAGGAACGGCACACCGAAGAAGGCGACGAGCGCGTAGCCCGCCCAGTCGATAGGGTCTCGTCCGGTCGCGGCGCGACCGCGCGTTCGCGCCACGGCATGCCGGTCGGCGATTACTGCTTCGGCCATCAGCGCAGATACCCGATCTGCGAAAGTCCGAAGCGCGACCGAGGCCGCGCTTCGGGTTCACATGATATTAGCCGGCGTCGAGACCGCGTTGCCACTGGTCTTTGATCTGCTGCATCGACGTCTTCCGGCTTCGCCAGGCCCGCCCACACCGTCTCCAGCGTCTTCGCGAGGTAGTTGCCGCCGCTGTAGATCGTGAAGTCGGGGCCCGCCTTGACCGGGATCTCGCCCTCCGTCGCGAAGCTCATACCCTCGACGAAGGCGCCGCGGATATCCCACGGATGCCCGGCAGTCTTGTAGTCGGGACGGTTCAGGATCGACTTCCGCGGGCTCGCGCCGCGGCCGACGGTGGTCCACAGGAAGGAGTTGTCGGAGAGCCACTTCACCGCCTCCATCGTGGCAGCGTAGCGCGTCTCGTCCGACTGCTTGTAGAACTCCATGCCGCCCATCTCGAAATAGGTCTTCAGTGTGTCTCCGATCTTGGGGAAGAGATAGGTGCGGAACGGCAGCTTCTGGGCGACGTAGCCGTTCAGGGTCCACGGGCCGGTCCAGAAGATCGAGCCCTGGCCGGTGCCGAACGCCTTGTAGCGGTCGGTCACGTCGCGGGTGGAGACCTTGAGCTTGTCGAAGAGGTCGAGCACCCAATGCATCGCGGCGATGCCGGCGTCCGGGTTGACGGCGGCTTGCGTCAGGTCGTCGCTCGCGCGCTGGAAGCCCATCTGCGCCGCAACGATGCCCCAGGTGACGGTCGGCTGCACGCCGGAGCCAGTCATCATGATGCCGGAGCGGGTGACGGTGTCGCCGTCGCGCTTCGTCATCTTGTCGGCCCACTCGAGAACCGTCTTGCCATCCGCGGGGAACTTGTCGGCGTCGAGACCAGCTTCCTTCAGATGGTCGGTGTTCACTTCCGGCTGCAGGCTCATCAGATCGATCGGGATCATGAAGAGGCCGTTGTCGTATTTCGGATAGCGCGCCTGCTTGATGGCGAACTCGTCGAAATCGGCAAGGTCGAGCCCGGCTTTCTCGGCGAGTTGGTCGAGCGGGACGATGACGCTGTCGGCCGCCATCTGCGCGCGCTGACCGGCGGTGCCCCAGCCGAAGTCGGGCGCCCGGCCGGTCGCGGCAGCGGCGTTGACCTTGGTGACGTACTGCTCTTCCGGAATGACCTCGAGCTTGATCTGCAGGCCCTTGCCTTTATGCGCCTCGTTGAAGGCGTCGATCATCTTGCCCCAGACCTCGGCGTCCGATGCGGCAAGCCAGCTCCAGTGCACGAGCTCCATGTCGCTTTGCGCCCAGGCAGCGCGCCCGGGCAGCATCGCAGCTACACCCGTCGCAGCCGCCGAACCGACAAACCGGCGGCGGCTGATGTTCCAGTTCTTCGCCATGTGGCATCTCCCTCGGCTTTGCGCTCCGGCCGCGGCGCCGCAGCGATGGCGCGGCTTAAGCCGGCGTCAGCCAAGTATGGCACTCGGTCTTGCGCGGGATTTGACATCGAACGACACGGACTTGATGAAAGCCTGACACATAAGTCCTTGGCTCATTCTGCGATTGCAGCGACCCGACGGTCGAAAGTTTTCGTCGCCGCGTGCAAAGTCGCCGGAGCGCACGCATGCCATCACCACGCGAAAGCAATCGGCGTTGAACGGGGACCCCGCGTGACCGCGATCAAGAACGTCACTCATCATACGATTTTCGCGCATCCCGAGCATTGCGTGAACCAGATCATGACGCGCCGCGTGGCGACGAACGAGATCATCGCGGTGTTCAACGAGGAGCGCTTTCCCTATCACCACGACAGCGGTCAGACGCTTTTGACCCGCTCCGCCGACGGCGGGCTCACCTGGTCAAAGCCGGAAGTCGTGCTTCCGTGGACGGAGACGACCGGCAACTGGGATTGCGGCTTCTGCGAGACGTCTGACGGTACCTGGATCGTGAACCTGACGATCACCGGCTTTTTCAAGCGCGGCCTCAAGTCCGAGGGCGTCTCCTGGAGCTCGCATCCGATGACGGAGGAGTGGGGCGACTGGACCTGGGCCTATAGGATGCAGGGTTGGCTCGGCACGGCTGTCGTGAAATCGAAGGACCGCGGCAAGAGCTGGAGCGATCCGATTCCGGTCAACATCCGCCCGATGAAGCACGGCGGCTGCCGCGTCGGCTGCTGGGAGCTGCCCGATGGCGGGCTCTTGATGGGGCTTTACGGCCGCATCCACGGCTACGAGGAATACGGGGAAGGGGAGGCGACGCGCTCCGCGCTCGTCCGCTCCGACGACGGCGGCGACAATTGGGAATACTACTCGACGCTCGGCTTCGACCCCGCCGCCATCATCGACTACGAGGAGCCGGGGCTCGTCAGGCTGAAGGACGGGCGGCTCGTGTGCTTCATGCGCACGCATATCAACCCGTCGCAGGACGCGAAGAACATGGTGATGGTCGTCTCCGAGGACGACGGCTTCACCTGGACGCCGCCGAAATGGACCAACATCTGGGGCTATCCGCCCGAGCTGATCCCGCTCATCGACGGCCGTTACCTGATGATCTACGGCTACCGGCGGCCGCCCTACGGCGTGCGCGGCATCGTCTCGGAGGACGGCATCAACTGGGACGTCAAGAATGAGTTCGTCATCCGCGAGGGTGGCGTGCCAGGGAAGAGCGACGCGGAGCGCCCCGGCTCGAGCCGCATGTCGCCGGCCTCCGGCAAATACGGCAGCGGGCGCATCGACTGGAACAATCCCGGCGTCTATCAGCATATCGGCTATCCGAGCGTGACGCAGATGCCGGACGGTACGATCGTCGCGTCCTATCACGAGTGGAGCGAGGGCGAGCGCCCGCTGCAATACGTGCTTTGCACGCGCTTCGAGCTTAAGGACTGAGGAGGCGGCAATGGGCAAACGTGGCTATAGCCGGGGAACGGAGCAGACGGCATGACGCCCGCCGCAGCCGAGCGCCTGCGCATGCGGCTCGAAGGCTGCTACGTCACCGTGCCGACGCCGTTCGTTGACGAGCCCGGCTGGCCGGTGAACGAGCCGGCGCTTCGCACCTATGTGCGCTTCCTGATCGATAACGGGCTGACCGAGCGCTACGCGACGCTGCTTGCCGGCGGCGCGGCGGGCGACTTCTCCACCATGACGTTTGATGAGCGCATCCGCGTCGCGACGATCGTCGTCGAGGAAAGCGCTGGCCGGCTTCCGGTCGCGATGGGGTGCCAGACGACGAGCACGCTTGAGCTGATCCGCCTGGCGCAGGCGGCGCAGAGCCTTGCGGTGGATTTCATTCAGGTCTCGTGCCCGTTCTATTTCACCCACACGCAGGCGGACTTCGAAGAGTACGTGCGGGCTGCGGCGGAAGCGGCACCCGAGGTCGGCCTCATCGTCTACAACACCTTCTGGACGTCGACGAACATCTCGCTCGATATGGTCGAGCGGCTCGCCGAGATCCCGAACGTGGTCGGGCTCAAATGGGCGACGCCGCGCACCGACGCGATGGAGTTCGAGACCGTCACCTCGCACTTCTCCGACCGCTTCACGATCATCGACAACAATCTCTTCTTCGCCTTCAGTGCCATGCCGGCGCTCGGTGCGCGCGCCTTCGAGGTGCACCTGTGCAACTATTGGCCGGAATGGGGAATCAAGCTGATCGACGAGGTGGCCGCCGGAAACTATCCGGAGATCGCGCGCATGCTCGTCGAGGAGGCGATGCCCTATTATCATCTATGGACCGAGATGGAGCGGAACTATACGTCGGGCGACGGTTATCTCGACAAGCTCTGCATGGAGCTGATCGGGCTCCCGTCGAGCCGCTGCCGGCCGCCGACGCGCGACGTGCGCGAGCGCTACCGCTCCGATGCCTTGAAGATGATGCAGACAACCGGCGTACCGCGGCTCGCGGCGACGGCCGGTCGAGCGAGTGATGAAACAGACGCCGAATATCGTCGTGTTGGCTGAAGGCGACAATGTGGGTGTCGCTGTGCAGGAGATCGCTGCGGGCGAGACCGCGGCCGCAGCGACCGGGGAAAGCATCGCGGCGGCCGAGGCGATTCCGCTTGCGCACAAGATCGCGCTTCGCCCGATCCCGATCGGCGAGCGGATCGTCCGGTTCCGCGTTCCCGTCGGCATCGCGACGCAGGAAATTCCTGCCGGCGCCCTGGTCCACGTCCACAATGTCAGGAGCCAATACCTAGATAACGTCGAGGACCATTATGAGTGACCTCGCGATGTCAACGTACGCTCTTTCCGAACGGCACGGCCAGGCTGCCGAGGCAATGCGCGGCTACCGGCGCGACGACGGGCGCCTTGGCATCCGCAACTACGTGCTCGTCGTCTATCTGGTGGAGTGCGCGCACCACGTCGGCGCGCCGCATCGTCGAGCCCTTCCAGGAACAAGGCGCGCAGCTCATCGGCTTTCCCGGCTGCTATCCGAGTGCCCACGCGCACGAGATCCTGGAGGCGATGTGCACGCATCCGAACACGAATTCGGCGCTGCTCGTGTCGCTCGGCTGCGAGGAATTCCGCCGCACGGCGCTGCTCGAAGCGATCCGAGACAGCGGCCGTATGGCAGAGCTTCTGGTCATTCAGCACGAAGGCGGCACCGCGGCGACGGTAGCGGCCGGGCGCGCCTGGGTCGAAACGCAGCTTGCCGAGGCGGCGGCCGCGCCGACCGAGCCGCTCAGTTTCTCCGATCTTGTCGTGGCCACAAAGTGCGGTGGCTCCGACGGGCTTTCCGGCATCACCGTCAATCCGGCTGTCGGCAACGCCTTCGACCGCCTGGTCGACTCCGGTGCGACCGTAATGTTCGAGGAGACCTGCGAGTTGATCGGCTGCGAAGTGCACATGGCCGCGCGCGCAGCGACGCCTGAGCTCGGCGCAGAGATCATCGCGGCGGTCAGGAAGGCGGACACCTACTACCGCGAACTCGGGCACGGAAGCTTCGGCGGCGGCAACATCAAGCACGGGCTCTCCACAATCGAGGAGAAGTCGCTCGGCGCCTACGCGAAGAGCGGCGCGCGGCCGATCCGCGGCCTGTTGAAGCCCGGCATCAGGCCGCCTGCACCCGGCCTCTATCTCATGGACACCGTGAACGACGGCGGCGTGCGCTACGGCATTCCCAACATCAACGACACGCAGACCATCACCGAGATGGTGGCGAGCGGCGCGCATATCGTGGTGTTCACGACCGGTGCCGGGTCCGTGGTCGGGCAGGCCGTGGCACCGGTCATCAAATGCGTGTCGAACAGCCGCGTCTTCCAGCGGCTCTCCGACGACATGGACATCAACGCCGGCACGATCGCGGACGGCGCCGAGACGGTGGAAGCCGTCGGCGAACGCATCTTCGGCAAGATCATCGAGGTCGCCACCGGCACGCCGACGCGGTCGGAGGCGCTCGGGCACCAGGAATTCGTCCTGAACTACAAGACCTACGAACCGCTCGGACCGGCGTGCCTGCCGGTCTGAGCCCGCACAGAGGTTCGGGCGGAGTGTGGCCGGCGGGGCGCCGGCGGCAAACAAGGAGGGAGAGCAAGATGGCAATCAAGACACGCTTTATGGCCGGCGCGACGGCCCTTGCGCTCGTCGCGCTTTCCGGCGCGGCGCACGCCACGGATGACGTTCGCCTGCGTCTCAACTGGATGTGGTACGGCTCGCATGCGCCCTTCGCGCTCGGCGAGGACCGCCACTATTTCAAGGACGCCGGCATCAATCTCGACATCCGCTCCGGCAACGGCTCGGGTTCGGCCATCCGGCTCGTGGCTAACGGCGACAGCGATTTCGCCTATGGCTCCTGCGCCTCGATGATCAGCCTCGTTGCCGGCGGCGCGCCGCTGATCTCCGTCGGCGTCATCGACGCGACGGGCACCGAGGCGATCATCGTGCGACCCGATGCTGGGATCAAGAAGATCGGCGATCTGAAGGGGAAGACGATCCTCACCACCGCCAATGCCGGCGTGAACACGTTCCTTCCCATCGTCCTGAAGAACGCCGATTTGTCTGAATCGGACGTCCACATCACCAACGTTCCGGAAGGCGCGCTGGTATCGAGCTATCTGCAGGGCGCCGGCGGCGCGGTCGGCATGCTTGGCGGTCTCGACGACAAGCCGGCGGAGATCGAGGCGAATGGCGGCGCGGCTCCGGTCACGTTCCCCTACAATGACTACGGGGTGAACGAGGTCGGCTATTGCATCGTCGCCCGCAAGGAGATGGTGGAAAAGCAGCCGGACCTCGTGAAGCGCTTCATGGAAGCGACGGTGAAGTCTTATGCGGATGCGGTGAAGGATCCCGACGCCGCCATCAATTCGATGGCCGACATCGTCGGCGGCACGATGAACGAAGACGCCAGCAAGAAGCAGGCGCGCCAGGTTCTCGACGTCACGCTGGGCATCCTCTATTCGCCCAACAACAAGGACAAGATTCTGGGCTACAACGTTCCGGAGGACTGGGCCTCGATGCTCGACCTGATGAAGCAGTATAACGGGCTTCAGACGGACATGCCGGCCACCGGCTTCTACACGAACGACTTCGTTCCGAAGAAGATGTGACTTGCGACGGAAGCGGGTGCGATCCGCACTCGCTTCCGGTCGGGAAACCGAAGAGATCGAACGCTGCCAATGAGCGCGAGCATCGAACTTCGCGCACTTACGAAGACGTTCGGCAGCGGAGCGGAAGCCGTGCACGCCGTCGGTCCGGTCGACCTCGCCGTCCATGAGGGCGAGTTCGTTTCGCTGCTCGGGCCATCCGGATGCGGCAAGTCCACCCTGATGCTGATCATCGCGGGGTTGCTTGAGCCGAGCGAAGGCGAGGTCCTTGTCGGCGGCGCGGAGGTGCGCGGGCCGCAGACCGACATCGGCATCATGTTCCAGGACAATACGCTGGTGCCGTGGCGGACGGTCTGGGACAACGTCACGCTGCAGCTTGAGCTTCGCGGCCTCGACGTCAGCCATTTCGAGGAGCGTATCCGGTCGCTGCTCGCCTCCGTCAGCCTCACCGGCTTCGAGCACCGCCATCCGTGGGAGCTTTCCGGTGGCATGCAGCAGCGCGCCGCCTTCTGCCAAGCCATGGTGCACGAGCCCGACACGCTGCTTCTCGACGAGCCGCTCGGCAAGCTCGACGCGATGACGCGCGAGTCGATCCGCTCCGACCTGCAGGCGCTATGGATGGCGAAGCGTCAGACTGTGGTCTTCGTCACGCACTCGATCGAGGAGGCGGTGCAGCTTTCAAGCCGCATCTGTGTGATCACGCCGCGTCCTGGGCGGATCGACCGGGTGATCGATGTCGATCTGCCCTATCCGCGCACGTTGGAGGTGAAAAGGAGCCGGGAATTCGTCACACTCGTTACCGACATCCAGGAGATATTCCATGGCTACGGCGTCATCTGACACGCCCGCGCGCCGCATCTGGCAGGAGCGCCTCCATCAGCTCCTGTCGCGCCTCGCCCGCTCCTGGCTCTTCATCGTCTTCTTCGTCGGCTTCTTCCTGTTCTGGGAATACTCGATCGATATCTTCTCGATCCCGCGCTACATCCTGCCGCGACCGACCGAGATCGTGCGGAACGCCTCCGCCGACATTCCGCGGCTCATCCGATACACCTACGTGACCGGCGCGGAGGCGGTTATCGGCTATCTGCTCGCGGTCGTGATGGCAGTGCCGCTCGGGCTCGCGATCGCGTTCTCCTCGATCTTGCGGCGCACCATCTATCCCTTCTTCGTCAGCCTGGAGATGACGCCGAAGATCGCCTTTGCGCCGCTCTTCATCTCCTGGCTCGGCTTCGGCATGCTGCCCAAGGTGATCATCGTCATCCTCGTGTGCTTCTTCCCGGTGGTTCTGAACGCGATCCTCGCCTTCGGCTCGCTCTCCGACGAGCTTGAGCGCTTCTGCGCTTCGACCGGCGCCGGCCCGCTGCGCGCCTTCCTCAAGGTGCGGCTGCCGGCGGCGATGCCGCAATGCTTCGTGGGCTTCAAATACGCCGCCATCAACGCCACCGTCGGCGCGACGATCGCCGAGTTCATCGGCAGCGATCAAGGGCTCGGCTTCTATATACAGATCGTCACCGGCAACATGCGCCCGGACCTTGCCTTCGCCGGCATCTTCCTGCTCACGATCCTGGGTCTTGCGCTGTTCGGGCTGGTGACGCTCGCGGAACGGCTGGCGATCCCCTGGCACATCTCCGTCCGGCGCCACCGCTGAACCAAACGACCTCAAGAGAGACGTGATGCAGCAAATGATCGATCCCGCGCGCTGGCGCGACTGGGCGACCCGCGTGCTTGCGGCGGCGGGCCTGCCGAAGACGCCGGCAGAGGCGGTGGCGAGGGCACTCGTGGAGGGCGACCTCTACGGTCACACGACGCACGGGCTCGCGCTTCTTCCGGACTATGTCGAGGAGCTCAACAACGGCGGTATGGAGAAAAGCGGAGAGCCTGAGGTCGTCGCCGATGCCGGCGCAATCGCGCTCTGGGATGCGCGCCGCCTGCCGGGGCTCTGGACGACGATGCTCGCGGTCGAAGACTCGATCCGCCGCGCCGATAAGCTCGGGATGGGCGCCGTCTCGCTCCGCCGCAGCCATCATATCGGCTGCCTCGCGGCATTTCTCGAGGAGCCGGCGCGGCGGGGCTATCTGGTGCTCGTCTTCTCCTCCGATCCGAGCGCTGCGCATGTCGCGCCATACGGCGGTCGCGCGCCGGTCATGACGCCCGATCCGATCGCAGCCGGCATCCCGCGCGAGCCCGATCCGATCCTCGTCGACGTGAGCATGTCGATCACGGCTGCGGGCTGGGTCAGTCGGCTCGGCAAGACCGGCAGAAAGATGCCGGGCGCGTGGCTGCTCGACGCGGAGGGGAGGGCAACCGACGATCCCGCCGCCCTCGAAAAGGGAGGCACCATTCTCCCGATCGGCGGGCTCGAATATGGCTACAAGGGCTTCAGCCTCGCGCTTCTCGTCGAGGCGCTGACGCAAGCCGTCGCCGGCCGCGGGCGCGCCGATCGGCCGAGCGAGTGGGGCGCTGGCGTGTTGGTTCTCGCCTTCGCCCCGGCACGGCTCGGCGGAAGCGAAGCTTTTCTGCGCCAGACGAATTTCCTCGCGGAAGCCTGCCTCGGCGTGCCGCCCGTCGACCCCGATCGCCCGATCCGTCTGCCTGGCCAACTCGCGCTTCAGCGCAAGCGGCAGGCCGAGCGCGAGGGGCTCGACCTGCCCGACGTCGTGCTCAACGACCTCCGCGGCCTCGCCGCGCAATCGGGCATTCCGCTCCCGGGTTGAGGCGCCGGCCGTGTGGAGACGCGCAAGTGTCACCGCGCGTCCAACTCCTAGAGCCGACTTCGCGAAGCCAACTGTTTCAGGACTTGCGGGCGGCGACGACGGCAAGGCAGTCGCCGGTGCCGGCGAGGCCAGGAAAATGGCGCGCGGTGAGGATGCCGTCCATCCGCGCAAAGTATTCGTCCGGCGGCGTCCCGAGCCGGTCGATCACGTGGATCCGAACCAGAAGGTCACCCGTCTTCACGGTGTCCCCGAGATCGACGACGGGCTCGACCATGCCCGCCGACTGGCTGAAGGTGAAGCAGTCAGGGCCCGTCATCTCAAGTTCGATCGAGACAAGGCGCTCAAGGTCGCCAGCCAGGATGCCGGCATGCTTCAGGACGTTGCCGACGCCGCGCTTCGCGATCGCGACGCTCTCCTTTGTCGACGTCCCGCCGCCGCCGATCTCGGTGGTGACGAAGACCTTTCCCAATGCTTCGGCCGCCGTGTCGTACATGCCGACCGCGTCGATCTCGAGCATGGTCATCGCGTAGGGCGCGGCAAAGGCGTCGCGCGCGGCAACCGAGCGCGCCTGCTGGTCCTTGTCCGGCAGAACGTGGCACGCCGCGAACGGCAGGAAGTCCAGTGTCCGTCCGCCGGAATGGAAGTCGAGCACGTAGTCAGCCATCGGAAGCAGCGTGCGCTGGAAATAGTCGGCGATCTTCTCCGTGACGGTCCCGTCCGGACGGCCGGGGAAGATGCGGTTCATGTTGAGCCCGTCGATCGGCGAGACGCGGCGCCCGGCGCGAAACGCGGCGTAGTTCATGTAAGGAACGATGATGATGCGGCCGCTGACCGCGTCCGTGGCGCCGCGGCTCGCGAGATCGACGAGCGCGATCGGCCCCTCGTATTCGTCGCCGTGATTGGCGCCGGTCAGGAGCGCGGTCGGGCCCCTGTCATTCTTGATCACGGCGATCGGGATCATCAGGTTGCCCCAGGCGGATTCATCCCGGCTCCACGGCAGGCGCAGGAATCCGTGCTGGATGCCATCTGCCTCGAAATCGACGGTCGCTTCGATTGGGTTCGCCTTCATTGCGCTGGCTCGGAATCCTCGGCGAGGCCCTTGCGATGGCCCGCATAGCGCATCATGCGCATGAAGCTCATCGAGATGTGGCTCCGACGGATATGCCCGACGGAGGCGAGGTCGCCGATCTCCATCGCGGCGAGGATGTCCTGCATCTCGCGCCGGAAGGCGGCGAACTCCTCCTGCAGATTGAGCTGCGGCATCAGCTTCAGGATGATGCGCGACGTCTGGAAGTAGAGGCGCTCGCTGATCTCGCGGAGCGGCTGGTTGCCGGTCATGGCGCTGATCTCGGAGAAGAAATCCATGTTGAGGCGGGCGAACGCTTTGTGGTCGGCGTCGCGAGGAAGCGTATCGAACCGCGCTATCAGCGCGCGAATGCGCTCAAGGTCCGCCGCGCTCCGAGGGATCGGCGACAACCGCCCGACGAGGATGGCCAGCTCCAGCCGGAGGCGGTAGACCTGCTCGAGCTCATCGATCTCGACGTCGGTCACGATGTTGCCGACGCCGTGGCGCGCCTCGATTAGCCCCTCCGCCTCGAGCCGCCCGAGCACGCGGCGCACCGGGGTGCGGCTCAACGCGAACTCTTCCGCCAGCTCTTCCTCCGAGAGCCGCGTGCCGGGGGGATATTCCAAGAGGCAGATGCGGTCGCGCAGCGTGCGGTAGATGCGCTCGAAGCGCCCGCGCGCCAACGAAGTGGGCGGCCGTTTGCTGCGCTTCGGCGGAGGGGCTGCGTCGTTCACGTCGCCTCCAGAACGGCGCTCAGAAACTGGTGCGTGCGCTCGTTCTCCGGCGCCCCGAAGAGCTTCTCCGGCGGCCCTTCCTCCGCGATCTTGCCGCCGTAGAAGAAGCAGACGCGATCGGCGAATTCCTTGGCGAAGCCCATCTGGTGGGTGACCATGAGCATGGTCAGATCGTGCTCCGCGCCGAGCTTGCGGATGACGTTCAAGACTTCGCCGACGAGCTCCGGATCGAGCGCCGAGGTTACCTCGTCGAAGAGCATGATCTTCGGCCGCATGGCACAGGCGCGCGCGATCGCCACGCGCTGCTGCTGCCCGCCGGAGAGCTGGCTTGGATAGTGGTTGAACTTGTCGCCGAGCCCGACCATTTCGAGAAGCTCGGTGGCGCGCTCCTCCGCCTCGCGCTTCGGAAGCTTGAGCACCGTGATCGGCGCCTCCATGCAGTTCTTCAGCGCCGTCATATGCGGGAAAAGATTGAAGTGCTGAAAGACCATGCCGATCTTGCCGCGCATGCGCCTCAAGTGTCGGGGATCGGCAGGCACCAGCCCCCCGTTCTTCTTCATATGCGTCAGCGGCTCGCCTTCGACCCAGATCACGCCGTCGTTGATTGTCTCAAGCGTCATCAGCATCCTGAGCACGGTGGTCTTACCTGAGCCGGAGGGGCCGATGATCGCCACCTTCTCTCCTTGAGCGATATCGAGGTCGAGCTGATCGAGCACGGTCAGCGGACCGTAGCGCTTGGTGACCTTGTCGAAGCGGACCATCGGCCCAGCGCCCGTCGACGGCGTGTCGGATGCGCTCATCTCAGTGACCTCCGCGGCGGTTCAGCCAACTCTCCACCTGGCGGATTCCCGCCGCGGTGATGAGGCTGAAGACCAGAAAGAAGATGCCGACCAGGGTGATCGGCTCGGTGTAACGGAAATTCTCCGAACCGAGAATCTTTGCCGTCTGCATCAGCTCCAGGACGGCAATGGCGGAGAGGAGCGGCGTCTCCTTGAAAAGCGCCACCAGATAATTGCCGAGCGCCGGCACGATGGGCGGAATTGCCTGCGGAATGATGACGTCGCGGAACGTGTGGTAGGGGCTCAGGTTCAGCGCTGTCGACGCCTCCCACTGCCCGCGCGGAATGTTGGCGAGCCCTGAGCGGTAGACCTCCGAGCAATAGGTCCCGTAGTGGAGGCCGAGCGCGAGAACGCCGGCGGTCATCGCCGACAGGTTCAGGCCGAACTCCGGAAACACGAAGAAGATGAAGAAGATCTGGATCAGGAGCGGCGTCGAGCGGATGAACTCGACGAAGCCGGCCGTCGGAATCGAGACCCAGTTCGACTTCGACATCCGAAGGATCGCAAGCAGGAGCCCGAACGTCGCCGCCAGAAGAAAGCCGAGGAACGTCGCCTCGACGGTCACGATCGATGCCTTGGCGAGGACCGGGAGGATCTCGAACGTATAGCCCCAATCCCAAAGCTTGGTCATGCCCGCCCCCGCGCTATGCCGCGGGCCGCGCGTTCCTCGAGCGTGCGCATGGCGACGGTGATGACCGAGGCGATGGCGAGATAGAAGACGAGCACGATGGAGAAGATCTCGACCGTGCGGAACGTGGTCGCGTTCATCTGCTGCGCCTTGAAGGCGAGATCGGAGATGGTGATCAATGAGACGAGCGACGTCGCCTTCAAAAGCTCGATGAAGAGATTCCCCCAGGGCGGGATCATGCGCAGGATGGCCTGCGGGATGATGATGCGGCGAAGCGCCGTCATCCGCGTCATGTTGAGCGCGGTCGAGGCTTCCCACTGTCCGCGCTGCACCGAGCCGATCGCGCCGCGCACCACCTCCGCGCCGTAGGCACCGACGTTCAGCCCGAGCGTCAGGATCGCCACCGTCAGCGGTTCGAGCAGGATGCCGAAATGCGGGAGCACGAAGAACAGCCAGAAGAGCTGCACCAGCGCCGACGTGCCGCGGAACACTTCGATGTAGCCGACCGCCAGCCAGCGCACCGGCCACGGCCCGTACATCTTCGCGATCGCCGCGACGAACGCCACGACAACGGCGAGCACGCAGCCGCCGACGGTGATCTCGATGGTGACGAGCGCGCCTTCAAGAAGGCCGGGAAGGAACACGCGGAACGTTGCGAAGCTCGCGACGACCAGTCCCGCGGTGAACGCCACGATGGCGCAGATCGTCAGCTGACGCAGCTGCACGGCTCATCCCCCAAGGGGACGCCCCGCCAGGGAGGGCGGCGGGGCGTAGATCGCGCCTACTTGCCGGCGCAGAGCTCTTCGGTCGTCTTCGTCGGCAGGTATCCCTCGCCGAAGCCGAACGGCGTGACAAGCGCGATGTGCTCGGGGCTGCCGATGAACTTCTTCAGCTCCGCGTTGAAGGCCTCGTAGAGGTCCTTGTCCTCCTTGCGGAAGGCGACCGCGCCGTGGCCGACGACCGACTTGCCGGCGACCATGCCGAACGGCTTCGTCGATTCCACGCCGTCATTCTTCGACGCCATGTCGGCGATCGAGAGCGCCGTCAGCGCGGCAGCGTCGGCGCGTCCCGCCTGCACCGCCTTCACAAGGCTCGACTGGTCCGGGAGGATGACCAACTGGCCTTCGGGGATTCCGGAATCCTTAGCGTAGCCGCCCTCAACCGCGCCGGCCATCACGGCGAGCTTCAAGTCGGCATTCTTGGCGACCGTGCTGTAGTCGACGATCCCCTTCGGATTACCCGCCTTGACGAGGAAGGCCTGGCCGATGCCGTAGGTCGGCTCGGAGAACTGCACCTGCTCGCAGCGCTTCGGATTGACGAACATGCCGGCGGCAATGATGTCGAAGCGGCCGGCCTGCAGGCCCGGGATCAGCGAGCCGAACTCGGTGAGCACGCCGTCGACCTGCGGGATGCCGATCTTCGCCAGGATCGCCTTCACGACCTCCGGCGATTCGCCGGTCAGCTTGCCGTCGGGGGTCGCGTAGCCGTAGGGCGCCTCGTTGGCGAAGCCGACGCGAAGATAGCCTTCGCGCTTGCCACGCTCGAGCGTAGTTTCCGCTTGCGCGGCAAAGGCGGTGGCAAAAGTGACGGCGCCGGCGGCCAGGACCAGGAGCGTCCGCCGGGAAAGGCTGGAATTCATCATGGCTGTCCTCCACTCAAACGGGCCTCGCCACGATCCGAGCTTTTTTCGGCGTGAGTGCCGGACGACGGCCCAGAAATTGAGCCTGCCGCAATTATGCCCGCGGATCAACCGTTGTGTACAACAATCGTCTCTGCCAGAACCTTAGAACTTGCTTTTTAGCCATCTGCGGCTTGGTATGACGCTTTGATGTGCACAACAAAGGCAGTCGCTAAGCTCCGTCCGGAATCCGACAGCGCGCTGGCGCTCCGGGAAACGCCACCCTATTTTGCCGAGATGGAATTCGACGCGCGGCTCAGCGCCGTGCGCACCCGCATGGCGGAGTTGGATCTCGCTGCCTGTCTCATCTCGGCGCCGGAGAACATTTTCTATCTGACCGGCCTCGATCACTGGGGCTACTTCGCGCCGCATATTCTGATCGTTCCTGCGTCAGGCGAGATGGTTCTCGTCACGCGAGCGATGGAAGGCGTGACGATCGCCCGTCAGGTACTGAATGCCCGCTTCGAGGGCCATTCCGATAGCGAGATCGCCGCCGATCGTGCGACCCGCATACTTCGTGATCTCGGCCTCTCCCGTGGCCGCATCGGGTTCGAAGCTTGGTCGAGCGCGATGCCGCACGGCATGGCCGAGCGGCTGACGCTTTCGTTCGCTCAGGTCGAATGGATCGATTTCAGCGGGCGCGTTGACGGTCTGCGCCTGATCAAGAGTCCGGCCGAGCAGCACTTCATCCGCGAAGCGGCGCGCGTTTCGGACGCCGCCGCGGCCGCGGCGATTGACGCAATCCGCGCCGGCGTCAGCGAACGGGAGGTAGCGGCCGCCTGCCAGAGCGCAATGATCCTCGCCGGCGGCACTTTTCCGGGATTTGGCCCGTTCATCCGCTCGACCGCTCGGCTTGGCGAAGAGCATACGACATGGAGCTCCTTGCGCTTCGTAAAGGGCGATTCCGTTTTCCTGGAGCTGTCCGGCTGCGTCGCGCGCTACCACGCCCCGCTCGGGCGCCTCGTGCATGTCGGCGAGGCGCCGGAAGGCGCGCGGGCGATGCAGGATGTCGCCGCCGACGGTTTTCACGCCGTGTGCGAGGCGCTGCGCCCCGGGATGCGCTTTCGCGATGTCTACGCCGAGTGGCAGCGCGCCGTCGACGAGGCCGGGCTTGCCCACTACCGGCGACATCATTGCGGCTATGCCGTCGGCATCGGCGTTCCACCGAGCTGGACCGGCGGCAACAAGGTCATGGGTCTGCGTGCCGACAGCGATCTCGTTGTGACGGCCGGAATGACCTTTCACGTCATCTCATGGCTCATGGGCACGGGTCGTGGCGATTTCTTCGTCTCCAATACGGTGCTGGTCGGTGAGCAGGGCTCGGTGCTTCTGACCCGCGCTCCGGCCGGCATCGTCGTGCGTTAGGACGGGTCGACATGGAATTCGGAAAGAACAATACGCCCTTCGGCATCGAGGAGTTTGGAGAGCGCCTGACGAAGGCGAAGGCGCGGATGGCGGCGGCCGGGCTCGACGCGCTCGTCGTCTCCGATCCGGCGAACATGAACTACCTGACCGGATATGACGGCTGGTCGTTCTACGTGCATCAATGCGTGATCGTCGCGCAGGGTTTGAAGCAGCCGCTCTGGATCGGGCGCGGCCAGGATGCGAACGGTGCCAAGCTGACGACGATCCTCCCGCACGACAACATCGTCGGCTATTCCGACGACCACGTGCAGTCGACCACGAAACATCCGATGCAGGTCGTGGCGCGCGTCCTGCGAGACAACGGCCTTCAAGCTGGTCGGATCGGCGTCGAGGCGGATTGCTACTATTTCACCGCGAAGGCGCTCGAAGTCCTCAGAAGCGAGCTGCCGGATGCGCGCTTCGAGGATGCGGGCGTTCTGGTGAACTGGGTCCGCGCGGTGAAATCCAAGCAAGAGATCGCGTTGATGCGGCAGGCGGCACGCATCGCGGAGCGCATCATGCAGACCGCGATCGACACGATTGGCGTCGGCGTTCGTCAATGCGACGCGGCGGCGGCGATCCAGGCGGCGGCTGCACGCGGCACGGAAGAGTACGGCGGCGACTATCCCGCCATCGTGCCGCTCATGCCGACCGGCGTCGGGACATCCTGCCCGCACATGACATGGCTCGACGAGCCCTTCATCGTCGACACCGGCACCAGCATCGAGATTGCCGGCGTCCGCCGCCGCTATCACGTGCCGATGACGCGGACGGTTTATCTCGGCGCGCCGCCGGAGAAGATGCGGCATGCGGCCGAAGTCGTCGTGGAGGGGATCGCAGCTGGTCTTGCCGCAGCGAAACCGGGCGCGATGGCGCGCGACATCCACGCCGCTTGGACGAAGACGATCGAGCGCCACGGCCTCTTCAAGGACTCGCGCTGCGGCTATTCAGTTGGCCTCAACTATCCGCCGGATTGGGGTGAGCGCACGATCTCGCTCCGCGCGACCGACGAGACCGTGCTTCAACCGAACATGACGCTCCATTTCATGCCCGGAATCTGGCTCGACGACTGGGGGATCGCGATCTCCGAGGCGATCCGCATCACGGAGACCGGCGTCGAGCCCTTCTGCGACTTTCCGCGCCGGCTCTTCGTGAAATGACCGGCAAGAACTTCGCCAGCGACAACATCACCGGAGCGGCGCCGGAGATCATGGCGCGGCTCGTCGCCGAAAACGGCGGGGACTGTCTCCCATACGGCGACGATCGTCACACGAAGGTCGTCGGGGCGGCGTTCAACAAAGTCTTCGAAGCCGACGTTGCCGTCATGCTGGTCAGCACCGGAACCGCGGCGAACGCACTGGCGCTTGCCTGCGCCTGTCCTCCGTACGGAGCGATCTTCTGCCATCGCGAGGCGCACATCGAGCGCGAGGAGGGCGGCGCGGTGGAGCATCTCGCGGGCGGCGCGCGGCTTGTTCCGTTGGATGGCGCCAATGCGAAGCTCGATTCAGAGAGCCTCGATGCCGCGATCAGTGCCTATTCGCCCGCCGCGCACTTCTTTCGCGCGGCGGCGGTCAGCCTGACGCAGGCGACGGAGTTCGGCACGGTCTATTCGCTTCCCGAGATCCGCGCGATTGCCGATGTCGCGCACCGTCACGGTCTTAAGCTGCACGTGGACGGTGCGCGCTTCGCCAACGCCGTCGCGTCGCAGGATTGCAGCGCCGCGGAGATGTCGTGGAAAGCCGGCGTCGACGTTCTCTCGTTCGGCGCGACCAAGAACGGCGCGATGGCCGCCGAGGCGGTCGTCTTCTTCGATCAAAGTCTGCTCGCTGGAGCAGCGGAGCGACGCAAGCGCGCCGGCATGCTCTGGTCGAAGCACCGCTTTCTCGCCGTGCAATGGGATGCCTATCTGGCCGATGACCTCTGGCTGCGGCTCGCGCGCACCGCAAATGCGCGAGCCCGCGCGCTCGGCGGCGGACTGGCAGCGCTCCCTCCCGCCGAACTGACGCATCCCGTCGAGGCGAACGAGGTCTTCGTCCGGATGCCCGAACGCGCGCTGGAACTTCTCGAGGCGGAGGGCTTCCAGTTTTACCGTTACGGCGGCGGAATCATCCGGCTCGTAACCTCCTTTGCGACGAGCGAGGCGGATGTTGCCGAATTCCTGGCCGCGGCGAAGCGGCATCTGGACTGAACTGCCGCCAAGAGCGGCACGGCCCAGCTTCCTTGCGTCACGGGAGTAGCCAGCTTCCCCGCGTCACAAGAGTGAAATGAACAGGATCACGATAAGAAGGACTCCGACCAGGGCGAGGTAGACGTTCAAGTGGCCGGACTGGATCACGCGCATGCGCCTTGCGACCGAACTCGCGAGGCGCTCCAGCGGAACAAAAAGATAAGGGCCGAAGATCGGTGCCACGTCGTGCGTGAAAACGAGCCGCCGGATGAAATACGGGTGGCCATTTCCCTCTTCGGCTTGCTGCCGTTCCGTCGTCACCGTCGGCCGGTAGACGAAGCTGTAGAAAGTCCGCAGCGCATTCGAGAAAGTGAGCCCCGTCGTCGTGGCGCGCTCGGGATTGAGGCTTCGCCCACCGTACCAGACAGGCACGCGCGAAGCCTTCTTGCGCATCGTCAGAACGAGAAGCGTGATCGGCAAGAGCGCAAGAAGCGGCATAGCGATGACGAGCTTGCTTGGCGAGATGAAGGCGAACTTCGCCGTTAGCGGCACCAGTAGCCAGCCGTCGCGCATCTGACCGGCGGCATCGGCGCCGAACGTGGCAAGGTCGACGGTGGACAAGGCGCCGAGCCAGACCGGCATGCCGACGGCCAAGGCAAGGACGAGAATCCCCAGGGCTCCGACCGCCAGCGCGGTTCCTTCCGGTACCGGCTTCGCGGCTTCGTCGCGTCTTCCGAGAAGGCCCAATCCGAACACCTTGATATAGGTCGCGAGCGCGATTGCGGCGGTCAGCGCCAAACCGGCGCCGGCGAGCGCGGCCGCGAGGCGGCTCGCGAGGTTGCCGAGATGGAAGCCCTGGAAGAAGGTCTGAAACAGATACCATTCGCTGACGAAGCCGGCCTGCGGCGGCATCGCCGCAAGGCTCATGGCAGCGAAAAGTGCGCCGAGGCCGAACACCCAGGAACTCGCTCGAAGCACGCCTTGCTGCGCAAGCACATAGCTCGCCGTAGCCCTGAAGAACTCCGTCGGCCGACAGGAACATCGCGCCCTTGGCGAGCGCATGGCCGGCGAGATGCAGGAGCGCCACGGTCCAGGCGAGAGCGGCAAGGCTGCTCAGTCCATCCTGGCGGAACATGATCGCCGCGCCGAGGAGAGCGACTGCGATCGATCCGTTCTCGGCGGAGGACAGGCTCAAGAGCTCGCGCCATCCTTCCTGCTGGAAAGCGTAGAGCGCGGTCAGTATGGCGCTCACTACGGCGATGGCGACGATCACGATTCCGGCGACGGAAAATGGCAGAGCCAGATCTGCCGGCAGCCAGTCGATCAATCCGCGCGCAAACGCAAAGAAGGCGGCATTGAGAACGACGCCGGAAAGAATTGCCCCAGTGGCACCGCTTCCCGCGCCGTAGGCGCCTGGAAACCATTCGTAGAACGGTAGCAGGCCGAGCTTCGCGCCGAAACCGATCAGAAGGAGAAAAGCGACGAAGAGTTGTTCGCCGAGCGGCATCGACGCCGCGCCTGTCGCGAAGGCGGAAAACGAAAGGCTCCCCGCGTGGCCGGCCAGGATGACGAAGGCGAGGATCAGCGCGACGGAACCAACTTCGAGTAGGGCGAGCATCAGGAGCACAGGTCGGCCGGAATCCGGCGCGAGATCCTCGCCGAGGATCATCAATGCTCCGCCGAGGCTCATGATCTCCCACGCAATGAGAAACGTCACGGCATCCTGCATCCCGAAGACACCGAGCGCCCCAACGAGAGACGCGGCGACGCCGAACACCCATGCCTGCTTGCGCGGCGACGGTGTGCCGAGCCATGTCGCAAACGCTGCTCCCGGCAGCCCGAAGCCGAGCAGCCACAGCGCTTCCGGCGAAAGAGCAAAGCCTGCAGTGTCGGGCCCGATCCCGAGGAAGGTCTGAACCGGCGCCAGCCCCGCCGGCAGCGTGGATATGGCAAGCGCGACAAGCAGCAGAGCACCAAGGACGACAAGACCGCGGGCGAGCGCGATCCCGCGCCCGGTCAGAGCGACAACCGCGCTGAGCAACCACGCCCCGAGGCCAGCGACGAGGAGGCTATGCGCCAAGGTGGCCTCCTTTCACGCGCTGCGGCATGCGGTCGAGGAACATCAGCAGAGCCTCGATCATGGCGGCAGGGTTGGGCGGGCAACCTGGCAGATAGATGTCGACCGGCAGGACACCCTCCAGGCCGTTGCCGCACGCATATCCGCCGCCGGTCATACCGCCGGAGACAGCGCAGGTTCCCATCGCCATCACCCATTTCGGGTCAGGCATCGCCTCGTAGGTGCGGCGGAGCGGTTCGTGCATGGCATAGGTCACCGGACCGGTGACGAGCAGCAGATCGGCAAAGCGGGGCGAGGCGGTGAAGAAGATTCCGAAGCGGTGGAGGTTGTAGAAGGGATTGTTGAGCGCCTGCAGCTCCGACTCGCAGCCGTTGCAGGAGCCGGAATCGACGTGACGGATATGAAGGCTGCGGCGGAAGCCTTGCGTGGAAGCACGGCGCCTCTCGGCTGAGGTAACATGTGAACTTGCCGCCGACAGGTTGAGATCGGAGCGCTCCCGCACGCCGAACGCCCAATCGAGCGACGATTTCGCAGCGTCCGCCGGGCAAGCTTCAACGCAGAGCTGGCAGGCCACGCACCGCCCGTAGTCAACCGCGAGGCGATCAGCGCCGCCCTCGTCGGCGGCGACCTGGATGGCACCGGTCGGGCAGGCATCTGCGCACTCCGTGCAACCTTCGCCACAGCGATCCGTCTCAAAACGCGGCATGCCGAGCACGCCCGCCTGGCCATCGCCGGAACCGGTGCGCGGCCAGCGCGTCGTCGCCCGCCCTTGCATCAATCCGAGAAGCGTCCAGACCGGCATCGCGACTCCTATCGATCGCAGCCGGCCACGGTCAGCCCGAAGCTCGCTTCGTTGATGGCGTAGTCCATCATGTTGCTGTCGTGGACCGTGAACGGGAAGACACGCCAGTTGGAGAACGAAGGTGATTTGATCTTCACCCGTACGATCTCGCCTCGCCGGCCGAAATGGACCGCGTAGAACAGGCCGCCGCGCGGTGACTCCGCCCAGCCCAGACCCTCTGAGAGGGGCGGGGGCCGGCACTCCGCGCGGACCGGGCCGGGCGGGAGGAGAAGAAGAATGCGCTGAATGAGCGCGATGCTGGCGCCGATCTCAGAGACACGGACTTCCGCCCGCGCATGCGCGTCTCCGGCTGTCTTGACTGGAATCTCAAGGGGAAGGTCGCGATACCCCGCGTAAGGGTAGTCGCGGCGGAGGTCGCGATCGAGCCCCGACGCCCGCTCAATCGGACCGGTCGCGCCCTGATCGAACGCGGTCCGGCGATCGAGATGTCCCGTCGTTACCAACCGATCGAGATAGCTTGCGCTGTTCTCCAGTCGGTCGGCATAGGCAACGAGATCAGCGCGCAGTGTTTCCAGCGCTTCGCTCAGCCAATCCGTTGCCTTGAGATCGCGTCGCAGCCCGCCCGGGACCAAGAGGCTGCGCAGGAAGCGACTGCCCGTCAGCCGGCCATTGATCTGCTTCGCTCTCTCCTCGAGCAGCTTGCCTTCCGCCTGTCCGACCTTGAGCGTCGTCGTGTCGGCAAGGTGACCGAGATAGCGCAGGTGGTTGTAAAGGCGTTCCAGCTCCGCGAGGAGCGAGCGCAGCATCAAGGCGCGCGGCGGAACCTGGCAGCCGGCGGCCTGTTCGACGGCCTGACAAAAGGCTAGCGCATGGGCGAAGCTGCCGACGCCGGAAACGCGTTCGGCAAGCACAGATGCCTTGCCGAGCGGCAGGCCCTCGAATCGCTTTTCCATGCCGCGATGCTTGAAGAAGAGCTGCGGCTGGAAGTGCAGGATGTGCTCGCCGACATAGAAGAAGGTGAGCTCGACGGATTCCACCACGTCAGCCCGCACCGGGCCGAACGGCAATTGCTGGACGTCCGGATTGTCGATTTCCGGAAATCTGCCCTCCGTCGACGCAAACGGCATCGGCGTGTCGGCAGGGTAGCGTGGATCGAGCGGCGGCAAGGCCGGTGCGGCGCCTTCGTGCAGGACGAGCCGGTGCGGCTCGGGATGGCCGGCGAACGTGACGCCGAAGAGGTCGGTGATCTCGCGCTCGTACCAGCCGATCAGAGGGCTGATGCCGGCAACGCTCTGCATCGGTCCATCTGGCTTGGTCTGCCAGACGATCAGGCCGCGGCGCTCGGGCTTGTCGCCGATGTAGCGAAGCTCGAGGTCGCCGCCTGGTGGATACCAGGCGTAGGCCATCTGCATTCTGCCGCCTGCCTCAATAAGAGCGGCGACTGCGGCGGGGAGCGCCTCTGCCTCGATCGGAACGTGTTCGACCACTTTCATGGCGCCACCGGTGCGACAGCGTGGGCGGCGGAGGCGAGATAAGCCCAGATGCCGGCCGGCCACCAGATCCCGAGCAGGAAGAGCGGCACAAGCGCCAGCCACATCGGCGCCGCGCACCACGCACTGATCGTCTGAGGTTCGGCAGTTTCGCTTCCGCCCCGCTCGTAGAACATGGAGCGGAAGTGGCCCATGAAGCCGACGAAGATCACGATCAGGAGCGCCGCCATCAGATAGACCGCCCATGCGAACGACGCGGTCATGCCGGCACGCATGATCGTGAACTCGCTCAGGAACAACCCAAACGGCGGCGCGCCCGTGATCGCGATCGCTCCGGCAAGCCACAAAGAGCCTGTCGCGGGAAAACGGCGACCGACGCCGAGGATTCCAGCGATCTCCTTGGTGCCGTAGGCACGCATCGCGTTGCCTGCCCCGAAGAACATCAGCGACTTGTTCAGCGAGTGATTGAGCATGTGATAGAGCGCGCCGGCGATGCCGAGCGATCCGCCAAAGCCGAAGCCGAGCGCGATCACGCCCATGTGCTCGACGCTCGAATAGGCCATGAGGCGCTTGATGCCGCGCTGACGGACGATGAAGAACGCGCCCACGAAGAGCGAGAGCGCGCCAAAGGCGACGAGTGCCATCTGCGGCAAGAGCCCGAGGCCCGCTGCTCCGGTGATCCGAAGGAAACGCGCGATGCCGATCATCGCCGTGTTGAGGAGCGCTCCCGACAGCATGGCCGAGACAGGGGCCGGAGCTTCGCTGTGTGCGTCGGGCAGCCAGGTGTGCATCGGCGCAAGCCCCACCTTCGTCCCGTAGCCGACGAGGACGAGCAAAAAAGCAAGCGTCAGAAGCACTGGATTCATCTTCGGGGCGGCGCCGGCGAGCGTGCCCCAGGTCATCATATACGTCGGCCCGAACACGAACGTGCCCGCCCAATAGAAGAGAACCGTGCCGAGCAAAGCGAGGCTGATCCCGGCCGAGACGACCATGATGTATTTCCAGGCCGCTTCCATGCTCTCCGCCACCCGCTCGAAAGCGACAAGGAAGGTGGAGACCAGCGTCGTCAGCTCGATGGCGATCCAATAGATGCCAATATTGTTCATCAAGGGAGCGACGAGCGTGGTGAAGCCGAACGCCGCAAAGAGCGCGTAGAATCCCGGCAGCCGCGGATCCTCGTCGAGGAGACGCATGTAGCCGACCGCGTAGATCGAGGCGAGGAAGTAGACGATCGCCGTGCAGAGCACGACCCAGGCGCCAAGACGATCGATCATGACGTAGTCGCTCCAGAACTGCGCCGACCCGTTCCCGGCCTGTGCGATGAGGAAGGGAAGGGGCAGAGTGCAACCGAACGACACGGCGCTGGCGATGACGTTGAGCGCTTCGGAGACGCGCGGGTTGCGTGTGACGAGGCATCCGATCGCCGCCACGATCGGTGCAAGCAGGAGGCCTAACAGCAGGGCGCCGACCATCACCCCACCAACCGCTTCAGCTCAAGCGTGCTGGTCGAGCCGACATGCGTGATTAGGTAGCCGACGAGCACGCCGAAGCAGGCCACGATGATGAGGAGGTCGAACAGGATCACGGTCTCGATCAGAAGCGGCATTCCCGGCACGAGGATTTGTGAGCCGAGGAAGATGCCGTTCTCAAGGACCAGAAGCCCAAGAATCTGGCTGATTGCCTCGTGGCGGACCGCCAGCATCAGAAAGCCGATGAGCTTCATCGACAGCATGACGGTCAACGCAAGCACGATGACGGTAAGCTCAAGACCGAGTTCGGAGGAAATCCGGTATGAGACCGCGAGCGCAAACATGACGAGGAGTGCGCCGATGACGAGGCTCGTGCTCGGCTGCAGAATCACGTGGATTTCGCGGTCGACACCGAGCCGACGGATGATGCGCCAGATCAGGTAGGGGAGCAGCAGACCCCGAAACAGGGCGGTCAGGATCGCGATGATAAAGAGCTCGGGATATCCGCCATAGAACCCGACCAGCGCCGACAACCCCGCAATGACCCACGACTCCGCCGCGAAGGCGTAGAGGTAGTTCTTCAGCCAGCGCGAGCCGAGCATCACGAAGGCCAGGAGCAGGCTGACAATGGTCATCAGGCTGAAGAGCGACGAGGCCAGGGGATCGAGGTTCTGTGTCAGCATCGCGTCAGCTCAGTTGCGTGCCGACGATCGCCAGGGTCGCCAATAGGAACGAAGCGGCGAGCGGCTCCTGGTAGCGATAGAAGCGCAGGCGCGACTGCCCCGTCTCGACCACGACAACGGCACAGGCGACGAGCGCGAATTTGATCACGATCCCGGCAGCCGCTCCGAGCGCCCCGAGCGCCGTCCCGGCCTCGGACAGTCCCCAGGGGAGGATCAGCACGTTGCAGAAGATCGTATAGAGGATGAACTGCTTCATCATCGACGCCCAGCGCAGCAGCGCCAGCAGCGGACCGGAATATTCGAGGATGCGCGCCTCCTCGATCATGTAGACCTCGATATGGGTGCTCGAATGGATTGGCATCCGGTCGGTCTCGACGAGGAGCAGGATGAAGAACGCCGCCGCCAGGAAGATGTGCGCCGGGCTCCAGTAGACCGACCAGCTTGCAACAAGCAGGTGGTTGACCACGAAGGGCAGCATCGCCTTGGCGAGCAGCGTGATACCGACAAAGACGAGGATCAGCGTCGGCTCGGCGAGGATCGTGATCATCACCGAGCGGCTTGAGCCGATGCCGCCATACGCGCTCGACGTGTCGAGGCCGGCAAGCGTGATCATGAACGAGCCGAGAGTCAGGATGAATCCGCCGCCGAGGATGTCTCCCATGTCCGAAAGCGGAAGTGGAAAGTTGGTGAGCACGGGGATCAGGATCGGCACGACGAGCATGCAGGTGAAGGCGACGACCGGGGTGATCCAGAACAGCCACGAGGCCGTCTCCGGGACCACAACTCCCTTGCGGAAGAGCTTCCAGAGATCGCGATACGGTTGGAAGATTCCCGGTCCCTGGCCACGCTGAACCCGCTCCTCGAACTGCAGGATGAAGCCCTGGACGAGCGGCGAGAGGCCGAGGACCGTCAGCACCTGCGCAATCTGAAGGAGGATGTCGCGCGCCACGGTCTAAGCCCCGACGATCAAGAGCGTAGAGGGAGACTTCCAGTGGCGGACGCGAGGGCGAGTGGGCATAAAAAAGCTCCTTCCGCGTTGCTGCGCGAGAAGGAGTCATCAGCCCCAGGGGCGGTTAAAGGCGAACTCCATCGCCCTTGTTCCAACGATAAGTCTAGATTTGGCGCGGCGATTGTCAATGGCCGGCGAACGGAAACGCACGCTCATTGAATTGACGCACGGCCGCGGCAAGAACATTATGGAGATAACCAAGATGGGGATGGAGCTCCCCGAAACCGCCGCAAGGGCTGATAGCTCCTACTGTGCCTGACGGCGCGGTGGGGGCCTTTTTTGTTGGCGCTTCGAACCAGGGAGGAGGAGGCGCTATGGACCTGCCAAAGGACTCGATGCTCCTCCGCGTGTTCATCGGCGAGAACGCTCAGTTCCAAAGGCACCCGCTTTATGAAGCCATCGTGCTGAAGGCGCGCGAGGAGCATTTGGCCGGGGCGACCGTGCTGCGCGGTCCTTTAGGATACGGCCATTCGGCACGGCTCCACACGTCAAAGATCCTGCGGCTTTCGTTCGATCTCCCCATCGTCGTCGAGATTGTGGACACCGAAGAGAAGATCCAACGTTTCTTACCGTTTCTCGATCGTATGATCGGCAGCGGTCTTGTGACGCTCGAGAAGGTTCAGGTCTTGATCTACGGCGGATCGAAGTACGACAAACAACCGCCAGGTCAGACGGCTTCAGGCACATCCTGAAGCAATGAATTTGCCGATCTTCGCTACCGTGCGGTCGACGTTAGTCGGGCGCCTCGCCTAGACGCGCCTTCAAAGCGCGACGCTCGCTGTCGCGGCACTGCGCTTCTGCGCTGCGATGCGGAAGGGCGCGTTCGCCGCGCCGTAACCTTTGTAGCCGCCGCGCCGCTCCACGATCTCAAAGAAGAAGCCGTCGCCGTAGCTCTCGCTGTAGAGCTGGAAGTACTCACCGTCGGCGTCGCGGTCGTAGAGAATGTTGTAAGTCCGCAAACGGCGCGTGAGATCAGGGTCGAGTGAGAAGCGCGCCTCGAGATCGGCGTAGTAGTTCGGTGAAATCGCGAGTACGTTCAGGCCGTTGTCGCGCAGCCTGTCGGCGGTGGAGAAGATATCCGGCGTCGCGAATGCGAGATGCTGAACCGACGAGCCGAAGCTTTCTGCGATGAAGCGGCCCGCGAGCGTTCGCTTGTTTTCCGCGCCGTTCAGAGTCAGGCGGAGCGAGCAGTCGGTGCTCTCGATGACTTGGCTCCGCACCAGCCCCCCGGGATCGACAACATCGACCATCGGCAGCTTCCGGGTCTCGAAGATGGCCGTGTAGAAGAGCAGCCAGGTCAGCATTTCCTCGTAGTTCATGGTCTGCGCGATGTGATCGAAGCGCTGCAACCCGGCGTTTCTCCCTGACGCGTCGGCTGCGACTGACCGGAACTCTACGTCCCAGACGTTGGCGAGCTCGCTCTTGCGGTCGATGAAGTAGATCACGCCGCCGCCAACACCGCGGACAGCCGGAATGCTGAGCTCTCCGGGCCGAACCGGTTGTGAGAAGACATTGGCCTTGAGTGCATGCGCCCGCTCCACGGTTGCCGCCGCATCGTCCACCATGAAGCCCAGCGCGTAGGCGCACGCGCCGTGCATCAGGTAGGCCGAGTGGGCCAGCCCCTCGCGCTCACAATTGATGACGATGTTGATCTCGCCTTGACGGTAGAGGTCGACATCTTTCGAGACGTGGTGGCCGGCATGGGCAAAGCCGAGCGCGCGCAGGATCGCGGCAAGCTCTTCGGCCTCTGCCTCGTTCACCGCAAACTCCACGAACGCAACTCCGCTCACCGGCACACGCGCCGGCATTGAGGGAGGGGTCAGCCGAATTCCCGGCTCGCTGCGGGCGACCTCGTCCATCAGCGCGAGCAGCGACCGCTGGCCGTCCACCGCAACCGACCGCGGCGAGCCGCCGCGAAACTGGTCGTTGAATATCTCGAGCGACAGGACGCCGTCATACCCGGTGGCCGCCACGGCACGCATAAAATCGGCGACGGGAAGATCGCCTTCGCCCGGCATGTTGCGGAAATGCCGGCTCCAATAGAGAAGGTCCATCTCTATCGCCGGGGCGTCGGCAAGCTGGATAATGAAGATACGGTCGCCGGGGATCGAGCGAATCGAGTTGACGTCGATCTTGCGGGCGAGCGTGTGGAAGCTGTCGAGGATGAGCCCGACCGCCGGATGATCGGTGCGCCGCACGACCTCCCACGCATCGCGATGGTCGTTGACGTGGCGGCCCCAGGCGAGGGCTTCATAGCCGACCTTGAGGCCGCGCAGCGCGGCGCGCTCGCCAAGCTCGCGGAAGTCCGCTGCGGCACGATCGATCCCGCCGAGCGAAGAAGGTGAGACGCTGGAGCATACCAGCATCAGGTCTGTACCGAGCTCAAGCATCAGGTCGAACTTTCGCTCGGCGCGGTCGAACGCGCGCGATCGCAACGGCTCCGGCAGGCCCTCGAAGTCACGGAACGGCTGGAAGAGCGTGATCTCTAACCCGTGGTCCCTCACCATTCGCCCCACCTCGGCGGGCGAGCCATCGAATGACAGGAAGTCGTTCTCGAATATCTCTACGCCGTAGAACCCCGCGGATGCGATCGCGGCAAGCTTCTCTCTGAGGTCGCCGCTGATCGAGACCGTGGCGATCGATGTTTTCATCGCGGCGCACCTCCGTTGGCGCTCAAATCAGGCGCTCGCCTCAAGCTTGCGGCGCAGCAGTCCGAGATCGTTCGGGCGTCGACCGGTGAAATGCTCGAATGCGTCGACGCCTTGATGGAAGAACAGTGCGTAGCCGTTCAGTACCGACAGGCCGGCCGCGTCCGCATCGCGCATGAAGACCGTGTCGACCGGGGTGTAGACCGCGTCGAAAGCCCAGCATTGCCCGCCGAGGAGGGCAGCAGGCACGGGGGTGCCGCTGTATCCGCCCATGCCGACCGGCGTGCTGTTGACGATTCCGTCCGCTCCGGCCACGGCGCCCGCGACGTCGCTCGCCACCGTGGCGCCGACGCCGATCTGTTCAAGGTCGCGGGCAAGCGCTCTCGCCTTCGCCTCCACGCTGTCGAAGAGCGAGAAGCGTGACGCGCCGAGCTGGGCGAGCGCGAATGCGATCGCACGACCGACGCCGCCCGCGCCAACCACCGCTACTGCGCCAGGCTCTGCGTCGTGGTAGGCGCTCCGATAGGCAGAGAGAAAGCCCGAATAGTCCGTGTTGAAACCGATCGGACCGGTCGCACCGAAGACCACGGTGTTCAGCGAGCCGATGTGAGCTGCGGGCGGATCGCAAGCGACCAACCTCACCACTCGCTCCTTGTAGGGATAGGTGATGTTGACGCCGCGCATGTCGGAGTGGGCGCAGGCGTCGAACGTGGTCTCGAACTCCTGGCCGAGTTCGCGAGGGATCAGCAGATCGTACGTGACCTCAAGCCCAGTCAGCTCTCCGCACAGACGGTGCAGTTCGGGCGAACGCGACTGTCGGATGTTGTCACCGATGAGCGCGAGCTTGATCCGGGAGCTGTCGGAGCGCGCGCCCGTCTCGATCGAGGCCCTAGTTTCCGGCATAGCCAAACACCCGTGGCAGCCAGAGAACGATTTCCGGGAAGAGGATCATTGCGACGAGAGCGACGACCAGCGTGCCGATGAACGGCCAGATCTCGCGGATGATCGCCCGCAATGGAATGCCGGTGGTGGCGTTGATGACAAAGAGCACGATCCCATAGGGCGGTGTGATGAGGCCGATCATGCAGTTGACGACGGCAACGACGCCGAAGTGAACGAGGTCGACGCCGAGCGCCCGGCAGGTCGGAATGAAGAGCGGCACGATCACCAGGATGATCGTGGAGGCATCGAGAACGCAGCCGAGCAGGAGCAGGATCACGTTGACGAGGAACAGAAACCCGACGGGCGAGAAGTTGATCCCCTGCAACGCGTCCGCGATGGTGGCCGGCAGGTTCTCCGCGGCAACGATGTAGTTGAATATCAGGGCGCCGCCGATCACGAGCCCGACCGATGCCGACGATCGGGCGCTCGCCGACAGAAGCGAATAGAGCTCGCGCCAAGTGAGCGCTCGATAGACCAGACCGGCGAGCAGCAAAGCATAGGCGGCGGCGAGGGCGGCGGCCTCCGTCGGCGTCGTTACGCCGCCGTAGATGCCGTAGAGAAGGATCACCGGCATCAGCAGCGACGGAAACGCGCGCAAGGTGATCGCCGGCAGCGCCTTCGCGGGAACACCCGCCTCGACGGGGAACGAGCGCCGGCGCGCCAGATAGCCGTTCAGCAGCATGAGGACGAGGCCCATCAAGAGGCCAGGCAACACGCCGCCGAGAAACAGGTATCCGATCGACGCGTCCGACACGAGCGCATAGAGCACCATCGGAATCGACGGCGGAATGATCGGTCCGATCGTCGAGGCCGCCGCCGTGATGGCCGCCGCGTAGCCCGGCGGATACCTGCCGTCGCGGGTCATCAGCCGAATGATGATCTGTCCGATGCCCGCCGCGTCGGCGACGGCAGAGCCGGACATGCCTGAGAAGATCAGGTTTGCGGCGACGTTCACGTGACCGAGCCCGCCGCGGTAGCGCCCGACGACCGCGACGCAAAACTGCAGCAGCCGCTCGCTGATCGTTCCGGCGTTCATGATGTTGGCGGCGACGATGAACAAGGGGACGGCGAGCAGCACGAAACTGTCGTAGAGGCCCTGGATGTTCTGCTCCGCCGCGAGCGAGAGGTCCTGGCCGTTAGCCGCGAGGTAGACGATCGCCGCGACGATCATCGACAGCGCGATCGGCGCGCCGAGCCCCGCGAGCGCGAACAGGGTGAGCAGGCAAAGCGCGAACTGAAGGCTCATGGCGCGGGCGGCGGCCGGTCGAGCTCCTCCGGGCCAACGCCCCGCATAAGCTTCCACAGCCGCCAGACGTAGCGCGCGATGATGCCGATCGCGAACGCGCCGTAGATGCTGAAGACGTAGTCGAGGCGGATGTGAAGGGTCGAGCTGTGCTTGATCTTGTAGAAGGTGATGTAGCCGAAAGTCGCCGGCAGGGCGGCCGCGAAACCGACGACGATGCCGAGCGCGGCGACGATCGCAAAGACGCGTCTCGTTCGTCGGTCGACCACGTGGAGGAGAAGGTCGAAACGAACGTGGTCGCGGTCGTTGAGGATGAAAGCGCCCTCCCAGAACACCACCCAGAGCCACGTGGTCAGGCACAGCTCCAGCGTCCACCCGAGCGGGAAATCGAAAACGTAGCGAGACGAGATTTGGAGGATGAACGAGAAGAACATGACGGTGAGGAGCCCCACCGCCACGTTGTCTGCACGGGCGCGCAACCACGCGATGGCCGCACGCATCGCGTCGCGTCTTCTAGAGCGCGTTGATCTTGTCGACCATGCCCTCCGGCCAATCCTTGGCGAAGTCGGACTTCAGGTAGGCCTCCTGGACGTGTTTACGGAATGCGTCGACGTCGGGCGTGTAGACCTGAAGGCCCTGATCCTTGAAGAACTGCTCGAGCTCCGACTCCAGCTTGAGTTGCTTCTGGCGACCGGATTCGGCGGCATCGTCCGCCGCCTTCTGAACGGTCGCCTGCTGATCGGCGCTCAGCCCGTCCCAGGCCTTCTTGCTGAAGGCCAGATAGTTGAGGTCGACGAGATGGCTGGTCAGCACGATCTGCTTGGTGACTTCGTAGAACTTGGAGTCCTTGTCGGTCGGGAGCGGGTTGTCCTGTCCGTCGATCGCACCGGTCTGCAGCGCCGTATAGACCTCGGTGAAGGCCATCGGCACCGGATTTGCGCCGAGTGCCTTTCCGAGGAACTGCCAGGCGTCGGTGCCCGGCATGCGGAGCTTCACGCCGGCGAGGTCGTCCGGCACCATGATCTTCTTTTCGATCCGCAGGTCGAGCTGGCGGCGGCCCAGATACATGACGGTCAGAAGCTTCACGCCGAGCTGGTCCTCCACCTTCTTCTTCATCGGGTCCATGAAGGCCGCGGCAAACACCTTCTTCTGATGGTCGGCGTCGCGGTGGAGATAGCCGGCCGTAAAGATCGACCATTCGGGGAAGATCGTCGCGAGCTCCTGCGGCGAGGTGATCGACATCTCGAGATTGCCGCGTGAGATCGCCTCAAGCTCTGTACCTTGCTTGAAGAGGGTCGCGTTCCAGTGCGGCTCGAAGGTCGCGAAGTCCGCCACTGCAGGCGCAAACACGTCGGTCAGGGCAACGGAGCGCTGGTCCGTGGGCGTCGCAGGCGACGAAAGGCGAAGAAGCACTTTGTCTGCCGCTCGCGCACGAAGCGGAAACACGCTGGCGAACCCACAGACCGATAGACCGATTGCGGTGGTTCCGAGAAATGCACGCCGGGTAATGGCCGTCATCGTTTTCCTCCCTTTTTGCTTATCGGCGTCGGCAAAGGACCGTGCCGTTTCAAATTGACCGGATGCTGGCATACATCGATTGGTGATACAACCCATGGAACCGATAGGCTCATAGGAAGACGGTTTCATATGACGGAGAATAGGCAGCAATCTGCCAGCGTCCGTCCGCATGGCGAGAGCCGCGCGCGGATCGCTGTCGTGGGGGCGGGGCAGGTCGGACGAAAGCACGCCGAACGGGTCGCACGTGATGCGATCCTCGCTGGCATCGTTGACCCGGCCCCTGCCGCCGCAACGCTTGCGCAGGAGCTCTCGACGCGTGTCTTCCGCTCTCTCGCCGATCTGCTTGCGGAAACGCGACCTGACGGGGTCATCGTTGCGACGCCGAGCAACCTCCATCACGAGCTCGGCATGGCCTGTATCGCGGCAAGACTGCCGGTGCTCATCGAGAAGCCGCTTGCTACGCTGGTGGAGGATGCTTGCGAGCTGGTCCGCGCCGCCAATGAAGCGTCGGTGCCGCTGCTGGTCGGTCATCATCGCCGCTACAATCCCATCGTCCGGCGCGCCAAAGCGGAAATCGAGAGCGGCCGGCTCGGAAGGATCGTCTCCGTGCAGACGACATGCTGGCTCGCGAAGCCCGAGCAGTATTTCGATGTCGCTTGGCGACGCGAGCCCGGCGCCGGTCCGGTATTCACCAACCTTATTCACGACATCGACCTGATGCGCGCGCTCTGCGGCGAGGTGACGGCCGTGCAGGCGATCGCGACCAACGCGATCCGCGGCTATGTGGTGGAGGAATCGGCCGCGGTCCTGCTGCAGTTCGCGAACGGCGCGGTCGGCACGATGAGCGTCTCCGACACTGCTGTCGCGCCCTGGAGCTGGGAGACGACTGCGGGCGAAAATCCGGATTTTCCAAAGACCGGCGAGAGCTGTTACCGCATCGCGGGGACGCTCGGCTCGATCTCGATCCCGGACCTCCATGTCTGGCACCAGGACGGTAGCCGCGATTGGCGAATTCCGTTGCATTCTAAGCGGCTTCGAACCGTCGCCGCCGACCCGCTTGCGCTCCAGATCGGACACTTCTCCGAGGTCATTCTCGGAGGGACGCCGCCGATCGTGACGGGTCGTGACGGCCTGGAGGCGCTCAAGATCGCTGTCGCCGTCAGCGAGGCCGCTGCAACGGGCGGGACGGTCGTTCTCAGCGATTAGGGCTCGACGGCATCAAAGAGCGATCTTCAAAGCCTGCGCGGCGAGGCTGTGATCGACTCCGGCCGCGATATGCAGGCGAAGGATCTCCTGCGCTTTGACGGCGTCGCGCGTGAGCGCGGCATCGCGCAATTGCAGATGCTCTTCGGCTGCGATCTGTCCCCGGTTCGTCAATGACAGCATCTGATAGCGGAGATACTTGTCGAACACCGAGGCATGCGTGTCCATCAAGACGCGTGAGCCGCAGGCGGAGATCAGCGCCTGGTGAAATTCCGAGTCATAGCGCTTCCATTGCTCGGTAACGGACGGGTCGCCGGACATCATGCGAAGCTCCATCTGATGGAGCTTATGGTGTGCTGCGACCACCCTTCCTTCCCAGTCGACGTCGCCGGCCTTGAACGAAAGGTCGAGCGCGTAGCTCTCGAGAAGCTGTCTCAGAGCGGACAGCTCCTTCAGGTTCTCCGCCGAGACCGGCGCAACCTCGAAGCCACGCTGTCCTTCGGCGACAACGAGGCCCTCGGCAGTCAGGCGATTCAGGATCTCGCGCAGCGTCGAAACGCTCGTGCCATATCGAATGCGCAGTCGTTCGAGCCTCAGCCTCTCGCCTGGGCCGAGCCCGCCGAAGATGATGTCTCTCTTGATCCGGTCGTAGGTGCTGTCGGCGACCGAGCTCGCTACGGCAAAGGCGTCCATCCGGAAGAAATATCATATTTGGTGTGAAACACCATATGATCCTGGGTTTCTAGTAAGCGCTGCACTGCGTGGCCTCGGCACGGGATCTGCCTTGGCCGCTGGTCCAGGATGGCGGCCGATCGAAGCTGACAATTCCGCCCGCCGCCTGTTGTCAGGCAATTGTCAGCGGCCCGCTGGTAGCTGGGGCTTCACTGCAGCCTGTGAGGAACCGGGCTCGATCCTGGCTCCGCTCAACGCCTCTTCCGCGAAAGCCGATGAGCCTCAACTTCGCCGCCAAAGGCGCAATCCGCCTCCATAAAGGCCCGCCGACGATGGCGGTGTGGGATCCCTTTGTCCGGATATTTCACTGGCTCCTGGTCGCCGCTCTGACGGCGGCGCTGATTACCAGCCTCCTGCTGCCGCCGACCTGGGTCGACGCGCATGTGATCGTCGGCACCGGCGCCGCGGCGCTGGTCGCGGCGCGGATCGTATGGGGCTTCCTCGGTCCTTCTGCCGCCCGCTTCTCCAGCTTCGTGCGCGGACCAAGGTCCGTGCTCCATCATCTGATGGAGCTTAGGACAGGTTCCGGGCGGCGCCATATCGGACACAACCCGCTCGGCGCGGCGATGATCCTGGCGCTCCTCGCGACCGTGCTTGCCGTCGCTGTCAGCGGGACCGTTGCGCTAGGGGGCGTGGTCAAGTCCGGGCCGTTCGCCTTTGCGTCGAGCTTTGTCGTCGGCGAGGCGGCGCGCCAGATCCACGCTCTGCTCGCCTATGGTCTTCTCGTCCTGATCGGCCTGCACGTGGCCGGGGCGATCTTCGAGAGCCGGCGCACCGGCGAGAACCTGATCAGGTCCATGATCGACGGGCGCAAGGAGCTGCGCGCCGGGGATGCTGTTCCTGCCAAGCGCACGGCATATCCGATCGCCGCAGCGGCGGTCGTCGCAGCGCTCTTCTTCGTCTCGACGGCGGCGCTTGCCACCCTCACCAACCGACCGGCGCTCGGCGTCCCGACGAAGCCGCTCGACCCCGTCTATGCATCGGAGTGCGGCGCCTGCCACGTCGCCTATCATCCGAGCCTCGCGCCGGCGGAGACTTGGCGCGCGCTAATGGCCGGCCTAAGCGAGCATTTCGGCGAGGACGCCTCGATCGATCCGAAAACCGCTCAAACGATCCTTGCCTATCTGACGGCCAATTCGGCCGACACCTTCGACACGCGCGCCGCCAACGTCTTCCGGCGCCGCAACCCCGATGATCCGCTCAGCATCACGGCGACGTCGTTCTGGCGCCACCGCCACGCGCGCATCCCCGACCGGGTCTTCGCCTCGCCGGCCGTCGCGTCGCGAGGAAATTGCGATGCCTGCCACGCCGATGCCGCGAGCGGTCTCTTCCGTCCCTCCGCAATCGCGATACCGAAGGATGCCGAACCGTGAGCAAGACTAAGCGAACGCTCCTGATCTCCGCCCTCGTCCTGGTCGGGTCGGCGGCCACATGCCTTGCCGCTGGGGCGGCGCGGCAGGCCATCCTCGACCACTACGCGCAGCAGGCCCAGGCGAGCGGCGACCCGTTCTCCGGTTTCTCCGCCGACCGAGGAAAGGCGTTCTTCCTGGCCAGCCACGGCAGTGGCGATACGCCGTCATGCAGCACGTGCCACACGACCGATCCGACCAATTTGGGCAGCACCCGCGTCGGCAAGGAGATCAAGCCGATGGCGGTTTCGGCCAACCCCGATCGCTTCACCGACCCGGCCAAGGTCGAGAAGTGGTTCCGGCGAAACTGCAACACGGTGCTCGGCCGCGAATGCACGCCCACCGAGAAAGGCGACTTCATCGCCTTCATGGCGAGCCGTTGACCGATGCCGCCAACATGGAGGAATGCAGATGAGGACGATCGCCATCGCCGGCTTGGCGGCCACACTCGTGCTATGCGCCGCTCTCGCCATTGAGGTCGACGCCGGATCGAGCGCGGCTGCGGAAGCCGCTCCGCCTGCCGACAATTCTGCGGCTGGCGCCGCGCCAGCCCCGGCCGACTCAACGCAAGCCGCCGCCCCGGTCTCGGGCGAGCAGGCATTCAACAGCGAATGCGGCGCCTGCCACATGCCGTATCCGGCGATTATGCTGCCGGCTCGATCCTGGCAGGCGATCACCGCCAACCTTGCCGACCATTTCGGCGAGGATGCCAGCCTCGACCCTGAAACGACCAAGAAGATCAGCGAGTATCTCGTTGCCAACGCTGCCGACGCGACCGACCGGGGCCGAGGGATCTTGCGGGGGGTCGCCGCCGATCAGGTGCCGCTCCGTATCACCGACATGCCATGGTGGCAGAATGCGCATTACGAGGTTCCGGACGCAGCCTTCGCACGCCCGGAGGTGCTTTCGAAGGCAAACTGCCTCGCGTGTCATCGCGGTGGGGCGGCCGGAGAGGGAGAGGACAATTGATGCGCGAGCCCACTCGCTTGTGTTGAAGCAGCGTCAGCGCTTGCGGAGGCCATCAACGAAGATATCGAGCAGACGCACGACGGTCGTTTGCCAATTCGGCTTATCGTACATGTTGTAGCACATGCCCACGAGGCCGCTCAGCAGCTCTTCCGGCGTGATGTCCGCACGGATCTCGCCGGCTCTAATGGCGCGGTCGAGCAGTGAGCCGACGGCCTTGGTCAAGCGATCGTATGAGTAGGTGAAGAGTTCCGACGGGCCGTACGCCGCCAGCGCCAGAGCGGCCACCATTCCTTTCTTCGTTGCGACCAGTCGGACGTTGGCATGCAGCCATCGCCGCAGGGCCTCGACGGGGGCGGCTTCTCGCCCCAATTGATCCGCAAGCTCGGCGAGCTGATCCACCTCGTGGCGATAGACCGCCTCGAACAACGCTTCGCGAGTCGGAAAATGGCGGTAGAGCGTTCCGATACCAACACCCGCACGCTTGGCAACGGCTTCGAGGCTGGCGTCGGGGCCGCCGGCACTGAAGACCGCGGCGGCCGCTTCCAAGAGAAGCTCGCGATTGCGGATCGCGTCGGAACGAGGCTTGCGGGCGGGCTTTCCGGAGTGATCTTGCATATCGCCTGACTTGCCTCTTGCAAAACGGAGGATGCCTCCGTATAGTACATTTTGGGTGCTAAAGCGTAGGCACCCCTGTGCATCAGGCCGGGCGACCCGGCGTCGTCACGATCGACCGATGGCGCCGCCTGGCACCTCTCATAGCCGTCCGGCGCCCCCGATTTCTACAACAGCAAGACTGAACTGATTGGAGTCTCCTATGACTTTCTCCATCAGCCTCACCGTTAACGGTGAGCGACGAAACGTCGAGTTCGAAGACCCGCGCGTGACGCTTCTCGATCTCCTGCGCGAGCGCCTCGACCTGACCGGAACCAAGAAAGGCTGCGATCGAGGCCAGTGCGGCGCCTGCACGGTCCTCGTCAGCGGTAGGCGGATCAATTCGTGCCTCGCACTTGCGCTGAGCTCAGACGGCGCGGAGGTGGTCACCATCGAAGGCCTCGCCGACGGCGACGTGCTGCACCCGGTGCAGGCCGCCTTCATCGCCCATGACGGATTCCAGTGCGGTTTCTGCACGCCCGGCCAGATCATGAGCGCGGTGGGCCTGATTACGGAAGGGCAGGCGGGGAGCGACCCTGAACGCGTCCGCGAGGGCATGAGCGGCAACCTCTGCCGGTGCGGCGCTTACCAGGGCATCACCGAGGCGGTGCTCGACGCGCAGAAGTCACTTGCGCAGCGGGACCGGAGGAACGCGGCATGAAACGCTTCGATTATGTGAGACCATCTACCGTTCCGGAGGCGATTGCGGCGGCGGCCGAGCCGGGTTCCGCTTATCTCGCCGCGGGCACCAATTTGCTCGACCTGATGAAGGGCGGCGCCGTACGGCCCGACCGTCTCGTTGACGTTACGCACCTTCCGGGCCTCGACCGCATCGAACGGCTTTCCGACGGCGGCACGCGCATCGGCGCGCTCGTGCGGAACGCGGACCTCGCCTACGATCCGGATTTCGCGCGTTCCTATCCGGCCGTCGCCGAGGCGCTCCTGTCGGGTGCATCGGCGCAGCTTCGCAATGCCGCGACCGTCGGCGGCAATCTCATGCAACGGACGCGCTGCAGCTACTTCTACGATGCCGCGAGCGCCTGCAACCGCCGCGAACCGGGCTCCGGCTGCGACGCGCTCCACGGCGAGAACCGGCTCTCCGCGGTGCTCGGCTGGAGCGAGCATTGCATCGCAACGCATCCGTCGGATTTCTGTGTGCCACTCGTCGCCCTTGACGCCATCGTCGAGATCGAAGGCAGGACGGGCCGGCGCGAGATTGCTCTGGAGGACCTTCACCTTCTGCCGGGTGAGACGCCGGAGCGGGAGACCGCGCTGGAACCGGGTGACCTAATCGTGGCGCTCCGCCTTCCCGCTGAGGCCGCGGCCTTCGCCCCGCATGCGCGCTATCTGAAGCTTCGCGAGCGCACGTCCTTTGCGTTCGCGGTCGTGTCCGCCGCCGCGGCGCTCAAGATCGAGCGCGGTAAAATCCGGCAGGCGCGGATCGCTCTTGGCGGTGTCGCACCGAAGCCCTGGCGGGTCCACGCGGCCGAGGACGTGCTGGCGGGCGCCGTCGCGGACGAGGCAGCTTTCCGCCGCGCTGCCGAAGCCGCACTCGCCGACGCAAGACCCTCCGGCGACAACGCCTTCAAGATCGAGCTCGCGAAACGCATCGTCGTGCGCGCGCTCACGCTCGCCGCGGCGGGAACGCCCGAACGCCTTCCTGCTCTTCCAGCCTCTCCGTTCTCCTCCCTAGCCGGAGCGTATGCCAATGCCTGAGATCAATCCTACCCAAGCCTCGCCGCATCGGCGCCACGGCTCGAATGCCGGTCAGCCGCTCACCCGTCGCGACGGCGTTCTCAAGGTCACCGGGCGCGCCACCTACGCCGCGGACAATCATCCTGACGGCATGCTCTATGCGGTGCATGCCGTCAGCACGATCGCGCGCGGCCGCGTCACGCATCTCGACGTGGAAGCGGCCAAGGCGCATCCCGGCGTCGTGGAGGTGATCACGCCCGCCAACCGGCGGCCGCTGATGCAGGACCCGGACACGAAGGTGGGTCTCTTCGGGTTTCGCTTCGAAGCGCTCCAGAACGACCGCGTCCGCTACGCCAACCAGCCGATCGCGCTGGTCGTCGCGGAGACGCTTGAAGCGGCGACCGAAGGCGCGGCGCTGCTTGCGCCGCGCTACGAAGCGGAGCCCGCCCGCATCGGGTTCGATGTCGAGCGCTTCGCGTTGGAAACGATGGGTTTCGGCATGCCGGCGAACGTGGTTCATGGCGACGTCGAAGCTGGGCTCGCCGCGGCGGTGCAGCGGATCGAGGCAGAGTACGAAACCGCTCCGCAATATCACGTTGCGATGGAGCCGCATGCGATGGTCGCGGCCTGGAACGGCGACCGGCTCACGCTTGATATGCCGAACCAGGCGCCGGTCATGATGTGCGCGGCCTTCGCGGAGTACTTCGGCATTCCGGCCGAGAACGTCCTGATCCGCACGCCTTTCATCGGCGGCGGCTTCGGTTCGAAGGCGATCCTGGTCGGTCCGCAGATCCTTTGCATCCTGGCGGCGCGGATGCTCAACCGGCCGGTGAAGCTGGTCCTGACGCGGAGCCAGATGTTCGGCCCCGTCGGCCACCGTGGAGACACGCTGCAACAGGTGCGGATGGGCATGGACGCCGACGGCCGGCTGACTGCGCTTTCCCACCATGCAATTGCGGTGAGCAGCAGCTTCGACGATTTCTTCGAGCCGGCCGCCGCCATCGCGCGCACGCTCTACGCCAGTCCCGCCATCGCCTCCACGCACGAGGGGATGCGCAACGACATCGGTACGCCGGGCCCGATGCGCGCGCCGGGCCTCGCCTCCGGCTCGGCGGCGCTTGAGGTCGCGATCGACGAGGCAGCGGACGCCTGCGGCATGGATCCGCTCGACTTCCGGCTCAAGAACTATGCAGAGGTCGAGCCGATCACCGGCAAGCCCTATTCGTCGAAGGCGTTGCGCGAATGCTACGCCGAGGCCGCGAAGGCGTTCGGCTGGTCGGGACGGCCGCTCGCGCCTCGTCAGATGCGCGACGACGCAGGCTTCCTCGTCGGCTGGGGCATGGGTACGGCGGTGTTCCACTGCCCGATGTTCGCGGCCGAGGCCCGCGCCACGCTCCGCAGCGACGGGACAGGGCTGGTGGAGACGAGCGCCATCGACATGGGGCAGGGCGCGCTGACTGCTCTTGCGCAGATCGCGGCGGACAGCCTCGGGCTCGACATCGATCAGATCGAGTTCCGTGCCGGCAGCTCCGACCTGCCGGACGGCGGCGTCGCCGGCGGCTCGGGTCATACGGCAACGGCGGGTGCGGCCATCGACGCGGCCGGCGGCGATGCCATCGCCAAACTTGCCGATCTCGCCACCGCGGACCAACGCTCGCCGCTCTTCGGCGCCGGCAATGCCGGGGTCGTTGTCCGCGGCGGAAGGCTCTACCGCTCAGACGACGAGAGTCGCAGCGAAAGCTACGCCGACATCCTTGCACGCGCCGGACTGACGGAGATGGAAGGAAAGGGCAAGGGCGCTCGCGATCCAGCCGCGGTGGGCGACCATGCGCTGCAGGCCCACGGTGCGGTCTTCGCGGAGGTGAAGGTCGATCCGGATCTCGGCCAGGTGCGTGCCACCCGCCTGGTCGGCGCCTTCGCGGCCGGCCGGATCATCAACCCCCATCTGGCGCGCAGCCAGCTCCTCGGCGGCATGATCTGGGGCGTGTCCTTCGCGTTGCACGAAGTGGCAATCATCGATCCGCGCAGCGGCAGGGTGGTGAATGACGACCTCTGCGAATACCACGTGCCGGTGAATGCCGATGTCCCTTCGCTCGAAGCGCTGCTCGTTCATGAGGACGACCCGTATGTGAATGCGCTCGGCATCAAGGGCGTCGGCGAAATCGGCATCACCGGCACGGCAGGCGCCGTTGCGAATGCGATCGGGCATGCGACCGGGATTAGGGTCCGGCGGTTTCCCGTCAGGATCGGGGACCTCGTATAGCAGATCGCCGAGGCCACCGAACAAAGTGTGCTGAGAGTGGTGGTGAGCGCAAGTCGGCGGCGAACCTGTCTCCGCAGTTTGATTCCCTGCTTGATGGGGCCTGTCGCATCCGGCCAACGATCCGACAATTCTGTTGGGCGAGAGCCGCGGCCGGGAGGTCTTTTGGTGCGCCCTGCTAGATTGGTACGGCATGAGCCGAGACCAACCGCGAGCGATCTTGCAGCGGGGCCTCCGGTGCACCGGCGGATTCGAAAGGCTCGAACTCCTGCACGACAATACGCCGGCGATAGAGCCCGGACAGATACTGCGGGTCTTCGACGCTCAGCTGTCCCTTCCAGTGGTAGCGCCAAGGCTCGACGGATTCCGCCTGCAGGCGGATGACCTCACCCAGCGTGCGCCAGCCGGCCGGGTCCTCCGGCACGTCCCGTGGCATGAATTCGATGTGCGCGAGTACCGACGCTCGTTCGGTCGATGGACGAACCGGGTCCCGTGTCTGCGTAGCTGTAGCCACGCATCGCCAGACTCCAGGTCGCGTCAGCGACTTTGCGAATTGTCACTGCGCGGCCAGGTGCCAGCGGGACGAAATCTGCGTGAATGATCGACGAGAGCTTGCAGTTCTCGATCGCGTGCTCCTGGTAACGCGCGACGGCCAAGCGCACCAGCGGCACGAACGCCCGCTGTGCGAGAAATTCGATGTCGACGAACGGCAACTTGTGCTCTTCGCTGAACTGCACTTCGTGAACGACCAGGCCGACCGTTTCGCCATCGAGCGGCCACCCGGACAGTCGCTCGGCTCCACCCCAGACTTGTTCCATCTGCAGCGGTCCGGGCAAGGGAGCGGAGTCCCGAAGCGGGTTCACGCCCCATTCCGAGACGGCGCTCTGCAGCGCCTCCGGCAGGTCGGGCGTCGTTGCCACCACCAACGCAAGTTTTTCGCCGATGCCGGAGGAGAACCAGCCGCGGTTCATGTAGACGCGTAGGCCTTCGCCCGATCTCTCCGCTGTGCGTTCACCATTGAGGTTACGCGTGTCGCCTCGCGATTCGCTGGGACGAAACGTGGGTAAGACATAAGCAATGTCCGGCGCCGCCGGCGGTGCCGTACTCGGTATGCGTAAGGTCACCGGCTCCGACCACAGGGTGACATTGTCCGCGTTCCCGGTGAGCGATGCCGGGTAGAACTCGACAAACCTCGATGTGGCCTGGGCGCGGTAACTGACTTCGCGATGCCGGGTGTCACCGAAGTCGTGCGCGAGCGGCGATCGCGCAGACTTCATCAACTCGAGGGGATCCAGTGGTTTTCCGTCGTCCTCCCCGATGCGAACGCCGCCGGCGTAGAGCTCACCGCTGGACGTTCGCCAGCTGTCGTCGGCCGGATCGTCGACCGGGTCCTGCCACTCGGCGTACACGTCAATTCGGCCGGTGCTCGGCCGGTCGAACTGCAAGGCATCGTCGGCCAGTGTTGCACTGGTCGAATCCGCCTGCCTCGGCAGGATCAGCGGACGGCCAAAGGCGGGTGTCATGAGCGGCCGCTGCGTGGCATGCACAATGGTCACCGCCCGGGACGGCGCAAGCAGCGACGCATCGCCGCGGGCGGCAGCATCGGCGAGTTTCTGTCGGACCTTGTTGAAGGCCGCAGAGTCATTGTCATGCCAGTCACGGTGCGCAAATGCGATGACCGACATCTCATCCGCCCCGAGCTTCGCCGCGAGATGAACGGTCTGCACGCGACCCTTGGGAACCTCGAGCACGACTTCGCGGCCGGAAACGCGCGCCTGTACCCGGTCCTTGCCCGGACGCACAACGAGCTGGCATGAGCGCGCCAGCTCGCGGCCCCTGGTGCTGCGGGGCAAATCGTCGAAGCGCGGCATGTCAATGTTTCCGCCGCCATCGGGCAGGGACAGCGTTGCCTGGCGGACGATGGGGTCGGGCAGGTACGGCGTATAGAACTCCTTGTCCGTAATCGCCTCACGCACCTCGCCCTTTTCATTATGTCCGAGGTCCCCGCGATGCTCGCTGATCATCCGCCAGGAATCGCTCGCACTCAGGCCGTCGAAAACGCCGTGCTTCTCGGCGATGCGGAGCGGCACTTCGGGCGGCGCTACGTGCAGCCTGAATTCATGCGTACGGGTACTCGCGGGATTCAGCGTCGCGCAGGACGATAACGTCGCCCGCCTCTCCGGGACCGCGTGGCTGAGCCCGAAAGACGACCGGCGGCTTCGCGCTCTCCACCCGCAGACAGCACACCGGGTCGGTGACCAGCGACTCCGCGAATCCCTTCGGCAACTCGTCGGCTTCCTCGACCGAGAGGCTGTTGCCGGCAAGATCCACGTTTCGCAGCCGAAACCGATAGCAGCGCCCGAAGCGCTGCGGCTCGAGACTTCCGGCCGGCACTTCCAAGCGGACCGTCAGCGATGTCCCGCAGTCGGCTGTCGATTGCTCGCTATTGTCGTCGGCGCGGTCGGGGCGAGGCACGACCAGGCTCCAGCCGTCCCATTCGAACAGGTCTTCGCTCGCGCGCAGCTCCGCCGACGGGTCGCGCGAGCCGGCGAAGGCCGTGGGTTCAATGAAGCCTTCGTCGCCGAGCATTCCCGCGGCCGGCCAGGACCAGTCACCCGCCCGATAGCTGACGGCGCGGCGGCACAGCGAGCGCCACTCGCCGGAATCGACATCCTGCACATCGACGCGATAACCGCGCGTCACGTGCTCCGCGTAGAGAATCTCCTCTTCTTCGTTCGCACCCAGGACGCCGCTCTGGACCCGGTCCCCGCCGATCTGCAGCGACTGCTCCAGGCGGAACTGTCCGCGCATGGCGCTTCGCATGATCGACGGCTTGTCCGCATGTGTCAGACGCATGCCGCCCTGCAACAGCGCCGGCAAGCGCCGTGCCGCGTCGTCGCCGTCACTCTGCGCGCCGTTCCTTGCCTGTTGGATCAATGCGAGGGTCGCGTGCTCCAGCTCTTCCTGGATAACGGTCGTTTGCCGTTTGCCGAGTGCGTACAGACCGCCGCTGCCGAGGCGTCGATCCCCGGCGGCCCGGAATACGCGGTAGTGGTCGCTTGTTGCCGTGTCGTATTCGACCATCGTCCACAGAGACCTGTGCGTCGTGTCGGCGAAGGTCGCATTGCGCGGCTCGACGCGGACGCGAAGAGGCCGGTCCGTCACCTCGAGCCCGAGCCGGCTCGCGGGTACTTCGAGGTCGAGCACGAGCCCGAGCCGCCGCATAAGGAGGGGATGAGTCCCGGTCGCAGCGACAATCTGGTGAAAGTCCGGGCACGCCTCCGGTTCATTGCCCTCCGCCAACGGTAGGACGCTTTCGGGAAGCCGGTGAAATCGGGCGAATTCCTCGATCGGATTCCGATCGTCGGGCGCCGGTGCCTCGAGCCGGGTAGCGGGGATGTCGAACGCGCCGAGCTTCGGTGCCTCGGTGGCGATGCCGAGTTCCGTCGCAAGGGCCTGCGCGTAGACATCGCGGATCGCCAAGACGACGCCGCGCGCATCGTAGGACTCGACCATGAAGCCCTCATTTCGCCTATCGCTGGGCGCGTCGAAGGCCGCAACGCGCACGGTTTCGTCGAAGATGCCGCGCCAAGCCTGGCTGTCCGGCGCGGCGTCGAGGTCAGACATGACTGCAGGCTTGGCTGCCACCGGCGCAACGACACTCTCCCCGTCATGCATCTGCACGAGAAATTCGATGCCGTCGGTGCCCAGCTCGCGCAGCGTCTTTGGCCAGTCGACGAATTCGGGAAACGCGGACAGCGGCGCGTCGTCGCCCGTCACTTCCAGGCGCGGCGAGAGAAACACCGATACCCGTGCCAGCCACTCGCCGTTTTCGACACGGCGCATGCCGGCCGGCAATGCCGTCCACATCAGGGTCATCGCGCCCACGCTCAGGCCACCTTTGCAAAGGCCGAGCGATAAGCAGCCCACTCGGCTTCTGTCAGTTCATCGTCCTCGCCAGTGAGCAGTCGATCTTGGCGGCCGCTGTTGTCGGCGATCTCGTGGTGGAAGCTGAAGCTCGCCTGCACGGCGAAGAAGCTGATCTGGACCCGTACGATGAGCTCCGCGTGGAACGACCATAGACCGGCGTTCCACGAGCCGGCCGCGACCATCATCAGGTGGATGTCCATGAACCAGAGCTTGGATTGTCCACTGAGCTTTAGAATCAGGTCTAGCTGACGGTGCTCGGCGCCGCCCTTCACCCAGTAGGTAAACATGCCGGCGAGCGAGCCTTCGCACTTCGCTTTGGCAGCGCCGAGATCGAATTTCGTCTTGTAGACAACGCCAAGACTGAACTGGAAGCCGGTCACTCCCTTCGGCGTGAAATTCAGGTTGAGATGCGCGATGCCGCCCCAGGGCGCGGCTAGCAGGGTGAGTGGCTTGTCCGGGCTCGCGACGCCGATCGAGAAGACGTTGTCAGGCACCTTGGGCGGTGTCGACGGACCGGTCGACCGCGGTAGGAAGTTGAGGCCGATTCCGACAGTCGCTGTAACGTTGGATACCTCGAACTGCATCAGCGTGAATTTCGGCGCCTCGAACGGGCCGAGACTCACATTGATATCCGCCCCACCAGCGCCCGGCATCTTGGCCGGATATGCCGTGGATGCCTCGCCTTTCGGCAGATCCGGCAGCGGCGGCAGCTTGGCCGCTGCTTCGATGACCCTCTTCAGGATGTTCAGACCGCCGGTGGCATCGATTGTCGACAGCCGGAAATCGACCTCCGGCGATACCGAGCGTTCTTTCTTCTTCTCGTCAGTATCCCCGGTATCGTTTGCCGGCTCGTCCGGCGCCTCTTTCTTGGCCGGTTTCGGCGGGCCGAGCTGCACGCTGATGCGCTCGAATCCGATACTGAATCTGTCGGTATCGCTGGCGTTCAGAACGAGGGCGAAGTTGGTGATCTTGCCGGAGGCGGTCAGGCTTACGCCTGGCGACGGCTTTTTCGCCGCCGCATCGCCTTTCTCGGGTGTCGGTTTATTTCCCTGGCCAAGCCTTCGGGTCGCTGTGACCGCAATCTCGAGTTTCGACGTCGACTGATCTTCCTTATCGAGCTCCGGCTCGAAGGACACAAGAGAATCGGTGCCGAAGGCGCCAAGGGCAACGCTCCAGGTGAGTCCCAACCCGACCTCGAAGTAAGCCGGCTCCGCCGGCTCTGGATCGGGCTTGTCCCCGGCTTCCGCGTCTTCTTTGGACTCGTCCTTCTCCTCAGGCTGCTTTCGTCCGATGATGAAATCGATGCGCGGAATGGCGGGCGAGCGGCCACCGTTTTCGGTGAGCAGCAGGTCGGCGAGCGGAAATCCCCCCAAAAGATTGGCGTGGTCGGCGTTGAAGTAGTTCGTGCCGCTCAAGGCTTCGCCCGACATGACGAGGTCGGCGTTGCCGACCGGACCATGAATGCGTGACACGCCGTCCACGTCGAAGCTCGGCGCCGCGATACCACCCGAGCGATCGGCTTGCTGGTCGAAGTACATCGGGATGCGTTTCGACCCGGATTGCCGCGCTCTTACGAAAACCTCGCCGCGGTTGTTTTCGCCGTCCGGATCGACAATCTCGAACCAGCCGCGGTTCTGCGCTTCGTCAAGAAACGGTTCGAGTGAGGGAATGCCGACGAGCATGCTCTCGGTCATGCATCGGAATCGGCGACCCTCGTCGCCTGGATCCGCCAGTATGCCGGCAAACGCGAGCTCAAGGAGATGCAGCGTCGTATCGCCGGCACTGCGCGATCTGCCCAAGGGTTCGTCACCGCTGTCGCCAGCGGTATCGACGCGGGGCTCGAACTTGGCAACCGCCGCTGACTGGCCACGCATGCGTGTTTGCCTCTGCGCGCGATAGGCTTCGTTTCCATAGACGCTTGCTGCGGTGGCCATGTCGGCATCCGCCTTTACGAAAACGGCGGGCGCCTCAAGACCCAGCTCGTCATCTGCCCAGTCTTTTGCGGCGAATCGAAATGGGTAGGGCATCCCCGCAGAGGTCTCGATCCAGAACGCCTCAGCCGTCTTGTCCTCGATACGCAGCGCGGGCGTTATGAGCGACTGGGCTGTCAGCGTCTGCAGCGCCATCTCGCCCGAGCGATACCCGACCTGAGGCTCTTTGATGACAACGAAGTCGCGCTTTCGCAGTACCGCCGCGCGAGCGGGGTCGACCGCGTCGGATGAGGGCGTTTCTTCCACCTTGCGCTCGGTCACGCTCAGCACGGTCGCGCGATGGCCGAAGGGGTACAGGAATCCCTCCTGGTGCTCGACGACGACACGCTGGTCCTGTCCCGCCGTTGCCACCTGTTCCCAGCGGGACAGGTCGGCTGCGGTCTGCACCTCCCAACGGCCGCGCACGTCGAGCCAGCCGCCCATCGGCGATAGGATCAGCGTTCTGGCCTCGGCGCTTTTGCCGATCAGGGACTGGCGATCAGCGTCGGTGAGCGCAGTCTCCCAATCGACTTCCGGCGTGTATCCAGGCCCCAGGATGCTTACCGTCGGCAAGATACGCGGGCCGGCGGAAGCGAGTTGCGTGTGCCACAACTCGATGCGCCCGTTGTGCGCAACCGGGTGGGTAGCATGCGCCCAGCGTGCGGCGGGGTCCGGCGAGAGCGCGAGGCCGACGGGCAGCTCGATCCGCGATCGGCCGGTGAATGGCATTGAACTTTGCCCATCCACGCGGCTGTTCGATATCTGAAACTCCAGCAAATCCCATTCGAGCAACGACTGCAGCGTCAGCTCGACGAAGTCGACGCCGGACGGAACCCGAAACACCAGTCGCGTCGGCTGTGCAATTTTCGATCGGACCGGAAGCGAGATGGATGCGTCCTGCCCGGACGCGGCCTCGTTGAACACTTCCTCGGCGATGTGCTGGCCGGGAAATCCAACCACCAGCAATGCATCGCTGGACTCGTCTATGCGCACCAGCCGGGGCGGCCCCCGACCGGCATACACAATCCGCAGATTGCGGAGCTCGAAGTGAAGAGACAGGAGGTCTTCGGGTCGCAGAACTCGAAACTCGCTGCGCTCGTCGGGTACGCCGCCTGGGCGGCTGCACCCCCTGCTGCCCGCGAAAACGGCCAGTGCAGCGCTTAGATATATGAAATCACGGCGTGAGACCGGTACTGACACGGCCAAGGATCGTTTCGGTGCCGACGAGCGATGATCGGTCCTTCGGGTCCCGCAAAACCCTTTCCCCTTTCGCTGGCATTCTGCATGAAGCGAGCAGAGCGAGCCAACGCATTCTATGGTGAATGTTCGGTGTGCGATGCGATGCGGCGCGACGTTCTCTCGCCGTCGCGCCGATGTGCTCTTAGATCCTCCGGGCTCCCGCGGGTCGATCCTGGTGCGAAGCGAACTATGGCACGCGGCTGTGCATCGCGTGCCCGCCGCATTCCAACCTCACCTGCCTCCCACTCGGCTTCGGGCTGCGCTGTCAGGACGAAAGGTGGTTATCGGAAGGAGGATCGACGCCGGTTGGAGTGCATAGAACCGTCGGAAGCGATCAAGACAAGGCTGCTGTCTTCAGTTTTGACAAAGCCCGGATCTTGACCCGCACGCTTGCCGGCTTGGCCGCTCCTGGGGTCATTTCACCCGTGGCGGGATTGCGGACCAGCGTTCCTGCCTTTCGAGCAGGCACTTTTCGGAGAGTAACCTTCAACAGCCCCGGCCACGTAAACTCGCCGACACCACGCGGATGAACTGACCCCAAAAGAGCGTTCTCAAGAGTAGCGAGGACCCCTTTGGCGGTGCCGCGGGGGATTTCGTTCTCCGTTGCGACGAGGTCGATAAGCGCCGATTTTGTAAGAGCGCCTTTGACCGGACGAACGGCTTCGGTCTGAGACTTTGCTGGCGTCTTCTTCGTAGCGGGCTTCGTGGTTCGTGCCTTGGCCAAAAGGAAATCTCCCTCTGATTCGAAAGTTGCTGCCCGGTGCTCATACTCTTTCAAACCCGAGTTTGTTAGCCCGTAGGACAACGCCCAGATCCTCAACAAAGTCTGGTCTGTCTCGTTGCGCTTTGGGTCTCTGGTGTTTGAGGTCGAATACGAAACTGTCTCCGGGCCAAACGAAGTCGTCTCTGACGGGAATGACAACCGCGCCGGGAAATCGAATATCTGATTCGGAGGCAAAAACGCACAGCCGGCAGCGACAACCTGTGATCGGTCGGCGCAGAGACTTGGAGTTGGCTAGACGATTGCGTGTAAGTCACTGAACTTGCCCGAAGGAACCGTTGCCCAAGATTCCGGTTCCCGGCAGTCTTCATCTGGAATGGCGCCGCTGCGGTGAGCCAAACTGCCGCTGCTCACGAGGCTTTCTCCACGGCCCGTACGTCGTCCGCCAGTGGCGCGAAGGCGGCCGGCAGCGGAAGGCGCTGGTGAAGCCGAGGACGTGCCGGCGGCGCTGGCCGCCATCGGGGAGCGAAGAGCGCTCGGATCCGTGGCGCAGATCGTCAAGAGCTTGCAACGCGCCAGACGCTAGCCGGTCGATCTCCGCGTGATACACCAAAGGGGACAACCCGAGACGCGCTCCAAAGCCGCTTTCCGCGGCGCAAGGCGAAGTGAGCTGCGCCGTTGATACGGAAGGGCATCTGCCATGCTGTCGAAGGAGCAGAAGGCTTTTTACGAGGACAATGGCTACCTGATGATCGAGAAGGCGGTGACGACAGCGGAGTTGGAGACCCTCCGTCGCATCACCTACGATCTGCTCGATAAGTCGCGCGCCGTTACCGAGAGCAACGACCTCTACGACCTCGACGAGGGCCACAGCGTCGAGCATCCGCGCCTGACGCGGATAAAACTACCGCATCGACAACATCCGTTCTTCTGGGAACTATTGACAGACTCCCGGATCACCGACGTTTTGACCGAGCTGCTGGGGCCCGACACGATGCTGCAGACCAGCAAGCTGAACACCAAGGCACCGGGAGGCGGGGCCGCGGTGGAATGGCATCAGGACTGGGCGTTCTACCCACACACCAACGATGACATGCTCGCCTTCGGCCTCATGCTTGAGGACGTCGATGCGGACAACGGGCCGCTGATGGTCATCCCAGGCTCCCACAAAGGTCCGATCCTGAGCCATATGGCGAATGGTGTCTTCTGCGGCGCCATCGACCCGGGCGATGCGGCTTTCGAGTTGGACAAGGCGGTGACCCTGACCGGCAAGGCAGGTGACATGACGGTGCATCACGTTCGCACCCTGCACGGCTCAAGCCCAAATATGAGCGACCGCAATCGCCTGATCCTGTTTTACGAATGCCACGCCGCAGACGCTTGGCCACTGCTGGGCGCCGGGTCCTATATCCAGTCGCTCGGCCAAAGGCTGCTGTGGCAAGATCTCCATGAGCGGCTGATCACCGGCCGGCTCTGCCTGACGCCGCGTCTGGAGCGGGTTCCAGCCCGCATCCCGCTACCGCCCGCGCCTGATGCAAGCTCGATCTTCAAATCGCAGAAGTCAGGTGGCGCGAAGACTGCTTTCATGCGTCGCCGTCAGGGCTAGCGTCGTCATCTGGTGACGCCGCGCGGGCCAAGGCGTGCGAGGACCTTATGCGCGTCAGTCTGTCAGGCTTGCGGAGCGACGAACTGTGGATCGTCGATCAACGCATTTGGGTGTGCCAGACGGTGCAGCTTCTCCCGATCGCTGATGACAATGCTGCGGCCTTCGCTCTTCACGCCATGAGTGGCGAGCGTCGCAAGGCTGCGCGAAAGATTCTCCGGCGTCATTCCGAGCAATGAGGCAAGCAACCGCTTTTCAAACGGCAGCACCATGCGGCCGGTCGAGCCGTTTTGCGCATCGGTCTGCAGGATCCAGTTCGCGAGCCGCTCCGCGCCGGTGCGGAGCTTCTGATTCTTGAGCGTGCGCACGATCGCCCGGTAGCGCGACGCGAGCTCGCCAACTACCGCGCGCGCAAACGCGCTGTCGCGGCCGAATATCTCCCGGACCGCACCGGCAGGGATCATCAGTACGCGGCTTTGCGTGAGCGTGCGTGCAGATTTGAGATACGGCTCGTCGTGGATCACCGCGGCCAGAATGAAAGTGGTCGTGGGCACCAGCACTTCGATCGTGGTCTCCCGACCGCAGTGCTCGGCGAACTGCTCCACTGAGCCTTCCACGAGGACATGCAGGAAATCCGGCAGATCGCCTTCGCGGATCAGAAGCACGCGGGGCGGAAAGCTCTGCAGGAGCGCGGCATTCATGAGCGTGCGGAAGTGCGCCGCGCGCATATCTGCGAACAGCTCGAGCGAACGAACGACCTGTTGATCGGCAGCGCGCATTGGCCCCTCACGTGCAAACCACTTAATACAGGGGATTGATAAATGTCAATTGACGCATCGAAAACAGTCATTCTTCAGTCATCATAAGGTCAGATCCACGTTCTCCCGCGCTCTTTTGGAAAAACGCCTCACGTTGATCTGGCTCAAGCTCTTCACGAGCGCGTTCGTTTTATCTCACTGCGGTGGCTATTCAGAAATCAGGCCAATCTAGAACGATGTTTTCTGTGGACGCTCCTGCCGGTGTCGGAACTCAAAGCTGGAATTTTGCACTCTGGTCGATACGCCCTTTGCGGCCATCGTCTGATGCGCGAGCAGTCCGAACGCGGAACGTTCCGCAGCAAGCTCGATCCTGCCACCGCAAAGCCGACCCAAGGAGCGACAGACCATGACCAGTCCGGGTGACGCCGCCGCAATACCGCAGGAACACTATCAGCTGGCCGGCAGCCCGGCGGCCGGCCTCACGATGGGAACGTGGGGGTTCTTCGTCGGCTTCGCCGCGGTCGCGCTCTACGGACCCGCCGCCAAATATTTCCAGGAGCAGATGCACCTCGGCGGGCTCGCGCTCGGCCTCCTTGTCGCGGCCCCGCAACTCACCGGCTCGCTTCTGCGCATCCCGTTCGGGGCTTGGGTCGACCGCGTCGGCGGCCGTTTGCCGATGCTGACGCTGTTCGCCTTGTCGCTCGTGGGCATGTGGGGACTGGTGTTTATTCTGCTGACCGTGAAGACGCTCACGGTCGCCGCTTATCCGATCATCGTGATGTTCGGATTTCTGAGCGGATGCGGGGTGGCGTCGTTCTCGGTCGGAATTCCTCAAGTCTCGTATTGGTACCCGCAGTCGCGCCAGGGCACGGCGCTTGGCGCCTATGGCGGCATCGGCAATCTCGCGCCGGGCATCTTCACGCTGGTACTGCCCTTCGCCATCGCTGCGTGGGGTCTCGCAGGCTCTTATTTCGCCTGGTTCACGTTTCTTCTGATCGGCACCGCGATCTACGCCTGGCTGGCGCACGACGCCTATTTCTTCCAGCTCCGCAAGCAGGGCGTCGATCCTGACACGAGCCGGAAGATCGCCCGCGCCAAGGGGCAGGAGCTCTTCCCCAACGAGCGGGTCTGGCAGGCGGTGATCACCGCGGCCGAGGATCCCCGCACGTGGGGCCTCGTCGCTCTCTACTTCGTTTCCTTTGGCGGCTTCCTGGCGCTTACCGCGTGGTTCCCGACTTATTGGATCAACTTGCACCACATGGACATCAAGCAGGCGGCGTTGCTTGGCGGCCTCGGTTTCTCGCTCGTCGCCGCGATCGTCCGCGTGTTCGGCGGAATGTTGTCCGAGCGCATCGGCGGAGAGCGAACTGCGATCATCGCGTTCACGGCCGTCCTGATCGGAGCAGCCATTCTCACGTTCGTGGCGGACTTCTATCAGGCGCTTGGCGGTGAGTTGCTGATCGCGCTCGGCATGGGCATCGGCAATGCCGCCGTCTTCAAGATGGTGCCGAAATATGTACCCGAGGCGGTCGGCGGCGCGGCGGGCCTTGTCGGTGGGCTCGGCGCTTTAGGGGGTTTCGTCATCCCGCCGTTTCTTGGTGCCGTCGTCGATGCGCTCGGAACGGACGGCTACGCGGGTGGCTTCTTCGCTTACATCGTGCTCGCGGTGATGGCGATCGGCGTCTCCGTCTACTTCTCGCACCTCGATCGCGGCGCCACATCTGGGAAGGCGGCCGGCACCGCGCTCCCGCAGGCACGGTAGGCAGCGCCATGAGCCATTTCCTCGACCGCTTGACCTTCTTCAACCGCACCGTCGACACCTTCGCCGACGGCCACGGTATCGTCACCCGCGAGGACCGCCGCTGGGAGGACGGCTATCGCAAGCGCTGGCAGCACGACAAGATCGTGCGCTCCACTCACGGCGCAAACTGCACCGGCTCTTGCTCCTGGAAGATCTACGTCAAGGGCGGGATCGTCACCTGGGAGACGCAGCAGACCGACTATCCGCGCACGCGGCCGGATCTGCCGAACCACGAGCCGCGCGGCTGCTCGCGCGGCGCCAGCTATTCCTGGTACCTCTATTCCGGCAACCGCGTGAAATATCCGCTGGTGCGCTCGCGACTTCTGAAGCTGTGGCGCGCAGCGCGGGCCCGAAACACACCGGTCGCCGCGTGGGCGTCAATTGTCGAAGACCCGGAGAAGCGCGCAAGCTACACCAGGAAGCGCGGCCTCGGCGGCTTCGTGCGCGCCGACTGGGATGAGGTGACCGAGATCATCGGCGCCGCCAACGCCTACACCGCGAAGGCCTACGGCCCCGACCGCGTCGTCGGCTTCTCGCCGATCCCGGCGATGTCGATGGTGAGCTATGCTGCCGGCGCCCGCTATCTCTCGCTGCTCGGCGGCGTGTGCATGTCGTTCTACGACTGGTACTGCGACCTGCCGCCGTCGAGCCCGCAGACCTGGGGCGAGCAGACGGACGTGCCGGAATTGGCCGACTGGTACAATTCCGGATTTCTGATCCTGTGGGGCTCGAACGTGCCGCAGACGCGCACGCCCGACGCCCACTTCTACACCGAGGCGCGCTATCGTGGCGCGAAGAGCGTCGTGATCTGCCCGGACTATTCGGAAGCCTCGAAATTCGCCGACCTTTGGATATCGGTGAAGCAAGGCACCGACGCGGCGCTCGCGATGGCGATGGGCCACGTGATCCTGCGCGAATTCCATATCGACCGGCAGGCCGACTACTTCGCCGATTACGTCCGGCAATATACAGACATGCCGATGCTGGTCCGCCTGGTGAAGCAGGACGGCAGGCTTGTGCCCGAGCGTCTGCTCCGCGCGTCCGATTTTTCCGGAACGTTAGGCGAGACCAACAATCCGGAATGGAAGACCGTCGCCTTTGACGAAGACTCCGGCGCCGTCGTGGTCCCGCGCGGATCGGTCGGGTTCCGCTGGGGCGAGAAAGGCAAGTGGAATCTCGAAGAGAAGGATTCTTCCGGCCACGACACGCGGCTCCAACTGACACTCGCAGACACCGAGCATGATCTCGCCGACGTCGCCTTTCCCTATTTCGGCAATATCGAGCACGACCACTTCACCGGCACGGATCACCCGAGCGTGCTTGAGCGCAAGGTGCCTGTCAGGAAGTTGAAGCTCGCCGACGGCGAGGTGCTGGTCGCCACGGTCTTCGACCTATTCATCGCCAACTATGGCGTCGATCGCGGCTTCGGCGGCAAGCATGTCGCCGGGAGCTATGACGACAACGAGCCCTATACGCCGGCCTGGGCGGAAAAGATCACCGGCGTGCCGCGCGACCAGATCATCACCGTGGCGCGCGAGTTCGCGCTGAACGCCGAGAAGACCCACGGCCGCTCGATGGTGATCATCGGCGCGGCGATGAACCATTGGTACCACTGCGACATGAACTATCGCGGCGTCATCAACATGCTCGTCATGTGCGGCTGCGTCGGTCAGTCGGGCGGCGGCTGGTCGCACTACGTCGGGCAGGAAAAGCTCAGGCCGCAATCGGGTTGGCTGCCGCTCGCCTTCGGTCTCGATTGGAACCGTCCACCGCGCCAGCAGAACTCGACCTCGTTCTTCTACGCGCACACCGACCAGTGGCGCTACGAGACGCTGGACGTCAAAGAGATCCTTTCGCCCACGGCACCGGCCGGTCCGTGGGATGGTGCGCTGATCGACTACAACGTTCGCGCCGAGCGCATGGGCTGGCTGCCCTCCGCGCCGCAGCTCGAGACCAACCCGCTCAACGTCGCGGCGCAGGCCGCGGCAAGAGGAATGGAGCCGAAGGACTACGTCGCGGAGGCGCTCACGTCGGGCGAGCTCAAGCTCTCCTGCGAAGACCCGGACAAGCCAATCAACTGGCCGCGCAACCTTTTCGTCTGGCGCTCCAACTTGCTCGGTTCCTCGGGCAAGGGCCACGAGTATTTCCTGAAGCACCTGCTCGGTACGACGCACGGTGTGCTCGGCAAGGACCTCGGCGAGACCGGGCGTCAGAAGCCAGAGGAGGTCGCCTGGCACGACGAAGCGCCGGAAGGAAAGCTCGACCTCCTGGTGACGCTCGACTTCCGCATGTCGACCACCTGCGTCTACTCCGACATCGTTCTTCCGACCGCCACCTGGTATGAGAAGAACGACCTCAACACTTCCGACATGCATCCCTTCATCCACCCGCTCACGAGCGCTGTGGACCCCGTCTGGGAATGCAAGAGCGACTGGGAGATCTACAAGGCGATCGCCAAGGCCTTCTCCAAGGTCGCGCCGGAAGTGCTCGGTGTCGAGAAGGACGTCGTGCTGACACCGATCATGCACGACAGCCCCGGCGAGATCGCCCAGGCGCTCGACGTCAAGGACTGGAAGAAGGGCGAGGTCGCGCCGATCCCCGGCAAGACCATGCCGCAGGTGACGGTGGTCGAGCGCGACTACCCGAACCTCTACAAGCGCTTCACCTCGCTCGGGCCGCTGATGTCGAAGATCGGCAATGGCGGCAAGGGCATCGCTTGGAACACCGAGCGCGAGGTCGAGTCCCTCAAGAAGCTCAACGGTGTCGTCACCGAGGAGGGAGCTACCAAAGGCTTCGCGAAGATCGACACCGACATCGATGCCTCCGAAGTCATTCTCATGCTGGCGCCGGAGACGAACGGCGAGGTTGCGGTCAAGGCGTGGGAAGCGCTCGGCAAGACGACGGGTCGCGAACATGCGCATCTCGCGATCCCGAAGGAGGACGAGAAGATACGCTTCCGCGACGTGGTCGCGCAGCCGCGCAAGATCATCTCATCGCCGATCTGGTCGGGGCTGGAATCGGAGAAGGTCTGCTACAACGCCGGCTACACCAACGTCCACGAGCTGATCCCCTGGCGCACGCTGTCCGGTCGCCAGCAGCTCTACCAGGATCACCTGTGGATGCGCGCCTTCGGCGAGGCGCTCTGCGCCTATCGCCCGCCGATCGACACCAAGGCGGTGAAGCCCGTCATCGACCGCAAGCCGAACGGCAACAAGACGGTGGTGCTGAACTTCATCACCCCGCATCAGAAATGGGGCATCCACTCCACCTACACCGACAATCTCCTGATGCTGACTCTGTCGCGCGGCGGCCCGATCGTGTGGATCAGCGAGGCGGACGCCAAGAAGGCCGGCATCGTCGACAACGACTGGATCGAGGCCTTCAACTCGAACGGCGCGCTGGTCGCACGCGCCGTCGTCTCGCAGCGCGTGAAAGAGGGCATGTGCATGATGTACCACGCGCAGGAGAAGATCGTGAACGTGCCGGGGTCGGAGCAGACCGGGCAGCGCGGCGGCATCCACAACTCGGTGACGCGCACGGTCCTGAAGCCGACGCACATGATCGGCGGCTACGCACAACAATCCTACGGCTTCAACTACTACGGCACGATCGGCACTAACCGCGACGAATTCGTCGCCATCCGCAAGATGGCAAACATCGACTGGCTCGATGGCCCCGCATCCGATCAGCCCGCCGAGACAGCACCGCGCATGGAGGCCGCAGAATGAGAGTGCGCGCGCAAATCGCGATGGTCTTGAACCTCGACAAGTGCATCGGGTGTCACACCTGCTCGGTCACCTGCAAGAACGTGTGGACCAACCGCGAAGGCATGGAATACGCATGGTTCAACAACGTCGAGACGAAGCCGGGCATCGGCTATCCGAAGCACTGGGAGGACCAGGACCGCTGGAATGGCGGTTGGAGGCGCAAGCGGAACGGCAAGATCGAACCCAAGATCGGCGGCAAGTGGCGGGTGCTCGCGAACATCTTCGCCAATCCCGATCTGCCGGAGATCGACGACTACTACGAGCCCTTCACCTTCGACTACGAGCACCTGCAGAAGGCGCCCGAGCTCCAAGCCACGCCAACGGCGCGGCCACGCTCGCTCATCACCGGCGAGCGGATGGAGAAGATCGAGTGGGGGCCGAACTGGGAGGAGATTCTCGGCGGCGAGTTCTCCAAGCGCTCGCAGGATACCAACTTCGAAGGCATCCAGAAGGACATCTACGGGCAGTTCGAAAACACCTTCATGATGTACCTGCCGCGGCTCTGCGAGCACTGCCTCAACCCGGCTTGCGTCGCGGCGTGCCCCTCAGGCGCGATCTACAAGCGCGAGGAGGACGGCATCGTCCTGATCGACCAGGACAAGTGTCGGGGCTGGCGCATGTGCGTGTCCGGCTGCCCCTACAAGAAGGTCTACTACAATTGGGAAAGCGGGAAGTCGGAGAAGTGCATCTTCTGCTTCCCGCGCATCGAGGCCGGCCAGCCGACGGTTTGCTCAGAAACCTGCGTCGGCCGTATCCGCTACCTCGGTGTCGTGCTCTATGACGCCGACCGCATCGAGGAGGCGGCGAGCTCGGCAGACGAGCAGGACCTCTACGAGGCGCAGCTCTCCATCTTTCTCGATCCCAACGACCCGCATGTCATCGAAGAGGCGCGCGCCGCCGGGATCAGCGAAAGCTGGCTGGAAGGCGCGCGCCGCTCGCCGGTCTGGAAGATGGCGATGGAGTGGAAGGTGGCCTTCCCGCTTCACCCGGAATACCGCACGCTGCCGATGGTCTGGTACGTGCCTCCGCTTTCGCCGATCCAGTCGGCGGCAGAGGCCGGCAAGATCGGCGTCGACGGCGAGATGCCGGATGTGCGCTCGCTTCGCATCCCGCTCAGATACCTCGCCAACCTACTGACGGCCGGCAAAGAGGAGCCGGTCGCACAAGCGCTGGAGCGCATGCTCGCCATGCGCGCCTACATGCGCGCGAAGAGCGTCGACGGTGTCATCGACGAAGGCATTGCCGAGCGCGTTGGTCTCACCGCGGGGCACATCGAGGAGATGTACCAGGTGATGGCGATCGCCAACTACGAGGACCGCTTCGTCGTTCCGACCGCGCATCGCGAGCGCGACGAGGACGCCTACGATCTTCGTGGCTCATGCGGCTTTTCGTTCGGCAACGGATGTTCCGGCGGCACGACCGAAACCAACCTTTTCGGCAAGTCGAAGCGGGCGAAGAATCCGATGGAGATCGCGTGATGGTGAAGACATTCAAGGCACTGTCGCTGCTTGTCAGCTATCCGACGCCGGAGCTTCAGGCGAACGCGCGCGAGCTTCGCGAGGTGTTGGCGGGGGAGGGGATCGTCAGCGGCCAGGCGCGCCGTGCGCTGCATTCCCTGATCGAGGATTTCGCTTCGGGTGACCTCTACGACTTTCAGGAGCGCTATGTGCTCCTGTTCGACCGCACCCGCTCGCTGTCGCTGCATCTCTTCGAGCATGTGCACGGCGAGAGCCGCGACCGTGGCCAGGCGATGATCGATCTGAAGGCGCTCTACGAGAAGAACGGCCTTTTAATCGGCGCCACTGAGCTGCCAGACTTCCTGCCGCTGTTCCTCGAATACCTTTCGACGCGACCGCTCGGCGAAGCCACCGAGACGCTCGGACAGACGGTGCACATCCTATCCGCTCTCGCAGAGCGGCTAGCCAAGCGCGGCTCCTCCTACGAGGCGGTCTTCCGCGCGCTCGTCGCCATCGCCGCGGCGAAGCCCAAGGACGAAGATGTAGCCGAGCTCATGCAGGAGCCGGATCCCGATCCGACGGATCTCGCGGCGCTCGACGCAGCCTGGGAGGACGAGCCGGTGACCTTCGGGCCAGCCGCGGGTCGCTGCAAGGATGGCCTCATTGCCCGCGTGCGCGCCGCCAAGCGCCCGGCCGCTTCACCCGAAGCGTGAGGAGAAGAGAATGCGCGACTTCTTCGACCACGCACTGTTCGGCTGGTACCCGTATCTCTGCCTGACGGTGTTCCTGATCGGCAGCCTCGTGCGCTTCGACCGCGAGCAATACACGTGGCGGAGCGGCTCGAGCCAGCTCCTGCGTCGGCGGCAGCTCTTCTGGGGCTCCAACCTCTTCCATTTCGGCATCCTCGTCATCTTCCTCGGCCATTTCGTCGGCCTCTTGACGCCGATCTGGGTGTTCGATGCGATCGGCATCTCGCATACCTTCAAGCAATGGATGGCGATCATCGTCGGTGGCGTCGCCGGTATCTTCTGCTTCATCGGCATCACGCTGCTCGCGCACCGGCGGCTGTTCGATTCGCGCATTCGCAAGACCTCGTCCTTCGGCGACGTCGCGGTCCTGCTTCTGCTCTGGGCGCAGCTTACGCTCGGGTTTGCTACCATCCCGGTGTCGCTCAACCATCTCGACGGCCACGAGATGGTGCGGTTCATGACCTGGGCGCAGGGCGTGTTCACCCTTCAGCCGGACGTCTGGGTCCTGATCGCCGGCGCGAACCCGATCTTCAAGCTGCACCTTGTCCTCGGCATGACGATCTTCCTCGTCTTTCCTTTCACGCGCCTGGTGCACATCTGGAGCGCACCGGTCTGGTATCTCGGCCGCCGCGGATACCAGGTCGTTCGCACGAGCCGCCCCGCGGGCCGTCAGGCGGTTTCGTCGACGCGGCGCACCATTCCCGTGGAGTAGGGCATGAGCTGTGCCCTCCATTCTCTCGATTTGCCGAAACCGGAGGCGATCAGCGTCAATGGCGTCGAGATCGCGCGCGATGACATCGCGCGCGAGGCGCAGCATCATCCGGCCGCAGCGCCGCGAACGGCCTTCGAGGATGCGGCGCGTGCGCTCGTGATCCGCGAGCTGCTGATCCAGGAGGCGCGCCGGATCGAGATGGAGGCCGCACCGCTCAGCGACGATGCCGGTCGCCGCGAGACGCAGGAGGAAGCACTGATCCGCGGCCTGGTCGAGCGCGAGGTCAAGACGCCCGAGCCGGACGAGGCGACTTGCCGCCGCTATTACGAGCAAAACAAGCGGGCGTTCCGCTCACCCGATATCTTCGAGGCGGCTCATATCCTCCTGTCGGCGCCTGCTGGCGATCGCGCCGCCACTCAGCGCGCGGAAGCTGATGCGCGGACGATCCTTTCGGAGCTGAAGCGGCATCCGGAGCGCTTCGCCGATCTCGCGCGGGCGCACTCCGCCTGCTCGTCGGCGGCCAGCGGCGGAAACCTTAGCCAGATCACAGCAGGCCAGACGACGCCGGAATTCGAGCAGGCGCTTTTTCGGCTTGACCCCGGCACGATCTCCGAGGAGCCGGTCGCGACCCGCTACGGGCTGCACATCATCAGGCTCGATCGCAGGATCGAGGGCAGGGGGCTCCCGTTCGAGCTGGTTGCCGACCGCATCGCCGATTACCTGCGCGAGAGCGTCACCCGCCGCGCGACGGCGCAATATATCGCGCGCCTCGTGTCACGAGCCGACATCCGCGGCGTCGCGATGGAGGGCGCTGAGACGCGCCGCGTCAACTGAACGGGCGGAGACGATGCTGTTGGGTGACCTTTTGGCGCGCTTCGCCGACGAGAGCGTCGCCGCCGAGGCGGTCCTTTCGCTCGGCGATCCGGCGTTGCTCGCGTCGGTGCGCGAGCGAGCGGAAGCGCGCGGCCTGGAGGTCGGCGCCTTCGCGGCCGGCGCCGTCCGGCAATACGCACGGGAGGCGTCGGACGAGGAGTGGGCCACGCTGCTCAGCGCCATGAACCGTGATCCGGATCCGGGGATAGTCTGCTTCAAACGCGCTTTGGCGCACGCGCTCTCCGGCGAAGCCTGAAGGCCTTCCCAATGGTCGCGGACACTGCCGAAGGCGCCGAAATATCTGTCGCGCATCAAGAGCGCGAGGATCGCTCCGTTCCGCGCAACCGCGTTCGCCGGGGCGATGCTTCGATCGACAGACGTGGACGGCGGCGCGCCGCGCCGGCAATTCTGAGCTACGGGTTCCGTCCTTTCTTCCTCGGCGCCTCGGTCTACGCTGCCGTCGCCGTGCCACTCTGGCTTTGGATGTTCCGCTCCGGCGCCGAGCCGGCCGGACCGTTCACCGGCGCGGCATGGCACGCACACGAGATGATCTTCGGTTATCTCGGTGCGGTCATGGCCGGCTTCATCCTGACCGCCGTTCCCAACTGGACGGGCCGGCTTCCCCTGAGCGGCGCGCCTCTCGCCGCGCTCTTCGCGTTGTGGGTTCTGGGCCGCGTCGCCTGTTCGACCATTGGCTCGCCGGTCGTTGCGATGATCCTCGACCTCGCTTTTCCGGTGATGCTCTCCGCCGCGGTCTGGCGCGAGGTACTGGCCGGCAGGAACTGGCGGAACGCCCCGGTCGCGCTCCTGCTCACGCTGTTTACGTCAGCCAGCTTGCTCCATCACCTCGGGGGCTTCTTGCCGGGGCTCAGCGACATTGCGGTCCGTCTGGCGCTCGGCGTTGCGGCCGTCCTGATAGCGCTGATCGGCGGCCGGATCGTGCCGAGCTTCACGCGCAATTGGCTGGTGAAGCAAGGCACGCGCCGTCTGCCCGCAAGTTTCGATCGGATTGATCGCCTTACGCTGGTCTCCGTCGTTGTCGCCGTTCTGGCGTGGAATGTCGCGCCCGACTTTACGATCAGCGGAGCGTTGCTCATGCTCGCAGGCGGCCTGCTCGGCGTCCGCCTCGCGCGATGGCGCAGCATGAGCACATGGCGCGAGCCGATCGTCCTCATCCTGCACCTCGGCTACGCATGGCTCGCCGTCGCCCTTCTCATGCTCGGTGCCTCTATCCTCTGGCCCGCCCTCATTCCACAAAGCGCGGCGCTGCATGCTTTGACCGCCGGCGCGATCGCCACGATGACGCTCGCGGTCATGACGCGCGCCACGCTCGGCCATACCGGGCGTGCGATCGAGACGGACGGCGCGACGCTTGCGATCTATCTGATGGTGACGGGCGGCGCGTTGCTTCGGGTGGCTGCACCGTTTTTGCCGAACCTCTACATGGCGCTGCTCACCGCGGGCGGGACACTCTGGAGCCTCGCTTTCGGCGTCTTTGCTCTCAGATATGGGCCGATGTTGCTGATGGCGAGAGTCGAGCGGTAGAGGCGGGAGACCACGGCGTAGGAAGACAGTCCGCCGAGATTGCTATGCCTTTCGCCGGAAGAAACATTGCCGACGGGCGGGTCAGAGCCGGAAGCTTCAGAGCGCGGTTAGAGTCCGGTCATCGCTCAACAACCGACATCGCGCGGACGTTTTGTGACGTCATCAATGCGCCACTAGCCGTCGTTGGTTGCGAAGTAGAAGTGTGGGTCCACGAGCACAATGTGCTGCTCGTTACGGAACGAGCAAAGCCAGACCGGGAGCCTTAGTGACGCCAAGTGCGTACTTGAAGCGCATTTGGAATCGAGCGCGCGCCTAACCCTTGTGGGAAGCGGGATATTTCCTTCCCGACCGTCCGATCAATCATCGCCGGAATGAGCGCATTTCCCTATTCGGATGTTCTTCAGCCCAATAGGCAAAGCGCCGTGGTCGCGCAAGACGCAGTCGCGAATGGTCAGACCGAATGAACTCGGTCCTGCTGACGACGAAGAGCCAACTGAGCCCCTCTTCAGCACTGAAAGCTAGTTGAAAGCTTGGGCAGCTAGCCTCGTCATTGCGTCGCCCGAAATCCAAGAGGCAGCAGACCTCGAACGGCGTCGCGAATTAGGGATGAGGAGCGCCTTGTTGACATCACGTCAGAGGCGGCTTCGGGCACCCAATGCCCCGGCCGCGATGCCTTTCCGCATTCGTGCGATGGCCACTTTGCTCGCCTCGAAGTTGATCCGGGGGTGTGCGTGATGCCGCCGGCGGATGGGATCGGCGGCATCGAGTTGATGAACGTTACCAAACGCTTTGTCACGCCTACCGGCGCGGTCATGACCGCGATTCGCGATGTCGATTTGACAGTTGCGCCCGGACAATTCTGTGCGGTCGTCGGGCCCACCGGTTGCGGCAAATCCACGACGTTGACTCTGACTGCAGGTCTTGACCTTCCGAGCGCTGGCAGCGTTCGGGTCTCCGGAAAAGTCGTCGACCGCATTACCAAAGGCGCCAGCTTTGTTTTCCAGACCGACGCATTGCTTCCCTGGAAGTCGGTTGTCGCGAATGTGGCACTCGGACCGATGTTCCGCGGCGTTGCAAAGAAAGATGCATTTGGAAAGGCTCGGGAGTGGTTGAACACGGTGGGACTTGCCGGGTTTGAAAACCATTTTCCCCACCAGCTTTCCGGTGGCATGCGCAAGCGCGTCAGCCTCGCCGCCGCATTGATCAACGAACCGACAATCCTGCTGATGGACGAGCCGTTCTCTGCGCTGGACGTGCAGACGAGGGCGATCATGGCCAATGAATTGCTGACTCTTTGGGAAAGAAGCGAACCATCCGTGATGTTCGTCACGCATGACCTCGAGGAGGCGATCTCGCTTGCCGATCGGGTCGTCGTGATGACCGCCGGACCGGGTACCGTAAAGGCGGTGTACGACATTGATCTTCCGCGACCGCGCGGCGCAGTGCAGGAGATTCGCTTCAACCTCCGTTTCCTGGAGCTCTACCGGCAGATCTGGGAATCGCTGCGCGACGAAGTTGAGCGCGCCTACTCGCGCACGGCCATCGCGGGGCCCGTGCAGGGAGCCGCGGCATGACCCTTCAGGTTGGAACGCGCCCAGATCCCGCAGTGGTGGCGTCTGCCGAGACTGCAACGGACGAAGACTCTATCGCCAAGACCGCCAGGCACAGGGCGCTCCAACGGAAGCGCCTTGTGCTGACAGCGCAAGTCACGACGGCCGTTGTGTTGATCGGGAGCTGGCAGCTCCTTTCCCACCTAGGCGTAGTTGATCCCTTTTTCTTCGGTTCGCCGCTTGGCATCGCGATGCGCTTGGCCGATTGGGCAGTGCACGGCACCGCATATGGGTCGTTCTGGTTCCAGATCTGGGTGACGATCGAGGAGGCGCTTCTCGGGTTCGCAGCCGGCGTGGGCAGCGGAATCATCTTTGGCGTGGTGCTGGGCGAAGTCCCGTTTTTGGCCGATGTCATCGGCCCCTACATCAAAGTGGTGAATGCCCTGCCACGCATCGTGCTTGGGTCGATCTTTGTGATGTGGCTCGGCCTCGGGCTGCCCTCCAAGGTGATGCTGGCGGCCGTTCTGGTTTTCTTCGTCGTCTTCTTCAACGCCTTCCAGGGCGTCCGCAGCGTCGACCGCAACCTGGTCGCCAATGCGCGCATTCTGGGGGCGTCTCGGCTGCAGGTGGTCCAGCACGTGGTCTTTCCGTCGGCGATGACCTGGATCATCGCCAGCCTGCATGTCGCGCTCGGGTTTTCCATTATCGGCGCGATCGTCGGCGAGTTCCTCGGCTCCCAATACGGCCTCGGGCTCGTGATCGCCACAGCTCAAAACACTTTCGATGCCAACGGCGTTTTTGGCGCCATGCTCGTCATCGGCGCGCTTGCCCTGAGCGCGGAAGGGTTGATGGCCGTTGTGGAAAAGCGGCTGCTTGCCTGGCAGCCACCACTCGCGTCGGAGAGCAACATCCAAGCCATGTAGGCCCCGTTCGATCATTCAGAAATTCACGAAGAGATTCATCTCAGAATCTCAGCACAAGGAGGAAGAAACCATGCTTCGAAAGTTACTGGTTCCGAAGTTCACCGGCGCTGCAGCGCTGGCCGCACTCACCATTTGCGCGGCTGGAATTGCCAGCGCGGCCGACACCATGCCCACCGTAACTCTGATGGTCGGTGGCATCGACAAGCAGATTTACCTTCCCTACCAGCTTGCCGAGAGCCTCGGCTTCTACAAGAAATACGGCGTCAACGTCGAGCTGAGCACGGAACAGGCAGGCGGCGTCGGCGCCGAGGACGCCTTGCTCTCGGGCCAGGTCAACATGGCCGGCGCCTGGTACAACCACACCATCGAATTGCAGGAGAAGGGCAAGAACCTCATCGGCCTCGTGCAATTGTCGGTCGCGCCCGGAGAGCGAATTATGTGCGCCAAGGGCACCGACATCAAGTCGCCCGCTGACTGGAAGGGCCAGTCGGTCGGCGTGACCGACCTCGGTTCGGGTACCGATGCCCTGGTGAGCTACGTCTCGGCTCGTGCCGGCCTGCAGCCTACCGACTACACCAAAATCGCGGCCGGCGCCGGCCAGACCATGATTGCCGCGCTGAAGTTCAGCAAGGCGGTCTGCGGCATCACCAGCCAGCCGACGGTAAATGCCATCGAGAAGCTTGGCGTGGGCTACTCCGCCATCGACCTCTCAACCGGGGCCGGGGTGCAGAAGTGGCTCGGCGGTGAGTTCCCTGCCGCCACCGTGCTCGCCAGCGCCGACTGGGTCGCCTCGCACAAGGATGAGACCCAGAAGGTGGTCAACGCGCTTGTCGCCACCCTGGCCTGGATGAAGACGCATACCCCGGCTGACGTCGCCGCCGTCATGCCGGCGGACTTTGTCTCCAACCCGCTGACGTCGAAGGATGAATACATCTCCGCGCTGCAAAAGGACTGGGGACAGTACAACCTCGACGGCCTCGGCATCATGCCGCAGAACGGCCCGCAGACGGTCTTTGACATCGAGAAGGCGGCCGGCAAGATCACCGGCACGGCGAACCTCGCCACGACCTTTACCAACGACTATGTGATCAGTGCCCAGAAATTGGAGGGCATCAGCAAGTAACGGGAGCCGGCCAGCGCGATTCGCCAGTCATCTGGCAATCGCGCCGGATCGATATGAGAACGGGATCAGGCGGCCCATTGGCCGCCTTTCCTGTCATACCAAACGCACAGGCGGCATTGTCCGGCGCGGCAGCGTCGCCACGCGGCTCGCACTCGCGTATGCTCGGGCGTGCCGGCGGGCGCCAACAGAACCTTCAGCACTCCGCGACGATCCTGGGGCAACTGAAGGAAAGCCGGTCGTCGGCATGAACCGCGACCGAAGGGGAGGAATGAGGGGAGGTCCGCCATGGTGTTGCGTCACCTGATGCCGGCCGCCGCCGCTGCGGTGGTCGCATTGTCTGCCGCGTCCGCGTTTGCCGAGGACGTCTCGATCATGGTCGGCGGGATTGAAAAGCAGATCTACCTACCGGCCGAATTGGCCGAAAGGCTCGGCTACTTCGAGGCGGAGGGCCTGAATGTCTCACTGCTGAGTGAACCGGCCGGCGTCGAGGCGGCCGGCGAGATGTTGGCAGGCGCGGTCCAGGGGGTCATCGGATTCTACGATCACAACATCGACCTTCAGGCGCTTGGCAAGTACACGGAATCTGTTGTGCAATTGGGCCAGGTACCCGGGGAGGTGGTGCTTGTCTCAACCAGACATCCCGAAATTCGTTCGGTTGCTGATTTCAAGGGCAAGAGTATCGGGGTGACCGGACTTGGCTCGTCCACCGACTTCCTGACAAAATACCTTCTGCTCAAGGCAGGAGTGAAATTCAGTGATGTGACGCCGGTGCCGGTCGGCGCCGGTGACACCCTGATTGCCGCCATGCAGCATGAACAGATACAGGCGGCGATGACCACCGAGCCGACGGTCTCCCGATTGCTGAAGTCCGGGCAGGCCAGGGTTCTGATTGATATGCGGACCGTCCCCGGCACGACGGCAGCTCTCGGCGGGAGATACCCATCCGCCTGTCTCTACATGGAGACATCCTGGGTGAACGCGCATAAGGGCACGGTCCAGAAGCTGGCAAATGCGCTCGTCAGAACAATGCGTTTCATAGCGGGGCACAGCCCGGAAGAGATCACGGCCCTCGTGCCTGTCGACTACTATGTCGGCGACCGGGCCATGTACGTCAACGCACTCGCCGAGGGCAAAGCGATGTTTACACCGGATGGTCGAATGCCCGCCGGCGGACCAGAAAATGTCCTGGCCGTGCTGTCCCTGATCAAGCCCGGAGTCAGGGACAAGCCAATCGACCTCTCGGAAACCTACACGACGAAATTCGTCGACGCGGCCAACGCCAGAAACTGAAACCTACACACCAGCGAGGGATTGTGAGGGGCGGCGTGGTGTCGGTTCGGCCGTCGGCAATCTGACAACTACGCGAAAACCCTTGCCATTCGGTGGCGCAGCCAATTCGATCGATCCTTCGAACATCTGGGCTATCTCGGCGACGATCGAAAGCCCGAGACCGCTGCCGCTGGCCTGTGCGTTGTGCCCACGGCGAAATCGCTCGAACAGCCTGGACACTTCCTCGTTCGCCACGCCGGTACCGTTGTCATCCACGGCGAACACCACCGCGCTCGAGTCCCTTCGAACGGAGACCGTCGCGGTCGCGCCCGCTCCAGCGTATTGAATGGCGTTGTCGATCAGGTTGTTGATCATTTCCCGCGCCAGCGCTGTGCTCCCCATGGCTTCACAACAGCCGTCGGCCTGCAGCACCAACTCAACCCCGCGGTCGAGCGCGCGCGGCGCTGCTTCGGCCACCGCGTCGCGTGCGACGGAAGCCAGATCCACGCGCTCGCTCCGAAGCGACGCGCGATCGTTATCGACGCGGCCAAGTGTGAGAAGCTGGTTCGTCAGGCGCGACATGGCCGTCAGGTTTTCGTCAATGCCCGCGAGTGCGGAGCTGCCTTCAGCTACGTCATACGTACGCCGGGCGACCCCGATTTGTGTCTTCATGATTGTCAGCGGCGTGCGCAGCTGGTGGGCCGCATTTTCGAGGAAGCGCTTCTGTCGTTTGAGCTGCTGGCGCAATCGTTCCATATGGCTGTTCAGGGCATCGACGAGCGGGCGAATCTCTGATTGCACGGACAGGGCGTCGAACGGCTCGAAGCGGTCGGCCGGCCGCCCCATCACCGCCTGTCGCAGGCGCAAGAGCGGACGAAGCTCGCGATTGATCCCAATCCAGATGGCCAATGCCGCGGCCAGCACCAGGGCGGCCTGCTCCGCGAATCCGCGCAGCCACAAGGCGCGAAACAGCTCGTACCGCGCCTTCTGGGTTTCGCCGACAATGACCGCGACCGCGACCGTTCCATTTGGCGTGACCACCGGCTGAAGTTGAATGACCGCTCGCATCGCCTCCGTTCGAAACATCGTCTCGAAGAAGCGCGTTTCGAACTCCGCAGGCAGAGCTGTCGGCGGCGTCAGGCCCGGAAAGCCGGCGATCAGATTATGCGTCGGTCCGACGACCGCGTAGGCCACCTCGTCATGGCTGTCCGATGCAAACAGCTCGAGCGCGGCAGGGGGTATGACGACACCGATCTGCCCGTCGCGGTATTGCAGTTGCTCGGCGATAATCCGCGCAGATGCGGTCAAATTCCGGTCCATCACGACGGTGGCCTGCAGCATGGCACCGCCAAAGGAGAGCCACACGCTTGCCGCCAGGATCACCACAACGGGCACGACCAGCCACGCCATCAGATTGAGGCGCAGGCTGCCACCGCCCCGTTTTGGCGCACTCAAGACGGGTCGAGCCTCAGCAGGTATCCCAGCCCGCGCAGCGTTGCGATCGAGACGCCCGAGTTCTCGAGCTTCTTGCGCAGCCGATGGATATGCACCTCTATTGCGCTGAGGTTGACGTCGTCGCCGAAGCCATAACTGCTTTCGAGCAGCATCTCCTTGCTGACCGTTGTACCTGCCCGCCGAAGCAACGTTTCGAGCAGGGCATGCTCGCGCGGCGAAAGGTGCAGATTCGTGCCGCCGACCGCGAACAGTCGCGTGTTCTGATCGAACGACAGGGAACCAAAACGCAGCTCCGGCTTCAGCGTCGTCTTGGAGCGCCTGAGAAGGGCCCGCAGACGCGCATCCAGCTCGTCTACTTCGAAGGGCTTGGTTAGGTAGTCGTCGGCACCCGCATCAAGGCCCTCGACGCGGCTCTGCACAGCGTCCCTCGCCGTCAGAATCAATATCGGCATCGAAAGACCTGCGGCGCGGACATGGCGAACCACATCGATGCCACTCATCTTCGGCAAGGCCAAATCAACGATCAGCAGGCCATAGTTCTTAAGGTCAGTTCCGAATGCCGCGGTCTCGCCATCGTGAACGCAGTCCACGACATAATTGGCACCGCGCAGAAGCTTGGCGAGCCAATCCGCTAGGGTCGTGTTGTCCTCAACAATCAGGAGACGCATCGAACGCGTGTCGTTGTCTCAATGACTACTGACACTGTACTAGCTCCATCGCTTGGCAGCCATCTCCGTCAGTTGGAACGCCCGGTGACGCACCGCTGCCGCCGTTGCGGTGCTGTTCGCGAGTAGATACTGACACCGCTGCCTCACCCCGGCCCCTCAGCATCGGATGGGCTGGCCGTGGCGCACATGTCCGCGGTCATGTGTGGACGGCTCTCCGTTGGCAAGGGCTCTTGAGCGTTTTGCAAGGCTGGTCGGTGCGGTCATGTGTTCGACCTGTTGGTGCGGCGCGCATGAGCCGCTGGCTATAATGCCTCCCGCGAAGCATGGTCCCGATCAAAATGACGCGCTCTGAGGCGCCTTAACGCCGGATCTCCCCGCGGGACCGGTTCCCGATATGCCTCGCCGCTGGTCATGATCGCCCACACCATGCGCGTCATCTTGTTGGCCAGCGCCACGGCAGCGGCCTTCGTCGGCCGGCGCGTCATCAAATGCACCAGCCACGGTCGGCGCGTGCCGTGGCGCTCTGCGTAGCGGATAACAGGCAACGCCCCGAGGATTAGCATCTGCCGCAGGTATCGGTTGCCCTGCTTGGTGATCCCGCCGAGCTGCTCGTTGCCGCCGCTGGAGTTCTGGTTTGGCACCAGGCCGATCCAGTCGGCCAGGTTCCCCCCGGAGAGGAAGTCGTGCGGATCAGGAATCGAGCGGCGGACATCTGACATCGCCAGAGCGATCGCGGGCGATGATTGCAGCCTCTACCTCTTCGAAGAAAGAAGCCGCGCGCCAATCGTGATCTTCATGTAATCTCGACGAACTTCGACGATCCCGAATGTCTGGCTATCGTTGCGAGTTGCGATCGCGTCATCGCGGTGCATAGATGCGCAGGCGGAGATCGACGGCAGCCCAAACTGATCCTCACGCCACGGGCGATTTAGACTTTCTGTGCTCGCGACGTTGGCCGCAAGCGGGAATGGGCGACGACCTCTCGGACACTATCGAGGATCGCCTTGACGCTCGCGCCCGCCTTGTCGATCTGATAAGCGGCGCAGAGTCGGACTTCCGCCGGGGCCGGAATCGGCCGTAGGACTGACAGCACGTCGGCATCGATATCGGCCGGCAGGATGGCCCGTGGCAGGAGACTGACGCCCGCCCCGGCGATGGTCAACTTCAAGATAACGGACAGGCTGTTGCAGGTGCTCAGGCGCGGTGGCCTGAGGCCCCCGCTGGCGAACCAATTGCGCACCAGCATCATTAGGTGCGACGGCTCCGGATTGGTGAAGATCTCGTGCCCGACCAAATCTTCAGGACGCACAAGCCGCCGCGGCAGCTGCAGCTGCCGGCTCCCGACCCAGACGAATTTCATGGCGCCGATCGGCTCGCTCCGGACATGCGCGCCCACTACCGGATCGACAAGGACCGCGACGTCCAGCTCGCGGTCGTTGAGCATGCCACTGAGCACGGTGCTGTTGTCGATGGTGAGGGCAACATTGAGCTCGGGGTAGCGGATCTTCAGCATTGCCAGAAGGTCCGACATGCAGGTGAGGGCGAAGGTATCAGGCGCCCCTAGCCGCAGGCGCCCATGGAGCGGATCGGTGAGCTCACGCTTAGTGCCGATTTCCTCCGCGAGAAGGATCATCCGCTCCGCCTGAGGCAGAAGTTCTGCGCCCTGCGGGCTGACCTGCACCTTACGCGCCGAGCGGACGAACAGCGTGACGGCGAGCGCCCGTTCGAGCTCGCGGATTCTGAGGCTGATCGTCGGTTGTGAAATGTTCAAGTGACCGGCCGCGGCGTGGAAGCTGCCGAGGCGGGCGATCCAGTAGAACGATTCGATCTGGTTCAGCGTGGGCTTCATCGATCAGGATTTCCTATCGCATGTTAGACACAAATCAAATTTGAACCAATGGGTCCCGCGCATTAGCGTTGCCCCGCCAGGCTCGGGGCACGCCGCAGGGCGGTATTACGCCTGCAGAAAACCAGGGGTCATTCATGCGATTTGGAACATTGGAGAAATGGTCTGCGGCGACGGCAATCGCGGTGGGGTTGAGCCTAGGCTTCGGCGTTCAGGCGAAGGCCGAAGACACGACCGTGACGGTCTGGACCCACGAAGCCGATGAGCCGGCCAAGGTCGCATTCCGCGAAATGGCGGCGCGCGCCGTGGAAGCCGCGCATCCCGGTGTGAAGGTCAAGATCACCTGGTACGAGAAGGAAGGGCTCTACACTGCCCTGAAGACGGCGCTGCCGGCGGGCCAGGGACCGGATGTCTTCTACATGGAGCCGGACCAGACCGAATACATCTCGAACGGCTATCTGGAGCCGCTCGACGATCTCGTCGACTGGTCAAACATCTACGACTGGGCTCGGGCCGTGTGGACCCACGATGGCAAGACCTGGGGTCTGCCGCAGGAGGCGTACACCAACGAGCTCTATTACAACAAAGACCTCCTGGCGAAGCTCGGGGTTAGCCTGCCCGACAGCGCGCAGCTCCCTCAGGATGCCTTCCTCGACCTCGTCAAGAAGGCGCGCGCCGCCGGCATTACGCCGATCGCCCAGGGCGTCGGCGACCGACCATATCCGGGGGCCTTCGTCCTCGGCGAAGCGCTTCTGCGGAAGCTCGGCCTCGATGACTATGGCAAGCTTCTGAATGGCGAGCTGTCGTTCACCGATCCGCGGGTGGTCGACGTGTTCAACTGGGTGAAAGAGCTTGTCGACGCAGGCGCGTATCCGAAGAACTTCATGACCCTCAAGCTGGGCAAGTCGCACTTCTACTTCTATCAGAAGCCGGGGGCTCTCATGCTCCCGATGGGGAGCTGGTACACCGGTCGCGCCTTCGTACCGGTCGATAGCGGTGGCCAGCCACCGGATTTTCCCCTCGCGATCATGCAGTTCCCGGCGATGGATGACGGCGCCTGCAACGAGTGCAAGACGCTGGCGGTCGGCGCAAGCTTCGGCATCAACGCCGCGAGCGAGCACAAGGATATAGCAGCCGACTTCCTCAACGCCATGTCGACGCCGGATATGGGCCGCAAGTGGCTCGAGACCGTCTATCTGCAGACCGCCGTGAAGACCGACGGCGGCAACTTCAGCGGTCCCTACGCCGCCTACTTCACCGAGTTGATGAAGCGCCAGGAGGGTGCGAAATATTTCATCGGAATGCCGATCGACATCCTCAAGGGGCAGTGCAAGGACACATTCACCCAGGTCATGAACTCGGGCTTTCCGGGCGGCCTGCTGAGTGTGGATCAGGCCATCAAGATGATGGACGAGGCTTGCCACAAAGCCTAGGCGGACCGACAGCGCCGGCGCGGACGGCCTCGATCGGCCGCGCCATCGCCGCTCACCGTGGAATTTTCGCCTGTGAACAAATCGATCGAAACCGCCGGCCCATCGATGCGGCGGCCGCGCTCCGCACTTCGTTCGGCACGGCAAGCGTCATGGTCGACCGTCATCCTCTTTCTCGGACCCGGTCTTCTTGTCTACCTCGCCTTCATCGTTCATCCGGCGGTGCTGACGTTCTATGACAGCCTGTTCACCGTCAAGCTGCCGCACACTCAAGTCTTTCAGGGCTTCGAGAACTTCCGCCAGATCGTGTCCAACGACCCGGTGTTCTGGAAGGCCGTCGGAAACACTGCGACCTTCGCCGCCGTCGGCACCTTCGCCGATGTCGCCGGCGGGCTGATCCTGGCTCTGCTCCTCTACTCCGGCGTTCCGTTTGCCCGGTTCTATCGCGTCGTCTGGTTCACGCCGGTTCTTATGTCCTATGTCGTCGTGGGCATCATCTGGGTCTGGATCTACGACTACGACTGGGGCGTGGTGAATCTCATTCTCCGCGCGATCGGGCTCGGATACCTTGAGCATTCTTGGCTGGGCGATCCGCTGACAGCGCTCTGGGCGGTGCTAGTGACGCACCTGTGGAAGTGGCTCGGCTTTAACATGATCGTCTGCCTCGCCGCCCTCCATGCCCTGCCAAAGGATGTGCTCGGGGCCGCAGAACTCGACCACTGCGGCTGGTGGGCGAAGCTCTTCCACATCATCATTCCGATGCTTCGGCCGACTTTAGTCAACCTGCTGATCCTGTCGCTGATCGGCAAGATGATGGTCTTCGACCTCGTCTGGATCATGACCGGAGGAGGTCCGCTATGGTCCTCGGAGACGGTGCCGACCTATGTCTACAAACGCGCCTTCGACTGGAACACGTTCGACCTCGGCTACCCGTCGGCGATCGCCGTTATCTGGTCCCTGCTGATCCTGGCTTTCGTCGTGCTGGCGGCAACGGTGTTCAGGCAGCGCGAGCGGCTGGAGTTCTAGCGATGCAGTCTGGGACCCAGCTCTGGCTATCCTATCTGAGGCATGCCCCTCTGCTCATTGTTCTCATCGTCTACACTATCGTTGCCGGAGGGCCGTTCCTGTGGGTAGCGCTGTTGTCGGTTCGCACGACGCCGGAGATATTCGACGACCGCTATGCGCTGCCGACGATCTGGCACTGGGAGAAGTTCGCCGAGGCATGGACGAGGGCAAATTACGGCACCTATTTCTGGAACAGCACGATCGTGGTCGTCTCGGCGGTGGCTGTCGTCACCCTAATAGGCGCGATGGCCGCCAATTGCCTTGCCCGCTATCACTTCAGCGGCAGCCGATTCGTCCGCCTTCTCATCCTGTCCGGGATGATCCTGCCACCGCAGCTTCTCATCCTTTCGCTCTTCCAAATCCTTTTGAACTACGGACTCTACAACTCGCTGATGGGTTTGACCGTGGTATATGTCGCGACCCAGTTCGCAATGACTGTCTATATCCTCGAAGGCTTCTTCGCGCAGATTCCCCAGGACCTCTTCGACGCCGCCCAGATGGACGGCTACTCGCAGTTCGAGATCTTCTGGCGGATCACGCTGCCGATTGGTCTGCCGGCGATCTTCACCGCCGTCGTGCTGAATTTCATCCTGCTTTGGAATGAGTTCCTATTTGCTGTCGTCCTGCTGACCGACGACGACAAGCGGACCATGCCGCTCGGGCTGATGCGCTTCATGGGCGGTCACCAGCTCGATGTCGGCATGGTCGCGACCGGACTGATGATCTCGATCGCGCCGGTGCTGCTCGTCTACGCAGTGACATCCGAGACAATGATCAAGGGAATGACCGCCGGGGCGGTTCGCTAGGCTTCGGAGCTCGCGGTGGCAATCGTCACGATCAGGGGACTAAGCAAGCAATATGACCGCGGCGGCGAGCCGGCGGTCCGGGATGTCAACATCACCATTAACGACGGCGAGTTCATGGTCCTGCTCGGTCCGTCGGGCTGCGGCAAATCCTCGGTCCTTCGGATGATCGCCGGTCTTGAGCCGATCACCTATGGAACGGTCGCGATCGACGACACGGTCGTCAACGACATCCCGGCGAAGAACCGCGACATCGCCATGGTCTTCCAGTCCTACGCGCTCTACCCCCACATGAGCGTCTTCGACAATCTCGCCTTCGGGCTTCGCCGGCGCCGCTTCGCGCGCGAAGAAATCGACCGCAGAGTGCGCGAGGCCGCCGAGAAGCTCGACCTGACCCCTTATCTTGCCCGCAAGCCACATGCGCTCTCGGGGGGACAGCGCCAGCGCGTTGCTCTCGGCCGCGCCATCGTCCGGGCGCCGAAAGTGCTCCTTCTCGACGAGCCGCTGTCGAATCTCGACGCGGCGCTTCGGATGAGTACGCGGAACGAACTCATTCGGCAGCAGGCTGAGCTCGGCACCACCACGATCTATGTGACCCACGACCAGATCGAAGCGATGACCATGGGCCATCGCATCTGCATCATGCGGAACGGTGAGGTCGTGCAGGTGGGAACGCCGCTGGCCGTCTACCGGAACCCGGCCAACACGTTCGTCGCGCGGTTTCTCGGCGGGCCGCCGATGAATCTCTTGCCTGCGGAGCTTCACGTCTCGGGATCGCATGCCGCCGTCCGACTTCATACGCTCAACATCGGTCTCGATCTGTCGGACGCTCTGCGCGGAATGCCGTCGGGAGAGGTGACTCTCGGCGTTCGGCCGGAAGACATCTACGAGGCGGTTCCGCCCGACCTGGGCTCGAGGGCCGGTGCGCTTCCGGTTCACGTCATCGCCGTGGAGCCGCTTGGAGCCGAAACGCTCGCTGTCCTCCGGCTGGAGGGGTCCGGGACCGAGGCGATCGCTCGCGTCGGCCGGGAATCGTCTCTCGTGCCGGGCGAAGCAGCCACCGTGTTTGTCGACCTCGGCCAGATCCGCCTTTTCGATCCGGCGACCACGGGGGTCATCGGCGGCTTCACAGTGCAGGCGTCGGGGACGATGGCATGAACGTCCGGGCGATCGACTGCCACGCGCACATAATCGATCCGGCGCGGTTCGCCTTTGCCGACGGGCCAGGTTACCGGCCGAAGCCAGAGGAGAGCGGGCCGCTCGAAGCCTATGAAGCCGTCCTCGACGCCAATGCCGTTGGCCACGCGCTTCTCGTGCAACCCAGCGGCTACGGTTACGACAACGCCGCGATCCTCGATGCGCTGCAACGGAGACCGGGCCGCTTCCGGGCGATCGGGATGGTCGGCCCATCGGTCAGCGACAGGACGCTCGAGCGTATGGATGCCGCGGGATTCGTCGGGCTGCGGTTCAACCTCGTCAGCTTCGGCGGCCACGTCCTTGACGGGCCGGATGCCATTCGCCTGCTCGACCGGCTGAAGGCGCTCGGTTGGTACGCCCAGGTCTTTGCCGATGACGACCAGTGGCTGGGCGTGGCGAAATTGTTCCGGTCGCGGGGGGGCCGCGTGCTGATAGACCATTTCGGCGTTCGGGATATCGCCGCCGGCACCGGGCAGGAGGGCTTCCAAGCGGTGCTTTCGCTCGGCCGCGAGGGGAACGCCGTGGTCAAACTGTCGGCGCCGTTCCGCCTGTCGCGTTCCGGTCCGCCCTACGCCGATCTCGAACCTTTCGCCGAAGCGCTGATCGATGCATTCGGGCTGCAACGATGCGTCTTCGGATCCGACTGGCCGTTTCTCGATGTCGCGCAGCCGGTCACTTATCCGCAGACCCTTGCCGCACTTCGTCGCTGGCTGCCGGATGGCGATGACCGGCATCAGGTCCTGTGGCGGTCGCCCGCGACCCTTTTCGGCTTCAGGGGGACAGCGTGACCGACCCGCGCAAGGAGCCGATCAAGGTCGCGCTGGTCGGCGCCGGCATGATCAGCTGGTATCATCTGACTGCGTGGCGGAAGCTCGGTGAGCGGGTGAAACTGGTGGCGGTCTGCGAGCCCGATCCGGAGCGCGGCCGGCGCCGCACATCCGAGTTCGACATCGGCCGCCTGTGCCGTACTGCCGATGAGCTGTTCGATGGCGAACCGATCGACGCTCTCGACATTGCCTCGCCGCGCGAAACCCATGTGGATTGGATCGAAGAGGCCGCGCGGCACGGCGCCGACGTGCTGTGCCAGAAACCTCTCGCCCCGACCCTCAACGAGGCCCAAGAGGTGATCGGTCGCGTCTCGGGGCGGATACGGGTGATGGCGCATGAGAACTGGCGCTTCCGGCCTTGGTACCGCGACCTCGCAACTATCGTGCGGTCGGGCGAACTGGGCGGCATCATCCAGGCGACGATGCGGATGAATTCGGCCGAGTTCCTTCCCAAAGCAAACGGTAGCGTCCCCGGTTTCGAGCGACAGCCCTTCATGGCGCGCGAGGAACGGCTGATGATCGCCGAGGTTCTAATTCACCACCTCGACGTGGTTCGCTTCCTCTGCGGCCCGCTGCGCGTGGTCGGGGCGCGGACCCTTCATACCGCCGCCGACGTGGTCGGCGAGACCGCCGCGACCATTCTACTGGAGACGGATGCGGGGCATCCCGTGGTGGTCACCGGCACGATCACCGCTCCGGGGTTTCCGCTTCGCACGAAGGATCGGTTGGAGATCGTCGGCACCAAGGCGAGCGCGATCCTCGACGCGGAGGAACTGCGCGTCCTCGGACCGGACCCGCGAACGATCGGCTACGATTTCGACGCAGGCTATCAGGGAAGCTTCGACGGCGCGATCCGCCATTTCGTCGATTGCCTTTCGTCCGGGGAACGCTTCGAGACCGACGCCATCGACAATATCGAGACCCTGCGTCTTGTCGAGAATGCCTATGCGGCTACAGGTTTCGGAGAGCCGGTCGGTATTCCCGGTGACCCGACATGAACGACGGCGCAAGCCTTCTCGGTCAGACCAAGGACGCGCTCGACACGCCGGCGCTGCTGGTGGACCTCGACGTGATGGAGGCGAACATCAGCCGCATCGCCACGACCTGTGCTGCCCACGGAGTGTCGTGGCGGCCGCACGTCAAGGGCCAGAAAACCGCGGAAATCGTCCGGAAGGAGCTTGAGGCGGGGGCAATCGGCATCACCTGCGCCAAGCTCGGCGAGGCTGAGGCGATGGCCGCCGCCGGATTCCGCGACATCCTGATCGCCAACCAGGTTGTCGGGGCCATCAAGGTGCGCCGTCTTGTCGACCTGCTCGATCGGGCTGAACCGATCGTCGCCGTCGACAGCGTCGAGAATGTCATGGAACTCGGCGCGGCCGCCGGGAGCCGCGGACAACGGCTCAAGGTGGTCGTCGAGGTGAACATCGGAATGAACCGGGCCGGGGTGGCGCCCGGCACAGCGGCGGCGGCACTTGCCGGCGTGATTTCCGCCCAGGCCGGCTTGCAATTCATCGGCCTGATGGGCTGGGAGAGCCATGCTGTGACCGTCGCGGACCCGGTCGAGAAGGAATGCCTTATTGTCGAGGCGATCGGCCAGCTCGCCGCAAGCGCGACCGCTTGCCGCAGCGCCGGATTCCCCGTGGAGATTGTGAGCTGCGGCGGCACCGGAACGTTTCCCACCTGCGTCCGGCAGCATGGCATCACCGAAGTTCAGGTCGGCGGCGGTATCTTCAGCGACATGCACTACCGCAACCACTATCACGTGGATTTTCCCTGCGCGCTGTCGCTTCTGGCAACGGTCACCAGCCGACCGACGGGAACCCGCATCGTGCTCGACGCAGGCAAGAAGGCGATGAGCAGCGATGCCGCCATGCCGCAGCCGATTGCTCTGCAGCAGGTGCGCAATCTCAGGCTGTCTGCCGAACACACCACGATCGAACTGGCCGAGCCGAGCGTCGCGCCGCGTATCGGCGAGCGCTTGGAACTCCTGGTCGGTTACGGCGACACGACGGTGCATCTCCATGAGGAGATCGTCGGCCTGCGAAACGGCCGGATCGAGGCAATCTGGCCAGTGATCGCGCGCGGCAGGATCAAATAGCCAAATAGCCGGATCATCGCCCTTTCTGCGACGGACCACGCCCGCCGGACGCCGAATTTGACACCGCCGGCGGCGATGGCTGTATTGTTTCATCTGCAGCTTTTACCTCTCTTCATCTGGGGCGGCGCTGGCTTTGGGACTTGCGATGGATGCCGTCGATCGTGCGATCGTCGAAATCGAGCGGCTTTCGGGACACGATATTCAGGCGAGAAACATCACGCCGCTGGCCCTTCATGTGCGCGGCAGTCTGGCGCGCGCAGCGGCGTCGATCGCGTCGCATCCGCGTCCGAGCATCGCGATCCTGACCGGCTTCTACCTCGGTCACGCCGAGCCCCCGAACTGTGAGACTGACGGGCCGCCCGGCGCAGTCATGCTGGCGGCAGGCTTCGCAGCGGCCGCCGTACCTTGCCGGCTCATCACCGACCTCGCCTCGGCGAGAGTGGTCCGGGCGACGTCAGCGGCGTCCGGGATCGACATCCCCATCGATGTTGTCTCTATGCGGGATGACGCCGGTGACGGCGGGATATTGCTCACCGCGATGATTGGGGAACTTGTGACGGCCTATCCGCCGATCACGCATCTCATCGCTATCGAACGCTGCGGTCCGTCGCGCGACGGGTGCGCCCGCGATGCGCGCGGCGTAGACATCAGTGCATGGAATGCGCCTCTCGAAAGGCTGTTCGCGGCGGGGCCGTGGACGACCATCGGCATCGGTGACCTCGGCAACGAGATCGGCATGGGGAGCCTGCCCTACGATCTCGTTGCGGCAAGCGTGTTCCGCGGCGACAAACTCTGGTGCACCGTCGGCTGCGATCACCCAATTGTCTGCGGCATCTCGAACTGGGCCGGCGCGGCGCTTCTTGGCGCCGTTTCACTGCTCAGCCCGCAAAAATATGGAAAAGTGCTCGACGCCATCGCGCCGGAATTCGGTCGCCGCCTCCTCGAAGGGGCCGTCCGTGACGGCGGCGCTGTGTCGGGAGATGGTCTGGGCGGCCCACCGCGGCCTCGGTTCTCGGTCGACGGGTTGCCATGGGACGCTATCGAACCGACCTTCCGTCGGATTCACGAAAATCTCCCGACAATTCGTCACCATGAGCGTGGCTACCAAAGTCTGACGGCCGCCAGCCGATTCCGAAGTTTCAACGCCGCCCGTCGCAGAAACCTAGATTCCGACTTTTGCGACTGATCCTCCCCCGTTGAAGTGGTCCGCCCTGATGTATGCCTTTTGGCAGCAAGGAGGACGAATCGGATGCCAAGGAAGAGATACAAGCCGGAAGAGATCGTCGCGAAGCTGCGGCAGGTCGATGCTCCCACATCGCAAGGTCAGAGCGCGGCAGACGCCATCCGCTCGATCGGGGTGAGCGAGGTGACGTATTACCGCTGGCGCCAGGAGTTCGGCGGGTTGAAGAGCGACCAGGTGAAGCGGCTGAAGGACCTTGAGACGGAAAACACCCGGCTTCGTCGCGCGGTATCGGACCTGACGTCGGACAAGCTGATCCTGCAGGAGGCGGCCCGGGGAAACTTCGAAGCCCCGCGCGTCGCCGCGCCTGCATTGAGCATGTTCGGCGCGAGCTGTCGGTCTCCGAGCGCCGCGCCTGTGCGGCGCTCGGCCAGCATCGCTCGACCCAGCGCAGATCCGCAAGGCCATGAGGATGAAGCGCGGCTGACGGCCGACATCGTCGAGCTGGCCCGCCAGTATGGCCGCTACGGCTATCGCAAGATCGCCGCGCTGCTGCGCCGGGCTGGCTGGCTGGTCAACGACAAGCGGGTCGAGCGGATCGGGCGACGCGAAGGGCTGAAGGTTCCCAAAAAGCAGCCGAAGCGCGGTCGGCTCTGGCTGAACGACGGCTCCTGCATCCGGCTCAGGGCCGAGCACCGCAATCACGTCTGGTCCTACGACTTCGTCGAGGACCGCACCCACGAGGGGCGCAAGTTCCGCATGCTCAACATCATCGACGAGTTCACTCACGAGCGCCTGGCCATCCGGGTGGCCCGCAGGCTCAAATCCATCGATGTGATCGACGCGCTCTCAGACCTGTTCATCCTACGCGGCCCCTGCGCATATCCGCTCCGACAACGGACCCGAGTTCATCGCCAGAGCCGTGCAGGACTGGATCGGAGCCGTCGGCGCGAGGACCGCCTATATCGCGCCGGGCAGCCCCTGGGAGAACGGCTTCATCGAAAGCTTCAATGCGCGCTTGCGTGACGAGCTGCTCGACGGGGAAGTCTTCTACACACTTCGCGAGGCGCAGATCGTGATCGAAAGCTGGCGTCGCCACTATAACGCCGTACGGCCGCATGACGATCGGCTATCAGGCTCCCGCGCCGGAGGTGTTCATCCCAGCGCTTGCCGCATGGCCGGCCGCGCAATCCCGCTCAGCTTCGCCGGCCATGTCCGCTGGCGTCAGCGCCAGCCCTAAACTAACATTGCAAAGGACCACCCAGAGGGGGCCGGTCAATCCGTCGCCCAGCCGAGGATCGCGTTCGACGTGAACTCAGTGCCGTGGTCGCTGACGATCATTCCCGGCTTGCCGCGTGTCTCGATCAGCATCGTGAGTTCGCGGGCGACCCTCCTGCCTGAGATCGAGGTGTCGGGGATCGCCGCCAGGCATCCGCGTGTCACGTC
>CAVXFK010000017.1:0-49540 GCA_963761005.1 uncultured Alphaproteobacteria bacterium
GCCTCGATCTCCATCTTGGTGCCGATGCGGCTCGTCAGCTCGCAATATTCCCGGAGCTCGTCGCGATCGTGGATCGCGTAAAGCTCCACCGGCTCGTGCCCCGGCTCGTAGTCGAAGCACTCGTCGTGGGCGTTGAAGCAGGTGGAGACCATGTCGGGGCGCTGGTCTTCGAAGAGCATCTTGCGCTGTTGGAAGCGGCCGTTGGCGATGCCGTATTGGATGACTGCGTCGCACTTGTCCAAGATGCCGTCGCGCAGCCGCCGCCAGCCGGGGATATCGAGGTCGGAGAGCTTGGTGCCGTCGGGCTGGATCTTCGCGTCGACGGTATAGGGGCCGTGCAGATGGCAGATCGCGGCGCCCGCATCGACGGAGCGCACGTATTCCTCGGCGACCGCGTCGAGGCCGTGCGGCGTCGGATTGCCGGGATTCGATGGATACGACATCGTCGAATCGCAGGTGACCGTAATGATGAGCTTGTCCAAAGGCCTACTCCTCTTATTCGCTATTCTGTTGGCCGCTCCAACGCGACGCGCAGCTCCGGCGGAGCAGGCGCGTCCAATCCGGCGCTGTTCATCTTGCCGTCCAGCCGCAGTCCACGAGAAGGTCGGCGCCGGTGATGAACGACGCTTCGCCCGAAAGCAGAAAATAGATCGCCGCGGCGATCTCCGCCGGATCGGCCCAGCGTCCGAGTGCCTGCTCCCGTTCGCGAAGCGCCTTCACCTCCGCGTAGGGCATTCCCGTCGCCCGACTCTCGATCTCGATGTCGCCACGCAGCATCGGCGTGTCCACGGAGCCCGGGCTGATGGAATTGATGCGGATGTTGTAGGGCGCCATCTCCCATGCGAGGCCACGGCAGATCGCGATCACCGCGGCCTTGCTCGCTCCGTAGAGCGCGTGGTCGATCTGCCCCACGTGCCCTGACACCGAGCCGAGATTCACGACGGAGCCATACCTCTGCTTCTGCATGATCGGGAGGACATGCTTCAGAAGCAGGAACGTGCCGCCGAGATTGACGTCGACGATCCGCCGATACTCTTCCCACGAGGTATCGGGCAGCGGCTTCACGAGCACTACGCCGGCGACGTTCACGAGCGCGTCGATCGTCCCGTACTTCTTCACGACGTCGTCGGCGACCCGTTTGACCGCCGCTTCGTCGGAAATGTCGCAGACGTAGAAGTCGTGACCGGGCAGGAAACCGCCCTCGGGCGATTTCACGTCCAGCCCGGCGACGGCATAGCCTTCGTCTGCGAGGCGCTTTGCGGTCGCCGCGCCAATGCCGCTCGCAGCGCCGGTGACGATCGCTATCTTCTTGTCTGCCATTTTCTCTTCCCCAGGTCCCTGCTGCTAGACGCGAACGAAGATTCCGCCCTTCGCGACGGATGCGTAGGCCGCTTCCACGACCTTGATGGCGTAGGCGCCGTCGCGCGGATCGACCGGCGGCGGCGTCCCGTCGTAGACGGCCCGCGCGAAGCCCTTCACGCCGGCCGCGATCGACTTGAACTTCCAGCCGCCCGGATCGTGCTCGACGCGGTCCGGCGCGTAGGCGGCGCCCGCGATCGGGACGCCCTCCGCGTCGTTCTTGTTCCGATAGTGGACGGCAGGCGGATCGAGCATCTGGTCGACGATCACCGACCCCTCGCTGCCATAGATCTCCAACCGCTCGCCCCAGGGAATCTCCGCGGTGAACGTATATTCGGTCGTGAACAGGGCGCCCGACATCATCCGGCCGGCGACGACGGCGTTGTCCTCGACCTCCGAGACCTCGACGACCTTGTTGGCGATCGCCTGCACGCCGGCGACGTCGCCGAAGAGCCACTTGAGCAGGTAGAACGAGTGCGGGCCGGCATCGAAGATGGCGCCCCCGACCGTTCCAGCGACGCGGCCCTTCCAGCTCGAAATGTCGTTCAGGCGCTCGATCTCGCTGCCGAAGATCAGAGTGCGGACGAGTCTCGGCGTTCCGATGGCCCCGCTCGCCAAGAGCTTGCGCACGGCGATATAGGCCGCGACGAACGGCGTGTTCTCCGCCACGCTGAGCAACAGCCCGCGCGCGTTCGCCGTCGCGATCAGGTCCTCGCATTCCTTGGTGGTCGGCGCCATCGGCTTCTCGAGGAGCAGGTGCTTGCCGCTTTCAAGGGCAGCGCGCCCGACCGGATAGTGCAGATGATGCGGGAGCGGCACATCGACCGCATCGACCGCCGGATCGGCGAGGAGCGCGCGATAGTCGCTGTAGGCCTTCGCGCCGAGCGCCTTCGCGACCTCGTTCGCCCTTTCCGCGTCCTGGTCGCAGACCGCGACGATCCTGGCGAAGTCGGCCGCGTCCTTGAGGCCATGCACGTGCGCACGACTGATCAATCCGAGGCCGATCACTCCGAAGCCGACCTTTTCCTTGCTCACGACTAGGTCTCCTGTCTTCCACTCGTCCCGACCGATGCTCGGCGCTCTTCGTGCTCGGTCCCGGTCCGGCGTCAAGAATCCCGACGCCGCTCTCACTCACCAAGCGATAGGCGCCCTCCACGAAGTGCACGATCCGGCGTCAGCCAATCTCGCGGATTTGGCGAGGAAGGCTTGAGATCCGCCGCGGACCCTCCGCGCCGATCAGATAGGTTTCCTCGTCGCCGATCTGCTCGCCGGTTTCCGCCTTCGAATAGAGCTCGATGTTGATGACCATGCCGGGAAGCACTTCGCCTGCCGCGTCATCGAGCCAGCGCTCTTCGGTCTCGAGCCCGATATTGTGGCCGACATGGTTGAACCGGCCGAGCGGATCGATCTTGTGCTTCGCATAGAGATCGCGCGCGAGCTGCATCAGGCTCGCATAGCTCGCGCCAGGCACGAGCGCCGCCCCGACTGCGTCCACGATCTCCACCATCTGCTCGTAGCGCTCTTGCAGGGAGGCCGGGATCTTGCCGCTATAGGCATAGCGGCGGTTATCGGAGCAGTAGCCCCGATATATGCCGCCAAGGTCCAAGGTGACGAGCTTGTTCGCTTCGAGCTTCTCGTCGATATCGAATTCCGGATTGGCCAGCGCAAACGAAAAGGTCAGGTGGCTTATCCCGTCGCAGCCGTTCCGCATCAGCCGCGACTTGGCCTCACGCGTGAGCTCATTGCGTCCCATCCCGAGATAAAGCGTGTCGTAGAGCTCGCCGCAGGTCGCCTCGATGATGTCGAGGCTCTTTTGCAGACACGCGACCTCCTCGTCGGACTTGATCAGACGGAGCTCGTCCATCAGATCGTCGACGACACTCGGCCTGGCAGCGTCGACGGCGCCTTCGATCGCCTGAAGCACGTAATAGGGACAGGTGGAACTCAACGCCGAGCCCGCCGGCGCCGCCGGCCGACGTCCTTGAGCGCCTTTTGCAGGGCCTCGATCCCTTCCTCCAGATTGTTGAAGCCGATGACCTCGTCGACGCCGAATTCCATCTCCCAGGTCGAGAAGGCCCAACACAGCAGCCTCACCTTTCCGTCGGCCGTCACCAGAGAGAAATAGGGCAGACGGTTCCGCAGCATGTAGAGAATGGGGTTCCCGGCGCTCGGAAGCGTCGTGTAGCCGGTCGTGTAAAAGACGTTCTCCGGCGAGGTCAGCAGCATGGCCGAGAGATTACGGGACCGCATTGCGGCGGCCGCACGCGATGCGTCGAAACCCATCGGCTCGAAACGGTTCAGCGGCTTCATATTCCTCCCCTGCTTTCCAGACCGTCAGACAACGAACCGTCGCCGCGGCGCCTGCCGTGTCGCAGGCCAGTCGACGTTCGGCCGTATGGCGATCGGTAATCACCGACAGCCCGCGTGAAATAGCTTCCACGACACCTGCCCGATACGAACATCGCGAACGGCAACGCAGCATGGGCTGCTCACAACGATGTTCAGGACGGGTCAAACGAATCCGATGACGTCGAAAGCCACCGGCTCTTCGCTAACACACTCTCTCCTTTCGCTCTCTCGCCGCGGGTAGCTACGATCAAAGCTTGTGGGCGATCAGCTCCGCCTTGTGACGCAGCATTGGAAGATGATCGAGAAGCCGTTCGACCGCTTCGCCGCTGATGCCGATCGAGCCAACGACCCGCCTCTGATTGTCGAAGATCGGGACCGCCACGCAGCACGAGTTGAGAACATGCTCCTCGCGGTCGACCGCGTAGCCCTGCTTGCGCACCGTCTCCAGCTCCTTCATGAACCGCCGCATGCTCGTGATGGAATGCGGGGTCATCGGCTTCAGCGGCGCCGCGGCAAGCAGCGCCTGCAGCTCCGCTTCCGGAAGGTGCGCAAGAATCGCCTTGCCGAGCGAGCTGCAATGCGCCGGCGCGGTCTTGCCGAAGCGGCTGTAGATCGTCGGCAGAGTCGGCTTTTCAACTCCGGCAAGATAGAGCACTTGGTTCTGGTGCAAGATGCCGAGGTTTGTGCGCTCGCCGGAAGCCTTGGCCAGCGTCTCAAGATGCGGCAGCGCCTCGAGCCGCAGCCTGTTGCTATCGAGCAGCGACGAAGACAGCATCAGAACCGAAAGCCCGATGGACAGGCGGCCGGATTGCGGATCCTGCGCGAGATACCCGTTGGCGATCAGCGTCTGCACGATGCGATACGCCGTCGGACGGCTCACGCCGGCATTGATCGCCGCCTCGGCGATTCTGGGGGGAACGACAGCGCTTCCAACAGCATCAAGTATAGCAAGAGCCTTTTTCAGACTCTTGAACGAGCCGCCCTCCTCGTTGTTCGCGTCTCGTTCCTCATATTCTGCCTTTGAGCTGCTCACAGGTGGCTCCAATACTTTGTCTGCATTGGGTAAAATCTCCCATTCTTGTAGACAACCCGCACTCCGCGCGTCAACAACGATCGACCAAGCGTTGAATCTAATTCCACGTCAATTCGACATGTACGGCGCAGCTCCTCGGCCTCTCCCGTCACCGTCAAAAATGTCGATACAACCCTCGCGGTGCAAACTTCCGACGGCTCGCTGACGCCGCGACATCCAGCCACCCATCTGCGGCGGCGACGCAAGCAACCTGCTACACGGTCGGCACTGCGCAATGTGTTCATCGTGACGCATCCTATTTGACCGCGCCGGCGTAGATCCCACGCAGCAGCCACCGGTAGGAAAACAGGAACAAGAGCACCAAGGGGACCTGCGATATGACGACGGCCGCCGCCGGCAACGTGAAGGACGTGAAGTAGCGGCTGTTGGAGAACTTCAGAATACCGATCGTCAGCGGATAGATCGCCTCGGAGTTCAGGAAGGTGATCGCGAAGATGAACTCCTTCCAGATGCCGACGAAGTTGAGCAGGAAGCCGACGGCCATCGCCGGGGCAGCGAGCGGCACCACCACGTATCGCAGGATCTGACGCTCCGTCGCGCCGTCGATGCGCGCGGAGTCTTCCAGCTCGCGCGGCTGGTTCGCGAGGAAGCCGGTTAGCAGCAGTATCTGCAACGGCATACCCCACGCGGCGTGAATGAGGATCAGGCCAAGCCGCGTGTTGAGAAGGCCGAAGGTCGTCAGCGCATGGTAGAGCGGAATAAGCGCGGTTTCCTGCGGCAGCATCTGCGTCGTCAGAAGCAGCATGAAGATCGTTCGCGCGCCGAGGAAGCGGAAGCGGCTGAACGTGTAGGCGGGGTAGACCGCAAGCAGGAGCGCAATCCCCGCCCCGGCCGCGGCGTAGAGGAGGCTGTTGCTCAAGAGCACGCCGTATTTCAGGACGTCCCACGTCGTCGTATAGGCTTCGAACGTCAGGTGATCCGGCAGCGCAAGCGGCGCGTCGAGGACCGCATCCTGCGTCTTCAAGGACGTGACGATGGTGAGGAATTCCGGATAGGCGAAGAACGCGCCGAAGGCCAGGAGCCCGGCAGTGCAGACGATCTTCAGCGGCACCTCGCGAAGGGAGACGGTCATGCTAGCCGCCTCCCCCGAGCGCGTCCTTGCCGGTCCGGCGTATATAGGCGATCGAGAACGCGGAGCTGAGCAAGAGCAGCACCACGCTTATCGCCGCACCGTAGCCGATGTGCCGCTTGTGGAAGGACTCCACCCACATGAAGTAGCCGAGCGTGTCGCTCGCGTGGCCGGGCCCGCCGCGTGTCATCACGAGGACGAGATCGAAAGCGCGGATAGCTTCGATGGTCGCCAGGATCGTGACGACCATGAAGATCGGCCGCAGCATGGGAAGCGTGATCATCCACATCTGCTGAAAGCCGTTCGCGCCGTCGAGGCGGGCCGCTTCGTAGAGCTCGTCGGGGATCTGCGTGAGACCGGCCTCATAGAGCATGAGAGGGATGCCGAGATACGACCAGCCGAAGACGACGATCAGCGCGTAGAGCGCGGTGTGCGGGTTGCCGAGCAGGTCCGGCCCGTTTGAGAAACCGAGGAGACGCGCGACTTCCCACAAGGCGCCGAATGCCGGGGTCACGATGAAGGAGAACATCAACCCCGTCGCCACGAGCGACATCGTGATCGGCACGAAGAAGAGTATCTTGATGGTGCGGCCGAAATAGACCAGGCGCGACCTGAGCGCCACGGCAAGCACGAAGGCCAGGACGTTGCTGAACAGAAGCGTTCCGATCGTCCAGGCGATCGTGTTTTGCAAGGCCGTCCAGAAGCCCGGATCCTCGATCAGGTGCTGATAGTTCAGGAGGCCGACATAGTTGACGATCTTGGAGAAACCGTCCCACTGGCAGAAGCTGAGATAGACCGTATAGGCGACTGGGTAGCCGACGAAGAAGATGTAGACGCATATCGGCAGGATGACGCCGAAGGCGAACAAGTCTCGGCGCCGGAAAAGCTCCTGCCATTGGCGCCAAGCTAACTCGCGATCGTCCATCTTGATTTCGTGCGCCGTGAAGACTTGCGGGCTGGCTCAGGCAAAGGAGGAGGCCGCGTTGGCACGCGGCCTCCAGGGTTCATCGAAGCGGCCTACTTCACGACCGGACCTTGTGTGGCGAGCGCAGCCTTCTCGGTCGTCGCGGCCGCATCTTCAGGCGTGACCGTGCCGGCCAGCACGCCCTGCAGCTCCTCAAGGAACGGCTGAGCCACGCTCGGACCAAGCGCATGGTCGACATGCATCCAAGTGTAGCCGCCGTAACCCGAGATCAGCTTGCCAAGGCGCTGCGCCATCGGCGGCAGCGACGTCTCGTCGACCCCGGTGTTGGAAGGGAACGGGCCGAGGTCGGAGACCATCTTCGCTTGCGCATCCTTCGACACGAGATAGTTCAGAAACTCCGCCGCTTCATCCTGGTGCTGGCTGTTCTTGTTGATCATCCACGTGCTCTCGGCGAACACGGAGACGGAGGGGTCGGTGTCTCCGATCTTGGGATACGCGAACCAGTCGACCGGGTATTGCAGCTTGCCGTCCGAACCGAGGAACCGCGAGAGGATGAACGACCCTTGGTACCACATGGCAGCCTGCTCGCGCTTCCAGAAGATGATGGCGGTTCCATCGAAGTCCATGGAGTTCACGCCGGACAGGAACCAGCCGTCGTCCACCATCTTCTTCATTTCGGCAAAGGCATCGACCACCGACGGGTCGGTCCACGCGATCTTCCGCGTCAGCAATCCTGGTAGGCCCCGGCACCGTTCTTGTTCACGAAATACGCCGTCCAGGGGAACTGCGCCTCCCACTGCTGCTGGTTGGCCAGCAGGAAGGGCGCCACGCCGTTCGACTTGAAGACCTCGGCGACGTGCTCAAGCTCGGCCCAGGTCGTCGGCGGCTGGAGGTCGTATTTCTTGAAGAGGTCGGTGTTGTACCAGACCACGGAAGCCGACATGTAGTACGGCAGGAACCACTGGTGGCCATTGAAAGTGGCAAGCTTCGTGGCCGCGGGCGTGAGCTCCTTCCCCCAGCCATACTTCTCATAATAAGTGTCGAGCGGCGCAGCGAAACCCGAACTGACCATCAGCTCGGCCCAGCCGCCTTCCCACGAGAAGAAGACGTCCGGCGCATCCGCACCGTTCATGACGAGGCTGATCTTCTGGTGGAAGTCATCATCCGGGATCGAGTCCAGAGTGACCTTGATGCTTCCCTTGTGGGCCGTGTTGAATGAGTCGACCAGCCACTTGATGTAGTCGGACTGCTTTGGGTCGGTGGCCCGATCGAGAAGACGGATCGCGACTTCGTCGGCCGAGGCAACCGACGCCCCGAACGAACCGACCCAGCCCGCGGCGGAAACGGCGAGCGCGGCGGTGAGGACAAGTCTCTTCAGCAATCCGCGGGGCGCTCGACCTCGCTTCTGTGAACGCTTGAGACCCTGCCTGTTGAGCCATTCGTGGCCGATCGCCTGTTTTCCCATAGTGACGCTCCTTTCCCCAAGAAACACGCTGACGCGTATTCGCTGATCGATGCAGAGAGCCGTCATCCGTATCTGCTGCGCATCGGACGCTGTCGGAGTCACGACAGCAGACTGACCCACCGGCTTCCGATCAATCATTCCACTATGAAAGCAACTCTGCTATCAGCGACTATTGTCCACGATGCGGACAAGAACACGATAGCGTAGACGCGCCGTGAGCTTCGTGTCAACATGATCCATCGCGGTCTTGATGCGAAGCGCGTGACATGGGGAGGGCATATGGCGGAACGCTCGTCGCTTGGCGTTGGTGTGATCGGGCTTGGGAGGATCAGCCCGTCGCATCTCTCCGGTTTCCTGAAGGCGGAGGATTGTCGGCTGGTCGCCGTCTGTGATCGTGACGAGCGCAAGCTGAAGGACGTGCAGTCGCGCATGAATGTGCGGAGCACCGCCGACCATCACGAGCTCCTGCGCGACCCGGAGATAGAAGCGGTGGCGCTGTTGCTGCCGCACCAGGTCCACTACGCCATCGCAAAGGAGGCGCTGGAGGCGGGCAAGCACGTGCTCGTCGAGAAGCCGTTCACGATCCGAGAGAGCGAGGCACAGGAGCTGATCGACCTTGCGAAGAGCAAGGGCCTGATCGTCGCCCTTGCCGAGAACACCCGCTTCGTGCGCGCCTACGTCGCCGCGGAGAAGATGGTGCGCAATGGCGAGCTCGGGGAGATACGCCTGGTGCGCGGCTTCATCCCCGATCAGATTCTCGACGAATGGGCCGATGAGCCGGATGGCTGGAAGCGGCAGCCGAACGGCGCGGCCGTGATCACCGACTGCGCCCCGCACATGCTCTATCTGCTGATTTGGCTGTTCGGGAAGATCGACTCGCTGCAGGCGATCTCGCAGCGGTATCCCACCGAAATCGAGCTGGAAACGCACGGCATCATCGCCGGAAGACTTGCGAACGGCGGCCTATTCTCCATCGAAGTCGCGTCCGTCACCGAGTACCCGCGCGGCGAGCGGGTTGAGATCTACGGATCGAAGGGCACGCTGGTCATCGACCAAGTGCTCGATCCGCCTGCGGTCTTCTATCGTGGCGACAAGGACCCGAAGGGAACGCCGGTTGAAGGCGTGAGCTACGATCTCGGCGGCTGGAAGCGGCGCTCGATCGAAGACGGCGCCGCGGACTTCGTCGCCGCGGTCAGAGCGGGGCACCAGCCTTCGATCAGCCTCGACGACGCGCGCTACACGGTACGTCTCCTGGAACGCGCCTACGAATCGATCGCCCGCAACGGCGCCAGGGTCAACGCGTAGCGGGCAGATCGATCAGGGGTGCCGGGAGGCGCGTATCGCGCCAAGATCAATTCGGACAGCCGCGTGCAGAGGCAGCGATGAAATCTCCATACAAGCGTGGTGCCGACCCGCGGCGCCTGTGCATTCCGCGCCCGCAAGGATTTGATGCGACCGACATGCTGGCCTACGAGCTTCCGCTCGAGGATCCGGATTATGCGGAAGTCTGGTTCTACACCGACCTCCTCTCCTATCGGCCGGGCGACGTGGTCAGCTTCCACGCCAGCGGCACCGCGGCGCGTTTTCGCCTGACGATCGTGCGCGACGGCGCTCGCCCGCAGCTGGTCGAGGAGGTCGAGAACCTGACCGCGCCGCTGACGCCGCTCAAGAGCGGCTTCATCGAGAACGGCTGCGACTGGCCGGCCATCCATCGCTGGACGGTGCCGGACGACATGCCCTCGGGCTTTCTCATCGCGTCGGTCCATGCCGAGGACGCGTTCGGCACGCCGCGCGTTCAGGAGCACGGCTTCTTCGTCCGCCCGACGGGTGACAAGGAGGCGCGACAAAACCGTATTCTGCTGGTCGGCGCCACCAGCACCTGGATCGCCTACAACGATTGGGGCGGCGCCAACCATTATCACGGCGACAAGGTTCCGGACGGCATGGTCTTCGCGCCAAAGCTGACGATCCATCGCCCCTGGGCGCGCGGGCTGATCTGGCTGCCGGAGGGTGCGCCGCGCAATCCGCACGAACACTTCGTTCCGATCGGCGCGATACCCCGCTATCCGCCGATCGAGTTCTCGTTCACCCGCGGCTTCACCAAATGGTACGCGAATGCGGGCTGGGCCACCTACGAGCGCGAGTTCGCGGTGTGGGCGGAGTCGAACGGCTACAAGCTGGACTACGCGTGCCAGCACGACCTCCACGCGGACCCCGAAATCCTGTCCGGCTATTCCTGCGTCGCACTCATCGGCCATGACGAATACTGGTCATGGGAGATGCGTGAGGCGATCGACCGCTACGTCGAGACGGGCGGCAACGTGGCGCGCTGCGCGGGCAATTTCTATTGGCAGATCCGGCTTGAGGACGAGGGCAGGACGCAGGTCTGCTACAAATCGGAAGCCTATCGCCGCGACCCTTTTGCGAACGGTGACGACAAGCGCCGGACGACAACCAACTGGGAAGACCCGATCGTCGACTGGCCCGGCGCCAAGACTTTCGGGCTCAACGCCTCATATGGAATGTACGTCCATGTCGGATCGCAGGTGCCGCGGAGCGCCGGCGGATTCACGGTGTACCGGCCGGATCATTGGACGCTCGCCGGAACCGATCTCTACTATGGAGACATACTGGGTGCTGCGGCAAAGATCCTCGGCTACGAAGTCGACGGGCTCGACTACACGTTCCGCGACGGCCTTCCCTTTCCGATCTTCACCGACGGCGCGCCGGAGAACGTGGAGATCATCGCCATGGGCCTCGCCTTCAACAAGGAGGTGATGAAGGGGCGCCGCAGCGAAGCCTCCTACTACCACGACACGACACCGCGCTTCTCCGAGCTTCGCTACGGCAAGGCGATGATGAAGAGGGTCGCGACAAGGCATCACGCGGCAGCGGCATGATGGTCACTTTCACACGCGGCGCCGGCACGGTCTTCCACGCCGGCTCCTGCGAATGGGTGGCCGGGCTCGAAGCGCCGCGACCCGGCTACCGAACAGGTGATGCGCAACGTCCTCGACCGATTCACGCGCGGCCAGTGACGGCGGTTCTCGCATTGGGAGTGCGACGTCCTCTACGCCTGGCTTCATACGCTTGCGCGAGAATTGGTTGCGGGGGCCCGCAGCCAGCGTTACCTGCCGAGCCGCTTCTGCAGGGTGCCCTTGATTCACTGAGATCGAGGGGGGTCGGCGCCAATGTAGCGCAACCGCGGAAAGAGGCTGCCGGATGTTTGGGCGGCCGCCGTGGGCGCTCTTTGATGTCGAGCCTCTTGAGGACCCCTAAGGGTCAAAAAAATGCGACGCCGGCAGGAGCCTCGTCATGTCCGCTAAGCGTCCGAACTCGGACATGGCCAAGGCGCGCCGCGGCTTCCGATAAGCGCCACAGACAGACATCGATAGGCAGAGCTAAAGTGATCGATCGGATTGCTCACCAATTGGGCATCAAAGATGGCTTTGGGTTAGATTGATCGCGGGCACCATAAGGTCTCCGGTCGCTCAAACTTGGGGGAGCTGAAAACGTGCGCTATGAAATGCCGGGAACCGTCGAGGAGGTTACCCGTCTTCTGTCGGAAGACGAGGGTGTAATCCGCATCCTCGCTGGGGGGACCGACGTCATCGCTCAATTGAATTCCGGATTTGTTGAACCGGATTTGGTCATTGATATCAAACGTCTTCCTCGTTTTCGGGACATTACCGCGGAAAATGGCGGCTATCGCATCGGAGCAGCTGTTCCTTGCGCCGAGATATGCGAGCACCCGGGCCTGAAGGCGCTGTGGCCGGGGGTCGTGGAGGCGGCCGCGTTGATCGGCTCCACACAAATCCAGGGACGCGCGACAATCGTCGGCAATATCTGCAACGGCTCGCCAGCCGCCGACAGCGTTCCGGCGCTGGTGGCGGCCGAAGCCGTTGCGACCATCGTCGGCCGCAATGGCCGCCGCCAACTGGCCGTCGTCGAGATTCCTTCCGGTCCGGGCAAGACGGTGCTGGATCGATCTGAGATCGTAGAGTCGGTCTTCCTGCCCGCGCGCCCGCCGCGGTCGGCCGACGCCTACCAGCGTTTCATACCCCGCACCGAGATGGACATCGCGGTGGTCGGCGTCGGCGTCAGCCTCACACTGGACAAAGGCGGCGCGTGCACCGCCGTTCGTATGGCTCTCGGCGCCGTCGCCGAGACCGTAATTCTCGTGCCCGAGGCAGGGGCGATACTGATCGGCTCCACCCTCGATACCGCGAGGATGGACGAGCTCGCGCAGGCGGCGTCCGGTGCCTGCCGGCCGATCGACGACAAACGCGGCACGATAGCGTTCCGCACGAAGGTTGCAGGGGTGCTTGCGCGTCGGGTCACCAAGCTGGCCTTTGAGCGCGCAGGGAGCAAATGATGACCAGCATTCGCGTCATGACGACGATCAACGGGGACCCGGTCGAGTATCTTTGCCGGCCGGAAGAAACGCTCCTTGAAGTGTTGCGCGATCGAATTGGTTTGACCGGCTCCAAGGAGGGCTGTGCGACCGGCGATTGCGGCGCCTGCTCGGTCACGCTCGACGGTCGACTTGTCTGTTCCTGTCTGGTGCTGGGCGCCGAAGCGGAAGGCCGGTCGATCGGCACGATCGAAGGCGTCGCCGAGGGGGCCAAGCTCCACCCGCTGCAACAGAAGTTTCTCGAGCACGCCGCGCTCCAATGCGGGATCTGCACCCCCGGCTTCATCGTCGCGGCCAAGGCGCTGCTCGAACGCAATCTGGACCCGACGGAAGCCGAGGTCAGGTACTGGCTGGCCGGCAATCTTTGCCGGTGCACCGGCTACGACAAGATCGTCCGCGCCGTTCTGGCCGCGGCTGCTGAGATGAGGGCGATGTGAAAATGTCTGGTCTCGATCGATTGACAAAGACATCCGGCTTCAAAGTCGTCGGAACCCGTCCCGTCCGCCCCGACGGAATCGAGAAAGTTACAGGGCGGGCCAGATTCGGCGCCGACGCCGTCGCGCCCGGCATGCTAATCGGACTGGTATTGCGAAGCCCGCACCCGCATGCGCGCATCGTATCCATCGATACATCGAGGGCGGAGGCGCTTCAGGGAGTGAAGGCGATCATCACTGCTTCAGATTTCGGCGAAGTGCCAACGCGTCTTCGCGATCGTCTGCACAACGTGATCGCCCACGACAAGGCCCTCTACGAAGGGCACGCGCTCGCCGCCGTTGCTGCAACCGACAAGTCGATCGCAAAGCAGGCTTTGAAGCTCATCGAAGTCGAGTATGCGGTTCTGCCCCACGTCATCGATGTGGAAGAGGCGATCAGACCGGATGCGCCGCTTGTCAATGAGAGCCTCTATACGGCGGGCGTCGATCCGAAACCGACGAAGCCCTCCAACATCGCTGCGCGCAGCGAATTTGGTCATGGCGATTTGGAAGCTGGGTTTGCCGCGGCCGATCTGGTGTTCGAGCGGACCTTCAAGACCGAGGCGGCTCACCAAGGCTATATCGAACCCCACGCCTGTGTCGCGAGTTTCAACAGCGATGGCAGCGCCGAACTGTGGTGCTGCACGCAGGGACATTTCCTGGTCAGAGACACATGCGCCGACCTCCTGGGGATCGACGTTTCGCGCCTGCGCGTGACGGCGTCGGAGATCGGCGGCGGATTTGGCGGCAAGACCGTCGTCTATCTTGAACCACTGGCGCTTGCGCTTTCGCGCAAGGCCGGGCGGCCGGTCAAGATGACCATGAGCCGGGCCGAGGTCTTCATGGCGACCGGCCCGACCGCGAGCTCGTATATGCGCGTCAAGATCGGCGCCACGAAGGATGGCCGGATCACGGCGGCGGATGCGGAGCTTTACTACCAGACTGGCGCATTTACGGACATGTTTGCCCAACTCGGAGCCATGTGCGCGTTTGCCTGCTACGGACTGGAGAATGTCCGGTCGGTCGGCAACGAGGTCCTGGCGAACCGGCCGATGTGCGCGGCCTACCGAGCACCGGGCGCGCCGATCGCTGCGTTTGCGGTTGAAAGCGTCGTCGACGAGATCGCTCGCGCGATCGACATGGATCCGCTGGAGTTCCGGCTGAAGAATGCTGCCAAGAAGGGTGACCGGGCGTCCTACGGCCCGGTCTACCCGGAGATCGGGCTTGTTCCGGCGCTTAAGGCCGCGAAGGCCCATCCGCACTACTCGGCGCCGCTCGCGCCCGGCAGTGGGCGTGGCGTCGCCGCCGGGTTCTGGTTCAACTTCGGCGGGCTCACTTGCATATCGCTCAACGTAAACATCGACGGCACTGTGGCTCTCTCAGTCGGCCGTCCCGATATCGGCGGATCGCGAGCCGCGATGTGCCAGATGGCGGCCGAGGAGCTCGGCATTCCCTACGAGAACGTCCGCACGGTCATCGCCGACACCAGCTCCCTCGGCTTCAACGACACCACCGACGGCAGCCGCACCACGTTTGCCAATGGCATTGCGATCATCGAAGCGGCACGCTCCGCTATCAAGGACATGTGCGGCAGGGCTGCCAGGCTGTGGGGGATTCCGGAAGAAGCGGTGATTTGGGAGGACGGCGCCGCCCGGCCGGCCGGACAAAATGCGGGAGATTTCGAGCCGATGACCATCGCCGAGCTCGCCAGGACCGCCGACAAGACCGGCGGACCGATCGCGGGCCACCACGAGGTCAACGCCGAGGGCGCCGGCGTCAGTTTCAGCGTGCATATCGCCGACGTCGAGGTCGACCAGGAGACGGGACGGATCAGCGTGTTGCGCTACACCGTCGTTCAGGACGCCGGCAAGGCGATCCACCCGGACTATGTCGAGGGGCAGTACCAGGGCGGTGCGGTGCAGGGCATCGGCTGGGCGATCAACGAAGGCTATTGCTACGGCAAGGACGGAAAGCTGCAGAACCCGAGCTTCCTCGACTATCGGATGCCCGTCGCCTCGGACTTGCCGATGATCGATGCGAAGATCATCGAAATCCCGAACAGGGGGCACCCGTACGGCGTTCGCGGCGTCGGAGAGACGGCAATCGTGCCGCCGCTCGCAACGATCGGGAATGCCGTGCGCTCCACGATCGGCCTGCGCATCGACGAAGTCCCCATGACGCCGCCGATCGTGTTGCAGGCGATCGAAAAAGCGAATGGCGCAAGCTGATGGTCAAGGTCGTCCTGTGGGGTGGCCTTCGCGATCTCGCCGATGGCGCTTCGGAATTGGAAATGGAGGCGGCAACCATCCAAGACGTCGTCTCCCGGCTGGGCGCGGACTTTCCCGGCCTTCGAGCTCACCTGGCCGAAAACGTTTCTATCGCCGTTGATGGCCATATCTACCGAGACTCCCTGTTTGTGCCGCTGAAACCGGATGCCGAGGTGTTCCTGCTACCGAGGCTTGCCGGCGGATGACCTCCCAAGAACGCTCTGCCAGCAATGTCTCGATTGTGATCTGAGGCCGCAAAACTGGATCGTTTTTGGCTAGAGTTTTCCGCGTCGGGTCCCTGGCTGGGAGGAGCGGAGAGCGATGAAGGCATCGAGATTTTCGGACGCCCAAAAGGCGTTCATTTTGAAGCAGGGTGCTGACGGGATGCCGGTAGCTGATATCTGCCGCTAGGCAACCAAACGGCACTACACCGACCAGGAAGAGCACGTGTTCGAGGCGACAAGGCCGATCATCCTGAATGGCATTCCCGATCTAGCTACGCGACCCGACCTCGCCGATCGGGCGATAACGATCTCTCTTCCACAAATCTCAGAGAATGAGCGTCGATCGGACTGGGACACTAGCGATCAAATCTCTAAGTGGTTGGTTTCATTGGCGACCCCGACTGGATTCGAACCAGCGACCCTCAGATTAGGAATCTGATGCTCTATCCGACTGAGCTACGGGGTCCCATGCCGGCGACAGAAGTACTTAGGGCAGCGGATCTCCTCGATGGCAAGGGGCGAGGCGGATTGAGCCGGGACGACATCGAGCGAAAGCGCGGCGGGACGGGCGAAGGCGCGGCCGCGGCGCGTCGGCTGTTTGGCGCCGCAGCTCTTCGCGGCCGGCATGTCCGCCGGCAGTCTTTCGCTGCCGCGGCCGGCTGCCTCGACGCGACAGTCGAGGCGCAGGCGGCCAGCGCCGTCGACGCGCGCGCGCTGAAGCTTGACGACGGCCGCGTGCTGCGCCTTGCCGGAGTCGAGCCCTTCACGCTCCTCCTCGGCGATGCAGCCGGCGCCGAAGAACAAGCTCGAAAGCCGGCTTGCGCAGCTCGTCGCCGGCGAGGCGCTGCAGCGTCGAGATCGTGTCGGACGAAGCCCGACCGCTACGGGCGGCTTCCCGGCCCTCGTCACGGTCGCCGGGTCGCTCCTCCAGGAGACGCTTGCCGGCGAAGGCCTGGCGCTCGCCTTCGCCGCCGGCGACCCCCTCCCCTGCTTCGACCGCATCCTCGCGGCGGAGGCCGAGGCGCGGAGCGCGCGGCGCGGCTTCTGGTCGAGCGGAATCGGTGCTGCACGCGACGCCCGAGGCGCTTGCAGCCGCGGATCGGCCGCTTCGCGATCTTCGAAGGGCACCGTCGCTCTCCGTCGGCACGCGCCGCGCGACGACCTATCTCGACTTCGGCAGGAAATGGTCGGAGGACGTGACGATCGAGATCGCCGCGAAGGCGCGCGACGCGTTCGGCGGCGAGGAGGCGCTTGAAAAGCTTGCCGGCGCGCGAATCCGGGCGCGCGGCTTCCTTGCAGGAGAAGGCCGGGCCGATGCTCGCCGTCCGCTCGCCGATGCAGCTTGAAATCCTCGTTCCCGGCCGCGGCGAGCGGCAGGATTGCGCCTTGATTTTGCGGCCGAACCTGCGCATTTGCAGATGATGCTCCGAAACGTCCTTGCTGCCCTCGCCGGCGTCGCTTCTCGCCGGCTGCCAGCTCATGGGAAGCGGCGCGCCTTCGCGCGTCGAACCGGTCGCCGTCGTCGCGCCGCGCACGCCGAGCGCGGCGGAGGAGGCGATCGGCGCGCGCGAGAATCCGCGCGTCGTCGCCGAATATGGCGGCGTCTACGAGGATGCCGATCTGGAGCAGGAGGTGGCGCGCATCGTGTCGCGCCTCGTCGCGGCGTCCGACGACCCCTCGCGCCGCTACAAGATCACGATCCTGAATTCGCCGGTCGCCAACGCCTTCGCGCTTCCCGGCGGCTACCTCTACGTGACGCGCGGGCTGATCGCGCTGACCGACGAATTGTCGGAGCTCGCGGCGGTGATCTCGCACGAGATCGCGCACGTGCTGCTCAACCACGCGCTCGAGCGCGCGAAGGTGGCGGAGCAGACGGAGATCGTCGAGCGCGTCGCGACCGACGTTCTGACCGACCCGACCGAAAGCCGCTCGGCGCGCGACAGCTCGCGGATGACGCTCGCCACCTTCTCGCGCAACCAGGAGATCGAGGCCGACCGGGTCGGGATCACCATCGCCGGGCGCGCCGGCTTCGATCCCTTCGCCGCCTCGCGCTTCCTCGACAAGCTGCAGGCCTACGCGGAATTCCGCTCCGCCATCGGCCATCATGACGACGCGGCGGGCTTCCTCGCCTCGCATCCGGCGACGCTCGAGCGCCGGCAGCTTGCGCTCGTCGCGGCCCGCCAGTTCGGCGCGCCCGGAATCGGCGAGCGCACCGAGAAGCGGCTATCTGAAGGCGCTCGATGGCATGGTGTTCGGCGACGACCCCTCCGAAGGCTTCGTGCGCGGCCACGAGTTCCTGCACCCGCGGCTCGCGATCGCCTTCCGCGTTCCCGACAATTTCCGGCTGGAGAACACCAAGCAGGCCGTCCTCGCCGCGGCCGGCGAAGACACCGCCATGCGCTTCGACGGCGTGACCGTCGACGAGTCGACGTCGCCGGCCGCCTACCTCGCCTCCGGCTGGATCAACGGGCTCGTCGACGGCTCGATCGAAGAGACGACGGTCAACGGGCTTCCGGCGGCGACCGCTCAGGCTGCCGCCGGCGACTGGGTCTTCCGCATCGGCGCGGTGAAGATCGGCGCCAGCATGTACCGCCTGATCTTCGCCGACCGCAGCAACGGCGCGGCGATCGACCGGCGCTCGCGGCGACGCTTGCGTCGTTCCACCGCATGACGCCGACCGAGATCGCGCGGCTCCACCCCCTCAGGATCGACGTCGTCGCCGTGCGCGACGGCGAACGCGTTGCCAACCTTGCCGCGCGCATGCAGGGGACGGAGCGGAGCCTGGAGCTCTTCCGGCTCCTGAACGGCCTCGCGCCAGGCGACGCGGTCACCGCCGGCCAGATGGTAAAGCTCGTGGTCGACTAGTGCGAGGCGTTCACGCCTCCTCGGCCGGACGCGCGAAGGGCGCGAATCTCTCCGCCACCTTCTCGTAGACGGCGCGCTTGAACGGCACGATCAGCTTCGGAACGCGCTCGAGCCGCTCCCAGCGCCAAGCGCCGAACTCCGGCTTGTGCTTTCCGCCGCCCGGCCGCTCGACATCGATCTCGGTCTCTCGCCGGTGAAGCGGAAGGCGAGCCACTTCTGCCGCTGGCCGACATAGCGCCCCTTCCAGGCAAGGCCTGCAAGCGGCGTCGGGATATCGTAGCTCAGCCAATCTTCTGCTTCCGCGAGCGGCTCGACGGAGCGGACGTTCGTCTCCTCGTAGAGCTCGCGGTGCGCCGCGTCAGCGGCCGCTTCGCCCGCGTCGATGCCGCCCTGCGGCATCTGCCAGGCGTGGCGCAGATGGCCCTCCTTGCGCGCCGACCCGGCGGCGGCCGACGAAGACCCGTCCTTCGCGATTGAAGAGCGCGATGCCGACACAGGGCCGGTAGAGACGCTCGGCTTCCGCCATCGGCTCTCAGGAATTCGCGGCGGCGCTTGCCGGGATGATGATGATCCCGCGCGCCTCGGCGTCGCGCGCCCATTTCGCGATCGCCTCGACCGAAGTCGGAAACGCCGAGGCGACGCCGACCGCAAGGCCGCGCGCACGCGCAGTCTGCTCAAGTCCGGCAAGCTCGCTCTCGATCGCCGACGGCGTGCGCACGCGATCGAGCGTCCGTTCGGCGATCACGACCGGAACCTTCGAGCCCCTGCGCCGACCTTCGCGGCGACGTCCTGCTCCGCCGTTCCGTCGTCGAGGTAGAAGAGGCCGCGTTCGCCGATCTCGCCGAGGAACGGCACCACCGACGTGCTCGTCCTGAAGGAAGCGCGCGCCCATGTGGTTCATGACGCCGGCATAGGCGGTCATGCGACCGAGCACCCAGTGGAGATCCTCGCGGTTGGCCGCACCGCCGGCGACGAGCAGCGTGTGCTCGCCCGGATTGACGTCCGGATAGTCCATCGGCTCGAGCGGAATCTGGAGAAGCACCTCGTGCCCCTTCTCACGCGCCTTTGAGACCCAGCGCTCAAGGCTCGACCCGTAGGGCGCGAAGGCGAGCGTCACGTCTTCGGGCAGCACCTCGATCGCCTTCTGCGTGCCGGTCTGGCTGAGACCGAGCCCCCCTACGACGATCACGATGCGCGGCACGCCTTCGGGCACAGGTGCAGAGCGGCGGGCATAGGCCTCGCGCGGACGGCGCCCGTCCGGCGAGACGCGCGGCAGCGGTCCGTAGCTCGACGTCTCGATGAGGCTCGGGTCGCCGGCGATCGCCGGCGGAAGCATCGGCAGCGCAGCAAGCTGCAAATCGTCGGATGACGATTGCGCGGCGGGCTGCTGAAGAGAAGACTGCGTGTCACCGCTGGGCGCGATGCTACCGGTCGCTGCCGGAACCGCCGCTTCGATCGATGCCACCGCGACCGGATGGCCGCCGTCAGGGTTGTCGACGACAGCAATCCAAAGCGCTGCGAAGAGCGCGACGACAACGGCTGTCGAAATCAGGATCGGGGCTACGACCGAACGCCGCTGCACCGGCGGACGTGGAGCTGTCGCTCCGGGAATCGGCTGCGTGAGATCGTTCTTCGGCATCGAACTCCCGTTCGAACGGTGCCGACGCGCACGCAAAACATACGCCAGCGATTCGCGCCAAGATATACTCTGAGCCGCCCTCCTGCGAAACCGCTGGCGGGACGCGAGCTTCAAAAAGAGCCGCGTCCCGCCGTATCGCGTTTCTAGTTTGGAACGCCTTCCGCGGGCGTGGCGGGGAAGCGCGCGTTCACCTGGATGCCGCGAAGAAGATCAAGCGCGTAGTTCAGCTGCTTGTCGAGCTTCGGGTCCTCCGGGACATAGGAAGCGAGCGCACCGCTCGGCGCCTTCTCGTCCTTCCCGTCGGTGGTGCCGGTCCCGGTCCCGCTGTCGCTCGGGGCGGGGGCAGCTGCGGCGTCGGAGCTCTGCGAGCTTTGCGCGTCGTTTGTGCTCGACTCGCCGTCGTTGAGCAGATGCCCGCGAAGCTCCGCCTCGGTCACCGTCTGGAAGTCCTTAACGTCGGGCGGCAACTCTGGCAGAACGTCAATGTCGGGGTCGATGCCCCTGGCCTGAATAGAGCGGCCGGACGGCGTGTAATAGCGCGCGGTCGTCAGCCGGATCGCACCGGCACGGCCGATCGGAATGATCGTCTGCACCGAGCCCTTGCCGAACGAACGCGTGCCGATCAGCGTCGCGCGGCGGTGATCCTGCAGCGCGCCGGCAACGATCTCGGAAGCCGACGCCGAGCCACCGTTGATGAGCACGATGAGCGGCTTGCCGTGGATCAGATCGCCGGCGCGTGCGCTGAAGCGCTGAACCTCGTCCGCATGGCGGCCGCGCGTCGAGACGATCTCGCCGTGGTCGAGGAAGGCGTCCGCGACGAGCACCGCCTGGTCAAGCAGGCCGCCGGGGTTGCCCCTGAGATCGAGCACGAAGCCCTTCTGCTGATCTTCCGGGATCTGCGAGTCGATCGTATCGATGGCTTTCTCAAGCCCGTCCATCGTCTGCTCGCTGAACGAGGAGATGCGGATATAGCCGACGTCGTTCTCGACGCGCTGCTTCACCGACTGCACGCGGATCACGTCGCGCACGACGGTGATCTTGAGCGGCTTCTCGACACCTTGGCGAACGATCGTCAGCGTGATCGACGAATTGGCCGGCCCGCGCATCTTCTCGACCGCGTCGCGGAGCGTCAGGCCCTGCACGGATTCGCCGTCGAGCTCGGTGATAAGGTCGCCGGCAAGAACGCCCGCCTTGAACGCCGGCGTGTCGTCGATGGGCGAGATGACCTTGATCAGGTCGTTCTCCATCGTGACTTCGATGCCGAGGCCGTAAAACTCCCCGCGCGTCTGCACCTGCATGTCCTGGTAGTCTTTGGCGTTCAGGTAGCTCGAATGCGGGTCGAGCGAGGACAGCATCCCGTTGATGGCGGCTTCGATCAATTTCGCGTCATCGGGCTCCTCGACGTAATCGGAGCGGATGCGCTCGAACACGTCGCCGAAGAGATTGAGCTGCCGATAAGTGTCGGTCGCGGCGGCTGTCGCGCCTCCGACGCCCCCAAATTGGGCAATGCCGCCCATCACGACGGCGCCCACGACGGCTCCTGCCGCCAAGAGGGTAAACCTACGCATCATCCGTTGACCTCACTCTCCGGCGCCCACCATGGCGCTGAATCGATCGAATTCCCATCTTTTCGAAACTCGACGTAAAGAATCGGCTGGGCGGAAGTATGGTCTATGTCACCAATGCTCGCCAGCCTGGTGGAGCCCATCACCGCAACCGGCTCGCCGCCAAGCACGAACTGGCCGAGTGCTGCGTCAATCCGCTCCATTCCTGCCAACACGATGTGATAGCCGTCACCGGCGTTCAGGATCAAGACCTGCCCGTAGGAGCGGAACGGCCCGGCATAGACCACCCAGCCGTCCGCCGGCGCAAGCACGGGCGCACCAGGGCGAGTGGCAAGAGTGATGCCCTGGCTCTCGCCACCGAGCCCGTCCGGATCGCCGAAGCCGAGAATCTTCTGGCCGGCTACGGGCCACGTTAGAAGCCCCTTGGCGTCGGCAAAGTGGACCGCCGGTGCGATGCGGCTCGTGTCGGCGAGCCGCCGCGCGGCTTCCTCGCGACTGGCGTGGGCGGTCGCCAGTGCAGCCTTCTTCGCGTCTTCGGCCGCCTTGGCGGCTGCGGCAACTTGGCTTTCGAGCGTTGCGATCAGCGACTGAAGGTTCTCCGCCTTGCCGGCGAGCTCTGCAGACTTGTCCTTCTCCGCGGCCAGCGCCGCCTCCGTCTGCGAGCGCTGCTCCTTCTTGGCATTCATCAGGAGGTTGATGCGCGCCTGCTCGTCGCTGAGCGATGCGTAGCGCGCGCGAAGCGTGTCGCGCTCCGTCTCGATCTGAGCGGTGAGGTGGGTCAAGTTCGAAAGCTCGGTCGCGAGCTTCTCCGCCGCCGCGCGGAGATCGGGAAGCACCGCGCCGGCGAGGATCGAGCCGCGAATCGCGGCAAGCGCATCTTCCGGGCGCGAAAGGATCGCCGGCGGCGGCGTGCGGCCGATGCGCTGCAGCGCCATCAGCACGTCCGCCATCACGCCGCGGCGCTCATGCAGTGATTTGCGAACAGCCTCCGCCTGGCCATGCAGATCGTCGAGCCTCGCTTCGATGCGGCTGACTTCCTCCTCGGTCGAACGAAAGCGCTGAGCTGTGGCGATAAGATCGGCGTTGAGCGCAGCGCTGTCCTTGTCGAGGCCGGCAATCTCGTCGTGCAGCTCCTGCTGGCGGCGCTCGGAGACCTCGATCGAGCGGCGGATCGCGTCGAGCTCGGCCTCGCGCGCCTGCTTGCGATCGGCGGGACTCCCCTCCCCGTTGCGAAGCTCGCCAAGCGCAGCGTCCGGCGCTTTGGCATCGGCCGCGCGCCCGTAGTGCGGCTCCGCGAGGAACGTGAGGCCGGCAAGCAAAAGAACAAGGACTACGCTGCCGCGGGTCATTCCCGATCGTATAGCGAACAATGGTTTAACATTATGCCCGATGGTAGGGGTGGCCGGAAAGTATTGTTGTCGCACGGTAGAGCTGTTCTGCGAGCAGAACCCGCACCAGTTGATGCGGCCAGGTCATCCGCCCAAATGACATTGCGCCGTCAGAGCGCTTCCGCAATCCCTCGCCAAGCCCGTCCGGGCCGCCGATCACGAAGACCGTGCGGGACAGAGCCGAATCCGCAGCTCCTCGAAGCGACGCAGCGAAGGCGTCGCTGTCGGTAAGCTCACCGTCAACTGCAAGGCAGACAACGCGATCGCTCGGCTTGATGAAGTCAAGGAGCGCCCGCTCCTCATCGGCGATGCGGTCCTTCGGCCGTATCGCCCGGGACTCTGCCGCCTCCTCGACCTTGAACGCTCTCAGCCCGAGGGCACGCCCGCCTCTTCGCGCGCGGTCGAGGTAGCGCTCGCAAAGCTCGCGCTCAGGGCCGGCCTTCAGCCGGCCGACCGCGGCTATGGCGACGTCCATCGAGGCTCAGGCGAGAGCGCGCCGCTCCGAATAGGGCTCGGCCGCCCACATCTTCTCGATGTTGTAGAACTCGCGCACTTCCGGCCTGAACACATGCACGATGAGGTCGCCGGCATCGATCAGCACCCAATCGCCGTGACGCAGGCCCTCGACGCGCACCGGGCCGAAGCCCGCCTGCTTCAGGTCGGCCACCAGGCGGTCGGCAATGGCGCCGACGTGCCGGTGCGAACGGCCGGAAGCGACGACCATATAGTCGCCGAGCGCCGATTTTGACTGGATGTCGATGGTGACGGTGTCCTCGGCCTTGGCATCGTCGAGGCTCGCAAGGACGGTTTTCAAAGCTTCCCTTGACGCATTGGCCGCCAACAGGGAGGCCGCGGAAGGCGCACCGAACTTGGCGCCTTCAACAGAGCGGGTCATGTCGGACAGTGTCTGGTCCCCTTGTCTCCACGCGAATCGCGGCGTGGCCGCGCAAGGGATAAGATAGGGGTGCAATCGTTACGGTTTCAAGACGCGTTTCTGAGCGCCGTAGAGGAGGCGGAAGCGCGCGGGCCGGTGAGAAATATCCAGGCCGGGGGCCTAAGGCCGGGAAGCACGCGGGCATCGTCTCCGTCGACGCGATAGCGCGACAGCGCCTGCGCAGCACGCGAAAAAAGTGGGGCAAGCAGCGTCTTCGGCCGGTTGACCACGGCGATCGGCACAGAGGACGCAATTCCCCGCCAGTTCTCCCAGCGGTGAAAGTCGACGAGGCCGTCGCTCCCCATGATCCAGACGAAGCGCGTCCTCGGGTCCCGTGCCTTAAGGATCGCGATTAAGTCCGCGGTGTAACGCGTTCTGAAACCTGTCTCCGCCCCGCTCACGAAGATGCGCGGATGAGCGGCAATTTCTGCCGCCGCCGCCATCCTCTCGCGAAGCGGTGGCAGGCCGCCGTTCGACTTGAGTGGGTTCCCAGGCGTCACCATCCACCAGACCCGGTCGAGATGGAGGCGTTTCAACGCGAGCAGGCTTGCGCGACGGTGTCCCTCATGCGGTGGATTGAACGAGCCGCCAAAGAGCCCGATCCGCTGACCCGACCCGTGCGGCGGCAGCCCAAGGAAGACCCTGCTCGGCCGGTTTTCGATTCTCAAGGACGGATTTGGCCGGAGCCGCGTACGCGATACTTGAAGCTCGTGAGCTGCTCGAGGCCGACCGGCCCGCGCGCGTGGAGCTTGCCGGTCGCGATCCCGATCTCCGCCCCCATGCCGAACTCGCCGCCGTCACCGAATTGGGTAGACGCGTTGTGGAGCACGATGGCGGAATCGACCTCGTCCATGAAGCGCTCGGCAGCTGCCGTGTCGTTGGTGACGATCGCGTCGGTATGATGTGAGCCATAGGTCGCGACGTGGCGGATCGCCTCGTCGAGCCCATCGACGACGCACACCGCGATGGTTGCGTCGAGATACTCCTTGTACCAATCCTCTTCGGTCGCCGGCTCGACGCCCTCCGCCACCGCTTCGGTCGCCGCGTCACCGCGCACCGTGCAGCCTGCCTCCTGAAGCGCTGTGACGAGCGGCCGCAAGTGACTCCCTGCACAAGCTTTGTCGACGAGAAGAGTCTCTGCAGCACCGCAGATCGAGGTCCGCCGCATCTTGGCATTGACCGCGATCTTCTTCGCCATCTCAAGGTCCGCTGCCGCGTGCACATAGACGTGGCAGACACCTTCGAGGTGCGCGAAGACCGGCACGCGCGCTTCGCCCTGGACTCGCGCGATCAGGCTCTTCCCGCCGCGCGGCACGATCACGTCGATCGCACCGTCGAGGCCGCGGAGCATCGCGCCGACCGCCTCGCGATCCTGCGTCGGCACAAGCTGGATCGAATCTTCCGGCAGGCCGGCCGTGCAGAGCCCGTCAACGAGACAGCGGTGGATCGCCGCGGAGCTTCGATGTGCATCGGAGCCGCCGCGCAAGATCACAGCGTTCCCCGCCTTCATAGCCAACGCGCCGGCATCGGCAGTGACGTTCGGGCGGCTCTCGAAGATGATGCCGATGACACCGATCGGTGTGCGCACACGCTCGATATGGAGACCGTTCGGGCGGTCCCATTCGGCGATCACCGTGCCGACCGGATCGGGAAGCTCGGCGATCTCCTCAAGCGATCGCGCAATCGCCTCGACCCTGCAGAGGATCGAGCTGCGCGCGGTCAATCAGCGCCTTGGAGCTCCCCGCCGCCTCCATCCCGGCGACATCCTTGCCGTTCGCGACGAGGATATCGACCGCCTGCTGGCGCAGCTCCGCCGCAGCGGCGCGAAGCGCGGCGTTCTTCGCTTCGGTCGAGGCGTTGGCAAGCTCGGCTGCAGCCGCGCGCGCTCGCTCGCCGATCCCCTGCATCAGGGCTTCGACGTCGGGTGCCTCACCCGCGGCAAGCTCGTTGCGCTTCGCGTTCATCCGGTTTCTCAACGATCGGACGCATCGCTCTATCGCGGCGCGAGGGCTCTGACAACTCCGTGGGGCAGCACCTCAGGTCGCTGGGATGCCGGATCAGCGCCGCTAGGCCCGTATCTCCTGGCGCTGGAACGACACGTAGGCGAGCGTAAAGACGACGACCATCGCGGCGATCAGTCCGGAAAGCTGCGGCCAGATCAGAAGCGCGCTCTGCCCGAAGGGAAGCGGCGCCCCGACGAGCGCGCCCTGGAGCTGCGACATGAAGACGAGGCCGAGGCTCCGCGTCGCCGGATTCAAAAGCGCGAGCGTCGCTTCGCCGAAGAGCGTGTTCGGCGAGATACGCGCGAGGTCCTGCCCGAGCTCGACCTGGAAGACCGCGGTCGACGGATCGAACGGATTGACCGGCGCAAGCGCCTGCGCAAGGAGCGGCGTCAGCATGCCCCAGAAGATCGCGAAGAAGAGCCAGAGCGTCAGCGCCGCGAGCGCCGAGGTCGCCGGCGAGCGGAAGAGGGTTGAGAAGAGGACCGCGATCGCCAGCCACACGCCGGCATAAGCGAGCGAGGCGATCAGGAAGGCGACACCGCGCAGCGTCTCCTCGCCCGACGGCGGCAAGCCCAAAGTCAGAATTCCGAGCCCGGTCAGAAGCAGCCAGAGCGTCACGAGGCAGATGCCGAGCACGATCAGCCCGCCGAGGAACTTTCCGGTCAGAAGCGCGTCACGATAGATCGGCTGCGAGAGCACCCGGCTGATCGTGCGCCGGTTGTACTCACCGTTGATGGCGTCGAAGCCGAGCGAGATGGCGACGAGCGGCAGGAGCAGCGTCAGAAGCGAGACGAAGGACGGCAGCGGGTCGCGCGCCGTCGTAAGGAGCCGGAGGAACAGAAACGGGTCCTGCCCCACCGTGTCCTTGATCTCCCCGATCGCGGCATAGACCGCGCCGAAGGCGGTCAGAATCACGAGCAGCATCGTGAGATGCATGCGCGCGCTCGTCAGGTGATCGGCCGCCTCCTTCATGGCGACGGCCGAAAGACCGGTAAAGGGAGAGCCTTCACGCCGCATGGGCCACCTTCTCGAAATAACGGACATAGACCTCGTCGAGGCTCGACCGGTCCATGCTCATGTTGGTGAGGGCTCCGCCGGCCTCGACGATCCGGCGCGCGATGTCGGAGCGCGCGTCGCGCGTGCAGTCGGCCCGGTAGACGTTGCCCTGCAGCGGTGCCACGGCCGAGATTCCATCGATGCCGCTCAACGCATTGACGACATCGACCCCGGTCGCATCGACCTCGATCACGTAGGACCCGCCAAGCACTTCCGCTGCGAGGTCGCCGACGCGGCCGATGAGCCCCGCCCGCCCCAGGTTGAAGAGCGCCACGCGGTCGCAGATGCTCTGCACCATGGTGAGAAGGTGCGAGGAAAGCAGGATCGTCATCCCGCGCCGCGCCATCTGCCGGATCAGGTCGAGGAGCTCCTGCGTCGACTGCGGATCGAGTCCCGACGTCGGCTCATCGAGGATCGCCACTTCCGCTTCCTTCAGAAGCACGTCGGCAACCCCGAGCCGCTGCCGCATGCCGCGCGAGAACGTCGACACGCGACGGTTGGCAACGTGGTCGAGGCGCACCTCCTTGAGCACCGTCGCGATACGTTCCGCCGCCTCGGAGGAACGCAGTCCCTGCAGCCGCGCGGCATAGGCGAGGTTCTCCCGCGCGGTGAGCTGATCGTAGAAGCCGACGGCGTCCGGCAGGTAACCGACACGCTTCTTGACCGCGAGCGGCTCACGCAACGGATCGCGGCCGAGCACGCGCACCGAGCCTGCGGTCGGATCGGTGAGGCCGAGGATCATCAGGATCGTCGTCGTCTTGCCGGAGCCGTTCGGCCCAAGCAGTCCGAAGACCTCCCCCGCCTCGATCGAGAGATCGAGGCTGTCGACGGCCGTCACATTGCCGTAGCGCTTCGTGAGGCCGTGGGTTTCGATGACGGGCGCGTTCATCTGCGGCCGTAACGCGTCACAGCAAGCGCCAACACCAGCACCGCAGCGGCGATGATGCCGAGCCCGGCGATTCCCCAGACCGTCGACGTGGTAACCGTTGTGCGGAAGTCGGCGCTCGCGGAAGTGCCGCCGCCGTTGGCGCGGATGGCAACCATATAGTCGCCGGCGATCGCCTTCTCCGACGGCGTGATCTCGACCTGCACGGGCTGATGCCCGTCGGTGGCGAGCCCGGAAAGTTGATCGGGCCGGAACGCCACCTTCCATCCGGAGGGCGCGTTCGCGGTGAAGTGGACCTCGTTCGCCGGGGCGGAGCCGCTGTTGCCGATGTCGAAGGCGAAGGTCTCGGCTTTGCCTGCGGTCGCTTCGCCCGAGAGCCGTCCGCCGGGCCCGGCGAGGGTCAGGTTCGGCTGCCCCGTGACCTGGGCAACGAGCTGCGTCTGTGCCGAAGCGTTGGCGCTCGCAGCCTGCATGACCACCGGATAGTTGCCGGCGGCGGCATCATGCGGGGGCTGAAGCGAGAGCTTTACCGTCTTCGACTCGCCCGCCTTGATCGGGAGGCTTGTCAGCTCCTGCGTGCCGTACTGCTCCTTGAAGGTGGCAACGAACCCGTCGGGAGCCTGCGCGACCAGATTGACCGTCGCGTCGTCGGGACTGTCGTTCTTGATCGCCACCTGGAAATCGAAGGACGAGCTCGGCGTGCCGCGAAGCGCCGGCAGCTCAGGACTGAGGTCGAGCTTCGCGGGTTCGGCGGCGGTGAGGTGCAGGGTCATCGGCAGCGTCAGCGTCTGGTCCGGCGCCTTGGCAATGACGTTGAAGCTCACGGTGTCCGTTTTGGCGTCCGCCGGCGGCGTCACCGAGAGCTGGATACCGCGCGTCTCGTTCGTGCCGACCATCGCGGCGGAAATCTCACGCCCGCCCCCGTTGAGCTTCCACTTCCATCCCTGCGGAAGCCCTTCAACCGATAGCGCCACGCGCTCCGGTGGGAGGTTGGCGTTCTGCAGGGTGACGGAGATCTTGGCCTCGTTGCCGATCTGCGCGGTGAGGTCGGGATAGTCGGTCAGGAGCCAAAGACCGGTCGGCTTCTGCTCGCTTGCCGCCGACCCGGTGGCGGACATCTGGGCGTAGGCGAAACCGAAGGGCGAAAGAGCGAGAGCAATCGCAGCGGCGATCGGAAGTGCGCGTTTAAGAAGCATCGTTGTTTCCCGGCATCGTTGAAACTCGAACCCGAGGGGGCCGGCGATCTTGCTACCGCGCCCATAGGCAGGGCGGCTTCGCTGTGACCGAATTGCGTCCTAAATCTGGCGAAGTGGCCAGGCTGCGGATTAAATAATCGTAAGATTTCAATGGGTTGGAATGCAGCCTTCGCGGGCAACTTTCCCGTTCTCGCAAACACTTATCGCAGCAATTTTCACTCCCGGCGAAGGCCCGGCCTCTGCGTGCGACATTTCGGCCCGGTCGATTAAAGCGGAGCCTCCGATCAGTGGTTGCTCCAACGCGCACGGCAAGAACTGGCGCGCTGTAAGTCAGCGCAGAGTCCCGGCACGCGCGAGCCGCCCGTCGTCTGTTCTCATCGAAGTCGTCGCGCCGATAACGCAGCGGCCTTCAGCGGCTCACTTGTCAGCTTCCTGACTGACGCTGTCAGGCTCCTGTCAGGTCGCCTCGACTAGAGACCGCGCTCGCAGACGACGCCTCCCTGTCGTTTGCGCCCACGATCAACTCTGGAGACCTTCATGAAAGTCGCTTTGCTCGCCGCTATGGCGTTCGCCGTCGCAAGCCCCGCCTTTGCAGCGGGAACCTGCAGCACCGCTCCGAAGGCAAGCTGGCAGCCGCAGTCCAGTCTCGAAGCGCAGCTCAAGTCTGAGGGTCTCACGGTCCGCCAGATCAAGGTCGAGAAGGGCTGCTACGAAGTCTACGCGACCGACACCGCCGGGAAGCGCATGAACCTCGCCTACAACGCCGAGACGCTCGAGAAGCTCAACAACGCCGAAGCCGGCGAGAATTGATCGAGCGGACGAGCGCCCGATAAGATGCCAAGGGTGCGCGTCTGGGATCCCCTGGTGCGACTCTTCCATTGGAGTTTGGTGCTGAGCTTTGCGGTCGCATGGCTCAGCGCCCACTCCTGGGATGACCTGCACTCCTTCGCGGGCTATGTCGCCGGCGGCCTTGTCGTCGTGCGAGCCGCATGGGGCTTCGTCGGAACGCCTTATGCCCGCTTCTCGGAGTTCGTCCGCCCGCCGCGAACGGTTCTCGCTTACCTGAAGGCGATTCTTAAGGGCAGCGAGCCGCGCTATGTCGGCCACAACCCCGCAGGCGGCGCCATGATCGTCGTCCTGATGCTGGCGATGGCATCGACTGCCGTGACGGGTTGGCTCCTGACGACCGACACGTTCTGGGGCGTCGTGTGGATGCAGCATGTGCACCACTACCTTGCGCACGGCCTGTTGCTTCTGATCGGCTTCCATCTCGTCGGCGTCGTGCTGGCGAGCTACCGGCATCGCGAGAATCTCGTTGCCGCGATGATCTCCGGAAGGAAGCGGTCGCTCGAGGCCGAAGACATCAACTAAGTGCGACAGGCTTGCGGTCTCCGACGCGATTCGACAGGTTGCGCCGATGGCCGCAGGCAACGACCGAACGCCGAGGAACGCAGGCCGGACGGCGCTGATGATCGGCGCCACAGGTGGCGCCGGACGCGCGGTTGCAAAGGCACTCGCCGCCCATGGGTGGAGCGTCCGCGCCATGCACCGTGATCCCGAGCGGGCGCGGAAGTCCGGCGGCGAAGCTCCGTCGGTCGAATGGGTGAAGGGCGACGCCATGAGCGCGGCGGACGTTCGCACCGCAGCCAATAACGTCAGCCTCATCTTCCACGGCGCCAATCCGCCCGGATACAAGCGCTGGCGGGAGCTTGCGATCCCTATGCTCGCGAACGCCATCGCGGCCGCGAAGGCAAGCGGCGCCCGGCTCATCTTTCCCGGTAACGTCTACAACTTCGGACCCGACGCCGGCGCTGTCGTCGATGAAACATCGCCGCAGAATCCGACCACGCGCAAAGGGGCCGTGCGTGTCGAGATGGAAGCGATGCTCGCCGGCGCAGCCAGCGGCGGCGTGCGCTCGGTCGTCGTACGCGCCGGCGATTTCCTAGCTGCGTCCGGCGGATCGTGGTTCAGCGCGGCGATGGTGAAGCCGAACGCCCCGATACGGAAGGTCACGTATCCCGGAAAACCCAATGTCGGTCATGCCTGGGCATATCTCCCCGACCTTGCGGAGACCGTCGCGCAACTCGCCGAGATCGAAAAGGATCTCGATGCGTTCGAGGTCTTTCACTTTGGCGGCTATTGGCTCGATCCAGGTGTCGAGATTTGCGCGTCGGTGCGCCGCGCGGCCGAAAACCCCGATCTGCCGATCCGCGCCTTCCCGTGGGTTTTGGTCTACGTCGCATCTCCATTCGTAGTGTTCATGCGCGAGCTCATCGAGATGCGATATCTGTGGCAAAGGCCGCTTCGCCTCGACAACAGCAAGCTCATCAGGCGCCTTGGCACGGAGCCGCACACGCCGCTCGACGAGGCAGTCGCCGCGACCCTTCGCAGCATGAAGGCGATACCCTAGGCGCACGCGTCCGCGACCCGTTTTTCAGCCGCCTCGCAGCACCATGTCGTCGCGGTGGATCATCTCGGCGCGGCCGCGATAGCCGAGGACAGCTTCGATCTCGCTCGAGCGCTTTCCCACGATTTTTCTCGCGTCCTCCACGTCGAAAGCGACGAGGCCGCGGCCCAGCTCGGATGCCGCTCGCGCTGCGAATGATGACCGCGTCGCCGCGCGTGAAGGCGCCGAAGACTGCAGCGACACCGGCAGGCAGCAGGCTCTTGCCGGATTTCAGCGCCGCCTCCGCGCCGGCATCGACCGTGATCGTCCCACGCGGCTCAAGATGGCCCGCGATCCACGCCTTGCGCGCGCTCGCCGGTGTCGATTGCGGTGCAAACCAGGTGCAACGCTCGCCCGCGTCAATCGCGGCGAGCGGGTTCTTCCGCCTCCCGCTCGCGATCGCCATTGCAGCCCCTGCCGCCGTCGCGATCTTGCCGGCCTCGATCTTGGTCTTCATACCGCCGCGCGAGAGCTCAGACCCGGCCGCGCCCGCCATCGCCTCGATGGCAGAGGTGATCGAAGGGACGAAGTCGATAAACGAGGCAGACGGATCGGACGCGGGCGGCGCGCTGTAGAGCCCGTCGACATCGGAGAGAAGCACGAGGCAGTCGGCGCCGGCCATCGCGGCGACGCGCGCGGCAAGCCGGTCGTTGTCGCCGTAGCGGATCTCGGCGGTCGCGACGGTGTCGTTCTCGTTGATGACCGGCACCGCGCGCATCTTGAGAAGCGTCGCCAGCGTGGCGCGGGCGTTCAGATAGCGCCGCCGCTCCTCGGTGTCGCCGAGGGTCAGCAGGATCTGCGCCGCCTTCAGTCCGCGCTCGCCGAGGCATTCGGCCCATGCGCCGGCCAGCGCGATCTGCCCGGCGGCGGCGGCGGCCTGCGCCTCTTCCAGCTTGAGGACGCCGCGCCCAAGGCCAAGCGCGCCGCGGCCGAGCGCGATCGCGCCGGAGGAGACGACGAGAACCTGCCGCTCCTTCGCGACAAGCGCAGCGATGTCCGCGGCGAGCGACGCAAGCCAGTCGCGGTCGAGCTTTCCAGTCGCGCCGTCGACGAGAAGCGAAGAGCCGACCTTCACCACAATGCGCCGATGATCCGCGATCTTCTTGCGCTTCACGGCCGGCTCCAGCGTGAGTCCGGCGCAGCGGTCGCTTCCACCTCTTTGCCGATGGCGACCTCAAGGCAGCGATCGAGCAGCGCCTCGATCCCCTGCCCTGTCGCCGCCGAGATAACGAGCGGCATGCGGCCGGCGCCGCGTCGTATCTTCGTCTTCGCCGATTTCAGCTGCGCCGGCGTCGCGATGTCGGCGCGCGAAAGCACCGCGATCTCTTCCTTCTCCGCCAGCCCATGCCCGTAGGCAGCAAGCTCGCCGCGCACCGTCTCGTAAGCGTTGCCCGGGTCATCGCCGGCCACGTCGACGAGATGGATCAGCGCACGGCAGCGCTCGACATGGCCGAGGAAACGGTCGCCGATCCCCGCACCCTCGTGCGCGCCCTCGATCAGCCCCGGAATGTCGGCGAGCACGAACTCGTGCGCCCTTGTGGCGGACGACGCCGAGGTTCGGATGCAGCGTCGTGAAGGGATAGTCGGCGATCTTCGGTTTCGCCGCAGTGACGCGGGCAAGCAGCGTGGACTTCCCCGCATTCGGCAGGCCGATAATGCCGATATCGGCGATGAGCTTCAGCCTGAGCCAAATCCACTTCTCTCCGCCTTCCTGGCCGGGGTTGGCGCGGCGCGGCGCGCGGTTGGTGGACGACTTGAAATGCGCGTTGCCGAAGCCGCCGTTCCCGCCTTCAGCCAGAAGCTCGCGCTGGCCGAGTTTGGCGAGGTCGGCGATCAGCGTCTCGTTATCGTCCTCGAATATCTGCGTGCCGACCGGGACGCGGAGCACCACGTCGGCGCCCTTGGCGCCATGGCGGTCGCGGCCCATGCCGTGGCCGCCGGTCTTCGCCTTGAAGTGCTGCTGGTAGCGATAGTCGATCAGGGTATTCAGCCCGTCGACAGCTTCCGCGAAGACGTTGCCGCCGCGCCCGCCGTCGCCGCCGTCGGGCCCGCCGAACTCGATGAACTTCTCGCGGCGAAAGGAGACCGCGCCCGCGCCGCCGTCGCCGGAGCGGATATAGACCTTGGCCTGGTCGAGGAATTTCATACGCGCCCCTCCTCCCAGTCCGCGCGGGTGAGCTGCATGTCGAATGTCGGCACTTCGACTCCGCGTGCGACGCTGAAGGTCGGGTAGCTCCCAGCCTCGGCAAAGCCAAGCTTCTCAAGCAGGCTGCGCGAGGCGGCGTTGTCGTGGAAGACGCCGGCGCCGAGGTGAGCGCCCTCATGTCTTTCAAACGCCATGGCACAAAGCAGTGCGACGGCCGTCGTGCCATAGCCCGCGGCCCCAGAAGGGTCTTCCGATCCAGTATCCGAGCCGCGGCATCTTGCGCGGCGGCTTGCCGGTCCCGGGCGCCTTGAGTGAGACGCAACCGACAAGTGTGGCGCCGTCAAAGACGACGTGGTCCTCGACGCCGGTCTCGTCGGCGCGGCCGAGATGGCTCTCCACGTCAGTAAACGAGAGCGGCCACGGAACGCGCGCCAACATCCGGGCGATATCATTGTCGTTGAGCAAGGAGAAAACGCCCGCAGCATGATCCGGCGTCGCCCGGGTCAAGGTTAGGCCGGGGACAGGCCTTTCGGTCTTTGCGCTCGAGATCGCCACGGTCGTCGGCTCCAACGAAAAAGGGGAAGCGGCTTCCCGCTTCCCCTTCCTTGAACTTGGCGCCGGGTCTGCGGGACGCCGGCATGCCTGCCGGCTACTCGGCGGGCTCCGGGTGCGGCTCGACGGAGACGTAGGAGCGTCCGCCGTCCTTCGTCTTGAACGCCACGCGGCCCTCGACCAGCGCGAAGATCGTATGGTCCTTGCCGACGCCGACATTCGTCGCCCGCGCGCCACTTGGTGCCGCGCTGGCGCACGATGATGTTGCCCGGCACGACCGCCTGGCCGCCGGACTTCTTGACGCCGAGGCGCCGGCCCGCGGTGTCGCGGCCGTTCCGCGAAGAGCCGCCTGCCTTCTTGTGTGCCATCGTGAAATCTCCTTCGAATTCTCTGGGCGCGCGCGTGCGCTTACGCCGCGTCGCCCGCCGCTTCCGTCTCGCTTGCCTTGGGCTTCGCCGCGCGCGGCTTCTTCGCGGCCTTCGCCTTCTTCTCCGACGGTGTCGCGCCGTCGGTCAGGATCTCGGTGATCTTGACGAGCGTGAAATCCTGCCGATGGCCGCGCTTGCGCCGCGAATTCTGCCGGCGGCGCTTCTTGAAGGCGATGACCTTCGGCCCGCGCTTATGCTCGACGATCTCCGCCACGACGGTCGCCCCATCGACGAGCGGCGCGCCGAGCGTCGGCTGATCGCCGCCAACGACGAGCACGTCGGCGAAGGTGACCTGATCGCCCGCCTCGCCGGCGAGCTTTGTCAACGGCAAGCGTCTCTTCCGCGGCAACGCGGTACTGCTTGCCGCCGGTTTTGATGACTGCGAACATCTTATCCTCACGTTCGATGCCGAACCTCGCTCTTTTCGTTGAGCGGGCCGGCTTCTTTCAGTCGCGTCTCGCGGGCCCCGGCGGGAGCTTGTGCGAGACAAACGATTAGGGCGCGGACCGTGAAGCGGTTCGCGCCGTCGCGTGGGATAAAGTGCAAAGGGGCCCAAAAGTCAAGGGATTGGCGGCGAATCGGGCACGGCATCGGCCCGCTCCCAACCCGTCCACGCCCGCCGAGGGCTTGCCCCGACCACAGGCACGCGCGCGTGGACAAGCGTTCTTTCACGGACGCTTCCCATTCCCCGCTCGTAACAGGAAGCCCTCGCGTTGGTATCCCCCGCGATTGCGCCGGACAACGGGTGATTGTCCGCCCGGGAGTTCGGCGACCAGCCTTGTCGGCCAGCGTTCAAGCCTTTAGATACGCCGGACCTGATCACCACGGTCTCAACCCTGCGGAGGGATGCCGGAGTGGTTGAACGGGGCGGTCTCGAAAACCGTTGTGCGGGCAACCGTACCGGGGGTTCGAATCCCTCTCCCTCCGCCAGTTGCCCACGCCCGCACGTTCTCCCCCGCCTCTTCTGGGCTCTCAGACTTGGCAGTTTGGCGGGATTCCCGCAGGCCGACCTCGGACCGCGGCTCTTCCAAAAGAAGCACGCTGTGTTCTCTCTGGCTCCCTTTTCTCCAAACCTCCGAACCGCGCGCGATCGGTCCTGAGGTTCAAACCACTGAAATCTAGGGAGAGCCGGCGCAAACATTTCGCGTTTCTCTCGCTTCTAAAGTTGCCTTGCGCGGACCTCGGTCGCTTGCGTGACGCAGCCAGCGGGCTGTCCAAGTGGCTCAGGCCGAGCACTAGCGGGCCAACCTCCTTGCCCACGACGAATTCAACTGGCAATATATGCGCCTAAGCGTCTGCCACTGTCTCTCGTACGGCGCCGCTTCCTCAAAAGCTCATCCTTATGATGCGGAGGACGGCCGGTGCATGTCGTCGATCGACGAAGCGGGTTCAATTCCGGCCGAAGCGATGCTCAATATCGACCTGACATAGATGGCCTGCGCGCTATAGCCATCGGCGCGGTTATCCTCTTCCACAGCGAAATACCCGCATTTAGCGGCGGTTTCGTGGGTGTGGACATTTTTTTCGTGATCTCCGGGTTCCTGATCACATCCATCATCACCAGGGAAATTGCCTCAGAGTCTTTTACTTTTCGCGCGTTCTATGCCCGGCGGATACGACGGATTCTTCCAGTCTACGCTCTGGCCACCCTCTCAGTATGTGCCCTATCGATCGTCCTCGCTACACCGATAGAGCTGGAGAAGATCTCAAACAGCGCTATCGCGTCCGCCCTCTTCGCGAGTAACTTCTACTTCGCGCATCAAATGAGTTATTTTCAGGATGCTGCCAAGGAACTGCCATTACTTCATCTTTGGTCACTCGCTGTAGAGGAACAGTTTTATATTCTGTGGCCGATAGCGCTTATTCTAATGTCTCGATTTCCCCGATTTTTGCTGCCGGTTGTGGGGCTCGGGATCGTGTTCGGTGTGGTATCGACCGAGTGGGCAATTCGTCACAAGAGCGAGGTGATGGTGTTCTTCTACACCCCGTTCCGATTTTGGGAGCTCCTCCTTGGAGCTGCTCTGGCGGTCACGAATCGACCGATGTTGGGATCCGAAAAGTTGCGGAGCATCGTGGCTATTCTAGCCGCGCTGCTCCTGCTTGCACCGATTGCACTGTATTCTTCCAGATGGCCGCTGATGCCTGGCATCGCAACGCTTGCACCGACGTTAGGGGCGCTCTTGGTAATTTATCTCGGAGACTCTAATCCCACTTGGCTGAATCGTTTGCTTGCCACGAAGCCATTCGTCGGCCTTGGACTGATTTCTTATTCCCTCTATGTCTGGCACTGGCCAATTTTCGCATTTTGGCGATTGGCCAAATTGCAGCCGCTCCAGCCGACCGACGCCGTCACTCTGATCGGAGTGAGTGTACTTGTGGCTTTTCTTTCGTGGAGGTACTTCGAGCGTCCTTTCCGCAGAGGTTACAGCGCCGCACGTTCCAGCTTCTTGTTTGCCGTGGCGGGGGCCAGTCTTCTTAGCATTGCGGCTATCGGCGCTGTAGGCGTTCTGTCATACGGTTTTCCACAACGAGTTTCGGCGATGGCACTCGCCGCCAGTGCCGCCACCGAAAGCTTCAGTCCGCTAACAAAAACCTGCCTACGTGAGCGTGCTCTCGACCAAGTCGAACGGGCGATCCCCGCTTGTGCCCTTGGGGGTGTGGCACCTGCCAAGGCGATCTTATGGGGTGATTCTCATGCCGATGCCTACGGGCCGGGATTGGCGGAAGCCGCCAAGCAACTCGACTATCCCATAGAACAAGTCACGATGCAGGCGTGCAACCCATTGTTTGTGCCCTCCCCCTGGGCGAAAAGGGGCCGGGCAGTTGCAGCCTGTATTGCGTTCAACGAGGCGGTACTTCGGCGATTAAGTGACGACGAGGCGATCAGTTTAGTAATCGTTGCCGGATTTTGGAATTCGTCTCTTGTACATGAGGATAACCCGTTAAATCAGCCCGATACGCAAGAGACTGCGGACGAGGCGACTTCAAAAAAATTGACAACGAGAATGGACGAGCTGGTCGCGAAGCTGCAGTCAATCGGAAAGACGGTCGTCATACTCGGGGAGGTGCCGGTTTTTCCCAACGGGGGTGGTGGCTGCCTGGCGCGCGCTGCGTTCCTCGGGAAGAGTCTCACATATTGCGATGTGCCGCGCGCCTGGCAAACGCGGACGGTGCAAGTGACCAACGATGCATTGTCCGCTCTAGCTGCCTCACATCACGCTTTCTTCTTCGATCCAACGCCTGAGTTTTGTAATGAAGATAGATGCAGTGCGTTTGTCCAAAATACGTTTGCGTATAGAGACTCCCATCATCTAAGCGTCTTAGGCGCGCTGCTCCTGTCGGGCCCGTTGTCCAAGGTGTTGGTCGCTGGAATGGATGGTGCTCAAAGGTCGAATGACATCAGAAATCCGATTGAGGCCCGAGCCCCAACCCCAACGGAAAATGGGCCGAGCGCGCTCGAGGTGCCGGAAAGAGTAGGTAGCCTCCCCGCAAACTGAAGGTCGTCTAACCTCTCTCGCGCCCAAACATCATTTCCGGCTCATGGCTCGGCTCAGAAACCGGTCCAGTTGCAATGTCACCAATCGACGATGATGCGCAGGTGCCTCTACGGAGACCCGAACAAGGTAGGGGGTAAGGGCCTTACTCGAAAGACGATCGCGGTGCTTTGGCACGGATGGTAACCCCCCGCTGACCTGAGTAGTCCGCCGGCTCGAACGCGAGCGACCGCAGACAGGTTCCGATTTTCATCAAGAGCCCGAGCCGAGCAACCGGCATTGTGTGCGCCATTCGATCGCAAGATCGCCGCGAAGATCCTCCAACCGCAGGCTTGGCGGCTGTCTGCCGTCGAGGATAGCGTCAACAACCGGCGGAGCCAGTAGAGCGAGCCGCAAGATGCGCCGGACGTAGGCTTCGTTGATCTCTTCGGCCGTCGCCAGCTCGACGACCGAGCCATATGTTCCATTCTCAAGCAGCCGCTTCCAGCGGAAGGCCCGCGCCAGCGCCTTCACCAGCGTGCTGTCGATTCGCGAACGTGGCGGTTTCCAGTCCGGTTCTTTCAGCGGAGTGATGATCCACTTGCGGCCCCCGCGACGACGCAACGTGAGCGGGACGGAGACCGTGAGCGTCGAGCCGTCGTCGCTCAGCTCCGCGTTTGCAGTGCTGTAGTGGCCGGCTTCCGTCACGCCGCCTCCCGCGCCTCAGCCCCTTCGGCCCGAGCACCGACTCTTCGGCTCTAGGTTGTCCACAACCCCGCTACCCTGGAAGCCGTGCGTACGGTAACGTCGCGACTACACTCACAGTTGTTTCGACGGTTCAGTGAGCGAGTAAGCATACCGAGCCCGGCCAACTCACGCGCCGCAAGCTAGGACGTGCGTGCGCGGTCGGGATGCTGACCAAGTTTGGCCTTACAGAACTCTTTGGCTCCGAATGCCTCTGACGTACCGACCTGATATCGACGTACTGCGGGCTGTGGCCGTCCTGTCGATCGTGCTTTTCCACCTTCAGTTCGAAATCTTTCCCTGGAGGTTTTGTCGGAGTCGATATTTTCTTTGTCATCTCCGGCTACCTTATTACAAAAATAATATTGGACGCTGACCACGGCTTCTCCGTGATCTGGTTCTACGAACGCCGGGTAAGACGCATCCTGCCGGCTCTATCTTTAGTCGTGCTCGCAACCCTGATCGCGGGCTATTTGATTCTGCTTCCGATCGACCTGAAACGATTGAGCCAAAGCGTATTTTCCGTATCGACATATACCTCAAATATATACTTCTGGATGACGTCCGGATATTTCGGGGCGTCAGCTCATTCAAAACCTCTGCTACATACTTGGTCTCTTTCCGTTGAGGAACAATTCTACGTCATCTTTCCACTAGCGATGTACCTATGGAGGCGTTTCTTCGCGAAAGGCCTCACCACATTTCTTGCTGTTGCCGCACTTTCATCCCTGGCTCTTTCCGTCTTCTTCCCAAACTATGACCGTGGCGATTCATTCTTTCTTGCACACTACCGAATCTGGGAATTGCTCTGCGGTTCGATCCTGGCGTCCTTGAAGAGCTTGCCACCCCGGCAGTCGGCCGTTCGCTCATTGTGCGCTGCGTTAGGATGCGTTCTTCTGATAACCCCCGTCGTTCTATACACTTTTGAAACACCGTTTCCTGGTTTGGCGGCGGTTGTACCTTGCCTGGGGACCGTGCTTGTTATCTACGCATGTGTTGGAAACGAAGATACATTGAGCTTCGTTTTTAACAACCCGGCGCTCGCCTATGTAGGGAAGCTTTCATATTCGCTCTATCTGTGGCATTGGCCCGTTATTGTCTTCACAAGATACTACCTCGTTCGTGACCTAAGCTTACTGGAGAAGTTGGCTGTTTTCGGAACATCGTTTGCGTTATCAGCGGTTACGCTGCCACTGATTGAGCGCCCTGCACGTCAAGCGAAGGTGGCGAGTATCTGGGTATTCGGGGGGGCGGCAGCGTTCTGCTCTTTCTTCGGTGCATTGGGTCTGGTTGGGCACATCGGCGAGGGGTTCCCAAAGCGTTTTGACGCGCAAATCGCGAGCCTCCACCGGCCGGATGGCTACCACTCGCGCACCTGCTTTTTGATGAAGGATCAAGTCGCGACGTCTTGGGAAGCGCGGCAATGCACCTTTGGATTCGACAGGCCCAACCGGTCCATCAAGGTACTCTTGTGGGGGACTCGCACGCCGCCCACCTGGCGCCAGGACTGACTGCGCTTGGCGAACGCGATGGGTTCTCCTTGGTTGAGGCGACTTTCGCGGGTTGTCCTCCGGTTTTGTTGTACCGTGAATACGACAATCCGAACTGCGCTGGCTTTAATGAGCGCATTGCCTCTTATGTGAAGGACGCGCGGCCAGATGTGATCTTGTTGTCGGCGAGGTGGAATGCTTTCAGAAACCCATATTACTTGCGCCAGCTCCTTGAGAACACGATCCAGTCTGTTCGGTTGACTGGGGCATCGGTTGGCCTTGTTGGGGAGTCACCCTCATTTGCCGCGCCTGTGCCGGAGATTTCATTCTGGCTCAGGCACAGAGGGTTGCCGTCCACTCGATTTCCAGCAAGCGAATCGTTTCGCGACGACGAGACGCTGCACTCTCTCAGCGTGAAATTGGGTATGCCCTTCACCTCACCGAGGAGGGCGCTTTGCGACGATCGTGACTGTTCAATCGAAGAGGACGGTGCGCTGTTGTTCTGGGATGAAAGCCATCTCACCGAATTCGGGAGCCTTTACCTCGTAAGACAGATGTCCGATTTCGTGCGCGCAACTCTGGGAGGGGTTGCAAGAGACAGAATATCGCTGAAGCAGATGTGATCCCAGACGGATAACATATCCCTCTTGCGGCCGGGCGCGGCTGCCGCCCCGACCACAGCGCAACGCGCCAGAGCTTCGTGAACGCCGTACCTGCTGCCCTCCGGACAGTGGCTTCGGGCCAGCTACCGCAATCTCAAGCCGTTTAGCGCGTCCCCTCCGCGCAAGATCCTCCTCTGCGTCGCCCAGTCAGCGGGTGCTGTTGCTGTGACCCCCGCTTGTCATCCGGCTGACGCGAGAGTCCTTGGCTGAGATTGCGCTCTTGCGCCGAGTGCCGTGACCCCCGCTTGTCATCCGGCTGACGCGAGAGTCCTTGGCTGAGATTGGCGCCTTGCGCCGCAGGGAGCAACAGGCGATCGGCGGAGCTGGTCGGGTTGCGCAGCCGATCGCCCATTGCGGTGAAGTTGGCGGCATAGGCCGCCGGGGTCAGGTAGCCGAGGGACGAGTGCGGCCGCGCCGGTTGTAATCGGCGACCCACTGGGCGATGACAGAGCGGGCGTGGTCGAGGCCGAAAAACAGGGTCTCGTTCAAGAGCTCATCCCGCATCGGAATTGAAGGCTTCGCAGATGCCGTTCTGCATCGGCTTGCCCGGGGCGATGAAGTGCCAGGAGCGACGCCGGCACCTCGCGTCCAGGCAAGCATCGCGTTCGAGGTAAATTCGGTGCCATGATCCGTGACGATCAGGCCGGGCCTGCCACGCCGGGCGATGACGGCAGCAAGCTCGCGCGCCACGCGTCGCCCCGAGATCGAGGTGTCGACCACCGCGGCCAGGCACTCCTTGGTGACATCGTCGATCACGTTGAAGATGCGGAAGCCGCCGGCCCCGAGACGAACTGGTCGTGGACGAAGTCGACCGACCAGCGCGCGTTCGGCGCCGCCACTCAGCAGCGGCGCCCGGGTGCCAGTGGCCCGCTTGCGGCCCGCGTCGCCTGCGCACCGACAGGCCCTCCTCGCGGTAAGAGCCGCTGGGTCTTCTTGCGGTTCACAAGCACGTCCCTCGTGGCGCAGTAGCACATGCAGACGCCGGTAGCCGAAGCGCCGCTGCTCGCCGGCCAGCTCCCGCAGGCGGGCGCGCAGTTCGCTCGTCTGGCGCGGTCGGCGTGAGCGGTAGCGGACCAACGTGCGGTCCGCCCCGAACACGCGGCACGCCCGCCGCTCGCTCATCTCGTAGGTCTGTCGAGAGATGTGCGACGGCCTCTCGCTTGGCGGCGGGCGTCAGAATTTTTTTGCCAGAGAGATCCTTCAGGCGACGTTGTCGAGCATCGCGTCGGCAAGCAGCCGTTTCAGCTTGGCGTTCTCGTCCTCAAGCGCCTTCAGCCGCTTCGCCTCCGACACATCCATGCCGCCGAACTTGGCCTTCCAGGCGTAGAACGTCGCGCTGCTGATCCCGTGCTTGCGGCACACATCGGCGGTCGAAATGCCCGCCTCCTGCTCCCGCAAAACGGCAATGACCTGCTCTTCCGAAAACCTCGATCGCTTCATGGCCCGGTCCTTCCTTCGGGGCGGACTTTAGCTCATCTGGAGGAAATCGCGGGGGTCACAGCACATGGCACTCGCTGCGCGACTTTGCCTCAGCATTGTCTTTGGGTCTTGAGGAAGGCCGTGACGAGAGGAACGACGCGGTCGGCGCGGAGGAACGTCTGGATGTGGTCGCAGCCGGGGAGCTCGGCAAATTCTGCGTGCGGCATCGAGGCTGCGGCGCGCGCGACGGACTCGCGCCGCGAGTCCTTCGAGCCGACGTAGAAGAGGCAGTCGCGCGGAAAAGTCTTCAGCGACCCGGAGATGTCGGGCCGGTCTTCGGCGACTGCAGCGCGCAGCGCCTCCACATCGTTCTGACGGATGCGCGCCTGCCAGTCGGGCGTGAGCGAGCCGCCGAGAGCGAGCATGATCCCGCTCCACACGGCCTTCGACCGAAGCGCGTTGCGGTAGAACGAAAGGCTCTGGGCGAAGGGATGGCTCCCGCCGACGACGAGCCGGCCGACGCGATCCGGGTGCGAGGCGGCGACGTTCAAAGCACACCATCCGCCCATCGAGTAGCCGAAAATGTCCGCCTGCTGCAGCCCGAGCGCGTCGAGGACGGCGATCACATCGGCCGCCCGAAGGGCTCCAGAATAGTCTTCCCGCCTGTGCGGCGCATCGCTCGCGCCGTGACCGCGCTGGTCGATGAGGATCACACGACTCCCGCCAGCGACAAGCGGGGCGAGGTAGCCCGCGTCCCGCCACGAGTCGCCGCGATCGGCGAAGCCGTGCAGAAGCACGAGCGGCGTGCCGTCACCCTCGACGTGGTAGTGGATGCTGATCCTGTCGCTCGAAGTCGCGTACATCGAAGCGGCGCATTCTCTCGCCTGCGGTTTCAGACGTAGGGGATGACCTTCTCCGCGAACGTCCTCAGCGATCTGAGCACGACATCGTGCGGAACGGTACCCATCTGCATGACCATGATGAGCTCGTCGACGCCGCTCTCCGCGAAGCGTCGTACATTTCGCGCGCGGCGATCGGATCGCCGATCACGGTGTTGAGCGGGCCGGACGGACTGCTCCGCTGGGCGCGGGCTTTCGCAAGGTCCAACTCTGCCAGATTGTTCCTGTTGATCTCCGGCGACCCCGATACCCGCACGGGCGAGAAGAAATAGGTCGCAAGTCCTTCCTGGTGATACCGAGCCCCGCGGAAGCCGATCTCGCAGGCCTCGCGATCGTCGTCCAGGATGAGCGCGGCGGGCGTGGCGCAGAATTGTTGCGTGATGCGGCGGGGCGGGACTTTGCTTCTGCCGATCGCGGCCCGATAGCTCGCCACGTTCTGGCGAAGCTGCTCCTCCGAACCGCCGGCGAAGTTAAGCGACCCGACGCCAAGCTCGCCCGCGGTGGCGATGGTCTCCGGCCGCGAGCAAGCGGCGTATATCGGCGGGTTCGGTTGCTGGATCGGTTTCGGGACGATCGGAGTCGGCGGGATGTTGTAGTAGGTGCCGGCGTGCTCGAAGCTCTCGGAGCGCCACATGCGCGGAATGATGTCGAGCGCCTCGCGCCATTGACCGTCGAGGGTCGAGCGGTCGATCTCGAACGCCTCCTGCTCGGTTTTCGTGGCGCTCTTTCCTGAGCCCCAGCTCACGCGGCCTTCAGAGAGGATGTCGAGCATCGCGATCCGCTCCGCCACGCGGATCGGATGGTTGTAGCGGGCGGCCGTCAGCGTGACGGCGTGACCGATTCGCAGCCGCTTCGTCCGTGCCGCGATGAAGGCAAGGAGCACCTCTGGCGCCGAGCAATGCGAATATTCGTAGAGGCCGTGATGCTCGACGGCCCAGATGCAATGATAGCCAAGCGCATCCGCAAGGACGGCCTGCTCGACGATGTCGTGAAAGACCTGCCGCTCGGCCGCGGGGCTGGCCTCCGCCAGTTGCGCTTCGACGAGGATGGAGAACTTCACGCTGCTTCCCTTGGATTTTCGGGCGTCGTTGTTGTGGAAGCGTCGGTGTCGCCGTAGGCGCCGCGGTAGGCCGGCGGCAGCATGGCGGCGAGCGCGCGCATCACGTTGTCCGAGTAGTCGCGCAACTCGCTCTCGTTCGAAGGCGGCGCGATCGGCGCGCCCATGCGGACTGATATCGCCATGCGCTCGAAGCGACGCAGGTTGTCACGCCACCGTTCCTGTCCCACGCGACATAAGGCACCACGGGAAGCCCGCTCCTAAGTGCCAGCCAGGCGACGCCGGTCTGTGCGCGCTTCAGGCCGGACGGGCTGCGGGTCCCCTCCGGCGAAAGCGCGACGATGCTGCCGCCCGCGAGGATATCGAGCGCTTTCTGCAGCGACCCGGTGACGTCTCCTCCCTTCGGAACATAGATCGCTTCGCCGAGCTGCCCCACGACGAGATGCAGGAGCGGAGAGCGGCGCAAGCGCTCGTTGGCGAGGACGATCGTCCGCCTCGGCATGACGGTGAGGGCAAGCGGGACGTCGGCCATGCTCAGGTGATTGACCGCAAGGATGAAGGGGCCGTCGGGCGGCAGGTTCTCGAGACCTTCCACGTGCGTGCGCGCTGTAGCGCCCAAGCCCGCGCGGCAGACCGCCCGCGCCACCGTCTGTAGCGGCGACCATCGCACGGATGTCTCCGCCAGCCCTGTCGGCGCGGCCGGGGCGCGATTGGCGAAGGCAGCGACTGCATCGCGGCCTGCGCCTTCGGTTCCCGTGGTGGTGCCGCCGGCATCGCATCGGGCTGAGCCGGAGCGGCGGCGGGCTTGCCGCCGGTGTCCTTCTTCTTCCCCGGCTTCTGCGCGTTGGCGAGGTCGATCTCCGGCAGGATTACGCCCGCAAGCTTCGCGACGGTCATGCCGTCGAGGAGCGCGATGACCCGCATCTCGAACCCCAGCTGGCCAGTGATCTCGACCATCAGCTCCACGGCGAGAAGGGAATCGAGACCCATGTCGTCGAACGGCCTGTCGCGCTCGACTTCTGCGGCGGGGATGCCGAGCACGCGGCCCACCGCCTTGGCGAGGAACGTTTCGATGAGCACCGGCCGGTCCTTGACGTCGGCGGCGGCGAGCGCGGTCAACGTCTCGCTCACAACGGCCGCTCCGGCCGCATCCTCCGTCGGAACGAGATCCGCGATCCGAGGGCTCGACGCGGCGCGCGGCGAATAGGCGGCCAGCTGTCGCCAGTCGATCACCGCCGCCATCGCCTGCACCGCCTCGCGATCGAGGAGCGCGTCGAGCGCCCGCAGCGCCTGCTTCGGCGAAAAGGCGTGATAGCCCTGCTGCTCGAGGAAACCCTGCAGCTCCGGCCGGTCCGCAACGTAGCCGGCGCCCGAGAGGACGCCCCAGTTAACGGTCAGCGCCGGCAGCCCCTGCGCGTGGCGAAGATGCGCCAACTCGTCGAGGAAGGCGCTCGCCGCGCTGTAGTTCGCCTGCAGCGGATTGCCGAGCAGCGAGGCGATCGACGAGAACATCACGAAATGGTCGAGCGGCAGCCCCGCGGTCCGCTCATGAAGGAGCCATGCGCCGCGAGCTTTCGGCACCATGACACGATCGAGGGCCGCAGCATCGAGGGACCCGACAGGCCGATCGTCGAGCACCATCGCGCCGTGGAAGACGCCGCGCAGCGGCGGCAGCTCGCGCGCGATGCGGTCGAGCACCGCGGCCACATCCTCTACCTGGCCGACGTCGCCGCGCACGGCTTCGACCCGCACGCCTTTGGCGCGCATCGCGTCGATGCGCCTGGCGGCAGCCCCCCCGGGCGCGCTCCGCCCCATCAGAACGATGGCCCCGGGCGCGCACGTTGCGAGATGCTCCGCGACCTCGAGGCCGAAGCCGCCGAGCCCGCCGGTGATGAGGTAGGTGCCGTCGCCGCGGATGACGCGGTCGAGGCAGCCGACCGTCGGATAGGGCGGCCGCTCCTCGTCCTGCGTCACGACGATCTTTCCGATATGACGCGCCTGCGCCATCAGCCGGAAGGCGTCCTCGAGCTCCGCCATCGGGAAGTCGTGCCGGGGCGGCGGACGGAAGCGGCCGCTTTCGAACGCGGCGCCAAGCTCGCGCAGCATCTCGCCCACCATCTCCGGCCGCTCGGCGCAGAGGCGATCGAGGTCAACGGCGAAGTAGCTGAGGTTCTGCCGGAAGCGGCCGAGCGGCAGGCTGCGGTTCGAGTAGATGTCCATCTTGCCGATCTCGACGAACCGGCCATAAGGCTTCAGGCACGCGATGCCGCGCTCGATGGCCTCGCCGGTCAGCGAGTTGACCACCACGTCGACGCCGCGCCCGCCGGTCAGCGTCCGCACCTCGTCGGCGAATGCGACGGAGCGCGAATCCATCACGTGCCGGATGCCGAGCGCGCGAAGATGATCGCGCTTCGCCTCGCTTCCGGCCGTCGCGAAGATCTCCGCGCCGACGTCCTGCGCAATCTGGATGGCGGCGAGACCGACGCCGCCCGTCGCGGCGTGGATGAGGATGCTCTCGCCTTTGGCGAGGCGCGCGAGCCGAACGAGCGCGTACCACGCCGTAAGGAAGACGGTCGGCACGCTCGCCGCCTCTTCGACGGAAAGTGCGGCGGGCTTTTTGATGAGGAGCTCGCCCGATGTCGTGCTTTCGGAGCCGAGCGCGCCGGGCGCCATACCCATCACCGCGTCGCCGGGTGCGACACGCGTCACCGCGGAGCCGACCTCGGCGACGATGCCCGCGCAATCGCTGCCGATATGCTGATGTCCGAACGACAGTTCGCCTTCGAGCCCGGGAATGTTGCCCATGGTCAGCATGACGTCGCGGAAGTTCAGGCTCGCGGCGCGAATGTCGACGCGAACCTCATGCGGCTTGAGCGGCGGGCGCACGAACTCGCGAATCTGAAGCGAGCCGAGCGAGCCGCGCGTTCCGGATTCGGCGCGCCACGGCAGCGCGCGCGCCTTCGAGAGATCGTCTCGCGACGGGAGATCGGCGGGCGCCACGCGACGCAGCCGCCGCACGTGTCGTTTTGCCCCGCGCAGCGCGATCTCCTCGTCCGCGTCGTGTTCGGTGAGCTCGCGGACGAGCGCGTCGTATTCTTCGGCGCCTGCCGCCGCGCCGATGTCGACGAGGCGGAGCGGAAGGTCTGGCTGCTCTTTCAGGAGCGTGCGTCCGAGCCCCGAAACCGGCGCCTGGAACACCCGGCCCTCCCGGTCCCCCGGCGTCATTGTTCCGCCTGCGGTCACGAACCAGAGCGGCGTACGGCGCAGCGCCTCCCTCGCGAGAAGCTCCCGCACGAGCTCCAGCGCCGTATGCACGCCCGCCCTGCTCGCCTCGTCGAAGTTGCCGCCATCGTCGAGACACCAGAGATGCACGATGCCCTTTGGCGGTGTGCCGAGCCCGTCGAGAAGCGACGTAATCCCGGTGCGCGCGACGGTGACGACCTCCTCGCCGAGAGCCCGAAACCGCTCGGCGATCGGGTCCCCTGCCCCGCCCGCATCGCTCAAGATCAGCCACGGCGCGCCCTCCGAGGCGACGCGCGGCTTCGTGGCGACCATGACAGTCTGCGCCGCCTCGCCCGGAGCGTCCGCTTCGACCGAGGTCCACACGCCGGCGAAGCCGGCCGCTTCGAGCTCGCGTTTCCACACGGCCAATTCGAGCAGCGGATGCTCGGGCCGCAGATCGCGGTCCTCGAACGACCACCAGCCGCGCGTCTGGCCGAAGATGACGTCAAGCCAGCGCGGGTGCCGCGTGATCTCGATCATCGCGAGGACGCCGCCCGGCAGGAGAAGACTCGCAGCCTCTCAAGCGCCGCGCCGACGCGCGGAGTGGCGTGGACGACGTTCGCCGCGACCACGAGATCGAAGGAGGCCGGCGCGATCTCCTGCGCGGACGCGTCGCCCGTGAGATCGAAGACGCGGGTCTCAAGCGAGGCAATGTCGGCGAAGCGTTCCTTCGCGGCATCGAGGAGAAGCGGCGCTGCGTCGGTGAAGAGGTAGCGGGCGCCGCCCGGCAAGCGGTCCACGATCGCGCCCGTTGCTCCGCCGGTGCCGGCGCCGACTTCGAGCACGCGCAGCGCCCCCGATGATGTTGAGCGCGCCAGAAGCGAAGCGACCGCGTCGGAGAGGATGCGGTTGTAGAAGGCCGACGCCGGCGCTTCGCTGTAGAAGCGCGTGAGAAGAGGCAACGTGTCGCCGGTGAAGACGGCATCGCGGCCAGCATGTTCGCCCGAAAGCGCTGCGGCGAGCGTGCGGCCCGCCTCTGCGAATAGAGCGATGTCGGTTTCGTATCCATCGAGCTTTACGGCGTCGGGCTCGGCCGAGGGGACGCGGAGCACGCGCCAGCCGTTGGCGACGGGCTCGACTGTGCGCGTCTCCTCGAGAAGCGCGATGAGACAGTCGGTCCAGCGGCCGCCGGAAGGCTCGCTCGCCTTGAGCTTCTCAATGGCCGCGCCGGCGAGAACGTCACCGGGTTTCGCCGCAAGCCCCAGTTCGGCGAAAGCGGCAAGAACCTGCGCCGCGGCGAACGGAAAGCGCCGCCTCCGCTTCCGAATAATAGCGGTGCCAGCCGGTCGCCGCTTCGGCGCGAGCGACGATCGCGGCGGTTTCTTCGGCAAGCCCGGAGAGCGCTTCCGGGAAAAGCGCCGAGCGGCGGGGCGATGCGTCGGCGATGTCGATCGCCTTTTCTTCCCAGCGGTACTGGTAGAGCCATTGCAAAAAGCTGGTCGCCTGCGCCCGTCTCGACGAGACGGCGCGTGAAGCCCCTTCACGACGAGGATCGGGGCACCATCGGAATTGACGATGCGGAAGGAGCCGAAGCCGAGGATCCATCGGCGGTGTCGAGCGTGCAATGCGCCCAGAAGGAATTGCCGGCCGGCTTGAAGAGCTGCACCTCATCGATCTTCGTCGGCAGGAAGAGCTCCGTTCCGTCGGGTCGGCTCGCGTCGGCGACGATCGCCAGGAGCTGGAACGCGGCGTCGAGAAGCGCGGGGTGTACGCTGTCGGGACGGCGGGAAGGTCGGCGACGGGGCCCGATCCGTCCAAGCGCCTCCCTCTCC
>CAVXFK010000018.1:0-358697 GCA_963761005.1 uncultured Alphaproteobacteria bacterium
ATCTTATTGAGCAGCGCGCGCGACTGCGCGATCAGCTCTCTCAGCTTACGCCGTTCAGCGATCAACTCGCGGGTAAAGAGCCCATGTTTCAGGGCGTTCTTGTTTCCCTTCGGCGCACCCGATCCTGGCGCACCGCCGTGCATGCGGCAGCGTTTCTTACCTTGAACGGCCGGCGACATGCACGGCCTGCCGGATCGGGTCTTGGCGCCGCAGCGCAGGCTCGAAAGCATCGGCCCGGTATTTCGAGGGTGAGTGGCGGTCATTCCTTCGGCCGACGCCGCGCCCGAACGCGCTCGCCGCTCTTGGCGACGAACGGCATCTGTGCGCCCGGTGAATGTGTCAGTGCCGCCGGCGCGGCCTTCTCCGGCGCGTTCTCGCGCGGCGCCTGCGTGACGTTGCCGACGATGGCCTGCCCGCCCTCGCTGACCGAGACATGCTGCACGGTCACCTTCTGCTCACCGCCGGTGCGATAGCGTTTCAGCGCCTCCATTTGAGTCGCGAAGGTGCGGGCCAGCTTGTTGAAGGCGCGCTCGGCGCTGTCTTGCTGCTGAATGGTTTCGACATGGCCAAGGCGACGCGCGAAGGTCATCATGGCCATATGAACTGCTGCCATCTGCGCCGCCAACATGGCCTCGACCTCGTCCCTCGGCTTCACGCCCTTGACCAGCGACAGCATGAAGTTGAGTGCCCCTTCGCTAGCCTCCCGCCCCGGCGCTCCGGCGTTGGTGAGCTGGGATAGAAGGCCGCTGAGAAAATCTAAATCCGCTGTCCCGAGAGCCTCCCCGAGCAGCGCGTAACCGACCACCTCATCCGGGTGGTCAGGCCCTATCCTCGTAGCGTTCTCGCCTTTCGTGACGCGCATCCTCGGCGATGCCGCTTGCTGTGCGGCGAACTTCTTGACCGCGGAAAGCTCCGCTGCGGTCGGCTCATATTCGGGCTTCGCCGCGATGCTGTTCTTCGACTTCGTCATTTTCGAATTCGGGCCGGTTCCACTTGATGCAGCGCCGCGCGCCCAGTTGTCAGCGCGTGAAATAAGAGAGTCGCCGGCCGGCGGCAACCGGTTCTGCGTGCGAGAAAACCTGACCCGATCCACTTTGCATGGGGTTGTTCTTCACAAAAAAGAGTCACCCTCCCCTCCCCCGGGTCGATAAGTCCTTTTATCGGGTCGCTTAATGCCGCACTGGTGGTCTCCGCAGAGTTCAAAGGGCTGACGCCATGTGGTCGGACGCGGCGTCGCGTTTCAGCTCGCAGCCTATTGATCAAAGCGGTCTTGGCGATGGAGCTGGTGGCATGAGTGCTCGGACATCGGCAAAGGGGTAGACAGGATCGAAACGGAATGCCTCGGCGTAGGCCATAGAGGCGTTGCATTGTAGCGCACGAAACTGGTTCCATATTTCGCAGGCGTCGACGAAGCGCTCCGGCCGCTGCGAAACATGGCAACGGATCGCCTGGCGCTTCAGAGCAAGGCTCCGTAAGACGCAGCCTTTACCATCTCTTCACCATTGAATGGCGGTGGGCCGATCCGCGCGCTTCAATACTGGCAGCCCTTCGACCGATTTATGCCGGCCGCGGGGTCAGCCGGTCGGTCGCGAAGAACGTATGCGATTTTCTTGTCGACCTGACCGACCGGCGCCCAAAACGGAGCCGGCCGATGTCCCTCTTGGAGCGCACCATTGTTTTTCTGCAGGACTATGCTCCCGCAGGGTTTTGCGACGATTGCTTAGACCAGATTCTTGATCTGCAGCCAGGACAGGCCGAGAGGGCAACCGAGCCGCTCGGCATGACCGAGCTTTTTCGGCGGGACACCGAGCTCTGCTCCTTTTGCGGAAACAGAAAGATCGTGGTTACTTACGTCGAAGAACCCTAGGGCTCGACGCGCGAGTTCGGCACGGTGCCCGAGAATTCAGCCGCGACACAGGCCAAATCATCCCGGCCTGGCGGAAGCCCTTTGGCCGCAAGCGGATGCGTGACCACCCTCCCCTTCCCGTTGAGGTGGGCGCCGGGCATACCCGCCGCCCAAGCCAACGAGACTTCGGCGTCTCTTGTGGCTACCTGGGCAGCATTATCACGCACAGAAAACACAGCACGCCCGTAAGAGCGAAGACCCCGATCACGCGGCGGGCTGCCGACGCGACTGAAGAATAATTGAGCATTTCGACTCTCCAGTTCTGCCCAGCCCAGACAACCTTGTCCCAATATGGTTAACAGAAAGTGAGATGAGCAGACGGACACAACGCCCTCTTCTTGCGGGATTTTCGGTTCGTTCCTGCGAATGCAGCCGAAGCTTCCTTCCGGACGGTGACGGGTTTGTCTCTGGTGTGTTGTGCGAGGATGATAACGGTTCCCTCCGAGCTCGATTTGATGCGGGCTTGCCACGGCAAGAATCCTTTTCTCGCCGCAGTCATCTCGACGCTTCTGCTTGTCCGTTTGATGAAGCTATTCTCTTCGCCGATCGGGCGCTGGTGTGGGGGGCCAAGTCGTGGCGAACGAAGCCTCGCCGGCAATTGCGGATCAAAATGCGGGACGCCCACGGCGCCTCCGAAGGCCCCGTGTGCGTCGGCGTCTGGCATCTGAAGAGCTGGAGAGTTCCAGCGAAGAAGCCCGACGTGCGGTTGCCGGGCGGCTACGCGAGATACCCGAGGCGCTCCTCTCCGATCCCTCGAACTCCGAGGCTCTTGACGTGATCATCGAATGCGCCCGCACGGCTTACGGCCCCGGAAGCCTCTATTTACGTGCACTAAGTGCGCGACGGGCCGCAGCCCGCCGCGGCAGCACGATCGAACTCATGCGATGGTGTCGCGAGGTGACGCGAGCTCGGAACCCTGCTGCAATAATTGCGCCTCTGCGGTCGGCTAAGAGAGCCCTGCGCTTTGCAGACGGCGGGTCGAGTCGAGGCCAAAATCGACAACCGCGCAAAACCGGTTGTGGACATCGCCCCGCAAAGTTGACACCGCGGCGCCTTTGGGCGCATCGACGATCAGTGCGTCCTTCGGGGGCGCAAGCAGCCCGCACCAATGTAGTCAGCATGTAGTTAGCGAGGAGTGTTGTGGCGTGAGCGCCAGCCTGGATGGCGATGGGGTTGAGCGGTCAGAGAGCCGCGAGCGTCCGCTTGGTCGTAAGAGCAATGCGGTTGGCGGACGAGACGCACAAGAGAGTCAGAGGCCCGTATATCGATTGCGGCAGCCTGCCGCCGTGCCAGCCAACTTTGAGTTCGTCGAAATTGCGCGCGGCGCGATTGCAGCCGCCCGGCTTGCAGCCGCAGTGGCCCGCGCCGCCAGTGACGATGCGCATGCGAGTGCACGGCTTGTGCAGAGCGCAAATCGAAAAGCATCGATCGCCCTTGCCCTGGCCATTGCTGTAGGCGGCGCCACTTTGGCAATCGTTGTCGCGTCTTTGCTCCGATGACGAGTTAGGAACGACTCGAGCGATTCTTTCGAGCTCGCGCCCCAGTAGGCTGAAAGATAGTCTTGTTCGAGGATTAGCTTTTATAAGCAAGTGGATTGCACGCTTCTTTCACCTTCCTGAAGAAGTTGCGCTATTGTCTGGAGGCGTGCCTTGTCTGGCACTGTGGCTTTCTAGCACTGTCCGGACGATGCATGTGCTATAGGTTGTGGCGCGCGGAGACCCAATTTGAGGCCTTCGAACCTCCACTCACCACGGCGGCCGTTCTCCTCCAGTCCGCGCCGCCGTTCTTTGTGGAGGGCAGCCGCTCCCTCAAATTCCAGAATTGTCGATCGGCTCTATCTGAATCCGAAGAGCCGCAAGGCTACCCAAGTCAGGAGACCTATCCACGCAACCATCGCAACGAAACCGACGAATACTAAGCAGGCGTCAAATAGGACCGTTCGGATCCTGGCCCCGGTTCCGTTGCGTGCGTCGGCGCCGTGACTTTGTCCTTCACCCTCATTGCCATTTGGATGATTATCCACCGGCCACGCCCGCCAAGCTCTTTGGGGTGGTCTTATCTTCAAGCTCGCCCCGTGCGGGCATTCAGTTCAATTTTAGTTAATTTGCGCGAATTTCTATTTGCAGCGAGAGCTCATCTTCTTGCTGAAGAAACTGATGGCGCGATGCGTTCATGTCGCGGCGCGATGACGGCGGCCCGCGCCGCTGTTCTCAGCCACCTCAACCGGACGAACCGGCGTTAGACCGCCATGGAAGCCCTTGCCTCGGCCAGGGCCTCGCGGGACTAGCCTCGGTTGACGCAACGCCGAACGCCCAAAGTCTAAGTCAACCGATGATTGGCGCGGCTGCCGTGCGATTCGCCGGCGAATTGTCCAGGGGACACACTCCGGGAGAATACGCAAACTTCTGTGCAGGTACGCCTTGCAAGTACAGCGGTCGAGTGTTCCCTTGTTGCGGCAAGAGGATGGGGGGCGGACTATGGATCAGATCATCATCTTTGTTTTGTGTCAGGGAACCGACTGGAAAATGGTGATTGGTGATCAAAGAATAGGTGCGTACAAGACAGCGGAGGCGGCGTGCTGGGCAGCGATGGCCATGGCGTTACACCTTCGCGAAGGCGGGTCAGACGTCGAACTGCGACTGCATGACGAAAAGGGCATCCAGCGAATCTGGCCGCCGGAGCAAGTGCGCGATGGGACGCCAACGAGCGTGTCTCGCAAGAGCCCCACACTTGATCGTCTCGCCTCACGCCTGTTGGTGGCTCTCGAGAGTACCCGCGAGCCACCACAGCGGCCAACCGGTGTCGTGAACTTGCCCGAAAAAGGGCATGCCTCGCTGAACTCCCCGAGCCGGATTTAGGCCAAGTGGCACCACGGAGGAGACTTTGCTCCGTGAACGCCGCCACGATCGGAAAGCGCGACCAGCGGACGAGGCTGCAGAAGCAGCCGAGGCTCCCTTAGATCGGCCCGATTCGCGGCGTCGCCTGGTGCCGCTCATCCACCCGTTACTGGACCTGACGGGCCACTTCTTGTGATCGCTCGTGTGATTGTGGTGGCCATATCGTCGGAGGCAAGCGATCCGCTTGATCCAGCCGTCGTTCGCGATCTACTCGGTCCAACGCTCGGTGAGGCGCGCGTCGCTATGCTTGTCGGTTCCGGCATTGCACTGCGCGCGGCAGCCGAGAGGCCCGGCGTTACTGCCCGTCGGCCTCCAGCAATCAGCGGATAAGAAACGGCGCCAGCGCTTGCGAGATCGCTTGATGAGTTGAACTGCTCGCTTTGTCCGGCTTCAACGGCAGACCGGATTCGGAACCCATAAACACTAGGCGGTGAGAAAAACATCTTGGAAATAACCGGGATCACTTCCAGGAATATGACAAACCCCTTCACCCACCATGAGAACCAGCGGATCGTCGGCCCGTATATCGCCTCCTTCTTCAGATCGAGGAGCGCAGTCAACCGGTCCAAGGGACCGTCGCTGAACGGAACATAGTCCGGGGCGGCTTGGCGCCGCTCAGTGTAACCGTCCAGATCGCTAAAATAACTGGATTGGAATTTGCTGAGATTCGCCTCCGCGGTCGCTATCTGGGCTTCGGTCTTCGCGACCTGGGCATCGTGTGCCGCTTCTAATCGGGAGGCGCTTTCCTGGGCTTGAGCGTAGATTTCGTCGCGCTCCGATGTCAGCTTCCTGACGCGTTCTCGAAGCGTGGCGTCGCTCTCGGCTATGAGCTGGACATACCTTTCGTTGATACTCTGCTGCGATGCCTCGAGATCCGCAAGCTGCGCCGAGAGTTCCGTCCGTCTAGCAACAGACGCGTCAACCTTTGCCTGCCAGTACTCGCACCGCCGAGAGCACCCGGCCAAACCGGATATTCCGTCAAGGTTCTCAGGGTTGACGCCACCAGCCTCGGCATTCCGCCGATCCGTGAAGTCGCTAATTTCCTTATCCACGCGACTGAGTTCAGTGCGGACAGCCTCGCTCTCCGCCGCGATTGGACGAACCTCATCCTCCTGATGGCGACGCAGCTGTTCGTCGCGCGACTGCGGGTCGGCTTCTAGATTCGACAACTCCTGCCTTATCGCCGTCAGTCTAGACTCGAGGGTTTCGTCCCGTTGGATCTCTCGGCCTTGCAGGTCAGCGGACTCTTTGCGTAAGGAGTCGAGGCGCGCACGCTCGTCGTCCATGCGCGATTTGAGAGACTTTGCGTAGCCGCGGATATCCGCAAACACCGGATCGTTGCGGGTTAAGTACAGATTCTGGACTCGTTTGACGATTTGTGACTCGAATACTTTGAGTTCCAAGAAGGTTGAGAGCGCGTATGCTACGGCAACCGATATTGTAAGCCGCACTACGACCCGCCACGTCTTTGACCATAGAAACCGCGCTCGCGCGAACCGATCAAGTCGTTGCACGTTGGCGAGCGGGAGCTGATAGAACCAATCGGACTGATAGATCATCCGATCAAAGAGTGTGATGATCGAGGCAACGACTATCGCGACAAGGGCGGCTATCAGGTAGCCATACCATCGGAAGGCATTGCCCCCGCTCCGGAAGCTGTTTGTCGCTACGTCGTACTCGACCGAAGCGCGGCTAAGGTAAGTGAGCGAGTAGAACGAAATTGCGGCTATTATGACAAAGGTGAGCGTAAGCATCACGCCGAGCTGTCGCGCGAGAATCCGATCCGTCGCCGGGCAGTCCTCCAAGGCCTCCCGGTCAATGCCTGCGACAAGAAATAGGAATCGTTCCATAGCCCCACCGCTACGCAACCCAATCTCGCGGTTGAGAGCCGAGTATGAATTATGGCGGTTTCATGCACAAGTCTGGCAACAATATGGCTAACGCGACATTGTCGCAGGGCCGGAGAGTGGCCGAAGCGATCCGCTCGATTGGCTTGAGCGAGGTGACGCAACTCCGCTGATGCCAAGAGTTCGGCGGTGTGAAGAGTGAATAGGTGAAGCGGCGGAAGGACTTTGAGACGGAGAACACCCGGCTTCGGCGGGCGGCGTCGGATCTGACGCTCCCGCACTTCGCCGCACCTGACGACTTCAAAGGGGCGGACCACAAGAGCGGGACCTCTTTCGGCGGTCGGCCGCCTGACGCAGGCAAATTGTCGAGCGGGGCAGTTCTCAGAAGAACGAGCGCAAATAGGCCAGACCCATCCATCCGAAAAGGAGGATGGCTACCGAATATCCCACGACCTTGTCGATCAGGGGAACTTCTCGAGGCGCGATCGGAATTGATTGGCCCGGTAACGGTGTGTCGTTCGACGTGTCGTCCAAATGCATTGGCAGAGATCCCTCATGCCTTGCAGATGCACAGAGCCGTCGCGCCGCCGGTCAGCGCCGTGCGCTGATCCTGGCGGCTCAGAGTGCCGACCCGAAGTAGCCTTATAATACGCTAAATCGCCTTCTGGAAGTTTAACGGCCGCGGAGGCGTTGCGCAAACAACTCGCGGCGACCGACGCCTTCAACGAGGACAGAGGTCATGTTCAGCATGTCCGAGTGCATGCGCACAGCGGACGTGGCGTAGACGCCCAGTCAGTTCCCATTTTGACCGAGCTGACATTCGGGCGGACTAGGAGTAACGCGGCGGCAGATGGTTGCCCGAACCGAAACGCAACTCCGACGCAGGGCTCTGGCGCGTCTGTTGTGCGGTTTGGCCCGCGTGCTCCAGCTCTTATTGTGCCCGGCGATCTCCAGCCATGTGCGCGCTAACCTCGCCTGGGAGAGTCCCAAGGCGGAGTTGCGCCGCCAAATGTCGAAAAAGTCGAAGAAGTCTCGCCAGCGCAATCTTGAACGCCCTTCTCGCGGCCAAATGTCGTTCTTGTCCAGCAACGGTGCGATAGAAGTCGAAGTCTATTGAACCGTCGGGCCGGCGTCGGGGAACAGGCCAGGAGTCGTGACGCGCCTCAGGCGGACATTCGGAACACAAATTGCCGCCAATATCCAACCTCGTTTGATCGGTGCCGTGTGGAAGGGTCATCTCGGACATGAGGCGTTCCTCCTGTGCCGCTGGAAATCCCGTGCTGGACCTCCCTGTGTGTGGCAAAGGATCGCCTCCGCGCCGGCGAAATGTCCCTAATCCCGCGTCGAAAAGTTCGGAAAATTCGGGAATTCGATTAGTCTCGGCCCATGTCCGCGGATTTCACCTTCGGTCCGTTCGAGCTCGACACGCAGCGCGGAAGGCTCCTCCGTGACGGGCGCCCGATCGTCCTGAGCAGCAGAGGCTTGAGCCTTCTTCAGGCGCTTGTTGCCTCGCCGGGCGAGGTGCTCACGAAGGCCGCGCTGATGCAGGCGGCATGGGGCGATGCCGCGGTCGAGGAGAGCAACCTTTCGGTTCAGATGGCAGCGCTGCGCAAGCAGCTAGGACCGATGGCCGACGGCGGCGACTGGATCGTGACGATACCGCGCACCGGATATCGGTTCGTGGGAAATTCGGCGTCTGAGGCGGCGGTGCAGATTCCCAATTCGAACCCATCTCCGATCGGCCGCCCTTCGATCGCTGTCCTGCCATTCTTGAACCTCAGCGGAGAGAGGGAGCAGGAATACCTCGCCGACGGCATAACCGAGGACATCATCACCGCTCTGACGCGGTTTCGGTGGTTCTTCGTGGCAGCGCGCCATTCGAGTTTTGCCTACAAAGGCGCATCTCTTGACGCCAAGCAGATCGCTCAGGAACTCCGCGCGCACTACTTGCTCGAAGGCAGCGTGCGGAAGTCCGGCCAGCATGTCCGGATTTCGGCACAGCTGATTGACGCGGCGTCCGGCAATCACATCTGGGCTGAGCGCTATGACCTCCAACTGACCGAGGTGTTCGCAATTCAGGACGAGATTGCCGAGCGGGTCGCCGGAGCGATCGAGCCGGAGCTTCTCAAGACCGAAGGCGCGCAAGCCGCAGCGCGCCACACCGGCAACATGACGGCGTGGGATCTGGTGCGGCGGGGGACGTGGCACTTTCATCAGGTGACCCGAGAGAATCATCTCAAGGCGAGGGACCTGTTCCGCCAAGCTTGCGAGCTCGACCCTGACCTTCCCGAGGCGCATCTCTGGCTCGGCCGGGTCAGCGCCGGGATCGTCCCCTATGGCTGGTCTGCCAATCCCGCCGCTGACCTGAAAGAAGGGATGGAGGCCGCCGTCAAGGCAGTTCAGCTCGACGGGCGAAATCCGTACTCACACTACGCGGTCGCGATCGTCAGCGTCTACTCGGAGCGGTTTGAACGGGCCATCAGCGCTGCCCAGAAAGCAATCGAGATCAATCCCAGCTTTGCGTTGGGCCACATGGTCCTTGGGATGGCGCTTCTCTTCAGCGGTCATGCGCAAGAGGCAATTCTACCGCTTGAACAGGGGCTGCGTCTGAGCCCGAACGACCCGCAGAATTTCGTCTGGTTTGACGTACTCGCCTTTGCGCGTCTTTTTTCTGGAGATGCGGAGGCGGCGCTCGAAGCGGCGCGGCGAGCGCTGCAGCTTCGTCCGGACTGGTGGACCAGCCTGGAGGTCGTCGTCTGCTGCTGTGCTGCTCTTGGGAAATGGGACGAGGCCCGACAATTCGGAGATCAGCTGGCGAAGATCACGTCGCGGCCCGGCGGCATCATGGCGCCGCTCCGCGCTCGTAATCCAGAGTGGGACCAACAGATAGACACCTTCGTAAAAAAGGCGGGCGCCTGACGCGAAACCACGCCTGGTCCTGGCGCCTCTGAGAAGTCGGCGGGACGCAGCCGCTTCCGCCCACGATCTGCAGTTAAGCGGACGTTACCCCTGGGGAAGAGAAAAGGGGCGCGCCGACGATCAGTTCGATACGGCTGTCGAGAGCTATAGTCCGAACAGCCGATTGGCCACGATCTGATAGGATTCGTCGACGCAGATGGACTGATCGTCGTTGAGAACAATCAGCGTCGTGTCAGTGCTGAGCGGCCGCACGAAGCGGACGGCGTCGGGATTGATGAAGACCGTCGCTCCTGACTCAACTTCAACAAATTGCTCACTTTTCGCCATGACAACTCCGCTCGCCCTCAGCGAAGGAAGTTGGAGCCGATGGTCGACGCCACCGGCCGCCGGATTCAAGGATAAATTCGAAATCGCAAGCGATGCACGTGCCGGCGAGCGTGCTGCGACACCTGCTTCGCATCCACATAGAGCATCTCCTCTCCACGGGTGTAAGGTCAAGTGAACCCTTTGCAGGCGCCGCCAGGTGGCCGGCCCGCCTCCTCTACAGGTTGAGGTAGCGCTGCGATAGAGTTACGCATCACAAGGGGGACCGAGGAAGTCCGAGGCTATATGGAGGACGACAGGTGGCAACGGTTCAGGTCCGCTACATCGTCCACGACGTGGATGCCGCAATTGCGTTCTACACCGAGAGGCTCGATTTCAAGCTTGAAATGCACCCTGCACCGCCCTTTGCGATGCTGTCGCGGGGCGACCTTCGGCTTGTCCTGAGTGCACCGAACCCCGCAGGCGGTGGTGGCCAGCCGATGCCCGATGGCACCAAGCAAGAGCCGGGCGGGTGGAATCGCTTCGCGATTGAAGTAACTGACCTTCAAAGGATGGTCGAAGCGCTTCGCCAAGTGGGAGCTCACTTTCGGAACGCCATCGTCACTGGGGTTGGCGGCAAACAGATCATTCTCGAAGATCCGTCTGGAAATCCGATCGAACTGTTCGAGCCGCTTCGCACCGAAGCTCGGCTTGGAACTGACCGATAGGGACATCACTCCGTCACCTTCGGAACGAGCGTCAGCAAGTTACGCTTCTCGGAAGTCACTGGGGCCAGCGAATCCCCAGCGGATAGACGCACGATCGGGCGCGCCCGTGATTTAGGCGAATAGGAGGGCAAGAACAACGCCGAGGCAATCACGTCCACGGCATTCGGCTCGGAGAGCATCCCAACCGAGACGACAATGGGGTTCCGGGACCACTGCCGCTCCCCGATCAAATCCCAAAGCGGCCATTGGCAGCCACGATCAAACTTCGGTTTAGCGCCATGAGCGTTCATTCGAGGTGCTCACGTGATCAAGGACCTTTCTCACCGTTGTTTGATCCGTCAGAATAGTTGGCTGTGGACATCCGCCGCCTCGACTATTTCCTGAAGATCGCAGAGCTCCGCAGCATGACCGCTGCTGCAGCGGCGCTGCATGTCACGCAACCCACCCTCTCCAAGAGCGTTCGGCTTCTGGAGGAAGAGCTCGGCGTCTCGCTGCTTAAGCGGTTGCCGCGCGGAATCGAGCTCACGATCTACGGCGAAAGCCTCGTCAGGCATGCGCAGGCGGTGCGCGTGCAGCTTGAGAACGCGATCGGCGAACTCGACGGATTGCGCACGGGGGCCGACGGACAAGTCATGATCGGCGCCGGGCCATCGTGGCTGAGACGCCATCTGCCGCTCGCGCTCGCGCGAGCGCTCAACGAGCGACCGCGCCTCAGGGTTCAGGTGATCGGCGGCTTTGACGAGGCGCTATTGCGCAGCCTTCGCCACGGCGATCTTGATTTCGTCGTCGCGGAGCTGCCGGCCGACGGAGCGCTCGATCTGGAGATTGAGCCGCTTACCTCTGACAGGCTCGGCGTTTGCTGCCGTGTGGGCCATCCGCTTCTTAGGCGGCAAAAGCTCACGCTCGAAGCTCTGCTGACGTTTCCCTGGGTCCTGCCCGTGAACAATGCCGGGGCGCGGCGCAAGCTTGAGGCGCTGTTCGTCGGGCGCGGAGTCGAGCCCCCGACACCCACGATCGAATCGGAATCGATGGCATTCCTTTTCGCGGTCGTAAGAGCGTCCGATGCGCTGACCTACACGACGTCCACCACCATCCTGCCGCCGGAGGGCGTGGGCCTGAAGATGCTCGACATCCCGGCGCTGCGCACGCGGCGAAGCGCCGGGATCATTTCGCGCCGCGGCGCCTGGCTCTCGCCGGCGGCGCAGGCCGTCATCGGCGAATTGAAAGCGATCTGCGCCGCAGACCCGCGAAACTGAGCCATTCACATTGGCTATGGGACCTTGCGGACAATTCAGTTGTTGGCATATCGGCTGCGTGCCAGTCTTCCGCGAAAGAATGCTTTCGGGAGGATGCAAGAATGACCCACAAAATCTGGAGCGGTTGGCGTCCGTCGCGTCGCGAGGCGCTGCTTGGAGTCGGAGCGACCGCGCTCGTCGGGTCGCTCCGGTCGGCGCGAGCCGAGAGCGCCGCACCGATCACCATCGTGATCAACCAGTCGCCTTGGTTCGACAGCTTCAGCAAGACCGTTCAGCTCTACGAGCAGGAGAGCGGCAACAAGGTCAACCTCGACGTCAATCCCTTCGCCGGATCACTTGAGAAGCAGCGCAACTCGGTGCGCGCGTCGAACGGCGACTATGATATCCTGATTATGAACTCCGGCTGGTTCGCGGAGATGTATTTCGGCGGCTTCGTCACCGCCATCAGCGACATCGATCCGAGCTTCAAGCTCGATCCCGATCTCTTCACGCTCGGCGACACGATCTATTTCGATCCTGACAAGAAGACGATGACACCCTCCGGCAAGCTGATGTCGGTGCCGATCCAGCCCAACATCCCGATGCTTTTCTACCGCGGCGATCTCTACAAGGAGAAAGGGCTGAAGGTCGTCGAGACTTTCGCCGACCTGCTCGCCAACGCCAAGGCGTTGCACAATCCGCCGGCGATCTATGGCATGGTGCAGCGCGGTGCGCGCGGGCCTAACACCGTCTCCTACGATTTCTACCCCTATCTCTTCGGCATGGGCGGCGCCGTCTTCAAGGATCAGGCGGCCGGCGACTATTCGATCGTACTCAACAACGATAAGGGCAAGGCCGCGCTCGATTACTACCTCGATCTCGCCAAGGAGGCCGGCCACCCGAAGACCGCCTCGCTCGATCAGGCGGAAATCATCCAGGCGCTCGTCACCGGGCACGCGGCGCACGCGAGCATCGTCATCGCCGCGTGGTCGCAGATGGACGATCCGAACAAGTCGGTGGTGGTCGACAAGATGGAGTTCGCCCCGACACCGCATGCGCCCGGCTTAGAGCCCGGCCCGGCACTTGGTCACTGGCTTGGCGGCATCTCGCACAACGTCCCCGACGATCGCAAACGCGCCGCGGTCGAGTTCTTCCGCTGGTTCCAGACCAAGGACGCGCAGATCGCCAATGCGAAGGCTGGCGGCATTCCGCTCAATGCCTCGGTCTACAACGAGCCGATGGCGGAGGAGCGCCAGTTCCGCTGGATGAAGCCGCTCGCTGCCGCGCTTCCGCACGCGATCAACCCCTACGCTTTCCCCGAGGCGAGCGAGGTCATCGCCGTGCTTGAGCTCGGTCTGAACCGCGCCATCGCCGGTGAGATAACCTCAACCGACGCCCTGAACAGCATGTCCGACGATATCTTCAAGGTGATGGAGAAGTATAAGTACAAGACCGGCGAGCTACCGCCGCTCAAGGCGTAGCGCGGAGGTGCGATGAGCGTCTCCTCGCTGCCCGCCAGCGCGGCCGGCGGGAGGCCGTCGGCGCAGATAAGGACGGTGACGGACGACGAGCGACTGTGGCGCTGGGCCGCCTTCGGCCCAGCGCTGGCGTTGATGATCGGTATGAGCGTGCTGCCGCTCGCCAACCTGTTCTTGACGAGCTTCTACGACATCGCCTGGTCGGGCGGCGCGGCGCAATGGACGCCGGCCGGCCTCTCGCACTACCGCGCGCTCCCGGATGACACGCTGGTCCGCGCCGGACTCGTCAACACGACGGTCTTCGCAATTGGCGCGGTCGTCGGACAGATGGTGCTCGGGTTCTTCCTGGCGCTACTGGTCAGCAGGGTGACGCGCGGCCGGGTCTTCTTCCGCGCCGCCTTCATCCTGCCGATCCTGATTCCCGGCATCGTCATCGGCGCGATCTGGAAGCTCATGCTCAACTTCGATTTCGGGCTCGTCAACAAGACCCTCGGGCTGGTCGGCATCGGCCCGTTCGATTGGCTCGGCGATGCATCGACCGCGCTCCTCTCGATCATCGTTGTCGACATCTGGCACTGGACGCCGTTCTGCTTCCTCCTTTTCCTCGCCGGGCTTGAATCGCTGCCGCAGGACATTTTCGAAGCGACCAAGATCGACGGCGCCACGACCTTGCAGGAACTGCGCTACGTCACGGTGCCGATGATGATCCCGACCATCCTCGTCACCTTCGCCTTCCGCCTGGTGCTCGCCTTCAAGGTGTTCGACGAGGTCTACCTCCTGACCAGCGGCGGCCCCGGTACCTCGACCGAGGTGATCAGCTTCACACTCTTCCAGCGCTTCTTCACCGAGGATCGGGTCGGTTACGGCGCCGCCATGTCGGTCGCGCTGATCTTCCTCATATCGCTCCTCCTGGTCGTCGCGCTGTCGGCAGGAAGGACGGCGAGGACCGCGTCATGAATAACCGTCCAGAAACTGCGCAGTTCGCTCGTCGTCTACTTCGTGCTGATCGTTGCGACAGCCTTCGTCATCCTTCCGGTCATCTGGGTGGTGGCGGCCGGCTTCCGCACGCAGATATCGCTCCTCATGGGCGACGTCGTGTTCCACCCGGTGCTTATGAACTTTCGTGAGGTGCTGTTCTCGAAGACTTCGGACTTTCTGCTGAACTACCGCAATTCGCTGATTGTCGGCGTGCTCTCTACCGCGCTCTGCCTTGCCGCGGCGACGCTCGCCGCCTGGTCGCTCGACCGCATGAGCTGGCCACGTTGGGTCGTGCATACCTTCCTCGGCTGGGCGCTCGTCTTCCACATGATCCCGCCGATCGCGCTAGCGAGCGCCTGGTTCACGATGGAGCGCGCACTCGCCCTCGACAACACATTTACCGGCCTGATCCTCGCTCACGCCACGCTCAACCTTCCGATGGCGGTGTGGCTGATGGGCGTCTTCATCCGCGACGTTCCGAACGAGCTCGTCGAGGCGGCGAAGATCGACGGCGCGTCATCGCCGCGGATCTTCACGAGCGTCGTGTTGCCGATCGTCGCACCCGGCCTCGCAGCGACGACCGTGCTCTGCTTCGTCTTCAGCTGGAACGAGTTCGCCGTGGCGCTGAACCTGACGATGAAACAGACCGCGACCGTACCGGTTGCTATCGCCAAGTTCGCCCAGGATTTCGAAATCCAGTACACGCAGATGGCGGCGAGCGCCGCGCTCTCCATCCTGCCCGCGCTCGTGCTTCTTCTGATCGGGCAGCGCTACATCGTGAAAGGTTTGACGCAGGGCGCGGTGAAGTAGCGCCCCTTCCAGCTATGTCTACGCTTATCGCCTAACGGAGCTCGCATGAAAGCCGTCTTCGTCCTCTTCGACTCGCTCAACCGGCACATGCTCGGCCCCTATGGCGGCACGCGCATCGCGACCCCGAACTTCGATCGCCTCGCTCGCCGCACCATGACCTTCGACAACCATTACGTCGGAAGCCTGCCGTGCATGCCGGCGCGGCGCGACATGCAGACCGGGCGGCTGAGCTTCCTGCATCGCAGCTGGGGGCCGATGGAGCCTTTCGACAACTCGTTTCCCGAGCTGCTCGGAAGCGCCTCCGTCTACACCCATCTCATCACCGACCATTTCCATTATTGGGAGGACGGCGGCGCGACCTATCATAACCGCTACGAATCCTACGAGTTCATCCGCGGACAGGAGGGGGATCCGTGGAAGGCAATGGTGCAGCCGCACTGGGAGCGTCTGCGCGAGATGTATCACGAGCGCCAGTACAGCGAGGCCTTTGGCGACTACAAGCGCCACAACATCGTCAACCGCGAGTTCATCAGAGAGGAGAAGGACTTTCCTTCCGTCCAATGCTTCGCCGCCGGCTTCGAATTTCTCGACGCGAACAGGCGCGCGGACAACTGGTTGCTGCAGATCGAGACGTTCGATCCGCACGAGCCGTTCCAGGCGCCGCCGCGTTTCAGGGAGAACTTCAAGACCGGCTGGAACGGCCCGATCCGCGATTGGCCGCGCTACGGCCGCGTCGACGAGCTGCCGGAGGAATGCGAGGAGCTTCGCGCCAACTATTACGCGGTCGTGGCGCTCTGCGACTTCCTGATGGGCGAGCTCCTCGACTACTTCGACCGCCACGACATGTGGAAGGACACGGCGCTGATCGTGACGACCGACCACGGCTTCCTGCTCGGCGAGCACGATTTCTGGGCCAAGAACCGGATGAACCTCTACCAGGAGATCGTCCATATCCCGCTCTTCATTCACGATCCGCGGCAGGCGAATAGCGCCGGCGCGCGGCGCGTAGCGCTGACGCAGACGATCGACCTTGCGCCGACGTTCCTGGAACTCTTTGGCGTCGCGCCGGCACCCGAGATGGAAGGGAAGGAGCTGCTTTCACTCCTTGATGCAGATCGGCAGCTGCGCGAGGCGGCGCTGTTCGGCTATTTTGGCGGCGCCGTGAACGTGACGGACGGGCGCCACACCTATCATCGCTTCCCGCCTGACCTGCGGTCACAGGAGCTTTACCAGTACACGCTGATGCCGACGCATATCTGGGACTTCTTCTCCACCGAGGAGCTATCTCGAGCGCGGATCGAGCCGCCGTTTCCGTTCACGAAGGACACTCCGCTCCTGAAGGTGCCCGTGACCGCGCGTTCGCCGATGTACGACAACTATGGACCGGGGGCGCTGCTCGAAGACGAGACGCGTCTTTACGACCTCGAACACGACCCCGGCCAGGATTCCCCGATCCGCGACGCGGCGATCGAAGCGCGTATGATGCAATTGATGCGCGAGCTGATGCTGGCAAACTGCGCGCCGCCGGAGGCGTTCACGCGCCTTCAGCTCGCGGCAGCTGCCGCTTGAGCCCGACGATGCCAGGCCAAGAGTTCGGGAATGACGCGAGCGGAGAAAGCCTGCGCCGCAGCGTCGGCGACCTTAGGCAGCTCGCTTCGGTTCGGCGGATCGTGCTCGACGACGGACCGGAGCGCGGCGTCCGCGCGTTGGCGTTCACGACCGGCGGCGGCCTCGATTTCTGGGTCCTGTCTGACCGCTCCTTCGACATCGGTCCATTGTGGTTCAAAGGGATGCCGATCGCATGGCAGGGGCCGAACGGATTCCGCAATGCGGCGCTTCACGACCCGGCCGACGAGGACGGCTACGGCTTCAACCGGAGCCTTCTCGGGCCTGCTGGTCACGTGCGGCCTCGACCACGTGCGCCAGCCGCGCAACGGCAAGCCCCTCCACGGCCGCCTCCCCTTCACGCCCGGGCGGCTACGTGCATACGGCGAGGACTGGCAACGTGACGAGCCAATCCTCTTCTGCGAGGGGGAAGTCACGCAGGCGCGACTCGGAGGCGAGGCGCTGCGCCTTCACCGCCGCATCGAGGCGAAGATCGGCGGCACGTCATTCACGATAGAGGATCGGGTCGAGAATCTGTCGGCCGCTCCGCAGACGCACGAGATACTCTACCATTTCAATCTCGGTTTTCCGGCGATCCGCGAAAACACCGAAGTCCTCCTGGGTGAGAAGACCGTCGTCGAAGCCATCCCCGCGTCCGGCCGGTCGAACGACCCGAAAGTGACCTGCGTTCGCATCGCAGACGCTGGCGCCGCGCGCTGCCTCGTGAGAACGCGTCGGGACGACGGAAGCAGTCTGGAGGTGACCTTCGGCTTTTCGGCTTCGACGCTCCCGTTCCTTCAGATCTGGGAGAATTTTCGAGCCAACGAGTATGTGCTAGGCATTGAGCCATGCAACACTGATCGAGGGTTGGATGGGGCTGACGTCCAAACGACGCCTCTCGCCGCGGCCGCAACTCGCGATCACAGGGTCATTGTCTCAATTGCACAAGCGTGAACTCAACGTGCCTTCGGCTCGCGCGCTATTTGCCAACATCAGCATGCGCGAAGTTCGTTAGGATTTCGCAGTCATACGTGACGCATTCCGTTCCACGCCGGCAACTCCGGAAGCATGGACCCTATGACCCCTATGCGGTTCCGCGTCGCCCGCCGTCGCGGCGGAGGGAGAAGGTCGCGGCCGACCATTTTCCGGCTGGTTGCTGGCGCGTAAGGACGAAGCCGGCAAGTCGTGTTCCAGCAAGTCTGCCAAGATAGCTTGCGAGGAATTGCCGGCCGCGACCATGCGGATCCGCCGTTTGCTTGACCTCGGCATGGAGATCACGAACGGCGACGGCCCGGCTTCCGTGCTTGTCCCACCAAAGAGCGAAGAGGTCGGCGACCGCCTGGCGGCGGGCGTCGAGCCACTTTGACTCGCCCACACGCGCCACCGGATCGGCACAACCGAGAGCTAACAGCGGATCCCGCACCCATCGGCACCAGAGCTCGAAACTGCCCAACGGAACGCCACGCACCAATCCCTTCTCCAGACGTCCCCATCGCCAAATCGTCAGCGCCGCCGCAAGCAGCTCTGCGCGCCGACCGGCGACCTCCTTCTTGATGTCGCGTTGGAACGACCGCGATTCGGGGTCTTCAAGATGTGCATCGAGATCGACCGCGATAAAGCGGCGGGCCAAATCCTCCGATACGGTCAGGCCGTTGCCGGTGAGAACCACAAACGCTGAGGCATTGAGCTGCAGCATTTGCGAGCGTCCAAGCAGCCGCACTCGTGACGGTCTTTCGGTGATGGCGCTGGCAAGGAGGTTCGATCGGAAGGCTGTATTGTTGAGATTGTCGAGAAAGAGAACGGGATTCCCTTGCATCAGCTCAGCGGCGACGCGCTTCTCCAGCTCTTCCGGCCTGACACCGGAGGTCACCGCATGCGGTTCGCGCCCGAAGGCAACGAGCGAGATGCAGCGGGCAAGCAAGCCTTTGCCCGTGCCGGCCCCCGACACGGATGCCGCCCGGAAGAGGATGCCGGGTGCAAGGGGAAGGCTGGGCCGGCACACCGCTGTCAAAAGCGCGACCAAGAAGCCGGATTCGTCGCGGTCGGGCGGCTTGCTGACGTCGACGACAGGGACGCTCTCGGCCGGATCGAAGACGGTTCTCGCATCGGCAAAGCAGAACGTTCTGAAAGTGTGACGGATCAGAAAGAGCGCCGCCGTTGCATCGCGTAGCGTCGGCCGAATGGAAATCAGGGCGTCAAGATTGGGAACGTTCTCCTGCCACATCCCGGTCGCAGGATCATAGCCGCTGCCGCTCGCGATCGCCCCGTCGTCTCGAAGAAGCGGCGCCGAGGCGATGCCGTTTAGAGGCGGCAGTCGCCATTCCCCGCGCCAGCCAAGATACATGCGGGCGATCGAGCGCGGCAGAACGACATCAATCTCCGCGCGGTCTTTGCCCTTACCATCGAGGATATAGGGACGGGCGACTTGATGGACCAAAAGGATCAGATCGTCGGGTGCAAGGACCTGGGCGAGCGCACCGCCCCTCCCCGCCCGATCGATGGCTAGGCGAACCGGTGCGCCGCGCTCGTAAAGTGTCTCGACTTTCGAAAGGACGTCGCGGAGTGCGGCGACCGTGACATCCGGATTGGCGTGATCAACGAGGAGCCGAGGCTTCGACCGCAGCGTAACTGCCTTGCGCCGCGTTTGTCTCCATCGCCGCGACGCGAGCCGGGTTGGCTTCCTAGAAGACGCCAAGGTCAATCCCCGATCGCCCGGCTACGGCTTCAGCGTTTCGTCTGTTTGCGGTGCAACTCGCGGAGAACGAGGAAGGCGAGTTCATCGTCGCCGGAGGCGCGCCATAGCGCGAGCGCAAGGACGAAGGGATCAATCTCGTGCTGGTTCCAGAACGTCAGTTCCTGATCTTGATGCTGTGCCGCCTCGTCGAGGAGGTGATGCTCCACACAAAGTGGTACGGTCCAGCTGTCGTCGGGTTTCTGCCCGATCCCCGTTGCGAGCTTGCCGTAGCGCGGTGACGCGGCCCTCAGGTGCGCCGCGTGGATTCCGCCCTGCTTGCCGCAGATGGCGCAGGGGAGCGTCCGAATCCATTTCAGATGCAGGTCGGAGCGACGGCGCGGGCGGCGATACCTGGTGCTTGCGGTAAAGGCGGTAGCTGGGCGCGATATTTGGTAGCTGCGCATTTTAGGCCTCCGCTTCTTCGATCGCTCCCGGCAGGGCGTCGTTCGCGGCGACGGGCGCCGCGGAGCGCGCCTCGATCACCTTCTTCAAGGCCAGAGCTTCGGTCGGAGACTTCGCCCAGAACGTCCTGAGCGCATCGCGATTTGCCTCCGCCCACCTTGCGACTTCGATCGGATCGTCGCTCCGGGTGCCTCTATCCAGGCGAGCGCCCGCTCGGAAAATTCCCCGACCGCCACGTTTTCAAGCTTCCAGTCGTCGAAGGAGGCCATGATCGCATCCTTCCCGGCGGCGACTAGAAGCCGGCTCTCCTCGCGTGCACGATCGGCAAGCTCGGATGCCGCAATATCGAGGGCCTTCGCGCGGTCCATCTCCTCTTCGCAATAGAGCCCGCCAAACTGGTCGGGCCAGCCGGCGCGAAGCGCCTGCATTGTTGCGCACTTGGCCAGAAGATGTCGGGACATGCGCGACCAGTATCCGTCGAGGATCAGTCGTCCCGTCTTCGTCCAGCCGGAGATCGGGTCATCGATCCATTCGTCCCGGACTGGGGCGAACTCGTCCCAATAAGCCTCGGCAACAACCGGAAACCAGTCACCCTTGTTATCTTGTTGATGCAGCGCCACCCGAGCCAAGACGAGGCCGAGCGGATTGGTCGCGCTCTTTCTCCGCCTGTTTTCGACGAAAGTGGCGGGCTCGCTGGCCGGGCGATAGTTTCCGCAACGCTGGGCGATCATGCGTTGCCCGTCGATCCCGACGATGACGACCATCCGCCGCTTGTCAGGGCGATCTTTGGAGAAGACCAGCGGCATGATCTGCCGGCGGAATGGGTCGAGGCCGCAGCGCTGCGCAACCTCGATGAAGAGGTCGAACTCCTCCCGCGTGCAATCCCGCGCAAGCGTGCGGCGGATGAGGTCGAGCTGATGCGGCCTGAGCTGCGGCGCGCGGTGCAAGGCGCTTGCCGGCATCATGATCTCCTGATCTGCAGGGAGAAGCTGCCGTTATTGAGTGTCGCGCCCGGTATCGGGGGAACCGAGGCAAGCGCTCGAGTCCTCTCCTCGCCGTCTTCAAGCGAGGCGGCGAACTCAAATCGCTTCTCGCGCAGCTCGAGCGCTCGCTTCAGTGCTGCCTTGTCGAGCTTCGGCGGGGGTGGCGGTTGCGGTACGAAGAATTCCGAGGGGATATCGGCCTCGGTCGTGACCACCACGTCGGGCGGCAATTTTCGCAAGGTGAGAGTCGCTGCGGGCCGGCGGAGCTTTGGAAGCTCGGTTATCGCCATGGCCTGCTCGATCAGCGAACGGAAGCGCCGGATTCGCTCCTCCATCGCTCGCCGTCGTTGGCGAATTGTCCCTCCTTCTCCTTCAAACCGGACACCAGCACTTCGGTCTCATCGATCTCCGCGAGCGCGACGTCGATCGCCTCGAAAAGATCTGTCTCGCCTTCGATGGTATCGGCGAGAAGCGCCATGTCCTCGTCGCCTATCGTCTCTCGCATACCGGCAAGAAGTGCCTTTGCGGCCTCGGTCTCGCGGCAGATGGCAACCTCACGCATGTCCATTGTTCACTTCCTTTGGCTATTGGGGTATGCCTCTGGCGAGGACAACAAATGTGAGGGTCATGGCGTCTTTCCAGAAAATGCGGACAGACTTTTCCCGCCCGCGAAGATGGCTACTGAGGCCCATTCGCGTTGTTCCTCACCAGAGATATGATAGAAATTCTATTATTCGAGTTGCGGTGAGAAATCAATAGAAATTCTATCAACCGTCACTCATGATCACCGTACGGCAAATCAAAGCGGCGCGCGCACTTCTCGGTTGGTCGCAGGGCGAATTAGCTGCCAAATCTGAAGTTTCAGAGCCTACGATAGCGCGGTTGGAATCGGCGGATGGCGAACTCGGTGGTCGTGTCGACACAGTTGCCAAGATTAGCACTGCCCTCCGAAAAGCTGGCATCATATTCATTGACGAGAACGGTGGAGGTGCTGGCGTGAGACTGAGGAAAGGACGGCGCGACAAGGCTTCAAAGAGCGACTAGAGCGCTCCGCTGACCGGACGGGTCATCGCCGGCCAGAGTGCGATACGGCCCCGAAATTGCCCGCTCCGTCGGGCATACTGTTGCGTTCGACCTCGACGAACGCGGCAGCCTGGATCAAGCCACGACATTGCGACTCGGTATAGGCTTCGCCGTCGCGATAGAAGTTGAGGAACGTGAGATAGCCTGAGAGCTATCGGTGATAGCGCCGCCGTCCAGGACTTGTGTCTTCCTCAGGACTTGTGTCTTCCTCTCCTGTGCCGCCCCTCGGCCAAGAGGGTCCACTCGCGTCAAATGATCTTGTCGATTAGCTTGCGCAACTCCGTGATCAACTGTCGCAGCTGACGGCGCTGAGCGATGGCCTCGCGGGTGTAGAGTCCATGCTTCAGCGCGTTCTTGTTGCCACGTGGAGCACCTGTTCCAGGCGCGCCGCCGTGCATGCGGCAGCGTACCCTACCGTGAACCGCAGGCGACATGCAGGGCTTGCCAGAGCGAGTCTTGGCACCGCAGCGCTTGCTGGAGAGCATCGGTCCCGTATTTCGGGGATGATCTTGCCTCATTTTGTTGACCGGCGCCGCGAAACGACGCGCTCTTTGCTATCCTTGAGTATCGGCATTTCCGAGCCGCGAGAGTCGGTCAATGCTGCCGGTGCCACCTTGCCGGACGCGTTCTCGCGTGGAGCCTGTGTGACGTTGCCGACGATGGCTTGCCCTCCCTCGCTGACAGATACATGCTGCACGGTCACCTTCTGCTCGCCGCCGGTCCGGTAGCGCTTGAGTGTCTCCATTTGGGCCGCAAAGGTTCGCATCAGCTTGTTTAACGTGCGCTCAGCGTGGTCTAGCTGTGACAACATTTCGCCGGTACAGAGTCGTCGCGCGTAGGTCATGCTCGCCGAATGGACCACGGCCATCTGAGCCGCTAACATCGCCTCGAGCTGATCCCTCGGCTTCACGCTCTTGACGACCGACAGCATGAAATTGAGCTCCTCTTCACCGACCTCGCGCCCCGTCGACGTGCTGAGTTGCGCAATAAGCCCCCTCAGAAAAGCGAAATCGGAGGTGCCAAGAGCCTGAGCGAGCAGTGCGTGACCGATAGCCTGATCCGGGTGCTCGATGCTTACTTTAGGAACGCCTCCATCCTTCGTGACCCTGAGACGTGGCGAAGAGCGAGTGTGAACGATGAGTCGCTTGATTGCGGCGAGTTCCTCTGCCGTCGGCTGATATTCAGGCTTCGCTGTGACGCTCTTCTTTGGCTTTTTCATCGTAGTCCCAGGCCTATTCCCGGCAGCGGCAGTAGCGAGCGACCGGTGGGGTTGTCGGGAGCGTCATATCCGTATTCGCCTGTCACACGCAATCGATCCGGCGCCAGAAAGCTGGATCTGCGCTACTTTGCTTGGGGTTGTTTTTGACTTTTCTATTGCCTCCCTCCCCCCCTCAGCCGATATTGCCCAACCCGCGTCAATGAGGTCGTGCGCCCGAGATGCATAAGCTCATCGCGTTCATCGGCGAGGACGATTCCGACATCACGCCATATTTTCTCGATCACTATCGCCGCCTCGGCGTCGGCGAGTTCCATATCATCGTGCACGGCAATTGGAGCGAAGCCGAGCTTGCCCCGTTCCGCGCCGGCGATGTCGTGGTCGAAGAGTTCAGTCAGCAGCCGTTCGGCGACACGACGCTGACGTCCGGGCTCAATACGCTCGCGGCAAAGTTCCTCGGGGAATGGATTGTCGTGGTCGATGCGGATGAATTCCTCGAGCTTCCCTATCCTTCGCTCGATCGCACCATCGCCGCGCTCATGTGCCTTGGCATCGACGAGCTGCCGGCGAATCTCCTGCAGCGCGCAGCGCCCGATGGCCGACTTCGTTCTCTTGCCGACGGCGATCCGGAAGCCCTCTTCACGTGTTACGACCATCACCTCGCAGAGAGGATGAACACGGCCTTTCCGATCTGGAAAAGCAAATATCCGCTAGTCCGCGTCGGCCCCAAGTTTCGATACTTTCGCGGAAATCACCAGCCGAGCAACGGCCGCGCGACGATGCATCTCCCAATCCGCGGCGTGCTCAATCACTTCAAGTGGCGCGACCGGCTTACGCGATCCATCGATCGAGACCGCGGGCCGCGCGGCAATCAGCATGAGCAGACATCATTCCGCTGGTGGCTGGAAGAGCACGACCAGCGCGTTCCGACAGACGGCCTCAAGCCCTACAGCCGATCGATGCTCCATCGCGAAGGCCATCTGATCAAACCCACTCGGGCCGAGCTCAGAGTCTGGGGAGCTTTGCGTATTGCAAGGCGCTCAAGCCCGCCGACGAGACAAGCCGATACACGCCGTCAGAAATTCCTGGAAGGCATCCCAAGCGCCGCCGCGCCGGCGTCTCTCGGCGCCGAGCGCCGTCTCGACAGGCGCGGCCTGCGAACGCTGCCTGGCCGGATCGCCCTCGTTACGCCGGACTTGTTGGGTCTGCGGCGGACCGGCGGCATCGGCACCGCGATGTCGGCGCTTGCCGAGCGCCTCGCGGCCGAGGGGCACGAGGTTCACATCTTCCTCTGCCCATATGCGACCGCTCAAGACTGGCATCAGAACTGGGACGACCACTGGACCGCGCGCGGGTGCCGCGTGCACTACCTTCCGCTCAGCAGAGACCGGGAGGGTAACCGCTTCCCGGCGGAAGTTTCACTGTTCATAGCGGAGGCGCTCAGAGTCGGCGACTGGGACGTGATCCACTTTGCGGAGCATGACGGCTTCGGCGCGGCGACGCTCCTTCTTCGTGCAGCGGGACTCGCCTTTCAAAACGCGCGGGTCGTTGTCTCTGCGCATGGTCCGAGTCGATGGCACCGGCACGGAAACCTCCTGCCGTGGACAGTCGAGGAGGCCCAGAGCTCCTATCTTGAGGCAATATCGATCGCGCTCAGTGACATCGTCCCCTGCCCAAGCGCCTACATCGCCCGCTGGTGCAAGGACCACTTCGCCAGCTCCGCACCGCTGGTCGTGGTCCCCAATTGCCTGACCGGGGAGGACAGGCGCTTCGGGCGTGGGCCGACGGCGCCAAGGCAAATCGACAAAATCGTGTTTTTCGGACGCATCGAGCTCAGGAAGGGGATCGACCGCTTCCTCGCAGCCATCGATCACGTTGTCGCACGCGGCTTGACCGGATTCGAGGTCGTGGTCCTGGGAAGCTCCGTGCCATACTACTCCGCGCGGGAGATCACGCGCAGCAGCGAAAAATGGCCGTGCAAGACGCGAATCCTGTCGAACTATACGAGCCACGATGCGCTGGACCTGCTGCGCACCGAACGCTGTATCGCGGTCATCGCGTCACGTCTCGATAACTCCCCCTACACCGTCTACGAATGTCTTGAGAACGCGATCCCCTTCATCGCCACCGATGTCGGAGGCGTCGCCGAGTTGATCCACGAAGAAGACCGGCCGCGGGTTCTGGTCTCGGGCGACCCCGCGGAGATCGCCGAGAGACTGATTGAAGCATTAGAGAACGGTGCGGCGCCGGCGCGGCTAAGCTTCGATCCGAGCGTCGCCGACATCGACCTCCTTTCGCTGCATGGAAACCTGGTCGCCGAAGCTCGCTCGCTGCGCGGCCGCATGCCAAAGCCCACCCGACCCGCATCCATCATCGTCCACGGATCGGCGCCAGCGGTTTCCAGAGGTTCGCTTGCGCAATGGCTCGCACGTGCGAAGGACCTGGGAGCAGAAGTGTTGCGGAGTGCCAACTCGGATACGGCCACCTTGAACCGGCTCGCACGCTCGGCAGCACACGATCATCTGCTCTTCTGCCACGCAGCGGTGCTTCCCGACCCGGAGGCGCTGGCGGCCATGCTGACAGCCATGGAGGCGACGGGGGCCGAAGCGGTGGTCTGCGGCTACCGACGGCCTTCTGCTGAAGACGGGCAAGAAAGCGTGGCCGTGTTCGCAGGACCGCCGGAGCTTTCCTCGCAGGAGAACGTCTATGGAGCCAGGCTGTTTCTGGTTCGCAAGGACAGCTTCGTCGATGCCGGCGGATTTTCCGGAGAAGCGGGCGTAGCCGACATCCTCGAGTGGGAGCTTCTCAACCGGATGAAAGCGTCGGGCCGGCGCGTCATCGGCGTTCCCACGCCTTTGGCTGCGAGCGATGGTCCCCCTCAGGCAGGCGAACTGACAGCAATGCAGCGCGGTCAGCTTGCCGCGGCCTGGACCGAGGCCGCGCCGCCGCACCTGCACGGTTTCGTGCGCATGGCGCTCAATCGGGAGACGCGCGCGTTCCGCGCAACCCAGCCGTCTCAAGTGGAAACGTCGCACGTGCCGAAGCTTGGGCTGTCGGATCTGATAGCCCTGCGCGCCGCCGAGGCCGATGATCTCGGCGGAGCGTCGATCTCATCCGCTGCAGCGCCACCGACCGGGCAGCTACGCATCAAGACGCCGAGCCGCAAGCCCGAGGCAGAGGCCGTCACGGGGAGCGGCTCACGACTTTGGGCAGCCGATTCGCTCCTCGAAGCGATCGCGCCGATGGGCGACGGAGACAGCCGGCAGGGAGCACTTCGGATCGGGCCGGACGGCCGTCTGCGCGATCACTTTGAGACCTACACCGTCCGTTCCGAAAGCGATGCGGCGGATTGCGACTTCCTCGTCGTCGATGGCCTTCTCGACGCGCAACAGCTCTCCTTGCTCTCGTCGATCTTCGACGAAGCCGAGAAGAACGTCCTCGCCAACGGACACGACGCGATCCGTGGAACGAGCTTTCTGTGGCTGAGCGAACTGGCGCTGACCCATCCGGAAGTTGTCGGCCCGATCCGCGAAATCGTCGCGCGCGGCGTTGCGCTCACCGCCGAGTTCTATGATCTGACAGCGCCGCTCTCGCCCGATCTGGTGCGGCTTGAAAAGGTGCGCCGAGGCATGGCGACCATGCCACGCGCGCAATCGATGGGCATCCAAGCCGACGAGAGCGATCCTTTCGGCTTCTCGGGTTTCCTCTTCGTCGACGCAGCGCCCAGAGGTGGTGCTCTCTATTTCACCGGCCTCGACATGGCGGTGGAGCCGAGAAGCGGCCGCTTCGTCGCCGCTACGAGCAGCCCCCACCACGAGCGGGCCGTGCTCACGGTCGAGGACGGTAATCTTCTCGCCTTGTCGTTCTCGATGCGGTTCGCGAACGTTGCGGCGCAGCCGGACCTCGGAGAATCACCCGGCATCCGCGTCTGAGATCGTCAGCGTCCGTGCGAAGAGCGGAACGCCTCATAGTCGCGCTCAAGCTCCGGGTCGGCCGAAAGCGGCCCGATCTCAGGCTTGGCCTCAACCACCGCCTCCATCCGAATCGGAAAGATCGCGCAGATGGGCTCGCCCTCGTCGAACGAGGCGCGGCCCGGACGAAGAACCTTCCAGTTCATCGTGAAGGGAAACGGGAGGCGATCGGTATCGACGATTCCTGTCAAGGGATAGGCATTCTCCTTCGGGCTGTTGAAGGGGCCGGTCGCCAAGAGGTTCCAGCCCGGGTCCGTGCGGAAGATGTAATCGAGGTGCATGGTGGCGATGCCGGATCCGAAGTGCGAGACGCAGAAATAGCGGACGGGTCCGCCGCCCGGCAGCGGCTTCAAGGCGCGTACGTTCAAATCGTGCACCGTCGGGCCGCCGTTCCACTCGATCTCGATCGGGATTGGGCAAAGGATATTCCAGCCGTAGGCGTTGGCGATCGACATCGGCAGGCAGCGATAGGCGTGGTGCGCGGGCATCGCGTCGATCCAGGCGCGCCCCGCGCGAGCCGGAACAACGCGAGGCGCGAAGTTGTGCAAGGATCTCGCGACGAGCTTCGTAGATCGCCCACTCGCCACCGGCTCTGAGGCCGCAGCCGGCTTCTGATCCGACCCTCCTGAGCGGGTGGGGCGAAAGAAGTCATCGGCGTGTTCCCCGACAGTCCTCCACAAGTGCATCGGCGAACCCGGAAACGACCAAGCCGTTCCGTACGAACGCGGGACGCCGAACGACTCCTTGATTTGCTCGATGAAGGCCACGAACCGTTGGCGTTCCGGCACGATCTTGGCGAGCGTGCGCGCGCGCACGTAGTCGCGCGGAATATTCCGCGCACGCAAAGCCTCCACTGCCTCGCGCACAGCGCGCGGGGTTGCGTCGGCGATCACGCAATAGTCGGGATCGAAATAGACATCCCGCCCGCCACGGCTCGGCGTGCTGACGACCGGCAGTCCGGCCAGCATGTATTCCATGCTTGAGGCCATCGCGCCCTCTACCGCCGAGAGGCAGAGCCCGACCGCCGCCCGCGCATAGGCTTCGTTCACCTCGGTGGGCGTCATCCAGACCGGCAGCCCGTCGACAATTCGGTTCAAGACAGCATGCCGGGGCCTCTTGGCAAGGCCGTCCAATATCGTCCCAAAGAGCTCGGCGGGCGTGTCGCCCAGATAAGTGACATAGGCGACGCGCTCGATTTCGGCCGCGAGCTCGTGCCGCTTTCCGGGCGTCAGCCGTGCGCTGTAGATCGCGTCGAACGTGGCGGGAATTTCAGGCAGTGGCCTGAATATTCTCTCCGACACCCGCATGTTCTGATTGGCGAAGAACGCCTCCTCGCCCGCTGCTTGCAGGCGGTCGACCTCGCCGCGTGTATCGCCGAGGAAGATCAACCGGTGTTTCGGATGGCGCGCCCGATATTGGCGTGCCGCGTCCGCCTTGACCGCGGTCGTCTCCTCGTTGTCGCTGTCCCACACGTTCGCAAGAAGGAAGACGACCGGCGTCTCCCGACACATCCGGCCGAGCGCTTCCGCCAGCCCGAGCGGCGCGCGCTTCTCCGAGGTCGTTGAGAGAATCAGGGGCTCGGATGAGAACTTGACCGCCGACCCTTTGATCTCGAGTTCGGCCGCATTCGATTCTTCGCTCATGGCGCAGCTCAGACGTTCGTCGCAGACAGACCGGATGCCCTAGGCGACGACCATATACCGGCGCGCGCATGTTCGGCGCTTTTCCGCTTCCGAAGAAGAAGGCCTGGGAGCCCGGCAGGGCCGGGACCGCCTACCCGTAACCCGGTGACGACCCTGACGCCTGTGGTGGAGACGGGGGCTCGCGCTTGGAGTTTTCCGACGATTCCGGCGTTTTGCCGAGGTAAGGATCGCCGGGAGTGGTGCCGGTCCGGAACTCTGGGGCCAACCCTGGCCCGAGACCTTGGCTGATCACGGCCAGATCGCTACGGCGTTCGCCCGGCTTGAAAGTCTTGAAGCCCCCTCCCGGCTCCGAGCCGACAACGTCTCCGGCGTTGACATCACGGCACTCCGTGCGACCGCCGCCGGCCTCACCCACAGGAGTCACACAAGCTTGGCCGCTTCCCTCCTGCCAGGAGGCGATACTCTCGCCGCTCCCAAGCACATGGAGGTCGACAATGGTGCCCCGCACGACGATCGACATCGTGGGCGTCTTTATCGAATAGACCTCTTTCGGGCTCTTGCCGGTGATGAAACGGAACGTCCCCTTCACGGCATTGAGCGCAACGTCGGTCGCCGTGCCGTCCGGTTTGAACAGGAAGTCATCGATGACCGCCCGCGAATTCGGACCGACGACAAAATGCGTGTTGTCGACGAAGCGTATTTGCGCCTGACCCACTTGGTCGGTTGCGACCTCGTCGCCGGAATAGACGTCGTCTGGTGCAGTGAGCGAACGCGTGCCACCGGGACCCTGTGCATTGGCGTGCGATAACACCTTCACCGTCGAACCGCTCGGCTCAAGCGCAAAGCCAAGGCTCGGTATGGCAGTAGTTGCAAGAAGCGAGAGAAGTAGCCGCCGAAGGTGCTTCTGGCGTGACATGCGATGGCCCCCAAGCACGTTTCACGGAACATGCCTCCGACCTAACAGACGAGTCAATCAGACGGGGCCGCGCAGTGCCGCGTTGGGCCGCTGCGTTGCACTATGAACACATTGCAGCGCCGCGGCCCCTCGACCGAGGTCTTGCCAATGCGCCGCAATGCCCGCAACCTTGGGTCTAGAGCCGGCATTCGCCAATGCCGGAGAAAAAATGGGAGGAAAACATGAAGCGCGTTCTGCTTGCGGCGGCGGCAACTGTTCTGGTCGCATGGGCCGCGCCAGCCTTGGCGCAATGCGATTCCGGCGAGACGGTCATCAAGTTCAGCCACGTGGTGGCCCCGAAGGGCAATCCCAAGGGCGAGGCGGCGCAGGAATTCGCCGACCGCGTGAACACGGAGATGAACGGCAAGGTCTGCGTCGAGGTCTATCCGAGCTCACAGCTCTTTGATGACGACAAGGTGCTTGAGGCGATGTTGCTCGGCGACGTGCAACTCGCGGCGCCGTCGCTTTCGAAGTTCGAGCAGTACACCCTCGTCTTCCGGCTGTTCGACCTGCCCTTCATCTTCGACAACATTGCCGCGGTCGACCGCTTTCAGAAATCGCCGGACGGCCAGAAGATGCTCAATTCGATGCGTGACAAGGGTCTGATCGGCCTTGGCTTCTGGCACAACGGCATGAAGCAGATGTCGGCCAACAAGCCGCTCCTCTCGCCGACCGACGCAAAGGGGCTGAAGTTCCGCATCCAGCCCTCCGACGTGCTGCAGGCGCAGTTCGAGGCGCTCGGGGCGGTGCCGCAGAAGCTGGCCTTCTCCGAGGTCTACGGGGCGCTTCAGACCGGCGTCGTCGACGGCCAGGAGAACACCTACTCGAACATCTACACGCAGAAATTCTTCGAGGTGCAGGACGGCATCACCGAGACCAATCACGGCGTGCTCGACTACCTGCTCGTCACCTCCGCCGACTTCTGGGACGGCCTCGACCCGGATGTCCGCGATCAGCTCACCAAGATTCTGAAAGAGGTGACCGACAAGTGGAACGCCAAGGCCGGCGAGGTGAACGAGGCAGCAAAGCAGAAGATCCTTGCGGCAGGCACCACGATCCGCACGCTCAATGACGAGCAGCGGGCGGCCTGGAAGGCGGCGATGAAGCCGGTGTGGGCGAAGTTCGCCGACCAGATCGGCCAGAATGTCATCGACGCGGCGCAAGCGGCAAACCAGGGGACCTGACAACGCGCCGGAGGCCCGGGCGGAAGGCCCGGGCCCCCGATCTCTCACCTGAGGCGGCTCCGGCCGGAGGACCGGTCGTGGGGGACGGGCTCGCCATGAGCAATTTTCGCAACCTAACTCGGCAACTGGAGGAGTCGGCGATCGCGCTGCTTCTCGCGGCGATGACGATCGTGACCTTCAGCCAGGTCGTCGCCCGCTACGTCTTCAATTCGGGCTGGCCGGCGGCGCTTGAGCTCACCACGATCATGTTCGCGTGGCTCGTGCTCTTCGGCGCAAGCTACGCCATGCGCATCGGCGCGCATCTCGGCGTCGACATTCTGATCCGCCTGCTGCCGACGCCTGTCTATCGGGCAATGACCGTGCTCGGCGCCGGTGCCTGCATCGTCTACGCCGGCATCCTCTTCTACGGCTCCTGCGGCAACCCGTTCGCGACCGGCCATATCTGCGACGCCGGCTATGTCGGCAAGATGTACGCCGTCGGACTGAAGACCACCGACCTCCACTGGCCGCGCTGGGCGGTCTACGCGATCCTGCCGATCGGCATGGTGCTCTTCGCGCTCCGCGCCGGCGAGGCGGCCGTCATGATTCTCCGCGGGCGCCGCGACGGCCTCGCCGCCGGGCACGAGGCGGAGGATCTTCTGCGCGAGCAGGCCGCCACCGCGCCACCGCGCGGGCCGGCGGCCGACTAGGCGCGGGCATGGAATCCACCGTCCTCTTCATCCTCGTTCTTTCCATGCTGGCGCTCGGCGTGCCGATCGCCGTGTCGCTCGGGCTGTCGAGCCTCATCGTCATCATCTTCTTCTCGCACGACTCGCTCGCCTCGATCTCGCTGAAGTTCTTCCAGTCGACGCAGGGCTACACGCTGCTCGCCATTCCGTTCTTCATACTCGCCTCGAACTTCATGTCGACCGGCGGCGTCGCCAAGCGCATAATCCGCTTTGCGATCGCCTGCGTCGGCCAGTTCCGCGGCGGGCTCGCCATGGCCGGCGTCTTCGCCTGCATGCTCTTTGCCGCGCTCTCCGGATCGTCGCCGGCGACCGTGGTCGCCATCGGCACCATCGCCATCGCCGGAATGCGCGAGGTGGGCTACTCGAAGGAGTTCGCCGCCGGCGTCATCGCCAATGCCGGCACGCTCGGTATTCTGATCCCGCCTTCGATCGTGATGGTGGTCTATTGCGCCGCGACCGACGTCTCGGTCGGCCGCATGTTCCTCGCCGGCATCATCCCGGGAATCGTCGCCGGCCTGATGCTGATGGTCGCGATTTACGTCGCGGCGCGGGTCAAAGGTCTGCCGGCGCAAGCGTTCGCCGGCTTTCGCGAAATGGCCGCCGCCGCCGCCGACTCGGCCTTCGGCCTCTTTCTCGTGATCATCATCCTCGGCGGCATCTATGGCGGCGTCTTCACACCGACCGAGGCGGCGGCTGTTGCCGCGGTGTACGCCTTCCTCGTTGCGATCTTCGTCTATCGCGACATGGGGCCGCTCAAGGGGGTGCCGTGGCGCTTCAACGGCGAGCCGCTGGGAAACGCCCTCCTCCGCAACCTCTTCCTTTCCGTGACGCGCTTCGTGCCCGGCTGCTTCCATCGCGACACCGCGAAGGTCCTGGTCGATTCGGCGCGCACGACCATCATGCTGATGTTCATCATCGCGAACGCGCTGCTCTTTGCCCACGTGCTGACCACCGAACGCATCCCGCAGACGATCACCGACTGGATGATCGGCGCCGGGTTCAACTGGTGGACCTTCCTGATCGCCGTCAACGTGCTGTTGCTGCTCGGGGGCCAGTTCATGGAGCCGTCGGGACTGCTCCTGATCGTGGCGCCGCTGGTTTTCCCGATTGCCATCCAGCTCGGAGTCGATCCGATCCACCTCGGCATCGTCATGGTGGTCAACATGGAGATCGGCATGATCACGCCGCCGATCGGGCTCAACCTCTTCGTCACCGCCGGCATCACCGGAATGAATCTGTTTCAGGTGGTGCGCGCGGCGCTGCCCTTTGTGGCGATCCTGTTCCTGTTCCTGATCCTCGTGACCTATGTGCCGGTCCTGTCGACGATGCTCCCCTATGCCCTGATGGGACCGGAGCTGGTCACGCGCTGAGCTACCTTCAGGCCAACGAGCGTTCGGCTTTCACTTTCCCCCGCGCGCTTCGACCGCGACCTCGCTTCCGTCCTGCGACCAGCGGGTATGGAATTTCCCCGGCTTGTCGAGGCGGGCGTAGGTGTGCGCTCCGAAATAGTCGCGGAGACCCTGCAGGAGATTGGCCGGCCCACGCGCGCGACGCATGCCGTCGAAATAGGCTAGCGACGAGCTGAAGGCGGGCGTGGGGACGCCGGTCTCGACGGCAAGCGCTACCATCTTGCGCCAGTTCGGCTCGGCTTTTTTCACCGCGTCACGGAAGAACTGGTGGAAAAGAAGGTTCGGCACCGTCGCGTTCGAATCGTAGGCTTCGCTAATGCGATGCAGAAGCCGCGCTCGGATGATGCAGCCGCCGCGCCAGATCATGGCGAGCTCGCCAAGCTTCAGGTCCCAGCCGAATTCCTGCGACGCGACCGCCATTTCCTCAAGACCCTGCGCATAGGCGACGATCTTCGAAGCGTAGAGCCCGTCGCGGATCATATCGATGTCGGCCTGCGAAGGCTTTCGCGTCGGCACGGACGGATGCGCAAGAAGCTTCTCGGCAGCAATCCGCAGCTCGCGTCTGGCCGACAGCGCGCGCGCGAAGACCGCCTCTGTGATCGCCGTCAGCGGCACGCCGAGATCGAGCGCCGACTGCACCGCCCAGCGGCCGGTGCCCTTCTGCTCCGCCTCGTCGACGATCGCATCGACGAGCGGGTTGCCGGTCGCGTCCTTCTTGCGGAGCACCTCGGACGTGATCTCGATCAGGTAGGAGTCGAGATCGCCCTTCTTCCATTCCTCGAATATCTCGGCCATCGCGTCGGCGGAGAGGCCGTAGACGCTCTTCAGGAGATCATAGGCCTCGGCGATCAGCTGCATGTCGGCATATTCGATGCCGTTGTGCACCATCTTCACGTAGTGGCCGGAGCCCTCCGGGCCGATGTAAGTCACGCAGGGCGTGCCATCGACCTGCGCGGCCATCTTCTTCACGATCGGCTCGATCCGCGAATAGGCCTCGCGCTCGCCGCCCGGCATCAAGCTCGGGCCGTTGAGCGCGCCCTCTTCGCCGCCCGACACGCCCATGCCGACAAAGCGGAGGCCCTTCGCCTTCAGCGCAGCGGCGCGGCGGTTGGTGTCGGTGTATTCGGAGTTGCCGCCGTCGATGACGATGTCGCCCTTCTCAAGATGCGGCAGAAGCTCATCGATCACCTGGTCGACCGGCGCGCCCGCCTTGACCATGATGAGGATCGGGCGCGGCGGCTTGATCGACGCGACAAACGCCGACAGGTCCTTCGCCGGCAGGAAGCGCCCTTCCGTCCCGTACTGCTTGATGAGTGCCTCGGTGCGGTCAGGGTGGCGGTTATAGAGGGCGACGCCGAAGCCTTTGTGCGCGGCGTTGCGGGCGAGGTTTCCCCCCATCACCGCAAGCCCAAGCACGCCGATATCGCCGAGTTCCGCCATGCTTCTCTCCCCGTTCGTGCGTGCCCGCTTCGGAAGTGTTTCTGGACCATCCGACGCTTGGATGGCAACCCGGATATGTCCGCCGGCCGCGCGTTGACACCCCATAAGCGAGGCCCTAAGTCAGGCCGGCTCACCGGCCCAGGTGGCGGAATTGGTAGACGCGCACGGTTCAGGTCCGTGTGCCGCGAGGCGTGAAGGTTCGAGTCCTTTCCTGGGCACCAGGCTTCGCATCCGGCGATGCTTCGCCTGGCGCAGTCAGGCGTGGGCGAACCGGAAACGAAGCCTGCCCGGCGTAGCCGAAGCGGAGCGAAGGCGAAGACGGGCGATGCACGACGTCCACATCTTCCTCGGCAGCTTGCGTCCGATCCTGGTCAACCAGTGAAGCCCGTCGCCTTCGCCTCGATCGGCGAGTGCATGATCGAGCTCTCCGCCGGTAACGGCGCCGACTGGCGCCTCGGCTATGCCGGCGACACCTTCAACACAGCCTGCTGCGTGCGCGCGATCCTGCCCAAGACGAAACACGTCGCCTACGTGACGGCGCTCGGCGACGATCCCTTCTCCGACAAGATGCGTGGCTTCTTCGCCGAGGCCGGCGTTGAGACCGACCGCATCCGCACGATCGGCGGGAGACGGCCGGGCCTCTATGCGATCACCCTTACGAAGGCGGAGCGCTCCTTCACCTATTGGCGCGGCGAGTCCGCGGCGCGCTGCCTCGCCGACGATCCCGCCTGGTTGAAGCGCGCGCTCGACCGCGCCGGCATGCTCTATTTCTCCGGCATCACGCTCGCGATCCTCAGAACCCCCGCCCGGCGGCGGTTGCTTGCAACAATCGCGGCGCGGCGAAAGGACGGCGCGACGATCGCGTTCGATCCGAACTACCGGCCGGTGCTCTGGCCCGACAAGAAGACAGCGGCCGCGGCGATCGAGGCCGCCTTCCGCGTGACGGACATCGCCCTCCCGACCCTTTCCGACGCGCACGATCTCTTCGGCGACCGCACCGAGGATCACACCGCCGGGCGGCTGATCGATGCCGGCGTCGGTGAGTTCGTGCTCAAGAACGGCGAGAAGCCGGCGCTCGTCTTCGGCGACGGCAAATACGGCAAGGCGCTGCCGGGAAAGCCGAAGCGGCTGGTCGACACGACCGGCGCGGGCGACTCCTTCTCCGGCGCCTATCTTGCCGGGCGGATCCTGACGAACTCGATCCGTCCCAAGCCGCGCGCCTCGGCCACCTTGTTGCGGCCGAGGTCGTCGGCGTCCACGGTGCGCTCGCGAAAATCGACGGCGCGAAGGAGCTGAAGGCGGCGATGAAGGGCGGTCAGTCCTCGTAGCGTCTGAGCATGCTGATGAGGGCCGGCTTGTCGAGCTTCGCGAGACGCTCGATCGCGGCCTTCGCGCTCTGCTTCACGTCGCGCTTGTGGCGCGCCTTCACGTCATCGACTTTCGTCTTCAGCGCTCGCAAATCTTCGAGCTCCTTGCCGCTTCTCTCTCCCGCCAGCTCGACCACCGCGTCGATCAGGGTGCCGAGTTGGTCGCCGAAGCTTGCGACGTTCTCCACCACGTCGCGCTCGATCGCCGGGCTGCCGGCGTAGCTCACGTCGATCCGCGGCGAGAACCAGTTGGCGAGATCGACGTCGCCGCTGGGGAAATTGAAGCTGAAGGGAAACCAAGGCTGCATCGTGCTTGCGGTCATCTCATGTCCTCCTCGAAACGAAAGAGCCCGGCCTCGCGGCCGGGCTTCCCAGGATTTGCAAGTCAGGGGCGGCCGTGCCCCCGGGCCGTCGCCCTCTTACATCTTGCCGAGGCCGGCGGCGTCGGTGACGTCGTGCGTCCAGGCGCCGGACGGCTTGTCCTTGATGATCTTCTGGTCGAGCAGAGCCTGCTCCGTTCGGTCGTAAGCGGCCTCGTTCAAGACGCCATTGCCGCCGGCGGTCAGCTTCGCCACCTCGCCCATCATGTATTTCTGATGGTCTAGGTCCTGGCCGCCGTTGTCGACGACGATCTGCGCCGCCTCGTCGGGATGCGCCAGCGCGTAGTCCCAGCCTTTCATCGACGCCTTCACGAAGCGGACCATCTTGTCGAAGAAGGCCTTGTCCTTGAGGTTGTCCTCAAGCACGTAGAGGCCGTCCTCGAGCAGATCGTCGCCCATGGCGGAGTAGTTGAAGACGACGAGATCCTCCGGCTTGAAGCCGGCGTCGAGAACCTGGCCGTACTCGTTGTAGGTCATGACCGAGATGCAATCCGCCTGCTTCTGGATGAGCGGCTGCACGTCGAAGCTCTGCTTCAGGACCGTCACCCCGTCGGGGCCGCCGTCGGTCGGCATGCCGATCTTGTGCATCCAGGCATAGAACGGGTACTCGTTGCCGTAGAACCAGACGCCGAGCGTCTTGCCCTTGAAGTCCTCCGGCGTCTTGATGCCGGTGTATGTTGGGCAGACCAGCTCCATGCCGGCCTTGGTGAAGGGCTGCGCGATGTTGACGAGCTTGACGCCCTTCTCGCGCGCGGCGAGCGCCGCACCCATCCAGTCGACGATCACGTCGGCGCCGCCGCCGGCGATCACCTGCTCAGGCGCGATGTCCGGCCCACCGGGGTTGATCGTCACGTCGAGCCCCTCGTCCTTGTAGAAGCCCTTGTCCTTGGCGACGTAGTAGCCACCGAACTGAGCCTGGGTGACCCATTTCAGCTGCAGCGTCAGCGCGTCGTCCGCGAAAGCCTGGCTGAAGCCGAGCCCCGCAGCGAACGCAACCGCGCTCAAGAAAACCTTCTTCATTGACTACCTCCGTTTGGAATTTCCAAGCTTTCTTAGGGCGTTAGGCCCGGAAAGACGGGTGCCAGAACGTCGCTGCGCGCTCGATCAGCGACACCAGTCCATAGAAAAGCGAGCCCGCGAGCGCGGCCATGGCGATTTCCGCCCAGACCATGTCGATCCCCATGCGGCCGACCTCGGTGGAGATGCGGAACCCCATCCCCACGACCGGCGTGCCGAAGAATTCGGCCACGATGGCGCCGATCAGGGCAAGAGTCGAGTTGATCTTTAGCGCATTGAAGATGAACGGCAGCGCGGCCGGGAGCCGCAGCTTTACGAGCGTCTTCCAGTAGCCGGCGGCGTAGGTGCGCATCAGATCGCGGTCCATCGCCTCCGTCGCGCCGAGCCCGGCGATCGTGTTCACGAGCATCGGGAAGAAGGTCATCACGATCACAACCGCCGCCTTCGACGGCCAGTCGAAGCCGAACCAGATCACCATGATCGGCGCGATGCCGATCATCGGAAGCGCGCTGACAAGGTTGCCGACCGGCAGGAGCCCGCGGCGCAGGAACGACACGCGGTCGGCAAGGATGGCGACGGCAAAGCCGGAAAGGCAGCCGACGAAATAGCCGAAGAGCACCGCCTTCAGGAACGTCTGGCGGAAGTCGGCGAGAAGCAACGGGCCGGAGACGACGATCTTCTGCCAGATCAAGCTCGGCGGCGGCAGGAGGACGAACGGGACGGCAAAGCCGCGCACGGCGATCTCCCAGAGGATCAGCACCCAGAGCCCGAAGACGAAGGGAACCGCGACGCCAAGCAGCCGGTCCGCCCACGCGTCGCGCGGACGCAGCGCCGAGAGCGCCTGCACGAAGGCCCAGGCCGTAAGCCAGGCGGCGACGACGAGCACCCAATAGCCGAGGCCCGCATGGCCGGCGACGTCCGGCAAGGCCGCTATCAGGAGAACCGCGGCACCGTGCGCGGCGACGCCGGTCAGGACGAGTTGCCAGCGCGGCCGCCAGATCGCGATCAGCCCGGCGAGCGCCAGGAAGCCGGCGACGATCGAAAGCGACGAGCCCATCACCGCCGGGCCGCCCTTCGAGACAAGGAGCACGAAGGCGACGACGGTGACCGACACCGCCGGGTAGAGGATCTGCGATGGTCGGTCGTTCATCGCGCACCCATCCGACGCCGCACGAGGCGGTCGACGATGCCAACGAGCGTGACGAGCACCGCCGCCATCGCCGAGCCTGCGATCAGCGCCGACCACATCTCGATCGTGTCGCTGTAGTAGGAGCCGAAGAGCAGGCGGCGACCGATGCCGGCGACCGCACCGGTCGGAAGCTCGCCGACGATCGCGCCGACAAGGCTGATCGCGATCGCCACCTTCATCGAGGCGAAAAGGAAGGGCATCGAGGCCGGCACGCGCAGCTTGAAGAAGACCCGGGCGCGGCTCGCGTTATAGGTGCGCATCAGGTCGAGCAGGATCGGATCGGGCGAGCGGAAGCCCTTCACCATGCCGACGGTGACGGGGAAGAACGAGAGATAGGTCGAGATCAGCGCCTTCGGCACCAGGCCCTTCAGGCCGATCGACGCCAGCACCACGATCACCATCGGCGCGATTGCGAGGATCGGGATCGTCTGCGAGGTGATGATCCAGGGCATCAGGCTCCGGTCGAGGCTGCGCGCGTGCACGATCGCGGCGGCGATCGCGATGCCGAGCGCCGTGCCCATGGCGAACCCGAGCAGCGTCGAGGAGAGCGTCACCCAGCAATGATAGAGGAGGCTCGACGGCTTCCACGGCGTGGCCAGAACGACGGTCTTGTAGAGATCGACCGCGACCTGATGCGGCGCCGGCAGCGTCGGCTTCTTCTGGGTCATCGTCTCCGCAACAAACTCGGAGAAGGAGACCGTTGCGCCGCGGCGCTCGTCGAGATCGCGCTGAAACGGCGCGTTCAGCGCATAGGTGGCGACATACCAGATGACGACGATGGCGATGAGAATGACGATGATCGGCCCGGTGTTTCCGGCCATGGCGCGGCGGTGCCAGGTCGGCGCACGGTGATCTGACGCAGCGGCGGAGGCGGCCATCATGCCCCCTCCCCCGTCCCGCCTGTACCGTGCCGATACTGGCGGAACGACCTCTCCCCGATGGGGAGAGGATCGGCGCTCTTCCGCTCACGCCGCGGCATGTCCTCAATCCTCATAGCTGTGCCCCGCCCTCAGGCCCTCGCGTACCCGGTGGGCGACTTGCAAGAACTCCGGCGTCTCGCGGATGTCGAGCGTGCGCTTGGCAGGCAGCGTGTTCTTGATCACGTCGTGGATGCGGCCCGGGCGCGGGGACATCACCACGATGCGCGTCGACAGGAACACGGCTTCCGGAATCGAGTGCGTGACGAAGATCACCGTCTTCCGTGTCTTCGCCCAGAGCTGAAGCAGTTGCTCGTTCAGGTGATCGCGCACGATCTCGTCGAGCGCGCCGAACGGCTCGTCCATCAGAAGCAGCGCCGGGTCGAAGGAGAGTGCGCGGGCGATCGAGGCGCGCTGCTGCATGCCGCCGGAAAGCTGCCAGGGGAATTTGCGGTCGAAGCCGGTGAGATTGACGAGGTCGAGGTTCTTCCTGACCCGCTGGGCGCGCTCCGCCGACGACACGCCCATCACCTCAAGCGGCAGCGCGACGTTCTTCGCGATCGTCCGCCACGGAAAGAGCGCGGACGACTGGAAGACGTAACCGTAGGCGCGTCGCTGGCGCGCCTCGTCGGGCGTCAGACCGTTGACGAGGATCGAGCCCGAGCTTGGCTGCTCGAGATCGGCAATGACGCGAAGCAGCGTGGTCTTGCCGCAGCCGGACGGGCCGATCAGCGAGACGAACTCGCCGCGCTCGACGCTCAAGCCGATGTCGGAGAGCGCCTGCACCGGGCCGTCGGCGGTCTCGAAGGTGAGCGAGAGATTCTCGATGGCGATCACCGGAGCGCCTGAGTCCGCCCCGGGCCGCGCGGCTCCCACCGCCCTCGCCTCGCTCACCGTTCCTTCCGCCATCAATTCAGCCCCGCTCCTACGACCCTAGCGCAAATCCGTCGCGGGAGTCGCGTTTCCGCGCGACCCCGTGCCGCCGTATTGTCGCGCGAAAGGAATCGCCGCGCCGCCGCGAGGCGGGGCGCAGCCCAAAGGAAATCCGCCATGCCCAAATCGCCCGAGAAGACCTGCCGGGTCGTGCGCCCGACGGGCATCTATGAGGGGAAGCAGGGGTTCAGTTATTTTGAGGGAATCGCCAAGGAAACCGTCGGCTCGGACGCCATCTGCATGCATCTCCTGACGATCCCGCCCGGCGGCCGCGCCAAGGCTCACATGCACGAGAACCATGAGACCGCCATCTACGTGATCAGCGGCGAGGCTCACACCTGGTTCGGCGAGCGGCTCGAGAACCACGTCGTCCACCGCGCCGGCGAGATGTTCTATATTCCGGCCGGCGTGCCGCATCTTCCCATGAACCTCAGCGACAAGCCCGCCGTCGCCGTCATCGCGCGCACCGACCCACACGAACAGGAGAGCGTCTTGCTCCTGCCCGAGCTCGAAGCGCTGGTGCCGGAGCTGTTGAAGTCCGTCGGCGCAAAGGTGGCCTAGACGCCCGCCGGAATTCCAGTCCGCTCCACTTTGCGCGGGGCGGTCAGCTCCTTCCAGGTTGAGAGCGCCTTGTTGACCGGCGGACTCGCGGGGCGCTCGACGAAGCGGCCGTCGCCGGTGCCGGCGCGGACCTCGCCGTCGGAATAGGCGATCTGGCCTCGCGACAGCGTCATCTTCGCTCGGCCGGTCACGCTCACCCCTTCGAAGACGTTGTAGTCGATCGCCGACTTCTGCGTCTTGGCGCTGATCGTCTTCGTCGCCTCGGGGTCCCAGATCACGATGTCGGCGTCGGCGCCGGGCATGATCGCACCCTTCTTCGGATACATGTTCAGGATCTTGGCGATGTTGGTCGAGGTGACGGCGACGAATTCGTTCATCGTCAGACGCCCGGTCCTGACACCGCGGGTCCAGAGCACCGACAGCCGGTCTTCGAGCCCGCCTGTGCCGTTCGGGATCTTGGTGAAATCGCCGACGCCCATGCGCTTCTGCTCGGTGGTGAAAGCGCAATGGTCGGTCGCCACCACCTGCAGCGAGCCGGAGGCAAGTCCGGCCCAGAGCAAATCCTGGTGCAGCTTGTTGCGGAACGGCGGCGACATCACGCGCCGCGCGGCGTGATCCCAATCGGGATTGGCGTATTCGCTCTCGTCGAGGACGAGATGCTGGATCAGCGGCTCGCCGTAGACGCGCATCCCCTTCTGCCGCGCCCGGCGGATCGCTTCGTGCGTCTGCTCGCATGAGACGTGCACGACATAGAGCGGCACGCCGGCCTGGTCGGCGATCATAATGGCGCGGTTGGCCGCCTCGCCTTCCACATCCGGCGGGCGCGAATAGGCATGCGCCTCGGGGCCGTTGTTGCCTTCCGCCAGCAGCTTCTGCTGCAGGAAGGCGACGACATCGCCGTTCTCGGCGTGGACGAGCGGCATGGCGCCAAGCTCGGCGCAGCGCGAGAACGACGCGAACATCTCGTCGTCGTTCACCATCAGCGCGCCCTTGTAGGCCATGAAATGCTTGAAGGTGTTGATGCCCTGCTCGACCACCTTCGGCATCTCGTCAAAAACCTGCTTGTCCCACCACGTGATCGCCATGTGGAACGAGTAGTCGGTGCGCGCCTTGCCGGCCTTCTGGTACCATTGCTGCAGCGCGTCGAGCAGGCCCTGCTTCGGCGCCGGCAGGCAAAAGTCGACGATCATCGTCGTGCCGCCGGAGAGTGCCGCGGCAGTTCCCGTGTCGAAGTCGTCAGAGGAGAACGTGCCCATGAAGGGCATTTCCATGTGCGTGTGCGGGTCGATGCCGCCCGGCATGACGTAGCAGCCCGACGCGTCGATGATGTGGTCGGCGGCGTGCTGAAGGTCGGGGCCGACCGCGACGATCTTGTCGTGCTGAACGAAGACGTCGGCCTTGGTGGTGAGATCGGCGGTGACGATGGTGCCGCCTTTGATGAGTTTCGACATTTGCACCTCTCCCGGTCAGCGCAGGGCGAGACCTCAAAGAATTGTCGTCATGCCCGGACTTGATCCGGGCATCCATTCCGTGACGGCGAATGGATATTCAGAACATCAGGAGATGCGAATAGCGGTCGCGCCAGTCCGGATTGTCCTTCTCGATCAATTCGATCTTCCAGGCACGCGGCCAGCTCTTGATCGCCTTTTCCCGCGCGATTGCGTCGATGATCCATGGAAACTCTTCGTACCAGACAAGCCGTTTCACCTCGTACCGAGCCGTGAAGCCGCCGGTCAAACCCTCGCGATGCTCCCAAATGCGCCGTGGGAGATCGCTCGTCACGCCGCAGTACAGGGTGCCGCCCTTCTTTGAGGCGAGTAGATACGTGTATCCCTTCACATCCTGATAGCGAAACGGAATGGATTGCCGGGTCAAGCCCGGCAATGACGACAGTTCTGGAGTGCCGCAGACAATTCACTCCACGATCTCCGCCGTCTCCACCACGGCGTGGAAGAGCACCTCGGCGCCGGCGGTCGCCCATTCCGGCTTGATGTCCTCTTCCTCGTTGTGGCTGATGCCGTCGACGCAGGGGCAGAAGACCATCGAGGTCGGCGCCACGCGGGCGATGTAGCAGGCATCGTGCCCCGCGCCGGAGACGATGTCGCGATGCGAGTAGCCGAGGCGGTCGGCGGCGCGGCGCACGGCATCGACGCAGGTCCGATCGAATTCGACGGGCGCGTAATAGAAGACCTCGTTCACGTCGGCCTTCAACTTGTCGGCGGCGCAAATCTTCCCGATCGCCTTGCTCATCGCATCCATCATCTCCGAGAGCGTCGTGTCGACCGGGTGGCGGAAATCGACCGTCATCGACACGGAGCCCGGAATGACGTTGCGCGAGCCCGGATAGGGCGTCAGCACGCCGACCGTGCCGACCGCATGCGGCGCGTTTTTGAGTGCTATCTCGTTCACCGCCTGGACGAGCTTCGCCGCGCCGACCAGCGCGTCACGGCGGCGCGGCATCGGCGTGGTGCCGGCGTGGCTCTCAAAGCCGGTGAAGGTGACGTCGAACCAGCGCTGCCCCTGCCCGTGCGTGACGACGCCGATGTCGACGCCTTCCGCCTCCAGGATCGGACCCTGCTCGATGTGCAGCTCGAAGAAGGCTTTCAGCGACCTTCTTCCCACATGCTCCGGCCCGACATAGCCGATCCGCTTCAGCTCATCGCCAAGCTCTTTGCCTTCGGCGTCCTTGAGGGCGTAGGCGTAGTCCTGCGTGTAGACGCCGGCGAAGACGCCGGACGAGATCATCGCCGGCGCGTAGCGCGAGCCCTCCTCGTTGGTCCAGTTCACCACCTCGATCGGGTGTTTCGTCTTGATGCCGAGGTCGTTCAGCGTGCGTACGATCTCAAGGCCGGAGAGCACGCCCAAGACTTCGTCGTACTTTCCGCCGGTCGGCTGCGTATCGAGGTGGCTGCCGACCATCACCGGCGGCAGCTTCGGGTCGGTGCCGTCGCGGCGGGCGAACATGTTCCCCATCGTATCGACCGCAAGCTTGCAGCCGGCCTTCTCAACCCAAGACTTGAAGAGGTCGCGGCCTTCCTTGTCGACGTCGGTCAGCGTCAGGCGGCGGTTGCCGCCCTTCACGCCGGGGCCGATCTTCGCCATCTCCATGAGGCTGTCCCACAGCCTCTCGCCGTTGATCCTTAGGTTACTCGCCGGTCTCTGCATCACTCGTTCCTACTGGTCCGTGAGCCGGCCGTAGGCGTCGGGCCGGCGGTCGCGGAAGAACTGCCAGGTGTTCCTCACCTCGCGGATCATGTCGAAGTCCATATCGTGGACGATCAGCTCGTCCTTGTCGCGGCTTGCGATCTTCTCGATCTGCCCGCGCGGATTGACGAAATAGCTCTGGCCGTAGAACTCGCCGATGTTCCAGGGGGCTTCCGTGCCGACGCGGTTGATGGCGCCGATATAGACACCGTTGGCGACGGCAGACGCCGGCTGCTCGAGCTTCCAGAGGTATTCGGACAGCCCGGCCACGGTCGCCGACGGGTTGACGATGTATTCGGCGCCGTTCAGCGCCAGCGCGCGCCAACCTTCGGGGAAATGCCGGTCGTAGCAGATATAAACTCCGAGCTTGCAATAGGCGGTCTTGAACACCGGCCAGCCGGAGTTCCCCGGCTTGAAGAAGAATTTCTCCCAGAAGCCGGCGACCTGCGGGATGTGCGTCTTGCGGTATTTGCCGAGATAGGAGCCGTCGGCGTCGATCACCGCGGCGCAGTTGTAATAGACCCCCGTGATCTCCTCCTCGTAGATCGGGACGACGATCACCATCGAGTGCTTCTTGGCGAGCTCCTGCATGAGCTTGGTGGTGGGGCCATCGGGAATCGCCTCGGCCGCGCCATACCACTTGGCGTCCTGGCTCGGACAGAAATAGGGTTGGCTGAACACCTCCTGGAAGCAGAGCACCTGCACGCCTTGCTTCCCCGCCTCCTCGATCAGCGGAAGGTGTGCTGCGATCATCTTTTCCTTGATCGCGTCGGGCGACATGGAGGTGTCGCCCTTCAATTGCATCTGGATCAGGCCGCCCCGAAGCTTTGCCATCACGCTCTCACTTCTCTCTCGCCGTCATTGCCGGGCTTGACCCGGCAGTCCATTCCGTAGGCGTCGATCCCGTCGCGGCCGTAACGGAATGGATGCCCGGATCAAGTCCGGGCATGACGACAATCGCGGAAGTCGCCAGCACGCCTTCCCTCAATGCATCGACGGGAAGGTGAAGACCGCGCCGTGGGCGATGCCCGCCGGCCAGCGCGTCGTCACCGTCTTCAGCCGCGTGTAGAAGCGCACGCCTTCCGGCCCGTAGATCGAATGATCTCCGAAGAGCGAGCGCTTCCAGCCGCCGAAGGAATGATAGGCGACCGGCACCGGGATCGGCACGTTGATGCCGACCATGCCGACCTCGATCTGGTCGGCGAAGGTGCGGGCGGAATCGCCGTCGCGGGTGAAGATCGCCGTGCCGTTCCCGTATTCGTGCTTGTTGATGAGATCGACGGCGCTGTCGTAGCTCTCCGCGCGCACCACCGAGAGCACCGGCCCGAAAATCTCCTCCTTATAGATGCTCATGTCCGGCTTCACGCGGTCGAAGAGCGAGCCGCCGACGAAGTAGCCGTCCTCGTAGCCCTGCAGCTTCAGCCCGCGGCCATCGACGACGAGCTCCGCGCCCTCCTTCACGCCCTTGTCGATGTAGCCGAGCACTTTTTCCATATGCTGCCGCGTGACCAGCGGGCCCATCTCGGCGTCGGGGTCGGTCGCCGGGCCGATCTTCAGCGCGCGCACGCGCGGGGCGAGCTCCTCGATCAGCTTGTTCGCGGTCTCCTCGCCGACCGGCACGGCGACCGAGATCGCCATGCAGCGCTCGCCGGCGGAGCCGTAGCCGGCACCCATCAGCGCATCGGCCGCCTTGTCGATGTCGGCGTCCGGCAGCACCACCATGTGGTTCTTGGCGCCGCCGAGCGCCTGCACGCGCTTTCCGGCAGCGGTGCCGCGCGAATAGACGTAATGCGCGATCGGGGTCGAGCCGACGAAGCTCACCGCCTTGATGTCGGGATGGTCGAGGATCGCGTCGACCGCTTCCTTGTCGCCGTTGCACGACGTTCAGGACGCCGTCCGGGAAGCCGGCCTGCTTGAAGAGATCGTAGATGAGCGAGCGGCGCGGAGGGGTCGCGCTCCGAGGGCTTCAAGATGAAGGTGTTGCCGCAGGCGATCGCCACCGGATACATCCAGAGCGGCACCATGGCGGGGAAGTTGAACGGCGTGATCCCGGCACAAACGCCAAGCGGCTGACGGTCGGAATAGGTGTCGATATCGGACCCGACGTTGCGCGAGAACTCGCCCTTCAGAAGATGCGGGATGCCGCAGGCGAACTCCACGACCTCGAGGCCGCGCGTCACCTCGCCGAGCGCATCGGCGTGGGTCTTGCCGTGCTCCTTGGAGATGGCGCGCGCGACGTCGTCGGCGTGCTTCTCGAGAAGCTCCTTGAACTTGAACATGTAGCGTGCGCGCTTCGCCGGCGGCATGCGGCCCCAAGCGGGCGCCGCCTCCTTCGCGGCCGCGACGGCGCGTCCGACCTCCGCCGCGCTCGACAGTCCGAGTTCGGCCGTCTGTTCGCCGGTCGCGGGATTGAACACCGGCGAGAAACGCCCGGCGGTCGACGGCGCGCTCTCTCCGTTAATGGCGTTCGCGATGCGCTGCATGGGTTTCCTGCCTACTGGCACGCTTTGGAAATTTGCGACTTGCCCTGAACGGTCATTCTCGGGCGGAACGAAGCGGAGACCCGAGTACCCAGTGTTCGCGCGCTTTGCTCTCCCTGGGTCCTCGGATCGCGCTTCGCGCGCCCGAGGATGACGACAAATTGCTCATGGCGCTAATTCAGTCCCTTGATCACGTCGGCAAGGGTGCCGACCAGAAGGTCGATCTCGTTCTTCTCTATGATGAGCGGCGGCGACAGCGCGATGGTGTCACCCGTCGTGCGGATCATCACGCCGCGCTCGTAGCATTCGAGGAAGGCAGTGAAGGCGCGCTTCGTCGGTGATCCGGCGATCGGCTCAAGCTCGACCGCGCCGACGAGGCCGATGTTCCTGACGTCGATCACGTGCGGCAGCCCTTTCAGCGCATGCAGCGCGTCCTCGAAATACGGCGCGAGCTCGGCGCCGCGCGTGAGCAGGCTTTCGCGCTGATAGATGTCGAGCGTTGCCAACCCCGCTGCCGACGACACCGGATTTCCCGAATAGGTGTAGCCGTGGAAGAACTCGATCAGATGCTCCGGGCCGTTCATGAAGGTCTGGTAGATGTCCGACTTCACGAACACCGCGCCCATCGGCACGACGCCGTTGGTGACGCCCTTCGCCGTCGTCATGATGTCCGGCGTCACGCCGAAATAGTCCGCCGCAAACGGCGTGCCGAGGCGTCCGAAGCCGGTGATCACCTCGTCGAAGATCAGAAGAATGCCGTGCTTGTCGCAGATCTGGCGGAGCTTCTGCAGATAGCCCTTCGGCGGGATCAAGACACCGGTCGAGCCGGCGACAGGCTCGACGATCACCGCCGCGATGGTGGAGGCGTCGTGGAGGGCGACGAGCCGCTCCAGATCGTCGGCCAACTCGGCACCGTGCTCAGGCACGCCGCGAGTGAAGGCGTTGCGCGCAAGGTCGTGCGTGTGGCGGATGTGGTCGACGCCGGCGAGCAAAGCGCCGAAATGCTTGCGGTTCGAGACGATGCCGCCGACCGAGATGCCGCCGAAATTGACGCCGTGATAGCCGCGCTCGCGGCCGATCAGGCGGATGCGGCTGCCGTCTCCTTTCACGCGGTGATAGGCGAGCGCGATCTTGAGCGAGGTGTCGACCGACTCTGAGCCGGAGTTCGTGAAGAACACATGGTCGAGGTCTTGCGGCGCGGTCGCGGCAAGGCGCGCAGCAAGCTCGAACGCCTTCGGATGGCCCATCTGGAAGGCCGGCGCGTAGTCGAGCTCAAGGAGCTGCTCCTTGACCGCCTCGGCGATCTCCGGCCGGCCGTGCCCGGCGTTCACGCACCAGAGGCCCGAGGTGCCGTCGAGCACCTTTCTGCCGTCATGGCTCCAGTAATTCATGCCTTCGGCGCGCACGAGCATGCGCGGCGCTTTCTTGAACTGCCGGTTCGCGGAGAACGGCATCCAGAAGGCTTCAAGATTGTTGGTCGAGATGGCGACTGGCTTTTGCATGGAGCGACACTTTCCGCCGTTGGCCGGCGCATGATTTCGTGGCGTCCTCTAACCGGTTTCGGACGCCAAGCCAAACTTGACTGATTGGTCAAAATCAACGCTAGGTTCGACCGCCGGTCAAGGCGAAAGATCGAAGCAGCCGGGAGGAAGAGACGATGCGGGCGAGCACTGGCGCGCTACGCTGCCGGCGACGGAGCCACCCCTCCGTTCAACGGGGAGCGGGACAGTGAACCGTCCCGAGCCGCCGCCGAAGAAGGCGACCCGCATCCAGAAGAAGAATCGCAAGGCGATCCTGCAAGCGGCCCTCGAAGTCTTCTCCCAGCGCGGCTTCCGCGGCTCGACCATCGACCGCATCGCGGAGCGCGCCGGGCTCTCGAAGCCCAACCTCCTCTACTATTATTCCTCGAAGGAGGCGATCTACGTCGCGGTGCTCGAGGACACACTGGCGTTCTGGCTCGAGCCGCTCGCCGCGCTCGATCCCGACGGCGATCCGATCGAGGAGATCGGCCGTTACGTCGCGGAAAAACTCGAAATGTCGCGCACGCGGCCCGAGGCCTCGCGCCTCTTCGCCAACGAGATCTTGCACGGTGCGCCGGCGGTCGGCGATTTTCTAGCCGGGCCGCTGAAGCAGCTCGTCGACGAGAAGGCGGCGGTGATCCGAAAATGGATCGCCGAGGGGCGGCTTCGCGCGGTCGAGCCGCGGCATCTCATCATGCTGATCTGGGCGGTGACGCAGCACTACGCCGACTTCGACGTTCAGGTTCAGGCGGTGCTCGGTGCCGACGCGGTGCCCGAGCGCCGCTTTGCGGATGCCGGGGCGACGCTGATGACCACGCTCTTCGAGGGACTGCGACCGCGCTAGGATCGGCTCCACCGACCTCGGTCGCGTCATCCTCGGGCGCGCGAAGCGCGACCCGAGGACCCAGAGGAGCCTGGCTCGGTGGGTTCTCGGGTCTCCGCTACGCTCCGCCCGAGAATGACAATGCCTGCTTCTCCGGAACTACCCGGTCAGTCCGGGTCCGCGCCTTCCGCGGCCGGCTCGTCGGCGATCTTCGGTCGGAAATAGCGGCCGAAGATGATCGGCGCGAGGAAGCCGACAATCGCGAAGGTCCAGAGCCCGATTGCAAGCGGCGAGCCCCAAAGGGTCGACAGATCGCCATCGGAGATCGTGAGCGCGCGGCGGAGGTTCTTCTCCATCTCGTTGCCGAGGAGCACGCCGAGGATGACCGGCACGAGCGGCACGTCGAGCTTCCTGAGCACGTAGCCGAGCACGCCGAACGCCACCATCACCAGGAGGTCGAAGGTCGAGCCGGAAATCCCGTAGATGCCGACGAAGGATATCATGGCGACCGCCGGCATCAGGAAGCGCGGCGGCACCAGAAGCACGCGCACGAAGAGGCTCACCAGCGGGATGTTCATGAGAAGCAGCATGAAGTTAGCGATGAAGAGCGCCGCGATCAGGCCCCAGACGACATCCGGATTGGATTGAAAGAGAAGCGGCCCTGGCGTGACGTTCAGCGCAAGCAGCATGGCGAGAAGCACCGCCGTCGTGCCTGAGCCAGGCACGCCGAGCGCGAGCATCGGAACGAGCGCGCCGCCGGCAGCGGCGTTGTTACCCGCCTCGGGCGCCGCCACGCCGCGCGGATCGCCTTTGCCGAACGTGCCTTTCTTGTCGGAGAGCTTCTTTTCGAAGGTGTAGGCGATGAAGGAGCCGAGCGACGCGCCGGCGCCGGGAAGCACGCCGGCGAGGAAGCCGAGCACAGTGCCGCGCGCCATCGTGCCCCAGCATTGCTTCAGCATCGCCAGCGGCGCCGTGACGCGGCCGAGCTTGATCTTGGAGGAGCCGGCCTCGCCCTCGCCCTTGTGCTCGAGGAACAGGAACACTTCCGAGATCGCGAAGAGGCCGACGATCGCGACCAGGAAATTGATGCCGTCGTAGAGATAGACATTGTGAAAGCTGAAGCGCGGCACGCCGGTCTGGTGGTCGACGCCGATCATCGCGATGCCGAGCCCAAGCGCTGCCGCGATCGCCGCCTTCGCCTGGTTGCGGCTGGCGATGCCGCCGAGCGTCGCGAAGGCGAGCGTGTAGAGCGCAAAATATTCCGCCGGCCCGAAGAGGAGCGCGAGCTTGACGAGAAGCGGCGCCAGGAAGACGAGCCCCCACGTGGCGAAGAACGAGCCGACGAAGGACGCGATGCCGGAAAGCGCGAGCGCCTCGCCTGCTTGGCCCTTGCGCGCCATCGGGTAGCCGTCGAGCGTCGTCATCAGCGCCGGCTCGTCGCCGGGGATGTTCAAGAGGATCGAGGAGATGCGCCCGCCGTACATGGCGCCGTAATAGACGCTTGTCAGGAGGATCAGCGCCGGCGTCGCCGGGAGCCCGAGCGTGAAGGCGAGCGGGATCAGGATCGCAACGCCGTTCGACGGCCCAAGCCCGGGAAGCGCACCGATGATCGTGCCGATAAAGCAGCCGACGAGCGCCAGCCCAAGATTTTGCAGCGTCAGCGCGACCGCGAACCCGTCGACGAGCGAGGAGAGCGCGTGCATCGCCTCAGAACCCCCACGGTCCGGGCGCGAGCGTCAAGCCTAAGACCAGGTGAAAGATCACGTAGATGCCGACCGCGATGGCAATCCCCGCCGCAGCGGCAGCGAGCGGCTTCGTGCCGAGCCGCCAGGAAAGCAATCCCCCGGCGACCGCCGTCGACAGCACGAAACCGAAGCGCGGCAGCGCCAGCGCATAGGCGATCATGACCGCGACCGCGAAAACGATCTCGAGAAGGCGACCCGCGGCCGGCCAATCCGGTCGCGGGTCGGGTCTTACGATCGGATAGATCGCGGCGATCGCGAGCGTGACGCCTATGACGATCGGGAACGCCTTCGGTCCCATCGGGTCGACGATGAAGCCGGTCTCGATCAGCGTCGCCTGCCAGATGAAGAACCCGGCAAGCAGGATGCAGACGACGCCGAAGACGCGGTCGCTCATGACTTGGCGCTCATCGCCCGACGATCACGCTCGATCTACCAAGGCGCATGGCGCCTACTTGATCAGGCCGATCTCCTTCGACATCGCGGTCGTCGCCTCCACCTGGCCGGCGACGAACTTCTGGAACGCGTCGCCGGACGAATCGAGCGGCATCAGGCCGTTGTCGGCCATGATCTTCTTCCACTCGTCGGAATCGTAGACCTTCTTCACCGCGTCGACCCAGAAAGCGTAGGCGTCGTCGGACATGCCGCCCGGCACATAGAAGCCGCGCCAGTTGGCGCCGACCGCGTCGATGCCCTGCTCCTTGGCGGTCGGGAACTTGCCGAAGTCGCCAGGGAGACGCTCGGGCGCAAGCACGGCGAGCACCTTGATGTCACCGGAGTCGACGAAGCCCTTGGCTTCCGAAAGATCGCCGGTGAACGCCTGCACGTGGCCGCCGAGAAGCTGCGTCACCGCCTCGCCGCCGCCCTCGAACGCGACGTATTTGATCTTGCGGATATCATCGATACCGGCCGCCTTCGCCGCGATCAGCACCTTCAGGTGATCCCAGCCGCCGACCGCCGACCCGCCGGCAAAGGCGATCGAGGACGGATCAGCCTTGATCTTGTCCATCAAATCGCTGAGCGAATTGATGTCCGATTTCGCGGCGACGGCGATCACGCCATAGTCGGAGCCGACGGCCCCGACCCAGCGCACCTGATCCATCGTGTTCCCCGGGTAGGCGCCCTGGGCGAGCCGCGTCGACGTCGCGGACGAGGCAGCGACGATCAAGTTGTCGTCGGTGTTGCGCTTGTTGACCACCTCGGCATAAGCGACGCCGCCGCCGCCGCCGGAAAGGTTGGTGACCTGCACGGGATCCGGAACGATCTTCAGGTCATAGAGGGCCTTGCCGACCTGGCGGCAGGTGAAGTCCCAGCCGCCGCCGGCGCCGGCGGGAGCGATGCATTCCGTGTTGCCGGGCTCAAACGCCAAGCCCGGCGCGGCGGACAGGCAAAGCGAAATCGCTGCGAACGCAACGGCGCGCACGGCGAAGAAAGGCTTGGTCATGATCGGCTCCTCCCAAAATCAACGTTCTTGCAACAGGCTTGTTGGCCTATTTTGAAGCATGCGAGGGATGAGGTGGCAACCTTGAGTGCCTGTGGTCTCCGGGCTTCGCGCATTCCAGAAACCGGATTGCGCAACGCCGCGTATACCCGGAGGTCGGACAAGGCTCCGCTATCGGTTGACCGATCGGCGGCGGAATCGTGCAACAATGAAGCGGGGCAATTGGAGTTTTTCGATGCTGCGTAGGGTCCTCGCTCTTTCCATCGCCGTCGCCGCCTTCGTCGCGCTGGCGGCGCCGCCGACGATGGCCGCCGACGCGCAGATCGGTTCGGTAACCCGGCTGCAGGGCGATGCATTCTGGCGTGCCGGCCAGGCACTCGAACCGCTCGCCGAGGGCGCGCCGGTCTTCGAGAACCAGAAGGTCGGGACCGGCGAGGCGGCGCGACTTGAGCTTACCTTCGACGACGGGACGAAGCTCACGCTCGGCGAGCACGCGACGATGACGCTCGACACCTTCGTCTACGATCCGGCGCAGGGGACTGGAAAGATGACGCTCTCGGTCAAGGGCGCCTTCCGCTTCGTCTCAGGCCAGGTCTCGAAGCTGCAGAACAGGGAGGTCGCCGTCGTGACGCCGCTCGCGACGATCGGCATCCGCGGCACGGATTTCTGGGGCGGGCCGATCGACGATCAGGCGCTCGGCGTATTCCTGATCGAGGGCGCGGTCACCGTGACCAACGCCGCCGGCGAGCAGGTTCTCGATACGTCCGGTCAGGGCACCAACATCGCTACGCCCGGCGCGGCGCCCGGTGCGGTCACGATCTGGCCGCAGGCCAAAGTCGACCGTGCCATCGCGACGGTGACGTTCCAGTAGGAGCGGAGAGCCCTACTCCGCCGCCTGGCGGGCCATCGGGTTGTTCGGGTGCGTGGTCCAGTTGGCGTAGGTCGGCTCGACCTGCTTGCCGGTGCGCTGGTCGATCTCGCCGGCCGCGAGCGGCACCATCGTGATGCAGTTCTCGACCGGGCAGACCTCGACGCAGAGATTGCAGCCGACGCATTCGGCGTCGATCACCTCGAAGTGCCGCTGGCCGTTCTTCGTCGTCGCGATCGCCTGGTGCGAGGTGTCCTCGCAGGCGATGTGGCAGCGGCCGCACTTGATGCAGAGCGCCTGGTCGATGCGCGCCTTGGTCACGTAGTTCAGGTTCAGGAACTGCCAGTCGGTGACGTTCCCCGCCGCGCGGCCGGAGAAATCCGAGATGCGCGAATAGCCCTTCTCGTCCATCCAGCGCGAAAGCCCGTCGATCATCTCCTTCACGATCTTGAAGCCGTAGGCCATCGCTGCCGTGCAGACCTGCACGTTGCCGGCGCCGAGCGCGATGAATTCCGCAGCGTCGCGCCACGTCGTGATGCCGCCGATCGCCGAGATCGGCAGGCCTTGCGTCTCCCGATCGCGCGCGATCTCGGAGACCATCGAGAGCGCGATCGGCTTCACCGCCGGGCCGCAATAGCCGCCATGCGACCCCTTGCCGTCGATCGTCGGTTCAGGCGCGAAGGTGTCGAGATTGACCCCGGTGATCGAGTTGATCGTGTTGATCAGCGACACCGCGTCGGCGCCGCCCTGCTTCGCCGCGCGCGCCGGACGGCGGATGTCTGTGATGTTCGGCGTCAGCTTCACGATGACAGGCATGCGCGTGTGTGCTTTGCACCAGCGCGCCACCATCTCGATATATTCCGGCACTTGGCCGACGGCGGAGCCCATGCCGCGCTCGCTCATACCGTGCGGGCAGCCGAAATTGAGCTCCACCCCGTCGCACTCCGTCGCCTCGACCTTCTTCAGGATGTCGGCCCAGTTCTTCTCCTCGCACGGCACCATCAGCGAGACGACGAGCGCGCGATCCGGCCAGTCGCGCTTCACGCGTTTGATCTCGTCGAGATTCGTTTGCAGCGGACGGTCGGTGATGAGCTCGATGTTGTTGAAGCCGAGGAGCCGCCGGTCGGGCCCGTGGATCGCGCCGTAGCGCGGGCCGTTGACGTTGACGATCGCCGGGTCCTCGCCGAGCGTCTTCCACACTACGCCGCCCCAGCCTTCCTTGAAGGCGCGCACGACGTTGTATTCCTTGTCGGTCGGCGGCGCGGAGGCGAGCCAGAACGGATTCGGCGACTTGATGCCGACGAAATCGGTGCGGAGATCAGCCATCGGTTCCTCCTACGGCCATCAATTCGAAAGTGCGCGGTGGATCGATTCTGCCGCGAGCTTGCCGTCCTGCGCTGCAGCGACGGTCAGGTCCTCGCCGCCGGCGATGCAGTCGCCGCCCGCCCAGACGCCGGGCATGGAGGTGCGGCGCTCATCGTCGACCTCGATGCGTCCGCCCTTAAGCCGGATCGCCGCGGCCGCGCCGTCGAGTGGTGCGGGGACGAAAGTCTGGCCGATCGCCTTGAACACCATGTCGGCAGGAAGCGTCGCGATCTCGCCGGTGCCGGCAAGGCGGCCGTTCTCAAGCCGCGTGCGCTCGAGCGCGATCGCGTGGACGTTGCCGTTGTCGTCGGCAAGAAGACGAAGCGGCTTCGCCCAGTGCATGATCTTCACGCCCTTCGTCTGCGCTAGGTCCTGCTCCCAGACGCTCGCCTTCATCTCCGCCTGGCCGCGGCGGTAGACGATCGTCACTTCCTCCGCGCCGAGGAGCCTCGACTGAACGGCGGCGTCGATCGCGGTCATGCCACCGCCGATGACGACGACGCGCCGGCCGATCGGCAGCTTCGCAAGGTTCTTTGCCTGCCTGAGCTCGGCGATCCAGGCGACGGCGTCGAGCGCGCCGCTCGCCCCCTCGCCGTCCGCGCCGAGCGCGTTCACGCCGGCAAGCCCCATCCCGAGAAAGACGGCGTCGAAATCCTGCTTCAGCTCCGCGAGCGTGAAGTCGCTGCCGAGCGCCTCGCCGACCTCGATCTTGATGCCGCCGATTTGCAGTATGAAATCGACCTCGCGCTCGGCGAAGCCGCCCGGCGTCTTGTAGGCGGCAATGCCGTATTCGTTGAGCCCGCCGGGCTTCGGCTTCGCGTCGAAGATGGTGACGTCATGGCCGTGCATGGCCAGACGATGCGCGCAGGCAAGACCCGCCGGCCCCGCGCCGACCACGGCGACGCTTTTTCCGGTCGGATGCGCGCGCGTGAACGGATGCTCGCCGCGCGCCATCAGGAAGTCGGTGGCAAAGCGCTGCAGCTCGCCGATTTTCACCGGCTTGTCTTCGGCGAGGTTGCGGACGCACGCCTCCTCGCACAGCGTCTCTACGGGGCAGACGCGCGCGCACATGCCGCCCATGATGTTGGAATCGAGAATGGTCGTGCCGGCGCCGCCGGGATTGTCGGCCTGGATCTGGCGGATGAAGAGCGGAATGTCGATGTGCGTCGGGCACGCCTGCATGCAGGGCGCGTCGAAGCAGAAATAGCAGCGGTCTGCCTCGACGAACGCCTCGTGGCGGGAGAGCGGCGGGTGCAGGTCCGAAAAATTCCTGGCGTAGTCCTCGGCGCCGAGCCGGCCCGCGGCGATATCCGGCTGGCGCTCCCCCAGATTCGACATCCGATCCCTCCAGCGATGACGCGGCCGGCGTCCGTGCGCCAGCGAAGCCTTCGCATGCAAAGGATGAACCGGGTTTCAAAAACCGTCAAATTTTTTATCAACCGATCAAATTTCTCGTACATGCCTGGCGCACGTCGCAAACCCCTCGGTCCGTTACTATCTGCGGCCGCAACCAACTGCTAGAATCTCCGCGGATCGGCATTTCCCAAGGACGGGAGCGTGGAACCGGCAAACGTCGAACGCAGGCTCGCGGCCATACTGGCCGCCGACGTTGTCGGCTTCAGTCGGCTCATGGAGCTCGACGAGGCCGGCACGCTCGCGCGCATGCGGGCCGTGCGGCTGGAGCTGATGGGGCCTGCCCTCGAAAAATGCCGGGGGCGGATCATCAAGACGACCGGGGACGGCATCCTGGTAGAATTTCAGAGCGTCACCGAAGCCGTTCGCTGCGCCGCTGATTTCCAACGCGCGATGGCGGTGCGAAAGGATGACGCCCCCAATACGTCAAGCCTGCGTTTTCGCATCGGTATCAATCTCGGCGACGTGATCGTGGAGGACGACGACATCTTCGGCGATGGTGTGAACGTGGCGGCACGACTTGAATCGATCGCGGAGCCTGGCGGCATCTACGTCTCCGCGGCAGTGCGCGACCAGGTCGGCGACCGGCTCGACGTCGCCTTCGAGGATCTCGGCGAGCACAGCGTGAAGAACATCAGCCGGCCGATCCGCGTCTTTCGCGTGCAGATCGACGGCGACCGCCCCGACGCTGCGGCGGCGCGCACGCCGCAGAAGGAGGCGCTGGCGCGCATGCCCTCGATCGCAGTGCTGCCGTTCGCGAATATGAGCGGCGATCCGGACCAGGAATTCTTCGCAGATGGTTTGACCGAGGACATCATCACGGAGGTGTCGCGCTTCCACGACCTTCTCGTCATCTCGCGCAACGCCGTCTTCGTGCACAAGGGCAAGCCGGTGACAGCGCGCGGCATCGCCAAGGAGTTCGGCGTCGACTACGTGGTGGAGGGAAGCGTCCGCAAGGCGGCCGACCGCGTGCGCGTCACCGTCCAGCTCATCGACGGCCTCACCGAGACGCATATCTGGGCGGAACGCTACGACCGCAAGCTCGAAGACATCTTCGCCATCCAGGACGAGGTCACGGCGGCCATTGTGGCGACGCTCCGCGGGCGTGTCGAAGCGGCGTCGCACGAGCGCGCCAAGAAAAAGCCCACCGAGAACATGGCGGCCTACGAATATGTGCTGGCCGGGAAGGTCCTGCACCACCGGTCGCAGTGGCAGTCCAATCAGGAGGCGATGGGCATGCTCGACCGCGCCGTCGCGCTCGATCCCAAGTATGCCCACGCGCACGCCTGGAAGGCGTGCGTCTTCGGCCAGCGATTCGCGCACGGCTGGTTCGACGACGCGAACGTTCTTCTTAAAGACATCACATCGGAACTGGAGACGGCCCTCTCTCTGGACGAGAACGACGCCGACGTTCACCGCATATTTGCTGCCGTGCACCTGATCTTCAATCGTTTCGACAAGGCGAGCTATCACCAGGGACGCGCACTAGAGCTCAGTCCCAACTATGATCTCGTCGTGGTGCAGCAAGGTGAGCTCCTGACCTGGCTCGGCCGGCCGGAGGAAGGGATCGAATGGATCCGCAAGGCGATGCGCCTCAATCCCTATCATCCGGAGCGGTTCTGGAGCCACCTCGGGCGGGCGCAATATGCTGCGCGGCTCTACACCGACGCGATCCAGTCTCTCGGACGCATCAGCAAACTCGAGCCTGCGCACCTCGCGATCCTTGCCGCGGCGTCGGCCCAAATGGGCGACAGCGCTTCAGCCGCGGCACATCGCCGCGAAATCCTGAACCGAGCGCCAGACTTCACGGTGGCGGCCCACCTCGCAACTCAGCACTACAGCCGCGAATCCGACATCCAACACTACCGCGAAGGTCTTCTGGCGGCGGGATTGCCGGCTTAGGCCCCACGGCCGCCTCCAACGCAAGCGCACCCGGTTGGTCGGTATGGTTTGATTGCAAACTAGAAGCCGCGATAAGAAAGGCATCAACAGACCGGAGGGAACGATGCCGATCGAAGCCGTAAGCGCCCGCGACTGGGCCTCGCATCCGCCCTATGTCTATCCGGACTACAGGTCCACGGTGCTGCGCGGGCCGAAGCGGCCGCTGGTGCCGCTCAAGCAGACGCTCTCGGAGTTGACCGGCCCCGTTTACGGGCATGAGAGTGTCGGCCCACTCGACAGCGACCTCACAAAGAACGGCGCCAAGAACGGCGAGCCGCTCGGCGAGCGCATCATCGTCACCGGGCGCGCGCTCGACGAGGCCGGACGGCCGGTCAGGAATACGCTGATCGAGATATGGCAAGCCAACGCCGCCGGACGCTACGTCCATCACGCCGACCAGCACGCAGCGCCGCTCGATGCGAACTTCTTCGGCGGCGGACGCTGCGTCACGGACGAGCATGGACGCTACCGGTTCCTCTCGGTGAAGCCCGGCGCCTATCCGTGGCAGAACCACTACAACGCATGGCGGCCGAACCACATCCACTTCTCGCTATTCGGCCCGACGATCGCAACTCGGCTCGTCACGCAGATGTATTTTCCCGGCGACCCGCTGCTCGCGCTTGACCCGATCTACCTCTCAGCGCCTGAAGGCGCGCGCGAGCGGCTGATCTCGCAATTTTCAATCGACGTCACCGAGCCCGGCTTTGCGCTCGGCTATGTCTTCGACATCGTGCTGCGCGGACCGGCGGAAACGCCGATGGAGACTCCCCGGTGAGCTCGAAGCAGACGCCGTCGCAGACTGTCGGGCCGTTCTTCGCCTATGGCCTGACGGCGCCGCAATACGGCTTTGCGCACGATGCGATCGCCTCGAGCGAGGTCGCCGAGCCGATGGTTCCCGGCGAGCACATCGAGATCGTCGGACAGATCATCGACGGGGCCGGCGATGCGATCCCCGACGCCGCCATCGAAATCTGGCAGGCGGATTTGGAAGGCCGCTACGCGCATCCGGCCGATCCGCGCGGCTCCAATCAGCTCTTCCGCGGCTTCGGCCGTTGCGGCACCGGCACGCTGCCGGAAAACCGCTACGCCTTCCGCACCGTCAAGCCCGGCTCGGTCGACGGCGAGCAGGCGCCGCATATCAGCGTCATCATCTTCATGCGCGGCATGCTGAGCCATGCCTATACGCGCTTCTACTTCTCCGACGAGGCGGAGGCGAATGCGCGCGATCCGGTGCTCGCGAGCGTGCCGGAGGATCGCCGTGCAACGCTCATCGCCCAGCGCGAAGAGACCAGGGCCATGCCCGTCTATCGTTTTGACATCCACATGCAGGGCGACGAAGAGACGGTCTTCTTCGACGTCTGACGGATTCGCGGATGGCCGAGTTCCTTTCCTTATCCGAAGCGGTCGGACGCAACCTTCATGACGGCGACGAGGTCGCCATGGAGGGTTTTACGCACCTGATCCCCTTCGCCGCCGGGCACGAAGTGATCCGTCAGGGCAGGAAGCGGCTGACGTTGATCCGCATGACGCCGGACCTGATCTACGACCAGCTGATCGGCGTCGGCGCGGCGGAGAAGCTCGTCTTCTCGTGGGGCGGCAATCCCGGCGTCGGATCGCTGCATCGACTGCGCGACGCGGTCGAGAACGCCTGGCCGCAGCCGCTTCAGCTCGAGGAGCACAGCCACGCCGCGATGGCGAACGCCTACGAAGCGGGCGCCGCCAACCTGCCCTTCGCGATGTTCCGCGGCTACAAGGGCGTCGATCTGCCGAAGGTCAATCCGAAGATTCGCTCCGTCGCCTGCCCCTATACCGGCGAAGTGCTCGCGACCGTGCCGGCGCTTCGCCCCGACGTCGCGATCATCCACGCGCAGCGCGCCGACCGCGCCGGCAACGTTCTCATCGAAGGCATCGTCGGCGTGCAGAAGGAGTCGGTTCTTGCCGCGAAGCGCGCCATCGTGACGGTGGAGGAAGTGGTCGACGATTTCGGGCCGCGCAGCCCGAACGCCGTGATCCTGCCGGCGTGGACGATAAGCGCGATCGCCGTCGTGCCGGGCGGCGCCTTCCCCTCCTACGCGCACGGCTACTACAAGCGCGCCAACGCGTTTTACAAAGCCTGGGACCCGATCGCGCGCGACCGCGACACGTTCCTGACGTGGATCGACGCGAACGTCATGAAGAAGTCCGCCGAGGACTTTGCGCGGTATGCGAAGAAGGCCGCGTAGGCGCTCCCCTCCCCCTCGTGGGGAGGGGCTGGGGGAGGGGTTTCGACGTGGCACATACGCGGATCGCACCAAGCATCAGAGACTACGCGCGCCAGAATCGTCTTTCCCCGACCTCGGGCGAAGAGGAAATGTGGAAATACCTCCGATCGTTTCGCCCATACGGCGCTCGCTTCCGCCGCCAAGCGCCAATCGGAAACTACATCGCCGATTTTGCCTGGCTCTCCGCCCGCATCGTGATCGAGGTCGACGGCGCCACGCACGAGCAGCCTGAGACGCTCGAAAGGGACAGGCGCAAGCAGGCGTTTCTTCAGAGCCAAGGATTTCAGGTGTTTCGAGTGAACGACAACGAAGTGATCGCCAACTCTGCGAAGGCGTTCGGCGAGATAGATGCCGCCATAAGAGGCAGCTTGAGCACCCCTCCCCCAACCCCTCCCCACAAGGGGGAGGGGCGAGGTCGCGCCTCCCACTTGCACAACCCCTCCCCTAACCCCTCCCCGCAAGGGGGAGGGGAACACCGCAGGCGCGGCCCATGAGCGACTCCGCCCTCCCCTACACCGCGACCGAGATGATGACGATTGTCGCGGCGCGGGCGTTGAAGAATGACGATGTCGTCTTCGTCGGCATCGGTGCGCCGTCGGCGGCGTGCAACCTCGCGCGCCTCACCCACGCGCCGGACATCACGCTGATCTACGAGTCCGGCACGATCGGAACGAAGCCGAACGTGCTGCCGCTTTCGATCGGCGACGGCGAGCTCTCCGACACGGCGCTCACCACCGTCGCTGTCCCGGAAATGTTCCGCTACTGGCTGCAGGGAGGCCGCATCACTGTCGGCTTTCTCGGCGGCGCGCAGATCGACCGCTTCGCCAATTTGAACACCACCGTCGTCGGTGACTACGCTAAGCCCAAGGTGCGGCTTCCGGGTGGCGGCGGCGCGCCGGAGATCGCCACGAACTGCGGCGAGATCTTCATCACGATGTCGATGGGAAAGCGTGCTTTCGTCGACAAGCTGCCGTTCGTCACCTCGCTCGGCCACGGCTCGGGGCCGGGCTCGCGCGCAGCGCTCGGCGTCAAGACGAAAGGGCCGACCAAGGTCATCACCGACCTCTGCCTGATGGAACCCGACGCCGAAACCTGTGAGCTGACAGTGACAGCGCTCTATCCCGGCGCGACGCGCGAGAAGGTCGAGGCGGAGTGCGGATGGCCAATCAAGTTCGCATCCCAACCATCCGAGACCACCCAGCCGACGGCCGAAGAGCTTGGCGTGCTCCGCGACCTGCAGGCGCGCACCGAGGCCGCTCACGGCGGCGACGCCTGAGCCATCGACCCGCTTGCCGGTTCGACGGCAAACCACTTATATCGCGCGACGCGAGACATCCCCGAGCAGGTGGCGGGTCTTTGGGGAGCGTAGCCGATCCTGGCTTTGTCGCGGGAATATGGGAGCACGGCTTCGCTTTGGCGGGCCCGTGACAATGGCCTGATGGAGATGCAGCAGGTCCGCTACTTCATCACCCTCGCGAAAACCCTGAATTTCACGCGCGCCGCGGAGGAGTGCAACGTCAGCCAGCCGTCGCTGACACGCGCCATCCACCTCCTGGAAGCGGAGCTCGGCGGCGAGCTTCTTCGCCGCGAGCGCCGGCAGTCGCATCTGACCGATCTCGGCCAGCGCATGCTGCCTTTGATGCAGCAGTGCTACGACGCCGCGCTGGCGGCGAAGAACCTCGCCACCGCGATGAAGAAGAACCAGATCGCGCCCGTGTCGATCGCCGTGTCGCCGACAATCAACATTTCGTTATTCATGGCACAGCTGAACGAGCTGTCGCGCGCCTATCCCGGCGTCCAGCTCAAGATCAAGCGGAGCGGCGGGGATGAGATCGGGCGGCTTCTGAAAGACGGAGAAGCGGAGATCGCCATCGCCGGCCCCCTGCCCGACAGCTGGGAACGGCTCGACCAGTGGCCGATCCGCGAGGAGCAGTTCGACCTGATCGTCAATCGTGAGCACCCGCTGGCGAAGCGCGACACTGTTCCGGTCGCGGAGCTCAAGGGCGAGCGCTTTCTCCGGCGCACGGGCTGCGAGATGAGCGCCATCGTCACGCGCGCGCTCGCCATGCACGACGTCCACGCCGAGGACGCACACGAGGTCGAGTTCGGAGCAGGACTTCTTCGCGCTGCTTGAGTTGAATTTCGGACTGGCGGTCGGGCCGGCCACGGGCTCTTTGCCCGACAAGCTGGTGCGCCGCATGATCGAAGGCGTCGACGTGAAGCGCAGTATCACGATCTACGGGATCGCCGGGAGAAGGCGCTCGCCTGCCGGCGCGACGCTGCTCAATCTCCTGCGCGCGACCGACTGGTCGCGCACCATCAACTAGCTCTCCGCCATCTGCTCGTCGTCATGCCCGGACTTGATCCGAGACCACTGCACCGCGTTCAGACACTTCGGACTTCGATCCTTCGTTCCGCAACGTCTGTCCTACGCAGCGAGCCATATCACGCCCGCTCTCACAGAATAGTGTGGCGCAGGCTATGGAATCGACGCGCCCGGCGCGCCACAACAAGGCCATGTGGAAGGCCTGTTTGCTGCGCGTATCCATCGCAAAAATGCCCAGATCGGCGGCCAGTTGGCGCGCCTCACGGGCGCAATAGCTCGGAGCTATTGGAACAATCGAACTTCAATATTTCCGGCGGCGGTTGGGACGCGCTTTAAGCGATTACGCCATTAAGGCGCCGACCAGACCAAGGGAATTAGGACCATGAGAAAGACCACCACCCAAATCTCGGGCGCAGCGCTCGCCGGCGCGCTTGCCGCGGCGATCGCCGCCGTCTCGCTGCCGGCGAAGGGCGCGGAAGCTCCGACGGCCGACAAGGAGAAATGCTTCGGCATTTCGCTCGCCGGCAAGAACGACTGCGCCGCCGGCCCCGGCACGACCTGCGCCGGGACCAACAAGGTCGACTACAACGGCCACTCGTGGAGGCTCGTGCCGAAGGGCACCTGCTTGAACATGCAGACGCCGTTCGGGCCGGGCTCGCTCGAGCCGATCGAGCGCCCAAGCTGACCGACCGCTCAACCGACTGACCGAATCGCGCCAAGCCGTAGCGACGGCGGGTCGACCCGACCCGCCGCGCCTCCAACGAAGACGCGCGCAAAAACCGGGGAACGAACATGCTCCGCCCAATGTCGCCGCCGAACTATCGTGCATCACACCGCGTTCCGCCGCGCGCGGGCGTCGGGCTCAAGCCCGAGCACGCCGCCGACATCTTCGAGAATGCACGCGGGGTCGCCTTCTTCGAGGCGCGCGCCGAGACCTACATGGGCGACGGCAGCGCGCCCAACGCGCTCCTCTCCCAGATCCGCGAGCGCTTTCCGCTCTCGCTCCACGGCGTCGGGCTTTCAATCGGCGGGGCGAAGCCGCTCGACCGCGAGCATCTCAGCCGCCTGCAGCGCCTCGTCGCGCTCTATCGGCCCGGCCTCTTCTCCGAGCACCTCGCCTGGTCGACCCACGACGGCGTCCAGCCGAATGACCTTCCGCCGCTTCCCTACAACGAGACGACGCTTGCGCGCGTTACCGCTCACGTCGACCAGGTGCAGAAGGTGCTCGGCATCAAGATGCTGCTTGAGAACCCGTCCATCTCTCCCGCCTTCGAGGATTCCACGATGAGCGAGACGGAGTTTCTCTCCGAGGTCGTCGCGCGCACAGGCTGCGGTCTTCTGCTCGACGTGAACAACGTGCACGTCGCGGCGGCGAGCCAGGGCTTCGACCCGTTCGACTATCTGGAGAAGTTCCCGGTCGCTGCGGTCGGCGAGATTCATCTTGGCGGCCACGCCAAGGAACTCAACACGGAGGGCGCCGCACTTCTGATCGATTCGCATGCGAACCCGGTCGCCGACAAAGTCTGGGCGCTCTACGAATGCGCGATCGAGCGGGCCGGGCCGGTTCCGACCCTGATCGAATGGGACAACGATGTCCCCTCCTATCCGGTGCTTGCCTCGGAGGCAGCGCGCGCCGACGCGGCGATCGAGCGCTTCTGCCTCGCGAACTTCAAACGCACCGCATGATGAGGCCGTCATTCAAGCCGTCATGCAGGCCCGCTTCGCGGCGTAGGTGCTGAAGAGCGAGCGCCCCAGACCGGGTCACCCGTCGCGAAAGCCCTCAGGGACCATCAGATAGTCACCGTTCGGCGGGGAGCCGGCAGGCGCGGGACGGAGGCACACACTGTTCAGAAACGCGCCTCGAACAGCCTCAAACCGGTAAAGCTCGCCTGCGAAAGGGAATGCCTTCACGACGTCAGCCGAGCCGATCTTGGCACGCGTGCCAGTGCCCACCTCGAACCATACGATCGGCCGATCGCGCACCAAGACGGCGCTCAGGCCGCGAATGACCTCCGGCTCGAAGCCCTGAACGTCGATCTTAACCGCGTCCAGGCGTCCAACGCCTTCGCCTTCAAGATAACGGCTCGCTTGAACGACGTTGACCGTGCCCGACGGCTGAAGCGGGCGGTCGTATTGCTGCATGCCGGAAAGCGTTCCCAATCCGAAGTTCTGCCTCGCCGCCGTGAAGAATGGGAGCTCCCCGTCCCGGTCGGCGAGAGCGAGCTTGTGCAGCCGCACTTTTTCCAGCCCGTTCAGCCGCATGTTCGCTTCAAAGCTCTGCCACAAAGCCGGGTTCGGCTCGAAAGCGTGCACCTTCGCGAACGCCGACGCGAAGGCGAGGCTGTGGGTTCCCACGTTGGCGCCGACATCGAGCACGACGCCGCGCCGGCTCGTCGGGATGAACGACAGGAATTGGCGAATCGAATCGCCTTCGTACTCACCGAACAGGTACATCCGGCGATCGATGAACGAAGACAGATCGCCGGCGAAATAGCCGGTCGGATTGCGCACAACGAACCGCCCCGACGCCGATTGCGGCACGGCGAGCGCCGTCACGCGCTCCCAGCCCCGCACGCCTCGAAGCATCCTCAAAGCTCGCACGGCGCGCGCCCGACGGAGGGCGGATGCTGCTCGACGCCTGCTCCCCACCGCGTCCGCGCCGATTCCTGCCGAGATTCCGTTACTTGCGAAACGGCCATTCAGGAATGCCTCCTACCGATACGCCGGAATACAAACGCCGTGGCTATGAACTGCAGCACGAAGCTCATGCAACAGGCCTGTGCCGCGCCAACGACTCCGTTCAGCGAGACCAACACGTAGGCGAACACGATGTTAGCTACCGCCCCGAGTCCGAGCGGCCACAGAATCTTCGCGGAGTGCCCGAGGGAGAGCATCCGGTTCTCCAGCACCGTGGTCAATCCGCTCACGCCATATCCGAGGCCGATCCACAGCATGATCTCGACGGCACCGGCGCGGTAGGGCTCGGCGAGAACCAACCAGACAACCCATTTTCCAAGAACTGCAATTCCTGCAAGGCCGAAGAGGCTGATTCCCACACAAGCCACTAACCATGCGAGAAAGAGGCGCTGCGCGCGATCGCGGTCGGCGGCGGTTTCGGCTTCGAAGAGCCTTGGGCGGAAGAGATCGGTCATCGCGCCCCTCGCCAACAGGAAACCCTGGCTCGCGATTGCGAAGGCGGCGAGATACTGGCCGGTGGCCGCAGCGCCGAGGAGCGCCGCAAGCACATAACGATCACCCAGATTCGCCAGCCAGGTCAGCCCCGCCATAGGAGCAAAGGGTGCGCCATAGCGCCAAAGCTTCCCGCGAAAGTCGGGAACCGCGTGTTCGCGGCCGGCCAGATGCGCAAACGCACCGAAAACCGGCCAAGGCGCGAAGATACCGGTGAGAAGGACGGCTCCGGAAATTCCGATGACCTGCCCCCAGACGAAGGCTTCCTCGCTCGCCGCGAGCGCGAGTAGAGCGCTCGTCACCAGCGCAATGAGACTGGCCTCCGCCACGCGCAGCCGCACGAGGCTCGCCATCCGTTGCTCCGCGTGGAGACGCGCGTAGAACACGCTCCGCGTAGCGGCGACGAAGGCCCAGAAAACCGCGGCGAGCGCCAACGCGACACCCAAGCCCCCCTTTTCGCTCGCGGACCACAGGGGAAAGCTCGACAGAAACAGCGCTGCGACAAGGGTCGCTGCAAGAAGCGCCCAGCCGAGGATCTGAACCGTGAAGCCATCGCCGCGCCCGGCTCTTTGCGCCTCGGCGTGATAGCGCAGCTGTGTCGATACCACCGGCTGAACGAGAGCCTGGAAGCCAAGCCCAAGGACACCGAGAATGAGATTCGCCGCACCGAACACTTCTGCCGAAGCAAAGTGCGTATAGGCGCGAAGCGCCACGATGCCGATCAAGGCCGTGAGCATGCTTCCGAGAACGACGATCGTGCCGGTTCGAAGAAAAGACCGCGACGGGCCACGGCGCAGCGACGCGTGGCTCGCAAGAACACGGAGGAGCCTCGTCGTCAAAGGGTCGTCGCAAAGCTGCGCACCTTCCGCATACCCGAAGCTGATACACCGCGGGAAGGTGCAGGCCGTTGTCTTCTGTTTCGCCGCAACGCAGCGGCACTCCTGCAGGGTTTCGAAGGGCGGGGCAAGCTTGCGCGGCGACTGCGCACAGAAGAGACGCTCAGGCGCGCCCGTCGTCTTTGGCGCGGACGCGATCGACGATATCGCGGATGTCCTGGTCGCGGTCCTTGGCCATAACCAGGACGGCATCCTTCGTTGCGACGACGACCAGCCCCTCAACGCCAAGGGTTGCCACGAGCGTGCCTTCGCTGCGAACGTAGGAATTCTTCGTCAGTTCCATAACGACGTTCCCGACGACGGCATTGCCGTCGCCGTCGCGCTCGGCGGCCTCCCAAAGCGAGGCCCAGGAGCCGACATCACGCCAACCGAAGGTGGCCGGCACCACTGCGATACCGCCGCTCCGCTCCAAGACCGCGTGATCGAGCGAGATGGCGCGGCAGCGCGCATAGGCGCGTTCATCGAGCCGCACGAAGTCGACGTCGCGCGCTGCATCGCTCAAGGCGGCACGCGCGGATGCGAGCAACTCGGGCTCGTAGGTCGAGAGCGCCTCGAGAAGCGTGGCGGCGGGCGCAAGCACGATTCCGCTGTTCCATAGATAGTCGCCGCTCCGAAGATAGGCTTCGGCGGTCGCGAGATCGGGCTTTTCGACGAAGGCGGCGACATCGCCGGCACCGTCGGCGCCGGTGCCAGAATCGCCAACGCGGATATAGCCGTAGCCGGTGGCCGGGTTCTCCGGGCGGATGCCGAAAAGCGTCAGGCGGCCAAGTCGGGCGACCGGAAGCGCCTGCCTGACCGTCGCATGGAAAGCCGCGACGTCGCTTATCAAGTGGTCCGCCGGCATCAAAAGGACGAGCCCGTCCGGCGCGGCCTCGGCGACGACGAGGGCAGCGATTGCGGCAGCCGCGGTTGTGTTCCGCCCGACGGGCTCAAGCACGATCCGCGCCTTCGGCACGCCGCTCGCGTGAAGCTGCTCGGCGATCATGAAGCGGTGCGGCGTGCCGGCGATCACGGTCAACGGCTCAAACAGATCCGGATCCGAAGCGCGCAAAGCCGCCTGCTGGAAGAGCGTGCCTTCGCCGACGAGGTTAATGAGCTGCTTTGGGGCGCACGCGCGCGACAGCGGCCAAAGTCGCGTGCCGGCACCCCCGGAAAGAAGCACCGGAAAGACGCGCGCTTTGCCCGTCACCGTGTCCGCACCCGGCGCAGGTTCCGGCACCTTTGCTCGAACTCGGTTCCGCTCGCACTGGGTGCCTCTGCCGCATTTGACGCCCGCGACAACTTGCCGGAAGCGCTTCTCCATTCCAAGTCGCGCGAGCGGGCTCGAAATCAGCGGTGCGCCACTCTCGCCGCGCCGCCGCTAACGGTATCACGGCATTTCCACTTCCCGGCCGGCCGCATTTCCTCTATCCGAACCTGCAAGTGCGGCTGCGCGCCGGAAGAGGGGCGAGAGCATGCTGAATGTCGGTGTGATCGGAACGGGTTACGTCGGGCTCGTGACTGGCGCGTGCTTGTCGGAACTCGGGCATCACGTCGTTTGCGTGGATACTGACGAGCTCAAGATCGGGCGCCTGAAAGCGGGCGAAATCCCCATCTATGAGCCCGGTCTCCAGGAGATCGTCGCGACAAATGCCGGCCGCGGCCATCTGCGCTTCGCGACGAGTGTCGACGAGGCGGCCATGCCCAATGTCGATGTGCTTTTCATTGCCGTCGGCACCCCGACTGACGTCGACGGCGGCGGCGCCGTTCTGAGCTACGTCTATGGCGCCGCGGAAGAGGTTGCCCGCGCGCTTGCCGCGCGGCCGGCGGCGCCCGATCATCTGACCGTCGTCGTCACCAAGTCGACCGTCCCCGTCGGTACCAGCTGGCAGATCGCCAACATTCTCGGCGCTCACCTCCCGAGCGAGCGCTTCGCAGTCGCCTCGAACCCGGAGTTCCTGCGCGAGGGAAGCGCGGTCAGGGACTTCATGGAGCCCGATCGCATCGTCGTCGGCGCAGGGTCAGAGCGCGCCCGCAAATTGCTCGAGAAGCTCTACCTTCCGCTGACCCGCAGGGGTCGGCCGCTGGTCGTCACCTCGACGGTGGAGACCGCGGAGCTCATCAAGTACGCGGCCAATGCCTTTCTTGCCACCAAGGTGACCTTCATCAACGAGCTGGCGCGGCTTTGCGAAGCAACCGGTGCCGACATCGAGGAGCTTGCCGTCGGCGTCGGGCTCGACGCGCGTATCGGCCAGAGCTTCCTCTCCGCCGGCCCCGGCTTCGGCGGCTCGTGCTTCCCGAAGGATCTGCGCGCACTTGTGAAGACGGCCAACGATTTTGGCTCGCCGGTCGAGATCGTGGAGACGGTGCTTCGTGCCAACGATCGCCACAAGGATCTCATGGCTGAAAAGATCCGCGCCGTGCTTGGCGGCGAAATCCGCGGTCGAACGATTGGGGCGCTCGGCCTCGCCTTCAAGGCCAACACAGACGACATGCGCGACTCCCCTTCCCTCACCATCCTCCCGAAGCTGATCGCCGAGGGCGCGGTGGTGAAGGCTTACGATCCGCAGGCCGGCAAAAATGCGGCGCCGCTTCTGCCCGGCGTTACCATCGTCGAATCGGCGGAAGAAGCGCTCGCGGACGTCGATGCCGCGCTGGTGCTCACGGAGTGGAAGGAGTTCCGCGCGCTCCACTGGCGGCGGCTTGCCGCGACCATGCGCGCGCCTGTGTTGATCGACCTTCGCAACATCTTCGACCCTGAGAGCATCGCCGAGCAGGGTCTGCGCTACATCTCACTTGGCCGGCGCGATTCCGCAAGCCAGCTTGAGGCCGCCGCCGCCGAATGACCGCGTCGACGCCGCACGACTTTACCCGCACGCGTGCGCTTGTCACCGGCGCGGCGGGGTTTCTCGGCTCGCACCTCTGCGACGCGCTGATCAAGAGCAGCTACGACGTCGTCGGCCTCGACAACTACTTCACCGGCCGCAAGGAGAACGTCGCGCATCTCCTGAACAACCCCAACTTCGAGATGGTCCGCCACGACGTGCGGCAGCCTTATTGGGGCGAGTTCGACGAGATCTTCCACCTCGCCTGCCCCGCCTCGCCGCGCTTCTATCAGCGGAACGCCATCGCGACCGCCAAGATCAGCTTTCTCGGTGCGCTCAACATGCTGGGCCTTGCCAAGCGCACCCGCGCCCGCATCTTCCATGCCTCGACCTCCGAGGTTTACGGCGACCCGCTCGAGCATCCGCAGAACGAAAGCTACGTCGGCGCCGTCAATCCGATCGGACCGCGCGCCTGCTACGACGAGGGTAAGCGCATCGCCGAGGCGCTGTTCTTCGACTATCACCGGCAGCATGATGTCGACATCAAGGTCGTGCGCATCTTCAACACCTATGGGCCGCGCATGAACCAGAACGATGGGCGCGTGGTGTCGAATTTCATCGTGCAGGCGCTGAAAGGCGAGGACATCACCGTCCACGGCGACGGCGGCCAGACGCGCTCCTTCTGCTACGTCGACGACCTGATCGCCGGCTTCCTGCTTGCCATGAATTCGCCGCCGGAATTCACCGGCCCAGTCAACCTCGGCAATCCGGAAGAGTTCACCATCCTTGAACTTGCCGAGACCGTCATCGACATGACGGGCTCGCGTTCAAAGATTGTTCGCACTGCGCTGCCCGTGGACGATCCGAAACGGCGGTGCCCCGACATCACGCTTGCCAAGACGACGCTCGGCTGGGAGCCGAAGGTCAAGCTCAGGCAGGGCCTGGAAAAGACGATCGCCTTCTTCGAGCACGAACTCAGCTTGGCGCACGCCACCTAAGCAGGGCCGCGCCCAATCATACATCATGCTCAGCCGGGCCTGCGAAAGGCCGCAAGCGCTTCGATCAGGTTGGTCGGCAGCGGTAGCACGATCACGTTGCTGCGGTCGCTCGCGATATCGTGCAGAGCGCCGAGATAGCGAAGCTGCATCGACCCCGGCGCGCTCGCCATGATCTCAGCCGCCTCCACGAGCTTCTGCGCCGCCTGCTGCTCTCCTTCAGCGTTGATGATCTTGGCCCGGCGTACGCGCTCGGCCTCGGCTTGCTTGGCGATCGCGCGAATCATGCTTTCCGAGATGTCGACCTGCTTGATCTCGACGTTCGTCACCTTGATGCCCCACACCTCGGTCTGCGCGTCGATGATGTCCTGGACATCGTTGTTGAGCTTGTCCCGCTCGGCAAGCATCTCGTCGAGACTGTGCTTGCCGAGCACCGAGCGCAGCGTCGTCTGCGCGAGCTGGCTCGTCGCCTGCAAGAAGTTCTCGACCTGGATGATCGCCTTGTCGGCGTCGACAACGCGGAAATAAAGGACCGCGTTGACCTTCACCGAGACGTTGTCGCGGGAGATCACGTCCTGGCTCGGCACGTCGAGCACAACCACCCTGAGATCGACGCGCACCATCTGCTGAATGTAGGGCAGCATCAGAATGAGCCCCGGGCCTCTGACCCCGGTGAAGCGGCCGAGCGTGAACATGACGCCTCGTTCGTATTCGCGGAAAACCCGGACCGCCGACCACACGATCGAGATCACGAGCACGGCGATCACCACATAGACCACCCAGTCAACTGCCATCGTTCTTCTCCATGTTGCGCGACGCCGGTCTCAATTCGGCTCGACGCGCAGTGTCAGCCCGTCGCGGCTGACGACACGAACCGATTGGCCTGCCGCAAGCGGACGGTCGGCGCGGGCGCGCCAATGCTCACCGAGCGTCAGCACTTCTCCCTCTTCGCCGCTCCAGGCGATGACCTCGGCCTTCGCGCCGAGGATTGTGGCATCCCCGCTTGCCATCGGACGCCGGCGGGCACGCACCAACATCGCAAGCACCAGGAAAAACAGTCCGGCGCTGACCGAAGCGGCGCCGATCACCACCGGCCAGGCCAAGCGGAAACCCGGCACGTCGAACGTCATCAGCGACCCGAGCACAAAGGCGACGAGGCCGCCGATCCCAAGCACGCCGAACGACGTCACAAAGGCCTCCGACGCCATCAGAACGATCCCGAGCAGTGTCAGCCCGAGCCCGCCAAGATCGAAGGGTATGATGCTGAGCGCCACGAGCCCAAGCACAAGCGCGATCGTGCCGACGACTCCGGGCGCGAAGATTCCCGGATGCGAGAATTCGAGAATCAGGCCGTAAGCTCCGATGAGGAGCAGAATGTAGGCGACATTCGGATCGGTCAGCGTTGCGAGGAGGCGCGTGCGGAGGTCCGGTTCGAGCCGGTACGACCGTCGCCCCATCGAGTTCGAGCGTGCGGGCTCCGTCCGCGAGCTGGACCGTGCGCCCGTTCAGCTTCGTCAGAAGGTCCTGCACGTCGGCTGCGACGAGATCGATGACATTCAGCTTGAGCGCCTGGTCATAGGGCAGGCTTGCCGCCTCGCGCACCGCGCTCTCCGCCCAGTCGGCGTTGCGGCCGTGGAGCGTGGCGAGGCCCCGGATATAAGCGACGGCGTCGTTCGTGACCTTGGTCAATTCCGCGTTCGGCGGGCGGATCTGGGTGGGTTGGTCCTTGCCGGCCGATTCGGGCTTAGCCGGCTGCTGCTCCGGCGAAGGCGGACCGCCAAGCAAGTTGACCGGTGTCGCGGCGCCGAGATTGGTGCCCGGCGCCATCGCGGCGATCTGGCAGGCATAGAGGATGTAGGTGCCGGCGCTGGCGGCGCGCGCGCCGCTCGGCGCCACGTAGCCGACCACCGGCACGGGCGACGCTAGAACGGCACGAATGATCTTGCGCATCGAGCTGTCGAGCCCACCCGGCGTGTCGATCCGCAGCACAATGACTGCCGCGCCCGCCTCCGCGGCTTTGTTTAGGCCGCGCACGAGGTAGTCGGCACTGACCGGCGCGACGGCCCCATCGAGGTCCAAGAGATAGGCCTTTGGCGCCTCGGCTGCGGCCGGCGCGGCGAGCATCCAAAAAAAGAGGGCGAGAAGCGCCGCCGCCCCTCCCCCACGTGCCATTCCGACCGCACGGCGTTGCCTTCGTGCGTCCTCTCGCCAAATCAGCCCGCAGGCGCGCATAGACTCCTGTCCGTTCGCTCCTGATCGGAGTTTAGAGGCAAATTCCTCCGCCGTCCCGCGACGATGCCCGGCTGGCATGTCCTTCGATGCGCTGTCAGCGGGCGAGCGCGGGTGAACTCCGCTTCGTCACGAAAACGTGCATGTCGAGACGTGGCGATGATTGCTTTACGTCTTCCGTTCCGCCGAGCCCGCCGCCTGGAAATCGATCAACACACGATCCTGATTCGGGGCCATCGGCGTCGCAAAACAGGAATGAACCCATGAAGCTTAACAGGCCGAATCACCCGATCACCATTGCGCCAAATCCGCAGCGGGTGGTGGTGACCTTCGCCGGGCGCGAGATCGCGAACTCGATGCGCGCGCTGACGCTGAAGGAATCGACCTACGCGCCCGTCCACTACATCCCGCGCGAAGACGTCGACATGACGCTTTTCGAGCGCACGACGCATGCGAGCCACTGCCCGTACAAAGGCAACGCCAACTACTTCACGGTGCGCGTCAACGGACGGAGCGCCGAGAACGCGGTGTGGACCTACGAGACGCCGTTCGACAGCATGGCGCCGATCAAGGATCACCTCGCCTTCTATCCGAACCGCGTTGACGGGATTGAGGAGCGGCCGGCCTGAGCGCAGTGGGCTGATCCGCTAGAAAGCGCCGAAGCCCTTCGCGAGCGGCACGGCGCGCACGTCTTCGAGAAGCGTGATGAAGCCCCGCGCCTGATGCTCCGCGACGGCGCGGCCCTTCTCGGCCGTCGCCATAGAGGCGTCGCCGACGACGCCGTTCGCGTTCAAATCGCGTGCGATCCAAGCAAAGGCATGCGTGCCGGTCGGCGCGAGAAGCTTGAGTTTCGCATCCGTCTCCGCGGCGAGCGATTTGAAATTCTGGGCAACCGACATGTCGACCAGGTCGGCGCGGAAGTGGAGCATCAGCGACGTCTCGACCTCGCCGCCGTGGATACCGTGCCGCCGCTCGAGCTCGGAGAACATCCCGTCGGGATGGCCGAAGCGCGACCAACTCGTCTTCGCGACGAACATGTCGGCGCGCACGCGAAGCTCGCGCGCGACGATCCCCATCATTTCCTCGTTTCCACCATGCGAGTTGACGATGACGAGCTTCCTCACGCCGGCGCGGGCGACCGAGAGCCCGAGCTCCGTCCATGCCTCGATCGCGACGTGAGCCGGAAGCGTCAGAGTGCCCGGAGCGTAAAGATGCTCGTTCGATTTGCCGACGGCCTGGATCGGCAGGATGCGGATGTCGAGGTCGCCCGGAATCTGCCAAGCGACGGTCCTCAGCATGCCTCTCGCGATCAAGGTGTCGGTGCCGACCGGAAGATGCGGACCGTGCTGCTCGACCGCCGCAAGCGGCAGGACGGCGACCGTCGCGTCGGAATCGATCGCGCCATATTCGGGGGTGCGATATTCGCTCCAGTAGAGCCGCCGGCGCTTCTCACTCATCCGCTTTGCCTCACGATCTTCGTCACGCGGCCGGCCCGACCGCGATCGCCTCGACCTCGACCTTGAATTCCGGCCGCGCGAACGCGGTGACGATCATCAGAGTCGAGGCCGGCGGCGGATCGCCGAAGAGACGGTCGCGCACGGCCATATAAGGCGCAAGGTGTGCGCGATCGGTGACGAAGGCATTGAGCCGTGCGACCGCGGCCAATGTCAGACCGGCTTCGGCGAGGATCGCCGCGATGTTCTTGAAGCAGAGCTCGGCCTGCTCGCCGGCATCCTCGGGAATGCTTTCGTCAGCGGCGATGCCGAGCTGGCCGGAGCAGAGGATCAGCCGATGCCCTGCCGGCACCTCCACGCCGTGGCTGTAGCGCGCGAAAGGCGGGCGGATCGCTGCGGGTTTCAGGGGGAGGAACATCGGCCTTCGGGAGGTTTCAGCCACGCTACGATCCGCGGCCCTCGGCTGACAAGAGAAGGCGCGGTCTTTCGGGCAAGGCATGCCGCTTTCTTGTGCAGTTTCCTTCGCCTAGACTGCCGGCGTTTTGAGATTCCAGCCGCATCGGAGGCGGGCTGGCCGGAGCGAAATCTGCCGCCGCTGGCATAGCTCTTGCGGCGCGACGGTCAAGACGGTTCACCAGGAACGCGCGCGTCGGCCCCGCGGCCGGACCGCGCCACAGGCAAGGCGGAGTGGAGACGAAATGAGCACCATCAGAGCGATGACTTTCGGACTTGCGGCCGGCGCCGCGGCGCTTTCGTTTTGCGGCGAGGCGCAGGCGGTCGACGAGGTCACCTTCGGCACGAACTGGGTGGCCGAGCCGGAGCATGGCGGCTTCTACCAGGCGGTGGCCGACGGCACCTATGAGAAATACGGGCTGAAAGTCACCATCGTCCCGAAGGCCGACCAGGCGATGCTTCTGGGCGGCAAGATCCAGTTCTACATGCAGGGCAACCTGCTCGGCACCTTCTCGGCGGCCGAGCAGGGCGTACCGGTGATGGAAGTCGCGGCGATCTTCCAGAAGGACCCGCAGATCATCATGGCGCACCCGGAGGCCAGCCTAAAGGAATTCGGCGACCTCGCCAAGCTCAAGTCGCTTTTCATAGGCGACGACCTATCCGCCACCGGCTACCGCTGGATGATGGCGGCCTATCCCGGCATCAAAGAGGAGCAGCGCAAGCCCTACAACTACTCCGTCGCGCCCTTCCTCGCAGACACGGATTCCGGCCAACAGGGCTACGTCACGTCCGAACCCTACGCGGTCAAGAAGGAGGGCGGCTTCGAGCCGACCGTCTTCCTCATGTACGACGCCGGCTACACCACCTATTCGACCATGATCGAAGGCATGGCCGACTACGTGACCACGAACCCCGACATCACGAAGCGCTTCGTCGAGGCCTCGATCATCGGCTGGTACAACTACCTCTACGGCGACAACAAGGCCGCCAACGACTGGATCAAGAAAGACAATCCGGACATGGACGACGACCAGATCGCGTTCTCGATCAAGCAGCTCAAGGACTACGGGCTGCTCGTCTCCGGCGAGGCCAAGACCGGCGGCATCGGCTGCTTCTCCGACGCCGGCGTGAAGGGCTTCTATGACAAGATGGTCAAGGCAGGCGTCGTCAAAGCCGATCTCGATCTGTCGAAGGTCTACACGACCCAATACGTCTGCAAGGGCGTCGGCATGGATTTGGCGAAGTAGCGAAAAGCGCTTCGCTCGACTGAAAACGCCGCCGGCGGGACTTGCTGCCGGCGGCATCTGACGAACCATCGGCGAGGAACAATCGCCGACGCCGGCTTTCTGGCGAAAAACGAGGCGCATCATTGAACTTCGTCGCAGAGGCAGACGCAGAGAGCCGCAGCCGGCAAGCCGCCGCGAACAACCCGCTGATCGCGCTGCGCTCGATCTCGAAGGTCTTTTCCAACGGCACGCTGGCGCTGAAGGACATGTCGCTCGACGTAGGCCGCGGCGAGTTCCTGAGCCTGCTCGGCCCGTCGGGATGCGGCAAGTCGACGGCGCTTCGCATCATCGCCGGGCTTGGCGAGCCGACCGCAGGCTCGATCGACTGGCCGACCGCCGAACGTGACGCCGCTGGGCGGCCGCACCCGGAAATCGGATTCGTCTTCCAGGAACCCACCTTGATGCCGTGGGCGACGGTATTCTCCAACGTCTGGCTGCCGCTCCGGCTGAAGGGCCGGTCGAAGTCCGCGGCGCGCGACGAGGTGATGCAGGCGCTTCAAATGGTCGGGCTTGAGGCCTTCGCGCACGCTCATCCCCGCGAGCTCTCCGGCGGCATGAAGATGCGCGTCTCGATCGCCCGCGCGCTCGTCACCAAACCGAAGCTGCTCCTGATGGACGAGCCGTTCGCGGCGCTCGACGAGATCACGCGCTTCAAGCTCAACAACGATCTCTTGGAGCTTTGGGAGCGCTTCGGCTGGACCGTGATCTTCGTCACCCACTCGGTCTTCGAGTTGGTCTACCTGTCGCAGCGCATCGTGGTGATGGCGGCGCGTCCGGGCCGCGTCTACACCGACCTTCTGGTTGACGCGCCCTACCCGCGCCATGACGATTTCCGCACCTCGAACGTCTACAACGAGAACTGCCGGCGGGTGTCGAATGCGTTGCACGAGGCCATGGGGGAGCGAACCCATTGAGCGCCATCGACGCCGGAAAGGTCCGCGATACGGCTGACGACCGCCTCGATCCGAAGCCCACGGGAGAGAGCCTCGCCAACCGCGTCGCACGGCTCGCGATCCCGATCGCGATGCTCGTGCTCCTCATCGTCGCCTGGCAGGTCTACGTGACGACGGCGCACGTGCCGCACTACATCCTGCCGAGCCCGGTCAGGATTGCCGAGACATTCGGCACCGACTGGCCGATCCTCGGAAAAGCGCTGCTCGTCACACTCAGGACGACATTCCTCGCGCTCCTGATCGCGCTCGTATCCGGCGTGGCCTTGGCGGTGCTGATGGCGCAGTCGCGCTGGATCGAGCTTGCGCTCTTCCCCTACGCGGTGATCCTGCAGGTGACGCCGATCGTCGCGATCGCGCCGTTGATCCTGATCTACACGTCGACGACGGGCGAGGCGCTTCTAATCTGCGCGTGGATCGTGGCCTTCTTCCCGGTCCTCTCCAACACCGCGCAGGGGCTCCACTCGACCGACCACAATCTCCTGAACCTCTTCGAGCTCTACGGCGCGAACCGCTGGCAGACGCTGATTCACCTCAGGCTCCCGAACGCGCTCCCCTATTTCCTCGCGGGGCTTCGGATTGCCGGCGGCCTGGCGCTGATCGCGGCCGTCGTCGCGGAGTTCGCGGCGGGCACCGCGGGCGCGAATTCCGGCCTCGCCTTCCGTCTGATCGAGGCGCAGCACCGGCTCAACATCCCGCGCCTCTTCGCCGCTCTCGTGCTCCTGTCGCTGACGGGCGTCCTGATCTTCGCCGCGACGAGCCTCCTCTCCTACCTTCTTCTCCGCAATTGGCACGAGAGCGCTGTCCGGCGGGAGAATTGAAATGACGGAGGCGTTTCCGGACGGCGGCCACTACCGGCTGGCGCGCGCACGCGTGCCGGTGTGTCTCGCCGACGCGGCGCTCAACGGCGACGCCGACGGCCTCGCCCTCGTCGACATAGAAGTCGCCGACGGCAAGATCGCTTCGATGGCGCCGGCCGGCGCGCCGGCGCCGGACGCCATGGACCTCGCAGGGCGGATGGTGCTTCCGGCCTTCGTCGATTGCCACACGCATATCGACAAGGGCCACATCTGGCCGCGTATGCCAAACCCCGACGGCACGTTTCCGGCCGCGCTTGACGCGGTGGCGCGCGATCGCGCGGCGCGCTGGAGCGCGAGCGACGTGGCGCGCCGCATGGATTTCGCGCTCCGCTCCGCCTATGCGCATGGCAGCGTCGCACTCCGCACCCACATCGATTCGCTGCCGCCACAGGAGACGATCTCCTGGCCGGTCTTCGAAGAGATGCGGGAACGGTGGAAGGGCCGGATCGCGCTGCAGGCTGTCTCACTCGTCACCGTCGAAGAGGTCCGCAACAAGGAATGGTTCACCGCCCTCGCCGATCGCGTCGCTGCGGCGAAGGGCGTGCTCGGCGCGGTGACTTTCATGGTCTCGGACCTCGACGCGCTCCTCGACGACCTATTCCGCGCGGCCTCCGAACGCGGGCTCGACCTCGACTTCCACGCCGACGAGACGGCCGACGCGAGCGCGCATTCGCTCGATCGCATCGCCGAAGCCGTGCTCCGAAACGGCTTTCAGGGCCGCGTGCTTGCCGGCCATTGCTGCTCGCTCGCCCGCCAGCCGGACGACGAGGCGAAGCGAACGCTCGACAAGGTGGCGAAGGCCGGCGTCTCTGTCGTCAGTCTGCCGATGTGCAACCTCTATCTCCAGGATCGCCGTACCGACAAGACGACGCCGCGTTGGCGCGGGGTGACGCTCGTGCATGAGATGAAGGCGCGCGGCATCAAGGTCGCGGTCGCCTCCGACAACACACGCGACCCGTTCTTCGCCTACGGCGATCTCGACATGCTGGAAGTGTTCCGCCAGGCGACGCGCATCCTGCACCTCGACCATCCGTTCGGCGACGGGCCGCAAACTGTCGCCGCGACGCCCGCTGAAATCATGGGGCTCGACGGCGTTGGGCGCTTGCACGCCGGCGCCACGGCAGATTTCATCGTCTTTCGCGGCCGCTCGTGGACCGAGCTTCTTTCGCGGCCGGAATCGGACAGGATCGTGATAAGAGCCGGCCGCGCGATCGAGCGCGCGCTTCCCGACTATTCGGAGCTCGACGATCTGATGGGAGCCGCATGATGACCGACATTGCCGCCCTCAAAGCCGCGCTCGGCAACGTCAAGATCGAGGACAACCCCGCGATCGTGAAGCAGAAGAGCCGCGACTTCTTCTGGTATTCACCGGTCTTGAAGCGCCAGCTCGACCACGTTACCGCCGACCTCGTCGTCTCGCCGAAGAGCGAGGCCGAAGTCATCCACGTCTTGAAGACTTGTTTTGCGATGAGCGTGCCGGTCACGCCGCGCGGCGCCGGCACCGGCAATTACGGGCAAGCGATGCCGCTCTCGCGCGGCGTTGTGCTGAATCTCGCCGAGATGAACAAGGTGAAGGAGATCAAACGCGGCAGCGTCGTTGCGGAAGCCGGTGCCGTGCTTGCGGCGATCGACAAGGAGACCCGGCCCGGCGGGCAGGAGCTACGCCTCCGCCCCTCCACCTACCACACCGCGACGATCGGCGGCTTCATCGCCGGCGGCTCGGGCGGCATCGGTTCGATCAAGTGGGGGGGCCTCCGAAACATCGGCAATGTGCTCGGTCTTCGCGTCGTCACGATGGAAGAGAGCCCGCGCGTGCTCGAGCTTAAGGGCCGCGACCTGATGAAGGTCATGCACGCCTACGGCACCAACGGCATCATCACCGAGGTGGAGATGCCGCTCGACGCGAGCTACGACTGGGTCGACGTAATCGTGGGTTTCGACGACTATATGAAAAGCGTGCGCTTCGCGAACCTGATCGCGAACCAGGACGGCCTCCTCTTCAAGGAGATATCGACCGTCGCCGCGCCGGTGCCTTACGACTATTTCCTGCGCCACCGGAAATTCCTGAAGCGCGAGCATTCGGTAGCGCTTCTCATGGTCGCGCCACACGCGCTCGAGCCTCTCCTGACGCTCGCGGCGGAGAACCGCGCGGAAATCCTCTTCCGCTCCGACATGGCGAGCGAGGAAGAGAAGAAGGGCCTGCCGCCGCTCTTCGAGCTCACCTGGAACCACACGACGCTGCGCGGGCTCCGCGTCGACCCGACCATCACCTACCTGCAAGTGCTCTATCCCTTCCCGAACCACGTCGAGAAGGTGGAGACGATGACGAAGATCTTCGGCGACGAGGTTCCCGGGCATCTGGAGTTCCAGCGCTTCGACGGCAACGTCTGCTGCTCCGGACTGCCGATCGTCCGCTTCACGACCGAGGAGCGGCTCGACGAGATCGTGCGCATCCACGAGGAGAACGGCTGCCCGATCTTCAACCCGCACCGCTACACGCTCGAGGAAGGCGGCATGAAGCGCACCGACGCGGTACAGCTCGCCTTCAAGCGCGACGCCGATCCGAAGGGGCTCCTCAACCCCGGCAAGATGATCGCCTGGGAGAACCCGGACTACGACTGGAAGAGCGACAAGGTCTACCTCTTCCCCGGCCTGCAGGCGGCGGAGTGATTTTCATGGGTGTCGTGCCGAGTCTTCAGGACCTCGACGAGACGATCGCCCGGTTGACGGCCCACTTCGGAGCGTCATCCGATCCGTGGGCCGCGCATCTGATGGACGTCTATGAGCGGCTTTCCCTTCGGTTCGCCGACGATCTCTCCGATCGGCGTGATATCGCGCTCTCGCGCGGTGGCGCGCTGATGATGGTGCGGTATCTCCTGGAGAAGGCCGCCTGAATGCGCGTCCTCGTGCTTTACGCGCATCCGGTCGAGACGAGCTTCAATGCCGCCCTCCATGCCGCGGTCGTCGACACGCTGAAGGGCGCCGGTCACGCCGTCGACGATTGCGATCTCTATGCCGAGAACTTCGACCCGCGGCTCACACGCGAAGAACGCATCGGATATCACGAGGTCGGGCCGAACATCGAGCCGGTGCGCGGCTATGTCGAGCGGGTGCTCGCGGCAGAGGCGATCGTGCTCTCATTCCCGGTCTGGAATTTCGGCTATCCGGCGATCCTGAAAGGCTTCTTCGACCGCGTCTTCCTGCCCGGCGTCTCCTTCGATCTGACACCGGAAGGCGGGGTCAAGCCGAAGCTCACGCAGCTCAAGAAGGTCGGCGCGGTCTGCACCTATGGCGGCTCCAGGCTTCGCGCGATCATGGCCGGCGACCCGCCGCGCAAGGCCGTGAAGCGTGTGCTTCGCGCGCAGTCCGGGCGCCTCACGACGCCGGTCACCTACCTCGCCTACTACGGCATGAACCGCGCGACCGAAGCCACCTGCGGCGCGTTCCTTAGGCGCGTGAAGGCGGAGATGGCGGCGTTCTGAGCCCTGGGCCCGGCCCTACTCCGCCGCGTTGAGCGCCGGCTCCGGCGCGGGGACGTCGGCGATGACCGAGTACGCCAGCGTCGGGTGTCTGAGAAGCGACTGCGACATGCGCGCCGCGCTTTCGCGCAGCGCCGAAAGGCGCTCGGCGATCATCGTCTCGATATTGATGCGGCCGGAATAGCCTGAGCTGTTCAGCGCGGCGACGACGTTCCCGTCCGAGTCGTGGACCGGGACTGCAAGCGCCGTGATGCCATAGTCGATCTCGTCTACGGCCGTGCCGAAGCCGTCCTGCCGCGCCTTCGCCACGATGGAGCGAAGCTGCGCGCGGTCGGTGACCGTGCGGTCGGTCAACTTCTCAAACCGCGCGTTCGCGAGATACGCCTCGAGCGCCGCAGCCGGGAGCCCGGCGAGGAGCACGCGGCCCATCGAGGTCGGATAGAGAGGATAGGTCGTGCCGACACTGGCGAAGACGCGGTTCGCGCGCTGCTCCGAGTGGTGGGCAATATAGAGGATGTCGTCGCCGTCGAGCACGCTGACGGAGGCGGCGTCGCCGAAGCGCGCGACGAGCCGGCGAAGCTCAGGCAACAGAAGCTCCTCCACGTGCGCGGCGCGCAGATAGGCGGCGCCGAGGTGAAGCACGCGGGCGCTCAGGAGAAAGCGCCTGTTCACCTGCCGCACATAGCCGAGCGCCTCGAGCGTGTGCAGGCTACGCCGGGCCGCCGCCGGGCTGATGCCGACGCGGCGGGCGACCTCGGAAAGCGTCATCTCCGATCGCCCGGCATCGAAAGCCTCGATGACGGCAAGGCCCTTGGCGAGACCGCCGACAAATTCCGCGCTGCCTGCCTCCCGCTTCGTCATGCCTGCCCGGCTTCCTCAGCCCGCCGGCGACAACACGAAATCGAAATCGACGCGCGCGTCGGGCCGGCGCTCGAGCTCGTATTCGATCTTGGCGTCGGACGGCACGCGCTTCACCTTGCTGATCAGCGAATGGCGCACGCCGAAGACGGCATCGGACTCGATGTACTCATCGCCCTCGAAGAAGACCTCGGTCACGATCGAGCGCATGCCCGGCGCGCCGATGATGTAGTGCAGGTGCTTGGAGCGCCAGGCGTGGCGCTCGCCGGCGCGGAGCAGCTTGCCGACCGGCCCGTCATAGGGGACCGTGTAGGACTTCGGCATCACCGTCGTGTAGTAGTAGCGGCCCTCGTCGTCGGTGGTGAAGCGGCCGCGAAGATCCATCGGGTCCTGGTCGGCCGACTGGATTGGATACATGCCGCTGCCGTCCGCCTGCCAGGTGTCGACCACGGCGTTCTTCAGCGGATGACCGAGCGTGTCTCGCACGACGCCGTTGGCGAGGAGGATGACGCCCTCGCGCTCCTTGGCGAGATCGGTGCCGAGCTTCTGCACCGGTGCGTCCTTCAGATAGAAGGGCCCGAGGTTCGAAAGCTCGGTGCCGCCGCCCTTGGTGTTGATCATGTCGACCAGCGCCGACCAGCCGAGCACGTCGGAGAGCAGAATGAATTCGTGGCGCTCGGGCGTGGAGATCTTCCCGCAGTCGTAGAGGAAGTTCAGGACGTACATCCACTCGTCCTGCGTCAGGTTGGTCTCGCGCGTGAAATCGTGGAGATGCTCGATGAAGCTGTCGAGCAGGAACGAGAAGCGCTCGTTCTTGCGCCCGTGGAAAGACTCCTTCACCGCATCGGTGAGGCTCATCTGATTGATGTCGCGCAAGGGTCTCCTCCTCTCCTTTTCGTCCGTGACCGGCCCCCGGCATCACCCGGCAACGACGGTCGTTCTTCTTGAAGGCAGCGCGCGAGGCCGCCAGCTTGACACGATGCTACCCAGCAGGCATTTTTTCGACAAGCGAAAAAAACTGCGAATTCCGCAAGGGCTGAGCGGGGAGGAAGGATGCGGATCGGCAAGCAGAACGCAGCATTCACGGCGATCGCCACGTCCGACGCCGATACGATCACGATCCGCGGCCTCGACCTCTGCCACGACCTGATCGGCAAGGTCGGCTTCACCGACTATTTCTACTTTCTCGTCACTGGAAAGATGCCGACGGAGGACCAGCGCTTCTTCACGGACGCGGTGCTCGTGGCGATTGCCGAGCACGGCCTCGTGCCAAGCGTGCAGGCGGCGCGGATGACGCTCGCCGCGGCTCCCGAGGCATGGCAGGGCGCGATGGCCGCCGGCCTGCTCGGAGTCGGCTCCGTCGTTGCCGGCAGTTCGGAGGCCGCCGGGAAATTCCTTGTCGCCCTCCTCGATGAGGCCAAGAAGACGGGCGCTTCGTTTGAGGATGCGGCGCAAGCGGGGCTCAAAAGCCTCGTCGCCGAAAAACAGAAGGTGCCGGGCCTCGGGCATCCGCAGCATGCGGGCGGCGACCCGCGCGCCAATCTGCTTCTGAAGCTGGCCGACGAGCGCAAAGTCACGGGCGACCATGTCCGCATGCTCAGGCTTCTGGAGAAGCACGCAGCCGGGATCACCGGGCGGGAGCTCCCGATCAATGTCAGCGGCGCGATCCCCGCGGTTATGCTGGACGTCGGCTATCCGGTCGAGGCGATCAAGGGCCTGCCGCTTCTCGCCCGTACCGCCGGGCTGGTGGCGCATCTCTACGAGGAAGCGCAGCGCTCGATCGGCTTCATCATGTCGAACCATGCCGACCAGGCGATCACCTACGACGGCGCGAAACCGCCCGAGAAATAACGCAAGCTGCCAACGAACAGGAGCGCGACGTGGCGAAGGTGCTGCGCGACTTGAGGGTCGTCGAGATGGGGACGTTCATCACCGGGCCGGCGGCGGCGATGTATCTCGCCGATCTCGGCGCCGACGTGATCAAGGTCGAACGGCCCGGCAGCGGCGATCCCTTCCGCGCCTTCAAGGGCGGCTTGTACAGCCCGCACTACCAGACCTACAATCGCAACAAGCGCTCGATCACCCTCGACACGTCGGACGACGCCGACCGCGCCGTCTTCCATGATCTGGTCGCGGAGGCCGACGTCTTCATCCAGAACTTCCGCCCGGGCGTGGCGGAGAAGCTCGGGGCGGGCGAAGCGGAGCTTCGCACCCTCAATCCGCGGCTCGTCTATTGCGCTATCTCCGGCTTCGGCACGAGCGGGCCCTACCGCGACCGCCCCGCCTACGACACGGTGGCGCAGGCAGCGAGCGGCTTCCTCCGCCTCGTCATGCCGCCGGAAAAGCCGCGCGTCATCGGTCCGGCGATCGCGGACGCGATGACCGGCTTTTACGCCGCGCTTGGGGTGCTTGCGGCCCTCTTTGAACGGCAGAGCACCGGCAGGGGCCGGCGCGTCGACGTCTCGATGCTCGAGGCGATGTGCCATTTCAACCTCGATTCCTTCACGCACTACTTCTCCGAAGGCGAGATCATGGGGCCGCTCAGCCGCCCGAAAGTCTCGCAATCCTACGTGTTCGAATGCGCCGACCGGAAATGGCTGGCGCTCCACATGTCGTCGCCACCGAAGTTCTGGGAAGGCCTCGCTGCGGTGATCGGCCGGCCGGACCTCTTTGACGATCCGCGTTTTGCCACGCGCGAGGCGCGCATCGAGAACCAGGACAACCTGATCGAATTCATGGCGCCGATCTTCAGGACCAAACCGCGCGACGCATGGTGCGAGGCGCTCGCCGCGGCGGAAGTGCCTCATTCTCCGGCATACGATTCGAATGAAGCGCTCGACGATCCGCAGGCTCGCCATTTGCAGCTCAAAATATCGGCGGAGCATCCCGAGATGGGAACGTTCACGACAGTCAGGAGCCCGCTTTCCTTCGATGGCGAGAGATCGCTCGATGTCGTGGCGCCGCCGACACTTGGCGAGCACAGCGAGGAAATCCGCGCAGCAGTCGGAGCTCGGCGGCGCACCGCCGAATAGCGCCGGACCGCCTGTGGCGAAATCTTAGGCAGCGGCGAGACCGAGCACCGCCGTTCTGCGGCTTTCCTGGATGGCATGCACCTTGCTTCTCTTTCCTCTGGTGCACAACCGACCAGGGAGACGGTCATATGGTTTGGGTCAGGGGAAGAATGCTTTTGTCCGGAGCGGTGCTTGCCGCGTCGCTTGGGCTCAGCACGATGGCCGGGGCGGCGGAGGACACGATCAAGGTCGGTATCCTTCACTCGCTTTCCGGCACGATGGCGATTTCCGAGACGACGTTGAAAGACGTCATGCTCATGCTCATCGACGAGCAGAACAAGAAGGGCGGGCTGCTCGGCAAGAAGCTCGAGCCGGTCGTCGTCGACCCGGCCTCCAACTGGCCGCTCTTTGCCGAAAAGGCGCGCGAGCTGATCAGCCAGGACAAGGTGGCGGCGGTATTCGGCTGCTGGACCTCGGTCAGCCGCAAATCCGTGCTGCCGGTCTTCAAGGAGCTGAACGGCCTGCTCTTCTATCCCGTCCAGTACCGAGGGCGAGGAGAGCGAGCGCAACGTGTTCTATACCGGCGCCGCGCCGAACCAGCAGGCGATCCCGGCCGTCGACTATCTGATGAGCGAGGACGGTGGCTCGGTGAAACGCTGGGTGCTTGAAGGCACGGACTACGTCTACCCCCGCACCACCAACAAGATCCTCGAGGCCTACCTGAAGGCGAAGGGCGTCGCGGACGAAGACATCATGATCAACTACACGCCGTTCGGCTTCTCCGACTGGCAGACCGAGGTCTCCGCCATCAAGGCGTTCGGCTCGGCCGGCAAGAAGACGGCGGTGGTCTCGACCATCAACGGTGACGCCAACGTGCCGTTCTACAAGGAGCTCGGCAACCAGGGCATCAAGGCCGAGGACATTCCGGTCGTCGCCTTCTCGGTCGGTGAAGAGGAGCTTGCCGGTCTCGACGCGGCGCCGCTCGTCGGTCACCTCGCCGCGTGGAACTATTTCGAGTCGATCGACACGCCGGAGAACAAGGACTTCATCGACAAGTGGCATGCGTTCATCAAGAACGACAAGCGCACCACCAACGACCCGATGGAAGCCCACTACATCGGCTTCAACATGTGGGTGAAGGCGGTGGAGAAGGCGGGCACCACCGATCCCGACGCCGTCATTGACGCGATCGTCGGCGTTTCGGTGCCGAATCTCACCGGCGGCTACTCGACGATGATGCCGAACCATCACATCACCAAGCCGGTCTATATCGGCGAGATCCAGGCCGACGGCCAGTTCGACGTGGTGTGGAACACGCCTGGCCTGGTCGCAGGCGACGCGTGGTCCGATTACCTGCCGGACTCCAAGCCGCTCATCTCCGATTGGCGGAAGCCGATGTCCTGCGGAAACTTCAACACCGCAACGGGCAAGTGCGGCGGCGAATCGACGAACTGAGGCAAGACAGCCTCCAGTGACAGGGGGTCGGGCGGTTTCCTCGCCCGGCCCCGAGCCTTCGGCTCACGGTGACTGACGCGAACACAAGGTGGCCGATGCTGAGGATTCTCGCTTCAGCGCTCTTTCTTTTCCTCGCTCATGCGGGCTTTGACAGCACGGCGCGCGCCGAGGACCTCGCGAGCGCGCTCAGCGGCTTCTCAAAGGACAGCTATACGCAGACCGTCGCGGCGCTGAACGCGGTGGCGGCGACCGGCGACGAGCGTGCCGCCGACGTCATCCGGGCTCTGAGGGCCGGGCAGCTCTATTTCACCAAGGCCGACGGCAAGGTCTACATCAAGGACGCTTCCGGCGCCTTGACCGACGCGGCGACCGGAGAGCCTTTCTCCGGCGACGTACCGTTCGGGCTCAAGAAGGTACGCGTCAACAACCTGGTGCGCGGCGCGATCGACGCGACGCTCGGATCGCTGAGCCTTCTGGCACCCGATCCGGAGAAGCGTCGCTCCGCGGCGGAGGCCGTGTTCAAGTCGCGCGACGCAACCGCGCTCCCCGCCGTCGAGGCGGCACTCGCCAAGGAAACCGATCCTGCGATCAAGCGCGTGCTTGAAGAGGCGCGCGCCGCGATCGTTATCACCGATCCGCAAACGGCGGAGGCCGATCGCGTCGCCGCCGTGGCGACGCTCGCCGCGCGCGGCGACGACGACGCCAAGGGGATTCTGACGACGCTCCCCGACGACACGCCGGCAGCCGTGAGCAAGGCCGCGGAGAAGGCGATCGCCGGGATCGACCAGAGCCTTGCCATGTGGAACGCGGCGCAGAACGTCTGGTACGGACTTTCGCTCGGCTCGGTGCTGCTTCTTGCGGCGATCGGTCTTGCCATCACCTTCGGCGTCATGGGCGTCATCAACATGGCGCATGGCGAGATGGTGATGCTCGGCGCCTACACGACCTTCGTCGTGCAGGAGACGATCCGCAACTCGGCGCCGGGGCTCTTCGACTATTCGCTGGCGATCGCCATTCCCCTCGCCTTCCTCGTTTCCGGCGCGGCGGGGTTCCTGATCGAGCGCGCGATCATCCGCTGGCTCTATGGGCGGCCGCTTGAGACGCTGCTCGCGACCTGGGGCCTGTCGCTGATCCTGCAGCAGGCGGTCCGCTCCATCTTCGGCGCCAACAACCGGCAGGTCGGCAACCCCTCATGGATGTCGGGCGCCTTCGATGTCGGGCACCTGACGATTACCTACAACCGCATGTGGATCATCGTCTTCGCGCTGTTGGTGTTCGTCGTTCTGAACGTGGTTCTGAAGATGACGCCGTTCGGCCTGCAGATGCGCGCCGTGACGCAGAACCGGCGCATGGCCGCCTCGATGGGCATCCGCACGCCCTGGGTCGACGCCTTCACCTTCGCGCTCGGCTCCGGCATTGCCGGCATGGCGGGCGTAGCACTTTCGCAGATCGACAACGTGTCGCCCAATCTCGGTCAGGGCTACATCATCGACAGCTTCATGGTTGTGGTGTTCGGCGGGGTCGGTAATCTCTGGGGGACGCTCGCCGGAGCGCTGACGCTCGGCGTCGCGAACAAGTTCCTCGAGCCTTACGCCGGCGCTGTGCTCGCCAAGATCCTGGTGCTCGTCTTCATCATCCTCTTCATCCAGAAGCGCCCACGCGGCCTCTTTGCGCTCAGGGGCCGGGCGGTTGAATCCTGATGTCGCGAACGATGCTGATCGGGCTTAGCCGCGGCGCGTTTCCGGTCGTCCTCATCCTACTTGCGCTCGCGGTCGCCGTGCCGATCCTGCATCTTTGGGTGCCGCCCGGTCATGCCCTGCATGTGCCGACCTACGTGGTGGCACTCTTCGGCAAATACCTGACCTATGCGCTGCTTGCCGTCGCGCTCAACCTCGTCTGGGGCTATTGCGGCATCCTGAGCCTCGGCCACGGTGCCTTCTTCGCGCTCGGCGGCTACGCCATGGGCATGTATCTCATGCGCCAGATCGGCACGCGCGGCGTCTACGCCAATCCCATCCTTCCCGACTTCATGGTGTTCCTGAACTGGAAGGAACTGCCGTGGTTCTGGTACGGGTTCGACAGCTTCTTCTATGCCGCGCTGATGATCGTTCTGGTGCCCGGCGTGCTCGCCCTCGTCTTCGGCTGGTTCGCCTTCCGCAGCCGTGTAACCGGCGTCTATCTCTCCATCATCACCCAGGCGCTCACCTACGCGCTGCTTCTCGCCTTCTTCCGCAACAATTTCGGCTTCGGCGGCAATAACGGGCTGACCGACTTCAAGGACATCCTCGGCTTCGACATCCAGTCGGACGCCACGCGCTCGGCGCTTTTCGCCATCACGGCAGTCGCGCTTGCGCTTGGCGTCATCGTCACCGCGGCAATCGTGCGCTCGAAGTTCGGCAAGGTGCTGATCGCGGTGCGCGACGCGGAAAGCCGCACGCGCTTCCTCGGCTATCGCGTCGAGCACGTAAAACTCTTCGCGTTCGTCGTCTCCGCTTGCATGGCGGGAATCGCAGGTGCGCTCTACGTGCCGCAGGTCGGCATCATCAATCCGAGCGAATTCGCGCCCGCCAACTCCATCGAGGTGGTGATCTGGACCGCTGTCGGCGGGCGCGCGACGCTCGCCGGCCCGATCATCGGCGCCGTGCTCGTCAACCTCGCAAAGAGTTACTTCACCGCGGTGCTTCCAGCCGCCTGGCTCTTCCTGCTCGGCGGGCTCTTCGTCGCGGTGACGCTGTTCCTGCCGCGCGGCATCCTCGGCTCGATTTCGCAGGGCTTCGGCATCGTCGTGGCGCGCCACCGTGCGGTCTTCGGCGAGAAGGGCATGAGCCCGCCGCACGACCCGCCCCCACCGGATCCCGCTCGCGCGCACGCCGCCGAGGGACCCTCGGCAGCGGATTTCCAACCCGCGGCGGCGGAGTAGACCCGGATGACCGAAAAGCTCTCCGCCGCCACGCTCCTCTACCTGAACAACGTCAACGTGTCGTTCGACGGGTTCAAGGCGCTGAACGCGCTGTCGCTCGCGGTCGAGCCCGGCGAGATGCGCGCGATCATCGGGCCGAACGGCGCGGGCAAGACGACGATGATGGACGTCGTCACTGGCAAGACCCGTCCCGATTCCGGCGACGTCTTCTTCGAAGGCAGGATCGACCTGACCCGCCACGACGAAGCGGAAATCGCGGAGCTCGGCATCGGCCGAAAGTTCCAGAAGCCGACGGTCTTCGACTTCCACACGATCTGGAACAACCTCGAGCTGGCGCTGAAGGGCGAGCGCGGCGTCTTCGCCACACTCTTCCATCGAAGCAGCGCTGAGGAAGCGGCGCGGATCGAGGATATCCTTGAAACGATCCGGCTCGGGCATCTCCGCGACCGCCTCGCCGGGAGCCTCAGCCACGGGCAGAAGCAGTGGCTGGAGATCGGCATGCTGCTCGCGCAGGACCCGAAGCTGCTGCTCGTCGACGAGCCCGCTGCCGGCATGACCGACGAGGAGACGGCGGAGACGGCGAAGCTCCTGAAGCGCATCGCCGAGACGCATACCGTCATCGTCGTTGAGCACGACATGACCTTCGTGCGCGACCTCGACGTGAAGGTGACGGTGCTGCACGAGGGCTCGGTGCTCGCCGAAGGCTCACTCGACCACGTCAGCGCCGACCCGCGCGTCATCGAAGTCTATCTGGGACGGTAGAAATGAGCACGAGTTCCATCCGGCGCGACTTCTACGGCGTCATCCTCGGGCGGAGCGCAGCGGAGACCCGAGGACCCAGTGAGCTCAAGACCGGCGACTCCTGGGTCCTCGGCTCTCACTCCGTTCGGCCGAGGATGACATCGGAGACGAGAATGGACAACCTGTCATGCTGAGCGTCGAGAACCTCGATCTTCACTACGGCGCGGCGCAGGCGCTGCGCGGCGTCAACATCTCGGCCGAAGCCGGCAAGGTGACCTGCGTGCTTGGGCGGAACGGCGTCGGCAAGTCGAGCCTGATGCGCGCAATCGTCGGCCACGAGCCGGCGTCGGGCGGCCGTATCGTCTTCAACGGCGCGCCGCTGACCGGCTCGCCTTACTCGCGCGCCCGCGCCGGCATCGGCTACGTGCCGCAGGGCCGCGAGATTTTTCCGCTCCTCACGGTCCGCGAGAACCTCGAGACCGGCTACGCACCGCTCAAGCGCGGAGATCGCAACATCCCCAACGTCGTGTTTGAGCTCTTCCCGGTTCTAAAGTCGATGCTCGGGCGGCGGGGCGGCGACCTCTCCGGCGGCCAGCAGCAGCAACTCGCCATCGGCCGCGCGCTCGTCACGCGCCCGAAGCTTCTCGTCCTCGACGAGCCGACCGAAGGCATCCAGCCCTCGATCATCAAGGACATCGGCCGCGCCATCGTCTACCTGAAGGAGCAGGCCGGCCTCGCCATCGTGCTGGTCGAGCAATACCTGGATTTCGCGCGAGAGCTTGCCGACCGTGTCGCGATCATGGATCGTGGCGAGGTCGTGTTCTCGGGGACCGCCACCGATCTCGATGACTCCGCCGTTCGCCGCCACCTCACCGTCTGAGCCGCTTCCGGCGGCGCTTCCGCGATTCGAGCGGACGGAAGGCGCGGCGCGAATCGCCTTCAAGCGGAGCAACGGCGCGACCCGCTTAGACCGGCTGCATCAGTCGGGCGCTGCGAAGGTGCGGATTCCGCACCGTCCGGCCGAGCTTCCGCCCGAGGCCGTGCTGATCAACACGGCGGGCGGGCTGACCGGCGGCGACAGGATGTCCGCCGAAGTCCGCCTCGAGCCAGGCTGCTGCGCGGTCGCCACCACGCAGGCCTGCGAGAAGATCTACCGCGCCGCGTCGGGCGCTGCCGAAATCCGCGCGACGCTGACCCTCGGCGCAGGCGCCCGCCTCGACTGGCTGCCGCACGAGACGATTCTTTTCAACGGCGCGCGGCTTTCCCGGCGGCTCGACGCCGATCTCGCGCCGGGCGCGGAGCTTCTCGCGGTCGAGGCGGTGATCTTCGGCCGTGCTGCGCACGGCGAAGAGGTCCATGCCGGCCTTTTCGCCGATCGCTGGCGCATCCGGCGTGAGGGCCGCCTCGTCTTTGCCGACGACCTCTGCTTCGATTGGACGGATGCTGAAATATTGAGCAGGCCTGCCGTTCTTGCATGCAATGGCGCCATGGCAACGGTTCTCCTCGTGGCCGAAGCGCCCGAGCGATACCTGTCCACGGCGCGCGAGATCGTGGGCGAAGCCGGCGGCGTCAGCGCCTTCAACGGCAAGCTTCTCGCCCGCCTCGTCGCCGCGAACGGCTTTGCGCTTCGGCAGACGCTCATCCCCCTCCTCGCGGCGCTCCGCGACGGCGCCCCTCTTCCGAAACTCTGGCGGATCTGACCCATGAATTTGACGCCGCGTGAAAAGGACAAGCTGCTGGTGGCGATGGCTGCCATTGTGGCCCGCAAGCGGCTCGAGCGCGGCGTGAAGCTGAACTACCCTGAGGCGATCGCGCTCATCACCGACTTCGTCGTCGAAGGCGCGCGCGACGGGCGGACCGTCGCGGAGATGATGGAGGCCGGCGCGCATGTCGTCTCCCGCGCGCAGGTGATGGAGGGTGTCGCGGAGATGATCCACGACGTGCAGGTCGAGGCGACGTTTCCCGACGGCACGAAGCTCGTCACCGTGCACGAGCCGATCAGGTAGCGGCCGATGCCCGAGTTCCACGCGCCGCTCCCGTTCAGCCCGTTCGACCTCGCCGCGATCGGCTACGTCCTCGTTTTCGTGCTTCTCGTCCTCGGCATCCGCAAGCTTTGGAGCGCCCTCAGATGATCCCCGGAGAAGTCTTCCCCGCGGCGGGAGAGATCGAGCTCAATGCCGGCGCGCCGACGGTGACGCTGACGATCGCCAATACCGGCGACCGGCCGGTGCAGGTCGGCTCGCACTACCACTTCTTCGAGACGAACAGTGCGCTCTCCTTCGACCGCGCCAAGGCGCGCGGCATGCGCCTCGACATAGCGGCCGGCACCGCGGTGCGCTTCGAGCCGGGGCAGACGCGCGAGGTGACGCTCGTGCCTTACCGGGGCGCGCGCAAGGTGTTCGGGTTCAATCAAAAGATCATGGGCGCACTTTGAAGAAGCGCCCGGAACGGGGAGACGCGCAATGGCGGCGCAGACATATCAGGGCGGATGCCAATGCGGCGCCGTTCGCTACCAGGTTACCGCCGACCTCGACCACACGGTCACCTGCAATTGTTCGCGCTGCGGCCGGCTCGGCACCGTTATGGCTTTCACAACGATGGACAAGTTCAAGCTGCTGTCGGGCGAAGGCGCGATGACCGAGTACATGTTCAATCATCACGTCATCCATCATCTCTTCTGCTCGACCTGCGGCATCCAGAGCTATTCCCACGGGCAGCGGCCCGATGGCGTTGAGACGGTCGCGATCAACTGCCGTTGCCTCGACGATGTCGATGTCGACACCCTGCCGCCATCACAGAAGTTCGACGGCAAGAGCAAATAAACTTCGGAGTTCGCGACATGCCCGCACGCCTCTCCCGCGCCGCCTATGCCGACATGTTCGGCCCGACCGTCGGCGACAAGGTCCGCCTCGCCGACACCGAGCTGATCGTGGAGGTGGAGAAAGACTTCACCACCTACGGCGAGGAGGTGAAGTTCGGCGGCGGCAAGGTGATCCGCGACGGCATGGGCCAGAGCCAGGTTTCTCGAGCCGGCGGCGCCGTCGACACCGTCATCACTAACGCGCTCGTCATCGACCACACCGGTATCATCAAGGCCGACATCGGCATCAGGGACGGGCGGATCGCCGCGATCGGCAAGGCCGGCAATCCGGACACGCAGCCGGGCGTCGACATCATCATCGGCCCCGGCACCGAGGCGATCGCAGGCGAGGGCAAGATCCTGACCGCCGGCGGCATGGACGCGCACATCCATTTCATCTGCCCGCAACAGATCGAAGAGGCGCTCTATTCCGGGGTGACCTGTATGCTCGGCGGAGGCACCGGGCCCGCCACCGGCACCAACGCCACCACCTGCACGCCGGGGCCCTGGCACATCGCGCGCATGATCGAGGCCGCCGACGGCTTTCCGATGAATCTCGGCTTCGCCGGCAAGGGCAACGCCTCGCAGCCGGCAGCGCTCGTCGAACAGATTCGCGCCGGCGCCTGCGCGCTCAAGCTGCACGAGGACTGGGGCACGACGCCGGCGGCGATCGACTGCTGCCTCTCCGTCGCCGACGACTACGACGTGCAGGTGATGATCCACACCGACACGCTGAACGAATCCGGCTTCGTCGAGGACACGATAGCCGCCTTCAAAGGCCGCACCATCCACGCCTTCCACACCGAAGGCGCCGGCGGCGGCCATGCGCCCGACATCATCAAGGTCTGCGGGCTCCCGAACGTGATCCCGTCTTCGACCAACCCGACGCGGCCCTATACGCGGAACACGATCGACGAGCATCTCGACATGCTGATGGTCTGCCATCATCTGTCGCCGTCGATTCCGGAGGACGTCGCCTTCGCCGAAAGCCGCATCCGCAAGGAGACGATCGCGGCGGAGGACATCCTTCACGACATGGGCGCATTCTCCATCATCGCCTCCGACAGCCAGGCGATGGGGCGCGTCGGCGAAGTGCTGATCCGCACCTGGCAGACGGCGCACAAGATGAAGGTGCAGCGCGGACGCCTTAACGAAGAGACCGGCGACAACGACAATTTCCGCGTCAAGCGCTACGTCGCCAAGTACACGATCAACCCGGCCATTGCCCACGGCATGGCGGAGCACATCGGCTCCGTCGAGGTCGGCAAGCGCGCCGACCTGGTGCTGTGGAGCCCGGCCTTCTTCGGCGTGAAACCCGATCTCGTGCTTCTCGGCGGCGCCATCGCGGCGGCGCCGATGGGCGACCCGAACGCCTCGATCCCCACCCCGCAGCCGGTGCACTACCGTCCGATGTTCGGCGCCTTCGGCCGCGCCATCGCGGCGACCTCGGTCACCTTCGTCTCGGGCGCAGCTTGCGGCGACCTGTCGCTGTGGGAGGAGTTCGACATAAAAAAGGAGCTGGTGGGAGTCTCCGGCACGCGCGGCGGTATCTCCAAAGCTTCGATGATCCACAACGCCGCGACGCCGAAGGTCGAGGTCGATCCGGAGACCTACGAGGTGCGCGCCGACGGCGAGCTTCTCACCTGCCCGCCGGCCGAGGTGCTGCCGATGGCGCAGCGGTATTTCTTGTTCTAGTAGCGGTGCATCGGTTTGGAGAAATAATGTGCGCGCGCGTCGCGTCGCGTTCTGGGCGCTCTTCGCGGTCACGACCGCGATCTATCTCGTGATGATCTTATGGTCGCTCCCGACGATATCGGAAGCGGCGGGCGGCGCGATGCCGTTCGACATGCGCCCCTCCGGCTACAGCTTCGACGAGGCGAAGGCGTTCCTCGGCGCGCTCAGCCCGGAGGGCAGCGCTTTCTATCTGAACGTCCAGCATCGCCTCGACGCCGCTTATCCGGCACTGCTCGCAGCCACCTTGTTCTTTGCGATCCGCGCGCTCGCGCCCGGCGTCAGCCCTTTGCCGACCCTCCTTGCGCTCGTCGCGCTGCCCGGCGCCGTCTTCGATTATCTCGAGAACAGTTCGGTCACAGCGATGCTGAACGCCGGTGCCTCCGGCTTGACGCCGGAGCTTGCAGCGCGCGCGAGCCTGTGGACGCTTCTGAAATCCGTCTTCACGACGATCGCGATGCTGATGCTCCTCGCCTTTGCCGGAGCGGCATTGTGGCGGCGGCTTTTCGCCGGCCGAAGGGCAGCCTCGACATGATCCGCGCCACCAAGGTGATCCGCGCCGGGCATTGGAGCGGCGCTTCGGCCGACGCCGTGCTGCTGCCCTATGACGACCGCCATCGCCGCCGGCTCGCGATGAAAGGCGAACGGGGACAGGAGTTCCTGCTCGATCTTCCCGAAGCGACGGCGCTTCGCCATGGCGACGTGCTGATGCTTGAAGACGGGCGCATGGTTGAGGTTCGCGCCAGGCCAGAGCCGCTGCTTGTCGTCACCGCGAAGGACGCCCATCACCTCGCCCGCCTCGCCTGGCATCTCGGCAACCGCCACGTGCCTGCCGCGATTGAGGCGGGGAGGATCTTGATCCGCCCCGATCACGTGCTCGCCGAGATGCTCGTCGGGCTTGGTGCGGAGGTCGCGGCGATCGAAGCACCCTTCGATCCGGAGGGTGGCGCCTACGCGCATGGCGGACATGATCCTGGAAGCGGTCATGGCCACAGCGGGCATGGGCACGAGCATGACTGACCGCCACCCGGCGCCGAAGGAGGCGCTTGCCGCGCCGGAGCTCTTGAAGCTCCTGACGTTCCTGTCGCCCGCCTTTCCGGTCGGCGCATTCTCCTATTCGCACGGCCTCGAATTCCTGATCGACCGCGGCGACGTTCGCAGTGCCGAGACGCTCGCCCCATGGCTTGAGGACCTCCTGGAGCGCGGCAGTCTATGGAACGATTCTGTGCTCTTCGCCGCGGCGCATCGCGCGGCGCGGCTTGGCGTGAGCGCCGAGCTTCTCGATGTTGCTGAGCTTGCGGAGGCGCTCGCCGGCTCGCGCGAGCGGCATCTCGAGACGATGGCGCAGGGCCGCGCCTTCCTCGACGCCGTCGCCGCGGCTTGGCCGTCCGCGATCCTGAAGTCTCTCTCCAAAGACGGCGCGCCCTACCCCGTCGCCGTCGGCGCCGTTGCCGCCGCGCATGACATTGGGCTCCAAGCCGCCCTCCCCGCTTATCTTAATGCCTTCGTCGCCAACCTCGTCTCCGTCGGCGTACGGCTCGTGCCGCTCGGTCAGAGCGCGGGGCTGCAGGTGCTTGCATCGTTGCATGCGCTCATCGCGGATACCGCGCGACGTGCGGAAGATTCCACGCTCGACCACCTCGGTTCGGCCACGGTTCTTGCAGACATCGCATCGATGCGCCACGAGACGCAGTATTCACGGGTATTCCGCACGTGAGCGCGAACGGGTCGCCCAACGGGCCCTTGCGCGTCGGCATCGGCGGCCCGGTCGGTGCCGGCAAGACGACGCTCACCGAAATGCTCTGCAAGGCGATGCGCGAGCGTTATTCCGTCGCCGTCGTCACCAACGACATCTACACCAAGGAAGATGCGCTGATCCTGAACCGCGTCCAGGCGCTTCCCGAAGAGCGCATCCTCGGCGTCGAGACCGGCGGCTGTCCGCACACCGCGATCCGCGAGGACGCCTCGATCAATCTTCAGGCGATCGCCGAGATGCGCGCGCGCTTTCCCGACCTCGACATCGTCTTCATCGAATCGGGCGGCGACAATCTCGCCGCCACCTTCTCGCCGGAGCTCGCCGACCTCACCATCTATGTCATCGATGTTGCCGCCGGCGAAAAAGTGCCGCGCAAAGGCGGCCCCGGCATCACCCGCTCCGACCTTCTCATCGTCAACAAGATCGATCTCGCGCCGCATGTCGGCGCCGACCTCGACGTGATGGAAGCCGACACGAAGCGCATGCGCGGCGAGCGTCCCTATGTCTTCGCCGACATGCGCCGACGCCTCGGCCTTGACCGCATCGTCAGCTTCATCGAGGAAGCCGGCGGGCTCTCGCACTGAGCGCCCGCCGCCGACGCATGGTCAGTGCCACCACTCCGGTATGCCGGGGCACGTGATGATGTCCTTGTTCATCCGCGTGTCCTTCGCCTCGATATGCCAGCAGCCTTCGTGTTTACCGAGATAGCTCCTTGCCACCGGCCCTCTCATGGTGAAGGTGGACACGATCGTATAGATGCGGTTTCCGCGGGTCTGATCCTGGCTGCAGCTCACGCGGACGCCGTTGCCAAGCTCGTGCCCAGCGCACGCGAAGGTGCCCCCGAGAATCCATATCTGCTCATTGGCAGCAGAAGCCGTGGCCGTCATCGCGCCGACCATGACCATGCCGAGCACGAGCTGCCTTCGCACCATGCTTTGCCCTCCCTCAGCGATCTGCAAAGCTGATAGTATTTCTTTCACCCAGTCAACTTATGCGAGCGCTCTTTCTGATTGAGGGGAGGCTCGGATAAGCCGCTGCCTTTGGCGCGGATTTTTCCCTCACTGAACATTCCTCCAACGGCGCAGGATACAGAAAGCGGGCTGCTTCTGCTGCGTTGCAGCACGAATTTCCGCTTGCCGAGTTCAGTAAAATCGCCTCTACTAAACAAAACAACTAAACATCGGCTCGTCGAGTCGAGAATGGGATGGTCGCTTCTGCGGCCGGAGGCATGCGGGCCGGGTGGCCGCATGGAAACGCTAGGAGGGTTATCATGAAGAGACTGCATCGTGGTGCGCTTGCTGTGGCAACGGCGGCGCTTCTTTCCAGCGCGGCGGCGGGCGCCGCACAGGCCGGCGAGCTGACGCTCTGCTGGGCCGCGTGGGACCCGGCGAACGCGCTGGTGGAGCTCTCCAAGGACTTCACCGCCGCGACCGGTACCACCATGAAGTTCGAGTTCGTGCCGTGGACGAGCTACGCCGACCGCTTCCTGAACGAGCTCAATTCGCACGGCACGCTCTGCGATCTCATCATCGGCGACAGCCAGTGGATCGGCGGCTCGGCGGAGAACGGCTACTACGTCAAGCTGAACGACTTCTTCGACAAGAACGGCATCTCGATGGACGACTTCATGCCGGCGACCGTCGTCGGCTATTCCGAGTGGCCGAAGAACACGCCGAACTATTGGGCGCTTCCGGCGATGGGCGACGTCGTGGGTTGGACCTATCGTAAGGACTGGTTCGAACGTCCCGAGCTGCAGAAGGAATTCAAGGACAAGTATGGCTGGGACCTCGGCCCGCCCGCGACCTATGACCAGCTGAAGCAGATCGCCGAGTTCTTCCAGGGCCGCGAGATCGACGGCAAGAAGGTCTACGGCGCGTCGATCTACACCGAGCGCGGCTCGGAAGGCATCACGATGGGCGTGACGAACGTCCTCTACGACTACGGCTTCAAATATCAGAACCCGGACAAGCCCTACGACATGGAAGGCTTCGTCAACTCCGCGGAGGCGGTGAAGGGCCTCGAGTTCTACAAGGACCTCTACAAGTGCTGCACGCCGCCCGGCGCATCGAACGTCTACATGGGTGAATCGGCCGACGCCTTCAAATCCGGACAGGTGGCGTTGCACATGAACTTCGCCTTCACCTGGCCGGGCCTCTACAAGGACCCGAACGTCGGCGGCGACAAGATCGGCTTCTTCGCCAACCCGGCCGGTCCGGACGGCCACTTCGCGCAGCTCGGCGGCCAGGGCATATCGGTCCTCGCCAACACCGACAACATGGACGGCGCGCTCGCCTACATCAAATGGTTCGCCCAGAAGGATGTGCAGGCCAAGTGGATGCAGCTCGGCGGCTTCTCCTGCGCCACGTCGGCGCTCCAGGATCCGGCGTTCCTGAACAGCGCACCGTACGCCCAGCCGTTCCTCGAACTCGATGGCCATCGTGCAGGATTTCTGGGCCGACCCGGCCTATGCCGAGCTCTTGCAGGCGATGCAGAAGCGCGTCCACGACTATGTCGTCGCCGACCAGGGCACGGCCAAGGAAGCGCTCGACTCGCTGGTCAAGGACTGGACCGAAGTCTTCCAGGACGCCGGCAAGATCTAGGCCGCCTGTCTAAAACAGCCCCTCCCGGACTGCCTCGGGAGGGGCTTTCTTCGAGATGCCTGGAACGGCAGGATAACCGGCAATGAGCGATTCCTCTGTCAAGGCTGTGTTGGCTGATCGGGTCGCCGCGGGGACGCCTGTTCAGGTGGCGAGACGCCTTCGCGGCCTTTCCGACCGCGTGCTCGCCTGGCTCTTCATCGCTCCTACGATCCTCCTGCTTCTTGCGATCAATATCTTTCCGCTGATCTGGACGATCTATCTGTCGTTCACCGATTACCGGGCGAACCGGCCGAACGCCGAGATCAAGAACATCGGACTGCGCTTCTACGAGCGCATCCTGAACGATTCCGACATCTGGTACGGGATGCAGGTAACCGCCCATTTCGTCATCTGGACGATCGTGCTCGAGACGCTGATCGGCTTCGGTCTCGCCTACCTGATCGACCGGAAGTTCCGCGGGCATGGATTCTGGACCACGGTGATCCTGATCCCGATGATGCTGTCGCCCGCCGTCGTCGGAAATTTCTGGAAGTTTCTCTACCAGCCGCAGATCGGCCTCTTCAACTACGCGATCGCCTTCTTCACCGGCGCCGATCCGACATCCTTCCAGATGCTTGGCGAGGTGGGGCTGGCGCCGTGGGCGATCGTCATCGTCGACGTCTGGATGTGGACGCCCTACGTGATGCTGATCTGCCTGGCTGGGCTTCGCTCGATTCCGGACGACATCTACGAGGCCGCCGAGGTCGACCGTGCGTCGAAATTGCGCCAGTTCTGGTCGATCACGCTGCCGATGGCCCTCCCCTTCATCATGCTCGCGGTGCTCTTCCGCGGCATCGAGAATTTCAAGATGTTCGACATGGTGAACCTCCTGACCGGCGGCGGCCCCGGCTCGACCACCGAGCTCGCATCGATCACGCTGAAGCGCGAGGCGTTCGAAAGCTGGAAGACCGGCTATTCGTCCGCTTTCGCCATAATCCTCTTCGTCACGGTGTTCGGCCTCGCCAACATCTACGTGAAGGCGCTGAACCGGGTGAAACAGCGATGAGCGTCGCGACAGCAGCCCATTTGGTCGTCGAACCCACCCCACGCGCGAAGCTTGTCGCGGGCACGCTCGTCATTCTCTACGCGCTGATCACCATGGTGCCGCTCGTCTGGATCGTGGCGACGAGCTTCAAGACGCCGCCCGATTCGATCGCCTATCCGCCGAAGGTCTTGTTCAGCCCCTCGCTCGAAGGCTACGTCAATCTGTTCACGACGCGCACGCGGCAGACGCCGGAATACATGGCGAGCCTGCCGCCCGCGACCGCCTGGTACGACAAGCTGGTGCGCTCGCGCAACATGGTGATCGCCGGGCCGTCGAACGTCGTCGGGCGCTTCACCAATTCCATCATCATCGCGTTCGGCTCGACCTTCCTCGCCGTGTTCCTCGGCGTGCTCGCGGCCTACGGGTTCTCGCGCTTCAAGGTGCCGCTGAAGGACGACCTCCTCTTCTTTATCCTATCGACGCGCATGATGCCGCCGATCGCCGTCGCGATCCCGATCTACCTCATGTACCGGGAAGTCGGGCTGACCGATTCAAAGATCGGCATGATCCTGCTCTACACCGCCGTGAACGTCTCGCTCGCGGTATGGCTTCTGAAGGGCTTCATCGACGAGATCCCGCGCGAATACGAGGAAGCCGCCATGATCGACGGCTATTCGCGGCTGCACGCCTTCATCAAGGTCGTGCTGCCGCAGGCGACGACGGGAATCGCGGCGACGGCGATCTTCTGCCTGATCTTCGCCTGGAACGAATATGCTTTCGCGGTGCTTCTCACCTCCGGCGAGGCGCAGACCATGCCGCCCTTCATTCCGTTCATCATCGGCGAGGGCGGGCAGGACTGGCCGGCGGTCGCCGCCGGAACGACGCTCTTCCTGATCCCGATCTGTGTCTTCACCATCCTGCTCAGGAAGCATCTCCTGCGCGGCATCACCTTCGGGGCGGTGAGGAAATGAGCGAGACGCAGCGCATTCCCTCCCCCCGCAACTCGGGTGTTCCCGAGTTGCTCACCCCGATGAGGACATCGGGAACACCCGATGTCCGGCCTGGGGAGAGTCAGGGAGCGAGGACAGAAGAAGGCCGCGGCAGTGTCCTTCCCCCCTCTCCATCTCTCCCCCGCAAGGGGGGAGAGAGCTTGGCGCGGCGCTTCTTGCGTTTCCGCCGCGGCCCCTGGGAGATGCTCGCAACGATCGTGATCGCGGCCGGCATCGTCATGCTGATGCAGCCGCTCGCGCTCGCGCTCTATACCTATTCCTTCGTGACGATCCTCGCCGGCACCGCGATGTTCGTCATCGTCAGCCATTTTCCGGATTAGCGCGATGGCTGAGATCAGGGTCGAGCGCCTCAGGAAGCAGTTCGGCGACTTCGTCGCCGTCAAGGATTCGACGCTGACGGTCGAGAACGGTGAGTTCTTCGTGATGCTCGGGCCATCCGGTTGCGGCAAGACGACGACCCTGCGGATGATCGCCGGGCTGGAGCTTCCGACCTCAGGCCGTATCCTGCTCGACGGTAAGGACGTGACCTTCAAGCGCGCGGCGGAGCGTGACATCGCCTTCGTCTTCCAGCTCTTCGCGCTCTACACCCACATGAACGTCAGGAAGAACATCGCCTTCCCGCTCGTTGCCCAGGGCACGCCGCGCGCGGAGATCAAGACGCGCGTCGAGGAGACGGCGCGGCTCCTGCAGAATCGATCACATCCTCGACCGCTCGGTCTCCGGCCTTTCCGGCGGCGATCGCCAGCGTGTCGCGCTCGGCCGCGCCATCGTGCGCCGGCCGAAGGTGTTCTTGATGGACGAGCCGCTCGGCGCGCTCGACACCGAGTTCCGCGAGTTGATGGTCAGGGAGCTGCGCGAGCTTCACAACCGCATCGGTGCGACCACGGTCTACGTGACGCACGACCAGCTCGAAGCCATGGCCATGGCCGACAAGATCGCGGTCATGAACCGCGGCGTGATCGAGCAGTTCGCGACGCCGCAGGAGATCTACGACCGCCCGGCGTCGATGTTCGTTGCCGAATTCATCGGCTCGCCGCCTATGAATTTCCTTCCAGTGCATTCCCGCCTGGCGAAGGGCGCAAAGACGCTCCGCGTCAACGGCGCCACGATCCCGGTTCCGGAGGTCGGCGAGGACGTTGCGGAGACGGAGATCGCGCTCGGCATCCGGCCGGAGCACATCCGCTTCGACGATGCCTCGCCGCTCCGCGCCTCGGTCTTCGGCGCGGAATATCTCGGCACGACGCAGATCGTGACGGTGACGACCGAGCACGGGCCGCTCAAGGCGCGGCTTCCGGCGAATGTGCACGTCGCCGACGGCGACACGGTCGGCCTGACGTTTCGCGGCGAGCGGCTCTCGCTCTTCGAGAAGGCGAGCGGCCGCGCGATCCGCGCGGCACTTGGCGAGAGAGGCGCGCGTGGCTGACGTCGTCCTCTCCAATGTGACCAAGCGCTTCGGCGAGACGGTCGCCGTCGATGCGCTCGATCTTAGAATCGCCGACGGCGAGTTCGTCGTCATCCTCGGCCCGACCGGCGCCGGCAAGACGACGACGCTGCGCCTGGTCGCCGGGCTCGAGAAGCCGGAAGCCGGCACAGTTTCGATCGGCGGGCACGACGTGACGCGGGTCGCCCCGGCGGAACGCAACGTAACTTTTGTGTTCCAGCAATATTCACTCTATCCGCATCTCTCCGTTTACGAGAACCTCGCCTTCCCGCTCCGCTCCCCCGCCCGCCGTCTGCCGGAAACCGAGATCAAGTCGCGGATTGACCAGGTCGCGCAGGTCCTCGGCATCGCAAGCAAGCTGCAGAACCGCGCGACGCGGCTTTCCGGTGGCGAAATGCAACGCGTGGCGATCGGCCGCGCTCTCGTCCGCCGCCCCGCCGTCTATCTGATGGACGAGCCGCTGTCGTCGCTCGACGCCAAGCTCCGCGCCGATCTGCGGCTCGAGCTGAAGCATATTCAGAGGGATCTCGGCGCGACCATCCTCTATGTCACGCATGACCAGATCGAAGCGATGACCATGGCGAACCGGATCGGCATCCTGAACGAGGGCAAGCTGATCCAGATCGGGACGCCGCGCGAGATATACGAGAACCCGAAGAGCCTCTATGTCGCGGCGAGGCTCGGCCAGCCGTCGATCAACGTCTTTCCCGCCGGGCTCCTGCCCGATGGCGGCGTTCCCGCGGGCACGCGCACCATCGGCGCGCGCACCGAGCATTTCAGGATCGCCAAGGCGCTGAACGGCAAAGCCCAGGCGAAGGTCGACTGGATCGAGCATCTCGGCGACCAGAGCCACCTGCATCTCTCGGTCGGCGAGCAGAAGCTGGTGACGCTTGCCGATCCGCACACGGAGCTCAAATCCGGCGACGCCGTAACCGTGGAGCTCGTCGATCCGCTCTATTTCGACGGCTCGGGGAACCGGATGGGAGCGGAGGCGGTCATGCTTGACGCGAAGCGCCGCCGCGAGTTGATCGAGGCCGTCGCCAAGACGGTGATCGATCATGCCGAGGAGCTGACCGCGCTCGACAGCGCGATCGGCGACGGCGACCACGGCGCCAACATGAAACGCGGCTTCGAGGCGGTGCTCGCCGACCTCGACGCGCTTGCCGGAAAGCCGCTCCCCGAGGCGCTGAAGGCGGCCGGGATGCAGCTCGTGATGAAGGTCGGCGGCGCGTCCGGACCGCTCTACGGCACGCTTTTCATGACGCTCGGCAAGACGCTGCCGGAAGCCGCCGACCGCGAAGCCTTCGCGACGGCATTCAAGGCCGCGATCGACGCGGTCAAGGCGCGCGGCAAGTCCGATGTCGGCCAGAAGACCATGCTCGACGTGCTCGTGCCCGTGCAGGAAGCGGTGGCGACAGACGCGGCGATCGGCGACGTGGCGAAGCGCGCGCATCAGGCGGCGGAGGCGACGATCCCGATGCTGGCGACGCGCGGGCGCGCCTCGTTCCTCGGCGAGCGCTCGATCGGGCACATGGATCCCGGTGCGCGGTCGAGCGCGCTCATTGTCGATGCGGCCGTCACAGCACTCGGGGCGGAAGCGTGAGCGCAGCCATGAAGAACGTCGGGATCGTCATCGTGTCGCATTCGCCGCTCGTCGCCGAGGGCACGGCCGACATGGTGCGCCAGATGGTCGGCGACGAGGTGCGCGTCGCCTATTGCGGCGGCAATCCGGAGGGCGGGCTCGGGACGAGCGTCGAATCGATCCTGAAGGCCATCGACAGCGCCTGGACGGAAGCCGGCGTCGCCATCCTCGTCGATCTCGGCGGCGCCGAGACGAACAGCGAAATGGCGGTCGAGATGCTGCCGAGCGAGCGGGCGCGGCGGGTCGTCGTGTGCAACGCGCCGATCGTCGAGGGCGCGGTGATCGCGGCGACCGAAGCCTCGGGCGGCGCATCGCTCGAGGTGGTGAAACGAACGGCGGAAGAACTTTCCCCGGCCTGAAGTCGAAGGATTGCGAATGTCCGGCAAGGTCATGACGGGGTCGGTCTTGTTGACGCACGCGGTGGGACTCCACGCGCGGCCGTCGGTGAAGCTCACCAAGCTCGCCAAGACGTTCTCAAGCCGCGTCGAGCTGGCGCTCGCGACCGACGGCCCCTGGATCGACGCCAAGAGCATCGTGAAAGTCATGGCGACCAAGGTGCCGCAGAACGCAGTGCTCCATTTCCGCGCCGAGGGCGACGATGCGGAGCGCGCCGTCGCGGCGCTGGTGGCGCTGGTCACGGGCGATTTCGTGGAAATGCCGCCGGCCAAGGCGGGAGACGTGGCCCATGCCGGAACCGGTTGAGCTGAAAGGCCGGCCCGCAGCACCGGGGATTGCCGCCGGTCCCCTCTTCCGCCTCGACGCGGTGATTGCGCGCCGCTTGCCGACCGGCGACGCGAAACGCGAACGCGAAGCACTGAACGCGGCGGTGTTGCGCTCGATCGAGCAGATCGCCGGCCTTACGAGCGCCGCCGCCGAAAGCGAGCGCGGCATCCTGGAATTCCAGGCCGCGATGCTTTCCGACGACGAGCTGACAGACCCGGCCTTCGCGCTGATCGAGGCCGGCGACAGCGCCGAGGCGGCCTGGCTTGCGGCGCTCGGCGAGCAGATCGCGGGCTACGAGACGGCGGACGACGACTACTTTCGCGCCCGCGCCGCCGACCTCGTCGACCTGCGCGACCGCGTGCTCCGCAATCTCTCCGGCGCCGACCTCGCGGTCGCGCCGCCGGGCGCCATCCTGACCGGCGCCGAGGTAACACCGACGCGCTTCCTTGAGACCGACTGGTCGATAGGCGGCGGCGTCGCGCTGTCGGCGGGAAGCGCCACCAGCCACGTCGCCATGCTGGCGCGTGCGCGCGGCGTGCCGATGGTGGTCGGCCTCGGCGAGATCGAGGTGGACGGCCACTGCGAAGCCATGGTCGACGGCGACAGCGGTGCGCTGGTGCTGAGCCCCGGCTCGGCCGAGCGCGCCTTCGTCGCGATGCGCAACGCCGCGAAGGCCAAGGACGGCGACCGCTTCGCCCGCTTCCTGCATGCCGACGCACGCACTGCGCATGGCCTCCCGATCGATGTCATGGTCAATGTCGCGCGGCCGGAGGAGGTCGATCAGATCGACGTCACGACCTGTGACGGCGTCGGGCTGATGCGCACCGAGTTCCTCTTTTCCGGCGAGACGCTTCCCGACGAGGAGACACAGTATCGCGCCTATGTCAGGGTGCTCGATTGGGCGCACGGCCGGCCGGTCACGATCCGCACCATCGACGCGGGCGGCGACAAGCCGGTGAAAGGGCTGACCGTCGACGAGTCGAATCCCTTCCTCGGGCTTCGCGGCATCCGGCTGTCGCTTTCGCGGCCTGAAGTGTTCCGCGTGCAGCTTCGCGCGCTGGCGCGCGCCGCGATCGTCGGCAATCTCAAGGTCATGCTGCCGATGGTCACGATACCCGCCGAGATCGAAGCGGCGCGCGGCTACCTTGACGCCGTGCTCAGCGAGCTTGCCGCGGAGGGAATCGTCGCGGCGCGGCCTTCGCTCGGCATCATGGTTGAAGTGCCGGCGGTCGCAATCCAGCCGAAGGCCTATGCCGCGGCGGAATTCTTCTCCATCGGGTCGAACGACCTGACGCAATACGTGACGGCGGCGGCGCGCGACAGCCACCGCGTCGCCGATCTTTGCGACGTGACCAATCCGGCGGTGATGAAGCTCATCGCCGACGTTGCCGGCTTCGGCAAGCTCGCCGGCATCGAGGTCAGCCTCTGCGGCGACGCGGCCGGCGATCCGGCGCTCGTGCCTTCGCTTCTGAAAGCGGGGCTCCGCTGCCTCTCCGTCGCGCCGGCGATGCTCGGGCCGGTCAAGGCGGCGATCGCGCGGACGCGGCTCGATGAGTGAGCGCGCGCAGCGCGGTGCCGATGCGGCGAGCGCCGGCGTCGCCGAATACAAGGCGATCCTGCAGCGCGTCCTTGAATCGCGCCCGTCCGGAACCAGGCAGCGCATCGCAGCGGCGCTCGCCAAGAACCGCAGCTTCGTCACGCAGATCACCTCGACCGCCTACGACACGCCTATCCCGGCGCGCCACGTCGACCTCGTTCTTGAGATCTGCCACTTCTCGCCAAGCGAGCGGAAAGCGTTTCTCGCGGCCTACAACCGCGCCCATCCGAACCGTCCCGCGCCGCGCCGCGACCAGCCACGCACGCGCACGCATGTCATTCACCTGCCCGACCTCGGATCGCCGGCGAAGAACCGGCAGCTCGACCAGCTGATCGGCGAATTCGTCGAGAAGCTCGCCTATCTCTGCGCGCGCGCCAAGGACTAAGGCGACGGGCGCAGGAGGGGGCATCCGTGAAAAAGCTCATCAACAAAGTCGATACGATCCTGACCGAGAGCCTCGACGGCTTCTGCGCAGCGCACGCGGATATCGTCACGCTCGGCGCCGACCACAAATTCGTCAAGCGCCGAAACCCGAAGCCCGGCAAGGTGACGCTGATCTCCGGTGGCGGCTCCGGGCACGAGCCGCTGCACGCCGGCTTCGTCGGCTACGGCATGCTCGATGCTGCTTGCCCCGGCCAGGTCTTCACCTCGCCGACGCCCGACCAGATGGTCGACGCAGCGGAAGCGGTCGCCGGCGGCGCCGGCGTTCTCTTCATCGTGAAGAACTACGAAGGCGACGTCATGAACTTCGACATGGCGGCGGAGATGACGACCGAGCTTGAGATCGAGACGATGTCGGTGAAAACCAACGACGATGTGGCGGTCGAGGACTCGCTCTACACGGCTGGGCGCCGCGGTGTCGCCGGTACTCTGGTCGTGGAGAAGATCGTCGGCGCCGCTGCCGAGGAAGGCCGCGACCTCGAATCGCTGAAGTCGCTCGGCGACAGTGTCAACGGACGCACGCGCTCCATGGGCGTGGCCCTGACGAGCTGCACGGTGCCAGCCGCCGGCAAGCCGACCCTCGAGATCGGCGATGACGAGATGGAGATGGGCGTCGGCATACACGGCGAGCCTGGCCGCCGCCGGGTGAAGCTCAAGTCCGCCGACGAAATCGCGGAGGAGATGATGGGCGCTATCCTCGGCGACATCGGAGCGAAGAGCGGCGAGGCGTTGCTCCTCGTGAATGGCTTTGGCGCAACGCCAGCGATGGAGCTTTACCTCGTCTACGACTCGGCGCGGAAAATCGCGGAGAAGCAGGGGCTCAAGATCGCGCGCTCGCTGGTCGGCAACTACGTGACCTCGCTCGACATGGCCGGCTGCTCGCTCACCGTGTCGATGCTCGACGAGGAATCGAAGCGCCTCTGGGACGCGCCGGTCCACACCGCGGGGCTCAGATGGGGGATGTGACGGAGATCCACGAAGGAGGCTGTCTCTGTGGCGCGATCCGCTACCGCGTCGACGCCCCGCCGCTCAGGGTCACGATATGCCATTGCCGCTTCTGCCAGCGTGCCACCGGGTCCGCCTACATGGTCGAGCCGGTGTTCGAAAGATCCGCCTTCGCGACCATCGGCGGAACGCCGCGCGTCTATGACCATCGATCGAGCGGCAGCGGCAAGAGGGTCGGCGTCAACTTCTGCCCGACCTGCGGCACAAAGCTGTTCCTGGCGTTCGAGCGTTTTCCCAATGCGATCGGCGTCTATGGCGGCACCTTCGACGATCCGAACTGGTTCGACCGCGCCTCTGAGAACGCTCGGCACATCTTCGTCGAACTCGGCGCAGCGCGGGACCGTAATCCCGGCGGAAGTCGCGGTCTTCCGCGAGCACGCCATCGATGGTGACGGCAACCCCGTCGCGCCGCGCGTCTTCGCCGCCCTGCACGTGGTGGGGAGCGACGGAAATTGGGCCGCAGCGAAAGCGAAGAGCTAGCGCGGCCGCTCCCCCGCATAGGCGCGCGCGAGGAGCGCGCGAAGCCCGGCTTCCTCGATCGGGCGCGGGTTCCAATACGGATCCTTCATCGTCATCTCGACTGCGCGATCGATGCCGTCTTCCGGCATGCCGATCTCCTTCAGCCCGAGCGGAATCTTGAGCGACGTGGCGAGGTCATAGAGTCCTTGCGCCGCGTCGTCCGTGCCAAGCGCGGCCGCGATCTTCCGCATCGCCTCCGGAGCGGAGGGGGCGTTGTAGGCGGTCGCGTGCGGGAGCACGATCGCATGCGCCTCCGCATGCGGCAGGTCGAAGGCGCCACCGAGCACATGGCAGAGCTTGTGATGAAGCGCCATCGAGGTCGAAGCGAGGCACATGCCGGCGAGCCACGCGCCATATTGCGCCCGCGATCGCGCCTCCAAATCCTGCGGCGCGCCGATGACGGCGGGGAGCGCCGAAGCAAAGGCGCGGAGTCCCTCCTCCGCCATCATCTCCACGATCGGATTCCTGTCGCGCGCATAGAGCGCCTCGACCGCGTGCGCCATCGCGTTCATGCCGCTTGTCGCGGAGAGCCGCGGCGGAAGTGTCAGCGTCAGCTCCACGTCGTAGATCACCGCCTCCGGCACGACCTCCGGCGAGCGGATCGTCGTCTTCTCTCCGTCCGCGGTCTCGCCGAGGATCGGCGTCACCTCGGAGCCGGCATAGGTGGTCGGAATCACGAGCTGCGGCGCGTCGGTTCGAAGCGCGATCGCTTTGCTCAGGCCCGTCGTCGAGCCGCCGCCGATCGCGACGACCGAATTCGCGTCGTGCTCGTCGAAGATCGCGAGCGCCTGTTCCGTCACCTCGACCGGCGTATGCATCGCCGCGCCGAAGAAGTGGCCGACCGCAAGCTCGCCAAGAATGCGGGCGACACGCCCGCCGGCATCCTTCTGCTCCGGCGTCGAAAGCACCAGCGCGCGCTCCGCCCCAAGTCCACGCAGAACCTCGCGTGCTTCGGCAAGGCGCCCCGCCCCGAAGATCACGCGCTGCGGGCGACCCTCGTAGATGAAGGACTCGATCGGGCCCGCGGCGCGCATCGTCTTGGGCCTGAGGGCGGCGCTCAGCCGCCCCTTCGCATCACGTGGTCGCTCGGCGCAGCGGGAGCGGCCACAGGCCCGCATGCATCCCGGAGCTCTCTTATGGCCGTCGCAGTCTTCGCTGACATCTGAGAACTCCGCCTGAGCGTGGCCGACGAACGAGCGCCTCTTTGGTTATCGAGCCAGTCGCGCGGCCGCGTCAAGGCGGGAGCACCGGCGGACGATGCGACTTGTCGAATGCAAAGCCGCCGCCCTTGCCATCCGGCACAAGCGGCGGCATGTCCCTCAGGCGGCCGCCCGGTCGCTCCCATCCGCCACGGAAGATGCCATGATCGACCTCTACACCTGGACCACGCCCAACGGGCGGAAAGTCTCGATCCTGCTCGAGGAGCTCGGCCTCCCTTACGAGGCCCACGCCATCGACATCGGCAAGGACGACCAGTTCAAGCCGGAGTTCCTGAAGATCAGCCCGAACAACAAGATCCCGGCGATCGTCGACCGTGACAACGGGCTCGCGCTCATGGAATCCGGCGCGATCATGATCTATCTCGCCGACAAGACCGGGCGCTTCCTGCCGAAGGATGGCGAACCGCGCTACCGCGTGCTCGAATGGCTCATGTGGCAGATGGGCGGCATCGGCCCGATGCTCGGGCAGGCGCATCACTTCCTGCACTTCCAGAAGGGCAAGGCACCCTACGCCGAGGAGCGCTATGGCAAAGAGGCGCAGCGTCTCTACGGCGTGCTCGACCGTCGGCTTGACGGGCACGCTTTCGTCGCCGACGACTACTCGATTGCCGACATGGCAATATGGCCGTGGCTCTCGCGCTACGAATGGCAGGGGATCGACATGAACGATTTCCCCAATGTGAAGCGCTGGTATCGCGACATCGCCTCGCGGCCTGCGGTAAAGAAGGGCTACGACGTCCCGAAATTCACAGCCGAGATTCCGATGCCGTGAGCGAGCGCGCGCGAAACACAAACGCTGCGTCCGAAGGCACGCTGCCGGAGGGGCTTCGCATCTACGCGGTCGGCGATATACACGGCCGCTTCGACCTGCTACAGGCGCTCGCCGCGCAGATCGAGCGCGACTGCAAGAAAGCGCCGGTGGCGCGCGCGATCGAAGTCTATCTCGGTGACTATGTCGATCGCGGACCGGACACGCGCGACGTCGTCGAATGGCTGATCGAGACGCCGCCGCTCGGGGACAAGAGAATCTGTCTGATGGGTAACCACGAGGACCTGCTTCTGCGGGCGCTTGGCGACGGGTCGGCAATGCCGAATTGGCTCTTCAACGGCGGCGGCCAGACGATCGCGTCTTATCTGCGCGACGGCGTTCGGCGGGCAGACCTTGAAACCGCCGGTGACTTTCGCGCCGCCTTTCTCGACGCGCTTCCTGCCAAGCACCGCGCTTTCTTCGCGTCGCTGCCGCGGACCGCGGTGTTCGGAGGCTATCTCTTCGTCCATGCCGGCATCCAGCCGGGTCGCGCGCTTGAAGATCAGGACCCGGAGGACTTGATCTGGATCCGCGAGGCGTTTCTCGATTCCGAGGAAGACTTCGGCAGGATCGTCGTGCACGGCCACACCCCGGTCAGCGCGCCGGACGTAAGGAGCAATCGCATCAACATCGACACCGGCGCCGTCTTCTCCGGCCGCCTCACCTGCGTGGCGCTCGAGGGCAAGACGCGGCGATTCCTGCAAGCGGTATCGAAGCGATGAGCCGCATCCTCGTCACCGGCGGAGCCGGCTATGTCGGCAGCCATTGTTGCAAGGCCTTGGCGGAAGCCGGCTACGAGCCGATCGTCTTCGACAACCTTTCGATGGGTCATGAGAGCGCCGTCCGCTGGGGCCCGCTGATCAGGGGCGACATGCGCGACGCGGATGCGCTTCGTTCGGCCATCGAGGAGACAAAGCCGGAGGCGGTCCTCCATTTCGCCGCGCTGGCGCTTGTCGGCGAATCGACGGCGCACCCGGAGCGCTACTACGCGGTCAATGTCGGCGGCACGCTGAACCTGCTTGAGGCGATGCGGCTAAGCGGTGTCCAGCGCATCGTCTTCTCCTCGACCTGCGCCGTTTACGGCGAGCCGGAGCGCGTGCCGATCACCGAGGATCTGCCGCGCCGGCCGATCAATCCCTACGGCGAGTCGAAGCTTGCCTGCGAATGGATGATGGACGATTTCGACCGCGCCCATTCGATCCGCTCCGTGCGGCTTCGCTACTTCAACGCGGCGGGCGCCGACCCCGCGGCCGAGATCGGCGAATGGCACGAGCCGGAGACGCATCTGATCCCGCTCGTGATCGACACCGCGCTCGGTTTGCACCGTGAAGTCTCGATCTTCGGAACCGACTATCCGAGTGCCGACGGAACTGCGGTGCGCGACTACATCCACGTCGTCGACCTCGCCGCTGCGCATGTCGCGGCACTTCGCCATCTCGTCGAGGGCGGCGCCTCGGCGGCGGTCAATCTCGGCACCGGACGCGGCGCTTCGGTGCGTGAGGTGATCGACGCGGTCGAAGTCGTGGCCGGCCGGCGTGTCACCGTGAAAGAGGCACCGCGACGCGCCGGCGATCCGCCGGTGCTCGTCGCAGATCCCTCGCGCGCCGAGGCGCTGTTGAAATGGCGGGCCAAAGCCGATCTCACGAAGATCGTGGAGGACGCCTGGCGCTGGCACAAGAAGCGCATCGACCAGTCCAATCGCGCGCCGTCATCGGCGTCTTGAGGTTTCGCTAAGCCTCAATAGCCGGGCGATTGATCTTGCGGTCTGCCGAAGCTAAATAACGAGCGCCAGGCCGGGCCCCTCTGACAGCGGATGTCCGCTGTGATGTCGGACTGGACGACCACAGTGTGGCCCAGCCGTTTCCCGATCCGAGACACTCGGAGAACAAAGCGGCGGCCACACGTGAAGGGTGCGCCGCATGCTCGATCTCGTCTCGGCTAACGCTTTCTGGGCGTTGCTGCAGGTCGTCCTGATCGACATCGTGCCCGCGCCGAAGGCGCAGGGCTAGGAAGGGCCGCGATGGACCTTTCCGAGCAAGTCTCGACCATCCTCCAGGTCATCTTCATCAACGTCGTGCTTTCCGGCGATAACGCCATCGTCGTCGGCATGGCCGCGGCGGGGGCGCCGGTTGCCATCCGCGGGAAGGTGATCTTCTACGGCATCGCAGGCGCGGTCGTGCTCCGCCTGCTCCTGTCCCTGCTCGCGGTGCAGTTCCTGCAGATCGTCGGGCTGCTTCTTGCCGGCGGCATTCTGCTTCTCTGGGTCTCCTGGAAGCTCTTTCGCGAAATCCGGAGAGGCACTGCGGAACATGCCGGCGCCGAGGCGCTTGCCGCAGCCGCCGGGGAAGGTGCTTCGGAATCGTCGAAGACGCTTCGCGAGGCGATGTGGCAGATCCTCATCGCCGACGTTTCGATGTCGCTCGACAACGTGCTCGCGATCGCGGGGGCGGCGCGCGAGCACCCGTTGATCATGGCCGCCGGGCTCGTGCTCTCCATCGCGCTGATGGGACTTGCGGCGACCTTCATCGCGCGCCTGCTCGACCGCTACCGCTGGCTCGCCTGGGTGGGGCTGCTCGTGATCGTCTACGTCGCCGGGCGCATGATCTGGGAGGGCGGCTGGGAAGTGCAGGAAGCGGTGCTCGTCTTCGCGCCGCTTGGCATGCCCCTGCCCTTGACCTGATCGCGAGCCTCGCTCAGGCGGCCTTGTCGGTGGATGAGCGCTCTTCCTGATCGCCGGATGCCGGCGTTTGTGCCTCGGGCGTCTCGGACTCCGCGGGCCGCTTCTTTTGGCGCACGAGCCCGATCAGGAAGCCAGCCGTGACGCTTTGAACGCCGAGCGCCATACCGAGCGTCGCCAATGCGGCGAGCCGCACGTTGGTGCCGGGGTCGAGGTCGCCGAAGCCTGTGATCATCCAGTGGAGCGCCGAGACGGCGGCGATCAGGAAGCCGACCGCAAAGAGCCCGCCGCCGGCGAGGCAGAAGCGATCGACTGTGAGCAGCCGCTCGAATTCCTCGAAGCGCGGCGTCACCGGGATCCGTCCGGCGGCAACGGCCGCCGTCTTCGCCACGGCATAAAAGAGCACGAGCTGCGTCCCGACCAGGATTGCCGCGACCGCCATCAGAAGCGTCGCCGCGTCGAGCGTGATCGGGCCGAGATCGAGCGGCCCGGCGATCAGCGCTGCCGCGATCAGCGCTCCCATGCTTGCGAGCGCTCCGCCCGGATAGAGGAAGAGCCAGTGCGGCGCGAACTCCAGGAGCAGCTTCAGATGCCGCCAGCCGTCGCGCCAACTTCTCAAATGCGGCGGACGGGAGCGCCCGTCCTGCTGCAGGGTCGTCGGCACCTCGGTGATCTTGAGGTCCGCGAGCGTCGCCTTCACCACCATCTCCGACGCGAATTCCATGCCCGGCGCGTCGAGGTTCAAGGCCAAGATCGCATCGCGAGAAAATCCGCGCAGGCCGCAATGGAAGTCGTTGATCGGGCTTCTGAAGAAGAGCCGGCCGACGAAGGAGAGCACGGGATTGCCGAGATAGCGGTGGAGCTTTGGCATGGCGGACGCGGCGATCCCGCCACGGAAGCGGTTCCCCATCACCACGTCGTAGCCGGCGCGGAGCTTCTCCACGAAGAGGTCGAGGTTGGCGAAGTCGTAGGAATTGTCGCTGTCGCCCATGATGACGAAGCGGCCGCGCGCCGCGCGGATGCCGGCGATCAATGCGGCGCCGTAGCCCCTGCTCTCGACGTCGACGACGCGCGCTTCGCGTGCGCGCGCGATCGCCTGGCTGCCGTCGGTCGAGCCGTTGTCGGCGACGACGACCTCGCCCGCGATCCCGGTCCGCCAGAGGAAGGATTTCGCCTTGTCGATGCAGATGCCGAGCGTCTCCGCTTCGTCGAGGCACGGCATCACGATCGAAAGCTCGATCGCGCCGGCCTCCGCGAAGCTCTTCTCAACGCCGAGCAACGCCGCATGCACCGGGTTTTGGCCCGGCGAATCAGCTTCCATCGCGATCCGACTCCGATAACCGGCGGGTAAGCTAGCCCGGCGATGCTTGCCGTCAGGTGAATCGCGCGCGGAAAAATCGATGGCGGCGGCGGAAAAGCCATATAGCTCCGATACTTCGGCGTCGCGCGCCGCGACCGGCGTTTTCGACCGACAGGCGCTTTTCTGGGCGCTCGCGCTGTTTTTCGTGGGCGTCTACCTGCATGGCCAATGGCTCGGCTTCCAAGGCCTCGCGGACCTTTCGACGCTCAGCGCCGACAACGGCATGCGCCTTCAGGAGGTGCGCGACCTCGCGCAAGGCCAGGGCTGGTTCGACACGCATCAATATCGCTACCTCCCGCCCGACGGCACGCGCATGCACTGGTCGCGGCTCGTCGACGCGCCGCTTGCGGCCGCGCTCCTTGCGCTGACGCCCGCCCTCGGCTCCGCGCTTGCCGAGCGCATCGTGTTGACAGCGTGGCCGACTCTTCTCTTCGCGCTCTATTGCGTGTTCTCCTTCGTGGCGCTCCGGCGAAGCTTTGGCATCAGGGCGGCGCTCATCGCGATCGCCCTCGCACCGAACTACATCGCCTTCCGCGATCTCTTCGGCGCCGGCGAGATCGACCACCACAATGTCCAGGTCGTGCTGACGCTGGCGTCGGTGCTGTGCTTCGCGGTGGCATCGCTGCGACCGGGCGCGGCAGTTCTTGGCGGAACCCTCTCGGCGCTTTCGCTCGCGGTTGGGCTCGAAAGCCTGCCTTTCGTCGCGGCGATCGGACTTGCCTACGCCGCCGCGTTCGTCGTCGATCAACACAAGGCGCGCAGCCTCCTTCTCTTCGCTGCGTCGCTCGCGCTCGGCTCACTCGCGGCCTTTGCGGCGCAGACGGCCCCGGCGCTCTGGCTCACGCCGACCTGCGACACGCTCTCCGCGCCGTGGCTCCTGCTCACCGTTGGCGCCGGCGCCGTGGCGTTTGCGGCGACCGCAATCGGCGCGCGTTACGCAGCATGGCCGGCGCGGCTCGCTGCTCTTGTGGCCGGCGGCATCGTGCTCGCCGGCGCCTTCGCGCTTTTCTTTCCGCGCTGCCTCGCCGGACCTTACGCGGCGGTGCCGAGCTCCGTCCTTGCTCAATGGCTCGAAATGACTGGCGAAGCGATGAATGTCGGCGAGTTCGGTCGCGCGCCATCCGGAGCTTGCCGCGATCGTGTTCGGCCCGACGCTCGCCGCAGCGATTGCCGCCTGGGTGGGCGCCTTCCGCAGCGCGGGCGAAGGCCGGCGTCTGCTCGCCCTCTCTGCCGCGCTTCTCTCGCTCACGTTCGTTCTGACGCTCGTGCAGATCCGCGCTGTCTATGTCGGCGCGGCTCTGATCCCGGTCGCCGCCGGCTTCGCGTTCGATCGCATCCTGGCAGAGGCGACCGGCAGGCAGGCGCGCGTATCGCGCGCGCTCGCGCTCCTCATCGCGGGGTCGCTGCTCTTCGAGGCGCCGTGGATGTCAGCCGCTGCGTTTGCGGAGCGGCTCGGTCTCGTCCATCCCGCCGTGCGTCACGATCAGGCCGAGATGCGCGCCTGCCTAAGAGAGCTTCCAGCACTCCGCGGGCTCCCGAGGGGCGTGATCCTCGGCCCGCTCGATCTCGGCGCGCACGTTCTCTTCCTGACCGATCATTCGATCGTCGCCGCGGGCTACCATCGCAACGTCGAAGGGATCGTCGCGGGTGTCGAGGCGTTCGCGGGCTCGGAAGCCGACATGCTGAAATTCGCCGTGCGCGATCACGCCGACTACGTCGCGCTTTGCCTGCCGTGGATCGCGGCCTATCCCGACCGCTACGGGCCGTTCGCCAAGGCTCTCGCCGGCGGCGAACCAGCGCCCGCCTGGCTCACGCCGGTTCCGCTCGATACGCGCGCGCTGAAACTCTGGCGCGTGAACGGCGGCGCCTAACGCACCACGCGCCAGACCTGCAGCGGGCCGGTCGGAAGGTCGACCGGCTGCAGCCACGGCACGCTCACGAGGCCGGCGGCGAGCTCGCTCGCAAAGGACGTCTCTCCGGGACGAAGAAGCTGAAGCCAGTTGGCGCAGATCGCCACGTAGCTGACGTTGAACTTGTCCACCTGGCGCCGCATCGCCGCCTCGTCGCCGTTGAAGGCTTCAACGCCGGCGATCACGCCGGCAACACCGCGATGATAGCCGCCGACGATGATCGAGTGGTGGGTGTGAAGCAGAACCTTCGGGCCGAGATCGTTCTGTCCGAGGATCGCGCCGGGCGGGAGCGCGTTGAGCGGCTTCAGGTAACGCGGGTCGGAGCACGCCGCGCGCGGCGGCGCCGGCCTCAACTCGCTGGGCAAGGCTGCCTGCACGCCTTCTACGAATGCCGCCCAGGCAAGTCCAAAGAGCGCCACTGCGCCGACAGCCGAGAGAACCCGCACCGGAATTCTGACGCCGGAAAGCTGACCGCCGATCAGCCGGTCGAGATACCAGCCGGCCACAGGCGGAATGAAGGCCGAGGCGATGTAGACGGCGCGTATCTGGTAGAACGCCATCGCCGCTCCGAGCCAGAGCATGCCGGCGAAAAGCGCGAGCGCTCTGCGCATCTTGACGCCGCGCCAGACGGCAAGCGACGCCGCGAGCGCCGCCACCAGCATCGGCATGACCGACTGCAGCGCGGCGCTCGGATTGACCGCGACGAATTTCCGGAACGGCAGCGCTTCGACCGTCACGTCGAGGAGCAGACTGCGATAAGGCTCCGGGATCACGTTGTAGGGCCCGACAAGGCAGGCCGGGAAGAGAACCACGAAAACCGCGACCGGGATGGCCCCGAGCAGACCCGCCGCGACGAGCCGCCGCGGCATGGTCGAAAGGCGCGGCGACAGGAAAGCGAGAGCCGCGGCGGCTGCAGCCCCTCCCGCCGTCAGCGTGAGCCACGGACTCGACAATGCGTCGCATTTCGGCGCCGACCAGGCCGAGGGCGCGGTTTGCACAACGAAGAGGGCCAGCGATCCGACCGCAAGGCTGATGCCGAAGAGAAGCAGCGACCGCGCCGCCTTCTCTCCGCTCACGATCCACGCCACGACGAAGGCAACGCCGACGACGACAACGAAGGGAAACGTCTCGAGCCCGACGGCGAGCGAGAACGCGGAGAAAATTCCGCTCGCGACGGCCGCGCGCCCGCTCTCCTCGGCAAACGCGAAGCCGAGCGCGGCGAGCGTGACCAGGATCACCTGCACGTTGTGATGGTCGATCCGCGCCGGCGCGAAGAGATCGTGAAAGACGATGATCTGTCCGGCGACGAAGATCGCGAAGCCGGCCGCCCGCGCGCCAAAGAGCCGCCAAGTGCCGAGGCCGAGCACGCCGCAATAGACGACGAAGAGAACGAGCGGCCAGGCGGCGACCGTGACCCGCTCTGCCAGGTCGGGACCGAGCAGCGGCCTCAGTGCCAGAATCCACCCGGCGATCGGCAGATCGACCAGCCGCGACCAGTGCAGCGAAACACCCTCCGGCGGCAGATAGCGATACTGGGTCATGTCGAACCAGCTCTGGCCGGCGAGGAAGTCGCGCACGCTCATCAGGCGGAGCGCGTCGTCGCTGTCGTGGAGGGCGAGCCGCATGGCGTCGGCGATTCCCGCCGGCGTCTGCCAGAAGAAGACGAAGAGGCCGGCAAGCGCCAAAGCGAGCGCCTGAACCCAGGCTGAGCCGACATCGACGCCGACCGGGCGCGCGGTGATCGTGTTGGAGGAAGCCAAGCCGGGCAGTCCGCTTTTCGGGGTACCTCCTTCTCGCACGACCGGCTTACCTTCAGGTTAGCGGCGCGGCGTTCGGCCTTTTACGCTAGTGGTCGCGAGCACGCGTCCGGGATAAAGTCCCCGTCCGTCTTTGCCTGAACGGGGTGGCGGCAATGGGCACAGTGCCTTCGTTCCCGGGCTTTCCGAAGGAGACCGTGAAGTTCCTGCGCGACCTCACCAGGAACAACGAGAAGGCCTGGTTCGACGCGCATCGCGATGCCTACCAGGCGCACTATGTCGCGCCGGCGCTCGCGTTCGTCGCGGCCATTGGCCCGCGCCTTCAGAGAATCGCGCCGAGCGTCGCCTTCGAGCCGAAGATCAACGGCTCGCTCTTCCGCATCAATCGCGACGTGCGCTTCTCGAAGGACAAGCGGCCCTACAAGAACCACGTCGACCTCTGGTTCTGGCACGGCGACAGGCGCGGCTTTGCCTCGCCCGGCTTCTTCTTCCGTCTTCTTCCCGACCGGCTGATCCTCGGCGCCGGCATGCACAGATTCGAGAAGGCGCACCTCGACGCCTATCGAGCCGCCGTCGTCGACGCGCGCGCCGGCAAGGCGCTCGCCAAGGCCGTCGGCGAGGTGCGCGCGGCCGGCCCTTATGAAATCGGCGGCGCGACGCGGAAGAGCGTGCCGCGCGGCTTCGACGCGAGCCACGAGCGCGCCGAATACCTGCTGCATGAAGGGCTCTTCGCGGGTTTCGAGACCGAAGACACCGCCGTCGCCGAAATGCCGGGCTTCGTCGACTTCTGCACCGGCCATTTCAAGGCGATGTGGCCGATCTCGCGCTGGCTGCTGAAAGAAGTGGCCGAGAAGGCCTGAGCGCTCCCCTCTTGGACGCGCGCCGTCTTGTGAAAAGCGCCGGCATCTCCTAAGTAGCGCCGACTTCCCTCGAAACTCTTGAAACAGACAGCGGGCAGCGATGGCGCGCCAGTTCATCTATCATATGCAGGGCCTGACCAAGGCCTTCTCCGGCGGCAAGAAGGTCTTGGAGAACATCAACCTCTCCTTCTATCCGGACGCCAAGATCGGCGTGCTCGGCCCGAACGGCTCGGGCAAATCCACGTTGCTCAAGATCATGGCCGGGCTCGACAAGGAATTCTCCGGCGAGGCCTGGGCGGCGGAAGGCGCGCGCGTCGGCTATCTGCCGCAGGAGCCGCAGCTCGACCCTTCGCTCGACGTGAAGGGCAACGTCATGCTCGGCGTCGCCCAGAAGCAGGCGATCCTCGACCGCTACAACGAGCTGATGATGAACTACTCCGACGAGACGGCGGAGGAGGCCTCGAAGCTGCAGGACGAGATCGATTCGAAGAATCTCTGGGACTTGGAATCGAAAGTTGAGATGTCGATGGAGGCGCTCGGCTGCCCGCCGGGAGAGGCCGAGGTCGCGACCCTTTCGGGGGGAGAAAAGCGCCGCGTGGCGCTGTGCAAGCTGCTCCTCGAAGAGCCGGACCTGCTCCTCCTCGACGAGCCGACCAACCATCTCGACGCGGAGACCGTCGGCTGGCTGGAGAAGCACCTGGAGCTTTTCCCCGGCGCCGTCCTGATCGTCACGCACGACCGCTATTTCCTCGACAACGTCACCGGTTGGATTCTCGAGCTCGATCGCGGCCGCGGCGTTCCCTACGAGGGGAACTACACGGCCTATCTCGAGAAGAAGGCGAAGCGCATGGCGCAGGAGAAGAGCGAGGACGCGGCGCGGCAGAAAGTCATCGAGCGCGAGCGCGAATGGATGGGCCGCTCGCCGGAGGCGCGCAGGGCAAAGTCGAAGTCCCGCATCAAGGCCTATGACGAGCTTCTGAAAGCCAACGAGGCGCGGCTCCAGAGCCGCGACGCGCAGATCGTGATCCCGCCGGGTCCGCGGCTCGGCGACGTGGTGATCGAGGCCGATCACCTCTCCAAGGGCTATGACGGGCGGCTGCTGATCGATGGCCTCTCCTTCAAGCTGCCGCCCGGCGGCATCGTCGGCATCATCGGCCCGAACGGCGCCGGCAAGACGACGCTCGCGCGCATGTTGACCGGCCAGGAGGAGCCGGACAAAGGCGCGATCCGCGTCGGCGACACGGCCGTGCTCGGCTATGTCGACCAGAGCCGCACGCTCGACGGCGCGAAGAACGTCTGGGCGGAGATTTCCGGCGGCGAGGAGGTGATCACGCTCGGAAAGCGGGAGGTGAACAGCCGCGCCTACGTTTCCGCCTTCAACTTCAAGGGGGCGGACCAGCAGAAGCCGGTCGGCAAGCTCTCGGGCGGCGAGCGCAACCGCGTGCACCTCGCCAAGATGCTGAAGTCGGGCGCGAACGTGCTCCTCCTCGACGAGCCGACCAACGACCTCGACACGGAGACGCTTGCCGCGCTCGAAGAGGCGCTGGAGGATTTCGCCGGCTGCGCCATCGTGATCTCGCACGACCGCATGTTCTTGGACCGCCTCGCCACCCACATCCTCGCCTTCGAAGGCGACAGCCACGTCGAATGGTTCGAGGGGAATTTCGAGGCGTACGAGGAAGACAAGAAGCGGAGGCTCGGCGCGGAGGCGACGGAGCCGCACCGGATCAAATACAAGGCGTTTTCACGGTAGGGGCGGAGACATCTGCCCTGTGTTGTATTCCAACGGCTAATAAGACAGCCTTCGGGTCCATGTTTGCTGGCCTCAAGAGAAATGGCTTCGACGTGCTCGCGCTCCACCATGCCGAGGCGATCATTACGCATGACATGCCGCAGGCGGAGCGCGAGATCGAAGACGTTCTGCTCGGTCTGAGAATCCCCGTTACGGAGATTGTCGCCGGAGGAGGCGGCGAAGCTCAGGGCACGCAGCGGATGCGCAGGGCCCTCGCCGAGTACGGGTGGATCAAGAGAAACATCGCCGTCAAGAAACTCGTACGTTGGGAGGAGGAGGGAGACGAACGCATAGTCGCATCGCTGTCGCATGAGATCGATCATGTAAAAGCATTCGGTCCTGACGAGTGGGTCTTTGCCCTCGAGATCGAGTGGAACAACAAGGATCCCTTCTTCGATCGCGACCTCGAAAGCTTCAAGCGCCTCCATGCGGAAGGAGCAATCTCAGTCGGCGGGCTCATAACCAGAGGAGAAAGTCTGCAACAGCAGATGCGCACGTTGCTGCGGCGCTTCGCCGACGAAAACGCGATTGACGACATCGAAGCTCTGGACGCCTTCGGCTATTCTCCCACGAGGCGACAGCGGAAGATCATTGACGACAGAGCCAAACGAATTGGCGACTTCCGGCAAGCGTGGGTGGACGCATTCGTCAGCGACAAGTTCGGCGAAGCAACCACGCACTGGCGCAAGCTTCACGATCGCGTGCTACGCGGCGTTGGAAACCCCTGCCCCCTTATTCTGATCGGTATTCCCGCGCGCGTCGTGACGTTCTGACTACTCTGCCGGTTCCAGTGCGATTGAAGAATTGTACCAGGTACGTCTTCCACGTCGGCCGATAACCGTCGTCGGCCTGCGCACCCCAATACGTCCAGCCCGGCCTCGTACCCCGCGCAAAGAGTTCCAAGTATGCTCCCTTCGAGCAGCTCTCGATGATCTCGTACTGCTCGTCGGGCTTCCGGGAGTGCTCGCGCTTGCGCGACGACATGTAGTTCACCTGGCTGCGGCCCGGTTGCAGCGTCCGCGCATTCTTGCCGCGAACACCGAACAGCAGAAGCTCTGTGACATTGCGGAAATAGAAGCCGACGCCCCGACCATCCGAACCGCCATCCTTGCGGACCTTGTGCCATACGATGTTCGACTTGTACTCGAAGCCCCAAGCCTGCATGACACGCACGCCTTCGGGAAGCAGTGCGTTTGGCACCCAAAGATAAAGGTGGGCGGGGTCGACGGTGAGATCAGCGACCGGGAGCGCGCAAATCTCGTCCGTCGTCATCGTCTCATAACGCGACAGTCGGCGGTGCTCCGGTGCCACCTTTCCGGTGCGGTTGGTAAACCGCCAGGGCGGATCGGCGAGAACGGTGTGAAACCGCCGACCTCCAGTGAGGCGTGCCAAATCGACGGTCGTATCGACTGGATGGACGTTCATTTGGCTCCTCGACATCTACCGTGATATGAGAACATAAAAGGAACACGTGGGCAAGGATAAGGATGCCTGATTCGCACAATCTTTTCGTCTGCGCCCGGCTATCAAGCTGCCCTCTTAGCCCCAATCAATGTGTTGGCGTCGAGGCCCCACTCTTCGACCAACGCTCGGATCATCGCTTTGGACAGCTCGCGTTTGCCGCTCAACACCTCGGCGGCGCGGCTGGTCGAGTCGAGAAGACGGGAAAGGTCGGCCTGCGTCAGCCCGCGATTGTCCATCGAGGCCTTGAGGTATTCAATCGGCTCCATTGGCTCATCGGGCACATGCTTGGCCTCGTAAGCCATCACCAGAATGGTGAGCAACTCTAGCTCCTCGTTCGTCTCCGCGTCGGGGCGCACCACGAGTTTGTCGATGCGATCAACCGCGCGCTGATAGTCCTTCTCGGTCCTGATCGGCTTCATTGATCAAATCCTCCGGGCGTCGATCCTGTCGTATTCGGCATGCGTGCCGACGAAACGGATGTAGAGCCTTCCCTTCGCTAGCAGGCAGAGCACGACGAGACGGAACTTGTTTCCGCCGACATTGAAAACGACCCGATTGTCGCCAACCATATCCGCTGTGCGGGCATAGGCCTTGATGTCGTGCATCGTCCGCCACTGCGCCCGCTCCGCGTCCTTCAACCAGGCTCGCAACGGCACTTCTGCCGCGGCATGCACACGCCAGAAGTCTTGAAGTGTCTTCTTCTTGACGACGTGCATCTTTGCTTCTTACTCCCAAAATGGGAGCGCCGCAAGGGGCGAGCTACTCGTGATTTGCATCCTCCTCTTCCCGCGCGCGGCGGCGAACTTATCCCCGCTCCTTCCGCCTCTGCTAATCTCCCCTCACCGCTGCTCATGAGAGGCCGGGTGCGCAACCGGAGCATTTCGGGAGCAGCGGGCGGTCCGCGACGGTGCCCGCCGGAAGGGCGCCGGCCCGGCCGGTCCCGGAAGGGTCCCCCGAGCGCCACTACGAGCGCTCTGCCGGATGTCGTCGGCTGCATGGTTCTTCAGGCGGCGCGGAAGCGCTGCTATCGAAGGACGGAAGAGTGGACGAGTCGGGAATCGGAAAAGCCGCGCAGGGCGCTTCGAGAGCGCCAGCGATTTCCTGTTCGAGGGTGGTCTCGGAGCGCCCCGTCCTCCACCGGCAGAAACCCGCGCCGTCAGGCGGCGGGCGGTCAGGCATGCGCCGCCGCGAACCTTCTCACCTCCACCCCCTGCTCCCGCCCCTTCACATGAATCGCCTCGGCCGGACCAAATCCCTCGGCCGCGCCGCCTCTTTCCAGCGTCGCCGAGTCGGAGACGATCTCGCCCCTCCCCGCCGCGGAACAGAGCCGGGCAGCAATGTTCACCGAGTCGCCGATCACCGTGTAATCGCGGCGGGCTTCCGGTCCGACCGGACCGGAGATCGCGAGCCCCGTATAGACGCCGATGCCGACGCCGCGCGGGAGGCCAGCCGCCTCGACGGTCGCCTGCATGTCGCGCGCCGCAAGGATCGCGCGGCCCTCCTTCCCCTCGCCCTCGAAGCGCACGAGCAGCGCGTCGCCGATCAACTTGTCGACGTCGCCGCCGTGCCGCGCCACGCATTCGATCTGCAGCGTCATGATCCGGTTCAGGAAGTCGACCACGGCCTCGGGCGGCTCCGTCTCGGAGAAATCCGTGAAGCGGCGCACGTCGGAATAGACGAGCGACACCTCGACGCGCTTCAGCGGCACGTCGCCGCCCGCCGGCGCTGCGCGCACCGCGCCGACGGCGCTCGACGACATGAAGCTTTCGAGCCGCGCCGAAAGCTCGCGCACGCGCGCGGCGCGAAAGTCGATCCCCGCCTGCGCGCGTCTGATCAGGTACCCGAGAACAATAAGAAGGCCGAGGAGAAGCAGCCCCGGCACGAGCGTCGGAAGCAGAAGCGAGCGCGCCAGGATGGCGCGCAGCTCGCCCGACGGCCAATAAAGCTCCATGACGAGCCCGACCGTTCCGTCCGCTCTCTTCAGCGGAACATAGAACTCGTTGTAGCGCGTGCCGTCCGGCTCCTCGTGCGGCAAGAGCGTGCGACCGCCTTCGCGGAGGGCAGTCGCGAGCGCGTCGTTCGTCTCGGCCTTTCCGATCTCCGCCGTATCGGTGCTGAAGATCGCCTCGCTCGCCGCATCGTAGACCTTGAGCTGCGACAGGCTCCGCTCGGAGACGGCCTCGGCGAAGGACGGCACGAGACTCGCGCGGTCGTCCGCGCCAGCGGTTCCGGCAAGCGCCGCCGTCCACGCCGCCTGCTTCTTCCGGCCGATCTCAGCACCGATCTCGTCGACCAGGCGCGCGGCGAACTCCAGATGGATTTCGCGCACCGCCTGTCTGACCGACCATGCCATCAGAAGGACGAGGGAGAGGACGAAGAGCGCCATCAGCGGAAGGACGCGGCGTCGGTAGCGTCTGGCGAGCGGAAATGGCCGCTCGGCAGGGTCGGAAGCGTCCGTTTCGTGCGCTGGAGTATCGGCGCGATTCAAAGTCCGCGGCTCCGGCTTGATTCTTAGCCGGAGCCTAACCGCGAGCGGGTTGCCGATCCACCGGAGGCGGCGCTACCGAAGCCTGGTCCGAGCGGCGGGTGCGCGGTCGGAAATCACACGCGGCGCATCACCTGCAATACCACTCCTTCGGGCCATGGTGCCCTTGGATGAAGTGCCAATAGGCGTGCTTGTCGCCGCAATCGGGTGGCGGCCCCGCCGGCCAGTCGGATGCCCGGCTGGTGCGAACCGGTGCCGGGTCGGATGCCGGGGCCGGTTCCGGCTTCGTCTCCGCCGCAGGAGCATCTGCTCCCGGTGCCGGGTCAGGCTTCGCCGCTGCCGCAGGAGCATCTGCTCCCGGCACGGGAATCGCCGGCGCCAGCGCCACGAGGTCGAGCACATTCTCGGAGAGCGCGGCGCGGAGCGTCGCAAGGTCGCCGCCGGTCGGCGCGACCATCGAAGCGATCGTCTCGCAGCCGTTCGGCGGACGGGATATCGCGCCGGTCGCCGCCGTCGCAATCCAGTCGCGCGGGCAGTCGACGGAATCTTCCGGCCAATAAGCGGACACGTGGCTGCTGCTCTCCGCCGCCGAGGCGTCCCTTTCGGTCGGCGCTTCGGCCGGGGTCGCCGTCAAGTCGGCAGGTGCGGTTGACGTGGCCGCAATTTCTGCGACTTGCGCGGGCGCCTCTGCGCTTGCCATCGTCGTCACGTCGGTGGCCTCCGCGGACGCCTGCGTGTCGGACGGCGCTGCTTCGTCAGCGACGTCGGCGGGCCGCGGCACCGGTGATGTCACAACTGGTGGCGCTTCAGCCGGCTGCATTTCCGCCGATGCTGCGGTGGGCTCTACCGATGCTGCGGTGGACTCAGCTGATGTCTCAGGCATGGGCGGCGGCAGAGGCCGCGGCTCGGCGGGGATGATGCTGGCTGTCGTTTCCGGCTGCACCACCGGCTCCGCCGGAGGCAGCGCGTCCGTGGCAGCACCTTGCGACTGCCAAAGCGGCAGGGCGTCCCCCACCCCTGCCGGCTCCATCGTCGCGGAATTGGTTGCAACGATCACACCCGGAGCGCTCCGGTTTTCGCCCGACGTATATTGCGACGGCCGGTCCGGCCCCCCAGGATCCACAAACAGCGCATTGCTTGAGACCGCCGCCATGATGGCGCCGGCTAGCCCGACGATACCCGCGCTCTTCAAAAGGACGGGCCGCATATCTTGCCAGGTCAACCGTCCCGCATCGGTCGGCGGCTGATTGTAGGCCGCTCGGCCGCGGGCACCGCTTGAGCCGTAACGAGGCCGAATACTCACAACGCTAACCCCTACGCCAAACCTCAACTACCCGGTTCTTTGTTATCTTTAACGAAAAATGAACACCGAGAGAAGGCAATGATTGGGCAGAAAACCGGCGGCTTTTCGCGGCCCCCGCTCGAAAGTGCCGCAGGGCGCGCTCAGTGCGCCCCGGTTTTTGTCCGCGTCGAGGCGATCGCGTCGAGCGCCATCTCCGATAGCCGTTCCCACTCCTTGAGCGCAAAAGCGTGGAGCGCGGTGCGTTCGCGACCGGATTCCAGGCCTTCGCGCAGGAGCTCGATCTCGGCCAGGAAGAGCTCTGCATTGAATCCGGAGACATCGCCGGCGAGCCGGCGGATCAGGATGCGCAGGAACTGCCGCTGCATCGTGCCTTGCAGGAGCATGATCTCGCCGAGCGCGTCGACATCCGCCGAATGGCCTGCCTCTGGGCCCGTCTCAGGCATCTGTCGTCCTTTCGTCTCGGGCCGATCGCCCGGTTCGAAGTGGCACCGGAGGGCGCGACCGTCGCAAATTTCCCGGGCGAGGTCCATGCGTCGGCCGGGAATAAGCCTTCCCGACTGCACGGGCCGGCCTGACAGAACTCCTTCTCGTTTTGGTAGGAATTTAGCGTGGGAATTTAGCGTAGGAATTTAGCGACGCGATTATCCGTTCGGTGAAGCTTCTCTCCTAGAAAATTCGCGCATGGATTTCGGCAGGCAGGCCAAGAAACTTGCTGGAGACGCGCGCGCGCGTCCGCTTCGGCGCGACGCATGGCTGCTCGCAGAACGCGATCGCGCCTCTCGCCGCGGCGGAGCGATGCGATGAGCCTGCTCCTGGTTGAAGACAATGCCGACGACGAAGCGCTGACACTGCGCGCTTTCGAGCGGAACAGGATCGGTGACCAGATCGTGGTCGCGCGCGACGGCGCGGAGGCGCTCGACTATCTGTTCGGGGACGAGGCCGACAGCGAGCGCTCGATGCCGAGACTGGTGCTGCTCGACTTGAAGCTTCCCAAGGTCGACGGGCTGGAGGTGCTGCAGCGCATCCGTCAGGACGCGCGCACGGCGCTGCTTCCAGTCGTCATCCTGACGTCCTCGAAGGAACAACAGGACATCATCACCGGCTACCGACTCGGCTGCAACAGCTACGTGCGCAAGCCGGTCGACTTCGACCAGTTCCTCGAAGCGGCGCGCCAGCTCGGCGTCTACTGGCTGATGCTGAACGAAACCGTGCCCGCGTGAAGACGGAGCCGCATGACATGGAGCCGTGCGAGCCCATCAAACCGCGCATTCTGGTCGTCGAGGACTCCGACGACGACGCGGAGCTGCTGGTGCGCGAATTGCGGCGCGGTGGCTTCGATCCGTCGTTTCGGCGCGTCGAGACGATCGCCGGTGTGGAAGAGGCGCTGGAGGAAGGCGCGTGGGATATCGTCCTCTCCGACTACAATCTTCCGCAACAGAGTTTCCCGGAGATCATCCAGGCGGTGCGAGCCGTCGACACCGACGTGCCGGTCATCGTCGTCTCCGGCTCGCTCGGCGAAGAGAACGCCGTGGCGCTGATGCGCGCGGGCGTGGCCGATTTCGTCTTCAAGGGCAACCTGTCGCGGCTCATCCCGGCTATCGAGCGCGAGCTTTCCGCCGCCGGCGCCCGGATCGCGCGGCAGGAGAGCGACCAGCGCTTCCGTGACATCGTCGAGGTCTCCGGCGACTGGGTCTGGGAAACCGACGAGAAGCACCGCTACACGTTCTTCTCCAACCGCTATGAAGAGGCCGAATGGGCCGACCCGAAGACCAGCCTCGGCAAGACACCGTGGGAGCTTGCCGGCGCTAGCGTCGAGCAGGATGAGCATTGGCAGGCGCATCTCTCCGACCGCGAGGCGCGCCAAGCCTTCCGCAACTTCCTCTTCTCGTTCTCTTCCGCCACCGGATCGCGGCATCACGTGTCGATGAGCGGGGTGCCGGTCTTCGACCGCAACGGCACCTTCCGCGGGTATCGCGGGACGGCGACCGACCAGACGCCCGTCGTTGAGGCCTTCTGGCGCGCCGAAGAGGCGGAAGCGCTTCTCACCGACGCCGTCGGCAGCATCTCCGAAGGCTTCGTGATCTTCGACCCGGAAGACCGGATCGTCATGGCCAACGAAGCCTTCCGCAGGCTTTACCCCGAGGTCCTCGAATTCACGGTTCCGGGCGTGGCGTTCGAGGACTTTCTGCGCGCCGCGGTCGAGCGCGGCGCCTATCCCGATGCCAAGGGTCGGGAATCGGAGTGGATCGCCTCCCGGCTTGAGGACCACCGTGACCTCTCGGGGGGCATCGTTGAGAGACTCTCCGACGGACGCTGGGTGCTGGTCACAGACCGGCGCATGAGCAACGGCGGGATCGCCGGCCTGAAGATGGACATCACGGCGCTGAAGAAAGCCGAAGCGCAGCGCGACCACCTTGCCGATCACGACGCCACGACGGGCCTTCCAAATCTTTCTCGTTTCACCGAGCGGCTGGTTGACGCGATCGGCCAGCTCGACCGTTCCGGCAGCGCGATTGCCGTCGCGTGCCTGGAGCTGACTTCGCTACAGCACATCCGCGACAGTCATGGGCTCGACGCCGGCGACCTGGCGATCCGCGAGGCTGCTTGCCGGTTGGACGCTGCGACGGCTGCAAACGAGGTCGTCTCGCATATCGGTGGCGGCCAGTTCCTGCTGCTGCGCGCTGACCTCCCCGACAAGTCGGCGGTGATGCACTCCGCCGAAACGCTGCTCGCGCCGTTCGCGGAGAGCTTCCAGATCGACGGCGTGGAAGTGCCGCTCCGCGCGGCGGTCGGCATCAGCACCGCGCCCGGCGATGCGGACGACGCGGAGGCGCTGATCCGCAATGCCACGACCGCGATGCATCGCGCAAAGCGATCGCCGGGGGGCAGCTACCGATTCTACAACGCCGAGATGACGGACGCTGCCGTGTCGCGCGCGAGCTTGGAAGCCGACCTCCGCCACGCGATCAACAGGGACGAGCTTTTCCTGGTCTACCAGCCGCAGGTCAGTGCCCACGGCTACAAGCTGGTGGGAGCCGAGGCGCTGGCCCGCTGGCGGCATCCAACGCGCGGAGTCATCGCGCCCGGCGAGTTCATTCCGATAGCGGAGGAATGTGGCCTGATCGGCGCGATCGGCGAGCACGTGCTCAAGATGGCGTGCCGGCAGGCGCGCGCCTGGCGCGACCGGGGCTCGAGGATTCCGGTCTCGGTCAATCTGTCCGCGGTGCAGCTTGCCGAACGCGAGCTCGACAGGCGGATCGCCTCCATCGTCGCGGAGGCCGGTCTCACGCCCGACGCGATCGTGCTCGAGCTGACAGAAAGCGCGATCGTGCGCGATGCCGCCGCCGCTGCGCGTGCAATGCAGCGGCTCGCCGCCGACGGCATGCGCTTCGCTCTCGACGATTTTGGCATGCAGCATTCCGCCCTGAGCCACCTCTCCGATCTGCCGTTCGACACGTTGAAGATCGATCGCGCCTTCGTGACGCGGATGACGGAGAGCCGCGGACATGCGGCGCTCTTCCAGGCCATCGTGGCGATGATCCACTCGCTCGGCATGACCGCCGTCGCGGAAGGCGTCGAGCAGCCGAGCCAGCTCATCTACCTGCAAGCCTATGGCTGCGACACGCTGCAGGGCTTCCTCTTCAGCCGACCGCTACCGGCGCATGAGTTCGAGCCCTACCTCTCCTCCGGGATCATCGTACCGTCGGTCGGCGACGACACAACGCCGGCGGTTGAAATGCCGCCGCTTGCACAGCCCAACGCAGCCTGAGCGGCGATAGCCAGCAGCCGCGGCGCGGCCCTGGCGCAGTCTCATCCATTAAGGAATCTTAGAGAGCCCCGACCCGCCAACGGGCCGAGCACTCGTGGCGGCGTCGCAGACGCTTCCCTCCCCGCGCGCGGCGGGAGAGAATGCCACGTTCGTCATTCCGGAAAAGGCCAAGTCCATGCGGCGCTCTTTCTTCGTCTCGTTCGCCATTCTCGTCATACTGGCGGCCGCCTCAGCCCCCTTCGCACGCGCAGAGGATGGCGACGTCGCCGGCGCGCACGACTATCCCGGCATCGGCCGCTTCGCCGGCAGCGTCATCACTGGCTACGAGGTGAAGGATTTCGACCAGACAAGGCTGCAGACCGCGCCGTTCAAGGATGGGCAGGCGACCGGCGAGAAGCGGCCGGAGGGCAAGGTCACCCGCATCGCGTATCGCACCGGCGCCGGACCGTCGATCCTCGAGGTCTCGCGCAATTTCGAAACGCAGCTCCAGAAGGCCGGCTTTGAGACGCTTCTCGCCTGCAACGTCGACGATTGCGGCGGCATTCCCTTCAGCGAGGCGCTCGACGTGCTGCCGGTGCCTGAGATGTGGGTCGACGGCTTCAACTATCGCTACTACGCCGGCCACAAGGCCGGGGAGAACGGCGCGGAGACCTACGCCGCGGTGCTCGTCAGCCAGAACAACGACGAGATTACGGCCGAGCTCGTCGTCACCGAGGTCGGCGCGATCGAGAACAAGATGGTCGACGCCGCCGCGATGGCGAAAGGCTTAGGCGAGACCGGACACATCGCGCTCTACGGCATCTATTTCGACACCGACAAGGCGGTCTTGAAGCCGGAGAGCCGGCCGACGCTCGACGAGATCGCCAAGCTCCTGAAGGGCCAGCCGGATCTGAAGGTGGTCATTGTCGGCCACACCGACAGCCAGGGCGGATACGACTACAACATGGAGCTCTCGAAGAAGCGCGCGGCAGCGGTCGCGGCCGACCTCGCCAAGACCTACAAGATCGCCTCCGCGCGCTTGCAGACCGCCGGCGTCGGCTACCTCGCACCGGTCGGCTCCAATGCGACGGACGACGGGCGGGCGAAGAACCGGCGCGTGGAGCTGGTGGAGCCGTAGCGACCGCTCTCTCCGAAAGAAAACGGCCGCCCAGGGCGGCCGCTTTGTCTTCTCTCTCGCTAAGGCTAGCTATCCAGGAAGCTCCTGAGCTTCCGGCTACGGCTCGGATGCTTCAGCTTCCTCAGCGCCTTTGCCTCGATCTGACGGATGCGCTCGCGGGTAACGCTAAACTGCTGGCCGACCTCTTCCAGCGTGTGGTCGGTGTTCATGCCGATGCCGAAGCGCATGCGCAGCACGCGTTCTTCGCGCGGCGTCAGTGAAGCCAACACGCGCGTGGTCGTCTCGCGCAGGTTCGACTGGATCGCCGCGTCGATCGGCAACACGGCGTTCTTGTCCTCGATGAAGTCGCCCAAGTGCGAATCCTCCTCGTCGCCGATCGGCGTCTCGAGGCTGATCGGCTCCTTGGCGATCTTCAGCACCTTCCTGACCTTCTCAAGCGGCATCTGCAGCTTCTCGGCCAGCTCCTCCGGCGTCGGCTCGCGGCCGATCTCGTGCAGCATCTGCCGCGAGGTCCTGACGATCTTGTTGATCGTCTCGATCATGTGGACGGGGATGCGGATGGTGCGCGCCTGGTCGGCGATCGAACGGGTGATCGCCTGCCTGATCCACCACGTCGCGTAGGTGGAGAACTTGTAGCCGCGGCGGTACTCGAACTTGTCGACCGCCTTCATCAGCCCGATGTTGCCTTCCTGAATCAGATCAAGGAATTGCAGGCCGCGGTTCGTGTATTTCTTCGCGATCGAGATGACCAGGCGCAGGTTCGCCTCCACCATCTCCTTCTTCGCCTGCCGCGCCTCGCGCTCGCCCTTCTGCACCTTGTGGACGATGTCGCGGAACTCGACGATCTGAAGCCCGGTCTCCGCCGCGAGCTGGCGGATGTCCGTGCGGATCTTGCCGATCGACTCCTTCTCCTTCTGACAGAAGGACTTCCAGCCCTTGGCGGAGAAGCGCGCGATGCGGCGCGTCCAATGCGGATCGAGCTCGTGCCCGCGATAGTGCGAGAGGAACTCCGAGCGGTCGACGCCATGGCTCTCGCCAAGGCGAAGCAACTTCGCGTCGAAGGAGATCAGCCGCTTGTTGATGTCGTAGAGCTGCTCCACGAGGGAATCGATGCGCGCCTGATTGAGCGACAGCGACTTCACGTCGGTGACGATCTCCTCGGTCAGCTTCTTGGCGCGGCGCTCTTGCGCCGGCGTCAGCGCGCGCGCCTTCGAGCCGCCGCCGACGACGGCGTCCTGCAGCCGGCGGAGCTTCTTGTAGTTCGAGGCGATGCGGTCGAAGGTCGCGAGAACCGCCGGCTTGATCTCCGCCTCCATGGCGGCAAGCGAGAGGTTGTTCTCGTAATCGTCGTCCTCGTCGGCATCGAGATCGGCGGGAGGCGTCTCCTCCTCGCCGTCGCCCTCAACCTTGGCGGCCGGGGCGGCCGGGGCGGCTGGCGCAGGCGAAGCCGCCTTCGTCGCGTCGCCGTTCTCGGCCGGTGCGCCCGGCGGCGGCGTGACGGTCGGCGCCTTGGCATCGGGCCCGGCATAGGTCGCTTCAAGGTCGATGATGTCGCGCAGGAGCACGTTGCCGGCATTCAGCTCGTCGCGCCAGATGATGATCGCCTGGAAGGTGAGCGGATTCTCGCAAAGCCCTGCGATCATTGCCTCGCGGCCGGCTTCGATACGCTTGGCGATGGCGATCTCGCCCTCGCGCGACAGAAGCTCCACCGAGCCCATCTCGCGCAGATACATGCGTACCGGATCGTCGGTGCGGTCGGTGGGCTCGCGGCCCTTGCCCTTCTTGGCGACGGCGGTGCCGGTCGAAGGCATCAGCTCGCGGCCTTCCGACTCCTCCTCCGGCTCGTCCTCGGCCGCTTCCGCCTCGGCCTCGTCGGGCTCGTCGGATTCGACGACGTTGATCCCCATGTCGGAGAGCATCGCCATCGTGTCTTCGATCTGCTCGGAGGTGACCTCCTCGGAGGGAAGCACGGAGTTCAGCTCGTCGACAGTGACGTAGCCGCGCTTCTTCGCCTCCTTGATCATCTTCTTGACCGCGGCGTCGGAGAGATCGAGCAACGGCCCGTCGTGGGTCTGGACCTCGGGGGCCTCTTCTTTCGTCTCGGCTACGGTCTGAGTCGTTGTCGCCATCGTGTCTCGCGTATCGACCGGGCCCGCGCTCTCAGGGCCGCAATCTTCGAAGGGAATGACATGGTCGTAAGGCGGTTCCTGTAAAGGTCGCCTTAACCACGCCGCTTCCGCTGCCTCGCCTCACGCCTACGGCGTCCGGCCGGGTCCCCGAGCCAGGGTCCTGCCGTCAGCGCCGCTTGAACGGATGCACGATCACCGCCCCTTCCGTCTCGTCATGCCGATCGGGACGAAGGCTGCGTTGGTCTTGCTCCAGGATATCCCGCAGACGGCTCAAGTGCACGTCGCTCGCCTCGCGGCCAAGCGCTGCTGCGGCCGCCTGCCGTTCGATAGATAACGCGCCCGCGCGAAGACGCAAGTGGTGAGCGTCGTCCCAGACCGCTGCCGCGTGCTCGGCGCCAGCGCCCGCGAGCGTGCCGAGCCCGGTGCCGCGCAGTTTCTCCAAAACAACAGTAATCTCAGAGACATGGCCGGCGCGCTCAAGGGCGCTCCTGAGCTCAGCGGCGGAAATCCCTGGTTTCTCGGCGAGTTCCGCCGCAAGCGCGGCAGCAAGCGCCGCAAGCTCTTTGCCGGCGAACTGCGCCGCGCCGAGCATTTCCAGGCGCTCCGCCGCGATCTCGGGGTAGAGAATCGGCATGCCGACCAGGATCGCGTCGGCAAGGCTCGGGCCCGCGCCGCGTGCGCCGCGGACGAGCGGGTGGGCGAGAAGGCTGGCCGAAGGGCCGGCAGGTGCGGGCTGGAACCGCCGCTCGCTGGGGCGACGCCTGTCGTTCCGCTGATATTGATTCTGGTACTGATTCGGGGGTCGCCGCGCTTGGCCGAAGTGCAATGCCAGGCGCTCCTTGATCGCAGTCTCGTAGTGCCGTCTGACGTCGAGATCGGCGATCGTCGCGACCGCAGCGCGAAGCGTCTGCTCCACACCGGCCCGCCGTTCGGGGGTGGCGAGGTCGAGCCCGTAGGTCGTGCTCAGCCACAGCATGTCGACGAGCGGCTTCGCGGCATCGAGGATCTTGCGGAACGGCTCCGTGCCTTCGGCGCGGATCAGATCGTCGGGGTCCTGCCCGCTTGGAAGCAGCGCGAAGCGCACGCTCTTTGCGGGCTTCAGCTCGGCGAGCGCGAGATGGACGGCGCGAAAGGCCGCCTTCAGCCCTGCCTCGTCGCCATCGAAGCAAAGCACCGGCTCCTCCGCCATCTGCCAGAGCATTCTGAGCTGATCTTCAGTCAGCGCCGTGCCAAGCGGAGCGACCGTCGCCTCGAAGCCGGCGGCGACGCAGGCGATCACGTCGATATAGCCCTCCACGGCGATGACGTGCCCGCCCTTGCGCGAAGCCGCGCGCGCGGCCTGGCCATTGTAGAGGACGTGGCTCTTATGGAAGAGCGGCGTCTCCGGCGAGTTCAGATACTTTGCCTGCGCATCGGGCGAAAGCGCCCGCCCGCCGAAAGCGATGACCCGCCCGCGGAAGTCGGTGATCGGGAAGATGATGCGGTCGCGGAAGCGATCATAGGAGACCGGGATATCGTCGCCGGCAATCAGCAGCCCCGCCTCGATCATCTGCTCCTGGGCGATGTCGGCCGCGGCCAGATGCTCCTTCAGCGCATTGCGGCTCGCTGGCGCGTAGCCGATGCGGAAGCGCTTCTGGATTTCCGGCGAGAGCCCGCGCTCACGCAGATAGGCGCGCGCTTTACCGCCATCAGCTCCGTGCAGCGTGTCCTCGAAAAAGCGCGCCGCCTTCTCCACCACGTCGTGAAGCGACGCGCGCGTGGCCTCGCGCTTCTCCCAATCGGCGTCGCGCTCGGGAAGCGGCAGCCCGGCCTCCTGCGCAAGCTGCGCGACGGCTTCCGGAAAGCTCAGCCCCTCCTGCTCGACCAGGAAGGTGAAATGGTCGCCCGATACGCCGCAGCCGAAGCAATGGTAGCGACCCTTGCGGTTGTCGGCGTGGAAGGACGGCGTCTTTTCGCCGTGGAAGGGGCAGCAGGCCCAATAATCGCCGCGACCGGGATTGGATTTCCGCTTGTCCCACGTGACCTTGCGCCCCACCACGTCGGAGATCGGGACGCGGGCGCGGATGTCGTCGAGGAAGGCGGGAGGAAAGCGCATCTCAACATGCGTCTACCACGTGATTCGCGGCCGGACAGCGGCGCGATGGGACACATTCGTGCCGATACCCGCAAATCACAGGCAGCGAGGCATCAAGTCTCGCAGCCGTAGACCGACTCCCAGAAGCGAATCCGCCTCACCCGCGCGCGCTCCAGCGCCGAAAAGTTCTCCGCAAACACCTTCGCCGCGTCGTCCGTGGTGCAGCCCTCATTGCCGAAAGCCGCAATCGCGGCGGGCGTGCGGAAGCAATAGCCGCGGAGCTTGTAGTAGCCGTTCCGCTCCACCCACATGCGGTGGCACGCCTCGCTGTTCGTCGCCCTGATGTAGACGAGCGTCCCAGCCGCCACGATCGCCAAGAGCCCGAAAACGGCGAAGCCCCGGACAAACCAAGAGCCGCCGACGGGCGCGCGCCGGCCCGCCGGCGCCCGCGCAACGGCCGGTGTCGAGACTGCGCCTGCGGCTGCACGCGGCGGCATTTGGGCCGGTGTCTGGCCGGGGCCGGCGGCATCCAGCTGCAACAGCGCTTTGATCGACTCGGCGAGCCGTTCCAGATGCGCTTCGAGCGGCGGCGTCAGCGCGTCGAGCCAGTGCAACGCCGCCATGTAATAAGCGAGCGACTGCGTCGGCACGATATCCTCGATGCGGAGCGGCACGACGGGGACTCCACGGTCGACGGCCCGCGCAATCTCGTTGCGGATCTGGCGCAACTCGTTGGCCTTGGCGGAGAAGACGAGAACCATGACCCGGCAGTTGTCGATCGCTTCCACGATCGCCGCGCCCCAGGCCACGCCCGGCAGAATATCGCGCGGGGCGATCCAGCATCTTATGCCGGACGCCTCAAGCTTGGCGCAGGTCGCCTCGGCCGTCGCCTTGTCGCCCGAGGCGTAGCTGATGAAAGCGTCGAAGGCCATCATGGGAATGCCGCCCGGATTGCCCGCGGGAAGCGCGTCTCATTGACGCTTTACCACGGGGATCGTGGGCGGACAGCGCCGTGATCCGTTTCATCTTTCGCCGCGGCCGGCTATTCGCAAGCCGGCAGTCCGCGTTCATCCCTAGGGGACACGTATGCCCTATGAGCTCTATTACTGGCCCTCGATCCAGGGCCGCGGTGAATTCGTCCGCCTGGCGCTTGAGGAAGCCGGCGCTTCCTATATCGACGTCTGGCGCGAGGGCGGGTCGCTCCGCGATGCCGATTCCGGCGAGCATCCGTCCTTCGCCCCGCCCTATCTGAGGGACGGGAAGAAGGTCATCGGACAGACCGCCAACATCCTGCTCTATCTCGGCGACAAGCACGGGCTCGCGCCGAAGAGCGAGGCGGCGCGGCTCTGGACGCACCAGATCCAGCTCACCATCGCCGACCTCGTGATAGAGGCGCACGACACGCATCATCCGCTCGGCGGGGACTTCTACTACGAGGACCAGAAGCCGGAATCGCTCCGCCGCGCGAAGCTGTTCCGCGAGAGCCGCATTCCGAAATTCCTCGACTGGTTCGAAGCGATCCTTGAGCGCAACCCAAAGGGCGACACGCAGCTCGTCGGCGGGCGGCTCAGCACCGCTGACCTTTCGCTGTTCCAGGCGGTCGAGGGGCTGAGCTACGCGTTTCCGCGCGCGATGAAGCGGGAGCTTCCGAAAGCGCCGCGCGTCGTCGCGCTCCGCGACCGGGTCGCGGCCAGGCCGCGGATCAAAGCGTATCTCAAGAGCGAGCGGCGCATCCCGTTCAACGAGGACGGCATCTTCCGCCACTATCCGGAGCTTGATGGGTAGCGGCCCTAACGGTTCTTCAACCGACCGGTCGGTATCCTGGCTCGAAGATCAGGAGACCGGTTGGTATGGGCGCAAAGCCATCGGCGAGACGGCGCGATACACGCGAGCGCATGCTCGCGGCCGCCGAGCCCATGGTGCTCCGCCAGGGCTTTGCCGGCACATCGCTCGGCGACCTGCTCACGCGACGGGCCTGACCAAGGGCGCCTTCTTTCACCATTTCGCCGACAAGGCCGATTTCGCCCGCGCGCTCGCCGAGCACTACCGCGCCAACCATTTCGCCCTCTTCGAACGCTTCGCCGCCGAGGCAGACGCCGCCTCCGACGATCCGCTCGACGCGACGCTTGGCTTCCTCCGGCGCTTCGAGGCCTTCATCGAGGCACGCACCACGCCGCTCGCCGGCTGCCTCTACGCGGCCTACACGTATCAGAGCCGGCAATTCGACGAGCGCGTCCAGACGCTTGTTGCAGAGAGCCTGAAGCGCTGGACGGCGCTCTACGAGGCGCGGTTCGGCGCGATTCTCGCCCACTATCGGCCGGCCGCCGAGGTCAGCGCCGCCGAGCTTGCGGAGATGATCGTCACGATCATCGAAGGGCGGCCTCGTCCTGTCACGCAGCTACGGCGATCCGCATCTCGTCGCGCGCCAGTCGCGGCAGTTCCGCAACTATCTTCGGCTTCTCTTCGGCGAGCGCGTGCCGCGCCCGGCCGCGCAGAGCCTAGCGACTGCAACACACGAAATCGCGCCGCGCGTGAGCGCCGCTTGAAGCTGACTGCCGTTTTCTTGAACCGCCTTGAATTGTGGCGCACGCCGCGCGGCGCGCAATGTCGCGCCGTCGACATTTCTCCTGGAGGATCCCCGATGAAAGTCTTACGTCGCGCCGCTTTGGCCGCCGTGTTTTCCGCCACGCCGCTCTTCCTCGCCCCCGCCTTCGCCGCCGAAGAGCACATGATGGCGGGCGACGAGATGCATCCGATGATGATGCACAACGAGGTGACCTGCATGCCGGCATGTCGGATACCGGCGGCATGATGGTCGAGTTCCACAACATGGGCAAAGACCCGATCCCCGCCGGCACGACTGCGCACTGGATGCTCTCCGGCGTCGCGCAGGGCGACGTCCACTTCATGGACGCGGTCGGGCCCGGCGGCATGAAGTCGCAGAACTACGCGATGATGGGCGGCGATCACATGATGCACATGCCGTCACACGCGCATTGCACCGTGGAGATGATGAAGTAGCGGCGCGTCGACTGGGCGGCGCAGCCACGCGCCGCCCGGCGCTTCAGGCGAGAAGCCCCTTCACGATCGCGCTCGCCTTGCCGAAATCCATCTTGCCTGCGTGGTGCTCCTTCAGAAGCGCCATCACCTTGCCCATGTCGCGCGATGACGCGGCGCCTATCTCCGCTATCGCGGCCTTCGCCGCGGCCTGGACCTCGTCCTCCGACATCTGCGCCGGCATGAAGGTCCGGATCACCTCGATCTCGGCGCGCTCCTTCGCGGCGAGCTCCGGGCGCTTGCCCTCGTCATAGGCCTTCGCCGACTCCTCGCGCTGACGGATCATCTTCGCGAGCACCGAAACGAGCTCCTCGTCGGACGCTGATGCGGCACCCTGGCCGCGGGCAAGGATGTCGCGATCCTTGAAGGCGGCGCTCATCATGCGAAGTGCCGAGACGCGCTCCGCGTCGCGGCTCTTCATCGCCGCCTTCAGCGCCTCGTTGACCTCTTCGCGCATCGCTCGCCTTTCCGGGGCGGTCGCTGCTGGGCCATCGTTGACCCGTCCGCCGCCCGCCTCTACATGGCGCCGACACGTGAAAAAAGCGAGCGCGACGCGCCCGGGCCCGGGCTAAGTCGGCGCGCGTAGCGAGACGGACATGACCACGCCACCCTGGAGCGAACCCAAGGCAACCGCCCTCCTCGTGCTCGATGACGGCACGGTCGTCGAAGGCGTCGGCGTCGGCGCCGAAGGCAAAGCCGCGGGCGAGGTCTGCTTCAACACCGCGATGACCGGCTACGAGGAGATCCTGACCGACCCCTCCTATGCCGGGCAGATCGTCACCTTCACCTTTCCCCATATCGGCAATGTCGGCACCAACGAGGAGGACATCGAGACGGTGAACGCCGCCGCGAGTTCCGGCGTCACCGGCTGCGTGCTCAAAACCGACGTCACCGATCCGGCGAGCTGGCGGGCGACGCGGCGCTTCGACCAGTGGCTCATGGCGCGCGGCATCGTCGGAATCGCTGGCGTTGACACGCGCGCGCTCACCGCCCGCATCCGTGAGAAGGGCATGCCGAACGGCATCGTCGTCAACGCGCCGGACGGCGTTTTCGATATCGCGGCGTTGAAGACCGAAGCGGCGGCGCTGCCGGAGATGGCGGGCCTCGACCTCGTGCCGGACGTCACGACGGGACAGAGCTTTTCCTGGGACGAGACGACCTGGCATCTCGGCCACGGTTACGGCCACCGCGACGGCGCTCCGCGCTTCCGCGTCGTCGCCATCGACTACGGCATCAAGCGCAACATTCTCAGGCTCCTCGCCGACCAGGGCTGCGACGTCACGGTGCTGCCGGCGACCGCGAGCGCGGAGGACGTGCTTTCGAAGCAGCCAGACGGGGTGTTCCTCTCAAACGGCCCGGGCGACCCGGCGGCGACCGGCGAATATTCCGTGCCGACGATCAAGGCCATTGTTGACTCAGGCATTCCGACCTTCGGGATCTGCCTCGGCCACCAGATGCTCGGCCTCGCGCTGGGGGGCGAGACGACGAAGATGCGGCAAGGGCATCACGGCGCCAACCATCCGGTGAAGGACTTCACGACCGGCAAGGTCGAGATCGTCTCGATGAACCACGGCTTCGCGCTCGACAAGACAAGCCTGCCCGCGAATGTCGAAGAGACCCACGTCTCGCTCTTCGACGGCTCGAACTGCGGCATCCGCATGAAGGACAGGCCGGTCTTCTCGGTGCAATACCACCCGGAGGCTTCGCCCGGCCCGCAGGACAGCCATTACCTCTTCAAGCGCTTCGTGGATTTGATGGCAGTGCGGAAGGACGCCGCGGGCTAGGTTCGCGAAGCACTTTCGAAATGCGTGACTTCGTCGAGGAGTCGCCGCCGAGCCGAGCGCATTAGCAATCCGATTTCGCCGTCCTTTCGGGCGACGCGCAGTTTGGTTTGAACCCTCTTGATCCCATCTTGTGCCGACTTACTCTTGGAGACGAGGTAAGCTCGCCTGAAGCGCTCGAAGGCCAGTTCTGGGTCCATCTCCTCGGCGTCCTCGGCGGCAAACGCCAGCGTCTCCACGTATTTTGCGTATTCATCGATCTCCGCAAATGCCTCCTCCACTGCGCGACGAAACTGATCCTCCTCGCGGTCGCGATATTCGATCCATTCTGAGCGAACAAAATCTGAGGGGGCCGCGTTCTTCCCGGCAAGGAGGAGATAAGTTGGCTTTCCGAGCGCGAGGCAGTAGCCCACCTCGAAGAAGATATTCGCAAGCGTCCGAGGAGGAGTCGCATCGGAGAAGATCGCGACGCCGACGCCGCAGCCTCGGATCATCCGGATGATTTTTGAGAGGAAATCGCCTGAACGACGCAGGTCGGAGGCCGCCCGCGACTCAAAACCAGCCTTCTTGAGCTCCTCCTTCGCAATTGCCTGCATTCTCGCTTCGACCGTGCGACACGATCATTGTCATGGAGCATCAAGAATGCCGACCGCGGATGTGGCTCAATTGGATCGGCCAGTTCCGACCCGTCCAGAGGGCTGTAGAGCAGCGCCATCTATTTCTTTCGGACACCCTTGAAGGGACCGGGGGATTTTTTCACGTCAACTATGCGGCCGCTTTTTGTGTCGATTTTCACCCATTGCTTTGTGACCGGGTTCCTGACCTGGACACGCGATCTGACTGCCCCCTGCCTCGACCCTGCTGCCGTCTTAGTTGCCATAGCGACGCTTCTGCGAACGTTGCAAATATGCTGCAGACGAGCGCACCGTCAAAGCGGAAATGAGTCCCTGACTTCCCTTGACCCCTACTCCTCCACGTCCGCGTCCGGGCGGTCGCTGCCGCGCGACAGCTCCTCGTGCCAGTTGCCGTCGGCATCCTCGTATTGGATCGCATGGGTTTCGCCCGGCGCCCGCTGCTCAACCGCGACGCGGTGCGCCGCCTTGACGGCCGCATCGCGGCTGCGGAACGTCTCGGAGAAGACGTCGCCGAGCTTGTAGGCCCAGCCGCCGTCATGCTCGACGATCCGGTAGGTGATGTGCGCCATCGACTTCTCGCCCCTCCTCCGCGCTTGCGGTGCGCGCGGTTCAAATATCGCCTGAGAATGTGTCGCAGGCTTCGATCGTTCCCTTGTCGTAACCGCGGCGGAACCAGCTCGCGCGCTGCTTGGAAGTGCCGTGCGTGAAACTGTCGGGCACGACGTAGCCCTGCCCCTGCTGCTGCAGCCTGTCGTCGCCGACGGCGGACGCCGCGGTCAGCGCCTCGTCGATGTCGCCCGGATCGAGGATGCCTTCCTGCTCGGTATGGTGCGCCCAGACCCCGGCAAAGCAGTCGGCCTGCAGCTCGGTGCGGACCGACAGCGCATTCGCCGCGCTCTTGCTGAGCCGCGCTTCCCTCTCGTGCACGGCCGGCAGAATGCCGAGCACGTTCTGCACGTGGTGGCCGACCTCATGCGCGAGCACGTAGGCCTCGGCGAAGTCGCCCGGCGCTCCGAAGCGCGTGCGGAGCTCGTTATAGAAGTCGAGGTCGATGTAAACGTTCTGGTCGCCCGGGCAATAGAACGGCCCGGTCGCAGCGCTCGCCGTGCCGCAGGCCGACTGCACGCTGCCGGAGAAGAGCGTCAGCGTCGGCTTCGGATAGTCCTTGCCCTCCCCTTTCAGGATCGCGGTCCAGGCATCCTCCGTATCGGCGAGCACGGTCGCCACGAAGGCGCGCATCTCGTCGCTCGCGCCGCTCTGCACTGGCTGGCCGCTCTGCTGCGTGCCGACGCCCGAGAGGTCGCCGGATAGAAGCTGCAGCGGGTTGATGCCAAGGAAATAGGCAACGACCAGAATCACGATCACCACGCCGATACCGCCGCCGCTGACGTGGCGCACGCCGATCGGGCTGCGGCCATAGCCGCCTCCGAGACCGCCCCCGAGGCCGCCTCCAAAGCCGCCGCTTCCCCGCATGTCGCGGATGTTCTCGCTCTGCCGCCGGCCTTGCCAACGCATCGATCGCCTCCATGGTCCCTGCGCGCTTCACGCCGGGGATGCCAAGCATAAGCCGCGAACGGCGGCAAGTTTCAGGCCGAACGCGCCCTTCACGACGACTGCGATCGGCTCTCCTCGCGCTCCGCAAGCGCTGTTTCCATGCGCTCGATCAGAAGCGCCAGCTCGTGCGTGCGGATCTGGTCGAGCTTGTCGTGCAGCGCCGCAATCTCAATCTCGGACTTCAGGTTCACCTCGTAATCGTGCCCCGCGGCGATCCGGTCCTTCGCCGCCTGACGGTTCTGCGACATCATGATGACGGGCGCCTGGATGGCGGCGAGAAGCGAAAGGATGAGATTCAGAAAGATGAAAGGATAAGGATCGAAGGCGCCGCCAATGCCGGCCATGAGTGCCGCATTGCCCAGCATCCAGACGGCGACGAGGACACCGAAGCCGATGATGAAGCTCCACGAGCCGCCGATCTCGGCGACCCGATCCGCCACGCGATCCCCGAAGGTAAGCTGCTGGTCGAATTCAAGATTGACGTTGCGCGAGATGGCGAGCCGGTGCGCGAGCTTCTCGAGCACCTTGCGCTCGCGCGGCGGCATGTCGCTCACGCCCATCTCGAGCAGGCGCTGGGCGAGATGGCGAATGGCGTCCTCGTTTTGATTGTTCATGGCTCCCCGCTCCGCTCCTTCTCCACTGGCCCTATCGGCATCGCCCCCGCCGATATAGCCGATCAGCGCCGCCCTCCGCGACTTGTGCCTGAATTGCGTCCCTCGCCCGGCCGGCGCTCTTGATTGTGACGAAGAACCGACCGAACTCTGCCAGGCGTCGGTCGCCGCACGGCCGCAATCTGGCCCTATCGTTACGCCTGGAGGGGAAGATGAGCCCAGCCGAGTTCAGGGCCTGGCGCAAGTCGCGCGGCCTCAAGCAGAAAGAGGCGGCGGAGAAGCTCGGCCTCAAGAAGCGGATGATCCAATACTACGAGACCGGCAATCGCGGCGCGAAGAAGGTCATCATCCCGAAGACCGTGGAGCTTGCCTGCTACGCGCTTTCGGTAGGCGTTGAGGCGTTCGACGGGACGCTTGTGAGCGCCGAGCGCGCGACCGAGGACGAAGAGCCTGACATTGCCGGGCTGCTCAAGGCGATGGACCGCCGCGACGCCGCGTAGCCTCGCACCGACACCGGGCCCAGGCGCCCTTCCCCGTGGCAACGATTGCGCCTATAAGCGCCACGAAATCTAACAGATTCCGTTGACCAGCCCCGGGCGGAGCCGCCGTGCCGGGGCTTCGTTCGAACCACGCCTCAATCGATGCCGAAACGCACCGACATCTCCACCATCCTCGTCATCGGCGCGGGCCCGATCGTCATCGGCCAGGCCTGCGAGTTCGACTATTCCGGCACGCAGGCGGTGAAGGCGCTCAAGGCCGAGGGCTACCGGATCGTGCTCGTCAATTCGAATCCGGCGACGATCATGACCGATCCGGAGCTCGCCGACGCCACCTATATCGAGCCGATCACGCCGGAGATCGTCGCGAAGATCATCGAGAAGGAGCGGCACGTCCTTCCCGGTGGTTTTGCGCTGCTGCCGACGATGGGCGGGCAGACGGCGCTCAACACTGCGCTCTCGCTCAGGAAGATGGGCGTGCTTGAGAAATTCGACGTGGAGATGATCGGCGCCACGGCCGACGCCATCGACATGGCGGAGGACCGCGAGCTCTTCCGCGAGGCGATGCAGCGGATCGGGCTTGAGACCCCGAAGGCCGCGTTCGTCAACACCTCGGAATTGAAGAAGCGCTTCCGCGAGGAGCGCGAGACGCGGATCGCGGCAATCGAGGCGAAGCATCCCGCGGGGCCGGCGCGGGCGCACGCGCTTTCCTCCTTCGAAGCGGAGTGGGCCGTCGGCGAGCGGCTTCGGCGCGACGAGCATCGGCTCTCCGCGCAGCTCCAGGCGCTGCATGCGTTGAAGGAGACAGGTCTGCCGGCGATCATCCGGCCTTCCTTCACGCTCGCCGGCACCGGCGGCGGCATCGCCTATACGCTCGACGAGCTCTACGAGCTTGTGCTCGGCGGCCTCGACGCCTCGCCGACGAACGAGGTCCTGATCGAGGAATCGGTGCTCGGCTGGAAGGAGTTCGAGATGGAGGTCGTCCGCGACAAGGACGACAACTGCATCATCATCTGCTCGATCGAGAACGTCGACCCTATGGGTGTCCATACCGGCGATTCGATCACCGTCGCGCCGGCGCTCACCTTGACCGACAAGGAATATCAATTGATGCGCGACGCCTCGATCGCGGTCCTCCGTGAGATCGGGGTGGAGACCGGCGGCTCGAACGTTCAGTTCGCCGTCGACCCCGAGAACGGGCGCATGGTGGTGATCGAGATGAACCCGCGCGTGTCTCGGTCTTCCGCGCTCGCCTCGAAGGCAACCGGCTTCCCGATCGCCAAGGTCGCGGCACGGCTTGCCGTCGGCTACACGCTCGACGAGCTTGAGAACGACATCACGGCCGGCGCCATGCCGGCGTCGTTCGAGCCGACCATCGACTACGTCGTCACCAAGATCCCGCGCTTCGCATTCGAAAAGTTCCCGAGCGCCGAGCCGGTGCTGACCACCTCGATGAAGTCGGTCGGCGAGGTGATGGCGATCGGCCGCACCTTCGCGGAGTCGCTGCAGAAGGCGCTGCGAGGCCTCGAGACCGGGCTCACCGGCCTCGACGAAGTCGAGATTCCAGACCTCGGGATCGGCGACGACGAGAACGCCGTGCGCGCGGCGATCGCGACGCCGCGCCCCGACCGGCTGCTCAGAATCGCCGAAGCGCTCCGCCGCGGCTTCGACATTGAGCTGATCCACGAATCCTGCCGGGTCGATCCCTGGTTCCTGCGCGAGATCGCGAAGATCGTGGATTGGGAGGGGCGCGTGCGCGAGCACGGCCTGCCGGAAAGCGCACGGCTCATGCGGCAGCTGAAGGCGCAAGGCTTCTCCGATGCGCGGCTTGCGACGCTTTCCGGAAGGAGCGAAGCGGAGGTGAGCGCGCTCCGGCGGCGGCTCGGCGTCACGCCGGTCTTCAAGCGCGTCGACACCTGCGCGGCGGAGTTCGCCGCGCCCACGGCTTACATGTATTCGACCTACGAGACCGCCTTCGGCGGCCGGCCGGAGGACGAGGCGCGGCCATCGGACCGCAACAAGGTCATCATCCTCGGCGGCGGGCCGAACCGCATCGGCCAGGGCATCGAGTTCGACTATTGCTGCTGCCACGCCGCATTCGCGCTCGACAAGTCCGGCATCGAATCGGTGATGGTGAACTGCAACCCGGAGACCGTCTCGACCGACTACGACACCTCCGACCGGCTCTATTTCGAGCCGCTCACGGCGGAGGACGTGCTTGAGATCGTGCACGTCGAGCAGTCGCGGGGGAATCTCCTCGGCGTCATCGTGCAGTTCGGCGGGCAGACTCCTTTGAAGCTCGCGGCCGCACTTCAGGACGCGAACGTGCCGATCCTCGGCACCTCGCCCGACATGATCGACCTTGCCGAGGATCGCGAGCGGTTCCAGGAGCTCATCCAGCGTCTCGGACTCAAGCAGCCGGAGAACGGCACCGCGCGCTCGGTCGAGGAGGCGCGACGCATCCCCGAGCGGATCGGCTACCCGGTCGTCATTCGCCCGTCGTATGTCCTCGGCGGGCGCGCGATGGAGATCGTGCGCGACCCGGCGAGCCTTGAGCGATACATGGCGCACGCTGTCGTCGTCTCCGGCACCTCGCCGGTCCTGATCGATTCCTACCTCTCCGACGCGATCGAGGTCGATGTCGACGCGCTCTCCGACAGCAGTGACGTTTTCGTCTGCGGCGTGATGGAGCACATCGAGGAAGCGGGGATCCATTCCGGCGATTCCGCCTGCTCGCTGCCGCCGCATTCGCTCTCTGCCAAGACGATCGCGGAGATTGAGCGGCAGACGATCGCGCTCGCCAGGGCGCTTCAGGTCGTCGGGCTGATGAACGTGCAGTATGCGGTCAAGAACGGCGACATCTACGTGCTTGAGGTCAATCCGCGCGCCTCGCGCACCGTACCTTTCGTTGCCAAGGCGGTCGGCATGCCGGTCGCCAAGATTGCCGCCAAGATCATGGCCGGCGCGAAGCTTCGCGACTTCGCGCTGAAACCGCCACGTCCAAAACAGATATCGGTGAAGGAGGCGGTGTTCCCTTTCGCCCGCTTCCCGAACGTCGACACGCTGCTCGGGCCGGAGATGAAATCAACGGGCGAAGTCATGGGAATCGATGTCGCCTTCCCGCTCGCCTTCGCCAAGAGCCAGATCGGCGCCGGAACCATGCTGCCGTCCGGCGGCACGGCCTTCGTTTCGGTCAAGGACGTCGACAAGGAGCGCGTCGTCAAGACGGTTAACCGCTTGTCAAAGCTCGGTTTTCGTCTGATTGCCACAGCCGGGACGCAGCGCTTCCTCGCGGCCCGGAACATCCCCTGCGAGCGCATCAACAAGGTGCTTGAAGGCAGGCCGCATATCGTGGATGCTATCAAGAACGGCGAGGTGCAACTGGTGATAAACACCACGGAGGGAGCGCAAGCTCTGTCCGACAGCCGTTCGCTCAGGCGCGAAGCGCTTCTGCACAAGGTTCCGTATTTCACGACCCTGGCAGGTGCGAGTGCAGCAGCCCTCGGGATCGAGGCGCTGTTGAGCGGTCAGCTTGAAGTCAGGCCGCTGCAATCCTACTTCACAGCCGCCTGACCGACTTTGCCCACGGGGTGTTCCGAAAGGACGGAACGCCCGGTTTTTGTATTGCCCGGCGGGTTCGCCGGTCCTGGAGGTTGAGATGGAAAAGGTGCCGATGACGGCGAGTGGCTATTCGACGCTCGAGGCGGAATTGAAACGCCTCACGTCGGAGGAGCGCCCGCGCATCATCCAGGCGATTTCGGATGCGCGCACGCATGGCGACCTGTCCGAGAATGCCGAGTACCACGCCGCCAAGGAAGCGCAGAGCCTGAACGAGGGCCGCATCGCGGAGATCGAGGACAAGCTCAGCCGCGCCGAGGTGATCGACGTCTCCAAGCTCTCCGGCGACACGGTGAAGTTCGGCGCCAAGGTCACGCTGGTCGACGAGGACACCGAGGAGAAGAAGGTCTACCGGATCGTCGGCGACGTCGAGGCCGACGTGAAGGAAGGCCGTATCTCGATCTCCTCCCCGATCGCGCGGGCGCTGATCGGCAAGAGCGTCGGCGACACGGTCGAGGTCACCGCTCCGGGCGGCGCGCGCAGCTACGAGATTCTGCGGATCGCCTTCGGCGTCTGAGCCATCACGCGGGGCAACTGCTCCGCGCAGGCCATCGCGAAAAGCGCCAAAGTGACGACGAGCCCGAGCGGCAGGTAGAGATGCTGCGCCGCCGGGCGCGCCAGAAGCGGCGCGATCCAGGCGGCGGTGAGCAGCGCCTTCTCGTAGGGGCGGAAGCCCTTCTCCAGCCCGTCAGCCACGAGAAACGCCACGGCCGGCGCGATCAGCAGCATGTCGTAGTCGAGTACGTACGGCGTGACGAGAAGCGCGGCGAGCGGGACCGCCGCCTTGGCCTTGCGCCCGCCGCCACCGATCCACGCGCGCACCAGCACGAGAAGCACGGCAAGCGACAGCAGGCCTTGCGCGACATAGGCCGCGGCGATCGATCCACCGAGGCCGCGCACCGCTGCGAACAGGCTTTGGATCTTGAACCAGCCGGTCACGGTCTGCTCGAGCACGACCGTTCGCGTGACTTCTTCGCTCGCGAGAAACGCGCGCCAGGGCTCGATGCCGAAGGCAACGACGCTCAAAGCGCAAAGAAGAACAACGGCGATCGCGGCGCCGAAAAACGGCTTCCACTGTCGCGCTGCAATGAACACGAAGGGCAAGACCAGCCCGAGATGCGGCTTGAAGCAGAGGCAGCCGAGGAGAAGCCCCGCTAGCCACGGCCGCCGTTCAAGCAGCGCGAGCCCGAGCCCGAGGAGGCCGGCGGTCAGGAAAGCGTTCTGCCCGTGCCCGATCGTGACGAAGACGGCCGGGAACGCCGCCGCTGCAAGGAGCGCCAACGGTCGCGGCAGGATCGCCCATATCGCAACGAGATAGAGCGACAGACCGGCCGCGAGCCAGACGAAGAGCGCGGCGACATAGGGGAGCGCCGAAAGCGGTGCCGCGACGAGGAGGAAGATCGGCGGGTAGTGCCAGCCGTAGACGTTCTCCGATTGCCCGGTGACTGCCGCTTCTTTCGCGAACAGGCTGGAGAGATCGTAGACGTCGGCCGTCCGGCCCTCCAAGGCGAGCCGTCCGGCGGCGTAGGGGTTGGCGAAATCCGTCCCGATCGGCCGTCCCCAGCCGTCGAGGAGGCCGTGCCCGGTGGTCCAGAGCGCGAGCATCGCGCACGCGAAAAGGACGAGGAAAAGAAGCGAGTAACCACGCACGCGCTCCGCATCGATCCAGGCGGCGTCGCGGAAATGCGCGGCGATGGGGGGCGAGCGGAACATTGCCAGCGACCATCGCGGCAGGCGCGCTAAGGCGAGGTTAAGAGCCGGCGCCGCCAGGCAGCAGCAGCGGCGGGCTCAAGGCCGCCAGTCGATCGTCACGTGGCCGGGCTGGCTGGCGACGCGCTTCAGCCACGCCTCGACACCCGGAAACGCCGAGAGGTCGTAGCCGCCTTCGCCCGCACAGTGGGTGTAGGCGAAGAGCGCAATGTCGGCGACCGAATAGGCGTTTCCGGCCAGCCAGTCGGCCTTTGAAAGCCGCCTCTCCATCACCGAAAGCGCGGCGTTGCCCTTCTCGAGGGTCTGCGCCAGCCGCTCCGGCGTCTTCCAGTGCGCGCGCTCCCGCGCGGTCAGAAGCGAGCGGCGAACGGCGATCGCCGGCTCGTGCTCGGTACTGCTCGAAGAACAGCCACTCGTAGGCCTTGGCGCGATCGTAGGAATTGGCAGGCAGATATTTCGTGCCCTCGGCGAAGTGGAGCAGGATTGCGTTCGATTCCGCCAGGTGTCGTCCGTCGTCGAACGCGACGAGCGGCACGCGTCCGATCGGGTTCTTCGCAAGAAAATCCGGCGTGCGCGTTCCGCCGCCATAGGTGTCCATGTCGACGATACGAAACGGAATCTTCAAGAGCGCGAGCAGGAGGCGCGGCTTGTAGGAATTGCCAGAGATCTGTTGTGAATAGAGCGTCAGCATCAGTCCCACCGCCGGAGTTTCGACGCCTACGATTTCTCCGGCGGTGCATCCGGTCAAACGAATATCCTTGGCGGGACCAATTGGCGATGTTGATCAATTGGGAAGCGCATTCGCGCTTGCGATGCCGACGCTCCGGCAATAGGGTCCGCCGCCGTTTCCACCTTTCGCCAGAGCGTTCCGGAGCGAGCCATGAGCTTCCTTGCCGACAGCCTTGCGCGGGTCAAGCCGTCCGCCACGATCGCGGTCACGCAGAAGGCGCGCGACCTGAAAGCGGCCGGCCGCGACGTGATCGGGCTTGGCGCGGGCGAGCCGGATTTCGACACGCCGGACAACATCAAGGAGGCGGCGATCGCCGCGATCCGCCGCGGCGAGACGAAGTATCCGCCGGTCGCCGGCATCGCGCCGCTCCGCAAGGCGGTCGCGGAAAAGTTCAAGCGCGAGAACGGGCTCGACTACAAGCCCGAACAAGTGATCGTCGGCACCGGCGGCAAGCAGGTGCTCTACAACGCCTTCGTCGCCACGCTGAATCCCGGCGACGAGGTGCTGATCCCCGCGCCCTACTGGGTGAGCTATCCGGAGATGGTGGCGCTCAACGGCGGCGAGGCGCGCTTCGTCGATTGCCCGATCGAGACCGGCTTCAAGCTTACTCCTGAGGCGCTCGACAAGGCGATCACCAAGCGCACCAAGTGGCTGATCTTCAACGCGCCGTCGAACCCGTCGGGCGCCGCCTATTCTGCGAAGGAGCTGAAGGCGCTGACGGACGTGCTCCTGAAGCACCCGCAGGTCTGGATCCTGACCGACGACATGTACGAGCACCTGCTCTACACGGACGAGCCGTTCGCCACGATCGCCGAGGTCGAGCCGAAGCTCTATGAGCGCACGCTCACCATGAACGGCGTGTCGAAAACCTACGCGATGACCGGCTGGCGCATCGGTTTCGGCGCCGGCCCGAAGCCGCTCGTCGACGCGATGGTGATGATCCAGGGCCAGCAGACGTCGGGCGCCTGCTCGATCGCGCAATGGGCGGCGACCGAAGCGTTGACCGGGCCGCAGGACTTCATCCCGAAATTCGTGAAGGCATTCCAGGAGCGGCGCGACCTCGTCGTGTCGATGCTGAACCAGGCGAACGGCATCAAGTGCCCGTCACCGGAGGGCGCGTTCTACGTCTATCCGTCATGCGCCGGCACGATCGGCAAGACGGCACCGTCGGGCAACAAGATCGAAAGCGACGAGGACTTCTGTCGCGAGCTGCTCGACGCCGAGGGCGTCGCCGTCGTGCACGGCACGGCTTTCGGGCTCGGTCCGAATTTCCGCATCTCCTACGCGACGGCCGCGAACATTCTCGAAGAGGCGTGCACGCGCATTCAGCGCTTCTGCAATGCGCTCAGCTAGGCGAAACGCGGCACCCAACGAACTGTCATCCTCGGGTCTCGCTACGCTCGCCCGAGGGTGACTTAAGCGGACAAGCGAGTGGCGGCCTCCTCGCTGCCACGTCCCCATCGTCCGAAAATGAAAGCGGCGGGAAATGCCCCCGCCGCTTGAATTCCGTTGAAAAGCCGTCCGGCTATTCTTCCACGATCTGCAGGTTCACCGCCTGCGGCCCACGGCCGCGACGATCGTCCTCGGTCTCGAAGGAGAGCTTCGTGCCTTCCGCCAGCTGCTGCAGGCCGGAGCGCTCGATCGCGGAGATGTGGACGAAGACATCCTTGCCGCCCGACTCCGGCGTGATGAAGCCGAAGCCGCGATCGTTGTTGAAGAACTTCAGCGTGCCGTTCTGGCGTGGCCCGCGCTCGCGCGGCTCACGGTCCTGATAACCGCCACCGCCGCCGCCGCCGCTGCGGAATCCGCCGCCACCGCCGCTGCCACCGCCGCGATAGCCACCGCCACCGCCGCCGCCGCGATAGCCACCACCACCGCCGCCTTCGCGGTCGCCACCGCCACGATAGCCGCCGCCACCGCCGCCGCCGCGATAGCCACCGCCACCGCCGCCGCCGCGATAGCCACCACCGCCACCGCCGCCGTCACGATCGCCACCGCCGCGATAGCCACCACCGCCACCACCGCCGAAGCGGTCGCCGAAGCCGCCGCCTGGCGGTGGCGTGTCGCCACCGAAATCTCTCTCGCCCCCGAACTCGCGCTGTCCGCCACGCCGGGGACCACGATCGCGGTCACGCTGCTCGCGACGCTCAAAATCGTCGTCGTCGCCGCCGTTCTCGCTCATCACTCGAAGTCCTCTCGCAGAATCACTGAAATGCCGGTGCTCGCCCCCAAACAAAGGGTCAGCGCCGACGCGGGCGGGCGTGCGGTATTCGGAGAGGAGTCATTCATTACGGCCGGGAAACCAAAAAATCCTCAGGGCCCATCCAACCTCGCCGGCTTCCGCAAACGAAGCCGTCGCCCGGTCACTTATGCACAAGCCCGCCGCCTCGGCAAGCGCGAATCGCGTGCAGAAGCAGCGGGCTCGGCGTTGGGAAACCTAGGCTTTTAGCTGCTTTCGAGGACGGTTATGCGCACGGAAGCGACACCGGATTTGACAAACCCAAGCCTGCCTGCAGCGGCCCTCGTCAGGTCGATGATGCGACCCCTGACGTAGGGACCGCGGTCGTTGATGCGCACCACTACCGAGCGTCCGTTCTTCAGATTCTCGACCCGCACCTTCGTTCCGAAGGGAAGCGAGCGATGCGCTGCGGTGAGAGCGCCGGGATCGCAGCGCTCGCCGGAGGCCGTGGTCGAGGTCAATGCGTACCAGGAGGCGCGCCCCGTTTGGGCGACCGCGCTTCCGTCATTGGCTGCAAGTGAGACCGCAAACAGAGCGGCGGTAAAAAGGCTCCTTACCAAACGGGGCATCAGCCCACTTCTCCTTCAAAGTTTCGTCCAAGGCGGCTGAACAGCTGGCAAAAGAGGGCCAGACTTTGCCTTCGGCGCGAAAGAATTGGGCGGAGAAGCAACGTTTTTGTGGGGCGGAAATTAACCCGACCGGGGTGACACGGCAGTCATTCTGCATAAAGGCACCGGAAGACTATTTTGAGCGTGCCATGATTCTTCTTCAGATAGAGTTTTGTATGCACCAGAGCATGGCTGCATTGCATGAATCGACGCCTTGCCTCATTGTCGACACATGAAAGAATGCTTGGCGCCGAAACGCGAAAAGAAAAGGCCGGCGCGAAGCCGGCCCATTCGTCGATCAAGTGAGATCGTCAGCGACGGAAGACGTCACTGGCAGAAATGGTACTGCCTGTCATATCCGAGGAAGTAGCCCGTCCGTCCGTCGAACGAGCGGTAGCGGGCGTGGCAATAGTCGTACCACTCCGGCGTCCAGGGCTGAGGACCGGCATAGTAGACCGGCGCGGGCTGGTAGCGCGGCTGATAGACCACGGGTGGAGGCGACGGCGCGACGTAGACCGGCTCCGGATAGTAGTAGTCCGAATAGTAGCGCGGCTGCGACAACGCGCCGGCGACGATGGCGCCGGCGGCCAGGCCGAAAATGCCGGCAGCAAGTGCCTCTCCGCCGCTGTTGTGATGGCGATGCCGCGCTTCCGCGACACCCGAGAAGGAAAGCGCACCGATCGCCAGAGCGAGCAGCGCCGCCGTGGGCTTCATGAAACGCATGGTCGTGTCTCCGTTCGCGCGCCGGTTGCGGGCGCCCGGGCGCCCTTCGCGCCCCTTAGACGGCATATTTCGGCCTGTTCATCTGAACCCTGAATGAACGGCAAAAGTTCCGCATCAAGCCGGCGTCTTAGCGGATAGTTGGCCGAGAATAAGGCCGGCGCTTGGGCCGGCCTTCAAAGCTCGGAGAGCGACGCCCGGGTCAGTCGCAGATGTGCCGGTAGCCGTCGAAGCCGAGAAAGGTGCCGGAGCGCGGATCGAAGCTTTGATATTTCCGCCCGCAATAGGTGTACCAGTCGGGTGTCCACGGCGCCGGCGCATAGTAGACCGGCACCGGCTGATAGACGATGGGCGGCGGCGGCGCGACATAAACGGGCGCCGGCGCGTAATAGTGCGGCTGGGCGACCGCGTTTCCGAAGATCGTACCGACCGCGAAGCCGGCAACGCCGGCGAGCACCGCATCGCCGCCGTCGGCCTGTGCCGGTGCGGCAGCACCAAGCATGAAAGCGATCGGAGCGAGGAGGACGAGGCTACGCTGCAACATGACATTCATCCCCGATGGCGCAGCGATGCCCGCGTGGGCATGACGCGTTCGCGCCCGAAATTCATGTCACCGCAACCTAAACGGCTCCTTAACGCGCGCGGCCTGCGAGCCCTCTCACGCCAGGTCGGATCATCCGCGACGGATAGCGCCCATCCTGAACTTGAGCGACGCCGGCACGCGGTACTCGCGGAGCACCGCCTCCGTGTTCCGCAGCCCACAGGCTTCACGCTGCACAACGAACTCCCACAATGCATCGGCTGCCTCGTCGCGGAGCTGTGCGCAGCGATCTGCGCCTTCGCCGGAGGTCTCAGCCGCGCGCCATGCGGCGAGCGCCGTCTCGAAGCTTCGAGTGAGCCGGCCTAGTGTCGCCGCCTGCTCCTCGATGATCTCGGCCTGAAGCGTATTGACCACGGCCTCGGAGCGGGACGCGGATCGCGGGGCAAGGATTTTCGGCGGCTCGAGTGTCACGCGGCTTCAATGCCGCGTCACGCAGGCCGGGGCAAGGCAGCCCTCGCGCGTGCCTCTCATTGCCCGGCGTTAGGCGTTACCGATGCTAGGCATTACCGATGCTAACAGCGATATCCATCGCCTTGTCGCGAAGGTTGATGCCGATCGTTGCGAGCACGCCAATGATGGCGACGGCGATCAGCGATGCGACGAGCGCGTATTCGATCGCAGAAGCGCCGGCCTGGTCGGCTGCGAAGCGCCGGATGAGACGCGACATTTGAAGCCTCCAAGGGCTGCCTTTCGCGATTTTCGCGAAGCAGCCCGTTTGGCTCGCGTTCTCTCACCCTCCCGCATGGCGCGCGATTGAAACCCTTCGTTTACCTTAAGTCTGAAGGCTGACGGGTGGCGCATCCGCGAAACATTTCGGCCGCCGCGCGAAACCCGATTGCTCGGCCGAAGCAACGCTGCCGACACGCGATCCTGCCACATTCTCGTCGCGCATCGGATGCCAAGGCATTCCTCCCGCCTTGGGCATCCGCTTCCGCCCAACCTCCTGTCCGCCTTGGGGCCGGCCACCGTGCCGGCCCTCTCCTTTTTCGGCCATCGTTGAGAAGCCGTGAGCGTTTAGCCGAGCCGCTTGATCAGCGCTTCCGCTGCCGCAGGGTTCCGCTCCTTCGCGCCTGAGATGAAGAAGACGAAGACATCGCGCTTCGTCATCTTCGGCGCGCCTTTGCCGATCGTCGGCAGATCGTCGGGCGTGCCTCCCGCCGCCCAGGTCTTGGCGCGCGCCGTCCACCGGTCGAGGTCAGCCTCTGAATATCCGGTCTCGACTTCGGCGACGGACCTTTGCAGGCGCGCGTAGACAAAGTCCGCCGTGACGTCGGCGATCGCCGGATGCGCGTCGGAATCGGCGAAGACGATGGCGACGCCGTGCGTTGCCGCAAGCTCAACGAACTCCGGAACGAGAAAGCTCTTGGAGCGCACCTCGATCGCGTGGCGCAGCTCTCGGCCACCGATCTCCTTCGGCAAGAGCGCTAGGAACGCGCCAAGATCCTCCGCGTCGAATTTCTTGAACGGCGCGAACTGCCAGAGCACCGGCCCGAGCTTCTCCTTGAGCTCGCCGATCCCCGACTTGAAGAACCACTCGACGGCGCCTCCTGCCTCGCCGAGCTTCTTGGCGTTGACGACGGCGCGGTGGCCCTTCACCGCGAAGACGAAGTCGTCCGGAGTTTCGTCGCGCCACTTGGCAAAGCTCTTCGGGCTCTGGCTGCGATAGAAGGTGCCGTTGATCTCAATCGCGGTCAGGCGGCGGCTCGCGTGCTCAAGCTCGCGCTTCGCCGGCAGCTTCTCCGGATAGAAGACGCCGCGCCAAGGCGCGAAGGTCCATCCGCCGATACCGACGCGGACTGTGCCGCCCGCGTCCCATTTCGCCATCAGAGCCTCGATCTATTTGGGCGGCGTGTAGGCGATCTTCTTCGCCTTCTTCATGGCCGCGACCGCTTCTTTCGGGGGGATGAGGACGGTGGTCTTGTAGTGCGACAGCGCTCCACCCGAAACGGTGGCGAGGCCAGCCGCGACAGCCGCCTCGTTGCTCGGCGCCTCGACGATCGCGACGACGTCGTAGTCGCCGAAAGCGAGGAAAAATGAATGTAGCTTGCCACCAAGCGACTCGATCATCTTCCTGACGACTTCGCTGCGATCGTGCGGCCGGGCGATGAGAGCCTTGGCGGCCGTTTCCTTGTAGGACGCCTGGATCATGTAAAAGGGCATGCGCTTCCTCCTCTGTCGCCGCGTTTTAGCGCGACGGGCGGGAAGCATAGCGGATTTTCGACCGCGCGGCGCGAACTACGCGGCCACCTCGCGCTTCACCGGCGCCGCCCATTTCGCCATGGTCGGCGCGGCGCGGGCGTATTGCGGAGGCGTCGGGAATTCATGCCCGAGAGCGGCAGCCGCCCGCCACGGCCAGCGCGGATCGGCCAGGATGGCGCGGGCGAGCGCCACCACGTCCGCCTTCCCTTCCGTGACAATCGCCTCCGCCTCTTCGGGCTCGGTGATCAGCCCGACTGCGCGGGTGGCGATCCCAACCTCGCGGCGGATCTTCTCGGCGAAAGGGACCTGGTAGAGCGGCGTCATCGGGATTCGTGCCTTGGCGAGGTTGCCGCCGGAAGAGGCACAGACATAGCCGACGCCTGCCTCCCTCAAGGCGCGCGCGACGATGACCGCCTCGTCGGGCGAGAAGCCGCCCTCCATCCATTCGCTCGCCGAAAGCCGCGCGCCGAGGAGGATGTGCTTCGGCAGCGCCGCGCGCACGGCGCGCGCCACGTCAAGGATCAGCCGCACGCGGTTCTGAAGCGGTCCGCCATATTCGTCCTCGCGCTTGTTGGAGAAGGGCGAGAGGAATTCGTGCATCAAATAACCGTGCGCGCCATGCAGCTCGACATAGTCGAAGCCGGCGCGCTCGGCCCGCTTCGCCGCCTGCACGAAAGCCTCTACGAGCCGCGCGATGCCCTCCGCATCGAGCGGCGTCGGCACGTTCCAGCCCTCGTCGAAGGGGATCGCGGAAGGGCCGATCGTCTGCCACGGGTCATCGCCGGCCGGCAGCGGCCCGCCGCCGGCCCACGGCACGCGGTTAGAGGCTTTGCCGCCGGCGTGTGCGAGCTGGATGCCGAAGCGTGTGCCCTCGGGTGCGACTCTTCGCGCGGCATAAAGCGTGCGACGCGCCGCCGCCTCGTTCTCGTCGGAATAGAGCCCGAGGCAGCCATGCGTGATGCGCCCGCGCCGCTCCACGGCCGTCGCCTCGATGGTCACCATGCCGGCACCGGACATCGCGAGCGTCATCCAGTGCTGCATGTGCCAATCGGTGGCCGTGCCGTCGGCGGCCGAATACTGGCACATCGGCGCGACGGCGATGCGGTTCCGGAAAGCGAGGCCATCGATGGAGAGCGGCGCGAAAAGATGCGCGGTCATGGAGGCTCCGGGGAATGGCAGGCTGGGAGGCCGGCTAAGGATGGGGAGAGATATGGCATGCCGGGGCGTTCCGGCAAGGACCGCATGGACTTGTCAGTAGGCTGCTCTTAGAATTTGACGAAGGTGCTTGGAAGGCACACTTGATCCCCCAATGTCCGCAGAACCCATTCAGCGTCGTCTGGCGGCGATCCTGGCGGCCGACGTCGTCGGCTACAGCCGGCTCATGGAGCTCGACGAGGCGACCACGCTTGCGACGCTGAAGACGCGGCGGAAGGACGTGTTCGAGCCGCTCGTCGCCCGTCATCGCGGCCGTGTCTTCAAGGAAATCGGCGATGCGCTCTTGGTGGAGTTCGGCAGCGCCGTCAACGCCGTCGAATGCGCCACCGAGGTGCAGCACGCGATGGCGGTTGCCAACGAGCCCTTGCCGGAAGCGCTGCGGATGGTGCTGCGCATCGGCGTCAATCTCGGCGACGTGATGATCGAGGGCGACGACCTCTACGGCGACGGCGTCAACATCGCGGCGCGGCTGGAATCGCTGGCGGCGCCCGGCGGCGTGGCGATCTCCGACAGCGTGCACGAGCACATTCACGGCCGCGTCGCCGTCGATTTCGTCGACCGCGGCCGGCACGAGGTGAAGAACATCGCGCGCCCCGTTCACGTCTGGTCGTGGTCGCCCGGCGTCGACGGAGCGAACGCGCTCAGCGCCGTCGGCGGACCGCCGACCGTTCCCGACAAGCCGTCGATCGCGGTCCTCCCCTTCGACAACATGTCGGGCGACCCGGAGCAGGGCTATTTTGCCGACGGGATCACCGAGGACATCATCACCGACCTCTCGAAAGTCTCCGGGCTCTTCGTCATCGCCCGCAACTCCTCCTTCGCCTACAAGGGCAAGGCGCCGGACATCCGGCAGGTCAGCCACGAGCTCGGCGTGCGCTACGTGCTCGAAGGCAGTGTCAGGCGCGCCGCGAGCCGCATCCGCATCAACGCGCAGATGATCGACGGCACCACCGGCGGGCATCTTTGGGCAGAGCGCTACGACCGGGACATCGCCGACATTTTCGCGGTTCAGGACGAGGTGACGCGCACCATCGTCGGCGCGCTCAAGGTGAAGCTGACGCCGAACGAGGAAGCGCTGCGCGGGAGCCGTAGCAAGATCAAGCCGGAGGTCTACGATTTGATCGTCAAGGCGCGCCAAGTCGCGCTGCGACTGCGCCCGGAATCTGCGAGGGAGGCGCGCGCGATCCTCGAGCGCGTGATCGCGCTCGATCCAAGCGTGGCGATCGCCTACGCGCGGCTCGCGATCACCACCTTCGCCGAGTTCGCCAATCGGTGGAACGACGCGACGCCTGAGAATCTGACGCGCGCTCGGGAGCTTGCGCAGAAGGCGATCGACATCGACGAAACGGAGCCGCAGGGCTACATCGCGCTCGCGCTCGTCCTCTCATGGATGCGGCGGCTCGACGAGGCGGAGCGCGCGGCGGAGCGCGCGCTCGCGCTCGATCCGAACTCCGCCGACGCCTATACCGGGCTCGGCAACGTGCGGGAATTCCAGGGCCGCTCCGAAGACGCCGTCGCGCTCTACACGCAGGCCTACAGGCTCGACCCGCAATGGGATATGGCGCTGCATTTCCTTGGCCGCTCGCTGCTTCAGCTCGACCGCTTCGACGAGGCGGAGACCGCCTTCAAGCGCCGCCTGACCTTTGCGCCGCACTCCGACATGTCGCGATTCTACCTGGCCTGCGTCTACGCGCGGTCGGGACGCCCCGAGGAGGCGCAGCGAGTTTGGCGCGAGATACTTGAGATCAATCCGACCTTCTCCGCCGAGCACGTCGGAAACGTGCTGCCCTACAACGACCCGGCCGTCGTCCCAGGCCTGCTTCAGTCGCTGAAAGAGGCGGGGATCGCGTTCTGAAGCCTGGCGCTCGCCGCTTGCGAGCCTTTTCTAGGTCTTTCGTTTCAGCGCCTTGAGGATTCGCCGCCGCCTCATCTCGACCCGCCGCGTCGGGACTCGCCCTTTCGCGTTCTTCGCCTGGCCGCCCGGCACGCGCACGCGCCGAGGCGCGAGGCCCGCCTCTTCCATCTCGTCGGCGAGGCCCTTCTTCTTGCGCAGCACGGAGAATTTGTCGCGCTCCATGAGACGCGCGCCCTGGCGCTTGTGCGGCTTGCACATCAGGCAGCCGGCGCGTGTCGACTTTGGTCCGTTGCGCTTGTGATGCATCGCTCTGCTCGACTTTGCGACGGTCCGGCGTCGCAGCGTTCTGCAATATAGGCACTGCGGGCGATGAGCCTAGTGTCGCTGTCAAGCTGTTGATGCCCGCGTCCCTTCTACGGCGCCTTGTAGAAGAAGCTCACGTTCTCGCGCTTGCTGTTGTCGGCGCGCATCGCGTAGCCGGGCACTTCCCCATACTTGATCCATCCGATGCGCTTGTAGAGGCGATCGTCCGCGCTGCCGACCTCCGTGTCGAGCGTCAGAAGCGTGCGCCCGATACGGCGCGCCTCGTCTTCCGCCGCCTGCATCAGCGCCGCGCCGAGCCCCCGGTGCCTGGCGCGGCTGTGCACGAGAAGCTTGGCGAGATCGGCGCGAAACGCCTGGTTCTCCTGCGGCGCCAGGATGAGCTGCACGGTCCCGTCGAGGCGCCCCTCCGCCTCCGCAATGAAGATGACACGCTCGCCGCGCGCATGGCTGGCAAGCGCGCCCTCCCACCATTTCTTCGCCTTCGCGCGCGTCATCGGCCGGACGAAATTCACCGACGCGCCGCTCTCCACCGCGTCGACAAGAAGATCGACCAGCCTGCCGCGCAGCGCCTCCGCCTCTTCCGGAGTCAACAAAGAGATGACGTGCGCAATCATTTGGATGCCCCAACCTCTGGATGACGAGGTAGCCTCGCCAACGCGCTCTTGTCTCGCTGACTCCGTGCGTCGCGCGGCGGCGTTCCTGGCGTGGTATTTGCATTTGAAGGCAGGGTTTCGGGGGCGGGCGTGGAACAAAACGAACTTATCGTCATCGGCAGCGGCCCGGCGGGCAGGCGCGCCGCCATCCAGGCGGCGAAGCTCGGGCAGAGCGTGCTCGTCATCGAGAACCGGCTGAGGGTCGGCGGGGTGTCGGTGCATACCGGCACGATTCCCTCGAAGACCCTCAGGGAGACGGTGCTCAATCTTTCGGGCTGGCGCGAGCGCGGGTTCTACGGACTGGCCTATCGGGTGAAGAAGGACATCGAGGGCAAGGACCTCGGGGTCCGGCTTCGGATGACGCTCGACCACGAGATCGAGGTGCTGGAGCACCAGTTCGCCCGCAACGGGGTCAAGACCTGCGCCGGGATGGCCAGTTTCGTCGATCCGCATCAGCTGGTGGTGAAGGCCGGCTCGGAGGAATTCAGCTACACTGGCGACAAGATCGTCATCGCGGTTGGAACTGCGCCGTTCCGGCCGCCGGCGATTCCGTTCAACCACCGCAACGTCTTCGATAGCGACGATGTCGCCACCGAACCGCACGTGCCGCGCAGCCTGACGGTGGTCGGCGCGGGCGTCATCGGCATCGAATATGCGACGATCTTCTCGGCGCTCGACGTACCGGTGACAGTGATCGAGCCGCGCGAGAATTTCCTCGAATTCATCGACCGCGAGATCCGTGACGAGTTCGTGCACGACCTGAGGAAGCGCGGCGTCCAGTTCAGGCTCGGCGCGAAGGTGGAGCGCGTAGAGCTCGACGAGCAGGGCTATGCCGTGAGCTTCCTCTCCGACGGGCGGCGCGTGCGCACCGAGGCGCTGCTCTATGCCGCCGGGCGCGTCGGCGCGACCAAGGACCTCGGGCTCGAAACCTGCGGCATCGAGGCCGACAACCGCGGCCGGCTGAAGGTCGATCCGACCACGTTCCAAACAAGCGTTCCGCACATCTATGCAGCCGGTGACGTGATCGGCTTCCCGAGTCTTGCGTCCACCTCGATGGAGCAAGGACGCATCGCCGCCTGCCACGCCTTCGGCGCGCCCATGCCACCGGCGCCCGAGTTCTTCCCTTACGGCATCTACGCGGTGCCGGAGATATCCAGCATTGGACTGACCGAAGCGCAGGCGCGCGAGAAGGGCATCGGCTACGAGGTCGGGATCGCGCGCTTCCGCGAGGTCTCCCGCGGGCACATCATGGGTCTTGAGAACGGCATGATGAAGCTCTTGTTCTCGCTCGCCGACCGCAAGCTCCTCGGTGCGCATATCGTCGGCGAGGGTGCCACGGAGCTCATCCACATCGGCCAGGCGGTGCTGAACCTCGGCGGCACCATCGACTACTTCGTCGAGAACGCCTTCAACTATCCGACCCTCGCGGAAGGCTACAAGATCGCGGCGCTCGACGCCTACAATCGCATGGGCCCGCGCTGAAGCACTCGCGCGGAAGCGCCGCCTCCCTCTACCGCCCCGGCCTGCCGCTTTTCTTCGTCCGGCCCTTGCGGCGGCGCTCTTCCTGCGGGTCTTCGTAGGAGCCAGTGCCGATCTTTTCACGCGAGGTGATGCCAGGAGCGTCATCCGGCTTGATCGGGCGCGGGCCGCCCATCGGGATTTCAGTTCGGCCCACCGTCATCTCGTCGAGCGTGTTTTTTCGCGCCAGAGACCTTGGAGAAAGGCCGGCGGGGCCAGTGATGCGGCCGGCCCCCTCGCGTGATGCCCCCTCACCCGCCCGGCTTTGCCGGGTACCCTCTCCCCGATGGGGAGAGGGATGCACTGCTCCACCGCCGCGGCGCATTGAGGGCGCCCCGGGACGACCGCCGCTACCGAACGCGCCGGCCCTACCCTCCACCTCGCTCTGCCGCGCCAGCGGATCGTCGGCGATCGTGAGCTCAGTCTCGCGCAGGCGCTTGATCTCGTCGCGGAGGCGCGCCGCCTCCTCGAACTCGAGATTGCCGGCGGCTTCCAGCATACGCTTCTGCAGGTCGGCCATGTGCGCCTCGAAATTGTGGCCGATCATGCCCTCGTCGGCGAGGCCGGTGTCGACGCGCACATGGTCGCGCTCGTAGACGCTGTCGAGAATGTCGTGGATCGAGCGCTTGATCGACTCCGGCGTGATGCCGTTCACAATGTTGTACTCGACCTGCTTCTCGCGCCGCCGCCCCGTCTCCGCCATCGCGCGCTCCATCGAGCCGGTGATGGAGTCGGCATAGAGGATGACCTTGCCGTCGACGTTGCGCGCGGCGCGGCCGATCGTCTGGATCAGTGACGTCTCGGAACGCAGAAACCCCTCCTTGTCGGCGTCGAGGATCGCGACCAGCGCGCATTCGGGAATGTCGAGGCCCTCGCGCAGGAGGTTGATGCCGACCAGCACGTCGAAGGCGCCGAGGCGTAGGTCGCGGATGATCTCGATCCGCTCCAGCGTCTCCACGTCGGAGTGCATGTAGCGCACGCGCACGCCCTGCTCGTGCAGGTACTCGGTCAGGTCCTCGGCCATGCGCTTCGTCAGCGTCGTGACCAGCGAGCGGTAGCCCTTCGCCGCCACCTCGCGCACTTCGCCCAGAAGATCGTCGACCTGTGACCGCGCCGGCCGGATCTCGACCGGCGGATCGATCAGCCCGGTCGGGCGGATCACCTGCTCGGCGAAGATGCCACCGGTCTGGTTCAGCTCCCAACCGCCCGGCGTCGCGGAGACGCACACCGTCTGCGGACGCATCAGGTTCCACTCCTCGAAGCGGAGCGGCCGGTTGTCCATGCACGACGGCAGGCGGAAGCCGTATTCGGCGAGCGTCGCCTTGCGGCGGAAATCGCCGCGGTACATGCCGCCGATCTGCGGAATCGTGACGTGGCTCTCGTCGACGAAGACGAGCGCGTTGTCGGGGAGATACTCGAAGAGCGTCGGCGGCGGCTCGCCGGGCTTGCGGCCGGTCAGATAGCGCGAATAGTTCTCGATGCCGGCGCAGCTTCCGGTCGCCTCGATCATCTCCAGATCGAACTGACAGCGCTGCGCGAGCCGCTGCGCCTCGAGCAGCCGTCCAGCCTTCTCCAGCTCCTGAAGCCGCCACGTCAGCTCCTCGCGAATGCCCTTGATCGCCTGCGCGAGCGTCGGCTTCGGCGTGACGTAATGCGAGTTGGCATAGATCTTCACGCTCTTCAGGTCGCCGGTCTTCTGGCCGGTCAGCGGATCGAATTCCTGGATCGATTCGATCTCGTCGCCGAAGAACGAGACACGCCAGGCGCGGTCTTCCAAGTGCGCGGGGAAAAGCTCTAGCGTGTCGCCGCGCAGGCGGAAGGAGCCGCGCACGAAATTCATGTCGGTGCGCTTGTATTGCAGCGCGACCAGATCGGCGACGACCTGGCGGAGGTCGATCGCGAGCCCGACCTCGAGCCCAAAGGTCATCGCGGTGTAGGTCTCGACCGAGCCGATGCCGTAGATGCAGGAGACGGAAGCGACGATCACCGCGTCGTCGCGTTCGAGCAGCGTGCGCGTCGCCGAGTGGCGCATGCGGTCGATCTGCTCGTTGATGGAGCTTTCCTTCTCGATGTAGGTGTCCGTCCGGGGCACGTAGGCCTCGGGCTGATAATAGTCGTAGTAGGAGACGAAATACTCGACCGCGTTCTCCGGGAAGAACGACTTGAACTCCCCGTAGAGCTGCGCGGCGAGCGTCTTGTTCGGAGCGAGCACCAGGGCCGGACGCTGCGTCGCCTCGATCACCTTCGCCATGGTGAAGGTCTTTCCCGAGCCAGTGACGCCGAGGAGCACCTGCATGTGCTCGCCGGCCTCGCTGATCCCCTTCACCAGCTCGTCGATCGCGGCCGGCTGGTCGCCCTTCGGCTCGAACTCGGAGACAATTCTGAGCGGAACACCGCCCTCGCTCTTCTCCGGCCGCGGCGGACGGTGCGGCACCCAGGTGTGGTCGCGGAACTCGGGCCGCCCCTTTTCGATCAGGTCGGAGAGCGCCTGCACCGTTGCGGTGACCGCGCCCTGCGGCGTCGCTTCGGCCTCTTCCAGCGTGACGTCGAGGCCGGCGACCGGCATCAGCCCGGCGCCGGCGCGCTCCTTGGCCGTCGCGCGCCCGCCCATCGACGTGCCGCGGGCGGTTGTGATCGGCTTTTCGTCGCGGTTTTTCGTCTCCGGGCGATGCTTCGCCGGCTCAAGCGGCAGCGAACGGTCGGAAAGCGTCGGGTCGCCGCGCCCCTTCACGCGGCGCTTGGGCTTTTCCTTCGCGTCTCCGGAAATCGCGTCGGCCCATGCCGATGCCGGCCCGGACGGCAGCGGACGACCGTCCAGACGAGCCTGTGGTGCTTCGGAAAAACCTTCGGTGCCGCGGTCACTTGCACGGCCAGACCGCCCGGAATCAGTGGGTTTCTGCGGCATTTCCGCAATATGGTACGCGCCGCGTGAAATGGCGAGGAGATTGGACCGTGGCAGCCGCACGCTCCTGACAATCCGCGTCATGCCACCTGTGGGTTGTGCCAAGTCGCCGGCGGCAGGCACAACCGGATGTAGCTCTCATTCGCGCTATGCACGCAGAACGTGCGCGACAAAAATACAACTGTGCCAGTGAATTAAGCCTCTCTTTTCGATTTGCTGCGACCGTGGTCCAGGGAGGCGTGATGTGAGTGCTGTGAGCATCCGGCAGACGGCTGCAACCACCAAGAGCGAACAGACAGCGGCGATGCGTGCGGCGGGACTGCGCGCATCCCGAGCGCGTCTGCTCGCGTCCGCAGCTCTCTGCGGCGGCCTGCTTCTTGCGCTCACGCTCATGCTGGTCGTCGTGCTGCGCGATGCGCCGTCGGGCACGCTCGGCCGCTCCTGGCTCTATGGAGGGCTGCTCGCGGGATGCGCACTGACTGCGCTCGGCTCTGCATTCCTCGCCTATGACCGGCAGCGCGCGCTCGTCTCCGCGCGGCGGTCGGAGCAAAGCTTCCGCGATCTCTACGAGGGCATCAGCGAGGGCGTGTTCCGCTCATCGCTCGATGGACGGATGATCAGCGCCAATCCGGCGCTTGTCAGACTGAACGGCTACGAGACGGAAGAGGAGTTCATCCGCTGCTGCGGCGATATCGCGACGGAATGGTACGTCGATCCGAACCGCCGCGCGGAGATCAACGAGGAGCTCCTGCGTAAGGGCCGGGTGACAAACCTTGTCTCCGAAGTCTACCGGCACAAGACGCGCGAGCGGATCTGGATTGAGGAGAGCGTGCGCCTTGCGCGCGACCGGAAGTCGGGGAAGCCGCTCTACTACGAGGGCAACGTCCGCGAAGTCACCGAGACGATGCGCCGCCTCAAGCTGCAGGACCGCTACGACAAGATCGCGTCGATCATGTCGGGCTGCCTCTACCAGAACCGCATGAGCGCGGACGGCAAGACGTCGATGCCTTATGCAAGCGTCGGCCTCTACCACATGCTCGGGCTTCGACCGGAGGACGTCGCCGAAGATTCGAGCATGTATCGCGACCTCATCCATCCCGACGACTTCGATCGCGTGACGCGTGCCATCCTGCATTCGCGCGATACCTTGACGCCGCTTCAGTGCGAGTACCGGGTGCTGCTTGCAGACGGCACGGAAAAATGGGTGCTCGCCCACTCGGTGCCGGAGCGCGAGCCCGATGGCTCGACGCTGTGGCACGGCTATATCGTCGACGCCTCGGAAAAGAAGCGCTCGGAGGCGAAGATCTACGAGCTCGCCTATTTCGATACGCTCACGCGCCTTCCGAACCGCGTCTACTTGAGCAACCGCCTGCACCGGATTCTCGCCTTCGAAGCGGACCGCGGGCGCCCGTGGGCGCTGCTTTTCGTCGACCTCGATCATTTCAAGGTGCTGAACGACACCAAGGGGCATCACGTCGGCGACCTGCTCTTGTGCGAGATCGCCAAGCGGATCAGCGCATGCCTCGAGCCGGGCGCGCTCGTCGCGAGGCTCGGCGGCGACGAGTTCGTCGTCCTGCTCGGCCAGACCGGCGAATCGGCAAGCGACGTCAAGACGCGTGCGCGCGAGGTCGGCGAGTGCATTCTCGCCGCGATCGACCAGCCGTTCCGTAACGCCGATGACACGTTTCAGACGACCGCGAGCATCGGCGCGGTCGTGTTCTCGGCCCTCGATCACGACGCCGACGCAGTTTTGAAGCATGCCGATCTCGCGATGTACGAAGCGAAGGCGGCCGGGCGCGGGACGCTGCGCTTCTTCGAGGAGGGGATGGAGGTCGCCGCGGCCGACCGGCTCGCCATCACCTCGGAGCTGCGCCGCGCGCCCGAAGAGGGCAGCCTGCTCCTCCACTATCAGCCGCTCGTCGCCGGACGCGGCGAATGCTATGGGGCAGAGGCGCTGCTCAGGTGGAACCACCCGACGCGCGGCCTGATCTCAGCCGGCGAGTTCATTCCGCTTGCCGAGCGCAGCGGCTTCATGAGCTCGATCGACCATTGGGTTCTCAAGGCGGCGTGCACAACTCTGAAGGCCTGGGAGAACGATCCGCTGACCCGCGACCTGATGCTCTGCGTCAACATCAGCGCGAGCCAGGCAAGCCGCATGGAATTCGCGGAGATCGTCGAGAGCACGCTGGCAGAGACCGGAGTCCGGCCAGACCATCTCACGCTGGAGCTGACCGAGCATGTCATGCTCGGCGATTTCAAGGCCGTGAACGCCGTCATGCAGCGGCTGCAGCGCTCCGGCCTGCACTTCGCGCTCGACGATTTCGGCACGGGCTACTCGTCGCTCTCCTATCTGAAGCGGCTACCGATCGACACCTTGAAGATCGACCGCTCGTTCGTCAGCGACCTCGAAAGCGACCTGAGCGATCGGGAGATCGTGCAGACCATCATGAACATCGCGCGCAGCCTGAAAATCTCCGTCATCGCGGAGGGCGTCGAGACCGACTTGCAGGCGATGCTCCTGAGACAGCTCGGCTGCCACGCTTTCCAGGGGTATCTCTTCGGCAGGCCCATGCCGGAAGCGGACTTCAAAGCCTACCTTGAGGCCGCGAGCACCGGCGCGAGCGACAACGGCGGGCGGCGCCGCGCCCTCCCCTGACAAAGCCGCCCGGCGGCGCGAGGCTCACAGCAGCGTGAGGCCATTTGAGCCCCATTCTGCGCTATGAAGCTGCGACAGCAGGATTTGGCTGCTTCGACCCCAATGAGGCTCCCATGAAACCCCTTTTCGCTCTCGTCTCCGCCAGCCTTCTCGCCGGCGGACTGTTCGCGGCGCCCGCCTTCGCGGCCGGCAGCGACAGCACCAGCAGCGGCAGTCAGACGCCGACCTGCCCGACCGGCAAGGTCTATAGCCAGCAGAAGCAGAAGTGCATCGATGCCCAGTCGAACCTGCTCGACGACCAGTCGCTCACGACCTACGCCTACGTTCTCGCCAAGCAGGGGCGCTACCAGGAAGCGCTCAATACGCTTGACCACCTGAAGGATCCGAACACAGCCGAGGCGCTCAACTATCGCGGCTATGCGACGCGCAAGCTCGGGCGGATCGACGAGGGCATCGGCTACTATCTGAAGTCCGTCGCGCTCGACCCGAACTACACCCTCGTGCGCGAATACCTGGGCGAGGCCTATCTCATGAAGGGCGACGTCGTGCGCGCCCAACAGCAGCTCTCCGAGATCGAGAAGCGCTGCGGCACGACCTGCGAGCCCTACGGCAACCTCGCCGAGGCGATCGCTTCCGCCAATATCTGAGCCTCGCGCTTTCGCGCAAAACGGCAAGAGAATGTTGACGAAGCGCCGGGAATATCCCGGCGTTTCGGGTTCATATGATGTCGTTCTTCCGTTCCGCGGCGCTTCGCCGCGCCTTCTACGCCGCCGCGATCGTTCTGGCGCTGGTTCGCTTTGCCTCGCACGTGCACTTCGGGCCGTCGCCGGCCGGCGATACGGCGAAGACCGGCGAGGTGGCGCATCTCCGGCATTGAACCGACGTTGATTTCCGGCGCACGACTCTCTACGCGCCGGGAATCGATGACAGACCTTTGCTGGGTACTGACGACAGGGGAAGCCGGCATGCGCAGCCAGGCGCTCGGGCTGGCGGAAGCCGTCGGCCTTCCCATCGAGGAGAAGCGCATCGTCGTGCGCCGGCCCTGGGCGCTGCTGCCGGGCGGGCTCGTGCCCATGCCGCTCTCCGCGCTCGACCCTTCCGGCGACCGGCTGGAGCCGCCCTGGCCGCGGCTCGTCGTCGGCTGCGGCCGCCGCTCGATCGGACCGGCACTGGCGGTGAAGCATGCGTCCGGCGGCCGAACGCTCGCGGCCTATGTGCAGAACCCCGAGTTTGCCGGCGCCAAGTTCGATCTTGTCGCGGCGATGCCGCACGATCGCGTGCGCGGCACAAACGTCGTCGCAGTGCCGACCGCACTCAACCGCGTCACGCCGGAGCGGCTCGCCGAAGCACAAGGGACATGGCGGAGCCACTTCTGCTCGGGGAGCCGGCCGCTCCTCGGCGTTCTCATCGGCGGCGACAACGGCAACTATCGTCTCAGCGACGCGGTCGTGGCACGTCTGATCCGGGTCCTGCGCAGGGCACATGCGCAGCACGGGATGCACGCTGCCATCACACCGTCGCGGCGGACGAGCGAAGCCGCGAAACAAACGATCCGCGCCGCGCTCGCTTCCGATCCGCTCGGGACACTTTGGGACGAGACCGGCGAGAATCCCTACTACGGCATCCTTGCGCTCGCCGATCGCCTGATCGTCACCGCCGAGTCGATCTCGATGATCTCGGAGGCGCTTGCGACCGGAAAGCCGGTGCATGTGCTCCCGCTCGAAGGACGTGGGGCGCGCCACGATGCGTTCCTGCAGCGCGTCCTCGCTGAGGGCCTCGTCTCGGGGATAGAGGGCGACGATCTCGACTGGAGCTTCGCCGGGCGTGCGCCGATCTATCCGACCACCGAGCCGGCGCTGCGCCTGCACGCGATGCTCAAGATGGAAAGCTGATTGACAGATATTGAAATCTGTCATTCGCTATGCTAGAACCCTGGCGATCACGTCGCGGGGAGAAAAAGCGTCATGAAAAATGTTCCGCTCGGTACGGCCGGCCCCAAGGTCTCGAGAATCGGGCTGGGCTGCATGGGGATGTCGGGGATGTACGGCCCGGCCGACCGCTCCGAGAGCATCGCCACCATCCATGCCGCGCTCGACGCCGGCATCAACCTGCTCGATACCGGCGACTTCTACGGCATGGGGCACAACGAGCTTCTGGTCGGGGAAGCGTTGAAGGGTCGCGACCGGGACGCCGTGCTCGTCAGCGTGAAGTTCGGGGCGCTGCGCGGTCCCGACAATTCGTGGAACGGCTACGACGCGCGCCCCGCGGCGGTGAAGAGCTTCCTCGCCTACTCGCTGCAAAGGCTCGGCACCGATCACATCGACATCTATCGCCCGGCCCGTCTCGATCCGAACGTTCCGATCGAGGAGACGATCGGCACCATCGCCGACATGGTGCAGGCCGGCTACGTCCGCCATATCGGCCTCTCCGAGGTCGGCGCCGAAACCATCCGCCGCGCCCATGCGGTGCACCCGATCGCCGACCTGCAGATCGAATATTCGCTGATCTCGCGCGGCATCGAGGACGAAATCCTGCCGACCTGCCGCGAGCTCGGCATCGGGATCACTGCCTATGGCGTGCTGTCGCGCGGATTGATCAGCGGCCACTGGTCGAAGGAGCGCTCGAAGACTCCAGGCGACTTCCGCGGGATGGCGCCGCGCTTCCAGGGCGAGAACCTCGACCGCAATCTCGCGCTGGTCGAAGCGATGCGCACGGTTGCCGAGGCAAGAGGCGCTACCGTCGCCCAGGTCGCGATCGGCTGGGTACTGGCGAAGGGCGAGGACATCGTGCCGCTGGTCGGTGCGCGCCGCCGCGATCGCCTCGAAGAGGCGCTCGGCGCCCTCGACCACGCTTTGAGCCCCGAGGACGTTGCGCAGATCGAGCGCGCCGTGCCAAAGGGTGCCGCCGCCGGCGACCGCTACGCGGCCCACCAGATGGCAATGCTCGACAGCGAGCGGAGAAGGACGGCCGCGTGAACGACCAGCCGTTGACAGCGGAGCAGATTCTCGACGCGGCCGAGGACGCGCTCCGCCGTTTCGGCCCGGAAAAGGCCAACGTCGTCGACGTCGCGCGCGCTCTCGGCGTCAGCCACGGCAGCGTCTACCGGCATTTCGCCAGCAAAGCGGCGCTCCGCGATGCGGTGACGGAACGCTGGATAGCGCGCGTCTCCGATCCGCTCGCGCTGATCGCAGGGGCTTCAGGCCCGGCCGAGAAGCGCCTGCGTCGCTGGTTCGATGTGCTGATCGCGACCAAGCGTCGAAAGACGCTGGCGGAGCCTGAGCTCTTCGCGACCTATCAGGCGATTTTTCGCGAAGCGCACGAGGTCGTCACACGCCACGTCGAGGCGCTCGTCGCGCAGCTTGGCAAAATCATCGCCGACGGCGTGAAGCGCGGCGAATTCTCCTCAGCCGACCCGCACGCCACCGCGCGCGCGATCTTCGACGCGACCGCGCGCTTCCACAATCCGGCGCACGCGGCGGAATGGGCGGACATTGCGGCGAGCGACGCCGCATTCGAACGCGTGTGGACGCTCATCGTCGCGGCGCTTGTAGCTCCATCGGGCGCCGGCCAATCAAAAGGCAAGCGGCGCCCAAGCGCCGCCAGCGTCAAGCCGCTTCGGCGGCCACGGGCGCTTGCGGAAACGCCAACTGCTCGCGCGCGCGCCAGTCGTTCGTCACGTAGTTGACGATGATCGAGCGCCGCACGCCGTGGATCGGCCGTTTCTCGAAGCCGTGCCAGGTGTTCTTCGACGGGACGAAGATCAGCGCGGAATTCGGCTCGAACGGCGAACGGCCGGCATGCGTGCTCTCGTCGGCATAGATATCGGTGCCGAGGTCGGAATGGCGCGGATCGTCCGACATGTAGATCAGCATCGTGAACATCTTCACGCCGATATCGGTGTGCGGCTTCAGCCAGAAGCCGTCGGTGTCCTGCGCGTATTCGATGCGGACGTAGGTGTTCTTCAGCGGCGCGCCGAAGGTCTCGGCGATATGGGCGACGGTCTCTGGGTCCTGGAACGCCTCCGCCGTCGCGCGCGCGCTTTCGAAATTCTCGAGATTCGCCCCGGAAAAATAGATGCGGTCGGCGTTGTGCGCCTCGCGCGTGCCCGACACGCCGCCGAGATCCGCGACCGGAAACGGCATCTCTTTCAGGTCTTTGTAGACTCCCTCCGGGAGCACGCCTCGCAAGATCCAGTGGCGATAGGGCGCCGTGCGCGCATCGGCACTGTCGACCGACTCGGTGAGGCTCTTCTTGACCGCATCGGAGAGCGTGCTCATGGGTATCCCCTCAAGTTCCCGGCGCTGCCGTGAAAGCCCCGCTCCCCGCGACATTTCCCGCGGCAGACGCGCCCGACTGCCGATCTAGAGGACTCCGCCGCTGCCTGTCCAGGGCGCGCGGCGACGCGGGCATCCTTCGCGCTGCGCGGCCACAGGCATTCTTGAAGCGCGCGCTTCCTTCCACTATCTCACAAGCGGCCGGCCGCTTGGCTTGAGGCGGCATCTCTCACCGGTCGGGGATCATGGCCTATCTCGATATTGCCGCGCTTGAGCGCACGCCGCTGAAACGCGACCCCTACGATTACCTGGTGGTGCCGGACTTTGTGCGCGCCGAGCGCTTTTCCGCCGTCCTCACCGATTATCCGGCGGTGCCGGGGCCGGGCTCGCATCCGCTTTCGGAGGTCGAGGTTGGTGGAAATTTCGAGGCTCTTCTCGAAGAGCTCAACGGGCCGGAGTTCCGCCACGCGATCGAGGCGAAGTTCGGCCTCGATCTTTCTTCGCGGCCGACGATGTTCACGGTGCGCGGTGAGTGCCGTTCGACCGACGGCAAGATCCACACCGATTCCACGACCAAGATCATCACCGTGCTCCTCTACATGAACGAGAAGTGGGACAAGGACGGCGGCCGGCTTCGCGTCCTGCGCAGCGGCACCGACCTTGAGGACTACGTGGAGGAGGTCCCGCCGCACGGCGGCACGCTTCTCGTCTTCCGCCGCTCGGAAAATTCCTGGCACGGGCATCTCCCCTTCGACGGCACGCGCCGCGCGGTGCAGATGAACTGGGTCACCGACAAATCGGTCGTCGCGCGCGAGCAGGGTCGCCACCGCCTCTCCTCGACGATCAAGCGGCTGAACCCGTTCCGCAAGGCGAGCTAGAGGCGCAGATCAAAGATGACCCAACATCACGCACGCGTCCTGATCCTCGGCTCCGGACCGGCCGGTTACACGGCCGCGATCTATGCGGCGCGGGCGCTGCTTGAGCCGGTGCTGATCGCCGGCCTGCAGCCCGGCGGACAGATGACGATTACCACCGACGTTGAGAACTATCCGGGCTTCGCCGACGTGGTCCAGGGTCCGTGGCTGATGGAGCAGATGCGCGCGCAGGCGCTCAATGTCGGCACGAAGATGATCTCCGACACGGTGATCGAGGCCGATATCCGCCACCGGCCGTTCCGCGTGACGCTCGACGGCGGCGACGTGTGGACCGCCGATGTCCTGATCATCGCCACCGGCGCACAGGCGCGCTGGCTTGGGCTTCCCTCGGAGGAGCAATTCAAGGGTTTTGGCGTCTCCGCCTGCGCCACCTGCGACGGCTTCTTCTTCAAGGGCAAGGACGTGCTCGTCGTCGGCGGCGGCAACACGGCGGTCGAGGAGGCGATCTATCTTTCGCACCTCGCCCGCAAGGTGACGGTGGCGCACCGGCGCGATTCGTTCCGCGCCGAGCGCATCATGCAGGAGCGGCTTCTCGCCCGCGATAACGTGGAGGTGATCTGGGACACGACGCTGGAGGAAGTCCTTGGCAAAGGCGGCTTTCCGCCCGCGGTCACCGGCGCGCGCCTCAGAAACGTGAAAAGCGGCGAAAAGTCGGACATTGCGGTTGACGGCATATTCATTGCTATAGGTCATGAGCCGGCCGTTTCTCTGTTCCGGGAGCAGCTCGAGCTGAAGCCGAGCGGCTACATCCGGACGGTGCCGGGCTCGACCGCGACCAATGTTCCGGGCGTCTTCGCGGCCGGCGATGTGACCGACGAAGTGTTCCGGCAAGCCGTCACCGCGGCGGGAATGGGCTGCATGGCGGCGCTTGAGTCGGAAAAGTATCTGTACAGCGTAGAGGCGACGCGCGAAGCAGCGGAGTAGAGCCGCTTGAACATTCAGGAGCCGGGACCACCCGTCCAACGCGGCGAGATCGACTGGGACAAGCTGCGAATCTTCCACGCAGCGGCCCAGGAGGGCTCCTTCACGCGCGCCGGCGAGCTTCTCAACATGAGCCAGTCGGCAGTCAGCCGACAGGTGAGCGCGCTTGAGCAGGAGCTCGGCACGCCGCTCTTCCATCGCCACGCGCGCGGCCTGATCCTGACCGAAGAGGGCGAGCTTCTGATGCGCGCGGCGCGCGACATCGTACTGAAGCTCGAGAGCGTCCGCGCTCAGCTCGTCGATTCACGCGGGCAGCCGACAGGCACGCTCAGGGTGACGACCACCGTCGGCATCGGTTCAACCTGGCTCACCTCGCGCATCAACGAGTTCATCGACCTCTATCCCGGCATCCAGCTTGAGCTGATCCTCGACGATTCGGAGCTCGACGTCGCCATGCGCCAGGCCGATGTCGCGATCCGCCTGCGCGCGCCGACCCAGCCCGACCTGATCCAGCGCCGGCTCTTCACACTCCACTTCCACGTCTACGCGTCGCACGACTATCTGAAGCGCTTCGGCGAGCCGAAGACGACCGACGACATCGACAACCATCGCATCGTGATCTTCGGAGAGAATGCGCCGACCTATCTGAAGACCATGAACTGGCTGTGCACGGCTGGGCGCGAGCCGGGCAATGCGCGCCAGCCGGTGTTCACGGTCAACAACGTCGTCGCCATCCGCCGCGCCGTCGAGAAGGGCGTCGGCATCGCGCTCCTGCCGGACTATCTGGTCGGACCGCAGTCGGAGCTCGTGCAGATCCTTCCCGACTACGAAGTGCCGAGCTTCGACGGCTTCTTCGTCTATCCGGCGGAGCTGAAGGATTCGGCGCGTGTCACCGTGTTCCGCGACTTCCTCGTCGCCAACGCGCGGCGCTGGAGTTTTTGAGCGGCTAGGATAGCGCATCCATCGTCAGCACCGTGCGTCGCGTGTGGTCGTCGTCCGACCATGCTCGCTCGACATCTTTCAGCGGTATGCATCTCGTCGATATCTGAAGGTCGCCGGGAACGCACGCTTTCAGCAATGCGTCGATGCTGCGCACGAACCGGTCGAAAGGGATGCTTCCGATTCCGCTGCCCATGAGTTCGATCGCCGACGAGCGCAGGGCCGCGCTCGGCAGCGTGATATCCGAGCCGCTCACCGAGCCCACTTGGACGAACCGGATCGGCACGGCGTCTGGACCCGCCTTGGCGCCGGCGATCAGAAGGGACGCGGCGCTCCTCCCCCAAAGATAATCGATCACCACATCCACGCCGTCGGCAAATTGCTCCTTGAAGCGCCCCTCCAAGTTTGCCTCGTCTTCAATGAGCGGAATGGCCACATCGGCTCCAAGCGCAGCGACCGATTTCAGCGCCTCGGCATTGCGCGCAGTTGCAACGATCTTTCTCGCACCAAGGAACTTGGCGATCTGCACGGCGAGGCGGCCCGCAGTGCCGGTCGCGCCGTTGACCAGCACGGTTTCGCCGGGCTTGAGCCTTGCGCGTTCGGTAAGGGCCGCCCACGACGACATTCCGGGATTGGCGATGGCGGCAGCCGTCACGTCGTCCAGTTCGTCTGGCAGCGTGAGGCACTGTGCCGAAGAGACGACCGTCCGCTCCGCCATGCTCCCGAACGGCGCCCTAGGCAGAGCAAAATAGACTCTCTTTCCGTCATCCAGGCGTCCGACACCGTCGATTCCGACGACGAAAGGGAATTCGCCTGTCGTGCTGTAGTGCGCGCCGGAGGCCCGGCTTTTGGCGACATGGCTGATGGCGGCGGCGGTAACCGCGATGCGGCTCTCGCCGTCGGCCGCCGCCGGCTCCGCGAAATCCCCATAGACGGGCGCCTGCCCCGCCCTCCAAACGATGGCGGCCTTCATGCCCATTTCCTTCCGATTCTTGTGATAACGCGTGTATAGTGCACACATATGGAGAAGCGCCGATGCCGTCAAGAAAGACCGTGCAAAATACACCTATTGGCGCTCAACTCCGGCAGCTTCACATGGCCCTCCTCGACATCGTCAGCGTAATGAACCGTCCGCAACGTGACGAGGCGCTCATCCTGGAGGCCGGAATCCGGCTCGACCGGGCGCTCTTTCCGCTGCTCGTGGGGATCGAGCGGTTCGGCCCGATCGGCGTCGTCGAATTGGCCGATCGCGTCGGGCGCGATTACACCACGGTCAGCCGTCAGGTCGCGAAGCTCGAAGGCCTTGCTCTGGTCAAGCGTCAGGACAACGCTTCGGACCGCCGCGTGCGCGAAGCGGTCATCAGCGCGAAGGGCAAGGCCATGACCGACCGTGTCGATGCCGCGCGCGAGCGGCTTGGCAGGACGATCTTCGAAACATGGAAGACGCACGACATCGACGAGCTTGTCCGGCTCACCCGCAAGTTCGCGGATGCCTTGATAGACGGGCCGCCGCCCGCTTCATAAAGCAAAAGCCCGACGTCGCGCCTCTGAGGCTAGATCCCGCCGTACCACTCGTAGCCGCGGTCTTCCCAGAAGCCGCCGTTGCCGCCGAAGAGGTCCGCGTAGCTTTCAAGCGCCTCGATGCGCATGATGTATTTCGCCATCTTGTAACCGAGGTGGCGCTCGATGCGGACGCGAAGCGGCGCCCCGTGCGGGATGGTCAACGTCTCGTCGTTCATCTCGTAGGCGAGGATCGTCTGCGGGTGGAGGGCGTCTTCAAGCCCGATGCTCTCGTAGTACAAGGCCTCGCCGTAGAGCGTATCGGCACAATGGAAGACGATATACCGCGCCTCCGGCTTGAGCTTCACCTGATCGAGCACATGGGAGAGCTGAACACCCTTCCATTTGCCGATGCAGCTCCAGCCTTCCACGCAGTCGTGGCGCGTGATCTGCGTGCGCGAGGGCATGGCGCGAAGCTCGGCGAGCGAGAATTCGCTTGGGCTCTCCACGAACCCGTCGACCTTCAGCTTCCAGTCGGCGAAGTTGTTCGCGGCCAAGGCCACGTAGTCGGGGTCGTCGGGCGAGGTCGAGCCGTTCGCCTTGAAGACCGGCGAGAGGTCGGCCTCGGTGTATTCACGCGCAAGATCGTTCGGCCCGAGAAACACACGTTGCACGCGCCGCGTCACTTGCTCGTCGAAGAACAGTATCTTGCGGAACCACGGCGCCTGCGAGAGCGCGTCGCAGCCTGAAAGCGCAAGCGTGCCGGCGGCGACGCCGACGCCGCGCAGGAAACTCCGGCGGCTTGGCTTCAGGCTTTGTGAGGATCTATTCCGCAGCATGCGGCTGCTCCTCCGTTTCGATGCGATATCTTCCGGTGACCATCGAGCGCAGGTTGTTCCAGACGCCTGAGATAAGAACCATGATCACGTGCACAAGCACGAAGAGAACGATCAGCGTCGCACAGATGAAGTGAATGGTGCGCGCCGTCTGGCGTCCGCCGAAGAGGTCGAGGAGCCAGGGGAAGGCGGCGTCCATGCCCGGCGACATCGTCAGCCCGGCGAGGATCAGGATCGGCACGAGCACGAAGACGACGCCGAAATAGGCGAGCTTCTGAAGCACGTTGTAGGCCTTCGCCTCCTCCCCCTTGGGAAAGCGCAGGAGGAGATGCTCGCGGATCGCGGAGCCGACGTGGCGAAGCTGCGCGCCCGTCGGCACGAGCTGCCGCCAGTGGCCGCTCAATATCGTGTAGCCGATATAGACCAGCCCATTGATGACGAAGAGCCAGGCGAAGAAGAAGTGCCAGCGGCGCCCGGTCGCGAGGTCCTGGTAGCCCGGGATGGTGGCCCAGGATGGGAAGCCGCGCGACACCCAGCGGTCGCCCGACGCTTTCGACAGTCCGAGAACCCCGGTCGTGTTGAAGGTCGTGTTGAATATCTGCGTGACGCCGATCGGATTCCCGTCGGCACCGCGCACCGTACCCATGGCGAGAACGGGATCGTCGAAGGTCGACTTCTGGCCGATATAGAGCGCCGGATGCGCGTTGAAGATCTGTAGGCCGCTCATCAGGAGCAGCGTCATGCAAAGCAGGTTCACCCAATGGGTGACGCGCACGATGATGCTGTGCCGGTAGAAATAGGTGCGCGATTTCTGAGCGGTGTCGGACATGGCGAAGCTTTTTCCCTGCCTCGCACACTATGCCGTCCTTCGATAGGCTCGGTTTCTGGTTTCGATGCTCGCAACGCATCAATTCGGCGCTAGCAAATGTGCGCGACTTCGCACCGCTGCGAGTGGACGCGCCGAAACGAAAAGCCGCTTTGACCCAGTAGCCGACTCGAATTTTACGGCTTGTCAAACGCATAAGCGTTGGCTTATACGTCTTCCCCATGGAGAAGGAAGTCTTCCGCGCCCTTTCCGATCCGACCCGGCGTGCGGTATTCGAGCGCCTCATCGGGCGCGAGATGAGCGTATCGGAGCTGAAGGCCGGTTTCCCGATCTCGCAGCCTGCGATCTCGCAGCATCTGGCGGCGCTCCGGGGCGCAGGGCTGGTTCGCGAACGGCGTGAAGGTCGGCACGCGTACTATCGCGGCGCCCCGGAAGGACTCGCACCGCTTTTCGATTGGGTCGACCGCTACCGTGCGTTCTGGCCGCGGCGAGTCGAGAAGCTGAAGGATGTCCTCAAGGGAATGGACCAATGATGCACGACAGCAAGCGCGCCGATGCCCCTGGGCCGATCGTCATCGAATGCGATCTCAATGACGCGCCGGAGAAGGTGTGGCGCGCCCTGACCGAGCCGAAGCTGCTTGCCGCGTGGCTCGAGCCGGACGCGATCCGATCGGCGGATAACGGCCGGCGATTCTGGCTGGACTTCGGCAAGGACGGCCACACCGTGGAGCTTGAGACGCTGAGGGAGGAACCGCACCGCCTGCTTCGCTGCCGGTGGCGGAGTTTCGAGCGCGACGGCGCCCTCCCCGATCTCGACAGCATCGTAACGTTCGAGCTTTCGAAGTCCGATTCGGGCGGCACGCATCTGCGCATCGTGCACGACGGCTTCGCCGCAACCCTCTCTGCGCCTGTCGCGCAACGGACGTTCGTGCGCCGCTCCAGCGTCGACGTCAGACGCGGCATGCCCAGGCCGCGGTCCATGAGGCGAAACAACGACATCACGATGCGGCTTGCAGCCTGAGCCTTGGGAAACGAGTCATGAGCAGCCCGATGAACTTCGTGCCGATGGTGATTGAGCAATCGAACCGCGGTGAGCGCGCCTACGATATCTTCTCGCGCCTTCTGAAGGAGCGAATCATCTTCGTGAACGGGCCGGTCGAGGACGGCATGTCCGCGCTCGTGTGTGCGCAGCTCCTCTTCCTGGAGTCGGAAAGCCCCAAGAAGGAGATCGCCATGTACATCAATTCGCCGGGCGGCTCGGTGACCGCCGGGCTGGCGATCTACGACACGATGCAGTTCATCCAAAGCCCGGTCTCGACGCTCTGCATGGGTTTCGCCGCGTCAATGGGCTCGCTTCTCCTCATGGGGGGCGCGGAAGGACAACGCTGCGCGCTCCCCAACGCGCGCATCGTCGTGCATCAGCCCTCGGGCGGATTCCAGGGGCAGGCCTCCGACATCGCCCGCCACGCGGAGGACATCGTCAAAACGAAGGAGCGCATCCACCAGCTCTACGTGAAGCATTGCGGCCGCACCTACGCGGAGGTCGAGCGAACGCTCGACCGCGACCATTTCATGACGGCCGAGGAGGCGAAAGCATGGGGCCTCATCGACCGCATCTGCGAGCGCCGCGAGCTTCACGAAGCGGCGTGAGGCCGAGCAGCCGATCCGTGCAGCGACGGCCGGCTAGGCCGCCTGCTGCTTCGCGTGCGCCAGGATGTCGTCGGCGAGCCGGCCGGTGACTTCCGCCATCTTGTCGAACTCGGCGGTGAAGGTGCCGACGCCGGCCGTCGCCGAGCGGAGCTCGATGATGAGGTCGGCGATCTCCGCCTCCGGGATCAGCGCTTCCACCACGTCCCAGCCGCTCCAGCCGGGGCGGGCGTCGAAGCCCATGAGCTGACCGCGGCGGCCGGACACGATGGCGTTGACACGGGCGGTGAAGTCGTTCGGGACGGCGACCTTCACCCGCAAGACCGGCTCAAGCAGCACCGGCCGCGCCTCGGGCAGCGCCTCGCGCATGCCGAGAATGCCGGCCATCTTGAACGCCTGATCGGAGGAATCGACGTCGTGATAGGAGCCGTCGGTCAGTGTCACGCCGACATCGACAACGGGGAAGCCGCCAAGCGGCCCGTTCTTCAGCGCCTCGCGCACGCCCGCTTCGACCGCCGGGATGTAGTTCTTCGGCACGACGCCGCCGGTGATCGTGTCGTCGAAGACGAAGCCTGAGCCGCGCGGCAGCGGCTTCACTTCCAGCACAACGTCGCCGAACTGCCCGTGCCCGCCGCTCTGCTTCTTGTGGCGGCCGCGCTTCTCGACGGTTGCGCGGATCGTCTCGCGATAGGGGACGAGCGCGCGCCGCGTCTCGAGCTTCAACCCGAAACGGCTGGTCAGCCGCTCGACGGCGACGCGAAGATGCATCTCGCCCTGGCCACCGAGTAGCGTCTCGCCGGTGTCCTGCCGATGATCGACAGTGAGCGACGGGTCCTCTTCCACCATGCGATGCAGTGCCGAGGAGAGCTTCACCTCGTCCTTGCGCTCTGAGGGGTTCACCACCTGCCTGAGCACCGGCTGCGGCGCCGGCGGGATCGCAAGCTGCTTGATCTCGGCGCCCTTGCCGCCAAGCGTATCGCCGGTCTGTGCCGGATCGATCTTGCCGAGCGCTACCGTCTCGCCCGATTCGGCAGTGCCGCGCTTCGTCGATTTCTGCCCGACGAGGCGATAGATGCCGGAGACCTTGCCGGTCTCGCCGCGCGCGGTTTGAAGCTCCATCGCGTCGTCGACCTTCCCGGCGAGCACGCGCGCGACCGAGAGCTTGCCGGCGTGGCTGGTGTGGATCGTCTTCAGGACCTGCAGAAGCGTCTTCGACGCGTCGGATATGCCCAGGCGCGCGCGCGTGTCCTCGACGTTCGGCGCCTCATGGCGAAGCGCCTTCAAAAGCCGCAGGATGCCGTTGCCGTTCAAGGCAGAGCCGATCAAGACCGGCACGATCTGCCCGGCACGAAGCTCCGCCGCGAGGTCGGAGAACACTTTGTCGCGCGGCGGCTGGATATCTTCGAGAAGCTGCTCCATCAGCGCGTCGTCATGGTCGGCGAGGCGCTCAAGCATTGAGAAGCGCGCCTCGTCGCGGCGCGACTGTTCGTTCGGATCGAGCTCGATCACCTCGCTTTGCGCGTGCTCGCGATAGATGAAGGCGCGGTCGAGCGCGAGGTCGATGAAGCCGGTGGCGATCTCGTTCTTCCAGATCGGGATCTGGCGCAGCACCAGCGGCGTATCGGAAGCAGGCTGCAGCAACTGAAGCGCGTCGCGCACGCCCATCGACGCCTTGTCGATCTTGTTCAGGAAGAGGAAGTGGGGGATGCCGCGCTCTTCGAGGTGGCGCAGCACGACCTGCAGCGCCGGAATCTTCTTCTCGTCCGGCTCCGCGACGACGATCGCCGCGTCGACGCCGGCGACCAGCGGCTCGCTCTCGTAGCCGAACTCCACGGAGCCCGGGCAATCGAGGAAGGTGAAGGTCTCGTCCATGAAGCTCGTCTCGGCGACGTTCAGCTCCACGCTCATCGAATGGGCGCGCGCCTCCGGCGAGGAATCGCCGACCGTGTTCCCGTTCGCCACCACGCCTGGCTTTTCCACGGCGCCGGTGCGCGCCAGGATGGCCTCAAGCAGGCTGGTCTTGCCGCTCGCAAACGGGCCCACGATCGCAAAGCATCTGGGGCCGGTCTTGCGTCCATTGTCGCTCATGTCTTCTCCCTGCCTCGCCGGGGTCTCTGAAAGCCCCGATTGCGGCCCCTGGGGGAAGCAGAACGCCAATTCACGCCTCACGCCCGGCCCGAAAAGAGCCTTCGACGACAAGGTCCGCCACGAATTTTCGCCCCACTTCCGGAGCCGGCTTTCATGATCGTCTCAGGCGGGATAGAGTTTGGCAAGGGCCGGTGGAAACCTGCGGAAGCGCGGGAACGCCGATGCGGCCCGGCATCGAATCGGCTAGGAATTCAGCCATGTCGGCAGCTCGATCACTCGTCGCGTGCGCGTTTCTCTTTGGGCTCGGCTCCGCTCAGGCGGCGGATGTCATGGTCGTCAAGCCGCCGCCGGCGATGATGAGGGCGAGTTCGTCGTGCGGGGATTTTGGCGTTCTCGGGCACATCAAGGGTCGCTTCGCCTCGACGGAGCGGCATACCTGGCACCGAGGCTTCGTCATGGCGAAGATCGACAATCCGCGGCCGAGCGCCCATCCCTATGCCGAGCCGGGGTTCGTCAAGCGCGACTACTGCATGGCGGACTCCGTGATGACCAATGGGCGTTCCTATCCGGTCTACTACGTCGTGGAGCACGGCCTCGGCTTCGCCGGCATCGGCCGCAACATTGATTTCTGCGTGCCCGGCCTCGACCCGTGGCGCGTCCATGACGGGGACTGCCGCACCGTAAGGTGAGCCGCGCTAAAGGATAAGGATGGCGTGCGGCAACCGCCCGCGCCCCTCCCCTTGCCGCTTCCGGCATCCAAAGAAAGCTTGGGGGTGACGAAATGTGGACGCTCAGAAGCGCGTCGGCCTCGCCGTTCGTCAGAAAGGTCAGGATCGCCGCCGCAATCTGCGGCCTTGCCGATCGCATCGACGCGCAAGTGACCGACACGTCGGATGCGGCCGGGCCGCTCCGCGGGGAGAACCCGCTCGGGAAGATCCCGGCGCTCATCCTCGACGACGGGACGGTGCTCTACGATTCACGCGTGATCGCCGAGTTCCTCGACGCCGAAGCCGGCGGCGGCGTCATCCTGCCGAAAGGCGGCGCGGAACGCTTGCGCGTGCTCACGCTGCAGGCGCTTGCCGACGGCATCATGGATGCCTCGGTGCTCAGGGTCTACGAAGACCGCTGGCGGGCGCCGGAGCAGCGCAGCGAGCGCTGGACTGATCATCAGAAAGGCAAGGTCGAGCGTGGACTTGCGGCGCTTGAGGCCGCCCCGCCGCAGCTTTCGGGCACGCCGAACATCGGCGAGATCGCGGTCGCCTGCGCGCTCGGCTATCTCGATCTCCGCTTCGCGGGCGAGTGGCGCAAAAGCCACCCGCGCCTCGTCGCCTGGCTCGATGATTTTGCCGCCAAAGTGCCAAGCTTCGCGGAGACAAGGCCAAGTTAAGCCGGCCCGGTGGCCAGGGGCTCGGCTCCCCTCCCCGCCATAGCTCTCACCTATCGAAACGGCAGCGACGTGGTATTTCCTTGCGCCCAAGGAAACTGAAAGTTTCCGCCATCGGCGTATGACGCCGAGGAATGCGCGCGGCCCCGGCCGCGCGACGGGAGCGAGCCCATGAACGTGCATTCGGAAGTCGCGCCGGAAAAGGCGGCAAAAGCCGAAGTCGCGACCAAGACCATCAACCTCGCGCTGCAAGGTGGCGGCGCGCACGGCGCTTTCGCCTGGGGCGTGCTCGACCGGCTGCTCGAGGACGAGCGCATCCGTTTTGAGGGGATCAGCGCGACGAGCGCCGGCGCGGCAAACGCCGCCGTTCTCGCTTACGGGCTATCGATCGGCGGGCGCGAAGGCGCCAAGCGCGCGCTCAAGACTTTCTGGCGCCGGATCGCCCGCTCCGCATTGTTCTCGCCGCTGCAGCCTTCGCCATGGGACAGGCTCACCCACAATCACGGCCTGGAGAACTCGCCGGCCTATCTCGCCTTCGACATTCTGAGCCGTGTGTTCTCGCCCTATCAACTGAACCCGCTCAACATCAATCCGCTCAAGCAGGTGCTCGAAGAGGTCGTCGACTTCGAGAAGCTGCAGCGCGATTGCGCGGTAAAGCTCTTCCTCTCCGCGACCAACGTCCGCACCTGCAAGGTGAAGGTCTTCACCGGCGCCGAGGTCTGCGCCGACGCCGTGCTCGCCTCGACCTGCCTCCCCTTCATGTTCCAGGCCGTCGAGATCCGCGGCGAGCACTATTGGGACGGCGGCTACATGGGGAACCCGGCCATCTTCCCGCTCATCTACAATTGCGACAGCGCCGACGTGGTGATCGTGCATATCAACCCGGCGGAGCGGCCGGACGTGCCGACCAACGCGCGCGATATCATGAACCGCATCAACGAGATCAGCTTCAACTCCTCGCTCATGCGCGAGATGCGCGCGATCTCCTTCGTCACCAAGCTGATCGAGGACGGCAAGCTCAAGAAGGGCGAGCTGAAATACATGCTGCTTCATGCGATCGAGGCCGACGACGTGATGCGCGGCCTCGGCGCCGCCTCCAAGCTCAACGCCGACTGGGAGTTCCTGATGCATCTCCACGCTATCGGGCGCGAACGCGCCGAAACGTGGATCGAGGCGACCTTCGACAAGCTCGGCAACCAGTCGAGCATCGATATTCGCGAGCGCTATCTTTGACAGGCGCCGCTTTCGGACTATCCTCCCCCTGCCTGTAGGCCTCGCCCGGACGTTCGTCCGGGCTCTTTTTTTGACGGTTGGCTCTGCGTCTTGTCGTCATTGCCGGGCTCGACCCGGCAATCCATTCCGTAACGGTCATAGTCGTCCAAACGCCAGGAATGGATGCCCGGATCAAGTCCGGGCATGACGACCGTCCGGCAAAGCCGCCGCGGGAGGCTTGCTCCGGCGCGCGCCTAATAGCGGCTTTCTATCAAATCCGTTCGCACTCGGTATTTCCGTTCGCGACGGCGACTTCTCGATGCTTGCTCCCATGCCGGACACCATGTCTCGGCACGAGATTCAGGAGACAAGCAATGTTGAAAGGAATGAAGACCTCCGCGCTCGTCGTCGGACTGCTTGCCGGCGTAGCGTTCGCGGGAGCGGCCTTCGCCGGCGAATGCCCGGCGGACAAGAACATGGCGAATGCGCGCGAGCCCGTGAAGGTAGAAGCGGTCGGCGTCACCGACACCGTGCTCGCCATGCTTCCGCTCGCCGACGAGGGGCCGATGCTGAAGGACCGCAAGATGCGCGTCCGTAAGCTCACGATCGAAGCGGGCGGCATCGTCCCCTGGCACAGCCACGGTGACCGGCCGGCGCTGATCTACATCATCGAAGGCGAGATCAACGAATACGCCAGCAACTGCGCCGCCCCGATCGTCCATCCCGCCGGCGACGTCGCCGTCGAGTCGCATGAAGTCGCACACTGGTGGAAGAATCTCAGCAACGGAACCGTGACGCTGCTCTCCTTCGACATCATGCACGACGAGTCCGACCACGCGATGTGACCGCATTGGTCACCGCGGAAGGCGCGGCGTCCAGCCCCACGCCCCCACAAAAGGGCGCCGCGCCTTCTCCCTCTTCTCCTGACCAAGCGATGACGACCGCGCCGACCGCGAGGCAACAATGCAGAACCGTTCGATCTTCGGACCCGCTTTCCGCCGCTCGTGTGTGATCGGGCTGGTCGCCTTCCTGACCGTCATCGATCTCTTCGCGGCGCAGGCGATCCTGCCGTCGCTGGCCCGCGCCTACAACGTGACGCCGGCGGCGATGGGGCTTGCCGTCAACGCCTCGACCTTCGGCATGGCGGCGGGCGGGCTCGGCGTTGCCTTCTTCAGCCGCAAGATCAACCGCCGGCTCGGCGTGCTTTTGAGCCTCGCCGTGCTCTCGATCCCGACGTCGCTGCTTTCGATCGCGCCGGATCTGACTGTCTTCACGGCGCTCCGCGTCGTGCAGGGGCTTTGCATGTCGACGGCGTTCGCGCTGACGCTTGCTTATCTCGGCGAGCAGTGCAGCGCCGCGGACGGGGCCGCCGCCTCGGCCGCCTACATCACCGGGAATGTCGCGAGCAACCTCTTCGGCCGGCTGATGGCTGCCGCCGTCGCCGACCATCTCGGCTTGCCCGCGAGCTTCCTGATGCTTGCCGCGCTCAATCTCTCCGGCGCCGTCCTCGTCTACTTCTGGCTGGCGCGGACGCCGCATATGGCCGACATGGGCGCGGGCAAACGGCACTCGCCGCTCGCCGCCATGCTCATGCACCTCCGCACGCCGGAGCTCCGCGCCGCTTTCGGCATCGGCTTCTGCATCCTCTTCGCCTTCATCGGCACCTTCACCTACGTCAACTTCGTGCTGGTGCGCGCGCCGCTGTCGCTCTCGATGATGGGGCTCGGCTTCGTCTACTTCGTGTTCCTGCCTTCGATCGTGACCACACCGACCGCCGGCAGCGTGGCGCAGCGCTTCGGCACGCAGACGACGCTTCGCGCCTCGCTCGCACTCGCCGTGCTCGGCCTGCCGCTGCTCCTCGCGCCGAGCCTCCCCGCGGTGCTCGCGGGCCTGGCGTTCGTTGGCGTCGGGACCTTCTTCGCGCAGGCGACGGCGACCGGCTTCGTGAGCCGCGCGGCGGCAAGCGACCGCGCTTCGGCGAGCGGCATCTATCTCGCCTCCTACTTCTTCGGCGGGCTCGTCGGCAGCGCCGTGCTCGGCCAGCTCTTCGACCGGCTCGGCTGGGCGGCCTGCGTCGCCGGGATCGGCGCGTCGCTGCTGGTCGCCATGTTCCTCGCCGGGCTCCTCAGGATGTCAGCGGCACCGCATTATTCCGGCCGCCTTGCCGTCAGCCAGTAGGCGGTCTTCCTAGTGTCGTCATTGGCGGGCCGAGCAACCGCCTACTTCGAGGTGTTCAGCGCCACGGCGGCGCGAATGAGCGCCTTCAGCGCCTTCTCATCGATTCTGTCGCCTTCATGAAAATCGATGGCTCGCCTCGCGTTGCCGTCGAGGCTGGAGTTGAAGAGGCTTGACGGGTCCGCGAGCGCGGCGCCCTTGGCAAAAGTCAGCTTCACTTTGTCCTTGTATGTCTCGCCGGTGCAGATGATGCCGGCGTGTTCCCAGACCGGAACGCCCAGTGGGCTCGACGGCTTTCTCCATTTCACCTCCTCGACCACGTCGGGGTCGGCCTCCTTGATGAGCTTTCGGACCCGAGCGAGCGCCTCCCCCCGCCAATCACTCAGCGCCACGATTCTCGCATCGATCAGCTGAGAGGGAGAGGCCCCGTCGTTTCCGCCCTGCGAGGCGGTCGTGCTCTTCTTCATGGGGTGCAGCTTCATCTACTCATCGACATGCGTACTACGTCATGGCGAGCGCATCGATCTGAACGCGGTTTGTTCGGGCCAGCCATCCCTTCAGATACTTCTTCAGTTTCGGATTGTCAGCGACAAGATCGTTGTAGTTTTCAGCGCGGAGGCCTGACATTTTTGCGACAACGTCTTTTGGCTTTGCCGACTTCAAGGCGGCCAGGGTAACCACGCCTATGTGTCCGTCCACTCCTACGCCGAGCGCCTCCTGTAGCCATTTCGAAGCCCGACCCGGACCACTCAAAACCGATACGTCGAAGAACACATAATCGACACCGTCCGGAAATTGTGGGCACCACGGCTGCCAATAAGAGATATCGTAGATGTCGCTGATGGCGGACTGCGGCGCCGACCAGACGTCGTCTGGGAAACCAGGATGGCTCTTGCGATACGCATCGTACTCGCGCTGCGTTATGCCGCGGGAGGTGCGTCCGCCCGGATCATCGGGATCGTCGACGTTGCCACCTTCGCTGACCAGAACAAGCTGCAAGCATTTTTGAAAATTGGCCGCGGTCATTTCTTCCTCCCGAAACAACCCATGAGCGAACATTAGGCGCAACGTCTGATTGAGGCTACAGAATTCGGTTGAGAAGGGGCGAACGCCTCGGTCGCGGAATGGATGCCGAATCAAATCCGGGCAGGGCCACAATAGGCGGAGGGAAAAGCGCCGCGAGACGGCTCCCTTGCCCTTCATTTGTTTCAAGTCCGGGGAACGGGATCGGCCTCGCGGGCGCTTTGTTGTCGGACCGCGGCGCATTCGAATCGGCCGCGGAACGAATGCACGCTAGCCTCCGCCGACCGAGCGATCCAATGCCGTATTCCTATCGTTCCGATGCGCGCTCCAAACGGCAATAGCGCAGCGTTATCGACTTCACAGCACCTCGGCATTTCCGCGAAATCGCTCACCCCCGTATCGATTGCTCCGACGCTCACGCGAGACCCCGCGTGCGCCTTCGAGACACAAAAGGAGCAACCGATGTTCCGCAATTTCGCCAAGCTTTTCTCGGCCGTGCTCGTCGCATGCGCCGTCACCGTTTCCTGCGCCGCGCTTGGCGACGCCAAAAGCGAGGGCAACGGCGTCGTCGTTCTCGACAGCGCCTATTCGGTCGACGAGACGGTCGCCCGCGTGAAGAAGGACATCGCCGACAAGGGCATCATGTTCTTCATGGACGTCGACCAGGCGAAGCTCGCGGCCGGAGCCAAGATCGCGCTTCGGCCCTCGCATCTCCTGATCTTCGGGAACCCGCCGCTCGGCATCCAGTTCCTGACCTCGAACCCGATCTCCGGGCTCGACTGGCCGGTTCGGCTGCTCGTCTTCCAAGATGCCGACGGAAGCGTGAAGATCGCCTACAACGACTTCACCTGGGTTGCGCACCGGCACGGGATCACCGACCGCGACGCGCAGTTCAAGATGGCGACGATGGTGATTACGTCGATCGCCTCGGCGGCGCGGTAACCGAGCGGCGCCAGATCGCAAAAAGAATCAGGGAGCGGAGCATGGCTGAGACATTCGACGCGATCGTCATCGGCACCGGCCAGTCCGGGCCGTCGATCGCACAGCGCATGACCCGCGAGGGCATGAAGGTCGCGATTCTCGAGCGCAAGCTCTACGGCGGCACCTGCGTCAACGTCGGCTGCATCCCGACGAAGACGCTGGTCGCAAGCGCCCGCACCGCCCACGTCGCGCGGCGCGCCGCGGATTTCGGCGTGATGCTCGGCGCTGACGTCAAAGTCGACATGAAGCGCGTCAAGGCGCGCAAGGACGGCGTCGTCAGCACCTCGAACCAGAACATCGAGAAATGGCTGAAGTCGAATCCCGATCTTACGGTGATCCACGGCCACGGCCGTTTCGAGAGCCCGAACACGGTCAGCGTCAACGGCCGGCTGCTCGAGGCGCCGAAGATCGTCATCAACGTCGGCGGCCACGCCTTCGTGCCGGACGCGCCGGGGCTCGAAGAGATCGACTACCTGACCAGCACGTCGATGATGGACGTCGACTTCCTGCCGGAGCATCTCGTCGTCATCGGCGGCTCCTATATCGGGCTTGAGTTCGCGCAGATGTATTGCCGCTTCGGGAGCCACGTGACCGTCGTGGAGATGGCCGACCGGCTGATCCCGCGCGAGGACGCCGACGTGTCCGACGCGGTGAAGGCGATCCTTGAGAAGGAAGGCGTGGAGGTCCGGCTGAACGCCGAATGCATCGCCTACGAGAAACGCGGCGACGGCGTCGCCGTCGGCCTGAAATGCGGCCAAGGCCCGAAGGAGGTCGTGGGCAGCCATCTGCTCCTCGCCGTCGGCCGCCGCCCGAACACGCACGATCTCGGGCTCGACAAAGCGGGCGTTGCGACCGACGCGCACGGCTACGTCATCGTGGACGACAAGCTTCGCACCAACGTCGAGGGAATCTTCGCGGTCGGCGACGCGAACGGCCGCGGCGCCTTCACCCACACCTCCTACAACGACTACGAGATCCTGGTCGCCAACATGTTCGACGGCGACGACCGCAAGGTCTCCGACCGCATCACCGCCTACGCGCTCTTCATCGATCCGCCGCTCGGCCGTGTCGGGATGACGGAGCGGCAGGTGCGCGAGTTGGGCAAGAAGGCGCTCATCGCCACCATGCCGATGGCGCGAGTCGGCCGCGCCCGCGAGCGGAGCGAAACCGACGGCTTCATGAAGATTCTTGTCGACGCGGAGACAAGCAAGATTCTTGGCGCATCGATCCTCGGCATCGAGGGCGACGAGGCGATCCAGTTGGTGCTCGACGTCATGTATGCGGATGCGCCCTACACCGTCATCACGCGCGCCATGCACATCCACCCGACCGTGACGGAGCTGATTCCGACGCTGCTCGAAGGCCTGAAGCCGCTCGAATGAGTGCCGCTCTTCGGGGCGGGAATCGCGATCGCGAAGGGACCTGCTTGACGCTGCGCGCGCGGCGGTGTTGCCTGAGGGCAATCTTTTCGACAAACGAAACGTTCCGGGAGGGTCTCCAAAATGATCGCGCGCCGTCATTTGCTGGCTTCCGCACTGGTGCTCGGCTGGCTTGGTTCCGCCGGGCCGGCTGCGGCCGCCGACGCCTTTGTCGCCGTCACCGCCATCGTCGAGCATCCGGCGCTCGACGCCTGCCGCGACGGGGTGCGGGACGAATTGAAGGCTGGCGGCTACGAGGAAGGCAAGAACCTGAAGTTCGTCTACGAAAGCGCGCAGGGCGAGCCTTCCACGGCCGTGCAGATCGCGCAGAAATTCGTCGGCGAGAATCCGAGCGTGATCGTGCCGATCTCGACGCCGTCGGCGCAGGCGGTGGTCAATGCGACCAGCGAAATCCCGGTGGTCTTCACCGCCGTCACCGACCCGCTCGGCGCCAAGCTCGTTAGCGACATGATGCATCCGGGCGGCAACGTCACCGGCATGAGCGACCTGTCGCCGATCAAGAAGCATCTTGAGCTGATCAAGGAGATCACGCCGAACGCGACGAAGATCGGCGTGCCCTATAATCCCGGCGAGGCGAACTCCGTGACGCTGCTCGGGCTCTTGAAGCAGTACGCGCCGGACATGGGCCTGGAGATCATTGAGGCGGCGGCGCCGACGTCGGCCGATGTGCTGGCCGCTGCGCAAAGCCTTGTCGGCAAGGCCGACGTGATCTACGTGCCGACCGACAACACCATCGTCTCGGCGCTGGAATCGGTGATCAAGGTCGGCACCGACAACCAGATTCCGGTCTACGCTGGCGACACCGATTCGGTGCCGCGCGGCGCGATCGCCGCACTTGGCTTCAACTATTACGACGTCGGCCGGCAGACCGGGAAGATCGTGCTACGCGTTCTGAACGGCGAGAAGCCTGGCGACATCCCCGTCGAGGGCGTCGAGACCACCGAGCTTTACGTCAACTTGGGCGCAGCCAAAGCGATGGGCGTGACCATTCCCGAGGCCGTCGTCGCGCGGGCCAAGTCGGTCACCAAGTAGCGGCCGGCCGAGCCCGAGGCTGCGGGCGCACGTGTCGTTGCACCTCCTCCCGTCTCTTGCGACGGGGGGAGGAGGACTCGCGTTCCGGGCAGGCCGATGAACATCGTCGCCTTCCTCGGCGCCGTCGAGATCGGCCTCGTCTTCGGCCTCGTCGGGCTCGGTGTGCTGATATCTTTCCGCGTCCTCGCCTTCCCTGACTTGACGGTCGACGGCAGCTTCCCGCTCGGCGCGGCGGTGTCGGCAACTCTGATCGTCCATGGCGTCGATCCGTTTCTGGCGACGGCGGTCGCGATCCTCTGCGGGGCGCTGGCGGGGCTGGTCACGGCACTGCTCAATCTGCGTTTCGGCATCCTGCACCTCCTCGCAAGCATTCTCACCATGATCGCGCTCTATTCGATCAACCTGCGCATCATGGGCAGGCCGAACGTCGCCATCATCGGCGAGCCGACCGTGCTCACGCCGTTTGAGGGGCTCGGCCTGCACAATATCTATCTGCGGCCGCTCTTCGCCGGCGTGGTCGTTATCATCGTCTGTGCGCTGCTTGCGCGCTTCCTCTTGTCGCAATACGGGCTGGCGCTCCGGGCCACCGGCTCCAACCCGCGCATGGCGCGCGCCCAGGGCGTCGATACCACGCGCGCGACCTATGTCGGCATGGCGATCAGCAACGCCATGGTGGCGCTCGCCGGGGCGCTCTTCGCGCAGATGAACGGCTTCGCCGACGTCTCGATCGGCACCGGCACGATCGTCGTCGGCCTTGCCGCCGTCATCGTCGGCGAGGCGATCTTCGGCGCGCGCTCGATCGTCGTCTGGGTCGTCGGCTGCGTTGCCGGCTCGGTGCTCTACCGGATCGCCGTCGCGCTCGCGCTCAACGCCTCCGTGCTCGGCCTCAACGCCTCGGACCTGAAGCTCGTGACCGCCGTGCTGGTGGCGCTCGCTCTGATCTTGCCGGGCACGCGCGTGCCGCTCCGCAACCTCATCGCCGGGCGGGCGAAGCGATGATCCGGCTCGAGGGCATCACCGTCACGTTCGGTCGCGGCACGCCCATGGAGACGACGGCGCTGCGTGGCCTCGACCTCACGATCCCCGCCGGCCAGTTCGTCACGGTGATCGGGTCGAACGGCGCCGGCAAGTCGACGGTCTTGAACGTGCTGACGGGTGACGCGCCCGTCGATCACGGCCGCGTCGTCATCGACGAACAGGACGTCACGTCTTGGGGCGCGCCACGCCGCGCCGCGCTCGTCGCGCGCGTCTTTCAGGATCCGCTCGCCGGCAGCTGCGCCGACCTCTCGATCGAGGAGAACCTGGCGCTCGCGGCGGCGCGCGGCGTGCGGCGCGGCTTTTCGCTCGCCATCGACGCGCAGCGTCGCGGCGATTTCCGCGCCCGCCTCAACCGCCTCGGCCTCGGCCTCGAGAACCGCCTCGGCGACCGGATGGGGCTTCTCTCCGGAGGGCAGAGGCAGGCGGTCAGCCTTCTGATGGCGACGCTGCAGCCGATGAAGATCCTGCTCCTCGACGAGCACACCGCGGCGCTCGACCCGAAGACGGCGGAGTTCGTTCTCGCGCTGACGCAGCAGATCGTGAGCGAGCAGAAGTTGACGACGCTGATGGTCACCCACTCGATGCGCCAGGCTCTCGATCATGGCGACCGCATCGTGATGCTGCATGAGGGCAGCGTGGTGCTCGACGTTGCCGGCGAGGAGCGGCAGGGCCTCGACGTCCCCGATCTGCTCGCTCTCTTCGCCAAGCACCGCGGCCAGATGCTGGCCGACGACGCGCTGCTTTTGGGCTGAGCGCACGGCTCTATTTCGAGCTGCCCAATGCGGAATATTCTAGACAACCGATGAGCGGTGCCGCAGTGTTTATACTCTTAAAGATTGCAGCTGGCAACAATTGAACTGGGGGAAGAGCAAGATGGTAGTCCTACGAATCATCGGCTTTCTTATGATCGCCTTTGGCCTGATCGCTTGCATCACCATCATCGGCATTCCGATCGGTGTAGTGGCAATGGTCTTGGGCCTGCTATTTGTCCTGGTCGGAAAGAAGCGTCGGCCCATAGTCGTCCAAGTGACACACGAACAGGGCTCGAAGAGATAGCCTTGAGCCGATAATTCCTTAGTTGCATCCTTAGCCAACAAACGGCCGTGCTGCGCTCTACATACGATTGCACGGAAATCTGGGCCCGAGGTGGCTGCCTTTCTGCGCGAGGGGCGACCCCAAGGGGGCGCCGAAACCGAGCCTCACCGCTGGAACAAGCGCAGGTCAGAACGCGACCCGGTCGCCGCCCTTCAGGCTCAGGATCTGACGCGCCTCGTCGGGGGTCGCGACCTGCATGCCAAGGCCCTCGATGATCTTCCGCGCGAGCGTCACCTGGTCGGCGTTCGATTTCGCAAGCTTGCCCTTGCCGGCCCAAAGGCTGTCCTCAAGCCCGACGCGGATATTGCCGCCGAGTGCGGCGGCTTGCGCCGCAACGCGGAGCTGCGCCGCGCCGGCACCGAGCACCGACCAGCGATAGGAATCGCCGAAGAGCCGATCCGCGGTGCGCTTCATGTGCGCCACGTCTTCCGGGTGGCTGCCGATGCCACCGAGCAGCCCGAATACCGACTGCACGAAAAACGGCGGCTTCACCAGCCCGCGTTCGGCGAAGTGGTTCAAGTTATAGAGATGCCCGATGTCGTAGCACTCGAACTCGAAGCGGGTGTCGTTGTCGTAGCAGGTCTCGAGGATGTACTGGATGTCCTTGAAGGTGTTGCGGAAGACGAGATCGCGCGTCGCTTCGAGGTGCTGCCGCTCCCAGTCGAACTTGAAGGTCTTGTATTTGTCGAGGAGGTGGTAGAGGCCGAAATTCATCGAGCCCATGTTGAGCGAAGCGACCTCCGGCTTGAACGTCGCGGCCGGCAGGACGCGCTCCTCGACCCGCATATAGGGGCTGCCGCCGGTCGTGATGTTGATCGCGGCGTGCGTGCTTTGCTTGATGCGCGGCAGGAAGCGGGCGAAGGCCTCCGGCGTCTGGTCGGGCTTGCCGGTCTCAGGATCGCGGGCGTGCAGATGGAGGATCGCGGCGCCGGCCTCGGCCGCGGCGACCGCTTCGCGCGTGATATCGTCCGGCGTGATCGGAAGATAAGGCGACATCGTGGGCGTATGGATCGCGCCCGTGATCGCGCAAGTGATGATGACCTTCCCGTTGACCGCCATCCAATCCTCCTATTTGCCGATCTTCTTGTCGGCCGCGCGCTTGTGCGCGGCAAGCGCCATCAGCCGTCGGTCGCGCCAGGCCTGCCGTTTCCCAAGGTCGCTTTCCTTGAGGCGGCTCCGGCGCTCGCGCTCGACAATCTGCAGCACCTCCCCTTCCCAATCGACGCGGCGCTGCATCTGCGGAAAGAGCCTCTCGTAGATGCCCTGGTAGCGGTTGACATAGTCGCGCAGGCCGCCCGGCGCGTTCAGGTCGATCGTCTCGAACGGACCCATGAACGACCAGCGGAGCGCCAATCCCTCGCGGATGCCGGTGTCGATGTCCTCAACCGACGCGTAGCCGTCGGCGACGAGGCGGAACGCCTCCTCCAGAAGCGCGCCCTGCATGCGGTTCATGATGAAGCCGTCGAGCTCGCGCTTCATCACGATCGGCGCCTGCCCGGCGGCGATGAGAAAGCCGCGCGCGCGCTCAATCACGTCTTGAGACGTCCACGGCGCCGGCACGACCTCCGCAGCGGGGATCAGATACGGTGGATTGATCGGGTGGACGACGAGGCAGCGGTGGCGCCCGGCTAGCGTCTCGGTGAAGAGCGAAGGCAGGATCGCGGAGCTCGAGCTCGCGATCACCGCGTCGGCCGGGGCGAGCGCGTCGAGCTCCTTGAAGATCGCGATCTTCACCGGAAGCTCTTCCGGCGTGTTCTCCTGCACGTGTGACGTGCCGGCAAGGGCGGCGGCGAGTTCCCGCTCGATTCCGATCTTGGCCAGCATTTCCTCGGGGCCGAGCCGCCCGAGCAGATCGTTCTCGGCAAGGTCCGGCAGCACGCCGCGGATGAAGGCGAGCGCTTTTTCCGGCGCGGCCGGGTCCCTGTCCCAGAGCACGACGTCGTGGCCGGCGCGCGCGAACGTGATCGCCCAGGCGCGGCCGATGAACCCCGATCCGACGATTGCGACTTTGCTCATTCCCCCTCGATTTCGGTGATGTGGCGGCCGTCAGCGCAGTGGCTTTCGTGCCGTCTCGGGCAATCCGAGCAAGACGATGAACGAGACGAGCGTAACGCCGAAGGCCGCGAGCAGCGAGGCCACCTGATCGTCGGCGGGGAAGAAGAGCTTGCCGAGGATTGGCGCAAGGAAGCCATAGACCTTGAAGTCGCACCATTCGAGCAGGCTGCCGATCCAATCTTCGCGCGCGCCAAGATCGCCGGCATCACCGCCCGCCCGGCGCGGCGGTTACGAACTCTTTCTCCGCCATGCGCTTGAGCCTCACGCGATCCACTTTCCCGGCCGCATTCGGCGGCATCTCGTCGAGGACGATGACTTCCTCGGACGCCTTATAGCCGACCCGCGCGCATCGTGCCTCAGACGGTAGCAAACAGGAAGCTCGCAAGACTGCCTCGTTCGGTCTGATTGAAGAACCGGAGGCGGACTGCGACGCCCCGCGAATATTGGCGGTTTCGAACTGAGACACACGACCGAATCCTCCGACCGCGACGTCATTGTCGCAAATATCGGCAAACTTTAACTATCGCGTTTATCCTGCGGCATCGCGGTCGTGGCAGTCTGCGTGTTCGCGCATTCCGGCCTGCCGCAACGCACTCACAACGCTTGGCGTGAAGTTCTAGCCCCGCGTGGCGAGATCGTCTGGCCAACGTTTCGGCGGTTAAAACGAGCGAGGCCGCTCAACGTCATGGATCTGACACGCAGACGCATAATTCATCTCACAGCCGCCGGCGCTGCGGTGCTCACCGCCGGCAGCCGTTTCGCATTGGCCGCTTCCGCGCCTGCTGACGACGTGCGCGACAGTGCACTTCGTTATTTCGGCGGACACGGATTTGCCGAGACTCCGCCGCTTGAGATGATCACCGACTCGGCATTCAATGGCGGCCTCCGCTACGACGAAACCACGCCCAATCCACCGAGCGCGCCAACGGTCACGGTGCAAATCGCCGCGCGCATCGGCGACATCGCCGAAAGGGAGCGGCCAGGCGTCCTTGCCGCCTTCACCATCTTCGGCATCGCCGTCCCAGGCCCTGCCAAGCCCGGATCGCTCCTCTCCAGCGTCATGGACTTCCTCATGAAGGAGAGGAAGCTCGATCCCGGACGGATTCTGCTCGTCTCGACTGAATACTTCAGACCGCTTGTCGATCAGGTCGACGGCATCGGCGCCTACCGTATGTTCGAGCGTTCTGCCGAGAAGGCAAAGGCTGAAGGCGATGGATCGGGGTTCTTCGCGCCGAAGGGACATCCCTACGCGCCACAGGAGGCGACCGTCGGCATATACTGCCGGTTACCGGACGCCCAAGAAGGCGCGGAGCTCTCCTACCCGCCGGAGGATCACATCGAAGTCGCCGAGGTCGGTATCGCGCCCTTCGGCGGCGACCCGAACCGGCCGCAAGTTGGAGCCATCGGAATAGAGCGGGTGGCGATGGCTGAGGGCGAGGCGATTCCCGACTTCGAGGAGACCAGGCTCAATCTCCTGCGCATCATCGAGGACGAGGCGCGACGAACCGGCAAGGATCTTCCGCCGGGCTACACGATGTTCGCCTCGCTATGACGCCTCCCATTGGCCAGGTGTTCGGGCGCGCCGCACCTCACAGGGGAGGCATCATGTTTCTCAAAGCTCTTTTCACCGCCATCGCCTTCTACCTAGTGTCGATCGGCGCATCGTTTGGCCTGGAAGACACGGGGCCAAAATGCGGATCGTTTGTGCTTGTCGGGGCCGAAAAACAAGCGGCCGTGATAGACAACCCGCCTGCCGGCAAGAGTATCGGCGACGTAAGAGCAGGCTCGCGCGCACTCGTCGACGAAAGCGGCAATCCGATCGGCAAGGTTCACTACGTCGCGACGTTGACGGCACCCGGAAGCGCCGGCCACGGCGATGTGCTCGCTTCCCAGTATTTCGTCACGCTGCCGGGCGGATGGGTTGCGTCGGCCTCGCTCTACGAACTGGTTGATGCCGCCGACACAAGCCAGAAAGCCGGCAGCGCCACGCTTGTAGTGACTGGCGGTAGCGGACCTTATGCCGGCGCAACGGGGACGATTTCCATCGAGCCGGGCGAAGCGCCGCGCTACGTTTTCGAGCTCAATTGCAAGTGATGGCGATAGAGTGAGCAAAGCGTCGGAGAGAGTGACGGCGCAAACCCCACGTGGTCGGCATCAAATTCTGATCCGTACGATGGAGAGAATTCCCGATGATCCATGTTTCATCCACGACCAATGCTGTACGCCTTTTCCTCGTTGCAGCGCTGAGCGCCGTTATGCTCGTCCTTGCCCCCGCTTCGATCGCGGTTGCACAGGACGCCGGCGACCTTCAGAGCGAAGGGCAAAAGGCGGTGCAGGCGTGGGTCGACGCCGTGGTATCGGGCGACGTACACCGGATCGAAGCGGTGCTCGCGCCGGAATTCCAGATATTGCGGGCCGACGGCACGGCTTACGACAAGGAAGCCTACCTTAAGAGCGATCTCCCGCGCTTTCCCGACGTGCCGGTGATGAGCATGCTCGTCGTCACAGGTCACGGCGACCTCCTCGTCGCGCGCTATGTCCTGACGACCGGTGGCGTACTCGCCGACGGTGTAGAGCGGCCTCAAGCGCCCCGGCTGACCGTTTTCCGCAAAGACGGCGACACTTGGCTTGTCGTGGCGCATGCCAACTTCGCCGCCATCGGGCGCTGACGCCGACCAGGCGAGCATTCTTGACGAGCAGGAGATTGCGGCCCGCCCAGCGCGTTTAAGCAGGGCTGGCGGAGGGAGCGGGATTCGAACCCGCGTTACGGTTTCCCGTAAACACGCTTTCCAAGCGTGCGCCTTCAGCCACTCGGCCACCCCTCCTGCGGACGCGGCAGGGAGGGGCCGGCGTCCGGGAGCCTCATGTATCGGCCGCGCCGCCGGACCGCAAGGCGGCGGGCCACCGCTTCCCGACCGGCGTGCTGATCACAGGCAAGTGTGCGGCGATTGCTCCTATCGCCGAAGGCTCCTACCTATAGGGCCATGCTTCGCTTCATCGCCCGCCTCCTCGGCTACTGGCTGATCGCCGCGGCGCTTGTCGCCGCCGTCGTCGACGGGGCGAAGTCGATCGCCGCCTCGGCCTTGGTGCTGACGCCGGTCAACGAGACCTACACGACGCTCGCCGCGCTCGGCCAGCCGGACGGCACGGAGGTCGCGATACCTACGGCGCCCTGGCCATTCGACATGGCGCTCACCTGGCTGATGGCCGCGCCGACCGCGGCCGTGCTTGCGGCCCTCGGCGTCGTGTTCCTGGTGCTCGGCGCCCACCGCCGCCGCCCGTTCCTGAGCCGTGAATTCGCGGCCTGAAGCAAAACGAAGAACCTCGGAGGCTTTCATGCTCTTCGGTCTCAACTCAAAGAAGCTTGCCATGCCCGCGCCGGGTGAGGCGCTCGCCGGACGCGCCGAGCCGATCGCGACGGCCAAGACGCACTTCGTCAGCGGGCACCCGCTCAAGGGTCCCTATCCCGAGGGCATGAGACAAGCGCTTTTCGGCCTCGGCTGCTTCTGGGGCGCGGAGCGCATCTTCTGGAAGACACCGGGCGTTTATGTGACCGCCGTCGGCTACGCGGGCGGCGAAACGCCGAACCCGACCTACGAGGAGGTCTGCTCGGGCCGCACGGGCCACACCGAGGTCGTGCTCGTCGTCTTCGATCCGGAGGTCGTCTCCTACGCGGAGCTTCTCCGCCGTTTCTGGGAGTCGCATGACCCGACGCAAGGCATGCGGCAGGGCAACGACGTCGGAACGCAATACCGCTCCGCCGTCTATTTCTTCGACGACGAGCAGCGGCGACACGCGGAGGCTTCGCGCGACGCCTACCAGGGCGCGCTCGGGAAATCGCGCGGCACGATCACGACGGAGATCACGCCGGCGCCGGAGTTCTATTTCGCCGAGGACTACCACCAGCAATATCTCGCCAAGAATCCTACCGGCTATTGCGGCCTCGGAGGCACTGGCGTTTCCTGCCCGATTTTCAAAGAGGAAGCCGTAGCTTAGCTTCTACGGCCCCATGGGGCGAGGACGCGGCAGGCGTGTGGGCCCGGACTCCGCGGGCATTTCTGCAGCGGCCGGAGAGGCAACAACGGTCACGTCGGCGTCCGCGGGCGGCGGCGTCTCTCCGGTCTCGACCGCGAGTGCCTGGCGCATCGTGAGCGCGCCCTTGACCGGCGGCGCCACCAGCACCTGCGCGCAAGCCCGCGGCAAGTCGGAGAGCATTACCTGCCGCGGCGGGTGGGTCGGCTTCGGCGCCGGCTTATAGGGCGCTGCCGAGAACCAATAGTCGAGGGGCGCGCCGCAGCCGTCGCCGGGCGGCGGCGGCGCCTGCTTGCGGCAGTTCGTGCCCGACGGGCAGGAAAGCCGCACGTGGAAATGGTCGTCGTGCCCGTAATAGGGGCGAATCTTCCTGAGCCAGTCGCGGTCGCTCCCTGCCGTCCGGCAGAGCTCCTTCTTGATCCCCGGCGCAACGAAGATGCGCTCCACGCGCGGATCGAGCGCGGCGCGGCGGATAAGGCGCCCATGCGCCGGCGTCCAGATATCCGCATGGATGCTATGCGGACCCGGCTCGGCGACGGAGATCGCTGCGGTGTCCTCGCGCTCCTTCTCGGTGAACTGGCGCTTAGGCATCGGCGTCAGCCAGATGTCGACGTCGAGTCCGATCTGGTGCGAGGCGTGGCCGGAAACCATCGGGCCGCCGCGCGGCTGCGACATGTCGCCGATAAGGAGGCCTGGCCAGCCATCGAGTGTCGCCGCGTCCTTGGCGAGCTTCTCGATGAAGTCGACGAGGACCGGAAGCCCCCACTGACGATTGCGCGAAAGCCGCATCGCCTCCCAGTGGGGCCCGTCGGGGGGGAGCTGCACGGCACCCGCCATGCAGCCGCGGGCGTAGAAGCCGATCGGCGCGGAGGGAAGCGCGGCCGGCAGCGGCTGCGCACCGAAAAGCTGCTTCGCGCTCGGGTCGGCGAAGGCGGGCGTTGCGGCGACGAGCGCGGACAGAATCAAGAGAGGCCGGAGCATCTTGGCACGATAGCACAGGGCAGCGAAGGACTTAAGACGCGCTACTTCACCACGCGCCAGAGCTTCAGCTTCGTCGGCTCCTTCGCCGGCACGGGCTGAAGCCATCTAGGCGTCTCGCCGGCTAGAAGCTGCGCCAGCAGCCCGTCCGATGCCTTGTGCTCGGCGATCGCCGATTCCTGCGACACGGAGCAGATCGCCACGTAGTCGACGCCGCGCGCGTCGATGATCGCCTTCGCACCGTCGGGCGGGCGCTGCATGGCGTTGATCGCATCGAGAATCGCCTGCCCGTTGCGGTGATAGGGACCGGCAACGACGGAATGGTCCGAGATCATCAGCACGGTCGAGCCGTAGAAGAGCGGCGAAAGCACCAGCCCGCGCGGCACTTCGGCTAAGAGCGCCGCACTCGTCGGGTCGAAGCAGTTCTGCTCGGCCGTGGTCAGGCCTTTGATCAGCGCCGGGTCTGGCTTCGCCTGCACGTGCGGCGCGATGCGGCCACTCGAAAGCGCGGCAAGCGCCTTTTCGCCGCCCCAGCCTATGAGCAGGTACGTGTAGGGGATCGCGATAACGAAGGCGGCGATCACCGGAAGCGCACGCCGCACCCGGCTTTTATGTCCCGCCGCACGGGCGTTGATCTCGGCGAGCCAGACGCCAAGCGCGGGAATTGCGAGCGCGCTTGCGAAGGGAAGCGTGCGCACCTGGTAGAAAGAGAGCACCACGGCCAGTACGAGCAGCGTCGTCGGGAAGATCCAGATCGCTCGGCGCCGCACGTGCCAGAAGGCGACGATGAGCGCCGCAATGAGCGGCCCGATCGATCCGACGGCGCCAACCGGCTCGCGCTCTGCATAACCCCAGATCGGCTGCGCCTCCGACACCGTATCGAGAAAAGCCGCCTTCACCTCCGGCGCAAGCTGGCCGTAGGGCCCGCCGAGGCACTGCGGCGTGACACCGGCGAAATAGACCGCCGCCACCGCACCGACGACGAGGAGGCCGCCTATCCTGAAGTACCGTCCGCGCGCGCCGGCAAAGAGCGCGAGCCCGGCAAGCCCAAGACCTGCGATCAATAGCGGGACGGCGAAGGCATAGGAGAGCGAGTCGCAGGCCATCGACGCTGCCGGCGAGCCGGTCAGGAGATAGAGCATGCCCGGCAGAATGCCGAGCGTGGCTCCGTAGGCGGCAACCGAACGGGGGTCTTCGCCGGTCCATGCGAAGTAAAGCGCGATCGCTGCGCCGAGCACGGCGACGTGCGGCAGCATCTCAAGCCCGATCGCAAGCGTTACCGCCGAGCCGACGCCTGCAAGCATTCCGAAGAGCGGCCCGGAGCGGAGCCGGAGCGCACAGGCAACGGTCGCCATCATCAGCGCGATCTGCGCGTTGTGGTGATCGATGTCGCCCGGAAGGTAGACGACCAGCGGATCGAGGAAGAAGAGCACGAGGAGAAGCGTCGCGATCGCCGCAGCGCGGCCGGCGAGCGCACTCGCAACTGCCGCCGCGGCGCTCATCAGCCCAAGCAGGAGCAATGTCGGCCAGCCGGTCAAAGCCAGGTTCTCGCCGAGCCCGACCGCCTTGCCGCTGAGGATCAGGAAAGCGAGCGGCGCGTCGATCAGCCGCGACCATTGCAGGAGCGCGCCGCCCGGCGGATCCAGGCGGTGCTGGACGAGGTCGAACCAGCCCTGCCCTGCGATGAGATCGCGGACATTGGCCAGCCGAAGGAAGCTGTCGGGGTCCTGGCTCTCGAAAAGCGCCGGATTCAGGACGCGGGCTGCGACGATCGCCACCGCGAAGGCAGCCCAGAAGATCAGGACGATCGCGGGGAGCGAGGGCTCGCGCGCGGCGGTGGGCGCGGCACCGTTCGGCAGAGTGTCGGCTTCGGCTTTCACTGCGTCCGGAAGATTTTCTGGAGCGGATCGCCTCCGGCTCTAGGCGAGAAAGATGAACGCTGGGTTCTCGGCGTCAAGAATCTTACCGGCCGTTAACCGGTTGCGCGTTAGACCGGCTCTTGCCTTGACCTTTGCGGACCAGACCATGAGCGCGACTGCGATCGAGGACGGCTTCAAGATCGCCGTGCTCATCCCCTGCCACAATCAGGCCGAGACGATCGGCGCGATCGTCGGCGGCTTCCGCGAGGCGCTGCCCTCGGCGCGCATCTTCGTCTTCGACAACAATTCGACCGACGACACGGCGCGCGCGGCAACGCGCGAAGGCGCGCGCGTCTATCGCGAGGCACGCGAAGGAAAGGGCAACGTCGTCAGGCGCATGTTCGCCGACATCGACGCCGACATCTACGTGCTCGCCGAGGGCGACGGCAGCTACGACCCGGCCGATGCGCCCTCGCTCGTCAACGCGCTCGTCACCGAACATGTCGACATGGTGGTCGGGACGCGGCGCCGCCGCTCCGGCCAGCAAACGCACGAGCATTTCGGAGAGCGCGCCTTCGATTGGCTCTACCGCCACTTCTTCGTCGGCGCGTCCTCCGACATCGTCTCCGGCTACCGCGCCTTCACCCGCCGTTTCGTGAAAAGCTTTCCGGCAATCTCCACCGGCTTCGATATCGCCGTCGAGCTTTCCATGCACGCGAACCAGCTGATGATCCCGATCGCCGAAATCGATCTCAGCGACGGCAAGCCGCAGCGTGCCCTCCCCGCGAACCCGGTGGGCGTCGGCGATGCGGCGCGCGTCGCCCGCCATCTCGGCATGCTGGTCAAGGAGACCAGGCCCTTCGCGTTCTACGCGCTCTTCGCCGTGATCTTCTGGATCGCCGGGCTTTCGCTCATGGTGCCGATCCTTGCGGCGCGGCTCGACGGCGAGATCCTCGCGTCGTTCCCCAACGCGCTCGTCGGCATGAGCATGTTCGTCGCCGGCTTCATCATGGCCGGCTGCGGGCTTGTGCTTGAGGCGCTCAGCCGCTCGCGCATCGAACAAAAGCGCATCCTCTTCCTGACCGTCCCGGGGCTCGGGGCGCAGTAGATCGATGCTCCGGCTTGTCAGGGCGGAGGCGCCGACCTTCCTCCGCTTCGCACTCGTGGGCGGTACCGGTTTCGCGGTGGACGCGCTGGTGCTGTCGCTTCTCCACTATGTCCTGGGGCTCGACCCCTTTTCCGCTCGCGTCGTTTCGATGTCCGCCGCGACCTTCACCACTTGGCGGCTCAATCGCGTGCACACCTTCGGCGCATCGAACCGCAGCCAGACGCACGAGGGCATGCGCTACGCGACCGTTGCCGTACTCGCGGCGGGGCTGAACTATGGCGTCTATGCGCTCGCGCTTCTCCTCTGGCGCCGCATGCCGCCGATCGCCGCGCTCGTGCTCGGCGCCGGTTCGGCGATGGCGTTCTCCTACGCCGGCTATTCGCGCGTCGTCTTCTCCGGCCCGCGCACGATCTTGGAGGGCCCGCCAAGCTCGCAGAGGCGATAGCCTCCGCGCCGCTCCGCCAAATCGAGATGGAAGTGCGTGGCGTGCGCCGCGTTCGATCCCGGCCCGAGCACCGTCGTGAAATAGCGGCACGCGCCGGCGCGGACCGCCGCTTCGAAGTCAGCCTCCGTAGAGCCGGCCTCGTTTACTCCAATTCCGACGTCGTTGCGGCCGGCAAATTCAAAGGCTGCGATGTCGATGGCGTTGCCACGTGCATGCTCGGAGAGCTTGGCGTTCGGATCGTTGTTCCGGTTGCGGCAGACATAGGCTGAATCCTGCCGTATCCCCTTCAGCTTCACATCGAACGTACGCGCGCTCGCGGGCCCGACGGCGTCTTGCACCCACTCCGCCAGCGCGCGCGTCATCGCACAGTTCAACACGGTCTCCGGGCCTATGCCGACGCCAGGACCAAGACCTGTGACGTTGAGCGGATGCGCGACACCGCATGCGCCGTCGCCTTCAATCGGCTGCATGATCTCGAACGAGACGCCGAGCGCGTGGAGCCTGTCCAAACATCCGTTGAAGTCGGCTTCGCTCTCGGTGTCCACGGGCGCGGCCGGGCGCGGCAGCGATGGCGGCGGAGGCGCCTCTTCTGGCGCGACCATCGCTAGCCCGCCGGGCTGAGCAGGGCGAGGGCGTGGCAGGCGCGCCAGACCGTCGGCCGTCAACATCGCATCCTGAAAGCGCGTCTTAGCCGCACTCGCCCAATCGACAGTTTGTGCGGGCGGCATCGTTGCAGGACGCGGACGCGGCAGCCGGGGCGTCGCGTCACCGGCAGCCCAGGCCAAGCTTGCCGCCGTGACACCCGCGAAAGTGACGAGCGCAACAGCCGAGAGCACCGCGCCTGTCATTGGAAGGAGACGACGGTGCCGGGCGCGACCAGGCGCGCGAGTTCTTCGGCGTCCCAGTTCGTCAGCCGCACGCAGCCTTCCGACGCCGGCTTGCCGACCTTCGACGGATCGGATGTCCCGTGGATCAGGTAGCCGGGGTCGGTCAGCGCGATCGACACCGCGCCGAGCGGATTGTTCGGCCCGGGCGGCAGCGTCACGACGCCGCTCCCATCCGGCGCGTTGAACTCATAGACCGGGTCGTGCGTGACCTCGCTCACGATGTGGTCGCCGAAGGGCGAGGGGTTCTCGGCGCTCCCGACCGTCGCGGGATAAGCGACGATCAGATGATTGGCGGCGTCGTAGGCACGCACCTGGCTTGTCACCTTGTCGGCGACGACGCCCGCCACTTTGTCGGTGATTGGCGATGCATCGACCGCGGTAACCCAGACCGCGGTCCCCGCCTGGTGAAAATCGGCGGCAGGGTTCAGTGCGAGCAGCAGCTTCGTGTCCATGTGGAAGCGCTCGGCGAGCATCTCCTCGAGGCTCGTATAGCCAAGACTTTGAAGCCGCGATTGTTCCATGGCGTCGGCGGGAATCGACGCCACGAAGGGATAGGCGAGGTCCTCGGGCGTGATCGTGTACTGCACGAGGACCGGCGGCGCGGAGTCACCACCGAGCGCATCCCACACGGACTTGTTCAACACGCCGTCGGTGGAAACGCCGAGCACGGTCTCGACCGCCGAGATCGCCTTTTCGAGATTGCCGCCCGCATAGGCGTCGATCACGCCGGGCGAAGCGCCGGCGCGGTCAAGCAGCACCTGTGCCTTCAAGACGAGCGGGCTGGCGCCGTTGAACGGAGGAAGCTCGGCGGGAAGCACAGCCCCGTTCACCTCCTCGACGGTGAGGCTCTCCTGCGTCCGCGGTGCACCCGCCTGCTCCGCGCCTGTAGCTGCGTTCTGATCGGCGGATGGCGTTGCACCCGGCGCCGCAGTCGCCGGAGCGGCCGCGCCTGAGGCAGCTGGCGCGTTCGCTGCGCCCGGCGTCGTGGTCGTTGCTTGGTTCGACGGTTTCTCCTCCGCCGGATGCTCGATCTTCGGCGGCGTATAGGGGCGCGGCCCGGGCTCGACCGGCACAAGCGCCGGCGGAACGGCGACGCCCGGCTCCACGGGAGCTGCGGGAGGCGGCAGACCTGGCACTGGCTGCGCACCGGGCGCAGGCTGCTCGCCCGGCACAGGAGGCGGCAGTTGCGGCGGCTGAGGCTGCGTTTCGTCCTGGTGCTGCTTCAGCACGCCTTCGATCAGGGATTCAAAGCCCTGGTCCTGCGCGAAACCGGCGCCCGTCAGAACCGCAGACATGATGATCGCAAAGGGAACGAGGCGGAATTTGCCCAACAACGATACGTCTCCCTAGAGAACCGCCCGACTGCCCGCGCGCGACCGAAAGAATCCACGCGAAGTCTAGCCAGCCGCCGGCAATTCGGCCACCCGACCCGCCAGTCACGCGTCGCTAACCTACCTGCCCGCGATGCCTGAGGTAATGGTCGGCGAGCACGATGGCGAGCATCGCCTCCCCCACCGGCACGGCGCGGATGCCGACGCAGGGATCGTGGCGGCCTTTCGTCACAAGATCGATATTCTCGCCGGAGCGCGTGATGCCTTTGACCGGGTTCAGGATCGACGAGGTCGGCTTCACCGCGAAGCGGCAGACGACCGGCTGCCCAGTCGAGATGCCACCCAAAATTCCGCCGGCATTGTTGGACAGGAACACCGGCTTGCCGTCGTTGCCCATGCGCATCTCGTCGGCGTTCTCCTCGCCGCGGATGCGGGCAGCCTGAAAGCCGTTGCCGATCTCCACACCCTTCACCGCGTTGATCGACATCATCGCCGCGGCGATATCCTGGTCGAGCTTGCCGTAGACCGGCGCGCCGAGACCGACCGGCACGCCTTCGGCGACGACCTCGACCACCGCGCCGATGGACGAGCCCTCTTTGCGGATGTCGTCGAGATAGTCAGCCCATTCCCTCGCGACCACGGCGTCCGGCGAGAAGAAGGGATTGTTGTCGACCTCGTTCCAGTCCCAGCGCGCGCGGTCGATCTCGATCCCGCCGATCTGAACCAGCGCGCCGCGCACGGTAAGGCCCGGCACGACTTTTCGCGCGATCGCGCCGGCGGCGACGCGCATCGCTGTCTCGCGCGCCGAGGAGCGCCCGCCTCCGCGATAGTCGCGGATGCCGTATTTCGCATCGTAGGTGTAATCGGCGTGGCCGGGACGATAGCTCTCGCGAATCTCCGAATAGTCCTTGGAGCGCTGGTCTACGTTCTCGATCATGAGCGAGATCGGCGCGCCGGTGGTGACGAGCCCGCCGGTCGTCTCGTCCTCGAAGACGCCGGAAAGGATCTTCACCTCATCCGGCTCGCGCCGCTGCGTGGTGAAGCGCGACTGCCCCGGCCGGCGCTTGTCGAGATAGCTTTGGATCTCCGCTTCGGAGATCGGGATTCTCGGCGGACAGCCGTCGACCACGCAGCCGATCGCCGCCCCGTGGCTTTCGCCCCAAGTGGTGACACGGAAGAGATGGCCGAAGGTGTTGTGTGACATTAGTCTTTCTCGCCGAGACCTCTAGGCGGGCGGCGCAAGAGCGTCAAACTCAGATCGTCAGCACCGAGCGTTGGGTGAAGAGAATGACGCGGTCCTGCGGCACGGCGAGATGCGGGGCATCGTGCGCGGGGAGCCCGGCGAGAAGATAGAAGAGCGCGCGGAGAGTCCCACCGTGCGCGACGACGAAGGTCGGCGCGTCGAGCGCGGCGAGCCAGCCCGCGACGCGCTCCGAAAGCGCCGCATAGCTTTCGCCGTCGGGCGGCGCGAAGCCCCACTTGTCGCGCTCGCGCGTCTGCACCGCCTGCGGAAATCGTCGTGCGATATCTTTGACCGTAAGTCCTTCCCAGGCGCCGAAATTGGCTTCCTTCAGCGCGGCGTCGGTCGAAAAGCGCCGGCCGCCCTCGCCTGCCGTCTCGAGCACGATCCGCATCGTTTCGACCGCCCGGCCGAGCGGCGATGCAACGAGCTGCCACTCGCCCTCGCGCAGGATGCCGGCAACGGCCCGGCCGTTCCGCGCCGCCTGCTCGCGGCCGCGCGCGTTTATCGGCACGTCGCGCTGACCCTGGAACCTAAGCTCGCGGTTCCAGTCGGTCTCACCATGACGGATGAAGACGAGCGGAACACGCTTCATGCGCGCCCTCCGAGCCGGAAGCCCGGCGCCGGCCTCTCCTGCAGCACCTCGCGGCGGAAGCGGAATAGCGCCGCCGGTCGGCCGCCGGTCGCCGTCGCCGTGCCGCCGGTCGGCTCCACAAGCTGGTTGTTCTCGACCAGCCGGCGAAAGTTCTGCTTGTGAAGGTGCTGGCCGGAGATCGCCTCCACAGTGCGTTGCAGCTCGGTCAGGGTGAAAGCCTCCGGCATCAGCTCGAAGACCACCGGACGGTATTTGAGCTTACCGCGCAACCGCGAAATCGCCGTCGCCAAGATACGACGGTGATCGTGCCGCATCGGAAGACCGAGCGCCGGAAGGCGCTTGCGGTGAAGCGCCGCCTGGCGGCCGTCGCGCCGCGCCTCCTCGATGAGCCCTGCTTCATAGAGAACCTCGAAGCGCTCAAGCACGCGCTCGTCATCCCAGGGCACCTCGCCGACACCAAAGGCCAGACGCACGCGATCGCGCCGGGCGATCGGCCGCGCCGGCGCGCGCCTGTCGGGCTTTTGCGACGACCACTCGGTGAGGAGCGGCAGGATCGCATCGAGCTCGGCCGGCCTGCCTCCACGCCAGTCCTCCCAAGGGAAATAGCCGTACCAGGGCCGCCACGCGGCGCCGGAGCGCGCGAGCATGTCGTCGGATTCCGGTGAGCGGCGAGTGAGCGCGAGATAGCCGACCGACATGACGCGTGGCTCCTCGGCCGCAAGCCCGGCGTGGCGGCCGCGGTCGCCGAACGTGTAAAGCTGCTCGACATAGCCGAGCTTCAGATGCGTCTGCGCCTCCACCCACCCGCGGAGCCCGATCTCAAGCGTGCGATGCCCGACAGGATCGAAGGGCCCGAACGGAAGGCTGCCATGCCGGCCGCGTTCGGCCTCGACGACGAGGATCAGCGGCGTGACGTTCTCGACCGCGACGATCGCAGCGTTGAGACCGACCTCAATCGCCGCACCGGTGGCTGGCGCATCACTCATCGATGGGAAGCGAGAAGACGGTTCCCTCGAAGGCCTCGGCACCGCGGCCGATCCTCTCCACTGCCTTCACCATGCGGCCGGAGCGCCCGAGGATCTCGTCGGCGAGCTCGACGATGCGCATGTTCGGCGTCGCTTCCGGCGAGCGCTCGCGCAGGCGGAGCGCGATCACCTCCTCGTCGAGATCGGGGCGCGCCGCGCAAAATGCAGAGAACGCCGCCGCAGTCGAGCGGCTGATCCCGGCAAAGCAGTGGACGACGACAGGCGCGGCTCTGTCCCAGCGCTCCATGAAGTCCAGGTATTCGGCGACGTGCTCTTCCGCCGGGCACACCATGCCCTCGGCCGGCTCCGAGATGTCGTGGATCGCGACGTGGAGATGGTTCTCAGCTTCGACGACCGGCGGGCGCGAAAAGACCGTGCCGAAATTCACCAGCGTCACGATATGGCTGGCGCGATAGAGCGCTACCGTCTCTGCGAGACGCGAGAGCGGGCAGACGACGATTGCGCTCAATCCTACACCTCCGCCAGGGCGGCCTTCGCTGCCGCCTTGAAGCTCTTCAGAAAGAGCAATTCTGCTTTCTTCGCAGACCACGGCTCAAGCATTGACGCGACCTCGGCTAACACGATTGCGCCGGGCCGGCCGAAAAAGCGCGCCGCCTCCTTGTCGGCGAAGCCGGCGAGCTTCACGGCTTCGAAATAGGCCGCGGTCTGATCGGCCTTCTTGATGCGGGCGACGATCTGCGATGGCAGCGTCGCAGGCAAGCCGAAGCGAAGACGCACGGCGCGGTGCAGCCGCTCCTCGACCTCGCGATAGGCGGTGTCGATCACCGCCTTGAACGGCGAGATCATGTCGCCGATCACGTATTCCGGTGCGTCGTGGAGAAGCGTCGCCAGTCTTTCGCGCGGCGCTCCGCCCGGATGCTGCAGCCGATGCACGCGCTCGACCAGCAGCGAATGCTGCGCGACGGAAAAGGCGTTGTCGCCGAAGGTCTGGCCGTTCCAGCGCGCGACGCGCGCCAGGCCGTGCGCGATGTCCTCGATCTCGATGTCGAGCGGCGAGGGGTCGAGGAGATCGAGGCGGCGGCCCGACAACATGCGCTGCCAGGCGCGAGGCGGCGCACCGGGACGGTCGGGCACTCAGTCCTCCCCTGCGCTCGCCGACGTCGGCCAATCGTAGGTGGCCCAGGCGGGAAGCGCGACACCGACCTCCTCCGCGCCCGCCCGCACCGGCAGGCGGTCGTCGAGCGCGGCACGCAGCCGGTCGAGGCGGACGAGACCGATCGCGTGCCGGCCGGCGGACGAGCCGAGCCGGCCGAGCTGCCGCTCGCCGGCGACGATGTCGGCGCCGGGCTCCGGCAGAGATCCCTTCGATTCGATTGCAACAATGCGCCTCCGCGCCGTGCCGCGGTGGCGCATGCGGCTCACCACCTCCTGCCCGATGTAGCAGCCCTTCTCGAAGGCGACACCGTGGAGGGAATCCATTGCCGCATCGAACGGATAGGCGTCGCCGAAGACGAAATCGATGCCGCCTTCGGGAACCGCGAGCGCGATCCGATGCCGATGCCAGTCGGCCGCCGTCGCGTCGATCGCGACTGAGCCTTTCGCAGCGAGCCAGCGCGTGCCGAGCGCCGGGAGGCGCGGATCAGATGGCCTTCCACCTCGCAGGGAAGCCGCGTCCCACGCGACATAGACCGCGAGCGCCGGCGCAAGGGCGATCTCCACTTTGGCCCTGAGCTTGTAGAGCGAAAGCCGCTTGGCGAATGCTTCCGCCTCGGCGGCGTGGACATCGGCGGCGTAGCCGTCGGTCTCGCGGTGGAGCACAAAATCCCAGAGGATCTTCCCTTGCGGCGTCAGCAGCGCGCCATAGCCGCTGCCATGACGGTCCACGCCTTCCATATCGAGCGTCACCACGTTCTGAAGCAGCGTCTTCGCGTCCGGTCCGGCAATGCGGACCACGGCGCGATCATCGAGATGGGCGACTGGCATATCGCCCCTCTTATCTCGCTCCGGACACGGGCTCCAGACCTGCCACTTTTCCTTTTGCGTGCATCATCTATATATCTCCCTCATTAGTTGTAATCTGGGGGGCGATGATGAAGAAGATGGCTATGGGTCTTTTCCTCGCGTTCGGCGTCGCAAGCTGCGCAACGCCGCCTGTCGTTGAAGTCGACCAAGTCGGCGACGAATCGATGAATTGCGAGCAGCTGCAGGCCGCGATCGCAGACGCGAGCCGATTCGAGCAGGAGGCGCGCCACGATCGCGGCGTCACCGGCACGAACGTGGCAGCGGCGGTGCTCTTCTGGCCCGCCCTCGTCGGCACGTACATGAATACGGATGAAGCGATCAAGGCCGCAACGGAGCGCCAGGAGCGACTAAAGGCGCTCTACCGCGACAAGCATTGCACCTGATCTTCGCAATCCCACACTGGCGCGGCGGGAGAGCGGGCGTTAGGCGTTGAATTGTGAATCGCTCCTCGCCGGCCTGATGCCTGAGACCTTTGACCTCCTCATTCGCCGCGCAAGCGTCGTGAACCATGACGGGATCGGCGTGCGCGATATCGGCGTCAGGGACGGGCGGATCGCAGCACTCGGCGGGCTGTCGTCTGCCGACGCCGGCGAGGTCATCGACGCTGAAGGGCTCACCGTCCTCCCCGGCGTCATCGACACGCAGGTGCATTTCCGCGAACCCGGCGCGGAGCATAAGGAGAACCTCGAGACGGGATCGCTCGCGGCGGTGATGGGCGGCGTCACTGCTGTCTTCGAGATGCCGAATACAGACCCGCTCACGACGAGCGCCGCTGCGCTTTCCGACAAGCTCGCCCGCGCGAGGGGCCGCATGCATTGCGACCACGCCTTCTGGGTCGGCGGCACCGCCGAGAATTTTGGCGACGTCCCGGAGCTTGAGCGCCTGCCGGGCGCGGCCGGCATCAAGGTCTTCATGGGCTCTTCCACGGGCTCGCTGCTCGTGGCCGACGATGCCGGCGTCCGCGCGATCCTTCAGAAGACGCGGCGCCGCGCGGCGTTCCATTCGGAGGATGAGTTCAGGCTTCGCGATCAACTCGGCGAGCGGCGCGACAACGACCCTTCGAGCCATCCAGTCTGGCGCGACGCGGAGGCGGCGCTCTGCTCCACGCGGCGCCTCGTCAGGATCGCACGCGAAACGGGCGCGCTGATCCACGTGCTGCACGTCTCGACGACGGACGAGATGCGCTTCCTCTCCGAGCACAAGGACATCGCTTCGGTTGAGGTGACGCCGCATCATCTGACCTTCGCGGCCTACGACTATGCGCGCCTCGGCACGCTCCTGCAGATGAACCCGCCGGTCCGCGACGCGACGCATCGCGAAGGCGTTTGGGCCGGCGTCGCCGACGGGACCGCCGACATCCTCGGCTCCGACCATGCGCCGCACACGCTTCAAGAAAAGGCGAAGCCCTACCCCGCCTCGCCTTCCGGCATGCCGGGCGTGCAGACGCTCGTTCCCGTCATGCTCGACCACGTCGCGAAGGGGCGCCTGTCGCTGCTCCGATTCATGGACATGACCAGCGCCGGGCCGGCGCGGCTCTTCGGGATCGCCGGCAAGGGCCGGATCGCGGTCGGCTACGACGCGGATTTTTCCGTCGTCGATCTGAAGAAGACGATGACGATCACCAACGAATGGAGCGCCTCGCGCGCCGGTTGGACACCCTATGCCGGGATGCAGGTGACCGGCTGGCCGGTCGGCACGATCGTCCGCGGGCGCCGCGTCATGTGGGAGGGCGAGCTTCTCGCCCGCGGCGAAGGCCGGCCCGTGCGCTTCCTGTCGACGCTCGGTAACCACGCCTGACGAGGGCGCTACGCTCCCTTAAGCCGCGCCTGTTAGAGAAAGCTAACCCTCTTCAAGCGGCCTGGAGCGGCGTTGAACCTCAGAGCAGGATATTCCGTCGGGCGCACGCGCGAGCTCCTCGCGCGCGCCCACGATTTTGCCAGCCGCAAGGACAAGGCTGGCGTGGCGCGGCGCTCGGCTGCGATCGCGCTTTCGATCCGGCTTACGAGCGCCGCGCTCGCCTATCTCGCGCAGGTCGTGTTCGCCCGCCTGATGGGCCAGTACGAATACGGCGTCTTCGCCTATACCTGGGTCTGGTTCCTGGTCTTCTCCGCCGTCGGCACGCTCGGCTTCGGCGATTCGCCCGTGCGCTACGTGGCGCAGCTTCGTGCGCGTGGCGAGGACGACTATCTGCGCGGCTTCATCCGCTTCGCGCCGCTCGTCATGCTTGTCGCGTCGGTCGCGTTCGGCGTGCTCCTCGTCGCGCTCCTTCCCCTCGCGGAGGGCCTGATCGAACACGACTACCTGATGCCGATGGCGTTCATGGCGGCGTCGATTCCCTTCGCCTGTCTGCAAGCCTTCTTCGAGGGCCTCGGCCGCAGTTACGACTGGACGATCCCGGCGCTCCTACCGAACTACATCCTCCGCCACGGTCTGCTCCTTATCATCATGACCGCAGCGGTATGGCTCGGCTTCAAGGCAACGGCTGAGACCGGCTTCGTCTGCCTCGTCCTCGCCATGACGATCTCGATCGCCTACCAAGCGACGACGATCCTTCTGCGTCTGCGCCGCGTCGTTCCACCCGGGCCGCGCGCCTACAGGCCGGGTGAGTGGATCAGGGGCTCGGCACCCTTCGCGCTCCTCTATGCCGCGCAGCACGTCTCTTCCTTCGCCGACGTGCTCGTCCTTTCCTTCTTCGTGAGCCCGGCGCAGATCGCCATCTACTTCGCCGCGACGCGCATCATCCAGGTCGTGAACCTCGTGCCCTACGCGGCGACGGTCGGCACCGCGCATCTCTTCTCCGCCAGCTTCACGCTCGGCGACCATGCGGAATTGCAGCGGCTCTGCCGCTCGGTCGCGGCGACGACGTTCACGATCGCCGCGTTCGCGGTTGTTGCGATGGTCGCGGGCGGTGACCGGCTGCTCGGCATGTTCGGGCACGGGTTCGAGGCAGGCTACGTCCCGCTCGTAATCCTCGCGGCGGGCGTTTTCGCGCGCGTCGCCGCCGGACCGGCGGAAGACATGCTCAACATGACGGGGCACAGCAAGGTTTCGGCGTCGACCTATCTCGCGATCGTGGCGATCAACGTGCCACTTGCCATCGCGCTCGTGATCCCCTTCGGGCTGAACGGCGCGGCGGTTGCGAGCGCGATCGCGCTGATGCTCCGCGCGCTCTGGCTCTCCTACGCGGTGTGGAAGAAGCTCGGCATCCGCACCTCTATCCTTGCGGTGATCGCCGCGGCGGGTTTCGCGGGACTTGCCGCGCGCCGCTCGGCGGTCCACACGCCAGCCGAGTAGGCTCGCTCAGTCGCCGGCGAGGAAGAAGAGCCAGCGCCCGTCCTTGGCTATTCCGACACGGAAGAACGTGTAGGCGCCGTAGGATTTCATGTCCTCGTAGTCTGCCGCCGTCAGAAGCGTGAAGAGCTCGACGAGTTGCTCCGGCGTCAACGCATTCAGCGGATATTCTGCAAAATAAGGCCAGACATAGTGATCGTCGTCGGTGCCCTCCCCGACATGCACATAGCCCGACTGAAGCACTTCAAGGAGGATCGCGAGAATCTCCCGGCCTTCGGCATCGGCGGCGAGCTGCTTCAGGTACTCGATCGGATCGCCGGGATCGCCGAAGGCAACAGCCGGGGGCTTCGGCTGCGCCTTCATCAATGGCCGGAGCCGCTCGATGTCGCCCGATTTCGCGGCGTCGATCAGTTTCTGGCGCATCGCGCGGACCGGCTCCGGAAGGTCGGATTCGGAGCGCAGTATCTTCGGCAGCGGCTGGTCGACGCTCGCTTCAGGAGTAGCCGCTTCCCGCTGCGCCGCGTCGTTGCTCGCGTCGGCCGGCGCCGCGGCCCGCATGACGCCGGGCGCAACGACAGTGAGTGCCACCGCCATCCCGACGATCCCGAACGCGCGGGCGCAAATCATCATGCGCCGACGATAGGGGCCGACGGCGCCGTCGCGCAACCGCGCCGAGGTGTGTGTTTCGCTAAGAGCTGCGCCGGATCGCGTGCAACGTCAGTTCACGGCGCGGGAAACGGAGAATTCGCCGGCTACGATGCGCCTCGGCAGGCGCTCGGCGAAGTCGGCGACCGCCAGCTCGCCATAAGTCGTCACGAGGTCGCCAAGGGCGGCGAAGAGCGCCACATGCGCCAGCACCTCCGACTCGATGCCGGCACCGAGCGCGGCCTCCCAAACTGCCGAAAATCTTTGATAGGCGTCGCGTTTCTGGAACGTCAGCTCGTCGCTGTCGGGCTGGCCAATATCGCGCATTCTCTCCCCCTTGGGCGTTGCCCGCATCGCCTAACACGCAGCCGCGGGGTGCGCACGACAATGTGAAAGGATTATTAACCCGCCACTACTGGCTGTAGCGGCCACGGACGTCGCTCGCCAGCGTCTGGCCTTCGGCCAGATAGCGGGAGATCGCGAGCCGCGCGGAGGGTGTGCAGACCCGGTAGACGGCGTTGTAGGTCTCGAAGCCGTGGTTAAAGCGCGCGATCAGCCGCGCACGGCGCTGCGGCGGCGGCTCCTCCGCGGCAAGGAGCGCATTCATCTCGCCGCGCCAGGCCGACCCATCGGAATCGCCGCAAAGATCGCGCAGGAAGGACAGCGAGCCGAGAATCTCCGAAAGCCTGAGCAGCTTCGCCTCGTAGATCGGCGCCGGAGGCTCACTCGGAGCGGCGGCGTTGGGTGCTGACGTCGTCGCCTTGCTGGCCGGCGATTCGGCGGGCGCAGTGTCTTGGCCCCGAGCCGCGCCGGCAGCCGCGAGGAGGAGCGCGAACGCACAGAGTGTCCGGCAGGCGCGATTCATGACGTTCCGATTCTGGGCGGAGGGCGACCCGCCGGCAAGAGCGGACGCTGCGATTTCATGGAAACGGTGGCTCGGTGAGCGCGACGATTGCGCGCGCGATCCAACCCGCCGCGCCCGACGTCGCCGGCAGTTCAAGCACAGCGGAGAACGCCACGAATGCGGCGTTCCGCGCATCGTCGGCCGCGACCGGCAGCTCTCCCCCGGCGCGCGCGGCGAAGACGGCAAGGCGGAACGCAGAGCCCGCCTCCGGCTCCTTGGTGCCGAGCCTGACGAGCGGTCCGACGCTGAGCCCGGTCTCCTCGAGGAGCTCGCGGCGCGCGGTTTCCTCCGGCGTCTCGCCCGGCTCCCTACGGCCGCCGGGAAAGCTCCAAAGGCCGGCGAAGGGGGCGCGGGCGCGCTCAACCATCAGAACGGACCCTCGCGCAAGCACGATGACGCTCGCGCCGTTTGTGGTCTCGCTGCCCGTGTCCGTCGCCGCCATTTGCTGACCACATAGCTCCGACGCGTCGCGCGGGTAACCTCCCCCTTGAGCGGAGGTCGAATTTTCGAGCCCGGTGAGAAAAATTCGGGAGGGGGTATTGCCCTGAAGCTCCCCCCTCCCGAAGCTCATTTCGCTTACGCTCCATGAACTTCGACCTCCCCTCGAGGGGAGGTTGGTCGCGAAGGGGACGATCCATCGTATGTGCGGCCGCTACACATTGATCGCAAACGCCGAGGCGATCCGGCTCCTCTTCGAGCTGCCCGCCTTCGACGAGCGCCTCGTCGTACCGCGCTACAACATCGCGCCGACACAGCCGATCGTCGTGGTGCGGGATGGGCCGAAGGGCCGCGAGCTCGTGCCCGTTCGCTGGGGGCTGATCCCCTGGTGGGCAAAGGACCCGAAGACGCTGCCGCTCATGATCAATGCCCGCGCCGAGGGAATCGCGGAAAAGCCCGCTTATCGCGACCCGTTCAAATATCGCCGCTGCCTCGTGCCGGCCTCCGGCTTCTACGAATGGCAACAGCGCAGCAAGGGCCCAAAACAGCCGTTCCTGGCGAGCCCCGGTCCGATCCGGCCGGGCGACGACGCGCTCATCGCCTTAGCCGGCCTCTGGGAGACCTGGCACGGGGCCGACGGCGGCGAGATCGACACGGCGACGATCGTGACCACCGACGCCAACGCGCAGCTCGCGGACATCCACGAACGCATGCCGGTCGTCATAGCGCCAAAGGATTTCGGGACCTGGCTTTCTTCTGAGACCGAGCCGGCGGCGGCGTTGGCGCTCCTGAAACCCGCGCCGGACGACCTCTTCGCGCTCACGCCGGTCTCGACCCGCGTCAACTCCGCCGACAACGACGATCCGGGGCTGATCGCAGAGGCGACGGTCGATGAGCAGGAGACCCCGAAACGTGCCTCCGCGAAGCGCGCCACACCCGATCTGCGCCAACGCAGCCTGTTCTAGACCACGCGTCCGGGATTCAGGATGTTGTTCGGGTCGAAGGCACGCTTCAGCTTGCGCATCATCTGAAGCTCGACCTCGCTCTTCACGCTCTTCAGGAGCTCGCGCTTGTAGCGACCAATGCCGTGCTCGGCGGCGATCGACCCGCCCATCTCGGTGACGATCCTGTGCACGATCTGGTGCACCTCCGGCGCGTTCGCCATGAAGGCTTTCTTGTCCGCGCCGACCGGCTGCGAGAAATTGAAATGGATATTGCCGTCGCCGAGGTGCCCGAAGGGAACGGGCCGCGTGCCCGGCACCACCTGCTCGACCGCTGCCACCCCGCGCTTGATCAGCTCCGGCACCCGCTCGACCGGCACAGAGACGTCGTGCTTGATCGAGCCGCCTTCGTGCTTCTGGATTTCGCTCAGGCCATGCCGCATGCGCCAGAACTCGAGCGCCTGCGCGATCGACGAGGCGATCGCCGCGTCGGCGACCGTGCCTTCAGAAAGGGCGGAAGCGAGCGCGCGGAGCGTCAGCTCATGCGAATCGGATTCGCCGCGGCCGGACGAAACCTCCATCAGCACGTACCAGGGATACGGCGCGCCGAGCGGATCGCGCGCACCGGGCAAGTGCTTCACCAGCATCTCGATCGCGATCCGCGGCATCAGCTCGAAAGCGGTGAGGCTCGGCCCCGCCACCTGCCGCGCATGCTTCAGAAGCGCCAGCGCCTCCTTCGGCCCGGCGACGGCGGCGAAGGCGACCGTCTGTCCGCTCGGGTGCGGAAAGAGCTTCAGCACCGCGGCGGTGACGACACCGAGCGTCCCCTCCGCGCCGATGAAGAGCTGCTTCAGGTCGTAGCCGGAATTGTCCTTGATGAGCCCGCGCAGGCCATCCCAGATCTCGCCGGTCGGGAGCACGACCTCGAGCCCGAGCACGAGGCTCCGCGTATTGCCGTAGGAGAGAACCTGTGTGCCGCCGGCATTCGTGGAGATGTTGCCGCCGATCCGGCACGACCCCTGCGAGCCGAGCGTCAGCGGAAAGAGCATGCCGACACGCTCGGCCGCCTCGTGCAGACGTTCCAGTACCGACGCCTGCCTCGGCGACGAGCGTTGCGCCGAGGGAATCGACACTGCGAAATCTTGTCGAGGCGTTCGAGCGAAAGCACGATCTCGCGGCCGCTCTCGTCGGGGATCTGCCCACCGACCAGGCCCGTGTTGCCACCCTGCGGCACGACCGGCGTGCCGGTCTCGTTAGCCAGCTTCAGGATCGCTGATATCTCTTGCGCCGAGCGGGGCCGCACGACAGCCGGCGTGACCCCGTGATAGTAGCCGCGCCACTCGCTCAGGTAAGGGGCTTTCTCCGCCTCGCCGGTCAGCACATGCGCGGCGCCCACGATCGCTGCGAGCCGTTCAAGCACGGCGGTTCCGGCGGAATCCCCAGCCATGGCTTCCCTTACGCGACGCATGGCCGGGCGTCGAGGCGGCTTGAAGGGCGGGAATCCGCGTGCCATTACCCCCGGGCGGGTTGGCATTGCCGCACATCGGATAAGAGCGAGCGAAACGGTATGGAAGCGTCGGGGGCGGAACTGATGCGCGGCAAGCGAGGCCTCGTCATGGGCGTCGCCAACAACCGCTCGCTTGCCTGGGGCATCGCGTCAGCGGCGCGCGCTGCGGGTGCGGAGCTGGCGCTCACCTATCAGGGGGACGCACTCAAGAAGCGCGTCGAGCCGCTCGCCGCCGAACTGCAAGCGCATGTCGCCGGCCATTGCGACGTGACGGATCCCGCCACGATCGATGCGGTCTTCGAGGAGATCGAAGGGCTTTGGGGAGGGCTCGATTTTCTCGTCCATGCCATCGCCTTCTCCGACAAGGACGAGCTGACCGGCCGCTACGTCGACACGACGGCGGAGAACTTCTCCAAGACGATGTCGATCTCCTGCTACTCGCTGACCGCGCTTGCCCAGCGGGCTGAGAAGCTGATGTCATCGGGCGGCTCGATCCTGACGCTCACCTATTACGGCGCCGAGAAGGTGATGCCGCACTACAACGTCATGGGCGTCGCCAAGGCGGCGCTCGAGGCGTCGATCCGTTACCTCGCCGTCGACCTCGGACCGAAGGCGATCCGCGTCAACGCCGTCTCGGCCGGGCCAATCAGGACGCTCGCCGCGTCGGGCATCGGCGACTTCCGCTACATATTGAAGTGGAACGAGCTCAACGCGCCGCTCCGCCGCACGGTGACGATCGACGACGTCGGGCGCGCCGCGCTCTTCCTGCTTTCCGATCTTTCCGGCGGGGTGACTGGTGAAGTCGTGCACGTCGACGCCGGCTATCACGTGGTCGGCATGAAGGCGGTCGACGCCCCGGATATCGCGACGGTCATCCACAAGGATTGATGACGAGATTCCTCTTTCCCGTGGGAAGAGGAATCGTTCTCCACCGTTTTCGCGGCCTCTCTCCACGCCTCTCGGACTCAGCTATAGATCGCGGGGGCGGCGGAGGGGAAACGCAGACGTGTGGGGACTTCTGATCCTTGTCGGCATCTGGGTTCTCATCGCGCCGTTCTTTGCACTCCGCAGCGCCGCCCGCGCCAATCGCCGCGCAAGCGAGCTTCTGAAGCGGCTCGAAACGCTGGAAGGCCGAGCCGGCATCGATTCCGCTGAGGCGGCGATAGCGGCTGCGGCGGCTGTCGCGCGGCCCGCAATGTCGCCATTCGCCCCGCCCGAGTTTGCCGCTCCGGCGGCGCCGGCCGAGCCCGTCCCTCCCGAAGCAATCTCCGAGCCGGTCGCCGAGGCAGCCGAGCCAGCAGCGGAGCTGCTTCCTCTCGAAGCCCCGGCAGAGCCAACGCCACCTTCGGCGCCGCGTCCCCCCGGCGAATCGCTCGAATCGAAGATCGGCGCGCGCTGGACGGTGCTCGTCGGCGGGCTAGCGCTCGCGCTCGGCGCGATTTTCCTCGTCCGCTATTCGATCGAGCGGGGTCTGCTCGGTCCGGCCGAGCGGATCGCGCTCGGCTTCCTCCTCGCGATCGTCCTCTTCACGGCCGGCGAGTGGCTCAGGCGACGCGACCAGGCGCTCGCGCTCCCCGCGGCCTTCGCCAAGGCCGACGTGCCGGCGATCCTGACGGGTGCGGCCGGCATCGCGCTCTTCGCCACTATCTACGCCGCACACGCGCTCTATGGCTTCATCGGCCCGGGTGCCGCCTTCGTGCTTCTGACGGTCGCCGGGCTCGTGACGCTGTTCCTTTCGGTGATCCACGGGCCCGCTCTCGCAGCGCTCGGCGCGCTCGGCAGCTACGCTGCACCGCTCCTCGTCTCGAGCGCCGAGCCGGCGCCCCTCCCCGTCGCCTTCCACATCCTGGCGGTGACCGCCGCCGTCCTCGGCATGGCGCGCATCCGCAAATGGACCTGGCTCGCGATTGCCGGCGTCGCGGCGAGCCTCGTCTGGGGAATCCTCGTCGGGGAGATCCATGCAGCGACGACCACACCGGCCGAGCTTCTGCTGGTTGCAGGGCTCTTCGCGATTTATGTCGGCGCGTTCCTCGTCGGCGACGCGCCTACGGCGCTCCGCGACCGCGTCCCCGACGTCTATCCGCTCGGCGCGCTTGCCGGTGTCTCGGCGCTCTCGCTCAACTACGCCAACGTCGACGCGGACTATCCGGCGCTCGTCGCCGGCATCGTTCTTGCCGGCGCGCTCGGCGGTGTCGCGAGCCGCTGGACGAGCGTCGCCGCTGCAGCGCTCATTGGCGGCGCAGTCGCCGTCATCACCGTGATGCTGCTGCCGCCGACGCTTCCGATCTACCACGGCGTGATGCGGATCGGCGCCTTCCACTGGTCGGTCGTCAGCGAAGCCGGCCTCGGCCGCTTTGCACTGAAGGCCGCTGCGATCGGCTTTGTCGTCGGCATCGGATGCTTCGCAAGCGCCGACCGTGCAGCGGCGCGGGCGCCGATGACCGCCGGCTTCTTAGCCGGTGCGGGCGCGCTCGCACCGTTCCTGATCCTCGTCGTCGTCTATCTCCGCCACTCGCCATTCGAGACGCGGCCGGCGATCGGGATCGCGGCGCTGGTGATGGCGGCCGTCTTTGCCACGCTGACGGAGCGCCTGATCGCGCGCCGACCGGAGGACGACAAGGCGCTCGCTCCGGCGTTCTACGCGGCGGGCGCGGTGCTCACCCTCGCCTTCGCTTTCGCGGTCGGGCTCGCTACCCGCTTCATCCCCATCGCGCTCTCGCTCGGCGCAGCGGGGGTCGTGTGGGTCAGCCTCTACCGGCCTGTCAGAATCCTGACCTGGCTTGCCGTCGTCGTCGCCGGGCTCGCCTGCGTGGCGATCATCTTCGGCCCGCCCTTCACCGCGGCGGAGCTCGGGACGCGCCCGTTCCTGAACGGCCTGATCCTAAGACTTGGCCTGCCGGCCGCCGCCGTGCTCTTCGCCGGCGAGACGCTCCGCCGCCACCGCGACGGCCTGGAAGCGCAAATGCTGCAGACGATCGGCCTTGTGCTTGCCGCCATCTTCGTGACGCTCGAGATCCGGCATTTTTCAAACGGCGGCGTGATCGCGACCGGCCCGGCGCGGCTCGGCGAGCAGAGCGCATTGACGCTCGCCGCGCTCGCCTTCGCGCTCGGACTGCAGCGGATCGCGGCGAGGACGAAGAGCAAGGTCTATGCGGCAGGCTCGCTCGTCGCCGGGCTCATTGGTGCCCTCGCTATCGCGGTCGCGCATTTCTTCACGGCGAACCCGCTCCTGACCGGCGAGAGCGTCGGTACCGGGCATTTCTTCAACCTGCTGCTGCCGGGCTATCTGCTCCCTGCCATCGGCGCGGCATGGGTCGCAGCGGCGGCGCGCCCGGTCAGACCGCGCTGGTATGTGCTTCTGATCGCCGCGCTCGCCCTCCTCCTCGGGTTTGCCTACGTGACGCTCACGGTGCGGCACGCCTTCCAGGGCGAATATCTCGACAGCTTCGAGATGACCGACGCGGAGAACTGGACCTATTCGGCGGTCTGGCTCGTGTTCGGCATCCTGCTTCTCGCGGCAGGCATCCTGCTCCGCTCGACGATGGTGCGCGCCGCCTCAGGCCTCGTCATCGCCGTCGTGGTCTTCAAGGTCTTCCTGTTCGACATGGCGGAGCTGACCGGCGCGCTTCGCGCCGCCTCGTTTCTCGGGCTCGGCGCGACGCTGATCGTAATCGGCCGCCTCTATCAGCGGCTCCTGATGCGCGGGCGGACGCAGGAGGAAGCCGCGTCCTAGGCGATCTCCACCACCACGCGGCCGCGCACCTTGCCCTCGACGATCCGTTCCGCCGTGTCGCGGATCTGGTCGAACCCGATGATCGTCATCATCGCTTCGAGCTTGTCGCGGTCGAGGTCGCGCACGAGCCGCGCCCACGCTTCCTCACGCGCCGGCCGCGGCTGCGTGACGGAGTTGATGCCGATCAGCGAGACGCCGCGCAGGATGAACGGCGCGACCGACGTTGAAAGGCCCATGCCACCGGCATTGCCGCAGGCGGCAACCGCGCCGCCGGCCGCGGTCATCGCAATGACGTTGGCGAGCACGTTCGAACCGACGGTGTCGATACCCCCAACCCAGCGCTCGCTGTCGAGCAGCTTGGCGGGATTCACGAGTTCTTCGCGGTCGACGATCTCGGCGGCGCCGAGGCCTTTCAGATAGTCCGCCTCCGATGCGCGCCCGGTTACCGCGACAACCTCGTAGCCGAGCTTCTTTAGGAGCGCCACGGCGACCGAGCCGACGCCGCCGGCGGCGCCCGTCACCACGATCGACCCGCGATCCGGGGTGATGTCGTGACGCTCAAGCGCGATCACGGCAAGCATCGCGGTGTAACCCGCGGTGCCGATCGCCATCGCGTCGATGGACGACATCCCGTCCGGCTTCCGGATCAGCCAGTCGCCTTTGACGCGCGCGTATTTGGCGTAGGCGCCATAGTGCGTCTCACCGACGCCCCAGCCGTTCAGGATCACGTGGTCGCCCGGCTTGAAGTTGGAATCCTCGGAGCTTTCCACCGTGCCGCAGAAATCGATGCCGGGGATCATCGGGAAGCGGCGCACGACCGGCAGCTTTCCCGTGAGCGCCAGCCCGTCCTTGTAGTTGACGGTTGAATGACTGACGCGGACGACGACGTCGCCCTCCATCAGGTCAGCGAGCTTGAGGTCGCGGACTTCGACGAACTGGCGCTTCTCCGCGTCGCGGTCGACGACGAGGGCTTTGAAGATCTCTGCAGCGGACATGCGGGCTCCCGGTCGTTTCGCGCGGCCGCGGGCGGAACGATCGCCCTCAAACGCGGTCGGCTGTCTCTTTGGCCCGCCGCGGACGCTGCTGCAACCCTTACGCCACCGCCCCGCTCACCGGCGCTTCCTTGATCGGCCAGTGCAGGATCGCAGCGGCGATCGCGAGAGCGACCGCGATCCACCAGACGACATCATAGAAGCCGGTTTCGTCATAGAGGACGCCGCCGAGTCAAACACCGAGGAAAGCGCGGTGCCGCCGACCGAACGGTCGCGCGCGCATGCTGCGACGGCGCTTGAAATGGGCTTGCGACGGCTTTATGTAACTGGGAGCCGGCTTCGGCCGGTTTTCTTTGGAGCCACTTATACTCATTTTGAGTATAATGATGCGGTGCGGGAGGACGCGATGACTTTCCTGCAGAGCCTTGAGGCGGAGCGCCCGGCTGGCGGACGCAGCGTGACGGAGAAGCGTGAGCGCTTCCCCGTGCTGCAGCGTCCCGACCTTTCCTACACGCCGGAGGTCGCGGCGGCGACGGCGCCACTCTACGAGAAGGTGCGCCATATCATCCCCGCGATCGAATGGCCGACCTTCGCGCCGACGATCCACGCCATCAACGGCTTGAAGCGCGAGCGGAACGCGGTCTTGCTCGCGCACAACTACCAGACCCCGGAAATCTACCACTGCGTGGCCGACATCGTCGGCGACTCGCTGCAGCTCGCCCAGGAGGCGGCGCGCACCGACGCCGAGGTCATCGTCCAGTGCGGCGTGCACTTCATGGCGGAGACCTCGAAGATACTCTGCCCGGAAAAGACCGTGCTGATCCCCGACAGTCGCGCCGGCTGCTCACTCGCCGCCTCGATCACCGGCGAGGACGTGCGGCGGCTGCGCGACGCCTATCCGGGCGTGCCGATCGTCGCCTACGTCAACACCAGCGCCGAGGTGAAGGCGGAGGTCGATATCTGCTGCACGTCGTCGAACGCAGTGGAGGTGGTGGAGTCGCTTGGCGCGAAACGCGTGATCATGCTCCCCGACCGCTATCTCGCGAACTGGGTCGCCTCGCAGACCGATGTCGAGATCATCGCCTGGCACGGCGCCTGCGAGGTGCACGAGCGCTTCTCCGGCGAAGAGCTTCGCGCCTATCGCGAGGCGGACCCGTCGATCAAGATCATCGCGCATCCGGAGTGCCCGCCCGACGTGATCGAGGAGGCGGACTTCACCGGCTCGACCGCGAAGATGATCGGCTGGGTGAAGAGCGAGCATCCGCAGAAGGTGCTGATGGTCACGGAATGCTCGATGGCCGACAACGTCGCATCGGAAGCGCCGGAGGTGAATTTCGTGCGGCCATGCAACCTCTGCCCGCACATGAAGCGCATCCAGCTCCCGAAGATTCTCGATTCGCTCCTCTTCATGCGGGAGGAGGTTCTGCTCGACCCGCGCGTCGCCAAGAAGGCGCGGCGCAGCGTTGAGCGCATGGTGAACCTGAAGAGCTGACCGCCGAGGCAACCCTTTCCCACAGGGAGGCGGTGTCCGAAGGCGACGGGTGAGGGGTTACGAGATTGCAGACCATGTTCTTGCCTGACCGCCGCAACGCCTCATCCGGCTGCTGCGCAGCCACCTTCTCCCTATGGGAGAAGGTTTGGCGCCGCCGCCCGTGAGCTCTCCCTTCCACCCGGAATCCTGGGAAGGCATCGACGACGTCGTCATCGTGGGCGGCGGGCTCGCCGGGCTCTTCTGCGCGCTAAAGCTATCCCCGCGTCCGGTGACGATCATCTCTGGCGCGCCGATCGGCGAAGGCGCTTCCTCGGCCTGGGCGCAGGGTGGCATCGCCGCTGCGATCGGCACGGGCGACACCATCGAGAGCCATGTGGCGGATACGGTCGCGGCCGGCGCCGGCCTCGTCGACGAGCGCGTCGCGCGCACCATGGCAGCGGAAGCAGCCGACCGCGTCCACGATCTCCTCGGCTACGGCGTTGCCTTCGACCGCGAGCTTGACGGCGCGCTGAAGCTTTCTCGCGAGGCGGCACACTCGCAGCGCCGCATCGTGCGCGTCCGTGGCGACATGGCAGGAGCGGCGATCATGTCGGCGCTCGTCGCCGCCGTCAGGCGCACGCCCTCGATCCGCGTGCTTGAAGGCTACGTCGCCGAGCAGCTCCGTGCCGAGGGCTACTACGTGACCGGGCTCGTCGCGCGCGACCGTCGCGGCGGCCTCTCCGACCGGCTCCACCTCTCGACCCGGGCCGTGGTGCTCGCCTCGGGCGGCATCGGGCATCTTTATGCCGTCACCACCAACCCGCCGGAGGCACGCGGCGAGGGCCTTGCCATGGCGGCGCGCGCCGGCGCGCTCGTCGCCGACCCGGAATTCGTGCAGTTCCACCCGACCGCCGTCGACATCGGCCGCGATCCGGCGCCGCTCGCAACCGAGGCGCTGCGCGGCGACGGCGCCATCATCGTCGACAAGGCCGGCCACCGCTTCATGCTCGACGTCCATCCCGACGGCGAACTCGCGCCGCGCGACATCGTGGCGCGCGCGGTGCACGAGGCGAAGGTCTCGGGCCGCGGCGCGTTCCTCGATTGCCGGCAGGCGATCGGCAAGGATTTCCCCGAGCGCTTCCCGACCGTCTACGCCGCCTGCATCGATGCCGGCCTCGACCCGACGCGGCAACCGATTCCGATCGCGCCCGCCGCGCACTACCACATGGGCGGCGTGCACGTGGACAGCGTCGGGCGCACGACGCTCGACGGCCTTTGGGCCTGCGGCGAGGTCACGTCGACCGGCGCACATGGCGCAAACCGCCTCGCCTCAAACTCGCTGCTTGAGGCAGTCGTGTTCGCCGCGCGGGTCGCGGAGGACATCCACGGGCTTCTCCCCAGCCACAAGATGGCACAGTGGACCGGCACTTCCGGGAGCGAAACGATCGCACCCGCGGAAGAAGACGTGGAAGCGATTCATCGGCTCCGGGCCACGATGAGCCGGCATGTCGGCGTGGTGCGCGACCGCGCCGGGCTCAGCGAAGCGCTCGCGACCATCGAGGAGCTTGCCTCGCACCGGCACAGCCCGCAGGTGACAAACGCGCTCGTCGCCGCGAAGCTCGTCGCGGCCGGGGCGTTCGGGCGCGAGGAGAGCCGCGGCGGACACTATCGTTCGGATTTCCCCGAGCCGAATCCCGATCTCGCCAAGCGAACCTTCATGACGCTCGATCAGGCGGACCAGATCGCCGAGCAGGCAACTGCGCCACTCGACCTCGCATCATGACCCCGACGCTTCCCGTGCTTCCTCCCCCGCTCGTGTCGGAAGCGGTGAGTCGCGCGCTCGCCGAAGATCTCGGCCGCGCCGGCGACATAACGTCGGCCGCGACGATCCCCGCTGATGCATCTGCTTCCGGGGTCATCGCCGCGCGCGAGGCGGGCGTGATCGCTGGCCTCGCGCTCGCCGCGGAAGCGTTCCGTCAGATGGACACGAAGATCGAATTTGTGCCCGCCGTCGCGGACGGCGCGAGCGTGGAGCCCGGCGCCGTCGTTGCCCGCGTCGCCGGCAACGCGCGCGCGATCCTTTCGGCCGAGCGGGTCGCACTCAACTATCTCTCGCACCTCTCCGGTATCGCGACGCTGACCCGACGCTACGCCGACGCCATCAAGCACACGAAGGCGCGCATCACCTGCACGCGGAAAACCATCCCCGGCCTTCGTGCCTTCGAGAAGTACGCGGTGCGCTGCGGCGGCGGCTCGAACCACCGCTTCGGACTCGACGACGCTATCCTGATCAAGGACAACCACATCGCCGTTGCCGGCGGCGTCGGCGAGGCGATCCGCCGTGCGAAAGCTTTTTCCGGTCACCTCGTAAAGATCGAGGTCGAGGTCGACACGCTCGAGCAGCTCGCCGCGGCACTTCGCGCTGGCGCCGACGCCATCCTCCTCGACAACATGCCGCCGGCGACGCTGAAGCAGGCGGTCGCCGTCGCGGCCGGAAGGGCGGTACTTGAGGCTTCCGGAGGCATTACGCTCGACACGATCGCGGCGGTCGCGGAGACCGGCGTCGATTTCATTTCAGCAGGCGCCCTCACCCATTCCGCCCGCGCGCTCGACCTCGGGCTCGACGTTGACGTGAGCTTGTGAGCCGCCGAGAAAGCACCAAAGTGTCCCCAGCCCGGGGACGCGCGCGCTTATTCACGATTGTGCGCTGCGGCAGATCAAGCTAGCAGCGTTTCAGGCTTCACCACGCGTGAGAGGCGCCGCATGGCGAAATGGGTGTACAGCTTCGGCGGCGGCCGTGCGGAAGGTTCCGCCGCCATGCGCGAGCTACTCGGCGGCAAGGGCGCCAATCTCGCCGAGATGGCGAACCTGAAGCTGCCGGTGCCGCCGGGCTTCACGATTACGACCGAAGTCTGCACCTATTTCTACGCCAACGACCGTAAGTACCCGCCGGAGCTCAAGGCCGAGGTCGAGTCGGCGCTCGGCGTGATCGCGGACCAGACGGGGAAGATATTCGGCGACCGGGCCGAGCCGCTCCTCGTCTCCGTGCGCTCCGGCGCGCGTGCCTCGATGCCGGGCATGATGGACACCGTGCTCAATCTCGGTCTGAACGACGAGACCGTGAGCGCCATCGCCGGCCTCGCCGACGAGCGCTTCGCCTGGGACACCTATCGCCGCTTCATCCAGATGTACGGAAGCGTGGTGCTCGGCGTGGAGCATCACGAGTTCGAGTCCATCCTCGAACTTGAGCGCGAGAAGCGCGGCCACGCCCACGACACCGACCTCGATGCCGGGGCCTGGCAAACGATCGTCGAGCAATACAAGAAGCTCATCGAGGACACGCTCGATACGCCGTTTCCGCAGACGCCCGCCGACCAGCTTTGGGGCGCGATCGGCGCGGTCTTCGGATCGTGGATGAACCCGCGCGCGGATTCTTATCGCAAGCTGCACGACATTCCCGCGAGTTGGGGCACCGCGGTCAACGTGCAGGCCATGGTCTTCGGCAACATGGGGGAGACCTCGTCGACCGGGGTCGCGTTCACGCGCAACCCCGCGACCGGCGACAAGGGGCTTTACGGCGAATTCCTCGTCAACGCGCAGGGCGAGGATGTGGTCGCCGGCATCCGCACGCCGCAGGACATCACCGAAGCGGCGCGGCAGAGCTCCGGCTCGAAGCTTCCTTCGCTCGAGACGGTAATGCCGGAGGCCTATGCCGAGCTGACTCAGACGGCGGAGCGGCTCGAAGCGCACTACCGCGACATGCAGGACATGGAATTTACCGTCGAACGCGGGACGTTCTGGATCCTGCAGACGCGCGCCGGTAAGCGCACCGCGAACGCGGCGCTCAAGGTCGCGGTCGACATGGCCAACGAGGGGCTGGTCACGCGCGAGGAGGCGGTCGGTCGCGTCGAGCCGGAGGCGCTGAACCAGCTCCTCCATCCGACACTCGATCCGGCGGCGGAGCGGACGTTGATCGCACGCGGCCTCCCCGCCTCGCCCGGTGCCGCGACCGGCGAGATCGTGTTCAGCGCCGAGGAGGCGGAGAAGCTCAAGACCGAGGGCCGCGAGCTGATCCTGGTCAGGAACGAGACGAGTCCCGAGGACATCAACGGCATGGTGGCCGCGCTCGGCGTTTTGACGGCGCGCGGCGGCATGACGAGCCATGCAGCCGTCGTCGCCCGCGGCATGGGCAAGCCGTGCGTCTGTGGCGCCGGGTCGCTCAAGATCGACTACAAGTCCGGAACGATGACGGTCGCGGGAAAGGCTTGGCGCGCCGGCAGCGTCATCACGATCGACGGCGCCTCGGGCGAGATCTTCGACGGCCGCGTGCCGACGCTTCGGCCCGAGCTTACCGGCGATTTCGGCACGCTGATGGCCTGGGCCGACGCGGTGCGGCGCCTCAAGGTCCGCGCCAACGCGGAGACGCCGAACGACGCGCGTGTCGCGCGCGAATTCGGCGCCGAGGGCATCGGCCTTTGCCGCACCGAGCACATGTTCTTCGAGGGCGAGCGCATCATCGGCGTGCGCGAGATGATCCTCGCGCACGACTCGGAAGGCCGCCGGGCCGCGCTCGAGAAGCTCCTGCCGATGCAGCGCAAGGACTTCGTCGAGATCTTCAAGATCATGCACGGCCTGCCGGTCACGATCCGCCTGCTCGACCCGCCGCTTCATGAGTTCCTGCCGAAGTCGGACAAGGAGATCGGCGAGGTCGCCGCATCGATGCAGGTCGACCCGGCGGTCCTGCGCGAGCGGGTGCTCGCGCTGACGGAATCAAATCCGATGCTCGGGCATCGCGGCTGCCGGCTGCTCGTCTCCTACCCGGAGATCGCCGAGATGCAGACGCGCGCGATCCTGGAGGCCGCCGCGGAGGCGGCGCAGGCGACAGGCGAGCCGGTGACGCCCGAGATCATGGTGCCGCTCGTCGGCATGCGCAGCGAGCTCGACCATGTACGCGCGACGATCGACCGGACCGCACAGGCGGTCGCCGGCAGCGGCGCCAAGATCGAATACACGGTCGGTACCATGATCGAGCTGCCGCGCGCCGCGCTCCGCGCACAGGAGATCGCCGAAGGTGCCGACTTCTTCTCCTTCGGCACCAACGACCTGACGCAGACGACGTTCGGAATCTCGCGCGACGACGCACATGGCTTCATCGGCCGTTATCAGGAGCTCGGCCTGATCGAGAAGGACCCCTTCGTCACGCTCGACACGGAGGGCGTCGGCGTGCTCGTCCGGGTCGCGGCGAACGAGGGGCGCAAGGCACGGCCGAACCTGAAGCTCGGCATCTGTGGCGAGCACGGCGGCGATCCGAGCTCGATCCGCTTCTGCGACGCGGTCGGCCTCGACTACGTTTCCTGCTCGCCCTTCCGCGTGCCGATTGCGCGGCTTGCCGCGGCGCAGGCCGCGCTCGACAGCGCGCGGGGTCAGACCGCCTAAAGAGCCCCGATAAAGGTTACCCAAGTGTGCCGCTGGGCGGCCGTATTATCGCCCGATTAACCCTAGAAAAATCTTAAGTCCGCGCTCGGCGGGCTCATTCCGGAGGGGCACATTGCGGGTTAACCGCGCGTCAACCTCAATTCGCTTTTAATGGGATCGTGAGAAGGCAGCGGTCGCCTGTTGCATTTTTGCAACAGGCCCGTGGGGGGCCGGAGGGGTATTAGCGCTGTGTATCATGCGACGTCGCGCGTAAGCGTCCTGAAATTCGCCGCCGCCACCGGCATCTCGATAGCAGCGATCGCAACAGCGCTGCCGGGTGTGATCAGCAACATCTCGGACTTGGCCGTCGCCGCCATTCATCCCGCGACCGAGGGCATATCCCTTACCGAAGGCCGCGGGGCCCCGCCGGCGGGCCAGGCGGCTGACAAGCGCAACTACACGAGCGTCGAGACGCTGCCGGCCGCAGGGCCCACCGCCGACGTCGAGGCGCTGATGGCGCCGCCCAATCCGGCGCTTCAGCCGCTCGGCTTCACCATCCGCTCTTCCAGCCAGATCGCCACCGACATCACCTATTCCACCTTCGCTCTGCCGCATCGCGCGCCGCTCCGCACGGCGCTTGCGCGGATGCCGCATGCCAAGCCCGGTGGCGTCTTCTCGATCGGCCCCGACGGGGCGGTCGAGGCGAACTCCGCCGTGCTCGCCTATGCGTCGTCGTCGCCGGACCTCGAGGCGCCCTTCACCGCGGTGATGGGAAGCCCGCGGGTTGAGGCCGCGCCCGACCAGACAAGCGACGAAAGTGCCGACGGGCTGCCGCGTCCGCGTCCGCGCCCCGATCCCAAGAGCGTGCTCAGCTGGCTCGACGGGCGGGCGCTCGGACAGTTCGCGCCCGGCCAGCACGACTGGGTGCGAAACCCGCTGCCGGAGAGCGTGTTCAACGACAAGCAACAGAACTGCCTCGCGGAAGGCATTTATTTCGAGGCCCGCGGCGAGCCGGCCGACGGCCAGGCCGCGGTCGCGCAGGTGATCTTGAACCGGGTGCGCAACCCCGCCTATCCGGACTCGATCTGCGGCGTCGTCTTCCAGAACGACCAATGGCGGAACCATTGCCAGTTCTCCTTCGCCTGCGACGGGCGCCCCGAGCGAATCTCAGAGGAAGCCGCATGGAAAGCGGCGAAGGAGATCGCGCTCGAGGTCACCAGCGGCAAGATCTGGATCGACGAGGTCGGCGATTCGACCCACTACCATGCCGGCTACGTGAACCCCGGCTGGGGCCACCGGATGATCCAGAAGGACCGCCTCGGCGAGCACATCTTCTACCGCACCAAGAACGGCGGGTGGTCCTGATCTCTGCGTCCTGCTCCTGACGGACGAAAGCGCGCCTTCAGGCGCGCTTTTTGATTCGCCCTACCCCTCAATTTTGGAAAAGTCCGCGACGGCGAGCGTCGCGCGGCGGAGCATGTTCAGGAGCTTCAGCCGGTTGGCGCGAAGAGCCGGGTCGTCGGCGTTGACGGTGACCTTATCGAAGAACGCGTCGACAGCGGGACGCAGCTCGGCGAGCGCGCGCATCGCGCCCTCGAAATCCTCGCGCTCCACGTGGTCGCGCGCATGCCCCTCCGCCGCCCGCATGACGTGGAAGAGCGCCTTCTCCTCGGGTAGCCCTTGCGCTTCGATCAGACGATGGTCGGGGGCGCCGTTGAAGGCACCCTCCCCGTCCTTCTTCTCTTCGGCGCGCAGAATGTTGGCGGCGCGGCGATAGCCGACGAGCAGGTTGGCGCCATCGTCGCAGTCGAGGAATTTTCCAAGCGCCTCGACGCGGCGAACGATCATCAAGAGATCGTCGTTTGCCGCGGCGGCGGGTCCAGGGCTCCGTTCCTCTCCCCCGCGGGGAGAGGTGGCTGAGGCTCGCGGAGCCGAAGCCGGTGAGGGGGATTTTTCTTCAGCCCCCTCACCCGGCGCGCTTCGCGCGCCACCCTCTCCCCGATGGGGAGAGGAACCGCCAGCCACCGATGCCGCGCCTCCCGCCGCGAACACCGCGTCGATCAGATCATGCCGCGCACCGGTCTCGCGCAGATGGACTTTCAGGCGATCGGCGAAGAAGGCGAGGAGGTCCCAGCTCAGGTGCTGCAAAGCACGATTTAGCCATTCTATGTCTTGTGCTGCCTTGAAGAGACTTACAGTGGAAGACTCAGATTGATCATCGAGGTTCTGGAAATAAATATGCACCATGAGGTGATCCAGTTGCTCGAGTCGTCGACAAAGTTTCGCATAGCTTCTTGAGCGTTCGGCGCCTTCTGCCAAACTGTCAGGGTCGCCTCCTAGGTCCGGATTGCCGGATTGATACATGCCCGCCTTCTCGCTCTGTTCATCAACAAAGCCATCGGCATTGAGGATTTCCCTCACCGGGGTATCTGACCAAGACTTCTCCGGCGGAGAACCGTATTGGGCGTCATATTGCTCAGCCAAGGAGCGATAGTGACTCTGCGGCCTGAACGCGAAGATCACGTGGAGCACGAACGCCAATTCCAACGCATTGCGCAGACGAATTCTTCAATTCGTCGACAATACAAGCCTGATAACGCCCAACGCTGCCCTTCGCAGCGCATATGGGTCCTTGCTCCCCGTCGGCTTCTCGTCGATGGCCCAGAAGCCGACCAGCGTGTCCAGCTTGTCGGCGAGCGCGACAGCGATCGACACCGGCTCGCTCGGAACGGAATCGGTCGGCCCCTGCGGCTTGTAATGATCGCGGATCGCGTCGGCGACTTCCGGCTTCTCCTTCCATTCGAGCGCGTAGTAGCGGCCGATCACGCCCTGCAGCTCGGGGAACTCGCCGACCATCTGTGTCGTGAGATCGGCCTTCGCGAGCCGCGCGGCGCGCTGCGCGTCGTCGGGATCCGCGCCGACGAGCGGCGCCAGCTCGCGCGCCAGCCGTGCGATGCGCTCCACGCGCTCCCACTGCGTGCCGAGCTTCTCGTGGAAGGTGATCGCCTTCAGCTTCTCCGCATGCTCCTCGAGCGGCACCTTGCGGTCCTGCTCCCAGAAGAAGCGCGCGTCGGAGAGCCGGGCCGCGATCACCCGCTCGTTGCCGGCGACGATTTCTTTGCCGCTATCCGTCGCCTCGATGTTGGCGGTCAGGAGGAAGCGGTTGGTCAGCGCGCCGGTCTTCGGATCGCGGAGCACGAAGCATTTCTGGTTCTGCCGGATCGTCAGCCGGATCACCTCGTCGGGGATGTCGAGATAGTCGCCGTCGAAAGCGCCCATCAGCACGACCGGCCACTCGACGATTCCAGCGACCTCGTCCAAGAGCCCCTCGTCCTCGACCACTTCGAGCCCGAGGGCAAAGGCGAGGTGCTTCGCCTCCGCCTCGACGATCGCCTTCCGCCGCTCGGCATCGAGCACCACCTTCGCGGCGGTCAGTGCCGGCTCGTAGTCGGCGAAGCGGCGCACCTTGATCGGCTCGCCGTCGGTCATAAAGCGATGGCCATAGGTGACGTTGCCGCTCTGAACCCCGCCGACCGAGAAATCGACGACGATCGGCTCCTCCGTCTCCGGGCCGAAGGTGCAGAGGATCGAGCGGAGCGGTCGCACCCAGCGAAGGCTCGACGTCCCCTCCGCGTCCGCCTTCGCAAAGGGCGAATCGGTCGGCGACGAGCGCGCGCCCCAGCGCATCGACTTCGGCCAGGGGAAGGCGCGGATCGCTGCCGGCACCACGTCCGCCACGATCTCATCGGCGGCGCGGCCGGGCCGCGTTACAACCGCCACGTAGAAATCGCCCTTCTTCGGGTCCTTCTCGATCTTCGCCTCGCCGATCGAGGCAAGCCCGGCGCCGCGGAGAAATCCCTCGATCGCCTTCTCCGGCGCACCAACGCGCGGGCCTTTGCGCTCCTCGCGCAAGTCAGGCGAGCGGGCCGTCAGCCCGTGCACGGTCAGCGCGAGCCGGCGGGGCGTCGCAAAAGCCTTGGCGCCCTCATAGGTGAGCCCGGCCCCGACCAGCCCGTCAGTCACGAGGCGGCGCAGGTCGTCCGCCGCCTGCCGCTGCATGCGCGCGGGAATTTCCTCGGAGAAAAGCTCAAGCAGAAGATCGGGCATCGGAACCTCTCGGGGCGCCGATGCCTTATCAAAGCCCCGCGGGGTCTGTCATCGAAACTTGGGTCGGCCCTCAGTTAGTTGGTCGCCACGGTGCCCGTGCAATTCTTCGCGAGCATCGCCCGAGGCTTTGAGTGCTCCGGTTGTGCCTGCGCGTGGCGTAACACCACCTGACAGCGACCCAAATCGCGCTCGCGCAACGATGGCGTGCGATCCATCTTTCGCTCGCCGCGAACGGCCGGCCACGGGCGGCTTCGGATAACGCGTCGCGACCCCCCCAGAACCCCCCTGTAGCCGCCGTTTCTGGGTGTTTTCCGGGGTGTTGCAGGAGGGCTTCTGAATCAGAAAGTGCAGAAAGTGCGCCCGACAATCGCCGCCATGATGGAAAATATTCCCAGATGTTCTTGCAACGTTCACGGCTACAAAGTAATTATCATCGCATGTTGAATCGCACCGAGCAGCACTCCAATATCAACTCACGTGGTCTCCCCGACCCCGTCCCAAAGGCCGGCGCCCGCTTCCGCGGACGCCGGCCGGCGGGGCCGTCCGAATCAGATATCCTCGCCGAGCGAAGGCGGGGCCGGGGCGCACAGACCAACGTCTCAGGCCGCTATGAATCGAAGACCGTCGAGGCCTTCGACGACGACTGGAGCACGCTCGAAGAGCTGCCGCCGCTCAAGACGGAGGTGCAGATCGAGCGTGCGCGCAAGATCATTACGCGCAACCAGTCGCCCGACATCTCCTTCGACCGCTCGATCAACCCCTATCGCGGCTGCGAGCACGGCTGTTCCTACTGCTTCGCGCGCCCGACGCACGCCAACATGGGGCTCTCGCCGGGACTGGATTTCGAATCGAAGCTCTTCGTGAAGCCCAACGCGGCGGAGCTGCTCGAGAAGGAGCTCGCTGCGCCCGGCTATGAGCCGAAGACGATCGCGATCGGCACCAACACCGATCCCTATCAGCCGATTGAGCGCGAGTGGCGCGTGATGCGGCAGATCCTCGAAGTCTTGTCGAAGGCGAATCATCCCGTCGGCATCGTGACGAAGTCGGCGCTCGTCGCGCGCGACATCGACATCCTCGGCCCGATGGCGGAGCGCGGGCTCGCCAAGGTGGCGATCTCGCTGACGACGCTCGACCGCAAGCTCGCGCGCGCGATGGAGCCGCGCGCGGCGACGCCGCCGAAACGAATCGAGACGATGGCGAAGCTCGCCGCAGCCGGCATCCCGGTCACGGTGATGACGGCGCCGATCGTGCCGGCCCTGAACGACATGGAACTCGAGCGGCTGCTTGAGGCGGGCTACGAGGCGGGTGCGCGCGAGGCGGGCTACGTGCTCCTTCGCCTGCCGCTCGAAGTCTCGCCGATCTTCCGCGAATGGCTGATCGCGAACTACCCCGACCGTTACAGCCACGTGATGTCGGTGATGCAGCAGATGCGCGGCGGCAAGGACTACGAATCGGAATGGGGCATCCGCCAGCGCGGGCGCGGGCCCTATGCGTGGATGATCGGCCGCCGCTTCGAGGCGGCGACGAAGCGGCTGGGATTGAACGCCGAGCGCCGTCCCCTCCGCGCCGACCTCTTCGAGCCGCCGGTGCCGCTCGGCGGGCAGCTGAAGCTGGCACTCGCTTGAGCACAAAATTAGCAGCAGCCGTCATCCTCGGACGCGCGAAGCGCGGTCCGAGGACCCAGCGGACCGTTCGTGCCAATGCTGGATCGTCGGGTCTCGCTTCGCTCGCCCGAGGATGACGACAATCGCAGAAGCCGTTGTGACTTCTAGCAGGCGTACACTTGCTCCCCTGCGCCCTGCGGCCTATCGGGGGTCATGGCGCTTGCCGAATCCGTCGAGCCAAAAGAGCGCGTTCCGGCGATCGTTCCGACGTTCCGGGTGGAGCGGAGGCTTTTCCGCGAGGGTTTTTCGCGCGTTGCAGGCGTCGACGAGGCCGGACGCGGGCCGCTCGCCGGGCCGGTTGTCGCGGCTGCCGTCGTGCTCAACCCGAAGAAGCTCCCGAAAGGGCTCGGGATCGCCAATTCGAAGCTCCTGACCGCGGAACGGCGGGAAGAGATTTTTGGCGCGCTTTGCGAGCGCGCGGAGATTTCCGTGGCCTTCGGCTCGGTGGCGGAAATCGACCGCGTCAACATCCTGCAGGCGACGCTCCATGCGATGCGCCGCGCTGTGCGCGGGCTCTCATCGCCGGTCGACGCGGCGCTGATCGACGGCAACGTTGTGCCGCAGAAGATGCCGTGCGAGGCGCGGCCAATCGTCGACGGCGACGCGACGTGTCTCTCGATCGCCGCGGCGTCGATCGTCGCCAAGGTGATGCGCGACCGGCTGATGGCGCGCTGCGACACGAGCTTCTCCGGCTATGGGCTCGCCGCGCACAAAGGTTATTCGACAAAGGCGCACCAGGCGGCGCTCGCCGAGCTTGGCCCGTGCCGGCTGCATAGGCGCAGCTTCTGGCGCGTGGCCGCTTTCTTCGAGCCGGTGCAGGGCGACTTGGAATTACAACTCTGAGTGACAGAAGCAATTCGACTATAGTAGTATGGCGATCCGCTTCCTCAGGGGGAGGGATTTATGGCCAACGACCAGGTGTTGAGCGAGTCACAGGCCGAAAATCTCCGGCAGCAATACACCGAAGTACTACCAATGGTCGCGCTTCTATCATGAGTGCAAAATCAAGGTGAACACAAGCGCCGCTTGGCTATCCCTCATCACGGCCTTGTTGGCCGGACTAGCCAAGGACAACGGGGGAGCTTTCTCAACCTTCTATGTGCTCTTGATGGCAGGATGCGTCCTTCTGGCCGCCAGCGCGACGGGCATTATTTCCAGCCTCGGTTATTGGAAGTACTACGAGGACACGGATATTTTCGCCAGAGAATGCCGAGAGCGACTGATCGAAGCTTCGCTCCTCAAGTCGCTGACGAAAGCGACGAAGCAAAAGCTACGCGACGACCATCCGGTCCTTTCCCGCGTCAGCTACAATGCGCAACACTTGGTGTGGTTCGGCGTCCAGGCCATCTTTGCTGCGATCGGCCTAGGCTTCCTCATCGCCGCCGCGCAAACCATCTGACACAGATCAGGCGTCTAGTTCAGGCTCTTCCTGACCTGGTCGATCGAGCGCTCGACCAGTTCGTCGCCGATCTTGCCCTTCGCCTCATCGGCGAGGATGCGGCCGGCGGCGGCAGTGGCGACGTCGATCGCGCGGCTCCGAACCTCGGTAACCGCTTGGCTCTCGGCTTGCGCGATGCGCGCCTCCACCGCCTTGGTGCGGCGGACGACGTAATCCTCGATGCGTGCGCGCGACTCCGCCGCGAGCGCTTCGGCCTCGCGCTTCGCCTGTTCGATGATCGCCTCGGCCTCGCTCTCCGCATTGCCGCGCTTCTTCTGATATTCCTTCAGCAGCGCCTCCGCCTCCTCGCGAAGCCGGCGCGCTTCGTCGAGCTCGGCGCGGATCTTCGCGGCGCGGTCGTCGAGCGCCTTCACCAGCATCCCCGGCACCTTCATGTAGACCATGATGCCGAGGACGACGAGCAGGCCGAAGAAGACCCAGAGCGTCGCCCATTGCGTGGCATTCATCGCGATTCACCCTCGGTGATCACCGCCTCGACCGCGCGTGCGATCTTGGCCTTGCCGACCTTGGCGCCGACCAGCACCTCGACCATGGTCTCGACCGCATCCTTGGCGATCGCATCGACGCCGGCAAGCGCGGCCTGCTTCACCTTGGCGATCTCGGCCTCGGCGGCGGCGAGCTTGTCGTTCAGCGCTCCTTCGGTCTTGGCGCGATCCGCGTCGACCTCGGCCTTCGCTGCGTCGCGCGCCTTATGGCCGATCTGATGGGCGTTCTGCCGCGCCATGGCGAGCGCCTCCTCATAGGCAGCGACGGCGGCTTCCGATTCCGCCTTCATGCGCCCGGCTGCCGCAAGGTCGCCGGAGATGCGGCCCGCGCGCGCTTCGAGGATGCCGCCGATCTGCGGCACCGCAACGCGCTTCATCAGGAGATAGAGGCCGCCGAAGGCGATCACGAGCCAGAAGATCTGCGTGCCGAAGGTCGACGGATCGAAGGGCGGAAACTGCTCGTGTCCGCCGCCATGCGCGCCGCCCGGCGCCGCCGTCGTCGTTTCAGTCGCGCCGGCTGCAGGTGCTGCCGGCGTTTCCGTCTGCGCCAAAGCGGATGAAACGAAGGTCACGGGCCGATGCCCTCCTCTTCAGGCGGCCGAAGCCGCCCGTCCGCTCTTAGACGGCGAAGATCAGGAGCAGCGCGATCAGCAGCGAGAAGATGCCGAGCGCTTCCGTCACCGCGAAGCCGAAGATCAGGCGGCCGAACTGGCCGTCGGCAGCGGCGGGATTGCGGATCGCGCTCTGCAGATAGAGGCCGAAGAGCGAGCCGAGGCCGATGCCGGCGCCGCCCATTCCGATACAGGCGATGCCCGCTCCGATCAGCTTTGCTGCATCCGCGTCCATGATGAACTCCTTGATTCGCGTTGGTGTGATTTCAGTGTGTCGGGTGAAGCGCGTCGTTCAAATACATGCAGGTCAGGATGGCAAAGACATAAGCCTGCAGGAAGGCGACGAGGATTTCGAGCGCGGTCAGCGCCACGGTCATGGCGAACGGGACGACCGCGCCAATCCAGCCTGCAACGCCCCAGGCACTGAGCATCAGGATGAAGCTCGCGAAGACCTTCAGCGTGATGTGACCGGCGAGCATGTTGGCGAAGAGACGGACGGAGAGGCTGATCGGACGCGACAGGAAGGACATGACCTCGATCGCGACGACGAGCGGCAACAGGTAACCGGGCACGCCGTGCGGCACGAAGAGGCCGAGGAACTTCACCCCGTTCTTGTAGAAGCCGTAGAGGATCACGAGCAGGATGATCATCACGGCGAGTGCCCCGGTAATGACGATGTGGCTCGTCACCGTGAAGAAATAGGGCACCAGCCCGACCACGTTGCAGAACAGCACGAACATGAAGATTGAGAAGACGAACGGGAAGAAGCGCATCCCGTCCTTGCCGGCCGACTCGCGCAGCATGTTCGCGGTGAACTCGTAGGAGATCTCGGCGAGCGCCTGAATGCGGCCGGGGACGACGGCGCGACTCGAAGTGCCGAGAATGAGAAGCGCGGCAATCAGCGCCACCGCGATGAACATGAAGAGCGCGGAGTTCGTGAAGGCGATGTGAACGCCGCCGATCGTGCCAAAATCGACGAGGCTGTGGATGCCGAACTGGTGGATCGGGTCGACCTTGTCGGTGGCCGCTGTCTGTTCCAAGCTTCGTCCCCTTCCGCCCGAACCCGCGGGCTACGACCTCAATTCGGCCCGCGATCGCCGCCCGACGCGCCGCTCGATATCCGCGACGACGCACGTACCACGTTCACCACGCCCGCGGCAAAGCCGAGCAGCAGGAAGCCGATCAAACCCCACGGCGACGTTCCCGCCAAACGGTCTAGCCCCCAACCCAAGGCGATGCCGACCAAAATGCCGGCAATAAACTCACTCGCCAGCCGGAAGGCATAGGCGAAATCCGTGCTGCTCGAACCCGTCGGCCGCTCCGCTTCCGCATGTTCGCGCTTTTCAGCGTCGAGCGCACGCGAAAGACGATCAAGCCGTCGGGCGAGATCGGCATCGGATCCAGTGCCGTCCGTCCCCTCCGATTTCCCGTCTCGCGGTGCCATCCGATGTCCGGGAACCCGCCCCTCAGATGGCGCGCAGACAGGTATCGGCAGAAGCGAACCCCTCCGAAACCGGGCGCACCTTAGTTTTGGCCCCAGGGGGTGTCAAGGCAACCGCAATTCGTCTTATCTCGTTGTAAAATATCGATTTTCTCTACTGCGCCGCAGCGTGGACTTGCGTCAGCTCGCCTCCCGGAAGCGCTCCGCAGCGGCAAGGTCGACGGACACGACCTGCGAGACGCCGCGCTCGGCCATGGTCACGCCGAGGAGCCGATCCATCTGCGCCATCGTGATCGGATTGTGGGTGACGACGATGAAGCGCGTGTCGGTGCGGCGGCGCATGTCGTCGAGAAGCTTGCAGAAGCGGTCGACGTTGGCGTCGTCGAGCGGCGCGTCGACCTCGTCGAGCACGCAGATCGGCGAAGGATTGGTGAGGAAGACCGCGAAGATCAGCGCGAGCGCGGTCAGCGCCTGCTCGCCACCGGAGAGAAGCGTGATCGACTGCGGGCGCTTGCCCGGCGGCCGTGCAACGATCTCAAGCCCGGCTTCGAGCGGATCGTCGGAGCCGACAAGCGCCAGCTCCGCGGTCCCGCCGCCGAAGAGGTGCTTGAAAAGGCTCTGGAAATGGCCGTTCACCGTCGCGAAGGCGGCGACGAGCCGCTGCCGGCCCTCCCGGTTCAGGTTCTGGATACCGAGGCGCAGGCGCTTGATCGCCTCCTCGAGATCCTCCTTCTCCACGCGCATCTCGCCAAGCCGCGTCTCGAGCTCGCGCGCCTCCTCTTCGGCGCGGAGGTTGACGCCGCCGAGGCGCTCGCGCTCAGCTTTCAGCTTGTGGAGCCGTGCGTCGACCACGGTGGCTTCCGGAGTCTCGGCGTCGTCCGCCAGGCCGGCGAGGTTGCGCAGGTCGTCGATCTGCCAATCGAAATGCTCGGCAATCTGCGCGGCAAGCTCGGTTTTGCGCGCCTCCGCCGCAATCACCCGCTCCTCGTCGCGGCCGCGCCGCTCGCGCGCCTCGGCGAGAGCGTCAAGGGATGCGCGCGCGGCCTCCTGCGCCGAGCGATGCGCGGCTTCGGCCTCGGCAAGCTCGCCCTCCGCGGCGGTGCGCTCCGCCATCGCGACCTCGGTCTCGCCGAGAAGCGCCCGGCGTCGCTCGGCGAAAAGCTCAGGGTCGTCGGGGACCACTGCAATATCGGCATCGAGCGCCGCGAGGCGTTCCTTCAACTCAACGATACGCTCGCCGGCGCGCTGAAGACGCGCGGCCCAGCGCTCGCGCTCCGCCGTGATGTCGGAGAGGCGCCGCGCCCGCACCATCTGGCCATGCGTCGCGCGCTCGGCCTCAAGCCGCGCCTCGGCGGCGCGCGTGCGCTCGCCGGAGAGCGCCGCCTGCACTTCGTCCCGGCGCCCCTCAAGCTCGGCCGCCTCAGGCAGGCCGGCGAGCGCATCCTCGGCTGCGCGAAGCTCGGCGTGACAGGTCTCGGAGTCGGACTCAATCCGCGTCAGCGCACCGGCGAAGGCGGAGACGCGCTCGACCACGCGCGCCTGGCGCTTCTCGGCGTCGGTCAGCGACCGCCGCATCGCCTCGAGCGCCTGACGCGCCTCACTCAGGGCATGACGGGTATTAGTGTCGACATGCTCGGCTTCGGCGCGAAACTGCGTTGCCGTGCCGAAGGCATCGAGCGTTTTCTCGACGGCGGCGCGCGCAGCCTTCAACTCGTGCGCGACGAAGCCCATGCGAGTGCGCTGCTCCAGCCGACGCGCACGCGCGGCGGCAGCGCCGGCCTTGGCCTTCAGCCCGTCCCAGCGCCACAGTGCGCCTTCTCTCGTCACGAGCCGCTGGCCGAGCGCAAGGCGCGGCTGCAGCGACGCCGCCGCGTATGTCTCGACGACGCCGACCTGGCGCAGCCGGCGCATCAGGTTCTGCGGCCCGTGCACGAAATCGACGAGCGGAGCGGCACCCTCGGGAAGCGCGGGGTCGCCTTCGGGCAATGTCGACGCCCCCCAATGGACGGGCGCTTCCGCGTCAAGCGACGCATCGAGATCGTCGCCGAGTGCGGCGGCAAGCGCCTGCTCGTAGCCGGGCGCGACGTCGAGCGAATCGATCAGCGGAGGAAAGCGGCTCGCGTCGGAAGCGTCGAGAAGCTCCGCAAGCATGCGCGCTTCCGCTTCGAGAGCGCCGAAAGCGCGCTCGGCGGAATCGTAGGGCCCGCGCGCGCGGCGCTCGGCTTCGCGTGCCTTGGCGTAGGTCGCCTCGGCGGCCTCCGCCTCCTTCTCACGCTCGATCAGCAGAGCTTCCGCATCGAGGAGCGCGGCGGCAGCGGCGGTGATCTCCGCCTCGGCGCCCTCTTCGGCCAGAATGCGATCGCGCTGGCTGAGCGCGCTCGCGCGCTCGTCCTCAAGCCGGCGAAGCTTCGACTGCGCTTCGCGTATCGTCCGCTCGCGGGCGGCACGCTCCGCTTCCGCCGCGGCAAACGACCCGGCGGCGGCGGCGAACTCCGCCTCCCATGAGCTAACCGAAGCGGCGGCGTTTTCAGCCGCGGCGGTGGCGGCGGCGATCTGCCCCTCCGCCTCCGCCGTCTCGGCCTTGAGCTTCGCTTCTTCGGCATCGAGCCGCTCGGAGGCCGCGCTTGCGTCATTCCCGATGTCGCCTTCGTGGCGCAGGTCAGCTTCCGCCTGGGCGCGCCGGGCGAAGAGCTCCTCGCGCCGCGCCTTGCGCTGCGCCTCCTCGCGGTCGATCTCGGCGGCGGCGGCCTTCAGCCGCTCAAGCTTCGCCGCGGCCGCGGCCGCCTTGTCGCGGAGCGCCGGGAGCCGACCGGCGGCGTCCGATTCGGCCTGCCCGGCTTCGGCCTGCGCGGCGGACGCCTCGGAGAAATACGTGCCGGCAGCGGCAAGTTCGGCCTCCGCCTCGGCAAGCTTGGCGAGCGCGCCCTCCCAGTTGATGACGTAGAGGATCGCCTCGGCGCGGCGGATCTCCTCCGAGATCTTGCGGTAGCGCACCGCTTGCCGCGCTTGCCGCTTCAGCCCGTCGAGCTGGCCCTCGACCTCGGCCATGATGTCGCTGACGCGGGAGAGGTTGTTCTCGGCGGCGCGAAGCTTCTGCTCCGCCTCGTGGCGGCGGGCGTGGAGGCCGGAGATGCCGGCCGCGTCCTCGAGGATGCCGCGGCGGGCAATCGGCTTGGCGGCGATCAGCTCCGCCACCTGCCCCTGGCGGACGAGCGCAGAGGAATGCGCGCCGGTCGCCGCGTCGGCGAAGAGAATCTGCACATCGCGGGCGCGCACGTCGCGGCCGTTGATTCGGTAGCTCGAGCCTGAATCGCGCTCGATGCGGCGGGTGATCTCGACCGGCTCGGGGCCGTTTCCGGCCCCCTCGTCGCGCTCCGCGCCGAGCGTCACCTCGGCCATGTTGCGCGACGGCCGCGAGCCGGAGCCGGAGAAGATCACGTCCTCCATGCCGCCACCGCGCATCGCCTTGTAGGAGCTTTCGCCCATGACAAAGCGCAGCGCCTCGACAAGGTTGGACTTGCCGCAGCCGTTCGGCCCGACAATACCGGTTATTCCAGGCTCGACAGGGACTTCGATAGCGTCGGCGAAGGATTTGAAGCCATGCAGACGTAGGCGCGTGACTTTCATTCGATGCGGGCCCCGGCCGCCGGAGCGGGCCCGCCGGCGCGTCTAGTTGAGCAGCGGCTCGATCGCCTTGTCCAATTCGTCAAGCGTCAACGCCCCTTCGTACTTCTTGCCGTTGATGAAGAACGTCGGCGTCGCATGCACGCCATATCCGGTGCCGCGGTCCTGAACGGCCTTCACCGCTTCGAATAGTGCCTGATTCTTGACGCATGCATCAAAACTTTGCTCGGTGAACCCGAACTGCGCGGCGACCTGAAGGATACCGGCCTTCACATCATCGACATAGAGCCACTTGTCCTGAGAGCGGAAGAAGGTGTGGACGACGTCGAAGAACTTGTCCGCCGGGGCGCAGCGGGCGAGCATCGCGACCGCCAGAGCCGGCGCGTTCAACGGGTATTCGCGGAAAACATAGCGGACCTTGCCGCTGTCTATGTATTTGAGCTTGAAGTCGTCGAATGTCGTCATGTCGAAATGCGCGCAGTGCGGGCAGCTCATCGACGCATATTCGACGACGCTGACCGGCGCGTTGGCCGGGCCGAGCACCTTCTCTTCGATCGGTCCTGGCGCGAGCAGGTCGGTGACGTTGACGGTGTCTTGCGCCGACGCGGCTGCAGAGCCGAAGGCAAGCGCGCTTGCCAGCGAAAGGGCCACGAAAATACGGCGGTCGATTCTCACCATCTCACCATCCTTCCCGGACTTCTGCCGGCTACCATGGCCGGAAGCCCCTTGAACGGAGGCTGAACGGCGCTTTTCCCCGCTTCAAATAGGACATGGCCTTTGGGCGGAAAACGGGCAAGTCGTCACGTTCGTGCGAGAACCTGGCGGCCGAGCGCTCGGAGCGATTCTTTGAGCGGTCCCTCAATCCCGTCGAGCTTCTCGGCAAGCGCGGCAGGGGCAGGCCCCTCCACTTCGCGCAGCCTGCCGGGCCGCTCAGAAGGCGCCGATCCGATCCGTTGCTGCACGATCTTGACCGCGCCGACCGCGGGATAGCCGAAATAGGAATTGAGGCGCTCGCGCACGCGCGCGGTCTCGTGCGCGAATTGCAGCGCCAGCGAGGGGTCGCAGCGCACGACAAGCGTCGCCGCGCCGTCGCGCGACCAGCGGATGCGCTCCGGCGCCGTCCGCCCGGCATAGGCGACGCCAACGATGTCCGGCCACCACGCGATTAGCTCGGCGCGCGCCAGACCGCGCTTCCGCACGAGGGGGTCGAGCGACTTGCCGATCAGCTCGGCGACGGACTTTGCGTTCGGCCGCGAAGGGGATGCCATTGTCGATCGCGCTCCTTGCGCCCTTGCGTTCAAAGGCGTCGGTACCGCACATGGCGCCGATGCCCGCCAAGCTAGCGAAGCCGCCGGCGCCCGCAAGGCGAAATCGACCGCCTTCCGCAGCCGCGCTCATTGCCTGGTACGAGCGGCATGCGCGCGCCCTTCCCTGGCGCGTCGGCCCGAAGGCTCGCGCGGGCGGAGCGCGACCCGATCCCTACCGCGTATGGCTTTCCGAAGTGATGCTGCAGCAGACGACGGTCAAAGCCGTCGCCCCCTATTTCCTCCGCTTCGTGGAGCGCTGGCCGACGATCGACGCGCTCGCCGACGCCGACGAGCGCGACATCATGGCCGCCTGGGCCGGCCTCGGCTACTACAGCCGAGCGCGGAAGCTCATCGAATGCGCACGCGCTGTCGCGACGCAGCCTGTCACAGCGTTTCCTAAGACCGCTGAAGAGCTTGCGAAGCTTCCCGGCATCGGCGCCTACACTTCGGCGGCGATTGCAGCGATCGCCTTCGACGAGCCGGTCGCCGTCGTCGACGGCAACGTTGAGCGCGTCGTCGCGCGGCTCTTTGCCATCGAGACGCCGCTTCCCGCCGCAAAGCCGTTGATCAAGGAGAAGCTGCAGCCGCTCGTGCCGAACACGCGGGCGGGCGAATTCGCCGAGGCGCTGATGGATCTCGGCGCAACCATCTGCACGCCGCGGAAGCCCGCTTGTGCGCTCTGCCCCTGGACAGAGGAATGCATCAGCCGGCAGAGGGGGTTGGAGGCAATTCTTCCGCTGAAGGCTCAGAAGAAGGCCCGCCCCACCCGGCATGGCACCGCCTTCGTGGTGCGCCGCGAGGACGGCGCGATCCTTCTTCGCCGCCGCCCGCCGGCCGGGCTTCTCGGAGGGATGAGCGAAGTGCCCGGCAGCGACTGGGCGGAGACGGCGTCGCCAGACGGCAAGCCCCCGCTTCGCGCGGAATGGGACGCGCTTCAAAAGCCTGTCGATCACGTGTTCACGCATTTTGTGCTGCGGCTCAGAATCGAGCGCGCCGCGGTCGACCGCGACACGCCCGCGCCGCCCGGCCATTGGTGGGCCACCGCACCAGCTGAGGAGGCGCTTCCGAGCGTTATGAAAAAGGCAATCGAAGCCGCCTATCCGGGTGCAACGAAACCGCAGGCAAGGCCGTGAACGACATCCGTCACATCGTCCTCGACGTCGGCAAGGTGCTGGTCCATTACGACCCGCATCAGGGCTATTTCGCGCTGATCCCCGACCCGGCGGAGCGGACGGCGTTTCTGACCGACGTCTGCTCGAACGCGTGGAACGCGGAGCAGGACCGCGGGCGCAGATGGGAAGAGGCGGAAGTCGAGGCGATCGCCCGGCATCCCGACAAGGCCGACTTGATCCGCGCCTTCCGCAAGAACTGGCACCTGATGGTGTCGCATGAATATCCGGAGAGCGTCGCGCTCTTCCGCGCGCTTCTCGCGGACAGCCGCGACGTGACGCTCCTCACCAACTTCGCGTCCGACACGTTCCGCGAGGCACAGCGCCGCTTCCCGATCCTGAAAGAAGGACGTGGCGTCACCGTCTCGGGCGACATCGGGCTGATCAAGCCCGATCCGGCAATCTTCAAGCACCACGCGAAGACCTTTGATCTATCGCCGGAGTCCACGCTCTTTTTCGATGATTCGCCGGCGAACGTCGACGCGGCCCGCGGCACCGGTTGGAACGCGGAGCTTTTCACCTCCGCGGCCAAGATGCGTGAGGATTTGGAGCGCTACGGCGTTGAGGTCTAGCAGCGAAGACCCCCACTCCAGTCGTCATTGCCGGGTTTGACCCGGCAATCCACTCCTCGGCGGTCGGAGCTGTGGCAACAGCTCACGGAATGGGTGCCCGGATCAAGTCCGAGCATGACGATGCAGAAGGCTAAACCGCGAGCCGCTCCCTAATTTCCGTCCTGAGCGCATCGATCGGCTGGAGCGCGCCTGCCATCTCGCGATGCCAGAAGGTCCAGCCGTTGCACGCTTCGAGCCCCTGCACCGCCGCGCCGACGCGGTGGATCGAGCCGACATGCTGGCGTCCCTCCGCTTCACAGAAGAGCGAGGCGTCGGCGCGCACCGTCGCCAAGAAGCGACGGCGGGAATTGGTCAGAACATCGCCAGCCGAGACGAGCCCCGCCTCGATCAACGTCCCAAACGGAACGCGCGGCTCGGCGCGTTTTCCCTCGAAGACCTTCAAGACCGCGCCGGCCGCTTCCGGCGTCGCAGCGATCCGACTGCGCGCCGCCTCGACATAGCCCGGCTCGCGCTCAATGCCGATGAAATGCCGACCGAGCCTCTTCGCTACGACGCCGGTCGTGCCGGTGCCGAAGAAGGGATCGAGCACCAGGTCGCCCGGCTTCGTCGAAGCGAGAAGCACGCGGTAGAGCAGCGCCTCGGGTTTTTGGGTCGGATGGACCTTGGTGCCGCTCGCGTCCTTCAGCCGCTCCTCGCCAGGTACAGATCGGCAGGAACCAGTCGGAGCGCATCTGCAGATCGTCGTTGAAGACTTTGAGCGCGTCGTAGTTGAAGGTGTAGGCCTTGGCGTCGGCCGAGGGTGCTGCCCAGATCAGCGTCTCGTGCGCGTTGGCGAAACGGCGACCGCGGAAATTCGGCATAGGGTTGGTCTTCCGCCACACGACGTCGTTCAGGATCCAGAAGCCGAGGTCCTGCAGCAGCGCGCCGACGCGGAAGATGTTGTGATAGGAGCCGATGACCCAGAGCGCGCCGGTCGGCTTCAGCACACGGCGGCACTCGCCGAGCCACGCGCGGCTGAAGGCATCGTAGCTGGCGAAATCGGCGAAGCGGTCCCAGGCGTCGTCGACGCCGTCGACCCGTGACTGGTCGGGGCGGTGAAGCTCGCCCGATAGCTGCAAATTGTAGGGCGGATCGGCGAAGACGAGGTCGACGCTTCTTGGCGGAAGCCGGCTCAGCTCCTCGACGCAGTCGCCCACCAGGATCTGATCGCGGCGCGGGGCCAAAGCCCCCGCTCGCGCCGTACGCACACCCATCACGCTACTCCGCGGCACCTGCGAAAAAGCGTGGCGGATCAAGGTGAAGCCGCAGTTAGGGAATGTGGTGAAGGAGGGGTAAATCCCGGCGTTTTCCGCTCCGCCGCCCCTTAAAATGCCGGCTCCTGGCTGTTATAGACAAGGCCGGGGGGAAGGATGTCGTCGTCAATGCGATTATTTCGAGCGGTGCCGCCTACCGCGGTTTCCGTCGTTGCGATCGGATTTCTTGCGCTCTCCGCCCTCGGCGGATGTTCGGTCATGCACAGCCTCCGCCCAAGCTCCAAGGCATCAAAGGCGACGGCGAGTGCCGACCAGATCGACGCGCGCCGCTTCATCGGCCCCGATTATTGCCCAGAGCTTCGCATCTTCGACGGTGCGCAACTTATCCGCACCTACCAGCGCGGCCACCAGGGCGATCAGGACTACGTCGTCTGGCAGGCGTCGTTCGGCAAGACCGCGCGCGACTGCCTCTACGACACGCAGGGCAACCTGACGCTCAAGGTCGGGGTCGCCGGCCGCGTCGTCGCGGGGCCGAAGGGCGGCCCCGATTCCATCACCGTTCCGATCAAGATCGCGGTCATCAAATATCAGGAATCGGTGCTGACCCAGGAGCGCTTCTCGCAGCCGGTCACGATCCCATCGCAGGGCTCGACCCTCTTCTCCGTGGTCAAGGAGATCACGGTGCCCTCGCCCGGGAACAACCGCAACTACATCATCTATATCGGCTTCGACGTGGGCGATTGGGATCCGATGCATCCGAGCGGCCAGGCGATCGCGGCGATCGATCAGCCGCCGGTCAAGCCCGTCGCCGAAGAGCCGCCGCCTCCCGCCGCAGAGCCTCCGCCGCCACCGCCGGCGCAGAAGAAGACACCGAACGAGCTGCCGGTGCCGGCCGGCGGGTTTGTGCTCACCCAGTAGCTCGCTACACGCCGCGCGCGGTTGACGGGGACGATGTTTGCGCCCATGACTTGCCGCGCGGATCACGTCGCGATCCGCCTTGGAATACGCCGCGCGGGAGAGGTTCCGCTGATGCCGGTCTCCGGCATCGACGGAGCGCCGAAGGAGCAACCGCCCCGGAAACTCTCAGGCGACAGGACCGCGCAAAGGCGAGCGACGCTCTGGAAAGCGGCGACCGGGTAGCGTCCGGTCGCCCACCGAAGGAGTAACCGGCGAGGCTTCGCCGGGAATCTCTCAGGTTCTTGCGACAGAGGGGGCACGAGCGGGCGCGGCTTCGCGCGCCCCAAGTGCAACCGCTCTGGCGCAGGACGCAATGGCCGAAGACACCGAACCACTCCGCCGAACAGCGCTCTACGACCTCCACGTAGCGCTCGGCGCGCGCATGGTGCCGTTCGCGGGCTACTCAATGCCGGTGCAGTACGAGGGCATCCTCGCCGAGCACCGCTGGACGCGCGAGCATGCCGGCCTCTTCGACGTCTCGCACATGGGGCAGCGCTTCCTTATCGGGCCCGACCACGGGACGACCTCGACCGCGCTCGAGCGGCTCACCCCGGGCGCCTTCGGATCGCTCGATCTTGGACGCATGCGCTACACTCTGCTTCTCAACGATGCGGGCGGCATCATCGACGACCTCATGGTTACACGGTCGGGCGTTGAGAACGACGACGGTGCGATCGGCCTGGTCTTCAACGCAGGCCGCAAGGAGATCGACGACGACTATTTCTGCGCCCGCCTGCCGGACGACGTGACGTTGCACACCGCGGATGATCGCGCGCTGCTTGCGCTGCAGGGGCCTGAGGCGGTTTCGGTCATGGCGCGGCATTTTCCGCAGGCCGCAACGCTCTCCTTCATGAGCGCGACGAGCGCGGAGTTCGACGGAATCGACCGTCGTATCTCGCGCTCCGGCTACACCGGCGAGGACGGCTTCGAGATCTCCGTTCTTGCAAGCGACGTCGAGGCGGTCGCGCGGGCGCTTCTGGCGGAGCCGGAGGTGAAGCCGGTCGGACTTGGAGCGCGCGACTCGCTCAGGCTCGAGGCGGGGCTGCCGCTCTACGGCCACGACCTCGACGAGACGACATCGCCGGTCGAGGCCGATCTCACTTTCGCAATCGCCAAGCGGCGGCGCGCCAATGGCGGCTTTCCGGGCGCCGCGCGCATCCTGAAGGAGCTTGCCGACGGACCTTCGCGAAAGCGCGTCGGCATCCGTCCCTCCGGCCGCGCGCCGGTGCGCGAGGGTGCCGAGGTGGTCTCGGAGAAAGGCGCCGTGATCGGCACAGTCACGTCGGGCGGCTTCGGCGCCACGATGAATGCGCCGGTCGCGATGGGCTACGTGGAAACGGCGTTCTCGAAGCCCGGAACCCGGATCATGACGCGCGGGCGGCGCGGCGACGAGCCGGCCGAGATCGCCGCCCTCCCCTTCGTGCCGCACCGCTATTTCCGATCGAAGAGCTGAGGAAAGCTAAAGCCATGTCCAACACGCGCTACACCAAAGAGCACGAGTGGGTGCGCCTCGACGGCGATACCGCCACGATCGGCATCACCGCCTACGCCGCCGATCAACTCGGCGACGTCGTCTTCGTCGAGCTCCCCGAAGTCGGACGAACGGTGAAGAAGGGCGAAGGCACCGCGGTCGTCGAATCGGTGAAGGCCGCAAGCGACGTCTACGCTCCGATCTCCGGCGAAGTGGTGGAGGCCAATTCCGCGCTTATCGATGATCCCGCCGCCGTCAACAAGGCGCCGGAAGGAGACGGCTGGTTCATCAAGGTCAAGCTCGCCGACAAGAGCGAGGTCGACGCGCTCCTTGACGAATCCGGCTATCGCGCCTTCGTCGATACGCTCTGAGGTCTCACATGGCTCACGACTATCGCGCGACTATCGTCTGGAAGATGATCGGCGACGACTTTTCCAGAGGCCGCTACACGCGCGCGCACGAATGGCATTTCGACGGCGGCACGGTCGTGCCTGCTTCCGCTTCGCCCGGCGTCGTGCCGCCGCAATTCATCCGCGAGGACGCGGTCGATCCGGAAGAGGCGCTCGTCGCGGCGCTTTCGAGCTGCCACATGCTGACCTTCATCGACCTCGCGCGGCACGCCGGGCTGATCGTCGAATCCTATGTCGACGAGGCGTTCGGCGTGATGGAGGAGATCGCGCCGAAGAGGAAAGCGGTGACCAGGGTGACGCTCAGGCCGAAGATCGTCTTCGGCGGCACGCCGCCCGACAAGGCGAAGCTGGAAGCGCTGCACCACCAAGCGCACGAGCTCTGTTTCATCGCCAACACCGTGACGTCGAAGATCTCGATCGAGCCCGTCGAGTAGAGCGAGGGACCGATGCGCTATCTGCCTCATACCGACCAAGATCGCGCCGACATGCTCGCCCGGATCGGCGTCGGCTCTATCGACGACCTCTTTTCGGACATTCCCGAAGGGAAGCGGCTGACAGAGCCGCTCGACCTGCCCAAGCAACGTAGCGAAATCGAGGTCGCGCGGCTGATGCGGGCGCTTGCCGAGCTGAACCGCTCCGCCGGCGAGGGACCGTTTTTCGTCGGCGCTGGCGCCTATCGCCACCACGTGCCGGCTGCCGTCGACCACATCATCCAGCGCTCCGAGTTCCTCACTTCCTATACGCCCTACCAGCCGGAGATCGCACAGGGCACGCTGCAATACCTCTTCGAGTTCCAGACGCAGGTCGCGAACCTGACCGGCATGGAGGTCGCCAACGCCTCCATGTACGACGGCTCGACGGCGACCGGCGAGGCGGTGCTGATGGCGCACCGGGTGACGCGACGGCGGAAGGCACTGCTCTCCGGCGGTCTGCATCCGCATTACCGCGAAGTGGTCGAGACGCTGTCGGGGATGGCCGACGACAAGGTCATCGCGCTCCATCCCGATCCACGCGGCAGCGAGGACCTGCTCTCGTCGATCGACGACGATACGTCCTGCGTCGTCGTGCAGACGCCGTCGGTCTTCGGTCAGCTGATCGACCTTCAGCCGATCGCAGAGAAGGCGCACGCGCACGGCGCGCTGCTTGTCGCAGTCTTCACCGAGGTGGTTTCGCTCGGACTGCTCGAGCCGCCCGGCACGCAAGGCGCGGACATCGTCTGCGGCGAAGGCCAGGGTATCGGCAATGCGCTCTCATTCGGCGGGCCCTATGTCGGGCTCTTTGCGACGAAGCAGAAATACATCCGCCAGATGCCTGGCCGGCTTTCGGGCATGACGGTCGACGCGGAGGGAAAGCGCGGCTTCGTGCTGACGCTTTCGACACGCGAGCAGCACATTCGACGCGAGAAGGCGACCTCCAACATCTGCACGAATTCCGGCCTCTGCGCCCTCGCCTTTACTGCGCACATGACGCTGCTCGGCGAGACGGGCCTGAGGCGCCTTGCCGAGGCGAACCACGCACGGGCGTGCCAGCTCGCCAAGGCGCTTGCCGAGGTGCCTGGCGTCGAAGTGCTGAACGAGACCTTCTTCAACGAGCTCACCGTGAAGCTGCCGAGGCCGGCCGCGCCGATCGTCGAGACGCTGGTGAAGGCGGGAATCATGGCCGGCGTGCCGGTTTCGCGACTCCTGCCTGGGCTTGGGTTCGACGACCACCTCCTTGTTGCCGCGACGGAGACGGTGACGGAGGCGGATATCGAGTCTCTGAAGGCGGCGCTGGCGGAGGCGCTCAAATGAACGACCAGGGCCGCCCCACCCGCGCCGAACCGATGGAGGCGAAGCGCGAGACCTTCACCGGAAACCGCGGGCTCGCGATCGAGGAGCCGCTCCTTTTCGAGATCGGCCGCGCCGAGATTTCGGGCGTCGACGTCGAGGTACCGCAAGATGTGCCTGAGCGCCTCGGCAAGCACCGGCGGAAAGCGCCGATCGGCCTTCCCGCGCTCTCCGAGCCGGAGGCGATGCGCCACTACGTGCGGCTCAGCCAGAAGAACTACGCGATCGACTTGGGTATCTATCCGCTCGGGTCATGCACGATGAAATACAATCCGCGGCTGAACGAGTCCGTGGCACGGTTTCCGGGCTTCTCCGAGATCCATCCGCTTCAGCCGACCTCCGCGGTACCGGGGGCCCTGGCGCTGATCCACGAGCTCGGGCGCTGGCTTCTTGAGATCACCGGCATGCACTCCGTCGCAATGAGCCCGAAGGCGGGCGCGCATGGCGAGCTCTGCGGCATGATGGCGATCAAGGCGGCGCTTAGCGACCGCGGCGAAGCGCGCACCAAGGTGCTGGTGCCGGAATCGGCGCACGGCACGAATCCGGCGACGGCGGCGCTGCTCGGGTTTTCCGTCGTTTCCGTTCCGGCGCGGCCCGACGGCACGGTCGGCGCCGCCGACGTGCGCGCAAAGCTCAAGGAGAACGAGGGCCAGGTCGCAGCGCTGATGCTGACCAATCCGAACACCTGCGGCATCTTCGAGCCGGAGGTAGCGGAGATCGCCGAGGCCGTGCACGAGGCCGGCGGCTACTTCTACTGCGACGGGGCCAACCTCAACGCCATCATGGGCAAGGCGAAGCCGGGCGATCTCGGCGTCGACGCCATGCACATCAACCTGCACAAGACCTTCTCCACGCCGCATGGCGGCGGCGGCCCGGGCGCCGGGCCCGTAGTGCTTTCCGAAGCGCTCGCGCCGTTCGCACCACTTCCCTTCGTCGTGCGCGACGGCCAGAAATTCCGGCTTGTGGAGCACCTCGGCGAAGCCGGCGAGGCGAAGCCGTTCGGCCGCATGACCGCCTTCCATGGCCAGATGGGAATGTTCGTGCGCGCCTTCGCCTGGATGCTCTCGCACGGCTCCGACGGCATGCAGCAGGCTTCCGAAGACGCCGTCTTGAATGCCAACTACGTGCGCGCCTGCCTGAAAGACGTGATGAGCGTCTCTTTCCCCGACCACCCGGCGATGCACGAGGCGCTCTTCGACGACCGCTTCCTGAAGGAGAGCGGCGTCACCACGCTCGATTTCGCCAAGGCGATGATCGACGAGGGCTTCCACCCGATGACGGTCTATTTCCCGCTGGTCGTGCACGGCGCCATGCTGGTCGAGCCGACGGAGTCGGAATCGCGCGCGAGCCTCGACCTTTTCGTTGCAGCGCTGCGTGACCTCTGCTTCGCGGTGAAAGCAGGGAAAACCGAGCGCTTCAGCGAGGCGCCGCGCTTTGCCCCCCGCCGTCGCCTCGACGAGACGCGCGCCGCGCGCCAGCCGGTGCTGAAATGGACGCCCCCCGCGCCTTACGTGGAGGCAGCGGAGTAGGTCAGAGCAGCAACTCGCTCTCCGCAACGGAGAGAGCGCCGACCGCCTCCCACCATCAGGCACCACCTTGCCAGAACGCTCCGCTCACCTTGCCGGCATCGGCCTGATGCTGCTCGCCACGTTCATGTTCTCCATGAACGACGTGCTCGGCAAATGGCTGGTGGCGACCTACGCGGTGGCCCAGATCCTCTTCATCCGAAGCATTGCCTCGCTGACGATGATCGCGCCCTTCGTCATGCGGGCGGGAGTTGGGACATTCCGGAGCGCCCCGCGCCCGGGCCTACAGGTGCTCCGGGTCGTGCTCTCGACGCTCGAGGTCGCCTGCTTCTATCTCTCGGTCCGCTATCTGCCGCTCGCCGACGCGATGACCTTCTATCTCGCCGGCCCGATCTACGTGACCGCGCTCTCCGCGCTCCTGCTCAAGGAAAAGGTCGGTATTTACCGCTGGTGTGCGGTGCTCGTCGGCTTCGGCGGCGTTCTGATCGCGCTGAACCCGTCCGCGGCCACGATCAGCACCGGCTCGCTGATCGCGCTCGCCGGCAGCTTCTGCTACGCGCTGCTTATGATCGTCACACGGCAGGTGCGAAGCACGCCGAACGTCGTTCTCGCCACAACGCAGGCGCTCGGAGCGGTCACCTTCGGCGCCATCGGCGCGCCGTTCGTCTGGATCTCCGTCACCGGCACAGACTATCTCCTGCTCCTCCTCCTCGGCGTCGTCTCCATCGTTGCGATCGTCTTCGTGAACCAGTCGCTCCGGCTCGCGCCCGCTTCCGTCGTCGTACCCTATCAGTACACGCTGATCGTCTGGGCGATGATCTCCGGCTACGTCGTGTTCGGAGACGTGCCCGCAGCGCGAACCGTGATCGGCGCCGCCATCATCATCGCCTCGGGGCTCTTCATCTTCCTGCGCGAGCAGCGGCTCAATATCCCGAGCGTCGAGGAGCCGTCGCTCGCCGAGCACTAGCTATCTGAAGCGGAAAAGCTCGACGTGCTCCCAGCGGCCGTCGTCGCGGAAACGCCAGAGATGCAGGCCGACGCCGCGCAGGTGGCTGGGGAGCGCGGTCCTGCCCAGACTCTCCTTCGTGCGCCGCGCTTCCGCTTCGCTTTCCGTCGTCTGGATGGTCACGTGCGGGCGAAAGCCGGCCTGGTCCCGCGCCTCGAGCCACGGCCACCATTCGCGCGCGAGCCGCTCGCGGAGCGCATGGAGGCGCGGCGAATCGAGGAAGATCGCTACGCCGCGCTGAAGCGTCCTCGGTTCGCCGACGGTAACTTCGATCGATCTCTCGGCCGCGGCCTCACGCCGAAGCAGCGCCTTGATCTCACGCGCCCGCTCACCGGGAAGCCGATGGAACAGCGTCACATGCGCCGGCACGAGATTGCGCTCCGGCGCGTAGTGCTTGCGCCGGAGCGCATCGAAGGCGGCGAAGGCTTCGCCGTCCATCTCCAGCGTCAGCACGAACGGCGCCGACGCGCCGCCTAAGTCACCGGCTGACGCCATTCGCGCAGCGCCTCAAGCGTCGGCGGCACTTCGACGAGCCGGCGGACGACGGTGATTGCGCCGGCATCCATCAGCGCCTCGCCGTGTCCCGGCCACGAATGCGACGCGCCGGTGAAGCCGATCACGCGCATGCCGGCCGCGATGGCGCCGGCGATGCCCGTGACGGAATCCTCGATGACGATCGCGTCGGCCGGGTCGGTCTCAAACACCTTCGCGGCGTGCAGGAACACGTCGGGCGCCGGCTTGCCGCGCTTGGTGCCGACCTCCTGAGCGGAGAAGACATAGGGCCGGAAGCGGTCCCAGAGACCGACCTTGCTCAGCGATATCTGAAGCCGCTCGGAGCGCGAGTTCGAGCAGATGCAGCGCGGGTCGTCGAGCGCGTCGAGCATTTCGTGAACGCCCGCGATCGGGGCGACCTCGCGCCTCAATTTCGCGTCGGTCTCGCGCTTGGCGCGGTCGGGGATATTGGCCGGAAATTCGCGACCGATCTCCTCGCCGATCAGCTTGAATATCCCGTCCGTCGTGACGCCGGCGAAGCGGTGCGCGAGCTCGGCCGGCGAAATCTCGTAGCCGAATTCGCCAAGGATCGCGCAGTCCACCTGGGCCGAAAGGATCTCGGAATCGATGAGCACGCCGTCGCAGTCGAAAATGATAAGCATGGCGCCCGTTTAACAGGCTTTCGCAGTGCGGCAAGGGCGGCGGCGCGCTTGCCCGGCTCAATCCGGGACTATACGCTCGGTCGCTTCTAGGGACGGAGTTTCGAAAGCTGTGCGTTATGTGTCGACCCGCGGCGAGGCGCCGACGCTCGGTTTCCGCGACGTCGTGCTCGCGGGGCTGGCGCGCGACGGCGGACTCTACCTTCCCGAGACCTGGCCGACGCTGACGAAGCAGGAAATCGCGGCCTTTGCCGGCCTCACCTATCCGGAGGCGGCGTTTCGCATCATCAGCCTCTTCACCGGCGGCGAGGTCCCCGCCCCGGCGCTCAAGCGCATGATCGAGGACGCCTACGCAACCTTCCGCCACGACGCGGTCGCGCCGCTCATCCAGATCGGGTCGAACCATTTCCTGCTTGAGCTCTTCCACGGGCCGACGCTCGCGTTCAAGGACCTCGCGATGCAGTTTCTTGCGCGGCTTATGGACCACGTGCTTGCCGAGCGGAACGAGCGCGCAACGATCGTCGGCGCGACCTCCGGCGACACCGGCGGTGCGGCGATCGAAGCGTTCCGCGGGCGAAGCCGCACCGACATCGCGATCCTCTTTCCCGCCGGGCGCGTCTCGCCGGTGCAGCGACGGCAGATGACGACGGCGCGCGAGAAGAACGTCAAGGCGATCGCCATCGAAGGCAATTTCGACGACTGCCAGGCACTGGTGAAGGCGATGTTCAACGATCCCCGCTTCCGCGAGCGGGTACGGCTTTCCGCGGTGAACTCCATCAACTGGGGGCGCATCGTCGCGCAGATCGTCTACTACTTCACCGCCGCCGTCTCGCTCGGTGCGCCGCATCGCGCCGTCTCCTTCACGGTTCCGACCGGGAATTTCGGCAACATCTTTGCCGGCTACGCCGCGAAGCGCATGGGACTTCCGATCGAGCGGCTCGTCGTCGCGACCAACGTCAACGACATTCTCGACCGCGCGCTCAAGACCGGCCGCTACGAGGTGCGCGGCGTGACCGCCACTTCGTCCCCGTCGATGGACATCCAGGTCTCGTCGAACTTCGAGCGGCTCCTCTTCGAGGCAGAGGACCGCGACGCCGCCTCCGTGCGCGGCCTGATGGCGGGGCTCAGCCAGTCGGGTGCCTTCACGCTTGGCACGGGCGCGCGCGAGAAGCTCGCGGATGTCTTCACGTCGGGCTCCGCCGACGAGCAGGCAACGGCGGCCACGATCAAGCGGCTCTTCCGCGACGACGGCATCCTGATCGATCCGCACAGCGCCGTCGGTGTCGCCGTCGCGGAGCAGCATCTCGGTAGAACCCCCATGGTGACGCTTTCGACCGCGCATCCGGCGAAATTCCCCGACGCCGTCGAGGCGGCGACCGGCGCCCGACCGGAGCTTCCCGACTGGGCGCGCGCGATCCTGACAGCCAAGGAATCCTACCGCACGCTCCCCTCCGACCTTGCAACGGTCGAGCAGGCGGTCGAGGCGGGAATCGCCGCGACCGAGCAAGTCTGATGAGCGTCGAACTCTCACGACTCAAGAACGGCATCACCGTCGTCACCCATCACATGCCGCATCTTGAGAGCCTGGCGCTCGGGCTCTGGGTGGGCGCCGGCGCTCGCTCCGAGGCGAAGCGCGAGCACGGCATCTCGCATCTCCTCGAGCACATGGCCTTCAAGGGCACGACCCGGCGGAGCGCGCGCGACATCGCCGAGACCATCGAGGCGGTCGGCGGCGAGATGAACGCGGAGACGAGCGTCGACCACACCACCTACTACCTCCGCCTTCTGAAGGACGATCTGGCGCTCGGCCTCGACGTGCTCGGCGACATCATCTCGGATCCCCTGCTCGACCCGGAGGAGCTGGCGCTCGAGCAGCACGTGGTCCTGCAGGAGATCGGAGCGTCGCACGACGTGCCGGAAGACTGGGTGTTCGAGCTCTTCCAGGAAGCCGCATTCCCCGGACAGGCGATCGGCCGCACCGTGCTCGGCACACCGGAATCGATCCGCGCCCACACCTCCGACGATCTCCGGCGCTTCCTCGGCACGCACTATTGCGGCCCGCAGATAGTGATTGCCGCGGCCGGGAACATCGACCACGCGGAGGTCGTACGGCGCGGCGAGGAGCATCTCGGACGGCTCTCGGACCGCAAGCCCACGACGACAGAGCCAGGGCACTACAAGGGCGGCGAGCGCAGAGAGGCGCGTGCGCTCAAGGAAGCGCAAATCCTTTTGGGCTTCCCCGCACCGACCTATGTCGACAGCGCCTTCACGACAGCACACCTCTTCTCCGCCATCCTCGGCGGCGGCATGGCCTCGCGCCTCTTCCAGGAAGTGCGCGAGGAACGCGGGCTCTGCTATTCCATCTATTCCTTCTATTGGCCGTTCATCGACACCGGCATCTTCGGCATCCAGGCGGCGACGTCAGAGGACGATGTTGCGGAGCTGGTCAGCGTCGTGCTTGAGGAACTACGGAAGATGACCTACGGCGTGTCGGCAGTCGAACTTGCCCGCGCCAAGACGCAGATTCGCGCCGGCCTCCTGATGACGCTCGAAAGCCCGATCACCCGCGCTGGCCAGATGGCGAGACACGTCCTCGTCCACGGCCGCCCGCTGTCGCTCGAAGAGATGGTGGCAAGGGTCGACGCGGTCAGCGAGGCGGATCTCGTCGATCTCGCCACGAAGATGCTCGCCGGCGCGCCGACGCTTGCGGCGATCGGACCGGTGAAGCGCGTTCCGGGAGTCGATGCCATCGCCGCCACGATGGCGGGGCAGAAAAGCGCTGTGGGCTGGTAGCGATGGCGTTCCTGCGTGCGACGACGGCGCTGGAGACCCCGGTCATCCCGGGCGACCGGCTCTTCCTGCGCATGCCGAGCCTCGCCGACTATCCGGCCTGGAGTGCGCTTCGCGCCGAAAGCCGCACGTTCCTGACGCCCTGGGAGCCGACTTGGCCGGCCGACGACCTGACGCGCACGGCGTTCCGCCGCCGCATCCGCCGGTATCACGCCGAGGTGCGCGAGGACCGCGCCTATCCCTTCTTCATCTTCCGCCAGAGCGACTACGTGCTCCTCGGCGGCATCACCATCTCGAACGTCACCCGCGGCATGACGCAGACCGCGACGCTCGGCTACTGGATGGGTGAGCGCCACGCCGGACGCGGTCACATGACGGCGGCGGTGCGCGCCATCGCCCCGTTCGCTTTCGGTGCGCTTCGCTTGCACCGTCTGGAGGCGGCATGCCTGGCGCACAACGCGCCATCGATGCAACTGCTTGAGCGGGTCGGCTTCCGCCGCGAGGGACTGGCGCGCGGCCTCGTCTGCATCAACGGCCGCTGGCAGGACCACATCGTCTTCTCGCTGCTTGCCGACGACCGTCTGTCGTGACGGGTGTTTTTCCCCGGAATTCCGCCAACTTCGCCGCCCCTGCGTCCCATTTTGTCGGCTTGTGAACGGCGGCGACGGGCATTACAGCTTGGCATTCGGGTCGATCCGGAGGTGGCGCATTGCGCGCTGGACTCACTCTCACGCGCATTTTTCTCGCCGTCGCCGCCATTTTTTTCGTTGGCCGCGCCTTTGCGCTCGACGCCGTCTCGCTGCAGGTCGAAGATCCGGTGGTCGACCTCGGCGCCTCCTACGACCGCTACCAGAACCAGGGCGACCGCATCCAGGTGTCGACAGCGCCGGGCGCAGACGGAATCGTTCGGCGCATCGAAGTCCCGGCTCTCAACCCAGACGGCGCTTCGGATTGGATCGTCTTCGCGCTCGCCAATCCGTCGGACGAACAGCTTGAGCGCCTGATCGTCGTGCCGCACTACCGGCTGGTCGGATCGGGGTTGATCTGGCCCGACCTCGGTTGGGAGCGGGTTCGCGCGGTGACGCCGAGCGAAGGCTTCGCGCCGGAGCGCGTGCCGAGCAGCGAGGCCGACATCTTCCGCATCACGCTCGACCCCGGCGCCATCGTCACCTACGTCGCCGAGCTCAGCGACCCCAAGGTCCCCGAGATCCACCTCTGGCGACCCGATGCCTATGAGAGCATGGTCAACAGCTACACGCTCTATCGCGGTGTGGCGCTCGGAATCGCGGGGCTTCTGGCGCTCTTCCTGAGCGTCCTCTTCGTGGTCAAGGGCACGGCGATGTTCCCGGCAACGGCCGCGCTCGCCTGGGCCGTCTTTGCCTATATCTCCATCGACTTCGGCTTCTGGAGCCGCGTCTTCCAGAGTACGAGCGGACACATGGCGACATGGCGCGCCGGCACCGAGGTGGTGCTTGCGGGCGCGCTCCTCGTCTTCCTCTACACCTATCTCCATCTCCACCGCTGGCACGTCCGCTACAGCCACGTGGCCGTGGCGTGGCTCGTCGGGCTCGTGTTCCTCGCCGGCGTGATCGCGATCGATCCGAGCGTCGCTGCCGGCATCGCCCGGCTGTCGCTCGGGCTGACGGCGGCGGTCGGCCTCGGCATCGTGCTGTGGCTCGCGATCCGCGGCTTCGACCGCGCGATCATGCTGATCCCGACGTGGCTCGTGCTCCTCTTCTGGGTGGCGGCGGCATGGCTCGCGGTGACTGGCCGCATCAACCACTCGGTCGTGCAGCCGGCGCTTGCCGGCGGGCTCGTGCTGATCGTGATGCTGATCGCCTTCACCATCATGCAGCACGCCTTCGCCGGCGGCGCGATCGCGCAAGGGCTGATCAGCGACGCGGAGCAGAAGGCGCTGGCGCTGGTCGGCGCCGGCCACTCGATCTGGGACTGGGACGCGGCGCGCGACCGCATCGAGACGGGCCGCGAAATCGAGCACGCGCTCGGCTTCAAGCGCGGCTCGCTCGACGGGCCGGCGCGCAACTGGCTCGGCCTCATCCATCCGAGCGAGCGCGATCTCTTCCGCGCCATGCTCGATGCCGTCGTCAACCAGCGGCGCGGCCGCATCAACCTCGACTTCCGTATGCGCGCGGAGGACGGGCACTTCCTCTGGTTCGCCATCCGCGCGCGCCCGATCGTCGGCTCCGACGGCGAGGTCATGCGCTGCTCCGGCACGATCGCCGACATCACCGACCAGAAGCTCGCCGAAGAGCGGCTGCTCCACGACGCGGTACACGACAACCTGACCGGCCTGCCGAACCGGCAGATCCTCCTCGACCGGCTGGAGCTCGCGCTGACCCGCGCGCGGATCGAGCAGATCGCCGCGCCGACCGTCATCGTCTTCGACCTCGACGGCTTCAAGGAAGTGAACGCCGGGTTCGGCCATTCGGTCGGCGATTCGGTGCTGCTCGCGCTGTCGCGGCGCGTGGTCAGGCTGCTTCCCTTGCAGGACTCGCTGGCGCGGCTCCACGGTGATTCCTTCGCGCTCCTGGTTCTCTCCGAGACCGACCCGGAGGCAATCGAGCAATTCACGCGCGAGCTGATCCACACCATCAAGGCCGCGATCTCGATCGGCGACCATGATGTCTTCCTGACCGCTTCCGTCGGGATCGCGCCACCCACCAACGAGGGGACGGCCGAGGACCAGATCAAGCGGGCGGAGGCCGCGGTCTACCAGGCGAAGCGCTACGGCGGCGACTACATCCAGTTCTACGAGCCGGCCTTCGGCATGCGGAGCCGCCGCATCGACCTCGAGGGCGAGCTCCGCAAGGCGCTCGAAGCGGGCAACATCGACATCGTCTACCAGCCGATCGTACGGCTCGAAGACAACTCGATCGCCGGCTTCGAGGCGCTGACGCGCTGGGAGCATCCGCTGCACGGGCGCATCCCGCCGAACGAATTCATCGCCGCCGCGGAGGAGAGCGGGCTGATCGTGCAGCTCGGCCTCTATGTGCTCGAGCATGCCGCGCGCGAGCTCGCCTCTTGGCAGAATGCGCTCACCTCCTCGCCGCTTCCTTTCGTCTCCATCAACGTGTCGAGCGGGCAGCTCCTGCGCCACGACCTCCTGAACGACGTCAAGGCGGTGATCGCGCGCACCGGCGTTGCGCCTGAGACGCTGAAGCTCGAGATCACCGAATCGCTGGTGATGCAGAACCCGGAATATTCGGCAAAGGTGCTCACCCGGCTGCGCGAGCTCGGCGCCGGGCTGGCGCTCGACGATTTCGGCACCGGCTATTCGGCGCTCTCCTATCTGCAGCGCTTCCCCTTCGACACGATCAAGATCGACAAGAGCTTCGTCCGCCCGAACGGCTCTCCGGCGCGCGCGATCTTGCTCCGCTCCATCGTGACGCTCGCGCACGATCTCGGCATGGAGGTCGTCGCGGAGGGCGCGGAAACGGAGGCGGAAGTCTTGGAGCTCGCCGAGGCCGGCTGCGAATACGCCCAAGGCTTCGTCTACGGCCGCCCGATGAGTGCGCAGATGGTGCAGCAGATGGTCAGACGGCGCCCGGCGGTCGCGCGCGCGAGCTGAAGCGGCCTTCCACCGTCGTCATGCCCGGACTTGATCCGGGCATCCATTCCGATCCGTCACAGAATGAATTGCCGGGTCGAGCAATGATGACAAATGTTTTGAGGCAACCGTCGACACGCAGGCGGAATTGCGTCAGGCGTGGCCCGCTTCGTCCGACAGCATGGCCGGCTCGATGCCGATCTTGGCGAGAGCGCGATCATATTTGGCGTCGATGTCGTCGTCGAAGAGGATGTCGCAATCGGCCTGGCTGTGCAGCCATCCGTTCGACTGGATCTCGAATTCGAGCTGCCCCGGACGCCAGCCGGCATAGCCGAGCGCAAGGAGCGCGCGGTCAGGCCCGCGGCCGTCGGAGATGGCACGCAGGATTTCCAGGGTCGCCGTCAGGCATACGCCTTCGGCGATCGGTAGCGTGGCGTTTTCGAGGAAGAAGTCGGAGGAATGAAGCACGAAGCCGCGCCCGGTCTCGACCGGCCCGCCGCGGTGGACGCGCACGTTGTCGACGCCGCCGGGCAGGTCCGGCTCGTTCTTCGCCTGCACGATGTCGAGCTGGACGAGGAGATCACGGAAGCTCACCTCGCTTGCCAGCTTGTTGATGACGATGCCCATCGCACCGTCGCCTGAATGCGCGCACATATAGACGACCGAGCGGGCGAACCGCTTGTCGGCCATGCTCGGCATGGCAATCAGAAGCTGTCCATCGAGAAAGCCCTGGGGTCGCGTGTGCTTCGTCATCTCACAGATGCTACCAATCCGGTCCGAAGTTGGATAGGCGTCGGGAGCCGCGCCCCCTCGCGACGCGGCATCACCTAAAACTAGGGTCGAAATCCATGTCCGCAATAGCGATCCGCATCGCCTGCCTCGCCGCGTTCATGCTTCCGAGTGGGGCGCTCGCCGCCCATTCCGGCTGGACCGAGGCGGACGAGGCGCAGCTTCGCGTACTTCTCGGAGCGCCGACGGACGGCGGCATCGCTGGGGGGATCGAGATCGTGCTCGAGCCCGGCTGGCACACCTATTGGCGCAACCCCGGCGAGAGCGGCGTGCCGCCGGTCTTCGACTTTTCCGGCTCGGAGAACGTCGCCAAGGTCGACGTGCGCTACCCTGCTCCGACCCGTTACGACGACGGCGGAAGCGTCTCGCTCGTCTACACGGATCAAGTTGTCTTTCCGCTCGTCGTCCTGCCGCGCGACGCCGGCCGGCCGGTGACGCTTCGCGTACATGCGGATTTCGGAGTCTGCAGCGACGTCTGCATCCCGACCCGCGCGAGCGCCGAAGTGGAATCCTCGCCGGCGCCCGACCCGCTCGCCGCCGCGCGAATCGCAAGCTTCGAGCCGCGCGTGCCGCGCGCGCCTGAGCCGGGACGCTTCGACATCGAAGCGGTCCAGCCGGAGGAGAATGCTCTCGTGATCGACGTGCGCATGCCGGATTCGTCCTACACCGACCTTTTCGCCGACCCGCCGAAGGGGTGGTTCATCGGCCAGCCGACCTTCGTGGAACGGTCGGACGGCGTCTCGCGTTACCGCCTCCCGCTCGCCGGCCGCCCGGCCGATGCGCCGCTCGCCGGACAGACCTTCACCTTCGTTGCCGTCTCCGGGGGCGAAGCGATAGAGAAGGCGGTCGAGATACGCTGAGCCTCAGGCTTGGCGCGAACCCCTACCCTTTCCCTGAGAATGGAGAGCTGAATGAGTATTTCCGTCGGTGACCGCATGCCGAAGGCCGGCCTCTTCGAGCCGGGCGATAGCGGGCCGAACAAGCTTTCGAGCGATGATCTTTTCAACGGCCGCAAGGTCGTGCTCGTCGGCATGCCAGGCGCTTTCACGCCGACCTGCCATCAGCGGCATCTCCCCGGCTTCATCGAGAACCGCGACGCGATCCTCGCCAAGGGCGTCGACGAGATCGTCGTGCTCTCGACCAACGACACGCACGTGCTTCGCGCCTGGGCCGAGGCCAGCGGCGCCAGGGGCAAGGTCCGCTTCGTCTCCGACGGAAACCTCGAGTTGATCACGCAAACGGGCCTCTCCTTCGACGGCTCCGGCACGGGCATGGGCACGCGGGCGCGCCGCTTCGCGATGATCGTCGACGACGGCGTGGTAACGATGATCGCGGTCGAGGACACGGGGGGCTCGACGGCGGTCAGCTCCGCAGCGCAGGTCCTGGAGAAGCTGTTGTAGGAGCCGCCCCGCCGCTGGGCCGGATTAGTCTCCCACGTTGATGTCGTCATGCCCGGACTTGATCCGGGCATCGATTCCGTAGCGTCTGTGCAAATCGCCGCCGGGACGGAATTGATTGCCGGGTCAAGCCCGGCAATGACGACGTAGGGTTAGGGAGCTCCTCACTATTTCTTCAAATACGGCGCCATACCCTCTCGGGCGAGCGCGTCGGCGCGCTCGTTCAGGTCATGGCCGGCGTGGCCGCGCACCCAGCGCCAGTCGACATGGTGGCTTTCGGCGAGCCGCTCAAGCTCAAGCCAAAGGTCGGCGTTCTTCACCGGCTTCTTGTCGGACGTCTTCCAGCCGTTCCGCTTCCAGCCGTGGATCCATTTCGTGATTCCGTTCTTGAGATATTCTGAATCAGTGTGAAGCTCGACGACGAGCGAACCCTTGAGCGCCTTCAGCGCCTCGATGGCGGCGGTCAGCTCCATGCGGTTGTTGGTGGTTTCCGGAGCGCCGCCGAAGAGTTCCTTCTCGTGCCCGTCATATTCGAGGATCGCCGCCCAGCCGCCCGGTCCGGGATTGCCGGAACAGGCGCCGTCGGTGTGGATGACGACCCGCTTCGCGCCCTTCGTCACATCGGCACCCCGTAATCGGCAGCGCTCGTCACCCTCTGATGGAAGCGCAGCTTGCGCAGGTATTCGCGCGGGTCCTTCGGCGTGACGAGCGCGCCCTCCGGAACCGTCAGCCAGTCGTAGAGCCGCGTCAGCAGGAACCGGAGCGCCGCGCCGCGTGAGAGCATCGGGAGCGCTTGAAGCTCGGCCGGCTCCAGCGCGCGCACGCCTGTATAAGCCTGGATCAGCGCACGCCCCTTGGTGACGTTGAAGGAATTGTCGGGCTCGAAGCACCAGGCGTTCAGGCAGACCGCGAGATCGTAGGCGAGAAGGTCGTTGCAGGCGAAATAGAAGTCGATCAGGCCGGAGAGCTTCCCCTTCAGGAAGAAAACGTTGTCGGGGAAGAGGTCGGCATGGATCACGCCGCCCGGGAGGTTCTCCGGCCACGCCGCCTCAAGTGCTGCAAGCTCGGCCTCGACGAAAGCGGCAAGGCTGGGCTCGACCGTGTCGGCGCGGGCGCGTGAAAGCTCGAAGAGTGGACGCCAGCCCGCCAGGGAAAGCGTATTCGCGCGATGAAGCGGGAAGTCGCGGCCGGCGAGATGCATCGCGGCGAGCACCTGCCCGACCGCGGCGCAATGCTGCGCCTGCGGGCGGCGCACCCACATCCCCTCCAGGAACGTGATCAAGGCGGCCGGCCGGCCGGCAATGTGACGGTAGGTCTTGCCGTCGTGTCCGTGGACGGGAAGCGGACAGCGGATGCCGCGTTCCGCAAGATGCTCCATCAGGCCGAGAAAGAACGGCAGATCTGCCTCCGCCACTCGCTTCTCGTAGAGCGTCAGGATGTAGGTGCCGGATTCGGCGTGGAGCAGGAAGTTCGAGTTCTCGACGCCTTCGGCGATCCCCTTGAAGGAGAGGATCGTACCTAGATCGTAAGCCTTGAGCAGCGCTTCGAGGTCGGCGTCACCGACGTCGGTGTAGACGGCCATGAAAGAGCCTGCCCTAGGGCCCTGCCCATTCCGATCGAATCAGAATGGGGGTTCTATCGCGTTGTTCGAGCATGATCTGATCCGAAAACCGGTTCCCACTTTTCGGGATCATGCTTCATCAAGCCGCGGCCTCGCGAAGCTGCCTCGGAAGGCTGAAGACGATGCTCTCTTCAGCGGTGCGAACGAGCTCGACATTGATGTCGAAGCGCGCGGCGAAGGCGTCGAGCACCTCCTCCACGATGACCTCCGGCGCGGAGGCACCGGCGGTCACGCCGATCCGTTCCACACCCTCGAACACAGACCAGTCGATCTCGGAAGCGCGCTGGATCAGGACCCCGCGCGGGCAGCCGGCGCGCTCGGCGACCTCGACCAGCCGCTGCGAATTGGAGGAATTCGGCGCGCCGACGACGATCATGCGGTCGACGACCGGGGCAACACGCTTCACCGCCTCCTGGCGGTTGGTGGTCGCGTAGCAGATGTCGTCCTTGTGCGGACCGAGGATGTTCGGGAAGCGCTCCTTCAAGACCGCGACAATCTCCGACGTGTCGTCGACCGAAAGCGTCGTCTGCGTGATCCAGGCGAGATTGTCGGGCTCGCGCGGCTGGAACGTACGCGCGTCGTCGGCCGTCTCGACGAGATTGATCGTCCCCGGCGGAAGCTGGCCCATCGTGCCTTCCACCTCGGGGTGCCCGGCGTGTCCGACAAGCACGATCTCGTGCCCGCGGCGGGCGTGCAGGATCGCCTCCTTGTGGACCTTCGAGACGAGCGGGCAGGTCGCGTCGAGGACCGAAATGTTCCGCATCGCGGCGTCTTCGCGCACCTTCTTGGAGACGCCGTGCGCGGAGAAGACGACGGGCTGGTCGGAATGCGGAATCTCCTCCAGCTCCTCGACGAAGACGGCGCCCTTCGCCTTCAGGCTCTCCACGACATAGCGGTTGTGCACGATCTCGTGGCGGACGTAGACGGGCGCGCCGAAGCGCTCGAGCGCCTCCTCGACGACCTGGATGGCACGCTCCACCCCGGCGCAGAAGCCGCGCGGGGCGCAGAGCAGGATTTGAAGCTTCGGGCCGGGCATCTCTCACTGGCAGTTAGGGAGCGCTCCTGGGTGGCGTCAAGCGTGCATCTTTGCGCTCGGCTAGGCGCCGCCAGGCGAAAACGCCGAAAACCGCCACGAGTGCGGCGGCAAGGCCATACCATGTCAACGCATATTGAAGGTGGTTGTTGGCAAATGCCATGCGCGTTTCGCCGCTCTGCGGCAGGCCGCTGGGCGGCGTCTCCGACGCAATAAGATCGATGGTGAAAGGCGCAACCGGCGGAGAGAGCTGCTTGGCAGCTGAAATCGCGGCAACGTTTCGGGCGAAGAACATGTTCTGGTCCGGTTGGTCGCCGGGCGTGAAATAGGAGCGCTTCTCGTCCGGGCGCATCAGCCCCGTCAGTGTCACCGACTCGCCCGAAAGCGTCTCGCCGCGCTCGGAAGGCAGGCTCTTGTCCGCGGGGGCGAAGCCGCGATTAACGAGCACCGTCCCGCCGCTCGTCAGCGCAAAGGGCGTCACCACCCAGAACCCCGGCCCGCCATAAGGCCCGTGCGGGTCGGGCAGGCTAGTGAAGACGCGCGCCTCCTTGTCATGCTGGAAGTGGCCGGTGAGGCGGTAGGGGCGGTAGGAGTCGGTGCCGGCCGGATCGAGGCTCGACCATGCGGAGAGTGATGGCAGCTCGCGCACGGCCTCCTTGGGGCGCTCCGTCGCGGCCGCGATCAGGCCCTCTTTCCAGGCCAGCCGGCGGACTTGCCAGTTCCCGAGCGAGATGAGGATGCCGACGGCGACGAGCGTGAGCAGCGCCGGAACGAAAAGGCCGCGCGGGCGTGCTTCAGTCAACGTTCTTGATGCGGCCCTCTTCCGCCTTGTGGTGATACTGAAGCGCGATCAGCACACCTTTAAGGGGACGCAGGAATCCGAGGCAGAGAATCAGCACGAGCGGTAGCCACAGCACGAAGTGCACCCAGAGCGGCGGGCTGTAGGCGACCTCCACGAGGAGTGCCGCGCCGGCGATGATGAAGCCTACGATCAGGATGACGAAGACCGCCGGGCCATCGGCCGAATCGGCGAAGGAAAAATCGAGGCCGCAGGCCGCGCAGCGTGGCGCCAGCGTGAGGAAGCCGGAAAAAAGCCGCCCTTCGCCGCAGCGTGGGCAGCGTCCGCGCACCCCCGCCGAAAACGGGTTCTGTGGCGCGTAAAGCGCCTTGTCCTCACTCATTGTAAGACTCGCCTGTGGACGGCGCCGACGCCGTCTTTGGCTCTAGCCGGCGTAAACGCCGCCGGAATTTCCCCAGACGTAAATGCAGGTGAAGAGGAAGAGCCAGACGACGTCGACGAAATGCCAATACCAGGCGGCCGCTTCGAAGCCGAAGTGCTGTTTCGGCGTGAACTGCCCCAGGAACGCGCGCACCAGGCAGACGCAGAGGAAGATCGTGCCGATGATGACGTGGAAGCCGTGGAAGCCGGTCGCCATGAAGAAGGTGGCGCCGTAGATGCTGCCTTTGAAAGCGAACGGCGCGTGGATGTACTCGTAAGCCTGGATGGATGTGAAGAGCACGCCGAGCACGATGGTGAGCGCAAGACCCCATTTCAGGCCGTTGCGGTCGTTGTTGAGGAGCGCGTGGTGCGCCCAGGTCACTGTCGTGCCCGAAGTCAGAAGCGTGAGCGTGTTGATGAGCGGCAGGTGCCACGGATCGAGCACTTCGAGACCGGCCGGTGGCCAGTGGCCGCCGGTCGCCGCGACGCGCGCATATTGCGCCGCCTCGCCGGAGTAGAGGCTGGCGTCGAAGAAGGCCCAGAACCAGGCGACGAAGAACATCACCTCCGAGGCGATGAACATGATCATGCCGTAGCGGAGATGGAGCTGAACGACCGGCGTGTGGTCGCCGCGATTCGCCTCGCGGATGACGTCCGTCCACCAAGCGAACATCGTGTAGAGCACACCGAGGACGCCGGGCATGGTCCACCACCAGCTCGCCCCATGCATGGCGGAGATCAAGGCAAGCGCCAGAGCGAACGCCGAGACCGCCCCGATGATCGGCCACGGGCTCGGATCGACGAGGTGGTAGTCGTGGTGCTTCGCGTGCGCCTCAGCCATGGTCGTCCCGTTCCATCCGCTTCGCGGGCCCGGCGTCCGGCGCCGGGCCGCGCCTTACTACAAGTTTTTTTCGCCTACGTCGCCTTCCGCTCGCGCGACCGGTTGTCCCCCCGGCTTCGTCATGCAGCTTGCCGGCCGCGCCGGTCAGTTGTGCAGGACGCCGGGGCCGCGCACGAGCGCGAGCACATAGAAGAGCACGACGAGCGCCGCGAGCAGGAAGGCGAGCGCCACCGACCGCCGGCGCCTTCGCCTCGCCTGCTCCGGGGTGAGGGTCCGCCGCGCATCCGCCTCACCCACCGAGCGGTCCAGTCAGCCCAAGCTCCAGGAGCCGCACCGAGAAGAGGCCGAAGAGATAGACGATGGAATAGCCGAAGAGGCTCTTGGCGGCAGCGTTGTTCGCTGCATCGCCGCGCCGCCAGACGCGGATCGCCCGGCGGATGAACTCCGCCCCGAGCAGGACCGCGGCGACGCCGTAGATGGGGCCGGCTTGGCCAAGAAGGAACGGCAGAACGCCGATCGGCGCAAGAAGCGCGGCGTATGCGAGGACGTGGCTCCTTGTCGCCGCGTCGCCGGCAACGTTCGGCAGCATCGGGATGCCGGCCGCGGCATAGTCATCGCGGCTGAAGAGTGCGAGTGCCCAAAAATGCGGCGGCGTCCACATGAAGATGATGAGGAAATAGATCAGCGGCTCGAGCGACACACCGCCCGTCACCGCGGCCCAACCGATCACCGGCGGGAGCGCGCCTGCGGCGCCGCCGATGACAATGTTCTGCGCGGTCGAGCGCTTGAGCCACGCGGTGTAGACCGCGACATAGAAGAAGATCGTGAAAGCAAGAAGCGCCGCCGCGAGCCAGTTGGCGGCAAGGCCGAGAATCGCGACTGAGAAAGCGGCAAGCACGATGCCGAAGCCGAGGCACTCGGCGCGGCTCATGCGGCCCGCGGGAATCGGCCGCATCTGCGTGCGCCGCATCAAGCCGTCGATGTCGGCGTCGAACCACATGTTGAGCGCACCCGCCGCGCCGGCGCCGGCGGCAATCGCGATGAGCGCGATCACGGCCTGCGCCGGATTGATCGACGTCGGCGCCGCCACCATGCCGACGAGCGCGGTGAAGACCACGAGCGACATCACGCGCGGCTTCAACAGCGCGAAATAGTCCTCGACGTCTGCGCCGTCCCAGTCCTCGGCGAAGAGCTTGGCTTCGGTCTCGTTGGCGGCTGCTGTCATCGTGTCGCCGGCGTCCCCTTAGCGGATGACGGGCAGCTCCTCCCACTGATGGAAGGGCGGCGGCGAAGGCAGCTGCCATTCGAGCGTCGTTGCGCCCTCACCCCAGGGATTGTTGGCGGCCGCACGCTTGCGGCTGAACGCCTCGAAGATCCCGTAGAGGAAGATCAATGCGCCGACGCCGGAGATGTAGGAGCCCCACGAGGAGACCATGTTCCAGCCAGCGAACGCGTCGGGATAATCGATATAGCGGCGCGGCATGCCGGCGACGCCGAGGAAATGCTGCGGGAAGAAGATCAGGTTCACGCCGATGAACGTGACCCAGAAGTGCACCTTCCCGATCGTCTCGTTGTACATGTAGCCGGTCATCTTCGGGAACCAGTAGTACCAGCCCGCGAAGATCGCGAAGACCGCGCCGAGCGACAGCACGTAGTGGAAGTGCGCCACGACGAAATAGGTGTCGTGCATGGAGCGGTCGAGGCCGGCATTGGCGAGCTGAATGCCCGTCACGCCGCCGATCGTGAACAGGAAGATGAACCCGATCGCCCACAGCATCGGCACGCGGAAGGAGATCGACCCGCCCCACATCGTGGCGATCCAGGAGAAGATCTTCACCCCGGTCGGCACCGCGATCACCATCGTGGCGAAGGTGAAATAGGCCTGCGTGTCGACGTCGATACCGGTCGTGAACATGTGGTGGGCCCAGACGATGAAGCCGATCACGCCGATCGCCACCATCGCATAGGCCATGCCGAGATAGCCGAACACCGGCTTCTTGGAGAAGGTGGAGACGACGTGGCTGATCATGCCGAAGCCCGGCAGGATCAGGATATAGACTTCCGGATGCCCGAAGAACCAGAAGAGGTGCTGGAAGAGAATCGGATCACCACCGCCGGACGGGTTGAAGAACGTGGTGCCGAAGTTGCGGTCGGTCAGGAGCATCGTGATGCCGCCCGCCAGCACCGGCAGCGAGAGCAGCAGCAGGAACGCCGTCACCAGGATCGACCACACGAAGAGCGGCATCTTGTGCAGCGTCATGCCCGGGGCGCGCATGTTGAAGATCGTGGTGATGAAGTTGATGGCGCCGAGGATCGACGACGCGCCCGCGAGATGGATCGAAAGGATTGCGAAGTCCATCGCCGGGCCCGGCTGGCCGGATGTCGAGAACGGCGGGTAGAGCGTCCAGCCGCCGCCGGCGCCATAGCCACCGGCGGGTCCCGGCATGAACATCGAGGTGAGCAGGAGCAGGAACGACGGCGGCAACAGCCAGAACGAGATGTTGTTCATGCGCGGGAAGGCCATGTCCGGCGCGCCGATCTGAATCGGGACGAACCAGTTGCCGAAGCCGCCGATCATCGCCGGCATGACCATGAAGAAGATCATGATCAGCCCGTGCGCCGTCGTGAAGACGTTGTACATGTGCTTGCCGTAGTCGAGCGCCGCGTCGCTCGGTACGCCGTAGACCATTTGCGCTAGGCCAGTGAAAATCTGGATGCCCGGCTCCATCAGCTCGGCGCGCATGGCGATGGAGAGCGCGGCGCCGATGATCCCCGCGATCACCGCGAAGACCAGGTACATCGTGCCGATGTCCTTGTGGTTGGTCGCGTAGACGTAGCGCTTCCATCCGGTCGGATGAGCGGCGTGCGCCTCGTGAACTGCTGCGTGGGCCATTATCGTCAGCTCCTGCGCTCTATCCTTCGCCACGCTCAGCGGGCGGCAAGCTTCTGTTCGTTGTTCGCGTCGTCCATCGCGCGCGCCAGCGTCTTGTAGGCGCCGGGAAGATCGGACCCGGCCTGCGCCGCCCAGGCGCGGAACTGATCCGCAGAGACCACCCTGATCTCGATCGGCATGAAGGCGTGGTCCTTGCCGCAAAGCTCCGAGCACTGGCCGTAGAAGGTGCCCTCGCGATCAGCCTTGAAATAGGTCTCGTTCAAGCGTCCGGGGACCGCGTCGGCCTTCAGGCCGAAGGCCGGCATGGCGAAGGAATGGATGGCGTCGCCCTCAGCCGTCACCTGCACGCGGACGAAGGTGTTGACCGGCACGATCGCCGGATTATCGACCGTCAGATTGCGGAGGTCGCCGTCCTTGAGCTGGCCGTCGGGGAGCGGCAGCATGAAGAGATCGATGGGCTGCGCGACGCCCATCCCGGCATTGTCCGTGTCGTTCGAATAGCTGACGTCCCAGGCCCATTGCACGCCGGTGAACTTCACCGTCAGGAACTTCGCAGTCTTGGCGTCGAAATCTGCGTAGAGCTTCGAGGGGTCGTACTCGCCGTAGAGAAGCTTGAAGGACGGAATCGCGATCGCGACCAGGATGAAGACCGGGACGACGGTCCACAGGACCTCGACCGTGGTGTTGTGAGTAACGCGCGAAGGCACGGGATTGGCGCGCTCGTTGAAGCGGATGATGCACCAGCCGATAAGACCGAACACGAAGAGGACAATCACCGTGACGATGATCAGCGTGTAGTTGCCGAACCACTCGATGTAATTCATCACCAGGGTGGCCGGATTCTGGAAGCTCATCTGCCAATCGAAGGCGCCGTCCGGGCGCCCCTCGGCCGAGGCCAAGCCAACGCCCGCCACAAGCCATGCAAGAGCCGCGATCAATCTCGTCGCAACCGCCATCGATCAGTAACTCCGCTTTGCGGCCCCCGCGCCCCCGGGCAAGCCACCGAGCCCGTCACTGCCGGATTCGCCCGCGCGCCGTCCGCTGCCGCCCGAGTAACCACAGTCGGCCCCGCCACGCAACGCGCAAGCCCGCGCCTTTATGCGGCAAATTGCGCGTAAGGAGGCGGCCGCCACAGGCGCTTCCAGCCCTTTTCTTGACACTTGGGACCGCTCTGTTAGGGCTTCACCGAGCCCGCAACCGGCGTTTACGTCGCGACGCGTCGACCGCTTCCGGAGGCATTCGTGCATCGCTTCGTCTTGCTGTTGATTCTCTTGCTGCTCGTTCCCGCCCAGGCTGCGGCACAGGGTGAGATCAAATCCAAACACGGCGACTGGGATTTGCGCTGCGATACGCCCGCCGGCTCGACGACCGAGCAATGCGTGATCATGCAGTTCGTGACGGCGAAGGACCGCGAGAATGTCGGGCTCTCCGTCGTGGTCATGAAGACGGCGGACAAGAAGGCGCGCATCCTAAGAGTGCTCGCGCCCCTTGGCGTTCTCCTGCCGCGCGGGCTCGGCCTTCGAATCGACAATACCGACATGGGAACGACCGGCTTCATCCGCTGCCTGCCGAACGGCTGCGTCTCCGAAGTCCTCATGGACGATCAGCTCATCCAGCAGCTCCGCAACGGCAAGCAGGCGATGTTCATCATCTTCCAAACGCCGGAAGAAGGAATCGGAGTGCCGATTTCGCTTGCCGGATTCGGCGAAGGGTTCGACGCTCTCCCCTAACCTTCCGGCTTCCGCCGGACGGCGTCCCCGGCGTTGAGGACGGCGAGAAGCATGCTTGACGCATCCGACAGCCCCGGCCTCGCCTTCGCGGAGCCGCTGATCCTGCTCCTCGCGTCGGTCGTGGGCGTCGCGATCTCGCGGCGGCTCGGTCTTGGATCGGTGCTCGGCTATCTCGCCGCCGGGGTGGTGATCGGGCCGATCGCGCGGCTCATCACCGGCGCCCATGAAATCATGCAGGTCGCCGAGCTCGGCATCGTGATGTTCCTGTTCATCATCGGGCTGGAGCTGAAGCCGGCGCGGCTTTGGGCCATGCGCACCGACATATTCGGGTTCGGCCTCGCGCAAGTTGTCCTGACCGGCGCGATCCTGACCGAGATCTTCCACCTTTCGGGCTGGCGGATCGAGCCGGCAATCATCATCGGGTTCGGGCTTGCGATGTCGTCGACCGCCTTCGGCATGCAGGTGCTTACGGAGCGAAGCGACCTCGTCACTCCCTACGGCCAGAAGGCGACGGCGGTGCTCCTCTTCCAGGACCTCGCCATCGTGCCGCTCCTTGCCGTCGTGCCGATGCTCGCGCCGGGCGGCGCACGCTTCGGGGCCGGCCACCCGATCGACTTCGTGGAGGCCGTCGGCGCGCTCGCGGTCCTCCTCCTCGCCGGGCGTTACCTGCTCAACCCCATCTTCCGCGTGCTCGCGCTCACGCGGGCGCGCGAGGTGATGACGGCGGCGGCGCTCCTTGTGGTGCTCGGTGCCGCGGCGCTCATGGAATTCGCCGGGCTCTCGATGGCGCTCGGCGCCTTCCTCGCCGGTTTGATGCTCGCCAACTCCGCCTTCCGGCACGAGCTTGAGGCCGACATCGAACCATTCCGCGGCATTCTCTTCGGCCTTTTCTTCATCGCCGTCGGCATGGCGATCAACCCCGACTATCTCCTGCAAAGCTGGTGGCGGATCGGGCTTGCGGTGATCGTGGTGATGATCGTGAAAGCCGGGATCTACTACGGCCTCGCGCGGCTCTTCCGCGCCAATCATAACGACGCCGTCAGAATCGCGCTGCTGCTGCCGCAGGCCGGCGAATTCGCCTTCGTCCTTTTCGCCTCCGCTTCGGCGGTCAGAGCGCTTTGGCCGTCGGAGACCGCCTTCGTCGCCGGCGTCGTGACGGTGACGATGGCGCTGACACCGCTGTCGTTCATGCTCGAGCGCTTCCTCCTCACCAAGGAGGAAGAAGAGACGATCGAGGAGGATTTCGAGGGCGCCGGCGGGCAGGTCCTGATCATCGGTTTCGGCCGTTTCGGCCAGATCGTGAGCCAGGTGGTGCTGGCGCAGCACGTCGACACCACCCTCATCGATTTGAGCGCCGAGCGCGTGCGCCAGGCATCGCGCTTCGGATTCCGCATCTATTTCGGCGACGGCACGCGGCGCGACGTGCTGAAGGCGGCGGGCGCGGAACAGGCGACGATCGTCTGCGTCTGCGTGGCGAAGCCGGATGTCTCAAACCGCATCGTCGACCTGGTCCGGTCCGAATTTCCAAATGCCCGCCTCTTCGTGCGCTCCTACGACCGCAACCACACGCTGGAGCTTCTCGCCAAGGGCATCGACTACGAGATCCGCGAGACCTTCGAATTCGGCGCTTGCCTTCGGCACTGAGACGCTGCGCGGATTGGGGCTTGGCGCCGACGAGGCCGACACCGTCGCCGAGGAGGTCCGCCGTCGCGACAAGGAGCGGCTCGAGGAGCAGCTCGGCGGCGAGACCGCCGCCGGCGCCCCCGCGATCCGCCCGCCCGAGGTGACGCCCGAGCCGCTGACGCCGCCGGTGCGGCGCGAGGGCGCACACCAGCCGGCCGCCGAATGAACGCCTATACCTTGGCCGCCGCCAACGCTCTGGCTGAAAAGACTCGGATGAACAGGCACGAATTCTTCGGCCGCGACGGCGAGGCGCGGCTTCGCTATCTCGACAGCGACTTCCAGGTGGTGGTGCCCGGCGCCTATGTCACCTGCTCGGTCACCGGCAAGCGCATACCGCTCGCCGAGCTCCGCTATTGGAACGTCGACCGCCAGGAGGCCTATGTCGACGCCGCGGCCTCGCTCAAGCGGGAACTCTCTCTTCGTCGCGGGAAATGACCGGCTTCAGGCGGTAGGCGCTCGCGTGCGCCGCGACCGCGTCGGTGATCAGCGCAGCCAGCCGCCGCGGTTCCTCGAAGCTGACACGCACCGGAAACGTCTCGGTTGCCGCGGCAAGCTGCGCCGCTGCCTCACCGCTGCCGTTCAGGCGCACGCGGTCCTTCTCGGTCGTGATCGGCACGAGATCGCGGCCCTTCGCCTCCTTCAAGATCATCTCGCAATCGGCGGGCGTGAAGAGATGATGGTCGGGGAAGTTCATCGTATGGCCGACCGTCGCCCCGGCGGCGGCGAGCGCCTTGTAGAACTTCGCCGGGTCGGCGATGCCGGAAAACGCCAGATAGGGGCGGCGCTTCAGCCCGCGCTTTCGCGCCGGCGCCGAGAAGGCGCGCAGCGTCGGCCGTCCGGCGCGGGCAGCGATGCGGACGGGACGGCCGCCGCTCCCCTCCCCGAGCACGACCAGCGCGTCGGCCAATCGTATCTGCGCAGCGAGCGGCGCGCGGAGCGGACCGGCGGGAAACACCAGTCCGTTGCCGATGCCGCGCTCCGCGTCGATCACGACGAGCGAAAGATCCTTGTTGAGCGACGCGTTCTGGAAGCCGTCGTCCATCACCACCACGTCGGCGCCAAGCTGCGCCAGGAGCTTGGCGCCGCTCGGCCGGTCGGCGGCGACGACGGTCGGCGCGAACTGGGCGAGGAGCAGCGCCTCGTCGCCGACCTGCGCGGCGGTATGGATTCCGACCGACACGCAAAGCGGTCCGCGCTCGGTACCGCCATAGCCGCGCGTCAGGAAGCCGGGATTGAGCTTCAGCTTGCGGCAGACGCTTGCCACCTCAAGTGCCGTCGGCGTCTTCCCGGCGCCGCCGACCACGAGGTTTCCGACGCAGATGACCGGGATCTCCAGCGTCACGCCCGGCCTTGCCATCAACCGTCCGCTGATCCGGCCGTAGACGGCACCGAGCGGAGCCAGCGCAAAGCCCGCGGCGGCGTGGCTGTGCCACCAGAACTCAGGGGCGCGAGGAAGCTTCATTCGGAAGGCCGAGCTGCGCGAGGTAAGGCTGAAGTGCGCCGAGCGTCCGCTCCAATGCGCCTCCGAACCGCTCGACGCAAGCGCGTGCCTCGCGGGCCAGGCGGTCACGTTCGTCGGGATTGGCGATCAGGCGCCGGACGGCGGCCGCAAGCGTGTCGGCGTCCTCAACCGCGGTGACCGCGCCGGCCGCGACCAGCGCGTCATAGACGTCGCGGAAGTTGCCGACGTGGCCGCCGTGCAGGATCGGCACGAGAAGCTTCGCCGGCTCGATCGGATTCTGACCGCCATGCGGCACCATCGAGCCGCCGAGAAAGGCGAAGTCGGCAACGCGGTACCAAAGTCCCATCTCCCCGATCGTATCGGCGAGATAGATGTCGGTTGCCGCGTCGATGGGCTCGCCCTTGGACCGGCGGCTGAACGACAGTCCGGCGGCCGCGATCTCTGCGGCAACCGCGTCGCCGCGCTCCGGATGTCTTGGCGCGAGGATGGTGAGGAGCCGCGTCCCCTCGTCTGCGAGCTCGGCGTGCGCGGCAATGACCGCGGTCTCCTCACCACGATGCGTGCTTGCGGCGACGAGCACGGGGCGATTGCCGATCGCCTGGCGAAGCGCGGCGACGGCCTGCTCATCCGCGGGCGGCGGCGGCGCATCGAATTTCAGATTACCGCAGACGACGACGCGGCTTGCACCGAGCGCTTTCAGCCGCTCCGCATCGGCCAAGGTCTGCGCGAGAAAGAGCTCGGCCCGCCCGACCACGGCGCGCGCGAGCGGCGCCACAGTGCTCCACGCCCGAAACGAGCGCTCCGACATGCGTGCGTTGACGACTGCAAGCGGCAGCGCGCGCAGCCGCAGCGAGCGAAGCATCGTCGGCCAGAGCTCCGACTCGGCGAAAAGCGCGAGGCCCGGATGCCAGTAGTCGAGAAAACGGCTGACGGAGGTCGGCGTGTCGATCGGCACGAACTGATGGATCGCACCCGCCGGAATCCGCCGCTTGGCAACCTCCGCCGCGGTGACGGTTCCCGTCGTCAGAAGCACGCCCGAGCCGGCTCCGATCAGGCGGTCAACCAACGGAATCGCCGCGACCGTCTCGCCGACGCTCGCCGCATGCACCCAAACGAGCGGGCCTTCCGGGCGCTCGTGGCCGGCGACGCCAAACCGCTCGCCGCGACGGGCGCCGTCCTCCTTGCCCTCCCGCTCGCGCAGGCGAAGCGCTGCAGATACGACTGGCGCCGCCAGCCGCCCGGCAGCGCCATAGAGAGCCAGTGCAGCCTCACCGAGGAGTCCGCCGGGGTTCCGGCCTTGTGTGATCTCAGCCTCCGGCAAAAGCGGGCTGCGGCGCGTGGTCGAGGAGTTGGGTCTTGACCATCCGGGCATATTTGCCACGTCGCGCCACAAGCTCGCGATGCGTCCCGGCCTCGAGAATCTGGCCGGCCTCCATGTAGAAGATGCAATCTGCCTTTTGCACCGTGGACAGGCGGTGGGCGATGATGACGACGGTCCGCCCTTGCAGGAGCCGGTCCATGGCTTCCTGCACCTTGGCCTCCGATTCCGCGTCGAGCGCGCTTGTCGGCTCGTCGAGCAGCACGATCGGCGTGTTGCGCAACATCGCGCGGGCAAAGGCGATGCGCTGACGCTCGCCGCCGGAAAGACGGTTGCCGGACTCCCCGACGCGCGATCGGTAGCCGTGCGGCAGCTTGGTGATGAAATCATGTGCCGCAGCCGCCCTCGCCGCAGCGATGATCGCCACCTCGTCGGCACCCTCGGTTCCGTAGGCGATGTTAGCGGCAATGGATTCGTCGAAGATCACAGGGTCCTGCGTGAGCAACGCGGAGGCCCCGCGCACGCTCGCGATCGTCGCATCGCGCAGGTCCTGCCCGTCGATCTCGACGCTTCCGCTAATTGGATCGTAGAGGCGCAGGATGAGATTGAGGACCGTGCTCTTGCCCGCCCCGCTCGGACCGACGAGCGCGACCTTGCTGCCGGCAGGGACTTCGAGATTGAAGTGCGAAAGGACCGGGCCGCTGACGTCATACGAAAAGTCGACGCCCTTGAAGCTGATAGCGCCGGCGGCGACCTTGAGCGGAGCCGCGCCGCGCTTTTCCGTCACGTGCGCGGTGTAGTCGATCAGCGCGAACACGCGCTCGGCCGAAAGCAATCCCTCGGCGAGCGACGCGTGGATGGAAGCGAGCGCCTTCATCGGCTGCAGGGCCAAAAGTGCGGCGGTCATAAACCCCATGAACTCGCCGAGCGTGAGCTGGCCCGCAACTCCGCGCCAGCCGGCGTAGAGCACCCCGGCCGCGAAGCCGAGGCCGGTCAGCACCTCCCACAAAGGGCCGACTGCGGCACGCGTGCGCGTCGTCTGCATGAAGTATTTGCGCAGCTTGTGGACGATGCGGCCGAGGCGTCGCGTCTCGTTCGCCTCCTGGCCATAGGCCTTCACGACCCGCATGCTTTGCAGCGTCTGCATCAGCACACTGTTCAGGTCGCCGGCCTCGCGGATGCTCTTTCCCGCCGCGCTCCGCAGCCGCTTGCGCTGGCGCCCGAGATTGAAGATCGCAAACGGCGCGCCGAGCATGACGATCAGGCTGAGCAGCCAGTCCATATAGAACATGGCGCCGACCAGGAAGATCATGCTCGTCACGCTCTTGAAGATGCCGATCAGCACGCGCGTCCCGTTGCGGTCGATCGACGATGAAGTCCCCAACGAGCACCGACACAAAGCGGCCGGAATGAATGCCCTGCAGCCAAGCGAGATCGCCAGCTGCGATCGTGTTGAACATGCGGATCCTGATCTCGGCGACCATCCTGGTGCCGAGCGAGCCCTCCGCGACGGCCGATACCCAGTCGGAGAGCGCGCGCACGATAACCGCGAGCACGATCAAAGCCGGCAGCACGAGGACGAGCGCCTCGTTCTTCGCAACGAACACGTCGTCGCCGACCCGCTTCAGAAGAAACGGCATCGCGCCGGCGGTCGCCGCGTTCACGATCAACGCGGCGATCAGGATCGCGCCGGTGCGCCAATGCGGCAGCATGCATTCGCGGATGAGACGTACGAAGACGGGCCAGCGCGAGTGGCTCTTGTCGAGAAGCGCGTCGAAAGTGAAGCCCGGACGCGGAGCGCTGGCCGTCAAATTAGCCTTTTTCATTGCTCATTTCGGGTTCGAGCAGCCGGTGCAAGTGCACGATGAAATAGCGCATCTGCGCGTTGTCCACCGTCATCTGCGCCTTTTCCTTCCACGCTCGATAGGCTTCGGCATAGTTCGGATAGATGCCCACAATATCGAGCGCGGCGAGATCGCGAAAGCGCACCTTCTCAAGCGATTCGAGCTCCCCGCCGAAAACCAGGTGCAGAAGCTGCTTCTTAGCGCCCTTCGTCTCGCTCATTCCGGCCCCCGGCAGCGCTCACGCCTTACGCCCACGCGCCACCTCCCGACCTGCTTTCTCCACCATCGCCAGAACGTCCGCGTGAAGCCGTGAATTCGCGGCCACAAGCACGCCGTGACGCGGGACCGGCAAGTTGTAGCGCGGCGGAATCCCGTCGAGCCCGGTGAGCCGACCGCCCGCTTCGTGCACCAAAAGGTCTGAGGCTGCAAGGTCCCAGTCATGCGCCCGCGGGCTCGCAAAAGCGGCGTCCAGCCGGCCTGTTGCGACCTGTGCGAGGCGGTAGGCGAGCGAGGAAATGTGGCTTGCAGGCTCAATGCCGCTGCCCCGCACCGCGTCGGTTCTGAGCCAGCCGCGCGGCCCCGCAAGCCTTGCCCCGGCGATCTCCGACCGATCGGAAACCGAAAGCCGTTTTCCTCCCATCCAGGCCCCGCCTCCGATTGATGCAGAATAGACTTCGTCGCGCGCCGGCGCGTTGAGCACTGCGGCAACCGGGCGCCCCGCCGTGACGACGGCCAGGCTCACGCACCACGTGTCGCCGCCTTCGATGAAGCCGCGCGTGCCGTCGATCGGGTCGACAACGAAGATCGTCGGGAAAGCCAGACGGGCCGGATCGTCGGCAATCTCCTCGGAAAGCCAACCGAAATCCGGCCGCTCTGCCAGAAGCATCGTACGGAGGAATTGATCGACGGCGATGTCGGCCTCGGTGACGGGCGAGCCGCCAGCCTTCGTCCACGTGCTCGGATTGCGCCGAAAGAAGCCGAGCGCAATCCGGCCCGCGTCGAGCGCCGCGCGCTTCAGAAGCTCAAGGTCCGCCTCCTTCAACTCCACCCGCTCTCCTAACGCGTCCATGGCAGGGCGATTTAGCATTCGATTACCGTGAAATCGCGTGAAAATACATTAACCACGGACCTTAAGCAGTTTAGGAAAAATCGTGCCTAATCTCTGCCCTAACGCGAGGCCGAAACGGTCCGCCAAGAAAAAGAATTAGCGTCGAGCAGAAATGGGTAGAAACCAGTCATGTCTGGCAGGCTGCTCAATGTGGCAGCCTGCCGTCTTTCCGGATGTGCTCCTATACCGGTGCACTACTGGGGATGGCGCTGATTGTCTTGTGACGTTTGACCGGAGGACAGTTATGATGTCGCGACCCGTTGCCGGCCTTGCCTGCCGCTTGCGCGTGCCCGTGCGCCAATACCAGGCCGTGGCGCTCATCGCGCGCGGCGACAGCAACGTGGTCAGGCTGATGCACCGCGATGTCGGCCTGTCGCTCGACGTGGAGAGCTTCGACAGCTTCGCCACCGCGGAGGAGTACCGCGATCGACTCGCCGGCTTCCTCAATCTTCCGCCGGTCATCGTGTCGGCGACGCCCGACGCGGAACGCGGCGAGAGCGATCGGCCGAGCGAGCGGCGCGTTCGCGCGGCGCGTCCGCGGCGCCCGCGCTTCCTGACGCGGCGGCGCACCGGCGGCGCGATCACGATCCGCAGGATCGAAGGGCGCGAGATCATCGCTCGCAACTGAGAGTGCGGTATCTCTAGAACCGCAGAGCCGCGTCGGCGACGAGGCCGGCGAACACGATCCAGCCCGTCGTGCTGTTCGCCCTGAAGCGCTTCAGGCAATTCGCCGGATCGTCGGGATCGAGCGTCGCGATCAGATAGGCGGCGTGAAGAAGCCCGGCGCCGAGCCCGGCAAAGGCGAAGATGCCGGCGTCGGCGAGCACCAAGGCCAGCCCCAAAAGCGCGAAAGCGGCGACGTAAAAGACAGCGATGCCGGCGCGCGAGCGGCGGCCAAAAAGCCTCGCCGTCGAGCGGACGCCGATCAGCGCGTCGTCTTCCTTGTCCTGCAGCGCGTAGATCGTGTCGTAGCCGATCGTCCAAAGCACCGCGCCGACATAGAGCATGATCGGCGCGGCGGAGAGGCTGCCGAAGATCGCCGACCAGCCGACCAGCGCCCCCCAGGAGAAGGCAAGGCCGAGCACGAATTGCGGCCAGTCGGTCACCCGCTTCGCGAAGGGGTAGAAGAACACGACGACGAGCGAGCCGAGACCGAGAAAGATGGTGAAGCGGTTGAACTGGAAAAGCACGAGCGCGCCGACCAGCGCCTGCAGCGCCAGGAAAACCAGCGCCTGCCAGGGCGTGACCTGGCCCGATGGCAATGGGCGCATGCGGGTGCGCTCCACCTGCGCGTCGAAGTCGCGGTCGATCAGGTCATTGTAGGTGCAGCCGGCGCCGCGCATCGCGATGGCGCCGACGAGAAACAGGAAAAGGTGCCAGACGTTCGGCGCGCCGCGCTCGCCGGCGATCGCCGCGAGCGCCGCCGACCACCAGCACGGCCAAAGGAGCAGCCACCAGCCGATCGGCCGGTCCCAGCGTGCGAGCCTCCCATAAGGCTTCAGCCAGTCCGGCGCGAAGCGGTCGAGCCAGTTCTTCGGCGGCGCGTCGGGAAGCACAAGGGAGGGCGCGGGCATTCCCCCTGCTCGCGCGTGAGCGGGCGGCCGTCAAGCCGAGGTTTGTCGCCGCGCGCCCGCATGATAGGGACCGACGATGCAAGCAGTCGGTGCGCGATGCGGGTTCTTCTGATCGGGTCGGGCGGACGGGAGCACGCGCTTGCCTGGGCGCTTGCCGCTTCGCCGCTTCTTTCCAAGCTTTTCGCCGCGCCGGGAAATGCCGGCATCTGCGACACGGCCGAATGCGTTGCTCTCGACCCGGCGGACCACTCTGCCGTCGTCTCGTTTTGCCGCACCGAGCGGATCGACCTCGTCGTCGTCGGGCCGGAGGCACCGCTCGTCGCCGGGCTGGTCGATGATCTCGAAGCCGCCGGCATCCGCGCCTTCGGGCCGACCAAGGCGGCGGCCGAACTCGAGGGATCGAAGGGCTTCACCAAGGATCTCTGCCGCGCAGCCGGCATTCCGACCGCCGCCTATCGGCGCTTCACCGACCGCGAAGAGGCGCGCGACTATATCGAGGGCCATGCGCTGCCGGTCGTCGTGAAGGCCGACGGGCTCGCCGCCGGCAAAGGCGTCACCGTCGCGACGGAGCGCGCGGCAGCGCTTCAAGCGCTCGACGCGATCCTCTCCGAGCCGGGCGCATCGGTGGTGATCGAGGAATTCCTCGACGGCGAGGAGGCAAGCTTCTTCGCGCTCTCCGACGGGAAGACCGTGATCCCGTTCGGCACGGCGCAGGACCACAAGCGCGCCTTCGACGGCGACCAGGGACCGAACACCGGCGGAATGGGCGCCTATTCGCCGGCGCCGATCCTCGACGACGCAATGTGCGAGCGCGTCATGGCGGAGATCGTGCGGCCGACCGTGACGGCGCTTGCCAAGCGCGGTATCGCCTATCGCGGCGTGCTCTATGCCGGGCTGATGATCGACGCCCAGGGCCCAAAACTCATCGAATACAATGTCCGCTTCGGCGACCCGGAATGCCAGGTGCTGATGGTGCGGCTCAAGGACGACCTCCTGACCATCCTCGCCGCCGCGGTCGATGGCATCCTCGACAGGGTGAGCGTGCGCTGGTTCGACGACGCGGCACTCTGCGTCGTGATGGCGACCGACGGCTATCCCGGCGCTTATGCCAAAGGCTCGGAGATCCGCGGTCTTGAGGCCGCGGCGGCGCTTACCGACGTGGAGATCTTCCACGCCGGCACACGGCGACGATGGCGACAGGATCGTCGCTGACGGCGGACGGGTTCTCGGCGTGACAGCGCTCGGGCAATCGGTCGCTGCGGCGCAACAACGCGCCTACGAAGCGGTCGATCTGATCGACTGGCCGCAGGGTTTCTGCCGCCGCGACATCGGCTGGCGCGCAATCGCCCGGGAAAAAGGGCTCGCCTAGACCGCGAGTTAACCGAGACTTTCAATCTATTTCATAGAAGTTAGTTGGCGCGCCGCGGTTGGCGCGCCAAGCTCCTCTTTCAGAGGAAGAGTCATGTCGGTGGAGTCGCGTATCGGTCTTGCCTTGGGCGGTGGGGGCGCCCGCGGCATGGTGCATATCCTCATCTGCGAGGTGTTCGACGAGCTCGGCATCAAGCCGGCGCTGATCGCCGGGACCTCGATCGGCGCGATCGTCGGCGCCGGTTACGCAGCCGGCTTCTCCGGAAAAGAAATGCGTGAACTGGCGGTCGACTTCTATTCGAAGCGCCGCGAGGTGCTGGCGCGGCTATGGCGGGCGCGGCCGCTCGGCTTCACCGACCTCCTGCGCGGCCGCTCGCTCACGCCGCAGTTCGATGCACGCGTCATCCTCGACGCGTTCGTCCCCGGTCTTGAGCGCCTGCCCGAGCGGATCGAAGACCTGAACATCCCGCTCAAGATCATCGCCTGCGATTTCTACGCCTGGTGTGAGGTGATCCTTTCGGAAGGCGAGCTTCGGCCGGCGATCGCCGCTTCGATCGCAATTCCCGCCCTTTTCCGCCCGGTCCAACGCGACGGGCGCGTGCTGATCGACGGCGGTGCCACGAATCCGCTCCCCTTCGACCATATCGCAGATTGCGACATCACGATCGCCTGCGACGTTGCCGGCGGGCCGGCGGAGACGCCGGGCCGGCACCCGGGGCTGCTCGAATGCGTCGTCGGCGCCGCGCAGATCTCCATGCAGTCGGTGATCCGCGAGAAGCTCAAGTGGCATCAGCCGGACATGCTGCTGCGCCCGGAAATCAACGGCGTCTTCATCCTCGATTTCCTGAAGACGCAGGCGATCCTCGAGATGAATTCCGGTTTCAAGGACGATCTGAAGCGGCGCCTGGAGCACATCATCAACACGCCGTTCGAGCAGCCGCTCCCCTCAGCGAAGGCGGCGAAAGAAGCGGCGAAGAAGCGTGGACGACGCCGTCTCGCCGAAACCGGAGTAAACCTCTGGCGCATGGTTGCAGGTAGCGGCGCCAAAGAAGCGGACGCCGTGCTCGACCGCGCCGCCTTTCGGGTCGCCGGCGCCGTAGTAGAGACGGCGGATGCGGGCAAAGGAAATGGCCGCGGCGCATAGCGTGCACGGCTCAAGCGTCACGTAGAGATCGCATTCGGAAAGCCGCTCGGTTCCGAGCTGCTCCGAAGCGGCGCGGATCGCCAGCACCTCGGCGTGGGCAGTCACGTCCGACAGCTCGCGCGTGCGGTTGCCGGCACTGGCGATGATCTCGCCGCCCCGGACGATGACGGCGCCGACCGGAATCTCGCCGCGCTCGCCGGCGGCCCTTGCCTCGCGAAGCGCATGGTCCATGAAGCTGTCCGCGACCCGGCTCATCGTCCTTCGGCACCGTTGTGATAAGAGACCGACATGAGTGGCGGCGGCGGACGAGAAAAACAAGTCGAGACGCTCGACAAGGGCGAGCGCATCGCCAAGCGCATCGCGCGCGCCGGCCTCGCTTCGCGGCGCGACGCGGAGCGGATGATCGCCGCGGGCCGCGTTACGCTCAACGGCCGCGTCGTCGAGACCCCGGCGACGATCGTTGGCCCGAAGGATGTGGTCGCGGTCGACGGCGCGCCGCTTGCCGAGCGCGAGCGGACGCGCCTCTGGCTCTTCCACAAGCCCAAGGGCCTGGTCACCACGAACCGCGATCCGGAAGGCCGGCCGACAATCTTCTCCGCGCTGCCGAAGGACTTGCCGCGGGTGATGACGATCGGGCGCCTCGACATCAATACGGAGGGGCTTCTGCTTCTCACCAACGACGGAGGGCTCGCGCGGGTGCTCGAGCTTCCGGCGACCGGCTGGCTTCGCCGCTATCGCGTGCGCGCGCACGGAAAGATCGAGCAGGAGGCGCTCGACAAGCTTCGCCGCGGCGTCACCATCGGCGGCATGGTCTATGGCGGCATCGAGGCGGCGATCGAGCGTCTCCAGGGATCGAATGTCTGGCTGCGCGTAGGTCTGCGCGAGGGCAAGAACCGCGAGGTGCGCCGTGTGCTTGAGCATCTCGGGCTCTCCGTGAGCCGGCTGATCCGCATTTCCTACGGACCCTTCCAGCTCGGCGAGATGAAGCCGGGCGACGTCGAAGAAGTGCGCGGACGCGTCCTTCGCGAGCAGCTCGGCGAGAAGCTCGCGAAAGCGGCGAACGCGGACTTCGAAGCGCCGATCCGCGCTCCGAAATCGGAAGAACCGAAGCCACGCCCAAAGCGCGGCATGCCACATGCGCATCGTCGGCGGTCGGCTTAGAGGGCGCAGCCTCGGCGGGCCGCGCGCGTCGCATACCGGGCCGGGCGCCATCCGCCCGACGAGCGACCGGCTGCGCGAGTCGCTTCTCAACATCCTCGCGCACGCCTATGAGTTGCCGACGCCCGAGACGCGCGTGCTCGATCTCTTCGCCGGCACCGGCGCGCTTGGCCTCGAGGCGATCTCGCGCGGCGCCGCGCACGCGCTCTTCGTCGAGACGAGCGTCGAGGGGCGCGGGCTCCTTCGCACCAACATCGAGACGCTAGGACTGACGGGCGCAACGCGCATCCTGCGCCGCGACGCAACGGCGCTCGGCAAAGCGGGCACGATTCAGCCGTTCGATCTCGTCTTCCTCGACCCGCCTTACGGCAAAGGGCTCGGCGAAAGGGCGCTTGAAAGCGCTGCCGAAGGTGGCTGGCTCAAGTCCGGCGCGCTTTGTGTGCTTGAGGAGCGCGCGCACGTCGAAGTGGCGCTGGCTCACGAATTCCGGACACTCGACCGGCGCGAGGCCGGCGACAGTCAGCTCGTCTTCCTGCGATACGAAGGCTAGCCGCGCCCGTGTCAGGCCGGCATCGCGGCCTGCGAAACGCGGAAGACCTTCATGTCCTGCTGCACGCCGCGGAGTTGCGCGTTCTGCGACTCGACGCTAAACGGCGCCAGCTCATCGCGCACGCCCGCCGAATCGTAGACGTCCTCGCTCACGAAGATCTCGTCGGCATCCGCGAGGCCCTGCACACGCGCCGCGATGTTCACCGTCTGGCCGAAATAGTCGAGCCGGTCATTCAGCGTGACCGCGATCGCCGCGCCTGTGTGGACCCCGATCTTCAGGATCAGTCCCTTGTCCGGCTGCCGCTGGTTGAAAGCGGCGATTTCCTTCCGCATGTCGAGCGCAGCCGCGACGGCGTCGGCCGGCTTGAGGAAAGCCGCCATCACCGCATCGCCGATCGTCTTGATGATCGCGCCCTGGTGGCGCGCGGTGACGCTTTGCAGCTGCTCGAAATGCTGCTGCACCAGCGCGAAGGCGTTCAGGTCCCCAATCCTGTCGTAGAGCGCCGTCGAGCCTTTGAGATCGGTGAACACGAGCGCGATATCCTTCACGCCGATCCCCTCGTTCGCGCCGATCACCTCGGCGCGGAAGAGGTCGCGGAACGTCTGCGTGGTGAGCAGCCGCTTGCCGGAGAGAAACGGAGCGAAGTGGAGCGGCGGCGGGCGATCGACATCGGGCGGCATCTGGATGATCCCGAATTCGAAGCGTTTCGCGGCAGCGCTCTCGATCACAAACGTGATCTTGCCCGGCGGGATGTTGCCGCCCGCCGGTGCGCATGAATTTTCGTCGCACCGCAATTCGATCCGCTGCTCCGCCACGGGAAGGGCCGGGTCGATTATGAATAGGAACCCGGCGTCGATATCGAAGCTCGAACCGCGCAGCGCACCCTCCCCCACGTCGACCTGCATCGTGACCGCTTCGCCCGGCGCGATGAACGTGAGTCCCCTATTCAGCGCTTCCTTTATTCTGACAAACGGCGTTCCGTCGGGCACCAGGCCCTCCTCCGCCGACCGGTAGCGGAAACGATAATCCTCCACCGACAGCGTCTCCGGATCGTGGTAGGCGATGCGGCGGATCGCCGTGTTCACGGTGAAGGTGATGGCGATCATGTCGTCGAGCGCCGCCACCATATCCAAGTGGCAGTTGGTGCAGCGGCAGTGGCTCTGGAGATTCTTGAGGGCCCGGAAGCTGTCGATCACGCAGGAGCAGGTCGGGCAGATCAGAATCCAGTTCATGTCGAAGAGGCCGAGAGACGAAGCATGCAGGAAGAGATCGATCGCCTCGTCTTCCGCGAGGCCCTTTGCCACGGCGAAGCTGAGTGGATTGATGCGCAGGAGCTCGGCGTCCTCGGCAGAGCGGATGTGGCTTTCAAGCTTGGAGACGACGCGCGGGCTCCACGTCCGCGCCAATTCGAGTGCTCCCAGTCGGTCGTCCAGGAGCTTTTCGTTGATTGCAGTCATGGCCCTTCCTCCTCTAGGCCCACTCTCCTAGGAATTCTTCCTTCGAGAGCCTAACACGAACGCAATGCCTACGGAGGCGGCAGCGTCCCCGGTTTCAGCGGCGGCCGAAAAGCCGCTCCACGTCGGCGAGCTTCAGCTCGACATAGGTCGGGCGGCCGTGATTGCACTGGCCGGATTGCGGCGTCGCCTCCATCTCGCGCAACAGTGCGTCCATCTCCTCGGGCTTGAGCTTGCGGCCGGAGCGGACCGAGCCGTAGCAGGCCATGGTCGCGGCAACATGATCGAGCCGCTCAGAAAGCCGCGTCGTCGCGTCCCACTCGGCAAGGTCGTCGGCGATATCGCGGACAAGGCCCCCGGCGTCGATCTCGCCGAGCATCGCCGGCGTTTCGGTGACGGCAACGGCGCCCGGGCCGAAAGCCTCGATGGCAAGTCCGACGGATTGAAGCTCTTCGGCGCGTGCGACAAGCCGCACCACGTCGTCGGCCGGAAGCTCGACGACCTCGGGGATCAGGAGCATCTGGCGCGGTACCGCGCGGCCTGAAAGCGCCGCCTTCAGCCGCTCATAGACGATCCGCTCGTGCGCGGCGTGCTGATCGACGATGACGAGGCCGTCATTCGTCTGAGCGACGATGTAGTTGGCGTGAAGCTGCGCCCGCGCGGCGCCGAGGGGACGGGAGAGCACCGCCTCGTCGGGCGCCGCAATCGTCGCGCGCGCGTCCGCCGAGGGCCGGTCAATGACGGCAAAGCCGGCTTGCGGCGGTTCGCTAAATCCGGCGGGCTCCGGTGCCGCCCACCCCTGCCAGCCTCCACCGCCACCGCCACCGCCATTGCCGTTCCTCCGGTGTGACTCTGGGGCCGCCTCCGGCCGAAAGGCCGCGAGGGTCTCGTCGCCGATGCTCCTCGCGGCACGGAAACCGTGGGCGGCGAGCGCTTCGCGAAGCGCGCCGATGACAAGGCCGCGGATCAGGCCGGAATCGCGGAAGCGCACCTCAAGCTTCGCCGGATGCACGTTGACGTCGAACTCCGCCTGATCGAGCTCGAGGAAGAGAACGGCGACGGGAAACCGATCGCGGGCGAGCACGTCGGCATAAGCGGCGCGGAGCGCGCCGGTCAGAAGCGGATCGCGGAGCGGCCGCCCATTCACGAACATGAACTGATGCAGCGAGTTGGCGCGGTTGAAGGTCGGAAGGCCGGCGCGGCCTCCGAGGCGAACGCCCTCGCGCTCCGCCTCGATCGGCATGGAGTCCTTGAGAAAGGCGTCGCCGACGATCTCGGCCATCCTCGCTTCCGCCGCGCCCTTGCCCTGCTGTGGCGCAAGGTCGAGCGGCAGGCGGTCCGCACCTGCGAGCGTGAAGCGGATCGAAGGATGCGCGAGCGCCAGCCGGCGCACCACCTCCGTCACGGCATTCGCCTCGGCACGGTCGGAGCGCAGGAACTTCAGCCGCGCGGGGACGGCGAAGAAAAGCTCGCGCACCTCGATCTGCGTGCCCGCCTCGCGGCTTGCCGGGCGGGTCTCACCGACCGTGCCGCCTTCGACCTCGATCGCCCAGGCATGCTCTTCATCCGGATGGCGCGACTCAACGACAAGCCGCGCCACGGCACCGATCGACGCCAGCGCCTCGCCGCGGAAGCCGAGCGTGCCGATGTTTCCGAGGTCGTAGCCGGGAAGCTTCGAAGTGCAATGTCTGGCAACGGCGAGCGTCAGGTCGGTGCGGCGCATGCCGCCACCGTCGTCGGTGACGTGGATCAGGCTCTTGCCGCCGCCGGCCGTCACGATCTCGATCCGTCCGGCGCCGGCGTCGAGGGCGTTCTCCACAAGCTCCTTCACGACGCTCGCGGGCCGCTCCACCACCTCGCCGGCGGCGATGCGGTTGATCACGTGGTCAGGGAGGCGGCGAATTGTCATGCGCACGACCTCGGCTCGGCAAATCTCTCGGACTCTCACGCAAAGAGAACGCCGTGGAAAGCCGGCAAACGCCCTTTGGGACCTATGAGCCGCCGGGGAAGAGGCGCTGCCAGAAGCTCCGCTTCTTCCCGATGCCCTGGAATTCGGTCGGCGCGGAGCCGGCGGGCTGCTCGTAGGCAAGCGGCGGATCGGTCAGGTATTTCCGCTCTGTGGTGTTGTAGCCGTTCGCATCGGCGAGCGCCTTGCCGAACGCCTCGTGTTGTTGATGCGCGTGATTGATGAAGTCGTAGGTGGCCTGGCGTTCCTGGTCGGTGTCGTTGTTCGGGGTCGCCGGGCCGGCGTTGCTCGCGAGCAAACCCGCGAGCGGACGGAGCTTCTTGTATTCCTCTCGGGACGCCGCACCGGAGAGATCATCTTCCGCGCTCGCGCTTGCCAACGCCGTCGGCTGATTGGGGTCGGTCGGCCAGTTCGGATCGGTCGCGGAAGCAGCCTCGGCGGGCGGCGGAAGCTCGTCATTCGGCGGCATGACGAGCGGAGCGCGCGGCCCGTAGTCGATATGCGGCTGCTTCTTCTTGGAGATAAGCCCGCCGGTCACCTCGTGAAGGAGCGCGACCTCCGGCAACTCGCCGGTGCCGTAAGTCGAAGTCATGGCGCAGCCGCCAAGCGCCAGCGGCGCGGCCATGACGGCCAAAATCAGCGGTTTTGAGTTTCCCCGGCGCCCCATTACCAAACCCTTCGAATCCTTGATCTATAGCATCATCAATCGGGGATCGCGACCCGCCATCTGAGGCGCGCCTCAACTTCCGGTTCTCACGTCTCCGTGGCGATTTCGGGGCGCTCGAGCGCCCAGGCCAGCACAAGGCCGATCGCACCCGCCACAATCCAGACGTCGGCCGCGTTGAACACATACCATTCGAAGCCGCCGACGTGGAAAAGGAAGAAATCCGCAACCGCTCCGTGCAGGAGCCGGTCGATCGCGTTCGAGATGGCACCGCCGATCACCAAGCCGAGCGACACGGCGGCGAGGCGGCCCTTGGTCACCCACAGCCACCAGGAGAAAAGCGCGGCACCGACGATCCCAAGCGCCGTCAGCAGCCAACGGCCGAGATCGCCGTTCTGCGTGAAGAGGCCGTAGCTCACGCCGCGGTTCCACACCAAGACAAGATCGAGGAACGGCGCCAGCGTCACGCGGCCGCGCCCCGCGATATCGAAGGGCCCGAGCATCCAGGCCTTCATCGCCTGGTCGATCACGAGGCCGAAGAGCGCGACGGTGAAACCGACGGCGCGGATGCGCCGCGCGTTTCTCATTCGGCGGCCTGCCGGGCTGCGTCGGTACTCGCGAAGCGCCGCAGCGTCGCGGAGCGTGACGTCGGGATAGTCGGGGTCGGTCCCGACCTCCCACGAATATTTCCACGAGCGCGCGCACTTCCGCCCGATCGCAGGCTCGATCACCACCGCGGCGGCTGCCTCCTGCGGCAGCCGGAAGGCGGTCTCGGGCGCCGGCTCGAGCGGCCTCACCTCGAAGCCGGAGGTGATCGCGATCTCCGCCATGTCGACACCGTCGAGTGAAGCGAGAAGCTCGAGATCGGAGACGAAGAGCACGGCGCGTGCCTCAAGCGACGCACCGATCTCCTTCTTCACCCGCGCTTCTTCAAGCGCGCCGAGAATGACGCGCCGGAGGCGCAGCACCGTCTCCCACTTCGCTTCGAGCGCCTCGTCGCGCCACTTCGCCGGAACGTCGCGGAAGAGCTTCAAGTGCACGGTGTCGGACGAGCCATGACGCTCGGCCCAGGCCTCGTCGCATGTGAAGGGGATCATCGGGGCGAGCCAGCGCGCCAGGCAGTCGAAGAGGATGTCGATCACGGTCAGCGCCGCGTGCCGCGCCTTCGACGACGCCGGATCGCAATAGAGGCGGTCCTTCCTGACGTCGAAATAGAAGGCCGAAAGATTGTTGGTCATGAAGGCGAAGAGCGCGAAATAGATGCGCTTGAGGTCGAACGCCTCGTAGGCCTCGCGCACGAGCGTGTCGAGGCGCGCCAGCTCCGACAGCATGAGGCGCTCAAGCTCCGGCATCTCGGCTTCCGCAACCCGATATTCGGGACGGAAATGCGCAAGCGAGCCCAGCATCCAGCGCACCGTATTCCTGAGCTTGCGGTAGGAATCGACGTTGGTCTTCAGGATCTCCGGGCCAATTCTGAGGTCCTCGGCATAGTCGGAAGAGACCACCCAGAGCCTGAGAATGTCGGCACCCGACTGCTCGATCACCTGCTGCGGCGTCACCTGGTTGCCGAGCGACTTCGACATTTTGCGCCCGTCCTCGGCCATGACGAAGCCATGCGTCAGCACAGCGTCATAGGGGGCGCGGCCGCGCGTGCCGCAGCTTTCGAGCAGCGAGGAATGGAACCAGCCGCGGTGCTGATCGGAGCCTTCGAGATAGAGCGAGGCCGGCCACTTCAGGTCTGCGCGCTTTTCCAGCACGAAAGCGTGGGTCGAGCCGGAATCGAACCAGACGTCGAGGATGTCGTCGACCTTCTCCCACTCCGCCGCATCGTAGGAATTACCGAGAAAGCGCTTCTTCGCCCCGTCCTTGAACCAAGCATCGGCGCCCTCCGCGCGGAAGGCGTTGACGATCCGCCGATTGAGAGCCTTGTCCTTCAGGACCTCGCCGGAGTCGGGCTTGACGAAGACGGCGATCGGCACGCCCCAAGCGCGCTGGCGCGAGACGACCCAGTCAGGGCGGTTTTCGATCATGCCGCGCAGGCGGTTCTGACCGGCGGCCGGCACGAAGCGCGTGTCGGCGATGGCCTTCAGCGCACGTGCGCGCAGCGTTTCGCCCTTCTTCGCGATCGCCCCCTTCTTCCCCAGGGGCATGTCCATGTGGATGAACCATTGCGGGGTGTTGCGGAAGATGACCGGCATCTTGGAGCGCCAGGAATGCGGATACTGGTGCTTCAGCCGCCCGCGCGCGATCAGCATGCCGGCGGTGGCGAGCGCGTCGATGACAGCCGCGTTGGCGTCGCCCTTCTCCCCGGCGCCGGTGATGACCTGGTATCCCTCGAAGCCCGGCGCGTCTGACGTGAAGCGGCCGTCGGCGTCGACCGTGTAGGGGATCGTCGTGTCGACGCCGCTCTCCGCAAGCTCGCGCCGATGCTCCATCCAAAGGTCGAAGTCCTCGCGGCCGTGGCCGGGCGCGGTGTGCACGAAACCGGTGCCGGCGTCCTCGGTGACATGATCGCCGGGCAAGAGCGGCACGTCGAACTGGTAGGCATCTCCTTTATCGAATATCGGAAATCCAGATGGTCCCGTCCCTTCAAGGATGTCTGTGGGCAACTGCTGTTCTTGCGCCCAATTCTTCAGCGGATGCGTCAGGACGAGCGTCTCGAAGTCTTCCGTCGGGACCGGCGCGAGGCGCTCGAAGCTCTCGACCCGCGCCTGCTTCATCACGTCGCCGGCGAGCGTATCGGCGAGCACGTAACGGTCGCCCGTGTTTGCCCAATTCCCCTCAGGCGCGGCCGTGACCGCGTAGAGCCCGTAGTCGATCTTCGGCGAGTAGCTGACGGCCCGGTTTCCCGGAATCGTCCACGGCGTCGTCGTCCAGATCAGCACCGAAGCGCCACGCAGCGTGCGCGGTCCGGAGGCGACCGGGAACTTCACCCAGACCGTGTCCGACGTGTAGTCCTGATACTCGACTTCGGCTTCGGCGAGTGCGGTCTTCTCCACCACCGACCACATCACCGGCTTCGAGCCGCGATAAAGCTGGCCAGACAACGCGAACTTCATCAACTCGGCGGCGATCGTCGCCTCCGCGTCGTTCGACATCGTCGTGTAAGGCTTTTCAAAGTCGCCGATCACGCCGAGGCGCTTGAACTCTTCCGTCTGCACCGCCATCCAATGCTTCGCGAACTCGCGGCACTCCTCGCGGAACTCGTTGATCGGAACGGCGTCCTTGTTCTTGCCCTTGGCGCGGTACTCCTCCTCGATCTTCCATTCGATCGGCAGGCCGTGGCAGTCCCAGCCCGGCACGTAGTTGGAATCATAGCCGAGCATCTGGTGCGAGCGCACCACGACGTCCTTCAGGATCTTGTTCAGCCCAGTGCCGATATGGATGTTGCCGTTCGCATAAGGCGGGCCGTCGTGGAGGATGTATTTCTCGCGGCCCTTCGCTTCTTCGCGCTGGCGGCGATAGAGGTTGATCGCGTCCCAGCGCTTCAGGATCGCCGGCTCGCGCTGCGGCAGGCCGGCGCGCATCGGGAAATCCGTCTTCGGCAGGAACAACGTCTTTGAGTAGTCGCGGCCTGCGTCGCCTTCGGGGGCCGACTTGGCGTCGGGTCGTGAGGAGGCGGCCTTTTTGTCGCTCATCGTGTGGCCTTCAAGGCTCGAAACTCGCTTTTTTTTCATGGAGGGCCGCGCGGTTCGCGCGGCGCCGGCCGAAGATCGGCCGTCCCGGCCCCGTCAGAGCGAGGCCGGGCGGATAATTCGAATACGCGGCGCTGAAAAACGCATCATGGCGGGTTCTTAGCGGAGGGCGGCGGGCAAGTGAAGGCGGTGTGGCCGCACTTCGACGTTGCCCTTGCTGGACAGTTGGCCAAATGGCAACTATATTGCGGGCATGTGGCACAAGGACACGAAGTGACACAACCCAAGAAACCACCGCGGCGGTCGGCCCCCGCCGCGAAAAGGAAGAATTGGCCCTCCGCGGGAGAGTTCGTTAGCCGCGGCGAAGATGTGCGCTTTCGCGATGCGACAGCATACGGCGGAGATCCAAATCCGCCGCGAACCCAAGGGTTCGCAGAGGGTGCGGCAACGGCGCGGCCGCTCGATCTCGCGGACATCGTGCAGCGCGAGATCGGCAAAGCTTCGAGCGGCGACCGCGCTGAGTTTGCAATACTCGATGATCTGCTCGCGCATGGCTTCAGCCGCGAGGAGCTGTTCAACCTCGTCGTGCCGAGGAGAACATTTGCCCGACGCAAGCAGGCGAACGACAAGCTCTCTCCGGAGGAATCAGATCGCGCCGTGCGGCTTGCCCGCCTGACCGCGATGGCTGAACGCATCTTCGGGGACGAGGAAAAAGCACACCGTTGGATGCGGAAGCCGAGCCCGATGCTCGAAGGCGCAACCCCGCTCTCCCTCCTGAGAAGCGAAAGCAGTGCACAGCTCGTGGAGCAGGCACTGCACCGCATCGACTATGGCATGTTCGCCTGAAGCTCGTGCGGGCCTGGCGAATCTCCAATCACATCGACTTGTCAGGACGCGGCGGCGAACTGGCGAACGGGCGATGGAACGTGGCCGGCACACCGGTCGTCTACTGCGCCGATCATCCGTCCACCACGCTTCTTGAGATGCTTGTCCGCGTCGACCGTTCTGACATGCCGTCAAGTTTCCGCCTGCTGGCTATCGATCTTCCCGATTCCTCACCTGTCTTCCGCATTGATCCTGAAGGGCTTCCGGCCAATTGGCGTTTTGATCTCGACTTCACCCGACAGATTGGGACCGAGCTCCTGAATCGCGCCGAGCATCTGATTGTCCTCGTGCCGAGTGTGATCGTCCCCTTCACCTGGAACGTCCTCGTAAACCCGCGCCACCCTGAAATTGCCGGTTGCGCAATCGTTCTCGTTACAGAAGCGACATTCGACCCACGCCTGATCCGTTGACGCAATTTCGATTGGCTGGCGCTTCTTCCGCGAAGCAGATAGAGGCGCTTGCCATGACAGGACCGGGCGCGTGGGTTCGCGCACTCTACGATTGGACCATGGGGCTCGCGGCAAGCCGCCACGCGACGAGCGCGCTCGCCGTCGTGTCGTTCCTCGAAAGCTCGGTCTTCCCAATTCCGCCCGATGTCGTCCTTGCGCCGATGGTGCTGGCGCGGCCGGAGAAGGCCTACACCTATGCCGGCATCTGCACCGTCGCCTCGGTGATCGGCGGCATTCTCGGCTACGCCATCGGCTATTTCCTGAGCGATCTCGGCGAGAGCCTGCTCGCGCTCATGGGGCACGCAGGCGGGCTTGAGACCTTCCGCCAATGGTATGCGGAGTGGGGCGTGTGGGTGATCCTGATCAAGGGCGCGACGCCGATCCCCTACAAGCTCGTGACCATCGCTTCGGGCCTCGCCGCCTTCAACTTTCCCGTCTTCGTCATCGCGTCGATCGCGACGCGCGGCGTACGGTTCTTCTTGGTCGCGTTCGTGCTGAAGCGCTACGGGCCGGCAATCCTGTCGGTCGTCGAACGGCGCCTCTACATGACCGCCACGATCGTAGTGGCGGCCGTCATCGCAGGGTTCCTTGCGCTCCGATATCTGTAGCGCTCGCTAGCCCTTGCGATCGTTTCGCGAAGCATCGCTCCAAGCGGCGAAGACCTTGTCGTCGAGGTCGTTAGGCGGCGTGCGCTCCAGGATCGCGCGCGCGTCGATCGAATCCTGGTCCATCCGGGAGACGAGGGCTGCGACGCTGTCGAAGCGCTCCTCCGCTCGGATGAAGCCGTGGAAGGACACGAGCGCGGTTTCGCCATAGAGGTCGCCGGAGAAATCGAAGACGAACGTCTCAAGCACCGGCTCGCCCTCGCCGAAGGTCGGCCGTCGGCCGTAGCTTGCGACGCCTTCTCGAAGCACGCCATCAACGCCCAGGAATCTGACGGCATAGATGCCGTGCGCCAGCTCGCAGGCCGGATCGAGCGCCATGTTCGCGGTCGGATAGCCGAGATCGCGGCCGCGCCCGTCGCCCCTTAGAACCTCACCTGAGGCGGCAAAGCTCCAGCCGAGCAGGTCGTTTGCAGTCGTAACGTCGCCGCGCGAGAGCGCCGCGCGCACGCGTGTGGCGGAGACCGCTCCGTCGCCTTCGGTCTTGGCCTCGACGATCGTCACCGCGAACCCGTTGCGGCTCCCCTCCTCGGCAAGAAATCTCGGCGTGCCGCGGCGCGCCTTACCGAAGTGGAAGTCGTATCCGGTGACGGCCGCGCGTATCGCGAGACGCTCGACCAGCATCTTCCGGACGAAATCCTCAGCGCTCGTTTCCGCGAGCGCACGGTCGAACGGGACGACGAGCGTGCCGTCGAGGTCGAGTGCCGCGGTGAGCACGGCCTTCAGCGGAGCCGGCGTCAGGCGGAAGATCGGCCGGCCGGAGAAGAAGGCGCGGGGATGCGGCTCGAAGGTGAGCATCACGCTCGGCGCACCGAGGCGCTCTGCTTCAGCGTGCGCCGCGCGAAGCACTGACTGATGCCCGAGGTGCGCGCCGTCGAAGTTCCCGATCGCGACGACGCCGCCACGCCACTCCTCAGGCAGCGTCTCAAGGCTTGCGAGACGGACAGCCTTCACTTGATCGCTCATCCTTGCGCCTCCGCGCCATCCCAGGAAAGGGTGGGAATATAGGCGACGGCGGAAAGCCCCTCCGCGTTCAGGCGGGCGGTGACCCGCTCGCCGTCCGGCTGAAGCGGCGGACCGAAATCGGCGGCGTGGATGCCGCCGGTCACGAAGAGCACGGGAACGCCGTTATCGACCGCGCCGCGGATGTCGGTCGGAAGGCCGTCGCCGACCGCGAGCGGGCGCCCGGCACCGCGCTCGTTGAGCTCGCGCTTCACGGCATTGTAGATCGGCGCGTAGGGTTTACCGACGAGCACCGCTTCGCCGCCGAGTTCGACGTAGAGGCGCGCAAGCGCCCCGGCGCAATAGACCAGCCTATCGCCGCGCTCGACGACGAGGTCCGGATTGGCGCAGATCATCGGAAGGCCGCGGCCGACGCAGCGCGAAAGCAGCGCGCGGTAGTCGTCCGGCGTCTCGGTATTGTCGTCGACAATGCCGGTGCAGCTCACAAGCTCTGCGTCGGACTCGCACGCGAGCACGACATCGAGGCCCTCGTAGAAGGCCATGTCGCGGTCCGGTCCGATGTGGAAGAGCCTGACCCCGGGACGCTCGGCGATCAGCGCTCGCGTCACGTCACCGGAGGTCACGAGCCCGTCATAGGTATCTTCAGGCACGCCGAGCTGGCGAAGCTGGTCGCGCACTGAGAGGCGCGGGCGCGGAGCATTCGTGATCAGGATCACAGGGCCGACGGAACTGCGAAAGCGCCGGATTGCCTCAACGGCAGCCGGAAAAGCGGCAACGCCGTTATGCAGCACACCCCAAACGTCGCAGAGAAGCGAGCCGTAGTCGCCGGCGAGTTCCGCAAGACCGTCCACCCGCCGCATGCGATTCCGAAGCCCCCTTCCCGGCATCCGCCGGTCCGGCCGGGTAGCCTTTGGCGGTCGTGATCGTCAACCAAGGCGTAAGCCCGATGTCATCAATATGAAGGAAAGTTCACTCGCTCTCCTCGCGGGCGGCCTATATTGCCGCTAACGTTCTCCCGAAGGGCCGCCCCGATGAAGTTTCTGCTCCCCCTTGCCCTCTCGCTCGGAGTGACGATGTCAGCATTACCTGCCTTTGCCGAAAACCCGGCGCCGGCCGACGCGGCGGCGGACATCCCCCGAATGGCGCCGAACGCCGTTGCGTTCACGCTTTCAAACGGCATGCAGGTCGCGGTGATCCCGGACCACCGGGCACCCGTTGTCACGCACATGGTGTGGTACAAGGTCGGGTCGGCCGACGAGACGGCGGGTCAGTCGGGCATTGCGCACTTCCTCGAGCACCTGATGTTCAAGGGCACGGCGACCCATCCGGGCGACGAGTTCCGCCGCCGTGTGGCGGCGATCGGCGGCGACGAAAACGCCTTCACCTCTAACGACTACACGACCTTCTTCCAGCGCGTCGCGAAAGAGAACCTCGCCGAGATGATGGCGTTCGAGGCCGACCGCATGACCAATCTCGTGCTGACGGACGAAACGGTCGCGACCGAGCGCGACGTGGTGCTGAACGAGCGCCGCGACAGGATCGAGAAGAACCCCGACGCCGTCCTGAACGAGGGGCTGCTTCGGATTCTCTATTTCAATCATCCCTACGGGCGGCCGATCATCGGCTGGAACCACGAGATCAAGGCGCTCGACCGCACGACCGCGCTCAATTTCTATCACCACTACTACACGCCCGAGAACGCGATCCTCGTCGTCGCCGGCGACGTCAAGCCGGAGGAAGTGCGCCAGCTTGCGGAGGCGAGCTACGGCAAGATTCCGGAGCGGCCCGACGCGATGCGCGCGGCGCGCCCGTCCGAGCCGGCGGAGATCGGACCGCGCACCATCACCGTGCGCGACGAGAAGGTGCGCGAGGCGCAGCTGCAGCGCATCTACGTCGTGCCCTCAGCGGTCACCGCTGCGCCGGGCGAAGCGGAGGCGCTCAATGTGCTTGCGCAGATTCTGGGCGGCGGCTCGGTCAGCCGCTTCTACGACAAGCTGGTGCGGGGCGACGGCCCGGCGACCTATGCCGGCGCAAGCTATCGCGCGGACGGCCTCGACAGCTCGCGCTTCGTGATCTACGGCCTGCCGAAGCCGGGGATCGACCTCCATGATCTTGAAGGGCGCATGGACCAGGTCATCGCCGACCTCCTGAAGAACGGCATCTCGGACGAAGAGCTTGCGCGCGCCAAGCGTTCGTCGATCGCGCAGGCGATCTACTCGCTCGACAACCAGGTGAGGCTCGCGAACATCGTCGGACAGGCGCTCGCTGTCGGCCGGAGCCTTGAAAGCGTGCAGGATTGGCCTGAGCGCGTGCAGGCCGTGACCAAGGAAGAGGTGCAGGCCGTCGCGCAGAAATATCTGCGGCCCGAGTCGTCCGCGACCGGCTACCTGGAACCCGCCGAGGGAAGCCGGAGCTGACCGAGAATGATTTCCGTCCGCCACCTCGCAATCGCAGCCCTTGGAGCCGCCATGACGCTTGCCGTCGCCAGCCCGCCGGCGCGGGCCGCTACCGTCCAGGAAGTGACCAGCCCTGGTGGGCTCAAGGCCTGGCTGGTGGAGGACTATACGGTCCCGGTCATCGCCATGAATGTCGCTTTCCGCGGCGGCGCGGCGCAGGACCCGGAAGGCGAAGCCGGGCTCGCCAACCTGATGTCAGGGCTCCTCGACGAAGGCGCGGGCGATCTCGACTCGCGTGCCTTTCAGGCAAAGCTCGAGGACTTGAGTGTCGAGCTCTCCTTCGACGCGGACCCCGACGCGTTCTACGGCAGCTTGCGTACGCTCACGACCAATGCCGATCAGGCGTTCGACCTCTTCCGCCTCGCGCTCACCAAACCGCGCTTCGATCCGGAGCCGGTGGAGCGCATCCGCGGGCAGGTCATCGCAGGCCTCAGGCAGAACGAGACGGACCCGGGGAGGCTCGCCAGTCGGCTCTTCAGGCGCACACTTTTCGGCACGCATCCATATGGGCGCCCGACGGACGGGACGGTCGACAGCGTCACCAAGATCGGCGCCGACGACCTCAAGGCCTTCCACGCGCGAACGGTCGCGCGTGACAACCTCTATGTCGTGTTCGTCGGCGCGATCGACGCCAAGGCAGCGGGCGCGGCCCTCGATCAGATGTTCGGCGCGCTGCCGGCACATGCAACGCTACTGCCGGTGGCTGAGACGGCGCCGGCGACCGGCGAGACCGCGCACGCGATGCTGAGCGTCCCGCAGACGGCGATCCGCATCGGTGGTCCCGGCTTGAAGCGCGACGACCCTGACTTCATCACGGCCTACGTCGCCAACGAGATTCTTGGCGGCGGCACTTTCTCCTCGCGGCTCTACCACGCCGTCCGGGAGGATCGCGGGCTTGCCTATTCGGTCGGCTCGAGCCTCATTCCCTACGACCACGCGGGCGCCTTCGCCGCCGCGACCTCCGTCGACGCGACAAAGGTCGCGGAGACCGTCTCCATCATGCGCGACCAGATCGCGCGCTACGGCAGCGAGGGCCCGACCGCCAAGGAGCTCGCCGACACCAAGGACTATCTCGTCGGCAACTTCGCGCTGCGCTTCGATTCCTCGCAGAAGATTGCGCGCAATCTGCTCAGCTTCCAGCTCGACGGCCTCGGCATCGACTACATCGAGCGCCGCAACAGCCTGATCCGCGCGGTCACGCTCGACGACGTCAAGCGCGTCGCACAGCGGCTGTGGGGCGGAGTCCTCTCAGTTGTCACGGTCGGCCCGGGTCAAGCCTGAGCCGCCGCTTCTCGCAAAAGCGCAAACACGGCAGGGGCTTGCACTTCGTGCGTCTTCTGCCCACGATGCTTGCCGCAGTTTCCGGGGCTTGGAGGGCATCATGAGGTTTTGGGCGGCGTCGCTTTCGGCGCTTCTGGTCATGGGGTCGGCGACGCTTGCGGCGGCCGGGCCGGCCGTCGACGCGGCGACGCGCGCCGAAGCGCTCGCGGCGGAGGGCAAGACCGCCGAGGCGCTTGACGCGCTGTCGGGGGCCATGGACGCGCTTTGCGCCGCAAGCCCGCTCGCCTTCCGCAAGGTGGTGGTGGTCGATTCCTCGGGCGGCTACGGGGTCTATTCGGAGCGCGCCGACAAGACCTTCAAGCCGGACGAGAAGATGATGGTTTATGTCGAGCCGGTGTGCTTCGGCTACGGCGGCTCCGGCGCGGCCACCACGATCGGCTTTACCGCCGACCTTTCCATCGAGAACACGACCGGGCAGGTGCTCGGCGAGGCCAAGAACGTCTTCTCCGTCTCGACGCCGAGCACGCCGGCGAAGCGCGAATTCTCAATGACGCTCACCTTCGGTGTCCCGTACTCAAGACCCGGCGACTACAAGGCGATCTTCACGGTCCACGACCAGAATTCCGACAAGAGCGGCAGCTTCGAGGTGCCCTTCACGATCACGCTCCCGACGGGCGGCTAAAGCCCCTCGCTGACAAGCGCCATGGAGGCGCAGGCGCTCTCCTCGGGGATCGCCCGCCTCCATGACCAGGTTTTTTTTGGCTCCCGCCCTTCTCTCCCATTGACAGCATTTCCGCCCTTTCCTATGTCCGCGCCACCTGCTGGCACTCTCTATGCGTGAGTGCTAACAGCCAGGATCCGGGGGCACCTAAGTCCCTGAATGTGGCCCAGAAATCGGGAAGAGGAACTCATGCATTTCCGTCCACTGCACGACCGCGTCGTGGTTCGCCGTCTTGAGTCCGAGGAGCGGACCAAGGGCGGCATCATCATTCCGGACACCGCCAAGGAAAAGCCGCAGGAAGGCCAAGTCGTCGCTGTCGGCCCCGGCGCCCGCGACGAAAGCGGCAAGGTTCAGCCGCTCGACCTGAAGGCCGGCGACCGCATCCTGTTCGGCAAATGGTCCGGCACCGAAGTCAAGATCGACGGCGAGGAGCTCCTCATCATGAAGGAGTCCGACGTCATGGGCATCATCGAAGGCACTCCTGCCTCGAAGCGCAAAGCCGCCTGACGCCCTTCCCCCGACAATCCTAAAACGAGGACAGTAGAATATGGCAGCGAAAGACGTAAGATTCTCCGCCGACGCGCGCGAGAAGATGCTCCGCGGCGTCGAGGTTCTGGCGAACGCGGTCCGCATTACGCTTGGGCCCAAGGGCCGCAACGTGGTGATCGAGAAGTCCTTCGGGGCGCCCCGCATCACCAAGGACGGTGTGACCGTCGCCAAGGAAATCGAGCTTGAGGACAAGTTCGAGAACATGGGCGCGCAGATGGTGCGCGAAGTGGCGTCGAAGACCAACGACATCGCCGGCGACGGCACCACGACCGCGACCGTTCTCGCCCATGCCATCGTGAAGGAAGGCGCCAAATACGTCGCCGCGGGCATGAACCCGATGGACCTGAAGCGCGGCGTCGACCTCGCGGTCACGGCCGTCGTCAAGGAGCTCGCGAAGCAGTCGAAGAAGATCAACACCTCCGCCGAAGTGGCGCAGGTCGGAACCATCTCCGCGAACGGCGACACCACCGTCGGCAACATGATCGCCGAGGCCATGCAGAAGGTCGGCAACGAGGGCGTGATCACGGTCGAAGAAGCGAAGTCGCTTGAGACCGAGCTCGAAGTGGTCGAGGGCATGCAGTTCGACCGCGGCTACATCTCCCCCTACTTCATCACCAACGCGGAGAAGATGATCGCCGACCTCGAGGACCCCTACATCCTGCTCTTCGAGAAGAAGCTCTCCAACCTGCAAGCGATGCTGCCGGTGCTTGAGGCCGTTGTGCAGTCGGGCCGTCCGCTCCTCATCATCGCCGAGGACGTGGAGGGCGAGGCTCTCGCGACGCTCGTCGTCAACAAGCTGCGCGGCGGCCTGAAGGTCGCGGCGGTGAAGGCGCCTGGCTTCGGCGATCGCCGCAAGGCCATGCTGCAGGACATCGCGACCCTGACCGGCGGACAGCTGATCTCCGAAGATCTCGGCATCAAGCTTGAGAACGTGACGCTCGACATGCTCGGCCGCGCCAAGAAGGTGTCGATCTCCAAGGAAGAGACCACGATCGTCGACGGCTCCGGCAAGAAGAAGGACATCGAGGGCCGCATCAACCAGATCAAGGCGCAGATCGAAGAGACCACGTCGGACTACGACAAGGAGAAGCTGCAGGAGCGGCTGGCGAAGCTCGCTGGCGGCGTCGCGGTGATCCGCGTCGGCGGCGCGAGCGAGGTCGAGGTCAAGGAGAAGAAGGACCGCGTCGACGATGCCTTGAACGCCACGCGTGCGGCGGTCGAGGAAGGCGTCGTGCCGGGCGGCGGTGTTGCCCTGCTTCGTGCCCGCAAGGCGGTCGACAAGCTGACGAGCGAGAACCCCGACGTGCAGGCCGGCATCAAGATCGTGCTAAAGGCGCTTGAGTTCTCCGATCCGTCAGATCGCGCAGAACTCCGGCGTCGACGCCTCGATCGTGGTCGGCAAGGTCTTGGAGAACAAGTCGAACACGTTCGGCTTCGACGCGCAGGCTGAGGAATACAAGGACCTCGTCCAGGCCGGCATCATCGACCCGACCAAGGTCGTGCGTGTTGCGCTGCAGGACGCGGCGTCGGTCGCCGGCCTCCTCGTCATGACCGAGGCGATGATCGCCGAGGCGCCGAAGAAGGAAGCCGCGCATCCCCCGATGCCGGGCGGCGGCGGAATGGGCGGCATGGACTTCTAAGGAAGTCCTGCTACCTCAATGATTCGAACGGGGCCCACGCGGGCCCCGTTTCTTTTGGCTGACTGACGGCTCAGTGCGACGCGAGCGCGTTGCTCCATGTGAGGTGGCGTCAGATCTGTGCGATGACCTGGCAGACGCTGACGAGCTCGGGCGAGTAAAGGTGGGGGCTGACTAGAATCTGCTCGCAGGTCTTCTTGAGCTTGCGGGCGTCGCCTTCGCTTAAGGCACGAACCTGTACTCCGCAGCACGCTCGGTGACAGAAAGCCGAGGCTGCGTACCGCGTTTAGCGTTCCACCGGGGGACTGTCGGATATCTTGTGCGCGAGGCCGGTTTCGTCATTGGCCGACGAAGCGCTCGCCGAAGATGACGGCGAACTGGGTTCTGGCCTCGACCCACTCACGCGGCGGTCGTTTCCATTCCTCGGCGGCGTGGTTGAGAACCAGATATAGCAGCTTCATCGCCGCATCGTCATTGGGGAAGTGACCGCGGGTTCGAACCGCGCGCCGCAGTTTTGAGTTCAGCGCCTCGATCGCGTTCGTGGTGTAGACGATGCGGCGGACCCCTTCGGGGAAGGCGAAGAAGGGCACGACGTGCTCCCAGTTGCGCCGCCAGCTCAGCGCTATGGCCGGGTACTTCTGGCCCCAGGCACCGGTCTCGAACACCTCCAGCGCCTTCATGCCGGCCGCGGCGTCTTTGGCCCGATAGATCGCCCTGAGCGCCGGCATCACGGGCTTACGGTCCTTCCACGACACGAACTCAAGCGAATGGCGGATCAGGTGAACGATGCAGGTCTGCACGACCGTCTCGGGGAAGACCGCGGTGATCGCCTCTGGGAAGCCCTTGAGGCCGTCAACGACGGCGATCAGGATATCGCCGACGCCGCGGTTCTTCAGCTCGTTCATCACCCTGAGCCAGAACTTTGCGCCCTCCGTCTGCTCGATCCAGATGCCGAGAATCCCTTCGTGCCGTCCGCCAGGATGCCGAGCGCGATGTAGACGGCCTTGTTCCTGACGAAGCCCTCGTCCCTGATTTTGACCCGGATGGCGTCGAAGAAGACCAGCGGGTAGCAGGCGTCCAGCGGCCGGTTCTGCCACTCGGCCACTTCCTCCAGGACGGCATCGGTGACGGCCGAGACCAGGTCCGGCGACACGTCGATGCCGTAGAGTTCCTCAAGGTGGCCGCGAATCTCGCGCACGCTCATGCCGCGCGCATACATGGAGATGATCTTGTCGTCGAACTCCGGGAAGCGGCGCTGGTATTTGGCGATCAGCTTCGGATCGAAGGTGCCGGAGCGATCGCGCGGGATCGTCAGCCGCATCTTCGAGGTGCCTGTCAGAACCGACTTCTTCGAGGCGCCGTTGCGGCGATTGGCGTTGCCTTCGTCGCGCTCGTCCTCAAGGTGCGCGTCGAGCTCGGCGTTCAGAATCCGCTCCGACAGAGCCTTCTTCAGGTCGTCCAGTAGCCCGTCCTTGGCGAACACCTCATCCGGATCGCGGCCGGCAAGCAACTGGTCCAGAACTTCCTTCTCAATAGCCATGTGATGATTCTCCCTTCCATCATCATGGCTCGACGCCAGATCCCAGTTCGCCTTCGTCTTAGGCAAACGCTTCGCGGCCAATGACGAAACCGGCTGCGCACAGTCCGCGTTCCACCGCCGCCTCCAATTCCGGTCGAGGTCGCGCCGCCAGGCGCCGAAGCACTGACCCCCGTTCCGCCCACCGTCGCCCCGACTGAAGCGCCGCCGACGCTCGCACCGGCGCTCGCGCCGCTTCCGCCACCGACGCTCGCGGACGCGGAACCTCCGCCGGCGCTTGCGCCCCCGCTTACACCACCACCGCCACCGACACTGCCGCCAACGCTCGCTCCGCCGACGCTGCCGCCGACGCTAACTCCACCGCCGGAACCGCCAACGCTGACGCCGCCCAAGCCGCCAACGTTCACATCAAGCGCGCCGGCCTGCGTGGCCAGGAGCGCGAGAGCCATAGCAGGCCCAGCCAGCTTCAGGCCTTTGCATGCCTTCATTACGTTGCCTCCAGGCCATTTGCCCCTTGGATGCTACGTTGAACCGGTTTCAGAATGGGCTAGAAGAGTGGTTTCCGTACACTTTAGGCGTGCATTGGATGACCCAACCCGCGCTGCTGTAAGCACTCGCAAGTGGCTGCTGAACAAAAAGAAACGGGACCCCCTGTTGGGAGGTCCCGTCTCTTTTCTTCCGCTCCGTCGCGCTGTTTCAGCGGCCGCCGAGCGCCTTGCAGATGGCGACGGTCGCGGCGTCGAAGGCGCCGGGATTGGCGAGCACATTGCCACATTTCAGCTTCAGCGCCGCAACGTCAGCGTTGTCGAGACTGGCGAGCGCTGTTTGGATTTGCGACGTGGTCACCGTCGTTCCTGCCCCGGCGTCCCGGTCGGCGCGCCCGGTGTGCCGGTGCTGACCGAGATCGTGCCGTCCGGATTGAGCGAGAGCGTCGCGGTGTTGCCGCCGCCGGCCGGCGTCGTGCCGGTGCCAAGCGCGACGGAGCCGCTCGGCGTGCCTGTGGTCGTGCCGCTGCCAAGCGTCGCCACCCCGGTGACAGGGCCAGTGCCGGCCGTCGTCCCGCCACCGCCAAGACCGATGTTGGCAGTCGTATCGCCGGTGCCGCCAAGCGCGCTGCCGCCTGACGCGGACGCCGTGCCGGTCGAGCCCGTGCCGCCGGGGTCGGCGGCGCTGGCGTTGGTCGTACCTGCGGCGCCGCCGTTACTGCCGACGCTGACGCCGCCGACGCTCAGCGACTGAGCCGACGCCGGTGCCTCTGTGAAAACGAAAGCCGCGAGGATACACGCGGCGAAGACCAAAACACGTAGGTTCATGGGCGGATTCAAACGGTTGTCGCAACACGGATTGTGCTCATTCACCGAAGCCACTCGTCAAGCGCCTCTGCGGGCGTTTTCCAGCCCAGTGTTTTTCGTGGCCTAGCATTAAGGGCGGCCGCGACGGCGGCGATCTCGTCGGCGCTGTGGATGCTCAGGTCCGTGCCTTTCGGGAAGTACTGACGCAGCAGCCCGTTCGTGTTCTCGTTGGTGCCACGCTGCCATGGGCTTTGCGGGTCGCAGAAGTAGACCTGCACGCCCGCGTCGATCTTGAGACGATCATGCTGGGCCATTTCGGCTCCCTGATCCCAAGTCAGCGAACGACGCAGTTCTTCGGGCAAGGCGATGATGGTGCGCGTAATCGCATCGCGCACGGCCTCAGCTCCATGTCCCGCGAACGCAGGACCATTCTTCATGCGCGGAGCTTCGCCGTGCCCGGAGAGGCGGGGAAGATGCAGCAACATCGTGAAGCGCGTGGTGCGCTCGACCAACGTGCCGATCGCCGAGCTGCCAAGGCCCAGGATGAGGTCTCCTTCCCAGTGTCCCGGCACCGCTCGATCGGCCGCTTCGGCGGGGCGTCGACTGATCATGATCTCCGGCGAGACAAAACCTTTGCCGCGCCTGCGTACCCGCGCCCTGGGCACCCGCAACACGCGTCCTGTTCGCAAGCAGGCGGTCAGCTCGCGGCGCAGCGCTCCCCGGCCCTGAACGAAGAGGGCCTGATAGATGGCTTCGTGGCTGATGCGCATCGTCTTGTCGTCCGGGAAGTCGATCGGCAAGCGTCGAGCAATCTGCTCGGGGCTCCAGGACCTAGCCCATCGCCGATCCTTTCGCGGGCCATGCCGCCGGCCCTTCCACGGAACGGCAGGACCAGGAATGGGAGCGCCACTCGGGGCCACCACGACGCCGGCAAGTCTGTCCTCCACATAAGTGCGTAAGGTGTTATTGAGCGCAAGCTTGCTCGGTTTGGGGCGACGGGCCGATCGGTCAGCATGCCACTGGGCAGTCGTCGCCCGATACTCCAACCCGCCACAGCGGGTAGCCGCATTGCGCCGCAGCTCTCGCGAGATTGTCGAGGTGGCCCGCCCGAGGCGGCGTCCAATCGCCTGCATGGAATGACCCTGTACCCCTGAGAAGGGCGATCTCCTCGCGCTCTACCAATGACAGGTACCGCCCGCAGAGCGGCTTCGCTGAGGGTCTGAACGTCACTGGTGGCATGCCGCCCGCCTGTCGGAACAATCTAGTCCCCACAGGCTGCGACATCCCAGCCGCCAGCGCAGCATCCTCGCTGGTCATTCCCTGCGTGATCCCCAACCAGAATCGCTGGAGTTCAGATCGCCCCGCAACAGGTGGCCGTCCTGGTGAAGGTAATGGTGCTCGTCCAGACCGTGCCGATCGTCGCTTTCCAGTACTCATCGCAACCTCCTACTTCGGAGTGTTGCGACGACCACTTGAGTCCGCTATGTATTCCTCCGTCTCTTGCGCAATCGCGACGTCAGACGAATGCGATCGGAGACGATACGCCTACCCACGGTTGGCGGTTCCCGTAGATGCAAGAAGTGGTTTAGTCTCACTTAACTTGCCGCACGGGACTGCAAATTCTCAAGCTTTCCACGAATTGCAGGACCGCGCCCCAGCTGGGCGACCGGCGCTTCGAGGGCTTCAGCGAAGCGCTGCGATCGACGACACCTTACCCACGTCGATGGCGACGCCAGCGGTCGCGAGGCGCTCGAAAAGCTTCGCCGCAGCGGCGCGCGTTGCCGCGTCCCACGCTGCATTCAGCGATGCGGCGAGCTGCGCCTCCGAGCGCAGGATCACGCCGTCGTCCAGCACCTTCAGATGATTGGCGGCGAGCGTCGCTCCAGTCGTGGTGATGTCGACGATCAGATCCGCGGTGCCGGCGGCGGGTGCGCCTTCCGTCGCGCCAAGGCTTTCCACAACGCGGTAGAGTGCGATGCCGTGATGCGCGAAGAAGCCCTGCGTCAGGTTCCAGTATTTCGTCGCGATCCTGAGCCGGCGACCGTGACGCGCCCGGAACGACGCTGCGACGTCGTCGAGGTCTTCCATGGTCCAGACGTCGATCCAGAGCTCCGGCACCGCCACCACCACGTCGGCGCGGCCGAAGCCGAGGCTTGCAAGAAGCGCGACCTTCGCCGGCCAGTCCGCGACCGTTTCGTGCACGAGGTCCGCGCCGGTGATGCCGAGATGCGCGTTCCCGGCGGCAAGCTCGCGCGCAACTTCGGAGGCGGAGAGGAAAGCGACCTCGATGTCGCCCTCGATTTCACCGGGGCCAACGACACGGCCGCGATAGCCGCGCGCGTCGCGCTTCTCGACCTTGAGGCCGGCGCGCTCCAGAAGCGCCTCCGAATCCTCCATAAGCCGGCCCTTCGAGGGGAGCGCGATGACGAGCGCGCCGTTCATTCGCCCGCCTCCACCTGGTCGAGCCGCATGGTGAAGCCGACGGCGGGCACCGGCTCTGGCGCGCCGAGCATCTCCATCATGCGGTCGTAGCGGCCGCCGCCGATCAGCGGCTCCGCCATGCCGGCGGCTCGAACCTCGAAGACGAGGCCCGTGTAGTAGTCGAGCGGGCGGCCGAAGCCGGCCTCGAAGCGGATTGCAACCGAAGCTGCGCGCCGAGCGATCGCCTCGGAGCGCCCGGCGAAGAAGGCGAGCGCGTCGGAGAGATCGAGGCCGTATTTCCGTGCGAAGGCGCGAAGCGCGTCGGCAGCGGCCGAAAGCTCCGCTTTCAGCTCCAGATATTCGCCGACTACTTTCGCGGCGCGCGCAGCGATAGCCGCGTCGGGAATCGCGCGCTTCGACAGGAAGCGCTCGGCGACTTCTTCCGGCGCGCGGCCGGCGCCATCCTGGTGGCCGTGCGCGGCGTGGCGCTCGACAAGCAGCGCAACGAGGCCTCCTTCGTCGTCGGCGACGGTGCGCAGCTCCTTGTCGAGGCGGCGATCCTCTGCGTCGCGCGGCTCGACCATCCGTTGAAGGTTCGCCGCCATCACCTTGGGCAGGCCAAAGGAATGTCGAAGCCGTCGCCGCCAGCGGCCGGGAAGGCCGAGCGCGCGGAGCAGCGCATCGAAAAGCGTGATGTCGCCGAGCCTCACCGCGATCTCCCCGGGCGCGGCCTCAGCGGCGCAGGCGATGGCGAGCGCCAGCCCTTCAGCATCGGCGGTCAACCGATCGGCACCGCCGATATCCTCGTAACCGGCCTCAAGCCGCTCCGGCGAGCCCTGATCGTGGCGGCGGAAGACGAGGCCCTGATAGGCGTAGCGCGCCGGCCCGTCGCCGCTCTGCAAATGCGCGAGGCAGACGGGGATGGTGAAGTCGGGACGAAGCGCCAGCCGCTCGCCCTGCGGTCCCTCCGTCACGAACATCCTTCTGCGGATGTCCTCGCCCGCCGTCTCCAGGAACGGGTCGGCCGGATGCAACACCGGCACGTCGACGAAGCGCGCGCCGGCGCGGTCGAAGAGCGCGCGAAGGCGAAGGCGGAGCGAGGACATCACTCGCTCGAAGACGGCTCGACACCGGCACATTCCTCTCCCCGGAGGGGAGAGGTCGGCCGAGCGAAGCGGAGGCCGGGTGAGGGGCCCCCCTCACCCGCCGCATGCCTGTCGGCCTGCGGCGACCTCTCCCCGGAGGGGAGAGGAACGGCGCCAATCGGACGCGTGCCAACCCGGCTTCGGATGAGCATGTTTTGCTAGCCACGCTGCTTCTTGAGCAGTTTCTTCACTTCCGCGACGATGTCGTTGGCGGAAACCTCGAACTGGCCGGGGCGCTCTTCCTTCCAGGCCGCATGATTCTCGCCTATCGCCGCCGCCTGCGCCTTGCCGGCAACAAGGTCCTTGATCTGCAGCTTGCCGGATTCGAATTCCTGGCTGCCGGCAATGATCGCGGCCGGAGAATTTCTCCGGTCTGCATATTTGAGCTGCGCCTTCATGCCGGAGGCGCCGAGATACATCTCGGCCGCGACGCCGGCGCCCCTCAGATCGGCGACGATCTTCTGGTAGTCGGCGAGGCGCGCCTTATCCATCACCGTCACGACGACAGGACCGTTCATGCCTTCATCGCCGAGCTTGCCGACGGCCTTCAGCGCGGCGGCGAGACGCGATACACCGACGGAGAAACCAGTCGCCGGCACGTCCTCTCCGCGGAAACGTCCGACGAGGCCGTCATAGCGCCCTCCCCCGCCCACCGAGCCAAAGACGACGGGCTGGCCCTTCTCGTTCGGCACTTCGAAAGTGAGCTGCGCCTCAAAGACCGGGCCGGTATAGTACTCGAGGCCACGGACGACAGATCGATCCTCCGTTATGCGGTCAGAGCCGTAACCAGCAACCCGACAAAGAGATGAAATATCGTCAACGTCGGCCGTTGTGACATTTCGGAGAGTTACATCGGGAACGCCAGTTATATAGCCGACGACCGTTCCCGTCTGGCTATCGCTCAATCCCGCGCCTTTTGTGAAATCACCACTCTCGTCTTTGCGGCCGTCGCCAAGAAGTTGGCGAACACCGGGTTCACCGAGCCGATCCCATTTATCGATTGCTCGAAGCACCGCGAGTTTTTGTCGTTCATCACGCGCGTCGATCGCATCCATCACGCTGTCGAGCCCTTTGCGTGAATGGACCTTTATGACGTATTGCCCGAGCTCGAATCCAAGCGCCTCCATCGTGTCGGCGGCCATCATGCAGATCTCCGCGTCGGCGGCGGGCGAGGCCGAGCCGACCGTATCGGCGTCGAACTGCATGAATTGGCGGAAGCGGCCCGGCCCCGGCTTCTCGTTCCGGAAAACCCAACCCGCGCGGTAGCTCCGATAAGGCTTCGGCAGGCGCTCGTAATTCTCCGCCACGTAGCGCGCGAGCGGCGCAGTCAGGTCGTAACGGAGCGACAGCCAAGACTCGTCCTCGTCCTGGAAGGAGAACACGCCCTCGTTCGGGCGGTCCTGGTCGGGCAGGAATTTTCCAAGCGCCTCCGTGTATTCGACGAAGGGCGTCTCCACCGGCTCGAAGCCGTAGCGCTCGTAGACGCGCTTGATCTTCGCCATCATCTCGTCGACGGCGCGGATATCCTCCGGCCCGCGATCGGCGAAGCCGCGCGGCAGTTTCGGCTCAAGCCTGCTCTTCCTGTCGGCCATCTTGGGCGAAACGCGTTCTCAAAATGCCAGAAAGCCCGCCATTCGACAGACTTCGGGGCGGGCGGCGTCTTAGTAGCGGGATGCCGGCACGGCGGCAACCGGCGGCCGATCCCCGAAACGGGGCCTCCGGCCGCTCAGTCCCAGAGCTGGTACTTGTCCCAGTCGCTTTGGGGGATGGCGTCGCCGATCTTGTAGCTGAAATCGAGCACGTCCATGTGGTCGGGCGACGTCTTGCAGACGTAGGAGAGCCGATACCACTTGCCCTTCGAGCGGAAGGCGGCGCCGTCGCCTTTCAGCGAATCGCCGTCCACCTTCGCGTCCTGCGTGGCGCCGGCCACGACGCGCTCCGGCCTGTAACCCTTCTTGTCGCTCGCGATGCGGCTCATCGCCTCGATGTCACAGCGCTGCTCGAGCCTGGCGCTGAGATCAAGCTCCTTCAGCCCCCTCACGATTGCAGGCTCAAGCGCGGCGCTCGGAGACGCAAGTGGCGGCGCAGCCGCGAGCGACACGGCGAGGATCATGACACTGCAGAACGGGGCGATACGCAGATACACGGGGCTGGTCATCTCTTCCGGCTCGTTCGTTTACGAATCCAGCACGTTGCGGACAAACGCTTAGTAGCGAGATGAAGGGATCGCGGCAACAGGTTGGCGCGGGGGGCGACCCTCACGCCTTGTGGGAGAGGATGCCCTTCGCTTTGCGGCGGGACGGGTCGGGGATAACGTCGCCCGCGTGCCACAACGCGCGCAGGGGCTGACGCTTGATCGAAACAGACGCCGTTATCATCGGGGCCGGGCACAACGGCCTCGTCTGCGCCGCATATCTCGCGGCAGCCGGGTTGAAGGTCACAGTGCTCGAGCGCCGCCACGTCGTCGGCGGCGCGGCCGTCACGGAGGAATTCCATCCGGGCTTCAGGAACTCCGTCGCCTCCTACACGGTGTCGCTGCTCAATCCGAAGATCATTCGCGACCTCGCGCTCCCCGCACACGGGCTGCGGATCGTGGAGCGCAAGCTCGCGAACTTTCTGCCGCTTCCCGACGGGCGGCATCTCAAGGTCGGCGCCGGCAGGACCAAGGCGGAAGTAGCGAAATTCTCCAAAAAGGACGCCGAACGGCTCGACCAATATTCGGCGCGGCTCGACCGCGTCGCGGAGGTACTCAAGAGCCTCGTCCTCGAGGCGCCGCCGAATGTGCTCGCCGAGGGCTGGAGCGTTCTTCCCGAGCTTCTGAAAGCCGCGCCGCTCGGCCGCCGGCTCGGCTGGCTCGACGCAGAGGCGCGCACCGACTTCCTCGACCTGCTTCTCAAGTCGGCTGGCGACTTCCTTGATTCCTGGTTCGAAAGCGATCCGATCAAGGCGGTCTTCGGCTTCGACGGCATCGTCGGCACCTATCAGAGCCCCTACGCGCAGGGCACCGCCTATGTGCTCCTCCACCACGTCTTCGGCGAGGTGAACGGGAAGAAGGGCGTGTGGGGTCACGCAATCGGCGGCATGGGCGCGATCACCGAGGCGATGGCGACGAGCTGCGCTGCGCGCGGCGTCGATATCCGCACCGATAGCCCGGTGCGTGAGGTGATCGTGGAGAAAGGGCGCGCAGTCGGCGCGGTCACGGAGGCCGGCGAGATTTTTCGCGCGAGGATCGTCGTCTCCAATCTCAATCCGAAGCTGCTCTTCACGCAGATGCTCGATCCGGCGGCGCTGCCGGCCGAATTCCTGCGGCGCATGACACATTGGCGCTCCGGCTCCGGCACCTTCCGCATGAACGTTGCGCTCTCCGAGCTGCCGGATTTTTCCGCGGCGCCCGGGAAGGCGCTCGCCGAGCACCACACGGCCGGGATCATCATCGGCCCGAGCCTTTCCTACATGGACCGCGCCTTCCTCGACGCGAGGGCGCACGGCTGGTCGCGCGCGCCGATCGTCGAGATGCTGATCCCCTCGACGCTCGACGACACGCTGGCGCCGCCCGGAAAGCACGTCGCAAGCCTCTTCTGCCAGCATGTCGCACCGGAGCTACCGGAGGATTTTCCCGGCGGCAGCTCCTGGGACGACCACAAGGACGAGGTCGCCGACCTGATGATTGCGACCGTCAACGCTTACGCGCCGAATTTCGCGTCTTCGGTCATCGCGCGGCAGGTGCTTTCGCCGCTCGATCTTGAACGCACCTTCGGGCTTCTCGGCGGCGACATCTTCCACGGCCAATTGTCGCTCGACCAGATCTTCTCCGCCCGCCCGGCACTCGGCCATGCCGACTATCGCGCGCCAATTCCGGGCCTCTATCTCTGCGGCTCCGGCACGCATCCGGGCGGCGGCGTGAGCGGCGCGCCGGGCCACAACGCGGCGCGGGAGATCCTGCGCGACGCAAAGCGCCGGCGCATCGCGTCGATTACATAGGGAGGCCCGCGGATGCGCCGGTTCTTCCGTAGGCTCAACCACCGCGACGCGGTGATGAAGAACCTCGAGGCGCTGCTTCTGCTTTATCCGCGCGGGCGCCAATTCGCGCGTGACTTCCCTGAGCTCAAGCCGATGATCCGCACCGATTTCGACGCCGGCGTCCCACCCACGCTCTCCGCATTCAGAATCGCCAGCCTTGTCATCGAAAATTTCATCGGCCAGCTCGAAGCCCCTCAGAAAGCGAGGGTCCTCGAGGCGCTGGTCGAGGGCGGTCGCGCCCACTACGCAGACGTCGCGCGGAAGCGGGTCAGAGGCGCGCGCGCCAAGGAGCGCGACCCCGTCCTTTTCGTTTCGCAGCTTGCCGGCACTGCCATCTACATCGCCGGGCGATTGGCGGAGGAAGGGACGCTCCGCTGGGACGACTACGCGGAGTTCCTGACGCGGACCGAGGCGGCGCTCGGCGTCTCACCGAAGAGCCAGCAGCCGCTCGGACGCGCCTTCGCGCCTTAGAAACGAAACGGGCGGGGCTGAAGCCCCGCCCGCCGTCTTTGTCAAATCGGAAGAAATGTCAGTTGCCGCCACCGACGCAGGTGTCGACATTGTCCGGAGTGCAGACGTCGAGACCCGTATAGGTCGGATCGGCCGGAGGAGCCTTGCCTTCCTTGATGTCGAATAGGGCATACATGACCTTGTAGCCCATCTCGAACGGGCGCTGGCCGACGTTGCCGCTGGCGAGGCCCGCCTTCAGCTCGTCGATCTGCATCGGCAGCGTGTCGGCGACCGCGATCGCGATCTTGCCGCTGGCGATGTCAGCCTTGTACTTCTCCATCGAGTTCTTGTACGCGTCGACGAGGAACTCCCCGAAGCCGCCGGTCGGGATGAAGGCGTCCAGATCCGGATACTTGTTGAGGATGTCCTGCTCCTGCTGCATGGCGAGCGGGAAATCGTCATTGGTATAGAGCGGGCAGCCGTCGACCTCTTTCCAGCCGTTCTGGCCGGTCAGCCGCTCGCCGGGAGACGTCGTGCCGGTCATGCCACCGAGCGTGTCGCGAATGCCCTGCATGCGCTCATTGTGGTTCGCCGCCGCAGCACCACCCGACTGGATGCAGACGGTTCCGCCTTTCGGCTTGATCTTCATCGCGAGCTTGGCGAGGTTGACGCCGATGTCATAGTTGTGCGTGCCGATATAGGCGACGCGCAGGTCTGCGTTCTCGGGCAGCAGGTCGCTGTCCCAGGTGAGGACCGGGATGCCGGCCTTCTTCGCGTCCTCCAGGGCGTGCGCCATGGCCGCCGCGTTCGCCGCCGAAACGCCGATGCCGTCGACCTTCTTGGCGATCAGATCTTCGACCACCTGCACTTGCTCATCACCGCCGCCGTGCTCACCCGGGCCGGTGTAGAAGCATTCGATCTGGCCGTTCAGTTCCTTCTCGGCCTTCTTGCAGCCGTCGCGCGCCTGGTCGAAGAACGGGTTGTTGGTGTTCTTCGGCACGAGCGCAAACGTGTATTTCGACGCGGCCTGCGCGCCCATGCTCATGCCGGCGACGAAGAGGCCGGCAAGAACCACAACACCTGTCGTACTTTTCAGCATTTGTTTCCTCCCTTTACACAAATTGTCGCGGCGCCGGCCGTTTCTCCGGTCACGCGCGTCTACTCCCGCGGATCTTTTCAAGCAGAACCGCGAAGACGATGAAGACGCCGACGAAGGCGCCCTGCCAGTTCGAATCGATACCCGCCATCAAGAGGCCATTGCGAATGACCTCGAGAAGGGCCGCGCCGACGAAGCCGCCGTAGGCGCTGCCCTCGCCACCCATCAGGTTGGCGCCGCCGATGACGGTCGACGCGATCACTCGAAGCTCATAGCCTGTGCCGAGCGCGTTGATCGCCGAGCCCTGCCAGCCGACGATCAGCACCGAGGCCAGCGCCGCCGTGAAGCCGGAGAACATGTAGGCCAGAAGCTTCACGCGGTCGACCGGAACGCCGGTCAGCCGCGCCGCCTGCTCATTGCCGCCGATTGCGTAAAGGTGTCGGCCCCAGGTGGTGAACTTGAGCACCAGCCCCATGATGATCGTGAGCACGATCAGCACCCAGATCGGCGTGGACAGACCCAGATATGTCGCCGCCACCGATCTTGGTGAAAATCTCGCCGCCCGGGCCCAGCTTGTAGATCATGCGGTTCTGAGAGAGCACCACGGCGAGGGACCGGGCGAAGGACAGCATGCCCAGAGTGACGACGAACGGCGAGAGGCCGACATAGGCGATCAGCGCCCCGTTCACCGCGCCGGCAATGATCCCCGCGATCAGACCGCCCCCGAACCCGACCCACCAGGGATAACCGGCCTCGAGCAGGATGCCGGCGCAGACGCCGACAAGGCCCATCAGCGAACCGACCGACAGGTCGATGCCGCCGGTGACGATCACCGCCACCATGCCGATCGCCATGATGCCGATGAAGGCGAAGTTGCGGGTGATGTTGAAGATGTTCTCCGGCGTCGCAAAGGCCGCCGCCTGCGGCACCAGGAAGGTCAGAACAAGGCAGATGATGATGAGGGCGATCGTCACCCAGAACGATTGCGCCGAGATCAGCTTCTCGAAAAATGTCTGCTCCTTGATGCCGACGACATCCTCGATCGCCACGCCGCCCATTGTGGGCGCGGAGCCGGCGGCCCCGGCCGGCATCGCGTCAGGCTGCATGAATCGCTCCCGTGATGAGGCCGGTCACCTCTTCAGGACTGGAGTCCTTGATGGGTTTCTCCGCCACCTTGCGTCCGCGCCGCAGAACCAGGATGCGGTCGGCGACGGCGAACACGTCGGGCATGCGGTGGCTGATCAGGACGATGGCGATGCCCTGGTCGCGCAGCCGGCGGATCAAGTCGAGCACCTCCGCTACCTGCCGCACCGAAATGGCGGCGGTCGGCTCGTCCATCAGCACGATCTTCGGATCGGAAAGTCGGGTGCGCGCGATCGCTACCGCCTGGCGCTGGCCACCCGACATCTTGCGCACGAGATCGCGCGGCCGCGTTTCCGACTTCAGCTCGCCAAAGAGCTCGCCCGCGCGGGCATACATGGTGCGGAAATCCATGAACTTGAACGGCCCGACGCGCGTCGACACCTCGCGCCCGAGAAACACATTGGCGGCGGCCGTCAGGTTGTCGCAAAGCGCCAGGTCCTGATAGACGATCTCGATGCCCTTCTCGCGCGCCTCGACGGGCCGATGGAAATGAGCCTCGGTCCCCTCCACAAGGATCTTGCCGGAGGACGGAGGAAAGTTGCCGGCGATGATCTTCACCAGCGTGGACTTGCCGGCACCGTTGTCGCCCATAAGGCCGAGCACCTCGCCCGGCTCAAGCTCGAGGTTGACATCGGTCAGCGCGGTGATGGCACCGAAGTGCTTCGATATTTTGCTGAGCTTGAGAACAGCCACCTAGGGGCCACCCGACTTTGGACGTTTCCTCACCCGGCTGGCTGTCGGCCGGTTGTTTTGCAGAAACGATACGGGCGTCTCACGGCGTTGTCCAGTGACCGAGCCCGCTCGGCACTCCGTACGGGAGGCGTCTACCCCACTACCAAAATGTGCAGCGCGCGCGGCCCGTGTGCGCCGAGGAGCAGTGTCTGCTCGATGTCGGCGGAGCGCGAGGGACCGGTAATGAGGTTGACGGTCCGCGGCATGAGGCCAGGCCCGTAGTGCTCGCGAATGCGACTCCACACAGCCTCGTAGTCGCCGGCAACGTCGGCAGCGGAGAGCATCACGATCTCGGTTTCGGGCAGGAAATTCAGCGTCGTCGGGTTGTCGGGCCCGGAGAGCAGAACAAGCGTGCCGGTTTCCGCGACGCCCGCGAAAGCGTGGCTCAGCGCCACGGCGTCGTGCCCGTCGGAGGCCCCTTCCCGGCGCTCCAGATGCGGCTCACGCTCCCAGGGCAGCGCCGCGATCTCGGAGTCGGAGCCAGTGCGGACCTGCAGGGGCAGATTGTGACCGCGAAGATAGCGGGCGACAGCGCCCGGCACTTCGTCGGCCGACGACAGGCGCTCGATGGTTGCAGAGACCTGCTCGGCCATGCGGCTGAAAAGGGCGATGCGCTCCGCGCCGTCGACTTGGCCACGCGCCGGGATCGTGTGTGATCCAGGGTGATCGAGCCGTGCCCTGACAGCGCTTCTTCGCGCCGCGTCGTCGGCGGAAGCGCCGAGTGCGCGCCGCACCTTTGCAAGGACAGTGTCGCGCGCACTCATCGGCGGAGCTCATGCGCGGCGACCGAGGCGAGCGTCCAAAACCCGACGAAGCTCAGCCACTCAGTCAACGTCATGCGGATTGTCCCCGCGCCCGGCGCCGTGCCCGATACGCGTCCATGAAGGTGCGGCCTGCCGGCGCCGGCAGGTCGCGATGCCTCGTCCAGCCGCCGGCAAGCGGCAGCGAGCGGAAGCGACCTTCTCCGCGCCCAAGGTTTCCGAGCGCGCGCATGGCGATCCGCGTGGCGAGCCGGTAGAGCCGCGGGCGTCGCGCGAAGAATGCCCAGAAGCGGATGCCGTAACGCTGTGTCGCCGGCGAGAGCCCGCGCTCGAATTCCTTGTCGCGCCAGTGACGCATCAGCCCCGGGAGCGGAATCATCATCGGACAGACGCTTTCGCAACGCCCGCAGAAGGTCGAGGCGTTCGGCAGCTCGTGTGTCTTCTCTAGTCCGAAGATCGCCGGATCGAGCGCCTGTCCGATCGGGCCCGGATAGGTGGCACCGTAAGCGTGGCCGCCGATCGCCTGATAGACGGGACAATGATTCATGCAGGCGCCGCAGCGGATACAGCGAAGCATCGCCTGATACTCGGTGCCGAGCACGGCGGTTCGGCCGTTATCAAGGAGCACGACATGGTATTCGTCGGGCCCGTCGGGATCCTCCGGCCGGCGCGGCCCGGTCGAGAGCGTCGTGTAGACCGACATGTCCTGGCCGGTGGCGGAACGCGCGAGAAGGCGCAGGATCGTCGCGGCGTCGTTCAGCGTCGGCACCATCTTCTCCAGCGAAGCGACGACGATGTGGACGCGCGGCAGGATCTGCGTCAGGTCGCCGTTGCCCTCGTTGGTCACGATGATCGAAGTGCCGGTTTCAGCGACAAGGAAGTTCGCGCCGGTGATGCCGACATCGGCGGCAAGAAAACGGTCGCGGAGAACGCCGCGCGCCTCGGCAAGCAAGCTGGCGGGCTCGGAGAGATCGCGGTCGGAACGGAGATGCGTGTGCGTGCGGCGGAAGTCGGCTTCCACCTGGTCCTTATTGACGTGCACCGCCGGCGCGATGATATGGCTCGGCACTTCGCCGCGAAGCTGGATGATGTATTCGCCGAGGTCGGTTTCGATCGCGGTGATGCCGTTTTCGGCGAGGTGGTCGTTGAGCCCCATCTCCTCGGAGACCATCGACTTCCCCTTGGTGACGGTCTTCGCACCGACGCGGCGGCAGATGTCGAGGATCGTCTTCCGCGCGTCGTCGCTCGTCTCCGCGAAGTGCACGTGGCCACCCTGCGCGGTGACGCGTGCCTCGTAGGCCTCCAAGTAAAGATCGAGATGATCGAGCGTGTGGTCCTTGATGGCCCGAGCGTCGGCACGCAGCTGCTCGAACTCGGGAAGTGCCGCGACGGCCTTGGCACGCTTGCCGATGAAGTTTGCACGGACGTGATTCAGCGCGCGCTGAAGCTGCGTGTCGGCGAGCGCGTGGCGCGCATTCTCCTTGAAATGGTCGGCGGCGATCTGCATGGCGCTCAGCCGGTCACTCCGCCGCTTCGCCGATCGCCGGCCCATCGGCCATGCCAGCGAGCACCTCGGCCACGTGGCGCGACTTCGTCGCCCGCCCTTCGCGCTTGAGCTTGCCGGCCATGTTCAGGAGACAGCCGAGGTCGCCGGCAAGCAGCGTCTCCGCGCCTGTCCCGGCGATCGCCGCTGTCTTCCGCTTCACGATGGCGTTCGAGATGTCGGCATATTTGACGCAGAACGTGCCGCCGAACCCGCAGCAGACGTCGGCCTCCGGCAGCTCCTTGAGCTCCAATCCGGCGACAGTGTTCAGCAACCGGCGCGGCTGCGCCTGAATGCCAAGCTCGCGCAGGCCGGAGCAGGAATCGTGGTAGGTGACGCTGCCTTTGTGCTCGGCTGCCACCTGCTTGACGCCGCGAATATCAGTCAGGAAGCTGACGAGCTCGAAGGTTTTTTCGGCAAGCGCCTCGGCTCGCACATGCCAAGCCGGCTCGTCGGAAAAGAGCGGCGGATAGTGCTTCTTGAGCATGCCGGCACAGGAGCCGGACGGCGCAACGACGTAATCAAAGCGCTCAAACGCCGCGATCACGCCTTTCGCGATTGCCTTGGCGTCATGCCGGTCGCCGGAATTGTAAGCGGGTTGGCCGCAGCAGGTCTGCGCCTCCGGCACCTCTACCCGGCACCCCGCATCCTCAAGAAGCTTCAGCGCCGCGAAGCCGACGGTCGGGCGGAAGAGATCGACCAGGCACGTGACGAAGAGGCCGACTCTCGGGCCGGTTGGGGCGGGCTCGCTCATCGGCGGATCGGCGACGTTTTGACCATCAATCGGTGTCCGCGAACGATTGGCACGGGCGTCCGGGCGCGGTCAAATGCATTCGCCCCCGACGCGAGCCGTCATTTGGCGGCGGTCGCGGGCGGCAAAGCTCGGGGGCTGTGGAAAGTGAACGCGGTGAACGAAACGAACGACGCTGCGAACCAGCCGGCGCGCGGGCCCTTCGGGCTTGCGCAGCATCCGTTGATGCCGCGTCTTCTCGGCGAGATCCATGCCCGGCCTTTCCAGCTTGTCACGGCCCCGCGCACGATCATCCGCCTCGCCTTTCTGCTCACCGGCGGCGATTTCGCTGCCGACCTCCGCGAGCTTGCGCAACTCGAAGAGCGGCGCGGTAGGCCGCGACCGGCCGGCGACATCCGGCATCTGTCGCTGGAGGTTGCGGGAGGCCGCCTGCGCTGGGAGCGCCACACCGAGTTCACCACCTGGACCTTCGATGCGCCGGCGACGGAGACGCTCGACGCCAAGCTCCGCTCGCATCCCTTCGGTGAGGGCTTCACGCAGCCGGGGCCGCTCATCGCCGCCATCCGGCTCGACCTCGTGGCAGCCGAAAGGCCCGAGGCGGCGCTCGCCATCTTCGACCCGACCAGCCTCTGCTATTCGGAGGTGGAGGGCGGACAGGCGCTCGCGGCGACCGACTTCCGCCAGGATGGCGATGGCTTCACGCGCATCGTCGTGCTCGACCGCGGGCTCGGCCCGGCGCGCGCCGGTGCGCTGACCCAGCGCCTGATCGAGGTCGAGACCTACCGGACGCTCGCGCTTCTCGGGCTCCCCGAAGCGCAACGCCTGGCGCCGTCGCTCGGGCGGATCGAGGGCGAGCTTGCGCGGATCACAGCGGCGCTGAACAGAACGCCGACCGAAAGCGCCAGGCTTCTCGACGAGCTGATCGCGCTTTCCGCCGAGCTGGAGGCGGATTCCGTTGCGAGCCTTTACCGCTTCGGCGCAAGCCGCGCCTACTACGAAATCGTGCGCCAGCGCCTCGACGTGCTGCACGAAATGCCGGTGCCTGGCTACGAGACGTGGCGCGATTTCCTGAGCCGCCGCCTCGGTCCAGCCATGCGCACCTGCGAGACCGTATCGGAGCGCCAGGAGGCGCTGTCGGAGAAGCTGTCGCGCGCCGCGGACCTGCTCCGCACGCGCGTCGACGTCGAGCTCGAGCACGGAAACCGCGACCTCCTCAGCTCGATGGATCGGCGAGCCAAGCTGCAGCTTCGCCTGCAGCGCACGGTCGAGGGGCTCTCGGTTGCGGCGGTCAGCTACTATGTCGTCGGGCTCATCAGCTATCTTCTGCACGGCGCGCAGGCGGCCGGGAGCCGCGCTGATCCGGACCTCCTTGCAGCAGCCGCCGTCCCCGTCGTGGTGGTCGTGATCTGGCTCCTTGTTCGCCGCATACGCCGCCGTCACCACGACGCTTGAGGCCGGCCGAAAGCCCATTCGACAGGCCGGGGAAAAGGCCCTAGTGAAGGGCGCATGACGCTCACAATGCCGAAGCCGAGGGCCGACGTGCTCGCCCAGCGCGAAGCGATTGCGCGGGATCTCCGCGCCATCGTCCCGGGTGAAGGCGTGGTCGCGCATGAAGACGCGCTCCGCGTGTTCGAGACCGATGGCCTTACCGCCTACCGGCAGGTGCCGATGCTCGCGGTACTGCCTGAGACGGTCGAAGAGGTAAGCCGCGTGCTTCGCTACTGCCACGAGAACGGCATCCGCGTCGTGCCGCGCGGCTCCGGCACCTCGCTTTCAGGCGGTGCGCTGCCGCTTGCCGACGGCGTGCTCCTCGTCATGTCGAAGTTCAACAAGGTGCTTGAGGTCGACTACGACAATCGCGTCGCGGTGGTGCAGCCGGGCGTGACCAATCTCGGCGTGACAAATGCCGTGTCACGGCACGGATTCTACTACGCCCCCGACCCCTCCTCGCAGATCGCCTGCTCGATCGGCGGCAACGTGGCGGAGAATTCCGGCGGCGTGCATTGTCTGAAGTATGGGCTCACCGCCAACAACGTGCTCGGCATCGAGATGGTACTGATCACGGGCGAAGTGGTCCGGCTTGGCGGCAAGCATCTCGACAGCGAAGGCTACGATCTTCTCGGTCTGATGACCGGCTCGGAGGGCCTGCTCGGCGTTATCACCGAGGTGACGGTCCGCATCCTGCGCTCGCCCGAGACGGCGCGCGCGGCGTTGATCGGCTTTGAGTCGAGCGAGGACGCCGGGCAATGCGTCGCCGAGATCATCGGCGCCGGCATAATCCCGGGCGGCATGGAGATGATGGACAAGCCCGCGATCGATGCGGCGGAGGACTTCGTGCATGCCGGCTATCCGCGCGACGTCGAGGCGCTCCTGATCGTGGAGCTCGACGGGCCGCAGCGCGAGGTCGGCGCGCTCCTGACGCGCGTCGAGCAGATCGCCGTCGCCAACAAGGCGACGACCTTCCGCGTCTCAGCCAACGAAGTCGAGCGGCAGAAATTCTGGGCCGGCCGCAAGGCGGCATTTCCGGCCGTCGGGCGCATCTCGCCCGACTATTACTGCATGGACGGCACCATCCCGCGGAAGGCGCTGCCTGAGGTGCTGCACCGCACGCGCGAGCTTTCCGAGCACTACGGGCTTCGCGTCGCGAACGTCTTCCATGCCGGCGACGGCAATCTGCATCCGCTGATCCTCTACGACGCCAACAAGTCCGACGAGCTGGAGCGCGCCGAAGCCTTTGGCGCGGACATCCTAAAGCTCTGCGTCGAGGTCGGCGGCGTCCTGACCGGCGAGCACGGCGTCGGCGTTGAGAAGCGCGATCTGATGCCGGTGATGTTCTCCAAAGCCGACCTCGCGCAGCAGGAGCGCGTGAAGTGCGCTTTCGACCCGAAACATCTGCTCAACCCCGGAAAGATGTTCCCCGAGCTTCACCGCTGCGCCGAGCTCGGCCGCATGCACGTGCACAAGGGCAAGGTGGCTTTTCCCGACCTGCCGAGGTTTTGACGCCGGGAAATGGAGACGACGCTCAAGCCCGTCGATGCCGAGGGTGTGCTGAACGCCGTCCGCTGGGCGGCGGCGGAGGAGATTCCGCTTGAGGTCCTCGGGCACGGCTCGAAGCGCGGTCTCGGGCGCCCGGTGCAGACGGAATACGGCCTCGATCTCTCCAACCTTGCCGGGATCACCCTCTACGAGCCGGAGGAGCTGGTACTTTCGGTCAAGGCCGGGACGCCGGTCTCCGACGTCGAGACGCTGCTTTCGGACCACAACCAGATGCTCGCCTTCGAGCCGATGGATTTCGGGCCGCTCTTCGGCGTCTCGCCCGGGCGCGGCACGATGGGCGGCATGCTCGCCGCCAATTCGAGCGGACCGCGGCGGCTCAAAGCCGGGGCGGCGCGCGACCACGTGCTCGGCGTCAAAGCCGTCTCCGGCCGCGGCGAGGCTTTCAAATCCGGCGGGCGCGTCGTCAAGAATGTCACCGGCTACGATCTCTCGAAGGGCCTCGCCGGCTCGTGGGGCACGCTCGCCGTCGTCACCGAGGCGACGTTCAAGGTGCTGCCGAAGCCGGAAGCCGCGGCGACGCTGGTCGTCGCCGGGCTCGACGACCTGACCGCCGTCGCCGCGCTCTGCAAGGCGATGGGGACGCCCTTCGAAGTCTCAGGCGCAGCGTATCTGCCCGAGCGGCTCGTCGCCGAGGTGCCCGACGCGGCGTTTGCCTCGGGCGGACGCACGGCAACGCTGATCCGGCTCGAAGGCATCGCACCCTCCGTCGACTATCGCGCCGAGAAGCTGACCGCGCTGGTCGGTAGGCTCGGCGAGGTCGCGGTGCTCGAAGGGGCGCAGTCCGAAGCGACGTGGCGCGCGGTGCGCGACGTCTCGGTCTTCGGAACGACCGCGAACCCGGTATGGCGCGTCAGCGTTGCCCCAAGCGCCGGGCCTATGGTCGTGGCGGCGCTCTTGGATGCCGACCGCGCGATCCGCCACTTCTATGACTGGTCGGGCGGGCTCGTCTGGATCGAGGTGGAGGAAGAGGCGAGCGACGGGCTGGCGCGTGCGATCCGCGCCGCGATCGCAGCCGCAGGCGGCGGACACGCGACGCTGATCCGCGGCAACCCGGCGCTCCGCTCGGCGATCTCTCCTTTCGAGCCGCAGCCGGAGGCGCTTGCGGGGCTGTCGCAGCGGCTCAAGGAGCAGTTCGATCCACGCCGCATCCTCAATCCCGGGCGAATGTCGGCAGGCATCTGACAATGCAGACCGCCTTCACGCTCGAGCAGCTCGCCGATCCCGACACCCAGGAAGCGGATTCGGTTCTCCGCCGCTGCGTGCATTGCGGCTTCTGCCTCGCCACGTGTCCGACTTACCTGGAGCTCGGCAACGAATTGGATTCGCCGCGCGGAAGAATCTACCTGATCAAGGACATGCTGGAGAACGACAAGCCGGCATCGGAGGAAGTCGCGACGCATATCGACCGCTGCCTCTCCTGCCTCTCCTGCATGACCACCTGCCCGTCCGGCGTGAACTACATGCGCCTCGTCGACCAGGCGCGGATCCGGATCGAGGAGACCTATCGCCGGCCCTTTCTCGACCGGATTATCCGCCAGATGCTTGCGGCGGTGCTTCCCTATCGCCGCCGCTTCCGCCTGGCGCTGCGGCTTGCGGGGCTCGCGCGCTCGTTCGCGCCCTTCTTCAGGGGATTTGGCGTCGCCGGCCGGCGGCTCGAGGCCATGCTTGCGCTTGCGCCCGCGCATCTTCCGCCGCGCTCCACGATCAAACCCGGCGTGAGCTTCACGCCGGAGGGCAATCGCCGCGCGCGCATCGCGCTCCTCAATGGCTGCGCGCAGGCAGTGCTCGATCCCGGCATCAACATCGCCGCCGTCAGGCTCTTGAGCCGCCTCGGCGTCGAGGTCGTGTTCGCCAAGGGCGAAGGCTGCTGCGGCGCAATTGTGCATCACATAGGGCGCGCAGAGCAGGCGCGGGAGCTCGCCCGTGCCAACATCGACGCGTGGATCGACGAGATCGACGGCGAAGGGCTCGATGCCATCATCACGACCACGTCGGGCTGCGGGACCACGATCAAGGACTACGCGCATCTCTTCCGCGACGATCCTGCCTATGCGGAGAAGGCCGCGCGCGTCGGCGCGCTTGCTGCCGACGTATCGGAATTTCTCGGCTGGCTAAAGCCGCTGCCGAGCAAGCGCGGCGCCGGCCTCGTCGTCGCCTATCACGCCGCCTGCTCGCTGCAGCACGGCCAGCGCATCACCTCGCAGCCGAAGGCGCTTCTCAGAAACGCCGGCTTCGAAGTGCGCGACGTGCCGGAAGGGCACATCTGCTGCGGCTCGGCCGGGACCTACAACATCCTGCAGCCGGAGATCGCCGGCAGGCTGCGCGAGCGCAAGATCAAGAACATCGCCGCCGTCGCGCCAGACGTGATCGCCGCCGGCAATATCGGCTGCATCTCACAGATCGGTTCGGGCACGCACATCCCCGTGCTGCACACGGTGGAGTTGCTCGACTGGGCCTATGGCGACGACGAGCCAGACTTCCTGACGCGCGGCGGCTCGCCCTTCGGCGAAGGGGTTTCTTAGCGGCGGCCCATCGGCGAAACTTAAGAACACGGGAATGGAGAGCGGAATGACGGATCGGGTTGCGGTCGGGGACATCGCCGTTGCGCGGAGCCTCTACGACTTCGTGAACGAGGAGGCGTTGCCGGGGACCGGAGTCACGCCCGAGGCATTCTGGACCGGGCTCGACGCGATCGTCGGTGAGCTGGCGCCGCAAAACCGCGCGCTGCTTGAAAAGCGCGACCGGCTGCAGGCGGAGATCGACCGATGGCACCGCGACCGGCGCGGCAAGAACTTCGACCTCTCCGAGTACAAGACCTTTCTGCAGATGATCGGCTACCTGCTCCCCGAGGGACCCGACTTCGCTATCACGACGGCGAACGTCGACCCGGAGATCGCCGAGGTCGCGGGGCCGCAGCTCGTCGTGCCGGTGATGAACGCGCGCTATGCGCTGAACGCCGCGAATGCCCGCTGGGGCAGCCTCTACGACGCGCTCTACGGCACGGACGCAATTCCCGACACGGACGGTGCAGCGCGTGGCAAGGGCTACAATCCGGTCCGCGGCCAGCGTGTCATCGATTTTGCGCGCGGCGTTCTCGATGAAGCCGCACCGCTTGACGGCGCGACATGGCGCGACGCGGCCGGCATCTCCGTGAAAGGCGGCAAGCTAACGGTCGCGGCGAAGAACGGCGCGGTCGGCTTGAAGGACGCTGCGCGTTTCGCCGGCTATGCGGGCGCGGACGATGCGCCGAGCGTAGTCCTGCTTCGCCATCACGGCCTACATCTTGAGATCCTGATCGACCGCAAGAATCCGATCGGCAAGGACGATCCGGCCGGGATCGCCGACATCGTCGTTGAAGCAGCGATGACGACGATCATGGATTTTGAGGATTCGATCGCCGCAGTCGACGCGGACGACAAGGTCGCCGCCTATCGCAACTGGCTCGGCCTGATGAATGGCGACCTGACCGCCAGCTTCGACAAGGGCGGCAGAACCGTCGACCGCGCGCTCAACGCCGACCGGACCTTCAAGAGCGCGAGCGGCGGGACGCTGACGCTGCACGGGCGGAGCCTGATGCTCGTCCGCAACGTCGGGCACCTGATGACGATCGACGCCGTCGTCACCAAGGACGGCGCGCCGATCCCGGAGGGCATCCTCGATGCAATGGTGACCTCGGCGATCGCGCTCCACGACATCGGCCAGAGTGGCCGCCGTGCCAACAGCCGCGCCGGCTCCGTCTATATCGTAAAGCCGAAGATGCACGGGCCGGAGGAAGTCGGCTTTACCGACACAATCTTTGGGCGCGTCGAGGACGTGCTCGGGCTCAAGCGCTTCACGCTCAAGATCGGGATCATGGACGAGGAACGGCGCACGACGCTGAACCTGAAGGAATCGATCCGCGCCGCGAAGGATCGCATCGTCTTCATCAACACCGGCTTCCTCGACCGCACGGGCGACGAGATCCACACCTCGATGGAAGCGGGGCCGATGATCCGCAAGGGCGACATGAAGGCGTCGACCTGGATCCAGGCCTACGAGGATTCCAATGTCGACATCGGGCTTCTGTGCGGCCTGCCCGGCCGCGCGCAGATCGGCAAGGGCATGTGGGCGATGCCCGACCTGATGGCCGACATGCTGAAGCAGAAGATCGCGCATCCGCTGGCCGGCGCCAACACGGCGTGGGTCCCCTCGCCTACCGCCGCGACGCTTCATGCGCTCCATTACCACCAGGTCGACGTCAAGGCGCGACAGAAGGAACTTAAATCGCGCAAGCGCGCTTCGATCGACGACATCCTGGCGATCCCCGTCGCCGAGCGGCCGAACTGGCCGAAGGAGGACATCCAGAAAGAGCTCGACAACAACGCTCAAGGAATTCTCGGCTACGTGGTGCGCTGGATCGACCAAGGCGTCGGCTGCTCAAAAGTCCCCGACATCAACAACGTGGGCCTGATGGAGGACCGCGCGACGCTCCGTATCTCAAGCCAGCACATCGCCAACTGGCTGCACCACGGAACCGTCTCGAAGGCGCAGGTGACGGAGACGCTGAAGCGGATGGCGGCGGTGGTCGACAAGCAGAACGCCGGCGATCCGCTCTACCGGCCAATGGCCCCGGACTTCGACCGAAGCGTCGCCTTCCAGGCGGCTTCCGATCTCGTCTTCAAGGGACGCGACCAGCCAAACGGCTATACCGAGCCGATCCTCCACGCGCGACGCAAAGAGGCGAAGCGGAAAGCGGCCGGGTAGAGCGCGTCAGGATTGTCGTTGGGAATTGCGTCAAACAAGAAAGGGCAGCGCGGGGCTGCCCTTTCGGGTGCGCTTTGCGCGCTGTTCACATCACGATGACTTTGGTGCCGACGTGGACGAACTGGTAAAGCTCGGTGATCTGCTCGTTCAGCATGCGGATGCAGCCGGACGACATGTTCTCGCCAATCGACCAGGGCGCGTTCGTGCCGTGGATGCGGAACATCGTGTCGCGGCCGTGGTCGAAGAGGTAGAGCGCGCGGGCACCGAGCGGGTTATCGATGCCACCGGGCATGCCGTTCGAATATTCGACCAGCTCCGGCCGACGGTCGACCATCTCGGCCGGCGGCGTCCAGGTTGGCCATTCCTGTTTCGCGCCCACTTCGACCGTGCCCGTCCAGCCGAAGCCTTCGCGGCCGACGCCGACGCCATAGCGGATCGCCATGTCGTCCGCGAGGACGTAGTAGAGGAACTTGTTCGTCGTATCGACGATGACCGTGCCCGGCGCCTCTTCGGTGGCGTATGGGACCACCTGAGCCTGAAATTTCGGGTCGAGCGGACGATTGTGGTCCACCTCTTGGTCATAGGTGACGAAGGTGTGCTGCGTCGGATCGTAGACACGGAACGGCGTGGCTCCGGCGACCGCGGACAGCGTAACGGCGGCGGCAATTCCGATTACTGCGGAACGAGCAAAACGATAGGAAAGCATCTGACCCCTCCATGCCGGCTCTTTGCGAGCGGCGTTGGGGTGCCGCATAAGGAGTGAAGGTTTCCGCGCGATTTCCCGTTTGTTTCGCGGTGTACTATCGCGTTTCAGGACGGATTCATCCGCCCATAAAACAAAACGGCCCGCCGAAGCGGGCCGCTCGGTATCTATCTTCGAGGCGGTCGGCCGCTCTACATCACGACGACCTTGGCGCCGATCTTCACTAGGTCGTAAAGCTCGGTGACGTTCTCGTTCAGCATGCGGATGCAGCCGGAGGAGACGTTCTGTCCGATCGAATTCGGCTCGATCGTCCCGTGGATGCGATAGAGCGTGTCCTTGCCCTTGTCGTCGAAGAGATAAAGGGCCCGCACGCCGAGCGGATTGCCGTCGCCGCCGGGCATGCCGTCAACCTCATATTTTGCAAGCTCGGGCTGCCGCTCCACCATGTCGGAGGGCGGGAACCACTTCGGGTTCTCCTGCTTGTTGCCGACGTGAACGACGCCGGTCCAGCCGAAACCCTCGCGCCCGACGCCGACGCCCATGCGGATCGCCTGCCCGCCCTCGAGCACGTAATAGAGAAACTTCTGCTCCGTATCGATGACGATGGTCCCCGGCGCTTCCGTCGTGTCGTAGTTGACGATCTGCCGGTCAAATTTCCTGTCGGGCCTCGGATAGACCTTGGGCACCATCACAGGCGCCGCGGTTGCCGCGGCGTGTGACTGCATGCGGAGCCTGTCCGGATCGTAGGTCACGTAGGAATGGCTTGCCGGGTCGTAGAAAGTGCGCGGCGTCGCCATCGCCGCGAAGGCTGCGAGCCCAAAGACCGCGCTCAGCACCGCGACCCCAGCCGCATGCGTAAATCTCATCCCTACCTCCAAGCCCATCGCAGAGACTCGGCCGTGTCATACTGAATTTCGGCAGAGCTTTAAAGCACGCGGCCAAAGCTTCGCTGGAAGCGTTGCATCTTGGCATCGCTCGAGGCCGCTCCGGCGAATCGGGGCCAGCGGGCCGGCCGGAGTGATCGGCCAGCCAATTCGGGTGTCAACTAGCGGACGACCACCCTCGTGCCGACGCTCGTGCGGTTGTAGAGCTCGATCACGTCTTCGTTACGCATGCGAATGCAGCCTGACGAGACCGCGTGGCCGATGGTCCAGGGCTCGTTCGATCCGTGGATGCGGAAAAGCGTGTCACGCCCGCCGTCATAGAGGTAGAGCGCGCGGGCACCAAGCGGGTTAGCGGGCCCGCCGTCCATGGAGACCGGCAGGTAGGGCTGACGCTGGCGCATCTCGGCCGGCGGCGTCCAGGTCGGCCATTCGGCCTTGCGCCCGACATGCACGCTTCCCTTCCAGCCGAAGCCCTCGCGCCCCACCCCGACGCCGTAGCGCTGCGCCTTGCCGCCATCGAGGACGACATAGAGGTAGCGGCTGCCGGTATCGATCACGATCGTGCCGGGGCGCTCGTTGGTCTGGTGGTTGACGACCTTGGGCAGGAAGGCGGGCTCGATCGTCAGCCGCGGCGCCCGCGCCTGCATGCGCGCCTGCGCGGGCGCGCTCCTCGTGCCGCCGAAGGCGCGGAAGATACCGGTCGCCGGCACGGCGTTCGGATCGATTGGATTCGAGCCGACCGGGTTCGCGCTGCTGCTCGCAAGCTGCAGCCACTGGGCGTCGATCGCCGGGTCGCCGCTCATCTGCGGGTCCGAGCCCGCGGAGGCGAGCGAGAAGCCGGACGCCATAAAAAGGAGGAGGACGGAAAGGATGGTGCGCTGCATGACGTACTCACTACTCGTCGTCGATAACGATAACGAAGCGTTAGCCGGAAAATGGCTGCGCTTCAGTGAACGGCCGGCGGCGCCTCGATTGCCGCCTCGCGCAATTTTTCATTATGCCTAAGAAACGGTTGCCGGTCACTTCACTTCAGACGGGCGCGCAAGTTGGACTGCCGGCCCGCACTCGGATATTCGGAAGCCGAAGACCGTGCGCCGGAAACCGTCGAGAAGCTCCGCGTTGGTGAACGCTGGTCCGGGCGTCTACGCGACGCAGAGGAAAAGCGCGTTTCGCGAGACGGAGAGCGAAAGGCGGACGGTCGACGAAGCCATGAGGGCAAAATGCGTTGCATGTCTTTCGTAGTGGCAAGCGGGCGTGCGCCAATGGTCGGGGCTAGATGAAGCGCTTGGCGGAAGGGCTGATCGAAGGTCTCGATGGGCGTCCGCGCTGTTTCTGGTCGGGCAGCGACGCGCTCTATCTCAGCTACCATGATAACGAATGGGGTCGGCCGGTCGCCGACGACAACCGGCTCTTCGAGAAACTTTGCCTGGAGGGCTTCCAGGCCGGGCTCTCGTGGATCACGATCCTGAGAAAACGCGAGAACTTCCGCGCTGCCTTCGCCGGATTCGATTTTCAAAAGGTCGCACGCTTCAAAGAGCGCGAGGTTGAACGCTGTCTCGCCGATCCCGGCATCGTGCGCCACCGCGGCAAGATCGAATCGGTCATCAACAACGCCAAGCGCGCCCGCGAGCTCGTCGACGAAGCGGGCTCGCTCGCCGCCTTCGTCTGGCGCTTCGAGCCGAGCGCGAAGAGCCGGCCGAAGCGCCTCGACCGGGCCGCGCTCGCCGGGATGTCGCGATCGCCCGAATCGATGGCGCTCTCGAAGGCGCTCAAGCAACGCGGCTGGTCATTTGTCGGTCCGACCACGGTCTACGCCTTCATGCAGGCGATGGGGCTCGTCAACGACCACATTGACGGCTGCACCTGTCGGGCAGCTTCGGAGCAGGCCCGGCGCGCCTTCATCCGGCCCACTTGACGCTTTGGTGATGGAGCCGGTGTCGCGTCGCGCCCGTTTCAGGCAATATTGGTGGCGGGGGACGCGACAGAGCGCGAGCATACGGAGTCAATATGCCGAGCCTGAGCGACTGGCAGATCACGCCCGCCCGACAACCTAAGGCCGGCGAGTATGATTTCGACCTGGAGCGCGCGCTGACCTCGATCGTCGGCCTGCATACCAAGGTGCCGGAGGACGCCTTCACCGCCGAGGTGCTCGGCACGGAGCGCGGCGGGCACGGCGTCGTCATCCGCGACAACGTCGTGCTCACGATCGGCTATCTGATCACCGAGGCGGACGAGGTCTGGATCAATCTCGCCGACGACCGCGTCCTGCCGGGCCACCCGATCGCCTACGACCAGACAACGGGCTTCGGCTTGGTGCGTGCGCTCGGCGCGCTCGACCTGCCGCCGCTGCCACTTGGGCACTCAAGCGCCGCGCTGCCTGGAAGCCGCGTCGTGATGGCGGGCGCCGGCGGGCGCCGCCATTCGCTCGCCGCGCGCATCGTGGCGAAGCAGGAATTCGCCGGCTACTGGGAGTACGTGCTCGACGAGGCGATCTTCACCGCACCGGCGCACCCTTATTGGGGCGGTGCGGCGCTGATCGGCGCCGGCGGCGCCCTGCTTGGAATCGGCTCGTTGCAGGTGGAGCAACGGACGACGGGCGGCGAAGGCGGCCAGCTCAACATGGCGGTGCCGATCGATCTTCTGAAGCCGATCCTCGACGATCTTCTCTTGACCGGGCGCGCCGGACGCCCACCGAATGCCTGGCTCGGGCTCTTCGCCACCGATCTCGAAAGCAAGGTGTTCGTGGTCGGCGTCTATGCCGGCGCGCCGGCGGATCAGGCGGGCCTGAAGCCGGGCGATCTGATCCAATCCGTCGCGGGGGAGCCGGTCACGGGCCTCGCCGGCTTCTTCCGCAAGGTCTGGTCGCTCGGGCCGGCCGGCGTCGCGGTGCCGCTCATCGTCAGCCGCGACGGCGAGACCATCGAAGCCAGCATCGTCTCAAGCGACCGCGAGTTGTTCCTGAAGAAGCCGCGGATGCATTCCTAGGCGGCTCACGCATCGCGCGCACCGGCCTGCGTCGATCGAGCCGGCGCAATGGCCCTTCCACCCCGCCACGCGGGCACGCTAACCTGAGTGAAAAGACGCCGCCGGCCCGCACTCGGCACTGGTGACCGGCTCCCTGGGAGGTTTCCGTTGCCTGATTTTCCGATCGTCGACAGCCACGTCCACCTGCTCGATCCGAGCCGTTTCGGCTACGCCTGGACGGCCGGGGCGCCTTCGCTCAGAGCCAGGAAGCTTCCCTCCGACCTTGATGCGGCGGCGAAGCCGGTCAGGATCGAGCAGATCGTATTCGTCGAGGTCGACGTCGACTATCCGCAGCACCTCGCCGAGGCGGCGTGGGTGGCAAACCTCGCCAAGACGGTCAGGCACGTGACGGGCATGGTCGCGGCGCTGCCGCTCGAGCAAGGCACGGCGGTTGAGAAGGACCTCGAAGAGCTCCGAAAGCACAAGATCCTGCGCGGCGTCAGACGCCTGATCCAGAATCAGAAGGACCCCGACTTCTGCATCCGGTCCGACTTCATCGCCGGCCTGAAGCTGCTCGGTTCCCACGATCTAGCCTTCGACATCTGCGTCTTCCACCATCACCTGCCGAACGTGATCAAGATGGTCGAAGCGTGCCCGGACGTGCGCTTCGTTCTCGACCATATCGGCAAGCCGGCGATCAAGGATGGGCTTCTCGATCCGTGGCGGGAGAACATGAAGGCACTCGCGTCGCACGAGAACGTCCACTGCAAGATCTCCGGAGTCGCCAACGAGGCCGACCACAAGAACTGGACGCGCGAGCAGCTGAAGCCCTACATCGCCCACACGATCGAGAGCTTCGGGATCGACCGTGTCTTCTACGGCGGCGACTGGCACGTCATGGAGCTGGCGATCCGCTATCCCGAGTGGGTGGCGATCGTCGACTGGGTCACGGAAGGCGCGAGCGCGGAGGAGAAGCGCAAGCTCTTCCACGACAACGCCGTCCGCTTCTACCGCTTGAACGGCTGACCGCTCCATGGATGCAGAGACCCTGAAGCGACGCGTCTACAGCGTCGCCGAGATGCGGAGGCGGGCCGAGCGTGTGCTGCCGAAGCCGGTCTTCGATTTCGCCGACGGCGGCGCGGAAGACGAATGGACGTTGAGCCGCAACGAGGCAGCCTACGACCACCTGCAACTCGTTCCGCAGACGCTCCGCGGCGCGGCGGACCGCGATCTCTCCGTCGAGCTCTTCGGCAAGACGCTGGCGCTGCCGGTGATGATCGGACCGACCGGCCTTTCCGGGCTGTTCTGGCCGAACGGCGAGATCTGCGCGGCGCGCGCCGCTGCCGCGGCGGGAACCGCGTTTTGTCTCAGCCACGCCTCGGTCTGCACGCTTGAAGAGCTTGCGGCGACCGGCATCTCACCGCGCTGGATGCAGGTCTTCGTCTATCGCGACCGCGGCTTCACGCGCGAGCTTGCCGAGCGCGCGCAGGCCGCCGGCTACGATGCGCTGGTCCTGACCATCGACAACCAGCTCACCGGAAACCGTGAGCGCGACATCAGAAACGGCTTCACGATCCCGCCGAAGCTCGCGCCGCTTGATGTCGCGGCAATGGCGGTCAAGCTGCCCTGGCTCTGGCGCATGCGGCGCGAATTGAAGCGCATCACCTTCGCGAACTACGTCAAGCCCGGCGACGCCTCAGGGCTGACGCGGCTCGCAGGGCGCGTCGCCGAGATGCTTGATCCATCCATGTCGTGGCGCGACGTCGACGAGTTGCGGCGCATCTGGACCGGGCCGCTCATCCTGAAGGGGGTGCTGAGCCCGGTCGAGGCGCGCGAGGCGGCGGCGCGCGGTGTCGATGGGCTGATCGTATCGAACCACGGCGGCCGCCAGCTCGACGGCGCCGTGTCGTCGGTCGAGGCGCTGCCGGCGGTCGTGGAAAGCGTCGCCGGACGCATCCCGGTGCTTCTCGACGGCGGCGTCCGCCGCGGCGCGGACGTGGTCAAGGCGCTGGCGCTCGGCGCGCGCGCCTGCCTGATCGCGCGGCCGCAGCTCTGGGGGCTGTCGGTGGCGGGCGAAGCGGGAGTCGCCCGCGTGCTTGAAATCTTCCGGACCGAGATCGACCGCGTCATGGGCCTTTGCGGCGTGCGCAGCACCGCAGATATCGGGCCGGACCTGCTTCGCAGCGCGCCGCGGCGCTGAGCCTCAGTCGACCTCGCGCACCCGCCCCGGCGGGATCATGGTCGCCATGAAGTCGGGCTTCACCAGCCCCGCCTTCACTTTCGCCTCAAGGTCAGCCTCCATTGCGCGCACGTCGGCGAGCCGCTTGATCGTCTCACCGATCTTCGCGAACGGCACGACCACGACGCCGTCCTCGTCGGCAACGACGATGTCACCGGGCGTGACCGCGACACCACCCACGATCAAGGGGAAGCCCACGGTTCCGGGCCCGGTCTTCGTCGGAGAGTTGGGCGTGACGCCGGCTGCGAAACACGGCAGCCCGACTGCGCGGATTCCGGGCGTGTCACGCACCAGACCGTCCGTCACGAAGGCTGCGATGCCACAATTCTTCATCATGCCCATCACGAGATCGCCGATGACGGCAGTATTGGAGAACGAATCGGTCGCGCAGAGGATGACGTCGCCAGGCTTTGCCACATCGAGCACGCCGAAGACGGCGAGGCAGTCGGCCGGGCCCGCCTCGCAGGTCAAGGCCGTGCCGCAGAAGGTCTTCGCATCGGCGATCGGCTTGATGCGGTAGTCGAGCGCGCCGCGGCCATCCATTGCGTCGACGACGTGGCCGGTCAGCGCGCCGTGGAAGGCGGCGAGCTGTTCTGCGCTCGGGCGCGGGAAGCGGCGGCGGACAGTGAGAAGCGGGGGATCGTCGATCATTCCTCGTACCCGTTCGGTTCTTGCGGAAAGGAGGATGGCCCGAAACGCCCGCCGCGCCAAGCAGCCGGGTGACGCGGGCTTGCGTGTCCCAAGTCCCCGCCCAAGCCTTCGTCCGCGACGTCTCCTTGATCGCGGCGGCGCCACTCAAACCGCGGATAACTCCTCGTCCCCCGCGGGGTAGCAGACTCGATTTACACAATCTTAGCTCACTTCCCTCCTTGATGGCGGGTCTTTGCGCGAGGGGGCCGATGCACACCGGCTCGATATTCAAGCAGGCGACGGCGAGCGCACGCCGCTCGGCACTGGTCGCGCTCGTGGGCGCGGTCGTGATCGTCGGCGGCTTCCTCGCCGAGCGGGCCTATTTCCAAGACCGCATCCTCGCGACCACAGAGAGGCTCGTGCAGGCGCACACCGCCGCCGACCTGATCCTGCTGGCCGACGAGCGGCTGACGATGTCGGCGAACATGGCGACCGCGACAGGCGAAGCACGCTGGATCGATCGCTACGAGGCCAACATCCCACTGATCAACGGCGCCATCGCGGAGGCCGTCGCGCTGGCGCCGCCGGCGGTCGCCAAACGCTTCGACTCCGAGACGCGGTTCGCCAACGACCGGCTGGTCGAGCTTGAGCGCAAGTCGTTCGACGCGGTCAGAAAAGGCGACACGGGAACCGCGCGAGCCATCCTCGATGGCCCGGATTATGCACGCTACAAACGGACTCTCAGTGCCGGCACGGCCCGCTTCGTCGACGGCATGATCGCATCCGTCACCGCCGAGCGCACCGCGGTGCAGCAGCGCGCGATGATCGCGATCTCGCTCGTGGTGCTCATCTCGGTCGCTGGCGCGGCAATCCTGTGGCGCGTTCTGACCACGACGCTCAGCAAGTCGGAGACGGTGCTCTTCGAGGCGCAGCGGAAAATCCAGACGCTCGCCATGAACGATCTTCTGACCGGGCTTGCCAACCGCGCGTCGCTGCGCGAGGCGCTGCACGCAGCGATCGGGCGCAGCGACCGCAACCGCAGCAAGCTCGCGGTGTTGATGATCGACCTCGACCGGTTCAAGCCGATCAACGACCGCTACGGCCATCTGGTCGGCGACCTCGTCCTGAAAGCGGTGGCGCACCGCATGTCGCGCGTCTTAAGACGCGGCGAGATACGGGCGCGCTACGGCGGCGACGAGTTCGTAGCGGTGATCGAATATCCGAGCGACGACGAGATTCCGCGCGTTGTCGGCAAGCGGCTCATCGAAGAGCTGTCGGAGCCGATGGCCTTCGAAGGCATCACCGTCCAGATCGGTGCGAGCGTCGGCCTTGCCGTCTATCCGACCGACGCGCGCACGGAAGAAGACCTGATCCGAAAAGCCGACATCGCGCTCTATCGCGTCAAGCAGGAAGGCCGCGGCTCGGTGCGCTTCTACAATTCGAGCATGGTCGCGGAGATCGACGCGCGCGCCAAGCTCGAGGAGGAGCTGCGCGAAGCGATCGAGCTCGGGCCGGATCGTGCCCTACTTCCAGCCGCTCATCGATCTTGTCACGGGCGAGCTGCGCGGCTTCGAGGTGCTGAGTCGCTGGGAGCATCCAACCCGGGGCATCGTGCAGCCGGTCGACTTCATCCCGCTCGCCGAGTCGTCAGGGCAGATCGGTGCGCTGACGATGACGATTCTGAGATCGGCATGCAAAGCCGCGCTCCCGCTGGCTGACGATCTGTCGATCGCCGTCAACGTCGCGCCGCAGCAGATCCAGGACGAATGGCTGGCGCCTGGCATTCTCGCCATCCTGAACGAGACCGGCTTCCCGCCGCACCGGCTCGAGGTGGAGCTGACCGAGCACGCGCTCGTCACCGACCTGGCCTCGGCCAAGCGCGTGATCTCGTCGCTGAAAAGCGTCGGCATCAAGATAGCGCTCGACGATTTCGGCACCGGCTATTCGAGCCTCTGCTATCTGTCGGAGCTTCCCTTCGACAAGATCAAGATCGACCGCTCGTTCATCAAGACGCTGCACGAGCGGGAGGAGAGCGCCAAGGTCGTGAACGCCATCGTCGGGCTCGGCCGAAGCCTCGGCGTGACGACGATCGCGGAAGGCGTCGAGACGGAGCGGGAGGCGGCTTTCCTGCGCGAGATCGGCTGCACGGTAGCGCAGGGTTTCCTCTATTCGACACCGGTGCCGGCAAGCGAGCTTCAGGCGCTCGTCGCGAGTCTCTCAGCCACACCCCACACGCGCGCCGTCGCCTAAGCCGTCTGAGGCTTCGGCGGCGTGCGCTCCGAGAAGAGCTTTCCGCCCTTCATCTTGTCGGCCTTTGAGGACTCGACGATCTGCACAACGACAGCCTCCGGATCGACGCTGAAATTCTTGACCACCGCGTCGGTGATATCCCTCATGAGCTGCCGCTTCTTCTCCGGATCGCGGCCTTCGACGAGGTGAATGACGATCTCGGGCATATAATGATCCTGTTCGCCGGAGCGCGTGGCTCAACGCGGCTTCCTTAGCCGCATGACGGTGATGTAGCCGAGAAAGACGGCGCATGTCTCCGGCTCGCCGAGCCCCGCCGCCGCGATGATCCGCTCGAGCTCTCCACCGAGCTGCGGGCGCACATATTCATAGAAATTCGCGCGCATCGGGATCGACGCGATCAGCCCGTAGAGCCCGCGGGCGCGGGCATAGTCGGTGATGACGAGGCGCCCACCCGGCGCAAGCACGCGCCACATCTCACGCAGCGCCTCCGGCTTCACCTCGGAGGGGAGGTGATGGAAGAAATAGGAGGAGGTGACGGCGTCGGTGGCTTCGTCGGCAAGCGGCAGCGCCTCGGCGATGCCGACCTGGAAATCGGCCGCGACGCCAGCGTCGTGGGCGCGCTCGATCGCGAGATCGATCATGCCGGGCGTGGCGTCGATGCCGAGCACGTGGCTTGTGCCGCCGTGCTTGTCGCCAAGCATCGCGGCAGCAGCGACGGCAAGCTTGCCGGTGCCGCAGCCGATGTCGACGAGGCTTTCGCCCGGCTTGAGCTCGGCCGCTTCGAGCGTCGCCTCAAGGATCGCCTCCTGTTGTCCGAGGCTCAGCATGTTCTCCAGACGATCGACCTGCCGCACACGTCCGTCAACGCGGATGCCGCGCGTGCGAGGGCCGGCAAAGCGGATCGGATCGCTGAGCGATCCACCGCCGCCTGGCGTCGGCGCGCCGGCGCCTGCCGTGCGCATTGCGATCGCGAGCGATGTGATCGCCGCAAGACTCGCCGTCACCGCGATCAGAATTGTCTGCGACGAGGCCGCGAGCGCGGGCGACAGCAATTCGTGCACCTCGGTGAAGCCCAGCGCGACAACGGTCGCTGCGATCGTCGGCCAGTCGTTGGAGAGCGCGCGACGTACGCTGAAATCGATGCGGAAATCCGCAGCGCTCAAGCGCGACAGACGCGGAAGCCAGCGCGGCACCGCCGCCGCATAAGCGCGGTAAGACTCACCGTAGCGGGCGCTGAGCTCCTTCTCTTCAACGCGCACCATCGCGGCGTAGATGAAGATGCAGGCAGCGCTGCCGACGAGCACTACCTCAAGCGCTCCGTGCATCAGAAAGATGCCGATCACAACAAGCAGGCTGCCGAGGTAGCGTGGATTGCGGCAGAGGCCGTAGAGTCCGTTTTCGACGAGGCCTGAACCGACGTCGCCAGGGCGCCTGACGCCGCCCATCGCAAGCGCGCGGACGGTCAATCCGAGGAGCACCACCGCCAAGGCGACGAAGTCGAGCAGATGCTCCAGATGCTCGCTGCCGAAGATCGTCTCGTCCGGCACGGCGAGCGAATAGGCGGCGAGCACGACGATCGGAAGGGCACCCCTTCCGTAGCGCAGGAAGATCGTTCCTAGAAACGTGACGACGCTGTCCATCTATCCGTCTTCTCCAACGCGCGGCCACCCGACCCGAATTCAACTCTATATCAGCGTGCCGGCCACACCCACTGACCGTGATGCCGCATCGATGCTCAGCCTCCGACCTGCCCCTTGCCCTTCAGCCGCCGCTCAAGCGCGCGCACGAGGAGCGAGAGCGACAGCGTCATCACGAGATAGAGGAAAGCGACTACGTTGTAGGTCTCGAAGAACAAGAAGGTTGAGGCGGAATAAACCTTTCCAAGCTGCGTGATGTCCTGCACGCCGAGCGCGGAGACGAGGGCGGAATCCTTGATCATGGCGACGAAATCGTTGCCGAGAGGCGGCAGCACGACGCGGACCGCCTGCGGAAAGACGATGAAGCGAAAGGTGTGCCAGCGGCTCAGGCCCAGCGACCAGGCAGCCTCCAGATGGCCCTTCGGCACGGCCTCGATCCCAGCGCGGAATATCTCCGCAAGATAAGCGGAATAGCTCACCATCAGCGCGAAGATCGCGCGCCAGGTGAGGTCGAAGTTGCGGACGGAGAGCGCGGGAAGAAGCCCGGCCTGAATCAGCCAGTCGAAGGCCCAGTTCCAGAAATGGACGAGCTCAGGCGCGCCGACGAAGGCGACGTAGAAGAGCAGCACCAGGACCGGAATGCCGCGCAGGATCTCGACGTAGAAGGTCGCGATCTCGCGCATAACGCGCAGCCGCGAAACGCGCCCGAGCGCGACCAGAAGGCCGAGGGCCGCGGCGAGCGCGAAAGCGACGATCGTGACCCAGAGCGTGACGAACACGCCCTTGCGAAGGGCGGAGAAGATCGTCCGGTAGTCATAGTCGGCGGCGATCAGCCAGAAGAAGAGAACCGCAAGCAGGATTGCAGCAAGCAGCCAGAACGGAAACTCGCGGCGCTGCCCGCCTTTTCCAGGGGGAGCAGTCGGATCGCGCTGCGATTCCGGTGAGGGGCTGCGGGCGATCCGGACCGGCTCCATCCCCTCACCCGGCTGCTTCGCAGCCACCCTCTCCCACCGAAGTGGGGTGTTCCCCACTTCGGATTCAATTGACGGGCCGAACTCGGAAACATCCGAGTTCGGATGGGAGAGGGTTCGCGCTCACTGCTTCGACTGGTATTCGAAGAACCACTTCTGGTTCAGCTTGTCGATCGTGCCGTCCGCCTTCATCTCCGCGAGCGCGGCGTTGATCGGCGCCACGAGATCGGAGCCTGGCGTGAAGATGAAACCGAATTCTTCCCGCCCGAGCGGCTCGCCGACGATCTTGAAGGAGCCGGGCGAGGCGCCAATGTAACCGGCGGCCGAGGTCTTATCCATCAGGACCAGATCGACGTCGCCCGACTTCAGCGCCTGTACGCAAGCGCCGAAGGTGTCGAAGAGCTTGATGCGCGGATTGGCTTCGTCGCCGTCGAGCACGTTGTAGACAGCGGTGTAGAAGTTCGTGGTGCCGGCCTGCGCTCCGACCAGGAGCTTTCCGTCCTTGGCGAAGCTCGCTGCATCGGTGAAGCGGTTCTCGTCGGCGCGCACCAGCATGTACTGCTCGGAGATCATGTAGGGGTCGGAGAAATCGACCTGCGCCTTGCGCTCGGCGTTGATGGTGATGCCGTCCATGCCGATATCGAACTGGCCCTCGCGCACCGCCTGGATCATCGTGTCCCAGCTCGACAGGTTCCATTCGACCTTGAGATTCAGCCGCTTGGCGATCTCGTTGACGGCGTCGTACTCCCAGCCGATCCCCTGGCCGGTCTTCGGATCGGCGAAGTTGAGCGGCACGTAGGCGTTCTCCGTCACCGCCTTCACCGGGCGGCCGCCGAGGTCCGGCAGGGCTGCGGCTGGGGTCGCGGCGAGAAGCAGCGCGGCGATGGCGATCTTGATCCTGTTCATGGCTGAGACTCCGGCACGAATTCGCTCCGCCTTGTTCTAGCCGGCTTCGCGCCGCTTGGGGAGGCGGCGCGCGCGACCCAGGCGCGGGCAAGCGCCCGCCCCGTCGCGTCGGCGATTGGCCCGTGACGGCGCGCCTCCTCGGGATGGCGGTCAAACCAGTCCGGCGCATAGTCGGCGATCTCGGCGGCGAAATCCCGTGTCCAGCTCGAAACGAGCTCGGTGCCGGCCTCGAAATGGAACTGGATACCGTAGACGGCGCGGCCGAGGCGGAAGGCCTGCATCGGCGTCATCGCGCTCGTTGCAAGATGCACCGCCCCTGGCGGTAGGGTGAATGTGTCGACGTGCCAGTGGAAGATCGACGCCGCTTCGCCCATCTCTGAAAGCAGTGGGTCGGCGCGGCCGGCCTCGGTCGCGCGCACCTCGTGCCAGCCGAACTCGATCGGGCGGCCGAGAATGTTCTTCGCCCCGTAGCCGCGCGCCAGAATTTGCGCGCCGAGGCAGATTCCGAGAACGCCTTTGTCGGCCTCCCCGAAGGTGCGGGCAAGCGCGGCTTCATCCTTCAGGTAGGGATGGTTCTCGTCGTCGAGCGCATCCTGCGCGCCGCCGAGCATGATCAGCGCATCGAAGCCCTCGGGCGATTCCGGCAGGGCTTCGCCGGCGTGCGTGCGCACGACCCGCCGTTCGGCGCCGGCCTCGGCGAGCGCCTCGCCGACGAGCCCGAGCGGCGTTTTCGGATAATTCTCGATGACGAGGACGCGCATATCCGACCTTTGCCCGAAGCGCATAGCACGACGCAAATCTGCGGTCACAGGGGACCGCGGCCCGGAGATCTAGAGCAACGAGCCCTGGTCGCCGGAGGAGCTGCCTCCGCCGCGCGGCGATCGCTTCGTCTTTCCCTTCAGCCCAACCGTGACGGCGGCGGTGATCGCGCCTTGCGCCACCTTGATAAGGAGCGGATCGCCGGTCGCCACCTGCTCGGGTGAGCGCACGGTGCCGCCGCTCGAATCCAGCACGATGGCGAAGCCGCGTGAAAGAATCGCGTCCGGCGACACGGTCTCGCGCAGCGTCTGGAAGAGGCGTGCGACTTGGACGTAGCGCTCCCGGTGGCGGGCAACAACCCGCGTGAGGCTGGCGACATCGTGGCGTGCGGCTGTGCGCAAAGAATCGCGGCGCGCCTGTCGCACCACGCTGCCGTGCGCGGACGCCATACGCGCCATCGTGTGCATCACCCGCTCGCGACGCAGCGCGTGCGCGCGATGGAGGATCGCCGGGCGGTGGCGGGCGGCGATGGCGGTGTAGCGCTCACGCTTCTTCGCGACCTCGGTCACGAGCGAACGCCCAAGCCGCCCGCCGACGTCGTCGAGCTTCTGGCGCGGCAACGCCAGGAGATCGGCGAGCGAGGGGAGCGCGCGGCAAAGCGCGAGATAGTCGCGGCGGCGGTGCTCCATGAAGCGGCGAAGCGAGAGCTCGTGACGGCTCGCAAGTTCGCGCGTCTGCGCGAGAAGCTCGGCCCTGACCGGCACCGCCATCTCCGCAGCACCTGTCGGGGTCGGGGCGCGAAGGTCGGCAGCGTGGTCGACCAGCGTCCAGTCGGTCTCGTGGCCGACAGCGGCGATCACCGGAATCGCGCTTGCCGCGACGGCGCGGACCGCGGCCTCCTCGTTGAAGGCCCAGAGGTCTTCGATCGAACCGCCGCCGCGCGCCACGATCAGAAGGTCGGGGCGCGGCAGCGCCCCCTCCGGGGCGATCGCATTGAAGCCGCGGATCGCTGCCGCCACCTCCTCCGCCGCGCCTTCGCCCTGCACGCGCACGGGCCAGACCAGAACGCGGCGCGGAAACCGGTCGCGCAGCCGATGCAGGATGTCGCGGATCACGGCGCCCGTCGGCGAGGTGATGACGCCGATCACAGCCGGCAGATAGGGGATCGGCTTCTTGCGCACGGCGTCGAAGAGGCCTTCTGCGGCAAGCTTCTTGCGCCGCTCTTCTAAGAGCACCATCAGCGCGCCGGCGCCGGCGGGCTCGAGGTAGTCGACGATGAGCTGATAGCGCGAGCGGCTCGGATAGGTGGTGAGCCGCCCGGTCGCCACCATCTCCAGCCCATCTTCGGGCTTGAATTTCAGGCGCTGGAATGTCGTTTTCCAGACCACGGCCTCAAGCGCCGCGCCGGAATCCTTCAGCGTGAAATAGCAGTGGCCGGAGCCGGCCGCGCCCTTGAAGCCGGAGACCTCGCCGCGCACGCGCACGTGCTCGAACTCGTTCTCCACCATCCGCCGCAGCGCGAACGAGAGCTCGGAGACCGAATATTCGGCGACGTTGGTGGCGGGAGCGCTCATCGTGTCGTGCGACAATCTCAGGGCCGGACGTTAACGCCGAGCTCGATGCCCTCGACTTTCTGGAGATGGGCGATGACTGAGAACAGGTTGTCTGCCCGAGGATTCCCCTCGGCACTCAGCATCCGCATCAAGCTCTTCGGGTTCTTGTGCGTGGCTCCGGCCAAATCCGCGAAGCCGACAGTCGCATTGATGTAGTCGCGAAGCAGGACTTTCCCGACGTCGATCTCGTCGCGAAGGAGAGCCTCAACCGCCTCCCGCAGCAAACCGACACGGAAGTCGGGATCGCGCTGGGCACGTTCCTTCACCGTCTCCTTGAAGCTTCTCGTCAGCGCCATGGCTCTCCGCGCTCCTTCCTTCGCCGCCTATATTCCGCCCAATATTCTTGGGCTCGCCTTATGTCGGCCTCCTGCCGTTTCTTCGTGCCGCCCGCGAGAAGGACGATGAGTTGGCCTCCATCCCGGCCAAAGTAGATTCGGTATCCCGGACCCCAATCAATCCGTCGCTCCAGGACACCCTCCCCGACCGACTTCGATCCCCCGAGGTTGCCGACCTCCATCCGCGCGAGGGCGGTACGCACTTTCAGCGCCGCTCGGCTGTCGAGCCCATCGAACCATTCCGCGAACGGGCAAGACCCTCCCGCCGTCACGTATTGGACGAGTTCGATCATCGAAGCGATGGTCTCATATACGTTACTATATATACGATGCAAGCCGTGGCTGCAGACAGCCGGCCGCTCTCTTGACGCGCCTCTCCCGCCTCTTCAAGCCGGAGGCCGCCATGAGTTACGACTTCAAGAGCCCGCGTCTTTTCGTCGAGAGCGGCCTTTCGGCCGGCGGGCGTGTCGCGGCCGATGCCAACCAGACGAACTACCTCCTCAACGTTCTGCGCCTGAAGGATGGCGGCGCCGTTCTCCTCTTCAACGGGCGCGACGGAGAGTGGCGCGCGCGGATCGTCGAGGCAAAACGGAAGGCTTGTGCACTCGCGGTCGAAGAGAAGCTCAGGGAACAGACGCCCCTCCCCGACCTCCACTACCTCTTTGCGCCGCTCAAGCACGCGCGGCTCGACTACATGGTGCAGAAGGCCGTCGAGATGGGCGCCGGGCGGCTCTCGCCCGTTCTCACCGAGTTCACGCAAGTCGGCCGCGTCAACCTCGACCGCATGCGAGCGAACGTCATCGAAGCGGCAGAACAATGCGGTGTGCTGGCGCTTCCGGCGATCGATCCGCCGAAGAAGCTCGCCGCCGCCCTCGCGGACTGGGATGCCGAGCGTCGACTCATCTTCTGCGACGAAGCGGCGCCGACGGCGAATCCCGCCGAGGCGCTGAAAGACTTGCCGCGCGGGCCCGCCGGCCCTCCTGATCGGCCCGGAGGGCGGATTCTCCGAAAGGGAGCGCGCCGATCTCCTCGCCCGGCCCTACGTCACGGCGCTGTCGCTCGGGCCCCGCATCCTCAGGGCCGACACAGCAGCGGTCGCGGCGATGGCGCTTGTCCAATCATTCATCGGCGATTGGCGATAAAAGGCTTGCGCCCGCCGGACGCGTGATTATGGTCCGGCGCCTTTCCCGGGGAACACATGGCGCGCGACACAGCCGACGACACGCCGATCGAAAGCCGCACGCAGCTCGCCGCGCATCTTGAATCGGGTGCGAAGCCGCGGGCGCAATGGCGGATCGGCACCGAGCATGAAAAATTCGGCTTCTACAAGGACGGCCACGCGCCCGTCCCCTATCACGGCCGGCGCGGCATCCGCGCGTTGCTCGAAGGCATGCAGGGGCTCCTTGGCTGGGAGCCGATCCGCGACGGGGAGAACATCATTGGACTTGCCGACCCGGTCGGCGGCGGCGCGATCTCGCTCGAGCCGGGCGGGCAGTTCGAGCTCTCGGGCGCGCCGCTCCGCTCGCTGCACCGCACGTGCCGCGAGGTGCATTCCCACCTCGCCCAGGTGCGCGAGATCGCCGACCCGCTCGGCATCGGCTTCCTCGGGCTCGGCATGAGCCCGAAATGGAAACTCTCCGAGACGCCGGTGATGCCGAAGTCGCGCTACAAGATCATGGCGAACTATATGCCGAAGGTCGGCAGGCTTGGCCTCGACATGATGTTCCGCACCTGCACGGTGCAGGTGAACCTCGATTTCTCCGACGAAGCCGACATGCGCGACAAGATGCGCGTCGGGCTTGCGCTGCAGCCCATCGCGACGGCGCTCTTCGCCAACTCGCCCTTCACCGAAAACCGGCCGAACGGCTTCCTCTCCTACCGTTCCGAGATCTGGCGCGACACCGATCCGAACCGCACCGGGATGCTGCCCTTCGCCTTTCTCGACGGCTTCGGCTTCGAGCGCTACGTCGACTGGGCGCTCGATGCGCCGATGTATTTCGTCGTGCGCGACGGGCGCTATCACGACATGACGAGCTTCACCTTCCGGCAATTCATGGAAGGCGTCGCGCCGAACGACCTTCCCGCGCCGCAGCCGACCATGGGCGACTGGAAGAACCATCTTTCCACGCTCTTCCCCGAGGTCCGGCTCAAGACCTATCTTGAAATGCGCGGCGCCGACGGCGTGCCGTGGCGGCGGCTCTGTGCCCTCCCGGCGCTTTGGGTCGGGCTCCTCTACGATCAGACCTCGCTCGATACGGCGAAGGCCCTCATTGCCGACTGGACGGCGGAAGAGCGGCAGGCGCTTCGCGATGCCGTGCCGAAGACGGCGCTTGCCACGCCATTCCGCAACCGCACCGTGCTCGACATTGCGCGCGACGTCGTCGCGCTTGCGCGCGACGGGCTGAAGCGGCGCGGCATTTCCGGAAACGGGGCGGCCGACGAGGCGCCCTATCTTCACCCGCTTGAAGAGACGCTCGCGCTTGGAAAAACGCCGGCGGAGAACCTGATCTGGCAATACGAGACACGCTGGGGCCGCTCGGTCGAACCGATCTTCGAAGAGCAGGCTTACTAGACGCGCCTACTCCGAAAGAACCCGGGTCGGCGGGATCGTCACCGTCAGCACCGTGCCTTCGCCGCGCGCGCTTCTGATCGAAAGCGACGCGCGGTTCGCTTCGACCAGCGCCTTCGTCAGAGGCAGTCCGAGGCCGGTGCCGGCGCGGTCCGCGAGGCTTGCGATCGAAAGGTCGCGGAAGGGCTCGAGCGCACGCGCCACTTCCGCCTCCGTCATGCCGTGGCCGGTGTCGCGGACGCGAAGCAGCGCCTCGCCGTTCTCGCTCAGGCTGGTCGAGACGATCACCTGTCCGCCCGGCCCGGCGTGCCGCACGGAATGCGAGAGCAGGTTCATCACGATCTGGCGAAGCGTACGCTCGTCGGCAACGATCGCCGGGACTTCGCGCGAGAGGCTGGAGCGGAGCACGACGCGCGCGCGGCTCGCGTGCGTCTGCATCAGGCCGATCGCCTCGTGCACGATCTCGTTCAGGGGCACGGCGGCGAATTCAAGCGCGAGCCTTCCGGCCTCGATCCGCGAAATGTCGAGGAGGTCGTTGACCAAGTTGACGACGTGCTCGCCGGAGCCGCGGATTTCGCGCAGATACTCGCGGTAGCGCTCGTTCTCGACCGGGCCGAAGCGCTCCTCGATCATCGCCTCGGCACTGCCGATGATGCCGTTTAGCGGCGTGCGGATCTCGCTGCTGACGCGGGCGAGGAACTCCGATTTCTGCGTGGACGCGTCCTCCGCCGCGCGCTTCGCCGCCGTCAGCTCCGCCTCGATCCGCTTCCAATGCGTGATGTCGCGAAGCACGGCGCAGAAGCGCTGCCCCTCCTCGCTCGAAATTCGCCCCATCGTCATGAAGAGCGGGATCGAGCCCGCGCCGGCCGCAGCCTCGACCTCGCGCCCTTCGTTCAGAAGGCTGGCGACGCCGCTGTCGCGGAGGCCGGAGAGATAATCGAGCGCCGACTTTCGGCTCTCCGGCGTCAAGAGGTCGTCGAACTGCCTCCCCACCATCTCGGACGCGTCGAGCCCGAAGAGCGCCTCGGCGCTGGCGTTGACGCTTTCGATCGCGCCCGACTGATCGAGGACGACGACGCCATCGGTCGCGGTGTCGAGAATCGCGGTCATCTCGCGCAGCCGCCGGCGCGCTTCTGCAAGCTGCTCCGACAAGGCGGAAAGACGGGGGTCTGCGACTGGTGCCACGCTGCTTCGCGGTGCGGCGGCCTCTTTCTTCTCCGCTTCCGCTGGCGGTGCTTCCGCTGCCGAGGGCTCGGAAGCGGGCGGCGGCGGCTCAACTCTCCCTGAAGGCGGCTCGACGTCGGTAGGCGTTTCCGCCTCGGCGGCTTCTTGAGCTTCGGCCGCATGCTTGGCAGCGAAGCCGTCGATGACCCGATCGCGGAGCGCGGCGGCGATTTCCTCGAAGGCGTTCCGTTCCTGTGTGGTGAGGCGCGCGCTATCGGCCATGCGCTCAAGATCGGCGCGGATCGGAACGACGTTCGCGGCAAGCGACTCCTCGTAAGGCGGCTGCGGCTCGCCGAGCGGCCCGGCCGGACCGAAGCGCGCCTCGAAGGTCGACGGCATCAGCGCCTCGGCCGGCCGCAAGATGCCGAAGCCACGAAAGCCCTGGAAGGACTGGTCGCCGCCGAAGACGGGAAGCGCCGTCAGCTCCACCGGCACGCGCACGTTCGAGCCTTCGATCGGCCACCAGGCGGTGAGCCCGCTCCAGGTGTCGCGCTGGCGAAGCGCGCGCGCGATGCGGCCACCCGGATCAAGCCTCAGCCGTGCCGACGCTTCCTGCCAGCGCTCGCCGACGATCTCCGCGTTGCGGCCGACGACCTGAGCGAGGCCGGGCGAAAGGAAGAGGAAACGGTCGGCGGCGTCGGTTTGCCAGAGAAAGCGCACCGGCGCGCGTGAGAGATTCTGCGGCACCCTTCCGGCGGTGACCGAACGGGCCGCAGGTCGCTCTTCCGATGCGCGCACTTCGTTGCGCGCCGCGGTCTTTGTTGGCGGCGCGACGGCCGGCTTTGACGGCGGTGCCTCTCCGGGTGCCGCTCGTTCCGCTTCGGGTGCTCTTTCCTCCGCCGCTCGCTCGTCTTCTTCTTCGACGGCAGTCGGCTCGACACGCGGCAGCGGCGCGACTCGCGTCGCCTCTTGGCGGAGCATAGCGGCGAGCATGCTGAGCGCCGGCCCGTCGAGTGCCGAAGGCGCGCCGACATCCGTTTTGTGCGGTGGAAAGAGGGGCTCCGGCTTCCGCTCGACGAGGCAGAGCCGCAAGGCGCGGCCACCCTCCAAGAATTCCGCGGCCGGGGTGGCGGCGCCAATCGATTCGGCAACGCCGGGCGCGCCCTCCGCCAGCGTCTCGCCGGTCGCGCCGACGATGGCCGCGGCGAGGCCGCCACCCGTGAAGAACGCAACCAGATCCGTCGGCGTAGGCTTCGCGCCGCCTTCAAGCGCGACCGCCAGAAGGCCGCCCTCGCCCGATGCGCGCACGATCCGACAGCGGCAAAGGACGGGGAGCGCGGCGAGATCGTCGGCAAGCCGCAGCCTGGCGAGCGTCCCGGCTTCGGGAACGAAGCGGGCGAGGCTCGCGACCGCGCGCTGAAGACCATCGGCGGGGGCGCGCCCCGCCAGCCGCGCGAAGGTTGTGCCGAGCATCTTGCCGACCGCCGGGTTCGCCCAAAGCACGCGGCTCCCGTCGCGCGCAAAGACGATCGCCGGCTCGGCCGAAAGAAGCAGCGCGCCGAGCTCCGGCGCAGCAGCAAACGCCAGGACCGTGTCCCGCCAACCTCGCATCAACGGCCATCCCCCCGCAGCGCCGCTTGGTTAACGAAGCGTTATGGCAGAGATGAGGAGGCGGGCCAGTGCCGAGCCCCACCTGCTCACCGCTATTCGCCAATTCTGGTTAACGCATGAAGGGGCCAGGCGCCCCTAGGTTTTGTGCACTGCAAAATTATGTTGCATTGCACAATGAATGCGCTTATATGGCGTTCATCCTGACGCGAAATGGAGGCTCCCATGGCGAGCACAGAAAGCAAGGCCCGCGCTACAAAAGCTGCAGCGGCCGACGCCGTTACCAAGACTGCGGCGGCGGAGAAGTCGGCGGCAAAGGACATGATGTCCGCCTTCTCGTTTCCCGATTTCGAGGTTCCCGAGATTTTCCGCTCCTTCACGGAGCAGGGTTTGAATCAGACCCGCGAGGCGTATGCCCGCATGAAGAGCGCAGCCGAAGAGGCGACCGACGTTCTTGAGGACAGCCTTGAGACCGCGCGCGAGAGCATGCGCGAAGTGCAGTTCAAGGCGATCGACATGGCGAAGTCGAATTCCGACGCCTCGTTCGAGCTGATGCGGAAGCTGCTTGCGACGACCTCCGTTGCGGACGCCATGCAACTGCAGACGACGTTCGCGCGCGAGCGCTTCGAAGCGATGGTCGACTACTCGAAGGACGTGCAGGCGACGGTGACGAAGGCCGGCTCGGAAGCCGTGGCTCCGGCCAAGGCGATGATCGAGAAGGCGATGAGCGCCGCCAAGGCCGCCTGATCCACTGCCATCGCATGAAGCAAAAAAGCCCGGGCTTGCCCGGGCTTTTTGTGCGCTAAAAAGGCGGCATCCTGCGATCTTGCGTTTCCGCTCCGGTGACTTAGAAAATCTCAGCACCGTGCGGCGAGCGCGGGAGAAGATCCCGAAACGGGGCGATCGATGTATACGGCGACCACCAAGCGGATCAGCGTCACCGTCGAGCCCCGTTATATGGCGGACCGTTCCGACCCGACCGAGAACCGCTTCTTCTGGTCCTACACCGTGGAGATCGCTAATGGCGGCGCGGCGCCGGTGCAGATCCTCGCACGCCACTGGGTCATCACCGACCAGCTCGGACGGCGCGAGGACGTGCGCGGCATCGGCGTCGTCGGTGAGCAGCCGGTGATCGAGCCCGGCGCCTCGTTCACCTATACGAGCGGCTGCCCGCTACAGACGCCGTCCGGCACCATGGTCGGCACCTATCAGGCGATCGGCGAAGACGGCGAGGTTTTCTCCGTCGACATTCCCGCCTTCTCGCTCGACATCCCGGGCGAGAAGCGCGTGTTGAACTGACAGGCGCGAACCGCACCCTCGCTTCATGATTGCCGGGTCGAGCCCGGCAATGACGACAATGTCTTATGCAGAGCTCTCCGATCGCTCGCTGACGATCTCCTTGGGATCGAAGCTGTAGTTGGCGCCGCAGAACTCGCAGCGCACTTCGACCGCCCCGGACGATGCCGCCGCCTCGTCGATCTCGCTCGGCTCCATCTCTCTCAGGACTTCGCCGATCCGCTCGCGCGAGCACGAGCAGTTCTCCTCGATCGAGATCGGCTCGAACACGCGCACGCCGCGCTCATGGAAGAGGCGGTAAAGCAGCCGCTCCGCGACAATCGACGGGTCAGTCAGCTCGTGATCCTCGACCGTGTCGATCAGCGCCTGCGCCTCGACCCAGGCGTCGTCGTCCTCCTGGTCGTCCTCCACGAACGCGCCCTCCGGCGCATCGCCGGCGGGAAGGTCGCGATGGCGGATCCGCTCGCCCGCCTCCGGCAGGAACTGGCCGATGATGCCGCCGGCGCGCCAGGTGCGGCGCGCGGCGCCGTCGGGGTCGCGGTCGTACATCTCCGCGACGGCAAGACGGATGCGCGTCGGAATCTGCTCCGACTGGCGGAAATAGGTGTGCGCCGCCGCCTCGAGCGTCTCGTCCTCGAGCGGCACGTAGCCCTGATAGCGCTGCTGCGTCTGGCCTTGCTCGACCGTCATCGCAAGCGTGCCCGTGCCAAGGAGCACGCTCGTGTCCCATTCGCCATCGGTGGTCGCCGCGGTGACCGCGTCCGCGTCGAAGGTGGCGGTTGCGCGGATCTGGCCGGGCGTCCTGACGTCGACGACGACGAGCGAAACCGGGCCGTCGGTCTGCGTCTGCAGGATGAAACGGCCCACGTCCTTGAGCGACGTCGCGAGCAGCGAAGCGAGCACCGCCGCCTCGCCGACGAGGCGCTTCACCGGCGCGGGAAAATCGTGGCGCTGCAGGATGGTGTCGATCGAGGCGCCGAGAGTGACCACGCGGCCACGCACGTCAAGACCTTCGACCTGAAAAGGCAGGGCCCGATCGTCGCCGCCCGAAGGCTCAACCGTGAAGAAGCCGGTCTCGCTCACCGTCACGCTCCCGTTCCAAGACACCAGGCAAGGATGCCCTTCTGGGCATGCAGGCGGTTCTCCGCCTCGTCGAACACGACGGATTGGGGCCCGTCGATCACGTCCGCCGTCACCTCCTCGCCGCGATGGGCGGGGAGGCAGTGCATGAATATGGTGTCGGGCTTGGCTTTCTCCAAAAGCCGGGAATTCACCTGGTAGCGCTTCAGAAGATTGTGCCGGCGTTCCGCCTCCTTTTCGCCCATGGAGACCCAGGTGTCGGTCATCACGCAGTCGGCGCCGGCGACCGCCTCCTCCGGGTCGGTCAGGAAGCGGACCTCCGGCCGGTTCTCGGCAATCCACGCGGCGAGCGCCGGCGGCGCTTGAAGCTCCGGCGGGGCGGCGACGTCGAGCTGGAACTTGAAGCGCGCCGAGGCATGGACGAGCGAGGCAAGCACGTTGTTCACGTCGCCGGACCAAGCAATTTTCTTGCCGGCGACCGGGCCGCGATGCTCCTCGAAGGTCAACAAGTCCGCCATGATCTGACAGGGGTGCGAGCGCCGTGTCAGCCCGTTGATGACGGGGACGGTGGCATGCGCGGCAAGCTCCAGGAGCGCGTCATGATCGAGGATGCGGATCATGATCGCGTCGACGTAGCGGGAGAGCACGCGCGCCGTGTCGGCGAGCGTCTCGCCGCGGCCGAGCTGCATCTCCTTGCCCGATAGCACGACCGTCTCGCCGCCGAGCTGACGCATGGCGACGTCGAAGGAGACGCGCGTGCGCGTCGAGGGCTTGTCGAAGATCATCGCCAGCACGCGGCCGTCGAGCGGGCGCTCGCGAACGTCGCGCCCGTCGGCCTTCAGCCGCCGGCTGTCATCGATGATCCCGCGCAGCGTTTCGGCCGGAAGATCGGAGAGGTCGAGGAAGTGCCGCGGAGCGTCCATCGCGCCCGCGCCCTCACTCGGCGGCGGCGCGGCGCGTCAACCCTGCGAGCGCTTGATCGAGGCGCTCCACGGCTTCGTCCACGTCCGCGTCGCTGATGATGAGCGGCGGCAGCAGGCGCACCACATTGTCGCCGGCCGCGACGAGAAGCAGGCCTTCGGCGCGCGCTGCGGAGGCGACGTCGCCGTTCGGCACGCGGCACTTGACCCCGAGCATCAGCCCCTCGCCGCGAATGCCCTCCACGACATCCGGATGGGAATCGACGACAGCGGCAAGCTTCTGCTTGAGCCTGATGCCGGTCTCCCGGACATGCTCGAGGAATCCGTCGCCGAGGACGACATCGAGCACAGCACAGCCGACCGCCATCGCGAGCGGATTGCCGCCGAAAGTGGTGCCGTGCGTGCCGGCCGTCATCCCGGCGGCTGCTTCGCTGGTCGCGAGGCACGCGCCCACGGGGAAGCCGCCGCCGAGCCCTTTCGCGAGGGTCGCGATGTCAGGCGCCATGCCGGCCCATTCGTGCGCGAGGAAGCGACCGGTGCGGCCCATGCCGGTCTGAATCTCGTCGAAGATCAGCAGCAGGCCGTGCTCGTCGCAGAGCTGGCGCAGGTAGCGCAGGTCCTCCAGCGGAACCGGCCGGATACCGCCCTCTCCCTGGATCGGCTCGATCAGGATCGCGGCAGTCTCCGCCGTGATCGACGCTTCTAGCGCCTTGCGGTCGCCAAACGGAACCTGGTCGAAGCCGTCGACCTTCGGCCCGAAGCCTTCGAGATACTTCTTCTGTCCGCCGGCGGCGATCGTCGCGAGCGTGCGGCCGTGGAAAGCGCCCTCGAAGGTAATGATGCGGAAGCGCTCCGGCGCGCCGTTCACATAGTGATAACGCCGCGCCGTCTTGATCGCGGCCTCGTTCGCTTCCGCGCCGGAATTGCCGAAGAAAACACAGTCGGCAAAGGTTGCCGCGACCAGCCGCTCGCCAAGCGCGCGCTGGCCCGGGATCTCGAAAATGTTGGAGACGTGCCAGAGCTTGTCGGCCTGGGCTTTCAGCGCCGCGACAACGTGCGGGTGCGCATGGCCGAGCACGTTGACGGCGATGCCGCCCATGAAGTCGAGGTAGCGCGTGCCGTCGGTCGCGACGAGCCAAGCGCCCTCGCCCCGCTCGAAAGCAAGGTTGATCCGCTGATAGGTGGAGAACAGCGGCGAATCCGTCTGCGGTCTTGTCGCCATCGCGGCCGGCCAGGTTTTCTTGAAAATCAAAGGCCGCCCAAGGGCGGCCGCCGGACCTCCGCTTACCATGGCGCGGGCAAGGCGCGCAAACGGATCGCTACTCTCGATGCCTGTTCGGCGGACGTCGGCGAGCGTCTTGGCATCACCATGCGATCTGGCGCCCACCGCGCCCCGGACCGATCTCCTCACGGTCGTCTGGTCGCCGGTAACAGGGGAAAGCATCGGCCGAAGGCTCCTAAGGTCGCTCGCATCCTCAAGGATTCGCCGACTGTGACATTCGTGACTCACCTTTTTCAATTCACAGATAATGCCGTTGGAAAAGCGTAGGCGACTCTTGTCGGCGATTCCGCCCGACTATACGTTCGGGGCCGATAACGCACGATATGTTGTGCGGCGGGCCAGACTCCCACCTAGGACTTGCGTTAGGCGCGGGCGCAGAGCGTTCCGTGAGCGCGTCCGGATTCGGCGGGGAATTGGCCGCAAGGAGATGGCATGTCCTGGACCGACGAACGCGTCGAATTGTTGAAGAAGCTCTGGCAGGACGGGCTTTCCGCCAGCCAGATCGCGGGTGAGCTCGGCGGCGTCACCCGCAATGCCGTGATCGGCAAGGTGCATCGTCTCGGCCTTTCCGGCCGCGGGCAGCCAACCTCCTCGATCAAGCGCCAAAGGCGCACGCATCCCTCCGGAATCCGTCGGCCGCGCCCGGTCTCGGTCGGCAATCTGGCGCTTAAGGGCAACCTCGACTATCTGCCCGACGCGGACCTTCAGCCGCGCCGTAACGTGGTCGTGCCGATCCCGCGCAAGCTCTCGATCTTCCAGCTCAACGAGCACACCTGCAAATGGCCGATCGGCGACCCGGGCCAGGAAGATTTCCATTTTTGCGGGCACGATTCGCTGGAAAATCTCCCCTACTGCGAGTATCACGCAGGGGTCGCGTACCAGGCCCCTGAGCCGCGCCGGCGTCAAAGGCGAGCCGGCTAAGCGGCTCACGAGGTCCCTTCCTCCCGAAGAAAGGGCGTACCAAAATGGCGGGGCGTGCCCCGCCTTTTCTTCGTCGCGGTCCCCATTCCACCCCCTTTCGAGGCTTTTTCACCCCCGCATGGTGAGGTGCGAGCGAAGCGAGCCTCGAGTCGCTCAGGCGCGCTCGAACTGCTCGTTGAATGCGTAGCCGGCGCCGCGGACGGTGCGGATCGGGTCGCGGCTGCGGCCGCGATTGAGGGCGCGGCGCAGGCGCCCGATGTGGACGTCGACGGTGCGCTCATCGACGTAGACGTCGTGGCCCCAGACGCCATCCAGAAGCTGCTCGCGCGAGAACACGCGGCCCGGCGTCTTCATCAGGAATTCGAGCAGGCGGAATTCGGTCGGGCCGAGATGCACCTCGCGCCCGGCACGGCGTACGCGGAACGTCTCGCGGTCGAGCTCAAGATCGCCGGCACGAAGCACCGAAGAGATCGCCTCCGGCCGCGCTCGTCTCAGAAGCGCCTTCACCCGCGCCATCAGTTCCGGCACGGAGAACGGCTTCACAACGTAGTCGTCGGCGCCGGTCGCGAGCCCGCGGATACGCTCATCTTCCTCGCCGCGCGCAGTCAGCATCAGGATCGGAAGTTGTGCGGTGTCGTCGCGGGTGCGGAGCCGCCGGCATAGCTCGATGCCGGAGAGGCCAGGCAGCATCCAGTCGAGGATCAGAAGATCCGGCATGCGCTCGCGCAGCCTGACCTCCGCCTCGTCGCCACGCGCGGAGACTTCTACCTCGTAGCCCTCGGCTTCGAGGTTGTAGCGGAGGAGCAGCGTCAACGGCTCCTCGTCTTCCACGATGAGGATGAGCGGCTTCGCCATGCCCCTTGCTTGCTCCTCCGGCTCCCCTATTCGTCGATCTGCGTGCTCGACTGGCGGGGGCCTTCCCACTGCTCGCCGGTGATCAGGTAGAAGACCGTCTCGGCGATGTTGGTGGCGTGGTCCCCGATGCGCTCGATGTTCTTGGCGCAGAACAGAAGATGCGTGCACATCGTGATGTTGCGCGGGTCCTCCATCATGTAGGTGAGGAGCTCGCGGAACAGCGACGTGTAGACGGCGTCGATCTCCTCATCCTGCGCGCAAACCTCGCGCGCCTTCTCCACGTCGCGGGTAGCGTAGGCGTCGAGCACCTTCTTCACCTGCCTGAGCGCCAGTTCGGAAATGTGCTCCACGCCGACGCGCAGCTTGTTGGAGAAGGTCTCGCGCTGGATGACGACGGCGCGCTTGGCGATGTTCTTGCCGAGGTCGCCGACGCGCTCCAGATCGTTGGCGATGCGGATCGCGGCGACCGCCTCGCGTAGATCCTGCGCCATCGGTTGGCGGCGCGCGATCAGAACGATCGCGTCCTCCTCGATCTGGCGGTGCATCGCATCCACCTTCTTGTCGGCCTCGATCACCTCATGTGCGAGGACCACGTCGGAGCGGAGAAGCGCGCTTATGGAGCGTTCGACGATCTGTTCGGCACGCCCGCCCATTTCGGCGATGGAGCGGGAAAGTCCCTGAAGTTCGTCCTCGAACGAGGTGACTGTGTGCTGTGTCATTTCTTGCGTCCCTCAACAGCCGGCTAGCCGAAGCGGCCGGTGATGTAGTCTTGCGTCCGGCTGTCGCGCGGGGCGGTGAAGATTTTCGAGGTCTCGTCGAACTCGACCAGCTCGCCGAGGTACATGAAGGCGGTGAAATCGGAGACGCGCGCCGCCTGCTGCATGTTGTGGGTGACGATGCAGATCGTGTACTCGCTCTTAAGCTCGTCGATCAGCTCCTCGATCTTCGATGTCGAGATCGGATCGAGCGCCGAGCAGGGCTCGTCGAACAGGATGACCTCCGGCCGCACCGCGACGGTGCGCGCAATGCACAGACGCTGCTGCTGGCCGCCCGACAGGCTGAGGCCGTTGGCGTTGAGCTTGTCCTTGACCTCATCCCAGAGCGCCGCGCGCTGCAGGCAGTGCTTGACGCGGTCGTCGAGCTCGGACTTCGAGATCCGCTCATAGAGCCGGATGCCGAATGCGATGTTCTCGTAGATGGTCATCGGGAAGGGGGTCGGCTTCTGAAACACCATGCCGACCTTGGCGCGCAGCAGGTTGAGATCCTGCGAAGGCGAGAGAATGTCCGTGTCGTCCATTCTGACATGGCCGTCGGCGCGCTGGCCGGGATAGAGGTCGTACATCCGGTTGAGGATTCGCAGCAGCGTGGACTTGCCGCAGCCCGACGGGCCGATGAACGCCGTCACCTTGTGCAGGTAGAGCGGCACGCTGATGCTCTTCAAAGCGCGAGCATCGCCGTAGTAGAAATCCAGGTCGCGGACCGAGATCTTTTCTTTGAGACCTTCCGCGCCCGTCGGAGCGTTGGTGACTCTCGGCGTGGGGACGCTGGTGGTTGTTGCAATCATGACGTCTTTCCACCTGATGAGAGGACGCGCGCGCCGATGCTGAGCGCCAGCACCGCCATGGTAATGAGAAGAGCGCCGGTCCAGGCAAGCTGCTGCCAGTCGTCATAAGGGCTGAGCGCGAACTGGAAGATGACCACCGGCAGGCTCGACACCGGCGCGTTCATGTTCGTGCTCCAGAACTGGTTGTTGAGCGCTGTGAAGAGCAGCGGCGCCGTCTCTCCGCTGATGCGGGCGACCGCGAGCAGCACGCCGGTGATCATGCCGGCGCGCGCCGCGCGATAGGCGACCTTCTGGATCATCAGCGAACGCGGCAACCCGATCGATGCCGCCGCCTCGCGCATCGTGTCGGGCAGCAAGCTCAGCATATCCTCGGTCGTGCGCACCACGACCGGCACCACGATCACCGCCAACGCGACCGAGCCGGCCCAGCCGGAGAAGTGCCCCATCTGGGCGACCATGACTTCGTAGATGAACAGGCCGACCACGATCGACGGCGCGCTGAGCAGGATGTCGTTGATGAAGCGCACCACCATGGTCAGTTTTTCGTAGCGGCCATATTCGGCCATGTAGGTGCCGGCGAGGATGCCGAGCGGCGTGCCGATCAGCACCGCGATAGTGGTCATCACCAGGCTGCCAACGATCGGGTTGAGCAGGCCCCCGGAGCCGCCAGGGGGCGGCGTCATCTCGGTGAAGACCGCCAAGTTGAGGCCGCTAAAGCCCTTCCACAAGAGCACGGCGAGGATGAGGACCAGCCACGTCAGCCCGAATGCCGTGGCGGTGTATGCCAGCCCGATGGCGATATGATTGCGGCGGCGGCGAGTGTCGTAGATCGCCATGGTCAGGCTCCAATTCGCGCATTGAGCCGCATCAGCATGAAGCGCGCGGCGGCCAGCACGAAGAACGTGATAACGAACAGGATCAGGCCGAGGGCGACCAGCGAGGACGTGTAGAGCACGCCGTCGGCCTCGGTGAACTCGTTGGCTATCGTGGCGGAGATGGTAGTGCCCGGAGCCAGGATCGAGCCGGAGATGCGGTGTGCGTTGCCGATGACGAAGGTGACCGCCATGGTTTCGCCGAGCGCGCGGCCGAGAGCCAACATCACGCCGCCGATGACACCGACGCGCGCATAAGGCAGCACGACGTAGCGCACCACCTCCCAAGTCGTGGAGCCAATTCCATAGGCGGCTTCCTTCAGAACCGGCGGCACCGCTTCGAACACGTCGCGTGTGATCGAGGTAAAAACGGAAGCACCATGACGGCAAGGATCAGACCGGCGGTCAGGATGCCGATGCCGTACGGGGGCCCGGCGAACAGCGTGGACAATCCCGGGACCGGGCCAAACACGTCGATCAGGAACGGCTGTATCGTCTTCTGCAAGAAAGGCGCGAACACAAACAGGCCCCAGATGCCGTAGATGATCGACGGAATGCCGGCCAAGAGCTCAATGGCGATGCCGATCGGGCGGCGCAGCCAGCCCGGGCACAGCTCGGTTAGAAACAGCGCGATAAACAGGCCGATCGGCACGGCGATCAGCATGGCAATGACCGAGGTGACGACGGTGCCGTAGATCGGCGCGATGCCGCCGAACTGCTTGGTCACCGGGTTCCAGACCTCCCGGTAGACAAAGGAGAACCCGAAGGTCTTCA
>CAVXFK010000019.1:0-143403 GCA_963761005.1 uncultured Alphaproteobacteria bacterium
CGCGTGACCTCGGTCGCGACATCGCCACACCCGAAGAAGCGAGGGCGATCGCGCTGATCCCGCACAACGGACGCAATTGACCGGCCGCTTGCGGCCGGGCCTCACTACAACGCCGGTCGAGGCTCTAATCGCTGCTGGATGACTTTGATCTTTCGCTGCCCGCCACCCACGAAGACGGCGTCGGCGCGTGTGCCCGGCGATTTTGACATCGACCATCGCGTCAGGTATGTTCTGGCGGATTTGGAACGTTCCACGGAGATCAAAAGACACAAACAGAGGGAAGGGAGTAGCGATGGCTGAGAAAGAAAACGGCTCGCCTGGACCGCAACGGAACCGTCGGTCAAAGGCGATGAATGCGACGTCAGTCGGCAGTGGGTCGAAGTCAAGGATCTCGCGTCGAGTTTTCGTCCAAGGCTCGGCCAGCGCCGCTCTGGCGCTCGGCGGGATTTCCGGATTCCCCGCCATCGTTCGGGCCGCTGGCGGCTCGGTCGTCGTGATGGCGTGGGAGAACTACGTCCATGCGGAGATCCAGAAGCGCTTCCACGATGCGACCGGCATCACGGTAAACGGCGTCGCCGCGGACTCCGATCAGAACATGTTCACGAAGCTGAAGGCCGGCGGAGGCGCCCAGTACGACCTCGTATTTGCGAACGCTGGCTTCTGTCCTTTCTACCACGACGCTGGCCTGATCGAGCCGATCGATCTCAAGGAAATTCCGGCGGCGGAGAATCTTTGGCCGATCTTCAGGACGGATACCGACTTTCCGTACGTCCTCGAGGCGGACAAGGTGCTGCTATACCCGAGCATGTGGGCTTCCATGGGAATCTGCTGGAACATCGAACAGTTCCAAGTCCCGGCCCCGTATTCATGGAAATCGCTATGGGACGCTCCGAAGGGCAAGGTGATCCTGCAGGGCGCGGGCGACGACTTCATCGCGATCGCCGGCCTCGCTCTCGGCGTGCCGCGGACCGAGATCTACTCGATGACTGGGGACACGTTGAAGAAGGCGGCCGACTATCTGAGCGCGCTGAAGCCGTTCCAGATCAGCGCCAGCTCTGACCTCGTGACTGCTGACGCCATCCGGACTGGGAAAGCCGTCGTGGGACAGGCGACGAGCCTCGGCCTCGCCTACCGGATCAACGAGAAGGCGGGTAAGCACGTGGCGGACATCCAGCCTCCCAGTGAGGGGGCGCTCGGTTGGGTCGACGGTCCCCAGCTCGTCAAGGGAGCTGCGAACCGCGACAACGCTCTCAAGTTCATCGACTTCCTCATGGGCGACCCGGACATGCAGGATTGGCTCTGGCAGTACAACGTCTTCGGGATGGCGAGTAAGACGACGTCGGAGCGCATCATGCAAGCCGGCGACAAGTTGAACGCCCCCGTCTACGATGCCCTCGGCGGCATGAAGCCGGAGCTTGCGACCAACATGGTCTTCCAAGCACCATCCAACTATCCGAAGGAGTGGGCGGCGGCGTACGATGAGGTGTTGGCAAACTAGCTCGCCGCGAAATCGCAACCGGGACACGCTGCACTGCTGCTCCGCGTGCCCCGGCTGCTGACAGGCGAGGTCGTTCGCCGATCTCCAAAGGGCGGGTATCGATTCCATTGCTCGGGCGTGTCCGGCATCGCGGCCTTGAGAATCCACTGCTCCCTCTCCCGGCGGTGCTCGCGGTGGCGGTCGGCTTCTTTGTGCCCCTTGCCGTCCTTATCCTGTATTCTTTCTGGCCGACTGAAGACGGGCAGATCGTCCACCGCTGGACGATGGAGAATTACGCCCGGTTCTTCACTGGGAGCGCCTATTGGCGGATGCTGCTTCGGTCGTTCGGATTAGTTTCACTGGCATCCGCGCTCACCGTTCTCCTGAGCTTCCCGTTCGCCTACTTCGTGGCCGCCAAGGTGCGGCCGTCACGACGGCTGGTTTGGATCCTGATCGCGATTATTCCGTTCTGGACCAGCTATTTGATCCGCGTCTTTGCCTGGCTCCACATGTTCGGCGACGAGGGACTGATCAACAAGGCGCTGACCGGCATCGGTCTCGTCGACTCGCCGATCGGCTTCTTCGGCTTCGGGGTGCCGGCTATCGTGATTACCTTCGTCTACCTGCTGTTTCCGCTCTCATTCCTTGCGACCTATATCGCGATCGAGCGGATTAACCCGGCAATGTCGGATGCCGCCGCGGACCTCGGGGCGAGGCCGTGGAGGAAGTTGGTCACGATAACGCTCCCGACCGCTCGCTCCGGTATCGTTGCCGGTTTTGTCTTCGCCTTCATCGCAATGATGGGAGACTATGCGACGCCGCAGTTGATCGGCGGCACCAACGGCACCCTCTACGCGAATCTGATCACGAACCAGTTCGGCTACTCGCTTCAGTGGGGATTCGGCGCCGCCCTTGCAGTATTCTTCTTGTTCGCCATCCTGTTGCTTGTGGCGGTGCTCCGGCTCGTGGTCGGCGAGGTCGAGTCAGCCGGCGAGTACACCGGCGGCTTCACGCATCGGCGCGCGCCGTTTCTTTTCGGCTACTCGGTCCTGTATCTCATCTTCCTCTACACGCCACCGGCGCTGCTTGTCCTTTTGGCGTTCAACGACTCCGACGAGAGCGGTCTGCCGTTCGTCGGCTTCACCACCCGCTGGTTCGCTGAGGTGTTCAACAACCCCGTGCTCCTCGGCTCGCTTTGGACCAGTCTTCAGGTTGCCATCACGGCCGTCCTCATCAGCGCCGTGCTAGGCACCCTCGCGGCGGTGCAGATTGTGCGCGTCAAGGGTCGCTTGCGGTCGTTCAATCTCGGGGTGATCGCCGTGCCCTTGTTCCTGCCGCCGTTGGTGCTCGGCCTTGCGATCATCGTCGGCTTGAACGCGCTCGGGCTTCAGCGCGGGTTGTGGACGATCATCGCCGGCCACACCATCCTCACGCTCCCGGTGGTGACCCTTCTCATCCTGGTGCGGCTGGAGGGGCTCGACCGTAACCAGGAGACCGCCGCGATGGACCTCGGAGCGCGGCCGTGGCGCGCTTTCCTGACCGTGTCGGTGCCGCAAGCCCTACCGGGCATTCTCGCCGGAGTGATGATCGCCTTTGCGATCTCGATGGACGAGTTCATCCTCACCTTCCTCGTCACCGGCTCGCAGCAGACGCTTCCGCTCTACATCTTCGGGTCGCTGCGGATCCGGGTGACGCCAGAACTGAACGCCATATCGGCGCTGATGCTCGGCGCCTCGTTCGCGCTCTTGACCATTGGCGCGCTGATCGCCGTCGGGCGGGAGAGACTGCGCGGGCGCGTGGGGGGCGGTCGGAAGATCTCATTCGCTCAGGAGACATCGACTTGAACACGCACACCGATCGGCCGCAGGCGATGGACTCAGGCCCCGCCTTGAGATGCACCGACCTTAGGGTCCGTTATCCGGGCCAAGACATCTATGCCGTGGGCTCCGAGTCGGTCGGCGTTTCGTTCTCGGTCAACCACGGCGAGCTCTTCGCATTGCTTGGACCGAGTGGCTGCGGGAAGACGACGACGCTGCGCATCATTGGTGGTTTCGCCGACCCGACCACCGGAAAGATCGAAATCGAGGGCGCCGACGTCACGCGCCGCCAGCCCTACGAGCGGCCCACGAACACCGTCTTCCAGAGTTACGCGCTGTTCCCACACTTGCGCGTCGAGGGAAACGTCGCCTACGGCCTGAAGATGGAGAATGTGCCGCGGGCAGAGCGGAGAAGGCGGGTAAAGGAGGCGCTTGAACTTGTCGGTCTTTCCGGAATGGAAAGGCGCCGGATCTCGGAACTCTCGGGCGGTCAGCAGCAGCGCGTGGCGCTCGCGCGCGCGCTCGTGAAGGGGCCGGCGGTACTGCTACTCGACGAGCCGCTTGGAGCGCTCGACCTCAAGGTACGGCGCCAGATGCAGGACGAGCTGGTGCGCATCAAGCAATCAACCGGCACCACGCTGATCCACGTGACCCACGATCAGGAGGAAGCCTGTGCGATCGCCGACCGTATCGCGGTCATGAAGGACGGAATGATCGTCCAGGTTGATACTCCTGAGGCTCTGTATAGAGCGCCTCGCAACAGCTACGTAGCCAGTTTCATCGACGCCGGAACGATCATTCGAGGCGGGAACTCCCGCCACGGAGACTCCGTCGAAATATCCCACCCCGACGTGGAGTTCAGAGGAAGGCTGCCGTCATACCTGAACGAGGCGCAGGCAATCGCCGCCATGCTTCCTCGCAACCGGATCAAGGTGAGCATCGCGAAGGGCTTGAGCGACCAGCGGAATGCGGTGCGAGGCACCGTCGATCGGCTCGTCTTCACCGGATCCATCTTCAATACGCACGTTCGCATGAGCGAGCGGCTCGAGGTTCGCGCGTCGCTCACGATCGAGGAGGTTGCGACGCTCGGCGAGGACAACCTCCGCCCGGGGTCGGCAGTGGAACTGCATTGGCGTCCCGAAGATATCGTCTTCGTGGAGGACTCGGAGGTCGCCGGTGCGCCGGCGCTTACCACGAAGACTCCATCAGCGCCGTAGGTTTTGGCCGGGCTGTTTCTTGGCGGCGCTGACGAAACGCTACGAGCTTCCCACCTTGACACCTTTGAAGGTCAAGGGCTAGTTCGCTTGGAACGTTCCACAAGAGTCAACCATGCCAAGATTGCGCGTCGGTGTCGTCGGCTGCGGGCTGATCGCCCAGGTGATGCATCTCCACTACCTGCGCGAGCTGTCAGAGCTTTTTGAGATAGCCGCGCTCTGCGACATATCCAGGGACGTACGAGAGGCATGCGCGCGCGACTATGGGGTCGCGAAAACGTTCGAGCGCTGGGAGGATTTGATCGCCGAGCCGCTCGACGCGGTGCTCATCTTGACCCCGGGCAGCCACGCGCCGATTGCGATCGCCGCCGCCGCAGCCGGCCGCCACGTTCTCGTCGAAAAGCCGATGTGCTTCACGCTCCCCGAGGGAGAAGCGATGATCAAAGCCGCCGAGCGCGCGGGCGTAACGCTGATGGTGGCTTACAACAAGCGCTACGACCCCGCCTTCGGCCGGCTAAAGGTGGAGATGCGCGGGCTCTCGGACATTCGATCAGTGCGTGTGACGACGCTCGAGTCGCCGTTTCGGCCCTATGTCGATCACTATGTGCTCCACAAGGGTAAGCCGCCGGCCGGGCTCCTTGCGCCGCTCGCTGCTGACAACGATAGGCGCATCACGAGCGCAATCGGCGGGGCGGACGCGCTTTCGCGCAAGGCTTACCATCTCGTCCTCCTCGACAGCCTGGTGCATGAGTTCAACTTTGTGCGCGGCTTGTTCGGTGAGCCCGACCGACTGGAGTTCGCCGACATTCGCGAGCACGGGTTGACGCTCGTGCTTCGCTTCGGCGAGACGGAATGCGTGATTGCCTGGGTCGATCTGCCGGGGATTGCGCGCTACAACATGGAGTTCGCGCTCTACGCGCCGACGCGCCGTCTGACGGTGAGCTTTCCGTCACCGTTTCTAAGAAGCATGCCGACGCTACTGATCGACGAAGGCGGGAGCGTCGATTCGGCAAGATCTTATCGGAGCGAGGAAGTGGTATCCTACGCCGAGAGCTTCCGGGAGGAGCTTGTCCATTTCCATGCCTGCGTGACGGAAGGAAGGCCTCCCTCAACGTCGGGCGCGGACGCTCTGCGCGACGTCGCGCTCTGCCAGGCCGTCGTTGCGGTCCATCGGAGCCGCAAGCCGCAGCCGAATCCGACCGCACTTTGCTAACGCCGAGAGAACAATGAGCGAGGCTGGGCAGGTTTCCCGAAAAGCTGGCGGCGCCGTCCGGGAGCGCGTGGTCGTGGCCAACGCGCCCGTCAGCTTCGGCGCGTTCGAGATCACGGTCGGCATCGATCCGAACGTTCCCGCCGGGCTCGATGTCCTCGACCAGGTCGCCGCGGCTGGATATCGCGGCATCGATCTCGGGCCGGCCGGCTACCTCGGCGAGGGGAGGGTGCTTAGGCAGCGGCTTGTGGAGCGGAAGCTCGGCCTCGCCGGCGGCTATCTCGAGCTGCCCTATAGCGAGCCGGCGCTGATGCCGAAGGCCCTGCACGAGCTCGACATCCTTCTTGATGTCTTCGACACTGCGGGCGTGCTTCCCGGCGCGTTGAAGCCGCGGCCGACGCTCGCCGACCTCGGCAGCGACGAGCGCAAGGCGCATCCCGGCCGGGCCGTAAAGGACCACAAGCTCGGCTTCGACGCCGCCGGCTGGAAGCGCTTCGTCGCGGGTCTAGAACAGACGGTCGAGCGTTGCCGTGATCGCGGCTACGAGCCGACCTTCCACCACGAGACCGGAACGCACATCGAAGCGCCGTGGGAGATCGAGAAGATGCTTGAGCTGACAAGCATCGATCTCTGCCTCGACACGGGGCATCTCCTAGTGGGCGGCGGCGATCCGCTCCAAGCCGTGAAGGACTGGGGTGCGCGCATCAACCACCTGCACCTGAAGGACGCGCGCACCAAGATCGTCAGTGAGATCGTGCGCGATGCCGCGCCTGCCATGGAGATATGGCGGCGTGGCGCGTTCTGCGCGCTCGGCAAAGGCGATGTCGACGTTGACGGTGTGCTCGACTGGACGCGGGCGAACTACAGCGGCTGGCTCGTCGTCGAGCAGGACATCCTGCCCGATCCGAAAGCACCCGACGTCCCGGCCAAGGATCAGGTCGAGAACCGGCGCTACCTGGCGGCGCGGGGGTTTTAAGCGTGGCGGTGTTCCGTCTTGGGCTCGTCGGCGCCGGCCGCATGGGCCGCACGCATCTTCGGGCGCTTTCAGGGAGCGAGGGCATAAAAATCGTCGCTGCCGCCGACCCTTCGGAGGAGGCACGCCGCGCGGTCGCCGGTTCCGGCGTCGCGACCTTTGCGGACGTCGAGGGAATGATCGGCGCGGGCGGCTTGGACGGCGTCCTGGTGGCGGCGCCAAGCCCTCTCCACATCAAGGCCGTCAAGATGCTTGCCGGCGCGGGTCTTCCGATCCTTTGCGAAAAGCCGTGCGGCGTGACAGCGGCCGAGGCGCACGAGGCCGCTGCAGTCTCGGCGCGCTCCGGCGTGCCGCTACAGGTCGCCTACTGGCGGCGCTACGTGCCGGAACTGAAGCGCCTCCGCGAGAAGATCGCCGCGGGCGCGCTCGGTGATCTCTACTTCGTCACCTGCTTCCAATGGGACGAGAAGCCCCCGGCAGCGGCCTTTCGCGCCGCGAGCGGCGGCATCTTCATCGATATGGGCGTGCACGAGTTCGATCAGCTTCGTTGGCTGACCGGGCAGAATATCGTCGCCGTCCACCCGAGCATCTCGCAAGCCGCCTCCGAGTCGCGCGTTGCCGGCGACGTGGAAAGCGCGCAGGTGCTTTGCGATCTCTCCGGCGGGACTAGCGGCCTCGTTTCGCTCGGCCGGCGCTTCCCTGGCGGCGACATCTGTCGCGCAGAGGTGTTCGGCACGCGCGACGCTGAGGACTGCCGCTTCCTGATGCCGCCTGAGGGCGACGCCGTCTTCATGCAGGCGCTGAGGCTACAGGCGGAAGGCTTCGTCGCGCGGGTCAGGCGGGGAGAGGGTGGAGGCGCGACGGTCGAGGATGCGGTGGCCGCGCTCGAAGCGGCGGAGGCCGCGTCGAAGACTTTGCCGGCATGACGCCGCGCGGTGCGGGGAGGCGACCGTGAAGATCACGCGCGTCAAGAGCCGGGTGGTCGAGATGCCGCTTCCGGCGGAGTTCCGTCCCGCCTGGGCGCGCGGCCGGCTGCAGACGACGATGGTGTTGGTCGTCATCGAGGTCGAAACCGACGCCGGCATCACCGGCATCGGTGCGGCACACGCCGGCGCTGAGGCCGCGATTGCGATCGAGCGCTTCGTTGCGCCCTATCTCATAGGCGAAGATCCGACCCGCATCGTCCACCTTGCCGAGGTGCTGCGCGACGCCGAGATCCTCGGCCCGCCTCTCTACTGCATGGAGATTCCGCTCTGGGACATTGTCGGCAAGCTCGCCGGACTCCCCGTCTACAAGCTGTGGGGCGGATATAGCGATCGCGTCGCCGCATATTGCGCAACGGCGGAGATCCGCACCCCGGAACGCCGCGTCGAAGACGTTGAGCGCATGCTTGAAGCAGGCTTCCGCGCAGTCAAGCTGCGCTTTCACAACCCCGACCCGCGCGACGATCTGAAGGTTGTCGAGGCGATCCGCGCCGCCGTCGGCGATCGGATCGCGATCATGGTCGACGCCAACCAGGCCGGAGTCGAGCCGGGCGTCTCCGGGCACAGCCTCTGGGGCTTTCATCGCGCACTCGCGGTGGCGCGCGAGCTCGAGCGGCTCGGCGTGCTCTGGCTCGAGGAGCCGCTGCCGCGGCACGACTATGACGGCCTGGCCCGGCTGCGCGACAAGCTCGACACGCTGAAGCTCGCGGGCGGCGAGGACAATCACGGCCTGCACGAGTTCAAGCTGCTGATCGATCGCGGCTGCTACGACATCCTGCAGCCCGATGCGCTGCTCTCCGAGGGAATCTTCGCGCTCCGCATGGTCGCTGCGATGGCCGAGGCGGCGCTTCTTGAATTCGTGCCGCACACTTGGGGAAACGGTATCGGGCTTCTCGCCAACCTGCATCTTTGCGCAGCCGTTCGCGACTGCCCCTTCGTCGAGTTTCCTCACGATCCGCCGAGCGGCTTCACACTCGAGAGCCGCGACCAAATGTTGCGCGAGCCGCTCACCATCGACGCAGAGGGCAAAGTGCGTGTCCCGGACCGCCCCGGCTTCGGCTTCCTTCTCGACGAGGAACGCATCGACCGCTTCACGGTGGCGAAACACGGCTAAGGCATTCGCCGAGCCTTTCTTGGCGCGCCGACGCCGGACTTTTCGGGGCTGGAACACACTCTCGCTTCGAAATCTTGCGCTGAAGAAGCATCGCAAATTCGCCCGACCCGCCCTTGACAAGCTTGCCGCACGCTTGACACGCTTAGAGTGGAAAGATACCGAAAATCGGGGAGATGGAACGCTCCACGAGCCACCGGCATGTATGACGGACCGATCATCGACTGCGATGTGCATCACGCGCGGGGCCCCGACTCTGAGTTCCTTCCCTATCTCTCAAGCGGCTGGCGCGAATACATAGCGGATCGGGGTCCCGCGGGCCTCGTCCCCCTCACTGTCCAGGACGGCTTGCCCAACCCGCACGGCTTCATGCGCGCCGACACTTATCCGGAGAATGGCGGCGAGCCGGGCTCCGACTACGAGACGCTGCGCCGCCAGCTGCTCGACAAAGGCGACGTGCGGCGCGTCGTCCTGACGTTCGGCGATGACAGCCATGTGTCGGGCCACCACAACCCCTATTTTGCCAATGAGCTCGCGCGGGCGCTCAACGACTGGACCGTTGAGCGCTGGCTGCCGCTCGACCGGCGCCTCGCTTCATCGATCATTGTCGCCTGCCAGCTCCCCGAGCTTGCAGCCGCCGAAATCCGCCGGCACGCCGACAATCCTCGCATGGTACAGGTGATGTTTGTCGATAATCCTTTCAACCACGGTTTCGGCCATCCCGTGTTTCATCCGATCTACGAGGCGGCGCAGGAGACCGGTCGCCCCATCGCGATTCACGGGGGCGCGGGAGGCTGGGCCAATCCGCCGAGCACGGGCGGCGGCAACGTCTGCCTCTATCTCGAGGCGCACACCCTGTGGCCGCAGGTGATGATGACGCATCTCGTCTCCTTCATTGCGCATGGCGTCTTCGACAAGTTCCCCCGGCTCCGGGTGCTTCTGATCGAGGGGGGCGCGGCGTGGCTGCCTAGCCTTCTCTGGCGGTTCGACACGGACTACAAAGGGCTTCGTCGCGAGGCTCCTTGGCTGCGCAAGCTGCCGAGCGAATACGTGGCGGAGCACGTCTGGCTGACGACCCAGCCGCTCGAGATTTCGCCGAAGCGCGAACAGCTGATCGAATTGCTGTCGTGGATGAATGGATCGGAGCGCCTAACCTACTCGTCCGATTATCCCCATTGGGACGCCGACGAGATCCGCTTTCTGTCAACGCATCTTCCGGCAAGCTGGCATCGCAAGATCTTCTTCGAAAACGCGCTCGAATTCTACGGCTGGGCAGAGGCCGATCTCCCGTCGGTGGCGAAGGAAGCAGCATGAATGTCGACGTCGGTGCCGTTGATGATTTTGTCGATCAGAGCATTCGGATCGTCGACGCGGGACGACGCCAAATCGGGGTCGTCCGCTGGCGGGGCGCCTTCTACGCAGTGAACAACCTTTGTTCGCACCAGAGCGGGCCGTTGTGCCGTGGAGTTCTCGAGCGCACATCTCAGCGCCGCCGAGCCGGGCGCGCTCGCGCTCGACGAGTCCACGCCGCTGATCGCATGCCCTTGGCACGGCTGGGAGTTCGACCTTCGTACCGGGCGGGCTCTCCTCGATCCGACATTGAGGGTACGCACCTTTCCCGTTCGCATCGCCGACGGTCGCGTCGTCGTCGACATGGACCGGCGAGCCGAGAAGTAGCGCCGGCAGCGGCCGAAGTGAGGACGTTCGAAGCACATATTGGAAAAACCCAAACAACCGGAAGGCCGCCCCCGCGGCGGTCTTGGAGGAATTCGGTGATGGTAAGTGTTCGCGCAGCAGTAATGGAGAGACCGGGCAATCTCGCTGTTCGCGAATTCCCGATGCCGGAACCGGAGCCGGGCGCGGTCGTGATGCGCGTCAGCTATTCCGGAATCTGTGGCACCGACAAGCATACGTTTCGGGGCGAGAGCAAACAATACGCCGGCACTGATCACGAGCGTGATCTGACATACCCGCTGATTTGTGGCCACGAGAATGTCGGTCGGGTTGCGGCGCTCGGCGGCACCGTGCTCGACAGCGAGGGCCAGGCCCTCCGTGTCGGCGACCGTATCGTGCCCGGCGCAAACGTGCCTTGCGGCCACTGCCACTACTGTATCAACAACTATCCCTACTATTTCTGCCTGCACATGGAGGACTACGGGAACAGCCTGCACTGCGGAAAGGCGCCCTACCTCTTCGGTGGCTGGGCCGAGCACATGTACCTGCTGCCCGGGACGCCGCTCTTCCGCGTGCCGGACGACCTCCCCGACAGCGTCGCGGTGCTGACGGAAATCATGGCGGTGACTCACGGAGTGGAGACCGCTCTCTCCGTCCTTGGGATGACCGGCGCGCCTCGCTTCGGCGTCTCTGTCGCCGTGCTTGGTGTCGGGCCGCTTGGTCTTTGCCATCTGATAAAGGCAAGGCTGCTCGGCGCATCGAACATCTTTGCTACCGATCGTTTTGCCTCGCGCCTTGCGCTTGCTGAGGCCTTTGGCGCCGAACTGACGATGGTGGTGGATGAGATCGAACAAGCTGAGCGCGTCGCCCGCGTCAAGGAAAGGACCGGAGGGCTCGGAGCCGACATCGTGCTTTCCTGCAGCGGCGTGCCTTCGACCTTCGTCGAGGCGCTTAAGATGGTGCGCGTCGGCGGCGTGGTCGTCGAGGCTGGTACGTTCGTCGACATGGGACCGGTTGGGATTAACCCAAACTCCGACATCTGTACGCGCAACGTCACGGTGATTGGGGTGGGTGGTGAGACGGCGACAAGCTACCTCCCTGTGATGCGCCTGATGTCCGCAAACTTGAACCGGCTTCCCTTGGAGCGCTTTGTCAGTCATCGCTTTGCCCTCGATGAGGCGCAGCAGGCGGTAGAACTTGCGCAGACGGCAGCCGCCATCAAGGTAGTGATGGCGCCGAATGGAGCGAGCGGTTGATGCAAGTGCGAGTCGGGGACGAGGAAAGCTCGTGAAGACGAGACCTCTCTCTACGCGAAAGGCTCCGACCATTCTCGACGTCGCAGGGCGCGCGGGCGTATCCAAGTCGACGGTATCGAATGTCATTCGCCAGCACAGCACCGTCAGCGGGGAAGTCCGCACGCGGGTTCTCGACGCCATAGAGGAGCTCGGATACCGGCCGAATGTTCTGGCCCGTCAGCTCGTCCAACAGCGCACTGCCATAGTCGGTGTCATCTTTGGGGACTTCGCCAATCCGTTCCACGCAGAGATGGTGAAACAGATCGAACAGCACGCCGACGAGCGGGGTTACCGCACCATGTTCGTGAACGCGCGCGACGAGGAGAAGGCGGAGGTCGCCGCAATCGAGAGCCTGCTCGATTACCGCGTTGCGGGCCTTATCTTCCTCGCCTATGCCGGCAACCTCGGCCGGGTGCGAAAGCTCGTGGAGGGTAACGTCCCTGCGGTCTTTTTGACCTGCACCTCGGACTGGGGCGACGTGGTTTCAGCGGACGACACGCGCGGCGCGGAATTGGCGACGCAGCACCTGGTCGACCTCGGCCATAGGCGCGTCGCTTACGTCGCCGATCCGATCCGCGAGGATGCGTCGGATTTTGCCCGGCAGTCCGGATATCGCAAGGTCATGCAGCAAGCAAAGCTCGCTCCGGTGGTGTTCCATTGGTCCGAGGGGCGGCGTGAGATCCTGCACGAGCGGCGAGGGGTGCCGTTCGAGAAGTCGCTGCTCGGAACCGATCGTATCACCGCGATCGTTTCTTCCAACGACTTCGGCGCAATCGAGATACTCGACTTCGCAGATCGTTTGGGCATTCGGGTGCCGGAGGACCTTTCAATCGTGGGCTTTGACGACGTCGCGATTTCCGGTCTCTCGCGCATCAATCTGACGACGGTGGCGCAACCGCAAGAGCGCTTGGCGCGTCTTGCATTCGAGACGCTCGCGGCCCGTGTCGACGGCGAGTTCGTGGGGCCTAAGGTACAGAAACTCATCGAGCCACGCCTTGTCGTTCGCGGCACCACGGGCCCTCCCGGCCAGGCGCGCAAACGATTGTCCTCTCCGTAAACGCTGCACTGTTTTCCGCCGCGCCGTGCTCACGACCGGAGAACTTGACATTTGGCGTCCCATCGTCTGTGATAGCATCGTGGAACGTTCCAATGGCACGCGGCTCGCAGATGTCGGCTGCCACTGGCGAACCGTGGGGCATAGGGTTTGCGGGCTGCGATCATCGGAACCGGCGGCATCGCGCAGATCCACGCGAGAATCATCAGTGATCTCGGGGGTGAACTTGTAGCCGTTTGCGGGCGCACTCTCGCTGGCGCGAAAACGGCCTTCCCGAAGCACAAGGCGTTCGACGATCCGGCGCGCATGCTCGCCGACTGTCGCCCCGACGTCGTGCACGTCTGCTCACCGAACCATCTTCACGCCGAACACACGATCGCTTCTTTCGCCTCCGGTGCGCACGTGCTCTGCGAGAAGCCGATGGCGACCAGCTTGGCGGACTGCCGTCGCATGATCGAGGCGGCGGAGAAGTCCGGACGTGTTGGCGCCATCGCTTATACCTATCGTGGTTATCCGCTGGTGCAACTGCTGCGCCGGAGGGTCGCCGCCGGCGACTTCGGGTCGCTCCGTCGCTTCAGCGGCTGCTATCTCTCGCAGGATGTCTTCGCTTCGAACAAGTATGTGTGGATGTTCACGCCCGGAACGAGCGGGCGCTCCTACGCGCTGATGGATCTCGGTATCCATTGGCTGCACCTCGTCGAATTCGTTTCCAATCAAGCGATCGAAGAGATTACCGCGCTCTTCTCGACGCATCAGCCGGAGCGTGTGTGGCGTGGGCAGCCCGGCGAAGGGCCACGCCCTTCCGGAGCTCCAACGGCCGACGGCGGCGTCGCCGTAAATTTCGACCTTGAAGACCAGGCCGATCTTCTGATCCGCCTCAGAGGCGGCGCTGCCGGCTGCGCGACGATCAGCGGCGTCTCCCCTGGGCACCCGAACACGATCGTGCTCTCGGTCGACGGATCGCAGCGCGGCTTCGAATGGAACCAGGAGAAGCCCAATACCTACATGGAGTTCAGCACCGCGGGCAACGTCGTGCGCCAACGCACGCCCGACGAGCTGCCCGCCGACATCGCCTGGATGTCCCGGCTGCCCGCCGGTCATGCCGAGGGATATGTGGATGCGTTCCGCAACATCGTCGCGCAGGCTTGGTCGGCGATGCGCGGAGAGGCCAGCGAGTATCCGAATTTTGCAGACGGAATGCGAGGCATCGCCCTTATCGAGGCAGCCGTGACGAGCGCCCGCGAACGGCGACCGGTGAAGGTCGCCGGATGAGCGAGGAGGACCGGATATGAGCAACCGCCGAAGGCCCGACGTGGTCGCAGCCCCGGTCGCACCGCCGTGCTCTTCGATTGGGGGGCCGCACGACTAGAGGAAGGCGCGCTGATGCCGTCCGTCGTTGTTGGATCTGCCGGTGTCGGAAGGCGCCAAGAAAGATCGGGAACTGAAATGGCTCGCGAGCCCGAAGCCGCACCACGGGGTTGGAGCCGTCAGCAGGCGCCAACCGCGGCCGCCGACCGGGCCGCGACCGCGACGGCCGCAGTCGAACTCCGTGGCCTGACCGTCCGCTACAAGAATCTCATCGCGCTCGACAGTGTCAATTTCACCATCCGGGAAGGCGAGTTCTTCTCTCTGCTCGGGCCTAGCGGCTGCGGGAAGACCACCACCCTCAATGTCATCGGCGGCTTCATCGAGGCGGATGAGGGCGAAGTAGTGATCGAAGGCCGCTCGGTCACGCGCATGCCCGCATACCGCCGGCCGGTCAACACGGTTTTCCAGTCCTACGCGCTCTTCCCGCACATGACCGTTGAGGAGAACATCGGTTTCGGACTGCGCATGGCCGGGACCCCGCTTGCCGAGATCAAGAAGCGCACGGCGGATGCACTGGCTCTCGTGTCCCTTCTCGATCGCGGGGAGCGCCGGCCGGATCAGCTGTCCGGCGGCCAGCAGCAGCGCGTCGCATTGGCGCGCGCCCTGATAAACCGCCCCTCCGTGCTCCTCCTCGATGAGCCGCTCGGCGCCCTCGATCTCAAATTGCGCAAACAGATGCAATCGGAGCTGACGCGCATCCAGCGCGATGTCGGCATCACCTTCATCTATGTCACGCATGACCAGGAAGAAGCCATGACGATGTCCGACCGCATAGCGGTCATGAACAATGGCCGCGTCATGCAGGTCGGGACACCGCAGGAAATCTACGAACACCCCGCGAACCTTTTCGTCGCCGACTTCATCGGCACGTCGAACGTATTCAAAGGCAAGGTTCTCGAAGCGGCCGGCGACTGGGTCACTGTGTTGCTCGACTTCGGCGCTCACGTCCGCGTGCCGAGTGGCGGGCGAAAGGATCGGATGGGCCGGGTGTCGGTCGTCGTCCGCCCGGGGCACATGCAACTCACAAGCGCTCCAGCTGCGGCGTCGGGCAGCACCAACGCAATTTCGGGCACGGTCGCCAACGTCGCCTACCTCGGCATGCACCTTCAGGTAACGGTCGCGACGCCGCATGGGGCTGACCTGACGGTCGTCGAGCCGCTGTCCGCCGATCGTCGGGAGCGCATTGCTCCGGCTCCCGGCAGTGCCATCCACGTGACGTGGCCGGCCGCTCTTTCGCTCTGCTTCGACGACGAAGGGTCATGAAAGCTTTTTCCCGCGAACACTGGCGCGGTGGGTTCCAGTGCGAGAACGACGACAGGAGGGAGCAATGGTAAGAAAGCACACTCGCCGGGAATTTCTCAGGAACTCGGCCCTGGGCGGCCTCGCTGCTGCCGGCCTTGCAAAGACTTCGCTGATTTCCCCGGCCGCCGCCGCCCTGGAGGGACCTCTCAACATTCTCTCCTGGGGTAGCCGCAATTTCTCCGTCGAGATTGACGACTTCCTCAAGGAGACTGGCGTGCACGTGAACTTTGTCGGCGCGTCGGGAAACTCGGAGAACCTGGCGAAGATCAAGCTCGGTGGCGGCGAGCAGTTCGACATCGTCGGCGTCGACGCGCTCTGGGTCCCGAAATTCTACGAAGAAGGCATCATCGAAGTTTTCGACTTCGAGAAGATGCCCGAATACGCAGACATGTTCGACGAGTTCAAGAAGATGACCGTCTGGAAGGTCGGCGACATGTGGATGGCGCAGCCTTGGGCGTGGTCGCCGCTGGTGCTTTGGTACAACGCGGACGAGATCAAGACACCCCCGACCAGCATCAACTTCCTGTTCGACCCGGCACTGAAGGAGCGCATCGCGCTGACGCGCCAGCAAGAGGACGTCGTGGCCTGGATGGGCATCGCGAGCGGCGCCAAAAAGCCGTACGACATGACCGACGAAGAGTTGGCCAACGCGAAGGAGGCCCTCAAGCGGCTCATGCCTAATATCCTGAAGTTCCCGCCGCAGGAGGAGGAACTCGTCCGACTCGCCGTCGACGGCAGCATCTGGGTGACGGCGCTAAGCTCGGGCGGGGCGCTCAGGATCAAGGAGGCGGGCGGGCCGAACTTTAAGGGGTTCCTGCCACCGGAGGGGTATCTCGGTTACTTTGACGGCGACTGTATCGTGAAGGGTGCCGCCCATCGCGAAACGGCGCTTGCGTGGTTAGGTCACCGCGTGCACGCCAGCTATGTCCTTGCCAACGTGGAGAAGTACAAGCGCCCGTTGGCCTACAGGGGTGCGCTCGAGACCCTCAAGCAGCAGGGACGCTCCGACTTCGCGCACGAGGTCTATTATGACCAGCCGGAGATCCTGTCGAAGATGGTCGTGATCGGACCTCCGCCCAATCTCGGCGCCTACCTCGACGTGTTCAACGAGGTCGTCGGCGGTTAGAAAGACGCGGCCCGGCGGCGAAGCGACCGCCGGGCCGCCTTCGTGCGAGGAATGGGCGCGTGACGAGAGCTGTGGCTGTGCCGGGCGGAAGGGTGAGGCAACGGCTCGCGTTGCCGGTACTTGCGTTCCTTCCGATCACGCTCCTCGATTTCGTGCTCTTCGTAATGCCCATGATCGTCATGGGCATCGTGAGCGTGCTGGTGATCGATGAGTTCGAGGTAACACGCCAGCTCACGGCGAAGAGCTATCTCTTTTTTCTCGGCAACCCGCTCTATCTAAAGGTGCTCGGAAAGAGCCTTGTGATGGCGCTCGCCACCACAATTGTCTGCATCGTGTTGTCCTTCCCCTTCGCCTTCTTTCTGGCCAAGCTGCCGCGCGCCATTCAGCGGACCATGCTCGTCCTCGTGATTCTACCGTTCTGGACGAGCTACTTGCTGCGCGTCTATGCCTGGATAGCGGTGCTCGGTGAGCGCGGCTTGATCAACCGAGGGCTCGTGGGTCTCGGCATCGTTAACTCGCCGCTGCGTGTTCTACTCTACAACGACTACGCTATTGTCCTCGTCGCGGTATATCTTTACATCCCCTATAGCGCGCTCGCGCTCTACACCAACATCGAACGTCTCGACGGCTCGCTTATCAAGGCGGCGATGGATCTCGGCGCGCGGCCGCACCAGGTCTTCTTGCACGTGCTTTTGCCGCTGACGCTGCCGGGCATGTTCGCCTCCTTCATCTTCGTCTTCATCCCCATGCTCGGTGAATACGTCACGCCGACGATCATCGGCGGGGCGCATGGACTAATGATCGTCAACGTCATCGTGTCGCAGATCCAGGCGCTTCGCTTCGGCATCGGCTCGGCAATGGTGTTCGTGCTTGTGGGCCTGATCCTGCTCCTTGTGGTGGCGCTGCGCAAAGCCGCGCGGCTGGAGAAGATCTATGGGTTCTGAGGGCAAGATGTCGCCGCTGCTGCGCGCGCATGGCGTCGCGATCTATGTCTTTCTCTACCTTCCGATCGCGCTGCTCATATTCTTTTCCTTCAACAAGAACCCATCCGGGACCTTTCCTGTCACCGGGCTGACACTCGACTGGTACCGGCAGCTCGGCTCCGACTATTTCCTGCTGAACTCGTTCAAGAACAGCATCATCATCGCGGTGACCGCTGCGCCGATTGCGACGATTGTCGGCACGCTCTGCGCGTTCGGGCTGGTGCGCACCAATTTCCGCTTCAAGGCACTTTTCAGCAGCTTCATCCTGATGCCGATGGTAGTGCCGGGCATCCTGCTTGGCGCGGCGCTGCTCATCGTGCTCCGTGCGATCCTCGGCGTTCAGCTCTCGATCTGGACGGCGGTGATGGGGCACGTGGTCGTGACAACGCCCTATGCCGTGCTGGCGGTCGCGACCCGTCTCTACGGCTACGACCGCAGCCTCGATGCCGCCGCGGCGGACCTCGGCGCAAATCCGCTCCGGGTGCTCTGGCATGTCACTCTGCCGCTCATCCTGCCGGGCATCCTGGCCTCGCTCCTGATCGTCTTCACCGTCTCCCTCGACACGTTCGGTGTGACCTTCTTCACCATTGGGCCGCGCGGCACGCTTCCCATGTACATATGGGCGCAGGTGGAGATGGGCATCAGGCCGACGGTGAACGCGCTTGGCACATTGTTCATCATCGGATCGATCGCGATCCTTTTTATCGCCAATCTGTTGCTGCGGCGCTGAGCTCAGCCGTTCGCGGCTCCGTCCTGCTGTCCCGCAAGCATGGTGAGATAGAGGGCCTTCGTGGATCGAATGTTATCCACACAAATCTGGGACAACGCCCAGGAGTCACCTGGCATTAGCCGACTTTGAAATTTGTTCGGTAAAGATCGGGCCCCCGCAACCAAGTAGTGACGGCTCTTCGGGATCGCGCCATCATCCGATTGCTCCGTACCGCGGGAACTTCACAACTTTTGCAAAATCCTCTCCCGCAAGGCTGGCAGCAATTCTGGCGGATACCCGATTAGTGAGCTTCCGCAATGGGTCCTCCGCGCGGTTCACATAGCGCCCGGTGACAGCGATTGACTTGTGGCGCAACAGGTCGCGGATGAGGAATGCATTGGCAGCGGCCTGTCCGGCATAAGTTCCAACGGTGTGACGAAGATCGTGCAGGCGAACCGCAGGCGTTGTCGCACCGCCGAGTTTCTCGACCTCACCGAGCCCCGCCGCTTCCCTGATACGCTGCCACGCCCCTTCCAGCGCGTCCTTCGAGAAGGGATGCAACGGGTCGCTGATCGCCGGCAAGACCCACGGAGAACCGCCAATCCTGGGGACCCTCGAAAGGACCTCCTGCGCGTGCGCGCTGAGCGAGACGACTTGCGGCTTGCCGGCCTTCGTTTCAGGGAGGATCAGTAGGCCAGTCTGCACGTCTATTGCATCCCAGCGCATCCGAAGCCTGCCTAACTCAACTCCCATGCCTTGGAGATCGCGGACAGACCCGGAGCCGGATGACAAGCGGACATGCCCGTGCCGCCTTGCCAATTCGTGTTTTGACCCAATCCGGACAATTCCGGTTTCGGCGATCGAGAGAGCCCGCCTGAGAATCGCCTACGCAGACCCGCCGGTAGTCCATATACTTGCGCCTGGGATTGCCGGATGAAGCTGCCTTTCGTGGTGGGCCAGGGCGGAGCCCACAGCGGGAGGATGATTCATGTTTTTCGCGGTTTCCGCACATAGTGAAGACATCGACACCGATGGCGTCCTCGAGGAGTTGCTGGAGCAATGCCGCGAGGAGCTCGGAGACCGCGTTCCGCAGGCTGGCATCCTGTTCTGCTCCATCGACCTCGAGCATGGCCAGCTTGTCCAGGGGGTCGACGACGTTTGGCCCGGCATCGCGCTCATCGGCTGCACGACCGATGGCGAGTTTTCTTCGCGGCTCGGTTTTCGCGAAAACTCGGCGACCTTGATGCTGTTCGGGTCGGATGTCGTCGAGTTTACCGCTGGCTTGGCGCGCAACGTCAGCAAGGATATTGACGGCGCCTGCGCCCTGGCGATTGCGTCGGCAGCCGCGAAGGCGACGATGCCTCCCGCCCTGTGCATCGCACTGCCCGAGAGCCTGACGACCAGCGCCCAGCAGATCGTGAAGTCGCTAGGGCGAAACCTGAATGCCGGCGTACCCGTCCTCGGTGCCACGGCCGGAGATGCCTTCAGACTCACGGGCACGCGGCAGTTCTGTGGCCGGCAGGTGTGCTCCAACTCAGTTCCAATTCTTCTCTTCTCCGGTCCGCTGGTTTATTCGGTGGCGGTGGCCAGTGGCTGGAAGCCTATGGGCGAACCGGGGCTGGTCACCCGTTCCGAAGTGAGCCTCGTGCATGAAATCGACGGCCGCCCCGCCATTGACTTCTATCGGCAGCGCCTCGGAGCGCAGGCTCTTCCGGGACCGGAAAACCCGCTTGCGGTTCTCGACGAGCTTGGCGCTGTCGCCTGCTTGCGCGCCACTGCGGAGGCGAAGGTCCGCGAGGGTGGTGCGATCAATTATCTCGGCGATGTACACGAAGGCGCCATGGTTCAGATCACTATTGCCGACCGCGGCGCCATCCTCGAAGGATGCAGGGAATCAATCAGCAAGGCCTTTGCCGACTATCCGCACGGCAAGACCCCCGCCGTGGCGTTGCTGTTCTCGTGCGCGGCGCGCAAGCTGCTGCTCGGGACGCATACGGGCGAGGAAATCAGCATCGTCGAGTCGGTGATCGGTTCGCAAGTCCCCGTCTGCGGTTTCTATGGCTACGGTGAGATCGGGCCGCTCGACACGAAAGACCCGGCATCGAAATTCCACAACGAGACGTTCGTTTCGCTCATTCTGGGTACGTGACGTGGGAACGAAGACAGGTGCCCGTCGATGACTGACGCTACCCAGAATGACTCCGAGACCGGCGCTCAGGTCGCCGCCCTGCAGCGCCAAATTCGCATTCTTGAAAAGAAGATCGCCCGATCCGAGCAAAACCGGACCGCGCTGGAGGATGCCAAGGACCGTTTCGACGTTCTCTACCAGAAGACAATCGGCGAGCTCGATGAGCAGAAGGAACTGGTCGAAGAGAAAAACGCCAAGCTCGAAAGCCTGTCGCTCAAACTGTCAAAATACTTGGCGCCGCAGATCTACCAGTCGATTTTTTCCAGCGATCAAGAGGTTTCGCTCGAGACGAAGCGCAGGAAGCTCACCGTCTTTTTCAGTGATATCAAGGATTTCACCCAGATCACCGAGGACCTCCAGGCGGAGGACCTGGCGAGCCTCCTGAACGAATACTTCACCGAGATGTCGCAGATCGCCCTCGAACACGGAGCGACGATCGACAAGTTCATCGGCGACGCCATGCTGATGTTTTTCGGCGATCCCGAAACAAAAGGCGTCGAGGAGGACGCCAAGGCATGTGTGCGCATGGCGATCGCGATGCAGCGCCGGATGGCGGATTTGGAGACGATCTGGCGCGCCAAGGGTTACCAACACCCGTTCCGGATGCGGATCGGCATCAATACCGGCTTCTGCAACGTCGGAAATTTCGGCAGCGAAGCGCGGATGGACTACACGATCATCGGTGGCGAGGTGAACCTAGCCGCCCGACTTGAAAGCCAGGCCGATCCGGGTGGCATTCTCCTGTCCTATGAAACCTACGCGCTGGTTCGCGACATGGTGGAAGCCGACGAATTGCCTTCAATCGAGGCGAAGGGAATCCGACGCGAAATCCGTCCGTTCGCGCTACGGAATTTTCTCGATGCAAAGAGCCGGGACAGGCTCATCCAATACGATGGCGACGGGGTGTCGATTCGCGTCGACCTGGAGCGCATGAGTGACGAACAGAGGCGCGATGCCCTCGCGCTCCTGTCCGGGATCGTGGATCAGCTCAGGCGCTAGGCCGGCGCCGGGAGACATCGGTCGCAGCCGTTTTCAAACGTTACTTCTCAAGGACTGAGAGTCTTTGGCGCATTTCGGAGGTGCTGCGCACGGCGAGCGACGGCTGCTTACGATTCAATAGCGGGCCCTCACAAGCCGCCCAACTGGCTGTTCGGGGGTGGTCGAGCGCCAGACGGAATATTGCCAAATGTGGCCGGCAAGGCAGCATGGTACGGCAAGTGAGCCGTCGAGGGACGCCTCGGTGGCTCTGTCTCCGACCACCTAGGTCAGCGACGCCACTTCGCTCCAGAGGGGAAAGAGCTTCGGCTCGTCCTCCTCAATGCGCGCAAACCGGCCGACTTTGTCGAGAAAGTAGTTGTCGGTAAGGTCATCATTGACCTGTGAGACCTCGCCGGAGAAGACGGTCCCTTCGCCCGCCTCGCCGTAGAACCGGTGCCAGACGGTGCGGTCGATGGTTACGCTTTGGCCGGGCGTCAGTCTGATCGGCGCTCCGGCTTCGAGCTGGTGCTCCACTCCATCGACCATCACACGGACGGGCGTTGCCGCGAGACCACCGTTCTCCTGCGAATTATGAAACTCGATCATCAAGTTGCCACCGCCGCGAACGATAATGTCCTCCATCTTGACCTTGTGAAAATGGAACGGCGTTTCTTGGTTTTCCCGAATGACCAGCAGCTTTTCGGCATAGGGCTTCTCTTCAGCAACAGCCTGCAGTCCGTTGCGCACACAGAAGATCACAAGGCCGCGTTCATCGAACCGGCCTGAGCCAAAATCGGTCACATCCCATCCCATTTGGTGCGAGGCGCAGTACCGTGCCGCCGCCGGCTGCGCTCGCCAATCCGTTTCGCTCCATCGTGCGAAGAGAGGCAAGCTGAACCGATATTCGGCGAACAGCTGAAGGGCCTCACGCTGAAGCCTGTTGATCTCAGAACGCTTCATTTGTCGGTTCCCAATTCAAAGCCCTGCACGCTCGCAACGGCGAACAAGCCAAAATCCACACACCGCGTCACCGGCTGGAGCGCTCAGCCCTTCACCGCGCCGAAGGAGAGGCCGCGGGCGAGATAGCGCTGAACGAAGAGATACATGATCACCGGCGGTATGATGCCGATCAGCGTGTTCACCGAGGCGACGTTGAAATCGACGCCGCGCGTCGAGCGCGAGGCGAGCACCAGCGCCGAGAAAGTGGTGGCGCTTTGCGAGGTGAGCGCCGCGGCGAAGAGCGCCTCGTTCCAGGTGAACGCGAAGATCAGCACGGAGGTGACGACGAGGCCGTCGGTTGAGAGCGGCAGCGATATCTTCCAGAAGATCTGCCACGGCTTCGCGCCCTCGACCTTGGCGGCGTCCTCGATCTCGGTGCTCACGTCGCGGAAGATGTCGCGCATGATCACCACCGCGAAGGCGAGATTGAAGGCCGAGTAGCAGAAGATCAGGCCGGTCCACGTGTCGATCAGGCGAAGATAGACGAGCATCAGGTAGAACGGCACCAGCACCACCGCCGGCGGCAGCACGCGCTGTGACAGGAACCACATCGCGATATCGTTGGTGCCGATCGGAAACTTGAAGCGGGCGAGGGCATAGGCGGCGGGCACGCCGAGAATGAGCGAGAAGATCGTAGTGCCTATGCTCACGGCGACGCTGCTGATGAAGGCGTTTTCGGTCTGCGGATCGTCGAGCACGTTGATCCACGAATCAAGCGTCGGCTGGAAATTCACGAAGGGAATGATGGCCGAGGGCTCGAAGGTGTCGGCACTCGTCTTGATCGAATTGAGTATCGCCCAGACGAACGGCAGCAGCGTGAAGACGGCCGCGGCGATCAGCAGGAGATAGATGACGACGCGGGCGCGGAGCGACGATCGGAGCCAGAGCACGTTGATCATGATGGTCTCCCGCCGCTCAGTCGAGCGCCTTGCGCATCTGCTTGAAGAATATCGTGATGATCACAGCCACCATGATGAGGAAGATGATCCCCATGGCCGACCCCTTGCCGAAATCGAAGAACTGGATGGTGGTGAGATAGTCCATCGCGCTGAATACCTCGGTGCTCGTCCCCGGACCTCCTGTGGTCAGCGCGAAGGGGATGGCGAAAACCTTCAGGCACTCGATGGTGCGCAAGAGGATCGCAATCGTCATCACCGGCCAGGCGAGCGGAACTCCGAGCCGCCACATCACCGGCCAATGGCTCTTCGCGTCCAGAATCGCCGCGTCATAGAGGTCGGAGGAGATTGCGCTCAGCGCGGCAAGCGCGATCAGGAAGACGAACGAGGTCCAGCGCCAGATGTCGAGGATGATCGCGGCGGTGATCCCGCCCCATGGCGTCGAGAGCCAGGGGATATGGATTCCGACGAGCCCGAGCAGGGAATCGATCATGCCGCCCTGCGAAGAGAACATCGTGACTCCGAGATAGCCGATCGCCACCTCGAGCGTGAACAGCGGCAGGCCGATGATCGTGCGGAAGCCGCGCGACCAGGGCGCGCCGAGATTGACCAGCCACGCGGCGAGGAAGCCGAGAATGACCTCGATCGGCACCGTGACCACGACATAGATCGCGGTGACGACGATGCTGTGCCAGAAGCGATTGGACGTGAGCACGTCGACATAGTTCGCAAAGCCGACGTAGCCGGTGATCCCCTGGCCCAGAACGTAATTGGCGAAGCTGTAGCGGATGACGGACAGAAGCGGCAGGAACGTGAAGGCGATTACCCAGACGACCGCCGGAAGCAGCAGCACGTATTTGAACACCGAGCCGTATTCCCGGTGTCGGACCGCGGCTGCAGCCATCCCCGCTTCCCCCGCCTCAAGGATAAGGAGGATCTGCGCCGCCGGGCGGCGCAGATCCGTGAGAGACCGGCCTACGCGAACGAAGCCGCGTAGAGCGTCTTCTGCTTGTCGCGGCCGTAGCGGTCGGTGATCTTCTCCCAGGCCGCGGCGGTGGCGTCGAGCGCCGCCTTCGGCTCCATCTGCCCGCCGAGAACCGCCGAGACGTTGACGTCGAGCTCGTGCCAGTATTCGGCCGCCCCCGGGATGCGCAGATATTGCTGCTGCAAGGGTGCGCTGAGGACGGAATAGTAGCCCTTCAGGGTACTCCGTCACGTCGTCGGTGTTCCAACCTTGAGCCTTGAATTCGTCCAAGGTGGCACTGCCGACCGGCGGCAGATACTCGAACTTCATGCCGGGCTGCACGCCGGTCCAGCCGTTGGCAGCGTTGAAGAAGGCGTTCTTCTTGTTGGCCATGAAGGCGAGGAAATCGTAGGTCGCCTCCTGGTTCTTCGACAGGCTCGAAATCACGCAGTGCCAGGAGCCGCCGTTGGTGTTGCCGACCTGGTTGAAGTCGTATTTCTTCCATTCGCCGGTTATCGGGTTGAACGCTTCGGTCGTCCCCGGAATTCCGGCAGCGCCCATCTTGCCCTGGACCTTCGAGGTCTTCGGGTCCTGCGCAATGGTCGGCAGGTCGCCCCAGGTGGGCTCCATCGCCGAATCGCCGGCAAGGAACAGGTTCCACCCTTGGCCGAGCGTCCAGCTGATCTCCTCGCGCGGGCCGTTTGCCGCGAGCTTGACGTAGTCTTCAAGCGCGCGGAGATGCCCTTCGGAGTTGATCAGCGGCTTCATGTCCGGATCGAAGAAGTAGTACTTGTTGTCCGGCGAGATCACGTAGGGCGCCGACAGAGACAGGAAGTGGAAGAAGCCCTGCTCGTTGACCTTGGCGTGGAGGGCGAGGCCCCAGCCCTTGTTGCCGTCGCCGTTCCAGTCCCAGCCGGTGAAAAAGTCCGCGCAATCGTGCAGCTCCTTCATCGTCTTCGGCGGCGCCGGAAGGTCGTAGCCGTACTTCGCCTTGAACTTGTCCTGGTTGTCCTTGTTGGCGAAAATGTCCTTGCGGTAGTAGAGCGCCTGAGCGTCGCCGTCGAAGAGGACGCCGTATACCTTGCCGCCCCACTCGTAGAGCTTCCGCATGGCCGGCAGCCATTGATCCGGATCCCAATTCGGATGCTTCGGATCGGACAAGAACTGATCGATCGGGACGATGTACGGCTTCTCTGGAACGAAGAAGTCGCCGTAGAACCAGGCACCGGTCATATAGGCGTCGTACCTTCCGAGGCCGCTCGCCAAGTCGGAGAAGATCTGCTGGTGCAGTGTCTCGATCGGCACCTCGGCGACGTTGACCTTGCCGCCGGTTTCCTCTTCCCAGTGCGGCACATGATACTTGAGGCCGTCGCCGACGGTCGCCTTGAGCACCATCACGTTGATGGTCGTGCCCTTATAGGGCTTGGTTTTTATGAACTCGACCCGCTCCTTTGTTATCGGCGACTCGTACGGTGCCTCGGGCGCCGAATCCATGAGATTATCGGCTGCCCAGACAGGCCCTGACATCTTGGTCAGGACGGCGGCCGAAAGGCCGAGCTGCGTCCCCTTGATGATGAATTCACGCCGCCCGACTTTGCCCCGCATGAAAGCTAAGGCTAGCTCGGCAAACCTGTCGGCACCGTCACGATTGGCCATCGTCTCCTCCTTACCGTTATCGTTATGGCACAGCCAAAATTGGCGCTTTCACAGCGCTTTTGGTCGCCTGCTAACATCCCGCCTTGCTTCCAATTGGTCAATAGGAGCCGTGCGCCGTTGCTGCACAGGAGGCGTGCTCCAACCCTCACTCCTTGTGTACTGGTGGACTGCGCGGTCGTGAAATGCATCTATTGCACGTCCGGTTTTGGACCAACGATACCGCGCCGGGCCGACGCGAACCGGCCGAGCGGCGCGAGGGGGAGAGATGGCGACGGTTGAGCTGCGGCATGTCTGGAAGCGCTTTGGCGCAGTGGTTGCAGTGCAGGATTTTTCGCTGCAGACCACCGACGGCGAATTCATCGTGATGGTCGGGCCGTCGGGCTGCGGCAAGACCTCGTCGCTACGCATGGTTGCAGGTCTCGAAACTGTGAGCGAGGGCCAGGTGCTGTTCGACGGTCAGGATGTGACCGATCAGCTGCCGCACGACCGCGACGTGGCGATGGTCTTTCAGAACTACGCGCTCTTTCCTCACCTCAATGTCTACTCCAACATCGCTTTCGGCATGCGGCTCAGGAAGGTTGCGAAAAGCGAGATCGACGCGCGCGTGCGTCGTGCGGCGCAGACGCTCGGCATTGAGGACATTCTGCAACGTCGGCCGCGGGAGCTTTCCGGCGGACAGCGACAGCGCGTGGCGCTCGGCCGCGCCATCGTGCGCGAGCCGCGCGTCTTTTTGATGGACGAGCCACTCTCCAACCTCGACGCCGCGCTGCGCATGGACATGCGCGCGGAACTTATCAAGCTGCAGGACCGCCTCGGAGTCACCACCTTCTACGTGACGCACGACCAGGTGGAAGCCTTGAGCATGGGCGACCGGATCGTGGTGATGTTGCGCGGTGAGGTGCAGCAGGTAGGAACGCCGACCGCGCTCTACGAGGAGCCGGCGAACGCCTACGTCGCCAGCTTCATCGGCAGTCCGCCGATGAATTTCCTCGATGGCGAGATGAGCGGCGAAGTGCTCAACGTTAAGGGTGAGACGGCGCCTCTGGCGCTGCCGCCAGCGGTCCGCGCCGCAGCAGCGCAAGCGAGCGGACCGCAGGTCCGGCTCGGCGTGCGGCCGGAGCATATCTCGCTTTCCGAGCGGCCGGTCGGAGACGGCGTCTACAGCCTGCAAGGCAAGATCGACACGATCGAGCCGCTCGGCCACACCACGCTCGTGCGGGTCGTGCTGCCGTCGGATCGGCACCTGAACGTCCTCGTCACGGAGAAGGTCGCGATGAAAGTCGGGGAACCGGTCGCCGCGGGCTTCCGACCGGAGCACATCTATCTCTTCGACCAGCGCGACGATCACACGCTCTGCGGCATCGCCAGGTGACGGCGCGCTCCGGCCAAGCGCATGCCGGGTGATTTCGAAGCACCGGCGCTCTCGACGGCGGGCCTGCCCGGTGGCCTGCGTTCTCTCTTTCGCAAGGCGTTATGCCGGATTTCTCTCGCCTAAGCGCAATCTTGGCGGCCGACCTCCCGGACAATTTAGCAGGCAACAGCAATCCAACCTTAATGCAGCCGACTTAACCTTCGCTTCCCATGCGCAAGAGGCTGCAAGCTCCAACGCGCCACGCGGCGTCTTTCGCCTCGCCCGTTCCGAAGATTGCGCGCGCGCTCGAAAACGAAAGAACGTTGAACTCGTTGCTTCGCACGGTCGTGCAGCGGAAGCGCCTGCCCGAAATCCTGGTTGAATGCCTCGACATCCTTCTCTCGGTGAGCTGGCTCTCCATCCTGCCGAAAGGCGCCATATTCCTCGTCGAGAAGGAGCCTGACACGCTTACCCTCGTGGCCGAAAGCAATCTTTCGCCCGAGCTGGTGACTCTCTGCGCCCGGGTGCCGTTCGGGCGCTGCCTTTGTGGAAGGGCGGCGGCGACGCGCAGCCTCGTCTATACCAAATGCGTCGACGAGCGGCATGACATTCGATTCGAGGGCATGGAGGCGCATGGTCACTACAACGTGCCAATTCTCGACGGTGGCAATGTTGTAGGGGTCATGGTCCTTTACCTGCCGCATGGTCACCGAAGCGAAAGCGACGAAACAGAGTTTCTCGAGGCAGTAGCAGACATCCTGTCTCTGGTGGTTAGACAGAAACGGGTCGAACAGGACCTCAAGGAAGCCGTTCGAAAGCTTCGTCGCCAAGCGTACGTCGACAGCCTCACCAATCTCTACAACCGCCGCTTTCTGATGGAGCGGCTTTCTGAGGAGGTTGACGAGGCACATCGGCATGGCCGTCCACTCTCGGTCCTGATACTCGACGTGGACCGGTTCAAGATCATCAACGACACCTACGGCCACAGTGTCGGAGACAAGGTGCTACGCGCGCTTGGCCGGCACATGCTGGCGACGACGCGCCGCTACGACATAGCGGCCCGATTCGGCGGCGAAGAGTTCTGTTTCGTCCTGCCGAGCACGGATGCTAAGACTGCAATCGGCATCGCCGAGCGTACGCGGCGTTCGATCGAATGCGACGAGATCAAGTCTGACGGGACGCAGAGCGTCAGAGCCACTGTCAGCATCGGGGTGGCGACCCTGGAACCTACCGAGTCACCCGATCGGCTGTTGACGCGTGCCGATAGCGCGCTCTACCGGGCGAAAGAGGGTGGGCGAAATCGTACCGAATGCGCGAAAGAGCGTGAATTGGAGGCGCTGCCGGAGGAGTCCGCTCACCGTCACACTGCGACCAAGCGGTTGAGGGCTTAAGGGCGCCTACCTGTAACGGCCCATTCGCCAAACGGGCTCATGTCGGCCAACGGTGCACATTGCGACATTGCCTGATCTGCGAGCCATGTCTCCGACGTGCCACGAGCGGGCATCGAATGCACGGTCATCCGTTGCCCATTGTCCAAAGCAATCGGTGCCCACCGGCAGCGATCAAAACAGCCCAACTCTGATGGGCATCCTCCAGATGAAGCGTCAATCGATGCGGCGCCGCCCGCCCATCAGAAGAGCCGCGTCGATCTCAAGGAGTTCCTGCGCCTCCCGGATCACTTCCTGATCGAGTTCCGCCGGCGCAAGATCGATGCCGGACGACAGCCGCTTCGAAATGATCTTCAGGGCTTCGACGCGCGCATATTTCTTGCTGTTCGCAGGAATTGCATGCCAGGGCGCATAGAAGGTCGAAGTCTCCCGGAACATGTCATCGATGGCTTCCTCGTAGGCGCTCCACTGCTTCCGATTGCGGAAATCCTCGTAGCTCAGCTTCCAGCGCTTCATCGGATCGAGCACACGATCCCGGAAGCGGCGGAGTTGTTCCTTCGGCGTGATGTGCAGAAATATCTTGATGACCCTGGTGCCGTGATCGGTGAGCGCGCGCTCGAACTCGTTGATTTCCCGGTAGGCTCGCCGCCAGTCCTTCGCAGTTGCCAGCGACTCGATCCGCTCGACGAGGACGCGCCCGTACCAGGATCGATCGAAGACGGAAATCGCGCCACGCGGCGGCAGCCGCTCGAAGAAGCGCGCCAGATAGTGCCGCTCAAGATAGTACCTGACGGGGCGCCGAGATCGGCCACACCTTGAACCCGCGCGGATCGAGAACCGCCGACATGCAGCGGATCGTGCCCCCTTTGCCGGCAGCGTCCCACCCTTCAAAGATGATCGCAGCCGAATTTCCCGACTTCAGATATGCCTGCTGTATCCGTCTTAGAACTCTCCTGCACCTTCGCGAGCTGACGAAGATAGTCAGCTTGGTCCAGTTGCGCTGTCATGTCGAGCGCCGCAAGGCGGGGCGGTTTGCGTGTCCGCGAAGTCGACTTCTTCTTCATCGCGTCCGCCCCGAACGTTCGCTTGGGCCCCACATGCGGTCGAATATCCGACCTCTGCCCCGGAGGCCGTCACTGGTCGTTGGCAGGATTCCCGATGGCGCCCCTGGGCATTGGTGCACTCGAGGGCAGTCCAGCATCGATCCTGCGCCGGAAATACACAATCGGACGCCGCCTGAATGCTTCTTGTTTCGGCATCGCATGACTACTCCCGCTCAGCCGTTTCCAACCCTTCATCGGCCGGCACACCCTTTCGGTAGGTCGTGTAGACAATGACCGGGATGCCGAGCGGTTCAAGGTGTTTTTCGATGAGCGGCCGCACTGCTGCCCAATCGAGCCCACCCACACCGGTGGCGAGGCGGGGCAAAGCGACGCTGGCGAGCTTCTCTTTCTTGATCAGCCCGGAAAGCTCTCCTAGCGCGTGATTGACATTGGGCAGACTGGCACCGCCGGGCGTACCGCCCGCACTCTCGGAGGGCTCCTGCGTCAGAAGGCTTATGATGCGCACGCTGCCACCATCCCTGCCGGCGCCGCCCCATAGCCACGCAGTACCCGGGCTTGGGATGGCTCTGCCGACAATAGTGGCGGAAGTCCTTCACCATCGCAGGAAAGCGCTCGCGGAGCGCGAGCGCCAACCCATTTGCGAAATGATCGGAGGGCGCCACGCCATGAGCGATGGCGTCTGCCTTGCTCAGAAGGATGTCTCCTTCGACTTCACGTATCAATTCACGGTCCCCTTTGCTCTTCCAAAGCGCGACACAAGAAGATCCGGGTAGAATGCCCTGATGGTCAAGTCGGAGACAAGTGCCGCTGACAACCTAAGTCCGTTCAGGCTCATCAACGGCCATGAGCGGTCGCGACGATGACGGCCGCTGACACCTCAAGAGTGGACGTCAGAGGCCCTCGAATCCTATCGGGCTCGCCAACTCCTAGTCCGACGTGCTCGTGGCGCGAATTCTCCCAACCCTCCGCGCTGTGGGCCGCGCTGTGACCCCTTACGGCATGTATTGGCCGCCGTTCACGTGGACGTTCTGGCCAGTGATGTACCCGGAGAGGGAAGGGGAGGCGAGGAACAGGAACACGCCGGCGCACTCCTCGGGCGTGCCGATCCGACCGAGGAGCACCGATTTCCGCATCGCCTCCATGCGCTCCGGCGGCGTTGCGGCGTGGAAGGGCGTGGCGATCACGCCGGGCGAGACGGTGTTGACGCGGATGCCCTTGGCGCCGAGGTCGCGGGCGAGATGGCGGGTCAGGTTGTGCACAAACGCCTTCGACGAAGCATACATCGCCGCGCCGGAGCCGCCGCCGTCATTGCCGGCGATCGAGCCAACGTTGATGATCGCGCCGCTGCCGCTCTTCTCAAGATGCGGGATCGCAGCCTGGCAGGCGGTCAACACCGCGCGGACATTCAGGTCGAAAACCTCGTCAATCAGCGCGTCGTCGATATCGGTGAAAGGGGCGCGCCTCACTAGCGACCCGGCGTTGTTGACGAGAACGTCGAGGCCGCCGAGCTTTGCGACCGCATCCTCGACCACGCGCTTCGCTTCGCCATGCCGCGTCAGGTCCCCGTCGACCAGAACGGCGGTCCCGCCGGCCCGGGAGATTTCCTCGGCGACGGCGTGCGCTGCGTCGGCGCTGCGGTTATAGTGGATTGCAACGTGCGCGCCCTGTTGCGCGAAAGCGCGCGCTACGGCGGCTCCAATCCCCGTGCTTGCGCCTGTGACGAGAACACGCTTTGCCTGCAAGTCTCGCATCGGTCTGTCTTTCCTTCCTCCCATGGAAACTCCATGTTATTGTATGACCAATTGCGCATGCAAGCGTGCATGCCTCATTTGAGGAAAAACCCCACGTGACCGTCACAAGCCTGGAGAGCCTCGGGACCCGCAGCTTGAAGATCCACCTGCGGGTGGGGGATCAGCTCGGGCTTGCGATCATGCGCGGCGAATACCGGCCGGGGAGCGTGCTTCCGCCGGAGCTGAAGCTCTGCGAGATGCTCGGCGTCAGCCGCACCGCGATGCGCGAAGCGATCCGCGGGCTGATCGCCAAGGGCCTGATCGAATCCCGACCTAAGCTCGGCACGCGCGTCCGCCATCCAGAATACTGGAACCACCTCGACATCGACGTGCTGCGCTGGCAGCTCGAGGTCGCGGACACCGAAACGTATCTCAAGAAGATGTTCCAGCTCCGCCACGCCACGGAGCCTGAGGCCACCGCGATTGCCGCGGAGAACGCCGACGAACACGACCGCGCGCGGCTTGAGGCGGCGTTCCAGGCGATGGTCGACGCCGGCAGCGACAACGTGCTTTGGGTGGAAGCCGACCTCGACTTCCACAAGTCGATCTACCTCGCCACGCACAATGAGTTCTTCTGGCCGCTCGGCCAGCTCTTCAGCGTGGCGCTGAAGGAGATGTTCCGCATCGCTGCGCTCGGCTCGCATCGCCCCCGCGCCATCGCCGAGCATCGCGACGTGCTGCGTGCGATCCTCGAGCGGAAGCCGGACATTGCCCGCGCGGCCGCACTCACCCTCCTCGGCAACGCCGCTGCCGATATCCGCGGCATCCGCGACAGCGACCTCGACATCTGATCTGCCGGCGCCTCCCTTCGGCGCGTTTCAGCCGGCAATTGTCCGACACTCGCGCTCCGGTTTCGTTGACTCTCCTCGCGCATATGGTATTACATTAGACAAGAGCCGCAGGGCTCAGCTTTGCGTCCAGCCAACCCGCCAAACCAAGAGCGGTGAGGGCGCTTCGCCGAAACGCCAGGAGGAAAGAATGAGGACAGCTTTATTTGGTTCGCTGCTCGCTGCGCTCGTCGTCGCCGCCGCGCCGCAGCCGACGCTTGCTCAGAGCAAAGGGCTCGCCGCCTTCTCGCAGGCGGAGATGACCAACGAATGGCGCGTGATGGACACCAAGGAGATGGAGCAGGCGTGGAAGGACGCCGGCTACGACTTCGTGTGGACCGACGCGAAATCCGACCCATCCAAGCAACTCGCCGACGTCGAGGACCTTCTGGCCCGTAAGCCCGACGTGCTGATCGTCGCACCGATCGAGTACGAGGCGCTGGCTCCGGTTCCGGGGCTTGCCGCCAAGGCCGGCGTTCCGCTGCTGGTCGTCGACCGCATGCTGCCGGGCGAGGCCGGCAAGGATGGCTGGATCTCGGTCATCACCACCGACTTCGTCGATTCCGGCAAGCGCGCCGCCGAGGACGTTGTTGCCCAGCTCGAGGCCAAGAAGGGCGGCGACAAGGGCAACTGGCTGCACATCACCGGCAACGTCGGCGCCTCGCCGGTCATCGACCAGGGGAAGGGCATGGATGAGGTCTTCTCCGGCCATCCCGACATCAAGCTCCTGTCGAAGTGCGATAGCGGCAACTCGCGTGAGGGCGGACAGAAGTGCATGGAGGACATGCTGCAGGCCTTCCCCGCCGGACAGGTCGACGTCGTGATCGCCGACAATGACGCAGCGGCCATCGGCGCCATCTCGGCGATCAAGGCGGCCGGCCGCGACGAGCTGCTCGGCTGGGTCTGGGGCAAGGACGGCACCGTGGACGGCCTGCAGGCAATCCTCGACGGTGACATGGTTCAGTCCGTGCAGACGCCGCCGTTCTTCGGCAAGTCGTCAGTGCAGGCCTACGAAGACTTCAAGGCCGGCAAGCCGGTCGCTCCGCTGGTCTTCGTGCCGAAGGAAACCTTCGACGCGCACACCCCCGCCAACCGCACGCGGGTGGAAGAGCGCATCAAGGAATTGAAGGCAATGGGCGTCGGCTGTTGCTAACATAGAGACAGCAGCAACAAGGCGCGCATAAAGCCGCGCCGAGGAAACGGCGGGGAGGACAGACAGACTTGGAACAGTCCTCCCCGTTGCTTCTCAAGCTTCAGGGCGTCACCAAGACCTATCCGGGCGTCAACGCCCTGCAGGATGTGGACTTCGACCTCAAGCCGGGCGAAGTCCATTGCCTGGTCGGCGAGAACGGAGCCGGCAAATCCACCCTGATCCGCGTCCTGACCGGAGCCGAGAGGCCCGACGCCGGCACGATCGAGGTCGGCGATCTGGTCTATTCGGGGCTGACGCCGGCGCACGGACATGCGCTCGGCATCGGAGTCATCTATCAGGAATCCGACCTGGTGCTGCCGATGTCGGTGACCGACAACATCTTTCTTGGCCACGAGACGGCCAGCGGCGGTGTCGTCCTCGACCGGCGCGCCATGCGCGCAGCCGTCGAAAAGCTGATCGGCGAACTGCACTTGCACTTCTCGCCCGACGCGATCGTGCGCGACCTCGGACCGGCCCAGCGCCAGCTCGTGCAGATCGCCAAGGCGCTGTCGCGCAAGATCAAGGTGCTGGTGCTCGACGAGCCGACGGCGGCGCTGACCGACAACGAGATCGGCCACCTCTTCGATCTGCTCGGCAAACTCAAGGCGCAGGGAATAGGAATCATCTACGTCTCGCACCGGCTGGTCGAGATCATGGAGATCGCCGACCGCGTGACCGTGATGCGCGACGGCCAGCGCGTCGCGACCATGCCGGTGGCCGAGGTCAGCGAAGAACGGCTGATCGCGCTGATGGTCGGCCGCAAGGTGGAAGCGGCCGCGCGCAAGCGGTCGGAAATCGGCGATGTTGTACTGTCGGTGCGCAACCTGACCGTCCGCGGCCAGTTCTACGGCATCGACCTCGATCTGCATCGCGGCGAGATTCTCGGCCTCGCCGGGCTCGTCGGCGCGGGACGTAGCGAACTGCTCGAATGCCTGTTCGGGCTGACCACGCCAGACGAAGGCGAAGTGCGCCTGAACGGCAAGGTCGTCCGCATGACCTCGCCGCGCGCCGCCATCCACTCCGGGTTCGGTCTGGTGCCGGAAGAGCGGCGCGAAAGCGGCCTGGTGCTCGGGCGGACCGTCGCCGAAAATCTGGCGTTCCCGATCCTCGACCGGTTGTCGCGCGCGTTGCTGGTCAACTTCCAGCGCCTGCGCACGGTCGCCGAGGAGTTGATCGCGCGGCTGAACATCAAGACGCCTTCGCCGCGTCAGCGCGTCGGCACGCTGTCGGGCGGCAACCAGCAGAAGGTGGTCATCGGCAAGTGGCTGGCGGTGGATGCCAGCATCCTGCTGCTCGACGAGCCGACCCGTGGCATCGACGTCAACGCCAAGTTCGAGCTCTATCAACTGGTCGCCGACCTGGTGAGCGGCGGCGTTTCGGTGATCATGGCCTCCTCCGAGATGCCGGAGCTTTTCGCGCTGACGGACCGAATCGTCGTGCTCGCCGAAGGGCGCAAGGTCGCCGAATTGAAGACGGCCGAAACCGACCAGGTCGAGATCATGCGCTACGCGGTCGGCACGCGCATCGGAGAAGCGGCATGAGCGTGACGTCGGTTCACGACGGGCGCAGCCCCGTCGCTCGGCTCGGCGCCTTCGTTGCGGCTAACGACGTCTTCGTCATCCTGCTTCTCATCGGCGCCGTCGCCGCGCTTGCCTCGCCGGTGTTCCTCACCCCCGGCAACCTCAGCAACCTTCTGACCCAGTCGGCGCTGCTCGGCATTCTGTCGGTCAGCCAGTTCCTCGTCGTCGTCTCCGGCGGTTTCGACCTCTCGGTGGCCGCGGTGATGGCGTTGTCGTCGGTCGTGCTGGCGCACAACGCGGCGATCGGTCCGGTGCCGGCGGCGCTGCTCGCGATGACGGTCGGCCTTGGCTGCGGTCTCTTCAACGGGATCGTGGTGACCATCGGCCGCGTGCAGCCTTTGATCGCGACGCTCGCCATGATGGGTATTGCACGCGGGCTTGCCTTCGCCATCTCGGAACGGAGTATTCTCGTCCGCGACCCGCTGCTCGAGACGCTGCGCAACATCGGCGGTTTCCTGTCGCTGCCGACAATGATCTGGTTTGCGGTGGTGATTGTCGCCGCGATCGGATTGCGCACCACTCGCCAAGCCGTGCATGTCTATGCCGTCGGCGGCAACGAGCAGACGGCGCGGCTCGCGGGCGTCGCCGTGAACGCGGTAAAGCTCGGCGTCTTTGCGATTTCCGGATTGCTCTCCGGCATTGCCGGCGTTGTCCTCGTCATCCGGTCGTCGAGCGGCGTGCCGCTCGGCGGCATTGGCTGGGAACTCGATTCGATCGCCTCGATCGTGATCGGCGGCACCAACCTGTTCGGGGGCGAAGGGCGCCTGATGCGCGCCATGGCCGGCGTGCTGATCTATCAGATGATTGCCAACATCATGAACCTTGCCGGCGTTGACCCGTACTACCAGAACATCCTGCGTGCCGCCGTCATCATCGTTGCGGTCGGCCTCAGCATCCTGCGCCAGCGCGCCGCCGGCCGGCGAATGGTCCTGGGACGAACATGACCGTCGCCAGCCACACCCAGACCGTCAGCGCGGCCGTCGAGCGGCGGCAGCGATTTGTTCAGCAGAACGGCATCCTGCTGGTCTTCATCGCCTTCGTCGTCGTCGCGACCTTCGTCTCCGGTGGCCGCTTCATCCAGCCCTCCAACCTCGCCGTCGTGCTTTTCCAGGGATCGGTGATCGGCGTGCTGGCGCTCGGCCAGACGCTGGTCATGCTGGTTGCCGGCATTGACCTGTCGATCGTTACGATCGCGATCCTGGCGGCCATCGTCATGGGCGCCGGCGGCTCGGAACGACAGCAGGAGATGAACCTGGCCGGTGGCATCCTGCCTTTCATCGGATTCCTGCCGGCGATCGCGCTCGCCCTTGTCGGCTCCGCCGTATTTGGCGCGATCAACGGCCTCGTCGTTGTGAAGCTGCGCATCCCGGCCTTCATCACCACGCTCGCCATGTCGCTCGCCCTGTCGGGGGTTGCGATGCTGACCACCAGCGGCACTCCGGTGCACTATCCCGATCCGTTCTTTACCGATTTCGGACGCACCAAGATCGCCGGCTTGCCGCTGACGGTCTATGTGTTCATCATTCTCGCGGCGGCGTTCGGGTTCTTCCTCGCGCGCACCAAGATCGGCGTGATGATCTATGCCATCGGCGGCAATCCGCGCGCGGCGCGGTTATCGGGCATCCCGGTTGAGAAGATCACCATCCTGATCTTCACCCTCTCCGGGCTGCTGGGTGGGATCGCCGGTTTCGTCTTTCTGGCACGCACGGGATCGGTAACGGTCGCCTCGGGAGGCAACCTGCTTCTCAATACCATCGCCGCCGTGGTCGTCGGCGGCGTCAGCCTCTATGGCGGCAAGGGCTCGGTCCGCAATTCGGTGATCGGCACCCTGCTCCTCGCCGGGCTCGGCAACCTCATGAACATCCTTCGCGTCTCGCCGCATCTGCAGGACGCGGTGAGCGGGCTCATCATCCTCGTCGCCATCATGGCGAATGTCCGTCTGGAGCGGAACTGATCCGACGACCCCGCTTGAGCGCCGCCTTGCCGCGGGCTTAAAGACGGCGATGCCCGAAAGAACGCTCGAGACCTATCGAAGAAAGCGCGACTTTAGCCGCACCCGCGAGCCGGAAGGCGCGCTCGCCGGGCGTTCCGGCAGCCTCTACATGATCCACAAGCACGACGCGACGCGGCTACACTATGACCTGCGGCTTCAGGTCGGCGACGTTTTGAAGAGCTGGGCCGTGCCGAAGGGCCCGTCGCTCGACCCGAAGGAGAAGCGGCTCGCGGTCGAGGTCGAGGACCACCCGCTCGAATACGGAGACTTCGAGGGCACAATCCCGGAGGGGCAATACGGCGCCGGCGCAACGCTGATCTGGGACTACGGCACCTGGGCGCCGATGGGCGATCTCGAAGAGAGTATCCGGAAGGGGGCGCTCAAGTTTCGTCTTGCCGGCGAGAAGCTTCACGGCGGCTGGATGCTAACGCGGCTGAAGCTCCGCCCGGGCGAGAAGAAGAACAACTGGCTCCTGATCAAGGAGCGCGACGATGCGGCATCTGACGTCGATATCCTCGCGGCGCGGCCTGAGAGCGTTAAATCCGGACGCCGCATCGAGGATTTTTCCGCGGCCGATCCGGTGTGGCAGTCGAAGCCAGCGAAGCGTCCGCGTACTCCGCGGAACTTCGATCCGCCGAAACCGACGAAGCCTGTAGTGCTGAAGCCCAGTTCGTTGAAGGGCGCGAAGGCAAAGCCGCTGCCCAGAAGCTTCAAGCCGCAGCTCGCCTCGCCCGTCGACGAGCCGCCGAAGGGCAAGGACTGGCTACACGAGATCAAGTTCGACGGCTACCGGACAATTGCCATTCAGGCCGACGGCAAGGCGCGGCTTTTGACCCGCAGCGGCCTCGACTGGACCAAGCGCTACGGCGCGCTCGCCGACGCCTTCGCCGAGCTCTCCTGCAGGGATGCGGTGATCGATGGCGAGGTCATCGTTCCGGACGAGCGCGGGGTGAGCCGCTTTGGGGCGCTGCAGGACGCGATCGCTAACGGCGAGACCGCGAAGATGGTGTTTTACGCCTTCGATCTTCCGCGCCTGAACGGCTATGACCTCTCCGCCGTGCCGCTCGTGCAGCGGAAGGCGCTCCTTGAGAAGCTGCTTGCGCCGGTCGCCGGCGACAGCGCGGCGATCCATTTCAGCGAGCACGTCGTCGGGCGGGGAGATGCGCTCTTCGACCATGCCTCGGAACTCGGGCTTGAGGGCGTCGTCTCGAAGCGCGCGGACAGCCACTATTTCCAGGGGCGCTCGAAGACTTGGCTCAAGGCCAAGGCGAAGCGGCTCGAGACCTTCACCATCGTCGGATACACGACCTCGCGACAGGCGGGCGGGCTCGCGGCGCTGCTTCTTGCCGAGGAGGGCGCCGACGGGCTTGTCTCGGTCGGCAAGGTCGGCACCGGCTTCTCGGCCTCCGAGGCGTCGGCGCTTCTGAAGCGGCTTCAGGCGCATGCGCGCAAAGAGCCGCTCGTCGACGCGGCGCCGGCGATCGCGCGCGGCGCGTTTTGGGTCGAGCCGGCGCTGAAGGCCAGGGTGCTCTATTCGAACCGCACCGCCGACAATCAGCTTCGTCACGCCGTCTATCGCGGGCTGCGCGAGCCGGAGTTTACACAAGCGAAGCCGAGCAAAGTCGCCAAGCGCTACATCACCGATGCGCATCTCGCCTCGATCTGGGTCACCAACCCGGAGCGACGCATGTTCTCCAAGACCGGGCCGACCAAGCTCGACCTTGCCGTCTATTACGCCAAGGTCGGCGACGCGATGCTGCCGCACATCCTTTCGCGGCCGGTTTCGCTGGTGCGCTGTCCGAGCGGCAGGATCGAGGACTGCTTCTTCCAGCGCCACGCCTTTGCCGGCATGCCGGCGGAGGTGACGACGTTCGTCTCCAAGCGCGAGAAGGACGCGGAGGAGCGGAATTACCTGGTCATCGAGGACGCCGCCGGGTTTCTGGCGCTGGCGCAGTTCGGCGTGATCGAGTTCCATCCCTGGGGCTGCCGGGTCGACAAGCCGGAGCGGCCAGACCTGATGTTCTTCGACCTCGATCCCGGCGAGGGCGTCGAATGGCGCGACGTCAAGGCGGCGGCAAAGGCGATGCGCGAAGAGCTTCAGCGCATCGATGTCCCGAGCTTCGTCAAGACCTCCGGCAAGAAGGGCGTCCACGTCGTCGTGCCGGTCGAGCGCCGGATCGGGTGGAAGGAGTTTCATGCCGCGAGCGGGTCAATCGCGACCGCAATCGCCAAACTGCACCCCGGAACGTTCGTGACCTCGATGGCAAAATCGGAGCGTAAGCGCCGGATTTTCCTCGATTTTCACCGGAACGCTTGGAGCGCGACAGCGGTCGGCGCTTATTCGCTTCGGGCGGTGCGGGGCTTACCCGCTTCCACCCCCGTCACCTGGGAGGATCTCGGCTCAATCGACGTGCCGGGCGATCTGAACTACGCTACGGTTCCAGGCTTTTTAAGCAATTCCGGCGATCCTTGGGCCGGAATGGGCGGAAGCGCCGTGGCGCTCGGTCCGGATCTGGCGCGCCGGCTTTCGGCTTGAACGAAGCGGCGCGGGCAGGCGTTGAGTCGTGTTTGGAGGATTTGGCACCATGGCGCCGCGTGCAAGCTGGAAGGGATATCTGAAGCTGTCGTTGGTGAGCTGCCCGGTCAGGCTGTACACCGCGACGAGCACGAGCGAGCGCATCGCCTTCAACCTCCTCCACAAGGACACCCACAATCGCGTCGCGATGAAGCCGGTAGACCCGGAGCTTGGGCAGGTGGAGCGTAGTGACCTCGTCAAAGGCTATCAGTACGAGAAGAACCAGTACGTGATCCTCGACGAGTCGGACTTCGAGAAGGTCAAGATCGAATCGACCGACACCATCGCGGTCGAGGCGTTCGTGGACCAGGGCTCGATCGACGTGCTCTATGACGACACGCCGTATTTCCTGGCGCCTGACGGGCCGATCGCCGAAGAGACGTTCGTTGTCCTCCGCGAGGCCATGAAGAAGACCGGCAAGACCGCAGTCGCCCGGGTCGTGATGTCGAACCGCGAGCGCGTCGTCTCCATCGACGTGCGCGACAAGGGCATGCTGATGCAGACGCTTCGCCGGCCGCAGGAAGTGCGCAAATCTTCTGACTATTTCGACGACATCCCGGAGAAGGGCATCGACAAGGAGATGCTGCAGCTCGCGGAGAAGCTGATCGAGCAGAAGACGAAGCCCTTCGACCCTGCTGCGTACACCGATCGCTATGAAGAAGGCCTGATGGAGATCATCCGGGCGAAGATCGCGGGCGAGCAGCCGGTGATGGCGGCGGCGCCCGAGCGCGGCAAGGTCATCAACCTGATGGATGCCTTGAAGAAGAGCCTGGCGGACGAGAAGCCGCCTGCGCCGAGCAAGGGGCGCAAGGCCGCCGGCCAGAAGGCTGCCGCGAACGCGAAGGCGACGCCGAAGAGAAAGAGCGCCTGAGCGAAATCAAGGAAATCGGCCGCCGGTTTTGAGGTAGGATGCCGCCTCGGCGGCGATAGATTCTCCCGCTGCGATTCGGAGCAGAATCGGCAGGGTTTCGGCGGCAGGCGATGGCAATCGACGGCGCGGCATTTGTCATTCTCGGGGCGCTTGAGGCTTTTCCCCGTCGGCTAGCGGCGCGCGAGATCAAGGCGAAAGGCGGTGAGCTTCGCCATGGCCTGTCGCGGCGGACGCGTTTTGCGGTCTTCGGCCACCGACTGATCGGCGGCTCGACCGCAGCAAGCGTCGAGGCCCGGTTAAACGAGGCTCGGAAGACGGGGGCGCGGCTCTTAAGCGAAAACGCGTTTCTGCGTCTGCTCAGCCTCGCTGAAGCGCCCGACGGCTCGCGCGATCTTTCGGCGCGCCAGATCGTCGAGCAGTCCGGGCTCGACCGCGAGACCTTCGAGCGCCTTGCGCTTTTCGATGCGTTCGAGTCGGCGGAAGAGCCCTTCGGCTTTCGCGATCTTGTCGCCGCGCGCCAATACGCGAAGCTTGCGGTCGACGGCGTCGGCTGGCTCGATCTGGTGCGCGCAGCGCGCTCACGCGAAGGCGGCGTCGCGAATGTGCGCCTGAAGCGCGCCGGCGGCGACGTGGTGATGATGGAGAGCGGCGGGGGGCTTTCCGATTTGAGCGGGCAGCTCCGGCTCGCGCTTCCCGGCGGCGACGCCGATGCGGCCGACCGGCTCTTCGAGAAGGCGCGCGCGGCGGAGGAGGCGGAGGACTGGGAGCGCGCTGCAACGCTTTACCGGCGCTGCGTCGAGGTCGAGCCGAAGGACCCGGACGTGGCCTTCAATCTCAGCCACGCGCTCATGAAGAACGGCGAGTGGGACGAGGCGCGGCGCTACCTGAACAAGGCGCTGCAGCTCGACCCGACCTACGCCGAGGCCTGGTACAACCTCGCTTCGATCGCGCGCGAGAAGAACGATCTCGAATCGGCAAAGCGGCATTTGAGGCAGGCGATCTCCGCCGATCCCGGCTACCCGGACCCGCTCTATAACCTTGCGCTGCTTGAGTTCGACGCCGGCGACTACGCGAAGGCTTCGCAGCTCTGGGAGCGCTATCGCGAGCTCGATCCCGATTCCTCCTGGGGCCAGAAGGCGAAATACGGTCTGCAGCTGATCGGCATGATGACGGGCCGTCAGGAAGGCCACCGTGAGGTCTCCGCCGCTGACCGGCGCCATCTCGCCGGATGAACCTGCTCCGCGACGGGCCGGAGAACGCGCCGGCATCGATCGTGCTTGCGCACGGCGCCGGCGCGCCGATGGATAGCCGCTTCATGAACGATTTCGCGGCGGCGCTCGCTGAGCGCGGCCTTCGCGTCATCCGCTTCGAGTTCGCCTATATGGCGGCGCGGCGGACGGGCGCGGGCCGCAAGCCGCCGCCGCGCGCCGAGAGCGTGAAGGGCGAGTATCGCAACCTCGTCGGGAGCCTCGACGAAAGACGGCCACTCTTTGTCGGCGGCAAGTCGATGGGCGCGCGGGTCGCTTCGATGGTCGCCGACGAGCTCTTCGCGGCGAAGAAGATCGCGGGCCTCGTCTGCCTAGGCTATCCATTTCATCCGCCGGGTGCGCCGGACAAGCTGCGGACTGCACATCTCGAAAACCTCAAGACGCCTTCGCTCATCTGCCAGGGCACGCGCGATCCTTTCGGCACGCGGGAGGAGATCGAGACCTACAAACTCTCGAAGGCGATCGAGTTGCATTGGCTGGAGAGCGGCGACCACGATTTCCGGCCGCGCAAGGAATCCGGTGTGACGGCGAAAGAAAACGTCAGCAGCGCCGTGGACGCAGTCTCCGCCTGGATCGCGGCAACGCTTCGAACATGAGCGCGAACGCCAAGTAACCTCCCCTCAAGGGGGAGGCTACGCGTGGCTTGCGATCAGGTGCGTCCTTGGCGACCCATCGCCGAGTGCGCGGAGCGCGTTCAGGATGACGAGCACGTCGATCGCCTCCTGGATCAGCGCGCCCTCAACCGGCGGGATATAGCCGAGCGCAGCAACGATCATGCCGATCGTTGAGAGCCCGATCCCGGCGCCGACGCTCTCCGTTGCGATCCGGCGCGAGCGCTGTGCGATCGAGACCGCGCGCGGGATGCGCGCGAGATCGTCGGCGAGGAGCACGATGTCGGCGGCCTCGCTCGCACCGGCGGCGCCGCTGCCGATCGCAATACCGACGTCAGCCGCCGCGAGCGCCGGTGCGTCGTTGACGCCGTCGCCGACCATGATGACGGCGCCGCTGCCCCCGAGCTCTCGGCGTTCGGCGACGACCGTGTCGACCTTGGCCTCCGGCGCAAGGTCGGCAAGCACCGTGTCAAAGCCGAGCGCCGCCGCGACTCGATCTGCCGCAGCGGCATGGTCGCCCGTCGCGAGCACCGCGCGCTTGACGCCGAGTTCTTTCAGATCGGCGATCGATTGCCGTGCCTCTGGGCGGACAGAATCGACGATCTCGAAGATAGTTTGAAGACGCCCATCGACTGCCAGCGCGACGAGGCTCGCGCCGTCATCGAGTGTTGTCTCCTCGAACCTGGGCGGCGCCTTGGCGCGGGTGCGGACGAAGGCGACGCTGCCGACGGCCACCGCGTGGCCTTCGACCACGCCTTCGATGCCGGCGCCGCTTTCCTCGCTGACCACGCTCGGGGGCGAGAGCGCCAGCCCCTTCGCGTGCGCGACACGGACGAGGAGGTCGGCGACCACGTGGTTCGACGCCTGGTCGAGGGACGCCGCGAGCCTGAGCGCCTCGTCCGGCGCAACCCCGTCCGCGGTGAAGCGCGGTGCAAGCGTCGTGTTGCCACTGGTCAGCGTCCCGGTCTTGTCGAGGATCAGCACGCGCGCCCGTGCGAGCGCTTCGAGCGCGCCGCCGCCTTTCACCAGGATGCCGTGCTTCGCGGCGCGTGAAAGCCCGGCGATCAGCGCCACCGGCACGGCGAGGATGAGCGGGCAGGGGGTGGCGATCACGAGGACGGCGAGGAGCCGTCGGGGGTCACCGCTTAGAAGCCAGGCGGCGCCGGAAAGGGCGAGCGTCACGGCGAGGAAGCCGAGCGCATAGCGGTCGGCGAGCCGGCTCATCGGCGCCTTCACCCGCTGCGCGGCCTCGACCAGGCGCAGGATGTTGGCGTAGGTGCTCTCCGCCGCGCGCTTGGTGGCGGTCAAGTCGAAGGGCGGGCCTTTGCTGGTCGAGCCGCTCATCGCGCTTTCGCCCGCAACGCGCTGCACCGGGAGCGCCTCGCCGGTCAGCGCCGACTGGTCGAGGATCGCCGTGCCCTCCGTCACCAAACCGTCGACCGGCAGCGCATCGCCCTGGCGGATCAGGAGCCGGTCGCCGGGCTTGATCTGCTCGATCGGCACTTCCTCCAAAGTACCCGTCGGCATAGAGGTGTGCGGTGCGCGGGACGCGGGAAAGAAGCGCCGTCATCTCGTGGCGCGCCCGCCGGCCGGCATAGCCTTCGAGAAACTGGCCGCCGGAATACATGAGAGCCACGACGACACCGGCGAGGGGCTCGTCCAAAACGAGAGCAGCGCCCATCGCGAGCGCGGCGATCAGGTCGAGCCCGATCTCGCCGTGACGGAGCGAGGTGACGGTCTCTAGCGCGAGCGCTGCGAGCGCAGCGGCGACGCCGATCCGCCATATCCACGCGCCGGCTTCCGCCCTGTCGAGGCCGATTGCCAGGAATCCACCGGCAAGCGCGCATGCCGTGAAGACGAAGAGCGCGTTCGTCAGAAGGTCTTCAAGGCGCGCTCGCATCGCGACGCCGGCGCCGGCCTACTTCTCGTCCGGATCGAGCGACTGAAGATAGGCGAGAAGGTCGGCGATCTGGATGTCGGAGAGGAAGCGGAGCGAGAGCATCTCGGCGGCCGGCACACCGTTCAGGATCTTGTGGAGCGCCTGCGTCGGACGGTTGCGCGAAACCCAGCCGAGCGAGGAGCGGTCGCCTTTCTCGCCCTTCAGATAGCGGCGCCCATCGAGCTGATGGCAGGAGATGCAGGCGCCTTCGAAGACATCGCGGCCGAACTCCGGGTTGCCGACGGCGACGCCGGTCGCGCTGACGAAGTCGCTCCGCTTGTATTGGCCCTGGGAGACGAAGAGCGCGAGGATATCCATCGCGACGCTGGAGATGCGCGCCGCCGGGAAGGGGTGCTGCGGGTCGCGGAGCTTCCGCTTTATGAGTTCCGGGTCGGCGCCCACGAGCTTCTGCAGCCCGGGAAATTGATGATCCTCGATCTTCGCGCCGGTGTAGTCCCAGCCATGGCAGGTCACGCAGCGCCACGTATCGCCGCGCGAAACGGAGAGCACGCCCTTGAGCGCGGGGTTGCGTTCCTCCGGCGGCAGCTCGTCGAGGATCGTCCAGAAGTCGTCGTAGAGCTTGCCGCCAAGCGAAAGCAGGAAGACGGGGCCGAGCTCAGCATCGTTGGAGGAGGGGGCGGCCTGCGGCGCCGCGTCCTCGGCTGCGGCGGGGCGCGGGCCAACCGCTGTAAACGCGAGCATCGCGAGCGCAAGGCAGGCGGTCAGGCCGGCAGCGCTGAAGAATCGGGGCATTGGGATTCACCCTTGAGCATGATGGCAGCGAGCCGTGCCACGGCCGGCTTGGCGTTGACCTGCGTCAAAAACCAGGCGCCGCCGGTGGTCAATCGGCTAATCGATGACGACGCCCGCCTCCTGCATCGTCTTGATCGCGGCCTTGCCGCCGGCAGGCGTCACCGGTTTCGTCGCGCCGGCAATGAGACGCGTCTTAAGCCCTGATTTGACCGCGTCGAGCGCCGTTGCACGCACGCACACATCCTCGGCCAATCCGCCGACGAAGACGCGCGTCACGCCGCGCTGGCGAAGCTCTTCGGCAAGGCCGGTCGCGTCGAAGGCCGAATATTGGTCGCGGTCGCCGAGATTGCCCTTGGTCACGACGTTCACGTCGGGCGGCAGTACCGAGGTCGGGGTGGAAGTCGGCGCCCTTCGTGCCCTGGACGCAGTGGACAGGCCACTCGCGCCTTGCGGCTTGAAGCTCATGTGCCCCTTCGGATGCCAATCGCGCGAGGCGAAGACCGGGATGCCAAGGCGGCGCGCTTGCTCGATCCAGCGGTTCAGCACCGGCACGACCGCGTCGCCGTTCTCGATCGGGAGCGAGCCGCCGGGGCAGAAGTCGCGCTGCACGTCGACGACGATCAGCGCGTCGCCGGGCTGAAGCGCATCCTCCGCACCGCTTATTCCGCCTTCCGGCTGCACGAGCGACGCCGGATCGCTCGCCGGGAAGCTCTCCTCCAGCGCTTCGTCGAGGAGCTCCTCCTTGTGCTCGGGTTCCGGCCGAGGCTTCTTTGTGCTCATGGCGCGCCCCTGCGTTCGTTCTTCAACGAAGGTAGTGCATCGACGCGCCGGTTCAACCGACTGCGAGACGGGGGACTGTCAGGATTTCTGCGGGACGGCCGCCCGGCGCCTCGGAACAAGAGCGCTGGAGCTGTTCTTCCGGCGTGACTTCCCACGTCGGCGGCTGCCGCGAAGCAGCCGTTTCGCCTGCGCCTTGCTCTCGCTCTTCAGGTCGGAGAGCCCGGCGCGAAGGCGCGCGGCAATGCCCCAGCTGCTCGAGCTCAGGAGCAGCGTGCCGTAAGGCTCGCGGTCAGGCCAGAGGAGCTGCATCATCGGATTGTCTTCCTCGCAGACCGGGTCGACGCGCTCGATCGCGGGGTCGGCGAGCCAGCGCCTGGTCTCGTCGCACATGAGCTGCTTGCCGGGCGAGAACGCTGCGAACTCTTCGTCGAAGGCGACCTTCCAGGGGATCGACATACGGCCGTGGTCGAAGCGGATCAGCGCGGCGATCGGCTTGTCGCCGAGCCGCATCACGTCGATCGCCGCAAAGCCCTTCTGCGCGAGCTGCGTCACGGCGGAATGGGCGAACTTGAGAAGGCCGTTCCGCCGGTTGAGCGCAGTACCGCGGCGGCCCTTCCAGCCGGCGCCTTCAAGTGCGGTGAACATGGAGAATGCGGACTCGATCTCCGTTGTCGTGCGTGCCGTCATGAAGCTCACGGCGCCGACGTCGCAAAGCCTCCGAAGTTGGCGGTCGAGTTCGCGCCGTCGCTTGTGGCTCACCATCTCGTCGAACTCGGCGATGCCGCGCGACGTGTCCGGATAGAGGATCGGCCGCATCTGGCGCTCCGCAACCGTCCAGTACCCGCTTCGCGCGGCGGCGGAGCGAAGTGCATTCGCGGCCGGGCCGTTCAGCGGCAGATACGGGATCGAGAACAGCGTGCGCCCGCTTGTGCGCATGTGTGCGATCAGGCCGTCAGTCACCTGCGGCGCCAAATCCTTGTCGATCAGCGGCGTGCCGAGCGGCGCATAGGGATGCGCCCAGACGCTGAATCTCCGCCCGTTCAGGAGGCCGCCGCTGCCGGCGACGACGGGCGCGAAGAAGTGAAGGTCATCGCGGTCGGAGAAGATCGCGAGACGCAATCGCTTGCGGCCGAGCGCGCGGATCGCCGGCTCCAGGAATTCCGGCAGGAAGAACGGGTTCGTCTCAAGCGTGCGCTCGGCGAGCGCGCGGATGCGCTCGGCGAGACGCGGCAGCGCATCGATCGGTTCCAGCGCAAAGGTGCCACGCCGCGCCTGCGCGCGCACCGCCGGCCCGATCGGAAGAGCTCTCTCAAACACCATGTGCACAACGTTACGCTATATGCGGCGAGCCCCCGCTTGCGCCGTCAATGCTCCGTTAAGCTTAAGATTTCTCACCCCTTAAATCCGCCGCCTTCGAGATAGGCCTGTTCGGCGGGCGTCATGTGCCTTCCCAGAACCGGATTGCGGTGCGGGAAGCGGCCAAAGCGGCGGATCGCCTGTTCGTGGACGCGCGCGTATTTCAGACCCCCCTCCGCCCCGAGCGAATGGAAGAAGAGCACGCTTTGCTCCTGTTCGGCGATCCGCTCCGAGTGCATGAAGGGCATATGAAAGAAGAAGGCGAGGTCGTCCGGGACTTGCTCGTCGAAGCCCGCCGCGATCGCCTCTTGTGCCAGCTCGCTAGCCCTCTCGTCCTGCGCGAATGCCTTCGGCGTGTCGCGGAACATGTTGCGGGAGAACTGGTCGAGGACGAGGATCAGCGCAAGCGCGCCCTCCGGCGTCTTCGCCCAGCTCTGCTTCCCGCCGGCCACGACCTCGGCGTGAAGTGCGGCAAACCGCTCCACAATGGCGCGATCGAACTCCTCGTCTTTCTTGAACCATTTGTCGCGGCCGGCGTCGCGCCAGAAGGCGACGACATCCTGCGGCCCGACATTCAAATCCATGCTCAAAGCCTTATCCTGCCTTCGCAGATGTCGCCGTAGACCGATGCATCGAGGCGTATATAGGACTGCAATTCCGGATGTAGAAAATACAGGGGATCGCCGACCGCGCCCGGAACGAAGCCCTCGCGCGCCAGATCGTGTTTCCGCTGCTTGAAGGTCGAGGTCGTATCGAGCTCCGCCACGATGCGCAGGAACACCGGCCGGGCATAGCCGGCAAGCTCCGTGACCACGTGCCGCGAAAATCCGTCGATGTCCATGCGGCCATCGACCACAAGCGCCGCCATCCCGACGCGCCCTTCCGCGCCCGGCACGTGCACGCCGTAGACGCTTGCCTCCTTGATGCCGGGGAAGGTGGTGATCGCTTCCTGCACCTCAGACGTCGCGACGTTCTCGCCCTTCCAGCGGTAGGTGTCGCCGATCCGATCGACAAAATAGTAGTAGCCGTCAGCGTCCTTGCGCATGAGGTCGCCGGTGCGGAACCAGCGGTCGCCCTTCTCGAAGGCGTCGCGCAGGATCTTCTTCTCCGTCGCCGCAGGGTCGGCGTAGCCCTCGAACCTCTGGCTCGGCCGTTTCGGGTCGTTCATGATCTTGGAGATTGCCTCGCCCACCTCGCCGGGCTCGCATTTGACGCAGAAGCCGTCGGCGCCGCGCATCGGCTCCTCCGTCTCCACGTTGAAGCGCACGATCTCGACGAAGAACTTGCTTTCCATCCACTTCGGGATGCGGCCGACGGCGCCGATGCGTCCGTCGAAGTTGATGAACACACAGTTCCCTTCGGTCGCGGCGTACCATTCGAGGATTTTCGGGATGTGGAAGCGCTTCTGGAAATCCGCCCAGATGTCGGGCCTGAGACCGTTGCCGCAGGCGAGGCGAATCTTGTGCGTCGTCTCGGACTTGTGCGGCGAGCTGTTCACAAGGTAGCGGCAGAGCTCGCCGATATAGATGAAGACGGTGCAATCGTTCTTGACGATGTCGTCCCAGAACGTGGTGGCGGAGAAGCGCTCGCGCAGTACCGCGCTTGCGCCCGCAGTCAGCGCGGCGCCCGGGCCGAGCACGCCGCCCGACGTGTGATACATCGGCAGGCAGACGTAAACGCGGTCGCTCGGACGCATCTTCATCGCCGCGTTGAAGCCGAACATGATGCTCTGCACGCGATAATGGTTGATGTTGGCGGCCTTCGGCAGGCCGGTCGTGCCGCTGGTATAGACGTAGAGGCACTTGTCCTCGATCGTGAGGCGCGGAAGGTCGGCGTCGGGAATCGGCGCATCGGAGAGGCGGTCGAGCGTAGTGTCGAGCCGCTCATAGCCTTCCTGCTCGGCGCCGTGGCACCAGAATTGCGGGCCGGCGGCGAGATGCGGCACGGCAGTCTCGAAGCTTTCGATCAGCGCGGCGTCGACGATGACGTGCCGCGGCTTGACGATGTTGACGCAGTAGGCGAGCGCGGTTCCGGTCAGGTTCGTGTTCAGAAGCGCGACAACGCCGCCGGCGCGCGTTATCCCGAGCCAGGCGGCGAGATATTCCGGCCGGTTCGGCATCATCAGCGCGACCGCGTCGCCCTTCGCGACGCCGTGCGTCATCGCCCAGCGTGCATATTGGTCGCCGCGCCGGTCGTAGGCGCCGTAGGTCATCCGTTCGCGCTCGGAGATGAGCGCGACCTTGTCGCGGTGGCGCGCCGCAAGTTCGCGCACGACCCGCGGATAGGTGCGGTCGGGATTCCTTATGATCTTGGAAACCTTCGAAAGGGACCGCACTACGCCGGCCAAATAGGCGTAATCGCTACCGATCCGCTCGATAAGGCCCATGCGTTCCCCAGGACCGGGGGGCGCTGCCGCCTCGCGCCCGGCTTCTCGTTGCCCTTCGCCCAGAAAAGTAGCATCGGGGTTGGTGCAACGCGAGGGCGCAGAAAGGGGAGAGGGGCGTGGCGGACGCAGAGTTGATCGACGTGCGCGGGTTGAAGTGTCCGCTGCCGGTGCTGAAGGCAGCGCGCCGCATGCGGCCGCACCGATCCGGCGCTCGCTTCGTTGTTTTGACCGACGATCAGATGGCGGCGGTCGACGTGCCGAACTTCTGCCGCGAGGAGTGCCACCGCCTGCTCGCGAACTCACCGCGAGGGCAAGACGCTACGCTTCGAGATTGAGAAGGGCTGACCCGCTATTGCGGCGGGGAGACCTCGTCGAGAGGCTGCGGCGAACCGGCGGCGGCGCCGATCGCGTCGGCCGGGGCGGAGGTCGCGGTCCCGTCTCCGGGCGCGTAGGCGTTCAAGATAGCCGAAGCCGCTGGTCCGGTATTCGAGCCCGGCCGTGGCCGAGGCAGCGGCGCCACGAACGCCTGCTCGCCATAGACCGCCGGAACGAAGGCCGAGAACTTCTGACCGGCGGCCCGAGATCGATCGGGTCGGCGGTCAGGTGCGAGGCATCCGGCCCGGAATCGTCGCCTTCGTCGCTGCTGTCGGCGGCAGCCGCAGCGGCAGCGGCGGCCCGAACGCGCCTCGGCCCGCAGACCAAAGGGCGCATGTCGAACGGCGCGTCGTATTCGGCCCCGGATCCGGCATCCGCCAGGCGCTCGATCTTGCCATCCGCCGGCGGCGAGGAGGCAAAGCCCTCGTCGAGCAGCTCGGCGGCCTGCTCCGTGCGCGCTTTTCCGCCGTACTGGCCGAAAACGACGGCGATCACTTCGCGATCCCCGCGCTTGGCCGAGGCTACGAGGTTAAAGCCCGAGGCGCAGATGAAGCCGGTCTTCATGCCGGTCGCGCCGGGATAGCGCTGCAGCAGCTTGTTGTAGTTCTTCAGCACCCTGCCGCCGATCTCGATCGCCGGGAGCTTGAAGTAGGCGGCGTATTCGCTGAAATCGACGAGGAGGGCGCGGCCCAGGATCGCCATGTCGCGCGCCGTCGAATAGTTGTCGTCGTCCGGCAGCCCGTTGGGCGTGGTGAAGTGCGAGCGGGTCATTCCGAGTTGTAGGGCCGCCTGGTTCATGCGGTCGGCAAAGTCGGAAACGCTGCCCCCGATGGTCTCAGCGACGGCGATCGCGATGTCGTTCGCCGATTTGACCATCATCATCTTCAGCGCGTCGTCGAGGGTGAGCACGGTGCCCGGCCGAAATCCCATCTTGCTCGGCGGCTGGTTGGCGGCGTTCTGGCTGTAGTGGACCTCGGAATCGAGCGTGAACTCGCCGGCGCGGATCGCCTGAAGCGTCACGTAGAGCGTCATCAGCTTGGTGGTCGAGGCCGGGAACCAAGGGCGCAGCGCGTCGCGCTCCTCGATCACGCGCCCGCTATTCACGTCCGCCACAATGTAGGGGCCCTGAACAGGCTCCGGAGCCGGGGCGGGCGTGCTTTTCGCCGCGAGCCCCGTGGACGCGAATCCCAAAATCATGACCGTGACGGCGCCGGCGCGAAGCCGCATTCTTGCCTGCGTCGCTCTCAACTCAAACCTCTTCTCGCTATTCGCCAATCATATCTGATTTCCGACCCGACCGGCACCCCTTCGGAGATTAAACCTTTCCGCTTGTGGGAAAGGTTGGCGCGCGCCGGCGCAAGGAATAAACTCAGGCCGCCTCCCACCATCCTACCCGAGCACAAGATGCCGATCATCAACCGTTTCGCCGACCTTCATGACGAGATTGCGCAGTGGCGGCGCGACTATCACCGCCATCCCGAGCTTCTTTACGACGTGAACCGCACGGCCGCGGACGTGGCGGCGAAGCTCCGCGCCTTTGGCTGCGAGGAGGTCGTGGAGGGAATCGGCCGGACGGGCGTTGTCGCAGTCCTCAAAGGGGAGGGCGGCGACTCGAACCGCGTCGTCGGCCTCCGCGCGGATATGGACGCGCTGCCGATCCAAGAAGAGAGCGGCAAGCCCTGGGCCTCCGAGACGCCCGGCAAGATGCACGCCTGCGGGCACGACGGCCACACGGCCATGCTCCTCGGCGCAGCGCGCTATCTCTCCGAGACGCGCCGCTTCGCTGGCACGGCGATCTTCGTCTTCCAGCCGGCGGAGGAGGGCGGGGCCGGCGGGCGTGCCATGGTCGAGGACGGCATGATGGACCGCTTCGGCATCGAGGAGATCTACGGCATGCACAACATGCCGGGCCTGCCGGTCGGACACTTCGCCATCCGGCCCGGGCCGCTGATGGCGGCGACCGACATGTTCACAATCGAGATCGAGGGCCACGGCGGCCACGCCGCCAAGCCGCACGCGACGGTCGACCCGATCGTTACCGGCGCGGCGGTCGTGCAGGCCCTGCAATCGATTGTCTCGCGCAACGTCGATCCGCTCGCGAGCGCCGTCGTCTCCGTCACCACCTTCAATGCCGGCCACGCGTTCGGCATCATCCCGCAGCGCGCCAAGCTCACTGGCACCGGCCGCTCGCTCGACTCGCATGTGCGCGACCTGATCGAGCGGCGCATGCGCGAGGTGGTGCAGAATGTCGCAGCCGCGCATGGCGCGACCGTCAGCTTCCGATACGAGCGCAACTACCCGGTGACGGTCAATCACGCCGCGCAGACGGAGAAGGCGATCGCGATCGCCAGCGATGTTGCCGGAGAGGCGAATGTCGATCCGGACCACGCGCCGGTGATGGGCGGCGAGGATTTCTCCTACATGCTCGAAGCGCGGCCGGGCGCCTTCATCTTCGTCGGTAACGGCGACACCGCCGGCCTCCACCACCCCGCCTACGACTTCAACGACGCGGCGATTTCCTACGGCTCAAGCTACTGGGCGCGGCTGGTCGAGACGCTGATGCCGACCGGGTAGGGCTAGTCAACGCGGCCTTCAACGACCGCTTCTGGCCCCTAAGGCGACATTTGGGTATCTGCCTTGAACGCCACCGACCCGCAACGCGGCGGTCCACTGGCATAGGCGACGAATATCCAATACCAATCGGCGATGGCCGAAAATGACCAGGCCAATCGGCGCCTAGCGGCTATCCTCGCCGCAGACGTGGTCGGCTATTCGCCCATGATGGGCGCCGACGAAACCGGCACTCTCGCTGCGCTCAAGCACCACCGGGAGGCAGTGTTCGACCCGCCGTGGCTCAGCGGTCGATTGCTCTGATGCGGGGCCGAGTTTGACCCGATGCTGACACCGTAACCAGTTGTCACTGCGCTTTGATCGCCGTCCATAGGGTTTGCGCTTTTCGATCCGCCGCCATCCACCACCCACAGACGCCGAGCGCAAGGATCGCAACGATCGGACCGGACACCCAGTCCAAAACAGTCAGGGACACCGGAAGCGCGATCTTGCTGGGGCCGGCCTGAAAGCCGCCGGGCGCGAAAGTCGCCGGGTTTTCGCCCGGCAGGCTTGCCGGCAAAACGATGCTGATGTGGGCGAGAACATCGCTGCCGATGGCGAGCAGGGCGAGCGCGACAAGGCCGGCGATCAATCCCTGCAGAGCCATTTCTGCCGCGACCTCGCGGCGCACCTGCTTCTGCTCCCAACCGATCACCCGGAGGATCGCGAGTTCCCGGCCGCGCTCGACAAGATTGCCGAGGACAAAGGTGGCACCCAGCGCCAGCGCGGCGAGCGCGCCCGCAACGACCGCGACCGAGCGAAAGCGGCCGATCGTCTGTGACACGCCGCCGAACAGCTGCAACATGGTGCCAGGCGACGTGACCGAGGCGTGAGACAGCCAGGAGGCGATATGCTTCTTGACGGCCTCCGTCTTCGCGATGTCCGACACTTTGAGAAAGACCTGGTTCACCAGGTCCGGCGGCAGATTGGCGAGCTGCCGGGCCTCGTTGATGTCCATGTAGAAATTGCTGGCAACGATCTGGCTGCCTTGCTCGATATCGGCGACGCCCACCACAGTGAATTGCTCGCCGCCGATGTCGACTTTCGATCCCGAGGCCAGTCGATAGAACGCTCCGTAATGCCGCTCCACCAGCACCTCGCGGGCGCCCGGATTCGGCAGTCGACCCTGATAGAGCCAGTCGCGCACCCTGCCGGGCCCGAGCGCTGGAGCATCGGTCGTCAACGGAATGCCGGTGATCGAGATGAAACTGCCCTTGCCGAGATTCCACAACAGCACGAACCCGGCCGCCTCGGTCACGCCGGGTTCAGTGGCAAGCCGTTGCGCTTCGGCGGCGCCTATTGGCTCGGCCGAATAGGGCAGCATGATTCCCATCTGTTTCGGCACCGCCGACTGCGTGGCGCTGCGCTGCACGATCAAATCGGCGCCGAGATTGCGGAACGGCACAGTCGCAACGTCGGCGAAGGCGCGGCCGAGCGTGTCAAGCGTCGTGACGAGAGCGACCGCAAGCGCAATGCCGACGATCAACAGCGCGCTGCGTTTCCAGCGATAGGTCAATTCGCCGGATACGTAGCGCCAATGAATGAATGGCCTGGCCATTTTATTTCGCGCTAGTTCGCGGCGTCGCCGAGTGCTTGATTCACCGCCGCCTCGAAGTCGGCGACGCTCCATAGTCCGTTGGCCCCGAGTTCTTGGCCCGGCTGGGCCGGAAAATCCTTGAACAGCACGGCCGTGCCGTCAGGCCGTTTGAATTGGGCACTGCCGTTGATCACGAGCAGGATCGGGATATGGCCTTTGAGGTCGAGAGCGCTCAGGCGCTTCTCGCCGGCGGGGCTTTCGGCGTCGAGTTCGACGACTGTCACCTTGCTGCCGAGGCCGCCAAGAAAGTCGCGCACCGGCTTCAGCGCGGTCTGCACCGGCGGATGCGGCAAGGCGATGATCTCGACAGTCGGCGCAGCGGCGCCGGCCGCAAACGACGCCGCCAGAAGCGCGATTGCAGCACTTCCGGAGAGTGCAGCGATAAATTCTCTACGCGTGGCCATCGATGATCCTTCCATCCTTGATCTCGACGACATTGCCGGCCTTCGCCGCTACATCGGGGTCATGCGTTACCATCAACAGCGCGGTGCCATGCGTGCGGCCGAGTTCGATCAGCAATTTGAGTATCGCAGCGCCGGTCTCCTGGTCGAGATTGCCGGTGGGCTCGTCGGCGAGCAGAATCGACGGGGCGTTCATGAGCGCGCGGGCGATGGCCACCCGCTGCTGTTCGCCGCCGCTGAGCGTTGAGGGGCGATAGTTCAGTCGCGCTCCGAGCCCAACCTGCTGCAAGAGTTCGGCGGCGCGCGCGTGGCGCTGCGCCGGGGTGGTTCCAGTTGCGAAGAAAGCCGGCAGCAGCACATTGTCGAGCGCGGTGAGCGACGGAATGAGGCTGAAGCCCTGAAAGACGATGCCTATGGAACGGCGGCGCAGTTCGGCCATGTCGCGGTCGCTCGCGCCCTCGAGTCTTTGACCCATGATGAAGACTTCGCCAGCATCGGGTTTTTCGAGGCCGGCAATGACGCCGAGCAGCGTGCTCTTTCCGGAGCCCGACTTGCCCATGATGGCGGTGAACTGCCCGGCCGCCAGCGTCAGATCGACGCCCTTCAACACTTCGATGTCGCCGTAGCGCTTGCGGACGCCGTCGACCCGGATCGTCGGTTCAGCCCCGGCCATGACACCGGCGCCCGCCGGCCGTGCGGACTCTTTGAGCTTTGCCACGGGATTGCTCATGCAAAACTCCTTCACTCGCTGCGCAGCAGCGACCACGGTTCCGATCGTGGCATGGCGAGAACAACCAGAACTGCGAGTGCACTGATCAAGAGGCTGGTGACCATCGCAACGCCTGCGGTCGGCCATGCGATCGACACCGGCGCTGTAATGGTCTCCGTTCGATCGAGAGCGGCCTGCGGAATGAAGTGCGGCGTGGAGCTCAAATCCCACGGCAGATCGACCGTGACCGAGACGTGGCCGAGCGTCAGGACGACGACCAGCGCAAGAAGAAGGCCGGCTACGGTGCCGATGACGGCGAGCGCGAAATTCTCGACTAATACCTGCCCGCGGATGTGCCGCCAGGACCAGCCGATGGCCTGCAAGATTGCCATTTCGCGACGCCGTTCCGCCACCGCGGTCGCGGTCGCGCGCCACACGAAAGCCGCGGCGAAAACGCCGATGATCAGCGCGATGATCAATCCCATGCTCTGCGAGAGAAAGAGCACGCCGCTTAGAGCCTGCCGCATCGACAGTTCGCTCGACACTACGCCCTTCTTGCCGAGCAAGCCGGTGATCTTGTTCACCACCGTCTCCAGTTGCTCGCGATTGGCCTTGACGAGGACAAGGTTGGTATCGTCGGGGCCGAACGGATAGAGCGCCCTGACTTCCGCGGCGACGGCGGCCAGGGCCTGCGCGGGTGCAAGCGGCATATAGACATCGGCGCGCACCACGGTGCCGGTCCGCGCGGAGTCGACGATGCCGGCGACCGGAAACGTATTGTCGCCGACCTTGACGTTGTCACCGACTTTGAAGTGATTGTTGCTGGCGAAATCGCTGTCGATCAGAACGGCGTTACTGTCGGGCGTGACCGGTTTGCCTGCGACGAGCAGGTGACCAAATCTGGCTAGGCCGGCGTCGGTATTTTCGATGCCGAGCACGGACTCGTATCGATCGGGTTCGAGGTCCCACATATAGACCGCCCGCGTCAGCGATATCACGCCCGGCAGAGCCTGGATCTGCTTGACGATATCTGCCGGAATCAATGCGTTGGGATGCGGGAACACGAGCCCTTCGAGTTTTGGCGGAATGTCGCCCTGCGTCTGCACGACCACGTCGGCGCCGACCGTCACGATCGGCACCTGCAGGGCGTTGCCGTAAGATGTCGCCAGCGCGGTAAGTACCACGGCGGCGACGACCGCCAGTGCGATACTAATCACGGTGACCAGCGACCGGCCGCGGCGGAAGCTAAGTTCACTGAGCGCATAGCGAAGCATCGCACCTACCTTGAGGGAAGCGGCTCATAGACTTTAGCGCTGCACGCAGGAGTTTATTTGACTTTGATCAAGCGCGCGGGGGCTGCAGGTTCCTCCGGCCGCGGTAAATTGTCCGGATCCCGTTCCAGCTCCTTCTCCGATCGCATCCTCCTCGCATCCCTCTTCAGGAGGGACCGAATCGCGACTGGTGCGTTTCGGGGAGAGCGGGCGCCGCCGCGTGGAATGCCTCAGAGACTAAAGCCTAGCGAGCCCGTAAGGGTCACGAGGCAGCTTCGCGCCTATTTCTTCGTCATCCGCCACACGCCGTCCCACTCCGCGGGTGGCTCGGCCTTCAGCGTCGCGCAGCGCTCGATATAGAGCTTCGACAGCTTGTCGTTGGCATTGGCCTTCAGGCACTCTTCGAAGGCGCGCGCGGCCTTGTCCCAATCGCCGGCGCGGTAGTGCTTCCGCCCCTCGCGGAAATGGTTCACGACGTCCATCAGGTTCGGGAAGGTGTCGTCGGTGTGATAGTCGAGCACCTCGTAGACGCCGACGGGCTCGCTCTTGCCGATAACCACGACGTCGTCGATGTCGCGGATGCGGTAGGTGCCCTTCAGCTTCCGAAACGTGTTCTCGCTGATCAGGATGCGTGCGCCGTATTGCTTGCAGGCGCTTTCAAGTCGCGCCGCGAGGTTCACGCCGTCGCCGATCAGGGTGTAGTTCATCCGCTTCGGCGAGCCGATGTTGCCGGACACGACCTCGTCGGTGTTGAGCCCGATCCCCATGTCGGCGGGAAGTTGGCCCTTCGACTTCCGCTCGACGTTCCAGGCCCACAGGCTCTTCACCATGTTGACGGCGGCGCGCACGGCGCGGTCCTCGTCGTCGTCGTGCGGGATCGGCAGACCGAAGCAGGCCATGATTGCGTCGCCGATGAACTTGTCGAGCATGCCGTCGAGCTTCGCGATCTCGTCCACCATCAGCGTGAAGTAGTCGTTCAGGAAGCCGACCGTGCCTTGCGCGCCGAGGCTCTCGGTGATCGGCGTGAAGCCGCGGATGTCGGTGAACATGATCGTCGCGATGGCACTCTTGCCGCCGAGGATGTCGTCATGCGCGCCTGAGCCCATCAGCTGCGCGGCGATGCCCGGGTCCATGTAGCGCGCCATCGTCGACTTCATGCGTTTCTCGGCGCTGATGTCCTCAAGCATCAGCATGGCGCCGAGCTTCTTGTCTTCCGCGCTGATCAGCGGCTGGATGGTGACATTGACGGAGATGTCCTCCCCATCGAACGTCATCTCCGCGTCCATCATCTCAAAGGAGGTGTTGGATTCCTCCGTCTCCTTCAGCTTGTCGGCGACCCAGGCATTGGCGCCGGCAAAGAACTCGGCGAACGGCTTCTTGATGATGTCGGCCGGCTTCACCTTCATGATGCGGTGGCCGGCCTTGTTGCAGGTGACGATCAGCCCGTCCTCGTTGGTGGTGACGACGCCGTTCGACATGCTCTCCAGCATGCTCTCGTTGTAGTTCTTCATGTTCTGGACGTCGTCGAAGAGCTTGGCGTTCTGGAGCGCGATCGACACCTGCCCGGTGAACGCCTTCAGCCGCGATTCGTCCTCCTCGCTGAACGGACCGCCGCGCTTGTTCAGGACCTGCGTCACGCCGATGACGCGGCCTTCCTTGTTGACGACCGGCACGCAGAGGATCGAGCGGGTGAAGTAGCCGGTCTTCTTGTCGAAGGCCGGATTGAAACGGAGGTCGGCGTAGGCGTAGGGGATGTTGATGGTCTTGCCGGAGGTGAAGACCGCGCCGGCGATCCCGAGATGGTTCGGGAGGCGGATCTGGATGGCGTCGAGGCCGGTGCCGACCTGCGACCAGAGCTCGCTCGTCTTCTCGTCGTTCAAAAAGAGCGTCGAGCGGTCTGCCTTCAGCATGCGCGTTGCTTCGCCCATCACCTTCTGCAGGAGCGACTTCAGGTCGATCTCGGAGGTGACGTCGGTGACCACGTCGATGAACTGAAGCTCGGTCTCGCGCGACCTGCGCATGCGCTCGACGAACTGGTTGCTCTGCAACACGACCGCCGCCTGCGTCGTCATCGCCTCAAGCAGCGACAGGTCTTCGGCGGTGAAGCGTGCGCCGTCCCTCTTGTTCAGCGCTTGCGCGACGCCGATCACGTCGCCTTTGAACGTGCGCACCGGGGCGCACATGATGGTTCTCGTCTCGTAGCCGGTCTGCTTGTCGATTGCGGCGTTGAAGCGCGGGTCGGAGTAAGCGTCGTCGATGATCAGGCCTTCGCCGGTGGTGAAGACATGGCCGGCGACGCCGCTCGTGTTGAGCAGGCGAATCTCGCGGCGGATGTCGCCCTGCGCCACGCGCGAATAGAGCTCGCCGGTCTGGTCGTCGTTGAGGAAGAGCGTGGCACGCTCGCAATCGGACTCACGCGAGGTGATCTCGACCAGCTTTCCGAGTACCTCGTCGAGGCTCTCGATCCCCGCCACCTCGCGCGAGATCGCGAGCAGGATCTCCGCGCGCGCCAGCTTTTCGCCGATGCTGCGACGGCCGTTTGCCGCGCCGCTTTTCCGTGACGTGCCCTTCGCCTTGGCCGGTGGGCTCTCGAGGGCCTTGGAGGCGCCGCCGTTCTCCCGCCGTCTGGCTGGCTTCAGCCTAGCGTCCATCCGCCTTCTCCAATTCGGCGCGAAGCGCGGCGACGGTGCCGTGAAGCTGTTTCAGCTCGTCGCGGGCCGACCGCTGCATCTCCCGGATTCTTGTCTCATACTCGCTTTTCAGATTCTCCATCGCTTCACGAAGGGCGATTCCGGTCTGCCGAAGCTGGACGATCTCGCCCGCCGATTCGGCGATCGCCTGCTGCACGGCCTCCTGCTTGCTGATCTGGAGGGCCTCGAGCTCGTCGCGGAGGGCGCGCGCGGTGCTGCGAAGCTGGATGATCTCTCCCTGCAATTCGGCGATCGCGCGCTGGACCGCCTCGCTCTTCTCGACCTGCTTCGCTTCAAGCGCGTCGCGGAGCGCGGTCGCGGTCTTCTTGAGCTGCGCGATCTCGCCATGTGCGTCGGCAATCGCGCGCTGAACGCTTTCGGCCCGCACGGCGCGCTCCTCTTCGAGCTCCCGCCGCAAAGCGTGCACGGTCTCACGAAGATCTCGGAGCTCGGTCTCCGCATCATAAGTCGGTGCAGCCAGCGGATCGCCGGTATCATGCTGTCGTTTCATCGGGTTTTGCCGGGGCGCAAGCGCTCCATCCGTTGCCGCCCCGCCTTTCGCGGGCGGATGGTCCCCCCGGCCGAAGGGCCTGTCAACGGCAGCACGCCGCCGGCGGGCCTTTCATCCGGCATCGTTAAGGAACAGACCGCCTTCACCATTGTCGCGGCCGCAGCCTTAAGGCCAAGAGCCGGGCCGGATCGCGCCCCTGACTTCGGCGCATCCCGTTCGGCTCAACGTGCCCCGCGCTTCGCCACGTAAACCCCGGCGCCGATGATCATGACGATGCCGGTTAGCGTCCAGACATCCGGAACGTCGTGGAAGACGATCAGGCCGAGCGCAACGGCCGAGATAATCTGGAAGTAGTTGAATGGTGCGAGCACGCCGGCCGTCGCGTAGGTGAAGGCGCGGATCAGGAGAAGCTGTGACGCGCCGAAGACTACCCCGAGCCCGACCATGTAGAACCAACCGGCTGGCGTCACTTGGGGCCAGTTCGTGATGGCGACGGGAGTGGAGGCGATGCACCCCACAAGGAGGGTCCAGGCAAGCGTCGTGGTCGGCCGCTCGCCGAGGGCGCCGAGCCGGCGCGTGATGAGTTGCAGGAAGGCGTAGAAGACCGCCGCCATGAACGGGAACGCGGTGTATTTCGAAAGATCACTGAACCCAGGTCGCGCCACGATCATGACGCCGACGAAGCCGACGGTGACGCCGATCCAGCTTGCGGGCTGAACGCGCTCCCCAAGCAACGGCATCGACAGCGCGACAACGAGGAACGGGGCGGTGAATAGGATGGCCGTCGCCTCAGCCAGCGAAAGGTAGCGCACCCCAAGAACCATACCCGCGCTTAGGGTGAGCGGAGTCAGCCCGCGGGCAATCTGCAGCCATGGCCGCTCGGTCCGGAAAGCGTCCCGCCACTCGGCCGGTCGAATCGACGCAAGAAGCACCGGAAAGGCGAGCGTGTAGCGTGCCCAGATGATTTGTCCGACCGATTGGGTCGGGGCGAGAAGCTTGCTGAACGCGTCAACCGCGCCGAACATCGCGGCCGCCAGGACGATCAGGAGGATTCCGCGGAGCACGTCGCGGTTTTCAGGAGGTTTCAGCATCGGGATTATGTCGGCGGCGGACGCCGCCGTGTTGCGGACTTGGCGAAGCGGTTCGCACGGAACGCAGCGCACCACAATGCCGCGCAAATTGAAATCCGGCGGCTTGCGCCGGAATCTCCGCCGGAGTAACAAGGCGCCCCACGTCACAACCTCCGGGAGGCATTGATGGTCAGAATCGGCTTCTTCCGCTCCTCCGGAGTGATGTGCCTCATGAGCGTGGGCGCCTGACCCGCACCGCTTCCTAGCTCCAGGCATTGCTCACGCCGCGGCCCTTCGGGCCCGGCTGGCGAACCGGCGGTCTCAGGACCGCTTCACTTGAATCGCGATTTTCCAGGAGCCGGCTGCGTCGTTCGCGCCGGTCGAACACAAATGGACCCCTTTCGCAGAACGCGACGGGCGGACGCCTTCAGCGCCGTCCTCGGCTTCATCTTCGGGCACTGGCGACGCGGCAAGGCGCTCGTCGCCGCAATCGCGGCCGCCATCGTGGTCTCAACCCTGGCGGACGTGCTCCTGCCCGTCTACGCCGGGCGTCTCGTCGATGCGGTGGCGCGTGGCCTCTCCGATCGCGCCGCCGGGCGCGACGACGCGCTCGTCGCATTCGCGATGATTCTCGCGCTCGGGGCGGGGGCCGTCGTCGCTCGTCACGTCGCCTTCCTCGCCATCATCCGGCTCACGCTCAGGATGATGGCGGACATTGCGATGGACGCGTTTCATCGGGTGCAGCGCTTCTCGACCGAGTGGCACGCCAACTCGTTCGCCGGCTCGACCGTGCGCAAGATCACGCGCGGCATGTGGGCGCTCGACCTGATGAACGACACGATCCTGATCGCGCTCCTGCCGTCGCTCGTTGTGCTCGTCGGCTCGGCGGTCGTGCTGGCGCTCTATTGGCCGGCGATGGGCGTCGTCGTTATCGCCGGTGCGAGCCTCTATGTCGCGATGACGGCAACGCTCTCGCTCGCCTATGTCGCGCCGGCGGCGCGGCTCGCCAACCAGTGGGACACGCGGGTCGGCGGTTCGCTTGCCGACGCGGTCTCCTGCAACGCGGTGGTGAAATCCTTCGGCGCGGAAGCGCGCGAGGACGAGCGCTTTGCGCGCGTCGTCGCGAAATGGCGCGAGCGGACGCGGCGGACCTGGCTCCGCGGCACCTACAACGGAACGGCGCAGATCACCGCGCTTCTCGCCCTGCGCGGCGCCGTCATCGGCCTCGTTCTTTGGCTCTGGTGGCGCGGTCAGGCGACGCCTGGCGACGTCGCGTATGTCTTGACCACGTTCTTCGTGATCCAGGGCTATCTGCGCGACGTCGGCATGCATATCCGCAACCTGCAGCGCTCGGTGAACGACATGGAGGAGCTGGTCGAGTTCCATGCCGAGCCGATCGGCGTGCCCGACCGTCCGCAATCGGAGCCGATCGAGATCGCCGGCGGCGCCGTCGCCTTCGACCGCGTGACGTTCCACTATCGCGGTCACGCGACGCCGCTCTTCGACGAGCTCTCCGTCACGATCGCGGCGGGCGAGAAGGTTGGCCTTGTCGGGCGCTCCGGTTCCGGCAAGACCACGTTCGTCAAGCTCATCCAGCGGCTCTACGACCTGAACGAGGGCGAGATCCGCATCGACGGGCAGAACGTGGCGCACGCCACGCAGGCGTCGCTGCGCGCGCAGACCGCCATCGTCCAGCAGGAGCCGATCCTCTTCCACCGCTCGCTGATGGAGAACATCGCGTATGGGCGGCCCGGCGCGCGGATGGCGGAAATCGAATGGGCGGCTCAGCTCGCCAATGCGCACGACTTCATCACGCGCCTGCCGAACGGCTATCAGACGCTGGTCGGCGAACGCGGGGTGAAGCTCTCCGGCGGCGAGCGTCAGCGCGTGGCGCTTGCGCGTGCCTTCCTGGCTGACGCGCCGATCCTGATCCTCGACGAGGCGACATCGAGCCTCGATTCGGAATTCGGAGCTCTTGATCCAGGAGGCGATGGCGCGGCTGATCAGCGGACGGACCGCGATCGTCATCGCGCACCGGCTTTCCACGGTGCGTGCCATGGATCGCATCCTGGTCTTCGATCGCGGCGTCGTCGCGGAGGAGGGGACGCACGCCGAGCTCGTCCGCCGCGACCGCGGCATCTACCGCTCGCTCTTCGAGAAGCAGGCGGGCGAGCTCGCGCTTGGGCTCAAGGTGGCGTGAGAAAAGCGTGAGCCGGCGGCGACAGCCGCCTGCTCAGCGCTCGCCGACGTTCTTGCGCCAGGAATGCTCCTCCTTGAAGCCGAGCACCTCGCGAATCTTTTTGTTGGAATAGAGCGACGCGTATTCGCCCAGTTCCCGCGTCACCGGCACCTTCGGATAGAAACGCTTCAAGAGCTCTTTGGTCGGCAGATCGGCAGAGCTCTCGTCGTTTCCGGCGTTGAAAACTTGAAAGCCGAGCCCGTCCTTCTCGATGCAGAGTTTCACGATCTGCCCGAGATCGCGAGCGTCGATATAGCTCCAGGTAAGCTTCTTGCGCCGCTCCGGATGCGCCTTCCAGACCGGCACGAAGCTCTCATATTCGTGCGGCTCGATGACGTTGCCGATCCTGAGTGCATAAATGTCGAAGCCGCTGCGGAGAGCGAAGGCGCGCGCCGTCTTCTCGTTTACCACCTTCGAGAGCGCGTAGGAGTCCATCGGGTCGCTGTCATAGTCCTCCTCGAGCGGTAGCTTCACCGGGTCGCGGTCCCATTCCGCGAAGATCACCCCGTAGGTCGTCTCGCTCGAAGCGATGATGATTTTCCTGATGCCGAGCTTGGTCGCCGCCTCGACGATGTTGTAGGTGCCCATCACGTTGACGCGGAAGAGCTCGTTGTCGGGCACGATCATGACGCGCGGGTAGGCGGCGAAATGCACGACCGCATCGATCGGCTGCGGCTTCAGCGACGGGTCGAATTCGTGCAGGCCCGTGTAGCTTGAGAGCGCGTTGAAGACCTGGCCGGAATCGGTGATGTCGGTGATGAGCGTGCGCACCTTCGGATTGTCGAGCGGCTTCAGGTCGAGGTTCAGAACCTCGTAGCCCTGGTCGACCAGGTATTTGACCACGTGGCGCCCGGCCTTGCCGGTGCCGCCGGTGAACATGATGCGCTTCGGCATTGCTTGTTCGTCCCTTTTTCCGATCCCTCGACCGCGGCCGAAGGCGCAATTCCAGGCGTTCAATCGGCACGCGGAGCGTCAGTGTCAAGCCAGGCGCTCCGCCGCTCTAGGCGCTGAGTGGACGGGCTCCGGCGGAAATCGGCTATCGAAACGATACGGCCTGTGTATTTCCGCAAAGCCGCTACTTTCAGCATGGTCGACCCCACGCAAGATTGGGGATCAAGACCATGTTGAAGGGAAAGACCGCGCTCGTCACCGGATCGACGAGCGGCATCGGGCAGGGCATTGCCGAGGCCTTCGCGGCCGAGGGCTGCAACATCGTTCTGAACGGCTTCGGCAACGCCGCGGAGATCGAGAAGCTCCGCTGCAAGATCGCCAGCCAGCACAGCGTCACCGTGCGCTACGACGCCGCAGACATGAGCAAGGGCGCCGCGATCACGGCGATGATGGACAAGGCGATCGCGGAATTCGGTGCCGTCGACATCCTCGTCAACAACGCCGGCATCCAGCATGTGGCGCCGATCGACGAATTCCCGGAGGAGAAGTGGAACGCGGTCATCGCGATCGATCTCGTCTCCTCGTTCTACACGATCCGCCGGGCGCTTCCCGCGATGAAGAAGCGCGGCTGGGGCCGCGTCATCAACATCGCCTCGGCGCACGCGCTCGTCGCCTCGCCGTTCAAATCTGCCTATGTCGCGGCGAAGCACGGCGTCGCCGGACTGACGAAGACCGTGGCGCTCGAGGTCGCGGAACAGGGGATCACCGTCAACGCAGTCTGCCCCGGCTATGTGCTGACGCCGCTCGTCCAGAAGCAGATCCCCGATACCGCCAAGGCGCGGGGCATCACGGAAGAGCAGGTCATCAAGGACGTGCTCCTCGCCGCGCAGCCGACGAAGAAATTCGTGACGGTCGAGCAGGTCGCGGCGCTCTCAGTCTTCCTTGCGTCGGACGACGCCGCCTCGATCACCGGCGCGGTTCTGCCGGTCGAAGGCGGCTGGACGGCGCACTAGAAGATCCGCGGGGGAGTGCCGAACGTGACAACGACCACCCGGACCGCGAATGCGGTCGAGCCGAAAGCGGCGATCCAGGCGCCCGTCGCTGACCCACAGCGGCAGCAGACCGTGCTCGTGCTGCAGGGCGGTGGCGCGCTTGGCGCCTATCAGGCCGGCGTCTACCAGGCGCTGTCGGAAGGTGGCGTCGCGCCGGACTGGGTCATCGGCACCTCGATCGGCGCCATCAACGGTGCGCTTATCGCCGGCAACAAGCCGGAGAACCGGCTTGATCGCCTGCACGAGTTCTGGGACGGCGTCGGCAGCTGCAAATCCTTCGCCGAGACGTGGGCCGCGGCGCTCTTTGGAAATTCGCTCGGCAACCTGAACACGATCACGCGCGGCATCGCGGGATTCTTCGAGCCTAATCCGCGCGCGGTCTTCGGCGTGAACTATCCCCTCGGCCTGGAGCAGGCCTCCTACTATACGACCGATCCGCTGAAAGGCACGCTCGCCCGGCTGGTCGATTTCGAGCACCTGAACGGCAAGCACACGCGGCTCACCGTCGGCGCCGTCAATGTCAGAACCAGCGAGCTTCGCTATTTCGACAGCCGCGAGATGGATATCAGGCCGTCGCACGTGATGGCGTCGGGTGCGTTGCCGCCGGCCTTCCCGGCGGTCTGCATCGACGGCGAGCCTTATTGGGACGGTGGCGTCTATTCCAATACGCCGATCGAGGTCGTGCTCGACGAGAAGCCGCGCAAGAGCTCGCTGATCTTCTCGGTCAACCTCTGGCAGCCGAGCGGCAGCGAGCCCGACACGATCTGGCAGGTCCTCGGTCGCTTGAAGGACATCCAGTATGCGAGCCGCGGCAAGAGCCATGTCGCACGCCAGGAGCAGATCCACCGGATGCGCCACGTCATCCGTGAGCTCGTCAAGCACATCCCCGAAGCAGAGCGCGACGACGCGATGGTGAAGGAGCTCGCGTCATACGGCTGCAGCACCATCATGCAGCTCGTCCGCCTCTTATCGCCGCGTCTCGACGGCGAGGATCACACCAAGGACATCGACTTCACGCGCGCCGGGATTCGCGCCCGCTGGCAGGCCGGCTACGAGCACGCGAAGCGCGTGCTCTCCGAGAAGCCGTGGGACTGCGAAGTCGACATGCTGCAGGGCGTGGTGATCCACGAATCGCCGGAATAGAGCGCGATCGGCAGCTGCGGAGCGACCTCGCTAATGTCATTGCGGGTCGATTTTGGTGCCCCTGGCCGGACTCGAACCAGCACACCCTTGCGGGCAACAGATTTTGAGTTTGCCGCGTCTACCATTCCGCCACAGGGGCATTAGGCCGCGGATATGGCGGAGCGCCGCCCACCGGTCAATCCGCGAATTCCGCCCAAATCTCGTGTATGGACGGGCCATGCTGAGCCCAGGTCCGATCTCGGGACACGCCGCCCGCCTGCCGGAAGCCGACGCGATGCGCCGCCTTCTGCCCGTCGCCGCCGCTATGTTCGCGATTGCCGCTGCGACCATCCTCGGCGCGCTCAGCTTCGAGCACATCGGCGGGTATCTCCCCTGCCACCTCTGCCTGCTTGAGCGCGTGCCCTACTACATCGGCGTGCCGGTCGCGGCGCTCGCGATTGCTGCGATCTTGCTGAAGGCGCCGCGCATGGTCGCCGCCGCGCTCTTCGCGGTTTTCGCCCTGCTCATGATCTACAACGCCGGGCTTGCCGCCTACCATTCCGGCGTCGAGTGGGGTTTTTGGCAGGGACCCGCATCGTGCTCACCCTCGGTGACGGTCGGCAGCGCGGCCGATCTTCTCAATCAGCTCGAGAACACGCACGCGCCGAGCTGCACGGTGGCGGCGCTTCGAATCTTCGGCATCTCGCTTGCGGGCTACGATGTGCTGATCTCGGCGCTTCTTGCCGCGCTCGGGATTTTCGCGGCGCGCGGCGCCTGGCGCGCGGCCTGAGTTTTAAGGCTCCAGCACCGCGTCCCAGTAGAGGTAGTCGAGCCAGCTCTCGTGCAGATAGTTGGGCGGGAAGAGCCGCCCGTTATTGTGAAGATCGTGCACGGTCGGCTCGAACGGCGCCTGCTTCGGCCACATCTTCACCTCGCGGCATCCTTTGTTGCCCTTCTTCAGATTGCAGGGCGCGCAAGCCGTGACGACATTCGACCACGTCGTGTGTCCGCCGCGCGAGCGGGGCAGCAGATGATCGAACGTCAGGTCCTCGTCGGCGCCGCAATACTGGCACTGGAAGCGGTCGCGGAGGAAGACGTTGAAGCGGGTGAAGGCAGGGTGGCGGGAAGGCTTGATATAGGTCTTGAGCGACACGACGCTCGGAAGCTTCATCTCGAAGCTCGGACTTCGCACCTTGAACTCGTACTCCGAGACGATGTTCACGCGCTCCAGGAACACCGCCTTGATCGCGTCCTGCCAGCCCCAGAGCGACAGCGGATAGTAGCTGAGCGGCCGGTAGTCGGCGTTCAGAACCAGGGCCGGATGTGCCTCGGGCGATACGTGCACCGTCATCTTCGACGCCGAAAATCCCGTCTGGCGGGGACGATTCCCCTTCCTTTTCCAATAGTCTACAGCGGCCGTGTCAGTCTTGTGAAGCTATGCCGTCAGAGGCATGGCGCCGCCTGCGGCAATCTGCGGCATCAATGGGGTGCGGGGGCAGAGGATCAGGAGGCGAGAGCGACGGCCTCCCGGTCCAAAACCACGCGATTCCGCCCGGCGCGCTTCGCGCAATAGAGCGCGGAATTGGCGCGGTCGATCAGGTCGGATACGCTGCGCTCGCCCGCCGCCGCAACTCCGACGCTGACCGTTACACGCGCGTTCGGGCTGCCCGGATGCGTGATGTTCAGCGTCTCGATCTCCTCGCGCAGTGCCTCGCCGATCGCGAAGGCGTCGCCGATATCGGCGTCCGGGAGGAGCAGCGCGAACTCTTCGCCGCCAGTGCGCGCGGCGAAATCGCCGGCCCGGCGGGCGGCGTCATCGAGCACGCGCGCGACCCGCCTGAGACAGGCGTCCCCCTCCACATGCCCGTAGCAGTCGTTGAACTTCTTGAAATGATCGACGTCGATCGCCAGGAGAGCCAGCGGTGCCCGGTTACGGCGCGTGCGGCGCCACTCGGACGCGAGCTGCTCGTCGAAGCTTCTGCGGTTGGCGATTCCGGTCAGCGCGTCCTTGTTGGCGAGGTTGGAGAGCGTCTCGTTCGCGCGCCGAAGCTCCTCTTCGCGCGCGCTGAGCTGCTCCGCCATGTGGTTGAACGTCTCGCCGAGCCGGCGGAGCTCGGGCGCCAAGCCGGCCGTCGGAATGCGTGTGTCGAGGTTGCCGCCGCCCAGACGCGCGGCGGCGCTCGTCAGATTGCGAATCGGGCGGACGAGCAGGCGCTCGCTGCCGAACCAAATGATCAGCAACGAGATAACGCCGGCGACCAGAATCTTCGCGACCTCGTAGAAGACGATGCGGTCGGCGTTAGCGATGACGGCATCAAGCGGCGTCATGACGGCGACGATGGCGTTCGTGTCGTCGAGCCGGTGGTGACCGACGATGCGCCGGATGCCGTCCAGGCTATCGGAACGGGCGGTTCCGTCAGGCGCTTCCAGGATTGATGCGAACGCAGCGTTCTTCGAGAGGTGCCGTCCGATCCACTTTCCAGGGTCGGGGTAGGCGGCGATCACTGTTTTGGCGCTGTCGAGGAGCAGCACTTCGGCACCGTGGCGCGCCCCGATCTCGGCGGCGATCCTGCTCAGCCAATCCACCTCGATCATGGCGGAGACGACCGTCGCGACAGCGCCGTCCTCGATACGTGGCATCGCTGCAGCCACGCCCGGCCTGCCGGAGACGCGTCCGATGACGTAATCGCTCAGAACGAAGCCGCGCGTGGCGATCGCTTTCTCGAAGTAGGGGCGATCGGCAATGTTGGCTGCGATCGAGCGATCGGCGTTAGTGCAAATCACACGGCCGTCGAGGCCGACGACCCAGAGCGAGCGAAGCCAGGGAAGATCGTCGACGATGTTGCTGAAGGATTGCAGGCAGGCTTGGCCCGCATCGGCAGCGGTTATCGGCAGATCGACGGCGAAGCGCAGGAGTCCCTTTGCATCGGCGATGACCTCGGCCTGCCGCTCGGCGCCGCGTTCCGCAAGACTCGAGACTTCGGCTTCGGCCGTCGCGATCTCGTGCTCGCGGATGCGCGTCATCTCGCGCACGCGGTCGACGACCAGAATCGCCACGATGAGGCAAAGAAGGAGCGCGAGGTTTGTGCGGAGGCTTAATCGCGCAAGAAGTGCACGGCTGCGCTGGAAGCTTGAGGCGACGCGCATCGAAACCCCCGTTCTACACGGGAGTTCTTGCATCCAGCGCGTAAAGAATTGGCACAACCCGGAAAGCGAAATTTGAATCGAATGACGCTCACCGCGCGCCGGGAAGCCGAAGTGGGTTACCTACCTCCTAATAGCTTTCCGTCGGGAGCCCAGCCTTCCTGCGCACGCGTCTTTGTGCGACATCGGCGGCAGCCCGCGCCTCTTCGTTCTTGTTCAGCTCATGGCCGCGATCGTCGGCACGCGCCTCGCATTCCTTGCGGATTCTCGTCGAGCTCCTCGTCAGTCAGATGCTCGATGCCGATGAAGGCGTTCTGCGCGGCACTCGCCCGGATCAGCTCGTCGAGTTTTGCCTGGAGCGCGGCGCCGTCGCGGTTCTGCGTGTTCTGGATCACGAAGACCATGAGGAAGGTGATGACCGTCGTTCCGGTATTGATGACGAGTTGCCAGGTATCGGAGAAATGGAAGATCGGGCCGCTCACGGCCCAGGCGATGACGAGCGCGCAGCACAAGACGAAGATCACCGGCCGCCCCGCCGCACGCGCGATCGCGTTCGAGAACCGCGTGAACAGCCTTGTGCTCTCGGAGACTACCATGGCGATTTGCCTCGACTCGCGTAGTCGCGAGGGCTTCTTGAGAAGGGCGCCTGGAAACGCGCTCGGTCAGAATTCGTTCCGGAACGACCGCTCAGCGCGGCAGGATTCGCTTAAGGAAGGCGAGGCCGAGTTCCAGCCCGTCGGGTCCGATGCCGTGCGGGATGCCTTGGGAGATGTGCCACTCGACGGGAATTTCGGCGTCGGCGAGGCCGGCGGCGGCTGAGAAGATCGCGGCGACAGGGATCAGGTCGTCGCTGTCGCCGTGGATCAGGAAGACGGGCGGCTTCTGGACGGGCCCGCGTTTCAGCGCTTCCGGATCGGCGAGGAGGCCGGAATAACCGAGGATGCCGGCGAGCCGCTTTCCTCGCTGCGGCCCGACATGAAGCGCCATCATCGTGCCCTGGCTGAAGCCGACGAGCGCACAGGCGCTCTCGTCGAGCCCATGGCGCTGAAGCTCCGCGTCAAGGAAGGTGTCGAGCGCGGGACGTGCATTCGCCACGCCGCGCGCGAACTCATTCGGGTCGCGCATGGTAAGCGCGAACCATTGCCGCCCCATCGGCGTGCCCGGACAAAGCTGCGGGGCGTTGGGGGAGACGAAGGCGGTCGAAGGGAGCGCGCGCGCCCACTCGCGGCCGAGCCCGATCAGGTCGTTCCCGTCGGCGCCGTAGCCGTGCAGGAAGACGACGAGGCTTCTCGGGGCGCCGCCTGCGGCGGGCGGCAGGCGTGGACCGTCGATCACGTCACCGCCTCCGTCGCGCGCTCAGCTTTGAGCGATTCGCGCCGCTTGCGGTAATAGGCCCAGAAGAGCCGCGCTGCGACGCCGCGCCAGGGCGCCCATTTCTCCGCGATCTTCCGGAGCTTCTTCTCGTTGGGGCGCTTGCGGAGCTTGAGGCCGTGGTGGGCCGCGCTTTGGAGTGCGAGGTCGCCGGCCGGAAAGATATCGGGATGGCCGACGCAGAAGAGCAGATAGATTTCTGCCGTCCACGGGCCGATGCCTTTCAGCGCCGTCATCGTCACCATCGCCTGGTCGGCCGGGAGGTCGTGCACGGCGATCAGGTCGAAGCCGTCGGCTGCCGCTGCCGCAATCCCCGTCAGCGTGCGGATCTTCGGGCCGGAGAGGCCGGCGCTGCGGAGCGCCCCTTCGGATGTTTGCAGGAATTGCTGTGCCGAGAACGGATCGATCATCGTCTTCAAGCGACTCCAGATCGACGCCGCGGCGCTGTCGGAAATCTGCTGCGCGGTGACGATCGACGCGAGCCCTTCGAAGCCGCCCTCGCGGCGGCGGAGGGGGAGGGGTCCGGCGACCTCCGCGACGGGCGCAAGTCGCGGATCGGCGGCAAGCAGCGCCTTCATCGCGCGCGTGATGTCGCGCTTCGTTTCGATCGGCTTCAACGACATGGCGGAAGGTTGCCCCGGAGTCAGCTCAGCGGGATGTCCGCTTCGCCTTTGTGCGCCTGATAAATAGCCGACAGTTCGTCGTAGGTCTTGCCTAGCGCTTCGATCCGCGCAGAGAGCGCGTTACGCTCCGGCTCCGGCGCTTCTGCCACGAAGTCGGCGAGCGCGCGCGCCTTCCAGAACGCGTTCTCGCGCCGGTAGCCGCCGTCCTTCACGCCGAACACTTCTTCGAGGATTTGCAAATCGTGCGGGATGGCGAACGCGTCGCGCGTCGAACTCGTAGCCGAAGAGATAGGTGAAGTTGTCGAAGCCAGTCCAGGTGATCGCCGAGAGGCAGAGCGGGCAGGGCTCGTGGGTTGAGAGGAACAGGCAGTCGCGGGCGGCCGGGCGGCTCGCAGCGGGAAGGCGATAGAACGCGTTCAGCGTCGCGATCTCGCCGTGGAAAAGGGGGTTCTCCGTCTCCGTATTGGTGGCGGCAACGACGAGCGAAAGATCGGATTTCCTGAGGATCGCCGCGCCGAACAGCTTGTTGCCGGCTGCGACCCCGGCGCGGGTCTTCGGCACGACGTCGTCCTCTATGACGGATAGGAAGCGGTCGGCGAGGGTGGTCGGCTCGGCGGGCATGGCCGCAGTTCTAGCGGCCATGCCGCCTTTCAGCCACCCGATTACTTCGGCTCGTAGACCTCGGCAGTGGAGACTTCCGGCGGTCCCTTCAGCTTGTCGCCGAAGTTCTCGGCAAGCCAGGGGTTGAGCTTCTCCGCGGCGGCGTCGGCGTTGGCCGCCGACTCCCAGATGCTCATCGAGCCGTAGACGCCGGCCGCCTCGTCGTGGATCAGGAGGGTGATGCTGACGAAGCCTCTCATCGTCTTGTACATGGGGGCCGCCTTGTCGGCGATGCCGGTGGCGATATCGCGGGTGCCGGGGCCAAGCGTCATTTTGAACAAGCGGGCGTGCATCGGTGTCCTCCCTATGTGATCAGCCGGGCATCATTGCCTGCCTGCCGCAGGGGGACAACCGGCGATGCGGGAAGGGCGCGCGTTGAGACACCGTCTGCGAGAGGGAAGCCCTACTCCGCGGCGTCGGCCGGGCGGGAGCCGTAGCGCTTTTCGATGTAGTCCTGGACGAGCTTTTTGAAGTCTTCGGCAACGGTCGGGCCGCGCAGCGTCACGGCCTTCTTACCGTCGATGAAGACCGGCGCGGTCGGCTGCTCGCCGGTACCGGGAAGCGATATGCCGATGTCGGCGTGCTTCGATTCACCCGGACCGTTCACGATGCAGCCCATCACCGCGACCTTCAGCTCTTCGACGCCCGGATAGGTCTCGCGCCAGATCGGCATCGAGGCGTTCAGGTGGCCCTGGATCTCCTTGGCGAGCTCCTGGAACACGGTTGAGGTCGTGCGTCCGCAGCCGGGGCAAGCCGCGACGATCGGCACGAAGGCGCGGAAGCCCATCGTCTGCAGGATTTCCTGCGCGACCTTTACCTCGAGCGAGCGGTCGCCGCCGGGCTCGGGCGTCAGCGAGATGCGGATCGTGTCGCCGATCCCTTCTTGCAGGAGGATGCCAAGCGCGGCGGAGGAGGCGACGATGCCCTTCGAGCCCATGCCGGCCTCGGTCAGCCCGAGATGGATGGCGTAGTCGCAGCGCGCGGCAAGCATGCGATAGACGGCGATCAGGTCCTGCACGCCGGAAACCTTGGCGGAAAGGATGATGCGGTTGCGCGGCAGGCCGATCTCCTCGGCGCGCGCGCCGGAGAGAAGGCCGGACTGCACCATCGCCTCGCGCATCACGGCGCCGGCGGAAAGCGGCTCGGCGCGCGTCGCGTTCTCGTCCATCAGGCTCGTCAGAAGCTCCTGGTCGAGCGAGCCCCAATTGACGCCGATCCTGACCGGCTTCCCGTATTTGATCGCCATCTCGACAATGGAGCCGAACTGGCGGTCGCGCTTCTCGCGGAAGCCGACATTGCCGGGATTGATGCGGTATTTGTCGAGCGCCTCGGCGCAGGCCGGATGGTCGGCAAGGAGCTTGTGGCCGATATAGTGGAAGTCGCCGATGAGCGGCACCTTCACGCGCATCCTGGCGAGCCTGTCGCGGATGTGCGGCACGGCCGCCGCCGCCTCGTCGCGGTCGACGGTGATCCTGACCAGCTCCGAGCCGGCGCGGGCGAGCGCGGCGACCTGGGCCGCTGTCGCTTCCACGTCCGCCGTGTCGGTGTTGGTCATCGACTGGACGACGATCGGTGCGCCGCCGCCCACCATGACGCCGCCGACGTCGACCCCGACGGTCGCGTGGCGGGGGGCTGGCGCGGCGGAAACCGACTCTTTGTCCGGCAAGCAGTGGAGGTTCATCGTCGTCTCGGGCTCGACTCCGTACAGGTGGCGAAAACCACCCGCAAAGTCAACGCGCTGCCCTGTCTCGCAGAGAAGGATGATGAACACGTGACATTACTTCCGCTTGCGATTGGAAGCATCGAGAGTTAGGGTCAGAACTCATAACCAGTAGCTGACGGCAGCAGCGATGCAGACGGCGGCGAGGAAGTTGGTGGCGGATCGGTCGTATCGTGTCGCGATGCGGCGGAAGTCCTTGAGGCGACCGAACATGCGTTCGATGGCATTTCTGTTTCGATAGAGGAACGGGGAGAAGCAGTTCTTCCAACGCCGATTGGCCTTCGGCGGAATATTGGGCATCGCACCTTTGCCCTCGATCTGTCGGCGGATGGCATTGCTGTCGTAGCCCTTGTCGCCATGAACGATCGACGCTTGCGGCAGCCGCCGCAGCAGCAACTCTGCGGCGGTGCAATCGGCCACTTGGCCTCCCGTGAGCATGAAGGCGATGGGCCGACAAGCCGTATCGGTCAGGGCGTGGATCTTGGTGGTGCGTCCGCCGCGCGAGCGCCCGATCGCCTGATTGCGCTCCCCCCTTTACCGCCGGCTGCGCAGCGGTGCGCCTTCACCGCCGAACTGTCGATTAGCACCTGGGCTGGCGGGCCGCCTGCCGCAGCAAGCGCGTGGAACATGTCGATCCAAATGCCCTTCTCTGCCCAGCGCACGAAGCGATTGTAGAGGGTCTTGCGTGGACCATAGACGGCCGGAGCATCGACCCAACGGCCGCCTGACTTCAAAACATGCACGATGCCGCTGATCACACGCCGGTCGTCAACCCGCGGCTTGCCGCGCGTGTCGGTGGGGAGCAACGGCTTCAGCCGCGCGAATTGATCCCTCGTCAGCCAGAAATAGTCGCAATTCATCAGAGGCCTCCTCTTGGAGACCGTGAATCACAACCCAGCCAAGGAAGGAATCCCCTTTATGGGTCCTGACCCTAGCGCAGACTTCTACACCAAAAGGCGAACTGCCCATGTTCAAAGGCAAATCCGCGATCGTCACCGGCTCCAACTCCGGTATCGGGCTCGGCATCGCCGAGGCGCTGGCCGGGGCGGGTGCCAACGTCGCCCTCAACTCCTTCACGGACAACGCCGAGGACCATGCGCTCGCCGAGCGCCTCGCGAAGACGCATGGGGTGAAGGCGAAATACATCAAGGCCGACATGTCGAAGCCGGAGGAGTGCCGCGCGCTGGTCGAGAAGGCGGCCGAGGCATTCGGGCCGGCTGCGATTCTGGTCAACAACGCCGGTATCCAGCATGTGGCGCGTGTCGAAGAATTCCCGATCGAGAAGTGGAACGCGATCATCGCCATCAACCTCTCCTCGGCCTTCCACACTACGGCCGCGGCGATTCCCGCGATGCGGGCCGCGGGCTGGGGGCGCATCGTCAACATCGCGTCGGCGCACGGACTGACCGCCTCGCCCTTCAAGTCGGCCTATGTCTCCGCAAAGCACGGGCTCGTCGGCTTCACCAAGACGGTGGCGCTGGAGTTGGCGGAAGAGCACATCACCTGCAACGCCATCTGCCCCGGCTATGTGCTGACGCCGCTGGTAGAGGCGCAGATCGCCGACCAGATGAAGGTGCACAATCTGCCGCGCGACCGGGTGATCAAGGGGGTGATGCTTGAGCGCCAGCCGACACACGAATTCGCGCGCGTCGAGGAGATCGGCGCCCTCACCGTGTTCCTCTGCTCCGACGCCGCGGCGCAGATCACCGGCACGACGCTCTCCGTCGATGGCGGCTGGACGGCGCTTTGATGCTTCGCGTCGTCGTCGCCGACATCACGACGCTTGCGCTTGACGCCATCGTCAACGCGGCGAATGAGAGCCTGCTCGGCGGCGGCGGGGTCGACGGCGCAATCCACCGTGCGGCTGGCCCCGAGCTTCTCGCCGTATGCCGATCGATCGGCGGCTGCCCGACAGGCGAGGCGCGGATCACCAAAGGCTATCGACTGCCAGCTCGGCACGTCATCCACACGGTCGGCCCGGTCTGGCGCGGGGGCAAGGAGGGCGAGCCGGCGCTTCTCGCCTCGGCCTATCGTTCGTCGATCGCGCTCGCCGAGCGCCATTCGCTCGGAAGTATCGCGTTCCCGGCGATCTCTACCGGAATCTACGGATTTCCTGCCAAGGAGGCGGCGGAGATCGCTGTCACGACGATCGCCGACTACGTCGCCGAACACCCGTCGTCCTTCGATGACGTCGTCTTCTGCTGCTTCTCCGAGGCGTCGGCGGAGCACCACCGCGCTGCGCTCGCCCGTCTTCAAGCACGGGTCTAGGGCGCCGGCCTATTTCGTTCCTTTTGCGGGCTTTCTTTTCACATTGCCGCCGCATTCACGGTAAAGATGCTATGAAAACGGCGGTACACATGCCGAACCGATAGCCGGGCGGAACAGGGGTACGCGTTTGGCGGAGGGGTCGAGGAATCCGGACCGGTCCCGGGATTCCGGGAGGCGCCGCTTTTTGCGTGGCGGCATGCCGACTTCTTGCGCGTTCGGTTTTGCGCTCGCAAGCACCTTTCTCGTCTCCACGGTTCTCGTCTCCACGGTTCTCGTCTCCACGGTTCTCGTCTCCACGGCGAATGCACAGCAGGCGCTCGGCGTCATCGAGCAGCGCATCGAGAACACCTTCGACCTTGTAATCGGCAACAGCCCCGACCTCGCGATCCCGCTGACGCGTAGGGCGCTCGCGCGCCGCTCGGCCGAGGACCACACGATGGATGCGCTTGCCTATCATGACGCGACCAATTCAGAACCGTCGGTGCTCGATGAAACACAGGGGTCCGCCAATATCGACCAGGCGGTAGCGGAGCAGGCGATCGAGATCGCGCGTCTGCCGCGCCCACGTCCCGACCGCGAGCAGGATGCGCAGGGTGACGCGGGCGAGCCGGATGCGAGCGCCGCGCCGCTCGATCTCGTCGCCGGAGCGGCGGCGCCGGCGGCCGCGCCCCAGGCGGTGGCGGCCGCCGAGCCGCAGCCGGCATCGGCAAACGCCAAGAACCAGCCGATCCTGCCCGCCACCGTGCCGCATGCGGCGCCTGAGCTGGTCGCGTCCGGCGGTTGCCTTTCGCCGAAGGACGTCACCGACAAGGACGGGGATTTCAAGCGCAACGCCGACGCACTCTCCGGCAACGCCTTCTGCATTGCCGAGGAAACCTTCAAGGAGCGGCGGCGGACTTGGACGATAGAGACTGTCAAGACCAGCCGGCCGGGCCCGCTTTGGGCGGTGATGCATGACGACGAGGACATGTCGTTCGACAACGCCGTCGAGGCGCTGAAGGCCTACGGCGGGACGCTGGTTGCGGTCGACACCGGCGGCCGGCGCAACATGGACGGCATCGATCCGAACCGCAATTTCTCCGCCGGCGGTACCGGGTGCAGCAAGCTCGGCACCGACGCCGCTCCGCTCTACACGGCCTTCTTCCGCAAGCTCTTGACGGGCGAGCCGATCATCGCGCTCCACAACGACACCGACGGCGACGTCCCGACCGGCGGCCTTGGCCACGCCTCGATGGCAAACGTGCCGAAGGACATGGTGGCGTTTCCGGCTGCCGATCCGAACGGTTCGCTCGCCGGCGACCACAACCTGGTGCTTCTGACCTCTGCCGATCCGATCAGCGCGACGGCGGAGGGCCGTGCCAAGACGCTTGCCGCCAAAGGCATAAACACGATGGTCGAGCTCGTCGGGAAGGGCGACTGCTCGCTCTCCAACGACACGCTACTGACCGGCCACCCGGACTATCTCAACGTGACTGTCGACCACGATCAGCGCGACACGCAGCGCAAGATCATCGACGTCATCATGGCCGGCAGGAACGACGCCGTCGCCACGCAATAGGGGCATTTCCGCACGAGCAGGGATGTGGTCATGCCCGGACTTGATCCGGGCATCCTCCGTCACGCTTGGAGAAGGGGCGACACCTGCGGAAATGGATTGCCGGGTCAAGCCCGGCAATGACGACGGGATGGCGGGGTGGAGGACTCTACGCCTTGCTTGAATTGGCCCAGATGTTGATGCCTGCGTCCTCGGCGTAGCGGTCGATCTCCTTCAACTCGTTCTTGCTGAACTCGGTGTTCTTCAGCGCGCCGACGATCTCGTGGATCTGCTCGGGGCGGCTTGCGCCGATCAGCGCGGTGGTCATGCGCGGGTCGCGCAGCACCCAGGCGATCGCCATCTGCGCGAGCGACTGGCCACGGGCCTTCGCGAGCTCGTTCAGCGCGCTGACATGCGCGATCGTCTCATCGCTCAGGAACTCCATCTTGAAGCTCTTGCCGGCCTTGGCGCGGCTCCCCTCCGGCACGCCCTTCAGATACTTGTCGGTGAGCATGCCCTGCGCGAGCGGAGAGAAGGAGATGCAGCCGATCCCTTCCTCCTGAAGCGTGTCGAGCAGCCGGTCGCCCTCGATCCAGCGGTTCAGCATCGAGTAGCTCGGCTGGTGGATCAGGCAGGGCGTGCCGAGCTCGCGCAGGATCTCGGCCGCCTCGGCGGTGCGCGCCGAATTGTAGGACGAGATGCCGACATAGAGCGCCTTGCCCTGGCGGACCGCGGAATCGAGCGCGCCCATCGTCTCTTCGAGCGGCGTGTCGGGGTCGACGCGATGCGAATAGAAGATGTCGACGTAGTCGAGCCCCATGCGTTTCAAGCTCTGGTCGAGGCTCGAAAGCAGATACTTGCGGCTTCCCCACTCGCCGTAGGGGCCGGGCCACATGAGATAGCCGGCCTTGGTGGAGACGATCAGCTCGTCGCGGTGATCGCGGAAATCGGTCCTGAGAATCTTGCCGAAATTCTCCTCAGCCGAGCCGGGAGGGGGCCCGTAGTTGTTGGCGAGATCGAAATGCGTGATGCCGAGATCGAAGGCCGTGTGGCACATCGCGCGCATGGTCTCGAAGACCGAGTCGCCGCCGAAATTGTGCCACAGCCCGAGCGAGACCGCGGGGAGCTGCAATCCGCTGCGTCCGCAGCGGCGGTAGGTCATCGTGTCGTAGCGTGTCGGCGCGGGCAGGTAGGTCATCGGGCGCTCCCCGGGGTTCGGCGTTCCGTGCGCCTCTTAGCAAGCCGGGCGCGCAAAAGAGAAGCAGTACCCTAAAGAATTCCGAAGTGACCTAATCGTTTCGCCGCCCCGTGCCGCCGCCAGCACAGCTGCGCAGCGTGGCACGCGGACACTCTGACAACGCTCTTCAGTGCCTCCGAGATCAGCCGTGCCTCAGTCGAATTGAACCACGGCGGCCTCCAAGTCCGCGTCGCTGGTCACGCAGGTGTGGTGCCCTTTGCCGGTCACGTCCTCCATGCGAATTCCGCGAAGGTCTGGAATGGGGCAGACTCGGACCTCCGGGGGGCCTAGAACGTGGACGGCGGCATTAGCCGCCCGCGCCGAACAAGAACAGCAGCTTGAATATCCGGGGCCTGACGGCGCGCGCCTTGCGCCGTTCGATTGCCGTCACGATCGTCTCCGCAGCCTCTCCGGTCGTAAGATATCGCATCAGAAGAGGAATGCCGCGCGGGACATTCTCGCGGCTGCCGGGATTGTGCTCCCAGTAGGGGCTCGCGACGGTCCCGAGCGTCACCAGCGTCACGCCGATTCCCGTGCCCTTCATCTCCTGGCGCAGGGCTTCGGCGAATCCTTTGAGCGCGTGTCTCGCCGCGATGTAGCCACAGGCGTTTGGCCAGACCATGTGGGAAGCCGGCGACGTCACGCAGGCGATCTGGCCGCTGCCGCGCACGATCATGTCCGGCAGGAACATGCGCGTGACGTAAAACGCTGCGAGATAGGGAAGCTCGATCATCGCGCGCGCTTCGTCGGGCGAGGTGCGAACGAGCGGGAGCCAGCGGCCTGCGCCGGCATTGTTGACGACGATGTCGGGGACGCCCTGCTCGCGCTTGATCCTCTCGGCGACGGCCTCGACTTCCGGGGCTCGCGACAGGTCAACCGCATAGGAGACGGCGTCCCCACCGCTCTTCTTGATCTCCGCCACGACCACGGCAAGCTTGTCGGCGCTTCGCGCAAGCAGGATGACGCGCGCGCCTTTCCGCGCGAAAAGCTCGGCCGCCGCCTTGCCGATCCCGCTCGAGGCGCCGGTCACCAGAGCGATCTTTCTACTGATCGCGCCCGCCATGCTTCCGTCCTTTGGCGGCCCGTCACATGATGCGGCTGGAAGCTACTGCCTTGCCGCGACATTCCCTTGACCTGTCTCAACCGGAGCGCGGGGAGGCCGGCCACCTAGAGGCTTGCGCGTGCGGCGGCTCGCCACGCATCGACGTAGGCGATCAGCGCCGGATGGTCGAGCGGCGCGGTTGCCGCGTGCGGTGCGAAGTGCGCCGGCAGCTTGCCGGTCGCCGTCATCAGCGTTCCGAGCATCGTGCCGGTGCCGGAATCCGACGGCTCGACCGGGCGCGTGGTGGTCGCTGAGAGCGCCCGGCAGTAGAGGTCGTTTCGCGCAAACGGGCCCTCGACGATGGTCGCGCCCCCCGCGCCGACCAGCGATAGCGACTCTGCCGTCATCAGCGCGAGGTAGAGGCTCGCCGCGGCGGTCCGTGCGCCAGGCGAGAGCGTCTGCGGGTCGCGGGTCCAGCGTCCTTCGCCATGCGGAAAAGGCCCGATGCCGGGGGTGAACGTCGGGAGCACCATGACGCGCTCGCCTAGGACACGGTCGAGATCGTCCGCCCTCGGCTCGGTCGGGTCGCCGTGCGTCATGAGCTCGAACTCGCGTCCGCCCATGAAACGGCCGCAGGCGATCGGCTCACCGAAGGCGCTCACATTGGCGAGCGTGTCGCGCGCGGGGTCCAGATGCTCGATGTCGCCACCCGGCGCGAACAGGATCACCCACGTGCCGGTCGAGACGACGGCGAAGGGTGGGGTCCGTGCTTTCAGATGCGGCAGAAGCGACGCGCTCGAATCGTGGATGCCGCAATGGATGGCTGTCGCGGGATCGAGACCGAGCTTCTTCGCAAGCGCCGGCCGGATCGGCCCGAGGCGGTCGAAGGCGGAGCGAAGCGGCGCCAGCTTCTTCTCCCAGCCGAGCCGGGTGACGAGGCTCGACCAGGAAAGCGCGCGCGGGTTCCACATGTCGGAATGCGCGCCCATCGAGCACATCTCCGTCGCGGCGACGCCGGAGAGCCGCCACGCCCAGTATTGCGGATAGTTGACGTAGGCGGCCGCGGTATCGAATTCCCGCGGAAAGCGCTGCATCTGCCAGAAGATCTGCGCGCCGAGATTAAGGCCGCCCGGAAGCCGCGGCGACAAAGTCTCGGAGAAATCGGGCCGCACGGCCGCGTATTCGGCGGCGAGCTCGTCCGGCCCGGAATATTCATAGTCGAGGATTGGCAGCGAAAGCCCGTCGCCTTCCGCCTCTTCGTCGATGAAAGCGCCGGCGGAGCCGTGCGCCGTGATGGCGATCGCGTCGATTGGCGCCTCGCGGTTCAGGCTCTTGAGCGAGTTCTGAGAAGAAGTCCCAGAGCCGCGCGACGTCGAGGTGCGGGTAGGGCCCATCGGCGCGGCCCGGATTCGCGATCGTGCGGAGCGCGCGCTCGGCGGCCTCGCTCGCATCGACCAGCGACACTTTGGCATTCGTCTTCCCGATGTCGATGATCGCAACGTGCCATGGCTCGACCATCGCTGCTCACTTCATGTGGAACATCGTGAGAAGCGGCGTCGCGACCGGCTCGCCGTCGGGCTTCGTCTGCATGATGTCGCGCATGTAATCCCACCAGCGCCGCATCACCGGATGTTTCGGCAGCGCGTCCATCGTGTGATCGTCGCGCCGCCAGAGCACGCCGAAGAGAATATTAGTCTCTCCGTCGAGGTGGATCGAATAGTCGGAGATGCCGGCTTCCTTGAGGAGCGCGACGAGCTCAGGCCAGATCGCATCATGGCGGCTCTTGTATTCTGCCGCCTGACCTGGATTGAGCTTCATCTTGAAGGCGTATTTTTCCATGGCAAACCTGTTCCCCTCCCCCTTGCGGGGGAAGGGGAAGGGGAAGGCCACTGCCGTGGCCTTCATTCTTCCCCCTCCCAACCCTCCCCGCTAGGGGGAGGGCAAGACGCTCGTGTTCTTAGAAGTCGAAGTCGTTGATGTTGGCCTTGGTGAAGACGAACGGCGGGCCAAGCAGGATTTCGGAGCCGTTCACCACCTGCAGCTTGCCGAGCTTGCCGGCATCGACCGAAGTGTCGCCCGGCTTCAGCTTGCCGTCGACGACGGCGCGCATGACCTCGACCGCGGCGTAGCCGAGATCGACCGGGTTCCACAGCACCACCGACTTCACGCAGTCGGCGTTGACGTAGGGCTTCATGGCGTTCGGGGTCGCAAGACCGACGACCGCCACCTTGCCGCAGAGATTCGCCTGCGTGACCGCGTCGGCGGAGGCCGGCGTCGCCACGGAAGTCATGCCGAAGAGGCCCTTCAGCTCGTCGCCGTATTTGTTGATGAGCGTGGTGGCCTGGTTGAAGGAGAGCGTGTTGTCCTCCTGTGCCTCGACGGTCTCAAGCCACTTCATCTTCGGGTGGCACGCCTCCTGGTAGGCCTGCATCTCGTGGATCCAGCGCGCCTGGTTCGGGGTCGTGAAGGTTGAGGTGACGATGGCGAAAGCACCGTCCTCGCCGATCTCGGCCGCCATCGAATCGATCATCGCCTTCGCGATGCCGTTGAACTCGGCTTGGTTCACGAACCATTCGCGCGCGTCCGGCGTGGAGTTGGCGTCGTAGCCGATTACGTGGATGCCGGCGGCGAGCGCTTTCTTCAAGACCGGCGCGATGGCGACCGGATCGTTGGCGGCGAAGAGGATGCCGTTCACGCCCTGCGTGATGTAGTTGTCGATGAAGGTGATCTGCTTGTCGATGTTCGCCTCGGTCGGCCCGTCGGTCGAGACCTTGACGTTGCCGAGCTCGGCGGCGGCTTCGCCTTCGCCCTTGGTGGTGGCGGCGAAGTAGCCGATGCCGATCAGCTTCGGCACGTCGACGAGCGTGATGTCCTTGCCGGCGAGATCGGGCGCGCCGGTCGGCTGGCCGCCGTCATAAGCCTTCGACATGACCTGTCCGGCGCCGCCATCGCAGGGAAGCGGGTTGGTCGGCAGGTCGTCGGCACCCTGCCACATGGCCTGACCGAAGGCCGGTGCGGCGAAGACGCTCGCGACGAGCGCCATAGTCGAGATTTTCAACATTTCTACAGTCCTCCCACTTTCAAATGTGGCCGCGCGCGAGGGCGCGTTGTCCTCAGCCGTCGCTCCCGCGCCGGTGCTGAAGGAAGTTGGTGATCAGGATGGACAGGATCAGCACCGTCCCGATCACGACGATGGTGGCGTCGCCTTTGACGCCGGTGAGCGACAGCCCGTCCTTGAGGAGCTGGATGAGAGTGAAGCCGAGCACGGTCCCCGCGATGGTACCGACGCCGCCGAAGATCGACGTGCCGCCGAGCACGACGGCGGCGATCACGTCGAGCTCAAGGCCCGTGCCCATGTCGGAGCGCGTGGTGGAGACGCGCGACACGAAGATCGCGCCGGCGACCCCAGCCATCAGGCCGGAGAGCGTGTAGATGACGAGCTTGATGCGGTCGACCTTGATCGCCGAATAGCGCGCCGCGGTCTCGTTGTGGCCGATCGCGTAGAGCGAGCGGCCAAAGGTCGTGCGCGAGAGCACCACCCAGAAGACTATGACGGCGACGAGCAGTATCCAAAGCTGCGTCGGCACGCCGAGCACCTCACCCTGGCCGAGCACGAAGAACCATTCCGGATAGCCGCGCACGGAGCGCGCCTGGCTGATTCCCTGGGCGAGCCCGCGATAGAGCGCCAGCGTGGCGAGCGTCATGATGAGTGGCGGAACGCGCACGCGGGTGATCAGGAGGCCGTTGAAGAAGCCGCAGAAGCAGGATGCCAGGATCGCGCCGAGGACCGCGAGCGGCAGCGGCAGGCCGACATTCTTCCACAGGACGCCGAGCAGGATCACGGTCAGGCCCATCATCGAGCCGACGGAAAGATCGATGCCACCGGTAATGATGATGAAAGTCATCGGCAGCGCGACGAGTGCGACCTCCGTCATCAGCCGGCCCTGGTTCAGGAGATTGCCGACCGTCATGAAGCGGTTCGCGGTGATGGAAAGCACCGCGAGCGCCACCGCCAGCGCGACGAGAAGCACCAGTTCCTGGCTGACCACGAACGGGCGGCGAGCAGGGGAGGCGGAGGAGGTTGTGCTCATGCTCTTACCGCCGTCTTGCCTGTCTTGCGCGCCGCCAGAGGTCCGCGAGCACCGTCAGGAGGATCAGCACGCCCTGCACGGCGCGCAGCCAATAAGGCGAGATGTTGATGAAGATGAGCGACGAGCCGATCGCCGCAATCAGGATCGCCGCGAGCGTCGAACCGACCACCGTGCCGGTGCCGCCGAGGATCGAGACGCCGCCCACGACCGAGGCGGTGATGATGGTGAGCTCGAGGTTCGGCGGGACGGTCGACTGGATGATGGCGAGCTGGGTGGCGAAGAGGATCGCCGCGATGCCGGCGAAGAAGCCGTGGATCGCGAACACCTTCACGATAGTGCGTTCGCGGCTGATGCCGGCAAGCCGCGCCGCTTCGGCGTTGCCGCCGACCGCGTAGATGGAGCGGCCCGTCGCCGAGAGCTTCATCCAAAGCGCTGCCGCGACCGTCAGCACGAGCATGAAGTAGATCGGCATCGGCACGCCGAGCGGGCGCATCTGCGCGAGGTGGAAGCCCGCCGGCAGCTTGTTGATCCAAGCGCCGCTCGTGACGCTGATCAGCCCGCCCTTCAGGATCGACAGGAAGCCGAGACTAACGACGATCGAAGGGATGCGCAGATAGGCGACCATCGCCCCCATCATGGTCATGAAGCAGATCGACAGGACGACCGGAATCGCCCAGGCGAGAATGATCGGCACGCCGTCGACTGCGAGCGTGCCTGAGATCGTGGCGAGCACACCGATCAGCGAGCCGATCGAGATGTCGATGTTGCCGGAGATGATCACCATCGACATGCCAATTGCGGCGACTGCGATATAGGCGTTACCGAGGAAGATGCTCTTCAGGTTCCTGAGGTCGGACCAGTTGCCGCTCTGAAATCTGGCTCCAGTCGACGAAGCGCGGGTTGATCGCCCCGACCACGACGAAGAGCCCGAGCAGCGCGAAGAGCAGCACCAGCTCCTGGCTGAGCACGAAGCGCGGCAGGCGACGCGGCGCCGACGGCGCGAGGCTGGCGGAGGCTTCGCGAACCACCATCCCCTTCACTCCGCCGCTTCCGCGAGCGGCACCGACGCCTCGCTCATCATCGCAGCGGCGATCCCCGCCTGCGTCGCCTCTGTGCGTTCGACTTCCGCAACGATCCGCCCGGCGCGCATGACGGCGATGCGGTCGCTCATGCCGAGCACTTCCGGAAGTTCGCTTGAGATCATCAGGATCGCCATGCCGTGGCTCGCGAGCTCGCTCATCAGCCGGTGGATTTCGGTCTTGGCGCCGACGTCGATGCCGCGCGTCGGCTCGTCCATAATGAGGATGCGCGGCTCGGTTGCGAGCCATTTCGACAGGCCGACCTTCTGCTGGTTGCCGCCCGAAAGCTTGCCGACGATCTGGCTGACGCCGCTCGCGCGGATCTGAAATTTCACCACGCTCTCCTCGGCGAGCTTGTTCTCCGCCTTGCGGTCGATGAACGCACGGTGCGAGACGCGCTTGAGATTGGCGAGCGAGACGTTCTCCGAGATCGGCATCGGTCGGACGAGGCCCTGGCGCCCGCGATCCTCAGGCACGTAAGCGATGCCGAGCTTGGTCGCGGCGGCCGGCGATTCGATCTTCACCGCCTTGCCGTTGACGCGGATTGCGCCCTTCTCGGCCGGCGTCATGCCGAAGATCACTTCCGCAAGCTCGCTCCGCCCCGAGCCGACGAGCCCGGCGATCCCCAGAATCTCCCCGGCGTGGAGTTTCAGGCTGATGCCCTTGGTCATCGGGCTGCGGAAGATGTTCTCAAGCTCGAGCACGACGTCGCCGCGCTGTCCCACCACCTTCGGGAAGAGCTGGTCGATGCGGCGCCCGACCATCATCTGGATCAGGTCGTCATGCGTGGTGTCGGCAACCGGCTTCGTCGCCACGAACTCGCCGTCGCGAAGCACGGTGACGCGGTCGGCGAGCAGGAACACCTCTTCCAGCCGGTGGCTGATGTAGACCACGCCGACGCCGCGCGAGCGCAAGAGCCGCACGATGCCGAAGAGCCGCTCCACGTCGCGCTCCGTCAGCGCCGCCGTCGGTTCGTCCATGATGAGGACGCGCGCATTGTGGGAAAGCGCCTTGGCGATCTCGACGCGCTGGCGGTTGCCGACGGAAAGTGCGCCGACCGTGGCGCGCACGTCGAGATCGCGAATATCGAGCGATTCCAGCACCTCGCGTGCACGCTCGCGCATCGTTCCCCAGTCGATCGTCCCGAAGCGGTTCTTCGGCGCGTGGCCCATGAAGATGTTCTCGGCGACCGAAAGCTCGGGAAAGAGCAGGAGCTCCTGGTAGATCGTTGCAATGCCGGCTTTCTGCGCCTCCTGCGGCGAATCGAAGGTCGTGGGCTTGCCGTCAAGCTCCATCGTACCACCGTCAGGTTGATAGACGCCCGACATGATCTTGATCAGCGTCGATTTTCCGGCGCCGTTCTCGCCGAGAAGCGCATGCACTTCGCCAGGCGTGACGTCGAAACTGATGTCGGCGAGCGCGCGCACGCCGGGGAAGGACTTCGAGACGCCGTCGAGCTTCAGGACGGGCCCGGTCATGCCGACTCCGGAAACCTGAAAGTCTTGCACGTAAGCGAGGCCTTGGCGACGACAAGCGTCACGCCGGCCGCCTCGACCATCGCGGCGTCCTCCTCGCCGATGCCGTCGTCGGTGATAATCGTGTGCACGCGGTCGAGACCGCAGACGATCAGGCTCGAGCGCTGGCGGAATTTTGAGGAATTGACGAGCACGACCAAGCGTTCGGCCTGTCCGATCAGCTTGCGCTCACCCTGCACCATGAGCGGGTCGCGCTCCATCACGCCGAGCCGGCCGACGCCGAGCGCGCCCATGAACATGCGGTGCGCGAAGAAATTCTTGGTCACGTCGTCTTCGAAGGGGCTCAGGATCGCCGCCTGCTCGCGATAGATCAGGCCGCCGGGCACCATCACGTTGTTGCGTGTGTGCTTGATCAGGTGCTCGGCGATCGGGAACGAGTTGGTCATCACCTGCATGCGGCGCGCGGCCATGAAGTGCACCATCTGGAACGTCGTCGTGCCGGCGTTCAGAATGATGGAATTGCCGTCGGAACAGAGCGCAACCGCCGCCTCCGCGATGGCGCGCTTCTTCTCGATGTTGACGGATTCGCTGACCTTGAACGGGCGCCCGGCGATGCCGACGAATTCAGGTGGATGCAGCGCCTCGGCGCCGCCGCGCACGCGCCGGAGCCGGCCCTGAACGTGCAATGCGGAGATATCGCGCCTGATCGTCGCCTCGGAGGTTGCCGTCAACTCGACGAGCTCTCCGATCGTGGCGACAGGCCGCTCCTGCACTGCGCTCAGGATGAGCTTATGGCGCTCGCGCTCGTGCATCCCTCCCTCGTTCTTCGTCTTGTTCTTGTCGGTCATCATTTGCGGGCTTGCGCAGCTGTGTCAATCAGCATCCGTCAATTTCCTTCACGCTGCGCTGCAGCATGACGGGATTTGACGGATGCTGATTGACACTCACTGGCTTGTGGAGGATAGCATCGCGGAAAACGCCGGGACGCTGCGTGACCTCCTGCCGCGCGCGAAAGCTTCCGACGCCAGGGGAGACGGCGATGCTCAACACAAGTCCCGCCCAGAACCCGATCGAGAACCTCTGGGACGATTCACGCGCTTCGGGGATGTCGGAGCCTGAGCTTCTCGTCTACCGCTCGAACCTCCTCGGCGCCGACAAGCGCGTCACCAACTACGGCGGCGGCAACACCTCGGCGAAAGTGACGGAGACCGATCCGCTCACCCGAAAACCGGTCGAGGTGCTTTGGGTGAAGGGCTCGGGCGGCGACCTCGGCTCGATCAAGCGCGATGGTTTCGCGACGCTCACCATGGACAAGCTCATCGCCATGAAGAGCCTCTATCGCGGCGTGGCTCACGAGGACGAGATGGTCGGCTACCTGCCGCATGCGACCTTCAACCTGAACCCACGCGCCGCCTCGATCGACACGCCGCTCCATGCCTATCTTCCTTACGCGCACGTCGATCACGTGCATCCGGACGCTGTGATTGCGATTGCGGCTTCGAAGAACTCGCGTGCGCTCACCAAGGACATTTATGGCGACGAGATCGGCTGGCTGCCGTGGAAGCGGCCCGGCTTTGAGCTCGGTCTGTGGCTCGAAAAATTCGCGCGCGAGTAACCCGGACGCGCGCGGCTGCGTGCTCGAAAGCCACGGCCTCTTCACCTGGGCGAACGATGCCAAGAGCTGCTACGAGCTGACGCTCGACGTGATCAACCGCGCGATCGCCTGGTTCGACCGGGAGATCGGCGACAAGCAGGTGTTCGGCGGAGCGCTTGTCGCGCCGCATTCCACAGAGGCGCGGCGCGCCTTTGCCGCAAAGCTGATGCCGGAGATTCGGAGCCGGATTGGCGGGGAAGAGCCGAAGGTCGGCCACTTCGACGACAGCCCGGCGGTGCTCGAATTCGTCGACGCGAAGCGCCTCGACGAGCTTGCCGCGCTCGGCACGTCGTGCCCGGATCATTTTCTGCGGACCAAGATCTGGCCGCTGGTGATCCGCCCGAAGGATGGCAATGTCGACGGCGTTCTCGCCGGCCTCGACGGTCAGATCGCCGACTACCGCAGCCGCTACGCCGCCTACTACGAGCGCTGCAAGAATGCCGACAGCCCGGCGATGCGCGATCCGAATCCAGTCGTCTATCTCGTGCCCGGCGTTGGCCAGATCACCTTTGCGAAGGACAAGGCGACGGCGCGGATCGCGGCCGAGTTCTACGTGAACGCGATCAACGTCATGCGCGGCGCGTCGACGGTCTCCGACTATTTCGGGCTTAAGGAGAAGGAAGCCTTCGACATCGAATATTGGCTCCTCGAAGAGGCGAAGCTTCAGCGCATGCCGAAGCCGAAGGGCCTCGCCGGCCGGATCGCGCTCGTCACCGGCGGCGCCGGCGGCATCGGCCGCGCGACTGTCAGCCGGCTGCTCGGTGAGGGCGCCGTCTGCGTCCTTGCCGACATTGACGCGGAATCGCTTGAATCGACGCTTGAGGAATTTCGCCTATCGCACGGGAAGAACTTCGTCCGCGGTGTCGTTCTTGATGTGACGGATGAAGCGGCGGTCGCCCGCGCCTTCGCCGAGACGGAGGCTGAGTATGGCGGCCTCGACATTCTGGTCTCGAACGCCGGCATCTCGTCCTCGGCGCCGTTCGAGTCGACAGAGCTGTCGATGTGGCAGCGCAACATGGACATCCTGGCGACCGGCTATTTCCTCGTCGCGCGCGAGGGGTTCCGCCTGATGAAACGGCAGAAGCTCGGCGGCTCGATCGTGTTCGTGGCCTCCAAGAACGGGCTCGCCGCCTCGCCGGGCGCTGCCGCCTATTGCACGGCGAAAGCGGCGGAGATCCACCTCGCGCGCTGCCTTGCGCTCGAGGGCGCAGGCGATGCGATCCGCGTCAACACCGTCAACCCCGATGCCGTGCTCCGCGGCTCGAAGATTTGGTCGAGCGAATGGCGCGAGCAACGCGCCGCCGCCTACCACATGAAGCCGGATGAGCTGGAGGAACACTACCGGCAGCGCTCGCTCCTGAAGCGCTCCGTCTTCCCGGAGGACGTCGCCGAGGCGATCTACTTCCTCGTCTCCGACATGTCGTCGAAATCGACCGGGAATATCGTCAACGTCGATGCCGGCAATGCAGTGTCCTTCACGCGTTGAGGGGAAGCTCGCTGCGTCCGGAGCGAAGCGGTAGTGTTTGTCGTCATTGCCGGATCAAGTCCGGGCGTGACGAGAGCAAGTCGGGGGGCGGAATGCCACGGCCAGGTATCGATAAGTCACTTGTCGGGAGGCAGAACGAAGCGGCAGTCGCACGCCTGAAGAGCGAATACGACGCGGTCGGCGAGATGCTTGTTCGGCGCGGAATCGAGATCGACAAGATTAAGGCAAAAGCCGCCGCGTTCGAGGTCGCGGTCCCGAGCTGGGGCGTTGGGACGGGCGGCACGCGCTTCGCCCGCTTTCCCGGCATCGGCGAGCCGCGCGATATCCTCGACAAGCTCGACGACTGCACCGTCATCCATCAGCTGACCGGCGCGACGCCGCGCGTCTCGCTGCACATCCCCTGGGACCTCCACGACGACCCGGCCGAGCTCAAGACCTATGCGCAACAGCGCGGTCTCGGCTTCGACGCGATGAACTCCAACACCTTCCAGGATTTGCCCGGGCAGGCGCATTCCTACAAGTTCGGAAGCCTCTCACACACAGACGCCACCGTCCGACGCCAGGCGGTCGAGCACAATCTCGAATGCATCCGCTTCGGCAAAGCGGTCGGCTCAAAGGCGCTGACGGTCTGGATCGGCGACGGATCGAACTTTCCCGGTCAGAGCCACTTCACGCGCGCATTCGAGCGCTACTTGGAATCGATGCGCGCGATCTACGCGGAGCTGCCGGAGGATTGGCGCCTCTTCACCGAGCACAAGCTCTACGAGCCGGCCTTCTACTCGACCGTCGTGCAGGACTGGGGCACCAACTACCTGATCGCCTCCTCCCTCGGCGAGCGCGCCTTCTGCCTCGTCGACCTCGGGCATCATGCGCCGAACACCAATATCGAGATGATCGTGGCGCGGCTTATTCAATTCAAGAAGCTTGGTGGGTTCCACTTCAACGATTCGAAATACGGCGACGACGATCTCGATTCCGGCGCGATCAACCCGTATCAGCTCTTCCTCGTCTTCAACGAGCTGGTCGACGCGGAGCTTGCCGAGACGCCGGGATTTGCTCCGGCGCACATGATCGACCAGTCGCACAACGTCACCGATCCGATCGAGAGCATCATGGTCTCGGCCATGGAGATTGCGCGCGCCTACGTGCAGGCGCATCTCGTCGACCGCTCAGCGCTCACGGCCTACCAGGAGGAGAACGACGCGCTTATGGCGAGCGAGACGCTGAAGACCGCCTTCCGCACCGACGTCGAGCCGATCCTGGCGATGGCGCGCTACGAGAAGGGCGCGGCGATCGAGCCGGTCGCGACCTACCGCGCCGCCGGCTATCGCCAGACGGTCGGCGAAGTCAGGCCGAAGGTGTCGGGCGCTGGCGGCGGTATCGTCTGAGCCGCAAGGCCGCACCGTCGTTATGGCGTGGTTTGACCATGCCATCCATCCGTGGGTCGCACCGCTTCCGGCCAAGACACGAATGACTGTTGATCGCCCTCAGACGAACCCTGCGACCGGGTGCGGAACGTAGGGCGCCTCCAAGGACTTGACCTCCTCGGCCGACAGTTCGATATCGACTGCGGCGATTGCGTCCGCGAGATGCTGGGGCTTGGTCGCCCCGACGATCGGCGCCGTCACGCCGGGCTTTTGCAGAAGCCAGGCTAGCGCGATCTGCGCCATCGGAAGTCCGCGCTTCTTGGCCACCTCCTGCACGCGCTCCACGACGACGCGATCGGTGTCGGCCGTACGGCTGTAAAGGCTCTTGCTGAACTCGTCGGTCGCGGCCCGTGTCGTGCTCGGCTCCTCCTCCCAGGGCCGCGCCAGCTTGCCGCGCGCGAGCGGCGACCAAGGGATCACGCCGATCCCTTCGGAAATGCAAAGCGGCAGCATCTCGCGCTCCTCCTCGCGGTAGAGGAGATTCAGATGGTTCTGCATGGAGATGTAGCGGCTCCAGCCGTTGGCGCGCTGGAGCGCGAGCGCCTTCATGAACTGCCACGCCCATTGCGACGAGGCCCCGATGTAACGCGCCTTGCCGGCCTTCACGACATCGTTCAGCGCCTCGAGCGTCTCCTCGAGCGGCGTCTCCGGGTCGTAGCGGTGCGTTTGGTAGAGGTCGACATAGTCGGTGCCGAGCCGCTTCAGGCTGTGGTCGATCTCCGTCATGATCGCCTTGCGCGAGAGGCCCTTCCCGTTCGGATCGTCGCGCATCTGGCCGTGCACCTTGGTGGCGAGCACGATCTCGTCGCGCTTGGCGAAGTCCTTGAGCGCGCGGCCGGTGATCTCCTCGCTCGCGCCGATTGAATAGACGTTCGCCGTATCGAAGAAGTTGATGCCGGCTTCGAGCGCCTGCTTGAAGAATGGCCGGCTCGCCTCCTCCGCGAGCGCCCATTTGCGCGTTTCCGGCGAGCCGTAGCTCATGCAGCCAAGGCAGATGCGCGATACCTTGAGGCCGGTCGCGCCAAGATTGACGTATTTCATCGCATTACTCCCGGATTTTTCGGTTGGCTGCAGGGCAGGGGTCCGTCGCGTGTCGCCGCGCGCTCGGGAAGGGTGGGTTTTAGTCGCTCGGCGCCTTCGACGAAAGTGCGCTTTTCGGTGACCTGACCCGCGGCGCTTGCACGCAGCGCATAACCCTGATTTCAAATCCCGCGATGCATTCTCCTCTCAATGGTCTCCGCGTGCTTGAGCTCGCGCGCATTCTCGCGGGCCCCTGGACCGGGCAGCTTCTCGCCGATCTCGGCGCCGACGTTGTCAAGGTGGAGCGGCCGGGGAGCGGCGACGATACGCGCGGCTGGGGCCCGCCTTTCGTCGCGGCAAGCGGCGGCGGCAATCTTTCCTCGAGCTATTTCCACGGCTGCAACCGCGGCAAGCGCTCGGTGACGGCGGACCTTGAGACCGAGGAGGGCCGCGCTTTCGTGAAGCGGCTTGCCGCGCACGCCGACGTCGTGATCGAAAATTTCAAGGTCGGCGGATTGCAGCGCTACGGGCTCGACTACGCGAGCCTTCGCAAAGCCAATCCGCGGCTCGTCTACTGTTCGATCACCGGCTTTGGGCAGGATGGCCCCTATGCGCGGCGGGCCGGCTACGATTTCATCGTGCAGGGGCTCGGCGGCATCATGGATCTGACCGGCGAGCCCGACGGCGAGCCGATGAAAATCGGCGTCGCCTTCGCCGACATCTTCACCGGCGTCTATGCCGCGGTCGCGATCCTTGCCGCGCTCAGGCGCCGCGACGAGACGGGGGAGGGCACGCATGTCGACATGGCACTCCTCGACACGCAGGTCGGCGTGCTCGCGAACCAGGCGATGGGCTATCTCGTCTCCGGCGCGATCCCGAAGCGCCTGGGAAACGCGCATCCGAGCATCGTTCCCTACCAGGTGTTTCCGGCTTCCGACGGACGTCTGATCGTGGCCGTCGGGAACGATCCGCAGTTCGCCCGGTTTGCGACGATTCTCGGCGCGCCGGACCTCGCCTCCGAACCGCGCTTCGCGACGAACGCGGATCGGGTCGAGAATCGCGCCGAGCTGGCGGCGATCCTTGCGGCGCTCACGGTGAAGATGCAGCGGGAAACGCTGCTCGAAGCGCTGGAACAGGCAGGCGTGCCGGCAGGCCCGATCAACTCGGTCGCGGATGTTTTTGCCGACCCGCAGGTCATGGCGCGCGGCATGCGCATCGACCTAAACGACAAGGCTGCCGTCGGCGGTGCAATCCCAGGCGTGCGCACACCGATCGTCTTCGACGGCGAGCCGGCGGTTGCCGATCGCCCGTCGCCGGCGCTCGGCGCGGACAATGCCGATGTGTTCGCCGATCCGAACTGGGGCGGTGCGGGGCGTTGAGCATGACGAGCGGGAGATTTCGTGCAAGAAGCTCCGCCGCTGACGAAAGCCGAAAAGAAGGGGAGGGCGATGGGTAAGATTGCGATCGTGACGGGCGCCGGAAGTGGGATCGGACGCGCGGTGGCGCGGACGCTGCTCAAGGCGGGCTATAGCGTCGCGCTCGCCGGGCGTCGGCAAGATGCGCTCGAAGAGACGGCGAAAGACGCGGGCGATGCCGCTCTCGTCGTTCCGACCGACGTGACGAAGTCGGACTCCGTGAAGGCGCTCTTCGATACGACGAAGGCGAAGTTCGGCCGGCTCGATTTGCTCTTCAACAACGCTGGAGCGGGTGCGCCGCCGGTTCCCTTCGAGGAGCTCACCGACGACAACTGGCTGCGCGTCGTCGGCGTGAACATGAACGGCATGTTCTTCTGCGCCCGCGAGGCAGTGCGGATGATGAAGGCGCAGAAACCGAAAGGCGGCCGCATCATCAACAACGGCTCGATCTCCGCGCACGCGCCGCGTCCGAAGTCGGCGCCCTACACGGCGACCAAGCACGCCGTCACCGGCCTGACGAAGTCGATCTCGCTCGACTGCCGCGCCGACGACATCTGCTGCGGGCAGATCGACATCGGCAACGCGCTGACGGAGATGGCCGCCAAGATGAAGGACGGTGTGCCGCAGGCGGACGGCACCATCGCCAAGGAGCCGCTGATCAACGTGCAGATCGTCGCCGATTCCGTGCTTTACATGGATTCCCTGCCGCTTGACGCGAATGTCCTTTTCCACACCGTGATGGCGAACCGGATGCCGTTCGTGGGCCGCGGCTGAGCGGAGTTCCCGCCTCAGCTCTCCACGATATCCGTCCCGGCGATCTCGATGCCGAAGCCGGCGAGACCGACATATTGTCGGTGCTGGGTCGCGACGAGCGTGATGGAGGAGACGCCGAGGTCGCGCAGGATCTGCGCACCGAGTCCGATCTCCCGCCAGCGCTCGCGGCGCTTGAGCGAGCTTTGGTGGCGGTCGGCGACTTCTGCGGCCTCCGCCCCGGACGACGCTTCGGATGGGCTTTGCAGCGTCGTGATTTTCGGGTCGCGCACGTAGATCAGGGCGCCCTTCTTGCCGGTGCGGAAGTGCTCGAGCGCAACGTCGAGCCAGCGCTGCGAGCGCGGGCTCTCGAAGAGATCGCGGAGCGGCTGTTCGTGGTGGATGCGGCAAGGCACCGCGCTTTGCCCGGCGACGTCGCCGAAGGTGACGGCGATGTGCTGCGTCTCGTCGAAGGGTGTCGTGTAGATGTGTGCGGTCGCCTGCCCGATCGGGGTATCGACCGGAAAGGTCTCGACCCGCCGCACGAACGATTCCGTTCTTATCCGGTGCTCGATCAACTCGGCGATGGAAACGATCTTCAGTCCGTGCTCGCGCGCGAAGGCGATAAGCTCGGGCAGCCGCTTGACGGTGCCGTCGTCGTTCACGATCTCGGCGAGCACGCCGACCTGCGGCAGTCCCGCCAGGCGACAGAGATCGGTCCCCGCCTCGGTATGACCGGAGCGGATCAGAACGCCGCCAGTCTTGCTGACCAGCGGGAAGACGTGTCCGGGGCGCAGGAAATCCGTGGCGATGCAGTTGTCGTTGGCGAGCGCGCGCAGCGTGTTGGTGCGCTCCTCCGCCGCGATGCCAGTGGTCAGACCAACTTTGTAGTCGACGGAGACGGTGAAGGCGGTGCGCATCGGGTCGCGGTTCGTCGCGACCATGGGCGAGAGCTGCAGCCGGTCGGCGGTCGTCTGGTCCATCGGCGCGCAGACGATGCCGCTCGTATGGCGGATCATGAAGGCGAGCTGCTCCGGCGTCGCTTTCACGGCCGCCATGATCAGATCGCCCTCGTTCTCGCGGTCGTCGTCGTCGACGACGACGACAAGCTCGCCGGCGGCGATTGCGGCGATGGCTTCCGAGATCGTGTCCAGGGTCATCGCCCCTCCTAGCCGTCCGGGCGGGGCCATGCAATCGGCCGCATCCCGCCCCGCACTAGCGAAGATCGCGCCGTTGCGGCGCTTTCCAGCGGCCTGATATAGGCTCGAATTTCGAAGCTGGAAGGTGGGAAGCGGATGGCACTTCGAACCGGCGGTCGCATCCTTGTCGACAATCTCATCGGCCGCGGCGTCGAGCTGGCGTTCTGCGTTCCGGGCGAAAGCTTTCTCGGCGCCATCGAGGCGTTCCGCGAGGTGGAGAACCGCGTCAAGCTGATCGTCTGCCGGCAGGAGGGCGGCGCGGCGAACATGGCCGAGGCCTATGGCAAGCTGACGGGGCGGCCCGGCGTCTGCTTCGTGACGCGCGCGCCAGGTGTCACCAACGCCTCGATCGGCCTCCATACGGCGCGGCAGGATTCGACGCCGATGCTGCTTCTCATCGGACAGGTCGGCCGCGCCGAGCTTGGACGGGAGGCGTTCCAGGAGGTCGACTTCCGCCGCATGCTCGGCGAGCTGACAAAGTGGGTCGATCAGGTCGACGATCCGGCCCGCATTCCCGAATACGTCGCGCGCGCCTATGCCGTAGCAATGAGCGGGCGGCGCGGACCGGTCGCGCTTGTCTTTCCCGAAGACGTGTTGACAGCGCTTGTCGAGACCACAGACGTTGCACCGACGCCCGTTGCAGAGCCGGCGCCCTCGCCGGCGCAGATGGCGGTGCTCGCGGAGCTTCTCGCAGCGGCGGAGCGGCCGCTGGCGATCGTCGGCGGGAGCGGCTGGTCGGAAGCAGCGTGCGCCGATCTCGTCTGCTTCGCCGAGGCGTTCGCGCTGCCGGTCGCCGCCGCGTTCCGCTGCCAGGACCGCATGAACAACACGCACGCACTCTACGTCGGCGAGCTTGGCACGACCGTCTCGCCGGAGCTTGGCAAGCGCGTCCGCGACGCCGATCTGATCGTTGCCATCGGCACGCGGCTCGATGAGATGACGACCTCCGGATACACGCTGATCAACGCGCCCGTTCCGAGCCAGAAACTCGTGCATGTCCATCCGGGCGCGGAAGAGCTTGGCCGCGTCTTCGCCGCGACGCTTCCGATCAACGCCGCCGTCGGCCCGTTTCTTATGGCCGCTGCGGAGATGGCGCCGCCGGCTCGCAAAAGGCCTGCGCAATGGGTCGCCGAGGCGCGGCAAGAGTTCGAGGCGCAGTTTACGGGCCGCGCTTTCCCGGGCGCCGTCGACCTCGTGGCGGTGATGGCCGAGGTGCGCGCGCGGCTCGGCGCGGATGCAATCATCACCAACGGTGCCGGCAACTACACGGGCTGGTGTCAGCGCCACTATCTCTATCGCAGCTACCCGACGCAGCTTGGGCCGGTGAGTGGGGCGATGGGCTACGGCTTTCCGGCCGCGATCGCGGCGAAGGCGCTTCACCCGGAGCGCAAAGTCGTGTGCTTTGCCGGCGATGGCTGTTTTCTGATGACGGGACAGGAGCTCGCGACCGCCGTGCACTATGGTCTCGCCGTCGTCACTCTGATCTTCGACAACGGCATGTACGGGTACAATCCGCATGCATCAGGAGCGGAACTACCCCGGCAGCGTCTACGCGACCGATCTCACCAATCCCGATTTTGCGGCGCTTGCGCGCGCCTATGGCGCGCACGGCGAGACGGTCAGAAGGACGGAAGAGTTCGCCCCCGCCTTCGAGCGCGCTCTTTCATCCGGCCGGCCGGCGCTCGTCCACCTCCTGATGGAGAAGGAGGTCATCTCGACGCGCACCACGTTGGCCGAAATCCGCGACAAGGCCTTGCGTGCGCAATCATAGGCCGAGTGGTCACGGGGGCTCGCGCGGACGTCGAGCAACCGGTCCTTCACCAACACAACCGCGCCAGTCCTCTACCGTTGGATGTGCGCAAGCCGTACGACCGCACGAGGAACCCACTGTCGCTCGAATTGAACGAATCCCCGCGCGGTTGAGGAAATCGAACCTTAACGCCTTACAGGTTGAATGCCCTCGGGATTGCCGGTCCCAGCCGATAACCCGCAGCGGTAGGCATGCGGGCGCGAAGGGCTGGTCGCACACGATACGCGGATCGACGGGCCAGGGGATGGAGCTGACACGCCGTAAGCAGTTCGAGGATGAGAACCGCCGCGTCCGCGAAGAGTTTCTGCGCAAGGAGATCGACGCCGCGGAGGCGCGCTCGGCGAAGGAGCTCGCGGAGACGCGCGCTGCGCTCGTCGCGGAGCTTGAGCGCAAGAACAAGGAGCTCGAGGCGTTCTCCTATTCGGTCTCGCACGATCTAAGGGCGCCGCTCCGCGCAATCGACGGCTTCAGCAAGGCGTTGATCGAGGACTTTGCCGACAAGCTCGACGCGGAAGGCATGCAGCATCTCTCGCGCGTGCGCGCGGCGGCGCAAAGAATGGGCGAGCTCATCGACGATATGCTGCAATTGTCGCGCGTAACCAGGCACGAGATCAGACGTCGGCCTGTCGACCTCTCATCGCTGGCGTCGGAGATCAGGGCGGAGCTTAAGCAGCGGGAGCCGGAGCGGAGCGTCGAGGTCGTGATTCATCCCGAACTCGTTACCGACGCCGATACGCGATTGTTGCGGATCGTGCTTGAGAACCTGCTCGGGAACGCCTGGAAGTTCACCCGCAAGGCGGAGAACCCGCGGATCGAATTTGGCGTTCAGACCGGCAGCGAGCCGGTCTACTTCGTGCGCGACAACGGCGCGGGCTTCGACATGCGCTATGCCGAAAAACTCTTCCGGCCGTTCCAGCGCCTCCACACGGAGGCCGACTTCCCTGGCACCGGAATCGGGCTCGCGACGATCCATCGCGTCATCGACCGGCACGGCGGGCAGGTGTGGGCGGAAGGAAAGGTCGGGGAGGGCGCGACCTTCTTCTTCACGCTGCCGAAAGCGACCGCATCGCTCGCCGCGTAGCTGGAGCCTCGGCGGATCTTATGCCGGCATATCGGCGGCGATTCGGAGCAGCCCTCAACCGCGTTCGTCTGCGGCTGAGACCGTCGGTATGTGCCCAAATAATCGGCACTTGTTGATTCGGCGAAGCAACTACTTTGGCTAAGTGACGGCGCTCCGACCGATTCCAAGGCTCGCGCAGAAAAGTGGCGAGTTGAGGCAGGATTCGCGCTAGATTTCAGGAGGCCGCAAACCGGGGAGGTTTCACGATGTGTTCGATCCAGCATAGCGAGGCGCGGGGGAACGCGCCTAGCCGCCGCCGCTTCCTCGCCATCCGGCTGCTGCTCGTTTCGTTTCTGATCGTCTCGATCGGGCCCGCGGTGCTCATCCCAACGGCGGGCGTGCGTGCCGCCACGAACAGCGACGAGCAGACGGCCATGCAGCTCGCTGACTTGCTGCGCTCCGCCCGCACGGTCATCTCGCGCAACCAGGATGTGATCAACAACCCCGACGTCGGCGACAAGGTGCTAACGGGGGAGAAGGTGCTTTCCGATGCGGTCGCGCTCTACAAGGAAAAGACCGGCGAGGACCTGAGCGCGCTCGACGCATCGACCCCCGAAGGGCAGCTCGTGCACGCGCAGATGGACGCGATCCGTGCGGTGATGGACGAGAACCAGGCGACCATCAACGCCAAGGGCGTCGGGTTCAAGGGATTCATCCCGGCGGTGTTCGCGCGGCTTGTGAACGAGAAGTTCGCGGAGAGCGTCGGCGACCAGGCGCGAGTCAAGGTGACGGCGCCGGAGAACCTCGTGCGCAACCGCAAGGCCAGGCCGGACACCTGGGAAACAACGGTGATCGACGACGAGTTCAAGAAGCCCGATTGGCCAAAGGGGCAGCCGTTCAGCCAGATCGTCGACGTCGACGGGAAGTCTGCGTTCCGCATCCTCGTGCCGGAATACTATGTGCCGTCGTGTCTTGCCTGCCACGGCGAGCCCGCCGGCGAGGTCGACGTCACCGGCTATCCGAAGGAAGGCGGCAAGGAGGGCGACCTCGGGGCGGCGATCAGTATCATCCTCTTCAAATGACGGTGGCGGGCAACTCCGGGATGGCGGCGACGGCGGAACGGAAATCCGCCGCGTCGTCGCTCATCCCGGCGTTCCTGCGACAGCGCTCCATACCGCTGCGAGTTGCAGCGATCTCGGTGCTTTTGATCGGCGCTCTTGTCGTCACCAATGCCATCGTCATCCGCGAGCTCTATCGGAATGCGCAGCGCATCGAGGCCGCCACGGAGCTCTTCGGGCGGCTTGAGGAAGCGAACGGCGCCAACGAAGCCTTCGGCGACATCCGCTACTGGATGACCGACCTTTCCGTGAGCCAGCTCACCCTGTCGGAGCGAAACGCCCGGGACGCGCGGCAGAAACTCGGCGGCTATCTGGATCGGCTGGCGACCTACAATGCGGCCGCCGCGAAACAGATCGCGGACGAGACCGACGCATATGTGGCCGTGGCGCTGAAGGCCGCCGACGCCTACACCAATGAGAACCGCGTCGTCGGCAATACGCTCCTCGCGCAGGCGCGCGCGCACAGCCGCATCGTCGAGGAGCGGCTCGCGCAACTGAGCACCGACCTCCATGACCAAGCCTGGGCGGCCCGCGACGCCGCGGTCGCGAGCGCGAAGACCGCCATCCGCACGTCGCTTGCGATCGTCATCGCCGTCGGACTCCTCGGCATCGGCCTGACGCTCGCCGTGTTCCGTTCGATCGTGACGCCGCTCAGGCGGCTGAACAAGGCCATGTCGGCGATGATCAAAGGCCGCACCGACATCGACATCCCGCCGGTCGGGCAGGACGAGATCGGCATCATGGCACACACGCTGGCTCTGTTTCGCGACTCGATCGCCGAGCGCGCCCGGCTGGAGAAGGAGTTGCGCCGCCAGCGCGAGATGATGGCAACCGCCATCGAGACCATTTCGGAGGGCTTCGTGCTCTTCGACCCCGCCGACAGGCTGGTCGTCGCGAACAGCCGCTACCGCGACATGTATTCAGAAGCCGTCGCGCTAAATCGGTCGTTCGAGGAAATCCTACGCGCTCTGGTCTCGCTCGGCCTCGCCGAAGGTGACGGGCTTTCGCCGGACGAATGGGTAGCGCAGCGGCTTGAGCGTCACCGGCGCGCGGACGGCTTCTTCGAGCAAAGGTACTCCGACGGCCGTTGGGTGCGGATCAGCGAGCGCAAGACGCCGGACGGCGGCACGGTCGGCGTCATCGCCGACATTACGGAGTTGAAGGAGCGGCAGAGCGAGCTGGAGGCCGCGAAGGAGCAGGCGGATTCCGCCAACAAGGCGAAGAGCCAGTTCGTCGCCAATATGAGCCACGAGCTGCGCACGCCCCTCAACGCGATCATCGGGTACAGCGAGATGCTGATCGAGGAGGCGGAAGACCTCGGCCAGGGCGAGTTCGTACCCGACCTTAAGAAGATCCGCGTCGCCGGGAAGCACCTCCTCGGTTTGATCAACGACATCCTCGATTTTGCCAAGATCGAGGCGGGCAAGATGGACGTGCTGATAGAGAGCTTTGCGGTGAAGGACCTCGTCAGCCAGGTAGAGACGACGATCGCGCCGCTGATCGCCAAGAACGAGAACACGCTCAAGGTCACCGTGGAAGCGGACCTTGGCTCGATGACGTCGGACGAGACCAAGATACGGCAGAACCTCTTCAACCTTCTGAGCAATGCCTCGAAGTTCACCAAGCGCGGCACGATCGCGCTCGACGCGCGCTCCGTCCCGGGGCCCGACGCAAGCGGCTGGTTGGAGTTTCGCGTCTCCGACACCGGCATCGGCATGACCCCGGAGCAGAAGGCGAAGCTCTTCGAAGCCTTCACGCAGGCCGACGCTTCGACATCGCGCAACTACGGCGGCACTGGGCTCGGCCTCGCCATCACCAAGCAGTTCTGCCGCATGCTCGGTGGTGATATCTCGGTCGAGACCGAATACGGCAAGGGCTCCACCTTCACCGTGATGCTGCCGCGTGTCTGCACTATCGCGCCGCCGGAAGAAAGCGGTTTGCGGCGGCGCGCGACAGCGAACGTGGGACGGTGCTCATCGTCGACGACGAATCCGCCGTGCGCGATGCGCTCGCCCACGCGCTCGCCGCCGAGGGCTATTCCGTCATCGCAGCCGCCGGCGGCAAGGAAGGGCTGCGCCGCGCTAAGGAGGCCAAACCGGACGCCATCGTTCTCGACGTGATCATGCCGGACCTCGACGGCTGGTCGGTGCTCCGCTCGCTGAAGCAGGACGACGAGCTCTGTGATATCCCGGTCATCCTCGCGACCGTGCTCGGAGACCGCGAGATGGGGCTGGCGCTCGGTGCGGCCGAACATCTCACCAAGCCGATCGACGGGACGGAGCTTTTGCGCGTGCTCAGTCGCGTGGCATGCGCCGACAGCGGCACGGACGTCCTTGTCGTCGATGACGATCCGACGACCCGCGAGGTGCTGCGGCGCATCTTGACCCGTGAAGGCTGGAGCGTGCGCGAGGCGGAGAACGGCGCTGCGGGCCTCGACGAGGCGGCGCAATCGCGGCCCGCCGTCATCCTGCTCGACCTCATGATGCCGCGAATGGACGGCTTCGAGATGCTCGCGGCGCTGCGTCAGAAGGAGCCGCTTTCCGACGTGCCCGTCGTGATCATCACATCGAAGGATCTTACACGCCAGGAGCGCGAATGGCTGGGCGGCAACGCGCTGCAGGTGTTCCAGAAGGGAGCCTATGAACGCACGCAGCTGGTGGAGACGTTGAGGAAGATGGTGGAGGCCACGCGGCGCTCGGTTGGAGCCGCCGCGCCTGCCCGGCCGGCGTGAGTGCCGGCCGAAGCGTTGCAGGGAGAGGACAGTGAAGATTCTGCTGGTGGAAGACAATGAGATGAACCGCGACATGCTCTCGCGCCGCCTGACGCGGCAGGGGCACGAAGTGCTGATCGCCGTGGACGGCGCGCAGGGCGTGGCCATGGCGGCGAGCGAGCGGCCGGCGATCGTGCTCATGGACATGAGCCTGCCGGTGCTCGACGGCTGGGAGGCGACGCGACGACTGAAGGCCGACGCGGCGACCGCCTCGATCCCGGTCATCGCGCTCACGGCGCACGCTCTGGCGTCCGACAAGGAGCAGGCACTCGCCGCCGGATGCGACGACTACGACACCAAGCCGATCGAGCTTCCGCGGCTTCTCGAGAAGATCGGGCGGCTCATTGAGCAACGCTGATTGGCTGACCGTGCAAAAAACCCAATCCAATATCGACTTCGAGCGCCGCGCCAGGCTCGTCGTGATCTGGGAGGACCTGGTCAACCCGGTCCGCGCGATCGAGGGGTATCAAGAGATCGTCCTGGAACAGGCGCAGCGTCTGGGCCTGTCGCATCTCATCCCCGATCTCGACAAGGTGTTGACGGCGGCGAACACGCTCGGGCGTTTCGTAGAACTCGTTGCGCGATCCGGGGTCTGACGCCGCACTGAACGGCACAGGCGCCGATCCGGTGGAGATGCAGGCCCGACTTCGCCACGACCTGCGCACGCCGCTCAATGCTATCATCGGCTACAGCGAGATGGTGGTCGAGGACCTCGATGACTCCCCCGGAGGAGATTTGCTCAAGCCTGATCTTGAGCGCCTGCTCCGCGAGGCCAGACAGCTTCTTGAGAGAATCGGCACCATCGTGAACCTGACCGGCGGGGAGGCCGGTCCGGCACCTGGAGGCGAGGGGCTCGATCTGGCCGATTCAGCCCACGCCGTCGTCGCCGGCCTCCTGCATACGCTCAGACCCGACGAACAGCCGAGGGAGTTGGAGATCGGCCGGATACTCATCGTCGATGACAACGAGTCCAACCGCGATCTCCTGTCGCGTCGGCTCGTGCTCGACGGGCATGACGTCGTTCATGTGGAATTGGGGGCGCGGGCGTTCGCCATTCTCGAAGAGGACCAGAGCTTCGATCTCATCCTGCTCGACCTACTGATGCCAGTGATGAACGGCCTTGAAGTGCTGGCGAAGCTGAAGTCGGCGGAAAGCTGGCACGCGATTCCGGTGATCATGATCTCCGGCCTGACGGAGTCCGATGCGGTGCTGCGGTGCATCGAGCTCGGGGCGGAAGACTACCTGCCGAAGCCGTGCAACGTCGTGTTGCTTCGCGCCCGCATCAATGCCTGCCTGGAGCGCAACCGCTGGCGCCAGCGGGAGCGCGAATATCTGGCTCAGCTCGAGGAAGAAAAGGCGAAGTCCGATCGGCTTATCCGCAACATCCTGCCCGGGCCGACGGTGCTCCGCCTGAACGAAGGCAATACCGTCATCGCCGACCGGTTCGAGTTTGCCTCGATCCTCTTCGCCGACATCGTCGGCTTCACGCCCGCGGCGGCGATGATGACGCCTGCGCAGCTTGTCGACCGGCTTGACCGTGTCTTCTCCGAGTTCGACTCGCTGGCCCTCAGTCTCGGTGTGGAGAAGATCAAGACCATCGGTGACGCCTACATGGCGGCGGCCGGCATTCCCGAGCCGCGGCATGACCATGTCGAGGCGATCGCAGCGTTCGCCGTGGGAATCCTGGAGGCGCTGCAGCGCGTTCGTGAGCCGGGCGTACCCGCGATGCAAATCCGCATCGGAGTCCACACGGGGCCCGTTGTGGCCGGTGTTATCGGGCGCCACAAGTTCATCTACGACGTCTGGGGCGACACGGTGAACGTCGCGAGCCGCCTTGAATTGGAGAGCGCGCCGGACCGCATCAATGTCTCGGAGGCGGTCATGCAAGCGCTGACACATCGCTTCGCGTTCGAGCCGCGCGGCATCATCACGCTCAAGGGCAGGGGCGGGACCAGAGCATTCTTCCTAGTCCCGCCGTCCGTATAAGTCCGACCGATATCAGCTGTCTGACGCCAAAGGCGCACGACGCTGCCAGTGCCAGCCGTCGCCGCTCACTCAACGAGAAAGGCTTCGTCGACCGGCAGCTGCATTGCCGTCACCAGATGGTTCGTCTGCGCCGCAAGCCCGATGATCGCTAGAAGCTCGGCGTGCTCGGCGTCGGTCATGCCCTTCGCCCGCGCCGCGGCAGTATGGGAATGGACGCAATAAGCGCAGCTGTTTGCGGTCGAGACGGCGATGTAGATCATCTCCTGGAATGCCGGGGGGAGAGCGGTCTCACCCGTCATCACCGCCTTCAGGCTTTCCCAGGTCCGCTTCAGCGTGACCGGGTCGTTCGCGAGTCCTCGCCAGAAGTTGTTGATGAAATCGGTCTTGCGCGTGGCGCGGATGTCTTCGAATACGGCCTTGACGGCGGGTATCGCCTCGGCCTCGGCGTCGCTCAACAGCTTCACGGTCGCCATGTTGTCCTGCCTCCGTCTGGAAAAGCTATTTCTTGAGAAGGGATGTGGTCATCCTCGGGTGAGCGCAGCGAGACCCGAGGACCTAGACTACTGCACTTCAAGATGGGTTCTCGGGTCTCCGCTTCGCTTCGCCCGAGAATGACGGTCCCGCGATTTGCCGCGCGATTTCCGAGAGCGGGCATCAATGCACGGCGGCATACATGATCTTTTCCTCGGTCGCCTCGACCGGCGACATTTCCTCGACGATCCGCCCCTGCCGGCAAACCAGGATGCGGTCGGAGAGGTTCATGATTTCCGGCAGATACGAGGAAATCATCACCACGGCGAGGCCCTGATCGGCCAGATCGTTGATGATCTGGTGGATCTCGGCGATCGCCGCAACGTCGACGCCGCGCGTCGGCTCGTCGAAGATGACGATGCGCGGCTTCTGGATCAGACCCTTGCCGATCACCACCTTCTGCTGGTTGCCACCCGAAAGCTCCACGGCGCGCGCGTCGGCGTTGATCGCCTTGACGTTCAGCCGGCCCGTCCATTGTTGCGCAAGCTCACGAACGGCGCGGGCGCGCACGACGAAGCCCTGTTCGCGCCCCGCGGCAAGCAGCCCGCCGAACAGGTTCTCGCCGATCGACATCGTCTCGAAGATACCTTCAGACTTCCGATCCTCGGTGACGTAGACGATGCCGTCTTTGACCGCCCCGGCCGGGGTGTTGTAGCGGACCGGCCGGTCGTCGAGGACTGCGGTGCCGCCGCGCAGGAAGTCGCGCTTGAAGATGCCGGCGACGATCTTGAACGTCTCGGTGCGGCCCGAGCCGATCAGCCCGAACACGCCGGTCACCTGCCCCTCGAACACCGAGAAGGACGTGTTGCGGACCATCGTGCCCATCGAGATGTCCTGCACCGAAAGCACCTTCCGCCCGGGCTTGCGAACGTGCTCGACGTCGCGCTTGCGGTAGAGTTCGCCCGACAGCGCGCGGCCGACCATCGCCGCGATGATCTTGTCCCGGTCGAATTCGGACGTATCGCCCGTCGCCACCAAGCGGCCGTCGCGCAGGATGGTGATCCGGTCGGAGATCAGCAGCGCCTCTTCGAGAGCGTGGCTGATGAACACGACCGACACGCCCTGCGCCTTGAGTCGCCGCAGCAGCGCGAAGAAGTGGCGCTTCTCCTCCGGCGTCAGCGACGCGGTGGGCTCGTCGAAGATGATCACGCGCGCGTCGTGGTGGACGGCGCGGGCGATCTCGACCATCTGCCGTTTCGCGGCGCCGAGCGTCTCGACCATCGCGGTCGGGTCGACCGGGAAGTTCAGCGACTGCAGGAACTGCTGGGCGGCGATGTTGGTGCCGCTTAAGCGGTTCAGGAAACGCTCCGAGCCGAGATAGATGTTCTGCGCCACCGTCATCGAGGGCACGAGGCTGGTTTCCTGGAACACCATGGCGACGCCGGCCTTAAGCGCTTCGTGCGGCGTGGCGAACCGCGTCTCGCGGCCCTGGTAGATCATGCGGCCGGAGGTCGGCTCGACGGCGCCTGCCATGATTTTGGTCAGGGTCGATTTGCCCGCGCCGTTCTCGCCGACGAGCGCGTGGATCTCGCCTTCGCGCAGGTCGAAATCCAACTCCTTCACCGCAGGCACGCTGCGATAGGTCTTGGTGATCTTCTCCATGCTGAGGATCGTGCTCGTCATGTGAACTCCGGCGCGAGCACCGCGTGGCCGCCCTTCGAAGCGACGAGAAGCCGCCCGTCGAACTCGATCGCGGACGTCGTGCCGTGGCGGCGGCCGTCGGCACGGCTGTGCATGCTGGTCAGCGGCGCGAAGTCGGGGCCGAGCCGCGCGACGAGACCGTACGACCGGCTCGGCGCCCAGGCCTTGTGAACGCCCATGGTCCGGATGCCACCGCATTGCAGCGGCTCAAGGAAGCTCCGGCCGGAGGAGAGCGCCGGCGCGATCCAGAATTCGCGCGGCACCTCCGCCATCATGTCGTGGCGATAGTGCGTCTCCTGCAGCACCAGCTCGATAAGCCGGTTGCACGGCGCGAAGATCGCAAGCCACGCTCCGCCGTCGGCGGCGGGCGACAGGCGGGCAGGGTAGCCGGGGAGGTGTCTCAGCACGGGTTCGACCCGGCCGCTGCTTATCCGCACCAGTCGTCGCCGCCAGCTTTCGCTGACGATTGTGCCACCGGCGACGGGCAACAGGCCGTAGGGCCATCGCAGGCCCGAGGCCATTTGCGCTGAACGTGCCGCCCGGCTCGCGCCGCCAGACCGAGCCGGCGGAATTCTTCTCCATGAAGTCGACCACCCATCCCGAGGCGGGATGCCGGTCGGAGCCGTTGGCGAGCCACAGCGTGCCGTCGTGCGCGTAGGCGAGCGCGGTGATGCAGGCGACGCCTTTCGGCAGCGCTACGGCTTTGCCGCCTTCGATGAGCGATCCGTCGTCGAGCGCCACCGCAAGCGTTCTGTCGGCTGCGGCTGCGAGCGCCGTGACCTCCGCGGCGAAGGTTTCGACGAGCTTCGGCGCTTCGCCTTCGGCAAGGGCGTAGAGGCTGTTGCCGCTCGAAGCGAACAAGCCGCCCGCCCGCCAGGCAGAGATTGTCCGCTTCGGGCAGTTCGGCGAAGACCGGTGCGTCGTCGAGCGCGGTATCGGCGCGAAAGGCGCCGTCGAGCGGCGGAATGGTGATCGCCCGCCCGCGGAAGACGTCGAGGATCGGATCGAGGATCATCACCGCGGCCCCCAATAGGAATCGTTCGAGGTCCAGGTCGGGTCGGCGCCTGCGATCCGGTAGCGGCCGATGCGGTTGTTCAGGATGCCGCCGATATAAAGGAACCCCTTGTGCTCGCGCATCGAGGTCACCATCGGATGCGCGGCGCCCGACAGATCCCCGAGCGTCGCGACGATCTTGCCGCGATCGTCGAACTTCACCACGCCGCCGGTGTTGATGTTCGGAAACAGCCATTCGTCCTGCGGCAGCCGCCGCGCCATGCGCTTGCGCATGCCGGGATGGCGCAGCGAGAGATCGAAGGACGGCGTGCGCATGCCGAGCCACGCCATCCAGTAGGTGCCGTCGGAGGCGCGGTTCACGTTGTCGGGATAGCCCGGCATGTCGCGGATCACGCATTCGGCGGTGCCGGCCTTCGGCCCCTCCAGCCAATAGCGATGAATGCGGCAGGCCCAGCTTTCGCAGAAGAACAGCGACTTGTTGTCGTGCGCCATGCAGACGCCGTTGGTGTAGCGGTAGCCGTCGAGCAGCGTGCGCGTGCTGCCGTCCTTCGGGTCGTAGACGAGGAGCCGCCCGGTCGGGCGGTTCTCGATACGAGTCGAGCGCCCAGTCGTGCGCGTCGTAGCGCTTGGTGGAATCGGTGAAATAGACCTTGCCGTCGGGCGCGATGTCGAGGTCGTTCGGATCGCGCAGCCGCGCGTCATCCATGATCGAGGTGCAGCGAGCGCCGCGTTTCGGCGGAGAGCTTCTTCACCTCGCGCTCCGGCGAGATCGAATAAAGCCCCATCGCGCCGACGCAGGAGAGGAGATTGCCCGTCGCGGTCGAAGGCGAGGCCGAGCGGGAACCCGCCGATATGCGCGAAGACCTCCGAGCGCCTGTAGTCGGGCGCGAAGAAGCGCACGATCTCGCCGTGCCGCGTGCCGCAATAGAGGTGGTCCTCGCGGTCGAGGATGACGTCCTCCGGACCTTCCAGCTCGCCGAGCCCGATCGGTCGGCTTCCGACAGGCGGTTGTTGAGCTCGTAGGGCGTGCCGGAGCCCGGTGCCGCCGACTGCGTCTCGCCCATCCTCAGATAGACCGGCGCGACATAGACCTCGTTCAGCACCTTGTGGCGGTTCTTGAGCCAGCGGATGTCGATGGTGACGGCGACGGCGAGCAGGATGCCGAGCACCATCTGGTTCGTGCCGGTGCCGTAGCCGAGCCGGATCAGGCCGTTGGTCATGACCAGCACGATGACGGCGCCCATCACTCCCTTGACGACCGATCCGCGCCCGCCGCCGAGGCTGTTGCCGCCGACGACGGCGGCCGTGAGCGCGAGGATTTCCAGGCCCTGCCCGGTGCCGGGTCCGGCACCGCTCAGCCGTGTGGCGATCAGGAAACCGGCCGCGGCGGAGCAGAGGCCCGAAAAGACGTAGGTGAGGAACACCGTCTGGCGCACGCGGATCCCCGCGTTGTGGGCGGATCGGCGCGAGCCTCCGACCGCCAGCACATGCCAGCCGGGGCGCGAGCGCGTGAGCGCGATATGGGTCACGATCGCGAGCGCGATCGCCGCCAGCACCGGCGACCGAGATGCCGAGAAACGTGCCGTCGCCGATGAAGTCCCAGGTGTCCGAGGACACCATCGAAAGCTGGACCTTCGAGCCGAAGGTGACGACGAGAATCTCGTAGCCGGCGCGGCCGATGATGAAGGTCACGAGCGTGGTGATGAAGGCCCTGAGCCTGCAGGAAGCCGATCAGGTAGCCGTTGATCGCGCCGAAGACCAAGCCCGACGGCGAGCGAAGCGGCAAGGGCCAGCCAGACCGGTTGCTCGAAAATGAAGAAGGTCGAGACCGCGGCGAACGCCGACAGGGCGAAGATCGAGCCGACCGACAGATCGATCCCGCCGCCCAGCATCACCACCGTCAGGCCGATCACGACAAGGCTGAACTCGCCCAGCTGGCGGGTCGATTCCTGCAGGGAATAGAGGTCGAAGAAGCCCGGGATGACGCTGCCGAAGGTGGCGACGGTGACGACGAGGGCGACGAAGGGGATGGCGTTGTCGGCCCAGCGCTTGGTCAGGACCTCGCCGATGATGTGATCTGGAACGAGATTGTAGCGGGAGGCCTGCAGCCGCTCGCGGAAGGTCATCAGGCGCCCATCAGGTCAAGGGTCAGAGGACGGCCGGAGAATCCCCGGCCGTCCTTGGTTCGAGTGCGAGTCGGCTCGGCTCAGTTGGCAGTGGCCATGGCCTGCAGCGCTTTCAGGTCCCAGCAGCTGTCGGGGCGCATGTTGTCCTTCGTCGTCGCGTGGAGCAGCGTGTAGATATAGGCCGACGACGTGCCCGGCGGCTGCCCGCTCTGCAGCAGATACTTGATCATCGTCGTCATGTTGGTGCTTTCCGTCACCAGCTCTGTGGTGACCACGGCGCCGTAGGTGCCGTTCGCGATCGCTTCGCAGTCGGCGGTCTTCTCGCCGCCGCCGGTCGTGACCAGGAAGACTTTGTCCTGCAGGCCGGCATCGCGGATCGCCGCCGCGGCACCCGTCGCGTCACCGTCCCAGAAGTCGATGATGGCGCAGACGTCCGGGTGCTGCTGGAGCATGGTGGTCGTCACGTTGCGCGAGGTCGTCGCATCCCAGTTCGAGTCGGGCTTGGCCACGACCTCGAAATCGGGATGCTTGGACAAGCACGTCCATGATCCCGTCGTACTGGAAGAGGCTGGTGGCGTTGGTCTCATCGCCCTGCACCAGCCCGATCTTCTTCGAGGAGCCCTCGCCGCAGGCTTTCACCGCAGCTTCCGCCTCGAGCCGGCCAAGCTGCGTCCAGTCGCCGCCGAGATAGGCGTCGGCCTTGAAGTTGGCGGGGTTGTCGATCAGGAGCACGTAGATGCCCGCCTCCTGCGCCTTCTTCATGATCTTGGAATAGGAGTTGAGGTCGGGCGACATCACGACCAGCACGTCAGGCTTCGGGTCGGAAGCGATGGCCTCGGTCAGCGCCTGCGCGCCGGCCTCGACGCTCCAGTTCGGATCGCGCGTCTCGAACGTGCCGCCGAAGGCGGTGACCTCGCGCTGCAGGATCGCGGCCCAGCCCTGGGCCAGGTCGAAGCCCATCGCCATCGGCACCATCAAGACGCGCTTGCCGGAGAGCGCCTTGGAGTATGTCTCCGGCGCCGGATCCATCATGGCGGCGGAGGCGGGAGGCGCGGCAAAAGTCGTGGCCGACGCCACGAGTGCCGCCGCCAGAAGGGTTTGCATCAGCCTCATCTTCCTGTCCTTTCCCCTTGTACCAGCTTGTTTCGTAGCAGCCTGTTTCGGTTGGCGGTTTAGAGCTCAGATGTCTCCTTGCTGGGCGGTCTGCTCATCGCGCGGATTGAGCAGGCCGTCGACGATGATCGCGAAGAGCAGAATAGTGGACTTGATAAGGTTCTGGTAGAGCACCGAAATGTCGATGATCGTCATGACGTTCAGCATGATCCCGATCAAAGCTGCCCCGACGAGGACGTTGCGAACGCCGCCCTTGCCTCCCGACAGGCCGATGCCGCCGATCACTGCAACCAGCACGATATCGTAGAGCAGCGTGGAGTTGACCACGCGGGTGTTGATCGAATGCAGGCTTGCCGCCGTCAAAAGCCCGGCGACAAAGGCGGTCAGCGCCGAGAGCACGTAGCGCAGCACCAGCATCGGCCGAACCGGGATGCCGATATTGCGCGCCGCCACCGGGTTGTCGCCGGCGTAATAGACATAGCGGCCCCATTTGGTGAAGCGCAGGAATACGAACACCGCGGCTGACAGCGCCGCGAAAATGAAGACTTCGATCGGCACTCCGAGGAAGCGCAGGCCGCCCATGATCTCGACCCAGTGGCCCTCGGGCACCGGCACTGCATCCGAGGGGATCAGTTGGGAGCGGACATAGCCGAAGACGAAGGAGCCGGAGGCGAGCGTGACGAAAATCGCGGGCACGTCGGCATAGGCAACGAGGAAGCCGTTCAACAGACCGATGACGAGCACGCCGCCGAGCACCAGAGCCAGCGCCGCCTTGTCGGCCATCCCACCGTCGAGGAGCTGCAGGTACCAGGCGACGGACATGGCCATCACCGCCACCATCGACAGATCGATGCCGCGCCCGATGATGACCACCGCCATCCCAAGCGCAAGGATGCCGAGAACGGCGATCGAGCGGACGATGGCGATCAGGTTCGCGGCGGTCAGGAACCCCGGAAGCGCGAATGCGGCAGCGGCGAAGAGAACGACGCAGATAGCAAGCACGATGTGCTCTTGGTTGAAGGCTCGGAAGAGCCCCCACGCATCCTTGCTCATCCCCACCTCATTTCCCCGTCGCCGGGGTCGGTACGAACCAGCCTGCCTAACCTCAGCCACGGGATTGGCCGGCATTCGATGCAAAGATCAAGCCGGCCTTTGCGGTTGATCCGGCTTACCGAGTTCCAGCTGCGAATGCCGCCCTTAGGCCATGAGAAGACTTAGTCCCGAGTGCTGAGGGGCACCGCGAAAACTGACCATAGAACAAGGTGAGGGGGCAAGTGCCGCCCGCCGTAGGGTGCTGGTTTCAAGCTTCAGCAAGGCGCTGTCTTCTTCGACTTACGCGGGTAGACGCCGGTTTCGATACTATGTTCCGATACTATACAGCGCCGGCGAAATCATTTGTCGCCGCATGAGGGCTGACCCTTGTTGGGAGCGATCGTCCCAGCGGGGCTGGGACACGACATGTCATTTCCAAATGCCCGTGATGACACCAGCGTGCGCGTCGCCACGCCGGAGACTGCCCAGCCCGAACACATCCTCAGTCAACCGCAAAAGACTGTAGTGATTGTAGCTGGCATCGCCAACCGCGCCCGGCATGACAGCGTCGCCGATGAGAAAGGTCGCTACTTGGTTGCCCCCGAGGACGCCCCGACCCTCATCGAATGTCACGATGAACAGCATGCCGTGCACGAATCTCGGATCTTCGAGAAGCGGGCCGAACGTGGCCGACAGCCATCGGTCCGCATAGGCAACGCCGGTGTCATGCCCATCGTTCTTTAGGTCCGGAATGTAGAGTGAGTAGGCAGGCAGCGTCCCGTTCCGCAAGTCACTTTCCAACTCGGTGGCGTCGACTATTCGCGCGCAACGCGCCTGAGCGTCCTGGACGTTCTTGAAACTGAGGAAGGGAACGTGCTTGCGCACGTAATTGCCGGCCGTCGCAGCCAGAAAGCAATTGCCCGGGTAGCCTTCGGCGTAGACCTTCCATTTGAGGCCTTTGGCATCGAGCAGATCGCCGATCTGTGGCTTGTCCAACGTGACGTTGGCGTCCGAGGTGACGCCATAGGTCGAGCCGGAAATAAGGGCGATGTAGTTGGGCTGGGAGGGATGGGCCTCGGCGGAAAAATGCGTCAGCAGGGCGCCACGACGCGCAAGAGATTTCAGGAATGGCTGCCGCAGCGCTGCTTCATAGCCGGTGTTCTCCAGGATCACGGTCATGATCCTGGTGACCGACCTGATCGCCTGCGGGCCATTTGTGGCAACAGCTACCGAACCCGCGGAGAGGGAGTTCCTGGAAATCATCGCGGCTGAAAGAGCCACCGCGCAAAACGCAGCACCAACGACAATGCCGAACGCCTTCATCGCTCCAACCCAGACATTCTCAGCTAAGAACATAGACGGGAGGCAGATGGTAAAATCGTGGCACCCGCGTCGGAAGTGCCTGCGGCGGCCGAATGCCGGCAGGTCAATTACGCCGACGCGCCGCGCGGCGGATGCTTTCCGCTAGGATCGCGGGGCACCCCGCCAGCAGAAGCGCGGCGCCCCACTGCGGCGACAGGCCGAGAAGCTTCACGGCCGCCGCCACGACTGCGATGAGGATAATCGCGAAGAGCGCGAGATTCCCATCGTCAATGAACATGCCGACGAGTTCGGCGATTGCGATGCGTAGCACGTTCACTCGGCAACTCCTGGCATTGCGAGTTGGCGTGCGTTGCGGAGCCAACGGACGGCAGCGAAGGAAAAGAGCGCCAGAATCGCGAGGATGAGAAGCAGCGACAGGTCGGCGCCCGGCCACTCGGCTCCAAGGCCTTCGCCGGTCCAAAAGATGCCAAAGCTTGTCAGCATCAGCCCGACGACGAATTTGAGCGTGTTCTCCGGCACGCGCGCCAACGGGTGATGGACGATGAGACCGATGGCGAGCACCAGTAGGAAGGCCGCCAAGGCGCCCAGGCTGGCATAGGCCGTAAGTCCGTGAGCGGTGCCGACCGCGATCACGATGAAGACCACCTCGACGCCTTCAAGCAGCACGGCCTTGAAGGCCGCGAGGCCCGCCAGATAGTCGGCGCGCCGGTCGCTCGCCTGGCGCCGAAGGAGCTCGGTCTCCTCCTCGAACGCCTCTTCTTCGTCGTGCAGCGGCAAGACGCCGGATGCGCGCAGGATGGCCTTTCTGAGCCACCGCATCCCGAACAGGATCAGAAGCACCCCAACGACGAATTGCAACGCATGCAGCGGGACGAGCGACAGCAGTGGGCCGAGGATGAGAACGAGAGCGGCAAGCACGAGGACCGCGAGGCCCGCCCCCGTGAAAGCCGGCCGCCAGCTGCGCGTCAGGCCGACGGCAAGGACGATAGTGAAGGCTTCGACGAATTCGACAAACGAAGCGAGGAACGCGGCGGTCACAGTCGAGGTGATGGTCGTAACATTGGTCATGTCTTCGTCCGCTGTTCCTTCCGTGAATGAAATTGCTCGACCTAGCTCGCCAGCACCACGCAGCGATCCGGAGGCAATGAGAACTCAAGCGCGCTCCCGACCGCCGGGTCGTGCGGCCAATCGAGTCTAACCCGGTGCTGTCCGAGGTCGACGGCGAGCCGCCAGCATCGGCCCTGGAACGCACGCGACAGGACAGTCCCGCGCAGCCGGTTGGACGGATGCACGTCCGCCGGTCGGGCGTCTTCGGGGCGTACAACGAGTACCCCGTCGCCGGCAAGCGCACTGCTTGTCTTCAGCGGCGGCGCGTCGCTGTCTTGGATATGGAACAACCCGTTCCGCACGCTTCCATGCACCAGGGAAAAGCCGCCGATGAAGCTGGCGACGAACGAATCCGCCGGGGCCTCGTAGATCTTCTGCGGCGTGTCGAACTGCGCGATCGTGCCGGCCCGCATCACGGCGATCCGATCCGAGACGGCCATCGCTTCCGCCTGGTCGTGCGTCACATAGACCACGGTCATGCTCTCCCGGTGCACGAGCTCCATCATCTCGACCCGCATGTCTTCTCGAAGGGCGGCATCGAGATTGCTGAGCGGCTCATCGAAAAGAAGCAAGGCCGGCCGCGAGGCCAGCGAGCGCGCAATGGCGACACGCTGCTGCTGTCCGCCGGAGAGCTCACTCGGATGGCGATCACCGAACGCGGCGAGGCGCGTGACCTCCAGTGCGTGGTCGACGCGCTTTTTGACCTCCGCGTCAGGCAGGCGCTGCGCGCGGAGCCCGAAGGCGAGATTGCCGGCGACCGTCATGTGCGGCCAAAGCGCATAGTCCTGGAAGACCATGCCCACCCGGCGCCGTTCCGGGGGAACCGCAACGTCGGCGTCCCACACAACGCGGCCATCGAGCGAGACCACGCCGCTGTCCGGGTTGGCGAGGCCGGCAATAATGCGCAAGAGCGTCGTCTTTCCCGACCCGCTTGCACCGAGCAGCGAGACGATCTCGGAAGCGTGAACCTCAAGGTCGAGCGCCTTCAGCACTTCGCGGCTGCCAAGCGTCTTCGACACTCTGAGGCAACGCAACGCGCTCGTCATTCAAGGCCTCCAGTCGTGGAGGACGGCTCGGCGCGCGCGAAGGGCAGCGCTGTGCCGCGAAGGAGCGCGACCCGTCCGGCGGCAAGCCACAAAAGACCGGCGCTCGTGCCCGCAAGCGCCATCGTCGTCAAGGAAAGTGCCGAGGCAAGACCGTCCTGGTCATGGCTGAAGAGCCGCAGGATGACCGGCGGAGCCGGTGATCCGTTCAACGGAATCAGCATCTGCGAGACGGGGAGCTCGAAAACCGTCCGGATGAAGGTCAACAGAAAGGCGGTAGCAACACCCATAAACACGAGAGGAAGCGTAATCCGCACGAGCCGCAAGCGCGCATTGACGCCGTGCAGGCGCGCCGCGTCGTGCAGGCTTGGCGCGAGCTGGCCGACCGCCGACATTATGATCACGAGACAATAGGGGAGGGCGGCGGCGACATAGCCCATCACCAGCAACGAGGCGTCGCCGTAATGCGGGAACGGCCAGTCTCGAAATCCCGGCAGCCGGTTCCACACGAGGATGTAGCCGAAGCCGAGCACGATGCCGGGGATGGCGACGGCGCCAAGCGAGAGGCCGACGATGAGCGGGCGCATGAAGCGCTTGGAGCGATCGAGCTGGACGGAAAGGAGAAGCGCGCCTGCCGCGGCGATGAGCGCGGTAAGCGCCGCATACCAAAGGCTGCGTAACAGCGCGCCGTTGGCGCTCGTGCCAAGCGAGACGGCCGCAATGAGATTCGTTGCCGTCAGGTTGCTCCAGGCGAGCCCCGCCCCGAGTGTGCGGCTGAGCGCCCGGGTGAGGATCGCGGCAAGCGGCAGATAGATCGCGAGCACGGCGATCAGCAGGGTTGCGCCGGCTGCCGGCCACCGCCAGACGCCGAGCTCACACGTGCGCGCCGGTTTGGAGCGACCGGAGATCAATCGCGGGTCTGCCTGACGGCGCAGCAGCCGGTCGAAGAGCACGACGGCAAGGACGAGCGCGAGCAGGATCAGCGCCTGCGAGCCGGCGAGCGGGAAATCGACGGGATAGTCGCTCGCTGCGGCGTAGATTCCGTAGGTCAGCACACCGAAGCTCGACATCCTGGCAATCGTCGACGCCATGCCGAAGTCGGAAAGCACTTCCGCGAAAATCGCGATGCCACTGAGCGCGATCGCCGGAGCGAGCAGCGGCCCGTTGATCGACAGCCAGACCTTGAGCGGTCGCACGCCCAACACCCGGGCGGCGTCTTCCATGTCGCTGCCGAGGCCGGCGAGTGCGCTGCCGATGACGAACGTCGCAAGCGGGAAGAGGCTGAGCGTGTGCGCGAAGACGAGCCCCGACAGGCCGAAGAAGGCGTGACCGACCGCGGGCGGCAGTAGCCCGAGTTGCGCCAGATATCCGCCGGGCGACATCAAGAGCACCCAGGCCAACGCCTTAAGGTAGGACGGCGTCAGAAAGACGATCCACGGTACGATCGCTGTCATGCGGCGCATCGGGATATTGCAGCGTTGCACAAGGAGGGCAAAGGCGCCGCCGAACGCGGTCGCCGAAATTGCCACCGTCCCCGCCAGCACCACGGAGTGGATGATCGAAAGCGCAACGCGCGAGGATCCGAAGGTGCGCCGCAACGGGGCGAGGCTGAAGGTCCAGCCGCTGGTGCCCACGTCGAACAGGCTCGGCAGCACGGCCTGCACAAGCACCAGAGCGAGGGGCAGCGCAATCAAGAGAAAAAAGATCGCGTAGACGAGCACGGCAGCGATGCCGTCTCGCGTCACGCCAACTGGCCGTGCGCGCCGTTTTGGAAACGAGCTAGAGCCGCGGACGATGGCCGCGGCTCCTTCTCGCTGCATGGTTATGGTCTTCAAACCGCGGGGCCTAAGGGACAAAGTTTTCCTTGTACCACTGCTTCCATTCGGTCTCGTGCGCCGCAGCGACCTTGTCGTCGAGGGCAACGAACTGGATGTTGGTGTCGCGGCCCGGCTTCGGCTTCACGCCCTGGATGATCGGGATAAAATAGAAGTCGGTGTCGTCCCCGTCCTGCATCGCGGCTTGGCCGTCCGGGCTCGTGACGAACGCCACGAACTTCATCACGGCGTCCATATGCTTGGTGTTGGCGCTGACCCCGAGACCCTCGGGGAGCGCAACCGATCCCTCGGTCGGATAGACCGCAACCACCGGCTCACCGCTCTGCGTCTTCGCGATGATGGAGCTGTCCTGATTGATGCCGACCATGGCGTCTCCGGTAAGGATCGCCTTGTTGACCTTGCCACCGCTCGACAGGCCGGAAAGTGACTTATCGGTGAGGATCTTGCCCAACAGGGCCTTGCCGTCGTCGACCCCGTTGGTCTGGAAGAGGCCGGCGAGCCACTGATAGCCCGGACCCGAAAGGTTGGGGTCCTTGGCGGCGACATGGCTCGCAAACGCTGCGAGGTCGGCCCACGATTTGGGCATCTTGTCGGCGGCCACCTTCTTGGTGTCGACTTCAATGGCCGTCGTGCTCGCGCCCGTCGGCAGGTAGGCGTGGCTCGCGGGAATCAACGACTTGCCGAAATCGGTGAAGCTTGCCTTGTCGTAGACGTCGCTTGGTATAGGCTGCAGGACGTGGTTCTCGGCCATCCGCACCATCACCGCCGAGCCGTCGAGCCAGACGATGTCGAACTGAGGATTGTCGCCTTCGGCCGCGATCTTACCCAGCGTTTCGCCGGTGCTGCCCGGCTCGACTACGTCTACGCTCAGACCGGTTTTCGCCTCGAACGCCTTCGCCACGGTGCCGGCGAAATCGAGAGCGTCGTACATCACGAGGTCGGCGGCCGCCGCAGAACGCGGCAGGCCGGCGGAAGTCAGAAGCAGCGCAAGTGCCAGACTGGAGTGTTTTCGCATCTCATTCTCCCGAGTTTGAGTTCCAACCGCCGGTACGCCCAGGGAGCCGGTGACTCTTAATCAGCGGCTATGGTCTTCGCTTCCGGGTCCCGCGCTTGATCCAAGCCTTGTCGATCGCGCCGCGAAGCGCGCTCAACCGGTCAAGGTGCTCAAACGCCTCCGCGCGGTGGCGTGCCGCGAGTCCGATCGTCAGGGCCTCGATCAGAACAATCGTCCCGCCGTGCATGGCCAGGTGATCGGCCCGGCCGCGTGGGACCGGCAGAATTTCGCTGACGCTCTCTTCAACGAAAGAGCCGAGACTGTCGCTGACCAGCACAACCGGCACGTCGTGCAGGCGGGCCTGGTCAAGCACGACGCTGACCTCACGATAGAGCGGCGCATAGGCGATCATCAGGACTGCGTCGCCCTTGCTCAGCCAAAGCAGTTGGTCGGCAAGCGCGACCCCGGTTGCCATAAGCGCGTTGGTTGGCAAGCCAATCCGGTTGAATTGCAGGGTGGCGTAGCTGGCCACTGCGCCTGACGGACCAATCCCGAAGACGTGGCGGCGTTTTCCCGCAGCCAAGATCGCAATGGCCTTTGCGAACCTTTTCGCGAACTCGTCGCTTTTGAGAACCTGAAGAGCCTCCTCGTGGACGGCGACGACGTGCTGGAGCGCGTGGGTCGCATCGTCGCCGGTCGCCTCAAGCGTGCGTTTCAGCCGCCGACCCGGCGACGGCGATCCGGTCAATTCCGAGAGCAGGACTTCGCGCAAAGCCGACAGGCTTTCAAAGCCGAGCGACCGCGCCGTGCGTACGACCGTCGCATCGCTGGCGCCCGCGTGCTGGGCAATCTCAGCCGCAGAGCCGAGAAGCACGGTCTCCTTCCGGTCGACGAAGAAGCGCGCCATGCGCTTCTCGGCGGGAGAGAGGGCGGCAAGTGCTGCATTGACCCGCGCATCGAACCCGATCCGGTCTTTGACGGCGATATCGGGCTTCATGGGAGGCGGCTCGCTGCGGTGCGGCGGTAGTGACCGCTACGAACGCCAGTCTCGGAAATGTCTGTTACACGGTGATGACGGCTGCGAGAGGAACCGACCCTTGAGTTCGTTCAGTCTCGGAAGCTTTCGACGTTAGCGATCGGCGCTACCCAGACGTCGCTGTGGACGTCCGAAGTCCAAAACCGACTGGGTAGCGGCTTCCGATCGCGCAGAGTCACTTTGCCGGGGCGTCCCCGGTGCCATCGGTTTCTCCCGAACGCGGTGTCGAGACAACGGTAACGCGCAGGCCCGGCCGCAGCAGGAGGTCCGGGTTTGGAAAGGCTGCAGAGACGGAGATCGTCTGTGTCTCCCTGTCGAACTCATAGCCGCCCGCAGTAATTTCGCCTTTGTGCGGGAATTCCTCGCCGTTGGGCAAGATGAGGCTCAGCGTCACGCCGGCCTTCCCAGCGTCGTCGGTCGGGAGAGACCCACGCTGCGCGGCATAGGTTTCAAATGGGACCCGGCCTGTGACCCTGATCGGATCGAGCTGAGTCACCGTCGCCAGTCTACTCGCCTCCCGCGCCGCCGCCTTTGTGATGTAAGCGCCCTCGTTGACATAGGGCTCGCTGATCACGCCGTCGAAGGGCGCGTAGAGCGAGTAGTCCCGAATAGTGGTCTCCCGCATTTCGACCTCCGCGCGTGCAGCATCTGCGTTTGCTTTGGCAATGTCGCGCTGCGCCTCCGCCGCCTGAAGTTCAGCCTCGGACACGACACCCCGTCCGCGCAGCATACGTGAGCGATCCAAATCCGCCTCGGCGAGGCGAAGCTGCGCTTCGGCCCTATCAAGTCCAGCACGGTCAATCTTCAGCAGCAGCTCTTGATCGATCGTCAGAAACTCGAACAGCAGTTGGCCTTTCTTGACATAGTCGCCGACCTGGAAGTGGATTGTCTTGAGAAGCCCGTCAAAGCGCGGCGAGATATCCGCCGCGCGCAGCGGCTCGACCGTAGCTTCGAACCGGATCGCCCCCATCGCCGCCCCGTTGTCGGAGGCCTCCTGCGCGGCCGTGGTGTGGCCAGACCCCAAAACGCAGGCCGCAACGACCACCATCGCAGACCAGCGTCTACACTTGAAAGGAAGCGTCATGACGATCTCCAATGCCTGCGTTACATGAAATCAGACGGACTATTCGTGACGACGGAAGCTCCGATGCTGCATGCGAAGGAACTTCGACCGCTCGGGCGTGTTCCGCTCGTTGAAATGGCACCGGCTTGGGCAAAACGCTGTGCCCACCGGTCGAAGACAAACGGGAAACCTCAGTGCAAATCTTACCCGCGACCACAGAGAAGCAGCTCATGGAGAAGCCCTCGCGCGCCCGGCCTCACTCTCGCTCTCGGTAAGACGGCCCAGGGTATGCCTGTTGGGTTGTGTAATCCACCCCCATTGAACGCGCAGCGCTGGTCGGGCTCAATCGGAGTTCAGAACTCTCCTCTCGGGCGGGGTCCAAGGCAGCTTCATGCGCTGGAGCAATCGGACCAGTCAGGCTCGCGAACGTCGCTGCCATGATCTCAGCGACATAAGGCGGGGTCCCGGGGGACTCCGCCTTACGCTGTAAGCGACTGCCGTTATTCGCCTACTGACCCATCATCTGCTTGGCATTGTCAGCGGTAATGGCGGTGGTTGCCACGGTGACCGTAGTGGGCACGGACGTAGCGCAATCGAGAAGAATGGACTTGGCCATGTCGATCGCTTCCTTGGCGCCGGTCGGGTAGGTGAAGGTGGCGACCCAGTCGCCTCTCGCGACCGCCTCGATGCCGCCGGCAGGCCCGGGCAGGCCGTCCGTGCCGATGATCTTGACCTGGTCTTCCTTGCCCGCGCCCTTCGCCGCGAGACGCGCGCCGGCGGCCATCATGTCATTGCTGGCGTAGACGACCTTGATGTCCGGGTGCGCCTGCAGCATCGCCGCAAAAGCGGTCTGGGCCTTGTCCGGCAGCCAATCGGCAGCCTGCTCGGCCACGACTTCGATCTTGCTGTTTTCTTTGACCCCATCCTTGAAGCCCGTGAGCCTCTCGACGGCAGGCGTGGAGCTCGGCAGCCCTTCAAGAACGGCGACCTCGCCGCCATCCGGCAACAGCGTCTTGGCAGTGTACATGCCCGCCTCGAGAGCGATCTTGTAGTTATCGCCGCCGATGAAGGCCGTGTAGTCCTTTCCGGGATCGCCGACGGTCTTACGGTCAAGTTCGATCACGGGGATGCCCGCATCCATCGCTCGCTTCACCGCTGGGGTCAGCGGCGCCGCCTCGAAGGGCGAGATCAGCAATAGGTCGACCTTCTGCGTGATGAAATTATCGACTTGCGAGGTCTGCGTGTTCACGTTGCCGGCGCCGTCGGCGATCTGCAGAGTGAATTGCGGGACGGCCTTAGCCGCGGCGGTCAATTCGTCATTGACATGCTGACGGTATGGCTCGGCGTTGTTCGCTTGCGAAAAGCCGATGATGAATTCGCCGTCCGGCGCGCAGGCCTTGACCAGCGGGTCCGCCGCTTGCGCGGTGCCTGCCATAGAAAGACAGGTTCCGGCGAGCAGCACGGCGCACCAGACCGCGAGCCGTCGATTTGACTGAACTTTGTTCATACGAATTTCCTCCTTGTCGATGCCCGATCGGCTCGACTGTTGATATGCGTTGTCTTCCACTCTCCTTCGCCGTCTCATTCAGCGGATCAGGCCCTCGCGGCGGCGTACGAGGAACTGAAGAACGGCCGCGAGCACGATGATTGCGGCGGTGGCGAGCAGTTGCAGGGCAGGTGTGATGTTGTTCAGCTGAAGAACGTTGGCGAGCGCGCCGAGCATGATCGTTCCGGCGACAGTGCCCACCATGGATCCGGAGCCGCCGAACAGGCTTGTCCCGCCAATGACAACGGCCGCGATGGCGGTTAGCTCGTAGCCCGTTCCATCGTTGGCGCTGCCGAAGTTGAACTGACCGGCATGCACGATGCCGGCAAGACCCGCTGCAAAGCCCGTTATCGCGTAGACAGTGATCTTGACGGCCGAGACAGGTATGCCGGAGAGGCGCGCAGCGCGCTCGTTCCCGCCTACCGCAAAGACGTAGCGGCCGAAGCGTGTGGTATTGAGGACGGTCGTCGCGATCGCTGCGAAGACGACGAACACAATGGTGGCTACCGGTACGACGTTGTTGAAGAGGCGTTCGCCGAGAATCGCGAAGACCGGCGGGGCGAGACCCGGCCCTTCGCCATACGAGATGTTGATGTACTCGTTTCCCGAGACGATCAGCGCCAATCCCCGGGCGGCCTGCAGGCCCGCCAGGGTTATGATAAATGGCTCAAGTCGGAAACGGGTCGCGATCGCGCCTTGAGCGGCACCGAAGGCGGCGGTGGCGACGAGCACAGCCAGAAGGGTGGGAATGAGCCCAAAGCCGCCCGAGATCATCATGGTCGCGGTCACGACGCTCGAGAGTCCAAGGACCGCTCCCACGGACAGGTCAATGCCCGCCGTGATGATGACGAAGGTCATGCCGATCGAGATGATTCCGGTCTCGGATACGGCACGCACAATGTTGGCGATGTTGTCTGGCGCAAGAAAGAGTATCTGGCCGTGCCGACGCGGCGAGAAGACGACGCCCCCGATCGCCACGACGATCAGACCGATGAGGCTCTGAAACCGGACGATCAATGCCAGGGGATCGCGACGCTTCTTCGGAGCCGCTTGGCCGGCAGGTTGGCCGACATCGGTAGTCTTAGCCATGGGAGTTCTCGCCGCTGGCTGCAGAGAGCAGCGTGTGCTCATCGACGCCGCCGTTGAATTCCGCCACGTTGCGGCCTTCACGCAGCACCAAGATGCGATCGCAAAGGCCGATGAGCTCCGGCATTTCGCTTGAGGCAACCAGGATGCCGAGGCCTTGTGAGGAGAGCTCGCGCAACCTCGCGTAGATCTCACCCTTGGCTCCCACATCGACGCCACGCGTCGGCTCATCGAGCAGCAGGAGCCGGGGGTCTCCAAGGATGTCCTTGGCCAGCACAACTTTCTGCTGATTGCCGCCTGACAGCGCGCCGACGGCGATATCCGGATTTCGCGGCCGGATGTCGAACTGGCTGAACGATTGCTTCACCGCTTCCGCTTCTCGCGCCGCCGACATCACGCCGAAGGGCGAGATGCGACGGATAACCGACATGACGAGATTGCGTCCGACGGCCATTCGAAGCATGAGACCGCCGCCGCGACGATCGTCGGTGACGAACGCGACACCGGCTCGCCTCGCGGCTTTGATCGAGTTCAGCCGAACTGGCCTACCGTCGATCTCAAGTGTGCCCTCCCAGCGGCCCGGCAAGCCTGTTCCGTAGAGCGCGCTGAGTAGTTCCGTGCGCCCAGCACCCATGACGCCGGCGAGCCCGACGATTTCTCCCTCGTGAACGTCGAACGAGACACCTTTTGGCACCTGCCATCCCACGCTCTCTCGATCCGGACGAAAGCGCGCGTCTTGAAGGTGAAGACGCGGGCGCCCAACCTTTTCAGCCCGCTTCGGATAGAGTTCTTCGAGCGGACGTCCGACGAGAAGCTGCACCAACTCGGCCTGCGGGGCGTCTGCCCTGGTGACGCCCGCGACACGGCCGTCCCGCATCACCGTCACTCGGTCGGCGATCTGCGGAACCTCTTCCAGGCGATGCGATATGAAGACGATCCCGACCCCGGTGGAACTCAGCTTACGCATGATCGCGAACAGGCGGTTGACCTCCGCCACCGTCAATGCCGCGGTCGGCTCGTCCATGATCAAGACGCGGGACGCGTAGGAGAGAGCTTTGACGATGGCCACGATCTGGCGATGCCCGATCGAGAGCTCGCCGACACGCTGCTCGACATCCATGTCGAGCTCAATGGCCTCCAGCCGCTTGCGGGCCTCGCGGCGCATGCTGGCGACGTCGAGAAACCCGCCCGGGCGTACCAGTTCATGGCCGAGAAAGAGGTTGGCCGCGACGTCCAGCGCCGGCACCAGGTCAAGCTCCTGGAAGATTGTGGCGATGCCGGCCGCCTGAGCCTCGCGGGGATTGCCGAAGCGCACCGACGCGCCCTCAATCGTGATTGTGCCCGCGTCAGGCGTGTGTACGCCGGATAGGATGTTTATCAGGGTGGACTTGCCAGCTCCGTTCTCCCCCAAGAGTGCGTGGATCTCGCCCCCATGAAGGTCGAAGTCGACGCCGCGCAACGCCTGAACGCCGCCAAAGCGCTTGGCCGCGCCAGTCACCGCGAGGAGCGGCGCATTCATGCGGGCCTCGCACAGGAAGCGCGCGCGTGAAGCGTCGCTTCGAGACGAACCGTCTGCGGTTGACGATCAACGGAGGCGATCCGCTCCCGGAGCAGCGCCGCCGCCTGGCGCCCGATCTCAACGCATGGCTGGGCGATCAAGGTCAGGCGCGGCTCGAAGCAATCGGCCCACTCAAAGTCGTCGAAGCCGACCAGCGACAGGTCTTTTGGAATGGTGAGTCCTCTTTCTCGGATTGCGCGAACCGCCCCGATCGTTGCCAGGTTGTTGCCGGCCACAAGGGCGGTCGGAGGCTCAGGGAGCGACAAGAGGGCGTGTGTGGAGGCGGTGGCGCTCGCCGTCGTGGCGCTTCCCGTGACAAGGTACTGCGGGACGAACTCAATGCCGTGGGCCGCGAGCGCCAAGCGAAACCCTTCAATGCGCTCAAGCGTCGTCGCGAATCCAGGCTGCCCGGCAACGAAGCCGATGCGCCGGTGACCAAACGAAGCCACGTGATCGATAAGCGCGCGCATCGCCGAAATATTTTCGACGCCCACCTGGTCGAACCGCTCGTCGGGCATGCGGTCGATCAACACGCAGGGCAAGCGTTGTTGGGCAAGGTAGTCGAGGGTCCGTTGCGGAGCGGCCGAGGGCGCCAGTATTACGCCGTCGACACGCCGCTGGTGCAGGGCCTGGACCACCGCGAACTCGCTGTCCTTGTCGTCCTGCGTATCCGAAAGGAAGACCATAAGACCAAGACGCGCACACTCTGCTTCCAGCGCGCAGATGATGTCGCTGAAGTAAGGATTGGAAATTGCCGAGATCGCGAGTCCGATGCTGCTCGTCGAAGAGCGCTTGAGGGAGCGGGCCAAGGTATTCGGCAGGTAGCCGACATGCGCGATCGCCTCGTTCACCAGCCGGGCCGTGGCCGGCGACACGTAACGTGTCCGGTTCACGACATGGGAAACGGTGGAAACCGAAACACCCGCCCGACGGGCGACTTCAACAATCGTCGCCATCGCGACTCGACTGAGCCGTTACGGGCATCCACATCCCTCCCTCATGCACTCTCTGGCCGCAGCGCGGCGCGGTGCCTTACCACCACCCTAGGTCCATCGAAACGTTTGCGCAACCGTTTCGATGGCAACGGGGCGCCGATTCGGCGCCGCGGATTTCAAGGATGGAGAGGCGAGGGGCGGGACCGCGATATCAGACCGCGGTAGCTCGGCAACTTCAACCGAAAGGAGCGTCCCCTCGAGGTGCTATCGGCGTCGCCGAGAAGCGCATAGCAGGCGGCGTTGCGGTCCATTCCCGTGCCCGCTCGTATTCGCAAAGGCCAGCGAGCGCGCGACGCTCCGAGTCGCACTTCGTTGCGAGACCCAACAGCCGCTCTTATGCCGCATCCGCGAACGAGGGTCGAATTCGGTCTGCAGGGCGGCCAATTCCAACGTGCCGGAAGCCGAGCGCAAGGAGTTCGTCAGCGCGATACAGATTGCGAAGATCGATCACCAGAGGCTCACGCATCACGGCGCGGAGCCGGCCGAAGTCAAGGGTGCGGAACTCATCCCACTCCGTTACGATGACGAGCGCACTTGCGCCGGACGCGCATTCATAGGCATCGGCCTGCCAAGCAACGTTGGAGAGCATCGCTCGACCGTTCTGCATTCCCTTTGGATCGTATGCCGCCACCTCAGCGCCCCCATCCTGAAGCGCCTGAATGATTGATAACGCTGGCGCCTCGCGGATGTCGTCGGTATCCGCCTTGAAGGTGATGCCGAGCACGGCAATACGACGGCCGCGCACGCCCCCCGGTAACGCATCGATCACCTTGCGCGCCATTGCGCGCCGGCGCACCTCGTTTATCCCCAGCATGGTCTCGATCAAGCGAAGGTGGCACACTGCGTCCTGCGCGGTCTTGACCAATGCAAGCGCGTCCTTTGGAAAGCAGGAGCCGCCAAAGCCCGGCCCGGGACTGAGGAATTTCGGCCCGACCCGTGTATCTGAGCCTATGCCGCGCGCAACTTCGAGGACGTCAACCCCGACGCGCTCGCACAAGTCCGCCATCTCGTTGATGAACGTAAGCTTGAGAGCAAGGAATGCGTTGGTCGCATATTTGATAAGCTCCGAAGCACGGCGCTCGGTGATGAGCACGGGCACACCGCGCGCGCTGAGCGGGCGGTAGAGGTCTATCAAAACGTCACGCGCCCTTTTGTCCTCAATACCGATGACGATGCGATCGGGCTTGTTGAAATCGTCGATCGCCGAACCTTCGCGCAAGAATTCCGGGTTTGATGCGACCGCGAACTGGGCGTGCGGGTTCTCGCTGCGGATAATACGTTCGACCTCGTCGCCGGTCCCCAAAGGGACCGTCGACTTCACGACGACAACCGTAAAGTCGGTCAAATGCTTGGCGATGTCGCGGGCGACGCCGAATACTTGCGTGAGGTCGGCGAACCCGTCGCTCCTCCGTGGCGGCGTTCCTACAGCCACCAGGACGATGTCGGCGCCGGCAACCGCGGCCGCCAGATCCCGCCCGAAGGTCAAGCGCCCCGCCTCCACCGCGCGGGTCACTAGTTCGGCGAGTCCGGGCTCGTAGATCGGCATTTCCAAGCGGCAAAGCGCAGCGATGCGCTTGGCGTCGTTGTCGACGCACATCACGCTGTGGCCAAAATCGGCAAGACAGGCCCCCGAGACAAGCCCGACATAGCCGCTGCCGACAACGGCAATCCTCAGGTTGGTGCTCATTGTCCGTCCACCCGCTTTGCGATGGCGGAAAGCACGAAGTCCTTCGGGTAGCGAAACTGCGGACCTTCCGTAAGGTTGTAGCAGGCAATAAGCCGCCGTTCGCGGAACGGCTCCTGCACGATCTGCCAGCCGTTGGGTTGGAGCCCCATCCACCCCTGAAGCTTTGCCTCGTCGACGGGGTCGTTGATATGGCCTGGCGCATTGCCGAGCCACTGATAGGGAACGCTGACGATCAGGTTGCTGGCGACGTTCTTGAGATTCTGGCAGAACGCCGCCGGATCCGCGACGTGCTCCAGCACCTGGCAACAGAGAACGAGATCGAAGCGCGATTCCGGCTTGTAGGACAAGAAGTCCGTTTCTATCGCCGTGGTGCCCGGTGGAGGGTTTGCGATGCGGTAGTCGAGGACGTACCTGTCCGGAATCCAGTAGAACCAATTGACGTAGTCGGTCCCAGCGCAGCCGACGTCCAGCACGTTTCGTGCGCTGTGGCCGGCAACGGCGGCGTACTGGAAGACCGCCTGATAGTAGAGCATGTGGCGGCGTGCGGCCCAGTAGCCGAGCTGCGCCTGGCGCGCCAGGCCGGCATCAAGCTCAGGCGTCACCGGCTGCGATGGCGAAGCCTGGGCGGTCATTGCATTGGCACTATACGACATATCTGGGATCTCCTGCCGGAACGAGCTCATTCAAACCGTATTTCTTCTTGATCAGGGCGATGTTGAGCAGAAAGTACTGCTTCCAATTCCGGTCATCGAGACGATCGAGATACCCGATGTACTCGAACGTGATGCCGCGCTGGATGAAGTAAGAGAAATCCGTACTGTCGGTGATGCAGACGTATGTATAGCGACCGGTTGTTGACAGCTTCGCCTGCAGTTCACGGAGCAAGTTGTTACGCGTCTCGTCGCTCGCACCAAGGAGGTTTAGACCGACGCATGTCTCAACAGCGTGCGCGATTGCTGCGTTCGGATAGCCGGGAAATGGGAGCAGCGGTTTCTGCTGGTCGGCCTCCCACGCCTTTTCCAGGTCTTCGCTCGAGCGCCCCTCGAGCGGCCTTCGGCTGAGCGGCTGCTGGCGGTCGGGCGGATAGCACACGGCTTGAGCCGCCTCACGCCCGCTTGGGTCGTGGTGGTCGATCTGCAGGACGCCGCTCTCGATCAGCCTCTGCAGTCTTTCGACACAAATCCTGAGGCGCACATCGACCTCGGTCTGTCGCATTGATCGTGCGGCGGTGGCGGCCATCTAACGTGCCCCTTGTGCAAGTTGATCAATCAGCCCGGCCGCCTGGTCGGCGCCGTTTTCGAGCGACAAGCGTCGCAGACGACGGCGCATGCCCCGCCTGAAGTCGCCGTCTATCATGCGATCGAGGCAGCCCTCGAGATCGCCTGACGTTGCGCTGAGGGACAAGCCACGCGCGGCGCTGAAGTCGGCGCGGCCCCCCTGGTTATCCATCCCCTGCGTGGTGTTCGGAACGAATATCGTCGGCAGGCGATGGCTCAGCACCTCGTGGGCGGTATTGTAGCCCGCGGCCGCGACGGAGAAGTCGAAGGCCTCATAGAAGCGGGCGATTGGAAATACCGCGATGTCGTTGACGTCGGGCAGCGGCGTCGGCGGGATGTCCGATATCGGCCAGCGAAGATTGTGGACGACGACATTCGGCGACGGAGCGAGCGCAGCCGCAATTCTTGAGGCGAGACTCTGCGTGTCGCGGTTGTTGCCGGAGCCCAACTGAAGGAGAACATTCGTCGCTTGGGGATCGATGCCAAGAGTTCGCGCAAGCTTCTGAGCGCGACATCGTCTCGCGGGGGCCAAGAAGCTGGATCGGCGGCACCAGGTGCACTGTGTCGCGCAGCTCACGCGTCGGCCCTTCGTCGAGATTCTCGGCGAAATCGCGCGGTTCGATGATGATGTCGAAATAGCTCTGGGAGCGGAGCCGGCGGCGGTCCTCTTCGCTGTCCGGCCACATCCCGCGTCTGATCCAGACCGAGGAGACGTTCGGGCGCGAGCCAGCGGCCTCCGCAAGCGCCGCGTAGGGGACGTTGCCGTCGAAGACGACCGCGCGAACGCCCCATGCGTCCAGCATCAGATCGATCTTGCGCCGAAGCCAATGGAGCCAGTCGGTATAAGAGACACCGGAATAGACGGAGGAAGGAAAATACTCGGCGTGGAACCCGAACGCCGAGATGAAAGCTACCGCTTGGCTCATCGTGAGGAATAGACAGTCGTAACGATCTGCCATCCGGCGCGCGATGGATAGCAGTCGAACGACGTGGCCAACCCCCGTCCCATTTTGGGAGACGAAGAGGAGAGCGGGCTTCGCGCCGCAAACGCGCGGTCCGCTGATGGCGCCGTTCGCGACCGGTCGGCTGTGGCCGTTCAGTTTCACCGCGTGGCCGTTGAGACGGAGCGGACCTTCCGTGCCGGCGCACGGTGGCTGAGCTGCCGACGGCGCGACGGCGCCGAGGAGCAGGCTCCTGAGTTCTGCCTTTTCCATCCCCTCGAGCGTCGAACTGCCGGACGTGCGCTCTTTGTTGTTGCGCCAGCGGTAGTAGACGGGGACTCCTGCATGGCGACAGAGCGCGATCAGGTAGTCGAGATTGTCGCCCTTCAGGCGATCGCGAAGAACGATCAGCCTGTCGAGTTTCGACACCCATTTTACGAGGTCGATCCCTCGGTAGCCGCTGCACAGGATGCGCGCATCGAGAGCCGCTTCCCGGTCGCCGAAGCACACGAGGATCGGCGCCGGGTCGGCCTCGAGTGCCGGTAGAATATGGCGGATCCAATTGGCATCGTCGGAATTCTCGATTCCGACAAAACCGATGGTGCGGCGGATCGTGATCGGCCGGCTGCGGCGCAGCTCGTCAAGCCGTGCGGTCGTCGACGCGCTCACTTGCACCGCTCGATTGGCCGGCGCGAGCGGGAGATTCGGGTCGAAGGACTCCAGCCATATCCGCGAGTGTGAATCCCGCGGCTCCCAGGACACCATCGTGGGCTGGAACTGGGGGTGCAAAGCGAAATAGCGCTGGATGCCTGCAAGATTGCCGTGCGGGTAGCTGACGAGGCAGGTAGTACAGGCCGGGTTCAAAGCGCCCGAGATCGACGCGATTGGCGACGAGCCGCCAGGGGTCATTGATGATCAGCTCGTCGCACCTGACCCTCTCGTCGAGGCCAAGCAGCTTGACGCGGCCTCCCTCGAATGCATGCACGGCGGTCGGAGTACGACTGGCCAGGTCGTCGCGTATGTCACAGGCTGCGACTTTGACACCTCTCGCAGCCGCGTCTGACAGCTCGTCGACAAATGCATAGTTGAAGACCTTGGGGCTGCTGAAGTCCGACAGGTAGACGCTCTCGTATCTCTGCCGGCTCTGGCCAACCGATCTCTTCGCGGGTGCGGCGGTGATGCCGATTTCGTCGGCGAAGTCGGAGAAACCGTTCCGAGAAAAGTGCCGCTTTACGAAGTTGCGGGCGAACCGGGCTTGTTCGCGATATTTGCGCGGGTTGCGGTGGAGCCTGCAAAGAACGTCGCGCACTTCGTTAGGAGCGGCGTAAATCGCTGCTTCCGCGAAATTGGCTTCCATGTAGCGAGGCAGAATGCAAAGCGCGCCGGCTGCCATGGCTTCCGCGATAGCGATGCCGAATGCCTCGACCCAGCTCTTGTGGTGGTAGTAGACGAAGAAATCGATTCCGCTCAAGAACTTGGGAACGGCGACGCTGTCGTAGGGAAGAACGGAAAAGTTCTCCGGTATGCTGCCGATCATCGAGGAGAGTGAAGCAGCGTCGATGCCGAGGAACTTTACGTCAAACGGTGCAGCGGCGGGGTATATCTTCAGGAATTGACTGCGGCTCGAAGGCCACTTGTCCGGCTCTGGCCGCGAATGGCGGCCAATGAGAATTCGCTTGCGGTCGCGTAGCTCGGCAGAGAAGCGATACGTTGCGATATCGACGATCGGATGGGCGTTGAGCTCACTGAGTGGCAGTTCTGGGAAGAACCGCTTGAGTTGCGTCCGCACGAGATTTGACACCGGCGCCCAGATCACCTCGCCATCGGCGATGCGACCGACGGTCCGCATGACCTGTCCGGGATCGAATGTCATGCGGCTTACCCCATCCTGGGGCGGGAAAGGAACGAGGATGACGATTCGTCCGGCAACGATTTTCGTCTTCAGCGAAACGTCCGCCGCCATCAGGCGAGGATTGTCAACGATCAGATGTCTCGTCCGGACGATGTCTGCCGCCTGATCGTCGACGACCTCGCATCGTCTGTCCGACAGAGCCTCACGGACGAAGCGGTTTATCGCTTTGCTTCCCTTTGCGTGCGGCAGCTGCACCGGAATGATACCGATTCGCTTTCCGGTCGACGAAAGGTGGCGAATGTTTTGCGCGAGCTGAAAGTTGGTTCCGCCAGGAACGTAGATATCCGCGATGAAGATCACGTCGTACATGAACGCAAACCCCCGATCCCGAGCGCATCCTGCGCCACCGAGTCGCCGTTACGATGCTTTTTTGTGGAGCGCGCGCCCCATCGGGGCGCGCGCAGCTTCAAGCGTACGCGAGAGGCCTAGCCGCCGTACTGGCCATGGCCGTGGCCATGACCACCATGATGACCGTGATCACCGTGATGACCGTTGTCGCCATGATGCCCGTTGTCGCCGTGATGGCCGTTGTCGCCATGATGGCCATTGTCACCGTGATGACCGTGATCACCACCTTGGCCGCGACCGCCATCATGACCGCCGAAACCGCCGTGACCGCCATCATGACCGCCGAAACCGCCGCGACCGCCATCATGACCGCCGAAACCGCCGTGGCCGCCATCGTGGCCGCCTCCGCCGCGGCCGCCATCGTGGCCTCCGCCGCCACCGCCGTCATGGCCGCCTCCGCCGCGACCGCCATCGTGGCCTCCGCCGCCACCGCCGTCATGGCCGCCTCCGCCACCTTGGCCGTGCCCGCCATCGTGGCCGCCTCCGCCACCATTGCCGCGACCGCCCCCGCCATCGTGGCCGCGCCCACCCCCCCCGCCATCGTGATAGCTGGCGAGGTAGATGACAGCATCGCCAAGATACTTGCTGTCCGAATAGGTGGTGATGAATCGATGCACCTCCACCGGCAAGCCGCTTTGGATCGCACCCGCTAACGCAGCTGCATCTGCCGATGCGACACCATGAAAGATGATGCCGGCTGCTGCCAGGATCTTGGCGATCTTCTTTTTCGATAACCTCCGCTTCGAGTTGGTCACTAGCGCCTCCACAAGCCTCCCAACCACCGCCGAGGGAGCACTGTTAGTTGCGCGTCGTCAAAGCGGTCTGCATTCGAACATTACTCAAACGACAACTTGGTTGGATAATTTCGCCGACACCTTTCATCGAAGACGTTTCAACGGTGGCATGAGTGTCGAATAAAGTTCCGCGCGTCTCCGCAACACCTTGTTGCACGTCTCGGCAATACCTCGTTGGCCGCGGCGCAGATACGAGCCTCAATTGTCACCACGGCCAACTGAGGGAGGAGAGCCATGTCCACGCGAATCTGCACTCTGGTTTTGTTCACCGTCTGCATAGCATTGTCGCAGCAACCCGCGACCTCCGCGGAAAATATCGAGACCGCCGCGACGGTGACTCAACCGCCGCTCGATGCCATGCAATTGCTCCGCGAAGGTGATCGCCTGATCAAAGGCGAAGGCGGATCGGCAGACGTGAATGGTGCCCTTGCCGCCTACGAAGCGGCCGCGGCGAATGGGAGCACAATCGCGCTGCTTCGGCTCGGTGATCTCTACGTCCGAGGCACGCTGGTAACGCGCGACTTCGAGAAGGCCTTTTCCTATTACCATCGAGCGGCGGATGCCGGAAACTCCGCGGCGAAACTGCGCGTAGCCGAAATGACGGCACGTGGACAAGGGACTGCGCAGGACGTTGAGGGAGGCCGAGCGATGGCGCGCGAACTTGCCGACGCGGGCGATCCGAGCGCGCTGTTCGACCTCGGCGAGTTCTATTCAATCGGCGACGCCGGGCCGGTCGACGGGCCGGCTGCCGTCAGCGCCTACGAGAAGGCGGCGGAGAAGGGAAGTGTCCCGGCTCTGATTCGGCTGGGGGTGATCTTCCGCGACGGTGATTTGGCCGCCAAGGATCCGGCGCGCGCCCTTGGCTATTTCCGCCAGGCGGCGGACGCCGGAAGCGACGTCGCCCGCTTTGCAATCGGCAAGGGCTACATCCTCGACCAGTTCGCCGGCGCCGGTTCGCCGAAGGAAGGGGTAGCAATGGTTGAGGAGCTGAACAAAGCCGGCATAAGAGACGCCGCGCTTGTTCTGAGCGACAGCTACCTCAGCGGCCAAGGCGTAAAGCGCAGCCCGAAGCGCGCCGTGGCGGTCCTGGTCGATGCAATGGAACAGGGCAACATGTCAGCCGCTCGCCGGCTGATCGCGGTTTATCGCGACGGCCGCGGCTCCGCAGTAAAACCTAACCTCGCTTTGGCGAAGCGCTACCTCATGGCGGTGAGCGACCAGCTAGATCAGAACGCGATGAGCACGGAAGAAGTTCTGCTTGATGCGGCGGGCGCCGCCAACTCGTCCGACTTTGCTACCATGCGCGAGCACCTGTCGGATGTGAATGAAGAGGATCGTCCAGACCTCGCTCGCAAAATCAGGTCGACCAACGCGAATGCCTACGTCTACCTGGTCCAATACCGATTGAAGGAGCTCGGCGTCTACGCCGGCAGGCCGAACGGACAACTCAATCAGCGGACAATACGCGCAATGTTAAACTACTGCGCCAATCAGGGGATGAAGGCGAAATGCATTCGTGGCCCACTGAGCGCGGAAGCGCTGGAGGTTTTCCAGCCCATCTTCTAGCACCCGTTCGCACGGGGAGGCCGCAGTTGCCCTGAGGTTGCACGAACTTCAACCGCGATCTCCACCTTGATCTCGAGAGCCGCGAAGCGGCAGACGATGGTCGTATTGGTCGGCGCTTCGTGCAGCACCTTGGTTCGTCCGCAGTTGTCGTCGCTCGTGCCAGCCGCGCCAGCCTGTAAGGCTGACGCGGCAGGTCGTTGCGCCGACGCTGCTTAGCGATCTCGTCCGGGCGCGCGTTTATCTCGCCGACGCCGGCGACGTGATGTCCGTGTCGAAGATCCTCGGCGAAACTTTCTCCGACCCGCGCTCGATAGTAGGCGTGACTCATAAACGGCGCCCGTGGCGCTTACCATGTCCGCTTCACCACGAAATGCGGACATCCGGGACGTTCTCCCCGACGTCCGAGAAGCGCTAGAATGAGACATGTGACCCGAGGATGGCTCGCCTCACATCAAAGCATTCATCTAGCCGGCGACGAGATGGCCGTCGCCAACATCCTCAAGCTTCACCCGTTCGACCGTCGAGCCGGCGGGTCGGATGACGCTCGTCAATTCGCCGACCAAGTCGGGCAAGTGCTCGCGCCGCCGCGTCGGATCGGCAATCGGCACAGCATCGAGCAGGCGCTTGGTGTAGGCATGCCGGGGGTCTTCGAACACCTGTCGGCGCGTGCCCATCTCCAAGATCTGCCCCTGATACATAACGGCCACTCGGTGAGCGATCTGCTCGACGACCGACATGTCGTGCGTGATGAAGAGATAGGCGACGCCCTCTTCATCCTGGAGTGATTGTAGGAGGTCGAGAACGCGAGCACGCACGGACACGTCGAGCGCAGAGACGCTTTCATCCGCGATGATCACCTTCGGTGACAACGCAAGCGCGCGGGCGATCGCAACCCGCTGGCGCTGGCCGCCGGAGAATTCGTGCGGGTGCCGCCGCATCTGTTCAGGGGTGAGTCCCACGCGACGAAAGAGAGCGGCGACTCGCGCTTCGATTTCTTTGCCGCCAGCGATTCGATGCACCACGAGCGGCTCCGCCACAAGCCGGCCTACGGTCATCCGTGGATCGAGCGAGCCGTAAGGATCTTGGAAGATCATCTGGATATCGCGACGCAGTGCTTTCATCTCGGCTGTCCCGAGCTCGCGTGCCGAGCGCCCGGCGACGCTGATCGCGCCTTCCCAGGGGACGAGGCCGAGCAACGCCTTGCCGGTGGTCGACTTCCCGCTTCCCGACTCGCCCACGAGCGCCAAGGTCTCCCCGTGTCTCAGCCGGAACGAGATGGCTTCCACCGCATGCACTCGTGCGCGGGGCCGAAGGATTCCGCCCCGCACGTCGAAGCGCACCGTGAGACCATCGACCTCAAGAACCGGCGGCGCGTGCCGTTGGGCAACGGCCTTGGCGCGAAGCGGCACGTCGGTTCCCCGCATGGCGCCAAGCCGTGGAACAGCGCTCAAGAGCATTCTCGTGTAGTCCGCCTCCGGGGCGCCGAAGATGCGCCCGACAGGTCCGGTCTCGACCGCTCGTCCCTCGTTCACGACAACGACGCGGTCGGCCATTTCGGCGACCACGCCCATATCGTGCGTGATGAGAATGAGCGCCATGCCGAACTCGCGCTGCAGGCTGCGAATGAGATCGAGGATCTGTGCCTGAACCGTGACGTCGAGCGCCGTCGTCGGCTCGTCGGCAATCAGGACCTTCGGGCGGCCGGCAAGCGCAATAGCGATCATCACGCGCTGGCGCATGCCGCCGGAAAGCTCGTGGGGATACTGACGGAGACGCCGCTCAGGATCGGGGATACGGACGGCGGCGATCGCTTCCAACGCACCCGCGCGCGCTTCGCGTTGCGAGACATGGCGATGCGCCATGATCGTTTCGGTGATCTGCCGTCCGATCGTGAGGACCGGATTGAGCGACGTCATCGGCTCCTGAAAGATCATGGCGATTTCGCCGCCGCGCACCTGGCGGATTGCCCGCTCCGGGAGCGTGAGCAGGTCGCGACCGCCGAGCCACACCTCGCCCTTGGCGACGCGCGCGATGTGCTGCGGCAAGAGCCGCATGACGGAGAGTGCCGTCATGGACTTTCCGGAGCCCAACTCGCCGGCAATCGCTAGCGTCTCGCGCTCCGCCAGATCGAACGAAAGATCGTCGACGACGATGCGTGGCCCGGTCGGTGTCGCAACCTCCGTGGTGAGATTGCGGACCGAGAGCACCGACGTGGGCCCTGACTCGCCGGACAAGGCGTCGCCTCGAATCGCTTTGGCCTCTCGTGTTCGGTCTTGGCCGCCGCGCCCCAATTCCGATGCTTTCAATCGAATATCAGACGCGGAAAATAGAGCGAGACCACCCAATTCGGCTGATCGACGATCTCGCTGATCCGGAGGTCGGCGCAAACCGAGCAGAGCATATAGGCGTCGACAGCCGACATTCCGTGCCGCGCTGAAAGCAGATCGATCATGTTGCTGACCGCGGCACGCGCGCCTTCCATGAGATCAGGTCCGACGCCGGTCGTCACGTCGTAACCCTTCGCATCGAAATGGCGAGTGACGGGACCGGGCGTGGTGAAGCGCGGCGTCGCGAGATTCGCGTTCTTCTCCAGGTCCAGTGTGAGCACGGCCCGCATCGGGCTTTCGATCGCGGTGCCGCAGACCTCGCCGTCCCCCTGCGCGGCGTGCGTGTCACCAACGGAAAACAACGCACCCGGAACCTCGACGGGCAGGTAAAGGGTCGTGCCCGGCGAGAGGTCGCGAATGTCGAGGTTGCCGCCGACGCGCCGCGGCGGGACAACCGAATGCAGGCCCGGCTCGCCCGGCGCAACACCGATCGTGCCGGCAAAGGGCTTTGTCGGCACGCGCGCGACCGATGAAAAGACGGCCGGCATCTTGCCGGCGCTGTCCAGCTTCCAGATTTTCAGCGCGGGATCGGCGAACTGATCTGCGAGCAGCCCGAAGCCTGGGATGTTCGCCGTCCATCCAAAGTCGGAGGCCGCGAATTCGTTGATCGTGACCTTCAGAGCATCCCCGGGCTCCGCGCCCTCGACGTAGATAGGCCCGGTGACCGGATTGACTCGTTCAAAGTCGAGCGCCGCAACATCGGCAAGGGCGCTCTTGGCGGAGAGCTGGCCCCCCGATGCGTCGATGCATTCGAACTCGATCGTCGTTCCGGGCGCCACCCGTTCGACCGGGGGCAGCGAATTGTCCCAGCCGAAGTGATGGTGGCGCCCGTGGATCGTGTGGCGCGATGCGTGGCTACTGGGCATCGGTCGCGTAGACGTATTCGTAGTTCACGGGAATATGGATCGGGTCGTTGAACAACGCCGGATCGCCGCCGATGCGTGGCGTATGCATCGTGTAACGCACCTCGTCGAAAACAGGGACCCACGGCGCGTCGTCCATGATCTTGACGAAGATCTGACGCCACATGTCGTAGCGCTCATCCTGCTTCGCCGGATCGATGATCGAATCGGCCTTCTGCGCCTCCGCGTCGCGGTCCTTGTTGCAGTACCAGGACCAGTTCCACCCGCCCGGCACCGCGCCGCTGCAGCCAAGGATCGGACCGTAAAAATCGGAGGGATCCGGGAAATCGGCGATCCAGGCCATTCCGCCGGACCAGACCATCGGAGCCGTGTTGGCGGTGCCGCCGGCGGCGATCACGTTGGCCTGATCGAGTATCTTCAACGAGACGCGAATTCCGACCGCTGCCAGATCCTGCTGGATCGCCTGCGCGATGCGCGGATTCGGATCGATATTGTTCGCATAGAGCTCGGTGTCGAACCCGTCGGCATAGCCGGCATCGGCCAGCAGCTTCTTCGCCTGGGCGGGATCGAAGGGGTAGCCTTTGTAGTCCTTGTCGAATCCGGGAATGCGCGACGGCAGCGGCTGGTTTGACGCGATGGCCCGCCCGTTGATCAGCTTGATGATGCGGTCCTTGTCGATCGCCATGTTGACGGCTTGCCGCACATGGACATCGTCGAAGGGCTTCATCTGGACGTTGATCGCAACGTAAACGGTCTGTAGCTGCGGCCCGGAAGCGACGTTCTTCGCCTGCTCCGGATCGCCCATGACCTCGGCGAATTTGGCGGGCGGAATGCCGTCGCCGAGCACATCGATCTCACCCTGCTGCAGGCGCAAGAGCGAGACCACCGGCTCCTGGCCGATCTGGAACACGATCTTGTCGAGCTTTGGGGCTCCCGGCCAGTAGTAGTCCTTGTTGCGTTCGAGGACGATCTGCTGGCCGAGCGTCCAGTCCGACATGTAGTAGGCGCCGCTCCCGTCCGGATGGTGTCCGTAGTCGGCGCCCCACTTCTCGACATCCTCCTTCGCGACGACCGACGCGAAGTTCAGTGCGATCTCGTGAAGGAACGTCGCGTCGGGGTTGGCGAGCTCGATCTTCACCGTGTAGGGATCCACAGCCGACACGCCCGTCAGATGATCGGCCTTCCCGCCGGCCACATCGTCGTAGCCTTGGATCGAATGATAGAACCCGGCCCCCGGGCTCTGCGTCTTCGGGTCGGCGGCGCGATCCAGCGAATAGACGACGTCGTCCGCGGTCAGCTCCCGCCCGTTGTGGAACTTGACCCCATGACGCAGCTTGAAGGTGTAGGTCAGGCCGTCGCTCGAAACGCCGAAGGACTCGGCGAGGTCCGGCCGGAGCGTCGTGGTCCCGGGCTCATAATCCATGAGCCGGCTATAGAGGCTCTTGATGATGGACCAGTTCTGCCAGTCGTAGCCGATGGCCGGATCGAGGGTGGCCATGTCGTCCTTGAAGGCGACCACCATCTGACCGCCTTGCTTGATGTCGTCGGCGTTTGCGAAGGATCCGAGGCCAAGAGCGGCCAGTGCGAGACCAGCGTAACAAAGGTGTCTCATATCCCACCCCCTATCTTAAGTAGCAACAAACAGTTCAGCGGACCTTGATGCGCGGATCAATCAGCGGCGCTATCAAGTCCGCGAGAAGATTTCCGATGACGATGGCGCATGCGGAGACCAGCGTCACCCCCATGATGATCGGGATATCAATGCGCTGAATCGCCTGCCACGCAAGCTGCCCAATTCCGGGCCAGCCGAAGACGCTCTCCACCACGACGACGCCGCTCATGAAGTAGCCGATATCGATGCCGATCATGGCCACGATCGGCAGAAGCGCGTTTGGCAGCGCGTGGGCGAACAGCACCTGGAGACGCGCCAGTCCTTTTGCCCTAGCCGTCCGCACGTAATCCTGGCGCAGCACGTCGAGCATGGAAGAGCGCATCATGCGTGCGTACCATCCCGCACCAAGGAGCCCGAGCGTCAGTGACGGCAGCACGAGTTGTCGAAACGTGCCGTAGCCGCCAATCGGAAACCACCTGAGCTCAACTGCAAAGAGGTAGAGGAGCAGGATGGCGACAACGAATTGGGGCGCCGAGACCGCGATGAACGAGAGCACCATCAGCACTTTGTCGACAGCACGTCCACGGTTCAGGGCGGCTATCACGCCGAACGTAAGGCCGAACGACAGCTCGCACAGGATGGCGCCCACCATCAAAAGGAAAGTCGCGGGAAGCCGCGACACGATCAGCGCGCTGACTTCGCTTTTCTGCACATAGGACCGCCCGAGGTCCCCGTGTGCGAGCGAAGACAGGTAGCGCCAATACTGCTGGTAGAGAGGCCGGTCGAGTCCAAGCTGGTGACGAATATTCTCGACCACCTCGGCGCCTGCACTTCTGCCGGCAATCTGCCGCGCCGGATCGGCCGGCAGGAGATAGAGCAACACGAAGGTGACGAGAGTGATGCCGATCAGAATCAGCAACGACTGAAAGAGCCGCCGGCCGAGATAGGTGGCCATCAGTAGCGTCCCTTCTGTGTCGGATCGAGGACTTCGCGGAGCGCGTCGCCGACGAGATTGAAGGCGAGCGCGAGCAGGATGATGCTGAGGCCGGGCACAAAGACGAGCCAGGGGGCCGAGGTGAAATAAGTCTGGTTCTCGAAGATGATGTTACCCCACGATGGAGTCGGAGGTTGGACCCCGACGCCGAGGAAGGAAAGCGTAGCCTCGAGGAGGACAGTGGTCGAAATTCCAAGCGTCCCCCAGACAATGATCGTCGGAACCAAATGCGGAAGGACATGGCGGAAAAGGATGCGCGCACGGCCCGCGCCGATCGCGCGCTCCGCATCGATGAACTCGCGCTCGGCGAGCGAACGCGTCTCCGTATAGATGATGCGCGCTACCTGCACCCAGTTCACCAGCGCGATCACGAGCGCCACGATCAAGAGCGATGGGTGGAATATCGCAGCGAGGACAATCGCAAGAAGCAGCGCAGGGAACGCCATCATCAAATCGGTGAAGCGCATCAGGATCGCCGCGATCCAGCCACGGAAGAATCCCGCCGTGATGCCGACGAGCGCGCCGATCGCCACCGCGATTCCGTTCGCAACCACCCCGATCATCAGCGACGTCCGCGCCCCAAATATCAGGCGGGACAGGAGATCTCTTCCGAGGAGATCGGTGCCGAGCAGGAAATGCGCATTCGGCGGAAGCGGGGCGCCCTCAAGCGTCAGCCCGTCGAAGAACTGCTCGAAGGGGTCAAAAGGCGCCGCCAGAGGAGCCAAAACAGCAACCGTCGCGACGAATGCGATCACGACGATGCCGAAGACGGCAAGCGGACGCCGCCACAGTCGGGCGATCACGTGCTCGCCGCGAAACATGTCCTTGGGCGAGGTGACGCCGCGATAGGGAGGCTGAGCCAGCGACATTTGTTTCTTATGGGACGTGTCCAAGTTTCCGATCTTCGCCATGCCGAACTGTTTGTCTATTCCGCCGCCTGCGCACGTCTCAGGCGATTCCTCCGACCGCTGCGGGCGGATCGTCTGCATATGCCCTCAGCGGCGTCAGATCCGGCAGATGGCAGGCGGCAAGCGTCCCGCCAGGTCTGACGGTCAGTTCGGGACGCTCTGCCAGGCATCGCTCGAAGGCCTGCGGACAGCGCGTGTGGAAGGGACAACCGGAAGGCAGGTCGAGCGGGCTCGGCAACTCGCCGCGCGCAGCCGGAACGCGGCTCCGCTTGTTAGGGTCGAGGTCGGGCGCCGCGGCGAGAAGAGCCTGCGTGTAGGGGTGATGCGGATCGCTGAAGATTTGTTCCGTCTCGCCCGTCTCGACGATGAAGCCGAGATACATGACCGCGACCCGGTGGGAGATGTGGCGAACCAATCGCAGGTCATGCGCCACGAAGAGCAGCGTGAGGTTCAACCGCTCCTGCAGCTCAAGCAACAGGTTGACGATCTGCGCCTGAACGGAAACGTCCAGCGCCGACACCAGCTCATCGGCGATGATGCATTCCGGCTGAACTGCAAGCGCACGGGCGATGCCGATGCGCTGTCTTTGCCCGCCGGAGAACTCGTGCGGCAGGCGGTTGGCGGCGTCCGCGGGCAGGCGGACGAGACGAAGAAGCTCGGCGATACGATCGGGAATCTCGTTCCGCGGGCACATTCTGTGCACGAAGAGCGCCTCGCCAAGAATCTGGCGGACGGTCATGCGCGGATTGAGCGAGCTGTAAGGGTCTTGGAAGACCATCTGGACGGCGCGGTTGAAACGCCGCCGCTCGACACCCTCGAGCGCCCGGATGTCGACGCCGTCGTAGCTTATCGTGCCGCTGTCGGCCTCGATGAGCCGGACGATGCAGCGGGCGAGCGTCGACTTTCCGCAGCCGGATTCGCCGACAATACCGAGCGTCTCGCCGCGGCTGACGGTGAAACTTACGCCATTCAGCGCATGCACCCATGCCCACGACCCGCCGGCGAGGCGCCCCCCTTTCGGGTTGCGCACGTTGAACCGCTTCGTCAGCTCGCTGACTTCAAGAAGCGGCCGCCCCGCGGGCTCGGTGAGGGTCACGTTCATGCCGACATCCGTGCCGCGGCGACGGCGTCGGCATGAAAGCAGGCGACCGCGCGACCGACGGGCCCTTCGGCCAATTCCGGCCGAGACGATCGACAGACATCGGTTGCGAAGGCACAGCGTGGATGGAAGGCGCAGCCGGATGGTATCGCAGAGAGCGCCGGGGGCGCTCCGTCGATTGAGCGGAGCGGCCGTCGCCTTGCGCCACCGCGCGGCACCGAACCGAGAAGCCCGAGCGTATAGGCATGCCGAGGCGCCGCGAAGACGTCGGCAACCGTGCCGGTTTCGACGATCCGCCCGGCATACATGATCGCCACGCGATCGCAGGCCTGCGCAACGACCCCGAGGTCGTGCGTCACCAGGATCACGCTCATGCCGAGACTTTCGCGAAGGTCGAGGAGGAGCTTCAGTATCTGGTCCTGAATGGTCACGTCGAGCGCAGTGGTTGGCTCGTCGGCAAGGAGGAGCTTCGGCTCGCTCGCCAACGCAATGGCGATCATGGCGCGTTGACGCATGCCGCCGGAGAAATGATGCGGATAGTTGTCGAGGCGGTGAGCGGCGCCGGGGATTCCGACGATCTCGAGCAGCTCGACCGCCCGGCGTCTTCGCTCGCGTCGGCCAAGCCCGGTGTGGGCGCTCAGGTTCTCGTCGATCTGGAGCCCCACGGTCAGAACCGGATTCAAGGCCGTCATCGGCTCCTGAAAGATCGTGGCGATCTCCCGGCCGCGCATTGCAGTCAGACGCGATTCCGACATTTCGAGCACGTTCTCCCCGCGCCAGCGTACGCTGCCCGACGTCTTGCCCGGAGGGTGGACGAGCCTGATGATCGAGCGGAGCGTGACGCTCTTGCCGCAGCCGGACTCGCCGACGAGGCCGAGCACTTCGCCGCTCCGAAGGTCGAGGTCGATCCCGTCGACGGCGGTCAGTGTGGCGCGCGGCGTGGCAAACGTCGTCACCAGCCCGCGGATTTCGAGAAGAGGCGCGCTCGCGGACGCGACCGGGGTCGTCATCGCCGCGGCCTCAGCGCATCGGCGAGGCCATCGCCAAGCAAGCTGAATCCGAGCCCGGTGAAGACAATGGCGATACCGGGAAAGATGGAAATCCACCAGGCGGTCGACATGAAATTCTTGCCGTCGGCGATAAGTACGCCCCATTCCGCGGCGGGAGGTTGGGCGCCGAGGCCGAGATAGCCGAGGCTCGACCCGAGCAGGATGGCCAGCGCCATGTCCGTCATCCAGTAGACGATCGCCGGCGTGATGGCGTTCGGCAGGAGGTGACGGAGGACGACGCGGGCGGGGCTGTAACCCATGACGCGGCCGGCCGCGGCGTAGTCGAGCCGCTTCTGAACCTTCATCTCCGCCGCGATCAGGCGGGCGTAGAAGACCCAGTCGACCACGCCCACCGCGATGTACATGTTCCTGAGCCCGGGCCCGAGGACCGCGACGATGGCGATCACGAGCACGAGGAACGGGAAGGTGATGATCGCGTCGACGATGCGCCCGAAGAGCGTTTCCACTATGCCGCCGCGATAGCCGACGAAAGCGCCGACCAAAGTGCCGACGACGAAGGGGACGATCGTGGCGAAGACGGCAATCTGCATGTCGATCGAATAGGCCCAGATGGTGCGTGAGAGCATATCGCGGCCGAAATTGTCGGTGCCGAAAGGATGCGCCCAACTGGGGCTTGCAAGAATAGCGCCATAGTCGAAGGCGAGCGGATCGTAGGGCGCGAAGAGCTGCGGCGCGATGGCAACGAATGTGCTCATGCCGAGAATGAGAAGACCGGCGACAAGCG
>CAVXFK010000020.1:0-66900 GCA_963761005.1 uncultured Alphaproteobacteria bacterium
TCCTCAGCTTCTGGAGCTCCCGGGCGCGTCCGTCAGATCCCTCGATGCGCCCACCGCGCTGTGCAATCTCTGCATCCCTCCGGATTCTCTCGAATATTCCGGTATGAATCCTCCGGCGGCGGAGCCACGCATCGCGCTCCTTGTCCCATCGAGCCCTGAGTTCGCGCATGCCCTCAAGTAATTTCTGCGAAACGTCGCGCTCTTTTGTGGAGGCAGTCCGTCGCTTGCTTTTTCGCGGTTTGGGCTTGGATGCTCCCGATGCTTGCGGGCGATGCGCAACATTTGGCTGCTCTGTCTTTCCCGTAAGAGACCGCTCCCGATTCGCGGACACCGAATTCCTACGGCGCGGATCGATGGCCATCACGCAATTTCGATTACGTTCGTCTGTTCCACAGCGCCGAATTGTGGCGCGCCTGCCCGGATCGCCTCGCGCACGTAGGAAGGAGCCAAGTGTCCATAGTGTTTCTCAACCATGCGGGTGTCGGCATGGCCGAGGTTCTTGGCGACGACCAGCAACGGAACCCCGTTCATTACCGCTAACGACGCCCAGGTATGTCGTAGGCCATGGAAGCTGATCGGCGGCGCAATATGCGCGCGCTTCGTTGCCTCGATCATCGGCGAGTTCTGGTGGGACTTCCGCCAGGCGCTCCCATCCCCCTTAAGGAACATCAATTCATTGCCGTCGCGGCCGCAGCAATGCCGGCGAAAGAAAAGCACGCCCTCTTCGGTAAGTTCTACATGACGCCTCTTCCCGCTTTTTGACCTGCGGATCGCCAGCGTGCCGGAATCAACGTTGAAGTCGGCGACTTCCAGTCGGCCGAGCTCCCCGTACCGGGCTCCCGTGTGAAGCGCCGCGTGCAGGAGCGGCCGAAACGTTGGGTCGCTGGCGTTAATTAGCCGCTTGGCCTCTCCAACCGTGAGATATCGAACACGCGCCAACTCTACATTCTTGAATGGCTCAACTCGCCTCCATGCGGCGTCGGACGAAACATGGCCTTCACGCCACTGACGATTGAGGGCGGCTTTGAGGACGGTCAGCGTCCAATTCGCTGTCGACCGCCGACGCCGGATTGCTTCATCGTCATCGCCAAGCTCGCGATGCTTTTGCGGTTCACCCGGCCGAGTCCGGACCCGCGGCGGCGCTCCCGCAATGTCCGTTAGCCAGTCCCGCAGCCTTTTCGTGGTGAGCGCTTCGACTGCCACATCCCCCAGCGGGCCATAGATGAACGCCCGCGCTCTGTAACCAGCATCCGCTGCGGATTTTCGGCTGTGCTCGAGGAATTGGAGATACTCCTCGACGGCCCTTTGAACCGTAACCGACTTCCGCTCAGGCGTGCCTGTCGTGTCGCGGGCTTTTTCCATTAGCTTCACCCGCGCTGCTTCCTGAGCTTGCTTGAAACTAAGGATTGCGCGGCCATCTGAGTCCGAGAAATCGTCGGCAGTGCCTAAACGCTCAACCTTGTAGTCCTGATTGCCGACATAGAGCCGGCAAACCCAGGCGCCGGCCACCCTCTGACCGCGTCGCCCCTTTGCCTTTCGATAGCCGACGTGCAGGCCCGGTTCGATCGCGCGATAGTAAGGTTTTCCACGAGGCTCTAGGCGAGCCCGCGCGGTCCTCGATTCCAGTGATGAATCGCGCACCGTCCGTGCCATCTAAGCCTCTTGACAAGAAGAAAAGTTGGTGTCCAACACTATGGCCAATATACGAGGGCGCACGTTGGAAAACAAGCGCGGATGGATGCGGAAGCAGATCAATGGATTACGGGACTACCGCGGACGCCGGGGCACAATGGCGAATTGATTTGTAGCCCGCTCAAGGCGGAAAAGAGCTAGCCCTTTTCGGCGCAGGTCGGAGGCAGAAGCGATGGCGCATTGGCTGTTCAAGTCGGAGCCGGAGAGCTGGTCCTGGCAGAACCAGAAGGCGACGGGCGCCAAGGGCCAGGGGTGGGACGGCGTCCGGAACTTCCAGGCGCGCTCGAACATGCGCAAGATGAAGAAGGGCGAGCGCGGCTTCTTCTATCATTCCGGCGCGGAGAAGGCGGTCGTCGGCATCGTCGAGGTGATCGCCGAAGCGCATCCTGAATCGAAGGACGCGAACTGGGAGTGTGTCGACCTGATGGCCATCTCCGACCTGCCGAAACCGGTGACGCTTGCTGCGATCAAGGCCGAGCCGAAGTTGAAGGAGATGGTGCTCGTCCGAAACTCGCGCCTCTCCGTGCAGCCGGTCAGCGACGCTGAGTGGGCATTCGTCTGCAAGATGGGTGGGCTCGACCCCGTGAAGCTTCGCTAGCGGCGAAAGCTCCTTGTTCCCCCTCTCCGACGACAATCCGCGCCAGCACGTCGCGCCTTACGTCAATTATTCGATCATCGCGATCTGCGTTCTGGTCTTTCTCTGGCAGCTCTCGCTCGGAACCACAGGCCAGGAGCGGGCGGTGCTTTCCCTCGGCATGATCCCGGCGCGGCTCTTCGGCTATCGCGATCTATCGCCGGACCTGATCGTCGTGCCCGCCTGGGCGACGATACTCACGTCGATGTTCATGCACGGCGGCTTCCTGCATATCGGCGGCAACATGCTCTATCTCTGGATCTTCGGCGACAACATCGAAGATTCGATGGGGCATTTTCGCTACGCCGCCTTCTATCTGCTCTGCGGGACGGCAGCGGCGCTGACGCAAGGGCTCGCCGATCCGTCCTCGGTCGCCCCGATGATCGGCGCGAGCGGCGCGATCTCAGGCGTGCTTGGCGCGTATGCCCTGCTTCACCCAGGCGCGACGATAAGGGTTCTGATCTTCCTCGGGTTCTTCTTCTGGATTGCCCATATCCCGGCGCTCATCGTGCTCGGCTTCTGGTTCTTGATGCAGCTCCTAAGCGCCGCGGTACCCGCGGCCGGTGGAGGAGGAGGCGTCGCGTTCTGGGCGCATATCGGCGGCTTCCTCGCCGGTCTCGCGCTGATCACGTTTTTCAAGCGGCGTTGGGTTCCTATCCTGGAGCGGCCGCACACGAAAGCGTTCCATATCGAGCATCGGCGTGGCCCTTGGGGTGGGCCCTGGGGCTGAGCTCGTTTGTTAGCCCTGGCGGCTAAGCGAGCATCGCTGCAACACCTCGTCCGCAATTGCCGCAATGCGGCCGCTTTGGGTTGCGGCTTCGTTCCGACGCAGGTTCAGTTCCTGATGCGGTGCAATGCGCCGCCAAGGGGGTTGGAACAGGCATTCGCGGAGATCGCGAGGGCCGCGTCGGTCGCTGGCATGAAGGCGGTCCATACGGGCCGCCGTCCGCTCGCGCACTGACGAGGAAGGGGCTGTTTTATGGCTATCGCATTGAACGCACATCGCCTGGCGACGCTCGCCGCCTGCTGCCTGTTCGCTTCCGCCGGTTGGGCGGCTGCGCCCGACGACATCACCGTAGCAACGCCGCCGCCCGACCTTGTGGCCGCACCGGCAGCTCTCGACTATGCGCTCGAAACGGAGATGACCGTCCACAATTGGGTGCTCTGTGTCTCGGCGCCCCAGGCGAAGCAACTGGCACGCGCCCGCGCGTGGAGTATCGACGATGCACGCTCCGCCTATGTCGATCTCGCAAGCGCACGCTCCTGTGGCCAGTTCGCGGAGCTCCGCGTGATTCTGCACAAGCGTCTCTTCGCGGCGGCCGACGGCTCGGGTCACGAAACGCGCGTCTTCGGCGGTCTCGTAAATCTCTCCGGCGATTGGGCATCGGCGTTCCTGGTCTCCGGCAGCCTTCCCGAAAATTAGCCGACCGACTTTTCAAGCAGCAAAGATCGCCTTGCGGCGCGCGGCGCGTCCGGAATCTGGCGATTCAAAGGTCTTTCAAAGACGCTGGTTTTCGACGGAACCGGCGCGCGCGGCGCGTGTTGTGGATGCGGCTCGGGGCGAGGCCGTCGGGGACTGTTCCAACGGACGGCATTGCAAAGAAGGAAGACAGGAATGCGCAAGTTGATGATTGCTGCCGGTGCTGCCGCCATGCTGGCCGCCTCTTCGCTCTCCGCTTTTGCCGCAGAGGCAAGCGGTGCCATCAAGAGCATCGACGCGACCGCCGGAACCGTGACGCTCGCCGATGGCAAGACTTATCAGCTGCCGGCGGATTTCGACGCCGCTTCGCTGCAGGTCGGGCAGAACGTGAGCATCACCTATGATCAGGGCTCGGACGGCTCAATGACCGCCTCCGCGGTCACGCCGCAGAGCTAGGCGGCTCTCTCGAGGGCGGTCGCGCATCATGCGCGGCCGCTTCCCTTTGTTTTTGTGCGGGCGGCCGCCATAAGGCGGCATGGATTCCGCCGCCTTCGTTGTCGCCAACACCGCGGTTCTTTCGCCGCCGCTCGTTCCGGAAATCCGGCTTCGCCTTGCGCATGAGGCCTTGCCCCTTTGGGAGAAGACGGAAGAGGAACTGAGCACGGTCGGCGTGCCGCCGCCCTATTGGGCCTTTGCCTGGGCGGGCGGCCAGGCGCTCGCCCGCTACGTGCTCGACAATCCCGAAGTCGTCGCCGGCCGACGCGTGCTCGACATCGCCTCAGGCTCCGGGCTCGTCGCCATCGCTGCGGCAAAAGCCGGCGCATCCCGTGTCGGCGCGAACGAGATCGATGCTATCGCCGGGGCAGCCATCGTCTTGAACGCGGCCGAGAACGCGGTCGAGCTCGACGTGATGAGCGACGACCTGATCGGCGCAGAGGGCAACTGGGAGACCATTCTCGTCGGCGACGCCTTCTATGAAAGGCCGCTCGCCGACCGGCTCATTCCCTGGCTGGATGCTCTGGCCGGACGCGGTGCGTTGGTACTGGTGGGCGACCCGGGCCGCAGCTATTTTCCAAAGAACCGCTTCTCCTTCCTGGCGCGCTACGAGGTGCCGGTCACGCGCGCGCTGGAGGATTCGGAGATCAAGCTGACGAGCGTCTGGCGCTATGCCGCTGAAACGCCATGAGAGGCGGATGTCGAGGAGGGTCGGGTGCTCGCTGCAATCCTGTCTCAACTGAAGGTGCTCTCCGTCGTGGTTGCCGCGCTGGCGGGCTGGATCTTCGGCTCGCTCTGGTATTGGGCGCTGGGCAGGCAATGGCAGAAATCATTGCAACGGCCCCTCCCGGCAGGCTCGCTCAACCGCCCCGGCGCAGCGGCGATCGTCATCTCCCTCGTCGCGGAACTGATCATGGCGACGATGCTTTTCGGCATCGTCTTCCACATCGGCGAGGTGAACGTCGAGCGGGCGCTCTTCTCCGCCTTCATGGTGTGGGTCGGCTTCGTTGCCACGACTGTCACCGTCAACAACCGCTTCGCGCGCGATTCCTGGTCTCGCACGCTGATCGATGCCGGTCATTGGCTCGGCGTCCTCCTGGTGATGGGGCTGGCGATCGGGCTCTTCGGAGCCTGATTTCGGCAGCGCCTTCGCCTGGATCGGCACCCCGGGATGAGCCCGATCTCCGGCGCATTCGGCACCTGAAAATCCGCCGCGGGCGGAGGCCGGATCGGCCACGGAGGCGGGAGGTTACGGCCGCGTAAGTACGCCGCCAGCGTTGCCGCCGTAACCATAACCATTTGTTATCTAACGGCATTTTCCTCCACACCCTATACTTCACCTGTCCATGGACGCGGCGGGCCGGCGTCCGCATAATAGCGCCAACTACCTGGGGGTCCGCCCTGCACCGTTACCCGTTGGGAGGAAGAGGCTGATGTCGGAACTGAAGATCCACCCTGTTTCCAAGGAGTGGGCCGCGCGCGCCTATATCGACGCCGAGAAGTATCAGTCGATGTACCGCAGAAGCGTGGAAGATCCCGACGGCTTCTGGGCAGAACAGGCGAAGCGGATCGACTGGCTGAAGCCCTTCACCAAGGTGAAAAACTCAACCTATGAATACCCGAACGTCTCGATCAAGTGGTTCGAGGACGGCGCTCTCAACATCTCCGCCAATTGCATCGATCGGCACCTGAAGGACCGTGCTGAGCAGGTCGCTATCCTCTGGGAAGGCGACAACCCGGCAGAAGACAAGAAGATCACCTATCGCGAGCTGCACGGGCATGTTTGCCGGCTTGCCAATGTCATGAAGGCGCATGGCGTCAAGAAGGGCGACCGCGTTACGATCTACATGCCGATGATCCCGGAGAGCGCGTATGCGATGCTCGCCTGCGCCCGGATCGGCGCCGTCCATTCCGTCGTCTTCGGCGGCTTCTCGCCCGATTCGCTGGCGAACCGCATTGAGGACTGCCGCTCGGATTTCGTCATGACTGCCGACGAGGGGCTGCGCGGCGGCAGGCCGATCCCGCTGAAGTCCAACACCGACAAGGCGATCGTGCGCGCCGAGAAGGACGGCGCCTCGGTGCGCAATGTGCTCGTCGTACGCCGCACCGGCGGCAAGGTCGACATGCAGGCCGGCCGCGATCTCTGGTACCACGAGGAGGTGGAGAAGGTCTCCGCCGACTGCCCGCCGGTCGAGATGAACGCCGAGGACCCGCTCTTCATCCTCTATACCTCGGGCTCGACCGGTAAGCCGAAGGGCGTGCTCCACACGACCGGCGGCTACCTCGTCTACGTTACGACCACGCACCGCTTCGTCTTCGACTACCATGGTGGAGACATCTACTGGTGCACGGCCGACGTCGGCTGGGTCACCGGCCATTCCTATATCGTCTACGGGCCGCTCGCGAACGGTGCGACGACATTGATGTTCGAAGGCGTGCCGAACTATCCGACCGTCTCCCGCTTCTGGGACGTCGTCGACAAGCACGCCGTCAACATCTTCTACACCGCGCCAACCGCGATCCGCGCGCTGATGGGCGCCGGCGAAGATCACGTGAAGAAGACCTCGCGGAAGTCGCTGAGGCTGCTCGGCACGGTTGGCGAGCCGATCAACCCGGAGGCCTGGGAGTGGTACTGGCGCGTTGTCGGTGACAGCCGCTGCCCGATCGTCGACACGTGGTGGCAGACGGAGACGGGCGGCATCCTGATCACGCCGCTCCCCGGCGCCATCGCACAGAAGCCCGGCAGCGCGACACTCCCCTTCTTCGGCGTGCAGCCGGCGCTCGTCGACAATGACGGCAAGCTCATCGAGGGCGTCGGCGACGGCAATCTCGTGATTCTCGATTCCTGGCCCGGCCAGATGCGCACCGTCTATGGCGACCACCAGCGTTTCGTCGAAACCTACTTCTCGCACTTCAAGGGCATGTATTTCACCGGTGACGGCTGCCGGCGAGACGAGGACGGCTATTACTGGATCACCGGCCGCGTCGACGACGTCCTGAACGTCTCCGGCCACCGCATGGGAACGGCCGAAGTGGAATCGGCGCTGGTTGCACACCCAAAAGTGTCGGAGGCCGCCGTTGTCGGCTATCCGCACGATATCAAGGGCCAGGGCATTTATTGCTACGTGACGCTGATGGCCGGCGAGGAGCCGTCGGAAGCGCTCCGGAAAGAACTCCGCGACTGGGTCAGAACCGAGATCGGCCCGATCGCCTCGCCCGACCTGATCCAGTTCGCGCCCGGTCTGCCGAAGACACGCTCCGGCAAGATCATGCGCCGCATCCTGAGGAAGATCGCCGAGGACGATTTCTCCAATCTCGGAGACACCTCGACCCTCGCCGACCCGACGGTCGTCGATAGCTTGATCGACAACCGCCAGAACCGTTCAACCTAGAACCCGGGAGCCGACAACGGACGTATTATTCAAGCGCGAGACGCTCGATCAGATCGCCGACGGGCGCGTGACGCTCGCCTTCCGCCGCTGGACAAAACCGACGGTGAAGGCCGGGGGCGCGCTCCGGACAGCTGCGGGCCTGCTCGCCATCGACGCGGTGGAGAAGATCGCCGCGAAGTCGATCAAGGAGAAGGATGCAAGGAGCGCCGGCCACGCGTCGCGCGCCGCGCTGCTGGAGTTCCTCGGCGACGGCGAGGGCGATCTTTACCGTATCAGCTTCCGCCGCATCGGCGCCGACCCGCTGATCGCTCTCCGCAAGGAGGCGAAGCTCACCAAGAAGGAGATGAAGAGCGTCATCGCCGCGCTGAACCGTCTCGACCACGCGAGCCCAAGCGGCGCCTGGACGCGCGCGATCCTGCGCCTGATCGACAAATATCCGGCGCGCCGCGAACCGGACCTTGCGGTCAGCATCGGCCGCGACCCGATGATCTTCAAGCGTGACGTTCGCAAGCTGAAGGAGCTCGGCCTGGCCGAGCCGCTCGAGGTCGGCTACCGCCTGTCGCCCCGCGGCCGCGTGGTACTCGCGGAGATCTCCGAACCCGTCGCTTGACCTGCGTCAACGGCGCCAGTCGCGCGACCGTACATCCTGCGACGAAGATTCCTGGGAGCCCCGTTTGGCCGGATCGCTGACCGTCGTCTGTCCGCGCTGCGATGCGTTGAACCGGGTTCCGGAGCTGCGGTTCTCGGAAGCCGGCAAGGCTATCTGCGGCAAGTGCAAAGCGAAGCTCTTTGCCGGCCATCCCGTGGCGCTCGACGATGAGGAGCGCTTTCTGAAGCACATCGAGAAAAGCGACGTTCCGGTCCTTGTCGATTTCTGGGCCGAGTGGTGCGGTCCTTGCCGGATGATGGCGCCGGAATTCGAGAACGCGGCAGCACGCCTTGAGCCCCGCGTCAGGCTCGCGACGGTCGACACCGAGGCGGTGCGAGGCGTCGGCGCGCACTACGCGATCCGCGCTATTCCGACGATGATTCTGTTTCACCACGGCCGCGAGCTGGCGCGGCAGTCAGGCGCCATGCAGGCCGCCGGCATCGCCCGTTTCGCCGAGGCGAATCTCGGCCGCGCCGCGGCTTAGCGGCTGAAGTCGACCGCGCCCGTATTCCCGCCGCAGAGGATGACGCCGACGCGCTCGTCGGACGTCGGCCGATAGCGGCCCGAAAGAAGCGCCGCGAAGGCGGCAGCGCCGCCCGGCTCCGTCGCCAGCCTGAGCTTGTCCCAGATCACGCGCTGCGCTTCCGCGATTGCCGCATCTTCAACCAGCGCCACGTGGTCGACATGCGCCTGAGCGATCGGGAACATAAGCGATCCGACGCGTTTCGGCGCAAGCGAATCCGCCGCGATGCCGCCGGCTGGCGCGTCGACAGGCCCGCCGGCTTGAAGCGCCATATGAAGCGTCGGCGCAAGCTCCGGCTCAACGCCGACGATCTTTGCGCGACCCGCGTACCAAGCCGCGATGCCACCGATCAGCCCCCCGCCGCCGACGGCGACTAGAACCGTGTCGAGATCCGGCGCGTCCTCCTCAAGCTCAAGCCCGAGCGTCCCCTGCCCGATGATCGTCTCCGGCTGATCGTAGGCATGAATCTGAAGCGCGCCGGTCTTCGCGGCAAAGGACTCGCTTGCGGCGAGCGCATCGACATAGCGCTCGCCACCGACCACGAGATCGGCGCCGTAGCTCTTGATCCGTGCGATCTTCGCCGGCGAAGAAACGCTTGGCAGGAAGATCGTCGCCTTGTGGCCGAGCCGCATCGCGGCATAGGCGACGGCCGCGCCGTGGTTGCCGCCGGACGCCGCAACGACGCCGGCCGCCGGCACGTCCCTTGTAAGAAGATTGGTGAAGGCGCCGCGCGGCTTGAACGACCCGGCGTGCTGGAGAAGCTCGAGCTTGAGCACGAGGCGGGAAACACCGAGCCCGAAATCGCCGCTGTCGACGTCGAGAATCGGAGTGCGCCGGATGTGCGGCCGTATCAATGCCTCCCCCACGCGGATCGCGTCGCGGTCGAACGAAGCGGTGTCCTTCCATGCCAGCATATCCGGGTCCTCAAAAGTTGACCGACGCTTGCCACAATGCGAACGCGTCGGTCGAGCCGATTCGGTCGGTTGCGGCACGCAAGAAGCCCTCCGACTTTGCCTTTGACAGCGCGCCTTCGGACTGGTTTCTGTCGCACGTTCGGAATCGGCGAACCGGCGTCTGGGGCGGACGCGGTTCGTACTCCGGCAGCACTATGGACACGGAGTTACGATGCTCAAGATGAGAGTCCTCGCCGGAGCCATGGCTCTAGCGATCAGCGCCACGGCCGGGCAAGCCGCGGGCTCCGCCTCGACCAACCGGGAATTTCGCGACGCCGTCGCCCGCATTTTGAATTCCGTGCGGCCCGGCAACGACTATCTGAGCGGGCTCAGCGCCTCGCAGTTCCGCGACTTCGTCGCTTGCGCGCAAGGCGTCATGGACGCCGCGCCGCCGGCCCGCAAGCAGTATGTGCTTGCCGCGCCGAATGCGACCGCATTGCGCCAACGCTTCGATGAAGTCTCGCTCGACAACCACGCCCAGTTGAAGCAGGCCGTCTCCCGGGAATGCGCCGTGTAGGTCGTCGGCGCGCCACACAATCAAAAAGCGCGAGCGGCCGAAGCGCCGCTCAGAAATCGCTGGCGATCCCGTCTTTCTCCCAATCGCCGTAGCGGGTCGGTTCCGGCCCGTCGGGGCCGCCGATCTCCTTCTGCCGCTGGCTTCCGGGCGCGGCCTTGCGCCGCGCCTCGGCTTCTGCCCGAGCGCGCTCGGCGGCCGCCTTGAGGCGCGCCCGTTTCGCCTCCTCGTCTTCGTTCTGCCGCTTCGACATAGCAATTGAACCGAAAGCTCTCGCTTCCCATCATATAGAGGCGCCCGCGCCAAAGCTAAGATCCGCGTGGGCGGACGAGGTGACGAGCGATGAATGTCCTGAAGACCGGGATGTTGCTGGCGGCGCTGACTGCGCTCTTCATGGGCGTCGGCTATCTGGTCGGCGGCTCGGGCGGCGCCTTCATTGCCTTTCTCGTCGCCGCCGGCATGAACCTCTTCAGCTACTGGAACGCCGACAAGCTCGTGCTTCGCATGCATCAGGCACGCGAGGTCGACGAGCGCCAAGCGCCTGAGCTTTACGGAATTGTGCGTGAGCTTTCCCGCCGCGCCGGATTGCCCATGCCGAAGGTCTACATCATGGACAATCCGCAGCCAAACGCCTTCGCCACGGGCCGCGATCCGAAGAACGCCGCGGTTGCCGCGACGACCGGCATTCTACGCCAGCTCACCCGCGAGGAATTGGCCGGGGTCATCGGCCATGAGCTGACGCATGTCAGAAACCGCGACACGCTGACCATGACGATTGCGGCAACGATTGCCGGCGCCATTTCGATGCTTGCCAACTTCGCCTTCTTCTTCGGCGGTCTCGGGGGCGGCAACCGCAACAACCCGCTCGGCTTCGTCGGCGTGCTCCTTGCGGCGATCACCGCGCCGATCGCCGCGTTGCTGATCCAGATGGCGATCAACCGCACGCGCGAATATTCCGCCGACCGTGGTGGCGCAGAGCTTTGCGGCAACCCGCTGTGGCTCGCCTCGGCGCTTGCCAAGATCGAGGGAAGCGCCCGGCGCATGCCGATGGTGAGCGCAGAGCGCAATCCGGCGACCGCGCCTCTCTTCATCGTCAATCCGCTGACCGGCGAGCGCATGGACAATCTCTTCTCCACGCACCCGGCGACTGCGAACCGCATCGCTGCCTTGGAGCAGATGGCGCGGACGGGTGAGCGCAGCGCCCCGCTCGACCTCAGCCAGCGTGCTCCCTCGGCCGCTGCCGCGCATCCGGGCCCCTGGTCCAGGCTCGGCGCAAGGCGCGGCCCTTGGGGCTGAGTCCGAGAGAGAGATCGCGGCAGAAGGTCCGTCCGCCCCGCGCCGGCGCCACGGCTGATCCCGCCGGCTTTGCCGTCCGCCGCACCGCCGCGGCGATCCTCCGCCATGTGATTGAGCGCGGCACCGCGCTCGACGCCCTTCTCGATGAGAAGCATGGCAATCCGCACTTCCGCGCGCTCGATCGCCGCGACCGCTCTTTGACGCGCGCGATCCTCGGTACGGCGCTTCGCCGCCGCGGCGAGATCGAAGCCGCGTTGAAGGGCGTGCTCGATCGGCCGCTACCGGAAAATTCCGGCGCGCTTTCCGCCATCCTCCACGTCGCCATAGCGCAAATCCTGTTCCTCGACGTGCCCGACCACGCTGCGGTCGACATCGCTGTCAAGCTGGCCGGCAACGACCGCCGCACCGGGCGCGCGCGCGGGCTCGTCAACGGCGTGCTCCGCAACCTGGTGCGGAGCCGCGATGAAATCCTCGCCCGCATGGCTTCCAACGCCGGCCGCATCGACATGCCGGACTGGCTCTTCACCCGGCTCGCGGAAGCCTATGGAGAAACGACGGCACTCGAGATCACCGCCGCGCATCTCGAGCCGCCGTGCCTTGACCTGAGCGTCAAAAGCGATTCAGCGCATTGGGCTGAGCGGCTTTGCGGTGCGCTGCTCCCAACCGGGACAGTGCGCCTCGCGGGCACGCATCGCGTGAGCGAGCTTCCCGGCTACGAAGAAGGCGCTTGGTGGGTGCAGGACGCAGCTGCAGCGCTCCCCGCTCGCCTCCTCGGCGACATCGCCGGGAAGAAGGTCGCGGACCTTTGCGCAGCACCCGGCGGCAAGACCGCCGAACTAGCGGCGTCGGGCGCTAGCGTCACCGCCGTCGATCTCTCGGAGAGCCGCGTAAAACGCCTTGCCGAAAACCTCCGCCGCCTCGGTCTGGATGCGGAGCTCGTCGTCGCCAATGTGCTCGATTGGCAGCCTGACGAATTGTTCGACGCAGTGCTTCTCGATGCCCCTTGCACGGCGACCGGAACGATCCGCCGCCATCCCGACATTCAATGGCTGAAGCGGCCCGAGGACATCGCCACCCTTGCAGCGCTGCAGACCAAGATGCTCGACCATGCAGCAACGCTCGTTAAGCCCGGCGGACGACTCGTCTTCGCGACCTGCTCGCTCCAGCCCGAGGAGGGAGAAGCACAGGTTGCACCCTTCCTCACGCAACACCCCGACTTCGCTCTTGAGCCGATTGCGCCAACGGAGATCGCCGGTTTGTCGGAGCTGCTGACGCCGTCCGGGACGCTTCGCACGCTCCCCTGTCACCGCTTCGGCAGCGACCCGATTCTCGCAGGCATGGACGGCTTTTTCGCCGCCCAATTCGTGCGCCGTCGCGGATAAGGGCGCTCGCTTGCCAACATCTCCGAACGGGGTTACCGGCTGAACATGTCAGCGATCGCGCCAGCGGACCAGCTGCGCCTCGCTCTCCACCGGGCGGGACAGTTCACAAGGCGACTGCGGCTCGGCGCCGTCTCCGGGCCGATCGGGCGTTTTCGCGCCGCAGGGGGCGGCCGTTCGCAGCTTCTGATAGCACCACCCGACCTACGGACCGCCGACCCGACAATCGCGTCGGAGATTTACGCCGGGCGCTTCGCGCTTGCCGGACACGTGGTCGAAGCGGGTGGCACGTCGCCCTTCGACATCGGCCCGCCGTCGGAAGATTGGCTGAAGGAGCTTCACGCCTTTGGCTGGCTTCGGCATTTGCGCGCCGCCGACACGCCGCTCGCGCGCTCCAACGCGCGTGCCGTGGTGGAAGACTGGCTGTCGCTTCACCGCCGTCCCGGCGGCGACGTCGTCTGGGACACCGACATCGCCGCGCACCGCGCGCTGTCGTTCCTGGCGCAGTCGCCGCTTATCCTGCACGACGCCGACCATCAGCTCTATCGCGACTTCGTGCGCTCGCTCTTGAGACACGCGAGCGTTTTGCGCTCGGCGATCTCTTCGAGCGAGCCCGGTCTGCCCCGCATGCACGCGGCAATCGCGATCGCGCTGATCGGCCTTTCGCTCTCCCAACAGGAACGCCTCGCGCGCGCCGGGCTTGACCGCGTCGACGGCGAGCTTGAGGCGCAGATTCTTCCCGACGGCGGCCACGTCTCGCGCAATCCCGCCACGCTCGTCGATATCCTGATCGACCTGCTCCCGCTCCGCCAGGCGCTGATCGCGCGCGGCCTCGTGCCTTCCGAGACGCTGCTTCATTCGATCGACCGGATGATGCCGATGCTCCGCTTCTTCCGCCATGGCGACGGAGCCTTCGCGAATTTCAACGGCGCCGCCTCGTCGGCCGCCGGCCTCGTCGCGACCGTCATGTCCTACGACGAGACACTCGGCACGCCGGCATCGAGCGCCACCTATTCCGGCTATGAGCGGGTCGACGGTAGCGGCTCGCTTCTGATCGTCGACGCCGGTGGGCCGCCGCCGATCGCCTATTCAAGCGAGGCGCATGCCGGCACGCTGTCGTTCGAGTTCTCGCGCGGCATCCACCGCATCGTCATCAATTGCGGCGCGCCGGCCGCGCGCCACCAGACGCTTCGCCGCGCCGCGCGCCGCACCGCCGCCCATTCGACCGCAACCCTCAATGACGAATCGTCGTGCCGCTTCTCCAGCGACGCGGTGAACGCGCAGATCGTCTCCGGCCCGCGCACCATCATAGCGCGGCGACAGAATCCGGACGACGGCTCGACCGTCCTGCAGATGAAACACGACGGCTATATGCGCCGCTACGGCGTCGTGCATGAGCGCAATCTGAGACTCGTCGCGGACGGACGTCTGCTTGAAGGCGTGGACCGGTTCAACGGTGAGCCGACCCAGCGCGACCTCGCCTTTGCGACACGCTTCCACCTGCATCACGCCGTCACGGTCCACGCCACGGACCGGCGCACGGCCCTCGACCTTCGCCTGCCCGACGGCAGCGTCTGGCGCTTCGAGGCCAACGGCCCGGTCGAGCTTGAGGAAAGCGTCCACCTTTCCGACGTCTTCGGCAGCCGCCAGACCAGCCAGATCGTGCTTGCGAGCAAATGCCGCTCCGAAGTCCCTGTGAAGTGGCGCTTCTCGTTGATGTCCTGACCTTTTGCGGAGCCTCGGCCGCGTGCTAGTCGCCGCACGACCGCTCAACGCCTTGAAGGTTTGCCCATGCCCGCCGAGACCGCCGGCCCCGAGCTCCTGGAAATCCGCCGGGCGCTTATCTCCGTCTACGACAAATCGGGGCTCATCGAGCTTGCGAGAGAGCTCGCTGTGCACGGGGCTGAGATCGTTTCAACTGGAGGCACCGCGCGGGCGCTCACCGACGCCGGGATCGCCATGGTCGACGTCGCCACCGTCACGGGCATGCCAGAGATGATGGATGGGCGCGTCAAGACGCTTCACCCGCGCATCCACGGCGGGCTGCTCGCGCTTCGCGATGATCCCGATCATCGCGCCTCGATGGAAGGCTTCGGCATCAAGGGCATCGATTGCCTGATCTCGAACCTCTACCCGTTCGAGGCGACGATCGCCAAGGGCGCCGGAATGGCCGAGGCGATTGAGAACATCGACATCGGCGGACCGGCGATGATCCGTGCCGCCGCCAAGAACGCCGCCTGGGTCGCAGTCGTGACCGATCCGTCGGACTACGCCGCACTTGTCACGGCGCTTCGGGAAGGCGGCGTGTCGCGCGCGCTCCGTGCCCGCTTCGCCGCCAAGGCCTATGCACGCACCGCCGCCTACGACGCCGCGATCGCCGGCTGGTATGCGCGCCAGATCGACGACGAGCTGCCGCAGCGCCTGATCGTCGCCGGCGAGTTCCGCGAACGCATGCGCTACGGCGAGAATCCGCATCAGTCGGCCGGGCTCTACCTCAACGCCGAGCCCGGCCCATGCGTCGCCAAGGCACGGCAGGTGCAGGGGAAGGAGCTCTCCTTCAACAACATCAACGACGCCGACGCGGCGTTCGAGCTCGTCTCCGACCTGGCGGCGGAGCGGCCGGCGGTCGCCATCATCAAGCACGCCAATCCTTGCGGCGTCGCACTGGGCACCGATCTCGCCGAAGCCTATCGCAAGGCGCTTCTTTGCGACCCGGTCTCCGCCTATGGCGGCATCGTTGCCGTGAACCGCCCGCTTGATGAAGAAGCGGCCGCCACGATCACCGGCATCTTCACCGAAGTAGTGATCGCGCCCGACGCCGACGCCGCCGCGCTCGCAATCTTCGCGAAGAAGGCCAATCTCCGGCTGCTTCTGACCGGTGGGATGGCCGACCCGACGTCAAAGGCGCTGCGCGTCCGAAGCGTCGCCGGCGGGTTCTTGGCACAGGAGCGCGACGCGGCGCTTGTCACCCGCGCCGACTGCCGCGTCGTCACCAAGCGCGCGCCGAGCGAGGCGGAGTTCTCCGACCTGATCTTCGCCTTCCGCGTTGCCAAGCACGTGAAGTCGAACGCCATCGTCTACGCCAAGGACGGCGCGACGGTCGGCGTCGGCGCCGGGCAGATGAGCCGTGTCGATTCCGCGCGCATCGCCGCGATCAAGGCTGCCGACGCCGCGAAGGCGGCCGGCCTCGACGCGCCGCTGACGCAAAACTCCGTCGTCGCCTCCGACGCCTTCTTCCCCTTCGCCGACGGGCTGCTGGCGACGGCGGAAGCAGGCGCCACCGCCGTGATCCAGCCGGGCGGATCGCTCCGCGACGACGAGGTGATCGCCGCCGCCGACGAAGCCGGCCTCGCCATGGTCTTTTCCGGCGTCAGGCACTTCCGGCACTGACAATGCCGGCTTACGTCGCCTTCCTGCGCGGCATCAATGTCGGCGGCAACAAGACGATCCCGATGGCGAAGCTGAAGGCGATCTTCGAAGCGCTCGGCTTCGCGAACACGGAAGACGCTGCTGAACAGCGGCAATATCGTCTTCGCGAGCGACGAGAAAGGACCGCGCGAAGCTGACGAAGACAATCGAAGCCGCGATCGAGAAGGAGTTCGGCTTCCGCCCCGCCGTCATGATTCGCGACGGGGCAGCGCTGCGGAAGATCGTGGAGAAGAACCCTTTCCCAAAGATGGCAAAGGACGATCCGAGCCATCTCGTCGTCATGCTGCTTTCGGCAAGGCCCGACAGGGGCGCCGCAAAGCGGATTGCCGCCGCCTATCAGGGCGTCGAGGAAATCCGCATCGATGACGAGCACGCCTACATCACCTACCCGAACGGCATCGGCAAATCGAAGCTCACCAACGTGCTTCTCGAAAAGCAGCTCGGCGTCGTCGGCACGGCGCGCAACTGGAACACGCTGACGAAGCTTCTGGCGATAGTGGAGGAAGGCGATTAGATCCGACTCTTCTTGTCGTCATGCCCGGACTTGATCCGGGCATCCGTTCCGTCGCACTCGACCGCCCCGAACGTTACGGAATGGATTGTCGGGCCAGGCCCGCCAATGACGACCTCGATAGCAGCTGAGCCCTAGGCGCCGGCCGTCACCCGCTCGCTCTTGCGCGTCCGCTCGCTGGCGCTCTTCAATTGTCCGCAGGCCGCGAAGATGTCGCGGCCGCGCGGCGTGCGGATCGGCGAGGCGTAGCCGGCGCGATTGACCACGTCGGCGAACGCCTCAATCCGCTCCCACTCGGAGCATTCGTAGGGCGCGCCCGGCCACGGATTGAACGGGATCAGGTTGATCTTCGCCGGGATGCCCTTGAGGAGCTTCACTAGGTCCTTCGCCTCGGCGAGCGAGTCGTTCACGTCCTTCAGCATCACGTATTCGAACGTTATCCGTCGTGCGTTCGACAAACCCGGATAGGCGCGGCAGGCGTCCATCAGCTCCGCGATCGGCCATTTCCTGTTGATCGGCACGAGCACGTCGCGAAGGTCGTCGCGCACCGCGTGGAGCGAGATCGCGAGCATCGTCCCGATCTCAGCGCCTGCGCGCGGGATCTCCGGCACGACGCCGGAGGTCGACAGCGTGATGCGGCGCTTGGAAAGCGCGATGCCGTCGCCGTCCGTAGCGATCAGCAGCGCTTCCTTCACGTTGTCGAAATTATAGAGCGGCTCACCCATCCCCATCATTACGACGTTGGAGACAAGCCGGCCCTCCGACGGCACAACAGCACCTTGCGGAATCGTCGCGTCGGGAAAGTCGCCGAGCCGTTCGCGCGCGACGAGGACTTGCTGCACGATCTCTTCCGCCGTCAGATTCCTGACCATGCGCTGCGTGCCGGTGTGGCAGAAGGTGCAGGTGAGCGTGCAGCCGACCTGGCTTGAGACGCAGAGCGTGCCGCGCCCCTCCTCCGGGATGTAGACCGTCTCGATCTCGACCGGCCGTCCCCCTGTCGCACTATGGGCGCCGCGCGGCGGAAAGCGGAGCAGCCATTTCCGCGTGCCGTCCTCGGAGACCTGCTCGGCGACGATCTCAGGCCGCGCAAGCGTGAAACGCTCCGCGAGCGCTTCGCGAAGCGGCTTCGCGACGTTGGTCATCGCGGCGAAATCGGTGGCGCCGCGGAAATAGAGCCAGTGCCAGATCTGGCTCGCGCGCATGCGCCTCTGCGACGGCGGCACGTCGACTTCGGCGAGCGCCTCGCCAAGCGCCGCCCGCGACAGGCCGGCCAGCGACGGTTTTTCGGCCGCCGTCGATATGCCGGCCGTCTCAAAGGCGAGAGCAGTAGTCATGCGAGGGTCTCTAGCACATGCACGGGGCGCCGCAGAACGTCCAGATTGGCCCCCGCGAGCCGCAGCGCAACCCTCTCCCCCTTGTGGAGAGAGCGTCTGGGTGAGGCGTATCGAACGCAGGGCGCAGCGGAGAGACCGTTCCCCTAGCCGCTCCCTAGGAAGGGGAAGGGAAACCCATCGGCTACTTGCACTCCGAATGCATCTTGTCCGCCGCCGCGGTCACGCCGGAGAGCGAGTAGCTGTAGGTCGTGTCGTTGCCGCGCCGCGACGTGGCCTTCACGATCATCGTCGAGCCGCCCTTCATGGCGTCGAGCAGCGCCGGCTCCTCCTGCTTGTTCACGAGCCAGGCGCTGTCGCCCTGCGTGAACATCGTGAAGCTCTTGTCGCCGATCTGGACGGTGACGGAGGACTGCTCCTTCATCGTATAGCCGGTGACGAAGTTCGCCTCGCTGGTGACCCCTTCGCTCGGGCTCGTCGTGACCGAGAAACTGACGCGACCGTGGTCGAGCTTCGGCGGATCCATCTTGTCGGGCTCGGAATAGATGTAGCAGACCTTGCCCGTGCCATTGCCTGAGTAGCTGCCGGTATAGGACCACATCGTCCATTTGTTGAAGGTTCCGACGAGGGTCGGCTTGGCAGCGCCCTGCGCGAGGGCTGCTGTGGAAAAGAGCGCGAGGGCTGCGCAAAGAAGAAATCGCTTCTGGCTCATGGTCGCTATCCGGATTCCGTCTTTTGGATGCGGGCGGAGTTGCGGCCGGCTTCGGGCGGCCTGCGCCTGGCCCGCAGATTTCCGTGCTTTGGTTACCAAATCGTCAACGCGCCGGACGCCCCACACGCTGGTCGGCGCGAATTTGGGCAATCCTTCGAAAAAAATGGGCGAGACTGTGACTGCCGGCGACCCCACGCTCAGCTCGCGGCCACCTCGTCGGCGAGCGCACGCCGCGCAGCTTCGCGGTGCTCGTCGCGGATCGAGCCGCGGACCGCCGAGATCGCTACGAGGAGCACCGTCGCATCGTCGGCAAAGCCCAGTCCTGCGATCATGTCCGGAATGAGATCGAAGGGCGTCACGAAGTAAGCGAGTGCGGCGATAAGCGTCAGCCGCGCAGCGGTCGGCGTCGCCGGATCGAGCATCGCGAAGTAGGCGGCCGCCACGTCCTCCATGAAGGGAATGGCACGGAGCGCCCGCCTGACAGTCGGCCAGAACTTGGCGCGCACCTGTTCCTCCCTGCGGCCGGCATCTTCCGGTCCGAAAATCTCGATGTCGGGAACGCGCTTCACCATCGTCGTCTCCAATAATCCGAAAATGGCGTCGTCCGGCCGGCACCGCAAGGCTTGGCCTGAAGCTTTCCGGCCTTCAGCCACCGGCCTGCCAGGCGCGGATCGCCTCGAGCGGCCACAGAAGCATGATGACGTTCAAGGTGAGGTTGTCGCGGATCATGTATCCGACGAAGAGCTCGAGTCCGACGGCGATTACGACCGTCAGCCAGACCGGCAGCCGCGACGCGAGCCAGAAGCCGAGCACCATGAACAGGACGTCGGACGCGGAGTTGATGACGCTGTCGCCGAAATAATCGAGCGAGATCGTCGCCTCGCGATAGCGATTGATGATGAAGGGGCTGTTCTCGACGATCTCCCACGTCGCCTCCACCAGCGTCGCCGCGACGAGTCGCTGCCCGACCGCGAAGCGCGTGAAGCGCCGCGCGACCAGCCACAGGACGCCGTAGAAGATGAAACCGTGGATGATATGCGAGGGCGAATACCAGTCGGAGATGTGCTGCGAGTTCTCCGAGCTTTGGACGACGCCCTGCCAGAGCTTCACGTATCCGCATTTGCAGATCGGTTCGCGCCCCATCAGTAGAAGCACCAGCGCCGCAATCGCAACGACGCCGAGAGTGAGAGCGAGATGCCTCGGCGTGAGACGTTGGCTCGATGCCTCCACCGACATCTCCTGTCGTCACGCCCGGACCTGGTCCGGGCATCCTCCATTCAGCCCCTTCGAGGCTTTCACCCCTCATGGTGAGGTGCGAGCGAAGCAAGCTTCGAACCACGGGGTGAAAAGCACCTCAGGATGAGGGCGAAATGGATCGCCGGGTCAAGCCCGGCGATGACGATGTTTATAGGCGATTCTCGCGAAGCGCTGTTATTGCTGCTTGAGCTGCTCCATCAGCGCGGCGGACTTCGCAAGGCGCGCCAGGTTCACGAACTCCGACCGGTAGCCAAACTCGTCCGGGCCCTTGTTGGCATTGGCGAGCGCGATCACGTCGTCGTAGCTGAAATCGGCGGTGTAGCGGCCGCCGCGGAGAATCTGCCCGAATGCCGCGACCGAGGCTGCGAAGCGCGCCTCGCGCGCGACGGTCCCGCCGCCGGTCGCTCCGACGTCCTCCGCGCTCGAGATCGGCGTCTCGATCAGCCGGCTCGTGTCGGAATCCGGCAGCTTGTAGCGGATCTTCAGGAAGCCGTATTCGCCGTTTCTGTCGCCCGCAGCCGGCGCCGCGGTGGATTGATAGCGCAGGCTGTCGACGAGATGGGCACCGCTTCCCGTCGGCGTGATCTCGTAAAGCGCCGTCACCGTGTGGCCGGAGCCGATGTCGCCCGCGTCGACCTTGTCGTTGTTGAAGTCTTCGCGGTTGAGAAGCCGCGTCTCGTAGCCGATCAGGCGATATTCGGAGACGGTGGCCGGATTGAATTCAACCTGGATCTTCACGTCCTTGGCGATCGGGAAGAGCGTCGAGGTCGATTCCTCGACCAGCACTTTCCGCGCCTCGGAGAGCGTGTCGATATAGGCGGCGGCACCGTTGCCGTTTTGCGCCAGCGCCTGCATCAGCTCATCGTTGTAGTTCCCCATGCCGAAACCGAGGACGGAGAGGAAGATCCCGCTCGTCCGCTCACGCTCGATGAAGCCTTCGAGCTCGTCGACGCTGGTGATCCCGACATTGAAGTCGCCGTCGGTTGCGAGGATCACGCGGTTGATACCGTTCTTGTCGAAGTTCTGCTCGGCAAGCTGATAGGCCTGCCGGATTCCTTCCGCGCCCGCCGTCGAGCCGCCGGCAGAGAGATTTTCGAGCGCCGCGTCAATCTTCGTCTTGTCGGACGCCTTCGTCGGCTCGAGCACGGTACCCGCGCTTCCCGCATAGGTGACAATCGCCACCGTGTCGTCCGCCTGAAGATCGCCGACGAGGAGCTTCATCGAGTTGATCAGAAGCGGCAGCTTGTTCGGCTCGTCCATCGAGCCGGACGTGTCTATCAGAAAGACGAGGTTCGCATGCGGCCGCTTGGCGGGCGCAATGTCGTAGCCCTTGATGCCGATATCGACGAGCCTCGTCCCGGAATTCCAAGGCGTCGGCATCACCGTCACCGAGGCCTTGAACGGCGCGTCGGCGGATTCCGGCCCAGGGTAATCATAGGGGAAGTAGTTGACGAGCTCCTCGACGCGAACGGCGTCGTCGGGCGGAAGCGCGCCGTTGTTGATCGAAGCGCGCATGAAGGAATAGGACGAGGTGTCGACATCGATCGAGAAGGTCGAGACCGGCTCCTCGGCCGTGACCTTGACCGGATTGGTCTTGATCGTCTGGAAGCGGTCGCGCCCCTCGTCATGATAACCGGAAGGCGGCGCCGGCTCAGGCAGTGACGCAAAGCCGCCCGTCACGCCGCCAGGCGCGGTGGATGCCAGCGTGTCCATCATCCGCCCCCGGAGATCCCTGAACGCGCCCGAAGGCGGCGCGGCGGCCTGCACCAACTCCAGCGCCGCCACCGCCTGCTCGGGCGTCGAGGCGCTCGGCGCGTTCGCCGGGGGAGGAGTTGCCGCGGCCATATCGCGCGAGGCGTCCGTCTCGACCTTCGCAGCCGGGCTAACAGTCTGCACGGCAGGCGGACTTGCCTGCGGCGTTTCGGTCGCTGCCGGCGGAGCAGATGCCACATTGACCGGCTTCTCCGCCTCACGCCGTCCGAAATTCTCGATCGTCTGCAGATTGGCCGCCGTCATCACGGCGAGCATGAGCACGGCGAGGCTGGCGCCGCCGGCAAGTGCGTAGGACATTCGCATGTGTCGTTTTCCCGTCAGGATTTCGAGCGCGGCACGTGCCGCGTTCCTGAGACGGTCGACGAGCGTTGTTCCTTGGCGGCGCGTCGCCATGCTCGCATCGAAGGCCGCAAGCGCCGCACCGACCGCGGCCTCGCGCGCCTCCGGCCGCGGAGCGGCGGGCTCCGATCGAAGCGCCTCCTTCAGTCGTTCAAGCTCGCTCATCTTCATCCATCCGGGCGCTCAAACGCTTCTTTGCCACATGCATGCGCCACGACACCGTGCTCTCCGCGCAACCGAGGATCTTTGCGGCCTCGCGGTGCGAGAGATCCTCGCCGACGACGAGGAGCACCGTCTCCCTGAGGCTCGGCTCGAGGCTTTGCAGCGCTTCGGTCAGCCACGCCGTCCGCCTGTCGGTGTCGGCCTTGTCGGCGTCCTCGGCCTCGCGCAGCGCCGCATATTTCGCGACCAGCGTCTCCGACGATCGCCGCCGTCGGATGAGGTCGCGGCAGCGGTTGATAACGATCGAGACGAGCCAGGTCGAAAATCGGCTTTTGCCGCCGAATTTCCCAAGCCGCGTCGCCAACGTGACGCACACGTCCTGCGCGATGTCCTCAGCGTCAGCCGCCGATCCGACATAGCGGTAGGCGACGCGGTAGATCATCGCGTAGTGGCGCTCGACAAGACGACGAAACGCCTCGCGGTCTCCCGCAAGCGCCGCGGTAGCAAGCGCGTTGTCGTCGGTCGTATCGAGCATCTGTCCCATGAGACGAAGCTCAGGCCCCGATCCTTGGCGGACGGAGCAGATTCTTGTTCGCAAGCGCGCGGCAGTCCATTGCCAAGCCCCAAAGCCGCCGCAAGGCTTCCCTAACCATCCGAACAGCTAAGTCGGGCAAAACGCCCGTTCCGCGTCCATTTAAATAAAAGTGGAACGTCGACTTTGCATCCTTCGAGACGATTGCGGGCATGGAAGGCGCAAGCATGCAAGGGCCAGATCAAGGCGGCCGCCCCACGGGGAATGCCCCTGAGACGGCAAAGATCGCCGACGGTAAAGAGCAGCGCGGCGTGCATCGCCAGCGCACGCTAAAGCGTGCGCGTGCCGTTCTCGCCGATCGCTCGACGATCGACTGCACGATTCGCGACATCAGCGAAGGCGGCGCGCGTCTGATTTTCGGCGACGCCTTCAAGCTGCCGGAGACGTTCCGCCTGATCATCGTCATGTCGAGCACGATCGTCCCGGTGCGTCTCCAGTGGCAGCGCGGCAAGGAAGCGGGCGTCTCTTTTGCCGGGCCCGAGGAGCCGGCTCACACGAACGTCTAGCGCGATCGGTAAGAGCCACAATTCGCCAAGCAAGAGTCAACCGTCGGGGATTTGCCTCATCGATTGACTCCTTTGTCGATGCGAACATAATAGGAACATTCTACCCCGAGACGGAAGACGCGCGAGCAGTGATCCACTGCCGCGAAAGGCCTTTGCATGCCCGAGAAACCGCCCTCCAGCCGCGAGCGGCCGAGCATCCTGCCCCTGATCCGAAAGGGCGGAAGGCCACGCCCGCCCCGCCCCGGCGAGCCGGCCTATGCGGAGCTGCTCACGGTCTCGAATTTCTCGTTTCTCTCCGGCGCCTCGCATCCGGAGGAGCTTGCCGCGACGGCCTCCGTGCTGGGCCTCGCCGGCTTTTCCATTGCCGACCGGAACACGCTCGCCGGCATCGTCCGCGGCCACCTCGCGGCCAAGGAAACGGGCGCCCGCTACGCCGTCGGCTGCCGGCTTTCCTTCCGCGACAGGCTACACCGGATGTTGTCGTCTGGCCACGCGATCGCGCCGCCTATGGGCGCCTCTGCCGGCTCCTCACCACCGGCAACCTCCGCGCCAAGAAGGGCGAATGCCATCTCGATCTTTCAGACCTTCTCGACTGGGGAGAGGGAATGGAGATGGCGGTGTTGCCGGGCGCTTCCCTCCCCCCTTGTGGGCTCGCCACGCTCGCCGAAGCCTTCCCCGGCCATGTCCGGCTCGGCGCTAGCTGTCTCTATCAGGGCGATGACCGCCGCCGCCTTGCGGCACTTTCCACGCTCGCCGCCCGCCACAAAATCCCGCTCATCGCGCTCGGCGACGTGCTCTACCACGCGCCCGAGCGGCGGCGCTTGCAGGACGTGCTTTCCTGCGTTCGGGAGCACAGGACGCTCGACAGTGCCGGAAGGTTGCTCGAAGCGAACGCCGAGCGGCACATGAAGAGCGCGGCGGAGATGGTGCGCCTCTTCGCCGATCACCCCGAGGCGATCGCCGAGACTCTTTCCGTGCTTGAGCGTCTCACCTTCTCGCTCGAGGAATTGCAGTACGATTATCCGCTCGAATCCGCTGGGGTGAGCGCAACGCCCTTCGACGAGCTGGTGCGCCTCACCTGGGAGGGCGCCGCCTGGCGCTATCCGCAAGGTGTGCCGCAGCAGGTCAAGGCGACGATCGAACACGAGCTGAAGATCATCAAGGAGCTTCGCTACGAGGCTTATTTCCTCACCGTCTTCGACATCATCCGCTTCGCCCGCTCGCAAGAAATCCTCTGCCAGGGACGCGGCTCGGCCGCGAACTCAGCCGTCTGCTATTGCTTGAGGATTACCGAGGTGAATCCGGAGCGTGGCGACCTTCTCTTCGAGCGCTTCGTCTCGCCGGAGCGCAACGAGCCGCCCGACATCGACGTCGATTTCGAGCACGAGCGGCGCGAGGAGGTGATCCAGTACATCTTCGACAAATACGGCCGCGAGCACGCCGGCATTGCCGCCACTGTCATCACCTACCGCTCGCGCTCCGCTGCGCGCGAGGTAGGCAAGGCCTTCGGCCTCTCGGAGGATGCCGTCGGCGCGCTGGCGGGAAATGTCTGGGGCTGGTCGTCGAGCGCCGTCGACGGCGCCGATGCCAAGCGCGCCGGGCTCGATCCGGAAGAGCAACGGATCGCGCAGGTGCTTGAAATGTCGCGCGAGATTATCGGCTTCCCGCGTCATCTCTCGCAGCATGTCGGCGGCTTTCTCATTACCAGGAGCCGTCTCGACGAGGTCGTGCCGATCCTGCATTCGGCGATGGACGGCCGGAACATCGTCGAGTGGGACAAGGACGACCTCGACGCGCTGAAGATGCTAAAGATCGACGTGCTCGCGCTCGGCATGCTGACGGCGATGAAGCGAGCGCTCGACTTTCTCGACAAGCACTACGGCGAAAAGCTCTCGCTCGCCTCGATCCCGGCCGAGGAGCCCGAAGTCTACGACATGATCTGCCGCGCCGACACGATCGGCGTCTTCCAGATCGAGAGCCGCGCGCAGATGACCATGCTGCCGCGCCTGAAACCGCAGCATTTCTACGACCTCGTCATCGAGGTGGCGATCGTCCGCCCGGGACCCATCCAGGGCGACATGGTGCATCCCTATCTCCGCCGCCGACAGGGGATCGAGAAGGTCGTCTACCCGGCGCCCCATCCCGACCACGGTCCGCCGGACGAGCTTGAGAAGGTGCTCGGCAAGACGCTCGGTGTGCCGCTCTTCCAGGAGCAGGCCATGCGGATCGCGATCGAGGCGGCAAAATTCACGCCCGGCGAGGCTGATCGCCTGCGCCGCGCCATGGCGACCTTCCGCCGCGTCGGCACGATCGGCACGTTCAAGACGAAGATGATCGAGGGCATGGTGACGCGCGGCTACGAGCGGAATTTCGCCGAGCGCTGCTTCAGCCAGATCGAAGGCTTCGGCGAATACGGCTTCCCGGAAAGCCACGCCGCAAGCTTCGCGCTTCTTGTCTACACCTCCGCCTGGGTGAAGTGCCGCTACCCCGACGTCTTCTGCGCGGCGCTTTTGAACGCGCAGCCGATGGGCTTCTACGCGCCGGCGCAGATCGCGCGCGACGCGCGCGAGCACGGCGTCGAGCTGCGCGAAGTGGATATTAATTTCTCGGATTGGGACTGCACGCTGGAGGGCGCGCACCTTCCCCCTCCCCCCTTGCGGGGGAGGGATAGGGAGGGGGGAAAGACACAGCCACCACCCCCCTTCCCCCATGTCCATGTTACTGACGACGAACGCGAGTTCGCCATGCTCCGCCGCCATAGTCAGACTAAAGCCGAAGAGCTTCTCTGGCGCGAGCTGCGCACGAGGCGGCTCAATGGCCTGAAATTCAGGCGACAGGTTCCGATGGGACGCTACGTCGCCGACTTCGTCTGTCATTCCGCAAAGCTCGTCGTCGAGCTAGATGGTGAAGCGCATGACAGAGCCGAGGCACACGATCTTGCGCGCGACGATTGGTTTCGCACGCGTGGATATCGAACGCTGCGGATCGCAAATGAAGAGGTGCTGAAATATCCGGAGAGGGCAGTGGGGGATATAAGACGGGCTTGCACTCTTCATGTTTCCCCCCTCTCCGTCTCTCCCCCGCAAGGGGGGAGAGGGCCCGCGCCGACCCTCCTCCGCAAGGGGGGAGGGAGAGGCGTCCTCCACAAGCGCCACGCCTCCCAAGCCCCCGCCATCCGCACGACGCATGCCGTCCGCCTCGGCGTTCGCCAGATCAAAGGCTTCCGTGAAGACGATGCGGCCCGCCTCGTCACGGCGCGCGAAAAACCCTATCGCAGCGTCCGCGATCTCTGGCTCCGTTCCGGCATCTCGCGCGCCGGGCTCGAAAAGCTTGCCGATGCCGACGCCTTCCGCTCGATCGGCCTCGACCGCCGCCAGGCGCTTTGGGAGGTGCGCGCACTCGACCCGCTGTCGGCGGCCGAGCGCCTGCCGCTCTTCGCCGCCGCGCAAGGCATTGCGGAGCGCGATCTGCAATCGGAGGCGCACGTTGCGCTTCCCACGATGCTTGAGGGCGAGCACGTGGTGAACGACTACCGCGCGCTTTCGCTCTCGCTCAAGGCGCATCCCGTCTCGTTTCTGCGCGAGCGGCTCGCCGCCCAGGCGATCGTCGAGGCGGGGCGGCTACCTGAGATCAGAAGCGGACAGCGCGTCTCCGTCGCCGGCCTGGTGCTCGTGCGTCAGCGCCCCGGAACTGCGTCGGGCGTGATCTTCGCAACGCTTGAGGACGAGACCGGCGTCGCCAATGTCATCGTCTGGCCGAAGATTTTCGAGCGCTATCGCCCAATCGTGCTCGGTGCGCGGCTGATGCGCGTCACCGGAAAGCTGCAGTCGGAGCAGAGCGTGATCCACGTCGTGGCGGAGAAGCTTGAGGACCTGACGCCGCTCCTCTCGCTCCTTTCCACCGAGTCCTTCGGATCGAATGGCATGGCCCCGACCGACGAGGTGCGCCGACCGGTCGACGAGCTTCGCCACGCGGCGAAGAAGAGCTCGCGCATGGCCCGCATGCTCGCCGCGGAGCCGGAGCTCGCGGATGAGCTACGCGCGCTCAGGTACCCGCGCACGCGGCTATGCCGAAGGGCCGGAATTTCCATTGAGGCTCTCCCCCCACAAGGGGGGAGAGAGTTGGCCGAAGCCTCAGCTCGCCAGGCGCGGGCTGTGATTGCGAAGCGTGGCCTGCACTGCCTCGACCGGATCCTTCAACGGAAGCGACAGGCTCTTGGCCACGGCGGGATGCGTGATCTCGCCGCGATGCACGTTGAGCCCGGCGCGAAGATGCGGATCGTCGAGCAACGCCCTCAGCCCCTTCGCCGCGAGTGCCAGCCCGAAGGGCAGCGTAGCATTGTTCAGCGCATGGCTTGAAGTAAGCGGCACCGAGCCCGGCATGTTGGCGACGCAATAGTGGATGACGCCGTCGACCACGTAGGTCGGATCGGCATGCGTCGTGGCATGCGAGGTCTCGAAGCAGCCGCCCTGGTCGATCGCGACATCGACGATCACCGCGCCTTTCTTCATGTGCTTCAGCATGTCCCGCGTGACGAGCTTCGGCGCGCTGGCGCCGGGCACCAGAACGGCGCCGATCACCACGTCGGCCGCGAACACCTCCTCCTCGATCGTCTCAATGGTGGAGTAGCGCGTCCTGACGCGGCCCATGAACAGATCGTCGAGCTCGCGAAGCCTGGGCAGCGACTTGTCGAGCACGCTCACGTCCGCGCCGAGCCCCGCCGCCATGCGCGCGGCATGTGTGCCGACGACACCGCCGCCGAGGACGGCAACACGCGCCGGCTGCACGCCGGGCACGCCGCCGAGGAGAAGACCGCGTCCGCCATTGACGCGCTTGAGCGACATTCCCGCAGCCTCGATCGCAAGCCGCCCCGCTACCTCGCTCATTGGCGCAAGCAACGGGAGATGCCCGCGCGGATCGGTGACTGTCTCGTAGGCGACGGCGCTCACGCCGGATTCCATCAACCCATGCGTCTGCCGCGGATCGGGCGCGAGATGCAGATACGTGAAAAGAATCTGCCCCGGCGAGAGGCGGCGCCACTCTTCCGGCTGCGGTTCCTTCACCTTCACGATCATCTCCGCCTTGGAGAAGACCTCCGCCGCGTCCTTCGCAATCGTCGCGCCAGCCTTGGCGTAGATGGAATCGTCGGCGCCTATCCCGGCGCCCGCATCATGCTCGACGATAACGTCGTGGCCGGCGGCCACATATTCGCGCACGGCGCCGGGCGTCAGCCCGACCCGAAATTCCTGCGACTTGATCTCCTTGGGGACACCGATCCGCATGGCACGCTCCATCGCTTTTCAAGCTTCGTAGCGCAGCGCGCAAGGCGTTTCCGGGCAATCTCCGATGTCGGTTATTGAAACGATGCCTGATTCGGTCGAGTCTGAGCCCGCTGACAAAGGAAACCTGCGCCAATGGAACTCGACAGAATCGACGCCGCGATCCTGAAAGAGCTCGCCGGGAACGGCCGCATCAGTCACGCCGATCTCTCCTCGCGCGTCGGCCTTTCGCCCACCGCCTGCGCGCGGCGCCAACGGGCTTTGGAGGACGCCGGCATCATTGCCGGCTACCACGCGGTGGTCGGCCTCGACCGTCTCGGTTACGGCACGACGGTGATCGTCAGGATCACGCTCGACAGCCAGGCGGAAGAGGCGCTCGACATCTTCGAGAAGGCGGTCGTTGCCTGCCCGTCTGTCGTACGCTGCTTCCTGATGTCGGGGAGCGACGACTATATCATCGCGGTTAGCACGCGCTCGATCGCCGACTTCGAGCGCATCCACCGGACCGAGCTCGCCTGCCTGCCGCACGTTGCGCGCGTGCTGTCGAGCTTTGCGCTGCGCGAAGTGATCAACCGCGCCGTGCCGCCCGCCGCGCTCGCCGACTGATGCGCGCAGCGCATAGCTGCTCCGCTTTAGTGCAGAAAGCCGAAGACCCAGAGGAGCAGAATGATCGGCAACGGAATTCCAAGAAGCCAAAGAAGACCGCCTTTCAGCATCATATCTCTCCCTGAATCAGCCATTTAGGCCGAGATCAACGGCGCGCGGCCTCCGACGGTTCCAGCTCTTGAGATAGGTCAATGTTACAGACCTATTTCAAGCGCGTCTTGCTGGCGGAAACCTGGAAACACGCGGAGACATTCGGCAGAAACGCGATGCGCCTATGTGCTCGCCATCGCCAGACCGAGAAGACAACAAGCTGGTGCTGCCCCGTTACCCGACCGAAGCGCGAAACGTCGCCTCGGTCGCAAAAATGGCTGGAGCCACAAAATGTCGGACACTTCGATTGGAGCCGTCGGGGCCGAAACCCGACAGGCGATGCTGCGAGTATGGATGGCGATCTCAGCCGTCTGGGTCGCCTTCTGGATCTCCATTGCCGGGCTCATCGTGCTGACCGGCTCGATGTCCGACCCGCTCCTCGATCGCCTCCATCTCGTCGCGCTGATCGTCATCGCCCCGCCACTTTTTCTCCTCGCGCTCGGCACGATCCTCCGCCTGATCTTCGAAACGATCTTCTGCAAGACCCGGAACGCCTGAGAACCCCACGGCGCACCCGTCGCGCTTGACCTTTCCCGCCGCCGCGGACCATCAAAGACCGTCAGATTTCCAACTTGCAACGCGCCGCTTTGGGCGCAGGGAAACGGCGGCCACAATGAAGACCATCCTCTGCTTTGGCGACTCAAACACCTGGGGAAGCGCAACGCGCCCCGGCGACGACCAGCGCTACGAGCCCGACGAGCGCTGGCCCGGCGTGCTCAAAGAGCGGCTCGGCCAAAACTGGTCGGTGATCGCCGAGGGCCTTCCCGGCCGCACGACCGTCCACCCCGATCCGATCGAAGGCCCCTGGCTCGACGGATCGACTTATCTCCTCCCGTGTCTGAAGAGCCACCGGCCGCTCGATCTCGTGGCGATTATGCTCGGTACCAACGATTTGAAGCAGCGCTTTTCCGTGCCGCCGAACGACATCGCGAGCGGAATGGGCCGCCTGCTCGCGATCGTAAGGACATCGGAGTGCGGCCCGAACGGCAGCGCACCAAAGATGCTCGCGATCTGCCCGCCGCCGATCCTCGACGCCTACGGCGAGCGCCCGGAGTTCGTCGAGATGTTCGCGGGCGGATATGAGAAGTCGCTGAAGCTAGCGCCGCTCTATCGCGCCGTTGCGGAGGAATACGGCGCCGCGTTCCTGAATGCCGGCGACGTGATCAAGACGAGCGCGTTCGACGGCATCCACCTCGACAAACCTATGCAGGCCGCGCTCGGCAACGCCGTCGCCGACGCCGTGCTTAAGCTCGGTCTCTAAGGATGCAGGAGATCAGGTCAGCTCGACGGCGGGCGTCGACTCCTTGATCTCCATCACTTCGAAGACGAGCCCGCCCGGCGAGCGGAAGAAGGCGATGCGCCGCGTGCCGAAGCCGGCTCCGATATCCGTCGGCGGGATCAGCATCGTGGCGCCGCCCGCCTGAAGGCGCTGCACTTCCGGGCCAAGGTCGGCCACCTCGAACACGGCATGGGTCAGGCCATCCGGCGGCGGCGCCTCGAGGCGATCCTCAAAGATCGGCTTCGGCGTCAGGAAGAGCCGCGTGCCGCCGAAGGCGACGATCGCGTATTCCGCTTCACCGTCCGGCGTCTTCAGCTTCTCGTGGAGCATGAGCCGACCGCCGAGCCCGACGTAGAAGTCGATCTCGGCCGCGACGTCCGCCACCTTCATCCCGACATTCCAAAGCCGCGCTTCCATTCGCTGCTAGCGGCCGAAGAAGCCGCCATGGCCGAAATTGTCGTCGAGCCAGAACGGCGGCGCGCTCTTGCACGTGTAGCCGAGCGGGCAGTGCGCGGCATCGCGCGTCGGCGCCGAGGCGCTGTCGGCATATTCGCCGTAGGCGCAGAACCGCTCGCCCGAAACGAAGCGGTCGAACGTGTACCGGCCGGTCGAAAGCAGGATCGCGCCGTGTCGCGCGACAAGGCTCTGCGCCTGCCGGCAGCTCATTGAAAGCGTCGAGGGTCGCTCGGCATAGGAGGCGGTCGTCGAAAGGAGAAGGGAGACGACAACAAGAAGCTTGCGCATGTGAAGGCTCCGCGCTGACGCTGCCCCCCGGAAACGCAGCCTGGTTCCACGATCGACGGCGAATCTGGTGCAACGGACGCGAAATCGCAACCGGCGAGTTGCCGATATGCCGGCATCGTTCATCTTCAAATTGACGAGACTTGAAATTGAGGAGACTTGTCAGAGGTCAAGGGGATTCCGCCTCCGACCGATGTCTCTCGGCTATCCTCACACGTGTCCCTCGCGCATCACTTGTGCCCTGAAATCCGCGCAAAGAATTGACCCCGGAAAGCCTCGAATCTAGACTCTCGCCAGTTTTTTCACTTGCATCAGAGCACGCTTGACCTCGATGCGGCTACTTGGATCCATCGTGCTCTCGGCGGCGCTGCTTTCGCCGCCCGCGCTGAGCGCCGAGCCCTCGCCTGATCAGAGCAAGGCGCAAGGCGAAGTCACGGTCGCCGAAGCGTCCAGCGGCGATACGGGCGAATCGGGCGATGCGCCCGTAACCGGCAAGCAGCTCTTCGTCGTCAGCGACGAGGCCTCCTTTGCAGCGCAGGTCTGCGCGCAGATCGAGGGCACCGCGAAGGCCGAGGGTCTGCCGCCGGGCTTTCTGGCCAAGCTGATCTGGAAGGAAAGCTGGTTCGACCCGAACGCGATCAGCCCGAAGGGCGCGGAAGGCATCGCGCAGTTCATGCCGTCGACCGCAGCGAACTGGGGCCTGGAGAACTCCTTCGACCCGATGGCGGCGATCTCGGCGTCAGCGTCGCTGCTCGGCCATCTCGCCAAGGCTTACGGCAATCTAGGGCTCGCCGCGGCCGCCTATAATGCCGGCGAAGATCGAGTGGACGCCTGGCGCGCGGGTCGTTCGGGGCTGCCGGGAGAGACGCGCGACTACGTCTATTCCATCACCGGCACAGAGGCCGACGCCTGGAAGCGGGACAAGGCGCCCGACGTGAACTTCGCGCTTGACGAGACGCGCCCCTTCCAGACGGCCTGCACCGAGATGCCGGTCTACAAGGCGCCGCTCCAGCGCCACTTCGCCAACACCTACTACAATCGCGGTCTCGCGCTGGCCAACAAGAACGACTACGACCACGCCATCCTGCGCTACTCGGTGGCGATCCGCCTGAAGGCGGACTTCCCGCACGCCTACAACAATCGCGGCATCGCCTATCGCCGGATCGGCGACTTGGAGAGCGCCATCGCCAATTACGACGCGGCGATCAAGCTGAAGCCGGACTACGCGGCCGCCTACAACAACCGCGGCTATGCCTATCGCAAGCTCGGCCGCTACACCGAGGCGATCGCCGACTACGACAAGGCGATCGCGCTGCAGCCGGGCTATGTCGCGGCGCTCTTCAACCGGGGTTTCACCAAGGCGGAGATCGGTCAGTTCAAGGGGGCCGTGGCGGACTACAGCCACCTTCTCAAGCTGCAGCCGAAGCATGCTTTGGCGCACTACAACCGTGCGCTCGCCTACCTGGAGCTGGGTGACAACGCCGCCGCACGGCGCGATCTCGATCTCGCCATCGCATCAGACACGAGCTTTGCCAGGGCCTATTACCGGCGCGCCATGCTTCTGCAGCAGCTCGGCAAGGCGCGGCTCGCGCGGAAAGACTACGAGAAGTCCGTGGCTCTCGACGTCCGCTTCGCGGACGAGCGCTACAAGAGCCTGTTCGAGTAACCCGCCAAGCCGGAAGCGCTCTCCTCGGACCGGCTTGGTCTCAGGGGAGCTTGGTCTGCACCATCGGGCTCGTCGGCTGGTTGGCGTGATATTCGTGGCAGAGCGTGCATTCCTCGCCGGCGGCCTTCGCGGTGTGACACGACGCGCAGACGACCTTGGTCACCTGCCGGAAGTTTGAGACGAAGACGGTGGGATCGCCCGACTTATAGCTCTCCAGGTAGTCGCCATCGGTCGGGTTCAACGTGTGGCAGCCGATGCAGCCCTTGCTGTCGGCCGCCCCGATGTGAGGCGCATGCGAGAAGATCGTAAAGCGGCCGCGGACTCGCTCGGCGGAGAACGCGTGCCATTTGACGTTCTTGAACCCGGCCTCATCGTCGATGCTGTGACACTTGGTGCAGCGACCCGGAGACGAATTGGACGTCAGCCGGTCAAAGACCGGCGACAGCATGGGCTCTTCCTGCGTGCCGAACGCCTGGGCGGAAATATCGAGCCACGTGCGCAGGAACCGGTCGGCGTGACCCGTCGGACGGTAACGGATCGTGTAGTCCTGCCGGAACCAGCCACCGAGATCCGCCCAGGATTCAGGATCGAACGGCGGCTTCGGCGCCTCGGCCGTTTCCGTTTCGCCGGACAACTCCCCGCTCGGCGCGGCAAGCGGGCCGCCGGACAATTCCTGCGGCGCCAGAAGGCCGCCGCCGCTTTGGTCGCTGGAACCGCCTCCGAGAATATCTCCTCCGCCGGAAGCATTGCCGCTCTCTGCCGGCGCGAGCGGTCCGCCGCCACCAGCCTGATCGCTCGAGCTGCCGCTAAGGATGTCTTCACTGCCCGCGGCGTTGGCGCCGCTCTCCGCCGGCGCAAGTGGACCACCGCCACCGGCCTGGTCGCTCGAACTGCCGCCAAGGATATCCTCGCCGCCTGCGTTGTTGTTGCTGCCCTCGGCCGGAGCAAGCGGACCGCCACCGCCTGAGTCGCTGCTTTCGCTGCCGGCACCGCCCCCGAGGATGTCCTCGCCGCCCGCAGGGTTGCTCGCCGCAGGAGCGAGAGCACCGCCTTCGCCGCTCGGCGCCGCACCCCCACTTCCGAGAATATCTCCACCACCCGCGGAGCCGCCCTCCGCCGGCGTGAGAGGACCGCCGCCGCCGGCTTCGCTGCCCGTCCCAGCGCTGCCGCCGAGGATGTCCTCGCCGCCCGCGGCATTGTCGCCGCCGCCTTCTGAAGGAGCAAGGATACCGCCGCCGCCTGCTTCCGTACCGGCGCCGCCCGATGCTGCCCCGGCCGCGTTCTCTGCGGGTTGAGGCGGCGTCTCCTCGTTCGTGGCGCCCTCTTTGGCATGCGCCTTTTCAAAGGCGCTCGTCGGCTTGCCGTCGGCATGCCGCTGCAGATCCTCATCGAGGTTGGGGAACCATTCCTGATTGGCTGCCATCAAGACGTCATGGGGAATGGCACCGGTCAGCCGGGTCATCTCCGTGTGCGGCATCTGAGTCTGCTCGCCTTCGCCTTGCATCGCGATCATGTTCGACGGAGGCGTCGTTTCAAGCTCATGGAAGAGCCGTTTGACCGCCCAGGCGAGCTTGGCAACGTTGGCAAGGTCCGCGTCGCTCGCGTTGCTCAGATCCAGGAGATCGAGCCCCTTCACGGCTGCGAGCACGTCTTCCCCGCCTTCGCTCGAAAGGAGCAGCGGCATGAACGCGGTGGGCTCGGCTTCCGATCGCTCCGGCCAATCACCGATGTCGATCCCGCGCTCGTTCAGCGTCGCGACGTCGAGGCCGGGGACATCGACGAAGTCGATGCCCTTGGTGCCGCTGACCAGCGTCGTCCCCATGATGTCGCCGTCGTGGCAGCTCGCGCACATCGACTCGAAGGACTTCACCTGCATGTACTGCTGCTGCTGCCCGGGCACGTGGCAGTCGTCGCAGACCTTCGGCACGACCTGACCCGGCGTGGTCGTTTCGAGCGCCTTCGGGAAGTGCGTTCCGAAATGGGACTGGTGGTCGAAGATGATCCGCGTCCGCCGGTAGAACGGATAGTTGGTGAACGCCGGATGCGAATCGGCGAAGGAGCCGAACTTCGAGACGTGGCAGGTCTGGCAGCGGGCGCTGGCGACCGCCTTCAGGTCGTGGAAGACGCCGTTGTGCTCCTGGTGGCAGGTCGCGCAAAAGATCTCCGGCTCGCCCGTGGACGCCAACCGTTTCGGGCCTGGAAACGAGATGAAGTGGATCCAGCTATCGTCGCGTGCGCCCTTGCCGCCGTTCTCCGCCTTCAGCGCCGCGGTCATTTTCTGCAGCTCGTCCACCGGATAGGCGTGCGGCGCGAATGGCTGCGCCCCGACGTCGTGGCAGGTTGTGCAGAGCTTTGAATTCTCCTTCGGTCCGACGGACGCGACGAGCTGATGCAGCCAGCCGAGCTTGCCTGGACCGATGCCGGCGTGACAGGTCGAGCACTCGGTCTGGCCGGCATGCGGCGCCGACAAGGGGCCCGGCATCAGTATCGAGGCGTGACTGCCGCCGAGTACCAGGGCCACGAGGCCGACGGCGAGCGATGACGCCCAGAGCGTGATGCGCTTGCGCTGCGCCCGCAGGCTGCGCCTCGGCACGCAACGTTCCAGCATCGTCGAGCAGCGCCCGTCGGGAAGCGGCCCGCCCTCGCAAGGGCCACCTTCCTGCTGTGACCGCCGGCATTCCCACCGGCCGCCTTCCAACCGCGGCTGGCAGGCCGTCGTGACACGACACCTGCCGCCGGCGCCCGGACCCAGCGCGCACGGCCTGCCCTCGGCCAGATGGCCGCACACCCATGTGTCCTGCGGGCGCTCGTAGCGGCTGTCCTTGAAGCCGAATTTCTGCAGCAGGATCATGTCAGGCGACACCCGAAGAGAACGCGTAGCTGAGCACGATGTGGATGACGATCACCACCAGCATCGCATAGGTCGCCGGGATGTGCAGGAAGAGCCAGACCTTCAACAGGCCCGCATTGACGTAGTGAAAGTCAAGGTTGTCCTTCGCTATGACGAGGTCGCGCAGGCGCGCCAGCTGCGCCTTGCCGGTCTTGTCGAGATAGCGGTCGATCGAGTCGATCTCGCCGAGCAGGCGCGCCCGCGGTACGTTTGACGCCAGGAGATGCGCCAGAATGTAGCGCGGGCGAGCGAAATAGTGGACGAGCGTGTCCGCATAGAACCGGGCGATGCTGACGGTGTCGGCGTCCTTGATGGATTCAAGCGCGATCGCCTCCGCCTCCTTCGCCAGTTGCACGCGAAAGACAGAAATACGCTCGAAGATGACGCGCTCGCCGTGCGCCTCAAGCCGCAGCGGCACCAGCTTGCTGAGCAGTCCGCCGACGAGCCCGCTCACGCCGACAAGCACGAACAGCGTCCACAGAATCCATTCAAGCGGCGAGTCCGGCAAGCGGAAATGAGTGTGAACGAGAAAGACGCCGAGGCACAAGAAGCCCACATAGTAATGGAGCAACAGCCACTGGCGCACCCGCCCGAATGGGAGGATGACGACGCGCTTGCGTATCTTGAAAAGCACCAGCGCGCCGATACAGGCGGTCAGCACCCAGCCGTTGAAGAACTGCACCTCGCGCAGCGCGACGTCGTAGCCGACATCCGCCACCCAGAAGACCACAAACGCGGCGGCCGTGACGCCGATGCTGATGACGACTCTTCTTTCGACGAATCCGATCAGCCAAGCCATTGCATCAGCTTCTTCGTGTCGCGGATGTTTATGCGCTTAAGCGCGTCATGCGGGCACGCTTGAGCACAGGCTGGACCGGTGAGCTGGTCGTAGCAGAGGTCACACTTCGTCGCCCGGCTGATCGTCTGCCCGTCGCGGTCGAGCACGAAGTCACCGTACTTGTCGCGTATGTCGATCATACGGATGTTGTTGTAGGGGCAGGAGTTGGCGCAGGTCGCGCAGCCGATGCACGTGTTGTCGTTGATGATGACGGTGCCGGTGTTCTCTTCTCGATGAATGGCGCCGGTCGGGCACCCGATGAGACACACCGGATCGGTGCAATGCATGCAGGCGTTCACCACCATCGCGTTTTCGTAGGTATAGCCGTGGCGGATGAAACGCGGATTGTTGTTGTGAGCGCTGGCGCAGGCACGCACGCAGTCGTCACAGCCGACGCAGCGATCGAGATTGATCACCATGGCGGCTTCGCCGTTGATGAACCGGTGATCGACGAAGAAGTCCATCATGCCCTGACGCATCGTCTCGTGCTCGTCCAGCGTCGGGGCGGTGTCGCTGCCGCTCGGCAGGAACTCCTCCGGCATGCCCGGCAGGAGGTATTTGCGCACGAGCAGGGTCGGGATGCGGATCACGTCGACATAACCGATCGCGCGCAGGCTCGAGCGCAGCCTCATCGCGGAGGCGCCGTCGTCGGCCGCGGCGATTTCCTCCAGTCCGAACGCGTCGTTGCGCGACAGATGGCTGACGGTGCGCTCGCCTTGGTCCACGCGCTTGGTCACACGCGCGAAGCCGCTGCTGATCAAGAGAAGGCCGTCGAGATGATTGCCTTCGGCGCAGATCAGCGGCTCTTGCTCCATGATGTGGCTGGTGTCGGACTGGCGTCCGATCTCGCTCTTGAAGCGATGCGTCCAGTCGAAATTGCCGTAGGTCTCAAACAAGGACTCGGCAGCGATCTTGTCGAGGGCGTCCGCGTCCACGTGCTGGAAGATCGGGCATTCCCGCAGCCGGGTGACGAGGCCGCGCTCGTGGTAGAGCTGATCGATCTCCTCGCGGAAGGGCTGCGACCAGTCGCGAATCTCACGCAGACCCTGCCAGCGGAGCTCGAAGAGCAGCGTGTTGTCCTCGGCGGCGTAGATACTGGCGGTGCGCGGGCTGCGGATAAGCGCAGCCAATTCGCCGAACATCTCCGGTGCCTTGAGGGTGAAGGTCGGATAGCGCGCCGCGAGCGCGTCGATATCCTGCACCACCGCATCTTCGGCGCCGCCGCGCAGGCGACCGGACGCACGCGCCCGCCGCGCCCGCCGATATTCCGGCGGCCTCCGCCTGGCGAGCAACCTGCCGATCGCACGAAACCACGATGGCCGGCGCCGCGCCGACCTCCGCCGCGAGCGACTCGAGGCGGGCGGCGTGGCGAGGCCGATGACCGAGCCCTCAAGGATCACGAACAGCGAGCTGCCGTAGTCGCCCTTGCGGATGATCGTTTCGCCACGTGCGTAGCGCCGAACGCGGCCGTCATTCGCGATGATGGCATCGAGCGGAAGCCAGGCCGGGAAATCTTCCGCCTGCACGTCGGCGAAGGCGGGCAGCGCAAGAATGCGCCCGACGGTCTCGCCGTCGAGCACCTCCTCGCCAAATGGCTCATCCCACCTGCGATTGCGCGCGTCTCGAATACCAGCGGCCAAACGGAAGACCTTTCAGATCGCTGCGACGCCCGCGACGCCGGGTCAGTTGGAGACCGCTCCTTTGAATTTGCTCGCGTCCGGAATGTACTTGTCGATCGCCGCGAACTGGGAGCCGTCATAGGTGCTTGCAAACTTCAGCCCGAGCTCGGCGACCTTCCCGGCTGCCTCAACCAGCGCTGCCTCGTTGTTCAGCTTGAGCTCGGCCCCGGCACCGACCTTGGCGATGTCACCGAGCTCCGGCGCCTCGGGCAGGAGCGTCGCAAGCTGCGCCATGACCTTACGGGCGTTGTCGGCGCGCTTAGCCATCTTGATCGCGTAGTCCGCCTTCTCCGTCGCCTTGCTGACGCCGGTGAGCGACGTCTCAAGCTCGGCGATGCGGCCGACGAGGAAGAGCATGCGCTTCCGCTCCGGTGAGGCTTCCGGGTTCGATGCGCCCTTGTTGTACCAGGTGTTGTGGCGCACCTCGCCCTGGCTCCAGGCGACGAGCTCAAAGTCGCTGCCCGCCGTATGGCCGCCGACATTGACTAGCTTTTCGTTCGGCACGAGATGGCAGCTGAAGCAGTTCTCGGCGAGCCTATAGGTATTCTTCGGACGGATCATGCCGGCGGCTTCCAAGTCCGCCCACCGCTTGGCTATCTCGGCATCGGTCTCCTGACCTTCCTTCTTGCCGCTGAAGCCGGAATGCACCTTGTACCAGTTCTTGCCGGCGCCGTGGCACGATTCGCAGGAAATGCCGGCAATCGCCTTGGCCTCGCCGTCGGTGTCTTGCACAGTGAAGTGACAGTTGAGACAGAGGCTGTCCGCCTTCAGCCGCTTGACGCCCATCTTCGACGCAATCTTCTCCGCGTCCGGGTTGTTCGGCAGGTCGCGGAACGTCGAGAAGTGGTGGGTGTGCTGCCAGATCATCGTTTCTTTCTTGTGGCACTCGGCACACTCGTTCGGCCCGACGACGAGCGTCGGATCGTTGGAATCGGCAACGCTCGTGCCGAGCCCCATGAGCAACAACAGCGCAACGACGCCCCACTGCCAGCGGGCGAAGATCAGACGTGTCACCGAGACCAGCATGTTAGAACCTCGCTCCCAATTCTGTCTTTGGTTGCCGGATGCGTGCGCACCGTCGCGCTTCACGCGTCCAGCACTATGTCCCCATCCGGGCAGGCGATGCAGACAAGAGCTGTGCCTTTAGCCGGCTTGGTTGCCGGGCGCGTAACATAGCTGACTTCGCCCGCTTTGACCGCAGTCGCGCAGGTTCCACAATTGCCCGCCCGGCAGCCGGAGTTGATGCGCAGGCCGTTGGCCTCCGCCAGCTCCAAGAGCGTCCCGGCCTCCTTGGACCAGATAAGCGACTTGCCCGACCGCGCGAACTCCACCTTCGAGCCGGATACCGCGGCAGGGTCCTGCTTACCGACGTTCTTCACCGATGCCGGGCCAAATGCCTCGAAATGGATGTCCTCTTCCGGCACGCCCCACTCGGCCAGCGCTGCCGTGACCGATTTCATCATCGGCGGCGGGCCGCAGATGTAGAACTCGTAGTTCGACGCGCCGAGATAGCGTTTCATCACGTCGACGGAAAGGAAGCCCCTGTAGTCGAAGTCCCTGCCCTCGACGCATTCCTCGGTTGGACTGCTGTAGACGATAACCGAGTGGAAGTGGCTGCGGCTCTCGATGATCCCCTCGATCTCGTTGCGGAGCGCAACGTCGCCGGAATTGCGGACCGCATAGAAGAACCAGGTCTCGCGGTGGCTGTCGTTATCGGCCAACCACTTGAGCATCGAGAGAACCGGCGTGAGTCCGACCCCGCCGCCGATCAGCACGACCGGCCGATCCGAGTTCACGTCGAGGTGGAAGCTGCCGTTTGGTGCCAGCACGTCAAGCACGTCGCCTTCATGCACGCTGTTATGAAAGAAAGACGACGACAGGCCGCCCGGAACCTCGGGGCCAGCCGTCGGCGGTGGCGGCAGCTTCTTGATGGTGACGCGGTAGCGATCACGGGCCATCGGGCTGTCCGAAAGCGAGTAACAGCGCACGACCGGCCCCGACTGGTCCGGGATTTTGAGCTCGAAAGTCAGAAACTGGCCCGGCTGAAACGGCGGCAGCGCCCCGCCGTCGTGCGGCGCCAGATAAAATGAGCAGATATCGCCGGCCTTGTTCTCAATTCGACGCTCAACGACCCGGAATTTCCGCTTGCCCGACCAAGTCAGCTCGTTGCGCTCAAGGTCGACCTCGGCGCGTTTGATTAGGATGTCGGTCTGAGCCTGGACGAGCTTGAGCCTGCGTTCGTCCATACGGCGCCGAAACAGCGCACCATTGACCTCTGTCGCGAGCCCGACGCCCACCTGCAGAAAGGCGGCAAGCACGATCACGGCGCCGCCAACCTGCAGCGCCAACTCTATCAGCTGCTGCTGACTCAATGCGACCATTCAGAACCGTGTCCTCAGTTCCATGCGCACTGCAGAGCCGATATCGCGCTTCTCGCCTCCCGACACCGACGCGTCGACTTGAACACTGCTTCTGTTGTTCAAAGCCTGCAGCAACTGGCCACCGATTGCAACTGCGCCCTGATGTGTGTCGTTCGTGTCCTTGCGTCCCGCAACCTCAAGAGTCAGCTGAGTCTTTTCGTCGTTAAAGAACATTTGATGCCCGAGGGCACCGCCGAACGCCTCGTCCGCCCAATTCGAGAGCGCGGGACCGGCGAGACCCACACTTGGCGCGGCGAACAGGATGCCGACTCGCCCGAGCGGTCCGCCCGTCCCGCGATCGCGCGCCGCCGACGAATAGTTGTCGATGCCCCAGAAGGCGTCGAAATAGACGATGTTGTCGGAGAGCGGCAGAGTCCGCGACACCTGCGAGAAGAGAAGCACTCCGTCGTCGGCTGCTGCGCCCTTGTTTTCAAACGCCGTCGAGCTGTTGACGCTGAACGTCGTGTTTATCTGGCCGATCCGCTGCGTCGCCGACGCGCCAAGATAGAGCGCGTCACCACCGGCCGGGTTGTCGCTGTTGACGTAGGCCGCGTCGACATCGACCGTGCTGACCCACAGATCCGTCTCCGTGAACACGCCGAAGAGAAGCGCGTCCTTGTCGAGCTTGTTATCATCGCGGCGGATGTCATTGAAGCCGATGATGCCGGTGATCCGCATGTCCGGCGTTATGCCTGGGATCGGGATGGTGTCTCGCGTGATCCCGAACGCGTCCATCGTGTCGTTGATCATGACGCCGTCCTGAAAGAGGAGCGGCTGGCGCCCGATCGCAAAGCCGATGTCGACCCCCTTGTTGTCGTCTGGAGCGAGCCTTGGAAAGATCTCACCGAGCTCGCCCTCGAAGAACAGCGTCCGTACCTCGATGTTCGTCGCATTCACGAAGTCGGTGCCCCCCGCCTCCGTATGCACGAAGCCCGTGTGGTTCCCCCCCTCCGATAGCGGCGAGAACCCGAGCAGCACGCGCTCCGTCGGCGAGAGCTTCAAATTGAAGAACAGGTCGAGCCGGTTCGACCAGTATTCGCGGCTAGGGGCGACGCCGTCGTCAAAATACCCGGCCGACGTGCTGTAGCTGCCGAAGAGCCAGAGCGCCGGCTGCCAGACGGCGCCCGTCGGCAGTGTGATGCCCGGCGCGATATTCCCGGCCGCCAGAAACGGATCGCCGATCGACAGGATCGGCGGCGTCTTCTTCAGAACCTCGTCGCCGTTCACCATCGGCACCGGGTGCGTAACGAGCGCGCTGCTCTCATGACCCCCGCCGGATGCGCTCTGCGCGTGCGCCTTCTTGACCTGCGCCTCCGTCACCATCGGTATCGGTTTTTCGCTGAGCGAGCTGCTCCCGGCCGCGAGCGCGCGCGGGCAGCAGGCGACGATGAGCAGCGCCCATGGAATAGCGAGCTTGCCGACCCGAGAACGCATGTCTGTCGCCCCAACACCCCTGCTTTTTATTAGGCGCGGCCCTATTCGATGCGGACCGTCGCCTTACGCGTCCAAAGCACCACGCTTCCGGCCACAATCTGACGGGCTACCTCCGCCGGACTCATCTGGTAGTCGAAACCTGCAACCTGGATCGCCGCGATCAAATTCACCGGCACCATCTGGGAGATCATCTTCACTTCGATCTTGTAGGTCTCCCCGCGCCGGATCTTGCCGCCGGGCACCGAGTAGTGCGCCGTGCGCTTACCGCCGGGCTCGATCGTCTGCTTGTGCTTGCGCGCCCCATTCGGACGCCCGAACAGCGTCGTTGCACGCGCCTCGGGGCGTACGAACGGCAGCACGTCCGTGGATTGGTTGATGGCGAGAACCTGCTCGCGCTCGCCACCACGCAACAGGCGCACGATGAATTTCGACTGAAGATTGAACAGGTCCTTGTCGAGCGGGAGCTCGCCGTTGTGCACGTAGAGCGAATGCTGATCCCGCACGTCGCCATTCGGGTCGCGGTCGCCGGAGACGTAGACGACGTTGCCGTGGCTGTCAGTTACGGTGACTTGCAGGAAGAGCAGCCGTTCCGCATCGAACCCGGTCGGCACCGCATGGCCGTCGGTGCCGTTCATCACATCGAGCGAGAACCGCAGCGCGCGACGGTCGCTTTCCTCGACGTTGATGTCGCTCAGCTTGAAGCCGTTGCGAAGCACCTGCAAACGGCGCTCCTTGGCCTTCGCCAACCGCTCGAACTGCGTCTTCAGGATATCGCGTGCGTCGTAGCGGTCGTCGACGGACTTCCACGCATCCGGGAACTTGTAGTCTTTCGGCACCGAGTTCTCGAAGGCATCTGTGCCCCACCCGGCCTTGTAGTCGAACTGCAGCCACTCATCGAGCGTCTTGAGCTTCGCAGCGTCGACGTTGTGCGGGAAGAGGCCCGGATGGATGATCGAGTAGTCCGGCCCAGAAAAGGAATGGTCGGTGAGCTTGCGGTCGCGGGTCGGTTCGCCGCCGACCATCGCCGCCGGACCAAAATCGTAGCCCGCAGCCACACCCTGCACCTTGCCCATGTGGCAATCCTGGCAGCTCACGCCGCGCTTCGCCGCCGGCGTCTGCTGGAACTCGGCGAATGCCTCCTCCAGCCTGAAGCCGTTAAGGAGCGTCACGTCGTGGCAGGTTCCGCAGAAGCCAGGCTTCGTCAGCTCGAAGAACTGCACGACATCCGTGTGGATCGCACGGCCCGGATTGTCCTTGGAGGTCGAGACGCGGGTACTGCTCCGGCAGGCTCAGAACCCGCTTCAGCTCCTTGTCGCCCGTCGGTCCATAGACCGGCGAATAGATATCGCCCTGCTCAAGCGCGAAGCGCCCACTGATCTTGCCGTAGGCCTTGCTGACGCGGTGGCACGCGACGCAGGTAATCCCTTCGCGCGAGGACGGGTTCCGCTTGAGATTGCTGATATACAGCAACTCGTTGATGTTCATGCCGATCGGCGTGTGGCAGCGGATGCAGAAGTCGCCGTTCGTCGCGCTCGTCTTCACGTTGATGGCGATCTGCATTGCCATGAAGACAGGGCTGAGCTGCGCATAAGCGTGCTGCGATACCGACCATTGCTCGTACTGCTTCGGATGGCAGGTCGCGCAGGTGTTCGCCGACGGGTATTTGTTTTCCAGGAACAGCTTCTCGTGTTCCGCATTGGCCGCCGTCTCCGCCGCCGCGGGCGCGGCCTCTTCCTTCTTCGGGCCTTCGGCAGTCTCGCCCGTCCCCTCCGCGGGTGTCAGCAAATTCTCGCCGCCCGCCGTGCCGCCGCTAGGCGCAAGCAAGTCCCCACCGCCGGCCGTGCCGCCACCGCCCGGCGTGAGCAGCTGGTCGCCCGACTCCGCCGGCGCCAGCAGAATCCTCGCTTGAGCCGGAACCCGTGCCGGAAGGTGAAGGTGCAAGCAGGTCCTCGCTGCCACTGCCGGCGTTGAGCAGATTATCGCCGCCGCCGGAGGGCGGGCAGCCCGTGGTGCCCTGCCCCGCGCCGCCCCCGGCGAGAAGATCGTCGCTGCTTGGCGCCGCGCCGGACGGGCAGTTCGTCTGCCCCGCAGCCGCGTCGCTCGGCGCCTGACCTCCGGCGTTCTGACTAGGAGCGTTTGGGGTCAGAAGCTGATCGTTAGTGTCGAGCTGTGCCAGCTGGCGTTTCGTCGCGCTTTCCGCCGCGTCGCGCGCCGCTTGCCCGTTGCGTCCCTCCAGGTCGGCCAGATAGCTCTGCAAGCTCTCGATCGCCGGGGCATGGATGCTATCGTTCGGCACCAGCGAGCCCGCCGCCGCAAGCAAGCCATCCATTGACGCTGCGCTCTTCGCCGGCTGACTGACATTGCCATCGAGATCGGCGAGGTAGCTCTGCAGACTCGCGGCCAAAGCCGCAGTGCCGTCATCTTGCGGGGATGCGGTCGAAAGTGTCTCGGCCGTAACGGACTGCAGCGTCGCGGCGCCAGCAACAACGAGCCCAGCAACGAAAATCGCTAGCGACCAGAGACGAATATTGACATGGCGTGACATCACTTCGCCGCCAGCTCAACGCTTTAGCCTCGCAGGCGCCGCAACAGCACGCGCCACACGAGCGGTTAATGTTTGAAGAGGCAAGAACCCCGCGCCATGAAGGCTAGGTCAAGGGCGGATAGCGAGGCAAACAAATTCCCGTTGAGACTCCGGCTTGCGTGCGAATCACATTGCGAGTGGTGCGGATCGGCAACGCGCGCTGGGGAAACACTGTGGAGATTTGCCCACTTCAGCGACCGCTCCGACTCCCGCTTTCCGGGAAGCTTCAATTTGCGACGTTGCCTTCGAGCCAGGCGTGCCGGGAGCACATCGACCCCATGCTGTTGAAAGATGCGGTGGGACGTTTTGGGAAAGTGGAAGAGATCACTTCCGCCGTCCTCTTCATCGCCGGCGAGGAGTGTTCATTCACGATCGGCCTGGGCGCTTGACGCCTCCGGGCAGACGCATGGCGAGATGTGCGCTGCATCCAGCATCACTAGAATGTTGGAGGACCCGGCGACGAGAAGAAAGCGGACAGTCTGAGAACGGGCACCGTTGGAGCATCGAGACTGCGCGCGGTCGAACCTCGCTCCTGCGTTCAACGTCTTCCGATCGCCGAGCTACCGTGGGGCGTAGCTCATCGTTGCGTTAATGGCCAACGTGACGCATCCTACTGGTATGATGAGTTACGGGCGACAGAAACGCTCCGACGATATCCGCGAGCGGCTTCTTGAGCGCATCAAGCGGGGCGACCTCGCGCCCGGCGACCCGCTGCCTTCGGAGCGCGGGCTGATGCAGTTCTATGGCGTCGGCCGCCCCGCCATACGCGAGGCGCTTCAGAGCCTGCAGCGCATGGGCCTTCTTGAGATTCATCACGGCCGCCGCGCCCGCGTTGCCGCACCGTCGGTCACGAGGATGGTGGACCAGGTCGGGGAGAGCATGCGGTTGTTCCTCACCAATTCGCCGGCAAGCCTCGAGCAGCTCAAGGAGGCCCGTCTCGTGTTCGAGATAGAGATGGCGCGGATCGCGGCCCGCAAGCACTCGGCGAGCGACATCATGAGGCTCAGGCGGCTGCTTCAGGCCCAGGCCGAGGCGCAAAACGACCTCGAAAGGTTCGTGGCCTGCGATGGCGACTTCCATCGCGAGATCGCCGCGATAAGCGGCAACCCCATCTTCACCGCGTTGAGCGAGGCGGTCTTCAAATGGCTTGCCGCCACCTATCGCGGCGCGGTCAGCGTTCCGGGACTGGAGAAGCTCACCTTAAACGAGCACGCGCAGATTCTCGACGCCATCGCCGCCGGAACGGCGGAGGCCGCGGCGAAGACTATGGCCGATCATCTCAATCGTGCGAACGAGCTTTACCGGATTGCGAACTACCGAGCCGCCAGCTGAACGCCACCCAAAAGCCCCCGCGTTCTTGATGAAAAAAGCAATCTGGTATAATCAGTCGTGAAAATCCCGGTCAACGGGAAGCGGGAGGGAGGACGCCGATGGCCGCTGCTGGTCTGAAGCAGATGGCGCGTGAGCGCACGGTCAAAGTTGGCCATTTCATCGTCGAATTCGTCACCCCCGGCATCGGCTATCTGCTCAAGAACGCCGGCTGCGATTTCGTGCTCTTCGACACCGAGCACTCGGGCTTCCACAACGAGACGATCAAGACGGCACTCCGCTATTTCGAAGCCGCCTCGGTTCCCGCCATCGTACGTGTGCCATCGAAGGAATATCACCACATCGCCCGCGCGCTCGACATGGGTGCCGAGGGAATCATGGTGCCGATGGTGAACGACGCAGAGGAAGCGCGCGCGCTCCTCGACTGCATGAAGTACACGCCGGAGGGAAAGCGCGGCGTGGCACTCGGCGTAGCGCACGACCACTACACAGGCGGCGCCGTTCTCGACAAACTCGCCGCCGCGAACGCCCGCTCCACGCTTTTCGCGCAGATCGAGACGGCAGCCGGCGTCGAGAATGCAGAGGCGATCGCAGCCGTCGATGGCGTCGACTGCCTCTGGATCGGGCACTTCGACCTGTCGTGCTCGCTCGGTATCCCCGGCCAGTTCGACCATCCGAAGTTCAAGGACGCGATCCGCAGCACCTACGCGGCCTGTCGCAAGCACAACAAGGCCTACGGCCGGCTGGTTCCGGACGTTGCCTCCGGAGTGGACCTCTTCGGACAGGGCTTCGATTTCATCTGCTACTCCGGCGACGTCTGGACGTTCCAGGCGGCGCTGACGGCTGGAGTCGGCGGCATTCGGAAGGCCTCCAAAGGCAAGGCTGGGGCGAAGGTGCGCAAAGCGGGTCCCGCCAAGAAGACGGCGAAGAGGCGTTAGGAGGCGGAAGATGGACCGTTTTCGCATCGCGCTCTCGGGAGACTTTCGGAAAGCCGACGGCAGCCCAACCTTCCCGAGCTTCGACCTGACGCCCATCATGCAAGATCCGAAGGTCGAGGTGCGCTGGGTCGATCCGGTCGACGGCATCATGCCTGCGAAGGGCCTCGAGGACTGCGACGCGCTGATCCTGCTAGCACCGCGCATGGATCAGAAGTCCTTTCCGGGCGGCGGCCGGCTCGCCGCCGTGGCCCGCTTCGGCGTCGGCTACGACAACGTCGACATCCCGGCCTGCAACGAGAACGGCGTCGCGGCGATCATCACGCCTGACGGCATCCGCCGCCCCGTTGCGGTCTCGGTCGTGACATATGTTCTTGCGCTGTCGCAGAAGCTCTTGATCAAGGACCGCCTCTGCCGCGAGGGGCCCTCCGGCTGGGCGAAGCGCGTCAACTTCATGGGCGAGGGCCTGATCGGCAAGACGCTCGGCCAGCTCGGCATGGGAAACATCGGCGCCGAGGTCTTCCGCATGGCAGCGCCGTTCGGCATGCGCTTCATTGCGCATGACCCTTACGTCGACGCAGCGGCAGCACGCAAGCTTGGCGTCGAGCTCGTCTCCGCCGAGGAACTCTTCAAGCAGTCCGACTTCCTTTCGGTGAGTGTGCCGCTCTCCGATGCGACGCACCACTTCGTCAACGCCGAGCGGCTGAAGATGATGAAGCCCACCGCCTATCTCATCAACACGGCGCGCGGCCCCGTCGTCGATCAGAAGGCGCTTCACAAGGCGCTCGTTGACGGCACCATCGCCGGAGCGGGGCTCGATGTCTTCGAGGTTGAGCCGGCGCCAGCGGACGCACCGATCTTCAAGCTCGACAACGTCATCGTCTCGCCGCACTCGCTCTGCTGGACCGACCAATGTTTTGCTGGAAACGGCGCCGCAGACATCGCCGCCGTGCTTGAGATCATGCACGGCCGACAGCCGCGCGGCGTGATCAACAAGGAAGTCTTCGAAAACGCAAAGTGGAAGCGTCGCCTGGCCGATCTCGGCGCCCGCTTCGCTGCGTGAGGAGGGTCGAAACTCAAGCGAAGAACACGCGCCCGCGGGAAACCGTCTCTCGCGGCTCACGACAAGAAAACCAGTGGGCGTGTGAAAAGGGAGGAAGCAATGAACGAACGCGAACGTCGTGATTTCGAAACAGGCCTCGCCGCCGAGGTCGATGCTTGGCTGAGGGGCGAGCCGACACGCCGTGACTTCATCAAGAAGTTCGGCCAGGCGGCCGGCATGCTTGCATTGTCGGGCGGCGCCCTTCCGGCGCTGACGCAGTTTGCTCTGGCGCAGGCGGCGGTCGACCTTGCTGATGCCTCGACCCCACTCGGCAAGGCGCAGGCCGCCGCAATAAAGGCATCGACTGACGGTCCGGCCGACGGCTCCGCCTACCGCGCCGCGCAGGCCGCGAAGCAATACGCTGGGGTTACCATCAACATGACCTACGAGTCAGGCCTGCAGGCCCTCGACCCGCGCAACTTCTCAGGTCCTGTGTGGGAGCAGCTCACCGGCATCAAATCAAACGTCGTCGAGCTCTCGCATCCGGACCAGTTTTCCAAGCCGGTCGCTGAGCACATTGCGGCATCGGGCGCCTATGACGTGCTCGACATCGAGCCGGCGTGGACCCCCTCGCTCGCTGACGGCGGTGTGATCGCGCCGCTTGACGACTACTTCGCAAAGTACATGAACATGGCGGATCTCGACGACTACCATCCGCTTTACAAGGCGTTGCCGACCTACAAAGGCAAAACTTGGGGCTTCTTCGACGATGGCGACATGTTCGCCCTCTACTACCGCACGGACGTCTTCGGGGATCAGAAGCTGAAAGACGCTTACCAGGCGAAGTTCAACAAACCGCTGGAAGTGCCGAAGACCTGGGAGGATTACGCGCAGGTCGCCCAGTTCATCACCGACAACATGGCGCCCAACGTTTATGGCGCCGGCCATTTCCGCAAAGCCGGCAGCCCCGGCAACCAGTACCGACTTCCTGCAGCAGTATCGCGCGAACGGCGGCGTCTTCTTCGATGACGCCATGAAGGCGCAACTCGCCTCGGACGCCGGCGTCAAGACGCTGCAGAACATGATCGCCGCGAACAACGCTTCGATCCCCGGCAACAACGAGCTCGACGCCGTCGCGCTCTGGGCTGCCTGGCTGCAGGGCAAGGTGGCCATGATCTACTCCTGGCCGCCGACCGGGCGTATGACCGCCGGCTATTCGCAGAGTGACAAGGCGATCAACTTCATCCCGCAATCAACGATCGCCGACAAGGTTGGATACGCGATCGTTCCGGGCGGCCATCCGGAGCACGCGACCGGATATTGCAAGGCGCTTTCGTCGGATTCGGCCAACGCCGAAGCCGCGTACCTCTTCATGCAATGGGCGTGCTCACCGCCGGTGTCGCTCGCGCGCTGCATGCTGCCTTACTCGCTGCGCGATCCCTACCGCCTGTCGCACTTCAGGTCGGACCTTTACGGCGCGCTCTTCCCGACCGCGAAGGACTATCTGCGCAACCTGAACAACTCTGCGAATGTCGGTCTCCTCGACATGATCATGCCGGGCTGGCAGGACTACGCACTGTCGCTCGACCGGATGTGCTCGGCGGTCTGGGCAGGCACCGATCCGAAGGAAGCGCTGACGACGGCCGCCGCCGAATGGGACGCCACAACGGAGAATCTCGGCGTCAATTCGCAGAAGGCGTTCTTCGCGGAATACAAGAAACTGCCCGGCTCCTCGGCCGACCATACGGTCGAATCGATGGGCATGGCAGTCACCCTCTAGGCTCGGCTCCGCAGGCGGCCCTTCTTAGATCCGCCTGCCCTCGCAGCTCTTGTCCGGCCGTCGACGCACCTTGCGCCGGCGGCTGGCCCGTCAAACAAAGAAGCAGAAGTAAGTGGTAAGGAAGAGATTGCTAGCCGCATGTCGGAGAGCGCCACGATGAGCACGCCGCTCGCGCCCGCCGCGCGACGAAGAGTGCCGTCCTCAAAGAAAAGCGATTGGCGTTTCAAGTGGCTGCTGGTCGCGCCTGCAGCGCTGCTGATTCTTGCGATCTCGATCTATCCCCTGCTGTTTTCGCTGTGGGTGCTGTTCGTCAACTACGACTTCCAGATCCCCGGCCATGCGTTCGTCGGCCTGAAGAACTTCCGGCAGGTGATCGCCGATCCAGTCGCCGTTCATTCGATCGGCGTAACCGCCGGACTGACCGTCGCCAACGTGTTGACCGAGTTCCTGCTAGGCCTCGCGCTGGCCCTCGTGCTCGTCAAGACGTTTAGCGGCCGCGGCATCATCATTTCGATCCTGATCGTACCGCTGTTCATCAGCCCGGTGATCGTGGGTCAGGCTTGGGCACTCTTGTTGCAGCGGCCGTTCGGTCCCACGAACTATCTGCTCGGCTTCCTCGTGGGTCACGATGTGACGATCGGTTGGCTAACGGAGAAGCCCTGGAATTACTTGGCGCTCGTCCTCGCGGACGTCTGGCAGTGGACACCGTTCATGTTCGTCATCCTGCTCGCCGGGCTGACCTCCATTCCGCCCCATGTTTACGAGGCGGCGGAACTCGACGGCGTCGGCGCCTGGAATACCTTCTGGTACATCACCGTCCCCTATCTCGCGCCGATGATGCTCTTAGCCGTCACCTTCCGCCTGCTCGATGCGATCAAGCTGTTCGACACGATCTTCATCATGACCGCCGGCGGACCGGGGACGCAGACCTACACGGCTTCGTTCTATCTCTACGTTCTCGGCTTCACGCAATTCCATCTGTCGCGCGCCACCGCCGGAGCGTGGATATTTCTCATCCTCACGCTGCTGGTCGTCCAGGTTCTGGTGCGCCGATTGCTTCGGCCGGAGGCGCGATGACAGCTGTCGAAGCCTCCCGGAGACGCCGAAGACGGATGCGTTTTCCGATCGGGCGGATCGTGTTCCTCGCCATCTACCTGATCTTCGTGCTTGGGCCGCTCTACTGGGTCTTCATCACGTCGATCAAACCGAGCGACGACTATCTCGCGGTGCCGCCGGTCTGGTTCCCCGCCGCGCCGACGATGGTGCACTACACGGCCGCGCTTTTCGCCTATCGCGGCCTCGACGGGCTCATCAACAGCCTCATCATTTCGATCTCGGCGACCGCTCTGTCCTGCTTTTTCGGCTCGCTCATGGCCTATAGCCTCGCGCGATTCAACACGGGCGGACAGCACCTCTCGTTCTGGGTGCTGTCGCAGCGCTTCCTGCCGCCGATCGCGATTATTCTGCCGCTCTTCTTGAACTATCGGTTGCTCGGTCTGCAGGACACGCATATCGGGTTGATCATCGCCTATACCGTGTTCACGCTGCCGGTGACGGTGTGGATGATGTTCGCCTATTTCCGCCAGATGCCGCGTTCACTCGAGGAGGCGGCGCTGGTTGACGGCTGTACGCGCTGGCGCGCGTTCTGGAGCGTCGCCGTTCCGCTTGCCGCGCCCGGAATTGTCGCTGCGGCGGTGTTCGCCTTCATCGCCTGCTGGACAGAGTTCTTCTTCGCCCTGATCCTCACAAGCCGCAACGCTTTCACGCTTCCGACCGTGTTCCGCGCCTTCCTCGGATTCCAGGGCGCTCAGTACGGCGAGGCCAGCGCCTTGGCGATCGTCTCGCTGGTGCCCTCCATCGTGCTCGGAGTCCTTGCGCAGAGGCACCTGGTTCGCGGCCTGACGCTCGGCGCGGTACGTGGCTGAAGGCGATGGCAGAAGTAAGAATCACCGGACTGCACAAGCGCTACGCAGGCGGCGTGCATGCGGTTCGCGGCGTCGATCTTGAGATTCCCGACGGCCAGTTCACGGTTCTCGTCGGGCCGTCGGGCTGCGGAAAGAGCACGCTCCTCAGAACCCTCGCCGGACTTGAGGACGCGGACGACGGCACGATCGAGATCGGCGGCGAGGTGGTGAACGACATGCGCCCGCGCGACCGCGATGTGGCGATGGTGTTTCAGGACTACGCGCTCTATCCGCACATGACAGTCCGCAGCAACATCGGCTTCGGGCTGAGGGCGCGGAAGCTTCTCAAGACGGAAATCGATGCACGCGTCAAAGCCGCGACAGAGATGCTCGGCATTACCGCGCTGCTCGATCGTTACCCCCGGCATCTTTCAGGTGGTCAGCGGCAGCGCGTCGCCATCGGCCGCGCGATCGTTCGCAAGCCGAAGCTCTTTCTGTTCGACGAGCCGCTCTCCAATCTCGACGCGCAGCTCCGCGACGAGATGCGCGTCGAGATCAAGCGTCTGCACCAGGAGATCTCGACCACCATGATCTACGTCACGCACGACCAGATCGAGGCGATGACGCTCGCCGATCGCATCGTGCTGATGCGCGATGGCGAAGTTGAGCAGCAGGGCGCTCCGCTTGATCTCTTCGAACGCCCCGCCACGCGCTTTGTCGCGGGCTTCCTGGGCTCGCCGCGGATGAACTTCATACCCTGCCGACTCGCGGGCGATGCCAAAACGGGCCGCATCGAGTTCGGCGACGGCCGTTCGCTGCCCGTGCCGAGCGCGCAATCCGAGTTCCTTTCCAAGCTGGGACAGAAAGACCTGATCTTTGGCGTCCGGCCGGAACACATGACGCGTCTTGACGGAGCGACGCTGCGTCCAGGCCAGGCCCGGCTGACGGCGACGATCGACCTTGTGCAGCCGACGGGAACGCGGACCTTCGCGCAATTCAAGCTCGGTGGAGTGGAGGCCACCGTCGAGCTGCCCTCGCATGCGGTCGAGAAGCCGGGCACCAGTGTCGAGCTTCTGGTCGATATGCCGCGTGCGATCTTCATCGACCCGAGCACCGACCGGGTGCTCCGTCCCGCTGCCTGACCCGAGATGTCGTCCGCCACAAGGATCCCGCGATGAAATCATCTCGCCAAGTGAAGCTCTTCGGTACCGAGGAACCGGTTGGCGAAATGACGATGCTTTCGTGCGGCGCGCTCGAGGCGGCGCTCGACGCAGGCAACCTTCGCTACATCAAGATCGGCGGAAAGGAAGCACTCCGCGCCATCGCCTTCCTGTCGCGCGACCGCAATTGGGGTACGTACAGCCCCGAAATCTCGAACCTCGAAATAGAGCAGAGCGCCGACCGCTTCATCGTGACCTACGACGCCGTCTGCAAGGACGACAGCCAGGCCTTTCGCTACGTCGCGCGAATCGAGGGGAGCTCAGACGGATCGCTCTCCTTCGCCGCCGAGGGCGAGGCGCTCACCGACTTCATCACTAACCGAACCGGCTTCGTCGTTCTCCACCCGCTTGACGGCGTAGTCGGCGCACCGCTCTCCGTCGAGCACACCGACGGCCGCGTCGAAAGATCGACGTTTCCCGATCTTGTCGATCCAGCCTGCCCCTTCCTCGACATCCGCGCCCTCACCCACGAGGTAAGCGCCGGACTGAAGGTGGTCTGCCGCATGGAGGGCGACACGTTCGAGATGGAGGACCATCGCAACTGGATGGACGCCTCCTACAAGACCTATGTGCGGCCGCTCGCGCTGCCGTGGCCATACACACTGATAGCCGGCGAGAAGCTCTTGCAACGCGTCAGCCTGAAGGTCGAAGGGGCCCTGCCGGCGCCGGCGAAAGGCGGTACCGCCGAAGCGCCGGTCGCCGTTAAGATCGGCGCTGCAGCAGGGCATGCGATTCCACGGCTTGGACTCGCGGCGCCGGCCGAAAGCACGGCGGCAGCGATCGGTCATGCTGCACTTGTCAAGAAGGCGTGCCCATCATTCCTCGTCTGCCACTTCGATCCACGCAACGGCGACGACGCGTCGACGATGCGCGGCTTCGCCGAGCTAGGCGCCAAGACCGGCACCGATCTGGTGCTCGAAGCGGTCGTTCCGTGCGTCGACGACGGCGGCAAGCCAACGGACGAGCTGGAGATCATGCGGCGAGACATCGCTGCAATCCGGTCCGCCACAGCGGAGGGTGGCGTGCGCTTCTCCCGCGTCGCAGTGTCGCCGGCCTGTGATCTCAAGAGCACTCTCCCCGGCTCCGTGTTCCCGAAAGCCCCCGGCTGGGCGGAGCTCATGGCGGCTACGCGCGCGGCCTTTCCGAAAGTGCCCGTCGGCGGCGGCATGTTCTCTTACTTCACCGAGCTCAACCGGAAGCGTCCTCCCGCTGATCTGCTCGATTTCATCTGTCATACTGGCCTTCCCATCGTGCATGCCGGCGACGACGTCTCGATGACCGAGACGCTCGAGGCAACGCCGTCGATCTTCCGCTCGGTCAGGGCCTTCGGCGGCGGCAGGCCCTACTGGGTCTTCCCGACCGCGATCTCCATGCGGGCGAATCCCTACGGTGCCGGCCCAGCGCCAAATCCGAAGAATGTTCGCCAGGCGATGAACGCCGTCGACCCGCGCGAACGCGGACTGATTGGTGCAGCCTGGTATCAGGGGTTTCTGGCACGGGCAGCCGCCGCAGGCGTCGATGCCGTCACTCTCGCAGCCGCTGGCGGGCCCTCAAGTATCGTCTACGAGAAACAGCCCTATGCGCAGCCGTGGTTCGACGATGCGAAAGCGCCGGTCTATCCGCACTATCACGTCATCGCCGGGCACGCCGCGCTCGACGGCACGTTGCATGCGACCACGAGCTCGAACGCGAGAGCGATTCAGGCGTTGGCCGTCGCTGAAAACGGCGGGTTCAATCTCCGGCTCGCTAACCTGACGGGTGTCGAGCAGGTCGTCGAGGTCGACGGCGCGACGAAAAGCGGTCGCGCGTTGATGCTCGACGAGACAACCTTCGAGGCTGCTTGCCGCGATCCTGACTGGCGGAGTTCTGCAGCACGCGTCGAGGTCAGCGCCGAAGCGCTGACGCTCAAGCCCTATGCCGTCGCCGAGGTCCGGTTCGGCTAGAGGGTAGACTCTTGCAACAAGCCGGAGACGAGGATGAGCAGATTTGCTCTTGTCGTGTCGTTCACCCTGAAGCCCGGGAACCGGGGCGCCTTTCTCCGCCTCGTGCGTGAGAACGCGAGCGCTTCGGTGCGCGACGAGCCCGGCTGCTATCGCTTCGACGTACTCACCTCCGACCACGCGGATCAGGTGCTTCTCTACGAGATCTATGCCGACGAAGCCGCTTTCGCCGACCACCTCGCCACGCCGCATTTCAAGAGCTTTGACGATGCCAGTCGCGACTTGGTGGCCGCAAAGACGGCCGAGAGCTATCGCGTCTTCGAGAATGCGAAGTAGCACGAAACTTAAGCCCGGAGAGCGGATTTGAAGCCGGCAGCGGCACCAACCTTAGCGAAGAAGGGCACCCCACTTCGATTTGGATCGCAGTGGTGCCCTTCCTGAGAGATGGGTGACACGACATTCCGGAGACATGGGTGACACTTTTGGGCCTTTGCGGGGAGAGCAAAGGTGCCCTGGAAGGAGTGTCACATCATGGACGAGCGGGTGAAGTTCATCGCCCGTCTGCTCGACGGGGAGACGATGTCGGGGCTCTGCGAGGAGTTCTCGATCTCGCGCAAGACCGGCTACAAGATCCTGAAGCGCTACCGCGCCTGCGGGTCGAAGGGCTCACGGACCGCTCGTCGCCGGAAGCTCGATGAGTTACGGCGGAGGTTTAGTGAGCCGGCGTCATCATCGCGCTCGAAAGCCACCGTCGACGAGGATCTCCGACCCGGTCACCATCGAAGAGCGGTCGCCGAGCAAGAACAGGATCACGTCCGCCACCTCCTCAGGCTCCACGAAGCGGCCGAGCGGGATGCGGCTCAGCATCGCGGCGGCCTTGGCCTCGTCGCTCCACGCCTTCACCGCCATCGGCGTCAGCGTCACCACCGGATTGACGCAGTTCACCCGGATGCCATGCGCACCCAGTTCCACGGCCATCACGCGCGTCATGGCGTCGAGCGCTCCTTTGGTGGAGCAGTAGGCGGTATGATCGGGGAGGCCCTGGAAGGCGGCCATGCTGGATACATTCACGATGGCGCCCTTGTGCCCGCGGGCGATCCAGTCGCGCGCCGCCTCCTGTGCGATGACCATGGGCGCCTTGGTGTTCACGCTCATCATCCAGTCGAACGTCTTGATTGAGGTGTCGAGAAACGGTTCCAGCTTGGTGGTGCCGGCGTTGTTGACGAGGAGATCGAACGGCCGCGCCGCAAGAACGGCGCGTCGGGTCTCCTCCATGTCAGCCAGATCGCATGTGATCGTATCGCACCCGATCTCCTGCTTCAGGCTTTCCAGGTCGGAGGCGGTGCGGCTGAGCGCGATCACCTTTGCGCCTTCGCCCGCCAGCTTGACCGCGGTGACCCGCCCAATTCCCTTTCCGGCTCCCGTTACGAGCGCTCGCTTGTCAGTGAACTCCATGCCGCTTTCCCCTCCTAAGCTTCGCCGCCACCCGGAACGCGCTCATACCTTCCCCTAAATGTCGAAGTTGGACGGCAGAACGACCATGTCGCGGATGGTCACGTTGCGCGGCCGCGTCAGCATGAACATCACTGCATCGGAGACCTCGGTCGGCTCGATCAGGCTGCCATTCGCCTTGGCCTTCTTCAGGTTTTCCTCCGGCCAGTCGGCGAGAAGCGCGCTGATGACGGGACCGGGCGAGACCGATCCGACGCGGATGCCGTGCTTGAAGACCTGGCGGCGCACGGTCTGGACGAAACAAGTGATGGCCCATTTGGACGCTGAATAGACCGGCTCCCACGGAATGGGGAAGTGACCCGCCACCGAGCTCGTCACCACGACGTCGCCCGAGCGGCGCTCGATCATATGCGGAAGGACGTCGTGGACGTTCTTCATCACGACGTTCACGTTGAGGTTCAGCATCCTGTCGATCGTCCTGGTGTCGGCATCGACCAGGTCGCCGCCGATATAGGTCCCGGCATTGGCGTGCAGGATGTCGAGTCTGCCTGCCTTCTCTAATATCCCCGGCAAGAGCGTCGCGCAGCTCTCCGGGTCGAGCAGATCGATGATGAGCGGAATCGCTGCGTCGCCGTGTTTGTCGCGGAGCGACGCGAGCCCCTTCTCGTCGCGATCGACGAGCACCACGCGCGCACCGGCCGCGAGCATCGCCTCGGCGCTGGCTCGCCCGATGCCCGACGCCGCGCCCGTCACCGCGGCGACCTTGCCCTGCAGTTCTCCGGCCATCTCGTCTCTCCCCCCTTCGTACAGGCGCCGCGCGGCGCGCGGCGCTTCTTCCGTCTTGCCGCCTCAGCGCGCGGCCTGGCCTCCGTCCACCGTCACGACCGATCCAGCCGCGCAGCTTGTGCTGAGCCCGTTCTTTGTGACACAGGCGAGCGCGACCGGTAGCTCCCCGATCGAACCGATGGATACTGCCTGCAGCATGAGGTCTGCCTCCCGCTCGGCGCGCCCGAGACGCTTACCCGTCAAACGGAGTGAACGGCTCGCGGCCCGGATAGAGGACGCGCTCGTCAATTGCGACTGTGAGCCGAGTTCGCGCCGCCGATCAGCGCGGTCTCGTGCGCCTCGACATTGAAGAGCTCCGTCGAGCACGTCGCGTTGCGCTGCGAGTGGCGCCGATACTCCGAGGGTGTCACGCCGCAGAATGAAAGGAATTGCCGGTTGAAGTTCGATAGATTGTTGAAACCACTCTCGAAGCAGATGTCGGTGACCGGCAACGTCGTCTCGGTGAGGAGCATGCAGGCGCGATTGACGCGCATGCGGTTCATGTAGCGCACGAAGCCGTGTCCGGTGTTCTTCTTGAAGAAGCGCGAGAAGGCCGAGTCCGACATGCCGCAGCTGCGCGCCACCTCTGAAAGGCGGATATCTTCCGTGAGATTGTGGATCAGGAAGTCGATTGCCTTGTTGATCATTTCCGACACGTCGTGATCGAGTGTCGGCGAATAATCCGTGCTCGACAGGATCTTCCGGTTCTCCGAGCGGTTCAGGAGATCGAGCAGCTCAAGGAAGAGAAGCACCCGCCGCGTGGGGCTGGCGCGACCCACCTGCCGAAGCAGGCGCGCCCCGATCTTCGCGTCCTCGCCCAGGAACTCGATCCCGTGGCGTGCATCGTCAAGCAGCGGGCTGACCTCTTCCAGCTCCGGACACACGCGCATCATCTCGCGCACCACCCCGTCGCTGAACTGGATCAGCATGTCGCGATCCTTCACGACTTCGCCGGGGGCAATGTCGCTCACCCAGTTGTGCGGCAGGTTGGGGCCGGTGAGGACGAGCACGCCGGCCTGGAAGTTACCGATATAGTCCCCGACGAACATCTTGCCGGAGGTCTCCTGGATGAGATGCAGCTCGTATTCGGGATGGTAGTGCCACTTGGCGAGCGGAAACGGATATTCGTGCACGTTCCAGCGGAAGGACTGGCGCGGCTGGCCGACAATCAGCTCGAAGTCTGGTTGCGTCATACGCATCGCCGGCCGCGATGAGGTACGTTCGTCCCTCAACAAAGACGCTCCGGGGACACGGTCGCTGGCGAAAGACACTCGCTCCATATCGTCCTCCCGAATGTTCTTCTTGCTTGGCCCACGCGCAAAGGCGCGAGGCATGATGCAATCATGCCCCCTCCCTTGCGATGGACACCACCACTTGCGGGGGCATGACTGATACTTTCTTTCACTCCGGGATCAAAAGCCACCCCGTGACATGCCTCGCCGGGCTGTTTTCGTATCAGAAGCACGACAGGACTCTGCCGCAGCGCCTCATCGTCCGGCTTGTTGTCGATTATCTGGTTCCAGAAAAAATTGCACAATGCGATGCCTGAAACGGCGTGGCGTCCACGTTGCGTCTGCGCAACCGTTGTTAATCGGGGTAACCGACGGCGAGAGTAGTTCACTGCGTTGGATCAGCGGCTAGCGAGATCAACACGCCATCACAGTGCGGGCTGCCTTCACGTTAAGTTGCCTGCAGACAACGGATGCGAGCCCGCCTCGCATCCGAGAGGTCGGGGCCGCAGCCCCGCATGGAAGGGAGGAATGCGACGATGCGTTTAGCTTTGACAGTCAAGGCGGCCCTTGCGGCCGTGGCCATATTGGCAGGCGGCACCGCCGCGCAGGCCGATTTCTGGTCCGACGCAGGTGCTAAATACAAGGGTACCACGATCACCGGCGTGTCCGAATCCACGCCGCCCTCAAACTACGTCAAGGACGTGCTCGGACCAGCCTTCACCAAGGCGACCGGCATCAACGTCAATTTCGAGACGACGTCCTGGGACCAGATGTATGACAAGGCGATCAAGGACATGGAAGCCAAAACCGGCATCTATGACTTCGTCTACATCGAGCAGGACATCATCTACAGCTACCTCGCCCGCAACTTCCTCGTCGACATCACGAAGGGACTCGCGGACGATCCCAGCCTGAAGGCGCCGGACTTCAACTTCGACAATTTCACGAGCTTCCTCAACTATTTCAAGGATCCGACCAAGAACAACGATGTCTTCGGCGTTCCGATGGAGTCGTTCATCAAGGTCTACCTCTATCGGAAGGATCTGTTCGACAATCCAGACATCCAGAAGGCGTTCAAGGACAAGTACGGCTACGATCTGGCTCCGGCCACGACCCACAAGCAGTACACCGACATCGCAGAGTTCTTCACGCAGTGGGGCAAGGACCACAACATGGAGCTCTGGGGCTCCACCGTGCAGGCGCATACCGGCCACGTGGCTTCATGGTATGAGTTCTTCGAGAGCGTCGCGCCGACCTTCGGCGTCTATAACTGGGGCATCAATGCCGACCAGAACTATGGCGCGTCGGTCGAGCACGGCGGCTCGATGAACAGCGACAAGGCCAAAGCCGCGCTGACCTGGTGGCTGAACAACCTCAATTATGCTCCCCCGGAATCGACGCAGTCGACCTGGGACGAGGTTGCCGCGACCTTTGCCGCCGGCCGCGCCGCTCAGGGCCTGGTCTACGGCGAGAACGCCGCATGGATCGCCACCAACGCGGACAAGTCGAAGGTGGTCGGCAAAGTCGGCGTCGCGCTGCCCCCGCTTGAGCCCGGCGTGATGGAAGACGCCGAGTCCGGCAAGGGATATATCGGCTACTATGATGGTGGCGCCTTCGGCATCCCGACCTCGTCTAAGAACAAGGACGCCGCGGTGCTCTTCCTTGAGTATATCGGCCAGCCGTCCGTGCAGGCGGATTGGGCAGTCGCCGGGTCGCGCATCACCTTGACGTCGACGTACGATGACCCAAAGGTCAAGGCGCAAGATGAGAAGACCGATCACTACTACACGCTGATGAAGGACAAGGGCTATCTGTTTGCCGGCGCACCGCCCTATCCATTCCACGCGCAGGTGCGTGAAGCGACCGCTCCGATCTTCTGGCAAGCGATCACCGGCGATCTCAACCCGTCAGACGCCCTCGACCAGATGGCTGCCGCGGCCGAGGAGGAGTTGAAGAACCTCGGCTATCGCAAGTAGCCTGATTTGAACCGGGGCGGCCTAGCGCCGTCCCGGTTCGACTCCACGGCTGACGCGGCAAAAGCGGCCACTCCCCGAAGGGGAAATCTCCGCATCTCGCGGTCGGCTGACAGAAACGGGGGCCGCATGCGATCGACGGCGACCGGCTGGCTGCTTCTGGCGCCCACGCTGGCAATTCTTGGGATTTTCGGCGTCCTGCCCTTCGTCTACGTGCTGGTCGTTGGGTTCACGAGCTGGAATTCCTTCGCGCTCGATCCCAATCCGCATTTTGCCGGGGTTGAGAACTATCGCCGACTGGTCTTCGACACGCAGTTCCTGCATTCGCTCTGGCTTACCGTGCAGTTCGGCTTCTGGGCGGTCCTGAGCGAAGTGGTGCTCGGCTATCTGCTTGCCCAGCTCTTGATGCGCGACTTCCCGCTCAAGGGGTTCTTCCGCACCATTCACACATTGCCGCTGATGGTGGCGCCGATCGCAGTAGGCGCGACATGGCGCCTTCTCACCGTCCCCGGTCTCGGTCCGCTTCCCTACTATTTCGATCACTGGTTCGGGATCACGCTGCAGATCGGGCGCTATCCGAACCAGGCGTTCATCACGACGATTTTGATGGACGTGTGGCATTGGACGCCGCTCGTCACGCTGACGCTTCTCGCTGCGCTTTCGTCGCTGCCGAAGGAGCCCTACGAGCAGGCCCAGATCGACGGCGGGAGCCGCTCCCAGATCTTCTGGTACATAACCCTGCCGCTGCTCAGGCCGGCGATCCTGGCAACCGTCTTCATCCGGATGATGGACGCGCTCAGAATCGTCGACGAGGTGTGGATGCTGACCGGCGGCGGGCCGGGCTCGGCGACGCGCTATATCGGCCTCTACATCTGGCGCGTCGTCTTTCCGAAGACCGACTATGGCTTCGGCTCGGCGGCGTCGCTGCTCACCCTCTATTTCACCGTCGTCATCTGCTGGCTTCTCTATGCCGGCCTTATGACAAGGCGTGGACAAGATACGGGGAAGTGATGCGCACGCAGGGACGCCTTAGCCAGGTTCTCTTCTGGATCGCCGCCAGTCTGGTGACGCTCTTCCCGATCTACTGGATGTTCGTCGTCTCGGCGAAAAGCCGCGTGGAGCTCTTCGGCAGTCCGAACTTCATCATCTCGAGCTTCTTCTGGTCGAACTACACCGATACGCTGACCAACCCGTCATTCCAGCTCTACATGATGAACTCGCTCATCGTCGCCTCGTCGAACGCACTGCTCGTCACGACGCTGGCGCTTCTCGCCTGCTACGCGCTCTCGCGCTACCGGCTGGTCGGCAAGGAGAACATCTTCTTCTGGACGATCACCAACCGCATGGCGCCGCCGGCGGTGTTCCTTCTGCCGCTCTTTCTGCTCTTCACGCGCACTTTCGCCATCGGAGACTGGAAGCTCTACGACACGCGCATCGGCCTGATCATGCTCTACTGCGTGTTCAATCTCCCGTTCGCCATTTGGACGATGCGTGGCATCGTGGAGGGGATTCCAAAGGAGCTCGACGAGGCCGCCTTCGTCGACGGGGCCAACACCTGGCAGGTGCTGACCAAGGTCGTCCTGCCGCTCGCGCGGCCCGGACTGGCGGTTACCGCGATCCTCACCTGGGTCTTCGCCTGGAACGAGTACCTGTTCGCCGCCACGCTGACGAGCGTGCATGCGCGCACGATCACCACCGGCCTTGCGGAATTCGTGACGGTGACCGGCACCAACTGGGGGCAGATGGCGGCGACCGCGACGTTGACGCTGCTGCCGGCGCTGCTCTTGGTGGGGCTGGCGCAGCGTCACATCGTCCACGGCCTCACCTTCGGCGCGGTGAAGGGGTAGCACATGGCCGTCGAACCCCATATCGCCACGAAAGCGCCGGAGACGGCCGAGCGCGAAGGCTTCCTTCCCATCACCACCAACGCCTTCGACCGGGGCTTCATCGGCGTCGTCGCCTTCGTGGCGATCCACCTCCTGTGGATGCGGTTCCTGGAACCGCTCGGTTTCTCCCTTTACATTGCGACGGCGATCTCCATCGTCCTCGGCGTGGTCATCATCAAGCGCGGTTGAGAAAGCAAGAAAATGACGAAAGCACTCGTCCTGGAAAAGAAGCTTGAACTTTCGCTCCGTGACATCGAAACCGACGATCGGCTCGGGCCGCGCGACGTGCGGATCAAGCTGAACACCGTCGGCGTCTGCGGCAGCGATGTCCACTACTACACGCACGGCGCCATCGGGCAGTTCGTTGTGCGCGCTCCGATGATCCTCGGGCACGAAGGCTCGGGTATCATCATAGAGACGGGCGCCGACGTGACCGAACTCTCCGTCGGTGACCGCGTCTGCATGGAGCCCGGCATCCCCGACCCGACGAGCAAGGCGTCGCGTCTCGGCAAATACAACCTCGATCCGGCGGTGCGCTTCTGGGCAACGCCGCCGGTGCACGGAATCCTGAGGCCGACCGTCGTCCATCCGGCCGACTTCACCTTCAAGCTTCCGGACAACGTCTCCTTCGCCGCCGCCGCCATGGTCGAGCCGCTCGCCGTCGGTGTCCACGGCACGGTCAAGGCGCGTGTCACGCCGGGCGACGTCGCGGTCGTCGTCGGTGCCGGCCCGATCGGACTCGTGACGGTGCTTGCCGCCTTCGCCGCAGGTTGCGCGCGCGTCATCATCAGCGACGTGGACGACGTGAAGCTCGCTATCGCCGAGAAGCTCGGCGCCGTCCCCGGTGCAGTCGTAGGCGTCAACGTGCGCTCACGCTCGCTGACGGAGACCGTGATGCACGAGACTGCCGGATGGGGTGCCGATCTCGTTTTCGAGTGCTCCGGCAATGAGAAAGCCGCGGCTGAGGTGTTCGACTATGTCTGCCCCGGCGGATGCGCTGTGATGATAGGCCTGCCGCTTTCGCCGTTCGCCCACGACGTGGCGAAGGCGAGCGTGAAGGAAGTCCGCATAGAGCACGTCTTCCGCTACGCCCACGTGTACCCGCGTTGCGTCGCCATGCTCGCCTCCGGCGCGATCGACGTCGCGCCGCTTATCACGAAGACCTTTAGTTTCGACGAGAGCGTCGAGGCCTTCGAGTTCGCCGCAAGTCAGCCGCCGGGTCAGGTGAAGGTGCAGATCGAGATGCCGGCCTGAGGGCTGCGGGACAGGTAACCTACGGGGCCGAAGCACGCGCGATGACTAGGTAGCCTCGTCCCGGCCCATCGAACCGTGACCACCCGCGAGCGGCCATCCGCCGCAGACCCCCCGCGGGATGCTATAGCCAGGACACAGGCGGCGGCCTCGAAAGGCGGCGGAGCGCCGACCGGCGAGCTGGACGTCCGCCATGGGTCGATTGTGTTGAAGAACTCTCCCCTGATCCGGTCATCTGAAAACGGCAGGAACCGTTTTCTTCGCCTAGCCCAGCTCACCCCGCCGCGGAGTAATTTGATTCAGGAAAGGCGCGCTCCCGGAATCATGTTCCGGGCGCCTCGTAAAGGACGGGACGTCGAAGTCACTCCGGGGAGTTTTTCAACAATATCCGCCAGCAACGGGCATAGGGACTATGAATATCGCGGCGCCTCGCCTGGTGCCGGCGTGTAGGGGTAGTTGCCGCGTTTCAGGATCGCCTCCTTCCCGCCGAATGCGAGGATGCGGCGCTCCTGATCGTCGAACGCTTGCCGAGATACGCGCGCCGGGTCGCATATTTCTCTCAAACGCCGTTCACCTTCGGCGATGACGGCTTCGTGGCCGACCTCCAACGCGAGATCGCGTGTTTCCATCGGATCCGCGGCGAGGTCGAACAGCTGAGGGCGGTAGCCCTCGTAGTGGACGTATTTGTACTGGCGGAACCGCACCATGAAGATGCCGGTGAGCGACCCGACCGCATGGTATTCGCTGAAGACGGCACGGTCGGCGTCACCCCCTGCGAGGAGGCTGAAGAGCGAGAGGCCCGGAAGCGCGCGCTCGTCGGCCGAAAGCAACTCGCCGACGGCCTCGACAATCGTGGGATAGGCGTCGACCAGAGACACCGGCGTGGCCACGCGCCTTCCTGCCGGAACGCCCGGACCCTTGAGGATGAGCGGAACCCCGACCAATTCTTCGTACATGTTGGACTTTCCCCAAAAAGTCCGCGTACCCAGGTTATCGCCGTGGTCGCTCGTGTAGACGACAAGCGTGTCGGCGGAGAGCCCGGTCGCATCGAGCGTCTGCAGCACGCGTCCAATGTTGTCGTCGAGGAACGAGACCATACCGTAGTACGCGGCAACTGCGGTCCGCACGTGCCCTTCGTCGCGGAAATGGTCCTCGTAATTCTGCACCTCGCGGAGCTTCTGTAGGACGGGATGGTCGGGAAAGTCCGAAGGGTCGCGGAGCGGCGGCATCGGCAGCTTCGCGAGATCGTAAAGATTGAAGAATTCCGGCGGCGCGACCAGCGGGAAGTGTGGGCAGACGAAGGATATGAACAGGCACCAGGGCCTGTCCGGTCGGTTGTGCGCGACATCCTTCAGCCATCGGGTCGCTTCGTCGCGAATGTTCCGGTCGTATTGAAGATACGTCGACTCCCCGGCTCCGGCGTCGCCGGCGAGCTGGCGCGTGCTGTCGCGTGTCGGCGGCGGGCGGCGCAGCATGCCCTGAATGTCGCCCTCGCCTTCAAGGACATGCAGTGGGAGGATTTCGTTGTCGAAGCCGTTCGGGTCGTTCGTACCGCGGTAGTGAAGCTTACCGATCGAATCGCACCGGTGCCCGGTCTCGTGGAGCCGGTGGCCCCACGAGGGCGGTGTTCCGCGGTACGGAAATGCGTTGTCCCAGTAGCCGATGGCGTGGACATAGCGCCCGGTGGCGAAACTCGCCCGGCTCGGCACGCAGATAGGGCAGTTGCAGTACGCGTTCTCGAACAGAGTGCCCGCAGCCGCGAGCGAATCGAGATTCGGCGCGTGCACGACGCTGTTTCCGTACGCGCCGAGCACCCGACGGCTGTGTTCGTCCGACATGATGAAAACGACGTTCTGTCCGGGCATTGTCTCACTTCTTCCTGTTCACTCGGCATTTCCGGAAGATTTCTGTGACTCTGGGTCCTCGGCCTCGCTGGGCATGGCTATGCAATCCGCGACCGGCACCGTCAGCACGACATCGCCGCCAGCTGGACGAAACGTCCGCCGCTCGCCTTGCGCACGCAGGATCACTCCGCCGATGTCGACCTGGTAGTCGACGACGCTGCCGAGGAAAGTCGCTTCGATGATGACGCCACTGAGCCGGTTGGCGTGGCCCTCGGCGGCTTCACCGAATCTCAGGGCTTCGGGACGAATGGCGACGGTCACCGATGCGTCCGGCTCGCCGCCATGCGCAACCGCCTCAAGGCGGTGCCTGCCGATGTCGACGGCGACGACATCGCCGTCGCGTCCGGCGACAGTGCCCGACAGCTTGTTCACAAGGCCCATGAAATCGGCGACGAACAGATTTGCCGGCCGTTCGTAGACCTCGCGCGGCGAGCCGATCTGTTGAACGGTTCCCCCACGGAAAACAGCGATTCGATCGGAGAGCGCCATGGCCTCTGCTTGGTCGTGTGTGACGTAGACGAAGGTGATGCCAGTCCGCCGTTGCAGGTTCTTCAACTCGGAGCGCATGTGCTCGCGAAGCTTTGCGTCGAGATTGGAAAGCGGCTCGTCGAGGAGCAAGATCGAAGGCTCGACTACCAACGAGCGAGCCAAAGCGACCCGCTGCTGCTGGCCGCCGCTCAGTTCCGAAGGATGCCGATCCTCGAGACCATCGAGTCCCATCGATGCGAGGATTTGCTCCACGCGCGTCGCCCGTTGGCGGCGGTCGAGCTTCAGGTAGCGCAGGCCGAAGGCGACATTCTCTTGGACCGATTTGTGTGGCCACACGGCGTAGTTCTGAAAGACCATTCCCATGCGCCGCCGCTCCGGCGGCACGACATGCTCCGCTGACGACATCACCTCGCCGCCGATAGTGACGGAGCCGCCATCCGGAGTGAGGAACCCCGCAAGCACACGAAGCGTCGTCGTCTTCCCGCAGCCGGACGGGCCGAGAAACGTGACGAATTCTTTCTCCTCCACGGAGACGTCGATACCCTTCAGCGCCTCGAAGGCGCCAAACTTCTTGACCAGCCCCGTGATCTCGATGAACGCCACGCGCGACCTC
>CAVXFK010000021.1:0-116643 GCA_963761005.1 uncultured Alphaproteobacteria bacterium
GCTCGGCTGGACGTATCTAAATTCCCCTGGGAGGAGCGAATTCGACTGGCCGTCGCCCAGACGAGGGCCATGCGGGAATGGATTTCGGCGCTCCGCTCCGCTGGGACCATTTGAGGGAAATTCCAGCGCCTGTTTTATCGGGAAGCGTCGGCGAGGCTCGGCGCGCCGTACTCTGCGCGGACGCCGCTTACCAGTTTCTTGGTCGATAGAGGCCACCCCAAACGCCAGTAGCCCGGGGACGGCGAAGCAGCGACATCGGGCCAAAGCCGCCCTTGCATTCATCGAAGGTGCGCGACCCCGACGTAGAGGCCGCGCTCGTAATCCAAATAGCCCACACCCGCAGCCATGAGCGTATTCGCCTACGGGAGCGACCGCACCATGACCGCAGGGTCGAACGCCTCGCTCGTCTTGCCAAAGCCTTCGCGATGCAGGTCGAGGCGCTCCGTCGCTTGCGAAATGGTGGCTCGCTATTGGTGCGGGTCGAGCACGTTCATGTTCACGAGGGCGGCCAGGCGATCGTGGGCCCGGTCGCCGTCAAACAAGAGTAAGAGCAGCGGCTGCAACTACCGAGGACATGTTGGTCATGTCGGGTGGCCATTTGAAGTCGGAGCCCAACGCATCAGCGTGGGCACAAAGCGATGGAGGCATTTACGATAGGCGCCGAGCGGCCCTAAAAGCGCACGCAAGCAACCTTCAGGGAGACTACGCCACGCACGTTAGGGCTACCTCTACGCCGTGCTCCGCGAGGTAGAGCGCACATTCCTTCTTCGTCGCGAGATGCTCCGGGGGCGCAATACGAGCTGTCTGCACATGGCCCGTGAACAGGGCGAGAATGACGATGATCTGCCACATTTGAAGGCTCGCGGCTTCTTCGATCAACAGCCACTGGATGACCAGCTTGCTTAAGTTATTTTGCCGCCACGGCTGTGTGTAGGCAAGCTCGGACCATCGTCTTGGGCTGACCTGCCGCTGAAAGCGCGCTCTCCATGATTAACGCGGCACGATGCACTCTGGCGAGTGGTTCTTCACCGAGTTGACGACGCGGCTGGCCGCCGGCGTTGCCTTGAGGGAGAGAACGGTCGCCAAACCATCATCCGTAGCTGGTGCCAGCCACGCGGCCTCAAGACCGGCCACAATCTCGGACCCGTCGTCACACGTCCCGCACCATGTACCGCGAAGTCGAACCATAACTTGCCAGCGTGGCGGCGAGCCCCGCGTCGACGACGGCAGAGAAACGCTGTCGTCGCCAGAATTAGTCGAGTGCTGACTGCCACCAGCGACAAGGTCGCCAACCTCGCGCGGCGCGCGTTGTCAGCCAGGCGCGCGGCGGCCTCGTTCCTCGGCATGTGGGTCGTGATGATCGTGGCGATGATGCTGCCGTCCCTGATGCCGCGGACGTTGTGGCTGTCGATAACGTCTTTGGCCAAGCACCCGAGTTGTTCCACAGTCATGCCTACGGTTCCGGGATACCCGCCGCGCGAGCGAGGTCCTGTTGATGGCTAGCCGCCAGACCTCCCCTGAGTTAACTTCCCTGACGCGACTGCTGCGCATGTCAGCGACGGAGATGGCCACCTACTGCATAGACAAGGGCCGGGCGCGTTTGCCGAGCAGCTAGCGGCGGGGCCTGGCAATCGGCGCCCTGGCACAGGACGAGACGCCAGGGCAGGAGGACTGACGCATGAGCCTGACGACCATCGTAGCTCTACTGATCTACGCGATCGTCGTCTGCGCGCTGGGCGACTGGGGCTGGTCCAGGCTGAGGCTTCCGCGGTATGACGTGGGCGCGTGGTGATCTGGGTCCTGGCCGGGCTGCTCGTGCTGCTACGACTGCTGCTGGTGTCGGGGCTTTAGGAGGGTGACATTGCCAAGCACCCGATACCACCGGGATGATTCATCAAGAGCTCGTGCTTGTCGCACCGGTGCCATTTGAAGAGGCCGTGACCCGAGCGCGGGAGGAAGCGCCCAAGCGCAGCGTTGAGCGCATTCACGAGCACGCGAGGTCGTTGAACGAGCTAAGGGGTAAGGCCAAAACAGGGCAAGGCCAAAACAAAGCGAGCCAAAAAACAAGTGGGCCCGGTCGAAGAAGCGAGCCCCTGCCAAAACGCAAGACGGCCAAGCTCGGAACCGGACGGCGTGGGCAACCCCGCTGAGGCGATAATCTACCGATAGGATTGTCGCGTCAGCGGCCGGCCCCGCCCATCATCGAGAGGAGGCGGCGTATGTCTGTCATGTTCGTTCCCATAACCGTTTGCCTGGCGGCTTCCGACTTTCGCCTCATCCGATCGGCCGCGGCCTTCCTGGTCGCCGCCGCCCTGCTTGTCCCGGGCACCGCCGTCGCCCAGCAGGTCGGGGCCCATGTGACGACCAATCTCAACCAGCGCGCCGGGCCGGGCACGCGCTATCCGGCGCTGGTCGTCGTGCCCCAAGGGGCGGCGGTCGCGCTCTTCGGCTGTGTCAGGGACCTCACCTGGTGCGACGGCGCCTATCGCGGCAATCGCGGCTGGTTCAGCGCGCGGTATCTCAGGATCCCCTACCGCAACACCAGCCTCACCGTGGCGAGTTATGTGCGCTACGCCCATCTCTCGACCGTTTCCTTCAACATAAACTCCTATTGGGACCGGTACTACCGCGAGCGGCCCTTCTTTGCGCAGCTCTCGATCTATGCCTCGGGCGGGTCAGTGAATGTCAGTATCGGCTCCTTCTACCGCCCGCTGGCACAGCACGGCCGCTGGGTGGAGCTGCGCGGGCGCTATGTCTTTGTGCCGCGGGTCGGGTCAAACTGGCGTCCCTATACCGAGGGGCGCTGGGCTTACACAAACCGCTACGGCTGGATGTGGGTGTCGGACGAGCCCTTCGGCTGGGCGACCTATCATTATGGCCGCTGGGCCTATTCCGATCGGTTCGGCTGGAACTGGGTGCCGGGGACGAGATGGGCGCCGGCGTGGGTCGCCTGGCGGCGATCGAACGACTATCTCGCGTGGGCGCCGCTGCCGCCCAACCCGGACGACCGGTTCGGGATCAGCATCAACATCTCCTTCGGCAACATCCCGAACTATTACTGGCGGGCGGTGCACGCTCGCGATTTCCAGTCGCCCGACATTTCCAACGTGGTGATCGGGGACAACAACCAGATCATCAGCATCGTCAACCAGACCGAGGCCGCCGGTGACGTGACCATCGTCAACAATGTGGTGGTCAATAATGTCGTCAATGTCGATTTCGTCGAACGGGCGACCGGGCAGCAAGTGGTCGTCCACGACGTGGCGCTGACGCCGTCAGAAAATGAGGACGGCGCTGTCAGCGGCGACACGATCGAGGTCTACCACCCGGCGGCATCCGAGCTCGTCCCCGAGGAAGCGCCGGCAAAGGTGGCGACCGAGGAAGAAGTCGCTGCGGAGAGCAAGACCACCGGCCAAGCGGGCGGGGAAGCGGCGACCGAGGATCTGGTGCCCGCCAGCGCCCGAGGAAGTGCCGCCGGAGAGCGCGGCACCGCCGACCGAGACGCCGCCAATGGCAGGCGAGGGAGCCGCGCCACCGGCCGGGAAGCCGCGCCGGAGGAAGGGCCCGCGCCGGAGGGCGTCGAGCCCTGTCCCGAGGGCACGGTCCGGCAAGAGGATGGCAATTGCGCCGCGCCCGAGGCGACGCCGCCCCCGGCCGAGCAGGTGACGCCGGAGACGCCGGTCGAGACCCCGGCCGCGCCGGAGCAGGCCGCCCCGGCCCCCGAGCAACCGGCCCCGGCGCCCGAGCCTGCGGCACCGCCACCTCCGGCATCGGAGCCCGCGCTACCGGCCGGGGAAGCCGCGCCGGAGGAAGGGGCCGCGCCGGGGGGCGTCGAGCCCTGCCCCGAGGGCACGGTCCGGCAAGAGGACGGCAACTGCGCCGCGCCCCAGGCGACGCCGCCCCCGGCCGAGCAGGTGACGCCGGAGACGCCGGTCGAGGCCCCGGCCGCGCCGGAACAGCCCACCCCGGCCCCCGAGCAACCGGCCCCGGCGCCCGAGCCTGCGGCACCGCCACCTCCGGCATCGGAGCCCGCGCCACCGCCCGCGGCCGAGCCTGCACCGGCACCAACGCCGGCGGTTCCACCGCCGCCAGCACCGGAACCCGCACCGCCACCGCCCGCAGCCGAGCCTGCACCGGCACCAGCGCCGGAGGCTCCGCTGCCGCCGCAATGCCCCGAGGGCCAGGTGGTGAACGCAGAAGGGGCCTGCGCGCCGCAGTAAGGCAAGGCTGCATCCCTCGATGGCCGGGCAAGAACCGCCCGGCCATCTCACTACATCGCCGGCCTAAGTCCCGGCCATGAACAGCCCGGTCAAGCCGGCGAATGTCTTATATGGGCCAACCTCGGTACCTCCGCCGACGCGGTCCGGATGACAGCTTAACCCTCAAGAAAGGGACATGCCCTGCGTCAGTCCTGACTTGGCTTCGCGCCATGTGTGGACGGCTCTCCGTTGGCAAGGGTTTTCTTGAAGCAGTGCGCGTTGGTTGGTGCGGCCATGTGTTCGACCTGTTGGTGCGGCGCGCATGGCCGCTGGCCATAATGCCCTTCGCGGAGCCGGGTCCCGACCAAAAGCACGCGCTTGGAGGCGCTCTGGCGCAACTGGGTTTTCCCTGGCTCTCGATACCAACTGCCTGGCGCATTACATCGCGTCTGCCCTTCCCAATCTCTCGTGTTCCTACACCGCTGCAGATGCCGGGCTCGGCTCTCGGTAGCGCTCACCCGTGGTCATAAGGCCCAGATCATTCGCGCCGTTTTGTTGGCGAGAGCGACGGCAGCGATCTTGGTGGTCCGACGCGCGAGGAGCTGCACGAGCCACGGTCTCCGAGTTCCGTGCCGTTGCGCGTATCGAATGACAGCCAGCGCTCCCACGACCAGCATCTGTCGCAGGTAGCGATCACCTTGCTTCGTGATCCCTCCCAGCCGTTCCTTGCCGCCGCTGGAGTTCTGTCGAGGCACGAGCCCGATCCACGCCGCCAGGTTCCGACCTGACTTGAAGGCTTTCGGATCCGGAACCGTCGCTACGATAGCGCTGGCGAGGACGGGACCCACGCCCGGGACTTCCATCAGCCGACGGCCGACATCGGTGGCGCGTGCGCTCGCTCTGACCTGGCGGTCCAGCTCGAGGATCTGCTCGTTCACAAGACGGAGTTGGACCGCGAGCATTGCCACGGCAGCGCGCACTTCGTCGGGTAGAGTGGTCTCATTCGGGTCGGCGACGATGGCGAGCAACTGGGCGAGCCCGTTGCGGCCAACGGGCGCCACCCTCCCGAACTCGCCCATGTGACCGCGGATCGCGTTCGAGACCTGGATGCGCTGACGCATCAGCATCTGCCGAACTCGATGCAACGACATGATGCTCTGCTGCTCCGGAGTCTTGATCTCGACGAAGCGCATGCTCGCCCGGGTCACGGCCTCACAGATCGCCTCGGCATCAGCCGCATCGTTCTTCTGACGCTTCACGTAAGGCTTCACATAGCTCGGCGGCATCAGCCGCACATCGTGGCCAAGCTTCCTGAGTTCGCGACCCCAATAGTGGGCAGTAGCGCAGGCTTCCAGGCCGACAAGGCAAGGCGCAAGCTTCTCGAAGAACGGTAGCACCTTCCCCCGCGTCAGACGCCGGCGAACGACAACCGCATCCTCTGCATCAACACCGTGAACTTGAAGGACCGACTTGGCGATATCCAACCCGATCGTCACAACTGCTTCCATGGCTAGCCTCCTGCTCTTCGACCAGCTCAAAGCTGGCCGCAGCCTGGAGAGCCGTCCACAGCATCAGGAACGGACCTTGTTGTTTTGCAAAGCTCTCGCGGACGAGTGGCGTCAGTTCAGCCGTTCGCCCAAATCCCTTCAAGCCAATACCGCATGCCGAGGTGCTGGTAGATCACGCCCGCGCGATCGTAGAACTCACGAGCGGCCGTACTCTCGCCTTTGGTCATTTTGACGTCGCCGAGGACGCGGTGGGCGTGCCCCTCCTCCGGCCGCATGCGGAGCTCGCGGGCGAGCGCCAGGCCCTCCTGCGCCCGCGCGTCGGCTTCGGCCAAGTCCGTGCAGGCGAGAGCGGCGGCCTTGACGCGGAGCAACTCTGCCTCTTGCGCGCGGTAGGCAAACGTCCTCGCCCCGTTCAAGCCGGCCTCCGCCATCGCGAGTGCGCGTTGCGGATCGATCTGCAACAACGTCTCGGCGAGAAATGCGCACGCCCGCACGTTCGCGGTAGGCTGGTGCTGGGCGTCACTTCGTTGCAGCGCCGTCTCCAACGTGGAGACTGCCTCCTCGATCTGCCCATGGAGCAGGAGCGCATAGCCGAGAACGCCTTCGTGCCATGGGAGGATGAACTTCAGGCCGGCGGTGGTCGCGTACGCGACAGCCTCTCGCGCCAGCGGCAAGGCGGTCGCCGCGTCGCCGCGCTGCAAGTGAGCCCGATTGAGGTGGTATTGGACGACCGAGACATCAAACACGCCGTCGGTGACCAAAGCGACGGCTCGATCAAGAGCCGCAAACGCGCGATCGAAATCCCCGAGGTATGCGCAGCTCGCTCCAAGAAGCGCCATTGAGTCCGTCATCAGCGACCCTGCGGTGCCGAAGTCGCGGAACTCGGTCGGGATCGCGAAGATTCTCCGGCAAATTCGGGGTCAAGAAACTGACGGCGGCCTCGAAGTTCCCGCCGAGCCAAGCTGCCTGGCCAAGGCTGAAGCGCGCGCCGTAGGCAAGCGAGTCATCGTTGAGCCGCGCTGCAATTCCCAAGGCGCGATCGCCAAATTTGAAGGCATCTGTGACGCTGCCGCCGTAGTGAATGAGGTCGTGGCTCTGCTGCATGGCGATCTCGGCCATCATCACCTGATCGCCGGCAGCTTCCGCGTCGACGGCTGCGTATTCCAGATGCTCGCGTACAGACTTGTGGTCGCCGACAGCGAAGTACGCCGATGTGATCGCCCGATGGATGTCGGCCCGTGCCTTTCCCCCGAGAAGAGGGAGCGCGTTTTTGAATGCGCCGATCGCCTCCCGGTAGGCAGAATTCCGTAGCGCGATGCGGCCGGCCTTCTGCCAGCATTCCGCCGCACCAACGTCGTCGCCGGCGCCCGCGAGGTGCGTCGCCAGCACCTCGGGTTCCGTCTCCGCCATTTCGGGACAATTCCGTCTGAGCACATCGGCGATGCGGGCGTGGACCTCGCGGCGCTTGCTCTTCAGCATGCTTTCGTAAGCAGCGTCCTGGAGCAGCGCGTGGCGGAACGTGTAGCGGCGGGCCGATCGCGAACTCTGGAACACCACATCGATCGCCACCAACCGGTCGAGATCGGCCTGCAGGTCGTCCTCCCGCCGATCCAGCGTCGCGGCGAGGAGATCGACGGCAAACTCGCGGCCGTAGGCCGACGCGATCTGCGCAACTTCCTTGGCCGAGCCGAGCCGGTCAAGCCGCTCCGACAGAGAGTCGCGCAGCGTAGCCGGGATCTGGATACGACGATCATGGGTCGCTCGGGCAGCATCGAGGACCGAGTCGGTCAGCTCCTCGACGAAGAGTGGGATTCCGTCGCTCTTGGCGACGATGTCGTCGGCGATCTCGGGAGGGAGGCTCAGTCCGCGCGACAGGAGAGAATTGACGATGGCCCGTGCGTCGCGCCGCCCGAGTCGGCTTAACGACAGTAGTCCGACATTGGCGTGCTGCGCCCACGGCGGCACGAACTCCGGGCGGTAGGTAACCAGCACCATCGCGGGACAGTGCTGCAGGCGGTCGAGAAGCCGCTCGACGAACTCCTGCGTCGTCGCGTCGAGCCAGTGAGCGTCCTCGACCGCGATCAAAAGCGGCGCCAAGCCGGTCTCGCTCTTTGCAGAGTCGGCAAGGATCTCGAAAGTCGCTTCCCTCTGCTCATCGACGCTCGGCTTTGCGCCGGCGGCATCCTCGGCGGGAGCCTCCAACGACATTAGTTCCGCGAGAAATCGCAATGCCAGGGGGCGCTGGGGCGCCTGACTCGGGATGGCAGCGGCGAGCTTGCGCCACTTCTCGGCAGCCGTGTCGTCGGGGTCGAAACCCGCCTTTGACTGGAGATGCCGCACCACCGGATAGAGCGCTGTGTTGATGTGGAGTGGCGAGCCTTGATAGGCGATCCGGCGGGCTTTTCCTTCCAGCCGGCCAAGGCATTCCGAAACAAGCCGCGACTTGCCGATCCCCGCCTCGCCGGCGACCAGCACCAATTGGCATTCGCCCTCCGCGGCTTCCTCCCAGCGCTGCATGAGCATGCCGATCTCATGCTCGCGCCCGACAAACTCCCCGAGGCGCCCGCCATGCATGGCGTCGAACCGGCTTTCCGACCGCCGCTCGCCGTCGACCCGCCAAATGCGGAGGGGAGCGTCGAATCCCTTCAGGCTTTGCTCGCCGAGGTCGGTGAAGGCAAAGTGCTGGCCGAGAAGCCTGACAGTCTCCGCAGCGACGACGACAGTATTCTCACCCGCGGCGGACTGAAGCCGGGCGGCACGGTTCGGAGTTTCGCCAACCACTGCGCCCTCTTCGTCGACACCCGCGCCGACGAAATCGCCAACCACCACCTCGCCGGTCGAAATGCCGATGCGCGTCGCGAGCGGTGCCCCGTCCGTCGCGACGAGTCGCTGAACCGCGGCGATTGCCGCCATCGCCGCCCGTACGGCCCGCTCCGCGTCGTTTTCATGGGCTTGCGGCCATCCGAAATAGATGAGCAAGCCATCGCCGAGCGGCTTCGCGACATAGCCGCCGAAACGGACAACTTCGTCGCCGACCGCCTTCTGGTATCGCGTGATGATGTCCTTCATGTCCTCCGGGTCGAGCCGCGCGGCGAGCTTGGTCGAAATCCACGAGGTCGGCGAACATCACGGTGAGCTGGCGCCGCTCGGCGTCTCTGCCTTGCGCGGCCGCCTGCGTCGGCGAGGCAGCGATCGCGGCCAAACTCGGCGCCGCCTTCAGGAAGCGTCGACGATCTCCCATTGAAATGCCGAGCTTCTCCAGGTCGGCGTCGGTCAGGTCCGCCACTACGTCGAGATCGATACCGTGCTCAGCGAAGAGCTCAGCATATTTGCCGAGGCCGTGTTGCTCGAGCCGGGCGCGGAGAGAGTCCATTTTTCATAGTATCATGGTCACGATCGGGAGAGGCGCTTGGTCGTGCTTGATTCCTCAGGGATGCAAGTCCGCTCAGGGTCAAGCTGCGAAGTGGGCGGACGCCCGGGTCATGTCCGCTAAGCACCCGAACTCAGACATGCTCAGTGACCGCGGCGACTTCTGAGAAGCGCCACTTCCGGACATCTCGATGGCCGGCTTTTCGTGGTTTTTAGAGTTCGGTGGTGGCACTCGCCACGCACTGGCATAGTGGGCGAACGGTAAGGTAAGCGGCGACGTCGCCGACCAGCTATTGTCGCGACTGGAGGCAGGAAGCGATGACCGTTTTCAGTATGGAGAACCCTTTGTTCGTCGCCTACGCGATCGCCGCGGCGATCATGGTTCTCAAGATCATGGGCCAGGGTTGGGTGACGGTCTACCGCATGATCAAGAGCGAGGCCGGACTGCTCAATCCGGAAGACATGTTGCCGGGCCCGGCCAACCGCAATCCACATCCTGCACAGCTAGAGCCGAGCGACTACGTGGAGCGGTCACGGCGGATGCACCGTAACGATCTGGAGAATATTCCGGCGTTTTTGGCAATCGGGCTTCTCTTCGTCGCGGTCGAGCCGCCGTTCTGGCTGGGGAGCGCCCTGATGACGATATTCGTCGCTGCGCGCCTGGTTCACACGCTTGTTTACGCGACTGGGCAGCGGCACGAGGTGCGCGCGACGCCCTACACGATCGGCTCGATGATTGTGATCTTCATGGCGGCCTACGTCCTCGTTGCAGCGCTATTCTTCAGGTGAACACCGGCGCGAGGTATTCGCCTTCACTCTGGCAGTCCGGTTCTGGCAAAACCTTCCCTGATCCTTTCGGTATCAGCGGGATTGGCGAACGGCAGGCGCGCCAGGTGCGCGGCGAATGAGTAGTTCGGATTGACCTGATTCAGCTCTGCCCAGACGCGCTGCGCCTCGCGGTTCTCGCCGAGGTGGCCGAGCGCGGAAATCAACAAGCCACGCGACACGTCCGTCTCCGGCGCAAGCCGGATGCGCTCGCGGAACGTCGCCGCGGCGGCCTCGAACTTGCCGCTGGCAAGGTATGCCATGCCGACAAAATGCATGGATTGCTGGGCAAAGCCTGGGTCAAGACGAATTGCGCGCTCAAGAAACGGAATCGCTTCGAGTGGCGTCCCCGTGTAGACGTCGATGTGGCCACGCTGACTGCAGGCATACGCGTCGTTCGGGCTGAGAGCCAGCGAGGTTTCAATCTCCTGCTTGGCCCTCTCAAGGTCCCTCTGCCAAATCGCAACGTTTGAGTGCGGCGATGTGCGCATTGGGCAGGTCGGGGCCCTTGTCGATCGCGACAGCCGCGAAATGCGCGGCCTTCTCGAGCGCGGCATGATCGCCCGTTAGATGGTTCTGAAAGTCGAGAACGTGCGCCATAGCAAGGCCGGCGTAAGCGTCCCCATAATCAGGATCGAGCTCGATGGCCTGTGTGAAGAATCCAACGGTACGATCGAAGGTCTCGCGATTCCATTTACGGCCGCGCAGAAACTCCCGCCCGCGCAACAAAAGGTCGTGAGCCTCAAGATCCCGGGTGGGGGCGGCAGCGATGCGCACTGCCTCGCCTGGACTGAGCTTGACCTTGAGAGCATCGACAATGTGGCGCGTGACCTCGTCCTGCACCTCGAAGATATCGGTGAGGTCGCGATCATAGCGCTCCGCCCACAAATGCGCGCCGCTGACAGCGTCGATCAACTGTGCATTGATGCGGATCCGATTTCCGGCGCGGCGGATCGAGCCCTCCAGCACCGACGTGACGCCGAGTTCGCGCGCAACTGTGCGGATGTCGATAATCTTGCCTTTGTAGGCAAAGCTCGAGTTGCGGGCGATCACCATAAGCCCACTGACTTTGGACAAGTCGGTGATGATATCCTCGCTGATGCCGTCGGAGAAATACTCCTGTTCGGGGTCGCCCGACATGTTGTCGAACGGCAAAACGGCGATTGAGGCTGGCTCGCGGCGTGCTTGCGCCGGTTCGCGAAGTGGCTGCCGTTCAGAGATCGAAATCGCTGTCAGGGTGCCATTTCCAAACCCGGATCGGACGATCGATGTTCTTGACCATCATCTCGCCGCCGTCCCTAAACGTAGCGTCGATCCGGCTGCCGACACTTTCATTGACGATCGAGGAGACGCAGATGCCGCCGGGCTCGGCCAACGGCTCCAAGCGTGCGGCCACATTCACTCCGTCGCCGTAGATGTCGTCCCCTTCGACGACGACATCGCCCAAATGGACCCCGATCCTGAGCGTGATGCCCTTACCGCTCGGCTCCGCCTGTGCTTTGACGCTGCGCTGGATGGCGAGCGCACATTTGACGGCCTCGACCACGCTGGAAAACTCCAAGAGTGCACCGTCGCCGACGAGCTTGACCACGCGGCCATTGTGCCGAGCGACCGCGGGATTGAACAACGTCTCGCGGTGACGCTTGAGGGCAGCCAGCGTGCCCGCCTCATCCACGCCCATCATGCGCGAGTAGCCAACCACGTCGGTTGCGACGATAGCCGCAAGGCGACGCTGCACGCGTTCCTCGGACATAGAACGCCATTATCCTCGGGCAGCGGGAACGCACCAATCTTACGAGTGTCTGTCTCGCGCGTCCACCCAATCACCGATGCTCAAGATGGGTCAGAACCGGAAGAAGCTGCATCGGGTCCAGAAGGCCCCTCAGCGCCACGAGCGGACAGTCGCCGCTCTGAGCCCGCCTGCGGCGGCACGAACCCGCTACGCGTCGTGGACCGGGGCGACAGCGCGGTTACTTTACTTCGGCTTCGGCTCCTACCCCGCACAACAAGCCAACCATGGCAGTCGCCCAACTTTCCGGTAGGCCGTTAACACGAAGCCCCATATCCGTGTGTCGAGATGGTCAAGCTACGGCGGCTGCCTGCGAGGCGCCTTCCCCCAGGAGGCGCTCGACTTCCGCGGCCGGTCGAGGTTGGCTGAAGAGGAAGCCCTGGAATTCATTGCAGCCCTCCGAGGTCAGACTCGCGAGCTGTTCTTTTGTTTCCACGCCCTCGGCCGTTGTCTTGATACCGAGGCTGCTGCTCAATCCGACCACGGCGCGAACGATCGCAAGGCTGTCTTCCTTTCCGGGCAAATCACGAATGAAGGATTGATCGATCTTGATCCGGTCGAACGGGAAGCTGCGCAGATAGCCAAGTGAAGAGTAGCCGGTGCCGAAATCGTCCATCGCAATTCTGATCCCGAGGTCGCGCAGTTGATGAAGAGCGGCGACAGCTCCCTCATTCTCCTGCATGAGCACCAGCTCGGTGATCTCCAGCTCCAGCCGGCTTGCCGAAAGACCAGATGTCGCAAGCGCACTGATGACGGTCGGTACCAGGTTGCGGCTCTTGAACTGGGCCGGAGAGAGGTTCACCGCGACGGTCACGTGTTTTGGCCAGCGTGCCGCTTCGGCACAGGCCTGTCGCACCACCCACTCACCCAATGGCACGATGAGGCCGGTTTCTTCCGCGACCGGAATGAAATCCATGGGCGCAATCACGCCGCGTTCGGGATGATTCCACCGGATGAGCGCCTCGCAGCTCGTGATTGCTCCCGTCGCGACGTCGAGGATCGGCTGATAGAAGAGCTCGAACTCGCCATTCACGATCGCTTTGCGAAGGTCCAATTCGAGGATGCGGCGCGCCTGCATTCGGGCGTCCATCCCGATTTCGAAAAAGCGGTAGATGCCCCCGCCATCGGTCTTGGCACGATAAAGAGCTAGATCCGCGTTCTTCATCAGAACATCCGGCTCGGTGCCTTCACCCGGCGCGAGTGTGACACCAACGCTGACTCCCACAATCACTTGGTGGCCGCCGAGATCGTAGGGCGCTCCGATGACTTCGATAAGGCGTGTAGCGAGCGAGGTGATACTCGACGCCTGCGCCGATGGCACCTGCACGATAGCGAACTCGTCGCCTCCCAATCGCGCCACGATGTCCTCGTTGCGAACGCAACTACGCATGCGTTCGGCCGCCGCCTGCAGAAGGAGGTCCCCGATGGGATGTCCGAGCGTATCGTTGACGCTCTTGAAATGATCGAGGTCGAGACTCAGAACCGCCATGGTCTCAGAGCGCCGCAAGTGGCCGAGGACCGTTTCCATCTGCTCATAGAACGCGACGCGGTTCAGCAAGCCCGTGAGTGCGTCGTGACGCGCCAGATGCCTGATTCTCTCCTCTGCCAGCAGTCTTTCGGTGATGTCCTCGAACGTCGCAACGAGCCCGCCACTCGGCAAGCGCCGAAGGGTGTCAGCAATGCTCCGGCCATCGCTCAGGAGTTCGACAAAGGATTCTGCCTCGGCTCCACGGAAGATGTTCTCCACATGAGCGAGCGTGTCCTTGGGGTCCACAAACTGGACTCCCGTGATCGAAGTCGCGAGCGCCATGAGCTCCGGTACGGCCATGCCCTGCAGGTTCTGGTCTTGAGGCAGCCCGAAAATCTCGGCGAAGCGCGGATTGAACAACGTCATCTTGCCCTCTGCATCGAGCATCAAGAGGCCCTGCGACATGTTCATCAGCGCGGCCTGAAGTTTTGACTCGGAGGCGGCAAGGGCCTGTTCCGCCTCCACCTTCTGGGTGATGTCCTCGAAGGTCGTGACGATCCCGCCGTCCCGCATCGGCCGATAGGTGGCAGCAATGCTCCGGCCGTCGCTAAAATTCTGGACAAAGGTTCCTCCCTCGGCTTGGCGGACGATTTTCCCCACCTGGGCGAACGTGCGCTCGGGGTCCAGATCCCGGACGCCCGAGTGTGAATCCACGAGCGCCAATAGCTCCGCGACGGTCATGCCCGGCTGGATCTGGTCGGGCGGCATCCCGAAAATTTCGGCATAGCGAGGATTGCACAATATCAACCTGCCCTCTGCATCAAGCATCGCGAGGCCCTGCGACATGTTGTTCAATGCGGCGTCCAACCGGAGTTCGCCCTTCTTCACTTCCTTCCATCCGCGCAAGGCGAAGAACATGAGGAAAGCCATCGTCAGTCCGACGAGCAGGAGCATCACCAGAGCCGCGGGGCTGACCTGCGCACTGGCCTGACTGCCGAGCTGAGCCGGGGACCAAGCGAGCGCTCCGACGACCGTCCCATTTGGGTCGACGAGGTCGACCTTGAGCGGCTCCGAGGCGGCCGGGTCGACAAGACGGAGCCCATCGATGACGAAATCCTCGCTCGCCCGTTCGACCGCGGCGGCGTCGAACGCTTTGCTCATCACCAAATAGCGGGACCGTTCCGGTGGGTTCTCGAAATTCTCCGACGCGGGCACAACCGGACCGGCGGCGACGGCTGCAAGCCCCCACGCGCCTCTCACGATTCCGGTCTGCACATCGTATGCCTTGCCGTCCTTCGGAAGCTCAGCAATCATGGAAGCGAGCGACGGACCAAACGCTTCACCGGGTGTGGTGGACACCGGCTCGCCGTTCCGATAGGCGAGCAATCCATTGCCGTTTTCGTCGATGAGATAGATCGTGTCGAACAGCGTCGAGGTGGCGATGTTCTCTGCGGCCCAACCCCTGTTTACTGAACCATAAAGATTACGTACGGCATCGTCCCATTCGGCATAATCATTGTTCGTCTCCCCGAGATGCCGCAAAACGGATTGGACTGCGGCCGTCGCCGACCTTCCCGTCAGCTCGCTCTCAATATGATTGACCTCGCCGGCCATCCTCTGGAGGGAAACGATGACGATCACGAAGGTCGCGAGCAATATGAGGATCGCCGGGAGGCCGATCCTCAACGCAAATCGTTTCGTCATGGCATCGAAAAAAGGCATTCACCGCGTCCGATTGGATGCTGTTTGAACGCTTCTCTTATCGGCATTAAGGATACGTCAAGCGTAGCGCCCAATCCGGCGCGTGGTTAAATCGCGCTACCGCAATGCAAGGATTTTGAGCGTCATTTGACACAAATCGTCCGTGCTGCCGGGAGGTAACGCGTTGCAGATCGTCGAGCGCCGCCCAGGAGAGATCAAAGTCTGGTTGGGGTCAAACTCGGACCTCGGCCCGCGCAATCCGAATGTCCGCTTTGCCCTCGATTGCGTTGAAAAAGTCGGCGGTTGAGGCGGCGGAAATTCGCTGATTCAGTCCTGCAGAGGAGCAGGAGCTGAGTCGATGATGGGACCGCGGCAAGTCGAACAGGGTGCGCTGTTCTACGAGTTCTCGCTTGATGCGCACGTGCCGGGAGATCATCTCCTGAGGTCGATCGACCGCTTCGTCGATCTATCAGCGGTGCGGCCGGAGCTGGCGCCGTTCTACAGTTCCATGGGGCGTCCGTCGGTCGACCCCGAGCTGATGATCCGGATGCTGATTGTCGGCTACTGCTTCGGCATCCGCTCCGAGCGTCGGCTCTGCGAGGAGGTGCATCTGAACCTCGCCTATCGCTGGTTCTGCCGACTTGGCCTCGACGGCGACGTGCCGGACCATTCGACCTTCTCCAAGAACCGGCATGGCCGCTTCCGCGACAGCGACCTGCTGCGCAAGGTGTTCGAGATGGTCGTCCGGCGCTGCATGGATGAAGGCCTTGTCGGCGGCGAGGGCTTCGCTGTCGACGCTAGCCTGATCAAAGCCGATGCCAACAAGCAGCGTTCCGCTGAGGCCTCAGAAGACGTCGATTGGGAAGCGATGGCGCTCACGCGCCGATCCGTCCGGGAGTATCTCGATACGCTCGATGCGGCAGCCTGGGGCGCGGCCAGCCAAACCAGGCCAAAGTTCATCTCCCGATCCGACCCGGCGGCGCAATGGACAGGCGCCCTCAAGGGGCATGCGTTCTTCGCCTACGCCACCAACTACCTGATCGATCTCGACCACGCCATCATCGTCGATGTCGAGGCAACGCGGGCGATCAGGCAGGCCGAAGTCGGCGCGGCACGCACGATGATCGGACGCGCCGAAGAGCGCTTCGGGCTCTACCCGGAACGGCTCGCCGCCGACAGCGCCTACGGCTCGGCCGAGATGCTCGGGTGGCTTGTCTACGAGCGCGGGATCGAGCCGCACATTCCTGTCTTCGACAAGTCGGCGAGAACCGACGGGACATTCGAACGCGAGGACTTCTCCTACGATCATGGGAGCGACGTCTATGTCTGTCCTGCCGGCAAGAGGCTCACCTGTAGCGGCACGCTGGTCAATGATGGCGCGACGCTGCTCTACCGCGCCAGCAAGCACGATTGCGATGCCTGCGAACTCAAGCCGCGCTGCTGTCCGAAGGCGCCAGCCCGAAAGGTGCCGCGGTCGATCAACGAGGGGGCGCGGGACATGGCACGCGACATTGCCAAGAGCGAGGAAGGCCTGACCTCCCGGGGCCAACGCAAGAAGATCGAGATGCTCTTCGCCCATCTCAAACGCATCTTGCGCCTCGACAGGCTCCGATTACGAGGACCGAACGGCGCCCGCGATGAGTTCCACCTCGCAGCCACCGCCCAGAATCTCAGGAAGCTCGCCAAGCTCATCCCGATGCCGGCACCGCAGCCGGCATAAGGCGCCTGCGCCCCCCCACCAAGGTTAGCTTCCCAGGTGCCGCCGCGCCCCACGCAGACTTCTTCAACGAAATCCCCTCGTAAGCAGACATCGGTGGCTCTGAATCCGACTTCTGAAATGCGCTATTACCCGGCGATGGAGTTGCGGCGACCGCCGCTCCTGGACTCGGCGGTGATGGAAGCTGATTCCTTGCTAAGGTTCTGCGCCGCTGCCATTGCGATCCTCGCCTTCACTGCGGACGTGTAGGCCGGCGAGCTGCTCGACGCGGTGAGAGCGGGCGATCTACCCGAAGCGGCGGTTGCATATCCGGCCAAATCAACGGCCACCATTGCGGATGTAGCCGCGATCAAGATTTCGCTCATGAGGTAGCGATCGTTTGGACATTGGTCTGGAAGCGCGCGCTTGATTTGCTCGATTGCGGCCAACAGAAGCAGGGACCCGCCATTTTGAGCCGCTTCATCGACAACGCGGCTGATCTCCTGCGAAACAAGCTCTGGCGTTTCGGCAACCATTTTCCTTTCTCCGTCCCGAAGCGCTGCCGGTGCTGATCTCGGCGACGCGAAGTCACTACACTCGCAATTTCTAAGTTCACTCGATACGTCCGACAAGGCGTGGGGAAGTACGGATGCTACCTAACTTCCGGCGCGATGAGGTTGCTGTAACCATTCTCTTAACAGGCCGCCCTCAGGTCTTCCGCGCGGGATCGAGCATCAGCCGAGATCGCATCCTGTCCGTGCTCCTCGATTGCTGGTCCTATTCGTTCGCTATTTTTGGTTGTCTAGTGTACAGGAGCGTACAGAGAATCCTGACAGGAGACTGGACATGCCCGCTCATCAACAGCAACGACGCACGCCGCCTCAAGACATCGAGCACGCGCGGAAACACATTGCCGACCAAATCCTCTTGATCGAAAAAACGAAGGCGGAGGGTGGTGATACAGGGCCGCCGGAGAGAGTGTTGGAGAGCTACCGCAAAATCCTGGGCCTTCTCAATGACGAGTGAGATCTGCCGAGCGATTTGGTTGGCGTGACATCTTTTCCTTTCGCCGTTGTTCTCAGTTGACGGCGGGAACTCACTCTCGTGGACAGCGGCAAGATCGAATGTCTCAGATGGTCTTGGTCGTGTGAAAACTCAATCGTCAATCGCAGGCGTAGGATAGCATGCCCAAGCTACCGTCGCAGGCCAGGCACCGGCGAAACCTCCTGCTCGATATGAGCCCGTGTGCGGAATTCTCTGCTAGGCGATTCTGACAAGAGCGCGTTTTCACACGGCCAGGGTCAGGTCCCGAAGTCCAGTTCGCCCTGACGGTTGAAGTGAGTCCGAGCGGCCTCGGATAGCGGACCCCCGGGTCACTCGCGCGTGAGCGATGATCGAACCGTCCAAAATGAACGGAGGACGATCATGGAAATCAGTGAGAACACACCCGCGGTAGCCTTGACGCACCGGCGTTGGAACAAAGGCAAGCTCATCGGCCAGAAACCACCGCTTCAGCCGAAGCATGTCTGGGCCATTCGATCGCGGCTCCAGCTCGGCAAAAAGAAGCGCGACCTGGCTCTGTTCAATGTCGCAATCGACAGCAAGCTGCGCGGATGCGATGTCGTCAGCCTGAAGGTGGCCGATATTGCACCGCATGGCTACACACTCGACCGGGCGACCGTCCGGCAGAGAAAGACCGGCCGCCCTGTTCGGTTCGAGCTGACCGAACAGACCAGGCAATCCGTCGCCGAATACCTCGGCACGGTGCGACGAGTAGCCGGTGATTATCTTTTCACCGGCCGCCGAGGAGAGCGGTGCCTGACCACGCGCCAATACGCTCGGCTGGTCTCGGATTGGATCGGGAGTATCGGCTTGGATCCGTCGCTCTTTGGGACGCATTCGTTGCGGCGTACGAAGGCAACGCTCATCTACAGGCGAACTGGCAACCTCCGTGCCGTCCAACTCTTGCTCGGTCACACCAAGATCGAAAGCACTGTTCGATACCTCGGTGTCGAAATCGACGACGCACTGGTGATCTCAGAGCAAGTCGACGTCTGATATCAGGGGCGTAGCGGCGGCGCCCCATGCCAGTGGGCTCGGCAGCATCGCGCCAAGAGTGGTCATTGACCGGGAGCTATCCAGACGGCTCATGCCGACTCCTTTGCGGACCTTGACAGCAGAGCTTGTTTTTACCCCACTCGGAACGAATTTTTTCGGCGCCTGTGAGGAAATGGCATGGACTTGACTGCCGAACTTGTCGCTCAGGCCGAACGAATGGAACCAGACCCCGGCCCCGAACCGGGCACTGCCGAACACACCGACGCTGACTTTGCACAAATGGCTGAGGCTGTATTGGCGGAATATGATCCGGAGCACCTTTGGGTCTTTGCCTATGGATCGCTAATCTGGAACCCGGAGTTCCAGATCGATGAGCAAAGGCGCGCTGTAGCGCGAGGCTGGCATCGCTCATTCTGCCTCCGTTTGACAAGATGGCGGGGCACCCGCGAGCTGCCGGCTCTGATGCTGGCACTTGATCGCGGCGGAACCTGCGTTGGGATCGCGTTCCGCCTCCCTGCGGGGGACAATCATGGGCAGATCGTCCAATTGCTCAAACGCGAGATCGACGCGAATCCTCCTACCAACGTTCCGCGATGGATCGATGTCTCGACCGTCGAGGGGCGGCTGAAAGCGCTGGCCTTCGTGGCTCTTCCCAAGGGGAACGCATACGCCGGGAAGCTTCCGCTGCCTGAGGTCGCTAGCGTGCTTTCGCGTGCCGCGGGGCATTGGGGGTCGGCAGCGCAGTATGCGTTCAATACTATCAGCAAGCTCGAGGAACACGGCATCCGCGATCGCAATCTGTGGCAGCTTCAGAAACTGATGGCGGCTGAGATAAGGGCGATCTACGGTAGGTAACCGTGCGTTGGACATACATCGAGATGTCCGCTTTCTACCCCGTGCGGTCTCTCAGAGCCTTGATGCCAAGGGCTGCTTCGGGTCATCAACGGCCCTCCGCCTACGCAAGCGGTATGACCGCTCTGGCCTCGAAAGCAGACATGCTCGGCGTCCATGTGGACTCCGGTTCGCGCCAAATGCCATGATCGTTGCTTAGCTACCACGGACGCTAGGCCAGCTTCATCCGCTTCCGCATCGCGGCGACCTGTTGGTCGAGCTTCGCAATGCGGCGGGCCTGTGCTTGCTGCAAGAACGCGATGCTGAGCTTTTCGTCGGCTGTCTTCCTGCCTCTTGCCTCCAGCTCCTTCAGGGGTGCGGCCGCGGAGGCGCGAGCATCGAGGGTTAGCAGATAGCGCCCCACGACTTGCATCAGATCGGCGGCGGATTTCGCTGTCGCCGACCACTCTTCGTCCTGCGCCTTGAAGCGCGCGGAGAAGTTGCTATCCCCTTCGACGCGCGCCGTTCCGATCTTCTGTCCGGAGCGGAAGAGGTCGAAGGAGCCTTCGGCTTTTTCCATAAGTTTGAACGTGGCCGGGCGGGCACCGGCCACTTCGACCCGCTCGGAAACCACTTCAGACTTCGAGTGGCGGTTCGCCGATCGCTTCGATGCACACTTCATCATCATTCTTGCATGCTATCGCCGCATCGCGCGCGCACGAGAGCCGACATCCACGCGGACGATGCTCTCGCGAGGTTCGTCCAGCGCCTCTTGTTTCCCGGCGTGTCAATCGGCGCCCAACAGTTGAGCAGGCCGCCGACATAAACGGCGTCCGCGCGGCGTAGACATGACGATCGCCGAGGCCTGATGGCCGCCGGTGAAGAAGCGCTGGGGTGTGAGCAGACGGAGGCTCCGCGAGCGCGCGATCGCCAGTAGAGGAGGCGGCGCTCTAGACTCGGTGCGGTCGCGTTGGGTACAGTACTAGCGGCTGAAGCCCACCGCGCTCGCCTGCGGAGAACGCGAAGGGAAGGAACGACGCGACGCCTATTGCGGAGTAGAGGTGCTGCGGGTCGAGGCTCCAACGCGAGCGACCTCACCAGCAGCGGCCCGTTAGCTGCGTGAGAAGAAAAAGCGGCAGATTGCGGCGATTGGCGCTTCCCCCCTTTACCGCCGGCTGCCGCAGCGGTGCGCCTTACACCGTGATTTGCGTCCGTGGCTACTCACCGCTTGATGGGCAGCAGCGCCTCTTCCCAAGAGCTTGTTGCCTCGCCGGCGTGATGACGCCACCCTCCAAGTGAGACATAGTGGAACAAGATTGAACGCGACCCCCCTCCATGTGAGACACTCCGTTCACCTTGCGATTGTGGGGGGCTTCGAACCCCTGTGGAAAAGCTACCTCCGCGAGACGAGACCCTTGAGCTTCCGCGGCGAGTAGGCCACTCCGGCGCATACGTCACCGCGTCTCACATCATTCGCCATGCCCCTCGCCGGACACCCCTCTCGCCCCTTCATGCCGAACATCGTTCGACTGCACCCTCTCGCCCACACCGAGACCAACCACGCGACCAGTCTCGTCGTGTGGAACCCGACCCAGGCGCGCGGCTTCGCGACCGTCATGGACGGCACCCATACTTGGTGGGACGGGCTCGTATGGGAGTGGCCGGACCCGGAGATATGGCCGGCCGGCGCCGAGCTTCGTGCTGCATCCCGAGGACTTCTGCGCGGTGATCGCTGCGACGTCAGCGCGGGTGTCCACCGAGGCGTCGTCGAGGGCGACAGCCACCGCGGGAGGCTTTTGCTGGCCGGTTAGGTATATCGGCCGACTGGGCGCACCGATGCATGCCGCGCTCCGACGCGGTGGGATGCGGGGGCCGGACCGGTGGTCGACCGCCGCAGAGAGGCAGCAGCCCTAGGGGGTACCCCCCGGGGCGTTCGACCCCCCCCGCGTTCGACCCCCCCCGATCCGGAGCGGTGCGCCGTGCGCTACTTGGGTAGTCTTGTTCGCATTGGGGGGTGGCTGACCGCCGGAGGCGCGTCTCCCAAGAACTCTGCGGGGATGTTGTTGGACCGGCGCTGAGCGCAACGTCGGCGGTAGTCCCGAGCGCGAGCGACACCGCCGCAGGGAAGCCTCGGCCTCTAGCAGCGGCAGTTCGGTTTGCCGCAGCGCCGATATTCGACGTGGAGGCTGCCCGAGAGACTAGTCGATTAGCGCGCGCATCCGGCTTGTGGCAGGCGTTGGCGGGTCGATACGCCCGTGCCGCAGTACAAGCGCGTCTCCGCCGCGAACATGTCAGGATCGACGCAATGCCTACCCTTCATTGCCCGCCCAGCGCTGACGACAGCCGAGCTGGAGAGATGTTGTATGCGGACATTGCGCTGGAACAAGGTGCGGGACGCCAATCGACCCAAGAGAACGGCCGCCTGACTTATGGAAGGCACGGACGAGATCGGCGGCGACTGTTGAGCCGGGCCGGCTTGTCGTGTTCCGACCGGGCGAAGGGTTAATGTTAACGCTCTGACGCCTGCGCGGCTGATGCTTCTCGGCGGCGAGCCGATGGACGGCCCGAGGCATATCTGGTGGAACTTCGTGTCCTCCTCAAAGGATAGGATTGAAGCCGCCAAGGCCGACTGGAAGCACGGTCGCTTCGATCCGATCTTCGGCGACGAGAAAGACTTCATTCCCTTGCCGGAGTAGTCGCGACCGCCTCTGTCCGCTCTTGGAAAGACACGCTGGTCGTCGACCCGAGGCAGTTGCCGCGCCATAGCGCAGCGAAGAATATCGCGACCGGCTATCGCCGCGCGAGCCGCAAGCTCTTGACGATCTGCGCAACGGATCCATGCGCTCTTCGCTCCTCGACGGCGGCGAGCACCGCTGGCACGTCCTCGGGCTTCACCAGCACCTTCCTCTGCCGACCGTCCTCGCGCCACCGGCGGACGACGTAGGGGCCGTGGAGAAAGCCTCGGGAGCAGCGGCAGTTGGCCTTACCGCAGCGTCTCCATCCCAGGTGAAGGCTGCCCCGCAGGTCTGCGAGCCAAGGTGCCGCACCCAGGCGGGGATCATGATCTTGGGGAACAGAATCTCGCATTTCCTGCCTCTGTTACGCTGTTACGCTTGTTACGCATGTGGGAGAGGCGGACCCAGATAGCGGTCCCATGCATCGCGCAGATCGGCACGGTCATATCCGCGAGCTGTGTTCTCCCCGATACGGATGACCTTTGGGTGGATGTCATATTTCTTCAGACGACGGGCAAGCCCCCGGTCATCTAGCGGTTTGCCTCTGATGTCGCCCCAAGGTGCCTCGTCCATTTCGTGCAAAGCGGCGAGGATGGCGGCGGTCGTCATCGACTCCGCTTCTCCGAAGACAGTCCGTAGATCGCCAAGAAGGCGAATGCCTAGGCTTGGGTTTGCTCCCCGGAGAAGCGTAACAAGCGTAACAGCCGCAACACGAGCCCTCTCCGGCCACCCGCCGCCGGCGGCGTCGGCGACGGCCAGAAGCGGCTCCCAAACGTCGGCATCGCGATCCTCGACACCGAGAGGAAGCTCAGGCCAGGCGTCCTGGACGCTATCGGAAACTGCGGCGGCCCAGTCCTCAAGGCGAGCTCGGAGGGCATGTCCCACACCAGCATGAAGACGCCGCCGATACGGTTCCACAATCTCGGTCGGAGCGCGCCTCCGCATCTTGATGATGACCGATCGCGAGAGGATCGTGTCGGGCAGATCACCGATGCCGGCGAGCGCCACGGCGCAATAGGCGGGTATCTCCTCCGTCTCCACGATCTTCCCCCGGACCACACAGCGGCCGGCGACGGCGCCGCGACGGTGACCGGCGTTGAGAAGAGCGCGGATTTCTTCGTTCTCCCGTGCCTTCGGGCCAAACACCGTGTCGACCTCGTCGAAGAGGATCGTCGGGCGGCCGTCGGTTCCTCCCACTTTCCGAAACAGGTAGGCCGGCGAGACATTCACCGCCTCGACCGGGTTCGGAACCAGCAACTCGGAGACTTCGAGCGCGCGCGTTTTTCCTGAACCTGGCTCAGGGGAGAGGAAGGCGATTCTCGGCGTCGACTCCCAGGCGTCCATCAAATGCGTGTGGGCGATCCATAGCGTGTGCGCGACGTGAGCCTCCGGCGAAGGATAGGCAATGAACTGCCCGAGAAAGTGGTGAACTTCAGCAAGGATACTGGCTCCCGCGTCGGCATCCTGCTCCTCGATGAAGATGCCGTCGTTGATGCCGGCAACGGCATCCAGCAGAGCACCCATCAGGAAGCGCTCCCTCGGAAGCGTTTGGCGACCTGGTCGTGGCCGTAGGCGTCGGCAATACGCTGAAGATTGTCGGCGAGCACGCCCAAGCTCTCGATAAGGAAGGGGAGATCGACTTCGCCGAGATCGAGAGCTCCAACGAAGGTCTGATCGACGAGCGCCGCGTCGGCCTCCTGCAAGCCCATGAGGCACGCCAAGGCAAAGCGCTGAGCGCCGAACGCAGCCGAAGCAGCATGACTGAGAAGCCTGCCCGGTAGTTGCCGAACCTTGTCAGTGGGGCTATCTTCCGGGTGTTCAGACCAGCCGATCCGTTGGTTTTCAAGAGCCCTGCCGTCTGCCAGGACGGCGGGGCTTCTCGTGTTAGGGGGCATCGGCGACGCCCTTCGAGGTGTTCCTCGATCGCTTGGCGGGGCCCGGCCCGGAAGCGTTAAGCCTGACGAGGGCGGCTACCGGGTCGCGGGGGTCGTGCTCGACGACGAGCAGTTCGACGTTGGCCATGATGATCCCGCGCGGGCGGGTGTGCCGAGGAGGGTGTCGTGTCACCGCTTTCGCGCCCGCTCTTCACTAGTGGAGGCGGCCGATTGCCCCTCAAGCCACGCAGCGAGGGCGGCACGGGGGTAAAGGGGTGTCTTCCCAACTCTGACGAAAGGCGGGCCGCCACCTTCAGCGCGCCACCTCTCCAGCGATTTCGGCGATTTGTGCAGGACTTCTGCGGTGTCGTCCTCCGTCAGGAGGTCGAGGTTGGGGTCCAAGATCGAACAGGCGCCCATATGCTCAGCTCCGAGGCCCTTCGGGGGGCCGTCGGGTCTTTACATATTGCGAGTGAGGGGAGCTGTCGGTTCCTGAAAGTCATTTTGTTGGATCGTCCGAGCGCTTTCTCATGGGCCACTCTTTTGGCCGTGCCTTCCTAGTCTCGATTAGGAATTTCTTATCCTCTTCGGTGAGTTCGGGAATCGGCAACACTCTGGTGGTGAGTCCAGGCATCGCCGCGACAGACCACGTTTGATCGCCCAGCAGCGGCTCAGTCTGCGCGTGCGGCACGATGCATCGTCCGAAATTTTCGAAAGCGCACGCTACCATCAGAACTGCGTCCGGAGCGGTGAAAACCACATCGTGCATGTCAAGCTGGAAAACTGCTTCGTCGGAAAGTCGCAGCACATCGTTTGCGCAATAAGCCAGCGCGTGGGCGGCGGCGATGATATGCGCCGCCTCCCGAAAACCTGCCCAAGCGTTTAGGTAGGTGCGGGTGCCTCCCGATCTCGTCGCCTTAGAACCGGTTTGGCGATCTCGATGGGCTAGGAGGTCAGCCGCTTTGCCGAGGCTGGCGTGACCCGGGAGGACCGAGACTTCCTCGTCGTGCGCGATCGCGACCACAGTCTCAAGCAGGGTAGCCACGCGCGGCCAATCTCGCTCCTGCACCAGAGCCTGGCGCTCGTAAAGACGTCGATATCGCGGCTCGCGGAGCGCCTTGCTGGTCGCCAGCATGCCAAGATGAGCGGGATCTGCGCCGAGCCTCAAAGGGACTGCGAACCGCGCTCCGAAGATCCTGTGTGCTTGAACCCAGAGATTGCGCTGCTCGACCTCAGCGTCGCCAGGCCAGATCATATAGGCCAGCAGGAAGAGCCCATGAGCGAAACCCGGAAACTCAGTCGCGCGACGCCGTTGAACGACGAGTTCAACGAGATCTGTTTCGGGCGGTGGCAAATGCAATGGCCCGCAAGAATTTAGATCGATGTAGCGCATGACCCGCGCCCCGCTCAGCGTGCAGACAACAGTGCCGATACTCGTTCCCCAACGAGATCGTTGGCCGAGCGCAGTGGGTCATCAGCGAGATGCGCATACCGCTCGGTTGTCGCCGACTTCGTGTGTCCGAGCAGCTTGCCGATGAATGGCAGCGTCAAGCCAGAGGCCACCGCCACCGATGCGAAGCTATGCCGGAGATCGTGGATGCGCACGTCCGAGAGGCCGGCACGCTGCCGCACGCGACCCCAGGGCTTCTGAAGATTGACGAGGCGCGCATAACGACGACGGCCGACGATGACGAATGGGTTCCCGGCGACACGGGGCAGGGCCTTCAGCACATCGAGGGCAGGGGGGTTCAGGTAAACTCTCTTCCGGCCCGTCTTGGAGTTGGGGAGCATGAGGACGGCGTTCTCCAGATCAACATCCTCCCAGCGCAGGTGGAGGATTTCGCCGAGCCGGGCTCCAGTGAAGATGAGGAGCCGCACTGCTGCCATTGCAAAGGCATTCGCGCCCTCCGCGTCGGCGGTGCGGATAGCCTCGCCCAAACGCCCAAGCTCCTCTGGCGACAGGAACCTCTCCTTCGTCTCCTCGCGGTATCGTTCGACATGGCGAACGGGATTGGTGCCGTCCGGTCTAACGCCCCACCGCTCCGCCAGATTGAACATCTTCGATAATAGCGCGAGGCAGCGATTTGCGACGCCGGGACCACCTCTGACGACGGCATTGCCACGACTGCCGTTGTCGCCGAACGCGCGGGACGTTTTCCCTTCCCTGACCGCACGTTTGAATGTGTCGATATCCGTCCGGCTGATCTCCGCGACAATCTTCCTTCCCAACAACGGAAGGACGTGGTTGCCGATGTTCATCTCGTCCATGTGGGTGCTGGAAGGCTTCTTGTGCTGGCGGGCATGCTCCTCAATGTAGCGACGGCAGAGTTCGGCCATCGTCGTTTGGTTTTTGCCGGCTAGCCGAACTGACGCCGGGTCCACGCCGGCGCGGATCAGCCCCCAAAGCCGCTGAGCTTCCCTCCGCGCGGTGTCGGGCGTCCAAGGCGCGCCGTGCTCGCCTATCGTGAACCAGCGCTGCTTTCCGGCCACCCTCGTCTTCAGCGCATAGACCCGCTTCTCTGACTGCCGCCGGACGCCGAAGCCCCTGACTTCGGAGTCCCAAATGGTCTCGCCGATGCCGATAGCCTCGACCACCCGGAGCGTAATCCGACGGCGCACTGCCACCGATCTCTCCTCCCGTTTCGCCTCGTAGCTACCACACAGCTACCGTGGTAGTAAGGGCAAGGGAGGGTGAGCGGGGGCAAATAACAGAGATAGGCACGGAATATCGGAGCAAAAATGAGGATTGGGGACAGGCAAGGCAAAAGAGCGTCGGATTGTGGATCCGAAGGTCCTCGGTTCAATTCCGAGCGGCTGTACCATCAACCCACGCGCCCCCCGGACGTCCGCCGGTGTCGTGCGCGGGTGGCCTTGATCCTCCTCAATTCATGAGAGCTTGGAGCGGTGCACCTTGCGCGGAGCCAGGGAGAGTCCCGCATGCGCTTCGTCGTTACCCTGTTCGTCGCCCTCCTCACGTTCTGCACGGCGGAAGCGCTCGCGCAGGACGATGTCGGCAACCCGGAGGAGGGGCATGAGTTTGCGCTGACGATCTGCGCCAAATGCCACGCAGTCGACGCCGATCAGCCGCGCTCGCGGCACCCGAGCGCGCCGACCTTCAAGCGCATCGCCGCCGAACCTGGCATGACGGCCACGGCTCTCTTCGTGATCCTGCAGAATCCGCACCGGGAGATGCCCGACCTGATCCTGAAGCGGGAGGAGATGCGAAACGTCATCGCCTACATCCTGACGCTCAAGCCCAAGCACTAAGAGCGGGGCGTTTAGAACGGTTCTAAATACCTGAGAACATTAGAGATTCGGTTGACGATAAAAAGAGTCGACTTATAGTGCGCGTGCCTGTCTGGGCCTTGAACCCATTCGAGGGAGAATGCGATGCCGACCAGCTGGAGCGCCCTCGCCCGGGGTGCCGTCTTTGCCGCAACAATTGCCGTTTCCGCCGGTGCGGCCGTGGCGGCCGACAATGAGGTCAACGTCTATACGACGCGCGAGCCGGGGCTGATCCAGCCGCTTCTCGACATCTTCACCAAAGAGACCGGGATCAAGGCGAACACCGTTTTCATCGAGAGCGGCATCGCCGAGCGTCTGCAGGCGGAGCGCGAGAACTCTCCGGCCGACGTCATCATGGTCGTCGACTACGGCATGCTTGAAGACATGGTCGAGCGCGGGCTGACGCAAGCGGTGAAATCCGATGTCCTCGACGCGGCCGTTCCGGCGAATTTGCGCGATCCCGACGGCCACTGGTTTGCGCTGTCGATGCGCGCGCGCGTGATCTACGCCTCCAAGGAGCGGGTCAAGGAAGACTCCATGACCTACGAGGATCTGGCCGATCCGAAATGGAAGGGTCGCGTCTGCATCCGTTCCGGCCAGCATCCCTATAACAATGCGCTCTTCGCCGCGATGATAGCCAAGGACGGCGAGGCGAAGACGGAGCAATATCTGACGGCCTTGAAGGACAATCTCGGCCGCACGGCGGGTGGCGGCGATCGCGACGTGGCGCGCGATATCCTCGCCGACATCTGCGACGTCGGACTCGGCAACTCCTACTATGTCGGCCTCATGCGCTCGGGGACGGGCGGCCCGGACCAGCAGGAATGGGGCGACGCCATCAAGGTGATCCTGCCCACCTTCGCCGATCACGCCGGCACGCACGTCAACATCTCCGGCGCCGCCGTCGCCAAGTTCGCGCCGCATCGCGATAACGCCGTGAAGCTCCTCGAATTCCTGGTCTCGCCGGAGGCGCAGGCCGATTATGCGAGCGGCAATTATGAATATCCGGTGCTCGCCGGCGCCAAGCTCGATCCGATCGTCGCCGCGTTCGGCGACCTGAAGATCGATCCGCTGCCGCTGCATCAAATCTACGAGCATCGGCGGAAGGCGAGCGAGCTTGTCGACAAGGTCGGATTCGATCACGAGATGTGACGCCGGAAGGCGGGCCGGCAAATGATCTCCGCGGGATGACGGCCATCGTCAGCCACGCGCGCTCAGGCCATCCGCCGCGTGCGGCCCGCGGCGACGCCGGCTGGCTCACCGCCTCGCTCCTCGCCCTTGTCTTCGTGATGGCGCCGCTTGGCGGCCTTGCCTTCTTCGCGGCGCGCGGCTCTGGCGACGTCTGGCCGAACCTCGTCGCCAACGTCCTGCCGCACGCGATCTACACCACCGTGCTGCTGCTCGCCGGCGTCGGATTGATGACCATTGTCATCGGCGTTGGCACCGCTTGGCTCGTCACGATGTTCCGCTTTCCGGGAAAGCGCATCTTCGACTGGGCGCTGCTCCTGCCCCTGGCGGTCCCGACCTACATCATCGCCTACGCCTATCTCGACGTGATGCACCCGATCGGCCCGGTGCAGACGACGCTCCGGCACCTCTTGGGCATCGCGCGGCCGCGCGACCTCTGGTTCCCGGAGATACGCTCGCTGCACGGCTGCATCTTCCTGCTCGGCGTCGTGCTCTACCCCTATGTCTACCTGCCGGTCCGCGCGCTCTTCCTGATGCAGTCGGCGGCGACGCTGGAAGTTGCGCGGACACTCGGCGCAAACAGGCTGCGCGTCTTCCTCCGCGTCGCCGTGCCGCTGGCGCGCCCGGCAATCGCCGTTGGCGTGAGCCTCGCTTTAATGGAGGCGCTGAACGACATCGGCGCGGCAGAGTTCCTCGGCATCCGCACGCTCACCGTCGCGGTCTACACGACCTGGGTGGTGCGCATGAGCATCGAGGGAGCGGCGCAGATCGCGCTCGTCATGCTCGCCGTCGTGATCGCGCTGGTCCTGGTCGAACGCTGGGCGCGGCGGCGGCGCATCTTCTCCGCACCCTCGCGCCGCCACCACACGGCCGTGCCGCAGCCGCTTTCCGGCGCTGCGTCCTTTGGCGCGACGCTCGCATGCTTTCTGCCGATCTTCTTCGGCTTCCTCGTGCCGGCGAGCTATCTGGTCGTCGCCTCGTGGAAGCGCGTCAAGGTCGCCGGGTTGCCCACGGCGCTTCCCGATCTGGATCGAGCACAGCGTGACGCTCGCCGCCGTCGCGACGGTTGTCGCGATCCTGGTCGGCCTCATGCTCGCTTACTCCGTCCGAGTGTCGAAGAGCCCGGCAGCGCCCCTCATCGTCAGGCTCGCCTCGACCGGTTACGCGGTACCGGGGACGGTGCTCGCCGTCGGGCTTCTGGTCCCGCTCGCGGCGCTCGACAACGCGGTCGACGCTGTCATGCGCGCCACGTTCGGCGTATCCACCGGCCTGATCCTGACCGGTTCGGGCGCGGCGCTGATCCTCGCCTACGTGATCCGCTTTCTGGCGATCTCGGCCGGCGGCATCGAATCGGGCCTCGCCAAGGTCAGCCCGCATCTCGACATGGCGGCGCGCTCGCTGGGCTCACGGCCGGCGAAGATTCTGGCCGTGATCCATCTGCCGCTGATCGCGCCGGCGATCGCCGCTGCGGCGATGCTCGTCTTCGTCGACGTGATGAAGGAGCTGCCCGCAACGCTGCTCCTTCAGCCCTTCAACTTCACCACGCTTGCGACGGCACTCTACGGCGAAGCCAAGCGCGGCACCTACGAGGACGGCTCGATCGCCGCGCTCGCCATCGTCGCGGTGGGGCTGATCCCGGTCATTGTGTTGGCACGCGTGAATGCGAGGGTGGGTGTACGCAGGAGCCGACCGGAATCGCTCGCCATCGCCTCCGATGTCGGCGGGCATATTTGACGCCAGTCAGCTGCGCACCTTCGCCATCAACGAACGGATGGCATCCTTTGACGTGATCCGGCGATCGTATTCCGGCGGGCGCAGCTCGCCACCCATGAACACATGGGTTCGGCGATATTGCATCCCGCTTGGCTCGGTTTCGAGCGCAGCGAAATGAATCTCGCGCGGCCGGGAGGCGCTCACGATCCGCTCGACATTTCGCGCCGTGATGCCGCCGCCCGGCATGACGATGATGCGTTCGCCCGCGCGGCGGACGAGCTCGGTGATGAGCGGCAGGCCTTCGAGCACGCTCGCCTCTTGGCCGGAGGTGAGCACGCGGTCGACGCCCAGTCCGATCAACGTTTCCAGCGCGTCGAACGGATCGGGCGTCATGTCGAAGGCGCGGTGAAACGTGACGCTGAGCGGGCGCGCCCGGGCGATCAACTGCGCGCGAGCGCGCGACGTCGACCTCTCCGCTCGCGGTCAATAGCCCGATCACGAGACCGTCGGCGCCTTCCGCCTTGGCCGTGTCGATGTCGGCTTCCATGACCGCAAACTCGTCGTCGTCGAAGAGGAAGTCGCCGCCGCGCGGCCGGATCATCACATTGAGCTCGATGCCGCCGACTGCCCGCGCCTGTCGGATCATTCCGCGGCTCGGCGTGATTCCGCCTTCGAGAAGATCGGCGCAGAGCTCGACGCGGTCCGCCTTGGCCTCTTTCGCGGCGCGGACGCCGGCGACTGAGTCGACGCATATCTCGTAGATCACGCGGGAATGTGCTCCTACCCCTGCAGCTCAACCAAATCCCGGTAAAGCTCCAGCGCCTCCGGGTTCGCCAGCGCCTCTTTGTTCTTCACCTCGCGCCCGTGGACGATGTCGCGGACGGCAAGCTCCGTGATCTTGCCGGATTTCGTGCGCGGGATGTCGGCGACCGCAAGAATCTTCGCCGGGACATGGCGCGGCGAGGCGCCGGCGCGGATCTTCGTCTTGATCGCGCTCTGAAGATCGTCGGTTAGCGTCACGCCCTCCTTGAGCCGCACGAAGAGCACGACGCGCACGTCGCCTTCGAAATCCTGGCCGATGGCGAGCGCTTCGAGCACCTCCGGCATACCCTCCACCTGCGCGTAGATTTCCGCCGTGCCGATCCGGACGCCGCCCGGATTGAGCGTCGCGTCGGAGCGGCCGTGGATGATGATGCCGCCGTGCTCTGTCCATTCAGCGAAGTCGCCGTGCGCCCAGATGCCGGGAAAGCGCTCGAAATAGGCGGAAGAATACTTGGCGCCGTCCGGATCGTTCCAGAACATGACCGGCATCGACACGAAGGGCTTGGTGCAGACGAGCTCGCCCTTCTCCTCGCGTATTGGCTTCCCCGTTTCGTCGTAGACGTCGACGGCCATGCCGAGCCCCGGCCCCTGGATCTCGCCGCGCCACACCGGCTTCGTCGGAATGCCGAGCACGAAGCAGGAGACGATGTCGGTGCCGCCCGAGATCGAAGCGAGGTGGATGTCGGGCTTGATTGCATCGTAGACGAAATCGAAATTTTCGGGCGCCAGCGGCGAGCCGGTCGAGGTCATCATGCGCACTGACGCGAGATCGTGCGTGTCGCGCGGGCGAAGCCCCGCCTTCTTCACCGCGTCGATGAACTTTGCCGACGTGCCGAAGATCGTCATCTTCTCGGCCGCTGCATAGTCGAAGAGCACGTTGCCGCTCGGATAAAACGGCGAGCCGTCGTAAAGCAGCAGCGTCGCGTCGGTGGCGAGCCCCGTCGCCAGCCAGTTCCACATCATCCATCCGCAGGTGGTGAAGTAGAAGAGTTTCTCGCCGGCTTTGAGCGAGCAGTGCAGCCGGTGCTCCTTGAGATGCTGCAGCAGCGTGCCGCCGGCGCCGTGCACGATGCATTTCGGTGCGCCGGTCGTGCCAGAGGAGAAGAGGATATAGAGCGGGTGGTTGAAGGGGAGCCGCTCGAAGGTCAGCGGCTTCGGCGCGAAGCCTTCGATGAAGCGATCGAGCGCTATCCCGCGCTTTGCCTGCACCGCGACCGCCTCGGCCTGCCCGAGATAGGAAACGACGATCGTCTTCTTCACGCTTTGAAGCTGCGCGGTGATTGGCTTCAGCTTGTCGGCGACGTCGACCTCTCTGCCGTTGTACCAATAGCCGTCGCAGGTGAAGAAGAGCGTCGGAGCAATCTGGCCGAAGCGGTCGAGCACGCCGCGCTCGCCGAAATCCGGCGAACAGGAGGAGAAAGTCGCGCCAAGCGATGCCGCCGCGAGCATCACGGCGATCGCCTCCGGCATGTTCGGCAGCATCGCCGCGACGCGGTCACCCGCGGTCACGCTCTCCGCCTTCATCGCCTGCTGCAGACGCGAGACGAGCGCGTGGAGCTCGTTCCAGCTTAGGCGGCGCTCGACCTGGTTCTCGCCGCGAAACACGAGGGCGTCGCCGTCGCCCGTCTGGCGCAGCAGATTCTCTGCGAAATTCAGCCGCGCGTCGGGGAAGAAGCGCGCATCCTGCATTGCACCCCCCGCGGCAAGCCGCCGCGCGCCCTTCTCGCCGACGACGCCACAGAAATCCCAGACGAGGTCCCAGAACGCGCCAGGGTCCGACACCGACCAGGCGTGCAGCGCGTCGTAGCCGTCAAGAGCCCGGCCGCAGCGTCGACTGGCCTCCGCGGCAAAGGCGCCGATCGGCAGCGCCGCAAGCGCCTTTGGATCGGGTATCCACAGCGGACCATCGCGCATGGTGGTGCACCCTGGTTTCGGATGGCTTGAAGCATTGCCACAGGCGCACGAATGCGCCAAGCGGAGAGCCCTCTGCATTGCGGTCCATGACCGCCACTGGCACAAGGCTTGAATGTCGCGCGGAATGAAGCGCTTCGCTTGGTTCATTGCAGCGGTCGCGCTGGCGGTCGCCGGCGCTCTCCTACTGATCGTCATTCTTCTGCCGCGCGATGTGCTGAAGACCCGGATCGGCGAACAGATCGCCGGCTGGACGGGGCGCGATGTTTCGCTGCGCGGCGAGCCCAAGATCAGCCTCTTTCCGCTTCGCGTCACGCTGGACGACGTCGAGGTCGGCGGGCCGGTCGGCATGGATGACGCGCAGATCCTGTCGATGGATCGTCTGTCGGGGACGATCCGGCTGTTGCCGCTCATCATCGGCCGCATCGAAGTCGATTCCTTCACCATGGTGCGGCCGCTGATCCGCCTCGTCCGCGACAAGGAGGGGCATCGCAACTGGGCGTTCGATTCCGGCGCCGCGGCGCTGCAGCTCGCCTTTGCCGGCGACGTCCCGCTTGGCACGTTCCGCCTCGAAGGCGGCACGGTCCTCTACGAGGATCACCAGTCCGGCGACAGCGAGCGGCTCGATTCCGTCAACCTCACGGTCGAATGGGCGAGCGTCCGCCATCCGATCTCGGTCGAAGGCTCGGGCATCTGGCGCGGCGAAGAGGTGACGTTTTCCGGCGGCGCCAACGCGCCTTTCGCCTATTTGAACGGCGCATCGACGCCGGTCGAAGCGCGGATCAGCGCGGCGCCGATCAGCGTGGTCCTGACCGGCGAAGCGCGCGACTACCCGCACATGCGCCTCTCCGGAGCGCTGAAGCTTTCGACGCCGTCGCTCCGCCGCTTCGCGTCCTGGCTTGGAAGCGCGCTCGGCCCCGGCTCGACGCTCGGCCAAGCGAGCCTTTTCGGCAACGCGACGCTCGCCGACAATGTCCTTTCGGTCGCCGATGCGGAGTTCACGCTCGACGGCAACCAGGCCTCCGGCGCCCTCAAGATCGCTGCCGGCCCGAAACCCGATATCGCCGGCACGCTCGCCTTCGGCGCGCTCGATCTGACGCCGTATTTCGCCGGACTCTCGGCGGCGCTTTCGCTCGGACCCGACTGGCGCCGCGTTCCACTCCCGACCGACTGGTTCGGCGAGATGAACGCCGACATCCGGCTCTCCGCCGACTCCGTCACGCTCAATGGCTTCAGCGCCGGCAGCACCGCGGCAAGCGTCACCCTTCGCGATCGGCAATTGGAGATCGGGCTCGCCCGCGCGGCGCTCGGGGCCGGAGGCATCTCCGGTGACCTGGCAGTGGCCGATCTTCCTTCGCAGGCTGGAGCCGACGTCGCGGCGCAGCTCCGCGGGACCGAGATTGACCTCGCGGAGGCGGGGCCTTTCCTGGGCCTGCCGGAGGCTGTTTCGGGAACCGCGTCGGTCGTCGTCGATGTGACCGCGCACGGCGCCGACCTCGGATCGTTCGTCGAATCGCTCGGCGGGACGGCGGAGCTGCAGGTGGATGACGGTGTCGTTCCGCTCTTCGGGCTCCCGGAGATCGCTGCGTCGGAAGACGCCGGGTCTGCGCCCGCGGGTACAGCGCAGTCTGCCCCGACAGCGGTGCAGTCGGCGAAGGTCGGCCTCTCGTTTCTCGACGGGGTCGGCACGATCGAGAGCGCAAGCGTCGTGACGCCGTCCTATTCGGCGAGCGCGGACGGATCGATCGGACTTCTTGATGGCGGGCTCAGCGTGAACGGCATTCTGAAGCCCGGCGCGCCCGGCACGCCCGGCGCCGCGATCGGCGTGGAGGCGCCCTTCACGATCGCGGGGACGCTGTCGACCCCAGTCGCCCGACGCCAGGCGCTGGCGAACTGAGGAAAATCAGCACGCGGCAGATACGCATCTAGTGATTGAAAGAGTCGCAACCCTGCAGGATACTCGGCGCAAGCGGGCTGGATTAGGGAGGCGGCCATGAACTCCTTCGATGTCATCGCCAATGCAATCGGAAACATTTCGGCTGTCGCTGAATGGAGCGCGGTCGGAGCGCTCGTCGCGGCTGGCGTCGTCGCGATGGCGATCCTGCAGGTCTTCAAGGAGTTGACCCCGATCCGGCGCGCCTTCCAGCGGCAATGGGTGGGCCGCTGGATCGAAGGGCGCTGCAAGGACTTCAACCAGAATACCGGCGTGCCGCCGATCGATCCCAAAGCGGCCGAGAGCGACCTGATCGAGCTCGCGACCGGCGGTGATGATCTTGCCTTCTTCGATCTCGCGGCGGAGCAGTTGATCGCTCAGATGAACGCCGCTGCGCAAGAGGCGCTCGACTATCCGGCGAAACACCGCGACCTCCTCGCAATGATCTCCGAAGGAGTCGACATCGAGGACATCGATGCCGTTCTCGGCTATGCGCCGCGCGCGGAAGAGCCGCCGCCGCAGCTTTATCTCGACGCCCGCAACCGCGTCGGCAACCGCATCCAGCGGAACCTCGACGGGATGCAGATCGCGCTCGCGAGCCGCTGGCAACTGTGGATGCAGAGCACGGCGCTTCTGATCACGGTCGTGATCGTCGAGGTGGCCATCATCGGAACGGGCAACGCGACGGTAGGCGCCGTCCTCCTCGGAATACCGATCGGCATCGTCGGCGGTTACATCGCGCCCGTCGCGCGCGATCTCGTGGCGGCGCTGAAGAGCCTCCGTCCTTGAGCATTCCGTCGCGCATCCGCAATGCCCCGAAGACCTTCGAGCTGTCGGTCCGCATCGATCCGCGTGGCGGCAAGGTCCGCCACACTGTCCTGGACCGCGACAATCTCGCAGGCAGTGGCGTGCGCCACCTGCTGCTTCTGGTGCACGGCTTCAACAACACGAAGGAGGACGCAGAGGAGGCCTATTCGCTCTTCTTCTCCAAGATGCGCGAAAGCCTGAAGAGCAGCCGCGTCGCCCCCGACGCGGTGGCGGAGTTCCACTGGCCCGGGGACATCGCCGTCAGCCCTTGGCGGTTTTCGGCAACCGACGCCGTTGCCTATCCGATGGACATCACGCAGGCGCTCGATTCCGCGGAAAGCCTGGCGCGCTATCTTGCCGGTATCCTGCCGCCCGGTCCCGACGCCGCGTCGCGCAAGATTTCGCTCATCGGTCACTCCCTTGGGTGCCGGCTCGTCCTTGAGATGCTCGCGAAGCTCCCGAGCACGCGGCCGGAAGTCGCCTTCGTGGGATTGATGGCCGCGGCCGTCGGCGTCGGCCTCGTCAACTCCGGCAGGGCGCTCGCGCCTGCAGCCGGGGCAAGGAGCGTCGTGAAGTTCTGGTCCACCCGCGATTGGGTGCTTCGTCTCGCCTTCCCAACCGGTCAGGCGACGGCCTTCAGCATCGGCATTGAAGGGGAACTCCACGCGGAGGCCGTCGGGCTGCACGGCAACCCGTCCTCGTTCGGCGACGGGAGGCAGACGGCGAACGGTCACGGCGACTATTGGCCGGATGCCGGGCTCGCGATGGAGATGGTCCCGAGGATCGACGCGACCGTGGCGAGGATGCTGGCGCCGCAGGTGACGATACCAGCCGCAGCGACGCCGTCGCGTAGCCTCCCACGGCCGCGTGAGATCGCCGCGAGGCAGATGCCGAGCTAGCCGATCGCGCGGCCGGCCACGCGCGTGCGCGTCCCGATGGTAGCGATCGAGACGCCGAGCGTCACCAGCCCGATCAGGATGGTGCAGACGGCGTTGATCTCCGGCGTCACACCGAGCCGGACCTGGCTGTAGATCTTCATCGGCAGCGTGGTTGCGCCGGGGCCCGTCGTGAAGCTCGCGATGACGAGGTCGTCGAGCGACAGCGTGAAGGCGAGCATCCAGCCCGCCGCGACAGCCGGGAAGATCACCGGCAGCGTCACCAGGAAGAAGGCCTTCATCGGGGGCGCGCCGAGATCGAGCGCCGCTTCCTCGAGGCTCATGTCGAAAGTGACAAGCCGCGACTGCACCACGACGGCGACGAAGCACATCGAGAAGCTGATATGGGCAAGCGTCACCGTCCAGAAGCCGCGGTCGAAGCCGATCGCCACGAAGAGCAGCAGAAGCGAGAGCCCGGTGATGACGTCGGGCATGACGAGCGGCGCCATGACCATGCCGGTGAAGAGCGTGCGTCCGATGAAGCGGCTGCGCCTGACAAGCGCCACCGCCGCCATCGTGCCAAGCACGGTCGCGATTGACGCGGAGAGCAAGCCGACGCGGATCGTCACCCAGGCGGCGTCCAGAATCGCCTGGTTGTGCATCAGCGACACGTACCATTTGGTTGAGAAGCCGCCCCACACGGTCACGAGCTTCGACGCGTTGAAGGAATAGATCACGAGGAGGACGATCGGCAGATAGAGGAACGCGAAGCCGAGCGTTACGGAGATGAGATTGAAGACGGAAAAGCGGCGCATCACCTCTGCTCCCGCGCTCGCGCCTGCGCGTTCTGGAAGAGGACGATCGGCACGACAAGAACGAGAAGAAGGACGATCGCAACGGCGCTCGCCACCGGCCAGTCGCGGTTCAGGAAGAACTCGTTCCAGAGCGTGCGCCCGATCATCAGCGTCGACGAGCCGCCGAGAAGGTCGGGGATGACGAACTCTCCGGTCGCCGGGATGAAGACGAGAAGCGCGCCGGCGAAGACGCCGGGAAGCGACAGCGGGAAGGTGATCCGCCAGAAGGAACGGAAAGGCGTCGATCCGAGGTCGGCGGCGGCTTCGAGCAGCGTCCGGTCGAGCCGCTCGAGTGACGCGTAGAGCGGCAGCACCATGAACGGCAGATAGGAATAGACGATACCGATATAGACGGCGATGTTGGTGTTCAGGATGACGAGCGGCTGATGGATGACGTTGAGCGAAAGGAGCAGCTGGTTGAGCAGCCCTTCAGGCTTCAAAATGCCGATCCACGCATAGACGCGGATCAGGAACGAGGTCCAGAACGGCAGGATCACGAGCATCACGAGAAGCGGACGGACCGTCACCGGCGCGCGCGCCATGCCGTAGGCGATCGGATAGCCGATCAGGAGCGTAAGCAGCGTCGAGAAGAACGCGATCCAGAAGCTCGAGAGGAAGGCGCGGAAATAGAGCGGGTCGCCGGTCAGCCAGATGTAGTTGTCGAAGGAAAGATCTCGGACTTTTCCGGCAATATCGGCGATGGAGTTGAACACCGGGACATAAGGCGGCATCGCGATCGTCGTCTCTGAAAGCGAGATCTTGAGCACGATCACGAAGGGGGCGAGGAAGAAGACGAGCAGCCAGACGAACGGAATCCAGGTGGTGATCCGGCGCTGCAGCGGCGTGCGAGTGGTTTCTGCCATCGCGCGCTATTCCGCCCGGCCGAAGGGCCGGATCGGGTCCTTCAGTTCGTAGAACTCGACGCCGTCCGCGCCCGGCATCAGAAGGTAGCGCTTGCCGATTTCCGGATAATCGATGACCTCAAGCGGCAGGTCCTCGCCTCCCATCAGGTAGACGAGGTCATCGTCGAACGGGTTCTTGAGCAGGTGCGCGGCGGAGGGAGTCGGAAAGCCCATGAAGTCACCGGGCCCGACCTCGGAAGTTTCGCCGTCGATCTCGGCGATGCCGCGGCCGGAGAGGATATAGACCCACTCCTCCTCCTGATAATGTGCATGATAGGCGAAGGAATCCTTGCCCGGCGGCACACGGCCGATCGCGACGTGTGCCCGCTTCATGCCGGCGCGGCGCGAGAGCGCAGCGCGCATCAGATAGGAATTCGGGTTGAGGCGCTGCGTATAGGCCCGCATCCCGGCCTTGATCTCCGCCGCCGTCCAGAGATTCTTGATCTCTCGCGCCATGGCCACGCCTCGCTTCAGCTTGCCAGGACCACGCCGGCATCCGGCGTCCAGGAGAGCCAGACGCGGTCCTGCCAGGTGATCGCGTTCTCGATAGAGCGCTCCGCGTTGAGACGGCTGGCGCGCACCGACATGCCGGACTCGAGCCGGACGTTGTAGAGCGTCATGTCGCCGAAATAGGCGATGTCGACCACTTCGCCTTCGACCGCGTTCAGCGCGCGGTCGGCGGGCTCTTCGTGCGCGATCCGCACCTTCTCAGGACGCACCGCGAACCAGACGGATTGCCCCTTCGCGGCGTCGAGGCTGCTCTCCGCCTGGATGACGAAGCCGTCCTTGGCGGTAATGTGGAGGAGCCCCTGCACAGCCGACTCGATCGGGCCGCCGAAGATGTTCACCGATCCGATGAAATCGGCGACGTAGCGCGAGTTCGGCGACTCGTAGATTTCCGCCGGCGTCGCCACCTGCACGATCTTGCCCTGATCCATGACGGAGATGCGGTCGGCGACCGTCATCGCCTCTTCCTGGTCGTGCGTGACGATGACGAAGGTCAGGCCGAGATCGGATTGCAGGTCGATAAGCTCGAACTGCGTCTCTTCGCGCAGTTTCTTGTCGAGCGCGCCGAGCGGCTCGTCGAGCAAGAGCACCTTCGGCCGCTTGGCGATGGCGCGCGCAAGCGCCACGCGCTGCCGCTGGCCGCCCGAGAGCTGATCGGGCTTGCGCTTGGCGAACTGCTCCATCTTGACGAGCTTAAGCACGGCATTGACGCGATCGGTGATCTCGTCCTTCGCCATCTTGTCCTGCTTCAGCCCGAACGCGACGTTCCCTTCGACCGTCATGTGCGGGAAGAGGGCGTAGGACTGGAACATCATGTTGACCGGGCGCTTATGCGGCGGCACGCCGGAGAGCGGCTTGCCGTCGAGCCAGATCGAGCCCTCGCTCGGCTCTTCGAAGCCGGCGAGCATTCTCAAGAGCGTGGTCTTGCCGCAGCCGGAGGGGCCGAGCAGCGCATGGAACTCGCGCTCGTAGATGACGAGCGACTGGTCATCGACGGCGACGAACGTACCGAAGCGCTTCGTCACGTTGCGGAACTCGATGAAGGGCTTCGCCGCCGCGTCGTTCCAGGGCTGGAACTGGCGGCGGACGGCGCCGACGACGTTTCTCAAGGCTCTGCCCCCATCGCTGCCCGGGGCCGCACGACCGACGCCCCCGGGCTCGAGCCGAAAAGTCTACTGGCCCGTCTTCACTTCCGTCCAGATGCGCGTGACCTCGCGCTGCGTCTTCGGGTCGTTCGGCGTCGTTGTATAGAGCTTGCTGATCGTCGCGTCGTCGGGATAGATCGCCTTGTCGCCGATGACGTCGTCGTTCAGGAACTTCTGCGAGCCCTTGTTGCCGTTGGCGTAGTAGACGTAGTTGGAATTGCGCGCGGCGATCTCAGGCTTCAGCATGAAGTTGATGAAGGCATGCGCGTTATCGACGTGCGGGGCGTCGGCCGGAATGGCGAAGCTGTCGAGCCACATCAGCGCGCCTTCCTTCGGAATCGAATACTCGATGTTGACGCCGTTGTTGGCCTCCGACGCGCGATCGCGCGCTTGCAGCACGTCGCCCGAATAGCCGACCGCGAGGCAGATATCGCCGTTGGCGAGCGCGTTGATGTATTCGGACGAGTGGAACTTCTGAATATGTGGACGGATGCTCTTCAGAAGGTCGCCGGCCTTCTGCAGGTCCTCCGACGTCTTCGAGTTGGGCGGAAGGCCCAGATAGTTGAGCGCCGCGGGCAGCATGTCGTCGGCGGAATCGAGCACCTGGACGCCGCAATCCGCGAATCGGGAAATCACCGCCGGGTCGAAGATCATCGCCCACGAATCGACCGGCGCGTCGGGCATGCGCTCCTTGATCTTGTCGACGTTGTAGCCGATGCCGGTCGTGCCCCACATGTAGTTGGCGGCATGCTCAAGACCCGGATCGTAGGTCGCGAGCCTGTCCGCGATTTCCTTCCATTGGTACTGGAGGTTCGGGATCTTCGACTTGTCGAGCTTCTGCACGACGCCCGCCTGGATCAGCCGGGCGAGGTTGCGGTCGGTCGGCACGATCACGTCATAGCCGGAGCCGCCGGCGAGAAGCTTGGTCTCCATCATCTCCATGGAATCGTAGACGTCGTAGACGGCCTTGATTCCGGTCTCCTTGGTGAAGTCGTCAAGTACGCCATCGCCGACATAGTCGGACCAGTTGTAGACGTTGACGACCTTGTCCTGTGCCGACGCCGCGAGCGGCAGGGCTATGAAGGCGGCAGCGGCCAGAAACTTGGCAAAAGTCGAGTTCACGTCTTGGTCCTCCACAAAAGAGAAACGCCGATCTTGGCCTGAGCTTAGGTGGCCGGCGCGGGCGCTTCAACCCGCGAGTTCATAGTCCGCGGGCCCGACGACATGTTCATGAAAGGCGCTCGGTTGTGCGACTGGTGGGCTGTTCCGGTGGGCGCAATCGAGCCGTTTGCAGAGGCGGCAGGTGACGCCGACAGGTCGGGTCGCGCCGGCGGGCACACTGATGGCGTCGGCGATATCGGCGCTCCGCCAGCCGATCAGCGTCAGCCGGCGCGGCGGCGGCAGCGGCCCGGACAGCGGACCCTCCTCGGCGAAGGCGATCACGCGATAGACGTTGTCGTCGGCAATCTGGAGCTCCGCATGCACGGGTTGCGTGCCAAGCAGTGGGTCGAAGATCGGTAGCTTCGCGCAAAGCGGCGCGTGCCGCGGCAGCGCGAACCCGGCGCCGGAGAGCCTGGCGATCACCGCACCCGGCGCGTCGAGCGTCACCAGGAAGGCCGGCGGCAGCGAATGCGCGCCGCCGGCGCCGAGCGCGACCAGCCTTTGCGCGATGCGCGAGGGTTGAAGCGCGAAGCGTCGCGAAAGCAGGATCAGGTCGAAGCCGCTCTCGCGCGCTGCTGCCGCGAGTTGCGTGCCGGGCGCGAGCACCGCTTCAGCGAAGCGCCGCGCAAAGCCGTTCCTGGCGATGCGCGCCGCTTCGGGCTCCGTCATCCCGGCCTCCGCTGCGAGCCGGTCGAGCAATGCCCGATGGCCGAGGAACGCGATCTGTCGCGCGACCAGGAAGGCCCGCTCGAGTTGCGGCACGCGCTCGGAGATGAAGAGGCGGAGCGTGTGCCGATCGTAACGAAGCTGCTCGCTCGGCATGACGCGGCCGGGGAGGATGCGAAGCTCGACGCAATGCCGCGTTTTGAGATGCGCCTTAAGCGCCTCGTACGGATCGTCGCGGGGCTGAAGCTCCGCGGCAAGCGCCTCCGCTTCCGCCTCAAGCGCCGCGAAGTAAGGTCCGGCTTCTTCGAAATAGGCAGCGACCTGCGCCGTCGGAAGCCGCGCACTCGTCTCGCCCGTCGTCTCGCCGGTCTTTGCCAGCGAGTGCGAAAGATCGGAGAGCCGTTCAAGCAACTCGCGATAGGCTTCGAAGAGCCGCGTCATCGCGCGCGCGGCGTTCGGCGCCGTCTCGGCGAACTCTGAGAGCTCCGTCGGCGACGCGATCTCGCCGGTGAGAAGCGGGTCGGCGAAGACCTCCTTCAGCGCTTCGACCGTCTCCTCGCTGTCGCCCGCCGAAAGCTCGGCAACATCGACGCCGTAGACCGACGAGAGCTTCAGAAGCACCTGGACGGTGAGCGGCCGCTGGTCGCGCTCGATCAGGTTCAGGTAGCTCGGCGAGACGCCGATGGCGGCGGCCATCTGCGTTTGCGTGAGATTGAGCCGCTGCCTGAGGCGCTTCAGCCGCGCTCCGGCGAAGATTTTTCGATCGGCCATGGGATGCTCTCGCTTATTACAAGAATTTACATCACACACGTATATCTATGCAAGCTTCGACAATATGACACCTTTCTCCGTATTTCTCGACCGGAAATGGTCGACTTTTCGCATCGCAATGTAAAATACATCCACACCCCCGTTCTGGCGTGGAGATTGACCGTGACGACGATTGCGAAGCTGGTGCCCGGCGCGGCGCCGCAAAGGTTCGACGGGATCGAACGACCCTATGGCCCCGAAGACGTGACGCGCCTGCGCGGCTCGCTGCCGATCCGCTACACGCTGGCCGAGCACGCCTCCGACCGGCTGTGGAAGCTCTTGAACGACGAGCCCTACGTGAACGCGCTCGGTGCACTCTCCGGCAACCAGGCCATGCAGATGGTGCGCGCCGGCCTTCGCGCCATCTACCTGTCGGGTTGGCAAGTTGCGGCCGACGCCAACACCGCCGGCGCCATGTATCCCGACCAGTCGCTCTATCCGGCGAATTCCGGTCCGGAGCTCGTCCGGAAGATCAATCGCACACTGCAGCGCGCCGACCAGATCGAGACGATGGAGGGAAAGCGCTCCGTCGAGACCTGGTTCGCCCCGATCGTCGCCGACGCTGAAGCCGGCTTCGGCGGGCCGCTCAACGTCTTTGAGATCATGAAGGCCTATATCGAGGCCGGTGCGGCAGGCGTACACTTCGAGGACCAGCTCGCTTCTGAGAAGAAGTGCGGCCACATGGGCGGCAAGGTGCTGATCCCGATGGCAGCCCACATCCGCAACCTCGTCGCTGCGCGTCTTGCCGCCGACGTGATGGGCGTCCCGACGCTCGTCATCGCCCGCACTGACGCGGAGGCGGCCCGGCTCATCACTTCCGACGTTGACGAGCGCGACCGCGAGTTCATCATCCCGGCGGAGCGCACGGCGGAAGGCTTCTACTGGGTGAAGAACGGGCTTGAGCCCTGCATCGCCCGCGCCAAGGCCTACGCGCCTTACGCCGATCTGATCTGGTGCGAGACGTCGAAGCCGGACCTAAACCAGGCGAAGCGCTTCGCAGAAGGTGTGCACGCGGCCTTCCCTGGGAAGATGCTCGCCTACAATTGCTCGCCGAGCTTCAATTGGAAGAAGCATCTCGACGATGCGACGATCGCCAAGTTCCAGCGCGAGCTCGGCGCCATGGGTTACCGCTTCCAGTTCATCACGCTCGCCGGCTTCCATCAGCTGAACCACGGAATGTTCGAACTCGCCCGCGATTACCGCGAGCGCCAGATGGCCGCCTATTCGGAGCTGCAGGAGGCGGAATTCGCGTCCGAGGCGGACGGCTACACCGCGACGCGCCATCAGCGCGAGGTTGGCACGTCCTACTTCGACGCCGTGTCGATGGCGATCACGGGCGGCGGCGCTTCGACGACCGCCATGGCCGGATCGACCGAGACCGCGCAGTTCGACAAGAGCGGCGATCGGCGTCGGGCGGCATGAAGGAGATGACGATGATAAAGACCAGGGTCAAAGAGCGGGCCGAGGAGCAGACCTCGACCATGTCCGACGCGCAGACCTCAGCGCTCCGTTCGCTCGGCAACGATCTGCATCGCCTGAACCAGTCGGTCGTGCGCTGCGTGGAATCCGGGCTTTCGGTGGAGCTGCAGCGGACCGCCCGCCATCACGCCGAAGGCGGCTATTGGGGCGACCTCCTGGTGCCGATCGTCGTTAAACAGCGCTGAACGCTGCCGCCTGAAGCCTTTGCCGGCAACGGCCAAGCACCTGCGGCCGGGCCTTTTGTCCCGGCCCGCGCCGGGCGACCGGCCGTGAAATTGCCCTAGTTCTTTGCTTTCGCGGTGCCGTCGCACTGCGGTCATACGCGCGGTGCAGACCCGCAATCCGCTTGCGGACCGGTGTGCACCGCGATAGCGGGTGCCGCGCTCCACCCAAACGGCAAAGGACTGCTATGTCGGCACTCGAAATCACTGCGCCTTCCGGGGTGACGAGCCTGACCGGGCGCGGGCGAACGATCGCGACGCTTGTCGTCCTTCTTGCCTTCTTCATGGACATCCTGGATTCGACGATCGTCAACGTGGCGATTCCGTCGATCCGCACCAGCCTCGACGCCAGCTATTCCGGGATCCAGTGGATCATTGCCGGCTATCAGCTTGCCTTCGCGCTCTTCCTCATCACCGGCGGCCGGCTCGGCGACATCATCGGCTACAAGAAGATGTTTCTGATCGGCGTCGCCGGCTTCACTGTCGCCTCGACGCTGTCGGGTCTTGCCGCTTCGACGGAGATGCTGATCGGCGCACGCTTATTGCAGGGCCTGATGGCGGCGCTGATGGTTCCGCAGATTCTTTCCAACATCCAGATCATGTACACGACGACGAAGGAGCGGCAGGGGATCTCCGCGCTGTACGGCGGCATCGCCGGCATCGCGACGGTGCTTGGGCCGATCATCGGCGCGCTCCTCATCACCGGTGACGTCTGGGATCTCGGCTGGCGCACCATCTTCCTCGTCAACATCCCGGTCGGGATCGGCGCCATGATCCTCGCCTGGATCTACCTGCCGGAGGGAAAATCCCCGCATCCGCTGAAGCTCGACCTGGTTGGCGTCGGCATCGTGCTCGTCGCCATGCTGATGCTGATGTTCCCGCTGATCCAGGGGCGCCAGCTCGACTGGCCGGCGTGGATCATCGCATCGATGATCATCTCGGTCCCGATCTTCGTGCTCTTCGCTTTCACGCAGATCTGGAAGGACAGGCACGACGCCTCGCCGCTCGTGGTGCCGTCGCTCTTCCGCCGCCGCTCTTTCGTGGCCGGCGTGATCCTGAGCCTCTGCTTCTTCTCGGTGATCTTCGGGTTCTTCTTCATCTTCACGATCTACCTGCAGATCGGGCTCGGCTACTCGATCCTGAAGGCGGGGCTGACCGGCATCCCCTTCTCGCTCGGCGTGAGCCTCGCGGCGGGCATGTCAGGCCCGGTGCTCGTGCCGCGCTTCGGCCGCAAGATTATCTCCGCCGGGCCGCTTGTCATGGGCGCGGGCTACGCGCTGTTCCTGTTCACGATCCACCACTTCGGCAATGAGGTCACGCCTTGGGAGTTCATTCCCGCGCTGCTCATCTCCGGTCTCGGCATGGGCTGCGTCGTTGCGCCGATCTACTCCTTCATCCTCGCCGAGGTGCCGGTCAAGGACGCGGGCTCCGCCTCCGGCGTCATCAACACGACGCAGCAGATCGGCGGTGCGATCGGCGTCGCCGTTATTGGCGTCATCTTCTTCGGGCTGCTTGCCAGCCAGGCGCAAGTGAGCGTGGTGAGCGTGCGCGACGAGCTTCGTGCCGACCTCTCGGAGATCGGCGTGCCGAAATCGCAGCTTCCGAAAGTCACGGACAACTTCGAGTCCTGCTTTGTCGACCGCGCCAACGCGAAGGACCTCGCTGCCTTGCCCGATAGCTGTCGGCGCGGCGAGGAGGCGCTCACTCGCAACGAGTCGTCCGACCCGCAGTCGATCGCCGCTATCCGCGCGTCGCTTCTCGCCCGCGGCATGGAGGCCAATCAGCGCAACTTCACCCGTACCATGGAGCGCACGCTGCTCGTCCAGCTCGGGGCGTTGGTGGTAATCTTCTTCCTGAGTTTCGCGCTTCCCCCGCAGCCGCGCACGCGCGAGGAGATGGAGAAGTTTGCGGCTGAGGGCGTGATCGGAGTCTGACCTGGCCGCTCTGCGCCTCTCTTACGAGCCACCGAACGCTCCCGCCTGCCGGCGCCCCGCCGGCGGGGCGCCGCTCGCATCGAGGACTCCTATTACGAGGCGCTACCGCCTGATTAACGGGGTTTTGGAGGCGCGGCTTCGCGAACGGCCCGAAAACGGCTAAGTAATAGGCATGACCGCAAATGTAGAGACTCTGGCCGAGAACGCGCAGCACTCCGTGCGGGGCGTCCACAATGAGGCGGCGGCCCGCGACTGGTGCCGCGCGCGCCGCATCGACGACATCGAGTGCATCATCCCTGATCAGGCGGGGGTGGCGCGCGGCAAGCTGATGCCGCGCGAAAAGTTCTTCGGCGGCAATCCGATGACGCTGCCGGCCTCGATGTTCACCCAGACCATCACCGGCGAATATCCGGAGGAAGAGGAGGCCTTCATCGAGGGAATGGCCGACTCCGATCTGATCTTCCGTCCGGATTATTCTACGCTCGCGATTGTCCCCTGGGCGAGCGACCCGACGGCGCAGGTGATCCACGACGCCTTCCACAAGGACGGCACTCCGTTTGAGATCGCACCGCGCAACGTCCTGAAGCGGGTCGTTCAGCTTTATGGCGATCGCGGCTGGAAGCCGGTGGTCGCACCGGAGATGGAATTCTATCTGGTCAAGCCGAACATTGATCCGGACTATCCGCTTGAGCCGCCGGTCGGCCGCTCCGGCCGGCCGGAGCGGGCGCGGCAAGCCTATTCGATCACCGCGGTGAACGAGTTCGAGGAGCTTTTCGACGACATCTATCGCTTCTCCGAAGCGCAGGGGCTCGAGATCGACACGCTGAACCATGAGGACGGCACCGCGCAGATGGAGATCAATCTGCGCCACGGCGATCCGGTCGAGCTTGCCGACCAGGTGTTCCTGTTCAAGCGCACGATCCGCGAGGCGGCGCTTCGCCACAAGATGTATGCGACCTTCATGGCGAAGCCCATCGCGACCGAGCCGGGCTCGGCCATGCACATCCATCATTCCGTGCATGACATCGTGACCGGCCGAAACATCTTCGCCGACGGCGGTGCCAATGCGCTTGAGCCGCGCTTCCTGAACTATGTCGCCGGCATGCAGATGTATCTGCCACGCGTCATGTGCATGCTTGCGCCCTACGTGAATTCCTATCGTCGTCTGGTCAGGAACACGAGCGCGCCGATCAACGTGCGCTGGGGCTTCGACAATCGCACCGTCGGGCTGCGCGTGCCGCTGTCGGACGTGGCGAACCGGCGCGTGGAGAATCGCGTCCCCTCTTCCGACGCCAATCCCTATCTCGCCATCGCCGCTTCGCTGGCCTGTGGCTATCTCGGCCTCGTCAAGGAGCTGCAGCCGGACAAGGCGATCGAAGGCGCAAGCCGCGACACGAGCTTCGCGCTTCCGCGCTCGATCCTCGACGCGGTCAGGCTGCTGGAGGGGACGCCCGAGCTGGTCGAGATATTCGGCACCACCTTCGTGCGCACCTATCGCGCCATCAAGGAGACCGAATACGAGACCTTCATGGGCGTGATCAGCGCGTGGGAGCGCGAGTACCTGCTGCTTAGTGTCTGAGACATATGGCTCGCGCTTTCCCGCCGTCCTTTTTCCAGCTCGCGGCGGGCGGTAGCCCCGAATACCCGCCGCTCGATGGCTCGCGGAAGGCCGACGTCTTGATCGTCGGCGGTGGATTCACGGGCCTCTCCGCCGCCATCCATCTCGCCGAAGCCGGCGCCGACGTCGTGCTCATCGAGGCGGACCGCGTCGCAAGCGGCGCCTCGGGGCGGAACGGCGGCCAGATCCATTCCGGGCTTCGCCGCGACGTGATCTGGCTGGAAGAGCGCTTCGGCTTAAGCCGCGCGCGCGAATTCTGGAACATGGCGGAAGAAGCGAAGGCGCTTGTCCGCAGTCTGATCGTTCGGTTTGCGATTGCGTGCGACCTCCGCGCCGGCGTCATCGAGACGCAGCACAAGAAAGCGCTGATGCCCGAGGCGGCGGAGCTCGTGCGGACGCTCACCGAGCGTTTCGGCTATGACCAGGCGCGTCTTCTCGACCGCGACGAGACGATCGCGGCGCTCGGTTCGGAGCGCTTCTTCGGCGCCATCCATGACGGGGGTGGCGGGCATCTCGACCCCTATCGGTTCTCGCTCGGCCTCGCGCGCGCGGCGACCTTGCTCGGCGCGAAGCTGCACGAACGAACGTCGGCGCTTGAGCTGAAGCACGAAGGAAGCCCCGTCGTGCGCACGCCGGCCGGCGACATCCGTGCCGACCACGTCATCGTCGCGACCGACGGACGCTCGGGCCACTTCGAGCAATTCACGCGCCGCCGCATGGTCGGCCTCAACAGCTTCGTTGTGGTGACCGAGCCGCTGGGTGACGCCGGCGATTCGATCCTGCCCGGCGGCGAGGCGGCCGCCGACAGCCGCTTCGTGGTGCGCTACTGGCGCAAGACCGTCGACGGCCGACTCGTCTTCGGCGGCGGCGAAAGCAACGCCGGGCGCGTTCCCGCCGACATCGCGTCCTTCGTGCGCCCGCATCTTCTCGAAATCTACCCGGAGCTCGCTGCCGCCCCGATTGCGCACGGCTGGGGCGGCGTGGTTTCGGTGACCGCGCCGCGGCTGCCATTCGTGCGCGAGATTGCGCCGGCAGTCTGGGCCGCGGGCGGCTATTCCGGGCAGGGCGTCGCGCTTGCGCCGTTTGTCGGCAAGCTTCTGGCCGAGACGGCGCTTGGCGAGCGTGAGCGAGTCGCGGCTTTCACGGCGCTGGCCATCCCCCAGCTTCCCCTCGCCCCCTGGTTGCGCAGACCGCTCGTCAGCCTTGCGATCCTGCGTGGGCGGCTCGCCGACCGGCTCTAGGTTCCGCGCCGCGTTTACTCGATATTCAGCACAGTCCTGCGAAGTGAGACCGGGCCGGCAGAGCGAAACCGTTTCTTAGCTGCGGCCCAGAATTGTGGCCGTCACAACCAACGGTCTTGGGGGATGGCAGCGATGGCAGCCTTGCTACGCCCGCTCGCTATGCTGGCGGCTGGATTGATCGTGCTCGTCGGGCAGGCCTTTGCCGCCCCGATCGCCAGCCCGAAGGGTGACCCGATCCTCGTCGTCAGCGGGCGCATCGCCAACACCAACGACGGCGCGGTCGCGCGCTTCGACCGCGCGATGCTGGATGCGATAGGCACCGTTAAGCTGACGACGCAGACGCCATGGTCCGACCATCCGACGGAATTCGAAGGCGTCTCGATGCGCGCGCTGATGGCGTTCGTGGGCGCTTCGGGAACGGAGGTCGTCGCCAGCGCTCTCAACGACTACGAGAGCGAGATCCCGATGTCCGATTTCGAGCGCTACGACGTCGTGCTCGCGATGAAGCGCGACGGGGAGCTGATGCCGATCCGCGACAAGGGTCCGCTCTTCATCGTCTACCCGTTCGATTCCGACCCCGATCTCAGGACCGAGCAGTATTACAGCCGCGCTGTCTGGCAGGTGAAGGAGCTGAATGTCCGCTAGCGGCGTGGGCGTGCTTTGGCCATGACCTCAAACAAGCTCGTCCACTTCTACCTTGGGGCCATGATCGCGGCGCTCGTCGCGGCCGCCCTCTATGCGTATGTGATGATCGAGCGCCGCCAGGAGTCGCTCGAAAACTTCTCCCGCTACAACGTCGCCTACTCGGCGAGCCAGGCGGCTATCGAGTTTCAGCGGCTGCAGAAGGCGCTGCTCGCTTTCGCCGATAACCGCACAGAAGCCAATCTGGCCGAGGCGAAGCTCCGCTACGAGATCCTCTTTAATCGCGCCTCGATCCTGAACCAGGGTGAATTCCGCAGGTTCACCGCGACCGCCCCGCTGCAGGCCGACGTGGTTGTCGACTTCCAGGCGGCCGTCCATTCGCTCGATCCGATCTTCGCCAAGGCGGGTCTCAACTTCGACACGCGGCGCGTCCTGGCGATGCTGGCGCCGCTTGAGCCGCGCATCATCGCACTCGCTGCCGAGGCGAACCGCTACGGCGCCGACCTCCTCACCGTCGATCGCCAGTCGATTCTGAGCGTGCATCAGCAGTTCTCGGCGCTCGCGGTCGCGCTGATCATCTGCGGCTTTGGTTTGGTCGGCGCGCTCACCTGGCACAACCGTCTGCTGAAGCGCACGCATGGCCAGCTGGCCGCAGCCAATCGCGCAGTCGAAGAGGCCAACACGGAGCTGCGGCGCAGGAACGAGCGGCTGATGGAGAAGGAGCGCGCACTCAACTCGCAGAATGTGCTCTTCGACGCGGCGCTGAACCACATGTCGCAGGGTCTTTGCATGTTCGACGAGGCGCTCCAGCCGATCGTCTGCAATCGACAGTTCAAGCAGCTTTTCCCGACCGCCGCCCCGACAGAAAAGGGCGATGGCAAACCGGTCGTACATCACGCTTCGCTCCGCGACGTCGTTCCGGAGCTCGCTGCCGAGATCGAGCGGAATATCCGCCGCAACGAGCCGTCGACGTTCGAAACCGAAGAGAAAGACGGCCGCGTGATCGCCGTCGCCCAGCGCCGGATGGATGACGGTGGTTGGGTGGCGACTTTCGAGGACGTGACCGAGCGCCGGCGGACACAAGCGCGCATCGCGCATATGGCGCGCCACGACGGCCTTACCAACCTTCCGAACCGTTACGCCTTCCGCGAGCGCATCCAGGAAGCGCTGAACGACGCTGCCGCCAACGGCTCCATGCTCGCGGTCATGTGCGTCGACCTCGACAACTTCAAGGGCGTAAACGATTCGCTCGGTCACCCATCCGGCGACGCGCTCCTCTGTGCTGCTGCGGAGCGGCTCGCCCGCAGCGTGCGCGAAACCGACATGGTGGCGCGCTTCGGCGGCGACGAGTTCGCTATCCTGCAGCCGCGCATCACGCGGCTCGACGACGCCGACCGCCTCGCAGCGCGCTTGATGGATGAATTGCGCAAGCCGTTCCTCATCAACGGCGAGCTCGTCTACGCGACCGGTAGCATCGGCATCGCCATCTCGCCCAAGCACGGCAACGACCCCGACGTGCTGCAGAAGAACGCCGACATGGCGCTTTACGCGGCGAAGGCCGCCGGCAAGCGCACTTATCGCTTCTTCGAAAGCGTCATGGATGAGCGCCTGACCAATCGTCACGTGCTTGAGCGCGACCTTCGGCGCGCGCTGGCAGCGGAGGAGCTTGAGCTCCGTTACCAGCCGATCGTCGATCTTCGCACGATGCGCACGACCGGGCTTGAGGCGCTCGTGCGCTGGAACCACCCGATCTATGGAGACGTCCCGCCGAGCACCTTCATTCCGGTCGCCGAGGACGCCGGCCTGATCAACGATATCGGTCGCTGGGTGCTCTCGCAGGCGTGTGCCGACGCGGTGCGTTGGCCTTCGCATCTGCGCGTCGCGGTCAATCTTTCCGTCGCGCAGTTCACGCAGGGCGATATCGTGGAGGACATCCGCGCCGCGCTGAGCCGCGTCGGGCTCAGGCCCGAGCGCCTGACGGTGGAGATTACGGAATCGCTGCTTCTGGCCGAGAGCATCACGACGCTCGACACGCTCAATCGCCTGAAGTCGCTTGGCGTCGAAATCGCGATGGATGACTTCGGCACCGGCTACTCGTCGCTCAACTATCTCAGGAAGTACGCCTTCGATCGCATCAAGATCGACCGCGACTTCGTCAGCACGGCGCGCCACGGCGACAAGAATGTCGCGATCATCCGCGCGATCGTCCAGCTGGCGCAGTCGCTCGGCATGACGACCGTCGCCGAAGGCGTCGAGACCGAGGACGACCTTCAGATGCTGCTTGCGGCCGGCTGCGCCGAAGGGCAGGGCTTTTTGTTCAGCCGGCCGGTGCCGCGCGCAGATGTGCTTGCGGCGATCGAGGAAGACCGGCGCGCGTCGCGCAAAGCGAAGCGGATGGCCGCGGCCTAAGAAGAGGCCCTGGCGCGAAGCCAGCCGGGCAGATCGCGCACGCTGTCGAGCACCGCGTCGGCAAGCCGCGCCAGCTCTTCCCGTGCTCCGTTGCCGCTCAGAACACCGATCGCAGCGCCTGCGCCTGCGGCACGTGCCATCTCAAGATCGTGCGGGTTGTCGCCGATGACGGCGATCTCTTCGAGCGGGATGCCGGTTGCGGCGGCGAAGGCGTGCACGATGTCGGGCGCCGGCTTCGGGCGCTTGACGGAATCGTAGCCGAAAACGTGCGGCAGAAGGTGCGCGATGTTGAGCGCCGCGAGCGCGGCCTTTGTCCCGGCGGTGCCGTCATTGGTGGCGACTCCCATGGCGAAGCCTGCGTCATGGAGCGTGACGAGCGTCTCGCGAAGGCCGACGACCGGCACTGAGCAGGTCAGCCCGTTCTCGAAGAAGACCCTGTCGATCCGCTCGACCATGGCAGTGAGCGCGGGTCCGGCGAGCGCCGGGAACCACAAGCGTACAATGTCGACGGTGTGGCCTGCTGCGAGCGCTCCGCCGGCGCGGAAGCGTCCGCTCGCGGGGTCGAAGCCGCCGGCAACGAGCATCGCCTCCGCCGCCGCTTCGTCGCCTCCGGCCAGGTCGAGGCAGAGCGCGCGATAGACGCGCGACCAGCTCGCCTCGAAGTCGAGAAGCGTGCCGTCCTTGTCGAAGAGGAGCCCGCGCATGCCGCCATCCCGTGCCCGAGACGCGGGACGGCGGTCAAGGGCGGTGACAAGCGGGCGGCTTGTCCGCTCCGCCCATGCCTCGCACTATGTGGGGGAATCCGAGGAAAGCCGACGATGAGCGAACGCATGCCCGAACGCACATATTCCGACGAGGAGGTGGCCGAGCGCCTCAAGGCCGAGCTGCGGCGCTGGTCGCTGGCGCACGGCCACATCGTGCGGCGCTACCGGACGTCCGGCTGGAAGGCGACGCTGATGGTGGTGAATGCGGTTGGCCATCTTGCCGAGGCGGCCTGGCACCATCCGGAACTGAAGGTGACCTACGCCTGGGTCGAGGTGGCTCTCATGACGCACTCCGCCAAGGGGATCACCGACAAGGACTTCGCGCTGGCAAGAAAGATCGAGGACGTCGTCGCCTGGCAACCGGGGGAGGAAGGCGGCGCGCTTGAGGGAACGCCCGAAGACCCTCGCTTCGCCTATCTGAAATACGACTCCTGACGCGCTGAAACCGTCATGCGCCGACGTGCCAGCCCGGCGCGGCGAGCGTCTGCATGCCCTGTCTGTCGCTCGCGGCGACCCACTCGGCGATGCCGCGTCCGTTAATGACGGCGTCCGGCATCACGTCCTGCAGCGGAACCAGTGCGAAGGCCCGCTCGGTCAGCCGCGCATGCGGGATGTGCAGGCCGGGCTCGTCCATCTCGACCGAGCCGAAGAGCAGGATGTCGATGTCGATGCGGCGCGGACCCCAGCGCTCCAGCCGCTCGCGCCCGAGCTGCCGCTCGATGTCGAGGATCGCGTCAAGGAGCTGGCGCGGCGAGAGCGACGTTTCGGTGCGAACGGCGGCGTTCAGGAAGGCCGGCTGGTCGATCTTGCCCCAGGGCGGCGTCAGATAGAGCGCCGAGACCGCCTCGACTGTGATCCCGGAATTCGCCGCGAGCCTTTCGATCGCCGCGGCAATCAGCTTGCGGCTGTCGCCGATGTTTCCGCCGAGGCCGAGCACGGCGCTAGTCACTGGCCGGGGCTTCCTGCGGGTGCTTCCAGGATCGCGGCGACCATCCGCATCGCTTCGATATTCTCGGCGACGTCGTGCACGCGCACGATCGCGGCGCCCGCAAGCGCGGCGACGACGCTTGTCGCGAGTGTGCCCGCGAGGCGGTTGGGATTGTCGCGCCCGGTCGCCTTGCCGATGAAGGACTTGCGCGAAGTCCCGACGAGGAGCGGGAAGCCGAGCGCGGTCAACTCGGGAAGCCGGTGCAGCAGCTCGTAGTTCTGCTCCGGTGACTTGCCGAACCCGAAGCCCGGATCGAGCACGATGCGGTCCTCGCGGATGCCGGCACGCCGGGCAATGTCGAGCGTGCGCTCGAAATAGGCGCGGACGATGACGACGGGATCGCCCGGCAGCGGCTCTGCCGAGCCGAGAACGGCGGGATTGTGCATGGCGATCACCCCCGTCCCATAGCGCGCTGCGACCGCCGACATTTTCTCGTCACCCTGCAGCCCGCGAATGTCGTTGACGATCGTTGCGCCGGCGCCGATTGCCGCCTCGGCGACGGAAGCCTTCATGGTGTCGACGGAGATCGGCACGCCGGTCGCCGTCGCGGCCTGGACGACCGGCAGGACGCGCCGCATCTCTTCTATGGCGGTAACCCCGGACGCGCCCTTGCGGGTTGATTCGCCTCCGATGTCGAGCATTTCCGCGCCGTCACGCGCGAGCCGTCTCGCATGTTCGACCGCCGCCCCGGCATCATTGAAGCGGCCGCCGTCGTAGAAGGAATTGGGCGTCACGTTCACAATGCCCATGACGAACGGCACGCCCGCCCGCCCGGCGGAGCGCCATTTGTTAAGCATTGCGGCGAAGTGCGAGCCGACATCGGAGTGCGCGACGTGCCCGCTCGCGAGCGCTTGTTGGGGAGGGAGCATGCCGAACCTGCTAGGCCGGTCGCCTTCGCAAGACAATGCGCGATGATCGTCGTACCCGGCGCACCTCGACCGGCCGCGTGATCGCGGTACCACAGTCAGGCGAAATTGCCGACGAAACAGCTTTCAGGCCTGGACGAAAGCATCCCGCAACAAATCGGCGCTATCGCACGCGAAATCGACAGGGAAGCGTGGTGTCCACGCGCCAAAAGATGTTTCGCAGGATCATAAAGGCCATCCCGCAGGGCGTTCGCCGCCTGCTGCAGTACCGCTACCGACCGGAGCGGCACTATATGCGTGGCCGCGGCCCGGCCTGCGCCGCCCGGAACCCGATTAACCATTAGTCTGCCCGCCTCGCCCTTCCGAGGATCGCGCAACCTGTAATCAGCCAGGAACTATTTCTTAACGGCCGATGAGCATCTTGGCGTGCGGAGGTGCCGTGGATCGGGCTTCCACTCGCGCGGCGGCTGTCCTCGCGCGTCGATCGGAGTTCTAGCGTTGGCAGAGAAATGAGTTCGCTCGCCCCGATCGCTGCGGAAGACCGCTACGAGTGCGTCGTCATCGATGACGACCCGGATATCTGCGCGCTGATCTCTCGTGTTCTCAACAAGATCGGAATCTCGAGCGTCGGCCTTTCGAGCGCCGAGGCGCTGGCCGGGGCTCTCAAGACGATTCAGCCCTCGGTCGTCTTCCTTGATGTCGCGCTCGATCGTTCCGATGCGATCGACGGGATTCGCGTGCTGCGCCAGACCGGATACTCCGGTGCGGTGCAGCTGATCAGCGGCAAGGACAGCGAGCTTCTGGACAACATCAAGGCGATCGGCGAGCGGAACGGGCTGAAGATGCTCGATCCGCTCCGAAAGCCGTTCCGCTCCGAGCATTTGCGGCGGCTCTTCACTGATGGCAACATTGCCGCGCAGACGGCTCCGGCCAATGGCGCGCAACGCGGTAATTTCATCACGGTCGAAGAGCGCACTATCGTGCCGATGATCGACCTCGACGAGGCGCTCGACGCGCATTGGCTCGACATGCACTACCAGCCGAAAGTCGACCTCGTGCGCAACCACGTGGTCGGCGCGGAGGGCCTCGCGCGCGTCAATCATCCGGTCCACGGGATACTCGGGCCGATCTCGTTCCTGCCGGGCGCGTCCGTTGAAGCGCTGCGCAGGCTGACGGAGTTCGTCGTCAAGAAGGCGTTCCTCGACTGGGACGTTATGAAGAGCGCCGGACGGAACCTGCACCTTTCGGTGAACTCGCCGGTGAAGTCGCTGACGGGAACCGGCCTCGCCGACCTCGTTCGCGAGTTCAAGCCGCGCGACGAGCACTGGCCGGGTCTCGTCATCGAGGTCACCGAGGACGAGGCGGTACGGGAGTTCGAGGCTGTTGCCGAGGCCGCGGTGCAGCTCAGAATCTACGGCGTGACGTTGGCGATCGACGACTTCGGCTCCGGCTATTCCTCGTTCGCGCGCCTGAAGCAGTTCCCGTTCTCCGAGATCAAGCTCGACCGGAGCTTCGTGCACAACTGCTCCGCCGACCCGGTCAACGCCAGCATCTGCCAGAGCATCGTCGACCTCGCACGGGCTTCCGGCGCCGTCTGCGTAGCGGAGGGAATCGAGACTGACGCCGATCGCGTGGCTCTGATCCGCATGGGCTGCAACATCGGCCAGGGCTACTATTTCGGTCGCCCGATGAGCGTCGGCCAGCTCATCGAGCGCAGCTCAGGCTAGCCCACACCTCCCAGGGTCTTCCAACTGTTCTCCGCGAATGAAGAAAGCCGCGGCGGCTGCCGCGGCTTCCCATTGACCGTCGGTGTTCGCGCGTTTCAGCGCGGCGAATATTGGATCGAGCAGTGCTGCGCGAGCTCCTTGAAGAGGGCGTCCGTGTCAAGCGGCTTGCGGAAGAACTTCACCGCCCCGGCGCGGCCGGTTGAGTCGCGCGTGACCGAATAATCCGTCCCGGTATCGAGGGTCTGCCCGGTGATCATGATGACCGGGATGTGCTTGGTCGATTCCGTGCTCTTCAGGCGCCACAGCAGGTAGTGACCGCCGCCCTCCGGCATCACGTAGTCGGCGATGATCGCGTCCGGGATTTCCTTCAGAGCCATGCGATAGGCTTCGATCCCGTTCGAGGCGATGATCGTCTCGGCGCCGCACTTCTTCAGGCGCCGCTCCAGCGCGCGTGCAAGATCGGCGTCGTCCTCGACGATCAGGATCTTATTGCGCTTCTCGCGGCCGAGCGAATCTTCGCCGTTGAACGTTCTGGGCGGCGCGGCCGCGTCGAGCGCGCTCTCGTCGATCTCCAGCACCTCGGCCATGATCGACTTGATCGTGTCCCACGTCTCCTGGTTCTTCGGCACGTAGAAGGCACCGAACGAGTCGCAGCGGACGAGTGCGTCGGAATCGTCGCGCCCCGTGAGCATGACCACGTCGACCGGCGGCCGCTGCGGGTCAAGCAGCCACTCGCAGACGCGGAAGCCGTCGGCCTCCGGCATGTTGATGTCGAGGATCAGGAGGCGAGGCGGGTTGCGCGATGCTTTCAGAATGGCCTGCAGCCCGTTCTCCGCCGTGTCGACTTCGAGACCAAGCTTCTTGCAGCGCGTCGCGAGCGCCCGCACCACGGCTGGATCGTCATCGGCGATCAGCACCTTGCGATTGCCGTCCGGGCTGCTTCGCATTGGTTCGGGCATTGCCATTTTTCGCTCCCGCGTCTCTGAAGGAAAGGAAGTCTCGGCCGCCTGCCGGCGTTGCAGGCAGGCGCCGAGGGCATCGAGGAGGTCCTGCGCCTTGTAGGGTTTCTCGACGAAGAACGTGGCGCCGCCGCGCAGCGCTTTAAGGCGCGCTCGGTCGGCGGCGTCGGCGGAAAGAATGATCGCCGGGATGTTGCGCGTATGAACGGAGTTCTGCAGGCGCGCGAGCAGCTCGAACCCGTCCATTACCGGCATGCGGAGATCGAGCACGATCGCGTCGGGCGGCTCGCTCTGCGCGATCGAAAAGCCCTCTTGCCCGTCGTAAGCCGTGACCGTCTGGAGCCCGGCCTTGCGCAGCCTGAGCTCGATCGCCCGGGTGATCTCCCGATCGTCGTCCACGATCAGGACGCTGTGGTTGGCGAAGACCGACATTGTTTCCGACGCTGACCGCCCCTAGCGCGCCACCAGCCGCTCGGCGGCCGGGTCGTAGACAGCGTGAATGGCGTCGCGCAGCGCATCGGGCCGGCTTGCGAGCGCCCACATCCCGATCGGGCGGAAGCGCACGTCAGGCAGCGGCTTCTCTGGGCGAACGCGGCTGCTCTCCGAGTAGGCGGAGAGAATGCGGTCGCTGATCTGCGTGAACTCGCCTTCGTCGCAGGCCACGCAGACGAGCCAGTTCCCCGGGCGCACGCGAAGCAGAAGGTCGTAGGAGCGAAGCTGCCGGTTCAGGAGCCGTTCGGCGTCGGCGTACGAGGCTATGTCGGACTCCTCTGCCGTCGCCAGCGCTATAGCGACGTTCTGGAAGCTGTGGCGCGAGGTCTTCAGGAACTCGAAGTGAAGCGGAACGAGCCGGTCCACGTCGAAGACCGGAAGCGTGAAGGCGAAGGTGCTTCCCTTCTGCGGCTTGCTCTCGACCATGAGCGTGCCGAAATTGACGCGGACGAACTCGCTCGCGATGTGGAGTCCGAGACCGAACCCGTCCTTCTCGCTGTTCTTATCGTCGGGGATCTGGTGGAAGCGATCGAAGATCAGCTTCACGTGTTCGGGGGCGATCCCCGGGCCGCTGTCGGTAACCCCGACGGTTATATCGCTGGTCTCGGAATTGTAGCGCGCCCACACGCGGATGTTGCCGTTCTCGCCGGCATATTTGGCGGCATTGGTGCCGAGGTTCACGATGACCCGGCCGATGCTCTCCGCGTCGGCGAAGACGTGCGGGAGCGTGTCCGGGATCGCGAACTCGATCGCGACCTTATGCGCCGCCGCCTTTTGTTCGAGCGTGGGCCGGACCTTCTCGACGAGGCTTGCGACCGACTGCTCCTCCCGCTTCACGCCGATCACATCGGATTCGAGCCGGCTCGCGTCGAGAATGCCGTCGACCATTTGGCTGAGCTGATCGACGCGGGTCAGGATGATTTCCAGGAATTCCGTCTGTTCCTCGTTGATCTCGCCGGTCAGTCCCTCTGCAATGATCGAGGCGAACTCCTTGATGACGGTGAGTGGCGAGCGGAAGTCGTGGCAGGCGTTCTCCACGATCCGATGGTTCGCGTCGCGCAGCATGTTGAGGCGCAGCTTCTCGCCCGTCAGGCCTTCGATTTCGTGCTGGGCCTTGGCGAGGCGGTCATGACGGATCAGCGCGTGGCGGATCGAGCGCGCCAGTGCCGCCGGCGACAGGTCGTCCAGAGCAACGTAATCCGCCGCTCCAGCGTCCACTGTTTTCAAGTCGGCTCCGGCATCTGCGGCAGGCGCGAGCACAATGATCGGCGCCGCGTTGCCCGCGTCGGTGCTGGCGCGCAGGAGAGCGAGCGCATTGCCACTATTTGGTCCGTCGACGCAGAGGTGAACGTCGTGCTCGTTCTGCTTCACCCGCTCGATCGCTTCCTCGCGGTTGTCGAACCAGTCGCTGATGGAGCGATCGCCGAACGACTCGTGCAGCATTCCGCGGATCGTCGCGGCGGAGCTCGGATCTTCGTCGAAGAGCAGGACTCGGATATCGCGGCCGGCCAGGGGCTTGCGCTCGGGCTGCGAGGGCAGGTCGGCCTGCGTCGTCGGCTCCCGTAGCGGTGAATTCACCGCTGTGGCGTTGCCGAATTTCGCGAATTCTGCGCGTGACATGGCTTCCCCCGCGAAGGCGCGGTTCCGACGCTGACGGGACGGCCTGCGCACAGCCACCCTCGAAGAGAAGCAAGAACCGACCAGCCCAGCGCCAGTACAGCCCTGAATCCCTAATTTTCAGTTTAGCGTTGCATCGGAAAACACCGTCGCAACGCCTTGGTTTTGCGTCGAAAACGGCGACGGCTAACTACGGCTCCTGCCGACCATGGACTGCGCGGAGCATGCGCCGGCTGAACCGGGTGGCGCTCCGGCGGGCCCGGAGCTAAGCGGCGGGAGCTGCTTCCGGCGCGGCGAAGCCGAGGCCGGCGACGAGGTCCTTGATCACGCCCATGCGAAACGGCTTCTCGAGCGCCGGGAGCATCGTCAGCCCGAACTCCTGGCCAACGGCGACGACTTCGTCGAGGACGGCCTGGCTGCGGCCGCTCATGAGCTGGACCGGGCCCTCGTAACCGTGCTGCGAAAGGATCGGCAGGATATCCATCGCGCCCGCCTGCCCAAGACCAAGGTCAAGGAAGATCAGGTCGGGGACCTCGGTCTCGAGCGCGGATTCCAGCGCGCCCGGTGTCGCGATCTCGTTGGTCGTGAAGCCGAGCCTTCGCAATGTGAAAGAGAGGGCCTTGCAGATGCCCGCATCGTCATCGATGACGAAACAGCTTCGCGGTGCCGGCATCTCGGCGGCGCCGGCGGCGTCCGCCTGCTGGCTTGGTTCGGACACGACAGCCTCCATTGCTTTCGGGCGCGGATAGCCCTGTGCGAGCCCGCGCCTTGACCGCCCGAGCCTGCCAGAAAACAGTTAAGCAGACCTGACCAGAGGGGCTGCCGGGCTTGCCCTCGCGGCGAGAGCGCTCAGGCGGCCTTTTCCAACACGTCGCGAAGCGCCTCGGCGAGCTGCTGCTTCTTGTAGGGCTTCTTGAGGATCGGGTCCCTCACGTCGGCGAGCATGCTGTCGGTCTCGGCGGCATAGCCGGTCGTGAGCAGCACCTTCAGATTAGGCGCGAACTCGCGTGCGCGCTGCACAAGATCGAAGCCGCTCATCCCGCCGGGCATCAGAAGATCTGTGAAGAGGAGGTCGAAGTCGGGCGTCTTGCGCAGGATATCGAGCGCCGGGGCACCGGCTTCCGCCTCGACGACGGAGTAGCCGAGGCCGGAAAGCTGGGTTGAGACGAAGCGGCGAACATGCGGCTCGTCCTCCACCAGGAGGATTTTCTCGTGACCCCCGGCGGCCGGCTGGTCGTCGCGTGTCTCGATCCGTTTGGTGGCCTGTGTCGTCCGCGCGACCGGAAGATAGACGTGCACCGTCGTGCCGCCTTCGGGCTGGCTTTCGATGGTGACGTGGCCGCCGGACTGTTTGGCGAATCCGTAGACCATGGAGAGGCCCATGCCGGAGCCCTTGCCGACCCCCTTCGTCGTGAAAAAGGGATCGAAGGCGCGGTCGAGAACATCCTTCGTCATGCCGACGCCGGTGTCCTTCACGGTGACGTGCACATAGGCCCCCGGCTTGAGACCCCCCGCCCATCCTTCCGCGGTCTCGACGATCTCCGTTTCGATGCTGAGAACGCCACCGTTCGGCATGGCGTCGCGCGCGTTGAGCACGAGGTTGAGGATCGCCGAATTCGAAGAGCCCGCGGTCGACGTAGGCCGGCTTGTCGGCCGAGGAGCGGGACTCAAGCGTGATGTGCCTGCCGACCGTTCGGTGGAGCATGTCGGAGAGCGAGTCGATTGCCGCGCCGAGATCGAGCGTTTCCGGATGCAGCGCCTGGCGGCGCCCGAACGCAAGCAGGCGCTGCGTCAGGTCGGCGCCCTTCTCCGCCGTCGTCATCACCAGCTCGGCCGTGGCCTTGAGCTCCGGATCGGTGATCTCCTCGTAGAGAATCTCGGAGTTGCCAAGGATCACCGCGAGCAGGTTGTTGAAATCGTGCGCGACGCCGCCGGTCAGGTGACCGAGCGCTTCCATCTTCTGCGCCTGGCGGAGCTGCGATGCCATCTGAACGCGCTCCGTCTCGTCGGAAAGGACTCCGACGAAGTGCGTTGTCGTGCCGCTTTCGTCGCGGATGGGCGAGATCGTCAGGTTGTTCCAGAAGCTCTCGCCGTCCTTGCGGTAGTTCAGGATCGAGCCGCGGAACAGCGCCTCGTTCTCCACCGCGAGGCGGATCGTCTGCACGAGACTTGTGTCGCTGTCGGAGCCCTGCAGGAAGCGGGCGTTGCGCCCGACGGCCTCTTCCTTGGAATAGCCGGTCAGCCGCTCGAACGCCGGATTGACGTAGGTGATCGGCGTATCGAACTCCGTCGCGTCGGTGATCATGATGCCTTCGCCGATCGCCTCGAGCGCGCGGTCCCTGAGACGCAGCGTTCCCGCCGCCTTGCGTTGCTCGGCATCGGCGGCGAGCACGAAGGAGACCGCCCTCAGGAAGTTGATGTCGGTCTCGCTGAAGGCGCGGAACCCGTCGGAGCATACGACGATGACGCCGAGCCGGAACGCCTTCTCGCCGATCGGCAGCGCGACGCCGGAGCCTTTGTCGTTCTGCAGGCCAGCTATGAGGTTGAAATTGCGCCGCGAGAAATGCACCGGCACGTCGGAGCTGATACCGCGCGCAAGCGGCGGGCAGTAGTCGACCGGCACGGCGCGGATATTCACCGACTGCGCCGGCCAGCCGCTGCCGGCACGCAGCCTGAGCACGCGCTTGTCGGTGGAGAGCTCCAGGATCCCGACCAGCTCGACCGCGAGCGTGCGCGCGACGAGGTCGACGGCGACCTGGTAGAGGTCCTCGCGCGGCACGCCCTGCAGCGCGAGCTGGCTCAGCACTGCCGCCGCTTGCTGCTGCCTTGCGCTCGCCGCGAGCTTCGCCTCGGCATGCTTGCGTCCTGCGATATTCATCGAGGCGCCGCGGAATCCGAGGAAATTGCCGCGCTCGTCGAAATACGGACGGCCGTTCGCCGATATCCAGCGCGTAGCACCGTTGCGGTCGGCAATCTGATATTCGAAGTTTCTGAACGACTGGCGCGTCTCGTAGTCGAGAATGTGCTGCTTCCATTCCGGAGCCTTGATGTCGGCCTTGGCGATTTCCCACGCCGTACGCCCGATCAGCTCCTCTTCCGGCATGCCGAAGACGGCGCGGGAATCGCCGACGATCGCGGTGATCCGAAAGCGCTGGTCGGTCTCCCACATGAGGTCGGAGCCGACCTCCGCAAAGTCGCGGAAGCGCGCCTCGCTTTTGTTGAGCGTTTCCTCGGCCTTCCGCCGCGTCTCGATCTCCTTCTGCGCGGCATCGAAGAGGTTCGCCTTTTCGATGGCGATCGAAGCGTGCGAAGCGAGGCCTTCGATGAGCCGCTCGGAGCGCTCAGCGAAGACTCCCGGTTCTTTGTGGCCGAAGAATAGTGCGCCGATCACCACGCCCGAACGCGACAGCAAAGGAGCCGCAAGGTAGCTGCGGATGAGCGGCGCGCCGGATTGCAGCGTACGTTCCGAAATGGCCTCGGCGTATTTCTGGTCCTTCGTAACGTCGTCCCAGCGGAACATCTGCTCGTCATTGAGAATGGGCCCGACGACGCCGTCCTCAATCGGCAACGGGAGGGCCTCGAAGGAGGGGCGGTCGATCCCGGATAGCGCGTAGAGCTCGAAGTGGTCGTCCTGCGGACGTTTGCCGGAGAAGAGCGCGCCGAACTCGGCACCGGTCAACTCGGCGCCCGCGTCGGTCACCGCTTGCATCAGCGCGCTTAGATCGAGCTCGTCATTGAGGTTTGCGGCGGTGCGGTTCAGAACGGCGAGCGTGCGCTGCTCCTCAACCAGCGCGAGCTGCCAACGCCTCTCTTCGGTGATGTCGGTCGCGACGGTGACGATGGCGACCGGCGTGCCGCTTTCATCTTTGACCGGCGAGCTGGCGGCGCGGAGCAGGACACTCGACCCGTTCTGGCGCTCCAGCGAGATGTCCCCCGACCAGCTTTCGCCGGCTTCGAAGCGAGCACTGATTTCGGCGGGCTCGAACTGCCCCTTGATCGACGGCAGCACGTCCATAATGTTCCGCCCGATCACCGCGTGGGCCGGCAACCCGCACAGCTTTTCGGCAAAGCGGTTCCAGAAGATGATCGACCCGGCCATGTCGGTTCCGATCACTACCTCTTCGACGGATTCCAACAGCTCCGCCTGGAAACGGATTTGCTGCTCGGCGCTCCGCTGCTCGGTGATGTCCTGCACCATGACAAACTTGTGCACGGAACTCGTCCGTGTCCGGATGCACGACCGCCGTCGAGCGGAGCCCCCAGACGAACGTGCCGTCTTTGCGGAGATAGCGGCGCTCGCGATCCTTCGGCGGCAAGCCGGTCTCTGCCTGCTTCGCGCGCACACGGAAGTAGTCTTCCCGGTCCTCGGGCGCGAGCAGGTCTTCGTAGTGCATGTTCTCCAGCTCGCAGATGGAGTATCCGAGGAAGTCGGCCATGCGCTGATTGACGCGCAGGACGCGTCCGTCCTTTTCCATCCACATCATCGCGACGCTGGAGGACTCGAAGATCGCGCGGTAGCGCGCGTCGCGCCCGGCCAGGACGCGGTTCTCCGACTGCAGCCCAGCCGCCTTACCGACGCGGCCGCCCTCGAAGCGCAACAGGCTTCCCATGGCGACGATGCCGAGCGGATAGAAGATCGCCGTGATCGGGAGCGTCGTCGTCAGGAAAGCGTACGTGATCGAAGCGTCGAGCCAGCCCATCCATTGGGCGAAGAGGATGATCGCGGGGCGGAGCAGCGCCAGCACTAGCCCGAGAGCCAACAGGTTGCGGAGCGAGGCTGCGACTCCGAGCGCCCAGGCGGCGACGCCGAGCAAGGCAATTGCCGGCATCGCGAATCCAACGAGCGCAACGTTGGCATCGCCGAGCGTGAAACGGATCGGCGTTGCAACCACCGTTGCCACGACGGCCGCGAGGGGGCCGCCGAGAAATCCCGACATGACGATCGCGACGCTGCGAAGGTCGATCAAGAGCCCGTCGCTGGTGTCGAACGACGCGAGCATCAGCACGCTTGCGATGCCGCCCATCGCCAGGCCGAAAGGCGCGCCGAGACAAAAAGTGCGGAAGCCCGGTCTCGCCACTTCGAGCAGGCTCAGAAGATAGGTGAGCCCGACGAGGATCAGGAGGTTGCATGACATGTTGCCGATGAGATGTGCGAGCATCGTCGTCTCAGCTCACCGGGGTTGCTGTTTCGCAAGAGCCCGGACACGTCGTGCTCTGCCTCTCTGTTCGTCGGCGTAGTCGCTCAATTGATAGCCCCCTGGGCGCATTTCGAATTTTGTTTTCGCGCTGACGGGTAGTACCGCAACAAAAGGTTGAGGAAGGGATAAGCAGAAAGCTCGCCTTTGAAGTTGAGGACCAGAAAATACCGTTTCCAAACGGTCACTTATGCAGACTCCACGCGGCTGCTTTGCCGGCTTCCGGAGCACCGACGCGGGCCTGCGGGCGCCCTCGATGCTGGCTTATGCCAAGTCGCTGCACTAAGGGGTGCTGCCGCGGGTCGCGGCGGGATGAGGCTCGAAGATCGGCAACCCGAAATGTGCGCCGAGGGTCAGCGCGGTGTTCGAGAAATACGGGCGGCTCTGAAGGCCGTCGTCACAACAATTCGATTGAGGCAAATCGCATGAAGAACGTCGTCGGCATCGGCCATGTCGCCATCCGCGTGAAGGACATCGATCGCACGCTCGACTTCTATCGCGACAAGCTCGGCTTCAAGGAGATGTTCCGGCTCGACCGTGACGGCAAGCTCTGGCTCATGTATCTGCGCGTCACCGACACGCAATATATCGAGCTCTTCCCCGAGGCGGTCGGCGACCGCGCGCCAGCTCGCGATGCGAACGGGCTGAACCATCTCTGCCTGGAGGTCGACAACCTCGACGCTGCGCTCGAAGAGCTGGCCAAAGCGGGCGTTGCGATCGCGCGGGAGAAGCAGATGGGCGCCGACGGTAACCTGCAGGCCTGGATCGAGGATCCCGACGGCAACCGCGTCGAGCTGATGCAGATGGACCCGGCAAACATGCAGAGCGCGGCGCTAAAGCGGCTGAAGGCCGGCGCGTGATCGCCATCATCGGGGCATCCTCTTCAAGATCGCGCTGCCGTTGTTTTCCCAGGCCGGCTAAAGTTGACACGCTCCGAACTGCAGCCGAGGTTGTGCTGGAAGCTCGGCCTCCGACGTCGAGCCGGGATGCTGAGAGGTGAAAATGCCGCCTAGGTCTGCGCTTCCGAGCGCGAAGTGCGCCTTGATCTGCGTAATCGGTCTCTCATGCATGTTCCTAGGCGGATGTTTTACGACGCAGGATGAGCCATTCTCCTTGGTCAGCAGTGATGTGCCGCACCTGAAGCCGGGCCTCTTGAATTGCGGCGACGGTGCCAAGACAGAGGTACAGCGGTTTATTCAATTGAGCTACGGAAAGGTATCTCAGTATATCTTTTTCGGAGATAGCGAGTATTCAACCGAACCGCTTACGTTCTATCAGGTGAAGGGTGATAGATATATTGTTTCTGTTGCATCAAACGGGGCAGCCGGGGAAACGCTCTACGTAGCGCAGATCACCGACGCGTCTATTGAAATCTTGAATGATGCAGTCGAATCGGAGCAAGGCGACGTGGAAAAGATGGCAAAGAAATACGGAGTCCACGTCAAGCTGGACGGAAAGTCGTGGAGCATGAGCGGACCCAAGGACGCGCAGCGAAAGTTCATGATCGACGTTGCCGATGCGTTGCCCGCGACCGACGTCGTGTGTAAGTGCAGCCCTTCTGATGAGAACGCCTCGGCGCAGTGATCTCGGCTCTGCGCCTGTAAGGAACTACGATCGCGATGCGGTCGATCGCGCTTTTCTTCTTCGCAGCGAAACGGATACTTGTGGGCGGTTTGACCACCCGCGCGGTGAAAAGGCTGACGCATGCAGGATGACAAAATCCCCTCGATGGGCCTCGGGACTTACGGCCGGGACGGCGAGGAGGGGATCGCGACGCTCGTGACGTCGATTGAGATCGGCTACCGCCATTTCGACACGGCGCAGACCTACGGCACCGAGGCGAATGTCGGCGAGGCGATCCGCCGGAGCGGGCTGTCGCGCGAAGAGGTCTTCGTTACCACCAAGGTCGCGCGCGAAAACCTCGCCAAGAAGGATTTCCTGCCGAGCCTCCGCAAGAGCCTCGAGACGCTGAAGATGGATCGCTTCGACTTGGCGCTGATCCATTGGCCGTCCGCCGACCCGAGCCTGCGGCTTGAGGACTATGTGGAATCGCTCGGCGAGGCGAAAGCGCTCGGCCTTGCGCGGCTGATTGGCGTGTCGAACTTCCCGAACGCGCTGATGGAGCGTGCCGTCGCGCACCTCGGTACGGGCGAGCTCGCGACCAACCAAGTCGAGATGCATCCCTACTTGCAGAACCGCAAGGTGCTCGAATTCTGCCGGAAGCTTGGGCTGCGCGTCACCGCCTACATGCCGCTCGCGAACGGGCGGCTCGTGGGCGATCCGGCGCTGAAACGGATCGGTGCGGTGCACGGTGTGAGTGCGAGCCAGGTCTCGCTCGCCTGGCTCCTGGCGCTTGGCGCGATCGTCATCCCGGCTTCGGGCCGGGTGGGGCATCTGCGCTCGAATTTCGCTGCAGCGAAGATCACGCTGTCGGATGCCGAGATGACGGAGATCGCAAAGCTCGATCGCGGCGAGCGCATCATCGACCCTGTCGATGCGCCGGACTGGGATTAGCGCATCCGCCAACTAGAGGCGGCGCCACGGCTATTTCTGCTTCGCCAGCTCCTTGCGGATCGATTCCAGCTCCTTGAGGCGCGCGGGGCTCGTCTGCGGGTAGTGCAGGTCTATGCTTTCCAGCGTCTCCAGGATGATCTCCGACACGATCAGCCGGGCGTTCGCCTTATCGTCGGCCGGAACGATGAACCACGGCGCGTGCTCTGAGTTGGTGGCCGAGAGGCACGCCTCGTAGGCCTGCCGGTAGTGCTCAAAGAACTGACGCTCCGTCACGTCAGCCATGCTGAACTTCCAGTTCTTCTCCGCCTCGTCGATGCGCGAGAGGAAGCGCTTGCGCTGCTCTTCCTTGGAGAGATGCAGGAAGAGCTTGATGATGCGGGTTCCGTTCTCGTCGAGATGCCGCTCGAAATCGACGATCGAGCGATACCGCTCCGCCCAGAATTTCTTGTGGCCGCCGGCTTCCGCCGAGAACCCCGAATTGGCGAGAAGCTCGGGATGGACGCGCACCACCAGCACGTCCTCGTAATAGGAGCGGTTGAAAATACCGATCCGGCCACGCTCCGGCAGCCGCGCGTGGCAGCGCCACAGGAAATCGTGATGAAGCTCCTCGGCGCTCGGCTGCTTGAAGCTGTGCACCTCGCAGCCTTGCGGATTAACCCCCGACATGACGTGGCGGATCACGCCGTCCTTACCCGCGCTGTCCATGCCCTGCAGGATGATGAGAAGCGCGCGCGTGTCGGAGGCGTAGAGGAGGTGCTGCTCCTCGCTGAGCCGCGCGACGTGTTGGCGCAACGTCGCGGCGTATTCCTTTTTCGATCCGTAGACGGGTTTCACCTGCGTCGGCCGCTTCGCGAGGTCGACCTTTTCGTATGCGTGGACGCAATAGTCGGAAGTCTTGATCGTCATTCTTTCACCGGAGGGGCAGGCGCCAATCGCGGCTCGCGACGGGGGCGTCAAGACATACGGATACACTGCCGGAGCGCCGCCGCCTTCAGCTCCCATTCATACATCCGCCGTATTTTAGCTTTCCTAGAGCTTAACGTTAGCCGTTCAATTGAGACAAACGAGCCTGCAGTTGGCGAAACCAAGAACGCAGCAACGGCGATACACCGGTATCCCGCTTTCTTCCGGACACCGCGCTGCGGCGGCCGCGATGATGGTGACGGCATTGCTGGCCTCGCCATCCGCGAACGCCGGAAGCTCCGCCGACGTCAAGGGCCGGATCGAGGCCGCCTTTGCGTTGATGCCGGGAAGCTCTCCTGAGCTGACGTTCAAGTTGACGCGCAGGGCATTGCTCCGCCGGTCTGTGCAAGGCGAGGCCGGCGTGGCGCCGCTGCCGTATGCCGCGACGGAGGCTGAGACGCTCGCTCCGCAATTGGCAGCGCTGGAATCCCAGGCGGCCGGTCAGGCGGGGGGAAGCGTTATTGAGGTCGCGCGGCTGCCGCGACCCCGGCCGGAGAATGTGATCATACCGGCAAGCGTCGCGCCGCAGACATCGGCTCCCCAAGCCTCCGCCTCCGAGGCCGAGTTCTTTGGCCGGTTCGCCGGATCGTTTTCCGGCTCCGGGGAAGTTCGGCGCAATGCCTCCTCAAGCCCGAATGAAGTGACGTGCACGGTAACTGGCCAGCCGTCCGAGAACCGCATCGCGATAACCGGCCGCTGCGGCGTAGCCATGTTCTCGCGGCAGATCAGTGCCGATATCCGCTACGACCCCGCGACCGGTCGCTATTCCGGCGTCTATGTTGGCGCCGCGGTGGGCCCGGCGCGGCTCTCGGGGGCGCGGCACGGAGATGCGGTGGTGCTCACGATCACCTGGCCGAAGCCCGTGAACGGCGACACCAACGCTACGATGACGATCAAGAACTCCGGCAACCGCCAGCTTGCGATCACTGTGACCGACGAGTTTCAGCCGGGCGGGGCGAAGGCCCAGGTCACGCAGCTCGCGCTGAACCAGATCTGACGACACGACGACGACCTCTGACCTAGAGGTCTCGTCAGCCTCAGCATCCGCCGCGGTCTCTTTTCCTCATCTGCCTTCCGTCATCCGGAGCGGCCTCGGATCAGCACGTCCTGAAGCCGCGTCTGCCCCTTGCCGCGCGGGCGCAGGTCGAGGCCTGACAGCACGTCGACGAGGTGGCTCACCATCAAATCGGCGGCGCGCTTGCCGTCGCCCTTGCCGATCGAGTCGGCAAGCGCCGCATGCGCGTGGCGCTCGCAGATCGCGTCGGGCCGCCGCCAATAAAGCGCGATGATCAGCGAAGAGCGCGAGACCAGCTCGCGGACGAAGCCCTCCAGGATCGGCTGGTTGGCGATCTCCGCGATCGCCAGATGGAAAGCGCCGGAGAGCGCGATGGCGCGGCCGGCGTCGCCGGCAGCAAGCGCCGCGTTCTCGTCGCGGATATGGCGCTTGAGCGCTGCCGCGTCCTTCGGCGTCGCAAGCTTCGCGGCCATCGAGGCAAGACGCGGCTCGATCACCGAGCGCGCCTCGAAGACATGCCGCGCCTCTTCCGCCGTGGGCTCGGCGACATGCGCGCCGCGGTTCGGCTCGATCGTCACCACGCGCTCATGCGCAAGCGCCTGCAGCGCGGAGCGCACGATCGTGCGGCTCACACCATAGATCGCGCCAAGCTCGTCTTCCGGCAGGCGCGCGCCGGGCGGGAGGCTGTGGTCGAGGATCGCGGCAAGCAGCGCCTCATGGATGCGCGCAGCCTTAGGGCTCCTGAGTGACGACGCGCCCGCTGCGCTGCGCAGACCTGACGCCGGCGCAAGGTTCGCTGGATCTCCGACTTCCGCCATTCGCGTTATCCTCGCCCGAGCCGCCTACGGCAAACCCCAAAGCCGTCTCATTGTATACGATTTGGGCGACGATTGTGTGCAGATGCCCAACATCTGAGCCGTTCTGATCGAGGCGCCGCGCCTCCGCTCGTCAATTCGTCGCCCATTTCCCGCTTCTCCGCAAAAACCCTGCCGCGCGAATGCTTGGCATGCGCCTTGCCTGTTGCAGGAGCGAGGCCAGGAGCGGGGGACATGGGACGAGCAGCGACGCTTGAGCTCGCCGGAGTGACGAAGCGTTACGGCGCGACCGTCGCGGTCGACGACATATCGCTGAAAATCCTGGCCGGCACCTATTGCTGCCTGCTCGGGCCGTCCGGCTGCGGCAAGAGCTCCACGCTTCGCATGATCGCCGGGCACGAAAGCGTCACGATCGGCGACGTCCTGCTCGGCGACCACAACGTCACCGACCTGCCGCCCGCCAAGCGCGGCACGGCGATGATGTTTCAGTCCTACGCCCTCTTCCCGCATCTCGATCTTGTGGAGAACGTCGCCTTCAGCCTGAAGATGAAGGGGGTGGCGAAGGCGGAGCGGCGCGAGAAGGCCCTTGAGATGCTCCGCTTGATGCACATGGAGCCCTACGCATCGCGCAAGCCAGCACAGCTTTCCGGCGGCCAGCAGCAGCGCGTTGCACTTGCCCGCGCGCTCATCACCGATCCCGAGGTACTTCTTCTCGACGAGCCGCTCTCCGCGCTCGACCCGTTTCTCAAGATCAAGATGCGCGCCGAGCTGAAGCGCCTGCAGACCAATCTCGGCATCAGCTTCGTGCACGTGACGCACAGCCAGGAAGAGGCCATGGCGCTCGCCGATCTCGTCGTCGTCATGAGCGACGGCAGGATCGAGCAGGCGGCGACCCCGCGCGAGGTGTTCGAGCACCCGGCGACCGCCTTCGTCGCCCTCTTCATGGGCACGCACAACGTGATCTCCGGGCGCGTCGCCTCGGTGTCGGACGGGCTCGTCAGTCTCACCGCGCCGGGAGGAGGCCATTTTGCCGTGACTGCTGCGGATGCGGGTCGGCGCGCGACGGAGGAGCCGATCGACATCGCGATCCGGACCGACCGCGTCGGCATCGGCGAGAGCGAGGTCGCTGGATTCGGATTCACCGGCCTCGTCTCGACGGTCGAGTTTCTCGGTCCCTCGGTGAAGCTCGTCGTTTCCGGCCCCGGCATCGAGGAGTTCACCGTTCTTCTCGACGAAGAGGCCTTTCTACGGCGCCCGGTCGCCGTCGGAAACGCGGTGCCGCTGAACTGGGATGCGCAGGGCGCCGTCGCGCTCGGCCGCCCGAACTGAAATCACAGGAAAAAGGGGACAGCATATGACGAACGGCAAGAAATCGACCGAGCATCTCGCGCCGCAAGCTACTGAAGACGAGCGCCGCCGCGGTCGGCGTCGCCGCGGGCTCAACTCTTGTCACCGGCTTTCCGACGGTCTGGGCACAGACGCCGATCACGCTGCGGCAGTTCGGCACCGGCGTGTCGAACCTGAATGCCATCGCCGACAAGTGCAAGGAGGACATCGGCATTACGCTCGAGATGACGGCGATGGATTCCGACGCCGCCGCACAGCGCGCCGTCACCCAGCCGGACAGCTACGACATCGCCGACATCGAATACTGGATCGCCAAGAAGGTGTTCCCGGCCGGCGTCATGCAGCCGATGGATGTCTCGAAGCTCACCTACTACGACAAGATCGTTCCGCTCTTCATCACCGGCAAGCTGACGCCCGATTCCGTCATCGCGCAGGGCACGGCGCCGCACACCGTCGGCTTCGTCGACGGTCCGGACTCGACCACCTTCGCGAAGGAGCCGACCGGCTGGATGACGATGGTTCCGACCATCTACAACGCCGATACGCTCGGCATCCGCCCCGATCTCGTCGGCCGCGATATTACGACGTGGGCCGACATCATGGATCCGGCCTACAAGGGCAAGACCGCGATTCTGAACATCCCCTCGATCGGCATCATGGACGCCGCGATGATCATGGAGGCGATGGGCAACATCAAATACGTCGACAAGGGCAACATGACCAAGGACGAGATCGACAAGACGATCGACTTCCTGATCAAGGCCAAGCAGGGTGGCCAGTTCCGCGCCTTCTGGAAGACCTTCGACGAGAGCGTGAACCTGATGGCTTCGGGCGAGGTCGTCATCCAGTCGATGTGGTCGCCGGCGGTGGCTGCCGTCCGCGCCAAGGGCATCCCCTGCAAATACCAGCCGCTGAAAGAGGGCTATCGCGCCTGGGGCGGCGGGCTCGGCCTCGCCAAGCATTTGACCGGCGCCAAGCTCGACGCGGCTTACGAGTACATCAACTGGTATCTCTCCGGCTGGGTCGGCGCCTATCTCAATCGCCAGGGCTACTATTCGGCGTCGCTGGAGACGGCGAAGAAATTCATGAGCGACGACGAGTGGGGCTTCTGGATGGAAGGCAAGCCCGCGCAGGGCGACATCCTCGCCCCCGACGGCAAGGTCATGGAGAAGGCCGGCACGGTGCGCGACGGTGGCTCTTTCGAGGAGCGCATGGGGCACATCGCTTGCTGGAACTCGGTCATGGACGAGGACCGCTACATGGTGAAGCGCTGGAACGAGTTCATCGCCGCGTGACGAGCGCCTCCGATACCGCCGCGGTCGGCTTCCCGGCCGCGGCGTCGGCGAAGCGGAAGCGCGCCGGGCGCTTCCGAGCGGGCCGTCTTGCGCCTTACGCGCAAGCGACTCCGCTCGCGATCGTGCTCGGCCTTTTCCTCGCCGTGCCGATCCTGACCATCATCACGGTGAGTTTCTGGGACTACGATTTCGCCCGCCTCTATCCGAGCTTCATCACCACCAACTACTCCGACGTGCTCGGCTCCTGGGTCACCTGGAAGACCTATCTGAACACGATCAAATACGCCGCCATCGTGTGGGCGATCACGCTCTTCATCGGCTTCTGGGTGGCCTATTTCCTCGCCTTCCACGTACGCACGATCACCATGCAGGCGGTGCTCTTCCTGGTCTGCACGGTGCCGTTCCTGACCTCCAACATCATCCGCATGATCTCGTGGATCCCGGTGCTCGGCCGGAACGGCCTGATCAATTCCACGCTGGTCAAGATCGGCATCATCCACCAGCCGATCGAGTGGCTGCTTTATTCGGATTTCGCCGTCGTCTGGGCGATGGTGCACCTCTACACGCTCTTCATGGTGACGCCGATCTTCAACACGCTGATGCGCATCGATCGCGCGCTGATCGAGGCGGCGCGCGACGCCGGCGCCAGCGGCCCGCAGATCATCTGGAACGTCATCGTCCCGCTGGCGAAGCCCGGCATGGCGATCGGCACGATCTTCGTCGTGACACTGGTGATGGCCGACTTCTCGACCGTGCAGGTCATGTCGGGCGGTCAGAGCGCCTCCGTCGCATTGATGATGAAGAACCAGATGTCGCTTCTGCAGTATCCGGCGGCCGCGGCGAACGCCGTCGTGCTTCTCGCCGTCGTCCTCATCATGGTCGCGGGCATCCTCCGCGTCGTCGACATCCGCAAGGAGCTCTGAGGATGACGCGGGACTGGCCGCCTGCGTGCTTTGAGGCTCCGCGATGCGGAGCACCTCAGCATGAGGGAGGTTGGGTGATGCCACCCGCAAATCTTCCTCATCCTGAGGAGCGGCCCGCGGGGCCGCGTCTCGAAGGACGCAAAGCGGGCGTGCCGCCGGCCGGGAGGTCCAACGATGCGATCGGATGAGAAGAGGCCGCTCTCCTTCTACGCGCTCGCAGCGTTCTTCGCGCTCTTCGTCGTCTTTCTCTACGGGCCGCTCTCAACCATCGTCATCCTCTCGTTCCAGGGGCCGAACGGCGGGCTGACCTTCCCGATGAACGGCGTGTCGCTGCACTGGTTCGCCAATCTCTTCGAGAAGCAGGCGGTCGGCGATTTCGGCGGCTCGTTCACGCGCTCGCTGCTGCTCGGCCTGATGGTCATGGTGAGCACGACCGTGATCGCGTTTCTCGCGGGGCTTGCCTTCCGCCGCCGATTCGTCGGCGCGACGCCGCTGTTCTATCTGACCGTCTCGAGCCTCGTCGTGCCGTCGATCCTGATCAGCCTCGGCATCGGCGTCGGCTTTCAGCAGGCAGGGCTGAAGCCCGCATGGTTCTCTTCCGCCTTCGGCGCGCATCTGACTTGGACGCTTCCCTTCGGCGTCCTGATCATGTTCGCGGTCTTCAACCGCTTCTCGCCGGCCTACGAGGAGGCCGCGCGCGATCTCGGCGCCTCGCCCTGGCAAACGTTCCGCTACGTCGTCTTGCCGATGATCCTGCCGATGCTGATCGGCGTCGCGCTCTTCGGCTTCACGCTCTCCTATGACGAGTTCGCCCGCACGATGATGACGGCCGGCACCTACAACACGCTGCCGCTCGAGATCTACGCGATGACGACCAACGTCACGACGCCGGTGCTCTATGCGCTCGGCACGATGACGACGGCGTTCTCCTTCGTGATCATCATCGGCGCGCTCGTCACGATCTCGCTGATCAATCGCCGCCGGGCCCGCCGTCTCGCCGCCTGATGCGCATCCGGCTCGTCAACCCGAACACGACTGCGACGATGACGGAGACCGCGGCGCGTGCCGCGCGCGCCTTCGCCGCCGCCGGTACCGTCATCGAGCCGGCGACATCCGCCATGGGCCCGGAATCGGTCGAGGGTTTCTACGACGAGGCGCTCGCCGTGCCCGGCCTTCTCATCGAGGTCGCCCTCGCGGAGAGGGACGGCGCCGACGCAGCGATTATCGCCTGCTTCGACGATACCGGGCTCGACGCCGCTCGCTCGCTCGCGAAAATTCCCGTCGTCGGCCTCTGCGAGGCCGGCGTTGCGACCGCCGCATTCGTCGCCCCGCGCTTCGCGATCGTCACGACTCTTTCCCGCTCCGTCGTCCCGATCGAGGCGCTCGTGGCGCGCTACGGCATGGCCGGGCGCTGCCGCGTGCATGCCGCCAACGTTCCGGTGCTGGCGCTCGAGGATGCGTCTTCGGGCGCGGTCGAAAAACTGCGCGCTGTTGTCCGCAAAGTGCTCGCCGACCCGCAGATTGGAGCGATCGTGCTCGGCTGTGCCGGAATGGCGGAGCTGGCGCGAAACCTCTCGGATGAATTCGGCGTGCCGGTGATCGATCCGGTCGGCGCCGCGGTGAAGCAGTGCGAGGCACTGGTCGGGCTCGGCCTCGCCACCTCCAAGCGCGGCGCCTATGCCGCGCCGCTTCAGAAGCGCTACAAGGGGATTCTGACAAGCTTCGCTCCAGCGAGATGAGCCAAGATATAGCGATCCGCGCGCTCGATCCTGCCGGCGTTGCGCTCGCGATCGACTGGGCTGCGGCGGAAGGATGGAATCCCGGCCTTGATGACGCCGAGCCGTTCCGCAGCATCGATCCCGACGGATTTCTCGGCCTCTTCGTTGGCGATGCGATCATGGCCTCGATCTCGGCCGTCGCCTATGACGAGAGCTTCGCCTTCATCGGCTTCTATATCTGCCGGCGGGACTTGCGCGGCCACGGGTACCGCAAGCGGCGTCTGGGACGCGGCGCTCGCCTGCCTGAAATCGTCGAAGTCGCCAACGGCACGCCCGCGAGCCTATCGATCAAATCGCCGCTTACGATCGCCCGCTCTTTCCGGCGCACCGCGAGAGCTTCGTGCGGCAGTGGATCGCGCCGTCCGCAACCAGGCGAACGGCTGCCTTCGTCGAAGGTGGAGCTGTGCGCGGTTACGGCACGGTCCGGCGTTGCTGGGAGGGGTTCAAGGTCGGGCCGCTCTTCGCCGATCACGCCGAATCGCGGCGGGACTGTTCGCGGCGCTCACCGGTCCGCTTCGCGGCGCCCCCGTCATTCTCGACGTGCCGGAGCCGAACGAAGCTGCCCGCCGCCTCGCGACGAGCCTCAGCATGACCGCGACCTTCGAGACGGCGCGGATGTACCGCGGCGTCACCCCTTCGCTGCCGCTTCAGCGAATCTTCGGCATCACCAGCTTCGAGCTTGGCTGACGCTGCATTCACATATGTCGGAATTGGTGCCCAGGGGCGGATTTGAACCACCGACACGCGGATTTTCAGTCCGCTGCTCTACCAACTGAGCTACCTGGGCTGGCTTTCCGCCGTGAGGGGCCGAGCGCCCTCCGGCGGCAAGGCGGGCGCGTTATATCGGCTCGCCGGAAGGCTGTCCACACGGCGCGATGGCTAAAGGTGTGGCGATTCCGTCGCGTACCCAAACGCAGAAGACCGACCACCGCCGCGTTGTTGCCCAAGCGGTCAGGAAGGGGCTATCGTTTGGATTCGAGGGGACTGGTCGGCTGGCGGGCCTCCAACCTGCCGAGCCAAATGCGGCTGCGGAAAACCACGAAAATGGGGCAAAGCACCATGGCTTTTTGCTCGAAGGCACTTTTCCGGGGCTTTGCGGCGACCGCCGTCGCCGCGGTGTTCCTCGTCTTCTCCTTTGTGGTCGCCCCGCCGGAAGCCTTTGCCGCCGGCCTCTTCGGCGGACTTGCCGGCTCGTGGCGCGGTGACGGCTCGGTGGCATGGTCGACGGGGGAGACGGAGCGCATCCGCTGCACCGCCGAGTATACGGTGGACGATGACGGCAATGGCCTTGTCCAGAAACTGGTCTGCGCAACGGACAGCTGGAAGTCGGTCATCACGACCGACATCAAGTACAACTCCGGGGCCGGCGCCATCACCGGGACTTGGAGCGAGACCAGCTACGGCGCCAATGGGCGGGTGACCGGTCGCGCCACCAGCAACAAGATCCAGGCTTTTGTGGAAAGTACGGATAAGCGCCTCAAGGCGCGTCTGACCGTCGTCACGCAGGGCAATTCCCAGACGGTCACCCTCACCTCCGACATTGAGCTGAAAGAGGTGACGGTCAACCTGCGTCGGGCCGGCTGACCACTGCGCACCGAAGGCATTGTCGCCTGTCAGAACGCTCCGTCGCGCTGAAGCGGATCGGCTTAAGGCTACTCGGCGGCTGCCGCCGCCACCGGCCGTCGAATCCGCCGGCCAAGCCTGAACATGAACATCGCCGTCGGCCTCAAGATCAGGAGGTCGGCGACGAGCGCCGCGAGCATCGCGAAGGCGCTGAGCCAGCCGAAGGTCCGAAGCGACGGCAGGTCGGAGAGCACCGTCACCGCCAGTCCGCAGGCAAGCACCACCGACGTCAGGATCAGCGCCGGCCCGACGAGCACCGTCGCGCGCTCCACGCCGATGCCGGGATCGGCCCCCGGCTCGTCTTCGAGCCTCAGCCGGTTCAGGAAATGGATGGTGGCGCTCAAGCCCAGGCCGAACGACACGATCAGCGCCACGACCGCGGCAAAATTCAGCCCGTCGCCCATTGCCCAGAGCAGCGTGCCGGAAAGCACGATCGGGAAGATGCCCGGCAGGATCGACAGGCACATAACGATGAAGGAGCGGAAGGCGAGCCCGATGAAGGCGGCTACGAAGACGATCTCGATGGTCAGCGCGCGGTTCAGCTTGCCGATCATGTTGGCGCTGTTCCGCGCCGCGATCACCGACAGGCCGGTGACCGCGATATTGTAGCCCGGGTGCGCCGCGCGGACTTGGTCGAGACTCTTGTCGAGCTGATTGATGACTGGCAACAGCCGGCTTGAATCAATGTCGGGAATGCGCCCGGACACGACGACGGAATCCTCGTTCGTAGAGATAAAGCGCCGCGTCAGATATTCCGGCAGGATATCTACATATTGCTTGAGCGTCGCGACGTCTGCGATCCCGGCCTTCTCGCGGAGCCATCGCCGGAGCGTCTCCAGCGACCAGACATTGCCGACGCCGGCCTGTTCTTCGACGGCGGCATGCACCGCGGCGATCGCGTCGAGCGTCTCAGGGGCGTAGAGTGAGGCGCCCTTCGGAAACTCGATCAAGACGTCGATCGGATTGGCACCGGTAAGCTTGGCGTCGAGCTGATGGCTCGCGGCGACCGCCTGCTCCTTGTCGGGCACCTGGTCGGCGAGCCGGTAGCGCGGCTGCAGTGTGGCATAGACGCCGGCAAGGCCGCCGACGACGAGGAGGCCGACAAGGCTATAGAGGCCGGGGCGGCTCACCATCCGGACCGCGACCCATCGGCAGAACTGGCGGAGCGCGTTGACGCCGAAATCTCCGGAGCGGACCTTGGCGGCGAAGACCTCCTCCTTGCGGATCAGAAGCACGCCGAGAAGCGGCACGAGCGTGAGTACGCCGAGGAGCGCGATGATGGTCGCCGCCAACCCTGCCTCACCGAAGGTGCGGATCAGGTCGGAGGAGGAAAACTGCAGCGCGATGAACGAGATGCCGGCGGTGCCGTGGGTCAGCACGCAGGCCGGCCCCACCACGAGCACGGCATTTCGGAAGGCTGTGAACTTGTCCTCGCCTGCAATCAATCGGTCGCGCGCCGCGAAAGTGAGCTGCATGGAATCGGCGAAGCTGATCACCATGATGAGCGGCGTCATCACGTTCAGGAACATGTTCAGGCGGAAGTCGAGCCAGCCGAGCGCGCCGAGCGCCAACAAAATCGCGATCAGCGGCGGCCCTGCCGCAATGATCATGAAGGAGACGCGGCGGAAGAAAATGATGGCGATCAAACAGCCCGCGGCGAAGCCGAAGGCGTTGTACATCAGCCTGTCGCGCTCGACCGCATTCCTGATCTCAAACTGCATGATCGGCACGCCGGAAAGCTGCGCGGTCAGTCCGGTACCTTCGAGGTCGAACGACATTGCATCGCGTATCTGCTTGACGATGTCGTTCATCTCGCCGCTGCCGGCGATGCTCGGCTCGAGCGCGAGAACGATGAGGGCGAGCTGGCCGTCCTCTGAAAGCAGCTTGCCGCGCAGAATCTCGTTCGACTTCACCCGCTCGACGAGCTGATCGTAGGCGGGGCCCGTCGGCAGCGTCTCGGGAAAGAGCGGGCCGGGAATGTGCCCGTTCTCGGGTGCCGTCCGCGCCGAGAACAGTGAGATGATGCCGCGTGTGCCGTCGATGAGCTGCAGGTCGGTGACGAGGTCGCGCAGCTTTTCCAGCGACGAGCGCTCAAGCAGCGACTTGCCTTCGACCACCACGAGCACGTCGAACTCGCTCGACGGGAAGCGCTCCGTCACGTCGACGAACTGCTTGAACTCCGGCGTGTTCGAGCGGAAGAGCTGCGAGAGTGAATCGTCGACCTTGAGCCGCGTTACGCCGAATGCCGCGGCGACGGCGAGCGCGATCAGGATGATCAGGCTGACATAAGGGAAGCGAAGCGGGATCAAACCAATCCGCTCGATGCCGTAGGCGAGGTGATGCTGCTTGCGCGCCGGCGGGTGGGCCGCGGCTTCCGCGTGCTGTCCTTCTCCGGAATTATCGGCCGACACGCGACCCCCCGATCAAAGCCCAGGCTGGGCGGAAGATAGAGACTCTTTTGCCGGCCCCGTCAAACCGCCGAAATGGCGCATCCACGTGTGATTGCGGCTATTTCCCGGCATCCTCCTCGGTCGCCGGCTCTTCCTCGGCGGCGGGGATGGCGTAGCTCCCCGAAAGCCAGCGGTTCAGGTCGACATTGGCGCAGCGGCGCGAGCAGAACGGGTAGGATTTCTCCGAGGCTGGCTTGCCGCAGATCGGGCATTTGCGCGCCGGTCGCGCGGCCAGAGGTGTCGGCTTGCGGGCTTCGTCCGTCACGACGGGATCGCCCAACGGTCGTAGACCGGGTAGCCCTCGCCGGCGAGGAGAGCCATTGTCTCGTAGAGCGGCAGCCCCACCACATTAGTGTAGGAGCCGACCAGGCGGGAGACGAAGGCGCCGGCGCGCCCCTGGATCGCATAGCCGCCCGCCTTTCCCTCCCATTCGCCGGAGGCGAGGTAGGTTTCGATCTCTTCGCGCGACAGCCGCTTGAAGCGAAGCTTGCTCTCGACGATGCGGTTCCTGACTTTGCCGCTTGGCGTGATCAGGCAGAGCGCGCCGTAGACGCGATGGGCGCGGCCAGAAAGAAGGCGGAGGCACGCCGCCGCCTCGTCGGTGAATTGCGGGTTCGGGAGGATGCGCCGCCCGACACACACGACCGTGTCAGCGCCGAGGATGAAGGAGCCGCGAAGCGCCGGATCGCGCTCGGCCGTGCGCCGCGCCGTCTCCGCCTTCGTGTAGGCGAGGCGCCGGCCGAGGCTGCGCGGCAGCTCTCGCCTCTGCGGCGTCTCGTCGATATCGGCAGGTAGAAGCTTATCGGGCTCGATGCCGACCTGACCGAGAAGCTGCAGCCGCCGCGGCGAGGCGGAAGCGAGGATCAGGCGGGGGCGATCGGGGGCCACTTTCAGCATTGTTTTACCCGGACGGGTCGAATCTTTGTGACGCGGTCGGCGAAGCGACCTCCTAACGCATGGCGCGAACTCTGTGAACTCAAGAACCGGCCGGCGGGCCGGGCGGAGATTCGCTCGGCGCGCCAAAGCGGGCACGTAGCCGCGCGGCAAGGTGTTCGCGGAGATCGCGGTAGGCGAAGAGGATCTGGTCGCGCGATCCGAAGGCGCCGGTCGGGTCGGGTGTCGACCAGTATTCGACCACGATCGGTCGCGTGCGCGTCAGCTCAAGCGCGCGGTGATGCGCCTCGGGCGAGAGCGTCACCGCGAGGTCGAAATCGAGGTCGCCGAGCGCTTCGAGCGCGGTCGGCCGGTGATCGCCGAGATCGAGCCCGATCTCGGCGAGGACGGCATCGACGAAGGGGTCGCGGTCGCCGGGCATGACGCCGGCGGAGGCGGTGCGGAAACGGTCGGGATAGAAGCTCTCGGTCAGCGCGAGGGCGATCGGCGAGCGCACGGCGTTTCGCCCGCAGACGAAAAGCACCAATTCGATCTCCGGCCCGGACAAGGTCAGCCGCGCCAGTGCAGCACGCAGATCAGCGTGAACAGCCTGCGCGCCGTATCGAGATCGAGGTCGACCTTGCCTTTCAGCCTTTGCTTCAGGATTTCCGAGCCCTCGTTGTGGACGCCGCGCCGTCCCATGTCGATCGCCTCGATGCGGCTCGGCGAGCCGGAACGGATCGCCTGGCGATAGCTGTCGCAGATCAGGAAATAGTCCTTCACGATTCGGCGGAACGGGGTGAGCGAGAGCGCGTGCGCGACGAGCGGCTTGTCGTCGGCCGCGCGCACGTCGAAGACGAGCCGCTGGTCGGCGAGCTTGAGCACGAGCTTGTACGGCCCGGGATGGTCGGGAAGCGCGAAGCGGCTCTCCTCGACGAGATCGTAGATGGCGACCGCGCGCTCGTGCTCGATGTCGGGCGCTGCGCGCCCGAAGGAGGCATCGTCGAGCGTGACGGCGATCAGGCGTTCCTTTTTCGCGCCGCTCACTAGTGCGGCCCCTAGAGGTTCAGGCGGATCGCGACCGACCGCGCGTGCGCATCCAGGCCTTCGGCTTCGGCCAGCGTGATCGCCGGCTTGGCGAGCGCACGAAGCTGCTCCGGCCCAAGCTTCAGGATCGAGGTCCGTTTGACGAAGTCGAGCACCGAGAGGCCGGACGAGAAGCGCGCCGAGCGTGCGGTCGGAAGCACGTGGTTCGGGCCGCCGACATAGTCGCCGATCACCTCCGGCGTGTGGCGACCGAGGAAGACGGCGCCAGCGTTCCTGACCTGTGGAAGAAGCGCTTCCGGGTCGGCGACGGCAAGCTCCAGGTGCTCGGGTGCGACGCGGTTGGCAAGCTCGAGCGCAATGGTGAGCGACGGCACGATGACGATCGCACCGAAATCACGCCAGCTTGCCGCGGCCGTCTCGCCGCGCGGCAGCGAGGTCAGCTGGTGCTCGACCGCCCCGGCGACTCGACTGGCAAGATCAGCGGAATCGGTGATCAGGATCGACTGCGCGGCGACGTCGTGCTCCGCCTGCGCGAGAAGGTCGGCGGCGATCCAGTCGGGATCGTTATCGACGTCGGCGACGACAAGCACCTCCGATGGCCCGGCGATCATGTCGATGCCGACGGTGCCGAAGACGAGCCGCTTCGCCGCCGCGACGTAGTCGCGCCCGGGGCCGACCACCTTGGCGACGGGTGCGATGGTAGCGGTTCCGTAGGCGAGCGCCGCGATCGCCTGCGCACCGCCGATCCGGAAAATCTCGTCGACGCCGGCGAGCCGTGCGGCATGAAGGACAAGCGGGTTCAGGATTCCGTCGGGCGTCGGCACCGCCATCACGATGCGCGGAACGCCGGCGACCTTGGCGGGCACTGCGTTCATCAGGACCGAGCTCGGATAGGCAGCCGTTCCGCCCGGTACGTAGAGCCCGACCGCATCGATCGGTGTCCAGCGGCTGCCGAGTTCGACCCCGAGCGCATCGGTGAAGCGGTCGTCGGCGGGAAGCTGGCGGCGATGGAACGCTTCGATCCGATCGCGAGCGACGGCAAGCGCGGCGCGCGTTTCCGGCGTTACCTTGCGTTCGGCTGCGTCGATCTCCGCCGCGGAAATGCGCAGGCGTTCGGCTGTGATCTGAAAGCGGTCGAACTTCTCCGTGTAAGCGACGAGCGCCGCGTCGCCGCGCTCGCGTACGTCCTCGATGATCCGGCGCGCCGTCGCCTCGACGTCTTCCGCCACCTCGCGCTTCGCTGCAAGCAGCGCCGAGAAGCGTGCCTCGAAATCCGGCTCCGAAAAGCTCAGGCGGATCGCCATCGTATCAGGCGAGCACGTGCCGCGGCGCGTGCGGCGTGGACCAGGCGGGGCCGAGGTCGGTCAGCTCCGCCTCGAGCACCTCGACGGAGAGCCGGATCGCCGCTCCGCCGGCGAAGTCGAGCACGACCTCACCCGACGGGCTCTCGCCCGGCTCGAAGCGGACCGCGAGAAGATCGAGCACCGCGTCCGGATTGCCGCGGCCGATCCCGGTCGCCTGCACCTTGGTGACGCGCGCGAAGTGCAGCGCCGATCGGCGGCGCGTGTATTCGCGCCGGCGCCACGAGGCGAGCGTCTGCGCTTCCCAGACGAAGCGGTTCATGATCACGACGAAGTGGCGGTCGCTCGGAAGCCAGTAGACGTCCTTGACCTTCAGCACCGCGTCCTGCACGTGCGCGGAAAGGATCGCCAGGTCTTCGGTGTCGAGTGCGATGAGGCGAAGCAGATCGTCGTCCGGCATTGCGAGGCCCGCGCGTCGGTCGCCGACGTGGTAGGGCGTCGCAGCGGCAAGGGCAAGCGTGGGAGGAAAGCGGCGTAAACGCTAGCTCCTGAGGCGCTCGATCTCGGCGCCGCAGGCGGAAAGCTTCTGCTCCAGCCGCTCGAAACCGCGGTCGAGGTGATAGACGCGGTTGACCAGCGTCTCACCCTCGGCGACGAGCCCGGCGATGACCAGCGACACCGAGGCGCGAAGGTCGGTCGCCATGACCGGCGCGCCGGTCAGCCGCTTCACGCCCGTCACCTTCGCGGTCTGGCCGTCGAGGTGGATGTCGGCGCCGAGGCGCGCGAGCTCCTGCACGTGCATGAAGCGGTTCTCGAAGATCGTCTCGCGGATTTCCGAGACGCCCTCCGCGCGCGTCATCAGCGCCATGAACTGGGCTTGGAGATCGGTGGGGAAGCCAGGAAATGGCGCGGTCGCGATGTTGACGGGAGCGAGGCCGGCGCCGTTCCGGAAAACGCGAATGCCGGCATTCGTCTCGCTGATCTCGGCGCCAGCGGCGGAAAGCGTTTCGAGCGCGCTTTCCAGGAGATCGGGCTCCGCCCCCTGCAGGAGCACGTCGCCGCCGGTCGCAGCGACGGCCATCGCGTAGGTGCCCGTCTCGATCCGATCGGGAAGCACGCGATGCGTGGCGCCGCTGAGAGAATCGACGCCGAAGACGTGGATCGTGTCGCTGCCGGCGCCTTCGATCCTGGCGCCCATCTTGATCAGGCACTCGGCGAGATTGCGGACTTCCGGCTCGCGCGCCGCGTTCTCGATGACGCTTTCGCCCTTCGCCAGCGTCGCCGCCATCATGATCGTATGCGTCGCGCCGACCGAAGTGTGCGGGAAGCGGACGCGCCCGCCGACGAGTCCGCGCGGCGCCTTCGTCACGACGTAGCCGGATTCAATCCTGATGTCCGCGCCGAGCGCTTCAAGACCCATCAGGAAGAAATCGACCGGTCGCGTTCCGATCGCGCAGCCGCCAGGTAGCGACACGCGCGCCTCGCGCATCCGCGCAACGAGCGGTCCCACGACCCAGAAGCTCGCGCGCATGCGCGACACGAGCTCGTAGGGCGCAGTGGTGTCGACGATGTTCGCGGCGGAAAGCGTCAGCGTCTCGCCCGCATTCGGGGCGTCCGTGGCGCGCTTGCCATTCACCATGTAGTCGACGCCGTGATTGGCGAGGATGCGCTTCAGGAGCCCGACGTCGGCGAGGTCGGGCACGTTCTCAAGCGTCAGCCGTCCTTCGGTGAGGAGGCTCGCGATCATCAGCGGCAGCGCCGCGTTCTTGGCCCCGGAGATCGGAATGGTGCCGTTGAGCCTGCGGCCGCCTGCAATTCGAATGCGATCCATCAGCCGGACTCCTTGGCCGTCGCCGTTTTGCCCGGCACCGTCGCCGTAGCCTTCGCCGAACGCTCGCGTTTTTGCGCCTTGCGGCGCTTCAGATTGCTTCTGAGAGCCTCGGCCAGCCGCCGCTGGCGCTCGCCCCGCGCGTCGTCGCCCATTCGCCGTTCTCTAGAGGTGCCTTGCGGCGCGGCAAAGGCAGCCGCAGGCGCCGGGCACGTTTCCCAGCGGCCGTGACCCGAAAAGCACAACCGCTGAAACAGTCAATTTCGCGCAGGAGGCGCAAGAAATCACTACCAAAACGCAACGAAAGCGGGAATTGTAGGTGGAAAGCGGTGCAAGCAGCGGGGGCCGGCTTGCCGATTTCGGCGCGAAGACGCTTTTTGCCGACTTGGCCGGCGCACGGCGGGGAAGCGAGCGTCCGCCTGGTCTTCGACGCCGCTTCGGCCGAGCTTTCAGCCCTCGCCCCCGAGCTTCAGTTCCTCGCGCGGCGCGGCGTGCCGGAACCGTTTCTGAAAGACGCCGCGCTGCGGGCTGCGGCAAACGGCACGCAAATGACGGAAGAGCTGTTCGCGCTCGGTTTCGACCGGAGGCTCTACTGGTCGATGCTCGCCGGCGACCTCGGGCTCCCTTTTCTCGATGACCTCTCCAGCGCGGTGCCGCTGACGAATGCCGGGCTCCTCGCGACCGACGCGGTGCGCGTTGCCTCTTCCGCGCTGGTTCGGATCGAGGGTTCGACGGTTCTCGTGCTTGCGCCGCGGCCCGCGGAGATCGTGCTCGTGAAGCGCCGTCTGGAAACGACGCCCGCGCTTGGCGATCGCATCCGCATCGCAACGCCGGATGCAATCCGCAGTCTGATCGCAACACACCGGCACCCGGCACTGACGCACTATGCCGTCAACCGGCTTGCCCGCGCGCTGCCGCAACTTTCCTGCGGAAGCGAGAGGCCGACCGGGATCAGCGGGCACAAGGCGCTCGTCGCGGCGCTGATCGCGCTTCTCCTCGTCGCGCCGACCGCGACGCTCGACGCGATTTGGCTCCTCTTCACGCTCTTCTTCCTGAACTGCAGCTACTGGAAGCTCGCGGCAGCCTCCCGCCGCACACGGCCGCTTCGCGTCGAGCCGGTCTCCGACCCGCGCCTTCCTCGTTACAGCGTGCTCGTACCGATCTATCGCGAAGCGGCAGTGGTCTCCGATCTTGTCGATCACCTGTCGCGTCTCGACTACCCGAAGACCAAGCTCGAGATCCTTCTGATCGTCGAGGCCGATGACAGCAAGACTCGCGCGGCGATCGCGCGTGCGGCGCCGCCGCCGTACTTCGATGTCGTCGTCGTCCCGCCAGGCGGGCCGCGCACCAAGCCGAAGGCGTTGACCTACGCGCTCGCTTTCGCGCGCGGCGACTATGTCGTGGTGTTCGACGCGGAGGATCGGCCTGAGCTCGATCAGCTTCGCCGCGCGGCAGCCGCATTCCGCGAGCGGCCGGAGCTTGGCTGCGTTCAGGCGCGGCTCCTCCCCGACAACGAGGGAAGCTGGCTCGCGCGGATGTTCACGGTCGAATATGCCGCAAATTTCGAGGTGCTCCTTCCCGCGCTGGCGGATTGGGGCGTGCCGCTGCCGCTCGGCGGAACCTCCAATCATTTCCCCCGCGCGGTTCTCGAAAAAGTCGGGGCCTGGGATCCGTTCAACGTGACCGAGGATGCGGATCTCGGCATCAGGCTCGCGCGCTTCGGCTATCCATGCGCCACGATCCAGTCGCACACTTTTGAAGAGGCGCCGGTCACGTTCCGTCAGTGGCTGCCGCAGCGCCGCCGCTGGATCAAGGGCTAGTCCGTCCCTTTCCTGCAGGTGATTTCGTCTATCGAGTTCAACGGTTTGGCAGTCGAGGTCAGGGGCTCAAGCCTTGGCGTCGCAACGACATCGCAACAATGGAGCCGCCGCAGACCCTGCTCACCCGTCGCAGAGTTTTGGATCCCGGTTCGAGAGTCTCGAATGTGCCTCTCCACATCATCAGGGTCTATTCTCATGTCCGCAATCGACTGAAGAACGGACATGCCCGAAGTGCCTGCCGACTTCGTTTCTTGACTCGAAGCCGACCTCCGTCGGAGCCGCTCGCAGCGGAAGCGGTTCGGCATCCTGTGCGAAGGGAATTTTCCCAATCAGGCCGAGGCAGCGGCCTTCAGGACGGCCTCGGTGACGGAGCTGTCGTCCTCCAGAGAGCGGATGGCGGGGATGCCCTGGTCCTTGAGGGCGCTGTGGTAGGCCTTGACCGCCTCGAGCGGCTTCATCTCGCCGTCGGCGACGGCCCGCATGAAGCGGACGATGTCGAGCTGGCTCTCGGCGAGGTTGATCTTGCGACCGAAGAGCGCCACCCGCGCGCCGTACTTCTCCGCCTGATAAAGGAGCTCGAAGGTGTCGCGGTTGGTGCCCGCGCCGCCGCCGAGCACGCCGACGACGAGCTGGGGGTCGTAGGTGACCAGCTCCTCGAGCGGCTTCGCCCCGTTGTAGGGGTATTTCAGGAACTGCGGGCGCTTGGCCTTCAGGACGCCGGACAGCGAGCGGGCGAGGTTGTCGTTCACGAAGCTGCTGATGGCCTCGGGCGGAAGGCCCGTGTCGACGTTCGGGTTGAAGACCTCGAGGAAGTATTTGATGCCGTTGTCGGCCGCGTCCTCGCGGAACTCCGCGAAGGCCTCGAGCGATCGAAGGTCGGCTTCGATATCGTTGACGAAGGTCACCGAGTAGAGGCCGAGGTCGGAGAGCTTGGCCTTGGCGATGTCCTTCAGGACCGGCGTGCGGAAGGGCCGCGAGGCGCCGAGCTTGCCGTATCCGTTCGGCCGCGCGCCCCAAATGTCGGTGGTGTCGTTGGCGCGAAAGGCCGGCTTCACGGCGCTCCCTTTGAAGGCGCCCTTCTCGGTCAGCAGCTCCAGGTTCGCGGCCGACACCAGCATGATGTCGAGGAGGTCCTGCTTGATGATCGAGGTGATCATCTCCAGGAATTCGGCGCGCGTGCGGAAGCGCACGACATTACCTTTAGCGTCCCGCACCGGGCCCGTTCCGGGATCGGGTTGGACATGTCGCCGTCCTTGGCATCGGCGATGATGAAGTCGCCTTTTGCGTACTTGCCGGCGCGGATCTTGGCGAGTTTCGTATCAAGGCGGTACATGTCTATTCCCCTCAGAAGGTATACGTTCGATCGAAGAAGCCGGCGGCGCTTTTCACGCTCCCGGCAAGGGCGGATGGAGAGCCGGCTCGCAACGTGCGTTCTTGGCGGACGCCGGCACGGCGTCTCCGCCGAGCACGAGCAGCGTGCCGGCAAGGAAGGTGTCGCCCAGCCCGATCGTCGCGACCGGTTTTGCGAGATAGGGCGACGGACAGCAAGCGACCGACCAGCGGCCCTCGCGGAAGATCGCGGGGAGCGGCGGCTCCAGGAGCTGCGCATCGGCGGGCAGCTTTTCGGGAACTGCGAAATAGCCATTCGCGGCGCGCGTGGCGGCGAGCAGGCACCCCATCTTGAGCGCCTGCAGCTCGCGCGCGGGATCGTGCTGCGTCACCGCGAAGGCCCATTCGTCGGCGTGGATGCAGATGCGCTCAAGTCCGTGGCTCTCGGCGAGACGGATCGCGGTCGCGTGCAGCGGTTCCTCTCGCTGGCCGAGATGCTTGAGCTCGGAGCGGCTTATCCCGAATGACGTGACGCACGGCAAGAGCCGGCGAAGCGTCTCGTCGTGCAATGCCGGGGTCGGGAAGTCGCCGAGCTCCAGATGCAGCAGTGGCAGCCCGTTCCCGCGCCACGCGGCCGCGATGCCGGCGGCGTAGTCGAGCTCCTCCGCGGCGCGCTCCGGGGGGATTTCGTTGAAGCCGCACAGGATGCCGGCGCCGGCCTCGCCGGCGCGCGCGGTCGCGGCGCGGACGAAGGCTTCGTCGCGCTGCAGCGCGCTGTGGTCGAAGCGCACGATCGTCCGCGACGAGCGGGGCACGCGTGTGCCGTCGATTGTCTCGCCGGCGGTGAACTCGAAGATGTAGTGCGGCAACGGCGCTGCGCCGTGGGGCCGCAGGGAGCCGACCGGGACAAGACCTGCTTCGGTCGCGGCGAGCGTCTTCGGGTGAAGCACCGAAAGCTGGTCGGCGCTGCGGTTCTCGATGGCGACCAGGGCAGGGGCGCCGAGCGTCGCGAGCATGTAGGCGGCCTGCGCGCTCGTGCCGCCGATCGCCTTGCGACCCGCTACGTGTGCATCGACCCAGGCCCCGCCGTCCGGCCAGTCGAGGAAGATCTCGCCGCCGATCCCGCTCGCGGCGCGCCGCTTCAGTTCCGCAAGCAGGCCCGCGGCTTCGGACGACCCGTTCGCAGCAGCGCTCAGCGGTCCGTAGGCGGAGGCGAGCGAGAGGTAGACGTCGAGACACAGGCTGAACGCCCCGATCGTCAGGCGCGACCGCTCGACGATTTCGGGCATGCACCCGATCAGCGTTTCGTATTCCTTTGCCCAGGACGTCTCACGCGTCATGCGATCGCCGATCGGTGAGTGGGTGCGCCCGAAAGGCGCGTGCTGGCCGCAGCGTCGCGCGACATTGCGATGCGCAGCCGCGTGGCAGGATGAGACCCGCTCCGCCAACACCTTCCGCCCCTCGCAACGACAAACCTCCCTGGATGCATATTTATGCGTGTATATGCTGATTAAGGCCGCTTCTAGACGCCGAAAGCTGCAAGGTCAAGCTGGCGCCGGTCACAAAATGCTGTAACTTGCGGCCCGCTCCACAGACCGAGAGTGGCCGGGCAGGGTTTCCGTGGCGGAGAAAGTCAGCACTTCCTATCAACAAAATCGCTCAGACGGTGATCTTTCGCTGCCTGCGCGTCGGCGGAGCGAACTCCTGAAGGTCGCAAAAACGCGTGGCTCGATCACCGTGACGGACGTCGCGAGCGAGTTCGCGGTCTCGGCCGATACCATCCGCCGCGATCTCGACTATCTGTCGAGCCGCGGGCTTTTGATGCGCACGCATGGCGGCGCCGTTCCGGTCGACGGGTTTCTCGATCGCGATGCGCCGGTCGCGACGCGCGTCAATGCACGGGCGGCGGAGAAGGCGCGCATCGCCAAGGCAGCGGCGGCGCTGATCGTCGACGGTGAGACGCTGATCGTGAACGGCGGCTCGACGACGCGCGCGTTCGTGGGCGAGCTCGGCGGGCTCAGCAACCTGACGATCGTCACCAACAACCTCGGCATTCCCACCGCCGTCCCGCCGAATACCAGCCGCGGTATCTACCTGCTTGGCGGCCTGGTGCGGCAGGAGCTGCAGGTGACGCTCGGCGCCGTCGGTTTCGCGGATGCGGGGCCGATCAGCGCCGACACCGCGATCATCGGTGTCGGCGGGGTGTCGCTGCGCGGCATTTCCACCACGATGCTCGAGGAATCGAAGATGATCACCGCGATGATGGCCTCGGCGCGCCGGGTGATCGTCCTCGCCGATGCCGCGAAGTTCGGGGCGACGCACTTCGCCCACATCGCGCCGCTCGATCGCGTCCATCTCCTCGTCACCGACGCGCAGCCGCCGGCCGAGCTCGCGGCTTCCCTCGACGAGGCCGAGGTCGAGGTGATCGTCGCCGGCTGAGTGCCGCCAGCCACCGGATCCGCCGCGGTTCCGCGGCTTGCTCTCCCCATCGTTTTCCCTTCGCCGAGTCCGATCGTGCGCAGCCCCGCGCTTTCAATGCCGTGCGGACCTGGAAGTGCGACTTCTTGCCGAACTCCACCACTTGACCCTCACTATAACCACTGATAAAAACGCAAAATAAAGCGATTTCACGCGTCTTGCCGGGCGATTCTGGTTGATCGTTCCGGTGCGGCACGTGCCGGACGCGGCGCCTTCCGGCGTCGGTCAACAAAGTCTCGAACCTCCAGGGCGAAAACCGGAGGGACGGACTTAAGCGGGAGGAAGAGATGAATCTCCGAAAGTCGATGTTGCTATTGAAGTCGGCCGCGGTCGCGTTGGCGCTCAGCGCGACGGGTGTTCAGGCCCAGACGAACATCGAGTTCATCCAATGGTGGGAGCCGGAGCTTCCGGCCGGCGCGCTACGCGGGATCATGGATGACTTCGAGAAGCAGAACCCCGACATCAAGGTCACGCTGGTCAGCGGCCCCTATTCGGCCACGCACGACCAGGTCGTGGTGGGTGCTGCGTCCGGAACGCTGAGCGACGTCGTCGGTCTCGACGGCGCCTGGGTGAACGATCTTGCGAAGCAGGGCGCGATCGCTTCGCTCGACGATCTGATGTCCGCCTCGAGCTTCGACGCGAGCCAGGTCGCTGCGATCATCAAGGTCGACGGCAAGAGCTACATGTTCCCCGTCGCGTCCTTCGTCTATCCGGTCTTCGTCAATCTCGACATCATGAAGGCGGCGGGCGTGGACAAGATGCCGTCGACCCGCGAGGAGTTCGCCGAGGCCGCGAAGAAGATGACCGACGCCTCGAAGAACCAGTACGGCTGGGTGCTTCCGCTGTCGCTCGACGCGCCGAACGGCATACAGAACGACGTCATGTCCTGGCTGTGGGCGTCCGGCAAGAGCATGCTGAAGGACGGCCAGCCCGATCTCACCAATCCGGACGTGGTGGCTACGCTCGAATACATCAAGTCGCTGAACGACGCGGGCGTCATCTCGCCCGGCACGCTCGCCAAGAAGGAGCAGGACAAGGTCGAGGAGTTCGTCAACGGCCGCGTCGGCATGATGATCGACTCGCTCGCCCACATCAACCTGATCCGCAAGCGCAATCCGGACCTGAACTTCGGCATCAGCGCGGTGCCTGCGGTGAAGGGCTATGACGGTCCCCGCGGTCTGCCCTACGCCTCCTGGGGCATCGGCGTCAGCGCGACCAGCAAGCACAAGGCAGAAGCCTTCAAGCTCGTCTCCTACCTGATGAGCACCGAGGTGAACGCCAAGCTGGTTTCGCTCGCCAACGCCTTCCCGGGCAACGTCAACGCCAAGCCGGATTTCGTCACCTCCGACAAGCTTTTCGGCACCGCGTTCGACATCTTCCAGAAGGGGAAGCTCGCCAACGAGTTCGTCGGCCTGCCGGTCGCCGAGGAGCTGATGCGTCAGCTCGACGTCGAGGTGCAGACCATGCTGGAAGGCAAGGAGACTCCTGCCGAAGCCGCCGAGAAGGCGCAGGCCGAGTGGAAGAAAGAGTTCTAGACCTGTAACCTCCCAAGGCCGGGCGACGCGCGGGTCCCGCGCGTCGCTCCTTAGCCGTTGGACGACGGGGGCCGTTGGACGGTGGGCGCAGAATCGAAAGCACCCGTCGGTTCCGCCGACCGGAGGGGAGGGGTGCTGAGGGACAAAGCCCGAAGCGCAGCGACGTGGCGACAATGGCAAACGTGACCCATCTTGCAGCCTCCGGCACCGCACCGGACTCCGCCTTCGCCTTCTACCGCTATCGGGAAAGAGCGTTTCCCTACCTCTACGTCGCACCCGCCATCGCGCTTCTGTTTCTTCTGATGCTCTTCCCGATGGCGACGGTCTTCCGCTACGCGACGCTCGACCGTCCGATCATGTCGAAGCACCCGGTCTTCGTCGGGCTGGCGAATTTCCGCACTCTGTTCGCCGATCCGGTCTTCTGGCTGTCGATCGGAAACACGCTCTACTTCACCATCATGAGCGTCGCGTTCCACCTCGTCGTGGGGCTCGCCTTCGCGCTCATGCTGAACTCCAAGCGAATCAACCGGGCCGTGATGAGCGTGCTCAGGGTTCTCTTCATTCTCCCGTGGCTCTTCACGGCAGTGATCATCGCCATCATCTGGCGGCTGCTTCTCGACCCGAGCGGAATCGTGAATAGCATTCTTCTGGATTTCGGGATCATCGGCTCGCGGGTCGAATGGTTTGCGTCGCCGGCGACCGCAATCCATGCGCTGACCTTCGTCAATATCTGGGCGGGGTATCCGCTCTACATGGTCACGCTTCTGGCGGGGCTTCAGGGGATTCCCGACGAGCTCTACGAGGCGGCGACGATCGACGGCGCCAATCCTCGCCAGCAGCTCTGGAACATCACGATACCGCAGCTAAGGCCGATCATCGTCAGCGTCGCGCTCCTCGATTTCATCTGGACGATGCAGGTCTTCCCGTTGGTCTGGATGACGACCGCCGGCGGCCCCATCCACGCGACCGAGATGATGAGCATCTACACCTACAAGCTCGCCTTCTCGAGGTTCCAGTTCTCGCTCGCCTCCGCGAGCGCCGTCGTCCTCTTCGTCATCTCGATGAGCATGACCTATTTCTACATCAAGCATCAGAAGTCGGTGAGCTGACGATGAATCGGCTGAAGGAGATATTCGGCCCGGGGCGATGGCTGCTCTATGTCGGCCTGGTGGTCGGTCTGGTGTTCGCCGATTTCCCGATCGTCTGGATGTTCTTCACGTCGTTCAAGTCGAACACCGAGATCTTCGCGCTGCCGCCGACGTTCCTGCCCAAGGTGCTCACGTTCGAGGCCTACCATTCGATCTTCAGCGATCCCGTGAAAATCCGTTTCTTCATCAACAGCTACATCGTCGCCGGCGTCGTCACGTTCCTGACCGTTGTCGTAGCGACGCTCGCCGCCTACAGCTTCAGCCGCTATTCGTTCGCCTTCAAGAAGACCTTGAACCTTCTCGTCATCAGCACCCAGACGGTGCCGCCGATCACGCTGCTGATCCCCTATTTCGGCATGGTCGTCGCGCTCAAGATCTACAATACCTACTATGCCCTGATCCTGACCTACATGGTCTTCACGCTGCCCTACGCGATCTTGCTGATGACGGGCTATCTCAACACCTTGCCGAAGGAACTCGACGAGGCCGTGCTGGTCGACGGCGGGTCGAGTTGGACAGCGCTCTGGCGCGTGATCGTGCCGATCTCCGTTCCCGGGCTCGTCGCGACGGCAGTCTACACGTTCCTACTATCTTGGAACGAGTTCCTGTTCGCGCTGACGCTGACCAAGTCGATGGAGCTCAGGACCGTTCCGATCGGCATCAGCCTTCTGATGGGGCAGCACGCCTTCGAGTGGAACGAGATGATGGCGATGAGCGTGCTTGGCTCCTTGCCGCTGCTACTTCTTTATCTCGTCGCTCAGCGATACTTCCTCGCCGGCATGACCGCCGGCTCCGTCAAGAGCTAGCAACTCGGGCCAACGGGCCCGAAGCGTCCCGCCAAGCATCCTTGCCGGCGGAAGCGGGATACTGGCAATAGAGCCGGCACAGATGTCCGCTCATGGCGGCGCAAAGCTGACTCTCTCGACGCCGCGTGTTAATGTCCGCTTGCCGGCATGAAGTGGACTCGGGCGCTGACCCAGAAGTCGCTCTGAGCCGGCAGAAGGCAGTGGTAGCGGCTCAGCTACGCCCGACCTTCAAAGGCGTTGCATCCTTGGCAGCTGGGCGAAATGCTGCACAAGGACTCAAGGACTTGACTACTGCGGCACGTATCGTTCGCTTGTTGTCGCAACAGAATCGCAACATTCGACGGCAGCCGGTGCCCCGCCGTTTTGCCAAACGGATCAGCCCGCGATTGTTCCCTGTCGCAGGTCCTTGAGCCGCAGCAGCATGGCAAGCATGCGTTCGAGCTTACGATCGAGATGCACTTCATAGCGGCCGAGCCGTTCGAGCTTGTTTGGGTCAAGCGCCTCGCCGAACGCTTGCTCGCGGATCAGAGGCCGGTTCGCAAGTTCCTTCTTGCGGTTCTCAAACCAAGGCAGCACCTCGCCCTCGATGAAGCGGCGCAGGCTGGTTAAATTTGCGGTGTAAGGTTCCGCGATCTCCTCAAGCTCGTCAGCGGCGCTGGCGAGCACACCCGCCCACCATTGCTGGGTGTCCTCGCGCAGCGCCGCCAGCGCCGGCTCATAGGCGTCATTCCGTCTGGAGCCGAGCAGGTCAAGCGCGCGGCGTGTCATGGCCTCGTCGTCCTGCATCGCACGGATATCGTCCTCGGTGTCCGCCGCCGAGGCGCGGATGGCATCGACGACCCGCTCGGACTGGTGGGTGGCGTCGAGGTGCACAAGCGCCACCTTCACGGTCTCACGATATGACGCGAGCGTGCCATCAAGTCCGCGCCGGTGGGCGGCGGCTTCTGCCAGACGGAGGCGGCGCTTCCGCCACAAGATCCCCGCCAGTTCCTCGACCAGATGCTCCTCGGTCGGTCCCTGCGGCGCGTGTTCGGCCACCAGCGCCGCGACCAGCGCCCGATATTCGTCCGCGTCCTCCCAGGGCAGGACCGTATATTGGGACAAGATGCCGTGGCGCAGCGCGTTGAAGCGGGTGATCTCGGTGCCGCCGGTCTCGGCGGGTAGCATCGGCGTGGCTTCGGTCATCGCCAGAAACTCTCATTTCGCTTGGGTTTGTTGATCCGCGCCAGCAGCTGTTCTGCCTGGATCGCGAAGGCTTCCTCAGCCAGCATCTCCGTCTCGAAGACGTGCTCGCGCAGGCGCTCGTAGGTTCGCCGCCACATGCCCTTCGGCCTCGCCGGGAAAGGCGCAGCCAGGCCGGGATCGCCGCCGAGGCGCTGCCTGATCTTGTTGGTGCGTCGGAGCGTGCGGTCCCAGGCACCCTCGCTCTGGCTGGCATGGGCAAGGCGGTAGCAATGCCGGCACAGAAAATAGCGGCCCGCCCCGTAGAGCTTGGCAACGCGCCTCCCACAACTGACACCGTTCACCACACCGGGGCAGATGAAATAGAGCCTGGTGCCTCCAAAGCGGCATGGCACATGGACAATGCGCACCGGCTCTTCGATGGTCTGCCACTCTTCACCGCTACGGCGATAGTTGTAGCTGAGCACCAAGCGCGTCTCTTCCGACCGCATGGAAATCCACGCCACCCGCTCGCCGTCCCGTTTCCACTCCCAGCCACCGCACCAACCGGGGCGAAGACAGCCCGCCCTGCGCAGCTGGTTGACGTCTATCGAACGGCAGGCTTCTACCTTTTCGCGCCCGGTGCCACTGGGTCGCCCCGATCCAATGCCGCCCATTAATCCGCCACCGTTTTTCCCGAAATCTTCAACCAATTTGGTTCGCACCGCTCCACCGAACGGAGGTAATATAATACCGCATCGGGATGTTGTGAATCCCACTGCTGGCGGCGCGCGGCATAGTTGTCGCGCCGTCGAGCGGGCGAGCTCGTCGTTCGATGTGATCTACGGCGAGATCGTGGGTCCGGAGATCAACGTGGACGATGGCAGTCGAAGAAGACGACGGGTGCGCGGCATTCGCATGGGCAGGAAGCCAAAGCTAACGCCGTATCAGCGAACGGAAGCTCTGGCGCGTCGTGACGCGGGCGAGCCACTGACTGAGATCGGGCGCTCGTACGCGGTTTCTCACTCAGCGATATCGCGACTGCGATAGAAGTCGGCCATCCCCTGCTGAGCGCGCCTCAACGGCGCGTCGGAGCCCGCTTTGCGTTGATCTCCAGAAGTCGCCGAACACCGACCGCTCTTCCGAAATGCGCCACGAGCAGAAGTCAAACTCAACTGATCCGGCTGAAATCACCGATTCCGTGCCGCGCGCGCGTTGCCGTGAACCGCGAGTGGGTGCATGCCATTTCCATCGGCGCCGACCGCGGTATTTCGATGCACCCAGAATGGTCTGTGCGTGGTGGGTCGCTCTCGCGTGCCGTCAGTTCGAGCGGCCAGACCTCGCGCATGATCTGTGGTCCCTCGGCGCCGGCATAGCGCGACATCGAAGCAAGCAGCATCTCCGCCAGCCGGCGACCGATCGGTTCGAGCTGCGCAGCGAAGCTGGTCAATGCTGGTGATAAATAGCCGGCAAACCGGCTGCCGGCGGCGACGATCAGGCCAACATCGGTCGCCGGGCTCCAGCCCAAGCTCGCCGAGCGCGCGACAGCCGCCAAGCGCCATGGCGTCATTGTTGAAGATGATCGCGCTCGGCACGTCGCGCCGATCCATCAGCGCCTTGGTGGCGACATAGCCGCCCGCTTCGTTGACCTCGCCAGCCGCCACCAGGTTCGGATCGTGAATGAGGCCATTGCGTTTGACGCCGTTGCGATAGCCTTGGCGGAAGAGATGGGCGAAGTTCAGACTGGGCAAGGGGGTCACCACCGCGATACGCTCGTGACCAAGGCCGACGAAACGGTCGACGGCCTCGCCGCCGGCGGTGACAAAGTCAAAATCGATCGAGGGATAGGTGTTGCCGCCCGAGCGACTGCGGCCGAACGTGGCGAAAGGAAAACCGACTTTGGTGAGATAGTCGATGCGCGGGTCGATCCGTCGCGTCCATGCGAGGATGATCGCATCGGCCCAGCGCGCTTCGACGATCCGGTGCAAGCGCTCCTGGGCTTCGCCGGGATCGTCCATCACTGCGATGAGATCGAGGCCATGTTTGGCGAATACCGCCTGGACGCCCTTGAGGAAGGGCATGAAGATCGGCTCGCCGAATTCATGGTCGCCGGGATGCGGCTGCAGCAGGAAGGCGATCGCGTGCGTGTGGCCCTTCCGCAGGCTGCGGCCGGATTGGTTGGGTGCGTAGTTGAGTTTGGCCGCCGCGTCCAGAACCCGCTTGCGCGTCTCGGGGTGGACGCCGGAGCGGCCGTTGAGCGCTCGCGAGACGGTTCCGATCGAAATGTTCAGATGACGGGCAAGGTCGCGAATATCCAAGATCTTTGACCCCTCTGGAATTCCCGGCGCTGTTAAGCACGGCGCCAACCCATTGACAAATCTAGGACCGAATGATATTGGCTCGTAAACGTTTCCGCAAACGTTTACGAGCGGAAGCTGGTGACTGGCCGCCAAAGAACGGCCGGCACGTTCGGGGAGGGAAGAGCGTGCTCGAAGCAGTGCTCGTCGGCTGCGGCGCCATGAGCCGCGCGTGGCTTGAAGCCGCCCGCCAGATCGACAGCCTGTCGATTGTCGGGCTGGTCGACATCGATCTCGACCGCGCCCGCTCACGTGCCGCCGAGTTCGGTCTCGAAGGCGTAGCCATCGGCGCCTCGCTCGACGCAATTCTTGAACAGACGAAGCCGGCGGTCGTGTTCGATGTGGTCGTTCCCTCGGCGCGGCCCTCAGTGGCGTCCTCCGCTTTCAAGCATGGTTGCCACCTGCTCAGCGAAAAGCCGTTGGCCCCCAGCCTGGCAGAGGCGCATGCCATGATCGCCGCGGCGCGCGACGCCGGGCGGATTCATGCCGTTATCCAGAACCGCCGCTATATCGCGCCCATCCGCCGGATCCGCCGGCTGATCGACAGCGGCACCATCGGTAAGCCGACCAGCATCCATTGCGATTTCTTCTTGGCACCGCATTTCGGCGGCTTCCGGGAAGAAATGGACCATGTGCTGCTGCTCGACATGGCCATCCATACCTTTGATGCCGCCCGCGCCATGACCGGCCTCGAAGGCCACAGGGTCTATTGCCACGAGTGGAACCCGCCCAACTCATGGTACCGGCATGGGGCGTCGGCCGCCGCCATCTTCGACATGAGCGACGGCGTCGTCTTCGATTATTGCGGCAGCTGGTGCGCCGACGGTGCGCGGACGAGTTGGGAGGCGGCTTGGCGCATCGTCGGCGAGCGCGGCACGCTGGTGTGGGATGGACACGACTCGATCAGTGTTGAGGTGGTCGCCGACAACGCGCGGGACGGGCTGTTCAACCAGACACGCCCGGTAGAGGTTCCTCCACTCGACGATACCGACGCGATCGGCGGCCACCTCGCAGTTATGAAGGAGTTCGTCACCGCAGTTGGTGGCGGCCCGCTGCCAGAAACGGTGAGCACCGACAACCTGAACAGCCTGGCGATGGTCTTCGGCGCAATCAGAAGCGCCGAGACCGGCCAGGCCGTCACAATCGAAATCTAGGACGTCACGCATGACGGACCGTCTTCTCGATGTACGCATCGGAACCATGGTGAAGGCCAACGCGGCCGATCCCGCTGCCTATGTCGGCTCGATCCTTCAATACGGCTTCGAGAGCATCCAGCCGTACTTCTGGCAGACGATGGGCGACAAGGACATTTCGCGCCTTGCCGGCCAGATCAAGGAAGCCATCGGCGACGCCGATGTGAAGGTCAGCGCGCTGGGCATGTTCGGCAATCCGCTTGAGGATCGGGAGCTTGACCGCGAGACGCTGAAGGGCTGGCAGACACTCATCGACAACGCCCATTTGTTCGGTACCGACATCGTGACCGGTTTCACCGGCCGCATTCGCGGCAAACCGCTGCCTGACAGTCTGCCGCGCTACAGGGAGGTGTGGAGCGAACTCGCCAAGCGTGCCGCCGACAAGGGCGTGCGCATCGCCTTCGAGAACTGCGCCATGGACGGCAACTGGGCGACCGGCGACTGGAACATCGCCCATAATCCCGACGCCTGGGAGCTGATGTTCAACGAGCTGCCGAACGACAACCTCGGCCTTGAATGGGAGCCCTGTCACCAACTCGTCTATCTGATCGACCCGATCCCCCAGATCCGCAAGTGGACCGACAGGATCTTCCACGTGCACGGCAAGGACGCGACCGTGCGCTGGGACGTCATCCGCGAGCACGGCATCTTCGGCAAGGCTCCGTTTGTTCAGATGCGCACGCCGGGTTTCGGCGACAGCGACTGGACACGCGTCATCAGCGAATTGCGGTTGGCCGGCTTCAAGGGCTCGATCACCATCGAAGGTTGGCACGACCCGGTTTACCGCGGCGCGCTCGAAATGAACGGCCAGGTGCGCGCGCTTGAATATCTGAAGCAGTGCCGCGGAGGGAGCCAATACATCCAGGCGTGACCTGATCAAACCCTTCGGCCCTGGGGCCGGACAAGAGCAACATCGGCAGCAAGCCGGGCAGCAAGAGGTGTGACGCCCGCATCGGGCAAAAGGGAGGAAGAAGATGATGACACAGGGAATGAAGGTCAAGTTTTGCAGCGTGCTGCTCGCCGCAGCAAGCGTTCTGGCGCTGACGGCGACCGCGAGCGCTGCAGCATTGCGCGACAAATGGTGCAGCGACGTGCATCTGCGCTTCTTTGCCGGTGGCGCGGAAGGCGACGCATTTGCCTCCATCGTCTACAACGGTGCCGTGCAGGCGACGCACGATCTTGGCGCCCAGGTGGAATACGTGTTCTCGGGCTGGAAGGCCGAGACCATGGTGCAGCAGCTGCGCGAAGCGATCGCGGCCCACCCCGACGGGATCGCCATGATGGGCCACCCCGGCGAGGCCGCGATCATGCCGCTGGCCAAACAGGCCTATGACGCTGGAATCAAGATGATGTACCAGAATGTCCCGCTGCCGGGCGTGGTGGCCAAATACGGCGGCGGTTACGTCGGCGCACAGCAAGCCCAGCAGGGCACGGCGCTCGGCGAGGAAGCCATTCGCCGCTTCGGTCTGAAGAGCGGCGACAAAGTCATCGTCTTCGGCCCGTTCGACCAGCAGCCGGAGCGTTACGTGCGTGAAGGTTCGACCGCCGATGCGTTCAGCAAGGCAGGTCTCGTCGTGACCAAGCTGGTCTCCCCGGCGGAAGCCGCGGCCGACCCGAACATCCTCATCCCGGTCATCACGGCCGCGCTCCTCAACCAGCCTGACACCAAGCTCATCGCGTATGCCGGCGGTCAGCAGCTCGGCAACGTGCCGACCTACATGAAGGCCGCGGGCAAGAAGCCTGGCGAAATCATCCAGATCGGCTTCGACACCAGCCCGCAGATCGTTCAGGCCTTCAAGGACGGTTGGGTCCAGCTCACCGCCGACCAGCAGCCGTTCCTGCAGGGCTACATGCCAATCCTGAGCCTCTGCCAGCAGGTGGTTTACGGTCTCGCGCCCATCAACGTCGATACCGGTGCCGGCTTCGTGAACGCCGACAACTACGAGGCGGTCGCGAATCTGGCCACCGAAGGCCTTCGCTAGAACCATTGTTGCGCCGTCCGCCATCCGGCGGGCGGCGCACATTCCCGGGACCCGTCGATATGGCCGAACACCTCATCGAACTCAGAAACATCACCAAATCGTTCGGAAGCGTCTACGCGCTCGGCGGTGTCACTCTGCACGTCGATCCCGGCGAAGTGGTCGGTCTGATCGGCGATAACGGCGCCGGCAAGTCGACCCTCATCAAGATTCTCTCCGGTGTGATCAAGCCGACCTCCGGCGAAATCCTGGTGCAGGGTAAGGCGGTAAGCAACTGGAACCCTGCACGGTCGCGCGCGGCGGGAATCGAGACGGTCTATCAGGACCGCGCACTCGCCGTTCAGCAGTCAATTGTGCGCAATATCTTCATGGGGCGCGAACTCGCCGGTCGTCTCGGCTGGCTCGACACGCGCAAGCAGATTGAAGAATCCGAGCGTCTGATGCGGGAGATCGGCTTCACCTCCAGGGTGTTTTCGCCGCGCTCGATCGTCGGGCAGCTGTCCGGTGGCGAGCGCCAGGGCGTCGCGATCGCGCGTGCCATTCTGAAGGATGCCAGTCTCATCGTTCTCGACGAGCCAACCACCGCTCTGTCGCTGACGGAGACCGCCAAGGTCTTCCACTTTGTTCGTCAGGTGCGGGACGCGGGCCGCTCGATCATTTTCATCGGGCACAACATCCATCATGTCTACGACATCGCCGAACGCTTCGTCGTGATCGACCGCGGCAAATTGGCAATGGAAAAGCCAAAATCCGAAGTCGGTTCTATTCAGGACCTCATCAAGTTCATGGAAGACGTGGCACAGGCGGGGCACGTTCAGATGGGGGAGACAGCGTGATGTCGGACACTACCAGGGCGCTTGATGGCAAGCGCGCCGACATTCACCCGAGCGACCGTCGATTTCGCCGGATCGTTCTAGCGAACCGCGCTGCACTGGGCTCGCTCGGCGTGTTCGTGGTCATGCTGTTCATTTTCTTCGTCGCCAATCCCCGGGTGTTCTCCACCTGGGGGCTCTACGTATCGGTGATGACGACGCTGCCAGTGGCACTGTTCATGACGGCACCGCTCGTCTTCATCGTCACCGCAGGCGAAATCGACCTCTCGTTTCCGGCGGTCTTCGGATTTGCCTCGCTCGCTTTTGCAGTCGTCGTGCAGGCAGGATTCGACCCGTTTCTGGGGATCGTCGCGGCGATAATAACTGGGGGAGCGCTCGGCTTCGGGATCGGTGCGCTCATCGTCTACGGGGGCCTGTCCTCGCTCGTTGCCTCCCTTGGCATGAACTTCATGCTGCGCGGCGCCATCCTCATTCTAACGCAGTCGAAGTCCATAGCCATGCCGCAACTGGCGGACAGCCTGGCCTTCAAGGTGGTCTCGAGCAACGTATTCGGTGTGCCGGTGCAGATGTTCTGGGCCATCGTTTTCGTCGTGTTCTGTGCATTGCTGTACAACCGCCATCGTTTTGGCGCCCAGGTCCATGTCGTCGGCGACAATCCCGACAGCTCCAACGAGATGGGCGTCAACGTCAACCTCGTGCGGGTTAAGGTGTTTGGCTTCATGGGCGTTGGAGCCGCGCTGGCCGGCGTCTTCTCGACCATGATCAATTTCACCTGGTGGCCCACCTCCGGCGACGGCTATCTGCTGCCGGTGATCGCATCCGTATTCGTCGGCGGCACCCCGACGTGGGGTGGAATCGGGACGGTCCTGGGCGGGGCAATCGGTGCTCTGACCGTCTCGTTCATTCAGACCGGTGTGGTCGGCGCCGGATTGTCGGGCTTCTACGTCCAGTTCTTTTACGGGATGATCATCATCCTGTCCCTGCTTGGGCACCGCTGGAACCAGGTGCGCTACAGGTAGATTGGATAGGGACATGAAGCTTGCAGGCGAAGTCAGTGTCGTTACCGGCGCAGGTCGAGGGATCGGCAGAGAAATCGCGCTGGAGCATGCGCGGCAGGGGGCAAGAGTTCGCGCTGCTGGCACGAACGGCGGGCGAGATCAAAGAGGTCGCAGCAGCCATCGTGGCCGAGGGCGGATCGGCTCGAGAATACGTCGTCGATATCGTTGACCTCGATGCGGTCAACGGGATCTTTGCGGAGATCGATGAGCACCTCGGCCCGCTCACGGTGCTCGTCAACAACGCCGGCGCCTTCCAGGGGATCGGCCCGATCTGGGACGTTGACCCAGCAACGTGGTGGCGTGACGTGGAAACGAATGTCCGCGGCACGTTCAACTGCTGCCGCGCCGCCGTCGCCGGAATGATGCGGCGCGGGCGCGGCCGCATTATCAACATGACGGGCGGTGGCACGGCCAGTTCCTTCCCCCACGGCTCCGGCTACGCGACCAGCAAGGCGGGCATTCTGCGCTTCACCGAATGCGTCGACGACACACTTGCCGGAACAGGCGTGCTGGTCTTCGCGATGGATCCGGGCCTCGTACGCACGAGCATGACCGAGTATCAGCTGCAAAGTGCGGCGGGCCAGCGGTATCTACCCGGTGTCGAGAATTGGTTTGCAGAAGGCATCAACGTGCCGCCGACACTGGCGGCCCGGCTGAGCGTGGAGATCGCCCGCGGCCGGTTCGACAGGCTTACCGGACGAATGCTGATGGCGGCGCGCGGCGATCTCGACCTCGACGAACGGGCCATTGACCGGATCGTGACCAATGATCTGCGCAGCCTCCGCGTCAACGGCATGCCGCCTGAGGCGCCGAAATGAACACGGCAGCACGCTTTCAGCCCAGGCGAGATCGCCGGCTGAAGCTCTCCAACATGGCGACGTCCATACATCGCGACGGCGGCACTTCCGTGTTCCATGCACGGCAAAGCGGCGCGGCTTCGTCGCAATCACAACAAGCGGACACCTGCAATGAAATTCAGTGACGGCCACTGGCGCATTCCCGAAAATCTCGGTGTGCAACATCCGCTCCACGTCCACGAGGTGAAGGTCGAGGGCGACGAAGTGGTAGCCGAAGTGGCGGCGCTGGAATTCAGGACGCGCCTCGATCAGATCAACGCCACGGTCTTCACCCTGCGGCTCTTCGCGCCCGCGGAAGGCATCATCGGCGTCCGCATCGCCCACTTCGAGGGTGGACGGCGGCCGGGACCGGAATTCGCGCTGAATCGGCAGTCGGGTGCAGCGCATATCGAGCAGGACGATCGCTCGGTCACGCTCCATTCCGGCGGCTTGGCCGCGACCTTGCCGAAGTCCGGCCCCTACACGCTCGATCTTCTGCGCGGTGGCAAGCGCATCACCGGCAGCGCTGCAAAGGCGGGTGGCTATGCCGTCGATCGCAACACCGACTTTCCATACATGTTCGAGCGCCTCGATCTGACCGTCGGCACGAACGTTTACGGCCTCGGCGAACGCTTCACGCCATTCGTCAAGAACGGCCAGAGTGTCGATATTTGGAACGACGATGGCGGTACCCAAACGGATAAGGCCTACAAGAACATTCCCTTCTTCGTGACCAACCGGGGATGGGGCCTGCTGGTCAATCACCCAGGCCGCGTCTCGTTCGAGATCGCCACAGAGGAGGTCACCAAGGCGCAATTCAGCGTGAAAGGCGAAAAGCTCGAATACTTGGTCATCGATGGCCCGACGCCGAAAGAGGTGCTGACCCGCTACACCGGCCTCACCGGCCGGCCGGCATTGCCGCCGGTCTGGTCATTCGGGCTGTGGCTCTCGACCTCGTTCACCACGCAATACGACGAAGCGACCGTCAATTCCTTCGTTGACGGCATGCTCGAGCGCGATATCCCGCTCGGCGTGTTTCATTTCGATTGTTTCTGGATGCGCGGGCTGAACTGGTGCGACTTCGAATGGGATCCCGAGATGTTTCCCGACCCCGCCGGCCAGATCGCCCGTCTCAAGGAGCGCGGGGTGCATGTCTGCGTCTGGATCAATCCATATATTGCGCAGAGGTCACCGCTCTTCGCCGAAGGTCGCGACAAGGGATACCTGCTCAAGCGCCCGAACGGTGACGTCTGGCAGTGGGACCACTGGCAGCCAGGCATGGCCTTCGTCGATTTCACCAATCCCGCGGCCGTCGACTGGTACTGCAGCAAGCTGAAGCGCCTGCTCGACATGGGCGTCGACTGCTTCAAGACGGACTTTGGCGAGCGCATCCCGACGGATGTCGTCTGGCACGACGGCTCCGATCCCGAGCGCATGCACAACTACTATACCTTGCTTTACAACGGGACGGTCTTCGAGCTCCTGCAAGCGGAAAAGGGCGAGGACGCAATTGTCTTCGCGCGTTCTGCGACGGTCGGTGGCCAGCAGTTCCCCGTCCATTGGGGTGGCGATTGCGAATCCAACTACAAGTCGATGGCGGAGAGCCTGCGGGGCGGTCTCTCACTGGGTCTCAGCGGTTTCGGCTTCTGGAGTCACGATATCTCCGGCTTCGAAGGCACCGCGCCGTCTGATCTTTACAAGCGCTGGTGCGCCTTCGGCCTGCTATCGAGCCACAGCCGCCTGCACGGCATGGAAAGCTACCGCGTTCCATGGAACTTCGATGCAGAGGCCGTCGATGTCCTGAGGCACTTCTCCAAGCTGAAATGTCGCCTCATGCCCTACCTGTTCGGCGCTGCCAAACAGGCAAGCCGGACCGGCGTTCCCATGATGCGCGCGATGTTCCTCGAGTTCCCCGATGATCCCGGCGCCGCCTGCCTCGATCAGCAGTACATGCTGGGCGACGCCTTGCTGGTCGCCCCGGTATTCAGCCAGGACGGCGAGGTCGATGTCTATCTGCCGCCGGGGCGCTGGACGCACCTTCTTTCCGGCAAGGAGAAGGCCGGTGGATGGCATCATGAGGTACACAACGCCTTCAGCCTGCCGCTCTATGTGCGCGAGAACACGCTGCTTGCCATTGGCGCGCGCGACGACACCGTCGCCTACGACCATGCCGATGGCGTCACCCTCGAGCTTTATGCGCTCGGCGACGGCCGCTCGGCCGAGTGCGTTGTCTCCGGCAGTGGTTCCGGTTCGCTTGTCGTCTCCGCACAACGGCAGGGAAAAGAAATCGTCCTAACCGCGGCGGGAACCAAACCCTGGCGTCTGCTGGCGGTGGGGCAAGAGGTAACGTGCGGCGAAAGCGAGACGACGCGCAACGAACGGGGGACGCTAATCGCGGGCAAGCCGTCGCTGCGGCTGGCCCTTTCCGCCGATTGAAGCGGCGGGTGAGGAAGCGCCTGGGAAGTCGGGGCAGGTCAACCCTTATCACGCTTTTTTCGCTGGTCTGCTGGCCACCCACTGGCCCTTTGGCGGAACCCAATTTTTCCGTACGCTGATGTTGCGGCTAGTGGGTGTAGGTGAGTGGTGCCTCTCGGGCGTGACCTCGCCAGAACCATGGTATGTGGATGCAGTGCGCTGTTCTGATCGTCCCACGTGCGCTACCCCCTGAAATAGCCAGGGGCCGGCGAGGGTGCGGGTGACATGTTCCAATCATTCCTCGATCCACATTTCCTCACGATCGCCGGCAACGTGGTGGCGGCCTGGTTCGCTGGCGCTGCCATCGGGTTGGAACGAAGCTTCCATGGTCGGCCGGCGGGATTCCGCACCCACGCCCTCGTCTGCTTGTCGTCAGCCATTCTAATGGTCGTGTTCAACTTCCAAGAAGATTGGCTGGGTGCAATGCCGATAGAGACGATTCGATCCGACCCGACCCGTATGGCGCAAGGGATAATGACCGGCATCGGTTTTCTGGGCGCGGGCCTCATCTTCAAGGAAGGCGTGACTGTCCATGGCCTCACCACAGCCGCCTCCATCTGGACCACCGCGGCGATAGGCATCCTACTCGGCATCGGCTTCTTTTACCCGGCTCTGCTGGCAACCGTGGTCACAGTCGGCACACTCAGTGCCTTCCGCCGGGTCGAGGCGCGCATCCCAACCCAGATTTACGCGCATCACATCATTCGTTTCTCTGCTGACCGCACCATGACCGAGACCGACCTTAGGGCTATGCTCGAACAGCACGGATTCTCCATCGCCAATATGGCTTACCGGCTAGAGGAGGGCGGCGGCGTCTTCGAGTACCGGATGATGCTGCGCACACTGAAGAAGCGCGACCTCGAACGGCTGGCTATCGACCTGCGCAAGGTCGACGGCATAGTGGAGTTCCGCATTACCCCGAATGACTACTAGCCGTGTCGTCGATATCGAGCACGACGGTCTTGTGGCGGCATGACCTAGCTCGTGCAGCACAGATCGACCATCACTAGACGGAGTTCGACGAGGTCGCACAAGGTCGGCGCGTTCTCCTAGCGCGACACAGTCGGCTGGCTTGTCCGGTCTGCCCCGCTTTCGCAGGCGAGTGAAAATCTGAAAAGGCGGCGTTTGTCAGAGATGATGCGACCGGCCGGGCATCAAGCTCCGATCCACGTCCGGAACGGGTCTTGGCTGTGTGAAAACGTTCGCGGCTTGAACTATTGTAGAATGAAATCGCGCGCCAGTTAGAGTGTCGCAGGCGGGTGGCCAAATTTCAGCGCAGCAACCAACGCGTTTTTGCGGCGCAAAGGCGCAAATCGAGCGCTGATCGTTGGGGCCATGGAATAGTCTTCTCACCAAATTTGCGGGAAGCGCGTTTTCACACAGCCAGGGTCAAAATGCGGAGTGAGTAGCTGTCCGCGTCATGTCCGCTAAGGGCCCGAAATCGGACATGCTCAACGGGTCCGGCGACTTCCGGGAAGGGCCGATGTTGTTGAAAAACTCCCGGAGTAACTTCAACGTGCCGTCCTTCACCGGGCACCCGAAACTTGATTGATGCGCGCGCTCTCGACTGAGTAGTCCGGCCGCGCCGATGTCTCGCGCGATCCGCAGCGTGTGCAACGAAAGCGCCCGTTGAGCGCCGGCACCATGGTCTCTGGGGCCGACGCATCGAAATTCGCCGAGCGGCCGCACTTGTGGCAATTCGCCTGGAGCGGCAGCCCGCGCTCGATCAGGTGGGCGACAGTCGCAGCGTTCGGCCAACGAGTTGCGTCAAAGGGCATGCCCCGAGGCTAGGACTAATTTCCTCTGCGCGAAACCCAATAACTCGCCGCACGAAATGCGGGGGAAATGGCCAATCGATAGCTTCTGGGTGTTCGAGGAAGCCAACGTCTTTGCAGGGGAGCCACAGATGACCACCGCAATCCGCAGCTGGACACAGTCTCACCGCTACCAGGCGACGGTTCGCCAGCTCAAGGCGCTGTCTTCCTCCGAGCTGCAGGCCCTCGGTATTGCGCCCGCACAGATCGAACATCTGGCGATCGAGGCGTCGCGGTCCTAGCTCGACCTCCGGCCGCCGGGAACCTTTGATTAGACCATGATCAAATCTAATTCGAGTTCATTGCCGAGCCGCACTGCCCGAGTGGTATCTTCTGAAACCGACGCCTGAAGACCCAAGTGAGCAAGTCGCTTGCGGCTCTTGCCCATCGGTCCTAACCCTCACCAGCATCGGGGCTTGTTGTCGGCTTGATACCTATTCGCGCCAGCTCCTCCGTGGCCAATCGCCGACGATGTTGACCCCAATCGTTCCAGCACTCGGGATGCAGCCATGTGCAGCCATGCCATTCGCTCCCGAAGGGGACGATGGCATGCCCCTCGCGGTTAGGCTTCCCGCACCAGGTGCAGCAACTGGGGTCGGATCGTTGCGGATGTCGGTTGAGCCATTCGACAATGCACGACTCAAAGGCTTGTGCTTCCGCATCGGCCGGGGTCAGCCCGCCATCGAACTCGGCGATACCGGCCCGTTCGTCGAAGAAGGCGAGCCAGTCCTCGACCGACCAGCCTTCAGCGCCTGGCCGCAGCAGCGTCACAATGCCAGCCTTGTGATGCGATAGTAGATCGAGCACGGCGGCCGGCGGCGGTGCGGACGCCTCCAGCAGTAAGTCGTCCCCGTCGAGCCTAAGCTCGATGCCAGCGGGGCTGGATGCAGACGGTCGCGCTCTGCCTGCGCCGCGACATCTCGCCGGGCCTGAGGCTGCCGCTTCGCCAGCGGCTCGCCGTCCACGGCGTGCTCTCTGCCGGCGTGCTCGGCCTGCTTCTCTATCCGGTATCGCTCTGGTTCATCGCGCTCGCTATCGTTGCCGGCCTTGACGGAAGCTACCCGACCAGCCTCCTCTCCACGGTGCTGCTTGGCTTGAACCTCGGCAACCTCGGCGCCGTCCTCGTGGCGGCGGCGATTTCGGCATTGCGCGGCGTGGCAGCCGCACGGGTGTTTTATCTCGCGCGCCTGATCCCGCTTCTGCCGCTCTACTGGGCGCTGATGTCGTTTGCAGCGTGGCAGGCGCTCTTCCAGTTCTTCCGCAGGCCCTCCGCTTGGGAGAAGACTGCACACGGCGTCGCCCGCGACCGCAAGACGCCGGGCGCAGCACGCTTCTTTTAGACGTGCCTGTCGTCAGGGGGCTTCAGCGCCGGGAGTTGAGAAAGCCGACCACAATCGCGAACGTCATCCAGCTGAAGGGAAAGACACCCAGGCTGTAGTGCCCGCATCGGAGCATGCGCCAGCGAAGGTTCGCATGAGCGGCGCGCAGCTCGTCCACGAACTCCGACGTCAGGTGCGGAAGCACCACCCTGTCGCGCCGGGCGGACACGATCATCAGCCGGTGCGACCGCCTTGCGAGCCGCGGGATGAACGGGAAGAGGCTTATCGGGGACCATATGTCTTTCAGCTTGGAAAGCTCGATGTCGCCCTCAAGTCCTTCGCGGATGTGCGTGGTCGCCAGCCCGGTCCAAACGACGTCGGCGAAATCGCCGGCCGTCAGCAGCAGCACTGACCCCCGCACGCGCTTGTCATGCGCCGCGGTGACGCCTGCGACGCACGAGCCGAGGCTCGCGCCCATGACGAAGATGGTTCCGTGTCCCCGCCCGGTAAGCCAGTCGATGACCCGCCGCGTTTCCAGAACGCCCTGCCGCACCGATCGGATAGTCCTGCCGAGATTGCTGGAAAGGAAGTAGTCGGATGTTCCGGCACCATCGCGGTTGCGCTCCCCGTGGTAGGGGAGGGTGAGCTCGACGGTCGTGATGCCGACTTTCCCGAGCGCGTTTGCGAACTGGTGATAAGCGCCCGGTTCTGCGTTCCAGTGCGGGAGGATGATCGCCGCCGGGCCGTTTCGCCCGCGCTCCACCACTCTCGCCACCGCGACGTTGTTCGCCTCCGTCTCGGTCGTAACGTCGCTCGGGAATGAGAGCCGGCCGTCGCGATACTGAAAGTCCACCGGTTGCGGCCCGACACCGTAGAAATCCGATGCGTCGAGCGCGAGCGCGCGAGACCGTCTCGCGAGCTCGGTTAGACCGACATCGTCGTCGAGGTCGGGGAAGACCTCCCGCGCGCCGAGCACGAGAGGCTCAGGCAACTTCTTGGAGTCATCCTCGGCGGCCTTCGCGTCTTCCCACTCGTCGATCCAGCGCGCGGACCACATGCAGATGCTCTATCCGCGTCCTACGTGCCGCGCGCGACCGCGTCTGCTCCTCGCCTCGCCGCAGCGGAATTCATCGCCAGCGCCCAGCCGGCATAGACGAGCGTCGCGATCCAAAGCGTGCCGGTCCCGACAAACACACAACTTGCCGCGGCAAGGAGCAGCACCAGGAACAGATGCTTGTAGCGCGGCAGGAGCGTGGCAAGCCCCGATGTGCGAGCCGACTCGGAGATTTCATGGCCCGTTGCACCGTCTCGCGGGCGGTCGTTCTGCCCCGTCGCGCCACCCACCGCCTGGTTCAAAAGGAAGGTGCTCAGCATGAACATGGCGAGGGCGTAGGCGGCGACCAGCAGGCTCGTCCACTGCGAGTTGGTGCCGAGCTCGTGCAGGTTGGTATCCGGCGCCGGGCCTGTCCAGCCAAGCCACGCGAACAGCGGAACGAGGTCGCGCGAGAAGAAGAATTCGACCACATTCGGATAGGGGGACGGCAGGTACCCGGCCTGCAGGCGCATCACGTAGGCAGCACAAAGGCCGAGAAACGTGCAGGCATAGACGGACGTCGCCACGCCGCGGAGCTCCCGCATGATCGGCGGGGGAATTCGCGTCATCCTCAATTCATCGGGAGTCTCGGAAAGTTGGTTGACGAACGCGGATATCGCTACACCGTAGAGCATGACGGCCAGATAGATGAACAATGCGAATCCCATGTATACATAGGCGAAGGCGGTGAAGAGTATGCTCCGCCATATCCAGACCTCGTTGCCGCTGCGAGCCGCGATGAGGGACCAGTCGACCGCCCTGTCGCCGGTATCGTGCGCGAGCAGCGGCATCAGACAGCTCTTCGCCCATTCCTGAGTCGATTGGAGCAGCACGACAAGGACGAAGGCCCACAGCACGAGAGAGACCCTGGCGATGAATTTGCTCCAATAAGCCGGTAGCGCATCCTCGCCGACGGGCGAGCCGTCGGCGCGCACGATCGCCCGAGAATCGGCAAGCAGGCGCAACAGCTTCTTCCGCTTGCGAATGAGGATCGAGAACATCATCAAGTACAGCGGAAACAGGATCAGGAACGTGATCACCCAGTTGGGGGCGTAAAGAAAGCCCACCTGTTTCACGATGCCCTGGTCGACGCGCGAGACGATGTGCACGTCGGCGAGCGCGCTCGCCATGCAGAGAAGAAATCCTCCGACGAGCGCGAAGACGGTGACGTTCACCGTCTCGTGCCGCTCCGAGATGCGTTCAAAGTGCTCCGCCAGACTCGCCGGACGACGGCTCTGCCGGGTAGCGTCCGCGGATCGACGGAGTGGGGTTGAGCCGAGGTCGTCGGCAATGGCGGCCGGCGCGGCGTTGTAAGCTTGCCTGGAAACATCGGAACTCGCGGCCCGCGACTGGACTCCTTCGGCAGGTCGGAATGCAGCGCGTGCGAAGCGGAGCTTAGGCCGAGCGGTTGCTGCGAGGGCTCGGCGATCCCCAAGGAGCGGTCGAGCGAGCGGAGGATGCGATCGATGTGAACGTGAAAGTCGCGCCCGACATCGACCTCGGCGGCGTTTCGGAAAGCCAGTGCCTGCAGGTCGCCCGGCAGCTCGGACGGGGTCGGCATGCTGGCGCCGTCGACCAGCAACGGAACGAGCGGGATGTTCCTTGCCAGCGCCGCTTCGAGCTCGATCCTGACGAAGTCGTTTTCCTCGCCGATGCGCCGCCGGTTTTCGTCACCCGCCCAGTGCCGCCCGATAACCGCGATGACGGCGTCGCACGCCTCGATCTCCGTAGAGATCGCCCTGCGGAAGTCGTGCCCGAATGGAAAGCTGTCGATGTCGATGATGACGTTGCCGTCGCCGTAGTGCGACTGCATCCGATCGAATATGCGGCCGGTAATCGCCTCGGTGTCCGATCGCCTGTAAGACACGAAGATCCTGGCCACGAGATGCTCCCGAGCGAGCCTAGAGCATGGTCCACAGATGAGGAGAACGCTACTCCTCAATAACCATGTCCGAATTGAAGACGGCGTCTGGGACGCGTCTAATCCGGCGATGATATCACCGTGAAATGTTTGCGAAAGCTTTCGGTCTGGCCATCCACCGGCGGCTCGACCGCGCACTTTCGGTGGGCTCGACGTCCTTCAGGAACCGAGGTCGTCCGCGCTCTTCGGACGAGGCGGTTCCTTAGCTCTCTCGGCTCGGCCATCGACGGCGCAGGCGCGCGAAGCGCTCGCGCGTCATGCCTACGAAATCGACGACAGCCCCGAAGACCGGCCACATTGCGGGGCCGGGAGTCGGCTCCGGCGCGACGGCAAGCCCGGCACCGGTCACCCCGCCGCTCTCGTCGGTGTCGCGCACGATGAGCTCCAGATAGCCGACCGGCACGCGGTCGCCGGCCTCCGCTTGGCCGCCGAGCTGCTCCAGCATGAAGACGCCGATCGGTGTCGCCGGATCGCCCTTCGCCGCGACGCCGTAGGCTTGCGCAAGCTCCGCAAGCGTATGGTTCGTGTCGATATAGAAGGCGCCGAAGAAGTCCTTGTCGTCTTCCTCAACCGGCGCCGGGCTGGCGAACAGTCGATCGAGCAGGCGGATGTTGCGCGGCGCCGTGAACAGATAGAGGCGGTCGTCCGCCTCGATGCGCCCGGCATATTGCGGTCGCATCGACTGGCCTTTCCTGACGACGAGCGAAGGCCGCGCCCAGCGCGGGATACGCTCGCCGCGCGCGACGGGACTGTCGGGAACCACGTGATAGACGACGAGTTCGTGGCTCTCGGTGCCGGGGAGCTCAAGCTCGACCTTGTCGACGGGCCCGAGCGTCGGCGGGATGATCAGGCCAAGCTGCCGCGCCATCGGCCGGATCGTCCAGCCCTGCAGGACGAGCGACACGAGCACGATGATGAAAGCGGCGTTGAAGACCACCGGGCCACTCGGAAGCGCTGCCGTCACGGGCAGGATGCCGAGGAGCAGAGACACTGCACCGCGAAGGCCGACCCAGGCGACGAAGGTGGTCTCCTCGCGCTGGAAGCGGAAGGGCAAAAGACAGAGCCAGATCGCGACCGGCCGCGCGACGAAAATGAGGAAAAGTCCGACCGCGATTCCCGGCAGGAGAAGGTGCGGGAACTCCGAGGGCGTGGCGAGCAGCCCGAAGACGACGAACATGCCGATCTGCGCAAGCCACGTCATTCCGTCCTGGAAACGGCGAAGGAGCAGCGCCTGTCTGAGCTTCCGGTTACCGGCGATCAGTCCCGCGACATAGACGGCGAGGAAGCCGCTGCAATGGAGCACGCCGGCGATGCCGAAAAGCACGAGCGCCGCGGCGAGCACGACGACGGGATAGAGGCCGGATTCAAGGTCGAGCCGGTTGACCAGCCTAACGATCGCGAGCCCGCCGCCGAGCCCGAGCAGGAATCCGAGCCCCATTTCGCGCACGAAGGCGAGCGCGAAGGTGAGCGTCGGCCCCTGGTGCGAGGCGCTCATCTTCAATCAGTTCAACCAGCGTAACGGTGATGAAGATCGCCATCGGATCGTTGCAGCCGGATTCCACTTCGAGCACGGAGCGCACGCGGTCGCGAAGATGGATGCCGCCAACGCGAAGCAGGAAGAAGACCGCCGCCGCGTCGGTGGAGCTGACGACGGCGCCGAGCAGAAACGATTGCAGCCAGGGGAGACGCAGCACGAGATGGGCGACGACGCCGACCAGCGCCGTCGTCAGCACGACGCCGACCGTGGCGAGCGTGATCGCCGGCAACGCCGCCTGGCGGAACGCGGCGAGCCGCGTGCCGAAGCCGGAATCGAAGAGGATGATGGCGAGCGCCAGGCTGCCGAGGAAATAGGCCGCGGCGGCGTTGTTGAACTGCAGGCCGAGCCCGTCCTCACCCGCGATGAGCCCGACCGAAAGGAAGATCAAGAGGATCGGCGCGCCGAAACGGAACGCGATCCAGCTTGTGAACACCGCCGCCATGACGAGCCCAGCGCCGATCAGGATCGCCAGGGACATGGACTCAAGCATTGCGCCGCCTCTGGCCGATTCCGCTTCCTGATACGGGCTAAAGCAAGAGGAGGTCCAGCGCTCCACGACGGCTCTTCACCGGCGGCGACGGAAGTGCGGCTCGGTTAGATCGTCACCTGCGCGCCGATCTCGACCACACGCTCGGCCGGGATATGGAAATAGTCGGTCGCGGAATCGGCGGAGCCGGCGAGCGCGATGAACACCTTGTCCTGCCAGACCGGCATGCCGGAATGCGGCGATGCCTTGAGGCTGCGGCGCGACATGAAGAACGACGTTGACATGATGTCGAAGGTCAGCCCGAGCTTGCGGCAGGCGGCGATGCCTTTCAGGATATTCGGCGTCTCCATGTAGCCGAAGGTCATCGTGATCTGCTGGAAGGACGGCGAGAGCTCGGTGATCGTGGCCCGCTGCTCCGGCGCGACGCGCGGCATCTGCTCGGTGCGGATGGTCAGGATGATGTTGCGCTCGTGGATGATCTTGTTGTGCTTCAGATTGTGAAGAAGCGCTGTCGGCGCGCCGTCCGGGTTGCCGGTCAGGAAGATCGCGGTGCCCGGCACGCGATGCGGGGGTTTGGTATCGAGCCGGTGCACGAGGTCGCCGAGCGAGACTTCGATGCGGCGCGTCTTCTCTGCCAGAATGGCGGCGCCACGTCGCCAGGTCAGCATGGTCAGGACGAGCACCAAGCCGAAAAGGATCGGCAGCCAGCCGCCGCTCGGGATCTTGAGGCTGTTCGCGGAGAGGAAGAGCGTCGCGATGAGCACGAACGGCCCGAGCGTCGCGAGCGCCGAGGGCAGGCGCCAGTGCCAGCAGCATCGAAGCACGATGATGCCGAGCGTCGCGTCGACCACCATCGTTCCGGCGACGGCGATGCCGTAGGCGGAGGCGAGGTTCGCCGACGAATTCGAAGAGCAGCGTCAGACAGCAGCACTGCAGTGAACAGCAGCCAGTTGATGCGCGGGACGTAGATCTGCCCGGTCGTCATCTCCGACGTGAAAAGGATGCGCATGCGCGGCAGCAGGCCGAGCTGGATCGCTTGGCGGGTCAGCGAATAGGTGCCGGTGATGACGGCCTGGCTGGCGATGACGGTGGCGGCGGTGGCGAGGATGACGACCGGCACCACCGTCCAATCGGGGAAGAGCAGGAAGAACGGATTCTCGCGCGACGCCGGGTCGCGGAGGATCAGCGCGCCTTGGCCGAGATAGTTGATCGCCAGCGCCGGGAACACCACGCCGTACCACGCCGCCTGGATCGGCCGCCGCCCGAAATGTCCGAGATCGGCGTAGAGCGCTTCAGCGCCCGTCACCACCAGGAACACGGCGCCGAGCGTGACGAAGGCGATGAACTTGTGCGTGAAGAGAAAGCTCACTGCGTAGTAGGGATTGATGGCGAAGAGCACCGACGGCTCGCGCGCCAGCGCGAAGAGCCCCGAGACCGCGAGCACGGCGAACCAGAAGCGGTGATCGGGCCGAAGAAGCTCGAGACACGCCCGGTGCCGGTGCGCTGCACCGAGAAGAGCCCGATCAGGATCACGATCGTCAGCGGCAGCACGATCTGCGCAAGCCGCGGCGTGGCGACGGCAAGGCCTTCCACCGCCGAAAGCACCGAGATCGCCGGCGTGATGGTCGCGTCGCCATAGAAGAGCGCCGCACCGACGATGCCGAGGAGCACGATATAGGGCGACGGCTTGGAGAGCCCGCGCTGCGCCAGCGCCATCAGGGAGAGCGTGCCGCCTTCGCCGTGGTTGTCGGCGCGCAAGAGGATCAGCACGTATTTGACGAGACGATAAGCGTCAGCGTCCACAGGATCAGCGACAGGATGCCGAGGACGGCGCTGCGGGTCGAGCACGCCATGCTCGCCGGTCGCCGCCGCGATCGCTTCGCGGAAAGCGTAGAGCGGGCTCGTGCCGATGTCGCCGAAGACGACGCCGAGCGAGCCGAGCGCGAGCGTCAGAAGACCGGGGCGTGCGGCTGCGCCGGCCCCGTCCTGTCCGTTTTCCAGCACGTCGTTACGCGCGGGGGAGGCTACTGCCATCGGTTGGCTATCGGGCGCATCGGTCGCGGCTTTTAGCAGAGCCTATGCTGCATTGCATCGTTTTCAAACCCGCTTCGGGCCAGGCGAGCGTCGGTCGCTGTCACACGCATCAACGGGCGCGTCCAGATAGTCAATCAGGGCAGTGCAGCTGACGATCTGGAGCGGGCGATCGGGATCGAACCGACGACATTCAGCTTGGGAAGCTGACGTTCTACCACTGAACTACGCCCGCACTCCGGCGGCAAGATTGGCTGCGGCGACAACGCTGTCAAGCGTTCGCTCCAGCGTGATCGCAGGGAGGACACGCGGCACGGAGCCGGCAGGAAATCGCATCGTCCCGGCCCCCGCCGGGATCCGGCTTCAGTCAGCCGCCGAAAATTAGAGTCAATCTTCAAGGCCGGATTCCGCGATAACTAAAGTTTTCGGGCGAGGCTCTCCTCCGTTTGCAGCCCACGCGCGAAATGTGGGGAGGCCACCCGTGTTTCGGATGCTTCGGCTCGTCTTGGCGCTGGGTCGTGGATTGCCGGTTTCGCCGGCACGACGAGCGCTGGCGACAACGCATGGTCGATCGTCCAGGCGTCTTGGACAAATCTGGATCGAGGCCGGATGGGGCGGAACGCATTCTCCCTGGGTGATACGCGGACGATCGAGCCTGGCACCACGCTCGGCACGAGCGCCAGCGGCCGCATTCTCCTGCGGCGCGGGCGAGGAGACGATGGTCGTCGGGCCCGAACACGATCATGCAGGTTCCGCGTGGCTCGAGCCGGCTCTACACGACGGTGATCGAGCTGGATGGGCGAGATCGAGTTCGATGTCGAGAAGCGTAACGTCAGGCATTTTGCCGTCAGACCTCTTATCTCGCGGCGGTCGTGAA
>CAVXFK010000022.1:0-44829 GCA_963761005.1 uncultured Alphaproteobacteria bacterium
GATGGCGTCGGCATTCCGAAGGAGATATTGCCCGCGTGTCTTCGAGCGCTTCGAAGGCTTTGCGCCGCCAGGGCCGAGGCGGCGCGGGCGTCGCGCTCTCGGTGGTGAAGAGCCTCGTTGAGTTGCACGGCGGTGGCATCGCCATCCACTCCGAGGAGGGCAAGGGCACGACGGTGACCGTTCGGCTTCCGATCGTGCCTGCCGTCGCGGCCGTCGCCGCAGAAGAGACGATGCCCCCGCGCCCGCGAGGCCTCTCGCGTGGTCAGCACGACGCTCCTCCTTCCTGATGAGACCGCAACGGCGCGGTATTGCCGAGGATATCGCCGCCGTCCTCAAGGCGGGGCGATCTGGTGGCGCTCTCCGGCGGGCTCGGCGCCGGCAAGACGACCTTCGCCCGCGCACTGATCTGCGCGCTCGCCGATGATCCGGCGCTGGAAGTCCAGAGCCCGGCCTTTCCGCCCAGGCTCGAGCACGTGCTGCCGCGCATCAGAATAGTGCACGCAGACCTCTACCGGCTCGGCGACGCGCGCGAGCTGGAGGAGATCGGTCTCGACGACGCGATCGCGGAAGGTGCGCTTCTGGTTGAATGGCCGGAACGGCTGCCGCCCGACCTGAGTTACAATCGGCTCGATCTTACCTTCGAGATCGACGGCGAAGGCCGGCGCGTTGAGATCACGGCGCGCGGAAGCTGGCCGGTGCGGCTCGCCCGCACCGCGCGCGTCCGCGCTTTTCTTGACCAAGGTGGCCTTCGTGGCGCCGCGCGCACGCCGCTCGCGGGCGACGCGTCGACCCGCGCTTTCGAGCGCGCCGCCTTCGACGGCAAGACCGCGATCCTGATGAACGCGCCAGCGCGGAGCGAGGGTCCCGCGATCTATGACGGCCGCTCCTATGACGCGGTCGCGCATCGCTCGCTCGACGTGAGATCCTTTGTCGCGATCGACCTTGCGCTTCGGCGCGTCGGAATTCGCCCGCCGGAAATTCGCGCCGCCGACATGGAAGCCGGACTGCTCCTGGTGGAGGACCTGGGCGATGAGGGCGTGCTCGACGCGACCGGCGCGCCGATCGTTGAGCGCTACGAAGCGGCGATCGATCTCCTCGTCTACATGCATGGCCGCCCGTGGCCGGATGAGACGGCACTTCCAGGCGGCGAGCATTATGTGCTCCCGCGCTACGACCGCGACGCGCTCCTCGTCGAAGTATCGCTCTTTCCCGACTGGTTCGGGGGGAAGGGCGGCGAGGCAGCCTTCCCACCGGAGCGCCGCGCCGAATTTCTCTCCGACTGGTCGCGGCTTTTGGACAAGGTTGATGCCGTCAGCACGACGTGGGTCATGCGTGATTTCCATTCGCCCAACATCCTCTGGCAGGCGGGCGAGCTCGGCATCGCACGCGTCGGCGTCATCGATTTCCAGGATGCGCTGATCGGCCACCCGGCTTACGACGTCGCCTCGCTCGCCCAGGACGCGCGCGTTACGCTCAGCGAGGATGATGAAGCGCGGCTCAAAGCGCGCTACGTCGAAGGTAGGAAGGCGCGCGACCCGAATTTCGATGCCGCGAGCTTCGCGACATCCTATGCGGTGCTCGCGCTGCAACGCGCGACCAAGGTTCTCGGCATCTTCACGCGGCTTGCGCTTGCGGAGGGAAAGCCCGGCTACCAGCGGCACCGCGCGCATCTTAAGGCGCTCATCCGCCGCAATCTTTCCGATCCGGTTCTTTCCGACATGCGGCTCTGGTATGAGCCCTACCTCTGAACGCATGGAGCGATTGGGATGGTTATGCCGGAGGCGGCGCCACGGACGGCAATGGTGCTTGCCGCGGGCGAAGGCAAGCGCATGCGGCCGATCTCCGCGACCATTCCGAAGCCGCTCGTCAGGATCGGCGAGCGCACGCTGATCGATCATTGCCTCGACGGGCTCGCCGCGGCCGGCGTCGAGAAGGCGGTCGTCAACGTCCACCACCTCGCCGACCAGGTCGAGGCGCATCTCAAGACGCGAAGCATGCCGAAGATCGTCATCTCCGACGAGCGCGACCAGCGACTGGAGACCGGCGGCGGCATCAAGCGTGCGCTGCCGCTTCTCGGCGAAAAGCCCTTCCTGCTCCGCAACGCCGACTTTTTCTGGGTCGAGGGCGTGCGCCCGAATCTTCACTGGCTCTCTGGCGTATGGGACGCAAACCGCATGGATGCGCTGCTTCTGCTCGCCTCGACGGTTCGCGCGGTTGGCTATTCCGGACGCGGCGACTTCGTGCTCGCCAAGGACGGGCGGCTGGCGCGCCGCCCGGAGCGGCAAGTCGCGCCCTTCGTCTATGCCGGTGCCGCCATTCTCGCGCCGCGGCTCTTCGACGGTGCGCCGGAGGGCGCTTTCTCGCTGAACCTGCTCTTCGACCGCGCGATCGAAGCGGGCCGGCTCTTCGGCGTCCGCCTCGACGGGCTCTGGATCAATGTGGAGAGCCCCGCGGCGATCGCGCCTGCGGAGGCCGCGATCGCGGCAAGCGCCGCTTGAGGCGGACGGATGGACAGCCCGAACGTCTTCACCATTCCGCCCGGCGCGCCGTTTCTCGACACGTTGGTCGGAGCGCTTCTCGACGGCAGGCTGATCGAAGGCTTTGACGCAGGCGCGCCCTTTGCGCTCGCCGACGTGACTCTCTATTTGCCGACACGACGCGCGGCGCGCGCCATTCGCGAAGAGTTCCTCAAGACACTCGGCCGGCCGCTGCTTCTGCCGCGCATCCGCACGCTCGGCGACATCGACGAGGACGAAGCCAGTCTCGACCTGGAGGCCGCGGAGATTCCACCGGCGGTGCCGGCGATGGAGAGGCAGCTCGTCCTGACCCAGCTCGTGCTCGCCTGGTCCGGCGCTTTGGTGCGGGGCGCGGCCGGCTTCCCGGAGGAAGAGCTGATCGTGCCGGCCTCGCCGGCCGACGCGGCGCGGCTTGCCGCGTCGCTCGGCGCACTCATCGAGCAGGTCGGCACCGAGGCCGAAGCCTGGCAGGGGCTTCTCGGCGTCGCGCCCGCCGATCTCGCCCGCTATTGGCAGATTACGATCGAATTCCTGAGGATCGTCACCGAGCACTGGCCACGGCATCTTTCCGAGCGCGGGCTGATCGATCCGGGCGTGCGCCGCGACGCCACGATCCGCGCCGAGGCGGCGCGTCTCGCGCGGGACGGCGCGCCGGCGCCGGTGATCGCGGCGGGGTCGACGGGGTCGGTGCCGGCGACGGCCGAGCTCCTGAAGGCGATCGCGCATCTGCCGAATGGTGCGGTCGTGCTTCCGGGCCTCGATCAGGGCCTCGACGGCGCGGCGTGGGGGGCGATCGGCGGTCCGGAGCCGGCCGCAGCCGGGCATCCGCAATACGGGTTGAAGCTGCTCATCGACAACATTGGCGTCCGCCGCGGCGATGTCGTTCCGCTGGGCGAGGCTCCGGTTTCCCTGCAATCCCGGGATCGTTTCGTCTCCGAAGCAATGCGTCCGGCGGAGACGACGGAGGAATGGGTCGGCGCCGCGGCGCTTGCCGTCGAGGCGAAGTGCACGGCGGTCGCGAAGATCGGGATCGTTGACGCGGCGAACGAACGGGAAGAGGCGGTCGCCGTCGCCGTGCTTCTCCGCGAGACGGCCGAGACGCAAGGCGCCGTCGCCGCGCTGGTGACCCCCGACCGCGGACTCGCGCGCCGCGTCGCGATCGAACTCCGGCGCTGGGGGATCGACGTCGACGACTCCGCCGGCCGTCCGCTCGGCCGCACGCCGCCCGGCATTTTTGCGCGGCTCGTCGCCGAGGTGGCGCTTGGTGGGGCTGAAGCAGAGACGCTGCTGGCGCTCCTCAAGCATCCGCTCGCCGCCTTCGGCGGCGCACCGGAGGCGACGCATCGCGCGGCGCGGAGCCTTGAGCGCGCGGCGCTCCGTGGCCCGCGGCTGAAGCCCGGCCTCGCTGCGATCCGCCACGCGCTGACGCTTCGCCGCAAAGCGAAGTTCGGCGCGGAACAGGATCCGGAAGGGATCGACAGGACATTCGCCGCAAAATTCCTGCGCGCCGACGAATGGGAGGACGCCGACGATCTCGCCATCCGCGTCGATGCGACGCTCGCGAACCTTGAAGCGCTCGCGTCTGCAAAGGGTGCGGTACCGCTCGAGGCGCTCGTCTCCGCGCACCTTGCGTCGCTGGCGGCCGCCGCGGCCCCGTCTCTCTTCGCCGACGAGGCCGGCGAGGCGCTGGCGCTCGCTTTCGAGGAGCTTTCCGCGAGCGCCGCGACCGGCCCGAAAATTCTTCCGCGCGACTATCCAGCGCTCTTCGCCGCCCTGATCGAGCGCGTCGCGGTGCGCCGGCGCGGCGGCTTCGATCCGCGCGTCCATATCTGGGGCACGCTCGAGGCGCGCCTGCAAAGCGTCGACCGGATCGTGCTTGGCGGGCTCAACGAAGGCACCTGGCCGGCGCAGACGCGCATCGATCCGCTACTCTCGCGCCCGATGCGCACGACGCTTTCGCTCGAGCCGCCGGAGCGCCGCATCGGTCTTGCCGCGCACGATTTCGCGCAGGCGCTTGGGGCTCCCGAAGTGTGGCTGACGCGCGCCGACCGGGAGAACGGCGAGCCGAAGGTTGCCTCGCGCTGGTTGCAGCGTCTGACAGCCCACGCCGGCAGGGACCTCGCCGACGCGATGCGCGCGCGCGGACGAAGATATCTCGGCTTCGCGCGCCGGCTCGATCGTGCCGAGCAGACCGACCCGCCACGCCGGCCAGCGCCGTCGCCGCCCGTCGCGCTGCGGCCGACACGGCTCTCGGCGACGCGCATCGAGACGCTGATCCGCGATCCCTACGCGATCTACGCCGAGTATGTGCTTCGCCTCAGCCCCTTCGAGCCGCTCGGAAAGCTTCCCGACGCGCGCGAGCGCGGCAACCTCGTGCACGACACCCTCGAGGAATTCGTGCGGGAGCGCCCGCGCGGTCCCTTCGATGCCGATGCGCTTCTGAGACTCCTAGAAATCGGCCGCGCGACATTCGCGAAGCTCGCGGACTTTCCCGAGGTTGCGGCGCTGTGGTGGCCGCGTTTCGAGAAGATCGCACGCTGGTTCGTGGAGACAGAGGCGGCGTTCGGCGCCGATGTGGTCGAGCGCCATGTCGAGGGCAAGGGCGAGATGGCGGTGACGCCGGACTTCACGCTTTCCGCGCGCGCCGACCGCCTCGACGTGCTGCGCGACGGAACGCTCGCCATCATCGACTACAAGACCGGAGCACCGCCGTCCCCGCGTGAGGTGCGCTCGCTCGCGCCGCAGCTTCCGCTGGAAGCGCTGATCGCGCGCGCCGGCGGCTTTAAAGACCTCGCGCCGATGGAGACGAGCCGCATCGTCTACTACCGGCTCGCCGGGCGCAGCGACAAGGACGAGCGCGCAGACCGCACGGAGTGGAAGGAGGACAAGAACCGCACCCATACGCTGGCCGACACGCTTGCGACGACGGAAGAGCGGCTCCGCGCCCTCGTCGCGAATTTTGCCAAGGCCGACGCCGCTTATCTCTCGAACAAGGTGCCGAAGCCGCGCCGCACTTTCGTCGGCGACTACGATCATCTCGCGCGCATCGCCGAATGGGTGGCGACCGACCAGGAGGAGGACGATGAGTTCCCCGTCGTCTGACCTCGACCTCACGCGCGCGAATTCAGCGCGAGGCCTCCGACCCGGGCTCCTCCGCCTGGGTGATCGCCAACGCCGGGTCGGGGAAGACGCACGTGCTGACGCAGCGCGTCATCCGGCTCCTGCTCTCCGGCGTCGATCCGGCTGCAATCCTCTGTCTCACCTTTACCAAAGTCGCTGCGGCGGAGATGTCGCGCCGTGTCTTCCGCGATCTCGGTGCGTGGACAAGCCACGACGATGCGACGCTCGCCGCGGAAATCACGGAGCTGCAGAACAAGCCGACGAACGCGGCGGAGATGCGGCAGGCGCGCCGCCTCTTCGCCAAGGCGCTCGAAACACCGGGCGGCCTCAAGATCCAGACGATCCACGCCTTTTGCGAGCGGCTGCTCCACGCCTTTCCGTTCGAGGCGAACGTGCCCGGTCAGTTCCAGGTGATGGACGAGGCGGCGACGGCCGCCGCGCTTGCCGCAGCGCGCGAAACGGTGATGAACGAAGCTGCGAGCACACCCGACGCGCCGCTCGGGCGCGCGGTCCGCGCGCTCGCGGAAACGACTGCCGATCAGCAGATCTGCGAGGCGCTCGACGCGTTGATCGCCAGGCGCGACGATCTCCGCCGGTGGATGGAGAACGCGGCGCCCGACGGCGAGACGGGAAGCATCGACGATGCACTCGCCGATCTGAGGAGGCGTCTCGACCTCAAGCCGGACGAGAGCGAAGAATCGGTCTGCCGCGAGATGTGCGATGCGCCGGGCTGGAGCCGCGCGGATTGTGCAACGCTCTTGGCAGGACTTTCCGATAGTTTGGTGACCGCACCGCACCAGTGGAACGAGCGCGCGCATCCCTCGCTCGCCGCAGTCGTCAAGGCGGAGACCGCCAGCGCGGAATCGAACGCGCGGCTCGACTTCTTCCTGAGCTTCAACAGCAAGGAGAAGGTTTGGCGGCCGCACTCTCAGCGTTTCAGTTCTGACTTTGTCAAATCGGTGCCGGGTCTGAAGCAGCGCTTTGCGTCTGAAGGCGACCGCCTCATTGCGCTTGTCGGCCGGCTTGATTTTGTGCGCGCCTACGAGGCGACGTCGTCTCTGCTCATCGTCGGCGACGCGATCCTTGGCGCCTACCATCAGGCGAAGCGTCGGGCGGGCGCACTCGATTTCTCCGACCTCATCGTCAAGACGCGCAACCTGCTCTCGCGCTCCGACGCCGCGCAATGGGTGCTCTTCAAGCTCGACAGCCGCATCGAGCACATCCTTGTCGACGAGGCGCAGGATACGAGCCCCGATCAGTGGCTGGTGGTGAAGGCGATCGCCGAGGACTTCTTCTCCGGTGAAGGCGCGGCGCGCGCTCCGCGCACCATCTTCGCCGTCGGCGACGACAAGCAGTCGATCTTCCGCTTCCAGGGTGCCGTGCCGGCGATGCTGACGGAGATGCAGGACTTCTTCGACAAGCGAATAACCGAGGCGGGGCAGTCCTTCGTCGTGAAGCCGCTCTATCTCTCCTTCCGCTCGACGCGCGAGGTGCTCGAGGCGGTCGATATGGTCTTCGAGCCTGGGCTCGCCGCGGAGATCACATCCTCCACCTATTCCGCGCACGCCTCCAACCGCCCGCACGAGCCCGGTCATGTTGTGCTTCTGCCGCGTGCCGTGCGGAAGAAGCGCGAGGAGCCGGAGGACTGGACCGAGCCCTTCACCGCGCCGAGCGCGGCGGAAACGGAGCTCGCCGGGACGATCGCAGAGGAAGTCCTGCGGATCAGGGACACGTTGCTGCCGTCGGGCAGGCGCGTGACCGAGAGCGGCATTCTGATCCTTGTGCGTCGTCGCGATGCCTTTGCCGCCGCCATGAACAGAGCGCTCCTTGCGCGCGGCATTGCGACGGCGGGTGCGGATCGCATCCCGGTCGCAAAGCACATCGCGGTCCTCGATCTTCTCGCGCTTGCCGACGTCGCGCTGCTTCCGGAGGACGATCTGCAGCTCGCGGCGTTGCTGAAGAGCCCGCTTCTCGGCGTCGGCGAGGAGGCGCTGATGCATCTCGCGGCGGGGCGCAAAGGGAGCCTCTGGCGCGCGCTTCGCGATGTGGACGACCTTGAGCTTCGCGCCGCCGCGGAGACGCTCCGCCGCTGGCGCAGAATGGCGGACCAGGTCGCGCCGTTCCGCTTCTTCGCCACCGTGCTCGGTCCCGACCAGGGCCGCCGCGTCTTCCGCGCGCGGCTCGGCGGCGAGGTCGACGATGTGCTCGACGCGTTCCTCAGCCAGGCGCTCGCCTACGAGGCGACGGAGCCACCGTCGCTGCACGGTTTCCTGCGTTTCGTCAGGGCGAACGAAAGCGACATCAAGCGCGAGGCGGAGGAAGGGACGACAGGCGTACGCGTGATGACCGTGCACGGCGCGAAGGGCCTCGAAGCCGATGTCGTGTTCCTCGCCGACACGGGCGGGGCGGCTGTCGTGCATCAGCTCCGCAAGCCGCTCGTCGATATCGGCCGCGAGCGCGACGATCCGGCCTTCCTCTGGCGGCGCGTTCAGTCCGAAGCGCCCGAAGCGCAGCGGCGCGCGGACGAACGCGAGGATCGCGAGACGGAAAGCGAGTATCTGCGTCTTCTCTACGTGGCGATGACGCGCGCGCGAGACGTTTTCTACATGGCCGGGGTGAAGTCGTTGCTCAAACAGCAGCCTCGCACGTGGTATTCGATTGTCGCCGGCGCGCTTTTGCCGCCAGATATCGAGCGCGACCAGGACGACGAGCTCGCGGCGCCATACCTCTGGCCGCCCGAGCAGCGTCCGCCGATCGAAGCCGAGGTGGCGCCGTCTGCTGTGGAGCAGGTGCCCGCCGACCTTCCGCGCTGGCTGATCAAACCGGCGCTGCCGGCGCCGCACGCGCCGGAACCGCTGCGTCCCTCCAGCGGCCTCGCCGAGCCCGACCCGCCTCCCGCGACGGGAACCGAAGGTGCCGCGCCGGGCGATGGCGCGCGACTTCGCGGCCGTATCATGCATGTTCTCCTCGAAATCCTGCCGCGCCTCCCGGCGTCCGACCGCCCGCGTGCCGCCGAGCGGCTCCTTGCCGGTGAGCTGCCGCGAGACCCGTCGCTCGCGGAATCAATCCGGCGCGAGGCGGACGCCGTGCTCGCCGCGCCGGCGCTCTAAGAAATTCTTCGGGCCGGGAAGCCGCGCCGAGGTCGCGATCGTGGGCGAGCTTCAGACGGAGAAGGGCCGCTATGCCGTGAGCGGGCGGATCGACCGGCTTCTCCGCGACGCGGCGGGCTGGCATCTCCTGGACTTCAAGACCGACCGAAAAATTCCCGCCGAGCCGGCCGAGATCGACCCGGGCCATGTCCTCCAACTGGCGCTCTACCGGCGGCTCCTGATGGACATGGAGCCGGGCACGGAGGTCTCCGCCACCCTGGTCTTCACCGGGGGTCCGGAAGGGGTGCCGAAGCCCATGCCAATCCCGTCGGCGGCAATGGAACGGGCTTTGGAGGGGCTGGCGATCTGCGCCAATCCGTTTCCTTGACCGGAAAGGGCGGGCTTCTTACCTTCCGCTCAACGAGTCCCCCAGGAGACAGACATGACCACCGCCGTAACCGACACGAACTTCGCCGCCGACGTCCTCGCCTCGAAAGAGCCGGTCGTGGTGGATTTCTGGGCGGAGTGGTGCGGCCCCTGCAAGATGATCGCCCCCCACCTTGAGGAGCTTTCGACCGAGCTCGACGGCAAGGTGAAGATCGTCAAGCTCAACATCGACGAGAACCAGCAGACGACGATCCGCTATGGCGTGCGCTCGATTCCGACCCTGATCCTCTTCAAGAACGGCGAGCCGGTCGACATGAAGATCGGCGCCGGCCCGAAGAGCGATCTCCAGAGGTGGATCCAGAACGCTGCGGCCTAGGTCGCAGCGCCGATCAGCTTCTAGCTTCGAAAATATTGATGTCGTCATGCCCGGACTTGATCCGGGCATCCGTTCCGTTGCGGTATGACCTTCCGGAGTGGATCGCCGGGTCAAGCCCGGCGATGCCGACGGTCGGGTGTTTCACTCAGGCAGCGGGCCGTTCTGCTTGAGCACGTCGCCCGCGAGATAAAGCGAACCGCAGATCAGGATGCGCGGCGGCTTCTCGCCGCTGTGCTCCGCGCTGAGCGTCCGTAGCGCCGCGGCGACATCCGCGAAGGCGCGCGCGGGAACGTCGGAGGTCATGGCGATTTCGGCGAGCGCCGCTGGATCGAAGCCGGCCTCGCTTCCGGGCACCGGGACCGTCATTGCGTGCCGGACGAGGCTCGCGAACGGATGGAAGAAGCCGGCCGGATCCTTCGTCGTCAAAAGGCCGGCGATCAGGATGAGCGGGCGCGGATCGCGGTCTTCGATCTCCGCGAAGGCCTGCGCGATCACAGCACCGGCGGCGGGATTGTGCCCGCCGTCGAGCCAGATGTCGGAGCCTTCCGGCGCAAGCTCCACGAGCGGGCCCGAGCGGAGCCGCTGCATGCGCGCCGGCCAGTCGGCGGTCGCAAGCCCGGCTTCGATCGCAGACACCGGGAGCTTGATGCCGGCCGCGCGAAGCGTTGCGACGGCTAGTCCGGCGTTCTCGATCTGGTGCGCGCCGGCAAGCCTTGGCAGCGGCAGGTCGAGCAGGCCGGCCTCGTCCTGGTAGACGAGACGGCCGCGCTCGGCGAAGGCCATGTACTCCGTGCCGTGCCGGAAGAGGGGCGCGCCATCGGTTTTCGCCTCGACCTCGATCATCGCCAGCGCATGCCGGTTCTGCGGTGCGACGACACCCGGCGCGCCGCGCTTCAGAATGCCGGCCTTCTCAGCCGCGATGCCGGCAAGGTCGGTGCCGAGGAACTCGGCGTGGTCGTGGCTGATCGAGGCGAGCACTGCCGCAAGCGGATGCTCGACGACGTTGGTGGCGTCGAATCGCCCGCCGAGCCCCACCTCAAGCAGGCAGTAGTCCGCCGGATGCGTCGCGTAGAGATGGAAGGCGACGGCAGTCGTCACCTCGAAGAAGGTGATCGGCTCGCCACTGTTCGCGTCGAGCGCTTCGCGAATCGCCGCGATCAGCGTCGCATCGTCGACGAGCCGTCCGCCGCCGTCTGCCGCGAGCCGGATGCGCTCATTGAAGTGGACGAGATGCGGCGAGGTATAGACATGCACCTTGTGGCCGGCGGCCTCGAGCGCCGCGCGCAGGAATGCGATCGTCGATCCCTTGCCGTTGGTGCCGGCGACGTGGATGACCGGCGGCAGCCGATCCTGCGGCCGGCCGAGGCGGTCGAGCAGCCTCTCGATCCGCCCGAGCGACAGGTCGATCTTCCGCGGATGGAGCGTGCCGAGCACCTCCAGCAGCTTCTCAAGTTCCGACATTTTAGTCAGTTTGCTGCGGTGGGTGCTTGATCCGCTTTCGGCGACGCGACCTCTGGCTCCTCGGCAACCCCATTTCCGCCGCCGTTCCAGGCGCCGTTCCCCGAGCCCTGCTCAAGCGGCGGATGGTTCGGAGGCGGCAGCTTCATCATCAGCCGGCAGAGGCGGGCGACGGTCTCCCGAAGCTTGTGGCGGTGCACGACGATGTCGACCATGCCGTGGTCGAGCAGATATTCGGAGCGCTGGAAGCCTTCCGGCAGCTTCTCGCGGATCGTCTGCTCGATGACACGCGGGCCGGCGAAGCCGACGAGCGCACCGGGCTCGGCAAGATGCACGTCGCCGAGCATGGCGTAGGAAGCGGTAACGCCGCCCGTCGTCGGATTGGTGAGCACGACGAGATAAGGAAGCCCGACCTCCTTCACCCGGTCGATCGCGATCGTCGTACGCGGGAGCTGCATCAACGCGAGGATGCCTTCCTGCATGCGCGCGCCGCCCGATGCGGCGAAGACGATGTAAGGCTGGTGGCGGTTGACCGCCGCCTCGGCGCCAGCGATGACCGCCTCGGCGGCGGCCATGCCGAGTGAGCCGCCCATGAAGTCGAAATCCTGTGCCGCCGCGACGAGTTCAACGCCGTCGACCGTGCCGGTGCCGAGCAGCACCGCGTCCTCAAGTCCCGTCTTCGCCTTCGCCGCCTTGAGCCGCTCGGTGTAGCGGCGCTCGTCGCGGAAGCGGAGGGGATCGAGGGCGACGGCCGGCAGCGGCAGCGTCTCCCAAACCCCGTCGTCGAAGAACAGGCGCAGGCGCGTGCGCGCGTCGATCCGCTGGTGATAGCCGGAGTTCGGGAAGACGAACTGGTTGGCCTCGAGGTCCTTGTGGAACACCATTTCGCCCGTCTCCGGGCACTTGACCCAGAGGTTCTCGGACGTCTCGCGCTTCTGCCACAGCGAGCGGATGCGCGGACGGACGACGTTTTCGATCCAGTTTGCCAACCTTTGATCCTCTATTCCGCCGCCATCAGGCGGGAGGCGCGCACGCTTTGCGCAAGCGCCGCAACGAGATCGGTTACGGCAGCAACGCTGCCTTCCGTCGCGCGATTTTGCGCGCCAAGGCTCTTTTCGACGGCCCGGACCAGCGCCGAGCCGACCACCACGGCGTCGGCGTTGCGGCCGATCGCGGCCGCCTGCTCCGGCGTATTTACGCCGAAACCGACCGCAACCGGTAGATCGGTATGCCGCTTGATCCGGTCAACCGCCTCCGCAACGCGCAGGCGATCCGGGGTCTTGGTGCCGGTGATGCCGGTTATCGAAACGTAGTAGACGAAGCCCGAAGTGTTCCTAAGCACCACCGGGAGCCGCCTGTCGTCGGTGGTCGGCGTGGCAAGGCGGATGAAGTTCAGGCCCGCCTTCATCGCCGGGAGGCAAAGCTCCTCGTCTTCCTCCGGCGGCAGGTCGACGACGATCAGGCCGTCGACTCCGGCAGCCGTGGCATCTGCGAGGAAGCGCTCGTTACCGTAGATGTAGATCGGGTTGTAGTAGCCCATGAGGACGATCGGCGTGTCGTTGTCCGCTTTGCGGAAGGCGCTGACCATCTGAAGCGTCTTCACCATCGTCTGGCCGGCCTGAAGCGCGCGCCGGCCGGAAGCCTGGATCGCCGGCCCGTCCGCCATCGGATCGGAGAACGGCATGCCGAGCTCGACGATGTCGGCGCCGGCTTGCGGCAACGCCTTCAGGATCGAAAGCGACGTGTCGTAGTCCGGGTCGCCGGCGGTGACGAAGGTCACGAGCCCCGGCCGGGCGGCCTTCTTGAGCTCAGCGAAACGGCGGTCGATACGGGTCATAAGTGTGGGTATCACACTCCTGCGTGGCCGGAAAAGGCAGCTTGTCTCCAGCCTGGAGACTCAAGTCGGCGACTCCTGAAAGGCGCCTGAACTTGGCGTCCGGTCGTGATAAAAGTGACGAGTTCCCGGCCTAGTGAGAACGTCGTCACGAGGAGACCCGATATGCCCACGCATCTCAGCAAGCTTGCCGCCCTCATCGCCGGAGCCTCTGCCATTGCGGTCGTGCCCTTGGCGCCCTCGCATGCCGAGACAGTCAAGCTGACCGTTCTCGGCGTCGGCGACATCTACAATTTCGTCGGCCTCAAGGACTCGGGCGGATTCGCCCGTCTGAACGCCGTTGCCAAGGCAGAGAAGGCGAACAACCCTAATACCCTCTACGTCTTTGACGGCGACATGCTGTCGCCGTCGCTGCTTTCGGGCCTCGACAAGGGAGCGAATACGATCGAGCTGACCAACATCGTGCCGTTCGATATCGCCGTTCCCGGCAACCACGAGTTCGACTTTGGGCCGGACAACTTCCTCGTCAAGGTGAAGATGTCGAAATATCCGTGGGCCGCGATCAACGTGACGCACGCCGACGGCTCGAAGATCGACGGCCTCGGCGGCACGATGGTGAAGGAGATCGCCGGCCTCAAGGTCGCGCTCGTTCCGGTCGCGCAGGACACGACGCCGGAGGTCTCAAGCCCCGGCGACTGGAAATTCGGCGACACGGTGCAGTCCGCGATCGACGGCGCCAAGGCCGCGCGAGCGGACGGTGCCGATCTCGTCGTCGGCGTGATCCAGGGCGACCACGCCTATGACCGCGCCATCATGGCAAGCCACACCTTCGACGTGATCGTCTCCGGCGATGACCACGACTACATGGCCGGCTATGACGGGATTACCGCGTACATCGAGACGTCGACGGAAGCGAAATACCTCGATCCCGTCGACCTGACGGTCGACATCGAGGAGAAGGACGGCAAGCGCTCGATCTCCTGGGAGCCATCGTTCCGCTTCATCAACACGAAGTCGGTGACGCCGGACCCTGACACCCAGAAGCTCGTCGACGGTTTCAAGGCGAAGCTCGACGAGAGCCTCAATGTCGAGATCGGCTCGACCGTCGGTCCGCTCGACTCGCGCCGTAACATCGTGCGGAGCGAGGAATCGGCCGTCGGCGATCTGATCGCCGACGCGATGCGCACCGCGACCGGAGCCGACGTAGCGATCACCAATGGCGGCGGCATCCGCGCCGACAAGCAGTACGATCCAGGAACGGTGCTGACGCGGCGTGACATTCTGACCGAGCTGCCGTTCGGCAACGTGACGGCCGTGACCGAGATCAGCGGTCAGCAAGTCCACGACGCGTTGGAGAACGGCTTCAGCCAAGTCGAGGACGGCGCCGGCCGCTTTCCGCAGGTCTCCGGCCTGAAGGTGGTCGCCGATCTCAAGAAGCCGGCGGGAAGCCGCGTCGTCTCGGTGATGATCGGCGACAAGCCGCTCGATCCGGCCGCGACCTACAAGGTCGCGACGAACGACTTCATGCTGAACGGCGGCGACGGCTACACGGCGCTCGGCGGCGGCAAGGTGCTGATCGGCGCACGCGGCGGCAATCTGATGGCGAACGACGTGATCAACTACATCGCCAAGGCCGGCAAGGTCGACGCCAAGGTGGACGGCCGCATTGTCTTCCAATAGCCGATTTTGAGAAGGGCCGGCTCGGTGTCGGCCCTTCTCAAAGGTGCCATTGTTCACCGGGCGGCAACTACGTCCCTTATCCCACCGCTTACGATCCGCGCGTGACACTCACGGGCGCGAGACGAGCACGCGCCAGCGGTGGACGACACCGGATATCATGCGTTCAAACAGCAGCCACGATGAACTTCAGACCAGCCCGATGTCGTGGCTCTGGTGCCTGCTGGGCGGACCGATCTACTTCCTGATGACGGGAAGATGGCGACACGCGCTCGCCTCGTTCTTTTTGACGATCGTCACCGGAGCGCTGTCGTCATGGCTTTATGGGCTTATCGCAGCCTGGCTGCTCTACCCGCTCGTTGTCGAGGCTGTGAACGCCTCGACTCGCGCGCGCGAAAGCTGGAGCGTGGCGACTAACGACTCGGAAGCTTCGAGGCGGTTCTTCGCCTCAGCGGCCTTGGATGATGATCCGGAGGATTCCAATGCCGACAGCATCGACGCGATGATCGCCCGTCAGAAGGCTCGGCTGGAGAGCGAGCAAGCCGAACGGAAGGAAGCCGAAACGGCCCAGACAGTCATCCGAAATCAAACCTCAGAACAACAACCTCGGAGCTTCGGAAAGCGCCGAAGCATCTGAACTGCGCTCCCGCCTAAAGCTCGAATCCCAAAATCTTCCCGACGGTGAACACGTCCTTGTCGCCGCGGCCGCACATGTTCATGACGATGATCTCGTCGCGCTCCATCTCCGGCGCGAGCTTGATCACATGCGCGAGCGCATGCGCCGGCTCGAGCGCCGGGATGATGCCTTCGAGCTTGGTGCAGAGCTGGAAAGCGTTGAGCGCCTCCGCGTCCGTCGCCGGCACGTAGGTCACACGGCCGGTGTCCTTCAGCCACGAATGCTCAGGCCCGACGCCGGGATAGTCGAGCCCGGCCGAGATCGAGTGGCCCTCGAGGATCTGCCCGTCTCCATCTTGAAGAAGATAGGTGCGGTTGCCGTGAAGCACGCCCGGCGCGCCGCCGGTCATCGAGGCGGCGTGGCCGTTCGGAACGTCGAGCCCGTGGCCGCCCGCCTCGACGCCGTAGATCGCGACGTCGCGGTCGTCGAGGAAGGGATGGAAGAGGCCGATGGCGTTCGAGCCGCCGCCGATCGCCGCGACGAGCGCGTCGGGGAGGCGGCCCTCCGCCGCCATGATCTGCTCGCGCACCTCAGTTCCGATCACCGACTGGAAGTCGCGCACCATCGCCGGATAGGGATGCGGCCCGGCGGCGGTTCCGATGATGTAGTAGGTGGTCTCGACGTTGGCGACCCAGTCGCGAAGCGCTTCGTTGAGCGCGTCCTTCAGCGTGCCGGCGCCGGACGTGACGGGAACGACCTCCGCGCCGAGAAGCTTCATGCGGAAGACGTTCGGCTTCTGCCGCTCGATGTCGGTTGCGCCCATGTAGACGATGCAGGGAAGGCCGAAGCGCGCACACACGGTGGCCGCCGCGACGCCGTGCTGGCCGGCGCCGGTCTCGGCGATGATGCGCGTCTTCCCCATGCGGCGCGCGAGCAGGATCTGGCCGAGGCAGTTGTTGATCTTGTGGCTGCCGGTGTGATTCAGCTCGTCGCGCTTGAAATAGATCTTGGCGCCGCCGTTTCTTCCCGAAGCGGCGGAGACTTCGCGGAGATGCTCCGTCAGCCGCTCGGCGAAATAGAGCGGACTCGGCCGGCCGGTGTAGTGCGTGCCGAGGCCGGTCAACTCGCGCTCGAACTCCGGATCGCTCTTAGCCGCCTCGTAGGCCGCTTCAAGCTCCAAGACGAGCGGCATCAGCGTCTCGGCGACGAAGCGCCCGCCGTAGAGGCCAAAGCGCCCGCGCTCGTCGGGGCCGGAGCGGTAGGTGTTGGGCTGCAGGACGTTCATCGCGCGCCTCAGACCGCGATCCGTCGCGACGGCCGGCCCTCGCCGGGCCGAAGCGGCTTCGCCTGCGCGGCCTCGTCGAGGTCGCGCACCGCGCGAACGAAGGCATGGATCAGGGCCAGGTCTTTCTTGCCGGGCGCCGTCTCGACGCCGGAGGAGACGTCGACGCCGGGGGCCGCCGTCCGCCTCAGCGCGTCGGCGACGTTGTCGGGATTGAGCCCGCCGGCAAGCAGCCAGGGCCGCGCCGGCGCAAAGCCTTCGAGGATCGACCAGTCGAAGGTGACGGCGTTGCCGCCGGGCCGTGTCGCATCCTTGGGCGGCTTGGCGTCGATCAGAAAGCGGGCGGCAGCCGAGTAGCGCCGGGCCGCGTCGAGGTCGGCGCGCGTCGCGACGAGAAGCGCCTTCATGACCGCGCAGCCGGTCAGCGCTCTGACCGCGGTTGCGCGCTCCGGCGTCTCGCGCCCGTGGAGCTGAAGGAGATCGGGGTGAAGCGCCTCGGAGACCGCTGCAAGGAGCGTGTCGTCGGCATCGACGGTGAGCGCCACGATTTGCGCCCTGCCGCGCGCCCGCTTAGCAAGCGCCGCAGCGCGCTCCGGAGTGAGGTTCCGCGGGCTTGGCGGAAAGAACACGAAGCCGACGAAATCCGCCCCCGCTTCAAGCGCGGCGTCGACGCTTTCCTCCTCGGAAAGTCCGCAGATTTTGACCTCTGTCGGCATGCCGGCTCCGTGACACGAAACGGCGGAAAAGTCGAATCCTCTGCCGGGCTTGGGAACCGGGAGCGTGGCTCGATTGTTTCATCGCCAGGTGGTCGGCGAAACAAAACAACGCGGCCGCGAAACCGTTTTCTGGAGACGACGGCGGACGCCGGAAACGCTTCCGGCGCTATCTCGCTGCAACGAATTTCGGGGGACGCGTCATGACGACGACCAAGCTCAGCATCGTGAAATATCTGGCGATCCGCACCGCGGCGTTTGTCGGACTGACCGCCGTCTCCACCGCCGTCATGGCGCTGCCCTATCTCGCCTAAAGCCACCTAAGACCCTCCAGTCCAGTGGCAACGGCGGAGCGGAAACGCTCCGCCTTTTCGCGTACCCGGCTCAGCCTTCGACCAATCCCGCCACGGCGCGGATCATCCGCTCGATGTCGTCGGGCCGCGAAAGCCGGTGGTCGCCGTCGCGCACCAGCGTCAGCACGGCGTCGTCGAAGGCGAAGCGCTCCATCAGCTTGACCGCGTGGCCCCACGGCACGTCGGGGTCCTGCATGCCCTGGATGACGTGGACCGGGCAGCCGGTCTCGATCGGATGCTCGCCGAAGAGATGCTTCTTGCCGTCCTCGATCAAAGCGAACGTGATGATGTCGGGCTCCGGAGAGTATTCGGACGGCTGCGCCAGGAGGCCATCCTTCTTGATGCGCCGCCTCTCCGCCTGGCTCATCGCGTCCCACATCAGGTCCTTGGTCATGTCGACCGCGGGTGCGATGAGCAGCATGCCCTGCAGCCGATTGCCCTCGCCGCGTTCCAAAAGGCGCTTGGCGAGAAGAAGCGCGATCCAGCCGCCCATCGACGACCCGACCAAGGCCTGCGGGCCCTTGGTCGCGGCATCGAAGACGGCTTCCGCCTCTTCCAGCCAGCGCGAGATGGTGCCGTCCTCGAAGCGCCCGCCGGATTGTCCATGACCGGAATAGTCGAAGCGCGTGACGGCATGGCCCTCGGCCGCCCCCCAGGAGTCTAGCGCTTCCGCCTTCGAGCCCTGCATGTCGGAGCGGAAGCCCCCGAGCCAGAAGATCCCGGGCGCTTTCCCCTTTCGCTCCATGACGGCGATCTCGCGCGCGGCGCTGCCTGTGCCAACCGTCAAATGTTTCAATCGTGCCCGGCTCATCCTATTCCTTGCCGCAAGCGTCGCCTTCCCGAGCGACGTTTCCGAGGTGCGGGAAGCCTGAAGTGCCGTCAAGCCCATGCCGACAAGTCGAGCGCACCGCGCGCTGACCGTCCTGCAGGTCATACCTTCGCTCGATACCGGCGGAGCCGAGCGGGCGACGATCGATATCGCGGCTGCGCTTGCGGCGCGCGGCGATCGTGCGCTCGTGGCGAGCGAGGGTGGGCGGCTTGAGGGTGATCTCGCGGGAACCGGCGGGATTCTCTTTCGCCTGCCGGTCGGATCGAAGAACCCGCTCGTCATGGCCGCGAACGCTGCGCGGCTCGCGTCGCTGATCCGGCGCGAGAAGGTCGACATCGTCCACGCGCGAAGCCGCGCGCCGGCCTGGTCCGCGCGCCTCGCCTGCCGGATGACGCGCGTCCCGTTCGCCACGACGTATCATGGCATTTACGGTGAGACGGATTTTGCGAAGCGCTTCTACAACTCGGTGATGGCGGCGGGCGATGTCGTCATCGCCAACTCGGAGTTCACCGCCCGGCTGATCCGCGAGCGCTACGCGACGCCAAAGGAGCGGATCGTGGTGGTCCCGCGCGGCATCGACCTCGCGCGCTTCGACCCCGACTCGGTCGACGAGGAACATCGCGCCGCACTTCGCCGCGCGTGGGGCGTGCCCGATGGTGCGCGCGTCATCCTGCAGCTCGCGCGGCTGACGGCATGGAAAGGCCAACGCGTCTTGATCGAGGCGCTCGCGCTCTCTCCGCTTGCCGGGCGCGCCGATCTCGTCGCGGTGCTTGTCGGCGATGCGCAGGGGCGCGACGACTATCGCCGCGAGCTTGAAGCGCTCGCCTCGGCGCGCGGCGTTCTCGGCCGGGTCCGGATCGTCGGCCATTCCGATGACGCTGCCGCGGCCTTTGCGGTCGCATCCGTCGCAGTCGTCGCCTCGACCGAGGCGGAGGCGTTTGGCCGCACGGCCGTGGAGGCCGCGGCGATGGGCGTGCCGGTCGTGGCGACAGCGCTTGGCGCGACGGAGGAGACGGTGCGCGCGCCGCCGCGCGCTGCCGATGAAAAGCGCACCGGCTGGCTCGTCCCGCCCGGCGACGCGGCAGCGCTGGCGGCGGCGATCGATGCCGCGCTCAATCTCTCGGCGGAGTCGGCGCGCACGCTTGCACGGCGCGCCCGCCGCCATGCCGAAAATTTCACCACCGCCGCGATGCAGGAAAGGACGCTTGCGATCTACGACCGGCTGCTTGCGGAGCGCGCCAACAGCTTCTCGAAACGATAAACGACTTGTGCGAGTTGACTTGTCGGTGGATTCACCGGATTCTTTCCCGAGGTGGCAGCCGGTGCTGGCTGCGCCTATCTATCATCGTCAGCAACAACGTAAGGAGAACTGACCATTCGCCGACCCTATCGTGCCGCCCCAACCGTCAAGGAGGGGCCCCGCATCAACGACGAGATCCGGATCCCGCAGGTTCAACTCGTCGACGCCGAAGGACAAAACCGCGGCATCGTAGATACCGAAGAGGCGCGCCAGCTTGCCGAGGACGCAGGCCTCGATCTGGTGGAAATATCTCCCAATTCGCAGCCGCCCGTGGTCAAGATCCTCGACTACGGAAAATACAAGTTCCAGGCGCAGAAGAAGGCGGCCGAGGCGCGCAAGAAGCAGAAGACCGTCGAGGTCAAGGAAATCAAGATGCGCCCGTCCATCGACACGCACGATTACGACGTGAAGATGCGCGCCGCGCGCCGGTTCCTCGACGAGGGCGACAAGGTCAAGATGACGCTGCGTTTCCGCGGCCGCGAGATGGCGCATCAGGAACTCGGGCTTCAGCTCCTGTTCCGCGTCCGCGACGACTTGACCGAAATGGCCAAGGTCGAGGCCGAGCCGAAGCTCGAGGGCCGGCAGATGATCATGATCCTCGCCCCCACGGTAAAAGGCGGGGTGAGGGCGCAATCGGCGGCCAGCAACTGAACGCCTGGGCGGCGGGCAAGCGCCGGCCGCCCTTTCCGGCCCTCTTTCGCTCCGCCCGCTCCGCTTGAAATTGCCGGGCCGATTGAATTAGGGTCGGCCGCGCCGAGAAAGCGCATCTGTGCAGCCGTAGCTCAGCTGGTTAGAGCGTCGGATTGTGGATCCGAAGGTCCTCGGTTCAATTCCGAGCGGCTGTACCAATTAGATCAATTAGTTAGCTATGTCTGTTTTGGGGATAATCGTCACTTTAGCTACCAAACAGCAACCGCTAGCGCCGATTTCGCGACCGCAAGGGGATGGACTGAGCGCCTCCGATGAAATCTGGACGCGAATGGTCGGCCGCTCAGAAAGATCGCCCATGAATGCAACAGCATTCGCGCGCGACCGCTTGCCCACGCGGTAGGACGGGACAAGCTTCGTCTCGGGGTCGAGAGCAACGAAGGTCCACATATCGCCGACGCGGTGAGGGTCGTCTTCGCGCGTGACGTGACACTGCTTCTTGCCAACATAGGCCCAGATTTCGTCAACCTCGATCCGGCGGCAAGGAAGGTTCCGCATTTGCTCGTTGGCGAGAGCGGCGCAGGCTTCGCCGACTTGCACCATCAAGCGCATGATCGTGTCGCGGTGAGTGTCCGTTATCCGCTCAGTTGAGCGGATCGAGTTGCCCTCGACCAAGCAGCCAATGATTTGAGCGCGGCAGGCTAGAGAAAGGCAGTTCACTGGGCATCTGTCGTGACGTTGTCACTACAGCCCACGACCAAGTCACACGTGCTTCACCTGAGACTGACCGAGAGAGAAAAGCGTGCCTTTCAGAACGCGGCCGAAGAGGGGTTCGTTGTCCTCAACGACCGGGAAATCCTGATGGCAGGAGGCATCGTGACCTTGAAGAGGCGCAGGGATCGGTCGGAAAAGAGGGCGCGCAAGGTCGAAAAAGAACACGCCTCCGGGCGTCTCGAAGCAGTCAACCAGCCCTTGGCACCCTCAGTCGTGGTGGTTGTCTGCGTAGGCCCGGCTCGTGCGGATGCGTTCGCTTTCGACGCTGTAGTCCGGCCGCGCTAGTGTTCCCACGATCCGTACGGCATGCATCACATTGAGTGTGATAACTTACGCGGTGGGCGGCGAGGTACAGCCGCTTTTTCGGGAGGCAAAGATGGCAAGATTGATCACGACGGGACGATTTACCCGCGACTACACCAAAAGCATTATTGCCGCGCCGGAAGACCGGGAACCTGCAATTAAGAAGCTTGTCGAGGCCGCCGGTGGAAAGTTCATCAGCCTCTACTTCACGACCGGCGCTTCCGACTTCATGCTCATCGCCGAGGGCGAGACGGAGTCTATGATCGCCGGGCTCATGGCATCGGCCGCAGCGGGAATGATTTCAGACGTAACGACGGTTAGGGCCTGGACGGGTGCAGAGTTCAAGGCGATCGCCGAAAAAGCCTCACAAGTGGCAAGCGCATACCGCGCCCCCGGCGGGAAGAGCTGATCGAGAGAATCGCCGGCTGTCGCCCCTGCCCCGTTGTTCGTGTGGCTGGGGCGGCACGCTGACGCGCGTGTTTGATCAACTGCGCGGTCAGGCGTAGCCCTGCAGCCTTCCTCATCTTCGAGTTGCTTCAGCCGACGGATCTCCGACAGGCCCATCCCCGCATAGACCTTCTTCCAGCGGTGAAAGGTGGCCTCCGCAACGCCCATCTTGCGGCAGATCTCGCCGACCGTCGTACCTGACTCCGCCTGCCTCAGGGCGAAGGCGATCTGCTCGTCTGAAAACCGCTTCTTCGGCATCGGTACACTCCTCTCGTCGCGGAAATGTACCCAAAGTTCGCACTCAAAGCGGACCAGTTTCTCGGGTCAGGACCCGGCGCTGACGCCAGCGAGAGCATGGCCGGCGAAGCTGGTCGGGGTTGCGCGACCGGCCATGCGGCGAGCGCTGGGATGAACACCTCCGGCGCGGGAGCCTGATAGCCGATCGATGCATGCGGCCGTACGGCGTTGTAGTGTCGTCGCCAGCTCTCGATCACGATCTGCGCCTCACGCAGCGTGTAGAAGACTTCCCCGTCGAGCAGCTCGTCACGCAGACGCGCATTGAAGCTCTCGATGAAGCCGTTCTCCCAGGGGCTGCCCGGCGCGATGTAGGCGGTTCTGGCACCGACCGCTGCGATCCAGTCCTGCACGGCTTTGGCGATGAACTCGGGCCCGTTGTCGGAACGGATATGGGCGGGAACGCCGCGCAGGATGAACAGGTCCGAGAGCGCATCGATCACATCGATGGATTTGAGCCTGCGGGCCACGCGGATCGCCAGGCACTCGTGGGTCGCAGCGGATGCATCGGTAAAGTCACAGCGGCTCGATGATCAGCCTGCGGAGCCGTCTCGGATCGAGAGCGACTTCGCGCTCGTTTCGGTCGTCGAACTCAGCAAACCATTTTTCGATTTCCGACTTCGCGACTAAAGCCCGACATTCCGATCGCGATCTCCCCCGCCTCGATGCAGAATCGCGGATCAATTCTCAGCTCACAGGGCCGGGGCGAGCAATTTTAGCGACTTCGGGTGAAGGCCGATCCGAAGCGGCAATTCGCCCAGCGGTTCCCCGTCGATCTGCACCGGAATTGCCGCGTCGCCTTCCATCGCAACCCAGCGCGCGGGCTCGACCGAAATTCCTGGATCGTAGTCGGCAAGCCCTGTCGCGAGGGTCGCAAGCTGACGGAGCCGCGTGAGCGGGCCGGCGCCGACAAATCGCACAACATGAAGCAGCGGCTGCTCGATTTTCGCGTCAGGGGCGAGCACCAGGCGGGCCGCAAAGTGCTTCGCTCGCGTCACGATCACCCATGCGGCTTCGGTTTCCCCGCGCTCGGTGCGCACCCTGATGAGCGGGTGGCCATCGGAGGCAAGCGCACGCAGGACCGGCCAGACGAAACCCCCTTGCCCGAGCAGTCGTGATCCGCCGGCCTCGAAAGTCCGGACGGCCAGGGCGTCAAAGCCCACTCCCACGACAAAGAGAAAGGGTCGGCCATTCACCTCGCCCACGGGAATGGAACGCACCGCCCCGCTAACAAGTGTCTGGGCGAGATGCTCGGGTGCGAAGCCAAGCCCAATCTCTCGTGCAAACACATTCGCAGTCCCAAGCGGGATGAGGCCGAGCGGTGTCGCGTGGCCGACAAGCCCTACCGCCACGTCGTGCACAGTTCCATCGCCTCCTGCCGCGACGATTGCATCGAACTGTTTTTGTAGCGCGGCATCCGCCGCAGCGTGCATCGCTTCTCCGTGCAATGCGGTCTCGATGATCTCAATTCGGGCTCCGAACTGCTGCACCCGAGAGATCGTCGTCCGAAAGCGCTGACGCGACGTGGGACCAGCCTTGGGGTTGTGGATGATGAGCAGCCGGGAGCGCCGTATTGCTGATCTACCATCGAGCTCAACATCGCTTCGGGTCATCGCTGGTCCGCCCCGCTTGGGACGGCTCTCGCGCCCGGCGAAGTCCCAACCAGTAGAACGTCCGGCTCAGGTGGATGGGATCGGAGTTCCACGAAGAAGGTAGGGCTGCTGCTCAACGCTATGGATATTGCCGACGACGCACCTTGCGATGCCGGCTCGTCAAACATGGCCGTGAGCATGCCGTAGGGATGCGAAATTGCCTCGTTCGTCAGCGAGCCGAGCGAGATCTGCCTTTCGCCGGCGGCTGTCTTTACGACGTAGGTCGAAGGCCAGAGCCGGAGGACGAGGCGCTGATCGGGAGTGCCCGTCGCCTTGACCAAGGTTAGGACCGGCCATTCTCCATTGTGAAGGAGCGGCCATGGCGGCACGGAAGCAAGCGTCGCAACTGGCGACAGAAGCTTCAGGAAGACCTTTGGACTTCTGTCGTCCAGCTCTTGCCATCCGTTCTCCTTCAGAAGATTCGCAATCTGCTGCGGCACGCCGCTGTATTGAAGAAAAAAGGGCTCCTCCGGCGCGCCAAGCAAATCGACGCGCCGTACCGGTAGGGTCGCCCATTTCGATGTAAGCCAGTCTGATTCTGAAATTGCCGTCAGCGTCGTGGCGCGCGCGTAGCGCGCGACATCGCCCGGTCCCGCTATCCGTCCGTGGACAATCCCAAAGCCGAGGAACATGGCTGCTGCCGCCATGCCGCTCAACAAGCCGGTGCGCCCAATCTGCGCTTTGTAGGCGAGAAGCAGCGCCAGCAGAGAGCTGATGAGCGTGCCAACGAGAACGCCGCCCATGACGTCCGACGGCCAATGGGCACCGAGATAAATCCGTGACGTGCCGACCGCGACAATTCCCAACAGCGCCACGGTCCAAACCGCGACTTGCGTTCGGCGTTGGAAACGCGGTGCGACGAGCAGGGCGATGGTGGCAAGGAGAAGCGTGCTAAATGTGCTGTGGCCGCTCGGGAAGGAGAACAGCTCTGCGCCCGAGTAGATGTCGATCGGTCGTTGTCGGTGGAGCACAAGTTTGATCAGCGGGACGGTTGCAGCGGCAAGAATGAAGGCGCTTCCGACAACAAGCGCCGGGCGCCATTGTCTTGCCAGCGCGAGCGAGGCGAGCAATGTGGCAACCGCGACGATCACGACGACTAAATCGCCAAATTCGGTGATGCCTATCATCACCCGGTCGAGCAGCGGCGTCCGGACTGACTGAACGAACTGCGAGATCGCCACGTCGGCGCGGACGAGCGGGTCTCCGGCGACTAGGTCTTCGACGATGCCGACAAAACCGATAGCGGCAAGAACGAAGAGCGCACTCCACCCGACCGCAGCTAGAAGTCCTGGGTTGCTTGGGTCACCAGCCTGCGCGATGCGTCGGACAAGTCCGCTCTTCGATCGAGAGAACAGATCAATGGCCGAATGGTAGCCGACAGCCGCCCAAGGCGCGGCACGCAGCACTAAGAGCTGCGCCAGCCAGAAGGCGACAAAGACGGCGACGAGGCCGGTCACCAGCGCCACCAAGAGACGGCCGCTGACTGCACCGATTGTCACGAGAAGCACGCCGGCGGCGGCCGCCGGAATCACATGGATCGCAGCCCAGATGAAGGCTGAGCTGAGATTCGCCGCGAGAAAGCGCGGTGCTGGCATGCCGGTGATGCCCGCGACCGTCGGCACGATGGCTTTTGCGCCGAGCACGAAGCGGCCGATGAAAACACTCTTGCCGCCGTGTCGATCGAAGAAGGCCGTGCCTCTTTCGAGGATTTGCGGCCTCGACGCAAACGGCCATCGGCGAGCGAGCGAGCTTCCGTAGTGGCGGCCAATCCAATATGAGGCGCCGTCACCCAGAACGGCCCCGGCGGTCGCCCAGAATACGAGCTGCCAGATGGAAATGTTGACAGCCCCCGCCAACCCCGACGCGGCAAGAATGACGGCTGTGCCCGGGAACAGCGCACCGACAACGATGACCGCCTCCGCTACTGCGCAGACGAAGACGATCAGCCCCAACATTTGCGGATGCGAACCAGCGAGCGAGAGGAGGTGGTCGATCAATTGGGGCAGCGACAATCTCCGTTTGATAAATGCGGCCCGAACGGCGGTTCACATCCTCGTATCCGGCAAGCCGCCCGAACACCGACTGTCGCAGCAATCCGACCAACGCATGGCGGCCGTTCTTGCCGGTTCGTCCGTCGGCGGGCATCTCGCCTGCCATCGCGCTGAGGCCGAGGGCGTCGTCGAGTTCGCGGTAGGCCGGCAAACCAGCGTCCGAAGTGATCCGAGAGCCATGAAACTCAAGCTTCAGCCGGCGGTCGGCGGCCTTACGTGATCCAGTAACCTGCTGATTGTTATAGCTGAATCGCGCCTTGCGTGGCTGAAATCGGCGCGTTATCCGGCGAATGTGGCTTAGAGGAGTCGACTGACGGCAAGATCAAGGAGGCAGTCGGCAAGGCAGTAGGTGACAGCAAGCTGGAGTCGCAGGGCAAGGTCGACAAGATCGAGGGCAAGGTTCAGAACGCCGTCGGTGGCCTCAAGGACACACTCAGAGGGAAATAGGCGTTTGTGGGAGCGTGTCCATTTGTTGCGCGCAGGGAGCCCTGGCCGCGGTTCGCTTTTCAGCGCTTCCTTGGAACGGAAAGTGGATCAATTGGAACGCACTTTCATGCGCCCGAGTAAGACGAACAGATTATAAGTCGCAACGGTCTCTATCTCCTGCTCGGCGCTTTGGTCGTCGCGATCGTCGTTATCGGCTACCTGCTCTACCAGGAGCGACAGAAGACAAGCGGCATAGACATCAACGTCGGCAAGGGGGGTATTTCGGTCGAGACGAAGTAGTCGCCCCCGCTTGGGGCTTTTCGCTCGAGAGCAAAGAGGGCAAACTTTCAGCTAGGTGCTGCAACGGGGATAATCATGTCACTGGGGCTCATTCTTGTCATCATCCTCATCATTTTCCTGCTTGGTGGCTTCAGTGGCCGCTTTGGCGGCTACGGCTATGGCTTCGGTCACGGTGGCGTCGGGGTCATCGGGATCATTCTGATCATAGTCGTCGTGCTGATTCTCATGGGCCGGCTTTGATCTGACGGGCCAAATGCCGGATGAGCCGTCTTCGCCTGCATCCTGAAAATCATCTGGTTTCGCGCATCGGGTGGCTGAGGGCGGCGGTTCTGGGAGCCAACGATGGCATCGTCTCGACCGCAAGCTTGATCGTCGGCGTCGCCGCCGCTGCAGCAAAACCGAGCGATGTCTTGATAGCGGGCGTCGCGGGTCTCGTGGCGGGCGCCATGTCCATGGCGGCGGGTGAATACGTCTCGGTCAGCTCACAGGCCGACACCGAACAAGCGGATCTCGCACGCGAACGAAAAGAGCTGAGTGCGGACAGCGCGTCCGAGCATGAGGAACTCGCCGACATTTACGTCAGACGCGGTGTCGAGCCTGATCTCGCCCGCCAAGTTGCCAAACAGCTAATGGCGAAAGATGCCCTCGCAGCGCACGCCCACGATGAACTGGGCATCTCGGAAATTACTACCGCCCGCCCCGTCCAGGCGGCCCTGACGTCGGCCGCGACCTTCTCGGTAGGCGCTGCCATGCCATTGTTGGCCGTCCTAGTGTCGCCCAACACCTTGCTTGTGCCGATCGTCTCCGCGGCCTCGTTGTTGTTCCTCGCTCTGCTGGGCGCGATTGGCGCACGCGCCGGGGGCGCGAATGTCCTGCGCGCCACCGCGCGCGTAACGTTCTGGGGCGCGTTGGCCATGGCGCTCACGGCCGGCATTGGTGCGATGTTTGGGACAGTGGTTTGAAGTGCGGCTGTACCAAGACCCTCAGCACGCCTACACGGAGCGCCTACTTGATTCTGTCCCGATCACGGCCCCGGCGAGGATGCCGACACCGTCGCCGGCGACGCAGTGGATGGTCGAGCCGAGGACTTGGCGCCAGCGGACGGCGACATAGCGCTCATGCAGACCGGGTGGCGGCTCGCGGCAGCCGAGCAAATACAGGAAGGCTCCGAAAGGTCCCGATGAGCGGCTGCCTTGTCAAACTGGTCGCAGCATTGTCGGCATGACCTTCTGGCGCGGTCGGGCATCGTTGCCGATAAGGGTAGCTGACCGGAACTGTCGCTGCGGTGCTCCGTTATTGCATTATGGCGAACGCAAGCAACTCCCCGAACGACAAGATTGAAGCGGCCGAGAGCATCATCACGCTTCTTGCGCGGCTGGACGTATCTAAATTCCCCTGGGAGGAGCGAATTGGATTGGCCGTCGCCCAGACGAGGGCCATGCGGGAATGGATAGAGGCGCTCCGCTCCGCTCGGGACCATTTGAGATTCCAGCGCCTGTTTTATCGGGAAGCGTCGGCGAGGCTCGGCGCGCCGTACTCTGCGCGGACGCCGCTTACCAGTTTCTTGGTCGATAGAGGCCACCCCAAACGCCAGTAGCCCGGGGACGGCGAAGCAGCGACATCGGGCCAAAGCCGCCCTTGCATTCATCGAAGGTGCGCGACCCCGACGTAGAGGCCGCGCTCGTAATCCAAATAGCCCACACCCGCAGCCATGAGCGTATTCGCCTACGGGAGCGACCGCACCATGACCGCGGGGGCGAACGCCATCGCTCGTCTTGCCAAAGCCTTCGCGATGCAGGTCGAGGCGCTCCGTCGCTTGCGAAATGGTGGCTCGCTATTGGTGCGGGTCGAGCACGTTCATGTTCACGAGGGCGGCCAGGCGATCGTGGACCCGGTCGCCGTCAAACAAGAGTAAGAGCAGCGGCTGCAACTACCGAGGACATGTTGGTCATGTCGGGTGGCCATTTGAAGTCGGAGCCCAACGCATCAGCGTGGGCACAAAGCGATGGAGGCATTTACGATAGGCGCCGAGCGGCCCTAAAAGCGCACGCAAGCAACCTTCAGGGAGACTACGCCACGCACGTTCACGAATTGCTGCCCGAAGATCATCGCGCCCGTACCTACCTCTACGCCGTGCTCCGCGAGGTAGAGCGCACATTCCTTCTTCGTCGCGAGATGCTCCGGGGGCGCAATACGAGCTGTCTGCACATGGCCCGTGAACAGGGCGAGAATGACGATGATCTGCCACATTTGAAGGCTCGCGGCTTCTTCGATCAACAGCCACTGGATGACCAGCTTGCTTAAGTTATTTTGCCGCCACGGCTGTGTGTAGGCAAGCTCGGACCATCGTCTTGGGCTGACCTGATGGGGTGGACGGCCTCCGCTCCCGGCATCGAGGTGCCATAGTGTGGCTGTCACAGTCACATGAGGGAGAGCCGTCCATGGAGAAGATTACAACAATCGGTCTGGATATCGCCAAGCATGTCTTTCAGGTTCATGGCGTCGACGCTGCCGGTGCGGTGTCTGTGCGGCGGAAGTTGCGGCGAGACGACGTCGTCGCGCTTCTTTGAAGCGCTGCCGCCATGCCTGATCGGCATCGAGGCCTGCGCAACCGGGCATCATTGGGCGCGCGATGCTAACGGTGCTCGGCCATGAGGTTCGGCTGATGCCGGCTTCCTACGTGAAGCCGTATGTGAAGCGGCAGAAGAACGATGCAACCGACGCGGAGGCGATCTGCGAGGCAGTGACACGGCCGACGATGCATTTCGTTCCGGTGAAGAGCGAGGAGCAGCAGAGCGTGCTGATGCTGCACCGGGTGCGTGAGCTTCTAATCCGCCAGCGGACTATGCTCGTGAACGCGCTGCGCGGTCACCTGGCCGAGTTCGGTATCGTGACGCGTCAAGGCAGGGCCGGTGCAGGCATGCTGATCGGTCTCGTTGAGGATGATAATCACGACCTCATCCCGCCTCTGGCGCGCGTCGCTCTTCTTCCTGTGATCGAACAGCTTCGGGAAGTTCATGAGAAGATCGGCGATTTGGATCGTGAGATTCATGCTTGGCACCGCTCGAATGAGCTGAGCCGACGCCTGGAGACGATCCCGGGAATCGGACCCATAACGGCGAGCGCTATCGCGGCGACAGTGACGGATGCGTCGCTGTTCAAATCCGGCCGGCAGCTGGCGGCATGGCTCGGCCTCGTGCCGCGACAAAGCTCGTCGGGCGGCAAGGAGCGTCTCGGCCGGATCAGCAAGCAGGGGGATCCCTATATCCGCCGGCTTCTCGTCGTCGGCGCGCATGCTGTCCTCCGCTTCAGCCGGAAAGGCAAAGCGGCGCCGACGCGATGGGCTGCCGAACTGCTGGCGAAGAAGCCATACAAGGTCGTCGCCGTCGCTCTCGCGAACAAGATGGCGAGGATCGCGTGGGCGTTGATGATCACTGGCAAATCGTTCGAGGCATCTGCCGCCGCATGAGAAGAATGGCAGCGGACCCTGCCAGAGACTGGTGAGGTGCTGATGGTGTGATGACGAACGGTCGAGCCGGGATCGGATCAAACCCGCTCAGTGGGAGGCGGCGCCGACAAGCGCGATGACCTGTCTGGGACCCGATCTGCGGACTTCATCAGGGCCAGCGGCATGAACGCGCCGCACATCAAAGGCCGGACACATGCCTGCACCCGACCAACTCGTCAAAGCACAAAAAACACCTTGCCAGGCGGAGGCCGTCCACACATGCCGCTGAAAGCGCGCTCTCCATGATTAACGCGGCACGATGCACTCTGGCGAGTGGTTCTTCACCGAGTTGACGACGCGGCTGGCCGCCGGCGTTGCCTTGAGGGAGAGAACGGTCGCCAAACCATCATCCGTAGCTGGTGCCAGCCACGCGGCCTCAAGACCGGCCACAATCTCGGACCCGTCGTCACACGTCCCGCACCATATACCGCGAAGTCGAACCATAACTTGCCAGCGTGGCGGCGAGCCCCGCGTCGACGACCGCACAGAAACGCCGTCGTCGCCAGAATCGAGTCGAGTCGCTGACTGCCACCAGCGACAAGGTCGCCAACCTCGCGCGGCGCGCCTTGTCAGCCAGGCGCGCGGCGGCCTCGTTCCTCGGCATGTGGGTCGTGATGATCGTGGCGATGATGCTGCCGTCCCTGATGCCGCGGACGTTGTGGCTGACGATAACCTCTTTGGCCAAACACCCGAGTTGTTCCACAGTCGTGCCTACTGTTCCGGGATACCCGCCGCGCGAGCGAGGTCCTGTTGATGGCTAGCCGCCAGACCTCCCCTGAGTTAACTTCCCTGACGCGACTGCTGCGCATGTCAGCGACGGAGATGGCCACCTACTGCATAGACAAGGGCCGGGCGCGTTTGCCGAGCAGCTAGCGGCGGGGCCTGGCAATCGGCGCCCTGGCACAGGACGAGACGCCAGGGCAGGAGGACTGACGCATGAGCCTGACGACCATCGTAGCTCTACTGATCTACGCGATCGTCGTCTGCGCGCTGGGCGACTGGGGCTGGTCCAGGCTGAGGCTTCCGCGGTATGACGTGGGCGCGTGGTGATCTGGGTCCTGGCCGGGCTGCTCGTGCTGCTACGACTGCTGCTGGTGTCGGGGCTTTAGGAGGGTGACATTGCCAAGCACCCGATACCACCGGGATGATTCATCAAGAGCTCGTGCTTGTCGCACCGGTGCCATTTGAAGAGGCCGTGACCCGAGCGCGGGAGGAAGCGCCCAAGCGCAGCGTTGAGCGCATTCACGAGCACGCGAGGTCGTTGAACGAGCTAAGGGGTAAGGCCAAAACAGGGCAAGGCCAAAACAAAGCGAGCCAAAAAACAAGTGGGCCCGGTCGAAGAAGCGAGCCCCTGCCAAAACGCAAGACGGCCAAGCTCGGAACCGGACGGCGTGGGCAACCCCGCTGAGGCGATAATCTACCGATAGGATTGTCGCGTCAGCGGCCGGCCCCGCCCATCATCGAGAGGAGGCGGCGTATGTCTGTCATGTTCGTTCCCATAACCGTTTACCTGGCGGCTTCCGACTTTCGCCTCATCCGATCGGCCGCGGCCTTCCTGGTCGCCGCCGCCCTGCTTGTCCCGGGCACCGCCGTCGCCCAGCAGGTCGGGGCCCATGTGACGACCAATCTCAACCAGCGCGCCGGGCCCGGCACGCGCTATCCGGCGCTGGTCGTCGTGCCCCAAGGGGCGGCGGTCGCGCTCTTCGGCTGTGTCAGGGACCTCACCTGGTGCGACGGCGCCTATCGCGGCAATCGCGGCTGGTTCAGCGCGCGGTATCTCAGGATCCCCTACCGCAACACCAGCCTCACCGTGGCGAGTTATGTGCGCTACGCTCATCTCTCGACCGTTTCCTTCAACATAAACTCCTATTGGGACCGGTACTACCGCGAGCGGCCCTTCTTTGCGCAGCTCTCGATCTATGCCTCGGGCGGGTCAGTGAATGTCAGTATCGGTTCCTTCTACCGCCCGCTGGCACAGCACGGCCGCTGGGTGGAGCTGCGCGGGCGCTATGTCTTTGTGCCGCGGGTCGGGTCAAACTGGCGTCCCTATACCGAGGGGCGCTGGGCTTACACAAACCGCTACGGCTGGATGTGGGTGTCGGACGAGCCCTTCGGCTGGGCGACCTATCATTATGGCCGCTGGGCCTATTCCGATCGGTTCGGCTGGAACTGGGTGCCGGGGACGAGATGGGCGCCGGCGTGGGTCGCCTGGCGGCGATCGAACGACTATCTCGCGTGGGCGCCGCTGCCGCCCAACCCGGACGACCGGTTCGGGATCAGCATCAACATCTCCTTCGGCAACATCCCGAACTATTACTGGCGGGCGGTGCACGCTCGCGATTTCCAGTCGCCCGACATTTCCAACGTGGTGATCGGGGACAACAACCAGATCATCAGCATCGTCAACCAGACCGAGGCCGCCGGTGACGTGACCATCGTCAACAATGTGGTGGTCAATAATGTCGTCAATGTCGATTTCGTCGAACGGGCGACCGGGCAGCAAGTGGTCGTCCACGACGTGGCGCTGACGCCGTCAGAAAATAAGGACGGCGCGGTCAGCGGCGACACGATCGAGGTCTACCACCCGGCCGCATCCGAGCTCGTCCCCGAGGAAGCGCCTGCAAAGGTGGCGACCGAGGAAGAAGTCGCTGCGGAGAGCAAGACCACCGGCCAGGCGGGCGGGGAAGCGGCGACCGAGGATCTGGTGCCGCCAGCGCCAGCGCCCGAGGAAGTGCCGCCGGAGAGCGCGGCACCGCCGACCGAGACGCCGCCAATGGCAGGCGAGGAAGCCGCGCCGGAGGAAGGGCCCGCGCCAGAGGGCGTTGAGCCCTGTCCCGAGGGCACGGTCCGGCAAGAGGACGGCAACTGCGCCGCGCCCGAGGCGACGCCGCCCCCGGCCGAGCAGGTGACGCCGGAGACGCCGGTCGAGACCCCGGCCGCGCCGGAGCAGGCCGCCCCGGCCCCCGAGCAACCGGCCCCGGCGCCCGAGCAACCGGCCCCGGCGCCCGAGCCTGCGGCACCGCCCCCGGCCGAGCAGGTGACGCCGGAGACGCCGGTCGAGGCCCCGGCCGCGCCGGAACAGCCCACCCCGGCCCCCGAGCAACCGGCCCCGGCGCCCGAGCCTGCGGCACCGCCACCTCCGGCATCGGAGCCCGCGCCACCGCCCGCGGCCGAGCCTGCACCGGCACCAACGCCGGCGGTTCCACCGCCGCCAGCACCGGAACCCGCACCGCCACCGCCCGCAGCCGAGCCTGCACCGGCACCAGCGCCGGAGGCTCCGCTGCCGCCGCAATGCCCCGAGGGCCAGGTGGTGAACGCAGAAGGGGCCTGCGCGCCGCAGTAAGGCAAGGCTGCATCCCTCGATGGCCGGGCAAGAACCGCCCGGCCATCTCACTACATCGCCGGCCTAAGTCCCGGCCATGAACAGCCCGGTCAAGCCGGCGAATGTCTTATATGGGCCAACCTCGTACCTCCGCCGACGCGGTCCGGATGACAGCTTAACCCTCAAGAAAGGGACATGCCCTGCGTCAGTCCTGACTTGGCTTCGCGCCATGTGTGGACGGCTCTCCGTTGGCAAGGGTTTTCTTGAAGCAGTGCGCGTTGGTTGGTGCGGCCATGTGTTCGACCTGTTGGTGCGGCGCGCATGGCCGCTGGCCATAATGCCCTTCGCGGAGCCGGGTCCCGACCAAAAGCACGCGCTTGGAGGCGCTCTGGCGCAACTGGGTTTTCCCTGGCTCTCGATACCAACTGCCTGGCGCATTACATCGCGTCTGCCCTTCCCAATCTCTCGTGTTCCTACACCGCTGCAGATGCCGGGCTCGGCTCTCGGTAGCGCTCACCCGTGGTCATAAGGCCCAGATCATTCGCGCCGTTTTGTTGGCGAGAGCGACGGCGGCGATCTTGGTGGTCCGACGCGCGAGGAGCTGCACGAGCCACGGTCTCCGAGTTCCGTGCCGTTGCGCGTATCGAATGACAGCCAGCGCTCTCACGACCAGCATCTGTCGCAGGTAGCGATCACCTTGCTTCGTGATCCCTCCCAGCCGTTCCTTGCCGCCGCTGGAGTTCTGTCGAGGCACGAGCCCGATCCACGCCGCCAGGTTCCGACCTGACTTGAAGGCTTTCGGATCCGGAACCGTCGCTACGATAGCGCTGGCGAGGACGGGACCCACGCCCGGGACTTCCATCAGCCGACGGCCGACATCGGTGGCGCGTGCGCTCGTTCTGACCTGGCGGTCCAGCTCGAGGATCTGCTCGTTCACAAGACGGAGTTGGACCGCGAGCATTGCCACGGCAGCGCGCACTTCGTCGGGTAGAGTGGTCTCATTCGGGTCGGCGACGATGGCGAGCAACTGGGCGAGCCCGTTGCGGCCAACGGGCGCCACCCTCCCGAACTCGCCCATGTGACCGCGGATCGCGTTCGAGACCTGGATGCGCTGACGCATCAGCATCTGCCGAACTCGATGCAACGACATGATGCTCTGCTGCTCCGGAGTTCTTGATCTCGACGAAGCGCATGCTCGCCCGGGTCACGGCCTCACAGATCGCCTCGGCATCAGCCGCATCGTTCTTCTGACGCTTCACGTAAGGCTTCACATAGCTCGGCGGCATCAGCCGCACATCGTGGCCAAGCTTCCTGAGTTCGCGACCCCAATAGTGGGCAGTAGCGTAGGCTTCCAGGCCGACAAGGCAAGGCGCAAGCTTCTCGAAGAACGGTAGCACCTTCCCCCGCGTCAGACGCCGGCGAACGACAACCGCATCCTCTGCATCAACACCGTGAACTTGAAGGACCGACTTGGCGATATCCAACCCGATCGTCACAACTGCTTCCATGGCTAGCCTCCTGCTCTTCGACCAGCTCAAAGCTGGCCGCAGCCTGGAGAGCCGTCCACAGCATCAGGAACGGACCTTGTTGTTTTGCAAAGCTCTCGCGGACGAGTGGCGTCAGTTCAGCCGTTCGCCCAAATCCCTTCAAGCCAATACCGCATGCCGAGGTGCTGGTAGATCACGCCCGCGCGATCGTAGAACTCACGAGCGGCCGTACTCTCGCCTTTGGTCATTTTGACGTCGCCGAGGACGCGGTGGGCGTGCCCCTCCTCCGGCCGCATGCGGAGCTCGCGGGCGAGCGCCAGGCCCTCCTGCGCCCGCGCGTCGGCTTCGGCCAAGTCCGTGCAGGCGAGAGCGGCGGCCTTGACGCGGAGCAACTCTGCCTCTTGCGCGCGGTAGGCAAACGTCCTCGCCCCGTTCAAGCCGGCCTCCGCCATCGCGAGTGCGCGTTGCGGATCGATCTGCAACAACGTCTCGGCGAGAAATGCGCACGCCCGCACGTTCGCGGTAGGCTGGTGCTGGGCGTCACTTCGTTGCAGCGCCGTCTCCAACGTGGAGACTGCCTCCTCGATCTGCCCATGGAGCAGGAGCGCATAGCCGAGAACGCCTTCGTGCCATGGGAGGATGAACTTCAGGCCGGCGGTGGTCGCGTACGCGACAGCCTCTCGCGCCAGCGGCAAGGCGGTCGCCGCGTCGCCGCGCTGCAAGTGAGCCCGATTGAGGTGGTATTGGACGACCGAGACATCAAACACGCCGTCGGTGACCAAAGCGACGGCTCGATCAAGAGCCGCAAACGCGCGATCGAAATCCCCGAGGTATGCGCAGCTCGCTCCAAGAAGCGCCATTGAGTCCGTCATCAGCGACCCTGCGGTGCCGAAGTCGCGGACTCGGTCGGGATCGCGAAGATTCTCCGGCAGATTCGGGGTCAAGAAACTGACGGCGGCCTCGAAGTCCCCGCCGAGCCAAGCTGCCTGGCCAAGGCTGAAGCGCGCGCCATAGGCAAGCGAGTCATCGTTGAGCCGCGCTGCAATTCCCAAGGCGCGATCGCCAAATTTGAAGGCATCTGTGACGCTGCCGCCGTAGTGAATGAGGTCGTGGCTCTGCTGCATGGCGATCTCGGCCATCATCACCTGATCGCCGGCAGCTTCCGCGTCGACGGCTGCGTATTCCAGATGCTCGCGCACAGACTTGTGGTCGCCGACAGCGAAGTACGCCGATGTGATCGCCCGATGGATGTCGGCCCGTGCCTTTCCCCCGAGAAGAGGCAGCGCGTTTTTGAATGCGCCGATCGCCTCCCGGTAGGCAGAATTCCGTAGCGCGATGCGGCCGGCCTTCTGCCAGCATTCCGCCGCACCAACGTCGTCGCCGGCGCCCGCGAGGTGCGTCGCCAGCACCTCGGGTTCCGTCTCCGCCATTTCGGGACGATTCCGGCTGAGCACATCGGCGATGCGGGCGTGGACCTCGCGGCGCTTGCTCTTCAGCATGCTTTCGTAAGCAGCGTCCTGGAGCAGCGCGTGGCGGAACGTGTAGCGGCGGGCCGATCGCGAACTCTGGAACACCACATCGATCGCCACCAACCGGTCGAGATCGGCCTGCAGGTCGTCCTCCCGCCGATCCAGCGTCGCGGCAAGGAGATCGACGGCAAACTCGCGGCCGTAGGCCGACGCGATCTGCGCAACTTCCTTGGCCGAGCCCAGCCGGTCGAGCCGCTCCGACAGAGAGTCGCGCAGCGTAGCCGGGATCTGGATACGACGATCATGGGTCGCCCGGGCAGCATCGAGGACCGAGTTGGTCAGCTCCTCGACGAAGAGTGGGATTCCGTCGCTCTTGGCGACGATGTCGTCGGCGATCTCGGGAGGGAGGCTCAGTCCGCGCGACAGGAGAGAATTGACGATGGCCCGTGCGTCGCGCCGCCCGAGTCGGCTTAACGACAGTAGTCCGACATTGGCGTGCTGCGCCCACGGCGGCACGAACTCCGGGCGGTAGGTAACCAGCACCATCGCGGGACAGTGCTGCAGGCGGTCGAGAAGCCGCTCGACGAACTCCTGCGTCGTCGCGTCGAGCCAGTGAGCGTCCTCGACCGCGATCAAAAGCGGCGCCAAGCCGGTCTCGCTCTTTGCAGAGTCGGCAAGGATCTCGAAAGTCGCTTCCCTCTGCTCATCGACGCTCGGCTTTGCGCCGGCGGCATCCTCGGCGGGAGCCTCCAACGACATTAGTTCCGCGAGAAATCGCAATGCCAGGGGGCGCTGGGGCGCCTGACTCGGGATGGCAGCGGCGAGCTTGCGCCACTTCTCGGCAGCCGTGTCGTCGGGGTCGAAACCCGCCTTTGACTGGAGATGCCGCACCACCGGATAGAGCGCTGTGTTGATGTGGAGTGGCGAGCCTTGATAGGCGATCCGGCGGGCTTTTCCTTCCAGCCGGCCAAGGCATTCCGAAACAAGCCGCGACTTGCCGATCCCCGCCTCGCCGGCGACCAGCACCAATTGGCATTCGCCCTCCGCGGCTTCCTCCCAGCGCTGCATGAGCATGCCGATCTCATGCTCGCGCCCGACAAACTCCCCGAGGCGCCCGCCGTGCATGGCGTCGAACCGGCTTTCCGACCGCCGCTCGCCGTCGACCCGCCAAATGCGGAGGGGAGCGTCGAATCCCTTCAGGCTTTGCTCGCCGAGGTCGGTGAAGGCAAAGTGCTGGCCGACAAGCCTGACCGTCTCCGCGGCGACGACGACAGTATTCTCACCCGCGGCGGACTGAAGCCGGGCGGCACGGTTCGGAGTTTCGCCCACCACTGCGCCCTCTTCGTCGACACCCGCGCCGACGAAATCGCCAACCACCACCTCGCCGGTCGAAATGCCGATGCGCGTCGCGAGCGGTGCCCCGTCCGTCGTGACAAGTCGCTGAACCGCGGCGATTGCCGCCATCGCGGCCCGTACGGCCCGCTCTGCGTCGTTTTCATGGGCTTGCGGCCATCCGAAATAGATGAGCAAGCCATCGCCGAGCGGCTTTGCGACATAGCCGCCGAAACGGACAACTTCGTCGCCGACCGCCTTCTGGTACCGCGTGATGATGTCCTTCATGTCCTCCGGGTCGAGCCGCGCGGCGAGCTTGGTCGAATCCACGAGGTCGGCGAACATCACGGTGAGCTGGCGCCGCTCGGCGTCTCTGCCTTGCGCGGCCGCCTGCGTCGGCGAGGCAGCGATCGCGGCCAAACTCGGCGCCGCCTTCAGGAAGCGTCGACGGTCTCCCATTGGAATGCCGAGCTTCTCCAGGTCGGCGTCGGTCAGGTCCGCCACTACGTCGAGATCGATACCGTGCTCGGCGAAGAGCTCAGCATATTTGCCGAGGCCGTGTTGCTCGAGCCGGGCGCGGAGAGGGTCCATTCTTCATAGTATCACGGTCACGATCGGGAGAGGCGCTTGGTCGTGCTTGATTCCTCAGGGATGCAAGTCCGCTCAGGGTCGATTTCGTTGAAGAAGTCTGCGTTGGTGCGGCGGCACCTGGGAAGCTAACCTTGGTGGGGGGCGCAGGCGCCTTATGCCGGCTGCGGTGCCGGCATCGGGATGAGCTTGGCGAGCTTCCTGAGATTCTGGGCGGTGGCTGCGAGGTGGAACTCATCGCGGGCGCCGTTCGGTCCTCGTAATCGGAGCCTGTCGAGGCGCAGGATGCGTTTGAGATGGGCGAAGAGCATCTGCGCTTCAGCGGCGCTGCTGGATCCGGTCTTGTCGTTGAGGATGCAGGTCAGGACCTGTTCCACGCTGCCCTCCATCTGGATCGATATGTTTCAACCGCATTGTCAAGTTAGCGAGTTAGCGGATGGGGACTGTCAGGAATTTTGTGCGTGAGGCCATGATGATGGAAGGGAAAATCATCACATGGCTATTGAGAAGGAAGTTCTGGACCAGTTGCTTGCCGGCCGCGATCCGGATGAGGTGTTCGCCAAGGACGGGCTACTGGACGACCTGAAGAAGGCTCTGTCGGAGCTGATTCTGAACGCCGAGCTCGACGCGCACCTTGAGGACGAGCGCGACGAAGGCAACGCCAATCGCCGCAACGGCGCCTCGAAGAAGTCGGTTCTGACAGGCACCTCGAAGATGCGGCTGACGATCCCGCGCGATCGCTCCGGCACCTTCGATCCGAAGCTGATCGCCAAATACCAGCGCCGCTTCCCGGAGTTCGACGACAAGATCATCTCCATGTATGCGCGCGGCATGAGCGTGCGCGAGATCCGCGGCCACCTTGAGGAACTCTACGGCATCGACGTGTCGCCGGACCTGGTCTCGGCCGTCACCGATGCCGTCCTGGAGGAAGTGGCCGAGTGGCAGAACCGGCCGCTGGACGCCTGCTACCCGCTGGTCTTCTTCGACGCCATCCGGGTCAAAATCAGGGACGAGGGCTTCGTCAGGAACAAGGCCGTCTACATCGCGCTCGGCATCCTGGCGGACGGCACGAAGGAGATTCTCGGCATCTGGATCGAGCAGACGGAGGGCGCAAAGTTCTGGCTCAGGGTGATGAACGAGCTGAAGAACCGCGGCGTCGGCGATATCCTGATCGCCGTCGTTGACGGCCTCAAGGGCTTCCCAGAGGCGATCACCGCGGTCTTCCCCGAGACGGTCGTGCAGACCTGCATCGTTCACCTGATCCGCCATTCGCTTGAGTTCGTGTCGTGGAAGGACCGTAAGCCCGTGATGCCGGCGCTCAGGGCGATCTATCGGGCCAAAGACGCCGCGGCCGGCATGAAGGCGCTGGAGGTGTTCGAGACCGGTGCCTGGGGCCAGAAGTACCCGGCCATGGCGCTGAGCTGGCGGCGCAACTGGGAGCACGTCGTGCCCTTCTTCGCCTTCCCCGAAGGGGTCCGCCGCATCGTCTACACCACGAACGCGATCGAGGCGCTGAACTCAAAACTGCGGCGCGCGGTTCGAACCCGCGGTCACTTCCCCAATGACGATGCGGCGATGAAGCTGCTATATCTGGTTCTCAACCACGCCGCCGAGGAATGGAAACGACCGCCGCGTGAGTGGGTCGAGGCCAGAACCCAGTTCGCCGTCATCTTCGGCGAGCGCTTCGTCGGCCAATGACGAAACCGGCCTCGCGCACAAGATATCCGACAGTCCCTAGCGGATGCGCGCTATAAACTTAGATGCGGCAGATTCTGGTCACTGTCGCCCTGTTTAACGTGGACAACACCTGGGGCCCCGCCGTCACATTGAACTCAGACGGCACCGTCTATCTTCCGAATTCCAACGTGACCACGAGCGGGAATGGCGCAAGCAGCGTCTCCGGTTGCGCGAAGTTCATAGCGAGCACCTTCAGGACCAACGGCAGCGTCAATCTCTGCAAGCACCGTGCGCACGGCATGCTGGAGCCCCAAGGGCGATGTCTGCCCGATGGCCTGGCCCAAACTAAAGGCGAAGTGATGGGCTTCGGCGACTACGACGCCTGGAAGCTCCGCGGCCCGACGAGGCAGTGCACATTCTTTGGCGAACGCGAGGATTACCCGGAGGACGACGGCTGCACCGCCTGCAACAACGTCGGCTGGTTGGAGTATGACCCCTTCAACCGCATCGACGTGCTCCTCCCTGCACCGAGTGCAGCGCCGAGGTGACGCTCGACGACCTGCTGGAGCCGACCTGGGAAGAGGCCGCCAAGCGGAATGAAGTGAGACAAGATTGACCAATAAATGAACGCCACCCCCCTCCATGTGGAACGCTCCGTTCACCTTGGGATTGCCGGGGGGGCACCAGCCTCTGTGCAAAGCTACTCAGCCGCGATCCGACCCTCGGGTTTCTGCGGGGTTTGACCACCGCGAGGGGGTGCCGGACGTCTCGTTCCACATCGTTCGACATCCCCCAATCAGAACTCCCCAAAGGTTTCAATATGTCGTACGTCATCTCGTCCCACTCGATGAGATCGACGGATTGGGCGCCTAACGATGAATGCCGCCACCGACGCCGCCTGGGGGTCTGACCGCCGCAGAGAGGCAGCAGCCCTAGGGGGTACCCCCTGCGTTCGACCCCCCCCATCCGGAGCGGTGCGCCGTGCCCTCACGTAGGTAGTCTTGTTCGCATTGAGGGGGTGGCTGACCGCCGGAGGCGCGTCTCCCAAGAACTCTGCTGGGGTGTTGTTGGACCGGCGCTGCGCGCAACGTCGGCGGTAGTCCCGAGTTTGTTCGCGAGCGACACCGCCGCAGGGAAGCCCCGGCCTCTAGCGGCGGCAGTTCGGCTTACCGCAGCGTCGATATTCGACGTGGAGGCTGCCCGAGAGACTAGGCGCATTAGCGTGCGCATCCGGCTTGTCCGCAGGCGTTTGCGGGTCGATACGCCTCGTGCGGCGGTACAACCGCATACTCCGCCCGCGACGATATCAGGAGCGACGCGATGCCTACCCTTCCATTGCCCGACCCAGCGCTTGGCGACCGCCGAGCTGGCGAGCTGATCGAGACGATCATCGTGCCGCGGATGCGCGACCTCGGCGGCTTCTCGGTTCGCCGTGCTCTCCCGTCCGCCGATCGCCAGATGATCGGACCCTTCATTCTCCTCGACCAGGCGGGCCCGACCGAATTGCTCATCACCGAGAAGTTCGATGTCCGGCCGCACCCCCATATCGGGCTGGCGACCGTTACTTATCTCCACGAGGGAACAATCGTTCACCGCGACAGCCTCGGCAGCGAGCAACCGATCCTGCCCGGCGACGTAAACTGGATGACGGCGGGCCGCGGCATCGCGCATTCGGAGCGTGCGCGCAAGGAGGACATGCAAAAGGTGCGTAAGGTCGCCGGTCTCCAGACATGGGTAGCGCTGCCCGAGCGCCACGAGGAGACGCCGCCGACCTTCGCACATCACGGCAAAGCGGAACTCCCCGTCATTACGGACGATGGCGTAGCCGTCCGCCTTATCGTCGGATCGCTCTATGGTGAGCGTGCTCCGACAAAGACCTTCACCGAGATGTTCTATGCCGACATTACGCTTGAACAAGGTGCGCGACTGCCAATCGACGCCACCCACGAGGAACGCGCGGCCTGGCTTATGGGAGGCACGATCGAGATCGGCGGCGACTCGTTCGAGCCGGGCCGGCTTGTCGTGTTCCGACCGGGCGAAGGGTTGATGTTAACCGCCCTGACGCCCGCGCGGCTGATGCTTCTCGGCGGCGAGCCGATGGACGGTCCGAGGCATATCTGGTGGAACTTCGTGTCCTCCTCAAAGGATAGGATTGAAGCCGCCAAGGCCGACTGGAAGCACGGTCGCTTCGATCCGATCTTCGGCGACGAGAAAGACTTCATTCCCTTGCCAGAGTAGTCGCGACCGCCTCCGTCCGCCCTTGGAAAGACACGCTGGCCGTCGTCCCGAGCCAGTTGTCTGCGCCATAGCGCAGCGAAGAACATCGCGACCGGCTATCGCTGGGCGAGCCGCAAGCTCTTGACGATCTGCGCAACGGATCCAAGCGCTCTCCGCTCCGCGATCGCGGCGAGCACCGCCGGCACGTCCTCGGGCTTCACCAGCGCCTTCCGCTGACGGCCGCCCTCGCGCCACCGGCGGACGACGTAGGGGCCATGAGGTTGCCCGGCGGCGCACCGGCAGTTCGGCTTACCGCAACGTCGGTATTCGATGTGGAGGCTTCCGAGCCAGGGTGGCAATGGAGATAGGAGCAGGCCGACGTCTTGGGTAACTGATTTCTTCATTTTCTCGTCCCCGGGACCAGGCTCGCTACAGCGCTTTGGGAGCGCGCTTCGCCCGGTCCCTCGCGGCTTATCCCCCCAAGATATAGAGAGTGCGCCAACCGAGTGGCCCGGGATTCCGAACGCCACTAGACCACCCGTGTGGTCCGACCCTCGAGCCTCCCCGGTGGTCCGGTTTCAGACCACCCATGTGGCCTGGGATTTTCTTTCTGATGGCGTCGCTGTGCCTTTACCTGCTCCTTCGCCAAAGTAGCCTCTTCGTCGGTCTTGATCTGTTGCCAGGTGTTCGTTGCAGGATTTCCAGGGGGTGTTGGCAGCCAAGTGAGAGTGTATCGGGCGGGTCGGCGCCACTCGCCGTTGCCACCTCGCCCACGATCTTCGATCCTTATCCAACCCAGCGCCTCCGCCTCGGCGAGCGCCCCTTCGAGATGCTTTCCGCTTATTCCGAACGCCCGAAACTGGCTGCGGGTCACCACTAAGCTTCCATTCTCAGTTCCAGCGTGCCCCATGTTCTCCAAGATAATGCGCTCGACAACTTTGCGCGCCGGCAAGGATAATCCCCGCCATGCGGGCGACTTTAATATTTCCCTAGTCAACCAGACGAAGGGCTGTCCTTCCGGAGGGCGACAAAGCTCGCGCCACAAACGGCTGCCCGGCCCAACCTTAGGACCGGCACTCCCGGCTCTCGATTTCCTTCGCGGAGTTACGACAGACCCCCACCGAAGGGCAGCAAGCGAATGCGACTAGTTTTGCCGAAGTGCCGCCTTTCCTTTTCGACACGTGCCTTCGGCGTCCGGGCTTTCGATATTGCAAGGGTGATCAGTTTGCATCGGCAGATCGATTTGCAAACCTCGGCGTCCGAAGCGCCGGCGTTTCGCATGTTCGGAGGCCACATTCATGATCCGCCCGAACGGGCCGAAGGTTTCGACTGCGAAGCGCTCGCGAGGGGGCGCGTAGTCAGCCACTCCTCAATCTCCGCCTCTGTCCACACCCGATTGTTGGGGCCGAGCTTACGCCCTGGCGGAAATCCTTCGCATTGAACCCAGCGCTGAAGTGTGGGCCGGTTCTCAACGATCCGGCGATGTCGAAGGTCACGAAAACGGAGAAGACTTGTCCCCATTTGGATGCCTCGCGGTGTCACGCCGGGCAACCAATTAACGCGATGTTCTGGCTGTTGCTAACGGAGAAAATGCACCAGGAATCCCGGGACATTTCTGTTCAGTTGTCCGCGTAGGGATCGGGCTCCTCTGGCTGCGGACCTTGAAGCTCCCGCCACCGCTTCAGCACCCGCTTGGTCATGCTCTTCGCGCTGGGCGACTGCTTACTCGCGACCTTCGCTCTGATGGTGATTCCAACCGCTCCGAACATGGACTGCACAAATTCGATTAGCTTCTGGGTGGCTTTGTCTGGCTCCTGGCCGGTCAGTTTTTTGAAAGCGTCTAAGGCTGCAAAGGTCACGTCCCATTCTAACTGTGCAGATGGGCGGTTGGCTCTAGCTGGCCAGGGGAAGGACGAGGCAACCTGTCTTAGCGCACGAAGTTCCGACGCAAGCAGTTGTGGTGTTGAGTCTAGGAAGTCAGACCACTGCTGGTCTGTTCCAGGCCAGTAAGGCGGTCTTCTTCCTGTCACGCCGGCAAAAACCATGAACGTACACATGTCATGACCGCTTTCACCCATCCGATCCAACAGGGGGAGTATTTCATCGCAATGTTGGATCAGATTCCGGAGCTCGTCTTTTGACAGCCTTTCTGGTGCCAAAACGATGTCGAGTCTTGCAGGCGAGGATTCTTCAAGTAACTGGCGAGCTACATGCTCGATATTCGAGCGCTCCACTTCGAGCACAGGAAGAGTTTCAAAGACTCTCACCACGTTCGGAAGGTGGCCGAGCCAATCCTCGTTCGTCATCAAATTCCGCATTGCGAGGGTGCCTGGACAATCGAACCAATTAGGTCTTCCAATCGTTTCAGCGCATCCGCTTTCTCATTGAGATACGAGTGCCGGTCATAAACCCCTTCGACGCCAGCGATGGCATGGCCCATTACGCGCTCTGCGATGTCGGGCCGCACTCCGGCTCTGGACATGAGTGAACGGGCTGTCCGCCTCAGATCGTGAATCACCCAGGGCTCGATGTCGGGTAGCTTGGCGTCCAGCGCTTTTTTCGCTTTTGAGAAGCCACTAAAATGACCGACACCGCGGCCGGCGAAAACGTGGGCATTTGAAGCGAACCGCGGTTGCGCTCGGATGATCTCCATCGCGATGTTCGGCAAGACCAAGGCACCTCCGGTGCCCTTCTCTCTATCCTCGGCTGGAATGCGCCACTCGCCATCGTCCGACAGGTCAGTCCAACGCATCGTGATGACTTTGTCGCGTCTCTGCGCTGTCA
>CAVXFK010000023.1:0-27266 GCA_963761005.1 uncultured Alphaproteobacteria bacterium
CTCCTCGCTGCTGCGATTGACGAAAGATACAGCCACGACGTGAGCTATCGTCGGGGCTGGAAAGACGTCGCGGACATCTGCAACTGAAGAGTAGCGGTCCCGACCTCGCGAAACGGGCACGCGGAGACTTCGCCTGGCCATTTGACAGGAGCGCGCATGCCTGCGGGATTTTTTTGTTGCTGACCCGCTCCTATGATACGCTACGCGCTTCGATTTCCACGATGCGAGACGGACCCCATGAGAGCTCATTTGCTTTATCAAGGAGCCCCGGGTAGCGAATATTTCAAGGCCAGGGCCGGCGCCAGATCGACGGAGAGTCAACGGTCCCGCGCCCGGCTGTTCGAGGGGCTGACGACCGAGTTCGACACAGTCTTGGATTTTGGATGCGGCACCGGCGAAGTTCTCCGCGCATTGCCCGCACGAAGGAGAGTCGGAATAGATGTCAGTGAGTTCGCTCTCGCAGAGGCATCACGGAATTTGGATTGCGCAACCGACGACGTAACTCAGATCAGCGACAGCGAAATTGATTGTGTGATCAGCTGCCACGCCTTTGAACACATCGAATCTCCAGCAGTCGCACTCTCCGAATGTTATCGCATTCTAAGGTCCGGAGGCCTGTTGAAGATTGTGGTCCCGTGCGACATGCCGCTATTGACGAAGGGACTCAGGACATGGGGGCCGAATTGGGCGATGCACCTATATTCTTGGACCCCTCGCACGCTTGGAAATCTCATCTCGGTGTCCGGGTTTGACGTCGTCAACGGTTGTATCGTTCCGGATTCCCAGGGAGGTCGGCTCGGTGCAATTTTTCCTGAGGCGTCGTATTGGCGACGCGTATTCTCTGCTGGGAAGGCCCTGCGGACCGGGCGTTTTCATACCTGCGTTACGGCTCGAAAGCCTGCCTAGTTAACCGCCTCAGCATGATATTTGACCGACCTGCCCCGGCCGACTAGTCGAGACGGTGTCATCCACGTTGTTGCCGATCGACTGCTGGACAGTGGCCCTCATATTACGAAAGCATTCAGATGGCTGATAGCGTACTCGATCCCAGCGCCTCGACTGGAAGGCTGGTAACTGGGGTCAATCTGATTGATGGTGCGTCGGCATATTGCGCGTTCAGGTCCATCGACGTGCTCGGCATACCGAGCCGGTTCCTCGGCGAGAGCTTTGAATGGTAGACCAAAGGTATCCACCTATAATTGTCCTATGGGGAGCTCACCGTAAATCCTCCGAAAGAAATTTCGAAGGGCCGAGAAATACTGACAAAGGAATTCATGAACTCAAGTTGCGTGGTTACGAATTACACTCAATATTCCCCAGCGAGGTGCGCTCGCGGTCATTTTTTGCTCGACACATCTTCGGTAGTCGGGGGCTTTACAAGCTTGCTATTGGGCCGGCGCTGCGAACGGCCCTTCGCACGAAAGGTGTCATCTATACGTCGTCACTCGATTGGGCGCGACTTGTCGCTTACTTTAAGGCTTGCGGAGTCATTCGCAACCGAACTCGTCGTTCGCTGGGCCGGATTGGACACTGATCTTTCGGCCATTGCGGCCGGTTCCTGTGGAGGTGTGGCTGACCTTAGGGTCCTCAACCAGGCGGACGTCTGTCTGCTGGCAAGCAGAGTTTTTTGCGACCAGCTTGAGGCGCTCTTGCCGCAGCAGGCACACAAGTTCGAATTTTGGCCGACCGGCGTCGACATTGCTTTCTATCGTCACTTTGTCAGCGACGAATTAACCCAGCGCATTGAGCACAGCCTCGTGGCGGTCGGTACCGACGTCAAGCGTGATTGGACAATACCAATCGGAATGGCTGAACGTGGGATTTCCGTCACGCTCTTGACCGAAGATGTCCGGGTGCCGGGAATTGTGGAATTGCTACCTCCTAGTGTCGCGCGAAATTTGAAACTGTTTTTCAAAGTGGGGTTCTCCGAATTGGCGCGGGTCATGGCAAGAGCAAGATGCCTAATGGTTGCCACTCTTCCCAACGATCGGTTCTCGGGCTCTACGACCGTCGGAGTAGCCGCGGCACTCGGGAAACCACTACTCTTCGATGACGATCGCGAAACGGCAAGCTATGGACTAGTTCCAGGCCTGAATTGCGAGCTGTTTGAGCGCGGTAACGTTGACTCTGCATACGCTGCTGCTCGAAGGATCCTTGACGACCGGGTCTACGAGGCTCGCCTCGGCGCTGCGTTAGGCGAACGCGCAGCGGATTTCGATCTTTCTAGATATGCGACCGCCCTAGAAGGGTGCCTATATCCAAATTGGGTCAAACAAAACTTCGAACCGAGTGGCAGATCCCCAACTACAGAGTTCGTCCCGTGAGGGTGCCCAGGGACAAACTCGACGACTTGAGCTCACTTCGCCGAAAAGTTAGAGGCTTGGCGCAGAGACTACAACGAATAATGGCCACATGGCGCCATCGGGAACAAGATCCCGGCGGCGCTCATGATATCGGCGCATGCAGCCGATCCGTGACGCCGATTAAGTCGGATAACTCTCACCGCAGCCGAGCGCACGTCGGGGGCAGAACATCAACCTGCCGCAGACATCCACTCCCTTGTTTTCCGGGCGCTGTTTGCGGAGCTGGATGTGACACCGACGGGATGGTGCGCAAGCAGGCGAGCCCAGTGGACAAACTGCTCGCTCTGCCGGCAATTCGCCGTCACGCGCGATGCAGTAACTCAAGCGCGCCGCGCCGTAGAGTGTGGCGTTGATCGCGGAAGCGGTGGATAACATCGCCGCAACTGCGCGCAATCAGTCCAAGCTGATCGTCGGGGCGGCGGTTCCGCACCTTCTGTTTGCGGTCTTCCTATGGAGCCTGTGCCAATGGGCGTTCGGACGCGATCCGGCGCCGCAGATTTCGCCGCAGCGAGGAGCTGCGTCGTCGGCAATCCTTTGGAATGCGGCTCCATCGGGCACTCCGAAAGGACTGGGCTGCGCCAGCGGAAGTGAGAGCGGAAAAAGAAAAGTCCGGCTTCAGGGCCGGACCAGCTTCGCTCGGGTCGGACGGACGCCAGTTGAGCAGGATCAGTGCTGGACGCCGTCCTTGTTTTGCTGGGACGTCAAACGCTGGCCACGCCGAGTGGCTAGACTTTCGAGTTGGCGGGCATTTGGCGCAGCTGGGTGTTAAGAAAAGCCAGCTGAGCCAGCCCAATTTTGTCTCAAAATCGCGCGTATCGGCGGCCGTTGCCGGCCGCGGCTTCACGCCTCACAAAACCGACGGCCACCTCAGGCCTGCGGCACCGACCCTGCCGACGCCACCGAGTTCCTCCGCCGGTCTTCCAGCATTGTGACGAGGAATTGTTCGCTCGGTGGCGATTGGGCGCGTTGGGTCAAGCTGAATCTGGGATTTCTCCGGAGAATGTTGGATTTCAGTTCCTCTCCCTCCGCCAGACGCCCACGCCCGCACATTCTCTCGCCGTTTCTTCTAGGCTTTGGACGCGGCGGTTTCGCAGGCGTTCCGGTGACCAGCCTCGGACCGCGGCTCTTCCGAAAGGTGCCTTGAGCGTTCTCTCCGGGCCGTCTTTCTCCAAAGCTCCGAACCGCGCAGCACCGGTCCGAAGGTCCATATCCCGCAGAGTCCGTCGAGCTGCGCCCCACTGAATTCGAGTTCGTCTCGCCCTCCGAGACGCTATTCCGGCCATTGAGTTGCTGGCAGACAGCAAGTCCGGCGTCTTCTTCGTCGAGGCGCGGTCGGTCGAGGTCGCCGAGCGGATCGCGCTTGCTGTGCGGCCGTTGAGGGTTAGCGGATTGCGAATGTGATCACTCGCGGTTCAGAAGCCGCTCCAGTCGCCTGACATCCCAGAGCGCGCCTGCCATTCTGAGACAAGCGATGGAGGCAACTACAGTCGGTGCGGAAGACAGAAAATCCCATGTCGTTGTGCCGGGCCATTCGCTTTGGACATAGGGCGGTGCAACTACAGCAAGAACAATCGCTGCCGCCCAAAAGCCGATCTCGAAAAGGGCCGACAGCATTGCTCGCACTCCCGCTGCATATTGGCGGTGGTCAAGTGTTCGATCAGTCATCAGGCGACCCCCTTTTCCAGTCTTCTGCCGTGCGACCGCGCCGAGCCTCTGTCATGCGACAGAAGTGTTGCTCCAAAATGGAAGAGGCCACACGCTTGGTTGCCAGTGTTCGTCGCTTGGCTGCTCGCCCAAATTCCCCACGTGCAGAGGGAGCAAGTCAGTCGGCGACGCGTTCAGCTTCGCCAGAACAGCCACCACATTCGATCTTCCGAGAGCGTCACCGACAATTACATGGTAGGTAGGCGTGTCGTTGTTGGCTATGAGCCTGACCTCAGCGACAATCATCAGTCTTTCTAAGGTTCCGAATGCCCCGGTGCGAAGGACGTACCCCATTCCTGCGTCCGGATCGGGAATATTTAGCCTCCCGCCAATCACATATGAGACGTTCCGCCGTTGGCCGAGTATATAGGGCAGGCATATTGGCCGAATGTCCTCGGGTTCTAGGGTCAGGACTCATAACCAGTAGCTGACGGCAGCAGCGATGCAGACGGCGGCGAGGAAGTTGGTGGCGGATCGGTCGTATCGTGTCGCGATGCGGCGGAAGTCCTTGAGGCGACCGAACATGCGTTCGATGGCATTTCTGTTTCGATAGAGGAACGGGGAGAAGCAGTTCTTCCAACGCCGATTGGCCTTCGGCGGAATATTGGGCATCGCACCTTTGCCCTCGATCTGTCGGCGGATGGCATTGCTGTCGTAGCCCTTGTCGCCATGAACGATCGACGCTTGCGGCAGCCGCCGCAGCAGCAACTCTGCGGCGGTGCAATCGGCCACTTGGCCTCCCGTGAGCATGAAGGCGATGGGCCGACAAGCCGTATCGGTCAGGGCGTGGATCTTGGTGGTGCGTCCGCCGCGCGAGCGCCCGATCGCCTGATTGCGCTCCCCCCTTTACCGCCGGCTGCGCAGCGGTGCGCCTTCACCGCCGAACTGTCGATTAGCACCTGGGCTGGCGGGCCGCCTGCCGCAGCAAGCGCGTGGAACATGTCGATCCAAATGCCCTTCTCTGCCCAGCGCACGAAGCGATTGTAGAGGGTCTTGCGTGGACCATAGACGGCCGGAGCATCGACCCAACGGCCGCCTGACTTCAAAACATGCACGATGCCGCTGATCACACGCCGGTCGTCAACCCGCGGCTTGCCGCGCGTGTCGGTGGGGAGCAACGGCTTCAGCCGCGCGAATTGATCCCTCGTCAGCCAGAAATAGTCGCGATTCATCAGAGGCCTCCTCTTGGAGACCGTGAATCACAACCCAGCCAAGGAAGGAATCCCCTTTATGGGTCCTGACCCTAACACTGTCAGTACCTGCCCATAGCCGATCTTCGCAATCATCCGAGCGAAGCTCTCCGGAACATGCTTGAACCGGGCTGTAAGGCGGCCTGGGTTCTTCGTCTCAAACACTTTGAGCTTTGCGTCGTCAACGACTGAGACAAGCTTCCACGCGAAGGAAATGTCGACATCGCTCGGCATTCCTCGAAGCAGCCCAGCTTTGTCCATCTTGTAGAAAATCATCGGCGCCGGATATCCTGAGTACGGAACTCTCAGCGTCTGAGGATGGTTGTGCGGATTCGGAAGCAATATGTGTGTTTGTCGTTCTTTGCGCCGGCGCGTTGGAGCATTGTAGGCGGCCCTAGCGTCACCCCAAAGTCCGCGTGCAACGTCTAATTCGATCCCCGCTGTAATCTTTGCGCATGCTTGGCAGCTCCCACCCTCAATGACATGCCGGCCACCGAGCGAGAGTGGCACGATGTGCTCATCCGAGAGTTTCACTCCGGATCGACCGCAGTAAATGCACGCCCCCTTCGTCGCGATCCTTGTTGGTCCGTGAGTCAATTCCGGCCCTGTCCGCTAGGCTTCAGTTCAGGGGATTGCCGTAAGCCCCTCGTATCAAACGAGAGAACGGACTGTGCCGAAGGTCGCGTACTTTAGCCGGTTGCGCCAGAAGAAGCGGCCCGCCGTTGGAAGCCGTCCCCCACGTGGAGGCGAGAGCGTTGGTAAAGGAGCGTAAGGCCTTGGATCCCCTCTGTTGGGTTCGTCGTCGCTGCCGTTGTCATCCTCGGTGCTGAGTTCGGACCCGCGACTGTCCGACGCCACGTCAAAGGCAACGTCAGTAAAACCCCGACCGACGCCACGACAGACGGTTGGTCGGCGGACGACCAAGTTAATTTCTTAGAACGCGCCGCGATTGCCGAATTCGATGGAGGCATGTCGCGAAAGGAGGCGGAGGCATTGGCCGCCGCGGAAATCCGCTCGAAAGTCGATGTGTAACTGGACCGAAAAGCAGGTGGAGACCCATCTTCGTAAAGCGGCGACACGCCAGCGCAACGCCGATCTGGAAGAGCATCGTCCTGAGACCAAGTGCGGCAATCTTCCCGAAGATGCGATGACGTGGCTGAGCTGGCTGGAGGCCGACCTCGTCGAACTCGTCTGCGCCCGAGCACAAGGTTCACCATGGAAGCTGATCTGCTGGCGGTTTGGCATCAGCCGGCCCACGGCCCATCGGCGGTGGCGACACGCGCTACAGGTAATCGCGTGGCGTCTCAATGGTCGAGCTGTTCCGGTCGACTGCTCCCGCCGACGTTTCGCCCAGCTCGCCGCCCGCGTGTGAAACACTTTTGGACGCGACAGACAGGCGCTGCCGACGCTAACCCCGAATGCGTATTTCCCGTTCAAGCGAAGTCTACGCGGGACGTTGACCAATCCATGCGCCATGCCGTCAGAAGATCGAAGCCGCTTAGCGCGCCACTAGCGCCACTAGCGCAATCGCGCTCGATGTCTCTCGTAGAGGCGGTCACGAATGTCGTTGCGGGCTACGGCATCGCGCTCCTCACGCAGCTACTGCTCTTCCCGGTTTTCGCGGTGCGTTTGGAGTTGGGGCAGAACGTGTCGATCGCCGGGGCGTTCACGGTTGTCTCGCTTGTACGGAGCTTTGCGCTGAGACGACTGTTCGAACGGTTGCGCCTCCGAAGCTAAGTTCCACCGGAACTGCCTTCAAGTTCAACGAAGTCAGGTTCCCTGCTCAAGTGGCCAGACCTCTACGACTCCATGCGCAACAGCACAGGGCGTCTGCGATACCTTAACGATTGCCTCTGCGAGGCTGGCCGCTTCAATGATTGCAAAGCCAGCCACCGGCAATTGCGCAGACATGAAAGGACCGATCGTCGTCTCAACTGCGCCGCATCAGCGTTGCGCACCTGAACGGGCGTCCCCGCGATGCCCATCAATGCGCCTTCCTTACGCAGTATTGCATCGTGTTTGTGCGCTGCCGTCCGAACGGCCTCGGCGGTCCGATCGTAGCCCTCGCGATCTCCGTATCCGATTGTCATGAAATATGGCATGGGCTGCTCCTTTCCGGATGCGGGCGGGCGATACATCACCGGCCCCGGCTAAAGCTGCCTCGAACGTTTGAACCTAGGTCAGGTACGTCTCGGGAGATCGGTTGTAAGCCTCCTCGCATTGCCGGGAACAGAACCAATGCCCCACACGAGTTGCCGTGACAAAAGCCGAATATGGCGCGTGCATCTTGCACACCGGGTCTATCCAGGCGGGATCGACGGCCTCCGCCAGTTGGAGGACGAACAACGGAATTTCTTCAGCAATAGAGCGAAGCCGGGTCGGTCCGAGTTCGTGAATTGAGATTTCCTTCGCCTTGGCCGTTTCGGCGATCGAGCCGGTCGCCACCAGTTGGCCGGCCTTGGCAAACCCCGTGATCCGAGACGCGATATTCACGGTTGAGCCGAAGATATCGTTGCCTCTATGGATCACTGATCCATGGTTCAGCCCGCACCTTGTCAAAGGGATTCTCTTCTCGGCTCGACAGGCCGGTAAGAGGCGAGAAAGTGCCTGAAGAGCTAGATCTGGCTCCGGAAACAAAAGCATCGCCTCGTCTCCGATCCATTTCACAAGCTTGCCGTCGTCACCCACGGAATCGCGCACCAACTTTTCGAATAGCTCCAGCACCTCGATCGCTGCCGCATCTCCAAAAACGTCCGCAATGGCGCTGAAGCCGGCCAGGTCGACAAATACGACCGTTGCTTTCGCGGCTTCGGTGGGGTGCTTCGGAGCAGCAGTTTCGTTGTCCATCGCGGCTACCCAGTCGGGGGTTTGTTTGAGTGTTGCTTTTGCGAGCGACTTCGGCGGCAATCGTCAGCCCCATTTGGCGGCTCATGGCGGACCGGCTGCTTCTAGCGCCTTTCAGCAAAGACTATCAAACCCGGCTCTTCCATCGCTAGCGCCTCGCTCGATACTGCCATTCGCGATGTGAGACATTTTCTGAGCGGAGGCGCCGCGTGCTCAAGAGTTATTGCTCTGCCGCATGCGCAAGACGGCAATCGACTTGGAGCAGCAGCCGCGCCGCGCGCATATGTGCTGCTGCGAATGGCGGCCAGGTGCTGGTCTCTGCCTCCACAGCTAGGGCTTGCGCGGATGCAATGCCCGCCGGTGTGTCGCTTCGTGACCTGGGCGCGCATCACCTGAAGGACCTCGTGAAGCCTGAGCACCTGTTGCAAGCTGTGGTCCACGGACTGCTCAACGACTTCCCTCCGCCCCGCTCGCAGCGTGCGCGGCCGCACAATCTCCCGAGCGAAGCCACTGACTTCGTGGGGCGTGAGGAGGAGTTGGGGGCGGCAGAGCAATTGCTCGAAGGCGCGCGCTTGTTGACCCTCATCGGGCCCGGTGGCACCGGAAAGACGCGGCTCGCGCTGCGGCTTGCGGCGCGCCTGCTGCCGGCTTTCGACGATGGCGTATTCTTCGTCCCCTTGGCCTCTATCCACGATCCGCTCCTGGTCCCGCCGGCCATCGCTCAGGCCGTTGGCTGCAAGGAGTTGGGTAACCGCTCCCCACTCGAGGCGCTCTCCGAGCGCCTTTCGCGGAGCCGGACCCTCCTGGTAATGGACAACTTCGAGCAGGTGCTCGCCGCCGCCCAAGACGTCGGGCGGTTGCTCGCCGAAGCGTCGGAGCTGAAGGTCATCGTAACCAGCCGAGCCGTCCTCAACCTCGCCGGAGAGCATTTGTTCGAGGTGCCTCCGATGGCGACACCAGATCCGCGCGCGGGTACTGATGTCGCACAGCTCGCCGCTACCGAAAGCGTGGACCTCTTCGTCCGCCGCGCGCGCGCCCTCAACCCGGGCTTCGCCCTCAACGCGGAGAACGCCGCCTCGGTCGTGCGCATCGTCACACGTCTCGAAGGCATGCCGCTCGCGATCGAGCTTGCCGCCGCGCGCATTCGCCATTTCCCGCCGCAGGCGCTGGCAAAGCGCCTCAATCGGCCCTTCAAGATACTTTCCGCGCCGCAGCCCGACCGACCGGCTCATCACCGCACGCTGCGCGATGCGATCGCGTGGAGCTACAGCCTGCTGACGCAGGCGGAGCAGTTGGTGTTTCGTCAGCTCGGCGTCTTCCTCGGCGGGTTCACGCTGGACGCCGCCGAAGCAGTCGCAGCTGCAGCACCTGACGCTGAAGTGCTCGACGCAGTGTCGTCGCTGCTCGACAAGAGCCTACTGCGTAGCCGTGCGCTGCACGGCGAGGCGCGCTTCTCGATGCTGGAGATGATCCGCGAGTTCGCCGCTGAGGAGCTTGACGCAGCGGGCGAGAAGCCTGCTGCCGAGGCGCGCCACAAGGCGTACTTCCTTGGGCTGGCTGAGGAGCTGGAGGCACACCTTACAGGCCGGGGAGAAGTGGCGGCCGTTGACCGCCTCACATCCGACGAGGCGAACATACAGGCGGCGCTGCGCGCCTGTCAGGAAAGTGCTGATACGGATGTCGGGCTGCGCATCTCGAGCGCGATTTGGCGCTTCTGGCTCGCCGCCGGGCGGCCGGGCGAAGGGCGTCGCTGGATCGAGCATTTCCTGTCGCAGGCGGGAGTGGCTCCGGCGGTCCGAGCGAAGGGACTGACTGGCCTCGGTGGCCTAGCCTACTGGCAGAGCGAGTACGCGGCGGCGCGCACCGCCTACGAGGAGGCGCTGACGCTCTACGAGAGCGTCGGCGACAGGCTGTCGGTCGCCGACACTATCTTCGCCCTCAGCACCACGTCGACCTGGAGCGGCGATGCGGAGACCGGAGGCCGGCTGGCTGACCAGGCGCTCTCGATCTTTGAGGGACTGGGGGCTCGGGACAAGGTCGGTATGGTATTGATGGCGCAAGGGTTCGCGCGCTGGATGAAGGGCGACCTCGACAGCGCCCGGCCTCTGTGGGTGGCATCTCTCGAGATTGCCCGGGAGGTCGGTGATCACGTTGAGGCCGCGACCAAGACCTTGGCCATCGCCTCGATCGACTTCCGACAGGGCAAGCGGAGAGGCCCGCTGCGGGCCGCAATCAAGGCGCTCGAAGAGCTGATCGAGCTCAAGAACGTGACCCACGCCATCATGGCGCTTGACTGGGTGCAGCAGTCTCGCGCCTGCGCGCCGACCTCGGCGGGGGCATGCATCCGGAGGCTTCCGGCCTCGAAGCGGCACGGAATGTCGCCGAGCGTCTTCTCGATCGTCCGCTGTTCGAGCGCAGCTGGACCGAGGGGTACGAAATGGGGTTCGACGAGGCCGTCCAATACGCGCATCGGTTGGTCGCGTCCGTTCTGTCGGAGCGCGTGCCCGTCTAGTACCGCTTTACGAGAATGCCGGCTTCCGTGCGCCGAGTTACACCATCACTGGGCATGCCCCGCGACTTCCGAAGCGGGTCAGAAAATCTCCATCTTACCGTCTTAAGCTAACGCCTGCTGTGCTGCTGACTCCAGAAATTGAAGGTTGTTCCCGACCGGCCTTGCCAAGCGACCAGAGCTGTCCTCGGCGCAGTCGCCACAAACAGCATTGTCACGTCGCAGCGCAACACAGATAGCCGTTTATTTGCAGTGCTTTAGGCATTTCTTCCGACTTCAACCAAACGGCAAACGGTGGTATGCGGTTTGGTCATGAAGCCCGCCGTCGCTTACTACCGGGTCTCGACCGAACGGCAGCGGCGCTCTGGTCTTGGAATCGACGCTCAGCGCCAGGTTGTCACCCGCTTCGCCGAGGCGGAAGGCTTCGCCCTCACAGCCGAGTTTGTCGAGGCAGAGAGCGGCAAGGGCGCCGATGCGCTCGATCGCCGGCCACAGCTCGCTGCTGCCCACTCCGCCGCCCGTAGCGGCAAGTGTCCGGTGATCGTGGCCAAGCTCGACCGCCTCTCCCGCGACGTGGCCTTCATCTCCGGGCTGATGGCACAGCGTGTTCCCTTTATCGTTGCTGAACTCGGAGCCGATGCCGATCCCTTCACGCTGCACCTCTACGCGGCGCTCGCCGAGAAGGAGCGGCGGCTGATTGCCGAGCGCACGCGCTCCGCACTCGCCCAACGCAAGGCACACGGAGCCCGGCTCGGCAATCCGCGCAACGTGAAAGAAGCCGCGGCCCTTGGCCGTTCAGCCCAAATCTCCGAAGCCGATCGCTTCGCCGCCAATATCTTGCCGATTGTCGATGCGATCCGCGCGTCCGGCGTATCCACCCTGGCAGGGATCGCAGATGCGCTGAATGCCCGCGGCATCCGCTCGGCTCGTGGGGGCGCATGGCGGATCTCCTCCGTACAAAACCTGATCGCGCGATCGCAAGCCGCCGGTCTTTGATAGGCGGGAAATTCCGTATCGCAGGCGTCTACGCCGCCGGCCGTCCCGCCGGCCGTCCAAGGTCGGCCAAGGAGCCGTTCCTGCCCACGCCCAGGCACGGGCTATTCTCCAACTATCGACAGCAAATGGGGCGGTGGATTCCGTTCGCAGGACAGGTCGCCTAGGTTATCGACGGGGTGGAGAATATCTATTGGCGCAGAACGCTGATTGGTCAGCGCGTTGAGCACGTATTCGGGTGGGCGGCCAACTCTGCAAGACACAAGTTGGACGACACTTCGCATGTTTTTCGCGCCCGATCGGGCGCAGGTTGTCACCAGGGGAAAGCCTATCGCATGAACTCATTGTTTCATGATCGCCTGAAGACCTCTCTCCTGGCCATTGCAACGCTCGGGCTGGTCGCAGGTCTCGGCCTCATGGTGGCTGGCCTGCCAAGGCCGGCTGTATTTGCCTTGGCGGCGGGCGTCATCCCGGTACTCGCTGCCCTTGTCGTTGAGATCCTGCGCAGTCTCTCGAAAGGCGAGGTCGGGCTCGACATCGTGGCGGCTCTGTCCATGTCGGCGGCGCTTCTCTTTGGCGAAACGCTCGCGGCGGCGGTGGTCGCGCTGATGTATTCGGGCGGCACCTTTCTGGAAAGTTTTGCCGAAGGCCGCGCCCGGCGCGAGATGAGCGACCTTCTATCCCGCGTGCCCCGAACTGCGAGGCGGCACCGCAATGGCGCGCTGGAGGACGTGCCGCTGGACAACATCGCACCGGGCGACCTTCTTCTGATCCGGCAAGGCGATGTGGCGCCCGTCGATGGCACGGTCGAAAGCGATCGGGCGATGCTCGACCAGTCGGCTCTGACGGGCGAGTCCATGCCCGTGCGTCTGAACCGCGGCCAAGACGTGATGAGCGGCTCCACCAACGCGGGCGATGCCTTCGATCTGCGAGTCACGCGGCGCGCCGCCGACAGCACCTATGCCGGGATCGTCCGGCTGGTCGAGGCGGCGCAAGCCTCGAAGGCGCCGATGGCCCGGCTGGCCGACCGCTGGTCGCTTTTGTTCCTCGTCGTCACCGTCGCTCTGGCGACAGCGGCCTGGTGGTTCACCGGCGACCCGATCCGCGCCGTGGCGGTTCTGGTTGTAGCGACGCCCTGTCCACTCATCCTAGCCGTGCCGGTCGCGCTGGTGGCGGGATTGTCGCGGGCGGCGCATTTCGGCGTTCTGATCAAGGGGGCAAAACCTCTGGAGGCGCTGGCGCGGATCAAGACGCTGATCCTTGACAAGACCGGCACGCTGACCGACGGGCGCCCACAGATCGTGTCCATCGACACACACGGCGACATGTCAGAGGACGAATTACTGTATTTTGCCGCAGCCCTCGATCAGGCGTCGAAACACCCGATCGCACAGGCGATCGTCGCGGCGGCCCGAGAGCGCGGTGCCGCCTTGCCGGTTCCGGAAAACGTGGTCGAGACGCCGGGAGAAGGCGTTGCAGGGACCATCGAGGGCCGGAAGGTGGTGGTAGGTGGCGCAGGATTCGTCGCATCGCAGGTTGCCGCGGCTGACCTTGACAGCGCGGTCGTTGAGGCGGGGTCGGTGGTCGTGGCGCTTGGCGTTGACGGGAAACTCATGGGCCATCTCGTGATGGCAGATGCACTGCGGTCGGGCACGGCGGAGCTTCTCGCAGGGCTGCGCCGGTTGGGGATCGACCGTATCCTGCTGGCAACCGGCGACCGCCGCGCCGTGGCCGAGGCCGTGACCGAGGGCCTGGGCCTCGACGCCGTCCGGTCCGAACTGACGCCCGATCAGAAGGTGCTTCTGGTCCTGACCGAGCGCAAGAATGGCCCGGTGATGATGGTGGGCGATGGCGTCAACGACGCCCCCGCCCTTGCCGCCGCGGACATCGGCGTTGCCATGGGCGCGCGCGGGGCCGCGGCCTCTGCCGAGGCGGCGGATGTGGTGCTGCTGGTCGATCACCTCGACCGCCTGCTTCCGGGGATCGAAGTGGCGCAACGGTCCCGCCGGATCGCGCTTGAAAGCGTCGCGGCCGGGATCGGCCTCTCCGTGGCCGGGATGATTGCTGCCGCGCTGGGGTATCTGACGCCTGTGCAGGGCGCCTTGCTACAGGAACTGATCGATGTGGCCGTTATTCTGAACGCGCTTCGAGCATTGAGGATCGAACCAAGGCGGGCGACAACGCCAGTGAACCCGCAACATGCAGAACACGGAACGCCACATTTGAAGGAACACCGCGCGTGAGCAGACTGTCGCATTCCGGAAATCCACATAGTGCATCGCATTGGTTGGCTCCGCGCGGCGGTCCTGGGGCGAACGACGGTCTCGTCTCAACGGCCAGTCTGGTGGTTGGCGTCGTCGCTGCAGGGTCCGGGCGTCCTCCGTCAGCACGGGGTCGCCCATGACCATGGTGTGATCCCCATGGCCTCGAACGCCAGCCAACCGCCGAGCGCGAAGCGGGGTTTGAGGCTGACCCCATCGACGGTCACCTTGAGGTCGCTGCGGGGAAACCCGACGCGACAAACATTCCCCATCACCGTTCCGGTTTGCCGAGCGCTTGCCCGACCCTATCCCAATGCTTCTCAGCGGTGTTGAGAGACGCCAACGCTCGTCGACGGCCCTGGGCCGCGCCGCCGGGCGCCGCCCGCTGATCTGGTGGACGGGCCGCCGTGCCGCTGCTAACCTGCTCGGCAAACTCGGGAAAGCACATGCGTTTCGCGTCCACGTGGGCGGGTCACGCCTTTGGTTTTGTCATCGAACTGGCCTGCCGCCGGTTCGGTTGACACCCGCTTAAGCATCCTCAACAACAGCCCACAGTGAGGAAGCGACAGTCAATTCTGGCTACTCGATATCGTCACGGAGCGTTACTACGCCGGCGTCCGACTCGAAGCGCCGTGACCTCGATTTCCACCTTGATCCCGGGAGCGGCGAAGCCGCAGACGATCGTCGTATTGGTCGGCCGCGGGTCGGAGAAAGCTTCGCCGAGGATCTTCGACACGGACATTACGTCGCCGGCGTCGGCGAGATAGACGCGCACCCGGACGATATCGCTGAGCGAAGCGTCGGCCTTCGCCAGCGCATCGGCGATGGTGGCGAGCGCCAGGCGGGTCTGCTCGGCCGGATCTTCGGGGAAACGGTCGTTGGCGATATCGTAGCCGGCCGTGCCGGAGACGAAGATCCATTCGCCATCGACGACCGCGCGCGAATACCCGGCGAGCTTTTCGAACTTCGAGCCCGAGGAAATCGCCCAGCGTCCAGTCATCGTCACCGTCATATTTTAGGTTTGAACCGGGTGCCTGCCGCTGCATAGGATGAACCGTCTTCGCCGGCAAGGAAGCCCCACGCCAGAAAGGGCAGCAGCGCACTGCCGTAGAGCATCATGGAATCGGAAAGCGTGCGATCGCTCTGGTGGCGGACCGCGGCGCCATCACCACCGACCGCGCGCCTCGAGCGCAATGCCACGATGGAAGTGGCGATCGTCGGCGGCGGGTTCACGGGGCTGACGGCGGCCCTCCACCTCGTCGGGCGGGGGAAAAGCGTCGCTGTACTGGAAGGAAAGCAGCTTGGTGCCGGCGCGAGCGGGCTCAACGCCGGCTTTGTCGTCCCGAATTTCGCCAAGGCCGATCCGGCAACGGCGATCCGCCGCCTCGGCGAGGCGAAGGGGCGCGCCCTTCTTGCACTTGTGGCGCGGGGCGCCGACCGCGTCTTCGAGACAGCGAAGACTTACGGCATCGACTGCGACGCGGCGCAGACAGGTTGGCTGCAACCAGCCCACTCGGAGCTTGCCGATAGAACCGCCCGTGCGCGCGTGGAATTTTGGAAATCGCTCGGGCGGCCGGTCGAATACATCTCCGGTGACGAGGTCAGACGAATAACCCGCGTTCCTGGCTATCGCGGCGCCCTTTTCGACCGCTCCGGCGGGACCATCCAGCCCCTGAGCTATGTTCGCGGCCTGGCGCGAGCGGCAATCGATCGCGGCGCGACGATCTTAGAGCACTCGCCCGTGATGGGTGCAGAGCGCCGCGACGGATTGTGGTTTCTAAAGTGCGGTCCCCACACGGTGAAGGCGGAGACGTTGCTTTTGTGCACCAACGCCGGCAACAGCGGATTGGCCCGGCGACTTGCAAGCATCCTCGTGCCACTGCCGGTCTATCAGATCGCGACGGAGCCGCTGCCGGCCGAAACCGTCCGGCGCTTCTCGCCCGGCAGGCTTCCGATGTCGGATATGCAGGGGAACCTCTTCACCTACAGGCTCGACCGCCACAACCGCCTGATCAGCGGAGGCATGGCGATCGTGCCCGTCGCCGCACATCGGCGACTGGCGCGGGCTATCGTCGAGCGTCTGGCCCGCAGACTGCACCTGGAAGAAATACCGCGGGTCGATTTCGTGTGGCGCGGCACTGCTGCGATGACGACGGATTTCCTCCCGCATCTCTACGAATTCGGCCCTGGCTTTGTCGGAGCGATCGGCTGCAACGGCCGTGGCATCGCGATGACCGCCATGCTCGGCGAAGTGCTGGCCGACGCCGCGAGCGGCGTGCCTCTCGGCGATCTGCCTGTGCCGATGGCATCGACCCGCGCGATTCCGCTGAGGCCGCTCGCCGGCCTCGTCGCCTCGGCGGCGCTGGCGCAGGCGCGTTGGCAGGATTTTCGAAGCGGCAACGCCTAGACGGAACTCACGCCCATCTGGCGCAGCACGGCGCGATTGAGCGGCGTGCCGGGCCCGGCGAAAGCGTCGAGTACCACGGTGATGTGGTTGGTGTCGGGCACGACGATATGCTCCACCGGTGTTCCGTCCTTGCGGCAACGCTCCACGAAGCGCGCAGACTGATCGAGGAACTCGCCCATCTCGTCGCCGCCCACCGTGACGATGAGCGGCGCGCCGATTTCCGGCTTGCGCAACAGCGGGCTGAACGTGGCGACGTCGTCGGGCGTGAATTGCAGGAGTTCGTTGCGGAACGAGGCGGCGATCGGTGCAAGGTCGTAAAGGCCGGAAATCGCCGTCCCGCCTTTGACCACGTCTTCGGGCAGGGCGGCCGCGCGTGGCCGCGCGCGGTCCATCACCTCCGCAACGAGATGTCCGCCCGCCGAGTTGCCGGAGACGAAGATGCGCTCCGGATCGATGCCGTGCTCGCTGGCGCGGTGACGGACCCAACCGATCGCGCGCAGGCAGGACTGGACGATGTCGCCGAGCCCAACGCGCGCAATTAGCGGATAGTCGATAACCACCACGGCCGCGCCAAACGGGACAAAGCCTGCTGCCACGAAGGAGAAATCGATCGCCGCAAGCGAGCTCCAGAATCCGCCATGGATGAAGATTTGTGCCGGCGCCGGCACGCTTATCCGCGACGCCGGAAAGAGGTTCAGCGTCTCGCCGGGATTGGGGCCATAAGCGATGTCGCGAATAACTTCGAGCTTCTCGAGCGCGGCCTCGCTTGCGCGGGCACGCCGGGCAAACACCGCCTCGATATCGGTGATCCGGTCGAGACGGAACTCGGCGTCGAGCTCTTCTTGACTACGGGCCATCAAGCTCCTTCCGCCGAAAGACTCGGCCCCCCGCGACGGGGAGGCCGACGTTTCTGTCGCTAGCCGTCGATCTTCTTCATCAGTGTGTTCATGTCTTCGATCGTGATCGTGTCCTCGACCGTGAGCGCGCCGTCCCCTTTGACGTTCCAGATAAGCGCCGCGCCATTGACGTCGCCGTTGGCGTCGAACACCACCGGGCCGGTCGCGCCTACATAACGGATCGGCTTACCGTCCTTGATCAGTGCGAGCGCCTTCTTGAACTCGTCCGGGCCGGTTCCGATGACGGTTCCATCCGGGTCCTGGATCTTGCGAACGGAGTCACGGATCGCGGTGCCGGTGAGCTCCGGCGCGATGTTCATCGCGAGCCCGAGTACCGATCACCGCGTCATACTGCGTGGCGATGCCGGGGCCGTCCGCTGTCTCGCCGTATTTCGCCTTGAAGGAATCGCGGAACGCATCGGCCGTCGGCCCGCCGGAGGGGGCGTTGTCCATGCCGTAGGCCTTCCCAAGATATTGCGCGCCGACCGCCGAGACGAAGTCCGGGCTTCTGAGCGAGTTGTTCAGGATCAGGTTCTGCGTCCCGCCGAGCGATATCCACTCACGCACCATGGTGGCGCCGTCCTGCGGGAAGGCCACGAAGAACACTGCGTCCGGCTTCGAAGCCAGCGCCTGGCTCACCTCGGCGCGGTAGGACGGCTGGTTGTCGTTATAGGCCACCGAACTGACGATCTCGCCACCGAGCTTCTTCATCGCGGTGGTGAAATATTGCAGCATGCCGGTACCGAAGTCGGTGTTGATGTAGACCACCGCGATCTTCTTGTAGCCGCGGTCGGCCGCAACTTTGGCGCTGGCATAGGCCTGCGTCTTCACCGTCGGCAGCGTGCGGAAATAGAAGCCGCCGGATTTCCCCTCCTCAGCCAACGTGGTGAAGGTCGCCGCCGTCGAGCAACAGCTGATCTGAACCACCTTCGAAGGTGCGGTCACTGAGGTGAGGATCGGCAGGCTGATGCCGCTCGACACAGTTCCGGTCAGAGCTTGCACGCCCTCAACATCGACCAGATACTTGGCGGCATCGACGCCGACGGTCGGCTGACCCTGGTCGTCGCGAAGAATGAGATTGACGTCGCATCCTTTCACCCCGCCGCCCGCGTTGATCTGGTCGACTGCGAGTTGCGCGCTGTCGGCGATGCGTTTGCCGACCGCGCCCATCGAACCCGTGAGCGGAAGGATTCCTCCAAGCTTCACCGGGCACGTGACGTCCTGAGCGTGTCCCAGCGATGGCGCCAAGCCAGTCGCCGCGAGCGCGGCGCCGAAGATCAATCCATATAGGTTTCTCATCACAGCTCTCCCGTCTTTCTTCAAACTAAGCAGCTATCCCACATGCCGCGAAACGACCGGCTCCTCGCCGATCAGCCCGCGCGGCTTGCGCACGAGCACGATGACCAGAAGCAGGCCGATAAGGATCGATTGTGCCGCGGCGCCTTGTGTCTGGTAAGCGGCGGGCACGATCTTGGAGATCAGCACGCCGCTGCCGCTCCAAAGTCCCCAGACGATCAACGCACCGAGAAGCGCGCCGCGATTGTTGCCACTGCCGCCGATGATGAGCATGGTCCAGATCTGGAAGGTCACGATCGGCAGAAAGTCGAAGGGGCTGACGAAGCCGATGAAGCTCACATAGAGCGCGCCTGCGAGCCCGATGATCGTCGAGCCGAGAACGAAGGCCTGCAGCCGGAAAAGACGCGCATCCTTACCGAGTGCGATCGCCGCCGTCTCGTCCTCGCGGATTGCCTTCAAGACGCGGCCCCAAGGGGAGCGGACGATGCGGTCGAGCGCCCAGTAGACAAGTGCGGTGATGGCGGCGAGCAGGATGAGAAGGAAGACGTTGTAGCTGAGCTGGCCCTCAAAGTGCAATGCGAAGGGACGCGGTATCGACGTCATGCCAAGGCTGCCGCCGGTCAGCGCCTGCCAGTTCAAGGTGATGAGTTGAATCGTAACGGCGGCGCCGAAAGTGGCGATCGCGAGATAGTCGCCGCGCAGCCTGACAGTCGCCATGCCGACGAGGAGCGCGACGAGCGCGGCCACCACCATCGCTCCGACGATGCCGACGACCCAGGGAAGGCCGAAGTTGCCCTGTAGCAGCGGGTTGGCGGGAGCGGTCAGAATGGCTAGAGCGTAACCGCCCACCGCGTAGAAGCCGACCACCCCGGCGTTGAAAAGACCGGTGAAGCCCCATTGCAGATTGAGGCCGAGGCAGGCGATGCCGAGGATCAGCACCACGCTGGCGAAGAAGACCAGGTAGGAGAAGACGCCGATCATATCTCGTCCCTAGCTTCGGGCACCTGCGCGCGATCTCTCGCCGACGTCATTCTCGGGCGGAGCGAAGCGAAGACCCGAGAACCCATTCTCGGGCGCAGCAGCCTGGGTCCTCGGATCGAGCTCCGCTCGTCCGAGGATGACGGCCTCCATGTCTTGATCCAATGCCTCATAGGTTCAATGCCCCTCCTTCGATCCGAAGAGGCCCTGCGGGCGGACATAGAGGATCAGCATGAGGAGAAGGAACGGCATCGCTGCTTTGTAGCCGGCCGGAACGACGAGAACCGAGAGGTTCTCCGCCAAGCCCACCAGCAGGCCGCCCGCCACGGCACCGAAAAGACTGCCGGTCCCGCCAAGTATCGCCGCGGTCAGGATCGAGAGCAGTAGGTTGAAGCCCATCTCCGGCCGAAGCTGAACGGTAAGGCCGAGGAATGTTCCGGCCACCGCGGCGAGCGCGCCGCTGATGAACCAGGCAAGGCGGATCATCTTCACGGTCTCTATGCCGCAGATGCCAGCCAGCGTCGGGCTCTCCGCCATGGCCCGCATGGCAATCCCGATCCGCGTCGCGCGAAGCAGCACGTAGAAGAGCAGCACAAGGAGAATCGCGAGCCCGAGCACGAAGATCTGGTCGGGCATGACTCGAACGTTGGGCAGGATCTCCAGGGCGATCTGAAGGGTGCGGCTGTAGTAGTGCACGTCCGGCCCCCAGAGGAGCAGAATCACGTTGCGCAGGATCAGAGCGACGCCGAAGCTCGCGAAGATCATCGTCAGCCGATGCGCATTGCGTGCCCGGAGGCGGCTGTAGACCAGCATGTCAACGAGCACCGCCACCCCGCCCGCGAAGAGCCCAGCGATCACAACGGCCACGAGGAACTGCCACCCGAAGGACAGCAGTCCGAACTGAGCGCCGGCGGTCGCAAAAACGGTGAACGTGAGGGCGCCGTAGGCGCCGAGCGTCAGCAGGTCGCCATGACCGAAATTCGCGAAGCGCAAGAATCTGCATGCTGAGCGAAATGCCGACTGCGCCGAGCGCGATGATGGCGCCGGTCAAAATTCCGTCGGCGATCGCCTGCCCGATCATCCGGTTCTCCGCTTTCCGCCCAGGAACGCTTCGCCGATCGCCGGGTCGTTGAGGAGCGCATCAGCGTTCCCGTCGATGAAGTTGTGGCCCTCCGCCAGGACGTAAGCGCGATCCGAAATCCGGATCGCGGCCTTGGCGTTCTGCTCCACCATCAGCACGGCAACGCCGATTTGGGCGAGACGGCGGAGATCGTCGAACACCTCCCCGACGATCTTCGGCGAAAGCCCCGCGGTCGGCTCGTCCAGCATGATCACCTTCGGATCGGCCATCAGCGCGCGGGCGACGGCGAGCATCTGCCGCTGCCCGCCGGAGAGCACGCGACCCGGCGCGGAGCGCCGGCCCGCAAGCACGGGAAAGTGCTCGTAGGTACGCTGCAGCCGGGATTTCAGCACGTCGCGCGCCAGGCTATGCGCGCCGACGACGAGGTTCTCCTGGACGCTCAAGGAGGTGAAGATATTGCCGATCTGCGGAACGAACCCGACCCCCCTCCCCACCATCGTATGCGCGGGCAAACCGGTGACGTTGCGACCATCCATCGTGACGGTGCCGCTCTCGAAGACGACGAGCCCCGCGATAGCCTTCAAGAGCGTCGACTTGCCGGCGCCGTTCGGCCCGACGATCGTGACGATCTCTCCGGGCGCGGCGTCGACCGACACGCCGTGCAAGATCGGCAGACCGCGAACATAGCCGGCCACGACATCGCGTGCGCTGAGGATCGGCGGGCTCACGCGGCGATGTCTCCAAGGTAAGCGTCGACCACGCGCGGATCGCCGCGCACGCCGTCTGCGTCGCCCTCGAAGATGACTTTCCCTTGCGCCATCACCACGATCGGGCTGCATATCTGCATCACCATATCCATGTTGTGCTCGATGATGAGGAAGGTGATGCCGCGCTCATTGAGCGCGAAGATCTTCTCAATCAACGTTTCGAGCAAAGTCGGATTCACGCCCGCTGCCGGCTCGTCAAGCATGATGAGACGGGGCTCGATCATGAGGACACGGGCGAGTTCCAACAACTTCTGCTGGCCACCTGACAGCCGCCCAGCGATTTCTCCCGCCTTGTCGGAAAGGCCGCAGAAGCCGAGCACCTCCATGGCGCGCTCCCGCGCTTGGCGTTCCTGTCTTTGAACGGCGCGAGGGCGGACCCAGTTGTTCCAGAAGCGCTCGCCGGCCTGATCCCGCGGCGCCAGCATGAGGTTCTCCAAAACCGTCATCTGCGGAAAGGGTCGAGGGATTTGGAACGTTCGAGCGAGACCGGCACGAAAGATAAGATCAGGGCTCATGGCGTCGATGCGGATCCCCGCGAAGGATATCGATCCCGCCTGCGGGAGTCGCGCTCCCGCAATCAAATCGAAAAGCGTGCTCTTGCCCGCTCCATTCGGTCCGATCAGCCCCGTGATCGTTCCCTCATCGACCGAAAGCGAGACACCATCGACAGCGCGGAGCTCGCCGAAGGTTTGCACGACGTCACGCGCCTGAAGAAGAGAAGCCATGAAGTGATAAGACCATAGGACTCGAAACGATAAAAGATTTAAGCTGAAAACATCTCGCTGGCAGCGCGGCACCAGCTGAGAAAAGCTGCGTCAACGACCGGAGCGGATATGGCGGGCTCGCTGAGCCACATGACGACACGACATGTGCGAGCGACGGCGGAGGTCGCCTTTCGCTACCTGTGCGATCCTATCGCGCTCGGGCGCTGGTCGCTGGGGTGCTTTGACGCAGCGGAGGAGGAGTCGGGACTCTACACTGGTCGCTCGCTTATCGACGGCGGCAGAGTCTGGTTCCGGATCGATGCCGATCGCGCCCGCCTCATGATCGACTATCTGGTGGGTACGCCCGACAAGCTGGTCCGCCGCATCTCGATCCGAGTCGTTCCGGGTGCGGAACTCGACCTACCCGCAACGACCTGCCTCGTCAGCCTCACCGCCTGGCGCGCGGCTGGCACGAGCAACGACGACTGGGGACGAACCAAGGCGCTGCACGAAGCGGAAATCATCCTGATCGCAGGACAGATCGAGGGCATCGTGGATAAACCCCCAACACAACCGTGACTCGCGGAGAACGCTAAACGTCTGCGCCGCGGAAATCAGCCATCCCTCAGAGAATGTTGGATTTCAGTTGCTCTCCCTCCGCCAGTTGCTTTTCGCCAACTGTTCTCCGCTCCGCGTGCTCGACGTCCTCGCCGTGTTTTCCCTGGCTCTCGACACCAACCACATGGGGCGCATTATATCGCGTCTGCCCTTCCCAATCTCTCGTGTTCCTACACTGCCGCAGATGCCGGGCTCGGCTCTCTGTAGAGTTCGCCCGTGGTCATGATGGCCCAGATCATTCGCGCCGTTTTGTTGGCGAGAGCAACGGCGGCGATCTTGGTGGTCCGACGCGCGAGGAGCTGCACGAGCCACGGTCTCCGGGTTCCGTGCCGTTGCGCGTATCGAATGACGGCCGGCGCTCCCACGACCAGCAGTCAGCCTGAAAGGAGGAAACACTCGCCGTGCCGTGAGGTTTGATCTCGGCGCTCAGCAGCCTTCAACTCTCCGCGAACAGGGCGCGCATGAGCGGCCGCGACGACTTCTTCGTCGGTGACGGCCGCCTAGTACAAACCCATGTTCCGCTGAAGCGCATTCGCAAAATGCGTCGCGAGCGCTGCCTGCGCCTCAGCCGCGTTGCGCCGGCGGCACGCTGCGATGATGGCGAGGTGCTCGCGAAGGGAGCGGAGCGCGAGCGGAGCGGTCATCTTGCGATCGAGCCTCAGGATGCGAAGGTAATTGTGAACGCGACGGTAGCTCCGGTCGATGAGTGAATTTCTCAGGCTCCCGACGATCGCGTTGTGCAGCAACGCTTCAAGCGCCTCCAGTTCATTGCGCGACGCCTGCGTCAGTCCGTTCGCCTCGACCGCCGCGATCGCAAGCAGGTGCCGGCGTTCGACATCCTCCATCTCAGCCTCGTCGGCGGTTTCGGAATAAACCGCTACTGCGGCCGTCTCGATGATGCCGCGAAACTGGTAGGTGGCACGTGCCAGCTCCAGCCCGGGCTTGACGAACTCGATTCCGGCGCGCGGATGGATGGTGACAATTCCGTCGGCCTCCAGCGAGCGCAGGGCATCGCGCAACGGGCCGACCGGCACGCCGGTCAATTCAACCAGTTCGTTTTGGGAAACGAAGGCTCCGGCGGGCAGCCGCCTCTCGAAGACTATTTCGAGCAACCGCGTGTAGGCGACATCGCTGAGCCTGATGCCGCTCCCCACCTCGGCGACCGGCTGTTTCGCCACTTGCAAAATCCTCATTTGATCTATTAGCTATGGCCATCTGATATATCAGAAGCCCGATCTGGTCATAGCATGAAAGTAATTGAGTTTCGGCTTACGCGTTTTCAGTTCGCGCGCGACCGCGTCATTGGTGACAGTCAGGTGCGTGCCGATGATGTTAATATCGCGGCCCTCGAGCTGATCGACGACACCGGCAGCGTGGGGCTCGGATTCATACAGAGTCTCTTCTGCCCGCTTCCCGCCGCGAATGAGATTGTTCGGAGTTTCCAGACCGAGGTTTGGCCCAGCCTCGATGGCGAGGTGCCGCTCGCTCTCATCCACCGGGTCAACCGCCTGCGCGGTGGCAACCAGCGCGCCTACAGCCTGCCCTTCGAGGAGGCAATCCAGGTAGCCCTCTGGGACCTCGCGGCAAAACAGGTCGGTCTGTCGTTGCACCGCCTGCTCGGCAGCCGGCGGGAGCGCGTGCGTGCGTATGCATCCGGGCTCGATTTTCATCTCAGCGATAATGAATACACCGAGTTCTTCGGACATGCCGCCTCGATCGGCTACGACGCCTTCAAGATCAAGGTCGGCCACCCGGATTTCGAGCGCGATCTGTATCGCCTCGAGTTGCTCAGACAGACCGTGGGCAAGCAAGCGCTGGTGATGATCGACGCCAACGAAGCCTGGGGTTCGAAGGAAGCGCTGGTCAAGCTGACTGCGATCCGCGACGCGGGCTTCCCGCTGATGTGGGTCGAGGACCCGATCCTGCGCAACGACTTCGAGGGCCTGCGGCTGCTGCGCCAGGGCGCGCCGTGGACCCTGATCAATTCGGGAGAATACCTCGACGCGGCGAGCAAGCGGCAGCTCATGCTTGCGGGCAGCGTCGACATTCTCAATGTGCACGGGCAGGTCACGGACGTGATGCGGATCGGCTGGCTGGCAGCCGAACTCGGCATACCGATATCGCTTGGCAACACGTTCCTCGAGGTCGGCGTGCACATGGCCTGTGCGCTGCCCGAAGTCCAGTGGCTCGAATATTCGTTCCAGAACTTCGATCACCTTGTTGAGCAGCCGATCGAGATTCGTGACGGCTGGGCTTACGCGCCCGATCGTCCGGGCCACGAACTCGTGCTTTCCGACAGCGCCCGCCGCGAATGGTCGCGGCCGCAACTGCTTCCGAGGGAGGACCTCGGTACGCCGCCCTTCAATCCCCGCGTCGGCCACGCGCCGAAACTCGCCGTGCAGCGGGGATGAAGCGAAAAGCTAAGTCGACAACAGGAGGAAATGACATGGATAAACTGAAAGTAGCGGCCGCCCTTGCGACCATGCTGGTTGCTTCACCCGCGTTGGCGGCGGAGATCACCGTTTGGGACGTCAACGTCGACGACGCGGCCCACGCCACATACTACGATCACGCCAAGGCCGCATTCGAAACCGCGCATCCAGGGGACACGCTCACCCTGCTGTCGCAGCCGGATGCCGAGTACTACACTCTGCTGGGCACCGCCCTTGCTTCCAAGACCGGTCCGGACGTCATCTGGGCCAACGGCGGCGCCCAGGCAAAGAATCCGGTTGGCGCCCTCATCCCGCTCGACGACAAGCTGCCCAACGTGATTTCCAAGCTCGTGGGAAAATCGGCTTTCACCGGGCCCGATGGCAAGCTGTATTCATCCCGACCACACTTCAGGGCCACGTCGTCTACTACAACAAGAAACTCTACGCGGACGCAGGGCTCGATCCCAACAAGCCGCCGACCACGTGGGCGGAGGTGAACAAGATGTGCGACGCCATCAAGGCAAAGGGCGAGGCAGCCTGCTTCATGATGGCCAACAAGGAAGGCTATGAGGCCGAGTTCTTCCTGTCGGAAATGGCGAACGAGTCGCTGACCGCGCAGCAACAGGCGGACTGGCTGGCCGGCAAGCTCCACTGGTCCGATGCGCCGATCAAGGCGATTCTCCAGACCTGGGTCGACACGTCCAAGAACGGGTGGTACCAGGAAGGCGGCAACTCGCAGACGATGTTCATGGATGAGTCACCCTGTTCGAACAGGGGACGGCAGCCAACGTCTGGGGCCTGCTCTCCAACGTTGCCCACTGGGAAGTCTTCGAGAAGGACATGGGCGTCGACAACGTCGGTGTCTGTCCGATGCCCTCGCCGACTGTCGCCGCCGACCAGCACGAAGGCGCTCCCGGCGTCCGCTTGATGGCGGCGTGGGATACGGCGTGAACAAGGACTCGCCGAACATCGACCTGGCTCTCGATGCCGTGAAATCCTCGCTTCGCCTGAAGTGCTGTCCTACCTCGTCAACGATTCCGGCGTGGTTCCGGCGAACACCGAAGTCGATACGTCGGCATCGACAGCCCCGGCCTCAAGCAGATCATGGGCTGGCTGGCCAACAGGGCCGTGCCGACGACCCATGCGAACTCGTCCGCCGCCGAGCTCGACGAGTGGCATCGCCAGAGCCAGTTGCTGCTCAACGGCGACACAACAGTCGACGCAGCGGCAGCGGCGCTCGACAAGGTGCAGGCGCAAGCCAAGCCCCAGAAGTAGCGGTATAAGTGCGGGGAGCGCTTCGGACGCTCCCCGTTCTTTTGCTTAGTGACCAGCCGATGACTGCCACGTCGTTGCCTCGAACGGCGAAGCCTCCCCACCCGTTCGCGCTCACACCGCAGCCGTCGCGCAGAGGCCCGCGTCGCCATGCTATTCCTGCTGCCGGCTATCCTGCTTGTTGTTGTGTTTCGTATCTTTCCGCTTCTCTGGGGCTTCGGCATCTCGCTGACAAGCGCCACCTCCGACCAGCCCGGGCGAGTTCATCGGCGCCGGCAACTATTTGCGCGCCCTAAACGATCCGAACTTCCGCTCTTCCATAGCCAATGCGGGCGTAATTCTGATTTCGGTGCCCATCTTCGTCACCATTCCGATGTTGCTGGCGATCCTCATCGACCAGGGCGTTCCGGGACGCGCGTTTTTCCGTTCGGTCTATTTCTTTCCTGTTGTCCTTTCGAGCGTGATCATCGGCTCCATCTTTTCAGCGTCGTCCTCGGCTTCAATGGCAGCTTCAACAGTTTGCTCAAGGCTCTTGGCATTCCCGGCGTTGACTGGCTTGGCCGTTCCGCCACGGCGCTGCCCGTGACACTCGCCATCCAGTCGTGGTCGACCTTCGGCATGGGTGTGCTGATCTTCCTGGCGGGCCTGTCAACGGTGCCCAAGGACATGGTCGAGGCAGCGCGGCTGGAAGAGCGCCAGGATGTGGCAGATCTGGTGGCACGTGATCATCCCGGAGCTTCGCCCGATCATCGAGTTCTCGACAGTTATCACAACCATCGGCCTGCTGACGTCGATGTTCGGCCTGATCTATGTCCTCACCGGTGGAGGACCCGGCACCGCAACCACGGGGAGCACCGGTATCTGATCTGGACCGCGCAGGGTCGGCTCAATCAGCCCGCCTATGCAGCGGCTCTCTCTATCATCCTGTTTGTCTGCACCAGCATCCTCGCC
>CAVXFK010000024.1:0-43614 GCA_963761005.1 uncultured Alphaproteobacteria bacterium
GATGATAGTCGGGCGGCTCCTCGCGCCTTTCGATTCGCTTGCCGCTGACTGGCGTCAGTGGGTCTTCGCCCGCGCCGCATGGCAACGCGTGCGTTCGTTCGTCGAAACGCCAATGTCCGTGCGGCAGACGTTTGCGATCCCAAAGGCAGCAGGCGACCTTGTCGTCGACCGTCTCGTCTACGCGGCGCCCGGCGTCGATTTGCCGATCCTCCGCGGCATCAGCTTCACGCTGTCGCCCGGCACCGTGCTTGGCATCGCCGGGCCGTCTGCAGCCGGGAAGTCGACGCTGGCGCGGCTCATCGTCGGCGTCGTCAAGCCAACCGCCGGTGGCGTCTTTCTCAACGGCCACAACGTGTATCTCTGGCAACGCAAATCGCTCGGCGATATGGTTGGATATCTGCCGCAGTCGGTTTCGCTGCTCGACGGGACCGTGCGCGACAACATCGCGCGCATGAACGACGCCGATCCACGCCTGGTCATTGAGGCGGCGCGCGCGGCCGGGGTCCACGAGGCTATCGGTCGACTGCCGCTGGGCTACGATACGTCTGTGGGCGACGGCCGGCTGGCGCTCTCCGGCGGCCAGCGGCAGCGCGTCGCCCTCGCGCGCGCGCTGTTCGGCGACCCCTTACTGCTCGTGCTCGATGAGCCAAACTCCAACCTCGATGCCGAGGGCGAGCAGGCGCTGGTTCGTGCCATCGGCGAAGCTAGGGCGCGCGGTGCGATCGTAATCGTAATTGCACATCGTCAGGCAGTCATGGAGAGCGTCGACAAGCTGCTCGTCCTCCAGGACGGCCGCATCACGCAGTTTGGCGAACGCAACTCCTCGCAGGGCCGGGTAGTGGAGGCACTGCCACGACGCAAGAGCGAGAATGTCCTGGCGCAGATCGCGGCGCAGGGCGGCGGTTCGTGACCCGGGAACTAGAGGCACTCGGTGAGCGGGCGGTTGAGATCGTCCGGCGGTCGGCCGGCTCGATGGGCGCCCTCATCCGCGCCGAGCATCGGGGGCCGATTGAGGTGTTGACCGCCGACGCGTTCGAAGTGCGCCCGTCCATGCGGGGTCCCGTGTTCGTCGGGATTGCCGCGATCCTGCTTGGATTCGGCGGCTTCCTAATCTGGGGCTTTACCGTCAACCTCGACAGTGCCGCAGTTGCCAGCGGCACCGTCATCGTCAACTCCAAGAAAAAGACGATCAGCCATCACGACGGTGGGACGCTGAAAAAGCTTCTCGTCGCCGAAGGCGACACTGTCACCGCCGGCCAGCCGCTCCTGCTGCTCGACGACACGCGTGCTGCCGCCGACCTCGCGGCAGGAGAGGGGCAGCGGATCGAACTCCTCGCCCGGCTCGCACGGCTTCGCGCCGAACAGAGCGGCGCGTCGGCGATCACGTTTCCAATCGAGCTGAAGCAGAACACGTCTGCCATCGCCAAAGCCGTTATGGCGGACGAAACGCGGGTGTTCTCGATGCGGCAGGACATCTACCGCGGCAAGATCGAGGTGGCGGAGAAACAGGTCGAGCAGTTCGCGGCGGAGGCCGAGGCCGCAGCAGCACAGGCGGCCGCCTACGAAGATCAGAAGGTACTGGTCGCCAAGCAGGTCGACAGCATTGCCGAGCTGGTCAAGAAGGGTGCCGCGACGACCCGGCAGCAGTCCGACCTTGAGACGCAGTACGCGCAGATCGTCGGCAATGCCGGGCAGTACGCAGCGGACAAGGCGCGCGCCGAGCAGGCGCAGGCGGGGGCAAAGGTGGCCCTTGCATCGGTTCGCATGGAGTGGCAGGGCGACGTCGCCAACGATATCCAGGACACTCAGCTGAAGCTCAACGACGTGGAGCAGAGAATCGCGGGGGCGCGCGACGTTCTTGACAAGCTAACGGTGCGGGCGCCGCAGGACGGCACGGTGCTCAATATTCAGGTCCGCACGCCCGGAAGCGCCGTCAACGCAGGGGAGCCGCTCCTCGACATCCAGCCGGATAACGATGCGATGGTCGTCGAGGCGAAGCTCAGCCCAATGGACATCGATGCGGTGCATCTTAACGGCCGGGTGAGCGTGCTTCTGTCCAGCTATGATCTCAGGACTCACCCGCCGCTTGACGGCGAGCTTTCGTATATCGCCGCGGACCAGAGCGTCAACGAGCAACGGGGAACGGCGTATATACCGTGCGCGCGACCATCGACATGGCGGCACTGGCGGCGCATCCAACAATGAAGCTCTACCCGGGCATGCCGGCCGAGGTCGTCGTCAAGCGGCCGCCGCGAAAGGCCATCGACTACCTTCTCGATCCGCTGACGCGGACGTTCTATCGCGCATTTCGCGAGGAGTAGCGCGCCTCTGTTGCGCATCGCTTCGTACTTGCATCGCCGCTCGTTCGAATTTCGAATTACATTGCGATGGTTCTGCTTTCTTCGACGAAGCGTCTCGCGTCAGTTTGTTGAACGCGCCTTAACGCCCGCGACAACCTTCCGTTTCACAGTTCGATTCCTGCGCATACCGTCGCATCGCTCGCGATTGGCCAACGCATCTCGCTGTGGCGGGAAAGTCCGGACGAGGCCGCGATAGAAAGCGTCAGAGGAGAGTGGGCGATGGCAACTCTGGAAGGCAGTCACTTCGACGACACGCTCGTCGGTACGAACAAGGCCGATCTCATTTTCGGGAAATCGGGTGATGACCACATCGACGGCGGCCACGGGAACGATCAACTGTTCGGCGGCAGTGGTGACGACGTGCTCCACGGCGGTACCGGTGAAGACTGGCTCGTCGGCGGCAGCGGCGACGATCTGCTGGATGGCGGCGATCACAACGACGCGCTGTTCGGCGGCAGCGGTGACGACGAGCTTCATGGCGGCACCGGAGACGATTTCCTCTCCGGCGGCTCCGGCGACGACCTGCTCGACGGCGGCACCGGGAACGACTTCATGGTCGGAGGTTCCGGGGACGATGTCATAAAGGGCGGCACCGGCCAGGATACGATCTACGGCGGAAGCGGCGCTGACGAGATCTACGGTGGCGACCACATCGACACCATCTACGGCGGAAGTGGCGACGATAAGATCGACGCCGGCACCGGCGACGACAAGGTCCATGGCGGCGCCGGCAACGATACGATCATCGGTGGCACCGGCAACGACGTGATCAACGGCGACGGCGGCAGCGATACCATCTACGGCGGCACCGGTCAGGATATCATCGACGGCGGTGACGGCAACGACTTCCTCTACGGTGGTGACCACAACGACACGATCAGCGGCGGCAACGGCAACGACTACATCGATGCCGGAACCGGCAACGATACCGTCGACGGCGGGAACGGCAACGACACGATTATCGGCGGCAGCGGCAACGACACGCTGTCGGGCGGCAGCGGCAACGACACGCTGTTGGGCGGCACCGGTCATGACGTGCTCAACGGCGGCGCGGGCAACGACGTGCTCGATGGCGGCGCCCATGCTGACATGCTCACCGGTGGTGCTGGCAACGATACGTTCGTCTTCACCAGCGGCAGCGGTCAGGACGTCGTCCTCGACTTCACCGTCGGCGAGGACATCCTGGATATCGCCAAGCACATCAACGGCACGACGATCGAATCGGCCGCCGACGTGGCAGCGACTGCCACGCAGGTCGGCGGCGACACGGTCGTCGACCTTGGCGGTGGCAACACGGTCACGTTGCAGAACGTCGATGCCAACGATGTGCAGGCCGACCCTGGTTCTTATTTCCTTGTGCACTAACCTCCCGAAAAGTCCGGTGGCGCTTCGGCGCTACCGATCTTCACTTCCCAACTGCTCTCTTACCGGACAGAGATCATGGCGGAGACGAACGAAGCTGGGCCGGAATCGGACATCGAGGTCCGGTCCTTCGGCGAAGACATCATCGTTCTATCGTGCACGGTGGCGGCGCATTTGCGCACACCACCCAAGCTCGAGACACTGACGGGAGCGGCGCCCTCGCCTCTCACTTCGCTCCGGACTACCCTCCAGAACCGCAGCACGTACCTCCTGTGGGCGTTCCGGCGGCCAGCGGATCGAGACCTGGTTTTTCGTGCGCATGCCGGGCTGCTCGGTCGCACCATGCTTGTCGAAGTCCAGCAGCGTCGACGCTACCCACCGGTCGATTTCGCCGCTCTGATTTCGAAACTCGAACCGCGGAGCCGTGTCTCTCTCGTCTCCGCACTCCTTGGCGTCTGGTCGAGTGCGTTCAAGCTACGCCGCTCGCAGTCGTTCGTCCGGGCGATGCGGACGGTCGCCGATGCGCTTGCACCAGACGCCGCCGTCGTGACGGCCGAGACGGAACTGGCGGACGGACAGGCTCTGTTCCGCACACAGTTGCCCGAGGCGCTCGGTGACGTGCAGGCGATTTACCTGCTGACACCGAAGGCGGTGGATTACATTCCGCGACGGTGGCAGTTGGGCACCGAGGTCGGAGGCGGCGGGCGCACGCTGCATCTCGTCGCCCGCGGTGACCTCGGAGCCGCAGAACGGTTCCTGATCGTGGGCGCCGGCGGGGCCGCCATCCGCCGTCCTGCAGCGCTGAAGACGGTGCCGTCCCTTCCCGCCTGGTGGCGGGCGCACGCCAGGAACGGCGACCAGATCCGCGAGTTCATAGTGCGAGCGCTCGCCGATGTATCGCCGACCGCGCGGGCGGCTGCACTCGAGTTCCAGATCCGCACTCCGTTGAAGCCCAAGGCGGCGAGCGGCGGAGGCGGGCTTCCTTCAGCGGCGATTGAGTTGGCGCTCGCGGGTCCGTCCGGCCTTTTTGCTGCGGGCTGGATTCGCGACCCGGGAAACTTTGCGTCGGGCGTCGAGGCGTTCGACGAGCACGGCGACGCGCGTCCGCTCGACTGTCACCATTTTCCGGTGGTCGTCGCCGGGAAACCCGCCACCGGCTTCGTCGGGTTCGCGGCTGCCGTCAGATCTGCAGCTCCGATACTGCAGCCGCGCTTCCGAACTCGCTTTCATTTCGGGCTCCCTCGAGAAACTGGTTCCACTTCCCCAGCCGCATGATGCGATCGAGCGCCGCGCCCGCGCCCTCAAGGCGGTACCGCCCCACCATCTTACCGATACCGTTCTCGAGACGATCGCGCCGGCGCTCGGCGACCTTCAGGCGGCAATTCACGCGGGGCTCGGCGAACCGACGATCGAGACGATCGGTGAAGCGTTGCCGTCACCGAAGTGCAGCGTCGTTATCCCGCTCTACCGCAACATGGAGTTCCTCAACGCGCAGGTCGCTGCATTCGCGGCCGACAGCGAGTTCAGGTCGGATGCCGAAGTCGTCTATGTGCTCGATTCCCCTTGGCAAGCCGCCGATGTGCGTCAGCAGCTACAGGGACTGAATCTGCTCTACGGATTGCCGTTCACGTTCGTTACGATGAGCCGGAACGGCGGATATGCCGCCGCTTGCAATGCTGGGGCAAGGAGCGCGCACGGGCCATCCCTGGTGATGCTGAACTCCGACGTCATCCCGGCCAAGCCGGGGTGGCTCGGGCTGCTCACGAGCCGCCTCGGGGCCGCGGTCGGGGCCGCTGGACCGAAGCTCCTCTTCGAAGACAACTCGATCCAGCACGCCGGGCTCTACTTCGCGCAGAACCATTTCGGCCATTGGCTCAACCATCACTTTCACAAGGGCATGCCGCGCGCTTTCGCCCCCGCCAATGTCGAGCGGCGTGTGCCGGCCGTGACCGGCGCGTGTCTGGTGATCAAGCGCACACTCTTCGACGAGGTCGGTGGCTTCACGGAGGACTACGTGATCGGCGACTACGAGGACAGTGACCTGTGCCTGAAGCTCCGGCGAGCCGGTCAAGAGATCCTCTATGTGCCATCGGCCGAGCTCTACCACTTCGAACGCCAGTCGATCCGCAAGAACGAAGACTACATGCGCGGAACCGCGGACCGCTATAACGCCTGGCTTCACGCGTCCCGCTGGGACACGGCGATGGCCGACGTGATGGCCGGCGACAGGCAGGCGACCTTCCGGAGCGCAGCATGAGCGGCGCGCTGCAAGCCGTCGCGGAATGCGGCGGGCCGGGGATCGATATTGCGGCGCTCGCCAGCTCAATCGAGCGCAACCGCTTCATGCCGGTTCCCCCGATCAACGCGGTCTTCGTCGGTGACGGCGACTTCCTCGCAATCGGCGCGGAGTTCCTGCGTCATGTTGTAGGGATCGGTGGACTCGAACGCGATGCGCGCGTTCTTGATCTAGGCTGCGGCATCGGGCGGCTCGCGGTACCGCTGACGCAATACCTCGATAAAAACGCCTCCTATCACGGCATCGATCCCGTGCGCATCGGCATCGACTGGTGTGACACCAACATCAGCTCGGTCTATCCGCGCTTCCGGTTTCACCACCTTGACCTCCGTCACGCGATCTACAACCCCGAAGGGAAGATTGCTGGGGTAGACGTCAGGCTCCCGTTCCCGGCGTCTTCATTCGATTTCGTGGCGATGATCTCGGTGCTGACGCATCTTCCCGCGCCGGAGGTGAGGCAGTACGCGAAGGAGGTTGCCCGCGTGCTGGCGCCCAAAGGGAGGGTGTTCATCACCGCATTCGTTGCGGGGGCCGGAGCGGGAGGAAAGCCTCGCCTGACCTTCATGCGGAGCCGGAAGGGGCCGGAGTGGCATACCGACGCCGGCAGCCCGCTTGCTGCCGTCGCCTTCGACGATGGCTTTATCGAGACGGCGTTCGAGGAAGCCGGACTTCGGTTGCGCCATCGCCAGCTCGGCCATTGGCGTGGTGCGCCGGCGCCGTCCTACCAGGACATCTTCGTCTTCGAGAAAGAGGCCACCAGCGCATGAGCCGCCGCATTCTGGTCGTTGCCCACAATCACCCCGATCTGCACCCCGGCGGCACCGAGATCGTCGCCCACGACCTGTTCCGAAGCTACAAGCGCGCGGGAGCCGAAGCGATGTTCCTTGCGGCGACCAATCAGGTTCATCGCCTGCCGCGGCCGGGCACCAGCTTCCAGGCGATCAACGGGTCGGATGACGAGGTGATGATTTGGGCGGGTCACTTCGACCGGCTGATGATGAGCCAGATCGACATCCACGGCATCATTCCCGACCTCATCCGCCTGCTCACCGACTTCCGGCCTGACGTGGTGGAGATTCATCACCTGCTGCTCATCGGGGTCGAATTCCCGGCGCTGGTCCGCCGTGTGCTGCCCAACGCAGAAATCGTGCTGATGCTTCACGACTACTATCCGATCTGTGCGCATGACGGGCTGATGGTGCGCAAGCACGACCACGCGCGGTGCCTCGATCCTGGCCCCGACGCCTGCCATCGCTGCTTTGCGGACGTGCCGGCTGCGAAATTCTTCCTGCGCGAACTGAACATCAAGACGCACCTCGCGGCGGTCGATTGTTTCATCAGCCCGAGCAAGTTCCTACGCGCGCGTTATATCGCCTGGGGCCTGCCGGCTGACCGCATCGTCGTCATCCCTAACGGACACGCTGTCATCAAACGCGCGCCGGAACGGGCAACGCCCGGGGGCTTGCGCAACGTCTTTGGGTACTTCGGCAACCTCAATCCTTGGAAAGGCGTGCTGACACTGCTTGAAGCAGCTCGCATCCTCGCGGACGAGGGCGCCGAGTTCGAGGTGCGTGTCCACGGGGCGCCCCTCTTTCAGGCAGACGCGTTCAACGAGGACCTTGAGGCCGCCTTCCAGCGCGCCGGCGATTGTGTGCGACGGCTCGGACAATACGCCCGGCGCGACATACCGGGCCTGATGGCCGACGTTGACTGGGTCGTCGTGCCGTCGCTTTGGTGGGAGAACTCTCCGCTCACCATCGCGGAGGCGCAGTTCCACGGCCGGCCCGTGATCGCGTCGGGAATCGGCGGTATGGCGGAGCTGGTACGAGACCGCGAGAACGGGCTCTGGATTCGTCCCGGCGACGCATCCGACCTCGCCAGTGTGATGCGCCGCGCTATCGAGGAACCGGCGCTCTGGCGCAGTCTCGAAGCGAATGTCGCGCCTCCGCCGTCGGTCGACGAAATAGCGCAACGCCACCTCGCACTTTTCGCCGGCGGCGCCCAGCTGGCGGTGGAGCCGCCTGCTGCGCCACGGGTCGTGGCCGCGTGAGGGGGTGGCGATGGCATTGAAAGAAGAGACGGCTCTAGCCATCAAAGCCGAGTCCGCTTCGGAAATCCTGGAGCTTGCCGGCCGCATCGACGGTATCGAGGCGAGCCGCGTGTACGGCTGGGCCTGGTGCGCCGCGCGGCCGCGGGCTCGCCTTGGCATCGAAGTCTATGCCGAAGGCGAACTCGTCGCGCACGCGACCGCTGACGGCGCGCGCGTCGATCTTCGCCGCAACGGTGTCGGCGACGGCGCGCACGCCTTCGACGTGAGTCTCCCCAACGGCATTGTCGACAAGGGTGTACCTCTCCGGATCGTGGCCATTCACCCGGAGGGTGGCAAAAATCTCGAGCTTCGCCTCTCGACCGGCGAGGAGCGCGCGGCTGAGGCCGCCTTCGCCGCGCCCATCGGACCCATCATCGACCGGTTGGAGGTAACCATCGCCATCCAGCGCCGGCTTCAGGCCGGTCAAACGCAATCACTTCGCGAGCTTGTGACCGCAGCCCGGCGGCTCAGCAACATGGCGTCCGGCGATAGCGTCATGCGAGCGGTGCAGGAGGTCCGCGCAGCGCAGGAGGCGGCTCACAACCGTCTTTCCGAGCTGGAAGTGATCATGGTGCGCTTCGACGGCCTGATCGGTGAGTTTCATCGCCGTCTACTCGCGTTGTCGCGTCACGATCCAAACGGCATACGCGGGCACCTGCTGCTCATCTCCACTGCGGTCGGCATCGTCATCGGCGTGGCCATCATGGCGGCTCTGCGACTTTGAGAGCTCACGATGGATGGCAACAGCGCAACCACCTCGCTTGCAACCGGCGCCGCTCTGGCGGCGATGCTGGAGGACGGCACGTTCGTTGTCGCGGCGCTTGCCGACGATGTGCCTGAGATAGTCGAGATCTTGCCGAACGGCGACGCGGGGCTCGCCTGGAAAGCGGCGGCGATTAGCTGGCCGCTCGCCCGACCCGCGCAAGGCGCTCGGTCCGGGTTCGTCACCGTTTTTCCATTGCCAGCGCAGGCGCGCGAAGCATTCCGCACGGTCGAGATGCGCCTGAATGGGCACTCGCTGAATCTGCCGCTGACACTGGCGCGTGGGGGCGCCGATGGGCTGTTCAAAATACTCGCTGAAGAGGCCGGCGGCGCATTTGCGACCCTGGTCGACAGCCTGGTCGAAGTCCTGCTTAGCGAAGGTGTCGAGACCGCACGCACCCGCGCCCTCGTCGGCCTGGTGCGGGTCGCTGCCAAGCGTGCCGGAGTTGTTGAAGTCATTGGCGCAACCGGAGGAGAAGCGCTTTTCATCCAGGGCTGGGCGACCGATCTCAAGGCTGATCGCCACCGCGTCCTCGCGGCATGCGAACCCCCGCAGATCGCTGACTTCTCCTGTGCGTCCTATGCGCGACGCGACGTTGACGGGCGCGGCGCGGGTTTCGCTGGTGTCTTCGAGGCGGCGCTTCCCGACGATGGCTCATCCCTCCGCCAGCTCTACTACCGCGCGACTGAGGGGTGGCGTGCACTTGAGCTCTACGAGCGCCGCACGACGCTTTCGACACGCGAATTGCCCGCGCATATCCGCGGCCTGCTCCCGCAGGCAAACGGTCCGCAGGATGTGCTGGCGCGGCTCCGAGCGCTGGCCAATCGCTTCGATGGCCGCGAGACGGTCTCGCAGCTCTCCGAGCCGGTGCGGATCGGGGTCGACGTTGCGCTTCGTGCCGAGGGCGGCGGCCTCCTCGTCGCCGGCTGGCTGCTCGATCCGAAGCGGCGCGTCCAGGCTGTCCGCGTCTGCGCCGGCGGAGAAGCAGTGGCGATCGACGGAGACTGGTCCCGCATGGCGCGCCCGGACGTCACCAACGCGTTCGCCAACGATCCCCTCTTCCAAGGACTCCCGCTGGCGCGCGCGCCCTCCGGTTTCATAGCATTCGCGCCGAGGGTTGGCGGCGAGGACGCGTACATCGAGATCGATCTGGGTGCCGGCGAACCGTCCTACTTCCCGCTGACCGTGAGCACAGACGCGCCGCGCAAGACGCTGGCGCGGCTGATCGCCTCGGTTGATCTGCGCTCGTCAGCCGCACTGCACGCCGCGGAGAGGCAATTTGGCCCGATGCTGCGAGCCAGCGAGGGTGAAACGCGGGGCGAGGCGAAGACCGAGACATTCGGCCCGGAGAACGCCTTCAAGGAATCCTCGGTGGCGCTCGTCATCGGCGCCGACGAGCGTGTCGGGGAAGCAGCGTCTTTGTTGGCATTGCTTGCCACCGACCCGGCGTCGCGTGCGCTTCCGATCATACTGGCCGCGCCCGGCGATGCTTCCGAGGCGGTCGCGGGTGAGGTCGCTCGTTTGGCGGATTTCTACGGCCTTGCCCTTCGCCTGGTGCAGACCCGTGGCGGCGATGCGTTCGACAGCATGGTTGCGGGCGCGGCGGTCTCGGATGCCGAGACACTGGTCCTCTTGTCCGCCGACGTCCTACCGACGACGCGCGGATGGATCTCGAAGCTGCTCGACGTTTACCGGCAGACGTGGGCGCGTTTCGCGGTCTCGCCGACGATCCTGTTCGAGGACGGCTCGGTGCGTTGGGCCGGCGCCTGGCTTGAAGAAGGCCGAGAACGCAACCGCCTGATGATGCCGTACGTCGGCTTCCCCGCGAACCAAGTCGCGGACGAGCGCACGCAGGAGGTAGCGGCCGCGACACTCGAATGCTGCGCCCTGCCCCGCACGGCGTTCAAAGCGATCGCCTGCGGCTCCGGCGGCTATCTTGGCTCGGCCGCGCGCAACCTCGACATTGCTCTGTGTCTTCGCACCGCCGGGACGCATACATTTTGGGCCCCCGAGATCACGATGATCGCGGCGTCCGAGATTGCGCCGACCCAGGGCTTGCAGATGGCCCAACGGATTGATCGCTGGACGCTCGAGCATCGCTGGGCGCTTCCGATCGCAAACCTTTCGAGATGATCGCCATGGCTCCGCTCAGCGTTCTGATCGTCTCGCACGCCCACCCACATCTTTCGCTCGGTGGCGCCGAGGTCGCGTCGCACAATCTTCATCGTGGGCTGAATGCGCTCCCCGATGTCACATCGCATTTCATTGCCCGGGTCGGCGCACCGCTGCCGCGCCACGAGGCCTCGGCGCTGATGAGCCACGGGACCGGCGAAGGCGAGATCCTCTACCACGCCGAGAGCTACGACCATTTCATGCTGTCGAACAGCGCGACTGAAGAAATCCGACGCGATTTTCTGCGCTACGTCCACGCGGTCGCGCCCGACGTCGTGCATTTCCACCACGTCATCGGCCTCGGGCTGGAAACGATATACGCCGTGCGCGAGGCGTTGCCCGAGACTCGGATCGTGATGACGTTCCACGAGTTCCTGTCGCTCTGTCACCATCACGGACAGATGGTGAAGAAGAGCAACAACGCGCTGTGCTCGCATTCCTCGCCGCTCGACTGCCACGGCTGCTTTCCCGAGGTTCCACCCGCAAAGTTCCTGCGCCGCGAGCGTTTCATCCGGGCAATGCTGGAGCTCTGCGACCACTACATCGCGCCAAGCCGCTTCCTCGCCGAGCGTTACATCGATTGGGGCCTGCCCCGCAAAAAGGTCAGCGTGCTGGAAAACGGCCTGGCCATCGAGGCCGCTGCGCCGCCTCGCGTCCTGCCGCCCGGCGGACGTCGCGGCCGCTTCGCCTTCTTCGGACAGATGATCGAGTTCAAAGGCGTCGATTTGCTGCTCGAAGCGGCGTCGCGCGTGCCGAAGGACATCTGGAGCGACGACGCAGCGGTTATGATCTTCGGCGGCCATCTCGAACGCACCACGCCGGAGTATCGCGCGCGGCTCGAAAAGATGCTCGAAGTCGCTGAAGGGCGGGCGCGGCTCTACGGACCCTATCGCAACACCGACATGGCCCGCTTGATGCAGTCGGTCGATTGGGTCGTCGTGCCTTCCATTTGGTGGGAGAACTCACCGGTCGTCATCCAGGAGGCGTTCTTTCATGGCCGCCCCGTCATCACCACCAACATCGGCGGCATGGCGGAAAAAGCCACCGATGGCGTCGATGGCCTGCACTTCCGTGCTCGCAGCGCCGAAGACCTCGCCGACCGGATGGCCGAAGCGCTCACCGACGCGACGCTGTGGCAGCGTCTTCGCGCAGGCATCCGGCCGCCGCTCACCCACCGTGCCTGCGCCGAGGACCACCTCGCGCTTTACCGCCGCCTGCTCGACCGGCCGGAGATGCCGGGCTTGGCGGCCGTAACCATCGTTGAGAAAGAGAGGAGAGTCCCATGGCCCGCGTCCTCGTGATGATCCCGTCTGGGGAGGTCTACAACCACGACTGCGTCCGCTGGTACGGGTACCCGAACACTCAACGGGACATCAACAGCTACCACAACATCGGGGACGCATTCGTCTACGATTCCTCGCTGAAGCTGCTCGAGTTCGAAAAGCTCGGCGTGCTTGAGATCGCAGATCCCGACATGAAGGAGATCGACCGGCTCCGGGAGGAATATGACTATGTCTTCCTGCGCGGATCGAACTACATCCATGAAACGATGAACTGGCGGCAGACCGCCGCGGCGCTGCGCCGCCTCAAGCTGCCGGTCATTGCGTTCGGCGTCGGCGCGCAGGCTCCGGTCAAGGGCCGGCTGCAGCTTTCCGAGGAATCAGAAGACCGTACTGCGACTCATCTCCAAATCGACCGCATCGTTTGGTGTCCGCGGGTCGTACTCGGCGCAGGTCCTTTGGGACATCGGCGTCAGGAACGTGCGCATCATCGGATGCCCGACGGCTTTCCGCAACAACGACCCGGAGCTGGCGATCAGGCTGCCGCCGTTGGAAGACGTGCGCCTCGCTGGCGTGACGATCCGCCGTGAAGTGTCACCGGCCTACGCGCAAGATATCGGCCGCTATCTCTCCGTCCATCGCGACCTCATCAAGACGACGTCGGCGCGCTTCTCCACTGTCCTACTGGCGCAGGGCGAGGTGGAGGAGAAGAAGCTGATCTACGGCAACGATGCGCAGAAGGAGGAAGCTTGGCGTACCCTGAAGGCGAACCCGGCGGTGGCCGCATCCTACCTCGATGCGGACGTGGAGCGGCTCTATCGCGAGCGCCTTTTCTATTCCGATGTCGTGGCCGATTACGAAGTGCTCGTGCGCAACCAGGACCTGGTGCTGGGCTACCGCCTCCACGGCAACCTGATGGCGCTCGCCAACGGCGTCCCGTCAATCTACTTCACCTACGACAGCCGCACGGTCGAGTTTGCCGAGACCTTTCAGATACCGAGCTTCGACGTGTTTTCGAAGGGGACCTTCGCGCTCGAAAACTACTGGCAGCAGGGTCTGTTTGACCGCTTCAACCGCGCCCGCTACCAGACCTATCGGGAGATGCGCGTCTTCCTCGACGAGAACAACGTCCCCAACAAGATGCGCGACGTCGAGGTGCATTCCGCCCCGTCGGCGCTCAGGCGGATCGCGTGACTGCTCACAGATCCGCCAGCTTCCGGTAAATGCAATCATCCATGATGCGATTGTCTCGCTTGTGGTTGCGCCCAAAACGGTGGACGAATCCGTTCTTCCAGATGCCGTAGCCCTTCACCACTTCGTAGCGGGCCGCGGTTTCGGTCTCAAGGACACTGAAATTCGCGTTGTAGACAACCAGCAGCCCGCCCACCCGAAGATTGCGGTCGAGGTCTGCAACGGAACGGGCAAATTCGTCGAAGGTGTAGAACTCTGAACAGTCCTCCAGACCTGCCGTCTGTGGCCATCTGCATAGAACGCTCATCGCGAAGACGATGTCGTAAGGTCCGTAGCGCTCGAGCGTCTCGGCCGCGCTCCTGTCGTAGGTGATGCGGCGGTCGGGGAACCGCTCACGTGCGATCGCGAGGGCCTTTTCCGAGATATCGAGGCCGATGATGTTGTCGTCAGGGAAATAGCGCGTCGCCAGCGTGTGAGCCTCCTCGCCGGTCGAGCAACCGTAGGAGAGAACCGTCAGGCGGCGGCCTTTGCCGGGCTTCGGCGCGTCATGTGCCACCGCCGTGAAGATGGTCGGATAGCGGTTGTAGGTCGTCCATATCGCCTTTTGTTGCTCCACCTTCGGCGGAACGGTCACCCCTTCATCAATATTTTCCTGCCGCAGCTCGTTCATTAGAACCCTCTCCAAACATGATTGCTTCGAGTTTCGAAACAACGTCTCGGTGTTGTGTATCTTTCGCTCCGCTTCTTCGTTCATCCTGTCGACCGAGTCTTGCTGCTCGACGCAGAAAACATTTCGGCACACCACTTCTGAAGAATATGTTTTTCGAGCTTGTAGAGTTTGAGCGCAGGAGGCCAGATCGTGCGCAAGATGAAGAACCGTTCGAACTCGATCCATCTCACGCGGGACAGCAAAGCGGACGGCGGCGAGACCGATGTCGCAGGCGCTGGCCGAACGTCGTCCGGCACGCATTGGCGTACTCAGCCCTGCCGGCAAGGTCGTCGACCACGACCGCGTGTTGACGTGGGCGCACGATGATCCGAACCGCTCGATCCGGGCGTTCAGCAATATCGGGAACTCGTTCGTCTATGAGTCGTCGCTGCGCATCCTCGACTACTCGGAGCTCGTCCCGGTCATGGTGCCGGAGGATCCGAACCAGCGCGCCGCGCACATCGAGAAGCTGAACCAGCTCGATTTCATCTTTCTGCGCGGGTCGAACTACATCAACGCCTCCGGCAAGTGGGACGCGGTCACCGATCTCCTGGAGGAGACGAAAGTCCCCGTCATCGCCATGGGCATCGGCGTGCAGGCACCCGACAATGCCGAGAATTTCGTCAACAACTCGACCCGCCGATTCCTCCAGATGATCGCAGATCGGTCGACGACGATCGGCATCCGCGGCGAGGAGTCGGAACGGGCGTTGAAGTCGATCGGCATCACCAATTCCCGCATCTTCGGCTGCCCGACGGTGTTCCGGCATTGTCAGCCGGAGCTCAACCTCAGACGGGTCGGCGCCGACCAGATCGAGCGGCTCGGCTTCACACTGCGTCGAAACACACACGGGCGGTCCACGCTGCAGCGCTATTTGATGCGCACGCTGTCGGACCACTACGCCACGACGATCTTCTGCGCCGGAGAACTGGAGGAGAAGGCGATCTACTACGCCAACCGCGGCTTGGTCGACAACGCGGATGACGTTCTGCAACATGCCATCGACACGCTCACTGCGGAAGACTGGTTCTTCGGCCCCGACGATCCTCTCGTTTCGCTCTACAGGGAGCGTCTGGCAGTGTTCGAGGCGGTCGGCGACTTCGAGGCCCGGATGCGATTGATGTCGGCGGCGACCGGCTTTCGCCTCCACGGCAACCTGATGGCGCTCGCGAACGGTGTGCCGGCCCTCTACATCGTCTACGACAGCCGGACGCGCGAGTTCGTCGACACGCTTGGCATTCCGTCGGTGGAGTCGAAGTCGATGGACCGCTTCTCCTTCCGCCGCGAATGGGAGCGGGCCGACTTCGACAAGTTCGAGCGTACCTACGCCGAACGCTTCCGCGATCTGACCACCTTCTTGGAGGAGAACGGCATGCCGCACAGACTCGGCCGCACGGCGGTCGAGGTTCTTGATGCGGCCGAATAGGCTGCCCGCGTTTATGCTGGCAGCCGTCGCCGCCGCGTTCCTCGCGGCACCGACGGCTGCGGTGACATTGACGACTGTCGGGCCGGAACGCGTGCTCTTTGATCAGGTGGCCGACGGCTGTGAGCGCTGGGACATACCCGACGCTCCCGCGCGTGCGTTCCGCAACGTCGATGGCGAGATCGTGCTGTTCGCGCCGAACTTCCGAAATCGCGCTTCGATCGGGCCGTCGCTGGAAGGCCTCACGCGCGACTGCGCCGTGCGCTTCGTCGCGGGTGGCAAAGCCGATCCGGCGCTCCTCGACGATCGGTCGTGGCTGCACGCATTCTGGACAGAGGACGGACGAAACGTCTTTGCGCTCGCAAGCGCCAGCTTCATACCGTACCGCCACGGCATCGCCTGTAAGGCAGGATCGTCCCGAACCGACTGCTGGTTCAACGGGATCGCTGCGCTACAATCGACCGACAGCGGCGAGAGCTTCCACTATCTCGGCGCTCCCCCTGGACAGATTGTCTTTCCCCCACCGGAGCCTTACCGCGACGATGTCGCCGATCCGGCGGGTTTTCTGACGGCCACTAACATCGTGGAGTGGAAGGGCGCGCTCTACACGATCGTCTTTCGTCGTGGGACAGGGGGTGACGACCCGTCACGTAACTGTCTAGCGCGGGCCTCGCGCGACGATCCGCTTCGCTGGGAACTTTGGAATGGCCAGGCATTTGTGGCGGCGTCCGTCTTCGTAGGCGACAAATGGCATGTCATCACCACGAACTGCGCACGCATCGGCCCGCCGTCGCTGACGGCAATTCGCGGTCTTGTTTTCCACCAGCCGTCCGCGACGTTCATCGCCGTATTTCAATACCGCACCACGCGCGGGTCGGCCGCCGGGCAAGGCTTCTTCTATGCGACTTCCGCCGATCTCGTTTCCTGGTCGAATCCGCGCCCGCTCTATGAGACTGAGCTTCGTCCCAATGCCACGGAGAACGGCGGTGCATGGGCGGCCTATCCCTCGTTGATCGACGAGACGAGCAGCGACCGGAACTTCGGCACTGTCGGCGCGTCGGCCGAGCTCCTCTTTGTGCGCTTCGTTCCAGATCCGCGCCGTAACACCGTCATACGCGCGCTTGTCGCTATATCCCTGAAGATCGACTGAAGATTGCATCCGAAGCGCCGAGGCGCGGCCAAAATCCTGCCGCCCTCCTGGCATGGATTTCGTCGGCGCGCCGCTGGAACTCCCTAGAATGGCTGCGCCTGGTGCGTCAGCAGGCGCTCCTGTCAGCCGCGCTGCACACGGAGGTGGAGGTGTTCTTCGCCACCCTACTGGCCTCTCAAACCCGCGTAAGTACACACATTTGCGGAGAATGTTGGATTTCAGTTCCTCTCCCTCCGCCAGTCGCCCACGCCCGCACATTCTCTCGCCGTTTCTTCTAGGCTTTGGACGCGGCGGTTTGGCGGGCGTTCCGGTGACCGACCTCGGACCGCGGCTCTTCCGAAAGGCGCATTGAGCGTTCTCTCCGGGCCGTCTTTCTCCAAACCTCCGAACCGCGCGCGATCGGTCCGAAGGCCAAATGGCGCAGAATCCCTGGAGAGAGGTGACCACGAGGTTCGAAACTCTCTCGCCTAACCGATCTTTCGCTCGTCCGCTCCCGACCGATATTGTTGAAAAAGTCGCTGGACCGGCGCTTGTGCACAGGAGGTGGCGAAGCAGCTGATTCCGGAGAAGACTTCGGACTAAATCGATTTGCCTCGCGAGTGCCCATTCCCGCTTCCTGACCGCAAACCCGTTTCAGCTCATCTCCAGGCGAACTTCGCGATCGGACTTTTTTCAACAATATCGACCCGAAGCGGACATACCTATTGCTCGTGCTACGGCTCGGCGGTCTCGGACCGCAGCTGTCCGCCCGGTCCGCGAGCGGCTTTCTCTCCGTTCTCTTTTCTCCAAACCTCCAAACCAAAACGACCGGGTCCTGGACCCAAAGCCAGGGACCGTATTATGAGCGCGACTGCATTGTCCGATGTGTTGTTGCCTAGATTGCTTGCCACACTCAGCTGTTCTTAGGCAATCTTCCAACTGAAGGTTGCCGGCGGACAAATGGCAGGAACTCCAGAATTTCGGTCCAGAATTCCAACTCAAGGCAAAGGACCCGGCGACTACGCCGTCTACCGCGCCGGGCGTTGAGTGGGACCTTACCGATCCCATCGTCATCGAAGGTGAAGAGGACTTCAAATCAAAGCCACGCTGGCGCGACAGGCTGATCCCCTATCACCATCAGGTTTCCAACCTCATCACGTTCTGCCGCCGCTTACCGGTGACGCTACTCGCCGACGACGTCGGTCTCGGCAAAACGATCAGCGCAGGCCTAATTGTTAGTGAGCTGGCCGCACGTGGACGCCTAACTAAAGTGCTTGTGGTCTGTCCAAAGATACTTTGCCAACAATGGAAGGATGAGCTCGCGACGAAGTTTGATCTTCCTGCCCTGATTGCCGCATTGCCGAGGACATCAATAAACAAATCGACAGGGACCACCTGGGGCACCTTCCGCTCCAGCTCGGCTTCATGGATGAACGTTTCAGCCGCGAGCTTTCGAAGCGAAAGGGAGCTGCGATCGAAAGAGACGAACTTGGAGCGTTGCCGAAACCTGATTTAGACCGCAGTCAACGATTGTCGGCGAAGGCTGGTGGATCGAGAGGCGTCTGTGGACGCGATGCAAAAGAGATTGGGGCTGAAATCATGACGACACCGCGACTCCGAAGGAATTGCTGGAGGTCTTTTACCTCCGGCTCGCTGGCGCGCGCCGCTCGACCCGTTCGCTTCGTCGCGCACTTCACGCTTCCGGTGTCACGAAGGTGGTGGCTCGCGACGTGATCAACTTTCCAGCGGATAGGTGGGTGAGCGAGGAGCTTCGGGTGTGGTTGCCGCCGGTGGAGGTATCTTCCGCCGATGGAAGCTGGAAAAGTGCTTCCGGTACGCTTCCGTACACTGATAAACATTCTCACAGTCGGCTACGCCGCTGACGCCTGAGAGAGACACGACTGCTGCTACTGCCAAGCGGCACGCGCGTTCCCACCCAAGCTTAAGCACCCCATCCTGCTCGGTCTTCAGGATCGATCAGGTGACGGAGGTCATCATGCAGACTATCGAGCAAGCCAATATCGACAGATTTAATTTGATGCTCAAAACGGAAACCGACCCCACGAAGCGCGCGATGATCCTTCGGATCCTCGCGGAGGAGAAAGAGAAATCCAGGTTGGCTGTCGCAAATAAGGGTCAGCTTAAGAACTGATTTGACGATCCTCGCCCCAAAGCCGCCAATGCGTCGGCTGAATTTCTACGCGCCTTTTCGTTAACGGGTCGATCCACCCATCACCCTGCCTGTGACAGGGGAACACCAGCGCGTGCACCCCCAGCCTGTCTATCACGCACACCTCCAAATCGACGCCCATCGGAGCACTCGAAATTTCTTGCCAAGTTCTGGGCAATGAATGGACCCGTCCCATATTCTCCAATGGTCAGGAGGGAACCTCGATCGCATTGACGCATGTCAACGCCGGAGCGCGGGGCAAAATTCACATGGCCACTGCGGCGCCGCCATTGACAAGGACGCTTGTTCAAAGCGCCAGATCTGGCTTTGAAGTGTTGCCTTATTTGACTGGGTGAAGTTCTCGTCGAGGCGATCATGTTGGCGTTCGGCCTCCCGCTCGTTTCTCTCCTGAAGCCACTTCCCCTCCTCAAATTGATTTCAGACACGTTTCCTTCCATAGGGTGCTACGGCCGATAGCGTCCCTTCTCACACCAATACCGAACGGTGACGCCTGGCTGGCTCTTGAACAGATCGCGAGCACCAATGCAATTCTCGCGGTTGTAGTCGTCGCCGTCAGCAGCGTCGAACGTCGCGACGTGAATGCGCATGTCATGGCCCGTGACCGAGTTTCGATACAAGGTGTAGACACCTTGATCGCCACAACCGCAGCTCCCCAACGTGATGGCTGCGATCAGCAAGACGACTGAGCAAAGCGTTGGCATTTGCGCCCAAGATACAGTGTCGCGGTCCTCCACGCGAGGTGGAGAGTGACAGCGAAGCTTTCGCCCCAAATTCCCGATTGAAGGGCGGACGCACCGCTCACGATGGTCTATAAAGCCTCCTCGCGCGGCGATCCGGGCGCTGTTGATCGCGAACGAATATCTCAGTGCGGAGGTCGAGAGGCTGCGGGTCGAGCCAGTCGGTGGGGTATGCTGAGCGCTTACTCAGGCTCATGAGTGACGGCGAGCGATTTCTTCTTTCCTGCGTCGTGAACGATTTCATCAGCCCAGATGCTGAACTCCTCAACGACATAGAGGAGAGGAAAGACATGCGGCCACCGCCCAGCGCCGGTGATGCGATACTCGAATTTCTTTTCCAGGTATGACTGATTGAGGAGCGCGATCAAGCCAGCATGCTCATCATAGTTGTGGGCGGGGTAAAGCTTCCTCATCTCGCTTAGACAACGGTCTAGATCGTGGCCGATCCGCCGCAGCTCGTCGTGTGTCCGACCGACCGCGAGCAACGTCGCCTTCATCGATAATTCGAGAGAATGACCGCAAAGATGGTAGAACGGATTGTGATAGGCGTTCTCCCTCAATCCTCCTGTTAGATCGTCTGCACCCACCTGATTTGCGATCAGCTGTGCAGCTTTAAGAAACTCACGAGCGTGCGTGACCAACCCGCGCGGCGTCTGTCCTCTCCCGCAGCAAAGCGGCCTCTGCATCGCGCTTGGCCTCGTGTTTCATTTTGTTTTCGTCTGACATTGCTGCCGCGCGGACATGGCCGCCTTTGGGCGAGTGGCTTCTTTCTGCTCGGCTAATTCTTCGGCGACCAACCCCATCACCGCCACCCCCGATACCGCACCGGCTCCTTCTTCTCCCCCACATCGATGTCTCATCAATCACCGCGATCACTTCCTCCACCATTGTCGCCCGCGCGCGGTCGTTTTGCGGCTGAGCCTGACGCCAGAAATCATGCTTCACCCAACGAGGCAGCATGGTCAGCCTGATCCCAAGCATGAGACGGAGGCGTTCGCGGAGCTTGTCATCCATCGGACGAGAACATATGATGAACGATAATGAATCAGCAACCCGCCTCCGACGATCCCCCACAGCCCGATCTAGAGGCTGACGTGGATACCGTCATCGCCGCTTGCGGCGGGAGCGAGCGCGCTGCGATCCGGGCGCTGCTGATCGCGAACGAGTATCTCAGTGCGGAGGTCGAGCGGCTGCGGGCGAGCCAGTCGGTGGGGTACATTCGAAGGGGAAAGTAGGTCGACGGCTAGTCCTTCTTGGAAACCTCCCGCATCGCTTCCGACTTTGCGCTGTCGAGCATGTACGCGAGAAGGTCGAGGCCGTTCGTCTCGGCCATGCGAATTAGTCGTCCGAGAGCCATCGCGATTTCGTCTGCCGCGACTGCTCGTTGGTCAGCGGTGCTTTTCATAACAGGAAGAGCCCTTCGCTATCATGCAACAGATGTAACCCCAGTCTGCGGTCGAGAGCTGCTTATCGCTTGCGTAGGCCCTCGCGATGCTTCCGCAGCTGGACAGGCCAGTTGTCTGCCCGAGATAGGTTTCAGTGTTATCGGGGAAGTAGAAGTAGACGTTGTAGTCCGCACGCTCGATCTGGCTGCACGAGAAATCGGAATAGCTTCGACACTCATCGCGACAAGCGGCCGTTCCAGCCCCTGCCAAGGCGACCGCGAGCGCCGTCGCAAACCGACGCCTCCTCATCTTCGGGGGCTGCTGCGATAGTGACCACGAACATAGGTTCCATCGCTTCGGTAGTAGCCTCTCACACTTACCGTCTTTGGCCTGCCTGTCAGAGTGCTGATGTCGCCGTAGCAGGATCCATTTTCAGCGCAGGGGTAGTAGCCTGGGGAAGGGGCTATGGTCGGAGGAACGATACTCGGCTGAATGCTGGTGATTGCCGGCACTGCGGGATAGATGATCGATGCCGGCACAACGGTGCCGTCCGCGAGCGCTAAGACGCCCCAACTGCCAGTGCTCCCGGAAGCCGGGTAGATCGTAATCCTCGCTTGTTGCCCGTCGTTGCAAGCAACCTCTGTGGAGATGGAAGTCGTCGCTCCGGGAATGTAGTAGCCGAGGCAGGTCAGCCCGTTGCTCTCATTCTTAGCGACGAACCTTGCTGAGCGCTGTGGCGCGGCCCGCTGAACAACAGGGGTAGGAGTGTAGGTGTAGGCTGGAAGCGTCGCTGTGCTGCATCCAGCGAGAACGATTGCGACCGTCGCCGCGATGTATGCGCTGAACCCCTTCATTGCGCGCCCCGAGAGGATGCCATAGTCCCCTCAACCATTGGATGCGCAATCGCCCTCCTACGTCAACCGTTTCAGTCTTGCGACCTGCCGCCTCAAATTCGGGATAGAAGGGCGGGCGCACTCCTCACGACAGTCCGTGAAGTCCCCTCTCCTATGGCGATCCGGCCGCCATTGATCGCGAAGACGAATACCTCCGTGCGGAGGTCGAGAGGATGCGGAAACAATCCGTCGGTGGGCTGTCCGACCGGAAGAGGATCAGCGTTGTCGAAGGTTGCCAACTTCAGCCGCGTTCGCGAGAAGAAGGGGCTACGAGGCCGGCGTCGCGGGATGTTAGTGCAAAGCCAACCTGGCACTCGACGCGAGGAGCACCCGAGCTTCTTTGGCAATAGACGGCATCGTTTGTTCGGCGGCGTCGAGGCAGGCCGCGATCCGCTCGGCCGAAAAACGCAAGCGGACACACTCAAGTAGAAGCAGGGCCGCCAATCGACGACGATGCGCAGGCGCTTCTACCGACACTCGAACGAGGTACGGGTGTAAGGGCCTCGCTCGAAAGACGATCGCGGTGCTTTGGCACGGATGGTACCCCCCCGCTGACCTCAGTAGTCCGCCGGCTCGAACGCGAGCGACCGCAGACAGGTTCCAATTTTCATCAAGAGCCCGAGCCGAGCAACTGGCATTGCGCGCGCCATTCGACCGGAAGGTCGCCGCGAAGATCCTCCAACCGCAGGCTTGGCGGCTGTCTGCCGTCGAGGATAGCGTCAACAACCGGCGGAGCCAGCAGAGCGAGCCGCAAGATGCGCCGGACGTAGGCTTCGTTGATGCTCTTCGGCCGCCGCCAGCTCGACGATCGAGCCGTATGTTCCATTCTCAAGCAGCCGCTTCCAGCGGAAGGCCCGCGCCAGCGCCTTCACCAGCGTGCCGTCGATCTGCGGGCGTGGCGGTTTCCAGTCCGGTTCGTTTCAGCGGAGTGATGATCCGCTTGCGGCCGCCGCGCCGACGCAGCGTGAGCGGGACGGAGACGGTGAGCGTCGAGCCGTCGTCGCTCAGCTCCGCGTTTGCAGTGCTGTGGCGGCCGGCTTCCGTCACGCCGCCTCCCGCGTCTCCGCCCCTTGGGCCCGGCGGAGGTCGTCGAAGAAGGCTTGTCAGGCCATCGGTCTTCAGACGGATGCGCGCGCCATCAGACGCTCAGGTCGACCCGCTCGACGAGAAGCTGGACAATCCTGCGCCTGCTCGGCCGGGAAGAGCTCGTCCCACAGCGGGTCGAAGCGGTGCAGGGCCTCACGGACCTCGGATTCGGAGATTTGGCTGTCCTGCTTCCTCGCCGCCCGCCATGTGGCCACCACGATCTCGGGCGAGCGGAGCAGGATGCGGAGCTGATCGATGACCGCGGTTTCGATCTCGGCGGCCGGGAAGCGGCGGAGCGAGCAGGCGTCGGCCCCCTGCTTCAGCGCGGTCTGGCTGACATAGTAGCGATAGAGCTTCTGCCTCCGCCGGGTATGAGTCGGCGACATCGCAGAGCCGTCCGGCCCGAAGATCAGGCCCTTCAGCAGCGCCGGCGTCTGCGCGCGAGTGGCGCCCGCCTCGCCTCTTCGGGTTCTGTTTGAGGATTGCGTGCGCCCTCTCCCACAACGCTTTGGAGATGATGGCCTCGTGCTCGCCCGGATAGCTCTCCCCCTTGTGCACGGCCTCTCCGACATAGAGCCGGTTGTTCAGGATCTTGTAGAGCACGCCCCTGTCGATCGGCTTGCCGCGCTTGCCGACCACACCCTCTTCGGCGAGCGCCTTCGCCAGCTTCGTGGCCGAGCCCATCTTCACAAATCGCTCGAAGATCGACCGGACAAGTTCTGCCTCGGACTCGTTTATCATCGAGCTTCCGATCCTTGACGTCGTAGCCGAGCGGCGCCCAGCCGCCCATCCACATCCCCTTCCTGCGGGAGGCGGCGAACTTGTCCCGGATGCGCTCGCCGATCACCTCGCGCTCGAACTGGGCGAAGCTGAAGAGGATGTTGAGCGTCAGCTTCCCCATGGACGTCGTTGTGTTGAACTGCTGAGTCACGCTCACGAAGGTGACCTCGTGCTGGTCGAAGACCTCGACCAGCTTTGCGAAGTCCATGAGCGAGCGGCTGAGCCGGTCGATCTTGTAGACGACCACCACGTCCACCCTTCCCTGCTCGATGTCGGCGAGGAGTCGCTGCAAGGCAGGCCGCTCCAGCGTCCCGCCCGAGAAGCCTCCGTCGTCGTAGCGGTCGGGGACAAGCAGCCACCCCTCGGCCTTCTGGCTTGCCACATAGGCCTCGCAGGCTTCCCTCTGGGCGTCGAGCGAGTTGAACGCCATGTCGAGCCCCTCCTCGGTGCTCTTGCGCGTGTAGACGGCGCACCGGCGCTTGAGGACGACCCGCTCGCGAGAAGAGGACGAGGGTGTCTTGGCCCGGCTCATCCCCTGCCCCGCTGGTTCTTGAGCCCGAAGAAGACCCAGCCGTTCCAACGCGTGCCGGTGATCGCCCGAGCAACCGAGGAGAGGCTCTTGTAGGGGCGGCCCTCATACTCAAAGTCGTCGGCCCTGACGGTCACGCAGTGCTCGACGCCCTGCCACTCGCGGATCAGCCGCGTCCCGGCGATCGGGCGGATATCCACCCGAGTGCGCCGCTTGGTGATGTCGCCGCCGTCGAGCTGCTCGCCCAGCGCCTCCAGCCGCTCGATCGTCTCCTTCTTCAAACCGCCATAGGCGAGTTCCTGAATGCGATAGGCGATCCGGCTCTCCAGAAACTTGCGGTTATAGGGCGGCGGCTCCCGGTCGAAGAGGTCGTGTCAATCGGCGCCCAACATTGACCCCGTATTGGAGTGGGCCCCTCGGGCCGGACAGGATCAGGCGGCGTCTTTGACCGGTGGCCGGGCGTGCTGCTCCTCATATTGTTCGGGGCTCAGGTAGCCAAGCGATGAGTGAAGGCGCCTGGCGTTGTACTTCTCGATGAAGGCCGGGAGCTGCTCGGCGACATCGTCGGCGGTCTCGAACTCGAGCGGGTAGACGCCTTCGACCTTCAGCGTCTTCATCAGGCTCTCCATCATGGCATTGTCGTACGGATTGCCGCGCCGACCCATCGAGCCGACGAGCTTCGCCTCGCGAAGGCGGTCGCGGTACTTCTCGGCGGCATATTGCGACCCGCGGTCGCCGTGGTGCACGCAACCGGGCGGTGGCTGGCGCAGCGCGATCGCCGCGTCGAGAGCCGCCAGCGTCAGCCGCGCATCGATCCGTCGGCTCATGGCATAGCCGATGATCCGTCGGGACCAGGCATCCATGATGACGGCGACGTAGACGAAGCCGACTGCCACGGCGACGTAGGTGATGTCGGCGACCCAGAGCTGGTCCGGGCCGTCGACAATCATGTCCCTCGTTCTGTTGGGGAAGATCGGCTGGTCATGATCGCTGTCCGTGGTTGCGACGTAGCGGCGGCGCCTCCGTGCGTTCAGTCCGTGCTCGCGCATCAGCCGCTTCAGCTTCTTGTGGTTCACCACCCAGCCCTGCTGGCCGAGCGCCGCCTGCATCCGCCGCCAGCCGTAGGCTTCGAACTCGTCCTTGATAGCGTGCATCGCTTCGACCAGCGCGGTGTCATCGGCGGCTCGCTTCGGCGCATCGTAGTAGGTGGAGCGCGCGATCCCCATCAGACGGCATCCTTCCGCGACGGAGAGGCCGCGGGGCCGGCGATCACGGACATGGGCGCGCTTCTCGGCCGTGGTCCGAAGCGCTGAGCCCCCTTTAGAAACTCCAGCTCGAGCGCCTGCTTGCCGACCAGGCGCTCGAGCGCGGCGATCCGCGCCTCGTAGGCCTGGATCAGGTCGGCGGCCTGCGCGTCGTCATCGAACGCACCTGCCTCGTACTTCTCGACCCAGATCCGGATCAGGTTGCGAGAGACGTCGTGGCGCTTCGCCAGGCCGTGCAGGGTCTCGCCGGCCAGGAACTCCTGCGCGACCTGCCGCTTGAACTCGACGCTGTGGGATCGGTGTCTTGCCATGGCTTCCATCCTTCGAAAGCCCGGCGCACCCGGTCAATTCATTCCGCTCCAACTGTCCGGCCCGAGGGGCCCACTCCATCAGGGGGTCAAAATTGCACGCCGAATGACAAGGAATCCCCTTTATGGGTCCTGACCCTAGGGAAGACGTCCGCAGCCTAATGCGGAAGTATGGTGGCAACGATGAGCTTCAGAGCTTTCTGCTGCGGATGGTCTGGCTTAGGCAACTTGAGGGCGCGTTTCCCGAGGCAAAAGCAGCCGCGCTTTCTGGGACCGCATCGCAATACACGCGCATCGCGGCCATCCGCGCTGTCAAGGCGGTGGGTGGGGCGGTCGTGGGCCAGCCAATTGTGGGCCGGCGGCGGCATCGCCATTGAAGGCACCTCGTCTCATTTGAGGTCCACGAGCATGTCAAGGATCGTCTGGCGTCCGTAGTTGTCTTCGAGCTTCGTGACCTCAAGAACGTCCCCTTTTCCAGGAATTTTCGGTGGAGCTGACCCCAAAACCTTGTGAAATAATGGACGGCGTTCTTTTCCTTCGGTTGAGCTCGAGCGGTTGTCCGTCAAATTTCTTGTCGGGCGGATCGTCGTTCTGAATCTGCAGATGCACGTGAATCCCATCCGGGTAGAAATCTGCGTTCTTGAAGCCGCCGGCACTACTGACGCCGCCCTGCACAGGTTTGGACCCGGTTCCGCCTGTGGAGCTGGGGACCGCAACCGGGTTTGAGTAGGTTGGCTGGCTGGTCACGCCGGGCAAGCCCGCATGACCGTGCAGGAGCGTCGGCGAAGCCGCGGGCTGGTCGCCGGAAGCCGGAGTGGAGGACTGGAGCGGACCGTAGGGACTGTCGGCGTAAGCGGGTCCCGCCGATGCTGGCGAAGTCGTCGGCTGGTTGCCGGAAGCCGGAGTGGAGGACTGGAGCGGACCGTAGGGACTGTCGGCGTAAGCGGGTCCCGCCGATGCTGGCGAAGTCGTCGGCTGGTTGCCGGATACCGAAGCGGAGGACTGGAGCGGACCGTAGGGACTGTCGGCATAAGCGGGTCCCGCCGGTCCCGGGGGCTCAGGATTCGCCGGCTCGCCTTGTGAGGACGGCGTGCCATCCGTGCTATCGGCTTGCGATGCTGACGCATCGGCCGGCGTATTTGCCAGGGCGACTTTGGTGCACGCGGCAAAGTCCGCGATCTGCTGGTCGCGAGGCGTTACCAACTCGTGCGCCTGCCGAGACAGCTCGTCGCGTTGCGAAAAATTCCGGGCCTTGCCGGCCGAAACGGACTGCTGCTGCAGATTGTTGATTTGTTCCTCATAGGAGTGAGCGCTGTCGAGGTACGATAGACAGGTGCTGGAACGCGTGCGTTGGTCCGCCGATAAACTGGCCTTCTGCCAGTCAGCCGCAGCGTTGCAGGCTGCCCAGCACTGCCCATCGACTTGATACGGCTCGCTTTCGCCTCCCCCGCCCGTAGTAACCTGGTTCTGCTCCACGCCGCCTTGCAACGTCACGGCGTTTCCGCAGTGTCCGGAGGCCGCCAGGAGCACGGCGGAGAGCAGCAGTGGTCGGACAACGGTCATGGGTTGCGGCTCCCGAGGTGCGACTAACCGACGTTCCGCATTTGAGCACTGTTGTTACGGCGATCCGATTCCCTTTCGGGATCGAAAGCAAGCACGTAAGCGTATCTATTTTTGGATTTCGATGACGCTGGGCTGAAGACAAACGGGACGAAGGTGGCGGAACTCGACGGCACTCCCCCATGGCGGGGGCTCGTCCGCCTCGATTTTGGCGCTCCAACCGATGTGGCGGGCAACCGCCGGGCTATCTCGCTTTTTTCACGATGCTAGTGGCATTCCACCAAACGGCTTCGTAGCACTCCCAACTCTCTGACCAGCTCAGGTGTGTCAAGATGCGATTGCCCCGTGCAAAGCAGTCCTCGTCCCACCAGTCGCCGAGCATTGCCGGCTCGTACCGCGAACGGTAGGCGACGGTCGCCAGCCGGTAGAGTCCCAGGAACCCTAGGAACCCGCCCCCGCGCGGCCGACCTTTCAGAAGTCTCGTGAAGCGCAGATGCGCCGTCCCGTTTTCTTTGGAGACAACAGTGGCGTACCCAGCCAACTCGGCTGCCTGCAGAAGCATCGCGGGCGAGTATGGCGCCGCGACCATTATCCTCCCACCAACTCGTTGATGCGCTCTGTCGCATAGGCGCGGCTATCGAAGACCATGTGATAGTCGAGTGTCATGACAAGAGGCAGTTCGGCAAAGCTGAAGAACCGTTTGAGGACGCGGTCGGCGTTCAGGGGCTGGCCGTCGCTACGCGATTCCTGGATCGCGTGCGCGACCTCGCTGTCGATCCTTCGTTTGGCGACATCGATGGCGTCCAGAAGATTTTCGTAGCTTGCGCTCGGCCATTTTTCGTCGGGATCGTGCATCTTGAAGAGATCGACCAGGACGACGCGGTAGGTCACGGCATCACTCGCTTCGCTAACGATCTAGAGCCGCGCAGCGATTGTGCTTGCGAGGTCGACGGCGCGTTTCAGCCGGTCACGGCCGTTCTGCAGTCCGAGAACGATGGTCACGTATGTGCCGCCCTTCATCATGCCGAGTTGCACGAATCCCGCCGGCGAGACGAATGCGAAAGCCTCGTCGCCGACGCCCTGAAGATCGTGCACCGGCAAGTTCGAATGATCGAAATCGTACTTCTCTTGGCCGCCGTCATCGACCTGCACTGTTAGCCCGTCACCGGGCACGCCGTTCGAACGCCACGCACACATCCCCGGCAGCGCCGATTGGGGATTTGTGTCGCGCGTGACTGGCCCTTCGAGCGCCTGCGCGACCACTGCATCATCTATGGCGGCGCATGCATCCTGGGTTTGGGCGACAACCACATAGCGGGCCGAGGGAGCACGGGTTCGGGCTTCCATATCCCTGACCGAAGCGTCAGCCAGGCAAGGGGAGCTCACCAGGAGGATCAGACCCGACGCGGCAATCATTTTGCACACGGTAGCGTAAGGAAGCATGCCCCTTTTCCCCTATCAGCGCGACCAGCCAAAGATGTCGATCCTCGGCGCCGGTGCCCGGACAGGCGGGGCGGCACCTTCGTGGACTTCGGCTCCAGCGCGGCTTGACGGCCGACTAAATCTCCCAACGCGAGCGATAGTCTTGCCTCCGATTGAGTTGCGAGGGAAGGCCGAGAAGGCATAAACTCACGGTGATCGATGTACGAGTGGTTCAGTAGAGCGCCTGTTCGAGTTCTGGCGCCGCAGCCGATTGGCGCGGGAGGAGATCATGTGGAGGTTGTTTGCCCTGGGGCTGGCGCTTGCACCTTTCAGCACTCCCGCGCTGGCGGATGCTGAGACGCAGCAAACGGTCAGCCGATGCCTTGCCGGCGATGCCTGGTGCAGCGGCTTCGTGGCCGGCGTGATGGGGGCGCTGACAACATTCGGCGACTGGCCGGATAGTGTCTGCGTTCCAACGGACGTTACTGATGATCAGGCGACACAAGTCTTCACAGCGTACCTGAAGCAGCATCAGGGTGAGGACACAAGCGCAACGGCTGCTTATCAGCTTCTGACTGCGCTCGGCGAGCAGTTCCAGTGTGCTCCCGATCCCAACAACCCGGACTCTCAACTTCCGTTCGGAAATTAGCTCTTATCGGCCAGCTCAATCCGCTTCTCGTTAAGAAGGCCTTTCCGAGTTGGACAATCAAGCCGTTGATGAGAGGGTGCTGGCCGCCTTTGTATGGCACCTCACCGAATTTCTGACCATCGTTCAGATTGCGGAAAGAACGCGCCCGAGCGAGGAAGTTGTAAAGCAAGCAATCGACCGTCTCGTAGAACGAAAGCTAATAGAAGAATATGCAGTCGGTGCTTACGTTCTCAATTTTGATCGCTAAGTCACTGCGCCGGCTTTTCGGCTGGCCGGCTCTTGATGAACGCGATCACTTCCTTCGCGCATTCTCCTGCAGGTTCGGCTGATCGGTTGTCCGCCTGCCCGGCTCCGAAGAGAGTGTTGGCTGACGCCCGGCTGCAGCCAAACAGCTCCTTGAATCTTGCGGGGCCGGCTCCGCTCGTCGTTTCGAGAACGAGCAGGGTCGGAAATTCCTTGATATGAAAATACTGCTCATAAGTGTCAGAGACGCTATCCGCCTCTCCGGGGAGATTGTAGCCGATGAGGAGCATGGTCGCGTCGTCGGAAACATCGTAGAGCGGTTCCTCGTTCAGCATGTTCTGATCGACCGGTCCGTGGCCTTTGAAGAAGGCAATCACCGGCTTGCTCAAAAGACTGGCGACAACCATCGCCTTGTCCGGGTCGGTGATCCAATCGAACGACGCGGCGCGTGCAACCGTGATCGGAGTGCACAACGCTGCAGCGATGAATAGCCAGCGCAATGCCGAAGACATGACAATTGGCCCGTAAGGTCTACCAAGCATCATCCTAGATCGGGCAAGCGCGCACTTCAATCGAGATCAGCGCCCGGTTCGATCTCGATCCTTGCCGCCAAGGGATTTCCCACGAGCAAGATCAAACGCCAGCTGACAATGCAGCAGAGCCGAGCACCCGGATACGCACGGAATTAGTCGGCGGACCGCAATTCGGAGGGCGGCGACACGAAAAAGAGAGCGTTTCGCTCAACCCAGCCGCTGCTGCTGATGTCCACGTTGACGCGGCACCAGATCCCGTCACACCCCTCAACCTCGAAATTCACCCCGGGGTGAAGGGTCAACAGGACCCGCGAGTTGTAGGTCTCGGCGGCATATAGCGGCGCCAGTGCTGCGACGCTGGCAAGAGTTGCCGCCTCGGCCCCCGGGCCGATAAATGTGGTGTTCGCCAAAGCCGCAGCGCTGAGCACCAGCCTGACGACCAGCATAGTGATTGTCCCATGGGTAGCAAAGTCGGCTCACGCCTTTGTCTTTTTGCGTCCGCTTCCGGATTATTCGCAAGCGATCTAAGCTTCAGGCGAGTTTGGGCATGGAGCGGATCGATGCGGTTTGCGTGGCTTGTCACGCCTTTGGGCGCCGGCGCTCTCGCCGTCGGATGGACCACCTCCTGCCTGGCCGCCGACGCCAAATGCGGTTTGGCCTGCCCTGAGGGTCCGCAGCCGCAGACTGCCCTTCTTACCGCGCAGCTCGATGCGCCCGTCGAGAGCCCCGCAGAGCTGCGGAAGAAGATACAGCAATTTCTGGGCATCGATCGAACGGTCGATGGGGTGCCGATGCCGATTGCCGACGCAAGCCAGCCCGACCTGTCCGCCAGCCAGCTCTATCAGCAAGCCGCTCCGTCCATTTTGTTCGTAGTGGCCCAGAATGATGCCGGAACGTCACAAGGTTCGGCGGTGGCGATCTCCGCGAGCGTCGCGATGACGGACTGCCACGTCGTCATGTACGGCGATGGCGACGAGAACGATCCAAACACGACCTTCGTCCACCCGATGTCTTCGATCACGATCCGCGATTCCACGCAGGCCGAGGGGCCGGCCGAGATCCTCGCCAGTTACCCTGAGATTGACGTCTGCTTCATTCGCTCAACCAACCTGACGCTGAATCCCATCAGCGGCGTGGTGCCGTATTCTTCCGTAGAAGTCGGCGAGACGGTCTACACATTGGGAAATCCCCAAGGAATGTCCTTTACGATCGCCTCGGGCATCGTTTCACAGGTACGAGACGCCGCTCCCGCCGGGCACGGAATGTGCACCAGTTTCATCCAGCATACCGCACCGATGTCGCCGGGTTCGTCCGGCGGCGCCCTCCTCGATGCCAGGGGCCATCTGATCGGCATCACCGAACGGGTGATCACGACCGGTGAAAACCTCAATCTTGCGATCCCCGCCTCTTTGCCGTGGGACTGGTTCGCAGACGGGAAAGCCCTCTCCCACGGGCAGTGCCCGTGAGAGCATGGCGGGGGCCGACTCTCTCAGGATTTAGGAACGGTCACGCCCGTGGCGGCCGGACTTGGTGTTGCGTACTTGTCTTTGTAGGCTTGTACGATCTTCGTAACATCGACTTGCAGTTTCTTTATCGCGTCGCCGAAGTCCTGTTGCGGCGTTCCCGAGGTGCAATCGGCTCCCTGTAGTCTGGACATGGCCTTGCTGCCCTCGGCGTCGATCAAGTTTGATTGTTTCTGGAGGTCGATGGTTGCAGCCTGCCGGTCCGTCTGCGCCTGGTCGATGCACGGCTGCTTAGACGCGGCCTTCTGACAATCGAGCGCGACGTTCTTATACTCGGCCTCGATGTCGATGCGTCCGGCCTGGACGATCTGGTGGGCCTGGTCCTCCAACGTGCGCAACTGGCGATCGGAGGTCAGGCAAGGATTATCAGCAGACCTGGATGGGCCGGCTCCCGCCAGCACCGCAAGCAGCGGCAGAGCAATCCGAACGCAGGCAAGAGATGATCCAAACTGCATGACAGACCTCCTCTAGGGCAGCGGGTGCACCTCAACAACCAGTTGTCGGTGTCGTTCGGGAAAGTGTCCCCTTTGGGTCAAAAGTCCCCGTCCAACTGGCTTGAGCCGATGTCCGCTCCGCTGCTGATTCCGGAAATCGAAGGTAATTCCCCACGGGCCTTGCACAGCCGCGACTGAGCTGCCCCTCGGCGCAGTGGCCACGAACGGCATTGGTCACGTCGCAGCGCAACACAAATAACCGTTTATTTCCAGTGATTTCGGCTCCCATCTCGACTTCAACCAAACGGCAAACGGTGGTATGCCACTTGGTCATGAAGCCGGCCGTCGCCTACTACCGGGTGTCAACCGAAAGGCAGCGGCGCTCTGGCCTCGGAATCGATGCACAGCGAGAGGCAGTGCGGCGCTTCGCCGAGGCGGGAGGCTTCGCCCTCACAGCCGAATTCGTAGAGGCAGAGAGCGGCAAGGGCGCCGATGCGCTCGACCGCCGGCCACAGCTCGCCGCAGCCCTCTCCGCCGCGCGTAGCCGCAAGTGTGCCGTGATCGTGGCGAAGCTCGATCGCCTCTCCCGTGACGTCGCCTTCATCTCCGGGCTGATGGCCCAGCGCGTGCCGTTCGTCGTGGCCGAGCTCGGCGCCGACGCCGACCCCTTCATGCTGCATCTCTACGCCGCTCTCGCCGAGAAGGAGCGGCGCCTCATATCCGACCGCACCCGCGCCGCACTCGCCCAACGTAAGGCACAGGGGGCGAAGCTCGGCAACCGTACGAACCCTAAGCAAGCCGCCGCGCTCGGGCGCACGGTTCAGGCTGAGGGAGCTGAACGCTTCGCAGCCAACATTCTGCCTGTCGTGGCAGCCATCCGCGCCTCCGGCGTCACCACCCTCTCTGGAATCGCCGACGCTTTGAACGCCCGCGGGGTCCGCGCCCCTCGCGGCGGAAGCTGGCGCATCTCGTCGGTGCAGAATTTGATCGCGCGCGCCGCCAGCGCGGGCCTTTAATAGGCGGGAAATTCCAGCCGCGTCTTGGCGAATCTCAGCAGTATCCTGTTGTCTCTATCGCTCCTACAGGCAAGGTCGAAGAAGAGCAGCCGGTAGCGCCCGGCCAAAGGAGGCGAGGAGGCATGCTTGCCGCCTGGATAGCTTTTGCCATTACCGGTCGCACTTGGTCGCGGCATCAAGCTATTCCCCGAGGGTGTGAAGGTTGACCTGAAAACGATCGAGGATCGCCCGTTAGGCGGCGGCATCGCGCTGCTGAGGTACCCGTTGGCATAGATGCGTTGATCTCCGCCCACGAGACTGATTCGACGCCCGGTGCCCAAATCCGGGCTCGCGGCTTGGTCGGCTCGGCGCTCGTCGACCTCTTCGCCGACGGGACGGGCGAACGCGAAGCGAAGTGATCAGCTAATCTCGACGAGCGCCTTGATGAGGCCGGCCTTCTGAGAGGTCCAGATCGGAATTTTGCGCGCGGCTTCTTTGAGACTGGTCCTATGCGTTATCAACCGAAGCACCGCGCGCAGCGCTGAGTTCTCAGAGCGCACTGGAAGGCCGGTTAAGGTCGTGCCCTCCGCTGTCGACTCAGAGCTCTGAGGCCGTGCCGCGCCCCCTCCACTTGCCCGACCCAGAAGCTGGGGAAGATGCTGGAACTGACGAGGGCCACGATTGCCAAGAACGGCCAGCGATCTGCGTCACGCCTAGTCCGCGATGTCAAAAAGCGCCGCTCGTCGGTCGACCAGAGTCCGTTTTATGTTGATCTTCGGAAGTCACCGGGAGACGACGGCACTTCCGCGATGCGCCAGTAGCGGTCGGTCGGGAGTGCCATGGGGGCAAATTGGGATGCATGGTGCATGGCACTCGCTGCGCGACTTTGCCTCAGCATTGTCTTTGGGTCTTGAGGAAGGCCGTGACGAGAGGAACGACGCGGTCGGCGCGGAGGAACGTCTGGATGTGGTCGCAGCCGGGGAGCTCGGCAAATTCTGCGTGCGGCATCGAGGCTGCGGCGCGCGCGACGGACTCGCGCCGCGAGTCCTTCGAGCCGACGTAGAAGAGGCAGTCGCGCGGAAAAGTCTTCAGCGACCCGGAGATGTCGGGCCGGTCTTCGGCGACTGCAGCGCGCAGCGCCTCCACATCGTTCTGACGGATGCGCGCCTGCCAGTCGGGCGTGAGCGAGCCGCCGAGAGCGAGCATGATCCCGCTCCACACGGCCTTCGACCGAAGCGCGTTGCGGTAGAACGAAAGGCTCTGGGCGAAGGGATGGCTCCCGCCGACGACGAGCCGGCCGACGCGATCCGGGTGCGAGGCGGCGACGTTCAAAGCACACCATCCGCCCATCGAGTAGCCGAAAATGTCCGCCTGCTGCAGCCCGAGCGCGTCGAGGACGGCGATCACATCGGCCGCCCGAAGGGCTCCAGAATAGTCTTCCCGCCTGTGCGGCGCATCGCTCGCGCCGTGACCGCGCTGGTCGATGAGGATCACACGACTCCCGCCAGCGACAAGCGGGGCGAGGTAGCCCGCGTCCCGCCACGAGTTGCCGCGATCGGCGAAGCCGTGCAGAAGCACGAGCGGCGTGCCGTCACCCTCGACGTGGTAGTGGATGCTGATCCTGTCGCTCGAAGCAGCGTACATCGAAGCGGCGCATTCTCTCGCCTGCGGTTTCAGACGTAGGGGATGACCTTCTCCGCGAACGTCCTCAGCGATCTGAGCACGACATCGTGCGGAACGGTACCCATCTGCATGACCATGATGAGCTCGTCGACGCCGCTCTCCGCGAAGCGTCGTACGGATTCGCGCGCGGCGATCGGATCGCCGATCACGGTGTTGAGCGGGCCGGACGGACTGCTCCGCTGGGCGCGGGCTTTCGCAAGGTCCGACTCTGCCAGATTGTTCCTGTTGATCTCCGGCGACCCCGATACCCGCACGGGCGAGAAGAAATAGGTCGCAAGTCCTTCCTGGTGATACCGAGCCCCGCGGAAGCCGATCTCGCAGGCCTCGCGATCGTCGTCCAGGATGAGCGCGGCGGGCGTGGCGCAGAATTGTTGCGTGATGCGGCGGGGCGGGACTTTGCTTCTGCCGATCGCGGCCCGATAGCTCGCCACGTTCTGGCGAAGCTGCTCCTCCGAACCGCCGGCGAAGTTAAGCGACCCGACGCCAAGCTCGCCCGCGGTGGCGATGGTCTCCGGCCGCGAGCAAGCGGCGTATATCGGCGGGTTCGGCTGCTGGATCGGTTTCGGGACGATCGGAGTCGGCGGGATGTTGTAGTAGGTGCCGGCGTGCTCGAAGCTCTCGGAGCGCCACATGCGCGGAATGATGTCGAGCGCCTCGCGCCATTGACCGTCGAGGGTCGAGCGGTCGATCTCGAACGCCTCCTGCTCGGTTTTCGTGGCGCTCTTTCCTGAGCCCCAGCTCACGCGGCCTTCAGAGAGGATGTCGAGCATCGCGATCCGCTCCGCCACGCGGATCGGATGGTTGTAGCGGGCGGCCGTCAGCGTGACGGCGTGACCGATTCGCAGCCGCTTCGTCCGTGCCGCGATGAAGGCAAGGAGCACCTCTGGCGCCGAGCAATGCGAATATTCGTAGAGGCCGTGATGCTCGACGGCCCAGATGCAATGATAGCCAAGCGCATCCGCAAGGACGGCCTGCTCGACGATGTCGTGAAAGACCTGCCGCTCGGCCGCGGGGCTGGCCTCCGCCAGTTGCGCTTCGACGAGGATGGAGAACTTCACGCTGCTTCCCTTGGATTTTCGGGCGTCGTTGTTGTGGAAGCGTCGGTGTCGCCGTAGGCGCCGCGGTAGGCCGGCGGCAGCATGGCGGCGAGCGCGCGCATCACGTTGTCCGAGTAGTCGCGCAACTCGCTCTCGTTCGAAGGCGGCGCGATCGGCGCGCCCATGCGGACTGATATCGCCATGCGCTCGAAGCGACGCAGGTTGTCACGCCACCGTTCCTGTCCCCACGCGACATAAGGCACCACGGGAAGCCCGCTCCTAAGTGCCAGCCAGGCGACGCCGGTCTGTGCGCGCTTCAGGCCGGACGGGCTGCGGGTCCCCTCCGGCGAAAGCGCGACGATGCTGCCGCCCGCGAGGATATCGAGCGCTTTCTGCAGCGACCCGGTGACGTCTCCTCCCTTCGGAACATAGATCGCTTCGCCGAGCTGCCCCACGACGAGATGCAGGAGCGGAGAGCGGCGCAAGCGCTCGTTGGCGAGGACGATCGTCCGCCTCGGCATGACGGTGAGGGCAAGCGGGACGTCGGCCATGCTCAGGTGATTGACCGCAAGGATGAAGGGGCCGTCGGGCGGCAGGTTCTCGAGACCTTCCACGTGCGTGCGCGCTGTAGCGCCCAAGCCCGCGCGGCAGACCGCCCGCGCCACCGTCTGTAGCGGCGACCATCGCACGGATGTCTCCGCCAGCCCTGTCGGCGCGGCCGGGGGCGCGATTGGCGAAGGCAGCGTCTGCATCGCGGCCTGCGCCTTCGGTTCCCGTGGTGGTGCCGCCGGCATCGCATCGGGCTGAGCCGGAGCGGCGGCGGGCTTGCCGCCGGTGTCCTTCTTCTTCCCCGGCTTCTGCGCGTTGGCGAGGTCGATCTCCGGCAGGATTACGCCCGCAAGCTTCGCGACGGTCATGCCGTCGAGGAGCGCGATGACCGGCATCTCGAACCCCAGCTGGCCAGTGATCTCGACCATCAGCTCCACGGCGAGAAGGGAATCGAGACCCATGTCGTCGAACGGCCTGTCGCGCTCGACTTCTGCGGCGGGGATGCCGAGCACGCGGCCCACCGCCTTGGCGAGGAACGTTTCGATGAGCACCGGCCGGTCCTTGACGTCGGCGGCGGCGAGCGCGGTCAACGTCTCGCTCACAACGGCCGCTCCGGCCGCATCCTCCGTCGGAACGAGATCCGCGATCCGAGGGCTCGACGCGGCGCGCGGCGAATAGGCGGCCAGCTGTCGCCAGTCGATCACCGCCGCCATCGCCTGCACCGCCTCGCGATCGAGGAGCGCGTCGAGCGCCCGCAGCGCCTGCTTCGGCGAAAAGGCGTGATAGCCCTGCTGCTCGAGGAAACCCTGCAGCTCCGGCCGGTCCGCAACGTAGCCGGCGCCCGAGAGGACGCCCCAGTTAACGGTCAGCGCCGGCAGCCCCTGCGCGTGGCGAAGATGCGCCAACTCGTCGAGGAAGGCGCTCGCCGCGCTGTAGTTCGCCTGCAGCGGATTGCCGAGCAGCGAGGCGATCGACGAGAACATCACGAAATGGTCGAGCGGCAGCCCCGCGGTCCGCTCATGAAGGAGCCATGCGCCGCGAGCTTTCGGCACCATGACACGATCGAGGGCCGCAGCATCGAGGGACCCGACAGGCCGATCGTCGAGCACCATCGCGCCGTGGAAGACGCCGCGCAGCGGCGGCAGCTCGCGCGCGATGCGGTCGAGCACCGCGGCCACATCCTCTACCTGGCCGACGTCGCCGCGCACGGCTTCGACCCGCACGCCTTTGGCGCGCATCGCGTCGATGCGCCTGGCGGCAGCCCCCCCGGGCGCGCTCCGCCCCATCAGAACGATGGCCCCGGGCGCGCACGTTGCGAGATGCTCCGCGACCTCGAGGCCGAAGCCGCCGAGCCCGCCGGTGATGAGGTAGGTGCCGTCGCCGCGGATGACGCGGTCGAGGCAGCCGACCGTCGGATAGGGCGGCCGCTCCTCGTCCTGCGTCACGACGATCTTTCCGATATGACGCGCCTGCGCCATCAGCCGGAAGGCGTCCTCGAGCTCCGCCATCGGGAAGTCGTGCCGGGGCGGCGGACGGAAGCGGCCGCTTTCGAACGCGGCGCCAAGCTCGCGCAGCATCTCGCCCACCATCTCCGGCCGCTCGGCGCAGAGGCGATCGAGGTCAACGGCGAAGTAGCTGAGGTTCTGCCGGAAGCGGCCGAGCGGCAGGCTGCGGTTCGAGTAGATGTCCATCTTGCCGATCTCGACGAACCGGCCATAAGGCTTCAGGCACGCGATGCCGCGCTCGATGGCCTCGCCGGTCAGCGAGTTGACCACCACGTCGACGCCGCGCCCGCCGGTCAGCGTCCGCACCTCGTCGGCGAATGCGACGGAGCGCGAATCCATCACGTGCCGGATGCCGAGCGCGCGAAGATGATCGCGCTTCGCCTCGCTTCCGGCCGTCGCGAAGATCTCCGCGCCGACGTCCTGCGCAATCTGGATGGCGGCGAGACCGACGCCGCCCGTCGCGGCGTGGATGAGGATGCTCTCGCCTTTGGCGAGGCGCGCGAGCCGAACGAGCGCGTACCACGCCGTAAGGAAGACGGTCGGCACGCTCGCCGCCTCTTCGACGGAAAGTGCGGCGGGCTTTTTGATGAGGAGCTCGCCCGATGTCGTGCTTTCGGAGCCGAGCGCGCCGGGCGCCATACCCATCACCGCGTCGCCGGGTGCGACACGCGTCACCGCGGAGCCGACCTCGGCGACGATGCCCGCGCAATCGCTGCCGATATGCTGATGTCCGAACGACAGTTCGCCTTCGAGCCCGGGAATGTTGCCCATGGTCAGCATGACGTCGCGGAAGTTCAGGCTCGCGGCGCGAATGTCGACGCGAACCTCATGCGGCTTGAGCGGCGGGCGCACGAACTCGCGAATCTGAAGCGAGCCGAGCGAGCCGCGCGTTCCGAATTCGGCGCGCCACGGCAGCGCGCGCGCCTTCGAGAGATCGTCTCGCGACGGGAGATCGGCGGGCGCCACGCGACGCAGCCGCCGCACGTGTCGTTTTGCCCCGCGCAGCGCGATCTCCTCGTCCGCGTCGTGTTCGGTGAGCTCGCGGACGAGCGCGTCGTATTCTTCGGCGCCTGCCGCCGCGCCGATGTCGACGAGGCGGAGCGGAAGGTCTGGCTGCTCTTTCAGGAGCGTGCGTCCGAGCCCCGAAACCGGCGCCTGGAACACCCGGCCCTCCCGGTCCCCCGGCGTCATTGTTCCGCCTGCGGTCACGAACCAGAGCGGCGTACGGCGCAGCGCCTCCCTCGCGAGAAGCTCCCGCACGAGCTCCAGCGCCGTATGCACGCCCGCCCTGCTCGCCTCGTCGAAGTTGCCGCCATCGTCGAGACACCAGAGATGCACGATGCCCTTTGGCGGTGTGCCGAGCCCGTCGAGAAGCGACGTAATCCCGGTGCGCGCGACGGTGACGACCTCCTCGCCGAGAGCCCGAAACCGCTCGGCGATCGGGTCCCCTGCCCCGCCCGCATCGCTCAAGATCAGCCACGGCGCGCCCTCCGAGGCGACGCGCGGCTTCGTGGCGACCATGACAGTCTGCGCCGCCTCGCCCGGAGCGTCCGCTTCGACCGAGGTCCACACGCCGGCGAAGCCGGCCGCTTCGAGCTCGCGTTTCCACACGGCCGATTCGAGCAGCGGATGCTCGGGCCGCAGATCGCGGTCCTCGAACGACCACCAGCCGCGCGTCTGGCCGAAGATGACGTCAAGCCAGCGCGGGTGCCGCGTGATCTCGATCATCGCGAGGACGCCGCCCGGCAGGAGAAATCTCGCAGCCTCTCAAGCGCCGCGCCGACGCGCGGAGTGGCGTGGACGACGTTCGCCGCGACCACGAGATCGAAGGAGGCCGGCGCGATCTCCTGCGCGGACGCGTCGCCCGTGAGATCGAAGACGCGGGTCTCAAGCGAGGCAATGTCGGCGAAGCGTTCCTTCGCGGCATCGAGGAGAAGCGGCGCTGCGTCGGTGAAGAGGTAGCGGGCGCCGCCCGGCAAGCGGTCCACGATCGCGCCCGTTGCTCCGCCGGTGCCGGCGCCGACTTCGAGCACGCGCAGCGCCCCCGATGATGTTGAGCGCGCCAGAAGCGAAGCGACCGCGTCGGAGAGGATGCGGTTGTAGAAGGCCGACGCCGGCGCTTCGCTGTAGAAGCGCGTGAGAAGAGGCAACGTGTCGCCGGTGAAGACGGCATCGCGGCCAGCATGTTCGCCCGAAAGCGCTGCGGCGAGCGTGCGGCCCGCCTCTGCGAGTAGAGCGATGTCGGTTTCGTATCCATCGAGCTTTACGGCGTCGGGCTCGGCCGAGGGGACGCGGAGCACGCGCCAGCCGTTGGCGACGGGCTCGACTGTGCGCGTCTCCTCGAGAAGCGCGATGAGACAGTCGGTCCAGCGGCCGCCGGAAGGCTCGCTCGCCTTGAGCTTCTCAATGGCCGCGCCGGCGAGAACGTCACCGGGTTTCGCCGCAAGCCCCAGTTCGGCGAAAGCGGCAAGAACCTGCGCCGCGGCGAAATCGGAAAGCGCCGCCTCCGCTTCCGAATAATAGCGGTGCCAGCCGGTCGCCGCTTCGGCGCGAGCGACGATCGCGGCGGTTTCTTCGGCAAGCCCGGAGAGCGCTTCCGGGAAAAGCGCCGAGCGGCGGGGCGATGCGTCGGCGATGTCGATCGCCTTTTCTTCCCAGCGGTACTGGTAGAGCCATTGCGAAAGCTGGTCGCCTGCGCCCGTCTCGACGAGCTGCGCGTGAAGCCCCTTCACGACGAGGATCGGGGCACCATCGGAATCGACGATGCGGAAGGAGCCCGAAGCCGAGGACGAACGGCGGTGTCGAGCGTGCAATGCGCCCAGAAGGAATCGCCGGCCGGCTTGAAGAGCTGCACCTCATCGATCTTCGTCGGCAGGAAGAGCTCCGTTCCGTCGGGTCGGCTCGCGTCGGCGACGATCGCCAGGAGCTGGAACGCGGCGTCGAGAAGCGCGGGGTGTGCCTGTCGGGATCGGCGGGAAGGTCGGCGACGGGCCCGATCCGTCCAAGCGCCTCCCTCTCCGCCACGTGAAGCTCGGAGATGCCCATGAAGCGCGGCGCGTAGTTGAGGCCGCGCCTTCGCAGACGCTCGTAGACCCGCGAGACATCCGCCGTGGCGCTCAGGGGAGCGAGCATCGCGGCGACGTCGAGCGTCTCCCACTGCCGCGCCGCTCCGGCCCATCACCGCTGTCGCATAGAGCGGCCACGCGGAGCATTCAGCATCCGCCCGGGAAAATTTGCACCTTCTGCGTTTCGGTTGAGACCGCGGTCTGGAGGCGGAGCCTTGCACGGTCTCCGACGATCAGCGGGCGCAGGAACTCCCATTTCGCGGACTACCGATACGCCCTTCGGGTCGATGCGCCGCGCGGCAGCACAGTAGCGGGAACGACGTAGCCTGCGCAGGGAAAGATCGCCTGCGTCTGGATCAGATGGTCTTCGACATATGCGAGCTTCGGGTTGTCGAAGCGCGTCTCCCACAGCGGCTGAACGCTCACCAGACGCCTGCCGAGCAACGGATTCTCGTCGACCTCGCCTCCGGCGTCGATGTCGCTGCCACCATCCTCTCCCGGCTCGAACCAGTGCCTCTCGCGCTGGAAGGGATAGGAAGGGAGCGAAATCGTCGCGTCCCGCCGGTAGAGCGCCGCCCAATCCGGCGTCGCGCCGTTCGCATAGAGCGCAGCGAGCGAGCGCAGCATGATGGCGCGCTCATCCTCGTTGCGCCGGAGCGAAGGCACGACCAGCCCCTTCACCCCGCGCGCCTGAAGGCATTCGCCCATCGAGGCGGCGAGAACGGGATGCGGAGAGACCTCGACGAAGGTGGTGTAGCCGCCGTCGATTAGCGTGAACATGCTGTCGGCGAAACGCACCGGCTGGCGGATGGCGCGCCACCATTATCCGCATCGCATGGCGCGCCGTCTTCCCAGGTTCCCGTCGTGTCGGAGACGAAGGGGATGCGCGCTGAAGCGCCCTTCAGCGAACCGACCGCTTCCATGAACTGCGGTTGGATCGGATCCCATCTTCGGGCTGTGATAGGCGATCGTAACCGCAAGCATCCGCGCGAAGACCTGCCGCTCTGACAGCCGATCCGCGAGCCCCCGAAGTTATTCGCCATCGCCGGCCATTGTCAGCGACTTCGGCCCGTTGATCGCGGCAATCGACACGCGGTCCTCAACTCCGCGGATCAGCCCGCGCGCTTCATCCTCGGTCAAGCCGACGGCCAGCATCTGCCCGGCATTGAAGTCCCGGCCCTGCAGCCGGCTCCGGTGGAAGGCCAGCCAGATGGCGTCTTCGAGCGAGTGGACGCCCGCTTCGCAGGCGGCGGCCATGGCGCCGCCGCTGTGTCCGATGACGGCGGCCGGGACAACCCCCCACGTCTTCCAGACGGCGGCTAGCGAAACCTGCAGCGCGAAGTTGGTGACCTGCGCGAGCTCGGGATGCGCGAGCCGCGAGCTGGCTTCCTCGGCACGGAATTCGTCGAGAAGCGACCAGTCGGAATAGGGCCGCAACGCCGCATCGCAGCGTTCCATCGTCGCGATGAAGGTGGGATCGCTGTCGAGGAGCTGGCGGCCCATCGCCCACCATTGCGGCCCCATCCCCGAAAACACGAACACCGGCCTGTCGGCGCCGACGCCGCCGGCGCGGGCCGTGGCGATGTTCGCGGCGAAATCGCCGGCGGCGAAGGAATCGAGCGCGTCCGCAAGCGCTTCGCGCGAGGCGCCGACCACCGCGACGCGGTAGTCATTATGGGCGCGGCCGAGGGCCGCCGCGCCGCAGATCGCCGGGACCTCATCGCGGCCGGAGAGCAAAAGTTCCGAATAGCGCAGCGAAAGCGCGCGCAGAGCGTCCGGTCATGGCGCCGAGAGCGGCAGGATTTCCGCCTGCGCCGGAGCTTCGCTGTCGTTTTGCTTCGCGCTTGTGGCCTCCGGCGCCGCGCCGAGCACCACGCTCGCATTCGCGCCACCAATCCGAACGAGTTGATCGCCGCGGTCGGCGGAAAACCATTGTCGGGCCAGCTCTCGAGCCTGGTCACGACATAGAGCTTCAATGCCCGCGAGGAGTTTCGATCGCTGGGTTCCAGTTCTTGAAATGCAGCGACGGCGGCAGCTGGCGATGTCTGATCGCGAGCGCCGTCTTGATCTGTCCGGGCAATTCCCGATGCGGCTTCGAGGTGGCCGATATTGGTTTTCACCGAGCCGATCCGGAGCGGCGCGTAGAGTCGGGGCGTCCCCTCGGAAAACGCCTCGCCGATCGCGCGCGCCTCGATCGGGTCGCCGACCGCGGTGCCAGGACCATGCGCCTCGACGTATTGCACCGCGCGGGGCTCGACGCCGGCGCGCCGCAGCGATGTCTTCAGCATCGCGCGCTGGGAGTCCTCGTTCGGAACCGTCAGCCCCGACGAGCGGCCGTCCTGGTTGACCGCGCTCCCGCGGATGGCGGCGTAGATGCGGTCGCCGTCGGCGAGCGCCCGATCGAGCGGCTTCTGGTCCCACGGCGCCCGCGCCTTCGCTGCGGACATAGCCGTTGCCGTCCGCGTCGA
>CAVXFK010000025.1:0-174495 GCA_963761005.1 uncultured Alphaproteobacteria bacterium
CGTATCTATCTACCCCCGTTGAACTCGCCTCGGCGACGACCCGCCGCGCCGACCATTAGCCCAGATGCCGCAGGAAATCGCGATACGCGCCCATATAGCCGCGTCTTGCCCATCGACTTCGAAAAACAAACTGGCGCCCCGCAGCTAAGAATTCTTGCATCCGCGCCAGAGCTTCCGGGGCAACCCCGTTGCGACGGCTCCTTACACCATCTGGGATGAGCCAACATCCCGATGCAACCCGATCGTCGGAGTTAGCCTTAAGCAAGCAAATCTCCCCACACCGGGACGCCCCCTTTGCAGTAACTGTACATGCGCGTCATTTTGCTATCGAAGTCTGAATCGGTAAGGTCGCGCCAACCTGCGGGCACGACACATGGCTGCACAGAGCGCGCCGTCTTCTGCGGCGATCCGGACGAACCGCGACCCTGTCGGCGCGCGGCTGTCGCCGGCAGTACTTGCGGCGCGCTACGCAGCCTTTGCCGCCGTCGCTACGGGCGCAAACGTTGCGGCCCAATGGGCGACGTTCACTCTCTATCACGGTCCTTTCTCTCTGGCGCTTGCGATTGCCGTCGGCACCGGCATTGGGCTTGTCTTTAAGTATATCTTGGACAAGAACTGGGTATTCTTCGACGTAGAATCCGGCTTTCACGCGCATGGCCGCAAGTTCGCTCTCTATACGCTGATGGGTCTTGCCACGACCGCGATCTTTTGGGGCACCGAAACAGTGTTTCACTTGGTTTTCACCAATCCGGCCATGACCTACGTTGGCGCAGTGCTCGGCCTGGCGGTCGGCTACTACACAAAATACCGGCTCGACCGCCGCTTCGTGTTTCGGAGCGCCGTGCCATGAAGCTGGCGGGCTGGGGGAACTTCCCGGCGGCGATGGACTGCCGAACGCTCGATGCGCGCGGAGCATGCGCAGTCGCGGCAGCGGTGGCAGCCGAGCCGATACTAATCGCACGCGGCAACGGCCGGGCCTACGGTGACGCAGCGCTCAATCCAAAGGCGACTCTTCTGACACGGCGCCACAACCGCATACGGTCCTTCGACGCCGAGAGCGGCCGCATCGTCTGCGAGAGCGGCGTCATGCTCGCCGATCTGCTTGAAGTGTTCGTGCCGCGGGGATGGTTCCCGCCGGTCACCCCGGGAACGAAATTCGTCACCATCGGCGGCATGATCGCCGCCGACGTGCACGGCAAGAACCATCATGTCGCCGGCAGCTTTGGCCGTCATGTAGAAAGCCTCGAGTTGGTTCTCCCGGACGGAACGCTGATCGCCTGCTCTCCCGAGGGGAACCCGGATCTGTTCGAGGCGACCTGCGGCGGAATGGGACTGACAGGCGTGATCGTTTCGGCGGCCTTCCGCCTAAAGCCCATTGAGACCGCCTGGATTCGCCAGGAAATCGTGCGCTGCGTCGATCTTCACGCGGTGATGGACGCCTTTGAGGCTTCGGCCGGGTGGACCTATTCAGTTGCCTGGATCGATTGCCTCGCCCGCGGCCCCGCCATGGGACGCGCCGTGCTGAACAGGGGCGAGCACGCAGGACTGTCAGATCTCGATCCACGCAAGGCCGCCGCACCGCTCGTTGCGCGCCGTCGACGCACACGGCGGATGCCGATCACGCTCCCGGGATTGGCTCTCAATCACCTCAGCGTGCGAGCGTTCAATCAACTGTACTTCTGGCGCGGCTCCTCCCGCACCGGTCTCGTCGACTACGACAGCTTCTTCTATCCGCTCGATGCAGTTTTGGAGTGGAACCGCATCTATGGACGGCGGGGGTTCACGCAGTATCAATGCGTGCTCCCCAAGGAAGCCAGCAGGGCGGGGCTCGCCGCACTGCTTGACCGGATCGGCCGATCCGGCATGGGCTCGTTCCTCGCCGTTCTCAAGCTCTTCGGGCCGGAAGGAAGCGGGACTTCTGTCCTTCCCGATGGAGGGCTTTACATTGTCCCTCGACTTTCCGATCCGAAAGGGCACCCTCCCGCTTCTCGCCGAGCTTGACGCCATCGTCGCCGACCACGGCGGGCGGATCTATCTCGCGAAGGATGCGCGGATGGATCGCGAGATGCTGCGGTGTGGCTACCCGAAGCTTCGCCGCTTCATCGAGGTGCGCGATGAGATCGGCGCCGGACGCCGCTTCTCTTCCAATTTAGCCGGGAGGCTGGACATTTGAGCGATCGCGCCGGCACCGTTCTGATCCTTGGCGCGGTCTCGGACATTGGCCTCGCCGCCGCGCACGTCTTCGCGGCTGAAGGTCACGATCTCATGCTGGCGGCCCGGCGCGCGGAACGGCTCGAAGCCGATGCCGAGGACCTTCGCATTCGCTATCGGGTCGCGGTCAGCACACATGAGTTCGATGCTCTCGCCACCGAACGCCACGGCCGCTTCGTCGCGGCGCTGCCGGAGTTGCCCGAGATCGTCCTCTGCGTTGTGGGTTTGCTCGGCGAGCATGCCGAAAGCATTGCGGATACGGCTCGAGCCGTCGAGGTGATGCGCAGCAACTACGAAGGCCCGGCGAGCATCCTGGGCGAGTTCGCCAATCGCTTTGAGGCGCGCGGCCATGGCGCACTGATAGGCGTCGGCTCGGTGGCCGGCGATCGCGGCCGCGCCAGCAATTATGTCTACGGCTCGGCCAAGGCGGGCTTCGCCGCCTACCTGTCGGGCCTGCGCAACCGGTTGGCGAAATCAGGCGTGCAGGTGATCACCGTCAAGCCCGGCTTCGTCGCCACGCGGATGACAGCGGGCATGAACCTGCCGAAAGCGCTCACCGCAGAGCCAGACGAAGTGGGCCGGGCAATCTACCGAGCTTGGAAGGCGCGCCGCGACATTATCTATGTCCGTAAAATTTGGTGGCCAGTGATGGCAGCTATCCGCATGACACCTGAGTTTGTGTTCAAGCGGCTGTCGCTGTGAGGGGCGAAGCATAGTCCAATGAAGACGCGGAATGTCGTGAGGATTAAGCGACCGGGACCGCCGCGCGAGGAACAGGCACGGGCCGAGCCCACGATTTTCGTCGATCTCGACGGCACTTTGGTCCGCACCGACCTTTTCGTCGAGGCGATCTTTGCTCTCCTCCGGCGCAATCCGCTGAACATCTTCCGACTGCTCGCGTCTCTGGCTCGTCCGCGGGCGCGCGGTTGCCAAGGCCATGGTCGCCAGATCGGCTGGCCTGAACGCGGCCTCGCTGCCCTATGAGAGCGAACTTGTCACGTATCTCAAGGAGCAGCGCGCCCAAGGCCACACTCTGGTGCTGGCGACATCCGCCCATTGGCGCCATGCCCGGCGCGTGGCGAGACATCTTGGGATATTCGACGACGTCATCGCCACCGATGCCCATCTGAACCTGAAGGGTCGGCGCAAGCTGGAAAAGATCCGAGAGAAACGAACGGTCGTCCGTTCGTTTATGCCGGCAATGGGCCAGCCGATCGGGTGATCTGGGACGAGGCGCAATCGGCAATTCTGGTCAATGCGCCACGGCGCGACTCTTCAAAGTTGGCCGCCGAAAACAAGCTGTCTTTGCGTATCAATTCGCGCAGCGTGTTGCGGGCCTTCGTCCGCGAGATGCGCGTGCGCCAATGGGCCAAGAATCTCCTGGTCTTCGTCGCGCTTGCCGCTTCCCACACTTATGGCGACCCCACTGCCGTTACGAATTCACTCCTGGCCTTCTTCGCCTTCAGTCTGTGCGCGTCGGGAGTTTACTTTCTGAATGACCTGCTCGATCTGGAGGCCGACCGCGCTCATGTGACGAAGCGCGCTCGCCCGCTTGCCGCCGGCGAGTTGCCCATGGGATTGGCTATAGCGGCGGTCGTCCTCTTCCCGATCGCGGCACTGGCGCTGGCGCTCGCACTACTTCCACCCCTTTTCGCTCTCTTCCTCGCCCTCTACTTTCTGTTGACCAACGCCTACTCGCTCGTGCTGAAGAAATCATCAGCCGTCGATGTGATGACTCTCGCGGTGCTTTACACTCTGCGCGTCATCGCAGGCGCCGCGGCGATAAGTGTCGTAGTATCGACATGGCTGCTGGCCTTCTCAGTCTTCATCTTTGTGAGCCTTGCTTACCTCAAGCGATACGTCGAAACCGCAGGATTGCAGGGAGCCGACGAAAAAGCGCGAGGACGCGGCTACTATCGCGGCGACCAGGAGACAATGTTCACGCTCGGGGTCGCCAACGCTACCGCTTCGGTCGTTGTCCTTGCTCTCTATCTCAATAGCGCCGAGGTCACCAAGCTCTATCCGAACAGCCAAGTGCTCTGGCTGCTCTGCCTCCTTCTTCTGTTCTGGACAAATCGCATCTGGATCCGAGCTCGGCGAGGTCAGATACACGACGATCCTTTGGTGTTCGCGATAAGCGACCGCGTCAGCCAGCTTACTGGGCTGCTTTTCATCATCGTCGTGTTGGCCGGGCGCTTCTGGATCTAGCTACCGTCGAGCCGGTTGCACGACACGACGCTTACTTCGACATGATTACGTTGAGCTCTCGCCAAGAACTATCCACCCGGATAGCCGCGTTCACCACATCGTCGGAAAAGGCAACTCGACTTCAGAAGTATCACGAAACCGGTTGAATGCGACATTGGAGAAGGGTATACGCCAAGAACAGTATTCCGATGTCAGGTGGCGGAGTAATCCGCCGTCAGGTTACATGGCGTGAGCGTCTCACCATTGCATAGAGCTGACACGCTAGCGGCCCAGCTTCGCGATAGAACGGGTCGGGCGCAAGTCCACATCGATTTAATACCCATCCTTGCTATCGCGATCGCGGTTACTGCGATCGGGGCGGCAGTCGCCTGGCTTCTGATCGGCCACCCGCCTCTCAACGGTATAGACGACGCAGCTATAACCCGCTCCTATGCCGAGAATATCGCGAACGGCTACGGCTACGTCTACAACATCGGTGGCGAGCGGGTCGAAGGCGCGACGTCCGTGCTCTGGACGATAGTGGTAACCCTTACCTACCTCGTCACATCCGCGCCCGAATACCTTATCCTGGCGATATCCTTTGGACTGACGGTGGCGGCCTTATACGCGGCTCTCAACATCGCCGAGCTCGTCGCGCGTTATCTCAATGCGCCATCTGCGATGTTTCGCTGGTTGATGGTCGTCGCACTACTTGCGGCTCCCAGCTTCTTCCTTTGGACAGTCTGGACGATGATGGAAGTCGCGCTCTGGTCCGCGGTGCTACTTTGGTTGATCTGGCGCACCATCCTTCTCTTTCAGGACGAGCAACAGCAACACTGGCCGTTGCTCGTTGCAGCTGCACTCGTGCCCTCGGTACGCCCGGAAGGGATCGCGATGGCCGCGGGGTTACTTGCCCTTGCCGGAATTTTCAGTCACCGGCGTCGCATGGCGTGGATTGCGCTCGGCGTTGTCCTCTTTGTGTTTGCGTCGATGACGTCTCGCCCGGCTGACATACTTTGGCTACGTCTTCCCGAACACCTATTACGCCAAGGTATCATCGGATCACCTGGCGAATATCAAGGCCGGACTGCAATATCTGTTCGCTTTCATTTCCCAGGCGCCGTTCGCCAGTGTTTTCATCCTGCTGTGGGTCTTAGTGACCGCGGGGACGGTCGTCTCCCGGAAATATTACCGTTCAGCCGCCGTGCTCGTTGCGGCAACTGCGATATTCGGTGTGCTCGCGACCTACGTGATGCTGGGTGGCGATATCTTTCCTTTCTGGCGCTTTTACCAGCCGATCATTCCCATTCTCCCTGCAGCACCGGTCGCGCTTGTCGCAATCGCGCTCGAAGGGCTGCCCGAGTTCGGATGGGAAACGCCGCCGCGAGCGCTCATCTGTGGTCTGATTTCAATCTACACGATCGGATTCTCTTCGTACGTTACCATGAGTCCCGCGAAGAGATGCACTTCAACTTCACGATCGTGAGAAGCGGTCAGGCATTCGGGCGTCCTTGAACACGATCGACCCCCAGCCCCGTGCTGGGCGTAACTGCCGCCGGCGCGGTCGCGCTCACATACAACGGCACGATCCTGGACCTGATGGGACTGAATTGGACCGAAATGGCGCATGCAAATCCGGTCAAGGTCGGAATTCGCAGCCACGCCAGTTTTGAAAAAGACGTATTCTGGCGGGCCGAGCCGGATTTGATCAATTCCGACATGTTCCCGCAGGACTGCAGCCAAGAACGTCGCCATGTGATCCCGGATGCCTACGGCGGGCTACCTGAAGGGGCTGCTCGTGGATCCGGCCTTTCAGCGCGCCTACCGCCCGGTCCTCATCGCGACCAAGGAGAACTGTCTCCTCGGCTATGCGAATACGCGCTGGCTGGATCGTATCAACAGCGCCACCATCAAGGTCCTCGACTGGCGCAGCATGGAGTTCGAATAAACTCGACGCTCTTCATAATCGAGCCGTGGGCTCCAGTCCGGATGCAGCCGGCGCCCTCTGAGACCCGCCGAGGCAGGACAGCGCATTCTGGTGACCCTATCGCGTCACCGCCTCCGCAACGAAGTGCCGCACCAACCATCGATTTCCCGGATACGACTCCGGAAGCGCGCGTGTCCGGTAACCGAGACGCTGCAGCAAGTCGCGGCACGCGCTCGTTTTTTGCTCGACCGCAGCCACGTCCGGACCGTCAGTTTCGAGAACGATGCTGACGCGCTTGCGGGCAAGAATCGCCTGCATCCCTTTCAAGACGTCGAGTTCCGCACCTTCGACGTCGATTTTCACGACGTCCGGCGTCGGCCCTCTTCCCGATGCGACCCAATCATCAAGGGCCACCATCGCAACGCCCAAGCTACCCACGACATCCGGGGGTGTATCGGCGGACTCCAGCGCGGAGCCGCCTGAATATTCCGCAACGAGCAGCTTCTCATTTCGCGTCGCCGAGCCGACCGCGGCTTCGACGCAAGTGACGTTGTGAAGATCGTTGAGAGAGCAGTTGAAACGAAGGTGCACGAAGTTGCGGGGTAGTGGCTCGAACGCGACCATCGTCCCCGACGGCCCTACCAGCCCCGCGGCGACTATCGTGAAGAACCCCACGTTGGCGCCGATGTCGTAGAAGACATCGCCAGGTTCGAGAAGCTCCTTGATGGCCTCTTGGACGGGGAGTTCGTTACTTCCTAAGCCGTAGTCGGGATTAGACGGCCCCGGGCAGAACCGAGCGCCGGCTGCCACACCGCTCTGCATCACCTGCACCTTGGATCGACGCAGCGACAAAGAAGCACGCAAGCGAAGCTCTGCCCCCAGCCGGTTCAATCGACGCCGGAAGCTCCCGGCAGAGAGAACGGCCTCAATTCTGTCTTCGGTCAACTCACGCATGATGGCGCTGGGCGGCAGTTCCGCCTTCCACATCTGCAGCCACAAAGCTCACAGGAGACGCTCCGGACGCGAATAGCATTCGGGCAGGCTGACGAGAACCGAAGAGCACAAGAGCTCGCAAACGCGCTCCGATAGATATCCCGAGCGTTTAGCGGCAGTGATCTCTGCGACCGTCCCGGCGCGCAAATGGACCAACTCCGGAACCGGGGAACCGCTTACCGAGCATTCAGCGCGGAGCGCGTCCGAGGGCCACTTCGCCGTTGCGACCAGCTCGTCGCCGCTTCTTTCCAAGTGGTACAAGGGATTGAACCACAGAAGATCAGGGCGCCGCCCCAAGGCTTCGTCCAGCCGCTCGTGTCGGTGCCACAGCGCATCGTTGCGTCCCCCGAACAGTGTAAGGGCGTTGCTGGATTCCACGTCCGCCTTGTCAGCCGGCCCCGTAAGGTCGACGGAGCCATCGCTCCGGAACCCTCGTAGGATAGCCGCCTCCGGAACCAGCCGTTGCTCCCCGAACACGAAGCGCGCCGCATAGCCATAAGCGTCGAGCGGTGCGCCGGCGTTGACGTTGGCAGCCGCCGCGTTGTGCATATGGGCGAACAGCCAGACGCCGTCTTCATCGCTCACGACGCGGTCGGCCTCGCGCAACAGAGACGTCTTGGATCGAACGTAGTGCAACCCGTCGAGGCAGTAGAGGCCGTCAAACGTGTTTGATGCGAACGGCAGCGGCACTTCAACGTCGAGGCACATTGCCACGGAGTTTGGCGCCAGAAAGCGACGGGCAATCGAAAGATTGACGAAATCGATATCCGTCGCGACCACCTCCGTCTCTGGACAAAGGGCAGTGACTGTCGCGCTCAAATGTCCGATTCCACACAGGATTTCGAGCAGGCGTCTTCGAGGCGATCGTCCGTGATGGTCGCCGAGAATGACGACCGAGGGAACCGCCGCCAGGAAGCTAGGGTTCGCGAAGCGCTGATAGAGGTAGTCGGCATAGACACCGGGACGAGTTGCGCGGAGCGACTCCTCGAACGTGCCGCGGTCGTTCGCCTGCGGCCCAGCGGAGTGGCCTCGAAGCCGATCCAACCATCGCCTGTGGCGGTCGTGATCGAGGGAATGCGCCGTCGGCTGCGGCACGCCGGGCGCTCGCCCGGCCTCCATCAGCCACTGCCGGGCGCCGACAAGGTCGCGCTTGCGCAACCGCTCGACCGCCTCGTTTGCGATCGACGCGACAGGACTGATCTGCCGCAGCACCGGGATGCCCTCGACGACCGGGTATTCATAGCAGTCGCAGCGGAGAACGCCGTGTTCAAGCCCAAGAGGCGACGAGGCGACCTCCAGGATCGGTCGGATGTTCGACCCGCAATACGGACACCGGAGGTCTTCAAGCAACGCGCGGGGGAACTCACGCCCCATCAGACGCGCATCCTGAGCTGCTCGAACTTGCTGCCCGTGTCGGTCCCAAACTCCCAGTTGGCGACGAGACCGACCTTGCGGATCACGAGGCGTTTGAGATCGGGATAGACATCCCGGAAGGCGCGATAGAGAACCGTCTCGTCGTTGAGGAACACGAGATAGCGCTCGCCGTCGCAGGTGAGCCTCAACCGCGTCGGTTTGCCGTAGAGAATCCGATCCCCGACATTCGACCAGATTGCGTCGTAGACGTCCTCGAAACCGTTGAACTTGAAGAACGTCGAGACGGAGCCGGCCGGGTAGAAGCTCGACCTGAACGCGTTGAGCGTCACGTAGTTTTCGGCGTCCTGATAGAGGATAAACCCGGCGGTGGTAACCGCGCGCTTGTCGCTGTCCTCGTCGGGCGGCGTGACGGTAACCTCCAGGTCGACGAACTCCGGATGGGGCCAGTCTATGCAGTAGGCGGTGCGTCCGGGACACGGGCGCTGCGGTGTTCCCTGTATGGCGGCGCTCCCGCGGCCTGTTACTTCGAACACGCCGCTGCCGATCAGGCGATGCCACTGCTTCCCGCCGACCGGCGTTTGGCGGCCTTCGAGATCGCCCCGCGCCCCGGAAAAATCGTCCGCAATGACTTCCTGTGTCCCTTTGCGGAACCACGGCGCGCCCATCTCGAGGACTTGCGGGAGCATCACCTGCCTCGGATGCGCCTCGAGATCGACGGGCCCCAAACTCACCGCGCCGTCGAGCAGAAATCCCACCTTCGTCTCGTCGTGCAGTCGGGAATCGACGATCCAGCCCTGTGCCAGCGGCTCTCCATCGACGTAAGCCATCAAGCGATTGCCGTCGTCGAGGACCTGCAGTCGGCGCTTGCTGGGAGCGTGCGCCGCATCGCGCCGCGAGGCGATGACCTGGCGCATACCGTCTTCCACCACGGCGAGCTCGCATGCCAGACTCTCGAAAAGTCAGCTGCCAATGGTTACGTTCATCAAGACAACGCCACACGAGGACAGTGTCCCGCTAGCGAGCTCTCTCCGCTCGCCGACGACATGCACCAACCCGCTCGGCGCGCGCGGGTCCAGGAGCGCCAAGGTCAGAGGCCCGGCGTCGACAGAATCCGCATCTCGTGCCACGGACCGCACGTCCCACGACAGGCCGAGCTCTGCGGGTGCCTTGTCGACAGGGGGGTGATCCAGCCGGTCCGCGGCATGCGCGCCTGCGTACCAGGTGTCGAATCCGCCAAGCTCAGCGACGCGAACGCCCTCGACCCGGCTGTCCAGCCGCCATCCGACTTGCCCAAGAACGCTCTGATGAATTCCGAGGTGCAGCTCCTCGCTTCCCGGCGCTGAGCCGACTGCGACAGGTCGCATCGCCGGATAGGAGGGAAGCGCGGCAGCTCCCTCGAGGGAGGAGACGTAGTAGACAATCCCCCCCGCCCGCAGAACGCCGACATAATAGAGGGGCACATTCTGTACGCCGGGCAGAAGGCGCATCCGGGATCCGTTCTCCGCGATCCACAGTTCTCCGTTTTCGGGGCCCAACGCATGCATGACGAAACAATCGCCCTGCATCCTTGGGTCCGCGATAACAGCGGAAGGAAACCAGCCGACGGCTAGGTTCTCATCAAGGATCGCCACTGGCTGCTCACCGAGCGCCGTGCGCTTCCACCGTCGCACTTGCCGCAATACACGACGGACCCTGCCGCTGCGAAGCCACTGCGCCAGTCTTTTCCATCGGGGGTCCACACCACTGCCGGCAAGCCACCATCGCAGACGCCCCCTGAACGTGTCAGGCAGACGTCTCCGCCTGCGCCGTGTTGTGTCCGTTCAGCATGTAAACGGCGAAGGCCATGCCAGCCCGCTTTGGAAATGGGCCGTATGAAAGGGCGACACGCCCAAAACCCGTTTCAACCAGAGGAGCGATGCGCAGAGCGCCGTTGTCAATACTCAATACCCTTTCGACATCAACTCCGAAGCGCTTCTGTCCACTGGTGGCGGCGGTGCCGATGACCTTGCCGTTCTTTCGAACGTCGAGAAAATCGTCGTGAAGAACCACGTCGCCAAGGGCAGGCCGCTGCGGCAGCATGCCAAGGCCGTCGGCGGCACGCACGTTCATGCTGGTCCACATCACGCTTCGGCGAGCGCGCCGAGTTCCTGTGGAGCGCGCGACTTCCAGCGCGACGGCAGGTAGATCAATCCGAAGCAACTCTCGATGCCCCTGCCTGAGCCGTAGCAATCGGCGGATTCCACATCGAATGCGATGCAATTCTTCAAGACGTCCAGCTGATGCTCCCATTTGCCAAGCCAGAGGGAGAGGTAGTAGCGGCCTGGCAGCAAGTTCAGACAATCAATCTCGAAATCGGCAAAGCCATCCCCCTCGTTCACGAACGGGATGTCATCTCCCGTCGCCCAATTGTTGCTCGCCGTCAGGAGGGTGCCGTACTCGGTGTGGATATTGATGCCGATGACGAGATCGCGCATCGTCTTGTTCATCCGGTAGTGCAGACGCATCGTCAGTGCATCACCACTGCGGATGACATTCGTGGTCTCTCCGGCCGGGTTCAGGAATTCGAAGTGGGTGAACCGGCCTTCACCGTTTCCGGTGCGGGTTTCGACACTTTCGAGGTCGATCTTTCCCGTAGACGCCTGTGCGAACGTCCGCATGTACTCGCCAACGACGGCGCGCGCCTCTCCATCTGCCTTGATGCGCCCCGCCTCGATCCAGATGCAGCGCGAGCAAAGACTCTCCACGGCCGCCATGTTGTGGGACACGAAGAGGACCGTTCGCCCGCTGCTGCGGAGGTCGTCCATCGCGTCGAGGCATTTCTTCTGAAAATCAGCGTCGCCGACCGCAAGAACCTCGTCGACGAGCAGAATGTCGGGAGACAGATGCGCGGCGACCGCAAATCCGAGCCGCAGCCGCATGCCGGAGGAGTAGCGTTTGATCGGCGTGTCGATCAGCCGGTCGATGCCGGAGAACTCGACGATCTCGTCCAGGCGCTGCTTGATCTCCTCGCGCTGCATCCCGAGGATCGAGCCGTTCAGATAGATGTTCTCGCGGCCCGTCAGCTCGTCATGGAAACCGGTGCCGACCTCAAGCAGCGAGGCGACACGCCCGCCGACGTGGCTCGCCCCGGAGGTCGGGTAGGTGATCCGGGAAAGAAGCTTCAGCAGCGTGCTCTTGCCGGCCCCGTTCCGGCCGATGATCCCGACCACCTCGCCTTCGCCAACCTCAAAGGAAACGTCGTTCAATGCCCAGAGGTCGCGTCGTGCGCTCCGTCTGCTCACGCCGCAGCGGTCGCGCAGCCGCGTTCACGATCGGCTTCGCGAAGCATCGTGTTGGCGGAGTATTCTCCGATGCGATACCGCTTCGAGAGGTGCGACACTCTAAGAGCCGGGTCACTCATTCCGCTCTCCCGCAGGTGCACTGGAGGCCACACGTCCTTGCCGCGCCATGATGGCCTCGCTTCGATACGCGATCACGCACAACGAGCTCTCCAGAAATCCTAGACCACATCCGCAAAGCGGCGCTCGGTGCGGTTGAAGTAGAGAAGGCCTAGACACATCGCCACCACCGTGACCGCAACCGACACGCCGAGCGCCTGCCACGGAATCGGCCGATCTGCGACAAGCGCACGCACAAGCTCGATGATGCCGACCATGGGGTTGAGGCTCGGCACCCACTGATAGCTTTTTCGGCACCATGCTCAGGGGATAGATGACAGGCGAGGCGAAGAACCACATCTGCACGACGAACGGCAGGGCATACTTGATATCGCGATAATTGACCGAAAGGGCGGCAAGAAACTGGCCGATCGAAAGCGTGAACATGACCAGGAGCACGAAGGCGAGCGGCAAGAATAGCAGATGCCACGTCAACGGCATCTGATAGACAACCAGCAACACCAGGAGAATGACCGAAGCGATCGCGAGATCAAGAAGAGCACCGACCACCGCCGAGGTGGGCAGGAGAATGCGCGGAAAATAGACCTTCGTGATGAGCTGCGCGTTCATCACTAGGCTGTTCGATGACATGACGAGGGCTGTCGAGAAATACGTCCATGTCAGAAGGGCGGTGTAGTAGAAGACCGGATAGGGCAACCCGTCGCTCGGCAGCTTCGCCAGTCGCCCGAACAACAGCGTGAAAAGGAGCATTCCGATCAGCGGCTGAAGCACCGCCCATGCTGCCCCGAGCACGGTCTGCTTGTACTTTACCTTGATGTCTTTCCAGACGAGGAAATAGAGCAGCTCACGATGACGCCAGACATCCGCCAGCGTTTGGCCGACGCTTCGCGTCGCCCGAACTTCGGTTAATTCCCGGGCCTCGCCTACGTGAAGTCCAACGCTCTTGTCCATCGCACAGTGTCCGTTACGCGTGCAGTGTTCGTGTCGGCAGTCTGCAGCAATTCAGGTCCGCGCAGAAAGCCTGCGCCGCTTTCCCCGGCACCCGAACATGCCACACCTCGACCACCACTGCCCCTGCCGCTCCACACCCGATCCATCTTGGCACGCTCCGCGACCACGATCTGCCGAAGAACATCCCGATAGTGAATCCGAAAAACGGCGCGCCCCGAATTGCCATCCCAAGCAGGCGCCGAGTGGTCGCTTTGGCGCCCATTAGCGCCGGCTGCAAGACCCACTAGCGCGCTGAGATATAACAGAAGGCGACAAATGCCAACAACGGCCAACGCCTCAGCAGATAATATGCTGAATGCTCAAGGTTTGTGCAGGCTGTCGTTTCTCCAAAGGTGGAGCTTTTTGAAAGCGTCATAGGCGATGCTGACCAGGTCCAGGTCGCCATCCCCGTCAAGGTCTGCAAGGCGGGCGCCCAAATGGCTTTCCTTGCCTGCATCTACCAGGTGCTGCGTGAAATTGCCGTGGCCATCGTTCTCCCATACGGCAATCCGATCGGTTCCGCGGTGTTCGGCAATCACAAGGTCCATGTCGCCGTCGCGATCGACATCGCCTACGTCCAGGCTGTTCATGGTGTACTGGGTCGTGATCAGGTGCCGCACCCAGTTCGGATTGGTCGCACCCGCGGCGGGCTGCTCCCACCAGAAGGCTCGCGCATTTGGTAACTTGCCGTCGTTCTCTTCCGTCACAACGATGTCGGGGCGACCGTCGCCGTTGAGGTCCGCCGCTGCGGAGCGGTCGAGCCACACAGCGTCCGGAACGGAGCCGATAACGAAGACATCCCAATTGCCGCTCCCGTTACCCGGGTTGCGCGCCCATTTGACCTCCTTGGACGCCGTCGTGAAGCTGATGTCGAGGTTGCCGTCACCATCGATGTCGGCGATACCGATCCCTTCCTCAGAATCGCCAGGCGCAACGAAGGTACGTGGCCAGTTGCCGGCCTCGGGATTGGTGGCGGGAACCGAAAAGTAATAGATGCCCTTTGGCGTATTGATGACAATCTCGGGACGTCCCCCCGGAACGATCTGGGCGACCGCATAGCCCTGCGACCCTTCCGGCTCCGAGGCGCGCGGTATCTCGCCGATCACGATGGGCTTCGCCCATTCCGTCCCCTCTTTGTTGGTCGCTTCCAGCCAATAGAGTTTCTCGGTGTCCCCACTCGGGTTGTTTTCCTGCGCAATCAAATCGGCGAATTGGTCGCCGTCCACATCGAGCGTCGCGAAGACATGAGCGTAGCTGGGCAACGCAATCTGCTTCCAGTCGCCGGTCATCCAGCCGCCCGGGTTCAGATAGACGAACGGGCCCGAGGCGATGTCGAGCTTGCCGTCATGGTTCACATCGGGAAAGGCCAGGCCAAAGGTACGGACGTGCCGTTTGGAGACTTGATGATACGCCCACGAGCTCAGCTTCAACGCGCTGCTGTTGTTGCGGTATATCCAGCTGGGCGGGCGATCCCAGTTGCGGATGCCGACGATGTCCGGGTCACCGTCGTTGTCGATATCGCCGAGCTCGGCGCTGTAGCTCCCGTCGGTCTGAATGATGTGCTCTTTCCACTGCGTGCCGTCGCCGTTGTTCAGCAGGATCTTCAGTCCCTTTTGCTTGGATTTGATCATGCCGCCGACCAGAAGGTCCGTGTCTCCATCCAGATCGAAATCCGCTGCCTGCAGATTGTGGGCGTAATCGACGCGGACGATCGGGTGCTTGATCCAGGTGCCGTCGATCTGTGGCGTGGGGGAGTTGTACCAAGTGACTTTATAGCCCGGCAGCTCGGAATCGGAGATGGCGACGTCGAGCTTGCCGTCTCCATTGAAGTCCCCCACCACGGTCTTGGTGGAGTTCGCGCGCCAGTCTGAACTGTCCTGCGTGAACCATGTGTCGTCGATGACGTGAAAGACGTACTTGTCGGCCATGCGTGCCTCGGCCGGCGTGTTCGGCGTGGCGAACCAGAAGCCGTTCAGAATGATATCGGGATCGCCGTCGCCGTCGATATCACCCACATCCATGCCTTCGTGAGGAGGATGATTGAGCATGACCGGTGTCCAGGTCCCGTCCTTCTCCTGAAAGAATATCTGCGTCTGGCTATCCATCCGCATGGCAATGTCCTTGCGGCCGTCCCGGTCGAAGTCGGCGACCACGATATCCTTAACGTAGGACGGGCTGTCGCCGATGATGTGCTGGACGAACTTCGATCCGTGGCCGAGGTTCTCGTACCAGACCGCAATGCCGGGACCGTCATTCGGCGGATCGGTTCCGAGGCGGGTCACGACATCGAGATTACCGTCGTTGTTGATGTCCGCAAGCTTGAAGTCATCGGCACGCGGATGCGGATAGGGAGCGGTAAACTTGATTAGCGTAGTCCGCTTCCAATCCGGCGCCAGAAAGGCCTGGACGGTTGGATCGTTCTCCTGAACGCCGACGACGTCGTTCTTGCCGTCGCCGTTGATGTCGCCGACGTCGCGCTCATAGAGGTAATAGTCGTCGGCGAGCTGGACATACTCAAAACCGAAGCTTCCCTCGCCGCCGTGTGATCGGCCGCTGCAGCCGACTAGAAGCAGCGCGACGCACGAAATCAGCAGGCTCTTGCTGGTCGAGCTTCGCCGGTTAGCGGCCCCCTTTTCTGTGTCGGCCTTGAGGGTTCCTTCGCGAAAATCGGACGACGCGAAAGCTTCGTACGGTCCCATGAGCCGCTCGACAAACTCTCCGTCTCGCAGCGAGAACAGAGTCGGCGCGCCCGGGGCCTCGGGCAATCCGGTCGCTTGCGAGGCATGCTCGAGCAGGGCGTGGTGCTTCTGCTTAAGGACTTCTCTTACGTCGACAAAAGTGCGGCAGCCTGACAGCCATCGAAGCGTCGACAGCAGCCGTTTTGCCCGCCGCGCCACCCGACGCAGCCAGCTTCCGCCTGGCTCCAATGGCACCCACGGCCAGAGGTCCCAGCACCACACGGCGTACTCAAACACACGGACCGGCGCACGAACATCGGCGAGCGCGGCAAGCGTCGCACCCCGCGCGGCCTTGTGGTCGCTTGGATTCTCCAGCCGATGCGGAACGAAGAGCTGCGCACTGGGAGACTGGACGAAGAGCTCGCGAAGCTTCGCCGCGCACTCGTCGACACTCTGGCTCAGCCTCCCGTCCGGCAGATCGAGGAAAAAGACGCGATCAGGGGCAACTCCGAGAGCCTGGCAGGCATTGCGTGCCTCAACCTTGCGGTATTCGGCCAGCTTTCGCCGATCCACCCGATCCCCATGCGAAGCCGTGCCGTCGGTCAAGAACGCGACCCGCACCTCGGCACCGAGGCGGCGCTTGAGCAGGATCGTGCCGCCGCATCCCAGGACCTCGTCGTCCGGATGCGGTGCGATGATCCATGCGTCCTCGGAGAGTGCGGAGTCGAAGCTTTCCCGCCTCAGACGCTGCAGCGAAAGCAGGAACCCGCTCAGGGCGCGGCGCACCGACCTCTCGAGAGGATGCTCACCCGAAGCGTCGAACTGCGCTGAGTTCAAGGCCCACTCCCGGCTCCTCTCGCCGCACAAAGCACAGATCGAGAGGGTGATTGCAAGCGCAGGGATGTCGCGCCCTGCGGCCGGAAGGTGCTGCACTCGTGCCCGCCGATTTGCCAAGAAACCGGCCGCACCCGCTTCCCTGCGCCCGCGCTTGAACTGCGCCAAAAAACCGGGCGCGTGATTAGGTATGATAGTCCGAGGCGAGAGACAGTCGGCCCAAGCACGACTAAGAGACCGCCTGGCCACTAAGCTGAACCAATCGCCCGCTCCGATGGCTATTTGCAACGGAAAATAGCACGTGCTTCCCGACCCTCATCCGCACCTGTCGATTCTGGTCGTAAGTTTCAACACGCGGGACATGACGGTTGCGTGCCTTCGATCCGTTCTTGCCCAGGCCCTGGACCGCACCTACGAGGTGATTGTCGTCGACAACGCCTCCCACGACGGATCTGCAGAGGCCATCGAAAGGGAGTGCCCGGACGCTCGAACTCATCCGCCTGCAGGAGAACATCGGTTTCGCGCGCGCAAACAACGTCGCCGCTCGCCACGCCCGAGGCGATCTCTTGCTCTTGCTCAATCCGGACACGCTGGTGCTGGATCATGCGGTCGACCGGCTGGTTGCCTTCGCCGGCGAGCACCCCGACGCCGGAGTTTGGGGGGGGCGCACCGTCTTCGCCGACGGATCCTTGAACGCGGCGTCCTGCTGGGCCTTCATGTCCGTGTGGTCTCTTTTTGCCCAGGCCATCGGTTTGACAACGCTCTTCCGCGACAACCCCCTGACCAATCCTGAGGGATACGGAGGTTGGGCACGCGACAGCGTTCGCAAAGTGGACATCGTCAGCGGTTGCTTCCTGCTTATCCGGCGCGAGCTCTGGGAAGGGTTGGGCGGCTTCGACGAGCGTTTCTTCATGTACGCGGAGGAGGCCGACCTTTGCTATCGTGCCAAGCAGCTCGGCGCGGCGCCACTCTTCACGCCCGACGCCGCGATCGTTCACTATGGCGGCGCATCGGAACGTGTGCGGTCCGCCAAGACAAGCAGGCTGCTCGCCGCGAAAGTCACGTTCCTCAGGAAACATTGGTCGAAAAGGCGTTCGCTAGTCGGAATCCGCCTTCTTGAGCTGGCCGTCCTCATAAGGACAGTCGGCTATTCGGTGCTGAGTTACGCTGCACCCGCCAGGAGAAGCTCCGCCGCCGAGTGGCGGAGCGTGTGGTTGTCACGTGAGGAATGGATCCACGGATATCGGTAACAATCAATCGTGGCGTCGCAGGCAATAGGCTCAGGCAACCGGGTCAGGGCCTCGCCTCCCATGTCACCCAGGGGGGATTTCCCGCGTCCCACATCTCTTGCAGCTTGTGCTTGTCCCTGAGCGTGTCCATGCAGCCCCAGAAGCCCTCGTGGCGATACGCCATGAGCTGGCCGTCCGCCGCCAGCCGCTCCATCGGCGCATGCTCAAACATGGTCATATCGTCATCGATATAGTCCATGACCCCCGGTTCGAGAACGAAGAAGGCCCCGTTGATCCATCCCTCCGCGGTCTGCGGCTTCTCCTCGAAAGCAGTGACCCGGTCGCCCGAAAATCGCATATGTCCATAGCGCGCCGGAGGCCGGACGGCTGTTACCGTCGCAAGCTTCCCGTGCGCCTCGTGGAACGCAAGGAGCTTCCTGAGGTCGACGTCCGAAACGCCGTCGCCCCAGGTCAGCATGAAGCGACTATCCTTCAGGTATGGCTTGAGACGCTTCACGCGCCCGCCGGTCAACGTTTCCGTCCCGGTCTCGATAAGATCCACCGACCAAGTGGGATGGCTGGAAACGTGTTGCAGGATTCGGCCCGGCCCATCCTGACCCAAGCTGACGGTAAGATTGCCCTCCAAGCGAGCAATAGTCGGCAAAGTACTTCTTGATGTATTCGCCCTTGTAGCCGAGCGCGATCACGAACTCATTAAAGCCGTAAGCCCGAGTAATGCATCATTATATGCCAGAGCAGCGGCCGGCTTCCGACCTCCACCATCGGCTTGGGCCTGATGTCGGTCTCCTCCGCAAGGCGTGTGCCTTTGCCGCCAGCAAGAATAGCTACCTTCAAGACGCACTCCCTCAAGAAACCAAGACTGCCGAAAGCGGCTCCGTCGACGCCGGATGCATGCATTTATCCGATGGGATTCGCAAGGCAAGACTGCGTTAAGACTAAACGCGCCTGAAGCAGTCTTGACCCTGCTGCACACGGTATCGTCGTCTCCGCCGCGCCCTCCCTAAGGGCTAACCAAATTTCAGCGGCGGCGCTTGCCCCGCAAGCGCAAATGAAGCAATTTTGACCGAGTTCTCGATGCGTCTTCCGGTCAAATCCAATACGCACATCCGGCCGGGGTGATGGTTGTTGCCTTGCCCCGGGGCTTGGCAAGAGGTCAAATCGCAGGCGGCGGCGACGACAAATGCTTTCTAATGCCTCCGAACGTGACTGTCTTAGGCAGGTCGCGGGTCAGGCCGCGGTATCGGTAGTCCTCCCGGCGTACAATCGCGAAACTCTGGTCCGGCGCGCCATCGAAAGTGTGCTGACACAGACGCTTTGCGGATTTTGAGCTCATTGTCGTGGACGACACTTCGACCGACGACACATACAAGGTCATCCGGAGCTATTCCAACGACCCGCGAGTCACGATCTGCCGCAACGAGCGCAATGTCGGACCCGGAGCTTCTCGAAACCGCGGCATCCGCATGTCGAAAGCGCCGTATGTCGCCTTCATGGATAGCGACGATCGATGGCTGCCGGAGAAGCTTGCGCGCCAGGTCGAGGCGATCGAACAGCACCCCGGCTGCGATGTCTGCTACTGCGGCGCACTCTACTATGCCGCTGAGCAATGCTATTACCTGCCGATTGCAGGGACTATGAAAAGCTATGCGGGTGACCTGTCCCGCGAGATTCTTTTCGGCAATCCCACGACTCCCCAAACGCTTCTCGTTCGCCGCGAGTTGCTCGCGAAAGTCGGCCTCTTCGATGAGGCGCTCGAAATTAATGAAGATTGGGACCTCGCGATCCGGCTCGCCCAAGCGACCGAGTTCGCCTTTGTCGCCGAGCCACTCGCAATTATCTACCGCACGCCCAACAGCGTCTCATCGGATCGCCTGAAGGATGCATATTTCCGAGAACGGCTGCTGGAGAAGTACAGGGAGCTCTATTCGAGCTGTCCGGAAGCCGAGGGCCGGCAGCACTATATCGCCGGCGGTTTCTTTGGGAGAAATGGCTCGCACGGGAGCGCCTTCAGGCACTTTCTCAAGTCGTTTCTGGTAGCGCCAAAGCCCAGAAGCTTCGCCCAAATGCTCCTTTCCGGCGCGCGCAGGACTTTGCACACCGTCCATGGCAGAACTTAGCATCTCCGTCATCCTCCCCGTATGGAATCGGCAGGCCACAATCGGTCGCGCGATCGCGAGCATCCGCGGCAGCTATCGTGGCCCCATCGAGCTTATCGTTGTCGACGACGGCTCTACCGACGACACAGGGTCTGCCGCCGAGAGCAGCGATTGCGGCCTAGGGATCCCGAACAGCCGTGTGATCCGGCAACCGAACGCGGGGCCCGGTGCTGCGCGCAACTTCGGTGCCGCGCATGCCACCGGCGAATACTTGGCCTTTCTCGATAGCGATGACTACTGGTTCCCCTGGACTCTCAGCTTCTGCGTGGATGCGCTTACGACCGTCCCTCACCCAGCGCTCATGTTCCTCCAGACGATCGACATCCCACGCAGCACTCCTCCGACGCATCCCCCGAGCGCTCCGCCTAAGCTCAGGTCCTTCGCCGGCTTTCTCGAGGCGGTTGCGGCAGAGGACAACATCCGGTTTGCCTCGTGCAACGCGATAATGCCGAAGGATGTGTTCGAAGCACTAGGCGGGTTCAGAAGTGCTGCAGAGCCGAGCGAGGACACCGATCTCTTCTTGCGTGCAACGAGAATGGGTCCGTGCCTGCTGGCAACCGGAGCGCCGCTCGTCGCCCATGAGCTGGGGCTGGGCGACAACCTCACCGGCAGCTTCCACCGTGTGCACCGAGGGTTCCAGCACCTCATGGCAGAGAACAGCCGCGGAACCTACCCGATGCCGCCGGCGGACCTCGGCTAAAGGATGGGATGTTGGCGAAGTCAGTCGCAAACACCATCCTGGCGGCGTTCGCCAACGGTCACCCAGGTGCTGCTTACGCTCTGCTCTTCCGGCATTGGCGCCAGCTCTTACGCGGCCGCAATTGGCACTGGCTGGTGCGCCTGCCGCTGTTTCCTCTCCTCGCCTACCTAAAGCCGGCGAGTTTTAGAATGCGCTGGCGGCCCGCCGACGGCGCCCGCGCCTGACACTTGCACGGTCGGGCGCCGCCGACTAACCGCGACGCCAAGCTGCTCGCGCATGACGATCTTGATTTCTCCGCCAATCACGCGACCGTGACGAGCGATCCACCCCGCAACGATGCGAAGCGCTGATCTTCTCGTCAGCGGACATCGGCGTCCGAAGCACACGCGCGCAAATACCCGAGTCCGAGGCGCGTGACCGTCGCCGGGAATCGCTCGCCTCGCTTGGGGTCGTACCAGGCCGCCAGATCCGCTCTATTTTCGGACCCTGGCCGCCGGCACGCTCGGCGGCAACGACCGACCCTTCATCGTGCTTTCGGCGTAAGAACAGGTCCTCGTTCACTTCAATGAACGGGCCTTTGAGCGCGAGCTGGACCAACAGCAGATTGTCCGAGCGCGGCATGTTGCGCAATGAGACTGGTGCCCTCCAGCGCCGAGCGCCGGATCAATCCGAACACTGGATAACACATGTGAATTAACGAACGCCGGTCATCGCCGGGCCCGATGAGCGCCCCAAGACGCGCCGACGGCGTTAGGCGGCCTTTGCGGGTCGCCATCGGATAGCACTCAAGCTCCTTTCCGTCTGCGTCGATGATTATCGTCTGCGGATAGGCGACACTGATTGTTTCGAGCCGGTCTCAAGGGCAGACAAGCAAGCGGAGAGGTAATTTGGGCGAACGAGGTCGTCATGGGACGCCCAACGAAAGTGCTCCCCTCGCGTATGAAGAAAAACGTAATTGAAGTTTCCGGCGGCCCCCAAATTTTGGTCCTGGCGCTGATAGCTGAAGCGGCGATCGCTACTGCACATAGCCTCCGCGATCTCGCGCGTCCTGTCGGTCGAAGCGTTGTCAGATATCAGGACGTCAAAGTCGCTGAATGTCTGAGCACAGATCGCCTCAAGCGAAGCTTGCAGATATCTCTCGCCATTTCTGACCGGCAATCCAATCGAGACCTTGGCATTTCGAATCTCGCCGTTGTCGCACGCGACTAGTCGCGCTTGTCGATCAATTGGACGCCGCAGCAGATGTAGGTAGGGGTGCCGGAAGCGCGTATCGTGCCTTCACATTGATCAAGTCGCCGGACTCTATTTTCGACAGCTCATCTCCCTGGACTTCTTCGAAGCCGTCGCCTTTCGCTCTGAGTATCGTGTAGGCGTAAGCGCCATTGCCACCGGCGTCGTCAGGGGAAGGCGCTGGCGGCTCTCGGCACAGCTTCAATGGCACTGACTCGCTCCTTGAGATCTTGAGCTTGGGCCTCCGTCGTCTGCAGCTGCGTCATCACGTCGTACCGCCACTGCCTGTCGGCTCCCTCCAAAGTGGAATCAAGATTTCTCAGCCTCACCTCGGCCTGGACTATTGAAGATGTCAGTTGCTCCCGCTGACTTTCCGGCGCCAAGTTGGGCGCGCTCAAGCTGCGTTTCGCGGTTAGCGGCAGCAAGCCCCTTCGCCATCAGGGAGCGTGTGGTCTCCAACTCCTTCTTGCCGAGATCCAGTTCCTGCTGATTGAGATCGAGCTGGCTGTGCAATGCTGAGAGTTCGGCAGTGATAGCAGTTCTTTCTCTGCTCTCTCCCCTCGCGCTCTGCCAGTCGATTGCTGCGTCGAATATCGAGCGTCATGCTCTCGTTGCGCACGATATCGGATAGAAGGTTGGCATCGGCCCCCTCAGCGAAACCCGGAGGGAGTGTGATCGAATCCTTGTCGTCGATCTCCGCTCTCAGTCTGGCTTCCCGGACGACCAGCTCGTAGTAGTGCTTGCGTGCAGTTTCCAACGCAGATTGCGGCGACACGGAGCCGTTGCCCGCCTGATCAGAACGCGCATAGCCTCCAGCGAGGCTTACGGCATGCAGAACGGTCATGCCCGGGCGGATCGGATATGCTCCGGGGTGAGAAACATTGCCCACAACATAAACGGTCGGGACAGCCTGCGCCTGCGGTGCTTGGGACTTGACGAGTATCGCTGTCAGATCGAGCGGCGTTTTGAAGTTCACTTGCAGGCGCGCCTTGAGCGCCGCCTCAAGCTCCTCAAGGGTCAGACTCTCAGCGCGAAGGTGTCCTGCCATCGGCAGCGAGATGCGGCCATCCGGCGCGACGATTATCTGACGATTCAGGTCGGGTTGCTGCGCGACCCAGATTTCCACCACGTCGCCGGGTTGAAGCCGATATTCCGGCTCCTGCGCCAGTGCTGGAGTAAGAAAAAACGCGAGTACCACTGCAACAAGGAAACGCATTTGCTACGCTCGGAAAAGTCGCCATTCGGACACTAAATCCTTGTATAATAACGGCATAAGTGGGTCAATGCGAAGATCCGCGCCTATGGCGGGCATTAGCTTGCTATCGTTAAATCCGCCGGACGTTAAGCGTTGTATAGCTGGAGCAGTTGACTCGCCGTCGTTTGCTCGCCGAGATTCGGCGCCGGCGCCGAGATGGGACAAGAAGCGATGAGGATCTTGGCGATCTCTTCCGCCGGCGGTCACTGGGAACAGCTCATCACGATACGGGATAGTTTCCCGGATCGGGACGTGCTCTACGCCACGACCTCCGCTCAACTGGCTAAGGACATCGGAATTCGCGACTTGGCGGTCATTCGAGACTGTAATCGAGATACGCCGTTGGCCATCGCTCGCTGCGCCTACGACGTGTACGGACTCGTGAGGCGTTTTCGGCCTGACTTCGTCGTGACAACAGGTGCTGCCCCCGGATTGTTCGCCATCGTGATCGGCAAGCTGTTCGGCGCAAAAGGAGTCTGGATAGACAGCGTCGCGAACTCCGAAAGGCTCTCTTTGAGCGGCAGATTGGCGCTGTTGTTTGCCGACCTCCACTTGACGCAGTGGAAGCATCTCTCGTCACCGCGCGGCTCTGCTCACTTTGGAAGCGTCCTGTGATCTTTGTAACCGTTGGGACGCAGCTGCCATTTGACCGGCTCATCAAGGCGATCGACGAGATCGCCGCGGGGCTGGGCGAGCCCATTGCCGCGCAGGTAGGTCGGTCGAAATATCGTCCGAGAAACTTCGAAGGAATCCCTGCGTTCCCAGCACATGAGATCGATGAGCTGTTTCGCCAAGCCCGTCTCGTAGTCGGGCACGCCGGCATAGGGACGGTCTTAAATGCCAGACGCCATCGCAGGCCGCTCGTCGTCGTGCCCCGGCAAGCCAAGTACGGTGAGCATCGCAACGACCATCAGCTGGCGACATGCGCTCAACTGGAGAAGAGGCCGGGAATCTTCATAGCCTGGCGCACCGACGATCTCGGGCCCTTGTGCGGAAACTTGCAGCTTGCGCCTCCCTCCGAGGACGACACATCGAGCAAGGAGCAGCTGATCGCAGGCTTGCGGGCGTATTTTAGCGCTGGAGGGAGCCGGTAGAGACCGGCTTTACCGACAAGACTTGGCGCAAGCGGTCAAGTCACAAGCCCGCTTCCGTAGCCGTATTTCCCCTGGTCCTCACCTAGGGTCTTGTTCAAGACGACACCCAGGTAGTTCGTCCGCGCAAGCTGCTGTTCGCAGTCCTCGACCTGCCGCGGCGTGGTGTGCCTCGCCGCGGCTACCAAGACTGCGCAGTCAACGCATGGTGAGAACACCATGGTATCGTCGCTGGTCAAAGCCGGAGGCACGTCGAAAATGATCAGATCGGCCCCGAACAACTGGCGGATCTGAGATGGCATCGTTGCCACCTTCTCGTCCCGCATCCATTCGGCAGGCCGGCTCACCGGCGAATCGTTCAAGGCGAGCAGAAGATTGTCTCCGACTTGCGAGAAGAGCGATGCGAGTCCGATCTCTCCGCGCAGATAAGCCATCAGATCCCCGGTCGGCGCCGTTCCAAGAACCTCGCTGAGCCGCGGCCTGCGAAGATCAAGGTCGACCAGAGCCACCCTTCGGTTCGCATCCTGGGCAGCGCTGAACGCCAGATTCGCGCTGACCACCGTTTTGCCGCATCCGGGTGTGGGCGATGTTACCAACAGGCTGGTCCAACCTTGCTCCTTCATCACCTGCGTAACTCGTGTGCGCAGCATGTCGAAGGCGATATGGCTCGGATGTTGCCGAAGGTAAGACACCACGCGCATTTCCTCGAGCTTGGAGCTATCAAGCACGCATTTTGGCAGAACGAGTTCGGGTGCTTTGTCCGCACGCGCGGCTCCGTTTGTGACAATGCGCTGGGACGGTTCGCGGCGAACCTGCGCCGCGCTCTCGCGGAGCTCGTTCGCTTTCTGGACAGCTAGTCGGATGTGTTCCACTTGAGTCTCGTCTTTCAGCGCGCTTCAGTCGGCTATGTCAGCTTCGAAAGGACGCGCTGCCAAACCGCATCGAGAGGAATGAAGTGATTGATCGCAACAAGAGCCGCGGCGCCAAAAACGATGGCGCCTATCACGATCAGTAGGCGGTTACGCCTTCTGCGGCGGATCTGTCCCTTTGTTTCAACAAACGGAATGAGCCCGATTGCCCGCCGCCCCAACGCCTTTTCCAGATCGCGCTCCCGCTTGATGGCGGGGTCCAACACCTCCCAGGCCGCAACAGGGCCAATCCCTGCGGCTGCTCCGACGAGCAAGCCCAAGAAAAGGATAACGGGCCTGTTGGGCCGCACCGGCGAGCGTGCCGCGATCGGCTGCTCAATCACCTCGAGCCTCTCGGCACGGCGGTCTTCTTCGAGCCTTTGCCCAGTCTCCGCCTGAGCCAGTTTCGCCGTGGTCTCGCGAAGCGCCCTTTGCGCCTCCGCCTCTTCGCGGAGCAAAGAGGAAAGACCGAGTTCCGTCTGACTTGTCTGTGCAATTGAGGCCTCGAGATCGTCGACTCTCTTCTGCAGGTCGGCGCGTTGCGCGCGGAGCTTCTTGAGTTTGTCCTCGGTAAGCGGATCGAGTGCGGGTTCTCCCCCGGAAGTGGCGTCCGCAGGGCGCTGCCGCGCCGCAGCTTCCAGTTCGCGGACCTGCTGAGCCAGACGTACGACCGTCGGATGCGATTCAGTGTACGTTGCCCTCGCTTGCTCAAGCTGAAGTCGGGTCTGGTCAAGCAAATTGTCTGCCTGCGATGCACGCGGCGGCCCTTGCTCCTTCGCCGCCGCGATGTCACGATCCACCAATGCTATCTGGGTTTGGGCGGCAAGGAGCAGAGACTGCCGATATCCAAGATTTCTCGGGCAGGTACTCACTGTGCTGCGACTTTGTAGTCTGCGATCTCGGTATCGACGGAATCAAGCTCATGATGGAGCCGGTTCGATTTCATCCATCAGGAACTGCTTGGTCTCGGCAGCCTGTCCTGCGCGTGACTGCAGGTCTTCGTCAAGAATGCTCGAAACAAGCTCGTTTGTGACCTTCGCCGCGATTGCGGCATCGCTGTATTCAAACGAAACTTTGAAAGCGACCGCCTGCTGGGTCGAAGCTCCGGATAGGAGCACCTGATCGATCGCAGCGGCCTTTCGAAAGCGATCAACAATCTGTGTTGCAGAGAGCGAAGATTTTTTGTCAGGGTAGAGGCCAAACTTTTCGACGACGCGCAAGACGCTCTCACGCGCCATCACACGTTGCTTGATGACCTCCATGCGCTCGAGGGCCGACGAGGTTACCGTCGACCGGACCAGGTCCGACGGTATCTGCTGCGCCTCCACCAGAATCGTAGCGGAAGAGCGGTAAACCGGCGGGATCAGGAACGCGGCAGCCACAGCGGCGCAGAACACCACGACCGCAGGTCCTAGGACGATGAAGAACCGCCGCTTCAAGAGTCCCGCGTAGTAGCGCAGATCTGGCAGGATAGGATCGTTGCTCATTTGACCGGCATCTCCTCCGGCGGCACGGCGGCTGACAAACCACTCACGGCTCATCCCTGCGGTGGCTGGTCATTGCTCTGAATAATGGCAGGCGGCAGGGCGCGCGGCGAACGCACGGGAGTCTCTCCCCGTTCCCCCTGTTTCAAAGGTTGCGTTATCTCCGAGAGCGCTGAACGCGCGCTGGCCAACTGCGGGAAACCAGCCGCTCCACCGAGATCAACCGCCCTCGTAAGGTTTTCGATCGCAAGATCCTTCTGCCCAAGCGCGGCGTACACCACGCCCAGGTGATAGAGAACGGCAGGCACGTCGGGCAGTCGATCTGCGGCGGACCGAAGCATGCCGAGCGCCAGCGTATTCTCCGACCGAAGGTAGTGGATCCACCCGAGGGTATCCTGGAAGTAAGGAGAAGCCGTGGGATCAAGACGCTGTGCCAGCTCATAGGCGCGTTCCAGACTCTTCGCGTCGTTACGGCTTTCGGAAAGCAGGCTCGCCAGATTGTTCAGCGCCATCGTCGAATACGGGCTGACTTTCAGAACTTCCTCATAGGCGTCGATCGCTGCCTCGGCGTTGCCCTTGAGCTCCAGAACCCGGGCACGAAGAAGCATGAGCTGGCTGTTGCCGGGATCAGTCTTGAGATCTTCCTCGGCGATCCTCAGCGCATCGTCGAGCTTGCCTTCCGCAAACCTTGCAATCGCAAGCGCCTGGCTCGCGCCCGGGGTTTTCTGGACGTCGTTCTCCGCACCCGCCGCCGTTCCCTGCGTCAACCCTTCGGAAGGCTGCAGGAGTGCCAGGAGAGTGCTGGCAAGTTCGCCCTGCGTATGCTTCACGAGAAGCGACCGCAGCAGTGCTTCTGCCTCATCCGATTTGCCGGCACGGACGTAAGCTTGAACAAGCGAAGTCAATGGGCCTGGCGCGCTCGGGTCCGTCGCATGAAGGTCGGAAAGCAGCGCCACGCCTTCGTCGAACCGCTTTTCCCCGATGAGGGCGCCAGCGGTAATCTCCTCGGAAATCCGCGCCTGATCATCACCCCGATCCCGCAGAGACTGAGCCAGCGCCTTTGCGCCCTTCCAGTCACCCTTCCGAAGCTTCAAGGAGGCCAAGGTCGCTATGGTCGCCGAGCTTTGCGGATGCCGGCTCAGCACCTCGTTCGCGATCTTCTCCGCGCGATCGAACTCATTTCGCCGCATCAGGAAATCGATATAGGGCTTGGTCGCGCCGGGGTCGTATCCCGATTCTTCGGCCACAAACGCCAAGTTCTCCTTTGCCAGATCGCCCTGGCCACGGCGCTCATAGGCCTCCGCGAGAATGAGGTTTATGGGCAGCGAACGGGGTGTTTCTGCAAGACCGCTGCGCAGGTCGAGAATCGCCCCATCGACGTCGCCAGACTTGAGCCGCATCTGCGCTCTTACGGTGAGCGCATCGACGTGCTGCGGGTCGGCTTCGAGAACTGCCTCAACGAGCGCCTTCGCTTCTCCGGTCTTGCCAGTCTGAAAAAGCATTCTCGCGAACTCGGTTTGCGCGGCGAGCATGTTCGACGTCTTGGGTTGCTGCGCATCGATGAGCTTGCGAAGCTCGGCTTCTGCCTCTTCGACCTTGCCGTCTGAGAAATCCAGACGGGCAAGCATGAGGGCAAAGCGAAAACCGTCTGGAGCATTGGCACCGGAACGATTGACGAGCTCGACACGCGCGGCGTCTTTCCCTTTGTAGTCGAGAAGAAACTTGACGAACGCCAGCGCCAGATCCGCGTCGTCGGGATGGGCATTCGCGAGCCGCCGAAACGCGGTCTCGGCTTGATCGAGCTTCTTTGCCCGGACGTATTCCCCCACGAGGGCCAAGCCAATCACTTGATTGTCGGGATAGAGGCTTACGAGCTTGGCGAGCGCCTCTTCGGCCCCCGCACTATCGCCGAGCGACACAAGGATTTTGACCTTCAACAAGTTTAGACCGACATTGCCTTTGTCGCTCGCCAACCCCTGGTCGACGAACCCGAGGGCCGCATCGTTCTTGCCACTCTCAAAGTTCGCCGCAGCGAGCGCCAAATAGGCGTCCGGCATGTCGGGCTGGGCTTTGAGGGCGGCATTGGCCAAGTCGATGGCTTCGTCAATTTCGTGCGATTTCAAGGCCAGCGACGCACCGAGAATAAGAACGTCCGGCCGATTTGGATCGAGGATTCTCGCTTCATCCTCGATCCTCGCCGCGTCGTCCAAATTTCCGGAAGCGGCAAGTATCGTGGCCAGCCGAACGCGCGCGTCTACGTTGCTCGGATCCAGTTCGCGTACGCGCTGAAAATAGCCTGCAGCCTGCTGCAATCGATTTGCCGCTTGCTCGATCTCGCCCATGGCGTAGAGGGCGGGCACCATGTCCTCGTCGACTGCGAGCGCGCTGCGGAATTCGACAGCGGCCTTCGCCGTTTCGCCGTCTTTGACGAAAGCTACACCGCGGTCATAGTGAAATTGTGCACGCTGCTGTGGAGAGCTACATGCAGCGAGGGCAGCGACCAGCGCGAGCCCGACGAAAACGCGCCGCCAAATCAGCAAAAAGGCGGCCGGAGATGCACGTCGATGGCAGCGGCTCATCTTCTCACCCTTTGACCCAGCAGCACTTTGCCACCCTGTTAGGCGACGCCGACGCAAAACACGCCAGCCCTACGGAAATCGACGCAATTCAAAACTCCGTGCGCGTTCCCAAGGACCTGAACTCGGCTCTTCACAGCTCTCAGGTACCGGGCCCTATTCCCAGCACACCAGCGCATTGCCAGAGCATCGTTGATATAACGGGATAGCCGCCACTTCCCGTCGCAAAAACCAAGATAACCTTACTGTGCAAACCACTTCGTCCGCAACGAGTGGGCTACCGCGAGCTGCAGTTGAGTTCGGACCACACGAGCGGCCACGATTGCCGCCATGTCCGGCACTCCGTTCATGCCGGCAGTGCGAACCCGACTCTGCTTTCGGATTATGTATCTCGGAGCGCAGCAGGCCGCCGTTCGTAGCTCGGAGCTAAATCGCCCCTCTAAACCGCATACGCCGCCACCCGACCAGCCCGTTAAACGCCGAGCGCCATCACCGCATCGCACCTTGTGGTCCACGGCCTAAGTGAACCTCACCTCGATTTCCCACTCTACAACCAACCTCTGACCAATACACCACATTCGAGAATCTCACAAGGAGAGCCGCCAACGTGCGCATACGCTGGCTAAACCACCGGCTTGGCTCGAGTCTCGCGCCATCAGGGATGGGGCGGCTTCCTTCGCGCAACGCCTATGACTCCACGGTCGCGCCGGGCACGAAGGTCGGGAGCATCGGGTAGAAGACATCGAGGAACCGCGCAAGGCGCGCGTCGGCGTCGCGTTCGGTCTCGCCCCGTCCAATGGGAGTCACAAGTCGCACCAACGCGCCGTCTGTTCGACCCTTCACGACAGAATCCCAAAGCGTTGAGAGCTTTGCGGCGTAGCTGTTTGTCATCGGCCGGCCACGCTGCTCGAACCAGTAGTAGACCACCTGTCGGTTGAGACCCTTTTGGATCTCGGCCCGATTGACCCAGAGCGGCTGACCTGACGGAAGTCGAAAACCGGCGCTTGCTCGTTCCCACTGCGACACTTCCCAGCCCCCCGCGGGAATACAGACCTGGGGCGAATGAATGCCGTTTCCTGATACCTGCGAGCTGTAATAGGCGATGAACACGTTCACGGCGGCGGACCCGTCGCGTGGCCGGTAGTCCGCCAGCAGATAGTCATCTGCTCCAAGAACTTGAGAAATCGCAGGCTCAAGCACCTCTTCTTTCGCGGTCCAATCGCCAAATTCCTGGGGAAACCTGGCGAACGACTGCCGCGCGATCTGCGGCGACGTGGTGATGGCGTCAGACTGCGCGACGTACCAAACAAGCCCCGCCAAGGCTATCAGCGAAGCGGACGCCACGAGCCCCTTGCTCGGAACCAGGGCTGCTATGCGGCGCGCCGAGGCAGATAGACCGTCCGAACCCAAATCGATTAGCGCGCTGAGCGTCTTCGGATTGCTCGATAGTCGCTGAAGCAGCAAGACTTCGATGAGCAGGAGCGCCAGACAAGCGACGAATATCACCCAGCCTTCAAACAGATGCAGAAACCCTTCGGCCTGGTCGGCTCCGAAGCGGTCGACGAGCAGGCCGACAGTCGCAATCCGCACGCAATTCATGGCGATGGTGATCGGGACGGCCGAAAGGAACAGGACGACCTTGTGCCATGCAGGCCCCTTGTAGATCACCGCTACGAGAAAGCCGAAACTCAGCAGCGGAAAGAGGTAGTTCAGCCCGCTGCACGCTTCCGCCACCTGCAGCTTGTAGGTCCCAAGATCGACGACGTTCCCGTCGAGATAGACCGGGATGCCCATCGCCGAAATGATGGAGGTCCCGATGCGCGACGAGACATGCTGGAGCTTTGTCGAGAGCGGCCAGTATATGAAGCTCGGAAGGGGAAGCATGAAGACGAGATAAGCGACCGGTGCCCAAAGCTTCAGACCGGCGCGAAACCCAAAGACGAGCAGGACGATGCCTGCGATGCACATCAGCAGGCCGTACGTCACCACGTCGGCAATGCTCGCCACGTTGCCGATCAGGCCGACCGCCAGCGCCAGCAACACGACGCCGATGCCTGCCCATTGCCGATCCGCTCCGTAGTCGAGGGCCCTCGCCTTCCGCAGCAGAAGAAAGATCGCGATGAACGGGACAAAATAGCCGTGACTGAACTCAGGCCTACGCCAAGCCTCCGGCAGGGACACAAGCCCGGTCCAATAGAAGGCCGCCATTCCCGCAAAGGCGAGCAACAGCCATCCGGGCCCAAACATCGAGCGGATGCTCACGGCCGACGCCCGCAGATCCGTCCCGATTTCGGAGTCCCTCATCATCCTATGCGCGCCCACTTCCAAAGAGCACGCACTATGCCCAAGAAGCGCACGCGTTCAAAGACCGGTCGTTGCGATGCAATTCCCGATAGCAGCAACAACCTTGTGGCCGGATTTGCACACTGCGAGCGCTAAGAAGAGCGATCGCTCCGCAACGAAGCGGACGCTCCTCACCTCACCGTGAGATCACCAGAACCCGAGAGGAAAAGCCGCGAGACTCTAAAGGCGCCCGCGACGAAACATCGCGAACGCCCTTGGGTCTAAACCAGCCAGCCATCCACACCCACACCGACGGTCACGGTCGCCGTGTCGGTCAGATGGCCGTCTGTAACCGCATAGGCGAAGCTGTCCGTGCCTGAGAAGCCGTCGTTCGGCGTGTAAGTGAAGCGTGCCGTCGTGGTTGAGAACAACAGTGCCATGATCGGGCTGCGTGAAACCGCCCAAGTGCAACGCATCCCCGTTCGGGTCACTGTCGTTGGCAAGCACGTCGAACGTGACAGCCGTGTTCAGGTCCGTGTGCCCGCTGTCATCGGCTGCGGCCGGGGCCTGATTGCCGCTTGACCCCGTGTTGCTGCTCGTGACTGTCGGGAAGAGATCGTTGCGGCCGCTGACGTCAAAATTGAGGGACCCGTTCCAGGCCATCCCGCTCTGGCCGGCGATGGTGGTCTTGCCAGGCCGCACGTAAGTCGCTTCGTCGGCCGTCAGCTGCACGCCGTTGATCTCGACCCAGTCGACCCAGAGGTTGCGGTCACTCCCATAGCCGCCGTAGGCGTCATTGTTGTATTGTATGCTGAGCTGATCGAATGAGGTTCCGCCGGGGAGCGTGAATTCCACGATCTGCCAATCGCCGGCACTATGCACGGCGGAGACATCCTGGGTGGTGCCGACCTGTTGTCCGTCGATCAGCAGCTGGAACTGCGGGTCGCCATTGTACAGATCTGCCGCCACCTGCACCCGGATCACGGTGTCGGACGCGTTCGCCGGAACAACATCGATCGAGGCCGTCGCCGACGCAGTGCCGCCATGGCCGTCGGAGATGTTGTAGGTGAGAGTGTCCTTTCCAGAGAAGCCGTCATCCGGCGTATAGGTCAGCGTGCCATCGGTGTTGATCGCCGTCACACCGTGGGAGGCCAGCGCTCCAGTAAGCGTAAGGAGATCGTGATTGGGATCGCTGTCGTTGGCCAGCACGTCGATCGTGACGGGCGTCTCTGCGTTGGTTCTTGCCGTGTCGTTGACCGCTACCGGCGCACCGTTCCCGAAGAGGTCACTGTGGCCGCTGACGTCGAAAACGAGCGACCCGTTCCAGGCCATCCCGCTCTGGCCGGCGATGGTGGTCTTGCCAGGCCGCACGTAAGTCGCTTCGTCGGCCGTCAGCTGCACGCCGTTGATCTCGACCCAGTCGACCCAGAGGTTGCGGTCATTGCCGGAGCCGCCATAGGCGTCATTGCTGTATTGTATGCTGAGCTGATCGAATGAGGTTCCCCGGGGAGCGTGAACTCCACGATCTGCCAATCGCCGGCACTGATGCACGGCGGAGACATCCTGGGTGGCGCCGACCTGTTGTCCGTCGATCAGCAGCTGGAACTGCGGGTCGCCATTGTACAAATCCGCGGCCACCCGCACCCGGATCACCGTGTCCTGCGTCGACGGTTGGTCACCCGGCACCGTGATTGCAACGGCCGCAGTGGAGGTGCCGCCGTGCCCGTCGGAGATCTTGTAGGTGAGCGTGTCCTGGCCGCTGAACCCGTCGTTCGGCACGTAGGTCACGGTCTGGTCGTAGTTGATCGTGGTGGTGCCGTGCGGGGCCGACGCCGAGATCACCGTCAGCGTGTCGCCGTCGACGTCGGTGTCGTTGGCAAGCACGTTGATGGTCACCGGCGAATGCGTCGTCGCCGTGTCGTTCTGCGCGACCGGCGCGTCGTTGACCGCCGCAACCGCTACCGCCACGCTCGCCGTGGCGCTGCTGCCATGCCCGTCGGAGACCGTGTAGCTGATCGCGTCATTGCCGTTGAAGTTGGCCTTCGGCGTATAGGTCAGCGTGCCGTCCGTGTTCACCTTGACCGTGCCGTTGGTGGCCGATGCCCCGGTCACCGTCAGCGTGTCGCCGTTCGGGTCGCTGTCATTCGCCAGCACGTTGATGGTGACCGGCGTGTCCTCGTTCGTCGCCGCCGTGTCGTTGTGCAACACCGGCGCGCCGTCCGCCGGCACCGTGATTGCCACGGTCGCGGTAGCGGTGCCGCCGTGCCCGTCGGAGATCTTGTAGGTGAGCGTGTCCTGGCCGCTGAACCCCGTCATTCGGCACGTAGGTCACGGTCTGGTCGTTGTTGATCGTGGTGGTGCCGTGCGGGGCCGACGCCGACGTCACCGTCAGCGTGTCGCCGTCGACGTCGGTGTCGTTGGCAAGCACGTTGATGGTCACCGGCGAATGCGTCGTCGCCGTGTCGTTCTGCGCGACCGGCGCGTCGTTGACCGCCGCAACCGCTACCGCCACGCTCGCCGTGGCGCTGCCGCCTTTGCCGTCGGAGACCGTGTAGCTGATCGCGTCATTGCCGTTGAAGTTGGCCTTCGGCGTGTAGGTCAGCGTGCCGTCCGTGTTCACCTTGACCGTGCCGTTGGTGGCCGATGCCCCCGTCACCGTCAGCGTGTCGCCGTTCGGGTCGCTGTCGTTCGCCAGCACGTTGATGGTGACCGGCGTGTCCTCGTTCGTCGCCGCCGTGTCGTTGTGCAACACCGGCGCCGCATTGGCGGTGGTGCCAAACAGATCGGTGCGCCCGGAGACGTCGAAGACGAGTGCGCCCGGGTAGTCGACGTTTGACTGACCGGGAATGTCGTCCCACCCGTACCTGTCGTAGAGCGCCTGGTCCGGCGTAAGCTGCACGCCGTTTATCGAGATCCAATTGACATCGAGGTTGCGGTCCGTGTCGGGCGTGCCCCCGTAGAGGTCATTTACGAATTCGACCTTGACCTCGCTGAACGGGGCATTGACCGTGAAATCCACTGTCTGCGACTCGCCGGCACTATGATTTGCTGTGACGGTCTGGATGTCGCCCACCTGCTGCCCGTCGACGATCAGCCGGAACTGGGGGTCTCCATTGTATTGGTCGCCCGAGACATTCACTTCGATGACCGCGGTCGGCGTATTGCTGACAGCCACCGATGCGGTCGCCGTCGCCGTTCGGCCCGTTCCGTCGTTTATTGTGTAAGTGAAGGCGTCGGCGCCGGTAAAACCGGTCGCGGGCGTGTAGGTCAGAGTGTTGTCGCTGTTAATGACAACCGTGCCGTGGCCCGGGTTGGAAACGGACACAATCGACAGCTTGTCGCCATCTGCGTCCGTGTCGTTGGCGAGGACATTCAGCACTGTCGCCACGCCTGACTGAGCGACCAGCGAGTTGTTCTTGGCGACCGGCGCGTCCGGCACCGGTGCAACGTTCACCGTAACCGTTGCCGAGCCACTGCCACCATGCCCGTCGGAGACCGTGTACGTGAAGGTGTCCTGGCCGTTGAAGTTCGCGGTTGGCGTATAAGTGACCGAACCGTTCGAGTTCAGGACCGCTGTACCATGCTGGCCGTTGGCAACGCCGGTGATCGACAGCGCGTCGCCGTTCGCGTCGGTGTCGTTCGCGAGCAGGGTCGAGGCGTTGATGGTAAGCGCCGCGTCCTCGTTCGTATTGACGGTGTCATTGGCGCCGTGCGGACTGGCGTTGCCCGGCGACGTCGATCCGGTGTATCCAGACGACCGTCCCCGCTCAGCAGTTCCTGCAGCCGCTGTTGCGCACCATAGCTGCTGCCGAAATCGATCGCGCTGCCGGCTTGCGGGAACGTACTGCTGCCAGGTCGAGCCGTGCACGTAACCCGGCAGCAAATCGGTCACGTTCGGATCGATGTAGTTGTGCGTAGACGTTCGGCTCCGCCGCCGTCATTCACGAGCAGCACCGGCGCAACGTTGTCGTAGAGCTGCACGCCCGCGTTGCCCTCGCCCTGGATGTTGATGACCCAGATGCGGCCGGTCGTGACGGTATTGTCCCTGATGACGACGTTCTCGGTGCCCGATTGGATTGAGAGCGCGTTCGTCAGGACTGAGGAGATCAGGTTTTGTTCGACGAGAATATTCTGGTAGCCGTCCGCGCCGCGCGTCCGAAATGAAGATACCCTGCGCGCCGATCACCCCGGTCGACGGATCATCGTAGAACAGATTTCCGCGGATCGTGATGTCATGCGGCGTATCGCCGTCCGAGAAATCCTGAAACATCTGGAGGAGATCCGGATGCGCCGCAGGATTCGTCGCGATCACGTCCTTGACTGTATTGTCTTCGATCAGGATGTTGTGACGAGTCGCCGATGACCTGCATAGCATCGTTGCCGATGGACGGGCCAATCGTGATTATTCGTAATCTGAATATTGTAGTCACTCGACGAGCCATAGCCAGCAATGATCACCGACCCACCCGAAATCTTACTATCGTTAAGAATTATGTCGTGGTTAGTAGTATTAGTCTCTGTGTAAAAGCCGCCGGCCGTGATCTGTTCGAGCTTGATGTTTGACGCCCCATCAAGCGTAACATCAGTGAAGACCGCACCAAGCGGTGTACGCCGACTGGATCGTCACATCGCTACTGAATGATTGGGTTAGATCTAACTCGCCGTAGTTGCCCGACTGAAGGATGATTATATCACCCCCCGAGGCCCCACTGAGCGCACTCTGCAACTGTGCAGCAGAAGATACGGTCCAAGTCGTCATCTACCCTCTCCATGTCCAACCGACATGTACGCCGGTCCGCCACCGCTAAATAACAGAGAGCAATTTCACAATATCCGCAATTCCATTCTATATAGAACCTAATTAAAACGCAGCCCGCATACATTACGGCAAATTGCCCTAAACTTTGATCTATCTGCTCGCTGCTGAGAGCCTCGCGACCAGGCCATCCACACCCCCTCCCGGCCAACTCGATTCCGAAAGCCCCTAGAGAACGCCAATGTTTCATGTCGGAAATTGGGCGCCTTCAGGGTGATTTGCGGCTCGGATCCATTGGGCTCGTTGATCAAACTGTCCGGCGGCCTCGTTCGCGAATGCCGAGCAAGTATCACAGCGCTCGCGTCTGGCGACGATATCTCGGGAGTGGACGCGGCTTCCCCGCGACAGGGACCTGCACTCCGCAGCGGTCTATTCTTCAGGACCTTCGCCAGTCAAAGCGCGCGGCTTTAGGTAGGTCTTGTTGTAGGGATCGCGAAGAGTGGCGATCGCCGCTCGAAGAAAGCGCCGAGCAATTCGCGGGATCAATCGTCTGAAGCGTCCAATCCTGAGATGAGCCACGGTATTTCCCTTGAGGTGCATGCTGCCTTCACTCCACATTTTAAGCTCATAATCGCTCTGCTGAGGTGTCACAGAAAGAGCGTCGACGGGTTTACGTTTTAGTGCGCGGACCATTATGTACGTCGGATAGTTGTTGACCAACTCAACCCGCTGGCGAGCCATGGCGGGGTCAGTCGCACTGTACCACGTCGCATCGCGATTAACCTCAGATAGAACCAACTCGTCGACCGAAAACCCGTTTTCACTGCTGAACACCCTGAAAAAAAACTCGGGGCTGAACTGGTAAAATCCATGGCCCATGAAGTTATTCGCGCCGTTTATTGAAATCAAGTGCCCGCTCACTTCCAGCATCGACACGATGTTCTTTATGCATTGCGGGACGTCGTAGATGTGCTCAAGCGAGCCCCCGTCGAAAATCAGCGAGAACTGCCCCCGGAGCTCGGGTGCAACGCACTTGTTCATGTCAAGTATAATGTCAGCTCCCTCGTAATCGGAAGCGTCAATCGCTTTCAGGACGCTCGCGCCGAGACAGAAGAACAATCCGTCCGCATAGGGGAAGCTTGAATAGACCAGGCCTGTCCGGTCGGTCAGACTGGGTAGCCCGAATCGTCGGGCCTCCCTTTGAAAATCGTCAGGGTGCAAGGCAAGGTTTTGACGCCCAATCGTCATTGTCCGCGAGAAATCCACGCCGGCCTGCTTAGCCGCGAAGAGGAAGCGCAAGGCCTGGAGATCAACGCCCACGTCTTGGACCCTCTCTCAAGAAGGCGCTCATGTGCTCTTGCAGCCGGCAGTCGACGCTGAGCGCGCACCTCGGAGCAGAGAGGCCTCTTGAGCAATCCGCGACGACTTCCCACGCGCGCCGTCTCTCCGCGGGGAGTATCCCAACACTGAACAAGCAATTAGTTGGAGAGACTGCCTCGTCAGGCGCGCGTCTCGCGGCGTCAAGGCACGGCGGCCAAGCTATCGGCCGAACGAACGCCGTCGCGTGGCCGCCCAACCAAGGAACTCAGCTTTGAAGCCCGCGCAGTTCCTACCTCTGCCCAGCCGTAGTTCTGCACAGCTGACATCGCACGAGAACCCCACTCCAATCGCACCTCCGTTGACCGCGCCATTTGACGAAGCGCCGCGACGATTGTCGCCGGTAATTTGGGATCGACTAGCACGGCGCAGCCGGTGTCTGCCCCGATCCTTCCCGCACCCGCGGTAGACGCGATAATTGGCAGGCCGAAAGCGGCGGCCTCGTACGTCACTAATGGATCTCCCTCTTCGAACGACGGCAGCACGAACACATCCGCGTCGCGGTAGAGCTTGTCGATATCGCGGACGAAGCCCATGCAGCGAACGTCAGCACGGTTCAACTCCGTAGCGCAGAGCTTCGCCATCGCGGGCTCGATCGCACCTGCAAGGACAAGAGTTCCGTCAATCTTCGCCTCCGACCAGGCTCGGAGAAGTTGGTGGGCACCCTTGCGTATGCACACCAAACCAACGAAAAGAAACACCAATTTCCGAGAGCGAGCCGAGATCGACGGCTGCCGGCCTCTGAGCTGTACTCCGTAGCTTGTAGAAATAATGCCGTCCGGGAGAAGGCATGCGTCCTGAAGCGCGGCTTCGACACCCGGGCTCGGTGCAAAAATCCCGCGAGCCAGCCGAAATTTATTCTCTTCCTCTGCGACACGCTCGTCGGTGATTCCGTGCAGAGGCGCGAGCCCAACGTCCGCATATGCCTGGTCGAGAGTCAGACGAGCGCTCGCCATGCGCGTATTGATCCCCTCAAGCACAATTGGATTGCCCCGCTCGTGCACGATCTCATGGGCACGCAAGCTCACACTCGGCCACAGATAGGCGATCTCACCGTCCTGGAGATCCCGCATGAATGTTTCCTCTGTCGAGCGAGTGGCAAAGCGGCTGACAGAACCATAGGGAAGGCCAGAAAGCAGACGTGGAACGGCGGAAAAATAGTCCAAGCCGTCGATCGCCACTCGATTGCGATTGACATAAAGACGTCCGGAGGCGCCTGCAGCCGTCATACCTTGAAGCAGGCTGACGCATGTGTAGCTGGGCCCGACACCGTCGCAAGCCATCGGTAGCAGGGTCCTGATTCTCAGTGCGTCCCGGCCCAACTTACCTCGGCGCGGTTCGCGCCGCCCTTAAACGCAACCCACCGGCCACAAATCACCACAAGTGCCGCAACTCCGGTCATCGGATTTCAATTGTCGAACTCAACCATATGACTTTGAAGGGCCGCGAAGGCGCACCGACTATGTTGCGGTCATGCGCTCGCCTCGATCAATTCGCAGAATGGTATGGTCCCGATGAAGTCAAACTAAGATAAAGAGCGCACGAAGCGCAAGAGGTTTCTTGCGCGCCCGCACAAATAAGACCGGCTCGCCCAACGTCTTCTTCAAAGTTTCAATGCCGTCAGGATCAATTCTGCCGATCTCAGCGCCGTAGGGTAACATTTCGAGATGTGACTGTGGGCATCTCTTGCCTCGGTCGAAAACTACCTCCAGCTTTTCCATCACGGGAACGCGAGAAGTCCCCTTGCGGGAAAGATTGGGAGGCATTGCTCGCAATTTGGCGCTTTGACGACGATACCGACCTGGCCGGTGCAGTTACGCTCGCGGCGACGCACGCGCCGAGGCCCACGTAAAACGCAAGCAGCGGCTGCATCCTGCCGAAGTATGTCACTGTCAGACCGCCGAATATGAGGGCGACCATCATTAGTCCCCAGCCCCTACGCAACCGCGCAAACTGCATCGGCTGCTGATTGGCATCAATTTGCGCAAGCGCGCGCCAAAGCAGATAGAGCGCAGCCAGAAAGAAGACGAGAGACGGAATGCCGGACCGCAAGGCAATCGCCAGAAAATGATCGTCAATGCTTGCGCTGACCCAGATCGGGCGAGTCCACGTCTCGGTACCGAAGAACGGATTGCCCAATATGTCGTCCATCGAGTAGTCGATCTGCGCCTTGCGGTACCACGCGGTGGCCGGATCAAGCATGACGAGCGTTATCCAGCCGACTGCACCTCGACCGGAAAAAAGCTGGAGATACCAGGAATATCCCGATGATAGCGGTCGAAAAGATTGCCACCCGGCGGTGCAACCAACGAGTTGACCGTTCGACTGCAATAAGACCCAATTGCGCAACGTAGATCAGCACCGGCGCAGAAGATAGGCTCAGAACGTACCCAGCCCAATCACAGCCGCCTTCATGTAGCGGGCGAGCCCGCGCGTCGTGAACCACATCGGACTGAGCATTGCCGCGCAGAAGACCCCAAACAGGATCGGATGCTCGAAAAAGGACGCCGCTCGGAGCATCCCGCGCCGTTCCTCATAGGGGATGAAGTAGTAATGTCCAGTCACCGACTGCGCGAATTCGTGGATGAAGCGAAATTTCAACACAGCTTCGGGAATTGCCGGGATCGTTGCAATGGCGACTAGCCAGAACAGAAGCCAAATGATTGCCGCCACCTGCTCAAGGCTCCGAATACAGAGCCGCATCATAAGGTAAACCACCATCACCTCGAGGACGTAGGTGCCGCCAGCCTCGAGGCCTCTTCCCACCCCCATGTCGACCAAATAGGCCACAAACGTCCAAAGGGCGTGCGCGATTAGAAACCAGTCATACAGTTTTAGCTGGAGCCGTGTGAAAGCCAGCGGCAATACCGCTACGCTGGCGACAAGTAGGTACGCCTTCGCCCAGGTGAAAAACAAAGAACCGAGCGAAAAACCAAATTCGACCGGCACTAGCACCGTTAGAACAAGGAGAATGGTAATCGGCCAGGCCCCAGCGAGGCTAGCCACTGGCCCGGCTCGCGTTTCGCCTTCGCCCTGGCCTGCGGCTTGCTGCACGATCTGATTAGAGGTCATTGTGCGGGCTGCTGGCGCATTTCCGAGCTTTCAACCACTATGCGCCCCGGCCTGTTTCGGAACAAGGTTCGCGCACGGCGCCTCCTATCGAAGGAGCGTTCGAGTCGCAGCGTCAGGATACTGGGCAACTGGAGCATCAACCAGAAACACGTCATGGCATCACTAACAACAATCGCTAACGGAGCGGGAACCGACAAGGGCACCCAGGCTGGCGCCGCTCACGGCTATTCTTTGATCTACGAGATGTTTCTGTCTCCGATGCGTAGTTTGTCGCGCGTCGACATCTTGGAGATGGGGCTGGCGATCGGGGGGCCAGAACTCGACGGAGATGTCGACAGAGAGGTAGCAACGACGCCAAGCATTGAGACGTGGCTCAGCTATTTCGAGAGTCCCTTTGTCGTCGGATTCGACATCTCTGATTTCTCCGCGCTTTCGCACCCCCGTTTTTCTTTTGTCCGCGGTGACTCCGGCAGCCGCGAGGATGTTGAAAGAATACTCGCACTCGACCGATCCTTCGACGTCATAATCGACGACGCCTCGCACGCATCGTACCACCAACAGTTGGGACTGGCTGTGCTATTCGATCGGCTGAAACCCGGAGGTCTCTACATGATAGAGGACATGAGCTGGCAACCGGCGAATTTTGAGCGGGTCCTTCCGGCCGTCCCGCTAACGTCCGAGGTTCTCGCGAATTTCGTCGCCACCGGCAAGTGTCCCGAGACAGCGGCAATCGACGTTGGGGCCGCGCGGACACTCAGCCGCACCGTGGCAGCAGTCTGCTTTTTCGAGGAGAGCCTGCTGAATGCGCTTGGCGACAGCTACAATGCGCGATTTGGTCTGCCCGCGGTGCAGCGCCCTGGATGGCGCGGAATGCGTAGCGGTATCAGTCGCTCCCTGAGCCCGTATTTTTGGAAGTATGCGTCACGGCGGGTCGCCGAGGGCCTGGCCGGCACTGAATTTGTCAACGCAAGGAGCGTGAAGCTCGCGGTGCTTCAAAAGGTATCAGATTGATCCTCGTCTGTTGCTTATCCGGAATAGGCTGGCGTCCCGGCTCTTGGCAGCAACCATATTATCGATCTCGAGGTTCGGGACAAAATTCCCTGCTATAGTATGAATGCAGCTCAAGCTTCGTTGGCCACAGGTTTTCACCGAAGCTGCGGTCAAGCTGGACAGCCGCCCGCTAAGCGGCTTGCGGCAATGCAAATGATGGGAAGGGCAAGGCGAATGCGCGTATTGGTAACGGGTCACAGGGGCTACATCGGGACGGTGCTGACCCCGATGCTGACGCGTGCCGGCCACGAGGTTGCCGGCCTCGACAGCGACCTCTACGAGCGTTGCACGTTCGCCCCCGGTGGCGAAATCCAGGATGTGCCGTCGATCCTGAAGGACATCCGCGACGTGGAAGTGGCGGACTTCCTCGGATTCGACGCGGTGCTGCACTTGGCGGCGCTGTCGAACGACCCTCTCGGGAATTTCCGCCCGGAAACAACCCACGACATCAATTTCGAGGGCACGATGCGCGTAGCGCGCGCTGCAAAGGCGGCCGGCGTGCAGCGGTTCGTCTTCTCCTCGTCGTGCTCAAACTACGGCGCCGCCGGCGAGGCGATGATCGACGAGACCGGCGCCTTCAACCCGGTCACGCCTTACGGAGAATCGAAGGTCCGCTCCGAGTTGGCGCTGGCCGAGCTGGCGGACGATGCGTTCTGCCCGACGTTCCTGCGCAGCGCCACGGCCTACGGCGTATCGCCGCGCATCCGATTCGATCTCGTGCTGAACAATCTCGTCGCCTGGGCGCTGACGACCGGACGCATCCACATGAAGTCCGACGGCACCCCGTGGCGGCCAATCGTGCACATCGAAGACATTTCCCGCGCCTTTCTCGCCGTTCTCGGCGCGCCCGCAGACCTCGTGCGGAACGAGGCCTTCAACGTCGGAGTGACCGAGCACAACTATCAGATACGCGAGCTTGCCGAGATCGTGGCGGCGCGTCGTGCCGAACTGCACGGTCTCCTTTGCGGACGACGCCGGACCCGACAAGCGTTCCTACCGCGTGAACTGCGACAAGATTCGCCGCGTCCTGCCGGACTTCGCGCCGCAATGGGATGCACGCGAAGGGCGCGGAGGAGCTTTACGCGGCCTATTGTGCGCAGAACCTGACGCTGGAGGAGTTCGAAGGGCCCCGCTACCAGCGGATCGGACATATCAAGAAATTGATTGCGGACGGCATCATCGACGAGACACTGCGGCCACCGGCATGAGGCGGCGCGACCACGCGCGGCCGATAGCCGCAGCGCCGAGCACACGCCGGGATTCGTCGCCGATCTGCAAATCCGCCGCGTGCGTGTCCTGCGGCCACTCCGGGTTACAGCCCATCCTGGACATGGGTTTGATGCCGCGTTCCGATGGCCTTCTGGACGGCTCGGTGCTCGACCGCAGAGAACCGAAACGCTCGTTGCGCGTCGCCTACTGCCCCGAGTGCAGCCTCGTGCAGCTTCTGGAGACGCCAACGCCGGAGGAGATGTTCGGCGCCGACTATCTCTACTTCTCCTCCTTCTCCGAGGACCTCTTGAAGCACTCGCGCGACAACGCGCTGGAGCTGATCGAGAGCCGCAAGCTTGGGCCGGACAGCCTCGTTGTCGAGATAGCCTCCAACGACGGCTACATGCTGCGTAACTTCCTGGAGAAGGGTATCCAGGTGCTGGGCGTGGACCCCGCACCGCAGCAGGCGGAGGCAGCCCGCAAACAGGGCGTCGAGACGATTGCGGATTTCTTCGGCACGGAGCTTGCCCGAAAGCTGCGGACGCAAGGAAAGAAAGCCGACCTGATCATCGCCAACAACGTGGTCGCCCACGTCCCCGATCCGAACGATCTCGTAGCCGGCTTCGCGGAGCTGTTGGCCGAAGACGGTATGGTGGTCGTCGAGTTCCCCTACGTGCGCGATCTGATCGACTACGTCGAGTTCGACACGATCTATCACGAGCACAGATGCTACTTCTCGGTGACGAGCGCAGCGGCCCTCTTCCGCCGGCATGGCCTTTATCTCAACCACGTCCGGCGCGTGGCGATCCACGGCGGCTCGCTCAGGCTCTTTTTCGGGAAGACCGAAGCGCCGAGCGCGGACGTCCGCGCGATCCTCGACGAGGAGAAGGCGCTCGGGCTCGACGCCTACGACTACTACCGCAGCTTCGGCGAGAAGGTGTGGAAGTTCCGCGCCCGCGCCCGGCAGCTGGTCGGGGAGCTGAAGTCCGGGGGAAAGCGCATCGCGGCCTACGGCGCGGCGGCTAAGGGCACGATCATGCTCAACTTCCTGGGGTTGAACAACAGGGCGATCGAGTACGTCGTCGACAAGAACGTCCACAAGCAGGGCAAATACATGCCGGGTGTGCGCGTTCGCATCGACGACCCTGAGATGCTGCTGCAGGACAAGCCCGACTACGTGGTGATCCTCCCCTGGAACTTTCGTGACGAGATCATCCGCCAGCAGCGTGGCTTCCTCGCTTCTGGAGGGCGCTTCGTCGTGCCGATTCCGGACCTCGAGATCGTCGAAGCATGAACGATGCGCCGTCGCGACATGAAGCCGTGGTTGCGTGCCCAAGTTGCGGAACCACGGCGCTCACGGATATCTACAGCGTAGACAGCGTTCCGGTTCAGAGCTGCATTCTGCTCGAATTCGAGAGACGCGGCGGTTTCGTTCCCGCGGCACGCGATCGATCTGTCGTTCTGCGAGGCGTGTGGATTCATCTTCAACAAGGCATTCGACGAACGGCTCCTGGACTATTCCTCTGCGACGGAGGAGTCCCAGCACTTTTCCGGAACGTTCAACCGCTTCGCGAACGAGCTGGTCGCCGAGATCGCCTCCCTCTACGACCTGGGCAGCAAAAAGGTGCTCGAAGTCGGCTGCGGCAAGGGCGATTTCCTGCTGGCGCTGTGTGCAAAGACAGGATCGCATGGCCTCGGGATCGACCCAGGTTTCCTGCCGAACCGGGCTTCGGCGGACGGCGCTAACGGCGCAGTGTTCCGCCGTGAATATTTCACGCCGGAACATATCGAAGTGCCGCCCGACTTCATCGTCTGCCGGCACACGCTCGAGCACATCGGCCCTGTCGCCGAATTCATCCACGGAATCCGCAAGGTCGTTGGAGACCGCAAGGACGTCGATATCTTTTTCGAGACCCCGGACGTCCGCCGCGTGCTGGCCGAAGGCGCCTTCTGGGACATCTATTTTGAGCACTGCTCCTATTTCACCACCGGCTCGCATGCGCGCCTCTTCCGGCGCACCGGCATGGACGTGATGAAGCTCTACCTCGCCTACGACGACCAGTACATCATCCAGTACGCCAGGCCGTCAGCAGGCGGCCCTCCGCGATTGCTGGAGAGCGAAGAGGATTTGGAGGACGTGCGGGAGCTCGCGTCAAAATTCCCGGCCCGCGTTAGAGAGATCCAAGACTATTGGCGCGACTTCGTTCGCACGCGACATTCCCTTGGCAAGCGCCTAGCGCTTTGGGGCGGCGGCTCGAAAGCGGTGGCGTTTCTGACCACTCTCGATCTTGGCGAGGAGATCGCACAGGTCATCGACATAAATCCCTTCAAACAGGGCAAGTTTCTGCCGGGCGCCGGCCACCAAGTTATCGCCCCGAACGCCGTGCTCTCCAAGCCCCCCGACTGCGTGATCGCGATGAATCCGATCTATCTGTCGGAGATCGGCGCGAGTCTGGAAAAGATGGGCCTCAGGCCCGAGCTCGTGGCAGTGTGAGATGGAAGTGTTGGCCGCCTCATGTCCCCTGTGCGGAGGTGATGAGCTCGTCGAGGTCTTTGCCCTCCACGCCGTGCCTGTGCTCTGCAATCAGCTCTGGCCCGACGCCGAGACCGCAAAGCGGGCACCCGTCGGCGACGTCGATCTTGTCCTCTGCGGGAATTGCGCGTTGATCTTCAACCGAAGGTTCGAGCCGGCCAAGATGGCCTATGCGCCTGGCTACGAGAACGCGCTGCACTTCTCGCCGACCTTCCAGGCCTTCGCCGAGGAATTGGCGGCAACGCTGGTCAGCAAGTACGGGCTCGCTGGCAAGAGGATCGTCGAGATCGGTTGCGGCGACGGTCACATGCTGGAGCTGATGGTGAAAAACGGCGTGCGCTCGGCCGTCGGCTTCGACCCTTCCATGGCGGCTAAACTGCCTGCAGCGTTGCACGAAGGTGTCGAGATCGTGCCGGAGTATTTCCGCGCCGACCGGATCGCGGGCGGCTTTGATGCCGTTTTGTGCCGCCATGTCCTGGAACATTTGCCCGATCCGGTGAGCCTGCTTTCCGAAATCCGCCAAGCCATCGGAACTCGCTTCTGTCCGGTCTATTTCGAAGTCCCGAATGCACAATGGATGCTGGACAGCGTGAGCATGTGGGACGTCATTTATGAGCACGTCACATATTGGACCGCGCCGGCAATCCGTACCCTGTTTCGGCGCACCGGCTTCGAGCCCGTGAGCGTCAGTGCAGGGTACGGCGGACAATTCCTGATGGTCGAGGCCGTCCCAGCCGAAGCCCGGCCGGACGAGCGTCCCTCGATCGAAGACGTCGCCCAGCTACGTGACACAGCCCGCTCGTTTGCCGACTCCGTCGAAGGGGAATTACGGAAATGGCAACAGCAATTGGACAACCTCGCGCGGAACAATGGCCGCGCCGTCATCTGGGGCGCGGGCTCCAAGGGCATTACCTTCGCGAACATCAGGAACGCTGAAGGTCGCATCGTCGCCCTCGTCGATATCAACGCGCGAAAACACGGAATGGTCGCTCCTCGGGTCGCCCTGCCGGTCGTCGCCCCCGACGAGCTGAGGCGCATTGACCCCGGCTTGGTGCTGATTTCAAACGGCCAGTATCAGAACGAAATCCAGGCGATTGTGGCCGACCTCGGCCTCAACCCGTCGTTCGCGGTCCTTGCAAGGTAACCGCCGCGCAAATCACCGCCGCGCCCCGGTCGACGATCGTGCGTTCGCGGCTGAGTGATTCGCCTGATTGCACCCTCACAAACAGGGGTCGAATTGCGGAAGAGGCCACAGCCGTTTCTTGCGCTCTCACCGGTGGTGGTGAAGTAATTTGCTCGTTACTCGAAGCAACTCCTCGATTTTCAACATTATTCTCGAACTGCCGCGCGGGTCCGGTGCGGTGCCGCCAAGCCCTTGCGCAGTCGGATTCGTTGGAATTCCGATAAAGTTCGGCTTAATCATGTGCCACGATAACGCCTGTATTCGTCATAGAATAAGAACCCACGACCGATATCTGAGCGCGGCGGACCGCAGGACCCAACCCGGTTATCAGGGGGCACGAAATGCATCTGCGAGCTCAGCGCTCTGAAGTGCATGACGCGTTCCGAGCCTGTCTCGGCGCGTTGGTGGGTGTCGGGCTGTTCAGCGGGATGATCAACATCCTGATGTTGACCGGCTCGTTCTTCATGCTGGAGGTCTACGATCGGGTTCTGCCGAGCCGCAGCATTCCGACGCTGCTCGTGCTTGCCATGATCGCCGCCGTCCTCTTCTCGTTTCTTGGAATTCTCGACGTTATCCGCTCGCGCATTCTGGTGCGCGTCGGCGGCGATCTGAACGAGCGGCTCGCCCCGCGCATCTACGACACCATCGTGCGCCTGCCGCTCAAGGGCTACGGCCAGCGCGACAGTCTGCAACCGCTTCGCGATCTCGACCAGGTGCGGTCATTCTTTGCGAGTGGCGGACCCGGCGCTCTGTTCGATCTGCCGTGGATGCCTCTCTACCTCCTGATATGCTTTGGCTTTCACTTTTGGATCGGCGTGACCGCAACGGCCGGCGCGCTCGTGCTCGCGCTGCTGACGGGTCTGACGGAGATCCTGACCCGCAAGCCGATTCGGGAGGTCGCGCGCTCGGGTATCATGCGCATCAACCTTGCTGAGTCCGGCCAGCGCAACGCCGAAGTGCTGCAGGCGATGGGTATGGCCGGTTCGCTGGCTCGCGAGTGGGGCCAGAGCAACGACGACTATTTGAACGTGCACCAGCGGGCAAGCGATGTCAGCGGCGGCCTGGGCGGGTTGGCCAAGGTGCTGCGCATGATTCTGCAGGCATCCGTCCTGGGTGTCGGCGCCTACCTTGTCATCAAGCAGGAAGCCACAGCAGGCATCATCATCGCCGGGTCTATCTTGAGCGCACGTGCGCTCGCTCCGCTCGACACCGCCATCGCAAACTGGAAAGCCTTCCAGGCAGCACGCCAAGGTTGGCATAGGCTGAAAGAACTGCTCGCTGCCGTGCCGCCTCTTGAAGTGCCGATGTTGCTGCCGGCGCCCACTGCGAAGCTTTCCGTCGAGAAAATAAGTGTCGCGCCGCCTGCGGTGAACCGGCTCGTGTTGCAGGATGTGACATTCGAAATGGAAAGCGGCGAAGGGCTCGGCATCATTGGGCCGAGCGCATCCGGCAAGTCTTCGCTCGCGCGATCGCTGGTCGGCGTATGGACGCCGGCGCGCGGCCAGATCCGGCTCGACGGCGCCGCGCTCGACCAATGGTCGCCAGATACGCTTGGTCGGCACATCGGTTATCTGCCGCAGGATGTCGAGCTCTTCGATGGCAATATCGCACGCAATATCGCCCGCTTCGCACCCGACGCGACGGCAGAAGCGGTGATCGCCGCCGCCCAGGCCGCCGGGGTTCACGAGATGATCCTGCGGCTGCCGGAAGGCTACCAGACGGTCTTGGGCTGGGGCGGAGCGGCGCTCTCGGCAGGTCAGCGGCAGCGCGTCGCGCTTGCTCGCGCACTTTACGGCGACCCATTTCTGGTGGTTCTTGACGAGCCGAACTCAAATCTCGACAGCGAAGGCGAAGAGGCGTTGACCCGGGCCCTCATGGGTGTGCGCGACCGTGGCGGCATTGCGATCGTGATCGCACATCGCCCGAGCGCACTCGCGGCCGTCGACAGAGTTCTCGTGATGGCCGACGGTAGAATCCAGGCCTTGGGACAGAAGGACGACGTGCTGCAGAAGGTGCTGCGGCCAAGAGCCATTCCGACTCGGCCCGAGATTGCCGTCCGGGCATGAGCGAGCTGCCTCCTTCCACCTCGCGGCGCTCGTCGATCCGGCGCCATCTGTTCATCGGGATCATCGCCGTAGCGGTCCTGGTAACAGGCGTGGGCGGCTGGGCGGGCACAGCTAAGCTGGCCGGGGCGGTGATCGCGCCCGGGCAACTGGTCGTCGATTTCGAACGTCAAGACGATCCAACATCCCAAGGGCGGCATCGTCGCCGAATTGAACGTGAAAGACGGCGATCGCGTGCATGCCGGCGACGTGTTGATCCGCCTCGATGCGACCCAGGTGAAAGCGAACCTGGCCATCGTCTCCAAGAATTTCGACGAGCTCACGGCGCGGCGCGCCCGTTTGGAGGCCGAGCAGGACGGTGACGATGCTCCGGACTTCCCACAGGATATTCTCGACCGCAAGGATGATCCCGATGTCGCCAAGGCCTTGGCGGCCGAACTCAAGCTCTTCGAGTCACGAAAGAGCAACCGTGACGGCAAGAAGGCGCAGCTGAACGAACGAATTCAGCAGCTGCAGGAGGAGATCAACGGCCTCGTCGTGCAGAGCGACTCCAAGGATCAGGAGATCGCCATAACCAAGACGGAGCTCGACCGGATCCGCGACCTGTCGGCGAGGAGCCTCGTGCCGATCACGCGGGTGACCGACCTCGAGCGCGATCTTGCAAAGCTCCAAGGCGAGCGCGGCGAGCTGCTAGCCTCGACCGCGCAAGCGCGCGGCAAGATCACCGAGACTGACCTGCAGATACTCCAGATCGATCAAGACATGCGGGCCCAAGTCGGCGATGAGCTTGCCGATGTGCGTACAAAGATGGGGGAACTCGGCGAGCGCAAGATTGCGGCCGAGGACGAGCTGAAGCGCATAGAAATCCGCGCCCCGCAGGACGGAACGGTCCATGAGCTCGCCGTTCATACCGTAGGCGGCGTGATCAGCCCAGGCGATGTCATCATGCATCTGGTGCCGGACAAGGATGAGTTGCGGGTAGAGGCAAAGGTGCCCCCGCAAGAGATTGACCGCGTCTCGCTCGGCCAGGAGGCAACACTCCGCTTCACCTCCTTCGACAGCCGATCAACGCCGCAGATCACCGGCAAGGTCAGCTTCATCTCGGCCGCCACGAGCTCCGAGCAGAAGACCGGCGCCACCTACTACACGGTGCATTTGTCCGTGTCTGACAGCGAGATTGCGAGACTCGGCCATGTCCACCTGCTGCCCGGGATGCCGGTGGAGGTCTTTGTCGAGACCGGCGAGCACACGCTTGCATCCTACCTCGCCAAGCCGATTGTCGATCAGCTCGAGCGGGCATTGAGAGAGCAATAGTCGGCGCACTGCCTTCGCGGATTTGAGCCGCCCGCGCCGCTCGACTTATGCGCTCGATGTCAGGGACTTCAGGTAATCCCCGTAGCGGGTTTTTCCGTATTCTGCCGCCAGCTTTGTGAGCTGCGCAGCGTCGATCCAGCCCTGGCGGTAGGCGATCTCCTCGAGGCAGGCGATCGGCAACGCCTGCCGGTGCTGGATCGTGCGGACGAATTCCGCCGCCTCAAGGAGGCTGTCGCAGGTTCCGGTGTCGAGCCAGGCAAAGCCGCGGCCGAGCCGCTCCACCTGCAGCGCGCCCCATTCGAGGTAGGTTCTGTTGACGTCGGTGATCTCAAGTTCACCGCGCGCCGACGGCTTCAGCGCGCGTGCGACCTCCAGCACGCGATTGTCGTAGACATAGAGTCCGGTGACTGCCCAGGTGCTGCGTGGCTTTGCCGGTTTCTCCTCAAGCGCGATCGCCCTGCCCGACGCATCGAAGGTGACGACGCCGTAGCGCTGCGGATCGACCACTTCGTAGGCGAACACCGTTGCGCCCTGGCGTCGACCCGTCGCCCTCTGCAGCAATTCCGGCAGCGTATGGCCAAAGAAAATGTTGTCTCCAAGGACCAGCGTCACGTTGTCGTCGCCGACAAAATCGCGGCCGATTACGAAAGCCTGTGCGAGGCCCTCTGGCTTCGGTTGCACCGCATAGTCGAAGCGCATACCGAATTGCGAGCCGTCGCCGAACAGGTTGCGATAGAGCGGTGCGTCGAGCGGCGTGGTGATGATCAGGATGTCCCTGATCTCCGCCAGCATCAGTACCGAGATGGGATAGTAAACCATCGGCTTGTCGTAGATCGGCAGCAATTGCTTATTGACGGCGCGCGTGATCGGATGGAGGCGCGTTCCGGATCCGCCGGCCAGCACAATTCCCTTCATGAAGCCTCTCTTCGCGGCGCTGCAGCGAGCGCCTCTTGCAGTACCTTAGGCAGTGCTGTCTCGAAGCCGCCGATTCTGACGCCGAATTCCCGCGCGAACGCCTCGCTCGACAGGCGGCTATCGCGCGGCCGGCGTGCGCGCGTCGGATAGGCACTCGTTGCCACCGCCTTGTTGGCTGGCCGCCGGAATCCTCGCGCAGCAAGGGCAGAGAAGATTGCCTCGGCAAAGCCATGCCAGGTCGTGTCTGATGCGCCGGCCAAATGGTATGTCCCCCAGCGTACGTCGCCGGCGACGAGGCGAGGAAGAGTTCGCGCCGATTCCCGCGGCAAGATCGTGCGCCGCCGTTGGACAACCGCGCTGATCCGCCACCACGCTCACTTCGTCCCGGCTCTCTGCGAGCCTCAACATGGTGCGAAAGAAGTTCCGCTCGAACGCGCTGTATATCCATGAGCTCCGCAGGATGAGGTGCTTGGAATTCGCTGCGCGGACTTCGCGCTCACCGGCGAGCTTCGTGCGGCCGTAGGCATTGATCGGATTGACGGCATCCGTCTCCACGTAGGGCGCCCCCTTCTCGCCGTCGAACACGTAGTCGGTGGACAAATGCACGATCGGGATGGAGAGCTCCGCAGCGGCGCGCGCAATTGCGCCGGGCGCAACAGCGTTGATCAAATTCGCGGCCTCCTCGTCGTCCTCTGCGGCATCAACGTTCGTGTAGGCCGCCGCAACGATCACGATGTCGGGCCGATTCCGCCGGACGAGCGGACCAAGGCTTTGCGGATCCGCGAAGTCGGCTGCTGCCCGATCGAGCAGCGTGAGTGTTGTGCCTTGCGGCCACGTCGTGCGTGCGAGTTCACGCGCAATCTGCCCGGTTGAACCGAAGACGAGTACGCGCGTCACGCGTGGGCTCTCACACTCTGGCCGCGGCGGCGGGCATTCCTAATCGCTCGCCGCTGTAGCGGCCGAGCAACGGACGCCACCAGGTCTCGTTCGCGATGTACCAGGCCACAGTCTCCTTGAGGCCGGCCTCAAAACTTCGCGACGGACGCCATCCGAGCTCACGCTCGATCTTCGACGTATCCATCGCATATCGGAAGTCGTGCCCCGGCCGGTCGTCGACGAACGCGATCAGCTCCCGCCTCGGTTGCCCCGACGGCAGCGGATCGGCCATCTCATCGACCAGATCGGCGATGGAAGTAACGACGTCCAGGTTGGTGCGTTCCTCGCCGCCGCCAATGAAATAGGTCTCGCCAACCCTTCCGCGCTCAAGCACGGTGACGAGAGCCTCGGCATGGTCGCCGACGTAAAGCCAGTCGCGAATGTTCTCCCCGCGCCCGTAGACCGGCAGCTTCTCACCGGCGAACGCCTTGATGATCATCAGGGGGATGAGCTTCTCGGGAAAGTGATAAGGCCCGTAATTGTTGGTGCAGTTGGTCACGATGATCGGCAAGCCGAACGTGTGTCCCCACGCCCTCACGAAATGATCCGCGGCGGCCTTGCTCGCCGAATAGGGCGAACGCGGATCGTACGGCGTAGCGTCGCCAAAAGGCGGGTCGCCCGCGGCGAGCGCGCCGAATACTTCGTCGGTGGAGACGTGGTGGAACCGGAAGCGCGCCTTCCCGACTTCGCCGAGTGTGCTCCAGTAGGCTCGAGCCCCCTGCAGCAGCCGGAAGGTGCCAACGACGTTCGTCTCTACGAACGCCGCCGGCCCGTCGATTGAGCGATCGACATGTGTCTCGGCCGCCAAGTGCATCACGGCATCAGGCTGAAACTCTCGAAAAGCCGCGCTAACCGATGCCGCATCGCAAATATCGCAAACGCGCAGTTCGTGACGCGCGCTACCGGCGACCGGCGCAAGCGACGCCTCGCATGCCGCGTAGGTCAGCTTGTCGAGATTGAGAATGCTGTGGTTCGTCCGCTCGATTGCATGGCGGACGACTGCGCTACCGATGAATCCGGCACCGCCGGTGATCAGAATTCGCATTACCCCGCCCAGCGGCTCACGCCCGTCGGCCGGGTGAGCGTTGTGGCGCCGAGCCCCCATGTTCAAGACGAAACCGGTATCATGCTCCGGTTAAGAGAAGATCGGCCGCCCAGGCGCTTCTGTGTATGCGATCCGGAGACTGGCCTCAAGGTCGGCGCGCCACCAGGAGCAGGCCGCACGACTAAGTCTGTTCACGAAAAGTTGAACGGTGCAATATCGACAGGCTCGTGGCCATGCGAAGCCAATTTCGTGACGGGCCGTGTCGGCCCTAGTGAGAACTTGTCTCGCGGAAAAGCGACGCTCGGAGCACTCAGGAGAGTACGAGATCCATCGCCTTCCAAATCGCCAGCGCCCAGACGAGAAGTCCGGCGCCAACAATGAGACGAAGGATTACTGCCGCAACGCCAGTCGGTCGCAGATCCTCGCTTCCGTCCCCGAAGAACGTTCCCGAAAATATGTCGATCTTCATCGCCGCATCTGACCCACAAGACGCGCCCCGCCACCCCACTCCAGAACACGTAACGCGGTAGAGTGCGATTTTGTTCATTCTAAGTGCAGGCGGTTACCAAACTACCCCTCAGTTTGGGGGGATCAGACCGCAAAAGAGCCGCCACTCGATCGCAATCACCTTTCGTAACTCGGCCATCGGCTCCGTGGAAGACCACGAACTCAGTTCTCAACAATTCAGAGTCATGCCGCCAGCACGACCTCTTCCTTCGATTGCACAACCTGCTGACTGCGGAATTCCGCAAGTCGCGCGCGCACGCGCTCGAGATGCTCCTCAGTCACCGGGAACGAGCCGAGATAAACGGGCGACCCGTACCGCCTCGTGCAGCCGAGAACATCAACCTCGCATCCGATGCGGCGATAGACGCGCAGCATGCTCGGCGCAAAATTGCCCAACACCGTTGTGATCCCCGCGCGAAGGGCCACAGTACCCAGGCCCTCGATCAGCGCACAGGACGCGAAAACCATCTCCTCTCGCGATTCGTTTATCAGGTTGTCTGCATCGATGCAGAACCGCGTGCACTCCCAAATGGACGGCGCGCTGAGAAAGACGGCGTCAGGAAGGGTGTCGGAAAAAACCTCAGCAAGGAGCGTAGGGCCGGTCGTGGGCAGCAGGCGCAGGCTTGCCCGCACGACCCTTGCATCATCGTCCGTGTAAAGAAGATAGAGCGGGCCTTCGTCGTCGTACCTGTCGCGCTCCATGCCGTTGGTCACGTCAACGTTCCACTTCATCTTGTCACGGAAGACGCGCGCCCTCGCGCGGAACATCTGCTCGAGCAGATATTGGTGGTCCTGTGCGTTACTCTCCTCGACGACAATGATCATCACGTGCGCTCCTGCCGCACGACAAAGGGCGACTCGATTTGCCGCTGTCTTCAACGACCGTCGCCAGTCTCCGTGCAGTCGTCTTCCAATAAAGACACAGCCTTTTACTGAATTTTCCATTTTGCCGGGAACGAGGCAACGAAAGGGTGGCAACAGAGTTGAGCAGGCCTTACCGCCGTGGCTTGCCTCAAGGCGTCAGAAGGCCGAGGCGTACCGCCTTCGTGACGGCTTGCGCCGAGGTCACGCTGTCCAGCTTGTAGCGCGCGGACTTCAGGTAGTCCCTTGCCGTATGGGGAGATATGTTAAGTATCGCGGCGATGTCACCGGCGTCTTTGCCGAGCGACACCCAGCGCAGGCATTCAATCTCTCTCTGTGTCAGGTGCGGATGGTCTTCGCCGAATGCCTCTGAAATCACCCGGCGATGAAGCCGGTTGCCGACATCAATGAGCACCGCGAGGTTGACGCGGCTGAACTGCGCCCATTCACCCCTCTCGCCCGAATGGCTCATTGAAAAGAGGCCGCGGTGTCCCTGCTTGCTGCGCAGCGGTATCGACAATCCGTGCGGCCCGACCCCGTGCGCGAGCGCATCCAAGAGAAACGCCCCGCCTTCCTCCGTGTCGATCGTCAGCTCGCTCCAGTCGAAAGGCAGGCTCCGCAGGAACCCTTCTCGCAGCACCGGATCGACATCGACATAGCCCCGCTCAAGATACCGCTTGATCCACTCGGCGGGATAGGTGAGCCGGATATACGGGTCGACCGAGGGGCTAACTCCGAGCCGCGATGAGTGATAGACGAGGTGATCGACGCCCAGCAAGTCGCGCAGCCGAATGACCGTATCTTCCACGTCCGGAGTTTCCTCGACGATCGAGAAGGCCTCCGCTTGGCTAACCGCAGTGTTTAAGCAATCAGCCATTGTAAGATGAAAGCATCGAGACGACGCCGCGTCCCCCTGTCCGTCGCGAAAGAGAACCTATTCAGAATCGCCGACTGTGCCCGCCTGTCAATCCCATTCGCCTCGTTCACTCCAGCTACTGAGCTGACGGCAACCGGTTCTTTCGACTCGCGAAGCGGCCGGACCGGGCGCAGAACGAAGTGAGACGACCGACCGCAGCGCTGCGTCGTGCACGCCTCGTGGCGCCCGGCCTTTGCGCTCACAGGGTTACCGCTTTCGACACTCAAAGCCACAGGCACAGACGGTCGGGGCAGCACCTTCTTAAGCTCTGCTCCGTGGATGGCGGCATTGGCGATGACACGTTCAATTCGGGCCGGCGGGCGGTGTCGACAAGGCCGACCTCAGCTCCACCGACCTGCTCTTCGCATAGTGCCGCGAGCGGTCAGTTGCCCGCCGGAAATGTGTCGGGGTGGGTGCTGCCCAGATCGATGGAGAGTGCCGCACCCCACTTGCTTTTGAAGAGCTCGATCTGCTCCTCGCGCGTCGTTCCCGAATATGCTTCGTCGCAGATGACCTCGAACGTGAACCCATAGAAGCGCAGCAGCTCCAAGTGCTCCGAATCGTCGAGCACGAAGATCGGCAGAAACGTTCGTTTTGACGATTGCACGCTGAGAAGCACGGAGATCAGCTTCGCGAAGCGCTTCGCTTTCGTCCCGCCGACGACAAGCAGCCAGGTCCCCGCCCCCGGGTGGACGCGTGCGGCATTGAAGTAGCCCGCCGACGGAACCAAAGCATGCTCCGGCCGCTCGCGGGAAAATCTGTACGGAGGCGGACAATCCTCGGCGACGCCGGCCGAGCCGGTATTGCCCCCCAGCGACGTGACCGCGTCCAACCTATAAGTCGCGGAACGCTTGGGCGATTTGGTCGACTCGATTGCGAGCTGCCTTCTAAACAGCAATTCGAGCTTTTCGATATCTCTCGCCATGTCTTACGTCCGCGCCGAGCTAGGCGGCCTCATGTTCGGCAAACAGGGGCACGACATTGTTCGGGTCGAATTGACCGCCGATCGCCGTGGACCGTCCGAGCTTCATCCCCGTGGCCAGCGAATCGACGAGTAGCGCGGCTTCCGCCGCGCCGTTTCTCGGCGTCAAGGCTCTGCAACCTTCGGCAATCATCTCCTGCACGTCGGCGCGCAAGATCATGTCGATCGCTGATCCGATGTTCGCCACGGCTTCTTCCTCGACCCAGATCGCCGCATCGTTTCGCATCGCGAACTCGGCCCGTGCAGACTGGTCGTCCATCATGTGATGGTTGTTGGCGATGAAGATCGTCGGGACCTCGAAGCCGACCAACTCATGGAAACTGTTGTAGCCGGCCGCGGAGATCGAGAAATCGAACGCCCGCAGATACCGCGCTATCGGAAAGAGCCGGAGGTAGACGACTCCCGGCCAGATTTGGGGAATCTCGCTCCCCATCAACCACTCGGCAATGCAAGGCACGATGCCGTACTTCTTCAGCGTTGGGATGATCGCGGCGAGAAGCGAGACCACGTCCCTGTTGGTGCCGGAGCCGAGCTGTATCAGGCAGCATGGCTTGTCGGTCGGAAGGTTGAGGTTTGCGCGCGCCTTCTTGCGCGAGAGCAGCTCTTCCTTCTCGAGCAGCCAGATCGGGTCGGTCACGACCTTGTCGAACGCCGCTGACTTCAAGCGACTCGGACGCCGCTGAATTGGCGATGTCGGACGGCTCGATGATCAAGTCGAAGTTCTTGCCGCGGCGCACATGCTCGGGGCTCATGTGGCCCTTCTTCCACATGCCGCGCTGGATCCAGATCCTGCGCAGGCTGGTGCTGGCGAAGGCTCCGAGCAGCCCGGAATATGGATTGCTACCGTCGAAGACGAGTGTGCGGATTCGCGGCCGCTTGGTCAGGATCTGCTCGACCTCGTATTGGAGCCACTCGTTCCAGTGCTCGATGTTGCAGCCGGAGAGCTCGTGAAAGGGCAGGTATTTCACCGGCCATCCGGCGGCCTCCACCACCCTGAAGGCCTGGCTCATGGTGAGGAACACGGGATCGGAATATTGCAGCCGTCGCGCGATCGCCATCAGCCTCGTCAGATGGCCGAGACCGACACCGTTCGACGACAGGAAAAGCACCTCCGGTCGCGACGATGTCTGTGGGTTCAATCGAGCCGAAGCTGCGGGTTCAGGTGAGGACACCGTCGCAACGGTCTCTTCAAAGAGCGCTTCGATCGCCTGCAAGGCCCGATCGCGACGGCTCTCCAAGGCAAGCTCACGCGCCTTCGACAATGCCAGTCGCGTGACCGAGCGCGGGTCCGACGCGAGCCGTTCGACCGTCGGACGCGCATCCTCTGCGCTCGCGTAAAGAGCAAGCGAGCCGAGAAGGTCTTTCAGGCCGCCGTCGACCACCGCAAGCACGCCGGCCTGTATCGCGCGGAGCAGCGGAATGAGCATCGAGTCGCTCGGCCGCGCCGACGGAAAATAGGTGACGAGATCGATCTTCTTGAGGAAGCGCTCAAGGCCGATTTCGGCGGCCCTGAAGACGTGGAAATCCTGGTTGTCCAGAAGTTGCCGTGGAATAAGACGCGCGGAGAGCGATGCATAGCAAAAGAGTGGAAGCGCGCCGAAATCCTCCGCCGGGCCCGCTTCGCTCATCTTCCATTGGGTCTGATCCATCAGCCCAATTCGTCCAACGCGCACCTGCGAACGCGGCGCCGCGTAACGCATCAGCTCGCGGCCGTCGACCGAGTTTCGCGACGCGACGAAGGCGAAGAGCTCGGGCGCTTCGACCATCCCCGGCGGGGCGCCCCCGACCTCATCAAGCTTAAGTCCAACAAGCGCCCATTTCGGGCGCAGACCGCACATCAACGTCAGCGAGTCGTCCGCTCTCTCAAACCATGTGGCTGTCAGATTCCGATCGACCAGCGCGACGACCGCAGGAGCGATCGGACGTACGATCTCCTCGAAGAGCGGTCGCCCCGCGTCGTCGAAAAGGCGCTGGGGCGCGGCGATGATCACGCCTTTTCGGAGATTCAGATAGCGCGGCCGCGGGCCTGGTCCCACGCCATAGACGGCGATCTCCGGCGAAAGCTCACCGAGCAGCGGACTGCAATACGCGAGATCGGCGTTTGTGCGTGACTCGACGTGGACGAGAGCGACCTCGTTCCCTGTCTGCGCGAGGGCTTCGGCAAGCTCGATGCTACGCCAGAGATCGGACCGGGCCGATCTGAAATCCATGTAAATGGCATAGTCGGCGTTCGCGGCGTCGTTCGGCGCTGCGAGACGCACTGCGTCGGCGGGAACGGTGGCAAGAGCTTCATCACTGTCATCAGGCGTCAGCCCAAGCTCCGCCTGCAGCTTGAAGCCCGACTCCAGCCGCAGCCGCGACAGGCGCTGCAGCTCCTTCAGCGAAAGCTCCGCAACCGCGAAGCTCTTCGGCTGTGCCGGTGACGTGTTGGCGAGGCAATCGTAGACGTCGAGAATGCGTTGCGGTCCGAATGCCTCTTCCGCAAGCTCTCGGGCGAACGTTGCCCATTCGCCAAGCTCGGGCTTGCGCTCGTCAAGCTTCTCTAAGAACGGCGTCACCTGCGCCGGCGTGGCATAGAGAGCGGCGCCGCCAAAGGTTTCTGCAAAGTGCGGCGGCAAGATGCAGGGGACGCCGGCAGCGATCGCCTCAAGCGCCGTCCGCCCGAAGCCTTCCACCCAATTCGAGTGATGGTAGTAGACGAACGCGTCGATGCTTCGCAGGAACTCGGATGGCTGCATCGCGTTGAACGGCATCACCTCCCAATTCGGAGGGATGTCGCCATCGAAGAGCTGCTCGCAATACGGTCCCCAGCCGAGAAACCGGACAAGGCGCTGCGTGCCATATTGGTAGATTCTGCTGAACTCTTCCTTCGTGCCAGGCCACTTCGGCCACTCGGGCCGGCTGTGTCGACCGATGACGAGCATGTCGGAGCTCTCCGACAGCAAGCCGTCTGTCACAGCATCGGGGCTCACGCTCTGCTCGAAATCGAAAGTGTTCGGCCAGTTGAACGCGGCGACATGCGACTGCGTCCAGCCGTGCTGCTCAAATGCTCTCCGCACGGTCAGGCCGATCGGAGCGAAGCGCACTTCAGGCGCAAGCGCGCCGACGGCCGTCACGATCTCGGCGGCGGAATAGTAGGCGTTGCCGCCCGCGTCGAGATACGGCTGATGACAGGCGACGATGGCGAAGTCTGCCGACAGCCTGCCCGCGAGATTGGCAACAGCAGCAGCCGCGTAGGGATTGTGAACAACGAGGTAGCCGGCGTGTAGAAAGCGGCAAGGGCGCCCTCCCCTCGCGCGCCTGCCCTCGACTTCAAGGCACCAGTCTACGAATGTGCCTTTTGAATTGTCGAACCGGTAGACGGGAAAGGGTGACGACTCGAGCGCTAGAGCCAATGCCTGATTGGTCGGCGCACCCCGAGCGAAGAGCGCCGACTCGATAACAAGAATGCCAACCTGATCAGGCTCGAAGCGGTCTGCGAGAGCCTCGATCTCGCTTATGACAGAAGTCGAGGTTCCGCCTGGGAAACGTACGTCGACACAGAGCAGAAAACGATGCTCCACCGTTTGTCCCCAACGAGCAGTCGAGATGGCATTTGGCTAACCATCCCTTAGTAAGGGCCACTTAACGCCGAGTGAATGTTGGCATGCGCGATTCCTTGCGGATTTGCGTGGAGGCGAGCCTGGCCGCTCAGAGCAAACAACCCCGGCGCGAGTTCTGCGGCGGTTGTGAAGACGACTTGGGTGTCGACGCCGCTCGCAAGTGCGGCCTGCATGGCTGCCTCAACGCCTATCCGACGCGAGAGCGCGGCAAGGACGCGCGGAGTAAGCGGACTGTTTGGAAAGGTGCGCATGAACGAGATGAGCGCAGGTGTTCCGCCTCTAACAGCCCGCGCGTACGCTTGTGTCTGTTCGGGAGTGCCGACGTGCTGGAGCGCCTTCACCGCACTCGAGGTCACCGGCGACGTCACGAGAGCAGACGCAGCAAAAATCGCGAAAAGCCGCCCCTTTGTCGTTTTACGCATTTTACTCACCTCCGTGCGCTTGCTTTTCCGAACACTTGCGGGAGGCGCGTTACTCAAATCTTACTGCAAGATATCGGCAGTTTTTATGGTGCTTCGAGACAGTAGAAGAGGACATTCAATTGATTAGAATGCGGGGTAAATTGTCGACACGGAGATGACAGTGCGCACAGGCGCAAGTTGAACTGCGTGAAACGTTCTACCGCTTGCTCGGCGCGGTTTATCGACTCACGTCGATGCCGAGCGCCGTCTGCTCGCGCTGCGTGAGCCAACGGATCTGATCCGGCGGAACTGCCGCCATCCGCGAAGCCATGCCGGCAGGCATGCCGACGCGCTTCAGATAGTCGTACATGAGAGCCGTGCCCTGTGCGTCGGCTGTCCTTCCGTACGCCGCGGCGTGCATGCCGAGTGAGGCGCCGGCGCCCAAGGCCTTGGTCCTGCCGGAGAGAAATATGATGGTGCAGGCCGAGGCACAGGAATGGTTGCTTCGCACGATCGTCGACAGGCCGCGCCGATGGATCTCGGTACCGATCAGCATCGCTTCGAAGACGCGGCCGCCAGGTCCGTCAACGGCAACGACAGCGGGTCGACGACGAGCGAGCTCGGCCTTGAAACGGGCAAACGCCCCGGGCTCGATCACGCCGCTCAAGACCAGCACCGATTCGTTGTTCCGAGGTGTGGCGCGCGATGGCGCGGGCGCCGCCGCGACGGCGCAAAACACGACCAGAGCCGCGAAAACAGGGGACGCTAGTCTCTGCCATTGGCCGCGCATGACGCTCTCCGTCGCCCCCGCGGCCGGTATACGGATCCTATGGGTTCACTGAGTGGAAATGTAACCGGAAAGTTAATTCGCGACGGAGACTTTTATCGGCCGAGCGTCCCGCAGAAATTACCGCGCCGGAAGCGGAACCGGCGAGGTCGCCTCTAGCCGCAACGGAGCGAAGCGCACCTCTCGGTAACGCCTATCCGCTGCTGAAGCACACCGGCGCGCGAGCTCTACTCGGTTTGCTTCATGACACACCGAACTTCGTAAGGCGTGCCAGCGGCTCGACGAGCGCCGGCGTCGCGGCGAGGACCTCGCCGCCGTGCACCATCCCGTCCCCGGCAAAGAAGTCATTGGTCCATCCGCCTGCCTCGCGCACCAGCGCAAGACCCGCCGCGACATCCCATGAATTGATGTGCCGTTCCCAGTAGCCGTCGAAGCGACCCGCGGCGGAATAGGCGAGCCCGAGCGCGCCCGAGCCGAGGCGCAGATACTCGCAGCCTGCGGTGAGCAGCGCCTCGACACCACGCACATGGTCGGCCACGGGCCGGCGGTAACTGAAACCGACGCCGATCCGGGCACGTGTCACGTCCGTCTCCCCGCTCACCCGGATCGACGTATCGTTGACGAAGGCGCCGCCGCCCTGGCGCGCGGAGAAAAGCTCGTCGGCCGCGGGGTGGTAAATCACACCGAGCACCGCCTCACGATCGACCACGAGCCCGACCGAGAGGCACCAGAAGGGGATGCCGGTCAGGAAATTGTGCGTGCCATCGATCGGGTCGATGACCCAGACGGCGCCGGCTCCGGGATTGCGGGCCCCGCCTTCCTCGCCGAGGAAGCCGTCCTGCGGAAAGGCGGCGGTGAGCCGGGAGATGATGAGTTCCTCGCAGCGACGGTCGGCTTCGCTGACGAGGTCCTGCGCTCCCTTGTGGGTGATCACGAGGCTATCGCGCCGGTTGAAATAGTCGACCGCCATCGTGCCTGCTTCGCGGATGACGGACCGCGCTACGTCGAGGCGGCGATCGAGCTGCGGCATCTCCGGCGCCATCACTTCGACCTTCCGGCCTTCTCGACGAGCATGGCCAGAAACGGCACGTCGTCGCCAGAGAGCGTGTCGATAGCGCCTGCGGCGATCCATTCGACAACGCGCGGCACGATGTCTCGTCCGCCGCGCCAGAAGGGCACCAGTTTCTCCGGCCGCGGCAAGTGAACACGATTGGAAAAGCCGGCATCGTGCAGCGTATGTCCATCGTCGGGATGGAACATGTCGAGCTCGATCGACACCGAGCTCGCGCCGCATGCCTTGAGCACGCCGACAATGTCGGCGTGGCGCGCGTGTATAATGGCCTCGGTGCGAATTCCAGGATGCGCCTCGACCATGCGCTTCAGCACGACGTGATCGAAACTGAGGACGAGTACGCGGTCGGTGGTTCCGGTGGCGTCAAGCAGATCGGCCACTCGCTCGACGGCGACATCCGGCCGCTCATATTCCTTGATTTCGAGGACGACGCCTATCTCCTCGCGCTTTGCCCAATCGAGTGCCTCCTTAAGGAGCGGCACCCTGGTTCCGGCGAAGCGCGGATCGAAGCCCGTTCCGGCGTCGAGGCCACGGATCTGGGCAAGCGTCAAATCGGCCGCAAAGCCGTGCCCGTCGGTGGTGCGGTCGACACTGTGATCGTGGAGGACGATCGCCTCGCTATCCTTCGACAGAACGACGTCGATCTCCACGCTCGTCGCTCCCCAGTCCTTGGCGGCCTGGAACGCGGGGATGGTGTTTTCCGGGTAGTGAAGGCTGTAGCCGCGGTGGCCACAGACATGAACGCGGCCTGCTTCGCGCGCAAGAAAGCTGAACGGCATGGTGGTGGCTTAATCTTCTCTTGAGGTGCTGTGATCGGGTACGGTGATCGAGCGGGGGACGGCGGATCGCGTCGTCGACGGACGTCGGCAACGCGGCTGCTTTTATTGAAGCCCCCTGACGGTTTCGCGAACGACGAGATCGACGGGAAAGCGCACAGACATCGGCGGCGAGTTCGGGGTCTGCAGCACGGCGATCGAGGAGAGCGACCACCTCCTTGGCGATGCGTCCGGGGTCCTGCCGCACTGTGGTGAGCCTGTAGGGAGCCCATGCAGCCATCGGCAGATCGTCGAAGCCGACGATGGAGATGTCGTCGGGCACGCTCAGACCTGCGCTGCGCAGAAAGTCAAGCGCCCCGATGGCCATCGAATCGTTGACGCAGAAAACCGCTTGCGGTGGATTCCCTTCTGCCAGCAGCCGGCGCGCGGCCTCTTGTCCACCCGCATAGTCGGAGTGGCCGGCGCGCGCGATCGAAAGCTCAGCGCCTTCCGCCGCTACAAAGTCGGCGAAGAAGCGCTCGCGCGTGAGCAGGCTGGGGCTCGGGTTCGCCGCGTTGACGACACCGAAGCGCGAGGCACCGGTCGCGCGCAGCGCTTCGAAGGCCTGTCTCACGCCATCGCGGTCGTCGCAGCGGACGCTGTCGAGGTCCGTTTCCGCGCGGTTGATAAGGATCAGCGTCTGCCCGTTGCGGCGGGTCAGCTCGACGAGGCTTTCCGGCGGCGAGCCGGAAAGGAAGACGGTCGCTTCAGCCCGGTAGCGCAGGAGCTGACGGCTGGCATTGGCAATGTCTTCGGCGGCCGGGCCGATGGTGATGAGCGCCGGCACGTTGCCGCGCTCGATCAGCGCGCTCGACAGGGCAGCGATCATCTGGGCGCGAAACGGCGCGTTCGGGTCTGAGGTCACGAGCCCGACGAGCTGACTGCGATGCGCGAGAAGCCCGCGCGCGAGGTCGTTGACCTGGTATCCGAGAGCGTCGGCCGCAGCCTGCACTCTCGCCAACGTCGCCGGTGCGATACTGGCGCCGGGCGTGAAAGCCCGCGAAACGGCGGACCGGGAGACCCCGGCGCGTTTCGCGACATCATGTGCGCTGACGAACCGCCGCCGCGCATTTTCTCTGCCACCGGGCATCTCAACCAACGCTCTGGACCGTCGCTCCAAAGGCCTTCATAATCGTGTTGCACAGCTTTGCAAATACATACGACGATGCGGTTGAAACGCGTCGCAGCACCAGGGAGAGCACAATGAAACATTGGTCAATTGGAACTGCAGTGCTGCTCGCCGCGGCACTCGCGGGCGCGCCCGCGCTGGCTGAGACGGTCAAGCTTGAGCTGTGGTCGCGGCAGGATCCTTCCGGGCCGCTGCGCGCCGGCAATGTGGTGAAGGCCGCCGACCGGCTGAACGCGGCGCTCAAGTCCGAAGGGTCGGACGTGCAGGTCGAGGTCGACGTCCATGATAGCCCCGCCAAGGGCTTCGACGAGGATGCCCTGCAACTCCTGAAGGTCTTCGGAATCGGCGAGGGGCCCGACATGTTCATCGCGGCGCATGAATGGGTCTGCGCCTTCCAACAAGACGGCTTCGCGCTGAAGCTCGACGACTACATCGCCAAGTATCCCGACAAGTTCGGCACGATCTTCCCGTCATTGTGGAACGCCGTAAAGTGTGCAGACGGCACCTACGGCATCCCGCAGGACGCCGAGGCACGCATGTTCTTCTACAACAAGAAGCTCATGCGACAGGCCGGTTATGACGACGCCTTCATCGAAGGCCTGCCCGACGCCGTGCTGAAGGGCGAGGTGACGATGGACGACATCATCGACATCGCCAAGAAGGTCCAAGACAAGACGGGCGTCAAATACGGCATCCTGCATCGCCCGAGCAAAGGGCCCGACTATCTGATGGTGTTCCAGACCTACGGCAACACCTTCACCGATCCGGCGACCGGCAACCTTCTCCTCGATCGCGACAAGCTTGCCGCCGCCTTCGGATGGTTCGAGCGTGGGGTCAAGGAAGGCGTCATTGCCGCCAACAACACGTCGATGGAATGGGATGACATCCGCGCGCAGTTTTACAAAGACAACAACGACGTGTTCTGGATGTACGGCATCTGGGATCTGGGCAGCGCGGCATTCCCGACATTCGGCCTGCCGCAGGACGAAGCGAGCTTCTTCAAGGACTGGGGCTGGGTCGCCTGTCCGCCCGCGGAGAAAGGCGGCAGCCCGAGCAGCCTGACGCATCCCGTCATCTACGCCGTCTCGGCGCAGACGAAATATCCTGATCTTGCCGTGCGGCTTCTTGGCTTTGCCTCGGACCCCGACCTGAATGCCGACCATGCCGTCACGACGACGCATCTTGGCATCAAGCCGGAAGAGCTCAACGACAAGCGCTACGCCGATGCCTGGCCGCTCGCGAAGGCGACGGAGATGCTGAAATTCACGAAGTTCCTGCCCAACAACCCGCAGTTCGGCGATCTGAACGGCATCATCTACAAGGCCATGCAGGGCGTCGAGACAGGGCGTCTCAACGCGGGGGATGCGGCCGATTTCGTCATCGACGAGGCGTCGTCAACGCTCAAGGACGTCATGGTGAAATAGGAAGACCGATGCGCGTGAGGGCCGGCAAGCCGCCGGCCCTCACGATCTCCGCAGCGCGCCATAAACGGGATCGCCGAACGGGCCGGAACGAATGGCGACAATGGCAGAAGAGGTGATGCTCGAACGCCGCGCGGCGAGCCGGTCGGCAGCGCGGCAGCGTGCGAACTTCTTGATCTTTCTTGGCCCGGCCATCGTCCTGACCGTTCTCTTCTTCGTCATTCCGGTCATCATCGACGTGGCGGTGTCGTTCACCGATCTCGGCCGCTCGCTCAAGATCACCGGCTTCACGCTCGAACAGTACCAGAAGGTCTTCCACGGCGACCGGCGGTTGTCGCAGGTCATCGTCATGACCTTCATCTACGTCTTCGGCACGCTGGCGATCTTCAATGTGACGTTCGGACTGATCCTGGCGCTGGTCACCACGTCGATCAGTCGCGTCTCCGGCAGCTTCTTCCGCGGCGTCTGGCTGATGCCGCGCATGAGCCCTTCCGTCCTCTACATTCTCTTGTGGCTGTGGGTCGTCGATCCGTCGTCCACGGGGCTGCTCAACCAAGTCCTGATAAACGGCTTCAGCCTGTCGGAGCCACTCGACCTCAAGACTTCAGGCGCCGGTCGCGCTCATCATCATCGCCAACGGCTTCATCGGCGCGTCGCTGGGCATGATCATCTTCACGTCGGCAATTCGCGGCATACCGGAGCATCTCTATCATGCAGCGCGGGTCGACGGTGCGGGCATCCTGGCGCAGACTTGGTTCATCACCCTGCCGGCGTTGCGCTGGCCGATCAGCTTCGTGACCATCTACCAGATGCTGTCGCTTCTGGTCAGCTTCGAGTACATCCTTCTGCTTACCAAGGGCGGCCCCTTTTACGATACGACCGTCTACGCGCTTTATATCTACCGGCGCGCTTTTGAGAGTGGCCAGTACCGGCTATGGAGCCGCGCTCGCGCTCTTCCTGATCGTGATCGGCGCCGTCCTCGCGCTGCTCGGCTGGCGCTTCTTCGACATGCAGCGACTGTTACAGCGCCCACGCATCGAGGTGCAGTGACATGGCGGCGGTCGTTGACAGTCTCGGCACCGCGTCACCCCAGCCGGTGGATTGGTCGCGCCTTGCGACGCGCGCGCAGACCGCGCGTCGGGCGCGCGCGGCGACCGTCTACGCGTTCCTGATTGCCGTGTCCCTGCCGATCATCCTTCCCTACTTCTGGCTCATTGCCATCGCCTTCTCGGCCAAGCTGGGCATCGCCGAGACCAAGGTCCTCTGGCGCTCGATGGCGGTGCTCGTGCCGACGGTGATCGCGCTCTGGCTGGTCGTTGCGCTGGCAAGGAGCCGACGCCAGACATGGATGGGCGTCGCAGCCGTCGCGGTGGTGGCGATCGCCGCGTTTGCCTGGCTGGTCGGTCCAGACCTCTATCTCGGCAATTTCCTGTTTCTGTGGGAGCCGGACTTCGCTTCGGTCGTGCGCTCGCGCGTCGGAGAGGTGAAAGGAGCCGTCCAGTTCCCCAACGTCTGGCACGCCTTCGGCAATTCCGTGCTGCTTGCCGGTTCGCAGACCGTCATCGTCGTCACAGTCGCCTCGCTCGCCGGCTACTATCTCTCGCGCTTCCAATTTCCCGGGCGCGCCTCGATGCTGCGGTCGCTGCTGGTGCTGCACGCCTTCCCCGTGTTGACGCTGATCGTGCCGCTGTTCCTGATGCTCTACTACATCGGGCTTCTCGACAGCCTCTTCGGCGTCGTCCTCGTCCTCGTCGCGTTCGAGCTTCCGTTCGCGATCTTCATCATGAAGGGCTTCTTCGACGCGGTGCCGTGGGACATAGAGATGAGCGCGCTCACGGACGGCGCTTCCCGGCGTCAGGCTTTCCTGCGAGTTGTACTGCCGCAGGTGACCAACGGAATGCTGGCGGTTTCCGTATTCACCTTCATTCGCGGGTGGGAGGAGTACATCTTCGTTCTCACGTTCCTGATCCGGAATACGAACTGGACGATGAGTCTCTACATGTTCTACGTGCGCGACGACGTGATGGGCGTGGATTACGGCGTCGTGTCGGCGGTCGGGGTCTTCTATCTGGTTCCGAGCCTCGTCCTCTACCTCGCCGCGCAACGCTACCTGATGCAGATGTCGATCGGCGGCGTGAAGGGCTGACGGGGAATGGCGCGCATCGAGTTCCGCAACATCGCGAAGAGCTTTGGCAACGTCGTCGTCATCCCGGGGATGGATCTCACGATCGAAGACGGCGAGTTCGTTGCCCTGTTGGGCCCCTCGGGATGCGGCAAGTCGACCAGCCTGCTCATTCTCGCCGGCATCTATCAGCCGAGCGGCGGCGTGCTGCTCTTCGACAATCATCTGGTGAACGACGTCGAAGCGAAAGACCGCAATGTCGGCATCGTCTTCCAATCCTACGCGCTCTATCCGAACATGACGGTGCGCGAGAACATCCGCTTTCCGCTGCGCTTCAAGAAGACGCCGCGGGAAGAGGCGGAGCGGCGCGTGCGCGAGGTGGCGGAGCTCGTGCAGATCGACCGGCTTTTCGACCGTAAGCCGAGCGAGCTCTCCGGCGGACAGCAGCAACGCGTGGCGCTCGCCCGCGCTCTCATCAAGGAGCCGCAACTCCTCCTCCTCGACGAGCCTCTGTCGAATCTCGACGCGACGCTGCGACTGACGATGCGCACCGAGATCAAGTCGCTGCAACAAAAGCTGGGCGTGACCACGATCCTGGTCACGCACGATCAGATCGAGGCGACCACGATGGCCGACCGCATCATCTGCATGCGCGCGGGCCGGATCGAGCAGGTCGGAACACCGGACGACCTCTACCTTCGGCCGTCGGGTCTGTTCGTGGCCGGCTTCATCGGCTCGCCGCCGATCAACCTGATCGAGGGCCATGCGCGAAACGGGGCGATCTCCGTCAACGGCGGGACATCATTGCCGATCAAGGGAGCGGACGGCGCGGTGACCGTAGGGTTGAGGCCGGAGCATCTGTCGTTTTCGGAAAGAGGCCTGCCGGGCCGCATAACCCACCTTGAGCCCATGGGGCGGGAAACCCTCTACGTGGTGGAAACCGATCTCGGCCGTATCCGCGTTCTGTTGCAGGGGCACGCTAGCGCACATCCTGCGGGCGAAGCGGTGCAGATCGGTTTTCGCCCTTCCGATTCGCTCGTGTTCGACACTGCGACCGAAAGGCTGATCCCCGACGCCGAGGTCGGGGCGACCGCGTAGAGTTCAGCCGACGCATGCCGCATACCGATCGGGAAAGCTGGGATTTCGCCGGAAGAGACGAGGCAACTCCCATCGCCGTTGAGGGGCCGCGCGGACCGGTACGGCTCAAATGGCACAAGCTCAAGATCCGCTTCGGCGAGGCGCCGTTCAAGCCGGCGAACCTGGCGCTTGGATGGCAGATCGGAGCGACTTCTCGAGATCGACATCATGACCTCGGCAGACGGCCGGTTTGCCGTGCTGCACGATTCGACTCTCGGCCCGTCGACGACCGGCACCGGGCGCGTGTCGGAGACGCCGCTCGCCGCGATGGCGGGGCTTCTGCATCGCGACCGCGAAGGATTCGAAGATGCCGAAGCGCCGGTCCGTTCGCTTGCCGATCTGCTTGCGCCGCTCGGCTCGCTGCCGAGGGCCCCAACGACCTCTCTGCAACTCGATCTCAAGGTTCCGGAAGAGAAGCCCCTACCGGAGAGCGCGATAGCGGACGCCGCGACAGCCGTCGCTGGATTTGAGGATGCTATCGTGGTCGGATCGATGGATCTCGGCCAAGCTCAACGCCTTGCGGCGGCGATGCCCGGCGCGCGCCTCGGATACGATCCGCAACGGGCAATCGCACGCTCGCCGGACCTGGCGCGCTCCCCCGAGAGCCTGCTTCGGCATCTGGAACGCCGCAGAGAAGGATTGGCGCTTGCGTATTTGCGCTTTGACCTCGTGCTGACGGCTGTCGAGCAGGGCTTCTCACTCGTCGACCGACTGCTCGATCTCGGGATCGAAACGGATGCCTGGACCCTCAATCCGGGACCCGGCCTCACGGATGGCGTACTACATAGCCTCCTCTACGCCGGCGTACGACAGATCACGACCGACGACCCGGGTGAGCTTGCGCGACGCATCGCGCGGCTGGCAGGGGGATTTTGAGGCACGTCCCCCTGACAACGCTGTCCGTGTTGGCTGTCGGCGCCCGCATGCGCGCCATGTGGAGATAGCGCCATGCAATGTCCGCTTCTGCCTCGTCGCAGACGATGGCCTTGACTAACGTCGTTGATCTTCATGTGCGCCGGCGCGTCCGGGCGTCGCGGGGGCTCTCTCCGAAGCGTGCGCGGAAGCTCCGCGCGAACGCCGAAGCGGAACTGAAACCCGTCTGCGCCGCGATTTCCGTCACGCTTCGATGACTGTCGAGGACGAGTTTGCGGCCGGCATTGAGCCGCAAGGCGCCGTAGTAGTCTCGCGGCGGCATACCGACCGCGCGCAAGAATAGCGTCTCCAGCATCCGCTGCCCGATGCCAGCTTTGCGCGCGAGTTGCGGGATCGGCATCGGACGCTCGATGCGTTCCTCCATCATGCGGATCGCGGCCGCGACACGCGGCTCATCCCAGCCAAGCCTGCCCAGCGAGACCATCGGTTGCGGATCGCCCGCGGCGCGCAGCTCGTCGTAGATGAAGATGCTCGCGACATCGAGCGCGAGCGCGTGTCCCTGACGTGTGCGGATCAGGTGCAGCATCATGTCGAGTGCCGGGGACGCGCCTCCTGTGGTGAAGCGCTCCCCGTCGATCACGTAGCGGTCCGCGCGGACATCGATCTCCGGAAAGCGGGCGGCGAAATCCTCAAGGTCCTCCCAATGCGTGGTCGCACGGCGTCCGTTCAGGAGCCCGGCCATTGCGAGCACCAGCGATCCCGACTCCACACCGCCGACCGGAATTCCCCGGCGCGCAACGCGGCGGAGCGCGGCTAGCAGCCGAGGCTGGGCGTGGATTGGGATATTGAAGGCCGCAACGACGACGAGCGCGCCGCGGATGTCGTCTGCGTCGAAGCGAGCTTCTACCGGAACCGGCAGGCCGCCGGAGGTCGTGACGGGCCTTCCGTCGGGACTGAGAAGCCGTCGGCGATAAAGGCCGCGGCCGGACGCGCGGTTGGCGGCGCGAAGCGGTTCGATCGTCGAGGCGAGAGAAAGAAGCGACACATCCGGCAGCACCAGAAAGTCGATGTCGAGAGGCTCCGAGGCCGGTGAAAAGATCGTCGCCATTGCGGTTTCGGTATCGATTGCTGCGGAAAATGTATCACATGCCGCGACATCCGGGCGCACTCTTCTCGTAGGGAGAACGCTGGAGGGGACCGTGCCTCTTGCCATGGCACGCGAGGTATTCATCACCTGCGCCGTCACAGGCGCCGGCGATACAACCGGCCGTTCCGACAAGGTTCCGGTTACTCCGGCGGAGATCGCCGACGCCGCGATTGAGGCGGCAAAGGCCGGTGCGGCCGTCGCTCATATCCACGTGCGTGATCCAAAGACAAGGAAGGGCTCCCGCGATCCAAAGCTCTATCGCGAGGTGGTCGACCGCATCCGCTCGTCCGGCACCGACGTCGTGATCAACCTCACCGCCGGCATGGGCGGCGACCTGGTACTCGGCTCCGCCGAGAAGCCCCTGCCGCCGGCTGCCGGCGCAACCGACATGGCGGGCGCGACAGAACGGCTCGCGCATGTGAGCGAGCTCCTGCCGGAGATCTGCACGCTCGATTGCGGCACGATGAATTTCGGCGAGGGCGACTACGTGATGACGAACACGCCCGCCATGCTGAAAGCGATGGCCGGCCGCATCAAGACGCTCGGCGTCCGCCCCGAGATCGAAATCTTCGACACCGGCCAGCTGGTGTTGGCGAAGTGGCTGTTCGAGCAGGGCCTGATTGAGGAACCGGTTCTTCTGCAGCTCTGCATGGGCATCCCCTGGGGCGCGCCCGACGATATCGCCACGCTGATGGCGCTCGTCGGAGGCTTGCCGAAGGGCTGGATATTCTCGGCGTTCTCGATCGGGCGGAACCAGCTTCCCTATGTGGCGATGGCGGTGCTCGCAGGCGGCAATGTCCGCGTCGGGCTGGAAGACAATCTGTGGCTTGGAAAAGGTCAGCTTGCGACGAACGGCGACCTCGTCGAGCGGGCCGTGCGGATCGTGACCGGCATGGGCGCGCGGGTGCTTTCGGCTAAGGAAGTGCGGGCGAAACTCGGCCTCACCAAACGAGGATCGGATGGCGGCTGATATCCGGCACGCGTCGGTCATCGGCGGCGGCGTCATCGGCGCCGGCTGGGCCGCTCGTTTCTTGCAAAACGGAATCGACGTCACCGTCTACGATCCCGACCCGGAAACAGAACGCAAGGTCGGCGAGGTCATCACGAATGCCGACCGCGCCTTCGCCAAGCTGGTCACAGCGCCGCCGGGCCGGCGCGGGTCGCTTCGCTTCGTCACGACGGTCGAGGCCGCGGTCCAGAATGCGGACTATGTGCAGGAAAGCGCCCCGGAACGGATCGAGCTGAAGCGCAAGCTGCTAGCCGAGATCGACCGTCACGCGCCGCCCGATACCCTCATCGCCTCATCGACCTCGGGGCTGCTCCCGACCGACCTGCAGGCGGCGATGGGACGGCCGGAGCGGCTGGTCATCGCGCATCCCTTCAATCCCGTCTATCTGCTGCCGCTCGTCGAGATCGTCGCCGGGCAGCGGACGGCGCCGGCGACGGTCGCGCGGGCCGAGGCCTTCTATGCCGCGATCGGCATGAAGCCGCTCGTCGTGCGCAAGGAGATCGACGCCTTCATCGGCGATCGGCTGCTGGAGGCGCTCTGGCGGGAAGCGCTGTGGCTCGTGCACGACGACGTCGCCACCGCCGAGGAGATCGACGACGTCATCCGCTATTCCTTTGGTCTCCGCTGGGCGCAGATGGGCACCTTCATGACCTACCGCATCGCCGGCGGCGAAGCGGGAATGCGGCACTTCATGAACCAGTTCGGCCCGGCGCTGAAGTGGCCGTGGACCAAGCTCATGGACGTGCCGGAGTTCAACGGGGCGCTCGTCGACAAGATCGTGGCGCAGTCCGACGCACAGGCGAACGGCTACTCGATCCGCGAGCTGGAGCGTCTACGCGACGACAATCTGATCGCCATCATGCAGGCGCTTCGCGCGCAGGACGGCGGGCGGGGCTGGGGTGCAGGCGCGCTTCTGAAAGAGCATGAGGAGCGCCTCCTCGAAAGCGCGCATCGCGACGCTGCCACCCGCGAGCACGACGCGACAAAGCCTCTGCGCCTGTTCGAGACACGCGTCGGGCCCGAATGGATCGACTACAACGGGCACATGACGGAGAGCCGCTATCTGCAGGTCTTCGCCGACAGCTCCGACGCGCTGCTTCTCTTCCTCGGAATCGATGAGGCCTATCATCGGCGGCGCGGCAGCTACTTCACCGTCGAGACGCATCTCATGCATCTGAAGGACGTGCAAGCACTCGAGCCGATTCACACGACAACACAAATTCTCTCCGCCGACGACAAGCGGCTGCACGTCTTTCAGACGATGCATCACTCAACGAGCGGAAACGTGCTCGCCACGGCTGAGCAGATGCTGCTTCACGTCGATACTGAGGCAAAGAAGGCCGCACCGGCCGAGCCGGCGGTGCTTGAGCGGCTGCACAGCCTCGCCGCCAAGCATGCGGCCCTCGAACGACCGCCGGCTGCCGGACGCGCCGTCGGGCAGAAGCGATAGGAGCCGCTGCAATGCACTTCGGTCTCACGCCCGAGCAGGAGATGGTGGTCGCCACCGTCCGCGGCTTCGTGGAGACCGAGCTCTTCCCGCTCGAGGCGGAAGTCGAGCGCCGCAACGAAGTGCCGCGCGAGGTTGGCCGCGCGATCCAGGACAAGGTCATCGCGCTCGGATTCTACGCGCCGAACATGCCTGCCGAGCTCGGCGGTGGCGGACTCGATACGCTCACCCTGACGCTGCTTGAGCGCGAGCTCGGCCGCACTTCGATGGCGCTTGCCAGCTATTGGGGCCGGCCCTCGAAGATCCTGCTCGCCTGTGCAGGCGAGCAGCGCGAAAAGTACCTGCTTCCAAGCATCCGCGGCGAGAAGATCGACGCACTTGCCATGACGGAGCCGGACGCAGGCTCCGATCTCCGCGCGATGACGTGCGCCGCCCGGCGCGACGGAGCCGACTTCGTGCTCAACGGCACCAAGCACTTTATCAGCCACGCCGATGTGGCCGACTTTGTCATCGTGTTTGCCGCGACGGGGGAGGAGCAGACTCCGCGCGGCCCAAAGAAGCGGATCACCGGCTTCCTGGTCGATCACGAGACGCCCGGCTTCGAGATCCGCCCCGGCTACGCGTCCCTCTCGCATCGGGGCTACCACAATTCCGTACCTACGTTCGACGAGTGCCGCCTGCCCGCCTCGCAAGTTCTCGGCGAGATTGACCGCGGCTTCGACGCAATGAATGCGTGGCTCGCCGGCACGCGTCTGACGGTTGCTGCGATGTGCGTCGGTCGTGCGCGCCGCGCCTTCGATCTCTCGCTCAACCATGCAGCGACGCGTAAGCAATTCGGCCAGGAGATCGGCCGCTTCCAGGGCGTCTCCTTCAAGCTCGCCGACATGGTGACCGAGATCGATGCCGCCGACTGGCTGACGCTCGCCGCCGCTTGGCGCCTCGACCAGGGACTGGAGGCGACGCGCGAAATCTCGTCGGCCAAGCTTTACGCAAGCGAGATGCTCGCCCGGGTGACCGACGAGGCGATCCAAATCCATGGCGGAATGGGCCTGATGTCGGACCTGCCGCTCGAGCGCTTCTGGCGCGACGCGCGCGTCGAGCGCATCTGGGACGGGACTTCGGAAATCCACCGCCACATCATCAGCCGCGATTTGCTGCGGCGGGTCGGCGCGTGATGCGGAGCCTTGAGCGCCTCCTCCGTCCGAAGACGATCGCCGTGTTCGGCGGCCGCGAGGCTGAGCGCGTCGTGCGCGAGTGCGATCGGATGGGTTTCTCCGGCGAAATCTGGCCTGTGCATCCATCCCGGGAGGAAATGGGAAGAAGGCGGTGCTTCCGCTCGGCCCAAGCTCTTCCCGCTGCCCCGGACGCATCGTTTATCGGCGTCAACCGCGAGCGGACAGTTGAGATTGTTGGCGTGCTCTCCGCGCGCGGTGCCGGCGGGGCCATCTGCTACGCCTCAGGCTTTCGCGAGGCGGAAAGTGGCGCTGCGCTGCAAGAGGCGCTGGTTCGCGCGGCCGGCGACATGCCGGTCATCGGTCCGAATTCCTACGGGTTCATCAACTATCTCGATGGTGTGCCGCTTTGGCCCGATCACCATGGCGGGATGCCGGAGGCTACCGGCGTCGCGATCGTGACGCAGTCCTCCAACATCGCTCTCAACATGACGATGCAGCGTCGCGGCCTGCCGATCGCCTTCGTGGCTTCCGCCGGCAACCAGGCGCAAACGAGCGTCGCGCAGATCGCCACCGCCTTCCTTGCAGACGAACGCGTCACGGCCGTCGGTCTGCATGTCGAAGGGGTCGCGGATGTTGCTCACTTCGAAGCGATGGCGCGCCGCGCCCGCAGCCTCGGCAAGCCCGTCGTAGCCGTGACCGCCGGCAGGTCTGACGGGGGACGCCGCGCCGCTTTCTCGCACACGGCGTCGATCACATCGTCGGATGCAGCGACCGCGGCGTTCTTCGCCAGGCTCGCGATAGCGCGCCTCAGGTCCATCCCGGAATTGCTGGAGGCACTGAAGCTCCTGCACGTCCACGGTCTGCCGGCGGGCCGCGACATCTGCTCGATGAGCTGCTCCGGTGGCGATGCGGCGCTGATGGCGGACGCCGCCGTCGGCCGGGCCGTACGGTTTCGGCCGCTTAGCGCCGAGGAGAAGGAACGCGTCAAGACAACGCTCAGCGACCTCGTTGCGATCGAGAACCCGCTCGACTATCACACCTTCATTTGGGGGCGCGAAGGTCCGATGGCCGAGACGTTCTCGGCCATGATCGGCTGCGGCTTCGATCTCTCCATGCTCGTGCTCGACTTTCCGCGCATCGATCGCTGCGGCGACGCCGACTACGAAGCCGCCACGCGAGCCATTCTCGCGGCGGCGCGGAGGACCAACCGGCCCATCGCGGTCGTCTCCACGTTGCCTGAAAACATGCCGAAGTCGCGGGCGGCGGAATTCCTGGCGGCCGGCATCGCCCCGCTTTGCGGAATCGACGAGGCGCTCGCCGGCTTCGATGCCGCCGCCTCTATCGGCGAAAGCTGGCGGAAGCCGCCGCCTCAGCCGGTGCTCGCGGCCCGCGCAGCCGATACGCCGTGCCGGACCCTCTTCGAGGCCGAGGCGAAGGCGGCGCTCGTGCCGTTCGGACTGACCTCGCCGCCGGGCCGCGTCGTGCGCAATTCCGGGTGCGCCGTCGCCGCAGCCGAAGCGATCGGCTATCCCGTCGCCGTCAAGGCGCTCGGCGTCGCACACAAGAGCGAGACGGGTGCCGTCCGGCTCAATCTCAAGTCCGCCGACGAGGTGGAGGCCGCCGCCGAGGCGCTCTCCGCACACGGCGCCGGCCTGCTCGTCGAGGCGATGGCGCGCGATGCCGTCGCAGAGCTGCTCGTCGGCGTCTTGCGTGATGCGCAGTTCGGGCTGCTGATGACGATCGCCACCGGCGGCGTATTGACGGAGCTCTTCTGCGATGCCGTCACGCTCCTCTTGCCTGCGAGCGCAGAGGAAACGCGCGAAGCAATCTTTTCGCTGAAGACCGCGAAGCTGCTCAACGGCTTTCGCGGCCGACCGGCCGGCGACGTCGATGCTGCGGTAGCCGCGGCCGTTGCGATCGCCCGTTTCGCCGAGGCGAATGCCGCAACCCTCGAAGAGCTCGACGTCAATCCCCTGATGGTTCTTCCGCAGGGAAGAGGGGCCGTGGTGGCGGACGCTCTGATCCGCATGAGGTCGGCATGAGCGAAGCGATCAAGACCCGCCGCGACGGCGCCGTGCTTGAGGTCACGCTCGACAGGCCGCCGGCAAACGCCATCGACTACGCGACGAGCCGCGCCATGGGAGAGGTCTTTCGGGCGTTCCGCGACGACCCGGAGCTGCGCGTTGCGGTCGTGACCGGCGCCGGCGAGAAATTCTTCTCCGCGGGATGGGACCTGAAAGCCGCTGCCGCCGGCGAACCGGTCGACGGCTGGTATGGCGTCGGTGGCTTTGGTGGCATTCAAGAGCTTCGCGATCTGAACAAGCCGGTGATTGCCGCGGTGAACGGGATCGCCGCTGGCGGCGGTTTCGAGCTGGCGCTTTCGGCCGACCTCATTCTTGCGGCGGAACATGCCCGCTTCGCGCTTCCTGAGATACGAGCCGGCACGCTCGCCGATGCCGCGACGACGAAGCTTCCAAAGCGCATGCCCTATCACGTTGCGATGGAGCTGCTCCTCACCGGCCGCTGGATGGATGCGGCCGAAGCGCGTCGATGGGGCCTGGTCAACGAGGTCGTCCCTGCGGATCGGCTCCTTGATCGCGCGTTCGAGATCGCGCGTCAGCTCGCAAGCGGTCCGCCGCTCGTCTTCGCCGCGATCAAGGAAGTCGCGCGCGCCGCTGAAGCGGAGGATTTCCAAACGATCATGAACAGGATCGCCCGTCGGCAGTTCCCGACGGTCGATGCTCTTTACGGCAGCGAGGATCAAAAGGAGGGAGCACGAGCCTTCGCTGAGAAACGCGACCCGACGTGGAAAGGGCGATGAGCTTGCACGTGCTTGCTCCGCTCACGCCGCGGATGGTCGCAATCACACGGGTGCCTTGCGCATAGGGGAGTAGCCTGTCCGCAGGGACTTGAAGGTCGCCGAAACGTGGAGGTGGCCAGGCGCAAACACGGAGGGGATCATGTCTCGAGAGCTTGACTATCTGGCAATGGAAGCCGTTCGCGGTCGCATCAATCGACGTGAGTTTCTGGGTCGCGCCGCCGCACTTGGCGTCGCACTTCCCGTCGCGTCGCAACTTCTCTCGTCCACCGCGCTGGCGGAAGGCCCGCAGAAGGGCGGCAACCTCGTCTGCGGCCTCGTCGGTGGCGAATCGACGAACAGCCTCGATCCGGCGACGTGGCTCAGCCAGGTGCCGCAAATCTTCGGCAAGTGCTGGGGCGAGACGCTGGTCTATGCGGCGCCGGAAGACGGCTCGCCAGCAGCGATGCTGGCGGAATCCTGGGAACCGTCCGACGACGTGAAGCAATGGACCTTCAGGATCCGCAAGGGCGTGACGTTCCACAACGGCAAGACGCTGACGCCTGACGATGTGGTGGCGACACTGAAACGCCACTCCGATCCCGACGCGAAGTCGGGCGCCCTCGGGGTCGTGAAGGACATCACGGACATGAAGGTCGACGGCGACAACGTCGTGCTGACGCTTGCCAATGCAAACGCCGACCTGCCGCTTCTTCTCAGCGACTATCACTTGGTGATCCAGCCCGATGGCGGCCGCGACGCGCCGGATGCCGGCATCGGCACGGGGCCCTACAAGGTCGTCGACAACGATCCGGGCGTCCGCCACTACGGCACGAAATACGCCGACCATTGGAATGACAAGGTCGGCTTCGTCGACTCGGTCGAGATCCTCGTGATGAACGACAACACCGCCCGCATGGCGGCGCTGCAATCCGGCCAGGTCCATATTGTCAACCGGGTCGAGCCGAAGACGGTGTCACTGATTCAGGCCGCCGGCGGCGTCGTCATCGAGCGCGTGCCGTCGAAGGGTCACTACGTCTTCATCATGCACTGCAACACGCCGCCCTTCGACAACAACGACCTCAGGATGGCGCTGAAGCTCTCCATTGATCGCGAGGCGATGATCCAGACGATCCTGCAGGGCTATGCGACGATCGGTAACGACTTCCCGATCTCCAAGTCGTATCGTTACTTCCCGACGGATATCGAGCAGCGCCCTTACGATCCGGAAGAGGCCAAGCACTACTACCAGAAGTCCGGCCATTCCGGATCGATCCTGCTTAGGACGTCGGAGGTGGCCTTTCCCGGCGCCGTCGACGCTGCGACCCTCTATCAGCAGCAGGCGGCGAAGGCCGGCATCGAGATTACGGTGCAGCGAGAGCCGGGTGACGGCTACTGGGACAACGTTTGGAACAAGCAGCCGTTCTGCGCCTCCTACTGGGGCGGGCGTCCGACGCAGGATTCCATGTATTCGACCGCCTACTACTCGAAGGCCGACTGGAACGACACGCGCTTCTTCAACCCTGACTTCGACAAGATGCTGCTCGCCGCGCGCGGCGAGTTGGACGATGCCAAGCGGGCGCAGCTCTATCACGACATGGCCGTGCTGGTGCGCGACACGGGCGGGCTGATCCTGCCCATGTTCAACGACTTTATCGACGCGCATTCGGAGCAGGTCAAAGGCTGGGTGGTCGACCCCAACCAGGAGACGTCGAACCTCTCCGCGCCGATCCGCGTCTGGCTCGCCTCGTAGGGCGGGGAGAGGAGGCCATGGGGGGCCCTCTCCTCAAGATGATCGCTCAGCGCATCGCGCTGGGCGTTCTTCTGCTCTGGGCGGTGTCGGCGGTCATTTTCGCCGGCACCCAAATCCTGCCCGGCGACGTGGCAACCGCCATGCTCGGCCAGCAGGCGACGCCGGAGGCCGTCGCCAACATCCGCAACGAGCTCGGCCTCAACCGGCCCGCCGTCGTGCGCTACCTCGACTGGCTCGGCCACGCCGTGCGAGGCGATTTCGGCAAAAGCTACACGAACCACCAGGACATCGCCAAAAGCATCGGCAAGCGGCTGGGCAACACCTTGTTCCTCGCCTCGGCCGCCGCCGCGATCTCCGTGCCGCTCGCCATCCTGCTCGGCATTCTGGCGGTCCGCTATCGAAACACGCTTTTCGACCGTACCCTCTCCGTCGTGACGCTCTCGGCGGTCTCGCTGCCGGAATTCTTCGCGGGCTATCTGCTCATCGTGCTCTTCGCGGTGAAGCTCCGTTGGCTTCCGAGCACGGCGACGATCCGCGATTCCATGAGCTTCGGCCAGCAACTCCATGCGATCGCACTGCCGACGCTCACGCTCGTTCTCGTCGTGGTCGGCTACATGATGCGCATGACCCGCGCTGCCGTGCTCAACGTACTCTCCTCCGCCTATATCGAGACGGCGGAGCTCAAGGGCATCTCGCCCTCGCGCATCATCTGGAAGCACGCGCTGCCTAATGCGCTCGCGCCGATCGTCAATGTCGTGGCGCTGAACCTTGCCTACCTGGTCGTTGGCGTCGTCGTGGTGGAGGTCATCTTCGTCTATCCCGGCATGGGTCAGTACATGGTGGACCACGTCGCCAAGCGCGATGTGCCCGTCGTGCAGGCCTGCGGGATGATCTTCGCTTCGGTCTATATCATTTTGAACCTCATTGCCGATCTGGCTGCGGTCCTTGCCAATCCGCGACTCAGGCATCCGAGGTAGGACGATGTTCCGCCGCATGCCTCTTTCGGCGATGGTCGGGCTCTTCGGGGTCGGCTTCTATCTGTTCCTGGCGATCTTCGCCCCATTGATCGCGCCGCATCCGGTGTTCGAGGTCGTGGGGAAGGTCTGGGAGCCGCCCTCCTGGGCCTTTCCGCTCGGAACCGACAATATCGGCCGCGATCTTCTCTCGCGGCTCATCTGGGGCGCGCAGATCACGATCTTCATCGCCGCCACGGCGACCATTCTCTCCTTCGGGATCGGCGTGACGCTCGGCTTCTTCGCAGCGATCATGCGCGGCTGGGTCGATCAGGTTCTGTCGCGTCTGATCGACCTCTTGATGGCGATCCCGACGCTGATCTTCGCGCTCGTCGTGCTCTCCGTGCTGCCGACCGACCTCTATGTGCTCATCCTGGTGATGGCAGTGCTCAATTCCACGCGTGTCTTTCGCATCAGCCGCGCCGTGGCGGTCGACATCGCCGTCATGGATTTCGTAGAGGCGGCGCGGCTCAGGGGCGAAGGCTGGGGCTGGACCATGTCGCGCGAGATATTGCCCAACGCTCTTTCGCCGCTCTTGGCGGAGCTCGGCCTTCGCTTTGCCTTCGCGGTGCTCTTCCTGTCGGCCCTCTCATTCCTCGGGCTCGGCGTGCAGCCGCCCGCAGCAGACTGGGGCTCGATGGTCAAGGAGAACAAGGACGGGATAGTCTTCGGCATTTCCGCGGCACTCATTCCGGGCGCTGCGATCGCGACGCTCGCGATCTGCGTCAATCTCGTGGTGGATTGGGTGCTGAACCGCACGGCGAGCCTGAAGGGAGGGCGCGGCGATGTCTGATGTCATACTCGACGTCCGCGACCTCAAGATCGAAGCAACGATCCATCCGCCGGGCGAACCTTCGCGCGACGTCACCATCGTTGACGGCGTCTCGTTCACGCTCGGCAAGGGACACGTGCTCGGTTTGATCGGCGAGTCCGGTGCCGGCAAGTCGACAATCGGCCTCGCCGCGCTTGCATACGGTCGTGGCGGCTGCCGCATCGTCGGCGGCGAGGTGCGGCTCGACGGGATCGACATCCTGAAGCTCAGCCGTGCCGACGTTCGCGACATTCGCGGCGACCGGGTCTCCTACGTTGCACAGTCGGCCGCTGCTGCCTTCAACCCGGCGCGCACGATCGGGGACCAGGTGGTCGAAGCGGCAGTGCGGCATGGCCTGATGGCCCGCGGCGAGGCGCACCGCCGCGCCATCGAACTTTTCCGCGTCCTCGGGCTTCCGTCGCCCGAGACATTCGGCAGCCGCTATCCGCACCAGGTCTCCGGAGGCCAGCTGCAACGAGCCATGACCGCGATGGCGCTCTGCCCGAAGCCCGACCTGATCGTTTTCGATGAGCCGACGACGGCGCTCGACGTGACCACGCAGATCGACGTGCTCGCCGCCATCAAGCGCGCAATCGAGGAGACCGGCACCGCGGCGCTCTACATCACCCACGACCTCGCCGTCGTGGCGCAAGTCTCCGACGACATCATGGTGCTCCGCTATGGCAAGACCGTGGAATACGGCTCGGTGCAGCAGATCATCGAGGCGCCCAAGGAGGACTACACGACGCGGCTCGTGTCGATTCGCAAGACGCTGAAAGAGGCCGCGACGGATCAGTCGTCCGCGCTCCTCAAGGTCGAACACGTGGACGCGTCCTACGCCACCGTTAAGGTCCTGCATGACGTGACGCTGCACGTGCCGCCGGGGCAGACGCTCGCAGTGGTCGGGGAGTCCGGATCGGGCAAATCGACGCTCGCGCGCGTGGTGACGGGCCTGCTGCCGCCGAGCGGTGGCTCGGTCGCCTTCGACGGCAAGCCGCTGGCGCCGGCGCTCAAGGATCGCAGCCGCGAGGAGCTGCGGGCGCTGCAGATGATTTACCAGATGGCCGACGTCGCGATGAACCCGCGCCAGACGATCCGGCAGATCATCGGCCGGCCGCTCCAGTTCTATTTCGGCATACGCGGGGCGGAGAAGACGCGGCGCATCGAAGAGCTCCTCGACCATATCGAGCTCACCCGCGATCTGATCGACCGCTATCCCGCGGAGCTCTCCGGCGGTCAGAAGCAGCGCGTCTGCATCGCCCGCGCGCTAGCCGCGAACCCCAAGCTCATCATCTGCGACGAGCCGACCTCGGCGCTCGATCCACTCGTGGCCAACGGTATCTTGAAGCTCCTGATGAAGCTGCAGGCCGAAACCGGGGTCTCATATCTCTTCATAACGCACGACATCGCGACGGTTCGGGCGATCGCCAATTCCATTGCGGTCATGTACCGCGGCCGCCTCGTTCGGTTTGGCCCGAAGGACAAGGTCCTCACTCCCCCCTTCGACGACTATACGGACCTCCTATTGTCCTCGGTTCCGGAGATGGAGATCGGCTGGCTGGAGAAGGTTCTGGAGCATCGACGCATGGAAAGCGCCGGGAACTAAAGGGCGATGAGGCAGGACGCTGTCATCCTCGGGCGGAGCGAAGCGGAGGCCCGAGGACACGGGGGGCGTCTCGGCGCAACCTGGCTGCGGCGGCAAGGTCCCTTGGTCTTCGTATCGCGCTTCACGCGTCCGGGGATGACGCCGGCCGAGGTCCGGACCAAGCTGACCTGAAGCGAGGAACCTGCGCCGTGCAGCCGAACCTTCTGATTCTCATGGTCGACCAGCTGAACGGAACCTTCTTTCCCGATGGGCCGGCGCCGTTTCTGCACGCGCCCCATCTCGGACGCCTCGCCGAGCGCTCGGTCCGCTTCAACGCCAACTATTGTGCGAGCCCGCTTTGCGCGCCATCGCGCGCGGCCTTCATGTCGGGGCAGCTCCCCTCCCGGACCGGCGTCTACGACAACGCCGCCGAATTTCCTTCCGCGATCCCGACCTTCGCGCACTATCTGCGCCGGCTCGGCTACCGCACCGTTCTTTCCGGCAAGATGCATTTCGTCGGCCCCGATCAGCTTCACGGCTTCGAGGAGCGGCTGACGACCGACATCTACCCGGCGGATTTCGGATGGACGCCGGACTGGACCAAGCCTGAGGAGCGGATCGACTGGTGGTACCACAATCTCGCGTCCGTCACCGACGCCGGCGTGGCTGAGATGACCAACCAGCTCGAATATGACGACGAGGTTGCGCACTTCGCCCGGCAACAGATCTTCGACTTCGCCCGGAAAGGCGGGCGCCCGTTCTGCTTGACCGTCAGCTTCACCCATCCCCACGATCCCTATGTCATGCGGCGGCGCTACTGGGATCTCTACGAGGGCGTCGACTTGCCAATGCCCGCTGCGGCAATCGCCTATGAGGATCAGGACGCGCATTCGCGCCGGATTCTGGATTCGTGCGACTGGCGGCGCTTTACGATCGGCGAGGCGCATGTGCGTGCTGCACGCCGCGCCTACTTCGCCGCCGTCTCCTACCTCGACGAGATGATCGGCACCCTCCTTGAGACATTGAAGACGTGCGGCTTCGCAGACGATACGGTTGTTCTTTTTACCTCCGACCATGGCGACATGCTCGGTGAGCGCGGCCTGTGGTTCAAGATGAACTTCTTCGAGGGGAGCGCGCGCGTGCCGCTGATGATGGCCGCGCCGGGATTCGGATCGCGCAGCGTCGCCTATCCGACGAGCCTCCTCGACGTGCTGCCGACTTTGGTGGAACTCGCCGGTGGCTCGGTCTCCGATGTGCCGACCCCGCTCGACGGCCTCAGCCTCGTGCCTCTCGCGTCGGGCGCGAACGGGTCAGGGCGTCGTGTCGTCGCCGAATATGCCGCCGAAGGCGCGATCGCACCGATCGTCATGATCCGCGAGGGCGCTCACAAGTTCATCTACAGCGAGCCCGACCCACCCCTCCTCTTCGACCTTGCCGGCGATCCCATGGAGCGGCGCAACCTCGCCGACGACGCGAAGCGCGTGGATCGTTTTCGCGTCGCAACCCTCGACCGCTGGAACCTCGACGCCTTCAATGCCGATGTGCTCGCAAGTCAGGCGCGGCGGCACGTCGTCTACGCTGCGCTTCGGAACGGGAACTACTTCCCGTGGGACTTCCAGCCGCTGCAAAAGGCGTCTGAGCGCTACATGCGAAATCACTTGGACCTCAACCAGCTTGAGGCCTCGGCCAGATTCCCGCCCTCCTAGCCGCCTGGCATCGCATGGGCGCGACCGGTGACATGGACTCCAGTCCGGCAATCGAGCGTCCACTCACTCCTCCGGGAGCCAGACGAGCATTCGCCCCGGCCCGCGATTGTTCCACAAATAGTAGGGGATCGCCGTCCAGCGGTTCGGCGTTTCGGCGGGCGGAGCTTCGCGATAGAGCCGGCCGTTCCAGTCCTCGACGATCGCCCTTTTGCCGTTTGCCGAGAGGGTAACAATTCCGTCGAAGAGGTCGTCTCGTTTGACCGCCTCGATCGCGGCGTTGCGCGGCACCCGCGCTTCGCTCGGCGCGGCGGCGGGATTGTCGGCATCCTCGGCACAGTAGACGAACGGCCCGCGCCTGAGGCACACGCGTCCGATATCCGCCTTCACATTGGGATGCGCGTAGACGCGCTCGACGGGCATCGGCAGATCGAGCTTGACTACATCGCCCTTTGACCACGTGCGGCGGATCGCAACGTAGCCATTCTTTGAGTTGGCGGCGACATCGAAGGTCTCATTGTTGACCCGGAGTGACGCCTCGCCAGCCCAGCCAGGCACGCGGAGCTTTAGCGTGAACTCGTACGCCGTCTCCGGATCGATGCTGACGCAGATCGCACCGGACCACGGATATTCGCTCTCCTCCTTTATCCGCACCCCGGTTCCGTTCAGCGCGATCCGCGTGCTTGTTCCGCCGTAGAGGTGGATGGCGACCTCCTCGTCGCCTGTCGAATAGAAATAGCCGCCGACGGACGCGATCAGCCGCGACACGTTCATCGTGCAGCAGGGGCAAGTGTGCCAAGCCCAGCGGGTGTGGGTGCCGTCGCTCTCGAGTGGATTCTGATAGAAATAGTGCTCGCCGCCTCGCGACAGGCCGGAGAGCGCACCGTTGTAGAGCGCGAGCTCGAGCACGTCGGCATACTTGCCGTCGAGGTCGAGATTGAGCATGCGCTGCGCCCAGAAGATGAGCGCGACGGCGGCACAGGTCTCGGCATAAGCGGTGTCGTTGGGAAGATCGTAGTCGGTGGTGAAGCCTTCATTCGCTGCCGCCGGACCGAGCCCGCCGGTCACATACATGCGCCGCGCGGTCACGTCGTCCCACAGCACTTCGCAGGCACGCTTCAGCGCGGCGTCACCGAGATCGGCGGCGAGGTCGGCCATGGCCGTGTACATGTATATCGCGCGGACGGCGTGCCCGACGGCCTTGTCCTGCTCGCGAACGGGCTTGTGCGACTGGTTGTATTCATAGGTCTTCGCCCAGAACGATTCCAGGTTCTCGCCTCGCGCCTTCGCCTCGACGTCAAAATAGTGCGGCTGTCTTCCGCGCTCGTTGATGAAATAGGCGGCAAGATCGAGGCGGCGGCGATCCTTGGTCAGATGGTAGAGCTTGATCAGCGCGAGCTCGATCTCCTGGTGACCAGGATAGCCGTGCTTTTGCTCCGGCCCCGGCCCAAAGACGCTGGCGACGTGATCGACATACTTCTCCATGATGTCGAGCAGGCGCCGGCGTCCGGTCGCGAGAAAATAGGCGATCGCGCCTTCCAGCATATGACCGGCGCAATAAAGCTCATGATTGTCGCGGAGATTGGTCCAGCGGTTCTCGACCTCGCGGCCGATGTACCAGCAATTCAGATACCCGTCGGGAAGCTGCGCCGCCGCAAGCCAATCCGTGATTTCGTCGATCTCGGCCTCGATCGTCGGATCACGACGATGCGATAGCGCGTAGCTCGCCGCCTCGATCCATTTGCCGACGTCGGAGTCCCAGAAAATCTGCGTCGTGAAGTTGTGGCGGCTGCGCGGGATGCGAAGCGGCGGCGGAGGCTGCGGTACTTTGAGCGAATTGAGAATACCGTGCGCTCCGAGCTGCCGATATTGGCTTGGGATGGTTCGCGTGAGCACCGTTTCAAGTCGCTCGCGCCAGAACCTGCCGTCGACGTTGACCTCGTTGAATCTGACCGGCGCGTATCTACGCATTGATCATTCCCTCTGTGTCATCAGTCGACCGGCGTGGATGGGAGAGCGGCACCGCACGAGCGGCGCACGACAAGCGTGCAGGGAAGCCGCTCGACACCGCGCAAACGCTTTCCGCGAATGCGCTCGAGCAGACTTTGGCCGGCGCGTCTGCCGAGATCCTTCAGATTCATGTCGACGCTGGTCAGGGGCGGTCGGCTCGCTTCCGCCATGACTTCCCAATTGTCGAAACCGACAATCGAGACTCCGTCGGGAACCGCGATGCCACGCTCGCGGAGAGCGTCCGCGGCACCGCGCGCGATCTGATCATTGCCGCAAAAGAGCGCGTCCGGCGGCATCTCCGGCCCGCGAAACAGGCGCGCCATGGCCTCGCGACCCCATGCCTCCGACCAGACGCCCGGCAGATAGAAATCTTTCGGCGCTGCGATCCCGGCGCGGGCGAGCGTCTTTTGGTAGCCGGCACGGCGCAGCCGCACAGCCTCGAACCGCTCCGGTCCGGTGACATGGGCGATCCGCCGTCGGCCGAGGTCGACCAAGTGCTGCGTTGCAAGCGCGGCGCCTCCCTCATCGTCGGGGAGCAGACAAAAGGCATCCGGATCGTCGACCTGCGAGAAGACATAGATTACCGGTACATCGGAGGCGGTCAGCCTCAGCATAGGACGCCGGTCGGCACGCCGGGCCGTGACGACGATGCCGTCCACGCGCTTTCCAAGCAGCGATTCGACATGCTGCGCTTCGCGCTCGGGATCATCGGTCGCGTTGCACATGAAGACCGACATGCGGCTGTCGGTCAGGCACTCCTCGAGCCCCTCCATGATCGGCATGGTGAAGCGGCCGAAGCTGTCGGTCGAAATCAGCCCGACCGTCAGGCTCTGACCCCGATGCAGGCTGTGAGCGAGATCGTTCGGGCGGAAGCCCAGCTCACGCGCGATCGTTATCACCCTGTCGCGAGTCTCCTGCCTGAGGCTGCCGCTGTTGTTGAGTGCCTTGGAGACGGTGCCGACGCTAACCTCGGCGAGCCGCGCCACGTCCCGGATCGACAGGCGGGCCCGCCGGGTCGGCTCAACGCTGTCCGCCGGGTCGTCAGGCGCCGCGCTGCTGTCTTCGTTCATCGCGAACTATTCCTACTTCACCGCGCCGCTCAGGAAGCCGGACACGTAGTATTTCTGCAGAAGGACGTAGATCAGCATGCAGGGGACGATCGCAATGATGATGCCGGCCTGCAGCGCGCCCCAATCGACCGTGCCGAAGTGCCCGAGCCTTACGCTGACCAGCAGAATCGGAACGGTGAATTTGGTCTCGTTGCTCATCACGATCAGCGCGCCGATGAATTCGTTCCACGACATGATGAAGGCGAAGAGCACGACCGTGACGATCCCCGACCTGACCGCAGGAATAAAGATCCGCCAAAGCATCTGCCAGGTCGTGCACCCATCGATGACCGCAGCCTCTTCCAACTCGCGTGGGATACCCTCGAAGTTGAGGCGCATCAGATAGACGCTGAAGGGAAGCTGAAGCACCGTATGAATGATGGCGAGGCCAACATAGGTATTGGCGAGCCCGAGCGGAACGAACATGAGGTAGAGGGGCGTCAGCAGCGCCTGATAGGGGATCATCAGCCCTAACAGCAGGGTCAGGAACAGAAACTCCTTGGCCGGGACGTCAAACCGCGCCAACCCGAAGCCGGCAGGCACGGCGAGCCCGAGGCAGAACGCGATCGTCAGGAGCGCCACCGCGAAGCTGTTGAACACGTAAGTCAGCAAGCCGGCCTGATAGCCGAAGACCTTGGCGTAGTTCTCAAGGCTTAGAGTATGGGGGAAATAGTGCGGCGGGATCCCCGATGCTTCCGCCGGAGTTTTGATCGACGCGAAGAACGACATCACGATCGGAAAGAGCATCATCGCGACGAGAAAGACGCAGACGGCGGCGACGAGATAGACCCTGGCGCCGTGGACCAATCGAAACCTGAGGACCAGCGGCCGTCCCTCGAGGACATCGGAGGCCGCGCTCACGTACGCGCCCTCGGCCGTGTCATCGCGATCTGAATCGAGGCGCCTAAAGCAATGACCGCGGTCAGGATGACTGCGAGCGCCGAGCCGTATCCCAGTTTGAAAAAGATGAATGAGTTCTGGTACATCCAATAGACCGACGTGAACGTTTTCCCAGCCGGTCCGCCCGAAGTCATGATGTAGAACTGGTCGAAAGCGAGCATCGACCCGATGGCGCTGATGAGCGTCGCGAGCAGGATCGTGCGATAGCTGAGCGGCAGAATGATGCGGCGGACGCGCTGCCCGTAGCTCGCCCCGTCGATCATCGCGGCCTCTATGATCTCGGTGTCGATCGCCTGGATCTGGGCGACGAACAGAATCATCCCGAACCCCACCACCTTCCAGGTCACCGAGATGATGATGGCCCAGAGCGCAACGTCGGCATCGGTGAACCAAACGATCGGGCTTGCGATGATGTGCAGGTCGACGAGAAGCTGATTGAACAGCCCGACCTGCTGGTCGAAAAGCCACCACCACAAGAGGCTGGACGTGCCAAGTCCGATCACGACCGGAAGGAAAATCACTGCGCGCGTGAACTGTTTCAGGCGCGTGTTCTCAGCCGTCAGCAGGGCGAACAGAAAGCCGAGGCCCATGAGAATTGGCGTGATGTAGAGCGTGTATTTGATCGTGAACAACAGCGACGAAACCGCCGTGGGGTCCCTGAAAGCCTTGACGTAGTTCGCGAGGCCGACAAACCGCGCCCCGCCGAGAAGCGATGCGTTGGTCAAAGACGTCCACACAAGTCGGAAGAACGGGTAGATGACGAACGCGGCGGCGAACATGAGCGCCGGCAGCACGTAGATGAGGCCGACATATCTGCCGCGTGCCGAATTCATGGTCGATCCGAGAAATCAGGGCTCAAGCTTGTGCATGACCGCGAGCCCCGGCTGACACGGCGGGGAGGATTGCCGAACAGTCGAAGCTCGCTCGCCGTTACCTCTACTCGCAGGCAATTTCCTTCATCTTCGCCTTCGCGGTCGCGATCGCGTCGTCGACCTTGCCGTCGAAGATCGCCGTCTGGAGCATCTCGATCCATGGGCTGGAGTTGCTGTTCACCATGTCGTTGAAGTGGAACACCCACGGGACATAGCCGACGCCCACCGCCTTGGCTGTCGTCACGACGCGCGGATCGGAAAAGTACTTGTTGTCCGCGAGGTCGGTTCGCGACGGGATGATGTTGTTCTTGGCCAGGCCCTCAAGCTGAGCTTCGTCGGTCAGCTCCCACTTGATGAGTTGGAGTGCGATATCGGCGTGCTTCGAGCCCTTCGGGATGGCGATGACATCGCCGCCGACGAAGGCCGACTTCTGTCCTTCCTCTATTCCAGGCAGGAAGGTCACGCCGAAATTCATGTCAGGGACCTTATTCTTGAGGTCCGAGATCAGGAAGCCACCGGCACCCTGGATACCGATCTTGCCGCTCTCGAACAGCGCGACGAAATTTTGGCCGTTGTCGGCCTGGGCGCTCGCGGGAACCAGACCCTCGGTCCACATATCCCGATAGAGCTGCAGCACTTCCTTCACGCCCGGCCCCTGCAGCGGCTCCTCTTTGCAGTCATGCGGCAGAAGCTTGGCTCCGCTTGCCACCATCATAGGCGACGTGGCGAAGATGTTGCAGCCCGGACAGGCGCCGGAGAAATAGAAGCCGTAGGTATCGTCGCCGAGAGCACGTATCTTCTTGGCGTCCTCATGAATCTCAGCGAGCGTGGTCGGTGCCTTTTCCGGATCGAGGCCCGCCTTTTTGAACAGGTCTTTGTTCCACATCAGGATCGATACGTCCGGCGTCCAGCCGGTGCCGTAGAGCTTGCCGTCATAGGTCGCCAGGTCCTTGTAAGCCTGCGCGACCTTCGCCTGATTGGGGTCGTCCTTGAGGTCGGCGGTCAGGTCGGTGAGGAACCCGGCGCGCATGAAGTCCGGCATGTAGATCAGGTCGAACGAAAGAACGTCCGGAACCTCGCCCGCTTGGACTCCCGTTGCGAGCTTGGTCACCATCTGGTCGTCAGGAATGACCGTCAGCGTGACCTTGTCGTCATGGCTGGAGTTCCAAAGATCAACAAGGTGTTGTGCTGCGTTGGCGCCGCTCGCCCGAACCCACATGGACAGTTCGGCCGCGCTTGCCGAACCCGCTGCCGCCAGAATGGCGGCCGACAAGCCGAGCATCAGTCCCGCTGCTCTACCGGTCACAGTCATTCGATTCCCTCCCTAGTTGTTCGGCTGGCTCTTTCGGCCAAGCCTTCCACACAGACGGCTGGCATGGTGCGGCATTCTTGAGAAACCGAACCTGCCATCCAGAATACGTCAGCTGTCGCGCACCCCCTGCCCGTTCAGAAAAGCTTTTCCTCGGCGGCTTCGCATTGAACAGACTTCAAGCTTCTGCGCCAAGGATAAGGTTTTCCTGGTCAGGCTAAGCGAGAAGACGCATTGCGCGCAAGAGCCATCGCGAAGGCGCCGATCCAATCAGCCGGAACCGACTTCTCTCACCGGATACGATACGGGTCGATTCCCTCGCGGGATGTCTGGGGGATGATCTTGCCGGCGGCTGAGAAGAGGTGATGCTTGCCCGGCTCGACGCGAGCAATCGCATCAGCGGTCCCCGCAATCCTCTATTCGACGGGCCCGGAGCCGCCCATCAGATTCACGCACCGATGACGACGGCCGCGATCACGATGAGCCCTGTGCCCGCGCCCATTCTCATCGTCCCAGCTACCAATCCCGAGCGATCTTGTTGCCGAAACGCTTGCGCTTCCAACCGAGGTAGCATGAGCGACGGGTTGCTTTGGGCTTCAAGGTACGTATCAGATACTCTGATGCAGAGTTTGGGAGGGGTTTTTCTGCGATGAAAGCGCGCGTTTCGATACACAGGGATTTTTGCGTCGGTGAGGTCGACGGCCGTATCTACAGCGCTTTTCTGGAGCATCTCGGCCGCGCGATCTACGGCGGCATCTATGAGCCGGGTCACCCGACCGCGGACCGGGAAGGGTTTCGCGGCGACACCATGGAGCTCGTGCGCGCACTCAACCTGCCGCTTGTGCGCTACCCCGGCGGCAACTTCGTCTCCGCCTACAATTGGGAAGACGGCATCGGCCCGCGTGAGGAGCGTCCGGTGCGGCTCGACTATGCCTGGCGGACGCGCGAGACCAACGAGATCGGGACCGACGAGTTCGGGCGCTGGTGCGAGCTTGCCGGAACCGAGATGATGCTCGCGGTCAATCTCGGCTCGCGCGATCTCGATGCCGCACGCAGCCTGCTTGAATACTGCAACCATCCGAGCGGCACCTATTGGAGCGACCTTCGCATCAAGAACGGCCGGAAGAAACCCTATGGCGTGCGCGTGTGGTGCCTCGGCAACGAGATGGACGGGCCTTGGCAGGTCGGCCACAAGACGCCGTACCAGTACGGCCGCATCGCGAACGAGACCGCGAAAGCGATGCGCCAATACGACTCGAAGCTCGAGCTGGTCGTGTGCGGCAGTTCGCACAGCTTCATGCCGACATACCCCGAGTGGGAAGCAACCGTCCTCGACCAATGCTACGACGCGGTCGACTACGTATCTCTCCACATGTATTTCGAGAACTACGAGAATAACTACCTGAATTTTCTGGCAAAATCTGTAGTCATGGATCGCTACATCGAGACCGTCTCCGGCGTCATCGACTATGTGAAGGCGAAGAAGCGCTCCAAGAAGGATATCTACATTTGCTTCGACGAATGGAATGTCTGGTACCATAACCGGCGTTCCGACCATGACAAGTTCACCACCTGGGACTGGCCGGTTGCGCCGCCGCTGCTCGAGGAAGTCTACAACTTCGAAGATGTCCTCCTCGTCGGCTGTATTCTGAATACGTTCATCCGCCGCGCCGACCGGGTGAAGATCGCCTGCATCGCACAGCTGATCAACGTCATCGCGCCGATCATGACCGAGACCAGCGGACCCGCCTGGAAACAGACCATCTACTATCCGCTCTATTTCGCATCGCTCTATGGCCGCGGCGAAGCGCTCGCCGCCGCGGTCGACGTGCCGACCTATGACGCGGAGGCGGCCGCCGACGTTCCCTATCTCGACGTTGCCGCGGTCAGGAACGAGGGCGGGAAGACGATCACCTTCTTCATGGTGAACCGCCATCCCGACGAGACGATCACGCTCAACGTCAGCCTTGCGGGCTTTGCCGCGAAGGCAGTCGGCGAGCACATCACGATCGCCGATTCCGATCTTCGCGCGACGAACACTTCTGCGGCGCCGGACCGCGTGAAGCCGAAGAAGGGTCGCGGCATCGCGCTTCAGGACGGTGCTCTTAAGGGGCGGCTCGCGCCGCGCTCCTACCACGTTCTACGCGTCACGATCTGACGTCGAACGCGACCGTATCGCGGAAGCGAAGCAGGGCCGCGTCGTATATATCGTAGATCGTGATATATATCAGGCGCTCCGTTGACCGCCAATGCGGCCGCATGTATCGTTCCGAGAGTCAATAAGCACGGTCAACCGTGCGCGACTACGGGAGGAGCAATCGATGCGCATGCTGAAGACGCTTGTGCTGATGTTGTGCGGCCTCATCATTGGAGGCGGCCAAGCATCCGCGCAGAACGACTTTCTTGCGGGCATACCGCGCAATGAGATTCTCATCGCCGAGAATCCGCAGGGCAGAATCGCCAACCCGTCATGGTTCAATAGATGGGTGCCGAACCACGGCGGCACGTCCACCGGTCTCCAGCAACTGGCATTGGACACGTTTGGTACATCGATCCCGATGCCGGCATAGACGGTGTCTGGGAGAACGCGCTCGCCTCCGAGCCGCCGATCTACAACGACGATTTCACCGAGATGACGGTGAAGCTGCGTGAGGGCATCTACTGGAGCGACGGCGTCGAGTTCACAGCGGACGACCTCGTCTACACGGTCCAGGCGCAGATGGCGCACCCCACGATGACATGGGGCGCGGCGTTCAACGGCAGCGTCGAGAGCGTGACCGCGACCGACAGGGACACCGTGGTGTTCAAGCTGAAGAAGCCGAACTCGCGCTTCCATGCCAACTTCACGGTCCGCTGGGGCGCGTGCTGGATCATCCCGAAGCACATCTTCGAGAAGCAGCCGGACCCAAGCACGTATGACTTCAATCCGCCGATCAGCCTGGGCTCTTATACGCTGAAGAGCTTCGACCCGAATGGCGAATGGTACATCTGGCAGAAGCGTGACGACTGGCAGCGCACGACGCTCGCAAAGTTCGGCGAGCCCGGCCCGAAATACGTTGCCTATATCGATCCCGGTCCGCCGGACAAGCGCGTGATCCTGCAGCAGAACCACCAGCTCGACATCATCCACGACACGTCGCCTGAGGGGGCCTTCGCCCTTGTGAAGTCGTCTCCCACGTCGCGCGGTTGGTTCAAGGGCTTCCCGATCGCACATCCCGATCCGACCCTGATTGCCGTGTTGTTCAACAATCAGGTCGACATGTTCAAGGATCGCGACGTGCGTTGGGCGCTGGCGCTGGTGCTCGACATCAAAGGGATCGACATGGCGTCGTACCGCGGCGCCGCCACGATCTCCGCGATCGGCGTGCCGCCGACCGGGCTCTATCCGGGTTACTATTTCGACCCGCTCGAAGGCTGGCTGAAGGACTTCGAGATCGACACCGGAAAGTCGAAATACAAGCCCTATGACCCGACCGTCGGACAGCAGATCGCCGACATGCTGCGTCCCTCCATGGGTGATCAGATTCCCTCTGACCCGAAGGCGATCGCAGCGGCCTTTGGGCGTGGCTGGTGGAAGCCGAACGAGCAGGTGGCGACGGAGCTGCTTGAGCGCGCCGGCTACACCAAGCAGGGCGAGCAATGGATGAAGCCGGACGGCACGCCGTTCTCGATCACCGTCCTGGTCGAAGGCGATCCGCGCCCGGTGACGACCCGCGCAGGCACCATGGTCGCGCAGCAATGGCGCAAGTTCGGCATCGACGCCAAGACGCAGGCCTATCCGACGGACTTCTTCCCGCGGATCGAGACCGGCGACTACGAGGTGGCGATCGGATGGAGCGTCGAGACCTGGGGCGGTCACCCCGACCTCTCCTACTTCCTCGACAGCTGGCATTCGGAGTTCCTGAAGCCGCCCGGAGAGACGCAGCCACCGCGTAATCGCCAGCGTTGGAAGAACGCGGAGCTGGACAAGATCATCGAGCAGATTCGCGGAATCGGCTTCGACGATCCGAAGGGCATCGAGTTGGGCCAGCAGTACATCAAGCTGGCCGTCCAGGAGATGCCCAGCATCCCGCTCATGTCCTACAACGTGTTCACGGTCATGGATTCGACTTACTGGACGGGCTACCCCTCAGCCGAGGATGATCCCTACACCGACCCGGTCCCGAACTGGTCGAACAGCAGATACATGATGGTCAAGCTCAAGCCGACTGGCGCCAAATAGACGAGCTTGGCTTGACTGAAGTGCAAAATTGCGAGGCGGCCGCAGGGCCGCCTCGCGGCACACGTGGGCTGAATACTGAGCGCATGCGATGCGTGATTACGGCATCTATATCCTGAGGCGTTTCGGTCAGTTTCTTCTCGTGGTGTTTGTCGGAATCAACGTCGCCTTCGCCATCACGCACGCCACGCCGATCGACCCCGTCGAGCAGGCGATCTCCTCAGCAACGCAGTTCGCCTACTCCGATCCGCGCGCCGTGGAGGTCCTGCGCCAGTCGTTGCGCGAGCTTTACGGCGTCGACGGCACGCTGTGGCAGCAATACGTGCACTTCTGGAAACGACTTGCCGTGGGTGACTTCGGGCCGTCGCTCTCGGCGTTTCCCGCGCCGGTCTCCGCTCTCATCCGCCAGGCGCTGCCCTGGACGATCGGACTGCTTTCGACGTCCACCATCATCGCGTGGGTGCTTGGAAATTTGCTCGGCGGACTCGCCGGCTACTACCGCGAAAACCGCATCCTGAAGGGGATCGGCATCCTGGCGACCGGCCTGCAGCCGATACCCAGCTACATCATGTCGCTCCTGGTCCTCATCATGTTCGGCTTCGTCTGGCCGATTCTGCCGATCAGCGGCGGGTTCCAGATGAATATCGACACGAGCCTCAGCTTCGCTTTCGTCTGGAGCATCATCAAGCACTCGATCCTGCCCGTCCTCTCGCTCGTCCTCATCACCATCGGCGTGTGGTTCATCGGCATGCGCTCGCTCGTCTCCAACATCGTGTCGGAAGACTACGTGATCTATGCGGAGCTCGCCGGCGTCGACCAGCGCCGAATTCTCACGTCCTACATCATGCGCAACGCGCTGGCGCCGCAGCTCACCGGCCTGACGCTTTCGCTCGGCGCGATCTTCAACGGCGCGATCATCACCGAGTTCGTGTTCGGCTATCCCGGCGTCGGCACCTTGCTCGTGCGTGCCGTCGGCACCGGCGATTACAGCCTGGTGCTTGGCGTCACCTCAGTCTCAATCATTGCGGTCGCAACGGGAGTCTTTTTGATCGACGTGCTCTATCCGCTGATTGATCCCCGCGTGAAGCTCACGTAGTCCGATGCTGAGCACGCTGCGCGATCTCTTCCGCTACAACCGCGAATTCGCCGTCGGCGCGGTCCTCATTCTGTTGATCGTCGCGCTTTCGGTTGCGTCCTTCTTTTCACCCTATCCGCCGCAGGACAGCTACGTCGTGCCGCCGGATATCCCGCCATCATGGGCCTATCCGCTCGGCACCAATTCCCGCGGGCAGGACGTGTTCTGGCAACTAGCCGTGGGAATGCGCAACAGCCTGCTGTTCGGGATATCCGTGGCCTTTCTCAGCCGCATCATATCGCTCACGGTGGGCCTGACCTCCGGCTATCTCGGAGGGTTCGCCGACCGCGTGCTGATGTCGATCAACGACACGTTCGTCATCATGCCGCTGTTCCCGATCCTGATGCTCTTCTTCTTCCTCGTGCGGGACCACATGTCCTGGCCGCTGCTCGCTCTGGCCATGGCCTCGCTCGGCTGGCCCTACGACGCGCGCCTCATCCGTTCCATCGCACTCAGCCTAAGAACGCGCGAATTCACGACGCAGAGCGTCTTCTCCGGTATGAGCACGCGCAAGATCCTCATCGAAGAGCACCTCCCCTACGTTCTGCCGATCGTCTTTGCCACCACCATGAACAACATCAACTGGTCGATCGGCCTTGAGGTGACCCTGTCGGTGATCGGCTTCACGAACATCGAAACGCCGACGATCGGTACGATGATCTACTGGGCCAATCAGCACACCGCGATGGTGGCGGGTATCTGGTGGTGGGTGTTGGCGCCGGTGGCGACAGTGGTGATGACCTTCATAGGTCTCTTCCTCCTCTCCGTATCGATGAACGAATACATCGATCCGCGCAGTCGCCTGAGTCGCATGGGGACGGGGTAGTGAACGACACCGTCCGACGCAGCGAAGCCTCGTCCAACGGGACCGCAGCGCCCGAACCGGCCTCGCCAGTGCTAGAGGTCGACCGGCTGCGCGCGTACTATCAGACCCACTATTACGGCGTCGAGCGAGAGGTGCGGGCCGTCGACGACATCAGCCTGCATGTCGAACGCAACGAAGTCTACGGGCTTGCCGGCGAATCAAGCTGCGGCAAGACCACGCTCATAAAGGCGATCGCCCGCGCCATCCGGCCGCCGCTGCGGGTTCTCAGCGGCACTGTCAAATACAGCTTCCTCGATCGCGACATCTACGAGATCGACGAGGCGACGCTTGCCGGCATCCGCTGGAGCCACCTGTCTTGCATCCTGCAGGGATCGATGAACGTGCTCAATCCGGTGCGTCGGGTGCGCAAGTCCTTCCTCGATTTTGCGTATCCGCATATGAACCTGTCGCGCAGGGCGTTCTTCGAGGCGGTCAACCGGCATCTCGAACGGCTGCGTCTTTCGCCCGACGTGCTTTCCGCCTACCCGCACGAGCTTTCCGGCGGCATGCGGCAGCGCGTCGCCATCGCGCTCGCCACGGTGTGCGAGCCGGAATTCATCATCGCCGACGAGCCGACGACAGCCCTCGACGTCGTGGTGCAGAAGGACGTGCTGGCGATGATCCTCAAGGCGCAGCAGCAATTCGGCTCCTCGATGATCTTCGTCACCCACGATCTGACCGTGCATGCCAACATCGCCAAGCGGCTCGGCATCATGTACGCGGGCCGGCTGGTCGAGGAGGGACCGACGGCGGAGCTCTTTCACGAGCCGCTCCATCCTTACACAGCGCATCTCATCGCCAGCCTCCCGCGCATCGGCGATCTGGAGCCGAAAGCGTCGCTGCACGGCGCGCCGCCGAGCCTCGCCGATCCGCCTTCGGGCTGCCGCTTCCATCCGCGTTGCCCGCTGGCCACGGATATCTGCAAGCAATCCCATCCCGCGATGACGACCGTCGCCCCCGGTCACCGCGTCGCCTGTTTCGCGGTTGATCCAACGGCCGAGGCCGCCGATGACATTCCGATTGCCGAGATTGCTACTAAGACGGACGCCGCAGCGAGACTCGCGCAGTGAGCGCTCTCCTTTCCGTCGAGCACGTCACGCGCACGTTCGCCATGGGTGGGCTGCTCAGCCGCGGCACGTTCGCCGCCGTCGACGACGTCAGCTTCTCGCTCGATGCCGATCGCCCGGAGATATTCGCCATCATCGGTGAGTCGGGCAGCGGCAAGACGACCTTGGCGCGGATGATCCTCAACATCCTCCCGCCGACCAAGGGCACCATCATGCTTCGCGGCAAGGATCTCGCAAAGATTCATAGCGGCAGGGCGCGGCTCGATTTCATGCGGCTGGTCCAACCGATCTTCCAGAACCCCTTCGAGGCCTTCAACCCGCTGAAGCGCGTCGATCGTTACCTCTATGCGTCCGCTTCACGCTTTGTCGGCGCGCGCAATCAGGACGCGCGCGACGCCGCGTCGGACGCGGCCCTGCAGAAGGTCGGCCTGTCGCTCGCCGAGATCAAAGGCCGGTTCCCCCACGAATTGTCGGGGGGTCAACTGCAGCGCGCGGCGATCGCCCGCGCTCTGATCTCCTCGCCCCATCTGATTATCGCCGACGAGCCGGTGTCGATGGTCGACGCATCGCTGCGCATGTCGATCGTCAACCTGTTCAAAGCCCTCCGCGACGACCTCAAGGTCTCGATCGTCTACATCACGCACGATCTCGCGACCGCCTACTACATCAGCGATCGGGTGATGATCATGCAGAAAGGGAAAGTGGTCGAGACCGGCGACGCGCAAGACGTCCTCACTCATCCGCAACATCCCTATACCAAGCTGCTGCGCGACTCAGTGCTTTCACCCGAAGACGCCGGCACCGGCCGGTTGACCGCGGCGGCACGTCTGCCCGAGGGTGCTGCCATTGGGTGAGCCGCCGTCGGCCTCTCCCGTGGCGCTTGCCGTCGACGCAGGCGAGCGCGGCGACCCAATCACGCCGATCTGGAACTGGTTCGGCTACGACGAGCCGAACTACTCGTATCTCCCGCATGGCCGCCGGCTGCTCGACAATCTCGGCGCATTAGGCCCCGGCCCGATCCATGTGCGCACACACAATCTGCTCACCTCCGGCGACAGCACACCGGCGCTGAAATGGGGGTCGACCAACGCCTACACGGAGGATCACAGCGGCCGGCCGGTCTATTCGTGGACCATCCTGGACAGCATCTTCGACACTTACGTCGAGGCAGGGATCACGCCCTTCGTCCAGGCCGGCTTCATGCCGCAGGCGCTCACGACTGGTCCCCTTCCCTACCGCCACGACTTCCCGCGGACCGGCATCACGACCGGTTGGGCCTGGCCGCCGCTGGACTACGATCGCTGGAGCGAATTGATCGAAGCCTGGGCGCGGCATCTCGTCGAGCGCTATGGCATGACGCGCGTGATGACCTGGCCCTGGGAAATCTGGAACGAGCCGGACGGGCTCTATTGGCGCGGCTCGATCGCGGAATTCTGCCGACTGCATGATGTGGCGGACGCCGCTATCCGGCGAGCCATCCCCGAAACCCGCGTCGGCGGACCGCACACCTGCGGGCCGCGCGACGCCCGTGCCGCCGCATTTCTTCGTGCCTTTCTCGACCACTGCGCTGAAGGCACTAATTTCGCGAGCGGCAAGACGGGTACGCGGCTCGATTTCATCGCCTTTCATGCCAAGGGCCGGCCGAGACTCGTCGACGGGCACGTGCGCATGGGAATCGCGGAACAGCTCCGGTCGATCGCCGCCGGCCTCGACATCGTGCGCGAATTTCCAGCCTTTGACGGCGTACCGGTTATCCTCGGCGAATGCGACCCGGAAGGTTGCGCCGCGTGCCCGGCCCGCACGCATCCGGTAAACGCCTACCGCGACGGACCGCTTTACGGCGCATCGGTCATTGAGGCGATGGCGCGGACGCTTGAGCTTTCCAAGCGTGCCGGCATCAGGATCGACGGCGCGGTCACTTGGGCATTCGAGTTCGAGGGAGAGCCCTATTTCGCCGGTTATCGCGAGCTTGCGACGAACGGCATCCCAAAGGCCGTTTTCAACGTCTTCCGCATGCTCTCCATGCTGAGGGGTGAGCGGCTCAAGGCCTCAAGCAGCGGCGCGCTGCCGCTTGCGGCCATTCTCGCCGACGGCATCGCCGGCGCACCCGACATCGACCTGATCGCCGCACGCGACGGCAAGGCGATCGGCGTTCTTGTCTGGAACTATCACGATGACGATCTGCCGGCGGCCGGCAGCGTCGATGTCGAGCTGACGCTCAACAATGTCGGAGATCACCCTCTTCTTTGCCGGCATTTCCGCATGGATAGCGCGCATTCGAACGCGCACGCGACGTTCCTGGCGCAGGGCTCGCCACAGCCTCCCTCGCCCGCCCAATATGCCGAGCTCGAAGCCGCAAGCAACCTCGCGACCTTGGGCGCACCCGAGACCCTTCCGGCCGCGGACGGCCGCGCCGTTGTCCGCTTCCGGCTTCCGCGCCACGCCGTCTCGTTCCTGGTCTTCTCACCGGCATAAGGGGAGCGGAATCGCGGCGCGTGCAATGTATCAAGGTTCCTGATATAGACCTCGCCCTCATGCAGCGTAAGGCACCCGACCCGGGCAGGAAGCCTAATTTCCTGACGATCAATCCGGATGAAGCCGCCGACGTCCTCAAGGGGCTCGCGTCGCCGGTTCGCGTACGGATCCTGAAGCTTCTGAGATCGCAGGGTAAGCTCAACGTGAACGAGATCAGCCGCGAGCTCGCGTTGCCACAATCGACTGTCGCGACCAATGTGCAGATGCTTGAAGATGCTCGCCTGATCGAGACCCACACGATCAAGGCACGCAAGGGGCATCAGAAGGTTTGCTCGGCGCTCTTCGACGAGATCATTGTCCGTTTCGAGACGGAGGAACCAATCCGCACCGACGACCTCGTCGAGGTGTCGATGCCGCTCGGCCTTTTTACCCATTGCGAGGTCAGCGCGCCGTGCGGGTTGTGCTCCATCGAAGGTGTGATTGGGCTCCTCGACGTGCCCGATTTCTTCCTCGATCCCAATCGCGTCCAGGCGGCGCTGGTGTGGTTCGGCCGCGGCCACGTTGAATACAAGTTCCCGAACAACGCGAAGCTCCTGAACACCGCGGTGGACGCATTGGAGTTCTCGATGGAGCTTTCCTCCGAGGTTCCCGGCACGAACCTCAACTGGCCGTCCGACATCACGCTTTGGGTCAACGACGTTCCTGTGGGGACATGGACCTCGCCGGGCGACTACGGCGACAAGCGCGGGGTCTATACGCCGAGCTGGTGGAAGCTGGAGGGTTCGCAGTACGGAAAGCTGAAGACTTGGCGGATCAACAAGAAGGGATCCTTCATCGACGGCGTGCGCATCTCCAAGGTCACCATCGACGATATCGACCTGCCCAAGCACCATTCGATCCGCATGCGGATTGGCATTGACTCCAAGGCCGCGCACCCAGGCGGCGTGAACATTTTCGGCAAGGGCTTTGGCAACTACGACCAGGATATCGTGATGCGCCTGCATCTCCGGCGCTGACGCAGCGCGACACTCGTCGGAGTTCTCGCGGATTGCGGAAGTCGCTGACATGTATCCGGCCTTTGTGATCGGCTTGCGGGCCGGGGCCCCTCGCCGCGGCGGTCAGGAAAGTGCGGTGCCGAGAGCGGCGATGGCGATCGACTCGCTCCGGATCTCTTGCAGAACCCGCGCTTGCAAATTCTGGAACTCCGGCATCGAGACCAGCTCGTAGCGCCGCGGCCGGGGGAGGCCGATCTCGATCAGAGATTTGACGCGCCCAGGGCTATTGGTCATTACGGCGACGCGGTCGGAGAGATAGACCGCTTCCTCCACGTCGTGGGTGACGAAGAGCACGGTTAGCCTGTGTTTCTCCCAGACGGCGGTGAGGAGCTCCTGCATGTGGTGGCGGGTCAGCGCGTCGAGCGCGCCGAACGGCTCGTCCATCAGAAGGATCTCCGGCCGGTAGCTTAACGCCCGCGCGATCGCGACGCGTTGCTTCATTCCACCCGAAAGCTCGGCGGGGTAGGCCTCCGCGAAGTTATCGAGGCCGACCAGGGCAAGGTGGTCGCGTGCGATCTCCTTGGTGTCGCGACGCCTAGTGCCGGAGGCGCGGAGCGCGAACTCGACGTTGCCGATGGCGGTGAGCCAGGGAAGGAGCGTGTAGCTCTGGAAGACGACACCGCGATCGAGACCGGATCCGGTCACCGGTTCGCCGTCGACGGCGATTGAGCCTTCGTCGTAGGTTTCGAGCCCGGCGGCGATCGAAAGCAGCGTCGACTTACCGCAGCCGGAGGTTCCGACGAGCGCGACGAACTCGTTCTCGCCGACGGTCAGGTCGAATCCCTTGAGCGCCACCGTCTCGCCGCGGCGGGTGCGAAAGGTCTTGCCGAGGTTCTCGGCAACGAGCTTCGGCGCGATCAGCGGTGCGCCTCGAGGTATCGGAAGAAGCGGCGGCCGAGGAACTTCATCCCCTGGTCGGTGGCAAGGCCTAGAATGCCGAGGATCAGGAGATAGCCGAAGATCAGATCGGTCTGGAAGAAGCGCTGGGCGGTCGTGATGCGGTATCCGAGACCCGACGTTGCGGCGACGAGCTCCGCCACCACCAGCCAGGTCCACGCCCAGCCGAGACTGATGCGCATCGAGTCCCAGATCGCCGGCATCGCGGAGGGGATCACGATCCGGTGGAGGATGCGCCGGTCCGGCATCTCCAGAGTACGGCCGAGATTGATGAAGTCGCGCGGCACCGAGCGGACGTTATCCATGATGAGGAGCACCTGCTGGAAGAAAGTGCCGATAAAGATGATCAGGAACTTCTGGGTATCGCCAGTGCCGGTCCACAGTATCGTGAGCGGCACGAAGGCGACCACCGGCATGTAGCGGATGAAATCGATTAGCGGCTCGATCGCTGCCTCCCAAACGCGGTAGCAGCCGATGAGTACGCCGATTGGGAGAGCGAAGACGGTCGAGATGAGGAAGCCGAGGGTGATCCTGTAGACGCTGACCGAGACGTCGGCGCTAAGCTGGCCGCCTCGCCAGAGCTCGCCCAGTCGATTGAGCACCTGGCCGGGCGAGGGAAGGAAAAGCGGGCGGATGAGCCCGGTCGCCGTCGCGGCGTACCAAGCAAGCCCAAGGACAACAAAAACCAAGGCGGCCACACCCAGGAACTCGCGTCCCGAAATGCGGCCGCCGAGGGCAAAGAGCTGGCGTCGCACGCCGGCCCTATTTTGTCGCGGCATCCACGAACCGGCCGTCGATCGCGCTGGCGAGGTCCACATCCTTTTGCAGGATGCCCGCCTTCCTAGCGGCCGCGTGAACCTCCGGTATGACCTTCTTGGCGAAGTTGCCGCCAAGCTCGCTCTTGTTTTCGTCGAGCGAATAGTAGACGACGCCGTCGAAGGCAGTAGCGAGCTCCTCCGGCTTGGCGCCGACCGCCTCCGAGATGATGGCGCGGCCGCCGGTCGGGTCGGCGCGGTAGTCGGCGAGCGCCTTGTCCCAGGCCCTAAGGAGCGCGACGATCTGGCCGGGCTTATCGTTCAGGAACTCCTCGCGGACCACGAAGACGTCGGAGATGAGGCCGGGGTCCTCTCCCGCAGAATAGATCATCTTGACCTTGTCGTTCTGCTGCATGGCGAGCGTCAGATAGGGCTCGTAGGTGACCGCGACGGGAACCCGGCCGGCGATCAGCGCGGCGCCCGCGTCCGAAGCCGGCATCGGCACCTTCTCGATGTCGGCGACGGTCATGCCGTTCTGCGCCAATGCGTAGTTGAGGAGGATGTCGCTGGTCGTCCCTTCCTCATAGGCGACCTGCTTGCCTTTAAGGCCCTTGATGTCGGTGACCGAACCGTCCGAGATCATGGCGTCGGCAGTCTTCGACACGTCGAGCAGCGCGACGACCTTGATCGGCAGACCGGCTGCGATGAAGTTCATCGCCGTGTGGGTGGCGATGTTGCCGCAGTCGAGCTGGCCCGCGGCGAGCGCCGCGTTGATGTCGGCGTCGGTATCGAAGTTGACGATCTCGACGTCGCTCAGGCCTTCATCCTTGAAGAAGCCCTTCTTGGCCGCAATGTGCCATTGGCCGTAGCCGAGCCACGGCTCGATGCCCATCTTGATCGCGCCCGCTTCCGGCGAAGCCGGAATGTCCTGGGCAAGCGCCGGCCGCAAGGCAATGCCGGCGAGAAGCGCGGATGCGCCACCCTTCATGACGTCGCGGCGGCGTGGGGTCCAGACCATGGTCGATGCTCCCTGTTTCGATTGACTGCGCTCGGCCGGGATTATGGCGGTATTGAGCGCGGTATTTCAACGCTTTAGAAGCCGCTCCCGGATCTCGGAGACGGCGTTGGCGTGGGCATCGAAGCCCTCATAGGTGGCGAGCGCGTGGGCATGTCGCGCGAGCTCCGGATAGCCGTCGGCGGTGACATAGGCGATCGAGGTGCGCTTCATGAAGTCGAAGACTGAGACGGGGGAGGCGGTGCGCGCCCAGCGGCTCGTCGGCAGAACGTGGTTCGGCCCCACGACATAATTGCCGAGTGTCACCGGCGTGTGGCTGCCGAGGAGAATCTCGCCGGCATGCTCGAGGCGGCCGAGCAGGGCGAAGGGCTCGGCCGTGAGCACTTCCAGGTGCTCGGGCGCGTAGTCGTTGACGAAGGCGATCGCCTCGTCGGCATTGCGGGCAAGCACGATCCCGCCGATCGGCCCGGAGAGCACGGCGGAGGAGAAGGCAACGCGCTGCTCGCCCATTGCCCTCCAATATCCGGGAATCGCAGCTCGCGCCTCCTCGGCGACGCGCCGGCTCCAGGTGACGAGATAGGCGGAGCTGTCCGGCCCATGCTCCGATTCGATGAGCAGATCGAGGCCGGCCAGCCGCCCGTCGGCGGCCTCGTCGGCGAGCACGATCAGCTCCGACGGGCCGGCCGGCGTGCCGGTGTCGATGAGATGCGAAACGAGCCTTTTCGCCGCCGCCACCCAAGGGCTGCCGGGGCCAATGATCTTGGCGCATTTCGGGATCGTCTCGGTGCCATAGGCGACCGCGGCGACGGCCTGGGCGCCGCCGGCCTTGTAGACCTTGTTGACGCCGGCCATCCGCGCCGCGACCAGAGTCGCATCGTCGATGGCACCGTTCGGACCCGGCGGCGTCACGATGATGACATCCTTCACGCCGGCGACTTTCGCCGGGATCGTCGTCATCAGCGCGACCGAGGGAAAGGCGCCCTTGCCGCGGGGAATGTAGCAGGCGACCGACGGGATCGGCCGCGTCCGGTCGCCGGCGAAGGCGCCGGGACGGATCTCGTGCAGCCACATCTCCTCCGGCTTCTGGTCTTCATGGAAGCGGCGGATGGAGCCGGCGGCGAATTCCATCGCCGCGCGGACCTGCGGATCGAGCGATCTCTCCGCAGCGTCGAAATCCGCGTTCGTCGCGGCGATCTGGGCGGGGTCGATATCGACCTTGTCGAATTCGCGGGCAAAGTGGACCAGCGCCTTGTCGCCGTCGCGCGCCACCTCGTCGATGATCGCCCGCACTTTGGCGTCGTATTGCGAAAGGTCGGTTTCTGCGCGCCTGAGAAGCCGAGCACGCTCCGCTTCTGACAGCTTGGCGAGCTCATGCAGGTTGATATGTTCGCTCATCGTCGGGCCCAGGTATTCAGATCGCAGCGAGCGTGCCGCCGTCGACCGGTAGGCAGACGCCGGTGACATAGGCGGCCGCGTCCGAGCAGAGGAAGACGCTGGCGCCGACGAGATCCTCGACCTGCCCGAAGCGCTTCAGCGGAATTTTCGCCAGCATCCCCGCCTGCCAATCAGCGTCGCGATAGAAGGCTTCGGTGAGCTCGGTGCGGAAATAGCCGGGGGCGATGGCGTTCACGCGGATGCTAAGCGGCGCCCATTCGGTGGCGAGCGCCCGAGTCATGCCGAGAAGTCCGCTCTTAGACGAGCCGTAGGGTACCGCGGTCGGGACACCGCGCTCGGAGGTAAGCGAGCAGAGGTTGAGGATCGCGCCGCCATTCATCAGGCGCGCCGCCGCCTGAGCGCAGAAGAAGGCGCCCTTGAGATTGGTGTCGAGGATCAGGTCCCAGTTCTCCTCGTCGAGATCGAGCGAGGGCGCGACCTTTTCGACTCCGGCATTGTTGACGAGGATGTCGAGGCCGCCGAGGGCTTCCGCGGCACGGGCAACGCCGGCGCGACAATCGGCGGCGCGCGAGACGTCGATGGCGACCGGCTCGGCCCGGCGACCGAGCGCGCGGATCGTCTCAGCGGTAGCGCCAAGCCGGTCGAGGCTGCGAGCAGCGATCGCCACGTCGGCGCCGGCCGCGGCCAGCCCCTCGGCGATCGCCCGGCCGATGCCGCGGCTCGCGCCAGTGACCAGCGCTCGCTTGCCGTTGAGTGCGAAACACTCCACTAGCGCCCTCGTGAGCTGGCCGTGTCGCGGCCTCGACGCTCTCATGCCCTGTCGCAGGAGACGTGGCAAGCAAACCGGTCCGCAGAGCGGCGCCGCCGAATAGGCTGTTGGGGCAGCCGGCAAGTGACGTCAGAAACGTCGGTCATTTGGCCACGGGCGCCGCTTATGAGTTCACACCCTAAGGCGCGCCCTGGCCAGCGGCGCCGCGGCAGGGAGTGACGATCCCTTTTGAGCGCAAACGCCCCCACGCCCTGTCTCGGCGGATATTCTGCAGTGCCGACATTGATCTCGCGAGTCGCGGAGCGTTCTCTTCTCGCGGCCGAGCGCGCCTTAAGCTCTTCCTAATAAGAGTGACAACAGCAGCGTCGTAAGCTCGCTACGCGGGGAGTCAGGTCTTCCGGCGCATCATTGCGAGGCACTCGTCGCGATGTCGGGTGACATCCGTGGCTTCGCCTTCGGTCAGAGACAAGGCTCGCTCGAAATCGTCGATCGCCTCGCGCCATCGGCGTTGCGACTTGAACACCCTACCCCGATTGTAAAGAATGCCGGCGTCCTCGCGGATTGAAAGGGCGCGTGTCAGATCATCAAGCGCCGCCTCAAGGTCGCCACGCCTGAACGAAATAATAGCGCGGTTCGCTAACGGGTCTGCCAGCAACGGATCCGCCTCGACGGCACACGTGAATGCTGCGAAGCCAGCGTCCATGTCGTCGTTTTGCATGGCGAGAAGGCCTTTCAGGCAATGAAGTCGCGCGTCGCCCGGCGCAAGCCGGAGCGCTTGAAAGACGTCCGTGTTTGCCCCGTCCCTGTCGCCACGCTCATATCTGAGAAGGGCACGATTGAGCCGCGCTTCGACAAAATCCGGGTCGAGAACCAAGACATAGTCGTAGGCGGCGCAGGCCTCATCTTTTCGTGCAAGGGCCGCGAGCGTCTGTCCGCGATTGAAATGGGCTTCGACCTGCGGCGGGCCCCACCTGATTGCCGCGTTGTAGTCGGCGAGTGCGGCCTCATAGCGACCGGCCTGCTGATGGATCACGGCACGGTCGAACCAAGCCTCGGCGTAGGTAGGCTCCTGGGTGAGCAATTTGCTGAGATCATCCGCGGCTCGCTCCGGCCGACCGGTGATGACGTGCAGGCGCGATAGATTGTGCCACAGGATGATACTTTCTATCCGAAAGCGGTCGGGCGCCTCTCGCGCCATATAGGAGATTGCCTCCGTCAGTATCCGTTCGGCCAAATCTTGGCGTCCCTTACGAAGCTCGACGAGCGCCCGCGTGTTCATCAGAAACGCCGTGTTGACAGCACGCGTCGAAGACGCGGGAACGCGCGCCGTGAAGGCCAGCGACTGCCCGATCAGCTTGTCGGCGGCGTCGTAGTCGTGGCGCGACCGCTCGTAGAGGCGCGCATTGAGGATTGCCCTGGCGTAAGCGACATGGGCGAGAAGCGCCGGATCGTCGTTGTCGGACGAAATCTCCATGCACAAGGCGTCGACCTCGTCGTAGCGTCGCAGCAGGAGCAGCGCGAACAGCCGATTCCTTGTGACACCACAATAGATTTCTCGCTCGCTCGGATCGATCATGCGACGCCCGCGCGTGGCCCAATCCAAGGCGGCGTCATAGCAGGCCAAGTTCATGCATTCAGTCGATGCGGCGAGCAGCGTTTCCACATCGCCGCCGGCCTGCTCATGGTGGTAGGGGATCGCGCCGAGCCGAAGCGACGGCTCGTCGAGCTCAGCGAGCAATGAAGCACGCGCGAGATGCAGCGCCCGGCGCTCCCCTGCCGGAAGGCATTCGTAGAGATGCGCTGCGAGCAGGCGCTGCGATGTCCCATCCGAGGTGACATGCGCTCGCGCCAACTCCATGCGCGATGACGGAGCCATGGCGGTGGCAGCGTCAATGAGAAGATGCGCAAGTGAGCATGAAGGCGGACGCGCGACGTCTAGGACAACATGCTCCGACAGGTCGCGCCACAATTCGGTTGCATCGCCAGTGGGCACGCCGCGTGTCGCGAACCAAGCACGCCAAGCCTCGGGAACCGAGCATTCGGGATCGGACGATGGAGGTGGCGAACGCGTCGTGTACGCGTTCAAAGCGCTCGCAAGAACTGCGTCAACCCGATCGGTTGTCGTGTGGACTCTCAGACGGAGTATCCGCGGATCAGCGCGGCGCAACAGGACTGATATGAATTCCTGATCGGTGAAGTCTGCGGCATCGAGATTCTTGAAGGCCGCTACGACGCCCGATGGATAGAGCCGTTCAGAGTAGGCCAGAAGAAAGTCAGCCAGACCGTGTGCAATGCGGCGCGTCCATACTGGCCAGTTGCCTTCACGCGGGATGGAAAGCCACCGATTGACGTCGGCCGGCACCGGCACGCGCTTTCGTAGCTCCGGCGCCACGACAAGAAGCGCAAGTAAATGCGCAAAGACGAGGTCAGGTGCCCGCGCGTGCGCATCATCGCTGAGAGCACGAAGTAGCGTTCCGGCCGCCGTATAAGGACCGCGAAGATTCCGATGCGCATCGATCGGACCGAAGGCAACATCGGCGCCGTACGCTACTTGGCCGACGTCACACTTCGGCGTGTTCACCCACTCGTGGAGAGCGGACACAAGCGTCGCCGGCGTTGCTGCGGGGCGCCGGAGTTGCCGTCGTGCCCGCTCAAGCGTCTGATTGCTAGAGCTTGCTAATGCACGAATCGACGGTCGGTCGGGCAATGGTGTTCGACGCAAGCCCACCGGTGACCTTCTGCAGGTCGTCCTCGCTAAGCTCCCGACCCGGCTTCTTCATCGGCTTCTTTGAATTCTTCCCTTTTTGGCTTTCTTTGCTTGGCATGCGATCCTCCAAAGCTACGTGGCGAGCAAACGGAGCCTCGTCGGGCCGCACTATTTGCTCGCCCGAAATTTAAAGCAAGTATCCAGAAAGCTACCACCGTTCCCCAGATTAAGACTTTAAGGTCTGTATCTGGCCGGGGACCGACAGGTGTTCCCCGGCATTCCGACGTCACGCGAGCGAATTCAGACGCCGCTCCACCGGATATTGGCCTCCGCTTTTGGCCGGCCGCGTGGTTCTTTTCGGATTGCCCGTCGCCACCAACCACCGGCCGCGCTCATTCGCTCTCGACTGGCCCTTCATGCTTCGTTTCCCTCACGGACCTCTCTCAAACAAAGACAGATTGCCGCCGACGCGAGCCGCGGCTAACGTCGGACGTTTCCTTTCCTGGAGGGGACCATGGAAAAAAAGGCGAAAAACCAGAAGAAGGGCAAGCCTGGCTCGAAGGACGCACTACTCAAGGCAAGCCCGAAGGGCGCTGTGCGGCTATCGGACAAGAACCTCGACAACGTGGCCGGCGGCGCCATCTCCAACAAACTGAAGCTGAAGTGACGCCCCTGCCCGCAGTTGGACCGACTCGGCGCAAGATCGTTGTGACCCGGCTCTGAGCAACGCGCCTCCGATTGCTTAAATACGTCTCGTCAAATGCCGACGCGCTTGCGCCGTCGGAGGCCTTTCTGCGAGCTCCGGGGTAGGCCATGGCGCGGGCACAAAGTCGCTATGTTACTGATGTCCCCTACATCGCCGACTTCACGGCGGAGCTGTCGCCCGACTGGCTAGACCTTGTCGCCACGGTCGGCGGTTTCGTCTCGCCGCGGCGCGGATCGGAATTCGCCTGGTGCGAGCTCGGCTGCGGGCACGGGCTAGCAACGGTCATCAACGCCGCGGCCAACGCGGGCGCCGCATTCGTCGGGATCGACATATCGCGTGCGCATATCGCCTCGGCGAAGCGGTTGGCTGCGCGGGCAGGCGTAAAGAACGCAAGCTTTCACGCACGCGACTTCGCCGCTGCCGTCGGGCTCAACTTTCCGCAGTTCGATTACATCGTTGCGCATGGCGTCTATGCCTGGATCGACGCGGCGGCAGGCGATGCCTTTCGCCGCTTCATAGACCGGCATCTTGCGCCGGGCGGGCTCGTTTATGTCAGCTACAACGCCATGCCCGGCTGGATGAGCGACGCGCCCTTCCAGCATCTTGTGCGGAGCTTTGCAGAAGCGGAGCCGGGCGACAGCAATGCGCGCTTCAAGACGGCAGCTGAGAAGATCATGCGGCTCACGGCGGCCGGGGCGCCCGCGCTGAGGGCAGGCCCAATTGCCAGAGACTGGGCGCGCCATTCCGTCGAGCGCGCGCCCCCTTACTACGCGCACGAATACCTCGCTCCCGGGTGGCGCCCCTATTATGTCGACGAGGTCCGCTCCGCCATGGCCGCGATCGGCCTCTCACCCGTCGGCTCGGCGACGCTTGCCGATAACTTCGATTCCCTCGTGCTGACCGCCGCCGCGCGAGTCGCGCTAGAACGCATCGCCGACCCGGATTTGCGCGAGCTGGCGCGCGACTACTTCATGGCGCAACGGTTCCGCCGCGACGTCTTCTGCCGCCGTCCGCGCATGCTGACGGACGCGCAGCGGCGGAAGCGATTGCTGTCGCGTCAGCTTGCGCTGCTAAGCCCGCCCGCTCTCGTGGAGTATGGAATGACGACCGAGGCCGGACGTGTGGACTTCGACAACCCGGTGGCGCGCCGCCTTATCGCCGCGTTTGCCGGAGGCCCTCGCTCTCTCGCCGATTGCGCCCGCGAGGGTATGGACGAGCAGGATGTCCTCGCCAACGGCTTGACGCTCTGCTGTGCAGGGTTGCTGTGGCCGACCGTCGCGACACCACTGGAGACCGAGCGGCTGAATGCAGCACTGTTTGAAATGCCCGGAGAGAAGGACAGGTATGGCTTTCGCGCGCTGAGCTGCGGAACGGCGCTCCGTCTCAGCCACGGCGTGCTTGAAGCACTGCACCGTGGCAAGCCGCTCAAGCCCGAAGCGAGACTTTGGAGACGGTTTTTGCGAACCAGCGCGTAACGACGGCTCAGTTGACGCGGCCGGCTAGAAGACCGATCAGCCGGATGAAGCGGTCCCCGGCGACGTGCAGCGCATCAAGCACACCCTCGTCGAGCTCATCGGAATCGGCGCCACCGCCTGCCGTCCGCAGGCGGTCGGACAGGAATACGGCAAGCGCCCGATAGAAGCGTGCTGCGAAAGCCGCATCACTGGAGAAACGCGCAAGGATAGCCTCGCGGGGCACGGCAAGCAGCAAGCAGTCGGTGTTGGCAGAGACGGACGCCGACGGCAGGCGCTTCTCCACGAAAGACATCTCGCCGACGACGTCGCCGACGGCAAGGCCGGAGATACGCTCGCTCTCCGCCGCGGTGACGGAGAGTTCGCCCTCGATGACGAAGAACAGATGGCGCACCTCGCGCCCCGCCCTGATCAGCGTTTCGCCGGCCGGAACCTTGCGCAGCTCTCCCGCCTGGCGCAGCCAGATAAGGTCGCGATCCTCAAGGTCGCCAAGAATGTAGAGCGCTTTCCGCATGGCTTACTCGCCTATCAGTTGGCGTTCCGCCAGCTCGGCGAAGACGCCGCGCCTGGCAATCAGCTCCGAAAACGACCCGCTCTCCGCAAAGCGACCGTTCTTCACAACGCAGATGCGGTCGGCCTTGCGCACCGTGGAGAGCCGATGCGCGATCGTCACTCGCGACACACGCATTGCGTCGATCGCATTCGACACGACCGCTTGCACGGCATTGTCGAGAGCGCTGGTCGCCTCGTCGAAGAAGAGAATACGCGGCTTTCGCGCGATCGCGCGTGCGATCAGAATGCGCTGCCGCTGGCCGCCGGAGAGCGTGCCTGCGCCTTCGGTGATCGGCGTGTGGACACCCATAGGAAGCAGCGCCAGATCGTCGGCGAGCCCGGCCAGCTCCACCGCCCAGAGGCACTCTTCGAGCGAGAGGTCGGATGCCCCGCGGATGTTCTCCAGGATGGTGCCGGCGAAGAGGGAACTCGATTGCAACACGACGCCGATCTGTCCGCGCACACGCGCAGGATCGAGACCGGCAAGGTCCTGGCCGTCATAGAGGACGACGCCGGTGCGCGGACGCTCGAATCCGAGAAGCAGCCGCAGGATCGTCGACTTGCCCGAGCCCGAGCTGCCGACGATTGCCATGTGCTCGCCGGGCTTCAGCGCAAACTCCAGCCCGTCGATCAATGGCGGACCGTCCTCCGAGTAACCGAAGCTCACACCGTTCGCTTCGATCCGGCCGCTGAGTGCGCCGGGGTCGGCCCGGCCGCTTGCCGCCTCCAGCTCGGCGGCCAGAATGGGCCGCGCCCGCTCCGCCAGCGGCTGCACGAGGAGGATGCGCAGGAGCGCCTCGCAGAAGGAGATGAGCGACGCCTGGAAGATGCCGAAGGCCGTCAGGAAACCGATGAACGCTCCTGTGGAGACGTCGCCTCGCGCGAGGAGCGCGGCAGCCGCGAACAGCGAGGCAAGCGTGATGATCTGCCAGGGGTCGGCGAAAGCGCTAAAGCGGTTAGCGACGCGCGCGCCGCGTGCGACGACCGCCTGTTGGCGATCGTAGAGCACACGCCAGCGCGCCATAGCGCGAAGCTCCGCGGCGGCCGTTCGCAGCTTCGCGATGCCTTCCAGTATCTCGTAGGTAACCCCGGCGAGCCGCCCCTCGATCTTGGCCGCACGACGAAGTGGCGCCATCTGCAAGAAACCGCTGATGAAGAGCGCAACGATGTAGATCAGCGAGGGCACAACAGCCACCAGCGCGAGCCGTGCTCCTTGCGCGAACATCAGCGCGAGATAGACGAGGGAGAACAACGCGGTAACGCCGCTGGACAGAAGTACATCGACGGTTACCGCGCGCATCGCTTCAACGCCCTGGATGCGCTGGTTGAGGTCGCCGGCGGCAATCGTCTTGAAGAAGCGCGCCGGGAGCTGCAGCACGCGGTCCGTCAGCCCGACAGCGAGCTTTATCGCCGTCCGTCCCTCGATGCGTGCCACCGCGTAGGCTTGCGCGACATGGGACACGGCCTGCGCCAGCGCCGCCGCAACGAGGGCGATACCGACCGCCGCCAAGAGGCCGACCTCACCCGTCGGCACGATGTCGGAGAATACCCAGGTGGTGACGAGCGGAACGGCCAGGCCGACAAGGGCCCCGAGCAGGCCTGCCGAGGCAATCATCACGAGGTCGTCGCCGATGCCGGAGAGGGTGCGCCAGGCGAGCTCGCCAAAGCCCTTCAGCGTGTCGGGGAACGGCGCGTGGCACACGTAGGCGACACCGTCATAGGCGAGCGCTTGCTTGCCGCGAATCGGCCTCCCCTCCCCGTCCAGGTACGCGCGCCGGTGGCGGCACAATGCCTCGATCCGGCCGTCGTCGATGCGACGCGCGATCAATGCACCGAGATCGAGGCGCCACCATCCTTCCGGGAGGACGATGCGCCGCGCGCGAAAGCCTGAGAGCCGGGCGTGATGGGCTACGGCGGAAAAGTTGTCGGCCTCTCTCCCGGGGCGGGTGCGTCGCACAGCAACACCGAGCGTCGCGGCCACGGTCGCGAGCGCCTCCTGAAGCGCCCCCGCGCCCGCGCCGCGCGACGGGCGCCCGTCAGTCGACCGGCTGACAAGGCGCGCGATGTCCCGGCTGTCCCGCTCCGCGTCGAGGCCGGCATGGTCCTTGTCCAGGGCGACGATGAAGCTCTGCATCCGCGCGACGATTTCGGCCCTGTCGAGGCGAGGGGGGCCCGAATCCTCGTCAATCGCCTCCGATGAGGACGCTGCAAGGGCCGCGCCGTTGAGCCACGCAGCGGCGCTCTCGGCGAGCCCGGCATCGTCCCCGTATGCAGGCGTGAGACGCGTGCCGTCCGTCGCAACGAGACTTAAGCCGAGCCGCCCGTCGCCGTTGACGGGGAAGACGTGCCGCCCCGCCGGCACCACGGCGACAAGCCGGCGACGTTCGGGCGAGACAAGATAGACCTCGACAACGCCCTTCTCCACGAGCCAGGGCGTCTCGCCGCTTGGGAGTGGGAACGGCGCACCTGCGCTGAGATCGAGTGCCCCCGCCACCGCTCAAACCTCGAGCAGCTGTGCATAGGGGCCGTGCGACGCGATGAGCGAAGCGTGGTTGCCGCGCTCGATCACGGCGCCCTGTTGCATGACGATGATCTCGTCGCAGTCGCGGATCGCAGAGAGTCGATGCGCGATGACGACACAAGTCGCGCCGCGCCACCGGATCGCCTCCATGACCTTCAGCTCGGTCACCGTATCGAGCGCGCTCGTCGCTTCGTCGAGCACAATGACCGAAGGGTTGGTGACGAGCGCCCTTGCGATCTCGATCCGCTGGCGCTCGCCACCAGAGAAATTGCTCGCGCCTTCGATCACAGGCGAATCGTAGGCGCCGGGGCGCGAGGCGATCAGATCGTGGATCTGTGCGTCGCGCGCTGCGGCGATGATATCGGCGTCGGCGATCGTCTCGTCCCAGAGCGTGAGGTTGTCGCGCACCGTCCCCTCGAACAGCACGACCTCCTGCCGCACGTAGGCGAGCCGCGAGGCAAGCGCGGCGCGCGGCCATTCGTCCAGCGCGCGCCCGTCGATCATGACGCGCCCTTCGCGCGGCCGCTCAAGCCCGACGATCAGCTTACCGACTGTGGACTTGCCCGAGCCGGAGGCGCCAACCAGCGCGATCCGCGCGCCGGGCGGAAGCTCGGCCGAGAAGCCGTCGATCAGCGGCGGGTCGAGCGGCGCGTAGCCGAACGAGAGCGCCTCAAGCATGACCCTGCCGCGCGGCAGCGTGCCGTTGAAGGGCGGATCCCCGGCCGCGACGCGAGGGTCGGGGTCCTGGTCGAGGATGTCGTCGAGGCGCTCGGTATAGGAGCGGACCTGCGCCAGCATCATTCCGAAGCCGGCAAGCTGCGTGACCGGCGCGCTAACACTTGCGGCAAGCGTCTGGTAGGCGACGAGCTCGCCGAGCGTCAGGCTCCCGTGCATGACCAGTGCTCCGCCCCAGATGAGCACGAGTGCTATAATGAGCGCGCTCGACAGGCGCGGCATCGCCCCTAGCCAGACCGAGTTCCGCGCGATCCCCTGACGGCCGTTCTCGAGGTTGACGGTCAGCCCAAGCCATCGCGCGAAGATCATGTCCTCAGCGCCGGAAGCCTTAAAGGTCTCAATGTCCTTCACGCCGGCGATGCGCGCGCCGGCGAGCTTCCCCTCGTCGATGGACACCTTGCGATAGCGCTCGGCAAGCACGCGTCCGACGAGCGTGATCAGCGCCAGGCTGCCAGCGACCAGCGCCAGCACCGCGAGCGTCAGCGGCACCGAATAGAAGAGCATCACCCCGAAAAGGAAGACCGCCGTCACGAGGCCAGCGCCGACCGTCGCGACTTGCCCGGTCAGCGTCTGCACCAGGCCCTCGTTGAGCCGAAGCCGGTCGGCGACCTCGCCGGCGAAACGACTGTCGAAGAAGGCGATCGGCAGCGTCATCATCTTGGCGAAGAGCGCACCGCCGGTGTCTAGGCTCATGCGCACGCGCGCATTGAGCAGCACCTCCTGCTGCACCTCAAGAAGGATGAAGCGCACCGCCGCGGTCAGCGTCATCGCGATCAAGAGCGGCAACAGCCAGTCGTCGATCCGGCGCACCAGGATGTCATCGACGAAGATACGGCTGAAGACCGGCAGTACGATGCCCGGAATGACCAGCGCGACGCTCGCCAGGAACACGTAGAAGAGCGCTCCCCTGACGCCGGCGAAGCGGGTAGCCACCGAGCCGGCGATGCTCGGCCGCGTATCGCCGCGCACAAAGTCGGGCCCCGGCACGAAGGTGAGCACCACGCCGGTGAAGCCCTTCTCGAATTCAGCCAACGTCTCGCGCCTGCGTCCAAAGGCCGGATCGCTGATCCAGACCGCATTGTCGCTCACGCGCTCGACGACGACGAAATGGTTGAAGTTGATGAAGGCGATCAGCGGCAGCGGAAGCTCGGCCAAGTGGTGCGGCTCCGCCTTCAGGCCGCTTGCCTCAAACCCGAAGCTTCGCGCCGCGCGCAACAGCGTCGAAGCCTTGGCGCCGTCGCGGGAGACGCCGCAAAGCGCGCGCAACTCGTCGAGTGGAACGAAGCGGCCGTGAAAGCCGAGGATCATGGCAAGCGAGGCCGCGCCGCACTCCGCCGCTTCGAGCTGCAACACCGTCGGCGTGCGGCGTCGTTTCCACACGCCTCAGTTCTCGCTGCCGGCGATGCCGGGCACCAGCCAGCCCACCACCGGCTGATGGCCGACGACGACTTTTCCGTCGACGAGTGTCCCGACGCTCGTCCCGCCGGACGGTCCGTGCGACGACGACCAGGCGAAGCCGGTACGCGTTTTGGTATCGCGCATCAGGTCGACGCGCACCTCAATCGGCGCACCGCCCGCCAGCATCTGGCTGACGAGCTCGTCGTTGCGCAGCACCCGGCGCATGCCGGCGGCCGTCGCCGGCAGCGGCGAGACGGAGGCGACCTCCCCGATCATGTGGCCGTAGCGCTCGCGCTCCACCGTCGACGGCACGATCTCCGCCGGCATGCCGGCACGAATGCGCTTCCCGTCGGCGGCCGGCACATAGAGCAGCGCCTGCGTGGTGTCGCCGCGATTGATCGGCGCCAGCGTCGCGAGGGGGCTTCCCGCAGCGACGACGTCGCCGACCGCGACCCGCAACTCGGTTACCTGCCCCTCGCTCGTCGCGCGCACGCTCTGCTGCTCAGTCAGGTTGGAGCGCAGGCGCTCCGCGGTGCGACGCGCCTCGTCTACTCCCCTTTGCTCGTCGAGCATTGCAAGGCTGGCGCGGCTCTGACGCTGCGCCGCCGCAACCCCCATGGCGGTCAAATCGTCGCCGAGGCCCGACAGACGTTCGCGCGCATCAGCGATCTCGATCTGCGTTTCGATCAGCGCATCCTGCCGGGCGAGACCCTGCTTCACGAGACCACTCACGCGCCGCTCCTTTTCCTCAAGCGAGGTCAGCCGGTCGTTGAGCGCCGCCTGCGTCTGTTGGATCGTGACGCGCCGTTCGTTCTCGGCAGCGGATTCGCGCTTCTCCTGCTCGTCGTAGAATTGCTTGAGGCGAGCGAGGCGCTCCTCCGCAGCCGCAAGCTGGTCTTCCGCATCCGTCAGCTGGCGCGCCATCTCCGAGCGTCCCAGCGTCGCGACCACCCGACCGGCTTCGACGACATCGCCCGGCGCAATAGTAAGCGTCTGCAGTCTGCCGGCGTCGCCGGCGACGATCTCCACCAAACCGGAGCGGTCGATCAGGATGCCGTTTGCCGCGACCTTGATCGGTACCTGCGCCACGGCCGCCCATATCCCGGCGGCGACAATCGCGACGGCGACGGTCGCGAGGATCAGCCATTGCGGCCGGCTTACAAGCCGCAGAGGCGCGTCGAGCCGCTCTGGGCTCGCCATGCGATCAAGCGCCGCTTGTCGAAAGATCGGCTCCGCCATGACGAAAAGTCGAGGCTCCAACGAAGTGCCTAAGGTTACATTACGCCACCTGACGCAACGACGCGAAACTTACCGGCAAGGTTATCTTCGGTGGAGATCGCCTATTAAGCCTGTCCAGGGAACGACAGAACCAAGGCGTCGCTTCACCGCGCAGGGGACATCGCCCCCCTTGCCTCGATCGGCATCGATATCGGGAAGGACATCTTCCATGTCGTCGCCTTCGGCGCTGACGGCAAGATGCCCGGCGTGAGGCGGGGATCACAACGGATTGACCGATTCAATAAGTCGGCGGCGAGTTGAGCCAAAGGATCACGGCCGGCTCCGTTTTGGAGTTGGCATAGCCATGCGGCTCGGTCGAGCGGAAGAATGCGGCATCGCCCTGCGTGAGCGGAACCGTCTCCTTTCCGAGGAACAGGTCAATCGCCCCTTTTATCACATAGACGAACTCGTTGCCGGCATGCACGATCTGCCCGTCCGAGCGGCCGCCTGGTTCCACGTGATGCAGGTTCACCTGGAACAGCTCGCCACTGCTTTGGCCTGAGATCAGCTCAAGCTTGATGCCGTCGCCGCTGCGAATGAGCGGGGCTCCAAGAATGGCGCGATCCCGAGCTCGCACGATCCGGCGTGCCCCGCTACTTTCCTGCGGCGCCAGGGTCCCGATGTTCACGCCGAGCGTGGCCGCGATGCGGTGAAGCATGTTCAGCGAAGCGGCGGTGCGGCCGTTCTCCAGCTTCGAAAGGAAGCTGACCGTGCAGCCGCACCCCTCTGCCACCTCCGCAAGCGTCCGCCCCAATTCCTGCGGATCTCGCGAATTATCCGCCCGGTCTGCTGCGGATCACTTGGCGGCATTTTTCTTCATAGCGAGACCCGCAATGAAGTACATGACGCAGAACACCACGACCCGATACATCACCGCAGAACCGGGCGGAATGCAAATGAAGGAAAGTGCGTTGGCGCCGAGCTTGCCTGCTTCGTGCGCAAGACGGATCACTTCATAGTCCGTGAGGCCGATCGGCTCGGCGAGCTCGCCCATGATGTCGCCCGAAGCCGGCCCCGCTCCGCCGATGACATCCATGTCCCAGTGACAATAGACGGCTTCGGTACCCTCGAACGCCTTCGGCAAGAGCTTGACCGTCCCCTCGATCCCAAGCTCCGTGCGCAGGCGCCAGGAGGAGACGAAATGCGCACCCTCGCGGTAGAAGCGGCGGAGGATATCGGCATATTCCAACATGCCGCGCTCGCCGATCTCGACAAGGTTCCGCGGCAGGAAGTTCTTGAGATCGCGGTAGACGTTGGCTTTCCAATTCGCGGCGCCGGCGACGCGCGGGTCGTAGGTCGAGTTGTCGATCGGGCGCGAATCCCAATGGGTGTCGAGGCTGATCATCCCGACCTTGCCCTTGGTGCGCTCCGACACCGGCTTGGCTATGGCATAGGAGCCACAGGGTGAATTCTGGCCGATGACGATCGGCACCGCGCCGGCGGCAAGCGCATCGTTGACCTTCGCCTCCACCGCCGCCTGCGCTTCGAGAATGACGTCGACGGTCGCCTCCGTATTGGCGCGCTCCGGTATCGCCGCGTCCCCGTAGTCGACGACCCTCATCGTCTCGAAGACGTCCATGTCAAAATCGAGGATATAGCTGAAATAGCGTGCCGACTGCTGGCGGACGCGCTTTGGCGACGCGAGCCATTCCTCCTTGCCGACACCGGCGAAATCCGAACCCCAGCCGGCCACATAGGGTGCGCCGATGATAACCACGTCGGCACCCTTCAGATCCTCTTTCGAGATCGCATGCGGCACGCCGAGGAAGGTCGGCATGTCGTCGGCAAGCCGTGGATATTGCTTGCCGGAGTAAGCATCCGAGCTCGAGACTTCTTTCCAGGACGGATACGGATTGGCCATTTGCGCCGGCTCCAGTTCTCTCGTTGGTAGCGGGATGGCGGAGCGGCATGTCATGCCGCCCCGCCTCGGCATTGGACCGCTATTGCGCGGCCTGCGGCAGGCCGGCCGGAAACACGGCGTATTGCGGCCGCTCCTCATAGCCGTTCGGCACGGGGTCATTGGCGAAATACGGGACTGCCATTTCGTCGTAGCGTCCGGAATAGAGGAGGATGTTCAAGCCGGCGTTGACCGCGGCGAGCAGGTCATTGTTGCCGCGCGCGACAGCCCAGGCGACTGGCGTCAGATTGAAGGGATTGTCGACGAAGAGGTTCTTGGTCGAGGGCTGTTTATGCACGAACTCGTTGATCGTGTAGGAGTCCTCGATGCCGACATCCGCGCGGCCGGCAAGCACCTCAACCATCCCTGCGGTCAGGTCGCTGCTGGCGAGCGAGATAAGCTGCGCTTTCGGCATCGTGCGGCGAACAAAGTCCTCCGCCTGCCCGCCCTGCAACACGGCGATACGAGTGTCGGGATTGTTCATGTCCTGAAGCGTCTTGTAGCGATTGTCGTCCGCCCTCACCACCGCGCCGTTGCCGGCAAAGATGATGGGACGGGTGAACAGCACGGCCATCGACCGCTTGATGGTCGCGAATGTCGGGCAGATCGACAAGTCGAACTGGTCGGCCTGCAGGCCGGCTGCAAAGGTGCCCCAATCGGTCTCCACGAAGGTCGGCTTCAGACCCATCTCCGTGGCGATCGCCTTGATGGCGTCGACATCAAAGCCCGACAGGTCGCCGCTGGACGGGTCCTTGATAGCGTTCGGCGGCGCCACGACATAGCCAATGCGCAACTCGCCACTGCTGATGATCTGGTCGAGCGAGCGAGCCTCGGCCGAGGAAACCATTGCGCTTACGGCGAGCGCCGTCATTCCTGCGATCATCAATTTCATCGGGTTCATAGTCATGCTTCCTTCTCCCTCTTGCGCAGAACACGCGCCAGGAATTCCCGCGTGCGGTTCTCTTTCGGGTTGCTGAAGATCGTCGACGGAGGCCCCTGTTCGGCGATCCGTCCCTGATCCATGAAGATCACGCGGGTTGCGACCTCCCGCGCGAACTCCATCTCGTGCGTAACGATCATCATGGTCATGCCGTCGGCGACCAGCTCGCGGATCGCGGCCAGCACTTCGCCTACGAGCTCGGGATCGAGCGCTGAGGTCGGCTCGTCGAACAGCATGAGCTTCGGCTTCATGGCGAGAGCGCGCGCGATTGCCGCGCGCTGCTGCTGGCCGCCGGAAAGGGTGGCGGGCCGCGCATCGCGCTTATCGGACAGATCAACGCGCTCCAGGAGCTGCTCGGCGTAGGCGATGGCCTCCGCCTTGGAGACGCCAAGGACCTGTGTCGGGCCCTCAATGACGTTCTGGATTACCGTCTTGTGCGGGAAGAGATTGAAGTTCTGGAAGACCATCCCGAACTGCTTGCGCAACACGCGGGTCACGGAGTCCTTCGCAAGTCGCCGCTCGCCGTCGCGCTCGCAATAGCCGACCAGTTCATTGTTAAAGAAGACGCTGCCGCCGTCGTAGGGCTCAAGGAAGTTGATGCATTTCAGCAGCGTGCTCTTGCCCGAGCCGCTGCGCCCGATGATCGCCACGACGTCATGCGGAAACACATCGAGATTGATGCCGTCGAGCACGCAATGGTCGCCGAAGCTTTTGGTCACGCCGACCAGCTTCAAGATAGGGTCGGCACCGTTCATCCGACGCGCCTGTTCAGCCGCTGCTCGAGCTGTCGCGCGAGGAAGATCAACGGGTAGGTGATAACGAAGAAGACGCCGGCGAGCGCGGTGTAGACCTCAAGCGGGCGGTAGATCACCGAGATCAGCCCGGTCGCGCTGTGCTGAAGCTCGTTGACCGCGATTACCGTGCCGAGCGTCGTCACCTTCAGGAGGTTGGCGAATTCATTGACGAAGGGCGGAATCATCTTCTGGATCGCTTGCGGCAAGATGATTCTCCGCAGCGCGCGCACGCGCGACATGCCGAGCGAATAAGCCGCTGCGAACTGCCCACGGTCGACGGCGCCGATGCCCGCACGAAAGATTTCGGCGACGTAGGCGCCCTCGTGAATTCCGAGGGCAATGATCATGGTGTTGGTCGCGCTGAGCTGCAGGCCCGTCAGGATCGGCATGCAGTAGTAGATCCAGACGATCTGTACCAGCGCCGGCGTGCCACGAATGAACTCGATATAGGCCGCCATGACGTAGCGTACCGGGGCGAAACGCAATTCGCGACCCAGGCCGGCGGGCAAGCCGATGGCGACGCCAAGTGCAGCCGATCCAAATGTAAGTTGTAGAGTTTTGAGAGCACCATTGACGAAGACTGGCCAATAGGGTGCCAGAACTTCAAAGTGCCAACTATACGCCAAGACTTATGATCCAAGGCGCGAATAAATCACCCAGCAGGGAACGCATCAAACCCGAGATTGTGCTTCCACAATTCTTTTCCATGTCTCTGAGAGTCTGAAAAGTTGAGTGACACTCAATCTTTTTAGTTAAATCCGGTAGGATGGTCAAGATAGAAAGTTCGGCGCATTGTCGGCATTGATTGGCGGTCTTCGCACCGGCAGTGACAGTGCGCGCGAGGGGAACGTGAATGGCGATCAAGAAAGTGCTGTTGGCCGGGGAATCCTGGGTCAGCGCGGCCACCCACTACAAGGGGTTCGATCAGTTTGCGAGCGTGACGTTCCACCTCGGCGCGGAGCCGCTTGTCGCCGCGCTGAAGGGCAGCGACATCGAGCTCAGCTACATGCCGTCACATGAAGCGCAGACCGCCTTTCCCTCAACGATCGAGGCGATCTCGGAATACGATGTCGTAGTGTTGTCTGACATAGGCTCGAACACGCTGCTGCTGCATCCCGACACCTGGGTGAAGAGCAAGCGCACGCCCAACCGGCTCAACCTCATTCGCGACTTCGTGCGCGCCGGCGGCGGGTTCATGATGGTCGGCGGTTATTATTCCTTCCAGGGCATCAATGGCGGTGCCCGCTATCGCGGTACCGCAATCGAGGACGTGCTGCCGGTCGAGATCATGCCCTACGACGACCGTGTCGAGGTGCCCGAAGGCTTTACGCCGAAGGTCAAGAACGGCAAGCATCCGATCGTTGCCGGGCTCCGCGGCGCGTGGCCTTATCTCCTCGGCTTTAATGAAGTGAAGGCCAAGCGCGGTTCGGATGTGATTGCCGTCGCGTCGCGGGGATACGGCGAGAAGCCGGTGCTTGTCGCAGGCACGGCTGGCAAGGGACGCACGCTCGCCTGGACATCCGACATCGGCCCGCATTGGCTGCCGCCGGAGTTCATCCAATGGCCTGGCTATGCACGGCTTTGGAAACAGGCGTTCGCGTGGCTTGCCGAAAAGGCCGCGAAGTAGGCCGCCCGGCTCGGTCACCTTCGGAGCAATGCCGGCAATCAACCGATTCCTGATGGTGCCGACTTCGCATCGCGTATCGGGGCAAATCCCGATAGCGGTACATTGTGAGAAGCGAGCAGCAAACTGCGAACAGAGGCGTCAGCACGGCATGATCGTATCAAGAACAGCATCTGCCACTGAATTCCCGCAGTGGCGCTCCTCGATCGGATGCTCGTCGCGCGTTGATGGTGCCGCATGCCGGACTCGAACCAGCGACCCTCGCATTACGAATGCGATGCTCTACCAACTGAGCTAATGCGGCTTTGCCGGGGTGCTCCTTACTATCGGACGCCGGGCCCGGCAAGGCTGGCGCGTCGACCGCTTCATCGAGGCGTCAGCCGCTTCGCAGGAAAGCCGGCAGCGAATGCCCGCCTTCTTCCTCATCCTCCTCGCTTACACCGGGATCGTCTGGGCGCGGCGGCTCGACCGGCGCAGGCATCGGGCGCGCCGCCTCGGCTCCCTTGGCGACGAGTGTCACCGGCTGCGGAGCCGGCGTCGAAGCGACGGGCTTCGGGGCGTCCGGCTTGGCGCGCTCGTGCGCTTCGGCAGCGCCGGCTGGCGGCACCGGTTGCGCCGGCACTGTCTTGACTGCTGCCTGAGCCGGCTCAGCCTTCGCGAGTTTCGCGATGGGCGCCTGAAGCGCATCGCGATCGATGTCGAGCCGCGGCCCCTCGATCTCGGCGAGCGGCACTTTCCATTCGACCGCGTCGAGCCGGCCCGTCACCGGCGACACCGGCGCCCACTCCTCCAGCACCATGCCGTCAGCGGTCCACGCCGGATCGCGCGGCGCACGTACGGCGCGGGCGAGCCATTCGCGCGCGCGCCCGCGGTCGCCGGTCTCCGCCTCTTCGAGCTCCGCCATCAGGATCAGCGCGTTCTGCGTCGGCCGTTCGGTGATGAGCGGCGCGAGCACTTCGCGCGCGCGCGCGAAGTCGCGCGCGTCGATGGCGGCGCGCGCGACGGCGTGGCGGCTCTCGTCGGCGTTCGGGCGCATGCGACAGAGGGTCTCCGCCCGCTTCAGCCGATCGCCCGCGGCATCGCCCACGCGGACATGCAGATAGGCGTCGGCGACCTCCGGGCGCGGCGCCGCTTTCCACGTCGCCTCGAGTAGGCGCGACGCGCGCCTGATGTCGCCCTGCCGCGCAAGGAGCCGCCCCGCCACGACCGCGGCCGGCACGAAGTCCGATGCGAGGTCGTGCGCTTCAAGGGCCGCAGCACGCGCGAGATCCGGCTCCGACTCCTCCTTGTCGAGCGCCTTCGCCGTCAGGATCACGGCGCGCTGCCGGCGCGCGGTGCGCTTGTCGATGATGCGCGCGTCGGTCGCGCCGGTGAGCGTCGCGAGCGCGCCGTCCCAATCGGCCGCCGCCGTCTGATGCCGCATCAGCGCGCGCGCCGCCCACGGCGCTGCCGGCGCCTCGGCGCGCGCCTGCGCGGCGATCTGATGCGCGGCCTCCGTCTCGCCTTCCCGATCCGCCTCGATGTAGAGGCCGCGGAGGCCGGCGATCCGCGTCGGCCCATTCTCTGTCATCTGCCGGAAAACGTTGCGGGCTCCATCGCGGTCGCCCTTGAGCTGCGCGGTCTGGGCCTTGAGAAGCAGCGTCAGCGGCTGGTCGGGCGCGCGGCGCGCAGCTTCCAGCATGGCGCGCTCCGCCGCGCGGACGTCGCCCGCCGCGATCGCAACCAGGCCCTGCGAGACCGCCTCGCGGGCGCGGGCGCGGTTTCGTCGCCGGTAGCTTCGCGCCAGCCGCCACGGCGCGCGGATCAGCGCGCGCACGAGCCAGACGAGAGCCATCACGACGAGCACGACAACGACGGCGCCGACGACCGCAGTGGAAAGATTGACCGCGTAGACGGTGTCGCCGACCGTCAGCGCCAGCTCGCCGGACGCATTCGAGAGCGCATGGAATCCGAGCGCAACGGCGAAGAGAAGCGCGATGAGGACGAGGAACCTCAGCATCGGCGGCTAGTGTCCTGCTTCAAGCTGCGCCAGGGCTTCCGCCCTGAGCTTCGCAACCAGATCGTCGGCGCTTTGCCGCGCCTCGGCGTCGCGCGCAAAGTCCGCCGTCGCCGCCTTCGCGGCGTCAGGAAGCGACTTGCGCTCAGACAGAGCGGTCTTCAGGTCGTCCGCTTCGAGCGCCGCGCGGATGCGCGCGACGACGGCAGTCGGATCGGCGCCCTCGGTCGGATGCGCCGGGCGCACATCGACGAGGCCGCGTGCGCTTCTGACCAGGCGATCCATCACGCTCGTACCTTCCGGGATCGGCTCGGCGAGATCGACGGTCGCGATCTCACGCTCAAACGTAGCGCGCAGGCTTGCCAGCGTCGGCAGCCCGGAATCAGCGCGCGGCGCCAGCGCGTCGAGCGTTGCGGCACCGACGCCAAGCGTGCGAAGCGCGGCAAGCTCGTTTGCGAACGGGTGGCCTGAATCGAGCGCCGCCGCGAGCGCATCGGCCGCGACCGCCGGGGCGAGAGCAGCGGCGGCGTCGATCTTGGCGCTCGCTGCGTCGACCTTCGCGTTCGCCGCGTCGATCTTCGTGTTCGCGGCGTCGAGCTTCGCCTCAAGCGCCGCGATGCGCTCCTCGCCCGGCGCGCTTTCAAGCTTCGCCGAGAGCGAATCGACCTCCTGGCGCAGCGACGCGACCTCGCTCGCGACGGCGGACGAATCGGCCGGGGCGGTCGATTTCAACGCCTCGATGTCGCGCGAAAGCGCCGCAACGCGGCCTTCGAGATCGGTAAGCGCCGCGGTATCCGACGCCGGCACCGGCTCGCGGTCCTGAAGCTCGGCAACGCTCTGCTTAAGCGTCGCTATCGTGTCGCGGAGCGGCGCGAGCGGGTCCTCCGATCCGGCCTGCTTCAACGCTGCGACGTCATCCTTGAGCGTCGTCACCTCGGCCTGAAGGTTCAGAGCTTCCGTATCGGGCGGCGGCAGGAAGAATCCGCCGCGCGCCAGGAGCACCACGACGAGCGCCACCAGGACGCCGCCCATCACGGCCGCGACGAGGAGCGGCACGAACGCGATCGACGGATCGCCCTGCTTTGACGTTCCCTTCGAGGCGGCGTGCGGCTCCGGTCCTGGAGCCTTGCGTTCCTCCGAAGCCGGAGGCTTGTCGCTATCCGGTGCCTCGGGCTGCTGAGCTTTTTCCTCAGTTGCCGTTGTCTGAGCGGCCGGCTCGGCAGCCACAGCCGCCGAACTCGCCGCGCTCGCCGCGCTCGCCGCCGCGTCAGCGCTCGCAGCGTTCTGCGGCTCGGCGGCAGCGTCCGCCGCGGTCGCCGCGGAAGTCTTCCTCTCGACCTCCTCGGCCGGCAGGTCGATCGTAAGCGGTTTTCGCCGCGCCTTTTGCGGGCCGGCGCGCTCGCTCTTGTCCGTGCTGTCTTTCGCCAATTCCGTCTCCGCAGAGACCGGCCGCATTTGAAGCCGGCGTTCGACGATCGGTTCTAATCCTCAATAGAGCATAGGTCGGAACGGAGGTTAAATCGCCCCGTTCAGGCGGTCGAGATTGTCGCTCCCACGTCGTCCCACTTCGCCTATGTCTGGTCGTCGGAATGCGTCCGCCCGGCCCCCTCCGCCTCGACCAACGAAAAGAGCGAAAGTTGGCTGGGTCGATCGGCGACGAGCACCTTCCCGTGCGCGACGCGGGAGAGCGCCTCGGCCGGTGCGGCCGACAGGCAAAAGCACGTGACGCTCTCCGCAAGCGGCGCGAGGTGCCCCGCACGTAGCGCCAGCGCAAACGCGGCAGCGCTCCGCCTGGAATAGAAGAGCACGCCGTCAACCGCGCCCGCGTTGAGTGCATCTTTGGCGACGCTGGCGAGCTCCTTCCGCGCTTCCGCACGATAGACGACCACGGTCTCAACCTCGAAGCCGCGCTCCGCAAGCCGCCCCACGAGGTCGCCGCTTCGCTCCTCGCCCGCGGCGTAAAGAAGCGGCCCGGCGGCCGGCCGAAGCTCGCTCTCGACGAGCGCCACGAGATCGTCGAGAGCACCGCCCGCCGAGTGCGCCGCGGCGAAACCGGCGCGCTTCGCCTCGAGCGCCGTCTGGTCGCCGACCGCAAGAAGCGGCGTGTCGACCGGAGTCGGCCGTACCGCGCGGGCAGCGAGCGCACGCACCGCATTGCTGCTCGTGACGAGCACGGCCTGATAACGCCGCTTCGGGATCGGTACCTTTGCGTCGAGCACAATTTCGAGCGCTGGCGACAGGATCACTTCATGGCCGAGGCGGATCAGAGCACGTGCCGTGCGCGACGCGTCGGGCTCGGGCCGCGTCACGATCAGCCGCATCGCGCCAGCCCCTGCCGCGTCCCGATGCCGGTCGCCGCGGATTGCGCCATTCGAACCCCGGATGTTAGAGCCGATGCGGCTCATGACGAGCCCTAGCCCCTGGCCCGGCGGACTTCAATGACGCCACCTCCCGCGCGCGCTTTCACGCTGCTCGGCATCGAGACGAGCTGCGACGAAACCGCCGCCGCGGTGGTGCAGCGCGCGGCCCAAGGCGAGGGCAAGGTTCTTTCCGATATCGTGCTGAGCCAGATCGAGGAACACGCTGCGTTCGGCGGCGTGGTGCCGGAGATCGCAGCGCGCGCGCATGTCGAGGCGCTCGACGGCGTGATCCGCGCCGCGCTCAAGGATGCGAACAGAAGCTTCGACGAACTCGACGGCATCGCGGTCACGGCCGGCCCCGGCCTGATCGGCGGGCTCCTGGTCGGCGTGATGACGGCGCGCGCCATCGCCACCGCGCGCCACCTGCCGCTCTTGCCGCTCAACCATCTCGAAGGCCACGCCCTGATCGCGACGCTGACCGACGCGATCGCCTTCCCCTATCTGCTTCTTCTCGTTTCGGGCGGCCACACGCAGCTCCTCGCGGTGGAGGGCGTCGGCCGCTATCGCCGGCTTGGCACGACGGTCGACGATGCGCTCGGCGAAGCCTTCGACAAGACGGCAAAGCTCCTCGGCCTCCCCTACCCCGGCGGGCCGAACGTCGAACGCGCCGCGCGTGCCGGCGATCCGCGCCGCTTCGCGCTGCCGCGTCCGATGAAAGGCGCACCGGGCTGCGACTTCTCCTTCTCCGGCTTGAAGACCGCGCTGCGCATCGAGGCGGAGCGCGTAGCGCCGCTCAGCGACAAGGACGTCGCGGACCTCGCCGCGTCGTTCCAGGCGGCCGCCGTCGACGTTGTCGAGGACCGCACCCGCGCCGCGCTCGGCCGCTTCCTCGACATCGTCGGCAGAGACCCGACAGCGCTCGTCGTCGCCGGCGGCGTCGCAGCCAATCAGAGCATTCGCGCCCGCCTGACCGCGCTTTGCGATCAAGCAGGCGTCCGCTTCGTCGCGCCGCCGCCGCAGCTTTGCACCGACAACGCCGCGATGATCGCCTGGGCCGGAGCGGAACGCCTTGCGGCCGGGCTTCCGCCCGACCCGGACATCGCCGCGCGGGCGCGCTGGCCGCTCGACGAGGCTGCATCGCCGATGGTCGGCACCGGCATGAAGGGCGCCAAGGCATGAACGTCGGCCGGCCGATTCCGCGTCCGCGCACCAAGGCGATCGTCTATGCGACGAGCGGCAACCGGCTGCTCCTCTTCCTGCAGCCGGATTATCCCGCGGTCGGCTGGCAGCCGCCCGGCGGCACGGTCGACTTAGGCGAAGCGATCGATGACGCGGCGCGGCGCGAATTCGCGGAGGAGACCGGGCTCCAGCCGTCCGGCAACTGGACCTCGCTCGGCGCCTGCACCTACCGCTTCGTTGCGAACGGCTTCGACCACATTCACGAGCGCCACTTCTATCATCTGGCACTTCCCGACTCGCCGCCGGAGGCGTTTGAGACAATCGAGGCGACGCCGGAAGAAGGCGGACCGCCGATCCGTTTCGCATTCTCCTGGCATATGATCGACGATCCGGCGCTGAAGCTTCACGCGCATCTCGATGCGCTGCTTCCGGAGCTTCGCCGACGCCTCGCAACGGAGGAAAGCGCATGACCGGCCGCGTCGTGATTGCCGGCGCCGGTGCTTTCGGCACGGCGCTGTCGCTCGTAGCGCTTCGCGCCGGGCGCGATGTGACGCTTTTCGCGCGCGATCCCGTGCTGGCCGAGGAGATCGGGCACAGCCGCGAGAACGAGCGCTATCTTCGCGACGCGACGCTGCCGCCGGAGATCTCAGTCACCGCTGACCAAAAAGCCTTTCGCGAGGCGGAGCTCGTGCTTCTTGTCGTGCCCTCGCAGGCAACGCGCGCCACGCTCAAAACGCTTCAGCCTGACATCCCGCCAAGTATCCCGATCCTCGCCTGTGCCAAGGGGATCGAGCGCGAGACCGGGCTCCTGCAAAGCGAGATCATCGCGGAACTGATGCCCGAGGCACTGCCCGCCGCGCTCTCCGGCCCCGGTTTCGCGGAAGAGATCGCGCACGGCCTGCCGACCGCCGTCACCGTCGCCGCGGACGACTTGACGCTGGCGCACCAGCTCTCGGCCGCGCTCGCGGGAGAGCGCTTCCGCCCCTATGCGAGCGACGACCTCGCCGGCGTCGAGCTTGGCGGCGCGCTGAAGAACGTCTTCGCCATCGCCGCCGGCATCGTCGCCGGGCGCGCGCTCGGCGAAAGCGCGCGCGCCGCGCTGATCGCACGCTCCCTCGCCGAGATGGTGCGGCTCGGCACGGCGCTCGGCGCACGCCGCGAGACCTTCATGGGCCTCTCCGGCCTCGGCGACCTGGTGCTGACGGCGACGAGCCGGCATTCGCGCAACCTCGCCTTCGGCATGGCGCTCGGTGAAGGCCGACACGCCGCCGACCTACTCGTTGAAGGAATGCCGCTTGCGGAAGGCGCGCACACGGCGCGAATCGCAGCGGATCTTGCCAGCCGGCATGCGGTCGACGCGCCGGTCGTGACGGCGGTTGCAGCGATCATCGACGGCTTGATCAGCGTCGACGCCGCGATCGACGGCCTTGTCAGTCGCCCGCTCAAGGCGGAAACAGAGGTTCGAGTCTCTATAGAACTCCAATAACATCAAATACTTAGAGATTTTCGCCACAAGCGTATCCAACAGGTATCCAATATCCGCTCACTTTAGCCGGTAAAAACGGTGACGAAACCTGCCATATTGGGCGGTTTTTCCCTCGGGATAACCGGCGACCCACCCAGGATATTCCGGGTTGAGGCGAAGCCGTCGAAGCACGGTCGGACCAGGAGGCTTGGAATGAACGTTGAGGGAGGCCGTCGGCTTCTGCCTCGCAAGCGCTTCTGTTGACCGGCTCCTCGAGCACCTGGCCCGAGGCTGCCACGATCCGTGCGGTAGCGGGCCAACTGCCCATCTCGCCGATCAGGACGGAGTAGAGCCGGAGCTGCCGCCAGTAACCATCAACAATGCTTGCGGCCTCGGCCCAGTTTGGGTCTGGCAGCGCGGACTTGTATTCTGTGACGGTATTGCGGTCGAACTGGTCCGGCCGGCCGGCAAGCCGTCCCGAGCGGGCCGTGAGCACGCGCTCGCTTCCGCCAAGTGGCGTAGAGTCCCCTGATGACCCGCGCCGCTGCGGGATGATGGCGCGACGCTGCTCTACCGCACCAGCAAGCACGATTAATTGTCGCAGGCGGGGCGCTCGGGACTGCGAGCGGCGCGGCGTCAGCCGTGACTCTGCCGATGATCGGCGCGCCTGTCACGACCTCGACGGGCCTCGTGCAAGAGGTCGCCAGCCGACAGTCGCGCTTTTACGGCCAGCAACCGTATTATCGTCAGCGACACTATTCGCATCGCCGGCCGGGGTTCACCTTTTATTTCGGCGGCTGGTGGTACGATCAGCCCTGGTGGCGGACGACACCGCCGCCGCTCTTGCCGCAAGCTAGGGGCAACGCGCACGTCAACTGGTGCCTGAACCGCTACCGGTCTTACAATCCGGCAACCGATATGTATTTCGGTTTCGACGGCATGCATCACCGGTGCCGCAGCCCCTACCGCCGGTGACGTGAGCTAGCCCGCAGACGCGGCCGGTCGAGACGACGCGAACGACAGCCATGGCGGACCTCCGCTGTGGCTGTTTCAGTTGGTACCCCCAGCCATCACTCCGTGGGAGAGCGCCGCGCCGCGGTATGCCGCTCGCGCCAACTCCGGTCACGAATTTCTCATCGCCTGGTCAATGCGACGCTCGAAAGCGGCTGTTGTCTGCGTGACCAACCAGTCGCCTGTTGGCGCTTCTGGGAAGCCGCCGCGGGCGTTGAGCATGTCCGGCTTCCGCCACTCATCGGACGTGACACGGATCCGCAGTAAATACGTCCAACGCCGGGAAGATAGCAAAGAGCGCGAAGAAGGCGCATCCGGCAGCTACCACCGAGAGATTGTCGCGACTGCTTTCGGTCCACACCCTTTGGGCCACTTGCCACCAACCTTTGAGCGGGATGTGGTAAGGACGCGTCGAGTTGCGGCCGTAGGGATCGGGCTTGCGGTTCATGCGAGATCAGGGATCGTAGGATTTGACATCGAAAGCACAGGTTCAGCGGTAAGATCGCGGCTACTATCGCGTCAATCGCCGGCTGCGACCTAGGAACACCGATACATATTGGAGCATGGCAAAAAAACAGCAGGAGTTGGAGGTCGTGGCGCCGGTAGAAGAGCCGGAAGAGATGCCGCTACCCTCCGATCCGAAAGCAATTTTCCTCGGAGGTCTATTCGCGATTGCGCTGCTGACTGCGATCTATGTGGCGGCGGAGATCGTAATGCCATTAGTCCTTGCCCTCGTTCTCAGTCTCCTGTTGCAGCCACTGATGCGGCGATTGGAGCAATGGTACCTACCGCGGACGCTCGCTGCGTTGCTCCTAATCCTTGCAGTAGTCGGAACAATCGTCGGCCTAGGCACGGCCATATCGGGCCCGGCAAGCACCTGGGCGGGCAAGCTTCCGGAAGGCATTCCTCGGCTGCAGGAGCGATTGAGCTTCATGCAAGCCCCCATCAGCACGGTTCAACGGTTTTTGCAGCAGGTGGATGGTTTGGGACAACCGGCAGGGACACCCGCTGCGGTCTCGGCGGGAGGCCCGACGCTTATGACGAAGATTTTCACCGGCACCCGCCATTTTGCCAGCAGGTTCTTTACGACAATTCTGTTTCTCTTTTTCCTGCTCGCGTCAGGTGACACGTTCCTGCGCCGCGTCGTCGAGATACTGCCAACGTTCAGCAACAAGCGCCAAGCGGTCGAAATCTCACAACAAATCGAAAGCGACATCTCCGCGTATCTGGTTACGATTACGCTCATGAACGCCGCAGTCGGTGTTGCGACGGGCGTGGTTATGTGGCTCACTGGGATCGGCGACCCGATTCTCTGGGGGGCAGTTGCTTTCCTGCTGAACTTCGTGCCGGTCCTTGGGCCTATTCTCGGCGTGGTGATCTTTCTCCTCGCTGGCCTTTTGTCCAATGACACGCTTTGGGAAGCGATTTGCCTGCTGGACTTTACCTCGGAATTCACCTGATCGAAGGCGAGACGATAACTCCGATGCTCCTCGCCCGGCGGTTCATCCTCAATCCCGTTCTCGTCATCATCTCGCTCGTCTTCTGGTTCTGGATGTGGGGCGCGCCTGGAGCAATCCTCTCCGTGCCGATGCTTGCGATCACTAAAATCGTCTGCGGCCGGATTCGACCGCTTGCCGCATTTGGACACTTTCTGGAGGGATGAGACTTCCCGTTGTCGTTGGGCACTACCCATATTTCTTTGCGGAACAGGAATTAGACGGTTTCAGTTGGCCGAAATCCGTCGCTGCGCTTAGTCTCCGCCGGCCAGAATCTGGGCGATGCGTCGAAAGGCCAAAGGCGCGGTGCAAGGACGTATGGGCACTTTCGCCGGCGTCTTCACGCCCAGCATCTTCACGATCCTGGGCCTCATCCTGTTTCTTCGCGAATTGGCTACGTGGTCTGCCGCTGAGCGATCAGCTGTGCATCAACGCCGTTATTGCATCAACGACCTTTGATCCCCGATAGGGCTTTTCAAAGAAGCGCGCACCTGACGGCAGATCAGACTTTGTTACGGGCACATGACCAGATGTGACGATGAGCTTGATTGGGGGCCAGCGGTCGCGAATGAACGAGGCGAGTTTCAGACCGTCCATCGATCCAGGCATGTCGACATCGGTAAATACGAGCCGAATGCCATCACGACTTTCCAGAATGCGGATGGCATCGTCCGCGTTTGCCGCTTCGATCACCTGAAAGCCGGCTTCCTCAAGACAACCGACTACGTCCATTCGGACGAGGAACTCGTCTTCGACCACGAGCACGGTTAGAGCGTCTGCGAGATCATCCCGCTTCATTCCGACTCCTGGGACTCCAAATGGGGTCAGTCAGCCTCTGACTGAAGTCCCGGAATGCGGAGCCTGCTCACACACCTAACGCTGTGCGGGTTAAATCGATCCTGATATCTCCAGGGGTTCCATTACCGACACATTTCTTAATAGGAGAAGACCGGCCAGCGCTGCGGGATATGTCGCTAAAGTTTGCCAGAGTTTTGTAATCGCGCGAAAATGCCTGCGATGGACGACCGGACCGCCCCTAGCGACGTTAAGCAACCCCGCACGCTGGCAGAGGCCATCGTAGACACGGTTCGCGAGCCCTTGGTCGTGCTCGATCGCGATCTCCGCGTGCTCACGGCAAGCCGCTCGTTCTACCAGACGTTCGGGGCAGAGCCGGACCGAAACTCAAGGCCGCCTGTTCTACGAGCTTGGCCGAGGGCCAGTGGGATATCCCCGCGCTTCGACGGCTTCTGGAAGAGGTCATTCCCCAGCATCGCACGATCGAGGCTTACGAAATCGAACATGAGTTTGCCTCGATGGGTCGCCGCGCGCTGTTGCTCAATGCGCGTCAGGTCTTCGACGAAGCCAACCCGGATTCCGCGTTGCTTCTGGCGATCGAGGACGTCACCCAGAGGCGCGCCTCCGAACGCGAGAAGGACGAACTGCTGCGCGAGAAGGAGTTACTGCTGGAGGAGATGCGGCACCGTGTCGCCAACAGCCTCCAGATCATCGCCAGCATCCTTCTCATGAAAGCGCGGACGGTTCAGTCGGAGGAAACCCGCCAGCACCTTCAGGACGCGCATCAGCGCGTGATGTCTGTGGCGACCGTCCAGGAGCAGTTGCGTGGAACGGGGCACGGAGATCGAATCGAGATCGGCCCGTATCTGGCGAAGCTCTGTGACAGCCTCACAGCGTCGATGATCGGTTCTGACCGAGGGATTTCGGTTGTGGTGGAGGCGGGGCCCGGCTCGGCGGTTTCGGCCGAGGCGGTCAGCATCGGGCTCATCGTTACGGAGCTTCTGATCAACGCGGTCAAACATGCCTTCCCGGTAGAACGGTCGGGCAGGATCAGTGTCAGGTACGACGCCTCCGGATCAGACTGGCGTCTCTCAGTGTCCGATGATGGTGTCGGGCGTCTGAGCCGGGACGGTCAACCTGCGTCCACCGGTCTGGGGACGAGTATCGTCGAAGCGTTGGCCCATCAGCTTGATGCGCGCGTGGGGATATCAAGCGGAGCAGACGGCACGATTGTTTCGGTCACCCACGGCGCGGAATAAAGAAATCGATCGCCGCGTCGGCGCAGGGCAGTCCCGTCTCACGACTAAAACTTGACCCCGAACAACGCCAAACCAAGAACGCCAAGGAAGCAGATCACAACGTAACCGGATGGGTCCTTCAAGTCGTGCGCGAGAAAGTGGCGGAGACCGATGGCATGCCGGGAGAATGTTGGGGATTTGAAGCGCATGGTCACACTCCAATTGCGGACGTGGCAGGGTGAAAGTGAGCCGACCCGTATCGGGCCGGCCCCTCTCCATGCGACGCCTTGTTGGCGGCTAACGTGGCGCTAAAGCATGCAGTCGTGTCGGATGCCGTCGTAGCCGAGATAGGTGTCCGACCGGCGGTCGTAGGACCGGTAGCGATCCTCACAGACAGCGACGTGCGCCCCCCCGCCGCCATTCGCGACGGAGCCGGCGATCACGCCGGCAGCGAAGCCGAAAAGTCCGGCGACGGCGTTGTCGGCGCGAAAGTCCCGATGGCGATAGTGGTCGCGGTACCATCCCTGGTATTGCGCCTCGTCCCAGCTATTCCGATTGCGATTCCAATCACGGCAGCTGTTGTCGCGGTGGTTGCTGCAATAGTCTTGGACGAAGCGGTCCTGCTGCTCGAAGCGCGAATGCCGCGGGTCGGCGGCGGCGGTGGTCCCGATTGCGCTCGTCGCGAGAAGGAGGGAGGCGAGGGTAATGCTCAATGCCTTGCGCATGGTGGCTCCTGATTGTTTTGTTGTGAAGCGGCGGCGCATCACATCAAGGCGTCGCCCCCCGGCTCGCCCTGACTTGCGCTATATGCCAACGCCAAGCGAGGGCTTTGGTTCCAACTCCAGTCGGATAAGCTATTTATATATTTGCGAAAATTCGGGCGCGCGGAGAACGCATAGGCCCCGACCCCTGCGGCGCATTGCGTCTACGGGTTCGCCCTCCGCCTTGGATAGACGTGTCACCCAAATCGCTACCAACGTCTCCCCCAGCTCCCTCTCCACCCGCTTCCGCGACGGACGAGTCCGATGATCAACAACAGGATCACCGCCCCGATCGTGGCATTGACGATCGCCGCAACAATGCCCGCGCCAAGATGGATGCCGAGTTGAGGAAGCAGCCAACTACCGATGAAGGCGCCGATGATACCGATGATGAGATCGCCGACGATCCCAAACCCGGTGCCTCGCACGATTTGGCCGGCCAGCCATCCGGCGATGAGCCCTACCACCAGAATGATCAGCAAACTCTCAGCCGACATGTGCATCTTCGTAGCCTCCAGATATGTTGACTAGTGACACCCCAAGACGCTTGGAAAACGCAAACTCACCGACGAAGACGGCCCCGCCGCATTCGCACGGTCAGGAAGCTATCGACGAGAGCACGGCACTCAAACCACGCCCACAAGGACGATGAAGGTTGCCCCCAACAGCACGAAGGTCAAACCCGCTGAAAGATTGAGCCAGAAAGTCAAAGTGGGCATGGCAGCACCGGAGTGTTCGGATTGAGAACTCTTGGCCGCCTAACCAGTTCCACCTAGATGTTGAAATAGTTCAAATCGCAGATAGAGGAAGAGCGAGTGGAAATCCCGCGGAAAACTCGATCAGAATATGCATTATTCGATGTTGTCTCTTGGCTCACCTTTGGAACTTCTGCCCTTCGAGGCCGTTATCTCTATGCGTCGTCACGGCGCCGTCGGGGGAGCCCTAGGCTCCGGAGGGACGAAGATGGTGCGATCCGAGAAATTCCTGGCCGCCTCTGTGCTGACCGGCATGACGCTTGCCGTTGTCGCTGCTGCTGCGGTTCCGTTTATTGCGCAGGCGCGCGCCGCCCCCGGCATCACTCGCGTTGACATCATCGCTGCCGAACGGATCGGCGGTGCCTTCGCCTCGCTCCAAGAAACCAATGTCGATCCAGCAATCGCTACCGCCGCGACGCGCGCCTCGAAGGGCGATCTCGCTATTCCGGCCGACTGTGCCAGCGCGACCTGGCCGAACATCGATCGTTCGTGCCTCTCGACGGCCGACGGCTCGCCCGCGCCGTACGTTCGCACCATCACCGTCGGATACCAGACCGGCTCGAACACTACGGTTCTTCTGCGCGTTCCCGCCGCAGTTGCCGCGCGAGGTTTGCTTCGAATCCCTCTTCCGGTGAGTCTCCAATGATGCGCGCTGCGTCAACTCCTTACCTTGGTTCCCAGTTTGACGACTTTCTGTTCGCGCCAGTCGGTGAGGAGGAAAATGGAATGCTGCTGAGTGTCGTTTCAGCGCTGGCGCGGTTGAACCTCGACCCCTGGCAGGAGGCAGCTAAATTGACGGGCTTGCCCGTCGGAACCGCTACTCAGAGATTGGCGTCGTTGATTGCGGCGCTTCCTGACGCGCCACCTGCACGTCTAAGCCCGGGGGCAACTGCCACTCGCCTGATCGCACTCCTGCCGCGTCAGACTTGTTCCAACATGGGGCCGCGGGAGACGCCGATCCGCGCGGGCGACGCGACTAACCCGCGAGCCGCCGTCACATTCGCGATCGTCATGGCTCTGATGCTGGTCACCCAAACAATCATCCTGGCAGGCCGCCAGCCAGCGGGGCATACTGACGACGCTGGTACGCCGGCCTCAAGCTCGGTCGTCGTACAAGCGCCACCGCCGGACCCTGGCCGATGACGATGATTTGGCGCTGGGGGAAACGGGAGAGCCCGTGACAGACGACAAGGCCGTAAGCTGACGTGCATGATGCGCTCGGATGGAGGAGGATCAAGGGGCTAGCGCGCAGAGGAATATCCGTCATTGATTGCCACGACTTTGTAGACAGCGATGGCGGGTCTAGGCGCGCTACCCGATCGTCGGTCGTGTCTCAGTTCGACCCGCCGCTTCTGACGCGGGTGTCGCCACCGGCCATCCGCTCCTATATGCTTGGCGACATGGATCAGAACACGACAGCCCTTGAACGCGCCTTCCAATTGGCGAGGTCGGGCAAATGCGTCTCCGTGAATGATATCCGGGTAACGCTGGCGGCGGAGGGCTATCCGCGGGACCAATTGACCGGTCCGTCTCTCACCAAACAGCTCAAGGAACTAATTCGGTCCTCACAAGAATTACGCCGTGCCCCGGTGCGCTGAAGACGAGAAGCGCCGCCCGTCGACGTGATCGCCCCACTCGCGTTTTTCCCGCCGTAAACGGCGACCGGTGACCGTGGCGCGAACAATCAAATTGCGGACGGCCGGCGTTTGCCTTCAGCCGCCGCAAATAGGGGCGTGCTTGCTACTTGGGACGAAGAATGCCGAAAACGAAACCGACGCCCAGCGCCGCGATGATTGCGCTCAGCGGATAGCGCTTGATCTCGCTCTCGAGGCTCGACACCCCGGCGTGAGCCGAGTCTCGTGCTGCCTCGGCGGCGTCGTGGCCGAGATGACCGGCTTCCTCCCAAAGCTCCTCGCCGAAACCCAAAGTATTCTCCCCGGCGTGCCTTACCGTCTTGCCTATCGCCGCCTGAGCCTTCGTTGCTTCGTTGGCGAGCTTGCGTACTGTCTTCGTTAGCGCCGCCATATCAGCACGGAGCGCTTCGACGTCATTCTGGAAGTTTCTTTCGTCCGACATCGTGTGCTCCTGAACCCCATCGTCTCAAGACGATCGGCGGTTCCTATCGCTTCGGGGTCGCCGGCTCTGAAATTTCCGACAGAGCTTCCTGAGCTGCCTCTCCGTCGCCGCGTGTCGCAAGATCGCCGAGAGAAACTATTCCGCAGAGGCGCTTCTTACGTGTCAGGACAGCGAGACGACGCACCTGGTTCTTCGCTATGTTTGCCGCCACATCCCCTACTTCTTCGTCCTCGAAGCAATAGAGAATGCGCTCGCTCATCACCTCGCGCACAGGTGTACTGAAGTCTTTGCCGGCGGCCATCCCACGAATGACAATGTCTCGGTCTGTTATGTAGCCGACGAGACGGTCACCGGAAGAGACGGGCAAAGAACCAATCCCCTCGTCGCGCATCCGACGCGCCGCACCCTGAAAGCTGTCTTCCGGATGCAGTAGTCGTACATTACTCGTCATGATCTCACGGACAGCATGGTGCCCCCTATGTTGAGCTAAAGGCGGCCGCCCCGGTCGAAGCTGGGGCTGGAGCGCCGACTATCTAACGGTTGGTTTAGGCTTCAGTTCCACGAGCGCCACCGCGTGCGTTTCGCCGTCGGTTCGTGGCACGCAGAAAAAACTGAGGCGGTGGATCACACCCGGGGGTCCTGAAGATGATGAATCGCAGCGAGAGATCAGCCGTGTCTTGCCAACTCTGTTAGGACCGCCAGCTTCAGCCGCCCACGACCCGTAGCCGCCACGCAGCGACAACAAGGGCCGCGACCGCGAGGACCGCTACCCCGATCCGGGGAGGTGTCCAGTAGCGCCGTTTTAGTTCATTGGCCATTGATTGCTGCGCCTCCAATGTGTGAGGGAATGAGCGCGCTGCCTATTCTGTCAGCGCGCCTTGCTGCATTCGAACAGGACGTTCGGGCGCAGGCGCTTCGACCGGCGCTAGATCCGACCTTTTGGTGGCGCATCTTCGAGGGAGCGCGACGCGCGCTCTAAACATCGACGTGCGGCAAACCATCTACCGCCATGAGGCCGCGGGCGTGGAACCAAATGGCCGGCTAAGCGTTCCCGAAAAAGCTAGAAATCCAACCTGCACAAACACGCAGCACTCCGATCACGAGGAAACACCGACATGAGCACCACCACTCTTCTCATCATCGGTACTTGCGATTCTTCTGCTTAGCGGCGGCGGCTGGTATGGCCGTGGACGCTGGTACTAAACTCACACGGCACAATCCAAGTTACTACGGGCGATCCCGCCGGGCACTTGCACAATTCTCGATCGTCCCAAATAAAACTACGCGAGAGTATTTCAAATGACCGGTCGCAGATCCGAAACGTTCGCGACAGCTCTCCACGGAGAACCATGATGTTCGGATTTCAAGGCGGTAGGCCTTTCTGACCCACTTCGATCTCTCGATGATCAAGAACGAGGATCAACTCGGCACCATGGTCAAGGAACGCTCGGGAATTTCTGAAGCACGGGCCAAGAACGACGTCCACGCCTGGATGCAGGGAAGGCAGTTCTGACTCTTCGGTGAAGTCGAGAGCAAGATGCGCAAAAGCGAGAGTACGGCCGCTCGTGAGAGCTACGATCGCGCGGGCGTGATCTACCAGGACCTCGGCATGCGGTATTGGCTTGAAGGGATTTGGGCGAACGGATGAACCGACGCCACTCGTCCGCGAGAGCTGCAAAACAACAAGGTCCGTGGCGTTGTCACATTAACTCCGGTGGCTCTCGATTGCCTTGCCCGGTAGCGCGGCCGGATGAAACCGATTTCGTATAAGCGCCACCGCTTCCCACCAGAAATCATCCGCTATGCGATCTGGCTCTACGCCCGGTTCACACTCTCGTTTCGCGATCTTCTGAGGCCTCAGCGGAATGCTGCTTGTTGGCATCGGCTTTGATCAGGCTAGCGTCGACAGCGAAGCCCTCGCCGCCGACAAGGCCTTCATCCATGCAGCGCCGGACGACCATCTAGAACACCTTGCGCAGCAGGTCGCTGTCGCGGAAGCGGCCATGCCGGTTCTTGGAGAAGGTCGAATGGTCCGGCACGTCGCCGTCGAGGCCAAGTCGGCAGAACCAGCGATAGGCGAGGTTCAGATGCACCTCCTCGCAGAGCCGACGCTCGGAGCGGATGCCGAAGCAGTAGCCGACAATCAGCATCCGGATCATCAGCTCGGGGTCGACCGACGGACGCCCCATGGAACTGTAGAACGGCGCCAGCTCCGGCCGCACCGCTGATAGATCGACGAAGCGGTCGATCGACCTCAGGAGATGATCTCCCGGCACGTGCGCATCAAGCGAGAACTCGTAGAACAGCGCACCCTGTTCGACTTGCCGCGGTCCCATCATCGACTCAGCTCCTGCTCCTCCGCAGGACTGAATCAGCGAATTTCCGCCGCCTCAACCGCCGACTTTTTCAACACAATCGGTCAAAAGCGGACACCCAACGAGCCGCGCGACATGCCCGAAATGCGCGGATATTGTTGAAAAACTCCCTCGGAGAGCCGCCGGTATTCTTGACCTCCACGTTCGTGTTCAAGAGCGCCGAGGACGGCAAGGATTTCTTCGATTACGTCTCCGGACGGCGGGAACCTCCAGCCGGCGAAGCGGCGGGTCTGGTCTACAGCCGCTTCAACCATCCCAATTCCGAGATCGTCGAGGATCGCCTGAAAGTCTTCGAGGACGCAGAGGCGGCACTGCTGTTCTCCTCGGGCATGGCAGCGATCGCCACCACCATCCTTGCCTATGCGCGTCCCGGCGACGTCATCTTGCACTCGCAACCGCTCTATGGGGGGACGGAGACCCTTGTGACGAAGACATTGACGGCGATGGACATCAAGGCTGTCGGCTTCGCCGACGGGGTGAATGAGGCGACCGTTCGCAAGGCGGTTGAGGAGGCCCGCGCGCTCGGGCGGGTCTCAATCATCATGATCGAAACCCCCTCGAACCCGCTCAACACGCTGGTCGATATCGCGCTGATGCGGAGGCTCGCCGACGAGATAGGCGCGGCGCAGGGAAGCACGCCGGTGGTGGTGTGCGACAACACGCTTCTGGGTCCACTCTTCCAGAAGCCCCTCGTCCACGGCGCAGATGTCTCCGTCTACTCGCTAACCAAATACGTTGGAGGACATTCGGACCTGATTGCTGGTGCGGCGCTCGGATCGAAAGCGGCGATGAAGCCGATACGCACGTTGCGCTCGGCGATTGGCACGCAGCTCGATGCATTCCCCTGCTGGATGATCGCGCGATCGCTGGAGACGTTGAGCCTGCGTATGAATGCGGGAACCCGGAACGGACAGATCGTGGCGGACTTCCTGAAGTCCCACCCGGCCGTTTCGCGCGTCGATCATCTCAGCTTCCTTGCGGAGGGCTCGCCGGAGCGGAGGGTCTACGAAGCGCAGTGCGACGCTCCAGGTTCGACGCTCGCCTTTCATATCGTTGGCGGGGAGGCCGAGGCGTTTCGTGTGCTGAACGCACTGAAGATCATCAAGCTCGCCGTCTCGCTCGGTGGGACCGAATCGCTCGTGTGCCACCCCGCCTCGACCACGCATTCCGGGGTACCGAAGGCGGTGCGCGATCACATCGGGGTCACAGATTCCACGATCCGCCTCTCGGTTGGAATCGAGCATCCTGACGATCTCGTTGCGGATTCTCGCTCAGGCGCTGGTGACGATCGACGGGTGATCCAACTTCGCCGTCTCCTGGCGGAGCTGGGGATCCACTTGAAGCGCTTTGCGGGGCTGGCTCGAATGAAGAGGAAGCGTGCGAGCGAGGCCGCCACGCGCATTGTGGAACAACAGGCTCGCCCGGACTGACGGGATCTGTTGAACACGGCCCAGCGAGGGGCCGGATTTCGATCGCTTCGCGACTCCTGGGCGGACACGACAACGCCTCACGGGCGGCTCTTGCTGACGGTACTTGCTGGCCTAGCCGAGTTCGAGCTTGAGCTGATCCGGACAAGGACGGGCGAGGGAACGCGAGCGCGCTCAGAGATCGCGAGGTCCGTATGGGACGAAACCGTTGATCAACCTCGCGCTCGTTGTGCGGCCAGCCGTTCGCGGTACCAGGCATATAGGCCTGCTGCCACGATGATTGCGGCCCCGACGCTCGCTCTCAGGCCTGGAAGCTGATCAAACAGGAGCCAGCCGTAGAACGTGGCCCAGACCAGAAGGGTGTAGTTGTAGGGCGCCAGCAATGATGCGCTCGCATTCCGAAATGCCAGAATGATGAGTGCGTGCGCGACGCCGCCGAGCAGGCCCATGGCGAGCATGAGACCCCAGGCCGTCATTGACGGCATGCGCCAGAAGAACGGCACTACAAGGCTGAGCAGCACCGTACCGATGAGCGCCGTGTAAAACAGGGTTGACCAGGGATCGTCGCCGCGAACGTGCCGCGTCAACATCAAGCCGATTGCCCAGAACACAGCCGCAGCAGCAGCGAACAAAGCCCCGGCGTCGAACACGTTGCCCTTCGGCCAGACCAGCACCAGCATGCCAGCGAATCCGACGATCACGGCCACCCAGCGGTGAGGTCCGACATGCTCGCCGAGGAAGCGCGCGCTCAATGCGACGACCATCAGGGGGGCGATGAACGACACAGCGATGGCGTCGGCGAGCGGCATCAAGCTGAACGCAAGGATGATGCAGACGGCCGAGATTGCGAGCGAGGCCGAGCGCAGAATCTGCGCCTTTGGATTGATGGTGCGGGCCATGCGTCTGACCCGCGCGTGCCCGGCGAGCAACACAAGCGGAACGAGGTGGAAGGTATAACGCGCCCAAGCCACCTGGATGCCGGAATAGTCGATCGCCAGGATTTTTGAGATCGCGTCCATGGCGTTCAGGACCGCCATGCCGAGGACCATGAGGACAACACCGAGAAGCAGATTGTCGCCGCCGCCTTTGTCGTCTCCTTCCGGCCTGCTCATGAAGGTCAAGCTTTCCAATGCCGGCGATGGCCTAGCTATGCCATCGCGGCGTCTTCAGCGCCCGCACATCGGCGGGAGAACTTCTGCCACGCCGGAATGCCTCGACGATGGGACAACCCGCTGCACGCGGCTCTGTGTGAGCGTCGATCTCTTTCCAGGCCAGTACGCGCGGATCGCCTCAACTCGGTTGGCCCATTGCGCTGCTTGTCGGCTCTACGCCTCGCCCATGAAATCGGCCTTGCCGATCTCCAACCCGTTGTTGCGAAGGATGTCGTAGGCAGTCGTGAGGTGAAAATAGAAATTCGGCATGGAGAAATGCAGGAGATAATCGCCGCCCTTTTGGGTCATCTTGCGATCGCCGACGGGAAAAGTGATTTCGCGATCTTCAGTTCCATCGATCTTCTTGGCATCCACACCCTTCAGGAACTCAAGGGTATTGGCGATCAACGCCTTTAGGTCGTCGAATGAACCTGCCTTGTCCTCGACGCTAGCCGGCTCCGCCCCGGAGAGGCGCGCCGCTCCACGGATGGCGTGGCTGCATGCAATCTGGACCTGACGCGCCAGTGGCAGCATGTCCGGGTAGAGGCGGGCTTGAATCGAGTACCGCGGGGTCGATCTTGCGCTTTGAAGCGTAGGCGGCGGCTTTGTCGAGAATTGCCGACAAGGCTTCGAGCCGGCGCATGTAGACGGGGACAGAAGCTTGATAGAGCGAGAAGGGCATTGGTGTCTTTCCTGAACAGGATTTCTTGCACTGAAGATCCGGCGATACCGACCTTGGGATTTCATACACTCGGTCGGCCTTCGCGCGCCACCGACCAACTGATCATTCTAGTCGATTGTCGGAGGCAAGGCTGGCGGTAAGTCCCGCATCGTGCGAACCATGCTCTCTGCTCTCTTGGCGACGGCCCGCGCAGCCTTCATCATCGCCAAATGCGGGTTAGAACGAAGGCCATGCTTCCATTGGCCGTTGCGCGGTCCCGTCGGAGCGCCGCTGCCCTCAGCGCCACCATGCATCCGGCACCGACCCTTAGCTGTTGCTGGTGATCGGCACGGGTTCCCGCTCCTGGTCCGCGCGCCTCACCGCGGCCTGCCTCTGATGATCGTCTCAGACAACGGTACCGCGCTGACGTCACATGCAATCCTACGATGGCAGGAGGAGTGCGGCATCGCTGGCTCGAATGAAGAAGAAGCGTGCTCCGGGCCGCGCGCGTATTGTCGAACGACACGCTCGCCCGGATTGAAGTCAAAATCGTTGCTTCTGAGCGCCGCAATGGAAGTTCAGTCGGATCTGGGCTGCTTCTCGCCGCTCTGTTCCAAGACAACAGGTCCCACGATCGCCTGACCGCCCTCGTGAACATGAACATGCTCGACGCGCACCAATTGAGAGCCACCATTTCGCAAGCGCCGTAGCGTCTCGACCTGCCTCGCGACTCCAAGAAGGAGGCCGGCGACTGCAATTCCGATCAGAATGGCGGACCTCATGGCCGCGGTTCTCCTGCCGGTGGGTTCAGTTACAAAGAATGGCAGCTCCGCGCGGATGGAAAGCAACCCTATCGGTTCAGCGTGAAGAGATTGAACCCCTTGCCGTTGCCGGGCTCTGGGAGTTTGCAAGGATCGCGGGTCGGGAGATCCTCTCGGCGACCATCGTCGAAGGCAAGCCGAACTGCTGCTGCTCACGAGGTCGCCTCCACGGCCCTTTCATCGTCCGCCGGTGGCGCGAGGGCGGCCGGCAGAGGAAGACCCTCGTGCATGCCGACGAGGTGCTCGCGGTGCTCGCCAACCTCTCGCACTAGAGGGAGCGCCAGCCTTTCTTCCTAGGACATCAATAATCTCCCGCCCCTTCCATGCATGAATTTTCTTGCTGACGCAGCCCAGGCGGCAGAGGTCATCGATTTCATCAAGTGAAACGATGCCGCGGGCATTGAGGTCTTCGGCGATGACAGCGAGACTGGACACGCGCGACGCTTGGATCGCAGCCACGACGGGGAGGACATCGGCAGCGAAGCGACAGGCTCCGCACGAGGCCGATGATAACTTTAACGAGCACCTGGGTGGCTCGGCAGGAGCACACCGACATCACGCTCACGTCGGTGACGAACGCCTTGCTCGCCTTTGCCGCGCCGCGCGCCGGCGAACGGGTGGTGGATATCGGTTGTGGCTGTGGCGCGCCCACACTGGAGTTTGCGCGCGCCGTCGGTCCCTCCGGCCGCGTGGCGGCGCTGGACATCGCGGGGCCGATGCTGGCTGAGGGTGAGAGGCGCGCGAGCGCCGCCGGCATCGCCAATGTCGATTGGCGGCAGGCCGATCCCGCCACGGCGGCGCTGGACGAATACGATTTGCTGACCTCGGCCTTCGGCGTAACGTTCTTCGGCGATAGGGTGGCGGCCTTCAACAATATGCGCTGCGGCGCCGCTCCGGACGCGCGCATGGCGGCTTCGGCCGCGGCGGCAGGTGCTGCGCGACTGCAGTCATCGGCACCTCCATCCACGGGTTTTCAGCCAGCGTGCGCCAAACCACTAGCGGTCCCGAACGCTCCCGGAATGTTCGCCTTCGCCGATCCAGAGCACGTCACCGAGGTTCTCATTGCGCTCATCGAGGATAACGAAGTCGATGCGGGTCAGGTAGTCGGCGAGCCGTCCCTCCCTTCTGGCGCGCGCCTCGCCCTCCAGTCGGTTCACCAGGTCGACGACGTTGTAAAAGCGGCTACGGGCGCCGTTGCGGATGCAGGCCCGAGCAATGGCGATAGCGAGGTGGGTCTTGCCGGTCCCGGTGCCGCCGACCAGCACGACGTTGCGCTGCTTGGCGGTGGGCCGGTAACGACCATGCAATCTACTACATAGACAGGTGGATGTCGGCCAGATCCTGGCCGATCTTCGAAAAGATGTTCTGCAGCTCGGCGTTGTCCGGCGCGTGATAGTAGAGAGTCTCGCCGTCGACGACCGACGCGCAGTTTTTCATCAGCGTCTCTGCGCTCGACGGAATGTTTCCGAAGGTGATGGTGTAGACGCGGATGTCGTCTTCCGTGGTGCTGCTGGTGCCGTTGGTCTTCACGTTCGCGCACAACGCGGCGGTCTTTGCGTTCAAATTTGACTCAGCCGTGTTGGCGTTGTTCGAACCCAGATGATAGTGCCCGCTCGCGTCAGCGGTGTTTATGTAGTTGTACGCACTGAAGATCGAGTTGTTGGGGTTGCTGACGCCGGTGACGGAGTTCTCGCCGTCGGTCAAGAGCACGAGCGCCTTCAGCGTCTTGTCGTAGTACTGGCTCGAAGGGCCTACGCCCTCGGTGAACGGTTCGTTCGGCGAGAGCACGTGCCAGCCCCAAGAGAGGCCAGTCGGGATGTAGGTGCCCATCGACGGATACGCCACCAAGTTGTTGATCGCCGTCGTGACGGTTGTCTTGTCGTTCGTGAGCGGAACGATCGGCCGCGGGCAGCCATAGTTCGGCCCGTTCTCGAACGGAAAAGAGGTATCGGGCGCGCCGCTCTGGAACTGAATGTTGCTCGTGCTGTTCGACGGATAGTACTTGGTGAAGCTCTTCTGCGCGGCGACTGGATCCTCTCGCGTGTACCAGCCCGAGCCGGTCGTGAACGTGCTCTTGTCGTTCAGATAGTTGTTCTGGAAGCCGTAGCCGCCGTCATTGTTGCTATCGGGTTCGTCCGGCCAGAAGAACGGCACGAAGAGCGTGTCGGGCGTCGCCGAAGTCGGCGTCGTGTCGAGAACGTCGTACGGAGACGCGCGCATCTCCACGCACCCTTCCCACTTCAGGTTCGAGTTCTTTGCGTGCAGTTTGTCGAAAAGCCATTTGTGGCCGATATACTTGCAGCTCGATCCCGTTGTGCAGGACGCTCCGGTGCTGGTGTTGCGCTTGTCGAGATTCACCCCGGTCCAATCGGCTGTGCCCGTGTCACTCCAATCGATCCACGAGGGAACGTTGTTGGACGAGTAGCCGGTGTTGACGGTGCCTTCGAACGGGACGACGGCGATCTTGACCAGATCCGGATCCGGGCTCGTCCCCGTCATCAGAATGTTGATCAGCGAGGTAGCCGCGGTCTTGAGGCCGGCGATGCGGCTCGAAGAGCTCGGACTCGCCCAGTCGTTCGTGCAGTAGCTCGACACGGTCGTGCCGCAGTTCATCGATCCGGTGTTGTCGAGCACAAGCGCCAGCTCGACGCGGTTCGAGGAATTCACCACCTCGGCAACGATGTCAGTACCGATCGCATAGATGCCACCACCCGACTTTACGAGCCTACCAATCGGCACGAACACTGTCTTCATGCTGCCGACGGCGGAAACATGAAAGCCGTTCGTGAGCTTGGTCACCGCTATGTCCGACACAGTGAACTGACTGTCGGTGATGTCGAAGGCCGAGACGTAGTTGTTGACGAAGGTTGTCGCCTGCGCCGCGGTGAAGTCGCTGTGCTGCTTGGCGAGGGCGAGCGCCGCCGCATCAACGGCGTTGGCAAGCTCGGCCTTGTAGCGGGCGTAGCGCGAGAAATCGACAGCGCCGCCCATGAGAAACAGGAGGGGAATCATCACGAATGCAAAAAGCACCGCGACATTGCCGCGCTCCTTGGGATGCAGCCAGCGCAAGACACTATTGGGAGGACGGCGCATGGGGCTCCTGGGTTCCAGATCGGGACAAGTTAGGCTTTTGCAATCTGCTTCTGTTTTCCCGGTAAAGTGGTCGCTAACAATGTTCGTCCAATCAGCAGTGGCATGAGGACGAAAATCGCAGAGCGCCACCGCTGATCAGTCGAGAGGCCGTCAACCGAAGCGTGGATGCTCGGCGCAAGCTGGTGAGCCGCACTTCCGCATCAGATGTGCTGTCCGCCTTAACGCCAAGCGCCGAGAAAGCCACAGCATCATTGCGGATCATGAACCGTCGCGGTAGGCGCGCCGTGACTCCGCCGGATGGCGAATTGCAGAACTATTCGGGGACAGGCGCCTCACGAATATCTCTACGATGTATGTGCGGTTCATCGTGCAGGAGGACGTTCAGCAATGAGCTGTGGACTTCCAAAGTGTCGTTGTAGTCAATTAAGCCCAATTTTCGGAACTTGTTCATGAAATGGTTCACGCGAGACCGCGTCGTTCCGATCATAGTTGCAAGCGTTTCCTGGCTGATTTTGGGAACGATTGGCTCTGGCCTGCCTTCCTTGCCAAAATTCGCCAACAACAAAAGCGCTCGTGCCAAGCGCTTCTCACTCGAATTGAAAAGTTGATCGACGAGGTCCGCCTCCACACGGGCGGTTCGCCCCAGGAGATGCGCAATGAACATTTCGGAGAAGTTCGCTTGGTCACGGAGAACGCGGATCATGGCCTGTTTCTCCACGCGCATGATCGTGCATTCGGTCATTGCTGTGGCCGTTGCCATGCGTGCCGGCTGCCCCGTCAGGCAACCTTCGCCGAAGAAACTATCCGGCCCAAGGATTGCCACGATGGCTTCCTTGCCTTGCTCGGAAAGGACGGTGACTTTGACCTTGCCGTCGCGTGTGTAGAAGATGGCGTCCGCAGTATCGCCTTGTGAGAAGACGGCCTGTCCTTCTTGGTAAGATGAGATGGACCTGCCACCATCTGCCTTGGAGAGAAAGGCCTTAGGATCGAACGAGGATTTCGCGTTGCGCGTCATTGGGGGGTTGTCTCCCTTCGTATTGTTGCCCAAGCTGGGGTAACGTCTCTAAAATAGTAGGTTCGCGGCTATAGTTGAAGCCAAAGGTTGTGCAGGGGACGGCATTACTCGCAAAAAAACTGTGGACAAAGGGCTTATGCGCTGGCTTGGCGTTGCCCTTCGCCAACGAGCTCAGTCGTAATCCGCCTTCGCGCTAAGCAACCGGAAAGCTCCGCGTGCCGGCGGATTTCTGCGGCCGCGCCGCAAGGCGAATCAGCCGCCGGGCCTCTAAACGCCGCTGGATGAAACTTCAGTGGCAGGTCACTAGAACTTCACGAGGTGCCGAACGCTGTTCGCAAAATCGCGGCGGCATATAGAGCGGCATATGGAATGGATTTAGGCTCGGCTCGGTGGCCCTGGGCTTTTCCTCGCTTCCCGCTTCGCCTCCATCAATGCGTTTGGGAAAGGCCCGTCCGCTCCAAAAATGCAGGGCATCGGTTCGATCCAGGGCGGTCGACATTGCGATCCGGTCTCCCGGTCGCAGCGCGCTCAGCGCAGGGGTGTGCAATATTGCACACCAGACTGTATAATATTGCACACCAGACTGTGCAATATTGTACAGACGGCAAGAGGGAGATGTGCACTTTAATGCTCAACGGTAAGAAATATCCGGACGCAGGGGGTCGACTTCAAAAGGCGTGGTGACAGGTTCGAACCCCGAGTGAAAGATATGCCGACTAGCGCCGTTAGATCGAGCGCGCAGAAAGCCGCCGAAAATCACATTACGGCTGTTCAGCAAGCGGGGGGGCCGTTCGTCACGGCCGCTGAGCACACGCGCATGCCGATGCTGTTCTCCGACCCGCACCTTCCGGGCAACCCGATCATCTACGTCAATGACAGCTTTCTTTCGCTGACCGGCTATGATCGGGAGGAGGTGCTGGGCCAAAGCTATCATTTCCTGATGGGCGCCGAAACCGGTCCAGACGCACGGGCGCAGATCGAGGCCGCTTTCCGCAGCCGTTTGTACGGCGGCTATCCGGAGGTTCGCTACTACCGGAAGGATCACAGCTCATTCTGGGCCGTCGTCTTCATCGGCCCGGTCTTGGATGCAAACGGGGATGTCGCGCAACACTTCATCTCGTTCGTCGACGTCACCGACCGCAGGAAAGAGGAACGCCGCCTTCGTTTGCTTCTGCACGAGCTGAACCACCGTACCCAGAACACGCTCGCAACGGTTCAGGCGATCGCCGTCCAGACCTTAACCGGCAAGACAAACGAGCCCGCACTCGAAGCCTTCGAGAGCCGCCTTCTGGCGCTTTCACAGGCCCATAGGCTGCTTGGGCAAGAGCACTGGGATGGGGCGAAACTGAGTGCTGTGCTCGAAGTGATCCTGGAGCCCTATTGCATCAAAGACGGTCGAGACGCTCGCTATTCGAAAGAGGGCGAGGATCTTCTCCTACCGCCAAGGACGGTGTTGACCTTAGCGCTTCTGTTTCAAGAACTGGCTACAAATGCGGCGAAGTACGGCGCGCTCCACAATGAAACTGGGCATATTCACATCTCCTGGCGGGTCGAGCCGAGCCAGGGGGACAAACAACTGCGGCTGCATTGGAGAGAAAGCGGCGGGCCGCCGGTGGGCCGGCCCCATAGCCGTGGCTTCGGATCGGTGCTGATCAAGAGCCAGCTAGCGAAGCAGCTAAAGGGCGAAGTCCGCCTCAACTACGACCCCGCGGGCGTGATTTGCGAGATCGTCATGCCTTTTCCCGGAGCAGCAACCGGAGACGAGCCATGAATGGTGCGACTTCAGACCGCCGGGTCCTGTTGGTCGAGGACGAGATGATGGTGGCGGGGATGCTGCAACGCATGCTCGCTGATTTAGGCTACGCGGTCGTCGGACCGGCGACCGATGTCGACGAGGCGATGGGGATGATCGGCGGCGGGGGCATCGACGCGGCCGTACTGGACATCAACCTGGACGGAGAGATGAGCTATCCTGTCGCGGACGAGCTCGCCAGCCGCGGCATCCCTTTCGTCTTCTCGACAGGCTACGGGGCGGAAGATATGCCCGACGGCTATGAAGGCATCTCCGTGCTAAAAAAGCCGTTTCGTCGATCCGGATTGGCAGACGCGCTCGCGAGTTTGGGCGCGCAACCCGATTGAATGCCTGAGCGCGCACGAGCGGGGAGGACACACAATTCGGCAACCTTGCATCAGGTTGACGCACGGGCGTGGTGGGGCCGAGGCTTCCCCAGTCGAGAGAGACGTCTGCGGTGACGTCGACGGCCTCGGCCGCGAGCCACGCCTGGAGCGGTCAGCCGAACCAGGCTTGAGTATCTTGCTGCTGGAGAGCGATATCGAAGCTGTGGAGGCGGTTTCGACGCTGCTGCGAAGCATTTTCGGTGATTGTAGCAGTTGCGACTGGGTGAGCGACGCCGCTCAGGGCGTCGAACTGATGCAGCAAGGTAATTATGATGTTGTGCTTTTCGCCGCCGCTCCGAAGGCAGGGGACGCAGCACAGTTCGTGCGCTCAAGCATGAGCTCCGGCTGTGGCGGCCCGATCATCGTGCTCGCCGATAACGACAACACGGATATGGACCTCAGAGCCGTGGACGCAGGCGCGGCGGACTGCATTCCCAAGGACGAGCTGACGCCAGGAATCCTGGAGCGGTCCATTCGCCATGCACTTTTGCGTGAATTCAGCATTGCCCGCGCGCGCCGGGAAATCGCGCGCCTCTCCGAAGAGTTGGCGCGGCTCAACACGCTGCGCGACGCCAACCGCCGCTTCGTGGACAAAGCCTGCCACGACTTCCGCTCGCCGTTGATGGCCATACAGGAATTTTCCTCGCTCATCGCGGAAGGGCTCGCCGGCGGCGTGAACGAGGAGCAGTCGCAGTTCCTCGAAATCATCCTGACGCGAGTCAACCAGCTCGGCTACATGGTCGACGCCATCCTGGATGCCAGCCGGCTGGAATCGGACCTCATCAGCGTTAAGAGGGAGGAGCATGCGCCAACGAAGCTCATTGAACAGGCGCGGCCGATGCTGGAGCAGCTGGTCAAAAGCCGAAACTCCGAGATCAGGTTCTCCGTCGCCGAGGCGTTTCCAAATGTGTTTGCCGACGCCGATAGCGTCGGTCGTATCATCGTGAATCTCGTCACCAACGCCTGTAAATTCGCCGGTGAGAGCGCTGAGATTGAGGTTTGGGCGCGGCCCGGCTCCGACGGACGCTCCGTCACTATCGGCGTTACGGACAATCGCCCCGGCATCGCGACCAAGCGCGTCAAGCTCGTCTTCGAGCGCTTTAAGCAGGTTGAGAACGATAGCGGAGTGTCTAAGGCCGGCTACACTTCTGGCCTTCACGTCGCAAGCGAACTCGCGCGGGTCAATTTCGGCACCTTGTCGGTGGAGAGCGAGCCGGAAAAAGGCAGCACTTCAACCTTCACACTTCCCATCTTTGATGCGGACTTGCTGATTCCATTATACTTCCGCTTCCTCAAAACCTCGCGTCATGGCTTCCAGTACGTCTCGATCGCCGTTGCTGTGGTCGGCGGACGGGCCGATCCGGATACGTTCGTTCAAGTTGAGCGGTTTCTCAACCGGCAGATCCGCTCCTACGATCTGCTCTTAAGGCTCAACGTCAATTGCTGGCTCACCTGCGTCGCCTTTGACGAGGACGATCTGGCGGGCATCACTGGCCAGATTGAACGCGCCCGGACGGAACACAACCGCAACCGCCCCGATCATGCGCTGCCCGAGATCGGCTTCCGCCCGATCGGTACATTTATGACCTGCAACCGCCCCGAGGGGCTTACGGAAGCTATCCGCGGCGCCTATGCGCTCGACGCCGGAAAGGCGGGATCCACTAGCGGAGACCGTCATACGGCACGGGCTGCCATTAGGAGTATCGATTTGGCCTTCAAAGCGTGCGGCGCCGACCGTTGAACCGGAGCACACCATGTCATTATCGAGCGAAATCGAAGTCGAGCCCAATCGAAAGGTGTTGATCGCCGACGACGATCCCGCCGTCGTGCGGGCGCTATCCGTGCGATGCAAGAAGCTCGGTCTCGAAGTCGAGACCGCGGAGAACGGGCTGCAGGCCATTCTCAAGGCGCAGCGGCATCCGCCGCGGCTTCTCATCCTCGACATCAAGATGCCGGAGGCTGATGGTTTCCGGGTCTGTGAGTGGCTGCTCGATAAAAAGCGACCGCCCGTCGACGTGATAATACTCACCGGTCGCGATGATCTGGATACGTTGGACCGTGCCGATTCCTTCGGCGCCTACTACGTGCAAAAGAATAAGGACACGTGGGAAACGATCAGGTCGATCCTGACGAATGTTTTTGACATCGACGATGCGACGCTCAAGGCCGCCGGCGCGCACTCTAGCGTTTCCTTGCGTGGGATGAACGGGCAGAAGCATAACAAGATCCTCATCGTCGACGACGACACAGATCTGACGCGCGCGCTGGCGCGACGCCTAAGCAAGAGCGGCGCGCAGACACTGACCGCCTCAAACGGGGTTGAAGCCTTCCATATTGCCATGCGGGAAAGGCCGGACGCGATCATCGCCGACTACGTGATGCCGGAAGGCGGCGGCCACTATCTCCTGTGGCGCCTGAAGAGCACGGAAGTGACTAAAGACATACCGGTCATCATGATCACCGGCCAGCGCCTCGAGTCCGGGGTCGAAAGCGGGTTTGCTCTGGAATCGATGGGCCGCGAAGGCGCGGTGGCGCTTCTCCGCAAACCACTCGACAATGACGCGCTGCTCAAGGAGCTGTCACACCATTGTGCAATCAAATATTCGCCGGAGCTGGCATAGAACCTGCCCCGGATTCGGTCGCCACGGGACATCACGACGAATGTCTGGTCATCGACGACGACCCCGACATCCGCAGGCTGGTCTCGCATGTCCTTTCCCGGATCGGCGTGTCGAGCGTCGGGCTTGATAGCGCCGGCGCGCTTGAGGGCGTCCTGAAGTCCACACACCCCTCGGTCATATTCCTTGACGTTGCGCTCGGCCGATCGGACGCCATCGACGGCATCCGCATTCTGGAGCGGACGAGCTTCAAGGGCGCGGTGCAGCTGATCAGCGGCAAGGACCCGGATCTGGTGGACGCCGTCAGGGCGATCGGTGAACGGCACGGCTTGAAGATGCTAGCTCCGCTGCAGAAGCCGTTTCGATCCGAGCAGCTTCGACGGATCTTCGAGGGCGCTACGATCGACGTCCCGAACGGGACGGCACCGAAGGAAAAATTGGCCGAGCCGCATGTCGGCGTAAGCAACGCGCCGCATCCGCACGTCGATCTCGCCGAAGCGATAGCGTCGCATTGGGTTGATATTGCCTATCAGCCGAAGGTCGATCTGGTGCGGAACCGCGTTGTGGGGGCGGAGGGTCTCGCTCGATTGGACCATCCCACACACGGCATTCTCGGGCCGGAATCCTTCCTTCAAGGCGCAGGCGACACGGCGCTTAGGGATCTGACCGCGTTTGCAATTCGCAAGGCGTTCCTCGATTGGGAAGTGCTCGCGACGGCCGGCCGCAATTTGCAGCTTGCCGTGAACGCTCCAGTCCGAGCGCTGCTCGATCCGGGCTTGACCAGGCTCGTTCGTGAATTCTCCGCGTTGCGAAGGATGGCCTGGTCTCATCATCGAGGTAACGGAGAGTGAAGCCATAGAGCAGCTCGGCGCCGTCGCCGAAGCCGCGACCCAGCTCCGCATCTACAATGTTGGCTTGGCCATTGACGACTTCGGCTCAGGCTATTCGTCATTTGCCCGGCTGAAACAGCTTCCGTTCTCGGAACTGAAGCTCGACCAAAGCTATGTGCAGAATTGTGCGACCGACCCGTTGAATGCAGGCATTTGCCGTAGCATCATCGATCTGGCGCGTGCCTCCGGGGCCGTCAGTGTGGCGGAAGGAGTGGAGACGGCGCACGACCTGACGGCACTCGTCCGCATGCGCTGCGATCTTGGCCAAGGCTATTACTTCGGGCGCCCCATGAGTGTTCGCAAGCTGATCGAGCGCGTTGACGCCGACGGAAACATCGCTCCACGCGCTATTAGCGGCGGCCCCTTGATCTGACCCGACAAGACCCGAAACAGGCTTGAGCCCGCAGATTTGATCAGTGGCGGATAGTCACGCTACCGCCGGCACCTGACCGTGGAGCGAGTTGAGTAGTTCTCTCACCTCCGCCGCGGGTTTAGGCGGGCTGAACAAGAACCCCTGGACGTCGGTACATCCTTCGGCTCTCACGAGTTCGAGCTGGCTCTGCGTCTCGACGCCTTCAGCGGTGGTGACGATGTCGAGGCTGCTGCCGAGACCGACAACCGCCCGAAGAATGGCCAGACTTTCCCTGTTCTCCGACAAATCGCGAATGAAGGACTGATCGATCTTGATCCTGTCGAATGGAAAACTGCGGAGATAGCCGAGCGACGAATATCCGGTTCCGAAATCATCCATTGCGATATTAACGCCGAGATCCTTGAGCTGATGCAGCAGAACCAGTGCCGTGTCGCTTTCGTGCATGAGAACCAACTCGGTAATCTCAAGCTCCAGCCTGTGTGCCGGCAAGCGTGACTTTTCAAGCGCGTCTGCGACGACTCGGAAGAAATCGTCTGTCCTGAATTGAGCTGGCGATACGTTGACCGCCACAGCTATTTCATCCGGCCAATCGACGGCGTCGGCGCACGCTCGCTGCAACACCCATTCGCCGATCGGGACGATAAGTCCCGTTTCTTCGGCGATTGGGATGAAATCCAGCGGCGGTACGGTGCCGCGTTCAGGTTGGTGCCAGCGAATAAGCGCCTCACACGCGGTAATCTCCCCGGTCTTGAGGTTGACAATGGGCTGATAGTTGAGCGCGAACTCGCCGTTGGACAACGCCTTGCGAAGATCGAGCTCGAGAGCGCGGCGCCCTTGCATGTGCGCGTCCATTTGCGCCTCGAAAAAGCGATACATATTTCCATGGTCGGCTTTGCTGCGGTACAGCGCTAGATCCGCGTTCCTCATGAGCTGATCCGGCGTCGCACCGTCGCTGGGCGAGATCGCGATGCCGATGCTTGTCCCTATGACGACTTGGTGGCCGTCGAGCTGATACGGCGCGCTCACGGTGTCAATCAGACGTGTCGCGAGCACGGTTGCATCGGACGGCTGTCTGAATACGACCTGCACGATGGCAAATTCGTCTCCGCCGAGCCGGGCGGCGATGTCGGCGTCACGGATACAGCCGCGCATGCGCTCGGCCGCCGCCTGCAACAGCTTGTCCCCGATTGGGTGTCCGAGCGAGTCATTGACGCTCTTGAAGCGGTCAAGGTCCATACTGAAAACCGCGAAGGCGCTGCTCTGCGGCGCGCGCGAGAGAAGTTCATCCAACTTTTCATAAAAGACGACCCTGTTCGGCAGGTCTGTCAGCGCGTCGTGGTGCGCCATGTGCGAAATCTTCGCCTCGGTTCGCCGTTGTTCGGTGACGTCCTCGAACGTTACGACGAAGCCGCTATCGGCCATTGGTTTGATCAATGAGGAGAATGTTCTCCCGTCGGTGCGCTCGAACACGATCTGCCCACCTTTGCCGCGCTCCAGCAGACTTCGAATTTCAGCATTGAGTTGCGCCGGATTTTTCTCCGTTACATTTGACCATTTCTGGTTAAATCGCATTGCTTCTTGGATCGTCGTACCCAAAGAGGCAGCTTTCCATTCTTTCCACGGGATCTTGAACAATTCGGCATATCGTTTGTTGGAAATGACGAGCTTGCCAGCCTGGTCGTACATCAAGAGGCCCTGCGCCATATTGTTCAACGCCGCATCGAACTGCATATTCCGCTTCTCGATCTCGTCGTTTGCCATCCTGATCTGGTCATTCGCGCGTTCGCGCTCGGTGATGTCGCGGTAATACCATATGCGGCCGAGATATTTCTGCTCGGCATCGCGCAGCGGCGCCGTGTGCTGGTCGATTACGCGACCGTCCTTGAGTCTGAGTTCGTCGTGGGCCCCTTCGTCAGTATGCGCATAAAGATATTGGACGCGCGTCATGAACGCTTGCCGGTCCGTGAATTGTGCCGCCATCATCTGCAGAACCGGCTCGTAGGCGCCGCTCTCGACGCGATCTCGTGGAAGCTTCCATAGCTCGATGAACTGGCTGTTGAACGAGATAATCTTCGCGTTCTCGTCAATCACGAGAATTGCGTCGGGCGCATTGTCGATCGCCGTCTTGTTGAGGAGATTGGAGAACGACAGCTGTTCTTTCAACCGTGCTCGCTCAGTGACGTCCATATACGTTCCGAGGACGCCGAAGACCTTCCCTTTTGAGTCGCGCAAGGGCACCTTGCTCGTCAGCAGCGTGATGACTTTGCCCTCGGGGGTTGTCTGAGGCTCGTCGATGAGAAGCTTGCTGTGGCCCGTCTCGACGACCTCCCGGTCTGCGGCGCGATACAATTCTGCCTGCTCGCGCCAGCCCATCTGGTAATCGTCTTTGCCAATGATGTCTTCCGGACGGGAAAATCCGGCGTCGCGCGCGAATGGCGCGTTACAGCCCAAGTAGACGAGGTTCTTGTCTTTCCAGAATATACGTGCGGGTACAGCATCAAGTAGGGCTGCGGTGATCTGTTGTGATTCTTGCAGGGCCGCTTCCACCGATCTGTGCTCCCCGAGCTCCCGCGTGGGTGCTTGCACGCTCGGCCGCAGCGTGTCGTTGGCGGGCTGCGACTCCATCATGCGCTCCCGGATTTGCCGCCCCCGTTCGTCACGAGCCTTGCGCACGGCCACCTCCGAATCCAATCGCTCCCGGCTCAAGCGGCGCCCGGAACGGTCCGCTACGTCTGGAAAATTGACACTCGTTTGGTCCCAAGAAGAAAGACAGTTTAGCGTCTTCAGGCTGATCGCGGCTGTTGCGACAGTTCTTTACGTTTGGATTCGCCAGCTTGAATAGCTCGACAAGCTCGGTGCTCTTCAGACTGTTAGGTTTGTCCTTGGAAGTAATGAATACAAGCGCCGTCCGCGCAAATGGACTTGCAGTCAGCCCGAGAGTGGCTTCTTCGGCATTCAACGGCCGGGCGGAGATGGCCAAATCGATGACGCCGTCAATGGTAGCAGCGATGGCGCCTTTGCTCCCCAGGCCCGGGATCACTTTGATCTTGATCCCGGTGGAGACGGCGAACTCTGCAGCGACATGCTCTGCCATTGGAATCGAACCGCCGAGCAAGATGAGGATCGCCGGAAGGCCGATCCTAAACGCAAATCGTTTCGTCATGGCATCGAAGAGTGGCACTCTCTACAACCCTGTCGCAGAACTGCGTGGACGCTGCACTTGCCCGACTTAAGGCCCCGTGAAGTGGAACGCCTAGTCCGCCGTGTGGTTAACTCACGCTACCCTGCGGTGAAGTTTTTTTGCGTCATTTGACATACTTCACCGATGCCGATGGGGTGGAATCCAACCCGGGACTATTCGAGACTATTCGTATCGTGGCGAGGTCGAGCGAACTAATCGCGTCGTAGCAAAACGGTGCGCGCCCGAGCTTATCGGGAGCGACGAGATTCATGAGCGTCGCTCGCGCCCGCATGGACCCACTTCCGACGACGGAGGAGTTGCCGGCAGGCGCGCCAATAATCGAATGTTCCATTCAGTGCTATCGACGAAAATTGTCGAAAGGCCTGTCGGCCGAAACGTCCGCTAATGGGATGGACCGGCTGCTTCCCCCGAAGCGGTCTGCCTAGACTGCTTCGCTTCAACCGGAGAAGCAGCCCATGGACAAACCCACATCTGCCCTTGCCTCAATCGGCATCGATATTGGCAAAGACGTCTTCCACATCATTGGCTTCGGCGCCGACGGCAAGATCGCCTTCCGCCGCAAGATCAAGCGGCTGGCACTTGCCGAGACATTCAGCAAGCTGCCGCCCTGCGTGGTTGGCATGGAAGCCTGCCTGAGCGCGCACTTCGTCAGCCGAACGCTGCGCCAGATTGGCCATGAGCCTAGGATCATCCCAGCGATCTACGTGAAGCCGTTCGTGAAGGGGCAGAAGAACGACTACAACGACGCCGAGGCCATCGCCGAAGCGGCGATGCGCCCGAACCTGCGAACCGTGCGGGAGAAGACCCAGGATCAGCTCGACCTGCAGGCTTGCCATCGCGTGCGGTCGCGCCTCGTCTCCCGCCGGACGGCGACGATCAACCAGATCCGCGCCTTCCTCATCGAACAGGGCATTGCGGTCAGGACTGGCTCTCGATCCCTGCGCAACTCGCTGTTTGCAATTCTGAAGAACCGCGAGGAAGAGCTCTCGCCTCGGATGAGCGATCTCATCGTTGGCCTCTACGAAGACTGGCTTTGGCTCGACGAGCGCATCGAGACGGTCAGCCGGGAGATCGAGGAGATCAGCCGAGCAGGAGGCCAACTGCATTCGCCTGATGAGCGTCCCTGGCGTCGGTCCGTTGATCTCGACCGCCGTGGTGGCTGCCATCGGAAGCGGCGAAGCTTTCGACCGCGGCCGTGACTTCGGAGCCTGGCTCGGCCTGGTCCCACGGCAATACAGCACCGGCGGCCGCTCGATCCTGGGCAGCATCTCGAAGCGAGGCAGTCGATATCTGCGCACCCTGTTCATCCAGGCCGCGAACGTCATCCTGATGCGACCGCAGAACTGGGAGAAGTTCAGCTTCGGAGCGTGGCTGCAAAACGCGGCGCCTCGCATGCATCGCAACAAGCTCGCCACAGCCCTGGCCAACAAGCTGGCGCGCATCGCGTGGAGTGTGCTGCGCAACGAGAAGGCATTCGACACATACCTTCACGAGGTCTCGGGTCAACAGTCCCCGTCCAGTCGCCTGAAATTGGAGTCCGGTTTCCGCTGGTAAACCGACATGCAGGGGCTCGTTCCCGAGCGAAAGTTGTGCGCCGGAGGCTGACATTGGCGTGGCAATAGCTCACATCGCCGCGCCGGCCCTCGACCAGCGGCAATGTCGTCGGTCCCATACACGCGCAGGGTCCTGGCGGAGCGGAATCGCCCAACCGACTGTTTCAATGTGAACCCGCACTGCAATTCCAGAATAGCTGTACCATCGCGATAGGCCTTGCCAGGACGTGAAATATGAGGATTTGACGATCCGCATGAGGCCAGGGCTGGAATCACCGATCCAGGAAGTGCTCGCCGGCCTCGTCGAGCGAGTTACCTTCCATAGTGCCGAGAACGGTTTCTGCGTTCTGCGCATCAAGGCGCGCGGACATCGCGATCTGGCGACCGTCGTGGGTCACGCCGCCGCGATTTCTGCCGGCGAGTGGATCACGGCGTCCGGCGAATGGATCAACGACCGCACGCATGGCCAGCAGTTCAAGGCCCGCTTCATGCGCACCTCGGCGCCGACATCGATCGACGGCATCGAGAAGTATCTCGGCTCCGGCATGATCCGCGGTATCGGCCCGGTCTACGCCAAGAAGCTGGTTCGGGCCTTTGCCGAGAAGGTATTCGACACGATCGAAGCGGAGCCCGAGCGTCTGCGCGAGGTGACTGGCATTGGCCCGGTGCGTGCCAAGCGCATCACCGATGCCTGGGCCGAGCAGAAGGTCGTGCGCGAGATCATGGTGTTCCTGCACGAAAATGGCGTCGGCACGGCGCGGGCGGTGCGCATCTACAAGACCTATGGCGCCGACGCCGTGCAGGTCATGACCGAAAACCCGTATCGGCTGGCGCGCGACATCCGCGGCATCGGTTTCAAGACGGCCGACGCCATCGCCATAAAACTCGGCATCGAGAATACCGCCATGATCCGCGTGCGCGCCGGTATTTCCTTTGCCCTGACCGAGGCCATGGACGAGGGCCATTGTGGATTGCCGACTGAGGAGTTGATCCCGCTCGCGAAGGAATTGCTGGAAGTTCCGCCGGAGCTGATCCGCACGGCCCTCGATCTAGAACTGTCCGAGGCCACCGTCATCGCCGACAACGTTGGGGAAACGCCGTGCGTGTTTCTGGCGGGTCTCTACCAAGCCGAACGCGGTGTCGCCGAGCGGCTGTTGCGGCTCGCCGACGGCAGGCTCCCCTGGCCCTGGATCGACCCGGACAAAGCTCTGCCGTGGGTGGAGCGGCGCAGCGGTCTGCAGCTTGCCGACAGCCAGAAGACCGCCATCCGCTTGGCGCTGATGTCCAAGGTGCTCGTCATCACCGGCGGGCCGGGTGTCGGCAAGACGACCATCGTCAAGTCGATCCTGCAGGTGCTCTCGGCAAAAGGTGCGAGGCTCCTTCTCTGTGCCCCCACCGGCCGCGCCGCCAAGCGCATGACCGAGGCGACCGGCTTTGAGGCCAAGACCATCCACCGCCTGCTTGAGGTCGACCCCAAGGGTGGCGGGTTCAAGCGCGACAGCGACAACCCGCTGGATTGCGACCTCCTGGTCGTCGACGAAGCGTCCATGGTCGACGTCATGCTGATCCAGTCGTTGATCAAGGCGGTGCCCATCAATGCCGCCCTCCTGATCGTCGGCGATATCGACCAGTTGCCATCGGTCGGACCGGGACAGGTGCTGGCCGACATCATCACTTCCGGTGCCGTGCCTGTGGTGCGCCTGACCGAGGTTTTCCGTCAGGCGGCCGCAAGTCGCATCATCCTCAGCGCCCATCGCATCAACCAGGGTTCTATACCGGACCTCAGCCCGCCAGGCGTCGACAGCGACTTCTACTTCGTACAGGCCGACGATCCCGAAACCGCGGTGCCGCGCATTGTTGAACTGGTAAAGAGTCGCATCCCCAAGCGGTTCGGCCTCAATCCCATCCGCGACATCCAGGTGCTGTGCCCGATGAACCGCGGCGGTGTCGGAGCCCGCTCGCTCAACATCGAGCTGCAGGCGGCGCTGAACCCAGCCGGCGAACGCAAGGTCGAGCGCTTCGGGTGGACATTCGCGCCGGGCGACAAGGTCATGCAGATCGAGAACGACTACGACAAGGAGGTCTATAACGGCGACATCGGCTATATTGACGACGTCGATCCGGAGGCAGGCGAACTCAACGCCAGCTTCGACGGCCGCGCTGTGACCTACGGCTTCGGCGAGCTCGATACGCTGGTCCCAGCCTATGCCGCGACCATCCACAAGAGCCAAGGCTCGGAATACCCTGCCGTGGTGATCCCGGTCATGACCCAGCACTACGCCATGCTGCAGCGGAACCTCCTCTACACCGGGATTACCCGCGGCAAGCGTCTGGTGGTTCTGGTCGGCCAGAAGAAGGCGATCGCCATTGCAGTTCGCAACGTCTCCGGCCGGCGGCGCTGGTCGAAGCTGGACGAATGGCTTCGGCCGGCGATGCCCGCTGCATCTCTCGGCACGGCAAGGGTGAGCTGAACGATGGTCGCGAGTGATTTCCTTCACGACCCCGAGGCTCGTCGCTGGCTCGGCAACGTCGAGCCGGCTTGGACGCTTCTTGATATGGAGAGCCTGAATGCACTCCGGCGCGAGCCCTCGAAAGATAACCGCGCTCTTCGCCTTGCAAACGACCTCACCGATATCGAAATCGCCACATCAACTGTGACGCGGAACTCCCTGGTCCTGCTCCGCCGCGCAGCCGACAGCGGCGGTCTGAAGTTGACGGCGACCGGCAATCTCTCGCGATCCGTCGTCGCCGAAATGGTCAATCTCTTTGAATGGCCCGGCTTCGACCGGGCCGAGGCATTCCGGCTGCACAAGGTCGTCAACGAGCCCGACTTCCTACCGCTGTTCTTCATCCGCCACCTGGTGCAGTTCGCCAAGCTTGTGCGTCCTTACCGCGGCAGTCTCAGGGCAACGCGTTTGGGCAAGGACATGCTTGCCGAGGATCGACAGCGCGCGCTTCAGGCGATCCTTTTCCACGTCACGTTCTGGCGTGCCGATCTTGGGTATCTCGGCCGAGGGCTGCACGGTTCTTGGCCACAACGCGATATCGGCATCCTGCTTTGGGCACTCTCGGTTGCGGCAACGGAGTGGCAAACGCCGGAGAAACTGACCCGGCTCTGCACGATCCCTATGGGCGAAGTCCTGCAAGCGAGCTGGGACACCGGATCACACATGATGGAAGCACGGATCCTGCGGCCGCTTCTTTGGTTTGGACTTCTCGAGCATCGAGCCGAGAGGGCGCCAGGCGCGCGCTTTGCCGAGCAGCATTTCTATCGCAAGGCGCCCCTGTTCGATCGCTTCCTCACCTTCGATGTCTACACCGAACAACCAGAGACAGAACGTCACTAACTATTGCCGTCCGCCCTAGTGCAGTAAGCGGACGTCTGTCCTGTCGGCCATCACTTCCTGGACGCGCCAGGACCGGACCTCAACATAATGCCGAGGCTGTAGGCGGTTCCCGCATACGATATTGGGCTTGATTGGGGTCAATCTATCGGCACAGCCTCGGCGATCGCAACGAGCGCAACCAGGTCGCCAAGTTTTTCCGCTTCTGCAGCGAGGCGCGCCAGTTCAATCCCGACATCTTTAGATCCTTCGCCATGGAACGCCAAAGCGCGAGCGCGAGCGACCAGAAACCGGCTGAATGCCGACGGCTCGATACTTGCGTAGTCCTCTAGTGCGTCGGCGTGGCGGCGGACACCATCCCAGTCACGACACGCAAGAAAGACATCGATCGCGTCACGGCGAAACATGAGGTGATTGTGTGAGGCCGATCCGGCGGCAAGCAATTGTTCTGCTTCGGCTACAGCGTCATCACGCTCTGCGTTGGTAGTGGCGGTTCGGGCACGCCCCGCCAGAAGGATCGGGCCCAAATAGCCCATTCCGCTGGACCGTCCGATCGCCAGCGCTTCGCCTAACAGGGCACGCGCCTCATCGATGGCGCCGCGATCAATCGCGATCTGGGCCTGAAAGGCAAGACCTTCGGCCTCAAAACGCGGGGCTTTTAGATGACGCGCAATATCGAGCGCAAGGCTCGCGTGATCGTATGCCTCGTCGAGCAGCGAGAGGTGGCGGTAGGCGAAATACGCCGCATGGTGCGCGACCATCTCAGCGCGTTCGTGGCCAATTCGCGTCGCAGCGTCGATCGCAAGCACCGCCAGCTCGCGCGTCCTTCGCATGTCGCCTTTCCAGAACTGGGTGATCGCCTGCATCGGCAGGTTCGCCGCCTCAACGCGACGCAAATCGTGCGCTGCGCTCATTGTGACGCATTCACTGTAGCGGGCGTGCGCAGTTCCAAGGCGGCCGCGAATGTATTCGGCGTCCCCGAGGCCGCCTAGCGCGGTGGCATGCAGCTCAGCTGAGTCAGCCACACGAGCAAGTTCAAGACTTCGCTCGTGATCGGCACAGCATCCTTCAATGTCGCCGCGTGGGAAGCGGAGGTTGCCGCGTAACGAATAGCCGCGCGCTGCCTCTTCGATCATTCCTTCCCCTTCCGCGATCGTGATCGCCTTTTCGACATCCTCCATCGCGCGGTCCAGATCGTCGGTCAGGCGCCTTGCCGAGGCGAGCCCCAACCAAGCGTGACATTCGTCGCGTGGCGCCGCGGCGATGGCGAGCGCGGTCGCATATGCGCCCCCGGCATCGGCGGCATTGCCGGCTGCAAGTAGGGCTTCACCACGCAAAAGGTGCAGCGCGCAAATGTCCGCGGGGGCTTGCGCCAGGGCCAGCCCATGATCGATTAGCAACAGTGCCTGCTCTTGGCGATAGCGAGAAATGAGACCCTGGGCGGCCTCAAGGCAGGCACGTGGGGCTGCGGCGTCCCCGGCCATGGCGAGGTGCTCTGCGGCAAGGACGGGATCGTCCGATCGGAGCCGTTGTGCGGCTTTTCGATGCAACTCGCGGCGTTTCTTTTGCAGGAGCGTACCGTACGCGGCATCTCGAATCAGCGCATGGGTGAAAAGATATCCCTCGTCTTGTCGGCGCAGCAGGTGGCGCCGCTCGAGAACGTCTCCGGTCCAGGTGAGGTCGTCAAGCAGATGCCGGAGCGCGTCAATCGAAAAAGCCTGGCCGAGAACCGATGCCGTTTGCAGGGCGCGCTTATCGCGAGCTGGCAATTGATCCATACGCGCCTGAACCAGGCTCTGCACGGTTTCGGGCACACTGTCCTCGGCTCTCGCTTCGGCGTGCTGCAGCAACTGGTCGAGGAAGAGCGGGTTACCGTCTGCCCGATCGACACATTTCACGACCTGAGTGTTGGCGCTAGCGTCGAAATAGCTAGACGCCAAACTCATGGCCTCGGTCTTGCTGAGGGGCGCGAGGTCGAGCGTCAGAACCGTGCCAGGAACGGTCCAGCGTTGCAGCGTCGGATCGCCGTCGATGCGCGACGTGATGACGAGCAGGGCAGCATGTTCAGCGACCGAGGTGGCGATCGCGGAAATGAGATCGAGGCTTTCGTTGTCGGCCCAGTGCAGGTCTTCGACGACCGCGAGGATGGGCTGTTGGCTGCAGGCCATGGCCACGAGCTGGGCAAGAGCGCGGCGGGCGTTGCGCAAGCGGGCGGCCCCGTCCATCGCATCGAATACCGATTGAATGGACTCGGGCATAGGTGCACCGAGTACATCGAGGAGTGCGGCCCGCTCCCTCGCTTCGAGACCGGCGTCGGCGAGGTTGTGTTCCGGCATCGCGGTGGCAGCATCGGCATCACGGCCGAACGACCGGGCGTGCAGCCCACGAACGATCGCCTCGATCGCCGCTCGGCCGTTGTCTCCACCAAAATCGAGCACGAGACCTTTAAGCACGGCGTAGCCAGAACCGGTGGCGCGCTGCGACACTTCCTCGATAAGGCGCGATTTGCCAATTCCGGGATCGCCCCGGATGTGGATCGTCTGGCCGCACCCAGTCGTTCGACAGGCTTCCAGCGCAACTCCGATTTGGCGGACCTCGAATGCTCGCCCGACGAAAGGGCGCACGTGGTCAGGTTCGGCCCTGAATATCTGCCTGACCCGCCATCCGAGCAGCGGTTCGGCAAATCCCTTGAGGTCGTATGTGCCGGCCACTTCGCAGGCGATATGTTCGGCAACGGCTGAGCGGACCTCGTTCGAGATCAGAATTTCACTGGACTTGGCCCGGCTAGCAAGTCGCGAGGCAAGGTTGACGGATTCGCCGGTGACGGAATAAGCGCGATGCTCGCGCCCGCCCGAAGCAGCGACCACCTCGCCGCTGGCAACGCCAACATGCACCGAAATGTGATGACCCGTTTCGTTGGTGAGCTTCGGCATGCCATCGCGGATCGCAATCGCCGCGCGAACAGCGCGTTCGGCATCGTTTCCATGAGCGATCGGTGCGCCGAATACCCCCATGACACAGTCGCCAATGTGCTTGTCGACCGCGCCGCCGTGACCCAGAACCGCGCGATCGGCGAGGTCAAAAAATGTGTCGAGCAGGGCGTGAACTTCTTCCGGGTCGAGCCGCCGGGAAAGCTCGGTGTAACCGACTAGATCGGCGAACAGTACGGTTACCTGACGGCGTTCGCCGCCGTCGTCGTCCGCCGGTGGCTCCAACGACGTTGGCGCGATCGCACAGCCGAGCGCCGCCGCGGCGTCGAGCAGAATTCGCCGGTGGCCGACCGCGGCTACACCCATGTCCTTTAGGTCATCGGTGGTGAGACGCGGAAGAAGGTCAAGATCGACCGCATTCTCGCGAAACGCGTCGGCGTACTGTCCCAGCCCGAGCTGGTCAAGCCAGTCGTCTATCTCCATGGCCGATATCAGACGAATAAGAGCGCACCAAGGCTATCACGGTTCGCGAGCGTTCGTCTCATGCGGCAACCTCGTTCGTGCTGCGATTTGGTAACGGGCGCCCCATAGCCGTCATGCCGGTTTTCGGCGATCGATCATCGGCAGGACATTGCCGCGTTGGCCGAGAGGTCGAGGATGTCGTCTATGCGAGTTGGTGGCTCTACAATGTTCTGAAGACCACCAGGGGCTTGTCATCCTTGGCCGATAGCTCCTGCGCTGGTGTTTCCTGCCAGCCGGTGCGGATCCTCAGCCAACATACGGCTCGGGACCGCAAACGGCGCTTGCTGAGCGGATCGAAATCGCGTCAATTCCGATCAGCGGTCTGCAAGGCGAATTTCTGGGTGCCGCGGCCCTTTTCTGGGAGTTCCGGGATGATGCGGGTGACGCTTTTCGGGACTCGCGGATCGGTGGCGGCGCCGGGGGCCGAGACGTCTCGATATGGCGGGAACACATCGACCGTTGAGGTGCGTGATAGCGACGGCACCACACTCGTCCTTGACGCTGGCACCGGCATCCGTCGCCTCGGGGCGCAAATTCGGCCCGATACTCGCAGGGTCGATATACTTCTAACGCATCTCCATTTGGATCATATTCAGGGGCTGGGTTTTTTCGGTCCGCTTTACAACGCGGAAATCGATGTTCACATCTGGGGACCCGCCAGCAGCAAGCTCTCCCTCGGGGCGCGCCTGTCGCGCTATCTGTCTCCACCGCTGTTTCCAGTGCACCTTCGTGATTTGCCTTGCGTAACGTGTCACCAGGTCCCGCGTCCTCCCTTCGACATCGGGCCGTTCCGTATTCAGACGTCGCTCGTCTGCCATCCGGGACCAACCGTAGGTTATCGCGTTGAGACGGGTACTGGCACCATCGTCTACCTTCCTGATCACGAGCCTGTCCTGACCGCACCAAATGGTCGATGGCTCGAGCCGGACTGGATCTCGGGCTACGACCTGGCGAGAGGTGCTGACCTCTTGATCCACGATGCTCAATACACGGACGAGGAATACGATCGCTGCATCGGATGGGGGCATAGCTCCTACCGCCATGCCTTCGAGTTTGCGGCTCAGGTGGAAGCGAAAGAGCTCGTGCCATTCCACCACGACCCGTCGCACGACGATGAAATGCTTGGTCGGCTTCTCGAGAATGCGAGGAGACAATTCAAGCCCAGATGCGGAGTGTCTGCCGGTCAGGAGGGAGCCGTGTTCGAGGTTGGGTCGGAGTAAGAAGGGCTTATACGGTCCAGACGGTGGCGGCGACCACGCCAACGAGAGCGGCGATGCATCTCTGGTAAAGGTAAAGGTACTCCGTCAATGTGCGGCAGCCGCCGCGCCTCAAACAGGAGCCGGTAGGCCTCGCGCGCAATCAGGTTGTCGTAGCGGCCGCACATCTGACTCCTCAAATCTCCAGCTTATCGCTCTCTGGCGAGCCTTCTGCGGCCGGATAGACCCTCCTGATCAGGACAACGCGTTCGGGCGGGATTTGGCATCTCTCGCAGACAAGTCGTTGCTTGATCGCAGATAGTTTCCTGTGCCCCGTTCGGCGCCGGATGCGATGCCAAGGCACAATGTAACTGTAGCGGCAGGCCGCGCACGCAATCTCAAAGCCCTCCCATCCGGCCAACTCCGCTTCATCGATCGTGCGGGGTAAATCGCTTGTCAGCATCTAATCAGGATGCCGTATGAACAGAAAGAGGACAAGGCCAGCGTTGCGACCAAAAACGAGGTGTGGGCGGACGAGCTATCAGCCGTAGGAAGGACGCAGATTTACGCTGGCATTCGACCCCAGAAGAGCGCCGCAAGCGCGCTATCGCCACATCGCGCGCATACGGGAGCCGACATCCACGCGGACGACGTTGTGGGAGAGCATTTGCGCCTGCGGACTTAGCCGGCTCGCCGCTTAGCTTCATAGGTTCAGTGGCAACTGCCGGAGGGATTAAAGTAACGAAGGAATGCATCCTGGACGACCGGCCGCAAAATGCCTTCCGCATTTTCAATGATGTCCTTCGCGCCATGAGATCTTCAGCGGTCTCGCTATCCAATAGTCCATGTTCTTCCAGTATCCATGGCACCTCTCCCTCGTAGAAGATTCCGAGGAATACCTCGATGAGGTCCAACTTGAGTTCTCGGCCCAGAATTGTGGGACGTGTGCCGCGATCTATGACCTCCTCGAGGCCGAGACTCTGAAGCTTCCTTCCGATCGACAAAGCAGCCTCGCCGCCGGCGAGCCAGGGGCCATTTCCAAACAGCCGCACGCCAAGCATGGCGTGCAGCTCCTTCATCACCGCGCTCCTGTCCACGAGACTCTGCGTTCCTAGGTTGCCGACACTTGGGTCAGTCAGTGCGGGAGCTCTTTCCGGATCCATGTTTGGTTTCCTTCGAGATAGAATGAAGCCTGAGCAATCGTCCTCCCTAGTGACGCACGGGCGCCTTACCCCAAACGATGCGGCTCTTTTCCCGCTCGCCTGTGTCGATCACGTCGCCTCGGGCGACGAGCTGCACGATCCCGAAGAACACAGCGACGGCTTTGTTCGAACGCCGCTGGGCAGCCTCAAGCTCGTCCCAAAGCTGCCTGGCGTAGTTCGGGTCATCTCTCGCCAGGGCGGCGATCTTCTCCCGGATCCACGAGGCTTCTTGGGCCGTGAGTGCTCGAGCTGGCATGGTTTGCTCCTCAGGACCTCGCCAGGAGTTCTCGGGCCAGACGTCGCATTGCTGCGGCTTCTTTCGACCAGAACCCATGCTTGTAGTGTCCGTGCCGCTCACCGCAGGGCGCGCCCGATCCCTTCGCGCCACCGTGCATCCGGCAGCGGCGTTTGCCGCGGACAGCAGGTGCTTCGCAGGGGGTGCCGCGGCGCGTCTTTGCTCCGCACCGAGGCGCATCCCGCATCTCCTTCAGGCCCGGGTGCATGAGGTTAGCCCTCCGTTTCTTTCGGCCTACCTTCGATGTTCACTGTCCCGACGATGGCTTGGCCGCCGTCGTTGACGGTCACCTGCCCGACCGGCGATGCCTTCCCATTGGCGCGCAGCTTCACCAGCGCGTCGATGTGCGCAGCCATCGTGCGCTGCAACTTCGTGGCGAGATTGAAGTAGCGTTCCCGGTGTTCGAGATGACAGGAGCCAGCGGCCATCGCGAGCATCTTGCCTGCCATTTGATGCGTAAGCCCGATCTGCAAGGCTACCGCGGCCTCCAACTCATTTTCAGGACGGATCCCATCAACAAGAGCAATGACTGCGTTCACCGCGTTGATATCGGGGTTGCCCTGATCCGAGCCGACGATGCGGGCGATATGCTTGATCTGGTTCCGCGCGAAGCTCGCCCGACGTTGTCCCAAATGCGTCGCGGAGTTGAAAGGTGAAGCCGACCCGGTCGGCGTGTGGCGGGAGCAGCTTTACGGTATCGAGCTGCGTCGGAACCGAGGCCAGCTCCATTCGACGGGGACGAGCGCGAACGCGGGCGGCGGCATTGGCGATGGATGTCTGCTCGCCGGAGCTAGGTGCGGGAAGAACCACACGCGGTTCCGGCTTCGGAAGGCCGAGTTCCTCCTGGTCCGCCTCGGCGCGGCAAAGGCTCCTTTTCCTCCTCATCCATCCTACCCCGCTCTCGTCTCGTCCGGCGACCTCCCAGATTGGGACGGCGTTCCTTGCGCGGGCGCTTGAGGTAGGTAAGCTCGGCGCCGCTCGGCATGCGGATAGTCGCGCGCCGCTCGTCCAGTGCGATGACTTCGCCGCCACGTATCAAGAGAACTAGTCCCATCGCGTCGTAGCGAGCGGCGGGTGCCAGGGGATGCACACCGAACACGTCAAGGATGCCCCAACCTTGTTTGACGGCGTGAGCCGACCAGTTTTCGACAAAGCGCGCGGCGTCATTGACAATCCGATGCCACTGGTTCGGCGTGAATCCTTCAGCGGGCCGCACAAGCGAGCCGAGAGCCGCAAGAGCCTCGGCCCATTCCTTCGGGACGTTGCGGCCGCTCACTTCCTCTCTTCCCGACCGTTTGTGCGATTTGAGGACGTCAGACTTGGCCTTGGCCCCCGGTTCGGTGTCGCTGGCCACATTGGCTACAGCGGCTACAGTGGCTACAGAGATCGGCTTTACGGCGGAATCCGTAGCCGCGGTAGCCGCTGTAGCCGTCCATCCGATCTCCGCGAGGTTGAAGCGTCGGTAGCTCATGTTGTCGCCGCGCTGATCAAGCGGATGATGCGACGATTTCCACGGCTGTCGGAGATGTAGCCATGGTCCTCTAAGATCCTGAGCGCTGCCTCCGCGGCCTTCTTGGTGCGCGTGGCTCTGGGCCCGCACTGCATGATGTCGTCGCGGAACGAGAATTTTGGTTTCCCCTGCCGCCTCATCCATTGCAGCAGGCCGTCGGCAGCGCGAAGAGCGGGATCCACGCGCGCAACGCCGCGAAGTCGAAGAGCCTCGTCGACATACCAATCCGTCAGCGCGATAGCGCGAGCCATTGTATCAGTACGGATCTCGCTCGCCTGCTGGTCCTCGACGACGGTCAGAACACCGGCGATGCGGGCTGCTTGTTCAGCCGCTTTCGCCGCGAAGTCGGGGATGAGCGACAGTTCCTTCTCCGCGCCGGACTGCCGTTCGACGTGGTTGTAGAAGGCTTCAAAGGCATTTTTTGCCTCGGCGGAAAGATGGAGCACGCGAGGTTCCAACTCGTTGAGGCACCCTTCCGCCAGGGGGAGCGGCAACTCCAAGATCCTTAGCAGGCGAGCGCCGTAGGCGCGGATCGCCGCATCGTCTTCCGCTCGCGTCTCTCGGTAGAGACGACTACCAGCCACGCTTGGCGGAGCCGCAACGAGCACTCGCGACAGCAGACCCTGATCGCGCAGTAGGCCATCGGAAAGGAATTTCTCGGCGGCATCAGGTTGCACCATGATGTGCATTGCGAGCCGGCGACCGGGCAGGATGGTAACGCCGTCCCCTGCCCTCACGCGCCTGAACGGCTCGCCATCCCAAAGCGCGGAATAAGTAGCGGCCGTCTTCAACCGATGTTCGTCGCTCATGCCGTGGCCACCGACGAATTGACCGCCCTCGGCCGTGAAGACGCCAAGCGCTGGAAGCGCCGACACCCAAGCCTTGGCCAGCCCCTCGACGGTGGGATCGGGAACGGTGAGGAACGCGTGCAAAGGTTGTGCAGGCTCCGCGCCCAGTTCGACAAGGGCGTGCCTGCGCTGATCGAGATCGAGCTTACCGTCGACGAGTAATTTTTCGCTTCTCCGCCTCCCATGCGGCCCGCTCGACCAACCAAGTCTGATGTGCCTTCATGCGCGCCTCGCGGAGCGCCTTCTCACGCTTCTTGATGGGCCAGAGCGCCTCGCCATCCGCCGTGGTCTTGCGGTCCCCGGATGCCGCTACCGTCACGAAATAGAGTGAAAGCGGCCGCGTTTGTCCGAAGGGCAACATTACGTCGGCGTATGCTTGCGCAACCAACGACGCGGCCGCCAACACCGACTGTGCGGCCATGGCTGGCGGCACCTGCACCTTGCGTGAGATGGCGGCTGCGGCGGGCGACAGAACCGGGCCGAGTGCCTCGACGGGGTATGGTGCGGGCATGCCTAACGGCGGGAACAACGGCAGCGGCCCATCATGCACCGCGGGCTCAGCCGCCGCGAGCATCCGCTCGATGTCACCCTTGTTCACGCCGTCCGGCAGCTTATCGGCGAGGTCCCATTTGTCGGGGAAATAATCGGGTACCATGACGATGCGCACCGAAGCCGCGCCAGCGCGAGTGGCAAGGCCGGCAACGTCGTCGGCGTAGCCTTTGCCCGGTTGATCTGCGTCCGGCCAGATCGTCACATCGCGCCCCGCCAGCGGGCTCCAGTCCGACGACGCGGCGGCCTCCGCACCGTTCGGCGATGTAATCGCCACGTAGTCCGGGAACAGCTTTTGGGCGGCGTCGGCGGATTTCTCGCCTTCGACGACCAGCACTCGAGCCTCGGGCCGAGCAGCAAGCCGGTCTAGCCCGTAGAGCGGCCGAGGGTTCGGCGGTGCCTTCCATCTCCATGCCCGCCGACCGTCAGGGCCCTGGCAGAACGTCAGCGGCGCAAATTCCTTGCGACCGTGCGGCCTGTCGAACCGACAGACTAGAAACAGCCGACGACCGTAGTTGTCGCGGTAGACCCAACAACTCGACGGCTTGCCTCGAACGCGCGGGGGATAGTCGCGCGGGGCGTCAGCCGGAATTGGCGTGAGCAGCTTCCATTCTTCTACGCCCGCCTCCGACCTGTTCGAGGTCGCCTCGGCGTGGCTTTTGCGGAGCGCGGCGCTTCTAGTCATCGGCACGGAATCCGATTTCGTCGGCGAGACGCCGTGCCCCTTCGGCCTGGGTTACGTCGAAAATAGCTGCGGCCAGGCTGATTGGATCGGACCCTCCGACCCCCTCGGCGAAGTCGCACCAGACCGCGGCCTTCTCGCCGACGAGCCTGACCTTCATCGACCTTCCCGCCTCCCCACGGATCGAACCCACTACCTACTCCGAGCCTTGGCGACGACCGTGTGGCAGCCAGCGGCCACAAAGTTCGAGCAGGTGCGGGATCGCTGCGTGGTTCACGGCGTCGAAATCGATGCGATGGTGGCTACGCATCGGGTTCGCGCTCTTCGCAGCCAGAATGGCAAGAGCCGCGCACCTTGTTACCATCCGCGTTGCGGATCGAAGGGCTTGGTTTGCGGCCGTTGTTCGCGGACAATGTGCCTTCCAGTCCCGACCGGCCCTGCGGCCGCCCACCGACTTGGCGATGGCCTAAGCGGTTACCATCGGCCTCGCCCCCAGCCTGTATCTTGTTCGATCGGTCGCCGTGGTTCACCACGATCGCAGGAAGTTGCGCGACGTACGCGCGCAGATCATTGGGAAGGATGAGAGTGCGGCGACCACGCTTGACCGCGCGCAACTGACCCGACTTGATCGCCCTGTAAAGCGCCGTCCGTCCAGTGCGCGAGATGGTGCACGCCTCGTCGATGGTATAGGCTAGCGGTGTATTCATTCTGCGTCTCGCCAATTGGCAGCCGGGATAGTCGGCAACCGTGCCCGCACATCTGCGAGCGACGGCGAATGCGCTATCAGCTACATCTGGCGTCCCGCACTTGGTATTTGATGAGACGGCCCGGGGACGCCCTGGCTGTTCGCGGCGCTCTCTGTTGAAATCTCAGCCGCGGTCGCTCTTCGGTTCGGAGCTCCTCCCAAACCGAGCTAGGTACCTCCTGGTATTGTTCGAGCTTCTTTCCGAACTCTTCGCTCTTTAACCAACGTTCCGCCGTCGACTTCGGGACCTCGGCAAGTCGTGCCAGCTTCCGAACGGACAACCGCTCTCCAGGCTTCAGCCGTTGAGCCACCAAGCTTACCGCTTCGTGGAATCTCTTCGCCGCAAGATAGGCCTGATGTAGGTCAGGATTTGATCCGCTGACCTGATGTCGGATCAGTACCAGGGTCAGGACTCATAACCAGTAGCTGACGGCAGCAGCGATGCAGACGGCGGCGAGGAAGTTGGTGGCGGATCGGTCGTATCGTGTCGCGATGCGGCGGAAGTCCTTGAGGCGACCGAACATGCGTTCGATGGCATTTCTGTTTCGATAGAGGAACGGGGAGAAGCAGTTCTTCCAACGCCGATTGGCCTTCGGCGGAATATTGGGCATCGCACCTTTGCCCTCGATCTGTCGGCGGATGGCATTGCTGTCGTAGCCCTTGTCGCCATGAACGATCGACGCTTGCGGCAGCCGCCGCAGCAGCAACTCTGCGGCGGTGCAATCGGCCACTTGGCCTCCCGTGAGCATGAAGGCGATGGGCCGACAAGCCGTATCGGTCAGGGCGTGGATCTTGGTGGTGCGTCCGCCGCGCGAGCGCCCGATCGCCTGATTGCGCTCCCCCCTTTACCGCCGGCTGCGCAGCGGTGCGCCTTCACCGCCGAACTGTCGATTAGCACCTGGGCTGGCGGGCCGCCTGCCGCAGCAAGCGCGTGGAACATGTCGATCCAAATGCCCTTCTCTGCCCAGCGCACGAAGCGATTGTAGAGGGTCTTGCGTGGACCATAGACGGCCGGAGCATCGACCCAACGGCCGCCTGACTTCAAAACATGCACGATGCCGCTGATCACACGCCGGTCGTCAACCCGCGGCTTGCCGCGCGTGTCGGTGGGGAGCAACGGCTTCAGCCGCGCGAATTGATCCCTCGTCAGCCAGAAATAGTCGCGATTCATCAGAGGCCTCCTCTTGGAGACCGTAAATCACAACCCAGCCAAGGAAGGAATCCCCTTTATGGGTCCTGACCCTACGAGAGAGGCCGGCACGCGGAAGTATTCCTGGGTACGAATTGAACGCTTCCAAAATGACTGCGATCAGATAGTTGACAGTCGCGTCGGTGACGGCTGCTTTGCGTTTGTCAATATAACCGGATCCAGTGTCGGGAAGCTGAGCCCGGGCCACCAAAAGCTCAAGTAACTGCAGGCACAGTGCGTCAACGGAGGATTCCTCTGCGTCAAGTGCCCCAGCGATGAGATCGGGATCTATGCCTTGCTTTTCAAATTCCTCCGCCAGCGCAAAAAGTGGATCCAACCCTGCGAAAGCGCCGACTTGGATTTCGACCTCCGGAAACAAGCGCCTTAGTTTCACGTAGGTTTCGATACCCAGGTCTTTTCGGTATTCGAGAACTAGGTTGCTGAAGTCCGCCAGGCGCTCTTTGGACCAACCAAAATCTT
>CAVXFK010000026.1:0-451124 GCA_963761005.1 uncultured Alphaproteobacteria bacterium
ACTGCTTGTGCCCCTTTCTTCCCAACGTGTACGGTGAATATGCACCGGCGTCGGCGGGGTGATAACCCACCACATCGTGTCCTCTATGAACAGATATCAGATGACGCTCTTTGCGAAACCACGTGTCTAAGAACATGGTTGCCGTCAGAGCCTCGAGCCCCTCCCACGGCTCCGGCAAACGTCTGCCCGGTCAGAAAAGCTAAGGACCAAACGCCCCGATCTCGTCAAAAGAAACCCACCAGAGAAAGCGCCCGAGGCTCTCTTACCGGCTCACTTAGCGCCATTCGCGGCATCCGGCAAACCATTCAGACAATCTTGCGGAAGCACTGAGAGATTAGTGGTGCCAATACCGCTCAACCGGGATAATCCTGTCTCCCACGGCGGGCGATTTTGCCGCTGGAGCTGAGCCAATGAACACAACCGGTTCCCGGGACCGCGAGGGATGCTGCGCCAACGATGCCGGAACTCCTACATAAACATGAGGCCCAAGCCGGTAGCTCGGCGCCCGCTCGGGCTCCTTGGCCAATTGTCGTCTTTCTCGTGCTCACCGTGCTCATACCAGTGGAATTCGGCTTCAATGTCGGCCCGTTGTTCTTCACCTGGTCGAAAGCCTTCTTGCTCGTGATGAGCTTCGGTCTGTTACCGGCTGCTCTCTTCACCCTGTCGCTCCGATCTTTCGACTGGGTAATGATCTTCCATGTACTTTGGACGTTCGTCGCCTATCTTGTCGGATTGGCCTCAGCTCCGGTTTGGAGGCCGGCGGCACATACGTGATAGAGATGTTGACCGTATATCTCTTGATGCGGTTCTACGTTCGAAATTTTGGTCAGATCGTTGCCATTATCAGGTTACTGTTCTGGCTTGTCCTATTGTCGACAATTCTTGCGGTGCCCGAGGCTATGCTGAAATTTCGCTTCATTCACGAAGCCGCGAGCTCCCTTACCGGACGTTTCTATTTCTTCAGCAGCGAGCAGCGGCTTGGCCTTCTGCGTGCGGCTTCTTTTTTCGAACACCCGATCTTGTTTGGCATGTTCTGTGCTGCTCTTCTCAGCCCGACGTGGTTTACGACACGCGGCTCCGTCCGGGTCGTAAAGTCCGGCGTTATTGCCGTGGGCGCTTTCCTTAGTCTCTCTTCTGCTCCGCTGCTGGTCTACATGGCGCAGGTGACGCTCATTGTTGCGGAGGCCACGACGCGGTGGATGCGCCGCCGTGTCATCATTTTTTCTGCGGCGTTTTTCGCCTGCATCGCAGGACTGCAAATTTTCACGAACCGCGGAGCGGTCGGCGCTGTCACGTTGTTCATGCTCGACCCGGTGACGGCTTATTATCGTGAGGCCCAAATGGAATTTGCCATGGATGACATTTTGAGCCATCCGTTGTTCGGTATAGGGAGGGCGGATTGGACTCGGCCGAGTTGGCTTAGCGAAAGCATCGACAATCATTTCCTCGCGGTCGTGTTGCATGCCGGAATTCCTGCGCTCGTATCCTTGCTAGTCGCGATCTTATTGATCTGGGGATCGCTCTCTCGGCCTACGAAGCGGCCGAGAAGTCGCTCTTCGTTGATCTGCGAAGAGGTTGGGGCCTGCTGATCATAGGCCTTATTTTCGGAGGGCTCACTGTTACCTTCTTTGGCCGCATGCAGCCACTGTTTGCCTTTTATATCGGCATTGGCGCCAGCCTTTCGGCTGTTGCGGCAACCAGGCGAAGCGCCGGCGCGGTATCTTCTCGCGTGGTCCAGCAGTCCAAGGCATTTGTGGAGCCGAGACCGTCAAAGGGCGACGTAGCTACAGGCGTATCCCTTGCTGGATCCCGCCAAGCGATCGGTTCGGGGATAAGGATGAGGGAAGTGATTTCCGATAAGAGCAGGGGCATCAACAGCTCGAGAATTCCATAATCTGGCGGACTTGTCGTGTTAACCGACACTCTCTCTCTCTCTCTCTCTCTCTCTCTCTCTAGCGACTTGCATCGGGCGCGTTTCGCTAAGTATCAGGACAGCAAACCGATTTTCCGCTGCGCGCGAGTTTCAGCTGGTCGGCGAGGTGCTGAGTGAGGTATTGTGGCTTAGGTTTTGGTCTGGTTTCTTCTTTAGCGAACGGCGTGGGTCCGGGAAGGTGTAAGTCGTGGTTATGCTCAGCGCTGTAATGCACGGCCGAAACAACAACTTCAACTTGGTCCGTCTTGTAGCTGCGGCTTCGGTGCTCATTTCGCACTCCTTTCCGTTGACACTTGGAACTGGGGCTGTTGAGCCTTTGTCACGGTCTCTGGGATTTACCCTCGGAACCGTGGCGGTCTACGTCTTCTTTGCAATCTCCGGGTTCTTGATCGCGTCCAGTTTCGAGAATTCTCGCAGTGTGTGGGACTGGGCCGCGGCGCGTGTTTTGCGCCTTTTCCCGGGACTGTTTGTCACCCTCACCCTGACTGTCTTCATATTGGGACCTCTAGTCACCACGGTCCCACTGGGTCGATACTTCACCGATCCGGCGACCCTCGTGTACATTCCCCAAAACTTGGCGCTGGTAACCCCCAAGTACGATCTGCCCGGCGTCTTTGCGGACAATCCATACCCGTCAGCGATCAATGGATCGCTGTGGACGTTGTTTTACGAAGTCGTCTGCTACTTAGGAGTGCTAGTTCTCGGTCTGTGCGGCGCGTTGTCAAACCGGAAGCGGATGAGCGTCGCGGTGCTTCTCTATTTTTGTTTTTACATGGGAACTTCGTGGCTCGGCCTGGTGGACAATTACAAGGCACGGGTCTTTGCCGATCTCTCTCTGCCGTTCATTGTTGGGGCATCGCTATTCACTTGGCGCGATTTTGTACCGATGGCGCCGGTTTTTTGCTTGTTTCTCTTCCTTATCGTCGCACTTACTACGAATACGGCCTTATACCATATCAGTTTTGTTCTGGCGCTTGCCTATTCGGTGTTTCTGTTTGCATACCTGCCGCGCGGGTTCATCCGAAAGTTCAATTATTTCGGGGACTACTCCTACGGCACATACGTTTACGCGTTTCCGCTTCAACAACTGACGGTTTATTGGTTTGGCCCGCAGGACCCGCTGCAGAATGTGGTCTTGAGCGGGGCTCTGACGATTGTTTTTGCCGTGCTGTCTTGGCATCTTATCGAAAGGCCAGCGTTGGCTTCGCGGTCGCAGCTGCGTTTGGCGCTGGCGCGCGGCGCGACGGTACGGGATGAAATTGAAGATTAGATTGCGCGAGAAGAGGGAGCTTCGATCCCGTCGGGTGGGCTAAGCTGGTCAAGCTCGCCAGATGCGTAGGTTCTTGTTGGCAGTTGTCGCCCGGGAAGGCTATGGCAGACACGCGTCCGCGGTCGCGACCCTCCGAGATATTCAAGAGAAGGTCATTGGTTGAGCGAAATCACGCCAAATTTCCGACATGATAGATACGTTACTTTTCCGAGGACTTCGGGGCGGACCTGCGGTTTTGTTGTCACGGGCTCTCGGCTGACTTCCTTGCATCGGGTTTTTATACAATCTGAATCGGATGCGTTTTAGGGGGGTTTTATATGTTTGTTTGACTGAGTTGCGATCGCGCAAGGTTTTGTTTGAGAAGTTTGCGGCCCAGTTCGTTCGTGCGTTTGAGGAGGGGTATGTAAGATGACCACCTGGAATGTATCTTCGTCCGCAGAGTTGCTGAGTGCGTTGGGCAAGGCGGCGGGAGGCGACACGATTTTCCTTCAGAGCGGTAATTACGGCGCCGTCGATCTCTCGAACAACTTCAGCGACTACGTTACGATCAAAGCAGCGTCACCGCTCGGTGCAGTATTTACCGATCTCGATATAACGGGGGGAAGCTATATTGCTATCGATGGATTGAAAGTTCTCAATGAGATCGGCGCGTATGATGGGGCGAATCATCTAAAATATATAAACTCCTCATTTGCGGACGGTGTGAGATATACGCCAGGCGTAAGTGATATTGTTCTTGACCATAGTGATATTACCGGTGAATCCGTCTTTGTCGATAGTGTCGCCAATTTTACTATTACAAACAACGTTATTCATGATGGGACGAGCGACCTTCTGCGCGTTACCGGCAACTCGTACAACGGTCTGATCGAGAATAACACGATGCGCGACGTGTCGCCCGTTGCGGGTGACCATCCCGACATGATTTAGTTTTTCGCCTATCCGCTGGGCACGGGTGATACGCCGCACGATATCGTCGTGCGCGGCAACTACATGTATGACGACCCGAACACTGGGTATCCGGGCCTATATGCGGAAGGCGTGTTCCTGAAGGACGCGGCAGCCGGCGGTTATAAGAACATTCTCGTTGAGGATAATCTTATCGCGGTCGGTTCTCCTAACTCCATTTATATTGCGAACGGAACGGAGAACGTTGTTATCCGGGACAATACCTTGCTATCGTGGGAAGCGGGCGGGGGCGGTGCCGCGATCCAAATGGTCGAAAATGACTCCGGCACACAGGTGTACGGCAACATTATGCTCGCTATGTCGTCTGCGAGCGGCGCGAATGTACACGACAATTTCATATACTCAAACGATCCCGGCGCTTCAAACTACTGGGGCAAGCTTTTCCAGGGGATAGGTTCCGACGGTTGGCAGGGTTTTTTGCCAAAAGACGGGTCAGCGATTGACTTCGGATCAGGGTACGGTGCGCTGGAACGGCTGCAGGAGCTGCTGACTGGGTCTAGCGGGTCGGGCGGATCATCGTCGCCGGGCAACGACCCCCCTCACGGTACCAACGATACCATCAATACGAACGAAGATACAGCCGTCACGGTCGGCGCTGGTACTCTGCTCGCGAACGACACCGACGCGAACGGCGACACGCTGTCGATCACCGGCGTTGCCAACGGCCAGCATGGTACAGCGGTCCTGAACTCGAACGGTTCGGTCACTTATACGCCAGCCGCGAACTTCAACGGCCAGGACACCTTCACGTACACGGTCTCCGACGGGCATGGTGGCAGTGGCTCGGCAACGGTTGCGGTGAACGTTGCACCGGTGCCGGACGCGCCGGTCGCAAAGAACGACTCATTGACCGTCCATTCGGGTGTGGCGACGGTGCTGAATGTCCTCGCCAACGACACGGACGCGGATGGCGACAAACTGTCGATCGTGTCCGTCTCCAACCCGGGTCACGGTGCGGTCGTCATCAACACCAGCAACAACACTCTGACCTATACGCCAGCGGCGGGCTATGTCGGCGCCGACGCCTTCACTTACACAATAAACGACGGAACGGGCCGAACGGCGACGGCGACCGCATCGGTGGCTGTCAGCAATACGCCGACCGCGGTTATCGAAGTGAATGTCTCGGGCGACCAATACAATGGAGACCCCCAGTTCCGGCTGATCGTCGACGGGCAGCAGGTGGGCGACATCCAGACCGTCACAGCAAATCATAGTGCCGGCGAGTTGCAGACAGTGGATTTCACGGTCAATGCCCCGTTCAGCGAGGTCAAGGTCGAATTCGTAAATGACCTCTACGGGGGCACGCCCGACACGGACCGCAACCTCGATGTCAATTGGATCTCGATAAACGGCGTGCAGCTTATGCCGGACCAGGCGCTCTACGACAGGTACGGGTGGGACGACATCCCTGGTCAGTCAAACGTCGACTACCCGGGCGCACTGGTCTTCGACGTCTCCGGGCGCACCGATTTGTTTGGCACCACCGCGAATGCGGCGCCGGTATTGCACAACGACACGGCGGCGACGAACGAGGACACGCCGGTCACCATCAACGTGCTTGCGAATGACAGCGACCCGAACGGCGACACGCTGTCGGTGACGGGGGCATCAGCCACCAACGGCACGGTCAAGGTGAATACGGACGGCACGCTGACCTACACGCCGAAGGCCAACTTCAACGGCAATGACGCGATCAGCTACACGGTCTCCGACGGGCACGGCAGCAGCGCCACGGCGAGCGTGGCAGTAGCGGTTGCGGCGGTCAACGACGCGCCGGTCGCGCAGAACGACACGGCGACGACGCATTCGCCGGTGACCATCAACGTGCTTGCCAACGACACCGACGTCGACGGCGACACGCTGATGGTGACATCGGCGTCGGCCCCGCACGGCACGACCACGATCAACTCCGACCAGACCGTGACCTACGTGCCGGATACGGGGTTCAGCGGCCAGGACACTCTCACCTACAGCATCTCCGATGGGCACGGCGGCACGTCGACCGCTGCCGTTGCAATCACGGTGCCGGGTGACCAACCGTCGACGCAGGACACGGTGATCCGGGTGCGAGTGGCCGCGGATTTGTACAACGGTGACCCACAGTTCCAGCTGTTGGTCGACGGACACCAGGTCGGCGCCACCCAGGATGTCTCCGCCGTGCACAGTGCCGGCGATTGGCAGATCGTGGAGTTCACGCTTCCGGGGGGAACCTCATTCGATCAGCTCAGCATACAATACAACAATGACGCCTATGCCAGCTACGGCAACGATCGAAACCTCTGGGTCGACTGGGTCGAGATCAACGGCGTACAGCTAACGGCCGACGAAGCAACCTACGTGCGGCCTGGCAAGACCACCATCGCCGGCCAGAGCGGGATGGCCTGGAACGGGTCCCTCGTTTTCGACGTCAGCGGCCACAGTGAGCTCTTCGGGAACGGTGCGCCCGTGGCGGTCAACGACACGGCGAGAACCAACGCGGAGACGCCCGTCACGATCGACGTGCTGGCCAACGACAGTGATCCCAATCACGATCTCCTCACGCTTGCTGGGGCGCTGGCCTCTCACGGTGTGACGGCGATCAACACCGACGGCACGCTGACCTACACGCCGGATGACGGCTTCTCTGGAAAGGACACTCTCACCTACAACATCTCCGACGGCCACGGCGGCACCGCGTCGGCGACGGCCTCGATCGACGTTGTTCCCGACAGCGCGTCTGACACCTTGATCCGCGTGCGGGTAGCCGCGGATTTGTATAATGGCGACCCGCAGTTCCAATTGCTGGTCGACGGACATCAGGTTGGTGCTACCCAGGATGTCTCCGCCGTGCATCAAGACGGCGATTGGCAGATCGTGGATTTCACGCTCCCCGCGGGAACCTCATTCGATCAGCTCAGCGGACGATACAGCAATGACGCCTTCGGCGGCACTGGAAACGACCGGAATCTCTGGGTCGACTGGGTCGAGGTCAACGGCGTACAGCTGACGGCCGACGAAGCGACTTACGTGCGGCCTGGCAAGACCACCATCACCGGTCAGAGCGCGATGGCTTGGAACGGGTCGCTCGTTTTCGACGTCAGCGGCCGCGACGATATCTTCCCGACAGTCACGAGCAGCAACACTGGGTCAAGCGGCAACCAAGCCCCAACTGCGGCCGCGGACAGCGGGCACACGGACCTGAATACGGCTGTCACGTTCGACGTGCTTGCCAACGACAGCGACCCGAACGGGGATGCGTTGCACTTGGGCGGTTTCACGCAGCCCGATCATGGCACTGTTGTCCTCAACCACGATGGCACGCTCACGTACACGCCGAACGACGGCTTCTCAGGCACAGACAGCTTCGCCTATGCGGCTACAGACGGCCATCTGACCGACACGGCGACCGTGACCGTCGGTGTGGATGGCTGGCTGGTTTAGACCCAAGGGCGTTCGCGATGCTTCGTCGTGGGCGCCTTTAGGCTCCCAGGCTTTTCCTCTCGGGTTCTGGTGACCTCACGGTGAGGTGAGGAGCGCCCGCTTCGTTGCGGAGCGACCGCTCTTCTTAGCGTTTGCAGAGTGCGAATCCGGCGACAAGGTTGTTGTTGCTACCGGGAATTGCACCGCAACGACCGGTCTTTGACCGCGTGCGCTTCTTGGGCATAGTGCGTGCTCTTTGGAAGCGGGCGCGCATAGGATGATGAGGGACTCCGAAATCGGGACGGATCTGCGGGCGTCGGCCGTGAGCATCCGCTCGATGTTTGGGCCCGGATGGCTGTTGCTCGCCTTTGCGGGAATGGCGGCCTTCTACTGGACCGGGCTTGTGTCCCTGCCGGAGGCTTGGCGTAGGCCTGAGTTCAGTCACGGCTATTTTGTCCCGTTCATCGCGATCTTTCTCCTGCTGCGGAAGGCGAGGGCCCTCGACTACGGAGCGGATCGGCAATGGGCAGGCATCGGCGTCGTGCTGCTGGCGCTGGCGGTCGGCCTGATCGGCAACGTGGCGAGCATTGCCGACGTGGTGATGTACGGCCTGCTGATGTGCATCGCAGGCGTCGTCCTGCTCGTCTTTGGGTTTCGCGCCGGTCTGAAGCTTTGGGCACCGGTCGCTTATCTCGTCTTCATGCTTCCCCTTCCGAGCTTCATATACTGGCCGCTCTCGACAAAGCTCCAGCATGTCTCGTCGCGCATCGGGACCTCCATTATTTCGGCGATGGGCATCCCGGTCTATCTCGACGGGAACGTCGTCGATCTTGGGACCTACAAGCTGCAGGTGGCGGAAGCGTGCAGCGGGCTGAACTATCTCTTTCCGCTGCTGAGTTTCGGCTTTCTCGTAGCGGTGATCTACAAGGGGCCTGCGTGGCACAAGGTCGTCCTGTTCCTTTCGGCCGTCCCGATCACCATCGCCATGAATTGCGTGCGGATTGCGACTGTCGGCCTGCTCGTCGACCGCTTCGGAGCCGACCAGGCCGAAGGGTTTCTGCATCTGTTTGAAGGCTGGGTGATATTCGTCGCTTGTCTGGCGCTCCTGCTCATCGAAGTCTTGCTGCTTCAGCGACTATCGAGCAATCCGAAGCCGCTCAGCGCGCTAGTCGATTTGGGTTCGGACGGTCTATCGGCCTCGGTGCGCCGCATAGCAGCCCTGGTTCCGAGCAAGGGGCTGGTGGCGTCCGCTTCAGTGATAGCCTTGGCGGGGCTTGTTTGGTACGTCGCGCAGTCTGACGCCATCACCACGTCGCCGCAGATCGCGCGGCAGTCGTTTGCCAGGTTTCCACAGGAATTTGGCGATTGGACCGCGAAAGAAGAGGTGCTTGATCCCGCGATCTCTCAAGTTCTTGGAGCAGATGACTATCTGCTGGCGGACTACCGGCCACGCGACGGGTCCGCCGCCGTGAACGTGTTCATCGCCTATTACAGCTCGCAGGTATCAGGAAACGGCATTCATTCGCCCCAGGTCTGTATTCCCGCGGGGGGCTGGGAAGTGTCGCAGTGGGAACGAGCAAGCGCCGGTTTTCGACTTCCGTCAGGTCAGCCGCTCTGGGTCAATCGGGCCGAGATCCAAAAGGGTCTCAATCGGCAGGTGGTCTACTACTGGTTCGAGCAGCGTGGCCGGCCGATGACCAACAGTTACGCCGCAAAGCTCTCAACGCTTTGGGATTCTGTCGTGAAGGGTCGAACAGACGGCGCGTTAGTGCGACTTGTGACTTCCATCGGACGGGGCGAGACTGAACGCGACGCCGACGACCGTCTTGCGCGATTCCTCGGCGTCTTCTACCCGATGCTTCCGACCTTCGTGCCCGGCGTGACCGTGGAGTCATAGGCGCCGCCGCGGAGGCAGGACGCCTTGGCACTGCGACGCACCGCTATTCGGCTTCCTCTCAGGAGGATTGCGACCTCTGAAGCTTCGCGTCTTAGCCAGCGCATGCTCACGGCAGGAGTGGGCCGCCCTCCACGGCGGCTGCTCCTTGTGAGATTCTCGAATGTGGTGTATTGGTTTGACATTGGTTGTAGAGTGGGAAATCGAGGTGAGGTTCACTTAGGCTGTGGACCACAGGTGCGATGCAGTGATGGCGCTCGGCGTCTAACGGGCTGGTCGGGTGGCGGCGTATGCGGTTTAGAGGGGCAATTAAGCTCCAACTTACGAACGGCGGCCTGCTACGCTCCGAGACACATATCCGAAAGCATAATCGGGTTCGCACTGTCGGCGAGAATGGAGTGCCGGACATGGCGGGCAATTATGGCCGATCGCGTGGTCTGGACTCAACTGCAGCTCGCGGTGGCTCACTCGTTGCGGACTAGGTGGTTTGCACAGTAAGGTTATCTTGGTTTTTGCGACGGGAAGTGGCGGCTATCCCGTTATATCAATGACGCTCTGCCAATGCGCTGGTGTGCTGGGAATAGGGCCCGGTACCTGAAAGCTGTGAAGAGTCGAGTTCAGGCCTTTGGGAACGCGCGCGGAATTTTGAATTGCGTCGATTTCCGTAGGGCTGGCGTGTTGAGGGTCGGCGTCGCCTAAAGGGTGGCAATGTGCTGCTGGGTCAAAGGGTGAGAAGATGAGCCGCCGCCATCGACGTGCATCTCCGGCCGCCTTTTTTCTTATTTGGCGTCGCGTCTTAGTCGGGCTCGCACTTTCCGCCGCCCTCGCGGCATGCAGCTCTCCACAGCAGCGTGCACAATTTCACTATGACCGCGGCGTCGCTTTCGTCAAAGACGGCGAAACGGCGAAAGCTGCCGTCGAATTCCGCAGCGCGCTCGCAGTCGACGAGGACATGGTGCCCGCCCTCTACGCCATGGGCGAAATCGAGCAAGCGGCAAATCGATTGCAGCAGGCCGCGGGCTATTTTCAGCGCGTACGCGAACTGGATCCGAGCAACGTAGACGCGCGCGTTCGGTTGGCCACGATACTTACCGCTTCCGGAAATTTGGACGACGCGGCGAGGATCGAGGATGAAGCGAGAATCCTCGATCCAAATCGGCCTGATGTTCTTATTCTCGGTGCGTCGCTGGCCTTGAAATCGCACGAAACTGACGAAGCCATCGACTTGGCCAATGCCGCCCTCAAGGCCAAGCCCGACATGCCGGACGCCTATTTGGCTCTCGCCGCGGCGAACCTTGAGAGTGGCAAGAACGATGCGGCCCTCGGGTTCGTCAATCAGGGATTGGCGAGTGACAAAGGCAACGTCGGCCTAAACTTGTTGAAGGTCAAAATCCTCGGGGCGCTCGGCGATAGCGCGGGGGCCGAAGAGGCGCTCGCAAAGCTCGTAAGCCTCTACCCCGACAATCAAGTGATCGGTTTGGCTCTCGTGGGGGAATATGTCCGGGCAAAGAAGCTCGATCAAGCCGAGACCGCGTTTCGGCGGATCTTGAATGCGCATTCCGACGACGCGGATTTGGCGCTGGCGTTCGTCAAGTTTCTTCTCGACTACAAAGGGAAAGACGCCGCGCGTGTCGAGCTCGTCAATCGTTCGGGCGCCAATGCCCCAGGCGGGTCTCGCTTTGCGCTCATGCTTGCCCGTCTAGATTTCTCGGACGGCAAGGTCGAACAGGCAGAAGCTGAGCTTCGCAAGCTCATCGATGCGCAGCAGCCGAAGACTTCGAACATGCTCGCCGCGCAAACCGAGTTTGCGAGAATGCTTTTTCAGTCGGGCAAGACCGGAGAAGCGAAGGCGCTCGTTGAGGCGGTGCTCGAAGCCGACCCGCAGCGCGTCGACGCGCTCACCGTCAGAGCGCAGATGCGGCTCAAGTCTGGCGACGTCGATGGGGCGATTCTCGACCTCCGCAGCGGTCTTGCTGAAACGCCCCGTTCCTTGCCCATAAACCTCATTCTCGCGGAAGCCTATGAGCGCCGTGGCCAGGGCGATCTGGCGAAGGAGAACTTGGCGTTTGTGGCCGAAGAATTGGGATACGACCCCGGCGCGACCAAGCCCTATATCGATTTCCTGATGCGGCGAAATGAGTTCGATCGCGCGGAGAAGATCGGGAACGAGGTGCTGAGCCGGCATCCGCAAAGCTCGGCGACCATAGCGACCCTGGCATCCTTGAAGCTTCGGAAGGGTGACTGGGAGGGCGCAAAGACACTGGCTCAGTCTCTGCGGGATCGGGGCGATGATCAGGCGCGGATTTCCGAGGAGATTACCGCTGGAGCCCTCATCGGGGAAAAACGGTTCGACGAAGGCGTGGCGCTGCTTTCCGACCTTCACGCGACGGACCCGAGTGCGCCGGGCCCACTGACTTCGCTTGTTCAAGCGTACGTCCGCGCCGGCAAATCGGATGAGGCGGAAACACTCCTGAGATCACTTCTCGTGAAACATACGCAAGACGAACTCGCCAGCACCCTCCTGGCGCTTCTGCAGCCATCCGAGGGGCCGACGCAGGGAACAGCGGCGGGTGCGGAGAACGACGTCCAGAAAACCCAAGCCGCGAGCCAGGCGCTTGCGATTGCAAGGTTTGCGGAAGGCAAGCTCGACGATGCGCTTAGGATCGCCGAGGAAGATCTCAAGACCGATTCCGGTAACAGCCAGCTTATGCTCCTCCGTGCCCGGGTTCTGGAGCTCAAGGGCAACGCCGAGGCGGCGATCGACGCCTATGAGGAAGTTCTCAAAGTCAGCCCGTATTCGACGATGGCGCTGAACAATCTGGCGAGCCTGCTTTCCGAAAGCCGCAACGACGCGAAGAGCCTGGAACGCGCCTATGAGCTGGCGCAGCGTCTTGATCCCACGGCTTCTCCCTATTTCCAGGATACTCTCGGGTGGATCCACTACCTTCGATCGGAGAACACGCTGGCGCTCGGCATGCTTCGGTCCGCTGCGGACCGACTGCCCGACGTGCCTGCCGTTCTCTATCACCTGGGCGTGGTGTACGCCGCGCTTGGGCAGAAGGATCTTGCGATCGAGAACCTTACGAGGGCAGTTGATCTCGGTGGAGCGGCTGGCTTCCCGCAGTTGGCCAACGCGCGTTCTGTGCTCGCGGAGATAACGCAACCCTTGAAAGAGGGGGAGCGGGGAGAGTTTCCCACGCGTTCGCCGCGGGCTCTGCCGCCGGCCATTATTCAGAGCAACGACCAGCCACCGCAGGGATAAGCCGTGAGTGGTTTTTCAGCCGCCATGCCGCCGGAGGAGATGCCGTTCAGATGAGCAACGATCCCATCCTGCTGGACCTGCGCTACTACGCGGGACTTTTGAAGCGGCGATTCTTCATCGTCCTGGCGCCTGCGGTCGTGGTGTTCTGCGGTGCAGTGGCTGCCGCGTTCATGATCCCTCCGGTTTACCGATCTTCGGCTACGATTTTGGTGGAGGCGCAGCAGATACCGTCCGACCTTGTCCGGTCGACGGTAACTTCGTCGGCTCTCGAGCGCATGGAGGTCATCAAGCAACGTGTGATGGCACGCGAGAGCGTCTTGCGCGTCGTGGAGAAGTTCGGCCTCTACCCCGACGAAAAGTCCTCTCTCTCCGCCACAAAGATTGTCGATCGCTTTAGGAAGGCCGCAGCGATCGATCAGGTGCTCCTTTCGGGAGGTTCGACCCAGCAGGCGGTCGCCTTCAAAGTCTCGTTTGAATACAGCAATGCCGCAATTGCGGCGAAAGTCACGAACGAGCTCGTTTCGAGCATTCTTGACGAGGATCTGCAGTCACGCGCAGGGCAGGCGGCCGAAACCAAGGGGTTCTTGAAGGACGAAGTCGACCAGCTCCAGCATGAGCTGGATTCCGTCGATACCGAGATTGCAGACTACAAGTCGCAGCACAGTCAGTACCTGCCCGAGAATCTTGGATACCGGCAGTCTATGCTGCTGGCCGCTCAAACCCAGATAGCGTTGGTGGATCGCGATATCGCAGCTGCCCAGGAGCAGGGGCCGCCGCGCGCATCGCAGGCAGACAATCTGCTTGACCAAACCCGACTTCAGCTTGAGCAGGCGAGGGCAACGTACACTGAATCGCATCCGACGGTCGTACGTCTGGCTGAGCAGGTCCGCGAACTGGAAGCTGCGGCGCGGCAGCGCTCGGCGGACGCGTCTTCTGATGGAGTGCCCGCGCTCGACCCGGTTACCGAGGACAAACTCAAGAAGCTTCGCTCTCAGCGCGCCGACCTGCAGAAAGAGTCGACGATCTCGAGGCCTCAATCGCACAGACAAGTCAGACGGAGCTCGGCCTTTCCTCTTTGCTCCGCCAAGAGGCGGAGTCACAAAGGGCGCTTCGCGAGGCCACGGCAAAACTGGCTCAGGCGGAGACCGGGCAAAGGCTCGAAGAAGACCGCCGGGCCGAGAGGCTCGAGGTGATTGAACAACCGATTGCGGCACGCTCGCCGGTACGGCCCAACAGGCCCGTCATTCTTTTCTTGGGCCTGCTCGTCGGAGCCGCTGCGGGGGTTGGTCCTGTGGCCGCCTGGGAGGTTTTGGACCCCGCCATCAAGCGGGAGCGCGATCTGGAAAAGGCATTGGGGCGACGGGCGATCGGGCTCATCCCGTTTGTCGAAACAAAGGGACAGATCCGCCGCAGAAGGCGTAACCGCGTACTGATCACGATAAGCGCCATTGTCCTTGTCGCCGCGGCGCTTGTTGCGATCAATCACTTCATTCCTCTCGATTCGGTTTGGCAGCGAGTCCTTTCGAAGCTGACATAGCCGACTGAAGCGCGCTGAAAGACGAGACTCAAGTGGAACATATCCGACTGGCTGTCCAGAAAGCGAACGAGCTCCGCGAGGGCGCGGCGGAGGTTCGCCGCGAGCCGTCCCAACGTGTCGTCACAAACGGTGCCGCGCGTGCGGACAAAGCGCCCGAACTCGTTCTGCCAAAGTGTGTGCTCGATAGCTCCAAGCTCGAGGAAATGCGCGTGGTGTCTTACCTTCGGCAAAATCCGAGCCATATCGCCTTCGACATGCTGCGCACACGAGTTACGCAGGTGATGAAGGAGCAAGGTTGGACGAGCCTGTTGGTGACGTCGCCCACACCCGGGTGCGGCAAAACGGTGGTCAGCGCAAATCTGGCGTTCAGCGCTGCTCAGGATGTGAACCGAAGGGTGGCTCTGGTCGACCTCGATCTTCGCAGGCCGCGGCTTAGCGAGGTTCTTGGAACGGCGCCGACCGGGGATCTTATGGCCTATCTGCGGGGAGAGATCGGACTCTCCTCGCTCTTCTCGCAAGTCGGAGACAATCTTCTGCTCGCCTTGAACGATTCGCCGGTGAGCCGACCCGCCGAATGGATGCGGGACGAGAAGGTGGCAACGATGCCATCTCAGATACGCCAGTTGTTCGGGGCCGATCTGATCATTTTCGACGTGCCTCCGGCTCTAACAAGCGACGATACCATGGTGTTCTCGCCGTCCGTTGACTGCGCAGTTCTGGTAGCGGCGGCGAGGCACACCACGCCGCGGCAGATCGAGGATTGCGAACAGCAGCTCGCGCGGACGAACTACCTGGGCGTCGTGTTGAACAAGACCCTTGGCGAAGACCAGGGGAAATACGGCTACGGAAGCGGGCTTGTGACTTGAGGGCGTGCGCGAAGTCTTGTCGGTAAGCCGGTCTCTACCGGCTTTCTCCGGCGCTAAAATACGCCCGTAGGCCCGCAATCAGCTGCTCCTTGCTCGAGGTGTCGTCCTCGGAGGGGGGCGCAAGCTGCAAGTTTCCGCACAGTGGTCCCAGATCGTCGGTGTGCCAGGCCACGAAGATTCCCGGTCTCTTCTCCAGTTGAGCGCATGTCGCCAGCTGATGGTCGTTGCGGTGCTCACCGTACTTGGCTTGCCGCGGCACGACGACGAGTGGCCGACGATGGCGTCTGGCGTTCAAGACCGTCCCTACGCCGGCGTGCCCGATGATCGAGACGAGCTTGACGAAACAACTCATCGATCTCACTTGCTGGGAGCGCGGGGATTCCCTCGAAGTTTCTCGGACGATATTTCGACCGACCTACCTGGGCGGCAATGGGCTCATTCAGCCCCGCGGCGATCTCGTCGATCGCCTTGATGAGCCGATCAAATGGCAGTTGTGTCCCAACGGTTACAAAGATCACAGGACGCTTCCAAAGTGAGCAGAGCCGCGCGGTGACGAGAGATGCTTCCACTGCGTCAAGTGGAGGTCGGCAAACAACAGCGCCAATCTGCCGCTCAAAGAGATCCTTTCGGAGTTCGCGACGCTGTCTATCCAGACTCCTTTTGCGCCGAAGAGCTTGCCGATAGCGATGGCGAACAATCCGGGGGCAGCGCCTGTTGTCACGACGAAGTCGGGCCGAAAACGCTTCACGAGCTCTGTACACGTCGTAGGCGCAGCGAGCGATGGCCAACGGCGTATCTCGATTGCAGTCTCGAATGACCGCCAAGTCGCGAATTCCAATGTCTTTGGTCAGTTGAGCGGAGGTCGTGGCGAAGAGAACATCCCAATCCGGGAAACTATCCCGTATCGTGATGAGCTGTTCCCAGTGACCGCCGGCGGAAGAGATCGCCAGGATTCTCATGGCTTCTTGTCCCATCTCGGCGCCGGCGGCGAATTTCGGCGAACAAACGACGGCGAGTTAACCGCTCCAGCTATACAACGATTAACGTCCGGCGGATTTAACGATAGCAAGCTAATGCCGGCCATAGGCGCGGACTTCGCATTGACCCACTTATGCCGTTATTATACAGGGATTTAGTGATTTAGTGCCTGAATGGCGACTTTTCCGAGCGTAGAAAATGCGTTTCCTTGTTGCGATGGTACTCGCGTTTCTTCTTACTCCAGCACTGGCGCAGGAGCCGGAATATCGGCTTCAACCGGGCGACGTGGTGGAAATCTGGGTCGCGCAGCAGCCCGACCTGAATTGTCAGCTTCTCGTCGCGCCGGATGGCCGCGTCTCGCTACCGATGGCAGGGCATCTTCGCGCCGAGGACCTGACCCTTGAGGAGCTCGAGGCAGCGCTCAAGGCGCGCCTGCAAGTGAATTTTAAGACGCCCCTCGATCTGACGGCGATACTCGTCAATCCCAAAACTCGAGATCAAAGCGCAGGCACGATCTACATCGTCGGCGATGTGACGAAACCAGGTGAGTATCCGGTCCGGGCAGGTATGACAGTGCTTCATGCTGTCAGCCTGGCCGGCGGATTTCTCAGGCCAACGCAGGCTTCAAGTGGGGGAGCCATCAATCTCCCGCCGCAAGAGAGGCTTCAACAGCTAAAGGTGCGAGAAGCTAGGCTCCAAGCGGAGCTCGACGGCAAGACCGATTTCGCGGTGCCGCCGGACATCTCCGCGACCACGGACAGCGCCTTGCTCGCTGATTTCGTTCGCCAAGAGAACCTTGCCATGGAAGCGAGACGCAGCACCAACCTCGCGGCGGATAGTGCCAACGAGCGAGCGAATGCCGGCATTCAGGCGTCGATTTCGGCGCTGAACGAGCAGCTGAACTACAACAAACAAGAGTCCGATTTCGCAGAAGAAGAACTGACCAGCGTTCGGAGCCTCGTAGCGAAAGGGCTCACACCCAGCACAAGGGTGACACAGCTTGAGCGTTCGTTTGCTGCAATCCAGGCGCAGCGGCAGCAGCTGATGGCGTCGCTGACCCAGGCCCAAATCAAGTTACAGGATCTTCAGGCGACCGTTCAGACTACACGGGATCAGAGGCGCTTCACGGTGATGGGGGAACTGGAGTCCGCGCAGCAGCAAATGCGGGAACTGCAGGGAAGCATCACTGCGGCTGGGGGCTCTCCGCCGGTGCCGTCCGGCGATGCCGCCGAGGACGGCCACAAATTTGTAATCTTCCGATCTCAGGGAAGTGGTATTGAACAAATCCCCGCCGAAGAGCTTTCGCCCATTCAGTCCGGAGACCTCATCAAGGTTCTGCCGGAGCATCTAACCGCAACTGCGGGCCAAGGGGCTGACATCAGAGCGATTGGCCGGCACGCCGCCGCCAGCCGCGAGTAATGGCAACACTACGTTTTAGGGACTTGGTGTTTTTGTGTTCTCCTCGCCGGCGAGAGCGGAGGACGACGCTGGATAGATTCCGGCAGCTCACGAGCGACGCGACGGAATTCCGCTGAGCGCATCCGGCAAGTCTTCGCTCGCGCGATCGCTGGTCGGAGTGTGGACGCCGGCATGCGGCAAGATCCGACTTCAACGGCGCCGCTCTCGACCAATGGTCGCCGGATGCACTTGGGCGGCACATCGGTTATCCGCCGCGGGATGTTTTGGGAACACATTCGACGTGAAATCCGGCGGAGGTTCACGAGCGGGCGATGTTTCGTGCTATGTTTCCGTCGAAGACAGCTTCTTTCTTCTCACAACTTGGAGCCCCCGAGGAAAGGCGGAGTGGTTCACCCTTATTCAAGCCAAACCTATCGAGGACAGTAGGAACCTTGCCAAATAAGGCTTCTTAGTTGTCCAGTACCAGCAGATGATCGCGATTGCGCCCTTTAGCCGCTGATTCGCCGATAGCGGAACTCGAAAAAGGGTCAGGACAAGCTCCCCAAGTACGCGAAGCAATTGAAATTTTTCTGGAGTCGGGTGCGTGGTATCGAACCACGAACCGCGTTTAGACTTCTCGATCGCCCGTACCGACCGTTCATGATGGTCCCGTGAAAGAAATTGCACTTCGGGGACGTGAACAATACGACCGTGGAGGGCCAGCTCCGCTAAAAGGTTTCTATCGGACCCAACGTAGTTTGCTATCCGAGGTGTGCGCACCAACACATCCCGTCGCATGAGCCCAAAGATGGAAACGCAGGTATGTTCATTGTCGATGGCGTTGGCGAACCGGGTGATCGGATCCCGCGAGGCAAATCTGCCGTCTTCGCGTGTGTAGTCGCACACCACGAATCCACGAGCATCAATAACCTGAGTAGAGGTGTGACAGAGAACAACGTCGGGTTCGCGCTCGAGAACCGCCAAGCAAAGGCGCAGATAGTTAGGCAAGCAAATATCGTCATGAGCCGCCCATTTGAAGTACCGCCCGATAGAGAGATCTACACACCGGTTAAAATTAGGTGCCGCACCAAGATTTGTAGCGTTCCGAAAGTAACTTACTCTTTTGTCTTTGGCAGCAACATCGAGGCAGATCTCCGCTGTACCATCTACAGACGCATTGTCGCAGATAATTAGCTCGAAATCCTCGTAAGTTTGAGCAAGGAGCGACTGAAGGGCCTCACGAATATAGTTCTCTCCGTTGAAGACCGGAAGTCCGATACTGACTTGGGGCATGTGTGGGGCTCAAGGTGAATTTACGAGGTTAAATCGCAAAATGCAGAGAACCTTGCAAGATGCAGACTGGAAATGGAAGCCCGATTGTTTTCTTTGATTCCAGATCCGGCCAATGCATCCGCCTGTCGCGGCGACATGGCGCCTGCCGTTGGAAGCGAGAAAGCCTTGGATCATGGGCGTCTCTGGTGCCGCGAGTATAGCGATTTTAGAAGCGTTTTTACAGCGCTGCCGTACTTGCCATTCCTTCTGAAGGAGCCGCTGGCTATGTAATATTGGCGGCTCTTTGCAGACGGGCAACTTGAGTAGAGGTCTCTGGACTTGTCCAGTAGCCGTTCTCGGAAATATGCATCCTTCAGACGGTTCGACGAAACGCTGTTGGGCGTGCGGTAGATAATCGCGAGTGGCTCGGCGACAAAGGCGAACTCCGTTGCTTGGGCAAGCCGGATTGCGAGGTCCCAATCTTCGTTAATTTCGAGCGTCTCATCAAAGAGGCCGACTTTCGCGAGCAATTCGCGGCGAACGAGAAGCGTTTGGGGAGTCGTGGGATTGCCGAAAAGAATCTCGCGGGAGAGGTCGCCCGCATAGGATTTCATGGTCCCCGTGATCGGCAGGTAGTAGCATTGCTCAGCGGCATAGTAGAGCGCGCCGCAATAGCAGACATCGCACCCAGGGTGCTGTTCGATCGCCTCAACCTGGCGCGCAAGCTTCTCCGGCAGCCAACGATCGTCGCTATCCATGAAGGCGACATACGGCGCTTTCGACATCCGGATGCCGCGGTTTCGAGAAGCTCCGGGTCCGACATTGCTCTCGTTGCGGCAGATCGTAATTCGCGTGTCGTTGGAATAGGTCTCGATGACTTTGTATGTGTCGTCGGTTGAAGTGTCGTCCACGACAATGAGTTCAAAATCCCCGAACGTTTGTGTCAGCACACTTTCGATGGCGCGCCGGACGAGAGTTTCGCGATTGTACGCCGGAAGGACTACCGATACCGCGCTCTGACCCGCAAGTTGCCTAAGACAGTTACTTTCGGAGGCACTAGAAGGCATTTGTTGTCGCGGCCATCTGCAATTTTGACCTCTTGCCAAGCCCGGGGGCAAGGCAACAACCATCACCCCGGCCGATGTGCTTATTGGATCTGACCGGAAGACGCATCGAGAACTCGGTCAAAATTGCTTCATTTGCGCTTGCGGGGCAAGCACCGCCGCTGAAATTTGGTTAGCCCTTAGGGAGGGCGCGGCGGAAACGACGATACCGCGTGCGGCAGGGTCAAGACTGCTTCAGGCGCGTTTAGTCTTAACGCAGTCTTGCCTTGCGAATCCCATCGGATAAATGCATGCATCCGGCGTCGACGGATACGCTTTCCGCGGTCTTGGTTTCTTGAGGGAGTGCGTCTTGAAGGTAGCTATTCTTGCTGGTGGCAAAGGCACACGCCTTGCGGAGGAGACCGACATCAGGCCCAAACCGATGGTGGAGGTCGGAAGCCGGCCGCTGCTCTGGCATATAATGATGCATTACTCGGGCTACGGCTTTACTGAGTTTGTGATCGCGCTCGGCTACAAGGGCGAATACATCAAGAAATATTTTGCCGACTACTGCTCCTTGGAGGGCAATCTTACCGTTAGCTTAGGCCAGGATGGACCGGGCCGAATCCTGCAACACGTTTCCAGCCACCCAACATGGACGGTGGATCTCATCGAGACAGGGATGGAGACACTAACCGGCGGGCGCGTGAAGCGTCTCAAGCCGCAGCTGAAGGACAGTCGCTTCATGCTGACCTGGGGCGATGGCGTTTCGGACGTCGACCTCAGGAAGCTCCTTGCGTTCCACGAGGCGCACGGGAAGCTTGCGACGGTAACAGCCGTCCGGCCTCCGGCCCGCTATGGGCATATGCGATTTTCGGGCGACCGGGTCACTGCTTTCGAGGAGAAGCCTCAGACCGCGGAGGGATGGATCAACGGAGCCTTCTTCGTTCTTGAACCGGGGGTGATGGACTATATCGATGGCGATATGACCATGTTTGAGCATGCGCCGATGGAGAGGCTGGCTGCCGACGGCCAGCTAATGGCATATCGCCACGAGGGTTTCTGGGGCTGCATGGACACGCTCAGGGACAAGCACAAGCTGCAAGAGATGTGGGATGCCGGGAATCCGCCTTGGGTTACATGGGATACGGGTCGGTCTCACGCAGTCCCGAAATGAAGCTGAAAAAGCGGGACCTCCCGGTGGACGGCACAATGCCCGGGAGGGTTGCCTAAGAACGGTGCCAATAGGGCGACGTCGCCAGAAAGAGGTGAGGCGCTAGGCATCGGAGGAAATCAACTTGAGGCGACCTGTCGCACTGTGTGAGACACCATCTGTGTGATAATCTTCACACCTTCGGTCCAAGGTGCCCGGCGCGGCTGTATGAGCGACAGTCGGAGTCCGCAGATCAGCGTTATCGTCCCGCACCTCAATCAGCCGGACGAATTGCAACGTTGCTTGCGATCATTGCAACAACAGACATTCGATATGCGGCGCGTTGAGATCGTCGTCGTTGACAACGGATCAAGAGAACTTCCCACGAAAATCTGTGCGCGGTTTGGTGCAAGTCTTGAGCAGGAGCCAATAGCGGGCCCCGGGCCGGCGCGAAACAAGGGCGTAAGTGTTTCATGCGGTCCGCTTCTTGCGTTCATTGACGCCGATTGCATCGCTGACCCGAACTGGCTCGCCACAATCGATGTAGCGTTCTCAGATCCCGCGATACAGATCGCCGGAGGCAATGTGCGCATTGCGATGGTGAACCCGGCGAAACCAACCATGATAGAGGCGTATGAGGCCGTGTACGGGTTCAGGCAGCAGGAGTACATCGAGCGGCAGGGGTTCTCATGCACCTTGAACATGGCGGTTAGACGAAGCGACTTTGAGCGCGTCGGGCCGTTTGGGGGGGTCGACATAGCGGAGGATCGCGATTGGGGCGTTCGCGCGGCTTCGATGTCCATTGTGACGGTCTTTGTACCTCAAATGCTCGTTCTGCATCCTGCCCGCCCGTCGATGGCCGAGCTCCGAAAGAAGTTAGACCGTCTGATTAGCCACGATTTCGAGGAGCGGCCGCGGGGCCTTACTGGGCGTACTCGTTGGGTCCTGCGGGCGTTGGCCGTAGCGGCCTCGCCAATAGTGGAGCTGCGCACCATCGCGACATCGCCGTATCTTGATACAACCCACGAGCGAGTATTCGCTGCTATCGTGTTGTTTAATGTCCGCTTGTATCGAGCCGCCACGATGTTGTGGCTAGCATTAGGCGGGCCGCAAGGAGCGCGGTTCAGCCGCACATGGAACCGGACCTAAAGCTCCGATTCAAATAAGCTTTTGGCAAGAAAGCACTGACGACGCGATTTGGCGAGGACCGACTGCTTGAGCCACCGCAAAAACCGACCTCAGGGGGACGTGTCACCTGCGGTCGCCTTTCAGGTCGCTGCATGTGCGGCTCATTGGCTCGCTTGCGGGCATTTGATTGGAGTGCAAGAGTCAGGTGCCCGGTGTCCAGGCCGCGCCCTCCCTGAGCCCGATCACGCGGGCGGGGTTGCCGGCCACTATTGCCATCGGCGGCACATCTTTGGTCACTACTGCGGATGCACCCACGACTGCTCCATCGCCGATACTCACACCCGGCAAGACGACAACTTTTGCGCCGAGCCAAACATCCTTGCCGAGGACTATGTCGCGTTCGTTCATTGCCTGCTCAGTTACCGGACTGCCGTCATTGAAACGGTACGTGGCCGCCGTTAGCAACACGTCGGGACCCAGCAACGCGTCGTCGCCTAGGATGATCCGTCCCTGCGATGGGCCAGCCCAAATATGACAACGAGAGCCGATCCTTACGTTGTCGCCGATCAAGATTCGCTCGGGATTCGCAAAACTTGCGTCGGGACTTATCGCAGCGTTTCGCCCCGTCCGGATCCGGCGTCGCGGCATGACGTGCGTGTGGTTGTAATAGTTTGCCATCCTTAGCATGTGAACATAGGCTCGCGGATCCAGGGCCGAGAGCACGAATCTCCATAGCCGCTGCCTTCGGGACGGCGGCGGTTTGCGCATCACCCTAGCACGGGCGAACATATGGCAGCATCGATGTTCGAGTTTGACGGAAGGAAGCGCGCGTTCCCGGACACCGTCCGACATCGCGCACGCCCTGTACATTGCCGGAGCTCAGCATGATTGACGTGCCGTACCCACGATGACTCCCCACTTTGCGGCGGGAAGGCCCCAGCGATCGTTATCCGCGGCCGCCCGGAGTCCTGTCGGGCGACTGAAGCGCCGGAAAACGTCGAGGTCTGGCCGCCGGCGTGTGAGGGCGCTACTCCGACCGCCGGGGATACCCCTGTGTCCAAACATGTCGGTCTGTCCACACATCTTTCCACTGTTGGTTCGCTGCGACACGTTGGCCGTCTCTCCTCGCCATCAACAAAACGAAAGAAGCTAAGAAGCGCAGGATGATGTTTAACTTCAGAATGCTAACTCCGACGAAACGGCCGAAAGGTGACCAATGCTTGCGCATAAACGTAGTCTTTCCACACAATAGGGTCACGGTCTTTTTCGAGATCACCCGCTCTGACACGCCGGTGTAATGGACAATCTTGGCGTCGGGCGTGAAGAGGCGGCTCACACCCATTTGTTGAGCACGGTAGCAAAGATCGGCTTCTTCGGCGTACATGAAGAAGCGCTCATCGAAGCCTTCCAGCTTCTCCCACAGGTCGCGCTTGATGAGTAGAAAGCAACCAGTGATGATATCGACTTGGCGGACGCTGTCGCGGCGCCAGCCGCCGTAGCCCTCCGGGTTCATCATCGGATTGTTACGAAAGAGCGCCGTCAAGCCGACGGCTTGAGCGAGAAGCGACCAAGTCGACATGAAGCCCCAGCATGATGTCGCATTGAGAGAATCCGTCGGCGAAGACGGTGCGGCCGCCGCAGATGCCGGCGTCAGCACGTTTCTTGGCGAAGGCAACCAGCCGGTCGACCGCATGATCCAGCACCAACGTGTCCGGATTGAGCAAGAGCAAGAGATCGCCTCGGGCGTAACGTGCAGCGACGTTGTTTGCGCGCGCGAAACCAATGTTCTCCTGCAAGCGGATAAGTTGTGCGCCTGGGCACTCTCTTTCGATGGCCTCTGCAGATCCGTCGTGCGAGGCGTTATCGACCACAATCACCTGTACGAGGGATCCAGGGCCTGCGCAAAAATAGATCGAAGGCACTCAATCGTCATGTCCCGCGTGTTGAAGCTTATGACCAAGATCGACAAGCGCGGATGAGGATCGGGAAGCACGTGCTATTTTCCGTCACAAATAGCCAGCGGTACGGGCGATTGGTTCAGCGTAGTGGCTAGGCGGTATCTTAGTCGGTACTTGGGCCGACTGTCTCGTGCATCGGACCATTATACCAAATCACGCGCCCGGTCTTCTTGAGCAACTCAAGCGAGCGCAGGGGAGCGGGTGCGGCCGGTTCTCGGCAAATCGGCGGGCAGGCGTGCAGCAGCTTCCGGCCGCAGGGCGCGACATCCCCGCGCTTGCAATCACCCCCTCGATCTGCACTTTGTGCGGCGAGAGGAACCGGGAGTGGCCCTTGAACTCTGCGCAGTTCGGCGCTTCGGGTGAGCATCTTCTCGAGAGGTCGGTGCGCCGCACCTTGAGCGGGCTGCTGCTTTCGCTGCAGCGTCTGAGGCGCGAAAGCTTCAACTCCGCACTCTTCGAGGACGCATGGGTCATCGCACCGCATCCGGACGACGAGGTCCTGGGATGCGGCGGTACGATCTTGCTCAAACGTCGCCTCGGTGCTGATGTGCGGGTCGCGTTCTTGACCGACGGTACGGCTTCGCACGGGGATCGGGTGGATCGGCGAAAGCTTGCCGAGCATCGCAAGGCTGAGGCACGCAATGCGTGCCAGGCTCTCGGAGTCGCTCGTGATCGCGTCTTTTTCCTCGATCTGCCGGATGGCAGGCTGAGCGAGAGTGTCGATGAGTGCGCGGCGAAGCTTCGCGAGCTCTTTGTCCAGTCTCCCAGCGCGCAGTTCTTCGTTCCGCATCGGCTGGAGAATCCAAGCGACCACAAGGCCGCGCGGCGTGCGACGCTTGCCGCGCTCGCCGATATTCGTGCGCCGGTCCGTGTATTGGAGTACGCCGTGTGGTGCTGGGACCTCTGGCCGTGGGTGCCATTGGAACCAGGCGGAGGCTGGCTGCGCCGGGTGGCGCGGCGGGCAAAACGGCTGCTGTCGACGCTTCGATGGCTGTCAGGCTGCCGCACTTTTGTCGACGTAAGAGAAGTCCTCAAGCAGAAGCACCACGCCCTGCTCGAGCATGCATCGCAAGCGATCGGATTGCCCGAGGCCCCGGGCGCGCCGACTCTGTTCTCGCTGCGAGACGGCGAGTTTGTCGAGCGGCTCATGGGACCGTACGAAGCTTTCGCGTCGTCCGATTTTCGCGGAGGAACCCGCAAGGTCAACACCGAAAGGGGGGCCGCTCACCAGCAAACCTTGACCAGCAAGAGCCTGCTGATTTCGTGCGCCGCGCTTCTCCTCCTTGCCGGATGCAGCGGCCGATCACACGGCGGCGAGGGAAACTTCGGTTTCGAATATGTCCAGCTCGCCGACGACTACTATCTCTATGAACGCGACGTCGGCGACATCAACGGTGACGGCAAGAACGACATCGTCGGATTTCAAGAGGGTGACACTGCGATACAGGTCTTTCGCGCGCCGGACTGGAAACGCTCCACTCTCATCGAGTTGTCGGGCACTTACCGGTATCCCCGCGCCGATGACTTCAAACTCGCAGACATCAACAATGACGGCAACCTAGATGTCGTCGCCCGCTTGGGGAAAGGACCAGCAGATGACGGCCCCGGCATTGCGGTCTGGTACGAGAACCTCGGCCACGGATCGAAGTTCGTCCAGCACATCATCGGCGACAGCCCGTCCTACGTTAAGGATATCGTAGTCGCCGACTTCGACCGGGACGGCCGCAAGGACATTGCCATGCGGATGGATAGCCAGACGCAGATATTCTTTCAGGAGAAGGACGGGACCTGGACACCAGTCATGCTCAATCATCCTCCTCACGAAGGCATGGATGTGGGTGATATCGACGGCGACGGTGATCCCGATATCATTCTGAACGGCTTCTGGTTCGCCACGCCGAACACGCCGGCCGAGGCGCGCATGGCCGACAAGTACGTCTTTCACGTCATCGACGACACATGGTTCACGCAGGACAGTTCAGACTGGCGCGCGAACTCTACCAAGACCGTGGTGGGGGACTTCAATGGAGACGGCAAGCTCGACGTCGCCATCTCCGATTCCGAGCTGCCGGGCTATAAAGTCACCTGGTACAACTCCCCCACGCCACAGATCGACGGCACCTGGATCAAGCACCCGATCGTCCGCGTCGATTACGCCCACAATCTGCAGGCAGCGGATTTCGATCTGGATGGAGACACGGATCTTCTGGTCGGCGGTATGATCAAATCCAAGCAACGCGGACTGAAGATCCTGCTGAACAATGGCGACGGCACGCAGTGGAAAGAGCACATCATACAGACCGACGGGAGCTACAGCGCCGAGCTCGGCGATATCGACAACGACGGTGACCCGGACATCGTCGGCATCCGCAACTGGGATCGCCCGCCCAGCTGGATATACCGCAACAACAGCAGCGCGCTGAAGCTGAGCTCGTGGGCGTATCATCAAGTCTCCAAACGGCACGTCCGTGCCTTTGGACTTGCCTTTCCCGATGTGAACCATGACGGCAAGCTCGACATCGCCTCGGGTCCGTTCGTCTATCTGAACCCGGGCGGCTGGATGACCGGCGACTGGAAGCAGATTGCGTTGCCCAGCTACGCTCATGTCTTCGCGACGCTCGATGTGGACGGCGACCAATTCGCCGATTTGATTGCGCAGGAAAACAACCCGAGTGGGGACACCGAGAAACTCTATTGGCTGGAAGCGACCAACAAAGAAGGGACGGAATGGGCGAAGCCCATCGTGATCGGCGAGATACCGCGCGCCTCGGAGCCGGAAGGGTCGCAGGGCTATGCGGTCGCCCAGATCGTTCCGGGGGGACGTCCCGAGATTGTCATCAATACGCCAAAGGGCATCTATTACTTTTCGGTTCCCGCCACCAATCCCGAGGCCGGTAACTGGCCACGTACCTTCGTTGCGGCTGGCGATTCTGAGGAAGGGATCGGCATCGCCGACATCGATGGTGACGGCAACCTCGACATCAGCTTCACGACGGCGTCCAAGGAGGTCAAATGGGCGCGCAACCCGGGTAACGGGAGCGGCAATTGGGATGTCTTCGTTATCGGCTCCGTTCCGGACGCTGTGTGGCTCGACCGCTCCGCGGCGGCGGACCTCAACGGCGACGGTCGCCCCGACATCGTTGTGACGGAAGAGAACGACGGCAAGTTACCAAATGCGCGAGCCTTCTGGTGGGAGCAGCCCGCCGCGGGTGCGACCAATCCGAACTGGGTGCGGCACCTGATCACGACCCAGTACACCATGAACAGCCTGGACGTAGGCGATGCCGATCGCGACGGCGACATGGACCTTGTGATCGCCGAACACCGCGGAACCAAGCAGATTACAGTTTGGGAGAACGACGGTCACGGGAACTTCACGCCACACCTCGTGGACGAGGGCAAGGAGAGCCATTTGGGCGCTCGCCTTGTGGACCTTGACGGAGATGGGGACTTGGATCTGGTAAGCATCGCCTATGATGCGTTCAAGCAGATACACCTTTGGAGAAACGATAGTCTGCACAAACCGTGAGCATTTCGCCCCGCGGCCGCGGGGCATTTACAGTGTTTGAAATCATTCACTTTATTCGACATTTGAAAATGCTAGTGTGGTTCTACGGCGGGCTCGATAGAACGTCAAAGTCGTTGGGCTCACGTAAGGCATTTCATAGGCGGGGGCTTCGGACTGATGTCGGCAGGAGCCGTATGCTACGGACAACATGCGATGGATAAGAGTGTGGGACTTCAAGGGGGCGCGGCCCAGGAGCTGATCGAGATACGGCCGTCTCTTGGGATCGGCCGGACGCTTATGGATTTCTGGCGGCATCGCGAGCTGCTCTATTTTCTTGTCTGGAAGGACATCAAGGTCAAGTACAAGCAAACCCTCCTGGGGGCGGCTTGGGCTGTCCTGCAACCACTCCTTGGAATGCTGTTGTTCACGCTGCTCTTCGGTCGGATCGCGAGGCTACCCAGCGACGGGATGCCTTATCCTATATTCTACTACTCTGCGTTGGTTGTCTGGACCTATTTCTCAACGGCCTTGCTGATGGCCTCCAACAGCGTGATCGCGGATAAACAATTGATTACAAAGGTATATTTCCCACGCGTACTGCTGCCGGCCGGCTCTGTGCTAGCCGCACTACTGGACCTCATGGTCGCTTCAATGATTCTCGTCGGGATGCTTATCTACTATCACATGCCATTGACGTACGGCTTGCTGCTGCTGCCGGTCGTCTTGCTGCTTCTGGTCATCTTCGCATTCGCCGTCGCGCTGTCTCTGGCGGCTCTTAACGTTAGCTACAGGGATGTCCGGTACGCACTGCCGTTTCTGGTGCAGCTATGGTTCTTCGCATCGCCGATCGTCTACCCACTGAGCATAGTGCCTAAGGACTATGCGTGGATTGTCAGCCTGAACCCGATGGTCGGTGTGATCGAATTGACCCGTGCCATCGTAGCCGACCGTCCGATTCCTTGGGACGCCGTGGCCGTGTCAGTGGGCGCCACGGTCGTGCTCCTCTTGATCGGCCTCTGGTATTTCAATGTCGCAGAGCGCCGATTTGCGGACGTCATATAGTTGGGCAAGCGCATGCGTTTCGGAGAAGTGGAATGAGTAAGTTGGCTCTCAGCGTATCCAAGCTTTCGAAGCGTTTTCGGATCGGCGAGCAGACGTCCGCAACCACTTTGCGGGAGGCGATCGTCGGTGTCGCCGGCTCGGTCCTGCGGCACGATGAGGGGCGGCGCTATCTTTGGGCTCTGCAGGACGTTTCGTTCGAGGTTCAGAGAGGCGAAGTTCTGGGGATCGTCGGACGCAACGGGGCCGGCAAGAGCACGTTGCTGAAGCTGCTGTCGAGGATCACTTACCCTACGTCCGGGTCCGTTAAAGTCGCTGGGCGGGTGGCGTCGTTGCTCGAAGTAGGTACAGGGTTCCATGATGAATTAACCGGCCGCGAGAACATCTATCTGAACGGCTCGATCCTTGGGATGAAGCGGCGCGAGATCAATCAGCGTCTGGACGATATCGTCGAGTTCTCGGGCGTTGGCCAGCAGATCGACACGCCAATCAAGCGCTACTCCTCTGGAATGCGCTTGCGGCTCGGATTTGCGGTGGCCGCGCATCTGTCTCCGGACATCCTGCTGGTGGATGAGGTGCTCGCCGTTGGTGACGCAGATTTCCAGAAGAAGTGCCTTGACGCCATGGACGGTCTGCGCACGAGCGGCCGGACCGTGCTTTTTGTCTCCCACAACATGGCGGCGGTGGAGCATCTTTGCTCGCGCTGCATCTGGATCGAGGCCGGCCAGGTACGGGCCGATGGCGATGCGCGCTCAGTCGTGAGCGAGTACATGAAGACTTTCGCGCAGGCGTCGTCTGGCAAGATCAGCCTTACTGAGATCGAGACACGTACCGGAAACGGCGAAGGGCGGTTCACGCACTTCGAGTTCTTGAATGAACAGGGCGAGATAAAGAACGTCATTCGAAGCGGCGACAAGCTCACCATGCGTCTCTACTACCGTGCGAACAAGACGCTAATAGACCTTGTCATCGGGATAAATATCTTGACCGAGTACGGCACGTTGCTGACGTCCATCAACAACTGGGCGACGGGCGATGATATCCCAATCGTGAATGTCGGCGATGGCTATGCCGACCTCGAGATCGACTGCCTCAACCTACAGCCGGGCCGCTTCTACCTCTCGCTTTGGCTGGGCAAATACCATCATCAAATGGATGTTCTGAAGAACTGTATCGCCTTCGACGTGGAGGCCGCCGATTGTTACGGTTCCGGCCGTGGGATCGAACCACGATTCGGGTTGATCTATCTTCCGTCACGCTGGAAATCGTACGCTCCGCGGGAGCGCGATCAGCTCGCTGAGGCGTGATGTACCGCGTGATTTCCGTCAGAGACTACGGCGGCTCAGTGCATCCGCTGTCGAGCGGCACGATGCTTCGCGACGATTTTTCGGATACTCGTCCAAGCGGTACGGTCATCGGCACGCTTGCCGAGAGCGGACATCGACGTCTCGGAACGGACGTCGAGAAGGTTATGAGTATCGACAACGGCGCATTGCGAATCGCGCCACTTGTCGAAGAACGCTTTGGGCGTGCGGCGCTCGCGTACGGTCCGTTTCAGAGACGCGGGCCTCGCATTCGCCGTCCACATGCTGAACGGACACAACACCGCGCAGGCCGAATCGCTGCCCGATACCTTCAGGGGACGGATGCGGTGGTGGCTGAACGGCAGCCAGGTCGAACCGCGCTGGAAGCGGATCGCTCAATTGCTCCGCAGCGGCAGAATTCGCCGCACTTGGCGGCAGATCCGACGTTGGAAGCACTCGGCACTTGGCGAGCGGCCAGTCACGCCGCTTGACGAGAATCTGGTGGTCGGCTGGTTTCCGGCTCCGGTCGTCTCGGATCCGAGAAGTGAGGGCGATGCATTCGTGATGCATGCACTCGGTCCTGAGAACGGCGAGCTCTGGGTCGTGGGACAGGGACTCTGCAGGCGGCTGCTCCGCGGGGTGCAGAACCTGCCGCTCTACTTCGTGGCGGTCATCCGAGATGGTGGGACGATCTACTATGTTCTATCGATCGACGGAGCAACCGCGCTTCCATGTTATCCCGCGATGCGGCCGATTGCGGTCGGCCCCATGCCAGACGCAGAGCAGCTGTACCTGGGCGTTCACCAGAGCGTGCTTGGACAGATCGGCTGGCGAATCGACACCCGCGTTGCGGGAGCGCGGGTCGCGAAGCTTCCCGGATTCGGCTCCTGGTCGGCCGGTTCGCACGCGGCAGAGCGACTCCAATCCATTCCGCAGGACGGTCAGGACGCCGAAGTGGGTGGCGCTTGGGAGATCGTTCCGGGCGTGTTGCAAGGGGAAAACTCAGGCCTTGGGCCAACGACACTCGCCGTGCTCGACCCAGGGAAGACAAGCGGGTTAATCCATCTGGAGCACATCGACGCGGGCGGCGCTCCCATTGCCGCGGGGCTCGCGTGGCGATGCCGTGACGATCGCAATCACTGGCAGCTCGTGCCGAAGGATGGAGGCTACGAGATGGCTGTGGTTGAGAACGGTCACCGGCAAGTCGTCGCCAGCAAAACCATGGCATGCCGGGTGCGAAGCCTTCAAATCCTCGACGATGGCAGGCACGTGATGGCTTATCTCAACGGTCTTCCCTTGTCGGAGGGGTGGATCGTGGATGTGCGTCTTAGCGAGGCGACCAAAGTAGGGCTGCTCTTCGACGCCTCTGGGACCAAATCAATTGGCTCACATCTCTTTGAGGCGCATCCTCGGCAGATGCACCTCCCCAAGCCCTTCATGATGGGTATACCGGAGGTCCGCGAGGGGACGTACGAGGTCGTTGCCGACGATTTTTCCGGGACGGTCGGCGATCTCGAGGGTAGGGAGACGCCCGTCGGGGGCAAGCGCTGGACTCGCCTGATCGGCAAAGGTGTGATCGAGGTTAGCGGGAATGGCAGCGCCCGGGTGCGTGCATCGGTAAGCCAACCGTGTCCAGGCCGCACCGTCTATTGCGTGGATTGGCCGAACGAAAACTTCGTCGACGTCGAGGTGACGATCACCCCGCCCGAAGCAGGCCAGACAACGGCAGGGTTCACCCTCTATCAGGACCCTGACAACTATTTCACATTGAACGCCTACAGCGCGAATTATTATCCGGGCGCATCGGTCTCATGCTTCTTCAAAGTTGACGGCTTCGAGGACGTGTACGACGCCGTTTGGACCAACGTGGCCGACCGCATCACCTTCGGGCGCCCCTCCCGTCTCAGGCTCCGCTGCGATGGTGAGCGGTATCTCGCTTCCATCGACGACGAAGCGGTTCTTTTCCGGGCTTTTTCCGACGTGTATCCCGGCTTCAAGCGGCTGTTGATCCGCAAGGTTGGCCTGCTCGCAAACTGGGAGTTCGGAACCGATACCGGAAGCAAGTTCGAGCAGTGCAGGATGCGTATCTGATGAGTAACGCGTTTCCCCGAGCTATGATCGAGGAGTTAAGGTGTCCCTACTGCGGTTCCTCGTTGCGCTCCGTCGTCGAAGTGGCAGCCTCAGAAGTCCGGCATCGAGTACGGGATACTCGCGTGCGACTGCTACGAATACCCCGTCGTCGAAGGCATTCCGGTCCTCAGGCAGATCAGTCCCGTCGCATCCATAAGCAACGAGGCAGTGGATCGGCTTCGGAAGCGCGATCTCGCCGGTGCTTGGCGATGGCTCATGGAGGAGGGGAGGGCGGCTGGAGTGCGGCCGCCGACGACGCACGGCGACGATCGGGTATCCGCACTTTGGAGATGGTTCAATCGGATTCGCGGTCATGCCACCGCCCTGCAGCCAGAAGAAATCGACAGCTTCGAGACGTTTGGGGGGGCACTTATCGCCACGCGACCCCGCGGCTATGCGGACTATCTCTTTCAGCGTTTCGCCAATCCGAGCTTCCTTGCCGCGATCCCTGCGGTCATCGTTCTCGGGCAACATTGCAGCCAGTCCCCGCGGGCCCGCATGCTTGAGATCCTGTGCGGGACTGGCCACTTAAGCGCCGTGGTAACGAGCCTTTGCCCGGAGGTCACGATCATCGTCTCCGACATAGACTTCGCCAACCTGATGATCACCAGCCGCTTCCTGGTGCCGGGGACACCGGCCATATGCATTGATGTAGAGTTGCCGCTGCCTTTTGCCGACGATACGTTTGACGGGCTCTTCTGCGTCGACGGGCTCCACTACGTAAGGTCCAAACGCGCTCTCCTCAGTGAGGTGGATCGCGTCGTCAGCAAAGAAGGCGGCGCGTGGGTGTTTGCGCACGTGCACAACGCTGCCGGTGAGAACGTCAGCGCGGGCTCGCCGCTCGACTCCGACGGCTACAGAAAGCGCTTTGCGTTCGGAGAGCAACGGCTGCTTCCGGAGGCCGGTATCCTGGATCAAGTCAAGCGGGACGGCTCCCTCGATCTGACCGCGTCGCCGGAAAACGAAGAGGTAGCGAAAAGCAACGCGCTGACGCTCGTCGGTGCACGCGGCGGTGAGCTCTGGCGGCGGCACGAGCGGCTGGATGAGGCCATGACGCGCCGCCACGACCTCATAGCGCTGAACCCCATCTACCGCGCGGAAAAAGATGGCAATGGATTTATGGCGTCGGCCCAATGGCCGTCGGAGGCGCTTCACACGGAGTGCACTGCGAGCGGCCAGTGGATTCCCGAGACCGTGTCGTTCGACGGTGAACTGGTTGAGGAAATTGTCGCGGCGCGCAAAACGGGCTTTCTGTCCGAGCGAGTTCGCCACCTCGTGCTGTCGTTCGTCCTCGTCTGCCTGCCCGCGTGCTACGAACGTTTTGATGCCTTCCTATGACTGTCGGCCGGGCGATGGGTGAGCCAAGCATCGATCGAAGGGTCGCCGCCGTCCTGGCCGCCGCGAACACGAGGCGGGTTGGGATGCGGCTGGGTGCGTGGCTTCGGCTACGTGCTTCGGTCGCGCTCGGCCGCACCAGAGTGCAGGTAATGGACAGCGGCATCGCCGCGGGGTCGCGGTTCTGCCCGGGGCCGTCGAACCCCGAGGTACGGGGCGGGGAGCAACGAGCTTCCGGTTCAATTCGCAATCAAGGACCTGCTTAAGCCGGGTCAGGTATTTTACGACGTCGGTGCAAATGTCGGATTTTTTACAGTTATTGCCGGTAAGCTCGTCGGCACCGCGGGAACCATTGTAGCGTTCGAACCGGTGCCTCGTAACTTCGCTCTTCTTCAATTCAACTGCTCTCTGAATGCGCTTAGTAATACGGACTGTATTGAGGCGGCCGTGGGCTCCGAGACGCGAGAGGAGACGCTGCTCTTGGCCGAGTATTCGGGCGGTGCAACTTTGGAGTCGGCGGGGCCTCCTCCCGATCCGGCGGGCAGGATACTCGTTCCGCTGATCGCGCTCGACGATTGGGTGGCGGCGGGTCGCGGCCCCACGCCGGATCTCGTAAAGATTGACGTCGAGGGGGCGGAAATCGAAGTGCTGCACGGGATGAAACAGAATTCTTAGCGGGAAGAGCGCCAAGGTCGTGTTCGAGGTCGACGGACCGGATAAGGTCGCTGTCGACTGGAAGATGAGCGCTTGTCGCGATTTGTTGCAGCGGGCCGGCTACAGGGTGAGGGAGCTTCAGGAGTCTTATCCGAACATCCAATGGCGCGTACACCACGCCGTTGCAGAAGCGCTTTGAACAGGGGCTGGAACAGAGTCACATGGCAACACACTTGATCACAGGAGGGGCGGGCTTCATCGGCTCGCACTTGGCGGACTACCTGCTTGACCGCGGCGAAAGCGTGGTCGTCGTAGACAACCTGACCACCGGAAAATATAGCAATATCGAGCACCTGGAGGGGCGAAGCGGGTTCAAATGCTACATCGGCGACATCCGCGACGAGACGCTGATCGATGAGCTGATCCGTCACGCCGATCGCATCTACCATCTGGCGGCCTCGGTCGGCGTCCGTCTCATCATCGACAAGCCGACCAAATCGTTGATCAACAATATTGTGGGCACCGAGCGCGTGCTGAGTTGCGCGTCAAAGTACCGCAAGACGGTGCTGATCACGTCGACCTCGGAAGTCTACGGCAAGAGCAAGAAGGACGAGTTCTCGGAGGACGACGATCGGATTATGGGGCCGACGGACAAGTCCCGCTGGGGATACGCGAACTCGAAGGCGACCGACGAATTTCTCGCCATGGCCTACTACCAGGAGACTCGACTATCGGTAGTCGTAGTGCGGCTCTTCAACACCGTCGGTCCGCGCCAGACCGGGCAGTACGGAATGGTGATCCCGAACTTTGTGTCGCAGGCCCTACGCGGGCTGCCGCTGACGGTGCACGGCGATGGAAGCCAGACCCGTTGCTTCTGTCATGTCAAGGATGTCGTCCCAGCTCTCGTGGAGCTCGTGACCAATCCCAAGGCCTACGGCAAGGTATTCAACATCGGATCGAACGAAGAGATCTCGATCAAGACACTCGCCGAGCGGGTGATCGAGAAGACCGCCTCCAAGTCGAAGATCGCGCTTGTGCCTTACGAGGAGGCCTACCCGGCCGGATTCGAGGACATGCAGCGGCGCGTTCCTTCGCTCAAGCGCATTGCCGCGCTTGTGGGATTTCGGCCAAATCGCAACCTCGACACCATCCTTGCCGACGTCGCCGACGAAATGTCCAAAAAGCTTGGAGAGACGCAGCGTCGTGAATCCCACGTCGCGTGATCGTGGGGCTGCGGCCGCGCTCGGACCAATGTCGGCGTGAACGGCAGGCCGACGCAGACCATGCGTATAGCGTTCGTTGCGCAGCCGATCGACCGGGTCAACCCGCCGGTACAGGAGGGTTCTCTTCCGATCTGGGTCTACCAGGTCGCGCGCCTGCTCGCCCGGCGGGGCCATGAGCTTGCAATAGTCAGCAACCAGGGCAGCGCGCTCAGGAGCCACGCCTTCCGGCATGACGGCATCGACTACGTCCATGCCCGCACGGGCGCCAATCGCGTCATCAATCGGCTCGTCCGCATGCGTGGCGAAAGGCCGGGGAACATCCCCGCCTTCGCCTCTGCTTGGCGTGACGCCGGCTACGCCTTCGAAGCGGCCATGCAATGCCGGCGGCTCCGCTGCGACATTGCGCACGTCATGAACTATTCACAGTTCGTCCCCGTCATCCGACGGCTGAACCCCCGGATCAAGATCGTGCTGCACATGCAGTGCGAGTGGCTGACGCAGATCGATCGGTCGTGCATCGCCGCTCGGCTTGCGGCAACCGACCTCGTCGTGGGTTGCAGCGAATACATCACCGCCACGATCGCCGACGCGTTTCCGGAGTTCGCCGAGCGCTGCGTCACTGTGCCGAACGCCGCCGTCGTCGTCCCGGAAGCCGAGTTGGCCCACGCCGCAAGCCAGGACGTCCTTTTTGTCGGCCGGGTGTCGCCGGAAAAAGGCATTCATGATCTGATCGCTGCGTTCCATGAGGTCCTGAAACGCTTCCCGGATGCCCGCCTCCGCATCGTCGGCGGCTTCGGTTCGGCGCCTCTTAGTTTCCTTGTGGGTCTCAGCAAAGACCCTACGGTCGCCGCCCTGCGGCGATTTTACGAAGGCGACAGCGAGGACCCCTACCCGGGGCATCTTGAAGCCGCTGCCGGCCCGGAGCTTGGCAAGCGGATCTTCTTCGAAGGGAAAGTGAATTATACGGCGACCACCGAGTTCTATCGAAAGGCGGCGGTCCTGGTAAATCCGTCGCTGAGCAAGTCCTTCGGGATGAGCCTGGTCGAGGCGATGATGCACGAGCTCCCGGTCGTAGCGACGAGGGTCGGGGGGATGACGTTCATCGTGGAGCCCGGGAAGACCGGGCATCTCGTCGCTCCTGCCGATCCGTCTTCTCTGGCCGATGCGATCTGCGACCTCTTGCAGCATCCGGCGCGCGCGCGTGCGATGGGCGTAGCGGGACGGCGCAGGGCAGTAGAGAAGTTCTCCTGGGGTACGGCCGCCGACATTCTGCTGAAACATTACGAGGGTCTGGTCACACAGCGAGTGTGAGGAATCCCGCGAACTGGATCGGCCGCCAGCAGCAATCGATGGCGGGCGCGTGACGGTAGCGTTAATGCTGCGATTGCTCTTGCAATAGCGCGACGAAATTCTCTTGTTGTCTTATCTGGCCGAGGGGTCTGCCTGTTATTCAGTTGGGTTGAGGTGGCTTCTTGGTGGACGCTGGCACGTTTGTGACGTGCTCGGCGGATGTTGATCTTGGCTTGTGGAGCCGGGTGGTGCTTTGATGGGGCTTCTCCTCCCGAAAGAGGATGTAAATCCGGCCGCTGTTCAGAGCAGCAGCATGGATCGCGGTATCGGATACGTCTGCTTTTCTGCGCAGGACTGGTGGTACCACAATCAGGCGCACTCGGACTTCCAACTGATGCGGGGCGTGGCCGAGCATCGCAACGTGCTGTTCGTAAACAGCATGACGATGCGCATGCCGCTACCGGGCCGTAGCACGCAGCCGTTCAGGCGCATCCTGAGAAAGGCCCGAAGCATGGCCAGGCTGCTTCGACGCCCGGTCCCGGAACTTCCTCGGTTCGCCGTCTTTACGCCGCTGCTACTGCCGTTTTATGGCAGCGGTCTGGTCCGGGCCATGAACGCGGCGCTCGTGCGTCTGCAGGTGCGGTTGTGCACCTGGGCCCTTGGGTTTCGCGAGACGATCTATGTCGTGACAATCCCGACGGCGTGGGATGTCGTCAAAAGCTTGCCGCGTGTTGCGGTTCTCTACAACCGATCCGATCGACACTCGGCGTTCCCGGAGGCGAACACGCCGCTGATCCAAAGCCTGGAGCATTCGTTGCTGACGTCCGCGGACCGCGTGCTCTATGTCAGCCGATCTCTCATGGAGGAAGAGCGGTCGAAGACCGGCGGGCGTGCTTATTTCCTGGACCACGGCGTGGATCTTGACCACTTCCGCCGGCTGGATGCGACGGAGGAGCCGGCTGACCTTCGAGCGATTCCGCACCCGCGGATCGGGTTCTTCGGAGGACTGGACGACTACATCATCGACTTTCAGCTGCTCGAAAGGGTGGCGCAGGGGATTCCCGACGCTCAGCTTGTGCTGATTGGCGATGCGACTTGCTCGATGGCACGGTTGCAGCGGCTGCCAAACGTGCACTGGTTGGGTTTCCGGCCGTACACCGAGATTCCGCGGTACGGATCCGGTTTCGACGTGGCGCTGATGCCATGGGTTCAAAACGACTGGATTCGATCGTCCAACCCTATCAAACTAAAGGAATATCTTGCCTTGGGTCTTCCGATCGTCTCTACGCAATTCGCGGAAGTCGAGTGGTATCGTAACGTGGTGGCGGTGGCGGACAGCGCGGATGATTTTGTCGAGAAAGTGAGGACGGCGTTGAGACAGGGCTGGAAGGCCGGCTCTGAACTGCGGCGGGCAGCCGTCGCGGACGCCGCGTGGAATCGTAGGGCGCAGCAACTCATCGAGGTCGCAGAGTCCGTGAATCCCTCAGCGGGGACACCATAGTGTGCGGGATCGCCGGCCTGTTTCGATTTGACGGCGAAGCCGTCAGTGAGCAGGCGTTGCGCAGGATGATCGCGCAGCTTGTGCACAGGGGCCCCGACGACGAGGGTCTTTGGTGCAACGGCAGTGTCGGCTTCGGACATCGCCGGTTGTCGATCATCGATGTTGCAGGCTCGCCGCAGCCGATGTCTTCCTTCGATGGCAGCTGCCACGTCTGTTTCAACGGCGAGATCTTCAATTATCGCGCATTGCGGGATGACCTCCCTTACCCCTACCACACGGGAGGGGACACGGAGGTGCTGCTGTCTGCATACCTGGCGGGCGGTCCGGAATCGGTGAAGCTCCTGCGAGGTCAGTTCGCCTTTGCCCTTCACAATTCACGCAGCAACGAGCTTTGGTTGTTCAGGGATCGTCTCGGCGTCCTGCCACTCTACTATTACGTCGACGCCAGGATGTTCGCCTTTGCGTCGGAGATCAAAGCACTCTTGCCTGTCTTGCCTGATCCGCCGTCGGTCGATCACGACAGCCTCGACGCCTATCTTATGCGCCGCGCCGTGCCCGCGCCGCACACGCTGTTCCGGAGCATCCGCAAGCTTCCTCCCGCTCATTTGCTGCGGGTCACGCCCAAGGGCGCCGACGAGCCGCGCCGCTACTGGCAGCTGCCGCCCCCGGATTCGATGCGACCGACAAAGGGCGGAGAAGTTCAGGCTGTTGCCCGTGTGGGCGAAGCGTTGCGGGAGGCGGTGGCCAACGCTCTTGTCGCCGACGTCCCAGTCGGGGCGTATCTGAGCGGCGGGGTCGACAGCAGCCTCATCGTGGCAATCATCAGCAGCCTGCGCGACAAGGGCATGGTCGAGACGTTCTCGGCGAGCTTTCCGGGTTCTCCTTCCGACGAGAGCGTGCACGCCCGGCGCGTGAGCAAGCTGATTGGAACGAACCATCATGAGGTGCCGGTAGAGCCGGGCGACTTCATCAAGCTCTGGCCGCGGCTCACGTGGCACCGCGACGCTCCGATCTCGGAGCCGGCGGATATCGCCGTGTTCCGTCTCGCCGAAACCGCAAGGCGGCGAGTAAAAGTCGTCCTGAGCGGCGAAGGCAGCGACGAATTGTTCGGCGGATACCCGAAGCACCGCTTTGCGGATATTTCAAGCGATCGTGGAGGTCATCCCCTCGCCAGCGCGCAGCACCCTTGCTGCGGTCTGCGAGCGGCTCCTTCCGGCGAGCGCGAACCGGCTGCGGATCGCGGTGCGGGCCGCGGCAGCGGGCAGCGAGGCGGAAAGGCTCGACACCTGGTTCGCGCCGTTCAATGCGTCGGAGCGCAGAAGGCTGCTCGGTGCCGGGGGGCGGGAGATCAATCTTCCGTCATTACAGGGCGACCCGCTGCGTCGGATGCTGGAGCATGACATCGCCTCATGGCTGCCGGACAATCTGCTTGAACGCGGGGACCGCATGTCGATGGCAGTGTCCATTGAGCTCCGGCCGCCATTCCTCGATCACCGGTTGGTTGAACTGGCGTTTTCTCTACCCTCGTCGGTAAAGGTGCGCTCAGGCAAGACAAAGTGGGTAGTGAAGGAGGTGGCCCGCCGCTACCTGCCGGATGAGATCGTGGACCGCCGCAAAGTCGGATTCCGAGTGCCGCTCGAGAGTTGGTTCAGGGGCGAATTGCGGTCGCTGGCGTGGGACTTGCTTGATTCCCCTACGTCATTTGTCGCCGAGATCATGGACCGCAGCGCAATCCGCTCGCTCCTGCAGGATCACGATGCAGGGCGAGGGAACGAGGAGATGCGGATCTGGACCTTGCTGGGCCTTGAGGTCTGGCACAGCGTCTTTTTCCGCTCCGACGTTCTCTTCAAAGGTGCCTCCCGCGTCAAGGCAAACGAACCGGCAGACAGCGTTCCTTACGGAGCCTGATGACCGCTCACTCCCGTCCGGCTTCCCACCGCTCGCCTGCGTCATTTTGATCTGGTCGCCGGGAACCGGGAAGGGGCGCGGCCCGGCGGCTCAAAGTGGGATGGCCGTGGCCGCAGAAATCGGTCGTAGAGCCCCGGCGATGCAAATACGGTTAAAAATTCACTTAAATTAGAGGTATTACTCTGCTAGCTTGAGATGGGGGCTAAGGTGGTTCTGTGAGGCGGGGCCAACGGCGTTTGCGCGCCGCGGGTCAATGGAGCCACAACCGGATTTGTGGGGATTTCCGGTGCTGCGTGAATCTCATGTCGAGTTGGACGGCCCGATTGCGCGCCGGTCCTACACTTTTTCTGCTTCGATCGTGATCGGCTTGCTGATCGCATTTGATGCGATGGCGGTCGGCGCGTGCGGGTTCGTTGCGTATGCTGGGATCGTAGGGTGGCGTCCCGGCGGTCTCGACTACTATGTGCCTGCGATAACGTTCGTCGCGTTGGCGATCTTCATGCTTTCCCAATTCGCGGGTCTCTACTCTCTCCGGGCTCTTATGAACCCGCTCGCGTATCTCGACCGGCTGGTTCTTGCGGTCTTCAGCTCCTTCCTATTTCTTTTCGCAATCCTCTTTTCGATGCATGTGTCGCACTATTTTTCTCGGCTCTGGACTGGGGCCTTCGCCGTGAGCGTCATTGTCATATTGCTGAGTTATCGTCTTGTCTTGATGAGGGTCTTCCGAGAGCTTTCGGACCTCAGTTTGATTAGGCGGAACGTCGCTGTCGTGGGGACGGGGCCGCAAGCCCGGACGTTCATCGCCAATGTGCTTCCAAGCGCTCCGTATTTCGCGTCGTTTGTTGGCATATTCGATTTCGTGCGACCGGAGGGAAGCCGGGGCTACATCGAAGGCCTTCCGATACTGGGCGATCTGCAAGATCTAAGCAGGAGCGTCCGACGGAACCTCGTCGACGACGTGATCATCGCGCTGCCGTGGAACGAGGATGAAAGCGTGATGGCTTTGGTGGAGCAGCTAAGAGAGCTTCCCGTATCGGTCTATCTGGCGGCGGATCTTGTCGGGTTCCGGCTAAACCTTGCGGGCAGGCCCGGCTTCGGCGATCACGCGTTGAATCTTTTCCCGAATTCTCCGGTGCTAGAGCTCTCCCGCAAGCCGCTGTCCGGCTGGGGAACCGTTGCTAAGACGATCGAGGACTATGTGCTTGGCTCGATTCTCTTGATCCTGCTGCTTCCCTTCTTCGCCTTGGTCGCGGCGGCGGTCAAGTTGGACAGCCCGGGGCCGGTGTTCTATCGGCAGAAGCGACTGGGCTTCAACAACGAAGAATTCGACATCTACAAGTTCCGCTCGATGCGCGTCGACGCGCCGGCAGGCGAGCGAACTGTGCAAGCTACGCGCAGAGATCCACGCGTTACCCGGATCGGAAGGTTCATCCGGCGGACCAGCATCGATGAGTTGCCGCAAATCTTGAACGTGCTCAACGGCACGATGTCTCTCGTTGGTCCGCGGCCGCATGCGATCGATCACAACGAGGAATACTCAACGCGGATCCGTGGCTATTTCGCGAGACACCGCGTGAAGCCAGGAATCACTGGCTGGGCACAGGTGAACGGTCTTCGGGGCGAGACTCCGCAACTCGGCCTGATGGAAGCACGGGTTCGATACGACGTATACTATACCGAGAACTGGAGCATTCTCTTTGACCTCAGGATACTTTCCCTGACTGCAGTTTCCGTTCTCGCAGGAAAGAACGCATACTGATCAGCGCTGCGGACGGTGGTCTGTACGCGCCGTTTGGACTCGAAGGTCGGGCGCTGATCTGCGCAATAGCGGACGATTAGTCAATTTTGCGGATTTGGCGTTGTGTTATTTCCGGGCCGCTTTTACGCTTTGGAAATTAAGGTGATCGCGTCGGACGGCTATGTACGAGGCCTTTTTTGGATTCAGCGAGAAGCCATTCTCGATACTGCCTGATCCTGCTTTCTTGTATCTTGGGCCTGCTCACCGCATGGCCTTCGCGATGCTGGAGTACGGAGTCAGAAATCGCGCTGGATTCACCGTGATCACCGGCGAGGTCGGATCGGGGAAGACCACTCTGATCCGCCGCCTTCTCAGTCAAATGCCGCGCGATCTCAAAGTCGGGCTGATCTCGAGCACGCCGAAAGAAGGGACCGATCTGCTCGCTTGGATCATGATGTCGCTCGGTCAGCCTTTCGAGGACGCCTCATCCGTTGGGCTCTACAAGCGGTTTCAGGACTTTCTTACTGATGCCTACGCGGAGGGGAGCAGCACGATCCTCATTGTCGACGAAGCGCAGAACCTCGGTGAAGCGCGGCTTGAGGAGCTTCGGATGCTGTCCAATATCAATGCGGACAAGGACCTGCTGCTCCAGCTGATCCTCGTGGGGCAGCCGCAGCTCAGGGAGTTGCTGCAAAACCCGAACATGGTCCAGTTCAACCAACGTGTTTCGTCGGAGTATCATCTGCGCGCGTTGGGCATGGAGGAGACGGAGGGTTATATCTCCCATCGCCTGGGCGTAGCCGGCGGTGATCCGGAGCTCTTTACGCTGCTTGCGAAGCAGGCGATCTTCCAAGCGAGTGGTGGCGTGCCGCGAGTTATCAATATCCTCTGCGACACGTGCCTCGTCTATGGCTTCGCCATGGAGGCACCAACGATCGAAACTGAGATTGTTCTCAAGGTGCTGGAGGACAAGCAGCGTTACGGCGTGTTCTCCCAGGATGATGCCGTGCGGCTGTCGCCGCCGTTGAGGGATGCGAGTGCCGGAGGTTGAAACGGCGGCCGTACGCGCGAGCAGACGGGAAGTCCGTGCTCGGCTTCTTGCGGTGGGGGAGAAGGCCGCTTGGCGCGGATGAAACGTCGCCGGCGGAACGTTACGGTATGTCCTTTGTACCACTGCCGCGAAAAAACCGCGAATATTAGGGACAAACAAACCGAAACCGAGGAGGCGACACGCGGCACGCGGTGGCGGGCTCACTCCCCGACGGGTAGATAGACGAGTAGATAATAGTAGGGGTGTTCCCTCCGGAGCACTTGGGAAGGCGACAAACCGCGAGGAGTGTTTCGGCGCAGCCGGGACGCCTCCGAGCGCAGGGGCGGGCTCCTGTAATGATAGTGCGATCAGCCTTGGCGCTTCTCCTCGGCGTGATTGGGGGATGCGCAAGCTCGGGCGGACACGTCAATTCGATGCCACACGTGGCTTTGACGGCGGCCGCGCCCGTCGCTGGGGGTGCGAGCGCGACAGAGCGACCCGAGCCGGCTTCGTCGGGCGGCGCCGTCGCCGAGTTGGCAAGCGCGAGAGGACAAGGCGAACCGGTCGCGGCGGGCGGCGCCATAGTCGATACGCTGGCCGACGCCTATCGCTTCAGTCCGGAGTTGAATTCCGCGCGGGCGGGCACGCGGGCAACAGATGAGACCCTTCCACAGGCCAAGGCGGCGTTTCTTCCCAGCGTCGCCGGCGGAGCCGGTCTGAGCACCGCCGTTTCGGTTCCAGACCCCGGGGCGTCCACCCGCAATACTGGCGGGAACCTGAGCCTTTCGGTCCAGCAGAACATCTTTCAAGGCTTCCGCAACGTAAACGCCATCCGCAGTGCAAAGGCCAACATCGAGGCCTCGCGAGAGAATCTGGCGAATACCGAACAGAACGTGCTGTTCGACGCGGCGAGCGCCTACCTTGCAGTCGTTCGCGATCAGGAGATCCTCAAAGTCAGGCAAGCGAACATCAGCTTTCTTGAGAAGAGCGTGCAGGCGACGACGGATCGCTTCGAAGGCGGCGAAGCAACGAAAACCGACATATCTCAAGCTGAAGCGCGTCTTGCCGGGGCGCGGTCGGATTTGAGTCTGGCCGACGCCGCCTTGCGCACCAGCAAGGCGAATTTTCGGCGCATTGTCGGGCGCGATCCCAATGTGACGACCGCGTATTTCCCTTATACGCGCCTGCTGCCGAATACACTGCCCGAAGCCGTTTCGATTGCGCAGGCCGACCACCCGGTCGTGCTTAGCGCGATATACCAGGCGGACAGCAGCGGCTACGCGGTGAAGCAGGCAGAAGGGGCGTTGCTGCCTTCCCTCACTCTGTCCGGCGCGATCGGCCAAGACTATGGCCTCGCCGGTGATAGCTCTGGAACGGATACCTTCTCGGGTTCTGTTCGGGCGGGGCTTTCCGTGCCGCTCTATCAGCGCGGGGCGGTTTCCTCACAGATAAGACAAGCGAAGGAGACGGAGGGTCAAAGCAAGATCGGGATCGATCTTGCCCGCGATCAGGTGCTCTCCGCGGTCGTTACCGCCTGGAGTCAGTGGGTGGCCACAAAGGATTCCGTCGCCGCGGCCGCCGCGCAAGTTGCGGCGGCAAGCGCTTCTCTAAATGGCGTGCAAGAAGAACAGAAGGTGGGCCAGCGGACCGAGCTGGATGTGCTCGACGCGCAACAAGAGCTCCTAAACGCTCAGCTCAATCAAATCCAGATTCAGGATAACCAGGTTCTCTCTGCGTTCTCTTTGCTTTCGGCGATGGGTCAGCTCAGGGCGGAGAGCCTTGGCTTGCCTGTTCAAATATACAGGCCGGAGGAGCACTACGACGCCGTCAAGAACAAATTCTTTGGCGTGAGGACGCCCGACGGGCGCTGAACGGCGGCCCCGACAATCACAGTCGGGCACCCTTAAATCACGGTTAGTTGATCCCCGATTGGAGCGACTGTGCCTGCTGGCGGCGGCGCGTGAACTTCGTCGAATCTGGCGCCATGCGGCCCTTAAAAGTCGGTGACTTTTGTGGCGGCGACGACACCCCTGGATCGGCGGTAACCATGTTCCAATGGCGGCCACTTGACACGAACTCGCATTTAATTTTCAGTTCATCGGTGGCGTAATTGTATACCATGCCGTGTGTTCGGCTGCTGGGGGTTGAATATGAAAGCAAGGATACTATTCGCGCTGGTTTCGCTGGCGGCGGTTTGGGCTGGCCCGAGTTCTGCGACGTCGTTTACGGGGACGTTTTCGGTCGCCCCCAACACAACGGACCCTGGCCTGGTGATCGAAGTCGATCCGGTCGCGGGTAACAACTTCAATTTCACTCTCGACAGCGCCGGGCAGTCGACGGGGTGGATTCCTCTTTTCACGGTTAGCACCCCGGAGTGCTGTGCCAACCTGGACGACGTTCTGAGTCCTCAAATCATTACGACGAGCTTCGATTTCATTTCGCCGGCTATTTCTGGGCTGGTCGTCGGCGTTACGGGCTCGCTGGTTCTCTTCAACTATGTCCTGTGGGACGGCCCCGTCAGTGTGCTCTTCGGGAATGGCGGGCTACTGAACATATTCCTGAGCGACGGCCTCTTCGGCTTCGATGGGAGCAGCCCGGCGACGGTGAGTGCGAAGTTCGATCTGGTTAGCGCCCCGTTGGCGGTGCCGCTGCCTCCAGCCGCCCTCCTGCTCGGTACCGCGCTGTTCGGCACCGGCTTGCTCCGGTGGCGGAAACGCCGCGAGAAGCGCGGATCGGCCGCTCTGATGGCACATACCGGGCTGGTAGGAACGCAAGCATCGGCGGCCTGAGGGCCACGCCGCAGCAGGAGTGACCGCGGCGCGGTGTAAGGCCTGCTTTGCTGAACACAACAGGTGGCCAAGGTGGGGCAGTCCGTACGGGCTGCCCTTCCCTGCGTTCGCAATGCGACGGCTAGCTCGCGCAAGTGCCTCGGCGGCGTTTGTGGAGGGTCACCGCGATCCATTGTGATACGCGGACGCTTCATGGAAGAAGCTGCCGATGGACGTCAGAAGCTTGGCCATCGAAGACGTGAAACTGGTGTATCCGCGCCGATTTGCGGATACGCGCGGTTACTTCGTCGAGACCTGGAATCGGCGTGCTTACGAGAAGCTTGGGATAGGCATAGGCTTCGTTCAGGACAACCTTTCCCTATCCCATTCCGCCGGCACAATTCGCGGCCTTCACTATCAACGTCTACCGCGAGCCCAGGCGAAGCTCGTCCGAGCGGCGCGTGGCGCCGTCTTCGACGTGGCGGTCGATATCCGGCGCGGCTCACCAACCTTTGGCCGCTACGTGTCTGCGGTTCTCACGGCCGAAGCCGGCGAACAGCTGTTTGTGCCAGTCGGCTTCGCCCATGGCTTCTGCGCGCTCGAGCCGAGCACAGAGGTCGCCTATAAGGTCTCGGACTTCTACTCGCCGGAGCACGACGCCGGCATCATTTGGAACGATCCCGAGATCGGGATCGAGTGGCCGCTTGATGGCCGCGCGGCGATCTTGTCGGAGCGGGATCTGAAGCACCCGCGGCTCTCCGAGACGGCAGCGGACTTCTAGTCCGACGAAGTGTCGAAACCTCTCGTTGCAGCGCTCGCCTCTTTCCGGAGCAGCGGCGCAACGTCGCCGATCAGCTGTGCCTTGTCGGCGCCCGAGAGGGGCGTCAGGGGCGGCATTACCGCCTCGAACGCCTGATCGTCCATGCGATGCGCGAGCACCGCCTTGACGCTCGCGATCAGCGGCTTGCGCGAAACGAGCGCGCGGATCTTCGTCGCGGTCGCCAACGCATTTTTGTCGCCGCCGCGGAACGCGCGCGCGCAGAATTCTGCGTTGACGTTGGCGCTCGCCGAGATGCAGCCGGCGAATTCCCCGGCGCGCGCCTCCAAGAGCACCGCCTCGTTGCTCGGGAAGACGCGGAGTTTTGGCAGCGCCGTCGCGATTCCCCTCGCGTAATCGAGATTGCCGGAAGAGTCCTTGAGACCCGCAATGCGGCTGCCGAATTCGGCCGCCAGGCGCTCGACGAGCTGCTGCGCATAAACGACGCCGGAGAGCGCCGGAAAATTGTAGAGGTAGAGATCGATCGGCTTCTCGGCCGTTGCCGCGACGATCCGCTCGAACAGCCTGAGCATGCCGTCGTCGGAGATGTCCTTGTAGTAAAACGGCGGGATGATCAGCGCGCCGGCGAAGCCGAGTTCCGCGGCATGCTTCGTCAGTGCAACCGCGTCGGCGAGCGCGGCAGCGCCCGTGCCCGCCATCAGGCGGGAGAGCGGTAGCGCGGAAGCGGCGGCGTCCATGATCGCCATGCGCTGCGCCACCGTGAAGGACGTCGCCTCGCCGGTCGTGCCGCAAACGTTCAGCGCGTCGCAACCCTCTTCGAGGAGCCTTGCGCAAAGCGCCACGAAGCGCTCGCAGTCCGGCTCAAGGTTCGCGGTGATCGGCGTTGCCGCCGCCGCGATCACCCCACGCAGGCCGAACTCCGCCATCGGCCCTGCGCTTCAGCTCTTCCGATCGGCGACGAAGTGAGCGGCGCGGCGCAACACATCGGCGCGCGCGTCGAAGCCGGAGAGCGCCTTTTCGGCTTCCGCCACGAGCGCGGCCAAGCGCTTGCGCGCAGCCTCAACGCCCCAAAGGCCGACCAGCGTCGCCTTGCCCTTCTCCGAATCCTTGCCGGTCGCCTTGCCGAGCGTCGCCGCGTCGGATTCTACGTCGAGGAGGTCGTCGGCGATCTGGAATGCCTGGCCGAGCACGTGTCCGTAGGTGCGAAGCGCGTCGCGACCGCATCTGTCGGCGCGGCCGACGATGGCGCCCATCTCGGCGGAAGCGGTCAGGAGCGCCCCGGTCTTCATCGCCTGCAGGCGGAGGATTTCCGTGTCGTCGAGGGCGAGTGGATTGCCGTCCTTCGCGAAGCGGCCCTCGGCCTCAAGGTCGAGCATCTGTCCGCCGGCCATGCCGCCGATGCCGGAAGCGCGCGCCAGCGTCGAAACAAGCGCAACCCGGATCGCCGGTTCGGGATCGGTCCGTTCGTCGGCAAGCACGTCGAAGGCAAGGGTCAGAAGCGTATCGCCGACGAGGATCGCCGTCGCATCGTCGTAGGCGATGTGCGTGGTGGGGCGGCCGCGGCGGAGATCGTCGTTGTCCATCGCCGGAAGGTCGTCGTGCACCAGGCTGTAGCAATGGATCAGCTCGACCGAAGCGGCCGCGCGCAGCACGCCCGGTCCCTCGGCCCCGAAAAGGCGCGCCGCTTCCACGGCCAGGAACGGCCGCAGGCGCTTGCCGCCGGCCAGCGTTGCATAGCGCATGGCCTCGATCAGCCGGGTCGGCCGCGCGATTTCGCCTGAAATCGGCGCTGCGCCAAGAAGCTCCGCCAAGGTTTCCTCCACGGCGCTTCCGGCCAAGGTCAAGCGGCTCTCGAATACTGCGTCGTTCAAAATCGTGCCCCCGGGCCCGCACAATGCGCGACCAAAATGGCTTGCGGCAACCCGCCGCCTGGCCTTAACAAGCGTCCTGCTGCCGATTTCGGCCGTCTTACGGCCCAACCTTGCAGTCCAAGGCGCTCGCCAAGATAGCCGATCACGTCGGAGCAACTCCCCGAATGTCAAGATTGGGCGACTTCATCACGAGGGCATGCGTGGGCATGGCCACGCGGATGCCCTGGGTAGTGCTCGGCGTCGCCCTCATCCTTACCGTGCTGGCCGGCTTGGCCGCGACGCGGCTCACGATCAACACCAGCACGCAGGAAATCCTCTCCGCTGAGCTTCCATTCCGGAAGGCGGACGATGCCTTCGAGAAGGCCTTTCCGCGGGAGGAGGTCGCCGTCGTCGTCATCGACGCCAAGACGGCGGACGGCGCGGACGCCGCCGCGCGCGATCTGGCAGCGCGCCTTGCGCAACACAAGGATCTCATCCAGTCGGTCGAGCTTCCCGCCAACTCTCCCTATTTCCAGCACTACGGCTTGATGTTCCTCGATCCCGATCAGATTCATGCGATCGGAGAAGAGATACGCCCGGCGCGGCGCCTGATGACAAGCCTCGCAGAAGATCCGAGCCTGCGTGGCGTGGCGGGCCTTGTCGGACTGGCGGCGGATGGAGTCGCTGAAAGTGCAGTGCCGCCCTCGCTCGCCCAGCTCCTGACGCAGCTTGCCGCGACGGTGCGCGATGCAGCCACGGGCAAGCCGGCAGAGATGCGGTGGAGCGCGCTTTTTCGCGTCGGCATGGATCGTGGCTCGACGCGCCAGATCATCCAGCTGACGCCGGTCCTGAACGACAGCTCCATCAACCGGGCCGGTCCGGCGATCGATGCAATCCGGGCGGCGATCGCTGCGGCGCGCGCTGCACATCCCGATGCGCGCTTCCGGCTCACAGGTGAGCCGGTGCTCAGACAGCAAGAATTGAACGACGCGTTCTCAAGCGCGCTTTATGCGAGCGGCCTCTCGCTCATTCTCGTTGCTGCGATCCTGACAATCGGCATCCGGTCGGGACGGACGATCGCTGCGCTCCTGATCGCGCTTCTCATGGGTGCGGTGTGGACGACGGGGCTCGCCGCCGTCTCGGTCGGGCGGCTCAATCTGATCTCGGTCGCGTTCATGGTGCTGTTCTTTGGCCTCGGCATTGATTTCGGCACGCACCTCAGCTTGCGCTATCTCGAAGCGGCGCGAAGCGGCGCGTCGCGCGAAGCAGCGCTCAGGACGGCGATCACGGGAGAGGGGTTGAGCATCGGGTTGAGCGCGCTGTGCGCGGCGCTCGCATTCCTCTCCTTCGTCCCGACGAGCTATGTCGGGCTTGCGGAATTCGGCATCATTTCCGCCTTCGGCATGCTCGTCGCGCTGGTGATCACCTTCACGGTGCTGCCGGCGCTGCTTTCCGTGATGCGCGCAGAGCCGTCCGCGCGTGCCATCCAGCACATCGGCATCACGGGGCTGGTCAACCGGCACTACCGGGCAATCCTCGTCATCGCCGGCATTGCGACCGTCGCCGCGGCGGTGATGGCGCCGCGGGCGAAGATCGACACGAATCCGCTGAATCTTCAGAATCAGCGCACCGAGGCAGTCCGCACCTACCGGGACCTTGCGGCAGACCCCGAGACGTCGCCCTATGCACTGAACGTGCTCGCGTCTGACACGAAGGGCGCCACCGATCTCTCCAAGCGGCTCTCGGAGCTGCCGGATGTCGCCGGGGTCCGCTGGATCGGAAACTTCGTGCCGCGCGACCAGGACACCAAGCTCGCCGCGCTCACCACCGTGCGCGAGCGGCTTGGCGACAGCTTCTTCGTGCCGGGAGATCCGAAGCCGGCGCCGACGGACGCGGAGCTCCAGGACGCATTCGTGAAGATGAAGGCGAGCGCGGACCGGATCGCCGACACACCCGCGGACAATCCCATCGATCCCTCGATCCCACCGGCCGGGCGTGAGCTTGCCGACGCACTCTCGAATTTCGCTGCGGCGCGCGGCACCGGCGGTGCCGCGCTGAAGGAGCTCGGCGATGCGCTGACGCGCGAGATGCCATCGATCGTCACCAATCTCAGGCAGATGCTTTCCGTCGACAGACCCGTCGTCATTGCCGATATCCCCGACGACCTTCGCGGGGAGTGGGTGTCGGCGGGCGGATCCTTCCGGCTTCGTGTGCTTCCAAAAAAAGAGCCAGAGACGGCGGCGGAGATGAAGCGCTTCGCCGAAGAAGTGGAGAGCGTGGCTCCCGAGGCGTCGGGTCCGCCCGCCAGTATCGCCGGGGCGGCGCAGGCGGTACTGCTCTCCTTCGCCGAGGCGATCGCCTACACGGTCTTCGCCATCGTCATCGTCGTCGCCCTGATAAGGCGGCGGTTTTCCGATGTCGTCCTCGTGCTATTGCCGCTTGCCGTTGCTTCGCTCTGGGTCGTCGCCGGGTCGGCCGCGCTCCACCTTCCCTTCAATTTCGCCAACGTTATCGTCATTCCGCTGTTGATCGGGCTTGGCGTGGCGAGCAGCATTCATATGGTGAGCCGCGCCCGCGAGGTCGGGCACAGTAAGTGCTGCAAGGACGGCGAAGGCGAGGTTCTTGACACTTCGACGCCTGTCGCTGTTCTCATCACGCAGCTCAACACCGTCGCCGCCTTCGCCACGCTCGCGCTCGCCAAGCACGAGGGTCTGTTCAGCATGGGTGTCCTTCTCGGCCTTGCGATCCTGTTCGTGCTGATCATCTCGTTGATCGTGCTGCCGTCCTTCATGATCGCAATCGGGGTTGTCGCGCCGGCCACCGCCAGGAAGGCCGGCTGAATGGCGAGTGTTCTCGTCACCGGCGGCTCTGGCTTCATCGGCAGGCATCTCGTCGAGGCGCTGAAGCGACGCGGGGATGCGGTGCGGGTGCTCGACATTGCCGAAGGGGAGACCCCGGGAGTCGAATATGTCCGCGGCTCCGTCGATGATTGGCGGGCGGTCGAGGGCGCGCTCGACTGCGTCGACTGCCTCTATCACCTGGCCGGGATCGCGCATCTCTGGCGGCGCGACAGGGACGACTTCGATCGGGTCAACCGGGCGGGGACAGAGGTCGTGCTTCAGGCCGCCGCGGCGAAGCGGACGCCGCGCGTCGTGCATTGCTCGACGGAATCGATCCTTCTTCCGAAACGGCGCAACGGCATGGCGGTCACCGAGTCCGCTCCGCCGGCGCTTGACGAGATGCCTGGCCCCTATACGCGCTCGAAGCACCGCGGAGAGCAGGCCGCGCTTGAATCGGCGCGCCGTGGAATGGACGTCGTCGTCGTCAATCCGACCGTTCCGGTCGGCGTCGGCGATCCCAACATGACGCCGCCGACGGCTATGATTGCGCTCTTCCTTTCCGGCGGCTCGCCGTTCTTCATGGACTGCGTGCTCAATCTCGTCGACGTGCATGACATTGCGGACGGGATCATGAAGGCAGCGGAGCGGGGGCGCGCCGGCGAGCGCTACATTCTCGGTGGTGAGAACCGAGCGATGCGCGACCTTTTGCCGGACCTTGAAAGCAAGTCGGGGCATCGCATGCCGCGCTACCGAATCCCGGGAGCGCTGGCGCTTGCGACCGGCGTCGTCTCCGGCGCTCTCGCGGATATCACGCGAGTGCCGCCGATCGTGACGCGCGAAGCCGTGCAGATTGCGCTCCGCTCGGCGCCCTTTGACAGCTCGAAGGCACGGCGGGAGCTCGGCTACGAGCCGCAGCCGATCGATCGGGCCTTGACGGAAGTCATAGAGGCGTTCAAGCGAAAGAGGCTAGGAGGGGCGCGATTTCAGGGATTGTCCGCGTTTTGACAAAATACCGTGGTCGAAACGCGGGACGTCGGCGAGTCACGGTTCGAGCAGAACGGATGAAGATCGCGGCGCTCCTCATCGCAGGCTTGGCCTTCGCGACGACATCGGCCAGGGCGCAGGTCACGCCCGGCGTGGAGTTCCTGCCCGTTCCTGAGGAGCCGCCGGCTTATCTTCTCGCACCGTCGCCGCTCGCGGGGTCGATGCTGAGACCCTTCATTGGTCCGACTCCAAGGTCCGGTGCGGTGGTCGAGCCGGAACCTGGCCCGGCCCCCGTAGCAGTTGCCAATACTCAGGCCGAGCAGCGCAAGCCTCATCCAAAGCCCGCCGAGCCGACCGCTGCCGAGACGGCAAGCGTTGAGCAGCCGTCCGCTGCAGCGGTGGAGCCGGCCGTGCCAGAGCCGCCTCCGGCCCCGACGACGGGGACGGTCACGGTCATCGTGGAGAACGTCGAAACCGACAGCGGCACGGTGAAGGTCGCGCTCTGCGACAAGGGGCTGAGCCGCGAAGGGTGCCCCTACTCGCACGCCATCACGGCCGCCAAGGGGTTTGTGGAGACCGAGTTCGACAATATTCCGCCTGGTACCTACGCCGTCGTCGGTTACCATGACGTCAACGGAAACAATGAGTTCGACAAGCTGTTCGGGATGCCGCGCGAGCCCTACGCCCTGAGCAGCAAGGCTGCCAACATGCTCGTGCCGACCTTCGCCGACGCGGCCTTGCACATCGGCGCGGGGCAGAACGCGGTTATCATTCGGCTAAAGCGCCTCGGCGGCTGACCCCGCGACGCCCGCGAAAGCCGCTTCCAGATCGCCTTCGGGACGTCTGGAACGGCTTCGGTCCAGCCATTCAAAGACAGTCCCTGGCCGGTGTAATATTACGGCAACCCTCTGAAACAACTTATCGATCCGCCGTTGCGATCACTCGACCTCCGACCTGCCGCGTGGCATAGGTTCGTGCTAGAGGGGGACTGGTATCGGGTTGGGGGCGACTGTGTTGAAGGACACGGCGGAACGCCGCTTGCGAGTCATTCTGGCCCAACCGCGCGGCTTTTGTGCTGGCGTCGTTCGCGCGATCGATATCGTAGAGCTGGCGCTGCAGAAATACGGCCCGCCGATCTACGTCCGTCATGAGATTGTGCACAACCGCCACGTGGTGGAGAACTTGATCGCGAAAGGCGCGCATTTCGTCGAGGAGCTGAGCGAGGTGCCGGACGGCGCCATCACGATCTTCAGCGCCCATGGCGTGCCGCGCGTCGTCATCGACGAGGCGCGCGACCGTGGCCTGCCGACGCTCGACGCGACGTGCCCACTCGTCTCTAAGGTCCACAATCAGGGCCGCCACTATATTGCCCGCGGGCGTACCCTGATCCTGATCGGGCATGCCGGCCACCCGGAGGTGGAGGGCACGCTCGGCCAGATCGACGGCCCGACCTACCTCGTGCAGAACGAGGCAGAAATCGATGCGCTGCCGCTGAAGGAAGACACGCCGATCGCCTATGTCACACAGACGACGCTCTCCGTCGACGACACGAGCGCCCTGATCGACGCGCTGAAGAGGCGGTTCAACGACGTTGTGGGGCCGGAGACCCGCGACATCTGCTACGCCACCCAGAACCGCCAGAGCGCGGTACGCGACCTCGCCCGCGTCGCCGACCTGATCCTCGTCGTCGGTGCCCGCAACAGCTCGAATTCCAACCGACTGCGGGAGATCGCCGAGGAATCCGGGGTGCCGGGATATCTTGTCGCAGACGGCTCCCAGGTGGACCCCGCGTGGCTCGAAGGTGTTAATATCGTGGGGCTTACGGCGGGCGCCTCCGCCCCCGAAGTTTTGGTCGAAGACGTTATCGACGCGCTCCGTCAGATCGCACCCGTGGAAGTTTCCACGCTCGATGGTATCGAGGAAAACGTGCGGTTCCGCTTACCGCTTGAGTTGGAAGAGAACGTGACGGCGCGCGCCAATCGTGCAGCAAGAGGTCGATAGTGGGCATACCCTTTAGGCAAGTCGCCAAGATCGGCAGCTATATCGTCCGCCAGCATCTCGCCGGGCGTAAGCGCTATCCGCTCGTGCTCATGCTCGAGCCCCTGTTTCGCTGCAATCTGGCCTGCGCCGGCTGCGGCAAGATCGACTACCCGGAAGAGATTCTGAACAAGCGCATCTCGGTGAAGGACGCGCTCTACGCAGCCGAGGAGTGCGGCGCGCCGGTCGTCTCTATCGCTGGCGGCGAGCCGCTCATCCACCGCGACCTGCCGCAGATCGTCGAAGGTCTTATCGAGCAGGGGCGCTTCGTCATCCTCTGCACCAACGCGATCCTGCTCGAGAAGAAGATCCACGAATACAAGCCGAGCCCTTATTTCACCTGGTCGATCCATCTCGACGGCGACCGCGAGATGCATGACCGCTCCGTCTGCCGCGAAGGCATCTATGACAAGGCGGTGGCGGCGCTGAAGCTCGCCAAGGAGAAGGGATTCCGCGTCACCATCAACTGCACGATCTTCAACAACGCCGAGGCGGAGCGCGTCGCGAACTTCTTTGACACCGTGACAGCGATGGGCGTCGACGGCATCACTGTGTCGCCGGGCTACGCCTACGAGCGCGCCCCCGACCAGAAGCATTTCTTAAATCGCCGCGCCACCAAGGAGCTGTTCCGCGGCGTGTTTCGGCGCGGCCGCGGCGGCAAGGCGTGGCCGATCAACCAGTCGGGCCTGTTCACCGATTTTCTTGCCGGCAACCAGGAATACCATTGCACGCCGTGGGGCAATCCGACCCGTACCGTGTTCGGCTGGCAGCGGCCCTGCTACCTGCTTGGCGAAGGCTACGTGAAGACCTTCAAAGAGCTGATGGAAGAGACCGAGTGGGAGAAATACGGCACCGGCAACTACGAGAAGTGCGCGGACTGCATGGTGCATTGCGGCTACGAGGCAAGCGCCGTCACCGACACGGTCAAGCGGCCGTGGAAGGCGGCTCTCGTGGCGCTTCGTGGCGTCAGGACCGAGGGTGAGATGGCGCCCGAGATATCGCTCGCCGAGCAGCGGCCGGCCGAATACGTCTTCTCACGCAACGTCGCTGAGAAGCTCGATGAGATTCGGAAGACCACGCCCAATCCCAAGAAGATCTCGACAGCGGCTTAAAGCACGGAAGCTGGCGCGCGCCTCGCCGGCAAGGCGCGACAGGTTCGCGAGCTGCGTCGGTCGGCGCACAACGTCTGCAAAGATCGCGAAGTGGTCGATGCCGCCATCGGGGCGGAGCGCGTTCGCGATCGCGGGCGGCATCGAGCGTGTCGCCGGATCGCAGACAATTCTGAGCGCCGCGAAGCCCAGGCCGTGCCGCGCGGCGAAGGCGGACGCCACGTGCAATTCCATGTCGACGGCGGCGGCGCCGGTCTGAAGGCGCATCTTTGCCTTGGTGGCCGCGTCGAGAAGCGGCGCGTCGACGCCGGCGATATCTGCGCGCCTGACCCTGATGCCGCCGACGGTGAGCGAGCCGACGAGCAAATCGGCGAGCAAAGGATGCGTCGGCCAGCGCTCACCTTGTGCGATCACGCCAGTCGCGACGATGACGTCGCCAGCGGTGAGGCTCGGATCGAGCCCGCCGGCGATTCCGAAGGAAAGCACGGCGCGGCAGCCGGCCACCGGGCGATCGCCGAGAAGCGTCCTGAGCCTCTTCGTGTCGCCACCGGACGCGACCGCAACGAGCCCCGGCCCCTCCGCGAGGCGCATTTCCTTCGCCAATCCCGTCACCATCAGGATCGGAAGATCGGTCGCGGGAACGTGGAGTGTCATGACCGGCCTATATGCCGAAGGCGACGGTGCGGCTGTTGCCACGCCTCAGTCGGCGATAGCGCGACAGTGCCCAAAGCGGGAAGAACTTCGCATAACCGTGATAGCGGAGATAGAAGACGCGCGGGAAACCCACAGCCGTGAAGCGCTCCTCCTGCCAGAGCCCGCCATCCTTCTGGGCTCTTGCGAGATAGGCGACGCCGCGCTGGACCGACGCGGAACTCCACCTCGCCGGAAGCCATCAGGCCGAGGAGAGCCCAGGCGGTCTGCGAGGGCGTCGAGGGGGCCGGCTCGTAGCCCTGGTAGTCGAGCCGGTAGCTCGATCCGTCCTCGCCCCAGCCGCCGTCGGGGTTCTGGATGCTGTTCAGCCAGTCGACCGCCTTTCTGACCGTCGGCGAATCGGGGCCGACTTCCGCGGCGTTCAGCGCCGACAGCGCCGACCAGGTGCCGTAGATGTAGTTCATTCCCCATCGGCCGAACCAGCTCCCGTCCTGCCGCTGGTCATGCACAAGCCATGCCACGCCGCGCGAAAGCGCGGGGCTCGTCGGCATTTCCTCGTCGAGCTGGGCGAGCATGGAGACGCAGCGCGCCGTCAAGTCGGCGGTCGGCGGGTCGAGCAGCGCCCCATGGTCGGCGAAGGGGATGTTGTTCAGGTAGAGGTGGGTGTTGTCGGCGTCGAAGGCGGCCCAGCCGCCGTCCTTGCTCTGCAGCCCGACCACCCATTCGCGGCCGCGCGCGATCGCATTGTCGAAGTCCGGGCGTTCCTTCTGATCGGCGCGAGCGCGCACGCGATCCATCGCCATGACGACGACGGCCGTGTCGTCGAGATCGGGGTAGTGCGGGTTGGCGTATTGGAAGGCCCAGCCGCCGGGCCTGACATCCGGGCGCCGCGCCGCCCAGTCGCCGGCGACATCGAGGATCTGCTTCGGCTTCAGCCAGGCAAGCCCCTTCTCCGCCGCCGCCTCGGCAGCGTCGGTGCCAACCTCGAGCAGAGCGTGGCAAGTCAGCGCCGTGTCCCAAACGGGCGACAGGCAGGGCTGGCAATAGGCCTCGTCGTCCTTCACGACGAGCAGGCCATCGATCAATTCGCGCGCGATCTTCTTGTGCCGGTCGCCTTCGGGCACGCCGAGCACGTCGTACATGAGAACGGCGTTCACCATCGCCGGGAAGATGGCGCCGAGCCCGTCCTTGCCGTTCAGCCGCTCGTCGACGAAGGCGCGCGCCTTGTCGATGGCGCGGCGGCGGGTGAAGCGCGGGAAGAACGGCTCAGCGGCCTTTAGGACGATATCGATCGCACCAAAAATCTGCGACCACGGCGCCTTCTGGTGCGCGCCCTTCGGCCAAGTCCTCACCTTCTCCGGCGGCGTCACGAAAAGCTCGGGGATGTGAACGTCGCGCGCGTTCACCGCCTTCGGCTTCAAGGCCTGCAGCACGAAGAGCGGCACCATGACGGTGCGCGCCCAGTAGGAGACCTTGTCGAGATGGAACGGGAACCATGACGGGAGGAGCATGATCTCGACCGGCATGGTTGGGACGGCGCGCCACGGCACCTCGCCGTAGAGCGCGAGCAGCGCGCGGGTGAAGACATTCGAGCGCGCGGCGCCGCCGCGCCCGAGGATCGCGTCGCGCGCCCGCTTCATGTGCGGGGCGTCCTCGCTGTCCCCGATCATCTTCAGCGCGAAATAGGCTTTTACGCTGGCGCTCATGTCGAAGGCGCCGTCGTGGAAGAGCGGCCAGCCGCCGTGGCTCCCCTGGATGCGGCGGAGATAGTTGGCGATCTTCGCTTCGAGCGCGCGATCCTCTGGCTCCCCGCGGAAATGCCGGAAGAGCACGTATTCGGAGGGGATCGTCGCGTCGGCCTCAAGCTCGAAGCACCAGTGGCCGTCGCTTTGCCTGAGCTCGAGAAGCGCGTCGGTGGCGGACGAGATGCGGCGGTCGAGATCGTCGAGCTCTATTGCGCCTCGCGCGGAAGCGGGCGGCAGATTGTTCTCCAGCGCCAACACGTCGCCTTTCATGCAGCCCTCCGCGGCGCCCGTGCCGCCATCCGCGACACGCTTGCGGCGGCCGTCCGGCCGGAGCAAATCGACCCTTCGATTGTTGCCGGAAGACGGGTGTCAGTCCAATCGCCGGCGAGCGCAAGATTTGAGAAGCGGGTGCGCGCGCCCGGACGCCGCGCCGCTTCCGCAGGCGTTGCCGCGAAGGTCGCCCGGCGCTCCCGCACGATCTGCCAGCGCGGCAGCCCCGGGGGAAGCCCGGTGAGCTTGGCGACCTCGCCCCATATGGTCTCGGCAAGCTCCTGGCGCGGCGTCTCCATCAGCCGGTCGGCGCAGCTGATCGTGGTCGAAAGCCGATCGGGATAGGAGAAGAGCCACTCGGTCAATCCGTTGACGATGCCGAGGATCAGCGGCTGGCCGGTCGGCGGTGCGATCCGGAAGTGCGCGTTGACGATGGCGTGGAAGGTCTCCGGCACAACAAGGCCCGGAACGAGCGCACGCGCCGCGACCGGCGGCACGGCGAGGACGATCTGGTCCTCCGGGCCGACCGCGATGCGGTCTTCGCCGAAGAGCAGGGCCGCCGCGCGCCTTCCTTCGAAGGCGATCTCCCGGAGCGAACGACTGAAGCTCACGGTGGCACCGCGAGCACGAATGTAGGCGAGCGCGGGATCGATGAAGGCGGCGGAGAGCCCTCCGGTCGCCACCATTGGGCGGCAGGCCTGACCGCCGGCGGCAAGCGTCTCGCGCAGGATCTGCGCGGCCAGTCCCGCGTCCGCCTCCGTCGGCTCGGTATTGAGCGCGGCAAGGAGCACCGGGCGCCACAGTCGGTCGTAGAGCGCTCCGCTGCAGGACATCGCCGCGCCGACGGTGGCGTCGCGCCGCGCCCTGAGAACGCCGATCGGCGCGAGATAGTCCGGGACGCGTGTTCCAGGCACGCGGCGGCGCGAATCGAAAATCCACCACGGGAGGCGGCCCTCGTTCGGCCGCAGCGTCCAGCGCTCGCCGGTCTTGAGATCGACGAACGGGAAGACGGCCTCCGCCGCTTCGGTCATCGCGGCAAGCCCGCCGATCTTCTTGAGATAGGCGAGCGCCGCCCAGTTGCCGGAAAGAAGCAGATGGTTGCCGTTGTCGATCGCAAGATCGATGACGGAATCGTAGTAGGTGCGGCAGCGGCCGCCGGCGAATTTTGCCGCTTCGTAGACCGCGACCGTGCGGCCCGCTGCCGCGAGCTCGACGGCCGCCGAGAGGCCGGAGAGGCCGGCGCCCACGACATGGACGGTTCCGCGCATCAGGCGATGCCGTACCAGAGCATCGCGCCGAGCACGCGGAGCTTGTTGGTCCTGACGCGCGGGCGTGGCGGCGCGAAGCCGCGCGCCAGAAGGTCGGTCAAGATTTGACGGTAGGCGGTTTCCATCAGCCGCGGCGCGCGCACCGCGCGGCGCGGGCAGGCGCTCATGATCCTGTCGGCTTCGGCGAAATGCTCCTGGGCGCGGGCGGCAACGTCGCGGCAGGCCGTTTCGAGATGGGGCTCGGCAAGGATTTCTGCCGGTGCGCGGCCGTCGATCGCGATCCCGGCCGCGGCGAGCGCTTCGCGCGGCAGATAAAGCCGGCCCATCTCCGCGTCCTCGTCGATGTCGCGCAGAATGTTGGTCAATTGCAGCGCGCGTCCGAGATGATGCGCGAGCTTGTCACCGGCCTCCGGCTCGATGCCGAAGATGCGAACCGAGAGGCGGCCAACCGCGCTTGCCACGCGGTCGCAATAAAGGTCGAGCGTCGCCCAGTCGGGCGCATTCAGGTTGGCCTCAAGATCCATCTGCATGCCGTCGATCACGGCATGGAAGTCCTCGCGCCGGAGCCCGAAGCGCTCGGTCGGCGCGGCAAGATCGCGGGTCAGGTCAGACGGCTTGCCCGCGAAGATCGCGTCGATGGCGTTCCGCCAGCGGTCGAGCGCTTCGCGTCGTGGAGCAATCGGTCCGCCGTCGTCGGCGATGTCATCCACCGCGCGGCAGAAGGCGTAGACAGCGTACATTCCCTCGCGCTCGGCGCGCGGCAGGATGCGCATCGCGAGATAAAACGAGCTGCCGGCCGCCGGCAGGTGCCGCTCCGGCTTGTCCGGGGTTTGTCGCGACGCTCATCAGCGGCCGTGTCCCGGCGGCGAGCGGGGCGACGCGGTGCTTAACGAATGGCCGGCGGAGAAGTGCGCCGCCGGCTGCGAGAACGGCGATCAGCGCAAAGCTCGCCTTTCCGTGGTGGACCTTCTCCGAGAGCGGGTCGCGAAGCCTGAGCCCCTTGGCAAGCGCCACGGCGAGCCGGCGGATCGCCGCGATCTCAAACGACAGCCGCGTGTCGACGACGAGGTCCGCGAGCGGGGCGCCGTCATGCAGAAGACCGAGCGAACGTTCGGCAAGCTCGGCGATCGCGGCTTTCAGGCCGGGGCTTGCGCGCGCGCCGCCCAGGTCCTCGACACGCGCGCCGTTCCGCTCGAGCGTATTGAGGGGCAGGTAGACGCGGTCGAGATTGCGGAAGTCGTTCGCGCAGTCCTGCAGGTGGTTGATCACCTGCAGCGCGGCGCAGATGGCGTCGGAAGCCGGCCAGGTCACCTGCGGCACCTCGCCGTGCACGTCGAGCACGAAGCGCCCGACCGGCATCGCCGAGAGGCTGCAATAGTGCATGAGATCGCGCCAGTCCGTGTAGCGGCCCTTCTTCGCATCCATACGGAAGGCGTCGAGAAGGTCGAGCGCGTGGCGGGGAGAAAGCCCGCGCTCGGCGAGCGACGCCTTCAACGGCTCGGCCTCAGGATCGGAAGGTCCGCGTCCGGTCAGCGCGCGATCGAGCGCGTCGAGCATGTCGAGCTTCTGCTGCGGCTCGAGGCTCGGGTGGTCGGCGATATCGTCGGCGGCGCGGACGAAGCGGTAGAAGGCGAGGATCGGCCCGCGATGGCGCGCGGCGATGAAATGCGAGGCGACAGGGAAATTCTCGTCGCGATGCGTCTTGCCGGAGCGGGCCTCGGTCGCCGTGATCATGCGCCGGCAGTCCTTCTGGCGGAAACTGGGCGCTCGACAGAGGTCTTCGCCGCCTGGAACCTTCCCTTCCACGCTCCACCGCGCCCGCGCCAGTGCTGGATGGCGGAATCGAGCGTGAAGGCCGTGTAGAACGCCGCGATCACGGGGAGCGCGCCCCCCCAAAGCAGCGAGCGTTGGTAGAGCTTCAGCGTCGGCATGAAGGCGACCGCCATGGCGATCCACGCCAGCAGTCCGAGCACGCGCGGCGCACCGCCGGCGAAGGCGGTCAGGAGCGGCGGCGCGAGATAGGTGAGCACCATGCCGAAAATCGTGCCGAGGAGGCGAAGCGGCGAATAGCGGAGCTCTGCATAAGCGGATCGCGCGACCATGCGGCGGATGTCGGCGATCTTCGGGTAGGGTCGGATGCTTCTGACGCGTGTCGTCAGACTGAGCCAGATCGGGCCTTTGCGCTTCATGAGGGCCGCGAGCGCGCAATCGTCGATCAGCGCGCCTCTGATCTCCTTGAGGCCGCCGGCCTCGGCAAGGGTCTGGCGATGGACAAGCATGCAGCCGCCGGCAGCAGCGGCGGTCTTGCGCCGAGGATCGTTCACCCACGCGAAGGGATAGAGCATGTCGAAGAAGAAAACGAAGGCCGGTACGAGCAGTCGCTCGGCAAAGCTTTCGCAATGAAGCCTCACCATCAGCGAGGTCAGCACCGTGTTGCGGGCGCGGGCGACTTCGACCAGCTGGCGCAAAGCGTCAGTCGCCTGATAGGCGATGTCGGCGTCGGTGAAGAGCACATAGTCCGGGGATTCGCCCGTCTGCTCGACATAGCGGAAGCCGCGATCGAGCGCCCAGAGCTTTCCGGTCCAGCCGGCCGGCGGCGCCGAGCCGGCGAGCACGGTCAGGCGGTCGGCGTCGGGCGATGCGACCAGCGCCGCTTGGCGCGCCGTGCCCGCCGTCCCGTCCGTGCTCTCGTCGTCGACCAGCACGATCGTGAAGCGACCCGGATAGTCCTGCCTGAGCAGTGAGCCGATGCTTTTCGCGATGACATCGGCCTCGTCGCGCGCCGGCACGATCGCCGTCACCGCCGGCCAGGCGCCCGGGGGAGGGTGGCCGGTCCCGGCGGCGAGTGTGTCGTCGCGTTCGCGGGCCAGCCAGAAGAATCCGCGCCCGACCAGGAGATACGCCCAGATCGCCAATGCGGCGACGGCCACAAGCTCGGCCCTCACAGGAGACAACCCGCTGTCATCGCTAAGAGTTCACAGGGCGGCGGGAGCCGCCCGGAACTTCCAAACACGTCGCGGGGCCGCGTTCAAGCGCGCCGCGTTCTCCATGTTTCCGCGTCCTGCTGCAGGACCTCGAAGACCTTGGCGATAATCGCCGCGGAATCGAGGCCGGCCCTCGCATACATGCGGTCCGGCTTGTCGTGGTCGATGAAGACGTCGGGCAGGATCATGGGGCGAACCTTGAGGCCGCGGTCGAGCGCGCCGCGCTCGGCAAGAAGCTGCATCACGTGGCTGCCGAAGCCGCCGATCGCGCCTTCCTCGACCGTGATCAGGACCTCGTGCTCGCGCGCGAGCCGCAGCACCAGCTCCTCATCGAGCGGCTTCATGAAGCGCGCATCGGCGACGGTCGTGGAGAGACCGCGCGCGTCAAGCTCCTCGGCCGCCTTCAGCGCCTCGGTGAGGCGCGTGCCGAGCGAAAGCAGCGCGACGTGCGTTCCTTCGCGCATAACGCGTCCGCGTCCGATCGGAAGCGGCACGCCGACTTCCGGCATGTCGACGCCGACGCCTTCGCCGCGCGGATAGCGGAGCGCGATCGGACCGGAATCATGCGCCGCCGCGGTTGCCACCATGTGCACGAGATCGGCCTCGTCGCCGGCCGCCATCACGACGAAGTTCGGCAGGCAGCCGATATAGGCGAGGTCGAAGCTTCCGGCATGCGTCGGGCCGTCGGCACCGACGAGGCCGGCGCGGTCCATCGCGAAGCGGACCGGCAGGTTCTGAATGGCGACGTCGTGCACGACCTGGTCGTAGGCGCGCTGCAGGAAGGTCGAGTAGATGGCGCAGAACGGCTTGTAGCCTTCCGTCGCCAGTCCTGCGGCAAACGTCACCGCATGCTGCTCGGCGATGCCGACATCGAAGGCGCGCGCCGGAAAGTGCCTGGCGAAAAGGTCAACGCCGGTGCCCGATGGCATCGCCGCGGTGATGGCGACGATCCGCTCGTCCTTCTCCGCTTCCTTGATCAGGCTCTCGCCGAACACCTTGGTGTAGGCGGGGGCGTTCGCCTTCGGCTTCGCCTGCGCGCCGGTGATCACGTCGAAGGCGACGACGCCGTGATACTTGTCGGCCGAGTTCTCGGCCGGGGCGTAGCCTTTGCCCTTCTGCGTCCTGACGTGGACGATGATCGGGCCGTTCTTGGCGTTGCGCACGTTCTGGAGCACGGGCAGGAGGTGCTTCAGATTGTGCCCGTCGATCGGGCCGACATAGTAGAAGCCGAGCTCCTCGAAGAGGGTCCCGCCGGTTACCATGCCGCGCGCGAATTCCTCGGCGCGGACCGCGCCGATCTCAAGCGCCTTCGGCAGGCGCTTGGCGAGCTGGCGGCCGATCTCGCGGAGCGAGCGATAGGTGCGTCCGGAAAATAGCCGCGCCAGATAGGCCGCCATCGCACCGACCGGCGGCGCGATCGACATGTTGTTGTCGTTCAGCACTACGATCAGCCGTGACTGTGCGGCGCCGGCGTTGTTCAGCGCCTCGTAGGCCATGCCGGCCGACATTGCGCCGTCGCCGATCACGGCGATGACGTTGTTGGTGCCGCCGGAGAGGTCGCGCGCCGTCGCCATGCCGAGCGCAGCTGAGATCGAGGTCGAGGAATGTGCCGCACCGAAGGGGTCGTATTCGCTCTCCGCGCGCTTGGTGAAACCCGAAAGGCCGTTCCCCTGGCGAAGGGTGCGGATGCGGTCGCGCCGGCCGGTCAGGATCTTATGCGGGTAGGCCTGGTGTCCGACGTCCCAGATCAGGCGGTCGCGCGGCGTGTCGAACACGTAGTGGAGCGCCACGGTGAGCTCGATCACGCCGAGCCCGGCGCCGAGATGGCCTCCGGTGACGGAGACCGCGTCGATCGTCTCGGACCGCAATTCGTCGGCAACTTGCGCCAACTCATGCTCGGGAAGACGACGCAGGTCTTCGAGCGAACGAATGGTGTCGAGAAGAGGGGTCGAAACAGGCATTCCTGAGTCTCACGAAGTAAGGTCGGGGATCAGACAAAAGCAAGGCAGCAAGCTGTCCCCCTATCAGCTTGGCTGCAGTCCTTGCACCCGCCGCACGGTAACCATGGCGACAATCGCCGGGGTTGGGAAGTGCGCGGAGGCCACACCGTAAACACCCATCTCTAAAGCACTTATGTGCACTCTTTGCGGTTTTTTCACCTCCAGAAAACGGCTTTGCGGGCAAGCGGTTGCGGCCGTTCTTTGGTGGGGGCGGCCGAAAACCGCGCCTTTCGCCGGGGTTCCCCGGAGCCCGCGACCTTTCGCCCTCCCGGCAACGGCTATTGCTGCAACTCTTCCGCCGCAAGCGGCGTCGCCGGCGTGTTCCAGATCTCCGCGGCGTATTCCCGGATGGTGCGGTCGGAGGAGAACCAGGCCATGTGCGCGGTGTTGCGGATGCTCGCGCCCCACCAGGCGGCCGAGTCCCGCCAAAGCGCGTCGACGCGGCGCTGCGCCTCGTAATAGGCGTCGAAATCGGCCGTCACCATGAAGCGGTCGTGGTGGTAGAGCGCATCCACGATCGGCGCGTAGCGGCCTCGCTCTTCCGGCGAAAAGGTGCCGTCGGCGAGCGCTTCCATGACCCATTTCAGGGCGGGCGACGCCGCGATCACGCCGGCGGAATCGTAGCCGCGCCGGTTGCGGTCGCGCACCTCTTCCGCCTGCAACCCGAAGATGAAGATGTCGTCCGGGCCAACCCGCTCACGAATCTCGATGTTGGCGCCGTCGAGTGTGCCGATGGTGAGCGCACCGTTAAGCGCAAGCTTCATATTGCCGGTGCCCGATGCCTCCATGCCGGCGGTCGATATCTGCTCGGAGAGATCGGCGGCCGGGATAATCACCTCGGCGAGGCTCACATTGTAGTTCGGCATGAACACGACCTTCAGAAGGTCGCGGATGGCCGGATCGTTGTTGACCACGTTCGCGATGTCGTTCGCCAGCCGGATGATGAGCTTCGCCTGCCGGTAGGTAGCGGCCGCCTTCCCGCCGAAGATTTTTACGCGTGGGACCCAGTCGGCGTCCGGATTGGCGCGAATCGCGTCGTAGAGCGCCATCGCCTCGAGCAGGTTCAGGAGCTGGCGCTTGTATTCGTGGATGCGCTTGATCTGCACGTCGAAGAGCGCGCGCGGATTGACGCGGATGTCATTGGTCTCGCCGATCACCCGCGCGAGCGTCACCTTGTTGGCGTGACGAATGGCGGCGACCTCGTCCTGCACGCCGCTGTCTTCCGCGTAGGTCGCGAAGTGCGCCATTCCCTCGGGGTCGGTCAGGATGCGCTCGCCGCAGGTGTCGACGAGGAGCGCGGTCAGATTGGGATTGGCTCGGTGCAGCCAGCGGCGGAACGTGATGCCGTTGGTCTTGTTGACGATGCGGTCGGGATAGATGCGGTGCAGGTCCTTGAACACCGTCTTGCGCATGAGCTCGGTATGCAGCGCCGAAACGCCGTTCACGCGATGCGAGCCGATGAAGGCGAGATGGCCCATGCGCACATGGCGGCCGCGGTGCTCGTCAATAATGGAAAGCGCCGCGAGCTCCTCCTCCGACATCTCGCGTCTGCGGACGTCTTCGAGGTGATGCGCGTTGATCTGGTAGATGATCTGCATGTGGCGCGGCAGCACGCGCTCGAAGAGCTGCACCGACCAGGTTTCAAGCGCCTCGGGAAGCAGTGTGTGGTTGGTGTAGGAAAGCGTGCGGACGGTGATGTTCCACGCCTCGTCCCACACGAGGCCGCGTACATCGACCAGGATGCGCATCAGCTCGGCGACTGCGATCGAGGGATGCGTGTCGTTGAGCTGAATCGCCGCCTTGTCGGGGAGCGAGCGGATGTCGCCGTAGACGCGCAGGTGGCGGCGGATCAGATCCTGCAGCGAGGCGGAAACGAAGAAGTATTCCTGCCTGACCCGCAGCTCCTGGCCGGCCGGCGTCTCGTCGCTCGGATAGAGGATTTTCGAGATCATCTCGGCGCGCGCCTGCTCGGTCAGCGCCGCGACGTGATCGCCGGCATTGAAGACGTCGAGCCGCAGCGGATCGACGGCGCGCGCCGACCACAGACGCAGCGGGTTGACGCGCCGGCCCTTCCAGCCAATGACCGGCGTGTCGTAGGCGACCGCCTGCACGATCTCGTTCGGGTGCCAGACTGCGCGCGCTCCGCCACCCGACAACGTGGTCATCTCCACGAAGCCGCCGAAGCCGATGTCGTAGATGACTTCGGGCCGCTCAAACTCCCATGGGTTGCCGAAGGAAAGCCAGGTCTCGGGGTATTCCTGCTGCACGCCGTCCTTGATGACCTGGCGGAAGAGCCCGTGGTCGTAGCGGATGCCGTAGCCGATGGCGGGGATCCCAAGCGTCGCCATGCTTTCCATGAAGCAGGCAGCGAGGCGGCCGAGACCGCCGTTGCCGAGTGCCGCGTCGGGTTCCGCGGCGAACATATGCCCGACGTCGACGCCGAGATCGCCGAGGGCGGCTTTGAACAACTCGGTCAGATCAAGGTTGTTCAGAACCTCGCCGAGGAGCCGCCCGATCAGGAACTCGAGCGAGAGGTAGTAGACCCGCTTCTTGTTCTCAACCCGCATGCGGTGCTTCAACTCAGCCCAATAGTGCACGATGCGGTCGCGTGCGGTGAGCGCTGCCGAGACGAACCAGTCGCGGTCGCTCGCCTGGGTTGGGCTCTTGCCGGCGTCAAGCGTGAGCTTGGCGAGGATCGTCTCTTTGATCGCCGCGACTTCGGCGTCGTCCGGCTGGGCGCGGAAGACATGATGGCGGTCGTTTGCCGCCTTGTTCTTTGGCTTGATGCGCTTCTCCATGGCCGCGCCCTAATCCAAGAGCCGAGCGGAAGCTAGTGTGCGATATGCCGAAATCTTGGTCAGCATAGCGGGCTCCGCTCCAACTTCTGCGCGTGTGACGAACCGATCACGGGTATCGATGCAAAGTGCGTGCCGCGGCGATATGCCGAGGCTAGCCCGGTCCGGCCCGGCGGCGCGCTGCCTCGGTCTGGATGATGCCGAGGAGATCCGGCTGGTGCGAGGCGAGCTCGCGAAACTCGATCACGTCGAGCTTCAGAAGCCGCGCCGGGCCGGCGGTCACCACCGTGGCGTTCCGCGGCTCGCCGGTGATGAGCGCGGCTTCGCCAAAGAACTGGCCGGGTTTCAGGCGGATTCTGGCCGCCCCGGCCTGCACCTCGACCTCGCCCTCGGCGATGAAATACATGCTGTCGCCCGGCTGCCCGGTCCGCACGACAACGGAATTGGCGCCGTGAGTTTGCACCTTGAGCAGGCGGGCGATCTCCGCGAGCGCGCCGGCACCGAGATTGCGGAAGAGCGGAAGCCGCACCACGAGGTCCCAGCTCTCGAGGAACTCGCGGCGCCTCAGCTCTGCGGCAAATCCGCTCGCCAGAATGCCGGCCCAAAGCGCGAAGAGGCCAATGCCGGCGACCATGACCCCGCCACCGAGGACACGCCCGACGAAGGAGACCGGGATCTTGTCGCCGTAGCCGGTCGTGGTGATCGTCGTCACTGCCCACCAGAGCGCCGCCGGCACACTCCCGAACGCATCCGGCTGGGCTTTGCGCTCAACGACAAAGGCGATGGTGGAGGCAAACAGCGTCACGACGATGAACGCCGTGGTCACGCTGAAGAGCGGCTGTCGCTCGTTGCGAAGCACGCGCCATAGCATCGCGAAGGCGGGATTCATGTGGATCAGCTTCAGCGCCCAGAGCACGCCGAAGAGCCGTGCGTCCTCCGCCGACATGCCGGCGACGAGTGCAAGCGGAATGGCGGCTCCGGCAAGGAGGTCGGTGACGCCGGTAAGTGACGCGGCGTAGCGCCGGCGATCCTCGGCGGACAGGAGCCGCAAGACATAGAGGCCCATGAAAGCGAGGGCGACGACGACGCACACGATCGTCAGGAGCCGGCCGTTGAAGGCCGTCAGTCCCGGCAGCGTGCCGACAAGGACCGCGCCGACGCCAACGATAATAAGTAGCCGCTCGGCCGCGGCGCTTGCGCGAAGCCGGGACAGAAGCCCGTCAACGTCGGCGCCAGCCGGCTTCTCTGCGGGCGAGTTCTCAGCCCCAACCATCGTGTCCGAAAGCCTTTTTCCTATTATGTGGCCGCCACCCGGCCTTTGTCACCGGATTTCGGGCCGCGCGGGCCGGTCAGCGCCAGGCGCTCGCGCATTAGCCATCGCGACGTCATCAGGACGGCGACCACGGCAAGCCCGGTCGCGAGGCCCATCCAGACCCCCGCACCCCCGAGCTTCAGCGGGAAACCGAACACGACGCCGAGTGGAAACCCGATCCCCCAGTAGCCGAGCCCGGCAAGAAGCATCGGCACGCGCGTATCGTGCAGGCCGCGCAACATGCCGGAGGCGACCGCCTGCGCCCCGTCGACCAGCTGGAAAACCGCGGCAATCGCAAGAAAGGTCACGGCAAGCTCGACGACCGGCAGGTTCTCCGGCTGCGCTTCGTCCAGGAATGCCGCGATCAGAAGGCGCGGGGCGAAGAGCATCATGCAGGCCGTGAACCCCATGAAGCCCACACCCATGGCAAACGCCGTCCAGCCGGCCCGCGTTATCGCCGCGCGGTCGCCGGCTCCGTAGGCGCGGCCGACGCGCACGGTCACCGCCTGCCCGAAGCCGAGCGGCACCATGAAGGTGACGGAGGCGATCTGGATGGCGATCGAGTGCGCGGCGAGCGCGGTCTTGCCGATCAGCCCCATCAGGATGACGGCGGCATTGAAAATCGAAACCTCGAAGACGAGCGTTGTGGCGATCGGCAGCCCCAGCGCCCAGAGCTGACGGAAGCGTGGCCAGTCGGGCCGCCAGAAGCGGCCGAAGATGTGATAGCGGCGGAATCTCCGATCGAAGACGGCAACGAGCGCAAGCACGGAGAACATCACAGTCGATGAGGCGGTCGTGGCGATGCCGGCGCCAAAAAGCTCCAGGCGCGGAAAGCCGAGCTCGCCGAAGATCAGGCACCAGGCGGCAAGTGCATTCGCCGCGAAGCCGATCAGCCCTGCCCACAGCCCCCAGAGCGGTCGCTCCACCGCGGCGATGAAATTACGCATCGCGATATAGGCGATGAACGGCAGAAAGGACCATTGCAGCGTGGCCATGTACCGCGCGGCGCTCGCCGCGATGTCGGGCTTCTGGCCGAGCAGGAGATAGATCGGGCCGGCAAACCAGAGGATCGTCCAGACGGGGACGGCGATCGCGATCGCCGCCCAGAGGCCCTGGCGAACGGTGCGGCGGACCTCGCGCACCGAGTAGCTGCGGATGCCGCGCGCGCGCGCCACCATGGGCGCCACCGCGGAGACCACGCCGATCCCGAAGATGACGAAAAAGAAAAGCAGCGTCACGCCGAGCACTCCCGCGCCCAGGGCGTCGGGGCCGAGCCGGCCGATCATGATCACGTCGGTCGTGGTCAGCGCGATCTGAAGGAGATTGGTCACGATGATCGGCCACGACAGGGCCAGCGTGGCGCGGACCTCGTCCAGCCACGCCCGTCTTCGCCTCGCGGCGCCGTGAAGGGCGAGATCGCTCATGCCCGCGCTTCTAGAGGGGCGGCACCCCGTCCGCCATGGGGCGCGACACATCGTGGGGGTGAAATCAGCGCCCTCATCGCCTATGTCTCGGGGCTTGGAGGACATGATGCTCGGCGCTCTGCGCGACTTCATGCGTCGGCTCGGCGCCGAAGAGGAAGCGGGCCATTTCCGCCCGAGCGACACCCAACTCGCCCTGGCGGCCCTGCTCGTCCACGCGGTCGCGATCGACGGGGTCACGAGCGACGAGGAGCGCGCCACGCTCCGGGATCTCCTGGCGCGGAAGTTCGATCTCCATGGCGAGCAGCTTGAGCTTCTGATCGAGGACGCGATCGTTGCCGAGAGCGAAGCGGTCGACCTCTACCGATTCACCAGCGTCTTGAAGAACCGCATGAGCGAGGACGAGCGCATCCGGGTCATCGAGAATCTGTGGGAGATGGCCTACGCGGACGGCACGAGCCACGAGTTCGAGGAGAATCTCATCTGGCGCGTCGCCGAACTCCTCGGCGTTAACCGTCGCGATCGAATTGCCATGAAGCACCGCGTTGCGGAAAATAAATCGGCGCGCGATGAAAATGGCGCATGATTCGTCTGTTGCGCCGCAACAATCAGCCCGCCATTCTGTGCCTATGACTGCCGCATCCGACCCCGCGAAGATTCTGATCGTGCTCCATCAGGAGCTGTCGAGCCCCGGAAAGCTCGGCCAGATGCTGAAGGCCAAGGGCTTCGACCTCGACATCCGCCGCCCGCGCTTCGGCGACCCGCTGCCGGAGACGATGGAAGCGCATGCGGGCGCCGCGATCTTCGGCGGACCGATGAGCGCCAACGACCCGGATGACTTCGTGCGCCGCGAGATCGACTGGATCGGCGTCACGCTGAAAGAGGGCGCCCCTTTCCTCGGCATCTGCCTCGGCGCGCAGATGCTGGTGAAGCATTTGGGCGGCACGGTCACCGGGCATTGCGAAGGATGCGCCGAGGTCGGCTTCTATCGTCTCGACGCGACCGACGCCGGGCGCCGCCTCGGCGCATGGCCGGAGATGGTCTATCAGTGGCATCGCGAAGGCTTCGACCTGCCGGGAGGCACGACGCTTCTCGCACGCGGCGACATCTTTGAGAATCAGGCTTTCTCGGCGAACGACACCGCCTTCGGCATCCAGTTCCACAGCGAACTCACCTACGCCATGGCCTGCCGCTGGACGGTGCGCGGCGCGGCGCGCTTCGATTTGCCCAAAGCACAGCCGCGCTCCGAGCACATGGCCGGCTGGTTCCGCTACGACCCGCCGGTGCGCGCCTGGCTCTCGAACTTCCTCGACACATGGCTTGCGCAGGACAAGCGCGGGATCAGGGAACAGCGCGCGGCTTGAGCAGCGGCTGGTTTGCCTAGCGAGCCGCGCGCCGGGCAGGCTTGAGGCGGACGCGGAGGCCTCCTGTTTCCGCTTTCTCGACATCGAACGCCTTGGTCTTTCGAACGAGGTCGCTCAGCTTCTTGTAGCCATAGGTGCGTGGATCGAAGTCCGGCGCAAGGCTTGCGAGGCGGTGCCCAAACGCCGAAAGCGGCACCCAACCGTCCTCGCTGTCCATGAGGTCGATCACCTTGCGCAGGATCGATGCCGCCTCGTCGGGAGGCTGGAGTGGATGGGCGATGGAGGCCTCGGTGCCCTGCCTGCCGGCGTCAGGCATCAGGTTCTCCGTGTAGATGAAGCGCCGGCAAGCCTGGCGGAAGCTTTCGGGCGTCTTCTGCGCACCGAAGCCGTACACGTCGACGCCCTGCTCACGAATGCGCGCGGCGAGCCGGGTGAAATCGCTGTCGGAGGAAACAAGACAGAAGCCATCGAGGCGGCCGCTGTGAAGAAGATCCATGGCGTCGATGACGAGCGCGATGTCGGATGCGTTCTTGCCTGTCACGTAGGCAAATTGCTGCTGCGGGATGATGGCGTGCTTCGAAAGCACGCTGTTCCATCCCTTCATGTGCTGATCGGCGAAGTTCCCGTAGATACGCCGTACGCTTGCTTCGCCGATCTTGGCGATCTCGTCGAACAGTCCATCGGCGATCTGCGACGACGCATTGTCGGCGTCGATCAGAACGGCGAGCCTGTCGGAGCGGTCCTCGGGCATCGCGATCCCCCTCGGTTAGCTGGCTGCCAGGGACGGAGCTTAGCGCGGGCAGCGGAAGTCGCGCCAGAAATCAGCCGCCAAACAATGTCGTTTCGATCCACGCGATCACCGCGTCGACACTCTCGACCATGGCGCCGGGAGGCGGGGTGGGGCGCTCGACTAGCACCACGGGAAGCCCAAGCCTCCGCGCAGCCTCGATCTTGGCGCCGGCGCTGCCGCCGGAATCCTTCGACACGATCCACCCGATCCCGTGCTGCTGAAAAAGCGCCATCTCGGCTTCCGGGTCGGTCGGCGGGCGCCCGAGAACAAGCTCGCCTTTCGGCAAGGTGTCTCCGGCCGCAGGAGGCTCGATCATCCGCACCAGGCACCAGAGGTCCGGCCTTGCCGCAAACGGCGCAAGCTCGCGCCGGCCGGCGGCAAGGAAGACGCGCGCAGCTTCAGGGAGCGCGGCGGCGGCAGCCTCCATGTCCGCGACGGGCACGAAGCGATCTTCCTTTGTCCGCGCGAAGGGCGGGCGCACGAGCTTTATCCGCGGCGTGTGAGCGATGTCCGCCGCCTCGGCGGCGTGGCGGGCGATCTGCGCTGCGAAGGGATGCGTGGCGTCGACCAGCGCGTCGTAGCCGCCGTCCTTCAGGAACGCCGCGAGCCCGTCCGGTCCCCCGAAACCGCCGCGGCGCACGTGTCCGCTCCCGACATTCGGGAGCCGCGTCAGGCCGGCGAGCGAGGTGACGGTCTCCAGCCGGTCGTCGCCCGCAAGCCGCGCCGCAAGCTCCGCCGCCTCCGCCGTGCCGCCGAGGATCAGCAGCTTAGCCATGGCCGGTCTCCGCTAGGATCTTCCCGTCGCGGTCGACGACGAGGATGTTGACGGCGACGGGCGCTGGCCCAAGCGTCTCTTTCGCCGTGCGCCTCGCGCTTTCAGCGACGAGCGCGGCGAGCGGCACGCCGCTCTCCTCTGCGAGCTTCAATGCCTCTGCGGCGGTGTTTGCTTTCTCGATCGCTGCGGACACCGCATCGTTCGCGCCAGCGTTTCGGGCGAGCTCGGCGAGGAAATCGTGATCGACCTCAGAGCGCGAGGAGTGGAGATCGAGCGCTCCCTGCGCGAGCTTCGTCAGCTTGCCGAAGCCACCGGCGATGGTGAGCTTCTCGATCGGATGGCCGCGAAGGTATTTGAGCAGCCCGCCGGCGAAGTCGCCCATGTCGAGAAGCGCGATGTCTGGGAGGCCGTAGCGCGCCTTGACCACTTCTTCAGACGTGTTGCCGGTCGAGCCGGCGACATGCGTCAGCCCGGCGGCGCGCGCCACGTCGATGCCGCGATGGATCGAATGGATCCACGCGGCGCAGGAGAACGGCACGACGATGCCCGTTGTGCCGAGGATCGACAGCCCGCCGACGATGCCGAGACGCGGGTTCCAGGTTTTCTCTGCGAGCGCTTCGCCGCCGGGAACCGAAATCTCGATCTCCGCATCTGGCGACGCGCGCTGTGCTTTCGCCACCTCTTCGATCGCCTCCGTTATCATCTTGCGCGGCACGGGGTTGATCGCTGGCTCGCCGGGCGGGATCGGGAGCCCGGCGCGCGTCACCGTGCCGACGCCTTCGCCCGCCTTGAATCGAACGCCCGCGCCCGGCGGAAGGCGGCGCACGGTCGCGACGATCTCCGCCAAATGCGTCACGTCGGGGTCGTCGCCGGCGTCCTTGATGACGCTCGCCCTCGCATAGCCGTCGCCCAGCTTTGTGCGGGCGAGCGCGAAAGCCGGCGCCTCGCCGCGCGGCAGGCGGATCGTCACGGGATCGGGGAACTCTCCGGCCAGCAGCGCCTGGAACGCCGCCTTGGCGGCCGCGGTGGCGCAGGCGCCCGTGGTCCAACCGCGGCGGAGCGGGCGCTCTGGGCGACGCTGCGGCTGATCCTCCCACATGGCGCACCTATAGCGGCGGCCGGTTTCGCCACCAAGCTCGACGGATAGCCTGCGCTTTCGCCAATAGGCGCAAGACGATAGAAGCACGGCATGACGGAACGCGACGATATCCTCGACGGGCTTCCGGTCTTCGAGCCGGGCTGGGTGTGGCTTGTCGGCGCCGGGCCGGGTGACCCAGGGCTCTTGACGCTCCACGCTTTGAATGCGCTCCGCCAAGCAGACGTGGTGATCTACGACGCGCTGGTCGACAAGCGCGTGCTCCACCACGCGCGGAAGGGCGCGGCGGTCGAATATGCCGGGAAGCGGGGCGGCAAGCCGTCGCAAAGCCAGCGCGACATCTCGCTCAAGCTCGTCGCTCTGGCACGCGCCGGAAAACGCGTCTGTCGGCTGAAGGGCGGCGACCCCTTCGTCTTCGGGCGCGGCGGGGAGGAGGCGCTGGCGTTGGTCGAGGCGGGCATACCGTTCCGCGTCGTGCCCGGAATCTCGGCCGGGATCGGCGGGCTCGCCTATGCCGGCATCCCGGTCACGCATCGCGACGTCAATCACGCCGTCACCTTCCTGACCGGCCACGACCAGAGCGGGCTGACGCCGTCCTCGATCGATTGGGTCGGCGTCGCGCGCGGCGCGCCGGTCATCGTCATGTATATGGCGATGAAGCATCTCGGCCAGATCGCGGCGTCGCTGATCAAGGCCGGACGGCAAGAGAGCGAGCCGGTCGCGATCATTTGCGACGCGACGACGAAGACGCAGCGCGTGCTCGAGACGACGCTCGGCAAGGCCGCCGCCGACCTTGAAGTAAGCGGGCTTGAGCCGCCGGCGATCGTCGTTGTCGGCGAGGTGGTCAGGATGCGTGCGGGCCTCGATTGGCTCGGCGCGCTTTCAGGCCGCATGCTCGTCGCCGATCCGCTCGGACGCCGTGCCGGATCCGACAAGACCGGAACCGAATGACGCCCCCGAAATTGCCAAGGGGTCTCATCGTCGCCGCGGCGGCGAGCCATTCCGGCAAGACGACGATTTCGCTCGGCCTGATCGCCGCGCTCCGGCAACGTGGGCTGCGTGTCGCGGCGGCAAAATGCGGACCGGACTACATCGACCCGAAATTCCTCGAGGCGGCGAGCGGCACGCCGGCGATCAATCTCGATCCCTGGGCGATGCCGCCGGATGCGATTTTCGCGCGGCTTAGGCGAATAGGCGTGGGCGCGGACATCGTCGTGGTCGAAGGCGTGATGGGGCTTTTCGACGGCGGCCCGGACGGCGCCGGCTCGACTGCGTCGCTTGCGGCGCTGACCGGGTTGCCGGTCGTCCTTGTGGTCGGGGCGCAGGGCACGGCGCAAAGCGCCGCGGCGGTGGCGGAGGGCTGTGCGCGGCTGGCGGATGGTTTTCACATCGTCGGCGCGATTGCCAATCAGATCGCATCGGAGCGCCACGCCGATCTCGTCCGCGAAGGTTTTCTCCGCGCCTCCGTGCCGCTGCTCGGGCTGGTGAAGCGCGACGCGGCCATCGTGCTTCCCTCGCGGCATCTCGGGCTGGTGCAGGCGGAGGAGCACGCGGATTTGGAGACGAAGATTCGCAGAGCGGCGAAGCTTTTGGAGGAGGGGTGCAACGTCGAGGCAATTGCCGCGGCGGCGAAGAGCGTTCCCCCTCCCCCTTGCGGGGAGGAGGTCGCCGCGAAGCGGCTGGGGGAGGGGTCGCTCGACTTGGATCGGAGCTACCCGTCCCGCAGCCCCTCCCCGCAAGGGGGGAGGGGACTCCCGCCTTTGGGTCGAAAGATTGCCGTCGCCCGCGACGTAGCGTTCGCCTTCGCCTATCCGCATCTTCTCAACGACTGGCGTGAAGCGGGCGCGGCCGTCTCGTTCTTCTCGCCGCTTGTGGACGAGGCGCCGGCATCAGATGCCGACGCGGTCTTTCTTCCCGGCGGTTATCCCGAACTCTACGCCGGCCGGATCGCGGCGGCGAAAGAGTTCCGTGCGGGAATGCACATGGCGGCGGAGCGCGGTGCGCTGATCTACGGCGAGTGCGGCGGTTACATGGTGCTTGGCGAAAGCCTCACCGACACCGACGGCATCGATCATCCGATGCTCGGGCTGCTCCCGGTCGCGACAAGCTTCAAGCATCGCATGCTGCACTCGGCTACCGGCTGCTCCGGCCGCTTGGCGATCTGCCATGGGACGCGCCGCTTACCGCGCACGAGTTTCACTTCGCGCGCGTCGTCAGCGAGGGCGATGGCGATCCGCTGTTCGAAGTCGAGAGCTCTGCCGGCGAAGCGCTCGGCCCGGCCGGGCTTCGGCGCAGCCGCGTCATGGGCTCGTTCATGCACGTGATCGACGCGCGCTAACCGCCGAGCGGATCGAGCCCGGCAATGACGACAGAAGTAATGGCTAGGCTTGCTTTCGCTTTGGCCGAAGCACGTGCGCGTGCGCCGAATCGTAGAGCGCCGAGTCGCGAAAATCGGAGTCGGCGAGCGCATGGCCGACGAAGACGAGCGCCGTGCGCGTGATCTTCTCCGCGCGCACCTTGTCGCGAATGTCCGACAACGTTCCGTGGATGAATTTCTCGTCCGGCCAGCCGACGCGGTAGGCGACGATGACCGGGCAGTGCGCGCCATAGACCGGCGCGAGCTGCCGCTCGACCTCCAAGAGGTTGCGGATCGAGAGATGAATGATGAGCGTCGCGCGGCTTCGCGCGAGCGTCTGAAGCTCCTCGCCCTCCGGCATGGCGGAGGACTTCATCGCGGTGCGCGTCAGGATCACCGTCTGGCTGACCTCGGGGATGGTCAGCTCGCGCCCGAGCGCGGCGGCAGCGGCGGCAAAGGCCGGTACGCCCGGCGTCACGTCATAAGGAATGGCGAGCGCCTTCAGCCGCCTGATCTGCTCGGCGATCGCGCCGTAAAGCGACGGGTCGCCGGAATGGACGCGCGCCACCTCTTTTCCCTCTAAGACCGCGCGCTCCATCTCTGCGACGATGTCGTCGAGCGTCAGCGGCGCAGTGTCGATGACGCGCGCGCCTTTCGGCGCTGCCGCGACCACTTCCGCCGGCACCAGCGAGCCGGCGTAGAGGCAGACTTCGCAGCGCTCGATCAGCTTCAGCCCGCGCACAGTGATCAAGTCCGGCGCGCCGGGCCCCGCGCCGATGAAGTGGACAACACTACTCTGCCGCATCGGCGTTGCGCTTCTTCTCATAGCCGCGCGGTGTGTAGGTGAAGGTGCGTCCTGCCGCCTGCACCTGCCGGGTCGTCGAGGCGCCGACGAGGACGAGGGTCAGCATGTCGACGTCATCGATGGAAAGGTCGGCGAGCGGGATCGTCGAAACCGTCTCGCCGTCGCGCCCAAGATTTCTTGGCGAGCACGACCGGCGTCTCCGGCGGGCGGTGCTTCAACAGAATGCGCTTCGCTTCGGCGAGCTGCGTGCGCCTTCGCTGCGAAACGGGATTGTAGAAAGCGACGACGAAATCTGCCTCAGCCGCGGCGCAGATGCGCGCCTCGATCGTCTCCCAGGGCGTCAGCAGATCGGAAAGGGAGATGGCGCAGAAATCGTGGCCGAGCGGCGCGCCGGCACGGGCTGCCGCCGCCTGCATGGCCGAGACACCCGGCGCGACGACGATTTCTACGTGCGTCGCCGGAGGATCTTCGGCGTCAAGGCATTCGAAGACAAGCGTCGCGAGCGCATAGATGCCGGCGTCGCCGGAAGAAACGAGCGCGACGGACCTGCCTTCGCCTGCGAGCGTCAAGCGCCTTTGCGCACGCGGTCTTCTTCTGCGCCGAGCGCGGACTCGAAGCGCTCGGCATGCTCGATCGAGCGGCGCGACGAGGTCGAGATAGAGCGAATAGCCGACCGCAGCGTCGCTCGTTTCGAGCAAGCGCCGCGCCTCCGGCGTCAGCCACGCGTCGCTGCCCGGTCCGATGCCGACGATCGCGAGTTTTCCGCGCGCACGACCGGCACGCGTCGCGTCGATGATCTCCGGCGCCTCGGCGATGGCGCAGGTGACGTGCGTGCTTTTCTGCTTGGCGACGATCAACGCGCCGCGCGGACCGGCTGCGGCGAGCGCGGCCGCCTCGGCGACGCCGTGCGCGCCGACCTCGCGGAACACAGTCTCCGATGGGTTCACGAGCCGCGGCGTCTCCGCTTCGAGCGCAGCGGCAGCGAAGAAGCGCGCCGGCACGCCAAGCTCTTCCGCCGCGTCGAGCACCGCCGGCTCATCGGCCTTCAGATCGATCGAAGCGACGAGTGCGATGGCGGCCGGGGCAAGCCCGGCGTCATCGAGTGTGCGATTCAGGAGATCGATGGCCTCGGCCGGATCGGCATTCCGCTCGCAGCCAATGCCGATCGCCAGGCGACGTGGGTGATAGACCAGCGTTCCTTCGTCGCCTTCAATCGCGCGCGTCGTTGCGACGAGGCGGACCGAGCCATCCGGCGCGAAAGGAATGCCGCTCGCCGAAAGCCACGGCGCGTCGCCCTCAAGCCGCGCCGATGCGTCGCCAAGGAGCGCCGCCATAACCGGCTTCGCATCTTTAGGGTTGGCAAGCGTCCAGCCCTCGGGCGGTGCGTCGAGCGCGATCCCGAAACGGTTGTCGCCGGCCGTGGTGATCGCTGCGTGGCCGCCGAGCGCTTCGGCGAGGCGGCGCGCGAGATCGTTCGCGCCCCGATGCCCGCCGAGGAGCGGCACGACCGACGCGCCGTCTTCCGACAGCGCGACCACCGGCGGCTCGTCGCGTTTGTCTGCAAGCAGCGGCGCCAGCACGCGGATCAAGATTCCCGCGGCGCAGACGCCGACGATAGGCCGGCCTTCGAGAAAGCGCGCGCGGATTTCCAAGGCCGGATCCGTCAGCGCTCGCGCTTCGCCGCCAATCGCTGAGGCGGCGCGGCGCGCGGTGGCGAGCCCAGCGTCAGTCAATGCGACGAAGACCGGCGTCATGCGCGCTCTCTCGCGACGAGAATCATCGAGAAGTAGGGCGCGTCCTCCGCGACGAGATCGGCGAGCGGTACGACGCGCTCCTCGACCCGCGTCGCATGCGCGACATAGGAGCTCGCCTCGACGAGGCCGAGCCGCTGAAGCAGCGCCTTCAGCCGCGGCAGATGCCGGCCGACCTTCAGGATCGCGATGTTGTCGGCGCTCTTCAGCCGTTCCGTGAGCGCCGCGTCGGTAAGCGTCGCGGGGAGCACCGTCAGCGTCTGATCGCGGCGGGCGAGCGCACAGTTTGCCGCGGCGGCGCAGGCGGTGAGCGAGCTCACGCCCGGCACGACCGTGGTCGGGAAGCGGTCGGCCAGGCGATCGTGCAGATAGATGAAGGAGCCGTAGAAGAGCGGATCGCCCTCGCAGAGGACGGCGACGTCGCGGCCCGCTTCGAGGTGATCGGCGATCGCCTGCGCGGCATCGTCATAGATCGCGGTGGGCTCTGGACCGGGGCGCATCGGCACACGGATCGCGATCTCGATGCGGCCGGCGGGAACGTGCGCGGCGGCGATCTTTCGGGCGCTGCTTTCGCCTTGGTCCGGCGCGGGATAGGCGACGACCGGCGCTTCGGAAAGCACACGCACTGCCTTCAGCGTCATCAATTCCGGGTCGCCCGGCCCGACGCCGATGCCATAAAGCCGGCCGCTCATTCTTTGCTCCTGGGCTTGCCCCAAGACCATTGCGTCACCGGCATCGCCGGCCGCCAGCCGGTGAACTCGCCGATGGGCTCGGCATGCGCCATCGAGAGGCGCGTCAACTCGCCACCGTGTCTTTGGAAGGCACCAAGCAGCATCGCCTCGCTTTCGAGCGTCACCGCATGCGCGACGAGCCGGCCGCCGGGCTTCAGTCGTTTGATCGATGTTTCGATCGTCGGCTCCGAAAGCCCGCCGCCGATGAAGATCGCGTCAGGCTCGCGAAGGTCGGCTAGCGCGTCCGGCGCGTGGCCATCGCGAATGTCGAGCTCCGGCACGCCGAGCGCAGCGGCATTTTTCGCGGCCATCGCGCGTCTGTCGGCGCGCGGCTCAAGCGCGATCGCCTCGGCGCCTTCGGCCGCGCGCATCCATTCGATCGCGATCGATCCGCACCCTGCGCCGATGTCCCACAGAAGCGCGCCACGATGCGGCTTGAGCTTGGCGAGCGCGGCGCTCCGCACCTCGCGCTTGGTGAGCTTTCCGTCGTGCTCGAAGGCATCGTCCGGCAGGCCCGGGGTGCGTGGGAACCAGCGCGCGTTTGCGCCAGCCATGCATTCGACCGCGAGCGTGTGGAGATCGGGAACGGTGTGGTTCCAACCGCAGGCCTTCCCTTCGATCCGCTGCTCCTTCTTCCCGCCCATATGCGCCAGCGCGACCATGCGGCTTTCGCCGAAACCGTGCGCGACGAGCCATTCCGCAACGGCGGCGGGCGTCGATTTCTCCGCAAGGATCAGGAGTCGCGCGCCGGGTGCGACGTGCAGCGAAAGCTTCTCAACTGGCCGGCCGTGCAGCGAAAGAACCGTAGTCGTCTCGAGCGGCCAGGCGAGCCGCGCGGCGGCGAGCGAGAAGGCCGATCTCTCCGGGACGATCGTCATCTCCTCGCATGGAACGCGCGCGGCGAGCGTCGCGCCGACGCCGAAGAACATGGGGTCGCCGGTGGCGAGCACACAGACGCGGCGGCCGCGCATCGTGGGGATCGCATCGAGTAGAATCCGAAATCGGCGACGGCCAGGGATGGCGTTCGGCCGCGTTCGCCGGTGCCATGGCGAGATGGCGCTTTCCGCCGATCAGAACCTCCGCCGTCTCTACGAGCGAGCGCGCGGCGGGCGAGAGGCCCGCCATGCCGTCTTCCCCAACGCCGACGATCGAGAGCCAGGGCGTCACGACGTGTGGCCGAGGATTATGGCGTTCAGCGCCGCTGCGGCGATGGCGCTGCCGCCGCGCCTGCCGAAGAGCGTGATGAAGGGGAGGCCGAGCTTGCTTTCGGCGAGAGCGCGCTTCAATTCCGCCGCGCCCACGAAGCCGACCGGGAAGCCGAGCACGGCCGCCGGCTGCGCTTCACCTTCGGCGACGAGCTCCAACAGCCGGAAGAGCGCGGTCGGCGCGTTGCCGATGACGACGACGGCGCCCGAATGGTGGCGCGCAAGCAGCTCCATGCCGGCCGCGGAACGTGTCTGGCCGGAGCGACTTCGCAAGCTCCGTTGCCCCGATCTGCGTGCTCGCCGCGTGGACGGGGTGCGACGCCGAGTGGGCGCGGGTCGAGATCCCGGCCGCGACCATGCCGACATCGCAAAGGATCGGCGCGCCGGCGGCGAGCGCATCGCGCGCGATCGTGACGACGCCCTCGGAATAGACGATGTCGGCGACGATGTCCGGCATGCCTGAGGCGTGCGCGATGCGCGCCGCGATCGGTGCGATCTCCTCAGGCAAGGTCGCAAGATCGATCTCCGACGCGATAATCTCAAAGGAGCGGCGCGTGATCTCGGCCGGATCGCGGATGTAGTCGAACGTGGTCATTTCCGCTTCAGCGACCGCGGCCCGAGCGGATGGTCGGCATGCGGGTAGGGGTGGTGGTGATGGTCGTGATCGTGCGCGTGATCATGATCGTGGTGGTGGTCATGGGAATGCGCGGGCTCGTAGTGGAGCACCGTTCGTGATGCACCCACCCTCTCCCCATGAGAGAAGGTTTGCGTCGGCGCATCGAGAATCCCTTCCACGTGATGGTGGTGGCTCTCCTGCGGCAGGCCGACCTCCGCTTCGAAGCCGAGAATCTGCTCGCGATATTTGCAAAGCGCGCAGTTCATCAGGTTCTCGCCGTGCAGAATCTCGTTCACCCTGTCGACGAAGGTCTCGATGACGAGCGGATGGTCGTTCAGATAGGGCGCCTTGACGAAGTCGATCTCCGGATGCTGCTTCGCCACTGCGTCCGTCGCTGCGTAGATGCGGTCGACGAGGATTCCCGTGAAGAGGAAATAAGGGAAGACGACGATGCGACGGAAGCCGAGGCGTGCCGCCTTTTCGAGCGCGGGTTCGACGAGGGGAAAGGTCACGCCCGAATAGGCCGTCTCCGCCCAACCGAAGCCAAAACCCTCCCACAGCATCCGCGTCACCTTGGCGACGTTAGAATTCGCGTCGGGATCGGAAGCGCCGCGCCCGACGACGACGAGCAGCGTTTCGTGCAACGCGACATCGTCGCCCGCCTTGTCCAATGCCTGCTGGATGCGCGCGCCGGCGGCGCGGATCATCCTTGCGTCGAGCCCAAGCTCGCGGCCGTATTCGATCGTGAGACCGCGATGGCCCGCCTGATACGTATTCAGCACCGAGGGGATGTCGTTCTTGGCGTGGCCGGCGGCGAAGAGCATGCCGGGAATCGCAAGGACGCGGTTTGCGCCAGCCGCGATCAGCCGATCGAGCCCTTCGCGGATCACCGGCCGCGCGAATTCAAGGTAGCCGTGCTCTACCGGCCAGTCCGGAAAACGCGGCCTCAGCTTCTCCGCCAGCGTCGCGAATTCCCGGATCGCCGCCTGGTCGCGGCTGCCGTGGCCGCAGATCATGAGCCCGAGTTTTTCGGTCATGCGCGGCCCCGCATCTCGGCGGGCGAAAGAATCGTGAAAGCGATAAACACCGGGCGAACCTCCGTTCGGATTGCGCGAGGTTCGCCCCGCGGCAGATGCCGCGCGGCTTTCAAAGACGGCCCCGTTTGGACCCCCGGTTTGGGTCGGTCGTGAGCGGGATCGTTTCAGCCCCTCGCGAGGGACGACCATCCGTGCGCGAAGCTAGTCTTCGCCGAAATGCTGGTCAACGCGCCGGCGCGACGGAGGCTGTCCTGAAGGCGCCGCATTCACAGGCCGCAGCTTTGCGTGCTAGCGGATGCGCTCGCGAGGGAGGGGCACGTGATCAGGATTTCTGCCAATCTCGGATTCTTGTGGAAAGGTCTGCCGCTGATCGAGGGCGTAAGGCGCGCGAAAGCGGCCGGCTTCGACGCAGTGGAGTTTCACTACCCCTATGAGGTTCCCGCCGCGACGATGCGAGAGGCGCTCGACGCGGCCGGCCTGCCGGTCGTGGGGCTCAACACGCGGCTCGGCGATGTCGAGGCCGGCGATTTCGGTCTTGCGGCCCTCCCCGGCCGCGGCGCCGACGCGCGCGCGGCGATCGACGAGGCGCTTGTCTACGGCAAGGCGATCGGCGCGGGCTATGTGCATGTCCTCGCCGGCAAGCCCGACGAGAGCCGCGCCGCCGAGGCGCGCAGCGCCTTCCTGCAATCGCTCGACTACGCGGCGAAGGGTGCTGAGGCGGTCGGCATGACGATCGTGATCGAGCCGCTCAATCGGCGCGACGTGCCGGGCTGCTACCTGCATACGACGGATCTGGCGGAAGCGATCATTACCGAGCTCGGCCGGCCGAACGTGAAAATCCTGTTCGACTGCTACAACATCCAGGTGTCGCAGGGCGACCTGACCAAGCGCCTTGAGAAGCTGATGCCGTTGATCGGCCACATCCAGATCGCCGCAGTCCCCTCGCGCGCCGAGCCGGACGAGGGCGAGATCTGCTACGAGCGGCTGCTCCCGACGATCGTCGCCTTGGGCTACAACGGCTTCATCGGCGCCGAATACACCGCGCGCGCCGAGGTCGAGGCGGGGCTCAAATGGATGGCGGCTCTGCGCCGCGCCTGAATAGGGAGGCCGGGATGGGGATGTTGTTGAAGTGGAAGCACACGCTCTCGGAGACCAAGGATGGCTACCGTCTCAATATGCTGGCTGCAGAGAAAACGTCCGCATATGTCGGCGGTTTGGTTGGAGGCAGAGTCAGATGGTTTGAAAGGTCCGCCGTGCAGCACGTTGAGCTGAGAGATGGACGTGCAATCGTCGACGTCACCAAGGCTTATGCGAAACGCAGGCGTCTGTTGGAAATACCGCGGAATCCTTGAACGCTGGCGAAGCGACCAATGCCCGGCATCGTTCTTTACAATGCGCCGCAATCGACGTGCAGCCAGCGCGTCCGCTTCGTACTGAATGCCAAGGGCATTCCGTTTGACGAAGTGAAGCTCGACCTCTTCTCCGGCGACCAGCTGAAGCCCGACTATCTGAAGCTCAATCCGAACGGCGTCGTGCCGACGATCGTCGACGACGGCGCGGTGATCATCGATTCCGCCGTGATCATGGAATATCTCGACGAGCGCCATCCCGAGCCTTCCCCGCTCCGGCCCACGGGCCTTGTCGAGATCGCGCATCTCAGGTCGCTCATGCGCTACGTCGACGAGGTGCCGACGCCGGCGGTGCGCATCCCCTCCTACAACCTCGCCTTCCTGCCGCACTTCAAGGCGATGAGCGAGAAGGAGTTCCTAGCGCTCGCGGAGTCGAAGCCGCTCAGGAAGGAGTTCCTCCTGAAGATGGGGCGGACCGGCTTCAGCGAAGACGAGATGAATTCGGCGCTTGATCGGCTCCGCCGCGGCGTCTCCCGCATGCACGACGCGATCGTTCAGAGCGGCGGGCCGTTCATGATGGGCAAGGCTCCGACGCTCGCCGACATCGCCATCATGCCGGTCATCGTTCGGCTCGACGACATCGATCTTGCGCATTTCTGGGACGACAAGCCGGCGATCGCGGAGTGGTTCGAGCGGATCAGAGCGCATCCGGCGTTTGCGCCCACCTACTATTTCGGCTCGCTCCTCACCGAAAAATACCCGCATCTCCGCGAGAAACTCGGACGGGAACGGAAGCTCGGCTGAGCGGCGGACTCTCGCCGTCATCGGGCGCTGCAGAGAGGTTTGGAGGCCCGGGCCTGGACTTGAACCAAGCCTTCTCGGTGTTGCACCACCGCCGGGTGAGCCGCTCCCCCACCGGGCCATGCAATCGACCCTAACGGTCACGCCGCCGTGATCAATTCGGCTGCCGGCTTAACCCTAATCATCCGCTAGTGCTCTGCCGACAAGCCGACGGCACCGCTCACTACCGAGGTGCGGATCGCAGCGCGTGGTAGCGCGCCAGGAGCCCGCGCGTGGAGGAGTCGAGCGTCGCGGTTTTCTTGCTGTTCTCCACCACCGGCACGAGCCGTGTCGCGAGCGCCTTGCCGAGCTCGACGCCCCACTGGTCGAATGAGTTGATGTTCCAGATCGCGCCTTCCACGAACACCTTGTGCTCGTAGAGCGCGACCAGCATGCCGAGCGTCTCCGGATCGAGCTTTCGGTAAAGCAGCGTGTTCGACGGCCGGTTCCCCGGAAAGACCTTGTGGAGCACGAGCTTGTCCAGCGCCTCGCCGAACATGCCGGCGCGTATCAGCTCGTTGCGTGCCTCCGCCTCGGTCTTGCCGAAGGCAAGCGCTTCGCTCTGCGCCAGGCAGTTGGCGACGAGCTTCGCATGGTGGTCGCTCATTTCCTCGTGCGGCTCGGCGGCAATGAGAAAGTCGGCAGGCACGATCTCCGTCCCCTGATGCAGGAGCTGGTAGAAGGCGTGCTGGCCGTTCGTCCCGGGCTCGCCCCAGACGATTGGTCCGGTACGGTTCTCCACGAGCTTCGAGGCGCGGGTCACGCGCTTGCCGTTCGAATTCCATGTCGAGCTGCTGCAGGTGGGCGGCAAAGCGCGACAGGCGCTGGTCGTAGGCGAGAATCGCCTGCGTGCGGAAGTCCAGGACGTTGCGGTACCAGACGCCGAGGAGCCCCATGATCACAGGCATGTTCTCGGCAAGCGGCGCGGTCTTGAAGTGCTCGTCCATCACCCGCGCGCCGGCGAGGAAGTGGCGGAAGTTCCGGCCGCCGATCGCGATCGCAACCGGCAGCCCGATCGACGACCACACCGAATAGCGGCCGCCGACCCAGTCCCAGAAGCCGAAGACGCGATCCGGCTGGATGCCGAACTCCGCCACCTTTGCAAGATTGCTGGAGACGGCGGCGAAGTGCGTCGCGACCGCTTCCTCGCCGAGTCGGTAGGAGAGCCAGGCGCGGGCGGAAGCCGCGTTGGTCATCGTCTCCGCGGTGGTGAAGGTTTTTGACGCGATCAGGAAGAGCGTGCGCTCCGCGTCGAGACCGGCAAGCGTGTCGGAAAGATGCGCGCCGTCGACGTTGGAGACGAAGTGAACGTTCGGCCCGCCTTCGCGGTAGGGGGTGAGCGCTGCCGCCGCCATCGCCGGGCCGAGGTCGGAGCCGCCGATCCCGATATTCACCACGTCGTCGAACTTGTCGGCCGCGACCCCGCGCAGGTCGCCTGAGCGCACCTGGTCGGCAAAGCGCAGGAAGCGGTCGAGTGTCTGGTGCACCTCGGGCATGACGTTCTTGCCGTCAACGCGGATGTCGGCGCTTGCCGGCGCGCGGAGCGCGATGTGCAGCACCGCGCGGCCCTCCGTCTCGTTGATCGGCGCGCCCGCAAACATCGCGTCGCGCAGCTTCTCCACCTCGGCCTGCTCGGCGAGCGCGAGGAGGAGCGGCATCGTCTCCGGCAAGATGCGGTTCTTCGAGTAGTCGAGGGTCAGGTCGGCGAAGGTGAGCGAGAAGCGCCCGAAGCGCTCGGGGTCGTTCGCGAACAGATCGCGAAGATGCGGATTTCCTATCGCATCGCGATGGGCGCGAAGCGTCTCAAGCGCGGCTGCTGCTTTGGGTGTCATTTCGAGCCTCCGAGTGCCGCGGCCTCGCGGGCGAGCTGCTCGATCCGGGGCCAGTCGCTGCTCTTCAATGCGTCGGCCGGCGTCACCCACGATCCGCCGACGGCGATGACGTTCGAGAGCGCCAGGTAGTCGCGCGCGTTCTTGGCGTCGATGCCGCCCGTCGGGCAGAAGCGGATCGCCGGAAGCGGCGAGGCGAGCGCCTTGAGATAGGGAACACCGCCGGCGGGGCCGGCGGGGAAGAATTTCTGGATCGTGTAGCCTTCGTCCATCAGCGTCATCACTTCCGAAGCTGTTGCTGCGCCCGGCATCAGCGGCACGTCGGAATCGGCCGCCGCAGCGAGCACGTCCGGCCCGACCCCCGGCGACACCATGAAGCGCGCGCCCGCCTTCTCCGCGGCGACGAACTGGCCCTTGCTTAGCACGGTTCCGGCCCCGACAACCGCCCCTTCGACCTCTGCCGCGATCGCGGCAATCGCGTCAAGCGCGGCGCCGGTCCGAAGCGTGATCTCGATCACCTTCAGCCCGCCCGCGACGAGCGCGCGGGCAAGCGGCACGGCCGCGCTATGGTCGTCGATGACGACGACCGGAATGACGGTCGCCGTGGCGACAATCGGTTCCAGCGTCTCGCTACGGCTCATGCATGCCCCCAGGTTCCATCAGACTAGCCCACGACACTGGCGCCCGCCTCTGCGGTGCCGGCTGAGCGGCGGAAAGCGCCGAAAAGCTCGCGCCCGACGCCGAACGTGTTCGCCGAGAGATCGGCGATGGCAGTCTCGCGCGCGTCCCATTCGTCCGCCGCGACCAGCGCCTCGAGCCGGCCCGACGGTGCGTCGAGGCGGATCAGGTCGCCGTCGCGGAGCTTGGCGATCGGCCCGCCGGCCTCCGCCTCCGGCGTCACGTGGATCGCCGCCGGCACCTTGCCGGACGCGCCCGACATCCGTCCGTCGGTGACCAGCGCGACGCGATGCCCGCGGTCCTGCAAAGCGCCGAGGAGCGGCGTCAGCTTGTGCAGCTCCGGCATGCCGTTCGCGCGCGGGCCCTGGTAGCGGATGACGGCGACGAAGTCGCGGTCGAGCCGCCCCGCCTTGTAGGCGTCCATCAGCGCGCCTTGCGAATGGAAGACGAGAGCGGGCGCTTCGATAACGTGGCGCTCCGGCTTCACCGACGAGACCTTGATCACGGCGCGCCCGAGATTGCCGGCAAGGAGCTTCAGTCCGCCGGTCGCCTGGAAGGGATCGGCGGCGGGGCGAAGCACGGTCGGGTCATGCGACGCGGAGGTGGCCGGCTCGAAGCGGAGCCCCCCGTTGCCGTCGAGCTTCGCCTCGACGCGATAGCCGGAGAGCCCGCTGCCCCAGACGGTGCGCACGTCCTCATGCAGGAGCCCGGCGTCGAGAAGCTCGCCGATCAGATAGCCCATGCCGCCGGCGGCGTGGAAATGGTTCACGTCGGCGAGCCCGTTCGGATAGATGCGGGCAAGAAGCGGCACGACCGCGGAGAGGTCGGAGAAATCGTCCCAGGTGATCTCGATCCCGGCCGCATGCGCGATGGCGACCAGGTGGATCGTATGGTTGGTGGAACCACCGGTCGCGTTCAGCCCGACGATGCCGTTGACGATCGCCTTCTCGTCGATGACCTCGCCGACCGGCGTGTACTCGTTGCCGAGCGCGGTGATCGACAGCGCGCGCTTCGCCGCCTCGCGCGTCAGCGCGTCGCGAAGCGGCGTGTTCGGATTGACGAAGGATGCGCCCGGCAGGTGCAGGCCCATGATCTCCATCAGCATCTGGTTGGAGTTCGCGGTGCCGTAGAAGGTGCAGGTGCCGGGGCCGTGGTAGGACTTCGCTTCCGCTTCGAGCAGCTCGGCGCGGCCGACCTTGCCCTCGACATAGAGCTGGCGGGTCTTCGCCTTCTCGTCGTTCGGCAGGCCGCTCGTCATAGGTCCGGCGGGGATGAAGACCGCGGGGAGATGCCCGAAGGCGAGCGCGCCCATCAGAAGCCCCGGCACGATCTTGTCGCAGATGCCGAGGAAGACGGCGGCGTCGAACATGTCGTGCGACAGCGCAATTCCGGCCGACATCGCGATCACGTCGCGCGAGAAGAGCGAAAGCTCCATGCCCGGCTGGCCTTGCGTGACGCCGTCGCACATCGCCGGCACGCCGCCCGCCACCTGGGCGACGCCGCCGGCCGCGTGTGCGGCCTCGCGGATCAGGTCGGGGAAGCGCTCGTAGGGCTGATGCGCGGAGAGCATGTCGTTATAGGCGGTGACGATCGCGAGGTTCGGCACCACGTCGCCGGCGAGGCTCGCCTTGTCGTTCGCGGCGCAGGCCGCGAAGCCGTGCGCGAGATTGCCGCAGGAGAGCTTGCCGCGATGCGGGGCGCGCTCGCGGGCGGCGAGAATGCGCTCGCGATAGGCGGCGCGGCGGTCGCGGCTCCTGAGCTTGATCCGCTCGGTCACTTCGCCGACGCGGGAATGGAGGGTCATGGCGTGTTCCTTCGCTTGCAAAGTGCGCGCCGTTTTGGGCGTCACCCTCCCGAGATCCCCCCGCACCAATCGTCAGTCTTCGCCGCCATGGGCGAGCGCCAAATGCTCGCCCATGGGCTGACCGATCGCCGAAAGCATGTCCTTGAACCATTTTGCGTCGACATCGAAGGGCTTGCCGCCCTTGATGCGCGGCAGCTCGATCGGCCGCAGCACGTCGTCGTGCTCCTCGTCGTGTCCGATCAGCCCGGGCGTGCCGGAAAGCCCGCTCGTCACCGCAACTTCCGCCATCTCGCCGATCAGCTTGCGGTCGGCGGCGTTGGCGGCGGCCGACCGCGCGAAAGTAGCCCGATTTTTGAACAAGCGTCCGGTCGGCGCCGACGAGCTTGGTCAGGCGCTTCGAGAACCATTCGCCGACATTGACCTTGTCGAGCTGCACGTGGCCGAAGGCGTCGCGCTTCACCTCCTCGCCGCGCTGAAGCATCTCCTCAACGATGCCGGCGGCGTTGGCGCCTTCGCTGACGAACACGCTGACGCAGCTCTTCCTGTCCATGATGGCCTTCAGCCGCGCGCCCTCGGCCTCGATGTCCATCGCGACTTCGGGCACATAAACCGCATCGATCGCCTTGCGTTCCGGCCTGAGGTTCAGCCCGGGAACGAAGTTCAGCCCGTTCAGCCGCTCGCGATAGGAGCGGGCGGTCGCGGCGGTCAGCCAGCCGCAGTTCCGCCCCATGACCTCGTGGATCAGCAGCGTGCGCGGGCTCGCGGTCGCCTCGTTGACGACGTTCTCGAAGAAGATCGCGCCCTGCTCGGCGGCGGTGAGCGCGCCGAGCGACTGGCGCACCGGAATGATGTCGTTGTCGACCGTCTTCGGCATGCCGACGACGGTCAGCGCATAACCGTTGTCCCTGAGATAGCTCGCGAGGTCGGCGGCGGTGGTCGACGTGTCGTCGCCGCCGATCGTGTGGAGGATGGTGACCTTGTCCCGCGCCAGCTGGTCGGCGGCGACCTGCAGCGGATGCTGGCCTTCCTTGACGAGGCCGCGCTTCACGGCGTCGGCGACGTTGGTGAGCTTCACGCGGCTGTTCCCGATCGGCGAGCCGCCGTGCTCGTGGAGGGCGCGTGCCCCGGCGCGCGCCTCCTTCGAGATCTCGACCGACTCGCCCATGAGAAGCCCGCGGTAGCCGCCGAGATAGCCGATGATCTCGACCTCCGGGGCGAGCTCCGTGTAGCGCAGGACCAGCTCGGCCACCGCCGAGGAGAGGCAGGGGGCGAGGCCGCCGGCGGTCAGCATGGCGACTTTGTGCTTGGGCATCGGCGCTCCGGGCTGCCGCGGCAGTCAGCCCAGATACTAGGGTCGGATGCGGAGATCAAACCGGCGCGGAGCTTCCGTTTCAATGCAGGGCGGCGACGGCGACCGAGGCGACGAGGAGCACCGCGAAAGCAACGTTTGCCGCCCGCCCGACCCGCGGTCGCCTGAGAAGCGAGGCGAACGACGCCCCGGCAGCGAGCCAGGCCGAATTGACGATGACGATGACGCAGAAGAGGACGGCGACCTTCCAGGCGGCGTCGGCCATGGCACGGCCGGGGACGACCACGATCCCCGCATAGACCGCGCCGATCGCCGCGAAAGCCTTGGGATTTGCGATCGCAAGCAGGAGCCCGCCCGTCATGGCGGGCGCCGGCCGGTCGCGGTGGGCGTCGCCGAGGACGGGGGCGGTGGCGATCCTGTAGGCGAGGTAGAGAATGTAGCAGGCGGCAAGGACGACGATGACCGGCGCCAGCCCCGGCACCGCGAGGAGCACCGTCCCGATCCCCGCCGCGATCATCAGAAGCACCCCGGTGGTGCCGGCGATGATCCCGGCGAGATAGGGCAGCGACCGCGACAACCCGAACGCCGAGCCCGTCGCGGCGAGGCTCAGCGTCGCGGGCCCGGGGCTCCCCATCAGCGGGAAAGCGGCGAGGAGCAGAAGCAGCGCGTTTTCAGCCATCGGCGTATCCGGCAGATCAGCAGAACCGCGAAGCAATCACGCAGAGCGGGAGGAGATCAAACGGGACGAACGACGCGCGTCCACCCTCTCCCCCTTGCGGGAGAGGGTGCCCCTTCGATTTGTCGAAGGGGCGGTGAGGGGGAGGTCAGAGAGTCTGGCGCACCCGCCGCGACGCCCGCTATCTTCCCGTTGCCGGACGCGCTGCCGGCGTGCTGCGCCTTGCACGGCGGCGGTAGAAGGGAATGCCGAAGATGCTCTCTTCAAGCTTTCGGAACCGAACGGCAGCGAACGCACCCGGAAGAATGAGCCCAAGCCGCTCGAGCCTTTTGCACAAGAAGGTGTAGCTGACCTTCGCCTTGCCGTTTCGCTTGAGATGGACGACGGATTCCGCCGTCCAGGAAGCGATTCCAAGGGCGGCGATATCGGCGGCAAATTCCGCTTCCGGGTAGATGAACTCCGCCGCGAACACCTCGGCCCCTTTTTCGATCAGCTCGTTTTCGTTGTAGTCGCCGCAATGGGTCAAACCGGTTTCGAGAAGAGGCCGGTCTGCGTAGTGATGTTTCAGCTCGTGCACGAGCGCGAAGAGCTTCGGCTCGTCGGGAAGCTTGGGCTGAATGGCGACCGAGGGATCATCCTCGCCCGCCATATAGAGCGCCTTGACCCTGTGGGGCAGCGGCCAGGAGTCGATCTTCACGCCCTCCGCCCTGTAGATGCCCCGGACCTCGCGAAGGCCGAACGCCGCCGTATCCACGCCGTGAAGCGCTCGCTTCTCGCGGGCGAGCGCCTTGAGCTCTTCGTAGTAGGCGTGACGGCTCATCTTTAGCTCCTGGATCGGCTCCGTTTCGCCTTGTCCAAGGCGCTGCGCGCTTTCTTGAACTCCGCGTAGCGGATGACTTCCTCAAAATCCCGCTTGCTGAGACCGCCGGTGGCGGATGTCAGCGCGGCGATTCGGCGGTCGTCCGCGTTCGAATCGGGAAAGAAGACCAGGATCGAGACCTTGAAAAGACGGGCAAGCCGGTCGAGCTCCTCGGCGGTCGGCTTGTAGGTCCCCGTCTCCCATCGCGAAATCGTGTTCGCCGGCGCGTTCACCAGTTTCCCCAGATCGTCCTGACTTAGCTCGCCATCCGGAAATGTGCGCCGCAGTTCGCGGATCTTGCGTCCGATATGCTCATAGAGAGTGTCTGCCACGGTTCCTCCTGTTTCAGGATATCCCCATCCTCTACCTTGACTCGCGCCCGCTGGCAATGTTACCGCATCGGGATATCAGCATCCTGTTTCAGGATGGCACGAAGGATGGAGGCCGGCATGAAGCCCGGAGAACTGCAGGACAAGGAACATACCGAAGATCGCGGCGCCCGCCGCGGCCACGAAGCGGACCGCGGCGGGCATCACGGTCACGGGCGCGGCGATCACGGCCGCGGCCATGATCACGACGTCGTCGTCAAGGTGGATGGGGACCCGCACCACGTCAGGGCGGGGACTTACAAGGTCTCGGCTTTCAAGACGCTGGTCGGGGTCGCCGCCGACCGCGAGCTCGACATCCTGAGCGGCGGGACGTTTCAGCCGCTCGATGACAATGCCGACATCACAATCCATGGCCACGAGACTTTCGTCTCGCATGTGCGCACCGGCGCGTCATCCTGATGATCAGCGCCGAATCTCTGGCGGAGCTGCGGCAGGTTTGTCCGGCTGCTGCGTCCGCTTCCGAGGCCGGGCAGGAGTTCGTCGACCTGCCCGGCCTGAACATCCCGGTCGGAGCCGATATCCAAGTGCGCGATGCTCTGCTCACCCTGCAGGAGCATAGCGGCTATGTGAGCCGGCTCTTTCTTTCGGAGCCGATCGCCGGGCGCGGGCAGAACTGGAACAGCTTCACTGTGCTCGGCCGCAGCTGGCATTCCCCATCCTGGAATGGTGTTGCGCCCGGCCGCCCTCTCGAGATGCTGCTGCAGCATCTGAAAGTCTACCAGTGAGGATTCTCTTCCGTGCGCGCTCGGACCTGATGCGGCGGGTACGGGAGGATCTGGACCGACCGCACCCTTTTGCCGCCGAACGCGTCGGCTTTCTTGTGTGTCGGGCGGGCCGGCTCGATGGCGGCGGCATCGTCATCCTGGCCGCCGGCTATGGTCCCGTCGCCGACGAAGACTATGTCGACGATGTGCGCGTGGGCGCAATGATGGGTCCTGCGGCGATCCGCAAGGCGGTGCAGCGGGCCTACAATGACGGAAGGGGCGATCTTTCGCTCTTTCACGTCCACATGCATGAGCATTCAGGCCTGCCGGGATTCAGCCGCGTCGACGTCGCGGAGAACCGGCGATTCGTGCCGGACTTTTTCAATGTCGCCCCGGCCATGCCGCACGGCGCGATCGTGCTGAGCCGCGACCGCGCGATCGGGCGATGCTGGCTGACGAAGAAAAGTGAACCGGCGCGGATCACCCGATTTTCCAACATCGGTGCGCCGCTTGAACTTTGGGACGGAGCATGAAGGGCCACCTCGCAAGCCAGCAGTTTCTCGGTCCGGACAGCGATCTCATTCTGCTCAGCCTGACGGTCGGAATCGTCGGGCTGAGCGGCGGCGGCTCCCACTATGTGCAGCAGCTCGCCCACGCCGGCGTCGGGAGTTTCGTCCCTGTCGATTTCGATATTGTCACGAAGCGGAACCTGAACCGCCTGGTCGGCGCGACGGCTGAGGATGTGCGCGCGCGGCGCGCCAAGACTAAAATTGCCGAGCGGGTCATCCGCTGTATCAACCCGGATGCGACTGTGACGCCCTGCCGATGCCGTTGGCAGGAAGCTCTGCCGGCGCTGCGCCGCTGCGATGTGATTTGCGGCTGCGTGGATTCTTTCTGCGAGCGCGACGAGCTCGAGCGCTTCGCGCGCCGGTTCCTCATCCCCTACATCGATGTCGGCATGGACGTGCACGGGGACCCGGGCCGCTACACGGCAGGCGGACAGGTTGTGCTCTCCGCGCCGGGCGGCCCCTGCCTCTGGTGCCTTGGCATTCTCACCAGAGAGCGAATCGCTCAGGAGGCCCGCCGCTACGGCAAAGCCGGATCGCGGCCGCAGGTGGTGTGGATCAACGGCGTGCTCGCGTCGCTCGGTGTCGGTCTTCTGATGCAGCTCGCGTGCCCGTGGCATGGCGCGCCGCAAATCTCCGCTTGCTGCGAGTTCGACGCGAACCGTCACCGCGTCGAGACGAGCCGGCTCGACCATGCGGAAGGCCTTTGCTGCTCTCATTTTCGCGCTGACGAACTTGGCGACGCCTTCTTCGGGCGCGGCGGATAGGCGCGCTCGCCGGTCCCCCTAATCCCGTCTCAGCCGGGGCCCTTCCGTTCCTACTTTCTCATCCCTCTCATTTCTCCTTTCCATCCGACCGCGTCCCACGCGTCCTCTCCATAGCCATCCACGCGGCACTCCCTCCTGGGGAGATGTTCCGGCCTGCCGCATCGCTCTCTCGCGCCACGCAGACGCAAGCGACCGTCTCCCCGCTTTATCTCCGCCCGCAGAATCTGGCTATGCTTCACCCAATTTCGCATGCGGGCGGACGTGCGGTGGCACTCGGGATGAAGGTTTCCGGTCTTGCTTTCGGCATCGCCGCGGCGGTGTCGGTGATTGCGTTGCCGGTCCGTGCGGACCCGCTGGGCCTACGAGGCTCCTATGTCGGCCTCAACGCCGGCGCCGCGTTGGGTTTTTCGAATTATTCGACCGATCCCGGCTGCCTTCCCACTGCGTCAGTCACGTTTTGCGACTCGAGTTCGGCTTCGGTCGCGAACGGACCCGCCGTTGCAAACAGCGGCACGGGCGAACTGTCGAGCACGGGAGTCACGGGCGGCATTCAAGGCGGCTACAACTGGCAGCACGGCAATTTCGTCTTCGGCGGCGAGGGCGACTTCGGAGCCTTCGATCTCAGCGAGTCGGCGAGCCGGAACGGCGCCTTCCCTGTCACGTTCCTCGGCGATTCCTATTCGTTGCGCGAGAGCATGTCGACGGATTGGCTCGCGACGCTGCGAGGCCGCCTCGGCGTCTTGGTCGCGCCGCAGATCCTGCTCTATGGCACTGCCGGCGTGGCGCTGACCGATTTCAAGTTCTCCAGCAGTTACAGCGACAACGCGATCGGCTTCGGCTTTCCCGGCGGCACAGGCAGCGGCAGCACATCCGGCGTACGGATCGGCTGGACGGCCGGCGGCGGCGGCGAATGGTTCCTGCGGGGAGGATGGTCGGTAAAGGCCGAGTATCTCTATGTGGATTTCGGCTCGGTGAGCATTGCCGTGCCGACCAGCAACACGTCTGCATTCGCCCAGACGATGTATGTTGATGCCGATCTCAGCGCGAGCCTTGCGCGCCTCGGCCTCAACTACCGCTTCTGAGCCGGAAATTCCTGGGTATGCGGCGGGCGGCGCACCGCCCGCAAGAGAGCGATGTCCGCTGCTGGCGGATTGTGTTGAAAAAGTCGGCGGTTGAGGCGGCGGAAATTCGCTGATTCAGTCCTGCAGAGGAGCAGGAGCTGAGTCGATGATGGGACCGCGGCAAGTCGAACAGGGTGCGCTGTTCTACGAGTTCTCGCTTGATGCGCACGTGCCGGGAGATCATCTCCTGAGGTCGATCGACCGCTTCGTCGATCTATCAGCGGTGCGGCCGGAGCTGGCGCCGTTCTACAGTTCCATGGGGCGTCCGTCGGTCGACCCCGAGCTGATGATCCGGATGCTGATTGTCGGCTACTGCTTCGGCATCCGCTCCGAGCGTCGGCTCTGCGAGGAGGTGCATCTGAACCTCGCCTATCGCTGGTTCTGCCGACTTGGCCTCGACGGCGACGTGCCGGACCATTCGACCTTCTCCAAGAACCGGCATGGCCGCTTCCGCGACAGCGACCTGCTGCGCAAGGTGTTCGAGATGGTCGTCCGGCGCTGCATGGATGAAGGCCTTGTCGGCGGCGAGGGCTTCGCTGTCGACGCTAGCCTGATCAAAGCCGATGCCAACAAGCAGCGTTCCGCTGAGGCCTCAGAAGACGTCGATTGGGAAGCGATGGCGCTCACGCGCCGATCCGTCCGGGAGTATCTCGATACGCTCGATGCGGCAGCCTGGGGCGCGGCCAGCCAAACCAGGCCAAAGTTCATCTCCCGATCCGACCCGGCGGCGCAATGGACAGGCGCCCTCAAGGGGCATGCGTTCTTCGCCTACGCCACCAACTACCTGATCGATCTCGACCACGCCATCATCGTCGATGTCGAGGCAACGCGGGCGATCAGGCAGGCCGAAGTCGGCGCGGCACGCACGATGATCGGACGCGCCGAAGAGCGCTTCGGGCTCTACCCGGAACGGCTCGCCGCCGACAGCGCCTACGGCTCGGCCGAGATGCTCGGGTGGCTTGTCTACGAGCGCGGGATCGAGCCGCACATTCCTGTCTTCGACAAGTCGGCGAGAACCGACGGGACATTCGAACGCGAGGACTTCTCCTACGATCATGGGAGCGACGTCTATGTCTGTCCTGCCGGCAAGAGGCTCACCTGTAGCGGCACGCTGGTCAATGATGGCGCGACGCTGCTCTACCGCGCCAGCAAGCACGATTGCGATGCCTGCGAACTCAAGCCGCGCTGCTGTCCGAAGGCGCCAGCCCGAAAGGTGCCGCGGTCGATCAACGAGGGGGCGCGGGACATGGCACGCGACATTGCCAAGAGCGAGGAAGGCCTGACCTCCCGGGGCCAACGCAAGAAGATCGAGATGCTCTTCGCCCATCTCAAACGCATCTTGCGCCTCGACAGGCTCCGATTACGAGGACCGAACGGCGCCCGCGATGAGTTCCACCTCGCAGCCACCGCCCAGAATCTCAGGAAGCTCGCCAAGCTCATCCCGATGCCGGCACCGCAGCCGGCATAAGGCGCCTGCGCCCCCCCACCAAGGTTAGCTTCCCAGGTGCCGCCGCGCCCCACGCAGACTTCTTCAACGAAATCGGCGCAAAGCGGACAAGCGCCTCCCTCATCCCTCCCTCGTCCTGCTGATCACCACCGCGCGTCCCTCCACCGCCAGCGCCTGCTCGTGCTCGATGCTGCGCTCCCGGCGCTCCTTCCGTCCGGCGCTGCGGGCGGATTCCTCCAGCACCGAAAGGTCGCGCAGGATGCGCGTCAGCTCGCGCAGCGCCGCAAGGTCGAGCGCGCGGTCCTCCTTGCGCTGGTAATCCCAGGCGAGCGAGCGTTCGAGCTTCCTCGCCTGCCGCTCGGCGGCGCGAAAGAGCCGCGCCGCGAGCCGCTGCCGTCCGCGCGAGGGGCCGGGCAGCGCCGCGCGCTCCACCTCGCGCCGGCGCGGCAGGCGCGGGGGCGCGAGGCCGGGGAGGCGTGGCCGTCGAGGTGATAATAGAGCGCGCCGACGCTCATCCCCGTCGCCGCCGCGATGTCGCGCACGCGCGTCCCCTCGCGGTAGAGGGTGCGGGCGGCCTCGATCGTCGCCAGCGGATAGCGCGACTCATGCGGCATGGCGCGCGCGTCATAACCCGCTCCAGGCCGGCGGGGATAAGGACGTTGTTGTCTTCCTCACCCCAACAGGATTGTCGTCATTGCCGGGCTTGACCCGGCAATCCATTCCGTCGCGCGTGCAGTTGCCACAACGTTGCGGAATGGATGCCCGGATCAAGTCCGGGCATGACGACCGGAAGGGGGGTGGCCTGCCCGCGCGCTTCTGTTCAACGTCCCCGATGCGAGAATCGCCTGTTCCGACCGGCTCGCCGCCGCGCTCCGTCCCGAACATGCGTCTGTTCGCGCCTGTTCTGATCGAAGACCGGCGCGGCGAAAGGCGAGCCGCATCCTGCGCTTAACGCGAGGCCCGCGACCTGAACATCGCGGGCCGGAAACCTACTCCTCGTGCCCCTACTCCTCGTGCCCCTACTCCTCGTGCCAGGTGCGGCCGTCGCGCTCGATCAGCGCGATCGCGGCGGACGGCCCCCAGCTTCCGGCGACATAGGGCTTGGGCGCCGTCGCGGATGTCTCCCACGCGTCGCGGATCGGATCGATCCAGCGCCACGCCGCCTCCACCTCGTCGCGCCGCATGAAGAGCGTCTGGTTGCCGCGGATCACGTCGAGGAGCAGGCGCTCGTAGGCATCGGGGTTGCGCGCGTGGAAAGCGGCGGCGAAGCTCATGTCGAGCGGCACGTGCCGGACCCGCATGCCGCCGGGGCCGGGGTCCTTGATCATGATCCACTGCTTCACGCCCTCGTCCGGCTGCAGCCGGAGCACCAGCCGGTTGGGATGCACCGCGCCGGCGTCCTTGGGGAAGATCGAATGCGGGATCGGCTTGAAGGCGACGACGATCTCCGACATGCGCACGGGGAGGCGCTTTCCGGTGCGCAGGTAGAACGGCACGCCGGCCCAGCGCCAATTCGAGATCTCGGCCTTGAGCGCCACGAAGGTCTCCGTGTTGCTCTTCTCCTTCGCGATCTCCTCCAGGTAGCCCGGCACGGCGTTGCCGTTCGCGGCGCCTGCGCGGTATTGGCCGCGCACCGTCACGATGTCGGCATCGTCGCCGGCGATCGGCTTCAGCGCCTTCAGAACCTTCAGCTTCTCGTCGCGCACTGCATTCGCGTCGAAGCTGTCGGGCGGCTCCATGGCGACGAGGCAGAGGAGCTGCAGCATATGATTTTGGACCATGTCGCGGAGCGCGCCGGAGGTGTCGTAGTAGCCGCCGCGCGTACCGACGCCGATCGTCTCGCCGACGGTGATCTGCACATGGTCGATATGGGCGGAATTCCACAGCGGCTCGTAGAGCACGTTGCCGAAGCGCAGCACCATCAAATTTTGCACGGTCTCCTTGCCGAGATAGTGGTCGATGCGGAAGACCTGCCGCTCGGCGAAGACCATGCCGACCTCTTCGTTCACCTTCTCGGCCGATGCGAGGTTCTTGCCGACAGGCTTCTCGATAACGACGCGCGTCTCGGGCGTGACGAGGCCGCGACGGCCGATGCCAGCGCAAATCTCGGTGAAGAGGTCCGGCCCGACGGCGAGATAGAAGGCGCGCACCTTGTCGGCGCCCTCTTCAAGCAGCGTCTTAAGCCGGTCCCATCCGGTGTCCGCCGAGACATCGGCTGCGACATAGAAGAGCATCCCGAGGAAGCGGTCGATAACAGCCGCGTCCTTGTCCTCGGGAGAGAGGAACTGGTCGAGCGACTCGCCGAATCATCGCGCGGGTCCTGATCGTCGGACGCTTCCCGCCGCGACACGCCGACGATGCGGCTGCCGTCGACCACTTGGCCGTCGCGCATCCGCAAATAGAGCGCCGGCATCAGCTTGCGGCGCGCGAGGTCACCGGTTGCTCCGAACACGACGTAATCGAAGGGCGGCGCGGGAATCAGGCGGTAGGTCAAAGACGGGCTCTCCCCAGCGAGGGCGACGGCGGTCTAGACCGAAGCCTTTTGCGGCGCAACACGACGCGGCTTGCGCGGCTCCCGGCGATGCGCGACAAGGCCGCCTCGACCCGCCGAAACGCGGCGAATCGCGGGAATCCGTCGCCGGCAAAGAATCTCGGGAACCGCCGCTCGCGACAGACCGTTTCGATGACTTGAGGCGCCGTTCCCGTCAACGACCAAGGTCGCTCCGCATGTCCCTCGTTTCCGATACTGCCCCGCATCTTCCCTATCTTCGCCGATTCGCGCGCGCTCTGACCGGCGCGCAGAAGAGCGGCGACGCCTATGTGGCGAGCGTGCTTGAGATGCTGGTGGCGGATCCGAAGTCGTTCGACACCGAGAATGAGCCGCGCGTCGAGTTGTTCAAGGCCTTTTGCCGGATGTGGAACTCGGTCGGGATCAACCTCGAGAAGGATTCCTTCTCGCCCGAGGAGCTCGACGACGCGTCGCGGCGCCTCGAGGCGTTGACGCCGTTGCCGCGGCAGGCGTTCCTGCTGATGGCTGTGGAGGACTTTTCCTCCGCCGAGATCGCCGAAATTCTCGGCAAACCGGAATCCGAGATCGGCAAGCTCATCGACCAGGCCGGGCGCGAGATCGCCGAGCAGGTGGCGACCAACGTGCTCATCATCGAGGACGAGCCGTTGATTGCCATGGACATCGAGGCGCTCGTGCAGTCGCTCGGCCACAGCGTCGAGGCGGTCGCGCGCACGCGGACGGAGGCGATGAAGGCGGTCGAGAAGCAAAGGCCGGGACTTGTGCTCGCCGACATCCAGCTCGCGGACGGCAGCTCCGGCCTCGACGCCGTCAACGAGATGCTCGGGTCGTTTTCGGTGCCGGTCGTCTTCATCACGGCCTATCCGGAGCGGCTCTTGACCGGGGAGCGGCCGGAGCCTGCTTTCCTGATCACCAAGCCCTTCCAGCCGGAGACGGTGAAGGCGGTGATCAGCCAGGCGCTCTTCTTTGAAAGACATGCGGAGCGGTGACGATAGGAGCCACATCGGGGGATGGCGGCGAGCGCGCCGGGCGGGGCCCGCACGCTGGTGAGGGTGACAGGCGCGACCGAGCGCCTCTCCGAATCCGCTGCGTGGCGCAAATGGGAGTGCCATGGCCGCGCGACGCGTAGAGCCCGACGATGGACCGGACATCCAAACCGCGCGTCAATCGCACGGCAACTGGTCCCGGTGTGAAGCCGCGCTGATCGGTTCGCGCATTACGGTCGCCGCTACTGATCTCGACGGGCGCTACACCTGGATATTCAATCCGCCGGGCGAGCTTCCGACCGGGCTTGTCGGGCGGCTCGACGGTGAATTGCTCGCGCGCGTGGCGGCCGACCAGCTTGCCGATGCCAAGCGCAAAGTGATCGAGACCGGAAAGCCCGCGAACTTCGAGCTTGAGCTTGAGGGAGAGCGCGGCGTGCGCTGGTACAATGTCGGCGTGCGGCCCTATTTCGAGCGGGGTCAGCTCGCCGGGACGGTCGCCTCGTTCGTCGACGTGACGGAAAGCAAGGTTCAGGAGGAGCACCTCAGGATCGTGCTTCGCGAGCTGGCGCATCGCTCCAAGAACCTGCTCTCGGTGATCCAGGGGATCGCGCGCCAGACAGCGGACACGGCGTCGTCAACGCAGCAGTTTCTGAGCCGCTTCAACGGGCGGCTCTTCTCGCTGTCGCGCGCCCACGACGTCTTGACCGACGCCGACTGGCGCGGTGCGCGCATCTTCGACCTCGTGCGCTCGCAGATCGCTCTCTACGCGGAAGACAAGCTCGCTTCGGTAATCGTTGACGGCGAGAACGGGTTCCTGCGCCCGAACGCCGCGCAATATATGGGGTTGGCGCTGCACGAACTGACCACGAACGCGATCAAATACGGTGCGCTGTCGCGCGACGACGGCGCTGTCGCGGTGCGATTCGAGATGCATACCGACTCGCCCGCCATCTACCGCTTCTCCTGGCGTGAGACGAGCAGCGCCGAGATGCGCGAGCCGAGCGGCCGCAGCTTCGGGCTGATGATGCTCGCCGACGTGGTCCCTGCTTCAGTCGGTGGCGCGGCCGAGCTCATCTTCCGTCCGGAAGGCCTCCAATACGAGCTCGATATCCCGAAGGCGGAGCTCCTTCTCTGAGCCCGGCGTCTGTGCGCGGTTGACAAGCCGCGACGCGTTCTGTTCCTGCCGCTGGCGCCGATTTCCACGCGCCGAGGGGGGAACATCATGCCGGATTGGCCCATCCACGCGACGATCGACGGCCCGATCGTGATGATCGGGTTCGGGTCGATCGGACGGGGGACGCTGCCGCTCATCCTGCGCCACTTCAAATTCGACAAGAGCCGCATGGTCGTCGTCGATCCGGACGATAGCGATCGGAAGCTGCTCGACGAGCACGGCATCCGCTTCATCCATCAGGCGGTCACGCGCGAGCGCTACCGGCATCTGCTTCAGCCACTTCTGACGGAGGGTGGGGGCAGGGGCTTCTGTGTGAACCTCTCAGTCGACACCTCTTCGCTCGACATCATGCGGCTCTGCCGCGAGATCGGCGTGCTCTACATCGATACCGTCGTGGAGCCGTGGCCGGGCTTCTATTTCGACCGCTCGGCGGGGCCGGATGCGCGCACCAACAACGCGCTGCGCAACACCGTGCGCGAGGAGAAGGCGAAGAATCCCGGCGGCACCACCGCCGTCTCCTGCTGCGGCGCCAATCCCGGGATGGTATCCTGGTTCGTGAAGCAGGCGCTCGTCAATCTCGCGGGCGATCTCGGGCACTCTTTCGACGAGCCCGGTCTGGACGACCGCGCGGGCTGGGCGCGGCTGATGCACGCTCTCGGCGTCAAGGGCGTCCACATCGCGGAGCGCGACACGCAGCGCTCGAAGCAGCCGAAGCCGATGAATGTCTTCGTCAATACCTGGTCGGTGGAAGGCTTCATTTCGGAGGGTATGCAGCCGGCCGAGATGGGCTGGGGCACGCACGAGACATGGCTGCCGGAGAACGGCCGCCTTGAGACCATCGGCTCGAAGGCCGGCGCTTATCTGCTGCAGCCCGGTGCCAATACGCGCGTCAGAACTTGGTGTCCGACGCCCGGCGCGCAATACGGCTTCCTCGTCACGCATAACGAATCGATCTCGATCGCCGACTACTTCACGCTTATGGACGGGGACAAGGTCCTCTACCGGCCGACTTGCCACTATGCGTATCACCCGGCAGACGACGCGGTGCTTTCTCTGCACGAGCTTTTTGGCCGCGCCGGCGTGCGCCAGGCCGACGATCACATCCTCGGCGAGAACGAGATCGTCGACGGCGTCGACGAGCTTGGCGTGCTTCTCTACGGCCACGCCAAGAACGCCTACTGGTACGGCTCGCAGCTCTCGATCGACGAGACGCGTGACCTTGCGCCCTACCAGAACGCGACCGGTCTGCAGGTAACCTCTGCCGTGCTCGCCGGCATGGTGTGGGCGCTAGAGAATCCGGAGGCGGGTATCGTCGAGACGGACGAAATGGACTATCGCCGGTGCCTAGAGGTGCAACTTCCCTATCTCGGCCCGGTGAAGGGCTACTACACCGAGTGGACGCCGCTTACCGACCGCCCGGGGCTCTTCCCCGAGGACATCGACGCCAGCGACCCGTGGCAGTTCAAGAATGTGCTGGTGAGGTGAGCTTGGTCAGCTCGCCTTCTGCCTGAGCCATGGTCGGGTGCCGGCAGGGGCCTCGCGCGGGGCGGTCGCGATTGGCTGGTAGAAATGATGCATCTCGGCGAGGTGCCCGGCCTTGAGCGCTGCGCGCGTCGGCGCGTGGCGGACCTCGAAGCTCGCGATGCCGCAGCGGCGCATCAGCGGAATCTGATCGGAAAGCACGTCACCGACGGCGCGAAGCTCGCCGGAGAAGCCCAAGCGCTCGCGCAGGAGTCGCGCAGCGGAATAGGAGCGGCCGTCGGAGAATTTCGGGAAGGAAAGCGCGATCAGCGCGAGCCGCTGAAGATGCAGCGTCAGCGCTTCGATCGCTTCGCCTGCCGCGACTTCGACACCGAGCGGTCCCTCATGTGCGAGGAAGCGTTCCGGCTCGGCGAGAAAATCCTTGAGCGGGACGAGCAGCGGATAGTCGCTGGCGACGGGCGCCGCGTCCGGCGTGTGCCGCACCCATTCGTCGGGATGGAAGGTGCCGTCGCGCCAGATCGGATCGGAGACGTCGCTCAAATCCCGCTCCCGTCGGTCTCGAAGGCGGCGAGGCCGAAATGGATGCCGCATTCGATCTTGTTCTGCCCTCGCCAGCGGCCGTCGCGCTCGTCCTCGCCTTCGGCGACGCGCGTCGTGCAGGGCATGCAGCCGATCGAGCGGAAGCCGTCGGCAACGAGCGGGTGCTCGGGGAGATCATGAAGCTTGCGGTATTGGGTGAGGTCGTCCTTCGACCAGCCGGCAAGTGGATTGATCTTGATCCGCTCGCCGTCGGCTTCGACTAGCGGCAGCTCCGCGCGCATGCCGCCCTGATAGCGCTTGCGGCCCGATATCCACGCGTCGAAGCCCGAGAGCGTGCGCGCGAGCGGCGCCACCTTGCGGATGGCGCAGCACTTGTCGGGCTCGCGCAGCCATAGGCCGGAATCGGTGTCGTGGGTGGCAAGCGTCGCCGGGTCGGGCCGCGCGGCACGCACATCGGTCAGGCCGAGGCGGGCGACGATCTCGTCGCGGTAGCGCAGCGTCGAGCCGAAGATCTTGCCGGTGTCGATGAAGATCACCGGAACGGTCGGCGCGACCGCCGCTGCAAGATGCAGGAGCACGACGGAATCCGCACCGAAGCTTGAGACAAGTGCGATGCCGCCGTCGAACTCGCGATTGATGACGTCGTCGAGAACCTCGCGCGTGCGCCAGTTCGCGTAACGCACGCTCAAGAGCGAGGCATGCGCGGCCGCCGGGTTCCCCTCGTCGAGGGGTGTGGCGAAAGCCTCAAGCAGTGCCATAGAGCGCCTCCTTGAACGGCGCCGGACCGAGGCGGCGGTAGGTTTCGAGGAACGGCTCGGCGGCGCTCGCGCGCTTTTCGACATAGGTGTCGACCAGCGTCTCGACCGCGTCGACGATCTCGTCGGTGGAGAAGCCCTTGCCGACAATCTCGCCGATCGACGCCTTCTCGTCGCCGGAGCCGCCGAGCGTGATCTGGTAGAACTCCTCGCCCTTCCGATCGACGCCGAGAATGCCGATGTGGCCGGCGTGGTGATGGCCGCAGGCGTTGATGCAGCCGGATATCTTGATCTTGAGGTCGCCGACATCCTCCTGTCGCTTCGCGTCGGCGAAGCGCTCGGAGATGCGCTGCGCGATCGGGATCGAGCGGGCGTTGGCAAGCGCGCAATAGTCGAGGCCGGGGCAGGCGATGATGTCGGTGACGAGCCCGGCATTTCCGGTCGCGAGGCCGTGCGCGACAAGCGTGTCGTAGAGAGCCTTCAAGTCGTCGAATGCGACGTGCGGCAGCACGAGATTCTGCTCGTGGCTGACGCGCACTTCGGCGAGCGAGAAGCGCTCGGTGATGTCGGCGATCGCGTCGAGCTGATCGGCGGTCGCGTCGCCGGGCACGCCGCCGATCGGCTTCAGCGAAACGGTGACGATCGCGTAACCCGGGACGCGATGCGGATGCACGTTGCGGCGGAACCAGCGGTCGAACGCCGGATCGCTGTTCCGCTCCGCGTCGAGGGTAGTGCTCGTGGCAGAGCGCGTCTCGTAGGCCGGCGGCGCAAAGTAGGCGGCGATGCGCCGAAGCTCATCGTCCGGCAGATTGAGAACGCCTTGCCGGTTCGCTTCGAACTCGGCCTCGATCTCCTTGCCGATGTTCTCCATCCCCGTCTCGTGGACGAGAATCTTGATGCGCGCCTTGTATTTGTTGTCGCGGCGTCCGTGCATGTTGTAGACGCGCAGGATCGCCTCGGAATAGGCGAGGAGGTCCTCTTCCGGCAGGAAGTCGCGGATCTTCTTGCCGAGCATCGGCGTGCGCCCCATGCCGCCGCCGATATAGACGGCGAAGCCCAGCTCGCCCGCTTCGTTCCGCTTCACCTCGTAGCCGATGTCATGGAAGCGGATCGCCGCGCGGTCGACGGCTGAGCCCGTCACCGCGATCTTGAATTTTCGCGGCAGGAACAGGAACTCCGGGTGGAGCGACGACCACTGGCGGAGAATCTCCGCGTAGGGGCGCGGGTCTGCGACCTCGTCGGCGGCGACGCCGGCGAAATGGTCGGCGGTAACATTTCTTATGCAGTTGCCGGAGGTCTGGATGGCGTGCATCTCGACTTCCGCCAGCTTCCCAAGAATATCCGGCACGTCTTTCAGCTGCGGCCAGTTGAATTGCAGATTCTGGCGCGTGGTGAAGTGGCCGTAGCCCTTGTCGTATGTCCGCGCGATGTGCGCGAGCATCCTGACCTGGCGTGAATTGAGCGTGCCGTAGGGCACGGCGATCCGGAGCATGTAGGCGTGGAGCTGCAAATAGACGCCGTTCTGAAGCCGGAGCGGCTTGAACTGCTCTTCGTCGAGCTCGCCGGAAAGCCGCCGCCTGACCTGATCGCGGAACTGCGCGACGCGTTCCTTCACGAAGGCATGGTCGAATTCGTCGTAGCGGTACATGGTTTGCCTCGGGCCTTGCCTCAGGCCGCCTCGCCGCATGTCGCGGCGGCGTCGTGTTTCTTGGAATTCCCGGTCGTCGGGCCGCTCGCGCGGATTCTTTCGCGGAGCCGCGCCGGCACGAGCCGGGCGCCCTCGCGTCTGACCTCGATCGCGTAGGCCTCGACGACACGGTTCGCCGCCACATCCTTGGCACCGCGTTGAAGCGCTGCCTCGACCGCCTCTTTCGTCTCCAGGACCTCCGCCTTGTCGATGTCGACCGTCCACCCACCCGCGGTCTGGAAGACTACGAGCCCGTCCTTGAGGCTGTTGGCGGTGATGACGTTCATGCGGCGTGCCTCAGGCTGCCAGGACGCGGGCTTGCGCGACGGCGGCGTGCACGCCGGGCACGGCCTCGAACGGAATCTTCGCCGTGCGAAGCGCGGCGATCGCTGCGCTCTCCGATGTTGCCGGATCGCCGATCGTCAGGCGCACGACGCGGCGGCCGGCACCGGCCTCGCGGACGAGGAGGGCCCCGACGTCGTCATGCCAACTGACCTCGATCCGCTCGGCGTCGCGGCGGCCCAGCGCGATCACGTCGTCCGGCACAGCTCCGTCGTGCACGATCACGTCGGCTTCCTGCAGGACGCGCTGCGCGCGAAGCGTTAGAAGATCGACGGCAGGTCCCGCGCCGACAAGCCATACGAAGCCGCGGTTTTTCGAATCCGCTTTCGTCAGGAGCCGCGAGGCGAGCCTTCGTGCCTCCTCGATCCTGCCGGAAAGCGCTACATCGGCGACGCGGCCCTCGAAGAAGTCCGACCAGAAGCGGCGGCGCGGCTGTCCCTTCGGGAGAACGCGGTCCGCAGCAGTGCGAAACAACTCGCCGAGCCTTGCCAGAGCGCCGAGGCGCGGCGGGAGCATCGCCTCGATCCTGGCGCGGAGCTTCTGCGCGAGAACCGGGCCGGCGCCGGTCGACGTGATCGCGATGGCGACCGGAGCGCGATTCACAATCGCTGGGGTGTAAAAGTCACAAAGGTCGGGATTGTCGACGGCGTTTGCCGGAACGTTTCGCGCACGCGCTGCCGCAATGACCGCTTCGTCCGCCGCGCGCTCGCCGCTCGCCGCGAACGCGAGCACGGCGCCGTCGAGGTCTTCTGCGAGAAAGCCGCGCCGGCGGTGCTCAATTGCATGCGCGGCAACGAGCGCGGAAAGGGCATCGCTCGGCGCCGCAGAGGCGAGGCGGATTTCCGCTTCAGTTTCAAGGAGCAAGCGCACCTTCGCCAATGCAGCGGTGCCGTCGCCGACGATGAGAACCACGCGGCCGGCAACCTTGTGGAAGGCAGGAAACACGGAAAGCCGTTCCATCGGCGCGCATCTCTCAGAGTCGGGCTTTCAATATGGGTGACAGGCACTTGGCCCGACAGAAACGGCTTGCTCAGTTTGCCGGTGAAGAGGGAAAACTTTCGGGGCCGTCGTAGCCCGCGGGAGGGCAAATTCCCTCCTCGAGCCGAGGCTGCCCGGCGGGGCGATGTGTTGCTTCGCTGCCCCAATCCGCGCCGACCTGCCCGGCCCGCCATCCGGCCGCTTCCACGCGCACCGGGATCATGGTTAGTGAAAAGTTAACGGAAAGGGTTAATTCGTCCGATTGTCGCCATCTCCGGCGGGCAAAAAGGCGGTGGAGGCGTCCGCCTAGGCGGATGCGGCGTGGGTGGCGTGCGCTCGGTATTTGGGCGCGGTTGACCCCGGAATCGGGGAGCGAGTGGCGTAGTGAGCTTCGCGGGGGCCAAGCTTTTCCTTCGTTTCGTCCCGGGACGGCGGTTTTTGGCCCTCCTTGCGGCGGCCGCGCTGTTCGTGACGAGCGCCAGCCTGCCTGCCCTCGCCTTCGAGCTCTTCGGGCGGAAGTTCTTCGAGAAGGAAGACGCGGCCGCTATCGTCCCGGACGCGCAGCCCTACACGCTCGATATCACCGTCGCCGGCGGTAACCGCGATCTCGAAAAGGCGATCCGCAACGCCTCGTCGCTGTCGCGCGACCTGAAGAAGCCGCCGCCCGGCACCGCCGGACTCATCGCGCGGGCGCGCGGCGACTATGGCCGCATGGTCGCAGCGCTCTACGGGCGCGGCTATTACGGCGGAATGATCGCCATCACGATCAAGGGCGAGCGCGTTGAGACAATGCGGCCGGACGCGATGCTCCCAAGTCCCGCCCCCGTCACCGTCACCGTCGATCCCGGTCCGCTCTTCAAGTTCGGCAAGATCACGATCGACGGCATGCCACCGGAGCCGCTGACGGATCGGGAAACGAAGGCGCTCGACCGCGAAGAATGGGGGCTGAAGGAGGGCGCCGTGGCGCGCTCCGGCGCGATCCTCTCCGCCGAAGGCCACCTGGTAGAGGCCTGGCGTCAGCGCGGCTATCCGAAGGCGGCGGTCGCGAAGCGCGATGTCATCGCCGACCATCGCACGCATCTGGTCGACGTCACGCTCGTCGTCGCGCCGGGCCAGAAGGCGCGCTTCGGCGAAGTCAGGGTGACCGGCACCGAACGCGTCGACCCGGAGTATGCGCGCTTCATGACCGGAATTAAGCCCGGCGAGCCCTACGACCCCGACAAGGTCGAGCGCGCCAGGAAGCGCATGCAGGACACCGGGGTCTTCGCCAGCGTCCGCGTGATCGAAGGCGATACGGTCGGGCCGGACGGGCTGATGCCCATCACCTTCGACCTGACGGAGCGGAAACGCCATCTGATCGGTGGCGGCGTCTCCTACGCGACCGTCGACGGCGCGACGCTCGAAGGCTACTGGATGCACCGCAATCTCTTCGGTCATGCGGAGAGCTTGCGGTTCGACGCCGCGGTGAGCCGCATCTTCGCCAACGATTTCGCCGATCTCTCCTACGATTTTGCGACGACGTTCCGCCGGCCCGGCACGATCACGCCCGACACCGACGCGACGCTCACCCTCTCGGCCCAGCGCGAATTCGTTGACACCTACGAGAGCCGGACGATCGCCGGCAAAGGCGGCTTCGAGCACCGCTTCAACGACAAGATCACGCTGAGCTCTGCGGTCAACGCCGAATGGGACCGGATCGAGGACGCCTTCGGCAAGAACCGCTATCTGCTCGTGAGCTTGCCCACGACGTTCGACTATGACGGCCGCGACGACAAGCTCAATCCGACCGCCGGTCTGCGCGGCACGCTCGATACCGAGCCGTTCGCCGACATCCTGAGCGGCACGGTCGCCGTCGTCGCGAAAGGCACGATCTCGGGCTACTACGCCGTCGGCGGCAACGACCGCGTGGTGCTCGCGGCGCGCGGTTCCGCCGGCACCATCGTCGGTGGCGACACGCAGGACATTCCGGCGACGCGGCGCTTCTACCTCGGGGGAGGCGGCTCGATCCGCGGCTATGAATACCGGACGGTCGGGCCGAAGATCGGCAACGATGTCGTGGGCGGCCTCTCCTTCGTCGAGGCTTCGTTCGAGCTGCGTCTCCGCGTCACCGACACGATCGGCATCGTGCCGTTCGTCGATATCGGCGCCGCTTACAAAGACCCGATTCCCGATTTTTCCGAGGAGTTTCGCATAGGCGCCGGCATCGGGCTCAGATATCATACGCCGCTCGGCCCGCTTCGTTTCGACGTTGCGGTGCCGGTCAACCGAAAGAGCGGCGACCCCTCCTTCGCTTTCTATGTGGGGCTGGGGCAATCTTTCTGAAGATGCGGCGGCGATTCGCGAAACCTCTCTTTGCCTTCCTTCTGGCCGTTGGCCTGATAGCCGGCGCGGCGAGCGCGAAGGACGACGGCCGCACCTGGTTCTCGGCATATCTGGAATCGCTCCTTTCCACGCCGGATCGGCAGGTCACGCTGTCCGGACTGGACGGCGTCTTCTCCGCCAATCCGAAGGTGGAGCGGATCACGGTCGCCGACAGCGACGGCATCTGGCTTGAGCTTGACGGCGTCGAGGTCGACTGGAACCGCGCGGCACTCTTCGACCGCACGATCGACATCAAGAGCATCAAGGCGGCGAAGGTCGCGATGCTCAGGCGGCCGGTCGCGGCAAACGAAGCGCAGGCGGGCGGCAAAATCCCGGCGCCGCCGCTTGCCATCAAGCTCGGCGCCATCTCGCTGCCGCAGATCCTGCTTTCCGCACCGGTCGCCGGCGAAGATGCGGAGCTGACGGCAACCGGCGCCGCCAGCCTCACGCAGGACGTGCTTTCCGCGGAGCTGACGGTCGACCGGCAGGATCGTGCCGGCTCGCTTGATATGAACCTTCGCCTCGAGCCGCAGGCCAACGTTCTGACCGCCGACGTCAAGTTCGAGGAGCCGCCGGGCGGGCTTGTGGCCGACCTTCTCGGACTGCGCGACCGACCGTCCGTCGCCGTCACGCTCTCAGGCACCGGGCCGCTCGATGCATGGCGCGGGACGACCGAGGTCAAGGCCAATGGAACGCGGGTGCTTGCCGGCGGCATGTCGGTCTCGCGCAGTGCCGACGCCTATCACGTCGCTGCCGAATTCGCGGCCGCGCTGCAGACGATCGTGCCCGTGGACTATTCAATGCTTGTCGCGGGCGAGAGCCATCTCGCCTTCGACCTCTCGCGCTCCGACGACGGGTCGATATCGGTCAGTTCGGCGACGCTTCGCTCAGAAGGCGTCGATCTATCGGCGAGCGGAACCCTCGGCCCCGACACGGTACCGCGGAAGGCTGACCTTTCGCTGAAGCTCGGCCAAGCGGGACGCGCCGCGCTCCCCTTCGTTCCGGGCGGCATATCTGTGGCGTCGCTGACCGCGGACGTTGGACTCGACGCGGGTGAAGCCGCGCCGTGGAAGGCGACGATCAAGGCGGAGGGTGTCGAAGGCGATTTCGGTCGCGCCGACAGCATCGCGCTTGATGCGTCGGGACAGGCGAAAGACTTGGCGCGGCCGAATGCGCGCGCGACGAGCTTCCGCTTCGACGTATCGGCGGACGGCGCCGTGCCGAGCGACCTTGCGCTTCGCGATGCGCTCGGACCGACGTTCAAGGCAAGCGGCACCGGGTCATGGTCGGCTGGGCAGCCGGTGGCGTTCGAAAAGCTCGACGTCGGTACTGACGGGCGCGACCGCGACCTTCTCAGGTTCCGCGACGCGGAACGAACTCAGCGGTCAGTTCGCGGCGAGCGCGGTCGACCTCGCGCGCTTTTCGGGCCTCGCGGGCCGGTCGCTCGGCGGTCGCGCGGAGCTCAAGGCGAACGGCACGGCAGCCTCCAATGGCATGCTCGACCTGAAGCTCGACGGCACCACCACCGACCTTTCGCTCGGGATCGCGGCGCTCGATCCGCTCCTTGCCGGGGCGACGAAGCTTTCCGGGGGCCTTGCCCGCGACGATCAGGGATTTCGCTTCGACAACCTCTCGCTCGCAAACGACAGAGCTTCCGCCGAGCTGAATGGAAGCCTCTCCGACCCGGCGATCGATATGAACGTCGCTGCGAGCGTTGCCGATCTTTCGCTCGTGACGACGCGCGCGCAAGGCGCGGCGAAGATCACTGCGCACGTTACCGGCTCGCGCGAAGCGCCGAAGGTCGAGGCAGACGCGTCGGGTGACAAGATCGTGCTGATGGGGCGCCCGCTCGCTGGCGCGACGGCGCGTTTCTCCGGCACCATTGCCGGCCCCTCAACGGCCGGCGAGGCCGAGATTTCAGGCACGCTCGGCGACGCGGCCGTGCGCGGCCAGGCGAAGCTCTCGGCCGGTGCGAACGGCGCGCGCATGCTCGACAATCTTCGCTTCGCGGTCGGCGAGAGCGAGGTCACCGGCGATCTTGCGATCGGCGCTGACGGGCTCTTCAAGGGCAAGCTCAGCGTCGTATCGCCCGACCTTTCCAAGGTGGCGCCGCTCTTCCTCGTCGAAGGGAGCGGCGTGCTCCGCGCCGAGGTGGCGCTCGATTCGGAAGCCGGCGCGCAGTCTGCGACCTTCTCCGGCACCGCGACCGACGTCGTCTACGGCGAGACGTCGCTCAAGTCGGCGACCATCGAGGGGCAGGGGAGCGACCTCTTCCGCGCACCGAAGATCGAAGGCGATTTCTCGCTCTTGAACCTCAAGGCGGGCGGCCTCACCATCGTCTCCGCCAAAGGCACGGCGCAACGCTCAGGCGACGCGACGGCGTTCACCGTCGATGCCGCGCTCGCCGACGGGCGGGCCGATCTCAAGGGCGATCTTGCTCCGCAGGATGGCGGCCTCGCTATCGCCCTTCAGAGCCTCCTCTACAAGAGAACGGGAATCGAGCTTGCGCTTGCCGAGCCGACGACGATCGTTGTCAAGGACGGAACCGCGCGTTTCGACCGGACGAAGCTCAAGGCCGGCGGCGGCAGCATCACGGTCTCCGGGAGTGCCGGGTCGATGCTCGATCTCGAAGCGGTGCTTGCCTCGGTTCCGGCGACGCTTGCCAACGCCGTGTCGCCGGGGCTTGGAGCGGAGGGTACGGTGTCGGGCGTGGTCTCGGCGACAGGAAGCGCCTCTGCGCCTGACGCGAACTTCGAGATCACGCTCGCCGGCGCTTCGGTCGCGGCTTCCAGAAACGCTGGCCTCGGGCCGCTCGGCGTCTCGGCGCGCGGCAAGCTTGCCGACAACACGATCAATCTGACGAGCGAGATATTCGGTGCCGACGGCATGTCGGTGCAGGTGAGCGGAACAGTCGGCACGGCGCACGACGCACCGCTCGCCCTCAAAGTCTCGGGCGGCGTGCCGCTCGCGCTCGGCAATCGTCAGCTCGCATCGCGCGGCGCAGCGCTGCAAGGCGCGCTCAACGTCAACGTCGCGGTCTCCGGCACGGCGGCTGCGCCGAAATTCTCCGGCCGTGTTACCGCCGAGGGCGGCGGCTTCGTCGATCCCGAGACAGGGATCGTGCTCAAGAACCTGTCGCTCGTCGCCACCGTCTCCGGCGACCGCATCGTCATCGAGAAGCTAGGTGCCGAGAGCGGCGAGGGGACCGTGTCGGCGACCGGTCGCGTCGGGCTCGATCCGAACGCCGGCTTCCCGATCGATCTGACGCTGCAGGTCCGCAAGGCGCGCTATGTGAACGGAACGCTCGTCGCGGCCCGCTTCGACGCCGACTTGACGCTGACCGGCACGCTCGCCGAGGGGCCGCTTCTGAAGGGCACGGTGAAGCTCGACCGGACTGAAGTTACGGTGCCTGACAAGCTGCCGAAGGATTCCGTAGCGGTCGCCGTCGAACATGTCGCGCCGCCGAAGCAGGTTGAAGAGACGCTCGCCATCGTGCGTCCGCCCGAACAGCCGGGGCCGGGCGCCGGCCAGCGCGCCGACATCCGGCTCGACGTCGCGGTCTCCGCCCCGCAGCGTATCTTCGTGCGCGGGCGCGGCCTCGACGCGGAGTTCGGCGGCAACATCACGCTGCGCGGCCCGATCTCAGGGCTTGCCGCATCGGGGGCGTTTCAGATGGTGCGCGGCCGCCTCGATGTCCTGACGCGGCGGATCACCTTCGACCGCGGCGTCATCACCTTCGCCGGCGACCTCGACCCGCTTCTCGACTTCTCCGGCTCGACGCGCTCCGGCGACGTGACGATCACGGTGACCGTCACCGGCCGCGCTTCCGATCCGCAGGTCACCTTCACCTCGTCGCCCGATCTGCCGCAGGACGAGATCCTGGCGCGGCTCATCTTCCAGAAGGGGATCGGCGAGCTTTCGACGCTGCAGGTGGCGCGGCTTGCCGCGGCGGCCTCGGAGCTCTCCGGCGGCTCCGGCGGTATTCTTTCGAAGCTTCGAGCCAGGACAGGCCTCGACGACCTCGATATCGTCACCGACGAGAAGGGCCAGACCTCGGTTGCCGCCGGCCGCTACGTGACGGAGAACGTCTATGTCGGCGTGCAGCAGGGGACCTCGACCGATTCCTCGCGCGTTACCATCGACCTCGACATCACCAAGAACCTGAAAGCGCGCGCCGGCTATTCGGCGGAGGGCGAATCGAGCCTCGGGATTTTCTACGAGAAGGAATACTGAGGCGCACGCCCTTCAACCTCCCCCCAAGAGGGAGATTATTCAGGGCGCGGCGCATCTCACTCCACGAACACCGTCCCTGAAGCCGCGCCGCCCTTCGCGTCGATGACCATGAGCCGCACGAAGCCGGGGCCCTTCGGCTCCCAGGAGAACGCGCCGCCGAACGAAGCCGTGCCGATCGGCGCGCCGTCCGCGAACCACGTGTAGGGCGGCGAGCCGTCGCGCGCTTTCAAGACAAGCGGCATCGGATCGCCGGCGCGAATGCCGAGATCGACGCGCACGCCGGCCGGCGGGTAGGCGATTTCCGGCGGCGTGGCCGCGGCGAGGGTCGGTGCGTTCGGCGAGCGGAAGCGGCGAAGCGGCGCCGGCAGGCTCGCCGCACTCGCCTCGATGACGCCTGGCGGTGCGGCGCGAAGCGGCGTCGTCGGCCCCAGTCTCGCAAACGCATCCATAAGGATCGGCGCCGCGGCGTCGACGCCGATCAGTCCCGGCACGGGCGCGCCGTCGGGCCGGCCGACCCAGACGCCGATGACGTGTTTGCCGTCGAAGCCGACCGCCCAGGCATCGCGATAGCCGTAGGAGGTGCCGGTCTTGAAGGCGATCGAGTCGGGCGAGACATAGTTCGGCCCGAGGGCGCCGGCGAGAATCGAGGAGACATACCAGGCGGCGCGCTCGTCGAGCACTTTTCGCGGGAGAGCCGTTGCCGGCGGGTGTCCGGAATCGAAGGTGAGCGGCACGGCGAGACCGCCGCGCGCGATCGCCGCATCGATCGCCACGAGATCGGTCAGCGTTACGCCGACACCGCCCAAGCCGACCGCGAGGCCCGGCGGCGAAATGTCGGGAAGCACCGGATCGGCGCCGGCACGACGCATGCGCGCTACGAGCCGCGCCGGGCCGACGGCTTCGAGAAGCTCGATTGCCGGCACGTTCAAGGAAAGCTGCAGCGCGCGCCTCAGGCTGACCGTGCCGTGGAAGGTGCGGTCGAAATTCTCCGGCGCGTAGCCGGCAAAGCTGACCGGCTTGTCCTCGATCAGCGTCTCCGGATGCGCGATGCCGAGCTCGAAGGCGAGCCCGTAGATTAGCGGCTTTAGCGAGGAGCCGGGCGAGCGCACCGCGCGCGTCATGTCGACGTAGCCGTCGCGGCGCTCGTCGAAGAGCCCGGACGATCCGACCGAGGCCAGAACCTCCCCATTGCTGTGGTCGGCGACGAGGATCGCGACCGAGACGGAGTTGGCGATCGAAGCCGCGCGCTCCGATGCGAGCGACTGAAGCCGGGACTGGAGCCCGGCGTCGATCGAAACGCGATAGATCGCGGCGCCCGGCGACTCGGCGACGATCCGCTCCGCCGTGTGCGGCGCAAGCAGCGGGAACTGCTGGCGCACTTCCGGCACCGGTTCCGAGCGCGCGGCTGCCACATCGTCTGCCGTCAGCACGCCGGCCCCCTCGGCGCGCTCAAGCACGCGGTCGCGGGCTTCGCGTGCGGCGGCATTGTTGCGGTCGGGGCGGCGCGCCTCCGGCGATTGTGGCAGCGCGACGAGCAAAGCCGCCTCGGCCGGCGTCAGGCGGCGGGGTTCCTTGCCGAGATAGGCGAGCGAGGCGGCGCGGATTCCTTCTATGTTGCCGCCATAAGGCGCGAGCACGAGATAGAGGTTCAGGATATCATCCTTCGAGAGCCGCTTCTCGAGCGCCAGCGCCGTCAGAATCTGGTTGATCTTCCCGGTGAAGCTCCGCGTCGATTCCTTGTCGAGGAGCCGCGCCACCTGCATCGTGATGGTGGAAGCGCCGGAGACCGGACGCCATTCCGTCACGAGCTGGAAAGCGGCACGGAAGAGCGCGCGCACGTCGACGCCGCGATGCAGCATGAAGCGCCGGTCCTCGTACGCGAATAGCGTCTTCAGGAAGAGCGGGTCGACATCGGCGACCGTCACCGGCAGTCGCCAGCGCCCGTTGCTCGTCGTGAAGGCGCGAAGCAGGACGCCGTTGCGGTCGACCACGACCTTTCCGGTCTCCGGCGTGAGCGAGGGGAGCGTGACATTCGCCACCGCCACCCTCAGCGCCAGCGGCGCCGCCGGCGCGATCAGACACGCGGCGATCAAGGCGGCGAAAAGCGAAGTCGAGAGGCCTAAGCGGTGGCCTAACCTCCCCCTTGAGGGGAGGTCGAAGCCGGCCGGCGAAGCATGGCCGGTTTCGGGAGGGGGGTGAACTGCGGTCGTCCCCCCTCCCGAAGCTCGCTCCACTGCGCTCCGCGACCTTCGACCTCCCCTCAAGGGGGAGGTTAGGCCGCGTGCCCAGTCGAACATATCGACCTTCCTCTACTTCACCGCAGCGGGCCGACCACCTCGACCGAGCCGGTCTCGGTGCGGGCCCGCCGCTCCGGCCGGTACATGTCCTCGATCAAGGCCGCCGGGTGCGCGAAAGTGCCTGGCGAAACGGCGCGGGCGATATAGGCGAACTGGAACTCCGTCGGTCCGCCCGCAGGGAGATCCCACGCCGCGATGAAGCGGTCGGAGCGGAACTCGACGTGCGCGACGTCGGAGACGGGGTCGAGCCAATCAAGCGCCGCGACGTCGCCGCTCGCCAGGATGTGCGGATTGTCGATCTCGAAGCCCGCCGGAAGCGGATCGTTGAGCACCAGCCGCGCCCCCTGGCTCTCGGTCGTCGTGACGTTCAGGACGGCGACGATGCGCGCGCCCTGCTCGACCGTGTTGAGGTCCACCGGATTGCCGTCCAGCGTAAAATATTCGCGCTTCAGCGAATAATAATTGCCGCCTGCCGGCTCCGGCGTCGCCGGGATGCCGCGCACGGTGATCCCGACCTCGACTGGGCGGTCGCCCTTGTTGGCGATCTTGAGCGGTGCGATCGCAAGGCTCGCTTCGTCGAGGCTGCGGAAGAGCGGACCCTTGAGCGGCTCGCCATCAACCACGAGCTTCGGCTCGGACAGGCTCTCCATCAGCGCATGTGCGGCCATCAGCGACCACGCGTCCTCCTGCGTGCTCGTATAGGTCGCCGCGAGCCGCTCCGTCTCGACCCGGCTGGAGAGGCTGACGAGGTCGATGCCGCTTCGCGTCTCTGACGCAAGCGTCAGCGTCGCGGCGCTGTCGCGAAGGTCGGAGCCATAGTCGCTGCGCCAGCCTTGCGTCGTGTCGGTCGGAGTCGACAGCGCACCGAGCGCGGCGCGGAACACGGCGTCGGCGCGCGGCTTGTCGCCGTAAAGCGCGAGTGCGGCGCCGATCTGGGCCTTGGCGAGCGGCGTCGCGAAATTGTCGAGCTTGGTCTCGGCGTAGTAGCGGAGGTCGCCGATCGCAGCGCGGCCGTTCGCGGCAAGCACGTAGAGCGCGTAGGCGATGTCCTCGCCGCCGGACTGGAAGTCGCCGGCATAGGCGAGCTTGTTCTTGAGGTTGTCGAGCGCGATGTCGAAGGCCTGGGCCGGGACGGCGTAGCCCTTCTGGCGCGCCCGCGTCAGGAAGTCAGTGACGTAGGAATCGAGCCAGAGATCCTCGCTGCCCGGCGCCCAAAGCCCGAACGATCCGGAGGCCGACTGGTTGGCGAGCACGCCTGCGATCGCCTTCTCAACGCGGTCGCGGATGTCCGGGTCGGTTGCGAGACCCGCCTGCACCGCCACGTCGTTCAGATAGACGAGCGGCATGGCGCGGCTGGTGATCTGCTCGGTGCAGCCGTAGGGATAGCGGTCGAGCGCTCTCAGGATCGCGGGCACGTTGAGACGGCCGGCGCCGCTTGCCCCAACCTGGATCGAGGCGGTGCCCGGAACGAGCCCGGCAAGCCGGTCGGCGTTGACCGAAAGCTCGGCGCCGGGCGCGAGTTCGACGAAGTCGGTGGTCGCGACGGGCGGCTCGTTGAGGCGTACGGGAAGGCTCAGGGCCTTCGCCAGCTCCGTCCCGTCAGGAAGCGTAAGCGCGACGGTCAGCACGTCGTCGCCGACCTTGTCGCCGGATATCGGGACGAGCACTTCCTTGCGCTCGCCGCTGGCTAGCTCGATCTCGCGGTTGGTGAACGCCGGATCGACGGAGACGGCGCTTCCGGTCGAGGAGACCGTGAGCGCGACGCTGCCGCTTGCCTCGGTGACCGCGGTCAGGTCGAGCTTCAGCCGCGACTTGTCGCCGGGTGCGAGGAAGTTCGGCAGGGCCGCGGTGACGACGACCGGATCGCGCACGAGCACGTCCTTCTCGGCGTGGCCGACGCCCTCCTTGGTCCAGGCAAGCGCCATCAGGCGGACGGTGCCGTTGAAGTCGGGAATCGGCACGGAGACATGAGCGGTGCCGTCGGGACCGACCTCAAGGATGCCGGAATGGAAGGCGACGAGCGTCTCCGTCGGCGGCGTCCCCTGGAACTGGGCAAGACCGGCGTCGCCGCCGGTGCGCACCACGCCGCGCACACCCTGCATGCGGTCGATCAGCTGGTTGTAGAGGTCGCGAATCGCGACGCCGAGACGGCGCTGGCCGAAATAGTAGGTCTCCGGATCAGGCGTCTCGTAGCGCGTCAGGTTCAGGATGCCGAGATCGACAGCGGCGAGCGTCACATAGGCCGTCGAGTTCGCCGGCAGGTTGGCGAAGGTCAGCCCGACCTCCATGTCCTGGCGCGGGCGCATTTCGTCCGGCGCGTCGATCGCCACACGCAAGGCGCGGTCGCCCGGATCGACACCGGCCCATGCGAGCCCGATGGCGCGGCCCGGCATGCGCTTCGCCTCGATATCCATCGGGCGATAGAGCGCTGTGGTCACGTAAGCGCCGGGCCCCCAATCGCGCGTCACCGCGAGATCGACGTCGGCGGCGTTGCCGTTGACCTCGACCGACTTCGTCGTGATCAGGCGGTCGTCGACGACCATGATCAGCGCGACGCCGTTGAAGCGGCTCTCGATGTGGACGTGCGCCGTGTCGCCGACGGCGTAGCGCTCCTTGTCGAGCGAGACTTTGAGTGCCTCCGGCGTGTCCAGCGCCTTCGCCTCGACGTACCAGCCGGCCTCGAAATTGTAGCTCGCGGGGAGCGCGCCGGAATCGCTTTCAAGCTCGAGCCGGTAGCTGCCCCATTCGACCTTTGCTTCGATCTTCGCCGCGCTGTCGGCGGAAACATCGACCGTGCCATTGGCGACGCGGCTCTTGGTCTCCACCGTCTCGTAGTTCCAGCGCCCGTCGGCTCGGTACCATTGGAAGTCGGTGCGAATCGCGTAGAGCGACCAGCGGAGATTGTCCGCCGCCTCGCGCGCGCCTGACTTGTCGAGCGCGATCACTTCGAAGGCGACCGGAGAATTCTCGCCCGCCGCGCCATCGAAGAGCGGCTTGATTCCGAGCCGCGCCGACCGGCTTGCGACCGGCAGCGTCGTGCTTCGCTCGACCGGGCTGCCGCTTGTGTCGATCACGCGCACATTCATCGTCGCGGTGAGCGGCAGGCTGGTCGCCCCCGCCTCGGGAAGCTTGATTGCGACCGTCGCGTGGCCGGCGTCGTCGGTGGTCGCGCCGGAGAGCGGCTCGACCGCCGTGCCAAAATTCTCCTCAGCGAGGCCGAAGTTATAGCCCGGATACTGGTCGAGCGTGTGCGCGGCGGAGAGCACCGTCTCACCCTCGATGTTGAGATTGGCGGCTGGCGCGCCGTAGAGGAAGCGCGCATCCACGGATAGCTCGCCCGGCTCGACCGGGTCGATTGCCTTTGCGCTCGTCGCGAGATCGAAGTCGAGGCGTTCGGGCTCGAAATCCTCCACCAGGAAGGTCGTCTCGGCGAGCGGTGAGCCCTTCACGTCGGCATAGACGCCGATCCGCCAGGTGCCGCGCATGGCGCTCGCGGAAAGATTGATCGGCGTGACGTTGCCGCCGAGGCCCTCGTCGGTGAGGGCAATGCGGCTGTGCTCCTTGCCGTCGGGCCGCGTCACGATCGCGGTCAGGGGCACGTTCTCCATCGCGCGGGCGGTCGAATCGCGGACGAGCGCCGTCGCGTAGACCGTCTCGCCGGCGCGGTAGATGCCGCGCTCGGTCTTCAGGAACACGTCGAGCGGCTTCGGCGGATCGCGGCCGTCGACGCCGCGATCGGTCAAATCCATCGCCGCTTTGGAGAGATCGAGGAAGCTGTAGTCGCCGGCCGTTGTCTGCGCCGTCAGAAGGCCGGGCGCCATCGAGCCGGTGCCGCGGATCAGGCCGGGGGCGAAGTTGGCGTAGCCGGAAGCGTCCGTCGTCGCTTCGCCGAGCACCTCGTTGTTGACGGCGACGAGCTTGAGCGCGACGCCTCCGACCGGACCGGCGGTGCCGAGCGAGCGCACTATGACGTGGAGGCCGTCATTGCCGGAGAGCGTGGTGAGGCCGAGATCGGTGACGATGAACCATTGCGTCGCCTTCGGGCCCCAGTCGTCCGACGTGGCGTTCACGGCCTCCGCCGTTAGCACGTAAGCGCCGGGCTTCAGCTTCGACTGCAGCTCACCGACCGGGATCGCGGTCGTCATCTCGCGGTTCAGGTCGCTTTGCACGTCGACGGTGCCGGCCCAGACCTTCTCGCCCGACTTCGCTTCGATGTCGTCCGTCTCCCAGGGGGAGAGCTGCGAGAGGAAGGTGCCGTTGGCGATCGCGGTCGCGATCTGGCGGTCGCCGATCCTGAAGAGCGAGGCTTTGACCTGCGTCGTGTTGACGGTGACGACGGGGATCGTCGGCTCGCCGCCCGAGGGCAGCACGTAGGCGTTGCCGAGGAAGCGGACGGAAGGCGCGCGGTCGCGCACGAAGATGTCGAGGTCGATGTTCTTCGCCAGCGTCTCGCCGTCGGCGGCGGGGATACCGGCGCGCGCGGTCAGGTGATAGCGGCGCCCGTGCTCGACGCCGTCGATGCAGATCTGCTGGCCCGAGCCCTCCACCGCGAGATTGGTTCCGCCCTGCACGCTGACGAAGTCGCCGTAGTCGCGGCCGCTCGCAAGCGTGTCGGAGAAATTCAAGCAGATGCGCGGCGACTCGGTGTCGGCTTCGACGGTGTTGTCGACGATGCGGAACCCATGCTCGGCGACGATCGAATTGTAGGTGGCGCGCGTCGACTGGTTCTCGACGAGCGCGAGGCTGGCGCGATAGGCGCGGATTGCCTGCTTCCAATCGTAGCGGTTAGCAAGCGACCAGCCGAGATCGGTGAGCGCCCGCGCTCGCTCCTCAGGCGTAACGGCGTGGAGATAGGCGTTGATCGCGCCGGACGTGCGATCGTCGCTCAGTGTCTGCTGCACTTCGTAGTCGTCGCTCGAAGCGTTGATCGCCGTCTCGGTGTAGCTCACCCAGAGCCCGAAATCGTCGGGCCTGAACTTCAGCGCGTCGGAGTAGTGGTCGAGCGCGGCGAGAAGGTCGCCGCTTCCCTTCGCCGACTCGGCCGCAGAGATGGCGCTCTTGGCATCTTTGTCGGAGGCGGGCTTGTCGGAGATCGAGCCGACGAAGTGTCTTGCGGCGTCGACATAGGATTGATCGAGGAAGCCGAGCTCACTCATCCGCTCTGCCGCCACATCGGGCCGCGCCGCGGCGGAGGCCGCAACGATGCGGCCGGAGATAGCGCCGGAAACCGCGCGCAGCTCGCCGACGCCGTTCTTCAGGAAGCACCAGTGCGCGGTGGTGTTGTAGGTGAAGGCTTGGCACTGCTGGTCGCCCTGGCAGGCGGCCTTGCATTGGTCGAGATCGACGTCTTTGCGGACGTCATAGTCGCTGCCGAAATAATCGGCGCCTTCGGTCACGACGAGGCGCCGTTCCTGGGAAAAAGCCGTCGGCGCAAGGACTAAGGGGGCGAGAAAAACGAATAGCAGAGAAAAAGCGCGGACGAAGCCTCGCATCGAAGTCTCCCAGGCGCCCACCCCTTGCGCCGGGAAACTACGGGGTCGCGGAAGCCAGGTAAAGCCGTAGTCTGCGCTAGCCCGACTTCGGCCGCTCCGCCTGGAGCGCTTCGGTGATAGCGCGAAAGAGCGGCGCGTTGGGGAGCTCCTCAAGGTCAAGCGCGAGCTTCCACCGCCAGTTCGGATGCTCGGTCGTGGTGCCGGGGATGTTCACCTGCTCAAGCGAGCCGGTTAGATCCTCGGCCTGCACAACGACGAGGCGTGAAGGGGAGCGCGTGATCGCGCGGTGCAGCGCGACGGCGATGCTCTCCGGCAGGTCGTGCGGCGCTTCGGCTTCGCCGTGCATCACTGCCTCCAAACCTTGAGGAAGAAGCCCCTCGGCGGAAAGCAACCCGAGCAGGCGCCGCTGCCAATGCGCACGCTCTTCGCGCAGCCGCACGAGATCGACGCTCGACACCATGCCGATCTTGTGACGCACCTCGATGTCGTGCGCGCTCCACCAGCCGGCGAGCGTATGAAGATCGTGGGTGGTGAGGCAGGCAAGCGCCTCGCGCGGGTAATGCGCGGGCGAGGCGAAATGGTCGTGATGCTTCTCGAAGAAGAAGACGCGATAGCTCTGAATCTCCGTACTCTGCATCACCTCGCGGAAGCCGGACGGCACGACGCCAAGGTCCTCGCCGATGACGATCGCGTGGCGTGCCTGCGAGACCGAGGCGAGCACATTCAGCATGTCGTGGAAGGGATAGCGCACGTAGACGCCATCTGAGGCCATCACGCCCTCGGCGATCCAGAAGAGCCGGAAGAGGCTCATGGCGTGGTCGATTCTGAGCGCGCCAGCATGGCGAAGCGCCGCGTCGATCGATTCGCGGTAGGGCTCGAAGCCGCGCGCGACGAGCGCCGCCGGCGAAAGCGGCGCGAGGCCCCAGTCCTGACCTGCCTCGTTGAAATAGTCGGGCGGCGCGCCGATGCGGGCGGTCGGCACCGTCAGGTCGCGATCCGACCAGGTTGCCGATCCGTCCGGCGCCACACCGACGGCAAGATCGAGATAGAAGCCGATGCGGAGCCCGGCTTCGTGCGCGCGCGTCTTCGCGGCGACGAGCTGCCGGTCGGCGAGCCACTGCAGCCAGGCGTGAAAGGCGACGAGTTCCTTCTGCTCCTCGGCGAAGGCGCGCACTGCGTCGGTTCCCGGATGCGAATACTCGTCCGGCCAGCCGTGCCAGGACGGGCCGTTGCCGAGCTGGACCATCGCGGCGGAGAGCGTCTCGAACAGAGCATGCAGGTAGAGCGGTGTACCTTCCGTCGCGACGAAGCGTTCGTAATCCGCGCGCTCCTCGTCGTCGCCATGCGTCTGGAAGATGCGAAAGAGGATCAGAAGCGCCTTGAGCTTCGATGGCCCGACGTGCCGGTAGTCGACGAGCTCCGCCTCGCGAACGCCGTCGGGCGGGACGAGCGCGTCCGCCATGCCCTCAAAACCCGGTGCCTTGTCGACGGCGATATAGAGCGGGTTCAGGAACTGGCGGTTCGAGGGCGAGAAGGGGCTTGAACGCTCCGGCGCCGACGCGAAGAGTGCGTGCAGCGGATTGACGCCGACGAAGTCGGCGCCGGCCGCTGCCGCGATCTCGGCGAAGCGCGCCAGATCCTCGAAGTCGCCGATGCCCCAGTTGCGGGTGGAACGCAGCCCGTAGAGCTGGCAACCGATGCCCCAGGCGCGGCCTTGCTTCAGCCAGTCCGGCACGAAGCAGGCGACGCCCTCCGGCGCCGACATGCCGCCGAAATCGATCGGCGTCAGCGCGGCGATCGAGGCGGCGATCGCGTCATCGTCGCCGGCGGCGATCCCCATGGCGGCAAGCGTGGCACGCTTGGCGTCGTCGGAGACGCTGATCGTCTCGCCGGTCAGCGCGAGATAGCTCGGCTCGATGCCGACCATCGCGGCAAGGTGGTCCAGGGCTTCGCTCATCTCAGGCGCCCTGCGAAATTCATGCCGTCGCCGCTCCGCGCCGTCGAAGCGCAAAGCGGCACTCTCACGCAATCTCCCCCACGAAGAGGAGAAGCGAGCGGCCTTTCAATTCGAAGCTGCTGCCGGCGGCAAACCGGCGGTTCGGCGGATCGATCTCGCCGGTGCCGGAATTGATGCGAACCGTCCACGCCGATACGTCAGCCGTCGGCAGCTTGAAGCTCAGCGGCAAATGGTAGGCGCTGACGACGATCAGGAGCCGCGTCGAGCGGTCGGAAAGCAGGAGTCCGACGACCCTCGCGTTGTTGTCGCCCCAGGATGGCGGGTCCATCTCGCGTCCGTCCGGGCGGAACCAGACGACGCTCCGCGCAGCGCCGCCGTTGATCGGCTGGCCGTGCAGGAAATGTTCGCAACGCAGCACCGTATAGCGCTTCCTGAGCCGGATCACGCCGCGCATGTATTCCATGAAGCCGCGGTCGCGCTCCTGGACATTCTTCCATTCGAGCCAGGCGATCTCGTTGTCCTGGCAGTAGGCGTTGTTGTTGCCGCTCTGCGTGCGCCCGACCTCGTCGCCCATTAGGAGCATCGGCGTTCCTTGCGAGAGCAGCATCGTTGTCATGATGTTGCGCCGCATGCGCTCGCGCAGTTCCATGATCGCGGGATCGTCACTCGGGCCCTCGACGCCGCAGTTCCAGCTGCGATTGTCGTTGTGGCCGTCCCGATTTCCCTCGCCGTTCGCCTCGTTGTGCTTGATGTTGTAGGACCAGAGGTCGGCGAGCGTGAAGCCGTCGTGCGCGGTGATGAAATTGACGCTCGCCCAGGGACGTCGGCCCTGGTGCTCGAAGAGGTCGGCGGAGCCCAAGACGTTGCGCGAGAAGCCCGGCAGCATGGCGAAGTCGCCCTTCCAAAAGGAGCGCATCTCGTCGCGGTAGCGGCCGTTCCACTCCGCCCAGCCGGGCTGAAAGTTGCCGACCTGATAGCCGTTCGCCCCGACGTCCCAGGGCTCCGCGATCATCTTCACACGCGACAGCACCGGGTCCTGGCGGACCGCATCGAAGAAGACGGCGTGCGGATCGAAGTTGTCGTATTCGCGCCCGAGCGAGGTGGCGAGGTCGAAGCGGAAGCCGTCGACGTGGCAGTCCTCGACCCAGTAGCGCAGCGAATCCATCACCATCTGGAGCACGCGCGGATGGCGCATGTTGACGGTGTTCCCGCATCCGGTCGCGTCGAAATAGAAGTGTTTGTCGGCGGCGAGCATGTAGTAGCTCGCATTGTCGATGCCGCGGAAGGAAAGAGTGGGGCCGAGATGGTTGCCCTCGGCGGTATGGTTGTAGACGACGTCGAGGATGACCTCGATCCCCGCTTCATGCAGGCGCTTCACCAGCATGGTGAATTCGTGGATGTCGGAGCCCGGTGAGATGTAGCGGGGCGCAAGCGAGAAATAGTTGACGGTGTTGTAGCCCCAGTAGTTCACGAGCTTCTTCTCGACCAGGGTGCGATCGTCGAAGAAAGCCTGGATCGGCATCAGCTCGATGGCGGTAACGCCGAGCGCCACGAGATGGTCGATGACGCGCGGGTCGGCGAGGCCGGCGAAGGTGCCGCGGATGTGCTCGGGGATGTCCGGCCTCACCGCGGTCATCCCTTTCACATGCGCCTCGTAGATGATCGTCTTCGCCCAGGCGTGCTCCGGCGCGCGGTCGTCGCCCCAGGTCACCGCGGAATTGACCACGACGCATTTCGGCATGACGAAAGCGGAGTCGCGGCGGTCGGGCGAGGTGTCGCCGCGCGCAGACCCGAGGCGATAGCCGAAATGCGCGTCGTGCCAGCGGATCTCACCCTGCAGCGCGCGGGCATAGGGATCGATCAGCAGCTTGTTCGGGTTGAAGCGGTGCCCATTCGCCGGATCGTAAGGGCCGTGTACGCGGTAGCCATAAAGCTGGCCCGGCCTGATCTCCGGCAGATAGCCGTGCCAGATCTGGTGCGTGTATTCCGGCAGCGCGATCCGCTCGATTTCGCGCCGCCCTTTCGGATCAAACAGGCAAAGCTCGACCTTCTTTGCGTTCGCGGAGAAGATCGCGAAGTTCACCCCGCCTCCGTCCCAGGTCGCACCAAGGGGATGCGGCAGCCCGGGCTCCACCCGCAGTCTCGACATAGACTCTGACGCTGCTCCTATTCGGCGTGCTGAAGCACGATCGCTGCAAGCGGCGGCAGTGTGAGCAGAAGCGAGGCCGCGCGTCCATGCCATGGCACGGATTCGGTCTCGACGGCACCGGAATTCCCGACATCCGAACCGCCATAGACCGCGGCGTCGGTGTTGAGCCGCTCGATCCAGCGGCCGGCGCGCGGCACGCCGATGCGATGCCCCTGGCGCACCACCGGCGTGAAGTTGCAAACGACGATGACGGGCGCGTCGCCCTCGTTCCCGTGGCGGGCATAGGCGTAGGTGCTGTTGTCGGAATCGTTGGCGTCGAGCCATTCGAAGCCGGCCGGCTCGGCGTCGAGCACATGCAGCGTGGGAATCTCGCGGTAGGCGCGGTTCAGGTCGAGGACAAGCCGCTTGAGGCCGGCGTGGAGCGGCTCGTCGAGGAGATGCCAGTCGAGCGAATGGTCATGGTCCCACTCGCGCTCCTGCCCGAACTCGCCGCCCATGAACAGCAGCTTCTTGCCGGGATGGGTCCACATGAAAGCGAGATAGGCGCGGAGGTTTGCGAACTTCTGCCAGCGGTCGCCCGGCATCTTTCCGATGAGCGAAGCCTTCCCGTGCACGACCTCGTCGTGGGAGAGCGGCAGCACGAAGTTCTCGGAGAAGGCGTAGTGAATGCCGAACGTCATCTGGTGATGGTGATAGCGGCGGTGGATCGGGTCGTGATGCATGTATTCGAGCGTGTCGTGCATCCAGCCCATGTTCCACTTGTAGCCGAAGCCGAGCCCGCCGGTGTGGACCGGGCGCGACACCTGCGGCCAGGCGGTCGATTCCTCAGCGAACGTCGTTGCTCCCGGATGATCGGTGAAGACGCGCATGTTCGTCTCGCGCAGGAACTGGATCGCCTCGAGGTTCTCGCGCCCGCCGTGGACGTTCGGTACCCACTCGCCGGGCCTCCGGCTGTAGTCGAGATAGAGCATGGAGGCGACGGCATCGACGCGCAGCGCATCGATGTGGAAGAGCTCCAGCCAATACAGCGCGTTGGCGACCAGGAAATTCCGAACCTCGGTGCGGCCGAAATTGTAGATCAGCGTGTTCCAGTCCTGGTGGAAGCCGAGCCGCGGGTCTTCGTGCTCGTAGAGCGCGGTGCCATCGAAGCGCGCGAGGCCGTGCGCATCGGTCGGAAAATGCGCTGGTACCCAGTCGATGATGACGCCGATGCCTTCCCGGTGGCAGCGGTCGACGAAGCGCGCAAAAGCTTCCGGTGGCCCGAAGCGGCTGGTCGGCGCGAAAAGCCCGATCGGCTGGTAGCCCCAGGAACCTGAGAACGGGTGCTCGCTGACCGGCAGGCATTCGATATGGGTGAAGCCCATGTCCTTGACGTAGGGCACGAGCTGGTCGGCGAGCTCATCGTAGCTCAACGAGCTGTTGTCGTCCTTGCGCCGCCATGAGCCGAGATGCACCTCGTAGATCGAGACCGGGGCGGAGAGCGCCTGGTTCGCCCGGCGCGCCGCCATCCAGTCACCGTCCTGCCATTCGTGTTTCGGCAGACCGACGACCATCGACGCGGTCGCGGGCGGAACCTCATGCGAGAAGCCGATCGGATCGGCCTTCAGCGATGGCGGTCCCTTGCCCGCAGGCAAGAGCTCGAACTTGTAGCGCGTGTTCGTTCCGACATCCGGGATGAACAGCTCCCAGACCCCGGCCTCGATGCGCTTGCGCATGGGGTGGCGGCGGCCGTCCCAGTGATTGAAGTCGCCGACAACGCTGACCCGACGTGCGTTTGGCGCCCAAACCGCGAAGGCAACGCCGTCGACGCCTTCGACGCTTGTCGGGTGAGCGCCGAGCCGCTCGAAGATGCGGCGGTGGCTGCCCTCGGCCATGAGATAGACGTCGACGTCGCCAAGGAGCGGCGGAAAGCGATAGGGGTCTTCCGCTTCCCATGTCGCGTCGCTCGCGGAGAAGCGAAGCCTGTAGGCGAAGGGGATGCTCCGGCCGGGGACGATGGCTGCGAAGAAGCCGCCCTTGTGCAGCAAATCGAGCGAGGCAAGCGTCTCGCCGGTTTTCGGATCGATCACCGAGGCTGTTTCCGCCCCCGGCCAGAAGACGCGCACGGAAACGGGAACCTCGCCCCCGCCATGCGGGCCGAGGACCGCGAAGGGGTCGCCGTGACGGCCTTCGACGATCGCCTTGATATCGGCATCGTCGGGACGCCAGGTCGATTTCGGCTTGGTGCTTGTGACTGGGGTCATGCGCTCTCGGAATTCTGGCCGATCATGTCGAGGAGCCCGCGCAACGGGATCGAAAGCCAAGTCGGCCGGTTCGCGGATTCGTAGCCGATCTCGTAGGAGGCTTTGCGGACCTTGAACAAGTCGAGAAGACTTGAGCGCGCGCCTGGTTCCGTGGGCAGGATTCCGGCCGGCTCCGCCGCGCGCCAATAGGCGTCGAGGAAATCGCGCGTCGCACGGTCTCGCCAAGCGATCGCGAACTTGTGGACCTCGCCGTCGATCTGCCCATGGCGTGCGCGCAGCCGGTCGAGCGCCGCCCAGGCGATATAATCGAAGGAGCGAAGCATTCCCGCTACGTCGACGAGTCCCGAGGTCTTCTCGCGCCGCTCGGCGAGGTCGCGCTGTGGCTCGCCCTCAAAATCGATGATCATCACGTCATACTGCGCAATCAGCACCTGGCCGAGATGGTAGTCGCCATGGATGCGCGTCTTCAGACCCGTCGCCGCGTGCCCGCGCGCGGCCTCGATGCGGGCGCCAAGCGCTTCTCTTGCGGCGAGAAGGGCTGCGGCCTCGGCGCGCACGTCATCGGGCAAGCTCTGAATCGTGCGTTCGAGCTGGTCGAGCGCCTGCGTCGCCTCCGCCCGCGTGCGGTCGACCCAGTGCGCGATGTCGTCGGCGCTGAGCGGCTCGGCGGCGAAGGCCGGATCGTCGGTCTTTGCAGCGAAGGCGGCGTGAAGCTCGCCCGTCCGCTTGCCGAGGACCGCGCCGATATTGAGCGGATAGGGGAACTCGGTTTCCGGCGGCGCAGGCGGCGTCGAATCGACGCCGGCCGGGGCGACGCTCTCCTCGTGCGGCATGAAGGCGAACTCGTCGACATGCCGTTCGAGCACGTCAAGCACGACGGTCCAGGCGTCGCCCTGATTGCGGACAAACCCGAACACCGCGGCAAGGCCCATCGGCGGCGCGTCGCTCGGACGATATTCGGCGCTGCCATAGAAAGGCGGCGTGTTCTTGTAGCCGGCCACTTCGGTCAGGAAGCGCGCCACCTCGATCTCGGGCTGCTCGCCTTCGCGCAGACGCCGATACATCTTCAGCATCGCCGCCTGGCCGAGGATGACGGAGACGTTGCTCTGGTCGCCGCCGAGCGGGTGGATTTCGTCGGAAAGCTCCAGCTCGCGGAAGGGCGCCGTTGCATCGAAATGAAGCGCACCGTCCGTCGCCGGAAGCTCGGCGCCGGCGCGGATCGCTTTGATCAGGTCGGCGATGAAACGCTCGTCGTGGCAGGCATCGATCAACGCGCCGAGGAACGGCCCGTTGCGAACCTTCGTCAGCGTGTAGGAGAGCTTTGGCGCGCCGAAGGTCAGGTTCTGCTCGCCCCACAGCACGGAGACCGGAAGGAAGTAGCGTTGTGGCCCCTCGTCGGTCTCGGCGGTCGCGATGAGAAGCCGGTTGGGCTCGCCGGGGATGCCGCCGAGCGACACGGCGCTCGCGCGCCGCATCGTCGTGCCCTTGCCGGCATACCAGCGCTGGAGCCGCAAAAAGTCGGGCAGCGCGTAGCGCTCGAAATTGGCGAGCTCGCGCCCTTCGAGCGCGCGGTCGATGCGGCCGCCCGGCGCGGTGAGCGTGACGAATTCCGGCAGCGGATCGGGCGTCACCACGTGCCAGTTCGGCGCGTCGGCCTCTGGTGCCAGCAGGAACCAGAAGAAGCCGTAGGCCGGCAGCGTCAGCATGTAGGGAAGGTCGCCGACCGGCGGGAAGGGGGCGCCGCCGATCAGCTCGATCGGCACTGCACCGCGGAACTCCGAAAGGTCGATCTCCACCGCCTGCGCCTGGCGCGAGAGGTTGGCGACACAAAGGATGTTCTCATCCTCGAAGCGGCGCACGTAAGCGAGGATCTTGCGGTTCCGCGGATAAAGGGTCTGAAGCGCGCCGCGCCCAAAGGCCTTGCGCTGCTTGCGGACGCCGATCATGCGGCGCGTCCAGTTCAGCAGCGACGAGGTCTCGTTCTGCTGCGCTTCGACGTTGACTGCCTGGAAGCCGTAGACCGGGTCCTGGATCGGCGGCAGGAAGAGCGCCTGCGGATTGGCGCGGCTGAAGCCACCGTTCCGGTCGGCCGACCATTGCATCGGCGTCCTCACGCCGTCGCGGTCGCCGAGATAGTAGTTGTCGCCCATGCCGAGCTCGTCGCCGTAATAAAGGACCGGCGTGCCGGGCATCGACAGAAGCAGCGCGTTCATCAGCTCGATCTTGCGGCGATCGTTGTCCATCAGCGGCGCCAGGCGCCGGCGGATGCCGAGATTGATGCGTGCGCGCGCGTCCTTCGCGTAGGTGCGCCAGAGGTAATCGCGCTCCTCGACCGTCACCATTTCGAGCGTCAGCTCGTCGTGGTTCCTGAGGAAGATCGCCCACTGGCACGACTCGGGGATGTCCGGCGTTTGCCTGATGATGTCGTTGATCGGATGCCGGTCTTCCTGTGCGACCGCCATGTACATGCGCGGCATCAGCGGGAAGTGGAAGGCCATGTGGCATTCGTCGCCCTCGCCGAAATAGGGGCGCGTGTCCTCCGGCCACTGGTTGGCTTCCGCGAGCAGCAGCCGATCGGGGTAATGCTCCTCCATCTCGGCGCGAATTTTCTTCAGGACGGCATGCGTCTCCGGCAGGTTCTCATTGTTGGTGCCCTCGCGCTCGATGAGATAGGGGATGGCGTCGAGCCTCAAGCCGTCGACTCCCATTTCGAGCCAATAGTGCATGAGGCGGAGCACCTCTTCGAGCACGCGCGGATTGTCGAAGTTCAGGTCAGGCTGATGCGAGTAGAAGCGATGCCAGAAGAAGGCGTGCGCGACCGGGTCCCAGGTCCAGTTCGACTTCTCGGTGTCGACGAAGATGATGCGCGTGCCCTGATAGCGCTGATCCGTGTCGCTCCAGACGTAGAAGTCGCGCGCCGCCGAGCCGGGCTTCGCCCGCCGCGCCTTCTGGAACCACGGATGCTGGTCGGAAGTGTGATTGATGACGAGTTCGGTGATTACACGGATGCCGCGCCGGTGCGCCGCGCGGATGAAACGGCGGAAGTCGCGCATGTCGCCGTAGCTCGGATTGATCGTCTTGTAGTCCGAGATGTCGTAGCCATCGTCACGAAGCGGCGAAGGATAAAAGGGGAGAAGCCAGATGGTGTTGACGCCGAGGCTCTCGATGTAGTCGAGGCGGGAACGCAATCCGGCGAAATCGCCGACGCCATCGGCGTTCGAATCCTGGAACGCCTTGATGTGGAGCTGGTAGATGACGGCGTCCTTGTACCAGTCGCGACTCTTGCGATCGATCAGGCCGTCGCGGTGGCGCAGATGCTCCGCCTCGGATTCGGTCTCGGCCACCTGTTCGACGGTATCCTGCATCAGTGCGCCGCTCCGTGCGGATGCAGCCGCCAGATCGCGTAAGGGCGATCGGCCGGGTCGAGAAGCATGTTCTGGACCTTGCCCTGCCAGGTGAAGTGGGCGCCGGTGACGAGATCCTCAGCGGCGACCGCCGCCTCGTCGGGGAGCCCGAACTCCCAGAGCGGCACCTCGAAATGTGCGGCTTGCGCGTTGTGCGGATCAAGGTTCACCGCGAAGAGCAGGAAGTCGTCCTTCGCCGGGGTCGCCTTGCCGTAATAGAGGATGTTGTCGTTCCAGGCGTTGTAGAAGGTGAGATTCGTGAAGGACTGCAGCGCCGGGTGCTCGTGCCGGAGCCGGTTCATGAGCCTTATGTCGGGCCGGATGTGGCCCGGCCGGTCCCAGTCCCACGCCTTGATCTCGTATTTCTCGGAGTTCAGGTACTCCTCCTTGTCGGGGATCGGCGTCGCCTCGCAAAGCTCGAAGCCGCTGTACATGCCGTAGTTGCCGGCAAGCGAAGCGGCGAGCACGAGGCGCATCTGGAAGCCAGCGCGTCCGCTCGTCTGCAGCGGGATCGGATTGATGTCGGGCGTGTTCACGAAGAAATTCGGCCGCATGGTGTGTCGGCACTCGGTCGTCGTCAGCTCGGTCAGGTATTCGGTCAGCTCGGCTTTCGTGTTGCGCCACGTGAAATACGAATAGGACTGCGTGAAGCCGACCTTGGCGAGACGCTTCATCACCTTCGGCCGAGTGAAGGCCTCGGCGAGGAAGATCGCGTCCGGATATTGCTCCTGCACCTCGCGGATCATCCACTCCCAGAACGGCATCGGCTTGGTGTGCGGGTTGTCGACGCGGAAGATTCTGACGCCACGCTTTGCCCAGAACAGCACGATGTCGCGAAGCGCATACCAGATCGAGGGGAACGCGCCGCGATAGAAGTGCACGTTGACGATGTCCTCGTACTTCTTTGGCGGATTCTCGGCGTATTTGATGGTGCCGTCCGGCCGCCAGTCGAACCATTCCGGATGTTCCTTGATCCAGGGATGGTCGGGCGAGCACTGGATGGCGAAGTCGAGCGCGATCTCAAGGCCGTGCTCGCGCGCCGCCGCGAGGAGGCGGGCGAAGTCCTCGAAGGTTCCGAGCGCCGGGTCGATAGCATCGTGGCCGCCTTGGCTCGAGCCGATGGCATAAGGGCTTCCCGGATCGCTAGGGGCGGGCGTCAAGCTGTTGTTTTTGCCCTTCATGTTGGTGCGGCCGATCGGGTGGATCGGTGGAAAATAGAGTACGTCGAAACCGAGGTCGCTCACATAGCCGAGCTTGGCGATCACGTCGTCGAAAGTGCCATGCCGATTTGGATCGTCGGACATCGAGCGCGGAAAAAGCTCGTACCAAGCGCTGAAGGTAGCGCGCTTGCGGTCGACGATGAGCGGGAGCTCGCGCGGATAGCGCGTGAGATTGGTGCGGATCCCTGTCTGCTTCATCAGCGCGGCGGTCTCGCGCGAAAGCAGAAGCGCGAGGCGCTCGCCCTCATCCTCCGTGGCGGCAAGTTCGGAGACGAGGCGCTTAAGCGCTTCCTTCTCGGCCGGGCCGGCGCGATCGCTTTCGTTCAGCGTGCGCTCGATCAGCTCCCGCCCCTCAGTCAGCTCGAGCGCGATCGGGACGTTGCCGGCGCGCTTCTTCGTGACCTCGTCGCACCAGCTTTGAAAAAGGTCGCGCCAGGCGATCAGCGTGTAGCGGTGGGGGGCATTCGCCTCCACCATTGCGCTTCCCCGCCAGCGATCGTTGTCGAAGAAAGCCATCGGCGCCTCGCGCCATGTCTCTTCGTCGCTCCGCCTTATCAGCAGCGCCGCGTCGATCTTGTCGTGGCCGTCGCAGAAAATGTCGGCCTCGACGACGAAGGCCTCACCGACCGCGGCCTTGGCCGGGAAACGGCCGCCGTCGATCTCGGGCGACACACCTTCGATGACGACGCGGCTTGCGGCGAGCGCGGCAAGAGCGGGGTCCACAGTGGGCTCGCGCTGGGCCGCCGCCTGCGTCTCCTTCGGAGTTGAGCGACTCGCTCGCCCCGCCGACGTTTCCTCGGGTTTTCTCGCTCGCTCTTGCATCAGCCCTTCTTCATCGCCGCTATTTCGGGCGCTCGAGCGCTTCACCAAGTCGATACCACTTCGGCGCGGCACGCAAGGCGCGAGCGCCGCCTCATGGCACGGGTTGGCTCGAACCCTAACAATTCCAACGCGGATGCGGGAACCACGTTGCCGCGAAATTGTTTAGCCAACTGTGTTCCGTGCTTTGTCAGGAATATCGATGGACGAAAGGGTCACATTCGAGCTTCTGCAGGCGGCCCGTGCCTACCGCGTGCGTTCTGCGAAGCTTCTTGCCCGAATAGGCCTCTATCCGGGACAGGACACGCTTTTGAAGCTGCTTGCAACGAACGGACGCATGACGATGGGCGAGGCGGCCGGCGCGCTCTCGATTCAGCCGCCGACGGTGACCAAGATGGTGAACCGGCTGACGGCGGCCGGACTGCTGGTGACCGAGGTGATGGACCGCGACCGGCGCAAGATCGCCGTCAGCCTGACGGAGGCCGCGCGCGAGAAGATCGACGAGATCGAAGCGATCTGGCGCGAGCTTGAGGCGGAGGCGCTCGACCGGCTCGACTCGCAAGCGCTCAGAGAGCAGCTTCAGGCGATCACGCGAAACCTCTCCAGGAACGCGTCGAAGACGCCGGCTTCGTCGCGCGACCGGTGGGTCGGCTGACGAAAAATCAAATCGCGACCGTCTTTTCGCCCGAGGAGGGCTTGGCGATCCGGCAATAGGCCCCCATCATTCGCGCTGGCGGCGGCTACGCCGCGGATCTGATCGCCGCGGGAGATCGGAAGCATGCTCGAAAACCTCGATGCCGTTCTTCTCGCGCGCATCCAGTTTGCCTTCACGGTCTCCTTCCACATCGTTTTTCCGGCGCTCTCCATCGGCCTTGGAAGCTATCTCGCGGCGCTTGAGGGGCTTTGGCTCGCCACCGGCGAAGAGCGCTACATCGCGCTCTTCCGCATATGGGTGAAGGCGTTCGCGCTGACATTCGGCATGGGCGTCGTCTCCGGCATCGTGCTCTCCTACGAGTTCGGGACGAACTGGAGCACGTTCGCCGACAAGACCGGCCCGGTGATCGGTCCGCTGATGGGCTACGAGGTGCTGACCGCCTTCTTCCTCGAAGGCGGCTTCCTCGGGATCATGCTCTTCGGCGTCAACCGCGTTCCGAAGGCGGTGCACTTTGGCGCCACGATCGCGGTGGCGATCGGCGCGCTGCTTTCGGCGTTCTGGATTCTCGCGGCAAACAGCTGGATGCAGACGCCGGCCGGCTACGCGATGAACGATGTCGGTCAGTTCGTGCCAACGGACTGGTTTTCCATCATCTTCAATCCTTCGTTCCCCTACCGGCTCGTGCACATGGTGCTCGCCGCCTATCTCGCCACCGCCTTCGTCGTCTGCGCGGCCGGTGCCTATCATCTTTTGAAGGCGCGGAGCGGACCGATGGTGCGCACGCAGTTCTCGATGGCACTCTGGATCATTGCGGTGGTGGCGCCGATTCAGCTCGTGGCCGGCGACATGCACGGGCTGAACACGCTTGAGCATCAGCCGGCGAAGATCGCGGCGATGGAGGGACATTTCGAGGCCGAGCAGACGGGCGCGCCGCTCATCCTCTTCGGGCTTCCCGACATGGCTGCCGGCGAGACGCGCTACGCGCTCGAGGTGCCGAAGCTCGGCAGCCTCATCCTGACGCATTCCTGGAACGGCACGCATCAAGGGCCTGAAGAGCTGGCCGCGCGAGGACTGGCCGCGCGTGTCGATTGTCTTCTGGAGCTTCCGCCTCATGGTCGGCCTCGGACTCGCGATGATCGCGACCGGGCTCTTCAGCCTCTGGCTTCGTTACAAGAAGAACCTCTACGACACGCCGCTCTTCAGCCGTTTCGTGCTCTGGATGGGGCCTTCGGGCCTGGTCGCGTTGCTTGCCGGCTGGTTCGTCACGGAGACCGGCCGTCAGCCGTACACCGTCTACGGGCTGCTCCGGACAGCCGACTCCGCGTCTCCGATCGGGGCGCCGGGAGTCGCCGGCTCGCTCATCGCTTTTGCTCTCGTTTACGTCGTCGTCTTCGGCGCCGGCATCTGGTACCTGATCCGCCTCATCGGCGCCGATCCTGAAGCAGGCGAGGAAGAACCAGAAGGGCCGATGCGGGCCGCCGGCATCACGCCCGTTCAGGCGATCGAGAAGCCGGGGACGCCGCGATGAGCGGCCTGTCGGACCTTGCCATCATCTGGAGCGGCATCCTCGCCTTTGCGATCTACGCCTATGTCGTGCTCGACGGCTTCGATCTCGGCATCGGCATGCTCGCGCCGTTTGCGGCGGGCGACGAGGAACAAGAGACGATGATCGCCTCGATCGCGCCGGTCTGGGACGGCAACGAGACGTGGCTCGTGCTCGGCGGCGGCGGGCTGATGGCGGCGTTCCCGCTCGCTTATTCCGTGCTTCTGCCGGCGCTTTACGCGCCGATCATCGCCATGCTGCTTGCGCTCATCTTCCGTGGCGTCGCGTTCGAGTTCCGCCATCGGCATGAGGGGCACCGGCGTCTCTGGACCTTCGCCTTCGTCCTCGGCTCCTACGTTGCGACCTTGGCGCAGGGCATCGCGCTCGGCGCCTTCATCCAGGGCATTTCGGTCGAAGGGCGCGCCTATGCCGGCGGCTGGTTCGACTGGCTGACGCCGTTCAGCGTCTTCACCGGCGCAGCACTCGTCCTCGGCTACGCGCTGCTCGGCGCATGCTTTCTCATCATGAAGACGAAAGGCGTGCTGCAGGAGCGGATGTTCACCGTCGCGCTGCCGCTTGGCATCGCGGTCTTTGCTTCGGTCGTCGCCGTCAGCCTGTGGACGCCGTTCATCGAACCGGCCATCGCGGCGCGCTGGTTCTCATGGCCGAATCTCGCCTTCCTGTCGCCGGTGCCGCTGCTGGTGCTTCTGACGGCGCTCGGGCTTTTCAGAAGCCTCGCGGCGGGGTGGCAGGTGATGCCGTTTGCGATGACGATCCTGCTTTTCCTGATCTCCTATTTCGGCATCGGCGTCAGCGTCTATCCCTACGTCGTGCCGCGCGCGATCACGGTCTTTCAGGCGGCGGCGCCCGACGAGAGCCTTCTCTTCCTTCTGGTCGGCACAGCGGTACTGATCCCGATCATTCTTGCCTACACGGCCTATTCGTACTGGGTCTTTCGCGGCAAGACCGATCCGGGCAGCGGGTATCACTGAGCGACGGTCTTTTTCTTGTGAGCGCTCGCCGCCGCAACGGTTAGTTTGAAATCCCACTATTGCCAAACTGCGCCCCATCAGCCAATTTTTCGATGTTGGCGGCGCGCGCGGTCAACAGCTGGGCAAATCGGCACGCAGATGCCAACGCTCATCAATCCACGACCTCGGATTGCAAGGGAGGAACGGCATGACCGAAATCAACGGACGTGTATCCCGCCGGCGGCTTCTCAAGGCCGGTGGCTTGGCGGGAGCGGCGGTGGCGGCTTCGCAGCTTGCCACGCCGTTCATCGGAACGGCCAAGGCGCAGACGACGACCTGGAAGGTGCAAACGTCGTGGCCGGCAGGCGTCGGACTCGAGACCTTCAAGGCGTGGTGCGGCACGATCAAGGAGAGGACGGGCGGAGAGCTGGAGTTCCAGCCCTTTGCCGCGAAGGAGATCGTCGGTGACTTCGAGCTTTTCGACGGCGTCAAGAATGGCGTGCTCGAGGCGATGAACTCGTTCTCGCTCTATTGGGCGGGCAAGCTGCCGGCGACGGCGTTCATGAGCTCCTACACGATGGGCCTTCGCTATCCGCACGAGTGGGACATCTTCTTCTATTCGAAGGGCGGCCTGCAGGTCTGCCGCGAGATCTATGCGGCGCAGGGGCTCTACTACGTCAACCGCATCCATCACGGTCCGAACATCATCCATTCGAAGACGCCGATCCGCTCGTTCGAGGACTTCAAGGACCTGAAGCTGCGCGTGCCGGGCGGTATGATCGCGGAGACCTTCGCCAAGGCCGGTGCCAAGACGACGCTGCTGCCGGGTGGCGAGGTGTTCTCGGCGCTGGAGAAGGGCACGATCGACGCGGCCGACTATACCGGCCCGGCGGTCAACTGGGCGCTCGGCTTCCAGCAGGTGACCAAGTACATCTCCATGGGCCCTCCGGGGTTGATGTCGGTGTATCAGCCGGTCGACCTGATGGACTTTGCGGTCAACATGAACGTCTGGAACTCGCTCTCGGACCAGATGAAACAGTTCGTCGAAGACGAGATCCAGGTCTATTCGAACATCCATTTCGGCGCCATCCAGAAGGCCGACATGGAGGCCTGGCACAAGTTCACCGACGCCGGCATCGAGATCAATCGCCTGGGTCCGGACGATCTGCAGAAGTTCCAGGAAATCGCCGTGCCGATCTGGTTCGAATGGGCGAACAAGGACAAGGATGCAGCGCGGATCTTCAAGCTGCAGCTTGAGGTCATGGAGAACCCAACCGTCGGTTACGTCACGCCCGACATGTATCAGGGCCTGTCGATCAAGATGTAGGCTGACGGGCGCCCGCACGGATCGTGCGGGCGCTCTTCCGGGCGGGCAAGGCAACCATACTCCATGCCGTCACTGACTTTCGTCATGCCGCACTGGCTGTATTGGTGCCAGCTTGTCTTTTTTCCGCTCATCGCCACGGCACTCGTCTATCGCCAGTCGGGGATGAGCGACGCCGGTAAGGCGAACAATTTCCTCGGCTATCTCTTCCTCGTCACTGCCGGCTTCATCGGCATGCATCGCTTCTATCTGAGAAGCGCGTGGGGCTTCGTCTTCATTCCCTTCTTCCTTGCGGTGCTGTGGACGAGTGCGCATGTGCGAGACGCGCGCGAGATGGTCTCGAGCGCCCGCGCCGATTCCGAGCAAGCCGAGCGCCTCGTCACGCGCGCGCAATCCGATGCCGACCGCAAACGGGACGGTACTGCTGCAAAACTTGCCGAGGCCCAGGCAAAAGCCGCGCCGGCGCGCGATACATACGCCGCCGCTCAGGCGGATCTGAGCCGCGCCAACCGCTACGCGCGCATCGCCGGCATCCTGCTCGGGCTGCTTCTCCTCGGCGACGCGTTCCTTGTCCCCGGCCTCGTCCGCCGGGTGCGTGCCCGCGAGACGATTCCGGCGCCGCCGCTCATCGTCTACCCGCTCGAAACCGCCGTGCCCGACACGCCGGTCAAGCGCCCGGTACCGGGCTTCGGGCCGGTCGACTGGCTGGTTCGCGTCACCGGCGAGCTCACCGCCTATTGGGCGGTGATCGCGGTCTTCACCTATTACTACGAGGTCGTCGCGCGCTACGTCTTCAACTCGCCGACCAATTGGGTGCATGAGAGCATGTTCCTGATGTTCGGCATGCAGTACATGCTCGCCGGCGCCTACGCCTATCGCGACGAGACGCATGTCCGCGTCGACATCGTCTACAGCCAGCTCTCAGCGCGCGGCCGCGCGATTTGCGACGTCATCACCTCCTTCTTCTTCTTCCTCTTCACCGGGACGATGCTCGTCACCGGCTGGCGCTTTGCGAGCGACGCGATCTCGGTCGGCGAGCGCTCATTCACCGAATGGGGCATCCAATACTGGCCGGTGAAGCTCGCCATTCCGGTCGGGGCTGCACTGCTCATTCTGCAAGGCATCTCGCGGCTCCTGCGCGACATCGCCACCGTCATCGGCAAGACCGAGTAGCGCGCCCCGTGGGTATCGACCTCCCGATCCAATGGCTGAGCCTCTTGCTGTTCGGCGGGCTCGGCGTGCTCCTCATGCTCGGCCTGCCGATGGCGTTCTGCACCGGCAGCCTCGCCGTCCTCTTCCTCTGGCTGTTCGGCAATTCGGCAATGCTGAACATGCTGCCGTCGCGGGTGTTCCCGTTCATGACGGACTATCAACTCTCCGCCGTGCCGCTCTTCATCTTCATGGCGGCGATCCTGGAGAAGGCCGGGATCATCGAGGAGCTCTACGACGTCGTCTACAAATGGCTCGGCGGCCTGAAGGGCGGCCTCGCCTCGGCGACCGTCATCTCCTGCACGCTGCTTGCCGCGATGGTCGGCGTCGTCGGCGCGACCGAAGTGACGATGGGCATGATCGCGCTGCCGGCCATGCTCAAGCGCAACTACGACCCGAAGCTCGCCTGCGGCTCGCTCCTTGCCGGCGGCACGCTCGGCATCCTGATCCCACCCTCGGTGATGGCCATCGTCTATGCCGTCGTCGCGCAGCAGTCGCTTGGCGAGCTCCTCGTCGGCTCGGTCTTTCCGGGCTTCCTGCTCTCCGGCATGTATGTCGGCTACGTCACGCTCCGCTGCTATATCAATCCGAAGCTCGGGCCGGCGCTGCCCTTGGAAGAGCGGGTCAGCTTCGGGGAGAAGCTCAAGCTGCTCCGCCGCACCATCATGCCCGTGCTCCTGATCGTCCTCGTGCTTGGCGTCATCTTCCTCGGCATCGCAACGCCGGTCGAGGCCGCCGGCATCGGCACCTTCGGCGCCTTCATTGTCTGTGCCGCACACCGCCAGCTGACGTGGGTCACGATCCGCGACGCCGGCATGGCGACGCTCAAGGCGACCGCCATGGTCATGTGGATCTTCTTCGGCGCCACCATGTTCGTCGGCTTCTTCATCATCAAGGGCGGCCAGACCTTCGTCGCGAACTCCATATTGGGCACCGGGCTCCCGCCCTATGGGATCCTGCTGTTGATGATGGCGATCCTCTTCGTCCTCGGGATGTTCCTGGACTGGGTGGGCATCCTGCTCCTCACCGTGCCGATCTTCCTGCCGATCCTGAAGAGCCTCCAGTTCGGCGGCGTATTCTCCATTCCAGGTGTTGCCTCGAGCGACGTGCCGCTTTGGTACGGCGTGATCTTCATCGTCAACATGCAGATGGCGTTCTTGAGCCCGCCCTTCGGCTATTCGCTCTTCTATCTGAAGAGCGTGGCGCCGCCGCAGATTTCCATGGTGACGATTTTCCGTTCCGCCATCCCCTTCATCTGCCTGCAGGCGATCGGCGTCGGCCTGTGCATCGTCTTTCCTTCGATCGTCGTCTGGCTGCCGAAGATCGTCTATGCCGGCAACTGATAGGGAGCGCCGGTCGGACGGCGTGCTTGCCGCGACGGCGCTTCAGCTTCGCGATCGTCTCGCGAGCGGCGCGTTGAAGGCGGTCGATGTGGCGGCGGCGTGTCTTGAAGCGATCGCGGCGCGGGAGCCGGAGGTCGGTGCCTGGGCGTTCCTCGACGAGGGCTGTGTGCTGCGCCAAGCGGAGGCGCTCGATAGCAGGCGCGAGAAGGGTCGTCCGATCGGCCCGCTGCATGGGCTGCCGGTCGGCCTGAAGGACATCATCGACACCAAGGACATGCCGACAGAGAACGGCACGCCGATCGATGCCGGGCGGCAGCCTACCCGAGACGCGACGGTCGCCCGTCGCTTGCGTCACGCGGGCGCTCTGATCATGGGCAAGACGGTCTCGACCGAGCTCGGCTCGATGTGTCCGCGCGGGACGCGCAATCCTTTCGACGCCGCGCGCACGCCCGGCGGCTCGTCCAGCGGGTCGGCTGCGGCAGTCGGCGCCGGAATGGTGCCGCTCGCCGTCGGCACGCAGACCGTCGGGTCGGTGATCCGTCCCGCCTCCTTCTGCGGAGTGGTCGGGTTCAAGCCCACGTTCGGTCTCGTCCCGCGCCGCGGCGTCCTTCCGCAGGCGAAGCCGCTCGATACGGTCGGCGTCTTCGCGCACACCGTGGGGGACGCCGCTCTCATCGCCGACGTGCTCGCCGGGTTCAATTCGGACGATCCCAATTCGCTGCAAGTGCCGCCGTCGCGGCTGCTCGACACCGTGCTCTCCGAACCGCCGCCGGCGCCAGCGCTCGCTTTCGTGAAAACCCCGTTTTGGGATGCGGCAGACACCGCGACCCATGAAGGCCTTGGCGAACTCGTGGAGGCGCTCGGCAAGAGCTGCGAAGAGGTGACGCTTCCGCAACTCTTCGCCGAGGCGACAGGCGCGATCCACACGCTGAGCCGCGTCGGGATCGCGCGCCACTATCGCGGTTATCTGGAGCGTGGCGCAGAGCAGCTCAGCGACTTCATGCGCGGTGCGATCGAGGAGGGCCTCAAGATTCCGGCCGTCGATTACCTGGCCGCGCTCGACCGGCAGAAGTCGCTCGCAGCGGAGCTCGATGCGCTCTTCGACAACTGCGACGCCATCCTCACGCCGGCCGCGCCGGGCGAAGCGCCGCCGATCGACACGACCGGCAATCCGATCTTCAACGGCCTTTGGACGCTCTGCGGCGTGCCGGCGGTGACGCTGCCGCTGCTCAAGGGTCCGCACGGCCTGCCGATCGGCGTGCAGGTCGTCGGCCGCCGGGGCGAGGACGGGCGGCTCATGCGCACCGCGCGCTGGCTCCAGGAGAGCTTGCGGCGCGCGGGCCGGGATGCGAGCCTCATCGGCGCCGCTTGAAGAGCAAGAACCACCCGCTGGCATCCCGCTGAAGACTTCGTCATATCAATTTCCAGGAGGCTTCCACCGTGGCCAAGAAGATTCGCTGGGGCGTCATCTCGACGGCGCTGATCGGCACCAAGAAGGTCCTTCCCGGCATCAAGCGCTCGAAGCGCGGCACGCTCGACGCCATCGCCTCGCGCGATCTTTCCCGCGCCAAGGCGGCGGCGAAGGAGCTCGGCATTCCGAAGGCCTACGGCTCCTACGAGGCGCTCCTCGCCGATCCCGACATCGACGCGATCTATAATCCGCTCCCGAACAACCTGCACGTCGACTGGACTATTCGCGCGCTCAAAGCCGGCAAGCACGTGCTTTGCGAAAAGCCGCTCGGCATGAACGCCAAGGACGCGGCGCGGCTGAAAAAGGTCGCGGGCAAACGTCATGCGATGGAGGCCTTCATGGTGCGCCACCATCCGCAGTGGCTGAAGGCGCGCGAGTTGATCCGCGCCGGCAGGATCGGCGACTTGAAAGCGGTGCAGGTCTTCTTCTGCTACGACAACCGCGACCCGAAGAACATCCGCAACAGGCCGGAGACCGGCGGCGGCGCGATGCTCGACATCGGCTGCTACGGCATCGTCTCCGGCCGCTTCACCTTCGAGGCGGAGCCGAAGCGTGTGGTCGCGCTGGTCGACCGCGATCCGAATTTCAAGACGGACAGGCTCTCGACCGTCATCGCCGATTTCGGCGAGGGGCGGGTGCTCTCCTTCATCGTCGGGACACAGCTCGGCGCCCATCAGCACGTCACGCTCGGCGGCACGAAGGGGCGGATCGAGATCCCGATCCCGTTCAACGCGCCGCCGTGGGAGCCGATGACGATCATCGTCGACGACGGCTCGAAGCTCGGCGGCGGCTCGTCGAAGGCGATCAAGACGCGCGTCGTCGATCAATATGCGGAGGAGGCCGACGCTTTTGCTTTAGCCGTTCTCGGCGAGAGCGAGTTTCCCTACGACGTCGAAGACGGTATCAAGAACATGCGGATCATCGACGCAGTCTTCAAATCCGAGAAGACGGGGAAGTGGGTCGATACCGGGCTTTGAGAAGCTAGTCTCGCAGCCACGATCAGCCGCCAATTCTTCGCTGCGAGCGCCGGATATCCATTGAACTGCAAGTCGTGTAGCGTCTTCCCAGAGCAGATAAGCTGCAAGGGGAGGACATCATGGCGACTTACATCATGCTGGGAAGCTGGGCCGAGTCGGGCATCAAGGCCGTCAAGGACTCGCCGAAGCGGCTCGACAAGGCGAAGAAGATGATCAAGGCCGAGGGCGGCGCGATGAAGGCGTTCTACATGACCATGGGCGAATACGACATGGTCGCCGTCTACGAGGCGCCCGACGACGAAGCGGCGGCGCGCTTCACGCTGCGGCTTGGAATGACCGGCTCCCTTCGCACGAAGACGATGAAGGCATTCCCCGAGGCCGACTACCGCAAGATCATCGGCTCACTGGAATAGATCGGCGCGCGGGGGGCGGCGCGAGTCCTCCGCCGGGTGGGAGAAGGTGGCTGCGGCGTGCCTGCCGCAGTCTCCGCGAAGGCTCAAGCGGCCGGATCAGGGTTAACCGCAATTCCATCCGTCGCATTCATGTCCGACAACCGGGCGTAGGGTCTGCGCGCGAGAGCGATCTGGTTTTCGCGTACGCTCTCGCGGGGGCGGTCGTCGGCCACTGACCGCCCTTCAGTCCCCTTTGGCGCTTCGGATGCTCGTAAATGCCTTCAAGGGAAACCCGGTGACTCAGGAGTATGGGGCGAGGCCAAGAACCTCTTGAAAGGGGAGATCAAGCGACTCGGACTTAGCTACCGGGACTTAGCGGAGAAGCTTGCAACCGTCGGCGTGCGGGAGACAGAGCGCAGCCGAGGCGGATTTTCTGCTGCGTTCTTCTTGCAGGTCTTGGATGCTATTGAAGCAAGAGACTTACAAATCAACTAGATCGATGCGGGTTTCCGTCCTCTATAAGAGTTCCCTCAAGACCTTTTTCTGTCGCGTCGATCTGCTTCGTCAGACTATTAAGTGCATCACGAATGCTTTTGAAGCGCTGATACTCTGTTGGTGCTGACGACTCGTGATTTGAACGCCTTAGAAGCTCTCGGGCTGATCGAACGCAAAGAGGGAGGATACCGAGCAAAAAGGGGAGATCATTTTGCAGTTCTTGCCGCGAGCGCGTCAGGGCGACGTTGAGGCGCAATTGGAAACTGCGAGACAACTCCTTGAGGAAGCTGAGGGGCAGCTAGAAATGGCCGTTTAGCCGCCACACCACCATCCCCTCTCGCTTCCCGACCTTCTCCACCAGCCCCCGCCGCCAGCGCGCTATTGGAAACGCGCCCCACGCTGCTTGAGGCTCCGGCGCACGCCTTTCACCTTGTCGATCATCAAGGCGAGTAGAAGCCCGTCCTTGGCGTTCCAGCCCTTGCCGTGGATAATCTCAGCGGCAATGTTTGCATGGAAAGGCGGACAGCGCTTCTCCCGCAGGATGTCGATCACCAACCGCCGCAACTCGCCTCGGCCAAACAGCCTCTTGGGGCGGCGGAGCTTTGGACTGATTTCTGAGAAGTCGCCACGGTAGCCAAACAGGCGCAGCGATCCCTCTACCTGGTCAAGCTCTCGGGTGAGCCGGTGTAGCTCTCCCGCGATCTCCGCGTGCTTGCGCTTAAGAGCATGGACAACAGGCGGCTCTGCCATGCGGGGGATATTGGCCGATCTAGCTGGCGGGCGCTTGGTGCTGTTGCTACATAAGGCCGCGACCTCCCTAGAATCATTCCAAAACATAATTCTTGACAGCTACTTAGCTATCCAGACTATGAGAGTCTGAATTAACCCCCGGTCGTTTGGGCCTTGAACCCGTTCGCTTGGAGGATTTCGTGGCTGTCTCGATTTTCGGCGCGCGCGCCGGTCTTTCCTCGTCCGCGTTGCGTCTTCCCAAGACCTGCGACAGATGCCGCCCGCGCGGCTCGGTGCCGTGCTGAGCGAGGCGCCGGTGGCAAGCGCAATGGCCACGGGGAGTTGCGTCGCGCTCTTCGACCGGCTGCCGGAGCGGCTGGTCCTTGAAGGCTTCCGCCGCTGGATGGCCGGCTACGCGACCGGCGACCTCGCGCATTGGGAGGAGGTGTGGAACCTCCACGCCGCGGCGCTCGGGCCGCGCGACGCCCGCGTCGTCGTCGATCGCCTGGCGCGCTTCGTGCGCACGGTGCGCGACTGGTCGACCTGCCCGATCGCATGCTTCCCGGGCGGATGCCGTCACATCTGCCGGCATGAGTGCTTCGCGCTCGCGCTGGTCGCCGCGAGCCAGAACCATGATCTCGACTGCCTCTCTGCCGCGATGCGCCATCTGCTCGATCCGGACGGGCACGAGGCGGCGATCCTGCCGGCGCTCGCCTATGCCGAGGCGATGCGCGACAGCGAGCTGATGCTGACGCCGGTGCCGCGCGGCGTCATCGACGAGATCGCCGGCCGCCCTCCCGGCGAGCGGCTCCACTGACGAACACCTCCAGACAAATCCGACAAGGCCAAAGACATGCGAGCAATCCGCCAGCTTCCCTTTTTCGCCGCCGCACTTTCGCTTTCCGGCGCAGCGCTCGTTTCGACGATGCCGTCGGAAGCCCACGCCGGAGCGCCCGAGCCGGCCGCGATCATCACGACCTACGAGAACATCGCGCTCGCGATGTATTCGGATGCGCTCGCGGCGGCGAAAAACCTGCAGAGCGCGGTCGATGCCTTCCTTGCCGATCCGACGCAAGAGAAGCTCGTCGCTGCGCGCAACGCGTGGAAGGCGGCGCGCGTGCCATACATGCAAAGCGAGGGCTATCGCTTCGGCAATGCCATCGTCGACGACTGGGAAGGCCGCGTGAACTCCTGGCCGCTCGATGAAGGGCTCATCGACTACGTCGATACCGACCGCTACGGCGACACGAGCGACGAGAACCCGCTCTACACGGCGAACGTCATCGCCAACCCAAAGCTTCGGATCGGCCCGGAAGTCGTGGACGCGAGCAAGATCACGCCGGAGCTGCTTTCCAAGACGCTGCAGGGGGCGCTCGGCGTCGAAGCCAACGTCGCGACCGGCTATCACGCCATCGAGTTCCTGCTCTGGGGGCAGGACCTGCACGGCACCGGCCCGGGCGCCGGCGAGCGGCCGGCGACCGACTATTCTCTGACCGCCTGCACGCACGTGAACTGTGACCGCCGCGGCGACTATCTGAAGGCCGCGACCGATCTTCTCGTCTCCGATCTTCAGGAGATGGTCGGCGACTGGCAGGAGGGCGGCGCGGCGCGGCAACAGCTCGCGGCAAAGGGTGCCGACGGCGGTCTCTCCACCATCATGACCGGCCTCGGCTCGCTCTCCTACGGCGAGCTTGCCGGCGAGCGCATCAAGCTCGGGCTGATCCTGCATGATCCGGAGGAGGAGCAGGACTGCTTCTCCGACAACACGCAGAACAGTCACTACTACGACGAGGTCGGCATGACCGCGATCTGGAACGGCAGCTACAAGCGGACCGACGGCTCGCTGGTCGAGGGCGCTTCGATCCGCGCCTATACCGCGGCCAAGGCGCCGGATGCCGCGACCCGCACGGATGAGGCGTTCGCGGCGACGCATGCCAAGATGCAGATCATGAAGGACACGGCGGATTCGGGCCGCATGGCCTACGATCAGATGATCGCCGCCGACAATCCGGAAGGGAACAGAATCGTCGAAGACGTCGTCGACGCGCTCGTCGCGCAAGCGCGCGCGATCGAGGGCGTGGTGTCGGCGCTTGGCCTCGCGATCCAAGTCGAGGGCTCGGACAGCCTCGATAACCCGTCGGCGGTGATGCAGTAGCGAGGGCGCGCGGCCACTGCACATGGAGTCTGAGCGCCGATGCAGGTTTAAACCTCCCCTTAAGGGAGGGTCGAAAGCGGTAAGCCCGGACTTGGTCCGGGTAGCCGGTTTCGGGGAGGGGGCAAGGCGATATGAACAGGCATGACGAAACTAGACCCCCCTCCCGAAGATCGCCACGCGTTCGCTCGCGATCTTCGACCTCCCCTCAAGGGGGAGGTTAGGCGCGCCATGGACCGTCGAAGCTTTCTTTCAGGCATAGCCGCCTTCGCAGGCGCGACGGTGCTGCCGCGCGTCGGCCGCTCCTATGCGAGCGAGTTGCCGCCGCCCGCGGTGCCGGGGTCTGGCACGGTAGCGCTCAATCTCGTCGCCGCCGAGCGGCCGACGGCGCTTCCCTGTTTCGGCGGCGCGAAGTTGCCGCTCTGGACGTTCTCCGAAGAATCCTGGATGCCGATCGTGCGGCTCAAGCTCGGCGAGCGCCTTGAGGTCGCCTACGAGAACCGCCTGCCGCGCGAGGGTGAGCATTCCTCCGTCCATTGGCACGGGCTTCGCATCGCCAACGACGAGGACGGCGTCCCGTATCTGACGCAGCGGCCGGTCTGGCCGGGCGAGAATTACCGCTACTCCTTCGTGCCGCCCGACACCGGCACGTTCTTCTTCCATCCGCATTGCGACACGGTCGAGCAGCTCGGCCGCGGCCTCGCCGGCGTCTTGATCGTGGAGGGCGACGAGACGGAGCCCTACGACGCGGACGAGGTGATCGTCCTGCGCGACTGGCGTGTCGATCAAGACACCGGAAGCTTCCTTCCGTTCTTCACCGCCGAGGGGGCCGGCAAGGCCGGGACGTTCGGCACGATCCGCAGCACGAACGGCGAGGACAATCCGGAGATCGTGCTTCCGGCGGGCGGCGATTGCCGGCTCCGGCTCTTCAACCTCGACAACACGCGGATCATGGAGCTTGGCATCGAGGAGGCGGATGCGGCGATCGTCGCGGTCGATGGGATCGCGCTTCCGCCCGTGCGGTTCAAAACCTGGCGGCTCGGGCCGGCGATGCGCCTCGACATCGTCATCCGCGCGCCGGCGGACGGGAAGACGGCGCGGCTCTTCGACTATTTCGCTCCGCAGCCTGTCCCGTTGGCCCGGTTGACCGGGCGCGGCGATCCAAGGCGAAGCACGGAGTTCGATCCGGCACCGCTCCGCGCCGGCCGCATGCCCGAGCCCGACCTTCAGAACGCGGTGCGCCTCCCCTTCGTCTTCTCCGCCACCGCGACGGCGGACGCCGTGCGGGAAGCGGAGCAATCGGGCGCGTTCCTTGGCTCGCTCTGCAGCGCGGCAGGCACGTTCTGGGCCATCAACAAGCAGGTCTGGCCGGTGGGCGACCATGCCCAAATTCCGGCGCCCCTCGCCGTGCTCGAACGCGGCAGGAGCTATGTCTTCGAGCTTGAGAACGTCACCCCGCACCAGCACCCGATCCACATGCACGGCCACAGCTTCAAGTGGCTCAAATCAAACAAGTATGATTTGCCGATTCATCATGCCGACACGATCCTGATTAGACCGAAGGAACGGGTCGATGCGGCCTTCGTCGCCGACAACCCCGGCGACTGGATGTTCCACTGCCACATCATCGAGCATCAGGAATCCGGCATGATGGGCTACGTCAGGGTGACATGAGGATCGTCGCCGCCGCGTTCGTGGCATCGGCGCTCGTCGCCGTGACCGGCGCGGCGGCGTCGGGGGAGCTCGATGCGGTGATGGGCAAGGCGCTCTTCGAGCGCGACTGGGTGCCGGCCGGCGCCTCGACCGACGCGTCGAACGGGCTCGGCCCGCTTTTTGCGGCGCGAAGCTGCGCCGGCTGCCACGCCGGCCCGGCGCTTGCGGCGCGCTTCACCGACGCGCCGGACGGTCGCATCGCAGGCCGCGGCTTTGTCATGCGCTTCGGCGATCGCGACGGAAATCCCGATCCGCTCTACGGCCACCTCCTGCAGGAGCAGGCGGTGCAGGGGATGCAGGCGGAGGGACGCGTGGTTCTTCTCGCCTCCGCCGACCCTGAGAAGAGCTACACCTACAAAATGGACCTAACGCGCGGTCCGCTTGCTCCGGCGACGCATCTCTCGCCGCGGCTTGCGCCGCCGATCGTCGGACGTGCGGCGCTCGAGCGCATCGACCCGAACGCTGTCATCGCGCGCGCCGATCCCGACGACCGAGACGGGGACGGCATCTCCGGGCGCGCGCGCATGATCGCGACCGATGGCGGCGAAGCGCTCGGCCGCTACGGCTGGAAGGCGCAAAGCACCAGCCTCGAAGTGCAGATCGCCGACGCGTTCGCCATCGATATCGGGCTCTCAAGCGCGCTCCGTCCGTTTCCGCACGGTGATTGCACTCCGCAGGAAGCGGATTGCATGAACGCGCCGACCGGCGTCAGCGACCGCTATGACGGAAACGAGCTCTCGCCGGAGATCATTGGCCTGGTCGCCGCCTATGTGCGAAGCCTGCCGGCGCCTGTTTCGAAAGCCGATGCGGCGGCAGTTCAGCTCTTCGCCGATACCGGCTGCGCCGCCTGCCATGTGCCGGAGATGCCGACGGAGGGCGGCGGCACCGTCGCCGCTCACACCGATCTTCTTCTGCACGACATGGGGGCAGGGCTCGACGACGGCGTCGGCGAGCCCGGCGTCGCCTCGGCGGAGTGGCGCACCGCGCCGCTCATGGCGATGGCGCCGGCCGGCGGCCGCCGCTACCTGCACGACGGGCGCGCTGCCACAGTCGATGCGGCGATCCGCGCGCACGGGGGGGAAGCATCGGCCGCGGTTTCGCGCTATCTCGGCTTGAGCGACGACCAGCGCCGCGCGCTCGTCGCATACGTGGAGAGCCTATGAGGTTTCGCGCTCTTGCGCTCCTGATCGCTCTGAGCTTCCCGGCGCCGGCGGGCGCGGCGACGGCGCTTTCGGGCGAGGGCGCGCCGATCGTCCCGATCGCGACGGAGGACGATTATGCGGGGGCCGTAGAGCAGACGATCCGCATCTACGTCGTTCCCGCTTATCGCGATCTTGTCGACGCGACCGGCAAGCTGACGAACGCGGTGCGCGATTATTGTGCCGCACCCGATCCCAACAGCGATAAGACGCTCGACGACGCGTTTGCGGGAACTCTTTCCGCCTGGTCCGCGGTCGACTTCCTGCATTTCGGGCCGATGGGGAGCGAGGGGCGCTACGAGCGCTTCGCCTTCTGGCCGGACGTGCACGGAACCGGCGCGCGCCAGCTCAGGCAGTTCCTGGCGAGCGAAGACCCGAAGCTCGTGGCGCCGGGCACGCTCGCGAAACAGAGCGCGGCCGTGCAGGGCCTGCCGGCGCTCGAAGTGCTGCTTTACTCCGGCGACAAGGCGCTGCTCCATGCCAGCGCGCCGGCCGCTTACCGCTGCTCGCTTGCGAGCGCGATCGCCGACAACCTGAACGGCATCGCGTCGGACGTTCTCACCGCGTGGACACGCGAGAAGGGCTGGTCGGTGCTCATGCAAAATCCCGGCCCGGACAATCCCGTCTATCGCACGCATGCGGAGGCGACGACGGAATTCCTGAAGGCGATCCTGACGGCGCTTGAGCAGATGCGCGACCAGCGCATCATGCCGGCCGTCGGAGAGAAGCCGGAAGACGCGAAGGCAAGCCGCGCGCCCTACGCGCTCTCCGGGCACGCGATGGCCTATCTCGAAGCCGGGTCCACCGCGCTCCAGCGCTTCGTCAGCGCGACCGGCCTGCTTGAGATGCTGCCGGAGGATCAGGATGGCTACGCCGCCTCGGCGCTGTTCGAGTTCTCCAATCTCGACAACGCGCTCCGCGCCGCCGGCCCGAGCATCGACTCCGCACTTGCCGACCCGAAGCTCCGCTCGAAGCTCAGCTACGCGACGATCGTGCTCGCGAGCCTCCGCGATCTCTTCCAGAAGCACATCGCCGTCGCCGCCGGACTGTCGCCGGGATTCAACTCGCTCGATGGCGATTGAGGCGATGGTCGTCGACCGCCGCGCGCTCCTTGCTGGCGCCGGCGCCTGCCTTGCGACAGGGCTCGAGCCGCGTGCCGCCGCAGCGCTTGCGACGAGCGAGGCGCTTGTGCTCGCGCCGGCGATGCGGCCGGACGGCAACTTCGCCGTCATGGTGTTCGGCGAGAAGGGCGCGCCGATCCGCGAGATTGCGCTTCCCGCGCGCGGTCACGATCTTGCCGTCCACGCGGCGAGCGGCCGCAGCCGTCGCCTTCGCGCGGCGGCCGGGTACCTTCGCCGTCGCCTTCGACATGTCTTCGCGCACGCCGCCGCAGGTCTTCGTCGCGCGAGCCGACCGGCACTTCTTCGGGCACGGCGCCTATTCGGCGGACGGCAAGCTTCTCTTCGCGACGGAGAACGATTTCGGCGCCGGCACCGGCGTGATCGGCGTCTATGACGCGACGGATTCCTACGCCCGAATCGGCGAATTTCCGACGCGCGGCGTCGGCACGCACGAAGCGATCCTGCTTCCCGACGGTAAGACGCTCGCCATCGCCAACGGCGGGATCGAGACGCATCCGGATTACGGGCGCGAGATGCTCAACATCCCGAGCATGGATCCTTCGCTCGCCTTCGTCGATCTCGATGGGCATCTCCTGGTGCAATACCGGCTGCCCAAGCGCTATCACCAGCTTTCGATCCGCCACATGGCGGTCGGCGCCGACGGAAAGATCTGGTTCGGCACGCAGTGGGAGGGCGATCCGCTTCAAACGCCGTCGCTCGTCGGCCGCGCCTCGCTCGAAGACGGCTTGGAGCTTGTCGAGACGCCGGAGCAGGAGCTCAACGACATGCGCCGTTATATCGGTGCGATGGCCGCAAGCCGCGACGGGACCGTGATTTCGGCGTCGGCGCCGCGCGGCGGCTACGTGGTCCACTTCAGCGCGGAGAGCGGAAAATATCTCGGGCGCACTCAAATCGCCAATTCAAGCGGCATCACCGGCTACGGCGCGAAGTCGATCCTCGCGTCGAACGGCGAGGGCCTGATGGTCGAGACGGAAAGCGACGGCGCGGCGGCGACAAGGGTGAGCGTGCCTGGTGTCGCATTCGACAACCATCTCAGGACCTTCGGGCTCTAGCTCAAAGAATCAGGCTTGGGCTGCCAGCGCCGCTGCGAGCGCCAGGATCGTCAGCACGAAGGCGACCGGCGTGGCGCGCATGACATAGAAGGCGATCGCCCTGGCGTTGCTCGACATTCTTCTCTCCCTCGGTTTCGGGGAGGAATCTGCCGGCCTTGCGCTGAACCGACCTTGAGCCGGCGGTTCATTTGGCGTTCACGCTCAGCCTCAGGCCGGCCGTGCGATCTCCCGAAGCTGTGATTGGACCGTCGTCTTTGCGCCCGACGGCACGCTTATCGACGGACGTTGAACCGGCAGGATGTTGCCGAAGGAGATCCATGTGAAAAAGCTTGAGACGGCGGGCAAAGACGCCATGCCGAAAGTCACGCAGGAGATGATCAGGGCTTACGACGACTACACGCATCTGACGCTCGACCGCCGTGACTTCATGCAGAAGCTGACGCGGTTGACAGGCTCGGCGGCGGCCGCGGCGGTGATCGCGCCGATGCTCGCCGCGTCAAAGGCGAAGGCGGCGGTCGTCGCGGCGGACGATCCGCGGCTGAAGACCGAGACGATCACCTATCCGGGCGCCGATGGGCAGACGATGGCGGGCTATCTTTCGATGCCCGCCGACGCATCGGGACCGCTTCCGGCGGTGATGGTCATCCACGAGAACCGCGGCCTCAATCCGCACATCAAGGATGTCGCGCGACGCGCGGCGCTCGAAGGCTTCCTGGCACTTGCGCCGGATTTCCTCACGCCATCCGGCGGCACGCCGGAGGACGAGGACAAGGCGCGCGACATGATCGGCGCACTCGACCGCGACCAGACGACGGCGAATGCCGTGGCGACGGTCAAGTTCCTGAAGAACGACAAGATGGCGAACGGTAAGGTCGGCGTCGTCGGCTTCTGCTGGGGCGGTACGCTGACAAACCAGATCGCGGTCGCGGCGGGCGACGACCTCGCGGCGGCCGTCGCCTATTATGGCGGGGTTCCGAAGCCCGAGCAGGTCGGCCAGATCAAGGCGAAGATGCTGCTTCACTATGCCGGGCTCGACGAGCGCACCAATGCCGGCATTCCGAGCTACGAGGCGGCGCTCAAGGCGGCCGGCGTCGACTATCAGATCTTCGTCTATCCGGGCGCCAACCACGCCTTCAACAACGACACGTCGGAAGCGCGCTACAACAAGGAGGCTGCCGACCTCGCCTGGTCGCGCACCGTGGCGTTCTTGAAGGAGGCGCTGGGGTAGTTCCCCTCCCCGCAAGGGGGGAGGGAAAGAGGCTACCGCATCGGCTCGGCGTGGATCACGATGCGGGCGATCTCAGGCTTCATGGCGCGCACCAGGCGCTCTAGATCGTCGACGCGGCGGTGCACGCTCTCGACCGTCTCGTCCGGGCCGAGGCGACAGTGGGCGACGAGCACCGCGCCGCGCGCGCTTCGCCTGAGCCGCACATTGTGGATGTCGGAAAGCCCGTCGATCTGCGCGGCCGCCTCTTCGAGCGCCGCGATGTAGCTGTGCCGAAGCCCCTCCGGCATGTCCTCCACGTCGCTCAACTCCGGTTCGAGCGGCTCGATGTGAATCTCGATCTCCGCCTCGCGCCCAAACTCGCGCCGGATCGCGGCTTCGAGCCGGTCGGCCGCGCGGTGCGCATCGGCGAGCGGGAGATTGCCTTCCACCTCGAGATCGAGCGCCAGGGCGAGGCGGTTGTTCAGATGCTGCACGGTGATGTGGTGTACGGCGGCGCGCTCGCGCTGTGCGACCAGGAGCACGCGCTCGCGCACCGTCTCGTTCGTCGGCGACACGGGCTGCGACTGCACCGTCACGTCAGCGTTGGCGATCACGGCACGCACCGCCGCCACGGCCTCTTCCTTCACGTCCGTCACCTGCTCCAGGCCGAGCGAACGCGGCACCTCAATGGTCACATCGGCGAAATGACTCGCTCCGACCGAGCGGACGCGCACGTTCTTCACGCCGAGCACACCGGCGAGGTCCTCGAGCCGCGCGGCGATCAGTTCGGCGACGCCTTCCGGCGCGCGGTCGACAAGCGCGTTGATCGTGTGCGTCACGAGGCGAAGCCCGAGGGCCGCGACCAGCAACGCTACGGCGATGGCGGCCACCGAGTCGCCTGTGCGATAGCCGAATGCGATCAGCGCGAAGCCGGCAAGGACGGCGAGCGAGGAGAACACGTCGGAAGCGAAGTGCAGCGAGTCCGCTTCGAGCGCGGCGCTCTGCGTCTTGCGGCCGACGCGCTTCAGCGCACGCGCGCGCCATGCATTGATGACGATCTCGACGAGGAGCACGGCGACCGCAAGCAGGCTCAAGGGTGGCGGCGGCTCGCCGATCCGGATGCGGCCGACGGCCGTCACCATCACGCCACCGGCAAGGAGCAGGAGTAGTGCCGCCTCGCCGAGCGAGGCGATGTTCTCGAACTTGCCGTGGCCATAGGGGTGCGAGGCGTCGGCCGGCTTGTCCGCCACCCGCACTGCCATCCAGGTCACGCCGGTCGCCAGGAAGTCGACGCAGGAGTGGAGCGCGTCGGTGACAAGCGCCAGGCTGCCGATCGCCAGCCCGATCGCGAGCTTCGCCGCGGCAAGGAGCAGGCTCGCCGCGAGCGAGACGAAGGCCGTCCTTTCCTTTTCGTTCATCGCGGGGCGTCCCGAAGCGCCGGTGGTTCGCTGTTCCTAGTTGCAGCGCAAGGATTCGGCCAGAGGCTGCGGCGGCTTCCGCTTTGCGCCGGGGCGCGGCTCGGGCATGATTACGCTATCGTAACGGCTTGGAGCGACGGATTGGTGCACGATCTGCGTTGAAGCGGGGTCGGGCTCGTGGGGTTCGTGGCGGTATGTCCCTCTGGAAACAGGTCATTCTCTCCGTCGTCGTGGTCGCGGCGGCGGCCGCCGGCTGGTACGTCTACCGCCACCAGCAGGCGAGCGAGCCTGTGCGCGAGGCCGCCGGAGGAGCCGCCCGCTCGGGGGGTGACGCTGGGAAGCCGAGCCGCATTCCGGGGCTGATCGGCGGCGGCGCGGTCAACGTCGTGACCGCGCCGGTCGAGACTGATGCCCTCGGCGATACCGTGATTTCGCTCGGCACCGCCAAGGCGGTGCGCTCGGTCACCCTCTATCCGGAGGTCTCCGGCATGGTCGCCGAGGTCGATATCGTGGCCGGCAAGAGGGTGAAGAGCGGGGACCTTCTGGTCCGGCTTGAGGACGACGAGCAGAAGGTCGCCGTGGAGAAGGCCCAGATCGCTCTCAAGCAGACGCAGGATATGCTGGCGCGTCAGGAGTCGTTGGCGAAGTCGAAGACGATCTCCGACGTGGCGCTCTCCGATTCTGAGACGGCGATGCGCATGGCCGAGGTCGAGCTGAAATCAGCCAAGATCGATCTCGATCGGCGCAGCGTGACGGCGCCGTTCTCAGGCATTACGGGGCTGAGCGACCTTTCGGTCGGGGATTTCGTCACCACCTCGACGCCGCTTGCCACGATTGACGACTTCTCCACGATGCGCGTCGATTTCGAGGTGCCTGAGCGCTGGGCCGGCCGCGTCTCGACCGGCGAGCCGATCGTCGCCAACGCGCAGGCGCTTCCCGGATCGGACTTTGCCGGGACGATCACCGGGATCGACAACCACGTCGACCAGACGACGCGGACGCTTCGCATGCGGGCCGAGCTCGCCAACGACGACGGCGCGCTCAAGACCGGTATGGCGATCCTGGTCAAGCTCACCTTCGACACGAGCACGGAGCTCGCCGTCCCGAGCCTTGCGGTGCAATGGGACCGGCGCGGTTCGTTCATATGGAAGGTCGTGGACGGCGCCGCGCGTCGGGCCGACGTCGCGATCGTCAGGCGGCATAGCGGCATCGTCGTCGTCAAGAGCGACGTTCAGGTCGGCGACCGCGTGGTGGTCGAAGGGCTGCTGAGGCTCCGCGAAGGCGCCAAGGTGAACGAGGTCAACCAGACGCCCGAGATCGTCGACAAGGCTCCACCCGCTGCCGATAACAGCGAGGATGCGACGCCTGCGGTAAGCAGAACCGGAACACCAGCGAGCACGCGGAGCTGAAGTGGCGAGACACTTCGAAGACGCACGGATTCTGGCTTGCCGAGGCGACCAAGGGCATTTCGGCGCTCTCCGTGCGCCGCCCGGTTCTGGCGATCGTCGCCAACCTCTTGATTCTGCTCGCCGGCCTCGCCGCCTTCCGCGGCGTTGAGATCCGCGAGCTGCCGGACGTCGACCGCCCGGTCATCACCATCCGCGCCACCTACGACGGCGCGACGCCGGAGACGATCGACCGCCAGGTCACCTACGTGCTCGAAGGCGCCGCGGCGCGCGTGCCGGGAGTGAAGTCGATCTCCTCGACCAGCCGCTCGGGCTCAAGCCGCGTCGTCGTCGAGTTCGACGAATCCGTCGACATCAACGTCGCCGCGAACGACCTGCGCGACGCCGTCGGCAATGTCCAGCGTCAGCTACCCGACGATGTGACCGACATCTCCATCGTGAAGGCCGACGACAATTCCGACGCGATCATGCGGCTCGCGGTGACCGCGGAGAAGATGTCGATCCAGGATCTGACCAAGATCGTGCAGGACACGGTCGTCGATCGGCTGGCGGCCGTCGAGGGCGTCGCCGACGTGACCGTGTTCGGTGATCGCGAGCCGCTGGTGCGCGTGCTCATCGACCCGAACGCCATGGCGGCGCGCGGCATATCGGTCGCCGACCTTTCCGACGCGCTTACCAGCGTCGCGTCCGACGTCCCGGCGGGGAATCTCTCCGCCGGCGACCAGTCGCTGCTCGTGCGCGCCGATGCGAGCGTGAAGAGCGCGGCGGACATCGAAGCCATCCAGATCAACAAGTCGACGCGTGTCGGCGACATCGCCGACGTGATCTTCGGCCCGGCCGAAGAGACGAGCTCGATCCGCATCAACGGGCAGACCGGGGTCGGTCTCGGCATCGTCAGGCAGGCGCAGTCGAACACGCTCGACATCTCAGCCGGCGTGCGCAAAGCGGTCGCGGAGCTCGACAAGTCGTTGCCGCCGGGCGTCCACATCCGCGTCACTTCCGACGATTCCACCTTTATCGGCGGCGCGCTTCAGAAGGTGCTGGAGACGCTGCTCGAGGCGACGCTGATCGTCGTCGCGGTGATCTTCCTGTTCCTGAGATCGGGGCGTGCGACCATCATTCCGGCCGTCACCGTGCCGATCGCGCTGACCGGGACGCTCGCCGCCATCTACCTCGCGGGCTTCTCCATCAACATCCTGACGCTGCTTGCGATCGTGCTTGCGACGGGCCTCGTTGTCGACGACGCGATCGTGGTGCTCGAGAACATCGAGCGACACCGCGCGATGGGGATGGGTGCGCGCGCCGCGGCGGTGCTCGGCGCCAAGCAAGTGTTCTTCGCCGTGATCGCAACGACCGCGACGCTTGCCGCGGTCTTCATTCCGATCTCGTTCTTCCGCGGCACGGCCGGCCGCCTCTTCTCCGAGTTCGGCTTCGTCATGGCGTTCGCGGTCAGCCTGTCGGCCTTCGTTGCGCTGACGCTTTGCCCGATGCTCGCGTCGCGCATCCTCAGGGAACACGAGGGCGAGTCCGCCCACCTCAAGAACCCGCTGCTCCGGCGCCTCGGCGACGTTGGCGGCTGGATCGAGCGGCTCTACCACCGGCTGCTTGCGCGGGCGCTTGCGGCGCCTGCGGTCGTAGTGGTGGCGGCGCTTGTCTTCGCGGGGGCCGCCGCAATCGTCTACACGCAGCTCCCTGAGCAGCTCACACCGAACGAAGACCGCGGCTTCATCCCAATTTCGGTCAGCGCGCCGCAGGGCGTGAGCGTCGATTTCATGGACACCGAGATGCGGCAGATCGAGGCCGCCGTCGCTCCGCTCAGGAAGAGCGGCGAGGTGACGAACATGTTCCTGCTCTCCGGGTTGTGGGCGCCGAATGCCGGCTTCGTAGTGCTGACGCTCGCGCCCTGGGAACAGCGCACCCGCAGCGCCCAGGAGATCGTGCGCGAGCTCAATCCGAAACTGCAGAAGATCGCCGGCGTGCAGATATCGATGCGCACGGCGAACAGCCTCGGTATTCGTGGCGGCGGCCAGGGCCTGCGCTTTGCCATCACCGGTAACGACTACGGCACGCTTGCCGACAAGGCCGTTGAGCTGCAAAGCGCGCTCGAGCAGGAGCCGAGCTTCGACACGGTTTCGTTGAGCTACGACACGACGCAGCCGGAGCTCTCGATCGCGATCGATCGCCAGAAGGCGTCCGACCTCGGCGTCTCGGTCGACACGCTCGGCTCGACGCTTTCGACGCTGCTCGACGGCAAGGAGATCGGAAAATTCTACGTCGGTGGCGACTCGATCCCCGGTACGCGTGCAGGCGCCCGACGGCATGATCGACGACCCGGGCGATCTTGAGAACGTCTTCGTGCGCACGGCGTCGGGCCGGATGGTGCCGCTCGCCTCTTTCGTGACGGTGGTCGAGCAGGCGGTCGCGCCGGAGCTGCCGCGCGAGGGGCAGCGCCGCGCCGTGCCGATCGCCGCGACGCTGAAACCCGGCGTCGACCTTCGCCATGCGATGGACGATCTCGAGAAGGTGGCGGCGCAGCACCTCGCGCCCGGCATGGGCATCCGCTATCTCGGCGAGGCGGCGGCTCTGAACGAGACATCGAGCGGCGTCGCGGTGACGTTCGGATTTGCGCTCGTCGTCGTGCTCCTGGTGCTCGCGGCGCAGTTCGAGAGCTTCACCAGCGCCATCATCATCATGTTCACCGTGCCCTTCGGGCTGGCGGCCGCGATCTTCGCGATCGCGCTCTCCGGCGGCTCGCTCAACATCTACAGCCAGATCGGCCTCGTGATGCTCGTCGGCATCATGGCGAAGAACGGCATCCTGATCGTGGAGTTCGCCAATCAGCTGCGCGAGCGCGGATTCCGCATCGAGGATGCGATCCGCGAAGCGTGTCGCATTCGCCTCAGGCCGGTGGTGATGACTATGATTGCGACAATCGCGGGCGGCGTGCCGCTCGTGCTGATGGGGGGCGCCGGCGCCGAAGCACGGCAGGCACTTGGCTGGATCGTGGTCGGAGGGCTTGGCTTCGCCGTCATCATCACGCTGTTCGTGACGCCGGTCGCGTTCCTGCTTCTCGCGCGCTTCAGCCAGCCGCGCTCGGCCGAGGCAGATCGTCTCCATGCGGAGCTCGGAGAAGTCGCCGATACCGATCTTCTTCTCGGCGAGGACCGGCACGTAGCGGCGCGCCCGGTTGCCGCGGAGTAAGGCGATGAGCGCGGTCCTGGCGCTGCCACTGTTCGAAGGAGGCCATCCTCTGGCCTTCCCCCTGCGAAGACAGAGTCGGCGGGTGGCATCCTTCGCGCGGCGCGGTTCACCCGCGGTTCAGAAGCGGATACGTCATGCTTTGCTTCCGGCATTTCAGGCAGGATGCTTCGTGGCCGACAATGGGGACCGCAGCGCGCGCGAACGCGCCGAGATGCGCGCGATCGCATCGGGCGATACCGCTGCGTTCCGGCGGCTCGTCGACCGCGAGGCGCCGCGCCTTCTACGCTTCGCGCAAGGCATGCTCGGCAGCCTCGACGAAGCCGAAGACGTTGTGCAGGACACGTTGATCCGCCTCTGGGAAAATGCCGCGCGCTGGACTCCGGATGCGCGCATCGGCACCTGGCTCTATCGCATCTGCTACAATCGCGCGATCGATAGGCTACGCCGTCGCCGGGCCTTCGTCGATGAGAGCGCGCTTGAGGAATTCGCCGACGAGTTGGAGCCGGCCGATGCCGCTCTCGTTCGCAGTGAAGCGGCGCTCTCGGTCCGTGCTGCGATCGAGCGGCTGCCGGCGCGGCAGCGGACGGCGATCCTTCTTTTCCACGTACAGGGCCTGCCGCAGCGCGACTCGGCGGAGGTGATGGGCGTCAGCGAAGCCGCGTTCGAGTCGATGCTCGCGCGCGCGAGGCGGCAATTGCGCCGCTGGCTTTCCGGGGAGGGCGACGATGACTGAGCCCGGCCGCGACAATCTTCAATTCCATCTCGACACCTATCGCGCCGCCCTTGACGCCGAGATCAGGAAGTCCGGTTCGCTCGAACGCGTGCGACGCAACGTGCTCATGCGGCGCTCCGGCAGTTTCCTGGCGGACATCCCCTGGCAGCGCGTCGCCGCCGCTATCCTTGTCGCCGGTATGCTCGGCGCGGCGGTCGACCTCGCGCTCCCGCCACAAACGGTTGACACATTCGACGTCGCGGCGGTCGATCCGCTTTACGCGCTCGACGGGGCGGATCAGCAATGAACTGGCTCGTCGCTTTCCTGCGCAGGCGCTGGCCCGCCGTCGTCTTGGTCGCCTCGCTCGTGCTCAACGGATTCTTCGTCGGGATGTTCATCGTCGGCGAGCTGAAACATGAGCGGCGGGGCTTCTCCGGCGAGCGGCTCGCAACCTTCGAGCTGCGGCGCTTTGACGAGCGCCTGCCGCCCGCGGCGGTCGACAAGGTCGCCGGCGAGCTGAAGCCGCTCGGGCCCGATCTCGAGCAACGGTTCAAAGCGATGCGCGATATCCGCGCCGAGATCATGCGGCTTGCCGCGGCGCCTGAGCCCGACCGCGCCGCCCTCGACGAGCGCCTTGCCGCGCTCCGCGCGGCGGCGTCTGCCATGCAGGAGGCGGTGCAGAAGGCGACCTACGACGCACTCTTCAAGCTCCCGCCAGCGGATCGCGCGCACCTTGCCGAAGCGCCGGGAAAAGGCTGAATCGTCGGGAAAAATCGGAACCTTTCGCGGCGAAAGGCACTTCTACCCCATGGCCTCGGCGCGCGGCCTGTTCTAGGAATGCGTGCGGCGGGGGGACGATTCGAGGAGGGCCCTTTGAGTCGGCACAATGAGAAGCGGCTCAGCGGAGCTGCGCCCCGTGCCTATGCGACGCTCGTCACCAACGAGGAATACGGCCGCGGCGCGCTGGCGCTCGCGCGCTCGTTGCGCTGGACAGGTACGGAAGCGCCGCTTGTCGTGCTCGCAACGAGCGAAGCCGAGCATCTCGACGAGCTTCAGCGCGAGGGCTGCCTAATCGTCCCGGTCGAGCAGCCGCGGCTCTCCGACGCTTTCCGTGGGCGTCACAGCCGTGGCGCGCTGCATCGCGCTGCACCCTTCAACAAGGGGAACAAGCCGGCCTTCCACGATCCGGTCGACAATTTCTGCAAGCTCGAGCTCTGGAAGCTCGTCGAGTTCGAGAAGATCGTCTTCCTCGATGCCGACTCGCTCGTGGTGAAGCCGATCGACCTGCTCTTCGGCTATCAGGAATTCGCCGGCGCGCCGAACGTCTATGAGACGCTCGCCGACTTCCACCGGCTGAATTCCGGAGTCTTCGTCGCCGAGCCGAGTGTCGCGACCTATGAGGCGCTTATCCAGAAGCTCGACCAGCCCGGCGTTTTTTGGCGGCGCACCGACCAGACCTTCCTCGAGACGGCGTTCCCCGACTGGCACAAGCTTCCCTACACCTTCAACACGATGCAATACGTCTACTTCAACCTGCCGGAGCTTTGGGTCTGGAAGAGCATTCGCGTGGTGCACTACCAGTACGAAAAGCCGTGGTCGGCTGAGAACCCGAAGCGGCATCTGCTTCAGCCTTTGATCGATCTCTGGTGGCGCATGTTCGAAGGCAAGGCGCCGCCTGAGTATCTGCCCGTCGTTCCGCCGAGCCGCGCCAAGGATCTGATTGCGTGACGGTCGCCGTGACCGGCGCGACAGGCTATGTCGGCCGGTTCATCGTCAGGCGACTGATCGAGGCGGGGATGAGCGTGCGGGCGTGGCGCCGCCCGTCATCCGACCTTCGCGGGCTTCCGGACGAGATCGAATGGATCGAAGGCGAGCTCTCCTCGCCAGATGCTGCCACTGCTCTCGTCGAAGACGCGGACATGCTCGTCCATGCGGCGCTCGAACATCTTTCAGGCCGCTATCGCGGCGGCGAGGGCGACGACCTTGCCGGCTACCTTCGGACGAATGTCGGCGGCGGCCTTTCGCTGCTTGCGACGGCGCGGCAAGCCGGCGTCAAGCGTGCAGTCGTTCTTTCGAGCCGCGCGGTCTTTGGCGCATCCGCAGCCGGGCCGCTCGGCGACAACGCGCCGATGTCGCCCGATACGCATTACGGTGCGGCGAAGGTGGCGCTCGAGGCTTTCGTGCGGAGCTTCGGGCGCGACGGCTGGCCGATCGCCGCGCTTCGCCCGACCGGTATCTACGGAATGGTGGCGCCGCCTGAGCGAAGCAAGTGGCTCGAGCTTGTCCAGAGCGCGCTCAAGGGCGAGACCACCACGCCGCGCGCCGGAACCGAGGTGCATGGACATGACGTAGCGGAGTCCGTTTGGCGGCTCCTGACCGCCGATCCGGAGAAGATCGCCGGTCGCGCCTTCAATTGCAGCGACATCGTCGTCTCGACACGCGACATCATCGTTGCCGTTCAGAAAATCACGAGAGTGACGGGACCGCTTCCCTCCGAAGCGCCGGCTCCCGGCGGCGTCATGCAGTGCAACGCACTGAAGGCGCTCGGTGTCCGCTTCGGTGGCTGGGAGCGATTCGAGGCGACGATCGCGGAGCTTGTCGCGGCGGCGCGCTAGTTCCGCGTTCCGGCAGCGAGCATCCCGCCGATATCGAACGCGGCCGCCTGCTGCCCGGGCTTGGTCTCGTGCGCCGGCGGGCGGGCGGTGACAAGGTCCTGCAGCGTGTGCTGGTCGAGCACCTCGATGAAGGCGCCGAGCGCATTGTCGAAGATGCGATTGATCGGCGCTGCCGGCTGGATCAGGCATTCGTCGTGGAGCTGGCCGAAGCAATCCGCCTGGATGCGCGTCTCCTCCGTCAGGCGGACGACATCGCCGATGCGGATCTCGGTCGCCGGCCGCGCCAGTTTCAGCCCGCCGCGGCGCCCGCGCATCGTCTTGATGAAGCCGCCGTGAACGAGCAGCGGAATGATCTTCAACACGTTGAATTCGGTGATGTTGTAGGCCTTGGCGATATCCGCCGCCTTCATCTGCTCGCCCGGGTGGAGCGCGCAGTGCAGCAGGATGCGCAACGCGTAACTTGTTTGTTTGGTCAGTCGCATAGGTCTCGGTCCGAGCCCCCTCAAAAACGCATACCACGAATTGAGGCGCCAAGACATATGCCAGGAGGGACTGTAGGGCAAACCGCCCGCCTGGCTAGCTTTCTTCCGCCAGCCGCAGTTGCTCGAGCGCCCGGATGCGCTCCTGCGAGAGCCGCCACGTCCGCGCCGTCACGGCGGCGACCAGCGCCTCGGCGACGGCGATGAGGGCGGCGCTCGAATCCCACGCCGAAGGCACCTGGATGCGCGCCGGCAGAACGTGAAGCGCGATTCTGGCGATCGGCGACAACCACTGATCGGTTAAAAGCACGATCGCCGATTGCCGCTCCGCCGCGGCCTTGGCGAAGGTCACCAAATCCTCCTGGTAGCGTCGGATATCGAAGAGGACGAGTACGTCCTTGCGCCCGAAATCGACCAGATGGTCGCGCCAGTTGTCGGGCTGGCCGGCGATATGGTTGACGCCTGTGCGCAGGATGCGGAGATGCGCTGCCATGTAGCGGGCGATCGAGTCCGTGAAGCGCCCGCCGAGCAGATGCAGCGGCCGCTTGGCGTCGGCGATCAGCCCCACCACGGCGTCGAACTCCCCGGCCGGCATGTGCCGGAAGGTCTCGGCGATGTTGTCACAGACGGAGGCCGCGAAGGCGGAGTGGGAGCGGAGTTCGCCGGCGGCGTCCGGCGGCTCCGCCTTGGCGAGCGGTGACTTCAGCTGCGCCTCGACCTCTTCGCGGAGCCGCCGCTGAAAATCGGCATAGGTCCCGAAGCCGAGGCGCCCGATGAAGCGCAGTATGGTGGGCGAGCTGACGCCGCTTCGTGCCGAGAACTCCGCTACCGTCCCAAGCCCGAGCATCGGGTAGTTGGCGAGAAGCGCCCGCGCCGCCCTCCGCTCCGAAGCCGTGAGCGCATTGAGGCGATCGCGGGTGGCTTCCGCCACCGAAGGGGAGGGGCCGTCGCTCATGGCATTCAGGTGACGAAAGGTTGACGATTTTTAACATTTGTACCAGAATGTCCGGGATTGGGAACTCCCCCGCGATCTGTATCAAATGATCCAGGGGGCGGAGACTTTGCTTGCAGGCTTTGGCACAATCGGGTGCAGGGACCCGTGCAGCCGATCCCGTGGCCGTGGAGAATCGTGCCGCGCCGGGTCCGTTTCTGATCCTTTGCGACCACGCGTCGAACTTCATTCCTGCGGAATATGACTCGCTCGGGCTCGGCGCCGCAGAGCTCGAGGCGCATATCGCCTGGGACCCGGGCGCGCTCGCCGTCTCGCGGCAACTTGCCCGCGCGCTCGACGCGACGCTTGTCCACTGCACGGTGTCGCGGCTCATCATCGACTGCAATCGCGATCCGTCCGATCCGGATTCGATCGTCGACGTCACGTTCGATTCGCATGTCGCCATTCCGGGAAACACAGAACTCGGCGACGCGGAGCGGCGCCGACGGATCGCGACGGTGCACTTGCCCTATCACGCCGCGATCGAAAAGCTCATCGAGGAGCGCCTCGATAGCGGGCGAGCAACGACGCTGATCGCCGTTCACAGCTTCACGCCGGTCTATTGCGGCACAAGGCGCCCCTGGGAGATCGGAATTGTCTTCGATCGCAACCGGCGCCTTGCCGACCAGCTGATCGCGGGACTGAAGGCCGAGGGACTGATGGTCGGCGTCAACGAGCCCTATTCGCCGGCCGACCGCGTCTACTACACGCTGACGCGGCACGCGGAGAGCCGCGGGCTCTCCGCCGCGATGATCGAGATTCGGAACGACATGATCGGGACGGACGAGCAGGCAAAGTCATGGGGCACGCGCCTCGCGACGCTGCTCGCCGCCACCGAAGATGCGAAGGAATGGACCGCGGCGGCGCGCCGGCGCGATCAACGATCTGTTGCCTGAGTATCGGACTCAACCACGGGGGAGTGGGATATGGCTGGGACGACAAAACACGAAGGCGGGGTTTCCTATCACAAACCCGGCCAGGAATACTTCGACAAGCGAATTCTGAAGCGCCACGCCGGCGTCTTCTCGCTTTGGGCGCTCGGGGTCGGCGCCGTCATCTCGGGAGACTTTTCCGGATGGAATCTCGGCTTCGCCGTCGGCGGCTGGGGCGGCATGCTCGTCGGCACGATCCTGATCGCGATCATGTATCTCGGTCTGACCTATTCGATCGCCGAGATGAGCCCGGCGCTGCCGCATACGGGCGGCGCCTATTCCTTCGCCCGCACTGCGTTCGGGCCGTGGGGCGGTTTCATCACCGGCATCGCGGAAAACATCGAATACGTGCTGACGCCAGCGGTCGTCGTCTACTTCATCGGCACCTACATGACGGCCATCACCGGCACACCGGACGCTTGGCAGCCGGTATGGTGGCTGATCGGCTACGTGATCTTCGTCGGGTTGAACGTGCGCGGGGTCGCTCTTTCGTTCGGTGTGACTGTGATCGTCACGCTCATCGCGCTCGCGATCCTGGTGTTCTTCTTCATCAGCGCCTTGGCGTCGGGCGAATTCGACTTCGCCAAGTACGCCATGAACATCGGGGTCGGTGCGGACGGAGCGGCGGTCGCGCTGCCGGACGGCGGCGGTCCGTTCCTGCCCATGGGCGTCAGGGGCGTCTTCGCGGCGATGCCCTTTGCGGTCTGGCTGTTCCTCGCGATCGAGCAGTTGCCGCTCGCGTCGGAAGAATCGGTCGATCCGAAGCGCGACATGCCGAAGGGCATCATGCTCGGCATGTTCACGCTGCTCGCCACAGGGTTCCTGATCCTGATCATCAACCCGGCGCTGCCGGAAGGTGCATTTGCCTACGGCACTTCGGGTGAGCCGATCCTCGATGGCTTCCGGGCCATCTTCGGGACGGGATGGGCGAAGATCCTGGCGCTGTTCGCCGTTGCCGGGCTGGTGGCGAGCTTCCACGCGATCATCTTCGCATACGGACGGCAGATCTATTCGCTGTCACGCGCCGGCTATTTCCCGCACTTCCTGTCGGTCACGCACGGCGACCACAAGACGCCGAACGTCGCGCTACTCGCCGGCTCGCTGGTCGGCTTCGTCGTGATGCTGGTGATCTGGTTCACGCAGGGCGGCGAGGCGGCCGGCACCTATATCGGCGGCACGCTTTTGAACATGGCGGTGTTCGGCGCCATGTTCTCCTACCTGCTGCAGGGGCTCACCTTCCTGCAGCTGCGCCGACGCTTCCCGCACATAGACCGGCCGTATCGCAGCCCGTTCGGAACGCTCGGCGCCGCCCTGACCGTGATCATCGCTTTGGTCACGATCGGCTTCCAGCTCACCGACCCGCTCTACCGGCAGGGTATCATCGGTGTCGGGATTTGGTACATCATTGCGATCGTCTACTTCGCGGCTTACGGGCGAAACACGCTTGTCTATTCGCCGGAAGAAGAGTTCGCGGTGAAGCACCGCGAAGGCGCAGGTACGATGTAGTCTGCCGCCTAGCGGCTTTTCGATCCCGCCGGTCCGCGTAACGATCTCGCGGGCCGGCGACCCTTACCAAGGAAGCTTCCGTTCATGGCCGGCAACCTGACCTTCGACCAGCTCAAGAAAGCGGTCGCCGCGGGCGAGATCGACACCGTGCTCGCTTGCCTCGTCGACATGCAGGGGCGGCTGATCGGCAAGCGCTTCCAGGCGGAATTTTTCGTCGCCTCGGCGCACGAGGAGACGCACGGCTGCGACTATCTGCTTGCCAACGACATCGATATGGAGCCGGTGCCCGGCTACGCGGTCGCCAACTGGGAGAAGGGCTACGGCGATTTCGTCATGAAGCCCGACATGGCGACGCTCTGCCGGCTGCCCTGGCTCGAAGCGACCGCGCTCGTCCTTTGCGACGTGCTCGACCACCATCATCACGATCTGGCGCATAGCCCGCGCGCGATTCTGCGGCGGCAGATCGCGCGGCTTGCGACACGCAAGATGCGCGCCTACTTCGCGTCCGAGCTTGAGTTCTATCTCTTCGACGAGACCTACGACACGGCGCGGATCAAGCGCTACGCCGACCTCGTCACCGCGGGTCACTACATCGAGGACTACCACATCCTGCAGACCACCAAGGAGGAGGGCGTCATGCGCGCCGTCCGCAAGGGGCTGCAGGGCGCCGGCATCCCGGTGGAGAATTCCAAGGGCGAATGGGGCCCGGGCCAGGAAGAGATCAACGTCCGCTACGCCGACGCGCTCGAAATGGCCGACCGCCACACGATCCTGAAGAACGGCGTCAAGGAGATCGCGCACGGGCTCGGCAAGGCGGTCACGTTCATGGCGAAGTGGGACTACGCGCTTGCCGGTTCGTCGAGCCACATCCACGCTTCGCTCTGGGACGCGGCGGGAAAGAAGCCGCTCTTCTTCGACCCGAAGGCCGAGCACGGTATGTCGGCGCTGATGCGACAGTTCGTTGCCGGGCAGCTTAAATACGCGCGCGAGATCACCTGGTTCCTGGCGCCCTACGTCAATTCCTACAAGCGCTTCCAGGTGGGGACATTCGCGCCGACGAAAGCGATCTGGAGCCGTGACAACCGCACCGCCGGCTTCCGGCTCTGCGGCGAGGAGACGAAGGCGATCCGCGTCGAATGCCGCATCGGCGGCGCCGACCTGAACCCGTATCTTGCCTTCGCCGCGCTCCTTGCCGCAGGCCTCGCCGGCATTGACGAGAAGCTGACGCTTGAACCCGCTTACGTCGGCGACGCCTATCAGGGCAAAGGCATCCGCGAGGTGCCGAAGACGCTGCGCGAGGCGATCGAGCTGATGGAGAAGTCGAAGATGCTCCGCGCGGCGCTCGGCGACGATGTCGTCGCGCACTACCTCCACACTGCGCGCTGGGAGCAGCTCGAATACGACCGCCGCGTCACCGACTGGGAGCTGAAGCGAGGCTTCGAGCGGTATTGATATACACCCTCCCTCTTGCGAGGAGGGTCGGGGAGGGGTAGCCCGCTGGACTCGGCAACAGACAACGTCACTCTCGGGCGGCGCGAAGCGACGACCCGAGAGCCCAGTATGCCTCCGCGCGTCATCACTGGGTCCTCGGCTCTCACTCCGTTCGGCCGAGGATGACCGTCAGCCGAGGCCGGCCTAACGCGAATGGTGCAATGAGCAGCGTGAAGATCATCTCTCCGATCGACGGCTCGGTCTATGCCGAGCGACCCTTCATCCCCGACGCGACGCTTGACGGCGTGGTCTCGCGCGCGCGCGCGGCGCAGGCGGAATGGGCGAAGGTGCCCGTCAAAGAGCGCGTGGGGAAGGCGCTTTCCTTCCTCGACGCGCTCATCGCCATGAACGACGAGATGGTGCCGGAGCTAGCCTGGCAGATGGGGCGGCCGGTCCGCTACGGTGGCGAGAAGCGCGGGGTCGACGAGCGCGTCCGCACCATGGCGGGAATCGCCGAGGAATCGCTCAAACCTTACGAGCCTGCACCGCTTGAAGGCTTCCGCCGCCATGTGAAGCGCGAGCCGCTCGGGCTCGTGCTCGTGATTGCGCCGTGGAACTATCCGTTTCTCACCGCCGTCAACTCGATCTTCCCGGGGCTGATCGCCGGCAACGCGGTGCTGCTCAAGCACGCCGCGCAAACGCTTCTCGTCGGCGAGCGCTTCCAGATGGCGTTCGACAAGTCGCGGCTGCCGAAAGGCCTCTTCCAGAACGTCGTCCTCAGCCACGAGCAGACGGAGCTTCTGATCGCTTCGCGTCACATCGATCACGTGAGCTTCACCGGCTCGGTCGCGGGTGGGCGCGCGGTCGAGCGCGCGGCCGCCGGCACGTTCGCGTCGGTAGGGCTGGAGCTCGGCGGCAAGGACCCAGCCTATGTCTCAGACGACGTAAAGATCGAGCATGCGGTCGAGAACCTCGTCGATGGTTCGTTCTTCAATTCCGGGCAGAGCTGCTGCGGCATCGAGCGCATCTATGTGCACGAGAAGGTCTATCAGCCTTTCGTCGAGGGCTTCGTCGATCTCACCAAGAAGTACGTCGTCGGCAATCCGCTCGACCCGGAGACGACGATCGGGCCGATGGCGCGCGGCAGCTTCGCCGACACCGTGCGCGGGCAGATCGGCGAGGCGCTTCGCAAAGGGGCGAAGAAGCACATCGAGATGAAGCACGAGAAGGACCGCGACGGCTCGCCCTATCTCGCGCCGGAAGTGCTGACGGAGGTCAATCACCAGATGGCGGTGATGCGCGAGGAAAGCTTCGGGCCGGTGGTCGGGATCATGAAAGTGAAGGACGACGACGAGGCTGTGCAGCTCATGAACGACAGCCCTTATGGCCTGACCGCCTCCGTTTGGACCACCGACCTCGATCGCGCCGAGAGGATAGGTGACAGGATCGAGACCGGCACGGTCTTCGCCAACCGCTGCGACTATCTCGATCCGGGGCTGACCTGGACCGGCGTCAAGGACACCGGCCGCGGCGCGGCGCTGTCGAAATACGGCTACGACGCGCTGACCCGGCCGAAGAGCTATCACTTGCGGGACGTTAGATGACCAAGCTCGTCGCTAACTGGAGCTACCCGACCGCCATCCGCTTCGGCGCGGGGCGGATTGCTGAACTGGCGGACGCTTGCGAGGCGGCAGGAATCACGCAGCCGCTCCTCGTCACCGATTCCGGACTCGCCAAGCTCGACATCACGCAGCGCGCGCTCGACGCGATGCGCGAGGGCGGGCTTACGCCTGGGCTCTTCTCCGACGTGCGTCCCAATCCCGTCGAGACCAACCTCCTGAATGGCGTCGCCGTGTTCAAAGCCGGCAAGCACGACGGCGTCATTGCCTTCGGCGGCGGCAGCGGCCTCGACACCGGTAAGCTCGTCGCCTTCATGGCGGGGCAGACGAGGCCGGTTTGGGACTTCGAGGACGTCGGCGACTGGTGGACGCGCGCCGACGCGGAGAAAATCGCGCCGATCGTGGCAGTGCCGACGACGGCCGGCACCGGCTCGGAGGTCGGCCGCGCCGGCGTCGTTACCGATGAGAAGACGCACACGAAGAAGGTGATCTTCCATCCGAAGATGATGCCGAAGGTGGTGATCTCAGACCCGGAGCTCACCGTCGGAATGCCGCCCTTCATCACCGCCGGCACCGGGATGGATGCGCTCGCGCATTGCCTCGAAGCGTATTGTGCCGAGTTCTATCATCCGATGGCGGCGGGGATCGCGGTCGAGGGGATGCGTCTCGTCTTCGAGAATCTGCCGAAGGCGGTGAAGGAAGGAAAGGATATCGAAGCGCGCGCGCACATGATGAGCGCCGCGTCGATGGGCGCCGCCGCCTTCCAGAAAGGGCTCGGCGCGATCCATTCGCTGTCGCATCCGGTCGGCGCGCTCTACGACACGCATCACGGCATGACGAACGCGGTCTTCATGCCCTTTGTGCTCGTCTTCAATCGCGAGGCCATCGCGACGAAGATCGACCGGCTCGCCGGTTATCTCGGAATTTCCGGCGGCTTCGACGGATTCCTCAAGGCGGTCTTGAAGCTTCGCGAAGAGGTCGGCGTGCCGCACACGCTCGCCGGGCTCAAGATCGATGCGAGCCGGCGCGACGAGATCGCAGAAATGGCGATCGTCGACCCGACGGCCGGCGGCAATCCGGTGCCGCTCACCAAGGACGGAGCGCTCAAGATCTTCGATATGGCGATGGCGGGCAAGCTCTGAGCGGGCTCGCTAACGCCTAGACCAGGGCCAGGTCCGCTTCTTTTTCTTCTTCGGCAGGTAGCGCAGCGGCGTCTGGAAGCGGACGCCGGCAATCACGCCCGCCTGCCAGACCACCGTGACCTTCTGATCGCTGTCGTCGAAGACCAGGCGGAACTGGCGGGGCAGGAAGGTCGGGTGCATGAATTTCAGCCGCGCGCCGAGCGCGCTCAGATCGCGGATCGTGCAGGTAAGCTCCGAGCGTCCACTGATGATGGCCTTCCCCTGTTGCTTGGCGAATTGACGCGGCGCGTTGCGCTTTTCGGCCATGAGCTGCTCCAACCTCGACGTTGGCCTTTTCCTAGCGCGCCGTAGGTATTTTCTTGGTTAAGCTGCCGGATCGAGGCGCTGGATCAGTTCACCAGCTCGCAAGTGTCGCGGAATGCGACCGCCGGGTAGCGCTTCATGGTGTTGTCGAGCTCCCAGGAATTGCGGGCGAGGAAGACCAGGCGGCCGTCCCGATCCTCCGCAAGGCTGCCGCGATTCTCACTTCTGAAGGTGTCGAGCGCGGCCTCGCCGGCCTCCGAGGCGATCCAGCGTGCCGTCTCATAAGGCACCGGCTCAAGCACAATCTCAGCATTGTATTCGCCCGCGATCCGCGACTTCAGCACGTCGAGCTGCAGAATCCCGACGACGCCGACGATCCAATGTCCGCCTGAGAGCGGACGGAAAACCTGTACCAGACCTTCTTCGGCAAGGTCCTCCAGCGCCTGGCGCACGGCCTTCACCTTCGAAGCGTCGCCGTGGAGCACCCGGCGGAGCACCTCCGGCGCGAAGGACGGGAGGCCGGTAAAGCGGATGGCGGAATCTTCCGAGAGCGTGTCGCCGACACGGAGCGTCCCATGATTTGGCACGCCGATCACGTCGCCGGCGACGGCCTCGTCGGCGATCTGCCGGTCCTGGCCGAAAAAGAGCACCGGGCTCTGCACGGCGATCGTCTTGCCGGTGCGCACGTGCTTGAGCTTCATGCCGCGGCGGAAGCGGCCGGAGCAAAGCCGCAGGAAGGCGATGCGGTCGCGGTGGTTCGGATCCATGTTCGCCTGCACCTTGAAGACGAAGCCGGCGACGGCGTCGCTTGCCGGATCGACAGTTCCGGCCGCGCTCCGCTGCGGGCGCGGCGGGGGCGACCGGTCGGCAATCACCTGCAACAGCTCTTCCACGGAATAGTCGCGAAGCGCGCTGCCGAAGACGACCGGCGTCAGGTGTCCCTCACGGAAGGAGTCGAGGTCGAATTGCGGGTAGCCTTCGCCGGCGAGCGTGATCTGCTCGCGATACTCCGCGAGGACGGAAGGCGCGACGCGCTCCGCAAGCAGCGGATCGTCGAGGCCGTGCAATTCGACGCGCGAATCAAAGGCGCCGCCGCGCCCGTGCGAGGAGGTGAGGAACGCGCCGGCCCGGATGTCGGCGACGCCGGAGAAATCCGTACCCATGCCGACCGGCCAAGTGATGGGTGCCGTGTCGAGCGCAAGCTCCGACTGGATCTGATCGAGAAGCTCGAACGGGTGCCGGCCCTCGCGGTCGATCTTGTTGATGAAGGTGACGATCGGGATGTCACGCAGTCGGCAGACCTCGAAGAGCTTTCTGGTCTGGCTCTCGATGCCCTTTGCGGCGTCGATCACCATGATGGCGGAATCGACCGCGGTCAGCGTACGGTAGGTGTCCTCGGAAAAATCTTCGTGGCCGGGCGTGTCGAGAAGGTTGAAGACGAGCCCGTTGCGCTCGAAGCGCATCACGGTGGAGGAGACCGAGATGCCGCGCTCGCGCTCAATCGCCATCCAGTCGGAGCGGGTGCGGCGCCGTTCGCCGCGGGCGCGGACGGCGCCCGCCATGCGGATGGCGCCGCCTTTCAGAAGCAGCTTCTCGGTAAGCGTCGTCTTGCCGGCGTCCGGATGCGAGATGATGGCGAAGGTCCGCCGCGTCCGCCAATCGTCGGTATCGGCGGAAAGAGCGGCAGGAGCGTCCCGTTCCGGCCTTTCGGCAATGATCGTCTGGTCGGCCATGAGCCCGCTTTCGGTCGGTCGGCGTCGGGTCCTTCAAACTCCGGCCGCCGGTGCGATTCAAAATCGTTGCGTGAGACGCTCACATAAGCGTCGGTGGACCGCTTGGGTAGGCCCCGGGCCTGCCGCCGGCGGGAAGCGCGGCGGCCTCTTGCCAGCTGGAAAGCGAGGGTTTCCCTCTTTCTTCCAGCGTCTATAGTCGCCGCCAAGGACGCGCAGCAACGGGAGTGAAACATGCGACTTTGGAAATCCCTGGCCGCAGCCGCAGCGGTCGCTCTGTTGGCAGCGGTGCCCGTCAAGGCTGAGACCTTCATCAATATCCTGACCGGCGGCCAGTCGGGCGTCTACTACCCGCTCGGCGTATCCCTCGAATCGATCTTTGCCGCTACCGTGCCCGACTCGCGGCCCTCGGTGCAGTCGACCAAGGCGTCGGTTGAGAACCTGAACCTCGTCCAGGCGGGGAAGGGCGAGATAGCGTTCACGCTCGGCGACAGCCTGAAGTTCGCGGTCGAGGGCAATGCCGATGCCGGCTTCCCGAAGCCGCTCGACAAGCTCAGAACGCTTGCCGCGATCTATCCGAACTATGTGCAGATCGTCGCCTCGCAGGAATCCGGCATCAAGACGCTGGCCGACCTGAAGGGCAAGCGCGTCTCCGTCGGCGCGCCGAAATCTGGGACCGAGCTCAACGCCCGCGCCGTTCTCGCCGCCGCCGGCCTCACCTACGATGATCTCGGCAAGGTCGAATATCTGCCGTTCGGCGAGTCGGTTGAGCTGATCAAGAACCGCCAGCTCGACGCCACTTTGCAATCGGCCGGCCTCGGCGTCGCTTCGATCCGCGACCTCGCCGCCTCGCTGCCGGTCAACGTCGTGGAGATCCCGGCGGACATAGTGGCGAAGCTCGGCTCGCCTTATGTCGCGGCTCCCATTCCGGCGGGAACCTACGAGGGTCAGGATGCGGATGTCGCGACTGCGGCGGTGCCGAACTATCTCGTCACCAGCTCCGCCGTTCCCGACGACGTGGTCTACGCGATGACGAAGGCGATCTTCGAGAACCTTGACAAGATGGTCGCCGCGCATGCTGCCGCGAAGGGCATCTCGCTCGACAAGGCGGCGAAGAATCCGCCGGCACCGCTGCATCCGGGCGCGGAGCGCTACTACAAGGAAGCCGGCGCGCTCTAGAGGGGGCGACGAGGGGCGCTGCGGCGCCCCTCCGTTCCTTCAGCCAGCGGATCGCCGCGATCAAAGAAGACCATGACGCCGGAAACGGCCGACAGCGCTCCCTCACCGCGTGAGACCCAGGAGTACGAGTGGGGAAGAGGGCCGCCGGCGCGTGCGCTCTTCTTCATCGCCGTTGCCTTCTCCGCCTTCCAGCTCTGGACGGCCGCCTATGCGCCGCTTCCGAGCCAGGTCATCCGCGCGGTGCACGTCGGCTTCCTGCTCCTCCTTCTCTTCGGGCTCATCGCCAACCGTCCGCCGCTGAAGCGCGGCCGCGCGGGCATCTTCTGGACGCTCGGCGCCGTCGCGTTTCTCGTCGGGCTCTACCACTGGGTCTTCTACGCCGACCTGCTGCTTCGAGCCGGCGAACCGAACAATTGGGACATCGCGGTCGGCGTGGTCGCGGTCGCGCTCGTCTTTGTCGCCGGGCAATTGATGATGGGTTGGGCGCTTCCGATCATCTGTGCGCTCTTCCTCGCTTACGGCATGTTCGGCCAGCATCTGCCTTCGCCGCTCAACCATCGCGGCTACGATTTCTCGCAGATCATCGACACGCTTTTCCTCGGCACCGACGGCATCTACGGCACGCCGATCTACGTCTCGTCCACCTACATCTTCCTGTTCATCCTGTTCGGCGCGTTCCTGGAGCGCGCCGGCATGATCGGCCTTTTCACCGACGTCGCGCTCGGCACGGTCGGCCATAGCCGCGGCGGCCCGGCGAAGGTCGCGGTCGTCTCCTCCGCGCTGATGGGTACGATCAACGGCTCGGGCGTCGCCAACGTCGTCACCACCGGCCAGTTCACGATTCCCTTGATGAAGCGCTTCGGCTTCCGCCCCGCATTCGCCGGAGGCGTGGAGGCCACATCGTCGATGGGCGGGCAGATCATGCCGCCGGTGATGGGAGCGGTTGCCTTCATCATGGCCGAGACGCTCGGGATTCCGTATCTCGACGTGGTGAAGGCGGCGATCGTGCCGGCCGTCCTCTATTTCGTCACCGTCTTCCTGATGGTGCATCTCGAGGCCGGAAGGCTGGGCCTCGAAGGCATTCCGAAATCCGAATGCCCGAATGCGCTCGCGGCGCTTCGCGCGAAGTGGCATCTGATCTTGCCGCTCGCCGCGCTCGTGTGGCTGCTCTTCTCCGGCTACACGCCGCTCTTCGCCGGCACCGTGGGGCTCGCGTTGACGGCATTGATCATTCTCGGCGTGCCGATCGCCGTGAACCTCCGGCCGTTCGCGTTCCGCGCCGTCTTCTGGATCGTGCTCGGCGTGCTCGCCGGGTTGTCGTTCAAGACCTCGATCGCTTTCGGCGGGGTCAGGGTCGGCGGCATCACCATCGTCCTCTTCCTGCTTCTCCTGCTCGTCCTCACCAACTTCCTCCTCCGCGGCGGACGGGCGACGCTGTCGCTCTGCCTCGAAAGCCTCGCGGAAGGCGCCAAGAATGCGCTTCCCGTCGGCGTCGCGTGCACGCTCGTCGGCGTCATCATCGGCATCCTGGCGCTGACCGGTGCGGGCACGACCTTCGTGCGCTTCATCGTCTCGATCGGCCAGAGCTCGCTCTTCCTGTCGCTGTTCCTGACCATGGCCTGTTGCCTGGTGCTCGGCATGGGCGTGCCGACAATCCCGAACTACATCATCACGTCGTCGATCGCCGGTCCGGCACTTCTGTCGCTCGGCGTGCCGCTCATCGTCTCCCACATGTTCGTCTTCTATTTCGGCATCATGGCCGACCTGACGCCGCCGGTGGCACTGGCGGCTTTTGCCGCCGCGCCGATTGCGAAAGAATCTGGGATGAAGATCGGGCTCAACGCCGTGCGCGTCGCCGCTGCAGGATTCGTCGTGCCTTACATGGCGGTCTACGCCCCGGCGCTGATGCTGCAGGACGGCGGGCCGCTTGCCGCGGAGATCGGCTACTGGCCGGCGGTCGCTTACATCATCTTCAAGGCGCTTGTCGCGATCCTGCTCTGGGGTGCGGCCGCGATCGGTTTCCTCCGGGGCCGCCTCGCGGCCTGGGAGCGGCTCTGGGCGTTCGTCGCCGCGGCGCTCCTGATCGCGGCGCTGCCATTGACCGACGAGCTCGGCTTCGCTGTCGTCGCCGCGTTCCTCGGCTGGCATTTCTGGCGCGTCCGTACCGTCAAGGCGGCCCCGGCGTGAGCGCGCTCTGCGTCGCGGGTGGGGGCGTCGTCCTCCGCGTCGCCGCGGCCGCCTTCACGCTCTCCTGGACGCACACGATCGAGAAGACCCAGTGGATCGAGCACTGGCTGGTCAAGCCCGACCACCTGGTGCTCGCCGAGGCGCAAGTGGAGGGGTCGGGCGCCGGCATGGAGCCGCCGCCGGAGGCGCGGCTTGAGGGCCGCTTCTACGTCTGGCGGCCGAACGAGACGCGGACGGAAATCGTGCTTCGCCGCGACCCGCATGCCGGGGATTGGCGGCTCTGCACGAAGGACCGCTGCGACAATCTCGGCGACTGGTTGAAGGCCGATGCGGACCCGGTGACGCTCTATGCGACAGGCGGCGCGCCCTGCGTCGCGCGTCAGCCCGGATAGCAACCCGCGAGCCGCGCGCGCTGGCGGACCAGCGCAAGCACGAGATCGATGGCGGGGGTCGGCGTGCCGGTCAGGATGCCCAGCTCCTGCACGGCGGCGACAAGTGCATCGATCTCCATCGGACGGCCGAGCTCAAGGTCCTGCAGCATCGAGGTCTTGTGCGCGCCGACCTCAGCGGCGCCGGCGATGCGCTTGTCGACGTCGATCGGGAATTTCACGCCGAGCGCCGCGGCGATCGTCTCCGCTTCCACCATCATAGTGCGGACGACCGCCCGCGTGCCGGGGTCGCCAGTGATATCCGCGAGCGTGCCGCCGGTCAGGGCGGAGATCGGATTGAGCGAGACGTTGCCCCAGAGCTTCACCCAGATGTCGTTGCGGATGTCTGGGCGGATCGGCGCGCGGATGCCGGCGGAAACGAGCAGGCGCGAAAGCTTGTGCACGCGCTCCGTCTTTTCGCCCGACGGCTCGCCGAGCGGCAGCCGGTCGCCCTCGACATGGTGGATTACTCCGGGCGCGTCCATCTCCGCCGCGACGTAGACCACGCAGCCGATGGCGCGCTCCGGGCCGATCGCGTTCCAGATTTTTCCGCCGGGGTCGACCGCCTCGACGCGGCGGCCTTCATGCGCATCGCCGTGACGATAGAAATACCACCACGGCACGCCGTTCTGCGCGGTCACCAACGCCGTGTCGGGGCCGAAAAGCGGCTTCAGGCTGTCGAGCACGCCGGGCACCGAATGCGCCTTCAGCGCCAGAATCACGGTGTCCTGGACACCGAGCGCCGCCGGATCGCCGCTTGCGTTGACGCGGATCGTGCGCTCGCCGTCCTTGCCGCGGAGCGTCAGCCCCTTTTCGCGCATCGCGGCAAGATGAGCGCCCCGCGCGACGAGGCTGACCTCCGCCTCGCCCTTCTCCGCGAGCTTGGCGCCGATGAATCCGCCGATAGCGCCGGCGCCGAAGATGCAAATCTTCATGCCATGCACCCCCTCATCCTCAAGTGCGCTGCAAAGCAGCGCCTCGAAGGATCGGGTGCAGGGTGCTGACTGGAGCCCTCGTGGTTCGAGGCTCGCTTCGCTCGCACCTCACCATAAGGGGGAAGAAGCATGTGATCAGCCCGAAAGCCCGAGTTTCTCGGCGAGCCCGATGCGCTGAAGCTTGCCCGTCGCGCCCTTCGGGATCTCGGAGAGGAAAACGAGCTTGCGCGGCACCTTGAAGTCGGCGAGGCGGGTTGCGCAGAAATCGCGAAGCTCGCGCTCGCTCGCTTCTTTCCCATCGCGGAGCACGATCGCCGCGGCGACGTCCTCGCCGAGCTTCTGGTGTGGCATCGCGAAGGTCACCACCTGGGCGACGGCCGGGTGGTCCAGGAGAACCTCGTCGACCTCGCGCGGCGAAATCTTCTCGCCGCCGCGATTGATGATCTCCTTCAGCCGCCCGGTGATGCGGACATAGCCGTCGGAATCCATCGTGCCCTGGTCGCCGGTGTGGAACCAGCCGTGCGCGAAGGCTTCGGCATTGGCCTTTGGGTTGTTCTCGTAGCCGGCGGTGACGTTCGGGCCGCGGATGACGATCTCGCCCGTCTCGCCTGATGCGAGCACGCCTCCGTCCGTCGCCATGATCGCCATCTCCGGGCCTGCGGCCGGGCCGACGCTGCCGGCCTTGCGCGGCTTCGGCGGCAGCGGATTCGACGCCATCTGGTGCGCTGCCTCCGTCATTCCATAGGACTCGATCACCGGACAGCCGAAGGTCGCCTCAAGCTCCGCCATCACCTGCGGCGGCAGCGAGGAGGAGGACGAGCGGATGAAGCGGAGCTTCGCTCGGTTGACGCTTTCGGGATTGCGTGGGGCCCGCGCGAGGATCGCCTGATGCATCGTGGGGACCGCCGTGTACCAAGTCGGCGTCGCCTCATCGAGCCATTGGAAGAATTTCAGTGCATTGAAGCCCGGTGTTGCGACCACGGATGCGCCCGCGGAGAGCGAGGCGCTGACCGCCGCGATCAGCCCGTGGATGTGGAAGAGCGGCATGATGTTCAGGCAGCGGTCAGCCGGCGTCAGCGCCAGCGTCTCGCGGACGTTCTTCGCCGAAGCCGCGACGTTGGCTCCGGATAGGGGAACGATCTTCGGTCGCGAGGTGGTGCCCGACGTGTGAAGCACCAGCGCGATGTCGCCGGACTCCGCCGGACCAGGCCTCGCCGCCGTTCCGATCGCCGCGCCTGAAAGGCGGAACGCGCCGGCCGGCGCGCCAGCCGGCACGTCGAGTCTCAGGATCGGAACGCCGAGCTTCTTGGCGACCGCCTCCGCCGCTTCGTTGCCGGCGGCATCGAGGACGAGCGCCTTGGCGCCGAGGTCGGTCAGATAGAACTCGAACTCCTCCGCCCGGTAGGCTGGGTTGAGTGGCGCCGTCGTCGCGCCGGCAGCGATCGACACGAAGGCGGCCGCCATCTCCGGCCCGTTCGGCAGCACGATCGCGACGCGGTCGTTTCGTCCGATGCCGAGCGCGTTCAGCCCGCCGATCGTGTTACCGATAAGATGGCGGAGCCCCTTGTAGGTGAGCGGCGCGCGCTCCGGCGCGCCGATCGCGGGGTCGCCGTCGGCGCCCTTTACGATGTCAAGCATTCCTGGCCCTTCGTCCTCTCCGGCGTTGAACGTGTCGTCATGGCATGGCCTGACCATGCCATCCATTCCGTCGCGGTCGCGCGAGGCTCTAGCGTCACGGAATGGATTGCCGGGTCAAGCCCGGCAGTGACGACGAATTAGGGAAGGCTGTGCCCGGTTTCCCGAGAACCTCAAACCACCTCTACCTTGAGGTCGCCGACGCCGTCGATATGGCCTTCGAGCACGTCGCCGCGCTTGACCGCGCTGACGCCGGCCGGCGTGCCGGTCATGATCAGGTCGCCCGGCGCCAGCCGGAAGAGCCCGGAGAGATAGGCGATCGCGTCCGGCACCTTCCAGGTCATCTGGTTCAGGTCGCCATGCTGCTTCGTCGCGCCATTGACCTTCAGGGTGATCGCGCCGGCGCTCGGGTGCCCGATCTCGGCTGCCGGCACAAGCGCGCCGCAGGGAGCCGAGAACTCGAAAGCTTTCCCGATCTCCCACGGGCGGCCCATCTTCTTCGCCTCGCCCTGCAAATCGCGGCGAGTCATGTCGAGGCCGATGGCGTAGCCGAAGACATGGTCGAGCGCCTTCTCCGCCGGAATGTTCTCGCCGCCCTTCGCCAGCGCGACGACGAGCTCGATCTCGTGGTGCACGTCCTTGGTTGCGGAAGGGTAGGGGAAGCGGCCATCGGTCACGACGTTGTCGCGGTTCTTCTGGAAGAAGAAGGGCGGCTCCTTCTCGGGGTCATGACCCATCTCGATCGCATGCTCGGCGTAGTTCCGGCCGATGCAATAGACGCGGCGGACAGGAAAGAGCGCGTCGGAGCCGCGCACGGGCAGCACGGTGATGGCGGGCGGCGCGACGACGTAGCTCATCGGCGGATCATGCTCTTTCTGATCGCATTAGCTCTTCATTCCGCCGGCGCGTGGCCGAGGTCGAACGCCTCGGGCTCCGCTACCGTCTTCACATCGGCCTTTGCGATCAAGGTGTAGAACATCGGCAGGACGAAGAGCGTGAAGAGCGTGCCGATCGCCATGCCGGAGGCAATGACGAGGCCGATCGAAAAGCGCGCCTTGGCACCGGCGCCGGACGCGATGATCAGCGGCAGCACGCCCATCACCATCGCCGCTGTCGTCATCAGGATCGGACGCAGCCGGACGCGCGCTGCTTCGACAATTGCCTGCCGCTTCGGCAACCCGGCCAGGCGCTGCTGGTTGGCGAACTGCACCATCAGGATGCCGTGCTTGGTGATCAGGCCGATCAGCGTGATCAGTCCGACCTCGGTGTAGATGTTCAGGGTCGAGAGCCCGAGATTGAGCGGCACGAGCGCACCGAAGATCGACATCGGCACCGTCAGCATGATGACGAGCGGATCGCGGAAGCTCTCGAACTGCGCCGCGAGCACCAGGTAGATGATGATGATCGCGAGTCCGAAGGCGATGAGCGTGGTGTTTCCTTCCTTGATCTCAAGCCGCGACTGCCCGGCAAAATCTTCGAAGAAGCCGGCGGGCATCACCTCGCGCGCGATCTCGCGGATCGTCGCGAGCGCGTCGCCGGTCGCGACGCCCGGAAGCGGCAGGCCGGAGATCGTCGCCGAGTTCAACTGGTTGAACTGCTCGATGGCAACCGGCGCGGCTCTCGTGTCGACGCTGATCACGGCGGAGAGCGGAACCATGCCGCCGGAAGCGCTCCTGACATAGTACTTGCCGAGGCTGTCTGGATTGAAGCGGTCGGCCTGCGGCACCTGCGTGATGACGTCGTAGCTGCGGCTCTCGCGGTCGAACTTCGACACCGAGCCGCCGCCGACGAGCGCGGTCAGGGTGCTGCCGATGTTGCTGACGGCGATACCAAGCGCCGCCGCGCGGTCGCGGTCGATGGTGACGCGCGCCTGGGGCTGCGTGAAAGAAAGCGAGTCCTGCACGATGATGAAGCGCCCGCTCTTCTGCGCGCGGTTCTTGATCTCCTCGGCGACCTCGTAGACCTGATCGGCGCTGCCGGTCGAGCGGAGCACGAATTGCACGGGGAGCCCGCCGCCGGTTCCAGGCAGCGTCGGCGGCGCGAAGACGAAGGCCTGCACGCCGGCGACGCCGCTCAGCTTCTTCTGCACCTCGGCCTGTATCGTCGCCTGGCTGCGCGTGCGCTCCGCCCACGGGACCAGCCCGAAGCCGGCGAAGGCGGTGTTGGTGCCGCCGAAGCCGACGACGGAGAAGCGCGTGTCGACCTCGGGGATGTCTTTGGTCGAGTCGATGACGTCCTTGACGAACATCTCCGTATAGTCGGAGGTCGCGTAGGCCGGGGCGTTCACGATCGAGAACATGAAGCCGATGTCCTCGTCCGGCGCCAGCTCGGTCGAGGTGTTGAGGAAGAGAAAGACCATCGTGGCCGAGAGCGCGGTGACGATCATCAGCGTCACCGGCCGGTAGTTCAGCGTCGAGGAGACGCGGCGCCCGTACCAGGCGCTCACTTTGTCGAAGCTCCGGTCGACGATCTCCTGGAAGCGGCTCATCCCAACGCCATGCGGCTTCAGGACGCGAGCCGCCAGCATCGGCGACAGCGTGACCGCGATGAAGCCGGAAATAACAACGGCGCCGGCAAGCGTGACGGCGAATTCGCGGAAGAGCGCACCGGTCAGCCCTTGCGCGAATCCGATCGGCGTATAGACGGCGGCGAGCGTGATGGTCATCGCGATGATGGCGGAGAAGATCTCGCGCATGCCGGTGATCGCGGCCTGCAGCGGGCGCTCGCCGCGCTCCAGATGCCGGTGGATATTCTCCACCACCACAATGGCGTCGTCGACGACGAGGCCGATCGCAAGCACCATGGCGAGCAGCGTCAAAAGGTTGATCGAGTAGCCGATCGCATAGAGGATGAAGCAGACGCCGGTGAGCGACAGCGGAATGGTGAAGATCGGCACCAGCACCGAGCGGAATGAGCCGAGGAAGACGAGGATGATCAGGACGACGATGGCGACGGCTTCGGCGATCGTCTTGAACACCTCGGTGATCGAGGCACTGATGTTGCGCGTCGCGTCATAGACAAGCTCAAGGTCCATGCCCGGCGGCAGCTCGCTCTGGATTTGCGGCAGCTCGGCCTTGAGCGCCGCGGAGGTATCGAGCGCGTTCGCATCGGGTGCTGCGAAGACGCCGAGAAACGTCCCCTCCTGCCCGTTGAAGGAGACGCGCACGTCGTTGCTTTTCGCGCCGTATTCGACGGTCGCCACGTCGCCAAGTCTCACGATCTCGTCGCCGTTCGTCTTCACTGCGAGATTGGCGAAGGATTCCGGCGTCTGCAGCGTCGTCTCCGTCTGGATGGCGTAGGCGACGAAGCTGTTCTCTGTCCGCCCCGGAGCGGAGAGGAAGTTCGAGGCGCGGATGGCGGCGAGCACGTCGCCTGCGGTGACCCCGCGGGCGGCGAGCCTGACGGGATCGAGCCAGACGCGCATGGCGAAATCCCGCCCGCCCAGGATCTGCACCTCGCCGACGCCTTCGACGGTGGCAAAGCGCGGCTGGACGACCTGCGTCAGATACTCGGTCACCTGCTCGGGGCTCATGGTGTTTGAGCGCACCGCCAGATACATGAGCGCGAAATTCTGGCCGGTGCCCTTCTGAACGATCGGATCGTCGGCGTCACTCGGCAGCTGGCCGCGCACCTGCTGCACCTTGGAGAGCACGTCGACCAGTGCTTTGTCCGGATCGGCGTCAAGCACCATGTGAACGGTGACCGTGGAGCTGCCGAGCGAGCTCTTCGAAGTCACGTAGTCGACGTGCTCGGCGGTCAGCACCGCCTTGGCGACCGGCGTCGTGATGAAACCCTGCATCAGGTCGGCGCTCGCGCCGGCGTAGCTGGTGGTGACGGTGATCACCGATTCCTTAACCTCCGGATATTCCCGGATGGTCATGTTGGAGAAGCCCTGCAGGCCGAGCAGCAGGATGAGGATCGCGACGACGATCGTGAGGACGGGCCGCCGGATGAAGATCTCAGAGAAATTCACGGCTTGCCGCCTCCGTCACTGGCAATGGCGGCCGGGTTGACGGCGTTGTTGATCGTGACCGGGGCGTTATTGGAGAGCTTGTTCTGGCCGGAGGTGACAACGGTCTGACCGGAGTTCAGCCCGGAGGCGATCTCCACCAGGTCCCCCTGTCGGCGGCCGACTTTGACGAAAACCTGTTTGGCGATCAGCTTTTCGGTCTCGCCCTGCTTCGACGCATCCGTTGTGGTGCTGGCAGCGGGCGCAGCGTCGCCTGTCGCCGCGGGGTCGGCCGGCGCCTCCTTCTCGACGACGTAGACATAGTCCCCATAGAGCGAGGTCACGACGGCCGTCTGCGGCAGCGCGATGACGTTCTCGACCGGCGGGAGCTCAACGCGCACGCGCACGAACTGTCCCGGGCGGAGCTCGCGGTTCGGATTCTCCACCTTGGCCTGGACCGAGACGAGCCGCATCTGCGGGTCGATCTTCGGGTCGATGCCGATGACGTTTCCGGCATAAGGGAACTCGTTGTCGGTCACCCCGAACGTTGCCGGCTGTCCCATCTTGATCTGGTTGAACTGCTGCTCGGGCACGGTGAAGTTTGCCTTCATCGTGTCGAGCTGCTGCAGCGTGGCGATGACCGTGCCGGGCTGCACGTATTGCCCGACATCGACGCGGGCAATTCCGATCACGCCCGCGAACGGCGCCTTGATCGACTTCTGATCGACCACGGCCTTGACCTTGGCGAGCGCCGACTGCGAAGCCGCGAGCGCGCTTTCCGCATCCTGAAGCGTCGCCTGCGAATTGACGCCGGTGGCGCGCAACCGCTCGACGCGCTCAAGCTGCGACTGGTCGCGCGCGACCGCCGCCTCCGCCGACATCAGGTCGGCGCGTTCGACCGCATCGTCGATCTGCACCAGACGCGCGCCGGCATCGACGTGCTGGTTTGCCTTGAAGTCGATCGACTTCACGACACCTGCCGCTTCCGAAGGGACGTCGACGCCCTGGAACGCCCAAAGCGTCCCGATCGCGTCGATCTCGGGCGTCCAGGTCGAGGGCTCGACCTTGGTCGTCGACACCGCCACCGACTGCACCGGCAAGTGCGCGAAGAACTGGCCGATCATCTTCGACCGGAACAGGTTGAAGCCGACCAGTCCGCCGCAAACGAGCACGACGAGAAGCAATGCGATAACGAAGCGCTTGACCATCGTTTCACCGTCGGTTCGGCGGAGGATCGGCTCGGCCCGCGTCGCGGTGCCGGCTTTTCGCCGCACACAGCCTTGGATTGTCTGGCCCGCCGGGCAGCCGCTATATCGCAATGCAGCGTGGATGGCCAGTCACGGAGAGCGGGTCGTTTACCATGATCGTGAAAGACGGAGCCTCGAAGCGCGAATGCCTCAGCTTGGCCGCGTTGCGAGGAACCATTTCGCGTCATGCGCGTTGCCGAAACCTTAGTGGTCTCGCGCGCTGGGGCGCGGGATGGGGACGGGATCAAATCGCCCCCTTGCTGTCGGAGCCAGATGAATCCCGCCAAAGCTGCCTCTCGTGTCCTGGTGGTCGAGGACGAGGCACTGATTATGATGGCGACGCTCGACATGCTGCGCGAGCTTGGCCATGAGCCGCTTTCCGCCCGCTGCGCCGAGGCGGCGCTCGCGCTCATGGAGCGGGTGGCGCCGGTCGATGCGCTCCTGACCGACGTCAACCTCCCGGACATGGACGGGGAGGAGCTCGCTGCAGAGATGCGCCATCGCTACCCGGGTCTGCCGATCGTCTTTGCGACGGGCTACCGGCTGACGCTCCCGAAAGACATTGCCGAGACCGGCCCGATCGCCGTTTTGAGCAAGCCCTTCCGCACCTGCGACCTCGAGAAGGCACTTCAGAAGGTTCTTTGCGCGAATTGACGGCGCAACGGCGCTTTCGCTTGCAACATTTCGCCTGCTACTTTGCCGGCGTCCGAAATCGCCTCCCCGAGATTCTGTGATGTCCCTCGAATTCACCTGCGTTGCGGATCTCCATTGCCGGGTCGGCGAGAGCCCCGTCTACGACGAGCGCACCGACCGGCTCTATTTCGTCGATATCCTGAGCCGCAAGATTTTTGCCTTCGCACCTGTGACCGCCGAGGTTCGTGCGTGGTCGTTCGAGAGCGAGGTGGGCTCTATCGGGCTTACGGCTTCCGGCGCGCTTGTCGTCGCGCTTCGCCACAGCGTCATCCTCTTCGATCCGGCAAGCGAGCGGCGCGTCGATCTGTGCAGCGTCGAGGAGGAGCAGGGAGCGGCGACACGCCTCAACGACGGACGCGTCGGACCGGATGGCGCGTTTTGGGTCGGCAGCATGGATGATCGGTCGGCGAAGCAGCCGATCGCGGCGCTCTATCGCATCGATCCCTCGGGGAAGGTCGAGCGCAAGGTCGAAGGGCTCCTCATCTCCAACGGCCTGGCCTGGACCGCCGACGGCGAGTTCATGTTCCACGCCGATTCACGCGGGCCCTGGGTCGACCGCTGGCGCTTCGATCCGGTGACCGGCGCGATATCCGAGCGCTCGCGCTTTGCCGCGCCGGACGACACGATCGGCAGGCCGGACGGCGGCTGCTGCGACGCCGAGGGCTTCTATTGGAGCGCCGGCGTCTCCGCCGGCCGGCTCAACCGTTTCGCAACCGACGGCCACCTCGCCGATTTCCTTCCCGCTGCCGGTGCCGGCACCGACCATGCCGTGCTTCGGCGGACCAGATTTTCAGACGCTCTACCTGACGAACCTGACGGAGGGGCGCTCGCCGGAGGCGCTCGCCAAGGCGCCGTGGGCCGGCGGCCTTCTGGCGGTGCCAGCGCCAATTGCCGGTTTCCCGTCCTGGCGGTTCCTTGATATTTGAGGGGATGGACGAACTCAGAGACCCGGGGATTCCTCTCTCGCGCGATCGCCGCCGGTGCAGGCCGCGCGCCTGCCGACTTGGTGGTGCGCAACGTCGATCTCCTCGACGTCATCACCGGGGCGGTGACCAAAAGCGATGTTGCGGTCGTCGGTGACCGCATCGTCGGCACGTATGCGCACTACGTGGGGAAGCGCGAGATCGACGGCCACGGGCTCTCCTGCGTCCCCGGGTTCATCGACACGCACCTTCATGTCGAATTGTCGCTGGTCACGCCGCTCGAGTTCGACCGCTGCGTCCTTCGCCACGGCGTGACGACGGCGATCTGCGATCCGCACGAGATCGCCAACGTGCTCGGGCTCGAAGGCATCCGCTATTTCCTGGCGGCGGCGGAGCGCACGGTCATGGACCTCCGGGTGCAGCTTTCCTCCTGCGTGCCGGCGACGCCGTTCGAGACGTCCGGCGCGTCGTTGTCCGCCGCCGACCTCGTCACGCTGCGTGACCATCCGAAGGTGATCGGGCTCGCGGAATTCATGAACTTTCCGGGCGTCATCGCCGCCGATCCGGGTGCGCTCGACAAGCTTGCCGCCTTCCAGGACCGCCACATCGACGGGCACGCGCCGCTCCTCTCAGGCCGCGCGCTCAATGCCTATCTTGCCGCCCGCATCCGCACCGACCACGAGGCGACGACGGCCGCGGAGGCACGCGAGAAGCTTCTGAAGGGCATGACGATCCTGATCCGCGAGGGATCCGTGTCCAAGGACCTTCATGCGCTTGCCGAGCTGCTCGACGAAAACACCGCGTCGTTCATGGCGCTCTGCACCGATGACCGGAACCCGCTCGACATCGCCGAGGAAGGCCATCTCGACTTCATGATCCGCCGCCTCATCGAACTCGGCCGGCCGCTCCATGCCGTCTATCGCGCCGCGAGCTGGTCAGGAGCGAACGCCTTCGGGCTTCGCGACCGCGGTCTCGTCGCGCCGGGATGGCGCGCCGACCTGGTGCTCGTCGAAGATCTGCGTCAATGCCGTGTCGCCGAGGTGATCGCCGGCGGAAGGCTTGTGACGGACTCGCTTTTCACAAAGCGCGCGCGGCTCGATCCGGTGGGACTCGACAGCGTCAAGCGTGCGCCGGTGAGCGCCGAGGATTTCCGCATCCGGGCTGGGCGCGATCGCATGCCGGTGATCGGCGTCACCGCCGGCAGGATCATCACCGAGCGCCTCGATCTCGACATGGCGGCCGAGAACGGCGAAGTGCGGGCGGACCTCGCACAGGATGCCGTCAAGGTCGCGGTCGTCGCGCGGCACGGAAAGAACGACAATATCGGTCGCGGCTTCGTGCATGGTTTTGGCTTGAAGCAGGGCGCGATCGCCGCGTCTGTCGGGCATGACAGCCACAACATCACGGTGATCGGCGTCGACGATTCCGACATGGCGACGGCGGTTAACCGCATCATCGCGCTGAAAGGAGGCTTCGTCGTTGCGGCAGGCGGAAAGATTCGCGCCGAGCTGGCGCTTCCCGTCGCCGGGCTGATGAGCCTTGAGCCATTCGAAGCGGTGCGAGGCAGGCTGACCGTGCTGCGCGCTGCGGCCGAGACGCTTGGCTGCACGATACCGGAGCCGTTCCTGCAGGTCGCGTTCCTGCCGCTTCCGGTGATCCCGCATTTGAAGATCACCGACTGCGGGCTTTTCGATGTCGACCGCTTCGCGCTTCTCTAACGATCCTCACGCCCGTCCGCTCAGGTGCCGTGCGCGGCGAAGGTCCGGAAACCAGCGTGACCAGAGTCCGGCAACGGCGATCGTGCCGGCGCCGCCGATGACGACGGCGGCGACCGTGCCGAAAACCGCCGCTGAGACGCCGGCACGGAACTCGCCGAGCTCGTTTGATGCGCCGATGAAGACCATGTTCACCGCATTGACGCGGCCGCGCACATGGTCGGGAGTCCAGAGCTGGATCAGCGTCTCGCGCACGTAGACGCTGATCATGTCCGAGCCGCCCATGACGATGAGCGCGACGACCGAGAGCGGGATCTGAGTGGCGAACCCGAAGACGATGGTGAAGAGCCCGAATACCGCCACGAAGACGAACATCCAGAAGCCGGCGTGGTCGCGGATCGGCCGCACGGTCAGATAGATTGCAACGGCGATCGCTCCGATCGCCGGGCCGGAGCGCAAGAGCCCGAGCCCCCACGGGCCGATGTCGAGAATGTCGCGCGCGTAGACGGGGAGGAGCGCGGTCGCGCCGCCGAGAAGCACGGCGAAAAGGTCGAGCGAGATCGCGCCGAGCACGATCTTCTCGTGCCAGATGTAGTTGAAACCGGCGACGATGGTCGCCCAGGTGGCGGGCTCCGGCGTCGTCTTCTGCTGCGTACGGGGGACGAGGAGGACGAAGATTGCGGCGGCTCCCGTCAGCGCGATCGTGACGCCGTAGGCGACCTCCGGCGCGACGCCATAGAGGAGGCCGCCGACGACGGGGCCGGCGATCGTCGCCACCTGCCAGCTCACCGAATTCAGCGCGATGGCGCTCGACAGAACTTCCGGCGGCACGATGTTTGGAAGCAGCGATTGCTGCGCCGGGGAGAAGAAGGCGCGCGCTGTGCCGAAGGCGACGAGGATTGCGAAGATCAGTGAAACTGCGTCGGTTCCCGACAGCGTGAAGAGGAGCAGCCCCACCGCACAAAGGGCCTCGGCGGCGAGGCAGACCGCCATGATCGTGCGGCGGCGGAAGCGGTCGGCTGTGATTCCCGTGACGAGCACCAGGAGAAGCGCGGGCAGGAACTGCGAGAGGCCGACGAAGCCGAGGTCGAGCGGGCTGCGGGTCAGGTCGTAGACCTGCCAGCCGACGGCGACGACCTGGATCTGCGTCGCGAAGGACGCGGCGAGGCGTGCCACCCAATAGCGGCGGTAGGCCACGTTCTCCAGCGCCGCCCAGCGGGCGCTTGTGTGGGTCTCGGAGGCTGCCGTCATTCTTGGTCGAGGCGGGCGGGTGAATGCGCGAGGGCGAAGCGCCGCGCGCGGGCAGGGAATCGGAGCTTTAGGCGCGTTCAGCCGGCGAGACAATCCGCAAGGTCTAAGCCTCCGCCGGCTTCTCCGCGGCGACCATGTAGTTCACGTCCATGTCGGCGGCGCGCGACCAGCGATCGGTGAGCGGGTTGTAGCGGACGCCCGTGCGGCCGACGATCGAAAGCCCGGACGCCGTCATTGCCGCCTCAAGCTCGACGGGGCGGACGAGCTTCGCGTAATCGTGCGTGCCGCGCGGCAACCAGCGCAGCACATACTCGGCGCCAAAGATGGCAAGCGCGAAGGCTTTCGCCGTGCGGTTGATCGTTGCGACGATCAGAAGCCCGCCGGGCTTCGTCAGCGCCGCGCAGGCGCCAATGAAGGCCTCGACGTCCGCCACGTGCTCTACCACCTCCATGGCGAGCACGACGTCGAAGCACTCGCCCGCTTCGGCAAGCGCCTCCGCTGCTATCGTACGGTAGTCGACGGCGAGGTCGCTCAGCGCGGCATGGCGTTGCGCCACCCCGACGTTGGTCGCCGAGGGGTCGATGCCGACCGTGTCGGCGCCGAGGCGCGCCATCGGCTCAGCGAGAAGCCCGCCGCCGCAGCCGATGTCGAGCAGGCGCAGGTTCGAGAGCGGCTTGCCGCTCTTCGGGTCGCGCCCGAAATGCTCGGCCGCGACGTCGCGAACATAGGCGAGCCTGACCGGATTGAACCTGTGGAGCGGGCGGAACTTCCCGTCCACGTCCCACCACTCCGCCGCCATCCGCTCGAATTTCGCGATCTCGGCAGGGTCGACGGTCGTGTCCGGTGAGGCAGGTATCGGCATCAGGGCTTCGCCATTGCCGCGACAAGCTTGGCAAAGTTGTCGACGAAGGTCTGCAGGAGCTTCCGCGTCGTCTCGTCGGTGACATTCCCTCCGTCGTCGAAGAGCCCGTCTCTGAAGTGCAGGTAGATTTCCGGGTTTCCGAGGAGTGCGGAGAGGTGCCCGATTACGATTGTTCGCAGCTGCTGCTGCGCGACCGCGGTCGATATGTTGCCGCGTGATGTTCCCGTGACCGCTCCGACCTTCCCTTTCAGCGCGCTCGTTCCGTAAGGCCGCGTCGCCCAGTCGATGGCGTTCTTCATGGCGGCGGGAATGCCGCGATTGTGCTCGGGCGTGACGAAGAGCACGCCGCCCGAGGCTTCGAGCTCTCCCTTAAAGCGCGTCACGGCCGGCGGCGGGTTCGTCTCGTCGTCCTGGTTGAAGAGCGGCAGGTCGTCGATCTTCAGAAGCTCGAAGTCGAGCTTGCCCGCGGCGAGCTTCTTCAGCGCCTCGGCATATTTCCGGTTGATCGACTCGTTGCGGATGCTTCCAACAATCACCACTACTTTGTGCATGGCGACCCCTTGTTCCGGTGCGCGCCCGGCAGTCCCGCTCATTTGGCGCGGGTCGGCGCGATAGGCAAATCCTTTGCCGTTCCGCGCGCATTAGAGGCTCAGGCTGTTGCCGGGCGGCACGGAAGCCGATAAAGAGCCGCAAATCGGCAGAATCGCCGATGTTCCCGGCATTTTGGCATGGCGAGACCGGTGCTTCCGGCGCGCGCTTCACGGATGTTTTCACGGCATGGCCCGGCTTGTCATGAAATTCGGCGGAACTTCCGTCGCCGACATCGAGCGCATCCGCAACGTGGCGCGGCATGTGAAGCGCGAGGTGGACGCCGGGAACGAGGTCGCGGTCGTGGTTTCGGCGATGTCCGGGAAGACCAACGAGCTTGTCGCCTTCTGCCGTTCCGCCTCCATTCTCCACGATGCGCGCGAATATGACACTGTCGTCTCCGCCGGCGAGCAGGTGACGGCCGGGCTTCTCGCCATCGCGCTCCAGAACATGGGCATCAACGCACGCTCATGGCTTGGCTGGCAGATCCCGATCCATACCAACTCCGGGCACGGCGTGGCACGCATCACCGACATCCGCTCCGACATCCTGCTTGAGCGCCTGGCGCAGGGCCAGGTGGCCGTCATTGCCGGTTTCCAGGGCCTTGCACCCGACAACCGCGTGGCGACGCTCGGGCGCGGCGGCTCCGACACAAGCGCCGTCGCGGTTGCCGCGGCAATCGGCGCGGAGCGCTGCGACATCTACACCGACGTCGACGGCGTCTACACGACCGACCCGCGCATCGTCCCGAACGCGCGGCGGCTGGAGAAGGTCGCCTTCGAGGAAATGCTCGAGATGGCGTCGCTCGGCTCGAAGGTGCTGCAGGTGCGCTCCGTCGAGCTCGCCATGGTGCACGGGGTCCGGACCTTCGTCCGCTCGTCGTTCGACGACCCGGACGCGGTCAGCCCCGGGGACCCCATCGGAACACTCATTTGCGACGAGGACGAGATCGTGGAAAAGCAGCTCGTTACCGGCATCGCCTATTCCAAGGACGAGGCCAAGATCACGCTCCGCGGCGTGGAAGACAAGCCGGGCGTAGCCGCGGCCGTTTTCGGACCGCTCTCCGAATCCGGCATCAATGTCGACATGATCGTGCAGAACGTCTCCGAGGACGGGCGCACGACCGACATCACCTTCACTGTGCCGACTGCCGACTTCGAGCGGTCGATGGCGAAGATCGAGGCGATCAGGAAGGACGTGGTCGTGGAGCACGTTTCCGGGTCGAGCGACGTCGCCAAGGTCTCGGTGATCGGCATCGGGATGCGCAGCCACGCCGGGGTCGCCGCGGAGGCGTTCCGGGCGCTCGCCTCACGCGGTATCAACATCCAGCTGATCACCACCTCGGAGATCAAGATTTCCGTGCTGATCGACGCGGCCTATACCGAGCTTGCGGTGCGGACGCTCCATTCAATATACGAACTCGATAAGACGTAGGCGCCGGGGCACGCGGGAGTTGTAAGGTCCCGGCAGCGGTCGCCCGGCTACCCGGCGAGGGAGCGGGCCGGCCAAAGCTTGGCGGCGGTGCCGATGCCGGTGGCGGCAGCAAAGCGGCGCCGCGCCGCTAGGAGGAAAGTGTGGCGACAACCCGGGGGGCGCTCGCCGGGCCGCGCGTGCTCTTGCGGAAACTCCGCGAGGTCATGGCGGAACCGATCGGCGCCCAGCAGAGGCTCGACAAGATCGTCAGGCTGATCGCGGCCAACATGGTCGCGGAGGTCTGCTCGGTCTATGTGCTGCGCGCCGACAACGTGCTCGAGCTCTATGCCACCGAAGGCCTGAAATCGACCGCCGTGCACCGTGCCACGCTGCAGGTCGGGCGCGGCCTCGTCGGCCTGATCGCGGCCGAGGCGCGGCCCTTGAACCTTCCCGACGCGCAGTCGCATCCGGCCTTCGCCTACCTGCCGGAGACGGGCGAAGAGATCTACCACTCCTTCCTCGGCGTGCCGGTGCTCCGCGCCGGGCGGACGCTCGGCGTGGTCGTCGTGCAGAACCGCTCCTACCGCAACTATGCGGAGGAGGAGATCGAGGCGCTGCAGACGACGGCGATGGTGCTCGCCGAGATGTTCGCGTCGGGCGAGATGGAGGATTCCACGATCCCCGGCGCCGATCTCGACGTGAATCGCCCGGTGCACTTGAGGGGCACAGCGTTCGCCGAAGGCATCGCGCTCGGCCATGTGGTCTTGCACGAGCCGCGCGTGGTGGTGACGCAGCTCATCGCCGAGGATGTCGAGCTTGAGCTTCGCCGCCTCGATGCGGCGATGGCGAGCCTCAGGCTCTCCGTCGACGATCTTCTGGCGCGCGGCGCGGAGGTCGGCACCGGCGAGCACCGTGAGATTCTCGAAGCCTACAAGATGTTCGCCGAGGACCGCGGCTGGACGCGGCGGCTGCAGGAGGCGATCGCGAACGGGCTCACCGCCGAGGCGGCGGTCGAGCGCGTGCAGAACGACACGCGTGCGCAGATGACGCGGCAGACCGACCCGTTTCTGCGCGACCGCCTGCACGATTTCGACGATCTCGCAAATCGGCTGCTGCGCGAGCTGATGGGCCGTCCGCACGGGCCGCTTTCCTCGGAGCTGCCGGGCGACGCGGTCGTCGTCGCGCGCAACATGGGTCCGGCCGATCTTCTGGACTACGACCGTGAGCGGCTGCGCGGGCTGGTGCTTGAGGAGGCGGGGGCGACGAGCCATGTCGCGATCGTCGCGCGCGCGCTCGGCATCGCCACCGTCGGCCAGCTCGAAGACGTGGTGGCGCTCGCAGAGGCGGGCGACCCGATCATCGTCGACGGCGACACCGGCGACGTGCACCTTCGCCCGCCCGCCGACATCGAGACGGCCTACGCCGACAAGGCCCGCTTCCGTGCCCGCAAGCAGGAGCAGTACCGGCTCACCCGCCACGAACCCTCCATCACGCGCGACGGGGTCGAGATCGCGCTCCACATCAATGCCGGCCTGATCATGGACATGCCACGCCTGGAGGAATCGGGCGCCGCCGGCGTCGGCCTCTTTCGTACCGAGCTGCAGTTCATGGTGGCGTCGGCCTTCCCGCGCCAGAACGAACAGGAGACGTTCTATCGGCAGGTGCTCGACGCGGCGAACGGCAAACCCGTCACCTTCCGCTCGCTCGATGTCGGCGGCGACAAGGTGCTCCCCTATTTCCGCCAGCAGAAAGAGGAGAACCCGGCGATGGGCTGGCGGGCGATCCGGCTCGGTCTCGACCGGCCGGCGCTCCTGAAGACGCAGGCGCGCGCGCTGCTCAAGGCCGCCGCGGGACGCGAGCTCCGGCTCATGTTCCCGATGGTTGCCGAGGTGGTGGAGTTCGAGCGCGCCAAGGCCATCATCAAGCGCGAGCAGAACCACCTCGCCCGCCACGGCCATGCCGGCCCGGTGCGGGTGGTGCTCGGCACGATGATCGAAGTGCCGTCGCTCCTCTTCCAACTCGACGAGCTCTTCTGCGCCGTCGACTTCGCCTCCGTCGGCTCGAACGATCTGATGCAGTTCATCATGGCGAGCGACCGCTCGAACACACGGCTTGCCGGGCGCTTCGATCCGCTGAATGCGGCATTCCTGCGCGCGCTCCGCGCCATCACCTCGGCCGCGGAGCGGGCGGGCAAGCCGCTGACGCTCTGCGGCGAGCTCGCCGGCCGTCCGCTCGACGCGATCGCGCTTATGGCGATCGGCTTTCGCTCGCTCTCGATGGCGTCTGCCGCAATCGGCCCGGTCAAGTCGGCGATCCGGGCGCTGGAGCTTGAGCCGATCGCCGAGCGCCTCGGGACGTTGATCGACCAGGGCGCTTCGGCTTCGGAGATACGCGGCGAGCTGCAAGCCTGGGCCGAAGGCAACCGGGTGCCTGTCTAAGAAGCCATGGCCGCCACCATTCCGCAGGAGCGGCTCCGCTCGCTTATCCGCCGCCACGAGACTGTCGCGGCGATGCTTTCGGCCGGCCAGCAGGGCAGCGAATATGTGCGTCTGTCGCGTGAGTTCGCGGAGCTCGATCCGGTCGCCGAGAAGGCGCGCGCGCTCGAGAGCGCCGAGCGCGAGCTGGCCGACACCGAGGCGCTCATCGAAGACCCGGCGACGGATCGCGAGATGCGGGCGCTTGCGGAGGACGAGCGCGTTGCGCTTCGGGACAAGGTCGAAGCGTTGCGTGACGAGCTCCGCGTGCTTCTCATCCCGCGTGACGCGGCCGACGACCGGAGCGCCATCCTGGAAGTGCGCGCTGGGACCGGCGGCGACGAGGCGGCGCTTTTCGCCGGCGATCTCTTCCGCATGTACGAGCGCTACGCCGCTGTGCACGGCTGGAAGATCGAGGTGCTTTCGGCAAGCGAGGGCGAGGTCGGCGGCTATCGCGAAATCATCGCCGCCGTGCGAGGCAACGGCGTCTACCGGCGCCTGAAATTCGAATCGGGCGTGCACAGGGTGCAGCGCGTGCCGGAGACGGAGGCGAGCGGCCGCATTCACACCTCGGCCGCGACCGTCGCGGTGCTGCCGGAGGCAGAGGACGTCGACATCGCGATTCGACCAGAGGACCTCCGCATCGACACGACGCGCGCGTCGAGCGCCGGTGGTCAGCATGCCAACACCACTGAGACGGCGGTCAGGATTTTGCACATCCCAACCGGCATCATCGTCACGGCGAGCGAGAAGTCGCAGCACCAGAACCGGGCGCGCGCGATGGAGGTGCTGCGCGCGCGCCTTTTCGACATGGAGCGGCAGCGACAGGCGGAAACGCGCGCGGCTGAGCGCAAAGGACAGGTCGGTTCCGGCGACCGCTCGGAGCGCATCCGCACCTATAATTTCCCGCAAGGACGCGTCACCGACCATCGCATCAACCTGACCCTCTACAAGCTCGACAAGGTGCTCGACGGCGAAGCGCTCGACGAGATCGTCGATGCGCTGATCGCCGACGATCAGGCGAAGAAGCTCTCCGAGTTCGAGGACGAATGACCTACGCTGAGGCGCTTGTGGAAGGACGCGCGGCGCTGAAGACCGCTGGCACCGACGCCGCGCGCGATGCGAGGCTACTCCTTGCCGCCGCCGCCGAGCTCGACATGGCGGAGCTTGTGGCGCGAAGCGGCGACACGCTGCCGGCGATTGCGCAAGCGCGCTTCTCTGCCTATCTGAAGCGGCGGAGCGCGGGCGAGCCGGTGGCGCGCATCCTCGGCTATGCCGAGTTCTGGGGCCTCGACTTCAAGCTCAACGCCGCGACTTTGGTGCCGCGGCCCGATACGGAGACGCTGGTTGAGGCGGTGCTCGAAGAGGCGCGCCGATTTCAGCCGACGCTCAAACTCTGCGATCTCGGAACGGGATCGGGCGCGATTGCGATTGCTCTTCTCACCGAGCTCAAAGAAGCGCGCGCCGTTGCGACCGACATCTCGGAGGAGGCGCTTGCCGCGGCGCGCGCGAATGCCGAGGCACATCATGTCGCCGACCGCGTGCGCTTCGTAAAAGTCGATTTCGCAGAGGGGCCGGAAGGGCCCTTCGACATTGTCGTCGCGAATCCGCCCTACATAAGGAGCGCAGCGATCGCGGAATTGTCTGCAGAGGTTAACGAGCACGATCCGCTCGCCGCGCTCGATGGCGGTCCTGACGGGCTTGCCGCGTATCGGGCGATCCTTCGGCGGGCCGGAAGCTTGCTCACCGAGCATGGCTTCTTCGCCTTCGAAGTCGGCCACGATCAGGGCGAGTCGGTCGCCGCGCTCTGCCGCGAAACAGGGCTTTCGGATGTCTTGATCAGGCGCGATCTCGCCGGGCGTGAACGCGTGGTTACCGGGCGTCAAACCTTCCTTGGGGCCAACCGGAAGGTGGCAAAAAAAGCGCTTGGAAAAGTCGAATGATCGGGCTAGCTTCCACTCGCAAACCAGAGCGAAGCCACAGAGCTGGCATTCATTTTCCGGCAGACAAAGAACTAAAGAGTCGCCGAAAGCTGGTTCGCTCGTGTCGCCATCGCATCAGACGTCTTGACCTTCTGAAGGGCAAGGTCGGCGAGGAAGCAAACGCGCCAGGCAAATTGACCGAGTCCGTTCGCCCAGAACGGCCCGGAAACGAGAGTTGACCGTCAACAAGAGAACGGGTCCATGAGGCATAATCAAAATCGCCGGTCCCGCGGCCGTAGCCGCAAAGGTCCGAATCCGCTTACGCGCAGCTACGAATCGAACGGGCCGGACGTGAAAGTCCGTGGCACCGCGACGCATGTGGCGGAGAAGTACATGACGCTGGCGCGCGACGCACATGCCGCGGGTGACGTGGTCGCGGCGGAGAATTACTTGCAGCACGCCGAGCACTACAACCAAATCGTCATGGCGGCGCAGGCGCAGTTCCAGCAGTCGCAGCCGCAGTTCCGCGAAGGCGGAGAGGAAGGCTACGACGACGACCGGCAGGCGAACGGCCGCGGACGCGACCGCTTCGAATCGAGCAGCCGCGACGACGATGAGGGTGGCGAGGATCGCTTCGACAGCACGGGTAGCAATCGCTTCGACAGCCCCGGCAACCGATTCGAAAATGGCGGCGAGGGCGAAGAGGATCGCGGCTTCCGTCCGATGCAGGGGCGCCCGCAGGAGCAGGGCGACAGGCAGCGGGGCCAACGCGATCGCTTCGAGCGGCGCGACCGGCCCGACTATCGCGAGGGGCGCGACCGCAACGAGCGGTTCCCGCGCCAGGAAGAGCCGCAGCCGGAGATCGCGGCGCCAGCCGAGGCTGCAGCACCGGCACCGGTACCTGCTCCCGCTCCCGAGGAAGCTTCAAGTCAGCCTCGTCGCCGCCGCGGCCGTCCGCCGCGCGGGGAAAGCGCCGACGTCGCGGCGCAGGAGGGCGATGCCACGCCGGACGGCGCCGCCGCGCTTGCTGCCTTCCCCGACTGACCGCTTTTTCCTACCGAAGCGTTTTCGAATGGCCGGCCCTGCGCCGGCCTTTCGATTCCTGGCCGCTTGATTTCGGGCCGCTCGATTTCGGGCCGCTCGATTTCGGGCCGCGTCTTTTGACGCGCCTTCCTTGTCCTCCATCAATGCTTGTCGGCATCCGCGCCGGGCAAGTTCTCGGGTGCCCGGAAAGGGTCGGGATTGCGCGGCAAAAATCGCCGCACCATATGACGAGGTGAGCCGCCCTCCGGGGGCTGAATCTCAAGTGTCTGGCCGTCTCGTTGACGCTTCGGGTCGTGGGACGGGCCGAAAGGGGTGAGCAATGAATCTCGAGAAATACACCGAGAGGGCGCAGGGCTTCGTGCAGTCCGCGCAGACCTACGCGCTCGGGCAGGGGCACCAGCAATTCGTCCCCGAACATCTTCTCAAAGTGCTGCTCGACGATCCGGAAGGCATGGCCGCCGGGTTGATCGAGCGCGCGGGCGGACGCGCCAAGGACGCGCGGCTCGCCAACGAGGCGGCACTCGCGCGCATGCCGAAAGTCTCCGGCGGCTCGGGCCAGCTTTATCTCTCGCAGCCGCTCGCGCGCGTCTTCACGACCGCCGAGCAGCTCGCCGAGAAGGCCGGCGATTCCTACGTCACCGTCGAGCGGCTGCTGCTGGCGCTTGCCATGGAGAAGGACGCGGCAACGGCGAAGATCCTCACCGATTCCGGCGTCACGCCGACCGGCCTGAACCAGGCGATCAACGCGCTTCGCCAGGGCCGCACCGCCGATTCGCCTTCCGCTGAATCGGGCTACGATGCCTTAAAGAAATATGCGCGCGACCTGACCGAGGCGGCGCGCGACGGCAAGCTTGATCCGGTCATTGGCCGCGACGAGGAGATTCGCCGCACCATGCAGGTGCTCTCCCGCCGCACCAAGAACAATCCCGTGCTGATCGGCGAGCCGGGCGTCGGCAAGACGGCGATCGCCGAGGGCCTGGCGCTCCGCATCATCAACGGCGACGTCCCGGAGAGCCTCAAGGACAAGAAGCTGATGGCGCTCGACATGGGCGCGCTCATCGCCGGCGCGAAGTATCGCGGCGAATTCGAGGAGCGGCTGAAGGCCGTGCTCTCCGAGATCACCGCGGCGGCCGGTGGCATCATTCTCTTCATTGACGAGCTCCACACGCTGGTCGGCGCCGGCAAGGCGGAAGGCGCCATGGACGCCTCGAATCTGCTGAAGCCTGCTTTGGCGCGCGGCGAGCTTCACTGCGTCGGCGCGACCACGCTCGACGAGTATCGCAAGCACATCGAGAAGGACGCGGCGCTCGCACGGCGCTTCCAGCCGGTCTTCGTCTCCGAGCCGACGGTTGAGGATACGATCTCGATCCTGCGTGGCCTGAAAGAGAAGTACGAGGTGCACCACGGCGTCCGCATCACGGATTCCGCGATCGTCGCTGCTGCGACTCTTTCCAATCGCTACATCACCGACCGCTTCCTCCCCGACAAGGCTATCGACCTCATGGACGAGGCAGCGTCGCGGCTTCGGATGCAGGTGGATTCTAAGCCTGAAGCCCTCGATGAACTGGATCGCCGCATCATCCAGCTCAAGATCGAGCGCGAAGCGCTGAAGAAGGAGACCGACCAGGCGTCGAAGGATCGCCTGGACCGGCTCGAGAAGGAGCTTGCCGATCTCGAGGAGCAGTCGGCGGCGCTAACGCAGCGCTGGCAGGCGGAGAAGGAGAAGCTCGGCGCGGCTTCGAAGCTCAAGGAGCAACTCGATCAGGCGCGCTTTGACCTTGAGACGGCGCAGCGGCGCGGCGACCTCGCCAAGGCCGGTGAGCTTGCCTACGGCGTGATCCCGGCGCTCGAGAAGCAGCTCGCCGAGGCCGAGGCGCAGGAGCGCAAGGCAGGCGATCTGGTCGAGGAGGCGGTGACGCCCGACCACATCGCGCAGGTCGTCTCGCGCTGGACCGGCGTCCCCGTCGACAAGATGCTCGAAGGCGAGCGCGACAAGCTTCTCCGCATGGAGGACGAGCTTGGAAAGCGCGTCGTCGGCCAGGGCGAGGCGGTGCAGGCGGTCTCAAAAGCCGTCAGGCGCGCTCGGGCGGGCCTGCAGGACCCGAACCGGCCGATCGGCTCGTTCATGTTCTTGGGACCCACCGGCGTCGGCAAGACGGAGCTGACCAAGGCGCTCGCATGGTTCCTCTTCGACGACGAAACCGCGATGGTCCGCCTCGACATGTCGGAATACATGGAGAAGCACTCCGTCGCGCGACTGATCGGCGCGCCGCCGGGCTATGTCGGCTACGAGGAGGGCGGCGCGCTGACCGAGGCGATCCGCCGGCGGCCCTACCAGGTGATCCTTTTCGACGAGATCGAGAAGGCGCATCCGGACGTCTTCAACGTGCTCTTGCAGGTGCTCGACGACGGCCGTCTGACCGACGGGCAGGGCCGGACGGTCGACTTCCGTAACGCGCTCATCGTCATGACGTCGAATCTCGGCGCGGAGTATCTCGTGAACCTGAAGGAGACCGAGGACGTCGATGCCGTTCGCGATCAGGTCACGTCGGTCGTCCGCGCGAATTTTCGTCCGGAGTTCCTGAACCGCGTTGACGATGTGATCCTCTTCCACCGCCTGAAGCGCGAGCAGATGGAGGCGATCGTCGATATCCAGCTCGAGCGGCTGAGGAAGCTTCTCGAGGAGCGGAAGATCACGCTCACGCTCGACAAGAGCGCGCGGAAGTGGCTCGCCGACAAAGGCTACGACCCGGCCTACGGCGCGCGCCCCCTGAAGCGCGTGATCCAGAAGGAGCTGCAGGACCCGCTCGCCGAGAAGATACTCGGCGGCGACGTCCGTGATGGCGACGCGGTGAAGATCACCGCCGGTTCCGACCGGCTGCTCTTCCGCCCGAAGCACGAGGCGGAAGCAGCGGAGGCGGCGTAGGCCGAGGCTTGTCTGGCGTAACCGCCAGGCGACGCCCTCGTCGTTTCAATCTCAGTGACGTCATTCTCGGGCGAAGTGGAGACCCGAGAACCCAGTGTGAATTGCAGGCCCTGGGTCCTCGGGTCGCGCGTATGCGCGCCCGAGGATGACAATCTCAAAGTGGCGCGCTTCAATGGGATACGCGGGCCACCTGGAGTGTCGGATGACGCTCGACGACTACAACCGCTTCTGCGCCTCGCTGCCGCACGCTTCACACGTGGTGCAGTGGGGCGGGGCGCATGTTTGGAAGGTGGGCGGCAAGGTGTTCGCGATCGGTGGCTGGAGCGACGGCGAGACGGTCGCCGTCACCTTCAAATGCTCGCCCGCGGCCTTCGATATCCTGGGCGAGCAACCGGGCCTCCGGCCGGCGCCCTATCTTGCATCGCGCGGGATGAACTGGATTCAGCGGCAGACGAATGAAGCGATGGATGATTCCGCGCTTCGCGCCTACCTGGTGGAGAGCCATCGTCTCGTGGCGGAGGGCTTGACGAAGAAGCTCAAGCGGGATTTGGGACTGCGCCAGGGCTGACCTGCATCAGCTCGGTTCAACAACGCAGACGGGCGGGGCTTTATGCTCCGCCCGTCTTCGCTATGAACGGGCGGTGAGCGGAGCGGACGATTCGGCGCCCTTCCGGTCCGGAGACCCGCCGGACCGTCGCCGCATCGTCGGCGTCCTCGGCGTCACGCAGATACTGGCCTGGGGCTCTTCCTTCTATCTCCCTGCGGTTCTCGCGAAGCCGATCTCGGCAGACACCGGCTGGCCGCTTTCGCTCGTCGTTGGCGGGCTTTCGCTCGGGCTTCTCGTCTCCGGGTTTGTGTCGCCGCGCGTCGGGCGAATGATCGGCCGGTACGGCGGTCGACCGGTCATGGCTCTCGGCTCCGGACTGATCGGCGTCGGACTGATCGTGCTTGCCGCAGCGCCGGTGCTTCCCGTCTTCGCGCTCGGCTGGCTGGTGATTGGCGCCGGCATGGGGTCCGGGCTCTACGATGCCGCCTTCGCGACGCTCGGCCGAATCTATGGCCAAACGGCGCGGCCGACGATCGTCGCGCTGACGCTGTTCGGCGGTTTCGCAAGCACCGTGTGCTGGCCGCTCAGTGCGTTCCTGCTTGCGCATTTCGGATGGCGCGGGACGTGTCTGAGCTATGCCGCTGTGCAGCTTCTTTTCTCGCTGCCGGTTCATTCCCTGACGCTGCCGCGGGTCCCGGTCGCACCGCTGGACCGCGGCGGCGGAGCCGAAACGGGTCAGAAGCGTGGGCCGCTTCTCCGCGCCGACCGGCGCCGGCAATTCGTGCTGCTCTCCGCGATCGTGACCATGGCTGGCGGCAATGCTGCGATCGTCGGCGTGCACGCCCTCACTATCTTGCAGACGCGCGGGCTCGACGTCGCTACGGCGGTCGGCCTCGGCGCGTTGATCGGCCCTTCACAGGTTGCGGCGCGCGTCGGCGAAATGGCGTTCGGCCGCCGCTATCATCCGATGTGGACGCTCCTTTTGGCAACGCTCCTCGTCTTCGCCGGGCTGTTGCTTCTCCTTCTCGACGTGCCGTTCGTGGGCGGCGCGCTGATCCTCTACGGCGCCGGGAACGGCCTCTATTCGATCGCGCGCGGAACCGTCCCGCTCGCATTCTTCGGCGAGGAGAACTACGCGCCGCTGATGGGACGGCTGGCCTTTCCGAGCTTCCTTGCACAGGCTGCCGCGCCGCCGGCCGCCGCACTTCTTCTGCAAGCCGCCGGCCCGCACGCTCTGCTTGGCGTCATGGTGGGGGTGGCGACAATCAACCTCGGCGTGACGGGGTACCTGTGGCTCAGTCTCCGCAGGCGAGTGACGGCGTAACCTGCAGGGGCCTATCACCCCGCCTTTGTCGTCTCCCTCAGCCGCTGTGCATAGACGTTGATGATCAGCGCGATCAGCAGGATCAGGCCGCGGATCAGGATTTTCAGGAACGGGTCGATCTGCACGTGGTCGAGGCCGTTGTTCAAGACGCCGAGCACGAAAAGGCCGACGATCGTGTTGCCGATGCCGCCGCGCCCGCCGAAGAGCGAGGTGCCGCCGACGACGACGGCGGCGATCGCGTCGAGCAGATAGGGGGTGAACTCGTTCTGCTGCGCGCTGCCGAAATAGGCGACGCCGAGCATGCCGGCGATGCCCGAGCAGACCGCGCCGATCACCATCACCGTGCCGATGATGCGCTTGACGTTGACGCCGGAATATTCCGCCGCCTCGCGATTGCCGCCGACCATGTAGACGTAGCGGCCGAAGCGCGTGTAGGTCAGCACGATATGCGCGACGAGGAGCATCGTCGCGCAGACGATTACGATCCACGGCACGCCGGCGATACGGCCGGAGCCGAGGGTGGAGATAATCGGCGGCACGGCGTAGGCGATCTGCCCACGCACGAGCAGCGCCGAGATGCCGTCGGCGATCTGCATCATGGCGAGCGTCATGATGAAGGACGGAATGCCGATCATCGTGACGCCGGCCGCGTTTACGAGGCCGAGCGCGAAGCAGGCGAGGAGCGCGAGGATCACCGCAAATCCGCCGGCGAGCGGAATGTTGGCGATGTTGACGTAGGATTCCTGCAGCGTGAAATAGGCGGCGACGATGCCGGTCACGTTGGCGATCGCGGCGACCGAGAGGTCGATCTCGGCGCACAGGATCACGAAGGTCAGGCCGACGGCGATGATCCCGGTGATCGAGACCTGGTTCAGGATGTTCCACAGATTGGCGGTCGTCAGGAAGGACGGGCTCGCCACGCTGAAGAAGATGACGAGGAAGAGCAGCGTGGCGAAAGGCGCGATGTTGCGCATCTGACTCCTGAACCAGAGCCGAAATGTCCGCCGCTGCGGCGCTTCCATCGTTTCGGTAACCGGCGTCATCAGCCCCCCTCAGGCCGCCTCGAGCAGGCGGTCCTTGCTGACGGTTCCCTCGGCGAATTCTTTGACGATCTCGCCCTTCTTCATAACGAGGATGCGGTCGGCAAGCGACAGGATGGTCTCCGGCTCGGTCGAGGCGACGATGATCGCCATGCCCGCGTCGCGCAGGCCGCGCACGATCTTGACCACGTCTTCCTTGGCGCCGACATCCATGCCGCGTGTCGGCTCGGAAAGGATCAGCACCTTCGGCGCGTGCGTCAGCCACTTCGCCAGCGCCACCTTCTGCTGATTGCCGCCCGAGAGCTGCCCGAGCAGCGCGTCGACGCCGGCGGTCTTGATGTTCAGGCTCTCGACGTGGCGCTGCGTGATGTCGCGCTCGTTGTGCGGCTTCAGCCAGAGGCGCGAGATGCGCTCCAGGATCGCGATCGTGGCGTTCTTGAAGATCGGCTCGTGGTGGAAGAGCATCGCGCGGCGGCTCTCCGGCACGAAAGCGAGGCCGGCGCGCCGCGCCGTCGCGGTGTTCGGAAGCCGCAGCGCGTCGCCCTCAAGCGCCAGCACGCCCTCCGGCCTGATCTTGCCGAAGAGGGCGCGCGTCAGTTCCAGCACACCGCAGCCCATGAAACCGTAGATGCCGAGAATTTCGCCCGCATGCACGTCGAGTGAGACGTTCTTCAGGCTGCGCTCGTAGGAGATTCCACTCGCCCTCAGCACCACCCTCTTCTCCGCCTTGGGGCGCAGCGTGAACTCGCCCGTATAGGTTTCGCCGAGCTCTTCGTGGCCGACGCCGATCATCCGCTCGATCACCCAGAGCTTGTCGATGCCCTCGGTCGGGCTGCTCACGATCTTGCGCCCGTTCCTGAAGATCGTGATCTCATCGGATATCTTCAGGATGTCGTCGAGGAAGTGCGAGATGAAGATGAAGCTGCTGCCGTCGGCCTTCAGCCGGCGGAGCACTTCGAAAAGCCGCTCCACCTCCGGCGGCGAAAGCGCCGAGGTCGGCTCGTCGAGGATGATGATGCGCGCGCCGGAGAAGATGACGCGGGCGATCTCGATCAGCTGCTGCAGGCCGATCGACAGCGAGCCCATGCGCTCGCGCGGATCGACGTCGATCCCAAGCCCGGCGAGATGCGCGCGCGCCTCGCTCACCATCCGCTTCCAGGCGATGATCCCGCCGGAAGTCGGCTGCGCGCCGAGAAACACGTTCTCCGCGATGGAGAGGTCGGGCACGATCGAGAGCTCCTGATGCACCATGCCGACGCCCGCATTCAGCGCATCGCGGGCGGAGCGGAAGCGGACCTCTTTCCCCTCGATCTTGATCGTGCCGGTGTAGTCGGTGTGGACCCCGGCGATGATCTTCATCAGCGTCGACTTGCCCGCGCCGTTCTCGCCGACGAGGCCGTGGATTTCGCCGGCTTTGAGCGTGAAGTCGACGCCGCGGAGCGCCTGCACGCCGCCGAACGACTTGGAGATGTCCGAAAGCTCAAGCAGGGGAGCGTCGCTCTCGGCAGGGCCGGACGCGGTCTCAGTCGCGCTCATGTCGGTTACGCTCATCGGGAGGACGAATGCGCCGTGTGCGGGTGCCGCCGGCTCGAAGGCCGGCGGCACAAGTTGGCGTCAGATCAGGAAGTGGTCTTCCATCCACTGCATTCCGGCGGCGTTCGCCTTGGTGACCACCGGACCGTCGGTCACGATGTTCTTCGGAATGCCGGCATCGGTCTTCTCGCCGCCCACGACCGCGGCGACACCGGCGATAACGGAGTAGCCATGGATGCGGCAGGACGGGTTACGGACCGTCGCATGCATGCGGCCGTCGGAAACCGCGGTGATTGCCGGCGGCATGGCGTCGACGCCACCGATCAGGATTTTGGTGCGGTTCTGCCGCTTCATGACCTCGTAGGCGGCGAGCGCCATGTCGTCATTGTGGAAGAACGCGGCGTCGATCTCGGGATACTTGGTCAACAGCGTCTCCCAGATGCGCGACACCTTGGAGACGTCCCAGTCGGCCGGCTGCGTGTCGAGCACCTCGATGTCGGGATAGTTCTTCACCACCGACTCGAAGCCGCGCGCGCGACCCTGTGCGCCGGTGTGACCAAGCGCGCCCTGCGTCATGACCATCTTGCCCTTGCCGCCGATCGCGGTCACCAGCGCCTGCGTCACCGCCGAGCCCATGAACTCGTTGTCGGGCGCGAGGAAAGCGTGGACGTTGATCTTGTCGAGCGGCGCGATCAGCGTGTCCATGTCCATGACAGGGACGCCCTTGTCGATCATCGCCTGCACCGGCTGCGTCAGCGTGCCGATGCCGAAGGCCTGGATCGCGACAAAGTCCCAGTCCTGCGAGGCCATGTTGTCGATCGCGGCACGCTGCTTCACGGCGTCGAGCTGTCCGTCGAACCAGGTGACCTCGACGTTGAAGAGCTTGCCCCAATACTCCGCCGCCTGCTTGCCCTGGGCGCACCAGGTCGCCTGCAGGCCGGCGTTGGAGAAGGCGGCTTTCAGCGGCTTTTCGGACGCGCCGACCGCCATCGCCTGCTGCGCCAGGGCCGGGCTGACCCCGAGCCCGCCGATCAGCGCAGCGGCGGCCGCCGAAGTCTTGAAGAATTCACGCCGCGACTGCGGCGTCATCTCAAACGGATTGGACATGCATTTTCCTCCCAGTGGCCGCCTTTGATTGGCGGGCTGTGCGCCTGCACAATTCCAAATTCCGGCTTGGAATGCCAGTGGTTAGTAGCCCGCCGTCAGCGCCGCCGGGCGGCGCGGGTCGGAAGCGCCGAAGAGCGCGCCGTCCTCGCGCCGCATGATCGACTGGGTGGAACCCATCGTCGCCTTGACCGCGACCTTGTGGCCCATCGCTTCAAGAAGCTTCAGCGTGTCGGGACTGAAACCCTCCTCGACCCGAAGCTCGTCCGGCAACCATTGGTCGTGCATGCGGGGTGCCGCGCTCGCTTCGGCGATGTTCATGCCGTGGTCGACCATGTTCATGATCACCTGCACGACGGTCGTGATGATGCGGCTGCCACCCGGGCTGCCGGTCACCAGGAAGGTCTTGCCATCCTTCAGAACGATGGTTGGGCTCATCGAGGAGAGCGGGCGCTTCTCCGGCGCGACCGCGTTGGCGTCGCCGCCGATCAGGCCATAGGCGTTGGGAACGCCGGGCTTGGCGGAAAAGTCGTCCATTTCGTTGTTCAGGAGAATGCCGGTTCCTTCCGCCACAAGGCCGGTGCCGAACAGGAAATTCAGCGTGTAGGTGTTTGAGACGGCGTCGCCTTCGCTGTCGACGACCGAGAAGTGCGTGGTCTGGTCGCTCTCATAGGGCAGGGGCTTGCCCGGCCTGATCGACTCCGACGGCGTTGCATGATTTTCGTCGATCGTGGCGCGGAGCGCCTCCGCATAGGCTTTGCTCGTCAGCCCCTTCACCGGCACGTCAATGAAGTCGCTGTCGCCGAGATATTCGCTGCGGTCGGCGTAGGCGCGCTGCATGGCCTCGGCCATCAGATGCATTGTCGCCGCGCTGCCGAAGCCGAGCTCTCCGATCGGATAGCCCTCGAGGATGTTCAGGATTTGGATCACGTGCGTGCCGCCGGAAGAGGGGGGCGGCATCGAAAAGATGTCGTAGCCGCGATAGATGCCGTGCACCGGCTCGCGCACCACCGCCTGGTATTTCTCGAGGTCCTCGGTGGTGATGAGCCCGCCTGAGCGCGCCATCTCGGCGGCGATCAGCTGGCCGATCTCGCCGCGATAGAAGGCGTCCGGTCCAACCTTGGCGATCGCTTTCAAGGCGTTTGCGAGGTCGGTCTGAACGAGCCGGTCACCCGGCTGAAAGTCGCTACCGTCGGGCTTCAGGAAGATGCCGGCGCTCGAAGAATACTTGGCGAACGTGTCATGGCTTTGGGCCAGCGCTTCGGCGAGGCCCGGCGTCACCTCGATGCCGTCTTCGGCAAGCCTGATCGCAGGCGCCATCACCTCGGCGAGGCTCAACGTGCCGTAGCGCTTGAGCGCGAGCGCGAGACCGGCGACCGTACCCGGCACGCCAGTCGAAAGCCCGCTCCATCGCGAAAGGTTCGGATCCGCGTTTCCTGCTGCGTCGAGGAACATGTCGCGGCTCGCCTTGAGCGGCGCTTTCTCGCGATAGTCGATGGCGACCGTCTCACCGCTCTTCGCCATGTGCACGAGCATGAAGCCGCCGCCGCCGAGATTGCCGGCTTCGGGCAGCGTGACGGCGAGCGCGAAGCCGACCGCAACGGCGGCGTCGACCGCATTGCCGCCGCGCTTCAAGATGTCGAGGCCGATATCTGTGGCGAGCGCTTCCTGGCTCGCCACCATGCCGTGCGCGGCATAGACCGGATGCAGCCGGTCCATCTCCGAGTAGATCGGCGCGTTCTCGGCTTTCGCGCCAGCGGCCGGCGCAAGCAAGAACGCGAGCGCCAGCGCGGCGGCAATGGCATTGATCCAGGACGGGCGTCGCATCATGGGAATCTCCGATCGCGTGGTCCTCGGCATCATATCCGTGCCGGGCTGTTGCAGAACCGCTCGTTCCATGGCCATCTTCCGCGCCGCAGAATAGGTGAGACCAGGGAGGAATACCCGTATGCCGGCCGCGGAACATGTCGAAAAGGCGCCTCTCGGCCGAACCGGCCTGATGGTGCCGAAGATCGCCTTCGGTACGTCGGGGCTCGGGAACATGCCCGACACCTACGGCTACGACGTCGACGAGGAGCGTGCGCGGGCGACCATCCGCGCGATTTTCGACGGGCCGTCCAAGTTCATCGACACGTCGCGTACTTACGGCTTCGGGCGGAGCGAGGAGCGGATCGGGCAGGTGGTCCGCGAACGCGGCGGTCTTCCCGAAGGCGTCGTGCTCGCCACCAAGCTCGATCGCGACCTGGAGACGAACCGGCTCGACGCGGCACAGGCGCGCCGTTCGCTGGAGGAAAGCCTGAAGGCGCTCGGCGTCGAGCGCGTCCATATCCTGCACCTGCACGACCCGGAATACGTGCCGGAGATCACCGACGTCACGGGGCCGAAGGGCGCAATCGCCGAGCTTTTCAAAATGAAGGAGGAAGGGCTGGCCGACGCGGTCGGGCTCGCCGCGGGTCGCGTCGACATCATGATGCCGATCCTCCGCGACTGGGATTTCGATGCGCTGGTTACGCACAACCGCTTCACGCTCGCGAACCACAATGCCGAGCCGATGATCGAGCTCGCCGTCAGCAAGGGGATCGCCGTTCTCAATGCGGCGCCCTACGCGAGCGGCGTGCTTGCCAAGGGCTCAACCGCCTATCCGCGCTACGCCTACCAGGAGGCGTCAGCCGAGATGCTCGACCCGATCCGGCGGATCGAGGCGGTCTGCGCCAAGCACAAGGTGCCGGTTGGCGCGGCGGCGCTGCAATTTTCGATGCGCGATCCGCGTGTCACGGCCACGATCTGCGGTGTGACCAAGCCCGAACGCGTGCATCAGACGCTTGAATGGGCGGCATGGCCGACGCCGCCGGCACTATGGGAGGAGCTCGCGACGCTGCCGTTCAGCATGGACGACCCTGAAGCGACGCGCGACTATAAGCTGGGGTGATTTCGCCAGTCAGCCGAAGTGCGGCGGCATCCCGAATGGGTGCCGACGTTGTTCAGGCCGCCGCGGCGGATTCCGGAAGGCCGCCGAATCGGCGCTCGCGATGATGAAACGCCGCGAGCGCCTCCGCCAGATGTTCCGCCCCGAAATCGGGCCACATCGTTTCGGTGAAGTGGAGCTCGGCGTAGGCGCTCTCCCACAGCAAGAAATCTGAGAGTCGCTTTTCGCCGCTTGTTCGGATGACGAGGTCGACGTCGCGGGACTCGGCTTCTCCGGTGACGAGGCGAGCGAAGCCGGCGCGGGTGAGATCCTCAGACGAAGCGATTGTCGCCGCAGCTTTCAGGATCGAGTCGCGGGCCGAATAGTCGACCGCAATGCGCAAATCGAGAGCCCTGCCGTTTGCCGTCACGGCCTCGGCGCGCCCGATTTCGTCCGCGATGCCCTCGGGCAGACGATCTCTCCGGCCGATGACCACCAGACGTGCACCGCTCCGCGCGAGGCGGGCGGTTTCGGTGCGTAGGTATTTCCGCAGGAGGCTCATGAGCGCTGCAACCTCCGCCTTCGGTCGCCGCCAGTTGTCGCTGGAGAAGGCGTAAAGCGTCAGTGTGCCGATACCTTGCTCCGGCGCTGCCTCCACGACGCGGCGGATCGCCTCGACCCCCGCCCTGTGCCCGGCGTTCCGCGGCAGACCTCTCGCCGCGGCCCAACGGCCGTTTCCATCCATGATGATGCCAACGTGCAGTTTGGATAGAAGAGCACTTTGCGTCATAGAGTTCCCCAGCAACAAAAAGACCGGCCGAGCTTCACGCGGGGCGCATCTTGAGATTCGATTTTGCCGCCCGCTCATCGCCGGCAGCTTCGGCGGCATCGCGAACGACCTTCTCCAGGATCGAGAGATAATCGAGAAAGCGCCGTCGGCCGCGTGGCGTCAGGCGGCACTTCGTGTGCGGCCGGTTGCCCTCGTAGCCCTTGATGATCTCGACCAGGCCGGCCTCCTGAAGCACCTGCAGATGTCGGCTGAGATTGCCGTCGGTCAGGCCGCATAGCCTGCGAAGATCGGCGAAAGCCAGTCCCTTCGGCTGCGTCATCAGCGAGGTGAGCAGGCCGAGCCGCGCCTTCTCGTGGATGACACGGTCGAGGCCCTCGTAGGCGAACGGCGCCGGATCAGTCTTCGACATGGCTCGGTCCCGAAACAGAACGCAGGATTGCAGCGAGCAACAGCTGTCCGACCACGAACGGCAGGCCCATGCTCCAGGGCGACAGCGTACGGTCGCCGCTCGACAGCATCAGAACGCCGACGCCGGCGACGAAGTACCATGCCGCGCCGAGCGCGACGCCGCGCGGCAGCGAGCGCACCGAAGCAAACAACCCGAGGCTGACGAGAATCTGCCAGATGCCGGGGATCATCCAGAGCGAGTCGGGCGCGAAGCGCAGAAAGACCAGGACGAGCGCCACGCCTGCCGCCGCCGCCGGGAGAAACTGTTCGACCGCATTGTGGATCATCGCGTCGGCGAGCCCGGAATGCATCCGGCGCGAGCGGCCGCGCATCTCGACGCCGATGATCGCGGCAGACACCGCCGCCGTCGCGACCCAGCTCATCAGGAAGGCGAGGGGGTGGCCGGTCGGATCCTTGAGGAGAGCGGCCTGGGCAACCGTGGTGACGAGGGCGAGGCCGCTCGTCGCGGCAAGCGCCGCCGGCCCATAGCCACGAAAAGCCGTCGCCGCCGCCAGTTGGCTGCGAATTGCGAGAATGTCGGCGAGCGCTCTATCGAGATCGCGCATTACGACCAACCATTAGCTTTGCAATGCAAAGTAAACCGGATTGCAAAGCAATGCAAGCTGGTTACGCAGATTGCGCTTCGAAATGCTACCCAACTCAGACTGGATGGTGGCCGCGAATCGCGGCGTTGACCTCCGCCGCCTTCTCCATGTGCGGGATGTGGCCGGCGTCGGCGACCTTGGTCACCTTGACAGAGGCGGGAAGATCTTCCGCGTGATGCGCGGGAAGCACGCGGTCGCCTTCGCCCCAGACGACCTGCACCGGCACGCCGATTCCGGCGAGCTTCTCGCGCACCGAGGCGCGCTGCGCGCCCATGGAAAAATTCGCCGCGGCGATCGCCTGAAGCGCGGCGAGCGCGCCGTCGAGGCGTTTGAACTTTAAGACCTCCTCGACCATGTCGGCGGTCACCATCTGCGGATCGGCGACGAGCATTTCGAGCACCGGGCGAAGCTTCCGCGCGCGGCTCTCGGCAAGGAAGCCGTCGATGAATTCCTGCGCGATCTCCTCGCCGAGGCCGGCGGGAGCGACCAGAGTCAGCGCGGTCGCGCGTTCGGGCGCGGAGACTGCGATGTCGACCGCAATGGCACCGCCGAGCGAATGGCCGACGAGATGCGCCGACTGGATGCCTTCCGCGTCCATGTAGGCGAGAACGGCGGCGGCGAGCGCCGAAACCGAGCCGTCGCCGACGTCCTTCTCCGAGCCGCCGTGGCCGGGAAGGTCGATCGCGTGTACCGGACGGTCTTGCGCGAGTTCGGCGTGGTTGAACATCCAGGTCGTGTGGTCGGCGCCAAAGCCGTGGATCAAGAGGATCGGCTGCCGTCCCGTCTCGACCGCCGGACCGGCCTTCAGCCGCCGGATACGGCGGCCGCCGGCGACGACGATCTCAGGCACCGGCGCGCTTTCGCCGGCTTCCGCCGGCTTGAAGTTCTCCAGGAACGCGCCGACGAATTTCTCCACCTCCGCGTCGGCGACGCCGGGCTCCGCGACGACGCCGAGAAGCGCGCCGACCGGCACGGTCTCGCCTTCCTTGACCACCTTCCGCGCTGAGGACGCCCGTGACCGGGCTCTCGAAGACGTTGGCGATCTTCGTCGTCTCGATGTCCATGATCTCCTGGCCGGCGGCGATCTCCGCGCCTTCCTCCACCGCCCAGCGCGCGAGGATTCCCTCCTCCATGGCGAGACCCCATTTCGGCATGGTGATCGGCCTGATCGGCGCCGCGGATTTCTCCGCCGCCGGCTCGCGCTCGAGCGAGAAGGCCTCGCCCTGTTCCTTCTCGCTCATCGGGACCTTCTCACTCCGCCGCCTGCTTGGTGCCGTAGTCGACGACCTCGGCGACGGCCGCCTCGATCTTCGCGACGGAGGGGATGTAGAGGTCCTCAAGCGCCGGGTGAGAACGGCACCGGCGCATGCGGCGCCGTCACAAGCTTGATCGGGCTTTTCAGCGCGCCGAAAGCACGCTCGGCGACGAGGCCGGCGATATCCGCCGCCATGCCGCAGCGCGGATGCGCCTCGTCGACAACGACGAGCCGGCCGGTCTCCGTCACCGTCTCCAGAATCGTCTCCGTGTCGAGCGGCGAGGTGGTGCGCGGATCGACGACGGTGACGGCGATGCCGCGCTTCTTCAGATTGTCGGCGGCCTCGTTGGCAAAATTCACCATGCGGCCGAAGGCGACGATCGTGGCGTCGTCGCCCTCGCGGGTGACGTTCGCCTCGCCGAAGGGGATGGCGTAGGCCTCGTCCGGCACCTCCATCTCCTCGTCGTACATCGCCTTGTGCTCGAAGAAGACGACGGGATCGTCATCGCGGATCGCCTGGGTGAGCAAGCCCTTCGCCTCGTAGGCGTTCGACGGCAGCACGACCTTCAGACCCGGAATGTGCGTGAAGATCGGATAGAGGCACTGCGAGTGCTGCGAGGCGGCGCGGAAGCCGGCGCCGTACATGGTGCGGATCACGAGCGGGGTCACCGCCTTGCCGCCGAACATGTAGCGGAACTTTGCCGCCTGGTTGAAGATCTGGTCGAAGCAGACGCCCATGAAGTCGACGAACATCAGCTCAACGATCGGGCGAAGGCCGGTCGCCGCCGCGCCCGCAGCGGCCCCAACAAAAGAAATTTCGGCAAGATGTGTGTCGAGCACGCGCTCCGGCCCGAATTCCGGGCGCAAGCCCTTGGTGACGCCGAGCGGCCCGCCCCAGGCGTCCTGGTCGCCGGGCGCGCCGGTGCCGCCGGAAATGTCTTCGCCCATGATGACGACGCGGCTGTCGCGCCGCATTTCCTGGCGGATCGCCTCGTTGATCGCCTGGCGATAGGATTTCTTCGACATTCTTGTCCTCCCACGCACCTTTGTTTGTCGTCATGCCCGGGCTTGACCCGGGCATCCATTCCGTTGCGGTCGAGAACGCCGGCTGCGTATCGGAATGGATTGCCGGATCAAGTCCGGCAATGACGACAGAGGTAGTGATTCACTTCGTTACCCCTCACCAAGACCCTCCCCCGCAAGGGGGAGGGTGAGTGTCTCAGTAATTCAAATACACATCCGTAATCAGGTCGGCTTCGGTCGGCATTGGCGCGGCTTTCGCCTTCGCCACGGCCGCGGCGATCTCCGACACGATCGCCTTGTCCTCGCGCTCGAAATCCTCCGGCTTCAGGAGCGACGCCTCGACCACGCGCTGGCGGAAAATCTTCAGCGGATCGGCGTTGGCGCGCGCGTTCGCCACTTCGTCCGGCGCGCGATAGGTCATCGCGTCTCCCTCAAAGTGCCCGAAGTAGCGCGTGAGCTTTACGTGCAGCAGAGAAGGCCCTTCGCCGGCCCGTGCGCGCTCGATCGCTTCGCCCGACGCCTCGTAGACGGCGAAGAAATCCTGCCCGTCGACCTGCCGCGAAGGAATGCCGAAGCCGGAGCCGCGGCCGACTTGGCTGCCGCCGACCGACCAGGACGACGAGGTCGATTCCGCATAGCCGTTGTCCTCCGCGACAAAGACCATCGGCAGGTTCCAGATTTTCGCGAGGTTGTAGCTTTCGAGCACCGCGCCCTGGTTCGACGCGCCGTCGCCGTAGAAGCAGACGCCGACGCCGCCGGTCTTCAGCGTTTTCGCGCTGAGCGCCGCGCCGCAGACGAGCGGCGCGCCGGCGCCGACGATGCCGTTCGCGCCGAGCATGCCCTTCGACAGATCGGCGATGTGCATCGACCCGCCCTTGCCGCCGCAAAGCCCGTCCTTGCGCCCGAAGATCTCGTGCATCATGCCGTCGATATCGCAGCCCTTGGCGATGCAATGGCCATGGCCACGATGCGTCGAGGCGATGGCGTCGCGATCGTCGAGATGCAGGCAGACGCCGACGCCGGAGGCTTCCTCGCCGGCATAGAGGTGCACGAAGCCTGGAATGTTGCCGGCGGAGAACTCGTCGTGCACCCGCTCCTCGAACTCGCGGATGGTCCGCATGCGGCGGTATGCGTCAAGAAGATCGTCGCGCGAGAGCTGCAGCCCGCTCTGCATGGTCGTTTCCTCCTCGTCGCCGCGATTTTGGAACGGTCCGCGGCGGTTCTTGATTACGCGATGATTGCGCGCGGGAGGGAGGTTGGCAAGGGAGTGACGGTTGCGACGCAGGAGCGCGTCTTTTCCCTTTGCGGGGCGAGACGGAATTGGGAAGGGCGCGGCGCCGTCGGCCCGTTGGCGAATCAGGATACAAGTGGCTACCGAAAGAGGCGGCCCATGCCAAGCGCAACTAAGGCGACAGTCTTTGTCACGCACGCCGCGCCCGAAGATAACGAATTCGCGCTTTGGATTTCGTCCAAGTTGGCGATGGCCGGCTATCGCGTGTGGGTTGACAAGCGCCGGCTTCGCGGAGGCCAAGACTTCTGGGACGAGATCGACCGCGTGCTTCGGACCGAGGCCATCAAGCAGGTTGTCGTCTTCACGCATCAGATCGGCAAGCTAGGCGTCAAAAAGGAACTTGCGATCGGCGAAAAAGTGAAGGCGCAGCTCGGCGATCCGGCATTCACTATCCCCATACGCGCCGATGACATCTCATTTTCGGATGCTCCCCCGGAATTTCTCCGCTCGAACATTCTGGATGCCTACCCAAACTGGCACGACTGCTTGCAGGAGCTGTTCGAAGCGCTTGAAGACAGCGCCGTCCCCAGAACCGCAACGGTAAACGCCGAAATCTTGCAGAGAATCGTTGAAGCCCGAGAGGATGGCCGGCGCTTCATCCAACATCAGCCCGAAGATGCGTTGACCAACTGGTTTCCGATCCATCCGCCGGGACGCGTGCGCTACTACAAGCTTGATGGGCTACAAGACCAAGTAAAGACTTGGCTGTCCGATTGCCGCATACCGTGCACAACCAGTATCGCACGCCTCCCGGGCACATTTGCCGACCCTGCGGCATTTGCCTTGGCGAGCAGCTTCGAGCAGCCGACCAGCGTCGGCTACGACGTTCCATTTCTCGATTACGTCACCGGGGAGAATCTCGGACCGTATCGGGACCGGCCGGCCGCCTCGAACGACGTCGTCAATCTATTGCGCCAGCACTTTGACGCCGTAGCAAAGGCACAAGGGCTCCTTCCAGTCGAATTCGCCAGCGGAGCAGTAGGATGGTTTTTTCCCGACGATCTTCTGCCCGACAGCAACCAGGTTGCCTTCGACGCCCCGGACGGCCGCCGTATCCGCCGCCGCATGAGCGGAAAGTTCAGAGGGTTGCGCTGGCACGTTTGTCTTGTGGCGCGACCGCGGATTTGGCCGGAGCTTGTCTATCGAGTCCACGCTAATGTCGTGCTCACCGAGGATGGGCATAAGCCGCTGCCCGGCGAGCGGACCCATCAGAGGCGTAGGCGGTTGACAAAGTCATGGTGGAACGACGTTTGGCGCGACCGCCTTTTGGCCGCGATGCACGCGCTTGCCGCTGGCGAACCTGGAATTGTCATGGAAGCTGGCAACGAGACATTTGAAGTCGAAACTTGGCCGCTTACCATTCAGCTTCCCGTATCCTATGAGGCGACCGATCCGCCCCTTCCAAGCGAGGAGGATGCGGAAGGGAATATCGTCCCCACGGCAGCGCTCGATGATCAGACCGATGAATTCGCGGAAGACGAGGCTGATCCCGGCGAGAGCTCCGATGATGACGGGGATCCCAAATGACGATCGCCTCGCATTTCATTACCGAGCCGCTGCTTGAGTTCGGAGCAGGCCAAAAGCTGGAACATCCGCAAGACGGGCTCTTCCTCTACGGACCAGTGAAAGGGCAGGGAAGCCCCGAGATAATCCATGTTGGCGTCGTGGGCACATCGGACGGGATTGCCCTTGTGAGGACATGGCTGGCAACAATTATCGGCCCGCTGCCCGTCCAGGACCCCAGCAAACTCCACACTTCGCCTTGGCCGGGATTTCAGGCGGCGTTCGGCGTTTGTCTTGCGCCGGCCCCGCTTGTAACGATCCCGTTATCCGCCTCCGAGATCGTGAATGCCATCGGCAGGACCAATCGGTACGACGCCGTTAGATCGACTGTAAGGCTCTTCGAAGAAGCGATCCTTGAGCATTTCCGCACGGACGAGAGGCGACCGGACGTTTGGATCGTCGTCGTGCCCGAGGATGTCCATCGCTACGGGCGGCCGGAGGTCTCTGGCCCCAAAGATGGGGCGGAGTCCAGACTCATGAGTCGGAAGACCGCTGCGGGGTTCCTACGCGCTGGCGGCGCGCTTTTTCCGAAATCGCGGAGGAAGCCGAAACTTACCTGTTCGCACGCAACTTCCATCATCAGCTCAAGGCCCAACTCCTTCACAAGGAGGTCGTCATTCAAGTCATTCGCGAGACGACGATCGACCCGGGGCGGGAACTCGATCACTTTGGTAATCCCAAGCGGTCGGTTCAGGAGCCGGCGAAGATCGCGTGGAACTTCTCCACGACTTTGTACTTCAAGGGTGCGCGCCTTCAGCCATGGCAGCTTGCGGAGGTGCGGTCGCACGTCTGCTACGTCGGCCTTGTGTTCAAGGAGGATCCTTCACCCGTCGAGCGGCCCGACGCGTGCTGCGCTGCCCAGATGTTCCTCAACTCCGGCAACGGCGTCGTATTCCGCAGCGCGCTTGGGCCGTGGTACTCGACGGAGAAGCGCGAGTGGCATCTCGCATTAGAGGCCGCAAGGGCGCTGATCGACGAGGTGGTCACCGCCTACAAGAAGGACCACAGCGACACGCCGCCCGCAGAGCTTTTCATTCATGCCCGCCAGCGCTTCACCGATGAAGAATGGGAGGGCTTCTCCTCCGCCGTTGCACCAGAAACGAAGCTGGTTGGCGTTCGCATCCGTCCGACGCAGGACCTTCGCCTTTTCCGGCCCGACGCGGATGTCCCCGTGCTTCGCGGCACGGCTGTTTCTATGTCGAGGAGAGAGGGCTTTCTCTGGACGACCGGATACATACCGCGCCTCCGCACATATCCAGGCTTCGAGACGCCCAAACCGATCTCCATCGACATCAACAAGGGCGAAGGCGATCTGATGACCGTCATGAAGGACGTGCTCGCCTTGACCAAGGTCAACTACAATTCCTGTGACTATGCCAGCGGTCTTCCGGTGACGCTTAAGTTTGCCAACCGCGTTGGCGAGATACTCACCGCGTCCCCCAAAGGCATGAGGGCGCCGCCCCTGCCGTTCCGATTCTACATCTGATAAAGGGCCAAGCCCTCAATGGGAGCGGGTGGTGCATTACGCTTCATCCCCCGCCTCAGTTCGTAGCGCTGGCGATGGCGCCGCCTTCGTCCTTCGACAGGAACGACGCGCTGGCGCTCCTGCTCGAAGGCGACGAGCTCGGCGCCCTGCAGCTGGCGCGGGCGCTGCGGCGCAACTGAACCCTCATCCGTCGCCTTCGGCGACACCTTCTCCCGGTCTCGGGAGAAGGTCTGCCGCGCGTAGCGCTCAGTTGGTGCTGACGACGGTGTCGTCTTAATTGCAGGCAGTTCGGGTCGCCGGGCGCGCAATTGCCGCCGCCTTCATGCCGCCGGTGCTCGTGCGGCTGGCCGCCTGCGCCGGCATCGCCACCATTTTGGGGCACGAATTGCCGCGGGGCTTGGCCGCCGCCCTCGTGGTGGTGCTGAAATTCCTGCGGCTGCTGCAGCTGGGTATCCTGCGGAGGCGGGGCACCCTGCGGCGCCGGGAGCGCGGGAGGCGGCGCGACGGCCTCGTTCTGAACCGGCTCGCTGTCGTTCTGATGCGGCGGCCAGTTTCCGTGGTGCTGCGGGCGATAGTCTCCGCCCTCATGCGGAAAGCCGCCTGATCCCTGGTCCTGGCTCTGACCCTGGCCATGGTCGTGGCTGTGGTCGTTGCCGCGATGGTCGCGATTGTCGTGGCGCTGCGGCTGCCGGTATGGGCGGTAAATGCGCGGCAGGGGAAACGGCTCGTACTCATAATAGTACGGCTCGGGATAGTAGACCGGCGGCGGGAGCGGGGGCGCGACGTAATAGCCGCGGACGTCGATGTAAGACGCGTAGGCGTAGCCGACGACGCGGCGATATTCGACGCGGAACCACGCGCCTTCGCGGCCCAGAACCTCGACGACGGCGCCGGCCGGGATGGTCAGGATCCGCGCGCAGCGGGTGCTCGCGCATTGGCGCAGGTTGACGTTGCCGGTCGCGCGGCCGGGCTCGGCCTGAGCTTCAGATGCAACGAGGGCGCCGGCGACAAGGCTCGCGGCAAGAAGAAGAAAACGAACGCGCACGCTTTAGCTCCCGACCGAAACGCTTCTGTCTTGAACGGATATGGGGCCGCATCGGTTGCCGCGCCAATTTCGTGAAGTTATTTGCAGCAGCCGTACCGATCACAGGCATACAATTCCTGTCGTCATTGCCGGGCTTGATCCGGCAATCCATTTCCGTAGCGCTGGGTTGGGCACGGGGCTTCTGGAATGGATGCCCGGGTCAAGCCCGGGCATGACGATAGGCGCTTGAAGAGTGGTGCGCGCTAATTCGCGCTGGCGACGGCGCCTTCGTCCTTCGCGAGCAGGTCGTCGATGCGCTGGCGCTCCTGCTCGAAGGCGACGAGCTCGCCGCCCTGCAGCTCATGCCCGCGCGGCACGCGGATCTTCATCGGATCGACGAAGCGGCCGTTGATCATCACCTCGAAGTGCAGATGCGGCCCGGTCGAAAGGCCGGTCGAGCCGACGAAGCCGATCACCTGGTTCTGCTTCACCTCGTCGCCGACCTTCAGCCCCTTCGCGTAGCCGCTCATGTGGTTGTAGGTCGTCTCGTAGCCGTGCAGATGTTTCAGCGTGATGGAGCGGCCGTAGCCGGCGCGCGTGCCGATCTTCTCGATCTCGCCGTTGCCCGCCGCCATGATCGGCGTGCCGGTCGGCGCCGCCCAGTCGACGCCGGTATGCATGCGGTAGCGGTGCAGAATCGGATGGCGGCGCATGCCGAAGCCGGAGGAGAAGCGCGCGGCCGCGACAGGCTTGCGGATCAGGAATTTCTGCGCGCTCTTCCCGTCCTCGTCGTAATAATCGACCGAGCCGTCGGTCGCGTCGCGGAAGCGATAGAACCTGTGCGTGATATCGCCGAGCGTCAGCGCCGCGTAAAGAATCTCAGACGGCGTGTCGGCGTCGCCCTCGGCCGAATAAACCACGTCGAGGTCGTCGCTCGGCTCAAGCCGGTTCTGATAGTCCACGTCGTAGGAGAAGATGTGGATCAGATTCTTGATCACGTCCTCCGACATGCCGAGCGACAGCCCGGTGCCCCAGAGCCCGTCATAGACCGTCGGCAGCGCGCCCGCCTGGTCCGGCTGCTCCTGCTCCGCCACTTCCAGCTGGCCGTCGCGCGCCGGCTCGTGCGCGGCGACGTAGACGCCGTTGTCGGAGAGCGCGACGGTGGCGATGTGGCGGTCGTTCGCCTCGTAGAGGCTGACGCGGACCGGCCGCACGGCGCCGGTGTCGGGATCGGGCGCCAGGCCCAGCCGCACCTTCTGCCCGGCGCGGAAGTCGAAGGAGAAGTTGGCGACGAGCGCCGATTGGATCGCCGCCGCCGAATCCGGGTCGGCGCCTTCGTCCATCAGCATCTTTCTAAGCGACGCGCCTTCGACGACTGGCAGCACCTTGTCCTCGATGCCGAGATCGCCGGCCTGGTCGGATTTTTCCAGAAGCGAGACGTTCTCCGGCGCGATCGCCACGGCGATCGGGTTGTTCAGCGCATTCGGATCGGCGCTCGCCATCTCGAAGCGCGCCGGATCGACATAGGGCAGCGAGGCGACCTCCACCTTGCCCTCCGACAGGAAGGGCGCGGCCTGGCGCACGCGGCCTTCCACTTCGGCGACGTCGAGCGCGGCCGACTCGTCGTAGTCTGCGCCCGACGTCGGGAAGTCGACGACCGAGATCGCGACCTCGCCGTCGACCTCCGCGCCATAGACGGAATCGCTCGCCGACGTCACTTCCATCGGCGGCTCCTCCTCGCCGCCGGTGAAGATGTCGGCGGCGTTGAAGGCAGGCATTTTTGCAGCGACATCGGCCGCCACCGGAGCGGCAAGATTCGTGTGGACATGCGCGAACGGGCGCACCCGCACGATGTTCTTGTCGTTCTCCCTCGTCACCGTGGAGATCTGGATGACGTGCCGCGTCACCTTGCTTTCCGGCACCGGGCGGAAGCGGTCACCTTTTTCCGCGATCTCGGTATCGCCGGAGAAGCCGTGCGCGAGCGCCGGGCGCACCACCGCGTATTCGTCGAGCCCGATCGCCGCCTGAAGCGCGCCGCCGACGAGAACGGCGGAGAAAAGGCCGGTCAGGACCGAGCCGGCGAGCCAGCGAAGGCTGACGCGGCGCCGGTCAGGCGGGCCATTCGTGAGATTGCGCGTATAAAGAGGATCCTCGTCACCGAGGTCAACGAGCGGCCGCTGCAGGCGTTGTCGTTGCAGATCCGGCAAAACCCCCGTCCCCTCGTGCTTCGCGCAGCGGCGAGAAGGCCGTAGGAATTTGGCCTCTTCGTGACGCTTCCTCGCAAGTGCACCCTGCGGGTGTCAACGCGAGCCGAGGCGCTTAGCACAGCGCGCTGCGACGATGCCGCGGGGCAGCGAGAGTGCGGCCGGCGCGCGGGAGATTCAAGGCGAGCTGGAAAAGTGCGATTTCGCCGCTCTGCGGCGGTTGACAGGGAAGATCACGGTGAATATATCACCCCTTCTGCCGGCCGCGGGGCTGACTTCGTTCGCCTCCGTGGTTTGGCGTTCCCGACAAGCAATGGGGTCAACCGGCCTGGCCGGAAAACCCTCTTGCGGCCGTAAGAGTTAAATCGAGCGGCTGGGCGGCTTGCCTGTCTTGAGCAGTGTGGCCGGTTCTTTGACAATTTGGTTTGAAGAAAGAGAAACGTAGACGGCGAGGTCTTTGCGGGCGCCATCTTCGGGTGGCGCCGTGAACGAGACTTCGGCGGTTTGCGTATTCTCTGAGAACTCACATGTCGTCGTCCGCGCTCCGAAGTCTTCGGATTTTGGGGAACGGATGGATGACGGTGTGACCTCGTCAATGCGCGATCCAAGCCGGTTCAAGATCTCATTCAACCTGAGAGTTTGATCCTGGCTCAGAACGAACGCTGGCGGCAGGCTTAACACATGCAAGTCGAACGCTCGTAGCAATACGGGAGTGGCAGACGGGTGAGTAACGCGTGGGAACGTACCCTTCGGTTCGGAATAACTCGGGGAAACTCGTGCTAATACCGGATACGTCCGCAAGGAGAAAGATTTATCGCCGAAGGATCGGCCCGCGTCCGATTAGCTAGTTGGTGGGGTAATGGCCCACCAAGGCGACGATCGGTAGCTGGTCTGAGAGGATGATCAGCCACACTGGGACTGAGACACGGCCCAGACTCCTACGGGAGGCAGCAGTGGGGAATATTGGACAATGGGCGAAAGCCTGATCCAGCCATGCCGCGTGAGTGAAGAAGGCCTTAGGGTTGTAAAGCTCTTTCAGCGGGGAAGATAATGACGGTACCCGCAGAAGAAGCCCCGGCTAACTTCGTGCCAGCAGCCGCGGTAATACGAAGGGGGCTAGCGTTGTTCGGATTTACTGGGCGTAAAGCGCGCGTAGGCGGGTTGTTAAGTCAGGGGTGAAATGCCGAGGCTCAACCTCGGAACTGCCCTTGATACTGGCAACCTGGAGTTCGGGAGAGGTGAGTGGAATTCCGAGTGTAGAGGTGAAATTCGTAGATATTCGGAGGAACACCAGAAGCGAAGGCGGCTCACTGGCCCGATACTGACGCTGAGGCGCGAAAGCGTGGGGAGCAAACAGGATTAGATACCCTGGTAGTCCACGCCGTAAACGATGAATGCCAGCCGTTGGGGAGCATGCTCTTCAGTGGCGCAGCTAACGCATTAAGCATTCCGCCTGGGGAGTACGATCGCAAGATTAAAACTCAAAGGAATTGACGGGGGCCCGCACAAGCGGTGGAGCATGTGGTTCAATTCGAAGCAACGCGAAGAACCTTACCAGCCCTTGACATGGCAGGACGGTTTCCAGAGATGGATTCCTTCCCTTCGGGGACCTGCACACAGGTGCTGCATGGCTGTCGTCAGCTCGTGTCGTGAGATGTTGGGTTAAGTCCCGCAACGAGCGCAACCCTCGCCCTTAGTTGCCATCATTCAGTTGGGCACTCTAGGGGGACTGCCGGTGATAAGCCGAGAGGAAGGTGGGGATGACGTCAAGTCCTCATGGCCCTTACGGGCTGGGCTACACACGTGCTACAATGGCGGTGACAGAGGGACGCTACTCCGCAAGGGGAAGCCAATCCCAAAAAGCCGTCTCAGTTCGGATTGTCCTCTGCAACTCGAGGGCATGAAGTTGGAATCGCTAGTAATCGTGGATCAGCATGCCACGGTGAATACGTTCCCGGGCCTTGTACACACCGCCCGTCACACCATGGGAGTTGGTTCTACCCGAAGACGGTGCGCCAACCGTAAGGAGGCAGCCGGCCACGGTAGGGTCAGCGACTGGGGTGAAGTCGTAACAAGGTAGCCGTAGGGGAACCTGCGGCTGGATCACCTCCTTTCTAAGGACGATCCCTCAGGCCGACGTCTTCGTCCGCGAAGACAAGGTCTATCGGATCTCTTGGAACAAGACCGGGTCAGTCAAACCCGGTCGCTCAAACTAAAGGCGAGATCTCGCCGTCTTCGTCTCTCTTTCTTCGACAAGCATACGCGCCGTCCATACGCATATGGCGGCGCGTGGCGGGGCTTGAGCTTTGGGCCCATCCCAGCCAAGGGCCTGTAGCTCAGGTGGTTAGAGCGCACCCCTGATAAGGGTGAGGTCGGACGTTCGAGTCGTCCCAGGCCCACCACCTGGTTCGGTTAGGCGAGCCTAGCGAAACTGAGTGTCCGCGGAAGCTCCGACAGGAGTGTAGGCGGACGGCGCCAGCCTTCGACGGCCCGCCTTCGCCAAGGCTACGGCGGGCGCAAGAAAATCCAAGGCGTGGTTTCCGCGCCAAGATTTTCTAGCGGGGCCATAGCTCAGTTGGGAGAGCGCCTGCTTTGCAAGCAGGAGGTCGTCGGTTCGATCCCGTCTGGCTCCACCAGCCTTGCGCCGCGTCCCGCGGCTTCGGCCTGGCAAGGCAGCCAGGGCAGCAGCCGAGAGCAAAGCAGAAGCTTGTCGATCATAAGGTTTGCGGCGTTCTCCAGATGGAGAATGCCGTCTGTTTGCTGACATCGTGAAGAGAAGAGTTGTCCGGACGTCCTGATGAAGGACGAGCGAAAGCTGGCGATGCCTGACCGCGCCGCCGACGGGCAGTTCTCGTGTGACACTGGTCTTTCTAGGATCCGTTGCGCTTCGCAAGAGGCGGGATGGGTCGGGGCGTATCGTCTGCTCGGCGATGCGCCTTGATGCCGTTCGTTCTTCTCTTTGGTCTTCCTCCTCGCGAGGCGGCCAGGAACGGCGGGCATTGATAATGAGAGCGATCAAGTGCCTTAAGGGCGTTCGGTGGATGCCTTGGCACGCGCAGGCGATGAAGGACGTGGTACGCTGCGAAAAGCCGTGGGGAGCTGCGAACAAGCTTTGATCCGCGGATATCCGAATGGGGGAACCCACTTCCAGATGTCAGAAATCAGATGTCCGGACTGGAGTAATCCGGGGCGGACGTCTGAGCTCTGCCATCTGATACGAAGTATCTGATCCCTGAATACATAGGGGGTTAGAAGCTAACCCGGGGAACTGAAACATCTCAGTACCCGGAGGAAAGGACATCAACAGAGACTCCGAAAGTAGTGGCGAGCGAAATCGGACCAGGCCAGTGGCGGCTTCAAGGAGAACCGGAACGATTTGGAACGATCGGCCATAGCGGGTGACAGCCCCGTACGGATAATGCCTGGAGCCGTCCTCGAGTAGGGCGGGACACGTGAAATCCTGTCTGAACGTGGGGGGACCACCCTCCAAGCCTAAGTACTCGCGCGTGACCGATAGTGAACTAGTACCGTGAGGGAAAGGTGAAAAGCACCCCGACGAGGGGAGTGAAAGAGATCCTGAAACCGGATGCCTACAAACAGTCGGAGCCCAAGGTTCGTCCTGGGTGACGGCGTACCTTTTGTATAATGGGTCAGCGACTTAGTCTGTCGAGCAAGCTTAAGCCGGTAGGCGTAGGCGTAGCGAAAGCGAGTCTGAATAGGGCGACAAGTTCGGCGGATTAGACCCGAAACCGGGTGATCTAGCCATGGCCAGGCTGAAGGTTGGGTAACACCAACTGGAGGGCCGAACCCACGTCTGTTGAAAAAGACGGGGATGAGCTGTGGCTAGGGGTGAAAGGCCAATCAAACTCGGAAATAGCTGGTTCTCCGCGAAATCTATTTAGGTAGAGCGTTGGACGAATGCTCCCGGGGGTAGAGCACTGGATGGGCTAGGGGGACTCACCGTCTTACCAAACCTAACCAAACTCCGAATACCGGGAAGCACTATCCAGCAGACACACGGCGGGTGCTAACGTTCGTCGTGGAGAGGGAAACAACCCTGACCTACAGCTAAGGTCCCCAAGTCATGGCTAAGTGGGAAAGGATGTGAGGATCCCATAACAACCAGGATGTTGGCTTAGAAGCAGCCATCATTTAAAGAAAGCGTAACAGCTCACTGGTCTAAATAAGGGTCTTTGCGCCGACAATGTAACGGGGCTCAAGCCATGCACCGAAGCTTAGGGTTTACTGTAGCAATACAGTAAGCGGTAGCGGAGCGTTCCGTAAGCCTGCGAAGCGGCAGCCGTGAGGCACCGTGGAGGTATCGGAAGTGCGAATGCTGACATGAGTAACGACAAAGGGTGTGAGAGACACCCTCGCCGAAAGTCCAAGGGTTCCTGCGCAATGCTAATCAGCGCAGGGTTAGCCGGCCCCTAAGTCGAGGCAGAAATGCGTAGACGATGGGAACCACGTCAACAATCGTGGGCCTTGAGGTGGTGACGAATGCCGCAAGTCGTTCGGGGTTATCGGATTCCCCGGGCCGCGAAGGCGTTCCAGGAAATAGCCCCTCTCTACAGACCGTACCCGAAACCGACACAGGTGGACTGGTAGAGTATACCAAGGCGCTTGAGAGAACGATGCTGAAGGAACTCGGCAAATTGCTCCCGTAAGTTAGCGAGAAGGGAGCCCTCTACTTGGGCAACCAGGTGGAGGGGGCACAGACCAGGGGGTGGCGACTGTTTAGCAAAAACACAGGGCTCTGCGAAGCCGCAAGGCGACGTATAGGGTCTGACGCCTGCCCGGTGCCGGAAGGTTAAGAGGAGGGGTGCAAGCTCTGAATCGAAGCCCCGGTAAACGGCGGCCGTAACTATAACGGTCCTAAGGTAGCGAAATTCCTTGTCGGGTAAGTTCCGACCTGCACGAATGGCGTAACGACTTCCCCGCTGTCTCCAGCATCGACTCAGTGAAATTGAACTCCCCGTGAAGATGCGGGGTACCTGCGGTTAGACGGAAAGACCCCGTGCACCTTTACTACAACTTCACACTGGCAGCCGTGAGGTCATGTGTAGGATAGGTGGTAGGCTTTGAAGCTTGGGCGCCAGCTCAGGTGGAGCCACCCTTGAAATACCACCCTTGAGCTTATGACTGTCTAACCGCGGCCCGTCATCCGGGTCCGGGACAGTGTGTGGTGGGTAGTTTGACTGGGGCGGTCGCCTCCCAAAGAGTAACGGAGGCGCGCGATGGTTGGCTCAGAGCGGTCGGAAATCGCTCGTCGAGTGCAATGGCATAAGCCAGCCTGACTGCGAGACTGACAAGTCGAGCAGAGACGAAAGTCGGTCATAGTGATCCGGTGGTCCCGTGTGGAAGGGCCATCGCTCAACGGATAAAAGGTACGCCGGGGATAACAGGCTGATGATCTCCAAGAGTCCATATCGACGAGATCGTTTGGCACCTCGATGTCGACTCATCACATCCTGGGGCTGGAGCAGGTCCCAAGGGTTCGGCTGTTCGCCGATTAAAGTGGTACGTGAGTTGGGTTCAGAACGTCGCGAGACAGTTCGGTCCCTATCTGCCGTAGGTGTTGGAGAATTGAGAGGATCTTATCCTTAGTACGAGAGGACCGGGATGGACGCACCTCTGGTGGACCTGTTGTGGCGCCAGCCGCAGTGCAGGGTAGCTATGTGCGGAAGGGATAACCGCTGAAGGCATCTAAGCGGGAAGCCCCCCTCAAAACGAGTTCTCCCTGAAGAGCCGTGGAAGACCACCACGTCGATAGGCCGGGTGTGGAAGTGCAGCAATGCACGAAGCTTACCGGGTACTAATCGCTCGTTCGGCTTGATCGCTCTCATTAGTCAATGCCCGCTTGCGCCAGCTTCTGGCTGGCCGGCCCGCCGTCCAATCGGGCGGGAAAGACCAGTGTTTTTGGCGAATGTTGTGGACCCTCGGATCAAGCTCGAGGGCTGCGCTCACTTCGTTCGCTTGTCTGTGCTTCGCCGGCCTGGTGGCTCTTGCGTGGGGCCCGAACCCGATCCCATTCCGAACTCGGCCGTTAAACCCCTCAGCGCCCATGGTACTAAGTCCTAAGGCTTGGGAGAGTCGGTCGCTGCCAGGCCTGCCAAGCACAGACGCGAAACGTCACACGAGCTCTTCTTTTCACGGTCCCGCGCCCTCACTCTTTCGCGCGGAAGACACCGATCCTTAAGTCAGCAAGGCGACAGAACCGCGGGGTGGAGCAGTCCGGTAGCTCGTCAGGCTCATAACCTGAAGGTCGCAGGTTCAAATCCTGCCCCCGCAACCACTGACGTCATATCGCGCCCGTCGGCACCCGCCGGCGGGCGTTTTTTCGTTCCGGGCGGTCGACAATGAGGGTGAGGTGCTCGACTTCCTGGTCCAGCGTCGACGAAACGCCAAAGTCGCCAGGAAACTGATGGTGAAACTGCTGAAGAAGTATGGCTTCGCGCCGGCCCGGGTGGCGACGGATCGACTGCGATCTTATCCGGCAGCGTTCCGCGCGATCGGGCTCACCGCCGAGCATGATCGCGGCTTGCGCGCAAATAATCGGGCGGAGAATTCCCATCTGCCAGTACGCCGGCGGGAACGAAAACAGCAGCGGTTCAAATCACCGGGCTCGGCCCAGCGCTTTTTGCCGTCCACGCCGCAATATACAACGCCTTCACCCACCAACGTCACCTGCTACGTCGCTCCCACTTCAAGGTGCTTCGCGCGGGTTCATTCGGCACCTGGACGGAGGTCTCTGCAGCCGCATAGGCGCGCCCGCCGCCGTGGCCTGCCGCGACCCGATGGAGTTAATGTGACAACGCCCCAACAGGTCTTGCTTTTCCAAAGGGCCGAGTTCGTCGTTGGAGTTAGCCACTAGAGAATACCGTGGCGTTCGAACACCACTGAGAGCGGTTCGCCGGCGGCGAGCTCAGCGCGAACGGTGCTCTCGTCGAGGACCTTCTTTAAAGCATGTTCGATCGTCTCTTCGGCCAGCGCCTGTGGGATGACGCAGACCCCGTCGACATCGCCGAATATCCAGTCGCCCGGCGCGACGGGGACGCCCGCGCATTCGACAGGCACGTCGATCGCCTTGACTTCGCCGCGCCCCTTGGAGTCGAGCGGACCGATGCCGGAGGAGAAGACCGGAAACTGCATCTCGCGGATGAGACGCACGTCGCGTACCAGACCGTCGGTCACGCAGCCCGCCGCTCCGCGCGCCCGCGAGGCCGTGGTCAACAGCTCGCCCCAGGGCGCGATGCGTTCTTCCTGAGCACAAGCCATCACCGCGATGTCGCCGTCTTCGAGACTGTCGACGAGCGCGATTTCTAATTCATACGGATTGGTCTCCGGCTCGACGTGGTAGACTGGCATGTACAGCGCCGTCCGCGCGCGGCCGAAGAGGACGAGCGTATCGTCGAGAGGCCGGATTCGCGGGGGCAGAGCGTGGTGCATGTTGCCAAGGCCATCGAGCACGTCGGAGATCACCCCCGAATAGAGTCGCGCCTTCGCCTCTTTAACCAATTCCGTGTCCATACGAGTCTCCAAATGTGAAAGGTCTGCCTCAGGTGTCAGGTGTCGGCCTGAACAGCCGCAAAGCGAGAAAGGCCAGCGCCGTTGAGAACAGCAGGATCAGCGCAACGAGCGCGTTGATGTCGGGCTTGAAGCCGAGGCGCATGGAACTCCAGAGCCACATCGGCAGCGTGTTCCTCGTGCCGGTGACCAGAAGGGTGATCAGCGTCTCGTCGAAGGAGAGCGCGAAGGCGAGGATCGCCGCCGACAGGAACGCCGAGATCAGGTTCGGTGCGAGCACGAAGCGGAAGGTCTGCCAGCGGCTGGCTCCGAGATCAAGCGACGCGTCGATGAGGCTGGGGCGCAGCGCTTGAAGCCGGGTCAGAACGATCTGATAGGCGATCGCCAGCACGAAAACGGTATGTCCGACGACGACCGTTGCGAGGGAGCGGGGAATGCCCGTTTCACGGAAGAAGATCAGAAGCGAGAGGCCGGTGATGATGGGCGGCATCAGAAACGGCAGAAACACTACGAATTGAAGGACGTGGCGCATTCGTGAGCGGCTGTTGTGATAGTAGAACGCGATGATCGTGCCGAAGACGAGCGCGAGGACGACAGCGAGCGCGCCGACCATGGCCGTGTTCGTCAGCGCGTCGAGGACCGCCTCGTTGCGGAACAGCGCGCGGTAGGCGTCGAAAGAGAAGCTGTCCCATTGCACTTCGTTCCGCTCCAGCCGGAAGAACGAGAAAAAAATCGCCACGGCCAACGGGCCGTAGAGGAGAATGGCAACAAACAGCGCGACCAAAGACAGAATCCGGATTGCGAAAGACGAAAGCCTCATGCAGGCCGCATCCCCCGCCCGAAGAGCCAACCGATCACGATCAGCACAACCGCGACGACAGTGAGAAGAATGACGGAGAGCGCCGAACCGAACGGCCAATTGAACGCGAAGCCGAACTGGCTGTAGATGATGCGGCCGAAGGTCAGACCGTTCATCCCGCCAACCATCTGCGGCGTCACGAAGTCGCCGAGCGCCAGCATGAAGGTGAAGGAGGCACCCACCATCGTGCCCTTCAGTGATAGCGGCAACACGACGCGAACGAATGTCTGCAGGCTCGTCGCGCCAAGATCGTAGGAGGCGTCGATCAGATGCCGCGGAATCTTGTCGATGGTGATGAAGATCGGCAGCATCGTAAACGGCAGCAGGATGAGCGATAGCGTCAGCATCACCGCATAGAGATTGAAGATCAGAAACGTGATCGGATGATCGATCACGCCGAGATGGATGAGTATGCGATTCAGAAAGCCGTTGCCGCCGAGAAGGCTGCGGATCGCATAGATCTTGATGATGTAGCTCATCAGAAGTGGTATGATGAAGAGAAAGAGTCAGGGCATATTTGAGCCGACCAGTCATGCTGGCGAGAAGCAGCGCCACCGGATAACCGAGAACGACGGTGATTAGCGCCGCCCCTGCCGACAGCAGGCAGGTGTAGATGAGGATCGGGATGAAGATCGGGTCGGAGAAGAAGCGAACATAGTTCGCGAACGAGAATTCGTGGACGATATCGTTGTTCTCCATCCGGAAGAAGCTCTGAAGCAGGAAGAGCAGGAGCGGAACGAGGATGAAGAGAAGCGGCGCTCCGTAGGCGATCGTGACGACGACGAAGCGCATCGGGCTTTCGCGTTCGCGCCCTGGCGTCGGCACTGCGACAGCGTGCGTCATGTCGCGACTATGTGGGCGTCGTCGCTCCGCCAGCCGATCTCAACCTCGTCGCCGACGGCGAGCGCCGGGCCGTCAACGCTACTTGCAAGCTTGATCATCAATGGCGGCATCTGGCCGGTGGAGTTGACCGGATTGACGAAGATCTGGGTGATCGGTCCCACGAAATCGATCGCGCGCACCCGTGCGCGCGCGCGATTTGGTATAGCGTTGGAAGGTGTGATCTGAATCGTCTCCGGCCGCACGACGAGAATGGCGGATGAGCCGCCGGTGCGGGCATCGGGTGCCTGCGCGCCCGAAAAGCTGCCGAATGGCGTCTCCACCAGCGCATATTGTCCGCCGTCGGTACGGATGCTTCCCGGAATGACGTTGTTGTCACCGAAGAAGCGCGCCACATACTCGTTCGCGGGGCGGTAATAGACGTCGCTCGGCGTTCCCACCTGCTCGATCCGCCCCGCGCGCATGACACAGATGCGGTCGGCCATGGTCACGGCCTCTTCCTGGTCGTGCGTGATGAACAGGAATGTCGTTCTGATCTCGCGCTGCAGCTCCTTGAGGAAGCGCTGCATCTGCCGGCGCAGCTCCGCGTCGAGCGCGCCGAGTGGCTCGTCAAGCAGGACGAGGCGCGGCTCGCAGATGATCGCCCGCGCGAGCGCGATGCGCTGCTGCTGCCCGCCGGAGAGCTGCGCCGGGTGGCGGTCGGCGAAGTCGCCGAGCGCGACGAGGGAAAGCGTTTTACGCACTCGCGCGCGGATTTCCGAGCGATTCACGCCGCGCACTTTCAGGCCGTAGGCGACGTTCTCTTCCGCCGTCATGTGCGGAAAGAGCGCATAGTCCTGAAAGACGGTATTGAACGGCCGCCGGTTGATCGAGACGTGGGCGATGTCCGCGCCGTCAAGCACGATGCGCCCCTTGGTCGGCTGCAGGAAGCCGCCAATCAATCTCAGAATTGTAGTCTTTCCCGATCCGCTGGGCCCGAGCACGACCAGGAACTCGCCGTTCATCACCGCCAGGTCGATGGCATGCAGGACCTCGACCGGCCCGTAGGAAAGACTGACGCTCTGAAGCTCGACGAGGCTGTTCACGACCGGCGGCAGTATTTCATTTCGGATCGGGGCGACGCGGCCGCCGGAGCGGTCCCCGGCGGCCGCCCGATCATGTTACGGCGCCGCCTTGATCTCATTCCAGAGGTCGGCGCGCTTCGTCGGATCCTCGACCGTCTCCAGCCAAACGATCTTGTCGTTCTCGCCGGCGCTCGGAAACGCCACCACCGTGTTGCCGAAGCCCTGCCGCTCGGAGAGCGCGCCGCTGATCTCCTTCTTGAGCGCGAAGTTCACCCACTTCTCAGCAAGCTCCTTGTTCTGCACACCGCTGGTCATGGCCCAGGTGTCGAGCCAAGCGAGGGCGCCTTCCTTAGCGTTAATGTACGCTATCGGCGCGCCCGCATCCTTCATCATCTTCACCTGCTGCTGACCATAGTTCGCCCAGATGATGGCGACGTCGTTCTGCTGGTAGAGCTGCAGCGCCTCGTCGGCCGTCGAGTACAGGCTGAGGAGATTGTGCTTCATGTCAATCAGCTTGCCCTTCGCCGCCTGCATCTGCTCGTCCGACAGGTGGAACGGATCTTCGATTCCCATGTCGAGCGCGGTGATCGAAAAATTGTGCTCGCCATTGTCGTAGCCGAGGATGCGACCGGTATATTCGTCATCGTAGAACACATCCCAGGAAGTTGGCGGCGTCTTCACCTTTTCGGTGTCGTAGATGATGCCTATGGTGTCAAAGGCGAACGGGATGCCGTAGACCTTGCCGTCGCGCATGGTGCCGGAGACTTTCGTCAGGTCGCGGAAGCGCGGCAGCGTCTCCTTCTGGTTCGGCAGCATGTCCATGTCGTAGGGGGTCGTCAGCCCGATGTCGATGTAGCGCTGCAGCTGTGCGGTGTTGACCGCGAAGAGGTCAAAGTCCTTGCCCTCGCTGCCCTTGATCTTTGCCCAAATCTCATCGTCGGTGCCGATGAACACGACGTTCACGTCGGCTCCGGTCTCCTGTTCGAATTCCTTCACCCAGTCCTCGTCGGCGTAGCCTTGCCAGGATAGGATGCGCAGCTGCTCAGCAGTGGCGCTGCCCATGCCAATGGCAAGCGCCAACGTGGACGCGGCAACAAAAGCGCTCGTCTTGAAAGCTCCCGTCATTTTACCCTCCTGCTCACATTGAAACGATTTCGGCCTTTCCTCCTCGTCCATATCGGCGGCCGCTCACACCCATCCCGCATCCACGATGAAGCTCTGCGAGGTGCACATGCGGCTGTCGTCGGCCGCGAGCCGTAGCGGCCGTGACCACGCAGTTCGCGCAGATGTTCTCCGGCCCGAACTCGCGTGCAAGACCACGCGTCAGCCCGTTCACGGCTGCCTTGGCAGTGACGTAGATGATGCAATCCGCCTCGCCATCCATCCAGTTGATCGAGCCGAGATTCACGATCGCTCCACCGCCGGAATCGCGCATCTGCCGACGCACCGCCTGGGAGGCGAAGAACTGGTGCCTCAGATTCACCTCTTGGTGGTCGTTCCGATACTCTACCGTTAGGTTCTCGACGCGATGGTGGTCGCGTGGCCGGCATTGTTGACGAGGACCTTGATCGGTCCGTCTTCGCGGCCTAGCCGCGCGATCGCGTTGTGCGTTGCACCGCGTCAGCTCCGACCACGCATTGCAGATGCCGATGACCGGCCGCCCGTCGAAGACGTCCGACGGCATGCCTTCGTTCTTCATCCAGCTGCGATGCATCATCGAGTTCCTGCCGGTTCCACCGAACCAGGCTTGTGCCCGCATCTTGCGACCGCCGCCGGTCACGCGCTCCGCCTCCTGTCGGTGGGCTGCAGGGATTCGGCGTCGAGCGCCTTCAGCGCATCCTGCTGCGCGTTGTCGATCAGGACTTCCATCGCTCGGGCGGCGCCGACACGATCGCGGCGCCTGATGGCATTCAGAACCTTCTTGTGGAGCGGGAGAGAGGGTCGATGCCCCTCGGGCGCATCAAGTGTGAGATGGAGGCTCATGATGAGGGCGGCGTCGATGACGCTGCCGAGCGCATCGACCATTCGGTTTTCCACCGAGCGCACGATCGTCTTGTGGAATTCCACGTCCGGCGCGATGAATCCTTTCGGATCGTCCGCCATGCGCTCCATCTCCGCGTAAGCGGCCGACAGCGCCTGAATGTCAAGCTCCGATGCCTTCTCGGCCGCGCGCCCGGCGATCGCCGGCTCGAAGATGCGTCGCAGCTCGAAAAGTTCGCGCACGAAGGTCTCGCGGGGCGCCGCATCGAGGCGCCATCTCAGTACGTCGGGATCGAGGATGCTCCAGTACCTGGGGTCGCGGACCTTCGTCCCTAAGCGCGGGCGCGATTCAACCAGCCCCTTGCTGATCAGCACCTTCGTCGCTTCGCGAAGGACGGTACGGCTTACACCGAGCTTCTCCGCCCAGTCCGCCTCTTTGGGGAGCGGCTGATTGGTTGTGAGCCGCCCCGAGACGATGTCAGTGCCGACGCTGCGAACGACCTGCCCGACAAGTCCTCTCATGCTCATGGCATGAGCTCCGCTCCCCCGACACGTAGATCGCGCTTCAGGCGAAGTCCCCGGATGCACATCAACCGACTACGCTCCCGATCGTTTAATGATACTATCATAGTATCTAGGTGAAATCGGCTGTCAACCGGGGCGGCGGTCGCGATCCTCAGAAGCCGGCACAGGCGAAGGCCTGGCCGGAACTTCAAAGACATGGTGTGAAGCGGACATCGGCAGCGCGGCTCTCACCGGGTTTAAGCTCGAAGAGGCCGGTGCCGTCCTGCCCAGCCGATGCCAGGTTCAGAGCGTCGGTAATATTGCTGACCGGTTCGGCCGCGAAGAATGGCTCACCGGCAGGCGTGTAGAGCACCAGAAAGCTAAGGGGCGGATCGGCATCGAGGCGTAATGAGGCGCGCGGCCAGAGGATGCGGGCGCTGCGCGACCAGCCGGTGAAGACGTTGTCGAATTCGTGATCGCAGAGGTCGAGCGCGTGCAGTCGCCCGGCCGCTCCGACCAGCCGCGTAGGCAACACCTCACTGTCCGTTTCCCACATCGCCTCTACATCGGTTGCCAGCCTTGTACCGGGTGGCGCAGGGAAATAGGGGTGAAGGCCGAAACCGGCAGGCATCGGCTCGTCCGAAAGATTGCGAACAGTCAGCTGGATGCCAAGCGCGCCGTCGGCAAGTCCGATCTCCTGCACTGCTTCGTAAAGCCACGGCCAGGCATCGGGTGCGTGGCAATAGCGCAGCCGGACCCATGAAGGCCGCTGCTCCTCGACGCGCCACTGTGAACGCCAGCCGTGGCCATGTTCGAAATGTGGATCCGCCGGAGACACCGGCAGCTCAACAGTGCGGTCCCGGAACTTGAAGCGTCCGCCTCGAATCCTATTCGAGTAGGGCACCAGCGGAAAGCAGGACATCTCGCCGGCGTTGCGTTGAGATAGTGCGCGCGGCCCCGCCGGCCGAAGCCAGTCGATTCTTCTTCCGTCATCGCGCCAATAGAACGACGCCAACGCTCCGCCGATAGCGGGAGCCACGGTCGCTGCGGCAATGCCGTCGCTCAGGTCAACCAGCGACGACGCGATCGTCTCCATTGCGATCCTTGACGTTTCAAGCGGCTCCTATATAAAGTTAATTATATGAATAATATGAAGATTGCAACGGCGACCAAAATGCCAACGCGTCGCAACCGTTTCGGAGGCGATCGGAAAGCCCCGATCAGATCGAACGGGCCGACATTGGGAAGCCTCCACGCAACAGGTACTGCACGAAATCGGCGGCAAGATCGTACGCGGCGACCTGGCCCCCGGGGAGCCGCTGCCCAATGCGGATGATTGGAGCGCAATGCGCGGCATCAGCCGCACTGTGCTGCGCGAGGTCATCAAGGTGCTCGCCGGCAAGGGTCTCCTCGAATCGCGACCGAAGGTCGGCACCCGCGTCCGCCCTCGATCGGATTGGAACTTTCTCGATCCCGATGTGCTGGCGTGGCGCTACGCCTCCGCCAGGGGCGCTCGCGACGCCAGCGAGCTATTCGAGCTGCGTCGCGCCATCGAACCGATGGCCGCGTCGCTTGCTGCGGAGCGTGCCTCGACCGAACAGCTCGCTGAGCTCGAGGCGTTGCTTGGTGAGATGGAGCAGACGGCCGACGATGGCGAGCGCTTCGCTCAGCCCGACCTCGCCTTTCATCAAGCCATCCTGCGCATGACCGGCAACGAGCTGATCGGCTCTCTCGCTGCGCTTATCGAAAACGCCCTTCTCATCAGTTTCCGACTCTCCAATGACAATTCGCGCGGGCAGCGCCATTCGATGCCGCTGCACCGGCGGGTCGCAAACCGCATCGCCGCGGGTGATGCGCCCGGTGCGCGGCGTGCGCTTCTCTCTCTGCTTGATCAGGCGGAGGACGATGTGCGCCAGGCGATCGCCGCGCGACGCGGCCGGCGAAAGTAGGGGCCGAGGCGCTCATGTCGACAGACCGCAAGTTTCGTTCGGCCGCCTGGTTTGGCGGTGACGGCAAGAACGCTTTCATGCATCGCAGCTGGATGAAGAACCAGGGGTTCCCGGCTGACGAATTCGATGGGCGCCCGGTGATTGGCATCTGCAACACCTGGTCGGAGCTGACCCCGTGCAATGCGCACCTGCGTGGCATCGCGGACCACGTCAAGCGTGGCGTCTATGAAGCCGGCGGGTTCCCGCTCGAATTCCCGGTCATGTCGCTCGGCGAATCCAATATGCGTCCGACGGCGATGCTGTTTCGCAATCTTGCCAGCATGGACGTCGAGGAATCGATCCGCGGCAATCCGATCGACGGCGTCGTCCTGCTCGTCGGATGCGACAAGACCACCCCCGCTCTACTCATGGGCGCGGCAAGCTGCGATCTCCCAACGATCGTCGTGTCGGGAGGGCCCATGCTCAACGGCAATTTCAGGGGCCAGACCATCGGTTCGGGCACGCATGTGTGGAGATTCTACGAGGATGTGAGGGCGGGCCGCATGTCCGTCGAGGACTTCCTCGCTGCCGAATATGGACAGAGCCGCTCGGCCGGCAGCTGCATGACGATGGGCACCGCTTCGACGATGGCGAGCCTCGTCGAGGCTCTCGGCGTAGGAATGCCGGACAATGCGACAATCCCCGCCGTTGATTCCCGCCGTCGTGTGCTCGCCCACTTGGCGGGCCGCCGGATCGTCGAGCTCGTCGAGAGGGACATTCGCCTTTCAAGCATTCTCACCCGCGCTGCGTTCGAAAACGCGATCCGCGTCAACGGGGCGATCGGCGGATCGACAAACGCTGTCATTCACCTGATTGCCATCGCCGGCCGCGTCGGCGTCGGGCTCGACCTCGATGACTGGGATCGCCTCGGCCGCGACGTTCCCACAATCGTCGATCTGATGCCGTCGGGCCGCTTCCTGATGGAGGATTTCTACTACGCCGGGGGGCTGCGCACGGTGATGCGGTCTCTCGGCGAGGCGGGGCTGCTTCATCTCGATGCGGCGACGGTTTCCGGAAAGACCATGGGCGAGATCGTCACGGATGCCCCGAACTACAATCACGAGGTGATCCGACCCTTCGACCGGCCGTTGACCGAACAGGGCGGAATTGCGGTGCTGCGTGGAAATCTCGCCCCCGACGGTGCAGTCATCAAACCGTCGGCGGCGACGCCTAACTTGATGCAGCATCGCGGTCGTGCCGTCGTGTTCGAGAACATCGAACACTATCACGCCCGCGTCGATGATGCGGGATTGGCGGTCGACGCGAAGAGCGTGATGGTGCTCAAGAATTGCGGCCCGCGCGGCTACCCCGGCATGGCCGAGGTCGGCAACATGCCGCTTCCCGCCAAGCTGCTGAAGCGTGGCGTCTCGGACATGGTGCGCATATCCGATGCCCGGATGAGCGGCACCGCCTACGGAACCGTCGTGCTGCACGCCAGCCCCGAAGCCGCTGTTGGAGGCGAGCTTGCCCTCGTTCGCGATGGCGACCTGATCGACCTCGATGTGGCGGGGAGACGGTTGGAGCTTCTCGTCGACGAAGATGAGCTTGCTGAGCGGCGAAAGAACTGGTCGCCGCCGCCGCTGCCAGTCGGCGGTTACCAGAGCCTGTTCGCCGAGCGGGTGATGCAAGCCGACAAGGGGTGCGACTTCGATTTTCTGGTCGGGCGGCGTGACGCAGGAATCCCCCGCCATTCACACTGAGCGAAGCCGATGAGCGGTGAGATCGAGAACGGCGCGATATATCCCAGCCTGAAGGACCGCAGTGTCTTCGTCACCGGCGGCGGCAGCGGCATCGGCGCAAGCCTGGTCGAGCACTTCTGCGAGCAGGGCAGCCGGGTCTCCTTCGTCGACGTGCTGGAGGAACCGTCCGTTGCGCTTGTGGAGCGCATCGCGGCGAGAGGTGACCCGGTGCCGCGTTTCACTGCGTGCGATCTCCGCGACATCGACGCCTTGCACGATGCCGTCGAAGAGGTCGCCGGACGGCAGGGCGCGATCCGCATTCTGTGCAACAATGCTGGCAACGACGACCGCCATAGAAGCGAAGACGTCACGGTCGCCTATTGGGACGACCGCATGGCGGTGAACGTCCGTCACCAGTTCTTCGCGGCCCAGGCGGTGCGACCGCAGATGAAGGCGGCTGGAGGCGGCTCCATCATCAATTTCGGCTCGATCACCTGGATGGTCGGCGACGGAGACTGCCCGGCTTACGTCACCGGCAAGGCGGCGATCACCGGGCTGACGCGTGCGCTGGCGCGGGAGTTTGGTCCGGATCGCATCCGCGTCAATTGCGTGGTTCCCGGCTGGGTCATGACCGAGCGCCAAATGCGCCTTTGGCTCGACGCGGCGGGGGAACGGCAGATCGCAGAACGGCAGTGCCTGCCGGATCGCGTATATCCCGCCGATGTCGCGCGCATGGCGCTGTTCCTGGCCGCGGACGACAGCCGCATGTGCTCATCGCAGCATTTCATTGTCGACGGAGGTTGGGTGTGACGGGCCACCGTGCATGGGAAGGGATGCGCTAGGATGCCCTGGGTCGAGATGGCGGGGCTGAACAAGACCTTCGGCGCGCATACCGCGTTGCACGATTTCAATATCGCTATCGAGCGCGGCGAGTTGGTCTCGCTGCTCGGCCCTTCCGGATGCGGCAAGACGACGACGCTGCGCATCGTGGCAGGGTTCGAGACGCCGGATTCGGGCAAGGTGCGCATCGACGGCGAGAACATCCTGAACGCCGCGCCGCACCGCCGCCGCATGGGGATGGTCTTCCAGAACTATGCGCTCTTCCCGCATCTGACAGCCGAGGAGAACATCGCGTTCGGGATGCGCATCGCCGGGCGCAGCCGCGACGAGATCAAGCGCCGAGTGGACGAGCTGCTGACCCTCGTGAAGCTTCGGCGCATCGATGCCAACAAGATGCCGCGGCAGATGAGCGGCGGCCAGCAGCAGCGCGTCGCCGTTGCGCGCGCGCTGGCGATCGATCCGCGAATGCTGCTGCTCGACGAGCCGCTGAGCGCGCTCGACGCGGTTGTCCGCGTCGGCTTGCGAGATCAGATCCGCGAAATCCAGACCTCGCTCGGCAAGACCACCATATTTGTCACCCACGATCAGGAAGAGGCGCTCGCCATCTCAGACCGCATCGTCGTCATGCGTGACGGACAGATCGAACAGGTTGGGACGCCCGAAGAGATCTATGCGCAGCCGAATTCGCGCTTCGTCGCCGGGTTCATCGGCAGGATGAACATTCTCGACGGTCGGGTCAGCGACTCGCATGAAGGCAGGGTGAGCTGCGGCGATCACCAGATATTGGTTCCCGCCGAGACCACGGAACGCATGCACGTCGGCCAGGGCGTCACGCTGCTCGTGCGACCTGAGGCAATTTCGCTGAACGAGCCGGACAACGCTGCGGCGAAGAACGGCAACAACCTGATCGCCTCGATAGACGGCGTGACGTTTCTCGGCGTCGCCAAGCGCTTCGCCCTCAATGCACACGGGCAACCCTTCATCGTCGACGTGCCGACGGCACAGGACAGGACGTTCCGGCGCGGCGATCGCGTTGCCCTGTCCTTCCAGCCGAACGCTTGCCGCGTGCTGGCGCCGGATCGGGCGGCCTGACATGGGCCGGCGGAGACAAAGCGCATGAGTTCGGGCATGCAGCTCACGATTCTCGGCGCGGGCACGGCCGTTCCCGCGCCGCACCGCAGTTCGGCCGGCTACCTGCTAAGCTTCGGTGACCAAAGTCTGGTCTTCGACATGGGCGCCGGAACGCTCGCGCGGCTTGCCGCGGCGGGCGTCAGCTATCGCGACCTCGACCATATCTTCATCAGCCACCTGCATCCCGACCATGTCCTCGACTTGGTGGGACTCCTGCAGGCGAACAACGCCACGCCCGGCTGGACGCGGACAAAACCGCTGGAGGTCGCCGGCTGCCGTGGGCTCCGCGGCTTCACCGACGCTATAATCGAGCTCTTCGACGGCATCGCGCCGGAACAGTACGTCTTGAACGTGACCGAACTCGACGTCGGGCGCCATCAACGTGACGACTGGACCCTGACGGTCGCGCTGACCGGCCACACAAGCAACAGCCTGGCGTTTCGCGTCGAGGCCGCCGGGCGCATCGTCGTCTACTCCGGAGACGCGACCGAGGTCCCCGAACTGACGACGCTGGCGCGTGGCGCAAATCTGTTCATCTGCGAGTGCGCCTTCCCGCAGGGCTACGAGACGGACGACCACATGACGGCCGATGCCGCCGGGCGTGTGGCGCAAGCGGCGGGTGCGAAGCGTCTTGTTCTGACCCACATTTACCCGACCACCGACGATGAAGCGATCGTCCGGCAGGCCGGCGCCTTCTACGAGGGGCCGATCGATGCCGCCGTCAATTCAATGGTCCTCACGGTGTGAGGGAGGAGGCCGTGAAACGACCTCTTCGTCTCGCGTGGCTCGGGCTTGCGCCTTTCGCGCTCTTCGCCATCGCATTCGAAATCCTCCCCATGCTGATCCTCGCGCGCTCGAGCTTCATCGCCAACGGCAGTCTGTCGCTATCGAATTTCGCGCGGGCGCTCAGCCCACAGATGACGCACGCGTTCGGCAACAGCCTCTTCCTGTCGTTCTGCACCTCGTTCTTCGGGATCACGCTGGGGACCGTTGTCGCTTACGCCATCATCACGTCGCCGAGCGCCTCCGTCAGACACACATTGACGGCGCTCGCGGACGTCACCGCGAGCTTCGGCGGAGCGCCGCTTGCCTTCGCCTTCATCATCACGCTCGGCTCCACCGGTGTGGTGACGCTGCTGCTCCGCTCGATCGGCATCGACCTCTATCCGTCGTTTCGCATCTATTCGATCTCCGGTCTGATCATTGCCTACGTCTACTTTCAGATGCCTCTCGCCATCCTGCTCATCATCCCCTCGCTGCACGGTCTACAGAAGGAGTGGCGCGAAGCGGCGACGAGCCTCGGGGCAGCACCCCGCCAGTACTGGACGCGCGTGGCGCTGCCGATCCTCACGCCGAGTCTCCTGAGCAGCTTCTTTCTGCTCTTTGCCAATGCGTTCGGCGCCTACGCGACAGCGTGGACGCTGACCGGAGCGGGCGTGAACCTGGTCACCGTCCAGATCGCGGCCGTCATCCGCGGCGAGGTTCAGCTCGATCCGGCCCTCGCCGACGCTCTCGCCATGCTCTCGCTCGGCATCATGGTGATCTCAGTGGTCGCCTACCGCGTGTTGGCAAAGCGATCGGGGATACGGATATGAGTGTCCAGTCGACGCGGACAACACGCACGCTCGGGCCGTGGCCAAAATGGCTCTCCTGGCGAGGCGTCGTGCTCGTGCTGTTCGTATTGTTCATGATCGTCCCAGTGATCGCCACCGCGATGTTCTCGGTCGCGATCCGCTGGGATCGCACGATATGGCCCGAGGGCTTCACCTTCGCCTGGTGGATCAAGGTCACGTCGCGTTTGGCCTTTCAGCGCTCTCTCTACAATTCCTTCTACGTTGCAGCGGTCACCGTCGTCATCTCGGTGGCGCTGATGACGCCGACCGCCTATCTCGCCAACACGAAGGTGCCGCGCGCCAAGGTGTGGCTCGACCTGCTTTCCATGGTGCCGTTCGGCATGCCGGGCGTCGTGCTCGCGCTCGGTCTTTTGCAGCTTTACTCGCGTGTGCCGTTACCGCTGGTCAACACCGCCAACATCCTGATCGCCTCATACCTGGTACTGACCCTTCCGTTCATGTACCGCGCGGTCATGAACGCGCTGGAGAGCATTGATGCGCACACCCTGCGCGAAGCCGCGCAGAGCCTGGGCGCCAATCCGTGGTTGGTCTTCCTGCGCGTGATCCTTCCCAACGTGCTGCCCGGAGTCGTCAACGGCAGCCTGCTCGTTTTCTCCACGGTCTTTGCAGAGTTCACCCTGGCGAATCTGCTGATCGGCACGCGCTTCAAGACGTTTCCTCTCTACCTCGTCGAATTCACACGCTTCGACGCCCGGCAGGCAAGTGCGCTCGCGGTGATCAGCTTTCTCGTCGCCTGGATCGTGTCGCTCGCGATCCTCTTGGTCACGGCGCGCAGGTCGCGCGCCACCAAGTCTGACGAAGCAGAGCGGGAAGGACAATTCGTGCATGAGGCCACGTAGAGCAACGGCGGTCGGCGGCCGCCAAACATCCACTGTACAACGATAAGGAGAGGGATATGTCTTCTAAGCGACTATGGAACGTGACGATCGCGGTGCCGATCGTGGCCGGCTTGACGATGGTGCTTTCGCCGGCCCTGGCGCAAAGCATGGATCAGATCGCTGCGGACGCGGCCAAGGAAGGCCAGCTCGTCAGCTACGGGATGTCCGACGACTGGGTCAACTTGGGGGCGATCTTCGATGCCATCGAAGGCAAGTACAAGGTGGCCCACACTGACACCGACATGACGTCGGCCGAGGAAATCACCCACCTCATGGCCGAGAAGAACGCGCCGGTGATGGACATGGCCGATATCGGCTACGACTTCCTCGGGCGTCTGCTCGACAATAACCTTGCGGCTTCGTTCAAGAACTCATCTTGGGACTCGATTCCCGCGGACCGCAAGGATCCCGACGGCCGCTGGGCGTCGGCCTACTGGGGGGCGATCTCCATCCTGGTCAATACTGACGTCGTGAAGACGATGCCGGCCACTTGGAACGACCTGCTCAAGCCCGAATACAACGACATGGTCTGCAGCCGAGATCCGCGCGTCTCGACCTATGCAACAGCCTCTGTGCTTGCGGCGGCCTACGCCAATGGCGGCGGCGAGGACAACGTCCAGCCGGGTCTCGATTGGTTCAAGAAGCTCCGTGATACCGGCAATCTTCGCCAGGGCGTCGTGCTTAACGTCGCTTCGGTGCAGAAGGGCGAATGCCCGATTTCCCTGGTTTACGACTTCGACGGGCTCGCCAAGCGCGATTCCACCGGCCTGCCGCTCAAGGTGATTATCCCGCAGGATGGCACTGTGGGGATGATCTTCGCGCAGTATTTGAGCGCCACGGCGCCGCACCCGAATGCCGCCAGGGCAGCGCTTGATTTCCTCTATTCGGATCAGGGGCAGATCATGCTGGCGGAGGGGCACGCTCATCCCACACGCGATGTTGCGCTACCCGATGACGTCAAGGCCAAGATTGTGCCTGCCAGCGAATTCAAGAACCTGCATTTTCCGAGCAGCTTGAAGTCGTACTCGGCGGCCATCAAGAACATCGTCGACGGTTGGAATGCCGTCGTCGGCAACTGACGAAGGCGGCGAGCATGCCCCGGAGCATCTGGCAAGGTCGGATGCTCCGGGGTCTTTGCGAGGACGGGGCCGTGAACCACGACGAAATCAAGCGGCGTTCCGCCTTCGCCCGGCAGATTGCACGCGAGGCCGGAGAGATCGCCAAGCGGTACTTTCACACCCCTGAGCTACTCGACGTCAGGGAGAAAGGTCGTTGCGATCTGGTAACGCAGGCTGACCTCGAAGTGGACCGGTTCATCGTCACCAGGTTGAGTGAGATATTTCCGACCGACGGCGTTCTGACCGAGGAGTCGGGGGGCAGTATGGCATCCCGGCTGTGGGTGATCGATCCGATCGACGGGACGCAGAATTTCGCACGCGGCATTGCCCATTTCGCCATCTCGATTGCATTCCACGCCGACGGGCGAACCGAGATCGGCGTCGTCTACGATCCGATCGCCGAAGAAATGTTCGTCGCCGTCCGCGGGCGCGGTGCCTTTTTGAACGATCAACCGCTCCGAATTCGCGATGACGGCCGCGCCAAGAGCCGGTTGATCGAGGTGGGCTATTCTTCCGTCCAACCGATCGAGGATTACTTGCAGCTTGTCGGTGCGCTGGTGCGCTCCGGTCACGGAATCGTCCAGGGCGGATCGGCGGCGCTCGGTCTGGCGCGTGTCGCAAGCGCTCGCGTCGACGGCTATTGCGAGCTGTTCCTGAATTCGTGGGATATCCTTGCCGGAATCCTGCTGGTGGAGGAGGCCGGCGGATGGGCAAATGACTTCGTTGGCAATGGAGGGATCGAGCACGGCGGCGCCGTGCTTGCCTGCGCGCCGCAGCTTGCGGGGCTGCTAAGAAACGTCACCGGAATTGCATGAAGTGCGGGCGCCATCGGAACAAACATGGTCGAACCGAACACGAGCATTGTTCACGATTTCCGAATTTGGGGTCTCTTTGAGTCGAACGCGCCGCACACTCTGGACGAAACGTATCAGCGGCTGAGGCTCTCGAATGGCCCTATCCGGTTCGTTCTCTCCGCGCGACGCTGAAGAAAGTCGCGGCAACCAGGGTGACTGCGCCCAAAACAGTCAAATGGAGTGCGGAATCCTGGTTGATGAAGGAGGATGCGCTCGACAGCGACTGCACCAGGGCCGCGCCCATCAAGACGGACAGGACCGAGCCGCGCCCGCCTGCAATTCTGGTGCCCCCGAGCACGACGGCGGTGATGCTCATCAGCGTGTAGTCGATTCCGGTAGCAGGCGAACCGATGCCGACTTGCCCCGCCAAAATCAGCCCGCCGATCCCGGTCAGCAACCCTGACAGAGTGAAGGCCAGCAAGATATGCCGGTTGGCACTGATGCCGACGCGCGTCGCGGCGAGCGGATTGGACCCCACGGCGCGCAGCCGCCGGCCCAGGCCGGGTGCGGAACAGGCCGAATTCGAACACCGCTACGATGACCACGATCGCCAGGAAACAGGCCGGCACCGCGGCGAAGCTCCATTGCGTCACGTCGGAGATGTAGTCCGTAATCGCGCCGCCCGCCTGCGGCCGCAGGACGAGCGACATGCCTTGCAGGCCGATGAATGTGGCCAGCGTCACCACGATCGCCGGTATGTTGAGCCAGGTGACCAGCCAGCCCTGAAACAGGCCGAACCCCGCCGTGATCGCCAAGATCAGCGTCGCACCCCAGAGAGCCTCACCTGGCCCGGCGCCGTCGGGCGTCAGGAACGATGCGAGCACGACGACGAATCCGGCCAAAGCGCCGACCGAGAGGTCGATCCGGCCGACCAGGATGGTGCCCAATTGGGCGATCGAGATGAAAGCCAGGATCGCGAGGAAGGTCAGCATGGTCCCGATATTGAAGGCCGAGAGGAAATACTCGCTAATCGAATTGGTGCCGAGGAGCACGATGGCGGTCAGCACACTCAGCACCGCTGCGGGAAACCGGTCGGCTGCCATGACGCGGCGCCAGGGTTCTTCTTCTCCCTTCCTGGTGCGGGCCGGGCCACCTTCGCGCGCCACCGTGGCGGTCATGTTCGCCTCGGTAATGGCTTCGTCGGTGAGGGTCTCGCCTTCAAGCTCTTTCACGATCTGCCCGCGCGCGAACACAACAACCCGGTCGCACAGGCCCTCAAGCTCGATGCCGTCAGACGACGACACCACCACAGCGACGCCGCTGTAGGCGAGTTCGCGCAAGCGTTCGTAGATCTCCGGTACGCGCGCCGACATCGACACCCTTGGTGGGCTCGTCGATCAGGATAACCTCAGGCTTGCCGGCAATTTCGCGTCCGATCAGCGTCTTCTGCTGGTTGCCGCCGGAAAGTTCCGCGGCCGTAGTGTCGTCGTGCTCTTTGATGCGGTACCCGGTGTATATGCCGAGCCTGTCCATCACTTCCCTGGTCAAAGTGCGGTCGCGCTTCCGGTCGATCACCCCAGCGGTCGAAATGCGGTCGAGCGCGCCGATACCGATGTTCTCGCGCAGCCGTAGCGTCAGAAACAGTCCTTCTTCATGGCGGTCGTCGGTGACGAACCCGATGCCGGCGCGGCGCGCCGCCGCGGCGGTGTCGCCCTCGACAGCTTTGCCCTTGATGCGCACCGATCCGGCGGTGCGCCGTTCCAGTCCGGCGACGGTGCGCAAGAACTCGCGCTGGCCCTCGCCTTCGATGCCGGTCACGCCGACGATCTCGCCGGCATGCGCCCTGAAGCTGACATTCGCAAAGCCGGACCCCGCGAGATTCTCGACCTCAAGGACGATTTCGCCCGCCCCCTTTGCCTTGTCCGGAAACACCTGTCCGAGCGGACGGCCCGCGATCATCGTGATGATCTGATCGGTGGTAATTCGCGCCGCCGGGCGGCTGTCGATGACCTTGCCGTCGCGCAATACGGTGATGTGATCGGCGATCTGCTCGATCTCGCGCAGCCGGTGCGAGACGTAGACGATCGCGACTCCTTCCTCGCGCAGCCGATTGATGAGTTCGAAAAGCTTGACGATGTCGGCTTGCTGGAACGGCTCTGTCGGCTCGTCGAGAAACAGCACTTTGGGTTTCGACGCGATCGCTCCGGCGATCTCGATGATGTGAAATTGCGCCAGCGTCAGGTCGCGGACCCGGACGTCGAGCGACATGGCGTGCTGTTCGGATCCCACGACCGCAAGCAACCGCTCCGCTTCCGCCCGGCCGCCGGGGCCGGCGAGCGCCGGCGCCGCAAGCTGGAGATTTTCGAAAACCGTCATTTCCTCGGCCAGCTCGGGGTGCTGGAAGGTCACCGCCACGCCGGCCCGGTGCAGTTTCTTGGCGTTGGGTCTCTTGATTTCCTTGCCGGCCACGCGAATGACCGCAAAGTCGGGTGGCACGGCGCCGGCGGCGATGCCGATGAGCGTGGATTTTCCCGCGCCGTTCTCACCGACGACGGCGTGCACCTGGCCGCGCCGGATGCTGAGGCTGACGGCCTTAAGCGCCTCCACGGGGCCGTAATACTTTGTCGCCCCCACGATCCCCATGACCGGGGCGCCCAGCAGATTCCGTTTTCCGGCGCTCATTCTGTGATTTCGAGTCGCTTCTTCAGTCGAAGGTAGGCGGCGCGCCACCGCCACCTGACCTCGGGCGCGACGTCCAGCAATTTCGATAGTCCCAGCCGTGTCACGGTTCGCGTAAAGGTCGTTCGAATCCGAAACTCGACATCAGGCGAGGTGACCCAAAATTTGAAGCGGATCCATTCGAAGCGAATGCGCCGGCCCACTTCGACAATGCCGACGCTGGCGATGATGATGATGGCCTGAACGATATTCTGGGCTGATGTCTCGAAGCCGACGGCGAGCACGAGCTGGCCGAGATAGGTGAGGAAAAGCGCGCCGACAATGGTTGCGGTGACACTGCCGCGCAAGCCGCCGCCGATGGGATTGCCGCCGACCACCACCGCCGCGACAGTCGCCAGCAGATAGGGCATGCCACTGAACACGGTCGGCGACAGCACATAGCCCGCCAGCAACACGCCCGCCGCAGCATAGCAAAAGCCGGCAAGCGCGTAGGTCGCGACGCGATACACGTCGAGCGGGATACCGACGGTAAGCGCCGCATCCGGATTGACGCTGGTCGCGATGAAACGCCGTCCGAGGGTCGTTTTATCAAGGAGAAAGATTGCGATCGCGGCGATGACGATCAAGACGTACACGGTCAACGGGATTTCGAGGAACTTGCCGACGCCGAACTTGTTGAGCGGCGGCGGCGCTTGCTGCGAGAACCCCCTGGTGACGTGCATGGTGATCCCCAGCATCAGCGAATTCATGCCGATGGTGGTGACCAGCGAATTGACGCGGAGCAGTGCAACCAGCGTGCCGTTTACCGCGCCGACCCCAAGTCCCATCGCCAGTGCGAGCGCAACGTAGGCCAGCGTCTCGGGGACGCCGGCCTCCGAACTCGGCAGTGCCGAAACGATAACTGCCGCAAACGACATGATGCCGGCGACCGCCAGGTCGAGTCCGCGCTGCTGGATCACCAGATGCTGGCCGATCGACGCGACCGCCAGGACCGCGAAGAACGGCAGCATCAGCTGCAGCGCGCTGACCGAGACGGTGCTGGGCGCAACGATGCCGCCGCACACGAGCAGCGCGACCGTGGCAACCGTCACGATCAGCAGCCGGTGCAGCGGCTTTTTTCGCCCCTTGTACTCGCGCCTCGTCCAAGCGCGCTCCGGCCGCCGCCGTTCCGATTGCGGATCGGCCGCACCCGCCCCCCTAGGTGGTATCATCGCAGCAGCAGCCGAAAACGGAAGTTACTTGGACAGGATCTCCTTCATCTCCCCACCGGAGACCATGGAGGAGGGGATAGCCGTGGGCGGCAGGTCCTTGTCGCACTTAACGGCAAGCGCCGGGTCATCCGACGTGCTGTCTTCGGAGAACGGCAGGTTGATCAGGCTGGGCTCGGTGTTGTCCATCCCCTCCACCGCGGCGACACCCTTGCGCAGCGCCAGGCGTGCCAGCCAGGTGTGCGCGCTGGCGGTCGCCAGCTTGAAGGTCGGGTTGTCGGCGTGATGGTCCTGCCACAGGCAGGAGAGCTCGTTCAGGTCCTGCCCCGCCCAGGCCGGAATTGGACGACCGGCCGCGAGGAAGGCCCGGATCGGGCCGGTGGTTTCCGCCATGATGCCGTCGATCTGCGGATACTTGGCAATCTCGCCGGCCGTCACCTTCTGCGCCAGCGCCGGATCCCAGTTGGTATCAACCGGGCCCTCGAGAACTTGGATCCCCGGGTTCGCGGCAAAGACTTCCTGCCAGCCGACTTGCTGTGACGCCGTCATCGGGTTGCCGGGCGTGCCGCCTTGCACGATCACGTTGCCCTTGCCGTCGAGCGTCTTCACCATCCACTCGGCGAGCATCTTGCCGAGCCCGATCTGCGTCTCCGTCACGCGCACCAGGTAGTCCTTGCCCATGTCGCCGAAGGGCGCGTCGCCGGTGCTGAACGGAATGACGGCGATGCCCGCCTTGGTCGCCTGCCGCATGACCTTGAGCTGTGCGACGCCGGTATCGGCGAACACGATGATGACGTCGAACTTCTGGGCAATCAGCCCCTGGATGTCAGCGATCTGTTTCTCGGCCTTGAACTCGCCGTCGGTGTAGCGGACCTCGGTGATGTTCGGGCACTTCTTCGCCTCGTCCTCGAATTCGCGGCGGGTGATCTGACGCCAATAATTGCCGCCCCAGCCGTCGGAATAGGCGACCTTGATCGGCTTGGTGCCGCAATAGGCGGTGATGTCTTTCATGTCCTCGATGCCGCCGACCTTGTCGGGCGCCATGTCGAGGTTAGCGAAGGCGTTCTGAGCGCCCGCCGGCGTCGCAGCTGCCACTTGCCAAGCGAGTGCCACTACGGCTGCGCCCCCGATAAGTTGCATTTTTGATGCCATTCGTCCCTCCCATTGATGTCGTCGGGACCGTTTCTATTTGCGATTTTGACTGAACCGACGTACCGCTATGACGACCACGATACTATAGTTTAAGAAGAATTGGTTTTCCAATCGGCGACGCAATTTGCAGGGAGCGGCGTCCAATGAAACTCAGCACGGAAAGGATTCTCACCACACACGCCGGCAGTATGCCGCGCGGCGAGCCGCTCAGCTCGATGCTGATCGACCAGGAGGACGGCAAAAGAATCGATCGCAGGAAAATCGAAGAGGTCACCGACGACCGCGTCGCGTACATCATAGAAAAAGAGGTCGAAGCCGGCGTCGACATTGCCAATGACGGCGAGCAGGGGCGGGTCGGATTCCAAACCTACGTGCCGCAACGCTGGAGCGGCTTCGGTGGCAAATCGAGCCGCCCGTATGGAAGGGAATTCGTCGAGTTCCCGAAGTTCACCGAACGAATGATGGCGCGCATCCCGAAGACCGGCAAAGTCTTCGATGCGCCCGAAGCGATCAGCGAAATTCATTATCGGGGCGAAGGCGAGCTGCAGAAAGAGATCGACCGCTCGAAGCGTCAGGCGGAGAAGACCAACGCGCACGTCGCCGAGTGGTTTATGAACGCGCCGTCGCCCGGCATCATCGCGTGCACCATGCTGAACGCGTATTACGATTCCGATGAAGCCTATCTCGATGCGGTCGCGCGCGAGATATCGAAGGAATACAAAGCCGTCGTCGATGCCGGCTACGTCCTGCAGGTCGACGCGCCCGATCTCGCCATGGAGCGGGTGCTCTTGTATCAGGATTTGACCGACGCGGAGTTCGCGGAACAGGTGCAAAAACATGTCGACGCGCTGAACAAGGCGCTTGAAGGCATACCGCGCGACCGCGTCCGGCTCCATGTTTGCTGGGGCAATTGGGAAGGACCGCATAACCACGACGTGCCGATGGCGGTGGTGCTGCCGCCGATCTATCAGGCGAATGTCGGCGCGATCGGCCTCGAATTCGCCAACCCGCGCCGTCAGCACGAGACTGCGGCGCTCAAGGCGAACAAACCGCCCAAGGACATGGCCGTCATCCCCGGCGTGATCGATTCCAAGAGCAATTTCGTCGAGCACCCCGAAGTGGTTGCTAATCGTATTGAGGCAGTGGTTGACGCGCTTGGCGACAAGGAGCGCGTGATCGCAGGGGTCGATTGCGGCTTCGGCACCTTCGTCGGCTGGGAGTGGGTCGCGGAGGACGTGGTTTGGGCGAAGCTCAAGTCACTTAGCGAAGGCGCGGCCATCGCGTCGAAGCGATTGTGGGGGTAATCGGCGCGTAGCCAGATTCTCGATCGATGCGATGTCCGCTTCGGGTCAGATTCAGGCTCGCGACAGCGCGATGAAAATGTCCGCTTTACCCTCTAAAAGCAGACATGCTCGGCGTCAGTGCCGACTTCAGGTAGGCGCGAAGAGCGTCCCTTCAGCCGCGATCCGCTATCTCCACATGGCGCGCAGGCGTGCGTGATCCGAAAGCCACGCGATGATGCGGTCGGCGATCTCTTCGTTCCCCTCTTCGATCGGAAAGCTGTGGGCGTGACCGGGAAGGTTCCAGTCGCGCCCAAGCAGCGTCTCCGGCACGCCCAGGAACCGCGCGGTCGGCTCGGTCACTGTCGCCTGATCGTCCTCCGCTGCCAGGAAGAGGATCGGGACGCGCTTGACCCAGTCTACGTCGCGCAGGCGAAAGCCGTCATTGGCCCGCACGGATGCGTTGCGAATATTCGGGCTGTAGGGAACAAGCGTGCGGTAGTAGTGCGCGAACGAAGCCTGAGGGAACAGCCTGCCGTTGGTGAAGCGGATCTTCGCGTCGTCGACCGCGATCCGGATCGGGCGATCGAGCGGCTCGACCCGAACGTTCGGAAGGTCGCTCTCGGCGTTGGCGACGGGTGCTGAGGCAAGCGCAACGAGCGCCCGGATGAGATCGGGTCGCCGCGCCGCGATCTTGGTCGAAAGCCCCGCACCCATGCTGTGCCCCATCAACACGGCGGAGCCGATCGACTCCAAGAGCGCGATGATCGCGTCCTCGACACGGTCGTGGGTCATCGTGAGAAAGTCCGCCGGATAGCCGGACCGGCCGACACCCGGCCAGTCGATGACGTAGACTGTCCATCCCTTCTCGGCGAAGTGTTGCGCCCATCCGGTCCTCCCCCCATCGGCCGACATCGTCCAGAAGACACCCGTATGCGCACCGCCGTGCACCATCACGATCGGGCGTTCGTCGGTCGCAGCCGTGGAGGCGGTCCACTTCTGCACGTACATGTTCTCAGTGGCAGTGCCTGTGAAAAACTCGGAGAAGGCGAGGCTGCTCATGGCGTTTCCAATGAGGGGCGAAGACTCTTTCCGGTATAGGCAGTGCCAACGGACTCATCCATCGTCTGGCGCGCCCGGCCATCGCAGTGGCGGAGATCGCGTTCAACGGAAGCGGTGCTCCGGCAACCGCACATTCAGGAGTAGCAGACGTCGCGCGGCGCGCGTGCGGCGGAGTGTTATTCCGTTGACGCTGTAGTCCGAGGGAATAAAAGACAGCGACGGCGTCCTCGCTCCGCTCAAGCGGAAGCTGAGGGGCAATGAGAAGAAGAGACGCCTCAAGTCGCGGACTGCCGTCGACGAGTCGATAAGGATTTTCGGGAGGAACCGGGTGGAGCTGCGTCATCTCCGCTACTTCGTGGCGTTAGCGGAGCAATTGAGCTTCACGCGCGCCGCCGAGACGGTTCACGTCACCCAGTCCACGCTTTCGCATCAGATCAAGCAGCTTGAGACCGAGCTTGGGCATGGCCTGTTCGAGCGTGTCGGCAAGCGTCTGGCGATCACCGAGCGCGGAGAGCTGTTCCTGGGGCGGGTTAACAACGCGCTCCGCGAGATCGACGATGCGGTTCGCTCGGTGAAGGGCACGGCGGAGCAGCTCGCCGGCACGCTCACGATCGGCACGACGCATACGTTCAACGTCGGCGTTGTGCCTGGCTGCGTGATCGAGTTCCTGCATCGCAATCCGCTCGTCCGCGTCACCATTCGCGATCTGACGTCGAACCAGGTGGAGCATGTGGTGGAGGCGGGAGACGTCGATATCGGCATCGCCTACCGCCCCGACGATTCGCGCCAGATCCTGTTCGAGCCGCTGTTCAACGACGAGCTTTCCCTCGTGGTTTCGGCGCGCCATGCATTCGCCAGCCGCAAGCGCATCCGCATGATCGAGCTGCACGGCGAGAATCTGGTCCTCTCGACGCGCATGACGACCACCCGCCGGATGCTCGACGACTGGTTCCGGCTCGTCGGAGCCGAGCCGGTTATCGTCGCGGAGGTGGACGCGATCGCGCCGATGCTGGAGCTGGTTCGCAGGATCGACGCGGCGGCGATCGTCTCGCGCCTCGTCGTTCCCGAAGGCGGGGATTTGAAGGTCGTGCCGTTGCAGAACCCGATGCCTGTCCGGGTACCTGGCATCTTGTGGCGCCGCGATCGCGAACCGAGCGACGTCGCGAGATCGTTTGCGGCGATCCTGCGCAACGCGATGCTGCACGCCGCTTCGCGCAACAAGGCTCCGGCGGAAAGCTGATCTTCACAGCCGGGCGCGCCGCTTCAGTGCAGACCTTTGAAAAGCCCGCCGTCGACGTGGATCGCTGATCCCGTGATATAGCGGCCTCGGCTTGAGGCGAGGAAAGCGACCAGCGCCGCGACATCGTCGGCCGTTCCGATCCGGCCCATCGGGACTTCCGACTTCAGGAGCTCGCGCCGCTCTTCGGGATCGCCGCCATGGGCTGTGAAGACTTTCTCCAGCCGGCTCGTTTCCGTGTAGCCCGGGCAGATCGTGTTCACATTGATATTGTCGGGGGCAAGCTCCAGCGAAAGGGTCTTGGCGAACCCGATCACCCCCGCCCAGGTCGCAACGGAGAGGCCGAAGCCGGGCTCGGGCTGAAGGGCGGACAGCGCTGCGATGTTGACGATGCTGCCGGATTTCTGACGGCGCATGATCGGCGCGACGGCGCGGCTCATCCGCACCACGTACATCAGGTTCTGCTCGATCGCCTTGCTCCAGGCCTCGTCGTCGAAGGACGTCACATCGCCGAGCGGTGGCGCGCCGTCATTGTTGACCGCAATGTCGATCTGCCCGAAGGTGGCGAGCGCGGTCTCGACGAAGCGGGCGCAGTCCGCTGCGCTCCGGCTGTCGCCCTGGACCGCGATGGCCTCGCTCTTCGTTTCCTGGCGAATGCGATCGGCCGCCTCGTCCAGCTTGGGCCGCCGTCGCGCCATCACGGCGACCTTGGCGCCTTCCGCTGCGAGCAGATGGGCAATCGCGTAGCCAATTCCCTGGCTGGCGCCCCCGACCAGAGCCGTCTTGCCCGACAGGTAAAGGTTCATTGCATCCCTATCCGCACGACGAACGCTGCAGGCCACGTTGCCTTTTGTTTGTAGTTCTGTCGGGCATCTACCGTATAGGAACAGTAAGAACCGAAGAATGTCGGCTGGACGCGCAAGGCCGATAGGCACTCTTGAACTGACAGTCAAGCAGTGGCCGTCGAATACAGAGCTACGCCAAGAATCCATCGACTGCATCAATGAAGACCATTGGGAGTTTTCATTTAACCGCGTCAGGGTGGCTCGTTACGGTGCCGAAGGTTCGCGGCGTCGCGGTCCGGATTTGGCGCTGGAGCTCGCTCGCATGCAGGACGAAGTAAGGGACGGCCGCGGCACTCGGGGTGGCGGCGACGTTCAGTGCACCGCAGTCAAGGCGATCCCTCTGGAGGTCGTCAGCGAAGACTACGCGCGCAGAAGCATCGTCGGCGAGAACGTGATGATCTCCTGGGCGATGATGAAAGCGGGAGCGCACGCCAGGAACCACAGCCATTCGAACGAGCAGATCATCTGGGTGCTTTCCGGCGCGGTGGAGTTCGTCATCAGCGAGCGGCGCCATCTCTGCGGGAAGGGCGACGTGGTGGTCATTCCGCCCGACTTCGAGCATGAGGCCAGGTTCCAGGAGGACACGGAGTTTCTGACGATTCTGGCGCCGCCCCGGGACGATCTTCGTTATGGCGCGCCGCTGCCGGGTCACCTGAAGAGGGAAGGCTAAGCAGGGATTGTCGCTGGCGATGACCGGGATCGAGACGCAGCTACCGATCTATCAAAAGAGCCTGGATTGGGACGCCTTCTACCGGGAGCACCCTGCGCCCGACGTCTTCGAGCGGACCATGTTCCGCTGGCCGCGGGAGCGGATACGGGAATATCAGAACCGCCGTTTCATGCGCCTCATGGAGATCGGCTGGAAGAACCAGTTCTACAGTCGTCGCTGGAAGGCGGCGGGGCTTGAGCAGGGCGACGTGAAGTCGCTCGGCGATATCCGCAAGCTGCCCGCCTACACGTCGGAGGACGTCAAGAAGGATCAGCAGGAAAACCCGCCCTTCGGTCTGTTTCATGGCGACGTCGGCGGCTTGCTCGGCACTCTTCCGCTCAAGGCGCAGACGAGCGGCGGCACCACCGGCAAGCCGCGCCCGACGCTGTTTGGACCGGCAGAATGGGAGATGAACGGGCTCACGGAGGCGCGCGTCCTCTACATCATGGGCGCGCGGCCGGGCGACATCTGCCAGATACCGGCGACCTGCTCGTTGGCGAACCTTGCGTGGTGCGTCTACAAGGCCTGCCACGACTATCTGGGCATTCTGCCGATCACCTCCGGCAGCGGCGTCGTCACATCGAGCCGCCGCCAAGTGGAGCTGGCCTTCGATTGGGGCGCCAATATCTGGGTCAGCTTCCCCGAGTATCTGACGCGTCTCGCGCAGGCGGCGCGCGAGGAGTTCGGCCGCGACGTGCGCGAGCTGAACACGAAGCTGATCAGCACGTATCTCGGCCCGGACATCGACAACGCCTTGCGCAACCAGCTCCAGGAGCTTTGGGGCTGCCCCGTCTATGACAATTACGGCACGCACGAGATGGGCTCAGCCGCCTTCGAATGCCAGCATCAGGCCGGCCTTCACGTCATGGAAGACTGCATCTTCCTCGAGGTCGAGGATGTCGAGACGGGCGAGCTGGTAGCGGAGGGCGAAACGGGAAACGCGATTGTCACCATCCTGCACCGCGATATCCCGCCCCTCATCCGCTACAACGTGCGCGACCTCGTACGCATGCTGCCGGCCGGCGTCTGCGCCTGCGGCGGCAGCTACAGGCGGATGGACAAGTTCCTCGGGCGAAGCGACGACATGGTGAAGCTCCGCGGCGTCAACATCTATCCGATGGCTTGTCTCTCCGCGATCAGGAGCGACGAGCGCACCACGGGCGAGTGGGTCTGCGTCGTCGATCGTCGCGTCACCGACGGCGTGGTGCGCGACGAGATGGTGGTCAGGACGGAGGTGCGCCGCTCGGTCACCGACACGAGCGGGCTTCGCGAGCACCTGGCGAAGCGCCTGCAGAGCGATCTCGGTGTCAAGGTCGATGTGGAGCTGGTGGAAGAGGGAGCTCTTGCGGAGAGCGCCAACCTCGGTCGCGAAGGGAAGCCGAAGCGGCTTCTTGACCGGCGATTCTCATGAAGGGCTGGAGGGCCGGCTCCCGCCCGCATGTCTCTAAGATAAGAGCCGGCAGGACGGAAGGCGGCGCTCCGATGGATCATCCTCCGCATGTATGACGGACCGATCGTCGATGCCTTCGTGCACCCGCCCTGGCCGAAAGAGGGGGGCGAAGCCCACTGGGGCACGCGCGAGGAATGGCTCGACGATCCGCGTCGCGCCAGAGTGATGGAGGCTTTCGGCCAAACGGGAAAGAGCGCCAAGACTCCGGACAAGTCCGTCGATTCGATGCTCGACGAGATGCAGGCGGGCGGCGTCGACAAGGCGCTCTTCCAGGCGTCTTGCTATTACCCGTGCCGGCGTGAGGCGATCGACCTGATCCACCGCCGGCTCGACGATCTGACGAGGCCGCATGCCGGTCGCTTCCGTTTCACCGCCACGCTCCGTCCGCCCGAGCAGGGACCGGGAACCACCTGGGACCTCATGCAGAATGTCAGGCTGATCGAGTCGGCGCACGCGCAGTACCGGGATTTGCGGCATTCACATCCAACCGGCGCCCTGGGGAACGCCGCCGAACGCGAAAATCTTTTATCCCGCCTACGCAAAATGCGTGGAGCTGGGCCTCGCCGTCTTCGTCTATGTCGGCATGCCAGGCCCGCTCTGGCCGATCTCGCCGAACAATCCGGAGCATCTCGACGAGGTCGCTCTCGGCTTTCCGGATCTCACGATCATCGCCCATCACATCGGCGATCCGTGGAACCAGATGGCAGTCCGCCTCGCGGCGCGCCACCGCAATCTTCACCTTTGCACGTCGGCGTGGTCGCCGAGGCGATACCCGGCCGAGCTGCTCGAATTCATGGCCGGGAAGTGGCACGGTACTTTCGGTGCGGACAAGGTGATCTTCGGAACCGACTATCCCCTCCTCAATCTCGAGAAGGCCTGTCGGGACGCGCGCGAGCTCGACCTGCCGGATTCGGTCCTTCAGCGCTTCCTGCACGACAATGCGGTCGAATTGTTCTGGTCCGGAGCGCGGTGAATGGACGACAGGTTCAAGCGTTACAAAAAGCTCCGGCTCGACCGGCCCCTCGATCGGGTGATGCGCATCACCCTTGATCGCCCAGAGCGCTTGAACGCCCTTGACCGGGAGGCCCATAGCGAGATCGCCGAGATCTGGCGCGATATCGACGCCGATCCGACGATCTCCGTCGCGCTGCTGACCGGGGCGGGAAGGGCGTTTTCCGCCGGCGGCGACCTCGAAATGGCCGAGGAACTGACGCGCGATTTCGACACGCGTGTGGCTGTTTGGAAGGAATCGCGCGCGCTCGTCTACAATGTGCTCGAATGCTCGAAACCGATCGTCAGCGCCATGCGCGGGCCTGCGGTCGGCGCAGGGCTCGTCGCCGCCCTTCTCGCGGACGTCTCGATCGCAGCGCGCGACGCGCGGATCATCGACGGCCACACGCGCCTGGGCGTTGCCGCCGGCGACCACGCTGCGCTGATCTGGCCGCTTCTCTGCGGCATGGCGAAGGCCAAATACCACCTTCTCCTGTGCGAGCCTATGTCGGGCGTCGAAGCCGAGCGTTTAGGCTTGATCTCGCTCGCCGTTGACGACGACGAGCTTGAGCCGAAGGCGCTCGAGATCGCTCAGCGCCTCGCCGACGGCCCGCAGAATGCGATCCGCTGGACCAAGCATGCCCTGAACAACTGGATGAGAAGCGCCGGGCCGATCTTCGACGCCTCTCTCGCTCTGGAGTTTCTCGGCTTCACCGATCCCGACGCGCGCGAAGGAATCGCAGCGCTGAAAGAGAAGCGGCCTCCTGAATTCGGCCGAAAGCGCAAACCGTAAAGGGCTTCCTCGGATCGGGGAGGAGCCACGTCCTGCCCACGTGCGCGTCTGCAGTTATCGATGGCGTCGATAGATCGGATTGACAGGTTTCATTTGAGCGTTCTGCGGCGGCGAGTAAGCTCGTTTCGCCGATGACTAAAGAAACATAAGAATACTATCAAATGAATAGCGGGAGCGGAAAAGTCGTTTGTACTAGAGCTGACACTGAATGCTACCTGAGCGCGTGCTTGAGCTACGAGGCCGCGCGATGAGCTACCAGTGGATCGATCGCTGGTTCGGGCAGATAGCTGTGCTCCCGGCCGTGCTGCTGATGATCCTGGTGTTCATGATCCCGCTCCTCTACTCGCTATATCTGAGCTTCCAGGGTTGGGTCCCCGGACAGATGCTCGGTGGATCCCGCTTCGTCGGGTTCGAGAACTTTCAGCTCCTGCTGACCGACCCGCAATTCCTTTGGAGCCTCGCACTTACCCTCGGCTACACGGCGATCGCGGTCGCCGTAGAGCTGGTGCTCGGACTCCTGATAGCGCTGCTCCTCGACATCGACGTTCCGTATATCGGATTCTTCCGCGCGGCGATGATCCTGCCGATGATGATGACGCCGATCGTCGCCGCCTTGGCTTGGAAGCTGCTCCTCGATCCGGTGCACGGCGTTATCAACTATCTCCTCGGTTCCCATATCGTTTGGCTTGGCCATCCGACCTCTGCCTTCTTTGCCGTGACGCTGGTCAACGTCTGGCAGAACACGCCTTACGTCGCGATCCTGCTTCTTGCGGGCCTGCGGGCGTTGCCCGCCGAGCCCTTCGAGGCCGCGCTGATCGACGGGGCCTCGCGCATCCAGACGCTTTTCTATTGTACGCTGCCACTTTTGAGGCCATTTATACTTGTAGCAATTCTTATAAGAACGATATTCGAGTTCAGGACGTTCGATAACGTCTACATCATGACCGGCGGAGGGCCGGCCGACGGCACAATGTTGCTGTCGATATTCACATACATCGTCACCTTTTCTTCTTTCGATCTCGGGCTTGGCTCCGCCGTCTCGTGGATCATGGCGCTGGTCGCGGCAATCCTCTGCGCCTTCTTCATCCACGTCCTGCGCGAGGACAGAGGAGTGCAGGCGTGAGCGAGGTCGAGTGCATCCGGGTCGCGCGGAGCGCCGGCAGCGCCGTCCATGCTTTCAGGGGCCGCTGGCGCGGCATCGCTCGGAGGACGGCGATCTATGCAACGCTGATCGCGGTCTCGGCCGTGTTCCTCTTTCCACTCTATTGGATGGTCGGGCTTTCCTTCAAGTCGCGCGCGCAGGTGTTCGCCGACCCGCCGTTGTGGATTTGGTCGCCGACGCTGGAAAACTACAAGAGCGTGCTCGGCATGGGACAGGCGAGCGCGCAGAGCACGGTGGCAGGAGACTTCATCCTGTTCTTCGTCAACAGCATTCTGGTGTCCGCCGGCTCGGTGCTGCTTGCGCTTCTGGTGGGCGTGCCCGCCGCTTATTCCTTCGCCAGGTTCCAATTCTTCGGCAGCTCGCAGCTGCTGATGAGCCTGCTGATCTTGCGCATGCTGCCGCCGATCGCCGTCCTCATTCCAATGTACGTCATCATGCGGTCGGTCGGCATGCTCGGGACGCGCACCGGCCTGGTTCTCGCCTACACGACCTTCAGTCTCCCGCTCGTGGTCTGGGTCATGCGCGGGTTCTTTGAAGGGCTGCCGCGCGAGCTTGAGGAGAGCGCCGAGATCGACGGCTGCTCCCGCTTTGGGACGTTCGTGCGCATCGTCCTGCCGCTGACGCGGCCGGGACTCGTCGCTGCCACCATCTTCTCTCTCGTCCTGGCCTGGAACGACTTCATCTTCGCTGCGGTTCTGACCAGCCAGCGAACCCAGACGCTCCCCGTCATGATGGCCGGCTTCACCACCGACGTCGGGATCGACTGGGGCGACATGACCGCATCTGCGGTGCTCGTGATCCTCCCTGTGATCGTCTTCTCCATCCTGGCGCAAAAGCACCTGGTGGCAGGCCTTTCGTCGGGAACGATCAAGGGGTGAGCCCGCGCCGGAGCCGGATCGAGCGTGTGAACTTCAATTAAAGGAGGAAGCGATGACAGACGGTAATGTGAAGAAGCCACAGGGGAAGATTCCCGTCACGCGGCGCCGACTTCTGCAGGGCGCCACCGCACTCGGCGCAGCCAGCCTGACGGCCGGCAGCCTGCCGGCGCGCGCCTTTGGGCAGGAGAAACCGGAATCCATCTCGCTCATCTGCAACAACGGCGGCTGGTTCGGCTACCTGCAGCAGGTGACGGTGCCCGCATGGGAAAAGAAGACCGGCATCAAGATGGAGACGCTCTATCTGCCGAACGAGGCTTTGAAGGCGCGCCTCAAGGCCGAGCTCTCAAGCGGTTCGGCGCCCTACGACGTGGTCATCTGGACTGGCGAGTGGCGCGGATGGATACAGTCGTTCCTCGAGGACCATGACAAGCTCCTCTCCGACTTCGACTGGGGCGACATCCCGGATCCGGCGAAGCAGTTCGGAGCGTTTAAGGGCAAGCAGCTCGGCATCCCCTACCGCTTCACGGTGATGATCCTGCAGTACCAGAAGAACGTGCTCGAGGCCGCGGGCATCGACAAGGCGCCTGGGACTTTCGACGAGCTGCAGAAGGCTGCACAGGCGACCACGAAGGGCGACCGCTACGGTTTCGGCATCTTCGGCAAGCAGGGGGCCGCTATCGTGAATGGCTGGCTGCCCTTCCTGTTCGCCGCCGGCGGCAAGATCTACGACGAGAACACCTACGAGATCTTCATCAACCAGCCGCAGGCCGTCCGCGCCCTGGACTTCTACGGAAAGCTCGCCACGCAATGGAAGGTGATCCCGCCAGAATCGCTCACATGGGAGTGGGACGAGATCATCGCCGGAGGCGAGAACGACCGCTACGCCATGACGGTGATGCACGCGCCCTATGCCGCTTCGCTGGAGAATCCGAAGGTATCGAAGACGGTCGGCAACTGGGCGTGGTCGCAAATGCCCGGCGCCGATTCACCGGACGAGGGGCGCTCGTGGGCTCTTGGCTGGCTGCTTTCGGTGCCGACCTCGAGTCCTCATAAGCAGTGGGGCGTGGACTTCCTGAAGTTTGCCGGCAGCCGGGAGGAAATGCTCGGCTCGATGAAGACCGCAAACCTGCCGCCGCGCACCTCGATTCTGAAAGACCCCGACGTGGTCAGCAAGAATCCGTGGATCGAGCAGACCAACATCGCACTCGAGCGGGCGCTTCAGGTGCCCGGCGACGAGATGTGGGACACGCTCGAGCAGCGGCTCCGTCCGGCGATCTCCGGCGTTCTCCTCGGCCAGACCGATGCCCAGTCGGCTCTCGACGGCGTCGCCAAGGACTGGACGCAGACGCTGAAGCGCGCCGGTCGCATTTGAGCCTGCGCAACAACTCTTGCGCGCAGCGGCGTCTGCCGCTGCGCGCCCCCGAACACGACCGCCGCCGTATTGCCGGAGACTAGCATTGTCAGTCGAGGAACGAGGAATGCTGCGCGGCAGATGCGGGGTCGTCACCGGCTCCCTGGACGGGATCGGCTTCGCGATCGCGAGCGCGCTAGCGGCGCAAGGTTGCGCGATCATGCTGAACGATTTCTGCAACGAGGGCATGGTCGAGGAACGCCTGCGCAGCCTGCGCGCATTGGGGGCTCCGGCTGCCTACTGCAGTGCCGACGTCTCCAAGCAGCAGGAAGTGGAGCGTCTGATCAAAGCCACGGAGCAGGAATTCGGGCCGCCGGACATCGTGGTCAACAATGCCGTCACCCGCACCTACAACTACATCGAAGACCTGCCCGTCGACCGCTGGGAATATGCGCTCGCCGTCAACCTCACCGCTCCCTATCACATGATCCGGCTGACCATCCCCAGCATGAAGAAGCGGAAGTGGGGAAGGATCCTGAACATAGCCTCCAACTACGGACTCTCCGGGACGGCCCGCAGGGCCGACTACTGCTCGACGAAGCACGGGCTCATCGGCTTGACGCGCGTCGTGGCGCTGGAAAGCGTCGAGCACGGCATCACGTGCAACGCGATCTGTCCGGGAGCGACCTATACCCCCCACGCGCGCAAGCTCATCGCGGAGCGGATGGAGCAGATGGGGGTGCCCGAGGAGGAGGCCATCAAGTCCTACCTTGCCGGCCGCCAACCGTCCCGCCGCTTCATCGAGTCGAGCAAGGTGGCGGACCTTGCGGTGTTTCTCTGCAGCGAGAGCGCCAGCGAGATCACCGGCACGCCGATTGCGATGGATGGCGGTTGGCTGGCATTCGGCTAGGTGATTTTGGATTTCTCATTCCCGGCTTCGACGAGCGCGATCAGGCCCTTGAGAAGCGCCGTCGGCGAAGGCGGGCAGCCGCGGATGTGAAGGCTGACCGGCAGCACCTCCGACACGCCGCCGACGACGGCATACGAGCCGGCGAAAACGCCGCCGTTCATCCCGCAGTCTCCAACCGCGACCACCCATTTTGGATCGGGCGTCGCGGCATAGGTGCGCTTCAGCGCCTCAGCCATGTTCTTCGTCACTGGACCGGTGACGAGCAGCACGTCCGCATGCCTGGGCGACGCGACGAAGCGGAGGCCGAAGCGTTCGAGATCGTAGAAGGCGTTGTTCAGTGCGTGGATCTCAAGCTCGCAGCCGTTGCAGGAGCCGGCATCGACCTCGCGAATCGAAAGCGAGCGGCCGAGGCGTTTGCGCGCGGCGCGGTCGAGCGTCAGCGCGAGCTCCGCGAGCGACGACTCGTCGGGCGTGGGCGGCGGCTCGGTCAGCGGCCCGCGCACGATGCTTTCGATGAGGGTCCGTCGCATGGGCGCTCCTTCAGAGATCGTGTCCGGAATAGGAGCAGTTGAAGCTCTTGTTGCAGAGCGGGAAGTCGGCGACGATGTTGCCCTCGATCACGGCCTCAAGCAGCGGCCAATGGAACCAGGATGGATCGCGCAGGTGGCAGCGCGCGACGCGTCCGTCGGGACCGAGCCGCAGCCAGGCGAGAACGTCGCCGCGGAATCCTTCGACCAGCGCAACGCCTTCCCGCGGCTCACCCGTCCGCGGCTCGACTGGAACGGCGATCGGGCCTTCGGGCAGGCGGTCGAGCATCGTCTCGATCAGCGAAAGGCTCTGCTCGACCTCGCGGATGCGCACCCAGACCCGCGAATTGACGTCGCCGTCGCGCTGCACCGGTAGCACGAACTCCAGCGCATCGTAGGGCGGATAGCCCGGCATCTGCCGCGCGTCGTAGCTGCGGCCCGATGCGCGCCCGACATAGCCGCCGGCGCCGAACTGGAAAGCCAGCGCCGCCGAGAGTTTTCCGGTCCCGACCGTTCGGTCCTGGAGCGACGCCGTGTTGTCGTAGAGCTCGATGAGCTTTGGAAATGTCTTGCGCATCTCGCCCGCGAGCGCGCGCAGCATGCGGGCGGATTCCGGTGAGAGATCACCGGCAACGCCGCCCGGAAGGATCCGATCCATCATCAGCCGGTGCCCGAACGCGGCCTCGGCCGCGCGCAGCACCCGCTCGCGCAGGACGCCGCATTGGGCGTGCATCATGGTGAAGGTCGCGTCGTTGCAGATCGCGCCGATGTCGCCGAAATGGTTGGCGAGGCGCTCGAGCTCCGCCATCAGCGCGCGGAGATAGTGCGCGCGGGGCGGCGCCTCGATCTCAAGCGCTGCTTCGGCGGCGCGCGCGAAGGCAAGTGAATAAGCGACGGTGCTGTCACCGGACGCGCGCCCGGCAAGTTTTCGCGCGCGATCGAGGTCGGCGCCGGCGATCAGGCTTTCGATCCCCTTGTGCACGTAGCCGAGCCGCTCTTCGAGGCGGACGACGGCTTCGCCGCTTGCGGTAAAGCGGAAATGCCCCGGCTCGATGATGCCGGCATGCACCGGCCCGACCGGTATCTGGTGCAGGCTCTCGCCTTCGTTTTGCAGGAAGGCGTAGGCTGTGCCGCTGGCATCGCTTGGCGTCGCCGCGCCGAGCGGATACTCGACGTCCCATCGCCCGTGGTCGAGCCAGGGTCGTGCGTCGAGCGCACCCTCCGGCTCAAGGCCGAAGAGGTCGCGGATCGTGCGCTCCAGCCGGATCGCCGGCGAGTGCAGCCGGCTGACAGACGGAAAGCGGCCATCGGGGCAGGCGAGGGTGATGATGGCGAAATCGGCATCGCCTTCGTTGAGCGCCATGTGAACGTCGGTGCCGTCGCCGAAGAGTCCGACGAGCGTCAGCTCGCCCGCCGCAAGGCTCTCTGCCGCGGCAACCCAGGTCTTTGCGTCGACTGTGACCCGCGGCCACGGGCGGTGCGCCTTCGCTTGCGTACCGCCGGACATCAATTCGCGAAGCGTTGCCATCGCGTCCGACTCATCCGAGCAGATTGGCGACGTGCCGGAACCAGGCGACGAGCGGCCCAGGCAGGAAGATGCCGGCGCAAAGCACCAGCCCGAGATGCAGGAACATCGGGATATAGGAAGCCTTCGCCGGCGCGACCGGTCCGCGCGGCTCGCCGAAGGCTACGCCGTTCATCCTGAGGAAGAGCGCGCCGAGCGCGATCAAGAGTCCCGCGACGAGCGGGATCGCAAGAAGCGGCTCGCGCGCGAAGGTTGATGTGACGATCAGGAATTCGCTCATGAAGAGCCCGAGCGGCGGCATGCCGGCGATCGCGGCGACGCCGAGGAGCAGTCCCCAGCCGAGCCAGGGATGCGTCTCCGTCAGCCCGCCCATGTCGGCGATCCGCTGCGTGCCCTTCACCTGTGCGATGTGGCCGACCGAGAAGAAGATCGCCGACTTCGTCAGCGAATGCATGGTCATGTGCAAGAGGCCGGCGAAATTGGCGAGCGGGCCGCCCATGCCAAAGGCGAAGACGATGATGCCCATGTGCTCGATCGAGGAGTAGGCGAAGAGGCGTTTGATGTCGCGCCGGCGGTAGAGCATGAGCGCCGCGAAGATCAGCGACAGAAGTCCGAGGATCACCATGAGCGGCCCCGGCGCGAGGGCATCGGGGTTGGCCGCAAGCAGCATCTTGAAACGCAGCACGGCGTAGAGTGCGACGTTCAGGAGAAGTCCGGAGAGAACCGCCGAGATCGGCGTCGGGCCTTCGGCGTGCGCGTCGGGGAGCCACGCGTGGAGCGGCGCGAGCCCGACCTTGGTGCCGTAGCCGAGGAGCAGGAAGACGAAGGCAAGGTTGAGGAGCGCCGGATCGAAGCCGCTCGCCTTCTCCATCAGCCTCGTCCACACCATTGCGTTGATGCCCTCGCCGACGACGGGCTGCGCCGCCGTGTAGACGAGGATGGTGCCGAAAAGCGCGAGAGCGATGCCGACCGAGCCGAGGATGAAGTATTTCCATGCCGCTTCGAGCGCCTCGTGCGTGCGGTAGATGCCGACCATCAGGACGGTGGTGAGCGTCGCGATCTCGATCGAAACCCACATCAGGCCGATATTGTTGGCGACGAGCGCGAGGTTCATCGCGAACATAAGCGTCTGGTACATCGCGTGGTAGAAACGAAGATGGATCGGGGTGAGCCGCCCGATCTCCACCTCGTGCGCGATGTAGCTTGCGGAAAACACCGAGGTAGTGAAGCCGACGAAGGTCGAGAGCACCACGAAGACGATGTTCAGGTCGTCGACCAGGATGTAGACGCCGGGCTCCGGCCGCGCCACGAGGAGCAGCAGCGCGCTTATCAGCGTGGCGAAGGCGGCGAGCGAGTTGATCCGCGCGCCAAGGCGAAAGTCCGGAACGAAGGCAAGGACACCCGAAGCGACGATCGGGATCAGAAGCACCGCATAGATCGGCTCGAAGGGAAGGCCGCTCATCGGAGCTCTCCTCTAAAACTGTCGAGCGCCTCGATATCGACGGTGTCGAAGCGCTCGCGAATGCGGAAGAGGAAGATGCCGATGACGATGAAGGCAATCAGGATCGAGAAGGCGACGCTGATTTCGACGACGAAGGGCATGCCGCGCGCGCCGGTCGCGGCGAGCACCAGTCCGTTCTCGACCGACATGAAGCCGACCACCTGGCTGACGGCGTTCCGCCGCGTCACCATGAGGAGCAGGCCGAGGAGCACGACGGAGAGCGCGAAGGCGAGGTCCTCGCGCGCCAGCGGATCGACTTCGGCTGCGACCTTGAGCATCACCACGGTCGAGAGCGCGACGAGGCCCATGCCGACCAGCATCGTCGGCCCGACGCCGACGACGGTCTCGATCTCGCGATGGATGCCGAGGCGCACGATCATCCGGTGCAGCGCCACAGGGATGACGATCGCCTTGAAGACCAGCGCGATTCCCGCGGTGATATAGAGATGCGGCGCGTCCTGGATATAGGCCTGCCAGGCGACGGAAAGCGCGAGCACGAAGGCCTGCAGGGCGAAGACGTTGAGCAGCGCGTAGAGCCGCCGCTGATAGAGCAGCATCAGGCTGGCGAGCACCAGTCCGCCGGCGAAGAGATGCGCGACATCGAAGATGAAGCCGTCCATCAATGGCTCCGCAACACGAAGAGAAGGAGCGTGGCGAGGAGCCCGAGCATGAAGGCGCCGCCCAGGAATTCAGGCACGCGGAACACACGCATCTTGGCGATCGCCGTCTCGAAAAGTCCGAGGAGCCCGGCGCCGATTGTGAGCTTCACGAGATAGGCGACCGCGCCGACGGCAAGCGCGACCCCGCCGGCACCTGGAGCGGCAAGCCCCAGGGCGCGAAAATGCAGGCGATGAGCGAGACGTAGAGCAGCAGCTTCAGCGATGCCGCGAGCTCGATCATGGCGAGGTGCCGGCCCGAATATTCGAGCACCATCGCTTCGTGCACCATGGTGAGCTCGAGATGCGTCGCCGGGTTGTCGACCGGCACGCGGGCGTTCTCCGCGATCGACACGATGATCAGCGCGACGAGCGCCAGCCCGAGCGAGACGCTAAGCCCCGCCTGCGGGGACAGCATGAACTGCGCGATGCTCGAAAGCTGCGTCGACCCGGCGATCAGCGCGAGCGTGAAGGTGATCATGATCATCGCCGGCTCGGCGAGCGAGGCGATCATCACCTCGCGGCTTGCGCCGATGCCGCCGAAGCTCGTGCCGACATCCATGCCGGCGAGCGCCAGGAAGAAGCGCGCGCCGCCGATCAGCGCCGTGATCGCGATCAGGTCGGCGGACCAGGAGAAGGTGAGACCGGTCGCAAATGTCGGGACGAGCGCGCCCGCGACCCAGGTTGCCGCGAAGATCAGATAGGGCGCGACGCGGAAGAGCCAGGACGCGTTGTGCGCAAGCACGGCCTCCTTGCGGAACAGCCGGAGGAGATCGCGATAAGGCTGTAGAACCGGCGGTCCCTGCCGGCGCAGGAGCCGCGCCTTCACCTTGCGCACGAGGCCGGTCAGGAACGGCGCAAGCAGAAGCACAAGCGCCATCTGCGCGCCCTGCACGAGAAGGTCGAGGATCGCGCTCACAGCGCCAGCACCAGAAGAAGCGTGACGAGCGAAACGAAGACCAGCGCCAGGTAGCGCCTGACCGTCAGGAACTGCATCCAGTTGATGTGGTCCGCGGCGTAGTTGATGCAGCCGGCGATCGGCGCGTAGATGCCGTCCCACACGAGGTCGCGGAGCGTCGCCTCGAAGCGCGCGGGCTTGAGCGACCCGGGCGGGGGCATCTCGACGTGCTCGCGCGCGCGAAAGACGAGCGTGCCGAAGACGCGCCGGATCGGCTGCGCGAAGCTCCCCGCCGTGTCCTGCGTCACCGGATCGGCGTTCGGAAAGCCGCAATCCCACGGGTCGGAGCGCCGAAGCGCGTGCGAGGCGAAGCGGTGCACGGCCATCGCCGCGATACCGCCCGAGAGCGCGATGAAGATGAACACGAGCAGCCCGTTATAGGAGCTGCGGCTCTCGGCGATCGGCACGATCGAAAGCCACGGCACACTCGCCTGGCCCGGCATGTGCTCACCGACGAGGCTGCTGACGGTCGGTGCGAGCCCGTCGATGATGAAGCCGGGCAGGATGCCGGCGAGCACGCAGAGCCCGGCGAAGGCGAACATTGCGAAAAGCGAGAAGCGGTCGACTTCGCTCGCCGTCTCGGCGGCGCGGCTCCGTGGGCGGCCGAGGAAGGTGATGCCGAAGGCCTTGACGAAGCAGGCGGCCGCGAGCGCGGCGGAGAGCGCGAGCAGCGCGCCGACCGCGGGGATTGTGAGCTTCAACGCCCATTGCGGCAGCGACGGGCTGATCAGGATCGCCTGGAAGGTCAGCCACTCGGAGACGAAGCCGTTAAGCGGCGGCAGCGCCGAAATCGCCACGCAGCCGACGAGGAAAGCGAAGCTCGTCAGCGGCATTTTGTGGATCAGCCCGCCGAGGTGCTCCATGTCGCGTTCGCCCGTGGCGGTCAGCACTGCGCCGGCACCAAAGAAGAGCAGGCTCTTGAAGAGCGAGTGGTTGAAGACGTGGAAGAGCGCCGCCGTCAGCGCCAGCGCGGCGCCGGCGAGCATGCCGTTCGCCTGGAAGGCGAGCGAAAGCCCGAGGCCGATGAAGATGATGCCGATGTTCTCGACCGTGTGGTAGGCGAGAAGCCGCTTCAAATCGTGCTGCATCAGCGCGTAGAGCACACCGAGCGCTGCCGTGATTCCGCCGAGCACGAGCACGATGAGCCCCGACCACCAGCTCCCGCCGTTGAGAAGATCGAAGACGATCCGGACGAATCCGTAGACGGCGACCTTGGTCATGACGCCGCTCATCAGCGCCGAGACATGGCTCGGCGCCGCCGGATGCGCGAGCGGCAGCCAGACGTGGAGCGGCACGAGCCCGGCCTTCGATCCGGCGCCGATCAGGACAAGCACGAGGATCAGCGCTTCGATCGGCGGCGCAGCATGGCTCGCGCGCATGGCTTCGAAAGTGTAGCCGCCGTCAGGTCCAGCGAGCAGCCCGAAGGCGAGAAGCAGGCAGAACGTGCCGAAGCCTGCCATCACGAGGTAGATGTAGCCGGCCTCTGCATTGCCGCGCACTTTGTGATGCGCCATCACCAGCGCCCACGACGCGAGCGACATGAACTCCCACGACAAGAGAAACGTGAAAGCGTCGTCGGAAAGCACGACGAGGTTCATGGCGGCAATGAAGGCCGGATAGAACGGCAGCACGCGCCCGGGCGAGTGTTCGTGCCGGCCGTAGCCGAGGCCGTAGAAACTGGCGGCAGCGGCGCCGAGATCGACCACACAGAGGAAGAAGGCGGATAGCGCGTCGAGACGGAAATTCGCGCCGACGAACGGCAGCCCGATCGGAAGCCTCAGCGTGAGCGGTGCCGCGCCCGAGATCAGATGAGCGAGCGCGAACACGAAAAGTATCAGCGAGAGCGCAGTCGCGCCCGAATAGACGGCGGTAGACACGCGTTGCTCGCGCCCGAATCCGATCGGAACCAGCGCGAGGAGAAGCAGCGCAGCGACAGAGAGAAGTACGACGCTCATCCCTTTAGGCGCACTCCACGCCCACCGCTCTGGCTGACCGCGCCCTCGCCGATCAGCTCGATCCCCGCCGCGTCGAGCGCCGTGATCAGCTTCATCAGGGAATCGACGTTGCCGCGAATGACGCCGTCGCTCGCTTCCATGCGCTGGATGGTCGGCACGGAGAGGCCGGAACGCTCCGCGATGGCCTTCTGGTCGAGGCCGGCGAGCGCCCGTGCCGCCCTGAGTTGGGCCGCAGTTATCACGTCTGAGACATCACTTATTGGAGTCGAGAGGTAATAATTTGCCTCTACATCACAAGGCACATCGCATTGCAATGCGAATCGCACGCCGGCCCGGGCGATGAGCGGGGGAGCCCCAAATCAGCACACCTGCGGGGGTGGTGCTACGCGCCACCGGCGCGCCGGAGCGCCTCGGTCTGCGTCACGAAAGCGCTCCTGAGAAGCTCGATGTCGGCGGTCAGCACCAAATCGTCGAAGCCCATGGCGAGCCATCTCGGAGCCTCGTCCGGTCGGACCGCGTGCATCGTTACCGGCACCTTCGCCTTGTGGCCGGAATCGACGATTGTCTTCACCGCATCGGCATAGCGCGGGTCTTTGCGGTCGAGCCCAAGCCCGAGCCCGAGATCGACGGGCCCGATATGGAGACCGGCGATGCCCTTCACCGCGGCGATCGCAGAAATGTCGTCAAAGCCGCGGAGATCCTCGATCATTGGATAGACGTGCGTGCGAATCTCCGCGGGGTTCTGAGGCGCCTTGCGCAACCCGTAGCGCTGGCCGCCAAAGCTCCTGACGCCCTCCGGCTGGTAGCGCGCGCGGGAAACCGCTTCCTCGACCAGCGCGGTGCTCGACGCCATAGCCACGACGACGCCCGAAGCGCCATGGTCGAGCACGCGCGGGATGAGCTGAAGGTCCTGCTCGGAGACGCGCACCAGGACCGGCACACCGAGCGCGTCGAGGAGCTGGATGCCGCGAAACGCGGTGCCGAGGTCCCAGGCGCCGTGCTGCAGGTCGAGCCCGACCCAGTCGGGCTTTGCGCTCGCCGCCACTTCAGCGACGAGCGGCTCCGGCATCGCCAACCACAATCCAATCGTCGTCATCATCAGCCTTGTCTCAAGAATCCCTCTCGGCCAGGGCGTGATTGCGCCGGGCGACGAGCTCTTGCAGCTCCTCGATGCTGACCTCGCCGCGGTCGATGACGCGCACCACGCGCCCAAGCTCGAGGAGCACGATGCGGTCGGCGATCGGCAACACGTGGCTCATGTTGTGATCGATATAGAGCACGCCGATACCGTGGTCGCGCGCGCGGCTGATCGAATGGAGCACATTGCGCGTCTCCCGCACTGAAAGCGCCGCGGTCGGCTCGTCGAGCAGGAGCAGCTTCGCGCCGAAATGCATGGCCCGGGTGATCGCGACCGACTGCCGCTCGCCGCCGGAAAGCGTCCACACCTTCTGCTCGGCGGAGCGCACGCGCGTCAGGCCGAGCTCCGCGATCGCCACCTCCGCTTCATGCCGCATGCGCCGGCGGTCGAGCAGCCGAATGGGGCCGACCGGCTTCACGATCTCCTTGCCGAGAAAGAAGTTCCGCCAGAGGCTCAGCTGATCCACCATGGCGAGGTCCTGATAGACCGCCTCGATGCCGATTGCGCGCGCGTCGGCCGGGGTCGCGAAGCGCACGTCCTTCCCCATGAAGCGGAACGTGCCGGAGGTCGGCTTCTGGTAGCCGGCAAAGATTTTGAGGAGCGTCGATTTGCCCGCGCCGTTGTCGCCGACGAGGCCGACGACCTCGCCCGGCCACACCGAGAGGTTCACGTCGAAGATGACCTTGTTGCGGCCGTAGCTGTGCGAGATCGAGCGAAGCTCGAAGACCGGCTCACCGGAGCGGTCGATCTCGAGCGTCCGGTCGGGGATCGGGATGGGGGCTTCGACGTGGAGCGGCAGGTCGCTCATGCCTGCTGGCCTCCGAAACGGCCGAGCCTGACGTTCGCGATCACGACGATCACCAGCATGACGCCGATGAAGGTCACGTAGAACGACCCGGGTACACCGATCAGCACCAAGCCGATCTGGATGGAGGCGAGCAGCAACGCACCAATGACGCTGCCCCAGATCGTGCCGGAGCCCCCGAAGAGCGACGTACCACCCAAAACCGCGGCGGTGATCGCGAGAAGCTCGTAGTTCTGCCCCTGCGCCTGCGTGACACCGCGCAGATACGCGAACTGCATGCAGCCGGCGAGGCCGGCAAGGAATGCGCTCATCACGAAGTTGATGCGCTTCACCTTGACCGTCGGCACGCCCATCGCCTTGGCCGGGCCGACTTTGCCGCCGGTCGCGAAGGTCCAGTTGCCGTATCTGAGCCGCGTCAGCACGAACCAGAATGCAATGGCGATCACGAACATCCAGACGAGCGGCATGTAGAACGGCGTCTTGCCGATCTGCGCGCCGAGCAGCGACATGGCGGCGCTCGGGTCGAACATGATGAGCTGGTGCCCGCTGATCAGAAGATTGTTCAGCCCCTGCAGCACGAAGAACATGCCGAGCGTGGTGATGAAGGAGGGGATGCCGAAGGCGGTGGTGACGAGCCCATTCACCAGTCCGACGGAGATCGCGAAGCCGAGCGCGACTGCGAGCGCCAGCCACTCGTTCCAGCCGTTGGTGACGAAGAGGATCGCCCAGATGATCGGCGTGAAGGCAAAATTCTGGCCGACCGAAAGGTCGAACTCGCCTGAGATCATCAGCAGCGTGACACCGATCGAGACGATGCCGATGGTGGACGCGACGGTGCTGATCGCGGTCATCGTCTGCGGCGACCAGAAGTTCGCGGTCTGCAGCGTGAAGAAGAGGGCGACGGCGATAAGGCCGAGTCCCGGCGCAAGCTCGGGCACCCTCAACAGCGAAGCGGCGAGTAGCGGCCCCCTTCCCTGCAAGGGCGGGGCGGCGGAGGCGGGGCTGTGGAACGACTTCGAATTCATCGCTAGCGCCCACCTATACCAGAAATCAAAGAGACGACCGGCCCGGACCGTCCAAGAAGGGCGATCCGGGCCGGCGCTCGGGAGGTCAGCAGTGGCCAGCGTCGATGCACGCCTGCACGGTGTCGATGTTGTCCTTGGTCACGATCGACGTGCCGGTGTTCACGTTGACCGGGCTCAGGCTGTACTTGGCCTGATTGACCAGGTTCGCGATCGCGAAATAGCTCTGCAGGAAGGGCTGCTGGTTGATCGCCATGGTGAGCGTGCCGTCCTTGATGCGCTTCGCGGCTTCGGCGCCGACGTCGAAAGTCGCGACCGAAATCTTCAGGCCGTTGTCGCCGACATACTTCGCCGCCGGGTTGGCCGCGGGGTTACCGAGACCGGCAACGCCGCAGATGCCCTTATCGGCCTGCAGCGCGGCGCTGATCAGCGACAGGTTCTGCCCCTGGTCGCCGGTCGCCACCAGATCGTCGTGCGGATAGCCGGCCGCGTCGAGTGCGCGTTTAACGCCGTCGCCTCTGAGCGTCAGCACGAAGGCGGTCGGGAACGGATTGACGATCAGGACTTTGCAGGGTGTGCTCGGCAGTGAGGACATCCAGGCCTTGGTCAGGATCTCGCCGGAGATCAATTCGTCCTGCCCGACGAAGGAGAGGCCGAGGATGCGCTTGTCGGCCGGCGCGTTCTCGCCCTCGAAGCGGTTGTTGTTGTAGAGCACCACCGGGATGCCGGCGTCGAGCGCGGCGCTCGTGACCGCTTCCATCGTCTTCGATGTGTAGTCGATCGCGATGCCGGCCGGTTTCGCCGCGATCGCCGCTTGCAGCAGCGGCACCATGCCGGCGTCGCCGGTGTCCTGCGCCGGCGCCTGGAACACGACGTTGACGCCGAAATCCTTGCCGGCCTGATTGGCGCCGTTTTGCTCGGTGATCCAGAACGGGTCGGTCAGGCTCGGTGCGATCACGTAGAACGTGTCCGCGGCCAGAGCGGCACTTCCGCCAAGTGCGGCAAGAGCCAGAGCGGCGGTCGCCAGGCGCAGGCCGAAACCGCGGGTCTTCATTGAGCTGTTCGCCATTCGCAACATCCTCCCTCTATGCGCAGCATATCCGTGCTGCTTCTTCTGTTGTTGCGCTATACGCAACGTATTAAACGCTTTGTTGCGCAGGATAGTGCGAAGTCTTCAGCCAAGTCAAGCAGACGACGCTCAGTCGTGGCGCATAACGCATCGTGTTGCGTTCGATGGAAATCTCGCCTAAAGCTTCCGCTCATGCCAACTGATCCGATGCGCGCTCATTCCTCCGGGCCGGAAGTCGTCCCGCTCAACGCCGGGAGCAGCCATATCCGCCGCGCCTTCCAGGCGCTCGAGGCGCTGATCGCCGGTCCGCAATCGGCGGCCGCGGTCGGGCAAGTGCTCGGCGTGAACCGCAGCACGGCGCTGCGCCTGATGAGCGAGATCGAGTCGCTCGGCTACGTGGTGCGCGACCCGGAGACGAAGAGCTACGCGATCGCGCCGGCGCGCTTCTATCCGTTCATCGCCTCGCACGCCGACCACCTCGACTGGAGCATGGTCGTCGACCCTATTCTCTCCGACCTTCGCGACGAGTTCGGCGAGGCGTCGATCATGGGCGTGCCGGCGAACGGCACTATGGTCTATCTCGCGTTCTTTCCATCGCTCCACGTGATCACAGTGCGCGAGCGGCTCGGCACGACGCGGCCGATGCACTGCTCCGCGCTCGGCAAGGCCTATCTCTCCGCGCTCGACGATAGAGCGCTCGACAGCGAGCTTGCGCTTCTGAACTATCACGGCGGCACCGACCGCGCCGCGCGCGGGCCGATCCAGCTACGCGAGCGCTTGAACGACTCGCGCAAGCGCGGCTATGCAATCGACCGCGACGAGACGGCGGACGGCGTCACCTGCGTGGCGGTCCCGGCCCGGATCGGCGGATCGCTGGTCGGCGCCGTCGGTCTTTCCGGACCGTCGAGCCGCATCGGCGAAGAGCGCATGGCCGAGATGGGCAAGCGGCTGATGCAGGTCGTCGAGCGCCTTGCGGGCTCGCAGCGGTGAGCGCCACTCCGCCCGACTTCGGCAAGCTTATCGGCATGTCGCTGATGGCCGGCCGTGACGACATCGAGCAGGCCGCGGCGACCGTGAAGGCGCTCGGCTTCGACGGCATGGAGGTCCACGCAAGTCAGCTTGGGCCGGGCCTCCCGGGCGTCCCGGTTTTCGAGGCCCATGCCGCGGCCGCCGGCGAGGTGTTGCGCAACGCCGGGCTGATCGTCTCGACGCTGAACGTCGTCGGCGATGCGACCTTCGATCCGTTCGGGGGACCCGACGCGCTTAAGACGACGATCGACGGGCTTGCCGCGCATATGCGCTGGGCCGCGGCGATGGGCGCGCCGCGCGTGCTGATCTGGGAAGGACGCGTGGGGAAGCGCGCGGATATTGCCGCTGCCTGCAAGACACTGGCTGAGGCAATCGAGAAGGCTGCGGGGAGGAGCGGCCTGAAAGACCCCCCGCCAGTCTCCTGCGAGCTGCACCCCTTCACCTTCGCGCTGAAGCACCGCGCTCTTTCCGAGCTTGCCGCAGCGCTTCGCCCGGTCGGCGCCGGCATCTGCTTCGACTTCTGCCATTTCGGCGTCGCGCTCGGGGCCGACATCGTGAGCTTCCTCACCGACGATGTCGTCGAAGCCATCGATCACGTCCACTATTCCGACACCGACACGAAGACCTCGGAGCTGCATTTTCCGCCGGGCGAGGGCGTTCTCGATCTCGATCGGATCGGCGCGCGGCTTGCCGGCAAGCCGATCGCTCTGAGCTGGGACCTCTTCGGTTGGCCCGGCCCGCGCCATGCGGTGCGCTCGCACATGAGCGTCTATCAGAGCTTCGTCGACCGTCATGTGTCGACCGTGCGGGCGCGGTCCGATGCTTGAGGTCAAAGAGAAGAGCCGTGCCGTTCATGTCGTCGCCGGAGACATCCTCATCCTCGGCTCGCGGCTGCTTGAGCGCGCCGGCGCAACGCCCGAGCACGCGCGCATCGTCATGGAGCACCTCGTCGACGCGAGCGCGATGCAGCTTCATTCGCACGGCGTCATGCGCATCCCGCAATACATCGCGGAGATCGAGTCGGGGATCATCGATCCGAAGGCGGAGCCGGAGATCACGCCGCGCAGCCCGTCGCATATTTCCGTCGAGGGGAAGCGCGGCTTCGGACAGGTCGTGGGCACACGCATGGTCGAAGCGCTCGTTCCGCTCACGCGGAAGCAGGGTATCGCGATGGCGAATGGCCGCCATCTCGGCCACACGGGCCGGATCGGTGCCTATCCAGAGGCACTGGCGGAGGCCGGGCTGATCGGCCTTGCCGTCTGTAACGGCGCGCCGTCCGGCCATTGGGTGGCGCCTTTCGGCGGGCGCGACGGGCGCATCTCGACCAACCCGATCGCGGTTGGCTGGCCGGTCGAGGGCGAGGCGCCGGTCGTCGCCGATTTCTCCACCGCCACCGCGCCCGAGGGCGTCATCCGCGTGCTGCGCGATCGCGGCGCCGAGGCGCCGGAAGGCTATCTCCGCGATGCAGAGGGCCGCCCGACGCGCGATCCGAACGTGCTCTATCGGGTGCCGATGGGCGCCGTGCAGCCGCTCGGCGGCGCGCTCGGTTACCGCGGCACGGCGCTGGCGCTCTTCGTGGAGATGTTGACCACGATGCTGAACGGCGATGCGGTCGACGACCGCTTGCGCAAGGGCACCGACATGACGCTGATCGCGATCAGCCCGCAGGCTGGCTTCGAGCATCTCGCGCGCGGGCTTTCTGATCACATGCGCGCGTCGCCGCCGCTCGATCCGGCGCGACCGGTGATGATGCCCGGCGACCGCGAGCGCGATGCCGCCGATGCCGGCGCGCCGCTTCGCGTCGATGCACCGACTTGGGAGGCGCTTCAGCGCGCCGCCTCGAGCGCCGGGCTCGCTATGCCGGTCCCGGTGGAATGACGTGGAATGAAAACGAAGGCACGACCGGAAAGCCGGTGTCTTTTCTGAGGGAGGAGGCGTTGGAGAAGCTCATTATTACCGTCACCTGCGATTCGACGATGTCGTATCCGTCGAACCCCGGCAATCCGACGCCGCGCGGCCTTGAGGCGGTCGCCGAGGAATACGTTCGCTCCGTCGATGCCGGCGCTGCGATCTGCCATCTGCACGGCCCCTATACCGTCGACGCGAAGATCCAGCCGGACGGCACCAAGCTCTCCGACCTCGACATCCCCGGCTGGCGTCGGCTGCGCGACGGCATTTTGGACAAGTGCGACGCAGTCATCCAGTACGGCATCGCCAACGGCCGCTTCCAACAGCGCAAGGTGCTGCTCGAAGACCAGCGCCCCGACATGGTCTCCACCTGCTTCAACGCCCACGACGAGTGCTTCGACTACGAGCCGGGGCACGAGCCGGTGGAGCTCTATGCGATCCACGACCGCGACGAGCTTCGCGAATACTGCGAGCTGACCGGCCGCATCGGCACCAAGATGGAGATCGAGGCCTTCCACTATGGCGGCGTCTGGAACGCCATGCGCATGATGGAGAAGGGCTTTTTGAAGGGGCCGGTGTGGGTCACCTTCTTCCTCGGCTGGAAGGGCGGCTGCTGGACGCCGCCGACGGTGCAGGCGATGACCTATATGGCCGACCACTGCCCGAAGAACTTCATCTGGAATACGTCGGTCATGGATCCGGTGGAGCAATGGAAGGTGCTGTCGACGGCGATCAATCTCGGTGGCCACGTCCGCATCGGGATGGAGGACAATCCGTTCATCACTGCCGGCGAATACGCCCGCTCGAACGCCGACCTGGTGGAGAAGATCGTGCGCATCGCGCGTGACCTCGGCCGCGAGATCGCCACACCGGAAGAAGCGAGGGCGATCGCACTGATCCCGCACAACGGCCGCAACTGACCGGCCTCCTGCCATGAAAGCCGCGGTGCTCAAGGCGTTCGGCGCGCCGCTCGCAATCGAAGAGCGCGACGATCCACGCGCCGGCCCTGACGACGTGGTGATCGCTGTCCGCGCCTGCGGCATCGACGGCACCGACCTGAAGCTCCTCGACGGCTTCGGCTACACGCCGGAGCTTCCCTTCGTCATGGGGCATGAATCGGCGGGCGTGGTCGAAGCGGTCGGTGCACGCGTGAAGGCGTTCAAGCCCGGCGACCGCGTCGTTCCGTACATCTTTCTGATCCCGCGCGCGAGCGCATGGTTCGGAGGCGAGCGTGAGCAGCTTGCGCCCGACATGCTCGGTGCGATCGGGATCAAAGGCAGGCACGGCGGCTACGCCGAGAAGCTCGTCGTCCCGGCCGATCAGCTCGTCCGCATTCCCGATGGCGTCGCCTGGCGCGACGCCGCCGTGCATTGCGATGCCGGCATCACCGCCTATCACGCCGTCCGCCGTTCGCGGCTTGCGCTGAGCGAGACCGCGCTCGTGATCGGCGTCGGCGGCGTCGGCTCCTTCGCGGTGCAGTTCGCAAAGCTCGCCGGCGCGCGCGTCATCGCCGTCGATCGCTCAAACGCGAAACTGGATTGGGCGCGCGAGCTCGGCGTGGATGTGGCCGTCGAGGCGAGCGAAGCCGCAAGCGCCGTGCGCGACATGACCGGCGGCAAAGGCGTCGACTGCGTGCTCGACATCGTCGGGACGGAGGCGTCGATGGCGTCGGCGCTCGACGCCGTCTCAGTCGGCGGCCGCATCGTCGTCGTCGGCTACACGCCCGACAGCTTTTCGCTTCCCGGCAGGCGTTTGGCGCAGAACGAGCTCGAGGTGATCGGCACGCGCTGCGGGTCGCGCCGCGAGCTCGCAGCCGCACTCGCTTTGACCGCGGCCGGCAAGGTCCGCTCGATCGTCACCGACACGGCGCCGCTTGAGCGCGTCAACGAGGCGCTCGCAAAGCTGAAGCGCGGCGACGTGCTCGGGCGTCTGGTGCTCGACGTGAGCTCGGACGCGAGCTTGAGGAAACAATGACGACAGTCGAATGCGTGCTCGATGCCCGCGCCGAGCTGGCCGAGGGGCCGGTGTGGGATGAGATTGAGCGCGTCCTCTACTGGGTCAACATCAAGGACCACGAGATCCATCGCTTCGATCCAGCGACGGGAAAGGACACGTTCTGGAGGACACCAACCGACGTGGGCTCGCTCGCGCTTCGCGGGAAGGGCGGCATGGTGGTGGCGCTGAAGACCGGCTTCTTCTTCTTCGACCCGCCCGACAAGTTCACGGCGATCGCCGAGCCCGAGCCTGATCTCCCCGACAATCGCTTCAACGACGGCAAGACCGATCGCCAGGGGCGCTTCTGGGCAGGCAGCCTCTATGACCCGGACGAGACGAAGCCGACAGGCGGGCTCTTCCGGCTCGATGCCGACCTCTTGTGCCGCAGGATGGTCGACGGCATCTATGCCTCGAACGGTCTCGCCTTCAGTCCCGACAGCCGCACGATGCACTACGCCGACAGCCGCCGGCGGATCGTCTGGGCCTGGGACTTCGATGCGACGGACGGCGCGATCGCGAACCGCCGCGTCTTCATCGCGCTGAAGGGCGCAGACGGCGTGCCGGACGGGGCGGCGGTCGATACCGACGGCTGCTATTGGCTGACGCAGCCGCCGGCCGGACGCGTCGTCCGCTACGATCCGCGCGGGCGCGTCGACCGCGTGCTCGAAATGCCCGTCTCGCAGCCGACCTGTGTCGCCTTCGGCGGCGCACGGCTCGACACGCTCTACATCACCTCCGCGAAGTACCGGATGCCGGCGGAGAAGCTTCAGCACGAGCCGCTCGCCGGCGCGATCTTTGCCGCCCATCCCGGAGTCACGGGGCTTCCGGACGCGCGCTTCGCGGGTTGACCGAAACGCTCCGCCAAGGCGCGGCGCCGGCCGCTGCAACGAACAATTGAGCCCCCCGACGCTTCGAGTTTCGCACAGCTTATTCAAGTGCTCGCGGTTGCTTGATTGACGCTAAGTTATTGTCAGCGCAATATTATCGCTGGTTGTATGCGGGGAGGTGGCCATGTTCGAAAGACTGGCCGAGGCGCTCTTTGCGCTGATCAATCGCGTATTCGTCTGGTATCGCGTCCCGACGGTGCCGCTTCGCATCGCCAATCTCTTGCTGCTGCGCAATGGCCTCCGCCGACTGAACCTGCATGACACGCAGCGCGGCGGCTTCCCGAAGCCGGAGCGCGAGGTTGGTCCGGAGGTCTATCGCCTCGGCCGCACCTTCGACGGCAGCTACAACGACCTCGCGGTGCCGGCGATGGGCGCGCGCGGCATGCGCTTCGGGCGCAACACGCCGATCGACAAGCTGCAGATCCCGACGGCCCGCGACATCATGGAGCCGAACCCGCGCGAGATAAGCCGGCGGCTGCTCGCCCGCCGCAACGGCGAGTTCTACCCCGTCCCTTATCTCAACATTCTCGCCGCCGCGTGGCTGCAGTTCATGACGCATGACTGGTTCGGCCATCTTCGCGACGACCAGAACCCGCACGAGATACCGCTCGCCGACGACGACGATTGGCCGGCCTCGGGACCGGAGCGCAGGATTCGCTTCGGGCGCTCGCGGCCCGACAAGGAATCATACGCCGACCGCGGCTTGCCGCCGGCCTTCACCAACACCGAATCGCATTGGTGGGATTCCGGCCAAGTCTACGGCAAGGACGAGGAGCGCATGAGCGCGCTCCGCACGCACAAGGAAGGCAAGCTCAAGGTCACGTCGGGCGGGCGCCTTGAGCCGGACGGCACCGGGCTCGAGCTGACCGGTGTGAATGACAATTGGTGGATCGGCCTCTCGATCCTCCACACGCTCTTCACGCGCGAGCACAACGCGATCTGCGACCGGCTGCTCGCCACCTATCCGACGCGGCGGAACGACGACGAGTGGCTCTATCAGAAGGCACGGCTCGTCAACATCGCGGTGATCGCCAAGATACATACCGTCGAATGGACGCCGTCGCTTCTGAACAACCCGACCATGCGCTTCGCGATGCGCGGCAATTGGTGGGGTGCGTTCGGCGAGACCTTCTACCGCGAACGCGGACGCGTGACGCAAGGCGAGACGTTCCAGGGCATTCCCGGCTCCGTCACCGAGCACCACTCCGCGCCCTACTCGCTGACCGAGGAGTTCGTCGCCGTCTACCGCATGCATCCCTTGATGCCGGACGTGTTCGAGTTCCGCTCGGTGAGCGACGACTCGCCGGTTCCGGGCGCCGAGGCGCTCGATTTCCGCTCCGTCTCCGGCAAGCGCACAACCGGCGTCTACAACAGGATGTCGCTCGCCGACGCCACCTACTCGCTCGGCACCCGCAATCCCGGACAGGTGCGATTGCGCAACTACCCAAGCGGGCTTGCGCATTTCGAGCGGCAGGATTCGATGACCGGCACGGAGAGTAACGACTTCTTCGATCTCGGCACCGTCGACATCGTGCGCGACCGCGAGCGCAGCATCCCGCGCTACAACGACTTCCGCCGCACACTTCGGATGCGCCCCTTCAAGTCGATCGACGAGATTACATCCAACAAGGAATGGGTGGCGGAGATCAGTGCGGTTTATGGAGGCGACGTTGAGCGAGTCGACACGATCGTCGGGCTTCTCGCCGAGGATTTGCCGGAAGGTTTCGGATTCTCAGATACCGCCTTCCGCATCTTCATCCTGATGGCGTCGCGTCGATTGAAGAGCGACCGCTTCTTCACCGCCGACTACACGCCGGAAATGTACACGCCGGAAGGCATGGACTGGATCAATCACACCTTCATGACGGACGTGCTGCTCAGGCACCTGCCGGAGCTTGAGCCGGCGCTGCGCGGCGTCAAGAACGCGTTTTTCAAATGGCGGGAAGCGAAGCCGCAATAAGGCACGCTGCGGCGGCGGATCGGAGCATGGCTCGACATTTGCGCATCCCGGGCTTGATCGATCTCTTCACCGCCGATGAGGCGGCGTCGATCCGCTCGCTCGATTCGCATCCGCGCATCGACCGCGTGTTCGACAAGGAGGGGCCGCTCGTGACGCGGCTCCTGCGCGGCCGCATCCGCAACGTCTTCCACATCGACGGCCGGCTCTGGCCGGCCTTCCTGCCGCGCGGTGACGAGGCGCGGCAGAAGGAGAGCGAGGCACTTCATATCCGCTTGAGCGGCAATGCACGCCGCCGCGGCTTCGACGCGGAGACGCTCGACCGTCTCGCCGATCTGCTGGTCGACCGGGACGCCGGGCGGCCGGCGATCGGCGAGGCGCTGCAACAGGCCGTCGGCCGAGCCTTCCACGTGAGCTTCCAAGCGACGCGTGCGACCTATGACGCCGCCGAGGTACTCGGCGAACTGGCCGCAGGCGGATCCCTTCAATGCGCTGTGGCTCAGGCTCTCCGGCGTGCTCAGGCGCGCGCGCGGCACAATCCTTGAGGCGGCGCGTAACGACCCCTATTGTGCGCACGGAATCTCGCTCGCGCTCCCGAACATGATTGCGAGCTTCGAGAGCATGCGCGAGTTGCGCTTCGCAACGCCCGACCCGGCGCAGATACGCTCCGATGTCGCCGCGACGCGCTCGCTCCGCGGGCCGCGCTCACTGATCCGCGGCGTCCGGCCGCTGGTGCTGCCGTCAGATCCGCGCCTGGCGCTGAGGCGACCCAACGTGAAGATCGACATCCCCGAGACGCGGAAGCCGCTTCGCAGCGGCGCTGTCGTCCGCTTCGACCGCGGCGAGGCGCAGGACGTCGACCGCCGACTCCTGTTTTCCGAAGGAAGCTGGGCGGCGTGCCCGGCACGCGAATGGATACCTGACCTCTTCGCCGAGATCTGGCGGCGCTCGCTTGGGCGGGACCGGAGATGAGCGACGACCCGATCCTCCGCCCGATCCGTTTCAAGAGCGGGCTGCGCGTGAAAAATCGCATATTCCGTTCGTCGATCTCCGGACAGTTCGACAACGAAGACGGCTCGGGCACGCAGACCCGCGTCAACTGGGAGGCGCGCTTCGCCAAGGGCGGCGTCGGCGCGATCATATCCTCCTATGTGCCGGTCATGATGCGCGGCCGCATCCTTCCCTTCTACGCCACCATCCACCGCGACCAGCACATCCCCTTCTGGGGCGTCGTCGGCGAGCAGGCGCACAAGTACGATTGCCGCTTCATCATGCAACTCAGCCATTCGGGGCGGCAGCAGGACCGGCCCGGCGTCTCCAATCGCTGGCGCAAGGCGCTCTCTTCGACCTCGCGCACGGAATCGCTGCACGGCTTTCCCTGCCAGGCGATGACGCGCTGGCAGATCGACGACGTGATCGACGCGTTCGGACAAGGCGCGCGCCGTGCCAAGGAGGCGGGGCTCGACGGTGTCGAGCTGCATGCGGCGAACGGCTATCTCTTCACGCAGTTCCTGAGCTCCGGCATCAACGACCGCAAGGACGAGTACGGGGGCTCGCTCTTCAATCGCGCGCGCCTCCTGCTCGACGTCATTGCCAAGATTCGCGACACCGTCGGCTCGAGCTTCCACCTTCAGGTGAAGCTCTCGGCGGTCGACCAGAACAACGTCATCCCCTGGGAACCGAAGGGCGACGGCCTGGCGGAAACGGTGCAGGTGGCGAAATGGGTGGAGACTGCGGGCGCGCACGCGATCCATGTCTCGACCGGCAGCCTCTTCCCGCATCCGCTCAATCCGCCCGGCGGCTTCTCCTTCAACACGATCGCCGCGAGCTACGACGCGATGATCTCGTCCGGCACGCACACGATGCGGAACTATCTCCTGTTCCGCTATCGCCTGCTTCGCCCGATCTTCGCCTGGGTGTGGGAGCGCAAGAAGAAGCTGAACCCGCCGGAAGGGATCGGCATCGACGAGGCGCGCGCCGTCAAGCAGGCGGTATCGATACCGGTGATCTCGACCGGCGGCTATCAGGACGCACGCCTGATCCGCATGGGGCTGCAGGAGGGGTCCTTCGACGCCGTCGCGATCGCGCGGCCGCTGATCGCCAACCCCGACCTGGTGCACTGGTTCGAGAAGGGCTTCGACCTGCCGGAGCGGCCCTGCACCTATTGCAACAAGTGCCTCTTGAACGCGCCGAAGAATCCGCTTGGCTGCTACGAGCTGTCGCGCTTCGGCGGCAACGCCGAGGCGATGCTCGCCGACATCCTCTCCATCTACGACACGCCGCCCGCCTACCGGGTGGCTTGAGGCAGAGGAGGGGAGCATGACAGCGATCCGCATTCCCGATCCGCCGGTCACCCTCGTACAGGAAGTGGAGGGGCGTACCAGACGCAAACGCTTCTGGATATTCGGCCCGATGCTCCTGCTCCTCGTCGTCGTCGCGGTCCTCGTCCTCACCAACATCTGGCGCCTCTATACAAACGAGCCGGTTCGCTACGCCAATATCGGCGACCACTTCAAATACGGCTCGATCGGCAGCGAGCCGGAGAGCGGGCTTCCTTACTGGATGTGGCGCGCGCTGCCGATCATGTTCAAGAACGAGCTCGGGCCCGAGGGGCTTCGCGTCTTCGGCTTCCTCTATGAGCCGGACCACGATCTCCCGATCGGAGTCTCGCGCCGTAACTATCGTGGCGTTGAGCTTGCCTGGCTGAATTGCGCCGCCTGCCACACCGGCACCTATACCGGCGAGGATGGCACGCGCCACATCGTGCTCGGCATGCCGTCCAACAATCTCGACTTCGAGAGCTTCGTGCGCTTCCTCTTCAAGGCGGTCGACGACAAGCGGCTGACGCCGAGCTCGGTCATGGAAGGCATGCGCCGCGCCGGCGCGCGCTTCGGGCCGATCGATTGGGCGCTCTACCGCTTCTATGTCATTCCGCGCGTGATCGGCGGCCTGAAACGCCGCCGCGACAGCCTCGGCGAGATCATGGCCCAGCAGGTGGCGTGGGGGCCGGGCCGCGTCGACACGTTCAATCCCTATAAGGCGATCCAGTTCGGCATGCGGCTTCGGGACCTTGATCCGAGCGAGCGGCACGGCGTCGCCGATCTGCCGTCGATCTTCGACCAGCGGCCGCGCGGCGAGCAGGACATGGACCTGCATTGGGACGGCAACAACGACTCTTTGCAGGAGCGGAACCTGTCGGCGGCGATCGGGGCCGGCGTCACCGAGCGGACGGTCGACCACGTCGCGATCCAGCGCGTCGCCGAATGGCTGCTCGATCTCCGCCCGCCGCCCTCGCCCTACCATGTGGATCGAGAGAAGGCCGCGATCGGCCAGGGCATCTACATGCGCGAATGCGCGAGTTGCCACGGCTATCAGGGCGGCGACGGATACGTGTTCTCAGGCGACAAGCTCGGGCGCGTTACGCCGATCGAAGAAATCGGCACGGATCGCGGCCGCCTCGATTCCTATACTGAGAAGCTGCGCGACCTACAGCTTCGGACCTTCTTCAAGGGCGATCCGACCTACGCCTTCACGCATTTCAAGAAGACGAACGGCTACGCCAACCAGCCGCTCGACGGGCTTTGGATGCGCGCACCCTATCTCCACAACGGTTCCGTGCCGACGCTCCGCGATCTCCTGAACCCGCCGGAAGAGCGCCCGGTCGCCTTCGTGCGCGGCGATGACAGGCTCGACCCAGTGAACGGCGGCTTCCGCGCCGAGCCTTGCGATCCGGAAGTCTATTACGGTCCGCTCTTCTGCTTCGACACCAGGCAGAAGGACGGCGGGCCCGATCGCGGCAACCGCAACATCGGCCACCTCTACGGCACGACGCTTCCGGCCGAGGAGAAGGAAGCGCTGCTCGAATATTTGAAGACGGTTTAGAGCATGATCCCGAAAAGCAGGCACCGGTTTTCGGATGAGATCATGCTCCGGCTCTGAACCAGGGAGCGGCGGCGATGCGCACCAGCAAGAACACATACGAGAAATGGCTCGGGCGGGTGATCCTGATCGGCGTAGCGGTCAACATCGTGAATGGCATCATCCTGATCTTCTGGCCGAGCTGGTATCTCGATCTGCTCGGGTTTCCACCCGAGCAGGGACCGCAAGTCTGGGTGCGCCACACCGGCAACATCCTGATCACGATCGCGCTGACCTACGTGCAGGCGGGGCTGAACCCACTCAGAAACGTTCTGCTCCTCGCAGCGGCGCTCTTCGCGCGCTTCCTCGGCGTCGTCTTCTTCACCGCCATCATGATCTGGCTCCACACGCTCGCCTACTGGCCGATCCTGATCGTCGACGGATTCTTCTTCCTCGTCCCGCTCTGGCTTTTCATCAAGGCGTTCTATGCCGACCTCGAGACGAAGCCTTGATCGGGGTCCTCCAACTCCGTCGTCCTTGCCGGGTTTGACCGGCAATCCATTCCGTGACCGCAGCGGCGAAGGCAGGTCAAATCCGGGCATGACGCCGGTCGGATGGTTTTCAGCGTTTTCCACAGGGCGCGCAGCATGCCGCCCAAAAGCCGGAAGCGAATCGTCTAGAGGTGGGCAGACCAAGCGCGGGGGGCCAAGATGCGCTTTCACGCCGACCTCCACGTCCACTCGAAATATTCGCGCGCGACGAGCCGCGACCTCGACCTTGAGCATCTCGCCTTCTGGGCGGCGCGGAAGGGGATTGCGGTCGTCGCGACCGGCGACTGCGTGCACCCACAATGGCTGGCTGAGCTGAAGGAGAAGCTCGTTCCGGCCGCGCCGGGGCTCTTTCGCCTGAAGCCGGAGATCGAGGCGGACGTCGCGGAAAAGCTTCCGCCGTCATGCCGCGCGCTTCCCTCCTTCATGCTCTCAACCGAGATTTCCACCATCTACAAGAAGGGCGAGAAGACGCGGAAGATCCGATCACCTGATCTACGCGCCGGATTTTCCGACCGTCGACCGGCTCGCGGCAAAGCTTGCCTCGATCGGCAACATCGCCTCGGACGGCCGCCCGATCCTCGGCCTCGATTCCCGCAATCTTCTTGAGATCGCGCTTCAAAGCGGCCCTGACGCCTACCTCGTGCCGGCGCATATCTGGACGCCGTGGTTCGCTGCGCTCGGCTCGCAATCGGGCTTCGATTCGATCGCCGAATGCTACGGCGATCTCTCCGGCCACATCTTTGCGGTCGAGACCGGCCTTTCCTCGGACCCGGCGATGAACTGGCGTGTGTCGTTTCTCGACCGCTACCGGCTGACCTCGAACTCCGACGCGCACTCACCCGGCAAGCTCGGGCGCGAGGCGACCTTCTTCGATTGCGCGCCGGACTATTTTGCGCTCCGCCGCGCGCTTGAATTCGGTGAGGGCTACTCCGGCACCGTGGAATTCTTCCCGGAGGAGGGGAAGTATCACGCCGACGGGCACCGGAAGTGCGGCGTCAGGTTCGGGCCGAAGGAGACGCTGGCTGCGGGCGGCCGCTGCCCGGTCTGCGGTGGCTCGCTGACGATCGGGGTTGAACATCGCGTCGAGACGCTCGCCGACCGCGACGTGGCCGTGCCGCCGCCGACCGCAGGCGAAGTGAAGAGCCTCGTACCGCTGCCCGAGATCATCGCGGAGATCGCAGGCACCGGCCCGTCGTCGAAGCGCGTCGCGGAAAGCTACGACCAGGCGCTCGCGCGGCTGGGATCGGAGCTTCAGATACTGGAATCGACGCCGGTCGAAGAGATTGAAGACGCCGGCTCACCGCTTCTTGCCGAGGCGATCGCTCGGCTTCGTGCCGGCAGGGTGATCCGCGAAGCCGGCTACGACGGCGAATACGGTGTCATCCGGCTCTTCGAGCCGGGAGAGCTTGAGAAGCGTAAAGGCGGTGCGCTGCTTTTCGATGCGCCCCCTGCTACCAGGAAGACGGACGAGGAGCGTCGGCAACTGGCGAATCCTCTCTCCACCGGGGAGAGGATGATGTCGCCGAAGGCGACCGGTGAGGGGGCCGATGCCGCGATCCTCCCTCTCACCCGGCCTCCGCTTCGCTCGGCCGACCTCTCCCCGGAGGGGAGAGGAATTGACGCTGCTTCCGACATGTCCCCGATCCTCGCCGCCCTCGACGCCGACCAGCGCGCCGCCGCCGTCGCCGAAGGCCCACTGATCGTCATCGCCGGGCCGGGCTCCGGAAAAACGCGGATGCTGACGCACAGAATCGCGCATCTCGTTGGTGACCGCGGCGTGCCGGCAGAGAGCTGTCTCGCGGTCACCTTCACCCGCCGCGCCGCGGCCGAAATGCGTGAGCGGCTGAAGCATCTCCTGCCAGCACAGGCTGGCGACGTGCCCGTCCACACGTTCCATTCGCTCGGCCTATCGATCCTTCGCGAGAATCCGCGTGCTGCGCACCTTGATCCGGGTTTTGCCATCGCTGGCGAAGCGGAGCGTGTGGCAGGGCTCACGACGACCCTGGGCGTCACGGAGGGCAAGGCGGCGAAGCTTCTTCGTCGCATTTCCAAGGTGAAGCGAGGTGCATCCGAGGCGGTCGACGAGAAGCTGGCGACGGCCATCGCCGCCTACGCCACGCTGATGGCGACCCGCAACTGGGTCGATTTCGACGATCTCGTCCTGCTCGCTGCCGAGGCGTTGGAACGCGACACGGAGTTCGCCGCGCGCGTGCGCGGAAAATTCCGCGCGCTTTGCGTGGACGAGTTCCAGGATTTGGACGAGGCGCAATACCGGCTCATGCGGCTCGTCGCGCCGGAAATCGCCAATCTTTGTGTGATCGGCGATCCCGACCAGGCGATCTACGGCTTCCGCGGCGCCGACGCCTCGTCTTTCGCGCGTTTAGCCAAGGACCATCCCGCGGCGAAGACTCTGCGGCTCCGCAAGAACTACCGTTCGAGCGGCACGATCGTGCAAGCCGCGTCGCAGGTGATCGCGACGAACGCAGAGCCAAGCCTGGCCGAGATCGTGCGCGAGATGCACGACCGGATCGCGATCCACGCGGCGCCGACCGAGCGCGCCGAGGCGGAATTTGTCGTCAAGGAAATTGAAGCGCTCCTCGGCGGCCACAGCTTTTTTCCATCGACAGCGGCCGCGGCCAGTCGGCAGCGCGGACCGACGTCGCCTTCGGTGATATCGCGATCCTCTACCGCACCGAGGCGCAGTCTGCCGCGCTCGTCGAGGCGTTCGCGCGCTCCGGCATGCCGTTCGCGACAAGCGCGCGCCGGCCGCTTGCCGACAATCCAGCCGTGGCCGCGATCCTTGCCGAGATTGCCGCCTGCCCATGGGCGCCGCTCGCCGACGCGCTGCGCGATGCCGCGAAGGCTGCCGGCGATGGCGAGCGAGCCGAGGCGTTCCGCTGGCTGACGGAGCTGGCCGCATCGAGCGGCAGTGACCGCGCGCACTTCCTCGAAGCTGTAGCGATTGCCGACGAATCCGATTTCTTTGATGCGCGCGCCGACCGCGTCGCGCTTCTGACCATGCATGCGGCGAAGGGCCTGGAGTTTTCGGTCGTCTTCGTCGTCGGGCTGGAAGACGGCATCGTGCCGCTCACGTTCGGTGCGGCTGACGATGCGAATGTCGCGGAGGAGCGCCGCCTCTTCTACGTCGCGATGACCCGCGCCAAGGACCGCCTTTTCCTGACGCGCGCCGAGGAGCGTCTGTGGCGAGGCAAGCGCCGCAAGCACGAAGCTTCGCCCTTCCTGACCGACATTGAGGCAGAGCTTCTCCGCGACCAGCCCAAGAGATTGCCGCGCCGGCGGCCGGAGGCGGCACAGCTTGCGCTGTTCTAGCCGTCAACCCGGCAACGCGAAGGCTACGACCTGATCGCTTACGCGTGGCGTGAGGATCGCGTTTCCGCCGACTGCGAACACTACATATTGCTTGCCCTTGTAGGTATAGGTCGCTGGCATGGCGACGGCCGGCGCGTCGACGAGCGCTTTCCACAGCACCTTGCCGGTCTTCAGGTCGATCGCGCGGACGCGCGAGTCCATCGAGGCGCCGATGAAGACCAGACCGGATTTGGTGACGACAGGCGCGCCAATCGTTACCGAACCCCATGACTTCGGCATGTAGAAGCCCCACTTCTGCACCTCGCCGAACGGCTCCTTCCACAGGAGCTTGCCGGTGCTGAGGTCATAGGAGGCGAGGGTTCCGTACGGCGGCTTCCAGCACGGCATGCCAAGGTCGTTCAAGAACGTCCTGATATGAAACCCGTATGGTGCGCCGGCCTGCGCGAAGTAGCCGCTCTTCTCGCCGTTGTTGCTCTCCGCCTTATAGTCCGCGCGTTTGATGAGCTGGTAGATCTGCACGACGCTTGAGCTGTTCACGACGTAGGTGCCGGTCGCCGGATCGACCGCGCCGCCGCCCCACTCCGTACCGCCGACCGTCGCCGGATATGTCAGACTGCCTTCAAGACTCGGCGGCGTGAAACGGCCATCGTAACGCAGGTTCTCCGCCGTGCGGCTGCAGCCGCCGAAGCTCGCGATGTCGGCGATGGTCGAAACTCCGGGCCACTGGTCGGGGACGACCGGCTTCGGCGTTGCGACGTAAGGCTGGGTCGGTGAATCCTTCTCCTCCGGAATATCGGATCGCGGCACCGGCTTCTCGTCGATCGGGTAAATCGGCTCGCCGGTCAGCCGGTTGAGGACGTAGAGGAAACCCTGCTTCGAGGATTGGACAAGCGCCGGAATCGTCTGCCCATCCTTCTTAATGTCGACGAGCACGGGCGCTGAATTCGTGTCGTAGTCCCAGATGTCGTGATGGACGAGCTGCCGGCTCCAGATAACCTCGCCGGTATCGGCATTGAGCGCCGTAACGGAAGTCGCGAGCGGCAGCTTCTCCGGCCGGTTTCCGCCGTAATAGTTCGGGCTCGGCGAGCTGACCGGCAGATAGAGGATGCCGTGCTCCGGATCGACTGACATCGATGCCCAGACATTGGACGTGCCGGTCTTTTTCGCTTGCGTCTCAGGCAGGGCGTCGAACGTCCACTTGAGCTGGCCTGTCTCGGCGTCCACCGCGAAAACGCGGCCAGGAGGCGCCTCCGAATCGGCCCAGTCCTTGCCCGCCCAGCCGATGAACAGTGTGTTCTTGTAGACCGTCGGCGGCTGCAGCAGCGAAAGCGGCCATTTATCGTTCGTCGTGTTCCATTGATTGACGTCGAGGATGCCGCCATTGGCAAAGCCGCTGCACAGCTTCCCGGTGTCGGCATCGACCGCGTGCAGCTTGGCGTCCATCGTGCCGATGTAGACGATCTTCTGGCAGGGCTGGCCGGCCTGAGGTGAGGCGGCTTGCCAATAGGCGACGCCGCGCGTCTTCAAATCGGGCTGCGTCTCCGCCTTCAGTGTCGACTTGGTGTCGTAGGTCCACTTCACCTTCCCGGTGTCGGGCGCACGCGCGAAGATTCGATAGAAGGGGGTCGAGAGGTAGACCGTATCGTTCACGAAAAGCGGCGTTGCCGACCAGTCCGAGACGGGCTTGCCGTCGCTACCGTCGGAGACGTCGCCCGTGTGCATTTGCCAGGCGACCTTCAGGTTCTTTACGTTTTGCGGCGTGATCTGATCGGCCGCGGAATATTTCTGCGCCTTGAGGTCGCCGTTGAACGTGTACCAGGTCTGATCTTTGCCGGATGCAGCCTCGTACTCTGGAAGCGGAGGCTCTGCAGCGGGAGCCGTCGCTGGTGCGGGCGCAGATTGATCCTGCGCGCTCGCAGATGGTGCGGCTTGACCTTCCGCAGGTGCCAGCTGGCTGGTTGCAGGGGCGCCCGCTGCGGGCGTGCCTTGATCCTGGGCAGGGGCACTATGATCTTGCGCGAGCGACACCGACGCTGCGAGGAGAGCGCTGGCGAGGATGGGCGGTCCGGAAAAAAAGCAGGAGCGGGGAAGGAAGCTCATGACACGTATCCCGTTTGTGCGCGCAACGCTCTGGACTGCATTTCGGCTTCGGTGGCGAAGGCCGCGCGGCCGAACCAGGCGATCAACGCTACTGCCATCGAGGCAAGGAGCCACGTCGCCTCGAGGAAGTAGGCGGCGAGCCCGGTCCCGATAATGCCGAGGAAGATGAGGATCATCAGAACGACGCCGATCCACTCTCGCATCGAAGCAAGCGCGATGATCAGGGACGCGCCCAGGATAAGCACCGTCGAGACGATGACGAGGAGCACACCCTCCGTCCCTCGAATGCCGGTATCGCCAAAATAATCAAAGATCGAAACGCCAAGTCCGACAGCCGAACTTAGGACTAGAAGCCAGCCGCCAAAGGCCGCGCCGGCGGAAGTCGCTTTCGCCATTGTGAGTTCCCTAATACAGTTGCCAAGCAGGGCAGCTAACGCAGTGAGCGTTGCCGGCTTACGATACCCAAACGCCTTTGCAGCCGATGATGTTCCTTGCCCGGATGTCGCGGGCAGCGAACGCCAAGATGGGAATGCCACCGTCGCGAGGAGCGGTTAGAAAGAGCGGATGGCGATTCCTCTTGCGGCAACCACCAACCTTCTTCGCGCCCGCCGCTCGCATGAAGACGGCCGCGTCACCTTCGTCGAGCTCTTCTTCGACCTCGTCTTTGTCTTCGCGGTCACGCAGCTCTCGCACGGGCTGCTTCACGACCTGACGCCGGCCGGGCTTCTCCACACGGCGATACTGCTCCTCGCCGTCTGGTGGGCATGGATCGACACGTCTTGGGTGACGAACTGGCTCGACCCGCAGAGGGCGCCGGTTCGCCTCATGCTCTTCGTGCTGATGCTCGCGGGGCTCGTGCTCTCCGCCTCGATTCCCGAAGCGTTCCACGAGCGGGGCATCGTCTTCGCCGCCGCCTACGCTTTCATCCAGGCGGGGCGCTCGTTCTTCATGCTGTGGGCGCTCAAGAACCACAGCGCCGGCAATTTCCGCAATTTCCAGCGCATCGCCGCATGGCATGTCTTGATCGCGGCTCTCTGGATCGCCGGCGGCGTCGCACATGACGAAGCGCGCCTTGCGTTCTGGATCGTGGCGCTCGTCGTGGAGAATATTGGCCCAATCGTCGGCTTCTTCGTGCCCGGCCTTGGCCGCTCCACCACAGCCGACTGGGACATCGCCGGCGGTCACATGGCGGAGCGCTGCGGCCTCTTCATCATCATCGCGCTCGGCGAGTCGATCCTCGTCACTGGTGCGACATTCGCCGAGCTCGAATGGGGTCTGTGGTCCTTCGCAGCCTTCTTCGTCGCCTTTGCCGGATCGGTCGCGATGTGGTGGATATATTTCAACGTCGGCGCGGAGAAGGCGAGCCGGATGATCGCGCAATCCGCCGATCCCGGTCGCATGGCGCGCCTCGCCTTCACGTACATGCACATTGTCATCGTTGCCGGCATCATCGTCGTCGCCGTCGGAGACGAGTTGGTGCTCGCTCACCCGCAAGGCGATGCCGCGACCGCGACGACCGCCGCGGTGCTCGGCGGTCCGGCGCTCTATCTCCTCGGCAACATCCTCTTCAAGCGAAGCGTCGCTGCGGTTTGGCGGCTGCTTTCACATTCTGCCGGCCTTGCAGCGCTCGCCGCGCTCGTCCCCGCCGCGGCGCATCTCACGCCGCTGGCTCTCGGCGCGTCGGTATCAGGCGTGCTCAGCGTTGTCGCGATCTGGGAGACGCTGACGCTCCGCGCCCTTCACCGGCAGATGGCGGAGGAGGAAGCCTTGGCTACCGCACGTTCACCCACTTCCCGGTAGCACCGGATTTCAGAATCGCATCGCAGACTTTCGTGGTCTCCAGCGCCTCGCGGAAAGTCGGCGAGCAGGGCTTTCCGGTCTTGAGGCTCTCCAGAAAGTCAGCCGCCTGGTGCACGAAAGAGTGCTCGTAGCCGATGACGAGCCCCGGCACCCACCATCTACCCAGATACGGATGCTCGCCGTCTGTGACGAGGATGTCGGTCCAGCCGCGAAGCCGCCCCTCCTTCGAATGGTCGAACCACTGGACGTGGTTCATGTCGTGCAGGTCCCACATGAAGGAGCCGTGCTCGCCGTTGATCTCCAGCGTGTAGAGCGCCTTGTGGCCGCGGGCGTAGCGCGTTGATTCGAAAGTTCCCATGGACCCGTTCGAATACCGCGCCAGCACCGCCGCCGCGTCGTCAATCCCGACCTTCTCCTTCTTGCGCGTGACGGCGTGCATGCGCTCCTTCACGAAAGTCTCCGTCATCGCCGAGACCTTCGAAATGCCGCCGTTGATCCAGATCGCCGTGTCGATGCAGTGGGCGAGGAGATCGCCGGTGACGCCGGAGCCCGCCGCCTTGGCGTCGAGCCGCCAGGTGCCGGCGCCGCCCTGCGGCACGTCGGGCGAGATCGTCCAGTCCTGCAGGAAGCTGGCGCGATAGTGGAAGATTCGGCCGAGTTTTCCTTCGCCGACCACGAGTTTGATCAGCGTCACTGCCGGGATGCGGCGGTAATTGTACCAGACCGTGTTCGGCACGCCGGCGCGCTCGACCGCGCGCACCATCGGCAGCGCTTCCTTGGCGTCGCGCGCGAGCGGCTTCTCGCAAAGCACCATCTTCTTGGCTTTCGCCGCGGCGATCGCGATCTCGGCGTGGAGGTCGTTCGGCACGCAGATGTCGATCGCGTCGATATCCTTGCGCTCGATGAGCTTCTTCCAGTCGGTCTCGACCGACTCGTAGCCCCACATGTCGGCGAAGGCCTGCGCCTTGGCCTTGTCGCGTGCGGCGACCGCTTTCAGCACCGGCTCGTAGCCGGTGTCGAAGAAGTTCGAGGCACGCCGCCAGGCGTTCGAATGGGCGCGGCCCATGAAGCCGTAGCCGACCATGCCGATGTTGAGTTTCTTGGCCATCGTTTCCTCTTACCCTCTATGGAGCGCCTCCAACCTCCTCATGCTGAGGTGCGAGCAGAGCGAGCCTCGAAGCACGCGCAGCAATCGTCCTAGCGCCTTCTGGAGCCTCCTTCGAGGCGACCCTGCCTTCGCAGGGCCGCACCTCAGGATGAGGGAGGTAGAAGCGGTCCGTCCTTTTCCCTATTCGCTCCAGCCGTGCGCGTCGCGCACCTTGATCATTGCGCCGAGCACGGAGTTCCAAGTTTCCTGCTTCTCCATCACGGCGTTCGGGAACATGCAGCCGTCCCAGCAGATATGGCGCATCGTCTTGGTGAGGTTGCCCTTCTCGTCCCTGAGCCAGTAGCCGGCATGCTTGACGACATCGAGCTTGCCGTTCGGGTCGGTCACCTGGCAATGGCGCCCGGTCTTCTCGTGGTCGCCGGAGCCGAATGTCGAGCCGTCGTTCTGCGCGACGTGGAAGTCGTAGGTCCACGGGCGCAAGGCGTCGGCGACCTTGTGGTAGGCCGCGTCGAGCGCGGCCTTGTCCTTCCAATCGAAGTCCTTCGGAAGGATGCGATCCTTCTCGGCGTTGGCGCCAAGCACGAAGAGCATCGAATGCGCCATGTCGGCCTGGTATCCGACCACGCCCGGCATGCCGACCATCTCAAGCAGGTTCACGTTCTCCCGCCACGAATGCATGCCGCCCCAGCAGATCTCGCCTTCCGCGACGAGGAACTCGTCGTAATCCTGCGCGACGTTGCCGGCTTCCCGAAACGTTTCGGCGATGAGCTTGGTGCCGCCCTTCGGGTCCTTGTCCCAGGCCTCGACGCTGGTGGAGGAATCGATCCTGACGCCGCCGGTTGGCCGAATGCCGAGCTCGCGCATCTGTTGGCCGATGGCGCAGGCCTTCTTGACCTGCGAGACGAAGGTCTTGCGCTCCTCGGCCGTGCCCATGGCGGAGCCGCCGCCCGCACCGCCCCAGATCGGTGCGACGAAGGAGCCGACCTTCAGCCCATAGCCGGCGATGTGGTCGGCCATCTTCTTCACCGCGTCCTTGTCGGAATCGATGTCGAAATGCGGCGCCACGATGAAGAGGTCGACGCCGTCGAATTTCTCGCCGTTCGGCCCGCGCGCGTCGCGCGTCAGCTTGAGCAGCGTGTCGAGCGGGATGATCGGCTCGCCGTCGCCCGAGCCCTTGCCGACGATGCCGGGCCACATAGCGTTGTGGAGCTTCGGATAGGTGTTGGCCATTTTTTCCTCCGTCTCCGCGCGTCCCCCTCCCCCTTGCGGGGAGGGGTTCGTTCCTCTCCCAGCGCTCTTGTTGCTATTTCCGCAAGTCCTTCCAAGGCGCTTCGCCCGAAACATCGACAAGCTCATAGCCGATCTCCCCGACGCAGGGCCCGAGGATCGCGACGATCTTGGCATTGCTGTCGCCGACATTGAATGACGCGTGCACCATGTCGGCGGGGATGAAGGCGCAGTCGCCCGCCCCGAGCACGCGCTTCTCGCGGTCGACCCATTGTTCGACCTTGCCGGCGACGACGTAGATCGCCTCTTCCTGATCGGGATGCTTGTGGAAGTCGTGGCCCTTGCCGGGCGAAAGGTTCACGTCGATGACGGTCAGCTGCTTGGCGCCAGTATTCGGCGGATTGCTCATCCAGCCGAGCTTGCCCCAATCGAGCACCTCGAGCTTCGTCTCCTTGGCGATCACGAACTTGCCGCCCATCACGCTCCTCCTTCGTGTCTTCTCGCGCCTCAGGTCGCGCCGAACGTGATCTTCTTGAAGCGCCGCACCTGTTCCGTCAGCGCATCCTCTACCGGCAGCCGCTCCATCGACGAGGCACCGTAGAAGCCGTGGCAGCGGCTGCAATTCTTCAGCACATACGCCGCATCGGCCGGCGTGGCGATCGGCCCGCCATGGCAAAGCACGATGATATCCTTGCGCACGCGCACGGCCGCCTCCGCGATCGCATCGATGGCGGTGACGCATTCCTCGAGCGTGTTCGCTGAGGTGGCGCCGATCGCGCCGCCGACGGTGACGCCCATATGCGCAACGACGATGTCGGCGCCGGCCTTCGCCATCGCAGTCGCTTCGTCGGGGTTGAAGACGTAGGGCGTGGTCAGAAGGTCGAGCGCATGCGCTTGCGCGATCATGTCGACCTCAAGCCCGTAGCCCATCCCGGTTTCTTCGAAGCTCTGCCGCATGACCCCGTCGAAGAGCCCGATCGTCGGGAAATTCTGCACGCCGGAGAAGCCCATCGCCTTAAGCTCGGCGAGAAACTGCGGCATCAGCACGAAGGGATCGGTGCCGTTGACGCCGGCAAGCACCGGCGTCGCTTTGACGACCGGCAGCACCTCCGCCGCCATCTCCTTCACGATCTGATTGGCGTTGCCGTAGGCGAGAAGCCCCGCGGCCGAGCCGCGCCCCGCCATGCGGTAGCGGCCGGAATTGTAGATGATGATGAGGTCGATGCCGCCGGCCTCTTCGCATTTCGCAGAAAGGCCGGTGCCCGCGCCGCCGCCGACGATCGGCACGCGGCGGCGTACCATGTCCTGAAATTTCTGCAGAATCTTGCTGCGCGCGATCAATGGCATCGGCTTCTCACGCCTCGGCGCGAGCGCGCATTGCGCCCTTGGCGCCCGTCGTTTCGACGCGGTCGATGCGCTTCATCGCCTCCCCGACGAATGCCAAGCGACTTCATTCGTCACTTTTTGGTTTGCATTTGTTATGAGACGGCCGTACCATATTGACATGTCCGTCTCGGGTCAAGTGCGCGAGCAGAGCGGCGCCGCGGAGCGCGGTCCGCGCGCGCGCATGCGCCGGCACATGCTTTCTACCGCGATCCGGCTGATGCAGGACGGCTTCATCCCCTCCGTCAGCGAAGTTGCCGAGGCGGCCGAGGTGTCGCGCGCCACCGCCTACCGCTATTTCCCGAGCCAGGCAGCGATGGTGCAGGCCGTCGTCGACGAGGCGCTCGGGCCCATCCTCGCCTGGAATTCCGAAGACGCCGATGCCGATAGGCGAGTGGCGGGGCTCTTCAGCTTTGCCTTCCCACGCATGCTGAAATACGAGGCGACACATCGCGCCGCTCTCTCGCAGGCGCTCGACCAGTGGACACGTCGGCAGGCCGGCACGCTCGGCACGGAGCCGCGCATCGTGCGCGGCAATCGCAAGAGCGTGCTTCGCCACGCGCTGGCGCCGCTCAAGGGTCGTGTCTCGGCGCAAACGTTTGACAAGCTGGCACAATCCCTGTCACTCATTTTCGGAATTGAGGCCATAATCGTCCTCAAGGATATTTGGGGAATCAGCGACGAAGAGGTGCGGCGCATCGCTCAATGGGCAGCGCACGCCCTTGTCGAAACGGCGGTTGCCGAAGCCGCGGCGGAGAACCGGGCCGGTATCGCAGCAAAAACCAACAAGAACGCGGTGGAACGGCCGCGCAAACGGAGGAGCTAGCCGCGAAGAACGGCGCAATCGAATTGCCGCTCCGTCATGTCGGACGGCGATCGCAAGGGAGGAACAACAAATGCTGAGAAAGACCTGGTTAGGTATGCTTGCCGGGACAGCGCTCGCGCTCGCCGCGGGGCCGTCATCGGCTCAGGACAATTCGCTGACCATCCTTTGGGCGGAGTGGGACCCCGCCAACTACCTGCAGCAGCTAGTGAACGACTTCACGCAGGAGACGGGGATCCAGGTCACGGTCGAGACGACGCCGTGGTCGGACTTCCAGACCAAGGCCTTCACCGAGCTCAACGCGCACGGCGACTCCTACGACCTGATCGTCGGCGACTCGCAGTGGCTCGGCGCCGGCTCAACTCAGGGGCACTGGGTGGACCTCACCGACTTCTTCAACCAGCATCACCTGACCGACGTGATGGCTCCGGCGACGGTGCAGTACTACGCCGAGTACCCGAAGGGCTCGGGCAAGTACTGGGCGATTCCGCTTGAGGGCGATGCGAACGGCTGGGCCTATCGCAAGGACTGGTTCGAGGACCCGACCGAGCAGGCCAACTTCAAGGCCAAGTACGGCTACGACCTGGCCGTGCCGAAGGACTACAAGCAACTGCGCGACATCGCCGAGTTCTTCAACCGGCCGGACCAAAACAGATACGGCCTGGCGATCTACACGCAGAACCAGTACGACGGTCTGGCGATGGGCATCGAGCAGACGATCTTCAGCTACGGCGGCGAGCTTGGCGACTATGCGACCTACAAGGTCGACGGCATCACCAACTCCGATCAGAACGTCAAAGCGCTCGAGATGTATCATGAGCTTCTGAAGTTCACGCCGCCGAACTGGAGCAATGCGTTCTTTCCTGAGGACAACCAGGCGATGACGTCTGGACTGGTGGCGATGGCCATGAACTTCTTCGCCTTCTATCCTTCGCTGGCGAACAAGGCCACCAACCCCTACGCCGACGTCACCGGGTACTTCCCCAACCCCGCGGGTCCCGGCGGCCAGCAGTTCGCGGCGCTCGGCGGTCAGGGCATCTCGGTCGTGTCCTACTCGAAGAAGCGGGACCTGGCGATGAAGTTCCTCGAGTGGTTCATCAAGGACGACACGCAGAAGAAATGGGCGGAACTCGGCGGCTACACCTGCAGCCAGGCGGTGCTCAAGTCGGATGAGTTCCTGAGTGCGACGCCGTTCAACAAGGCATTCGCCCAGACCATGCAGATCGTGAAGGACTTCTGGGCGACGCCGGAATATGCCGAGCTCCTCGATCAGATGAACCAGGACATCTATCCGTACGTCGTCGGTGGTCAGGGTACTGCCAAGGAGGCACTCGACAAGATGACGGCGGACTGGAAGGCCACCTTCGTCAAGTACAAGCGCTACAACTGATTGAGTGGCATGACGCGTGTTCGGGGGAGGCGCGCCTCCCCCGAATGCAGCGTTTTACGATGACCGGAGGAAGCGTTGGCCACGACCGTGATGACCAGCCTTAGCCCGCATTCGCGCGCGGCGGCGCGCGGCTGGTCGGATTTGACCATCCGCAACATGTTCATCATCCCAACGATCGTCTTCCTGATCGTCTTCAACATCTTCCCGCTGATCTACTCGCTCGGCTATTCGTTCACCGACTACGCCGCGAACCGCCCGGTGGCGTGGAGCTTCATCGGGCTGAAGAACTACCGCGACCTGCTGAGCGATCCGCACATCTGGTCGAACTTCGCCATCACTGCGAAATACGTGATCGTCTCGGTCGGCGGACAGATGCTCGTAGGCTTCGGCCTGGCGCTGCTTTTGAACCGCAGCTTTCCGGGCAAGGGCTTCGTCACCACACTGCTGCTTCTGCCGATGATGATGTCGCCGGCTGTGGTCGGCCTCTTCTGGCAGCTTCTCTACAGCCCCTCATGGGGTCCGATAAACTACGTCTTCCATCTCGGCAATTTCGCCTGGCTGTCGGATCGCAACTGGGCGCTCTACGCGATCGCCATCACCGATATCTGGATGTGGGCGCCGTTCGTGATGCTGCTCTCGCTTGCCGGCCTGTCGGCGGTGCCGAAGCATCTCTACGAGGCAGCGGCGATCGACCGCGCCGGGACGTGGTACACCTTCACCCGCATCACTCTGCCGCTGGTTTCGCCGCTGCTCCTGATCGCGCTGATCTTCCGCACCATGGAAGCGTTCAAGACCTTCGACATCGCCTATACGATGACCAGCCAGCCGAACGCCGAACTGATCGCGATCCGCCTTTACAAGCAGGCGTTCCAGCAGTGGGATACCGGCAAGTCCTGCGCGCTCGCCTATATCGTGCTGATCATGGTGGTGGCGATCACCAACATCTATGTGAAGTACCTGAACAAGGTGAAGGAGCGCTGAGATGGCTGCCGTCAGCACGCCGCGTCAAGCGATCCTGAACAGGGCGGCGATCGTCGCGGTTATCGCCGCGACGCTGGTCTTCCTCGGTCCGATCTACTGGATTGCCTCGACCGCCTTCAAGCCGCGGGATCTGGCGGTCACTTCGCCGCCGACGATCTTGTTCAAGCCTGAGATCACGCCTTTCGTGCGGCTCTTCACCAAGCGCGTGCAGATGACCAAGCCGGTCGATCCGGAGGTCTACGCCGCGGCGCCCTGGTGGGAGAAGGACATCTATGACGGGGGCGAGAGCGTGCTCAGGATCGGCAGTAAGCCGCAATTCTCGCAATACCCGGACCGCTTCGAGAACAGCCTCATCGTTGCGATCGTCAGCACCATCCTTGCTGTCGGCATGGGCACGTTCACGGCTTACGGCTTCTCGCGCTTCAAGATGGCGGGCGAGCCTGATCTCCTGTTCTTCATCCTCTCGACCCGCATGCTGCCGCCGGTGGTCATCGCGATTCCCATGTTTCTGATGTACCGCCTCGTCGGGCTGACCGACACGCATATCGGCCTGATCATCCTCTATACCGCCTTCAATCTCTCCTTCTCGGTCTGGCTGATGAAGGGTTTCATGGACGAGATTCCGCGCGAATACGAGGAGGCGGCGCTGGTCGACGGCTACACGCGGCTGCAGGCGTTCTTCAAGATCGTGCTGCCGGAGGCGACGACCGGCATCGCCGCCACCGCCGTCTTCTGCTTCATCACCGCCTGGAACGAGTACGCCTTCGCGCTTATGCTGACGAGCCGCAAGGCGCAGACGGCGCCGCCTTTCATCCCCTCGCAGGTCGGAGCCGGTCTCCCCGACTGGACGTCAGTCGCGGCGGGCACGTTTCTCTTCCTGCTTCCCGTCGCGATCTTCACCTTTATCCTGCGCGGGCATCTTCTGCGCGGCGTCACCTTCGGCGCGATACGCAAATGAGCGCTCCCGCTTCCGTCATCCTCGGGCTTGACGCGAGGATCCGGACCACGAGGTTCCGGGATATCTTGGCCCCTCGGATCCCGCGCTCCTCGCCCAAGGGTGACTGGTTTTTCGGGGTGCGAAACCCATGAGCTTCAAGGAACTCAGCGCGAAGTATCTGGAGCCGCTGTCGCAGTGGCTGATGGTGCTCGGCATTATCGCTTTGTGCCAGCCTTGGGTCGAGGTGATCCACCGCTACGGCGTGACCACGATCCTCGTCGGCCTGGTCGGCTTCATCGTCTTCTCGCACATCAAGCCGGATCCGGCCGAGGAGCGGAACTGAGCCGCCATGGCCGAGATCGTGCTCCGCGACATCGAGAAGTATTTCGGCGACAACTACGTCATCCGAAAGCTGAACCTCACCATCGCGCACAAGGAGTTCGTCGTGCTGCTCGGGCCGTCGGGCTGCGGCAAGACGACGACGCTGAGAGCGATCGCCGGTCTTGAGGAGATCGATTCCGGCGACATCCAGATCGACGGCAGGCCGGTGCAGAGCCGGCAGGCGGGCGAGCGCGACATCGCCTTCGTCTTCCAGCTCTTCGCGCTCTACCCGCATCTGACCGCCTACGACAACATCGCCTTTCCGCTCCGCGCCACGCGTGAGAGCCGCGCCGAGGTCGACGCCAAGGTGCGCGCCGTGGCGAAATCGCTGCAGATCGAGCATCTGCTTTCGCGCCGGCCGTCGCATCTTTCCGGCGGCGACATGCAGCGCGTTGCCATCGGCCGCGCTCTCGTCCGCCACCCGAAGGCGATGCTGATGGACGAGCCGATCGGTGCGCTCGACGCCAAGCTCCGCGAGGAGATGCGCACTGAGCTGAAGCGCCTGCATCTGGGGAACGACCAGACCACCGTCTACGTCACCCACGACCAGGTCGAGGCGATGTCGCTTGCCGACCGCATCGCCATCATGAACGAGGGCGTGCTGCAACAGGTCGGCACGCCCTCCGACGTCTATCAGCACCCCGCGAACCTTTTCGTCGCGCAGTTCGTCGGCAGCCCGGTTATGAACATCGCCAAGGCGAGGCTCAAGGCGAACGGCGCGCACACCAGGGTGATGCTCGGCGACGGGGCCGCGGCCTTCGACTTCCCGCGCGACCTTGAGGAGCGGATGGCCGGCGCGAGCCGTCCGGATGTCGATCTCGTGCTTGGCGTCAGACCTGAGGCGGTGCTCGTCTCCCGTGAAGAAGCGGCCGGGCACGTGCCGGTCGAGGCGCACATCATCGAGCCGCTCGGTGCTTATGACATCGTCGATCTCAAGGTCGGCAGCGAGTTCCTGCGTGCGCGGACGGCGAGTGGCTTCGTCGGCAGGCCGGGCGACACCGTATGGGCGAAGCTCGACGAGAACCAGACCCACTTCTTCGATTCCAAGAGCGGCGACGCCATCAACGTGAGGCTCGGCGACTGAAGATGGCGCATATCAGGCTCGACCGCGTGACCAAGAAGTTCGGCGGCGCAACCGCCGTCCGCGATCTTTCGCTCGAGATCCAGGACGGTGAGTTCTTCGTGCTCTTGGGGCCGACCGGCGCCGGCAAGACAACGACGCTCCGACTGATCGCCGGGCTCGAAAAGCCGACGAGCGGCACGATCGCGATCGGCGGCGAGGACGTACGTGGCTGGAGCGCAGCGGAGCGCGATGTCGCGCTGGTCTTCCAGTACTACTCGCTCTATCCGCGCTACACGGTACACCAGAACCTCGCCTTCCCGCTGAGGTCGCGGGTCAGGAACTACAGCGCGGCGGAAATCGAGGAGCGCGTCAAGAAGGCGGCGCACACGCTCAGGATCGACCATCTCCTCAACCGCAAGACCGACAAGCTCTCGGGCGGCGAGATGCAGCGCGTCTCGATCGGTCGCGCCATCGTGCGTGAGCCGAAGGCGTTCCTGATGGACGAGCCGCTTTCGAACCTCGACGCCAAGCTGCGCGAAGCGCTCCGCTCGGAGCTGAAGGATCTGCAGATGAAGCTCGGGGCGACCTTCGTCTTCGTCACCCACGACCAGATCGAGGCAATGTCGATGGGCGACAAGGTCGGGGTCCTGAACGCCGGACGCATCGTGCAGGTCGGCAAGCCGCAGGAAATCTACAACGCGCCGCGCGACGTCTTCGTCGCCGGCTTTGTCGGCTCGCCGGCGATGAACCTGCTCGAAGGCGAGCTTCGCGGCGGGCGCGTCTCCGCGATGTCCGGCAAGGTTGAGCTTCCGCTCGACACGGAAACAGCCGGAAAGGCAGCCGACCGCCGCCGGATCACCGTCGGCATTCGCTCCGAGGACATCCTTGTCGGCCCGGGAGAGGCGGTCGAGGCGCGCGTTCACGATGTCGAGAACCACGGCGTGGAGAAAATCGTGACGCTTCGCGTCGACGAGCATCTTTTCCGCGCGACGGTCCCGGCGACAATTCCGGTCAATGTCGAAAGCACCGTCAAATTCAGCTGGAATCCCAAGAAATTGCATTGCTTCGACCGGAGCACCGGGACGAATCTCGCATTCTCTGCTTAAAGCCCGAAGTTGTGCCGGGCCGGTTGTCGCCTGCGTCACGTTCGCGGCTGCGCAATTCCGCTCTATTCGTCTAGAATACTCTTCATACGCGAATGCCGCCTGAGCGCGGCATGCGGAGGGATCGATGCAGAAGCTCCAGACGCAGGGGGTCCACCACATCACGCTCGTCGGCGCCGACCGGCAGACGTCGATCGATTTCTGGGAGGGTGTGCTCGGCATGCCCTTCGTCTTCGAGCAGCCCAATCTCGATCTGGCGACCGAGAGCCATCTCTATTTCGATCCCGGTGACGGTCGCCTGATCACCGTCTTCACCGACGAGACGCGGGCGCCCGATTCGACACCGGTCGTGCGCGACCAGGGAAGCGTCCATCACATCGCCTTCTCGGTCTCGCGCGTGACATTTCTGCAGGCAGTGAAGCGTCTTGACGAGCGCGGCATCTCGCACAGCGGCGTCAAGGATCGTGGCTTCATGGACTCAATCTATTTCCGCGATCCGCTCGGGCTGATGATGGAGCTTGCCTCTTATCGCTTCGAGCCGCCGGCGGGATCGACGCATGTTGACGTGCTCATGGAGGCGCACAAGCTCCGCGTGGCACGCGGCGACCCCAACATAGCCGAGGTGCATCTCGCCGACGCCATCGAGAACCTGACGCGCGAGCGGCGGCCGAGCCTGTCAAAGGACAGGCGAGCGAAGATCCCTACGCGGGGAAGAGCGCAAAGAAGGTGAAGAAGCCGGAGCGCGCCGGAGCTTGACCCCGAGAAGTGGGGAACCGGTTCTCTGATAAGATCATGCTCGAACGAAGAGTGATGCGCGAGCGTGGCAGCTGAGTTTCAATTGGACGCCGGAAGCATGGCGATCCGGCGAATTGCGAAAAGGGGAGGTTAGACGTGAAGCTCTATATGCATCCGGTGTCGAACACGACCCGTCCGGTGCGCATGTTCATCCAGGACAACAACCTGCCTGTCGAGGAGGAGTTGGTCGACCTGATGACCGGCGCGCACCATCAGGAGCCCTACATCTCGATCAATCCGAACCGCCAGGTCCCGACGCTCGTCGACGGCGATCTCATCATGGGCGAAAGCTCGGCGATTCTGAAATACCTCGCCGACAAGTTCGACCTTGCCGCCTATCCGAAGGACCTGAAGAAGCGCGCCAAAGTCAACGAGGTGATGGATTGGTTCAACACGCACTTCTATCACGACTATGCCTACGGCCTCGTCTATCCGCAGGTGTTCCCCCACCACAAGCGCCCGAGCGAAGAGCTCCAGAAGGGCACGCTCGAGTGGGCCAAGGAGAAGACCAAGACCTGGCTCAAGGTGCTGAACGACAACATGCTCGGCATGGGAAACAAGTACCTGACCGGCGACGACATGACGATCGCCGACTATTTCGGCGCGGCGCTTTTGACGAGTGGCGAGCCGATCCGCACCTCGTTCAAGGCCTATCCGAACATCGACGCATGGCTGAAGCGGATGGCGGCGACCCCGAGCTGGACCAAGTGCAACGAGGCGCTCTGGGGCTTCCGCGACTACGTGAAGGACCAGCAGTTCGAGACGGTATGACTGCGATCGACCCTCTCCCCTTGCGGGAGAGGGTGGGCCCTCGACTTGTCGAAGGGCCGGGGAGAGGGGAAGTCTAAGACTGGCTGCCCCGCCTCACGACGTTCCGCTGCGCCGGCTTGGGCCGAACAACTCGACCTCGCTCTCGACTGACGCGTCGGTGCGCTCATCGCGCGCCCGCCTGAGCTCGGCGACGCGGGTCTCGCTTCCCGCCATCGTCAGAAGCATCGGCGCGTGTGGAAGGAAATCGAGCGCCTCCATCTCGAAGGCGACGCCGTCCATCTCGGCCCACATTGTGACCATCTTGGTCTCGTCCTCGCGCGACCCGTCGTCGACGAAGACGAGCGCGCGCGGCGAAAGATGCGGCAGGAGAATCGGCAGCGCCGGATAGCGCGAGAGGGACTGCACCTTCCCCGGCGGGCCGTCGACGAAGACGAGATCGATCTTCTCCGTCAGGGTTCCAAGCCGCGGTTCGAGATCGTACCACTGGAACGCGCGGTCATCGAGCTTGAGGTCGACGAGCGGCGCGAGCACCAATTCGACCCGATCGGAGAGGCCGGCCTGCTCTAGAAGGTTGGCCGTGTGGCGCGCATGAAGCGCGTCGTGCTCGACGGAGACGACCCGCCCGGCGCCGTTCGCGCGAAGCGCCGCGGCGAAGAGCACGGTCGAGCTGCCGGAGCCGAGCTCAAGCACGAGCTTCGGCCGATGCCGCCGCACGAGATGGAAGAGGAACGCCGCTTCCTCGCCGGTGATCTCGAAGCCCTGATGCGGGAAGTGTGGGACCGCGCCCTTGATGTCGAGCTCCGGCAGGATCGAAAGCGTGTTGACGAGCGAGGCGAGGCCGGACTTCAGCCGCTCCTTCGCGCGGTCGTCGCGCGTGCGCACGATGCGGCGGAGCGCGACGATGTCTTCTTCGATTTTCGCGAGGCGCGCGTCGATTGCCCGTGTCCTCTCGCCGACGTCGGCGAGATCGCCCGCAAGCCCGAGTGTGAAGAAGGAGCGCAGGAGCGCCACCACGCGACCCAAGGCGACCACTCCCGGTCTATTGCGTGCCGATAGGAGGTGCGGCGACTGGGCCGACCGCGGCCACAGCGCTGCAACGTGGCGCAGTTCTCCGACGGCGGCTCTGTGCAACCGGACCGCGCGTGAGATTCCCCTCCGCCGACGAGGCCATCGCGTCCATCATGGGCTCCCCCGTTGAGAGCAAACCAGTTTGCATTGGATCATGCAACGCGAATAACGTGCCCGTGAGTTGACGGTTTCCGGGCTGAACCCGGGCTGAACGGCGCCCCCGCCGCATGGCTCCTCTGCGCTAATCGGCGCTGGAATCACGAAATTTCGCCCCCAGCTAAGGCCGGAAATCCCTCGTCGTTGCACTGAGAGCACAATCGCCATGCAACTCACCGGCATCCATCACCTGACCGCAATTTCGGCCGATGCGCCCGGAAACCGGCGCTTCTATGAGGGCGTGCTCGGCATGCGCCTCGTGAAGAAGACCGTGAACCAGGACGACGTCAGCGCCTACCATCTCTTTTATGCCGACGGACTCGCAACGCCCGGCTCCGACATCACCTTCTTCGACTGGCCTGCGGCACCGGAGCGGCGTGGCACGCATTCGATCGCGCGCACCGCACTGCGTGTTGCCGGCAAGGACGCACTCGATTGGTGGCGCGCGCATCTCGATGAGCATCGCGTCAAGCACGGCGAGATTGCCGAGCGTGACGGACGGCTGACGCTCGATCTCGAAGATCCGGAAGGCCAGCGCCTGAGCCTCGTCGACGACGGCGGCGCGGGCGCCGCGCATCCTTGGGCGAAGAGCCCGGTGCCGGCCGAGCGCCAAGTGCGCGGGCTTGGACCGATTACCCTTTCCGTTCCGGATCTTGCGCCGACCGACGCGGTGCTGACGGCGGTCATGAACATGCAGCCTGTCCGCACCTATCCGCATCCTGAGAATGCGGGCGACAGGGTGCACGTCTACGAGATGGGCGAGGGCGGGCCGGCGGCCGAACTTCATGTCGCGGTGCAGCCCGGCATGCCTGCTGCACGGCAGGGCCGCGGCGGCGTGCACCACGTCGCTTTCCGCACGCCTGACGCCGAATACGGCGACTGGGCGGAGCGGCTCAACAAGATGCGCATCCCGAACAGCGGCAAGGTCGACCGCTTCTATTTCAAGAGCCTCTATTTCCGCGAGCCGAACGGCATCCTCTTCGAGATCGCCTCCGATGGTCCGGGCTTCGCCGCCGACGAGCCGCTGGAGAAGCTCGGAGAGTCTCTCTCTTTGCCGCCGTTCCTCGAGCCGCGCCGCGCCGAGATCGAAGCGAGCCTGCGGCCGGTTTAGGAAATGCCACCCCCTTTGTCGTCATTGCCCGGATCAAGTCCGGGCATGACGAGAGTGGATGTATATCTCTAGGGTGCGGTCTTGTCGGCGGTGATACCCGCAAGCATCTCCTTCGCCGCCTCCACCTCATCCTCATTCACCGTGTGGCCCATGCCGGGATAGATGCGCTTGTCGACCTTCGCCCCGAGCCGCGCCAGAACGCGATCCGTCTCCTCGATCCGTTCGAGCGGCACATGCGGGTCGACGTCGCTTGAGCCGAGAAAGACCGGGGTGCCGTCGAGTGACCCCTCGTATGCGCGCGGCGTTCCGTCTGGGCCGATCAGCCCGCCGGTCAGCGCAATGATCGCGCCGTAGCGCCGCGCGTTCCGCGCCGCGAACTCGCAGCTCAAGCATGCGCCCTGCGAAAAGCCGATGATCGCGATCCGGCTCACGTCGAAGCCCTCGCCCTCAAGCCGCGCGACGAGCGCGCCGATGACATCGAGCGCCGATGAGAGCCACGGCTCGTTCGCTTCAAGCGGCGCGAGGAAGGAGTTCGGATACCAGGTGTTGCCCGTTGCCCGCGGCACTAGATAGCGGATGTCGTCGCGCCCGAACGCTTCCGCGAGCGGCCGCATCAATTCCGGTGTCGCGCCGCGGCCGTGGATCAGGATCGCCGCGGCTTTCGCGCGCTCGCGCGGAGCGCCGGCGACGAGGGTGTTCTCAGCATGATGGAGATCGGCCATTTCCAAACCTCCGAGTACTGTCGTCATGCCCGGACTTGATCCGGGCATCCATTCGTCGCGTGTGAAAGTTGCGACCGTTACGGAATGGATTGCCGGGTCACGCCCGGCAATGACGAAATCTGGAAAGACGCATCCTCACATCTTTCTGAGCGCCGCAAGGAACGTCGGGTCGGGATAGGAATTGGCGGGAAGACCGAGCTTCTGCTGCACGGCCTTCACCGCGGCGCGCGTCCCGGCGCCGATGACGCCGTCGGCACGGCCGACGTCGTAGCCGAGCTTCTTCAACAGTCGCTGCGCTTCCTGCACCTGAGCCGGGCTCGGCGCATCGGCGCTCCCCTTCCGCGCCGGCGGCGCGCCGGCAAGCCGCGTCGCGAAATAGGCGGCGGTCGTCGCATAGACCAGCGACTGGTTCCACAGCGTGTAGACGTCGAAGTTCGGGTAGGCGAGGAAGGCCGGCCCAAGCCGCCCCATCGGCAAAAGCAGCGAGGCCTGCGCCCCGTCCTTTCGCAGCGGGCTGCCGTCCGCCTTGGTCACGCCGTAGCCGGCCCAGGCCGAGCGCGGATGCTTGATCGCGAGATCGGCCTCTTCCCACGGCATCTTCGCCGGCACGCGCACCTCCTCAAGCCACGGCTGCCCGGCCTGCCACCCATGATGCTTCAGGAGATTGGCGGTCGAAGCGAGAACGTCGGGAACGCTTTTCACGAGATTGCGCTTGCCGTCGCCGTCATAGTCGACGGCGAAATCGGCATAGAAGCTCGGGACGAACTGCGTCTGGCCGATCTCGCCTGCCCACGCGCCTTTCATCTCGGAGGGTGAAAGATCGCCGCGATCGAGCAGCGTCAGCGCCGCCATCAGTTCGCCGCGGAAGAGGTCGGGACGGCGGCAGTCATAGGCGAGCGTTGCGAGCGATTGCAGCGTTGCGAAGTCGCCGAGATTGGCGCCGAAATCGGTCTCAAGCCCCCAGAACGAGGTGATGACGGCCCCCGGTACGCCGAACTCCCGCTCCACGCGCGAAAATATGCTGGCGTATTTCTTGAGCAGCCCGCGGCCGAACTTCATCCGGTAGTCGGCCACCATGCGGCCGGAGAACTCGTTGAAGCTCTGGGTGAAGACGCCCTGCCGGCGGTCGGCGTTGATGACCCTCTGGTCGTAGGCAACGCCATTGAGCGCCCCGATTGCCCCGGCCGAATGCCCAGCCGCGGCCGCTTCCTGCTCAAAGCTCTTGAGCCAGGTCGAGAAGCCGGCGGCGCTGTTGCCGCACTGCGCCGCGAAGGCGGGCATGGGCATTGCGAGAATCCCCGCCGCCAGCACGGCCGCGCGGCCGAAACGTCGCTTTCTGATCGCCATCCGCTTCCTCGCGAAAGAAGTGCGCGCGAATGTGCCGATCAAGGTGGCGCGGTCAAGGCGGGGCCGCTGCACCAATGGCCCTCATCCTGAGGCTTGAGCGCCCGAAGGGCGCGAGCCTCGAAGGAGGGTCCAGAAGGCTCCGGAGACACCGTGGTGCGTGGTTCGAGGCTCGCCTTTGGCGAGCACCTCACCATGAGGACCGTAGTTGGACAGAACGGTCTGCTACGCGTCCGCACGCTCCCCTTCACGCCGCACCGGCCGCGAAAGGAATCCCGGCAGCCCGGTCTTCGGGTCGAGTCCGGAATAACGCTCGCGCTTTTGGCCGCGACGCTTCTCGTCGCGCCCACCCTTGTCGCTGCGGCCGCCCCTCGGCTTGCGCGATTGAGCCTGCTTCTCGCGTCGCGGCTCTTGGCGGTGCCTCTGCGGCCTGCCGTTCCGCTTCGCCGCAGGTGCTTCCACGCCCGCTTCAATGCCCGCGGGAAGTGCTGCGACCGGAACGTTCGTCCGCGTCAGCTTCTCGATGTCGCGGAGATAGGCGCGCTCTTCGCCGTTGCAGAAGGAAATCGCGATTCCGGCGGCTCCCGCGCGTGCCGTCCGCCCGATGCGGTGGACATAGCTCTCCGGCACGTTCGGAAGCTCGTAGTTCACGACATGCGTGACGCTCTCGACGTGGATGCCGCGCGCCGCGATGTCGGTCGCGACGAGAACGCGCGTCGTGCCGCGCTTGAAAGCGGCGAGCGCGCGCTCGCGCTGCGGCTGGCTCTTGTTGCCGTGGATCGCCGCGGCGTCGATGCCGGCGTGGACGAGATTGCGCACCACCTTATCGGCGCCGTGCTTGGTGCGCGTGAAGACGAGCACGCGCTCCATCGCGGGATCAGCCAGAATTCGGTTAAGCAGCGCCTGCTTCTGCGCGCCCGACACGAACATCACGCTCTGCGCGACGCTGTCGACGGTCGAGGCGACCGGCGCCACGGCCACCTGCACCGGATCGGAGAGCAGCGAGTCGGCGAGCTCGGCGATCGTCTTCGGCATCGTCGCGGAGAAGAAGAGCGTCTGCCGCGTATGCGGCACGAGCTTCACGATCTTCCGGAGCGGCACGATGAAGCCGAGATCGAGCATCTGGTCAGCTTCGTCGACGACGAGGATCTCCACCCCGCTAAGCGAAAGAATTCGCTGGTCGATCAAATCGAGGAGCCGCCCCGGTGTCGCGACGAGGATATCGACGCCGCGCTTGAGCGCGTCAGCCTGCGGCCGTTGCGAGACGCCGCCGAAGACGACGGCGACGCTGAGCTTCAGCCCCGCGCCATAGGTGCGGAAGCTCTGCGCGACCTGCGTCGCAAGCTCGCGCGTCGGCGTCAGCACGAGCACGCGCGGCCGGCCGGGGATGCGCGTCGGTTTCGTCGTGGAGAGGCGTTCGAGGATCGGAAGCGCGAAGGCCGCCGTCTTGCCGGTGCCGGTCTGCGCGATGCCGCAGAGGTCGCGGCCGGCGAGGATGGGGCTGATGGCTTTCGCCTGGATCGGGGTAGGGACGCTGTGGCCTTCGTTGGCGACGGCGCGAAGAATGGTTTCGCTAAGTGCGAAATCGGAAAACTGGGTCAATGGGTACTTTCGTTATGTCAAAGCCCGGCCGGCGCATCGTTTGCGCCGCACCGAAGCGGTGTCGTGAGACGACCCGCGCGAATTGGGCTGTCTAGGTGTTCTAGCGAATGAAGACCGAGGCCGGGTCCCTTTGTTGTCGGGACGCTTTCACGCTGCCTTGGTCGAGCGCCTGTTTTGACCGGCGCTGCCGCTATGGCCGCGCATATGGTGCGTAGATGATTGAAAGTCAAGGGAAATCGGCGAAGCGGGTCGGTATCAGCCGTAGAAGAGCTTGCGTTCTCCCTGGTCGAGGATGACCGGAACGATCAGATCCTCCTCGTCGTCGAGGTGGCGGATGAGGCCCTTGAGCAGGCGCTCGCTCGTGTCGGCGTAGGCGTCGGTCGCAACACGGCGCCGGTCGGCGTCGCCTTCGATTGTGCCGAGCAATTCGTTCGCCGCGTCGACGACGCGGAGGATGTCCGCGTGGATCGCCTCGTGGTCGCCCTCGAGCACGTCGAAGCCCTTGGCGAGCCGCGGCTCGGCGCGGCGGAAGATCGGGAAATACTGGAAATCCTCGATCTGGTGATGCCCTTCGAGGCCCTGCAGGAAGAACTGCAGGCGCGGCGCGAAGAAGCGGCGGAACTCGTCCGGCGTCAGCGTCGCCTTGCGGAAATCCTCGGTTGCCTCAGCAAGCATCTTGCCGAGCGCGCGGAACTCGGCATGCCGGTCGAGCCAGAACTGCGCGACGGCGCCGAGATTTCCATGGCCCTGCCAGGCCTCACGCGGGAAGCGCTCAACGAGCACCCGGAGCTCCGGCGGCCAGCCGGCGCGTTCTTGCAGGTCGAACGTCACTGGCAGCCTTTCGCGCGCGCGGGGGATCGTCCCTCATATGGGGGAGTTCTGCGTCCCGATCCACCGCCCGGGCCCCGCGCGCCGCGAAGCTCTGCCGCCCCTCCGCAATGCCGGCCCGCGCGCCCGTGAGCTCTAGGCCGGACGCTTCACAAAAGTGTCACAACCGGCGGTGGGGGTGCGCTTGCCGACTGGCGGGAAAGGGAAATTGGCCCTAACGTGGAGGTGGCGTGGTCGGCGCCCGCTGTCTGCCGACGGCAGAGAAAGGGTGCCGCGAGGGGGAGCGAGGCCGGCCGAGAAGATGACACAGAGCCGTTATGAAGCCGCGCTAAGGGTTTTGTCTGCGCAAGGTTTCTGCGCCGGTCGTTTCTGACGCGGCGACTCTCACTCAAATGTGGATGAAGGAGGAAGGTATGAGAACCAAGCTGGTTTGTATGACGTCGATATCGGTGCTCGCCGTATGGGCGTCGGCGGGATTGGCGTTGGCGCAGAGCCAGGACTTGATCGACGCCGCCAAGAAGGAAGGGACGCTGACCACGATCGCGCTGCCGCACGACTGGTGCAATTACGGCGGCACGATTCAGGGCTTCAAGGACAAATACGGGATCGATGTGAACGAGCTCAATCCCGATGCCGGTTCGGGGGACGAGGTCGAGGCGATCCGCGCCAACAAGGGCAATACCGGCCCGCAGGCGCCCGACGTGATCGACGTCGGCCTCTCCTTCGGTCCGACCGCCAAGTCGGAAGGCCTGATCCAGCCGTATAAGGTCGCGACCTGGGATACGATTCCCGATACGGCGAAGGACGCCGACGGTTTCTGGTACGGCGACTATTACGGTGTGCTCTCCTTCATGGTGAACAAGGACATCGTGAAGACCACGCCGGCCGACTGGCCTGACCTCCTGAAGCCCGAATACGCGAACACCGTCGCGCTCGCCGGCGATCCGCGTACGTCGAACCAGGCGATCCAGGGCGTCTATGCCGCCGGTCTCTCGCGTGCCGCCGGCGATGCATCAAAGGCAGCCGGGGCGGGCCTCGAATTTTTTGCCGAGCTGAACAAGGCGGGGAACTTCGTTCCCGTTATCGGCAAGTCGGCCTCGCTCGCGCAGGGCTCGACTCCGATCATCATCTCCTGGGACTACAACGCGCTCTCTTGGCGCGACGTTCTCGCCGGCAACCCGCCGGCCGACGTCGTCGTGCCGAAGACCGGCGTCATCGCGGGTGTCTACGTGCAGGCGATCAGCGCCTTCGCGCCGCATCCGAATGCAGCGAAGCTTTGGATGGAGTATCTGTACTCTGACGAAGGCCAGCTCACCTGGCTGAAGGGTTACTGCCACCCGATCCGCTTCAACGACATGTCCAAGGCCGGCAAGATTCCGCAGGAGATGCTCGACAAGCTGCCGCCTGCGGCGTCCTACGAGGCGGCCGTCTTCCCGACGCTTGATGAGCAGAATGCGGGCAAGAAGGAGATCACCGAGAAATGGGATTCGGTGGTCGGCGCCAACGTGCAATAGACTGAGTTGATCGGGCGGCCGTCGGCCGCCCGATCCTTTTCTGTGGGGCCTTTGTTTTGACCGACATCACCGCGAACGAGCCGGGCATCGCACGCCGCGATCCCGTGCCCCTCGCGACTCCCCCAGGCGTCCGCACCCGCGCCCGTTTGCCCACCAGTTGGATCGGCGTCGCGCCGTTCTTCATCTTCGCAGGGATGTTTCTGATTCTGCCCACGCTCTATCTGATGGTGGGCGCGTTTCAGACGAAGGAGGGTCTCTTCACCCTCCACAACGTCGCTACCCTTTTCCAGCTGGACTCGACCCGCCCCGAATGCAACGCGGTCGTCGATGGCGGGCTCGGGTGGCTCATCTACTGGCTGCGGCACTATGTCGGCTGCTCGTCCATCCTGAGCGCCTACTGGATTTCGATCAAAGTCAGCTTCGCGTCCGCTATCCTCGGAGCCTTCATCGGCATCGCCATCGCCATTGCGATCGTGCGCGGCGGACTTCCGAACTGGATACGCTCCACCACGCTCACCTTCTCGGGCGTCGCGTCCAATTTCGCCGGCGTTCCACTGGCCTTCGCCTTTCTCGCGACGCTTGGCCGGCTCGGCCTGGTGACCGTGCTGCTCAGAACGCTGGTCGGCATCAACATCTATTCCTACGGCTTCAACATCCTCTCCTTCTGGGGCCTGACGATCACCTATCTCTACTTTCAGATCCCGCTGATGGTGGTGATCATCGTGCCGGCGATCGACGGGATTAGGAGGGAGTGGGGCGAAGCGGCCGCGACGCTCGGCGCCACACAGGGCCAGTATTGGCGGATGGTGGTGATCCCGGTTCTCTGGCCGAGCTTCCTCGGCACCGTCATCCTGCTCTTCGCCAATGCCTTCGGCGCGATTGCCACCGCCTACGCATTGACTGGATCGTCGCTCAACATCGTCCCGATCGTTCTCTACGCGCAGATTCGCGGCGACGTGCTGCACAATGCCAATCTCGGCTATGCGATCGCCTTCGGCATGATCGTCATCACCGGCGTTGCCAATCTGCTCTACATCATCTTCAGAACGCGCAGCGAGAGGTGGCTGAAATGAGGTCCGGTCGCTTCTGGTCTTGGGTGATTTTTGCCGTCGGCGCGGCCTATTTCTTCATTCCGTTGATTGGCACGCTCGAGTTTTCGATGCGCATGCGTCGCGGCGCCTATTCGTTCGACGCCTACAAGGTCGTCCTCGGCGACGTGCATTTTCAGCAGACCTTCGGATATTCTGTCCTTGTCGCGATCCTCACGATCATTCTCGGCGTGCTGATCGTTGTTCCGGCCGCCTATTGGATCAGGCTGCGCCTGCCGCAGTTGAGGCCCATTGTCGAGTTCATCACGCTCCTGCCGCTGGTCATTCCGGCGATCGTCATAGTCTTCGGCTATATCCGCATGTATGGGTCGAGCTCGCCGCTTCCGTTCCTCGCGAGCGCACGCGGCGCCGATGCGCTTCTCGTCATCGGATATGCGACGCTGGCGCTGCCCTATATGTATCGTGCCGTCGATACCGGTCTTCGCACCATCGACGTCAGGACGCTGACCGAAGCAGCGCAGATATTGGGCGCCGGCTGGACGACGATCATGATGCGGGTGATCCTGCCCAACGTCCTGATCGCCGTACTCTCCGGCGCGTTCCTGACCTTCGCCATCGTAATCGGCGAGTTCACGATGGCGAGCCTTCTGAACCGCCCGGCTTTCGGGCCCTATCTGCAGCTCATGGGTGCCAACCGCGCCTACGAGCCGGCAGCGCTCGCGATCATTGCTTTCGCGATCACGTGGGGATGCATGTCGCTGATCCAGATCCTTTCACGTTTCGCGCCTAAATCGGGCCAAACCCGCTGATTTGAAAGGCCACACGAATGAGCGATCCTTTCCTCAGCATCCAGAGCATCCGCAAGACCTTCGGCCCGACGACGGTGGTTCAGGATTTCAATCTCGACGTCGAAGCCGGGGAATTCATCTCCTTCCTCGGCCCGTCGGGCTGCGGCAAGACGACCGTTCTGCGCATGGTGGCGGGTTTCGAAGAGCCGACCGCCGGAAACGTCGTCGTCGGCGGGCGGGACATTACGCAGCTGAAGCCCAATCAGCGCAACGTCGGCATGGTCTTCCAGGCCTATGCGCTCTTCCCCAACCTGACTGTGACGCAGAACGTCGGCTTTGGACTGAAGGTCGCCGGCGTGCCGAAGGCCGAGGCCGATCAGCGCGTCGCTGAGATGCTGTCGCTGATCAGGCTGCCGGAGCTTGGGTCGCGCTATCCCTATCAGCTGTCGGGCGGCCAGCAGCAGCGCGTCGCCTTGGCGCGTGCGCTCGCGCCGAAGCCGAAGCTCCTGCTCCTTGACGAGCCGCTCTCGGCGCTCGACGCCAAGGTGCGTGTCTCTCTGCGCGAGGAGATTCGCGCGATCCAGCAGAAGTCTCGGCATCACTACGATCTTCGTGACGCACGACCAGGAAGAGGCGCTGTCGATCTCGGATCGGATCGTCGTCATGTACAATGGCCGAGCCGAGCAGGTCGGCACGCCGTTCGAGATCTACAATCGCCCGAGCTCGCGCTTCGTTGCCTCCTTCGTCGGCACGTTGAATGTCATGGACGCGGAGGTGGTCGACGCCGCAAGCGGACGGATGAAGCTCGACGGGCAGGAGATTACCGCGGCACTAGGCGTCGCCGGGGCCGCGCCCGGCACCCGACGCTCCGTCGCGCTCCGTCCGGAGGCGGTTTCGCTGAACGGTGTCGACGGCAACAGGAACAAGCTCAGCGGGACGATCGAGGATGTGAACTTCCTCGGCTCGGTCGTGCGCGTGCGCGTCCGCTTCAAGGAGAACGCCGTCTCGCTCGACACCTTCAACAATCCGAACGCCCCGCCGCCCAAGCAGGGCGACAAGGTGACGGTTAGCTTTGCGCCGGAAGATATCCTGATACTGGACGAGGCGGGCTGAGCCCGCGCGCCGTGGACGCCTAGCGCGAGGCGATATACCCGCCGCCGGTTCCGAGCGCTCCGCCGACAATGGCGCCGCCGATGACCGAGCCGCCGGCCGCCGCTGCAACGACGGCTCCGCCGCCCGCTCCGAGCACGGCACCTGTCGCCAGATATTGCTGTGTCCGCGAGCAGCCGCCCGCCGCCATCAGTCCAAGGGCGAGGGCCGCCGCAACGCCGGCCTTTCCGATACGCGCCACCACACCAACTCCGCGAGAACGTCGTTTTCGGACCGTGAACGATCCCGGTTAAGTTTCCGCAAATTTGGCGGCGTTCCGGCTTTGTTTCGGCGCCCGGATCGGCCACTATCGGGCGAAAGCGAATCCTTGAGCGGGAAGATTCTTGAGCATCCGGATCGTCACGCAAGCGCGCCTGATCGAAGCGGAGACGCCGTCGCTGCCCGTCGACGGCCGCCAGTCGGAGCGCGCGCTCGCCATCCGCCGCGGCGTCTGCCGGCGGCTTCGCGCCGAGGGGTTGGCGTTGATCCCTGAAGTGACGCTCCGCTCCGGCCGCCGCGCCGATCTCGTGGCGCTCGGTTCTGACGGCGCGATCACCATCATCGAGATCAAGTCGTCGGTGGAGGATTTTCGTGCCGACGCGAAGTGGCAGGACTATTTCGTCCACTCCGACAGCTTCTATTTCGCAACCGGCCCGCATGTGCCCGCAGAGATTTTCCCGGAGGAGGCGGGGCTCATCGTCGCCGATCCCTATGGCGCCGAGATTTTGCGCCCGTCGGATGTGCAGAAGCTTCCTGCGGCGACGCGCAAGGAGATGCTGATCCGCATCGCGCGTGCCGGCGCCCATCGCCTGCACGATCTCGAAGACCCGGATTTTGAAGGGGCGCTCGGTTGAAGCTCTAGCGCGGCGCGCGCTTCGCCAGGATTCGCTGCAGCGTGCGCCGGTGCATGTTGAGGCGGCGCGCGGTCTCCGAGACGTTGCGGTCGCAAAGCTCGTAGACGCGCTGGATATGCTCCCAGCGCACGCGGTCGGCCGACATCGGGTTTTCCGGCGGCAGCGCGCGCGCGTCCTTCTTCTGCATGAGCGCCGCGTGGATCTCGTCGGCGTCGGCGGGCTTGGAGAGATAATCGACCGCGCCGAGCTTCACGGCGGTCACCGCCGTCGCGATGTTGCCGTAGCCGGTCAGGATGATCGCCCGCGCTTCCGGCCGCCTGGCACGGATCATCTCGATCACGTCGAGGCCATTCCCGTCCTCAAGCCGCATGTCGACGACGGCGAAGGAGGGGTTCGCCGCCTCCACCTTCTGGCGCGCTTCCGCCACCGATTCCGCCGTCTCCGTCACGTAGCCGCGCTTTTCCATGGCGCGCGCGAGGCGCTGCAGGAAGGCCTTGTCGTCGTCCACGATCAGTAGCACCTGCCCATCCGCCGGTGCTGTTTCATGCGGCTGTTCGGCCATCGTTACGGCCCGTTCAAGCATTTGCGGCTGCTCTCGATGATAGGGGCAACGGGAAACCTACGGAACCTAAGCATTATCCGTTGCCGATCAAGCTTCTGTCCGAGGTGCCTGCCTGTTTGGCTAACGCCTTCGCGCCGGCCGCCTCGAACGCCGCACGCGGCCAGGAGACCGTCACGGAAGCGCCGGTTTCCGGTTGTTTTCGGTTGGCGAGCCTGAGTTTCGCCCCGGAGCGCTCGAGCAACGTCTTGGCGATGAAAATGCCGAGGCCGAGCCCGCCATGCTCCAGGGCCGCGGCCTGGCCGACGCGGCGCGTCGTGACGTAGGGCTCGCCGAGCTGGTCGATCACGTCGGGCGAGAAGCCCGGGCCGTCGTCGGTGATGGTGATCGTCACCTCCGACGCGGTCCATTCGGCCAGGATGCGGACTTCGGACTTGGCGAAGTCGACGGCGTTGTCGACGAGGTTTCCGAGCCCGTAGAGGAGGCCGGGATTGCGGCCCGCGACCGGCTCCGGCGCCTCGCCCTTCCGCTCGATCGAAATGGCGATGCCGAAGTCGCGGTGCGGCGCGACCGCCTCTTCGAGCACGTGCGAGAGCGGCATCAGCCCGAGGTGCACGCCCGGATCGGAGGAGAGCGAGGCGATCTTGGAGAGTATCTCGCGGCAGCGCTCCGACTGTGCGCGGATCAGCTTGATGTCGTCGGCATGCGGGTCGTCGGGCTTCACCTCGCTTGCAAGCTCGTGCGCGACAAGCGCGATCGTGGCGAGTGGCGTGCCAAGCTCGTGCGCCGCCGCCGCAGCGAGGCCGTCGAGCGCCGAGAGATGTTGCTCGCGCTGCAACACCAGCTCGGTCGCGGCAAGCGCATCGGCGAGCTGCCGCGCTTCCTCGGCGACGCGGAACGCGTAGAACGCCATGAAGCCGAGCGCCGAGACGAGCGCCACCCACACGCCCCCGACATAGTGAAGCGGCACGTTGTAGACGTCGCCCGGGAACCACGGCAGCGGCCGGTGGATGAAGACGAGCACCGTCGCGGCGGCAAGCGTCATGGCGCCGATCAGGAACGTCTTGTCCGCCTGTTGCGTCGTCGCCGACACCATCGCCGGCGCGAGAAGCAGGATGACGAACGGGTTCTCCAGGCCGCCGGTCAGGTAGAGGAGGCCGGAAAGCTGCAGAAGATCATAGGCGAGAAGCAGCGTCGCCCAGTTCGGGTCGAGCCGATAGGCGGGCGGAAAGGCGAGCCGGAGCCCGAGATTGAGCCAGGCGGAGAGCGCGATCAGCGCGAAGCAGGCGCCCATCGGTAGCGGAAAGCCGAACCAGAGGCCGACCACCAGGATCGCGGCGCTCTGCCCGCCGACCGCGAGCCAGCGGAGCCGGGTTAGCGTCGAAAGCTTGAGCCGCCGGCCCGACCACCCGCTTTCTTCGTCCGCCCTGCCGCGCAGCGTCAGTTCCATGCCGCCGTCTTACTCTTTCCGCCCGCGCAAGTCAGGCGAGCGCTGCACCCCTCGAAGCTGGCGGCCGGCCGCCAATCCTCTCCCCGATGGGGAGAGGAATCGGCTTGCGCCGGGAGGCCACTTGCGATTTCCCTTCGCCGACAAGTGAAGGGTAGGGCCATGACAGCACTTCGCGTCGTCGTCGCCGGAGCGGGCGGGCGAATGGGTCGGGCGCTGACGCGTGCGGTGCTCGCCGAACCGAAGCTCAAGCTCGTCGGCGCGCTCGACCGCGCCGATGCCGAATCGCAGGGCAAGGACATCGGGCTTCTCGCCGGCGCCGGTGCGACCGGCGTCACGGTCAGCGTCGATTCGCCGGCGGCGCTCGCGCACAGCGACGTGCTCCTCGATTTCACCGCGCCTGAGGCAACGCTCGGTTATTCGGAACTCGCTGCGCAGGCGCGCATCGTCCACATCATCGGCACGACCGGGATCGATCCCGCCGACGAGGCGCGACTCAAGGCGGCGGGACGCCATTGCCGCATCGTCAAGTCCGGCAACATGAGCCTCGGGATCAACGTGCTCGCCGGGCTGGTGAAGCGCGCGGCGGCGGCGCTCGGGCCGGACTACGATATCGAGATCGTCGAGATGCATCACCGCCACAAGGTCGACGCGCCCTCCGGCACGGCGCTTCTTCTCGGCCACGCCGCCGCCGAGGGCCGCGGCATCGACTTGGCGGAAAAGTCGCTGCGCGCCCGCGACGGCATGACCGGCGCGCGGCCGAGGGAGGCGATCGGCTTCGCGAGTCTCCGCGGCGGCTCGGTCGTCGGCGATCACATGGTGATCTTCGCCGGCGAGGGCGAGCGGATCGAGCTGATCCATCGTGCCGAAAGTCGCGACAACTTCGCCCACGGCGCCATCCGCGCCGCGCTCTGGGCCTTTGACAAGAAGCCGGGGCTCTACTCGATGGCGGATGTGCTCGGGTTGCACTAATGACCGCGCTTCACTTGCACGGTGGGTAGGGAAGGGGTCGGCTGATTGCATCAGACACCCTCATCCTGAGGCACAGCGCCGGCGCGAGCCGGCGTTGCCTCGAAGGAGCGTCCATAGTGCACTGGATGCACCATAGTCCGTGCTTCGAGGCTCGTTTCGCTCGCACCTCAACATCAGGAGGTTGGGTAGCTTCCATCCACGTGCGTTGACTGGAGAGGAGCTTGCAAGAAATGCCCGCCAAGAAAACCTTAGGCCCCCGCTACTGGATCGCCGTCGTCCCGAAGGTCGGCGTCGACCGTTGCCTCGCCGGTGGTTTCGCCATGTTCGCGCATGGACGCCACGACGCCGTGAAGCGCACCAGCCCCGGCGAGTGGCTCGCCTACTATTCGCCGCGCACGCTGCTTAAAGGTGGCGACGAGGTGCGCGCCTTCACGGCGATCGGAAAGTTCACCGAGCGCGAGCCCTACGAAGCGGAGATGATGCCAGGCCGCGTCGGCTGGCGTCGTGACATCAGCTTCGAAGAGGAGGCCCGGCAGGCGGATGTCTATCCGCTTCTCGACCAGCTCTCCTTCATCAAGGATCGCACGCATTGGGGCCTCTTCTTCCACCGCAGCCTCTTTTCGGTGCCGCGCGAGGATTTTGCCAAGGTTGCCACCGCCATGGGCCTTGACCCGCAGATGGTTTGAGGCACGGTCGCCGGAAGATCGGCGGTCTCCCCACCAGCAGCGGGAATGTTCTTGAGCGTCACCTCCGACGATTCCTGGATTGAGGTCGGTCGCTATCCTCGCGTCCGCGATGCCGAAGGCGCTGCCCTGGTGCTCGCCTCGGCGGGCATCGGGTCCCGCTTTGTTCGACAGCCGGAAGGCGTGACGCTGTTCGTCGCGGCCGACGATGCGCTCCGCGCGGGTCACGAGCTCTTCGAATACGATCGCGAGAACCGGCGTCAGCCGGAGCCGTCGCTCCGATCCATGTGGGAGGGCGCGGACGCCGCGCTCGCGTTCGCGACCGTGCTCATCGTCATCTATGTCGCGGCGGGACGCCACATGTTCGGTCTCGACTGGGAGACGGCCGGCTACGCGCAGGCGGCTCTGATGCTCGGCGGCGAGTGGTGGCGCGCGCTGACCGCGCTCACACTGCACGCCGACCTTGAGCATCTCGCCAGCAATGTCTTCGCCGGCGGCGTGCTTGGCCTGTTCCTGGCGCAGACGCTTGGGCCGGGTCTGACGTGGCTCGCGATCGTGCTCGCGGGTGGTCTCGGCAACGCGCTAAACGCTATCGTCGAGCCGGCTCAGCACACGTCGATTGGCGCCTCGACCGGCGTCTTCGGAGCGCTCGGATTGCTCGCCGCGCTCGTGTGGCGGCGAAGGCAAGGATATTGGGCGCGGGGGCTTCGCCGCTGGCTCCCCCTGGCGGCGGCCCTCATGCTTCTGGCCTTCTTGGGATTTGGCGGGGAGCGCACCGACATCGGCGCCCATGTCGCCGGCTTCCTGATCGGCGTTCTGGGAGGAGCTGCACTACACTTCGCGGGAGCGCGCATCCCGCAAGGCCGCCGCGCCCAGCGCGCCTACGGTCTTGCTGCGCTCGCGCTGATGGCCTTCGCCTGGCTCGCAGCCTTGATAGCAGCGTGAGCCGAAAGGGGCAGGTGAGCCAAGGCCGCGCATCGGCATTGCGCGTCGCGATGAGGCGCTTCATATGGGGCCGTCTTCCCGCTCGGCGGGGACTATTCGCCTGCAACGATCGGAGCCCCCATGGACCGTCTTCTCGTGCTCGTGCGCCACGGCCAGAGCGAATGGAACCTGAAGAACCTCTTCACCGGCTGGAAGGACATCGACCTCTCGCCGCTCGGGATCGACGAGGCGCGCTCGGCCGGCAAGAAGCTGAGAGCGCGCGGCTTCACCTTCGACGTCGCCTACACGAGCGCGCTGATCCGCGCGCAGAACACGTTGAAGCTCATGCTGGAGGAGCTCGGCCAGACGGGGCTTGAGGAGTACCGCGACCAGGCGCTGAACGAGCGCGACTACGGCGATCTCTCCGGTCTCAACAAGGACGACGCGCGCAAGAAATGGGGCGAGGAGCAGGTACACATCTGGCGCCGCTCCTACGCCACCAACCCGCCCGGCGGCGAAAGCCTGCGCGACACCGGCGCGCGCGTCTGGCCCTATTACCTGACGCGCATCCTCCCCGATGTGATGCGCGGCCGGCGGGTACTCGTTTCCGCGCACGGCAATTCGCTCCGCTCGCTCGTCATGGTGCTCGACAAGCTCGACACCGAGCAGATCCTGAAGCTTGAGATCGCGACCGGGGTGCCGCTGGTCTACCACCTGAACGACGACACGACGGTGGCGAAGAAAGAGATTCTTGGGGACTGATCCCGCATAATGGTGGCATGACCGCAACGGTCGACACGACGCTCGACAAGATCGGCCGCTTCCTGGCGGAGCGGCTTCGCCGCGAGACCTCGGGTTACGAGCCCTACACACCCTCCGACCCCGACACGCTGCGTGCCATCCTGAAGCCCGGCGACGTGCTCCTCGTCGAGGGTCACCAATACATCTCGATGGTGATCGAGTATCTCACCATGTCGAGCTGGTCGCACGCCGCGCTCTTCGTTGGCGACATCCCGGGAAAAGTAGAGCCCGATGGGGAGCCGCATGTGCTGGTCGAGGTCAATCTCGGCGAAGGCTGCGTCTCCGCGCCGCTCTCCCGCTATACGACCTTCAACACCCGCGTCTGCCGCCCGGTCATGCTCTCCTATTCCGATCAGCAGCGCGTCGTGCGCTTCCTCGTCGAGCGGATCGGGCTCCGCTATGATATGCGCAATCTCTTCGACCTGATCCGCTACTTCTTCCCGCTGCCGCTGCCGAGCGGCTGGCGACGGCGGGCCATCGCCTTCGGCTCCAGTGATCCGACCCGCGCCATCTGCTCCTCGCTCATCGCCGAAGCGTTCCAGGCGGTCGGCTATCCGATCCTGCCGCGCATCGTCCCCTCGGCAGACGAAGATCGGAAGGCGCGGCAGGCGCGGCGACAGCACTATTACATCCGCCACCATTCGCTCTTCGCGCCGCGCGACTTCGACCTCTCGCCCTATTTCTCAGTGGTGAAGCCGACGCTCGAGCGCGGCTTCGACTACAAGAGCATCCGCTGGGTGGATGAGCACACGCCGGCGGACGCTCCGCCCGCGCCGCTCGGCGCGGAAGCCGAAGGAGGAGCGGCCGGCGCGACCTGACGCGCGTCACGCCACCTTGCTGCTTCATCAGGAACGCCGAGGAGATCGGGCCTGTTTCGATTGGGGCTGGGATGCGCTCGGAATGCGGGCATCCCGGAGGCTCACACCGCCGCCCGCCGACGCGCGGGGACGGTCATCGCAGCGACGCCGGCGACGACGCAGGCGAGGCCGAGCCAGGCGGTCGAGGTCAGGGCCTCTCCAAGGAAGAGAACGCCGATAGCGACGCCGATCGGCACGCGTAGATAGGCCTGCGCTGTGGTGCCGATTGAGCCGAGCGTCTGCACCAGGCGGAAGTAAATGGCGAAGGCGAGCGCGGTCGAGAGGACCGCGAGCCCAAGCAGCGCCAGCACGGACGCCGTGGAGGGAGCCAGCGTCCAGGGGCGGTCGATCGCGAGGCTCGCCGGGATGAGGATCGCCGCGCCACAGATCATCGAGCCCGCCGCCGGCATCATCGGGTCGAGGCCCTTAAAGCCCTTTCCGAAGATCGCCGCGCCCGCATAACAGATGGTCGCAGCGACGATGGCGATCTGTGCCCAGAGCTCGTGCCCTATGCCGCCGAGCGCCTGGACGCCGATGATAAGGCATATCCCGAAGAGCCCGGCCGCGACCCCGAACAGCTTGCGCCCCGTCACCGCCTCGTGGCGCGTGACGAGCACCGTCAGCAGGAACGTGAAGATCGGAGAGGTGGAGTTCAGGATCGTCGCCAGCGCGGCGTCGGTGGTCTGCTCCGCCCATGCGATCAGCGTGAACGGAACGACGCTGTTAAGGCAGGCCTGAACCAGGAACCTGAGCCACGTCGCGATGTCCTTCGGGAGGCGCAGACCGCGCCAGCGAATGATTGCCGTCAGGATCGCGCCGGCGAGGAGCGTGCGCGAGGCGATCAGGGTCACTGGCGGGATAGTTTCGACGCCGACCTTGATGAAGGTATAGGAGGCGCCCCATAGCGCGGAAAGCGCGAGCAGAAGTGCGAGCTCCTTCGTCATATTCGGCCGGCTGATCGTCGTCATTGCTGTCCACGAAGATGCTGCTGCTCTCCCTCTTCTTCCTTGGCCTGAAACCTTGCTCCGATGTTTCGGCCGTGGCCGAACCATGGGCTGCTGACGGCGATCGATGCGCCTGCTAGTCTTTGGGAATGTCGAACGTCGCCTCCGGAAACGCGATCGCCGAAGTCGCGAGCCTCATCGGGGACGCCGCCCGCGCCAACATGCTGTCCGCATTGATGGGCGGGCAGGCGCTGACGGCCGGCGAGCTGGCGCGCCACGCCGGCGTCACGCCGCAGACGACAAGCGGTCATCTTGCCAAGCTGACGGACGCGCGTCTGATCGCTTCGGAAAAGCAGGGGCGGCACCGCTATTACCGTCTGTCGTCGCCTGAGATTGCGCACGCTATCCATGCGCTGATGTCGGTCGCCGCCGCGGGGCCGAAACGCTATCGCCCGGTCGGTCCGCGCGACGAGGCTCTACGGATCGCGCGCACCTGCTACGATCATATGGCCGGCAGGCTCGCTTTGGCTGTGACGGACTCCTTGTGCGGCAGCGACTATGTCGTCTTCGCCGATGGAGCCGGCCTTATCACCGACGAAGGTCTGCGCTTCTTCCGTGATCTCGGGATCGATCTTGAAGCGGAGACCCGCTCCAGGCGGCCGCTGTGCCGAACCTGCCTCGACTGGAGCGAACGCCGCCTACATCTCTCCGGGCGCCTCGGCGCGGCGCTTCTCGACAGACTCTTCGAACTCCGCTGGATCGCCCGCGTGCCGGAAAGCCGCGCGCTCAGGATCACTCGGCCGGGCGAGGCCGGCTTCATGCGAACCTTTGAGCTTCCCGCCGATTGGCGGCAGGCCTAGGCGCTGCCGATCAATATCCCGGCTGCGAAGACGAGCGCGCCCCCGAGCACGATCTGGAAGCTCGCGCGCCAAAACTGCGTTTCCATGTAACGCCAGCGGATCCAGGCGATGGCGATGAGCTCGATGATGACCACGAGCACCGCGATCGCCGTCGCCGTGAAGAAATGCGGAATGAGATAGGGCAGCGTGTGCCCGAGCCCGCCGATCGTCGTCATCACGCCGCAGGCGAAACCGCGGAGCAAAGGCGAGCCACGGCCGGTGAGCGCCCCGTCGTCGGAGAGCGCCTCGGTGAAGCCCATCGAGATGCCGGCGCCGATCGACGCGGCCATGCCGACGAGGAACGTCTGCCACGGGTCGTGCGTGGCGAAGGCCGCTGCGAAGACCGGCGCGAGCGTCGAGACGGAGCCGTCCATCAGCCCGGCGAGCCCCGGCTGCACATAGGTCAGCACGAACTGCCGGTGCGCGACCGCGTCCTCCTCCGCACGTGCGGAGGTGCCGAGCAACTCGTGCTCTAGCCGCTCCGCCGTCTGAACGTGGCCGGCCTCCGCCGCGGCGAGGTCGCCGAGGAGCTTGCGCGTCTCTGCGTCGCTCGTGCGCTGCGCGGCCTTCAGATAGAAGCTCCGCGCCTCCTCCTCCATCAGCCCGACTTCCTCGCGCACGCGCTCGATGCCGAGTTGGCTCACGAGCCAGTACGGGCGGCGCTGATAGAAGCCGGTGACGTGTTCGCGGCGGATGACGGGGATGGTCTCGCCAAAGCGGCTGCGGAAGGCCTCGATCAGGCGGCGGCGATGCGTATCCTCCTCCTTCGCCATTGCGTCGAAGATGGCTGCGCTCTGCGGATATTGCGGCCTGAGGCGCTCCGCGTAGGTCGCGTAGACCCGGCTGTCTTCCTCTTCCGACGAAATGGCGAGCGCCAGAATCTCCGGCTCGGTCAGATCGGAAAAGCGCTTGCGGTCGCGGAAGCCGGGGATCATGCGCGAGACTTAGGTTGGAATAGTTCTAAAGTCTAGGCGCTGGTTCCTCCGTCGTCTTCGACGGGGGAGGGGGACCGTGCGGCCTGGGTCTTACCGCCCACCGTTGATGTCGTCATTGCCGGACTTGATCCGGCAATCCATTCCGCGAGCGCTGTACCAAGTGGAATCGCCCCGGAATGGATGCCCGGGTCGAGCCCGGGCATGACGACGGTGGGAACATTGAGCCCTACGCCGCCATCCTCAAGTCCCGTATGAAATCCCTGAAAGCGCGCTCCTTGTCCTGATCCGGCACGCGCAGGATCATCGAAGGGTGCACGGTGATGAGAAGCCGGAATCCGCGCGGATCGTCGACGATGCGGCCGCGCTCGGAAAGCACGCGGACGACGCGCCCGAAGAGCGCCTGGCCGGCGGTCCCGCCGAGCGCCACGACGAGTTCGGGCTTCACGATCTTGAGCTCACGCTCAAGCCACCATTTGCACGCCTCGATCTCCGGGGTCTCCGGCTTCTTGTGGATGCGCTTCTTGCCGCGCGGCTCGAACTTGAAGTGCTTCACCGCGTTGGTGACGTAGACTTCTTTGCGGTCGATCCCCGCCTCTTCGAGCGCGCGATCGAGAAGCTTGCCGGCCGGCCCGACGAAGGGTCGGCCCTGAAGATCCTCCTGGTCGCCGGGCTGCTCGCCCACCATCACGATGCGCGCGTCCGGCGGTCCTTCGCCGAATACTGTTTGCGTGGCGCGCTCGTAGAGCGGGCAACGCGTGCAGTGCGCCGCTTCGTCGCGCAACGCCGCGATCGTGGTGTTCGGCCCGATATCGGGAAGCTCAGGATCGTCCGATGAGAAAAGGTCTCGCTGCGACATGATCCGCCTCCGGCCAAGACATGCGCATCACGCTCGGCGCACTTTCTGGCCGCGTGTCATCCGCCGCTACGGCTGGGCGGAACCTTCCGCCTGCTCGGCCGCATGGAATCCGATCTTCTTGTGCGTTCCGTCGCAGAACGGCTTCGTGCTGGAGCCCCCGCAACGACAGAGCGCGAAGGATTCTTTCACGGTATAGGCTCTGCCGTCGGCGTCGAGCACTTCGACGGAGCCGCTCACGAGATATGGGCCGTTTCTGCTGACCTTTATCGACACGTCGGCCATTGATGCCTCCACTTCGCGACCGCCTGCACGAGAGATGCCAGCATGTTCGGCGCGTGATGGCAATCAGATCGGCGCTCTCCCTAGATCAACATCTTCTGCATGAAAACGAGATCGAGATAGCCTCCAAATTTCTGTCCGACCTCCGGCATGCGCGCCGTTTCCTTGAAGCCGAGCTCTTCGTGCAGCCGAAGCGAGGGCGTGTTATCGCCGGCGATGCCGCCGATCATGACATGCATGCCTTGAGCGCGCGCCCGCGCTTCCAGGGCGGTCAGGAGCGCACGGGCGATGCCGTGGCGCCGCGCCGCCTCCGCCACGTAGACGGAATGCTCGACCGTCTGCCGGTAGCCGTCGAAAGGACGGAAAGGGCCGTAGCTTGCATAGCCGAGCACCGCGGCGCCCTCGACGGCGACGAGGATCGGAAACCCCGCTTCGGTCCGCCCGCGCCACCAATTTCGGCGGTTCTCCAGGTCGACGATGACGTCGTTCCAGATCGCCGTCGTGTTGACCACTGCGTGGTTATAGATCGCGAGAATGCCGGGAAGATGCGCCTCGCCAGCGTCCAAAACCCGAAACCCCGCGCCTTCGCCCATCGCCGCCTCCGAACGCCGCTTTGACGCCTCGGTCCCCGATGCTACATCCCGCCTCCGACCACGGAAGCTTCATGACCACGCGCCTCGATCATATCCGCAATTTCGCGATTATCGCCCACATCGACCACGGAAAATCGACACTCGCCGACCGGCTCATCCAGATGACCGGCGGGCTCGATCTCCGCGAGATGAAGGAGCAGGTGCTCGATTCCATGGAGATCGAGCGCGAGCGCGGCATCACCATCAAGGCGCAGACGGTCCGCCTCGCCTATCGGGCGAAGAACGGCGAGGACTACGAGCTGAACCTGATCGACACGCCCGGCCACGTCGATTTCGCCTATGAGGTGAACCGCTCGCTCGCCGCCTGCGAAGGCTCGCTGCTCGTCGTCGACGCGAGCCAGGGCGTTGAGGCGCAAACCCTCGCCAACGTCTACCAGGCGATCGACAACAATCACGAGATCGTCCCCGTCTTGAACAAGATCGACCTCCCCGCCGCCGAGCCGGAGCGCGTGAAGGAGCAGATCGAGGACGTGATCGGGCTCGACGCCTCGAACGCCGTGATGATCTCGGCGAAGACGGGGCTCGGCGTTGAGGACGTGCTGGAGGCGATCGTGCATCGCCTGCCGCCACCGAAGGGCGATGCCGCGGCGCCCTTGAAGGCGCTCCTCGTCGACAGCTGGTACGACGCTTATCTCGGCGTCGTCGTGCTGGTCCGCATCGTCGACGGCACACTGAAGAAGGGCATGACGATCCGCATGATGCGGACGGACGCGCGCCACGGCGTCGACCGCGTCGGCTTCTTCACGCCCAAGATGGTCGATATCGGCGAGCTTGGTCCGGGCGAGATCGGATTCCTGACCGGCTCGATCAAGGAGGTGGCGGATACGCGCGTCGGCGACACGATCACCGACGACCGCCGTCCGGCGGCGGAGGCGCTGCCGGGCTTCCGCCCGGCACAGCCGGTGGTCTTCTGCGGGCTCTTCCCGGTCGATGCTGCGGATTTCGAGAACCTCCGCGCTGCGATCGGCAAGCTTCGCCTGAACGACGCGAGCTTCACCTCGGAGATGGAGACGTCGGCCGCGCTCGGTTTCGGCTTTCGCTGCGGCTTTCTCGGGCTCTTGCACCTGGAGATCATCCAGGAGCGGCTGACGCGCGAATTCGACCTCGACCTGATCGCGACCGCGCCGTCGGTGATCTACCAGATCAGGCTCACCGACGGCACCGAGCTTGAGCTTCATAACCCGGCCGACATGCCCGACCCGGTCAGGATCGCGGAGATCCGCGAGCCGTGGATACGCGCGACGATCCTGACGCCGGACGACTATCTCGGCGCGATCCTGAAGCTCTGCCAGGACCGCCGCGGCAGCCAGGTCGATCTCTCCTACGTGGGGAGCCGCGCGATGCTGCAATACGACCTGCCGCTGAACGAGGTGGTCTTCGATTTCTACGACCGGCTGAAATCGGTCTCGAAGGGCTATGCCAGCTTCGACTATCACATCACCGGCTATCGCGAGGGCGACCTCGTGAAGATGTCGATCCTCGTCAACGGCGAGCCGGTCGACGCGCTGTCGATGCTCGTGCACCGGACGCAATCGGAGAAGCGCGGCCGCGCGCTGGTGGAGAAGCTGAAGGAGCTGATCCCGCAGCACCTCTTCAAGATTCCGATCCAGGCGGCGATCGGCGGCAAGGTCATCGCCCGCGAGACCATCTCCGCTTTGCGCAAGGACGTGACGGCGAAGTGCTACGGCGGCGACATCACGCGCAAGAGAAAGCTCCTCGACAAGCAGAAGGAGGGGAAGAAGAAGATGCGCCAGTTCGGCAAGGTCGACATCCCGCAGGAGGCGTTCATCCAGGCGCTGAAGATGGAGGGGTGACCCGACGCGTTGTTCGGGATGAAGGACCTCCGACAGTCCGTTGCCGGGGTTGAGGTTTCAGCGCGCAGTGTTCAGTTCGAACAGGTCCCGAACATGCGTTGCTCGATTGCGAGCGATGGGTCGAGCCGATCGGAGTAGGCGATGCTCGAACGCACGGCCCCTGAAGCCCTCGTGGTTCGAGGCTCGCCCTTCAGGGCTCGCACCTCACCATGAGGGTGTTGGTCGTCGCGCCGGAAAAATGGCCGCCAGCTGGCAGATCACGTCACGCGTTTTTGCCGGGCCGAGCCGGCTGATCCTTTCATCCCCGTTCGGGCTGACGGCTTTTCCTTCCTTGAAACACGCCTTGCCCGCTTTGATATGAAGCAAATCAGCAACAGCAGCGGGGCGAGCCGCGCATGCCTGAAGCCGGCCATGAATTCGAAAACCGACGTCTGGGGAAGTCCGCAATAGAGGTAATTCCGATAGGCATCGGCACCAACAAATGGGGCAAGGGCGATCCGGAAGCGCTTATGGAAAGCTATCGCTGCGTCGCTGCGGCGGGGCCGGCCCTGATCGACACGGCGGAGGTTTACGGCTCGGAGAAGGCCATCGGCAGATGTCACCGCGAGGCGTCGGAGCGTGCGCTTCTGGCCTCGAAATTTGCGCCGTTTCCCTTTCGCGCGTCCCCGCGCAGCCTCATCAGGGCACTCGACCGCACTCTGTCCCGTCTTGGGGTTGAAACGATCGATCTTTACTATTTGCACTTCGCGCTGCCACTGGTCGACCTCAAGGTCTTTGCAGACGGACTTGCCGAGGCCGTAAAATCGGGCAAAGCGAGGTCAGTGGGCGTGAGCAATCTCGGCGCGGGCAAAATGCGCCGGATGGCCGATCTTCTCGACAAGTCCGGTATTCCGCTTGCAGCAAACGAGGTCCGCTACAGCCTTACGGCACGCAAACCCGAGACAAATGGAGTTCTTAAGGCCTGCCGGGAGCTTGGCGTCGCTCTTGTCGCATATATGCCACTCTCATCAGGATCGCTGTCAGCCGGTAGTAAGCCGAAGGAACGATCAGAGCTTCGCGGGCTCCTGTCTGACATCGCCAAGGCACGCAATGCCTCGATCAGCCAGGTTTCGCTCAATTGGCTGCTGTGCCGGGATGCGTGCATCATCCCCATACCAGGCGCGACGAGACCGCAGCACGCCGCCGACAATTTGAAGGCTCTGGACTGGCGCCTGAGCGACGACGAGTTCAACGCGCTCGACCGTGCTTCGGCTCCGACCGGATCGGCGCCTTCATGACCGTGCAATCGGCGCTGGCGCATTTGAACGACGGCGCGTCGATCATCCTGACGGGCTCGACCTACGCGGCGGCGCGGACGAAGCGCGCCTTCGACGCGATGATGGAGATGAAGAAAATCGACGTGGCCAAGATCGAGAAGGCGAGGAGGGGGTAGGCGGTTTCGGAAAGACGGGACGCGACCGCAACCGAGCCATGCTTGCAATCAACCTCTCATCCTGAGGTGCGAGGCGCGCGAGCGCCGAGCCTCGAAGGATCGGATGCAAGGCACAAGCCTTCGAGCCCGCTGGAGCCCATGTGGTTCGAGGCTCGCCCTTCGGCAGGCTCAGGGCTCGCACCTCACCATGAGGGTGTTGGTGGATGCGCCGGATGATGAGCGTCAAGTGCAGATCACGCCGCGCGAGGCCAAGCGCGCGTTCGCCACGATGATGGAGACGAAGAAGATCGATGTGGCGGTGATCGAGAAGGCGAGGCGGGGGTAGAACTGAAATCCTCGTTGACCACGGATTTTCAGCGGAAGGATGGCGCTCTAGATATCGCCCCCTTTGGTCCCAGCCGCGCGAATGATCAGAACTGGCCACCGCGAAGGCGTCCGAGCTCAGTGTCTGCGACTTCAAGCGGCAGTGCAAAAAAGTCGAAACGCTCGTAGGGCGGCGTCAGTAGCTGGTGCATGAACTCGGCAAGATTGTCGCGTAGCTGGTCGAGAGTTGCCTGACTGATCAGCGTTATTTCCTGCGTATGGCTTGCGCGGCCGTCGGAGACCACACGGTCGTGATTCAGGCTGGTGAGACACCGGTTGTCGAGCCCGGTAAAGCGGCACTCGACTGCGATTGCCTCGACATTCTCAAATGCTTCAGAGAAACGGGAGGCGAAAAGGATACCTTCCCCGACGCGCCAGACCGGCAGCGTGATATCGATCCCCGTACCGGGTGCGATGCGGTCCGCCAAGCTGTCCTCGGTGTAACCGCGAATAGTGTAGAGCTTGCCGTCGCGGGAAGCGCGCCAGAAATCGGCATGCGCTGCATCATCAAAGTTCCGCTTGCGTTCAATCGGACGACCGACCCACGCTTCCACGAACTCACCGTGCGGATACGGTGTCCATCCTGGAGTAGTCATATTCAGGAAAACTGACCATCCCGTGAGTCTGATCCGCTGAGCGGCCTCCAGTCTCGTCTGAAGCTCGGCCAGACTGGCTGCAGGCTGTGCGGCGACAAGAGAAAATCCCATTTCGTAATAGCCGAGGGGAAAGCGTGCCGGCGCACTTTGCGGCAAGTCTTCGACGAGTTCGGACCAGCGGGCGTGGGCAGCCTCGCAGAAGAAGTGAAGTTCATCGTGTGCATTGGGCGGCAATGGGTTTGCCTCGATGCGTCCGGATACGATAGAACGGATCGCCTCGAGCATGTCCTCGCGACCCGCCAGAACGCAGCGTCGCAGCAGCGCTCGCCATTCCTCCGCAGTCTGCGGTTCCTCGCTGCGCGGTCCCGGTTTGCGGATGTAGCAGCGGTTTTGCGCGATCACGCCCGTACACTCCCGTCTGCTCATGACCGGTTCCGTCCTATTTCCGGGGATGACGATGATCGGGTGAATGGCCTGCGTGGTCGGGTGCGGGACGTTGTGGAGTTCGCAGTGAAACGGGGGCGTAGCGAAGCGATGAACGGCGGCATTGACGGCGTCTTGCGAAACCTCCGGTACGTTTGCAGGGCGAGCGATCGATTTGAGTTGATGGCCGTGATCCTCGAAGCCCACGACGATGTAGCCGCCGCCGTGATTGGCCAGGGCAATGGCGGCCTTTGCCAGAATGGCCTTGTGTTCGTTTGTCCCCAAATCGAGCCAAGTCTTGTATTCGGCGGCAAGGTCTTCGCGGGGTTCGCCCAACAGTGGCTGCAGTTCTTCGATTGTTGGCATGAATCGCCACCTCAATGAGTCTGCGTCGGGTCTGCACGGCCCTTTTTGAAACCCGCGGCGCGAGGCGGATGGCCTTGGGCCGACCTCTGCCAACTAGGCCGGATCACCATCGGTCGCGTACAGCTTCGCGAATTCGCTATGTTCCAGCGCGGCGTCCTTCTCGTCGGTGAGGACGACGGCGTTGGCGCCATGCACGATCGCGCGGTCCCGCTACTCCACCGCGTCTGCCCTTCTGAGCAAACCCTGCGCCTTCATCTCCGCGTGCAGCGTCTCCGGGTCCCAGTCGTAGCCGTTCGGCCAGGTGAGCGCGCCGTCCTCGATGAAGACCCGCGCGAAATAGTCGGCGCTCTTGAGCGGCGCCGCCGCCGTCCCGTTCTTCTCCGCAATCGAGGAAAAATCGCGCACGCCGATGGTGCCGTCGGAGAATGCGATCTCCAGCCTGTGCCCGCCGAGGGCTTTGACGCCGATGACGTCGATCATCATTCGAGACCTTCGATCCGCTCCAGCGGCTCGTCGCTTCGCGCCGCACGCCAGTTCTGCATGAGCGCATCCCTCCGCAGATCGGTCCATTCCTTCATCAGCCGCGCCGTGGTCGCCGGCAGCCGTCCGTCGAGCACCGAGCCGTCGGCGATCAGCACGCGCGCCCGCTAGCCCTGATAGCGCACGTGCACATGCGGCGGCTCATGGTCATTATAATACATCCGCACGGCGATGCCGAGAAAGTAGGCGATTGTCGGCATCGGGCGTTTGCGTCTCCACGAGACCGTCATGATCACAAAGGCACGCCGCCGGCGCAAGGCGGCGGAAGGCGGCTCACTCCACTACGGTCAGGGTCGCAGTCCTTCCGGTCCCGATCCAAAGCCGGACGCCCGCCCGCTTCCGGCTCGCCCCGGTCGTGTTAGAAAGGGCGTCTGACCCGCGAGGACGATCCATGTCACGGCGCTTTCGTTTCCCGGCCTTCGTTCTGCTCCCGCTCCTCTCGCTGGCGGTCGTCGCGGTCGCTGCGACCGACGTTGCGAATGCGCAGTCTGGCGAGCTGAATTGGCCCTCCAAGCAGCTCATCCACCCGCGCGATATTACGCTGAGCTATCCCTGCGGCGGCGGGGCGACCTGCGATCTCGCCGGCTTCATGGGAAGCATATGACCGCCTCAAGCAACACGAACACCCCCGAGCCGATCGATCTCGGCCACGGCGACATGGAGCTTGAGGTCTTTCTCGAGCCGACGTGCCCGTTCTCTAAGCTCGCCTTCGGCAAGCTCAAGCCGCTTCTGGACGCGGTCGGCGAGGATGCGCTGACGGTCAAGATTCGCTTCGTGTCGCAGCCCTGGCACCTCTTCTCCGGCATCGTGACGCGGACGATCCTCGCCGCGACCGCGACGCCGGGCGGAAAGGAGGCGGGCCTTGCCGCGATGCGCGGCGTCTACGACCACCGCGAGGAATTCGAGTTCGAGGACCATTCCTCCGGCCCGAACATGGACCGCACACCAGCCGAGATCATCGCGCAGATCTCCGATCTCGCCGGCGTCGATCTGTCAGAGGCGTTCAAGCTGCCGAGCGTTGGCGCCGCGCTCCGCTGGCACACGCGCTACGCGCGCCAGAACGGCGTGCATTTCTCGCCGACCTTTGTGGTCAACCGCATCGTCAACAACGCCATGAGCAGCAGCCAGACGATCGAGGATTGGGCGAAGGAACTGGGGCTGGAAGTGAGGCGCTGAGGGCGAAGCGGCGCCGCGAAAAAACGCGAGCCTATCGAGGCATCCCCCGTGCGGAGGTCGTGCAGGATGAACTAAACGAATTAGCCCTGCCTTGTCGCAGCCACGGCCGTTGGCGAAGAAATCAGAACGAAGCGAGCAGGCCGCCGTCGACGACGTGATAGGAGCCGGTGATGAAGCTTGAATCGTCGGAGATCAGGAACGCCGCGAGCTGGGCGACCTCGATCGGCCGGCCGATGCGGTTCAGCGCGTGCTTCGATCCCCATTCGGCGAGCACGGCCGCCGGGTTCTCCGGGTTCCAGTGGCGCGCATTGGCATGCGCCATCGGCGTCTCGATCGTGCCCGGGCAGATGGCGGTCACGCGGATGTTCTCTTTGCCGTGGTCGAGCGCCATCACCCGCGTCAGCGAGAGAACGGCGCCCTTGGTGGCGGCATAGGCGGCGACGCCGGCCTGCGTCGCGATGGCCTGGATGGACGACATGTTGACGATCGACCCGCCGCCGTTCGCGATCATGTGCGGGACGACGTGCTTGGAGAGCAGGAAGATCGCCTTCAGGTTGACGTTCATCACCCTGTCCCAGTCGTCCTCCGGCATCTCCACGACGCTGCCGTGAAGCTCGATCCCGGCCGAGTTCAGCAGTCCCGTGACCGGGCCGAGCGCGGCCGCCTTGTCGGCGACCGCCTTGCAGTCCGTTGCTTTCGTCACGTCCGCGGCGGCGGGATGGATGCGGTCCGACGCGATGGCCTGGAGGCCGGCCTCGTTGATGTCGACGGCGACGACGGTCGCCCCGCACTCCGCGAAATGCTGCGCCGATGCTTGGCCAAGCCCCGACGCCGCGCCGGTGACGATCACTACGCCCGATAGCTTCGTCACTCTACGCCGACGCCCCGCTCAAAGTCGCTGCCCGCGCGAACGCCGGCATTGTGGTGCGATAGGGGGCAATCTGCAAGATTGAGTGAGGACAACTCGGCCATTGAGGTAGGTGCTCTGTCAATCGACCGCCTCCCGCTCCGCCCTGACCACCGCCACGTTCATCATGCTTCGCAGCTCGAACCCGATCGCCTCATACAACCCGATCGCCGCAGCGTTCGTCGCATAAGCATGAAGATACGGCGTCTCGCCGCGCTCCAAAACGCGATGCGTCATGAAGACCGAGAGCAGCCGGCCGAGACCGTGCCTCTGAAAATCCGGGTGCGTGCAGACGCCGCTCACCTCCGTGAACCCCTCCTGCTTCATCCGCTCGCCGGCCATCGCCGCGAGCCGGCCGTCGATCTTCACGCCGAAGAATTCTCCGAGCGCCTGCGCGCGGAGCGTGAACGGGCCGGGCTTCGTCAGCGTCGCGAGCGTAAGCATCTCCGCCGCGTCGGCCTCGGTCAGCCGCTCGATGTGTGCGTCCGCCACCTTTGGCGGCGTGCGCGTCAGGGCCATCTGCACGGCATCCGCTTTGATGACGGTTGCGAACCCGCGCGGCGCCACGATCGCGTCGGCCTGGAGGAGGAGTAGGCTCTCGCCGGGCGCGGCAAGCGCGGCGAGCGCCGCGAGAGACTCCTCGCTGTCGTCGCGCACCGCGGCGAAGGGGATGATGGAGGACGGAAAGCGCCGCGCGAGTTCGCCGCCTTCCGCTATTTGCGCCTGCCGCGTGGTGAGCGCGCTCCAGACCGGCCGATCGAGGGGATGTCCGAGGATGTGCGTCATCGGCGCTTCTTTCCGGCGGGTTTGTCGCGGCGCGCGAGCGGCTTCGCGGCAAGGCCGTCCTCGATCGCCGCGAGCTGATCGAGCAGCGGCCCCGACAGCGCGCCGCAGAGATCGGCGACCGCGCCCTCGATACGCGGCCACACCTCCCGCTTCGAAAGATCGACGAGCGCCTGGCCCTTCTTGGTGAGCGAGATGATCCTTCGCCGCTGATCCTCCGGCGACTGCCGTGCCTTGACCAGGCCGAGCGCGACGAGCTGCGAAAGGGTCCGCGTGGCGCCCGGCTGGGTGATCCCGACGGCGTCGGCGAGCTCGCCGATGGTGAGCGGCCCGTGCCTGTCGAGCGCGCCGAGGAAAGGATATTGGCTCGCCTGCAGTGCGACGCCCATCTCGTCCATGATGCGCTGCGTGTCCGCCTGCAGGCGCTCGCCGATGCGCCTCAGGCGGCTCCCGAGCGTCAGGAAACCGTATCTGCGAACGATGTCTTCGACCATGATCGCCACGCCGGCTTTTGTTATGCTTCATGCGTTATATAACGACACATATAATATGTCCAGCTGGCGCGCGACGGCTGCGCCTCGCGATTGAAACTTCGCCGCTCGGCGCCGCTCGTGAACGCGCGACTCTCTGGCAAAAGCCGTATCGTGCTACTTGGTGAGAGGGGCCGCTCGGCGCCTCGGGGGACAAACGATGTCTGAGACATCCCGCCACGACGCCTGGCAGGCGGGCGATAGCTACGACTTGTACATGGGGCGGTGGAGCCGCCAGATTGCACCACGCTTTCTCGACTGGCTCGACGCGCCAGACGGCCTGGATTGGCTGGAGATCGGTTGCGGGACGGGTGCCCTGTCGGCAGCCATCCTGGCGCAGTGCGCCCCAAGGAGCCTGATCTCGATAGACCCGTCGGAAGGCTTCATCGCAAGGGCACGCTTAAATGTTCCGGATCAGCGTGTGTCGTTTCAGGTGGGGGACGCCCAGGCGCTGACTCTGGAGACGGCCAGCCGGGACCTTGTCGTATCCGCGTTGGTTCTGAATTTTGTGCCCGACAGGGAGAGGGCGCTCGCCGAGATGAAGCGGGTGGCGCGCGCCGGTGGAACGGTCGGATTTTATGTTTGGGACTATCCGGGCGGCGGCGTGGAGTTCATGCGCGCCTTCTGGAATGCCGCGACGGCCCTCGATGCCAATGCACAAGACCTCACCGAGGACAGGCGCTTTCCCTTTTGCACGCCGGACGGGCTGAGTGATTTGGCCGAGAGAGCCGGCCTGGCGTCAGTGATCTGCACGCCGATTGAGGCGCCAACGCTATTCAAGGACTTCGAGGACTATTGGCACCCGTTCACCTTGGGGGCCGGACCGGCGCCGGGCTATTGCGTCAGTCTCGACCCCGACGCCCGTCAGCGCTTGAAGGAGACCTTGAGCAAAAGCCTACCGCGCGGCGAGGACGGGTCGATCCCGCTCACGATAAGAGCGTGGGCGATCAAGGCCGTAGTCGCTTGAAGCCGTTGCTTACTGTGGCGTCACAGAAGCCACGCGGGTCGACGCTGGCCAATCAAGCGGAGTGAATAGGCCGGCGCATAGGCCGCACGTATCAGCCTTGGAGGCGCGCCGGTCCTTGCCGTAGAACTCATTCGCAATCTTGCATGCGTTCGGATTGAACCAGGGAGGAGAGGGATGAGACGGATCATGTTGGCGGCCGCGGCGGTTTCGGCGCTCGCCGTGTCGCAGCCGGCGTCGGCGAGCCCTGCCGATGAGATGTGCAAGCTCACGGCCGGCGCCGGCCACGCCGATCAAATCGGCGATGCCGCCCGCTCGCCGCTTCAAGCGCCCTTTGTCGCCGCCACCAGCATGATCGCCGCAAGCGCGCCGATCGCAAGCTTCCACGCATCGGTGCGTTTCCTGAGCCCCGGCAGGCCTAGCGGCTTGATGACCTGCACGGCCATCGCCAGCACGATCAGAAGCGAAAGCGCCTTCGTCATGAGCGCGGCATAAGGGACAAGGCCGCGCGCGTCGATACCGGACGGGTGTCGCGCTACCTACTGCGGCGAAACAGCCGATGCCGTAGCTTGATTGTCTCCATTCGGGTAACTTCGGCATCCCTGAACAGGGAGGATCAAACCAATGAATATAGGAATTGTCCGTCACAAGGTGGCCGACTACGGCAAGTGGCGCCCTGTCTTCGACGCTGACGAAGGGAACCGCCGTGCCGCCGGACTGACGAACCCGCGCGTCTTCCGCTCGGCCGACGACAAGAACGAAATCGTGACGATCTTCGACATCGCGGACATCAAGAAGGCCAAGGAGTTCGCCACGTCGCCGAATCTGAAGGACGCCATGATGAAGGCAGGCGTCGTCGACCAGCCGAGCATATTCCTCCTGGTATCGGCGTGATATCGGCGGCCGAAGTCTCAGCTCAGGCCGCTTTCCGCGTCTCTTCCGCGTCCCGCGCTTTCGCCGAATAGAAGCTGGCGTTCTGCGCGCCGGAGAGCGCTTCGCGCGTGAAGCGGATCAGGTGGTGCGACATGAAGGCCATGCCGAGCGCACCCTCGATCTGCCCGCGCTTCGCGGCGTAGAGGAAGGCGCGCCAGAAATCGCGGCGATAGTCGGCGCGGATGCCGAGCTCGATGATTGAGTTCACAAGCAGCGTCAGCCCGCGCTTCAGGTTCGCTGCCTTGAGCTTGCCCTTGGCCGGCGTCTTCATCACGTTCGGATAGGTGACGTCGACTTGGTGGCGGAAGCGCTCGAACACGCGCTCCGGCTCATAGGCGTAGGCGATGGCGCGCCGCCACGAAGCGATCACCTCGTCATAGGGTCTCAGGAACTGCACATTCGATTCGAGCGTCGGGTCGTCGACGATGCGCCCGGCTCGCGTGAGCCGCTCGTGCAGCGGCGTCTTCGGCAGCGCCTGCAGGAGATTGATCGTGAGCATCGGTATCTTCGAGCGCTCGATGAACTCGATCAGCCGGTCGATCGTCTGCGGCGTGTCCGTGTCGAGCCCGAGGATGATGCCGGAGGAGACTTCCAGCCCGTAGGAATTCAGCGTCGCGATCGATTCATACATCGGCAGCGACGCATTGTGCTCCTTGCGCATGTGCATGAGCGCGTCGAGCTCCGGCGTCTCGATGCCGACGAAGATGCCGGAGAAGCCGGCCTCGCGCATGAGCTTCAGGATCTCCGGTTGCTTGGCGATGTTGAGCGTCGCTTCGCATGCGAAGCCGAGCGGATAGCCGTGCTTCTTCTGCCACGCGATCAGATGCGGCAGCATCTCCCGCGTCGCCTTCTTGTTGCCGATGAAGTTGTCGTCGACGAAATAGATCGTCGAGGGGTGGCCCTTCTCGGCGACGATCGCGTCTAGCTCGGTGGTGAGCTGTTCCGGGGTCTTGAGCCGCGGCTGCCGGCCGTAGAGCGCAGGGATGTCGCAGAATTCGCAGCGATAAGGGCAGCCGCTCGAAAACTGAAAAGTCCCGATCAGATAGTCGGAGAGCTTCGCCTTCGAATAGGCCGGCGTCGGGAAGTCGGAAAGCGGCAGCCGCTCCTCCGTCTTGAGCTGAATCTGAGCGGCCGGCCGTGCCGCGCTCTCGTCGAGATGTGCGATCAGCCGGTCGGTCGCGTCGCCGAGCTCGCCGAGATGCAGGTAGTCGAATTCCGGATACATTTCCGGCGCGCCCGACACCGATGGGCCGCCGAGCGCGGCAACCTTGCCGGCGGCGTGGGCGCGCGCGCGGATATCGTCGATCTGCTTCTTCTGGATGTGCATGCCGGAGACGAAAACAGCGTCCGCCCAGGAGAAATCCTCCGGTGTCGCGCGGCAAATGTTCTCGTCGATGAAGCGGACATCCCAGGCTTCCGGCAGGTAGGCGGTGATCGCCAAGAGCCCCTGCGGCGGCATGAAGGCGGTCACGCCCATGAGCTTATAGGCGTGCGCGAAGGTGCCGAAGGACGGCGTATAGGCGGGGAAGACGCAGAGTACGCGCCGTTTGCTTGTCACAGCGCCATCGTATCGCATCGAGAAATCCCCTCCGCCTGGGTTTTGACTCCCCCGCTCGAGGCCGATTATCTCACCAAAATCATCCGCTTGGGAATCCCGAGTTTCGCCGCCTCCCGGCTCTGGGCATCTGCCTCACGTTGCCACGCTGAAAACGGTCAGGCCGAGGATGACGAAAATCACGAAGAGGATGAGGAAAAGCGCGAACAGAACCTTTGCGATCGTCGCGGCGCCACGTGCGACACCCGTGAAGCCGAGCGCGCCGGCGATCAGCGAAATGACCAGGAAAATGAAGGCCCATTTCAGCATGAGACACCCCCGTTGAACCGTCCGGCGGTTGGCAGGCCGGCTCGCGGAGAACGGTCGAACGTTCCAGGGGTTCCAACCATGAGACCTCGGCTTTGGAATGCCCGCCTAATTCTGGCGCGTGGCGCAAACCGAATTTCCTCGCACGGGGCATGCCGAAGAACGCCGCCTTCTGAGGCCATCCCGGCGCGGCCTGTATCATCGGCCCGAAATGCGGGCGACTTGCCCGCGCGACAAGACCAGCAAGGAGTTCGCGAAATGCCCATGCAAACGCTCGTCATCGGGGACGACGCGCCGGATTTCGAGGCCGACACCACCGAAGGCAAGATCCGTTTCCACGATTGGCTCGGCAATTCGTGGGGCGTGCTCTTCTCGCATCCGAAGGATTTCACGCCCGTCTGCACGACCGAGCTTGGCACGATGGCGAGGCTCAAGCCGGAGTTCGACAAGCGCGGTGTGAAGATCATCGGGCTCAGCGTCGATCCGGTCGGCAACCACGCGCGCTGGGCGAAGGACATCGAGGAGACGCAAGGGACGGCGCCGAACTATCCGATGATCGGCGATCCGGAGCTGAAGATCGCCAAGGCCTTCGGCATGCTTCCGGCAAGCGTCGGCAGCACCTCGGAGGGTCGCACGGCCGCGGACAACCAGACCGTCCGCAACGTCTACATCATCGGACCGGATAAGAAGATCAAGCTCGTGCTCTCCTATCCGATGACGGCCGGGCGGAACTTCGACGAGGTTCTGCGCGTCATCGACTCGCTTCAGCTCACCGCTAACCACAAGGTGGCGACGCCGGCGAACTGGAAGCGCGGCGATGACGTGATCATCTCCGGCTCCGTGTCGAACGACGACGCCAAGAAGCTCTGGCCGGGCGGCTGGAAGGAGCCGAAGCCTTATATCCGGATCGTGCCGCAGCCGCGGATCTGAAGGCTTTCGAAGGGCGGCGGTTTGGCGCCGCCCGCCGCGTTCTAATGCGCGTCAGGTTAACTGCGTCTTCATGATTTGATGAAGTTTTCGCGGTCTTTGGCGGGTGAGTTTGTTGCGGCTAAGTATTTGTTCGCCGTTTTCTGGCACGGGGCATCCGGAAGGATGGCTCCATGCGTTCGCTCCTCCTGGTCTCGCTCCTGATCGGCGGCATCGCTGTCGCGCTGCCGAGCATCTTCACGAATTACCTGTCGCCGGCTGCGACCGGGCGCGCCGCTCATGCGCGGAGCGTGCCGCAGATTGCCGACGCGCAGGCAGCGCCGCCGCCCTCCGCCGCCAGTCACCAGTCTGCCGCGCGGCAGGTGGAGGTCAAGGCGGGCCGCGACGGCCACTTTTACGTCGATGCTGAGGTCAACTTCCGCCCGGTCCGGCTGATGGTCGATACGGGGGCGACGGTCGTGGCGCTCCGCGCCTCCGATGCGGCGACGGCCGGTATCCGTGTGAGCCCCGCCGATTTCGTCAATCCGGTGCAGACGGCGAACGGCACCACCAACGCCGCGCAGGCGATGCTTGACAGCATCAGCGTCTCCGACATCGAGCTCCGCAACGTCCGCGCGCTGATCGTTCCTGACGAGCAGCTTTCCGTAAGCCTGCTCGGCGGCTCGTTTCTGCATGGGCTTCGGCGTTTCGAAGTCTCCGACGGAATTCTGACCATCGAGAACTGAGAGCCGCCGCCGCGGTCAGGTGATCGCGCTCGGTTCGACGCCGAGCGTGGCGCGGATGCCGGCGATCTCGTCGGCGGCAACGATGGCGCTCGCGAGCGCCGTCTGCGTCGGCACGTCGTGCTTCCTGGGGTCGGGCTCGTAGCGCTCGACATAGACGCGCAGCGTGGCGCCCGCCGTTCCTGTCCCCGACAGCCTGTACACGATGCGCGCATCGCCGGAGAGGAGCACCTTCACGCCCTGCTTCTCGCTCACCGATCCGTCGACCGGATCGACATAGGCGAAATCTTCCGCGCTCTCGACGACATGTCCGGCGAAGCTCTTTCCCTTGAGCGCGGAAAGGCTCTCGCGGAGCTTCGCCATCAGGCCGCCGGCGAGGGCCGCGTCGATCTCCTCGTAATCGTGGCGCGTATAGTAGTCGCGCCCGAATTCCCGCCAATGGCCGCGCACGATCGTCTCGACGCTTTCGCCGCGCGCCGCCACGACGTTCAGCCAGAAGAGCACTGCCCAGACCCCGTCCTTCTCGCGGATGTGGTCGGAGCCGGTGCCAAAGCTCTCCTCGCCGCAAAGCGTGATGCGGCCGGCGTCGAGCAGGTTGCCGAAGAACTTCCACCCGGTCGGCGTCTCGTAGGCGGAGATGCCGAGCTTGCTCGCGACCCGGTCGGCAGCACGGCTCGTCGGCAACGAGCGGGCAACGCCTTTGAGGCCATCGCTATAGCCTTTGACGAGACGCGCGTTCGCCGCCATCACGGCGAGGCTGTCGCTCGGCGTCACGAAGAAGCTGCGGCCCATGATCATGTTGCGGTCGCCGTCGCCGTCGGATGCCGCGCCGAAGTCGGGGCCGTCCGGCGCCGACATCGCGTCGACGAGGGCGTGCGCATGAACGAGGTTCGGGTCGGGGTGATGCCCGCCGAAATCCGGCAGCGGCTCGCCGTTGACGACCGTCCCCGCCGACGCGCCGAGACGGCGCTCCAAAATCTCCTTGGCGTAGGGCCCGGTGACGGCGCTCATTGCGTCGAAGCGCATTCTGAGCCCATCTCTCAGCCGCGCGCGGATGCGCTCGAAATCGAATAGCGATTCCATGAGCGCTGCATAGTCGGCGACCGGATCGATGACTTCGACCGTCATCGCACCGATTGCCTGCACGCCGATCCGCTCGAGGTCGATCTCCCCGGTCCGCACGCTTCGGTATTCGCTGAGAGCGCGGCTTTTCTGAAAGATAGCCTCGGTGACGTCGGCCGGCGCCGGCCCGCCGTTCGCGACATTGTACTTTACGCCGAAGTCACCTTCCGGGCCGCCGGGATTGTGGCTGGCGGAGAGGATGATGCCGCCACTCGCCTGCTTGAGCCGGATCAGGTGCGATGCAGCGGGCGTGGAAAGGATACCGCCCTTTCCGACAATGACGCGGCCGTAGCCGTTGGCAGCCGCCATTTGCAGGATCGTGCCGATCGCAGGGCGATTGTGGTAGCGCCCGTCGCCGCCGAGAACGAGGACGGCGCCGGCCTGCGGAGAAACGGTATCGAAGATCGCCTGGACGAAGTTCTCCAGATAGCGGGGCGCTTCGAAGATCCGGACCTTCTTCCGAAGCCCCGAGGTGCCCGGCCGCTGGTCGTCGAAGGGCGTAGTCGCGATCCGCTTGATGTCCATGTGCTTCCCCCACGGCTCCCCATGCGCACTTTTCTAGGCCAGCATCGCTCAAGATCAAGCACCCCGAAGGTGGGCATCGCGTTACATCGACTTTGACCATGCCCGCTGGTATCCTCTCGCCGCGGTCGCGAGAAAGAGAACGAGAGCGCCTGGAGTCCGGAATGAGTGCCCCTAAAGGCGTCTCCGTTCGCAAGGGGCGTGGTCAGCGTCGCGCTGAGGCCGCGCCCCGCCGGCCTTGACGCGCCGGCATTTCCCGTCCCGAAGCCATTTCTCGCGCCGAACAGCTACGCCTACGAATCGGAGCCGATGGTCAAGCCGACCGGCTTTCGCGAATATGACGCGCGCTGGCTGTTCGGGACGGAGATCAATCTCATGGGGGTGGAGGCGCTCGGCCTCGGCCTCGGAACGCTGCTTCATGAGATGGGAGTCAGGCCCGAGGTCGTGACGGGGCACGATTTCCGCTCCTACTCCGCGTCGATCAAGCTTGCGCTGGCGACCGGGCTGATGGCCGCCGGGGTCAAGGTGCATGACATCGGTCTGGCGCTGACGCCGATGGCATACTTCGCGCAGTTCGATCTCGATGTCCCCGCCGTCGCCATGGTCACCGCCTCGCATAACGAGAACGGCTGGACCGGCGTGAAGATGGGCACCGAGCGGCCGGTCACCTTCGGACCGGAGGAGATGGGGAGGCTCCGCGACATCGTGCTTGCGGGCAAGTTCGACATGCGCGGCGGCGGCTCCTACGGCTTCGTGGAGGATTTTCCCGCTCGCTACATCGCCGATCTGACCGGCCGCCCGAAACTGAAGAGCAGGATCAAGGCCGTCGTCGCCTGCGGCAACGGCACGGCCGGCGCTTTCGCACCGGGCGTGCTCGAGGCGATAGGCGTCGACGTGGTGCCGCTCGACACGGAGCTCGATCACACCTTCCCCCGCTATAATCCCAATCCGGAAGACTTGAAGATGCTTGCCGCGATCCGCGACAAGGTCTTGGAGACGGGCGCCGCGGTCGGGCTCGGCTTCGATGGCGACGGCGATCGTTGCGGCGTTGTCGACAACGAGGGCGAGGCGATCTACTCCGACAAGGTGGGCGTCATGCTCGCGCGCGACATCGCGGCGCTTCACCCGAACGCGACCTTCGTGGTCGACGTGAAGTCGACCGGCATTTTTGCAACCGACCCGGAGCTGATCGCTCGTGGCGCCGAGACCGACTATTGGAAGACGGGGCATTCTTACATCAAGCGACGGGTGAAGGCGCTCGGCGCGATCGCAGGCTTCGAGAAATCCGGCCACTTCTTCTTCAATGCGCCGATCGGGCGCGGCTACGACGACGGGCTCGTCTCGGCCCTTGCGATCCTCGATATGCTCGATCGCAATCCCGGGAAGACGATGGCGGATCTTCGTCGGGCGCTGCCGATGACCTGGAGCTCGCCGACGATGTCGCCACACTGCGACGATACGAAGAAGTATCAGGTCGTTGAGAAGGTGGTGAGTGATTTCCAGACGATGCAGGCGCGGGGCGAGCCGATCGCCGGCCATCCGCTTTCCGATCTCAACACCGTGAACGGCATTCGCGTCACCGCCGACGACGGGACCTGGGGGCTTGTGCGCGCTTCGTCCAACAAACCCGAGCTGGTGGTCGTCGTGGAGAGCCCGGTGTCCGAGGAGCGCATGCGCGAGATGTTCAAGGGCGTCGACGCGGTGCTCCGGCGCAACCCGGAAGTGGGCGCCTATAACCAGACGATTTGAGATGTTTAATCGAAGAGCCATGGCTCGCCGCGAATGGAAGCTCCTGACGGGCGCCGCTGTCGTTGCCGCGTCCCTCCTCGTCGCGGCGCCTTCCTACGCGCAGGGCAAATCGAGCCCGCTCAGTTTCCTGAAGCCGTGGATCGAGAAAGAGATATTCGGGAAGGGCAAGACCGAGACCCAGGCGCCCGCGGCGGGAGAGCCGACCGGAGCGCTACCCGATACCGCTCCTGCGGATGCGCCGCCGTCCGCCGGTGCGGACCAGCCTCCGCTCGGCGCCAACGGCGGCTCTGCGCTCCGCGGCGGCGCCGACGCAGGAGACACCACGCCGGACGCCAGCATGCCTGACGCAAACATGCCGGATGCCAATGCGCCCGACGAGAGCGCGCCTTTGCCAGACACGCCGCCTCCGGACGTCGCGACCGACGAGCCGGGGCCTGATTCTGTGCCACCGGTCGTGGAGGAGGCGAAGCCTGAGCCGCTCCGGTTCGCCGCGCTTGCCGGCCGAAGCGCTGCTGCCGAGATGGCGTTGATCGGACCGATCGCGGACGACCTCGGAAGGCTTCTCGATCGGCCGGTCGAATTCCTGCCGTTTCCGACCTACGGCGCGATGATCGACGCGCAGGTCGAGCGCCGCATCGACGGCGGCTTCTTCTCAGCCGCTGCCTTTGCGCTCGCCGAGTCGCGCTGCGGGTGCCTGCAGCCGCTCGTCGCGCCGCGCGCCTTCGACGGCACGCTCTCCTACCATGCGATCATCGTGACGCGCGCCAATTCAGCGATCCACTCGACCGCGGACCTTGCTGGCAAGACGGTCGCGATGGGCGCGGTGGATTCGATCGGGGCGCGGCGGATGCAGCTCGCCGGGCTTATGGCCGAGGGGTTCGATCCGGCGACCTTCGGGTCGGTCGTCGAGACAGATTGGCCGAGGCGGCGGTGCGCCTGGTTGCTGACGGCCGCGCCGATGCCGCCTTTGCCTGGAGCTCGCTCGCGGGACGGATCGAGGACGGTTATTCGCGCGGCACGCTTACGCAACTCGTCGCCGACGGCGCCGTTCCTATGCAGGATTTGGCGATCCTATGGCGCTCGCCGGCGATCGAGCACGGGCCTTTCGCATTGATGCGCGCGCTCGATGAGCCAACTAAAAGCAAGATCGAGGCCTATTTCGTGGCGCTCATCACCGCCAATCCGACCGCATACGACGGGCTCAATCCGTACTATGGCGGCGGCTACGCACCGGTCGATCAGAACGACTATTCGGGCCTCGATGCCCTGACGGCTCAGAACGTCGACGCGCTGCGAATGCCGAAAGTGGCGCTTACGCCGGCTGCTGCACCCGCCGACGCACAGTCGACGGCGCAATAGGCGTCAGGACTTGCAGCTCGTGCCGCTGCTGTCGGTGCAGAGCTTCACTGTGTCGGAAAGCCGCGGCACGAAGAACAGCCGGTCGTTCAGGCTATAGGACCCGAAGATGTAGCCGACCGCCGGCCGATAGACGAAGTTGACCTCCGCCATGATGATCTTTGTGTTCGCAACGCGCAGCGTCAAAGGTACGATGCTGGTTACGTTGTAGCCGTCCGTGTAGGGAGTGTTGCCTCTCGACCGGCTCCACACGGTCTTGGCATTCTGCGACGCGTCGATGCTGACTTCCGATACGCGCATCTGTAGCCCGGCCGAAGTGCAGACCGCTGACGTCTTGCAATAGGGGTACATCGCGCCCGGCGAGACGTCGAAGATCGTGTCGACGTCGGCATAGGTGACGGTCTTGCTGCGCGCGACGAGGTCGCCGATCGAGGAAGCAAGGTTGTTCAGGCGGCGGTCGATGCTGAGCCCTTGCGTGACCTCGACGCCGGCGAGCCAGAGCACGACCAGGATCGGAAGGATCAGCGAGAACTCGACCGCAGCCATGCCGCGGTCGTGGCGAAGGAATTCGCCGAGGCCCTTGAACGGGCCGAGGATGCGACGCATTGCGCGGGCCATCCTGCCCCTTCCTCAGCTCGAGGTGAACGGTTCGTTCCGGAACGCCGCAAATGAGCCGATCAGGAGCTTTCCGTTCGGCAGGAGGTTTTGCCATTGATGGCCCATCACCGGATTGATCGGCCACTGATAGTAGGCGCGTACCACGACGATGGAGCTTGCCGTTCCGAAGCTGAACGCGCCAGGATTGTTGAAATTTCCGTCTTTGTCGACAGGTTGGGTCACCACCATGTCGCCGAAGGTCGGGTAGGACTTGACCTCAAGATAGAAGCTTGCGCCGGTGCAGTTGATGAACACCGAAGCGCGGGCGCAGACCGCGTTCTGGAAGTCGGCCTTCGACATCCCCGCGTTCTGCACCTGGCCAGTGCGGATCAGTCGCGCGGTCTCGAACACGGCGTTGTCCATCACCTGCTCGGCGACGAAGACGAGCGCCGTCTCAGCGATGACGAACATCAGGAAAAAGAAGACCGGTGCGATGATCGCGAACTCGATCGCCACCGAGCCTCGCTCGTCGCGGCGCCAAGCCTCACGCAGCGCCGCGGCGAGGCGGCGGGACAAGCTTTTTTTGGCGGAGCGGCTGCGCTTCACGGGGTCGATCTCTGCGGCGTCATGTGCCGGTGCCTCATAGCAGAGCCTTTCCCGGAAAACTTTAAAGGACTGCGCTTCGTTCCAGCATTGTTTTAACTAGTGTGAACGAGGCGTAAACCACTACTTCGACAGTTCCTGCCGAGTCTGGATCTGCGCCGTGGCGTTGTCGAACTTGTCCTTCTCGTCGCCGACCGAGATCACCTGCTCGCAGACCGGCGCGCAGGAGAATGTCTCCCGGTTTGCTCCGTAGAACACGGTGGTGAGCTGGTGGACGTCCGAGGAGACGCGGATCGTGGAGTTCAAGATCTCGTGTCCGTTGACGTCGAGCACGATCAGATTCGTGGTTCCGGCCGTTTTCCCGGTAAGCACCAGCGTCTTCTCGTTGTCGATGCTGGCGTCTGCGATGCCGGGATTGCCGACGATGACCGGTACGTGCCGGAGTGTCGAGCCGCATCACCTTGGCAAAGTCGATCGTGACATCGATCGGTCCTTCGGCAGCCGCCCCGACCGTCGCAGCGCCCGTCCACACGATCGCCGCTGCGACAAGCCTGCGGGCGAGAGAGCCAAAGTCGAACCGCATCGCAGTCTCCTGTTCGGGCCACCGTGCCCTGGATCGGTGGCCGGTTGCGCAGACGCTGCCTCAGCCCCATAGCCGGCGGCGCGCACGGATTGTGCTTATCTATCCACCCAGCGAGGTTAATAGGCGTTTAACAGACTAACCCGAAAGGGTTCCTTGCGGGTGCGCAACTAAAGAGCGTCGAGTCCGGTGGAAGAATTGATTCTATTTTTACCACATGTCGAAATCGTCCCAGACTTTTGCGTCAAATGCCCCAAGTTAACTTTGGCGCAAACAATGGCTGCTAGCTGATTGCCAGTTTCGGCGGTTAGTCCATCGAAGCGTGGCATCGGTTGGTGGAGTTAGGAGTAAGAGAGATGACAAAGATTTTTAGCCGGTTCGCGAAGGACGAGTTTGGCGCGACCGCTATCGAGTACGGTCTCATCGCGGCTCTGATTTCCGTCGTGATCATCGGGGTGCTGTCGACGGTCGGCACGAACCTCGCCAAGAAGTTCAACCAGATCGCGACTCAGCTGCAGTAGTTCCGGTCGACAGCCGTCGAACCGAAACGGAGGGCAAACGCCCTCCGTTTTCGTTTACTGCCGACGGGCTTTCCCATTTGGCAATCATTTCTTGGAACCATCCGGTGGCTGCAAAATCGCCGGTTCGCGCATGACGACCTCGACTGCCGCCGCTACCTGCGGCCTTGTCCTCTTCCCGCTCGCGATGATCTACGCCGGGCTGATGGACCTGGTCACGCTCAAGATCCGGAACACGCTCGTGATCGCCATCGGCTGCGGGTGGCTCGTGCTTGCGCCGCTTGCCGGGTTCAGCCTGAGCGAGATGGGTGCGAGCGCAGCGGTCGGCGCCGTCGTTCTCGTCATCACCTTCACGTTCTTCGCGCTCGGCTGGATCGGCGGCGGCGACGCCAAGCTAGCCGCCGTGACGGCGCTTTGGTTCCGGCCGGAGGAGGCGTTCATGTATTTCGCCTATGCCTCCGTGCTCGGAGGAATCCTGACGCTTGTCATCCTGCAGCTGCGGACGAGCGCGATCCCGATGCTCTTCTATCGTGTCCCGTGGATCGCGCAGCTGCACGATTCGCGCACCGGCGTCCCATACGGGGCGGCGATGGCGCCCGCGGCGCTCCTTGTTTTTCCCGATACCGCCTGGGTGGTTCATGCCCTGACGTGAAGGTAATCGCCGCCGTTTGGCGAATCGCGGGGTTGTTTCCAATTCGTTAACCATACTGCCCCGGCTCTTGGCCGTAGCGCTGCACCTCGCTCCAGGACCGCGGAAATCCGCGGAAATCCGCGGAAATACTGGTCATTAACCATCCTTTGACCTTTGCTGACGAGACTGCCCAGCGTTGAAGGCCGCGTTCGCGGGCTGAAATAATCGGGGCAATTGCGATGAACCTGTTTCGCGTGCTCGTACTTGCCGTCGCGCTCGTCGCCGGCGGCATTGCCGCATATCTGGCATTGAACATGGCCCCCTCCGGGACTCCGACACCGACCGTGGTCGAGCTGGCGCCGCAGATACAGTCGCAGGACGTGCTCGTCGCGGCCGCCGATATCGCGCAGGGCGCGAAGCTGACGCCCGACAACATCCGCTGGCAGCGCTGGCCGGACGACGCGATGAACCCGGCTTACATCCAGAAGCAGACGCGGCCGGACGCGGTCGAAGCATTGAAGGATTCCATCGTGCGCAACCCCTTCGTCGCCGGCGAGCCGATCCGCGAGGTGAAGCTGGCGCGGCCTGGAAGCGGCTTCCTTTCGGCGATCCTGCCTTCCGGGAAGCGCGCGATCGCTGTGCGCATCTCCGCTGACAACACCGCCGGTGGCTTCATCCTCCCCGACGACCGGGTCGATGTCGTGAAGACGGCGTCCCAGCAATCGAGTCCCGACGCGACGGCCGAGACCGTCAGCACCACGATCCTTTCGAACATCAAGGTCCTCGCCATCGATCAGACGGTGGGCGAGAAAGGGGGAGAGGCAGTCGTCATCGGTAAGACGGCGACGCTCGAGCTCGACCCCTCGCAGGTCGAGATTGTCACCGCAGCCGAGGCTTCCGGTAAGCTCTCCCTTGCCTTGAGAAGCATGGCCGACGCCGCCGAAGTCGTCGGTTCGCAGGAACACCGGCAGAGTGGAACGGTGCGTATTTTCCGGGCCGGTCGCAGCCAAGTCGTCACGACACAATGAAAAGCCGCGATCCCGAGGAGCAAACTAAATGACCGCGCTTGGACGAATCCGGGCAGCCTTCCTGACGATCGCACTCGCGGTCGTCGCCTTCTTTCCCGCCGCGGCCGTCGCGGCGGGCAGCACCGCCTACGTGAGGCTTGCGCCCGGCGACCTGGCCAACGGGCACCCGATCAATCTCGGCATCAACAAGTCAGTGGTCATTGATCTGCCGAAGCCGGCGGGCGACGTGCTCGTCTCCAACCCGCAGATCGCCGACGCCGTCCTGCGGACGTCGACGCGGCTCTACCTGATCGGTATGGAGCTCGGGCAGGCAAGCGTCTTCCTTTTCGACACGTCGGGTGGCCAGATCGGCAGCTTCGACATCAACGTCGACGCCGATCTCGGCGTGCTGAACGGGCTGCTCGCCGAGGCGATCACCGACGGATACGTCCACGCCGATGCCTTGAACGGATCGATCGTGCTGCGTGGCCAAGTGGCCTCCTCGTCGCAAGCCGCGCGCGCCGTCGAGATCACGCAGAAGATGATTGCGGCGCAGCCGACCTCGGTCACCACCGGATCGTCCACCGGCAACGCCGCCGGCAATGCCTCGTCGACGTCGCAATCATCCACGTTCGACCCCTCCACCGGCCCCGGAGTTATCAACCTGATCGAGATCACCGGCGAAGAGCAGGTGGCGCTCAAGGTGCAGGTCGTCGAGGTGCAGCGTTCGGTCGTGAAGCAGCTCGGCATAAACGCCACCACGCTCCTGAACGGCACCAACTTCGTCTTTCAGACGCTGGCAGGCGCCGGTGCAAGTCCGATCAACTTCCCCTTTACGCCCGCTACTCCGACCAATCCCGGCGGTTTTTCGACCACTTACACAGGTGACACATTTAACGTCGGGGCCACGCTGCGCGCTCTCGAAGAGACGCGGATGCTGCGCACGATCGCCGAGCCGACATTGACAGCGGTCTCCGGTGAGACGGCAAACTTTTTGGCGGGCGGCGAATTTCCGGTCCCCATCACTGGCAGCAACGGTCAGCTCAGCATTGACTTCAAGCCCTTCGGCGTGAATCTGGCATTCACGCCGGTGGTCCTCTCGGCCGGCCGCATAAGCCTGAAGGTGCGGAGCGAGGTCAGCCAGCTCTCGACCAACGGCGCAATATCGGTGCCGATCAGCAGCGGGCAGTCGGTCACAATTCCTGCGACCTCGGTCAGGCGGGCTGAGACGACGGTGGAGCTTCCCTCAGGTGGCGCCTTCGTGATCGCCGGCCTGATCCAGGAGAACACCAAGCGCTCGGTCTCGGGCCTGCCCTGGTTGCAGAAGCTCCCGATCCTCGGCACGCTCTTCTCGTCGAAGGATTTCCTTACCGACCAGACCGAGCTGGTGATGATCGTCACGCCTTATCTTGTGAAGCCGACATCTCCCAGCGCGCTGACCACGCCGGGCGAGAACTTGATGAATACCAGCGACGCCGAAGCGTATTTCCTGAACCGCCTGACCAAGGTCTACGGCACCAAGAGCCAAGTTCCCGGTGGGGCCGGTGCCGCCAAGGTCGGATTCACGTTCGACTGATGGAGGGGGCCGTGGGTTCTTCACATATGCCGAGAACAAGCTTCGATCTTCGCCGCGGCTCTTCGCGAGTGTTCCTGGGAGGCGCGGCGCTAACGCTTCTCGCGGCGCTCGCGGGCGGCTGCACAAGCACGATCGCAACCTCGAACGTCAATCCCGTCGCTTACGACTACCAAGTGCGCCATCCGATCGTGATCTCCAAGGAGCCGGAGGTCCTCGACATGCATCTCGGCATGAACGGGCCGGCGCTGTCGCCTGAGATCGAAGTCGCGATCCGCGACTATGTCAACGAGTACCGCAGCGATGGCACCGGCTCAATCGCGATCCAGGTGCCGACGGGCTCGGCGAACGAGGTCGCGGCGGCGGAGACGGGGCGGGCGGTGCACTATGCGCTTGTGCGCGCCGGGGTCCCGCGCAACCGCATCCAGATTGCGCCTTATGAGGTCGGTGACCATGCCAAGCTCGCGACCTTGCGTCTCTCCTATCTGCGGGCGAAGGCGGTCGTGCCGCGCTGCGGCTTATGGCCGGACGGAAGCACCGCCGATTTCAATACGACCCAGTACCAGAATTTCGGATGCGCACAGGAGCAGAACCTAGCGGCGATGGTGGACAATCCCGCGGACTTTGTCCGGCCGCGGGCGATGACGCCGGCCGACGGCGGGCGCCGCGCCGACGTCATCTCGAAGTACCGCAAGGGCGACGATCCGAAGTCCAACATCATGCTGATCGACAGCGGCGTCGGGGGCTGATCCACGATGACTAACCTCACCCATGACTTGACCCCGGAAGCGGAGGACACGGCCCCGCGGCCGCTCGATGCGCGCCCCATCCCGCGCATCACGATCCAGGCGTTTTGCGACACGCCGGAGATCGCCGGCACGATCGAGACCGCCGCCATGGACCGGCGCATGGCGCGGGCGCACGTGAAGGTGCATACCGGTGGCCTGAACGCGGCCGTCGAGTTCTATCGCTCGGCCCCGACCCCGAACCTCATCCTCGTCGAGACGCGGCTCCCGTTCGAAGAGCTGGTTGGCCTGCTCGACGGCTTGGCCGAGGTCTGCGACGCCGGCACCAAGGTGATGGTGGTCGGGCATTCGAATGACGTCCCCCTCTACCGCGAGCTCCTGAAGCGCGGCGTCTCCGAATATATGGTGACGCCGGTGGACGTGATGTCGATCATCACCGCGATCTCCGGCATTTATCGCGACACGAGCACCGAGAAGCTCGGCCAGTCCTACGCCTTCATCGGCGCCAAGGGCGGCGTCGGCTCGTCCACGGTTGCCCATAACGTCGCCTGGACCTTGGCGCGGCTCGTCGGCTCCGACGTGATCCTCGCCGATCTTGATCTGCCGTTCGGAACGGCGGGCCTCGATTTCAACCTCGATCCGCCACAGGGCATCGCTGAGGCGGTGTTCGGCGCCGATCGTCTCGACGAAGTGTTGCTCGACCGCCTGTTGGCAAAATGCGAGGAGCACCTGAGCCTGCTCGCTGCGCCGGCCGCGCTCGACAAGGCCTACGACTTCAATGAGGAAGCGTTCGACCAGGTTCTCGAGATCGTTCAGTCGAACGTGCCGACCGTCGTCCTCGACGTGCCGCATCTTTGGACGGCGTGGGTCAGGAAGACGCTGATCGCAGCCGATGAGGTTGTCGTCACTGCAGTTCCCGACCTTGCCAATCTTCGCAACGCGAAGGCGATCGTCGATCTTCTGCGCCAGGCGCGTCCGAACGACGCGCCGCCGAAGCTGATCCTCAATCAGGTCGGCGTTCCGAAACGTCCGGAGATCAAGCCGGATGATTTCGCGGCCGCGCTCCAGCTGACGCCAATCGCCGCTATTCCGTTCGATCCGCTCCTCTTCGGGACGGCCGCCAACAACGGTCAGATGATCGCTGAGGCGTCCGCCAAGACCACGGTCTCCGACCTCTTCGCCGACATCGCGCAGGTGGTCGGCGGGCGCAAGGAGCTGAAGAAGGCGAAGAAGCGCGGCCTCGATCTCGGGCGGCTTCTGCAGAAGCTCACCGCCCGTCAAAAGCCGAAGGCGAAGGCCAGGAAGGCGACCTGACACGGTAAGGAGTGCAAATGTTCGGGAAGCGTAGCACTACCTCCGACCTGCTGTTGGATCGGCCGGCGAAGGCGACGGAAGTCATCGCTGCCGAGAAGGCGACACCGCCGGTCGCCGGCATGCCGATGGCGGCTCCGAGCGCGCGGCCTGCTCCGGTCACGCCGGCGCCGGTGTCGCACGGACGGCAGCGCAAGACCGACGAATACTATGACCTGAAGACGCAGATCTTCGGCGCGCTGATCGATACGATCGACCTGTCGCAGCTGTCCAAGATGGACATGGACCAGGCGCGCGAGGAGATCCGCGACATCGTCAACGACATCATCACCGTAAAGAACGTGGTGATGTCGATCGCCGAGCAGGAAGAGCTGCTTGAGGACATCTGCAACGACGTCCTCGGTTACGGTCCGCTTGAGCCGCTGCTCGCGCGCGACGACATCGCCGACATCATGGTCAACGGCGCCGACCGTATCTTCATCGAAGTGCGCGGCAAGGTCGAGGAGACCGACGTCCGCTTTCGCGATAACGCGCAGCTCTTGAACATCTGCCAGCGCATCGTCACCCAGGTCGGCCGCCGCGTCGACGAGGCAAGCCCGATCTGCGACGCGCGCCTGCCCGACGGCTCACGCGTCAACGTCATCGTGCCGCCGCTCTCGATCGACGGCCCGGCGCTCACCATCCGAAAGTTCAAGAAGGAAAAGCTGACGCTCGATCAGCTCGTCCAGTTCGGCACCATCACACCGGAAGGCGCGACGATCCTCCAGATCATCGGGCGCGTCCGCTGCAACGTCCTTGTCTCCGGCGGCACGGGCTCCGGCAAGACGACGCTGCTGAACTGCCTGACACGCTATATCGACGCCGACGAGCGCGTCGTCACCTGCGAGGATGCCGCGGAGCTGCAACTGCAGCAGCCGCATGTCGTGCGTCTGGAGACGCGTCCGCCCAACATCGAAGGCGAGGGCGAGGTCACCATGCGCGATCTCGTCAAGAACTGCCTGCGTATGCGTCCGGAGCGGATCATCGTCGGCGAGGTGCGCGGACCGGAGTCCTTCGACCTCCTGCAGGCGATGAATACCGGTCACGACGGCTCGATGGGCACGCTCCACGCCAACAGCCCGCGCGAGGCCCTGTCTCGTCTTGAATCGATGATCACCATGGGCGGCTACCAGCTGCCGTCGAAGACGCTGCGCGAGATGATCGTGTCGTCGATCGACGTGATCGTGCAGGCGGCGCGCCTGCGCGACGGCACCCGCCGCATCACCCACATTACCGAGGTGCTCGGCATGGAAGGTGACGTGGTGATCACCCAGGACCTCTTCATCTACGATATCGTCGGCGAGGATCCGAACGGCCGCATCATCGGCCGCCACCGCTCGACCGGCATCGGCCGTCCCGGCTTCTGGGATCGCGCGCGCTACTACGGCGAGGAGGCACGGCTTGCCGCCGCGCTCGATTCGGCCGACACCGGTGACCACATGGGTCGCGGCTGATCCATGTTCTCGCCCCTTATAGTGCAGGTTGCAGTGGCGCTGCTCGCCGCGTTCTCCATCGGCGGCGTCGTTGTGGCCGCGCTCTATCCGCGGCTCGGCGGGGGCTCGAAGGGCGAGAAGCGGCTGGAGTTGATCGCGGCGACCAAACGCAAGGCGGCGGCCGAGCGGATTTCGACCGAGGAAGGCCGGCGCCGGCGCTCCGTCGAAGATACCCTTAAGGAGCTCGAAGAGGCGCAGAAGGTGAAGGCGCGCAAGAGCCAGAAGCCGACGCTGATGACGCGCATGCGGCAGGCAGGCATCGGCTGGAGCAAGAACACCTACTACATCATCTCCGCCGCGACGGCGGTGATCGTGGCGCTCGTCGCCCTGATCGTCATCCGCTTGCCCTGGCTTCCGACGCTCGGCTTCGGAATCGCGGCCGGACTCCTCCTTCCGCATTTCTTCGTGAACTTCAAGCGCAAGCGCCGTCTCGGCAAATTCTCCAACGAGTTCCCGAATGCCGTCGACGTCATCGTACGCGGCGTCAAGGCCGGGCTGCCGCTCGTCGATTGCCTGAAGGTGATTGCCAACGAGGCGCAGGCCCCGGTCAACGGAGAGTTCCACGAGATCGTCGAGGATCAGACTCTCGGCATGCCGCTGTCCGAAGCCGTCGCGCGGCTGCCGGAGCGCATCCCGCTGCCTGAGGCGAACTTCTTCGCAATCGTTGTCGCCATCCAGGCGCGTACCGGTGGCAGTCTTTCGGAGGCGCTCTCGAATCTCTCCAAAGTGCTGCGCGACCGCAAGAAGATGTCGGGCAAGATCAAGGCGATGAGTGCCGAGGCGAAATCCTCCGCCGGCATTATCGGCTCGCTGCCAATAATCGTTGGCATCCTGGTCTTCTTCACCAGTCCTGACTACATCAAGCTGCTCTTCACCACGTCGACCGGGAACCTTGTGCTCGCGGGCGCCGGCCTGTGGATGTTCATCGGCATCATGGTGATGCGCAAGATGATCAACTTCGACTACTGAGGCGGCCGTGGACCTAATCACAAACAACGCACAGCTGATCGTAGCCTTCGCCTCGGCGCTTGCCGTCTTCTCCGCAATCGTGGTGGTAGCCTGGCCTTATCTGGCGCGCGACGAACTCTCATCGCGTATGCAGCAGATATCGAGCGAGCGTGAACGCATTCGCGCACGCGAGCGCGCCAAGCTCGAGGTGCAGAAGAAGCAGGCTTCGCTCCGGATGGAGCCGAAAAAGTTCTTCAAGGACATTGTCGACCGATTCAACCTCGCCAAGCAGGCCGAGGACGGCAGCATGGTGAAGATGTTGCGCCAGGCCGGTTATCGCGGTCAGAATCCGGTGTTCGTGTTCCTGTCGCTGAGATTGATCATGCCGATCGTGATGTTTGCGGTCGCCGTGCTCTACGTGTTCTTCATCCTGCAGCTCGACAAGCCGTTCATGCTGAAGCTCGCGATCACGCTGGTGGTCGCTTATCTCGGCTACTACGGGCCGACGCTCTACGTGCGCAACCAGATCACCAAGCGGCAGCTGTCCGTCCGCCGCGCCTGGCCGGATGCGCTCGACCTCCTGCTGATCTGCGTCGAGTCGGGCATGGGCATCGAAGGCGCCTTCCGCAAAGTCTCCGAGGAGATCGGCAGCCAGTCGATCCCACTCGCCGAGGAGCTCTCGCTGACCACCGCCGAGCTCTCCTACCTGCAGGACCGGCGCAAGGCCTATGACAACCTGAGCGAACGTACCGGCCTTGACGGTGTGCGCGCCGTGGTGACCGCGCTGGTCCAGGCGGAGAAATACGGCACGCCGATCGGGACCGCGCTCCGCGTGCTTGCACAGGAGAACCGCGACATGCGCATGCAGGAAGCGGAGAAGAAGGCGGCTGCACTGCCGCCGAAGCTGACTGTGCCGATGATCCTGTTCTTCCTGCCGGTGCTCTTTGCCGTCATCATTACGCCGGCGGCGATTCAGGTCTCCGCGATCTGGAAGTAAAAAGGGGCCGCGTTGGCGGCCCCGATCTCAGGCCTGCAGCGCGGCGGCGTCAGTTGCGCGCGAGCGCGTCCCAGGTATTCACCTCTTGTTGTTCTTGTGGTGCGGCGTCCGCCTGAGGGCTGTCAGCGCCGGGGGAGGCGGGGGGGCCAGCGACGATATCGTCCGGCGCGATTGAGGCGGCTTCCGCTTTCTTGCCTCTGAGCCTCAGCACGAGCGCCAGGTTGTCCTTGATCTTGCGCGTCGCCTTCGGGCTCGCGGCCGCCTCGCGCAACACCTTCTCGGCATTCGCGAGATCGTTGGTGAGCACGTAGGAGAGCCCGAGATTGTTCAGGATCTGCGGCTCGCCCGGTGCCAGCACCAGCGCTTGCTGGTAGCGCGCCCGCGCCTCGTCGTGGCGGTTCAGAGAGTCGAGGATGCCGCCCTCGGTGGAAAGCAGCTGCCAGTCGGGATTGTCGTCGCGCTGCGCGCGCTGGATGGTCGCAAGCGCCTGCTCGAACTCGCCGTCGGCGGCAAGCGCCTTGCCGTAAGCGGCAAGCACCTCGCGGTCCTCGGAGTGATAGATGGCCGACTTGCGCATGACGGCGACGGCTTGGCCGGTCTGTCCGGCAGCGCGAAGCGCCACGGCGTAGTTCATCGCGGCGATGCGATCCTTCTCGTCGCGCGAATAGGCGGCGCCCCATTTCTGCACGGCGCTGAGCGCCTCGTCGGAGGAGAGATCGGACGGGACGAGGATTGCGCTGCTGCCGATTGAGCCGGTGACGAGCGGCCCCTCCGACTTCGTCGCGCAGCCTGCAAGCATAGCGGCCCCGGCTACGCTGGCAGCCAACCGGAGCAGCATCTTGCGCCGCTCCGTCGTGCCGAAACGCATTTTCATGACCTCCCCCGAAGCAACTGGTAGAGCAAGCGTTAGGCCCCGCCCGTTAACGGTTCGTTAACGCTGTTTCTGGCGTTGCCAAGCCGCCCGCCGGGGCTCTAATCCGGCCACAAATCAAGGGGGAGTCGGGGTCGACATGGGTTCGGATGCGCTTGTTTCGGGGGCTGAGGACGCCGTTCCCATTCACCTGATCGGCGCGGAGGCGATCGATTCGGCGCTTGCGGCTCTCGGCGAGCGAGAGCGCCGCTTCGCCACGGCTGCGGGCTTCAAGGCGGAGCCCGGCCGCACCGTCCTGATTCCAGACGAGGAGGGCAATGTAGGGCGCGTGCTCTTCGGCCTCGGCGGCGTCGATGCGGCCGAGCGCGGACCGCTTCTCGTCGGCAAGCTCGCGACCGCGCTTCCGGCAGGGGCCTACCGTCTGGCGGAGGGCGCCGATCGGCCGGAGCTTGCCGCGCTCGCGTTCGCGCTCGCGAGCTACCGTTTCGAACGATATCGCAAGCCGAAGGCGGACGGCCCGCGCCTTGTCGTTCCGGAGGGTGTTGACCCTGCGTCGCTTACGCGTGTGCGCGACGCGGTGTTTCTCGCGCGCGACCTGATCAACACGCCGGCGAACGACTTGGCGCCGCGCGACCTCGCCTCGGCTGCTGCCGATCTCGCCGGGCGCTTTGGCGCCGAGATCTCCATCGTCGACGGGGAGGCATTGGCGCGAGGCTTCCCCCTGATCCATGCGGTCGGCGCGGCAAGCGATCGCCCGCCCTGCCTTGTGGACGTGCGGTGGGGGGGCGAGAGCGATCCTAAGGTGACGCTGATCGGCAAGGGCATCGTCTTCGACACCGGCGGGCTCGACATCAAGCCGGCGACCGGCATGGCCCTCATGAAGAAGGACATGGGAGGTGCTGCGAACGTGCTCGGCCTTGCCTCGATGATCATGTCGGCCGGCTTGAAGCTTCATCTGCGCGTTTTGATTCCCGCGGCGGAGAACGCTATTTCCGGGCGTGCCTTCCGCCCGGGCGACATCGTGAAGAGCCGCAAGGGGCTGACCGTCGAGGTCGGCAACACCGACGCAGAGGGACGCCTGGTGCTCGCCGACGCGCTCGCTCTGGCCGATGAGGAGGCGCCGGATCTGATCGTCACGATGGCAACGCTGACCGGCGCGGCGCGCGTTGCGCTCGGGCCGGACCTGCCGCCCTATTTCACCGAAGATGCCGCCTTCGCTGCGGCGATCGAAGCAGCGGCGGCAGAGGTCCACGATCCGGTCTGGCGCCTGCCGTTGTGGAATCCCTACGATTCCTGGCTCGCCTCCAAGGCCGCCGACCTGAACCATATCGCGCAGAACAGCTTCGCCGGTGCGATCGTCGCAGCACTTTTCTTGCGTCGTTTCGTGTCCGCCACGAAGACGTTTGCGCATTTCGACATCTTCGCCTGGAACCCGAGCCCTCGCTCGACCGGACCTGAAGGTGGCGAGGCGCAGGCGATCCGCGCGCTCTTCCAATACCTGTCGCGCCGCCATGGCTGACTTTTGCTTGCCCCGGTCGATCGACGCCGCTTTAATCGGTTCGGCTCCGAAACGAAGATTCGGGCTGGGGAATGGCGATCCAGATGCGCCCGGCGCAGGCATTGCGCCTCTGGCACGACGTGTCGCTCGCGCTTGCGCGCGATGCGGAGCCGGATCTTTCCGTGCGCCAGCTCACCGTGCTGATCACCGTTTATCTGGAGCCGCAGCCGCACACGGTGCGCGCGCTCGCCGCCAAGCTCGGCGTCACCAAGCCGGTGATCACCCGCGCGCTCGATACGATGGGACGCCAGGGGCTTCTGACGCGCAAGCGCGACCCGAGCGACCGCCGGAACGTGCTCGTCCAGCGCACCGTGGACGGCGCGCTGTTCCTGGAGCGGCTCGGCGATCTCATCGCGGCGAAGGCGGCGGCGCTGCCGCCTTGATCCGGTGAGCCGCCTATGAAGCCTCTCGACCCGCGGCTCAATGCTTTCCGCCCGGAGCTTGCAGACGTCGCCCTTCGCGGGCGCGTCGAGGCGGCGCGCTTCGTCCCGGCTCAGGACCTGAGAGTGTCGGCGCCACAGGCGCCGGTCCGCAAAGCGCCCTCCGAAACCGCGCGGCGTGAGACGGAAGCGCTTTGCGGCGAACGCGTGAAGGTCTTCGAGACGACAGCCGACGGCTGGGTCTGGGCGCAACTCGTGGAAGACCACTACGTCGGCTGGATGCAGCGCTCAGACCTTGCCGAGCTGGGCCCCGAGCCGACGCACCAGGTGATCGCGCTCCGCACCTTCGCCTTTGCCGATCCCGACATCAAATCGCCGCCGCTTGCCGCGCTGCCGCTCGGCGCCAAGGTCGCCGTCATCGGCGAGGCGGAGGACAAGAATGCACGCTACGCACTGATTGCGCCGAAGGGCTGGGTCGTCGTTCAGCATCTGGCCGAACACGGAGTGTTCGAGCCGGATTTCACGGCGGTCGCCGAGCGCTTCCTCGGCGTCCCCTACCTCTGGGGCGGCAAGACCGCCCTCGGCCTCGACTGCTCGGGCCTGGTCCAGGTCGCGCTCAAGGCGGCCGGAATTCCGTCGCCGCGCGATACCGACATGCAGGAAGGCGCACTCGGTTCGCCTCTCCCGCTCGACGGCGGTCTGCCGCCGCTGAAGCGCGGCGATCTCCTCTTCTGGGCGAGCCACCTCGGTGTCATGCGCGACGCTGAGACACTGCTCCACGCCAACGCTCACCACATGGCGGTTGCATCGGAACCGCTTGCCGACGCGATCGAACGGCTCGGCCACAAGGGCCACGCACTGCGGGCGGCAAAAAGACTCTTCTGACCGCAGGTAACCATCGTCGGGCTTGCGCTCTTCGAGTGCTCGGATAAGCTTCTGAGCGAGGGGATCATTACCGGGGCTGCGGGCAGAAAAAAAACCTGCCGGCTGCTTTCGCGCCCCGATCGGTATCTCGACGGGCTGCGACGAGGCGACGCCGGGGGCGGCGTAGACAGAGACCGCGATGCTTCACAAGACGTCGGAAATTGCGCCCGAGCCTCCCTCCCGAGCGGAACGAATCCAGGATCGGCTGCGCCTGCACTATGAGCGCCTGTCGCTCTCCTGGCACGCCATGCGCCTCGGGCGCGGGCGCGCGGTGTCGCTCAAGCCCGACGCCGGCCTGGTACGGGTCGACGATGGGGTGAGGCACATCTTCGTGCCCAACGTCCGCCGCGCCGGCGTCTTCAAGAACGGCATCAACACTTGGCTGGAATCGGTCGCCGAGAAATATCTCGGGCGCACCGGCTACGTGCCGCGCGAGGGCGATATCATCGTCGATATCGGCGCCGGGATCGGTGAGTTCTCGCTCTGGTGCGCCGCCGCCGGCGCGCGCGTGGTTGCATTCGAGCCGGACCCGCTCGCCTTCGTCTGCCTGGAGCGGAACACGGCTCCCCTCGACACCGTGCAGATCTACCCCTACGCGCTCTGGAAGGAGCGCGCCAATCTGCGGCTCCATGGCTCGCCCGACACGTCGGAAAGCTCGCTCATCGAGGAGGGGCGGCCGAACGCGCGCAATGCCAATGTCGAAGCCTGGCCGCTCGACGGGCTGGGTTTCATGACACGTCTTGCCGTCGTCGACTTCATGAAGATCGACGGGGAGGGCGTCGAGCCGGAGATCCTCTTTGGCGCATCGCGGACACTTCGCCGCACGCGCGTGATCGCCATCGATGTCGGCGCCATAGCGCGGCGGCCGAATGTTCGCGCGCGCGTCGAAGCGGCGCTCTCCGACATGGACTTCCGTCAAGCCCCGAACGACCGCACCGATACGATCCTGGCGCTCAACACCGCGATGGTCGGGCCGTTCAATAACCGCGTTTTCGGTCGACGCAATTACTGAGCGGCTCCCCCCGCTCGAACGCCTCGATCTGCACGGCGATCTGGCGCGCGAGCGCGACGGGATCGGAGACCGCCGCGACGTGTGGCGTGATCGTGACGGTGTCGAAGTCCCAGAGCGGGCTCTCGGGGGGAAGTGGCTCCTGCTCGAACACGTCGAGACTGGCACCGGCCAGCGTGCCGTCGCGAAGCGCTGTCATGATGTCCGCCTCGGCATGCGTTCCACCGCGCCCGGCGTTGATGAAGACCGGGCCGCCGAGCGGCCCGGTCCGACGGAGCTTCTTCAGAAGCTTGAGGTCGACGATCTGCCGCGTCTCGGGCGTGAACGGCAGCAGCGAGACGAGGATGTCGGTGCCGGCAAGGAATGCATCGAGGCCGTCCGCGCCGGCGAAGCTTTCGAAAGCTTGAACCGCCTTCGCCGTGCGCGACCATCCCCGCACGCTGAAGCCGAGGCGAAGCAGCGCCTCGGCCGCGCTCGTGCCCATCATGCCGAGGCCCATGATCCCGATCGTGATCTCGTGTGCCGCAGGCGGCTCGACGTCGCGCCAGCGGTGCTCGCGCTGCTGCCGGCGGTAGGTCGACCCGAGCCTCAAATGATCGAGGCATTGCCAGACGACGTGCTCGATCATGCGCCGCGTCAGGTCCGCATCGACGATCCTGACCACCGGCACGTCGGGAAGCCGCGGCAGCGCGAAGATATGGTCGACGCCGGCGCCGAGCGAAAAGATGACTTGAAGGCCGGGGAGGCGGTCGAGCGTCTCCTGCGGCGGCTTCCAGACAAGCACGTAGCGCACGGTGGAGAGCGCTTCTTCCGCGCCGCGAAAGATGCCGTTCCGGTCGGTCGCCAGGATGGCGCGATCGGACAACCGCGCGCGCAGGCGCTCCGCCCAGGTCTCCGCATTCCATCCCTTGGTGGCGACGAGAAGGGCCGGCTTCATCAGTCACGAACGGCAGCGGCATGCGCGACTTGCAGCGAGAAGGCCGCGGCCATCAGCGCCTGCGTGTAGTCGGTCTTCGGATTGTCGAAGATGGACTGCGCCGATCCGGCTTCCACCACCTTGCCGTCGCGCATGACGATCACGTCGTTGGCGAGCGCACGCACGACTTTCAGGTCGTGGCTGATGAAGAGGTAGGAGAGGTTGTGCCGTTCCTGCAACGCGCGGAGCAGGTCGACCACCTGCGCCTGCACGCTCATATCGAGCGCCGAGGTCGGCTCGTCGAGCATCACGAAGCGCGGCTGAAGTACCATCGCCCGCGCGATCGCGATCCTCTGGCGCTGCCCGCCGGAGAATTCGTGCGGATAGCGGAAGCGGCTCTCAGGATCGATGCCGACCTCCTGCAGCGCGCGCACCACGCGCTCCTCGCGCTCCTCGGCGGAGATGTTGGGCTCGTGCACACGCAGGCCCTCTGCCACGACGTCGCGGATCACCATGCGCGGGCTCAAGGAATCGTAGGGGTCCTGGAACACGACCTGCATCTCGGCGCGGAGCTCGCGGGTGTCCTTGAAACGCGTGCCCTGGATGTCGCGTCCGAGGAAGACGATGCGGCCTTCCGACGAGGTCAGGCGCAGCAGCGCGAGGCCGAGCGTCGTCTTGCCTGAGCCCGATTCGCCGACGACGCCGAGCGTCTGCCCCTCGCGCACCACGACGTCGATGCCGTCCACCGCCTTGATGTAGCCGACGGTGCGGCGGAAGAGGCCGCGATGGATCGGGAACCAGACTTTCAGGTCGTCGCCACGAACGACGACCGCCGCGTCCGGACGCGGCGCCGGAGGCTTGCCCTTCGGCTCGGCGGCGAGGAGGTGCTTGGTGTAGGCGTGCTGCGGATGGGCGAAGACATCCTCCGTCACGCCCTGCTCGACGATCTCTCCGTCGGTCATCACGCAGACGCGGTCGGCGAAATTTCGGACGATGCCGAGGTCGTGCGTGATGAAGAGCATCGAGAGGCCCTTCTCCGCCTTGAGCCGCGCGAGAAGCTGTAGGATCTGCGCCTGCACCGTCACGTCGAGCGCGGTCGTCGGCTCGTCCGCGATCAGGATGTCCGGCTCGTTGGCGAGCGCCATCGCGATCATCACGCGCTGGCGCTGCCCGCCCGAAAGCTGGTGCGGATAGGCCTTGAGCCGCTTCTCCGGATCGCGGATGCCGACCTGGACGAGAAGCTCCAGAACTCGCACGCGCGCCGCTGCGCCGCTCATGCCGCGATGCACGGCAAGCACTTCGCCGACCTGCCGCTCCACCGTGTGGAGCGGGTTGAGCGAGCTCATCGGCTCCTGGAAGATCATCGAGATGCGGTTGCCGCGCACCTCGCGAAGCGTCTTTTCGTCGGCAGAGAGAAGCTCCTTGCCGGCAAACGTGATCGAGCCGGCCGGGTGATGCGCCGAGGGGTAGGGGAGGAGCTTCAGAATCGAGAGCGCCGTCACCGACTTGCCGGAGCCGGATTCGCCGACGAGCGCCAGCGTCTCACCCTCCCTTATGTCGAACGACACGCCGTTCACGGCGCTGACCATGCTGTCGCCCTGGCGGAACTCGACGTGGAGGTCGCGCACTTTGAGAAGCGCCGGCGCGTCGCTTGTCGCGGCCTCAGTCGCCGCTGGCTCCGCGCGCGGCGCCGCAGCCCGGTCCTTGCCGTCGAAGCTGACGAACGTCTTGCGCGGATCGAACGCGTCGCGCACCGCCTCACCGACGAAGATCAGGAGCGAGAGCATCAGCGAGATTACGACGAAGCCGGTGATGCCGAGCCACGGCGCTTGCAGGTTGTTCTTGCCCTGCGCCAGAAGCTCGCCAAGCGAGGGCGAGCCGGGCGGCATGCCGAGGCCGAGGAAGTCGAGCGAGGTGAGCGTGGTGATCGAGCCGTTCAGGATGAACGGCACGAAGGTCAGTGTCGCCACCATGGCGTTCGGCAAAAGATGGCGGAACATGATGGTGAGGTTCTTGACGCCGAGCGCGCGCGCCGCGCGCACGTAACCGACGTTCCGCGCGCGCAGGAACTCCGCCCTGACCACGCCGACGAGCGCTACCCAGGAGAAAAGGAGCAGGATGCCGAGAAGCACGAAGAACCCCGGCACCAGGACCGATGAGATGATGAGAAGCAGGTAGAGCGACGGGATCGATGTCCAGACCTCGATGAAGCGCTGGAAGAAGAGGTCGATGCGCCCGCCGAAATACCCCTGCGTCGCCCCGGCGGTCACGCCGACGATCGAGGAGAGCACGGTCAGCGCGAAGCCGAAGAGCACGGAGAGGCGGAAGCCGTAGATGAGCCGCGCCATCACGTCGCGGCCCTGGTCGTCCGTGCCGAGCCAGTTCCAATGCCAGGGGTCGCAATAGCTCTTGATCTTCTCGTCGTCCGACGGCGTCTTGCAGAGCGCGTCGAGATGCACCCAGTTCGGCGCGGTCGGGAAGCCGACCGTCTCACCGAGCGCCTTGGAAAGCGCGTCGATCGGGAAGTCGAGATTGGCCGTCCGGTAGGAATAGCGGATCGGCGGCCACAGCATCCAGCCGTGCGCGTTGATCTCGTCCTGGATAAACGGCGAGCGGTAGTCGGTGACCGCGAAGAAGCCGCCGAATTTCTCCTCCGGATAATCAACGAAGACCGGATAGAGGATTTCGCCCTTGTAGGAGACGATGAGCGGCTTGTCGTTCGCAAGGAACTCAGCGAACATCGACACGAAGAAGAGCGTCAGGAAGATCCACAGCGACCAGTAGCCGCGCTTGTTGGCGCGGAAATTCCGCCAGCGGCGCTTGTTGATCGGCGACAGCGTGAAGAGCTCCCGTCTCGCCGGCGGCGCCACCTCGCCCGGAAGCGGGCGAATGGTCTCAAACTCGCCCTCGTCTCCGCGCCGCGCATCCTCTTCGCGCCTCGCGTAGCGTCTCTCCTCCGCGGGGGTCTTCTGGTCCATCAGACCTCGCGGCTCTCAAAATCGATCCTCGGATCGATCCAGGTGTAGGTGAGGTCGGAGATGAGCTGCACCACGAGCCCCATCAGCGAGAAGATGTAGAGCGTGGCGAAGACGACCGGGTAGTCGCGGTTCATCACGCTCTCGAAGCCGAGGAGCCCGAGCCCGTCGAGCGAGAAGATCGTCTCGATCAGGAGCGAGCCGGCGAAGAAGGCGGAGATGAAAGCGCCCGGGAAGCCGGAGATGACGAGGAGCATGGCGTTGCGGAAGACGTGACCATAGAGCACCTCGCGCTCCGACAGGCCCTTCGAACGTGCCGTCACCACGTATTGTTTGCGGATCTCGTCGAGGAAGGAGTTCTTGGTGAGCAGCGTCGTCGTGGCGAAGGCGGCGAGCGCCATCGAAAGCAGCGGCAGCGTCAGGTGCCAGAAATAGTCGGCGATGCGCGCCGGCCAGGAAAGCTGCGCCCAGTATTCCGACGTGAGTCCGCGCAGCGGAAACCAGTCGAAGAACGTGCCGCCGGCGAAGAACACAATCAGGAAGATGGCGAAGAGGAATCCGGGCACGGCGTAAGCGACGACGATGACGCCGGAGGTCCACACGTCGAACGGCATGCCGTCCTTGACCGCCTTGCGGATACCGAGCGGGATGGAGATCAGATAGGAAAGAAACGTCATCCAGATGCCAAGCGAGACGGAGACCGGCAGCTTCTCGCCGATCAGCTTCAACACCGAGATGTCGCGGAAATAGCTCTGGCCAAAATCGAAGCGCGAATAGTTCCAGATCATCAGGAGGAAGCGTTGATAGGCCGGCTTGTCGAAGCCGGTACTGCTTCTCAAGCTGCGCGATGAACTCCGGCGGCAGCCCCTGTGCCCCGCGGTATTTCGAGGTGAGCGCCGCATCGCTGCTCGTGCCCTCGCCGGTGTTCTGCTGGCCGGCGAAGTCGCCGCTGCCGCCGCTGATCCGCTCCGTCGCCGAGACGTTGGTGCCCTGCAGCTTGGCGATGACCTGTTCGATCGGGCCGCCCGGCGCAAACTGCACTACGACGAAGCTGATGAACATGATCCCGAGGATAGTCGGGATCATCAGCAGGATGCGGCGGAGGACGTAGGCGGCCATCGGCGCGCGTCAGCCCGCCTTGCCGATCTTCGCCGCCTTGGCGGCGTCGAACCACCACGTGTCGAGCACGCCGGGATCGTATTTCGCCGTCTTTTCCGGGCGTGAGTACATGTCCCAATAAGCGAACCAGTGGAACTTCCGGTTCCATTGCGGAACCCAGAAGTGCAGCGCCCGGAGCACGCGATCGAGCGCGCTCGACGCGGCGACGAAGCTGTCCCAATCGTTCGCCGACGTCACCTTGTCAAGCAGCGCATCGACGGCCGGGTCGGCAACGCCGGAGAGGTTGTAGGAGCCCTCCTGTGCGGCGCTCTTCGACGAGAAGAACTGTTTGATGCTCTCGTCGGGATAAAGCGCCGTGGAGAAGCGCGAGACGACCATGTCGAAGTCGAAGCGCTTCTGCCGTTCGGTATATTGCGCCGGGTCGAGGGTGCGATAGGTCGCTTCGACGCCGAGCAGTCTCAGTCCCGCGATGTAGGCGTTGGTGTGCGGCTCGAATCCGCCGTCGTCGTCGAGGAATTCGATCGTGAAGGGCGAGCCGTCAGGCGCGAGGAGGGTGCTGCCGCTCCGCTTGCATCCAGCGGCGTCGAGAAGCTCCGACGCTTCCTGCAGCATCTTCCGGTCGCGCCCGGACCCGTCGGAGACGGGCGGCACGAACACCTCCCCGAACACTTCCGCCGGCACCTTGTCGCGAAGCGGCTCAAGCAGCGCAAGCTCCGCCGCGGTCGGCTTGCCGGTGGCCATCAGCGGCGAGTTTTGGAAGAACGACTGCGTTCGGTCGTACAAGCCGAACATGATGGTCTTGTTCGTCCATTCGAAGTCGAACGCATAGGTGAGCGCGAGCCGTACCCTCGGATCGGCGAATTTCGGCCGCCGCATGTTGATGAACCAGCCCTGCCCGCCCGACGGTGAGCCGTCCGGCACTTCCTCCTTGACGACGCGCCCGTCCTCGATCGCGGGGAAGTCGTAGCCGGTCGCCCAGTCGCGTGAGCGGAACTCCTCACGGAACGTGATGTTGCCCTTCTTGAAGGCTTCGAAGGAAGCGGTGCGGTCGCGATAATATTCGTAGCGGATGCGGTCGAAATTGTACTGCCCGGTCATCACCGGCAGCGTTTCAGCCCACCAGTCGGCGACACGCTCGAACTCGATGAAGTCGCCGAACTTGTAGCTCGCCACCTTGTAGGGCCCGGACCCGAGCGGCGCCTCGCTGTAGGAAGCCTGGAAGTCCTTTCCGTCCCACCACGCCTTGGAGAAGATCGGCAACCCGGCGACGGCGTTCGGCAGACTCCTCGCCGTGTCGGGCTTGAGCCGGACGGCGAGCGTATGCGCGTCCTCGGCCTCGACATCCGCCACGCCAAGCAGCTCGGTCGAAATGTTCGGATGGCCCTTCTCGCGCAGCGTCGTGATGGAGAAGGCGACATCGTCGGCGGTGATCGGCGAGCCGTCGTGGAAGGCCGCCTCCGGGCGGAGGAAGAAGCGCAGCGCCTTGCGGTCGTCGGAGATTTCCACTTCCTTCGCGACGAGTCCGTAGACGCTGCCGGGCTCGTCGTTCGAGCTGGTCATGAGAGAGGCGAACGTAAGGCCCATCCCGGCGGCGCCGTCGCCGCGCAGAACGTAGATATGCAGCGTGTTGAAGGTCTGCGGGTTCTGGTTGCCGCCCCAGCTCGCTAGCTGCGTGACGATGCGACCGCCGCGCGGCGCCTCCGTGTTGACGTAGTCGAAGTTCGGAAAGTCCGGGCCGTATTTCAGGTCGCCGATCACCGCCATCCCGTGCGCGCGCGACGTGTCTTGGGCGAAGGCCTGAGCGGGCACAAAGGGTGCGCAGGCGGCGGCTCCGGAGAGCCTCAGCGCGGTGCGTCGTGAGATGCGAATCATTGCGTCGCTCCAGCGCCTATCTTCTGCGCTTTCGCCTCGTCCCACCACCAGACCGTTGGGAAACCGACCGAATACTCGGGGAGCGCTGCGGGGTGATCGAAGCGGTCCCAGCGAGCGATACGTGAGAATCTGAGCGCATAGCTCGGTATCACGTACTGGTTGGCCATCAGCACGCGGTCGAGCGCGTGCGTCGCCGCCACCAGCTCGTTGCGGTCCTTGGTGAGCACGATCTTCTCGACCAGCGCGTCGACGGCCGGGTCCTTGATTCCGGCATAGTTCTGCGAGCTCGCGCTGTCGGCGGCGGCCGAGCCCCAGTAGGCGCGCTGCTCATTGCCGGGCGAAAGCGACTCCGCCCAACCCGTGTAGATCATGTCGAAGTCGCGCGAGCGCACGCGGTTGATGTATTGCGGCGTATCGATCGTGCGCACCTGCATGTCGATGCCGATCTTGCGCAGGTTTGCCTGGTAGGCGAGCGCGACGGGCTCGATCGTCGGACCGTTCAGAATCAGCTCGAACGAGAACGGCTTGCCGGACGAATCGACGAGTTTCTGGCCGTCCAGATGGTAGCCGGCCTGCTGCAGCAGCGCGAGCGCCTGCCTCAGGTTCTCGCGCCCCTTCTCCGGGCTGCCGCCGACGGGGTTGGTGTAGGGCGCGGTGAAAATTTCCGGCGGCACCTTGTCCCTGAGCGGTTCGAGCATCGCCAGCTCTTCGCCTTGCGGCAGGCCAGAGGCTGCGAGCGACGTGCCGTAGAAGAAGCTGTCGATGCGCTCGTACTGGCCGTAGAAGAGCGTCTTCCTCAGCGTCTCGAAGTCGAAGGCGAAGTTGAGCGCCCGGCGCACGCGCACGTCCTTGAAGAGGTCGCGCCTGAGATTCGGGACGAAGCCGACCATGACGCCGTTGTCGCGGTAGGCGTTGGGAAGCTCTTCCTTGACAACGTTGCCTTTCTGCACGGCCGGAAAGTCGTATTGCGTCGCCCAACGCTTCGCCGAATTCTCGTCGCGCCAGTCGAAGGCATCGGCCTTGAAGGCTTCGAAGGTGACTGTCTCGTCGCGGAAGATATCGAACCGTACTTCGTCAAAGTTGTTCTGGCCGATCGAGACTGGGAGGTCTTTCGCCCAATAGTCGCCGACGCGCTTGTAGACGATGGTTCTGTTCGGATCGACGCGTTCGATTTCGTAGGGCCCCGAGCCGAGCGGCGGCTCGAGCGTCGAGCTGCCGATGTCGCGCTGCTTGCCGTTGGCGTCCTTGCCCTCCCACCAGTGCTGCGGCAGGACCATGAGCTGGCCGACGATGTGCGGCAGCTCGCGATTGCCTTTCTGATCGAAGGTGAAGGTGACCTCGTGCTCGCCGGCCACCTCGGCCTTGGTGACGTGCTGATAGTAGAACTTCTGCGACGGGTTGAGCTGGGTCAGCTTCTCGAACGACCACACCACGTCTTCCGGCGTGATCGGCTGGCCGTCGTGCCACTTCGCTTCGGGCCGCAACCGAAAGGTGACGGAGGAGTAGTCGTCGGGATAGCTCATCGCCTCCGCGATCAGCCCGTACATGGTCGAGACCTCGTCGAGCGCCGAGGTCATCAGCGTTTCGTAGATCAGGCCAAGGCCCGGCGCGGGGTTCCCCTTGGCGAGGATCGGATTGAGCGTGTCGAAGCCGCCGGTATCGGAGAGCCTCACCATGCCGCCTTTCGGGGCGTCCGGATTGACGTAGTCGAAATGCTTGAAATCGGCCGGGTATTTCGGCTCATCGTTGAGCGAGGTCGCGTATCGCCAGACCTTCTCCTGCGCCTCGCCCGGACTGGCGATGAAGACGAGGAGGAGGGCGGCGAGGACAAGGCGAAAATGCATCGGCATCTGATCCCGTCGGCAACGGTCGGACCGTCGTGCAATCGTCAATTCGTCATATAGCAGGAATGCGGCCTCAGCCGCACACGCCGAAACCGAAAATGACGAAAAGTTAAGCGCTTGCGAGCGGCGGGAGCCGGTCGAAGCGCTTAGACGGCTGCGGTTCGGGCCGCTGCGGCGGCCAGGCCGGTCGCCGCTATTTGAGCGTCTCCAGGTAGGCGATGACGTTCTGCCGGTCGGCTTCGTTCTTGACGCCCAGGAACACCATCCTCGTGCCCGGCACGACCGTGCGCGGATCGGTCAGGTAGGTGTCGAGCGTCGCCGGATCCCAGACCTTCGAGCCGTTGTCGGAGAACGCCTTCATGGCGTCGGAGTAGCTGTAGCCGGAGGCCGAAGCGACCGCCCGTCCGACAACGCCCCAAAGATGTGGCCCGACCTTGTTCGCCGCTGCCGAGGTCAGGTCGTGACAGACCGAGCAGCGCTTGGCGTAGGCGGCACCCTTCGTCACGTCGCCTCCGCCTGCTGCAGCTGGTGCCGCCGCAGGCGTTTCGGTCTGCGCGGTCTGCTGCTCAGCCGGCTGCTGAGCTGCCGGTGCGGGAGCAGGCGTTGCAGCAGGTGCTGGAGCGGGCGCCGGTGTCGGAGCGGCTGCCGTCTGTTGTTCGGCGGGGGCCGGAGCAGGGGCAGGGGCAGGAGCAGGGGCAGGAGCAGGAGCCTCGGCAGTCGCGGCTGGTGCGGGCGCAGGCGTTGCGGCAGGTGCCGCCGCGGCGGGCGTCTCGGTCGCGGGCGCAGTGGAAGCGACCTGCGTCCCTGACGCGCTCTCAGCCGCCGTAGCTTCAGGCAGAGGCACCGGGTTGTCGGAGAGCGTCCGGAGATAGGCGATGACGTCCGCCCGCTCCTGGTCGTTCTTCAAGCCGGCGAAGGCCATCTTGGTGCCAGGAACCGTTCCCTTCGGATTGCTGAGGAATGTGTTCAGGTGGTCGAAGGTCCACGTCTGGGCTTCCTGCGCGAACTTCTTCATCGGGTCGTCGTATTCGTAGCCCTCATGCGACGCGATCGGGCGTCCGACGACGCCGTAAAGGTTGGGGCCGACCTTGTTCGGTCCGCCCTTTGTGAAGTCATGGCAGGTCGTGCATATCTTTGCCTTCGCCTCGCCCTTCTTCGTGTCGGCGCTTGCGAGGAGCACGGCGATCGGCTTCTGCGCCGGCGTCTTGCTACCCGCGCCGGAGCCTTGCTCTGTCGCCACCGCGATGACATATCCGGGCGCCTCGGGCGCTTCGGACGAGAAAATGATCTCGGAGAAGATGCCCAGCCCGAAGGTGAGCAGAAGCGCAAAAAGGACTGCGCCCGCGATCTTGTTCCACTCGAAGGAATCCATTCGGCTGGAGCTCCGGCAAGGCCTCGGAAAAGGCAGCTTTCCCGCGGGTTTTCGCAGGTTGCGGCAGAGGTATCGCGTTTGCCATGAGCCATCAAGCCGTATAAGCCGCCTCTCCTGAGACGTTTTGCCACCGAAAACCTTCGCTTCGCCGCCTTCCATGCAGCCTCTCGTCGTAATTCCGGTGCGCCTCGCGGCGACCCGCTTGCCGAACAAGCCGCTCGCCGACATCGGCGGGTGCCCGATGATCGCGCACGTCGTGGCGAAGGCGCGCGCCGCCGGTATCGGGCCAGTGGCGGTCGCTGCGGATTCTGAAGAGATCGCCGCCGCGCTTGCCGGGACGGGCGCCGAGGTGGTGCTGACCCGTCCCGATCACCCCTCCGGCTCTGACCGTATCTTCGAGGCGCTTGGCCGGCTCGACCCCGGGCGGCGCTACGACGTCGTTGTGAATGTGCAGGGTGATTTTCCGACGGTTGCGCCCGACGCGATCGCGGCTGCGCTTGGCCCTCTCGCGGACCCCGAAGTTGACATTGCGACGCTCGCCGGCGTGATCGTGCACGAAGCGGAGCGGACCAATCCAAACGTCGTCAAGGTGGTCGGGACACCGGTCGCGGAGCGGCGGCTCCGTGCCCTTTATTTCACGCGTGCCACGGCGCCCTCTGGCGAAGGGCCACTTTACCATCACAGCGGCATCTACGCTTATCGCCGCGCGGCGCTTGAGCGTTTCGTCGCGCTTAAGCCGAGCGTGCTTGAGAAACGCGAGCGGCTTGAGCAGCTGCGGGCGCTGGAAGCCGGCATGCGGATCGATGTAACGGTGATCGACGATGTGCCTTTCGGCGTCGACACGCCGGAGGATCTGGAGCGGGCGCGGGCGCTCCTTGCTGGAAAGCGTTGAGACGGGAGTTGGTTTTGGCGAAGCAGCGTGTGGTGTTCCAGGGCGAGCCGGGGGCGAATTCCCATATCGCCTGTCTGGAAGTGTTTCCCGACTGCGAGCCGGTGCCGCAGCCGACCTTCGAGGATTGCTTCCAGACGATCTCCTCGGGCGAGGCAGATCTCGGTATGATTCCGATCGAGAACTCGCTCGCCGGCCGCGTCGCCGACATCCATCACCTGCTGCCGACGTCCGACCTTTCCATCATCGGCGAGCATTTCCTGCCGGTGCACCACCAGCTCCTCGGCGTGCGCGGAGCAAAGCTCGAAGAGATCGAGGTGGTGCAGAGCCACGTCCAGGCGCTCGGCCAGTGCCGCCGCTTCATCCGCAAGCTCGGCGTATCGTCTGAGGTCGCGGCTGACACGGCGGGCTCCGCGCGCTACGTCGCCGAGCTTGGCGAGCGCAAGCGCGCCGCGCTCGCCTCGCGCCTCGCCGCCGAAATCTACGGCCTCGACATCCTAAAGGAGAACGTCGAGGACGAGGATCACAACACGACGCGCTTCGTCATCCTCTCGCGCGAGGCGATCCGCGCCCCGGCGAAGAACGGCCCGGTCGTCACGTCCTTCATCTTCCGCGTCAGGAACGTGCCGGCGGCGCTTTATAAGGCGCTCGGCGGCTTTGCCACGAACGGCGTCAACATGACGAAGCTCGAGAGCTATCAGCTCGGCGGAAAATTCTTCGCGACGCTGTTCTATGCCGACGTCGAGGGGCACCCCGACGACCATTCGTTGAACCTCGCGCTCGAAGAGCTGGAGTTCTTTTCCGCCGAGTTCCGCATCGTCGGCGTCTATCCGGCGAGCCCTTTCCGCGCCAACATCGCGGAGCCCGAAGAGAACCGCGATCTCAGGCCTCAAGCGCCCGGGTAGGAGCCAAGAGTTCCTAGGCGTCTGCGAACGCCTTGATCAGATGATGCGCGATCGCCATCGGGAAAGGTGCCTTCAGTCCGTCGGGATGCGTGCCGGCGAGCATCTGCCGCACCTCTTCGCGGTCGAACCAGCGGCAGTCCTCCAGCTCCTCCGCGTCGCGGTCGACCTCGGTCGAAAGCGCCTCGGCGTGGCAGCCGATCATGAGCGAATGCGGGAAGGGCCAGGGCTGGCTTGAGTGATACGCGACGCGGCCGACGAGAATTCCGGATTCCTCCTTCACCTCGCGACGGACCGCCTCCTCGATGGTCTCACCCGGCTCCAGGAATCCCGCGAGCGCTGAATACATGCCAGGCGTGAAGCGCGCCTGCCGGCCGAGCAGGCAGCGCTCTCCGTCGATCGCAAGCATGATGACGACGGGGTCGACACGCGGAAAAATCTCCGTCTGGCAGGACGGGCAGACGCGGCTCGTGCCGCCGCCCTTCATCTCAAGCGGCGTGCCGCAGCGCCCGCAGAAGCGGTTCGCCGCGTGCCAGTGGAGATAGGAGCGCGCCTGCGCCAGCGCCGCGAGATCGGCTTCGCCAAGCCCGCCTTCGATGGCGAGCGAGCGGAGGTCGGTCGTTCTCGTGCCGTTGGGAAGTTCCGCCTGTTGCGCGACTCGCCCGGCAAAGCGTGCCGCGTCGTCGACGACCCCGAGAAGGATCAGGCTCTCCGCCAGAAGGCCAAGGCCGCGCGCCTCGTCGGGCCGGAAGGCGGCGCCGACGCTTCCGCCGTTCTGGCGAAGGAGAACGCGGTCTTCGTCGAAGAGGTAGACGACCGCCTTTTCGCCGGCGAGCGCCTCGGCGAAGTCGAGGCCCGCGCGTGCCTCGCTCCAGCGCTCGATCGGGTTGCCGAGAAATGCCGGGAACGAGGTTCTCTTGTTCAGGAAGCGATCGTCGAAGAAGGAGGGCATCGGGGCTTTCGTGAGGGGATCGCGGACGGATGTGGGGCCGCCGAGCGTCACTTCAAGCGCGCGGCGAGCCTGGCCGCAAGGGCCTCCGCCGCGCCGGGCGGATAGGCTTTCGCGGGGGCAGCGCCCCAGACCGGCTTCGGCCAAGCCGGATCGTCACGCCGCCTGGCGATCACGTGCACGTGGAGTTGGGGGACCATGTTGCCGAGTGCTGCGACGTTGAGCTTGTCGCACGCGACCTCGGCGCGAAGCGCCGCGCTCGCAAGCGCGATCTCCTCAATGAGCCGCACGCGGTCCTCCGCGCTGAGATCGACGATCTCCGTGATCCCGGCGCGCCGAGGCACGAGCAGTAGCCACGCATAGCTCGCGTCGCGCATCAGTCTGACTGCGGAAAGCGGCAGCTCGGCCACCGCTATGCTGTCGGCGTCAAGCCGCGGATCGAGGGCAAATTCGGCCATTGCGGGCGCCGGCTCTGGTTGACTGTCCGGCCCCCGCGGCCCACAAGGTCCGCGCGTTTTTCCGGAGCATTTCGTGACCGACATTGCCCAGCTCCGCTCTGTTGTCGAGAGCGCTTTCGAGGACCGCCAGTCGATCGGCGCCTCAACCGGTGGCGGGGTGCGCGCGGCGGTCGACGAAGCGCTTGAGCTCCTCGACGCCGGCACGCTCCGCGTGGCGGAGAGGAAGGACGGCACCTGGGTCGTCAACGAATGGCTGAAGAAGGCGGTGCTCCTGTCGTTCCGCTTGAATGACATGGCGGCGATTCCCGGTGGGCCGGGCGGTGCAAACTGGTGGGACAAGGTGCCGTCGAAATTCGCCGGCTGGGGCGAGAACCGCTTTCGCGCCGCAGGCTTCCGCGCCGTGCCAGGTGCGATCGTTCGCCGCTCCGCCTTTATCGCGCCGGGCGTCGTTCTGATGCCGTCCTTCGTCAATCTTGGCGCCTATGTCGACGAGGGCACGATGGTCGACACCTGGTCGACCGTCGGCTCCTGCGCGCAGATCGGCAAGCGCTGTCACATCTCGGGCGGTGCGGGGATCGGCGGCGTGCTTGAGCCGCTGCAAGCCGGGCCGGTCGTGATCGAGGACGACTGCTTCATTGGCGCGCGCGCTGAGGTCGCCGAGGGCGTCGTCGTGCGCGAAGGCTCGGTGCTTTCGATGGGCGTCTATCTCGGCGCCTCGACCCGCATCGTCGATCGTGCCACCGGAGAAGTCCGCTACGGCGAGGTGCCGCCTTATTCCGTTGTCGTCTCCGGGTCGATGCCCGGCGCCTCCGGCGGGCCGTCGCTCTACTGTGCGGTGATCGTGAAGAAGGTGGACGAGAAGACGCGCGCCAAGACCTCCATCAACGACCTCCTGCGCGACTGAGGCGGCGTTGCCGAACGTCCGGTCCGGAACCCGTATCCGTCTGATGGCGTGGCTCCTGTTCGAGTTCAACGGCCGGGTATCGCGGAACGTCTACTGGCTCGCCTACCTGATGATCCTTTTCGTGCAGGCGATCCTTGTGCGCCCCCTCGTGCTGAGTGCGGAGGCGAGCCTGAACGGTGACGTGGCTGCCACGCCGATCTGGCCGCTCCTCGCCCTTTTGGCCACCCTCTATTGTCACATCGCGGTGTCGGTGAAGCGTCTGCACGATGCGGGCCTGGGCGGCTTCCTCGCGACTGCCGTCCTGGTGCCGCTGCTCCAGCTCATCTTCACGATTTGGGCCGGCATCCTGCCGGGGACCGACGGACCGAACCGCTACGGCGCCGAGCCGGACAGGCTTCCGACATGACGCGGTCGCCAAGCGCCGGCGATCTCCTGGTCGAGCTCGTGCGCGCGCCGAGCGTGACGCTGGCCGCCGGCCCGGCGCTCGATGTGGTCGCGCGCCATCTGGCGCCTGGCGGCTTTACCGTCGAGCGTCCGGTCTTCGATGCGCTGGGAAAGGCGTCGGTCGAGAATCTCTTCGCCGCGATCGGCGAGGGCGCGCGCCATTTGACTCTTGCCGGCCATGTCGACGTCGTGCCGCCCGGACCGGAATCGACGTGGCGGCATCCGCCCTTTGGCGCGGAGATCGTCGACGGGATTCTCTACGGCCGCGGTGCGGTCGACATGAAGGGCGGGCTCGCAGCGATGCTCGCCGCGGCGCTCCGCTTCGTCGCGCGCCGCGGCCCGGACTTCGGCGGCCGCCTCTCGTTTCTCGTGACCGGCGACGAGGAGGCCGACGCGGTGAACGGCACGGTGAAGCTTCTCGAATGGGCGAAGGCGCGCAACGAAGGCTTCTCAGCGGCGCTCGTCGGCGAGCCGACCAGCGCGAAGCTGCTCGGCGACCAGATCAAGATCGGCCGTCGCGGAAGCTATTCGGCGACGATCGTCGTCGAAGGGCGCCAGGGACACTCCGCCTATCCGGATCTCGCCGACAATCCGATCCGCGGCATGACGCAGCTTCTCTATGCGCTGCAATCGGCGCCGCTCGATTCAGGCTCCGAGCATTTCGGGCCGTCGTCGCTCGAGGTCGTGAGCGTCGACGTCGGCAACCCCGCCTGGAACGTGATCCCAGCCAATGCCAGTGCGCGCTTCAACAGCCGCTACAACGACCGTTGGACGCGCGCGAGCCTTGAGGCCGAGATCAGGCGGCGGCTCGAGAAGGGCGCCGCCGACCCGGCGCTCTCGACGAAGCTCCCGGTGCGCTGGCATCTCGACCCGGAGCCGCAGAGCTCCGATGTCTTCCTGACGCGCGACGAGGCGTTGATCGGCATGCTCTCCGATTCGATCGAGAAGGTGCTGGGCCGTCGCCCGGCGCTCTCGACGAGCGGCGGCACATCGGACGCGCGCTTCATCAAGGACTATTGCCCCGTCGTCGAGTTCGGGCCGGTCGGCACAAGTATGCACCAGAGCGACGAGCATGTTCCGCTTGCCGAGATCGAAGCGACGGCGGCGATCTACGAAGCATTCCTCGAGGCGTATTTCCCGCAATGATCGGCGGGCTGAGATCGATCCGCGACAACCTTGCCGGGGCGTTCGAGGTCATGCTCGGCAGGCCGGACGGGCTGGACCGGCTCGACACGTCGGTCGACGGGTTCTGGCGCTCCTTCGGGGCAGTCATTCTGGTAGCGCCGTTCGCGTTTCTATCGCTCCTAAGCCAGCAGGCGCTTTCGACGCAGGCCGGCGCGTCGTCCGGGCTGACCGGCGCGCAGATCACCCTCGATGGCATTGCGCTCCTCGTCGACTGGTTCACCTTCCCGATCGTCTTTGCGGTCCTGGCGCGTCCGTTCGGGCTCGGCTCGCGCTACGTGCCCTTCATCGTGGCGCGGAACTGGGCGTCCGTCGTGATCGCCGCGATGGTCTCGATCGTGCACATTCTGCATCTTGTCGGCGTTCTGCCGTCGGCGGCGATGCCCTATGCGCTGCTCCTGGCGATCGCGGTCTCGCTCCGCTTCTCCTATGTCATCGTACGCACGACGCTGTTCGTGTCGATGGCGCTGGCGCTGCCGATCGTCCTGTTCGACCTGCTCTTGAGCCTCACCATCTGGTCTTTGTTCGACCGCTTCGGCTAGGCATGATCCCGAAAAGTGGGAACCGGTTTTCGGACGAGATCATGCCAGAGATGAATTCCTCGGGTAGTCGACCTGCATCAGGTAGAGGCCGTCGGGCGGCGCGACCGGCCCCGAGGCCTTGCGGTCGCGCGCTTCAAGCGCACGCTGAAGATCGTCGGCGCTCCATTTGCCCTCGCCGACGAGCTTCAGCGAGCCGACCAGCGAGCGCACCTGGTTGTGCAGGAAGGAGCGCGCGCTCGCCTCGACGAGAAGCTCCTCGCCGCGCTTCAGCACGCTCAAAACTTCGAGCGTGCGGACAGGGCTCTTAGCCTGGCATTCGGTGGAGCGGAAGGTGGTGAAGTCGTGCGTGCCAATGAGGCGCTGCGCGGCGCGATGCATGGCGACCGCGTCGAGCGCGCGCGCCACGTGCCAGACGCGGCCGCGCTCGATCACCGGCGGCGCGCGCCGTGTCAAGATGCGATAGGAGTAGTGCCGGCGGATCGCGGAATAGCGCGCATCGAATCCGGCGGCGACGGTTTCCGCCAGAAGGATAGCCACCGGTTCGGGCCGAAGATGCGCGTCGAGGCCGTCGCGGAGCTTGTCGCCGCTCCATTCGCGCAAGAGATCGAAATGCGCGACCTGGCCGAGCGCATGCACGCCGGCATCCGTGCGGCCGGCGCCGCGCAGCGTCGGCTCTTCGCCCGTCAGTCGCTGCAGCGCCTCCTCGATCGCCTGCTGCACCGAGCGGCCGTTCGCCTGGCGCTGCCAGCCGACGAACGGCGCGCCGTCATACTCGATGGTCAGCTTGGTGCGTGGCATCGTCGGAGAGAACCCCGAAGGCGGCCGGGTAGACAAGGCGCCCTTCAGAGGGAGCAGAGCCGAAGGAGAGCGCCATCAGGAACGGCGACTGGTATTCGCACTCGAAGCGCGCCGCGCGCTTGTGGTTGTAGCCGAAGCGGCCGTAGTAGCCCGGCTCGCCGAGAACGACGGACAGCGTCTCGCCGAGCGCCGCAAGGCAGGCATGCGCTTCGCGGATCAGCTGCGTCGCGATCCCCTGCTGTTGGTATTCGGGGTAGACCGCAAGCGGCGCCAGCGCGACGGCGGGAAACGATGTGATGTTGCTCTCCACGATAAGGCGCGAAAAGGCGACATAACCCACTACCACTCCGGCATCCTCCGCGGCGAGCGACAGCACGATGTCGCCGTCGCTCCTGAGCCTGTCGACGAGAAGCGCCTCGCCGGTTCCCGGGAACGACGCCTCGAGCAGGTCGCGGATCTGCGGCTGATCGCGCGCCTCCTCGCCGCGCAGCACGACGACGCCGCTTGGCGGCTCGAGCTGCGCCTCTAGCAGGCGTTCAGAGGGGTTCTTGATCCAACTCAAGATGCGACTCCGAAGCATGTGTCACTAGCGATTTCGGAAAACTCGGCAAGGGTCAATCGGGAGCCTCAGGCATGGACGACGCGGCGCGAAGGACAGTGCTCGACCTCCTCGACAAGCATAGGCTGATGACGGTGGCGACGCTGAGGCCCGACGGCTGGCCGCAGGCGACCACCGTCGGCTACGCCAATGACGGACTGACCATGTATTTCATCTGCGCGGCGACAAGCCAGAAAGCTGAGAATATCGCCCGCGACAACCGCATTTCTCTAACGATCGACGCCGATACCAGCGATCCGATGGCGATCACCGGTCTCTCGATGGCGGCACGCGCGACGCCGGTCACCGACCAGGCCGAGATCGGCAGGATGATTCAGCTCCTCGTTGGGAAATACCCGGAATACACGGCGATGCCGTCGCCGGACATGAGCCAGATTACGGTCATGCGCGTCGTGCCGGAGGTGGTCTCGATCCTCGACTATTCCAAGGGTTTCGGCCACACCGACCAAGTGCACGTCGGCGAGGTCGATCTGCACCCCGGGCCCTGAAGCCTCAGGCGAGGGTAGTTCCGGCCTCGAGGCGCGAGCCGCGCAGGAACGCTGGAGCGTCGGACGGCTTCTTGCCGGCGCGTTGAAGCTCGACCAGCTCAACGGCGTCCCCTCCGCAGGCGATGACAAAGGGATCGAGGCCAAGGACCGTGCCGGGCTTGCCGGCGCCCGATGCGCGCTTCGCCCCGAGAACCTTGACCCGCTCGCCGCCCGCCATCGCGAACCACGCGCCGGGGAAGGGCGAGAGGCCGCGGATCTGGTTGTGGATTTCGGCGGCAGGCTGTTGCCAGTCGATGCGGGTCTCACCCTTCTCGATCTTCTTCGCATAGCTGACGCCGGCCTCCGGCTGCGGCGTGCAGGCGAGCGTGCCGGCCTCACGTGCACGGAGCGCGCGCGCCATCAGCTCTGCGCCGAGCGGCGCCAGCCGGTCGTGCAACTCCCCCGCCGTCTCTTCAGCACCGATAGCGACGCGTTCGGTTAGGCAGACGGGGCCGGTGTCGAGCCCCGCTTCCATGCGCATCGCCATGACGCCGGTCTCGCGGTCGCCGGCCATGATCGCACGCTGTATGGGTGCCGCGCCGCGCCAGCGGGGCAGGAGCGAGGCGTGCAGGTTCAGGCAGCCGTTGCGTGGCGCTTCGAGGATCGCCTTCGGCAGGATCAGCCCGTAGGCGACGACGACCGCAACGTCCGCTTGATGCGAGGCGAAGAGCCGCTCCGCTGCCGGAATCCTGAGCGTCGCCGGCATCACCAGGGGAATGCCAAGCTCGCGCGCCTTCTCGTGCACGGGCGAAGGCTGCTCGGCCAAGCCACGCCCGGCCGGACGCGGCGGCCGCGTATAGACGGCGACGACGTCGTGGCCCTCGGCGGCGAGCTTCGCGAGCGTCGGGACGGCAAAATCCGGCGTGCCCATGAAGACGACGCGAAGCGCCATGCTCAGAACCCTCTTCGCCTTGGCCGAGCCGAGCCGCAATACTGAAGCACGTCATCCTCGGACGCGCGAAGCGCGATCCGAGGACCCAGGCGAATTCGTGCGCGAGTCGCCAGGTTCTCGGGTCTCCGCTTCGCTACGCCCGAGAATGACGCTTGTGGGGTCTCGCTCATGCGGGCCGGGGCTAAATCCGGTGCTGGCGCTGGCGTTCCTTCTCGCGCGCCGCCTTGGTGAATTTTTTCTCGACGAGGTCGCGCTTCAGCTTCGAGAGATAGTCGATGAAGAGGACACCGTTCAGGTGATCGATCTCGTGCTGGACACAGGTGGCAAGCAACCCTTCCGCATCGCGCTCCTGCGGCTTGCCCTCGTAGTCGAGATAGCGGAAGCGGACCTTCGCCGGACGCTCGACCTCGGCGTAATAGTCGGGGATCGAAAGGCAGCCTTCCTCGTAGGTGGAGCGCTCCTCCTCCGAGCTCCAGACGATCTCCGGGTTGACGAGGAAGAGCGGGCTCTTCGCCTCGTCCTCGCGCGCGACGTCGATCGTAATGATGCGGCGCGGCTCGCCGACCTGAATCGCGGCGAGCCCGATGCCCGGTGCGTCGTACATGGTCGCCAGCATCGCGTCCATGAAGCGTCGTGTCGCATCGTCGATGGTCTCGACGGGCGCGCTTTTCTGCCGAAGCACGGGATCGGGAAGTGTCAGAATCTCAAGCTTGCTCACGGCGTGCGAGATAGGGGCTGCCGCCGCGAGGGTCAATCGGGGCCGCCGCCGGTCGGCGGCCGGTCAGCCTTTCACAAAGGACTTGTTCCCATTTCGGGAACCAGTATATGTTGAGCATGTGCAGATCATCGCGAAGCGGACGCTCCGGCGCTTTTGGGAGCGCCACAACCGATCGGAGATTCCGCTGCGCGCTTGGTATGCGATCGTCGACCGCGCCGAGTGGAAGGGGCCGGCAGACGTGAAGCGGATGTTCGGCACAACGGTCGACTTTGTGGGCGACAACCGCGTTGTCTTCGACATCGGAGGCAACAAATATCGCCTCGTTGTGCACGTCGCCTATGCCTACAAGCGCGTGTTGGTGAAGTTCGTTGGAACGCATGCCGAGTACGACAGGATCGATCCGGAGACGATCTGATGGAGAATATTCGTCCGCTTCGAACGGAGGCCGACTACGACTGGGCGCTTGCCGAGATCGAGGCTTATTTTGAGAACCCACCGTCGGCGCGAACGCCGGCCGCGGACCGTTTCGACCTTCTGGCGACCGTGATCGAAGCCTACGAGGCGAAGCATTGGCCGATAGAGCCCGCCGATCCGATCGACGCGATCCGTTATCGGATGGAGACCGCCGGCTACACGCAGGCCGATCTCGCGCGGCTGCTCGGATCGCGTCCCCGCGCCTCGGAGATCATGAACCGCAAACGCGCCTTGACGATACCGATGGCCTACAAACTGCACCGCGAGTGGAACATCCCCGCAGAGACGTTGATCCGCCCCTACCACTTGAAGCGGTGACTGGACGGCTAGAGTGGAAGCGTCGCGATTGCCCGGAGTCCGCCTTCCGCGCGGTTCGTGAGCTTCACGTCGCCGCCGTGCGCGCGGACGATCGAGCGCGCGATCGCGAGACCTAGCCCGGCGCCACCGGTCTCGCGGCTGCGCGAGCCTTCAAGCCGTACGAACGGATCGAAGACGCGCTCAAGGTCGGCCGATGGGATTCCCGGTCCGTCGTCGTCGATGATGATCCTGACTTCGTCCTTGTCGGCCTCGACGCAGGCGCGCGCGCGGACGCCGTAGAAGGTGGCGTTGTCGATCAGATTGCCGACGGCGCGGCGGAGCGCGAAGGGCCGGCAGGTCAGCGTGACCGCGGGCGAATCCTTGAACGACGCCTCGCGTCCGCTCGCGGCGACGTCCTCCACGATGCTCTCGACCAGCGCCGAAACATCGGTCGCGCGGCTTTCCTCGCTCTCCGCATCGCCGCGCGCGAAAGCGAGCACCGCCTCCGCCATCGCCTGCATCTCTGCCAGCGTCTCAAGAATCTTCGCCTTCGCCTCCTCGTCCTCGATGAATTCCGCGCGGAGCCTGAGGCTCGTGATCGGCGTCCGGAGGTCATGCGCGATCGCGGCGAGCATCGCGGTACGGTCGCGGATGTAGCGGTCGAGCCGCTCGCGCATGCGGTTGAAGGCGACGTTCGCCTGGCGCGTCTCCTGCGGGCCCGTTTCAGGGAGCGGCTCGAACGTCTCGCCACGCCCGAGCCGGTCGGCCGCGATTGCAAGCCGCCGCAGCGGCCGGCTGGCAAAGCCGACGCCGGCCGCGCCGACGGCGGCGACGGCAAGCGCCGAGATCAGAAATGAGGCGAGGAACGGCCGGCCGAGCGGGGGAACCGGCGGCCGGTCTGCGGCGGCATTCAGCCAGCGCCCGTCGGCGATCCGCACCGAGGCGCGCAGCCAGGGAGGCGGCTGGCGGTGGGGGCGATCGCCCTCCGCGTCGCGATTGCCGGGGCGCGGCGCGCGCCACGGCGGTCCGCCGAGTGCGACACGTACATCTTCGACCGGCTTGCCCATGGCCGCGGCGAGGCCGGCGCGGACGTTCATGTTGCCGCCGCGGTCCGAGAAGATTGCAGGCTCCGGGTCGAGCCGCACGTGGAAGCTCGGCGAGCTCGCAGCGGCAAGCACGCGCTCCTGCAGGTCGACCGGCGATTTCTCGATCAGGCCGACGAGCGAGACGAGGCGGACGAAAAGGTCTTCGCGGTAGGCGCCCCGAAGTGCCGCGATCCGCTCGCCGGAGAAAAGCGCGAAGGAGAGCGACTGCGCGAGCACCAGCGTCAGGATGAGAAGCCCGGCAAGCCGCCCAGCCAGGCTCTTCGGCCAAAGCCTCATGGCTGCCGCCTCATAGCGGCTTCACGTCGCCGGCGAAGCTGTAGCCGTCGCCCCAGGCGGTCTTGATCAGGGTCGGCGTGCGCGGATCGCGCTCGATCTTCTTCCTGAGCCGGCTCACCTGGTTGTCGATCGAGCGGTCGAAGGGCTGTGCCGAGCGCCCGCGCGTCAGATCGAGAAGCTGGTCGCGGGTCAGCACCATGCCCGGGCGCTCGACGAGCGCGGCGAGCAGGCGGAACTCGCCGCTCGAGAGCGGCACGGCAACCCCCTTCTCGTCGATAAGCTCGCGCCGACCGAGATCGAGGATCCAGCGATCGAAAGCGAGGCGGCCCTTTCCGGTTTCGGCGGGGCGCGGCAGGGTTTGCGCGCGCCTGAGCACCGCCTTGATCCGTGCCAGAAGCTCGCGCGGGTTGAACGGCTTTGCCACGTAATCGTCGGCGCCGATCTCAAGCCCGACGATGCGGTCCGTCTCCTCGCCCATCGCGGTCAGCAGGATGACCGGGATATCCGTGTTCTCCCGGAGATGGCGGGTGAGCGACAGCCCGTCTTCGCCCGGCATCATGATGTCGAGCACGACGAGATCGACGTCGGCGGCCTGGAGCGCCTTGCGCGCAGCCGCAGCGCTTTCCGCGACGCTGGTGCGGAAGCCGTGCTTCGCCAGGAACCGCGCCAGAAGATCGCGGATGTCGCGATGGTCGTCGACAACGAGAAGGTGCTGCGTGCGCTCCATGAGACCGAGCTATCCCCAAGCCGCGAGCCGTGCCCAGAGAAAATTGTAACAGACTGTAACGGCCGGCGACCGCCGCGACGAACGGCGACAAAGAAGGCGTTTCACGCCCAAATTTCTGCGACATCCGCCGCCCATCTATCTCGCCACCGAGGGAGCTCCTGAAGGAGATTGTTCATGAAGAGAAGTGTGAAAATAGCGCTTGCGACGAGCGCGCTCGCCCTGGCCGGCGGGCTGTTCCTGGTCGGCTCGAGCTTTGCCGATCGCATGGGTCCAGGCATGGGCCGAATGGGAGGCCCAATGGCAGGCGCGATGGGCTTCGGCGAGATGCGCCGCGAACTCTTGAAGGAGATCGACACCAACGGCGACGGCAAGATATCGCAAGACGAGATCAACGCCGCCGTGAACGCGCGCTTCTCTCAGTTTGACGCGGACAAGAACGGCAGCCTCTCGCTCCAAGAGTTCGAGGCGCTGTGGGCCGACATCACGAAGCCGATCGCCATTCGCACGTTCCAGTTCCTCGATCCGAACGGCGACGCGGAAATCTCAAAGGCCGAGCTCGATGACCGGTTCGCCAACATCGTCGCTCAGTTCGACCGCAACCACGACGGCATGCTCTCCTCCGCCGACCGGCCGCAGCACTTCGGCCCGCGTGACGGTGGCCCGCGTGACGGTGGCGGTCCGCGCGGATGGTGGCACCACGGCCCGCAAGACCAAGGGCCCAACGACGGCGGCCCCGCACCCGCTCAATAAGGATCGCGGGCGCGACCGCAACCCGCCCCCCTTACGGTCGCGTTGACGCGTGAAACGGAAGCCCCGGAGCTAAGCTTCGGGGCTTCCGGACGAATTGGCTAGGGTCGCGCGATGGAAACGATCCAAGCAGCGGGCGGGGGCACGGCCGCCCTGGTGATTGCCGCCGTTATCGTGCTCGCCGTCGCTGCCTTGGTCATCTGGGGCCAGCGCCGCATGAGCCGGCTCGTCAGCGAGCAAGCCGCCGCGCAGAAGAGCGAGGCCGAGGGCCAGATCGCGACGCTCCTGAAAGCGCAGTCGGAGATGACCGGCCGCATGCAGGCAATGTCGGAGCTGATCGGCAACCGGCAGGCGGAGCTGACGAAGTCGCTTTCCGACCGCCTCGACGGCATGACGCATCGCCTGAACCAGTCGATGGGCGAGGCGACGAAGTCGACGCACGAGAACCTGAAGAACCTGCACGAGCGGCTCGCAGTTCTCGATTCCGCTCAAGCGAACATCACGACGCTCGCCGGGCAGGTCACGACGCTCTCCAACATCCTCGCCAACAAGCAGACGCGCGGCGCCTTCGGGCAGGGGCGCATGGAGGCGATCGTCGCCGACAACCTGCCGAGCCGGCGCCTACGCGTTCCAGTTCACGTTGAAATCGGGCGGGCGGCCGGACTGCGTGATCTATCTGCCAAACGAAGCGCCGCCGCTCGTCGTCGACGCGAAATTTCCGCTCGAGGCCTATAACGCGCTGACCGCGGCCGCGAGCCCGGAAGCGCTGAAGGCAGCACAGCAGCAATTCCGCAACGACGTCGGAAAGCACATCCGCGATATCGCGGAGAAGTATCTCGTGCCGGGCGAGACGCACGACACGGCCTTCATGTTCGTGCCGTCGGAATCCGTCTTCGGGGAGATCTACGAGAACTTCGACGATCTCGTGCAGCGCGCCTACCGCTCGCGCGTCGTCATCGTCTCGCCGTCGCTGCTGCTCCTGTCGATCCAGGTGATCCAGCAGGTGCTCCGCGACCATCGGCTGCGCGAACAGGCGCACGTCATCCAGGACGAGGTCAGAATGATGATGCTCGACGTGGAGCGGCTGGACGACCGCGTGCGGAAGCTCGCCAGCCACTTCGGCATGGTCGAGAAAGACATCGAGCAGATCCTGATCTCAAGCGAGAAGGTGACGAAGAGGGGCAAGGGCATCGGGACGATCGGCCTGACCCCGATCGAAAGCAGCGCCGCCCCGACAGCGCCGAAGCTCGTCGAGAGCGATCTCTTCAAGGCGGGGAAATAGCCGATGCAGGTCGGCCGGCTCCGCCCGCCGATCACATCCAACCCCCTCATCCTGAGGTGCACGCCGACATGGTCGGCATTGCCTCGAAGGAGGCTCCAGAAGGCGTCGGATTACGGTGTTGCGTGCTTCGAGGCTCGCTCCGCTCGCTCCTCAGCATGAGGAAGTTGAGTGGGCCCCGCATCCGCGGGCACCTCCTTCCAAGCCTGGGAGAAGATTGGGCTACTCGCCCACGCCTAAGCCTAAGCTCCTGCCTTCGCCTTCTCGATAAATCCTTCCTCCATCTGCAGCGCGCGTTTCAGCGCCGGGCGTGCGGCGCAGCGGGCGACGTAATCGGCGACGACGCCCTCCTTCGGGAAGAGGTCCCACAGAACGCCCCAGTGCAGGTTCGACCCGACATAGACGTCGGCGCCGGTGAACTGGTCGCCGGTCAGCCAACGCCCCGGCTGGACCCCCGCCGTCACCGTCTTTTCCATCGAGGCGAAATCGCCCCAGGCAGCGCGGCGCGCCGGCACGTCCTGCCACTTGAAGAACTTCTCGCCGAAGGCCGGCTCCATGACGCCGGCGGCAAAGAAGAGCCATCTCAGATAGTCGGCGCGGCTCGGCTCCTTGAAGAGCGGCGCCAGCTCGCCCGGCGCATATTTGTCGGCGAGGTGCACCAGCATCGCGCCCGTCTCGGCGATCGGAATGCCCTGGTCGATCAGGGTCGGCACCTTGCCCATCGGGTTGATGGCGAGGAAGTAGGGCCGCTTGTGGTCGCCCTTGTTGAGGTCGACGTGCTCCAGCCGGTAGGGGCGCCCGAGCTCCTCCAGGAACCAGAGCATGCGGAAGGCGCGGCTTTGCGGTGCGTAGTAGAGCGTGATGTCGGCATTTTCCGCGACGGGCATCTCGGCCTCCCGGTGCAACCAAAGAGGGAGGCTAACACAGTCTCCTGACGGCGCACTGTCAGGAGACCTTCAAAACGGCGTTCGGCTCTTCATGGCGGCGGCAAGCGTGCCGTCGTCGAGGTAGTCGAGCTCGCCGCCGACCGGCCCGCGGCGCGGGAGGCGCAAAGCCCAAGGGGCGCCGAAATGTGGCGGCCCGGCAACATGGGTGCGGGAAGTGCTTCCGGCTGCCGGGAGAGTGTGGCGCTGCCGCTTGGCCGGCCACTCACGGCAGCGTAGCGTGAGAAGCCGGCGCAACGAAACGGGTTTGGCGTATTAGTGTTCTGACGTGCCGAGGAACAAGGCGGGGTGTTCTGACGTGCTGAGGGACGAAATGGGCCGGGTGCGCCGCGGCATCGGCGTCGCCATCGCTCTCTTCATGCTGGCCGCGACGCAGGCGCTTGCAGCGACGAACAATGTGCCGTGGACCGGCGGTAGCAACTTTGACGACGAGACCATCACTTTTCCAGGGTTTGTCGCGAACGAGCTTACGAATATCACTGGCTCAGGGTACTATCACAATCATGGGGTTGCTACGACGACATTTACAATAGAAGTCGAGCTCGACGGCGTTTGGACGCAAATCTTCTCTGATACAGTGCCCGATACGGACAGCTCCGATCATAATCTGGCCGGTATTCCACTTCCGATCTCTTTTCCCTCCGGTACAGTGACGGGCATCAAGATTACAGCCGCGCCACCGGTGTTCAGCGCGTTTCACAATTTTGGCGGCGAGGCTTTCACGTTTAACGGCGCGTCTTCGGACCAAACCGAGCGCATCATCTCCAACTATCTGGAACGGCGCGCGGATGCCATCACCGCCAATGAGCCGGATCTAACTGCGCGTCTTTTAGGCGGGAACGGCGAGGGTGGGCAGGGCCCGCTCGCGTTCATCGCGACCGGCACGTCGGACGACGCCCACTTGTCCTTTTCAACCAGCTTGAGTCGGATCGCCAACGCCCACTCTGCCGTCGCGACGTCAGGGGCTGGCGGCGGCGCGACAGCCTTGACGGAGAGCGGTGGCGCCGGCCGTTTCGCTCTTGCCCATGGTTCGTCGGGGGTGGTGGACCCGGACACGAACGGCGGTGCGGCAGCGCCTCTCGGGTCGCTTGCGGAGCTCAGGCCCAGCTTCGACGTCTGGGTGCAAGGCACCTACTCACACTCTGACGAGAACAGTCGCAACAGCGACGTCGGCCTTCTCCACGCCGGGGCCGACTACCTCGTCACGCCGTCTCTGCTGGTCGGTGTCCTGGCGCAGGTCGACGTGACGAACGAGAAGGACAGCTCCGTGAGCTCGTCAGTCGATGGCACGGGTTGGATGGCCGGGCCGTACGTCGTCGCGCGGCTCCACCAGAATGTGCTGTTCGACGCCCGCGTCGCGTGGGGGCAGTCTTTCAACGATATCAGTCCGCTCGGCACGTATACCGACAGCTTCGACACCGAGCGCTGGCTGGCTAAGGCTCAGCTAACAGGAGACTTCAGAGCCGGAAACTGGACGTTCGCTCCGCATGCAGGGGTCATCTATTTCGAAGATGCGCAGGAGGCCTACACGGACAGTCTGGGCACGCGGATACCCGGGCAGACGGCGACCTTGGGGCGCGTCACGTTCGGGCCGAAGGTGGGGTACACGATCCGGACCGAGGGCCGGGCAGCCATCGAGCCGTATTTGGGATTGGAAGGCATCTGGGACTTTGATGCCGGGAAAACGGTCGATCCGACGACCGGCGTTTCCGCGTCCTCCGAGAATATCCGGGCGCGGGTTGAAGCGGGCGTCACTGCTATATTCAAGCATTGGTCCATCAGCGGCGAAGGATTCTACGACGGTATCGGCGCCAACGACCTGGAAGCGTACGGCGGCAGGGCGCGGGCGACGATTCCGTTCTAGATCAATTCGGCCACTGTCCTTTTACCCGCCCCCTTCGTCCGCGCGGCGCCTGTTCTAAAACGGCGTGCGGCTCTTCATAGCGGCGGAAAGCGTGCCGTCGTCGAGGTAGTCGAGCTCGCCGCCGACCGGCACGCCGTGCGCGAGCCGCGTAACCTTGGCGCCGGAGCCGGCGAGCGTGTCGGTGATGTAGTGCGCCGTGGTCTGCCCCTCGACCGTGGCGTTCATCGCGAGGATGACCTCCGCCACGCCGCCCTCGCGCACACGGGCCGCGAGCGACGCGAGGTTGAGATCGTCGGGGCCGATGCCGTCGAGCGGCGAGAGCACGCCGCCGAGCACGTGATAGCGGCCTTTGGTCGCCCCGGCCCGCTCCAATGCCCAAAGGTCGCCGACGTCCTCCACTACGACGAGCAGCGAGGCGTCGCGCGCGGGATCGCGGCAGATCGTGCAGGGCGACTGCGTGTCGACGTTGCCGCAGACGGGGCAGACGGAGACGGCGGCCGCGGCCTCGGCGATCGCCTTGCCGAGCGGCTGCATCAGCGCCTCTTTCTTCTTCATGAGCGCCAGCGCCGCGCGCCTCGCCGAGCGGGGGCCGAGCCCCGGCAGCCGCGCGAGCAGCTGGATCAGCCGTTCGATCTCCGGTCCGACAACGGTGCGGGTCACGCGAGCCCCGTCGGTGTTGGTGCCTCGCAGGAGCGCAAGCGAAGGACGCGACGCGTTCCTCTCCCCATCGGGGAGAGGTCGACGCCGAAGGCGTCGGGTGAGGGGGCCGCAGCAGGCTCCCGCCCCCTCGCCCGGCCTCCGCTTCGCTTGGCCGACCTCTCCCCGATGGGGAGAGGAATCAGCACAGCGCGGCTGCTCATGTCGGATACTTTGGCTGAAAGCTTCAAAACGGCAGCGTGAGTCCCGGCGGAAGCGGCAGGCCGGCAGTCAGCGCCTTCATCTTTTCCGCCGCCAGCGTCTCCGCCTTGGCGCGCGCGTCGGTCACAGCCGCGACAATCAGGTCCTCGAGAATCTCGGCTTCGTCGGGCTTCATCAGCGAGGGGTCTATTCTGACGTTCTTCAGCCCGCCCTTGCCGTCGACGATGACAGTGACGAGGCCGGCGCCCGCCGAGCCGCTCGCTTCGAGAGCCGCGATCTCGGTCTGCAGGCTCTGCATCTTCTCCTGCAGCGCCGCCGCCTGCTTCATCATACCCATGAAATCGCGCATCAGAGCTCCTCGTCCTCGGCCGGCGCGTCGATCGCGTCCGCCTGATCATCCCGCGTACCGGTCGACCGCTCGCGCACGGCGACGATCTCAGCGCCCGGAAATTTTTCGAGCACCTGCCGGACGAGCGGGTCGGCGCTGACCTCTTCGAAGAGCGCCGCACGGCCCTTCGCGCGCGCCTCGTGCACGGTTTCGGCGGCTTCGGCCGCGGCGGCGGTGACCGTGACCATCCAGCGCTCGCCGGTCCATTTCCTGAGCGCTGCCATCAGCTTCTGCGGCAGGTCGCGCTCGGCGTCCCCCGTCAACGCGATCTCGATCCGCCCCGGCTCGAAGCGCACCGGCCGCACGTGGCGCTCGAGCGCGAAGACGAGGAGCCGCTCGCGCTCCGCCTTCGCGCGCGCGATGACGTCATCGAAGGTCTGGAGCGTCGGCGCGGGCGCGGCGGCCTCGATCGCCTGCGTCTCGATGCGCGGCGCGGCCTGGCTTCGCTGCGCGCGCGGCTGCGGAGCGGCTGCTTGGCGCGTGCGCTCCGGCGGCCGCGAAGGCGCTTCGCCGTCGGTCTCCGTTGCCATGCGGATCGCCTCGTCCGGCGTCGGCAGATCGGCGGCGTGGCAGAGGCGGACGAGCACCATCTCAGCTGCGGAAAGCGGACGCGCGACGAGCGCCACCTCCTGAATGCCCTTGGTCAGCATCTGCCAGGCGCGCGACAGCTCGCGGAGCGACAGCGCCTCGGCAAAGGCGGTACCGCGCGCACGCTCCGTCTCAGACATCGCCTCGTGTGCCGGGGCGTTCGGCGCAAGCTTCAGCCGCGTCACGTAGTGCACGAAGTCGGCGAGATCGGAGAGCACCGTCGCCGGGTCGGCACCGGTCTGGTGCTGCGCCTCGATCTCGGCGAGCGCCGCGGCGGTGTCGCCCTTCATCACGTGCTCGAAGAGATCGACGACGCGCGTGCGGTCGGCGAGCCCGAGCATGCCCTGCACGGCTTCGGCGGCGACCTTGCCGGCGCCGTGCGCGATCGCCTGGTCTAGGATCGAAAGCGCGTCGCGCACCGAGCCTTCCGCCGCGCGCGCGATCTGGCGAAGCGCCTCCGGTTCCGCCTCGACGCTCTCCTTCGCCGCGATCTCCTTCAGATGCTTGGCGAGCACCGCCGCGTCGACGCGGCGGAGGTCGAAGCGCTGGCAGCGCGAGAGCACAGTCACCGGGACTTTGCGAATCTCGGTCGTCGCGAAGACGAATTTCACGTGCGGCGGCGGCTCCTCAAGCGTCTTCAAGAGGCCGTTGAAGGCCTGCTTGGAGAGCATGTGCACCTCGTCGATGATGTAGACCTTGTAGCGCGCGGAGACCGGCGCGTAGCGCGCCGAATCGATGATGTCGCGAATGTCGTCGATGCCGGTATGCGAGGCGGCGTCCATTTCGAGCACGTCCGGATGCCGCCCCTCCATGATGGCGCGGCAGTGGACGCCTTCGTCGGAGAGCTCGACGGTCGGCGCGCCGCCGCCGTCCTCGGTCGCATAGTTCAGCGCGCGCGCAAGAATACGTGCCGTCGTCGTCTTTCCGACGCCGCGCACGCCCGTCAGCATCCAGGCATGCGGGATGCGGCCGGCCGAGAATGCGTTCTTCAGCGTGCGGACCATCGGCTCCTGGCCGATCAGATCGTCGAAGCGGGCAGGGCGGTACTTCCGCGCGAGCACCTGGTAGCCGGGAGCGGTTTCGGTCATGACGCGCCGGCGGGCCTCGTTCGACGGACGGAAAGGCGGGAGGCTGGACGGGCGACCCGTGCCGAATCTCGTTGGGGCTGCTTCCTTCCGGACCTGACCCGGTTGGCGAGGAGCACGTCCGCCGCCAACCTCCCTGCCACCTATATCGCCGCTCGCGGGGGAGGGCGCAAGCCTAGAGCATGATCCCGAAAAGTGGCCGCCGGTTTTCGGATAAGATCGTGCTGCAGCAAGGAGATAGAGTTCTCATCTGATTCAAGAGAAACGATGGGCTCTAGGGTTCGGCAATCGCGTCGTAGCCGCGACCGACGAACTGAAGCAGGCAGAAGCCGTGGCCGAACGGGTCTGCCATCAGCGCGAGCTTGCCCCAGGCCGTCGCGGCGATGGGGGCCTCGAGCACGGCGCCGGCGGCGGTCGCCCGGGCGACCGCCTGTTCGATGTCGGGAACCGCGGCGTCGATATGAACCGGCGTCCAATGGCGGCGATAGTCGCGCCGCCGACGCACGCCGGGAGCAATGACGCTGCCGCCCTGCTTCAGGAGCAGATAGATCGGCGACGAAAGTCCGAGCATCTCGACGCCGACATTGCCGAAACGGCGCCCGACCTTGAGGCCGAGGGCTTCGCAATAGAAGTCGACCGCCTTCGGAAGATCGTCGACGTCGATGTTGACCAGCAGGTCCATCGGCGCCTCTCAGTGCCCGACCGTTTTCGAGAAGAGGTTGATGACGAGGACACCGGCGAGGATCAGACCGATGCCGAGCAGCCCAGGCGCATCGATTTGTTGGCGGAAGCAGAGCCAGCCGATCGCGGCGATCAGCACGATCCCGGCACCCGACCAAACCGCGTAGACGATGCCGACCGGCATCGCGCGCACGGTCAGTGCCAAGAAATAGAAAGCGCCGGCATAGGCGACAAGGGTCAGCGCCGATGGCCAGAAGCGCGTAAAGCCGTCGGTCGCCTTAAGGGCCGAGGTGCCGATCACCTCGAACGCGATGGCGACCGCGAGGAATGCGTGGTTCAGGTTCACGCCGCAATCGCGTCGGCGATCTCCGCGACGAAGCGCGCGAGGTCGTCGGTGACGAAGTCGATGTGGTCGTCGTCGCGCCCCTCGTATTCCCACTCGCCGTGGAAGACCTCGCGCGTCCCCTGCGGGACGACGAGCACCGTCGTCATGCCGACCGATTTCGGCACGACGAGGTTGCGCGTCAGATCCTCGAACATCGCGGCGCGCTCCGGTTCGACTCCGAAGCGCTTCACGAAGCGGTCGTAGGTCTCGCGCTCCGGCTTCGGCACGAGATTGGCGGCGACGATGTCGAAGATGCCCTCGAAATGGTCGGCGAAGCCGAGCCGCTCGGCGATCTTCTCCGCATGCCGGCGCGACCCGTTGGTGAAGATGTATTTCTTGCCGGGCAGGCGCTTGATCGCGTCGCCGAGCGCGGGATCGGGCTTCACCGCCGAATGGTCGATGTTGTGGACGAACTCGAGGAACGCGTCGGGATCGACGTTGTGATTGAGCATGAGGCCACGAAGCGTCGTGCCGTGCGCTTTGTAGAACGTCTTCTGGATGGTCTCCGCTTCGGCCTCGTCGACGTTCAGGAGTTGGCGGACATAGAGGCGGATGCGCTCATCGACCTGGCGAAAGATGTTGGTCGCGCGCGGATAGAGCGTGTTGTCGAGGTCGAAGACCCACGCTTCCTTGCCGGCGAAGACGCCGAGGTCCTGCGCCCGGTGCGGCGCGACGGTTTCGACGGTGAGGTTCATGCGGCGACCATAGTCAGGCTGTCTTAAGAATCATGGCAACTGCTGCTCGCTATTTACGCAATCTCAGGAGGTTCTCGCGGACAATCCGCGGATGGATGACACACTATCGGTGCGGCTGCGCAGCGTGGCACGCTTCGTTGGCCGGAATCGCTACGGCATTCAAGACCTGAGCCTGATCGCCGCTGCGGTGCTCACCGTCGGCTATCTGGCCTTCGAGTACGACCTGTTCGCCGCGATTTCGCATGAAACGCCTCGCCGTCAGGGAATCGAGCTCAACGAAATGCTCCTCCTTGGCGCGTTGCTCACCGTCGGTCTGCTTGGCTTTGCCTGGCGCCGATTGCGCGAGGCGAAGCAGGAGACGCGGCGGCGGGCGGCCGCAGAGGCGAAGGCCCGCGAGCTTGCTTTCCAGGACCCTCTGACCGGCCTGCCGAACCGCCGGCAGTTCGACGACGCCTTGGGCGCGGCGATTGGTTCGCCGCCGGCCGCCAACGCCGCGCACGCTTTGCTGCTGCTCGACCTGAACGGGTTCAAGCAGATCAATGACCTCTACGGGCACAATGCCGGCGACGAGACGCTGGAGGTCGTCGCCCAGCGCCTTCTTGCCGGCGCGCGTGAGGCGGACGTCGTGGCGCGTCTCGGCGGCGACGAATTTGCGATCCTGGCGCTGCACGTCGCCGGCACGGAGGCCGCCTCCGGCATCGCGCGCCGCGTCATCGAGGCGCTCGCCGCGCCGATCATGCTCAACGGAGTCAAGCGAGAGCTTGGCGTCGCTATCGGCATCTGCCTGCTTCCCTTCGAGGGGATCGGCTGCGAGGAGGTGATGCGCCGGGCGGACATCGCGCTCTATCGCGCCAAGGCCGAGCACCGGTCCGCGCTTCGCTTCTTCGATGCGGAGCTGGACCGCCAGGTTCGCGAACGCGACCTGATCGAGCAGCTTCTGCACGACGCGGTCGCCAAGGGCGAGATCAAGCCGCGCTTTCAGCCGCTCGTCGACCTCAAGACGAAAGCCGTCGTCGGGTTCGAGATGCTGGCCTATTGGAAGAATCCCGAGCTCGGCGTCGTGCCGCGCGAGCGCTTCGTTCCGATCGCCGAGGATTGCGGTCTTCTTCCCGAGCTGACCGATCAATTGCTGGGGTCCGCGTGCTTGACCGCGCGCGCCTGGCCCGCCAACGTCATGCTGTCGTTCAACGTCACGGCGGCGCAGCTCAAGGATCCGGGGCTCGGGCTGCGGGTGCTCGGCATCCTCGGGCGGACCGGGCTGCCGGGCGACCGTCTCGAGATCGAGATCACGGAGAGCGTTCTCGTCCGTGACTTCGAGGCTGCGCAGATGGCGCTCCGGTCACTGCGCGGCACCGGCGTGCGGCTGACCCTCGACGGGTTCGGCGCCGGCTATTCGAGCCTTTATCACCTGCGCAACTTCAAGCTCGATAAGCTCAAGATCGACGAGAGCTTCATCCGCGCCATGGGCTCAAAGCGTGAGAGCGCCGCGATCGTGAAAGGCTTGATCGGCCTCGGTCGCGGACTGGGCTTGACCATCTCCGCCGAAGGCGTGAGCGACCGCGGCCAGGAGGAAGCGCTGCTTGCGACCGGCTGCGAGCAGGCCCAGGGGCGCTTCTTCGGCCAGGAGGTGGCGCCGGAGGAGACTGCGTCGTTCTTCGTCGGATCGGCGGCCGCCTCCGCCGGATGAGCGGACGCGTGGTCATTCGAGGCGCGCCTCCGCCTCAGGCGCGGATCAGCGTGCCCGCGCCATGCTCGGTGAAGAGCTCCAGAAGCACGGCATGTGGCGTCTTGCCGTTCAGGATGACGACGCTCTCTACGCCGCGCTTGATTGCGTCGATACAGGTCTCGACCTTCGGGATCATCCCGCCGGAGATCGTCCCGTCGGCCATCAGCGCTCGCGCTTGCGCGACGCTGAGCTCGGGCATGAGCTTGCGGTTCTTGTCGAGCACACCGGGCACGTCGGTCAGGAAGAGGAGGCGGGTCGCCGCGAGCGCCCCGGCGATGGCGCCGGCGAAGGTGTCGGCGTTGATGTTGTAGGTCTCGCCGTCGCGGCCGGGCGCGATCGGTGCGATGACCGGGATCATCTCCGAGCGCGCGAGAAGGTCGATCAGCGTGCGGTCGACCTCGACCGGATCGCCCACGAACCCGAGATCGACGACCGCTTCGATCTTGGAATCGGGGTCGACCTCGGTGCGCTTCACCTTCTCGGCGAAGACCATGTTGCCATCCTTGCCGCAAAGACCGATCGCCCACTCGCCTTCCTTGTTGATCATGGCGACGATCTCTTTGTTGATGGAGCCGGCGAGCACCATCTCCACGATCTCTACCGTCGCCTTGTCGGTGACGCGCAAGCCGCCTTTGAACTCGCTCTTGATGCCCATCTTATTCAGCATGTCGCCGATCTGCGGGCCGCCGCCGTGAACGACGATCGGGTTCACGCCCGATTGCTTGAGAAGCGCGATGTCGCGCGCAAAAGCCTGCCCGAGCGCCGGATCACCCATCGCCGCGCCGCCGTATTTCACGACGATCGTCTTGTTCTCGTAGCGCTGCATGAAAGGCAGCGCGTTGGCGAGAATCCGCGCCTCGTCGTGGGCGTCCTTCGGGGTGATCGTGCTCGTCGCGTCGTTCATGGTGCCGCTCCTGGCGCGCCGCCTCTTAGCGGCTTACGGCTTCCTTGAGAAGGCAGCGATCTCGGCGCGAAGAGCGTCGATGCCCTCGCTCTTCAGGCTGGAAGAGACGAGAAGTAGCGGATGCGCGGCCGGGCGCTTGGCTGTCGCCTTCGCGGTCGCCGCTTCGACCGCGGCAAGCTCCTCCGCCTTCACCTTGTCGGCCTTGGTGAGGACGATCTGGTAGGAGACGCCGGCGCGGTCGAGCTCGTCCATCAGCGTCGCGTCGGCGGGCATCAGGCCGTGGCGGGAATCGACCAGTAGGAAGACGCGCTTCAGCGAAGCACGTCCGGCAAGATAAGCACGAAGGAGCTTCGTCCACGCCGCCACCGCGGCCTTCGGCGCCTTGGCGAAGCCGTAGCCCGGCATGTCCACGATCGCGACCGGCGGCAATGCGCCGGGCTTCGCGTCGGGAAGGTCGGGGACGAAGAAGAAGAGCGACTGCGTTCGCCCCGGAGTGTTCGAGGTGCGCGCAAGGTTCGCCGCACCGACGACGGCGTTGATAAGGCTCGACTTGCCGACGTTCGAACGGCCGGCGAAGGCGACCTCGGGCGGGCCTTCCGGTGGCAGCGCGGCGAGCGTCGGCGCTTCCGTGACGAAGCGCCAGGGCCGGCGGAAGAGGGCCGCCGCCTTCGGACCGATCGTCGCTCTCGTCATCGCCGCAAACCGCCTCGCGCGCAGTGACCGGCGCGGGGCGCGCCGTTCTCCGCCATCAATATCGCGACAGTGACGCGAGGCGAGCGTTTTCTCTGTCTAAGGCTCGGCGGCGGCGAAGAGGCGTGCCGTATCGTAGAACTCGGAAAACTGCACAACTTTGCCGACCCGCATTCGCCAGAGGTCGACCTTCGGCGTCACGACGATCTTGCCCGTGCGCTTGTTGCGCCACGAGGTCGCGCCGATCGCGACCACGCGCTCGCCCTGCGCGACATATTCGTCGATGCGATAGAAGATCATCTCCCAGTCGGCGGTCAGGCCCTTGAGATAGTCGATGATCTCCGATCGCCCGCTTCGGGCACTGGTGAAACGCAGGCTCCGCGCCCCGTCGGCGAGCGACGTCAGGCGCGCGTCATCCGCGACGATCGAAACCCAGCAATCGATGTTCGCCGCTTTCGAATTCGCCCACGTGTCGTAGGCGTCGCGAAGAATGCCTACGTTCTCCGATTCCGTGCTCATTTGGCCCCCGCCACTTCGCACTGATTCGATCTGTGACAACTATATGACATCGTGGTGAAGCGCGCGAGGTTCTCGAAGGGTGCTCGCGTTGATTGCATTCGCCTCGGAACGCCGCTATTCGGCGGGTGTGTCCTTCGGCTTCGCCCGGCCAAACAATCCCTTCAGGTTGCCGAAGAGCTCGATCGGCACGCCATTCCGCTTCATGATCACGCCCTGCTGGATGACCGAGAGCGTGTTGTTCCACGCCCAGTAGATCACGAGGCCGGCCGGGAAGGCGCCGAGCATGAACGTGAAGATCAGCGGCATCCAGTTGAAGATCATCGCCTGCGTCTTGTCCGGCGGCGTCGGGTTCATGCGCATCTGCACGAACATCGTGCAGCCCATGATGAGCGGCCAGATTCCAAGATGCAGGCTGGTCGGCGGGTTCCACGGAATGAGCCCGAGCAAGGTGAAGATGTTCGTCGGGTCGGCCGCGGAGAGGTCGTGGATCCAGCCGAAGAACGGCGCGTGGCGCATCTCGATGGTGATGAAGAGCACCTTGTAGAGCGAGAAGAAGACGGGGATCTGGATGACGATCGGCCAGCACCCGGCGACCGGGTTCACCTTCTCCTTCTTGTAGAGCTGCATCATCGCCTGCTGCAGCCCCGTGCGGTCGTCCTTGAACTGCTCCTGCAGCTTCTTCATCTCCGGCTGCAGCTTCTTCATCTTGCTCATCGACGCGTAGGAGCGGTTGGCGAGCGGGAAGAAGACGAGCTTCACCATCACCGTGACCGCCAGGATGGCGAGGCCGAAATTGCCGAGGAAGCGGTAGAGCCAGTCGATCAGCTTGAACATCGGCTTGGTGATGAAGAAGAACCAGCCCCAGTCGATCAGAAGGTCGAAATGCGAGATATTGAGCGTCGCCTCGTAGCCGTCGAGAAGCGCGGTCTCCTTCGCCCCGGCAAAGAGCAGCGTCTCGTGCGTCGTCGATCCGCCGGCCGGAACGGAGACGGCGTCGCCGAGGAAATCGGCCTGGTAGGTCGGCTCGGTTCCGGCTGAGCCCTTGAGGAAACGCGGCTGAAAGGGCTCGCCGCCGCGCGGGATCAGCGTCGCGCCCCAATATTTGTCGGTGATGCCGAGCCAGCCCTCGGAGACCTTGTCAGGCGTGATCGAAGGCTCCGCATCGGTGAGCTTCTTGTATTTGATCTCCTGCAGACCGTCCTTGCCGAGATAGCCGATCAGGCCCTCGTGAAGGATGTAGTAGCTGCGCGTTTTTGGCGCGCCCGTGCGGTTGACGAGTCCGTAAGGATAAAGCTCGACCGGAGCGCCGGTGGTGTTCTCGACCGCCTGCTTGACCGTGAACATGTAGCTCGCGTCAACCGAATAGGTCCGCTTGAAGAGAAGCCCCGCGCCGTTGTCCCAGGTGAGCGTCACGTCGTGGCCGGGCGACAACGGCCCGCCCTCCGCCTTCCATTCTGTCGTAGCGGTCGGAACAGCCGGACCGTCCTTGCCCGCGACCCAGCCGAAGTCGGCGTAATAGGGGTCCGCAGTGCCCGCCGGCGAGAACAGCTCGACCAGCGGGCTCGTTGGGTCGACCGTCTCGCGGTAGTGGTTGAGCAGAAGGTCGTCGATCCGCCCGCCGACGAGATTGATGGAGCCTTTCAGCGACGGCGTGTCGATCGTCACGCGCGCCGTTTCGGCAAGCGCGGCGTCGCGCGAAACGGCGGTGGGTGCGGCGGCGCTTGCGGCCGGCGCGGCGTTGGGCGCGCCGGGCGTCGCGGGTGCGGACGTTCCCGTGCCTGTCGCAGGAGACGGCGTTGCCGTCGTGCCTGGCGTGACGCTCTGCGACTGCTCCTGCAGGCGCTTGCGCTCCGCCTGCATCTTCGGGCTTATGACGAAGAACTGCCAAGCGACGATAATCACGAAGGAAAGCGCGATCGCGATGATGACGTTCTGATTGTTCTTCATCAATCGGGCCTCCGCGCCCCGCTCGCGGCCCCCACCTGCGGAACGCGCCGCATGGCGTCGGCTAGGGCGGAAGTAAGGTCGGCGAACGGCTCCGTCAAAGCGCTGCGGCGCCCAATCAGCACATGATCGATGCCGGGACGCGCATTTTCAGGCGCGGCGAGCCTGACCGCCTCGCGCAGGCGGCGGCGGATGCGGTTCCGCTCAACGGCCTTTGCCGCCGTGCGCTTGGAGACGGTGAAGCCGAAACGGGGGCTGCCTTCATCATCGCGCGCGCGCGTCTCCAGAACGAACGCGCGCCGCGCGGCCCTGTGGCCCTTCGCGGCGGCGAGGAAATCGCGCCTCTTCTTCAGGCGCTCGGGCATCGGTCCTTGACCGGTCACGCCGACAGGCGCTTGCGCCCCTTGGCGCGACGGTGGGCGAGCACCTTGCGCCCGTTCTTGGTCGCAGTGCGGGCGCGGAATCCGTGGCGGCGTTTGCGCACCAATCGGCTCGGTTGATAAGTTCTCTTCATCGTCCATGCCGCCTGGCGAGCGGCCCTCGTCTCAAGAAACGGACAGCCGGTTCTAGAGCTTTGACCGCGCCGCACCGATGTTCGGGATAGTGCCGAAGCGCGCTGGTATGCACGGCTCCGGTCGAGCGCGGGCGATATAGGGTGAAACCCGCGGCGAAGTCAACGACATCGGCGGATTTCCGCCTTCGTCACGCCCCGGTGAAGCCGCTCGCCCGGCGCTTCATAAGTTTGTGCCGGACGACATGCATTTCCCCGACGTTTAGCAGGCGGTGCTACCAAAGACGTGCGGAAACCCCGCGACACGGCTGGCAAGGCATGGTGAACGTGCGAAGCGCTCGGCTTCAGCAGGAGGGAGCGACCGGGGCGGCCGGAGGCGGCGCTCCTGGGCGAAGGCCGCTTCTCCGCTGGCTGCCGCTTGCCTTCGTCGCGCTCGCGCTTTTGGCGCTCTATGCCGCAGGTTTGCAGGACTACCTCTCGCTCGACGCGCTCCGCCGCTACCAGGGCACGCTTCTCGGCGCGGTCGGAGACCACCCTGTTCTTTCCGCCGCCGGCTATCTGATCGTCTACATCGCCGTCGTCGCGATCTCTTTCCCCGGTGCCGGCGCGATGACGATAACCGGCGGCTTCCTGTTCGGCGCGGCGCTTGGAACGGTGCTTGCGTCGGTCGCCGCGACGATCGGCGCCACGCTGATCTTCCTGATCGCGCGCACCTCGCTCGGCGCGCTCCTTGCCGAGCGCGCCGGCCCGCGTGCGCAGAAGCTGCGCGACGGCTTCCAGGAGGAAGGATTTCAGCTACCTTCTCTTCCTTCGCCTCGTGCCGCTCTTTCCATTTTGGCTCGTCAATCTCGCCGCCGCGCTATTCGGCATGCGGCTTCTCACTTATGTTGGCGCGACCGCAATCGGTGTGGTGCCGGCGACGTTCGTGTTCGCGTATTTCGGACACGGCCTTGGAACGGCGCTCGACAGCGAGGGCGCGCATGTGCCGGCGACGCTGCTTGTCGCGCTGGCGCTGCTCGGCCTCGTGGCGCTTCTGCCGATAGCGGTGCGCCGTCTCCGGCGCAGGAAAGAGAAGGTGTAAGGCGTGCCGACGCGGCCGGGGAATGAGTGAAGTCCTGACGCCCGACATCTGTGTGATCGGTGCGGGTTCGGCCGGTCTGACCGTGGCCGCGGCAGCGGCATCGTTCGGCGTCTCCGTCGTTCTTGTCGAGCGCGGCAAGATGGGCGGCGACTGCCTGAATTCCGGTTGCGTGCCGTCCAAGGCTTTGATTGCCGCCGCCAATCGGGCGCAGGCCGTGCGTGACGCCGGCCGCTTCGGGATCGGCGCCGGCGAGCCGCGCACCAATTTTTCCGCGGTGATGGCGCATGTGCGCGCGTCGATCGCCGCGATCGAGCCCAACGATTCGGTCGAGCGCTTCACCGGGCTCGGGGTGAAGGTGCTCTCTGGCGTCGCGCGCTTCGCCGACCCGCGGACTCTGCAGGTCGGCGAGATCGAAATCCGGGCCCGCCGCTTCGTCATCGCGACCGGCTCGCGCCCGGTGATACCGCCGATCCCCAACCTGATCGCCGTTCCCTATCTCACCAACGAGACGATCTTCGAAATGAAGCGGCTTCCCGGCCATCTGATCGTGATCGGCGGTGGGCCGATCGGCATCGAGATGGCGCAGGCCTTCCGCCGCCTCGGCTCGGCGGTGACGGTGCTCGAGGCCGAGAAAGCTCTCGCGCACGACAACCCGGAGCTGACGGCGCTCCTGCTCCAGTCGCTGCGCGCCGAGGGCGTCGACATCCGCGAAGGCGCCAAGGTTACGCGGGTCACGCGGCGCGGGCGGACAGCAGTGCGTGTGATTCTCGAAGGCCCAAACGACACGGCGCCGCACGTCGACGGAACCCATCTCCTCCTGGCGACGGGCCGGCGGCCCGATGTCGACGAGCTTTCCCTGGAGAAGGCGCGCGTTCGCGTCAACGCGAAGGGGATCAAGGTGAATTCGCGGCTAAGGACCCGCAACCGCCGCATCTATGCGATCGGCGACGTCGCCGGCGGACCGCAGTTCACGCATTGGGCCGGCTATCAGGCGGGCCTCGTCGTCCGCTCCATCCTTTTCCGCTTCGGCGGCAAGGCCCGGCGCGACATTCTTCCGTGGGTGACCTTTACAGAGCCGGAGCTTGCGCATGTCGGCTTGACCGAGACGGAGGCGCGCCGCCGCTATCGCCGCCTGCAGGTGCTGCGCTGGCCGTTCGCCGAGAACGACCGCGCCCACACGGAAGGCGATCGTCGCGGCATGGTGCGCGTGCTCGCCACGCGAGGGGGGCGGATCGTCGGCGCCGACATTCTCGGGCACGACGCCGGCGAACTGATCGCGCCCTTCGTGCTTGCCGTGGCGCGAGGCATGAAGGTTAAGGATTTTGCAACCGCCGTGTTCCCTTATCCGACACGGTCAGAGGCGGCGCGGCGCGCGGCAATCGCCTTCTATGGGCCGAAGCTCGATTCGCCGCTCATTCGGCGGGTGATCAACTTCATGCGGAAGTTCCGATGAGCGCGCCTGGGTGGAAAGACCGCGACGCCGCGGGTAAAATGCCGGATGCGCAGGCGAGGAACGACATGACGGAAAAGCTTCCGCCGCCGCCCGCGGCCGGCCGAAGCGAAGCGGGCGAAGCGGAGACGCGCGCGCCCGTTCTCGGCCTGAGCCTCTCCAACAAGCTCCTGGTGCTGACCCTCCTCTTCGTCATGATGGCGGAGGTGCTGATCTACATCCCCTCGATCGCCAACTTCTGCAACGTCTGGCTCAAGGAGAAGCTCGACACCTCGGAGCTCGTCGCAATGGCGGTGAGCGCTGCGCCGGAAGGCGGCATCTCGGCGGACCTCGAGGGGGAGATGCTGCGCTCGATCGGCGTCGATACGATCGCGCTTCGAAGCGCCGGGCAGCGCTGGTTGATCGCCGTCGACGACATGCCGCACGACATCGCCGCGCATCGTGACCTCCGCTGGCTGAAGCCGCTCGACTCGATCCGCGCTGCCTTCCAGACGCTGTTTTCGACCGGCGACCGCCTGATCATGGTAAGCGGCCAGCCGCCAGCCGGCAGCGACCGCTTCGAGATCGTCGTGCACGAAGCGGCGCTCAGGAACGCGATGCTTGTCTATTCGCGCAACATTCTGCTTCTGTCGCTGGCGATCTCGGTAATCACCGCGACGCTCGTCTACGTCGCGCTGAGGCTGCTCTTCGTTCGCCCGCTGCAGCGCCTCTCCGCCAATATCGTCGGCTTCTCCACCGCACCTGAGGATGCCTCGGCGATCATCGTGCCGAGCGGGCGTCGCGACGAGATCGGCGTCGCGGAAGAGAAGCTTGCGGGCATGGAGAAGGCGCTCCGCGACATGCTTGCGCAGCGCCGCCACCTCGCCGATCTCGGGCTCGCCGTTTCCAAGATCAACCATGACCTGCGCAACATCCTCGCTTCGGCGCAGCTCTTCTCCGATCGGCTGCAGGCGGTCGACGATCCGCTTGCGAAGCGTTTTGCGCCGAAGGTCGTCGGCGCCATCGACCGTGCGATCGAATACACCCGCTCCGTGCTCGCTTACGGCCAGGCGCACGAGGAGCCGCCCAGGCGCCAGCTCCTTTCGCTGACGCGGCTCGTCGAGGACGTTGCCGACGTGCTGTCGCTCGCCGGCCGCGAGGGCATCAACTGGGAGAACCGCATCGCGCGCGACGTCGAGATCGACGGCGATCCCGAGCAGCTCTTCCGTGTGCTGATGAATCTTTGCCGCAACGCCGTGGAGGCGGTGAGCGAAGGCGAGAGCCCGGCGCTGATCCGCCGCGTGTGGGTGGAGGGTGAGCGATCGGGAAGCGTGACCGCCATCCGCGTCTGCGACACGGGCCCGGGCGTGCCGGAGAAGGCGCGCGCCAAGCTCTTCCAGGCGTTCGAGGGCTCGGCACGGCAAGGCGGAACCGGCCTGGGGCTCGCGATCGCCGCGGAAATCGTACGCGCGCATGGCGGCGAGATCAGGCTGATCGAGCGCGCCGGGGCCGGCGCGGTGTTCGAAGTCACCATCCCCGACCGCCCGGTCTCGATCGCCGCGCGCCGTGAGCGGCACGGCTGAGCGCCGGCCCACTTCCAGCCGGCCGCAAGGCCGACGCCGAAAGGCGATGCGCTTGAGAATCCGGGCCCGCAGGCATCTGCGGCTTCGGGCTATACACGCTGGGAGCCTGTAAACACGCGGCGAACGGCGCTCTCTTGCAATGGCCGCCGCGACCGACTACCTCTCCCGAGCCTTGCGGCAGGCCGCCGCTTGGTTCAAGCGCCCGTAGCTCAGCTGGATAGAGCACCAGACTACGAATTTGGGGGTCGTGGGTTCGAATCCTGCCGGGCGCGCCAATGAAATCAAATACTTAGACATGAATAGGCGATCGAGAGCCGGTCTTGGGCTAACACAAGGCTAACAGAGTGACGGTTTAAGGCCTCGCTGGCGACCCTGTGATCCGCCGCCTTATCGCAGCCGCGAAATCGGGTGGTGTCCGAACTAGGACAAACGCGGAATCTTTTTAGGACACGCGATGTTAGCTAACCGTCACAATATCGACGGGAATGCCGCCATATGCGTCCGCTTGTCGCGTAACGCGCGGCAAAGTTAACTCCATTTCCACTACTCTGACATGAAACCGTGGCACAACCAGCGCGTTATCCGTTGCGGGGTGCCACCCAATTCGGTAGCGTCCACCCTTGTCCTTCAATGGGAGGCGCTCGCTGATTCGAGCGGAAGGCGAGACACGATGGCTGGGGTGGAAGACGTAGCTGAGTACATCCTACAGAAGCTCGGCCCGATGCCGACCTGGAAGCTTCAGAAACTGGTCTACTATTGCCAAGCGTGGCACATCGTTTGGGAGGATGAGGTCCTCTTTGACGAGCCAGTCGAGGCATGGGCGAATGGTCCGGTAGTTCGGAAGTTGTACAATCGACATAGGGGACAGTTTCGCGTTTCAACGGTTGGTGGCGATCCTTCACGGCTGAAGGAGAACGAGATCGAATCGATTGATATCGGTACTCGACCACTATGGGCGGCGTGATTCCCAATGGCTAAGCGACCTGACGCATCTTGAGCGGCCCTGGAAGGAAGCGCGCCAGGACTTGGCCCCGGGCGAGCGGGGCGATGCCGAGATCACGCCTGAGGCAATGGCTGATTACTACAGCTCACTGTAGCGATGGCTAAGCCGGCAAGAAAGCGACCTAAGCACAAAGAGCGACCGCACTCCGGCAAGGATGTTCGACAAGCCGAAGACCCAGGCCGCTCGGATCATCTCACAATCGCATGGCGTCTATCACGATTTGACTGGGATGGCCCCTGGGGCTTGGAAGCTTTGCAAGAGTGCGACTTGCACGATCTGATTAGAAATTGGGGTAGCCAGTTTGAGCGGATGACATGGGGTGAAGCCTTTCGAGCTTCAGGCGGACGCAGAGAGGGGAATAACAGTCATCCCATAAAAACGGAGAAGCTGTCGCGCAATGCGAAGGATCGCCTCCAAGAACTGAGAGCAGAAGACACGGACACTGTTTATTCCTTTCGCATCGATGCGCGGGCCGTCTGTATGGCCTGAGGGACAGCCGCGCGTTTGAGGTTCTTTGGTATGATCCATGGCATGACGACGCGAACAGAGGAGTTTGTCCATCGACGCGCGGTTAGCTCTTGCCGCCTTCGAATACCTCGAAAGGTCCGTAGCGACGAACTGCTTCCGGGCGGTCCATTTCTTGAAGCGCGGCGGCGACCAAATCGCTGATTGACCCGATTGTATCCGTAACGCCGAGCGTCATCGCGGGACTGTCAGGAATTTTGTGCGTGAGGCCATGATGATGGAAGGGAGAATCATCACATGGCTATTGAGAAGGAAGTTCTGGACCAGTTGCTTGCCGGCCGCGATCCGGATGAGGTGTTCGCCAAGGACGGGCTACTGGACGACCTGAAGAAGGCTCTGTCGGAGCGGATTCTGAACGCCGAGCTCGACGCGCACCTTGAGGACGAGCGCGACGAAGGCAACGCCAATCGCCGCAACGGCGCCTCGAAGAAGTCGGTTCTGACAGGCACCTCGAAGATGCGGCTGACGATCCCGCGCGATCGCTCCGGCACCTTCGATCCGAAGCTGATCGCCAAATACCAGCGCCGCTTCCCGGAGTTCGACGACAAGATCATCTCCATGTATGCGCGCGGCATGAGCGTGCGCGAGATCCGCGGCCACCTTGAGGAACTCTACGGCATCGACGTGTCGCCGGACCTGGTCTCGGCCGTCACCGATGCCGTCCTGGAGGAAGTGGCCGAGTGGCAGAACCGGCCGCTGGACGCCTGCTACCCGCTGGTCTTCTTCGACGCCATCCGGGTGAAAATCAGGGACGAGGGCTTCGTCAGGAACAAGGCCGTCTACATCGCGCTCGGCATCCTGGCGGACGGCACGAAGGAGATTCTCGGCATCTGGATCGAGCAGACGGAGGGCGCAAAGTTCTGGCTCAGGGTGATGAACGAGCTGAAGAACCGCGGCGTCGGCGATATCCTGATCGCCGTCGTTGACGGCCTCAAGGGCTTCCCAGAGGCGATCACCGCGGTCTTCCCCGAGACGGTCGTGCAGACCTGCATCGTTCACCTGATCCGCCATTCGCTTGAGTTCGTGTCGTGGAAGGACCGTAAGCCCGTGATGCCGGCGCTCAGGGCGATCTATCGGGCCAAAGACGCCGCGGCCGGCATGAAGGCGCTGGAGGTGTTCGAGACCGGTGCCTGGGGCCAGAAGTACCCGGCCATAGCGCTGAGCTGGCGGCGCAACTGGGAGCACGTCGTGCCCTTCTTCGCCTTCCCCGAAGGGGTCCGCCGCATCGTCTACACCACGAACGCGATCGAGGCGCTGAACTCAAAACTGCGGCGCGCGGTTCGAACCCGCGGTCACTTCCCCAATGACGATGCGGCGATGAAGCTGCTATATCTGGTTCTCAACCACGCCGCCGAGGAATGGAAACGACCGCCGCGTGAGTGGGTCGAGGCCAGAACCCAGTTCGCCGTCATCTTCGGCGAGCGCTTCGTCGGCCAATGACGAAACCGGCCTCGCGCACAAGATATCCGACAGTCCCCGGCGGTAGAAGGGGGGGAAAATGGAGAGTATCCGTAACGCCGAGCGTCATCGCCGTCACTGGGGGGCTTCATGCCCTTCACGATCAATGCCCAGAGCGGCAAGGTCGAGACAACCCAACGTCCATTGATGGACGAATAACCGCCGCGGGCCCAGGAGTTCGCCGGCTCCATCCCGGGGATCAACTGAATGGACACTGCCCAACTCAACTGGCTCACCAACTTCATCTGGAACATCGCCGACGATCTCCTGCGCGACGTTTACGTTCGCGGCAAATACCGCGATATCATCCTGCCCATGACCGTGCTGCGCCGCCTCGATGCGGTGCTCGAACCGACCAAGCCGGCCGTGCTGGACATGAAGGCCGCTCTCGACAAGGAAGGCGTCACCAACCAGGACGACGCCCTGCGCGCCGCCTCTGGCCAAGCCTTCTACAACACCTCGCCCTTCCTGCTGCGCGACCTCAAGTCCCGCGCCACCCAGCAGAGGCTGAAGGACGACTTCGAGGCCTACCTCGATGGCTTCTCGCCGAACGTGCAGGACATCCTGACCAACTTCGAGTTCCGCAACCAGATCCCACGCCTCTCCAAAGCCGACGCGCTCGGCCAACTCATCGAGAAATTCCTCGACAAGGACATCAACCTCAGCCCGCAGCCCGCCGGCGACCTGCCCGGCCTCGACAACCATTCGATGGGCACGATGTTCGAGGAACTCGTCCGCCGCTTCAATGAGGAGAACAACGAGGAGGCCGGCGAACACTGGACGCCGCGCGACGCCGTGCGGCTCATGGCGAACCTTATGTTTCTGCCCGTGGCCGACCGCATCGAGAGCGGCACTTACCTGCTCTACGACTGCGCCTGCGGCACGGGCGGCATGTTGACCGTCGCCGAGGAGACGCTCCAGCAGATCGCCAAGGCGCACGGCAAGCAGGTCGCCACGCATCTCTACGGCCAGGAGATCAACGGCGAGACCTACGCCATCTGCAAGGCCGACCTCCTGCTCAAGGGCGACGGCGACGCGGCGGACAACATCGTCGGCGGCCCGGAGCATTCCACGCTCGCCAACGACGCTTTCCGCTCCCGCGAGTTCGATTTCATGCTCGCCAATCCGCCTTACGGCAAAAGCTGGAAGAGCGATCTCGAACGCATGGGCGGCAAGAAGGACCTCAAGGACCCGCGTTTCGTCATCCAGCACGCAGGCGAGTCCGACTACTCGCTCGTTACCCGCAGCAGCGACGGCCAGATGCTCTTCCTGGCAAACATGCTGAGCAAGATGAAGCACGGCACCCCGCTCGGCAGCCGCATCGCCGAGGTGCATAACGGCTCGTCGCTCTTCACCGGCGACGCCGGGCAGGGCGAGAGCAACATCCGCCGCTGGATCATCGAGAACGACTGGCTGGAGGCCATCGTCGCCCTGCCGCTGAACATGTTCTACAATACCGGCATCGCCACCTACGTCTGGGTGCTCACCAACCGCAAGCCCGAGCACCGCCGCGGCCAAGTGCAGCTCATCGACGCTACCCAGTGGTTTCGCCCGCTGCGCAAGAACATGGGCAAGAAGAACTGCGAACTCGCCCCCGAGGACATCCAGCGCATCTGCGACGCCTTCCTTGCCTTCAGGGAAACGCCGCAGTCGAAAATCTTCCCCAATGCCGCCTTCGGCTATTGGAAGGTGAAGGTCGAGCGCCCGCTCCGTCTCCACAGCCAGCTCACCCGCCCGCGCATCGAGACGCTGCGCTTCGCCTCAGGCGACGAAGACATCCGCGCCGCGCTCTACGAAAAGCTCGGCGACGACCTGTTCGAGAAACCGCAGGCCGTGCGCGAGGACCTGGCGAAGCTCTTGGCCGCATGGGGCGACGACGAAGCCGGGGACGACGAGGACAACGGCGAGGGCGGCGCGAAAAAGGGCCTCGCCGAGAAAACCAAAAAGAAGCTCCTCGACGCCGACACCTGGCGGCGCGATGCGGAACTCGTCGCCACCGCCACCCAACTCCGCGAGGCCTTGGGCGACGGACTCTTCACCGACCACAACCTCTTTCTGGAGAAAGTGGACGCCGCGCTGAAGAAGCTCGGCCTCAAGGCCAGCGCCGCCGACCTCAAGCGCATCATCGCCGCCGTGAGCTGGCGCGACGAATCCGCCGCGCCCGTCATCAAGAAAGTCCACAAGCCCGGCAAGACCCAGCCCGACCCGCTGCGCGGCCTCTATCCCAATCCGGCGAGCGACCCCAAGCTCGTCCTCGAATATGAGCCCGACAGCGAGCTGCGCGACTTCGAGCAGATCCCGCTACTGGAGGAGGACGGCATCGAGGCCTTCATCCGCCGCGAAGTCCTGCCCTATACGCCCGACGCCTGGATCGTCGAGACCGACACCAAAATCGGCTACGAAGTCAGCTTCACCCGCCACTTCTACCAGCCGCCGCAGCTCCGCACTCTCGCCGAGATCAGCGCCGATATCCTCAAACTGGAGCAGGAAACCGAGGGCCTGCTCACCGAGATCACGAAAGGAGCGGCGAAGTGAACCGACCGTTTCCCGTGGAAACCTGCGTCGCGCTTGCTTCCAGTCCGTGGAAACGTCCCGCCCGGCCGGATGCCGCAGCATGATCGAGGAACTCCAACCGTATGCGGAATACAAGGAGTCGGGGTCGAAGTGGCTTGGGAAAGTTCCGTCTCGATGGGAAGCAGTTCCGTTGGGTAGACCGCTCGTCCAACGAATTGAACAAAACCGGCCAGTTAAAACCAAAGACATCTTGTCGCTCAGCCTTCGACAAGGGGTGATTCCTTACTCAGAGAAGAAATCAGGTGGCAACAAGGCCAAGGATGACCTTTCCGCCTACACGTTGGCCTATCCTGGAGACATCGTGCTCAACAGCATGAATGTCGTGGTTGGCTCGGTGGGGCTTTCAAAATACTTCGGAGCAGTCAGCCCTGTCTATTACGTGCTTCACCCTCGGCGTGATAAGGACTCGATCCATTTCTTCGACACGCTTTTTCAGGATAAGACCTTTCAGCAAAGCCTTTGGGGTTTGGGAAACGGAATATTGTTTCTCCAGTCAAAGGCCACGGGCAAGTTCAACACAATCCGAATGCGGATACCGATGCACGCATTGCGGCGTGTCGTTATTCCGCTCCCGCCCCCCGACGAGCAAGCCGCGATCGTGCGGTTTCTGGATCATGCGAACCGGAAGATCGACGGGTTCATCAGGGCGAAGCGGAAGCTGATCGCGCTGCTGGTGGAGCAGAAGCAGGCCATCATCCACCACGCCGTCACCAGCGGCCTCAACCCAAACGCCCCCCTCAAACCCTCCGGCATTGCCTGGCTCGGCGACATCCCGAAGCATTGGGAAACGCGCCGGCTACAATTCTGCATCGTTGGCAAGCTGACCTATGGCGCGAACGCGGCAGCCGAGTTCGACAATCGCGACTGGCCGCGATACTTGCGCATTACTGACTTCAATAACGACGGCAGCCTTCGGCCCGATACGTTCCGCTCTTTGCCGCCTGCGGTGGCGAAAGATTACCCGGTCGAAGATGGCGACATTCTGTTCGCGCGCAGCGGAGCAACGGTCGGGAAAGCCTTCTTGGTTCGCACGGAAACCGAGAAGGCCTGTTACGCAGGCTACCTTATTCGTGCTCGTCCGAATGCCGCAGTTGTCATTCCGACATTTCTATTCGCCTTCACACAGAGCACAGCGTTCGCAAGCTGGAAGGATGCGATTTTCAACAGGGCAACGATTCAAAACATTGGTGCAGACAAATACGCGAACCTCGTTGTCTCGATTCCTCCAATTCCCGAACAACAAGCAATTCTCGATTTCATTGATGAGGACCTTGCGCCGCTGCGAACCGCCATCACCCGGACGGAGCGGGAGATCGCGCTGATGCAGGAATACCGGACGCGGCTGACGGCGGACGTGGTGACCGGCAAGCTGGACGTGCGCACCGCCGCCGCCCAACTGCCTGACCTCGCCGCCAATTCCACCCCCGACTCCACCTCCAACTCCACCGCCGACCTGCCGCTGGAAGAAGCTGAACCCGACGAGATCGAACCATGAAAACCGACACCAGCGAGAAAGGACTCGAAACCCTCATCATGCGCCACATGACCGGCGTGGACGGGCTTTCGTCCGGTGCGTCGGGCATCGTCGCGGAAGCCGCGCCCGAGACCGGCGGCAGCGGCTGGTTCGCCGGTCGCGCCGCGTCGTATGATCGCGAGTTCGCGATGGACGTGGAGCAGCTCTTCGCCTTTCTCACCGCCACCCAGCCGGAGGAGACGGCCAAGCTCGGCATCGTGGATTACACGGACAAGAAAGCCATCGCGCGGCAGAAGTTCCTCGCCCGCTTGCAGGGGGAGATTTCCCGGCGCGGCACAATTGACGTGATGCGGCATGGCATCAAGCACGGCGCGCTGAGCTTCGATCTATTCTACGGCACGCCCTCGCCGGAGAACAAGAAGGCGGTGGAGCGGCACGCGCAGAACCGGTTCAGCATTACGCGCCAGCTTGCCTACAGCCGCGAGGAGACGAAACGAGCGCTGGACCTGTGCGCGTTCATCAACGGTCTGCCGGTGATGACCTTCGAGCTGAAGAACAGCCTGACCAAGCAGACGGTCGAGGACGCCATCGAGCAATACAAGCGCGACCGCGACCCGCGCGAGACGCTGTTCGAGTTCGGCCGCTGCGTGGTGCATTTCGCGGTGGATGACGCGAAGGTGGCGATGTGCACCGCGCTCAAAGGCGGCAAGGGCATGGCGAAGGATTCGCGGTTTCTGCCGTTCGACCAGGGCTGGAACGACGGCGCGGGCAATCCGCCCAACCCAGACGGGCTGAAGACGGATTATCTCTGGAAACGCATCCTGACGCCGGCGGGCCTGACGGAGATTCTGGAGAACTACGCGCAGATCGTGGAGGAGGAGAACCCGAAGACCGGGAAGAAGAAGCAGGTGCAGATATTCCCGCGCTATCACCAGCTCGACGTGGTGCGGGAGCTCCTGGCCGATGTGCGGGCGAAGGGCGCGGGCCAGCGTTACCTCATCCAGCACTCGGCCGGCAGCGGCAAGTCCAACTCCATCGCGTGGCTGGCGCACCAGCTCATCAGCGCGCGCAAGGACGGCAAGGAAGTCTTTGACTCGATCATCGTCGTCACCGACCGGCGCATCCTCGACAAGCAGATCCGCGAGACGATCAAGGGCTTCGCTCAGGTGGGCAGCATCATCGGCGCGGTGAAGGAAGGTGGCGGCGTCTCGAAGACCGAGCAGCTCGCGAAGTTCCTCAAGGACGGCAAGAAGATCATCATCTCCACCGTGCAGACTTTCCCGTTCGTGCTCGACAGCATCGGCGCGGAGCATCGCGGCGGGAACTTCGCCATCATCATCGACGAGGCGCACAGCAGCCAAGGCGGGCGCACGGCGGCCGCGATCAGCGCGGCGCTGGGCGAGGCCACCGAGGAAGAAGAGGAGACTACCGAGGACAAGGTCAACCGCATCATCGAACAGCGGAAGATGCTGCCCAACGCCAGCTACTTCGCCTTCACCGCCACGCCGAAGAACAAGACGCTCCAGATGTTCGGCATCGCCTACCCGGAAGGCGGCGAGGTGAAGCACCGGCCTTTCCACGGCTACACGATGAAGCAGGCGATTCAGGAGGGCTTCATCCTCGACGTGTTGAAACACTACACGCCCGTGAACAGCTACTACCGGCTGGCGAAGACGGTCGAGGGTGACCCGGAGTTCGACGTGAAGAAGGCGCGCAAGAAGCTGCGCCTCTACGTCGAGAGCCACAGCAAGGCCATCCGCGACAAGGCCGAGATCATGGTGGACCACTTCCTCGAACAGGTGATCGGCCAGAACAAGATCGGCGGGCAGGCGCGGGCGATGGTGGTGACCGGCAGCATCCAGCGGGCGATCCAGTATTTCTGCGCTATTCGCGACTACCTCACGGAGCTCAAGAGCCCCTACAAGGCCATCGTCGCGTTCTCTGGCGAACCGGTGTTCAAGGGCGAGAAGGTGAGCGAGGCCAAGCTCAACGGATTTCCCGGCAACGACATCGCCGACCGCATTCAGGAAGACCCGTATCGCTTCCTCATCTGCGCCGACAAGTTCCAGACAGGCTACGACGAGCCGCTGCTGCACACGATGTATGTGGACAAGGTCCTCAGCGGCATCAAAGCCGTGCAGACGCTTTCCCGCCTGAACCGGGCGCACCCGAAGAAGCACGATGTCTTTGTGCTCGATTTCCAGAATGACACCGAAATGATCGAGAAGTCGTTCGCCGACTACTACCGCACGACGATTCTCAGCAAGGAGACCGATCCGAACAAACTGCACACCCTCAAAGGCGAGCTGGACGGCTATCAGGTCTATTCGCGGGAGCAGATCGACGGGCTGGTGGAGTTGTATTTGGCCGGAGCCGATCGTGAGAAACTCGACCCCATCCTCGACGCCGGCGTGGCCGTCTATGTGAACGACCTCGACGAGGACGGGCAGGTGGATTTCAAGGGCAAGGCCAAGGCGTTCACTCGCACCTATGACTTTCTCGCGACCATCCTGCCCTATGGCGTGCAGGAGTGGGAGAAGCTCTCCATCTTCCTGAACTTCCTCATCCCGAAGCTGCCCGCGCCGAAGGAAGAAGACCTCGCCAAAGGCATCCTCGAAGCAATCGACATGGACAGCTACCGCGCCGAGAAAAAGGCCACGTTGGCCATCGCGCTGCCCGACGGCGACGCGGAGATCGAACCCGTGCCAACCAGCGGCGGCGGGCGCAAACCCGAGCCGGAGATGGACAAGCTCTCGAACATCATCAAGGCGTTCAATGACCAGTTCGGCGGGCTGTTCAACGATCCAAAGGCCGTGGAGAAGCGCATCATCGAGGTGATCCCGCCGAAGGTGTCAGCCGACCCGGCCTACCATAACGCCAAGCAAAACTCCGACCGGCAGAACGCCCGCATCGAGCACGACAAGGCGCTCAAGCGAGTGATCACCGCGATGTTCAAGGACGACGCCCAGCTCTTCAAACAATTCCAGGACAACAATTCTTTCCGCCGCTGGCTGACGGACACGATCTTCGGGATGACGTACGAGGAATGATTTCGAGTAGCCGGCGTCGTCATCGCCAGATGGGGTGGCTTGAAGAGGGAAACGATCGAGCGGCTAGAGGCGCTGGGCGAGCAGCTCGACGGTGGCGACATCGCGAAGCGTTGGATCAGGACAGATATGTCGTCAGCCACAACCAGCGACGTCCGGACTCCTCGCTTGGCTACCTGACACCTGCGGGCTACGCCGCCACTTTCACTGCAATAGACGATAGGCTGCGCAACCCCGACCAGCCCCGCCGATCGCCTATTGCTCCCTCGGCGCAGCAACGCCAATCTCAGCGAAGGACTCTCGTGTCATGCTCGGGAGCTTGCGGTGCATAATTCAAGAATTTTGCACGGTTCTCTTGGCCGTTGTCCGCCAATGGGTTACGCTGTGCATAATTCAGGTGCGAAACGGGGCGCCGTTCATGACCACTTTTGGCTATGCCCGGGTGTCGACCGACGGGCAAAGTGTCGAAGCCCAGGTCGCCGAGCTGAAGGCTGGCGGCGCCAGCCGTATCTTCCGAGAAAAGGTCAGCGGGGCAATTACTGACCGAGCGCAGTTGAGGCGCGCTTTGCAGTTCCTCCAAAAGGGCGACGTGCTGCTGGTGACGCGCCTCGACCGGCTCGCTCGATCGACGCGGGATCTGTTGAACACGCTCGCAGCGATCGCCGAGCGAGGGGCCGGCTTTCGATCGCTTCGCGATTCCTGGGCCGACACGACAACGCCTCACGGGCGGCTGATGCTGACGGTACTTGCTGGCCTAGCCGAGTTCGAGCGCGAGCTGATCCGAACGAGGACAGGCGAAGGACGCGAACGCGCAAAGGCGCGGGGAGTCCGTATGGGGAGAAAGCCCAAGCTGACGCCACATCAACGGAAGGAACCCCTTGCTCGCCGGGAGACAGGAGAGCCATTGGTCGACATCGCGCGCTCCTATGCTGTGAGCCACTCGACGATTTCGCGGCTGCAATAGTTGGCGGTCTTCGCGCCTTCGATCCGAGGTCTGCTTTCGTTATTGATTCAGGAAACGCCTGCTTCTGGAATCGCGTTTCGGTCACCTGCGCGGGACGGCGCGCGGAAGTCGCTTCAGCGAGTTTTTCAACAAAATCCGCCAACACCGGACGTTCCGCGAAGGTGGCATCCCGATAGCATCGACCTGGCCCGAGCTAATGCGGAACAACTTGATGTCACTCATTCCGCGGCCTCCACCTCAGTTCAGTGTGAAGATCGAGCTATTGAGCACCGAAGCGAACGCCACCCAGGCGGCATAGGGCGTGCACAACCATGCCGCCACGCGGTCCTGCCGCCACGACGCGGCGATGAAAGCGAGGATGGCGGCGAGCAGCAGGAGGATGACGACGAGCGCGAGGCCGATCTGGTGGGCTGAAAAGAAGATCGGCGACCACAGGAAGTTGAGGACGAGCTGCGTCCACCAAAGCTTCATCGGCCAACTGGCCCGATCGCGCTGCCAGACGCGCCAACCGCCCGCGGCGATCAGGGCATAAAGCAGCGTCCACGCCGGCCCGAATATCCAGCCCGGTGGATTGAAGGCAGGCTTGGTCAGTTGTGCGTACCATTCTCCAGGCGCCGTCAGGTAGCCGATGGCAAGACCGCCGCCCAGTACCAAAACGAGGAACAGGATCAGCGAGACAGTGCGGTTCATGGCGTGCGGTGCTTCGGGGTCATTCCGCCGCCTCCATCTCACGTTCCTCGGCCGGCGCCGGCGCCTCGGCGAGCAGCGCGTCGAGCAGGCGGCGGCATTTAATTCCAGCTTGTCGCAATGTCAGGCAGAGCGCGAACGCCTTGCCGGCTTGCGCTTGGCGGGAACTCGTTTCTTCAGTCGTGTCGCGCCCGCTTTGGTCGCCCGCTTCGCTTTGGCTCCCGGCTTCGTGGATGATCGGGCGTGTTTGACATGAATTCGGTCAACGCCGCGCTTTGGCGCCTCCTCCTGAGCTTTGGTCACAGCCTCTTCAAAGGTCAGGGGAGCAACGACGAGGTGCTCTTGATAAATCATCCCAGTGTCCTCGTCGCGCCAAAAGTAGGTGATGGTGCTCTCTGGTTGATCGTCAACATACCAAGTGTAGACGACCAAGGACGGGAGCATCGGCGTGAAGATATTGAGGTCGCCGATCTCAACGGTACTCCAGGGTATCAAATTTGCCATAAAAGGTACCTCCCGCTGTAGCCCCTCGCACGATCGCGCACTGGGTGCAGATGTCAGAAAGATAATCACGATAGCGGCCCAGGTCTTGACTTGGGTCAATATTGCAGACCCAGGCGATTTTGCCGGGGAGCGACACCATGATCATCGACGGCGTCATGCTTCTATGGTTCGGGCTGACCGCACTGTCGGTGGCCTCCGCCGCCGTGGACATTCGCTCCACTCCCGAGAACCCGGTTCTCAGGTGGGGCTTCGTCCTGATCACACTCTACTCGGGACCTTTCGGAGCCTTCCTGTATTTGCTCGGCGGCCGTGAGCCGCTGCCCGGTCTGCATGAGCGCTATGTCGCCGTCCGCTGGCGCCAAGTCCTCGGCTCGACCATCCACTGCGTCGCCGGCGACGGTGTCGGCATCCTCGCCGGGGCCGTGATCGGGACAGAATCAAGTAGGCGCTCCGTGTAGGCGTGCTGAGGGTCTTGGTACAGCCGCACTTCAAACCACTGTCCCAAACATCGCACCAATGCCGGCCGTGAGCGCCATGGCCAACGCGCCCCAGAACGTTACGCGCGCGGTGGCGCGCAGGACATTCGCGCCCCCGGCGCGTGCGCCAATCGCGCCCAGCAGAGCGAGGAACAACAACGAGGCCGCGGAGACGATCGGCACAAGCAAGGTGTTGGGCGACACTAGGACGGCCAACAATGGCATGGCAGCGCCTACCGAGAAGGTCGCGGCCGACGTCAGGGCCGCCTGGACGGGGCGGGCGGTAGTAATTTCCGAGATGCCCAGTTCATCGTGGGCGTGCGCTGCGAGGGCATCTTTCGCCATTAGCTGTTTGGCAACTTGGCGGGCGAGATCAGGCTCGACACCGCGTCTGACGTAAATGTCGGCGAGTTCCTCATGCTCGGACGCGCTGTCCGCACTCAGCTCTTTTCGTTCACGTGCGAGATCCGCTTGTTCGGTGTCGGCCTGTGAGCTGACCGAGACGTATTCACCCGCCGCCATGGACATGGCGCCCGCCACGAGACCCGCGACGCCCGCTATCACGACATCGCTCGGTTTCGCTGCAGCGGCGGCGACGCCGACGATCAAGCTTGCGGTCGAGACGATGCCATCGTTGGCTCCCAGAACCGCCGCCCTCAGCCACCCGATGCGCGAAACCAGATGATTTTCAGGATGCAGGCGAAGACGGCTCATCCGGCATTTGGCCCGTCACATCAAAGCCGGCCCATGAGAAGCAGCACGACGACTATGATCAGAATGATGCCGATGACCCCGACGCCACCGTGACCGAAGCCATAGCCGTAGCCGCCGAAGCGGCCGCTGAAGCCGCCAAGCAGGAAAATGATGAGGATGATGACAAGAATGAGCCCCAGTGACATGATTATCCCCGTTGCAGCACCTAGCTGAAAGTTTGCCCTCTTTGCTCTCGAGCGAAAAGCCCCAAGCGGGGGCGACTACTTCGTCTCGACCGAAATACCCCCCTTGCCGACGTTGATGTCTATGCCGCTTGTCTTCTGTCGCTCCTGGTAGAGCAGGTAGCCGATAACGACGATTGCGACGACCAAAGCGCCGAGCAGGAGATAGAGACCGTTGCAACTCATAATCTGTTCGTCTTACTCGGGCGCATGAAAGTGCGTTCCAATTGATCCACTTTCCGTTCCAAGGAAGCGCTGAAAAGCGAACCGCGGCCAGGGCTCCCTGCGCGCAACAAATGGACACGCTCCCACAAACGCCTATTTCCCTCTGAGCGTGTCCTTGAGGCCGCCGACGGCGTTCTGAACCTTGCCCTCGATCTTGTCGACCTTGCCCTGCAACTCCAGCTTGCTGTCACCTACTGCCTTGCCGACTGCCTCCTTGATCTTGCCTTTGACAACCTTCGCCGACCCGGCGACACGATCCTTATCCATCGTTCTTCCTCCACAAGCCGCGCCACGAGCTGACTTCAAATGAAAAATAGCTAGGCTCCGGCGCTTCGTCTTGATCCCGATCAACACCGACCATGCTTTCTTGCAGCCGCCTCCGCCGTTGAACTCGCGCTGCCGGTGACGCTAAGGAAATAGCCGCATGCCCAAAGTGCATCGGCATAGAAACGGCCGGTGGCCTGCGCCGAGCGGGCCTATAAGCGCACGCAAGCAACCTTCAGGGAAACCACGCCCGCGGCGAGCCAGCAGTCGTAGTCGTGTGGCTCCAGGATGACCGGCATGCGGTCGTGGATCGCGGCAGCAAGCCGGTTCGGCTTGCCCACGATGATGGTCGCCGAGAGTATCTCCTGACCCGCGATTTTGCGAACTCCCAAGGCCCGGCAAAGGCAAAGGGTTCAAGGTCTTCACGCTGGAAGCGGTAAGGCTGTTTTCCGTCGGCCCGCTTCTGCCACTCGAAGAAGCCTGTCGCCGGGACGAGAGCCCTTCGCTTGGCGAATGCTTCCTTGAACATCCTCAAAGTGTGGAGCGTCTCGGCCCTGGCGTTGATGTGTGGGACCTTCGGCAACTCCTTCGACCACCACCCGGGAACCAATCCCCACCGCGCCATCGCCAGCTCCCTGGTCTGGTCGCGTGGGTCGATGCGGATGATCGGGATCTGGTCGGTCGGAGCGATGTTGTAGCGCGGTGGAAAATTCGACGGAGGGAGCCGCTTCACTTTGAACAGGAGCCGGTAGGCCTCGCGCGCAATGAGGTTATCGTAGCGGCCGCACATCTGACCCTCAAATCTCCAGCCTATCGGTCTTAGGCGAGCCTTCTGCGGCCGGATAGACCCTCCTGATCAGGACGACGCGCGCGGGCGGGATACGGCACTTCTCGCAGACCAGCCGTTGCTTGATCGCGGAGAGTTTTCTGTGCCCGGTTCGGCGGCGGATGCGATGCCAAGGCACAATGTACACGCAGCGGCAGGCGCCGCACGAGACCTCAAGGCCCTCCCATCCGGCCAACTCTGCCTCATCGATCGTACGGGACAAATCGCTTGTCAGCACATCTAGTCAGGATGCGACGTGAACAAGAAAGAACAAGGGCCTGTCTTGGTTGTCCCGTTTCAGCCCTGGGCGCGCCAGCCGTTCTCTGCGGTCAGTGCTCCCAACGTCCTGATCACTGAAGCCTGGGAGCGGGCGTCTTCGTCGTCGAACCGGCAGACGGCGGTACGGCACATCACCCTAGTCTCTCCGCTCCAAGCGAGGAAGTAATCGCGGTCGGTGTTCAGACGGCCTGAGTCACAATCAATTCCTCGGTGAGGAAGCTTGCGCTGCACGGATCATCTTTGTGTTGCAGCTTGATGTGCAACATCGCACGAGTACCGGGACTGAGCCCGTCCGCCCCGAAATCGAACTGCGCTGCTATGATTGTTGCAACGCCGTGGCTGACCCCCCGCTGCGCCTCAATTGTTTTTGAGTCGCCATCTAAATTCGCCAGCGTCATCGTGACTTCAGCCTCATCCCCGGCGCCGCATGGCCCGATGGCGACCACGGTGTGATACCTACCCATTATCGCCGCGGGGAGACCGCCGGCGACGTACTCCTTGGCGTTGCGAGACAACAGGGAAAGTCGGTTTGACGCTTCCTGGCCTGCCGGGTGCAGCCAGTTGACCTCGCCTGTCGGATCAAGGATTCCAAGAGAAACGTCACCTGACGTTCCATCGTGAAACGTCCTCCAAAGCTTGTCGACGCGGTCGCCGACCGCCTGTGCGAGGGTGGTCGACTGTGCCACTCCGCCATCCTCCTTCAGGCCGAAGCCAGTCGGAAGCATCAAGACCGACCTGGGCGGTCCCTGCGTTACCGCTGTTCCTTCCGGCGAAGGCTCGTGCAGAGCCGTCTCACTGCCTGAGCACTTACAAAGGGGATCATTCTGCGTGCAGTTACGTTCAATTTGGCCCTGAGGCCCCGGATCAAACATTTCGATTGTCTGTGTCCACCAGAAAGGCGGAGCGACAGTGGTCACCTCGGCAATGGTGAGCGTCGAATTAGGGAAACAGACCTGCGGGCGGCAGTATTCGCATTTCTTCGATGTGTATGACCATTTGACGGTTTGTGTGAATTTGGCGCCGATCTTCACCCCGCCAGATACGCCGCTGCTCTGTGCGCCAATATTCGCTTCGAGGCTCAGTTCTTCGCCTTGCGAAATTTCCATAGCCTCTCCGCAGCCAAATCCGCTGCCGAATGGAAAGCAAAACGTTCCTTGAAGCACCTTCTTGACAGTGTAAAGCGGGTTAATCGCTTCGTACCAGGGCGGCTTATATTGGCTCGTAACATCTCGGATATTCTCTGGCATTGGCCTCCTCCATCACCCGAACGTTCCATCCTGTTTCAGTATGAGCAAAGTATCACAGAGGGCCAACAGAGGTGCATAGAGTGACTTTGGTCCACCACGCGCGGTAACGGAAACCCTCTAATTAAACACAAATTCGACCATCAGGTCGGCGCTGTCCTCGCGGTCATGGATGGTGAATGCCGGGTTGAGACCGATCTCGGCCGCGTGTTCGCGGAGAAGCCGCGCGCCCACGGCATGAAAGGTCCCGGCCCAGGTCAGCCCGGAGCAAAGCACATTCGCTGAGTTCCCCATGGCCTCGGCCGAGATGCGCTCGACGCGGCGCCGCATCGTTGAGGCGATCCGCGCGTACTGGCCTGGAAAGAGATCGACGCTCACACAGAGCCGCGTGCAGCGGGTTGTCCCATCGTCGAGGCATTCCGGCGTGGCGGAAGTTCTCCCGCCGATGTGCCGGCGCTGAAGACGCCGCGATGGCATAGCTAGGCCATCGCTGGCATTGGAAAGCTTGACCTTCATGAGCAGGCCGCAAGGAGACGACAAAGGCGGCGGCGACAATCTGCTTCTCGGTGTTGTCCTCATGGTCCTCGGCATGGCGGTCCTGAACGCCATGGACGCGATCTCAAAAATCCTGGCGATCGACTATTCCGGCTTACACCTAAGAAAATGCCACGGCGAATGCCCACGTTGGTCGGAAGTTGTGCACGGTCAACTGCGCCTCCGTACGAAGTGCGAGGAGGGCGAATCGCGAAACGCTGAACACCGAGTTGTGCTTAGAAGATTTCTCCAAACACCGGTCGTGATTGGTGTGGAGACTGCTGGGAGCTTCCCCCTCACGCCCCGGCAGAGGTCGACCCACACCTGGGTATCTTACCTCGGCAACCGAGTCATACCTCCCCGGACCGGCGGAGGGCGATGACCCCGACCAGGATGGCAAGAAGCACGATCCACGTGGTCAGATTTACCAACACCGCCTTGCGGGCGCTCTGCTGCTCGAACCAGGTGCGCGGCTTGATGCCCTTGGTGAGAAATATGACCTGCGCAGCGAGATTGACGCAGGCGACGTTGGCCACGAGCAGCATGCCTGCGCCAATCGCAAGATCCATCCGGCCGGCCACGACCATGATCCCCAGAGTTGCGGCAGGCGGCAGCAGGGCAACGGCGACCATGACCCCAACCAGCGTGCTGGACAGACCGGTAGTGACAGAGAGCGCCGCCGCCGCCCCGGACGCGAGCGCCAGGGCGATCCCGTCGTAATCGACGGACGTTCGCGCCATCAGCTCATGGCTGGCGACGTTCGGGGTGACGACAAACGCAATCAGCCCGGCGACCACGATGCTCAAGGTCACGCCAAGAACATTGGCCTTAGTGGCGGCAAACATGAGGGCGCGCTCACCGATGGCGGCGCCGAAGGCGAAGGCGACGTTGGGGCCGAGCAGCGGCGCGATCACCATGGCGCCGATCAGCACCGCAACGCTGTCCTTCTCCAGGCCTACTGAAGCCACGACGGTGGACAGGAACACCAAGAGAATGAAGTTGGAATCGGTGCGGACGCCGCCCGCAACGAGATTGTGCAACTCTTCACGCGACGCCCGCGCCTGCTCCTCCCTCCTCTTTTCCTCGCCTTCTTCCCCCGGTGACTTTTCTTCCTCGGTCGGCTCTTCGAGGGGTATGACGGTATCGACCGGCAGCATAGTTATGCGCCAGTTCTCCGACGTGCCCAGTGCCCCCTGCAGCCGGTCGAGCAGGCTTTGACGGTCAATTTCACCGACGACGAGCCGAACTGACCGGCGCCCGTCCTCCATGGCCGCGGGGTCGATCTGGACGTCGTCGACACCAGCCTCGCGGGCGACTGCAACGACGGCTTTCAATTGGTCGGCCGGCGTCGCCACTTCGATCAGCTTGAAAGCCACAGCGTTCCCAGCGGGCAAGAGTGCTGTAATTTGCTCAGATAAGCATAGCCCGAGATTTCGCCGGACGCGATGACGCACGGCCGGGCGTCGCTGCAGCCTACTCCGTTCTCGTCCGCGCCCACGGCAAACTGAGGAAGGCGCTGGAGCACGCCGGTGACGCAGCCGGCCGATCATCATGGAGTTCGATGACATCGACTCCGGCGTATCCGGCGTCTGCAATCGCGCTTTGTATGTGCCGGAGCGCCCCAAGCGCTTCTGGCTTAGGCAGCGCACATCGAGCGCCCGGCCGCCGAGTAGGATCGAATGGTTGAGCGCGTCGTCATCGTCGACAACGACTTCCGGTTCGGGAGCAGTCGCTTGGCTGCGGCTGAGTTAGAGAATTGCGGCGCACCAAACCCGGAAGAAAGCGCGCAGACAGTGCGTTCAGCAAATATGCTAACATCAGTCCGCTCGAGACACCTGAGGAACGCATGGCCAAGCGCGTAAAGGCAACATCGCTGAGCTCTGCGACGATAGGCCGTATCGAGAAGCAGGCTCTGGGGAAGCAGGTCGTCGGTCGGATACTGGAGCTCATCAGGACCGGAAGCCTCCGCGCTGGGGACCGTTTACCGCCGGAAAGAGAGCTGATCGAGATCTTTGGCATAAGCCGGCCAAGCCTGCGCGAGGCGCTGCGCGCTCTTTCGACCTTGGGTGTCATCGAATCGCGGCACGGCGGCGGCGCCTTTGTCGGCAACCTCGATGCGCGAACCTTGCTGGCGCCCCTCGATTTCTACCTATCGCTCACGAAGGCCAATTTCAGGGACGCCTTCGACAGTCGCCGCGTTATCGAGATCGAGATCGTGCGGCGGGCGGCGGACAAGGCCAACCGGTCCGACATCGCGGACCTGGAAGGGATCATTGCCGCGCACGACACCGTGCAGGACGACCCGATCGGCTTTCGCATCCTCGACACCCGCTTCCACGAAAAGCTGTCGGAGATCGCGGGAAATGCGGTACTTCAGCGGATTGCTTACGGCCTCTACAATCTCGGCGTCGACTTCCAGAACTTTGACCAGCGCGCACGCAACGAGCCGGGGCTGATCGCGCAGAGCACGCGAGATCACGGCGAGATCGCTTCGGCGATTGCCGCGCACGATCCCGACGAAGCCGTCCGTGCAATGACGAGGCACATCCGCAATATCGAACTGAGCACACAGCGCGTGATCGGCAACGGCACCGGCTCACGTCGCCGCAAGGTCCAGAAAGCTCACGCGATGAGCCGGTAGCTCCGCGACCGGGCGATCGCGCTCAGGTCGAGCGGTTGGGTCGCGCTGGCTTGAGATCGACGCCGCTCGCCTTGGCCACAGAGCGCGGCAGCTCCGGCAGCATTGCCTCGCCGTCGCCGGCTGCCACGGCCTGGCAATAGACGTCACAGATGCCGGCCGCAAGGCGGCTCTTCAGATTGACCGACCGGGCGAAGGCGGCGACGTCCGAGATGGTGTGAAGCGCCGTATCGAGCGCGAACCGGTGGCTGTCGGCGTCGCCATCGAGCGCCCAGCCGATGAAGGTATCGTAGAAGCCGCAATGCATGCGGCTCGACCGCACGAGGTCGTCGTAGGCTTCCGTCGTCAGGCCGGCCTTGAGCGCCAGCACGAGCGCCTCCGAATACAGCGCCGCAAAGCCGAGCGAGATGAAATTGTTGACGAGCTTCAGGCGGTGGCCGCTGCCGAGCGCGCCCACGTGCTGGATGGTGTTGGCAAAGGCGGAAAGCACCGGACGGACCTTGTCGGCGACCTCGGCGTCACCGCCGACCATTGTGGAGAGCCGTCCTTCCCAAGCTTCACGCGGTGATCGGCCGAGTGGGGCATCGACGAACCGGATGCCGTGGTTCGCGTAGTCGGCGGCCAAGCGCAGCAGCGTCGAAGGATCGGAGGTCGTGCAATCGACGACAACAAGACCGGGCCGCGCGCTTGCCGCGAGTCCATGCTCGCCGCGCACGAGATCATCCACCTCGGCCGAACCGGTCACGCAAAGGATCACAATATCCGTGCGTGTGGCCATCTCCGCCGGCGTTGCGACCTCTTCCGCCCCGCGGCGGACCAGATCATCGACGGCTTCCCGCTTGCGATGCGCCATGACGCAAAGCGGAAAGCCGCGCCGGCAAATGTTCACCGCCATGCCGTGGCCCATGTAGCCGAGGCCGACGAAGCCGATGCGCGGTAGGTCAGCCATCGGAGGGCGTCGGGCTGGCTTCCGACCGGGAGCGGCTGGCACGGGATCCGTGCGGGAGCGCCGCGGCGATGCGTTTGACGGCCATTACGGCAAGCAGGATCAGTCCCCAGGAGGCGAGCGCCAATTGCGGGCTGATGTTCATGAGATTGAAACCGCTGGCGATCACCTGCAGGATCCATAACGCGACGAACAGGCCGCCGATGCGGCCAAAGCCGCCATAGGGGTCAATGCCGCCAAGGATCGCCGCGAGAATGGTGATCAGCAGGTAGGACTGGGCGATATCCGCGCCCGCGGAGTTGAAGCGCGCCATCATCACGACCGCGGCGATCCAGCACAGAAGGCTGGAGATCAGGTAAACCCACACCTGCACCCGCCGTGTATCGACGCCCGAGAAGCGCGTCGCCTCCAGGTTCGAGCCGATCATGTGGATGCGCACGCCAAGCGCCGTCCGCGTTAAGAGCACATGTGTGACAATCGCCACTATCACTAACACGACGAACGAGATTGGCACGCTCCAGACCGTCTCGTTGGAAACGAGGATCAGGGCATCGGGAAAGCCGGAGAGCGTCCGCCCGCGCGTGAAGTAGATGCTGAACCCGTGCAGCAGCGTCATCGTGCCGAGTGTGACCAGGATCGGGTGAACGCCCAGGGCGGCAACGAGCAAGCCGGTCGCCAAGCCGACGACGACAGAGAGCAGCAGCCCAGCGAGGAGCGCGCCCACGAGCCAAAGCGCCAGCGTCGCGCCGGCCGCATCGGGCGGCATCACCTCCGTGAGGATCCAGGCCATCAGCAGGCTCGCCGCGTTTGCGGTGGCGATGATCGCGAGGTTGATGCCGCCGGAGATCAGCGGGATCGCCATCGCCAGCGACAAGAGCCCAAGCTCCGGCACCTGGAACATTATCGCCTGCAGGGTGGTGACCCTGGGGAATGTCGTCGACTCTAACAGTGAGAACAGCCCAGCAAGAACGGTGAGCAGAACAAGCAGCGGCCCGACACTGACCGCGCCGCCGCGAAGGGCGACGATCAGCCGATCGAGTTGGCCGGTCATGCTCCGGCCGGTGTCGCTGAGGTCGGGGGCAAAGTCGCGCATCAGACTGTGCTTGCCACATGCCGCCGGCGCGCGTGCTTCTCGGCGTAGCTGGTCAGGCTGACGGAGATGAGGATGGCGAGACCGATGACGACGCCAAAGAAGTAGGACGAGACTCCGATCAGATTGAGCCCGTTCTGCAACATGGCGAGGAAGAGAACGCCAAGGACCACGCCTCCCATCGAGCCTATGCCACCGACCAGGCTGGCGCCGCCCAGGATCGCCACCGCGAGGACGTTCAGCTCCTGGCCGGCCATCGCGGTCGGCACCGCCTGGTGGACGCGGCCCGCCTGGATGAAGCCGGCGATGGCGGCGAGAAATCCGAGATAGCCGTAAGCGAGCAACAGGACTCCGAGGACATTGACCCCGACACGGCTTGCTGCCTCGGGATTGCCGCCGAGCGCATAGACTTGGCGGCCGATTCGCGTGCAACTCATGAGATAGTGGGTGAGGGCGACGACCGCGATCATGGCGACGATCGGCAGCGTGATCTTAACCACGTCGTCAGATGAGGTCACGTACCGAAAGAAGGCGAAGCGGTTCGACCACCAGTCCGGCAGATTGTAAATCTCCTCCGCGTCGGTGAAGTAGATGAGAAGCGCGTAGTAGATGCTCGACGTGGCTATGGTGACGATGATCGAGACAACGCGAAGATAGTAGGTGAGGAGCGCGTTGATGCTGCCCATCGCGATGCCGAGAACAGCGGCGAGCGCCAGCGTAGGCAGGAGCGGAAAACCGTAGCTGGTGGCGAGATAGGCGGCCAGGTATTGCGTCGCCGCCGCCGTCGCCGTGAAGGAAATGTCGATCCCGCCGGACACGAGGACCACGAAGACGCCAGCCGCAAGGATCGTCGTGACCGAATAGGCTTCGACCAGATTGACGACGTTCGGAAGGGTCAGGAAATACGGCGAGGACAGAGAGAGGATGGCGGCGGTGACGACGTTCGCCGCGATCAGCGCCGTCTCGGTACGGCCGAAGATGGCTCCGAGCGGTCTAGGCATACAGGGCCTGCGAGAGAGCATCCTCGCTCGCAACTCCCGGAGTGAATTCACCTGAGATTCGTCCTCCGCGCATGTGGAGCACACGGTCGCAATTGAAGTAGACTTCCGGGACCTCGTCGGAGATCAGAAGTATGGCGACGCCCGCTTCCGCCAACTGGCGCACCACCCCGTAGATGCCTTGCTTGTTGCGGACATCGACGCCCACCGTCGGGCTGTCGAGGATCAGGACTTTTGGGTCGGTGGCGAGCCATTTTGCAAGGACGACGCGCTGCTGATTGCCGCCTGAGAGAGTTTGGACAGGCGCGCCGATATTCGCCGCCCTGATTCCGAGCCGCGCCACCCATCTGTCCGCCAATTCGTGCCTGCGGCGGGGCGCGACAAGGCCCGAAGCATCCGACAACCGATCGAGCACCGATATTGAGACGTTGTCGGCGATCGACTGCCTGAGGTTAAGCCCGAGCGATAGGCGATCTTCCGAGACATAAGCGATGCCGGCGACGATGGCGTCCTGATTTGAGCGCAGATGAAGAGGGGCACCATTGAGGAGGATCTCGCCGCGCTCGAGCCTGGTCATGCCGAAAAGCGAGAACGCGAGCTCGGTGCGTCCGGCCCCAAGAAGCCCGATCAGACCGAGAATCTCGCCTTTGTGGAGCACGAAGGAGACGTCCTCGAACTCATCGCTGCGGGCCGCGTGACGGACTTCCAGCGCCGGACGGCGCTCGTCAAGCGTGCGCGCCCTGACTTCGTGCTCGATACTCTCGCCGGTCATCAGCTCGGCCAGGCGGTGGTGGTCTACCTCGTCCGCTGGAAAGGTGCCGACCTTCCGGCCGTCACGGAGCACCGTGACGCGCTCCGCAATCTCGGTCACCTCCTCGAGGCGGTGGCTGACGAAGACGACAGCGACGCCCAGCTCCTTCAGCCGACGAACCGTCGCGAACAGAAGCTCAGCCTCGTGTCGCGTGAGCGATGAGGTCGGCTCGTCCATGAACAGGAGGCGGGCGTTGACGGCGAGCCCACGGCAGATGGCGACGATCTGGCGCTGGGCGACCGGCAGCGTCCCGACGCGGACATTAAGCGGGAGGTCGGCGTCGAGACGGGCGAGCGCCGCAAGCGCGGTCTCGCGCATCACGCGACGCGGCGGCGACCGGAGCGCCGAACTGAGCTCGAGGTCGATCGCGATGTTCTCCAGCACGGTGAGGTTCGGGAAGAGCGATAGGTCCTGAAAGATGACCTGTACGCCGTGTGACTTGGCCTGATGCGGCGTCAGGCTCGTGTGCGGCTCGCCTTCGATCGTGATCGTGCCGCCGGGGTCGGGCGCATGGACGCCGGTCAGTATCTTGATCAGGGTCGACTTGCCGGAACCGTTCTCGCCGATCAGGCAATGCACCTCGCCGCGTTCGACCGACCAATCGATCGCATCGAGCGCGACTGTGCCGCCGAACGTCTTGCTGATGCCTGAAAGCGCGAGGAACGGCGACACGCGGCCGGGGGGAGGTGAGACCACGTTCATCGCGTCAAACCTGGAGTCCTGAGCCGTTCCACCCGCCGGCGCGACGAAGAGGAAATGGCTGCGCCCCCACCAGGAGGGCGATGGAACGCAGCCCTAGCACCAATTCGATCGGTCAACCGACAGGAGCTCGGCTCGCCTGAAAAGCCGCCGATCAGATAATCTTGGCCCACTTGTCGATTGTATCGGGACTAAGATCGATCTGCTTGTTGGCGCGGATGACGTGGGTGGACATGTCAACCTGGACCGGTCCCATACCGAGAAGATCCATGCCGTCCGTGATCTCCCCACCCGTCGCCAGCACATTGCCAAGCGCCACCATAGCATAACCGGAGTCGATCGGATTCCATAGGAAGCCGCGGGTGATCGCTCCCTCCTTCATGAGCGCTTCGCCCTGGCTTGGGATGAACGGACCGACGACGATGACCTTGCCGATCTTCTCGCGGTCGGCCACGGCCTGGCCGGCGCCGATCGGCCCGTTGGCGCCGAAAATCAGGAATCCCTTGAGGTCGGGATGCGCCTGCATCTGGTCGACGGCGGTCTTATAGCTGTCCTCGACGCTGTTGGAGACGCCAAACCGATCGCCGATCTGTTGCATCTTCGGATATTTCTTCTTCTGGAGGGCGACCGCGTAATCGGCCCACAGATTGTGCAGCGCGACGGTGAGGCCGCCGACATACACGACGTATTTGCCCTCTCCGCCGATTGCCTCCGCGAAGGCCTCAAGGTGCGCTTCGCCGAAGGCCTGGTCCTGGATGAGCTCGATATCCCAGTCGGCGTTCTTCTGGCCGGGAGATTCGTTCATGACGACCTTGATACCGGCGTCCTGCGCGCGCTTGAGAACGGGCTCCAACGCCTTTCCGTCATTGGGGACGACGCCGATCACGTCGACCTTCTTGGCAATGAGGTCCTCGATCGCGCGGACCTGTTCCGCTGGGTCATCGGTCGTGGGGTTGATGATAGATGCGTCGACGCCCAGGTCCTTTCCGGCTTGCTCGACGCCTTTTGCGACGTTGTCGAACCACGGGATCTTCACCTTCCCGACAACGCCGATCTGTGGCGGGTTGTTGGCGGCCAGCGCCTTGACCGAAGTGAGCGTCGTGGCCGCGCCAAGGGCGGCGGCGCCTTTCATCAGTGTCCGACGAGAAATGTCACGCATTCTTGTTCCTCCCTTTGAGTCGGCCGCAAGCCGTGATCCCCTGCCGAATTTGCCCTTCTGTAAAGTGGACAGACCACTTTTTGATACTTCACCGTTTCACTTCAAAGTCAAGCGTCAGCGGAGCGCCCAAGGGAGAGGCGCGGGTTGGCGAGCGCGCACCGCCGAACGGCCGTTGAGGGTCTTGGTCGTGTGAAAACTCGATCGTCAATCGCAGGCGTAGGATAGCATGCCCAGCTACCGTCGCAGGCCAGGCTCCGGCGAAACCTCCTGCTCGATATGAGCCCGTGTGCGGAATTCTCTGCTAGGCGATTCTTACAAGAGCGTGTTTTCACACGGCCAGGGTCCGAACTCGGACATGCACCTAGGCGGACCGCGGTTCTCTTGAACCGCATTGCTCGACAGCGACAGGTCCCACGATGGCCTGGCCCCCCTCGTGAACATGAACGTGCTCAACCCGCACCAATAGCGAGCCACCATTTCGCAAGCGACGGAGCGCCTCGACCTGCATCGCGAAGGCTTTGGCAAGACGAGCGATGGCGTTCGCCCCCGCGGTCATGGTGCGGTCGCTCCCGTAGGCGAATACGCTCATGGCTGCGGGTGTGGGCTATTTGGATTACGAGCGCGGCCTCTACGTCGGGGTCGCGCACCTTCGATGAATGCAAGGGCGGCTTTGGCCCGATGTCGCTGCTTCGCCGTCCCCGGGCTACTGGCGTTTGGGGTGGCCTCTATCGACCAAGAAACTGGTAAGCGGCGTCCGCGCAGAGTACGGCGCGCCGAGCCTCGCCGACGCTTCCCGATAAAACAGGCGCTGGAATCTCAAATGGTCCCGAGCGGAGCGGAGCGCCTCTATCCATTCCCGCATGGCCCTCGTCTGGGCGACGGCCAATCCAATTCGCTCCTCCCAGGGGAATTTAGATACGTCCAGCCGAGCAAGAAGCGTGATGATGCTCTCGGCCGTAACGATCCCCGAACCAGCCGAAAACGGCGGCTTCCAGCGGGCGCATCACAAAACCGGCGGCAAAAATCCCGTAGACCGCGATCAGCCCGGCGGTGGGTTTGTCGGCGGGAAAGAATACCGGCGCGATTATGCCGGCGAGATAGCCGTATAGCGCGAAATCATACCACTCGACCACATTGCCGATGAACCCGGCCATGATCCGGTGCTTCAGATCCGGCGGATGCGGTTCGGCCCTGCCCGGTGCGCTCATAAGACAGTTCCCAAGTGGCTCGTGCTTGTAGGTGGACTTATACGAATTCAGGCGCGACTCTCGCGCCCCCAGTCGATAGTCCGGAGCATTCCGAAGAACTGCTTTGGTTCACGACAGCGCCGACAGCTATCTGACGAACTCTGTTGAGGACGCAGACATGAAAAAGGTCGATGTATTAGTGATTGGCGGAGGGCCCGGTGGCACACCGGCCGCCATGGCCCTTGCGAGCGGAGGGCGGCGCGTAGTCTTGGTTGAGAAGGGCACGGGTCTTGGCGGCACGTGCTTGTTCGAGGGCTGCATTCCTTCCAAGATTCTGCGCGAGAGCGCACAACGCCTGAGCGCAATCAAGCGCTCGGATGAGTTCGGTCTGCGAGTGCCGACAGGCGAGATCGAAATCGACTGGAACGCGATCATGGGGCGCAAAGCCGCGATCCTGAAGCGTCGCTCCGACGCTGCTTTGCAGCACGCGCGCCACATTCCAACCCTGACCGTTCAGTTCGGCAGGGCGGTACTGCTCGGTCCTCGCGAGGCTCGGATCATTCCAGGAAATGGAGAGCCTGAGGACATAGAGTTTGCCAACGCGATCATCGCTACGGGCTCGGTGCCTGACCTGCTGCCAATCAAAGGTATCGACCTGCCACAGGTGATCACGAGTGAACAACTGCTTGAAGTCAAAAGCCCGCCAAAGCGCCTGATTGCTATTGGTGCCGGTCCGATCGGCGTTGAGATGGCACAGATCTTCGCCGCTTTCGGCAGCCAAGTCACATTGATCGAGGCCGGCCCGCGTATCCTCGCGCCCGTCGATGAGGAGATCGCCACCGCGCTGCAGGCCCACATCCAGAGCCAAGGCATCGTGTTGGAGCTTGGCGCGCAGGTTCTGCGAATATCCGGCAATGGAGACGGCGTCCGTGTGGAATACCGTGATGCCGACGGCGTGCAACATGGGGCGGACGCGCAATCGGTGCTCGAACTCGACCGGACGTGGCCCAAACGTCGACGGCCTCGGGCTCGAACACACGTCGGTGCGCTTCGACCATCACGGCATTAAGGTCGATGGTGAGCTTGAGACGGACGAGGCAGGCATTTACGCCGTGGGTGACGTTGTCGGCCACCCTATGTTTGCCCATTGGGCAACCGCACAGGGGCTGGCGCTCGCGGGACATTTGCTCGGTCGGCCGACCCGTTTTCCAGTACCGGCCAGCAATTCCGCTGTCATTTTCAGCGCGCCCGAAGTGGGCATCGCAGGCCTGACCGAGGTTGAAGCCCGGGCGGCGGGGCACGACGTTGGCACAGCGCGCTACGATTATCGTGCAGACGCCAGGGCGCAGGTTTCGGGCCATGCCGAGGGCATGCTTAAGGTCGTTTATGACAATGCCACCCGCGCTGTGCTCGGCGTTCATATCCTCGTCGAGGGGGCCGCATCGCTCCTTGGCGAGGGCGCGCTTGCGGTAAGTTCACATATTCCCGTGGAAGCCCTCGCCGCGGCCATTCATTCGCATCCGACGCTGAGCGAATCGATCGGAGTCGCGGCACGCGATGCGTTGGCTTCCAGCGGTTAGCCGCGAGAGTAGATTTCACCTTGTCTGCCGGCGCGCCGCCGTTGGCGGGTCGGAAATCGGCAAGGGACGATTTGACGAGGGTCAACGCCTCTTGGCGGCAGACCGCTCAATTCTAGGTCACTGGTGAGCAAAACAGGCAAAAGCGTCCACTCGGCGCGATCGGAAAGTCCCAATGCTGGAGTACAATGTCACTGCAAAGCGGACCGACGCGCATGGCAGCCTGGCGCGTTGCAAAGAAGCCGAGATCGTCCTCGATACGGACGTGAACGGCCGGTCTGATGCTTTCAATCCGGCGGAGCTTTTCCTCGCTGCTTTGGCAGCTTGCATGATTAAGGGCATCGAACGAGCCACGCCGATGCTGAAATTCGATCTGCACGGCGTCGAGGTCAAGCTCCACGGCGTTCGTCAAGACAGTCCGCCGATGATGGTTTCGATCAATTACGAATTGATCGTCGACACCCACGAGAGCGATCACCGCCTCGACCTTTTGCACCTCAATGTGCGCAAGTTCGGAACGATCTCGAACACCGTCGCTGCGGCAACCGAGCTCGATGGAACCATTCGCCGGCGCGCGCTCGAATGACGCACAGTCTTTGACGGGGCCGTATTGGAAGAGGATACAGACATGGCAGCGCGTGAAACTGTGCTTTGCGCCCCGGTCCGGACTGCGATCGGAACGTACAATGGCTCGCTCAAGACGACGCCAGCGACAGAACTCGGCGCCATCGTGGTGCGGGAGGCGATTCGCCGCGCCGGGCTCGATCCAGCAAAGGCCAGTTCCGTCGTCATGGGCAATGTTATTCAGGCGGGCAATAAGATGAATCCTGCCCGGCAGGCCGCCGTCAACGGCGGTGTGCCTGTGGATGTGCCGGCGATGACGGTCAACCGCGTCTGCGGCTCTGGTGCCCAGGCTGTCGTGTCCGCGGCGCAAGAGATTTGGCTCGGTCATTCCAATGCGGCGATCGCCGGCGGCATGGAAAACATGGACATGGCTCCGTATTTGATGGGTGGCGGCCGGTGGGGTTACCGCATGGGTGATGCCCAGATTTACGATTCTATGCTGCGCGACGGGCTCAACGATGCCTTCTCCGACCGGCACTCGGGCTGGCACACTGAAGACCTCGTGACGAAATATCGGATCAGCCGCGATGAACAGGATCTGTGGGCGGAGCGCTCGCAGAAGAGGTTTTCGGCGGTTCAGGCCGCCGGCAAATTCGAGGAGGAAATTGTTGCCGTCGAGGTGAAAGGTCGAAAGGGGCCGGAGCAGTTCGCAAAGGACGAACACAACCGGCCGGACACGACACTCGAAGCTCTCGCCAAACTGAAGCCAGCGTTTCGCAAGGACGGGACAATCACGGCCGGAAATGCCCCGGGCCTCAACAGCGGCGCTGCGGCAATGATCGTCGCCGAGCGTGGCTTCGCCGAAACGAATGGCCTCGCGCCAATGGCCCGCCTTCTCGGCTACGGCGTTGCCGCGGTCGAGCCGGGCATGTTCGGCACCGGCCCGATACCGGCCGTCCGCCAAGCCCTCGACCGGGCAGGCTGGAAGGTGAGTGATGTCGAACGCATCGAGATCAACGAGGCCTTCGCCGCGATCGCGATTGCGGTCTACCGCGAACTCGGTTTTGCTGAGGATATCGTCAATGTCGAAGGCGGGGCGATAGCCCATGGTCATCCCATCGGCGCTACCGGCGCGGTCCTGACGACACGACTTCTCCACTCGATGAAACGCGATGGTCTAAGGCGGGGTGTCGTGACGCTCTGCATCGGTGGCGGTCAGGGTATTGCCCTCGCGTTGGAAACGCTCGGCTGAAGACGAGAACCGGACGACACACCAAGAGGTAAACTGCAGGCCGGTGGGGGAACCAAACGACTGGTTATGGCGCATCTCGGATTAGGGCTGTCTTGCTCGGGTTTTGATGATCGGGTTTTTTTCTATGATTGGAAGTCCAACGACAAGTTCTTGAACTGCGACTACATAACGTTCGCCTGGTAGTCCCGAACGCCTGCCCCGAACATCCTGTCCAAATCATGCTTCTTCTTGAGGTTCTGGAGCCGCTTTTTCGTCTCTTCGGGGAAGACCTCGCGCATTTCCTCGTCGCTGGCTGGCATGGCGTTGTTTAGGTGCATGGTGACATGGAAGGGGTCCCGCGCCGCGACCATGTCGTCGCACCACTTCTTACTTGCCGCCCGTTGCGTTAACCATTTCTTTAAGTTTCGATGGCGTCGCGCGAACAATTGAGTAAGGTTAACGGCACGCGCGGCTGGCTTAGTATAGCTCTATTCCACAGGAGGCTGCAGGGACCTATTCCGTACCCGGAGTTGAAACAAACAAAGGGCAAGGGAGTCGTCCTGCAAAAAGAACGTTGAGCCCCGTCGCGACGGCGTCGGGGCATCACGTTTTGCAAATGCGCCGCGACATCTCTATGAGGTGTGACAGTCGAGCGGATATGCATTAAACTTCAACACCGCGCTTGTGGCATCGTCGGAGGAAGGCTGGGGGCGGGTGACCCACCTCCGACGCTGCCGAACCTGTAAACGAGCAACCGCCCGTTCGGTTCCGGCTCGGACAGCATTTTTTCCTGCGATCAGATTTCTAATCGCTCGGTCTCCGGCGATCCTCGCGGCACCCGATAGATCGTCCTCGTCAACGCGACTCGCTCGGGCGGGATGCGGTAGCGCCGGCATACGAGCCGTTGCTTGATCGCGGATAGTTTCCTATGCCCTGATCGGCGTCGGATGCGATGCCAAGGCACAACGTCGGTGCAGCGGCACGCCGCGCACGAAACCTCCAAGCCTTCCCACCCAGCTAGTTCGGCTTCATCAATCGTCCGAGGTATGTCGCTCGTCAGCATCCGTGCAGGATGCGAATGGAACACAAAGAGAACAAGCCACTAGGTCTTGGGCTTCGGTGCTCTCGCCCCCACAATCGCCATGTCGATCAAGATAGGCAAGCAGGGTTCCTTTCTGGCCCAGCTCCGCCGCCTCACCATGAATCCGCTCCAGAATCCCGCGCGATCCGCTCACGCGCAAGTCTTGCCACCTCCGCATTTGACATTCTTGCCGCCCTCCTTGAAGGCCGAGAGTGCTCCCTCAGGAGCCAAGTCGAAGCGGCTACCTCCACATTGCGCGCATGCGGGCGCCGACATCCACTCGGACGGCGCTTTCGCGGCGATACCCGCCGGCCTCCAGCGTCGACGTCCACGCTGTCAACTCAAAAAGGCCAAGCAGGCCGTCCGGAATAAACCGCGTTCGCGAAGCGTAGACGTGACGATACGCACTTTGAGCTTGACGGCAACTTGCGAAGTAAGACGGCTCCGTCGTCGATGGCAAGACCGACAAGACAGAGGGCAAGGTTCAGAATGCCATCGGCGGCATCAAGGACACGATAAGAGACACGCTCAAAGGAAAATGAGCGGCGCGGCTAGGTTCGTTTGCAAACTTGGAGACGGTGCCTGATAGGCAAGAGCGTTGAGCCGCCTTGTTTCTGGGAAGGCAATTCTATGATTTGCCGGTCCCAGAGGGCCCGCCGTTCGGCTCCAGCGCGGCGATAATCGCCGCTTGAACGGTCTTGTCCTGCGCCGCTACGGCGGCGGTCAGCGACAACAGGCGTTGCCGGGTGTCGTAGAGCTGATCAACTAGCGATAACACCACCGGCAACGTCTCCGCATCAATCTCAAGTTCATAGTGCAGCGTACAGATGAGGCGGACCCGCGCACATTCCATGTCCGAGAAAAATGGCGTTCCCGCCTCCTGCCGCGGCACGACTAGCTCCTCACGGATCCAGGCTTCAAGATCGCTGCGTCGCAAAGCGGATATCGTCGCGACAAGGTCATCGAAAAGCATCATGACAGCATCTCCTTGCGCGGATCCTGCTTAGATTTCGGTTGCCAAGTCTCAAGGAACGCGACCAACTCGGGCTCTTCGGCTTCGGGCAGAACGACCTTCAAGGTGATCAACTGATGTCCGCGTTGCCCCGACTTTCGGTTGCGGATGCCTCGGTCGCGCAGTCGCAGCGTGGTGCCGGTATTCGACCCCTTCGGGACAGTCACCGTCACCGGGCCGCCTACGGTCGGCACTTCGATCCGCGCCCCTAGCGCTGCCTCTTTCAGCGTGACTGGAACCTCAACATGAATGTTGTCGTCCTTGCGGTGAAAGAACGGATGCGGTTCGACATGAAGCTCAACATAGGCGTCGCCCGCCGGTCCACCGCTGAAGCCCGGCATTCCCTGTTCTTTTAGCCGCAGGATCTGACGGTCCTCGGCACCCTCGGGGATCGTCACCCGCAGCGTCTTGCCTTCCGGCAGCGTGATGGTGCGGGCAGCACCATTTGCTACCTCCAGAAATCCGATCGGGAGCACATAGCTCACATCCTGGCCGCGCGTCCGGAACGTGCCCTGCGACCGACGTCCCCTGTCCGCAAACGCTCGCGCTAGAAACTCTTGCAGTTCCTCGTTGTTGGCAAATCCATCCTGCGCTGCGTGCGAGGCATAGGCAGGACCGTCGGCGAAGTCGCGATAAATCGCTCCTGCGGCCGCTCCGCTCCGCTGGCATCGATCTCACCCGCATCGAATCTCCGGCGCTTCTCAGCGTCTTTGAGCAGGTCGTTGGCCGCCGATATGTCCTTGAACTTTCCCTCCGCCTCCTTGTCGTCCGGATGCAGATCAGGATGGAATTTACGTGCCAGTTTCTTGAAGGTGTCCTTGATCTCCTTATCGGTCGCAGATCGATTGACGCCGAGGGTCTCGTAAGGGTCCTTCATGCACCTGATCCCATTTAAACCACGTCACAACCAACCACGGATCGTCGCTTACGACCAATCGTTAAAGCCAGTCCCCAGCCACGCTAATAGAAGGTTGCCCTGGGGATGCCGAGCTTCTCCGGCGTGCGCTTCACCGGCAGGTGCGACTGCTCGACCAGCCGGATGATCTCCAGCTTCTCGGATGCGGGGGGTTCTTGTTCGTCGGTGCTATGGTCGCGGCGCGCTGCAATCTGCAACTCAACCGCTTCCGTGACAAACTCGTCGCCGCCGGGAAGCCGAAGCGCCTCGCTCTTGTTGCCGTCGCCCGCAAGCTAATCACAATCCTCAACGCTATCCTGCGAGACCGACGCCCGTGGCAGCCAGTCCCCGCTTGACCAAACGACAGTCGCTCCCTTCCTCAATCCGATGAATCTGTCTCACAGGTGTTGATGGCGGACAGTCAGGACAGGAAGTACGCCATCGCGAGGACGACATACACACCGATCAACATGACTCCCTCGAACCAGGTCGTCTCGCCGTCGCCGGCGATGGAGTTCACGATGAAGGCGGTGCCGGCGATCGCAAAGAGGTCGACGGGATTTTTGAACACCAGTGTCATTGGGTTCCCAATGAGCCAGGAGAAGATCACGAGCAGTGGAGCAACCACCAGTGCGACCTGAAGCCCCGAGCCGATACTGATGCTCATCACGATGCCCATTCGGTTCTGACGTGCAAACCACACGGCCGCGAAGATATCCGCGCTGGTGCCAACGAGCGCCAGTACGACGACGCCCAGAAAGAGCGGCGTGAGGTGCAGCGTATCGGCGGCGCTCGTCAGGGCTCCGGAGACAAGTTCGCTTTCAAGCGCTGCTGCGGCCGTGGCCGCGGCAAGAATCATCAGACATGTCAGTGCCGACCATCGCGGCTTGCCCCGTTCCTCCTCTCCGCTTGCGAACACGTCGCGGTGCGTGACGAGGGTGTAGACGAGGTTCCCTGCATAGAGCAGCAACAACACGCATGAGACTGCGAGGCTCAGCGCCTCGTCGGAGAAGGCTACGTCAGCTGTGTGATGAATGCTGCGGCCCGTGTAGTCGAACACGGCGGGAAGCAGGAGCGCGATGACCGCCAGGATCAGCATGCTGGAAAGAAGGCCGGCGCGCTCGCGTTTGAAGGTCTGATGCTCCCTTGTGAACCCTCCGACGACGATCGCCAGGCCCAGTCCGAGTAGGCAGGTCCCTAGGATGGAACCGGTGATCTGCGCATGCACGACATCCGACTGGCCGCGCGCAAGCACGAACAGCGCGAGCACCAGCTCGGCCAGGCTTCCGAGACTGACCGTAAGGAGGCTGCCGATCGTGGGGCCGGTGTGCAGCGCAAGCTGAACCGTCGCGGCGCGAATCCACTCCGCCAGGATCGCGATCCCGGCGATGCCCGCCACAAAAACCCAGAGTGGAGAGAAGCCAAAAAGTAATTCCGCGGCGGGCGCCAGCGGAACCAGGAGAAGCAGCACCAGGCGCACCATCCACGGTCCTCCTTCAAGGGTTGCCGGCAGCAGCGGCTCTTGTCCCGCCGACGGCACCGCGGCTGGCAAAGATGGCCCGGCAGCCAATCGGGTGCCATGAAATCAAGTGACGGGCGGAGCAGCCAATCGCTTCCCACATCGCCGCTTTGTTGAGGTGCCCCTGCGAGCGTTTGAGCGCGACGGAATGGCGTCCAGGCCCCGCAGCATCATGCGTGCCGCGCGCTCTTGGAGCGGAAGCAACACTTCCGCCAAACGCCGAAGCTGCTCTTCCAGCCGCTCACCGACCTGCGGGCCATGGATTTCATTCAGCGGCTCCTGACCGAAAAGCTCGCGTTCCACAACGAGGCTGAGATCGCCGATCCAACGCTGGGTTCGGATCACGTTGTAGTAGCCCATCACCGCGGCATCGATCCTCATGACGTCGGCCGCCGTCGCGTGGGAGATCTCAGCCATGAGGTTCTGTCGCAGGGTGATCAGCACCGCGACTACGGACGGCTCAAGGTAGCGCTCGGCACCAAGGCAACGCACGAGAAACCGGCCGTTGCCAATCTCGTCGCCAGCCTCCTCGAGAAGCGAGGCCATTTCCTCAGCAGTGCGGACACCGGGGCGGCCCCTCGTCAGGCCGAATATAGCCCGAGCTTCGTCCTTCAGGCGCTTGAACTGAGCATTTGCCTCAGTCTGCACTCGCCGCTCAAGTTCGTCGGCTCGAGCCCCCTCCTCCGCTGAGGATGGCTCAATCTCTGCAACGTTCGTGGCACCGCCTACCGAGTCGTCGAGAGTGACGGCCTCTGCGTCCGCTGTGTTCTCGGCCATGGCCTGCTCTGAGTCGGCTCTCAGCGCAGGATAGTCGCTCCGTGTCCAAATTGAAGTCGGCGAGTGCATCCTCTCTCGCGATGACGCGGGTGCTGCGGCGGCCGTGGTCGCGCGCTAGGATGTCGGTCGCTCCACGGCCCACGTCGGCGATCCGATTGACGAATTACCCCTTCGTGCGACGCATGCTCTCGATGATCTGCGACACGGGCCCCCGCGCGCGACGTTCCTCGATGGCGAGGAGCACGTCGAGCACCTCGTCGGCATGCACAAGAGCCTTCATTTGCCGACCGCCCTGGCGCCACCGAAGCGCGTAGGTACGGACCGTGAGCGAGGCCGCGGGCGCAGCGGCAGAGCCGTGAGCTGATCGGCGAGGCGATGGTGAAGGCAAGCGTGCGACCAACAGCGCTGCGTAGCAGGAGGTTTCTAGGAAAGCAGCCGCCCTCTCGGCAGGAAAAGCTTGGTTGCTTCGACGACTTCCGAAGCTGGCGCTTCTCGGCTTGGCGCTGATCGCAATGCCCGTCGCCAGACGATGCCACAGAGAGGGAGTTGGCGGCAAAGTTAAACGACGTTGGGAGCTGCCGCGCACAACTATTCGTTAACGAAGGTGCCCATTAACAAAGTCCCGATTTCTGCGTCTGAAACAGACTCGATCATCAAACCCTTTCTAGAGGTTGAGCGGATATTTCTCCGCTATGACGGAACGGGCCTCGAAGAAACGACGAACAGAAGCCAACAGCGCGCTCGACCAGGCGCGTGTGGCGGCACTCTTGCGCTCCGCCGCCGAGGCGCACGATGCCCTTATTGACGCGCAGGAATCTGCAATCGATGCGCCGGCGACGCAGATCGAGCGCTATGCTTCGGTCTTCGAGAGCATTGCGGAGGGCGTCTGCTGCTTCAGCGAGGATCAGCGGCTGATCCTTTGCAATCGTCGTTATCTCGAACTCTATCACCTGACGCCCGAACAAGTGCGGCCTGGCACGACGCTACGCGAGATCGTGGCGCAGCGAATGGCGGCAGGAACCTCGCCGATCCCGACCGACGAATATCTCGCACTTTGTGACGCTATCAACGCCGGGACCGCCCCTAACAAATGGACAGCAGCACTCGCCGACGGCCGTCGGATAGAAATCCGCCACCACGCGATGCCAGGAGGGGGCTGGATATCGACTCACGAGGACGTAACCGAAGCCATTCGAACGGTGGCAAACGAGCGAATTACCCTGCAAACGCTCGTTGACTGGATCCCCGACAACCTCTGGGTCAAAGACGTCGAGAGCCGTTTCGTCATCGCCAACAAGGCGACGGCGCTGCGTATGGGCAAGCTGTCGGTGGATGAACTTATCGGCAAGTCAGATCTGGAGCTGTGCCCTGCGGAAACCGCCGGTGGGTATTTCGCTGATGAGCGCAGGGTTATCGAGTCCGGGCAGCCGATGATCGACAAAGAAGAATACGTCGTCGGCGCCCAGCGCGAGAAGACCTGGATTCTGACCACGAAAGTGCCTCTGCGCAATGAACAGGGCGAAGTCTTCGGCGTCGTCGGCATCTCCCGCGATATCTCCGATCGCCGGCAGGCGGAGATGCTCCGCAACAGCCAGGCGCAAATCCTGGAAAAGATCGCGGTCGGCGCACCCCTAGAGACAGTGCTGGACGATCTTGTCCGGCTCGTTGAAATACAGATTCCCCGCGCTCGATGCGCCATCATGCTCGCGGACAACGACAGCGCCAGGTTATGGCGATCTGTCGCTCCGAACATCGCTCCCTCCTTTGTCGCGGCCATCGACGGCATGCGAGCCGGTCCCAGGGAGCCTTCGAGCGGCGCCGCTCTCCACCGGGGCAAAGTTGTTGCGGTCGCCGACATGCTCAGTGACCCGCTCTGGAAAGATTATCGGGATCTGGTCGCAGCACACGCCTACCGATCGTGCTGGTCAGTCCCGATTATTTCGCCGGTCGGGAAGCCCCTCGGGGCGCTCACCGTCTATTGCGAAACGGCGGGTGCGCCGACCGAAGAAGAAATGCACGCCAGCAAGGCTGCCGGCCACATCGCAGGCATTGCGATCGAGCGGCAGCTCAGCGAGGAGCGCATCCGTGTGATGGCGACGCACGATGCGCTCACAGGGTTGCCGAACCGCGTGCTCCTCATGGACCGTCTGGCGCAGAACATCCTGCAGACGGAGCGAGGCGGCGGGTGCATCACGGCGATCTTCATCGACCTCGACAACTTCAAGCTGGTCAATGACGGCCTCGGTCACAACGCCGGCGACGTGCTGCTCAAAACAGTCGCGAAGCGCATGGTCATTTGCGTGCGCGCCTCGGACACCGTGGCGCGGCTGGGCGGCGATGAGTTCGTCATTCTTCTAGTCGATCAAGAGGACGCGCCGCTATCGACGACCACAATTCTGGAGAAGATTCGGGCCGCGATCGCAGAGCCCGTTCTCATTGATGGTCAGATGTTCCGGGTCACGCCCAGCATGGGCGTGGCGTCCTATCCCGGCGACGGAGTGGACGCGGAGACGCTGCTCCTTAATGCTGACGTGGCAATGTACAAGGCGAAGGAGGACGGCCGAGACAATTTCAAGCTCTATACGAAGGAAATGGATGACGCGGCGCGCGAGCGCCGGCTCCTGCAAGAAGGTCTCCGGGCCGCGATTGCCAACAAGGAATTCTCGCTTGTCTACCAGCCGCAGGTCGACCTTCGCACCGGTGGGATCTTCGCTGTGGAAGCCCTGGTGCGCTGGAACCATCCCGCCCTTGGCGTGATCCCGCCGGCGAAATTCATTTCGCTCGCCGAGGAAAGTGGGCTGATCGTTCCGCTCGGCGATTGGGTTCTGCGCGAGGCCTGCCGGCAAAACAAGGTCTGGCAGGACATGGGCGTGACCCCGGTGACAATGTGCGTGAACGTGTCAGCGCGCCAGTTCAGGGACCATGAGTGGGCAAAACGCATCGCCGACATACTGCGGGAGACAAGGCTCGACGCCAAGTATCTCGAGCTCGAATTGACCGAAAGCATGCTCATGCATGACGTTCCGCAGGCGATCGCTATCATGCGCGATTTGCAGGCACTGGGCGTGCATTTCGCCATCGACGATTTCGGAACCGGATACTCAAGCCTTAGCGCGCTGAAGAATCTCCCCGTCGCCCGCCTCAAGATCGACCAGTCTTTCGTCCGCGACCTTCCCTTTGACGCTAACGAGCGGGATATCGCCACGGCTGTCATCTCCCTGGGCAAGAAGCTCAACATGAAGGTGATCGCCGAAGGCGTGGAAAACAGCGAGCAACTGGCGTTCCTGCGCGACAACCTGTGCGACGAAATCCAGGGTTTCCATTTCAGCGAGCCGACCAGCGCCGATGCGATCGCGGACCTGCTAGGCAGGTCTGCTGAGCAATAGGTCGCCGAGCCTTCAATCTCACGACGCCCGAGGGCAGTGTGTAGGCAAGCTCGGACCATCGTCTTGGGCTGACCTGCCGGTGAAAGCGCGCTCTCCATGATTACCAACGCCGGACCTTCCGCGAAGGTGGCATCCCGATATTACGCGCGTGCAGGCGCTTGGTCCGGAGTGGGCGACGGAGCGCAGTGCAATTTTCCCCTCACAGGCAACGACATTGGCCGCGTTTCGTTTCATTCTACTGAACTGAACCCACCGGCAGATGAATTGCGGCCATGAGGTCCGCCATTCTGATCGGAATCGCAGTTGCCGGCCTCCTGCTTGGAGACGCAATCTTCAATGACGGAAGGGGCGCAAAGGCCATTCACCAGAGCTTCGTACACACAATGACCGACTGGTTGCATTGAAATCGTTTTAGACGGCAAGTGGCGGCTCCCCGATCGGTTGGATGCAGGTCTCGTCGTCGTTCTTGACGCTGTTAACGTTGCGGCTGACGGCTATCGCGCGCATGCGCTCCGCCGGATAGGGCTTGAGCAGCCCCCGCAGTTCTTCGACGGGCGTCGCTGGATCAAGCCAGCGGTCGTAGTCGTCCGGCTCCAGGATCACCGGCATGCGGTCATGAATCGCCGCGGCAAGCGGGTTTGGTTTGCCGACAATGATCGTGGCCGAGAGGATCTCCTGACCCGCGATCTTTGCGAACTCCCAGAGCCCAGCAAAGGCGAACGGCTCAAGATCCTCGCGCTGGAACCGATAGGGTTGCTTACCGTCGGTCCGCTTCTGCCACTCGAAGAAGCCTGTCGCCGGGATGAGAGCCCTTCGCTTGGCGAACGCTTCCTTGAACATTCGCAAGGTGTGCACCGTCTCGGCTCTGGCATTGATGTGCGGGACCTTCGGCAACTCCTTCGACCACCAGGGTAGTAGGCCCCAGCGCGCCATAGCCAGCTCGCGGGTTCCGTCGCGCGGATCGACGCGGATAATCGGGATCTGGTCGGTCGGCGCGATGTTGTAGCGGGGCGGAAAGTTGGAGGGAGGTAGTCGCTGCGCCTCAAAGAGGAGTTGGTAAGCCTCGCGGGCAATCAGGTTGTCGTAGCGGCCGCACATAGCCGGACCTCATTCTGGAGCGTCGGTGATTACCCGATCCCGAGAGGGTACAGTTCAAAAACAAGGACGTTAGAAGCGCATCGCGCGGCTGTCACGAACCGCCGTTGTGACACCCGGCGCCTCCATTCCCAGCCCGGCACACCTGGAGCCGCCTGCCACTTCCTTCAAGTGTCAATCCTCCGTCTTCGATCGGCCTTAATCCTCGCGCTGAAAGAACGCGGGAGGAGTGCCACAATGGAAAAGTATACGGACGTCTGGCGGTACGATCGCCGGCCCGAGTTCCTGCCTCGCGGCAAACAGCTCGTGTCCGCCCTCGTCGATGCCAACGTGCCACCGCGAGACTACAGGCGCTGGCAGCTAGTCGGCAAAGGACGGGCGCTGCTTGGGGACCGGCGGTGCGTAGTCCGGGCTTTGCCAAGCGGCGTCAAGGCCCGGTTCTTCTTTAGCTAAGCCGGTAGCGACGGCTCTCCGGTTTTCTCATTTACGCGCTCGTCCGGATGCGCGCGCTCTCGACTGAGTAGTCCGGCCGCGCCGATGTCTCGCGGGAGCCGCAGCGCGTGCAGCGAAAGTGCCGCGTAAGCGCCGGCACCAGGGTCTCAGGGGCCAACGGAAGCGTCGAAGCATCGAAATTCGCCGAGCGGCCGCACTTGTGGCAATTCGCCTGGAGCGGCAGCCCGCGCTCGATCAGGCAACTGTCGCAACGTTCATCCGACAAGGTTGTAAGGGGGCTTGACCGAAAGCGCGGGGCAGATGCCGCCGCGCATCCTGATCTGCGGCTCGCTCTACCTTGCGGGAGGTGTGTTTGCCGAGAACGGCCCGCTGCCGGCGCAGGAAGGGTGCCCGGGCCTTCTCCCAAAGCGAGCCCAGAAACGGCCGGCCATTTTTGCTTGCCGTGCAGGCGCAAGGTCGCGCTAGGATAGCGTGAAGGATGGTGCCAGGAAGGCACATCATGTTTCGCCTGCTCGTTGCTTTCGCAATCGTAATTGGCTTCGCAGATGTTACGCGGGCGGAGGAGCCGACCTCGCCGGCACTCTGCGATTCCGGCCTTCTCGATCTCCTCAAGGGCGTCTTGCCCGTTGGCGAGTGGGGCGAGCTTGTAACTCTCATGAATGCCAGCAGCAAGCTCGGCGGTACCGGACAGGAAGCGGCTGGCGCGGCGGCAACAGCCGGCGAGACGGCTCTCGGCGTCGCCGGGGGCGCCAAGCTGCTCTTCGATGCGCTGCAGTCGCTGATCATCGCCGACGGGATACGCATCAACTTCGTAACTCCGGACAATCAGATCACGCATTTTGGCCCGGTCGGCCACGAAGCCGTTCTCGGCGTGCCGGGCGAGCCGCTACGCTTCACCCTGCATGTCGGCATGACCTTGACCCTTCCGGACCAAGTGATCGCCTGCGCCGAGCAGGTGGGGTACAAGCTTCCAAAGCCGGGCCCTATCGCGGGCGTGCGCGTGATCTGGGGCACGGAGCTTTTGTCGGAGTCGTCGGAATCGTATGGGACCGTCGCCTACGAGCCGGCCGACGAGCGGACGGACAATGACGGCAACGCGACACTGATCTTTACGCCTGCATCCGAGCTGGACCGTTGGGGCGTCTCCGGTATCGGCAAGGAGGAGAACGTCTCTGGTAGCCTCTTGGCCGACCCGCTGGTTCTGTCGGCTCTCGGCATGGAAGCGCCCCCGCCAACACACCGCAACTTTTCTGGGGCGTGACAACGGACTGGACCGTTGCATTTCATCGGGCCCGCGGGCTCAAATTCCGCCAGATCCAGTTCCGCACCAGGCGCCAAGACGGCTACACCACGGACTGGACAATCTCGGGTCGCGCCTGCGGTCCCGACCCGTGGGTGAATTGGACGATCGAGACCGCGATCCAGAGCAGCTTGAACGGATGGCAGAGCCCGCCGGTCACCAACTCGTATCCTCAGCTCATGCGCAGGGCGGAAGGCGGCAGCGAGCAGGACATCGGCAGCGGCGGAAAGATCCGCTTCATGATCCAGCCGCGCGCTCCGGCAAAGTTCGTTCTCGAAATGGTGCCGTGGACCGGCTATCCGCTGACCACCAATTCGGTCGTGACCGTGCCCTTGGAAGAGGATACGAGCTGCCCAGAATCGCCGCCGCCTGCGCCGTCGGGCAACGAGCGGCCGACGCTGCCTTGAGATTGCGTTGCAGACGGGCATGCGGACGCCGTTGTCAGCCGCGCTCTTGACTCCCCGCCGGGATGAGATCGCCCGGGACGAGCTTACGCAGCATCCCCCCGTTGTGTGAGGACGACGTCGAACTCATCGGCATCGCGGACCAGTTTTTCGATCAGCGTCCGATAGTCGGTTCCTTGAGAGAGATCGAAGACAAAAGTGCAGTTTCTGCACCCGTAGCGGTACTGTTGTTGAAGGTGAGCGACGAGTTCAGACATTTCGTGATTGCACTCCGGGCACACAAGGCTAATCGCCAATCGCTCAGCGGTTCGCATTCTTCTCCCCCTGAATTGCCTGCGGGGTCGAGCGTATGACCCCGCAGGCCAAGAGTCTGCCCCTTACCTGGGTAGAGAACGCCAGTGCGCGCGTACCAAGTGGATGCGCCCGCGCCGGCTTATGCGGAGGTATTCGGCCACGAAGATCATGGTCGGTGCTTTTTCAGGCGACCACGCAGCGGATCAGGCTTTCCCGCGCGCATGGCGAAATGAGCAACGGGACCGCTCGATCCTGCGTGGTCGCAGGTCTCGGGATGTCCGTCGCTTCACGGCGCGTGAATTGGCGGGATTCAGTCCTTCGCGAGGCTGGCGGGCACCGCCACGCGAATCGCGAAGTGCGGCGAATCTAGGCGGGAGTCGTACCCATATCTAGGGATACGGGTGCTTGTTCCAATGCTGAACCGTCTTTGCGTGCTGGATCATCTGGGGTCCGACAGCGAGCACGTCCGAGGGCTGCAACAACACTCGAACTGGCACAGTGGGAAAGTGAGGCCAGTCAACGACTATTCGCAATTCCAATTCGACGCCTTCTCGTGTGGCATTTGCGGTCAATGATTTGGCTACTAATCGATCGTACGGCGGCCCCTCTTCGAAAATGATCGTTCCCATGACAGCCTCCCTTATCGTGTCGATAGTTTCTTCGGCCTTGTTGCTTTTTTCTGCTTCGCCTTGGCCACGCTCCGCTCGACTTCTTTTGGCTTTGTTTGTGCAAAGCGCGTCAACGCTTCGTCGAACGACATGTCGAGCTTCAGTTTGGGGTCGATTTTCGTGCCGGGTGGGCTCATGCGATCAGCGCCTCGTACGTGAGCCGGCCCTCGACGCAAGCAAACAGCTCGTTCATGCGGGCCGTGGTCGTCAGCTCGCGACAATTCATTCTCCAAGCCATCTCGTCAACGTATCTGGCGAGATGCTTGCGGGAAACCCAATGGTGAATCGGCGCTTCAGAAGTGCTCAAACGCTCTCAATCGAGTTGGTGCCGGAATGGTCGCCGTCGTGATGATGGAAGGTCTGATGCTGCGGATAGTCTGGCATGCCCTTGTAGGGCGGATGCTCGTCAGTCGCGAGAAGCGTGGCCCTGGTCGAAACCACGTCGCGAATGAAGGACTGCATTTCCGTTTTCGTTGCGCGGTCCAGAACGCGGGCGACAACCTTTCCGCCGCGTTGTTTGGCGCCGACTACCGGCGTCTTGCCCATCGGTCAGCCGCCGTGCCCGCTTTTAGATGACACCAAGCTTGGCCATTGCGCCCGCATGCCCTGCGGCCGATTATCGGGACGGATTTCTCGAGCCCCATCGGTCTCTGCAAGTCCGCCAGTGCCCAGGAGCAGAAGTCGCGACGAAGATTCTCTCCAACGGCCGGCCCGAAGTACAGAGCGTTCAGAATTTCTCGCCCCCTCATCACTTGACCTCGGACTGTGCCGCTCGGATGTCAAATATTTGGCTTAAGTCTATGACTTCGTCACGGTAATCTCGACCCGGCAATTCTTGGCGCGGCCCTTGGGATCGTCGGTTCCGTCCGGGTGCGTGTTGGGCGCGACTGGGTTGGTTTCGCCGAGGCCGCGGGTGTGGATGTTGGCGCCGTTGAGGCTGCCCTGGCCGATCAGCCACCGGGCGACGCTGGTCGCGCGCTTCTCCGACAGAGTTTTGTTGTAGGCGCCGCTGCCCTTGGCGTCGGTGTAGCCATCGATCAGCACGTCGGCGTTCGGATACGACTTGAGCACGGTCAGCACTTTTGCCAGTTCCGGCGCCGCCGCCGGCTTGATGTCGGATTTGTCGAAGTCGAACAGGAGGTCAGCCGACAGGTTGACCTTGATCTGTTGCGGCGTCTCCACCGCTGCGAGGTCCTTCATCGCCCGCTGCAGATCGGTGGCGGTGCCCGCTACGGCGACGCCCGATGGTGCCGCGCCGCCGGTGCCGGCAATCGCCACGTGCTCAAACGGCGCGAACTCGGGTAGCACGATGTCGACCGAGGTGACGTCGTCAGGGGGCGCCTGAAACGCGAGATCGGGTGCAATGCCGATAGAGACGATTCGATCCGACCCGACCCGTATGGCGCAAGGGATAATGACCGGCATCGGTTTTCTGGGCGCGGGCCTCATCTTCAAGGAAGGCGTGACTGTTCATGGCCTCACCACAGCCGCCTCCATCTGGACCACCGCGGCGATAGGTATCCCATTCGGCATCGGCTTCTTTTACCCGGCTCTGCTGGCAACCGTGGTAACAGTCGGCACGCTCAGTGCCTTCCGCCGAGTCGAGGCGCGCATCCCAACCCAGATTTACGCGCATCACATCATTCGTTTCTCTGCTGACCGCACCATGACCGAGACCGACCTTAGGGCTATGCTCGAACAGCACGGATTCTCCATCGCCAATATGGCTTACCGGCTAGAGGAGGGCGGCGGCGTCTTCGAGTACCGGATGATGCTGCGCACACTGAAGAAGCGCGACCTCGAACGGCTGGCTATCGACCTGCGCAAGGTCGACGGCATAGTGGAGTTCCGCATTACCCCGAATGACTACTAGCCGTGTCGTCGATATCGGGCACGACGGTCTTGTGGCGGCATGACCTAGGGGGAGCTGGAATCGCGGAAGAAAGTTTTGGAAGCGCGCCTATCCGAAACGAGGGAGGACAATGTCCGTGTCCATCCAAATATGGCGACCTACTACCGCAAGAAAGTGGGCGATCTGCGCTCCGCTCTAACCGGTGACCATTTTCATGAAACCGCAGAAATCATCCGCAGCTTGATCGAAGAGATTTTGCTGACGCCCGTGGAGAAGGAGGGCAGGAAGTCCCTGTCCATCAACCTCAACGGGGATATCGCCAGCATCCTTGCGTTGGCAGCAAAAGCAAAGGCGCCGCTTGATGAAAGCGACGCCAGCCTGCGTGTCACAAAAAAATTGGTTGCGGGGGCTCGCTACCAGCGTTACTTGCCGGGGCTATCCTGCCGGATCCCGCTGGTCCGCTGAGACCAGAAGCTGTAAATCGGCGCCAGTGTATGACCCCCTGTGTATGTAGGATTTCATTGAGTTGCGACGCCGATTGGCGTCCCAACCCCTCGCCGGTTCACAGCCTGCCTGAGCACGAGGGGCCGGTAACAGACAAGCCAAGTAATTTGACGTCGGCAACGGCTCGTTGATGCTTGCGACAGCGATGCGATTATTGAATTCGTCTGTAGTCCGATCCCGGCCGTCAAGGTCTCAAAACCCCGAGTCTGCTTTTTGACGCACAAGCGTCGGGGATCTGACCGGCCCCGCTGAATGGTCAGTCGGTCGGGCTAAACCGTTGCCGCAGCCCGGCGAACTGCTGCCTACTTCGCCGTCCAGCCGCCATCGACGAGGAGCGTCGCACCGGTGATCATGGAGGCGGCGGGAGAGGCGAGAAAGACGACCGCGCCCGCAACGTCCATAGGCTGCCCGACGTGACCGAGGACGATATTCGAGAGGATGTCCTTCTCGAAGTTGGGACTGGAAAGAGCGGCGCGCGTCCCGTCGGTCTCGATGAACGTCGGCGCCACAGCGTTGACGTTGATGCCGTGAGGTCCCCATTCGACGGCGAGGCACCGCGTCAGGTGGTCTATGGCGGCCTTGGTCATGCAGTAGATCGGCTCACCCGGGAGGGCGACGACGCCGGCCTGCGAGCTCATGTTGACAATGCGACCGTAACCTCGCCCGATCATCAGCCGGCCGACCGTTTGGCTCGCGAAGAACGTCCCCTTCAGATTGACGCGCACCATGTAATCGAAGTCTTCTTCGGTCACGTCCTTGGCTGGGCTTTCGGGGCTCACCCCGGCATTGTTGACGAGGACGTCGATCTTGCCAAAACGACTGTGGGCTTCGGCGATAGCGCTGCGAACCTCGTCGAGCCGCTGCATGTCCATCTGCAGCGGGTGCACCTTCCGGCCCATCGCCTCAATCTCCTTGACGAGCGCTGCGCCGCTCTCTACGCGCCGGAGACCAAGCGCGATGTCGGCGCCGGCGTGGGCACACGCGAGGGCGCAGGCGCGGCCAAGACCCCGCGCCGCGGCAGTCACCAAAGCCACCTGACCCGCAAGATCGAAGCTTGGAAATACTTCAGCCACTAGTGTCCCCAAAGTTCTCCGGCGCGCGACTATATCGGGCCATGTCGTTAGCGCGAAGGGCGAACGCGACCATGGCGTGTATAACTTGAGCGATATGGCGAGACACCAGCTTGATGAACTCATAAGCGCGCAGCCACAGCCGGATTGATGCGAGCTTGACGAAGGCAAGGTAGGCCGTGAACTCATTAAATGCGCCGGCCATCAGCCGGCCGAGAGTCCGCTTTGTAGTGATGTTCGGAAGTCGCCGAGGGCCGACGGCACTTCCGCAATGCGCCGCCAATTCCGGACGTTGACCATCCGAGGAACTCAAGCTGCGGTCCTCTCGATTTCCAGCACTCCGTCGCGCAGCCGGAAGATGTGGTCGAACCGATCCAGGATCATTTCGTCATGAGTGACGCAGATGATCGCAGCGCTTTGATCGACCGCTACCTTGCGAAGCAGGTCCATCACAATTCTGGCGCGCTCTAAATCCAGCGGCGCGGTGGGCTCATCGGCGAGAATGATGCGTGGTCGGTTGGCAAGCGCGCGTGCGATCGCGACGCGCTGGGCTTCGCCACCAGAGAGCTGCGCCGGCATGGCGTGCCGCCGGTGGCCAACTTCAAGATATTCCAGCAATTCGACGGCGCGGGCGTGCGCCGCAGCAGAGCGGAATCCGGCAAGATCAAGCACCACGGCGACATTGTCGTACCGTCCAGAAACGGGAGCAGGTTCGGGTATTGGAAAATGAAGCCGATCTTGTCGAGGCGCAGCCGGCGCAAGTCGGACCTAAGCCAGCGGTCATCATAGACGACTTCACCGTCGAGTGTGACGCGGCCGCTGCTCGGCTCGAGAATGCAGGCAATGCAATTGAGCAGCGTCGTCTTGCCCGAGCCGCTCGGGCCCATGAGACCGACGACCTGGCCAGGATAGACGCCCATTTCGATGTCAATCAGGGCATCAACTCGCGCGACTTCCGCGCCGAAACGCTTAGAGAGGTGTTCGACACGCACGACCGGCTGCCTGCTCGTCATGGCCATCACTACCCCGTGGCTGCGAGCGCTTCTGCTGGGTCTACCTTGAGCGCGAGCCGAATACCGAGAGTACTGGCCGCAAGGCAGACCACGATCACAATGCCGAACACGATCGCGACGCTCGCCGGATCGAGCACAAGCCGCCGCGGAAAGTAAGGCTGGAAGATGAGGACGAGCGCCAGCCCGGTGAAGTAGCCGAATATTCCCATCGACAGAGCCTGCTGAACAACAAGGCCGATGATTGTCCGGTCCGGCGCACCGACAAATTTGAGCGTGGCGATGGAACGGACCTTGTCCATGGTCAGCGTATAGACGATCAAGGCAATGATCACTGCCGATACGATGATCAGAAGCACCATGATCAAGCGCTGCTGGTTTCGCGCCTTCTCGATGACGAATTTGCTCAACAGGGTTTCCTGCTGGTCCTGGGTGAGCGTGGTGAGATGTTTCCAGCGCGATAGCGCGGCAGCGACTTCGGCGATCGGAACGTAAGGCGATACTTTGGCGATTACCGCGTTGATCTGATTGTTGGATTGCAGTGCGCCGCCACGCGCGGACTCGCGCCGCTCGGCCGGCGGTGCCAGCTCGAATTGCAGGGCTTGT
>CAVXFK010000027.1:0-1157255 GCA_963761005.1 uncultured Alphaproteobacteria bacterium
CGCGAAGAAGCGCGGCGCGTCCTTCGAGGCGAGTGGCGCCGCCACCTGCTCCGGCGTCGTCAGCAGGATGTCGGGCGGGTCGAGCTTCTGGCGCTGCCGCTTGTAGACCGGCGTGTCGCCGGTCCGCGTCTCGAGCCGGATGGGCAAGCCCATCTCGGCGACCGGCGTTTCGAGGTTGCGGTGGATGTCGACGGCGAGCGCCTTCAAGGGCGAGACATAGAGCGTGTGCGGCCCGATCACCGGCATGCCCGGCCGCGCCCGCTTCGGCTCGGCGCTCTGTCTTGCGAGATCGACGAGGCTCGGCAGGAACCCGGCGAGCATCTTCCCCGCGCCGGTGGGCGCGATCAGGAGCACCGACTTCCCCGCCTCGACCTTCTTGGAAGCGCGATCTGATGCGGCCTGGGCGCCCAGCCGCGCCCGGCGAACCAGGCTGCGAATGAAGCGGGGAGGAGCGGCTGAGCGTCAGTCGTTCGCGCGGGGACAGTCACGGAACAAAGCTAGAACCGGCCCCATCGGATGTCGAGTCGCCCGCGTCAGGCCGCCTTCCGTACATGACCGACATCGAGCGTGAAGTAGAACGTCGCGCCGCGATCGACTTCCGCCTCCGCCCAGATATGTCCGCCTTGTCGCTGAACGATGCGCTGAACCGTCGCAAGTCCGACGCCGGTGCCCTCGAACTCGCTGGCCTTGTGCAGGCGCTGGAAAGTCCCGAAGAGCTTGGACGCATGGGCCATGTCGAACCCGGCTCCGTTGTCGCGCACGAAAATCGTCCGATTATCGGGGGCGCTCGTGCCGATCTCGATCACGTCAACTCGCGCTTGCCGGAATACTTCCAGGCATTGCCGAGCGATCTCAAGGGGAATCGCCAACAGGCCCCTATCGCCTCTGACGGAAAGGGCGTCGGGGACGATAAGTTCAACGCGGCGTTCTGGCTGGCTCTCTCGCAGACGCGCTGCGATTTCCCTGGCGATCGCGCCGATATCGACAGGCTCCCGGCGGATCTCGGTGCGCGTGACCCGTGACAGCGCGAGGAGGTCGTCGATCATTTGCGCCATCTGCTGGGCGCAGCTTCGCACACGCGTGAGATAGCGGCGACCTTCCTCGTCGACTTTGTCGGCGTAGTCTTCGAGCAGGGCCTGGCTGACGCCGTCGACGCTGCGCAAGGGCGCGCGGAGATCGTGCGCCACCGAGTAGCTGAAGGCCTCAAGCTCGCGGTTGGCCGTCTCGGCTTTGATCTTCTCTTCCTTCAGCTTTTCGTTGGTGGCAATCAAGTTGGCATTGCTCTCGCGATAGCCGCGCAGCATCATTTCGAAAGGCGACAGCGTTTCGGCGAAGAACGCCGCGGCCCTATCGAGCCGATCGGCGCCGCCCGAAAGCCACTCGCCGTCGATCACGATGCGCAGCGCCTCGTGGTGCACGTTCACCAACTCGAGCACGCTCAACCCCTCGGCCACCGCGCCGCGGCCGAGGTCGTAGGCGCTGAGCAGGATCGATTCGCTCGAGCCGCTGAGGTGGGAGGTGAGCTGGGCGGCGTATTCCTCGGCGAGCTTCTGCGCCGTGCTCATTGGATGCGCCCCTGGTAGCGCGCGACCAAAATCAGCGCATCGTCATTGTCCTTGGCGTGGCGCACGAGAATGTCCCAAGCGGCGTCGACCTCGTGAAGGCTCGACAGCGCCTCCTGCCTGAACGCGCCGCTGACGCCGTCAGTTGCGAAAACGAGCGTATCGCCCGGAAACAGGGCCAGGGTGGAGGAACGGAGCGGCGGGAGCTGGTAGCCGACCACGCCGCCGCGCAACAGCAGTGTCTCATGTGGCGGCTCGGCGTCCGGCGTGGCGCGGCGAAGTACACCCTCGACATTGCCAACGCCGATCCATGTCATCGTGTCGAAGCCGGTATCGAAACGGGCGATGGAAATCGCGGCGCCCCGGGTCTTGCGCATCGCGTCATGGCACTTTTGGATGACCCGCATCACTGGTTCTTCGGCATGGTCGGCGATGGTCGCCGCCGCGACGGCAGCGGCTTCCGCCGCTTCTTCCCCGTGTCCCAGCCCATCGACCGCCGCGACGACAAAGCCGTCGGCGATCGGCACGACGACATGCGTGTCGCCGGACACGTCGTAGCCGGCAAGCGGGCGGGCGCCGACGCTCCACGCAAGCGCTAGTGAGGGATCGGTGACAGCCGCCGCACGACTCATTATCGCGCCCACTTGCTCATGATGATGGTGGTGCCCTTTCCTACCTCCGAGACGATCTCGAACTCGTCCATGAGGCGGCGAGCGCCCGATAGTCCGAGGCCGAGGCTCTTGCCGGTCGAGTAGCCGTCCTGCATCGCCTGGTCGATGTCGGGAATGCCCGGCCCTTCATCGTGGGCGACGATAGTGATCCCCTGTCGTGCGCTGTCGGCGATCGGGCTGACGGTGATTTCGCCGCGGCCGGCGTAGACGACGATGTTGCGTGCGATTTCCGAGATGGCGGTCGCGATCAGCGTAAGGTCGCTGCCCTTGAACCCGACCTGAGCGGCAATGTCCCGCCCCGTCTGGCGCGCGTTTACGACATCGCCATCCCGCTCCACCGGCACGCGCGTCTCTTGCGTCGCGAGCTCATATTCTCGGGCGGCTTCGTTCACGGGTGCAGCTCGAGCTTGGCCTTGGTGAGCAGCGCGAGTCCGCTCTCCAGATCGAGCGCAGTCGACACTTCGTCCATGGTCAGGCCGAGCTGCGTCATCGCAAAGGCGACGTCGGGCTGGATGCCGACGACGACCGTTTCCGCGCCGCGCAGCCTGGTGGTCTGCGCGATCCCCCGCAGCATGCGTGTGGCGAACGAATCCATCACGTCGAGCGCCGAAACGTCGATGACCACGCCGGCCGAGCGGTGCCGGCCGACGCTGTCGGAGAGGTCGTCCTTCAACCGCATCAGATCCATGTCCGACATCGCCGCCTGCAGGCTTGCGATCAGCACGTTGCCCTGCTTCAGGACCGGGACGCTCATCGTCGGTTCCGGTCAGAGCACTTGGTGCGGTGCCGGCGAATCGTCGATCGGCACGACCTTGTAGCCGAGCATCCGTTCAGCCTCCTCCAGCCCACCCTGCAGGTCACCGATCGTGTTGATGCGGCCGAGATCGACGCCGAGTGCCACCAGCGACTGCGCCACGTCGGCGGAGAGGCCGGTCACGATGACCGAAGCGCCCATCAGGCGTGCCGCTGCGACGGTCTGGATCAGGTGGTTGGCCACCTTGGAATCGACGGCGGCGACGCCGGTGATGTCCATCACCACCATGCGGGCCCGGTTGGCGCGGATGGCGTGCAGCAGGCTCTCGGTCACCTGCATTGCGCGCTGCGAATCCAGGAGGCCGATGATGGGCAGGATGAGCAGCCGGTCGCGGATCTGGATGACCGGCGTAGAAAGCTCGCGGATGGCCTCCTGCTGCGCGCCGATGGTGCGCTCGCGCTCGTCGATCAGCACGTCGACAATGACGCCGAGATCGAAGAAGGCGATCTTCTTCAGCGACATGAAGGCTTCAAATCCCGCCTGCGGCGTCTTGGCGAAGCGCTTCATGATCTCGTCGCCGACCGTCCGCATCAGATGGTGGAAAGCGCCGAGGAAGACACGCACGTCGAGACCGACCTTTGAGTAAAGCACGCCGAGCTCGACACGCTGGCCGGCGTAGTCCGGTCCGTATTCGCCCCCGACCATGGCGATGAGGTGCCCGTGCTTCAGCCTCTTCGCTTCCTCGAGGACCTGCCGGTTCTTGAATAGCGGCGCCGCCTCATCGAGATGGCTGAGGTAGTCGAAAAAGATGGCAGCGAACCGATCGACGTTCTGCACGACGATGGGCTTGATCGCCATGATCCGAACGATGTCCTGATCTTCGAGTCCGACGAACTTCTGCCTTCGCGCGACGTCCTGGGCATCGAGACGCAGCCGGTGCGCTTTGCTGCCAGATTGGTGGCCGCCGTCGCCGCTTGCATCGCCGCTGCCGGCGCCCACTGCCGCGGTTGAACCGGCGCCGCCACCGGCTCTTGCTTCCTTGCCGCTGTTTGGCCCTTGGCCATCAACTCCTCCATATTCAATTCGAGAAGGGCTGCGTGGCAGAGTGTTGGAGGTTGCCCACGGTCTAATGCTTGACCGCAACGGCTCAACTGTCACGCAACCGGTCTCTTCAGGAGGACAATGCGGTATACTTCCTAAAGTAGTCCTTCGCTCTTGGGTTTGTTGCAACGAAAAACAAAGGGAGGAAGTCTGCGAATTATTGCTCCGAAAGTTTTATTGAGGACGAGATTGTTAGCGCGCGCGGAAACTGATTCACAGCCTGCAAGCACGCAGAAGTAGCAGTATTTCGGTGCCAAGGCGCGGAATAGAGTGCGCGGCGCCGAAGCGCCGCGTCGCATGTCAGTTGAGGCGGATGGAGAGCGCGCTCAGTAGAGCGCGGAGAGTATCGCCTTGCGCCGCTCGAGCGCAGCCTCGCGCGGGGTCAGCTTATGCCGCTCCTCATGCTCCTCGACATCGGAGAGAGCGAGACCGGCACTCTCGCCCTTCCGCCAGATCACCTTGGCGCGGTGCGTCTGGTCGTGATGCGGAATGACGAGATTGAATTCGTCCGGCACGCGGAATGCATCGGGCAGCATGATCTTGGCGCCCCAGGCCGAGACGTTGCGGACTGTGCAGTCCATCGTGGAATTGTGGTCGTCGAAGACGATTGTGCCGGAAAGCAGGCTCCTGAGCCGCGGCGCCTTCCGGCGATCCGCGATCGGTGCCATTGGATGGCGTGCGTTCGGTTGTCCGGCCGTTTCTTCCGTCATGGTGGCCTCCCACTTTGGTAAGTGAGACGTTAATGCCGCCGCACGCGCTTGAGAATCCAGCAAATCTACGCAGTAAGCTTACCCGCGCCGGCGCCTGGCGCCAGAAACCCCAGCGCGGCCGGCGCCAGCGCTACTGGCGCCCCCAGACTTCCACCGTTGCGCGGCCCTTCGATTTCGGCACCGAGCGGTATTCGAGCTGGACATAGCTGATCAGACGGGGAGCGCCTGGTAGTCCGATCGGGCGCGTCTGACCGCCGGCCGGAATGGAAGATCGTACGGGAAGGTTCACCGACTGTCTGTTTGAGAACGTCACCCTCAGCGCGTTCATGTAGATGCCGTTTCCTTTCACGCGAAGCTGCAGATGCGTGAACGTTCCGCGGAGAAGTGTCACCGGTACGATGTCGGTGTCGTTTGCGAGGAGAACGGTCCGCGTCCCGAGCCGCACCCATCCGGCGGCCCACGCGACTGCGGGACTGAGAAGGGCGAGCGCCGACGCTGCGAGGGCCCCTTTCACGAATGCCCGGCGCGTATGATTCTCCAGTTCCATGATCTCCTCCCTGTCTCGGCAGGCGCAAAGCCGGCGCGGTTAATGTGGCGTAGCGTTACCGCTGGCCCCAGACCTCGACGGTCGCGCGACCGCGCCCGTTCGGCACCGTGCGATGGTAAAGCTGGATCTGGCTGATATAGCGGCGCCCGCCGGGAAGCAGGATCGCGCGCGTCTGCCCGCCGTCGCGAACACGCGCGCGCACCGGGAGCGTCACCCACTCACCGTCCGAGAAGCGCACCTTGAGCTCGTTCATGGTGACGGTGTTGCCGTGCACGCGGAGCTGGAGGTGCGTGAACGCCCCGGCGAGAAACGTCACCGGGACCGTGTTGCGCTCGGCCGCGAAGTTGACCGTGCGCGTTCCGATCAAGATCCATCTGCCTGCTGCTGCCCATGCCGTCGCCGGGCTGAGAATGCCGAGCGCCGATACGGCGAGCGCCCCTTTGACGAACGCGCGCCGTGAATGCTCTTCGTGTTCCATCGTTGCCTCCCTCGACCGGCCGCCGCTTACGTTGATCGCCGCGCATCCCCTACGCGGCCCGCGCGAGCCGGGCTCACCGGTCGGCATCATACTCATTCGCGTGACGGCGGTAAGCGTGGAATCAGGCGGCGGATCGCGGCGCAGAGCCGCAGCGTCAGTAGACGACGACGCTTCGGATCGATTCCCCCGCGTGCATCAGGTCGAAGCCCCTGTTGATCTCGTCGAGCGTCAAGGTGTGCGTGATCATCGGGTCGATCGCGATCTTCTTCTCCATGTACCAGTCGACGATCCTTGGCACGTCGGTGCGGCCTCTGGCCCCGCCGAAGGCCGTGCCCTTCCACACGCGCCCGGTGACGAGCTGGAAGGGGCGCGTCGAGATCTCCGCGCCGGCCGGCGCGACGCCGATGATGACGGAGACGCCCCAGCCGCGATGCGTCGCTTCGAGCGCCTGGCGCATCACCGTCGTGTTGCCGGTGCAGTCGAACGTGTAGTCGGCGCCGCCGATCTGGTCGGCGCCCTTCTTGGTCATGTTGACGAGAGTGGGGACGAGTTCGCTGCCTACCTCCTTCGGATTGACGAAATGCGTCATGCCGAAGCGCTCGCCCCACGCCTTCTTCGCCGGGTTCAGGTCGACGCCGATGATCATGTCGGCGCCGGCGAGCCTCAGACCCTGCACGACGTTGAGGCCGATGCCACCAAGCCCGAAGACAATCGCCTTTGCGCCTTCCTCGACCTTCGCCGTGTTGATGACGGCGCCGACACCCGTCGTCACGCCGCAGCCGACATAGCAGACCTTGTCGAATGGTGCATCCTCGCGGATCTTGGCGACCGCGATCTCCGGCAGCACGGTGAAATTGGCGAAGGTCGAGCAGCCCATGTAGTGGAAGAGCTTCTCGCCGCGTATGGAGAAGCGCGAGGTGCCATCCGGCATCACGCCTTGCCCCTGTGTTGAACGGATCGCCGTGCAGAGATTGGTCTTGCGCGACAGGCATGACGGGCACTCGCGGCACTCCGGCGTGTAGAGCGGGATGACGTGGTCGCCCTTTTTCACGCTCGTGACGCCCGGCCCGACGTCGACGACGATGCCGGCCCCCTCGTGCCCGAGGATCGAGGGAAAGAGCCCTTCCGGATCGCCGCCCGACAGCGTGAACTCGTCGGTATGGCAGATGCCGGTCGCTTTGATCTCGACGAGAACCTCGCCCGCCTTCGGGCCATCGAGCTGAACGGTCGTGACCTCAAGCGGCTTCCCGGCCTCGAACGCCACCGCGGCGCGCACATCCATGACGTCGCTCCTTTCCTTTGCGATTGTCGCCATGCCCGGACTTGGATAGCGGGCATCCATTCCGTAGCGTTTCCGCCGAACACCGTTGGTCACGGATTGGATTGCCGGGTCAAGCCCGGCAATGACGATGGCGCTGGGAGTCTGGTTATTGCCCCGCGCGGATCGACACCGCCGCCACCCCCGCGCCGATCAGGCAGGAGCCGCCGAGCCGGTTGACGACGCGGATCGCGCGCGGGCTCTTGAGGAAGCCGCGTGCCCGCGCCGCGACGAGCGCGTAGCCGAGCGCATTCGCGAAGGCGAGCGTCAGGAAGGTCGCTTCGAGCACCGCCATCTGCGGGAAAAGATCGGCGCGCGGGTTCAGGAACTGCGGCAGGAACGCCACGAAGAAGGTGATACCCTTCGGGTTGAGCGCCGTGACCAGCCAGGCATGGCCGAGCATCCGCCGGCTCGTCGCGCCTGTCGACCGCGGCTCGGCCGCGAGCGTCCCGCCGGCGCGCCAGAGCTTGATCCCGAGCCAGACCAGATAGGCCGCGCCGATCCACTTCACCACCGTGAACACCGCCGCCGACGCGGCAAGCAGCGCGCCGACGCCGGCGAGCGACAGCGTCATAGCGGTGAAGTCGCCGAGCGCCACGCCGACCGCCATCGGCAGAGCCGTCCGAAGTCCTTGGCCGAGCGCGTAGGAGACGACGAGAAGCACCGTCGGCCCAGGGATCAGGAGGAGCACCACGGTCGCGGCGGTGAAGGCGAGCCAGATCTGCAAGGACATCAAGAAGCTCCCGGCGGAACGTCCGACGCAGCCACAGACCGAGATGGGAGTCCAGAGGGCAGTCCGGAGTCGCGTCTCGCTCCTGGTAACCCATTCAAATAGCTGAATTTGTTGCGGATCAAGGAACGTGAGATTAGCTCGGGCAGGCTCTCTTGATGACTCCGTTCTTGTTCCGCTGCCCGACGACCAGGAAGATGGTCCAGGCGATGGACGCCGATGAAGACCAGGCGGATCGCACCGACCGGCCGGGTGAGGAATATGTCGGCATTGAATGCCTGTCGTGCGGCGACATGCATCTGGTCAACCCGCGAACCGGCAAGGTACTGGGCCACGCCGACGAATAGGGTCTCCTCTGGAGAGGGGCGCTATTCGTCCGCCTCCTCATTCACGATTGTCGCGATCTTCCACGTCCCTTCGTGGTTAAGAAGCAGGTATTGGCAGGAGAACGCGTGCAGGAGCTCGCCGTGATCGTCGTGCTGCCGCCAGAGAACGGCGGCGAAGGCGCTCGGCCCGGCGATCCGAACCTCCTTCACGTCCGGTTCGGTTGATACGGATCCCAGCTTCGTCGAAGACGTCGATCAGCGCGTCGACGTTCTCCTGCAGCTCTTCCGCGTCCTCGAAGACGTGGCCCTTTCCGAATTGCCAGATCGTCGCCGGCCAGACGAAGAGCGCCGTCACCGCCTCCGCATCGGCGTCGTCGAAGCCCGCGGCGTAGGCAGAGAAAAGCGAGCGGATGTCGGATTCGGCAGCGCTCAAGTCCCCCTCCAGCGCGACGGATCGGAAGCCTCATCTGGGGCCTCCGACGGCCATTTCGTCAAGGCAGCCGAGGCTCCCGCTCCATGCGCCTGGAACCTGGCGCCTTGCATAAACCACAATTCCGCACGATATAAATATGTCGACCTTTGGCCGGACAACTGGGCCTTTTCGCCTCGGCACTGCCGGGCGCACGTTCAGCCTCTCTCCAAACTCGATACTGCGAGCGGGCCCGCACGTGGCGTGTCCGTGCGCGCGTGCAACCGACAGTGAAAGGAAATCCCGATGCAAACGGGCACAGTGAAGTTTTACAATATCAACAAGGGTTTCGGCTTCATCCAGCCGGACGACGGCAGCAAGGATGTCTTCGTTCATGCCACCGCGCTCGAAAAGGCCGGCATGCGCAGCCTGACCGAAGGCCAGAAGATCTCCTTCGACGTGGAAGCCGACCGCCGCAGCGGCAAGATGGCCGCGTCGAACCTGCAGTCGGCCTAACCCTCAGGTCTTAAGACCCGCGGAGGGCGCTGACTGTCGCTCTCCGCGCTTCGATCGCTCAGGCGGTCGGAGACGCTTACCGCCCCTCATTTCAAGGAGAATGCCCTTGCTGGTCTTCGTGCGCGACAACAACGTCGAACAGGCGCTCAAGGCGCTGAAAAAGAAGATGCAGCGCGAGGGCGTGTTTCGCGAGATGAAGCGGCGGAAGGCCTACGAAAAGCCGTCCGAGAAGAAGGCGCGCGAGAAGGGCGAGGCGATCAGGCGCGCGCGCAAGGCGGCGCGCAAGCTCGCCCAGCGCGAGGGGCTCCTGCCGATGCCGAAGCGCAAGGTGCCGCTCGGCGCGCGCGGGCGGCGCTAGCCGCATCGATTTTCAGAAGGGAAACGAGCGGATGCAGAGCAACATGCACAAGTTCAAGGTCGGCCAGAGGGTGCTCTTCTCGGCCGCCAATATCGAGCGGGGTGCGGCCGGGATCTACAAGATCGTCGCGCAGCTCCCCGAGGAGTACGGCGACCACCAGTACCGCATTCAAAGCGCGGCCGGACCGCGCGAGCGCGTCGCCAAGGAGAGCCAGCTCTCGGCGGTCGAGAGCCTGTAGATGGCGCGCGAGCAGCCGGTGAACGACAACCTGCGTCCGCCGAACACGGCTGCGAGCTTCGACTATTCTGCGCCCGCCGAGATTTTCATGCTGCAGGCCCGGGCGACGCGTGGGCGCGCCATGGGCTACCGCCGCTTCCAGTCCGCGGCGGAAGCGATCCACTTCGCGGTCGAGGAGGTTCCGGCATCGCTTCTCGTGAGCGTCGTGATGGAGGTGCGGGAGGAGCGCTTCGATCACAAGGCCATCCGCGAGCTTTATGCGCGCGACGACTATCCCCTGACGCGCCGCTGAGCCGCTCGAGGACTTCCAATGGCACGATTTGAGATGACGATTTCGGGCGGCGAGAGGATCATCGTCGATGACCCCGACGACGGGATATCGGAGTTTCTGTCGAAACTTCAGTCGAGCGATTTTCTGCTCCTGAACGAGATCCGCGGCAGCTCCTCCGGCGGCACGCAGGAGGTGATCGTCGCGAGCCGGCAGATCATGCTCGTCCGCGTGATCGACAGCGACAGCCGCCAGAGCACGACCTTCCGCCCGAAGCGCTAGCGCGCGACCTTCAGCAAGGAATGCGCGAGGCCGGGTGATTGCCGCCTCGGCCCTTGGGCGTTCGCGCCCGTCCCTTAGCTGTCCGCCGCTTCTTTGCCGAACCAGTTGCGCTGCATGATCAGGAACGTGAACGATATCGACCATCCGATCAGGAGCAGCCCGTCGAGGGCTTCGACGCTGGCGAGCAACCGGAGCGATCCGGTCGGATAGATGTCCCCGAGTCCGAGCGTGCTGAACGCCTCGGCGGAGAAGAAGAAATAGTCGGCCGTGGCCATCTCGTGCGCGCCCTTGAAGGCGCCGATATCGACCACGCGGTCGGCGAACCAGTATCCGCCGGAATAGAACGCGATCTCGACGAGCTGGATCAGGAATATCCAGAGGATCGCCTGCAATATCCGGGGGCGGCGCGACGCCGTTTCACGCGGCGGAAAGAGGCGCGATGCGAGCCGCAGCCCCTCATAATGGATCGCTGCCGTGCCAAGAACCAGGATCAGCGAAAGGAGAATTGCGATGAGCATCCGCGCCACTCCAAGCAAATCGAACGCGTATACTTCGCGCCGGACAAGGAAGCGCGGAGGCGTCAATGGCGGAGAAAGTGGCGATCATCATGGCCGGCGGCAGCGGCATGGGTGCGGCCACGGCGCGCAGGCTCGCGGCGGACGGCTATAAAGTTTCGATCCTCTCCTCTTCGGGGAAGGGCGAGGCGCTCGCAAAGGAGCTTGGCGGCGTCGGCGTGACCGGCTCCAACCAGTCGAACGACGATCTGCAGCGCCTCGTCGACCTGACGCTTCAGCGCTTCGGCCGCATCGACGCCTTGGTCAATTCCGCGGGTCATGGACCTCGCGCGGAAATCCTCGATCTTTCCGACGCGGACTGGCAGCGCGGCATGGAGACCTATTTTCTGAACGTCGTCCGCCCGACGCGCCTCGTGACCCCAATCATGCAGAAGCAGAGGAAGGGCGCGATCGTGAACATCTCCACCTTCGCCGCCTTCGAGCCCGATCCGGCCTTCCCCACCTCCGCCGTCTTCCGCGCCGGCCTCGCGTCCTTCACAAAACTCTTCGCCGACAGATACGCGGGCGAAGGCATCCGCATGAACAACGTGCTCCCCGGCTTCATCGACAGCTTCCCGGAGAAGGACGAAATCCGCGCCCGCATCCCGATGCGCCGCTACGGCCACGTCGAGGAGATCGCCGACACGATCGCGTTTCTAGTGTCCGACGCGGCGGGGTATATCACCGGGCAGAATTTGCGGGTGGATGGGGGGATAACGAGGGGGGGTTTAGGCGTCCAATTATGTTCGCTAGCCACCAGTCAGCCGACGCGTTTGGTCACGCTCTACATGACTCACTTAGGGTCAGGACCCATAAAGGGGATTCCTTCCTTGGCTGGGTTGTGATTCACGGTCTCCAAGAGGAGGCCTCTGATGAATCGCGACTATTTCTGGCTGACGAGGGATCAATTCGCGCGGCTGAAGCCGTTGCTCCCCACCGACACGCGCGGCAAGCCGCGGGTTGACGACCGGCGTGTGATCAGCGGCATCGTGCATGTTTTGAAGTCAGGCGGCCGTTGGGTCGATGCTCCGGCCGTCTATGGTCCACGCAAGACCCTCTACAATCGCTTCGTGCGCTGGGCAGAGAAGGGCATTTGGATCGACATGTTCCACGCGCTTGCTGCGGCAGGCGGCCCGCCAGCCCAGGTGCTAATCGACAGTTCGGCGGTGAAGGCGCACCGCTGCGCAGCCGGCGGTAAAGGGGGGAGCGCAATCAGGCGATCGGGCGCTCGCGCGGCGGACGCACCACCAAGATCCACGCCCTGACCGATACGGCTTGTCGGCCCATCGCCTTCATGCTCACGGGAGGCCAAGTGGCCGATTGCACCGCCGCAGAGGGGACTGTCAGGAATTTTGTGCGTGAGGCCATGATGATGGAAGGGAGAATCATCACATGGCTATTGAGAAGGAAGTTCTGGACCAGTTGCTTGCCGGCCGCGATCCGGATGAGGTGTTCGCCAAGGACGGGCTACTGGACGACCTGAAGAAGGCTCTGTCGGAGCGGATTCTGAACGCCGAGCTCGACGCGCACCTTGAGGACGAGCGCGACGAAGGCAACGCCAATCGCCGCAACGGCGCCTCGAAGAAGTCGGTTCTGACAGGCACCTCGAAGATGCGGCTGACGATCCCGCGCGATCGCTCCGGCACCTTCGATCCGAAGCTGATCGCCAAATACCAGCGCCGCTTCCCGGAGTTCGACGACAAGATCATCTCCATGTATGCGCGCGGCATGAGCGTGCGCGAGATCCGCGGCCACCTGGAGGAACTCTACGGCATCGACGTGTCGCCGGACCTGGTCTCGGCCGTCACCGATGCCGTCCTGGAGGAAGTGGCCGAGTGGCAGAACCGGCCGCTGGACGCCTGCTACCCGCTGGTCTTCTTCGACGCCATCCGGGTCAAAATCAGGGACGAGGGCTTCGTCAGGAACAAGGCCGTCTACATCGCGCTCGGCATCCTGGCGGACGGCACGAAGGAGATTCTCGGCATCTGGATCGAGCAGACGGAGGGCGCAAAGTTCTGGCTCAGGGTGATGAACGAGCTGAAGAACCGCGGCGTCGGCGATATCCTGATCGCCGTCGTTGACGGCCTCAAGGGCTTCCCAGAGGCGATCACCGCGGTCTTCCCCGAGACGGTCGTGCAGACCTGCATCGTTCACCTGATCCGCCATTCGCTTGAGTTCGTGTCGTGGAAGGACCGTAAGCCCGTGATGCCGGCGCTCAGGGCGATCTATCGGGCCAAAGACGCCGCGGCCGGCATGAAGGCGCTGGAGGTGTTCGAGACCGGTGCCTGGGGCCAGAAGTACCCGGCCATAGCGCTGAGCTGGCGGCGCAACTGGGAGCACGTCGTGCCCTTCTTCGCCTTCCCCGAAGGGGTCCGCCGCATCGTCTACACCACGAACGCGATCGAGGCGCTGAACTCAAAACTGCGGCGCGCGGTTCGAACCCGCGGTCACTTCCCCAATGACGATGCGGCGATGAAGCTGCTATATCTGGTTCTCAACCACGCCGCCGAGGAATGGAAACGACCGCCGCGTGAGTGGGTCGAGGCCAGAACCCAGTTCGCCGTCATCTTCGGCGAGCGCTTCGTCGGCCAATGACGAAACCGGCCTCGCGCACAAGATATCCGACAGTCCCCCCGCAGAGTTGCTGCTGCGGCGGCTGCCGCAGCAGCGTCGATCGTTCATGGCGACAAGGGCTACGACAGCAATGCCATCCGCCGACAGATCGAGGGCAAAGGTGCGATGCCCAATATTCCGCCGAAGGCCAATCGGCGTTGGAAGAACTGCTTCTCCCCGTTCCTCTATCGAAACAGAAATGCCATCGAACGCATGTTCGGTCGCCTCAAGGACTTCCGCCGCATCGCGACACGATACGACCGATCCGCCACCAACTTCCTCGCCGCCGTCTGCATCGCTGCTGCCGTCAGCTACTGGTTATGAGTCTGACCCTAGGATTGCGCCTGGGTATTCGTCCCAGGTGCGACCATCCAGTGTCCGACCAGTGCGCGACTTCCTCGGCCCGCCCCACTGCTTGAAGAAGAAGGCAACGCCAGCCTCCCGGCAGCGATCTCGGATGTCCTCTACCCACCAAGTCTCCATCGGACGTGCGTGCGGGCCACTTTCGCCGCCTACGATCGCCCAGTGGATGCCCGATAAATCGGCATCCACGATTGGGCCAAGCAGAGGTTCAAAGGAAATGAACCGTACAGCAGCAGGAGTCCGACGTAGGTATTCAATACGGTCTGTGTAGTCGCCGCTCTCGACGGACGTGCCCAGCCAAACGTTTCTGAGCAGGGGAAAGCGCTTCGATTGCAGTAAGACCGACATTCGTTCCGGCCGCTTCGTCAGAACCTGAAAGGTGTGCCAATGCGCTCGCTCCATGACGTTCCAGATGCGATAAACGAGATCGTCTGAGACCGGCGTCTGGAACAAATCGGACATGGAGTTGACGAAGATACGAATCGGCCTACGCCAACGCAGCGGCGCCTCAAGACTGCGTTCATCGACCGTCACGCGCCCCGTCCAAACGGCTCGGCGTCCAGACGCGCGGGTGGTTCCGGCGTACTTCTCGACGCCCATCGCACTCAGGCGCCCTGCCATGCGTTGCGCGTAGCAATTGGTGCAGCCGGGCGAGACCATCTTACAGCCCGCGATCGGATTCCAGGTCGCTTCAGTCCATTCGATGTCGGAAAGGCCAGCCACGTTAGCTCCGCTTCTTCGCGATGTTCATCGCACCCCGTGCAATCCGCATCGCAATCGCGCCCGCCCTTGCGCTTGGATTCGCGCAGACGATGAACAGATGATAAAGCACCGAATTACGTGAATTGCGGAGCTCGAGCTGTGTCTCCGACACATGAGGAAAGATCGACCGAAGCCGACTGAGGACGAACACCCGCAGCCCATCGACCGTGATCGTCTTTTCAACACGCGTCTCTTCGAGCGAGAACAGATCCGTAGCTCCGCTAGCTTGGTAGCTTGCACTTCGCCAATCGCACGGACCGAGGTGATCATCGATCCTCTTCACCCACTCTTCGGGTAGTTTACCGTGTCCGGCGAGCATTCGGTTCAAGGGCCCTGTTGGGAAAAGCAGAGCGATGTCCACGGCCTTCGTAGCAGCGAGCGCCTCCAATGTCGCCCAGTTCACTTGCATTCCATAGGGATCGACGAAAACGGCCGCCCGCGTCTTCCGCCAGTCCGTGGTATGGCACAAACTTTGTAGCGAAGTGTTAGCGTCACCCGTCAGAATTTGGATGGCGCGCTCGGGATATTCCGCACGCAGTTTCTCCAGCTCAGCGGCGTGCTCCTCGGCTTGCTCAATGAGAATGTATCGCGCGAAAGGCGGCTCAATAGTGAGCGCGATCCGTACTGAACCCTCCTTGACCGCTGCCACCTCGGCTTCGTCGTCGCCAAACAGCGAGATGGGAGGCACGGCCGCTGATCGGGGTTCGGTTCGCTGACCGGAGCCAGCGAAGGCGTCGACATACCATCTTTCGAATGGCTGGAACTTCAGCGCCTGGGAGTAGCCGCTGAAGTAACGATGCATAACGAGGAGTTTCTCCTCGGTCCAATCTCCGCCGAAGGTATTCGGCATCCGTTGCCCCCGCCACTCTTGTTCTCTAAATGTTCTTAGTCGAATTGGCAAGCAAGGATGGCGTTTGCTTTCAAACATCCTCATCCTCATACCCCATGAGATGCAGCGGCTTCGCCGGTATCCCCTGCAGCTCGCACCATCTGACCAGCGCCTCCTCCCGCCCATGCGTCACCCACACCTCCTGCGGTGAGACTTCGCGGATCGTGTCGCAAAGCTCGTCCCAGTCGGCATGGTCGGAGATGACGAGCGGCAGCTCCACGCCGCCCTGCTTGGCGCGCTGGCGGATGCGCATCCAGCCGGAGGCGAAGCAGGAGACCGGATCGGCGAAGCGCCGCGCCCAGCGGTCCTGAAACGCCGAAGGCGGGCCGACGACGATCGTGCCGGCGAAATCTCGTCTGCGGCCCTTCTCCAAAGTGGCGGGTTCGAGAATCCCGAGGTCGATGCCCTCCGCAACGTAGAGGTCGCAGAGCTTTTGCATTGCGCCGTGGATGTAGACCGGCGCATCGTAGCCGGCCTCGCGGATCAGCGCGATGACGCGCTGCGCTTTCCCCAAGGCATAAGCGCCGACGAGATGCGTGCGCTCGGGAAACTGCGCGACGGAGGCGAGCAGTTTTTGGATTTCCGCGCGGTCGTCGGGATGGCGGAAGACCGGAAGCGCGAACGTCGCCTCGGTGATGAAGACGTCGCATTTGACCGGCTCGAATTTTTGGCAGGTCGGGTCGAGCCGCCGCTTGTAGTCGCCCGACGCGACGATTCTTGTCCCGTCCTTCTCCACCGCGATCTGCGCCGAACCGAGCACGTGGCCGGCGGGATGGAAGGTGACGGCGACGCCGTTGATAATCATCCGCTCGCCGAGCGTCGCCGCCTCCGCGCTTCCGGCGAAATCGCCGCCGTAGCGCTCCGCCATGATCTTCAGCGTCTCCGCCGTCGCCAGCACCGCGCCGTGCCGTCGCCGCGCGTGGTCGGAATGGCCATGCGTGATCAGCGCGCGGTCAACCATCCGCGTCGGGTCGATATAAAAATCGCCGGGCGGGCAATAGATGCCGGCCGGCGTCGCGCAGAGAAGCTCGGTGAAGCGCATCGAGGTCATATAATCCCGGCGCGGCTTTGACGCAGCATCTCGATCCGTTCCCACCACCCTCATCCTGAGGTGCAATGCCGGCGCAGTCGGCATTGCCTCGAAGGATCGTCCAGAAGGCGCTGGATCAGCTGCACTGCGTGCTTCGAAACTCCATTCCGTCCTTCGAGGCTCGCTTCGCTCGCACCTCAGGATGAGGGCGGAATGGAGCACCTCAGCGTGAGGGGTGTGGTTTGCCGCGAGGGAGGCCCGCACCCTTCGTTAACCTTCGTAAACAAAGCCAATGGATCGTTACCACCTCAGCGCGCAATAAACGCTTTGTTAACCCGGGTTAACGGCATGAGGGAGCGGGCCGATGGTCGTCGATAGGCGCAAGGAGCCGCGGCAGAAGAGCATTCTCGGCGGCAAGGTGATCTTCGGCCGCCGCAACTCGGTGATGGACTGCATCGTCCGCAACATCGCGCCGCACGGCGCGCTCATCGTTTTCCCGCACACCTCGCTGACGCCGTCGGAGTTCACCCTCCACATCCCCTACCGCGAGGAGACCTACACGGCGAAGCTCATCTGGCGCCGCCACGACCGCGCCGGGGTGAGGCTTTCGGAGACGGAAGCCGGCGTGCCGATGGATTACATGAGCCGCATCCGCGCGCTTGAGGTCGAGAACCGCAGGCTGAAGAAGCAGATCGACCCCGGCGCCTGGTAGGGCCTAGGGATTAGGGATTAGAGGGCGCGAGGCAACCCTTCCCCAATACCTCTTTGCGAAGCCCTATATTCCCTTCATGCAGGCCTTCGCCGCGCTCCTCGACCGCCTCGTTCTGACGCCCGCCCGCAACGGCAAGCTCAGGCTGCTCTCCGATTATTTCCGCGCCGCGCCCGATCCCGACCGCGGCTATGCGCTCGCCGCGCTGACCGGCGATCTCTCCATCCAAAGCGTCAAGCCGGCGATGCTCCGCGCGCTCGTCGTGGAGCGCATGGACGAGGTGCTCTTTGGTTACTCCTACGACTATGTCGGCGATCTCGCCGAGACGATCGCGCTCGTGTGGCCGGCGCGCGACACGCAGGGCAGCGCGGTGCCGCGGCTCGCGGAGGTGGTCGAGCAGCTGCACGCCGCCTCGCGGCTTGAAGGGCCGCGGCTCGTCGAGCGCTGGCTCGACCGGCTCGATGCCTCAGCCCGTTACGCGCTCCTGAAGCTCGTCACCGGGGGCTTGCGCGTCGGTGTCACCGCGCGGCTCGCAAAGCAGGCGCTCGCCAAGCTAGGCGGCAAGGACGTGACGGAGATCGAGGAGCTCTGGCACGGGCTGACCCCGCCTTACGTCGCCCTCTTCGCCTGGCTTGAGGGGAGGGGCGAGCGGCCCGTCTCCGCCGCGCTCGCGCCCTTCCGCCCGGTGATGCTCGCGCAGCCGCTGGAGGAGAGCGAGCTCCAGAAACTCGATCCGAGCGACTACGCCGCCGAATGGAAATGGGATGGCATCCGCGTGCAGGCGGTCGCGGAGCAGGGCGTCAGAAAGCTCTATTCGCGCACCGGCGACGACATCTCCGGTGCCTTCCCCGACATCCTCGAAGAGCTGGTCTTCGAAGGTGCGCTCGATGGGGAGCTGCTTGTTGCGCGCGAGGATCAGGGCTCGATCGCGATCGCGCCGTTCGGCGATCTGCAGCAGCGGCTCAATCGCAAGACCGTATCGACGAAGCTTGTGCACTCACATCCCGCCTTCATCCGTGCCTACGATCTTCTTGCCGACGGCGCCGACGATCCGCGCGCTCTTCCCTTCGTCGATCGGCGCAAGCGCCTCGAAGCTTTCGTGGAGAAGATCGCGTCGCCGCGGATCGACGTCTCGCCGCTCGTCGCCTTCTCCACATGGGAGGAGCTTGCGGCCTTGAGAGAGATCCGCCGACCGACGGCCGCGTGCACGAGGTCGCGGAAGGCCTGATGCTGAAGCGCTGGGATTCGGCCTACGTGCCTGGCCGGCCAAAAGGCCCGTGGTTCAAGTGGAAGCGCGACCCGCACGTGATCGACGCGGTGCTGATGTACGCGCAGCGCGGCCATGGCAAGCGCTCGTCGTTCTATTCGGACTACACGTTCGGCGTCTGGACGGGAGCGGAGGATTCGCCGGAGCTGGTACCCGTCGGCAAAGCCTATTTCGGCTTCACCGACGAGGAGCTGCGTGAGATCGACCGCTATGTCCGCAACAACACGATCGACCGGTTCGGGCCGGTGCGCGCGATCCGGGCCGAGCCGAACCACGGACTCGTGCTCGAGGTTGCATTCGAAGGGCTGAACCGCTCAACCCGGCACAAGTCCGGCATCGCCATGCGCTTTCCCCGCATCAATCGCTTGAGGTGGGACAAGCCGCCCGGCGAGGCCGACCGCCTGGAGACACTTGAGAAACTTCTTCCGGAATAGGCTCCGCTTGTCCCTCCGCCGCGCGCGCTTTACCTAGGGCGAGGGGCCGCGAACGGGACGAAACATGCAAGGACTGACGCGCTTCCTCGGCGACACCCCGCTTCGGGTCGTGATCCGCCTCATCGTCCTCTCCTTCGTCGTCGGGCTCGTGCTCTCCGCGCTCGGCCTTCGTCCCTACGACATCTACTGGTGGGCCAGACGCGCGGTCCTCCACATCTACGACATGGGCTTCGCGTTCTTCGCCGAATCATTCAACTACTTGGTTGCAGGCGCGCTGATCGTGGTGCCGCTCTTCCTGATCTCGCGACTTTTCAAGCTTGGCGGGCGGCGCCGCACCGAGTGAAGGAAGCGGGTCCGCCACCGGGGCCAACGCAGGACGCACCGCCGCCGGCGGTTCGTCCCTTCGCGGTGACGCACATCTCGGTCTTCCGCCTCGCGGTTCCGATGACGCTTGCCTACCTCTCGACGCCGCTCGTCGGCGTGGTCGACGTGGCGGTCGTCGGACAGCTCGGCAACGCGGCGCTGATCGGCGGCATCGCGATTGGTGCGCTGCTATTCGATGTCCTCTTCGCCATTGTGAATTTCCTGCGCTCCGCCACAACCGGACTCACCGCGCAGGCGGTCGGAGCTGAAGACGCGGTCGAGGAGCAATCGGTGCTGCTTCGCTCCGGGTTATTGGCGCTTGCTGCCGGCTTCCTGATGCTCGTCCTGCAGGTGCCGATCGGTAAGGTCGGCGTCCTTGCGCTCGGCGTTCACGGCGACGTCGCCGCCGCAGCGCTTCTTTACGTGTCGGTGCGCATCTGGTCGGCACCCTTCGGGCTCATCAACTACGCGGTGCTCGGATGGGTGATCGGACGCGGCGAATCCGGCTCCGGGCTCCTGCTGCAGACGCTACTGAACGGCGTCAACATCGCGCTTTCGATCCTCTTCGTGCTCGGCTTCGGCTGGGGTGTCGCCGGCGCGGCGCTGGGCACGGTCGCAGGCGAAGTGGTGACGACCTTTGCCGGGATCGCGCTTGCATGGTGGAAGCTCAGGGCCGCGCCGCGCCCGAAGCGCGCTGAAATCTTCGACCTCAAGCGGTTGAAGCGCATGATGGCGGTGAATTCCGACGTCATGGTGCGCTCCATGGCGCTTCTCTTCGCCTTTGCCTTCTTCACAAGGCAGGGCGCGCTCTTCGGCGACATCGTGCTCGCCGCGAACGCGATCCTGATGCACTTCTTCCTGATCGGCGGCTACTTCCTCGACGGTTTCGCGACAGCTGCGGAGCAGCTCGCCGGCCGCGCCGTCGGTGCGCGCTTCCGCCCGGCTTTCGAGCGGGTGGTGGAGCTGACGACGCTCTGGGGATTCTTGACGGCGCTACTTCTTGCGGCGCTCTTCGCGTTCACCGGTCCGCTCGTGATCGATCTGATGACCACGGCCCCTGCGGTACGCGCGACCGCGCGCCTCTATCTCTTCTGGGCCGCGCTGACGCCGCTCGTCGCGACCATCGCCTTCCAGATGGACGGCATCTTCATCGGCGCCACCTGGTCGCGCGAGATGCGCAACATGATGCTCCTCTCGGTCGCCGTCTATCTCGTTGCCTGGGCGGTGCTCACGCCCATCTTCGGCAATCACGGCCTGTGGGCGTCGCTGCTGGTCTTCCTGAGCGCGCGCAGCATCACGTTTCACATGCGCATGCGCCACCTCGTGCCGCGGACATTTCCGGCCGGTGGACGCGTTGGCTGAGTCCGCTTAATCTGAAGCGAGACTACTCGCGCCTGGAGGGGAGCGAGTTCGCACCATGCGATGCCAACATGCCGTCCTGGCAGGAGCGCTCCTCCTGCTTCAGCTTTTCCTCCTGAGCCCGGCCAAAGCGGCGACGGCGATCTATTATTCCGCGCCCGAGAACGCCTATGGGTGGTGCGCCGGCTATTCCTACATCCGAGCGCATAGCTGCGCGCGCGGCAACTGCCAGGACGCAGGCGGCAATGCCTGCGAGCCCGTCGTCGAATGCGATGGCGGATGGGGCGCGGTCGCTCTTGCCGACGGCCCCGCGGCAGGCATCGGAGCGTCTTGCGGGATGGGCGATTCGTTCACCGCCCGCTCGATGGCCTTGGTGGTCTGTATGGCTGCAGCCAAAACGCTCTGCCGCACCGACTACACGTTCTCCGGAAGAGGTTCGGCCGCGGCTGCGGCCGACAACCGTGCCTTCGACATGACCTACCTCGCGCAGGCCATGCTGCAGATTCGGCACTACGAGCCCGGAACGGCCGATGGCAGAATGGGCGCTGCCACCCGCTCGGCCCTCAAGGCGTTCCAGACCGCTCTCGGCCGGTCTCCGACCGGCTTCCTCGACGACGAGGTCTTCCAGCGCCTGCTCGACGCGATCGGCGGCGCGCAGAACCTGGCAAGGATCATCAAGCGCGATGTCGCAGACAAATTGTCGGGGGAATTCCTGGACCGGACCTACGCCGACGCCCCGACACCGGCTCCGGACATCTCGTTCAGCGAGGAGCTTGCCGCACGAACGCCTGATGAACAGCGGCTGGCGCTGGCGACGGTCCTCGCCTCGTCGAACACCAAGTGCACGCTGCCCGCGCTCAATGCTGTCCCGCTCTCCGATCCGAAGGACGGCGTGTGGAGCATCACCTGCGCTGAGGGCTCCTTCATCGTGATGATGTCCGCGGATTCGCGCATCATCATGAAGTCCGGCGACGCGAAGGACTCGACGGGAACGGCCGCCACGGGTTCGCAGTAGCGGCTCAAGAGCCTCAGGCCTCGGTTTTGGTAACCGCGACGATATGGGCACGCCGGCCGCGAAGCTCGGAGAGGACGAAGTCGACGTCCACCTCCGCCAGGCCGAATGTCCGCAGCGTGTCGCCGAGAATCTCGATCATCTCGTCGAAAGCGCGATTGTCGATCTTGAAGCGCGAATGCACCTCGCGCAGGTGCGCGTCCGTGTAGCTTGCCGGACCGCCCATCACCGAAGCCAGGAACCTGGTCTGATGGTCGATCAGCCGGCGCATGTCGACGCCGGCGAAATAGGGCGCAAGCTCGGGCGATTTCAGCACGCGGTCGTAAAAGCCGAAGACAACCCGCGCGACCGCATCGAGGCCGCCGAATCGCTCATAGAGCGGCTCCATCCAGGCCATGCACCGCCCCCCGCGGTCCAGTGCGCCTCCCGCGCTGAGTCGGCGCAATAACACGCCGCGGAGCGTCGATCCAACCGAAAGGGGTGGCGTCCGAGGTCGTCTAATGCGGCCAGGCGGCCGCCCAGCGTTCCGTCTCGATGCCGCGCACGTCGGCAATGTTCTTGATGTTGCGCTCCTCAAGCCGCTTCAGGAGATCGGCCGCGATCCGCTTCGGCAGCGACGGCCCCTCGTAGATGAGAGCGGTATAGAGCTGCACCAGGTCGGCGCCTGCCGCGATCTTCGACCAGGCGGCCGCCGCGCCGTCGACGCCACCGGCGCCGACAAGCACGAGCTCCGCTCCAGCGAGCTGCCGTGCGCGCGCCAGCATCGCCGTCGACAGCTCGAAGAGCGGGCGGCCGGAGAGCCCACCGATCTCGTTCGCGTGGCGTTTCGATTTCAGGTCCGGCCGCTTCACCGTCGTGTTGGCGATGATCAGGCCGTCGAACTCGATGCTGTTTCGCAGTCTCGATCAATGCGGCAAGCCCGGCATCGTCGAGGTCCGGTGCGATCTTCAGAAGCAGCGGCGTGCGCCGACCGCATTCCTCCGCCGCGCCGGCGCGCGCCGCTTCGATCTCGTGAAGCAGCGCCTGAAGCGCTTCGCCGCTTTGGAGCTCCCGTAACCCCGGCGTGTTCGGCGATGAGACGTTGACGGTGAGATACGCGGCGATCGGCGCGAAGAGGCGCACGCCCGCATAGTAGTCGAAGGGGCGATCTTCGCTTTCGCGGTTCGCTCCGATGTTGACGCCGATGATGCCGCCGCGGCCCGCCCGCCGGTCGAGCCGCTCGAGCGCCGCCTCGTGACCCTCGTTGTTGAAGCCGAGCCGGTTGATCAGCGCCCGGTCGGCCGAGAGGCGGAAGAGCCGCGGCGCCGGATTGCCCTCCTGCGGCAGCGGCGTCAGCGTCCCGATCTCGACGAAGCCGAAGCCCATGCCGAGCATCGCGTCCGCGATCTTGCCGTCCTTGTCGAGGCCGGCGGCGAGCCCGATCGGATTGGGAAAATTCAAGCCCAGCGCATTGATCGCGAGCCGCGGGTCGGCCGTCACCGCGGGCGGGCGCGTCGTGCGGAGACGCGCGGCCCTGATCGCGAGCCGGTGCGCGCGCTCCGGCTCAAGCAGCCTGAGCGCTTGCGTGACGCGATCGGCGATCGTCATGGAATGCCCGCGGGAAAGACGTGGCCGCCCGTTCCAAGCGGGAGAGGCGAGATGTCGCGCACGGCGGAAAGCGGCAGGCTGCCGTATAGATGCGGGAAGAGCGCGCCGCCGCGTGAAGGCTCGTAGCGGAGCGCCAGCCCGAGTGCGTCGGCGTCGACTGCGATCAGCAGGAGATCGCTTGCCCCGGCAAAATGCCGCGCCGCCGTTTCCCTGACCTGTGCGGCAGTCGAAAAATGGATGAAGCCGTCGTCCCGGTCGACCGGCGCACCGTCGAAGCGGCCGGCCTCCTCTGCCTCGCGCCAAAGCGCACGCGGGCAGATCTTGTAGATCAGTTCGGACATCTTGCGTCCAAGGATAGAAGGCAGGGCGGCGGCGGCAAGCGCGCTTTCGCCACAACCTCGGCCGCACTATGCTCGGCCGAACCCCCGAGGTCACATGCGCTTTTTCTTCGCGACGCTTCTGTTTCTTGCAGCGGCCGGCTCCGCGGCGGCTGCCGATGGCGGCGCCGCCGCTTCCGGACGCTACACCTTCGTCAAGGCGGAAAGCGGTGTCTTCCGGCTCGACACGGAGACCGGCGAGGTCTCGCTCTGCATGGACCGCAGCGGAACGCTGGTCTGCCTGAAATCGCCCGGCGCGATGGGCAGCGCTCCCGCGTCAGACGCGCACCGGTTCTCCGCGCTCGAAGCACGGGTTTCAGCGCTTGAGATAGGCGGCGGCAAGGCACCCGTGCCCCATCGCGACGATGCACTCGGCCGTGTCAGGAGTCTTGCCGAAAGGATGATGGGCCGCGTCGTCGCCCTCGTTCGCGAGATGAAGGGCGAGACAGCGAGCGAAGACCTCTAGGCCGGGCGCTCGCGCGTTGGCGCGCGTCTCCGCCGTGGCTCCCGCCCCGTCGCCAGCTCTTGTGCTTCCTTGTCGGGCGCCGGCGTCATCAGCGACAGGCCGACGGTTACCGCGAGCGACATCAGGAGCCCCGCGGCCGCCCCGGTCGGTGCGCCGACATTCGCCCAGCCGCTGCTGACGATCGCCTCGGGGATCACGTGCTGGCGCAGGAGGAAGACCAGCGCGGTGAAGGCAAAGCCGATGGCCATGCCGGAAACGGCGCCGATCTCGTTGCAGCGCCGCCACCAGAGCCCGAGCACGAGCGGCACGAAGCATCCGGCCGCCGCGAGCGCCAACGCCCAATCGGCCATCGACGCTGCATCGACCGGCCACAGCGACGCGAACATGACGCCGCCCGCGGCGACGCCGACGAGGATCAGGCGCGCCACGATGATACGCCGCCCTTCCGGCCCGCGCCGGTCGATCACCTCGTCCCAGATGTCGTGGCTGATCGCGGTTGCTGCGGAGAAAAGCGCCGCCTGTCCGAGCGCCAGGAGCGCGGCGAGCGTGCCGGCGAGAAGCAGGCCGGCGAGCACCGGGGGCACGAGCGAGAAGAGCGCCGCGAACTGGAGCGGCGCGCCGTCGACGCCCTCCGCCGGCACGACTGCGCCGACGAGCAGCTCGAAGAGCACGAATCCGACGAGCACCAGCATGATCGCAAAGAGCACGGCCCAGATCGTCGAGGTCACGGCTTCGCGCCCGGACGGCGCCGCCAGCGTGCGGGCGCTCAAATGCGGGAGCGAAGCGGCGCCGAAGACGGCGAGGAAGATCGGCATCGCCCAGCCCGCCGCTCCGGCTCCGCCGAAGGCCGGCAGGCTGCCGCGAAGCGTCCCGAACTGGTCGGCAAGCGCGCTTTGCGGTGTCGGTGCGCCCGATGCGATAAAGACGGCGGGCACCAGACAGGCCATCGCGATCACGATGAACTGGACGATTTGTGTCCAGGAGAGCGAGCGCATGCCGCCGGGGAGCACCGCCATCGCCGCAAGCCCCGCGACCGCATAGAGCGCAAATCTCGGCTTCAGTCCGAATAGCGACGCAACCAGCGGCGCCGCGATCTTCATCACCGCGACGAAGAGCAGGAACGAGACCGCGAAGGTAATTCCCCCCCAGACGAGCCGCGCCAGCACGGCGCCGAAGCGCGCCCCGATGAAGTCGCCCGCCGTATAGGCGTTGAAGCTGCGCAGCCCCGGCGCGATCGCGAAGCCGAGCAAGAGATAGCCGAGCGAAAGTCCGATCGCGGAGAGAAGGAAGCTTGAGCGCGTGGCATACGCGCCGCCGGCCAGTCCGATCGCGAGCAGTCCCGCAAGGGCGCTCGCACCGGCGACGCCGTTGAAGCGCCCCGCAACCCTGCGGTCGGCGACGTAGAAATCGACCGCACGGCGGCTGTGCGCGTAGAGCGCGGCGAGGACGAAGAGCGCCAGCGCCGCGCCGACGAGCGTGAAGGGCGCGAAGCCGGGGCTGGCTCCGATGCGGTCGAGGAGACCGACAGCGAAGAGGATGACGAGATAGATTCCGACAAGCGTGAGGCTGGACCGAAGCGGCGCGCGCATCACGCCGATGTCTCTCTCCGGCGGTCGCATACCATCGACCCTCACTCTACGCACATGCAAAGGACAATGGCCGTCACCGACACCAAAGGCAATTGGTCGTTGCAGTGATCCACGCATAATCATGCATGACAGAGTGACATGCGTGCGGACAGCACCGATGTTGAGACGCGGGTCCCTCGGTTCGGCGGTCGTCGGAAGGCTTCGACTGTGACGCGGAAGCCATTGCGCCGCCCAAGAACCGAAGACAACATTCATGTGACAACCAGGCGGCGACCGGATCGCCAGTGGAGGGCGCGATGCTGAAAGAATTCAGGGAGTTCGCACTGAAGGGAAACGTTGTCGACCTTGCCGTCGGCATCATCATCGGCGCGGCGTTCACGGCGATCGTCTCTTCGCTGGTCGATGACATCATCATGCCGCCGATCGGGCTTCTCACCGGCGGCGTTGATTTCTCGCAGATCTTCGTCGTGCTGAAGGGTGACGGGCCCTACAACACCGTGCAGCAGGCCAAGGATGCGGGCGCCGTCACCTGGAATGTCGGCCTCTTCATCAACGCGGTGATCAAGTTCCTGATTGTCGCCTTCGCCGTGTTCCTCTTGGTCAAGGTGATCAACAGGCTGACGCGCAAGGAAGAAGCGAAGCCGGCCGCGCCCCCAGCTCCGCCCGAGGATGTCGTGGTTCTCCGCGAGATCCGCGACCTTCTCGCCAGGCGTTAGTCTTCGGCGGATCGGATTAAGCGCGGCACATTCGTCGCCGGCTGCCGCGGCCGCTTCCCGCCGAGGGGAAGTTGCGCTAGGCAGCCGCCGATGAGCGAGAAGGTTCTTTCGGCGCTTCGGCGCGAGGCGCGGGAAGCGCCGGATTCGGGCATCGTCGAGGTCTTCAATTACGGCCGCGGACGCGAGGGGCTGATTCCGCTCTGGGCGGGCGAGGGCGATCTTCCGACGCCCGACTTCATCTGCGACGCCGCGGCGCGCTCGCTTGCATCGGGCGAGACCTTCTACACCTGGCAGCGCGGCCTGCCGGAGCTTCGCTCAGCGCTCGCCCGCTATCACGGACGCCAGTTCGGCCGCGAATTTCCGCCGGAGCGCTTCTTCGTGACCGGCGGCGGCATGCAGGCGATCCAGATCGCTGTCGCCGCAACGGCGGGGACGGGGGCCGAGGTCATCCTGCCGACGCCGGCTTGGCCGAATTTCGCCGCTGCCGTCGGAATCAGCGGCGCCCGGCCGATCTCCGTGCCGCTGGCGTTCGAAGGAACACGCTGGGCGCTCGACCTCGACCGCCTCTTCGCCGCGGCCAACGAAAGGACGCGCGCGATCTTCATCAACTCGCCGGCCAATCCGACCGGCTGGACGGCAACGGAGGCGGAGCTTCACGCGATTCTCAGCTTCGCGCGCGAGCGCCGGCTCTGGATCATCGCCGACGAGGTCTACAGCCGCTTCGTCTATGACGGGGTCGAGCGCGCGCCGTCCTTCTATGACCTGATCGACGCCGACGACCGCGTCATCTTCGTCAACACCTTCTCCAAGAATTGGGCGATGACCGGCTGGCGCATCGGCTGGCTGTCGGCACCACCGGCGCTTGGCGACGTGATCGAGAACCTGATCCAGTATTCCACCTCCGGCGTCGCAGCCTTCATGCAGCGCGGGGCGATCGCGGCGCTCGATGAGGGGGAGGATTTCGCCCGCATGCAGATCGCCCGCGCCGCGACCGGCCGCGCAATCGTCTGCGAGGGGCTCGCTGGCTCGAACCGCGTGCGCTTCGCCTGGCCGGATGGCGCGTTCTATCTCTTCTTCACGATCGACAGCGCCGGCGATACCGGAAAGCTCGCCCTGACGCTCGTCGACGAGGCGAATATCGGCATCGCTCCGGGCACCGCCTTCGGGCCCGGCGGCGAAGCGTTCATGCGGCTCTGCTTTGAGCGCAAGGCGGAGGATTTGAGCGAGGCGACGCGTCGCCTCCGCGCCTGGCTCGGAAGCTGATGCCGGCCCTTGCGCGGCCGACTTTCCGGACCGTGCAGCGATTTTTGATCACATTGGCGCTGAGCGCCGGCGGCGGCTTCCTTTTCCAGAGCCTCGGCATGCCGGCGGGGTGGATTTCGGGCGGGCTGCTCGCCGTCGCCGTCGCCTCTCTTGCCGGATTCGACTCGGATGTTCCGCAGCCGGTCCGCGCCCCGGTCTATCTCGTGCTCGGCCTTTATGCCGGCGGCGGCGTCTCGCAGCAGACGATCCACCAGATGGCAACCTGGCCTCTGAGCTTCGCCATTCTCGGCGTCTCCCTGACAGCGTTGATCGCCAGCTCCTACTGGTGGCTGCATATGCGTTGCGGCTGGGACCGCAACGCAGCGCTGCTCGCCTCCTTGCCCGGCGCGCTCTCCTTCGTGATGGCGGCGGCGGAGGGGATGAAGACCGATTTGAAGACCATCGCGATCGCGCAAAGCCTTCGCCTGCTCATTCTGGTCGAAGGGATTCCGATCATCGCCTTGATGATCGGGCATCCGATGACGTCCGCCGTGACTGTCGCCGGCTCCGCCGGTCTCGGGGAGATCGCCATTCTGCTCACCGCCGGGCTTGTCGCGGCGCTTCTCCTGCAGCGCTTGCAAGTGGTGGGCGGATGGATGCTCGGCGGGCTGCTGGCGAGTTCCGGGCTGCTTCTTTCCGGCGTCGTTCACGCGCGGCTGCCGTTCCCGCTCGTGCTTCCTTTCGTGATCACGCTCGCGGCGATCACCGGCAGCCGTTTCCGCCCGGGCGATCTTTGGATCTTGCCACGCATCCTGAAGCCGGCGCTGATCGCCTTCTGCCTGGCATTTGGCATTTCCGTCGTCTCGGCGAGCGCGGTCAGCTTTCTGTTGGGCGTGAACTTCATACAGACGCTGCTCGCCTTCGCGCCAGGCGCGCTCGATGCGCTGATCATCCTCGCCTATCAAATGAACGTCGACCCGGCCTACGTCGCCGCGCACCATGTGGCCCGCTTCCTGGCGATGGTGATCGCGGTGCCGATCGTGGTCCGCTGGCTCGGGCGCACGGCCTAGCATTTGCTTGAGGCGGTGATCCGAGTATTCGGGTGGAATGGCAATTGACGCGTCGCTCTTCGACCACCGCGGCTACGTGACCGCTTCCGCCTCAGGCGGCTATGGCGAGTGGGCGGTGACCTATGAGGAGACCGTTGCGGTTGGTCTCGACGGGCCGCTCCTCGCGCGCCTGACCGCTATCGACTGGGGAAGCGTCGCGGAGGCCGCCGACCTCGCCTGCGGCACCGGCCGCACCGGGGAATGGCTGAAGGAACAGGGCGTCGGCGCGGTCGACGGCGTCGACATCACGCCGGAAATGCTGGCGCTCGCCGAGAGGAAGGGCGTTTACCGAAGCCTCACGCTCGGCGACGTCGGCGCGGTCGACGGCGTCGACATCACGCCGGAAATGCTGGCGCTCGCCGAGAGGAAGGGCGTTTACCGAAGCCTCACGCTCGGCGACGTCGGCGCGGCGCCGCTTCCGGCCAAACGCTATGAGCTCGTGACGATGTCGCTCGCCGATGAGCATCTGCCCGAGCTCACCCCTGCGCGAGGCCTCGCGCCTGCTTGCGCCGGGCGGGCAGTTCCTTCTGATCGGCTATCACCCGTTCTTTCTGATGAACGGCCTCGTGACGCACTTCCACCGCGCCGGTGGTGACGCCGTCACCATCCAAAGCTACGTCCATCTCTTCAGCGATCATTTTCGCGCCGGCGGCGCGACCGGCCTCGCACTCGTCGCGTTCGACGAGTGCGTCATCGACGAGGACTGGCTGAAGACCAAGCCGAAATGGCGCAGTTACCTGAACTGGCCCGTCAGCTTCGCGGTGGTCTGGGCGAAAGTTTAGCCGCCGGAAGCGGCGAAGATCTCGGCGCGTGCGGCGTGCTCGACCGTCGCCGGCGTCTCGAGCGGCAGGTCGAGCGCGTTCCACGTCTCGACTAACGCCTTGGTCAGCGATTCGATCAACTGGTCGTCGTGGAAGGGCGTTGCGGTGATCCGGAGCCGCTCCGTCCCGCGTGGCACGGTCGGGTAGTTGATCGGCTGGATGTAGATGCCGTGCTTCTCGAGCAGGTGGTCGCTTGCCGCCTTGCAGGCCTCGGCGTCGCCGACGAGGATCGGGATGATCTGCGTCTCCGACGGCATGACGGGAAGGCCGGCATCCAAGAGCCGTGCGCGCGTACGCGCCACCTGCCGCTGTTGCCCCTCGCGCTCGGCGGAGGATTCCTTGAGATGCCGGATCGAGGCGCAGGCTGCCGCCGCGAGCCCCGGCGGCAGCGCGGTCGTGAAGATGAAGCCCGGCGCGTAGGAGCGCACTGCGTCGACGACGACATTCGAGCCGGCAATGTAGCCGCCGAGCACGCCAAAAGCCTTGGCGAGCGTGCCTTCGATCACGTCGATCCGGTCCATCACGCCGTCGCGCTCGGCGATGCCGCCGCCGCGTGCGCCGTACATGCCGACCGCGTGCACTTCGTCGAGATAGGTCATCGCGCCGTATCTCTCGGCAAGGTCCGCGATCGCGCCGATCGGGGCGACGTCGCCGTCCATCGAATAGACCGACTCGAAGACGATCAGCTTGGCGCGCTCCTTGCCGGCGGCCTTCAGGAGGTCTTCGAGGTGCTCAAGGTCGTTGTGCCGCCAGATTCTGCTTCTGCCCGCCGGAGCGGCGCACGCCCTCGATCATCGAGGCGTGGTTCAGCTGGTCGGAGAGGATCAGGCAGTCGGGAAGCAGCTTGGCAATCGTAGAGATTGCTGCCTCGTTGGAGACAAAGCCGGAGGTGAAGACGAGCGCCGATTCCTTGGCGTGCAGATCGGCAAGCTCCGCTTCGAGCTCGACCAGCGGATGGTTGGTGCCTGAGATGTTGCGCGTGCCGCCGGCGCCCGCGCCCATGCGCCCGGCTGCCTCTTGCATCGCAGCCACGACCTTCGGATGGTGGCCCATGCCGAGGTAGTCGTTGGAGCACCAGATGACGATTTCGCGGGTCTCGTCGCCGCAGCGGAGGAGCGCGCGCGGGAAAGTGCCGACGCGCCGCTCGAGATCGGCGAACACGCGGTAGCGACGTTCGGCACGGAGCGCGTCTAGCGCGCTCTCGAAACGCGATTTGTAGTCAAACATGCGCTGCTCCCGCCGCTTGGGTCCCTTTGTACTCGATCTACGTGTCATTTCCAGTGGCAGCTTGCCGCGCCGCATCACCTTGTTGCGAAACTAACACTCTCGCCCTCCGCCTGCCCTCTGCGATTCACCGTAAATGCTTAGAATTAACGGGAAAATAGCTCCGAAATCTATCCGCAATTAACGCGGGTTAACGGCCGTTAAGCTATGTCAACGAAGCATTAAGGCGGCTCTGCGGAGGCCGCCGAAAAAGACTTCGGAGGCCGTCATGCTGAAATTGCCCTTCCGGGCGCTCAGGCGCTTTGACAAGGATCAACGCGGTAACGTCGCGGTTCTCTTCGCTTTTTCGATGGTCCCGCTGATCGGGTTCATGGGTGGCGCGGTCGATGTCTCGCGGCACCATCGCTACAAGGTCGAGATCTCGAACGCACTGGATTCGGCCGCGATCGCGCTTGTCCGCCGCGGGGCCAAGAATGACGCCGAGGCGGCTGACTTCGTGACCCGCTACGTGGCGTCGATGATGCCAGGCGGCGGCCAAGACAAGATGCTGCACCTCGACCGCTTCGTCGCGACCGCAGTGCAGGGCGGCTATCACGTGGGCGTGCACGGCAGCATGGACACGGCCTTCCTGCCCGTCGTCGGCATCGAGGAGATGCCGCTTGACGTCGAGACCGAGGTGGTCGCGAGCGGCGGCCGATACGAGGTGGCGCTCGCCCTCGACAACACGAGCTCCATGTTCGAGCACAACAAGATCGGTGCGCTGAAGACGGCCGCCAATCATCTGATCGACCGCCTCTACTCCGAAACCGGCTCGGAGGATCGCGTGAAGATGGCGCTCGTTCCCTTCACGACCGCCGTCAACATCCGCGGCGCGGCCTTCAACCCGGATTGGCTCGACCCGAAGGGTCTCGGGCTTGGGCAGCATCGCTTCGACGCCTACGACCGCGAAGTAAGCCGGCTCGACATCTTCAGCGCTCTGAGCAACGGCAGTGTCGGGCCGGACGGACTGCCGACCGGATGGAAGGGATGCGTCGAGGCGCGCGCCGACGGTCACGACGTCGACGACGAGCCTCTGGGAAGCGATCCGGCCACCCGCTGGACCCCGTACCTCTCGCCGGATGGCGCCGACAGCGGCTCCGGTCCCGCCTATGCACGCAGCAACTCCTACCTCGCCGACCAGACGGGCAACAAGGGCACGGCGCTTCAGCGGCTGAAGAACGTCGACAAGTATTTCAAGCCGATCGCCCTGGCCGGGTACCACGACGTTTTCGACGAGAACCAGGGGCCGAACCAGAGCTGCCGCAGCCCGATTGTCGAGCTGACCAACGACAAGGACCGCATGCACGCCGCGATCGACGCGATGCAGCCGGGCGGCTACACGCACATCCCGCAGGGGCTGGTCTGGGGTTGGCGGGTGCTTTCGCCAAGCGAGCCCTTCACCCAGGGCGTCGCCTATGACGACGCGTCGACGCAGAAGGCGCTGGTCCTCCTCTCCGACGGCAAGAACACCTTCCCGGATATCTATACGAGCTACGGCTACCAGGCCGACGGGCGGCTCGCCGCGAACTGGAACGCCGGCGTCGACAAGCTGAACGAGAAGGTCTCGACGATCTGCGAGGCCGTCAAGGCGAAGGGCATCCGCCTCTACATGATCCTGCTTGAGGAGAACGATCCGCAGACGAAGCAGATCTTCCGGGACTGCGCTTCGCGGAACGGCCAGGGCGAGGCTCTCTATTACGAGGTGCCGAATGCGGCCGAGCTCGACGCCGCCTTCGAGGACATTGGCAAGGACCTGACCACGCTGCGTATCACGCGCTGAGTGAGTCGAGACGCACTGGGGGACTTGGGCCGGGCGCAAGCCCGGCTCTTTTTTGGTCGCAACGTCAACGATTTGGAGCTTCATATTCTGGCACGCGCATTTCCTGGCGGTTTTCGCTAGGCTAGCGTCGACAGCGCCTGGAATCTGCCCGATCCGATGCCCGCCTGGGATATTCTCGTCATCGCACTCCTGATTCTTCTGAACGGCTTCTTTGCGATGTCGGAGCTGGCGGTGCTTTCCTCGCGCCGCGCTCTGCTTGAGCACATGGCGGCCGACAAGGTGCGCGGCGCGCGCGCCGCCTTGAAGCTGCTCGAGGATCCGACCCGCTTCCTCTCCACGGCGCAGGCCGGGATCACGCTCATCGGCGTTTTTGCCGGTGCCTATTCGGGCGCCACGCTCGCCGGGCCGCTGAGCGAAGCACTCTCTTCTCTCGGGACCTCCGCCTATCCGGTCGCGCTCGCCGTCGTCGTCATCGGCATCACCTATCTTTCGCTCCTCGTCGGCGAGCTCGTGCCGAAGCGGATCGCTTTCAACAACCCCGAAAAGGTCGCCGCCGCCGTCGCCCCGATGATGTCGTGGCTCTCGGTGGCGGGCGCGCCCGTCGTCTTCCTGTTGCGCGCTTCGACCGACACGCTGGTGAAGCTGCTGCGCATCCCCGACCGGCCGGAAACGTCGGTCACCGAGGAAGAGGTGAAGCTGATGATCGCGGAGGGCGCGCGCGCCGGCGTCTTCCACGCCGCCGAGCGCGACATGATCGACGGCGTGCTCCGGCTCGCCGACCGCTCGGTCAGAAGCGTCATGACGCCGCGCGTAGAGGTGATGTGGCTTGACCTCGACGACCCGCCGGAGACGATCCAGCGCGAGATCGCCGAGAGCGAGCATTCGCGCTATCCGGCCGGCCGCAAGGGCCTCGATGAGCTTTCCGGCATCGTCCACACCAAGCACCTCCTCGACCAGCTGGCAAAGACAGGCCAGCTCGACATTGCCGGCTCGCTCCACCAGCCGCTGATCGTGCATGAGGGGACGCCGGTTCTGCGGCTCCTCGAAATGTTTCGCGAGAATCCGATCCACATGGCGGTCGTGGTCGACGAATACGGCGTGGTCGAAGGGATCGTGACGCCGACCGACATCCTGACGGCGATCGCCGGAGAGCTTCCGGAAGAGGCATCCGATCTCGAGGAGCCGTCGGCCGTGCGCCGCGAAGACGGCTCGTGGCTGATGGACGGCATGCTCGGCATCCACGAAGCCGAGCGGCTGCTTGAGCGCAAGGATATGCGCGCCGACGAGGATTTCGAGACGCTTGCCGGCTTCGTCCTCGCCCGTCTCGCGCGCATCCCGCAGATCGGCGACCATTTCGAGTGGGGCGGCCTCCGCTTCGAGATCGTCGATATGGACGGCCGCCGCATCGATCGCATTCTCGTCGCTCCGGCTCAGCCGGCGCCGCCGGAGAGCGTCGTCAACGCCGATTTCAACGATTAGTCGGTCATACCGCGCTTAAGCTCACGCCGCCTCGGCCTCCGGGAACAATTTCGTCAGCCCCGCTTCCGACGCTTCGCAGATCCCGCGCTCGGTGATGAGCCCGGTGACGAGCCGCGCCGGTGTCACGTCGAACGCGAAGTTCGCGGCCGGGCTCCCTTCCGGCGTGATGCGGATCGTGGCGATGTTGCCTTCGGCTGTTGCGCCGGTCATATGCGTGACCTCCTCCGCGCTCCGCTCCTCGATCGGGATCTCCTTCACCCCGTCCTTCACCCGCCAGTCGATGGTGGAGGAGGGGAGGGCGACATAGAACGGCACGCGGTTGTCGTATGCCGCGAGCGCCTTCAGATACGTGCCGATCTTGTTGGCGACGTCGCCGGCCCGCGTCGTGCGATCGGTGCCGACGATGGCGAGATCGACCATGCCGTGCTGCATCAAATGCCCGCCGGAATTGTCGACGATGACCGTGTGCGGCACGCCCTCCTTGTTGAGCTCCCAGGCGGTGAGGCTGGCACCCTGATTCCGGGGCCGCGTCTCGTCGACCCACACATGCACGGGCAAGCCTGCGCGATGCGCCTTGAAGACCGGCGCAAGCGCCGTCCCCCAGTCGACGGTCGCAAGCCAGCCGGCGTTGCAGTGGGTCAAGACGTTGACGGGGAGCCCGGCGCTGCGGCTTTCCGCGATCGCTTCGATCAGCATTGCGCCGTTCTCGCCGATCGCGGAAGAGACCGCGACGTCCTCGTCGGCGATCCGCGCGGCTTCGGCGTAGGCCGCTTCGATCCGCTGCGATTGCGGCAAAGCGAGCAGCTTCGCCTGCATGCGCTCCAGCGCCCAGCGCAGGTTCACCGCCGTCGGCCGGCTCTTGAAGAGGAGGTCGTGGGCGCGGCCGAGCGCGGCGTCGGAAGAATCCTCGCGCGCTGCGAGCGCCATGCCGTAGGCCGCCGTCGCGCCGATCAGCGGCGCGCCGCGCACCACCATGCGCTTGATCGCGTCCGCCGCCTCCGCGGACGTCTGGAGCGTCAGCACCTCGAAGCGGTGCGGGAGCTTGGTCTGGTCGATGACATCGACGGCCTCGCCGTCGTCGCTCAGCCAGATTGTGCGGAAATCCTTGCCGTCAACGCGCATCGCTACATCCGTCCGAATTCCTCGGCGAAGACCAACACAGCCCGCCGCCGCTGTCGAGGCGCCGGTCAAAGCGACTCGTAGTCGATCTCCATGAACTCCGCGACCTCCGGCACCCAGCGCTCGTTCACGAAGCGCACGTGATCTGGGTGGTCGTTGTAGCCCTGATAGGCTGCCGCATCCTTGAACTCCATCGAGAAGCCGAAGCTGTAGTCGTTCTTGGCGCTCACCTGCCGGAGCTTCTCGAATTTTTGAACGCCGGGGATCGTCGCGAGCACGTCGGCGGCTGCAAGAAACGCCTTCTCCTCCACCGAGCCCTTCGCACGCTTCAACCGGAATACGACAGTATGACGGATCATTCTCTTCCCCCGAGTTCCGAGCAATCCGAGCAGGCCCGCCCTCGAGAAGCAAGCCAAGCCGTTTCTCAGCGCCAGCGAGAATGCGTGGATAATGCAACTCGAAGATTGATGGTGCCGGGAGCCGCAAATAGCCTCCCCCAACCAGCTTGATTCTCTCTTTGCGGTCCATGGCGAAGCGCCGATATCAGCAGCTTGATGCGCTTCGGATCGCCGCCGCGCTCCTCGTCGTTCTTTATCACTACTGCGCGCTTGGCCCCTCGAACGGGGCGATTGCCGATCACTATCCCGCCATCGAGCCGCTCGCGAAATACGGCTATTTGGGAGTGTCGCTCTTCTTCGTCATCAGCGGGTTCGTGATCACACTGAGCGTCGAGGGGCGCACGACCTCGGCGTTCCTTCTGGCGCGAGCGCGCCGGCTCTACCCCGCATTCTGGACGGCCTGTCTGACGACGGCGGCATTCGCGCTTCTTCTTGGGTATCGCTCCGGTGTGACGCCCACAAGCCTCGCCGCGAACCTGACGCTCTTCGCGCCCTATCTCGGACAAGAGAGCGTCGATGGCGTCTACTGGAGCCTCTATGTCGAGGTGCGTTTCTATTTGCTGATCGCGGTGATCGCCTTCGCAGGCATGATGGACCGGATCGTGACCTTGATGGCGATCTGGCTTGCGCTTTCGGCGGCGAACCTGATCGTGCCGATCCCGCATGGTTCTGGCGGTCTGCTCCTGGCATACGCGCCGCTTTTCGCCTCCGGCGTTGCCTGCGCACGTTTCGCGCGCAAGGGCTTCTCGGCGCAGGACGCGGCAGTCTTCGTCTCGGCGGTGCTGCTTTCGATCTTCTATGGCGTTCGAGACGCAGCGAGCCTCAGCCAGGCGAATACCTTTGACCTCGCGCCGTCCGTCGTCGCGATGTTTTTGATCCTCGCGCATCTTTCGGTGCTTGCGAGCGCGGTCGTGCGCACGTCGACGGCCGCGATTCCTGCTCTCTCGTTTCTCGGATACCTGAGCTATCCGCTCTATTTGCTTCACAACGAGATCGGGAAGCATCTGTTTCCGCTCGCAAGGACCGCGCTTAGCAAGGAAGCGGCGTTGCTTGCGACGATTGCCGCGGTCATCGCGCTCGCAAGTGCCGTGCATCTTCTCGTCGAGCGTCCGCTCGGGCTTGGGCGCCCGCGCCGAAGACGCGCTGTTGAAGCCGTGAGTTCGGCCGGGAGCCGTCACGGTCGTGGCGCCGCCGAGCGTCTAGCGCCTCCCGAAACGGTCGAAGAGCGGCGCAAAAAGCCTCAGCTGATCGCGGGCTTGCAGCGCACCCAGATTTCCGCCTTGCCGCCCTCTTCGACGTTCACCGTGTTCTCGTTCAGGAGGATCATCGCGATGGTCTCGCCGGCGCTCGCCTCGCCGTCGGGCACGACGTAGCTGAAGTGGTGGCGCGAATAGTTGCCTTGCGTCTCGATGCCGCCGGGCGTGGTGATGGCAGGGCCCCGTATCGAGAAGGTCCGCCCGTCGGCGGCACACCAGTCGCCGTCGATGACGTCGGCTTTTGCCGGCGCGGTGAGGAGCGTGAGGCCGGCCGCGGCGACCGCCAAGAACCCCGCATAGCCTGATCGCGTGACCATCTTCCGCCTCCTTTCGCAGCCGCCCGCGCTTCCCGCGCAAGTCCCATCGATCCCCCGCAAGCTCGCTATCCTAGCATTCCGGCGCGCGCATGACGCTTCACACCTCTGCCGGCCAGACTTCCCGGAGGAGGTGCGCTCCGGCCGTCGTGACGGCTATTCCCGGCCCCAGCGCTCGCCGCGCGGCGACCGCGCCGCGGCCATTTCGAGGGCTGCCTCGTCGATGGCGGCTTCCGATCGGGCGTTAGCCGCCTCCCTCGCCTTGATGGCAAGCACGATCGTTTCGTTGACCGGCACCGCGATGCCGAGTTCCTTCGCGCGCCGGACGAGCGCCCCGTTCAGCGCGTCGATCTCCGTGCGTCTGCCGCTTTGAAGGTGCTGCAGCATCGAGGGAGCGTTGTAACGCTCCCAGCAATGGTCGCGGATATGCTTGCCGGGGTCGGCCTCGGGCAGCTCAATCCGGGTGGCTGCCACGACCGCAAGGATCTCTTCGAGCAGACCGTCGAGGATTGCGGCGGCGGCCTTCGTGCGGGCGATTTCCCCGGACCGCAAGCCCGTCAGCGCGGCGACCGGGTTGATCGCGCAATTGTGGACGAACTTGCTCCACACATGCCCCACGACATTGTCGGAGACCGCGAACGGCAGGCCGGCCGCCTCGAAGCGGCGGGCGATTGCTAAGGCGCGGTCGGAGATACTGCCATCGATCTCGCCGATCACGGTCGGCCCGAGATTGGTGTGCGCGGTTCGCCCCGGCCCGAGACTTGCCCCGCTGTTGAAGGTCGAGCCGGCGAGCACGCGTTCGACGCCGAGCCGCTCCGCGAGCGCTTCCCAGTTGTCGATCCCGTTCTGGAGCGTCAGCGCGTACCCGTCGGCATCGAGGCACTGCGCCGCGATCTTTGCGACATCGGCCGTCGCGGTCGAATCGACGAGCACCAGCGCGACGTCGACCTTGCCGAGCGCGCTCGCGTCGGCCGTCGCCGGCAGCCTCAAAGTGATGTCGCCGAGCACGCCGGAAAGCCGCAAGCCGTTGCGGTTGATCGCGTCTGCGACCTCCGGGCGGTTGTCGAAGAAGACTAGCTCGGCGCCGGAGCGCGAAAGCGCCGCGCCGAAGATCGACCCCATGGCGCCTGCGCCGAGAACCGCGACACGCATCTTGCCTGTCTCCTCAGACATAGTTCGGCACCACGAACGGCGCGTCCTCAGGCAGCGGCAGGTCCACCCAGGTCCTGTCGCGCATCGAGAGATAGGCGGCCTGCACCACCTCCTGCGCCCGCAAGCCGTCCATGCCGGTGATCGCGGATGGCCGGCTCTCGCGGATGGCGCTTACGAACTCCGCGAGCTGCGCGTCATAGGGGTTCCTGCGCGGCGGCTTCACGGTGATCCAGCCACCCTCAAAGCTCTTCCACCAGGCGTCGGGATAGTGCGCCTCGCGCAAGACATCGGGCAGGTCCGTCGCCGATTTCTCGGTGCAGACCGCGAGCGGTTCCGCATGGAACGGGTTCAGCGTCTCCGTCGCGATGTGGATCGAGCCCTCGGCGCCAAAAAGGTCGGTGCCGTCGCCGATCGCCGGCGAGAAGCGGTCGCTCGATAGACACCCGCGTGCGCCGTTCTTGAAGCGGGCGAGAAGCCAGACGTTGTCGTCAACCTTGTCGGGAAGCACGCTGTGCGCGAGTTCGGCGACGACGGCGGAAAAATCGCCGATGAGGTACCGCGCGAGATCGATGCGGTGGATGGTCAGGTCGATGATCGTCGCGCCGCCCGACTGCTTCAGGTCGTAGCGATAGCGCGTGGCGGCGGGGTAGGCGGTCGACTTCTCCGAATAGACGCTGCGGAAACCGTGCACGTCGCCGATGAAGCCGGAATCGACGAGGTTCTTCGCAATCTGGACCTGCGCCCAGAAGCGCTGGTTGAAGCCGACCTGCAGCACCAGCGTCTTCGCTGCGCACGCCTCGACCATCTTGCGCGCGGTCTGAATATCGAGCGCCAGCGGCTTTTCGCAAAGCACGTGCTTCCCGGCATCGGCCGCCGCGATCACGGCCTCGCCGTGAAAGAGGTTCGGCGTCGCGACGATGACGGCGTCGACATCCTTCGCGCCGAGCAGCGCATCAAGCTCCGCGTAGGCCTTCGCGCCGTTCTCCTCCGCAAGCGCCGTCGCACGGCCTGCGTCGGGGTCATAGACGCCGACCAGCTTCGCGTCCGTGGATCGCGCGATCGTCGGCGCATGGGAGAGCCGCATGATCGCGCCCGCGCCGACGAGCCCGATCCCGACCGGCTTCTCGCTTAGACCCCCCATCGCGTTTCCCCTGACGTTCGGACTCTTGATTTTCGCTATTGATGCCACGGACGACCGCACCGCATCCACCGCTGGATGCGTGTGCTTCGTTCGGGAGCTTAGGAGGGGCCGGCTGGTGCTGCTGGACAGGATTGAACTGTCGACCTCTCCCTTACCAAGGGAGTGCTCTACCACTGAGCTACAGCAGCGCTTCGCGCGGGGCTCGACCTAGCCGAGACCGGCCGTCGAAATCAACCGCCGTCGACGCCCGCAACCTTGCCGGGCTGGCTGGCGGCGCGATCCGGGGCTAGGCGAGGGGCGGCCCGGAGCAAAGATGGGAGGGTTTCGTGCAAGCGATTTTCGCAAAGCTGCGCCAATTGAGAACGCCGATCGTCTACGACGCGATCGAGCGCTTCGGGGTCCGTCCCCGCCAGGACGGCTACACGGATGGCAGCATCAAGTGCCTTCTGCCGTCGCTCGGCGCCTTCGTGGGCTATGCCGCGACCGGCCGGATCATGGCCGAGCTGCCGCACGCCGCCGGCACGCCGCGCGTGCCCTCGGAGGACGTGTGGGCCTATGTCGACAGCCAGAAGAAGCCGTCGATCATGGTCTGCCAGGATCTCGACCAGCCGGCGGGCCGCGGCTGCGCCTGGGGCGACGTATCGGCGTCGATCTTCACCCGCCTCGGCTGCGTCGCGGTCGTCACCAACGGCGCCGCGCGCGACATCCGTGAGGTCGAGGCGGTCGGCTTCGGGCTGTTCGCAAAGGGCCCGATCGTCGGGCACGCCAACATTCGCTTTGCCGAGGTCGGTGGGCCGGTGAAGGTCGGCGGGCTCGTCGTCAACCCCGGCGACCTACTGCATGCCGACGAGCACGGTGTCGTCGTCATCCCAAGCAAGATCGACCTTGAGAAGCTCGTGCGCGTCGCCGAGCAGTTCCTGGCCTCCGAGCGCGCGGTCATCGAATTCATCCGCGATCCCGGCTTCTCGATTCCCGAGCTTAAGCGGCGCGTGGATCGCCATGACGCCACCGACTACGGGATTTGGGAGCCCGACACGCGGTAAACGCGCGCCGATGACACGGGCCGGAGCCGGCGCCGGAGGTTAAGGATTCGCGCCCTCCCACCAGCCCCCGCCTTGCCTCGCCCTCCCGCCTTCGCTATATGCACGCCCTTCGGACGGCCCGGCTTTGGGGCTTTTGCCCCTGGGCATGCCGTGGCGGTCCTGAACGCTCAATCCCGAGCTTTTGCGAGAGCGCAAGCCCGCCGCGGCGGAACCGCCTCGCGTCCCAGATGGAGAGCAAAATGCCCAAGCAGAAGACCAAATCGGGCGCCAAGAAGCGCTTCCGGTTCACCGCCAACGGCCATGTGAAGGTCGGGCAAGCGGGCAAACGCCACGGCATGATCAAGCGAACGACGAAGTTCATCCGCAAGGCGCGCGGCACCATGGTGCTGAGCGACGCGGACGAGAAGATCGTCAAAGTCTACATGCCCTATAACCGCTAGAGCCGACCGGAGTTTTCGAAATGGCGCGTGTCAAACGCGGCGTGACGGGTCACGCCAAGCACAAGAAAGTTCTGGGTCAGGCCAAGGGCTATTACGGCCGCCGCAAGAACACCATCCGCATCGCCAAGCAGGCGGTGGAGAAGGCCAACCAGTACGCCTATCGCGACCGCAAGAACCGCAAGCGTAATTTCCGCGCTTTGTGGATCCAGCGCATCAACGCGGCGTCGCGCGATCTCGGCCTCTCCTACGGCCGCCTGATCGACGGGCTGAACCGCGCCGGGATCACGGTCGACCGCAAGGTGCTCTCCGATCTCGCGATCCACGAGCCGGCGGCCTTTGCCGCGCTTGCCGAGCAAGCCAAGGCGGCGCTTTCCTATCTGAAGGACAAGACGCCGAACGAGTTCGAGCGCGCCGTCGGCGGCAAGGCCTAGGGCGACCCATCAGAACTGTCGTCATGCCCGGGCTTGACCCGGGCATCCATTCCGTTACGCCACGGCCGGCTGCGACCGTTCCGGAATGGATTGCCGGATCGAGTCCGGCAATGACGACACGTTAGACGACGGTGCCAAGCCCGCCATGTCCGACCTCGCCACCCTTGAATCGGAAATCACCGCGTCGATCGCCGCGGCGGCGGACGAGCGCGCCCTCGAAGAGGTGCGCGTCGCCGCACTCGGAAAGAAAGGCGCGATCTCCGAGCGCCTGAAGGCCCTCGGCAAGATGACGCCGGAGGAGCGGAAATCCGCCGGCGCGGCGCTCAATGTGCTGAAGGATAAGATCGCGGCTCAGATCGAGGCGCGACGCGCCACGCTCCGAGATGCGGAGCTCGACCGGCGGCTCAAGACCGAAACCGTGGACGTGACGCTCCCTTCTCGCCCGGAGGCGCAGGGCACAATCCACCCCGTGACGCAGGTCTGGCAGGAGGTGGTCCAGATTTTCGCCGACATGGGCTTCTCCGTCGCCGAGGGGCCGCACATCGAAACCGACTGGTACAATTTCGGCGCGCTCAACATGCCGGAGGAGCATCCGGCGCGGCAGGAGCACGACACCTTCTATTTCCATCCGCGCCCCGGCACGAACGAGCGCATGGTACTGCGCACGCACACCTCGCCGGTGCAGATCCGCACCATGGAGACGACGAAGCCGCCGATCCGCATCATCGCGCCCGGCCGCACCTTCCGCTCCGATTCCGACCAGACCCACACCCCGATGTTCCATCAGGTGGAGGGCCTCGTCATCGACGCTGAGACGCATCTCGGGCACCTAAAAGGCACGCTCGAAGCCTTCTGCAAGGCCTTCTTCGAGATCGACCAGGTGAAGATGCGCTTCCGCCCCTCGCACTTTCCCTTCACCGAGCCGTCGATGGAGGTCGACATCGGCTGCTCATGGGAAGGCGGTGAGCTCAAGATCGGCGCCGGCGACGACTGGCTGGAGATTCTCGGCTCCGGCATGGTGCATCCGAACGTCATCCGCGCCGGCGGCCTTGACCCCGACAAGGTGCAGGGCTTCGCCTTCGGCATGGGGATCGACCGGATCGCCATGCTGAAATACGGGATTCCGGATTTGCGCGCCTTCTTCGAGGCGGACCTTCGCTGGCTCCGCCACTACGGCTTTTCGGCGCTCGCGGTGCCGAGCCTCGCGGAGGGCCTCAGCTAATGCGCTGCGGGATGGCGGTAGCCCTCCTGCTTTTGTCTTCAGCGCTCGCTTCTTGCCAGAGCGCGCCACCGCCGGGCGCCGACACGAAGGCTGTCACCGTCGGCGGGTGGAGCGTCAAAACCAGCGGATACGTCAGAGAGGACATTGCGTTGACGCACGGCCGTTAAAGCGGCTGTCCGGGGGGCGGCATCAGCGGCTTGCCGTTCACGGTGACCGACCCGTCGTCCTTCCTCTCGATCAGGAAGTGCGTGCTGCCGTCGCCGGACTGTTCTCCGAACGTTTGGGCAAGGGTCAGGAAGGCCAGCACCTTGCCGGCGGTGGGATCGTCGGACATGTCTTTCAGCGACGCGACCGCGCGGTCGAGGCCCTTGGCGGTCACATCGAAGGAGCCGGTGGCTCCCGCCGTCGTCAAAGTCATCGCGCCGGCGAACTCAAGATTGAGAAGCGGGCTGTTGATGTGGCCCGGCATGAGCGTGAACTTGGCTCCGCCTTCCGGCATGGCGAGGGCCGCGGCGGTCGCGATGTCGACCTGCTCGAGCATCGGCTTGCGGTTGACGTCGAGCTTCTCGATGAGCTGCCGGGCGGGCGCGTCGAGGTTGAAATCCCGAGAGGTCGATACCGAACTCGAGGTCGGTCGGCACGAGTTGTTTCGTCCAGGGTGGAGCGACGTCTTCGGGATAGCTCAGGCCGGCGAGCTTCATGGAGAGCTGCAGTTCGCTGCTCGACACGATGCCGGTGAGCGCGCCGCCGCCGCTCAGGTCCTCTACGCCGAACGCGCCGAACGGCGTTTCCACGCGGAGCCCCTTGAGGGCGGTCTTCTCCTCGATGCGCTGATAGATGGGCAGAAGGTCCGTGAGGCGCTTCTTGATTTCCTGGTTCTCCAGCGTCGGCGGGCTCTCCTGCGCACGCGCAACGGCGTAGGCCCAAAGATCGAGCAGCTTCGATCCTTCGAGCGCGTTGAACGTCCAGCCCGAGGTGCCGGAATCGACGCCGTATGACAGATCGAAGGTCGGCGGCAGCGGCGATGCGGAGTCGGTATGCGGCGGCGTGATCGACTGGCGCGTCACGATGTCCCGCAAGGTCTGCTGCATCGCGACGTTGACGGCGCCGTCGCCGGCCGCCGAAGCCGTGCTCTGAACCGTCTGCTCGCCGGAATGCGAGGCGCCTTCCGCGTTGGGTCCGCTTGTCTGGCTGTCGGTCGCCGTGAACGTCTCGTTGAGCTGGACGAACGACGCGAGGGCCGGATCGTAGATCCCGTCGAAGTGGAGGCCGTCGACGCGGGTCGTCGTCGTCGCATTCTTGATGTGCATCGTGAGCGGGCTCGGGAAGAGCAGATCGCTGACCTGCCAGGTTCCGTCGGCGAGTGGCTTGACGACGAACGAGATCTCGGCCGGATCGATCTTGAAGCCCAAGGGCTCGAACGGGCGCGCAAGCTGGTTCAGAGCGATCGACAGCCTGTAGGTCTCGCCCGCCGGCTCGGCGCGCACGAAGTCGGCCTCCCCGGCGCGTGGCATGCCCAGATATTTGTGGAACACGTCGACGAGACGCTGCGCCCCATCGTGCGTGGCCTCGGCGGCAAACCCTTGGCTCACGCTGGCGAGCAGGCAGGAAACAAAGAGAATGTTGCGCCGCATCGAGGCCTCCCATGAACTGCCGCACACTACCGGCAGAGCGTCTTCGCCGAAAGCTATGCCCGGGGCTGAGCTTGCCGAAAGGTTTCGCCGAGCGGAATTAGCGGCGCGTCGTCATGCTTCGGCGCTGACGACGCGCCATCTCGATCAACGGTAGCGATGCGGGATGACCCAGATCTCGCGGGCGCCATTCGTCCCGGTCAGGATATCCATCTTCTCAAGACCCATGTCGGAAAGAACGTGGTCCGGGAGCGTCTGCAGCGTACGCGCATCCTTGCCCGACCGTACGCGCCTCGAAATGAGGTTACGGATCGGACGGCCGAGTGCAACGACCGCAGAAAGCGCGGCGATGAATCTCGACGGACTGCGCGAAAGCGCGGTACTCACGGTTCTCTCCATCGGTTGAGGAGGCGCAGGATCTTTTGCGCCATTCCGCCGGCTCATGCCCGGGCGAAACGCATGAATTATCCGCCGCTTGTTTCGTCGACGTTTCGTGCGCGCCCCGAAACGGTTTCTTGGCCGGGCCTTTTCTGCGTCGAATTGCGGCTTGACGACCACCGCCCAAGGCCGCGCCGGCTTGCCACCTCGGTTCGGCGCCGCTAGGTGAACCGCCAGCCCACGGTCCGCGCGCAGTTCCCATGAAATTCACCCTCTCCTGGCTGAAGGATTATCTCGACACCGACGCGTCGGCGGAGGAGATCGCCGTGGCGCTGACGCATCTCGGGCTCGAGGTGGAGGCGATCCACAACCCGGCGGAGACGCTGAAGCCCTTCGTCATCGCGAACGTCGTGGAGGCGCGCCAGCATCCGAATGCGGACCGCCTGCGCGTCTGCTTCGTCGATTCCGGCGACGGCGTGCCGATCCAGGTCGTCTGCGGGGCCTCGAATGCCAGAACCGGCATGAAAGGCGTCTTCGCGCCCGCCGGATCGCACATTCCCGGAACCGGCGTCGACCTGAAGCCGGGCACGATCCGCGGCGAGGCGTCGAACGGCATGCTTCTGTCGGAGCGCGAGCTCGGTATCTCCGACGACCACGAAGGGATTGTCGATCTCCCCGCCGATGCGCCGGTCGGGACGCCCTACGCCGCGTGGGTCGGCCTCGACGATCCGGTGATCGACGTCTCCGTCACCCCGAACCGGCCGGACGCGCTGGGCGTCTATGGCATCGCCCGCGACCTCGCGGCGAAGGGGATCGGCCGGCTTGAGCCGCTCGACGCATCGGCGGTTGTCGGCAGCATCACGAGCCCGATCTCCGTAGAGCTTCGCTTCGAGGAAACTGACAACAGGCCCTGTCCGCTCTTCATCGGCCGCTATTTCCGCGGCGTGAAGAACGGGCCGTCGCCGGCCTGGATGCAGCGGCGGCTCCGCGCCATCGGGCTTCGCCCGATCTCCGCGCTGGTCGACATCACCAATTACATCACGATGAGCTTCTCCCGCCCGCTTCACGTCTTCGACGCGGACAAGGTGAAGGGGATCATCCACGCGCGCCTTGCGAACGCCGGCGAGACGATCGAGGCGCTCGACGGCAAGACCTATGCGCTCGATCCCGAGATGACGGTGATCGCCGACAATTCCGGCCCGGAGGGGATTGCGGGGATCATCGGCGGCGAGGCGACCGGCTGCGGCCCGGAGACGACGAACGTCTTCCTTGAGGCCGCCTACTTCGATCCGACCCGCACGGCGACGACCGGCCGCAAGCTCGGCGTCATTTCCGACGCGCGCTTCCGCTTCGAGCGTGGTGTCGATCCGGCCTTCGTCGAGCCGGGCGCCGAGATCGCGACGCAGATGATCCTGGAGCTTTGCGGCGGCGAGGCGTCGGGGTTGGTGATCGCCGGCCATGCGCCGCTGAGGAATGCCTCCGTCCGCTTCCGCCTCGACCGAGTGAAGACGCTCGCCGGCGTCGATATTCCGAGCGAGGAACAGCTTGGAATTCTCGACGCGCTCGGCTTCGCCATCGCCGGCGCCGGCGGTGAGGTCGTCGCCGATGTGCCGTCATGGCGCCCGGATATCAACGGCGAGGCGGATTTGGTGGAAGAGGTCGTGCGCATCTACGGCCTCGATCACGTCGCGCACGCCACGCTGCCGCGGCTTGAGGCCGTAACCGGCCGCCACGTCACGCTGGCGCAGCGCCGGCGCTTCACCGCGGCGCGCGCGCTTGCTGCGCGCGGGCTGAACGAGGCGATGACCTGGTCCTTCCTTCCGAAGGGCCAGGCGGAGCTTTTCGGCGGCGGCGCCGCGACGCTCGTGCTCGCCAATCCGATTTCGTCGGAGCTCTCCGACATGCGCCCGTCGCTGCTCCCGAATCTGATCGCCGCTGCCGGCCGCAACGTGGCGCGCGGCTTTTCCGACCTCGCGCTCTTCGAGGTCGGGCAGGTCTATGGTGGCGATCGGCCCGAGGATGAGCGCGTCAACGCGTCGGGCATCCGCCGCGGCTTCGATGGCCCGCGCCACTGGGCGCGCGCGCGCCGCGCCGTCGACGTGTTCGACGCCAAGGCCGACGCCGAGGCTGTCCTCGCAGCGATCGGCGCGCCGATCGACCGCGTGCAAACCGTCGCGGAAGGGCCCGCCTGGTATCATCCCGGCCGTGTCGGTCAGTTCATGCTCGGGCCGAAGAACCGGCTCGCGGTCTTCGGCGAGGTGCATCCGCGCGTGCTCGCCGCGATGGATGTGACCGGCCCGCTCGTCGCCTTCGAGGTCGATCTCAACGCCGTGCCGCTGCCTAAGAGCGCGCGCACCACGCGCCAGCCGCTCGATGCGCCGCAGTTCCAGGCGGTGACGCGCGACTTCGCCTTCGTAGTCGCGAGCGACGTGCCGGCTGAGAAGATCGTCCGTGCCGCCAAGGGCGCCGACAAGGCACTGGTCGACGGCGTCTCCGTCTTCGACGTCTTTTCCGGCGAAGCGATCGGCGCCGGGCGGAAATCGGTGGCGGTCGAGGTCACGCTGCAGCCGCGCGAGCGCACGCTGACGGAGGAAGAGATCGACAAGGTTTCCGGCGCAATCGTTGCGGCCGTCACCAAGGGCACCGGCGGCGCGCTCCGGAGCTGATATGAAGCGAAAAAGCCGGCCTGAAGCGCCGGGTCCTGTCCAGCTTCTTGCGGTGCAGACCGGCTTGTCGGCCAGACAATAGCTTCAGACCTATAGAACTGCCGCATCCGTCGTGGCGTTCCGTCGTGTATTATGCTTTAATAGCTTTGTAACCGTATAGCGTCGGTCCCAATGCAAGACCGTTTCTCTTCCCTTCGTCGGCTTCTGTTCTGGTGCGCCCTGCTTGGGGTTTCTTTCCTCGCACTCCTGCCGCCGCCGCACGTCATTCACCTGACGCCGTCGGACAAGATCGATCATCTCTTCGCATTCCTGGTGCTTGCCGCGCTTGCGCTCTTTGCCTACCCGCGGCGGCCGGCCGTCATGCTTGGGATCGGTCTGATTGCCTTCGGTGGATTTCTGGAGCTCGCGCAGGCCATAAGCTTCGTGCACCGCGACGCCAGCCTGAATGACTGGCTGGTCGACATCGTCGGAGCGTGCGTGGGGATTGTCGCCGTGGGGCTCTTCAAAACGTTTCTCAATGGTCGACGAGACCAGGCAGCCTGAGCATCAGGGCACACAAGCGCCGAAATCTCGTCGCGAGGCAATCTAACTTGCTTCGCTTCTTCCGCGACGTTGAGACCGCTGCAGCTCGAGGTGATCTGGTTCGGAAGCGCTTTGTTCTCGCAACGCCGGTGTCGTCAGATGCTGCATGAGGGCGTGCGCCGCGGCGCCGATATGGCGGTCGCGGTGACGCAAAAGCACGAAGTCGCGCGGCGGAAGGTCGATCGGCAGCGCCTTCAGCTGCCCCGCCGCGATTGCCGAGGCGACGACATGCTCTGAGATGATGGTGGCGCCGGCGCCGGCCTCGACCGCCTCGCGCACCGCCTCGTTGCTTGGAAGCACCAGGAAGATCGGCAGGTCGTCGAGCGTCAGCCCGTCCTTCGCGGCGAGGTCCTCAAGCCCCGCGCGCGTGCCGGAGCCTGCCTCGCGCACCACCCATGAGACGGAGCGAAGGTCGGGCCGGCCCGGACCGGTCTCTGGCGGCAGCGGACGGCTCTTCGCCACCACCAGGACAAGGCGGTCGTGGTCGACCAGGCGACGAAGCAGCGCCGGGTTCTCCACCCGCCCCTCGACCAGCCCGAGATCGCAGCGCCCCTCAAGCACCGCGGCCTCGACTTGGCGCGTATTGCCGATCTGAACGTCGAGCCGCACACGCGGAAATTCCGTGTGGTAAGCGGTCAGCCGGAGCGGCAGCCAGAAACTCGCGATCGTCTGGCTGGCGGCGATCGACACGGTTCCGGTCGCCGGATCGGAAAAATCCTCAAGCTCGGCGCGTGCCGCGTTCGTCTGATCGAGCACCGCACGCGCCTTCGGCAGGAAGCGGCGGCCAGTGTCGGTCAGCTCGATGCCGCGCCCGACGCGGTCGAAAAGCCGCGCGCCGTAGCGCCGCTCGAGCGCCGCGATTGCCGCGGACGCCGCCGACTGCGTCATGCCGAGCGCCGCTGCCGCCTTGGTCACGTGCCGCCGTTCGGCGACGGCCACGAAAATCCGGAGCTGTTCGAGGGTCACGCACGACTTATCGGAATTCCAAATCGGTTTGACAAGAACAATTCATTGGATCGATTGAAGATAGCACGGCAGACTGCAGCAATCGGAGTTTCACCAATGAATCGAAAGAGTTCGCCGCGTCTGCGCGGAGGGCTTTTCAGTAGGCTTTTTCGCGTGATCGCGAAAACGGCAGGACGGCTGAAGCCGTCCAATGCCGGCGCCTCCTATCGGCCGGAGCGGCACTACATGCGCGGCTCTGGACCGAAGTCGAAGCGCCTTGCGGCGTCCGGCAACAAGCGTACGCCGACGGCGACATGAAGCCGAAGATTCCGCTCGGGGCGAACTCTGCTCCGTCACAGCGTCCGCTGTCCAATACGAACGCGCCGCTTGAAGGCGACGGCGTCGAGACATCGCCGCTCGTCTCAGACGAGGTGAAGCAGACCACCTGCTACATGTGCGCCTGCCGCTGCGGCATCGACGTGCACATCGCCGACGGAAAAGTCCGCTACATCCAGGGCAACAAGCGCCACCCGGTCAACCGCGGCGTCATCTGCGGCAAGGGTAGCGCCGGGATCATGCAGCACATGAGCCCGGCGCGGCTTCGAAAGCCGCTGCTCAGAGTCGGCGAGCGCGGCGCCGGTGACTTTCGCGAGATCGAGTGGGAAGAGGCGCTTTCGATCGCGACCGCGCGGCTCGCAAAAATCCGCGCCACCGATCCGAAGTGCCTCGCCTTCTTTACCGGCCGCGACCAGTCGCAGTCGTTGACCGGCTGGTGGGCGCAGCAATTCGGCACGCCGAACTTTGCCGCGCATGGCGGCTTCTGTTCCGTCAACATGGCCGCCGCCGGGCTCTACACGATCGGCGGCTCGTTCTGGGAATTCGGCGAGCCGGACTGGGATCTCGCAAAATACTTCATGCTTTTCGGCGTCGCTGAGGACCACGATTCAAATCCGATCAAGATCGGGCTCGGCAAGCTCAAGGCGCGCGACGCGAAGGTCGTCGCGATCAATCCGGCCCGCACAGGCTACGGCGCCATCGCCGACGAATGGATCGGCATTCGCCCGGGCACCGACGGGCTCTTCATCCTGGCGCTCGTGCATGAGCTCCTGAAGGCCGGCAAGGTCGATCTCGACTATCTCGTCCGCTACACCAACGCGCATCTCCTTGTGATCCAGGAGCCCGGCGAGGCTGATGACGGGCTCTTCCTGCGCGACGATGACGGCTGCCTCGTTGCGTGGGATCGTGCCGGCGAGCGCCCTGCCGACGCGACGGCGGCGGATCTGAGCCCGGCACTCACCGGAAAATTCAACGTTGCCGGCCGCAACTGCGTCCCCGTCTTCCAGCTTCTCGCCGAACGCTATCTCGAGTCGAAGTACTCGCCCGACGCTGTCGCCAAGACCTGCGGCGTGCCGGCTTCGACCATCCGCCGCATCGCCGCGGAGCTCGCGCATGTCGCCTTCGAAGAGGCGATCGAGCTGCCGATCGCGTGGACGGACTGGGCCGGCCGTCGCCACGAGACGATGCGTGGGCGGCCGATCGCCATGCATGCGATGCGCGGCATCTCGGCGCATTCGAACGGCTTCCACACAGCCCGTGCGCTTCACCTTCTGCAGGTGCTGCTGGGCACCGTTGATGTGCCGGGCGGCTTCCGCTTCAAGCCGCCTTATCCGAAGCCGATCCCGCCTGGCAACAAGCCGTGCGGAAAGGATGGCGGCAGGCCGAACACGCCGCTTGCCGGCGCGCCGCTCGGCTTCGTCACCTCGCCAGAAGACCTGCTCATCGAGGCAGACGGCGGGCCGGTGCGCATCGACAAGGCCTATTCGTGGGACGCGCCGATTGCCGCGCACGGCATGATGCACATGGTGATCGCGAACGCCTGGCGCGGCGATCCCTACCCGATCGATACGCTCTTCATGTACATGGCCAACATGGCCTGGAACTCGTCGATGAACACGGCGGGCACCATCGCCATGCTCACCGACAAGCATGAATCGGGGGACGAGAAGGGCGATTACAAGATCCCCTTCATCATCTATTCCGACGCTTATTTCTCCGAGACCGTCGCCTACGCCGACCTCGTGCTTCCCGACACGACGTATCTGGAACGTCACGATTGCATCAGCCTGCTCGACCGGCCGATCGGCGATGCCGACGGGCCGGGCGACGCGATCCGCTATCCGGTTGTCGAGCCCGACCGCGACGTGCGGGGATTCCAATCCGTTCTGCTCGATCTCGGCGCGCGGCTGAAGCTTCCCGGCATGGTCGATGCGGCAGGCCGGCCGAAATTCCGCGACTATGCCGACTACATCGTGAACCACGAGCGCGCACCGGGCATCGGTCCGCTCGCCGGTTGGCGCGGCGCGGACGGCGCATCGTTCGGGCGCGGCGCGCCGAACCCGAAGCAGCTTGAGCGCTACATCGAGAACGGCGGCTTCTCGCGCCACGAGCTCGCCGACGACGAGCGCTATTACAAGATGGCGAACCGCGGCTATCTCGACTTCGCCGTCGCGACCGGCTTCCTGGCGAAGGCGGAGCCGATCGTCTTCCAGCTCTATTCGGAGCCGCTGCAGCGTTTCCGCCTTGCCGCGCGCGGCCACGGGGCCGTCACGCCGCCGGAGAGCGAGCGTGAGCGCATCGAGACCTACTTCGATCCGCTGCCGTTCTGGTACGCGCCGTTCGAGGAGGCGCTGACCGACGCGCGCGAATACCATCTCCACGCGCTGACGCAGCGCCCGATGCACATGTACCATTCGTGGGGCTCGCAGAACGCCTGGCTTCGGCAGATCACCAGCCAGAACCGGCTCTTCATCCATCGTGAGACCGCGGCGCGGCTTGGGATTCAAGACGACGACTGGGTCTGGATCGAAAGCCCGAACGGGCGCGTGAAGGGGCAGGTGCGCCTCGTCGACGGCGTGAACCCTGAAACGGTCTGGACCTGGAACGCCATCGGCAAGCGCCGCGGCGCGTGGATGCTGAAGGACGACGCGCCGGAGGCGGAGAGGGGTTTCCTGTTGAACCACGCGATCAGCGAGTTCCTGCCCGCGGACGCGAACGGCCGGCGCTACTCGAACTCCGATCCGGTGACGGGCCAGGCCGCATGGTTCGATCTCCGCGTGCGCGTAACGAAGTGCATCGCTGCCGAAGCCGGCTTCTCCGCGCCGCAATTTCCGGCGCTTCGGCCGCCGCCCGGCATCCCGCCGGCGCCTGCGGTGTCGGCGTTCGGTGAAAGTTTCCGCCGCTGGCGCGACGCGCGGCGATGACGAGCCTGCCCGCCGCAACCGAGAAGAAGCTCGGCCTCGTCATCGATCTTGATTCCTGTGTCGGCTGCCAGGCCTGCGTGACGAGCTGCAAGGAGTGGAACACCGGCGGGCACATGGCGCCGCTGACGGACGTCAGGCCCTACGGCGGCGGCGCCGACGGCGTCTGGTTCAACCGCGTCCACACTTATGAGCAGGTTGGAGGCGAGCAGCAGGCGAACGGCGGAAGCCGCACGGTGCATTTCCCGCGCTCCTGTCTGCACTGCGAAAACGCGGCCTGCGTGACGGTCTGCCCGACCGGTGCTTCCTATAAGCGCAGCTCCGACGGGATCGTGCTCGTCGACGAAGAGAAATGCATCGGCTGCAAGCTCTGCAGCTGGGCCTGTCCCTACGGCGCACGAGAATTCGACGTCGAGGTCGGCGTCATGAAGAAGTGCACGCTCTGCATCGACCGCATCTACAACCAGAATCTTCCCGAGGCCGACCGCGTGCCGGCCTGCGTTGCCGCCTGTCCGACCAGCGCTCGGCACTTCGGAGATCTCGGCGACCCGAGCTCCGCGGTGTCGCAGCTCGTCGCCGAGCGCGGCGGCGCCGACCTGATGCCGGAGATGGGCTACCGACCGACCAACAAATACCTGCCGCCGCGCGCCCGCAACGCGCACGCCGAGGCGCAGGCGCTCGAGCCGGTCGCGGCCGGCGGCTTCCTCGGCTGGGTCGACAAAGTCCTGTCGCGCTGAAGATGCATCCAGCGCTCTCCGTCATTGTGTTCACGACCGCGACCGGTGCCGGCTATGGGCTCCTGGCGCTGCTCGGCGTTTCCGTCGCGGTTGGCGCGGTCGCGCCGGACCGTTCGCTCGGCTTCGTGGCGCTTGGGCTGGCGCTCGTTCTGATCACCGCGGGGCTCCTCTCTTCGGCCGCGCATCTCGGCCATCCGGAGCGGGCGTGGCGCGCCTTCTCGCAGTGGCGCTCGTCGTGGCTGTCGCGCGAGGGCGTCATGGCCGTCTTCACCTATGTGCCGGCCGCGATCTTCGGCATCGGCTGGGTGATCCTCGGCCGTTTGGACGGGATCGTGCTTGCCGCCGGTCTTGTCGCGGCAGTCGGCGCGCTCGTCACCGTCTTCACCACCGGCATGATCTACGCCTCGCTCAAGCCGATCGCCGAGTGGCACAGCCGCTTCACCGTGCCCGGCTATCTGATCTTTTCGATGATGACGGGCGCCGTGCTGCTTGATGCCATCCTTCGCGTCTTCGGTTCGAACGCGGCGGGCATCGCGATCTTCGCAGCGCTCGCGCTCGCCGCCGGCTGGGGGTTGAAGATCGCGACATGGCGCCACAACGACACCCTTGAATCCGGCACGACCTCGAACACCGCGACGGGTCTCAAGGACGGCAGCGTGCGCTCGATCGAGTGGCCGCACACGGAAGAGAACTACGTCCTGAAGGAGATGGGCTACCAAATCGCGCGGAAGCACGCGGCGAAACTGCGTCTCCTTGTCCATCTCTTCGCGTTCGCCGTGCCGCTCATGGCGACGTTGGCCGCGCTCGCGGCGGGCGGCGTCTTGGGTGTGCTCGCGGCGGTCATCGCGGTTCTTGCGCAGGCGCCCGGCATGCTGGTCGAGCGCTGGCTCTTCTTCGCCGAGGCGAAGCACGCCGTGACGCTTTACTACGGGCGCTAGTCGGGCGTCTCGCAAAACCGGATAAAGTGCGCATGCTCTTTGGCGAGGTCCCGGCGGGCTCAAACCCGTCATCTAGCACTTCCGCTCGGTTTATGGGGTCCGGACCTTAGGCTCGCATTCTGAATCACCCGGCATTTGTCGTCATTGCCGGGCTTGACCCGGCAATCCATTCCGTTGCGGTCGCGACGTCACGCAGTGGATGCCCGGATCAAGTCCGGGCATGACGACGTTGAGGGGTGCGGGCGTCCTTCTGCCTGACGCGTCGCCTAGAACCGTGCTTCCTCTGCTCGGCCGCGGAGCTTCTCGCTGAAGGCGAGCAGGAAGGCGAGGCTCTGCTGCGTCTCCGGCTTGGAGAGCATCGATACCATTGCCATCAGCCCGCCGCGCGGCGCTGCCTTTTTCATCTCGTCGGCCGCTTCGTCGAGGGCAAATCGCGTGTTCTCAGCAAGCTCGCCCATCGCCTCGTTGCCGACAGTGTTGATCATCTGCTCGAAGAACACGAAGAGCCGCTCGACCATGTTGTCGGTCAAAGCGCTTCGCGCACCGTGGAGGAGCATGATCAGATCGCACGCGGTGCCGAGAGCGCCGACCTTGTGCATCTCGGTCAGCCGGTCGAGCAACGAATGCACGGCCTCGCGTGTCCCGGGATCGTTCATTCGGTCGAGAAGCTCCAGCCCGTTGGCGCCCATCGTGGTCAGGCGCTCGACCATGGAATCGGTCAGCGCCTCGCGCATCGCGAGCGTCAGGCGGCCGATCTCGTCGGGTGGCTGGTTCGAAAGTGCTGCTTCGCTCATTGCCGCCTCCTCACAACAGGCCACGGGCGGAAAGCCAATAAAGGCGGTTATAGGCGAGCTTGAACCAGTGGATCATCTGCGACGGCGGGCCGGGATTGGGCGGCGTCGTGTAGTTGAACCACACATAGGTGCCGGTGCTCATGCCGGTCTCCACGAAGCAGAAGACCTTGCCGTCATAGTCGCGCGCCCAGCGATCCTCCTTCAGGAGCGAGGAGAGGTTGTCGACGATCGTGTCGGCCTCGAAATGCGCGGTCGAGCCGGCCTTCGAGATCGGGATGTTGGTCGTATCGCCGACAATGAAGACGTGGTCGGAGCCTTCCTTCAGCAGCGTATTCTTCACCGTCGGCACCCAGCCGCCGGCGCCGAGGTTGGAATCCGTGATCACCTGCTGCCCGCTGTGCGGCGGGATGGTGACCAGGAGATCGTAGGGCAGGGTGACGCCTTCCTCCGAGGTGATGGTCTTGGCTTTCGGGTCGACGGACTTGGTGTTGAAGAAGGTCTCCGAGTTGATGTTGGCGCGCTCGAATTCCGGCACCGTCCAGTGCGCCACCGGCTCGAGCGCGTGCAGTCGCCCGATCGGGTAGGTGTAGGTGATCTCGCTCTTGTCGAGCAGGCCTCTGCCGGCGAGATAGTCGCGCAGCATGAAGGTGATCTCGAGCGGCGCCACCGGGCACTTGTGCGGTGCGTTGACGTTGACCACGATCTTGCCACCCTTGAAGTCGGTGAGCGCGTCGCGCATCTTGCGGGCGCCGTCGAGGTCATAGAACCAGTGCCCGCCTTCGGTCATGCCGGGGATGTTGTCCGGCCGGATGCGCGAGCCGGTGGCGATCACCAGGAAGTCGTAACTGTGGGTCTTGCCCAACTCGGTGGTGACCGTCTTCTTGTCGACGTCGATATGCTTGGCGGCGTCGACGATATAGGGGACGCGGCGGTCGAGCACCTTGCGCTGGTCACGGAAGAGATCGGACTCGCGCATCTTCCCGAATGGGATGTAGAGCAGGCCAGGCTGATACATGTGCTTGTCGGTGGCGCCGAGCATGGTGATCGCCACGCTGCCCGAGGCGATCTCTTCGCGCAGTTGCCGGCAGAGGCCGTTTGCCACGATAGTGCCGGCGAGCCCGCCGCCGACGATCAGAACTCTCTTTGCCATTTTCCGTCCTCCCGTCCTTTCTTGCTCTTCTTCTTGATGGCGGCCCCCGCCGCCGTTGCCGATTTCGCTTGGTGCTTCACTTCGCCTTGCGCACCACGAGGCTCCAGACGCCGTCCTCCTCGATCGTGCTCACCATCTCGTGGTGAACCTTCTTCACCCATTCGGGGATGTCGTTGGCCGAGCCCTTGTCGGTCGAGAGCACCTCGATCTCATCGCCGACATCGATGAGCTTCAGCCCGGCGATCAATTCCATCAGCGGGCCGGGGCAGAAGGCGCCGCGCGCGTCGATCTTGGTGCGTTGGCTCATTCCTTCCGTCTCCTACAGCGTGACGAACTGGCCGTTCTCGGCGTCCGACAGGAACTTGGTGAGGCCGAGCGGCCCGTCGAAGAGCCCATCCTCGAGCGCATCCATCTCCCAGCCCTGCACGTCAAGCGCCATCGAGCAGGCCCACATCTTGAGGTCGCCGAGCTCCTTGCCCTGACCGAAGAGGGTGAGGGCGTCCGGCGCGCGCTTCTCCTTGAGCGAGCGCGAGAAGATGCCGCCATGGTAGCGCTGCTCGGGGTTCTTGCCTTTGGCGAAGGCGAGAATCGCGTTCATCGAGACGAACACCTCGACCGGCCGCTCCGACACGGCGCCGACCGACGCCATCATCGCCGCCATCTGAATCTTCTCGTGCTCGCCGGAGCAAAGCAGGATGTAGAGGGGTGCTGATGCCATTCGCCGTCTCCCCGTCTCACGACATGCGCTTGATCAGGAAGCTGAAGACCTTGCCGTCCTCGTTCGATTCCATGAGCTCGTTGCCGGTCGTGCGGCAGAAGGCTTCGAAATCTTTCACCGCACCGGGGTCGGTGGCGATCACCTGAAGCGTGCCGCCCATCGGCACGTCCTTCAGCGCCTTCTTGGCACGCAGGATAGGGAGCGGGCAGTTCAGCCCTTTGGCGTCGAGAACCTGGTCGGCCATGAAATTCCTCCGGAAAGCCCTTGGCTCTTAGATGAAGAGGTTGATGTCGCTGTTGCTGGCGGACTCGATGTAGGTGGCGGCGCCGCCGAGCACCGGGCCTTCGATCATGTCCTCCATCTTGTATTCGAAGAGGTCCATGGTCATCTGGCAGGCGATCATCTCGACGTCCGCCTCGACCGCCATCTCCCTGAGCTCCTCGATCGAGGCGACGCCCTTCTTCTTGATCAGATTCTTCATCATCGCCGTCGCCGCCGCGTCGACGCCCGGCACCGCCGACATCAGGTTCGGCATGCCGATATGCATGCCGAACATCGGCATCTGCATGGCCGGATTGCCGAGCGCGGTGACGGTGAGGTCGAGCTTCTTCTTCAGAAGAGTCAGGCCGTAGAAGGTGAAGAACATCGATACTTCGAGGCCCATCGCCGCGGCCGTCGTCGCCAGGATGAAGGGCGGGTAGGCCCAGTCGAGCGAGCCTTTCGTCACGATCATCGACAGCTTCTTGGTATTGCTCCCAGCATTGTCTGCCATGGCGTCACCTCGTTTCGATTTCCTCACGCCGCCGCCGCGCATCCCGCGAACTGGTCGGCCGTCATCTTCGCTTCGTAGGGGGCCGCGACCGCGGTTCCTGGCGTGAGCGCGCCCTTCGCGCCTTCCCAGTCGGCGGGCTTCACCTTGACCATCCAGCCTTCGCCGTATGGGTCGCCGCCCACGAGCTTCGGGTTCGCCTGCAGCGCGTCGTTCACCGCAACCACCTCGGCGGGGAACGCGATCTTGGCCGGCCCGACCCATTTGCCGGATTCGACCGTGGCGCAGGATTTTCCCGCGTCGACGGAGCGGCCGGCCTTCTTCGGCGTAAAGGCGACGAGCGGCCCGGCCATCGCTGCGGCGACCGTGGTCATGCCGAGCGTGACGGTGCCGTCGTTATTGTCGCGGTACCAGATGTTGTTCTCCACGTCGTAGAGGAGGTCGTCGGGAAGGTCGCATCCGCGGACTTGCGGCATCGTGTTCCTCTTCAGATCGTTCCGGCCGCGGAAGCGGCGTCGTGTTGACGAACGGCACGCGAGGAGCAGCAGAATTCGCCGAGCCCGGCAGTCTCCAGCTTGCCGTCGATGAAAAGAACCAGGTGCCGCGCCACCATCGCGCCGAGACGAAGTTTTTGAGCGATCTCGGCGCTATCGGTCGCGGCGACGGCACAGTTGCGGTGATAGACCAGCTCGCGACAGGTCTCGCGGCAGGCGTTGAAGCTCGGCACGCCGCGCGCGCCCTGCCGGTGCAGCGCCAGAAGCCGGAAGCCTTCCGATCTGGCGTTGGTCGGCACCGCGCCGCGCGAAAGAATCCAGCTTTCGAGCGCCGCTTCGCCGATCAGGAGCAGTTCGTCGGCAGCGGGCTTCGCCGCAGAGGCAAGTGCAGCATCCGGCATCGCGATCATCGCGTCGAGCCGCTCCATCGCCGGCGGCGTGGCCGCGCGCGCGGTCATATGAGTCCCCGCTCGTAAAGGAGATCCTGGGATTCCGACATGTTCTCGTGCACGCCGACCTTGCGCGGCGACAGGCCGAGCGCGATGCCGAGAAGCTGCGTGAAATAGAGGATCTTCACCTTGGTCTTCTTGCCGAACACCTTCTCCGCGCGCATCTGATGCATCTCAAGCCCGGTGTGGCAGGTCGGGCATTCGGTGGCGATCACGTCGGCGCCGCAGGCCTCTGCCGTCGTGAGCAGGTTCAGCACCAGCTGCGTCGAGGTGTCGGAGTCCGACAGCGTATGCGCGCCGCCGCAGCAGGCCGTCTTCAGCGGATATTCGACGTTCTCGGCACCTGCCGCCGCCAGGAGATCGTCCATGAAATGCGGCTTGTAGGTCGATTCCGAGCCTGGTCCCTTGTCCTTTTCCGGGAAGATGTTGCGCGGGCGCGTGTACATGCAGCCGTAGTAGTTGGCGACTTTCAGGCCCTTCAGCGAGTTCTTGACACGCGCCTTCAGGCCCTCCTCGCCGACGGAATCCTTGATCCAGTCGAGCGCGTGGATGGTCTCTACCTTACCGGCCTCGTAGGTCTTGTGCCCGGCCTTCGACGACAGGCGCTCGGTCACATCGCGCGACGCCGCGTCGTGCTTCAGGTCGTATTCCGCCTTCTTGAGATTGTGGTAGCAGCCGTTGCAGGGCGCCATCACCGTGTCGAAGCCCATCTCCTCGGCGATCGAGAGATTGCGCGCCGAGAGATAGGTCTGCAGCTTCGGGTCGACGTTCTTCACCTCCATCGCGCCGCAGCAGTTCCAGTTCTTGAGCTCGACGAGATCGAGGCCGAGCGCCTTGCCGAGCGCCTTGGTGGAACGGTCGTAGGCGTGGCCGGTGCCTTCGAGCGCGCAGCCGGGATAGTAGGCGACCTTGCTGTGCTTGCCGCTCATCACTCGGCTCCTTCGAGGTCGAGGCCGAGCGCGCGGCGGTCGGAAGCGTGGCGCTCCTCGACGTATTCATCGATCGCTGCGCGCGCCTTCGCCCAGCCGCGTGTTCGTGGGCGGAAGAGCGTCGCGAGGCCGAGCTTGGTCAAAAGGCCGACCGGAAGGCGGAAGGCGAGGCCGCGCACCAGCGCCACGAGCCAGTCCTGGAAGAGCGGCTGCCCGGTGCGGCGGAAGAACTGCTGCAGCACGCGGCCGTCCTCGATCTTTCCGGTCTCGAACACCTGTTCGGAGAACACGTCGTCGAAGATCGTCGACGGCTTCGGGGCGACGTGGCCCTTGAGCTCCAGCCAATGCGCGGTCGCCTTCATCACCCCTTCGGGGTTCACGTCGCGCGGGCAGGCATAGGTGCATTTGTTGCAGGAGACGCACTGCCAGATCAGGTCCTTGTCGCGGGTAAGCTCGTCCTCGAAGCCCATGCGGATCAGGTAGATCCAGTAGCGCGGGTTGAAGTCGGGATTGAGCGCGTTGATCGTGCAGGCATTGGTGCACGAGCCGCACTGCCAGCAGCGGTGGATGAACTCGCCGCCCGGCAGCGCCGCGATCTCCTCTTCCAGGTCCTCGTTGTAGTCGGTGACGACGCGCGAGTTGATGAACGTCGACCAGTGACCGGAGACGTCGACGCCGTCGATGGTCAGGTGCTCGTGGGTGACGAGGTTCTCGGGGCGGATCAGCGACTTTTCGTGGATCGGCATCGTCGCGTCTCAGTTGCTCAGCCGCGGGCGCTCGCCGAGCACGTAAGCCTCGCCGTCGATCAGCTTCAGACGCGTGCGGCCGGATTCTGAATCGACCGCGTCGAGCCCGAGCATGCGGCGCGTGTGCGTCATCGGATCGCGCTTGGTGCCGCCGCAGAAATCGGCATGCAGATATTGGCCGCCAAGGTCGTTGATGTAGGCGGCGTAGATGTGGGCCGAGAGGAGATCGACGTAGAAGGGGAGGTCGCGAAAGACGCCGTTCCCCTCAAGAAAACCTTCCAGCTCTTCGCGCAGCACGGCGAAGGTGGCGAATTCGTCGCCAACCGGAATCTGGATCGAGTCGACGTCCTCAGCATGCCAGATTTCGCGCAGCACGCCGGTATTGACGCGTGCGTCCCACATCCAGCGCGTCATCAGCGGATAGCGTTCCGGCGCTGCATAGTGCAGCGCCTCCGCCGCGAGGTCGCGCACCCAGCGGTGCTCGCGGTCGGCCGGGAAGCTTGCGATGAAGGCGGCCATGCGCCGGTCCGTCGTCGCGACATCGGACCAGCCGTCGAGGAGTGCGATAAGGCGCTGGCGCATCAAGGCGAAACCGTTCTCGCCGAGCCACGCGCCAATTCGCCGCCTGACCGGCGCAATGAAGGCGCAGAGGTCGCAAAGCTCGGCCTCGGTCAATTCGTGCACGCACCCTTTGCCGAGCACTTCCTCGAAGAGCGAGGCCTTGAGCGCCAGCGCGCCGACATAGCGCTCGACGCCACCGGTCTCTTCGGCGCATTCGGCGAGGTTCTCGAAAGCGCGGCGGAGCTTCGGGCCGGAAAGATCGAGCACCGGCCGTGCCGTCGCCGGCGTCTTCGTTGTGCGTGGTCCGAGCCCAAGCATCATTCGGCAGCCTCGCGCATTGCACCGCTTGCGAGTGCCAGCGCCGCGACCGCGGCGGAGCGTCCCTGCGCGATCGAATCGTCGATCGTCTCCGGCCCGGTCGCAGCTCCGGCGACGAAGACGCCGGCACGCGTGGTGCCGGACGCTTGTGCGTAGGCAGAAGCTTTCTGGATATAGCCGTGCTTCTCGAGGTCGACGCCGAAGATCGCGGCCAGCGTCATGTTGTCGACGTTCGGGTCCATGCCGATCGCGTGCACGACCATGTCGAAGGGGATGGTGATCGGGCGTTTCACCAGCGTGTCCTCGCCCTTCACGATCAGCCGCTTGCCGTCGGAGGTCACCTCGGCGATGCGCGCCTTGATGTATTTGACCTTATGCTTCTCCTGGCTCTCCCAATAATAGAGGCTCTCGTAGAGGCCGAAGGTGCGGATATCCATGTAGTAGATGTAGACGTTGCAGTTCGGCAGCTCCTCGCGGATCTCCATCGCGATGTTGGAGGAGACCGTGCAGCAGATTTTCGAGCACCATTCGCGCCCGATCTGCCGGTCGCGCGAGCCGACGCAAAGAAGGATCGCGACGCGGTCAGGCTTGCGCCCGTCGGAGGGGCAGCGCACGCCCTTGCCGGACGAGAACATCTGCTCGACCTGCGTCGTCGTCACGACATCCGGATAGGTGCCGAAGCCCCATTCCGGCTTGTTGACCGAATCGAAGTGGGTGAAGCCGGTGGCGAGGATCGCGGAACTCACGTCGACGCGCTCGCCGTCGGAAAGCGTGGCGTGAAAGCCGCCGGGCTCGCCGGCAAAGGCCTGCACCGTTCTCTCAAGACGGACATCGACGTTCGGGTTCTCGAAGACGCGATTGACCATGCCGCCGATGGCGTCCTTGGCCCATTCGCCCGACGGCACGAGCCGCGCATAGCCGGAGAGAATCGGCGCGCCGCCGAGGCGGTCTTCCTTGTCGACGAGGACGACGCTCTGACCGGTCGTTGCGAGCGCGTGCGCGGCCGAAAGCCCGGCCGGGCCACCCCCGACGACGAGCACCGGGCGGCTCATTTGCTCGCCTCCGCCGCAGCCGGGATCGCCTTCGGCTTGACGTAGCCGGGGCCGGAGGTGATCGCGCGCTTCGGATCGTAAAGCGTCTCGATGCGGCCCGCCTTCACCTCTTCGAGGTAAGTCTCGAACTCGGCCTTGGCCTTCTGCCAGTCGATGCCGAGCTTCTCCAAGAGTTCCTCGAAGGGCGAGGCATGCCAATGGAGCTGCGCCAGCTTGTAAGGATGCGCGCCGAGCGCCAGCGCCGCGAACTGGCAATCCGCCATGATCGGCAGCGCGTAGACCTTGTCGACCGCCTTGCCGATCCACTGGTTCTTGTCGAGCGTGGTGATGCAGCCGGTGTCGTGGCCGATCATCACGTCCGCTTTCGCCTCCTCGACCGCCACCTTGATCTTGCGGTCGATGGCGAAGGAGCGGGTGAACTCGCGCTCGCCGATGATGTGGCGGAAGCCGAAGCCGCAGCAATCGTACCAGGTCGAATAGTCGACGACGTTGGCGCCGAGCGTTTCGAGCAGCCCGGTCGAGACCGCGACGCGGTTCCCGTCCATCACCGTCTCGTCGTAGATCACGTCCTCCGGCACCATCTTGTAGACGTGGCAGGCGGGGTGGACGGTGGCACGGATGCCGGAGACGTCGATCGTCTGGCGCTCGCGTATGCGCTCGCGCATCACATGCAGCCATTCGGAATAGTGCACGATCTCTTCGGGGATCAGGAGCTTGCCGTCGATGAGCCGCCCGAGCTTACCGAGAATCTTCTTCACCTCAGCGCGCAGCTCCGCGGAGTGCGTCAGGAAGATGCGCATCTCCTTGTAGTTTCCGAAGGAAGTGCCGCAGTGGACGAGCGGGTAGTAGGTGCCGACATCGAGCCCCTGCGCCTTCGCCGACACATAGGCCTGGTGGAAATTGCGCAGGAAGACGGCAGCGAGGCTGACGACGTTGCCGATGCCGGAGCCATGGTAGTTCCACGCCGTGCAGGAGGTCTGGTCGGTCTCGTCGATGTAGCGGACGTCGAGCTCGTTCATGAGCCACATGACACTCGACGGATAGCCGGGAATGTTGCCGCACTGGCCGCAGGACTTGTGGTGCCAGAGATTGGTGGTCGGGATGCGTTTTTCCCAGCCGTAGAGGGTACGCGCCACGGCGGGCTCATGGCGCTCGTCGAGCCGGTGGACGACGATCTCGCCGTCTTTCTCCAGCTCCCACATTGCGTCGCGGATATCTTCGACGCGATCCTTGTTGGTCAGCATCGAGCGGCGGTCGATCTTCGCCTCGACCCAGTCCGTCGCCCGCCGCGCTTCCGCCGGCGTCAGATTGGACGGGCGCCACTCGTCGCCGAAGCCGCTAAAGGCCGGCTTCTTCTCGCCGGGCTTCTCCATTGGCATCCTCCTTCGACATGAGCGCCGGCACGACGCTCAGTCCTCTTCTTCCTGCTCTTCCAGCCATTCGTTGTATTCGTCGCGCTTCTCGTCCATCACGTCGTTGACGACGTCGAAGAGGTTCTCGTCCACCTGCTCGAGCTGATCGAGCACGCCGGTCGCTTCCCAGATCGTGTAGAGCTCGACCGAGGTCTTGAGGTTCACCTCCCAGGCCGTGTCCATGGTGTGCATGGTCGGCACGGGGATCGCCTTCCTCAGGATGTTGAGCGGCGCGTCGATCTTCGAGACGTTCGGGCCCCAGTCCGGGAATGCCTCGCGCGTAATCATGTTCGGGGCGAGCTGGTTGCCGGTGGAGATGACCTTCAGGAGCACGCGCGAGAAGGGGCGAAGCACGTCCTTCGCCGACTGCATGCCGTGCTTGATCGCCACCTCGCGCATGATCATGACGAGGCCGCCCGGCGAATTCTCGAACGGGCAGCGCGCGGCGCAGGTGTAGCACTGGGCGCAGGACCAGATCTTCTCCTGCATCGCGTCGTAGATGCCTTCGAGATTTTCGGTCCAGAGCAGCTGCACGATCTCGCGCGGCGAGTAGTCGTAATAGTGCGCTGAAGGACAGGTCGCGGTGCAGATGCCGCAGTTCAGGCAGCCATGCAGCTCGTGGTCGTAAAGGATATGCGATCGGATGTCGTCGAACACCGCTTCGAGCTTCGCCTGCGGCACGACCGGCGTGGCGGAGACGGGATCGCCGATCGTCCCTCGTTCCGCCGTCATTGCCGTCGTGCTCATGCCGTGCGCCGCTTCAATAGGTGAGGACGCGTGCGTCGTCGTCTTCCATGATGTCCTCGATCACCTTGGCGCCGCCGACGATGCCCTCGCATTCGGGGATCAAATCCTCCGCGCTCATGTCGAAGAGATCGAGGTTGGGCGAGCAGCAGTAGAATTTTACGCCCGCGTCGTGCGCGTCCTTGATGAAGTCGTAGACGGACTTCGGCGAGCCGGGCTTCACCACCAGCTTCTCGGCGACGCCCTTCTTCATGAGCTGGCCGGCGGTCGCCGTGCAGACCACCTCCACCTCGTAGTCCATGGCCGCCGCAACCGTCGCCTGGAAGAACGGCGCGCCGAGCTCCTCGCCGTTCCGAGGGTCGGTGTTGACCATGACGATGATGAGCTTCTTCGCCATTTCCGCGAGCCCGCATTGCCCCCCTTGAGAACATCTCTGCGCCCGGCCGGTGCAGCCTCATTGACTGAGATCAACCGTCGGCGCACATATCGTCATATTCGATTTATTGAATGGGTTCCACACCTGATTTTGGCGGAAAAAGCGGCATGAAAGCGCGCCTCTCCATCGCCGTCACATCAAGTCCGTGACCTCAATCAGGCCGACCATGATCTCGGCCAGTGCCGCGGCGATCTCACCCTGCACGGCGCGGAGCTTCGCAAGCGTCTCCGCCGTGTCTTCGGGTGCCTCCTCGAACTCCATGATCAGGTCTTCGACCATGGCGGATTTCGCGCCCGGATGGCCGAGAAAGCCGAAGCAGTTGCCGCGCAGCTGGAAGAGCAGCGCGCGATCGGCCGCGTCGACGGCCAAGACATCCGCGTCGTCCGGCAGAACCGGCCGGTCGCGCATATAGACGGCCATCGGGAATTCTTCCGGCAGATGCCCTTCGAGCGCCCGTGGCGATATCCGCCGCGCGGTCTCGACAGTGAAGCGAAGCGGTGCCTCCTCCGCGCCGCCGCCCGCCGCGACCGAAAGCAGGCAGGCGCCGATGCCGATCCCGACGACGGGCAGGCCGCGGGCAAGGAAATCGTTCGTCAGGCGAAGCTCCGGGGCGAGGCTCGGCAGAAGCGCGCCGCTCACCACCCCGAGCGGCCCGCCACCGAGCACGACGAGCCCATCGTAGCCTTCGGCCGACCCCGGCACCTTGGCGCCGGGCGTGAACGGCCGGCGATACTGGAAGCGGATGTTGCGGCCCTCGAAGTGGTCCTCCATCAGGCCGAGATACTCGGCCTCGGTATGCTGCAGGACGCAAAGGGTCTTCATCGTGGTCACGCCGGCAATGGAGCTAAATCTCCTAAGGCACTCTTTAAGACAGCCGGTAGGGTCTTGTTAAACGAGTCCGTTCTGCCGGGCTCGCTTCGTGACCTGTGCTGGAATACGTCGAGATTGCAGGATTTGAGCATCGCTACGCCCCGAATACAGTTATGCCCCGAACCAATCTCCTGACCCCGGCGTTTGCCGGCGTGGTGCTGGCTTGCGCCGCATCGTTTGCTGCCTCGGCCGCTTCCCCCGATGACGCATCGCGCGCGGAGATCGCTGCCGCGCTTACGCAGTGGAAGACCGACTTCAACGCCGGCAACGCCGATGAAGTCTGCGATCTGTTTGCGCGCGACCTGCGCGCGGACTTCCGCGGGCAGCCCGAGCGTGGATACGATGCGCTGTGCGAGTTGCTGCAAAGCTCGCTTGCCGACGCGGCGCGCGCTTACACGTATGAGCTCGAGATCAAGGACATCTTTGCACAAGGCGACCTTGCGGCGGTCCGGCTCAACTGGATCCTGACCGTCCGCCAGCGCGACACCGGCCACGAGACCACGACCGTCGAGCCCGGCCTCGATGTGTTCAATCGGCAAGACGATGGACACTGGCGGATCGTGCGCTACCTGGCTTACGAGGAGTAGACGTCACTAATCCGTCGTCTCCACCGCCGCCATCACCGCCGTCGCGATGTCGGCCGGCTCGACGCCGGGCATGTCAAGGTTCAGCGCCTGAAAGCCTTCGGCGGCTGCCTTGGTCAGCGTATCCTGGTCGAGCTTTGCGCCGTGCAGCCGGCGGGCGAGTCGGTCGATGCCATCGGGCGGCAGGCAGGTGAAATCGCCCGAAAGCATCAGCTCGGCGATTTTGCCGTCGCGCGCCAGAAGATGCACGCGGATCAGGCCGCCGCGCGCTTTGTGCATGCTTTCTGTCAGATGCGTGCCAGCCGAGATTTTTACGCCGAGCTCCACCAGCTTGCGCCCTTGCAATTGCAGCCACGCAGGGTCCATCAGCGCCTTCTCCTCGGCCGCGATCGCCTTCTCCTCGGCGTCCGTCGGCTTGTCCTCCACAATTGTCACACCGAGCGCCCTCTCGCAGTGCTTCAGGAAGAGCGCTTTCACTTCCTCGCGTGACGGCACCTTCTCAAGCTGCTTCGTCATCGTCGTCATGTAGTCTTCGAGCGTCGTCTTCAGCTTGTCGCGGAACTTCTCCGACGGCACCTTCAAGCAGTGCGCCATCTTCTGGGTGTCGAAGTCGAACATGAAGCTTGAGACGAAGAGCGTCGCCTCGGCGATCGAGGCGGCACCTGTGCCGCCGATCTTGCGGCCGGCGACTTGCACGTCGTTCACCGGCCGGTACTCGGCCTCGATGCCGAGATCGCGATAGGTCGCGACCATCGGCGCGATGAACAACGGATAGAGATTCATCGCGAATTCCGGCGCCTTCTTGCGCGGGTAGATAAAGTGAATGAACATCTGGTTGCGGTCGAGATAGACCGCGCCGCCACCGACGTGGCGGCGAATGATAGGCAGGCTCCCCGCCTTGCAGAAGGCCTCGTCGACCTCCTTCTCGATCTCCTGATGCATGCCGACGCAGACATAGGGCGCATTCGGGTTGACGATCGAAAGCACAGGGTCGTCGTCCGCACGCATGGCCGCGGCGAGGCCGTGATAGACGGCCTGACTGCGGAGCGCGCTGACGTAGCCGAAATCGATGAACTCGAAGCCGCATCTGGATTGCCCCTTGTTGCTTGCGCGGTCGACGACGGAACCGGACCGGCTGACAATAGCTTGCTTCAGCGATCCTGCTTAGCGTGTGGGCCCGCCGCGGCCTTGCGCTCGCTCAATTTCCGGCTTCCGGCGCAACGCATTAGAGTGACAAGCAAGACGCACAAGAAGAATCAGGGAGGATGCCTTGAGGGTTTACGTCGTCGGCACGGCCGATACCAAGGGCGCGGAGCTCGCCTACGCCAAGGACTGCGTGATCGCGGCGGGCGCGGATGCCGTCCTCGTCGATGTCGGAACGCGTTCCGACAAGAGCATCGCGGACGTCAAGGCGGAAGACGTGGCTGCTTTTCACCCGGCCGGCACCGTCGCCGTGCTTCAAGCCGGCGACCGCGGCGCCGCGATTACCGCAATGTCGGAGGCGCTCACACGTTATCTCCTTGCGCAGGACGACGTTGCGGGCGTGCTCGGCCTCGGCGGCTCGGGGAACACCGCGCTCGTCACGGCGGCGATGCGGGCGCTTCCCGTCGGCATGCCGAAGCTGATGGTCTCGACCGTCGCGTCGGGAAACGTCGCCGCCTACATCGGCCCGAGCGACATCGCGATGATGTATTCGGTGGTGGACGTTGCCGGCTTGAACGCCATCTCGCGCCAGGTGATCGGGAACGCCGCCCACGCTGTCGCCGGCATGGCGCTGAACCGCGTCGCGGCGTCGGCGGCCGACAAGCCAGGCCTCGGGCTTACGATGTTCGGCGTCACCACCGAGTGCATCACGATGGTGCGCGAGGCGCTTGAGCGCGACCACGAGCCCTTCGTCTTCCACGCCACCGGCGTCGGCGGGCAATCGATGGAGAAGCTCGTCGATTCCGGCTTCCTCGCCGGGGTCATCGACGTGACCACGACGGAGGTGGCGGACTACCTGGTCGGCGGCGTTCTGCCGTGCACCGAAGACCGCTTCGGTGCGATGGCGCGCACGCGCATTCCCGCGGTCGTCTCCGTCGGCGCGCTCGACATGGTCAATTTCGGGCCGCGCGAGGGCGTGCCGGAAAAATTCGCACGGCGGAAGTTCCACGTGCACAACTCACAGGTGACGCTGATGCGCACGACGCCGGAAGAGAACCGCGCGGCCGGAGCGTGGATCGCCGAAAAGCTCAATCGCTGCGAGGGGCCGGTGCGGTTCCTGCTACCGCTCGGCGGCGTCTCGGCGGTCGATGCGCCCGGCCAGCCGTTCCACGATGCGGCAGCCGACGCGGCGCTCTTCGAGGCGATCCGCGCGACGTTCCAGCCCGGGCCAAGGCGCAAGCTCGTAGAGCTGCCGCACCACATCAATTCACCGGAATTCGCCGCGGCGCTCGTCGCGAATTTCCGCGAGATCGCGGGGTAGGCACACTTCATGCGGTCGCTTCTGGCGCACCCGGTCCTGCTATAAGAAGCGCTCGAAACCGGGGGACGATGCATGCCACGGCGCTTTCGTTTTTCGACCTTCGTTCTTCTTTCGCTCGCGTCGCTGGCCGGCGTGGCCATCAATGCGGCGGGCCTCGCAGCAGCTGCGCCGGCCGAGCTGAACTGGCCTTCGAAGGAGTTCGTACAGCCGCGGGACCTCGCGGTGACCTATCCTTGCGGAGGCGGGACGACGTGCGATCTCGCCGCCTTCATGGATCGCCAGCACGTCTGTGCGCTTATTGTCCTCAGCGCCGGCGATCTCGTCGCCTATCGGACCTCGGTTCGCTCGGACGACGACCCATGCAAGATGTCGGTGGAGCGCGATCGCTACGGCATTGCGTCGCTCGCGAAGTCGATCGTCTCGTTGTTATTCGGGTTCGTCTACGAAGATCCCGGCTACGCCACGCCTGTCGATCTCGACAGCCGCGCTGCTGATATTCTGCGTGCCGCCGGGCTCTCCAAATACGACGACAGGGTAACAGTTCGGCAGCTTCTGCACATGTCGAGCGGCATGGACTGGTCGGAAGACGAGATCGACACGACGCTCAAGATTCAGGTCGATGAGAACGGCGAGCTCGTCGGCAAGTACGGAAAGCTGAAGGACGCGATGCAAGCGCGCTTGGAACATGCGCAGTTTCAGGAGCCGGGCAAGTTTCACTACTCCGGTTTCGATACGCAGCTGATCGGAATCATGACCGAACATAGGCTGACGCCGGATAGGGGCTTCATCCGCGGGACGCTTGACGAGGCGCTCGAGCATTTTCTCTGGCAGCGTCTGCCCATGGAGAAGAATGCCGAATGGAACGCCGACTTCGGCGGCCATCCCGCCGCGCATTGTTGCGCCTACACGTCGGCACGCGATCTCGCCACGCTGGGCGACTGGATGCTTAAGGAATACAACGAGGGGGAAGACGCCCAGGCCGACTGGATACGCGCCTCCGTGACCGACACCGTGGACGCGACCTTCGGCTGTGCGTTTCAGGGAGCCGAACGTCATTTCCGCTTCGGCTACCACTGGTGGGTCCCCTCGGGCGACAAGCAGGACGGGTTCACCGGCATCGGAACCGAGGGGCAGTATCTGCATGTCTTTCCCGAACAAGATGTCGTCGTGGTTCAGCTCAGCGAGAAGCTGGCGAGCGATGCCGACACCTGCGAGGCCATGCTTGTTCACCGCCTGATCGCCGATAGCGTCAGGCGAAACTGAAACGTTATTCTATTCTTTGCCATGTGGTCTGTGCCGAGGACCGACCGCACCGCCGCCTCCAAGGCGTCCAGGCCAGCTTGCAGACACTATCGCGGCAAATCTTCGGTGTTTTGCTACGCTTTTGTAAGTGCCTTCGGATATCGCCGCATACTGGCTCCTCGGAAGGCTCACGCTGTGAACCAGCTTGCGAGTGTCGAACAACGAGTTCCGCGTTGGCCACGCCTGCGGCGGAGCGATCGGCAGCGCCGTGCAGGCATTGGCAATGGCTATGGCAGCGAGTGCCATCTGCTGCGCTATCTTGGTCGGCATCGGTCACGGCTTGACGCCGCGATTGCGGGGATGATGCCCAGCGTTGCCGAAGTCCGCTGGCTCGACTTCCATTTCGATCCGAAAGGCGGCTGGCTGGACGGAGAGCGCAAAGCGCTCGACTTCCTTGATGCGGATCATCCGGCGCGTATCGAATGGACACGGGTTTGGCCCCATCGGGGCACGCCGATCAACTGGGACGCAGTGGGACAGGTAAAGATCGGTGGTCTCTGGGAATGGCTGCTGGTTGAAGCAAAGGCGCACGAAGGCGAAGTCTTGTCGCCCTGCGGCGCGGAGGAGCATGGTGGGCGGCCGCTCATCCGCAAGACCCTCGATCGCGTGAAGAATTCGCTTGGCGTCGACAAGGACCGCGACTGGCTCGAAGGCTACTATCAATACTGTAATCGCATCGCGGTGCTGCACCATTTGGTGACGCACGGCGCTCCTGCGCATCTCTTGTGGGTCTATTTCACCGGCGACCTGGGTTACGGAAGCCGCATTTGCCCGAAAGATGAGCTTGGCTGGCACAAGGTGCTGGCGGAGCGGACGCAGGCGATCGGCCTTCCGGAAAGGCACGCTCTTTCGGCGCGTATGCACAAGCTCTTCTTGCCTGTCTGCCCGAACACGTAGCCTCTGCGGCTTTCGCGGCGCTTCCGTTTGCTTGCGGTTTCTGGTTTGCTGGCGGCATGCCTCGTTGGCGAGGGTAGGGGTTTCGCGTGCTCATCCCCCGGCAGAACACGATTCTCGAGATGGCGCGGCAGTCGGGCCGCGTCATGGTCGACGAGCTCGCGCAGCGCTTCGAAGTCACACCGCAAACGATCCGAAAGGATCTGAACGAGCTTTGCGACAAGCGGCTGCTCACCCGCATCCACGGTGGGGCCATCCTGTCGTCGGGAGTGGAGAACGTCGGCTACGACGCGCGCCGCATGATCGCGAGCGACGAGAAGGAGGCGATCGGCCGGGCCGCGGCGGCGCGCATCCCCGACCAGGCATCGCTCTTCATCAATATCGGCACGACGACGGAGGCGGTCGCCCGCGCGCTGCTGCAGCACAGCGGGCTGATGGTGATCACCAACAACCTGAATGTCGCGAGCCTGATGCGCGCCTATCCGCAAATCGAGGTCGTGATCGCCGGCGGCGTCGTGCGCCCGACGGACGGCGGCGTGGTCGGCGAGGCCGCCGTCGATTTCATCCGCCAGTTCAAGGTGGATATCGCCGTCGTCGGCGCCTCGGCAATCGACGAGGACGGCTCGCTCCTCGACTATGACTACCGGGAGGTGCGGGTCGCGCAGGCAATCATCTCCAACACGCGGAAAGTGATGCTCGTTTGCGATTCCTCGAAATTCGAGCGTTCGGCTCCGGTTCGCATTGGCCACATTTCGCAAGTCACGACTTTCGTCACGGACCGCTGCGAATCGGAGGGCATTCGCCGTATCTGCATCGAGAGCGGCGTTGAGCTGGTCGAAGCTTTAGGCACTGAGGACGCAAGCGCAGAGGTTTCATCGATCTTCGCTTGAATTTCACTTTCTTTCGGAATAGCCTCCATTCGTGGTTCGCAGCGAAGAAATAATGCTGCACCGCAAAAGGGGAGGCACGGTGCGCTCAGCGCCCTTCGACATCGCCATCGTCGGCGGAGGTGTGAACGGCTGCGGAATCGCGCGGGACGCGGCGGGTCGCGGTCTTTCCGTCTACCTTTGCGAGCAGTCGGACCTTGCGGGCGCCACCTCCTCGGCGTCGACCAAGCTCATCCACGGCGGCCTGCGCTACCTCGAATATTACGAGTTTCGTCTCGTGCGCGAGGCGCTGATGGAGCGCGAGGTTCTGCTTCGCGCCGCGCCTCATATCGTTTCACCCTTGCGGTTCGTCCTCCCGCACCACAAGGGACTCCGGCCCGCTTGGCTCATCAGGCTGGGCCTCCTTCTCTACGACCATCTCGGCGGGCGGCAGCTCCTGCCGCCGGCGCGCCGCATCGACCTCAGCAAGGACGCCGCCGGTGCGCCGCTCAAGCCCGCTTATCGGATGGGCTTCGAATATTCCGATTGCTGGGTCGACGATGCGCGCCTCGTCGTCCTGAACGCGGTCGACGCCGCGGCGCGCGGCGCCGTGATCGAGACGCGGGTGGAGATGGTGAAGGCGGAGCGCCGCGCCGGCGGCTGGCGCGTCCTCGTTCGCGACGCGAACGGCGGGCTTCGCGAAATCATCGCCAAGGTTCTTGTCAACGCGGCCGGTCCTTGGGTCGGCGAGGTGGTGGCGGAACGCCTCGGCCTGCCGCTCGACGCGCCGATCCGGCTGGTGAAGGGGAGCCACATTGTCGTTCCGCGCCTCTTCTCCCACGATCGCGCCTACATCTTCCAGAACGCCGACCACCGGATCGCCTTCGCCATTCCCTACGAGAGCGACTTCACGCTGATCGGCACGACCGACCTTGACTACGACGGCGATCCCGGGAAGCCGCGCGCGACGGAGAAGGAGATCGAATATCTCTGCGCGGCGGCGGGCGAATATTTTCGCCAGCCGATCGACCCGAAACGGGTTGTCTGGACCTATTCCGGCGTCCGCCCCCTCTACGACGACGGCGCCAGCGCCGCGCAGGAGGCGACGCGCGACTACGTGTTGAAAGTCGAGGGCGGCGGCGATCTGCCGCCGGTCTTGAATATTTATGGCGGCAAGATCACGACCTTCAGGCGCCTCGCCGAGGCGGCGCTCGAGAAGCTGCAGCCGTTCCTTCCCGGAATGGGAAAGCCGTGGACGGTAGGAACGGCGCTCCCGGGCGGCGACTTTCCTGTCGATGGGCTTTCGGCGCTCGCAGCCGCGATCGCTGCGCGCTCGCCTTCCTGCACGCCGAAGCGCGCCGCCCGCTTCGCGCGCGCCTACGGGACGCGCGCCTACCAGATCGTCGAGGGAATCCGAACGGAGGACGATTGGGGCGCCTCGTTCGGAGCGGACCTGAGCGAGCGCGAGGTCCGCTACCTGATGGAGCACGAGTGGGCGCGGACCGCCGAGGACGTGCTCTGGCGGCGCTCCAAGCTCGGCTTGCGCATGACCGCGCTCGATGCGGGGCGGCTCGACGATTGGATGCGCGCCGCGCGCGCGCTTGCATCGGCGCCGGCGGTTGCAGGCGGGGTCGCATCATGACCCTCGAGCTGCAGCAAGTGTCGAAGAGCGTCGGCGGTGAAACGCATATCGACAACGTCTCGCTCACCTTCGCGCGCGGCTCGCTCAACATCCTGCTCGGCCCGACGCTTGCGGGAAAGACCAGCCTGATGCGGCTGATGGCCGGGCTCGACCGGCCGACCGAAGGGCGCATCGTCGTAGAGGGCAAGGATGTGACCGGCGTGCCGGTGAAGGGCCGCTCGGTCGCCATGGTCTACCAGCAGTTCATCAACTATCCGAACCTGACCGTCTACGAGAACATCGCTTCGCCGCTGCGCGTCGCCCGGGTCGCCGCTGCGGAGATCGATCGGCGCGTCCGCGAGGCCGCCGCGCTGATGCAACTTGAGCCGCTGCTTTCGCGCCGACCGCTTGAGCTCTCCGGCGGCCAGCAGCAGCGCACGGCGCTTTCGCGCGCCATCGTGAAGCGCGCCGATCTGGTGCTCCTCGACGAGCCGCTCGCCAACCTCGACTACAAGCTCCGCGAGGAGCTGCGCGAAGAGCTGCCGCGCATCTTCTCTGCGACCGGCGCGATCTTCGTCTATGCGACCACCGAGCCGCTCGAAGCGCTGCTCCTCGGGGGCTCGACCGCCACCCTCGCCAAGGGCCGCGTCACGCAGTTCGGCCCGACGCTCGAGGTCTATCGGCGTCCGAACAGCCTGGAGACGGCGCGCATCTTTTCCGATCCGCCGATCAACACGCTGTCGGTGGAGAAATCCGACGGCATGCTGCGCGCGGCCGACGGCGCACTGAGCCTGCCGGCCACCGGCGCCCTCGGCGAGCTCGCCGACGCCGTCTACACGATCGGCTTCCGTCCGAACCACCTGTTCCTGCTGCGTCCGAAGGCGGACGCCGCCGCGATCACGGCGCATGTCGCGATGACGGAAATCACCGGCTCGGAAAGCTTCGTGCATGTCGACTTTGCCGGCGAGCGCTGGGTGGCGCTGGCGCATGGCGTGCACGAGCTGGAGATCGGCCAGCCGGTGGAGCTCTTTCTCGATCCGAGCCGCTTCTTTGTGTTCGACGCAGGCGGCGCGCTCGCCGCCGCGCCGGGCATGCGGCAGGCGGCATAGGGGGCGGCGATGGCGCGCATCGTTCTTGAGGGAGTAGCGCATTCTTACATGACGCAGCCGCGCGGTCCGCAGGACTACGCGCTGAAGCGCCTCGACCATGTCTGGGACGACGGCGGCGCCTACGCGCTGCTCGGCCCGTCGGGCTGCGGCAAGACGACGTTGCTCAACGTCATCTCAGGCCTGATCACGCCGAGCGACGGCCGCGTCCTCTTCGACGGCATCGACGTTACGCACCTGCCGACCGCGGAGCGCAACATCGCGCAGGTCTTCCAGTTCCCGGTCATCTACGACACGATGACGGTCGCGCAGAATCTCGCTTTCCCGCTCAGGAATCGCCGCGTGCCGGAGGTCGAGGTGCTGAAGCGCGTGCGCGAGGTCGCCGAGATTCTCGAGCTGACCCCGATGCTCAATCAGCGGGCGCAGCGGTTGACGGCGGACGCCAAACAGAAGATCTCGCTCGGCCGCGGCCTGGTCAGGCCGGACGTGTCGGCGATCCTTTTCGACGAGCCGCTGACCGTCATCGACCCGCATCTGAAGTGGGTGCTCCGCGCGCAGATCAAGCATCTCCATCGCGAGCTCGGCCTGACCATGGTCTACGTCACGCACGACCAGACCGAGGCGCTGTCCTTCGCCGACAAGGTCGTGGTCATGTACGAAGGCGAGGTCGTCCAGATCGGCACGCCGGAGGACCTCTTCGAACGGCCGGCGCATACCTTCGTCGGCTATTTCATCGGCTCGCCCGGCATGAACGTCGCGCCGGTGGAGGTTGCGGGAAACCGCGCGCGCTTGGGCACGCACGAGATTTCACTTGCGCGCACCTACGCGGGCGTGCCCGCCGGGGCGAAGACGGAGCTCGGCATCCGTCCGGAGTTCCTGCGCATCGCCGCAAACGGCGACGGCGTCTTGAGCCGCGTGGTGAAGATCGACGATGTCGGCCGCTACCGCGTCGTGAAGGTTGATGTCGACGGCCACGCGTTCAACGCCATCGCCGGAGAGGATGCGCGCATCGAGGGCGATCAGGCGCGCGTCATTTTCGATCCGGCCAACCTGCACGTCTATGTCGACGGGCGCCGGGTCGAAGGCACGCTGGCCGGGGTGGGAGGCGCATAGGCCATGGACAAGACCTTGAACAATCGCGCCTGGCTCATGGTGTTGCCGGTCCTCGCTTTGGTGGCTTTCAACGCCATCATCCCGCTGATGACCGTTGTCAACTATTCGGTGCAGGAGACGTTCGGCAACAACATGTTCCTGTTCCACGGCGTGGGATGGTTCCAGGATGTGTTGCACTCCGACCGCTTTCACAAGGCGCTCGGGCGCCAGCTGAGTTTTACCTTTATCATCCTCTTCATCGAGGTGCCGCTCGGCGTCGCGATCGCGCTCACGATGCCGCGCAAGGGACCTTGGGTCTCGGTCTGCCTGGTGCTGATGGCGCTGCCGCTGCTCATTCCGTGGAATGTGGTCGGAGCCATCTGGAACATCCTCGCTCTGCCGGACATCGGGCTGCTCGGACGTGGGCTGAGGAGCCTCGGCATTGACTACAACTACACGCGCCATCCGATCGACGCCTGGTTCACCATCATCCTGATGGATGTCTGGCACTGGACCTCGCTCGTGGTGCTCCTTGCCTATGCAGGGCTGATCTCGATTCCGGACGCCTACTACCAGGCCGCCAAGATCGATGCCGCCTCGCCCTGGTCGGTGTTCCGCTACATCCAGCTGCCGAAGATGAAGCGCGTTCTCACCATCGCGATCCTGCTCCGCTTCATGGACTCTTTCATGATCTACACCGAGCCGGCGGTCTTGACCGGCGGCGGTCCGGGCAACGCCACGACGTTCCTGTCCATCGACCTCGTGAAGGTTGCGCTTGGCCAGTTCGACCTCGGGCCGGCCGGAGCGATGTCGATCATCTATTTCCTGATCGTGCTGCTTCTGAGCTGGGTCTTCTACACGCTGATGATGCGAAACGAGGAGCAGTCATGACCGACGTGACCTCCACGCCCGCGATCCTTGCGGCGCACGAGCGCCAGCGGTCGACGTCCAAGGTTGGCTGGAGCTGGCTGGTGCCAACGCTCTACATCCTCTTCCTGATGGTGCCGATCTATTGGCTTCTCAACATGTCGTTCAAGACGACCAACGAGATCCTCGGCGGTCTGACACTCTGGCCGCACCACTTCACGCTGGCGAGCTACCACGAGATATTCACCGACGCGACCTGGTACAACGGCTATCGCAATTCGATCATCTACGTCACCATCAATACGGTTATCTCCGTAACCGCGGCCCTGCCTGCAGCCTACGCCTTTTCGCGCTACCGCTTCGTCGGCGACAAGCATCTCTTCTTCTGGCTCTTGACCAACCGCATGGCGCCGCCGGCGGTGTTCGCGCTGCCTTTCTTCCAGCTCTATTCGGGACTCGGGCTCTTCGACACGCACATCGCCGTCGCGCTCGCGCATTGCCTGTTCAACATCCCGCTCGCCGTGTGGATCCTCGAGGGCTTCATGTCCGGCGTACCGAAGGAGATCGACGAGACCGCCTACATCGACGGCTACTCGTTCCCGAAGTTCTTCGTGAAGATATTCATGCCGCTGATCGCCTCCGGCATCGGCGTCACCGCCTTCTTCTGCTTCATGTTCTCCTGGGTCGAGCTCTTGCTTGCCAAGACGCTGACCTCGGTCGCGGCAAAGCCGATCGCCGCGGTGATGACGCGGACCGCAAGCACATCCGGCTACGAGCTCGGCCTGCTCGCCGCGGCCGGCGTGCTGACCCTGATACCGGGCGCGGTCGTGATCTATTTCGTGCGCAACTACATCGCCAAGGGCTTCGCCCTGGGGAGGGTGTGATGGACCTTTCCTGGCTCGACCTCTCATGGATGGCGTGGACGCGGCAGACGGCCACCTTCTTCATCGTCATCTTTTTGATGCTGTGCGGGATGACGGCGTGGGAATTGGTGTCGCCCGGCGGCGGCCCGCGTCACGGCATCCTCGGCCTCGACACGACACGCGGCGACCGCTTGTTCATCTCGCTGCTCGGCAGCGCCTTCATTCATCTTGCGTGGCTCGGGCTCGTTGGCCCGAACCTTTGGTGGGCTCTTGGCCTCTCACTCGTTTACGCCTTAGCGGTGTTTCGATGGGTGTGAGGCATCAGGGGGATGGCCGGCCGTCGGCCGGCGGGAGAGAAGGAAATGGAGGGAAACCAATGAGACGATTGTTGTTAGGAACAGTCGCTGCCTTCGCCCTTATGGCGCCAAGCGCGTCATGGGCGGGCATGGACGAAGCGAAGCAGTTCCTCGATACGGAAATCGCGGGCCTGTCGACGCTGTCGCGCGCCGATCAGGAAAAGGAAATGCAGTGGTTCATCGATGCCGCGAAGCCTTTCGCCGGCATGGAGATCGACGTGCTGTCGGAAGACATCCCGACGCATGAATACGAATCCAAGGTCCTGGCGCCGGCCTTCTCGGCGATCACCGGGATCAAGGTGAACCATCAGTACCTCGGCGAAGGCGAGGTCGTGCAGGCGATTCAGACGCAGATGCAGACGAATCGTAACCTCTACGATGGTTGGATCAACGACTCCGACTTCATCGGGACCCATTCGCGCTTGCAAGCGGCCACCAACCTTACCGATTGGATGGCGGGCGAAGGCAAGGACGTCACCGACCCGATGCTCGACATCGACGATTTCATGGGTAAGTCGTTCACCACCGGACCGGACGGCAAGCTGTGGCAGCTCACCGACCAGCAGTTCGCCAACCTCTACTGGTTCCGCAAGGACTGGTTCGACCGCCAGGACCTGAAGGACAGGTTCAAGGCCAAATACGGCTACGACCTGGGCGTTCCGGTCAATTGGTCGGCCTACGAGGACATCGCCGACTTCTTCACCAACGACGTGAAGGAGATCGACGGCGTTCGGGTCTACGGCCACATGGACTACGGCAAGCGCGCGCCCGACCTCGGCTGGCGCATGACGGACGCCTGGCTGTCGATGGCAGGCGAAGCGGACGTCGGTCTCCCGAACGGGCGCCCGGTCGACGAGTGGGGCATCCGCATGGAGAAGGGCAGCTGCAACCCGGTCGGCGCTTCGGTGTCGCGCGGCGGCGGCGTCAACAGCCCGGCGGCGGTCTACGCCGTTTCGAAGTGGGACGAGTGGCTGCGCAAATACGCGCCTCCGGGTGCGGCCGACCTCGACTTCTATCAGTCGCTGCCGGCGCTCGCGCAGGGTAACGTCGCCCAGCAGATCTTCTGGTATTCGGCCTTCACCGCCAACATGGTGGCGCCGAAGAGCGAGGGCAACAACACGGTTGACGACCAGGGCAATCCGCTTTGGCGGATGGCGCCGTCACCACACGGCCCCTACTGGAAGGAAGGGTCGCAGCGCGGTTACCAGGACGCCGGTTCTGCGACGCTTTTGAACTCGACGCCGATCGATCGCCGCAAGGCGGCCTGGCTCTATTTGCAGTTCATCGTCTCCAAGACGGTGGATGTGAAGAAGAGCGACGTCGGACTGACGTTCATCCGCGACTCCACCGTGCGTCATCCCCACTTCACGGAGCGCGCGCCGAAGCTCGGCGGTCTGATCGAGTTCTACCGCTCGCCGGATCGTGTCGCGTGGACGCCGACCGGCATCAACGTGCCTGACTATCCGAAGCTCGCCCAGCTCTTCTGGGAGAACATCGGCGACGTGAACTCGGGTGCGTTCACGCCGCAACAGGCGCTGGATCGTCTTGGGTCGCAGATGGACGATCTGATGGCCCGCATGCAGGCGGTGGACGAATCGAACAACGTCTACCACGGCTGCGGACCGCGGCTTAACCCGGAGAGCGATCCCTCCAAGTGGCTCAGCACCGAGCACGCGCCGTGGGCGAAGCTCGACAACGAGAAGCCGCAGGGCGAGACCATCGCCTATGACGAGCTGATCAAGCGCTGGACCGAGCACCAATAGGTCGAGCGACGATACTTGCGAGCTGAAGCATGGCCGGGTTCACTCCCGGCCATGCTTTCCATTTGGGGCAACCATGAGCGACTTCATTCTCGCCATCGACCAGGGCACGACCTCGAGCCGCGCGATCGCCTTCGGCAGCGACCAGGCGATCATCGGCTCGGCGCAACGCGAGTTTCCGCAGCATTATCCCGCTTCCGGCTGGGTCGAGCACGACCCGGAGGATATCTGGCGGACGACGCTCGACACAGCACGCGGCGCACTTGCGAACGCTGATGCCGACGCGTCGAATGTCGCGGCGATCGGCATCACCAACCAGCGCGAGACGACGCTCGTCTGGGACCGCCGAACGGGGAAGCCGATCCATAACGCCATCGTCTGGCAGGACCGGCGCACCGCCGGCATCTGCGAACGTCTCCGCGCTGAAGGGGCGGAGAGGGAGGTCACGGAAAAGACCGGGCTCGTGCTCGACCCTTATTTCTCCGGCACCAAGATCGCCTGGATGCTCGAACACGTGGAGGGCGCGCGCGCTGCCGCCGCGGCGGGGCATCTCGCCTTCGGCACGGTCGACACGTTCCTGCTCTGGCGGCTTACCGGTGGGCGCGTGCACGCGACCGACGCAACCAACGCGTCGCGCACGCTTCTCTACGACATCCATCGGAACGACTGGGACGACGGGCTCTTGAAGCTTCTCGGCGTGCCGCGCGCGATGTTGCCGGAGGTGAAGGACAGCGCTGACGATTTCGGCACGACGGAGCCTGCGCTTCTCGGCGCCGCAATCCCGATCCGCGGCATCGCCGGCGATCAGCAGGCGGCGACGGTCGGGCAGGCCTGCTTCGAGCCGGGCATGGTCAAGTCGACCTACGGCACCGGCTGCTTCGCCGTCTTGAACACCGGAAATGAGGCCGTCGCGTCGAAGAACAAGCTTCTGACCACGATCGCCTACCGCCTGAACGGCCGCACGACCTATGCGCTCGAGGGCTCGATCTTCATTGCCGGCGCCGCCGTGCAGTGGCTGCGCGACGGATTGAAACTGATCGGGCACGCCGACCAGTCGGGCCAGCTTGCGGCGGAGGCCGATCCCGAGCAGACGGTGATCCTGGTGCCCGCCTTCACCGGCCTCGGCGCGCCCTATTGGGATGCGAGCGCGCGCGGCGCGCTCTTCGGGCTGACGCGCGCCACGGGCCCGCGCGAGCTCGCTCACGCTGCGCTCGAAGCTGTCGCCTTCCAGACGCTCGATCTCGTCGATGCGATGCGCCGCGATTGGGCGAAGGGGGAGGGTGGCGAGACGGTGCTTCGCGTCGACGGCGGGATGGTCGCAAGCGATTGGACCATGCAGCGGCTCGCCGACATTCTCGATGCGCCGGTCGACCGGCCGCATATCCTCGAGACGACGGCGCTCGGTGCCGCTTGGCTTGCCGGACGAGCCGCCAGCGTTTGGCCCGATATGGCGGAATTCGCGAAAGCATGGAAACGCGACCGCCGCTTCGATCCGAAGATGGATGCTGCGACGCGAGCCGCCAGAATCAGCGCATGGCGCGATGCCGTCAGGCGGACGCTTTCGCGCAACTGATCGTGCCGGTCGCGCCGACAGATGCACGCGCGGCATCGACGCGGCGCAAAGAGACGGCCTAGGCGAAGCTTGGGAGCACGCGGTCCGGCGGCTTGTGGCCGTCCATCCAGCTCCTGATATTGACGATCACCGTCTCGCCCATGTCGACGCGGCCCTCGAGCGTCGCCGAGCTCATGTGCGGCAGGAGCACGACCCTGCCGGTCTTGGCCAGCTTGATCAGCTTCGGGTCGACCGCCGGCTCGTGCTCGAAGACGTCGAGTCCGGCGCCCGCGAGCGCGCCCTCCTCGAGCGCCGCGATCAGCGCCTCTTCGTCGATGATCGTGCCGCGCGCGGTGTTCACGATGACGGAGCCGGGCCGCATCAGCTTCAGCCGGCGCGCGGAGAGGAGATGAAACGTCGCGGGTGTGGCCGGGCAGTTGACGGAGAGGATGTCGATGCGCGCCAGCATCTGGTCGAGGCTGTCCCAGTAAGTCGCCTCAAGCTCTTCCTCCACGCGCGCCTCGACCGGCCGGCGGTTGTGATAGTGGATCGAGAGCCCGAAGGGGCGCGCGCGGCGCGCCACCGCCGTCCCGATCCGCCCCATGCCGAGGATGCCGAGCCGCTTGCCGCCGATCCGGTGGCCGAGCATCCAGGTCGGCGACCAGCCGTCCCATTTTCGGCCCTCGCGGAGCACCGCCGCGCCCTCGGCGAGCCGGCGCGGCACGGACAGGATCAGCGCCATCGTCATGTCGGCGGTGTCCTCGGTCAAAACGCCCGGCGTATTGGTCACGAAGATGTGGCGCTTCACCGCGGCGTCTACGTCGATATTGTCGACGCCATTGCCGAAGTTGGCGATCAGCTTCAGCTTGTCGCCGGCCTGCGCGATCATCCCCGCGTCGATCCGGTCGGTGACAGTCGGAACGAGGACATCGGCCTTCTTCATCGCCTCGACCAGTTCCGCCTGCGTCATCGGCTTGTCGTCGATGTTGAGCTCCGTCTGGAAAAGCTCGCGCATCCGGGTTTCGACCGGCTCGGGCAGACGCCGCGCCACCACCACCAACGGCTTTGCTTTCGACATCGGCAGGACACCCTCGCTTGCCCGCTTAAGGCCGCTTTTTGGCGATACACGCTCTTAACAAAAGGTCGGCTAAACGCAACAAACTGTCGATTCGCCGGAGGAGCCCCGGTTTTGCTCGTCCCAACCGCCGCAGCGATCAGAACGCGCCGTCAAGTCCTCTTTCCCCTCTTCGCAACCGCCATCTTCGCCGCGCTCGCACTCGTCGTGCCGGCCGGAAATGCCGCGGCTGAGGACCCGGTGCGCGGGACCGGATTGCCGCTGCCGCGCTTCGTCAGCCTGAAATCGGGCGACGTCAACGTCCGCCGGGGACCCGGCCAGGAATACGACGTTGCCTTCAAATTCGTGAAAGAGGGGCTGCCGGTCGAGATCACCCAGGAGTTCGATAACTGGCGGAAGATCCGCGACTCTGAAGGCTCCGAGGGCTGGGTGTTCCACAGCCTCCTGTCGGGCAAGCGCACCGCGCTCGTCGCGCCGTGGGAGACGAGCGGCGACAGCGGACCCTATCCCGTGCTCACCGAGCCGGATGCCAAGAGCACGGTCGTCGCCTACCTGACGCCGCGGGTGATTGCTGACGTCGAGGAATGCCATCACGGCTGGTGCATGGTGTCGGGCCACGGCTATCACGGATGGATCGAGCAGGACCGGCTCTGGGGCGTCTACCCGAACGAAGAGATCAACTAGCAGGTTATTTCCATCGCGCGCTCGCAGCGTCTGTGCGGGCCTTCTCGGTACTGCTGGTCGCCGCGCGATTCGATCAGCTCGATGGCTTGCGGCGGACGCGCACCACCACTTCGACGGCGGTGATCTCCATGCCCTCAGGCGGCGAGGGCAGCTCGTCGATGTCGACGTGATCGGTCATGTCGATCAACAGCCCCTCGCCTTCCACGAAGAAGTGGTGGTGATCGCTGACGTTGGTGTCGAAGTAGGTGCGGCTGCCGTCGATCGCGACTTCGCGCAGGAGCCCCGCTTCGGTGAACTGGTGAAGGGCGTTGTAGACGGTGGCAAGCGATACGCGGACGCCGGCAAGCTCCGCCTCGGCATGCAGGTCTTCAGCCGAGACGTGGCGGTGTCCCTTGGCGAAAAGAATGCGCCCGAGATCAACCCGCTGACGCGTCGGCCGCAGGCCCGCACGGCGAAGCTCCGCCGCCATGCGATCCTGGTCGCCTAGGCCGCGTATCGCGGCGTCCGCCGTTGCTCGCTCGAAATGTTGCATTTCTTTCCCATCTTATATGGAATCGGCGCAATCGACACAAGCCGGCGGGGGTGGCTCGGGCGTTTCGCGCGGCGGCAGCCTGTGTTAGGTACTGTAACGAACCGTAATCCGACGTGAGCGGGAGGCCGCTGAAGAGGCATGACTGAGCGCCAGACGCGTTATGAATTTGAAGAGCTCCTTGCCTGCGGTCGGGGCGAGCTCTTCGGTGAAGGCAACGCGCAGCTGCCGCTGCCGCCCATGCTGATGTTCGATCGTATCTCGGAGATCTCCGAGACGGGCGGCGGCGAAGGAAAGGGGCACATCCGCGCGCAACTCGCGGTCAGACCCGACCTCTGGTTCTTCTCCTGCCATTTCAAGGACGATCCGGTGATGCCGGGATGTCTCGGCCTCGACGCGCTCTGGCAGCTGCTCGGATTCTTCCTCGGCTGGCTTGGCGGTCAGGGCCGCGGCCGAGCGCTCTCCGTCGGCGCGGTCAAGTTCTCCGGTATGGTGCTGCCGCACATCAAGCTGGTCGAATACGGCGTCGACCTGAAGCGCGTCGTCCGCTCCAAGCTGACGCTCGGCATCGGTAACGGGTGGCTCAAGGCGGATGGCGAAACCATCTACGAAGCGGCGGACCTGAGGGTCGGGCTGTTCAAGACCTGACGCTCGGCGGAGAGGAGCGGCTGCCACGAGTGCGGCCGATGACGAAAAGGAGATCGCCATGAGACGTGTCGTCGTCTCCGGCATGGGCATCGTCTCTTCGATCGGAAACAGTACCGCAGGAGGTTCTGGCGAGCCTCCGCGAGGCGCGTTCCGGCGTCGTCTTCGCCGAGAGGTACAAGGAGCTCGGCTTCCGTTGCCAGGTGCACGGCGCGCCGCAGGGCGAGCCGGAACAGGCGATCGATCGGCGCGCCATGCGCTTTCACGGCGGCGGCACCGCATGGAACCACGTCGCGATGGAGCAGGCGATCCGCGATTCCGGGCTTGAGCCGGACGAAGTCTCGCACGAGCGCACTGGACTGATCATGGGCTCCGGTGGCCCCTCCACGCGCACCATCGTCGCCGCTGCCGACGCGACGCGCGAGAAAGGGCCGAAACGCGTCGGGCCGTTCGCGGTACCAAAGTCGATGTCGTCGACCGCCTCGGCGACGCTCGCCACCTGGTTCAAGATCAAGGGCGTGAACTATACGATCTCGTCTGCCTGCGCGACCTCCAACCATTGCATCGGCAACGCCTACGAGACGATCCAGGTCGGCAAGCAGGACGTGATCTTCGCCGGCGGCTGCGAAGAGCTCGACTGGACGCTCTCCGTGCTCTTCGACGCCATGGGCGCGATGTCCACGAAATTCAACGACACGCCGCACAAGGCCTCGCGCGCCTACGACGTCAATCGCGACGGCTTCGTGATTGCCGGCGGCGCCGGCGTGCTCGTGCTGGAGGAGATTGAGCACGCCAAGGCGCGCGGCGCCAAGATCTACGGCGAGGTGGTGGGCTATGGCGCAACGTCCGACGGCTATGACATGGTCGCGCCATCCGGCGAAGGCGGCGAGCGCTGCATGCGCATGGCGCTTTCCACGGTGAACGAGAAGATCGGCTACATCAATCCGCACGCCACCTCCACGCCGGCCGGCGACGGCCCGGAGATCGACGCGATCCGCAAGGTGTTCGGCTCCGGCGATAGATGCCCGCCGATCGCGGCGACGAAGTCGCTGACCGGCCACTCGCTCGGTGCTACCGGTGCGCAGGAGGCGATCTACTGCCTCTTGATGATGCAGAACGGCTTCATCTGCGAGAGCGCCAACATCGACGAGCTGGACCCGAAATTCGCTGACATGCCGATCGCGCGCGAGCGGCGCGACGGCGTCGAGCTTAACGCTGTGCTCTCGAACTCCTTCGGATTTGGCGGCACCAACGCTACTCTGGTATTCCAGCGTTACGCCGGCTGAGGACGCGAAAAATGGGCACGTTGATGGCCGGCAAGCGCGGCCTGATCATGGGCGTCGCCAACGATCACTCGATCGCCTGGGGGATTGCCAAGCAGCTTGCGGAAGAAGGCGCCGAGCTTGCCTTCACCTATCAGGGCGAGCATTTCGGGCGGCGTGTGAAGCCGCTCGCCGCATCGCTCGCCTCTACCATGCTCTACCATTGCGACGTGGAGGATCCGGCCTCGATGGCGGCCGTCTTCGACGCGCTCAAGAAGGCCTGGGGCGGGCTCGACTTCGCCGTCCACGCGATCGCCTTCTCCGACAAGGCGGAGCTGAAGGGCCGCTACGCCGACACCTCGCGCGAGAACTTCGTCCGCACCATGCTCATTTCCTGCTACTCGTTTACCGAAGTGGCGCGCATGGCCTCGGCGTTGATGACGAATGGCGGCTCCATCCTCACCCTCACTTACGGCGGGTCGACCCGCGTCATGCCGAACTACAACGTGATGGGGGTCGCCAAGGCGGCGCTCGAAGCTTCGGTGCGTTATCTCGCCGCCGATTTCGGCGAGCGCGGCATTCGCGTCAACGCCATCTCGGCCGGGCCGATCCGCACGCTTGCCGGCGCCGGCGTCTCCGACGCCAGGCTGATGTTCTCCTACCAAAGAGACAACGCGCCGCTCCGCCGCGCGACGACTATCGAAGACGTGGGCGGCGCGGCGCTTTACTTGCTGGGCGACCTGTCGCGCGCGGTCACCGGCGCAATCCACTACGTCGATTGCGGTTACAACATTTTGGCCATGCCGCGCCTCGACCTGGTTAAGAGCGAGGAAAAGGCGGCGCACGAGGCAGCGGAATAGGTGGTGTTCATCTTGGTAAATGCCGTGTGAACACAACCGGATAAGGGAATTCTTTACATGAATTGGGCTTTGGTGATCCCGCAGTAAGCGGGGTCGTCAATGACCATTCCCAAGTTCCGCGCCGTACTCGTCGTGTTTATCGTCGGGTTCGCGCTCGGGTTGTCAGTATTCGTCGCGTCGCAACTCTTCGTTCGCTCCGTCCTGAACGGCGACGCAATAGCGGCAGCGGAAGAGGCCGCCACCCAACTCGCCCAGAACAAGACAATCGAGTCGAGCGGAGCATTCTCGTCGATCGTCCGCTACACCTACGTCGATACCACCGGCAACGTGATCGCGAGCGGTGCACCCAACGCGGGCGGTGCGGCGACCAAGCTCGGCGAGATCGTTCGCGGCCGCCTTGGCGACTTGGCGCTCCAACACGGTGCCGTCATCGACGATATGCCGCTCCTGCCGAGCCTGTTCGGATTGTCGGACGCTATCAAACGAGTGATCGTTCCCGTGCTCGCCGAAGGCAAACCGGTCGGCACCCTGCTCGTCGAGGTCGACCAGACGCGGTCGCTCGAAGCACTGACTCGCGCTTTCAGCGTGATCGGAATGGTGACCGTCGGCCTTGCCGTGCTCGCGGTGATTGTCGTCGCCTTCGTGGTGACGCGTGGTAGCGGCTTCGGTCGCCAGGGCAGGACATTCGATCCGCGAACCCTGCCGCGCGATCCGTTGACCGATGTGCCGACGCGCTCCGGCCTGACGGCAACGCTCGAGGACGCGGTCGGACGCGCCTCGGAATCCGATCAGCAGGTCGGGCTGATGATCGTCGGCCTCGACGGCTTCCGCGCCGTCAACGACATCTGGGGCCACGCCGCCGGCGACGTGGTGCTGCAGATGGCGGCGGAACGGCTTCGACCCTTCGCGAGCGGACCGGTCGGCGTGGCCCGCGTCGCCGGCGACGAGTTCGCCGTCATCGTCGAGGGCGATGCGACCCAGTCGCTGCACAAGATCGCCGACGACATCCGCCAGGCGATCGGCGAGCCGTTCGAGATCGAGGGAAGCGCAATTCTGCTCGGTGCGTCGATCGGCACGGCGCTTTATCCGATCAACGCCGAGAGCGGCCAGTTCCTCTTCCGCGCCGCGGACAGCGCGCTTTCCAAAGCGAAGAAGCAAGGGCGGAATTCGCACGCCTACTTCGACACCGAGATGAAGGAGCGGATGGAGAAGAAGGCCGCGCTCGAACGCGACATGCGGCTTGCGCTTTCGCGCGACGAATATGTCGTCTTCTACCAGCCGCAGCTTGAGCTCGCGACGCAGAAGCTTCGAGGCTACGAGGCCTTGGTGCGCTGGGAGCGGCCGAACGAGGGAATCCTCGCGCCGCGAGACTTCCTCACCGTCGCGGAGGAGACCGGCCTGATCCGCGATATCGGCGATTGGGTGTTGCGCCGGGCCTGCACGGACGCTGCCGCGTGGCTTGATTCCGGGGTCGTCGCCGTCAACTTCTCCGCCCAGCAGCTGCTTGTGCCCGACGTCGATCAGAAGATCGCGAAGGTGCTTGAAGAGACCGGCCTCGCGCCCAACCGACTCGAGATCGAGGTTCCGGAGCACCTCTTCCTGAGCCAGGCGAACGACATGATCGAGCTCCTGAAACGCATCAAGGCGCTCGGGGTGCGGGTTGCCATGGACAACTTCGGCGGCGGCTATACCGGGCTTGCCGTGCTGGCGCGCTTCCCCTTCGACAAGATCAAGATCGACCGCTCCTTCGTGAGCCAGCTTACGGAGGACACCGACGTGGCGGCGATTGTCTCTGCCATCGTCGCGCTCGGCCGCACGTTGAGCGTCGACGTGACGGCAGAAGGCGTGGAGACACGCGAGCAGGTCACGCTTCTCACGGCTGCCGGCTGCAGCATCGTGCAGGGCTTCCTGTTCGGGGCGCCGAAACGCAAGACGGACCGCGTTGAGGAAACAGGCGAGACGCCTGCGGGAGGCGAGATGGAAGCGGTAGCGGCAAACGGCTGATCCGTTCGAATTTTCGGCACGGATTTTATTGGGGGCTAAGGACGCACTGATATCGCTGCGGGTGAACGTCGGCCGGGCGCTCGGAACGCGTCCGTGACGAAAGGCGGGGGGAGTTGAAAGGGACCGAGAAGAAGCCGCTTACGACCGTCGTGACCCTGATCCTCGTCGCGGCTGGCGTTCTCGCCACCGTCTACGGGCTCGGGGAATATGCGATCGGCCGCATGATGCGGGATGACGCGCTCACCACGGCGGAGCTGTGGTCGCGCGCGCTCAACCGCCACGGCGATCTCGAGACGACCCTCGCGGCGACCAGCCCCGACACCCTGGAAAGCACGCTCAACATCGCGGCCATCGACCGCGTCCTCCTCATCCCCGCCCGTGGCGACCCGATCACGTTCCACGGCGATCAGGCGGCCGCCGAGCTGGCTTCGGTCGCCGCCCAGGTCAGCGGATCGTCGAAGCCGCTCTACGCGATCGGAAGCGGTTCCTACACGCTCAATTCCATCAGCTGGATCACCCGCCATCCGTACCACACCTGGGTGGTGTTTCCGCCCGCGCGCGAGGGCGGGGCACGGCTTGCGGTGCGCGTCGACCAGACCGCGACGATCACCGAGCTGATCTCCTCGTTCGCGCGCGAGGTGATGTTCAGCGGCGGCGTTGCCTTCATCACCTTCATCTCCTTCATGGCCGGTTTCAGCTACCGGCAGCGGCAGCTCTCCGCCGAGAACGCCGCGATCCGCTTCCTCGCCCTGCACGACGAGCTGACCGGCCTGCCGAACCGCAAGCGGTTCGAAGAATTCATGGCGGAGACGCTCGCCGGCGTCGAGCAGGACGGCAACAAGGCGGCGCTCTTCGTGCTCGATCTCGACGGCTTCAAGGCGGTTAACGACACGCTCGGCCATCCCGTTGGCGACGGGCTCTTGAAGGCCTGCGGCAAGCGGCTGAAAGCATCGCTCAGGGGCGGCGACCTCCTGGCGCGGCTCTCCGGCGACGAGTTCGCCATCGTGGTGCCGCGCGTCCCCGATCCGGCAATGCTGGCGCCGCTCGCCGAGCGCGTCCTGAACCTGCTTTCAAGCCCGTTCCGCGTCGACGGGCACGAGATTCAGGTCGGCTGCTCGATCGGGCTCGCGGTCGCGCCCGACAACGGCTCCGACTTCGCCGCGCTGATGCGGAACGCCGACTTCGCGCTTTACCGCGCCAAGAGCGAAGGGCGCCGCACGTGGCGCTTCTTCGATCCGAAGATGGCGGAGGATCTCGCCAGCCGGCGCACGCTGGAGGACGGGCTCCGGCATGCGCTGGAGAACGATCATTTCGAGCTCGTCTATCAGCCGCAGGTGCAGCTTTCGACCGGCAAGGTCGTCGGCTACGAGGCGATGCTCAGATGGCGCCTGCCGGGCAAGGGCCTCGTGCCGGCCTCCGTCTTCGTGTCGATCGCGGAGGAGACGGGGCTCGTCGTTCCGATTGGCGAATGGGTGATCCGGCAGGCGGCACGCGACTGCGAGCGGCTCCCCGCCGATCGTCGCGTCGCGATCAACCTGTCCGCTACGCAGCTCAAGCGCGACGGCATCGAGAACTTCATCCTCGATGCGCTGAAGATCCACCGAATCCCGCCGAGCCGCATCGAGATCGAGGTCAACGAGACGATCCTCGGCCGCAACGAGACCACGGCCTTTGAAAGGCTGGCTGCGATCCGCGATGCGGGCGTGCGCGTGGTGATGGACTCCTTCGGCGTCGGCACGCTGTCGCTCGGGCTGCTCTCCCGCTACTCCTTCGACAAGATCAAGGTCGACCGCTCGTTCCTGATGAACAACGACGAGCAGAAGAGCTCCGCCGTGCTTGCCGCGATCTGCAGCCTCGGCCATTCGCTCGACTTCGAGGTCGCCGGGCAGGGGGTGGAGACGATCGAGCACGCGCAGCTCCTGCGCGCCGCTGGCTGCACGGAGGCGCAAGGCTACTATTTCGCGCCGCCGATGCCGCTCGAGCAGCTTCTGAAGGCGGAGGCCGAGCACGAGAGGCCTACGCTCGCGCGAAGCGCCTGAAAAGCCTCACCCATGGAAATGGAAAGGGCGCCGCGGGGGCGCCCTTTCTTGTCTAGCGGAGAAGGCAGATCAGGCGGCAGCGTCGTCGCTCTTGATCTCCTGGCCGGTCGCCTGGTCGACGACCTTCATCGAGAGCCGCACCTTGCCGCGCTCGTCGGAGCCCATGAACTTGACCCAGACCTTGTCGCCTTCCTTGATCACGTCCTTGACGTTTGCAACGCGGTGCGGGGCGAGCTGCGAGACGTGCACGAGCCCGTCGCGCGAGCCGAAGAAGTTCACGAAGGCGCCGAAGTCGACGATCTTCACGACGGTGCCCTGGTAGATCTGGCCGGGCTCTGGCTCGGCGGCGATCCCCTGGATCCACTTCATCGCGGCCTTGATCGATTCCGCCTTCGCGGAGGCGATCTTGATGGTGCCATCGTCCTCGACGTTGATCTTGGCGCCGGTCTTCTCGACGATCTCACGGATGACCTTGCCGCCCGTTCCGATGACCTCGCGGATCTTGTCGACCGGGATCTTGATGACCTCGATGCGCGGCGCATGCTCGCCGAGCTCGGCACGCGCATGGCCAAGCGCCTTCGACATCTCGCCGAGGATGTGCAGGCGCCCATCCTTCGCCTGCTCGAGCGCCACCTTCATGATCTCCTCGGTGATGCCCTGGATCTTGATGTCCATCTGCAGCGAGGTGATGCCGCCCGCGGTGCCGGCGACCTTGAAGTCCATGTCGCCCAGGTGATCCTCGTCGCCAAGGATGTCGGAGAGCACGGCGAAGCGGTCGTCCTCCTTGATCAGGCCCATGGCGATGCCGGCGACCGGCGCCTTCAACGGCACGCCGGCGTCCATCAGCGCCAGCGAGGAGCCGCACACCGTCGCCATCGAGGAGGAGCCGTTCGAACTCTGTGATCTCGGAGACGACGCGGAGCGTATAGGGGAACTCGTGGCTGGCCGGCAGGATCGGATGGATGGCGCGCCAGGCAAGCTTGCCGTGGCCGATCTCGCGGCGGCCCGGCGAGCCCATGCGGCCGGTCTCGCCCACCGAGTAGGGCGGGAAATTGTAGTGCAGCATGAAGGGCGACTTGTAGGTACCCTCCAGGCTGTCGATCATCTGCTCGTCCTCGCCGGTGCCGAGCGTCGCGACGACCAGCGCCTGTGTCTCGCCGCGCGTGAAGAGCGCGGAGCCGTGCGTGCGCGGCAGCACGCCCACCTCCGAGAGGATCGGGCGCACCGTCTTCAGGTCGCGGCCGTCGATGCGTACGTGGGTGTCGAGGATGTTCCAGCGGACGATCTTCGCCTGCAGCTCCTTGAACGCCGCGGCGACGTGCTCCTTGTCGAAACGCGGCTCGCCGCCCTCGGGGAAGAGCGCCGCCATCACCTTCGCCTTCACCGCATCGACGGCGGCGTAGCGATCTTGCTTCACGATGATCTTGTAGGCGTCGCGCAGCTCGCCCTCGGCGATCTCGAGAACCGCCTTCTCGATCTCCGCAATATCGGACGGCGCAAAATCGCGCGGCTCCTTGGCGGCGCGCTCGGCAAGCCGGATGATCGCGTCGATCACCGGCTGGAACGAGCGATGGCCGAACATGACGGCGCCGAGCATGACGTCCTCGGCAAGCTCATGCGCCTCCAATTCGACCATCAGCACCGCATCGGCCGTGCCGGCGACGACGAGGTCGAGCTGCGAAGTCTTCACGTCCTCCACGAGAGGATTGAGGACATAATTGCCGTTCGCGTAGCCGACACGGGCGGCGGCGATCGGCCCCATGAAGGGCACGCCGGAAAGCGTCAGCGCCGCGGAGGCGGCGACCATGCCGACGATGTCGGGGTCGTTCTCAAGATCGTGCGAGAGCACGGTGACGACCACCTGCGTCTCGTTCTTGTAGCCGTCGGCGAACAGCGGACGGATCGGCCGGTCGATCAGGCGCGAGGTCAGCGTCTCCTTCTCGGTCGGGCGGCCTTCGCGCTTGAAGAAGCCACCCGGAATGCGGCCGGCGGCGTAGTAGCGCTCCTGGTAGTTCACGGTGAGCGGGAAGAAGTCGAAGCCCGGCTTCGGCTCTTTCATGGAAACGACGGTCGCAAGAACCGTGGTCTCGCCGTAGGTGGCGAGCACGGCGCCGTCGGCCTGGCGCGCCATGCGCCCGCTTTCGAGCACGAGCTTCCGCCCGCCCCAATCGATTTCAACTTTCTGCGTATCAAACATGCACGGTCCTTTCGTTCGGCAAGCAGGACCGGCCATGCGCAAGACGGCGGGGCGCTCAGGCGCTTAAGCGAAGCCTCGGAGCGACCGGCGATCCTGCCATGGCCAATTTCCTGCGTTCTTGGACAATTGCGCCCGCGACCGATGCCGCAAGCGCCGCGCCTTGCGCCTAGCGGCGCAGTCCGAGGCGCGAGATGAGCGCCTGATAGCGCTCGGTATCCTTCGTCTTCAGATAGTCGAGAAGGCGACGGCGCTGCGAAACGAGCTTCAGAAGCCCACGCCGCGAATGGTTGTCCTTCACGTGGCTCTTGAAATGCTCGGTGAGATTGGAAATGCGCTCCGACAGGATGGCGACCTGCACCTCGGGCGAACCCGTGTCGCCGGATTTCGTCGCGTATTCCTTCATCAATTCCTGTTTGCGATCTGGCGTGATCGACATCGGTCATCCTCGATTTTCGGTGCCGGGCCGCTCCCGCGTCCCGGTCAGATTGAACACACGCTTGGGATTGAAGGCGCCCTTGTCGACCTCGCCGAGCGCGACGGGCAGACCGCCGAATATCGCGTAAGCAGGGCCGGACATGACGGGCGCATCCCGTCCTCTCAGGATGACGGCCTGGCCACGTCTGAGCCTCGCCGCATCCCTCTCGGTCATGGCGAGCGCCGGGATGTCGTCCAGCGCCGTCGCAACCGAAAGCAGAGCTTCCTCGGCCATGAGGCCCTCGGAAGCCCCGGCCTTATGGCGCAACTCCTCCAGCTTTTCCAGCGAAATCATGTCGGCTTCGGCGAACGGGCCGACCGCGAGGCGGCGGAGCGCGACAACGTGGCCGTGCGTCTCAAGCCGCCGCCCCATGTCGCGCGCGAGCGCCCGGACATAGGCGCCCTTGCCGCATTCGGCGAGGAAGACGGCGTGGTCGGCGTCGGGGCATTCGAGGAGGTCGAGCCGATGGATGACGATCTCGCGCGGCTCAAGCTCCACCTTCTCGCCCTCGCGCGCGAGATCGTAAGCCCGCTCGCCGGCGATCTTGATCGCGGAGAAGCGTGGCGGGACTTGTCTGATCGCGCCGGTGAACTCCGGGAGCAGGGCGCGGATATCCTCCGCCGACGGACGGTTCTCAGAGGTCGCGGCGATCGGGCCTTCGGCATCGTCGGTCGTCGTCTCCACGCCCCAGCGCACGGTGAAGCGGTAGACCTTGCGCCCGTCCATGACGAGGCTGACGGTCTTCGTCGCCTCGCCGAGCGCGATCGGGAGCGAGCCGGAAGCGAGCGGATCGAGCGTTCCGGCGTGGCCCGCCTTGGCGGCGTCGAAGAGGCGCTTCACTTTCGCGACCGCATCCGTCGATGTCATGCCGACCGGCTTGTCGAGCACGAGCCAGCCGTCGACCTTCTTTCCCCTGTCGCGGCGGCCCATCAGCGCATCGTCCTTGTCGTCGTGCACGAGATCGCGCGCGACTTCCGGCGAGCGGAGCAGCGCGTCGATCCGCGCATCGTCCTCGAAGCGCGTGTCGAGCCGGAATTTCAGATCGGGCATGGAACGCATCTGTTTCAGCGCCGGCGTGATTTTTCCGCGCAAGGCGCGTGCCTGTTTGTTGAGGCTCGCTACCAGCGCAGCAGCATCTTTCGTCGCGAGCGGCGCGACGAGCACCGTCGCATGCTTCAGATCGGCCGACATGCGCACTTCGGCGAAGGAGAGAAGCACGCCGTCGAACTCCGGCCCCGCCTCGCCGCGCGAAAAGACGTCCGCCAGCGCATGGCGCACCAGCTCGCCGACGCGGAGCTGCCGCTGCGAGGGGCCTTGGCGGGAACGGTGTGGATCAGCGTGGGGCATTGGTTCTTGTCGTTGACGTTGGCCGGCCCCTCTCCAATGGGGAGAGGGTGTCGCCGAAGGCGACGAAGGGTTGCAGCACGAATCGGGTCTCGGCGTCGCGCCGCATCCCCTCATCCGGCTGCTCCGCAGCCACCTTCTCCCATGGGAGAAGGTTCGCGCCGCCGTCGCGCGCTACAGCGTCCGGGCGATCTCCTCGACGCGGTAGCACTCGATCACGTCGCCGACGCGCATGTCCTCGTATTTCTCGAAGGCCATGCCGCATTCCTGCCCGACCGGCACCTCGCGCACCTCGTCCTTGAAACGCTTCAAGGTCGAGAGCTTGCCTTCGTGGATGACGACGTTGTCGCGGATCAGGCGCACGCTCGCTCCGCGCTCCACCTTGCCTTCGGTCACACGGCAGCCGGCCACCTTGCCGACCTTGGAGATGTTGAAGATCTCCAGAATTTCCGCGTTCCCGAGGAAGGTCTCGCGCCGCTCCGGCGAGAGCAGACCCGACATCGCGGCTTTGATGTCGTTCACTAGGTCGTAGATGATGTTGTAGTAGCGGATCTCGATGCCTTCGCGCTCGGCCGCCTCGCGTGCCTGTGCGTTGGCACGCACGTTGAAGCCGATAATCGGCGCTTCCGACGTCGTCGCGAGGTTGACGTCGGACTCCGTGATGCCGCCGACGCCGGCATGCATCACCTGCGCGGCCACCTCTTCAGTGCCGAGCTTTTCGAGCGCCTGCACGATCGCCTCGACCGAGCCCTGCACGTCGCCCTTGATCAGGATCGGGAAGAGGCTCTTCCCCTGTGTGCCGAGGCGGCTCATCATCTGCTCGAGCGAGCCGCGCAGACCGGCGGCGTGCGCCGCCGACTTCTCGCGCTTCAGATTCTGCCGGTACTCGGTGACCTCGCGGGCGCGTGCTTCGCTCTCCACCACGCCGAGACGATCGCCCGCCTCCGGCGTCGCCTGGAAGCCGAGCACCTCGACCGGCGTCGACGGCCCCGCCTCGCGCACCTGCTCGCCGCGGTCGTCGATCAGTGCGCGCACGCGGCCCCACTCCGCACCGGCGACGATGATGTCGCCGACATGCAGCGTGCCGCGCTGCACGAGCACGGTCGCCACCGGCCCGCGGCCGCGATCGAGCTGCGCCTCGACCACGATGCCCTCCGCCGGGCGGTCGGGATTGGCGCGGAGATTCAATATTTCGGCCTGCAGCAGAATCGCCTCGAGCAGCTTGTCGAGATTGGTGTGCTTCACCGCCGAGACTTCCACTTCGAGCGTCTCGCCGCCCATCGATTCCACCACGATCTCGTGGCTCAGAAGTTCTGTCCTCACACGGTTCGGATCGGCGCCCTGCTTGTCGATCTTGTTGATCGCGACAATGATCGGAACACCGGCCGCGCGCGCGTGATTGATCGATTCCACCGTCTGCGGCATCACGCCGTCGTCGGCGGCGACGACCAGAACGGCGATATCGGTCGCCTGCGCACCGCGGGCGCGCATGGCGGTGAACGCCTCGTGGCCGGGCGTGTCGATGAAGGTGACCTTCTGCCCGTTCTTCTCGATCTGGTAGGCGCCGATGTGCTGGGTGATGCCCCCGGCCTCGGTCGAGACGACGTTGGCCTCGCGGATGGCGTCGAGCAGCGACGTCTTGCCATGGTCGACATGGCCCATGATGGTGACGACCGGCGGGCGCGGCTTCAGCGTCGCCTCCGGATCGGGCTCGTCGAAAAGCCCCTCCTCGACGTCGGAGGCGGCGACGCGACGCACGTTGTGGCCCATCTCCTCGGCGACGATCTGCGCGGTGTCGGCGTCGAGCACGTCGGTGATCTTGACCAGCTGGCCGTCCTTCATCAGGAGCCGGATCACGTCGACGGCGCGCTCGGCCATGCGGTTCGCGAGCTCCTGCACGGTGATCGCCTCGGGGATTACCACGTCGCGGACGATCTTCTCCTGCGTCGGCGTGAAGCCGTGCGCCTGGCGCTGCTGCTTTTCGCGCTTGCGGCGGACGGAGGCGAGCGAGCGCTCGCGCTCGCTTTCGGAGGCCTCAAGGGCATTGGTGACGGTCAGGCGGCCGCGCTGGCGCTGGCCGCCGGGCGCGGCCTTGGTGCGCGTCGGCTTCGGCACCTCCAGGCGTTTCGGGCGAAGCGCCAGCCGTACGCCGGCCGGTGCGCTTTCTTTCGTCTCCGTGCGTGCGGCGGGCGCAGCTTCCTCGCCGAGGCGACGGCGCGCCTCGTCTTCGCCGCGGCGGCGGGCCTGCTCTTCGGATTGCTTGCGCGCCTCCTCCTCGGACTGGCGGCGCTCCGCCTCGGCGCGCTCTTGCGAGAGACGGTTGTCCTCTTCGGAGCGGCGGCGCGCTTCGATCTCCGCAAGCCGCCGCTCCTCGGCCTCGCGGGCGCGTGCTTCGGCAAGCGCATGGGCGCGCGCGTCGCGCTCCTCGTCGGTGAGCGTGCGAAGCACCACGCCGCTCGTGCGCGGACGCGGCTGTGCCGCCGCCTCGCCATCGGTCTTGCGCAGGCTGACGCGCGGACGCGCCGGTTCCGGTGCGGCGGTGGTCGCCGTCTCCTCCACGGCCGGCGCGGATGCGGATTCCGCCCGCTCGCCGGGTCCCGTGGCGCGGCGCCGCTTGCGCTCGACCGTGACCGCCTTCGAGCGGCCGCCGGAGAAGCTCTGGCGGACCGTGTCGGTGTCACGCTTCAGCGAGATCGGCTTCCGCCCAACGCGCAGCGTCTTGTCTTTACTCGTCGTATCGCTCATCCACCAAATCCCAAGGGCTCGACCGCCCGGTGCTCCGTCTCACCAAAACTCGCGCCAGAGTAGCGCTGGAGGCGGTTGGCCGCTTCCACGAAACTTTCGCCAGCCGGGCCCTGGAGCACGGCAGCATGTATCACATCTGGCCGGCCGATTGCCAAACCCAATTCGGCAGCGCTGAAGAGGCGGATAACGGAGATCGGGATCTCCAACCCGAAGCGCCGCTTCAGCGCCTGTTCGATCTTGCGCACACCGTCCGCCGCAGCGTCGGAGGCGATCACCAGTGCAGCAACGCGCCCGCCCGAGATAGCGGCCTCGACTTTGGCGAATCCGGCTGCGACCGCACCGGCTTTTCGCGCCAGCCCGAAGCGGCCGAGTGCATAGTCCTTGAGCCGCGCCGCGACCTGATCGGCAAGATCGGCCGGCGGCCGCAACTGCTCCTTCAGGCCGCGCGAAAAAACGTTTCGATTCACCGCCTCCGCGACGGTCTCGCGCGTCGCGCCGACCCAGATGCCGCGCCCGGGGAGCTTTGCCTTCAAATCGGCGACGACGGTCCCGTCCGGCGCGGCGACGAAGCGGATCAGATCGCGCTCCGGCGCGACCGCACGGGTGACCGCGCACATGCGCGTGCGGCCCTTGCCACGACCCCGCGCGACATCCGTCTCCGTCAGCGCCTCCGTCAAACCGTCTCTGCCTCCGTTTCGGCCGGTGCTGGCTCCTCGGCCGGCGGGGGCGCGAGATCGGCCTCGGTCACGATGCCGGCCTTGAGCCGCGCCGCCATAACGATCTGCTCGGCCTCCTGGCGCGACACATCAAAGCCCTGCAACGCACCTTCAAAGCGTTTCGTCTCGCCATCCTTGCGCTCGGTCCAGCCGACGAGATCGTCGGCGGCGCAATAAGCCAGATCCTCAAGCGTGCGCACGTCGTTCTTGCCGAGCGCGACCATCATCGCGGTGGTGATGCCGGGGACCTCGCGGAGCGAATCCTCGACGCCGAGCTTCTTGCGCTCTTCGTCCTGCTCGGCCTCCACCTTCTCAAGATATTCGCGCGCCCGCGCCTGAAGCTCCTCGGCCGTCTCGTCGTCGAAGCCTTCGATCGAGGCGATCTCGTCGCGCTCGACCAAGGCGATCTCGTCGACGCTGGCAAAGCCCTCGGACGCGAGAAGCTGCGCCACCATCTCATCGACATCGAGCGCCTCCATGAAGAGTTGCGAGCGCTCCTGGAACTCCTTCTGCCGGCGCTCCGATTCCTCGTCCTCCGTCAGGATGTCGATGTCCCAACCGGTCAGCTGCGAGGCGAGCCGCACGTTCTGGCCGCGGCGGCCGATCGCGAGCGACAGCTGATCGTCGGGCACGACCACCTCGATGCGCTCGGCCTCCTCGTCGAGCACGACCTTGGAGACCTCGGCCGGCTGCAGCGAGTTGACGATGAAGGTCGCGGCGTCGGGCGACCACGGGATGATGTCGATCCGCTCGCCGGCGAGCTCCCCGACCACCGCCTGCACGCGGCTTCCGCGCATGCCGACGCAAGCGCCGACCGGATCGATCGAGGTGTCGTGCGACACGACCGCGATCTTGGCTCTCGAGCCCGGATCGCGCGCCACCGACTTGATCTCGATTATTCCGTCGTAGATTTCCGGCACCTCCATGGTGAAGAGCTTCGCCATGAACTGCGGATGCGTGCGCGACAGGAAGATCTGCGGTCCGCGCTGTTCGCGCCGCACGTCATAGACGTAGGCGCGCACGCGGTCGCCGTAGCGGAAGGTTTCTCGGGGAATCATCTCGTCGCGGCGGATGATCGCCTCGCCGCGGCCGAGATCGACGATGACGTTCCCGTATTCGACGCGCTTCACCGTGCCGTTCACGATCTCGCCGATCCGGTCCTTGTAGTCCTCATACTGGCGGTCGCGCTCGGCCTCGCGCACCTTCTGCATGATGACCTGCTTCGCCGACTGGGCGGCGATGCGGCCGTAGTCGAGCGGCGGCAGCGGCTCGGAGATGTAGTCGCCGACCTGCGCCGCGGGATTGCGCGAACGCGCGTCCTCGACGGAAATCTGCGCGGAGTTGTTCTCCACGATGTCGACCACTTCGAGCAGCCGCTGCAGACGAATCTCGCCGGTCTTCTCGTCGATCTCGGCGCGCACGTCCGTCTCTGCGCCGTAGCGCGACTTCGCCGCCTTCTGGATCGCGTCCTCCATGGCGCCGATGACGATGCGGCGATCGATCGTCTTCTCGCGCGCTACCGCGTCGGCGATCTGCAGGAGTTCCAGTCTGTTTGCACTGACAGCCATTTTGCTTCAGCTCCGTTTCCTAAATTTCACGCGTCGGATTTCTCAAGGGCCGCGGCGCTCCGGCGCAGCGCCGCCTTCACCAGGGAGTTGGTCAGGACGAGCCGCGCTTCGCCGATCGATTCGATCGGGAGCCACGCCTCGCCCGCTTCGCCTTCCGCCGGGGTGTCGAGAAGGCGGACGCCGGCCGCGCCGTCCCTCACGCCAAGCAGGACGCCACGGAAGCGCTTCCGCCCGTTCACCGGCTCGTCCATCTCGATCTTCGCCTCGTGGCCGGCCCAGGTCTCGAAATCCTTGGAACGGGTCAGCGGCCTGTCGATGCCCGGCGAGGAGATTTCCAGATGGTATTCGCGGTTGATCGGATCGGCGACGTCCATCGCCGGCGAGACATTGCGCGACAGCCGCTCGCAATCCTCTACCGTCATCGCGCCGTCGGGTCGCTCGGCCATGATCTGCACGGTCATGCCGTTCAGCCCCGACACTTTGACGCGCACCAGCTCGTAGCCGAGATCGTTGGCGATCGGCTCCACGATGTGGGCGATACGGGCGTCAAGCCCGGTCTCACGCGTCAGACGGCGGCGGTCCATTCAACCTCTCGCCCGGCTCAGGCCCCAAGGGGTCCTTCGGGCAACAAAAAAGAGCGGGCCCCGCGGGACCCACCCTCGATTGGATTCGAGATGTGTTGACGGCGATATAAGCGCTCCGAGTGTGCCTGGCAAGCCGCAGATTCGCATCTCCGATGGGTCTAATGTGTCAAGGCGGATGAATCGCTAACAGAGCGCTGGTAGGGGCCACCGGTGATGCCGATTTCTCGCACTGCAATCGTACTCGCTGCGTCGACAGCCTTTGCCGCCGGCGCTGCGGCAGCCTCCTCCGATTTCCCGACGATCGTCAGGCACATCCTCGAAAGCCAGACGACGGGGCCGCTTGCAGACATGAGCGCCTCCAAGCGAAGCGCGATGATCGACTGCGTTGTCGGGGCGCTTCAGCCGCTGCCCAAGGGGAAGAAGCGGTACATCGTGGAGGGCGGGGATTTCGACGAGCAGGAGCGCCGCTTCGGCCTCATGGTCTACGACAACCATGCGGAGTGGGAGCAGAATATTGCCGGCGCCTGTGCAGGGATTGCACTCCGGGACGACGATACCTTTGCCGCGAGTAAACCCGGCGCGCACTGAGTGCGCCTGACCTTCAGGCGAGCCGAGAGACGGCGAGCATCGCGGCCGCCAGGTCCTCGATTGCCGTGCCGACCGACTTGAAGAGCGTGATCTCGTCAGGCGATTTCCGGCCTTCCACCTTGCTTCGGCAGAGGTCGAAGAGATCGCCGACGATATCGGGTTCACTGATGATCCCAGCGTGAAGCGGCTGCACGATATCGCCCGCCTCGTGCAGCGCGCCAGCGCGCGTATCGACGAAGACGCGGGCGCGGGCTACTGCCTCGTCGTCGCATTCGCGCATTTTCGGCGTGAAGGCGCCGACTAGATCGAGATGTGCGCCGGGCTTGAGCCATGCACCCTTCGCCAGCGGCTCTGAGGCGAGCGTCGCACAGGAGACGATGTCTGCTGACTGCACCGCCGCTTCGAGGTCGCTCGTGGCGAGCACCGAGTAGGCGCGGCCCTGAAGATCGGCGGCGAGGCTCTCCGCGCGGCCGGGATTGTGGTTCCAGACAAGCACTTCCGCAATCGGGCGCACGCTTGCATGCCCCGCGATCAGATAGGGAGCGAGTGCGCCGGCGCCGACCATCAGAAGGCGGCGCGCGTCCTTTGCGGCGAGATAGGAAGCTGCCAGCGCCGAGGCGGCCCCCGTCCGCCAGAGCGTCAGCGCCTGTCCGTCGATCGCCGCAAGCGGCGCGCCGTTGGCGCCGTCCATTAGGAGATACGTGCCCATCACGCTCGGCAGGCCGTGCGCGGAATTTCCGGGATAGAGCGAGACGACCTTCACGCCGAGGAAGGAAGCGCCTCGCTCGCCCTTCGTCCAAGCCGGCATCAGAAGCAGCGTCGCCGCCGGTTCGCCCGGCCGTTCGATCGCATGGTAATGGCGCGGCGGCGCCGCGATCTCGCTTTGAAAGGCGCGGCGCAGCGCCTCGATCAGAGCGGGAAACGTGAAGATACGCGCAAGGTCCTCCGCCGAGACGACTCGCATGGCGCCGGCTCAGCTGCGCTCGGGGCGAGGCAGGAAGCCGGCGGTGTCTTGCGGCGGATTTGGCGCGGGCCGCTGCGCGCGGCCCTCAAACGAATCGACCAACTCGCGGCGCGCGCGTGCCCGCCGCCGGCTCCGAAGCTGGCTCGTCCAGGCGACAAGCCCGCCGATCAGCGCGCCGAGCACGAAGAGGATGAAGGCGAGCTGATAGAGCGGCAGATCGAACTTCAGGACCGGGTCGCCACTGTCGAAGGGATTCAAATGCACCGTCACGCTCTGGCCGTTGGCGACGGCGAGTCCCAGGATTGCGGCCAGGACCGGCAGCAGGATGACCCACTTCAAAATAGTTACGAGCGTGCGGAGCAACTCACCCTCCGGTGGTATTCAGGCGCTCCCGCATGTCTTTGCCCGTCTTGAAGAAGGGCACGTATTTCTCCGACACGATCACCTGCTCGCCGGTGCGCGGATTTCGGCCGGTGCGGGCCGGGCGATTCTTGACGGAGAAGGCCCCGAAGCCTCGTAATTCCACCCTATCGCCGCGCGCAAGCGCAGACACGATCTCCTCCAGGATGGCGTTTACGATGTGCTCCACGTCGCGCTGAAACAGATGCGGGTTGCGCGAAGCAATCCGCTCGATGAGCTCCGACTTGATCACCGATGGCCCCCTAGCGATCCGATCGCTCGAAAAGTGGAGCCTGCCAAACGGACAGGAGACCGTCAACTGTAAGTCGGCGCGGCAGAATTCCGACCACGCTGGCGTCAATTCCGAAAAGTCGGGCAACGCCGACCAGCGCGTTCTCCTGCAGCATCGAGAGGTACGACTGGTCGGGCTTCCATTCCTTGAGCGGCAGATCCTCCGCGACCCCCTTGGCAGAGGCGAGCCAGGCGCGCGCTTCCGGGTCGCCGCCGATGGCGTCGATGAGCTTCAGGCGAAGCGCCTGCCGGCCGGTGTAGATGCTGCCGTCGGCGAGCCTGCGCGCATCGGCCTCCGCCATGTTGCGGCGCTCGGCGACCAGGCCGACGAACCAGTCGTAGGTATCGTCGATCACGGACTTCAGCATTGCCGTCGCCGCAGGATCTGGGGCCTTGAAAAGCGAGGGCTCGCCCTTGAGCGGCGCGCTCTTTACCTCTTCGTACTGGACACCGAGCTTCTGCAGCAGCTCGTCGAAGTGCCCGAACTGGAAGATCACGCCGATCGATCCGGTGATGGCGCTCTCGCGCGCTACGATATGATCGGCGGCGATTGCGGTCATGTAGGCGGCGGAAGCGCCGAGCCCGTCGATCACGGCGACGACCGGCTTCTTCTCCGAGGCGCGGCGGACGGCGTTGTAAAGCGCTTCGCCGCCGGAGGCTGCACCGCCACCCGAATCGATGTGGAGCAGGATGGCCTTGACGGTGCTCGCCTTTGCGGCGCGGTCGATCACCTTCACCGCATCGGGGCGCGTGGTGATGAAGCCGTCGACCCTGATGTCGGCGACCTGGCCGCGCGCCGCCGCGCCGAGACCGTCCTTGTTCCATGCAAGGCTGGCGCCGGCGATGATCGCCACGGCAAGGATCACGAAGGCGGTAATCCGCCAGAAGCTTGCGCGGCGACGCAGGCGCCGGCGCTCCAGGATTGCCTCGGTATCCATTGTTCGCTCTCCAGGTTCAGCCGCACCTCAAGCCGCGTGCGGCGCCTCGTGGCGCTGCTTGGCGCCAGAAGTCATTGAGTTTGCTCAAAGTCCGCGTGCGACACCTACCGCGACGCCCGCTTTCCGGCAAGGCATGTCGGTGATCCGGCTTCGCTCTATGTCGGGCCAGCGATCCGCTCCTGGCACGCGCCGCGCCCGCTCTGCTAGGTGTTGATTCATGAACAAGCGCGAGCCGGGAGAGCCTTCCGCCATGCCGGGCGCCGACGCGTCGGCCCGCGTCACGCCGATGATGGAGCAGTATGTCGAGATCCGGGCGGCGAACCCGGACTGCCTGCTCTTCTATCGGATGGGCGACTTCTACGAGCTCTTCTTCGACGACGCGGTGACGGCATCGCGCGCGCTCGGGATCGCGCTGACCAAGCGCGGCAAGCATCTCGGCGACGACATCCCGATGTGCGGCGTGCCCGTCCACGCCGCCGACGATTATCTGCAAAAGCTGATCGCGCTCGGCTTCCGCGTCGCAGTCTGCGAGCAGATCGAAGACCCGGCGGAAGCGCGTCGACGCGGATCGAAGACGGTGGTCCGGCGTGCGGTGACGCGGCTCGTGACGCCGGGCACGATCACCGAGGATCGGCTGCTCGATTCAAGCCGCAACAATTATCTCGCCGCGATCGTCAGAAGTGCTGCTAGCGACGGCGCCGATCGACACGCGCTCGCCTGGATCGACATATCGACAGGCGAGTTCCGCATGAGCGAATGCCCGCCAGGCGGTCTTCCCGCGGCGCTCGCGCGGATCGAGCCGCGCGAGGTTCTTCTTCCGGAGCGCGTCGCCGAGGACGCGACGCTGCGCGCTTTGATAGGCGCGACCGGTGCGGCGCTGACGCCGCTGCCCGCGGCATTCTTCGACGCCACGACGGCAGAGGCGCGACTTGCAGGGCTCTTTGGCGTCAAGACGATGGAGGCGTTCGGCAATTTCAGCCGCGCGGAGCTTTCGGCCGGTGCCGCCCTCATTGCCTATGTGGAGAAGACGCAGGTCGCGAAGCGCCCGCCGATCGAGCCGCCGCGGCACCTGAGCGACGGCGAGACGATGCGCATCGACGCGGCGACGCGCGCCAACCTGGAGCTCTTCCGCTCGATCTCCGGTGGGCGGGAAGGGACGCTTCTTGCCGCGATCGACCGCACCGTGTGCGCCGCCGGATCGCGGCTCCTCGCGGAGCGGCTGGCAAGCCCGCTCTCCGACCCGGAGACAATCGGCGAGCGCCTGGACACAGTGGAATTCTTCCTTGAGCGGCAGGCGCTTCGCAACGGGATCCGGGACGCGCTTTCAGGTACGCCGGACATGCTCCGCGCACTTTCGCGGCTTGGGCTTGAACGCGGCGGCCCGCGCGATCTCGACATGATCCGGGCGGGGCTTCAAGCGAGCGAAGAAGCCTATCTGAAGTTGCGGGAGGCGGACCGCGACGAAATCCCGGGTGAGCCCCGGCCGCCGCCGCGTCCAGGCGATCGGCTGGGCGACGTCCGCGACCGGCTGGCGACGCTCGCCGGAGCGCTTTCCGCAGCGCTTGCCGACGATCTTCCGCTTCTGAAGCGCGACGGCGGCTTCGTGGGCGCCGGCTACGACGCGACGCTCGACGAGGTGCGCGCGCTCCGCGACGAGAGCCGCCGGGTGATCGCGGGCCTGCAGGCGCGCTACGCCGAGGAGACCGGCATCCGTTCGCTCAAGATCCGGCACAACAACGTGCTCGGCTACTACGTCGAGGTCACCGCCGGGCAGGCGCAGGCGCTAACAGGCGGCGCAGGTGCGGAGAAATTCATCCATCGGCAGACGATGGCGAGCGCCATGCGCTTCACCACCACCGAGCTTGGCGCGCTTGAGCAGAAGATCGCCAGCGCGGCGGACCGCGCGCTTTCGATCGAGCTTCAAATCTTCGACGCTCTTTCCGCGCGCGTCGCCGCGGAGGAAAACGCGATCCGCAGCGCGTCGCGGGCGCTCGCCGAGATCGACGTGGCAGCAGCGCTCGCCGAGCTGGCGGAGCGCGAGAACTATGTGCGGCCGAAGGTCGACTTGAGCCTCGCCTTCAGGATCGAGGGCGGGCGCCATCCGGTCGTTGAGCAGGCGCTGAAGAAAAGCGGTCAGAGCTTCGTCGCCAACGATTGCGATCTCGGCCCTTCGAGGCTCGCTTCGCTCACACCTCAGGATGAGGAAGGCGGAAGCGACAATTCCGGCCGCATCTGGCTTCTGACCGGGCCGAACATGGCGGGGAAGTCGACCTTCCTGCGCCAGAACGCGCTGATCGCGATCCTCGCGCAGGCCGGAAGCTTCGTGCCGGCGCGCGCTGCGCATATCGGCATCGTCGACGCCGTCTTCAGCCGCGTCGGCGCAGCCGACGATCTTGCGCGTGGCCGCTCGACCTTCATGGTGGAGATGGTGGAGACGGCGGCGATCCTGAACCAGGCGGGGCCACGCGCGCTCGTCATCCTCGACGAGATCGGCCGCGGCACGGCGACCTTCGACGGGCTCTCGATCGCCTGGGCGGCGATCGAGCATCTTCACGACGTGAATTTCTCCCGCGCGCTCTTCGCGACCCACTATCACGAGCTGACGGCGCTCTCCGCGAAGCTGCCGCGGCTCGCGAACGCGACGATGAAGGTGAAGGAGTGGAAGGGCGACGTCGTCTTCCTGCACGAGGTGGCGCCGGGTGCTGCCGACCGCTCCTACGGCATCCAGGTAGCGAAGCTCGCCGGCCTCCCCGCCGCTGTCGTGAAGCGCGCCAGGCAGGTGCTCGACATGCTCGAAAAGGGCGACCGCGCGCGACCGGTCTCCATCGTCGACGACCTGCCGCTGTTCTCGGCGGCCCGCATTGAGCCGGAGGAAGCGAAAGAGCACCCCGCGCTTCAGGCGCTCGAAGCGGTCAATCCCGACGAGCTCTCGCCGAAAGAGGCGCTGGAGAAGCTCTACGAATTGAAGCGGCTGAAGATGAAAGAATTCTAAACCGGTCGTTGTCAGGTTTGCGTACCATCTCTAACGATGGCCAAGAGATCGTTCGGCACCACCTGAGCGGCGGCGAGTGGCCGCACCATTTCGAGCATCTCTTTCATCACCGGTCGCAGTGGCTGTGGGTTCACTGTTAGAGATTGTCGCAGCAGCTCGAACGCGCTTCGTAGCGCCTCAACGGCAAGCTCGTTTCGTCCAACAGCCAACTCGCACTGCATCAAAGTTAGAAACGCCTTCGCCACTTGGACCAATTCAAAGCTTGGACGTTGAGTTGCGACCTCGGTCCAGATTTCAGCCGCGCTTCGCGCTTCGAAAACAGCCTCCTCGAACTTACCCAAACCGAGGTAAGCCTCAGCGGCGACACGTCCAGCGAATCCGACCCACTGGATATGGGCGAGCCGATATTTGTCTACGAGCGGTTGGACAAGGGTGACCGCTCGGGCTGCGGTATTAACCGCGGCAGAGAAAAGCTTTGCAAGAAGCTGCTCCTCGGCCAAGTTCGCAAGTGAGCGCGCCCAGTCCGCGGTGTGGGCGTCAGGCTGCTTCTCCGCCAGACCGCGGTAAATGCTTTCGGCTTGCTCCGCCTTCTGCAATGCCTCCTCGAAGCGACCCACGCTACGGAGCGCAATCCCGAGACCGGCAAGTGAGCGCGCCCAGTCCGCGGTGTGGGCGTCAGGCTGCTTCTCCGCCAGACCGCGGCGAATGCTTTCGGCTTGCTCATCCTTCTGCAATGCCTCCCCGAAGCGACCCACGCTACGGAGCGCAACGCCGAGATTGGCAAGTGAGCGCGCCCAGTCCGCGGTGTGGGCGTCAGGCTGCTTCTCCGCCAGACCGCGGTAAATGCTTTCGGCTTGCTCATCCTTCTGCAATGCCTCCTCGAAGCGACCCACGCTACTGAGCGCAATCCCGAGACCGGCAAGTGAGCGCGCCCAGTCCGCGGTGTGGGCGTCAGGCTGCTTCTCCGCCAGACCGCGGTAAATGCCTTCGGCTTGCTCATCCTTCTGCAATGCCTCCTCGAAGCGACCCACGCTACTGAGCGCAATCCCGAGATTGCTGAGTGCTGCTGCCAACCTTCGCCGATCAGGTGCCTTATCGGTGCGAAAAACCATTTCGGCTTGCCGCGCCGCATCCAAGGAGGCCTCTGCGGCCTCGGCCCAAAGCCCCTCCCCGCGGAGCGCGTCCGCAAGAGACGAAAGCGCTTCAAAAAAAGCTATGCGCCGCTTTGCAGCACTTCCGGTTTTCTTCTGCTGCAGAAGCGCGACAGCCTAACTCCTCACCTCGACGCCAAGGCTCTTCAAATTCGTCGTTTCCTTCGGGAGCTTGATACGAAGGGAGTCGACAGCACGCCTTCGCGCTCGCGTCTCCGCGTGCCTAATGACTTCCGCGTAGATTTCCGGAAGCGGCGATCCGGTCTCAACCCCGACATAGAGCGCCTCCTCCGTGATCTCCGCCAGATGCCGCTCAAGGGCACGCCGCAGCCACGTCTGTTCCTCACGAACGCGGCGACCGAGCCGCGTGAGAACGGTAAGAGCTTGGCGGATTTCTTCCCGTGAGTTCCGTTCGCTGAGAGCCACGTCTAGCAGTTCGTCATCGCGGGCAAGCACCTCACTGACAAGAGTCTCCCCCAAGAGGTCGGGTTCCAGGCCGCGGAGGCCACCTTAGAGCGGGTATAGCCTCCGCAGGCCATCGAATACTCTTGTGCGGAAGGCCGCATCACCCTCGCCCAGCCGCGGCGTACGCGCGATCGCATCTTTCGCCTCCTTCGCGGAGCGCTTGCCGCCAAAGAGCGTCAACAATGCCATCGCTTGCTCAAGCGAGGGCAGGGCGTCATCAGGTAGACCTTCGCTTGCGAGGAGTTGCCGCCAGTAGGACCGCTCGTGCCCTACCGCCGTCGCAAGCAGCTCCTTGTCGTCGACGCTCGACCCGCCTCGCAGATGCACCAATGCGGAGAGGTGAATGAAAAGCGGGTTTCCGAAAAGATCGTTGGACAAATCAGGAGCAGGAGTAGACGGGAGCGGAACGCCCTTGAACGCGGCAAAGTCCTCAAGGGCATCTCGAAACAGCCCCTCCCGATCGGCTATCTCGATCCTCTCATTCTGCATGCGGTAGGGACCGGTCTTCGTTTGAAACCCACTAAGAATTGCGGCCACAGCCTTGTCCTTCTCAGCGGCATCGGAGAGCCGGTCCCACCAATCCCCGCCTTCCCTGGCCAACAGCACCAACCGCACAAGGGGAGCACTCGATGTACGGAGAGCAGCCTCAACGAGTGCAACGATCTCCTTCGTTCGCGTCTCGGCATAGTCGAGGACAAGAAGGCACGACCTCCCCTCCCTGAGGAGAGACGGAAGACCACCGGCCGACGACGGCGAGGAATTAACGAAGCCCGCACGCCAACCATGATGCGTTTCCAATTGATCGCATACCTCGATCAGGAGTTCGGGTCTTGCCGGTACCGCCCTCGCCCGCCTGCAAGCGCAATTTGATCGGTTGGTCTGGGGTCAGCGCCCATTCGATAATCGTGTCGCGTAGAGCCACGCGCGATTGGTGAAAGCGGACGACGCGACTTTCCGGCCTGAGCAGGATGCTGTCGGGAACTGCGAAGCCCTTCGCCAGAAGCTCCTCGGGCCAGTCCAGCTTCGGGATTTCGATAAAGTCGGACCTGGGCGCCCCAGGAACCGCGGCTTCTGGTGTCGGGCCTTTCTCGCTTGACCTGGGCAGCGATGACGGCGCCTCAGCTTGAAGTCCACCGCAAAACTGTCTCGCGGTGTTCTCCCAGGTGCAAACCAACTCTCTCTGCAAGTCCCTCTTGAGCTTCGCAGCGGCGTTCCGCGCCTCGTCCAGATCGGCGGCCAACTCAACTATCGCATCGCGTACCGCTGTCTCATCTTCGGGAAGGTAGTTCGCAACGTCGTTGTCTCCCCGTTGCCCGTGGACATCTATCGTGCGGACGTAGCCATCCACAAATCGCTCACCGAACGTTTCCTTGAGGAGCTGCCACAAGCCCGTTCCTCGGCTGACGATCAGCGGCACCTCTCCAGCCACCGCCTCCCATCCCGTCAGCCCAAACCCCTCATGCCATGACAGCATCAGCGATATGTTGGCCCTCCCGAGCTCGTCGAAGAGCCGATTGCGGTCCTCATCGAACGGAAGCGCGATCAAGTTCACTTCGCGTCCAGCTTTTGAAGAAACCAAGGCCGCCAGGGCGCGCTCTTCATCGCTCCCGGGCAGGTCGATGCCGATAACCCGCATCTGCGGATTCTCTTTGAGCTTCTCCGGTGACCTCCTGTTGGCGCCGGCGTATCTCACTGCGCTGCCGAAGCCGGCGACTGCGAGAGAACCCTGTTTGATTTGATCGCTCTCGCGATCCATGCGTCCGAACGTGATCAGGTGAAGCCGATGTTCTGAGGGTTGGATAGGAATCTCCGCGAAGCCCGGAACGAGCATCGTCGGATCGCTGCGAATGATGTCCCTCAGGGCATCCCTGAGCAGGGGGCCATTTGAAAAACAGCGATCGGCTCCCGGAAAAAGCTGCCTCTGCTCGGTTATCTTCTTCTGGGCCCGCTCGCCGACGCCGCCTTTGTAGGCCTGATAGTCGGCATAATGCATGCGCATGATCAGAGCGGACTTGCCACGCCCAGCGATGCTTGGCCCTTCAATCGCCGCCGCGCCGGTCGTCACATCGTGACCGACCCACCAATCGATCTGGTCGACCGGATATTTGGATTGGAATTTCCGCCAAACATCGAGCCCCCAGCTCTTGTCGTAGGCGGGCTGTCCTCGGGACGGTCGATTCCTAGAAGATGGACGCCGCCGGAACTCGCGCTCTCAAAATCCTCCCTCGACGGGCGGAAAGCGGCGCAGAAGACCTTCCCTTCCTTGCCCAAATGCTTGGCGAGTCCGATCGCGAAATCCATGTTGAAGGCGTTGATGCCGCCGAACTTCGGTCCCCACGCGGTAGCCAGCAGGAGGAAATTCGACATAAGCAGACGATCCAGTGGAGGCGATTGATTTAGATGGTTTTTCAACCCTAAGCATCAAATATCCTTGGTGCCAAGGCAAGCGAGGACGGCCGTTAACTTAGACTGGAGTGGCTCGCGTACGAGAATGCCAGCCCAGATGAAGTCTGCTAGGCCGCCCGCCGTCGTGAAGCGCGGCGGCGTGGCAAGGACCGGTCATGGCTCAAGGCAAGTTTGACGCGTTGTCCGGTCCACTCCGTGAGCCGGTCCTTTCGGCGCTTCGTGCGGCCTTTGGCTCGGCTCGGATTAGCGCGATCACGCCCATGTCCGGCGGAGCTTCGGGTGCTTTCCCTTTTCGTGTCGAAATCGGCGACCGGCGATACGTTGTCCGACTGGAGGGCGCGGCAAGCCCTCTCCGTAACCCGAACCAATACGCCTCGATGCAGATCGCAGCCGAAGCGGGCATCGCGCCGAGGATCTACCATGTCGATGACGCTGCGCGCGTTGCGGTGATGGACTTCATCGAGGAACAGCCGCTGAGCGCCTTTCCGGGCGGACCTCATGCACTCGCGCAAGCGGTTGGGGAAATCCTGGGCCGCATCCGGGCAACGCCGCCATTTCCGCGGTTCGTTGAGTACCCGGACATCGTTAGTCGTCTCTGGGCGTGGGTATGCGGTACGGGCCTCTTTGCGCCGGGCGTCCTCGCTCCCTACACCGAGCACCTGGAGCGCATCTGCGAGGCCTACGTCTGGGATACCGCAGACTCTGTTTCCAGCCACAACGACCCCGTCCCGCGTAACATCCTCTTCGATGGCAGACGCTTGTGGCTGATTGACTGGGAGTCGGCCTACCGCAACGATCCCCTTGTCGATGTGGCGATCGCCCTCGACAACTTTGCCCCGTCGCCCGAACTGGAAAGCGTGTTGTTGCACCCCTGGCTTGGCCACAAGCCGGATGACGCGCTCTACGCACGACTTGCTCTGGTTCGGGCGCTCACGCGCCTCTACTACGCCGGGGTCTTTCTCAGCGCCTCTGCGGCCGCCTCGGGAGCGCTGTCGGATAGCGATCCTTCCGCGCCAACGATCCCGGAATTCCGGCGCGCGCTCCGCGACAAGCAACTGAAGCCCGACGCACCGGAAACCAAGCACGTTCTAGGCAAGATGTACCTTGCCTCCTTCCTGACCGGCGAGGCTCCACCCGGTCTGGATGGGGCGGTCTAAGAGAAGCTCAAGCGGGACGACGCGTCGGGGTGACATCCCCAGGCCAGCAACCAGGAAGCGTTGTCGTCTCAACTTCAGATGAATAGGATGCTCGTTTCGGGCGCGGGCGCCGGTGCCAAAATGGCGGCGCGGCGGACAAGATTTGTGCCCCAGGGGATGCGCAATGTCCGGCAGCGGCACCGACCAGGACTCGTTTGAGACTCTTTCGACCTACGACGTGTTGAAGCACGAATTCGAAGAGATTTGGGGGGATTTCCCCACACCGTCGTCACTTCAATCGTACTACGCGGCGGCACTGGAGAAGAAACAAGCTGCGCTTTGCCTATCGGGCGGCGGCATCCGCAGCGCGGCCTTCGGGCTCGGCGTCGTCGAAGCGCTGGCGCAGAAGGGATTGCTCAGCCAATTTCACTACCTCTCCACCGTCTCCGGCGGCGGCTACATAGGCGGCTTCCTCACGCGCTGGATCAAGGAGAGAAACGGCGACGTTCGCTTCGTGGAGGACGAGCTCGCCAAAGCAGCGACCACGGGGCAGCCGGAGCCGAAGCCGGTGCAGTGGCTGCGCGAATACTCGAATTATCTGACCCCGCGAACGGGCCTGGCCTCGGCCGACACCTGGTCGGCGGGCGTGCTGTGGATTCGCAACACGCTGATCAACTGGTTTGTTTTCCTGCCGTTCTTCCTGATCGCGGCGGGCGTTCCAAACCTCTATCGGGACCTTCTCCTCGCGGTGCGGGGACCGGCCGCGCAGTGGCTGCTTCTGCTCTGCTTCCTTCTCATAGCGGTCGCTACCTATTCTACGTGCTGCAGCCTGCCGAGCCACAAGGAGCCGAAGAAGCGACTCGACGGCGATCAGGTCTTCTGGAAAGTCGCGATGCCGTCGCTCGCGGCGTCCTTCTTTCTCCCGGCGGCCTTTGCGCCGCTCGCTCTCTACGAGCACAGTTTTACCGTGCCCTTGCTCTCAGGTGCACCGCTTGCCGGCGGCGTGACAATGACGCTCGGATTGATCGTCGGCTATCTCGCCGCATGGGCGGCGACGCGTCACCCCGCCTTCGGAAAAAACTTCGGGATCTGGACTGTGGGGGCGTTGGTCTCAGGCGCCGCCATCGGTCTAGGCGTGTATCTGGCTGCCGCATCGAGCTGCGCGGCGCCTTGCGGTTGGCGCAACGGCCTCTATGCGGCCCTGGCGCCGCTGTGGGTCGTCATCTCGCAGCTCTTGTTGGTCATCTACTACACGGCATTCCGGAAGATTCGACGCGACTTCCTGCTTTCCCCCGACCTCGACCGCGAATGGCTCGGGCGGCTCAGCGCCGTGAAGCTCCGGTTCGCGGTCGTAACGGCAATCTTCTCCGGGCTGGTCCTGATCGGGCCGCTTCTGTCCTTCAAGTACTACCCCGTCATCGGACCGTGGCTTCTCGGCCTTCTCGGCAGCAGCACGGGACTGACTGCGGTTCTGGGCGGAAAATCTGAGTTGACGGGCGACACCACGACGGTCGGCTGGCAGAAGGCGCTGACCTTCAACCGCATCGTGATCCTGGCGGCGCTGGCGTTCATCGCCGTCCTGGCGACGCTCCTGTCATGGGCGGAGGCATCACTGGCCGAGCCAGTCGCGAGCGCCTTCCACAACACCTCGCCGTGGGCGCTCGTACTCGCACACGTCGTGATAATGGTCATTGCGGGGTTGGTGCTTTGGGTCACCTCCAGGCGCATCAACGTCAACCGCTTCTCGCTGAACTCCGTCTACCGGAACCGGATCGGCCGGGCTTTCCTCGGCGCGGCACGAGATCGCGACCCTGATCCATTCGTCAATTTCGATCCCAAAGACAACGTGCGACTGAGCATGCTCAGGTATGCGTCGGGGCCGACGGACGGAGAACCGCGCCGCGTGCTCTTCCCGGTCGTCAACATGGCGCTCAATCTGGTCGGCGGCGACCGCCTCGCCTGGCAGGAAAGAAAGGCGCATTCCTTCATCGCGACGCCGCTCGCCTGTGGCAGCCCAGCGCTTCGACCGCACGGTATCGGCGAGGCGCTCGGTGCCTACATCAAGAGCAAGTGCTATGCCGGGCGGGAGCCCGACGTGGACATGCCGGGCCGCGGCATCTCGCTTGCGACCGCGGTCTCCGTCTCCGGGGCCGCGGCGAGCCCCAACATGGGATACAATTCCTCGCCGGCGACCGCATTTCTCATGACCTTGTTCAACGTGCGCCTCGGCTCGTGGCTGCCCAATCCGGGCTACCCGCATTCGCCCGAAGACATGGGGCGCTCGGCGCCCGCGAACGCGCTGCTACCATTCCTGAGCGAGCTCGGCGGACGCACGAACGACAAGTCGCGGAACGTCTATCTCTCCGACGGCGGCCATTTCGAGAACCTTGCTCTCTACGAGATGATCCGGCGACGCTGCCGCTTCATCGTGGTCAGCGACGCGGGTCACGACCCGGATTGCAAATTCGAGGATCTCGGCAATGCCATCCGCAAGATCATGGACGACCTCGACGGTGTCGCCATCACGTTCAGCAAGCTCGAACTGAAGTCACGCAAGGAACAGACGTCTTCGCCGGTCACCTATGCGTTGGGCGATATCGACTATGGCGGGGGCGAGATCGGCCACCTCCTCTATATCAAGCCGAGTTATTTCGCCTCGCGACCCGTCAACTGGAGGGACGACCTCTCCGCCGACATTCGCGCCTACGCAAACCTGCACGAAGACTTCCCGCACGAATCGACTGGCGACCAATGGTTCAGCGAGTTGCAGTTCGAGAGCTATCGGCGGCTTGGAGAGACGATCGTGTCGGCGCTCGGGAAGGGTCACTCTTACCAAGCCGCCGGGATCCATCAGTTCTTCAAGGACCTGTAGCGGCCTCTTCTGTTCGGGGCGAACGGCGACATCCGCCGCGGCCGCGACGGCGGCCTAGCTTGATCTGGCTGAGGGCGGCGCCTAATGCATCGCGATGTTTGAATGTGTAGCCGCCGTTCACGAGGCTTGAAGATGACAGCGCGACCCGAAGTCACCGGGTTCTTTCACGAACACACGTTCTCGATCGTCTATCTCGTCGTCGATCCGGCGACGAAGCGCGCCGTCATCATCGATCCCGTGCTCGACTACGACGAACGCTCCGGGCGTGTATCGACGGAATTCGCGGACAAGATGATCGCCGCGGTCAGGGAGAAGGGCGTCGCCATCGATCTGATCCTCGACACGCATCCGCATGCCGACCATTTCAGCGCCGCAGCGTATCTCAAGGAAAAGCTCGGCGCGCCGACGGCGATCGGCGAGCACGTAAAGGACGTACAGCAGCTCTGGAAGGGCATCTACAATCTTCCCGGCTTCCCCGCCGACGGCTCACAATGGGACCGGCTCTTCGCCGACGGCGAGGAATTCAAGGTCGGCGGGCTTAACGCGCGCGTGATGTTCTCGCCCGGCCACACGCTTGCTTCGATCACCTACGCCATCGGCGATGCCGCCTTCATCCACGACACCTTATTCCAGCCCGATTACGGCAGCGCGCGCGCCGATTTCCCCGGCGGCAGCGCGGCGGCGCTCTATCGCTCGATAAAGGCGATCCTCGCGCTTCCCGACGATACGCGGCTCTTCACCGGCCACGACTACATGCCGGGCGGGCGCGAGCCGCGCTGGGAGAGCACAGTCGCCGAGCAGAAGCGCATGAACCCGCATTTCAGGGACGATCCGAGCGAGGCGGAGTTCGTGGCGCTCCGCAACAAGCTCGACGCGGCGCTTCCAATGCCGCGGCTGATCCTGCACGCGCTGCAGGTGAACATGAACGGCGGACGGCTGCCGGAGCCGGAGGCGAACGGCCGCGTCTATCTCAAGATTCCGATCGGTGCGCTTTAAGTAGCGTCGGATTCTACCGATCGAGAGCTTAGCAGGCCGTCAGCTCGTAGAGGATGAACGACTCGATCAGGATCGAGCGCTCGTCGATCAAGCGTGCGTGGAAGCCCGCCTCGGCGATCAGCCGGCCGAGCAGGCCGAGATCGGAATCCGACGAGAGCAGCAGGTAGACGCGGCCGTCCGGCTTCAGCCGCTCGCGCGCCTGCGCGAAGAGCGCTGCGATGTCTCGATAGCCGGGGCCGGCATGCCAGGCGCGGTCGGCGACGTCGCGCGGCTCGCCGGTGAACGAGGGCGGGCTCGACAGGATCACGTCGAAGAGCGGGCGTGCGGCGATGCCTGTGAGGAGGTTGGAGCAGACCGGAAAGACCCGGTCGCCGAGGTCGTTCAGCTTGGCATTGTCGGCGGCCGAGAGCGTCGCGTTCGGATTGATGTCGATCGCGACGACCCGCTCGGCGCCGGCGCGCGCCGCGGCGAGCGACAGAATCCCGGAGCCGGTTCCGACCTCCGCCACCGTCTTTCCCTTCAGATCGAGGCGGTCGATGAAGCCGGCGAAATACTCGCTGGTCAGGAAGAAGCGCGGGTGAAAGACGGTCGGGCGGACGACGAATCGGAAGCCTGCCGCCTGCGCCTTCCGCGTCGAGCGGCGCGCCAGGATGAGATGGTAGGAAAAGAAGTGGATGGCGTCGCGCAGGAAGCGCCGCGCCCCGCTATAGGGCGCGCTCGGCCGGGAAAGGTCGAACCGGTAGGCTAAATGCTTTTCCACTGTTTGGACGCTGCCTCGTGTGACTTTTTCGCGTCTTGGCCAAAGACAGCAGGCGGCGTTCGCCCGTCCGCCCCTTTCCATCCCCGAGCAGATGGTAGGCAGAAATCGTTACCGTTGCAAAAAAGTCGCGGGCCCGCGCGGAAGTGCCAATTTTACCGCTGCCATGCTAAGCGGGCGGGATTCTCACGAAGAGGCGGAAGACGTTCCCGTGCAGCGTTTGCGCATAGCCGAGAGCCCGGTCGACGAGGACCGGCTCGGTTCGGAGCTCGCCGACATCGCCGCGGAGCACGGCGCTGCCACGCCGGCGGCGCGCAAGGCCGTGCTCGAGCTTCTGCGCGAAGTGCTCGAGAACGGCCGGCTGATCATTCGCCGCCGCCTCGAGCAGGACGGGCACGGGGAGCGTGCCGCCGAACGGCTCGCCGCGCTCGCCGACACCATCATCGAGGCGCTCTTCGATTTCGCCACCGGCCACGTCTTCCCGGCCAGCAACCCGTCGGCCGCCGAGCGATTGGCGCTGGTTGCGGTCGGCGGCTACGGGCGCGGGACGCTCGCGCCCTTCTCCGACATCGATCTGCTCTTCCTGTTTCCATGGAAGCAGACGGCGTGGTCTGAGAGCGTGACGGAATACATCCTCTACATGCTCTGGGACCTTCGGCTGAAAGTCGGGCACGCGACGCGCACCGTCAACGAATCGCTCAAGGCCGCGCGCGACGACATGACGATCCGCACCGCGCTGCTTGAATCGCGTCCGATCGCCGGCGATCAGTTGCTTTTTGAAGAGCTTCACTCGCGCTTCATGAACGAGATCGTCGCCGGCACGGCGCGCGAGTTCATCGCCGCGAAGCTTACCGAGCGCGACCATCGGCACGCCCGCGTCGGCCAGTCGCGCTATCTGGTCGAGCCGCAGGTCAAGGAGGGCAAGGGCGGCCAGCGCGACCTGCAGACGCTCTTCTGGATCGCGAAATACTATTACCGGGTCAGCTCAAACGAGGCGCTGGTCGAAGCCGGGCTCCTGTCGCGCCGCGAATACGCGCTCTTCCGCCGTTGCGCCGATTTCCTCTGGGCGGTCAGGTGCCACATGCACTTCATTACCGGGCGCGCGGAGGAGCGGCTCTCCTTCGACCTGCAGCCGGAGCTCGCGCGCCGCCTCGGCTACCAGATACATCCCGGCCTGCAGGCGGCCGAGCGCTTCATGAAGCACTATTTCCTCGTCGCGAAAGACGTCGGCGACCTGACACGCATCGTCTGCGCGGAGCTTGAGGAGCGCGAGGCGAAGAGCGCGCCGCGCTTGAACCGCTTCTTCCGCAACATCCGTTCGCGCCGGCGGGCAATCAAGGGTTCGACCGATTTCGTCGCCGATTACGGGCGCATCAACGTCGCGAGCGACGACGTGTTCGAGCGCGATCCCGTGAACCTGATCCGCATCTTCCACACGGCGGGACGAAACGATCTTCCCTTCCATCCGGACGCGCTTCGCCTGATCACGAAGTCCCTGAAGCGCGTCGACCGCAAGGTGCAGCAGGACGCGGAGGCGAACCGGCTCTTCCTCGAAATTCTCTGCGAGCCGACGCACGCCGAGCGGGTGCTGAGACAGATGAACGAGGCCGGCGTGCTCGGCCGCTTCATCCCCGATTTCGGCAAGATCGTCGCGATGATGCAGTTCAACATGTACCACCACTATACGGTGGACGAGCACCTGATCCGCGCGATCGGCGTGCTCTCGGCGATCCGCACCGGGCGGCTCGTCGACGACCATCCGCTCTCCGCCAAGATCCTGTCCTCGATCAAGGACATGACGGTGCTGACCGTCGCGCTCTTCCTGCACGACATCGCCAAGGGCCGGCCGGAGGACCACTCGATCGCCGGCGCCAAGGTGGCGCGGCGGCTCTGCCCGCGTCTCGGGCTTTCGGCCAATCAGACGGAGCTCGTCGCCTGGCTCGTCGAAGAGCACCTGACGATGTCGCGTGTCGCGCAGTCGCGCGATCTCGCCGACCGCCGCACCATCCTCGACTTCGCCGGCATCATGCAGACGATGGACCGAATGAAGCTGCTCCTCGTGCTGACGGTCTGCGACATTCGCGCCGTCGGTCCGGGTGTGTGGAACGGCTGGAAGGGACAGCTTCTTCGCTCGCTCTACTATGAGACCGAGCCGATCCTGACCGGCGGCTTCAGCGCCGGCTCGCAGACCTCGCGGCTCGCGGCGGCACGCGCGGCACTTGCCGAGCGGCTCGCCGACTGGCCGGAGGCGGAGCGCGAGCGCTACCTCGATCTCCACTATCCGGCCTATTGGCTGCGCGTCGACGAGGACCGCCAAGTCCGCCACGCCACCTTCGTGCGCGGCGCCGACGCGAAGAACCTCCGCCTCGCCTTCGAGATCCGTCCGATGGCGTTCGAGGCGGCGACCGAGCTGACGGTGCTCGCGCCCGACCACCCGCGGCTTCTCTCCGTCATCGCGGGAGCCTGCGCCGCCTGCGACGCCAACATCCTCGACGCGCAGATCTTCACGACGGCCGATGGGCGCGCGCTCGACACCGTCATGGTCAGCCGCGCCTTCGACAACGACGACGACGAGGAGCGGCGGGGAAAACGCATCGCCAAGATCATCGAGCAGGCGCTTGAAGGCCGTATCCGGCTCGACGAGGCGCTCGCCGGCAAGCGGCAGAAGAGCCGCCGCCGCGACGCCTTCACCATCGAGCCGGAGGTCAGGCTCGACAACGAGCTTTCCGACCGCTTCACCGTCGTCGAGGTGGAGTGCCTCGACCGCAACGGGCTCCTCTACGACCTGACCCACACGATCTCGGAGCTGAGCCTCGACATCGCTTCAGCGCATATCGCCACCTTCGGCGAGCGAGTCGTGGACACGTTCTACGTGACCGATCTCGTCGGCCACAAGCTTACGGCGAAGTCGCGCCAGGGCCGGGTGCGCCGCAAGCTTTTGGGGGCGATCGGGCTGCAGGAGTCCGACCGGGCGCCGGTGCGCGAGGTCACGATCTCCTAGGGCTTTCGCGGCGCCGAGCGCGGCTTAAGCCGCCGTTGAGCCTTTGCAAGATAGGTTAACCGCGGCCCAGGCGGATTTCGGGCGCAATGCCGAATGCCGATAACGAACCGATTCAGAGCTTTTGCGCCTCCGGCGCAGCTGACCGAGCGCGAGAGCACGTTCGGCGGCGGCTTCCTCTTGCTCGCCGCCTTGACGGTGGCGCTCGGCGTGGGCATCGGCGTCGCCGGCTATCTGTGGCACTCGCCGAAGCCGTCGGATGCCGTGTCGGATGCAGTGGCCTCGGCGACCGCCCCGCGCGAGACGCCCATGGCGCTCGCGCCTCTCCCCGAGCTTGACGACGGTTCATGGACTGACGCCGACTTGCACCGCTGCAGCGAGGAGGCCGCCGCCGCGGCCGACGCTGCCTCGAAGCGCAAGCTCGCCGCGGTCAGCGCCGACCGGGTCGGTCTCGGCGCGCCGGACCCGAAAATGGTCGAGCGCTCGGCCTATCTTCTCTGCAGCATAGCGAATAAGCCGGGCCACCTCTGCAAGAGCTACTGGCACGACAAGCTCGTCGATGCGATCCGCCTCTACGCGAGCGACTTTCACAACGTGAGCAAGTCCGCCTACTGGACCAAGGTCAGCCTGGCGGAGCGGACGCGCGTCGACGTCGGCAACAAAGACCTGCGTGTCATGGCCGACGACATCGACCAGACGACGCGCGACGTCATGAAGATGAATGACGAGATCGTCACGGCGCTCCGAGCGCTCGTTGCCAACGGCATCGTCCAAAAGTCCGAGTTCGGCAGATTTCTCGGTCTCGGCGTTCCCCCCGATATTGCCACAATGCTCGGCGACGGACCCGCCGTCCGCCACGTTTGCGGATGACGCTTCAAATCTTGGCGGCGCCGGACTAGGCAGGGTCGGGGGCGACCGGGCGCCGAATCGCGGCGGCCTCTCCCGGCCGGAACGGCAATAAGGAACCACGCTTTCGCATGAGCCTCGTCCGCCAGTTCGTGAATGTCGGCGGAGCGACGCTCGTCTCAAGGCTGCTCGGCTTCATACGCGAGACGATGATCGCCGGCGCGCTCGGCGCCGGGCCGGTCGCCGACGCCTTCTACGCCGCATTCCGATTCCCAAATCTCTTCCGCCGCCTCTTCGCCGAAGGCGCCTTCAACTCCGCCTTCATCCCGCTCTTTGCGCGCACGCTCGAAGGCGAAGGCGAGGACGCGGCGCGGAAGTTCGCGGAGGACGTGCTTTCGGCACTGGTCCTGGTGCTCGCCGCGATCACTGCGATCGTGATGGTCGCAACGCCCGTGATCGTCACGCTGCTTGCGCCGGGCTTTACCGCCGACGCGGGAAAGTTCGACCTGACGGTCGAGCTCTTTCGCGTGATGTTTCCTTATCTCATCTGCATGTCGCTGACCGCGATGGTCTCCGGCGTCTTGAACGCGCACCGCCGCTTCTTCGTCGCCGCGCTCGCGCCCACACTTCTCAACATCGTCACCATCGCGGCACTTCTGATCGGCGTCGTCCTCGGGTTGAAGGGACCCGCGGTCGGCCGGCTGCTTGCCTGGTCGGTGATGGTCGCGGGCGTCGCGCAGCTCCTGATGGTCGCCTTCGCGGCGCACCACATCGGCTTCAAGCTGCGGCTCAGGCGGCCGCGGCTCACGCCGGGCGTGAAGCGGCTCCTGTGGCTTGCCGCGCCGGCCGCGGCGACCGGCGGCATCACGCAGATCAACCTCTTCATCGGGCAGATCATCGCCTCGACCAAGGAGGGCGCGATCGCCGTCCTGCAATACGCCGACCGCGTCTATCAGCTGCCGCTCGGCGTGGTCGGGATCGCGATCGGCGTGGTGCTCCTGCCGGAGCTGTCGCGCACGCTGAAGGCCGGGCATTTCCGCGAGGCCACGCACAGCCAGAACCGCGCGCTTGAATTCGCGCTGTTCCTGACGCTGCCTGCGGCGACCGCGATCGCCATCATCGCGGTCGCGATCGTGCGCGTGCTCTACGAGCGCGGCGCTTTCACGCCGGAGACGACCGCGATCACCGCGCGCGCGCTTGCGATCTTCGGGTTGGGGCTCCCGGCTTTCGTCATGATCAAGGTGTTCACGCCCGGCTATTTCGCGCGCGAGGACACGCGGACGCCGATGCTTTTCGCCGGCATCGCGGTCGGCACGAACATCGCGCTGGCGGTCTCGCTCTTCCCGGTCATCCACGAAGCGGGGATCGCCACCGCCGAGGCGACGGCCGGCTGGATCAACACGTCGCTGCTGTTCCTGACGCTCAGGCGGCGCGGTCACTTCTTCATCGACGGCATGCTCATGAGACGCCTGCCGCGGCTGGTGCTCTCCTGTGCGATCATGGGCGTTGTGCTCTATCTGGGCCTCCGCCTGCTTTGGCCGCAATTCCAGCCCGATACGCCGCTCGTTAAGCAGGCGGGCGCGCTCCTTGTCCTTATTATCGTCGGCGCGCTCGTTTATTTCGCAGCAGTGCAACTGACCGGCGCGGCCGACGTCCGGACGCTTCTGCGCAATTTCCGGCGGCGACCGGCGGACGCAGGCCTGACGGATGCAGCGCCCGGCGTGGAGGAGGGACAATGACGGCGATGACCGGCGGTGAGGGCCTGGTCGCCGGGCTTCTCGACCACGGTATCGATACGGTCTTCGGCCTGCCGGGCGCGCAAATCTACGGGCTCTTCGACGCGCTTCACCGCGCCGGCTCGAAGATCCGGGTCATCGGGGCGCGGCACGAGCAGGCGTGTGGCTACATGGCCTATGGCTACGCCCGCTCTACCGGGCGGCCGTCGGTCTTCGCCGTCGTGCCCGGCCCGGGAATGCTCAACGCCGGCGCTGCGCTCCTGACGGCGCACGCCGGGAACGAGCCGGTTTTGATGCTGACCGGCCAGGTGCCGACGAGCTTCCTCGACAAGGGCCGCGGGCATCTCCACGAGATGCGCGACCAGCTCGGTGTCGTGCGCGGCATCGTCAAATGGGCGGAGCGGGTGGAGAACCCGGCGATGAGCCGCTTAATGGTGGCGCGCGCCTTCCAGGAGATGCTCTCCGGCCGGCACGGGCCGGCGGCGCTCGAAATGCCGTGGGATGTCTTCGGCGTCCGCGCCGAACAGGCCGAAAGCAGCGGCTTCAGTCCGCTCCCGTCACCTCCGGTCGATCCCGACCAGATCGCAAAGGCGGCACGGCTCGTCGCGGCCGCCAAGCATCCGATGATCTTCGTCGGCAGCGGGGCGATCCAAGCGCGCGAGGCGGTGCTTGCGCTCGCCGAGATGCTCGACGCGCCGGTCGTCGCTTTCCGCAGCGGACGCGGCATCGTCGGCAACGACCATGAGCTCGGGCTGACGCTGCCGGCGGCCTACGCAATCTGGCCGACGACCGATCTGATGATCGGGATCGGGACGCGGCTTGAGCTTCCGTGCTGGCGCTGGCCATACCGGCCGGCGGGGCAGAGAAGCGTCCGCATCGACATCGACCCGGCGGAGATGCGGCGCTTCACGCCGGACGCCGCAGTGATTGCCGATGCGGCTGCGGCGACGGTGGCGCTTGCCGAGGCCGTCAGCAAGCATGGCTTCAGGCGTACGCCTGATCGGCGCGCTGCAATTCGCGCTGCGACGGAAAGGGCGAAGGCCGACATCCAGGCGATCCAGCCGCAGATGGCCTATCTCGACGTGCTCCGCGCCGTGCTGCCGCGCGACGCCTTCGTCACGGACGAGCTGTCGCAGGTCGGCTTCGCGTCATGGTTCGGCTTTCCGGTCTACGAGCCGCGCACCTTCGTCAGCACCGGCTACCAGGGCGCGCTCGGCGCCGGCTTTCCGACCGCGCTCGGCGTCAAGGCCGCGCACCCGGACAAGCCGGTCGTCGCGATCACCGGTGACGGCGGCTTCATGTTCGCGGCGCAGGAGCTCTCGACCGCCGTGCAATACGGCATCGGCGTGGTGACGCTCGTCTTCAACAACGACGCCTACTTAAACGTCAGGCGCGACCAGCTGGAGCGCTACGAGGGGCGCGTCCTCGCTGCCGATCTCGTCAATCCGGACTTCGTCAAGTTCGCCGAATCGTTCGGCGTCGCCGCCGAGCGGGTCGCTACGCCGGAGGATTTCCGCGGCGCGCTCGAACGCGCGCTCGCCGATTCCGGCCCGCGCCTGATCGAGATCGCGGTTGCAAACGAGACCTCGCCCTGGCGCTTCATCCATCCGCAGAAACACGCAGAAAGCGGCCCGGACGCTTGCGCCGGCGAGCGGCATTGGCCATAAGCGCGCGGCCCCATTCGCGACCCCGCGCCGGGGCCGGCGCTTCCGCCCCTTCCACCCCGCTGAGCCGACGCCCATGACGAAATTTCCAGAACGCGTCTTCTCCGGCATGCAGCCGACGCATGCGCTTCACCTCGGCAACTATCTCGGCGCGATGGTGAACTGGATCGCGATGCAGGAGAGGCGTTCGTGCATCTACTGCGTCGTCGACCTGCACGCGATCACGATCTTCCAGGACCCGAAGGACCTTGTCGCGAACACCCGCGGCGTGACCGCCGCCTATCTCGCCTGCGGCCTCGATCCGCAACGCTCGATCATTTTCAACCAGAGCCGCGTGCATGAGCACGCCGAGCTCGCCTGGGTGTTCAACTGCGTGGCGCGGCTCGGCTGGCTGAACCGCATGACGCAGTTCAAGGAGAAAGCGGGGAAGGACCGCGAGAACGCTTCCGTCGGCCTTTACGCCTATCCGGACCTGATGGCCGCCGACATCCTGCTCTACAAGGGCACGCACGTGCCGGTTGGCGAGGACCAGAAGCAGCACCTGGAGCTTGCTCGCGACATCGCGCAAAAATTCAACAACGACTTCGCCGAGTTCGATCGCCGCGCACGGGCACGGCGCTGAGTTCTTCCCGCTGCCGGAGCCGATGATCACCGGGCCGGCGACGCGCGTCATGTCGCTGCGCGACGGCACCAAGAAGATGTCGAAGTCGGACCCCTCCGACTATTCGCGCATCAACTTGACCGATGACTCCGACGCGATCGCGCAGAAGATCAGGAAGGCGAAGACTGACCCCGAGCCGCTTCCCTCCGAAGCGAAGGGGCTCGCCGGCCGGCCGGAGGCGGAGAACCTCGTCGGCATCTATGCAGCGCTTGCCGGCCAGTCGCGCGATTCGGTGCTCAAAGATTTCGGCGGCGCGCAGTTCTCAAAATTCAAGCCGGCGCTCGCCGACCTCGCGGTCGCGAAGCTCGCGCCGATCGCCGCGGAGATGCGCCGCCTGATCGACGCACCCGACCACATCGACGCGCTCCTTGCCGACGGCGCCGCGCGCGCAAGCGTCATCGCCGCGCCGAACATGAACCAGGTGAAGGATATCGTCGGCTTGCTGAGGACCGGGCCGTGAGCGCGCGGGCGGAGCTGGAGCGGATAGCCTCCTCCGAGCCATGCGCTTGCCGGAGCGGGGCGGCGATGGCAGCATGACGCCATGATGCGGCCACGACGCGCCCGCGAAGAAGGGCACAAGCGAAAATTCCTCGTCGTCATCGACGACACGGCGGAGTGCCTGATCGCGCTTTCGTTCGCGGCGCGGCGCGCGGCGCATACGTCGGGCGCGGTCGTGCTCCTTTCCGTCATCGAGCCGGAAGGACCGCAGGGCTTTGCCGGCGTTGAGGACATCATGCGCGCCGAGGCGCGCGAGCAGGCGCAGCAGATTCTCGCCAAGTTCGCCGCGCGGGCGCGCGACCTCTCAAACCTCGACCCGGAAATGGTGATCCGCGAAGGGAAACGCGCGGAGGAGATCCGTGCCCTGATCGAGAGCGACGAGGACATTGCGGTGCTCGTGCTTGCCGCAGGCGCCGGCTCGGAAGGGCCGGGACCGCTCGTCGCGGCGATCGCCGCGCGCGGTTCCGGCACGTTCCCGGTGCCGATCACCATCGTGCCCGGGACGCTGACCGAAGAGCAGCTCGACGCGATCGCGTGATACGGCGCCGCCGCGGCTGGCGCAGTCGGCCGGCGTCGCCCCAAAGGTCACTTAAGTGCCTGTCTAGGCTTGTGTTCCGGTTCTGTCTCGCGAACCGGTCTGTCGCAATTCGGTGAGAAACAAACGGCCAACATCGCGCAAGCCGTTGAGAATGCTCGCGCTTCTCGTGGCGGGAGCGTGACAATCCACAGTTTATCCAAGTAAATCAATGCCCTAGCCAGCGCACGGACTGGATGGCGAACGGGCATCCGAGCCGCGCTGGGGCGCGGGCCGCCTCTCTCGAAAAGGGAGAAGATTGAACTGGCGCCTTCGCCGGCGACAGGAGCGCTTTGGGCCGAGCCCTACAGCCAGCTGAAGACTACGGACGTGTAGTGTCCATGGAAGAGGAACCAGTCGAGCGCGCCAAGCCCGACGGCGAAAGCCTCAATGGCGAATGGTATCCCCTGCATGACCATCCTCCTGCCGATCGGCAGCCCAATTTGAGATATATTCGGCAAAGTCGCGGCGCACAAAAACTCCCGAAACTTGGAGTCACTCTTAGGTCACTCGCTCGAAACGCGTTTGATTAGAATTGTCTTCAAGCGCCGCCGAGAGCACTTGCGCTGCGTCAAGGCCGTCGCCGGCGCCGACTCCTATTCAAGAAGCCCTTCCTGGAGCGACCGTTCATGCCCGCCACGCGTTTCCAGCCCGCCTTCGTCCTTCTTCTCCGCCTGGCGATGGCGTGGACCTTTCTCTACGCGGCGTCGCGCCAGGTTCTGAACCCGAACTGGAACGTCGCCGACTTCCTGAACGCGACCGCCACATTCCACGACGTCTACGGCGTTTTCGCCGGCGCCCTCGTCGCGGCGATCTTGAGCTTTCTGGTCGCTTGGGGGCACCTTCTGATCGGGCTGTCGCTGCTTTTCGGGCTGATGGTGCGGGTCAGCGGGACCATCGGCGCCATCCTGATGCTGCTTTACTGGGCCGCCTACATGGACTTCCCCTATGTCGGCGGCAGCGACAATTTCGTCATCGATTTCCACTTCGTCTACGCGATCATCCTCGCCTTCCTGGTCGCTACGAAGGCCGGACACGTCGTCGGGCTCGATCCAGCCGCGGCAAGGGCGACCGAGCGGCATCCAGCGCTTAACGCGCTCTTCGCCTGAGACGCGGCCCATTCTCAGAAGCGGTTCTCACCGTCCTGGGCCAGCACGTCGATCAAGAAGCCTTATAGACTCAGCACGCCAACGATCCGCATCGAAGCCTCCGAAATTTCGCACGGTGGCCCGAAGCACCGTCGGCGACTTCGTCAATTTCCGTCACCCTTCGCCCGCCGGTAGCGCCCTTCGAGCGCGGCCAAATCGTCGGGGTAGTCGATCGCGCGACGGCCGGTCTCGATCACCGCTTCCAGATGGCGGCGGAGCGTCGCCCTCTGTGCTTCCGTGCGCGGCGTTTCGGCGAGCGCCCCGAGCGCGTCGAGAAGCGCGATAAGCACGGCCGGGTGGTACGCGCCAGCTTGCCTGATCTGGTTGAAGCTCAAGTCGACCAGGCCGTCGAAATCGGACGTCGCCGCGACAAGCCGCACGCTTCCTTCCGCGTCGTTCCAGATTTTCTGCGGCGCGGCGCGCTCCATCGCGAGCGCCAACGAAGCGCCGAGGCGATCCACCACCGCAATGGCGGTAAAGGGATCGTTGATCCCGGGCGAGAGCGCACGAAGCGCTACCTCGACGAGCTGGCGGATGGAGAATTCCACGTCCTGGTAGGCCGTGCGCTCGCGGCCGACGGAGACGGCCGCCACGATCTCGGAGCGAAATTCGTCGTCGAGCGCCGCGGCGGGCCAGACCAGCGCATGCGCACGGCCGGCGAGCACATGGTGGCCGGGACGCACAAGAAGCTCGATCAACGCTTCGCGTTCGGCCGCGGCTTCCACAAGGCCGCCATAGTCCACGGTCTGGATGTAGCCGCTGGCCTTGAGCCCGAAATGGGCCGGCGCCTCCTCCGATCGATTCGTGACGATTGTCGGCACTTCATCCTCCGCGTCGCGAAGGTTGTTGCGGATCGCCCGGTCGAGATCCTCGCCGACGCGATTGACGACTGTGTCGGCGACGATCGAGCGCGAGAGGTGATGCACGTAATAGAGAAGCGTCAGAAGACAGATGAAGACGAGCCCACTCACCGTCGTCACGGCGAAATGCGGCACGGCATCCTTCGGCAATTCGCTGTCGAGGAGGCGAAAGATCAGCAGGATGTAGACGATCGTGCCGATGAAGAGTCCGAGCACGCCTTGCGTGCGGCGGTCGCCGACGAAACTGCGGATGAGACGCGGCCCGAGCTGACCGGCGGCGAGCGTCAGGACGACCATGGTGATGGAGATCACCAGCGTCGCCATGGTGATGAGCGAGCCGAGAAGCGCGGAGAGCAGACGCCCCGCCTCCACTGCGCTTCCCTGGTTGATCCACCAGACGAAGCCGGAAGCCTTGACCTCGATATCTACCTGGAGCGCCAACCAGGCGAGCAACATGGCCGCGAGGACCATCAGCGCCGGAAGGAACCAGAGGCTGGTCCGCACGCGTTCCCAGAAAGCGGCGAGTTTCGGCAGCAATGAAGAGCTCCCGGCCGATCGACCTGCACGGATAACGCGTTTGCCGGCTTAGAGTTCGATCGCGCCGCGCAGAAGCCCGTCGGGGCCGGCGATGCGTCTTTCGAGGTGCACCATGAAGGCAGTCGCGAAGAGGGGCCCGAGGAGATTCACGATCGGGATTGCGAGGAAGACGGCGATCAGAAGCCCCGCCGCGAAGATCGTCCCGGCGTTTTGGCGCCTGAGCCGCCGCGCCTCAGGTTCGTCGTGACGCCGAAGCGCCGCGAGCTCGAAATATTCGCGGCCGAGGAGATAGGCGTTGGCGGCGAGGAAGATCAGGAACCCGAAGCCGAGGATCAGGACCAGCGGCAGCGCGACGGCGTTCACTAGGAGCACGACGCCGAGGAATTTCAACGCGGTGACGAGCGAAAGAAGAAGCGGCTGCGGACGGCCGGGCGGCTCGGCCGGATAATGCGTGCGCTCCACCACCTCGGCGATCTCGTCCAGGAAGAAACCGGCGAAGAGCGCTGCGACCGGCGCGATGAGGAAGCCGAGCGCCACCAGCAGGCCGACGCCGGTCATCACGTCGAGCGCCGTATCGAGCCACGACCAGGGTGTCACGACGTAGTGGGCGACGAGCCACTCGACGATGAGCCAGAGCGCCGCGAGCAGCGCAAGCGTCAGCGCCAGCGCCTTCATCAGCACGCCGCGGAACGGCGGCGAGAAGATGTCGCGAAAGGCAAGGATCGCGGCGTCGAGCATGTATGAGACCCTCCTCTCCGTCGTCATGCCCGGATCAGGTCCGGCAATGACGACAAATGGAACTCTTGGGCCAGAAGTCCAACCCATCCCCGGGGTGCGCTGCGTGCTTCGAGGCCCCATTCCGCCCTCATCCTGAGGTGCGACCCCGGACTTGATCCGGGGAGCCTCGAAGGGGCGGAATGGAGCACCTCAGCATGAGGAGGTTCGTGGCTTGATGCGCTACCCTTCCCCCCAACTCTTCAGCGGAAGGGGAGGGGCGGCTTGCGCGGATTTGCCAATCCGGCGGCGATTCGCTAGGCGGGCGGGTCTTTTGTAGCGGGGTTCCATGACAGAGCCGAAACTCGACGTGCTGACGATCGGCAATGCGATCGTCGACGTGCTGGCGCATGCGGAAGAGGATTTCTTGGTGCGCGAGGGCCTGGTGAAGGGCTCGATGCGGCTGATCGACGGCGCCGAGGCCGACCGGCTTTACGACCACATGGCCCCGGCGGAGCTGATCTCCGGCGGCTGCGCGGGAAACACGGCGGCGGGCGTCGCCTCCTTCGGCGGACGCGCCGGCTTCATCGGCAAGGTGGCGGACGACGAGCTCGGTCATTTCTACCGGCACGATATGAAGGCACTCGAGATCGCCTTCCCGACCGCGCCGCTCACCGACGGCACCCCGACGGCGCGCTCGATGATTTTGATCACACCCGACGGCGAGCGCACGATGAACACCTTTCTCGCCGCCTGCCAGGAGCTGAGCCCCGCCGACATCGACAAGAAGACGGTCGAGAGCGCGGCGATCACCTATCTCGAGGGCTATCTTTGGGACCCGCCGAAGGCGAAGGAGGCGTTCCGCATCGCCGCCAAGATCGCGCACGGCGCCGGGCGGAAGGTCGCGATTACGCTCTCCGATTCCTTCTGCGTCGACCGCTTCCGCGACGAGTTCCTGGAACTGATGCGCTCAGGCGCGCTCGACATCGTTTTCGCCAACCGCCACGAAGTGCTCTCGCTCTACCAGACGAGCGACTTCGAGACGGCCGTCGAGGCGTTCGAGCGCGACGTGCCGCTCGGCGTCGTCACCATGAGCGAGGAAGGATCGATGGCGCTTGCCGATGGGGAGCGCGTGCTGATCCCGGCCGCGATGCTGGAGAACCTCGTCGACCTGACCGGTGCCGGCGATCAATATGCGGCGGGTTTCCTCTACGGCCTGTCGCGCGGCTTCCCCTACGAGGTCTGCGGCCGGCTCGGCTCGCTCGCGGCGGCGGAAGTGATTTCTCATGTCGGCGCGCGCCCGGTCGAGTCCCTGAAGCAGCTTGCCGGCCAGGCTGGCCTCGCGGCCTGAGCCGCGAAGAGACGGCAACGCGTCATGAATCCGGAGAGGGAGCCGGAGCGGCAGTCCGAGATGCCGCCGTCGGACTTGGGGCCCGACCGTCTCGTGCTGCTCGGGACGAAAGGCGGGCCGCGGGTCGCGAGCGGCCGCGCCAATCCGGCGAACCTCCTGATCGTGGCCGGCCGGCCCTACGTCATCGACTGCGGCTACGGGGTGACGCGGCAGCTGGTGCGTATCGGCATGCCGCTCGCGGCGCTTCGTACGATCTTCATCACCCACCACCACGCCGACCACAATCTCGAATACGGCAATCTGATCCTGAACGCCTGGGGGCGCGGCCTGCGGCAAGTGGTCGACGCCTACGGGCCGGTCGGGCTCGCCCGGATGACGAAGCTCTTCTTCGAGCTGAACGAATTCGATATCGAGCTGCGCCTGGAGGACGAGCGGCGGACCGATGTCCGCAAGCTGGTCCGCGCGCACGAAATCTCAGAGAGCGGGCCGGTGATGCAGGACGACGCCGTCAAGGTCACCGCCTTCCAGACGCCGCATCCGCCGATCACCGAGAACTTTGCTTTCAAGTTCGAGACGAAGGACGCCGTCGTCGTGTTCTCAAGCGACACGGAATATAATCCGAAGCTTGCCGAGTTCGCTTCGGGCGCCGACATCCTCGTGCACGAAGCGCTCTACGAGCCCGGCGTCGACGCGCTCGTTGCGCGCATCCCGAACGCCGCGACGCTCAAGAAGCATTTGATTGCTGCGCACACGACGACGGAGGACGTCGGCCGCATCGCCGCGCAGGCGGGCGTGGAGACGCTTGTGTTGAACCATCTCGTGCCCGGCGACGACCCGATGATCACCGACGCGATGTGGGCGGAGGGGGTCGAGAAGCATTTTTCGGGGCGCGTGATCGTCGGCTCCGACTTCATGAGCCTGCCGCTCACGGGCTGAGCAGACTACGTTGTCATGCCCGGACTTGATCCGGGCATCCATTCCGCGACGCTCGGGCCACCCCACAGCCGCGACGGAATGGATTGCCGGGTCAAGCCCGGCAATGACGACAGAGGTTGGTCTACAGAATGAAGCGGCTCAAGTCGGCGTTCCTCGCGAGGTCGCCGATGTGCTTCTCGACGTAGGCCGCGTCGATCACGACGGTCTCGCCGGCGCGGTCGGTGGCGTTGAACGAGATGTCGTCGAGGATGCGCTCCATCACCGTCTGCAGGCGGCGCGCGCCGATGTTCTCGACGGACGCGTTCACCTCCACCGAGATGCGAGCGATTGAGTCGACCGCGTCCGGCGTGAAGTCGAGGGTCAGGCCTTCGGTCTCCATCAGCGCCTTGTATTGCTTGATGAGGCTCGCCTCGGTCTCCGTCAGGATGCGGCGAAAATCGTCCTCCGTCAGCGCGTTGAGCTCGACGCGGATCGGCAACCGGCCCTGCAGCTCCGGCAGAAGGTCCGACGGCTTCGACACGTGGAAAGCGCCCGACGCGATGAAGAGGATGTGGTCCGTCTTCACCGGGCCGTGCTTGGTCGCGACGGTCGTGCCCTCGACGAGCGGGAGCAGGTCACGCTGCACGCCCTCGCGCGAAACGTCGGCGCCGCGCAGGTCACTCCTTGACGCGATTTTGTCGATCTCGTCGAGGAAGACGATGCCGTCGTTCTCCACCGCGCGAACGGCGTCGGCGACCACAACCTCCTCGTCGAGCAGCTTGTCGGCCTCCTCGTCGATCAGGAGCGCGTAGGAGTCCTTGACCGAGACCTTGCGCGTCTTCGTGCGGGTCTGGCCGAACGCCTTGCCGAGCATCTCGCCGACATTCATCACGCCGATCGACGCACCGGGCATCCCCGGAACCTCGAACGCGCCCATCGGGTTCGACGTGTCCTTGAGCTGGACCTCGATCTCCTTTTCGTCGAGCTCGCCGGCGCGCAGCCGCTTGCGGAAGCTTTCGCGTGTGGTCGGGCTCGCATGCTCGCCGACGAGCGCATCGAGCACGCGCTCCTCGGCCTGAAGATGCGCGCGCGCCTGCACCTCGCGGCGCTTTTCCGCGCGCACGAGCCCGATCCCGACCTCGACCAGATCGCGGATGATCTGCTCGACGTCACGGCCGACGTAGCCGACCTCGGTGAACTTGGTCGCCTCGACCTTGATGAAGGGCGCATTGACGAGCTTGGCGAGGCGGCGGGAGATCTCCGTCTTGCCGACGCCGGTCGGGCCGATCATCAGGATGTTCTTCGGGAGAACCTCCTCGCGCATCGGCCCGGTGATCTGCTGGCGGCGCCAGCGGTTGCGGAGCGCAATGGCGACGGCGCGCTTGGCGTCGTTCTGTCCGATGATGAATCGGTCGAGCTCCGACACCGTCTCGCGCGGCGAGAACGTCACCTTCTTCTCGTCTTCCATCAACTCGGGTTCCATCCTGCTCGCCATGCTAGCGGTCGGCATCGAGGGCCTCCACGATCACGTTCGCGTTCGTATAGACGCATATCTCGCCGGCGATCTCCATCGCGCGGCGCGCGATCTTCTCCGCGTCCCAGTCGGTTCCTTCGAGAGCGCGCGCGGCGGCGAGCGCATAATTGCCGCCGGAGCCGATTGCCGCCATGCCGTGCTCGGGCTCAAGCACGTCGCCGGTTCCGGTCAAGACCAGCGTCGTTGATTTGTCGGCGACGATCATCATCGCCTCCAGGCGGCGGAGATAGCGGTCGGTGCGCCAGTCCTTGGCGAGCTCCACGCAGGCGCGCATGAGCTGCTTCGGATATTGCTCGAGTTTCGCCTCCAGACGCTCAAGCAGCGTGAAGGCGTCGGCGGTCGCGCCGGCAAAGCCGGCTATCACGTCGCCTTTCGATAGGGTGCGAACCTTGCGGGCGTTGTGCTTGATGACGGTCTGGCCGATCGACACCTGTCCGTCGCCGGCGATGACCACCTTGCCGCCCTTCCTGACCGAGACGATCGTCGTCGCGTGCCAAGTGTCGTAAGGGGATTTTTCAGCCAATCTCGGATACTCCTCCAGCGGATAAAGCCGGCCTTCCTCAAGGAAGCACCGGCCCCACCCCTGATAACGATGGGGCATATGTAGGTCGCGACGGCGGCGCATGCAAAGCCGCCGGTGGCCAGAGCCTGGCGGCGCTGATAAAAGCGCCACGCATTTTCGAAGGATCAGCCATGCGCAAGGCGGAGATCGCCCGCAAGACGACCGAGACGAAGATCAGCGTCGCCGTCGACCTCGACGGGTCGGGCCGCTATGACGTGAAGACCGGGATCGGCTTCCTCGATCATATGCTCGAGCAGCTGTCGCGGCACTCGCTGATCGACCTCACCGTGCGCGCGGAGGGCGACACGCATATCGACCTCCACCACACGACGGAGGACGTCGGCATTGCGCTTGGGTCTGCGATCGGCAAGGCGCTCGGCGAGCGCAAGGGAATCACGCGCTACGCCTCGATTGATCTTCCCATGGACGAAGTTTGTACGCGCGCGTCGGTGGATGTCTCGGGGCGCCCGTTTCTCGTTTGGCAGGTGGAGTTCTCGCGGCCGAAGGTCGGCGATTTCGACACCGAGCTTTTCCGCGAGTTCTTCCAGGCGCTTGCGCAAAACGCCGGGATTACGCTCCACATCGTCAACCTCTACGGCGACAACTCGCATCACGTCGCGGAGACGTGCTTCAAGGCGGTGGCGCGCGCCTTCCGCGTCGCTTTCGCCATCGACCCGAGAAATGCCGAGGCGATCCCCTCGACCAAGGGAACGCTGACCGGCTAAGACGCTCCGATGAGAGTCTATACGGTTCACGCGCCGCCGGAGGAGCTCGACGCGCCGGAGGCGTTCCGCTTCGTGAAGGACGGCATCTCCTGGCCGGCACTCTTCTTTCCGGTACCTGTGGGTTCTTTGGCACCGGATGTGGCTGACGCTCGTCTACTATATCGTTTTCCTGCTGGTGGTCGCCTGGGTCGGGCGCCTCGGCGGCCACGAAGCTGCATCGATCATCGGCGCTCTCGGCGGCATCCTCTTCGCGCTCGAAGCGAACAACTTCCGCCGCATGGCGCTCCGTGCCCGCGGCTGGGGCGACTTGGGCCCGGCGTCCGGGCGGGACTATGGCGAAGCGGAGACGCGCTTCTTCGGGGAGTGGGCCGGCGAGCCCGATAGCGTTTCGGAAGGCGAGGCGATGGCGCGCGCCGCCTACTCGCCGCAAGCGCGCGCGCAGGGCGCCGACGAGCCGATCTTCGGGCTCTTTCCCGAGCCGGAAGTCTGAGCATGGTCCGGAAAAGTAGCCGGTTTCCCGCCTTCGCGAAGCCCGCTTCGGCGGGCGAAGCAAGGTCGGCCGAGACCATGCTCCGAAGGATATGAACAATGGCGACCGTTGCCATCATCGACTATGGCTCGGGGAACCTGCACTCTGCCGCGAAGGCGTTCGAGCGCGCGGCACGCGACACCGGCGATAGAATCGTCGTCACCGCCGACGCCGGCATGGTCGCCAAGGCGGAACGGATCGTGCTTCCGGGCGTTGGCGCGTTTGCCGACTGCCGGCGTGGGCTCGACGCGGTTCCGGGCATGGTGGAGACGCTAAACGATCAGGTGATCACGGCCGGAAAGCCGTTCCTCGGCATCTGCGTCGGCTGCCAGCTCATGGCGGAGCGCGGGCTCGAGAAGGTTACGAGCGAAGGGCTCGGCTGGATCGGCGGCGACGTGGTGGAGATCACGCCGACCGACCCGGATCTCAAGATCCCGCACATGGGCTGGAACTCACTCAACGTCGTCCACGACCACCCGATCCTCGCCGAGATCCCGACCGGCGAGGCGGGTCTCGACGCCTATTTCGTGCACTCGTTCCATCTCGCGCCGCGCGCGGCGGACGATCTCGTGGCCTCGACCGAGTACGGCGGGCCGCTCACGGCGATCGTCGGGCGCGACAATTACGTCGGCACGCAGTTCCACCCCGAGAAGAGCCAGACGCTTGGGCTCAGGCTCATCGCGAATTTCCTGAAGTGGAAGCCGTGAGTTCTTCCGCTCGATGATCCTCTTCCCCGCCATCGACCTGAAAGACGGGAAGTGCGTGCGTCTTGTCAAAGGCGCGATGGACAAGGCGACCGTCTACAACGAGAACCCGGGCGAGCAGGCGCGCGCCTTCATGGATATCGGCTTTCCGTGGTTGCACGTCGTCGACCTTGATGGGGCGATCGCCGGCAAGACGAAGAACGCGGAAGCGGTCAATGCGATCCTTCGCAGCATCCGGCCGACGATGAAGGTGCAGATCGGCGGCGGCATCCGCGATCGCACGGCGATCGACGGCTGGCTGGAGAAAGGCGTGACGCGCGTGATCCTCGGCACGGCGGCGCTGCGCGACCCCGATCTGGTTCGCGACGCCGCGCGGCAAAACCCCGGGAAGATCGCCGTCGGCATCGACGCGCGCGGCGGCAAGGTCGCGGTCGAGGGCTGGACTGAGACCTCCGCCGTGATGGCGCTCGATCTTGGGCGGCTCTTCGAAGACGCAGGCGTCGCCGCGATTATCTACACCGACATCGACCGCGACGGCGTGCTTGCCGGCGTCAATTGGGAGGCGACGATCGCGCTCGCCGATGCCGTGTCGATTCCCGTGATCGCGTCCGGCGGACTTGCCTCGATGGAGGACATCCGGCGCCTGCTTCGGCCCGATGCCGCCAGGCTCGAAGGCGCGATCAGCGGGCGCGCCCTTTATGACGGCCGCATCGACCCGAAGGCGGCGCTCATGCTTCTTGGCCAAAGCGCGCCGTGAAGCCGGTGCCGGCGACGCAATTAAGGATTGAAAGGTTCCCTTAGGACTTCTGATACATTCTCGCAGGCCGGTTCTGCTGGCGTCCCTTCATGCGTACCCTTCGCCGCGATGTCGTCCTGATCGCGGGCCTTGTCGTCTTCCTTCTCGCCGCAGTGCTCGCGGCGGTGTCGGTCACGTCGAGGACCGTCGAGCAGTTGCTCCGCCAGGATGCGCAGGCGGAGGGCGAAGCCTGGGCGCGCTACCTCGCCGCCAACGTCAAGGACCTCGGAGCGATCGTCGCCGGCGCACCGGCGTCGGGCGACAACATTGCGTTCTTCGAGAAGGCCGAGAAGGTCGGCGACGTCTTCCTCTACAAGATTTACACGCCGAGCGGCCGTCTGCGGCTCTCCTCGCGCGCGCCGGACGAGACCGATCCGAAGGCGGAATCGATCGTTCTCCACAATCCGGAAGCCGCAGAGGCCGTGCTTGCCGGCAAGACGATCGTGGAGGTCAAGAACGGCGCTGACGCGAGCGAAGAAGGAGAGGGTGAGGATTTCGAGGGCGAGCGCCCGGCCTTCTATTCCGAGGCCTACGTGCCGGTGAAGGTCGACGGCCACGTCATCGGCATCATGGAGGCCTATGTCGACCAGTCCAAGAAACGCGCTGCCTTTCATGCGCGGATCGAAGGCGTGGCGTTCTCGCTCGCCGCAATCATTGCCATCGCATTCGGGCTGCCGGCGCTCGGTTTCTACTGGCGCACCCGGCAGAAGCGGCAATCGGACTCGCGCGCCGAATTCCTCACTCACCACGATGCGCTGACCGAGGTCGCGAACCGCGCGCGCTTCATGCAGGATCTCGACGAAGCGATCGGCCTCGGCTGTCCGGTCGCCGTCCATATCGTCGACATCAACGGCTTCAAGGAGGTCAACGATACCTACGGGCACGCGACGGGCGACGAGATTCTGCGCCAGGTCGCGCGGCGCTTGCTCCTCATTACCGAGAAGCAGAACCTGCTTGCGCGCCTCGGCAGCGACGACTTCGCGCTCGCCGAGATCGTCCGCTCACCGCGCCAGATCTCGCGCACGGGGCGGCGTATCGTCGCCGCGCTCGGCGAGACTTTTCGGCCGAGCGGCCGCGACGTGGAGCTCACCGTCTCCGTCGGCAGCGCCGTTGCACCGGCGCACGGCGAGGATGCCGCCGGCCTCGTGAAGAGCGCCGAGATCGCGCTCTTTCATGCCAAGAGCGAGGGCCGTGGCACGCGCAGCCTCTTTCGCCCTGAGATGGATGCGGAGCTCAAGGCGCGGCGCGCGCTCGAATCGCTCATCAAGAGTGCAGTCACCGAAGGAGCATTCGAGCTGCAGTTCCAACCGATCCGCAGCACCGCAGACATGCGGCTCAAGGGATTTGAGGCGCTGGTCAGGCTGCCGAATGCGGAAGGGGGAGAGGTGTCACCAGCGCTCTTCGTGCCGGTCGCCGAGCGGCTCGGGCTGATCGGCGAGATCGGCGCATGGGTCATCCGCCGCGCCTGCGCGACCGCCGCGACCTGGCCGACGAAGCTTACGGTCGCGGTGAACCTGTCGCCTGCGCAGTTTGAGGATGGGCGGCTTGCGGAGACCGTGCGCGACGCGCTGAACGCCGCGGGCCTTATGGCGGAGCGGCTCGAGCTTGAGATCACCGAGGGCCTCCTCCTTTCGCACACAGAGGGTGTCTTGAAGCAGCTCGCGGAGTTGAAGGCGCTCGGAGTCCGGATCGCGATGGACGATTTCGGGACCGGTTATTCGAGCTTGAGCTACCTTTGGAAATTCCCGTTCGACAAGCTCAAGATCGACCAGTCCTTCGTCCGCGCGCTCGCTGGCGACGGCGATCATCCGGCCTCCATCATCGAGGCGATCGTCGCGCTCGCGCGTTCGCTCGGCATGCGCATCAACGCGGAGGGCGTCGAGACGAGGGCGCAGTCGCTCTTCCTCGCCCACGCAGGCTGCGACGAATTGCAGGGCTTCTATCTCGGCCGGCCGATGTCGGCAGAAAGCGTCGCGAACGTGATCCTGAAGGATTTCCGCTCGGCAATTGCGGACGAGCCGCGGTCCGCACAGCCCGCAGCCAAGGCGCGCGAAGCATAAGGCATTTGCCGGTTTCCTCTGTCGCGCCGCGGCTTGGCGCGCTAAGGAGACGCCCCGCTATCCTCCGTTCGCCGCTCGCCGCCGCCCGCCATGTTGAAAGCCCGCGTAATCCCCTGCCTTGACGTGAAGGACGGCCGCGTCGTGAAGGGCGTGAACTTCGTCGATCTCGTCGACGCCGGCGATCCGGTGGAGGCGGCGAAGGCCTATGACGCGGCCGGCGCCGACGAGCTGTGCTTCCTCGACATCACGGCGAGCCACGAGGACCGAGGCACCATCCTCGACGTCGTCGCGCGGACCGCCGACCGGTGCTTCATGCCGCTCACAGTCGGCGGCGGCGTGCGCAGTATCGATGACATCCGCAACCTGCTTCTTGCCGGCGCCGACAAGGTGTCGATCAACACGGCAGCCGTCGCTGACCGCCGGTTCGTGGCGCGCGCGGCGGAGAAATTCGGCGACCAGTGCATCGTCGTCGCCATCGACGCACGGCAGGTGCGGGGCGAAGCCGGGCCGCCGCGCTGGGAGATATTTACGCACGGCGGACGGCGACCGACCGGGCTCGACGCCGTCGATTATGCGCGCGAGGTGGTGGCGCTCGGCGCCGGCGAATTGCTGCTCACCTCGATGGACCGCGACGGCACCAAAAAGGGCTTCGACATACCACTGACCCGCGCCGTCGCCGACGCCGTGCGCGTGCCGGTGATCGCGTCGGGCGGCGTCGGGACGCTCGAGCATCTGGTTGAGGGCATCCGCGACGGACACGCGACGGCCGTGCTTGCCGCCTCGATCTTCCATTTCGGCACCCACACGATCGCCGAGGCCAAAGCGGCGATGGCGGCGGCGGGGATACCGGTCCGTCGCATTTCGGGCTAAAAGGCGGCCCCGACCCGGGAATCACCTGCCAAATGACCGATTTCACGCTTGAGGACCTGGCGAAGATCGTCGCGGCGCGCGCGCGCTCCGGCGATCCCGGCTCCTATACGGCGAAGCTTGCGGCCGCCGGCGTCGGGAAGTGCGCCAAGAAGCTCGGCGAGGAGGCGGTCGAGGCGGCGATTGCCGCGGTCGAAGGCGACCGCGAGGGCCTGAAGGCGGAAGCCGCCGACGTGCTCTATCACCTGCTCGTGCTCCTCGACGTGACCGGCGTGCCGTTCGACGATGTGAAGAGCGAGCTTCAGCGCCGGGCCGCCGAAACCGGGCTTGAAGAGAAGGCAAGGCGGAAGGAAGCCTGATGGACCAGGTCGCGCGCACAAGCCTTTCGCCCTACCGCATCTTCACCATCGAGGAATGGGCGAAGCTTCGCGCCGACATGCCGATGACGCTTTCGGCGGCGGAGATCGACGCGCTACGCTCGCTCGGCGACCCGGTGTCGCTCGAGGAGGTCGAGCGCGTCTATCTGGCAATCTCGCGCCTCCTCTCCTTCTACGTAACGGCGACGCAGGGCGTGTTCGAGGCGACGCAGCGCTTCCTCGGCACCAACGACACAAAAGTCCCGTTCGTCATGGGGATCGGCGGCTCGGTCGCCGTCGGCAAATCGACGACGGCACGCGTGCTGCGCGAGCTTCTGACGCGCTGGCCGTCGGCGCCGAAGGTCGAGCTCATCACCACCGACGGCTTTCTCTTCCCGAACGCGGTGCTTCAGGCCGAGGGGCTGATGGAGCGCAAGGGCTTTCCGGAGAGCTACGACGTGACGACGCTCCTCGGGTTCCTCTCCGACATCAAGGCGGGGACGTCGCAGGTCTCCGCACCGGTCTATTCGCACCTGACCTACGACATCGTGCCCGGCGATACGACGATCGTCGACCGGCCGGACATCCTGATCCTCGAGGGGCTGAACGTGCTGCAGCCACGCGTGCTGCCGAAGGACGGGAAGGCGATTCCCTTCGTCTCCGACTTCTTCGACTTCTCCGTCTATCTCGACGCCGACGAGGCGGCGCTCCGCAGCTGGTACGTTGAGCGCTTCATGCGGCTCAAGGAGACGCGTTTCCGCGATCCCGCCTCCTATTTCCACGGCTATGCCGACCTGAGCGACCAAGAGGCGAAGCAGGTGGCGGACGGCCTCTGGGAGCGCATCAACCTTGTGAACCTGCGCGAGAACATCGTGCCGACGCGGCCGCGCGCCGACCTGATCTTGAGAAAAGACGCCAACCACGCGGTGAAGGAAGTCGCGTTGAGGAAGCTCTAGCGGCGATGCGCGCCGAGCTTCAGCCCCGCGACGCGCGCGACCGGATGATCGTCGCGCTCGACGTCGCGGACGTCGGCGAGGCGCGGCAGCTGGTCGGCGCTCTCGGCAGCCGCGCAAGCTTCTACAAGATCGGCATGCAGCTCGTTTTCGCCGGAGGGCTGGCGCTGATCGACGAGCTGACGCGTGAGGGCAAGCGCATCTTCCTCGACATGAAGCTCCTCGACATCGACGCAACGGTCGCCGGCGGCGTTTCGAGTATTTGCCGGCTCGGCGTCACCTTCACGACGATCCACACCTATCCGAAGGCCATGCGCGCCGCAGTCTCCGCGCTGCGGCAGGCAAAGGAAAAAGCGGCGGGGCCCGGGCTCCTCGCAGTCACCGCGCTGACCTCGATGAACGACGCCGACCTGAACGATGCCGGCTACGTGGAAAGCGTCGCGGCGCTCGTCGCGCGGCGCGCGGCCGAGGCGAAGGTGGCAGGCATGGACGGGATCGTCTGCTCGCCGCTTGAAGCGGCGAGCGTCAGGAAAGTCGTCGGGGCGGAGATGGCGATCGTCACGCCCGGGGTACGCCCCATTGGGTCGGCTGCCAGAGACCAGAAGCGGACGCTCTCGCCAGGCGAGGCGATCAAGGCTGGCGCCGACTATCTCGTCGTCGGGCGGCCGGTCACGGCGGCGTCCGACCCGCTCGCGGCGGCGTCCGCCATCGTCGCGGAGATCGAGAGGGCACATTGAGGGAGGCGAGCATGGCGAAGGGCTATTGGATCGCGCGCGTCGACGTGAACGACCCGCAAGCCTACGGCGAATATGTCAAGGCGAATGCAGAGCCGCTTTCCCGCTTCGGCGCCCAATTCCTGGTACGCGCCGGCAAGAGCGAGGCGGTCGAGGGAAAGGCGCGGGCGCGCAACGTCGTCATCGAGTTCCCAAGCTACCAAGCAGCCCTCGACTGCTTCCACGACGCCGGCTACCAGAAGGCTAAGGCTCTGCGCCTAGGCGCGTCGGAGGGAGAGATCCTCGTCATCGAGGGCTACGACGGCCCGCAGCCGGGCGCGTGAGATGAACCACGCGCCGCTCTCGCCCGATGAACTGAAGCGCTACGCCCGCCACATCGTGCTCGGCGAGGTGGGCGGCGCCGGCCAGCAGAAGTTCAAGGCCGCGCGCGTGCTCGTCATCGGCGCGGGCGGGCTCGGCGCGCCGGTTTCGCTCTACCTCGCCGCTGCCGGCATCGGCACGCTCGGCATCGTCGACGATGACGTGGTGAGCCTCTCCAATCTACAGCGGCAGATCATCCACACCACGGAGCGCGTCGGAATCCCGAAGGTCGAAAGCGCGAAGGCGATGCTTGCGGGAATCAACCCGCACGTCGCGGTCGTCCCGCATCAGATGCGCCTCACGGCGGAGAACGCGCGCGACATCCTCTCCGGCTACGACATCGTCGCCGACGGCTCCGACAATTTTTCCACGCGCTATCTCAGCGCCGACATCTGCGCGGCGCTGAAGATTCCCCTTGTCACCGCGGCGGTTGGGCGCTTCGACGGCTCCGTCACGGTGTTGAAGCCCTATGAGGGCGAGAACCCCGGCTATCGCGACGTCTTCCCTGCGCCGCCGCCGGACGGGCTCCTCCCGACCTGCGCCGAGGCCGGCATTCTCGGTGCGCTCACCGGCGTCATCGGCTCGATCCAGGCGCTCGAAGTGCTGAAGCTCGTTGCCGGGATCGGCGAGCCGTTGGTCGGCCGGCTGCTCCTCTATGACGGCCTAGGGCAGCGTTTCGACGAGATCCGCTACCGGCGGCGGAAAACCTGACGGCTATCCCTTTTTAGTTGTATATCTATAGCGCACAATCGGCAATTGTAGCGCTGACGGCGACGATTCCCTAACCGCCGCCGCCGCAAAGTCGCGCGCGGAAAGCGGGGCGAGGCTGGCCGGCCGTGGCGAAGATCATTCCCTACAAGACCCAGATTCGCGGAAGGACCTTCAGCGCGCGCGCCTTCCACAGCGGCGTGGCCGCGGCATTTCTCCTCGGCGCGCTTGTCGTCGGCGCCGGCGAGTTCCTGCTCGGCCACGACGGTCCGCGCCTCACGCTGCCGAAGATCGGGGTCGAGGACGCGAAGCGATCCACCAGCGAGACGATCGAGGCGTCGTTCGTATTGTGTGGAGCTGGCCCCCGCTACAACTGCGTGGTCGACGGCGACACGTTCTGGACCGGCGGCGTCAAGGTCCGCATCGCCGACATCGACGCGCCGGAGACGCATCCGCCGCGCTGCGAATACGAGGCCAGGCTTGGCGCCGCGGCGACCGAGCGGCTGCGTCAGCTTCTGAACGAAGGGCCGTTCGCGCTCACGAGTGAGGACCGGGACGAGGACCGCTACGGGCGGAAGCTCAGGATCGTTGTGCGCGACGGCCGCTCGCTTGGCGCCATTCTCACGAGCGAAGGCTTGGCGCGCGCGTGGACCGGCCGGCGCAAGCCTTGGTGCTCGACATAGCCCTTCCGTTCGATGGCACCAGACTAATGCGCCTCGTCCCAGTTGTCGGCGGCGCGTGCGTCGACGTGGAGCGGCACGCGGAGCTGCACCGCCGGTAGCGCCGCGCTCTCCATCACCTTGCGGATCACGGGGATCGTGTCGTCGACCTCCGCGTCCGGCACCTCGAACACCAGCTCGTCGTGCACCTGCAGGAGCATCCGCGCGCATAGTCCCGCTTCTTCCAGCGCCTCGTCCATGCGGATCATCGCGCGCCGGATGATGTCGGCGGCAGAACCCTGAATCGGCGCGTTGATCGCCGCGCGTTCCTGGAACGCGCGCAGCGACGGCTGCGACGAGCGGATCTCGGGGTAGTGCGCCCGCCGCCCGAAGAGCGTCTCGACATAGAGATGCTCGCGACAGAACGCCTTGGTGGAATCCATATAGCCGCGAATTCCGGGGAAGCGCTCGAAGTAGCGGTTGATGTAGTCGGCCGCCTCGCCGCGCGGGATGCCGAGCTGTGCCGCGAGCCCGAAGGCGGAGATGCCGTAGATGATGCCGAAGTTGATCGCCTTGGCGCGGCGGCGGACCATCGGGTCCATGCCTTCGACCGGCACGCCGAACATCTCCGACGCGGTCATCGCGTGGATGTCGAGCCCCTCGTCGAAGGCCTTCACGAGCTGCGGGATCTCGGCCATGTGCGCGAGCACGCGAAGCTCGATCTGGCTGTAGTCGGCGGAGACGAGCTTGTAGCCCTCCTCGGCGATGAAGGCGCGGCGGATGGCGCGACCCTCCTCGGTGCGGACCGGGATGTTCTGCAGGTTCGGCTCGGACGATGAGAGCCGCCCGGTCGAGGTCGAGGCGAGCGCGTAGTCGGTGTGGACGCGGCCCGTCTCCGGATGGATGTAGGAGGGCAATGCATCGGTGTAGGTGGACTTGAGCTTCGTCAGCTGTCGCCAGTCGACGATTTTTCGCGCGATCGGGACGCCTTCCTCCGCCAGCTCTTCGAGCACCTTCACATCGGTCGACCACTGGCCGGTCTTGGTCTTCTTGCCGCCGGCAAGTCCCATCTTGCCGTAGAGGATGTCGCCGAGCTGCTTGGTCGAGCCGATGTTGAACTCCTGGCCCGCGAGCTCGTAGATTTCGGCCTCTGCCGCCGCCGCCTTCTGCGCGAAGTTGCCGGAAAGGCGCGAGAGGATTTGTCGGTCGACCTTGATGCCGCGGCGCTCCATCTTCGCGAGCACCGGGATCATCGGCCGCTCAAGCCGCTCGTAGACACGCGTCACCTGACTCGCCGGAAGCCGCGCCTTCAGGACGCTCCAGATGCGAAGCGCGAGATCGGAATCCTCGGCGGCGTATTGCGTCGCCCGGTCGATCGGCACGCGGTCGAAGGTCACCTTGTCCTTGCCGGTTCCGGCGACGGCTTTGAAGGCGATCCGATCGTGCGCGAAGAGGTCGTGCGCGAGCTCGTCGATTCCGTGCCCGTGCTTCAGCGCGCCTGCGTCGAGCGCGTAGGACATGAGCATGGTGTCGTCGATCGGTGCCATTTCGATGCCGTGGCGGGCGAGCACCAGCCAGTCGTCCTTGATGTTCTGTCCGATCTTTACGACCGACGGGTCTTCGAGCAGCGGCTTCAGTGCAACGAGCGCGGCGTTGAGCGGAATCTGATCCTTCTCAAGGTCGCCGCCGAAGATGTCGCCGTCGCCGACACGATGACCGAGTGGCACGTAGGCGGATTCTCCGGGCCAAAGCGCGAGCGCCATCCCGCAGATCTCGGCGAGCATCGGGCTCGCGCCGGTGGTCTCCAGCTCAATCGAAACGAGCCCGCGCTCGCGCGCCGCCTCGATCAGGCTCTGAAGCGCGCCGATCTCTCGGATCGACTGATACTTCGCGATGTCGATCTTCGCGTCGCCGGCGCTCTTGAGCCGCGCCGCCGCGAGATCGCCCGGCTTTCCGAGCGCGCTCTTGGCTTCCCGGCTTGCGGGCCTTGCAGCGCCGCGCGCCCTCGGATCGGGCCCGAGCGGAAGCCGCCCCTGCGCCTGTCCTTGGGGCGAAGCGTCGGGCCGTTCCGAAACGCCGATGTCGGGGCCGTGCGCCGGCCCGCCGACGCCTTGCCAGCCCTGGATTTCCAGCGTCGCCGGCGCCACCTCGGCCGGATCGACGCCGGTCTTGTCGGCGACGCGCTTCGTGAGCGCCGTGAACTCCATGGCTTTGCAGAATGCGACGGCCTTTGCGCCATCGACGGCTTCGACCGCGAGGTCGTTGAGCGGCACGTCGAGCGGCACGTCGATGGAAAGCGTCACGAGCTTCCGCGAGATGCGCGCTTGGCTCGCGAACTCGATCAGGTTCTCGCGCCGCTTCTGCTGCTTGATCTCACCGGCATGGGCGAGCAGCGTGTCGAGGTCGCCGTATTCGTCGAGAAGCTGCGCCGCCGTCTTCGGCCCGATGCCGGGGACGCCCGGCACGTTGTCGGTGGAATCGCCGACGAGCGATTGGAGATCGATCATCTTCTCCGGATAGACGCCGAACTTCTCCTTCACCGCCTCGCGGTCGATCGAGACGTTCTTCATCGTGTCGACCATGGTGACGCCGGGCTTGACGAGCTGCATCAGGTCCTTGTCGGACGAGACGATGGTGACGCTCGCGCCGGCTTCCGTTGCTTGCATGGCGTAGGTCGCGATCAGATCGTCGGCCTCCCAGCCTTCCTGCTCGACGCAGGCGAGGTTGAACGCGCGTGTCGCTTCGCGGATCAGACCGAATTGCGGGACGAGGTCGGAAGGCGGCTCCGGCCGGTGCGCCTTGTAGTCGGCGTAGATGTCGCGCCGGAAGGTCTTCGCCGAATAGTCGAAGATGATGGCGAAATGCGTCGGCTCATCGCCGGGCTCCGAGGTCGGCCCCTCCTGCAGGAGCTTCCAGATCATGTTGCAGAAGCCGGCGACCGCGCCGACCGGCAGGTTGTCGGACTTGCGCGTGAGCGGCGGCAGCGCGTGGAAGGCGCGGAAGATGAAGCCGGAGCCGTCGACCAGGATCAGATGATCGCCGGCATGAAGCGGGGCTTTGGCGACGGGGGCGCGAACGTCTTTCGGCATGGCGGACATTTCGCCCGCCACGCCGGCCAATTCAAGCGGTTACTCCCGTGCCGCAGTCGTCAGCCGCGGATGCCGATCGTCGACGACGGCGTGCGGATCGTATAGGCGCCCGGCGGGCTGGTGCCGCTGATGAAGCGGAACGTGCCCTTGAGCGCCGTCATGGTCACTTTGCGGGCGGTGTTGTCGGGGTTGAAGACGAAGGTATCGATCGTCAGACGCGAGTTCGGCCCGATCACCAGCCGCGTATCGTCGATGAACTTGATCTGCGCCAGGCCGTTCGGGCTGGCGACGATGACGTCGCCCATGAAGACGGCGCCTTCGAGCTCGATCAGGCGCTCGCCGCCCGGGCCGGTGGCGTTCACCGCCGGGTTGACTCGGATGGCGTGGCCGCTCGGCTGAAGCGCGGCCGCGGGCGCCGAAAACGCGATCGCGGCGGCGACGGCCGCGGCGGCGGCAAGGCTTCGGACAACTCCAGTCCTGGTCATTGTGCTTCCCCTCCGGTGCTGCAGCAGCATGTCTGCTGCAGCCGTGGAGAAGAGTGCTGTTTCGCGGTTTCGTGGGCGTGTCGCGGTGGAAGGAATGTGGTTTCGCCGCGGGCGGAGCGACGAAACGCGAGGGGGGCGGGCTATTCCGCCGGAACGAGGGTTTCCTGCCGCTCCCCGCGGTGGCGACGGGCGCCGTCGATCCGCGCCCATTGCGGCCGCTCGAACAGGAACTTGCCGACTCCGGTCGCCTGCACGAAGGCGTAGAGGAGCACCGGCCCGGCGACGCCGACGAGCGTGACCAGGATCGAGATCGTCCCGATGTCGGTGATCACGCCGGTCTTGAGGAGCACAGTGCGTGAAAGCGCCATCGGCAGGAAGAAGGCGAGGTAGACGACGATCGAGTGCTCGCCGAGCCAGCGGAGCACCGGGGAGACGAACGTCCGGTTGAGCAGCGTGGCGGCAGTGATGACGGCGAGCGCGCCGGCAAGCCCAAGCCCCAGGCTCACGAACGGGAGGTCGCCGTAGCCGTCGAACACAAAGATCGCGTGGAGCACGCCCCACAGCACGAGCCCCGTCAGCGCCATCCAGGAGTCGGCGTTCACTTCCTCGGCCAGCCGGAATATCCGGCTCGCGAAGATGTAGCCGGTGTAGAAATAGACGAAGCGCGAGGCGAACTCGTCGATCAGCACCGAGCCGGTGTTGATGTGCGCGATCTCAAGCGCCGCCGCGCAGAGCCACACGATGACCCACGGCACGTCCTTCAGGAGTCGCGTGACGAGAAGGAAGAGCGCCAGATGATAGATGAACCAGAGCGTGCCCCAGGGGTCGATATAGGCGAACAGGTACTGGCGGAGGGCTCCTTCCCAGCCGTCCTCCGCCGCGATCCCCGGCGCCTTGAAGGCGAACTGGATCGTCAGCCACAGGACGTAGAAGTAGAAGAAGTGCAGCACCTTGCGATCGAGGTAGACGCGCCACGGCGCGTCGATGCGTCGCGCCAGGAAAAGGCCTGAGATCATGAAGAAGTCCGGCATGCGCCAGGGACGCGCGAATTCGACCGCGTAGCCCATCCAGCCGGACGCGCCCGCCGCCTTTTCGACGCCGAGCGTGGAGTGCATCGTCACCACCATGATGATGCACAGGCCCTTGGCGACGTCGACCCAATCGACGCGTTCGGTCATGGCGGGGGCTCCTCGAAACTGCCGCGTACCCGCCGTTGTGGGGATTCCGGTCCCGCCTGTCGCGCCCTTCCTTAAGAGAAGGTAAACGCTGACGGGGTATTAATCGCCCCTCAATCGCCCAATTTGGCGACGACACGCCCCTTGGGGCAGAGCTGGGACGAGGAATGGCAGGCCGCAGGAAGCCGCGCAGGATCGAGCCGAAATTCGTGAGCGATGAACCGCAGGACTTCGCGGTTCAGGCGGATGAGCGTCCAGCCGAGGTGCGCAAGCGCCCGTCGGAGAAGACCTCGAAACGCCGTGCCAAGCCGAGCAAGCGAAAGCGGGCCCCGCGCCAGCGCCGCCGCCGCTCGATCATCCTCAGGACCTTCCGCCTGATGTTCATGCTCGGCGTCTGGGTGGCGCTCGCCGGCGTCGGCCTGATCGCTTACTACGCCGCTGACCTTCGCAGCGCCTCGGATTGGAAGGTCCCCGACCGTCCGCCGAACATCCAGATTCTTGCCGTCGACGGCCGCTTGATCGGCAATCGCGGCGACACCGGCGGGGAGGCGGTCGCGCTCTCCGATCTGCCGTCCTACGTCCCGAACGCGGTGATCGCGATCGAAGACCGCCGCTTCCGCACGCACCACGGCGTCGATCCGATCGGGCTTCTCCGCGCCGTCGCCAAGAACGTCTTCGCCGGGGGCGTGGTCGAGGGCGGCTCGACGCTGACCCAGCAGCTCGCCAAGAACATGTTCCTGACGCCGGAACGCTCCTTGAAGCGCAAGGTGCAGGAGGTGATCCTCGCGCTCTGGCTGGAGTCGAACTACACCAAGGATCAGATCCTCGATATGTATCTGAACCGGGTTTATTTCGGCTCGGGTGCTTACGGGATCGAGGCCGCCGCCAACGTCTATTTCAACGTCGACGCGCACGATCTGACGCTGGCGCAGGCGGCGACGCTTGCCGGCGTGTTGCCGGCACCGAGCCGCTACGCGCCGAACAAGAACCCGGCGGCCGCCCATCAGCGCGCGGCGCTCGTCCTCGCCGCCATGGCCGAAGAGGGCTACATCACGCCGGAGCAGGCGAAGGCGGCGCGCGACGCGCCTCCGCCCGCATCGAACTATGAGCTGAAGCGCAGCGGCAACTATATCGCCGACTGGGTGATGGACGTGCTGCCGTATCACATCGGCAGCATCGAGCAGGACGTGGTCGTTGAGACGACCGTCGATCTCGATCTCCAGGATGCGGCCGAGCACGCGGTCTCCGACACGCTTGACAAAGAGGGCGACAGATACGGCGTCGGCCAGGGCGCGATGGCCGTCATCGATGGCACCGGCGCGGTGCGCGCTTTGGTTGGCGGGCGCAGCTATGCGCAAAGCCAGTACGACCGCGCGATCGACGCTCGCCGCCAGCCCGGCTCCGCTTTCAAGCCGTTCGTCTACCTGACCGCGATCGAGAAGCTCGGATATCGGCCCGACACCGTAATGATCGATGAGCCGGTCACCATCGATGGCTGGTCGCCGCAGAACTACGACGGTAAGTTCCGCGGGCCGATCACGCTGATCGACGCGCTTGCCCATTCGATCAACACGATTGCGGCGCAGCTCGCCGACCAGGTGACGCCGGAAGCGGTCGTGCAGACCGCAAAGCGGATGGGCATCAACTCCGCGCTTGAAGCCGTGCCGTCGATCGCGCTCGGCACGTCGGAGGTGTCGCTGCTTGAGCTGACCGGCGCCTACGCGCCCTTCTCCAATGGCGGTTATTCCGTGCTCCCCTACGTGGTGCAGCGCGTGCGCACGCCGAAGGGCGATGTTCTCTACGATCGCTCCAAAGACCAGACGCCGCGGCGCGTGATCTCGATCGAGAGCGTCGCCTTGATGAACTACATGCTGCAGGCGACCGTGGAGATGGGCACCGGCACGCGCGCCGAGCTCGCCGGATGGCCGGCCGGCGGCAAGACCGGAACGAGCCAGAATTTCCGTGACGCTTGGTTTATCGGTTACACGGCGAATTTGACCGCAGGCGTCTGGGTCGGGAACGACACCGACGCGCCGACCAAGCACGCGTCGGGCGCGAATGTGCCGGCCGAGATCTGGTCGAAGTTCATGACCAAGGCGCATCAGGGCGTGCCGGTGCAGCAGCTTCCCGGCACCGACCTCGTTCCCTATCTTCTCAGCCAGCCGCCGCCGCAGATCGGGCCGAGCGCCGGATACGGAGGGGAGCAGGCCGCGAACGAGCTGCGGATGCGGAACTGCATGCTCGACCGGAATTCTCCGGAATGCACGCAGCTGCAGACCACCGCGCCCGCTCCGCAGCCGACCAGGCGGCGCGGCTTCTTCGAACGCCTCTTCGGGGGCTAGGGGCCGTCACCCTCTGAAGGCAGCAGCCGCTTGATCCCTTAGAACCTCTTTGTCGCTGGACCTGAGGGCTCAGCCGATCACGGGATTGGCCGGATGCCCGGCACCTGGGTACTTGTAGAACCAGATCTGGTACATCGACACGATCCACTCGGTTGCAAAGCTGAGCCCCATCAACGCACCGCCGACGATGACCGTCCAGGCGAAGGCGGGGTTGATCTTCGTCAGGTACCAAGAGCCGGTGTCTATGATCACCGCAAGGAACGGTAGGGCGATGACGGCGCACTTGAACCACACCGGCCGCACATAGGCGTGGCTGAAGATCAGCCCCATGATGAAGAATATGAACGTCACGCCGAACATGTGGATATGGGAGACTTCTCACCAACGCTGCGATGCTCATGCCCGTATCGATTTGTGCGGTCTTCGCGAGGTCGTCATAGCTACTGAGATTGGGCAAATGAGGATTGCTGCCGTCGTGGCAACCGGCACACCGTTTTGCAATGATCGGCTTGATCTGCGATTCGTATCCGGTCTCATCGGCGCCCGCGTGCACCCACCTGGTAATGGTCGCGACATCGTCGGCCGCGAGTATCCCCGACATTGGCCCCGACAAGGCCGACTCCAGTTTGCTGGCCGCCTTGCTGCCGCCGTAGGCGATGGCGATGTCGCTTGCCGATAGACCTGGCTTGCCGTCGCGCCCGGCGTCGACTTCGTAAATCTGGATCATGGCGAACAGATAGCCGATACCCATCACGAGAAGCGTCATCGTGTAGAGCGTACGCATGCTGAGCGGCAGCTCGCTGTAGTGGAAGAACATCCGGTGGACTTGTGGCATGATCCCGTCGCTCCGATCCCTTGCCCTTCACGCTACGTCGCAGACGTGAGACTGAGGCAAGACCGCTGCGACACCGGCCGCAGTGCGGCCGGTGGGCAGACTTACGCGTGTCCGACATCCAAGGTGATACTATCTTCGGCGCGCGTGCCTGGCATCCGCGCGCCGGAGCCTCTCAGCGCCGGCCGCGAATGGCTCGCGGGCGGCAGCGCGAGACCGCACGAAGAAGCTTCGGGCGCGTCCCGACCTGCGGCTCTATTGTGCAAATTTCACGGGAGCCAGCGGCGTATCCGGAAGCTGGTACTCGATGAACGGAAATCCCTGCGAAGTGTGACAGCCGTTGCAGCCCTTGACGCCATTGTTGAACGCGGTTTCGAACTGAGCGAAGTCCTTCGCTTTGATGGCATCGTCGAGCTTCCCTAGGTAAGCGTCCTCGAAAAGCTTCAGGGCTTGTGCCCGCGCGGGCCGCGTGGTTTCGCCCACTTCCTGGATCTCAAGCGCCTCCTTCAGCATGTACGCGGCGAGATCCCAGTTGCCGGCTTTCGCGGCATAATAGGTGTTGGTGTAGCGGTTCGAGTACTCGACCATGACGGTTCCCAGCCCGGGCTGTATCCCGGCGAGGGTTGTCAATTTCTCCTCGGTGCTGCCCGTGAGCCAGTCCGACGCGGCGTAGGCGCCGCCTCCTGCCGCAACCACCAAGCCGACCAGCGCAAGCGCCGTATTGCGAACTGAAATCATGCCCCAACTCCTTATCTTCGCGGGAAGCGGCCGAACCGCCCCCCGCGTGTTGCTCTTTTGCCTCGGATTGCCGACCAACTTCCTCCACTGGACGCCCTAACACTCCTTGTTTAAGGCAGTTTTCGACTTGTAAGGCCTGTCGAATGCGTGTCCTGATCATCGAGGACGAAGCGCGGCTTGCTCGGCTGTTGGCCGATGCGTTGCTTCAGGCCGGTTTTGCAGCCGACATGAGCGGGCAACTCGCAGATGCGTTCGCGCTTGTCACCACCGAGAATTTTGATGCACTGATCGTCGACCGTGCCTTGCCGGACGGCGACGCGCTCGATCTCGTTGCCGCTCTCAGGCGCGATGGTCGAGATATTCCAATCCTCATGCTGACCGCCCGAGACGCGATCGAGGATCGAGTGGCCGGGCTCGAGCTGGGAGCGGACGACTATCTGATCAAGCCGTTCGCCATGGCGGAACTGGTGGCACGCGTGCGCGCGTTGGTGCGCCGCCCGGGCGCCGTGTTCGGACGCATTGAGACCATCGGGAACCTTGCCTTCGATTTCGCGTCACGGGCGGCGATAGTTGCTGGCCGGCCGCTGCCTCTGCCGCGTCACGAGCTTGCGGTCTTGGAACAGCTCGTGCTTTCGGTCCGCTCCGTGGTCACAAAGGAGGCGCTCATCGACAAGGCCTACGGTCTCGACGTGCCGGAGTTCGAACGCGATCCCGGTGCATGTCCATCATCTGCGCCGACGCCTGGAGAGTGCGCAGGCGACCGTGCGCATTCACACCTTCCGGGGGCTTGGCTATATGCTCGCCCCGGCCGAGACGTCTACGTGAACGCCCCGCATTCGCTCGAAGCGGCCCTTTTGTTGCGGTTGGGCTTGGTGCTGACCGTCGCATTTGCCGTGATAGCGGGCTGGTTCGCGTTGCACGTCAGCGAGGTCCAGGAGCGCCATACCCAGCTCACCGTGCATGAGGTTATGGGGGAGTTCTTCGTCCATATCGCTTGGACGGTACCGCTTATTCTCGCCGTCACGCTCGCGCTCGCGGCGATCACGCTGCGTCGCAGCTTCGCACCGCTGCGCTCGATCTCGGCGCGTGCCGCCCAGATTCGTCCGGACGCACTGGACCAACGCCTGCCCGAAGCCGGCGTGCCTTCCGAAGTGCTGCCGCTCGTGCGCGGCACGAACGAGATGCTGGACCGAGTCGAGGCGGGCTTCGCTCATCAACGCCGCTTCACCGCGAATGTGGCGCACGAGCTGCGTACGCCCCTGCAACTGCTTGCCGCGGGACTCGAAGCCTTCGGTCCGGACAAAAGAATTGAACCGCTTCGGGACGATGTGAAGCGCATCAGCCGCCTTGTTACACAGCTGTTGGAGGTTTCTCGACTTGACGCCCGCATTGAGCCGGTCTTGGGAACGGCCGACCTGGGAAAGATCGCAGCAGAGACGCTCGCGGCTCTTGCCCCGCTCGCGGTTGCCCGCGGCGCGACCGTCGCGTTGGAGCACCCAGAAGGGCCGGTGATGGTGCGCGGAGAGGCGGTGTTGATCGGCGATCTCATGCGAAACCTCTTCGAAAACGCGATTTCGGTGTCGCCTGACGGAGCCGAGGTGACCGTCGTTGTGGATGCCGGCGGGAAGCTTGAGGTGATCGACCGCGGACCAGGAATCGCGCCGGAACATCGCCAACGGGTATTTGAGCGGTTCTGGCGGGCTCCAGGCGCGCCCTACGGTGGCAGCGGCCTCGGGCTCGCGATTGTCAAAGAGATAGCGGATATTTGCGCAGCACGCATCGGCATAGCGGACGCGGCAGGTGGCGGCGCGTGCGTCAGCGTCGCTTTCGATTGCTGCGAAGAGGCCGGGCCAATCGCGGTTCGGACCAGGGGCGCCGGAGCGTTCCCCGCGCGCGCCGAACCCTAGCTGCGCGACAGCCCGACTGCGGAAAGCCCGATTCCGGCCTGGTTCAGCCAGGCACGCGCGAACCTGTTGTCGGGGTCGAGCTCGTCGACCAGCGCCCAGAACCTCGGGCCGTGGTTCATGATGCGAAGATGCGCCACCTCGTGCGCGGCGAGGTAGTCGAGCACCCGTGGCGGCGCCAGCACCAGGCGCCAGGAGAAGGTCAGGACGCGGCTTGAGGAGCAGGAGCCCCAGCGGCTCTTAGGGTCGGCGATGCGGATTTTGGCGGCCTTGCGGCCGACCGCCTTCTCATGCCGGGCGACGGCGGCGGTGATATCGCGCCGCGCCTCGCGCCGGAGCCAGTCGGTGATCCGCCGCACCAGGAACTCCGGCTCTCCCGGGACGGTGAGCCGGTACCCGTCGCCACGCCTCTCAAGGGTGATCAGCCCGCGGCCGCGGCGCGCCTTGATGCGGCAGGGGAGGCCGCGGAACGGGAATGTGGCGCCGGCCTCGAAGGGGGCAGGCGGCGACAGCTGCTGGAGGCGCGCCTCGAGCCAGTCGAGGTGCTCGCGCAGAAAGCGCTCGGCACTGGAGAGCGTCGTGCGGCTCGGGAGGGTCAGGACCGGCAGGCCGATCGCCTCGTCGACCCGCAAAATAAGCCGCTGCGCCCGTGGGTTACGCCTGATTGCAACCGAAATCCGCCGCCCGGCGGCGGCGATCAGAAGCTTTTCCGGTCCACGCTTCAGGGCGATGGTCATGGTTAATGATTGCCAAGAGTCGTGCCTCTCCGGAAGTGCCAAAAACGCAAACGGGGCCTGCCGGCCCCGTCACATTTTGTTACGGCCCCTGGGCGTCAGGCGGAAGCTCGGTTTCCGCCGTCGGTCCGATTGCGGAACTCGCGCATGAAGCCGTCGAATTCCTCCTGGTCCTTCACGCGGCGGAGCTCGGCCAGGAAGCTCTCGAACTCGGCGCGCATCGCCTCGAGCTTGCGGCGCTCCTCCTGAAGCCGGCGGAGCTCCTGCACCCGGTATTCGTCGAACGCGGCGTTGCCGGTCCGGCTGCGGGAGCCATTTTGGCCCTGCCACCCCTGCGTGCGCTCCGAGAAGGAGCGGAAATGCCCCTTCAGGTCCTCCGCCTTGGCGGCGATTTCATCGCCCCAGATGATCCAGGCGAGCATGGCGAGCCCGAGCGGCCAGAACACCGCGAAGCCGATGACCATCAGCACGATGTTGAGAGCCGTCCAGCGGCCGCGCGTTGCGGCACGAGTCGCAGTAGCGGTGTGGTTCATGGGACTCCCTTTCAGTCTAGCGACAGAATGGAAATAGGAAGCGCCAACCCCGCTTCAAGCAAAATCGGACGAAGTCGCAGTGCCCGCTGGGGGGCCTGAATCCAAGTGGAGGACACCCGCAGCCGGTCGGCACTCAGCGACCGACGAGCCGCTGCAGCTGTTCCGCTGTTGCGGGTCAAAGACCTCATTAGTCTGAAAGACCCGGACTAATCAGAATGATCCGGTTAATCGGGGAGAAACGTTCCCGCGAGAGATTGTGACAGCGTCTCGCCGCTCGCATTGCGCGATCCGTCAGGGCGCCTGAAGCGGCGGTGTCGCAAAGGACGGACGAATGACCAAGGCTCGGCTGAAGAAGCGCGATGGCGACTCGACCGACACCATCGAATCTCGGTTGGGCCGGCTCATCTCGGCCAACGCGGAGGTGCAGACGGAGGTCGAGAGACGGCTGGGGTCAAAACCGAGCCGCGAAGTCGAGCGCGCTTTGCTCGCTTCGATCATCAACGAATTGCCTGAGCTGGTCTACGCCAAGGACACCGGCGGCCGTTTCCTTGCGGCGAATGATGCTGTTGCGCTGGACAACGGCCTGCAGCACGCCGCGGACCTGATCGGCAAGACCGATTTCGATCTCTTTCCGCCGGATGTGGCGCAGGGTTTCTTCGACATCGAGCAGCAGATCATCGCTTCCGGAAAGCCGGTGATCGACATGGAGGAACGCAGGACCGATGCGTCCGGGGCGCCCAAGTGGATGCTCACGACAAAGATGCCGATGCGAGACGATCACGGCAGAATCGTCGGACTGATCGGCGTCGCCCGCAACATCACCGAGCGCAAGCTTGCCGAACAGGAATGGAGGACCGAACGCGCCTTGTTCCGGGCCATGGTCGACCAAGTGCCGGACTACCTCTTCGTCAAGGACACCGACAGTCGTTTCGTTATCGTCAACCGCGCTGTCGCCGCCGACATCGGCCTGCAGCCGGACGACCTGATGGGCAAGACCGATTTCGAGCTTCACCGGCGCGAGCTCGCCGCCAAGTTCTTCGCCGACGAACAGAAGATCGTCAGCACCGGCGAGGCGCTTCTCAACATCGAAGAATACGTGCTCGACCCCTCCGGCAAGAAGCAATGGTTGTCGACATCCAAGGTGCCGCTGCGCAACGAAGAAAATGAGATCATCGGCATCGTCGGCATCTGCCGCAACATCAACGAGCGAAAGCGCGCCGAGGACCAGATACGCTTCATGGCCCTCCATGATGTGCTGACCGGTCTGCCGAACCGGTCGTTGCTGATGGACCGGTTGACGCAGGCCCTGTTGCAGGCAGAGCGCAGCAACGTCCGCGCGACCGTCATGTTCGTCGATCTCGACAATTTCAAACTCGTCAACGACAGTCTCGGACACAACGCCGGCGATACGCTTCTGAAAGTCATGGCGGAGCGCATGGTCGGCTGCGTGCGCGCGACCGACACGGTGGCGCGTCTCGGAGGCGACGAGTTCGTCATTCTGCTGATTGATCAGGCGGCGAGCCCAGCCGCTACTCCATCCATTCTGGACAAGGTCCGTGCCGCGGTCGCAATGCCGGTCCCGATCGAGGGGCGGCTGTTCCACGTCACCTGCAGCATCGGAGTGGCACAATTTCCCGAGGACGGGGCGGATCCTGAAACACTGCTCATGAATGCCGATGTCGCCATGTATCAGGCGAAGGAGAACGGCCGAAACGACTTCCAATTCTACACGACCGAGATGAATGATGCGGCGTCTGAGCGGCGGCTGCTGCAGGAGGGTTTGCGCGAGGCGATCAAGAGAAACGAGTTCGAGATCGTCTACCAGCCGCAGGTCGATCTCCGTACGGGTGCCGTCTTTGCGGTCGAAGCGCTGGCGCGCTGGAATCACCCCACGCTCGGCATGATCCAGCCGACGAAATTCATCCCGCTGGCGGAAGAAAGCGGGCTGATCGTCCCGCTGGGCGACTGGGTGCTGCGCGAGGCGTGCCGGCAAAACAGGGAATGGCAGGATGCCGGGATAGCGCCGATCTCGGTGTGCGTGAACGTGTCGGCGCGTCAATTTAGGGAAAAGGGCTGGGTGAAGCGGGTTGTCAGCACGCTCCGGGAAACCGGGCTGGACCCCAAGTACCTGGAGTTGGAGCTGACCGAAAGCATGCTCATGCACGACGTACCGGGGGCGATCGCCGCAATGCGCGAACTGGGGGCGATCGGCGTGCATTTCTCGATCGACGACTTCGGCACCGGCTATTCGAGCCTCAGTGCTTTGAGAAGCTTCCCCGTCGCGCGGTTGAAGATTGACCAGTCTTTCGTGCGCAATCTTGCCGGCGATGCAAATGACCGGAAGATCGCCAGGGCCGTCATCTCGCTAGGCCGGAAGCTGAATATGAAGGTCATCGCCGAAGGCGTGGAGACCGACGAGCAACTGGCGTTTCTGCAGGAAAGCGAGTGCGACGAAATCCAGGGCTATCGTTTCAGCAGACCGGTCGGATCGGAGGCGGTCGCAGCCATTCTGCGCAAGCAGTCGGCGGCGCATTCAAGCTCTGCCCGCATGAACGCGGCCAACGGTGCGTCGAAATTGGCCAGCGAGCCCGACCTCTTCCACGCCCTTGAAAAAGGCGCGTGACGACGGCCGCTCAACCGCCGTTGTCGGATTTCGCGAGCTTCTTCGCCTGGCCGAACCAGTCTTCGCGGCTCGGGCGCCCGCTCATCTGCTCGTCGAGCGCGCGAATTGCGTCGTCGGCCATCTCGGCCAGCTGATTCACGTCGAAGATCCCGGCCTTGTTCAGCTCCGATGCCATCTTCGGGCCGACGCCGACGATCTCCGTCAACTCGTTCGCGATCGCCTTGGTAACGTCGGGCAGGCTCTTGCCGGAAAGCGCGGTTAGGCCGAAGGCGTCGGCGAAGCGCGCCTCGAACGCCGACGAGTGCCGGCCTTTGCCGTTGATAGGCTTTGCCGCGCGCTCCAGGCTGCCGTTCGAGCCGGTGTGGTGCTTGCGCACGAAGTCGCGGATGCGCGGCTGGATGTCGGAGCGATAGCGCGAGCCGTTGAAAACGCCATAGTGGCCGACGCCCTTGGCCAGGTAGTGCTGTTTCTTTTCGTAGGAGAGGTTGGTGCAGAGCGCTTGCGCGGCCTTCGTCTGGCCGACGCCGGAAATATCGTCGCGCTCGCCTTCGATCGTCAGAAGCGCCGTGTTGCGGATCGTCTCCGTCTTGATCGGGCGCCCGCGATGCGTCATCTGCCCGTTCGGCAGAAGGTGCTTCACGAACACGGTCTCGACCGTCTGCAGATAGAACTCGGCGGTCAGGTCCATCACCGCCAGGTACTCGTCATAGAACTCGCGGTGTTTCTCAGCCGAGTCGCCGTCGCCGTCGACCAGGTGATGGTAGAACTCCTGGTGCGCGGTGACGTGCCGGTCCAAGTTCATGTTCATGAAGCCGGAGAGCTGCAGGAAGCCGGGGTAGACCCTGCGCATGAAGCCCGGATGCGGGAACGGCACCGTCATGATGGTGTTGTTGCGGAACCATCCGGTGCCGCGCGCTTCGGCGAGCTGATTGACCGCGGTCGGCGCAAGTCGCGTGTCGATCGGCCCGCCCATCAATGTCATGGTGCGCGGCAGGTCTTCGTCGCGGTCCTCGGAGAGAAGCGCCACGCTCGCGAGCACCGGCACGGAAGGCTGGCACACCGCCATCACGTGCGCGTTGGGGCCGAGGTGGTGATAGATCTCGGTCAGGTAGTCGATGTAGTCGTCGAGATCGAAGGTGCCGTCGGAGACCGGCACCATGCGCGCGTCGGTCCAGTCGGTGATGAAGACCTCGTGCTCCGGCAACATTGCCTCGACCGTGCCGCGCAGAAGCGTCGCGTAGTGGCCGGAGAGCGGCGCGACGATCAGGAGCTTCGGGTCGTCTCTTGGCTTCTCGAGCTCGCGGCGGAAGTGGAGAAGCGAGCAGAACGGCTTTTGCCAGACCACCTCCTCGTGGACCGCGACCGGCTTTTCGTCGATCGTTGTCTCGGTCAGCCCGAATGTTGGCTTTCCGTAGCGCCGCGTGGTGCGCTCGAAGAGCTCGGCCGCGGCCGCGACGGAGCGCCCGAATGGCGTGTCGGAGAATGGATTGAGCGGGTTCTGGAAAGTCAGCCGTGCGGCGTCGGCCATGGCGCGCCATGGCGCCAGCGCTGCGTGATTGAACTCATAGAGCTGATAGATCGACAAAGCAGCCCAGCCCGTTTGTGCGCTGCGGAAAATATTCCGCAGTGCAAATCTAGCGCTTGAAACCTCAATGACAACCCGTGTTCACGAGAATGCGCCGATTTAGTTAGGAAAACTTAACCATAACCCAGGATTGCAGAACTATTCGCCTGCCTGCATGAGCGCGCCGTTTACGCGCGCGGAGCGCAGAAGCAGCCCGAAAGCGCCGGCCGCAGCCGCCAGGTAGACGATATTGAGCAACAGCGCGGTCAGCATGTCGCCGACGTCGAAGCGGTGATCGAGGACAAGCGCCCTGAGCCCCTCGAAGACATGCGTCGGCGGGAGCGCGAGCGCGATTCGCTGCAACCATTCCGGCAAAATGGCGACCGGATAGTAGACGCAACAGAGCGGCAGCAGGATGAAGGTCATCGACCAGGCGAGGCCCTCCGCGCCGAGCCCTTTTCTAAGCACCATGCCGGCCGCGATCAGTCCGATCGCCCAGCTCGTCAGGATCAGGTTCGCGAAGAACGCCGGCACGGCGAGCCCGAGCCCCCAGAAATTGAAGCCGAAGAAGAGCATCGCGAGGATCGTGACCGGCACGAGCCCGATCAGCACCCTGACTACGCTCATCACCATCAGCGCCGCGATCAGTTCGAACGGGCGAAGCGGCGTCATCATCAGGTTGCCGAGATTACGCGACCATATCTCCTCCAGGAACGAGACCGAGAATCCTATCTGCCCGCGGAAGAGGATGTCCCAGAGAAGCACCGCGCCGATGAACACGCCGCCGGCGCGCGCCGCCATGCTGGTTCGGTCGACGAGGTAGAGCTGCAGGAAGCCCCACATCACCATCTGCACCGCCGGCCAGTAGATCAGGTCGACGATGCGCGGCCACGACGAGCGCAACAGGTACGAGTATCTGAGCACCATCGCGCCTATCCGGCGGAGCGAGACGGCGCGGTAGCCGGAATGCGCTGCGGCGCTCATTCCGTAACCTCGCGCCCCGTCTCCTTGAGCTTGCGGTCGCGGGCGACGTCGAGGAACACCTCCTCCATCGTCTCGCGGCCGTAGCGCGCGATGAGATCGGCCGGGCCGCCGCGGTCGACGATCTTGCCCGCCTTCATCATCAACACGTCGTCGCAGAGCCGCTCCACCTCCGGCATGTTGTGCGAGGCGAGCAGGATGGCGGCGTTGCGTTCCCGCCGGTAGCGCTCAAGATGCGAGCGCACCCAGTCCGCCGTGTCGGGATCGAGCGACGCGGTCGGCTCGTCGAGGAGGAGCACGTCGGGCGCGTTGACCAGCGACTTGGCGAGCGCCACGCGCGTCTTCTGCCCGGACGAAAGCTCGCCTGAGGGCCGGTCGAGCAGGCTCTTCAGGTCGAGTTCGAAGGCCAGCGTGTCGATGCGCTCCGCGAGGTTGTCGACCCCGTAGAGCGTTCCGAAGACCTTGAGGTTCTGCCTGACAGTGAGCCGCTTCGGCATTTCCACGTAGGGGCTTTCGAAATTGATCCGGTGCAGCACCTTGTGCCGCTCGCGCGCCATGTCGACGCCGAGCACCTTGGCGACGCCCGCCGTCGGCAGCACCAGGCCCATGATCATCGCGATCGTCGTGGTCTTGCCGGCCCCGTTTCCACCGAGCAGGCCGACGATCGCTCCGCGCGGCACGGAAAAGTCGATGCCGGCGACCGCCTCTACGTCGCGATACGTCTTGACGAGGCCGCTGACGGCGATGGCCGGAATTTCCGCGCGCATGCCGATCACATAGAACCTCTCCGCTTCGGCGGCCAGTGGCCTTGCTGCAACGTCTTGTGGCAGCCGCGCGAGGCCCTTAAAGGTCGATCCTGACAGGGAGGAAAGGGCCGGCATGTCGGACGACAAGGGCTGGAAGGGGATCGTTTCGGTCACCGACCAGGAAGCGCTGCAGTTCCATTCGCGCGGGCGACCCGGGAAGCTTGAGATCATCGCCACCAAGCCGATGGCGACGCAGCGGGATCTTTCGCTGGCCTATTCGCCCGGCGTCGCCGTCCCCGTGAAGCGCATCGCGGAAGACCCGAACACCGCTTTCGACTACACGACGCGCGGCAATCTTGTGGCGGTCATTTCGAACGGCACTGCGATCCTCGGGCTCGGCAATCTCGGCGCGCTCGCCTCAAAGCCCGTGATGGAAGGCAAGGCGGTGCTCTTCAAGCGCTTCGCCGATATCGACGCGATCGACCTCGAAGTCGACACCGAGAACGTCGACGAGTTCGTCAACGCCGTGCGCTTCCTCGGCCCCTCATTCGGCGGCATCAATCTTGAGGACATCCGCGCCCCCGACTGCTTCGTGATCGAGAGCCGGCTGCGCGAGCTGATGGACATCCCTGTCTTTCACGACGACCAGCATGGCACCGCGATCATTTCGCTTGCCGGGCTGATCAACGCGCTGCAGCTGACTGGCCGCGACATCAAGAACACGAGGCTCGTGTGCAACGGCGCCGGCGCGGCGGCGATCGCCTGCGTTGAGCTGGCGAAGGCGTTCGGCATGCCGCACGACAACGTGCTGATCTGCGACACCAAGGGCGTCGTCCACAAGGGCCGCACCGAGGGTATGAACCAGTGGAAGTCTGCGCATGCGGCGGAGACCAAGCTGCGCACGCTCGAAGAAGCGATGCGCGGCGCCGATGTCGCCCTTGGGCTTTCGGTGAAGGGCGCCTACTCGCGCGAGATGATCGCCTCTATGGCGAAGAACCCGATCATCTTCGCCATGGCCAATCCCGATCCGGAGATCACGCCGGAGGAAGTCGCCGAGGTGCGTGACGACGCGATCGTCGCGACCGGACGCTCCGATTATCCGAACCAGGTGAACAACGTCCTCGGCTTTCCCTATATCTTCCGCGGCGCGCTCGACGTGCGCGCTACTACGATCAACGAGACAATGAAGCTCGCCGCGGCGGAGGCGATCGCCGAGCTGGCGCGCGAGGATGTGCCGGACGAGGTGGTCGCGGCCTATTCCGGGCAATCGCCCGCGCTTCGGCTCGCGCTACATCATCCCGGTGCCCTTCGACCCGCGCCTCATCTCGGCGATTCCGCCTGCGGTGGCGCAGGCGGCGATCGATTCCGGCGTGGCGCGGCGCCCGATCGCGGACATGGAGGCCTACCGCCAGCAGCTTTCGGCACGCCGCGATCCGATCGCCGGCACGCTGCAGCAGATCACCGCGCGCGTCCGCCAGCATCCGAAGCGGATCGTGTTTGCCGAGGGCGAGGAGGAGCCGGTCATCCGCGCCGCCGTCAGCTTTGCGCATCAGCGCTTCGGCACCGCGATCCTGGTCGGGCGTGAGGACCTTGTCGCCTCGCGCGCCAAGGAGGCGGGAATCGACCTCAAGGGTGACATCGAGATCATCAATGCGCGTCTGTCGAAACGCCGCGACGTCTATGCCGAGTACCTCTACGCCCGGCTGCAGCGCGACGGCTATCTCTATCGCGACTGCACGCGGCTGGTGAACACCGACCGCAACCACTTCGCCGCCTTGATGGTGGCGCTCGGCGACGCCGACGGCCTGGTCACCGGCATCACCCGCAACTATTCGACCGTGATGCAGGACTTGCGGCGCTGCATCGATCCGAAGCCCGGCCACCTGATCATCGGCGTGACGATTGCACTTTGCCGCGGACGCACGGTCGTCGTCGCCGACACCGCCGTGCACGACATGCCGAACTCCGAGGAGCTCGCCGATATCGCGGTCGAGGCCGCCGGCGTCGCCAGGCGTCTCGGCTTCGACCCGCGCATCGCCATGCTCGCTTATTCGACCTTCGGCAATCCAGCCGGCGAGCGGGCGGAGAAGGTGAAGGCCGCGGTGCGCATCCTCGACGAACGCAAGGTCGACTTCGAGTATGACGGCGAGATGGGCGCCGACGTTGCGCTCAATCCGAACGTGATGGCGGCCTATCCGTTCTGCCGCCTTTCCGGCCCCGCCAACGTGCTCGTCATGCCGGCTCGGCACTCCGCCGCGATATCGACCAACATGCTGCACGAGCTCGGCGGCTCGACCGTGCTTGGGCCGCTCCTCGTCGGCTTCCAATGTCCGGTGCAGATCCTGCCGATCTCCGCGCGCGATGCGGACATCGTCAACATGGCCGCGCTCGCCGCCTACAACATCAGCGGCTGAGCGGCTTCGTTGAGGTGTGGGACGCCCGTTTCGCGCCTCAACGCTCCCCGCCTGATCGGTGTTCAAGCGGCGCGGGGATTGCGCTAGAATTCGAGCATGCCTGAGCGGCCTTTCCGCAAGCATGGTTACGACAACTGCGACGGTGATGCCTGCGGCGCGCCTTCGCTCCGCCGCGCTCCGGCGCGGCCGTTGTCGACCCAAGCCGATCCATGCGGAGAAGAGCCGTGTTCAACCGATCGTCCGTTGTTGCGGGTGCCGTCTCGCCTGCCGTCTCGCTAGTTCTGGCGAGCGCCTTCTGGGGCCTCGGCACCGTCATTGCCAAAGGCGTTCTGTCTTCCGTCGCGCCGATCACCTTCCTGGTCGCGCAGCTCGCGCCGAGCGTCGCCGTGCTTTGGGCGATTGTCCTTGCGACGCGCGCCCCGCTCCCGCCAAGGCGCGCTCTCGCCCCGATCGTTCTTCTCGGCTGCCTCAATCCCGGGCTCTCCTACACCTTCAGCATGCTTGGATTGAAGCTCACGTCGGCGAGCGCGGCCGGCCTCATCTGGGCGGCCGAGCCGGCGCTGATCGTCGCCCTGGCGTGGCTTCTGATCGGCGAGCGGCCGACGGCCGCGCTCGTCGCCGCGGTCGCGACGGCCACGTTCGGCGTGCTCCTGGTCAGCGGCCTTGCAAGTGGCATCGGGGAGCCCGGCGGGCGCGTGGGCGACGGACTCGTCCTGATCGGCGTCGCCTGGTGCGCGCTCTATTCGGTGGTCTCGCGCCGGCTTGTCGCGGCCGAGATCGATCCTCTCTTCATTGTCGCTCTGCAGGAGACCGCCGGGCTCGCCTGGGTCGCGGCGATCTGGCCGCTGCAGCATGCCGGCGGTGCGGCTCAGCCGCTTGCGTCGCTTACGCGTGCGGAGTGGGCCGGCGCGACGATCTCTGGCCTCATGTATTACGCCGCCGCTTTCTGGTTCTACCTGATCGGGCTCCGCTCGCTTCCAGCAAGCGTCGCTGGCGGCTTTCTCAACTTGATTCCGGTCTTCGTGATCGCCGCCGCCTATCTTGCGCTCGGCGAGCGGCTCGCCCCGAGCCAATGGGCGGGCGCTGCAATCGTGCTGATATCGACGTCCGTGCTGCTTGCGCTCAGCCGAGCATGAACCGCCTCTCCGACAGGATCATGTTTGAGCGAAAGGGATGGGCCCGGCTCAATCCTCTTCGCCGAAGCCGTCTTCGATCAGACTTGAGAGCGCGTCGAGCGCGGCTTCTGCTTGCGGGCCTTCCGCGTGCAGCTCGATCGTGCACCCAGTCGCGGCCGCAAGCGTCATCAGCCCCATGATCGACGTGCCGCCGACGCTTTGCCCGTCCTTCACGACCTTGACTTCGCAGTCGAAGCCTTCCGCGCATTTCACGAAGCGGGCTGAAGCGCGCGCATGCAGACCGCGGCGGTTCACGATAGTGACGCGGCGCGATGCGGGCTCGTTCATCCGTTCGCGAGAAGCTTGCTGGCGACGTTGATGTATTTGCGGCCGGCGTCCTGGGCGCAGCAGGCGACGTCGTCGAGGTTCGAGTCGCCGCGCACGCTTGCGAGCTTGATCAGCATCGGCAGATTGACTCCGGCCACCACTTCAACGCGGCCCGGTTCCATGACCGAGATTGCAAGGTTGGAGGGTGTGCCGCCGAACATGTCCGTCAGCAAGATCACGCCCGACCCGTCGTTAACCCTGTCGACGGCGGCGACGATGTCGCGACGTCGCTCCTCCATGTCATCGTCGGGGCCGATCGACACGGCCTCGCACGCGTCCTGATGGCCGACCACGTGCTCGAGCGCGGCACGAAACTCCTTCGCCAACTGCCCATGAGTGACAAGCACGAGACCGATCATGAAGATGCCGTAAAGGTGGGAGGGCCGCCATCATCCCGAAACTGTCGCCATTCGCAAGCCCCCTGTCGGGCTGCGACGATCCGTTCCGAGCGCGGTCTCGACAAGCATGACAGCGGGCTCGGTCGCGGCCGGAACCGGCTGGCGGGGAAGCTCGATTCCGAGCAGCGTGGCCGTAAGCTGGGGCGCCTCCGGCATCCGTTCAAGCCCCTCGGACCCGACGATGTCGACGACGAGCCGGATCACGCCGCTGCGTTCGAAGGGCACCTTTATGAGCCCGCGTCCGCGCAGCTCGATGAGCCCGGCCGTTGCGCCCGGCGCACTACCGACAAGGCGCCCGTGACAGCTTGAAAGGGTCAGCCGGTCGTCGGCGATAAGCCAGCCGCCGCGCTGGATGAGCGCCAGCGCCAGTGCCGACTTGCCGCTCCCCGATTTCCCGCGGATCAGCACGCCCTCGGCACCGACGAGGACGGCCGTCCCATGCACCGTCTCGGACATGCCTAGTCCTGCGGTGCGGGGAGGACGACCGTGAAGCGCGCGCCCTCCACGCGGCCGCCATCCGGGCCATCGCCGGACTGCCGGTTCTCGGCTTTGATCGTGCCGCGATGCGCCTCAACGATCTGTCGCGTGATGGCGAGGCCGAGGCCGGAATTCTGACCGAACTCGTCGCCCTCCGGCCGGTCGGTGTAGAAGCGCTCGAAGATGCTCTCGATGTTCTCCGCACGGATGCCAGGGCCCTCGTCGTCGACCGTCACCACGATTCGCCTCGGGTCGCGCCGGGCGTTTACGCGCACGGTGCCCTCCGGCGGTGAGAACGAGAGCGCATTGTCGATCAGGTTGTTGACCACCTGGCCGAGGCGGCTGTCGTTGCCGAGCACGTAGAAGGCGTCCTTACCCCAGCGCCGCGGCTCCAATGAGAGCTCGATCTTCCGCTTGCTCGTCGGAAGGCGCGTTTCGCGCGCGATCGCGACGACCGTCTGCAGGAGCTTCGCCATGTCGACCGGGTCGCTTGTCTCGCGTGCGAGCTCCGCGTCGAGGCGCGAGGCGTCGGAGATATCGGTGATCAGACGGTCGAGCCGCCTGACGTCGTGCTTGATGACTCTGAGCAGGCGTTCGCGCTGCTCGTCGTTCTTGGCGATCGGCAGCGTCTCGACCGCGCTTCTGAGCGAAGTCAGCGGGTTCTTCAGTTCATGCGAGACGTCGGCGGCGAAGCTCTCGATCGCTTCCATGCGCTTGTAGAGCGCGTTGGTCATGTCGGAGAGCACGCGCGCGAGGTGGCCGATTTCGTCCTTGCGCGTGCCGAAGTCGGGAATGTCGGCGCGCCGCTGCTTGATGCCGCGCCTGACGCGCTCCGCCGCCGAGGCGAGCCGGCGCACCGGGCCGGCGATCGTGCTTGCAAGAAGCACCGAGAGAAGCACGGTCACGCCCGCAGCGACGAGGAAGACGCGCAGAATCTGCAGTCGCTCCGCCTGCACGATCGCGTCGATGTCGCCTGACTCGGTCGAAAGGAGCAGGCTGCCAAGGATCGCGCGGTAGCGCTGCACCGGGACAGCGACGGAGACGATCAGGCCGCCGTCCTCGCCGACGCGAACGACGCTTGCCGCCTGTCCATTCAATGCCGAGGCGACCTCGGTGTATTCGCGCCCGTTGGCGGAGCCGATCTCTTCGTAGACCGGTAGCTCGCCGCGCCGGTACCAGAGCTTGATCGAGTCCCACCAGCGCTCGATCACGCTCTTCTCCTGGCCGAGCGGCGGGAGGTCGATCGACTGGATGAAGCCGCGCATATAAAGGCCGCGCGAATCGAGGATCAGCGCGCCGTCATTGTCGTAGATGCGCGCGCGCGTGCGTGTCGGCGAGATCAGGCGGCGGAGCAGCGGTGCGACGCGCTCAGGGTTGATCGGGAAGTCCGTCGACGTATCGCCGGAGCGGTAGGGCGCGCCGCTTTGCCCAGCCTGAAGTTCGAGCAGCTTGTCGGGATCGATGGTGATCGCGTCGGTGTCGGCAGTCGCCTGCGCCGCGATCGCTGCGGCGATGATCTGGCCTTGCACGAGCAGGCTCTGCACGCGCGTGTCGATCAGGCCGGCGCGGAACTGGTTCAGGTAGAGGATGCCGGCGACGAGGGCGACCAGAGCGGCAAGGTTGAGGATGACGATGCGGCGCGTGAGACTCGAGGTCGTCGCGCTGCCGATGCTCATCAGTCCTTGCTGGACGGGGCGGAGAAAATGCGTCCACGCCCGCAGTCGCGGCACGAAGGACCGCTTGCGCTCTACTTGCTCCGGCCGATTGGTGTCGGCAACCATGTCCTGATTTTACGCCTCGCGGAAGCGGTAGCCTACCCCATAGAGCGTCTCGATCATGTTGAACTCGTCGTCGACCGCCTTGAACTTCTTCCTGAGCCGCTTGATGTGGCTGTCGATCGTACGGTCATCGACATAGACTTGGTCGTCGTAGGCGGCATCCATCAAGGCGTTGCGGCTTTTCACCACGCCCGGACGCTGCGCCAGCGCGAAGAGGATCAAGAACTCCGTCACCGTCAGCGTGACGTTCTGGCCGTTCCAGGTGCAGGTATGCCGCTCCTGGTCCATGGTGAGCGCCCCGCGCTCGAGGATGCGGCTCTGCTCGGGCGGGCGCGCGGCGGAACCGTCGCGCGGCTGCGCGCGGCGAAGCACGGCCCGCACGCGCTCGACCAGGAGCCGCTGCGAGAACGGCTTCTTGATGAAGTCGTCGGCGCCCATCTTGAGCCCGAAGAGCTCGTCGATCTCGTCGTCCTTGGAGGTTAGGAAGATGACCGGAAGATCGCTCGACTGGCGCAGCTTGCGCAAAAGCTCCATCCCGTCCATGCGCGGCATCTTGATGTCGAGGATGGCGAGGTCGGGAGGGTTCGTGGCAAGCCCGTCGAGCGCGGTGCTTCCGTCGTTGTAGGTGGTGACGCGGTAGCCCTCCAACTCCAGCGTCATGGAGACGGAGGTGAGGATGTTGCGATCATCGTCGACGAGCGCAATGGTCGGCATGCCGGCTCCTTGAATTCTGGACCGCCAGACCGGCAGCCCGTCGCCCCCCTCGCTTTTGTAACAGAATGCGAACAGAATGTGGCAAGCAATTTTGTTAAGCCACTGGGAATGCATTGGATGACAGCAGAAACGCCGTCAAACCAGGCACTTGCACGCGGGCTTCTCGCCGCCGGCGGCACCGCGACGCTGGCGACGCTCACGCCTGCCGGCGGGCCGTTCGCCTCCTATGTCGTCACCGCACCGGACGGCGGCGGAGAGCCGCTGATGCTCCTTTCCGATCTCGCCGAGCACACTAAGAATCTCGCGCGCGATTCCCGCGCGTCGCTGCTTTTCGTGCGCGAGCCGGAGCCGGGCTCTGAGGCCATGACTGCGATGCGGCTGACGCTCGTCGGTCGCGCCACGAAGGACACGGATCCGGACGCCCGGCGACGCTACGTCGCACGTCACCCCGATGCGGCGCGCTACGCGAGCTTCTCCGACTTCTCGCTCTACAAGTTCGAGATCGAGGCGGGGCATCTCGTCGCCGGCTTCGGCCGCATCGTTGGGCTCACGCGAGAGGAGCTCCTCGGCGCATAGGGAGGGCGCCCTCTCGCGCAAAGGTTCGGCCGCTCTTGCAACCACTTGCGCAACTGTAGCGAGCAGTCACTAATGGCCCGTCGCCGATCAGGGAAGTAAAATACGCCGTGACCCCCTGAGCCGTGATGTCGGCGCTCACCTCTTGCAGAACATGAAATAGGTCGCGCTTCGTCCGGCGCGCGCCGCCTTCGCCTCGTAGCGCGTGCCCGGCCAGTCCGGCCATGGCTCGTCTTCATCGCCGGCCGCGATGAGCTTTCCGTTCTCCGCGACCGCGGCGCGTGTCCATTCGGCGTAGTCCTCGATGTCGGTCGCGAAACGGAATTCGCCGTTCGGCTGAAGCACGCGCGCGATCCGATCGAGATTCTCCTGGTTCACGAAGCGGCGTTTCCAGTGCCGCTTCTTCGGCCACGGATCGGGGAAGAGAAGGTCGACACGCGCAACTGACTCTGGCGGCAGCCAGTCGAGGAGGGCGGTCGCGTCGTCGTCGTAAAGGCGAACGTTGCGGATGCCGTCGCGGAGAATCGCGGTCGCCGCTTTTGCCATGCCGCTCTCGAAAGGCTCGACGCCGACGAAGCCGATATCCGGATTCTCGCGCGCGGCGTGGAGGAGATGCTCGCCGCCCCCGAAACCGATCTCAAGCCGCACCGCTTTGATCGGAACCGGGAAGAGTGCCTTGAGCCGCGCCGGCGCCGGAGTTAAGAGATCGATCCGAAGCGCCGGCAGCACCGTGTCGAGTGCCAGCTGCTGCCCCGGCCTCAGCGCCTTTCCCTTGCGCCGGCCGAAGAACGAGCCGCTGCGCCGTTGCTTCTCGCTCATCGCGCACCGGAGCGGAGCGCCGCCACCTCTGCAATTGTCGTCATCGCCGGGCTTGACCCGGCGATCCATTCCGTGGCGCTTGAGAGCGCCTGACGTTCCGGAATGGGTGCCCGGATCAGTCCGGGCGCGACGACACTAAGAGGTGAGCCGCAGGCTCGCCAACTCAAAGCGCCGCTTCGATCGCCTCGATCAGGTCGGTTCTCTCCCACGAGAAGCCGCCGTCCGCCTCCGGCTCGCGGCCGAAATGGCCGTAGGCAGCCGTGCGCGCATAGATCGGCCGGTTCAGCACAAGGTGCTGGCGGATGCCGCGCGGCGAAAGATCCATCGCCTCGCCGAGCGCGCGTTCGAGGTCGTGCGCCTCGACCCGGCCGGTGCCGTGCAGGTCGACATAGATCGAAAGCGGCTTGGAGACGCCGATCGCATAGGAGAGCTGGATCGTGCAGCGGTCGGCAAAGTCGCCGGCGACGACGTTCTTGGCAAGATAGCGCGCCGCATAGGCGGCCGAGCGGTCGACCTTGGTCGGGTCCTTGCCGGAGAACGCGCCGCCGCCATGCGGGGCAGCGCCGCCATAGGTGTCGACGATGATCTTGCGTCCGGTGAGGCCGCAATCGCCGTCCGGGCCGCCGATCACGAATTTCCCCGTCGGGTTCACATGCCAGACGGTGTCGTCGTCGAGCCAGCCTTCGGGCAGCGCCAGCTTCACGTACGGCTCGACGATCGCCTTCACGTCCTCCGACTCAAGCTTCGGATCGTGATGCTGGGTGGAGACGACGACGGAGTTGACGGCGGTCGGCACGCCATCCTCGTAGCGCACGGTCACCTGCGACTTCGCGTCCGGACCGAGTTCGGTCTCGCGACCGCTCCGCCGCGCCTCCGCCATCAGCCGCAGAATCTTGTGCGCGTAGAGGATCGGCGCCGGCATCAGCTCCGGCGTCTCCTTGCAGGCGTAGCCGAACATGATGCCCTGGTCGCCCGCGCCTTCATCCTTGTTGCCGGCGCTGTCGACGCCCTGCGCGATGTCGGCCGATTGCTCATGCAAGAGCACCTCGACGACCGCGTTCCGCCAGTGAAAGCCGTTCTGCTCGTAACCGATGTCTCTGATCGCATCGCGCGCCAGGTTCTCGATCATCTGCGCGTCGATGTCGGTGGAGCCGCGCACCTCGCCGGCGATCACGACTCGATTGGTGGTCGCCAGCGTCTCGCAGGCGACGCGCGCCTCCGGGAACGCGCCGAGATGGGCGTCGACGACGGCGTCGGAGATGCGGTCGCAGAGCTTGTCCGGATGCCCCTCCGAGACCGACTCGCTGGTGAAAAGATGGCTGCGACGTGACATTGTGTCCCTGTCGTTGAAATTCATGGGAAAAGCGGCCGTGACTGGCCGCGACGGCGCGACCATTCCCACGGTTTCGGTCGCAGTCAAGATGGTTGAGAGCCCATTACTAACGGGCGGGCCGTTGCTGGCGGGCGGAGATGTCTATTCCGAGCTGTTCTCCGCAAGCGCGCGCACCAGCTCCACCAGCTTGCGGCGGACTTTCGGGTTCAGGATCCGCGTGAAGGCGCGGGTGAGATCGAGGCCCTCGGAGGTGGAGAGAAACTCCATCATGTAGGTCGCGCTCTCTTCCTTCATGCCGCCCGCGGTTTCCGGGCTGCTTTCCGGAAAAAAATAGGCGACTGGAACCTCGAGCGCATCGGACATCGCCTGCAGGCGGCTCGCGCCCACGCGGTTTGTGCCCTTCTCGTATTTCTGGATCTGCTGGAACGTGATGCCGAGCCGTTCCCCGAGCTTTTCTTGGCTGAGCCCCAGCATCTTGCGCCGCATCCGAATGCGGCTTCCGACGTAGATATCCGTCGGATTTGGGCGCTTGCCCGTCTTCAGTGGACCGTCGATCACAACGTCCTCACGGTTCCGTTACCAATGTGTTGGAGCCCCCGCCCCGGCATACCAAGTGCCGAGGGCACAAGGTGGAAAATCAGCGAGCCGCCTCGCGAACATCGAGGCCGCGCGTCGCTGATAATGAACAAGTCAATCATACCGCGGACGCATGGTAAAGATTCTTTGTGGTCGCAACCAATATGCAGACAGCCAGAGATAGAATGAGGAGAGCAAGCCGCCACTGAGCGTAGAACGGAGGTGGGATTGGAGCAGGAAGAAGTGCTTCGATCATCGTGGGTTCACCGAGACGCGTCTCTGAAATACTCCGCCCATAGGGGTCGACCACAGCGGAAATTCCCGTATTGGCGGCGCGCACAAGTGGTAATCCTTCCTCGACGCTTCTGACGCGTGCCTGATGGAAATGCTGGTAGGGGCCGATCGTTTCCCCGAACCAGCCGTCATTCGTCACATTGAGCATGAAATCCGGTCGCGGCCCGTCGCCGAGCACGGCGCCTGAGAAGATGCCCTCGTAGCAGATGAGCGGCAGGAAGCTTTGGCCGGAGGGTAGCGTCATCGCGTGGCGGGCGGGGCCGGGCGAAAAGCCGTAGGGCACGAGCTGCTTGATGCCGAGCCGCTCGAAGAAATGCGCCGCCGGGATGTATTCGCCGAAGGGAACGAGGTGGACCTTGTCGTAGGCGCCGAGAATCGTTCCGTCGTCGCCGACCATGTAGATCGAGTTGTAGTACTGCGTCGGCCCGACCGGCGTGAATTCTTGGCGATAGGCGCCGGTCACGAGCGTCGTCCCCGGGGAAGAAGCTCGGCGATCGCTGCAAGCGTGCCGGAATCCTCGGTGAGCGGGAATGGAAACGCCGATTCCGGCCAGACCAGGATCGTGCCCGCCTTGAGCGGCGATTTGTCGGGCGCGCTCAGGTGGAAGTAGGTGCTGAGCACCTCGTCCTTCTGCGACGGGTCCCATTTCTGCAATTGCGCGAGCGCCGGCTGCACGATGCGCACGGTCACGCCGGGCACGAAGGCTTGGTCGGCGTGCGCGAGCCGGATGACGCCGTAGCCGCCGAGCACCGCCAGCGCGGCGAGGGCGACCGCGGGAGGTATGAAGTTGCGCCGTCGCTCTTCGCCGAGCGGCGCCATTGCAGCGGGCGCCGCGAAGATCAGGACCGCGATCACGTTCAGCGCGTAGAGCCCGAAGAGCGCGGCCGACTGCATCATCACTTCGCCGGCGGTCAGCGAGTAGCCGATCGCATTCCACGGGAAGCCGGTGAACAGGTGACCGCGCAGCCACTCGGCTGCGCCGAGCCCGGCGGCAAGCGCGAAGATACGCCGCCAGTCGTCGCACCACATGAGCTGCGCGAGCGCGACGCCGAACCCATAGAAGAGCGCCAGCCCCGCCGGCAAAAGCAGCACGGCGAACGGCATCAGCCATTCGAACTCGTCGGGGTTGGCGAGGAAGGCGTTGCCGATCCACCAGAGCCCGGCGAGGAAGTAGCCGAAGCCGAACCACCAGCCGACGGCGAAGGCCGGGCGAAGCCGCTGCACTCTTCCGCTTCGCGTCCCGGCGACCGCGCCGTCGATCAGCCAGACGAGTAACGGGGAACGTGATCCAAAGAAGCGGGAACGCAAAGAACGGCGCCATGGCGAGCGACGAGACTGCGCCGCTTGCAAAGGCGATGCTGCGCCGGCGCCATCCCCAGGAGAGGATGACCGCGTTTGCCAGGCGATCCATGAACCCCGCGCCGATTGGTGGCCGCCGATTCGCTGCCGCCCTCCGTTGCTGACGGGTGAGGCGGCCAAAATCAAGGCGGTGCGGATCGTTGCGGGATGCGGCTTACAGCAACGCGCAAAACGCTCGCCGGCTAATCAGCGCCGGCGACGCTCGCGACACGAACTTCGATTGGAAGAGCCTTCAGGCTCCGATCACGACGTGGGCGCAGCCCTGCGCGATCTTCTGCTTCCATTCGGCGTGGTTTTCCATGACGACCTTGCCGAACCGCTGCTCCAGCTCGTCGAAGCTCGCCGCTTCGACCACGTAGCGCTTCTTGCCGTTCGGAAGATCGGTCAGCACCTGGTTCACGCAGGCGATCAGCTCGTTCTTCTTCGCCGTCGACAGCCGGCTCACGGGGCCGCTCTGCTGATGCCGAAGGATTTGTCCGACGGCCGCCGGGAAGGACACCTTCGCCGTCGCCGGCGAAACCGCCCCGATCGCGACCGCCGCAAGAATGGCGAGCGCCCAAGCGGCGCCGCGAAACGTCTTGCCAGCCATCACTATGGTCCTCGTCCCCACGCACTTCGCGTGCGTTTCGAAAACCGCTAGCGCGCCATTGTTTCGGCGCTATTGCCGCATCTTCGCGATTTGGTTTCGTGGTGAGGAACTGGTTAAGGCCGGTGGCGCATTTGCCGGCCGGCAACACCAGTAGTGCTTCATTTGCCTGGCATGTGCTTTGCTGTTGCATGTTCGGCCGTCGAATGAAAACGTACGCGAGTCGAATGCACCCGCTGACACCCAGGACGAAGCCTCTTCTTGCAAGGCTGCTCGCCGCGGCCCTTGCCGGCCTCTGCCTGCTCGCAGCGCCCACCTTCGGCTTGGCCGAAATGTCTCCGGAGCGCGACGAGATATTCCGGGTGCCCCAGGTGAACCATCGGCCCGCCGATTCGGGTGAGTCGATGGCGCTCCTCGTCAGCGGCGTGATCGGGCCTGGCTCTTACGCCGAGTTCCGCACGGCCGTCTCGCGCGCGACACCGGCGCTGGTCGTCATCGAAGGGCCGGGCGGCGTGCTCGGCGAGGCGATCCTGATCGGCGAGGAGATTCGCCGCCGCCATCTCGACACGCTGGTCGCCCCGCATCACTCCTGCGCTTCCGCCTGTGCCGTCGTGTTCCTGTCGGGGCACACGCGCTACCTCGGCGCCGGTGCGGAGGTGGGGCTCCATTCCGCCTCCTTCGCCGACGGGCGGGCCGATCCGGAGGCGACGGCGGTGATGGCGGCCTATCTCAGGGAGGTCGGCGTGCCGACGGCGACGCTGAACCGCATGGCGCGGACGGCGCCGAGCGACATCCGCTGGCTGAGCAAGGCCGAACAGCAGGCGATCGGGATCAGGCGCTACAGCGAAGGGCGGTAGCCAGCGGTCAGCCCGCGGCGGCGCGCTTCTGGCGGATCGGCGCCGCAGCTTTGGCGCGGTCGCGTATCCTGACCTTCTTGATGCGGCGCGGATCGGCGTCGAGCACCTCGAAATCATAGCCAGGCACCGCCTCGACCACTTCGCCCTTCGGGGGGATGCGGCCGGTCAGCGCGAAGACCAGCCCGCCGATCGTCTCGATGTCCTCGCCCTTCTCGCCGACCTTGAAGTCGGGACCGATCACCGCCGCCGCGTCGTCGAGCTCGGCGCGCGCGTCGGCGACGAAGACGCCTTCGGCGATCTGCTTCACCGTCGGCTCCTCGTCCTGGTCGTGCTCGTCCTCGATCTCGCCGACGATGATCTCGACCAGGTCCTCCAGCGAGACGAGCCCGTCGGTGCCGCCGTACTCGTCGATGACGAGCGCCATCTGCGTGCGGCTCGACTGCATGCGCTTCAGAAGCACGCGCGCCGGCATCGACGGCGGCACGAAGAGGAGCGGGCGCACGAGCTTCGAGTCTTCAAGCGTGGGCGAAAGGTCGACCGCGGAGAATTCGAAGTGCGGCTTCTCCGCTTCCGCGCCGCCCTCCACGCCGTTCGCGTGCTTGAGGGCGCGGTCGGCGATCCACGCCATCAGGTCGCGGATGTGAATCATGCCGACCGGATCGTCGAGCGTCTCGCGATAGGCGGGCATGCGCGAGTGGCCGGATTTTCGGAAGATCGCGACCACTTCTGCGATCGTCGATTCGATGTCGACCGCCTCGATGTCGGCGCGCGGGATCATGACGTCGTCGACCGTCATGTCGCCGAGCTTCAGGATGGCGCGCAGCATCGTGCGCTCGTCGGCGGAGAGCGTTGCGCCGGCGGCTTCGTCGGCGGCGATGGCATCCTCGATTTCAGCGCGCGCGGAGCCGTTCTGCTTCAAGCCCAGTGCACTCAGGAGTGCGGCTCTCAGGCGCCCTACGATGTCGGATTGCGGGCCCCCGGTCTCGGCCGGCGGGCCATCGGGACTTCGACCTTGGTCGTCGCTCATCGTCCTTAAGCGCTTGCGTAGGGATCGGGAATCCCCAACGTCTTCAACGCAACGCGCTCCAATTGCTCCATTTTTTCCGCTTCGCCCTCCGTCTCGTGATCGTAGCCGAGAAGATGGAGGAACCCGTGAATTATCAGGTGGACCATGTGGTCTTCAAGCGGCTTCGACGCAAGCGCCGCCTCCCGGGCGACAGTCTCCGCCGACAATATGACATCTCCAAGAAGGGGGCCTGCAAGTTGCGGGCCAGAGCCCGCGCCGGGAGCCACGCCTTCGTGCTGCGGAAACGAGAGCACGTTCGTCGCGGAATCCTTGCCGCGATAGGCCTTGTTGAGCTTCCGCATCGCCGCATCGTTGGTGAAGACGATGGAGAGCTCGGGCGCGCCGGCGTGCTCCCCCCATTTGGGGGAGAGACGGCGAGGCGGGAAGGACGTAGCCTCTGTGCTCATTCGCCCCCCCTCCCAGCCCCTCCCCCGCAATGGGGGAGGGGCCCACCGCGCGAAATCTCCCGCCTCGACCGCCGCGTCCACTGCCCGCCGCGCCAGTTTCCGGAGCGCTGCCTTCGGCGGCCACTCCCCCGCCTCGACGCTGATCGCGATCTTCGGGCTCTTCATGCGCGCGCGGAGAGCATGCGCCCCATCGTGTAGAATTCGTCGTTCGGGCGCATGCCGAGAAAATTCGCCATGCGATTCGAGAGCGCGAAGAACGCGGCGATCGCGGCGATGTCCCAAATATCCTCGTCTGAGAAGCCGTGCGCCTTCAGCGCCTTGACATCGGCGTCGCCGATTTCGTGCGAGTGAAGCGCCACCTTCATCGCGAAGTCGAGCATCGCGCGCTCGCGCGGAGATATGTCGGCCTTCCGATAGTTGACCGCGACCTGGTCGGCGACGAGCGGATTCTTCGCGCGAATACGGAGAATGGCTCCGTGCGCGATCACGCAATACTGGCATTGGTTGGCGGCCGAGGTCGCGACCACGATCATCTCGCGCTCCGCCTTGGTAAGCCCGCCCTCCTTCTCCATCAGCGCGTCGTGATAGGCGAAGAAGGCGCGGAATTCCTCCGGCCGGTGCGCGAGCACCAGGAAGACGTTGGGCACGAAGCCCGCTTTCTCCTGCACGGCTTCGATCCGCGCGCGGATGTCGGCGGGGAGGCTCTTCAGCGCCGGCACCGGAAAGCGGCTGATTGTCGGCTTGGGCATGTCACGGCCTCGGGTCGTCTTCGCGTGGCCGCGACGATAGCACGCCTTCATCCCCTCCCGATCCACCCGCGCCTCACCGCCCATTTCCCCGGCCCGAAGACCGCGGCGAAGAGCAGGCCGGCGATGAAGGTGAAATGGTCGACGAAGAAGCCGAACTGGAACTGCCCCGTATCGCCATGCCAGTGCGACGGCCCGTGAAAGGCGAAGCCGAGGAAGAGTACGTAGAGCGCGGCAAGAAGCGCCGTCTCGATGAAGAACGCGCCGGAGAGGAAGCCGAGGATCAAAAGCGCCTCGAAGATCGCGGCACACCAGGCGAGGAACAGCGGGAACGGAAAGCCGGCCGCGGCGATGTAGGCCGCCGTGCCGCCGATGCCGGCGAACTTGAACCACGCCGCCATGAGGAACACGGCCGCGAAGATCAGCCGCCCGGCGAGCGCCGCCGCGGATTTCCAGACCGGTTCGAATGCAGAGCGACTGGAGGCCCGCCCGCCGAAGCTTTCGGCGGGGTTGCGGGCTTGTCCGCCGAAGCTTTCGGCGAAGGTGGGAAGGGTGCTCGTCGTCATTGTCGCTTCTCCGTCGTGTGGGCATTCCATCCACACGACGAGCGAGGCGGGCCGGAATCGACAGCCGCTGCACTTTCCCCTCCCCCTTGCGGGAAGGGGTTAGGGGAGGGGTCTTGATGACGGCCGCATGCTACGCGCGCGAAGCCTCAAAGCCTCACTCCGCGCGCGCGACCGTATTCTCAACGCCCTCGGCACCCATGAACACCGCCAGCACTTGCGCTGTGTCCGCGCCGGTGTTCGTCCCGTTGTGCTCGGTCTTGAACGCTTCGAGGAAGGCGTCGCCGGCGTGATAAACGCGCTTGCCGTCCGCGCCATAGTCGACCGTCAGCTCGCCGGAGAGCATGTAGGCGAAGAGCGGCGCGTCGTGGCGGTGCCAGCCCGTTGCCTCGCCCGGCTGCATGGTGACGATCGCCGCGGTCACCTCCGGCGTGCCGGCCGGATATTCGATCTGTTGCCCGATGATGGTCTTGCCGCTCTTCAGAAGCACGTCGACGGGCGGATAGGCCGCCGTTGCGCCGACGAAGCCGATCGCAAGACCGCAGGCGCCCGCCAGCGCTGCGACGACCAGCGTGCGGCGATGAAGCATGGTTCGCATGGGAAGCTCCCCCGGGTTTGGGAACGAGGCGCGTCTATTAGCACCGGCGGTGCTTAACAGCCCGCGAAGGGCTGAGCGCGTTCCCCTCCCCCTTGCGGGGAGCGGTTAGGGGAGGGGTTTCGGTGTCCGCCGCGACGCCCACCCTCTCCCCTCATCCTGAGGTGCACGCCGAAGGCGTGCCTCGAAGGGGCGGGAGAGGGTCGGGGAGAGGGGAAGGATGACGGCCACAACGCCGCCCTCTCCCCTTGCGGGAGAGGGTGCCCGTTTCGCTTGCGAAAGGGGCGGGAGAGGGGGAGGGAAAAGCACCGATTGTAACGCTCGCCGTAACCCCCTCTTTAGTCCAGGGCCTCCAGGATCGCGCGCCATGAAGGCGCTGCCGAACGGCTGGCACATCTTTCAAGGAAAGCCAGACCGCGACCCCGAGCAGGAACTCGCGAAGCTGAAGCGCGGTTTCGGCGCGATCTCGCGCCGCTTCAATCGCGCGATCGCCCTGCGCCGGATGCGGCGAAAGACAAAGCGAGCCGCCGTTGCTCTATTGCTGATCGCGCTCGCGCTCGGTGTTCCCTACACGCTGATCAAGGTTTTCAGCCCGTGGCCGGTAATGACGACGCTCCGGCATCTCGGGGCCGCGCCGAACTGCGCCTCGGCCCGCGCCGTAGGCCTGGCTCCGGCGCGGCGAGGAGAGCCCGGTTACTGGCCCGGCAACGATGCCGATCACGATGGCTGGGCCTGCGAGCCTTGGCTCTAAGCAGCCACTCCACAAAGAGCCTGCGGGTTCACTTTGACATGTGGAGTTGACCTGGCCCAAACAACCAGGCGAATCGACTAGAGTAGTCGTTAGCCACCCGTGCTCAAGACATGGCCAGCCTACATCCCAGTTTTGCTCAGCCACCTGACACTGCAATCTCCGTGTGGAGATACATGGATTTGGCGAAGTTTGTCTGGATGTTGCAACGGTCAGCGCTCTATTTCTGCAGAGCAGACATGCTAGGCGACCAATTTGAAGGTTACTACACACGCAGGATGGCGAAACGTGCTGACGAATTTGCGATAGCATTTGCCGGGTCCGGTACGCCTCCGGAGAAAGCGAGAGAGTTGCACGGCAGTTTTTTGAAGATCCTGCGGGAGCAAAGGAGACGTCACTTTATCAGTTGCTGGCACATGAGCCGACATGACTCAGCTGCCATGTGGAGATTGTATACGTCAATGAACGAATCGGTAGCTGTTGAAACGAGCTATAACTCCCTTTTTAATTCCATTCCTGATTACGCATATTGTGGAATGGTGAAGTATATAGACTATGACCGAGATTATATTCCATCCGACAACCTGTATAATTTCGTCATCAGCAAGCGCGCTTCGTTTGCGCATGAGCAAGAGGTCCGTTGCGTCGTCCACTCTTGGGAAAGCAAACCGAAAGCCGAGGTCGTTTCCAGTGGCAGTGGGCTTATCGTTCCCGTGAGACTTGAGAAGCTGGTCTCAAGGGTGTTCGTTAGCCCATCGGCTTCGGATATGTTTAGAGAGGTGGTCGATGGGCTTCTCGAACGCTATGCCCTGAAGAAGACAGTACGCTACAGTCCGAGGTGAACGCGCCACCGGCCTACTGACATCCGGACCCAAACTCGGCGTCGGTCGCGCTCCCGGCTGTGCGACAAAAGACATATTGGGAGTATGTGGATTTGCTCCTAAACGTCGTTCTCTCACCTCTCATCTCGCTCGAATGCATCGATGATCCGCTGCGCCAGTGGATGCCTGACCACATCCGCGCCTGAGAACCGCACAATAGCCACGCTTCGACGCCGTCGAGAATCCGCGTCGCCTAGGCCTCATTTCACCCCCTATATCTCTCCGCCATTTCCCCGCTCACCCCCGCTCTGAACATCGCGCTCCGCCCCTCGCATCTCCCGCTCCGCCACCGCGCGATCCGACAGCGCCGGCATGCAGATGACGTCGCCGAGCTTCAGGCCCGCGAGCGAGGCCTGCACCACGTCCTCCGGCTCAAGCAGCGGGACGTTCGGCCTGATCCTCGGCTCGCCGTCGACGTTGTGGAACTCGGTCCTGACCACGCCCGGGCAGAGCGCCTGCAGCCTGACGCCCGTCCCTGCGACTTCGTTCGCCACGATCTCGGTGAAGGCGTTCACGAAGGCCTTCGTCGCGGCGTAATTCGCGCGCTTCGGCAGGAACGCCTCGGTCACCCCGGCGGAGAATGCGAGCGTCGAGGAGACGTTGACGATATCGCCCGCGCCGCGTTGAAGCATCGCGGGAAGCGCCGCGCGACAGAGCCTGACGACCGCCGTCACCATCGCGTGGATCTGCGCTTCCGCCGCGTCGGGGTCGAGCTGCACGAAGGGCATGTAGGTCTGGTAGCCGGCGTTGTTGACGAGCATCGCGATGTCGCCTGCGCCCGCGCGCTTCTCGACCTGCGGCCACACCTTCGCGTGTAGAAAGGTCGGCGACGATGATCTCGGCCTTCGCGCCGTCCTTCTCAAGCTCGCGCGCCAGCGCCTTCAGCCGCTCTTCGCGCCGCGCGGTCAGCACCAGGTCGTAGCCGTCCTTCGCCAGCCGCTTCGCGAAAACGCGCCCGATGCCGGACGACGCGCCGGTCACCAGCGCAACGGGTCTTGCCATTCTTCACCTCCCAAAGTCTGTCTTCTTGAACAAGTCCGCTGTCGTCATGCCACGCCGCGCGCGGCGCATCCATTCCGCCCCTTCGAGGCTTTTTCACCCCTCATGGTGAGGTGCGAGCGCAGCGAGCCTCGAACCACGGGGTGAAAAAGCACCTCAGGATGAGGGCGGAATGGATTGCCGGGTCATCCCCGGGTTTAACCCGGGGCAGGCAATGACGACGGAGAGGTGAGGCGTTGACACGGCATAACCTCCCCTCAAGGGGGAGGTTACGGCGCCAACCCGTCCGCGTAGACGCCCTCGTCTATCCCCCCAGATCCGTCTCTTCTCGTTCGTCCTTCTCGTAGGCATCCACGATTCTCTGCACCAGCGGGTGGCGCACGACGTCCGCGCCGGTGAAGCGCACGATCGCCACGCCCTCGACGCCGTCGAGAATCCGCGTCGCCTCGTAGAGCCCGGAAAGCTCGCCGGGCCTGAGATCGCTCTGCGTCGGGTCGCCGGTCACGACCATCTTCGCGTCCTCGCCGAGGCGCGTCAAAAACATCTTCATCTGCATGGAGGTCGCGTTCTGCGCCTCGTCGAGAATGATCGCGGCGCGTTGCAGCGTCCGGCCGCGCATGAAGGCGAGCGGCGCTACCTCGATGATGCCGGAGGCAAGCCCGCGCTCCACGCGGTCGGCCGGCATCATGTCGTAGAGCGCGTCGTAGAGCGGGCGCAGATAGGGATCGACCTTCTCCTTCATGTCGCCGGGGAGAAAGCCGAGCCGCTCGCCCGCTTCGACCGCCGGGCGCGACAGGATGATGCGCTCCACGTCGCCGCGCTCCAGCATCGCCGCGGCGAGCGCCACCGCAAGATAGGTTTTTCCCGTGCCGGCCGGGCCAATGCCGAACACGAGCTCGGAGCGGTCCATCGCGCGGATATAGGCGTCCTGCATCGGCGTGCGCGCGACGACGGACTTCTTCCGCGTGCCGATCCGCGCGAGCTGCATGCGGCCGGGGCCGTCGAGCGTCGGCAACGGAAGCTGCGCCTCCTCCGCCTCCGCCATGCGGATCGCGCCTTCGACGTCGCCTTGTAGGACGTCATAGCCTTCGAGCAGCCGGTCGTAGAGCGATTCAAGCACGCGCCGCGCCAGGGCGAGCTGCTGCGGCGGGCCGGAGAGCGTCACCATGTTGCCGCGCGCCCGCGCGTCGACTTTGAGCCGGCGCTCTATCAGCGCCAGGTTCTGGTCGAACTCGCCGCAAAGTGCCGAGGCGAGGCGGTTGTTTTCGAAGACGAGATCGATCTGTTGGCGCGCCGGATCGCTGCGCGTTGAATCATCGCCACGCTTGTCGACACGCGAAACGCTGCTGCCCCTCGCCATCAGGCGACAGCCTCCATGACGGCAGCGAAGCACGGCGGCTGGCCGCCGTTCCTCTCCCCGTCGGGGAGAGGGTGTCGCCGAAGGCGACGGGTGAGGGGGCGAACGCGCTCCGGCTCTCGCATCAAGCAATTGCCCTTTCGCGCATCGAAACGTCCTCCAACGTACCGAAGAGACTATTCGCGCCGACCGCCTCGATTCTGACCGGCGCGACCGTGCCGATCAGCGTCTGCGGCGCGTCGGCCTGCACCGCCTGCAGCCACGGCGAGCGGCCGACGATTTGCCCCGGATGCCGTCCCGGCTTCTCGAAGAGCACGTCGATCGTCAGCCCGCGCATGCGCGCGTTGAACGCCGCCTGCTGCTTCGAAAGAAGCGCCTGCAGGCGCGTGAGCCGCTCCGACTTCGCGTCCTCCGGCACTTGCGCCATCTCCGCCGCCGGCGTTCCGGGGCGCGGCGAATATTTGAACGAATAGGCGCTCGCGTATTCGACCTCTTCGACGAGCGAGAGCGTCTCTTCGAAATCGTCCTCGGTCTCGCCGGGGAAGCCGACGATGAAGTCGCCGGAGAGCGCGAGGTCGGGCCGCGCTTTGCGCAGCTTCTCCACGAGCTTCAGATAGAAGCCGCGGTCGTGCCCGCGGTTCATCGCGTCAAGCACGCGCGTCGCGCCCGCCTGCACGGGGAGATGCAGATAGGGCATCAGCTTCGGCAGATCGCGATGCGCTTCGATCAGGTCGTCGGCCATGTCTCTTGGATGGCTGGTCGTAAATCGGAGCCGCTCGATAGCATCGATTTCTGACAGTCGTTCGAGCAGCGCCGCGAGCGACCATGCGTTCCCGTCTGGACCCAGCCCATGATAGGCGTTCACGTTCTGCCCGAGCAGCATGATCTCCTTCGCGCCGCGCGCGACGAGAAGCTCCGCCTCCTCGACGATCCTTTCGACCGGGCGGGAAGCCTCCGCGCCGCGCGTGTACGGCACGACGCAGAAGGTGCAGAACTTGTCGCAGCCTTCCTGCACGGTGAGGAACGCGGCGACCGGCGTCGTCCCGTCGCGCGGTCGCGCGCCGTCGGGCGGCGGACGATCGACCGGACGGGACCGCAGAAGATGCATGTTCCGGAATCCGGCTTCCGGCAGGTGGTCGAACTTCGAATCCGCCGGAAACTCGGTCTCGACCGCGCGCCCTTCACGCTTCAGGAGCGCAGGCAGAAGGTGATAGCTCTGCGGCCCGACCACGACATCAACCGCTTGCGCCCGCTTGAGAATTTCCTCTCCCTCGGCCTGCGCGACACAGCCCGCGACGGCGATTTTCACGTCACGCCCTTCCGCCCGCGCGGCCTGCTTGATGAGCCTCAGCTTGCCCACCTCCGAATAGACCTTTTCGGCGGCCTTTTCCCTGATGTGACAGGTATTTAGGAGGATCAGGTCGGCGTCTTCCGGACGCTCCGCGGCGCTGTAGCCCTCCGCCGCGAGGACATCTCCGATTCTGCCCGAATCGTAGACGTTCATCTGACAGCCGTAGGTCTTGATGAAGACTCGGCGCGCCTTGGTCATCAAAGGGTTAGCGGCTTTCCCGTCGGAGAACTCACACTCAATCCCATAGCCGAAACCGGAAATTCCGGCTAGGGGCCGCTGCTCTCCGGCATCCCCAAAATCGCCTCCGGCCGCCGCCCCGAATTCACCCCCGCCACGAGCCGCCGCACCAGATCGCCCGCCTCCTGCGTCACCTTCTTGCGGTCGTCGCGCGCCGTGAGCCGATGCGCCGGGCCGAACACGACGTTCACGTCGACGCCGCCTTCCGAGAGGATGCGCTTCAGATGCGGGAGCAGGTCTGTGCCGCCGTACCAGGCGACGAGCGGCCGGTGCTGGCGGCCGAGCGGCAGGCCGAGCATGCGCGGATAGGCGATCGCGACGGGCTGCACGGTCGCGACGCCGCCGTCGGCGATCGCGCGCTGTGCCGCGCCGACGAGTGCGGAGCGGAAGGGCAGCACCTTGTTGCCGTCGCTCGACGTGCCTTCGGCGAAGAGCACCATGATGTCGCCCTTCGAAAGCCGGCCGGCGACGGCGTCGGCCTGTTCGCCGGTCGCGTGACGGCGGTCGCGGTCAACGAAGACGGTGCGCTGCGCGCGCGCCAGGAAGCCCACGACCGGCCAGCTCGCGACTTCCTGCTTGGCAATGAAGGAGACCGGCGCAACCGACGCAAGCACTGAGATGTCGAGCCAGGAATTGTGGTTGGAGAGGAGAAGGAGTGGGCGGTCCTCCGCCGGCGCCCCCGTCACCGTAATGCGGACTCCGATCAGGAAGCAGACGAAGCGCTGCCAGAGTTGCGCGACCTTCATGGTCGAGTGCCCGCCCATCCAGATCGCGACGACGTGGAACGGCAAGAGCACCGCGAGCGCGAGCGCGGCGAGAAGCACGGTGCCGAAGAAGCGGATTTGTCCGAGCATGGAGCCGAGCGCTTCGTTCAGCGCTCCTTCTCAAGCGGCACGACGTAAAGCTCCAGCCGATGGCCGACGAGCTTGTAGCCGAGCTTTCGCGCGATCCGCTCCTGGATCTTCTCGATCTCCTCGTCGCGGAACTCGATGACGTTGCCGGAGCGAAGGTCGATCAGGTGGTCGTGGTGCTCCTCCGGCAGCGTCTCGTAGCGTGCGCGCCCGTCGCGGAATTCGTGCCGCTCGATGATGCCGGAATCCTCGAAGAGCTTGACCGTACGGTAGACGGTTGAGATCGAGATGTTCGGGTCGACCGCCGAAGCGCGGCGGTAGAGTTCCTCGACGTCGGGGTGATCGTCGGACTCCTCAAGAACCCGCGCGATGACGCGCCGCTGCTCCGTCATCCGCATGCCCTTTTCGGCGCAGGCGGCTTCAAGGCTGCGGTGCGGATCGGTGCTCATGAAGGCTCTCCGACGGCCGGCCTAACGAAGTTGCCGAAGCATGACAAGCGCGCCTCCAGGCGTCGTCCTGCCCTCCATATAATAGCCCGCGCGGCGCCCGGTTTCCTGAAATTCCGCCCAGCGATAGAGCGCGATCGCGGCGCGGTTCGTGTCCTCCACTTCCAGATAGATGCGTTCCGCGCCATCGCGGTAGGCGTGCCTGAGCGCCTCCTCGAGAAGCGCGCGGCCAATGCCGCGCCGCCGGCTTTCTTGTGCGACGGCGACGGTCAGGATTTCGGCCTCGTCGGTGACTACGCGATAGAGGATGAAGCCCGCCGCGCTGCTCCGCCTGAGGCGATTGCGCCGGTGTGCGATCAGCGCGTGCGTGCGGGGCTGGACGAGCAGCGATTCGAACTCAGCCCCGCTCCAGCCGCGCGAGAAGGAATTGGCGTGGATTTCCGAGAGGTCGTCGCAATCCGCAACCGTTGCGCTGCGGATCGAGAACGCGGACCGGCTGAACAGCGTCATCGGTGGAGAAGCACCTTGTCGGTCTGTGGCTTCGCGTCCGCCGCGCGAGCATAGAGCGGCGCGGGAGGCGCCGACTCCGATGCGGAGATTCCGAGCCGTCCGACGTCAACGATGTCCGGATATTCCGGCGTCCCGACGATCTCGACCTCGCGGCCCGAAAGCGCATCGGCGACCATCGGTGCACCCGCGCCGATCAGGAGGAGCGGGGGCCGTGCCTCCGTAAGCTTCGCCGCAAGCAGAGCGGCCGATGCAGCCGTCGCTCCGAACAGCGCCTTGCCGGAGCCGAGGTCCTTGGCGAGCGCGAAGACCTCGCCGCGCCTGGCGTCGAGCGCCGCGACGACGGTGCCGGCGTCTCCTCTCCGCACGACGGGGAGGGCGAGCGCATCGAGGCTGCCGACGCCGACAGCAGGGATATCAAGCGCCAGCGCAAGCCCGCGTGCGGCCGCGACGCCGACACGGACGCCGGTGAAGGAGCCGGGCCCGGTCGTCACCGCGATCCGGTCGAGGTCGCTGAAGACGACGCCGGCCTCGGCGAGCGCCGCTTCGATCATCGGCATCAGCCGCTCCGCGTGACCCTTCCCGAGTGACTCGCTAGCCAGCGCCAGCGCCTCCAGCGCGCCGCCCTCGGCGCGGAGAATTGCGACCGCGCAAGCCGGCCCCGCCGTGTCGATTGCAAGAAGGCGCATTCGGGATCGCTTACTGAAGCGACCCGAAGCTGTCGAGGCTAAGGAAGGGCCGGCTCAGACCGGGCGGACTTCCGTCACGTCCGGCACGAAATGCTTCAAGAGGTTCTCGATCCCCTGCTTGAGCGTTGCCGTGGAGGATGGGCAGCCGGAGCAGGCGCCGCGCATATGGAGGAAGACGACGCCCTCGCGGAAGCCCTGGAAGGTGATGTCGCCGCCGTCATTGGCAACGGCGGGCCGGACGCGCGTCTCGATCAGCTCCTTGATGACCGCGACCGTCTCGGCGTCGGCCTCGTCGAAATTGGCGTCGTCGGCGTCTTCCGCCGAGCCATCGTCGAGCACCGGGGCGCCGGAGAGGTAGTGCTCCATGATCGCCCCAAGCACGGCCGGCTTGACGTGCGGCCACTCGGCGCCTTCGCGCGTCACGGTTACGAAATCGTGACCGAGGAAGACGCCTGTGACGCCGTCGACCGCGAAAATGCGGCTCGCAAGCGGCGAGACCTCCGCATCCGACGCGCTGCGGAAATCGCGCGTGCCGTCGTCGAGCACGACGCGGCCTGGAATGAACTTCAGCGTCGCCGGATTCGGCGTTTCTTCAGTCTGGATGAACATTTCCGTCCTTCCTGCGCGTTCAAGGCGCGCGGCCGGCCCTTGGAACGATTCTAGCGATCCAGGACGAAAATGGTCTTCCGGGTCGGCCCCGTCAAGCCGTGCCGCCGCCTGCGATTCCCGCCTCCCATCCGAGGATCGCGCGCTTGCGGGTCAGGCCCCAGTGGTAGCCGGTCAGCGCCCCCGAGCGCCCGAGCACGCGATGACAGGGAACGACGAAGGAGATCGGGTTCTTGCCGACTGCCGCCCCTACGGCGCGCGCCGCGCTCGGCCTCTCGATCCGGCGCGCCACGTCGGAATAGGTCGTGGCCGCCGCAAACGGCACCTTCAGAAGCGTCTCCCAGACGCGCACCTCGAAATCGGTGCCGATCAGGACGACACGAAGCGGCGTTTCCGGCCGCCATGTGTTGCGGTCGAAGATGCGGCGGGCGAAGGGCGCGGTCGCGGCCTCGTCCTTCACATATTCGGCCTTCGGCCAGCGGCGCATCATGTCCGCGAGCGACGCCTGCTCCTGGCCCGGGTCGGCAAAGGCGAGCCCGGCGAGCCCGTATTCCGTTGCCATGACGAGTGCCACGCCGAAGGGCGAGGGGTGGAAGCCATAGCGGATGACGAGGCCCTCGCCCCGCGCCCGGTAAGTGCCGGGGGTCACCGCTTCGTGCGTTACAAAGAGGTCGTGCAGGCGACCCGGGCCCGACAAGCCGACCTCGTAGGTGGTGTCGAGCACCGTCGCCGATTGCTCAAGCAGCGCGCGCGCATGACGGAGGGTCAGCGCTTGCAGGAAGGCCTTGGGCGAAAGCCCGGCCCAACGCGTGAAAAGCTTCTGCAGCCGCGTCGGCTCCATGCCCACCCTCGCCGCGATCGACTCCAGCGACGGCTGGTCGCGCCAGTTCGCGGTGACGTATTCGATCACCTGCCGGACGACGTCGTAGTCGCTCGACATCTCGCGGCAGCTCACGATCGGCCGCGCTTCTGCAAATTGCGCCTCGAATGCCATGGCCTTGATCCTTTCGCGCTTGAGATAGGCGCGGAAAGCAGCGTTTCGCCACCCGATTCTTGCGTGGGCTCGATCAAGCCCGGGCGACGGCGAGCGCCGCGCCAAAAGCGCGCGCGAAGCTCCCGCGGTCCTGCGGGTTCAGGAAGGCGCCGACCGGGACGCGCCGGTCGCGCGCGCGAAGCGCCACGCGGGCGACGCCCTCGTCCTCGACCTCCTCGACCTCAAGCCGCACCCATTGCGGGTTGAAGCGAAGCTCCTGCGCGCGGCCCGAGGCGGCGACCTTGCGGATGACGATCTCGGCGCGGCTGACCGCCACCTCCTCGTAGTGGCGCGCGGCACGGTAGTTGATCTTGAAGGCGACGAAGATCGCCAGGATGTCGAGCCCGCCGAAGCCGGACGATCGGCCAGGCGCCGAGCGACCAGAAGAGGAGCCCGAGCAGGAACCAGAGCCCGGCGATCACGCTCATCAGAACGAGGAAGCCGCGCCGTCCAAGCGAGCGGTGCGGCACCAGCGTCGCTGAAAAGATCAAGTCGTCGAAGTTGTCGGCGCTCATCGCTCGCGAATATAAGCAAGGCGATGGGGAAGGGCAGCACGAAATCGCCGCGGCGCAGGGCCGCGCCCAAGACGGGCGCAAAGCCGGCGGGAAAGACCGTCAAGAGGGCCGGGCGCTCGCGGCTGAAGCCCGACGAGATCGTGCGCCTATTCGAGCGGCTCCAGGCGAAGAACCCCAACCCGAAGGGCGAGCTCGATTTCGTCAATCCCTATACGCTCCTCGTCGCCGTCGTTCTCTCCGCGCAGTCGACGGATGTCGGCGTCAATCGCGCGACAAAGCCGCTTTTCGCCAAGGTGGATACGCCGGAGGAGATGCTGGCGCTCGGCGAAACGAAGCTCGTCGAGGCGATCCGCTCGCTCGGCTTCTTCAACATGAAGGCGAAGAACGTGATGCGTCTCTCGAAAATTCTGGTCGAGGAGCATCATGGCGAGGTGCCGCGCGACCGCGCTGCATTGGAGAGGCTTCCCGGTGTCGGGCGGAAGACCGCGAACGTCGTTCTGAACACCGCCTTCGGCGAACCGGTGATTGCCGTCGACACGCACATCTTCCGCGTCTCGAACCGCACCGGCCTCGCGCCCGGTCCCGATCCCGATTCAGTGGCTGATCTGCTCGAGAAGGTCGTGCCCGAACACTTCAAGCTGCACGCCCACCACTGGCTGATCCTGCACGGCCGCTACGTCTGCGTCGCCCGCAAGCCGAAATGCTCCGAATGCGTGATCACCGACATCTGCAAATACAGGGACAAGACCGAGCCGGCGGGCGCGTTCGCCAACATCGGAGCGGCGTAAGCCCTCACCTGATTTCCGCAATCAGCTTTGTCAGCTCGCCGAGATGCTTGAGCTCGCGATAGCGCGGCTGATCGGTCGGCGGCTCTGCGTGCTCCAGAGTCCAGGTCAGATCGTGCGGCACGTAGACGCCCCAGCTTCCCGCTTCGATTGCCGGCACCACGTCGGACTTGAGCGAGTTCCCGACCATCATCGCGCGCGTCGGCCCGTCGGCGTGGCGGGCGAAGATGCGCTCGTAGATCGGAGCCGTCTTGTCGCTCACGATCTCGACTGCATCGAAAAGCTCGCCCAAGCCCGATTGTGCGAGCTTCCGCTCCTGGTCGAAGAGGTCACCCTTGGTGATGAGCACGATCAGGTATTTCCCGGCGAGCGCTTCCAGCGTTTCGCGCGCATGCGGCAGCGTCTCGACCGGATGCGAGAGCATCTCGCGGCCGGCTTCCAGAATCTCGGCGATGACGGGAGCGGGGACGCGGCCCTCGGTGACCTCGATCGCCGTCTCGATCATCGACAGCGTGAATCCCTTGATGCCGAAGCCGTAGTGCTGGAGGTTCCGCCGCTCCGCTTCGAACAACCGGTTGCCGGTGTGCTCGCTGTCGGCGTAGTCCCCGAGGAGCGCCTTGAAGCGCTCCGCGGTGAAGCGGAAGAACCGCTCGTTCTGCCAGAGCGTATCGTCGGCGTCGAAGCCGATTGCCGTCAGGCTACGCGCGCGGGAAGGCATGGCCTGATACCGCGCGTCCCTAGCTCACGCGTCGAGCCCCTCGAAGAGCGCGGTCGAAAGATAGCGCTCGGCGAAGGAGGGGATGATGACGACAATGTTCCTGCCGGAAAACTGCGGGCGCCGCCCGACCTTGAGCGCCGCCGCGATGGCGCCGCCCGATGAGATGCCGACGGGGATGCCTTCAAGCCGCGCTGCAAGCCGCGCGTAGGTGAAAGCTTCCTCGCTCGTCACCGTCACCACCTCGTCGTAGATCTTCGTGTCGAGGACGGCCGGCACGAAGCCGGCGCCGATCCCCTGGATCTTGTGCGGGCCCGGTTGCCCGCCGGAAAGCACGGCGCTCTCCGCCGGCTCGACCGCGACGATATGAAGGTCCGGCTTCCGCTTTTTCAGGGCCTGCCCGACGCCGGTGATGGTGCCGCCGGTGCCGATGCCGGAGACGAAAACGTCGATTGCGCCGCCGGTGTCGTTCCAGATCTCCTCCGCCGTGGTGCGGCGATGGATTTCGGGGTTGGCGGGGTTTTCGAACTGCTGCGGGATGACGGCGCCGGGCGTCATCGCCTTGATCTCCTCGGCCTTCGCAATCGCGCCCTTCATGCCCTTGGCGCCCTCCGTCAGGATCAGCTCGGCGCCCATCAGGCGGAGCATCTTCCGCCGCTCGACGCTCATCGTCTCCGGCATGACGAGGATCAGCCGGTAGCCTTTCGCCGCAGCGGCAAACGCGAGCGCGATGCCGGTATTGCCGGAGGTCGGCTCAACCAGCGTGGTCTCGCCCGGTTTGATGCGCCCGTCCTTCTCCATCGCCTCGATCATCGCGACGCCGATGCGGTCCTTGACGCTCGCGATCGGATTGAAGAACTCGAGCTTGGCGATGAGCTTCGCACCGACGCCTTCGGCCTTGGCGATCTTGTCGAGGCGGACGAGCGGGGTGTCGCCGATCGTCTCGGTGATCGAAATCGTAGATGCGTCCGCGGCCAGGAACGTGGGCGGACTGAGTCTTCTTCGGCGCGTCGTTCATGATCGCCTCCTTCTTAGCTTCCCGGAATTTAGGCGAGAACGGCGGCAGATGCGAGGCGGGGCTCAGCCGGTCGAGCCGAAGCCGCCGGCGCCGCGCGCGGTTGTCACGGAGAATTCGTCGACGACGCGAAAGCTCGGCCGAAGCAGCGGCAGGAACACTGCCTGCGCGATGCGGTCGCCGGGATTGATGACGACAGGCGGCGTGCCGGCCGCGTTGCGGTTCACGAGCGGGACGAGCCACGGGCCGGCGTAGTCCGGGTCGATGGTGCCAACCGCCTGCCCAAGGACGATTCCATGCCGTGCGCCGAGGCCGCTTCTCGGCAGCACCAGCGCCACGATGTCCGGGCGGTTGATCAGGATCGCAACGCCGGACGGCACCATGACGGCCGGCGCCTGCGGCTCGATCGCAATCGGCGCGTCGATGCAGGCGCGAAGGTCGAGCCCGGCGGCCATGTCGGAATGGTAAGAGGGAAGGCCCCATTCGTGGAGCCGCGGATCGAGGACCTTGAGTTCGAATTCCAACGGCTCCGACATGCTATCGCGCGGCGGCCTTCTTGAAGTGGTCGGCGATCCGCGCGACGAGCTGCTTTGCGACCTCATCCTTCGCCATCTCCGGCCAGTCCTCGACGCCGGATGCTGTGACAAGATGCACGCGGTTCCGCGTGCCGCCCATCACGCCGCTCGCGGGCGACACGTCGTTCGCGACGATCCAGTCGGAGCCCTTCCTCCTGAGCTTCGCCTTGGCGTTTTTCACGACGTCGCTAGTCTCCGCCGCGAAGCCGATCAGAAGCCGCGGCCGCTCAGGATGCTTCGCCAGTCCCGCCAGGATGTCCGGGTTCTCAACGAGCTTCAGCGCAGGCGGTCCGCCTGCATCCTTCTTGATTTTCTCTTGGCCCGTCTCGACCCGCCAGTCGGCGACGGCAGCGGTCATCACCGCGATGTCGGCCGGAAGCGCCGCCTCTACCGCGTCCTTCATCTCTTGCGCCGTCGCGACGGGGACGGTGCGCACACCAGGCGGCGGGCGAAGGTCGACCGGCCCGCTGACGAGCGTCACCTCCGCGCCGGCGTTCGCGAGCGCCGTAGCGATGGCGTGCCCTTGCCGGCCGGAGGAGCGGTTGGCGATATAGCGCACCGGATCGATCGGCTCCTGCGTCGGGCCCGAAGTGACGATTGCGCTGAGGCCCGCCAGCGGTCCTTTGCCCGATCCGAAATGCTCTTTGATCGCGCCAAGAATCTCCGCCGGCTCCGCGAGCCGCCCGAGGCCGGCTTCGCCCGCTTCCGCCATCTCGCCGCTCTTCGGCCCGACGAAGATGACGCCGTCGGCGCGAAGCTGCGCGACGTTTCGCACGGTAGCCGGGTTCGCCCACATCTTCGGGTTCATCGCCGGCGCCACGAGAACCGGACCGTCGCGTGCGAGCAGGATCGCCGAGGCAAGATCGTCGGCGATCCCGTGCGCCATCTTGGCGAGAAGGTCCGCGGTCGCCGGGGCGACGACGATGAGATCGGCCTCGCGTGCGAGCCGGATGTGGCCGATCGCGTTCTCCTCGTCGGCGTCGAAGAGGTTCTGGAAGACGCGCTCGCCGGTGATCGCGGCAACCGAAAGCGGCGTCACGAAATGATGCGCCGAGCGGCTCATCGCGGCGCGCACGTCAGCCCTCTCGTCCTTCAGGCGGCGGATCAGCTCCAGCACCTTGTAGGCGGCGATGCCGCCGCCGATGACGATCAGGATTTTTCGGGCCGCGAGCGACATGCTGCTACCGTAGCACCGAAACGATCACCGCAAAGATTGCAGCACCGGCTGCCGCAAGCGCGATCACCCAGAGCGCGATCCGGCCCGAGCGCCCGTAGCGCGCCACTTCGTGGCCGATCCCCTCCACCGTCAGCGGGTCGAGGCGCACGCCGCGCTCGGCCATGTGGTCGAGCTCGCGGCTTAGCCGCTGCGCGCGCTTGGCAAGTTCCGGCACCTGCCCGGCAAAATGCCCGAGCGCCGAGAGTGCGTCGCCCGCCTGCTCCAGGCGTCCCGTCGGTCCGAGGTTCCGCTCGATCCACGCGCCGACCACGGGCTCTGCCGTGCTCCACATGTCGAACTCCGGATCGAGCCGCCGTGCGACGCCTTCGACTACCACCATGGTCTTCTGCAGAAGCACCAGCTCCGGTCGCGTCTGCATGTCGAAGATGTCTGTCACCTCGAAGAGCAGGCCGAGGAGCTTCGCCATCGAGATCTCGCTCGCACGGTGGCCGTGGATCGGCTCGCCGATGGCCCGCAGCGCCTGCGCGAAATCCTCTGCCGAATGCACCGGCGGCACGTAGCCGGCCTCGATATGCACCTCGGCGATCCGCTGATAGTCGCGGCGGATGAAGCCGAACAGAATCTCGGCGAGGAAGCGTTGTTCCTTCGGCCCGATGCGGCCCATGATGCCGAGGTCGACGGCGACGAGCCGGCCTTGCGCGTCGACGAAGAGGTTCCCCTCGTGCATGTCGGCGTGGAAGAAGCCGTCGCGGAGCGCGTGGCGCAGGAAGCTTTGCACGACCGACGCGGCGATCCGCTTCGGATCGTGTCCGGCTGCGATGAGCGCGTCGCGATCGGCAAGCCGTGTGCCCTCCACCCATTCGGTGACGAGCACGTCGCGCCCGGTCAGCTCCCAGTTGACGGCAGGCAGGCGGAAGTCGGACTCACGCGTCACGTTCTCCGCCATCTCCGAATACGCGGCGGCCTCGAGCCTGAGGTCCATCTCCAGCGACACGCTGCGGTCCAGTATCTCGACCACTGCGACCGGCCTGAGCCGTCGCGCTTCCGGCGCGTTCCGCTCCGCGAAGCGCGCGCCGGCGTAGAAGGTGCGAAGGTCGCGCGAGAAACGTCGGCGGATGCCGGGCCGCAGGATCTTGACGGCCACGACCTGCGGTCCCTCCGGCCGGCGCAGCACCGCCTTGTGCACCTGCGCGATCGACGCAGCGGCAACGGAGTCGGAGAAACTTTCGAACACCGACTCGATCGGCTGTTCGATCGAGGCCTCGACGATCTTCCGCGCCTCATCGGTCGGGAAGGGCGGCAAGTCGTCCTTCAATCCGGCGAGCGCGTCGGCCATCTCCGCTCCGACGATGTCGGGCCGAGTCGAGAGGAACTGCCCGAGCTTGATGTAGGAGGGACCGAGTTTGCTGAGGGCATCGATGATCCGTCGCCCGCGCTCGGCCGTTGAAAGCCCGCGCGGCTCCAACAGCCGCGCCACCTGAAACGCTGCCTTCGCGCGGGACGGCAGGTCTTCGATGTCGAGGAAGCCGAAGAAGCCGGCGCGAGCAAGCACGGGGCCGGCGCGGAGGAGCCGCACGAGGTCGCGCACGTCTTCGGCCCTCTAGAGCTTCCAGCCGGAATGGAGCGCGGCGATGCCGCCCGAGAGGTTCCGGTATGTGGCGCGCCGGAACCCAGCCTTCCGGATCATGTCGGCGAAGCGTTCCTGATTGGGGAAGGTGCGGATCGACTCCACGAGATAGCGATAGGAATCGGCGTCGCCGGTGACCGCGCGGCCGAGGCGCGGGATGACGGAGAAGGAAAAGGCATCATAGAGCCGATCGAGCACCGGCGTGTCGACGGTCGAGAATTCGAGGCAGAGGAAACGGCCGCCGCGCTTAAGCACACGGAACGCTTCGCCGAGCGCCGCTTCGATCCGCGGCACGTTCCGGATGCCGAACGCGATCGTGTAGGCGTCGAAGCGCGCATCTTCGAAGGGAAGCGCCTCGGCGTTCCCCTCGACGAAGGCGATATCCGTGAAGCCGCGCCTCTCAGCCCGCGCTCGGCCGACGTCGAGCATCGCCGCGTTGATGTCGGCGACGGTGATGTCGGCGTGACCATCGGAACGCTCGGCGACGCGGAATGCGATGTCGCCGGTGCCGCCGGCGACATCGACGAGCCGCCAGGGCTGCCCGCGCTTCGGCGGATTGAGCGCGGAGACCATCGCGCTCTTCCAAACGCGGTGCATCCCCCCCGACATCAGGTCGTTCATGAGGTCGTAGCGGCGGGCGACGCTCGAAAAGACGTCGTCGACCAGCGCCTGCTTGTCTTGAAGCGGGACGCTCTCGTAGCCGAAGGAAACGCGGTCACTCATGGTCCGGCGATTTTGCTTTCTTGAGCCGGCGCGACCATAAAGGAAGGCGCCTTGCTGCGCCATTAAGGCGGGGAAAGCCGGAAAAACAGCCCTCCATGCCCGAGCTTCCGGAAGTTGAGACCGTCCGGCGCGGCCTCGCGCCCGTCCTTGAGGGCGCGACGATCGCGCGGGTCGAGCAGCGGCGGCCCGACCTCCGCTTCCCGCTGCCGAGACGCTTTGCCGCGCGCCTGAAGGACCGGCGCGTGACGGCGCTCCGGCGCCGCGCCAAGTACCTGCTCGCCGAACTCGACGACGGCAACGTGCTTCTGATGCATCTCGGCATGTCCGGCTCGTTCCGCATCGAGCGCGGGAGAGAAGCGCGGCCGGCGGGGCTCGATCCGCGCTACTACCCGGCGGGCAAGGACACCGCGCACGACCACATCGTCTTCCACCTGAAAGGCCGCCCGCGCATCGTCTACAACGACCCCCGCCGCTTCGGGTTCATGCTCCTCGTCCCGTTGCGCGCCCTTGAGAAGCATCCGCTTCTGCAGGGACTCGGGCTTGAGCCGACCGGCAACGAGCTGTCGGCGGAGGCGCTCGCGCCGCGCTTCAAGGGACGCGTAGCGCCGCTCAAGGCAATTCTCTCCGATCAGCGCGTGATCGCCGGGCTCGGCAACATCTATGTCTGCGAGGCGCTCTGGCGCGCCAAGCTTTCGCCGCGCCGCGCCGCCAGGACTCTGGTGCGCGCAAACGGCAAGCCGACGGAGCGGCTGACGCACCTGGTCGATGCGGTGAGGGAGGTGATCGCCGACGCCGTCGAGGCCGGCGGCTCATCGCTTCGCGACTACGTGCAAGCGAGCGGCGAACTCGGACTCTTCCAGCACCACTTTGCTGTCTACGACCGCGAGGGCGAGCCGTGCTCAAGAAACGACGGCGGCACGATCCGCCGTATCGTTCAATCCGGCCGCTCGACCTTCTATTGTCCGGTGTGCCAGCGATAACGCACCGACGACGCGAACGAGGGAACCTGATGGCCTACGAGAACATTCTGGTGGAACGCCGCGGCGGCGCGGGGCTGATCCGCCTGAACAGCCCGAAGACGCTGAACGCGCTCTCCAACGGCCTCGTCGCCGACGTGAACGGTGCACTCGCCGCCTTCGAAGCCGACGACGAAATTGGCGCCGTGGTCATCACCGGCTCGGAGAAGGCCTTCTGCGCCGGCGCTAACATCCGCGAGGTCGCCGCCACCGGATTTCGTGACCGCGTATCTCGACGACATCGTGCGCGAGTGGGATCGCGTCGCTGAATGCCGCAAGCCGCTGATCGCCGCCGTCGCCGGCTATGCGCTCGGCGGTGGCTGCGAGCTTGCCATGATGTGCGACATCATCCTCGCCGCGGACACGGCAAAGTTCGGGCAGCCTGAGATCACGCTCGGCATCATCCCAGGCGCTGGCGGCACGCAGCGCCTGGCGCGCCTGATCGGCCGGGCGAAGGCGATGGAGCTTTGCCTGACCGGCCGGCTGATTTCCGCGGAGGAAGCGGAGCGCTCAGGCCTCGTCTCGCGTGTGGTGCCCGCGGATGCGCTGGTGGAGGAGGCGGTGAAGGTTGCTGAGAAGATAGCCTCGCTCCCGCGCGCCGCCGTGTTGATGGTGAAGGAGGCCGTCAACCGCGCCGAGGAGGGGCCGCTGGCCGAGGGGCTGCGTTTCGAGCGCCGGCTCTTCCACGCTCTGTTCGCGACCGAAGATCAGAAGGAGGGGATGGCGGCCTTTTTGGAGAAGCGCCCGCCGAAGTTCAGCGGTCGCTAGCGCCGAAATCCGGCGCTTTTCCTTGACGGGGGGCGGCCCGCTACCTATAGGACTGCGCTCAATCCGCGGCTCAAGGCCGCGTTTGTCGTTTGTCCCGGTCGGCACCGCTTCCGGCACGATCCGTGGACCGAGCAGTCTTAAGGAACGGAAATGGCGAATACCACGTCGGCCAAGAAGGCCATGCGCAAGATCGTGCGCCGGACGGAGATGAACAAGATCCCGCGCTCGCGGATGCGCGGCCTGATCCGCAAGGTCGAGGAGGCGATTGCCTCTGGCGACAAGGCGGCGGCGCGTGACGCGCTGCGTGCGGCGCAGCCGCACATTATGAAGGCCGCGTCGAAGGGCATCGTTCACCGCAACACGGCGTCGCGCAAAGTCTCAAGGCTCAGCCACCGGGTCGAGGCGCTCGCCTGAGCGTTTGAGCAAAGCGTTGAAATGAACGACCAAGGCCCGCCCGATCCCGCGGGCCTTTTTCGTTAGTGCGAGACGTGACAAGGGCTTATCCGAAGTCGCGGCGCGGTGGCGACGGCGCGGCGACACGGCCTTCCGGGGTTTCTCGCCAGGCCTGAGTCGGGTCGCCAGAAACGGCTCCAAATTCCTAAATCGGAACAGGGCATTAGAGGTTGTCCCGCAAGCGGTCCCCGAGATGGGGCCGAGTCAAGCGCTGCGGCGAAAAAAAAGTTGATGTTGCATTCGTATCGCAAGGGGTTAGCGCACTCAGTGCAATTGCTTCGGTATTGCTGAGGCTTGCCTTAGTTTCGCCGTCACGAAACTTTCGCAGCGCGCGTCGCGCGCTCACGCTGCACCTCTTGACCCGTTTACTGCCGACCTCCGTTTGCTATGGTCTTTGCGGACGGGGCGAGCCCGGCAACTGAACGAGTAATCAAGAGGCGGCGGGAGCCCGGTTCCAATAGAGCGTTATCCCGCGCGGACACGTTTTTCGTTCCTCGCTAGAGTCGAGTTGCCAGTCTCCGCGTCTCTCCCGACCCGGGAGATTCCTGGCATGCCCTCGATGTGTCTTGGGGGCTGTCGCATCTATTTCGATTGCGTGAGGGCGCGGCCGGATTCTGTTCGGCCGTAGAGGGAGCAATTGTGTTCGATGGCGCGAGGCTATCTCGGCGACGTGACGGCGCAGGAGACATGGGATGCGCTGGCGAAGGAGCCCGGTGCAGCGCTCATCGACGTGCGCACCGCTGCGGAGTGGAACTATGTCGGCCTTCCGGACGTCTCCCAAACTGGAGCGCCGCTGCATCGCGTCGAATGGCAAAGCTATCCCTCCGGCGCCGTCAACACGTCGTTCGTCGAGTTGTTGAGCGACTCTCTGGAGGTGGCGGGTGTCTCGCGCGACGCGCCGCTCTTCTTCATTTGCCGCTCGGGTGCCCGCAGCGCGTCTGCGGCGACGGCGATGACCGCCGCCGGATACAAGCGTTGCTACAACGTCGCAGGTGGCTTCGAAGGCCCGCGCGACGCGACGGGGCACCGCGGTTCGGTTGACGGCTGGAAGGCGGCGGGTCTGCCGTGGGTCCAGTCCTGATGTTTCAGTTTCACCTGCGTTGAGAAAAACACATGAGATACGATTTTGGAGGCCTTGAATGTCTGCGGGTGCGGCAAGCGAGCGGGAGTTCGCAAAGAAAGACTCGGGCGGGGTCGATGCTGCGAGCCTAAAAGAAGCTGCCGGCATATGGGATCGCGTGCGGCGCCGGCTGCGAGCGGAATTGGGCGAGGATATTTTCAGTTCATGGTTCGCCAGAGTTGATTGCGAAGGGTCGAGCGCAGGCGTCGTCCGCCTCTCTGTCCCGACCGTCTTCCTGAAGGGGTGGATCAAGTCGCACTACGGCGACCGGCTGCTCGCGCTCTGGCGCGAGGAGGATGAAAATGTGCGTCGCGTCGATGTGTTGCGTCGGACGGCACTCAGAATCGTGCCCGAAGACGTTGCGCCGACTACGGCCGTGAAGCCTGCGCCGGCGCCCGCGATCGAAGCGGGTGGCGATCGCTTCGCCGGCTCGCCGCTCGACCCGCGCCTGACTTTCGCAACCTTTTGCGAGGGGCGCTCGAACGATGTCGCCTGCCGCGCCGCGCGCGCTGTCGCCGCGGCGCCGCACGGCAGCGCGCCGGCCTATAACCCTCTCTACATCCACGCTGGAGTGGGGCTCGGGAAGACGCATCTCCTGCAGGCGATAGCGCATGAAGCGCGGGCGCTCGATCCGAACCGCCGCGCGCGCTACCTGACGGTGGAGCGCTTCACCATCCAGTTCGTCGCGGCACTCCGCGACCGTTCGGCGCTCGACTTCAAGGAGCAGCTTCGCTCGATCGATATTCTTTTGATCGATGACATGCAGTTCCTGACCGGCAAGGCGGTGCAGCAGGAGTTCTGCCACATGCTGAATCAGCTGCTCGACAGCGGCAAGCAGGTGGTGGTCGCAGCCGACCGTCCGCCGGCGGAGCTTGAAGGCGTCGATGAGCGCGTGCGCTCGCGCATGAAAGGCGGGGTGGTGGTCGGCATGGCGCCGCCCGACCTTGCGATGCGCCGTCGCATCCTCGAGGGCCGGCTCGCGGCGGCGTGCGAGCGCAATCCGAGCCTCGTCATCCCCGACGCCGTGCTCGACTATGTCGCGCAGGTCGTCGCCAGCAACGGCCGTGACCTCGACGGCGCGCTGAACCGGCTCGTCTGCCGCGCCGAGTTCTCCGACGCTCCGATGACGATGGAGATCGCCGAGATGGCAATCGCCGACCTTGTCGGAACGCGCGAGCCGCGTCGCATCAGGATCGAGGACATCCAGAAGGTCGTCGCGAGCCACTACAACGTCTCGAAACAGGACCTGCTGTCGGCGCGCCGCACGCGTGCGATCGTGCGCCCGCGGCAGATCGCGATGTATCTGGCGAAGACGATGACGCCGCGCTCCTTCCCGGAGATCGGCAAGCGATTTGGCGGCCGCGACCACACCACCGTGCTGCACGCCGTGCGCAAGGTGGAGGAGCTTGCCGCCGCCGACGAGGCGCTGGCCCAGGAAATCGAGCTCTTGAAGCGCTTGATCCAGGACTAGCGTCCGGCGCGAGAGCCGGAAGGAGCCGTCGCGACCTACCTCCCTGGCCGCGATCGGCGCTCCTTCCGGCTCTTGTTTTTCAAGGTCCTCCGGGTCAAGTTCGGTTCCCTTTGAGCCGCTGGGCACGGGGGATTCGACCCAGTTTCCATGGATTGAAATCATGCGCGTCAGAATCGAACGGGCGAACCTCTTGAAGGCGCTCAATCACGTCCATCGCGTCGTCGAGCGGCGCAACACCATCCCGATTCTCGCCAACGTGCTGATCCGCGCGGAGGGAAGCGACCTGTCGCTGAAAGCGACCGACCTCGACCTGGAGATCGTCGACAAGGCGCCTGCCGCGGTTGAGCGGCCGGGCGCGGCGACCGTCCCCGCTCACATGCTTTACGACATCGTGCGTAAGCTCCCCGATGGGGCGGAGATCGCGCTCGATACGGAATCCGGCCAGGCGATGGCCCTGCAAGCCGGGCGCGCGCGCTTCGCGCTGCAGATGCTGCCCGATTCCGACTTCCCGGACCTGAACGCCGGCGATCTTCCCGTTGCCTTCACGCTTTCAGCCGAGGTCTTGAAGCGCCTGATCGACCGTACGCAGTTCGCGATCTCAACCGAGGAGACGCGCTACTACTTGAACGGCATCTACTTCCACGTGGTTGGCGAAGGCGCCGGCGCGCGGCTTCGCGCGGTCGCGACCGACGGCCACCGCCTCGCCAAAGCCGAGGTGCCGGCGCCGGCCGGAAGCATCGGCATGCCGGGCGTCATCGTACCGCGCAAGACGGTGGGCGAGATCCAGAAGCTTCTGGAGGATCCGGCGGCAGACGTCGCCGTCAGTCTCTCCAATTCCAAGATCAGGCTCGCGATCGGCGATCTCGTGCTGACCTCGAAGCTGATCGACGGCACCTTCCCGGACTATGAGCGGGTGATCCCGAAGGCGAACGACAAGGTGCTGACGCTCGACAAAGCGGAGTTCAAGAACGCCGTCGACCGCGTCTCCACGATCTCCTCAGACCGCGGCCGCGCGGTGAAATTGTCGCTCGCCGACGACAAGATGGTGCTTGCCGTCAACAATCCGGATTCAGGCAGCGCCACCGACGAGCTTGCCGTCGGTTACGAGGCGGAGCCGCTCGATATCGGCTTCAACTCCAAATACCTGCTCGACATTGCCGACCAGCTGACGAGTGAGGAGGCGGTCTTCAGGCTCGCCGATCCGGGCTCGCCCACGCTGATTCAGGATTCCGGCGAGGGCGACGCGATCTACGTATTGATGCCGATGCGGGTCTGAGGGTCGCGAGCTTCTGTTCGGGAGGCTTGCCAAGCGGGGCCGCTGCTCTGGTAAGTGGGCGCGTGCCGGACCTTTCGCCGATATCTCCGCTCGTATCCGCGCCCGATCGCGTGGCGCTTCGATCGCTGTTGCTCACCGATTTCCGCAACTATTCGGCCGCGAGCATCGCCTTCGGCACGCAGCTCGTCGTACTGACCGGCGAGAACGGTGCCGGCAAGACGAACCTGCTCGAAGCGATCTCGCTTCTGACGCCGGGGCGCGGTCTCCGCCGCGCGCGCTACGAAGAGATGACGCGGATCGGGGCCGCGCAAGGCTGGGCAGTCGCAGCCTTGGTCTCAAGGAGCGGCGAGGAAACGCGCCTGGGAACCGGCGTCGTTGACCCGCCGGCAGGTGATGTGCGGACCCGCGCCGTCAGGATCAACGCTGCGCCCGCTGCCTCCGCCGATCTTCTCCTCGACTATTCGCGCGTGCTCTGGTTGACGCCGGCGATGGACGGGCTCTTCACCGGCCCGGCTTCGGAGCGGCGTCGCTTTCTCGATCGCCTCGTGCTCACGATCGACGCCGCGCACGGACGACGCGTCAGAGAATTCGATCGGCTGATGACGCAGCGGAACCGCCTCCTCGACGAGAACGCCAATGCCGGCTGGCTTGACGCGGTGGAGGCCGAGCTCTCCGGACGCGCCGTTGCCGTCGCACTCGCCCGCGCCGAGACCGCAGCGCTTCTCTCCGCGCGCATGGCCCGAGTCGAGGCGGCGTCGCCGTTTCCCGTCGGGCGGCTGACGCTCGCCGGCGATTTCGACGACGCCATTACAGGTCGGAGCGCGGCGGAGTCGGAGCTTTGGTACCGCGACCGACTGAAGGAGAGCCGCTCCGTCGACCGCGCGGCGGGGCGGACGCTTCAGGGCCCGCACCGGAGCGACCTCCACGTTGTGCTCGCAGCGAAGGAGATGCCGGCGGCGCTCTCTTCGACCGGTGAGCAGAAGGCGCTTCTGATCGGCCTGATTCTCGCCCATGCCGCGATCACGGCCGAGACGAGCAGCATGGCGCCGATCCTTCTGCTCGACGAAATAGCGGCGCATCTCGATGCGGTCCGCCGCGCCGCGCTTTTTGCCAAGCTTGCGGTGCTCGGCAGCCAGGTCTTCCTGACCGGCGCCGACCCGGCGCTCTTCGATGCGCTGCCGCCGGACGCGGCCCGTTTTCGGGTGGCGGGCGGAACGATCCGTCCGCTAGATTGAGCGAAGAGCCATGGATATCACCGCCCTCTTGGTCTTCGCGCTCGCGCTGCTCGTCGCCGCAGCTTCGCCTGGCCCAGCGACCACCGCGCTCGTCGCCCGTGTGCTGGTGCGTGGCACGGTCGGAGCGCTCGCGTATATGCTCGGGCTCGCCGTCGGCGACATCGTCTGGCTGACCTGCGCGGTCTTCGGCCTCGCTTTCATCGCCAAGACCTTCGTCTGGCTTTTCCTCGCGCTGAAATATGTTGGCGCCGCCTATCTCCTCTATCTCGCTTGGCGGATGTGGACGGCTCCCACGCAGCTTGAAGAGGCCGAAACGCCGACGGCGGAGCGGCCGTTCCGCCTGTTCCTGACCGCGCTCTCGATCATGCTCGGCAATCCCAAGGTGATGGTCTTCTATCTCGCGCTGTTGCCGAACCTGATCGATCTCGCCGGCGTGTCGGCGCTCGGCTACGCGGAGCTCGTCGCGGTCACTTTCTTCGTCGTGACGGCCGTCGATGGGACCTATGTGCTGACCGCCTCGCGCATCGGAAGGCTGCTTCGCCGTCCCTCCGCGCTCCGCTGGGTCAGGCGCGGATCGGGCGCGCTCCTTGCCGGCGCGGCGGTTGCTGTTGCAAGTCGCTGAAAAGCCTTAATTTTCGGCCACGAAGAAAGCGGTGGTGAAGAGCCTTTGCGGGCTTCATTTCCATGCCCGGAAGCACCATCTATAAGCTACCTTTCAACGCACGAAATCTGCTGATTCGAGATGATGGAATCGCCCCCCGAAGGCGCCCTCGCTGGCGCGCTGCCTGAGCCGGAATACGGCGCCGAGTTCGATCAAGGTCTTGAAGGGCCTCGACGCGGTCAGGAAGCGTCCGGGCATGTATATCGGCGACACCGACGACGGCTCCGGCCTGCACCACATGGTCTACGAGGTGGTGGACAACTCGATCGACGAGGTGCTCGCCGGGCACGCCACCAAGGTCGAGGTGACGCTGAACGCCGATGGATCGGTGACCGTCACCGACAATGGCCGTGGCATTCCGACCGACATCCACAAGGGTGAGGGCGTGTCGGCCGCGCAGGTCATCATGACCCAGCTCCACGCTGGTGGAAAATTCGACCAGAACTCCTACAAGGTTTCCGGCGGCCTGCACGGCGTCGGCGTCTCCGTCGTCAACGCGCTGTCCTCGTGGCTGAAGCTCAGGATCTGGCGCGCCGGCAAGGCGCACGAGATGTCGTTCACGGACGGCGAGCCGGACGAGGACCTGAGGGTTACCGGCGATTCCGGCGGCAGGACCGGTACGGAAGTGACGTTCCTCGCTTCGCCGAAGACCTTCACGATGACGGAGTACGACTACGCGACGCTCGAGCATCGCTTACGCGAGCTGGCGTTCCTGAATTCCGGCGTGCGAATCCTCCTGACCGACCGCCGCGGCCCTGACGAAAAGAGCGAAGAGCTTCACTACGAGGGCGGGCTCGAAGCCTTCGTTCGCTTTCTCGACCGCGCCAAGAAGCCGCTCATCCCGGCACCCGTCGTGCTTCGGGGCGAGCGTGATTCCGTCAACGTCGAGGCGGCGCTCTGGTGGAACAATTCCTACCACGAGAACATGCTGCTCTTTACCAACAACATCCCGCAGCGCGACGGCGGCACGCATCTCGCCGGCTTCCGCGGTGCGCTGACGCGTCAGGTCGTCGGCTATGCGGAGACGTCCGGCATCGCCAAGCGCGAGAAGCTCTCCGTCACCGGTGAGGATTGCCGCGAGGGCCTGACCTGCGTGCTCTCGGTAAAACTCCCGGACCCGAAATTCTCTTCGCAGACCAAGGACAAGCTCGTCTCATCCGAGGTCCGGCCGGTGGTCGAGGGGATCGTCAACGAGGCGCTCGGCGCCTGGTTCGAGGAGCATCCGGCCGAGGCGAAGGTGATCGTCGGCAAGGTCGTCGAGGCGGCCGCGGCGCGCGAAGCGGCGCGCAAGGCGCGCGATCTGACGCGCCGCAAGGGCGCGCTCGACATGGCCTCGCTCCCGGGCAAGCTCGCCGACTGCCAGGAGCGCGATCCGGCGCTTTCGGAAATCTTCATCGTCGAGGGCGATTCCGCCGGCGGCTCCGCCAAGCAGGGGCGCAATCGCGCTTTCCAGGCTGTGCTGCCGCTCCGCGGCAAGATTCTGAACGTCGAGCGCGCGCGCTTCGACAAGATGCTCGGTTCCGAGCAGATCGGGACGCTCATCACCGCGCTTGGCACCGGCATCGGTGAGGAAGAGTTCAAACCGGAAAAGCTCCGCTACCACAAGATCATCATCATGACGGACGCCGACGTCGACGGCGCCCACATCCGTACGCTGCTCCTGACCTTCTTCTTCCGTCAGATGTCGGACCTGGTCGAGCGCGGCCATCTCTTCATCGCGCAGCCGCCGCTCTACAAGGTCTCGCGCGGCAAGTCCGAGCAGTACCTGAAGGACGAGCGTGCGCTTGAGCATTTCCTGATCGACGGCGGCCTCGACGAGGCGGTGCTGGCACTTGCGACGGGCGAGGAGCGCGCCGGCACCGATCTTCGCGCCATCGTCGACGAGGCGTTGCAGATTCGCCAGATCCTCGACGGCCTGCATTCGCGTTACGACCGCGCCGTGGTCGAGCAGGCCGCAATCGCCGGCGCGCTCAATCCCGAGCTTCTGTCGAACGACGAGCGCGGCCGCGAGGCGGCCGCCTATATCGCACGCCGTCTCGACATCCTCTCCGACGAGACGGAGCGCGGCTGGAGTGGGAGCTTTTCCGATCAGACCGGCCTGACATTCGAGCGCAAGGTCAGGGGCGTGAGCGAGGTCCAGCCGATCGATTCAGCGCTGCTTCACTCTGCCGACGCGCGGCGTCTCGATCAGCATGCGGCAAAGCTGCAGGAGATTTACCTGCGCACCGCAACGCTCCGCCGGAAGGGCGTTGACATGCCGATCCATGGGCCGCGCGATCTGCTCGAAGCCGTATTTGCCGCCGGCCGCAAGGGCGTCTCGATGCAGCGCTACAAGGGCCTGGGCGAGATGAACCCCGATCAGCTTTGGGAGACGACGCTCGACCCGAATGTCCGCTCGCTGCTTGAGGTGAAGATTCGCGAGGCCGACGAGGCCGACGACATCTTCACGAAGCTGATGGGCGACGAGGTCGAGCCGCGTCGCGAATTCATCCAGGCGAACGCGCTCTCCGTCGCGAACCTCGACTTCTGATTGCGGTCTGACTCGGCGGAAGGGTGCGGCATAGCGTCGTTCGCGGGTTTGTGACGGCGCGTGACATTGCAATCCTGCTGTGCCGCAGCATTTTTCCCCGAGGTCGCTTCGGCCCGATATCGCTTCGGAAGGAATCCCATGTTCAGTGAGATCGCGCTCGGCCGCTTCGCTCCTTATGCGCTTGCGGCTCTCAGGATCGTCGCGGCGCTGCTTTTCATCGAGCACGGGACGATGAAGCTCTTCGGCTTTCCGGCCGGCGAGCATCCGATGTCGATCGCGCTTTTCTCGCTGATGGGCCTCGCCGGCGTGCTGGAGACTTTCGGTGGCCTCCTGATTCTTGTGGGGCTTTTTACCCGCTTCGCCGCGTTCCTGCTCTCGGGAGAGATGGCTGTCGCCTATTTCATGGCGCACGCGCCGCACAGCGTATTTCCGGTCTTCAATCACGGAGAGGCGGCGATCCTTTTCTGCTTTGTGTTTCTCTATCTCGTCTTCGCCGGACCAGGCGTCTTCAGCGCTGACCGCGCACGGCAGAGCATGCGGAGTGTCAGTCGTCTGGAGGAACGTTCCGCCTGAGCCGCTTCACGCCGCTCCGCTCGCTCTTCGCGCGGAGCCGCCGTTCTCGAGAGGCGGCGGTCGGCTTCGTCGGGCGGCGCTTCTTCGGCACATGCGCCGCGCGGCGGATCAAGGCGAGCAGGCGTTCGAGCGCGTCGGCGCGGTTCCGTTCCTGCGTGCGGAAGCGGTCTGCGAAGATGACCACGACGCCATCCTTGGTGAGACGCGCACCGGCGAGCTTCTCAAGCCGCGCGCGCACCGGCTCCGGCAGCGACGGCGAGCGGCGCGCGTCGAAGCGAAGCTGCACGGCGGTCGCGACCTTGTTGACGTTCTGTCCGCCCGGCCCCGAAGCACGGACGAAGCTCTCGAGGATTTCGCTCGGCGAGATCGCAATTTCGTCGGTGACCCGGATCATGCGCCGGAACCTAATCGGCGCGTCGGCGCGCGTCACCTGCGGAGCACGCACGCCCACGCGCCCGCGACGCGCCGATGCGCGGCGCGAAGATTGCGAGCCGCCCCCTTATGCGTTAAGAGCCGGGCCGCGCCTTCCGAGCTGAGGGCGCCGGCCAAGGCACCCGTAGCTCAGTTGGATAGAGTGCTGCCCTCCGAAGGCAGAGGTCACAGGTTCGAATCCTGTCGGGTGCGCCATAACCATCTGATTTTCGAGTACTTTTAGCGTTCTCTTCGCCTGGGTCCTTGATGCTTTCGGCCCGTGTCAGCACCATGTCAGCACTTGGCGAGTTCTAGCCGCCAGCAATTGCTCTCAAAAAGGACGCTCGGAAATTCGTGATGCGAAGGTCGCTGGTTCGAGTCCGGCATGCGCACCATTAGAATCGAATTTTCCGTGTCAGCGCCCTGCACGTGAATGATCAAAGTTCGAGCGTCCTTTCCAAGGCCGCTGGCCAGTAGTGTGCGCACTCTCCGAAGGGGAGATCGCAGTTCGAAAACTGTGCGGCGCTCCACAGCTCTCTGATATTCACTGTCCTCGCCTCCGCGACAGGAGATTCCTAATCTGAGGGTCGCTGGTTCGAATCCAGTCGGGGTCGCCATTTCCTCTCAAGCGTTTAGCGGAAATTCGCCCGGCAGAACTTTGTGGGAACCAGGCGTATAGGCAATGCTGTAGGCAATGTGCCGATGCTTTTGATCGCGCTTGGTCTGCAGCGACTCTCGTGCCTTGAAGATCGCGGACAGGTAGGACAGGCTCATACCACCCTGCCACTTCGCATTTTGACCGTAGGCGGTCGTCGAGCAAACCGAACAACGTCCGTAAATTGCGGGCGGTGGCGCTCATGCTGTATTCTACGCGGCTCCGCCTGATTCGGCGGGACGTGGATAAGTAACGGGCGTTCAAATGGCAGCACCGAAACCGGAGTTTCTGGCGAAACTCGAAGCATGTGCCGATCAGGCACGCGATCTCCTCAACGCCGCCCATGCGGTGTTCGACCTCGGGACGCCGCACGTTGCCTATCCACTCGCCATCGCCGCCGTCGAGGAGATCGGCAAGCGCAACCTGCTCGGCATCGGCGAGATGTCACGCGAGCTTGACCGAGACGCCGCCGCTACCTTCGGCAAGAAGATCGACGACCACGAGCAGAAGCTCTTTTGGGCGCTGTTTGGGGGCGGCATGTTCCGGCACGACATCACCAAGGAGCGGTTCCAGGAGCTCCAGCGGATGGCGAAGTCCTTCCACGCGAAGCGCTTGGTCAGCATGTACGTCGATGACACGCCGGATGGTTTGAGCATCCCGGCGCAGTCGATCGACGCGGCCGAGGTCAAAGATATCCTGGGCCTCGCCGACGCCCTCGTCGGTATGGCCGAGGCCGAGAAGCCGCGCGACGACATTCCCGAGGAAGAACTCGAAAACCAGCGCTGGTTCATGAACACATCGGAGGACCCAGAGCTCCGACGCTTCGTTTTCTCGAAGGAATCGATGGACAAGCTCGCCGAGCTCGACGACGTGGGCGCCTGGGTGAAGTGGATGCGGTCGAAGATCGACAAGTCCAAGGCTGCCGGCGCCGCCATCGTCAAGGCCGAGATCGAGCGCGGCAAGAACGCGCCCACCAAGGGCACCCGGCCGAAGTGGAAGGTGCGGTTCCGCATTCAGTCGGCCTCGCACTCGATCCGGCCGAAAGCGCTGACGGAATGGAACCGGGCGTTCGACATCGTCAAACTCACCGTTGTCACGCATCATGAAGCGGAGCGCCTGGAGGAAGTGCCCGAAGGCCTGCATCTCCATCGGTATGTGCACGTCACTTGCGGCGAGGTACGTGAGCCCGCTGACATACGCATCCATGGCGCCCGGATGCACCGTCTGGAGCGGCGCCGGCAGCGAGATGAACGCCAACTTCACGCGCTGCATGTCCTCGGGCTTGAGCGCCCGGTTCTCGCCCCAGTCAATCTTCCGCTCGGGCCGGTCTACCTTCACCTCCATGTCCTTGTTGTCCAAGTCCTCGATCTTCTCGAACCAGGTCGTCTGATCCGGGGAGAAGTGCCACCAGAAGAAGCCGAAAGTGGCGACGTTGAGGGCAACCACGGCCTCGACGATGTTGAAATGCTCTTGATCGTTGAGCGACGCACGCACGTCTTCTGAAAAGATACGTGTCGCATCGGTCGTCAAGATATCGATCGCGTAGGCACGCTTTGGATGAACTTGGTAGACAGGCTGATGAGCCAAATCGGCATCCAGAAGCGTGCTGAGTTTGCTAGCTAGCTCATAGATGCCGCCCTTCACATTTTCGAGCACGGTCTTTTGTTGTTCAGGCGGGGCGCCGAATACCTTTCCTGCTTCGGCGAGGATGCCCCAAATCACGGGACGACTCGCATCAAGAGCAAGCGGTGTCGCGTTAACGTCTCCCAGCACGCTGAGATGAAACCAAGCGTCTGTCAGATTCTTGATTCCATTTGCGGTTTCCTCCAGCCCGCCAACCGGGGTCGGAGAAGCGGAACGCTGACCTAGTTGCCGTCGGAGTGGGCGTGCAGCGGGTCGACCCGCCGAAGGAGTCCCAGGTGGCCGCGGCGAGGGAGTGGGCGCTCGGCCTGATCGACGCGAACGCTGGGGGTGTCAAGTTCTCAACCGAGGTCCGCGCTGCCCTCCTTCTTCAGCCCTCGGACCCTCGACACTGCGTCCGGCACCGGCGCCAACGATCAGCAAGAACATGGTACACCGCGTGTTCTCGTTCAAAGTCTAGTCCGTCTCTGTCTCCTAGCCGCCGGTCTTCTTCGATTTCAACGAGTTAGTTCTGGAGGTGGCGGAGCTTCGCTGCCGGTCGCAACTAGGTCGCAACATCAGCCCAATTAATGGAGCGTCACGGCATCGACTTCGTCAACTTACGTCCGCGATGTGAGATGTTCCCTTTTAGAGGTCTATCTGAGCAGACGGCGCGCTACTGGTCTTTGGTTCTTCAACTCCATACGATCAATGGTTTGGTCGCCTAGGCAGAGAGCCGACGCAAGAGACTCAAACGGCACGCGGGTCCGGGGGGAGCAAAATCGAGAAATTAGGGAATTGCATCTCGCTTACGGGGCGCCTCAGGGCATCCTGCGATGCACGAAAAGTAACGGCGCCCCGCTTGATATGGGCGAACGCTTCCGCGACCTCATCAAGAATCCACGGCTGTACGACAGCGCGACCAAAGTGACTCACACAGACCATATGCAGGTTGACGCCCAGCATTTTCAGGCGCGTCACCGACTCAGTGAACTGGCCGAGGTCAGAATCCGGCAAATGCGCATAGATCGGTCCCGTATTGATCGTGTCGCCTGCAAACAAGATTCCGCCGGCGGCGTCCAGCAGGCAAATTGAATCGGGGGAGTGACCCGGCGTGTGAATGACCTTCAGCGCCCGGCCGCCGAGATCAATGCTCTCGCCCTCGCAGACACACGACTTCGCGTCGCTCGGGCCAATTCGCCAGTTCTCGTCCTTGAAATCGCTGGGCAGCGGGCGGGGATCGCTCGCATCGTCAATAAGGAAGAAGAATCGCCGGTCCAGTTCGCGGTATCGGTCGGCGGATACGATCAGTTTGCGCGCATAGGCGAGATATGCGGTCAGCCGTTCCGGTGGCACGCCTTGCCGAAGCTTGGCAAGCCCAAGCTCGTGGATAGCCACGTCCACGAACTCGATGTTGCCCCCCACATGATCGAAATGGGCGTGCGTGTTGACGACCGAGACAGGCAGTCGGGTGAGCCCTTCTACTACCGGACGGATTGGAACAATCCCCAGTCCGGTGTCGATCAGCACCGCCCGCTCACGACCTTCCACCAGCCATGAATTCACATGGCCAGGCTCGGCGATCAGCCAAACTCCGGATGCCACCTTTTGGACGGCAAACCAAGGATGCATTGCGGCCTCCCGACGCAGTGGGTTAGCATTCTGATAGCGCACGTCTAGGTCGACAGAGTTGCTTCTCAATTCGTTCCTCACTCTTACTGCGCCACCGCCGATTCCCGAGGCGAAGTCCTGGGCGAAGCGATATGACGGATCGGCTGGGCCGCTAATCGATTTCTCTCAGGCGGTTCCCGGCTATCCTCCGCACCCGGCTCTATTGAAGCGGATGGGTGACGCAGCTGCGTCGCTCGAGGCGGCTGCCTACGGCGATATCGTCGGCGATGCGGATCTGCGATCCACCTACGCCGAGCATGTTTCGGCGTTCTACAAGGCCGACTTCCGCCCCGAAAACGTCGCGATCACCGGCGGCTGCAACCAGGCGTTCTTTGTTGCAATCCTGGCGCTTGCCAGGGCAGGTGAGGCGGTGTTGCTGCCGACCCCCTGGTATTTCAATCACAAAATGGCGCTCGACATGCTCGGCATTGAGACGGTGCCGCTTTCCTGTCGCGCCGAGAACGGGTTCGTGCCGCGCGTCGAAGACGCCGAGTTCCTGATCAGCGACCGCGTCCGCGCCATCGTCCTCGTCACGCCGAACAACCCGACGGGCGCCGTCTATCCGCCCGCGACGATTGAGGCGTTCGGGGCGCTCTGCGCCGAGCGAAATATCGCGCTGGTGCTCGACGAAACCTATCGCGACTTCATCGCCGGCGATGCGTCCCCGCACGACGCGTTCGCCGCGTCGGACTGGGAGCGGACCGTTATGCAGCTCTATAGCTTCTCCAAGGGGTATTGCATTCCGGGGCATCGCGCCGGCGCAATAGTTGCGGGTGCGGCGACACTCGGCGAGATCGCGAAGATCCTCGACACGCTGCAGATCTGCGCTCCACGTGTCCCGCAGCGGGCCCTGACATGGGCGATCCCCGGGTTGACAGATTGGCGCTCGGCGAATCGCGAGGAGATTAACCGCCGAGCCTCGGCGTTCAGGGAGACGATAGCGTCCCTCGACGGCTGGTCGATCGGCTCGATCGGCGCCTATTTTGCATACGTCTCGCATCCTTTCGTCGGCGAAAGCGATGCGGAGTTTTGTGCTCGGCTCGCTGAGATGTGCGGCGTGCTTTGTCTTCCGGGATCCTATTTTGGCCCGGCGCAGGAGGGCTTTCTGCGCGTCGCATTCGCCAATATCGGCGTATCCGAGATCGCACAGATTCCATCCCGGCTTCTTCGAAGTCAACTTATGCCGGCACGGACGCCTTCCGTACGGCGCGCATAGAGGGTCTGCGAATGGACTTCCAGGAGAACCTCAATCGACTGCGGGCCGAATATGGTGAGGCCGGCGGCGGCGAAGTGCGCGATCCGAAGTTCCGCAAGGTTGCCGACAAGATATTCGATCCGAAGGGAACCCGTGTCGCGCCCTATGCCGGCATCCCGACCTTCCTTGCGGCGCCGGTCCGATCGATCGATTGGAACGCGCCCGATTTCGGCGACCTCCAGGTCGCAGCGATCGGCATCCCGATGGACCTTGGCGTCACGAACCGCAACGGCTCGCGCTTTGGGCCGCGCGCGGTGCGCACGATTGAGCGAATTGGACCCTACAATCACGCCCTCGAATGCGCGCCGGTCTTCGATCTGAGACTGGCCGATATCGGCGACGTACCGTTCCGCAGCCGCTTCAGCCTCGAAACCTCGCACGAGGATATCGAGCGTCACATCCGCCTGATCGTCGACGGCGGTGTGGTGCCGCTTTCGGTCGGCGGTGATCATTCGATGACGCTGCCCATCCTTAGGGCCGTCGGTCGCGACGGCGGGCGGCATGGACCGGTCGGGATGGTTCACATCGACGCCCACTGCGACACGTCCGGGCCCTACGAGCAAACGAAATTCCATCACGGCGGGCCGTTCCGACAGGCGGTGCTCGATGGCGTTCTCGATCCGCGCCGCACCGTGCAGATCGGCATCCGCGGCTCCGCCGAATATCTTTGGGAGTTCTCCTACGATTCCGGCATGACGGTGATCCACGCCGAGGAGATCGAGCGGCGGGGGCTCGAACTCGATCGTTGAGGCAGCGCGAAAGGTGGTTGGCAACGGCCCGACCTATCTGACGTTTGACATCGACAGCCTCGATCCTGCTTTCGCGCCAGGCACCGGAACCCCGGAGATCGGCGGTCTCACGACGCGCGAGGCGCAGGCCCTTCTGCGCGGGCTCAAGGGCGTCAATATTGTCGCAGGCGACGTAGTCGAGGTGGCTCCGCAATATGATGCGACGACCAACACGGCCCAAGCGGGGGCGCAGATGCTCTTCGAGATTGCCAGTCTGATGGTGTTTAGCCCATCCACTGGCAGGCAGGAATAGTCCTCGCGGATTGCCTGAGGTTCGCAGACGTGGAATGAATTCGCCTTCGGGCGTGTGGTTTTGGAGGGGTAGATGACGAATACTTCGAAATCGGGCCTGAGCCGGCGAACCGTGCTCAGCTATGGTGCAGCGGGCGCAGCAGCGCTAGCGTTGCCCAATATCGTCCGCGCGCAGGGCAAGAGCCTCAAGGTGGGCGCCTACGGCGGCTATTTCAAGAACTCCTTCGATAAGCACGTTTTTCCGGTCTTCACCAAGGAGACGGGGATCGCCGTCGAGTTCGATTGCCGAGCCAACCGGTGAGGCTTGGCTCGTGCAGCTGCAGCAGGCGGCGCAGGCGAATGTCGCGCCGGCCGATGTCTCGATGATGGCGCAAGTTCCGGTGCTGAAAGGGATGGAGGTCGACCTGTGGGCGCCACTCGATCTCGCCAAGATGCCAAACACGGCGAACGTGAAACCGGAATTTGTCAACAAATATGCAGACGGCCGCGTCGCCGGCATCGGCGCCGTCACCTGGTACATCACACTTGTATCGAACACGAACGTCTATCCCACGGCACCGAACTCATGGGCGTTCCTTTGGGATCCTTCAAACGTGGATAAGCTAGGCCTCCTGGCGCTGGTGTCGAATTCCTTCCTGCTCGACATCACCGCCAAGACCTTCTTTGGCGGGCAGGGGATCCTCGACACCGAGGACGGCATCCTGAAAGTGCTGGACAAGATCGCCGCGCTGAAGCCGAACGTGAAGCTCTGGTATCGCGACGAAGCGCAGTTTGAGCAGGCGCTGAAGTCGGGCGAGATTCCGATGGGGCAATACTACCATGACGTAACAGGGCTTGCGATCGCGGACGGTTTCCCTGTGCGCTCTACTTTCCCCAAGGAAGGCGGCATCAACGACGCTGGCTCGTGGGTCATCTCAAAGGCTTCGAGTAACATGGACGAAGCGCATGCCTTCATCGATTTCGCCTCGCGGCCGGACATTCAGGGAATCCTGTCGCGCAAGGTCGGCACCTCGCCAACCATCACGCGCGACAAGCTCGATCTGACCGACGCGGAATTTGCTGCTGTGTCTTCCGATATTCCGCCGATAATCCCACGCTACGACATGTATCAGGCCAAGTCGGACTGGCTGAACGAGAAGTGGACCGAGTTGATCGTCGGGGGATGAACGGTCGAACGCCGGCTACGAGCCGCCTCCTCTTATGGGAGGCGGCGTTCGGTGCTGATGAGCGGCGAATGAGCGGCGTGCGGCTTCCAAGCGTGGACCCAACCCCTTCGCCAAGCGAACGGCGCCCTCTCCGAAGGGAGAGGGCTAAGCCGGTATAGATGTCCGGTCTCACTCTCGATCATCTGACGAAGCGTTTCGGACCTGTCGCGGCAGTCGACGATGTCAGCCTTTCGGTCGCGCACGGCACCTTCGTCTGCCTGTTAGGTCCGTCAGGCTGCGGGAAGACCACGCTTCTTCGGATGATCGCCGGATTGGAGGAGCCGTCGGAGGGACGCATCCTAATCGACGGCGCGGACATCGGCGGGCTCGACGTGCATCGGCGCGACTTCGGCATGGTGTTCCAATCGCTCGCTCTCTTCCCGCATCTAACGGTCGGCGAGAACATCGCCTATCCGCTTCGCATCCGCCGCGTCTCGAAGAGCGAGCAGAGAGCGCGCGTTGACGAGCTGCTTGAGTTGGTGCGACTGCCGGATCTAGCGGATCGACCAGTGTCGCGACTGTCCGGTGGGCAGCGGCAGCGGGTGGCGATTGCCCGTGCGCTTGCGCGCTCGCCGCGGCTTTTTCTGCTCGACGAGCCACTTTCAGCGCTCGACGCGAAGCTGCGCGAGGCGATGCAGGTCGAGCTCCGACAGCTCCAACGCCGGCTCGGCATAACGACAATCGTCGTAACCCACGACCAGCGGGAGGCGATGACGATGGCTGACCTGATCGTGGTGATGGGGGAAGGCCGCATTCGGCAAGCCGGCACGCCGATCGAGATCTACCGAAAGCCCAGCGACACGTTCGTCGCCGCCTTCATCGGCTCGACGAATATCCTCCCGGTGAGACACCAGGACGGCGGCGGAGCGGTGCCGGGCGGGATCATTCCGGGGCTCACGATTCCCGTGGATGGCGCGGTCGTTTCGGTCAGGCCTGAGGACGTGCGGCTTGTCGATGCGGCGAGAGCGTCAATTCGCGGCCGCGTGACGTTCGTCCGCGATCTCGGTGCGAGCGTCGAAGCCTATGTCGCCTGCGGCGATCGCGAGATCGTTGCGGTTGCGCCATCGCGCGAGCACCTCGATGTCCGTGAGAACGACGAAGTCGGCGTGCTGATTCGGCCGGAGAATTGCGTGGTCCTGAAGCCATGAAGCACCGGCGCTACAGTCTTGGCGACATCCTTCCCGCCCTCTTCCCGGCGCTGATGCTGACGGTGTTCTTTGTCGCGCCGTTCGGGATCATGCTCGCAGTGAGCTTCTTTCGGCGGATACAAGGGGCCTTCTATGAGCCCGCCTTCGTTCTCGACAACTACGCGCGCTTTCTGAGCGTCTTCTTCGCCGATCGGCTTCTGTTTTCGCTCGGTCTGGCGTCGCTCGTCGCATTCCTGTGCGTCGCATTGGGGCTGCCCTTCACCTACCAGCTCACGAAGCTGCCGCGCGGGCTACAGGTCGTCTGGCTGGTCAGTCTGCTTGCCATCCTTTCGCTCTCGGAGGTGATCATCGGCTTCGCCTGGTCGACGCTGCTTTCACGCACGGCCGGGATCACCAATCTCTTCGTCGCGCTCGGTCTGATGGATGAACCGATGTCACTGACGCCGAGCTTCGGTGCCGTGTTGATCGGCATGGTCTATCAGGCGTTTCCCTACACGGTTCTCGTGCTCTATCCCTCTGTCGCGCGGCTCGATCCGTCGCTCGTTGAGGCAGCGCGAACGCTCGGCGCTTCGCCGCTTCGCGCGTTCTTCAACCTTGTCGTGCCGGTGCTGCGAAACACGCTTCTCGCGACGCTCATCATGGTCTTCGTCTTTGCGCTCGGCTCGTACCTCCTTCCGCAGCTTCTCGGTCGTCCTCAGCACTGGACCCTTTCCGTGCTCATCACCGACCAGGCCATCTATCAGTCGAACATGCCCTTTGCGGCGGCGATGGCGATCTTCCTGGTCCTTGTGAGCCTTGGGCTGGTCGGATCGGCGCTCGCCTTAAGGCAGCGGGAGGTCGCGGCGTGAGGCGCGTGGTTCATCTTGGGCGCTGGCTGCTTTTCGCCGCGGTGGCCCTATTCCTCGCGGCGCCCATCGTCGTCGTGGCCGGCGTCTCGGTGAACAGGCAGAAGACGCTGCAGTTTCCGCCGGTCGGTTTTTCGCTCGACTGGTATCGGCAGGTCGTGGCCGATGCCGGCTGGCGGAATGCGCTTCTCACATCGCTCACCATCGCTGTTTTCGCCGCGGTACTGTCGGTCCTGATCGCGTTTCCGCTCGTATGGTCTCAATGGAGCCGTTGGCGCGCCTGGGTGCGGATCGTTGAAGTGCTTGGGCTCATGCCGTTCATATTGCCGCCGGTCATCACGGCGCTCGGCTTCCTCTCGTTCTGGGCGACGATCGGCTTCTATGGCGCGCCGTGGACCGTCGTGATCAGCCACGCGATCTTCTTTGTGACGCTGCCGCTCGTCACGCTGACGCTCGGCTTCGCATCGATCGACCGCGAGATCGTCGAGGCGGCGGCGACCATGGGAGCCGACGACCGCGTGATACTGACTACAATCGTGCTTCCGCTCGTCGGACCCTATATTCTCTCTGGCTACGCCTTCGCCTTCGTGCTCTCCCTCAACGAATATATCATCGCCTACATGGTTGCCGGCTTCACTATCGAGACGCTGCCGATCAAGATTTTCAACTCGCTCCGCTATGGCTACACGCCGACCATGGCGTCAGTGACTGTGGTCTTCGTGCTTTTCGCGGCGCTCATCTTTGGGCTCATCGCGCGCTTCGGCGACCTGCCGCGCCTCCTCGGGGCCTGGGCTTCGAGGACGTAACGATGCGTCTTGCTGCTTTCCAAATGGTGGCGCGAATGGGCGACGTGGCCGCCAATCTAGCCATGATTGCCGAGGCGGCAGCAGAGGCGTCGCGCCGCGGCGCAACCCTTCTCGTCTCCCCTGAGCTAGCCACGACGGCGTATGGCAGCGGCGACCTGATCCGCTCGTTGGCGGAACCAGCCGACGGACCGCAGGTTGCGGCGATCACCCGATTAGCCGCCTTGAACAACATCACCGTAGTTGCCGGCTTTGCCGAGCGGGTGGGCGAGCACATCTACAATTCGGCTGTACTGGCGGAACCTTCCGGCAACCGCGTCATCTATCGCAAGTGCCATCTCTACGGCGACTATGAACGCCGCCTTTTCACCCCTGGCGATCAGCCGCCGCGTGTCGTGAATCTCGGCGAACTGAAGGTCGGCATCCTCATTTGCTACGACATGGAATTTCCTGAGGCGGTGCGGTGTCTCGCACTCGCGGGCGCCAAGGTGGTTCTGGTGCCCACCGCCCAGCCAGATACACAGGACGCCCCCTTCATCGCCGAAAAAATCGTTCCGGTGCGCGCTTTCGAAAACGGCATTGCGATCGTCTACGCCGATCACACCGGCAGCGACGAGCAATTCGCCTATGCGGGGCGATCCTGTATTGCTCTCCCGGACGGCACTGACGGCGCGCGCGCTTCCGCGAGCGGCAGCGTGGTCATCGTCGCCGACTACGAGTCGTCAAATTTCGAGTTGTCGCGCTCAGCTAATCCGTATGTCGCAGACCGGCGCATCGATCTGTTTGGGACCAGTCGGGAAAAGGCGGGTGACGCCGGTTAAGGCACTTGGTGGCACATAAGCCCTGCGGAGGGCGTTCAAGGGCTCGTCCATCCCTAGTGTCCAAGACGAATTTAAAGCACGTTGTAATGGGTTAATCGAGCAAGCGGGCGGCTCCGCTCTCTTATCGCAATCGTATCGCAACAAGTGCGGCAGAAACCTGCAAGTGTGTGTGGGCACTGGTGCGCAACGGGTCGCTTCGGCGTAGGGAGCGTCGTTCAGCCGGCGGCTTCTGGCCCAAGATGAGATTTGATCTGGGCGGCCGAGCCATGTCCTGCGCTGCCACCGAGCCTGCCGATCGCCTCGGCACATCTCTAAGGTACTTGTCCCCACTGGGTGCCAACGACATTTTCGGCTAATCTGATTGCCAATAAAACCTTTGCGTCTCAGCTGATGGAGGCTGAGTCGATCAAGGTCGCCATTAGAGAGGGAGGTAGTCGGATGTCTTCTTTGCTACGCTCATCGCTGGCCGCGGTCGTAACGCTTGCCGGCTTCGCAACTGCGCCGGCCTCGGCGCAAACTACGATCAACGCGCTTTTCATGGCCCAGGCCGCCTATAGCGAGGCCGACGTCAGAGCAATGACGGCGAATTTCGAGCAAGCCAACCCCGACATCAAGGTCAATCTCGAGTTCGTGCCCTACGAAGGCTTGCGTGACAAGACGCTGCTCGCGCAAGGCTCTGGCGGCTATGACGTCGTCCTCTTCGACGTGATCTGGCCCGCCGAGTTCGCCACCAACCGGGTGCTGATGGACGTGACCGACCGCATCACGCCGGAGATGAACAAGGAAATTTTCCCCGGCGCCTGGACAACGGTCGAATATCAGGGCCATCGCTACGGCCTGCCCTGGATTCTCGACACGAAATATCTCTTTTACAATAAGGATATGCTGACCAAGGCCGGGATCAGCGCGCCGCCCAAGACCTGGGACGAACTCGTCCAGGACGCCAAAATGATCAAAGACAAGGGCATCTTGGACACGCCGATCGCGTGGAGTTGGGCGCAGGCCGAGGCGGCGATCTGCGACTACGCAACTTTGGTAGACGCGTATGGCGGCAAGTTCCTCGACGACAGCGGCAAGCCGGCCTTTCAGACAGATGGCGGGCTCAAAGCGCTGCAATACATGGTGCAAACCGTCAAAGACGGCGTGACCAATCCCAACTCCAAAGAATTCCTGGAGGAGGATGTGCGCCGCGTGTTCCAGAATGGCGAGGCGGCCTTCGCGCTCAACTGGACCTACATGTTCAACCTCGCCAATGACCCCAAGGAAAGCAAGGTTGCAGGGCAGGTGGGTGTCGAACCGGCACCCGGCATCGAGGGCACCAGCCAAGCATCGGCGGTCAACGGATCGATGGGGCTCGGCATCACCACGACCAGCAAGCACCCCGACGAGGCGTGGAAATACATTGTCTACATGACCTCGCAGCCGGTGCAGAATGCCTATGCCAAGCTGAGCCTTCCGATCTGGGCGTCGTCCTATGATGATCCTGCCGTGACCAAGGACCAAGAGGATCTGATCGCCGCCGCGAAAGTCAGCCTGCCCCTGATGTTCCCGCGCCCGACGACGCCAAACTACCAGGAGCTCTCGAACGCCTTGCAGGTCGGAATCCAGCAAGCGGTGCTAGGCGCGCAAAGCCCCGAAGAGGCGCTGAAAGAAGCCGCCGGCAATTCGGGTCTGTGAGCCACTGAACCGCGAGCGGGCGGTGCAAACGGATGCACCGCCCGCTCGCGCTTGCCGTCCTCTACATGGCCGTCGATACCGTTATGGTAGGGCTCGTTTGGCGGACGGGGCTCGACGAACCCAGCGCTAGTCGGAGGACATTCAAGTGAGGCGCTGGCCGGCGCTTGGCTCCTGGCTGCTGATGACGCCGCTTCTTGCAGTGATGATCGCGGTGATCGGCTGGCCCTTGCTCGACACCGTCCAACTCAGCTTCACCAATGCCCGGCTGATCGGAACCGGAGGCCAATTCGTTGGCCTCGAAAATTACCAGAAGGCGCTCTCGGGAATGCCTCTCCGAGATGCGCTTGTCACCACGGCGATCTTTGCTTTCGCCTCTGTGGCATTGGAGATGCTGCTCGGAGTTTTAGGCGCGCTGTTGCTTGACCAGCAGTTTCGCGGTCGCACCGCACTCAGGGCGATGATGATCCTGCCCTGGGCGCTGCCAACCATCGTCAACGCCACACTCTGGCGGCTCATCTACAATCCCGAATACGGCGCCCTTAACGCGCTTTTGACTCAACTCGGCATCCTTGGCGACTACCGGTCTTGGCTCGGCGAGCCGACGCCGGCGATGGTGTCGCTCATCGCCGCCGATGCCTGGAAGAACTTCTCCCTGGTGGCGCTGATCGGCCTTGCCGCGCTGCAGGCGGTGCCGAAGGACATCAAGGCGGCAGCGGTGGTGGATGGTGCGGGCGCCATCGCCTGGTTTCGCTTCGTGCAATGGCCCTATCTTGCGGGACCTTTGATGGTGGCGCTGGTCCTCCGCACCATCGAAGCCTTCAAAGTCTTCGACATCATTTGGGTTATGACCCGCGGCGGTCCTGCGAACTCGACTCGCACCCTCTCGATCCTCGTCTACCAGGAGGCTTTTTCGTTTCAGCGGGCGGGCTCGGGCGCATCTTTGGCGCTGATCGTCACCCTCATCATCACAGTGCTTGCGGCGATCTATATCGCGGCCATGCGCCGTAGCGTTGAAGCCTAAGCCCATGGAACGCAGAGGACCTCTCGGCACAATGTTCGTCTACGCCGCAGCACTTCTGCTCGCGGTCTTCACTCTCGCCCCGCTCGTCTGGCTGTTTGTCATGAGCATCTCGTCGACGAGCGACTTGACCGCCAAACCTTTGCACTGGTGGCCTCAAGCGGTCGATCTCTCGCGCTACCGGACGCTCCTCACCCTCGCAAAAAACAGCTTGGGAGAGACTTTTCTATATTCCCTTCGCAATTCGCTGATTGTCTCTACACTCGGCACCGTCGCCGCCTTGCTGGTGGCTATCCCCGCGGGCTGGGCGGTCTCCCGCAACGCCAGGATCGGCTGGTCGCTTTACGCCGTGATTGCCACCTACATGCTGCCGCCTGTCGCGCTCGCCGTCCCACTCTATCGGAGCCTCGCGACCTTGGGCCTGCTCAACACTGTCTACGGACTTGCGCTAGTCTATCTGACGATCCTCGCACCGTTCACCACCTGGCTGCTCAAATCAGGCTTCGATTCAATCCCGCGCGAGATCGAGAACGCAGCGATGATCGATGGTGCGCGGTTGGACCAGTCGATCCGTCTGATCATGCTGCCGCTCGCGGCGCCGGTGGTGGCGACGACCGCGCTCTTTGCCTTCCTCCTGGCTTGGGACGAGTTCTTCTACGCACTGCTTTTTACTTCCGACCTGCGCTCCAAGATCCTGACGGTCGAGATCGCCGACCTCGCCGGCGGTCGCATTGCCGACTACGGACTGATCGCCACGGCCGGTGTCCTCGCGTCGCTGCCCCCGGTGCTGATCGGGCTCGTCATGCAGAGGGCGCTTGTATCCGGACTGATGCAGGGCGGGGTCAAGGGATGACGGGCGTAGTGAAGGCTTCTGGCGCTTCAGGCCTCGTGACGATCAAGACGGAAATGGCCCGCCAGCGCGGCGATGCACTGGCGTCTTTTGTCGGGGCACGCGCGACGGCTCGGCAAATAGCTGACCACATGCGCACGACCGGCCGGCTGCTGCTGCTCGGCATGGGAGCGTCGCACGCCATTGGCAGGGCAGTGGAGCCGCTTTACCGGCGGTTTGGCATCGATGCCATGGCGGTGCCGCTTTCCGAGCAGCTCGTCGCTCCGCTTCGAACCGACGACAAGACCGTCATGATCACCTCGCAGTCGGGCGAGAGCGCCGAGGTGATCCGCTGGCTCAAGGAGCGCGAAGGCCGGGAAAGCATATTCGGGCTGACGCTCGACCCGGAAGCATCGCTTGCGCGGGCATTGCCTTGCCTCGTCGGCTCGGGTGGACCAGAGCTCGCGTTCGCGGCGACCCGGAGCCTGACCGTCGGCTTTGCGCTTCATCTCGCCGTGCTTGCAGAGCTCGGCGATGACCCAGAACCAGCGCTCGCCGCGTTGCGATCCGGCAACGCGCCCAAGGTTGACGCTGCGCTCGCCACGTTTTCGGCGATCCGCGCAATCGTCACGTCCGGCCGCCTGCTGCAGGGTCTCGCTGAGGCCCTGGCGCTCGGACTCGCCGAACTTTCCCGCGTTCCTGCCTTTTCGCTCGAGGGCGGGCAATTGCGGCACGGGCCGCTCGAGATGCTCGGGCCGGAAGTCGGCGTGCTGCTATTGCGCTGCGACGAGACCGCCGCGTCCCTTGTCGCTTCCACGGCGTCCGCGGCGCTTGCGGCCGGCTCGCCAGTCGTTGTCTTCGACGCCTCGGGCGAGCCGCCGATCTGCGGCGCAGTCCACCTCGCGCGGCCGCGCGCCGCGGGGCTGGCCGCGATCTTCAGCATTCTTCCGACGGCCCAGGAATTCATGCTGGGCTTTGCCGCCGCCCGCGTCGCCACCGTCGGCACGCCGCGGCGCAGCTCGAAGATCACACGGACGGAATAGCGGTCATGCGCGCACTCGCCGTCCTCGGAAACGTCAATCTCGATCTGATCGTGGGGCCGCTCGCGCCTTGGCCCGAGCCCGGCACCGAGGTCACGGTCGCGCACCACCAAGTGCGGGCCGGCGGCGCGGCGGGCAATGTAGCTCTTGCCTGGCAAGAGCTAGGCATCCCCTTTCAAATTGCCGCCAATGTCGGCAATGACGCGTTCGGCCAATTTCTGCGCTCAGAATTCGGCGCGGTCGCCGACCGCTGGCCGGTCACTGGGACAAGCACGACGCTTTCAATTGGCGTCACGCATCCAAGCGGCGAGCGTACATTCATCACGCCCCTCGGGCATCTCAACGACTTTACGGTCGAACAGGCACTCTCCTGCATCGACGAAAACCGGCTGCGGGGCGGCATCCTGCTCACATGTGGATCATTCGTGATGCCGCAGTTAGCCGCCGCCTACGATGCGTTGTTCGAATGGGCCGATGCCAGGTCGATCGAAGTGGCGCTTGATACCGGCTGGCCGCCAGACGGTTGGAGCGAGGCGACGATCGCGGCAACGCGAGGCTGGATCGCGCGCTGTCATCATCTTCTCCTTAATGAAGTCGAGGCCGTCGCCCTTTCGCGAACCAGCGATCCTGAGGACGCAGCACAGTCTCTCGTCGCCGGCATGCAGCAGCCGAATCCGATGGTGGTCGTGAAGCAAGGGCCGCGCGGGGCGCTTGCCTGTTCGTCAAGCTGCGAGATTGTCCGCGTGCCGGCCCTTGATGTCGCGGTCATCGATACGATCGGCGCCGGCGATGCCTTCAACGCCGGCTATCTTGCGTCCGTTGCCGCGGGACAAGCAACCGAGAAAGCACTGCGGTGCGGCGTGAAGACGGCCTCAGCGGCGATTTCTGCTGCGCCTCGCGTGCCTGAAGAGGCGAGCTTGGGCGCCAAGGGGCAGCTTCGATGAGCGCCTTGGTTCTCGACAAGATCAGAAAGCGCTTCGACGCCAACGAGGTGCTGAAAGGCATCGACATCTCGCTTGCCGACGGCGAGTTCCTTGTGCTGCTGGGGCCTTCGGGCTGCGGGAAGTCGACCCTGCTGAACATCATCGCCGGGCTTCTTGAGCCAACGAGCGGTGACGTGCGGATCGGCGATCGCTCTGTCCTGCGGGTCCGTCCCAAGAATCGCGACATCGCCATGGTCTTTCAATCCTATGCCCTCTATCCGAACATGTCGGTTGAGAGGAACATCGGCTTCGGACTCGAGATGCGCGGGGTGCCGCCTGCCGAGCGCCGCGAAGCGGTGCACGAGGCCGCGGCAGTGCTGCACATTGAGCCGCTCCTCAAGCGTCGGCCCGGAGAATTATCGGGTGGGCAACGCCAACGCGTCGCAATCGGCCGAGCACTCGTGCGCAAGCCGGCGGTGTTTCTGTTCGACGAGCCACTCTCAAACCTCGATGCCAAATTGCGCATGGAAATGCGCGGCGAGCTGCGCCGCCTGCACGACATGCTGGGGACGACCATCGTCTACGTGACGCACGACCAGATCGAAGCGATGACGCTGGCGAGCCGTATTGCCCTCATGCACAACGGGCTGATTGAACAGATCGGAACGCCTGATGAGATCTACAACCGCCCGGCCAACCTCTACGTTGCTGGCTTCGTCGGCTCCCCGGCAATGAACGTTCTTGAGGCGACGCTGCATCGCACAGCCGAGAGCTTGGTGGCGACCCTCGTGCAAAGCGGTGAGACGATCCACCTACCGCTTAATCAAATAGAGCAGGCGAAGCCTGACGGCGCTCTGGTGAGCCTCGGGATCCGACCCGAAGCCGTACGGCTGGCGCATGAGGGCGAGGCCGGCGCTATCAAGGTCCTCATTGACGACGTGGAGCTGACCGGACCCGAGAAGCTCGTTGTGGCGCATCTTGGCGGGGCGACCTTCACGGCGCGCGTCAGCCCTCATGCCCGGATTCGCCCGGGGGAATTGGCCACCTTTGCCTTCGACACGGTCGGAATAAGCCTTTTCGATCCCACGAGTGGCGCGCGACTCTAGCGTTGCTAAGCACAAATGAGGCAACCGACTGTAAGTCTCCAACCCGTAGCACTCAGAAAAGGCGAAGAGAACCAAGTCCAAGGGCTGTTGCATCCCTTTCGCCCGTATGAGGTTATCGCTGTAGCTCAATGAGTTGGCGGTGAATGCCGGGCGCCTTTTGTCGCTGTCGCAACTCGGTCGCAACCCGGCAAGCTTCAGATCTTTGGCAACTTAAGAGGCTTCGACGCTGCCGTCGCCGCCGAAGAGGTCAGTGGCCAGCGCCACCCACTGAGGCGCTGTTACCCCTCCATCACTTTGTCTTGGGGACCAGCGTCGGAAGCGTGGCCTTGACCGCCGCGAATGCGGCAGCCTGATCTACCCAACCCACCTGGGCAAGCGGAAGCCACGCGAAGTCGTCCTCGCCCTGGAAGAACCGATCGACAAGGTGAAATCCCAGCGCGCGATAGGACTCCAACTGCTCCTCGGAAAAGAACTGATCGCTGGTGGTCTCGTGCGGAAACGTCGGGTATCGCCGCTTGTAGTCGAGGACATAGTCCTTCTCGTCGCCGGTCAACGATGCTTTGAGATAGACGATGATACCCTCGGCGCCGGTTTCGTAGACAATCCGCCCCACCGCGCAATGCGGGCCGTGAAGGCACGGAGCATTACCCGCTTTCATGCCCTCGCTGATTTGGCGTGTTGTGCTTGCGATCTGCTCCCAGGGCAGCGTGATGCGCACACCGAGATCGATACGGACGAAGCGCTCCAGCTTGAGCAGCGAGGGGAAGGCCATGGCCGGATCGGCCTCGGCAACGACCACGACGAGCTGGCATCCGCAATTCAGCAGCTCGCCGGGCAGAAGTGCTTCGGTTCTTCGCGTCCTTGCCGCCCTGCCTGGTTGGGATGGAGGCTTGCGCCTCATCGCAATACTGGGCGCGCGAGATCCAGGCGCTTGGTCACCATGTGAGGCTGATGCCGCCGGCCTACGTGAAGCCTTATGTGAAGCGCGGCAAGACAGACGCCGCTGATGCGGAGGCGATTTGCGAGGCTGTGACGCGGCCAACGATACGCTTCGTGGCTGTGAAGAGCGCCAACCAGCAGGCAGTCCTGATGCTGCACAAGGCGCGCGAGCTTCTGGTGCGGCAGCGGACCATGCTCACCGATGCTGTTCGGTCGCATCTCGCCGAATACGGCATTGTTGCCGCGCAAGGTCCGGGAGGGATCGGCGTGCTGACGACCTTGTTCCAGGACAGCGGCGATCTTCTGCCGGCCTATGCCCGTGACGCGATCACTGGTCTCCTCGCTCAGCTCGCCAGCGTTGAAGCGCAGATAGCAGAGTTGGAGAGGAAGATCGCAGAATGGCATCGCTCTGATGCCGCCTCTCGCCGTTTGGCTACGATCCCTGGCATCGGTCGGATTACCGCTAGCGCCCTGGCGGCCAGTGTCCCAGATGCTTCCCTCTTCAGATCGAGCCGCCAGTTTGCGGCGTGGTTGGGCCTCACGCCGCGCGCCCGTTCGAGCGGCGGCAAGGACAGGCAGACGGGGATCAGCAAACAAGGCGACGGGTATATCAGAAGGCTGCTCGTCGTCGGCGCCACAGCGGTGCTGCGTTATGCGCGCCAGGACAACGCCAGCCGCGCGTGGGCGACGCGGCTCCTCGAACGCAAGCGGCCGAAGGTGGTGGCGGTTGCGCTCGCCAACAAGACAGCACGGATTGCCTGGGCGCTGCTCACGCGCGAGCAAGTTTACGTAGCGCCGCAGCCGGCTGCGTAGTCGAAGAGCGGCCGGAAAGGAATCGCGTCGAGGGTGCTGAGAGGAGATGACGAACCGTCGTGTCCGGGGATCGGAACACCCCTTGGGGTCAAGGCGCTGACAGCGCGCAAAATTGATTGGAAGCCGATCCGCGGACTTCAACTTGGCCAGCGAGTTCGTCTCGCACACAAAGGCCGTAGACATGACTGCACACGATCGGTTCGCATGCCAACCTAACCCTTGCGCGTAAGGGGCCCTCCAGACATGAAACTAATCCCCCGACCTTCTCCACCAGGCTGGCTTAACACAGGGGCGTTCGAATTCAACGGATCGCTGTTCCAGGGATTCGAGGTTGCGAAAGCCGTCCTGATCGAGACGATCGTCGAGGAGTTGCTCCGGAGCCGTTCAACGTCCACCAACGTCATCGACCAAGCGAAGAAGGTTCTGCGCCGAGTGGACTGGATGAAGCTCGCGCGCAAAGTTGGGGGGCTTTGGCCTTCACTGCGGCGCTGGGCATCCCGCACTCTCGGCGACGCTGCCTTTCGCCAAAAGCGCGTCGATCTCGTCTGCCGTGAAATCGAACTCGGCGAGGATTTCACGCGTGTGCTGCCCGACGAGGGGCGCCGGTCGTTCTATCATCGCCGGTGTCTCGCTCATCTTCACGGCAGGTGCCACGACTTTGACCGGCCCAACCTTCGGATGATCGTAGCTCCCGATCGCCTTCATGTGGCGTACCTGCGGATCGTCGGCCGCCTGGAGATGGGTCTTCACCTCTCCGCACCAGATGTCGACTGCAAGCATCGCCTCGATAAGATCGGCGGTGGTCCACGTCTTGGTCAGCGCAGCGAGTTTCTCCCAAATCTCGTCACGCTTATCGAACAGGCTGTTCGGATCATCATAGGTGAGCAGGCTCTCGTCACCGAGCACGCCGACCAGCTTGGCATAGGGGCTCATAGCGATCGTCACCCAGCCGTCGCTGGTCGGATAGACGCCGAAGGGCGCCTCCATCCCGGGATGGCCGATGCCAGAATTGGGACGCTCGAAGTCGGCGCCGAAATTCATCGCCATCAACATCTCCTGACCTTGATGGGCGAGCATGCCGGTGAGCAGGTCCACCTTGATCTCCTGGCCGCGTCCCGAGCGCTCGCGCCAATAGAGGGCCGAGAGGATGCCGTAGACCATGTTCATGGCCCCGACCTGATCGGAGAAACCGGAGCCGACGGGCACAGGTGGACCGTCACCGCGCCCGGTGGCGGCAGCAACGCCGGTGAGGCCCTGGATCAGCATGTCTTGCCCGGGCCGCGCTAGATAAGGGCCGCTTTCGCCATAGCCGGAGCCCGAGCAATAGATGATGCGCGGGTTGATGTTGCTGAAATCCGCGTAGCCGAAGCCAAGTCTGGCGAGCACGCCCGGGCGGAAGTTCTGCACGACCACGTCGGCGCGCTCGCCAATACGATAGAGGATCGTTTTTGCGTCCGGTGACTTCAGATCGACGGCAATTGAGCGCTTGTTGCAATTCCAGGCGAGAAAGTTCGGACTTTCGCTGCCGCCGACCCAGCGGTTGTTGAAGGTCATCGTACGGAAGAGATCGCCTTGCCCAGGCCTCTCGACCTTGATGACATTGGCGCCCATGTCGGCCAGAAGCTGTGTGCAGAACGGCCCCTGCAGCAGGTGGCTGAAGTCGAGCACGGTCACGTCGGCAAGGGCTTTCTCGGTCATGTCGTCTCTTCCAATTTCCTGCTGAGACTGCGGGCCCAGGCGGCGCGCAGCCTGTCGATCGTCGGTCTCGGAGCAGCGCCCTCAAGAAGAGCAGCGCGCAAGATGGCCGAGCCCTCATTCTGGAAGGCGATATAGCCCTTGTGCCGCGGCCGCACCCAGGCCCCCTCAACGGTGCGGATCGTGGCGCGATAGAAGCCGCCCACAGGATCGTTGACGGCTTCCGAAAGCCATGCCGCGCGCGCGGAAGGCTGGCCATCATGATCGGGGATGAAGGTCGACTGGGTGTCAACGCGCATCAGCCAGCGCAAATGGTTGAGCAACCTATTGTCGGCTCTGGCCCGCCGCGTGAGCGCAATGCCCGTGCCGCCGAGCACACTGCCTCGTCGCCCTCCCGGCAGCGCGAGCGGCGCATCCGCGAAGGAGACGGTGTGGCGGCCGGTCAGCGGGCCCGCGTAGTTGACGTAGCCGTAGACCAGCGGCACGAGGGCGATCGTGTTGTCTAGGCTCATCGCTGTAAGTAGCGCGATCGGATTCATCGCCTCGGTCCCTGGGGGTGCGCGGCGCGCGAGATCGGCGAGCCGGGCGATCGCTTCTGTCGCCGTCGCGTCGTCGACGAGGTCTTCGCCTCGAGGTTCGACACCGAGCGCCACACAGAGTGAGAAGAACGAGCAGATCGCGTGAGGCCCGGACACCGAAACTGCGACCGGAATCCTCTGTGCCAGCCGCGCTACGTCGTCCCATGTCGCCGGGGGTTCGCCTGTTGGGTCGACGCGGTAAGCCATCACCTGCGTCGCGACATCAAGTGGAAGCGCATAGTGGTTGCCGGCCCACGCGTAGCTTGCCATCGCGGGGCCGATCGTTTGAGCCGACCAGGCCGCAATCTCGGCGGCATGGAATACGTCCTCGAGCGGCTGGAGGCAATTCCTGGCGACGAGCTCGCCGATATGTGGATGGTCGATGACGAGCAGATCGAAGCGTGCGGCGAGGTCGGCGACCGAGGAGGATTCGAAGCTTTCCAATGGCTGCTTCGACCAGGCGATGACGGGCGGACCGGCTGCCGCCTCTTGCGCGGCGGCGACGGCGAGCGCGTTATAGCCGCGCGGGTGGTCCCAGGTGAGGCCGGAGAAGGTCATGCCGAAGTGCAGGTGCTCTGCCACAGCGGCGGCGCCGAAGTATCCGTGTCGATCCGCGTGATGTGCCAGCGGCCGAGATTGGCGGTGTAGAGCGTCGACCCGTCGAAGGCGATGTTGGTCGGATGGGCGAAGAGGTGCGCCGTCGGATCCTCGATATAGACCTCGCTCGTCCGCCGCCCGGCGATATGCGCAGGATGCGCGACGGCTCGTAGCAGCCGACGAAAAGCGCGCCCGCACCGTCGAAGGCAATGCCGTCCGGCAGGCCGGGAAGATCGTCGGCGAAAACTCCGTCGCCTCGCCGGCGCTTCCATCCGGGCCGATCGCGATGCGCGTAACACGCCGTGCGAAGGTCTCGCAGACGAAGAGCGCGTCGCCTCCGGGGCGAGCGCCATGCCATTGGCGAAGATGAGCGGCCGGTCATACCAGAGCGCGCCCGCGCCGGTCCCAAGGTCATAAGCCCATACGCCCGGGCCGGGATCGGCGAAATGCGTAGCTGTCGGAGACGAGCAGGCGTCCGCGCGCACGGTCGACGACGGGATAGTTGGGAATCCTGATGCCCGGCGGGTGAAGCGCTCGATCCGCCGCGTTGCGAGATCGAGCCGGTAGACGGTCGCGTCGCGAAGATCGCAGGCGAACAGCGCTTCGTCGCCGAGAAAGGCGAGCCCGAGGGTGAGGCCGCCAGCCTGAGCGACCCGCTCGATGCGTGAGCCTCCGGAGTCGATCCTCAGGATCTCGCCGTTCTCGGAGCCGCACCAGATCCATCCGTCCGGCCCGACGGCAACGCACTCGGGATGCTGCAGACGCGGATCGGAGAAGATGCCGTCGAAAAAGACGCGGGCGCGCTCCATCGGCAGGACAGGCGTCTCGGCGGTGGCGAAACGATAGGTCATCGCGCCAATCTCCCTCATGTCAGGAAATCGCCGTCAAAGGGATGCTCGACCGCCTTCCCTTTGTCGCCAGTGATGCGGAGCACACCGTCGTGCGCTTCGATCGACTCGACCGCCTCCCAGCCTTCGGGCAGCGGCATGCCGCCGAGCACATGCCGCACCGAGACCGTTCCGCCGGGCTCCAGCGTCAGCGCCGTCGGAATGCCCGCGCGAGACAGCGGGTTCGGCGCGATCGAAGCCGCATGGCCAGCGGCCGAATAGGAGCGCCCCTCCTCGATGCCGAGCACACCGAAATGCCGGCTGTTCCACGGCGCGTAGTCGCGCCCGCCATTGCTGAACCAGAGAAAAGTGACCGGAAAATCGCGCGGGATTTTTGAGGCTTAGCATGATGTCGCCGGCGCCGGGTCTGAGCGCCGCGGTCCAGCCGAGCGAGCGAGCCCGCCGCCTCGACCAGCATGACGAAATCCTCGTGGCGATCGGCGACCGGATAACGATGCAGGTCGACCGCGTCGCCATCGGCAAGCGGCAGCCTCGAAAGATCGGTGGTGCGCACCCCCCGAGCGAAGACCGAGCGGCCGCGGGCCGGATCGCCTTCCTGCTGCGTCGGCGGCAATTCCGCGAAGGCCTTCGGCGAGAAGGAGAGGCGCCCCGGCTTGTCGAAGCGGGTCATGGCATGGCTTGCAACCGGCATTGTCCCACTGCCGCCCTCGAAGGTGTGACGCACATAGACGAAGGGATGCCCATCGCGGAGCGTCAGCTCCTTGATCAGGCGGGCGCCCATCACTGGCCGATCGAGCGCGAACCGCGCGGTTGTTCGGCCGCCTTCCGAGGTAACGCTCACGGTTGACCAGGACGAGTTCGCCGGCCAGCCATGCGAGGGGCCGTCCTCCACATCGCTCGCGCCGAAAGGCGCGCAGAAGAAGTCGCCGGAGAGGCATTTCAGCACCGTCTCGACGCCGGGATCCTGCGCGACTGCCGGATCGTCGACCCAGGGCGCGGTGTGGAGCGGACGGAGACGCCGCGCGCCATGTTCGATCTCGAGCGCGCGGAGATGGCCGGCCTTGAGATCGACTGTGAGCGTGATCCCTTTCGCGCCGATTGTCTGAAATCTCTCGCTCATGATCTCGTGCGCTTCGTACCGCTTCTCGATGACCCTGTGCTGTCCGCCGGCCGATGCGGCCTCACTCGCCCCGAACGATCAGGCCGCCGTCGATTCGGATGATGTCGCCGGTGATGAACGACGCGCGATCGGAGGCGAGAAAGACCACGAGCTCGGCGACTTCCTCCGGCTGGCCGAAGCGCCCGATCGGATGCGCCCGGTTCCAGGTGGCGATGAGCTCGTCCGGATTCGGATGCTCGCGGAAGACCTTCTCGTTGAGCGGCGTCATGATCGTGCCGGGCGCCACCGCGTTGACGCGGATGCCGAAGGGGGCGAGGTCGACGGCGGCCTGCTGGGTGAGGGCATTGATGCCGCCTTTCGCCGCGGCGTAGGCGGCCCAGCCCCTGAAGCCGGCGAGCGACTGTACTGACGACATGTTGACGATCGCGCCCTTCTTCTTTCGGCGCATCTCCGGCACGCAGACCTTGATGCCGCGCCAGACGCTCGTCAGGTTCGTCGTCATCACCCGGTTCCAGGTCGCCTCGTCGATCTCGTCGACAACGCCGCCGATCGCCTGGGCGGCGTTGTTGACGAGGATGTCGATCGTGCCGAAGCGCTTGATCGCCTCGCCGGCCAGCGCCTCCATGTCCGCCATCGACGTAACGTCGGTCTTGATGAACACGGCCGCTCCACCGGCGCCTGTGATCTCGTCGCGCGTCGCCTCGCCGGCCTTCACGTCGATGTCGGCGATGACGATCCGCGCGCCGTCCTCGGCCATGCGCTTGGCGCAGGATCGGCCGATCCCCATCGCCGCGCCGGTGATGATCGCTACGCGCCCGTCGAGATCGCCTGCACTCATGAGTCATTCGCCCTTGAATTCGGGGTTGCGCTTGTCGAGGAAGGCGTCGATGCCCTCCTGACCGTCGATGGTTTCGTAGAGCCGGAAGAGAACCTCCTGTTCGAGGCTCTCGCGCGACCGGGAGGGGGCTGTCCGGGCCCTGCCGGATCAGCCGCTTCATCTCGGCCTGCGAGAGCGGCGCCACTTTGAGCATCGCCCGTGCCCGCTCGGTCGCGACACTCATCAGCTCCTCGTCGGGACAGACGGCCGCGGCGAGGCCGAGCTGTAGGCGCGCTCGCCGTTGATCCGGCGGGCGCCGAGCATGATGTCGCTGGCGACATACTTGCCGACCGCCCGCGTCAGTCGCTGCGTGCCGCCGCCGCCGGGCGACAGGCCGAGCAGCCCTTCGGGCAGGCCGAAGCGCGCGCTGGTCGTGCAGACGATGACGTCGCAGCAGAGCGCCAGCTCGAAGCCGCCGCCGAGCGCATAGCCATGCACCGCCGCGATAGTCGGCTTCGGCAGCGCCTCCAGCTTGTCGAAGATGCGCCGGCTGTTGAGCTGATAGGCGACGAAGGCCTGGGTGCGCCGGCCGCGGTATTCGGCGATGTCGGCGCCGGCCACGAAGGCGCGCTCGCCCGCGCCGGAGAAGATGATCGCGCGCACTTCAGGATCGCCGGCCAGCGCGTCCAATGCCTCGTCCAGCGCGTTCATCAGCGGTGTCGACAGCGCGTTCATCTTGGACGGGCGGTTGAAGACGATGCTGACGATGCCCGGCTCGATGCTTTCGCGCAGCAAGATCCTTTCTTCCATCGCGCTCATCCCTTCACTGCGCCGGCGGTCAGGCCGGCGACGAACTGGCGTTGCAGGAGGAAGAAGATTGCAACGACCGGCAGCGAGATCAGCACCGAGCTCGCCATCAGCTCGCCGTAGCGGATTCCGTATTGGCCGATGAAGTCGTTCATGCCGACCGGCAAGGTGCGCATGTCCTTGGTCGAGGTGAAGGAAAGCGCGAAGAGGAATTCCTGCCAGGTGACGATGAGCACGAAGACGGCGGTGGCGACGATCCCCGGCTTGCACAGCGGCAGGATCACCGAGAAGAAGGTGCGGAACGGCCCGGCGCCGTCGATCGCCGCCGCCTCGTCCAGCTCGATCGGCAGGCGGGCCATGAAGGCGCGCAGCATCCAGATCGCCACCGGCAGAGTGATCGTGATGTAGGCGAGGATCAGCGAGGCGTAGGTGTTGAGCAGGTTCGCCGCCTTCATCATCTTGTAGATCGGGATGATGATGGCGCTCGCCGGAAACATCTGCGCCGCGACAACCAGGCTCATGCAGACGAAGATCAGTCGCGTCTGGCTGCGCGTGAAGGTGTAGGCGGCGAGCAGGCCGAGCGTCACCGTGATCGCCACCGTCGACAGCGAGACGATGATCGAATTCAGGAAATAGACGCGGAACTCGGGCCGGAACGCCGTCACGTAATTCTGAAGCGTCGGGTGGACGGGCCAAAGCCGCGCGGGGATCGCGAAGGGTTCGTTCGGCGGCTTCAGCGAGACTGAGACCATCCAGAAGAAGGGGAGCAGGATCACAAGCGCCAGCGCGAGCTGCGCCGCCATCAGACCGAGTCGGCTGAAGCGCGTCGTCGTCATGCCCGGGCAGCGTCCTTGGCGCGCGGCTGCCGCTGGACGAAGAAGTAGGCGGTGATCAGGATCGTCAGCACGAGGATCGAGAACACGCCGTAGGCCGCGGCGTCGCCGAAGCGGAACTGGCCGAAGCCGAGCTCGTAGATCTTGGTCGGAAAGATATGGGTAGCGTTCTGCGGCCCGCCGCGCGTCAGCACCCAGATCATGTCGAAATAGTTGAAGGTGAGGATCGTGGTCAGCACGAAGTTGATGACGATCACCTCGCGCATCGCCGGGATGATCACGTGGATCAGCCGGGTGAAGCGCCCGGCGCCGTCGATGATCGCCGCCTCGATCTGCTCGCTGTCGACGTTCTGAAGCGCCGCCAGATAGACGACGGTCGAGAAGGGAAAGCCCTTCCAGATGGCGGCGACGATTGCCGCGGCCATCGCGGTCGAGGACGAAGCGAGCCAGGCGACGCTCTGGTCGGCGAGGCCGACGCGCATGAGGAAGGAATTGATGAGACCGAGTTGCGGATCGTACATGAACCGCCAGAGAATTGCGGCGACGACGCCCGGCAGCACCCAAGGAAGAAGCACCAGCGAACGCATCAAAGCGCTGGTCGGGAGGTTCTTGATTGAGCAGGAGCGCGACCGCGAAGCCGAAAAGGTTTTGAAAGAGGACGACGAAGATCGTCCACACGCAGGAATTCCAGACGATCGTGCCGAAATCGCCGCTCGTGAAGATGTGCTCGTAGACGGAGAATCCGACGAACTGCGGGTGGGGGTTTATGAAGGAGCTCGAATAGAAGCTCTGAATCACAGTGCCGATCATCGGGTAGTACATCAGCACGCCGACAAGGGTCATCGCCGGAGCGAGGAAGATCCAGGCGAGTCTTGACGAGTGGTTGTGCATTTCCAGATCGGTCGGCCGGAGAGAGCGGGATCGCGCGGCCGGTGCCGCGCGATCCCGTCGATGTCGCGACGCTTCCCTGCAGCCGATCTTACTTTAGAGCGTCGATCGCCTTGCAGGCCTTTTCGGCGGCCGCCTTCGGATCCATTCCGCCATAGACGTCCTGTGCGAGCGTCACCTCGATGTCGGAGACTTCGAGATAGCGCGGCGAGAGCGGGCGCGGCGCGGCATTGTTGAGCTGCGTCATGATCCGGTCCGGGCCCTTGCGGTTAGCCTTGAGGAAGGCGTCGGCCGCCTTGACGTTGGCCGGGATGAGATCGACCACCTTGCCGTTAACGTCCTCGCGGGTCAGGAACTGGATGAATTTCCACGCCGCTTCCTTGTGAGCGGAGCTCTTGTACATCACCAGGTTCCAGCCGCCATAGGTGCCGATCGCGGTCTTCCCCTCCGGTGCGGTGCCGTCGACGAAGTCCCAGTTGAGGCTCGACTTCTGCAAGGTTGGCTGCTCGAGCGCCGGCCAGAACTCGATGGCGAGCGAGCCGTTGAGGAAGAGCTCGCGCATGTCGCCTGAGGAGGCATTGGCAATCCCCGTCGGCGCATAGGGCGCGAGCGACTGCAGATAGGCGAGGGCGCCGACCGAGGCGTCGCTCGTCAGGCCGCAGGAGCCGTCGTCATTGAGCACCTTGCCGCCATTGGAGAAGATGAAGCTGTCCATGACGACGACGGTGTCTTCGCCCTTATGCGCGAAGAGGCCGATGCCGTATTTGCCGTTCGACGCGTCGGTCAGCTTCTCGCCGGCCGCCTTCAATCCCTCGAAGGTCGCCAGAGCTCGCCGGGTCAATGCCGGCACGTCTTGACGAGGTCCGCGTTATAGAAGCTGAACTGCCAGACATCGACATTGAAGGGGATTCCCCAAAGCTTGCCGTCGTAGTTCGCCGAGGCCCAGGCGCCGGGGAAGAAGGTATCGGCGGTGATGCCAGCGCCCTTGGCGAGATCGTCGAGCGCGTCGATGGCGCCGGCCTGGGCGAAGGCGGCGACCCAGATCTGATCGACGGTCGAGACGTCAGGCGCGTTGCCGCCCTGGACCGCGGTCAGGAGCCGCTGCTGATATTCCGGATAGGGGATGGTGGTGACTTCCACCTTGATCCCCGGATTCTCCGCTTCGAAGCTCTTGACGGCTTCCTGCTGATACTGGCTGAGGCCGGACTCGGTCTGCTGGTTGTCCCAGAACTTTAGGACAATGTCCTCGGCATGACTTGTCGCCGGCAAGGCGATGCCGCAGAGCGCGGCGAGCAAGGCTATTTTGCGCATTTTAGAACCTCCCGTCAGAACATCACGCTCGGCCTTTTTCTCTCGGCGAGCGGTCCGACAGGCCGATAGGTCGGCCGCTCGTCTTTCGCCCCGGTCTCCTCGTCCGCCAGCGACACGCTGGTGCCTGCGGAAGCGAAAGCAAGGCGGTCTCCCGGCAGCGAGCCGGTGTCGGTGATGACTTCGTCGATCTGGTCGAGCGGAGCGATCCGGTGATTGGCCTCCTGGCCGACCAGAGAGTGATCGGCGAGCACATGAACCTCGCGCGATGCATGGATGAAGCGGCGCGCGGCGAGCGCCATCCGCTCGTCGCTGGCCGATGGTCCGAAGCGAGCCGAGATGCCGTCGACTGAGATGAACGCCTTGTCGACGCGCAGGGTCTCGAACAGGGCGCCGAGACTCGGGCCGACCAGGCACCTGTATTTGGAATGGAGCTCGCCGCTCGTGAGGATCACCTTGACGCCCGGCGCGCCGGAAAGGCGCTCGAGCACGTCGAGCGAATTGGTCACCACGGTCAGGTCGGTCGCGGACTTCAACTCCTCCGCCAGGAAGATGCAGGCTTCGCCCTGATTGATGAGGATCGTATCGCCCGGCGCGATAAGGCGTGCCGCCGCCCGCGCGATGACTCTGCGGATCGAGCGGATCTCCTGGGCGATGCCAGCCTGCGGCGCCGCCACGACAAGATCGAGCCCAAGCTCCTCCGCTCGGGCGCGCATGGCCTTTTCCATGCTGCGATACCAGTCATGTGCCGGGTAATGCGGCACGAAACCGATTCGCGGACGACGCCCGCGGGCCGCGCGGGAGGGAGCGCGGTCCGCGGCGCCGTTCGCCGCCGCCGGGTCGGCGGCGGGTGCAAAGACCCAGCCCGACTCGGTCTTGTGGTAAAATTGAGAAAGCGTCTCGCGCGTCACGACCGCATGCGGCGTTCGCACTTCCTCCGGCATTTCGCTGCCGCGCAACGCCGCCGAGAGCATTTCGACGGCGCGGCGTCCGACGATCTCAGGGAAGAGGGCGGAGCAGGCGACGAGCTTGTGGCCGCCGATCAGCGCATCGAAGAGCGCGCCTCCTTCTCCTCCGACAGAGAAAGCTATGACTTGGTCGAGCCGGAGCCGGTCCGAGGCATCGATCGCCGCGAGGATCGAATGATCATTGACGCCGAACAGCACATTGATGTCCGGATGCGCCTGAAGCGCGTCGAGGCTGGCGCGCAGCGCATGCTTGAAGATTCCGCGCCCGTCGACGCGCCAATGTTCAACGTCACCCGCAAAGGTCTCGGTGAGTCCTTTGAGGAAGCCGTCGCAGCGCGTGCGCGTATTCGGCAGCGCCTCGAGCGAGACCAGCAGTATCTTCGCCTTCTTCACCTGCCGGCCAAGTTGCCGCGCGGCTACTTCGCCAAGCTCGCGCCCGGCCGCGAAATTGTCGGCGCCGAGATAGACGCCGCCGGCCTGCGCCGCCAACTCCGCGAGAAAGGGAATGTGGCGCCGTCGCGCCATGAGGCGGAGCGTCTCCGCCCCTTTCCCTTCAAGCGGCGGCAGGACAATTCCTTCCACGTCCCCCAAGAGCGGCTCGAACGGGACCTGAGAATCGGCCGCACGGTCCGAGCGGTGCGCTCTGTCGATGCGGGATACGCCGCCATGGCTTCGCTTCAGCATGCCACGCGCGGTAAGCCGCGCGACGTCGCGTCGGACAGTGACCTCGGAGACGCCGCCGAGACGGACCGCGAGATCGCGGATCGAGGCGGCGCCGACCTCGCTCACCATATCGACAATTCGTGCTTCGCGTTCAGCTTTGATCATTTTTGATCATTTCGTCGCGCTATGTTCCTCGAAATCGCCAACCTGTCAACAAGCAGGCGATTGGAACTGCGCAAATGATCAGATATGATCAATCTTCTTCGGCACGACCAGGAAGCCCGGACGAGGAAGTCTGATCGCGCGGGCGGTAAGCGCGCGCCGCGGCTCCCTCTTCGGGTGCCTACCTCCAGAGTCTGTCGCTCGCTATCTTCGCGCCTTCGCTCAGGGCTCTGAACTTCGCCCAGACAATGCGGGTCTGCACCTCCGTCTTGTACATTGCCTGAGAAGAGAACCCGCAGTCCGCGCTGGCGAGCACGTTCTCCCGACCGACCCGGTCGGCGAAGCGGGTGATGCGCTCCGCGATGTATTCCGGATGCTCGACCACGCTCGAGGCGTGGGTGATGACGCCCGGGATCACGAGTTTCCCTTCCGGCAACCTGACGTGTTCCCAGAGATGGTATTCATGCTCGTGGCGCGGATTGCCCGCTTCGAACGAGTAGCCGCCGGCGTTCACTCTCAGGACCTGGTCGATCATGACCGGCAGATCCGGTTCATAGATGCGCGGGCCTTGATTGATGCCGTAGCAGGTGTGAAACCGCACCTTCTCCGAAGGAATGCCCGTTAAGCTGTGGTTGATCGCGTCGACATACATCGACGCCTTTTTGGTCCTTTCCTTCTCGTCCAGGGATTTGTCCATGTAGACGTTAGGCAGGAACGGATCATCGACCTGGAGGAGGAAGCCGGCGTCGACAATCGCCTTGTATTCTTCGGCGAGCGCATCTGCCACCGCAAACAGGTACGCTTCCTCGGTCTCATAGTATTCGTTGAAACCCACGCCGGTCACAGCCGCCGAGGGCATGAACGCTTCGGCGCAGCCGAATTTGTCGACCGCGGCGCGCAGGTTCTCGATATCCGTTTGGAGGGCTTCGTGGCCCACATAGCGAACAGGCCCGACGCAGCACATCGGCGCCGAGGCGGCGATGGCGCCGCCCAGCATGGCGCGTTTGAAGTACTCCTCATAATATTCAGGAAAGGCCTCCCGCTCTTCCCGATAGACGTTCAGATCCTTGTCTGGCCGCGGTTCGAACCCCTCCAGCCTGTCGTTGATGTAGACCGCGTGGCCGGGCTTCGACATCTCGCCGTCGGCGACGATGTCGATGCCGGCGTCGACCTGCAGGCGGACCATCTCCTCGACGGACTTGCTTAGTTTGTCTGCAAACGCCTTCTCGTCCACGTTCCCGCCGCCGAGCCGCAACTTGAGCATGTCCAGCAGATCATGCGGGCGCGGAAGGCTGCCTACGTGAGTGACAAGAATACGGTCGGTGCTGTGTCTCATGGGATTGTCTTTCGTTGTGAGTCCTTTTGCCCGACAACCGCGTTCGCGACATCCGGAATAACGTCATTGGGGTCTTTCGGGGCGCTGCTGCTTCTTGCCTGACTGGTGGCCGGAAGATCGACCACTGTCGTGATCGGGGGTTAGCATCATGCCTTTCACCGCGAGACCTGGCGAGCATATCATAGAGCCGGCAAAGGACTCCCGGAGCCTTGTCGCTATGAAGACGCATTTCTAAGCATCAGGAGCGGCAGCGACACGGCCTAAATGCCAGAGTCCTAAGTCGCTCGGCTACAAGGGTCCGTCAACCTCTCTGCGCGATGCTGTGCGCAGTCGATCGAGGCTACTGGCGCTCTGCTCTTGATGTCGCAACGGCACCGGAGCACGGCGGCGCCCCTACGAGAAGTTCAGACTCCGCAAGGGGCGTACGCGCTAAACTTGTGTTGAGGACATCCGGTCGCTCTCTCCGTCTCAGAGCCCCGAAGCCCCTTGGGCTGGCCGGCGCGCCATCACCGCATTACTCCTGTCCGGAAGCAATAATTCAGGCATTCTTCAGGCTCAAAGGAGCAGGAGTGCCCGGATTCTGCGGAGTTTGAGGAGGCGACTTCAGGCTGGCTAATGAAATTTCAGCCTTTGAATTTTTGCCCCTCACTGGAGGCATCGAACACGCGGGGCGCCCGTGTTGCGCATAGCTCGGAAAGGACCCAAGCTGGGCACAGCTTCTCAGGGCTTCAAAACCGATCTCACCTCTTGAAGGGCTGTTCGGCCGCACTTCGCGTGAGATGGGCCACAAGACTCGTCGACCACTATTCTACCGTCCCCAGCTCAACGAGGAAGCGCATGCGTCGCGCGACGCGAATCCGAACCGTTGCCTCCCGTCCCTTTCGTGCTTCTTGAGTGGCCACCTGAGTCCGTCCACAAGATTCTGGCGGGGCCAGATCGAAGGATGAGGAGTCTCAATGCTCGCGGGGTGGTTCAACTTCTCCGCCACGCCCCTCCGCTAAGCGACTGTCTCTGTGTAAATTCCGGCCCGCGGCAAGATCGCTCTGGCTAGCCCCGCGAGGCCCGAATCAATAGCCCGCCCACCGCACCCGGATTCTAACTGTACCTATATCGTAAATATAGGTACCTTATGGAAGTACATTGGTATAGTTGTACACGTGTATAGGGCGAACGTCCTAATCCTCAAGCTCGAGCGCTAAGCTGTTGCAGAGGTTAAATAATCTAGCCAGGAGAGTTTGCGTAACACTATCCTGGAACCTCCTGATCCTCCTGATCAGGGGCTAAAACCACGGAGCTAAAATGATTTCAACGCGCAAGAAAAAGATCAACCGTTATTTGCTCTTCGCCTCATCGGTGGTGAAACTTCTCACGAAACGCGATATCAAGATAGATAATACGACCCTTCTTGATCCATTCGTACTTTCTTCTTAACTCCCGTCCGAGGAGCTGCTGCGAAGCCAACTTGGCACCGGACGCTCGACAATACTCCGCCAGCGCTGTGTGCAGTTCAGCTGCGGAGAGCCATTGCCCGGGCGCAGGGCAAATGCAGCTGTCAATGAACGCACGCACAACACTCGTGTCGACCGGTTGATAAATGCGCTCGCAAAGCCACCGGAGGCGAATGTCCGCCTGAAGTTCCTCAAAGGTAGGGCCCCTCATGGCCGATAGTCCTTCATCGGCCCGATGTAGCCCTTGCGCCTCAGATAGTTCCTGAGCCTGCCGCCGACTGACCGCACGTCCTCGATATCCGCGTGCTCGAGAAAATCGATGATGAAGGGAAGCTTGTCCTGGGGACATATCGGACCGATTTCCTGGACAAAAACTTCTCTTCGGCGCCACGCGATCTGTTCTCGTTCGCGCTTTTTGCGCCTGTAGCGATTCGCGAATACTCGATCGCGCTTCATCCGTAGCTGATGCTTCTCTGTCAGCTCGCGCTTCGGCACATTCTCCCGTCCCTCGGCTATGAGATCGTCGATCTGCAGCGCGGTCGGACGTTCACCGGTCGCGAGCCAACGGCGAACTTTCTCTCTGATCGACTCGGGAGTGGCCCGCTCGGCAAGCCGGTAGAGAGTGTTGGGCGGCAAATACGAAACCGTTGCGCCTTTTGCCCCGAACGCTCTGGCGACAGCCATGTAGTTCTGGGCCGTGCGCGCGCTCAATCCAAATTCCGCCGCGATCCAGGTGAGAAACTCGCCGTGGCTGAGCAGCTCCTTCGCGCGGATCAAATCCTGACCCGAGGCGATGATATGCTCGACGATCGAGCGCTGGCGCGGGCGGATTCTGTCTGCAATTGCCGTGAGCTCATCGGCGGCGTTCGGCGAAGGACGGGCTATGACCGTTCTTGGCGGAGGCAACACCTCGCCCACCAGGGGCCTCTGAGCCGGGAGGGCAGCGACCGCCACGTCGTCCGGCGAATTGTCGTTTGTCATGTCGACACGCTCACGCTCGGGGGTTCCCGGAGCCCTGCGCCGTCGCCACGGATTTCGGTTCTTCGCTTGTGGAGTGCCTCGGAGCCGACAGCCTCTCGGCAGCCCACTGATCAAGGTCTCGCACCGTGTAGACGGCGCGACCACCGAAACGCCGATAGCATGGACCGTTTCCCGTCGTGGCCCACTTCTGGAGCGAGTTGCGCGAAACCTTGAGGCCGCGCCCCTCGGTCAGATAGCGGAAGCTGTCGCGCGATCGAGAAAGCGTTCTCCCAACGGATTCCACCCGTCGATTGAGAGATCAACGGGATGGAGCGTTGTCGAAAGTCCAGCCCCTTGTCAGGTGTCAAACCGACAGATTGTCAGCAAGGTTCTTCCCCTGACCGGGTCGGGAGAAGGACCGTTCCGGGTTGCATCTGGTCTTTCTCCTTCGCGCGAGGTGCTTGAACAATCTCTCGCGGCCTATTGGCTTTCCAATGGTGTACTTGTGCACAGCATCGACGAACTCGTAGCAGCTACGCCCCCGCCGGCTGGCAGTTGTTGCGGACAGACGATCTTTGCCGTGTATGCCGAGGTAGAGGTCGACTAGGCGTCCTATGAAATTGGCGTAAGGATCTCCATAGGCGAGCCGCCGCGTTGATACGTTTCGTCCGCCGTGGTCTTCCCCGTACTTTCCGACTAACGCTTTGGCTGCCCTCGGCGCGCCCTCTTCCAAGTGGCGGAACAGGACAAAAGCCTCCCAAGTCAGCATTCCGTCAAACCGTTTGCCGAACTCGCTTTCGGACAATTCCAAACCAAGCAAACCATGGGCAATGCTGGAAAGCCTCTCGATCTTGCGGGCCAACTCGGTCGCGCCACGACGAATTTCGTCGAGGGCTTTGACGTCGTCCGACACTCGCGCCCGGTCTCGCGATGGCCGGGTCTTGATGCAGAGGTCTCGCGCAGCGTTGACGACAAAGTCCCGTGCGAAGGACGGGACGTCTCCGCCATCCTTTTTGAGGAATGCGAGGGCGTCCTGAAGCTCGTGCTCCGATCCGACGGGCTTCGGCGCGGCTTCGGTTTTCACCAACCGTCCATCGTGCAATCTATGGATTTCGAACATTGCCCGGCTCCTCCGCCGCCCGCGCGAAAGAAGTAAGTGGGAACGCGTCGACGCCAACGAGGACGGCGGCGGCGGCCTGCTCGGCGAGGGCGCGATGCGCGTTTGTTGCAAAGTGGATGTAGCGCTCCACGGTCGATACCTGCGCATGGCCAAGGAGTGCTGCGAGCTGCGGAGCGCCAGCCCCTATGAGAGCCCAACGCGTGGCGATCGAGTGCCTGAGAGAGTGTAGGCCGGCCCGCTCAGGCAGCTTTGCCTCCTTGCGCACCATTCTCCATGCCTTTGACAGCTCCAAGGGACCCTTGCCTCTATATGGCTCGAAGACAAAGTCTTCCGGGCCCCTGCGTGGCTGTCGTCTTAGTATCTCCTCACCGGATCCGGGCAAACCTATGAGGCGCGGTCTGCCCGTTCGTCGTCCGGTCTTGTGCGAGCTGGGAGAAATGGTGATCAGACCGCGCGAGAAATCTACCTGTGACCACTTGAGTTTTGCGATCTCTCCGCGGCGTGCACCGGTCAACGCTATCAAACGGATGGCATCTGCGGCCTGAGGCCTTATCTGTTTCCGGTCTTCCAACGTTGCCAAGGTCGAAGAAGAGCCGCGAGTAGGCCGAGGCGTCCTCCAAAATGACCGATCGTATTCCATCGCGGCCGATGACGATGTTCTGGCAAGGATTGGAAGAGGCTAAACCCTCGCGGATTCCCCAGTTGAACACCGCCTTTAGCAGCCGAATGCACATCCTTGCAGCACCTGCGCCGCCGCGGACGCGAGCCCGGCCCCGCTTTCTCGTCTTGATGTCCAGAAACGTCTTTCCATCGCGGATCGCGGCAAACGCGCGTTCCACCTCGCCCATCGTCAAAGTGTGAACGTGACGTCGCCCAAGAAGCGGCTTCAAGTGCCGCTCGATGCGTCCGCGATCGATCGCACGCGTCTCGTCCGTCTTTGCAAGGAACCGCTCGGACTGCACATAGAGATCAAGCAAGTCGGTGACTGTTGGTGCATTCCGCAGCCGGTTCTTTTCCTCAAGCGGATCGCGTCCTTCGCGAACTGCACGACGGAATTCCTCGGCCTTGCGCCGAGCGAGTTCTGGCGTCCACGCACCGTGCTTGCCGATCGTCGCGCGTCTCGTTCGGCCCTCCCGTGTGCGGTACTGAAAGATGTAGCTCCTTTGACCTGTCGCGGTGACAAGCAGACCAAAGCCACGGATTTCTGAGTCCCACAGGTAATAGCGTGCGGCGTCTTCATTCTTGATTGCCGCATCGACGACGCGTTTTGTTATCTTGGGCATGTGCCTTTCCGTGTCAGCGCCATGTCAGCACTCGGCGGAAAATGAGCGCTCGGAGACTATCGCGATCATGCTAAGATGGTAAGGGCTAAGTGGTTGGTGTCAGAAGAGAAAGTAAGAAGAATCCTGTGACGGTAAGTGTTGGAAAGAGACCCTCCGCATGCACTCCGAAGGCAGAGGTCACAGGTTCGAATCCTGTCGGGTGCGCCAATCTTCTCAATGGCTTAGGTGATTGGCGGGCTTGTTCCGCCCACGCGCTCCGTACGATAGTCGCGCGCGCCGATCTACCCGGTTGGAAAGTCAGTCCCGTCGCTCAGGCAAAGCCGGCAGGCGCCCGGCGTCAGGTGCGCACGCTCTCCGACTGTCGATAGCGGTCAAGCGTGACGGCGCCGATGATGACCAGGCCCTTGACGATGTACTGCCAGACGTCGGGCACGCCGGTAAGGATCAGTCCATTGCTCATCACGGCGATGATCAACGCGCCTACGAGAGTTCCCCAGATAGAGCCGATCCCGCCGACAAAGCTCGTGCCGCCGAGGATTACCGCGGCGATAGCGTCGAGCTCGTATGACTGGCCGAGCTGGATGCCGTTCGCGGCATAGAGGCGGCCGGCGGACATCACGCCGCCGAGGCCGGCACAAAGCCCGGAGAAGCTGTAGACGAAGAGCAGCACCGCCCAGACGCGGATGCCGGCAAGGCGGGCGCCGCTGGGATTGCCGCCGACCGAATAGACATAGATGCCGAGCACCGTCCTGCGCAGGATGAACCACGACATGATGGTCGTGGCGGCGGCGATGACCACCAGGAACGGAATGCCGAAAAGCGTGCCGCTGCCGACATAGGCAAAGGGCAGGTCGGTATTGATGACGGTCTTATCCTGGCCGAGAAGCCGCGCGAAGCCGCGCACCGCGGTCAGCGTGCCAAGGGTCACGATGAAGGGCGGCAATCGGAAGCCGGCGATGAGGCCACCGTTGATTGCGCCACAGATCAGCCCCGCCAACAACCCGGTCGGGAGCCCGAGCCAACCGAAGCCTTCCCAGCCGGGGAGCTTGGAGACGATCAGTGCCACCATGGCAGCGGCGGCAAGCATCGAGCCGACGGAGAGATCGATGCCGGAGGTGAGGATGACGAAGGTCATGCCGGCCGCGAGCACGATGTTTATCGATGCCTGCTGGGCGACGATCGAAACGTTCTGCAGCGAGAAGAAGCGGTCGTTCAGAAGCTGGAAGACGATGCAGACCAGGACGAGAACCGGCAGCATGCCGAGCGTTCGGAGCCCGAAGCCGACGCCCTGGCGTACGAGGTGCATCGTCGGCGTCTGTGTGGCGGCTGCCCGGCCGGAGCCTTCCGCGCGGCGCACCGTCATTGCCCGGCGCTCCGGGCTTCGGCATCCTCGGCGGTGGCTACCTGCATCACCGCCTCCTGGGTGAGCGGCGTACCGTCAGCGGGATCAATTTCGCCGACGATACGGCCGGAGCGCATCACCAGCACGCGGTCGGCGATGCCGATGATCTCCGGCAGCTCGGAGGAGATAAAGACGATTCCCATGCCACCGCGTGCGAGTTCGTCCATGATCCGATAGATTTCCGACTTGGCACCAATATCGACCCCGCGGGTCGGCTCGTCGAGGATCACCACCCGCGGCCTCGGCTGCAAGAGGCGCGACAGAAGCACCTTCTGTTGATTGCCTCCCGAAAGCGACCCGACCAGGCTGCGCACGTTCTTCACCCTGATGGAGAGGGACTCGATCGCAGCCCAGGCGCGGCTGTTGGATCTGGCGAAATCGACGACGCCGGCGAACCGCGCGTCGGCCGCCAACACCATCGTGTTGACGTTGTCGCGCATCGACATGTCGAGGAACAGGCCGAGGCTTTTCCGATCTTCGGTCAGGTAGACAATGCCGGCGTCGATGGCATCGCGCGGCGTCGCGATGGTGAGCTCCTCACCGTCGAGTGTAATGCTGCCGCCGATCTTCGGATCGGCGCCGAAGATCAACCGCGCCATCTCGGTGCGGCCAGAGCCGACGAGACCGGCGATCCCGAGAATCTCGCCGCGGCGCAAGCCAAACGAGCAGCCGTGGACGCGCCGGCCGTCGCGGATGTTCTCGACGGCGAAGAAGGGATTGCTGTCAAGCGGCTCGCTGCGAGCTTCTTTCTTGTAGAAGCCGGCAAGGTCGCGCCCGACCATCATCCTGACGATCCTTTCGGGCGTCAGCTCGTCGCGCGAGATCGTGCCGACCACGGTGCCATCCCGGAGCACCGTGACGCGGTCGGCGAGACGCGCCACCTCCGCCATGCGATGGCTGACATAGATGATGGCGAGCCCCCTTTCGCGCAGCTTGACGATGAGATCGAACAGCCGCTCCGATTCATGCGCGGAGAGCGCCGCAGTCGGCTCGTCCATGACCAGGATGCGTGCATTGGCATGGATGGCGCGGGCGATCTCGACGAGTTGGCGCTCGGCGAGCGAAAGGCTCGATACGACGTCGGCAGGGGAAAAGGTTGCGCCGAGGCTTTCGAGGATGCCGCGGCAGCGCGTCTCCATCGCCTTCCTGTCGGCGAAAATGCCCTTTCTGATCTCGCGGCCGAGGTAGATGTTCTCGGCGACCGTGAGGTTCGGGCTGAGGCTTAGCTCCTGGTAGATGACCGCAATCCCCATGGCGAGGGCGGCGGCGGGAGTGTCCATCTTCGCCGGCACGCCGTCGACGCGGATTTCGCCCTGATCGGCAGCGAACACTCCGGCGAGGATCTTGATCAGCGTCGACTTGCCGGCGCCGTTCTCTCCCATCACCGCATGCACCTCGCCCGCGACGACCGAGAGGTGCGCGTCGATCAGCGCGCGGACGCCGGCGAAGTGCTTGGAGATGTGCCGCATTTCAAGAAGCGGAGTGGCGCTTGTCGATGCACGCTCCACTGAGATCGTCTGGCGGTCATCGGTCATTGCGAAGCGCGCCATTCACCGGGCATTTGCGGCATCGCGCGGCGTTACCGCCGCGCGATGCGCGATGGATGAGGCTGGCCGGAGCCTAGTTGGCGGTCCAACCCTTGTACTGGGCGATATTATCGCGATTGACGATGGTCGGGGTGATCAGAATCACGGGGGAGTCCGGTTTCTTGCCCTCGAAGATATCGTAGCCGACCCTGACGGCTTGGCCGCCGACGTCAAACGGCGATTGGGCCGCCGAGCCGACAAAGTTGCTGGTGGGATCCTTCAGGGCTGCTTCCGCCTCGGGCGAGCCGTCGATGCCGGTGATCGCCACCTTGCGCCCAAGCTGTTTGGCCGCAAGATCAGCGCCCATCGCCATCTGGTCGTTGATCGAGAAGACGCCCTGAATGTCCGGAAAGCGGGTAAACAGGGTCTGCATCACCTTGAGGCCCGAGTCGCGCGAGCCGTCGCCGCGCTGGTCGGAGGAGATGACCTTCATGTCGGGATACTGTGCGATGGCCTCCTTGCAGCCGTCGACACGCTGCTGGATCGCCACCATCGGCACGCTGTCGATGATGACCACGTTGCCCTTGTGTTGCAGATAGTCGGCAAGGTACTGGCACGAAACGCGGCCCGCCGCAGTGTTGTCGACGGTGATATTGACCAGCGCCCCCTTGGCGCCCGCGTCGAAGCCGATGACCGTGACGCCCGCGTCGAGCGCCTTCTTGACCTCCGGCGCAATCGCCTCGGAGTCGGCGGCATTGATGAAGATGATGTCGGTGCCGGCGCTGATCATCGTTTCGATGGCGCTGACTTCCTTGTTGAGGTCGTAGTCATGGGAGACCGCCGTGAACTTCACGTCGGGATTGATCTTCTTGACTTCGGTCTCCATGCCCTTTGCGAGTGCGACATAGAAAGGATTGCCGAGCGGCCCGAGCGTTACGCCCACGGACTTCAGGTCCTTGGCCTGCGCCCCCGCCGATAGCGAAAGCGCCAATACGACCGCAGCGCTCATTAGTGCTTTTGACATATGCCCTCTCCTTGGCTTGCGAATCGCTCCCTAAGCGATGCTCTTTTGGATTTGTCGTGATCCCGCGGGATCACCTTTGACCTCTGTCGGAACCTTCGATCCGAGGGTTTCCCGTAGTCGGCAGAAACGTCTCCATCGCCTGCCTTCTCCAGCGGGAAGCGGTCTCCGGCCGCGACGAGCGACAGTTCTTGTCGCCGTATAAAACGATTTAAGAACAAGCTCGGCGCGCTTGTCAACTCCGGATCGGCGGCGCCTGAGCGGCCTCTCTATTGGAAGCCCTCCTTTGGCCAATGTCAGCCACCAATTGAGAAAACGGCGATGCCGTTTGATCACAATTGACCAATCGCGCCACGCTATATAAAAACGGTTTAAACAGAGGAGGCGTCCGAACGTATCCGTCTTGCAACGCCCGTGGCGGGCGATCGGCAGTCATGACGGTACGCCCGCGGCGACTCCAAGAACGAGATCAAGCAAGAGAAACGCTGCAAAGCCTGGACGAAGGGAATTTTCGATGAGCACTGTCGAAGACAGCCATTTCAAAGTGAAGGCCGATGAAGTGAAGTCCGACTCCACGCTCAAGGAGGAGCGCGGCTGGCATAAGATGGATGTCCGCTGGCTCGTCACGAGCAAGAACATGGATTCGAAGCAGACGGTCGTCGGACGCACGATCATGCCGCCGGGCGTGAAGTCCAAGCATTCCATCCACCGCCACCCGAATGCTGAGGAATGGGAGTACATCGTCTCTGGCGTGGCGCTGAAGCACGTCGGAGGCGAGTCGTTCACGCTGCGCGCGGGTGAACTCGCCTTCATTCCGCGCAATGTCTATCACGGGCTGGAAAACGCCTCCGATACGGAGCCGCTGGTTACGCTCTGGGGGTATTGCGGCGCCTCGAGCCTGGAGGAAGCAGGCTACGTCATCCCTGAAGACGACAAAGAGTAGTCGCATCGGCCCCGTCCTGGCCGCGCGCCGGGCGGGGGACGTTTGCCGAGCAGCGTGAAGTCGGGCTGACGCGCTGCGCCAGCCCGCGCAACCCAGCCGTCAAGTCCCGCGCGTCAGAAGATCGTCGATCGCATCGAAGTTGCCTTCGTGCCGATGCTGGATCTCGTCGTGCTTCAGGTGGATATGATGCGCCGGCCGGATCTCGAAGCCGACGCGCGAGGCGATGTAGTCGCGCAACTCCTTTACCATGGTGCGGAGCGCGTTGAGATCGGCGCCAAGGACCTTGCCCTGCCACTTCCTCACGTGGCCGGCGACAAAAACCATGTCGATGTTGGCGTTCTCGGTCGACGACACGATGGTCCCGATCGCGTTGTTGACAGGCATGTTGTTCAGGTCCTCGGCGCGGATGGCGATGAGATCGGCGTATTTGCCAGGCGTGAGCGTACCGATCTGAGCTCCGAGGCCTACGGCATGGGCGGCATTCCGTGTGGTGTAGGTAATGACGTCGCGGTGGTCGATCAGCGCCGGCGCATTGTTTTCGCCGCGATATTTCCGCGCCTTCGCCAGCATTCGCTGCGTATTCAGGGTCACACGCATCTGGGTGAACATATCGCCGGCGAGGCATACTTCGACGTCGCCGCTCAGGCACGGCTGGATGCCATGGTCGAGTGCCGCCTGGATGACGGGAACGCCATCACCGAGACCGAGCTGCTGTTCCGACGTCGTGGCTAGCGTGATTTTCGTTCCCGCCTCCGCGATCAACCGCCATCCCTCCTCGGGCATCGCATTGCAATGGATCAGTGTCAGGTCCGGACCGAGCAGCCCGGCGCGGCCCATCTCGACGATCTCATCGCAGCGCTGGCCCATTACACCGTCCATCGTGATGCCGAAGCCGTGCTCGCGCGCGAACGCAAAATAGTCCGCGTTGGACATGACCCGCCGCATGTCGATGAACATCCTGACTGTCGTCAGCAAATCCCCACCGGAGCAATAGACGTCGCGGAGGCGGATCAGATCCTGCGGCAGGTGCTCGTCCCAGACGCCGGTATTGGAGGGGCCGCCGGCGTGCACCGCGCGGATGCCTGAATCCGCGTAGGACTTGAACACCGCGTCGGCGTGCGCACGGGTCCGGGTGTTGTGCGAGCAATCGGTGATGCAGGTGACCCCGGAATCGAGCAGCGTCAGCATCGTGAGGAAATTCCCGACATACATGTCGTGCGGGCGGTACTCGACGGCGAAGTCGCCGTGCAGCGTCTTCACATATTCATGCAGGTCGGCGTCGGGGATGACACGGCGGAACTGGTTCTGCCAGCAATGGCGATGCCCGTCGATGAGGCCGGGCATGACGATCATGCCGCCCATCTCGACGACGATCGCTCCGCCATCGGCCGCCGCACCGGAGAGATCTGCGCCGACCGCCTCGATCCGCTTGCCGGAGATGAGCACGTCGCCCTCGTCGAAATCTCCGATCGCTGGATCGATCGTGACGACCGTGGCGCCTCTCAGGAGGACGCGGTCGCGAGGTCCGGCGCGGTCAAGGCGATCCTTGATCGCTGCCCACTCTACTGGGCTTTGTTCATAGTAGGCTCGGACGCGCATGGCTTCTCCCCATTCGATACCGGGTTCTTCTTCGTTCCGACGTCTTGCACGCGGCGCTGCATCAAAGCTTCTGCACCGCTCCACCGTTTCGAGTCGAGGCGACGATCGCCTCGAACAAGCGGACGTTCTCGATCAGCTCCTCGTCGGTGAAGCGATACTTCCCGCGTCCCTCGACCGCGTCCGCCCAGGACTCGAAATTCTGGGTCACGGTGTCGGTTGCCTCGTAGGTGACAACACGCCGGCCGTTCGCATCACGATGCGTGAGGATTGTCGGCTTGCCCTGGTCGACATTGTCCTCGCTGATGATCTCCACCCAGCCCTTGTCGCCGTAGAGCGTGAAACGGCCGTAGAACGGTGTGGCCGATAGCGACGAGAACGTCGCCCGCACGCCAGACTTGAAGACAATGCCGACTGTGACGAAGTCCTCTGCGGGCGGGTCGAAGATCATGCTTGCGGAGCGCGCGCGCACTTCGACGGCAGGCCCGGCGATGTTGATGAAGAGGTCGGTGTGGTGGATGCCGACTGCGGTCATCATACCAGCCGGCGCGCTTGACGGGCTGAGCCGCCAATTGTCCTTGGCGAGCCTGCGAAAGTTGTCGTGGCTGACATTGCTTTCGAAGAGAAGCAGTTTGCCGAGCGTTCCCGCGTCGACCATCTTTCTGAGCTCCTCGAAGGCCGGCTCCCAGCGCCGTTCGTGGCCGACACCGAGCGCCTTGCCCGCCTCGCGACTCGCTTCGACCACCCGCTTCGCGCCGGCACCGGTCATGGTGAGCGGCTTCTCGCAGAAGAGGCTCTTACCGGCGGCGATCACGCGGAGCGCCTGCTCTTCATGGAGGGCATGCGGCGTCGCCAGCACAACTCCTTCGACCGTCGGGTCGTCGAGCGCAGCGTCCAGCGTCTTGTCGAGCGTGAATCCGGGCGACTTCCGGAACTCCTCGACGTCGGCCGGCGGCGTCGGATCGATGCCGTAGACGACCTCGAAGCGCGGGCTCTTGTCGAGGCATGAGATGATCTGCTTGCCCCACCAGCCCAGACCCGCCACTGCCACCTTCATCAAATCTTGCTCCTTGTCCGGCCGACCGTCTGCATAGATGTCATCAGGAACCTCACGCTTGAGCCGGTGCCGCGTCTTCGGCCTCAAGCCCGTCCGAGACCTCCACGTTCTCGCTCTTCAGCTCGAACTCCAGCGATCAGTGCCATCGTCTCGAAGAGGGTCGCGAAGTCCTGCGCCAGATAGGCCTCGGGGTCGGGCTTGGTCTTAGCGACACCAAAATGCGCCTGAAACATCTCGCGCGTCGCGGCCGTGATTGGCATCGGCATCTCGTGCTGGCGAGCGAGCGCCAGCCCGAGGTCGACGTCCTTGCGCTGGCCGGCAAGCGGGAGCGTCGTGGTCCAGTCAAGATTGACGAGGGCGGGCGTTTTGTAGCGGGAGAAAGTCGAGCCCACGACGCTGTCGTTCAGGAACTGCAGGAAGGCGTGGCGTGGTATCCCGGCCTTCTGCGCAAGCAGCGTGACTTCCATCATGTGCTCGATAACCACGGCAAGGTGCAGGTTCACGGCGATCTTGCACATGCGCGCGAGCTCGCCTTCGCCGGCATAGGCGGCTCCCCTCGGGGCGATCGTAAGAAGAAGCGGCTTCACTTGCTCGTAGGCATCACGCGGCCCCGAGACGACGCAGCAGAATTTCCCCGAGCGGACGCATTTCGGGTTGCCGCTCACCGGCGCGGCGAGAAGCTTCGCGCCAAGCCTGCCGAGACCCTTCCGAACCTCCGCCAACTCGTCCATGCCAATCGTCGAGCAGTCGACAAGCATCCTCGGTGTTTGCCTGAGACCGTCGCGGAACATGCCTTCCGCGCCGAAGCACACCTCGGCGACATCCTTGCCGGTGTTGAGCATTGTGAAAAGCACGTCAACGCCGGCGAGATCGGAACGGGATGCAACAACTCTTGCACCCTTCAACTCGTCGGTCTCGGCCTTAGCGCGGGTGCGGTTCCAGATAGAGACGTCATAGCCGCCCCCGACTAGCCGGGCCGCCATAGGTGCGCCCATCCGTCCAACGCCAATCCATCCGATTTTCATGCTCATTCCTCTTCGATGTCCGATATCGTCACGCGCTCAGCCTCTCGCGAAGACCAGCGAGGGCTCGCGAGTCGGCGCATTCGGAAAGCGCCCGCCTGAACTCGGCGACCCCGAGCTCCGCATCGCCATTGCCGATGACGACGATCCTTGTGCCCGGCCGAGATTTCCAACTGTGCAGCCGCACTGGCGGATGGAATGTCCGCTGCACACCGTGAATCACGATCGGTCGCGGATCGTCGCTCGTGTGGATCACGCCCTTGACGCGAAGGAGCAATTCGCCGTGCCTGCCGACAATGCCGCCAATTCGCGGCAAGAAGGCTTCCCAATCGACTAGTCCGTCTTGTTCGAGCAGCCAAGTTTGAGCGTGCGGGTGGCGGCCGTGATCGTCTCCGTGATCCTTCGCATGGCGATGATGCGCTTCAACGCTCAGCCAACGATCGATATCGAAGCGAGCGGCTTTGGCGTCATAGAGGGAGGCGCTGAAGAGCGCCTCCGCATCGATCTGGCCGTGATCGACCAGCACGACCTCCGCACCCGGATTGAGCGTCCGAAGGCATCGCTTTAGTGCCTCGACAGCCGTCGGCTCGGCAATGTCCGACTTCGTGATGACCCGCCGGTCGGCGACCGCGCACTGCCGCGACGCGACGGCATGATGTTCGAGATTGCAGACGCCGTTCACGGCGTCGATCGTGACGACGACAGTGTCGAGTCTCGTCGCCATCGCGAGCCTCGGGTCTCCCATCAGCCGGCGAAGCACCGGGGCCGGGTCGGCGAGGCCGGTCGTCTCGATGACGATCTTCCGTGGACGGTCACTCCGCCGCGCGAGCGACCAGACGGTCGTCGCAAGATCGTCGCCGGCGGCGCAGCAAAGGCACCCGTTCGCCAGCAGCAGGACGTTCTCAGCGTCGATCGATTGCGCGAAGACCGCATCGTCGATGCCGACCGCGCCGAACTCGTTGACGACGACGGCCGTGCCTGCCATCGGCGGCTGCTTCAGAAGCGCCGCGATCAAGGTGGTCTTGCCGCTTCCGAGGAAACCCGTGACCAGCGAGATCGGTATGCGTTCGCCAGCGTCTGCAACTGCCATCAACCGCTCCTGGCGCGAACGCCACACAATGCATGCCGCAATCGGCCGTACCGCGGCATTCCTAGAACTGCAGGTCTCTTTCTTCCTGGTAGGGCTTGACGATCCACGATCCGTCGGTCGGCGCCCCGGCCCGCTCAAACAACGCGTCGCGCGCCGCGTCGACCCTCCTGCGGAACGCCGGGAAATCGACATCCGCAAGCCTGCCGCCGCGCTTCTTCACCTTGCCAGCGATGATGACCGTATCGACGTTGCCGATATGCGAGAACTCGACGACGGCGCTGACCGGGTTGTTGACCGGGATGAGGCTCATCGCGTCCGTGTCGATGAGTACGATGTCGGCCTCCTTGCCCGGAGTGAGACTCCCGGTCTTCTGCTCCAGCCCGCAGGCCTTCGCACCGTCGATCGTGGCGAAGGAAAGAGCCTCGCGGCTCGACAGCGGCAGCGGCTCCACCATGCGCTTCTCCTCGATCGCCTTCATGTGAACCATGAGCCGGGTGCCGGCGAGGAGCGCGCGCATGGCGCCGAACATGTCGGCGGGCACCGTTGTGACCACGTCGCTCGAGATGGTCGGACGCACGCCGGCGGCAAGCATGCGAAGAGCGGGAGGCAGGCCGTGCCCCATCTGCATCTCGAGCTCCGGCGCGATCGACGCCGTGCCGCCGGTATCGCCCATCAGCTTGTATTCTTCATCGCCGATCGTGTTGCAATGAACGTAGGTGGTGTCGTCCTTGAGCAAGCCGCGGCTGTTCATTTGCACGAGCGGCTTGCTCATGCCCCAAAGGCCATCGCCCACGTGCACGGTGATGCGGATGCCGAGATCACGCGCCGTTCTAAAATCCTTCTCGGTGATGTCGAGCGTCGTGAACTGCGGCCCGCGCGCCGCGAACGCCATGGTGACAAGTCCGTCGTCAGACGAAAAATGCTCTTTTCGCACGCGCTTCAGGTCGGCATAGTTGGTTGGGATTTCATTCGGCGGGAACCATTCGGCGTTGGCATTGCCGTAGCCGAAGACCGCCCGAATGCCGGAATCCTTCAGCCCATTGACGACCGCATCGGAGTGCTCAGGTGAATTGTTGTTGTGCGACCAGTCGTAGAGCGTGGTGACGCCGGAATCGATCGCCTCGTAGGCCCCAAGCAGGTTCGCGACGTAATTGTCGTCGGGCGTGTAAAGGCCCCCCATCACGACGCGGACACCGGTGAAATACTGGCCGAGCGACCAGTCCGGTCCCGCTGCTCTTAGAAGCGACTCCCAGGTGTGGCGGTGCGTATCGATGAAGCCGGGGACGGCGATCTTGTTGGTCCCGTCGATGGTTTCGGCACCGTCGGCAGGTATGGATTGCGCGACCGCAGCGATCTTCGTGCCGTCGATCAGAATGTCGCCGCGATGGAGATCTCCAATTGTCGGATCAACGCTGATTATGGTGGCGTTGCGTATAAGCGTTCGCGCCATTTCGACTCCTCCCTGGCGATCTTCTTGGAGCGCAACCACGCGCGGCTACCGCTCGTGATGTGCTACTTCTTCTTTTTCCTTGCCCGCTTCGCGACCGGCTTCTCCTCGTCCTCCGGAATAATGTAGCCGGCCTTCTCCAGATTCGGCGCGCCGCTATAGCCCCAGAGCGTGATCAGCGGCTCGGTATCCGAGCCGTTTTCGAGCCCGTGGTAAACATTGCGCGGAGCGAACGCGATATCGCCGGCACGGATGAAGAATAACTCGTCGCCGACATGCTTGATACCGACGCCGTGCACGACGTACTCCCATTCCTCCGCATTCGGATGCCGGTGCAGCGCGTGCATCGATCCCACGCCCGGCGGCAGGATCGTTCGGCCGACGACAGTGCCTTCGGATTCCGTGTTCCTGTCCGTCACGACCCAGCGGACGTCCATCTTGAGCCAGCCGCGATCCTCGCGGAGCGTGCGGTCAGACTTGAAGTCGCCGGGATTGAGCTTGTAGCGGCTCTTTTCCTTGGGCTGCGATCTCTTCTTCATCGGACGGACCTTACGTTTCCACGAAATTTTCAATCAATAAGCGTTAGCGATTGGGAGCTCTTCGGCGGGGAAGTGGGTGATCACCTGACATCCCTTGTCGGTGACCACGACCTCCTCCTCGATGCGTGCCGCGGAATAGCCGTCGCTCGCCGGGCAATAGGTCTCGAGTGCGAACACCATGCCGGTCTTCAGTTCCATCGGCTGCTCGAGCGACACGAGGCGCGAGATGATCGGCCGCTCGTGCAGCGCCAGCCCGAGGCCGTGCCCAAATTGCAGCCCGAACGCCGCCATCTCGTCGGGGAAGCCGAACTCCTCCGCCTTCGGCCACACCGAGGCGACGCGGTCGGTCGACATCCCCGGGCGGATCAGGTCGATGGCGCTTTCCAGCCACTCGCGGCACTTCTTGTAGGCGTCGTGCTGCGCCGCCGTCGCCCGCCCGACGTTGAAGGTGCGGTAGTAGCAGGTGCGGTAGCCCATGTAGGACTGCAGGATGTCGAAGAACGCCTGGTCGCCGGGACGGATCAGCCGGTCGGTAAAATTGTGCGGATGCGGATTGCAGCGCTCGCCGGAGATGGCGTTGATCGCCTCGACGTCGTCGGAGCCCATCTCGTAGAGCATCTTGTTGGCTTTCGCGACGATGTCGTTCTCGCGCACCCCGGGTTTCAGCTCCTCCCAGATCATGTGATAGACGCCGTCGACCATGGCCGCGGCCTGGTTCAGAAGCGTGATCTCGTCGATGTTCTTGATCTCGCGCGCATCGAGCATGACCTGCTGCCCGTCAACGAGCTTCAAGCCCACCTTCTCCAGCTCGTGCCACATGCCGGGCTCGACCAGGTCGAGCCCGAGCGGCATGTCGGCGACGCCGGCTTCAGCGAGCAGCGCCTTGATCTCCTCCGCGTGCCGCTTCATCAGCCCCGCCGACGGCGGCACCGTGCCGCGCATGCCGAGCATGCCGGCCCTGAAATTCTCCGTCGGCATCCAGTCGCAGTAGAGCCGGTGGTGGACGGCGGCGGAGCCGAAGTCCCAGAGGATCGGGTCATTGTCGCCGGAAAGCAGCGCGAAGCGGCAGAGCTTGTCGCGCTCCCACTCGCCGATCTTGGTGGAGGTGACGTAGCGGATGTTGTTGACGTCGAAGAGGAGCAGTGCCCCGCACTTCGAGCTCTTCAGCGCCTGGCGGATGCGGGCCAGCCGATAGGCATGCAGGCGGCGGAAATCGACCCGCACCTCGAAGTCAACGCTCGTATGTCCCGGAGCAGGAAGCGCACGCCCCCAGTTCCAATGCGGGTCGTCGTCGCGCGGGTGAAGGGATTCCGGCAAGAAGGCTTTGTTCACATCAGTCTCCAGATTCAGCCGCTCAGACGGGTGAGGGCGACGGCGGCGCGCCATAGCGCTTGATATTTCCCGGGAGGGATAGGTGGAAGGGTCGAGGGAGCTTCGGTCAGCATCAGTCGGCTCGATACGATTTGCCGGAGGTCAGGCGCGTCACGATCAGGGAAAGCAGAATGATCGCGCCATAGGTTGCGGAGATCCAGAACGTCTCGATATTCGAGAGCGTGAGAATGTTCGAGATGATTCCGAGCAGGATCACGCCGCAAAGGGCGCCCAGGATCGAGCCCTTTCCGCCATTCAGACTGATGCGTCCTATCACCGCCGCAGCAAAAACGGTGAAGATCATGTTCTGCCCTTGGCCCGACAAGACCGACGCCATTCGGCCCGTCAACATTAATCCGGAAAGAGCAGCCAGACCGCCGGCAATCGCGAAAACGGTCCATATGTAGCGGTCGACCGGAATGCCGGCCGCACGTGCGGCCTCGGCGTTACCACCGATGGCGTAGAGCGCCCGACCGAAACGGTGATAGCTCAGGACGAGAGCCCCAACGGCGTAGAGTCCCGCCGATACCCAGACAGAGGCCGGCAGCCCGAGCCAGTGTGCGTTGCCGAGATAAAGAAGCGGCCCTGGCAGATCGTAAAGAGTCCGGCCGTTCGTCATGCCGATCGATATTCCTCGCAGGAGGATAAGCATGGCCAGCGTCGTAATGAAGGCATTCAGCCCGAGGCGCACGATCAGCAAGCCGTTGAAGGCGCCAATCGCGATGCCGACCGCAAGGAGCACCACTATCGCGAGATAGGGATTCACCATCAGGCCCGATCCGTTCTGCGCGCTGTCGAGCACCAGCCACGCCGCGAGCATCGGCGCGACACCGACGATCGATTCAAGCGAGAGGTCGAATTTGCCGACGATGAGGATGATCGCCTCAGCCAGTACAAGAACCGAGAGTTCCGACGACTGTTGCAGAATGTTTACGAGATTGACCGGCGTCAGGAACGCCGGATGCAGGAAGCTGCCGGCGATCAATGCCACAACGATCAACTGGAGGAGCGCCAGCTCTTCGCCAACACGCAACCGAAAACGCCACCGCGGCGCTGGCGCTGTCGCCATGACGGACTTCTGCGCATCCACGACTATTGTCCTACGCCTTCCATTGCAGCGACCATTTCTTGTTCCTTCCACGAACCGGTGAACTCACGCACGATTCTTCCTGCGAACATCACAAGCACACGATCGCAAATCGCAAGTTCATCCGTTTCATCTGACACCAAGAGAACCGCCGAGTTCCGTACCCTTGACGATCTCGAAGAGTGCCTGCTTTGACGCAATGTCAACGCCGGCCGTCGGATGACCGAGCACGAGCACGCGCGGATCGGAAGCGAGCGCACGCCCCATGACGGTCTTTTGCTGGTTTCCACCGGAGAGCTCGCTGGTGCTTTGCGTCGGGTCGCTCACCTTGATCTGCAGCTTGGCGATCATCGAGTTCACCAGATTCCGGCGGCGATTTCCGGAAATGAAGCCAAGCCATCGGCTCAGTCGGTGCAGGACAGGCAGCGCGATGTTCTCTTCGACCGAAAGATTGCTGCAGAAGCCGCTGGCGTGACGATCCTCCGGCACATGAGCAATTCCGATCTCGCGAGCCGCATCGACACGCCCGCACCGCAGGGCGACGCCATTGACGGAAATCTTTCCGCTCCTCGGGGATAAGCCTCCCGCGATCGCCTGCGCGAGCTCGGATTTTCCTGATCCGGCGAGCCCGGCGAGACCGACTCGCTCCCCGGCGCGAACCTGAATCGACGCGTCATGGACCAAGCCCGCCACTGACACAGACTCGACATCGAGTACGATTGGGCGCGAATTGGATCCGTTTGAATCACCGGTCCGGCGTCCGCCACGGTGGCTATCCTGCTGAGTCGAGACGAACAACTCACCGACCATCGCAGCGACCAGTTGGCTGTGATCGAGGTCTTCCACCGCGGCCTCGGCGACGAGTCGGCCGTCGCGCATCACCGCCACCCGCTCGCAGATCTCATAGATCTCGTGCAGGTGGTGCGAAATGAACAGGAACGTCACGCCGGCGCTCTTCAGCTTGATGATATGCTCAAAGAGCTGCTTGATTTCGCGGAGCTCAAGCCGCGCCGTCGGCTCGTCAAGGATGATGAATCGGCTGCCCTGCCGGAGCGCACGCGCTATTTCAAGACGTTGCTTCTGGCCGACGGTGAGCTCCCCGGCACGCTGGTCGATGTCGACGGTCAAACCCCAGGTATCGATCTCTTTCCGCCCCAATCGCCGGACTTCGCTCCAGTTGATCGAGCCAAGCCGCGTACCCGGCTGGTCGTTCAGAAACAAATTTTCTCCGATAGTGAGGTCAGGAATGATCGTCGACTTCTGATAGACGCAGGCGACTTTGGACCGCCACTGCCCGCGGGCGGACACGTCGGGGGCCGGCCGGCCGGCAAAGCGCACTTCACCCGAATCCGGGCGGTCAAGCCCGGTCAATAGCCGTACGAGGGTCGACTTGCCGGCACCGTTTCTGCCGGCAAGGGCAACGGAGTGCCCCGCAAAGACCTTCAGGGAGACATTGTCGAGCGCGAGCGTCTTGCCGTACCGTTTGGCAACAGCTCGCGTCTCCACCAATGGCTCAGCACCTGTGTCGAGCGGAGCACTCATCGCAGCGTGAACCTGACGCTGGTTAAGCCACTACTTCGCCTGGTTCCCCCACAGCGCCTGATCGTCGACATTCGCTTTGGTCACCAGAACTGCCGGCAGCAGGTCCATCTTGTTGCCGTTGAACTCAACGACCTCGCTGCCGTGATCGGTCTTGCCGAGCTTGAGCTCTTTGCCCGCAAAAGCGTCGACCAGGTACTGCACACCGTATTTTGCATAGAGGTCGAGCGGCTGCGAAATTCCGGCGTCGAGGTCGCCGCTGCGGATCAATTCGAGAGCCTGCGGGCTCGCGTCGATGCTGATGTCGTAGATATGATCAGGCTCGCCCACCTTCGCGTCGCGGCCGGCTTGTTTCAGGACGTTGAGCGTCGGCGAGAGCGCGTAGTCGGACTGCTGAAAGATGCCGTTCAAGTCCGGATTGGCCGCCAGGACCGTCTGTAGCGCTGCTGCCTGCTTCGTTGCGTCCCAGTCGGTCGGCCGCTCGATCAGCTCGATATTCGGGTGCTCCTTGGTGATGCAGTCGTGGAAGCCCTCGCTCCGCTCGCGTCCGTTGATCGAGCTGAAGGCTCCTTGCAGCGAGAGCACCTTGCCCTTGTCGCCGATCGCCTTGGCCATATCGGTGCAGGCAATCTGGCCCATGCCACGGTTGTCGGCGCGGACGATCGCGTAGACCTTGCCGCCGTCCGGGCCGATATCGATCGAAACGACCGGCACGTTCTGAGATGCCGCGTAGTCCAGCGCCGGGATGATCGCCTTGCTGTCGTTCGCGACGACGATCAGCCCTTTGGCTCCGGCACCGATCAGGTTTCGCACATCGGTGATCTGCTTTCCGGAGTCCTGATCGGCGTTGGTTGGCGCGAGTACGTTGAGCCCCGCCGCCTTGGCAACCTTCACGGACTGGTCCTGCAGGATGACTTCGAACTGCGCCATCAGAAACGGCGCGGAGTATCCGATGGTCTCGCCAGCGGCATGAGCCGCCCCTGCCGTCGCCAGGAGCGCGGTCACTGCAGCCGAGGCGATGAAGCCGGTCCGTATGCCGCGGGTGCGGTTATTCAGATTTTCCATGGTGTTCCTCCCTATCGCTGTTCCGGTTCTAGGTGGCACAGTCAGATAGCAAATCGATTTAAGAACGGGAGTTAGCTCGTTGCAAGTGGAAAACACGCAGCGAAACGAGATGACCGGCATCGGGAACTTGATACGATAGATGGAAAAGTAAATCGTTTCGCGTTATCTTCGCCGAAAGGTCGGTTGCCGGCTGATTTGAAACCGTGGGTTTGCGCATCCGGTGACGGAAGAGGCTCGGAAGAGGAGGAGCATGGCAGGGCTAGATGGCAAGCTGGCGCTGGTTACCGGGGCGAGCCGCGGTTACGGCAAGGCGATCGCGGAAAGGCTGGCGGGCGACGGCGCCGTTGTTGCGGTTCACTATGCAACCAACGATGAAGCGGCCAGCGTTACGGTCGCCTCCATCAAGGCGCACGGCGGACAAGCATTCTCGATGCGCGCGCCACTCGACGGGACACTTTCGAGCGTCACGTCACTTTTCGAGGAGCTCGACAAGGGACTTGCCGCGCTTCGCCGCCCGGCGACCATCGACATCCTCGTCAACAATGCAGCCATCAGCCCGCGGGGAACGATCGAAGACACTTCCGAGGCGACCTACGACGAGGTGATGGCGGTCGACGCCAAGGCGCCGTTCTTCATCGTCCAGTCCGCTCTTCCGCGCATGCCAGACGGCGCGCGGATCATCAACATCTCATCGCAGACCTCGTTGATCGGCTTTCCCGGAGTTGCCGCTTATTCAATGGCGAAGGGGGCGCTCGACCTGTTGACCAAGGTTGCTGCAAAGCATCTTGCGCCCCGCAACATCACCGTGAACGCCGTGCTTCCGGGCGTAGCCGACACAGACATGAATGCGAGCTGGCTGCGCGGCAACGCGGAAGCGCGGGAATCGGCCTCCGTGTTCAGCGTTTTCAAGCGGATCGCCGACGTGACGGACATCGCGGACATCGTCGCATTCCTTGCTAGCAACGACGCCCGCTGGATAACAGGTCAGCTGATCGATGGCGGCGGCGGAAGTGGCCTCTGAGAGCTGTCGCCGGCGACGCCGGTCTTTTTGGCGCAGGGCCCGCTTCCCTCGCCTACCTAGCAACGCCCACGCGGGCCGATTTCGATGAGGAGAATCGGCGCGATTGCTTTAAGCACAGCTGGACGGAGATGAAGAACAAGCGTCCCCCATCTCGGCCTCTTACAGAGCCGCCCCGACCACCCACGATTCGTGATGTGGCGGCACGCGCCGGTGTGTCTCCGGCCACCGTCTCAAACGCACTTTCCGGGCTGAGGGGCGTGACCGGAGACCGTCGTCGCGCCGTTCTCGAGGCGGTCGCGGCGCTCGGCTACAAGTCCAATCACATGGCGTCGAGTCTCCGGCGCGGCGAAACGCGCACGGTCGGTATCGTCGTCCCAAACCTCGGGAACGAGTTCTATTCCGGGCTGGTTCGTCAGTGGGAGCGGCTTGCTTCGCAGAGCGGCTACGAGATGCTGGTCGTGGCGAGCGGCGAAGATCCGGTGATCGAGGCGCACCGGATCGAGTCGCTGATCGCGCGTCGGATCGACGGCCTGCTCGTGGTCGCCGCACAGGACGAGTTCGGATCGACCCCGGGTTTTCCAGCCGGCCTCCCGTCCACGGTTCTGGTCGATCGCGCTTTCGGCCACCCCGAGTTCGATACGGTCGGATCGGGAAATTTCGACGCCGGTTATCGTGGCTGCCGTCACCTTCTCGAGCTCGGCCACACTAATATAACGCTGCTGATTTCCTCCACCAACCACACCCACCTCAGGGATCGCCTTGAGGGCTATCGACGCGCGCTCGCCGAAGCCGGCCTCGCGTCGCGAGAACGTGTGGTCTTCGGCGGCGGCACGGCGGAGGGCTGCCGCAGCGCAATTGAGCAGGACCTGCGCCGGTCGGACCGACCGACCGCGATCTTTGCCGCGACGTTCTACGCGACCGTCGGAGCCGTGAAGGCTATCAATGCGCTGGAGCTTGCATTTCCCGAGGAGGTCTCGCTGCTCGGCTTCGAGCATTCCGAATGGATGACGGCCGTGCGGCCCTATATCAGTGCGGTCGCACAGTCCGTCGACGAATTGGCAAGCCGATCTTGGCAGACGCTCCGCCGGCGCATCAGCGGGGAGGCCACCGAACTCGCCCGCGTGCTCCTCGACTATCGCTTCGATTTCCGCGAATCGACCCGGCCGCCGAAACAGGTGGCCGGCGCAAGCGGGTAGCGACGGTGGCTTGATACGCCAGCGCCGGATCGGCCCGGCCCGATCCGGCGCGTGGGCGCTACGCCGTGTCTTCCTCGACGACGCGGAGTTCGGCGATCATTCGGTCTGGCAGCAGAAATTTCCGCACCTTGCCGGTGACCGGCATCGGGAAGGCGTCGACGAATTTCGCCGGCGAGCGGAGTGGCTTTCCAACCGCTCGGCGCGGAACAAATCATGAAGTCCAAATCCCGCCCCCGCGACCACCTTTACCGAACACGCTGTCCGCTCATCGAGGGCTTTTTTTGCGACCGGCTCCGGCGGATCCAAGCTCGACCATCCGGGCAACGTCGCCGACCAGTTCAAACCGAGGGCACCTCAGGGGGCAACGTCAGCGACAATCGACGACGGGCGCTTCGTAGGCGCCTCAAGTTCCCGAGCAGAGCGCGACACCGTGGGCTGAGGCGGCACAGCGCTGTAGGGAACCGACGCGAGCGCGTGGGCAAGCTGCCGTGTCACTCTGTTCCGGCCCGCGTGCGTCCGCGCGGCGCGGTCCGCCTGGATTGGCGCGCGCTTGCAGATGGGGCTGCCGCCGGGCGGCCCGTCGACGCCCTGACGACCAGAGTGACCGGACGCACGATGTGGCGCGGGCAGCGGAGATCGGCGGGCGACTCGATCAAGTGAACAAGCGCTCCGGCGGCCTCGAAGCCCACCTCGTATTGCTGGATGCGTACGGTCGTCAGAGCGGGGGAAAGGCGATCGACAAGCGGCATGTCGTTGTAACCCGTGACGGAGATGTCACGTGGACAATCGAAATCATGCCGGCGCAACGCGGCGATGGCGCCGATCGCCAACCGGTCGTTCGCCGCCACCAGCGCCGTAAACTTCCTTTTGCGCGCAAGCAAGGATTCTGTCTTCTCGTAACCTTCCTCTTCGTTGAAGCCTGCGGCGAAGACGACAAGGTCCGCGTCGGGATCGAGCTTCAGCGCGCGGCGGTGGCGCTCGAAGGCAAGATAGCGGTCGATGCCGGTCGAGATCGCCTGCGGTCCGGCGAGATTGGCGATGCGTTTGTGACCGAGCGAGATCAGATGGCGAAGCACTTCGAGAATGCCGGAATCCTCGTCATTGACGACGGAGGACACGGCAGGATCGTCAACGCGACGATTCACCGTGACGATCGGCAGACCGTCCGCCGCGAGCCGTGACACTGTCGCGTCTTCCCGCTCGACGCTCGCGAGGATCAGCCCGTCCACGCCACGCGCGCGCAGGAGGTCGACGATCTCAGTCTCTTGCGCGAGATGGCCGTCGGTGTTGGCAAGGATCGCGAAATAGCCGCGTTTGGCGAGCGCGTCCTCGATGCCGCGGATGATCGGTGGAAAGACCGGGTTGGTGATGTCGGGAACGACGACGCCGATCGTGCGCGTGCGGTTCGTGCGCAGCGAATGTGCGGCGGCGTTCGGACGGTAGTCGAGCTCGCGGCTGATCTTGCGGATCTGCTCTACGACAGCCGGCGTCAAGCGGTGCTCGGTCCGAGGATTGAGCGCCCGCGACACGGTCGAAAGGTGGACGCCCGCCACCCTTGCGACATCCTTGAGCGTGGCGCGTCGTTTCATCGGCCGCTCGCTGCCCGCATTCCTCGTCTCCTGATAATCTATGTCGCGGATTGACATATGCTGGCAATGTGTCAGCATACGTGCAAACGTTTGCACAGGCAACGCGGCGATACGAAAAGACCGCGGGAGGAGCGCGCCGATGAATGATGTCAGGGCTGAACCGCGTTCGGTCGCGTCGGTGGACGTGCCCGATCCGCTAGCACCACATTGGAACTGGAGGCGTGCGCTTCCTGCTCCGGGACATACGAGCGTTGACTTCGAGGTGCGGGTCGATTTCCGCCGCCTGCATGCCTACCGCCTGGCCCGCATCCGGCAGGCGCTGAAGAGCTCGAAGTGCGGGGCACTGCTCCTCTTCGACGTCAACAACATCCGCTACGTCACCTCCACCAAGATCGGCGAGTGGGAGCGCGACAAGCTCTGCCGCTTCGCGCTGCTTTCCGGCGACAATGACCCGATCCTCTGGGACTTCGGCTCCGCCGCCGTCCACCACCGGCTCTACTGCGACTGGATGCCGACGGAGAATTTCAGGGCCGGCATGCTCGGCATGCGCGGCACGGTGCCGCCGTCGGCGGGGCTGATGAAGCGGCACGCGGAGGAGATCAAGGCGCTGCTCGCTGAAGCCGGCGTCGCCGACATGCCGCTCGGGCTCGACCTGGTCGAGCCCGGCATGTGGCACGAGCTGGAGAAGGTGGGCTTGAAGCTCGTTGACGGGCAGCAGGTCATGCTCGATGCGCGCGAGATCAAGAACATCGACGAGATCACGCTTCTGAACCAGGCCGCGGCCATGGTCGACGGCGTCTATCACATGATCTGGGAGGAGCTGAAGCCGGGGGTGCGCGAGAACGACATCGTCGCGAAAGCCAACAAGATGCTCTACGAGATGGGCTCCGACGACGTCGAGGCGATCAACGCCATCTCCGGCGAGCGCTGCAATCCGCATCCGCACAATTTTACCGACCGGCTGATCCGTCCCGGCGACCAGGCGTTCTTCGACATCCTGCAGTCCTACATGGGCTACCGCACCTGCTACTACCGCACCTTCAACGTCGGGCGGGCGACGGCGGCGCAGCACGACGCCTACAAGAAGTGCCGCGAGTGGCTGGAAAGCGCCATCGACCTGATCCGCCCGGGGATGTCGACCGACCGCGTCGCCTCGGTGTGGCCGAAGGCGGAGGAGTTCGGCTTCCCCGACGAGATGGCGGCGTTCGGGCTGCAATTTGGGCACGGCCTCGGGCTGGCGCTGCACGAGCGGCCGATCATCTCGCGCCTCGTGTCGCTCGAGCAGCCGATGGAACTGAAGACCGGCATGGTGTTCGCACTCGAGACCTATTGCCCGGCGACGCGACGGCTATTCCGCGGCACGCATCGAGGAGGAGGTCGTGGTCACCGACAAGGGATGTCAGGTGATCACCCACTTCCCCGCCGAAGAGCTCCCAATCGCTAACGCTTATTGAGCGCGCCGTCAGCGAGGATTTGAGGACTGCAGAGCATGGAATCGAACACGCACCGGATCGGCTGGATCGGCATTGGCCGTATGGGATTTCCGATGGCCGAGCTGCTGCTCAACGCCGGGCACGAGGTCCACGTCTGGAACCGTACGCGCTCAAAGGCAGAGCCTCTCGCGGAAAAGGGCGCCGTTTTGACCGACCGTCCCTCCGATCTTGCGAGCGTCGACATCCTCTTCACCATGGTCTCGACCGCGGCCGACGTCGAACAGGTGCTGTTCGGTGATGGCGGCGTGATCGACGGCGCGGCGATAGGCGCGCCGCGCATCGTGGTCGACTGCTCAAGCATCGGCGCCGACGAATCCGCCGCCATCCGCGTGCGGATCGAGGAGCGCGGCGCGGCGTTTCTCGCTGCGCCCGTGAGCGGCAACGGCAAGACCATCCGGGTCGGCAAGCTCAGCGCCGTCGTTTCCGGCCCGCGCGACGCCTTCGACGTCGTGAAGCCGTATCTTGAGGCATTTGCCGCCCACGGCGTGGCCTATGTGGGCGAGGGAGAGCTCGCGCGCTTCTGCAAGATCGCGCACAACGTCCTCCTCGGCGTCGTCATCCAGAACCTCTGCGAGATCACCGTGCTTGCCGAAAAGGCAGGCGTTCCGCGCCACGCCTTCCTGGAATTCATCAACAACAGCGTGATGGGATCGATCTTCTCCCGCTACAAATCGCCGGCGCTCGTCAATCTCGATTTCACCACGACCTTCACGCCGGCGCTTCTCCGGAAAGATCTCGACCTCGGGCTCGCCGCGGCGCGCGCGCTCGATGTTCCGATGCCGGTGACGGCGGCGACACGCGAGGCGCTGCAAGCGCATTTCGGCGCCGCCACGCTGCAACCCGACCCTGCCGCCTACCTGGCGAAGGATTTCGCCGCCGTGATCGAGACGGTCGCGCTCGCGGCGGGGATGAAGCTGAAGAGCGAGAACAAGTCCGTGCCAAGCGGCCTCGAAGTAACCGAATGAGGTGGAGGCGAGCACGTCGCTTCGGGAAATGCAAAGGGAGGAAATGAGCATGAAAAAGCTACTCGGGCTTTTGGCCCTGGTTCCAGGCCTGTTGGCGGGCTCCGCGCACTTCGCGGCTGCAGCCGACGCACCGCTCAAGATCGGCATCTCGCTGTCGCTCACCGGAGATTTCGCCGACCCGGGCAAAGCCGCGCAGCGCGGCTATGAACTGTGGGCCGACGAGGTCAACAAGGCGGGCGGCGTTCTCGGGCGACAAGTCGAGATCAAGATCGTCAACGACGCATCGAGCCCGGACCAGGTCGTGACGAACTACCAGAACCTCATCACGCAGGACAAAGTCGACATCGTTTTCGGACCGTTCTCGAGCCTGTTGACGATCCCCTCGGCGCGCGTTGCAAAACGCTACGGCTACGCCTTCATCGAGCCTGCCGGCGGCGGACCGAAAGTCTTCGATCAACACCTGGACAACCTCTTCTTCGTGCAACCGGCCCCGGTGGTGAAGGGCGGCGACGTGTTCGCGAAGTATATTCTGTCTCTGCCGGAGGACCAGCGGCCGAAGACCGCGGCTTACGCGAAACTCGACGATCCGTTCGCGGCCCCGATTGCCGACTACGTTAAGAACCAGTTCGAGGCGGCGGGGATCAAGACCGTCTACGACCAGACCTATCCCGCCGAGTTGGCTGACCTCACGCCGATCATCGCCGGTGTTGCCGCGGCGAATCCGGACGTCGTCGTTTCGGGGACCCAGTCGCTGGATGCATTCGCCCAGGTCAAGGCGATGATCCAGCTGAAGTTCAATCCGAAGTGGCTCTTCATGTCGAACGGCGCGAACTCCCCGACCGAATTCCCGGACAAGGTGGGCGCCAAGAACACGGAGGGCGTGTTCACCAGCGGCGACTGGTATCCGGCTTCGCCTGTGGCCGGGAGCAAGGAGTTCATCGCCGCGTACATCGCGAAGTACGGCGGTGACGCGTCCGGCATCGACTCGACTTCAGCCGAAGCCTACTCCTGTGGGATGGTCCTGGAAGCGGTCGCGAAGAAGACCGGGAAGGTCGACAATGCTACGATCATCAAGACGTTGCACAGCGGCACCTGGCATACTCTGGTCGGCGACTTGAGCTGGGATGCCGATGGCGCGCCACAAGGTGAATATCTGTTGACCGAGTGGATCGACGGTCAGCTCACCACGGTCTTCCCCCCGGACGTGGCGCAGCACGCGCCCGTGGCGCCCAAGCCCAACTGGGGCGGATAAGAAGTAGTGGGATAGGCGCGGTGCATGCCTTCATCCGGGCATGCACCGCGCCAAACCTTAGCCGCGAGCGGGAATAGGGAACGGCCATGCACGCTTTGGTCCAGGCCGTCATCCTCGGCGTGCTGACCGGTGGCGTCTATGCCCTGATGGCGAGCGGTCAGACGCTGATTTTCGGAATCATGAAGGTCGTCAACCTTGCCCAGGCGGCCTTCGTGGTGTTGGCGGCCTATCTGACGTTCAGCCTCTTCACCCTCACCGGCATCGATCCGTTCCTGTCGATCCTGATCACGACACCCATTTTGTTCGTGCTCGGCGCGGCGATACAATGGACGCTCCTGCGCCCGCTGCGCCCCGATGAAGCCTCGCAACTCTCACTGCTCGTTACCTTCGCCGTGGCGCTCGGTCTCGAGGGCGTGCTTGCGATGGTCTACAACACGACCTTTCGGTCGATTCAGCCAGGCTACGAGAACTTCAGCTGGACCGTGTTCGGGTATCAGGTGAACGCGGTTCGATTTTATGCCTTCCTGCTTTCGCTTGCGATGCTCGGCGTCCTCTATTTGATCATGCAGCGCACCAAGTTCGGGTGGGCAATCCGGGCGACGATACAAAATCCGATGTCGGCACAGCTGCTCGGCGTCAACTCGAAAATGGTCGCGGCGTTCGGCTTCGGTCTCGGCGCCGCGACGGCAGCGGCGGCAGGCGCCGTCTTCGGACTCATCTCGCCGTTCAACCCGGGCAGCCATTACGACCTGATCAGCCGCCTGCTGACGATCGTCGTGCTCGGCGGACTCGGCAGCATCGGCGGATCGGTCGTCGCGGCGATGGCGATGGGCGTCGGCTCGGCAATCATTGCAGCGCTCCTGTCTCCGATTTGGTCGGACTTCTCGTTCTTCGTGGTGCTGCTCCTCGTGCTGCTCTTCCGGCCCACCGGGCTCTTCGGTGCGCGCATGCGGGGCGCGATATGAGCGGTGCGGGTTTCGCGCGTGCCATCGTCTTCTTCGGCGCGTTCACGCTGCTGCCGTTTGGCCTCGGCACGCCATGGATCGTGAACATGCTGATATTCACGCTGATGTATGCCGGCTTGGCGAGCGCGTGGAACCTGCTGGGTGGCTATGCCGGCTACCCCTCGCTTGGGCACGCCGCTTTCTTCGGGGTGGGTGCATACGCGATCGCCATCGCCTTTGAGAACAGCGTCGGCGACGGATACCAGCCCTTCCTTTTTCTTCCGCTGATCGGAGTGGGAGCTGCCCTGTTGAGTGTGCCCATCGGCTGGATTGCGATGCGGACACGCGCCGATGTTTTTGCCATCGTCACGATTACCCTGCTTTTCATCGTGCAGACGCTTGCGTTCAATCTGAGGTCGGTCACCGGCGGCGCACAGGGCAAAGCCGTGGCGATACCGCCGTTCCCGGTCGAGACCTACGGCTGGCCGTTCTATTACGCGATGCTGGCGTTGCTTGCCCTCGCCATGGGGGTCTCGTTCTACTTCCGCCGGTCCAAGATTGGCCTGTCGTTGTTGGCCCTGCGCGCCGATGAGGACAAGGCGCATGGCGTCGGAGTGCGCGTGACCGGGGTCAAACTGATCGCGTTTGCGGCAAGCGTTGGCATTACGGCAATGATCGGCGGGGTGTGGGCCTATTACGTTGGGTTCGTCTATCCGCAGTTCGCGGTGGATCCTCTGGTCACGATCGGCATGGTGTTGATGGCGTTCCTGGGCGGACGCGCAACATTGTGGGGCCCGGTCATCGGGGCGTTCATTCTGGTGCCAGCGCAAGAATATTTCGCCTACCAGTTCGGGGCGAGCCGGCTCTATCTGATCGCCTACGCCGCAATCTTCCTGATCATCATGCTGCTGTTGCCGCGCGGAATCCTGCCGACGATCACCGACCGCTTGCGCAAGCGAGGCAAACAGCGACAGGCGGGGCAACGGGAAACCGCATTGTCGTCCGCAGAGAACAGGGTCCAGGACGCCGGAATGATCGACGAATTGCGAGCAGCGCAAAGATGACCGCGTTGCTGGAAGTCGAAAAGTTAAGCAAGCACTTTGGTGGTGTCAGAGCGGTGGACGGCTGCACCTTCTCGGTCGAGGAAGGAACGATCACTGGTCTGATTGGGCCGAACGGCTCGGGCAAGACAACCGTCTTCAACATTGTCACCGGATATCTGCAGTCCGATTCAGGGGTCATCCGTTTCGGCGGCGACGAGGTGAAGAAACCGGGTCCCGCGCGGCTCTACCGGCAGGGGCTGTCGCGCACGTTCCAGCAGGCGCGAATCTTTCCGGAGCTTTCGGTCGAAGAGAACTTGGTCGTTGCCGCAGGATGCACTTGGCGCGCCCTCTTCGGTGCCCGACTCACGGAGACCGACCGGAAGCGGGCGCGCGAGATGCTTGAGGAGTTCCGGCTCTCGGGCCTCGCCGATCTACTGGCCGCCGATCTCTCGTACGGCCAGCGCAAGCTGCTGGAGTTCGCTGCGCTTCTGATGAGCCGCCCAAAGCTCGTGCTGCTTGACGAGCCGACCGCCGGCGTCAATCCCGTGATGATCGAGACGATGGAACATCACATCCGCGCCCGGCATAAAGAGGGCGTGACTTTCCTCATCGTCGAACACGACATGTCGTTGGTGATGCGGCTTTGCGATCCCGTGGTCGTCCTCGACCGTGGGGCAGCGATCGCCATGGGTACACCGGCCGATGTGCAGACCAATCCGCTCGTCCTAGACGCGTATCTCGGCGGCTGAGAGTGCCAATGGTCAACGCAACTGAAAGGCTGGGGGATCAAGACCGCGGGGAGTTGATCATCCTCTCGCTCTCCGGCGTGACCGCTGGATACGGCGCGGGGTTGATTCTGAAGGGCGTCGACTTGAGCGTCGAAGTCGGCAAGATCATGTGCCTGATCGGGCCCAATGGTTCCGGAAAGTCGACCATCCTCAAGACGATCAGCGGGCTTCTCTATCCCGAAGGTGGCAAGGTGATTCTTCGAGGGAAGGACATCAGCCGAACTCTCGTCGAGGGATCGGTTGACTTTGGGAGTCGTGCACGTGCCGCAGGATCGGAGCCTCTTCCCCGGAATGACGGTTTGGGAGAACGTGCTAATGGGCGCCTTCATCCTTTCCAACCAGGCGCTGGTTCGAAGCCGGATAGAAAAGGTTGCTGAGCTCTTCCCGATCGTCTCCGAACGTCGCCATGCAGCCGCGGGCTCGCTCTCCGGAGGAGAGCAGAAGCAGGTCGAGCTCGCGCGCTCGTTGATGCTAGACCCGGCCGTGGTCCTGCTCGACGAACCGTCGATTGGGCTCGACCCGAAAGCGCGCAAGTCGGTTTTTGCGTCGATCGCGGCGCTGGCGAAGGACGGGCGGACCGTTCTTCTTGTCGAGCAGAACGCGCGATCGGGCTTGGCGGTGGCGCACAAGGCCGCGGTCCTCGATGCCGGTCGTATCGCGCTCGTCGGCACGGGGACCGATCTTCTCGACGATCCGGAGGTCGCCCGGCTCTATCTTGGCCGTAACGGCAAAGCGGACGGGGACGGACGAGTGATGCAATATGACGGCAAGGTCGCCCACGAACATCATCAAGAGAATTGGGAGCTTAGGTGACGCCGTATGAGCTCGCGCGCAAAGAGATCTCGCCCCGCAGGCCGCACGGGAAAGAAAAAGGCCTCGAATGCGGCTGACTATCTGCGGATGTATCGCCAGATGTTGCGCATCCGCACCTTCGAGGACAACGCCAACCAGCTTTATCTCTCGGCAAAGATGCCGGGGCTGACTCACATGTATTCGGGCCAGGAGGCCGTCGCCGTCGGCATCTGCGAGGCACTGGAGGTGAGCGACAGGATCACCTCGACGCATCGCGGCCACGGCCATTGCGTCGCCAAGGGCGCCGAGTTCAAGGAGATGTTCTGCGAATTGCTCGGCAAGGCGGAAGGCTACTGCCGCGGAAAGGGCGGATCGATGCACATCGCCGACCAGAGCCATGGCAATCTCGGCGCCAACGCGATCGTCGGCGGCTCGATGGGCATCGCCACAGGGTCCGCGCTGTCGGCGAAGATGCTCGAGACGAAGGATGTGACGGTCTGCTTCTTCGGCGACGGCGCCACTGCCCAGGGCCTGTGGTACGAGGTGATGAACATGGCGGCGCTGTGGAAGCTGCCGGTCATCTACGCCTGCGAGAACAATGGCTATTCCGAATACACCCCGATTGCAGAAGTGGCCGCCGGCTCGATCATCGCCCGCGCCGAGGCGTTCGGGATCGAGAGCCACAGAGTGAACGGGCAGGACGTGCTCGCTGTGAACGATCTCGCCCAGAAGCTGGTCGCGCGCTGCCGCAAGGGCGAGGGGCCGTTCTTCGTCGAGCTGATCACCTACCGCTACCACGGCCACCACGTGGGTGACATCAACCGCGACTACTACCGCTCCAAGGACGAGGAGGCCGAGTGGAAGGCCAACCGCGACCCGATCGTCAATTTCGGCAAGTGGATGGTTGCCGAGGGCATCGCCACCGACGCGGAGCTCGCGGCCATCGGTGAAGGCATACGCGCCGAGGCAACGGAGGCCGTCGCCTACGCGCTCGACGCGCCCTATCCGCCCGCTGAGGAGGTAACGATGCACGTCCATGCGGGGGCGTCGTGATGCGTGAGATCACGCTTTCCAAAGCCGTTAACGAGGCGATTGCCGAGGAGATGCGGCGCGACCCCACCGTCTTCGTGATCGGCGAGGACGTCGCCGAGGCGGGCACGCCGTTCAAGGTCCTGTCAGGGTTGGCCGAGGAGTTCGGAACCAGCCGGGTGATCGACGCGCCGATCTCCGAGCCCGGTTTCATGGGCATCGCCGTCGGCGCCGCGATGACCGGCATGCGGCCCATCGTCGACCTTATGTTCGGCGATTTCCTCTATCTGGCGATGGACCAGCTCTGCAATCAGGCCGCCAAGACGCACTACATGTCGGGGGGTAAGCTCAAGGTGCCGCTGGTGCTGCGCACAAACCTCGGCGCCACGCGCCGCTCGGCGGCGCAACACAGTCAGTCGCTGCATGCACTTGTCGCCCACATCCCGGGGCTCAAGGTTGCGCTCCCCTCGTCGGCCTACGAGGCGAAGGGGCTGATGAAGACTGCGATCCGCGACGACAACCCGGTAGTCATCTTCGAAGACAAGCTGATGTACCAGGACAAGGCGCCGGTCCCCGAGGGCGAATACACGATCCCCTTCGGGGAGGCCAAGGTGCTGCGGGAGGGCCGCGACGTGACCATCGTTGCCACCTCGTCGATGGTGCAGACCTGCCTCAAGGCCGCCGAGATACTCGAGGGCGACGGCGTCAGTGCCGAGGTTATCGACCCGCGCACGATCGTGCCGCTGGACGAGGCGACGATCCTCAACTCGGTGCGCAAGACGTCGCGCGCCATGGTGGTCGACGAAGGGCACCAAAGCTTCGGTGTGACCGCCGAGATCGGCGCCCGCATCGCCGAGAAGGCATTCTACCACCTTGACGCGCCAGTCATCCGGATGGGCGCCATGGACGTGCCGGTGCCATTCTCGCCAGCGCTTGAGGATCTCACCGTGCCGACGCCGGAGAGGGTCGCCGACAAGGCGCGCCGAATCTGCGGCGGAGAGCTCGTCCATGATGTTTGACGTCATCATGCCGGCTCTGGGGATGGCTCAGGACATGGGTCTGCTCGTCGCCTGGCGTAAGGCGCCGGGCGATATCGTCACGGCCGACGAGGTGCTGATGGAGGTGGAAACGGACAAGTCCACCATCGAGGTTCCAGCCGGCCACAACGGTTATGTCGCCGAGCTCCGCGCGAGTGCCGGCGAGAGCGTTCCGGTGGGCCAGGTGGTCGCGGTCATCACCGCCGAGAAACCCGACCTGACGGCGGCCAGAGTGCACCCAACCGCTGCATCGGCGCCGGAACCCAATTCGGTCCGGCCATCTATGCCTGCTCCAGCGCTTGCCGCCGAGCGTCCAGCGCCTAGCGTGACTTTGCTGCCTCCTGCTGCTGTCGCGCCTGGCCGCGTGCTGGCGTCGCCGAAGGCGCGGCGCGCAGCCTCTGAAAGGAATATCGACCTCGCCGCGCTCGTCGCCCGCGGCGTCTCGCAACCGATCCACGTCAAGGATCTTGACGTGCTGCCAGGGGGCGCGACGCGGGCACGCACCGCCGGGGGGCTTTCCCTGGTCACAGCCCGGTGCAAATCCGCCGCTTTCGAGAGTTTCATCGACCGGTTCGGGACAGCTTTGGATCCACATGTGCTGGCGGCCGGATTCTGTGCGGCCTCCCTGCGCGCCGTGAAACAGGCCGAAAGCATTGTCGTGTTGGTTGAGATCGGTTTGGGCGGACGCCGCGTCGCCTATTGCGACCCTGACCTTTGCCGTGCGTCGAGGCCGCACCTCGCCGGCAACAACGCGATGCCCAGCTTGATCTTGCGCGACTTCACGCAGAGCCGGATCACGGGCATCGCGGTCGCCAACGACGCGGTGCCGGCGATCGCCATTGGCGAAGCCGAGGGCTGCTTCGAACTCAGCCTTGCGTTCCGCGAGGATCAGCTTGCTGTGAATGCCGCGATCGTGCTGCTATCCTCGCTGGCCAACCGCCTGGAAAACCCCTCGACAAGCTGACATAGGGCGCTTGTCGCATCGCATGTGGCCCAGCCGCTGCTTCGGGGATGTCGACTTCCGGTTATGGCGCGGTTGAGACATGGAGGCTGGGGCGGAGCGCTTCCGCTCTGCTCCAACTTGCAGACCTCGTCCTGTTCGGCGATTGCTACGGCGTCGTCGACCTCAATGCCGAGGTATCTGACGCTGGCGGAGCCCGGTGGCATCTGCATCTCGGCGCGTGTCTATGACTATGTCTGCGGCCGGATTGACGTCGCGTTTGACGACCTGGGCAAGCAGGCGGTGAAGAATAAGAATGATGCTGGTCACGCGACTTTCAAGCCGAGGAGGTGTCGGCGCATCTCGGAAATGCTCTCGGCCGTCGGCGACCTCGAATATTACAAAGCGGACTCGGCTCGGCCGCCGGCTGGCGCAACTTTTCAATCCTCTCTCGGGTGCGCGCCTGCATTCGGCGAGTCCAAATTGTCCTGCCCGGGCGAAGGGAAGCGCTTGACCCTTGTCGATATGTCGAGCATTCTCGAAATATGGAAAAAGAGCAGGCCATCCTCGCGCTCGCCGCGCTTGCGCAGTCGACGCGGCTCGACGCGTTTCGGCTTCTTGCCGAGCACGAGCCGGATGGTCTGCCAGCCGGAGAAGTAGCGCGGCGGCTCGCGGTGCCGCACAACACGATGTCCACGCATCTCGCCGTTCTGGCGCGCACCGGGCTCGTCGCGCCGGAGCGGCATAGCCGCGTCATCAACTACCGCGCCCGGCTCGACGGATTCCGTGAGCTTACCGCCTATCTCATCAACGATTGCTGCGGCGGTCGGTCGGAAATCTGCGCTCCCTTTGTCGGCGAGCTCCGCCCGGCCGCGCGCCAACGAAGGAGGTCGTCCATGGATAAGCACGCCTACAATGTGCTGTTCCTTTGCACTGGAAATTCTGCCCGCTCAATTCTCGCCGAAGCAATTCTGAACCGCTACGGGCAGGGGCGGTTCAAAGCCTATTCCGCCGGGTCGCATCCGAAGGGAGAGGTGCATCCCTACACGATCGATCTCCTGCGCAATCTCCACTACAGCACGGACGGGCTGCGCTCGAAGAGCTGGGACGAGTTCGCGGTCCCCGGCGCGCCAGTCATGGATTTCGTGTTCACCGTCTGCGACGACGCGGCGAACGAGACCTGCCCGATCTGGCCGGGCCAGCCGATGACGGCGCATTGGGGCGTTGCCGATCCGGCGGCAGCCAAGGGGACGGAGGCGGTGAAGCGCGCCGCCTTTGCCGACGCCTGCCGCATGCTCACCAACCGCATTTCGATCTTCACCAGCCTGCCGCTCACCAGCCTCGACCGGCTGGCGTTGCAGAAGAGGCTCGACGAGATCGGCAACAGCGGCGCCAAGATACCCGCCAAGGAGCGGGCGTGACGGACACGGCCGCCGCTCAGACCTTCAGTCTTCCGCGCCGGCTTGCCGCGGAGGCGATCGGCACCGCCTTCCTGGCCTGCACCGTCGTCGGATCGGGGGTGATGGCGGAGCGGCTGACGCACGACACCGCGCTCGCGCTCCTCGGGAACACGCTGCCGACCGGCGCGATCCTCGTCGTGCTCATCACCGTGCTCGGCCCCGTTTCCGGTGCACATTTCAACCCGGCCGTCACCTTCGCGATGCGGCTCAAGGGAAGCATCACGTCGGCCGATGCGCTGGCCTATGTCGCTGTGCAGATCGCCGGCGGAATTGCCGGCACGCTCGCCGCGCATCTGATGTTCGAGCTGCCGCTCATCGAGGCTTCAGCGCACGTGCGGTCGGGGCCTGGGCAATGGTTCGCGGAGGTGGTCGCCGCCTTCGGCCTTGTCGCCGTGATCCTTGGCGGGCTTCGCTTCCGCGCCGAGGCGATACCGTGGCTCGTCGGCCTCTATATCACGGCCGCCTACTGGTTCACCGCGTCCACGTCCTTCGCCAACCCCGCGGTCGCGATCGCGCGCGCCTTCACCGACACCTTCTCCGGCATCCGGCCGCAGGACGTTCCGGCCTTCATCCTCGCCGAGCTTCTCGGCGGCCTGCTCGCGGTCGCGGCGTTCAATTGGCTGCTGCAGCCTTCGGCCGCGAAGAGCGAGAGCGTCGCAGAGCGGGCGCGCGGCCGGGCGCACTCCCGCCTTTGATCTGTCGCAAACGGCCGGCCTCGCGGACGTGATTGCTTTCCCGACCACGACCGGAGAGCCAAGGAATGACAGCCGCCTACACCAGCCTGATGCTGCCCGTGGACGAGACGCACAAGGACACGGCGTTGAAACGCGTCGGCGCGCTCGCCGCCCATTTTGGGGCGCGGCTCATTGGCATCGCCGCGCGCGAGCATATTCCCGCCCTCTATTACGAGGCGGGCGTTGTCGCCGGCGATCCGATCGAGGAAGACCGGCAACGCCTCCGCGATGGGATGGCGCGGCTTGAGAGCCGCTTTCGCAAGGCGCTCGAGGGAAGTGGGGTCGCGCTCGAATGGCGGTCCGCAATCGACTGGCCGCTCGACTATGCGATCCAGCAGTCGCGCGCCGCGGATCTGATCGTGACGCTGCCGAGCACGACGTCTTCCGGCCCGCTCGAGGTCGATCCCGGCGCGCTCGTCCTGAAGAGCGGGCGTCCGCTGCTGGCGATCGCCGACCCGGCGAAATGGCACATGCCGGAGAGAGCGCTTGTCGCCTGGAAAGACACGCGCGAGGCGCGTCGCGCCGTCGCCGACGCGCTGCCGTTCCTTGCTGCCGCGAACACCGTGCGGATCGTTGAGTTCGTCGAGGATGAGAGCAACATCGCGACTGCGCGCAAGCGGGTGCAGGACGTTGCCGCCTGGCTTGCCGGACACGGCATCAAGGCGTCCGTCGCGGCGCGCCGTCCGCTCGGGCAGGCGTGCGACGAGATCGAGGCCGCCGCCGAGGACATCGACGCCGACCTGATCGTCGCGGGGGCCTACGGCCGCACTCGGCTCGGCGAGTGGATGTTCGGCGGTGTCACCCGGCATCTCCTGAAGACGTCGCGGCGCCCGCTCCTGCTCGCGCACTAAGCGCGCCGCCCGCGCCTCACGAGAGGAGGTGCGGCAGGAAGAGAGAGAGCGCCGGGAACGCGACAAGCAGCGTTATGCGGACGATCTCGGAGATGAAAAACGGGATCACGCCCTTGAAGGTCTCGCGCATCGGCACGTCCGGGGCGAGCGAATTGATGATGAAAACGTTGAGGCCGACCGGCGGAGTGATCAATCCCAGCTCGACCACGACGAGGGCGATGATGCCGAACCAGATCTTCAGGTCATCGAGCGGCAGGCCATAGTCGAGGCCGGACACCATCGGCCAGAAGAACGGGATCGCCAGGATGATCATGGAAAGGCTGTCCATGAGCATGCCGAGGACGATGAAGATCAGGATGATCACGACCATGATCGCGATCGGCGGCAGGCCGCTGTTCTGCAAGAGCTCGGCGGCCGCCTGGGGAACGCCGGCGCGTGCCATGAAGATCGACAGCAGCGCCGCGCCGAACAGGATCAGGTAGATCATGCCGGTGGTGCGCGCCGTCTCGAGCAGCGCCTCGACGGTGTCGTGGAACGACAGGCGGCGGCGGGCGATGCCGTAGACGGCGACCAGGAAGACGCCGATGGCGCCGGCAGGCGTCGGGTTATAGAGCCCGCCGTAGATGCCGCCGATGACCACGGCGAAAATGACGGCGATCGGGATCACCGCGAGCGTGGCCGAGACAAACTCGTCGCGCGTGACGGTCGCGCCCTTCGGCCCGGCGCCGGGAACGAGCCGCACGTAGATCGCTATGGTGATGAGGAACATGAAGACGGCGAGGATGCCTGGCAGCAGCGCCGCTTCGAAGAGGGCGACGATGTTGGTCTCGACGATGATGGCGTAGACGATCAGGACCACGGAGGGCGGAATGAGGATGCCGAGCGTGCCGCCGGCGGCGATTGTGCCGGTCGCGAGCGCCGGCGAATATTTGTAGCGCCTGAGCTCGGGCAGCGCGACGATCCCCATGGTCGACGCCGTCGCCGTCGACGAGCCGCAGACCGCGCCGAAGCCGCCGCAGGCAGCGACCGCAGCCATCGCGACGCCGCCGCGAAATCGCCCGAGCCAGGCGTCGGCGCCGCGGAACATGTCCTGGCTGAGCCCGCAGCGCGACGCCAGGCTGCCCATCAGGATGAACATCGGCAGGACCGACAGGTCGTAGTTCGAGAACTGCGAGTAGGCGAGGTCCTTGAGCTGATAGAAGACGACGGCCGGGCCGGATTCGAGGCTGGTGCCGACGGCACCAACCAGGATCATCGTGTAGGCGATGGGAACGCGGACGGCGATCAGCGCCAGGAGCGCGAGCAGCCCGATCAGCCCGATCAGAAAGCTGGTTTCCATCCCGCCCCCGAGCGGCCGTTTATTTGGCTGGCGCTGGCGGGTGGCGCATGCCGCGAATGCCTTCGATTAGAGTCACGACGGCGGCGACGAGCAGCAGGGCGAGAGAAGCAAGAGCGGGAGGAAACGCGGTCCACAGCGGAATGTGCAACGCGGCAGTGGTCTCGGGAAACTTCCAGTAGCCGATCAGGCCGAGCGACATCTGCCGCAGGAGAACGACCGCAAACACGACGGCAAAGAGCGAGGAGAAGGCGAGCATCGCCGACTTGGCACGCTCGCTCATGCCCTCGGTGAAAATGTCCACCGTCACGTTGGCGCCGGTGAGTTGGCAATAGGGAAGGAAGCAGAAGATCGCGATAGCCACGAAATGCTTCATCATCTCGTAGTCGCCCTGGAAAGGCTTGTTGAAGAAGAGATTGGACGCGGTGCTCGCCGCGGTCATCAGCATCAGCACCGCCAGGATGAACCCGCCGATCAGCGCCCAATATCGGATCACCGCTCTCAAGACGTTGAGCCAGCGCGGCTGCCACTCGAACGAAGGGCGGGGTCCGATGACCCCGCCCTTGTCTTCTTCATGAAAGGTGAAGCTCATGCGCTGTTTTTTGCTATGGCGGCCTTGGCAGCGTCAACCAGCCCTTTCGCATCGATCTTGCCCGAACGGTCGGCGACCCAATGGTCGACCACCGGCGCAAGCGCGGTCTTGAACGCATCAGTCTCCTCCTGCGTGAGCTCAACGTATTCGTTGCCCGCTTTCTTGAGGATCTCGAGGGCGGTGTCGTCGTCCTTGCGCCAGATGTCGCCTACCTGCTTCCACCAGTCCGCGTCAGTGGCCTTGTTGAACACTTCCTTCAGGTCGTCGGGAAGCTTGTCCCAAGTCCCCTTGTTCATCGACACCTGGAAGGTCGTGGTGCCGAGGCGCCAGTTGTTCTTGCCTTCGATATCATACTTGGTGACGTCCTGCAGCTTCAGCGCCGGGGCGATTTCCCACGGGATCAATGCACCGTCGACCACATGCGTGGTCAGGGCCTGCGGCAGATCGGGAACCGGCATGTCGACCGGCGTGGCGCCGAGCGTCTTGATGACGTCGGTGCCGGTCGGACCGGGCACGCGGATCTTCAGATCCTTGAAGTCTTCAGGCTTGCGCACGAGCTTGTCGACCATCTGGATGGCCTGGCCGGCGTGGACATGCAGCCAGAGCACGTGGACGTCCTTGTACTCTTCGGCAAGGTATTGATCGAACATGTCGCGCATGGCGAGGTTGGTCGCTGCGACGTTGCCGTTGAAGATATCCGGCAGCTCGAACACCTCGGAACGCGTGAAGAGCCCAGGTGTATATCCGTTGACCGTCCAGACGATGTCGACGATGCCATCGACGGCCTGGCGGAAGAGCTGTGGCGGGGCGCCGCCGAGGGACATCGACGGATAGATGTCGATCTTCACGCGCCCGTCTGAAATCCTTCAGGATGCGGTCGGCAAAAGGCTGGAGCATCATCACCTGCGCCGGAGACTTCGGCCCGAGCAGATGGTGCAGCTTGAGCGTGAATTCCGGATTCGCCGCCCAGGCTCGCCGCAGGACGACGGGCGCGGCGACGAGCGCCGTGGCGGAAGTTAGAAATCTCCTTCGCGAGAGCATGGCGTTTACCTCCGATCGTCTTGTCGTGTTGATTTGGCACTTGGACACTTCGCAGCGCCGTGTGCTCTTTGCAATGATCTTGCGGGAATTCCGGTCAACATGTCTAGATAGTTTTGCTACAAACTAAGCTGCGCGGCCGCGTTCAAGCATGCGACGTGTCCGCAGAGATGGCATGAGGGCGGGCAGCGCCAACGCGGAGTGCGCGACTGGGAGGAGCGATGCGTTTTTCGCCCGACGCGTCATTCGCGCCGCCGACCGACATTGACGAACTGCGCGACCTGCAACTGGCGCGCCTCAAGACGACGCTGCAGCGCGCCTTCGACAGGGTCCCACGCTACCGACGCCTGTTTGAAGAAGCCGGCGTGCACCCGGACGACCTGAAGTCGATCGAGGATATCGCGCGCTTTCCGTTCACCACGAAGCCTGATCTCCGCGACGGCTACCCCTTCGGGATGTTCGCGGAAGCGCCGGAGAGGATCGCACGCATTCACGTGTCGAGCGGCACGACGGGGTCGCCGACGATGGTCGGCTACACCGCCGCCGACCTCGACACCTGGGCTGGGCTGATGGCGCGTTCGCTCGCCGCCGTCGGCGGAAGGGTTGGCGACCTCGTGCACAACGCTTTCGGCTATGGGCTCTTCACCGGCGGGCTCGGTTGGCACGGCGGGGCGGAGCGGCTCGGCGCAACAGTGCTTCCGGTCAGCGGCGGCGCGACGGAGCGCCAGGTGCAGCTGATCCGCGACCTGCGGCCGACGGTTCTGCTCGCCACGCCCTCCTACATGCTGGTCATCGCCGATGAACTCGCGCGACAGGGGATCCGCGATACGGGGCTGCGTCTCGCGATCTTCGGCGCCGAGCCGGCATCGGAGTCGCTTCGTGCCGAGATCGAGGCGCGGCTCGGCGTCACGGCTTACGATTCCTTCGGCCTCTCGGAGGTGATGGGCCCCGGCGTTGCGCAGGAGACCCCGGAAAGCCGCGGCACGCTTACGCTGTGGGAGGATCATTTCCTGCCGGAGATCATCGATCCGGAGACGGGCGCCGTCCTCCCGGAGGGCGAGAAAGGCGAACTGGTGCTGACCACGCTTACCAAGGAGGGGATGCCGGTCGTGCGCTATCGCACGCGCGACGTGACGCGGCTTCTTCCGCCGCGCGAGGGTGCGATGCGCCGGATCGAGCGGATCGCGGGCCGCACCGACGACATGCTGATCATCCGCGGCGTCAATCTCTTTCCTTTGCAAATCGAAACGCTGATCTGCGAGGACGGCCGGCTTTCGCCGAACTACCTGATCGAGGTCAGCCGGCCGAACCGCCTCGACGAGCTCCTGATCCGCGTCGAGTTCCGCCCTGAGCGTGGGCTCGGCGAGGAGGAGCGCCGCGCCGCCCAGCAGGCGATAGAACGGCGGATCAAGGATAGGTTTGGGGTTTCCGCGTCGGTCGCGATCGAGCCGCCTGGGGCGATCGAGCGGTCGCAAGGCAAGGCGAAACGCGTGCTGGACCTTCGCCCGAAAGGCTGAGACGGTCCCGGGAATGACACACGACCACGAAGCAAAGATCGCCCCGACCGCCGGAGAACGCCTCCACGCGGCGGGTTTCGTCGCGGCGGCGGTGGCGGAGTGGGAGGAAGCGCTGCCGGCTGTCTCCGGCAATTTTGCCAAAGACTGCGACGGTCATTCGAACTTCTGGGCGATCTCCAAGGGGTTGATCGCGACCCTTCCGTCGAAGCGGAAGCGCAATGCCGCCGAGGCGGCGGCTGCCGAAGCCCTTCTCTCCGCCGCGCGCGCGATCCGCGAGACCTTCCTCAAGGCGCATGCCGTGACGGTCTACGACCGCCTCACCGGCGGCCGCTCGCGCTTCCTGAGGATCGAGGAGCTGGTCTTCGAGGCGGCCGATCTGATCCCTGGCCTCGCCCCGTCTTCGGCGGAGGTCGCGGCAGAAGCGGCGCTGAAGCAGGGCGACAAGGACGGCGTCGAGGTGGACCAGGGAATCTTCCTGGCGCACGTTCTCGCCGACAGAGCATGCGGCGAGCATCTCTGCCATGCGATGCTCCTGCCGCGACCGGAGAGCGGCAACGTGCTCAAGGCGCTGTTGAAGAAGGGCGAAGTCGACCTCGGCCCCGTCAGCCTGAGGCGCGTCGGACAGGCGGTGCATCTCACCTCGAACAATCCGCGCTTCCTGAACGCGGAGGACGAAGACACGCTCGATCTGACAGAGATCGCCGTCGACGCGGCGATCCTCGATCCGGAAAGCGCGATCGCGGTGATGCGCGGCGGCGTGGTCGAGAATCCGAAATACGCCGGCCGCCATGTCTTCGGCGCCGGCATCAACCTGACCCGCCTTTATCGCGGCGAGATTCCGTACCTCTGGTTCCTCGAGCGCGACATGGGCTACGTCCACAAGCTCTTCCGCGGCGTCGCGTTGCCGGATGCGCTTCCGGACGACGTCGCAGGCCGGGCAGCGGAGAAGCCCTGGGTCGCGGCAGTCGATGCGTTCGCGATCGGCGGCCACTGCCAGCTGCTCCTCGTCGTCGACTACGTGCTCGCCGCGAGCGACGCCTACATGACTTTGCCGGCACGGAAGGAGGGGATCATCCCCGGCTTCGCCAATCTGCGGCTGCCGCGCTTCGTCGGCGACCGCGTCGCGCGGCAGGCGATCCAGTACGAGCGGCGGCTTCCCTGCGACAGCCCGGAAGGGCGGATGATCTGCGACGAGATCGTCGCGCCGGAGCAGATGGAGGCGGCAATCGGGCGCGTCGTCGACGAGCTGACGAGCGCCGGCAGCGTCAGCATGGTCGGCAACCGCCGCGCCTTCCGCGTCGGCCAGGAATCTCTCGACACGTTCCGCCGCTACGCCTCGGCTTATGCGCGCGAGCAGGCCTATTGCCACTTCAGCCCGGCGCTCATCGCCAATCTCGAACGGCACTGGAACGCGGCGCAGCGGAAGGTTTGAAGGCAAATCGCACATATCAACGGTCGTCATGCCCGGACTTGATCCGGGCATCCATTCCGTGACCGGAATGCCAAGTAGCGACCGCGGAGGAATGGATTGCCGGGTCGAGCCCGGCAATGACGACAATTGGAGATGATTTGGCGAGACCGAGCGTGCGTCGGTCTACTCGAATCTCAAGCCTACATAATTCTCCGCAAGCGCGGTCGAGGCGGCTTTGGAGCCAACAAGGTAGTCGAGCTCGGCGAGCTGGATCTTTCGGCCGAACGCGCCGGTCTCGGGAAAGAGGTGGAGAAGCGACGTCATCCACCAGGAGAAGCGCTCAGCCTTCCAGACGCGGCGGAGACACGTCTTCGAGTAGGCGTCGAGCGCCGCTGATGAGCCTTCGAGGTAGTGCTCGATCAGTGCGTTCGCGAGATAGCGGACGTCCGAGGCGGCGAGGTTCAGCCCCTTGGCGCCGGTCGGCGGCACGATGTGCGCGGCGTCGCCGGCAAGGAGCAGGCGGCCGAAGCGGAGCGGCTCCGTGACGAAGCTTCGAAGCGGCGCGATGCTTTTCTCGATCGACGGACCGGTCTCAAGGGCTTCGGCCGCTGGCGGGTCGATCCGGCGGCGAAGCTCGTCCCAGAATCTCTCGTCGGCCCAATCCTCGACGCGGTCTTCGAGCGAGCATTGCACGTAGTAGCGCGAGAGATGATGCGTGCGCATCGAGCAGAGCGCGAAGCCGCGCTCGTGGTTGGCGTAGATCAGCTCGTCTGAGACCGGCACCGTCTCCGACAGGACGCCGAGCCATCCGAACGGATAGACGCGCTCGAAGGCTTGGTAGGAGCGCTCCGGCAGGGAAGGGCGGCTCACGCCGTGATAGCCGTCGCAGCCCGCCACGAATTCGCAGGTGAGCGACTTTTCTTCGCCGTTCTCGCGATAGCGCACGGTCGGGCGTTCGCCGTCGAAGTCTTCGATGGCGGTCACCTCCGCCTCGTAATGCGGCGCGGCGTCGTCGGCGGAAAGCGCGTCCATGAGGTCGCGCGTCACCTCGGTCTGGCCGTAGACGGTGACGACGCTTCCCGTGAGCGCCTGAAATTCGATGCGGTGACGCGCGCCCTCGAAAGCGATGCCGATGCCCTCGTGCACGAGGCCTTCGCGATGGCAGCGCCCGCCGACGCCGGCCGCGTGCAGAAGGTCGACCGTGCCGCGCTCGAGCACTCCGGCGCGGATGCGACTGAGCACATATTCGGCGCTGCGGCGCTCGAGCACGATGTTGTCGATGCCGGCCCGATGCAGGAGCCGGGAGAGGAGCAGCCCCGATGGGCCGGCACCGACAATTGCGACCTTGGTGTCCATCAGCCTCCCGCCAGCGACGCTCTGAACCGACGGCGTCATTCCTCCGATCATATGCGCATAGCCGGCGTGCGGAAAACCGTCGCGGCGCAGCGTCCGTTCAGACGCTCATGCCGCCGTCGACCATCAGCATTGCGCCTGTCACGAAGCTTGCATCGTCCGACGCGAGGTAGAGGACCGAGCGCGCGATCTCCTCGACCTCGGCGTGGCGGCCGAGCGGTATCTGTTCGTTGAAGAACGCCGCGCCGTCGCGTCCGATCGCCTGAGTCAGCCCCGCCTCGACATTGTGCTGGAACTGATTGTCGATCGGACCGGGATGGATGGTGTTCACGCGGATTCTCCGCGGCGCTAACTCCTTGGCGAGGCAGCGCATCAGCCCGACCTGCGCATGCTTGGCGGTGATATAGGCGTAGACGCCGGGATCGCCGTGCGTCGCCGCGACGCTCGACGTGATCACGATCGCGCCGCCGTCGTTCATCTTGGGCACCGTGTATTTGCACGCGAGGAACGCGCCGCGGACATGCACGGCACAGACGTCGTCGAAGACGTCGACCGGATACGATTCTATCGGCGCGACGATGCCGAAATTCCCGGCATTCGAGAAAAGCACGTCGATCGGCCCGAAGCGCTCGACCGTCGCCGTGACGAAGCGCTCGACTTCCTCCGCGCGGCTCACGTCGGCGGCAAATGTCGCGACGCGGTCCGGGGAGAAGGCAAAGGCGTCCTCGGCCCGCTTCAGGGGGAGCTCGGTGCGGTCGACCAGCATCACGCGGGCGCCCTCTTCGAGCATGAGGCGCGCCGTCGCCATGCCGAGACTGCCAGCCCCGCCGGTCAGGATGCAGGTCTTGTTCTGAAGCCGCAAAAGGCCATCCTCCCTGCGCATGCGCGCCGGCCCGTTTGGGGGCCACGGCCGCCATTTGGTTTGCTATCAAACCACTTCGGCGCTACGATGCAAGCGCCTGGAAGGTAGCTGAAAGCGCCGCAAACCGCCTCCGAGCTGGCCTCGGGTTACGCGGAAAATGCGGTCCCAGGCGGTGGAGGGGCCCGCGGAAAAGGCGGGCCGTTCTGCTGGCAAAGGGAGGGCCATCATGAGGATTTTGAAGTCCGGCGGGTTAGAGACCTTGTTGTTTGCGGCGGCGACTATTGTCGGCGGCGGCCAATTGGCTGCTGCACAAGACCGGCCGCTCTGTGGGTTGGGCAACGGAGAGAAGGCGACGGGCGATCCGATCCTCGTCGGCTCGGTGGTTGGCCAGACCGGCCCGGACGATTTCAGCGCCGGTGCAGACGCCGCGCGCGCCTACTTCAACTGCGTCAACGAGAACGGCGGCATCAACGGCCGGCCGATCCAATTCATGGTCGAGGACGACCAGTGGAAGCCGGAGGTCGCAGCGCAGGTCGCATCGAAGCTCGTCAAGGACGAGGGCGTCGTTGCGCTTGTCGGCAACGGCAGTTTCGTGGAAATGACGGTCAACGCCAAGCTCTACGAGGACGAGAACGTCGCGGTCATCGCCTCGGCCTGCGCGGTGCGCGAATGTTTTGAAGCGCGGAACATTGCCTCGACCAACCAGGGCCCGGTGCCGAGTAACATCTCTGCCGTGCAGTGGGCGGTTGAGAACCTCGGCTCCAAGAAAGTCGCCTGCGTCGGTCTCAACATTCCGTCGAATGGCGTGTGGTCATGCAATCTCACCAAGGAATGGCTGGCGGAGAAGGGGCTTGAGGGCATCTCTGTGCTGATGGATCCGGGCGCTCCCGACCCGAACGCCTCGCTGCTTGAAGCCGTGGCTTCAGGCGCCGACACCATCCTGATCAGCCTGCCCGCCGGCCTCGCCCAGGCCTTCCTGAAGGCGGCACAAGACCAGGACCTCCGCGACCAGTACAAGTGGATTTCGCCGACGCCGCTCTACAAGAAGGGCATTCCCGAGGCCCTCGGCGACTACTGGAGCGGCAAGGTCCACATCGCGATCGAGCTCACGCCCTGGGACCGCGGCGGCCCCGACGCCAAGCGCTGGCTTGCTGTGATGGATAAATATGCCCGCGCCGATGACCCGCGCGACACATTTGCGCAAGCCGGTTTCGTCTCGGCCAACATCTTCGTCGACACGCTCATGAAGATGGATCCGGCGAAGCTTGACCGAGCCAGCGTCACGGCGGCGTTGAAGGCGGTGAGAGGCTATCGCACTGACCTCCTCTGTGGCCCGTGGTATTTCGGCGATGCCGACTTCCATCAGCCGAACCACGCCTCCGTCATGGTCCGTGTCGAGGACGGGCAGTTCAAACAGGAGGCCGACTGCTTCGACGTGTCGGGATCCTATTTTGACAAGATCAGAAAACTGGAGGCGGACCAGCACCTGACCGAGTAGTCTTCGGGATCGATGGGAGCCTATAGCCTCTTCTTCGCCACCGGGCTTGCGGTCGGGGCAATCTACGCCCTCTCCGGTATCGGGCTTGTCGTTCTCTACCGGTCGACCGGCGTTCTCAATCTGGCCTATGGCGCGGTCGGCGCCATGGGCGCCATAGTGGCCTGGCAGCTCCAGCAGTGGGGTTACGCCGAGCCGCTCATCTGGCTGGCGGCGCTTAGCGTTGCCACCTTTCTCTCGCTTGCCTATGGGCTCTTGGTGGCGCCGCGCCTTTCCTACCGAGAGCCGGTGGTCAAGGCGGTCGCGACCCTCGGCTTCGCGCTCATCATCCTCGGCATCGCCAACTATCTCTGGGTCGAGGCGCCGCGGCGGCTGACGCTGTTCGCCGACGCCTCGGGCTTCAGGCTGCTCGGCGTCAGGATCACCGGAACGCGTGCGCTTGTGTTCGTCGCAGCGGTCGCGGTGACGATCGGCATCGCGGTCTTTCTGAAGAAGACCGGCATCGGGCTTCTGATGCGGGCGCTCGCGGACAAGCGCGACCTTTCCGCGATCCTCGGCGTGCCGATCATACGCGTCGAGACTTTTGCCTGGCTGATCAGCGGGCTTCTCTCCGGATTTTGCGGCATCATGTTCGGCGACTTGGTGCGGCCTAATCCGGGCGCGCTGACCTTCCTCGTCATCCCGGCTATCGCCGCGGCGATCGTCGGGCGGCTTGAATCGCTGCCCATGACGCTTCTCGGCGGGCTTTTCATCGGCGTCGCGGAATCGATGACGACGCTCGTCAAGCCGATCGCGCCCTACCGCACAGCCGCGCCTTTCATCGTCGCGGCGCTGATCCTGCTTTGGCTGCAGCGGAACCGGCGGCTGACTTTTTCCGGGCAGGATTGAGGCCATGCAGGCGGCGGCTGAAAACGCGGTCGACGCGCCCGCGCGGCGCGGTGCTCTCTCGCCCGAGCTGACGAACCCGCGCTGCATCGCGCTCGCCGTCGTGGTCGCGCTCCTGATCGTCTTCGGGCCGATGCTTCTCAATGCGCTCTGGCTCCGGGTGATGATCTCCTCGGTGATCTTCACCATCGCCGCGACCGGCACGGCGGTTCTCTATGCGCGCCTCGGCCTCGTGTCGCTGGCACAGGTCGCGCTCGTCGGTGTCGGCGGCTGGGTGACGCTTCGCATGTGGCATGCGACCGGTCTGCCCTTTGAAGTGAACGTGCTCGTGGCCGCGATAGCCGCGGCGATTGTCGGGACGGTCATCGGTCTTCCAGCGCTTCGTATGCGCGGGCTTTTCCTGGCGCTGATCACGCTGATGGCGGCGGCCGGCTTCCAGATACTGGTGACGGGCACGCAGTTCCCGAACGGCGGCACGGGAATTCTCGGCATCGCGGTCAACAGCATCTTCATGCCGCGCCCGCATTTCGCGCAGTCCGACGCCGCGATGCTTCGCTACGTCTCGGTCGTCGCCGTTCTGACGTTCCTTCTGGTTGAGCTGAACCGCCGCTCGCGGCCGGGGCGCGCCTGGGCGCTGATCCGCAAGAGCGAGGCCTGCGCGATGGCGGCCGGCGTCAATGTCGCCTTCTACAAGGCGTGGGGCTTTGCGCTTGCCGGCTTTGTCGCGGGGATTGCAGGCGGACTTCTCGCCGGGACGATCGGCGTGCTCGACGCGACCACGTTTCCGGCAAGCGAGTCGATCCTGCTCTTCGCGCTGACCGTTGTCGGCGGTGCCTACAGCTTCGCCGGCCAGATCATCGCCGGGATTCTCTATCGCGCCGTCCCCGCCTTCCTGAACGACATCGGCATCGACGGCGACCTCGCCTTCGTGATCTTCGGCGTCGGACTCTTGCACGCCATCGTGACCGCGCCGACCGGGATCGCCGGCCAGCTCGTCGATCTTCTCGGCACGCTTGCGCGGCGCGTGAGGGCGAAATGATCGAGATCCGCGATCTCTCCGTCGCCTTCGGTGGGGTCAAGGCGCTGAATAAGATCAGCGCCGATCTCGCCGATCCGATCGTCGGGATCATTGGCCCGAACGGCGCCGGCAAGACGACGCTTCTGAACGTCTTCAGCGGTTTCGTGTCCCCGCAATCGGGATCGATCCGCGCCTTCGGCACCGACCTTCTTACCTTGGCGCCGCATGCCCGCGCGCGCTGGGGCCTCCGCCGCTCGTTCCAGACGGAGCAGGTCGTCGACGATCTCTCCGTCGCCGACAACGTACGCGTCATGCTCGACCCGTTGCCGCTACCGCATGAGGAGAAACGTGGCGAGATTGTCGAGGCGCTGCGCTATGTCGGCTTGATCGACAAGTGGAACGCGATGGGCGGCGCGCTGAACGGCTTCGAGCGGCGGCTCGTGGAGATCGCCAAGACGCTGGTCGGGTCGCCGAAGATCGTGCTCCTCGACGAGCCCGGCGCGGGCTTGCGGCCCAGCGAAGTGGAGCGGCTGCGCGAAGCGATGCTCGGCATCCACCAGAAATTCGGGGCAATGACGCTCTTGATCGACCACGACGTCGCGCTGATCGCCTCGATGTGCGATTCGACGCTGGTGCTCGACTTCGGCGAGCTGATCGCCTCCGGGCTGACAGCCGAGGTCTTGAAGAACCCGCATGTCAAGGCCGCCTATCTCGGCAGCGAGGAGGTCGTGTGAGCGACGCCCTCGAAATTCGCCATGTCTCCGTGATGCGCGGTACGAAGACTGTCGTCGACGCCGTGTCGATCCGAGTCGAACCGGGAAAGACCGTGGCGCTCCTTGGCCCGAACGGTGCGGGGAAGAGCAGCCTCGTGCTGGCGCTTGCCGGCGCGCTACCGATCGCCTCAGGCGCCGTCAGCGTCGGCGGACGAGAGGTGAGCGGGCTGCCGCCGCATCAAATACGCCGTGCCGGGATCGCCGCCGTTCCGGAGGGCCATCAGGTGCTGACGCGCCTGACGGTCAGGGAGAACGTCGAGGTCGCGGCCGCCATGCACTCTTCCGCCGACCGCGCGGGGAGCGCGGCGCGCGCTTATGACATCTTTCCTGAGCTTCGTGCGCTCGCCGAGCGCGCCGCCGGCAGCCTGTCGGGCGGCGAGCAACAGATGCTGGCGCTCGCCCAGGCACTGATTGCCAAGCCGAAATTCCTGCTCGCCGACGAGATGTCGCTTGGGCTCGCGCCGATCGTCGTCAGGCGGCTGATGGGCGTTCTGAAGGAGATCGCGAGAGAAGGAATCGGCGTGCTTTTGATCGAGCAGTTCACGCATGTCGCGCTCGAGCTCGCCGACCGCGCCTACGTCATCAATCGCGGACAGATCCGCTTCGAGGGAAGCGCGGTGGAGCTCAAGGCCAACCCCGGCGTGCTGCAGGAGGCGTATCTCGCGGGCGCCGCCTGACTGGGCGACTGCAAGGAGCCGCTTCATCCAGCGCTCAGAGATGCGGCAGCCAGACGTCGAGAACGGCGGCGCGCTTCTCGTGTCTGACCGCATGCATCGCCGCGGCGAGTGCGTCCTCCACGTCCTCCGCCCGCTCGACCTTGCGCGCGAAGGCACCGCCTGCCGCGGCGGCGATCCCGGCATAATCGGGTGGCGGGTCGAAGGCGACGCCGATGTCGTTGGCGCGGCTCGCATAGCCGTCCGGGTGGATCGCAAGCGTGGAGAACTTCGGGGCCTTCCAGCCGCGATTGTTGTAGACGACCTGCAGGAAGGGCGTGCCGTACTGCCGCGCCATCCAGTGCACGGTGGATGGAATGGAGAACATGTAAGACCCGTCGCCGGTCAGCGACATCACGGTCTTCTCCGGCGCCGCGAGCTTCGCGCCGATCGCCGCTCCACCGCTCCAGCCGAGCGAGCTGCCGCCGCTCGCGAAGATCGAGCCGGGGCGGCGCATGCCGAGATGATCGAAGATCGTGTGGTAGGCGGTGATACCCTCGTTCAACGCGATCGTGTCGTCGTCGACATGCTTGCGGATGCAGGCGGTCAGGTATTCCGGGCTCGGCAAGTCGCCGTTCGGTTTCTCAAGTGCCGCAAGCTCGCAAGCCCGCTTGCGGTTCAGGTCGGAGAAGTGCCGCCGCCGCTTCTCGGCGCTGTTCTCGTCGAATTTCGCCACGTCGAGGGCGGCACTGAGCTGCCGCAGCGCCGTTGCCGCGTCCGCCCGGAACACCCGCGTCGCCGGGATGTACCAGAGCGGCATGTTCTCCTTCAAAGGATCGACGTCGATGTGATATATCCTGGCGCCGTCGCTCGGCCGGTTCACCGAGGGGATCCACGGGACGTCGCTGTCAATGACGAGCACGACGTCGGCGGCTTCGAGCAGCGGGTTCTGCCGCTGCTGATTCCACTGGCTCGCCTGATAGAGCGGATTGTCGTGCGGGAAGTTCAATGCGCTTGGGACGGATTCAAGAACGCCGATCCCGAGGCGCTCGCAGAAGCGCACCAGCTCCCCAACGGCCGCCGGATTGCGGCCGAGATACGAGGTCACGACGAGCGGGCGTTTCGCTTTCGCGAGCGCGGTGAGTATCGGTTCGGCGGCATCAGGCGGAAGCGCCGTCGGCGCGATCGGCCGCCATCGCGCCGGATCGATCGTGACTGAGGACGCAAGCTCCTCCTCCAGCACTTCCCGCGCGGCCATCAGGTAGACCGGGCCCTTCGGATCGCTCTCCGCGATCTGCAGCGCGCGATGCACGATCTGCTTGATGTTCCGGCCGGTCCGGATCTCGTTGTCGTATTTCATGTAGCCGCGGACGATGCCGCGCTGGTCACCGACATCCTGAAGCCACTGGATGAACTCGTTGCGACCGCCGCGCAGCTCGCCCTCCTGCGTGAACGGCGAGGCGCCCGCGAAGACGAGGATCGGCGCCCGGCCCTTGGCGGCGTTGTGGACTGCACCGCCGAGCGCCTGTGTGCCGCATTCGACGTGGACGAGCACGGCCTGCGGCTTGCCGCTCACCTGCGCGAAGCCGTGTGCAGCGCTCATCGCCACCATCTCGTTCGGACAGGTGATAAGACTCGGGACCGGGCGGCCGGAAACCTTTGCCTCGGCCATCGCCTCGATCAGCGACGGATGGTCGCCGCCGAGATTGGCGAAGATGTAGGCGATGCCGGCCTCGGTCAGCGCCTCAAGAAATGCCGTGCCCGCCGTGTACATTAGAAATCCCGCGCGGATGCGCTACTCGAGCAGCGCGGAGATGCGACGCAGCAGAACGAGCAGCTCCGCCTTCTTCGGTCCGGCGATCTCGTCGAGCTTGCGGTCGTGCACGGCGGCGTGGGCGGAAAGCGTTTTGAGCTTCTCACGGCCGGCATCCGTCAACGCCAGCGCGTAGCTTCGCTTGTCCCCGGCGACCGGCGTGCGCCGGATCAGGTGCCGATGCGTGAGGTCGCGGATGACCGGCGTCAAGGTCGACTTGTCGCGGCCGCTCGCGCGGCTGAGGAGAACCGGCGTGATGCCCGGATTGACGTCGATCAGCGCCAGCACCGCGAACCAGCCGGGCCGCAGGTCCGGCTCGTCGGTCTGCCGCTTGAAGGCCTTGAAGGACGCGTTTTGCGCCTGCCGCAAGTGGAACCCGATATAGTCGTGGAGCACGCCGAGCCGGACCTCCATCGGCGTCGACGCCGGCTCGCCCCGCGGCTCGGGCGTATTCTCGTCCGGGTCAGAACGTCGGTCCATTGAGCCCCTGGCAGATTGTCAGACGGTAGCGTGCCCCGCGGCCGCCTTGCGAGCGCATCGAAGCTTCTGGACCGCCGCCGCGCCAACATGCAATGAAAACCTGGGTGCCGCAACTTAGTTTTGTTCCAAACTAATCGGCCGCGGGATGCCCGCCCGGCGGGCGCCGGCCGCGGCGCGAGAGAAGCCGATGTATCAGCCGCCGCACCATCGCGAGGACCGCCTGGAGGTCCAGCACGCGCTGATCCGCGCGCATCCGCTCGGCGCGCTCGTCACCTGCGGCGCAACCGGTCTCTCCGCCAATCTGATCCCGTTCGTGCTCGACACGGCGGCTTCTCCGCTTGGCACGCTCAAGGGGCATGTCGCCCGAGCCAACCCGCAATGGCGCGACTTCGACCCGGCGATCGAGGCGCTCGTCATCTTCCAAGGTGTCGAACGCTACATCACGCCGTCCTGGTACGCCGCGAAGCGCGAGCACGGAAAGGTCGTGCCGACCTGGAACTATGCAACGGTGCAGGCGCGCGGGCAGATGCGCGCGATCGAGGATCGCGATTGGCTCGCCGCGCAGATCAGGGCGCTGACGGCCGTGAACGAAGGCGCGCGGGCCGAGCCCTGGGCCGTGAGCGACGCGCCGGAGACATTCATCGCTTCTCAAGTAAAAGGCATCGTCGGAATCGAGATCCCGATCGGCCGCATTGATGGGAAGTGGAAGGTGAGCCAGAACCGGTCGGCGGCGGATCGCGAAGGCGTCGTCGCCGGCCTGCGCGAGGGCGGCGACGCGGATGCCGATGCGATGGCGGAGCTTGTCGCGCGCTTCGGCTCGTCCAACGGACCGTGAGCAGGGAATGCTTCGCGAGAAGCTGATCTTCGTCTCTACCTGCGAGATCGCAGGGCGTGTTCGCGGCAAGGGATTTCCCGCAAGCGAGCTTCCGTCGCGTCTCGTGAAGGGCGTCGGCTGGGTCCCGACCAACACGATGATCACGGCGCTCGGGCCGATCGGCAATACGCCGTTCGGCGCGAGCGGCGATCTCATCCTGGTGCCGGATCCCACGACGGAGCTTAACGTCGATTTCGAGGACGGCAGCGCCGCGGAACATTTCTTCCTCGGTGACATCCGCCACACTGACGGCGCGCCCTGGGAATGCTGCCCGCGCGCCTTCCTGCGGCGCGCGCTGGCGGGATTGAAGGACGCCGCCGGCCTCGGTCTCTTCGCGTCGTTCGAGCACGAATTCGTCTACACCGGTGTCGAGGATGCGGTCGGCTCGCCCTACAGCCTCGGTGCTTGGCGGCAGCAGGGCGCATTCGGCGAGACCCTGGTTGCCGCGATGCGGAAGGCGAACGTCGAACCCGACAGCTTCCTTCCCGAATACGCCAAGCGCCAGTACGAAGTCACGGCGGCGCCGGCGCTCGGGATGAAGGCGGCGGACGACGCGGTGAAGGTGCGCGAGATGGCGCGCGCCGCGGCTTTCCGCCTTGGCCACAGCGCGATCTTTTCCCCGATCCTCGATCCGAACGGCACCGGAAACGGCGTCCATGTCCACTTCAGCTTCAAGGATGACGCTGGGCGGCCGGAGATGCACGATCCGGCCGGCGCCTTCGGACTCACGCCCGTCGCGCAGAGCTTCATGGCGGGCGTGCTTCAGCATCTTCCGGCGATCGTTGCCGTCACCGCGCCTTCGCCGGTCTCCTACATTCGCCTCAGGCCAAATCGCTGGGCGCCGACCTGGGTCTACCTCGCTGAGCGCGACCGCGAGGCCTGCCTCAGAATCTGTCCGGTGCTCGATCTCCCGGACCTCGACGCGGCATCGCAGTTCAATGTCGAATTCCGCCCGGCAGACGCCGCGGCGAGCCCGTATCTCGCGCTCGGCGCGTTCATCCAAGCCGGCGTCGACGGCATCCGCAAGAAGCTTACGCTTGCGGCGCCGGCGAACGTCGCGGGAATGAACGAGAGCGAGCGCAAGGCGACGGGGCTCCGCCTTCTTCCCCAATCGCTCGGCGAGGCGCTCGACAATCTGGAGGCGACGCCGGAGGCAAAGGACTGGTTCGGTCCGACCTATCTCGACGCCTATCTCCGCCACAAGCGTGCGGAGATCGAATTGGTCGCCGGGCTGCCGGAATCAGAGCGCTGCGCCCTCTACGCCGAGACCTACTAGGCGCGACTCTCGCCCATCGCGCGTAGCCATTCGGCGGTGATCATCGTGCGGCAGTAACCGGCGAACATTGCAAGCGCGGCCGCGTGGCGCGCATGCGTGTCGGCCATGCAGGCGTCGCTGAGACAGGTGACGTAGTAGCCGCGGTCGGCGGCGTCCTTCACCGTGTGGTCGACGCACTGGTCGGTCAGAAAACCGGTCACCACGAGATCTTCGATACCGATATTGCGCAGCAGATAGTCGATGTTGGTGGAGTTGAAGAGGCTCGACGAGGTCTTCGGGATGACGATCTCGTCGTCGGCCGGCGTGATGGCGGCGATGACACGTGCCTCCTCCGAGCCCCTTGCAATGAAGAAGTCGGAGAGCTTGTAGTCGAGGCTGCGGTCGCGGCCGTCGCGCGTCAGATTCTCGATGACCGTGTAGATCACTTCCGCGCCGTGCTGCCGAAACGCCGCGATGAGCTTCGCGAGGTTCGGGATCACGACATCGCGGGCCGCGGCGAAGAATTCCGGGTGAAGCGCCGCCTTCGCGTCATTGAAGGTGGCGTTCTGCACGTCGACGATGAGGAGCGCGGTCCGTGCCGAATCGAATGCGCGATCGCGCGAAAGCGCGCTGTCGCCGGTGCGGGCACTCCGCAATTCAAGGGCCATGTCCGTCTCCGCGACGAATGTAGACGATGACCACCGTTAGCACGCGCGGTGCGGCGCCGTTTAGTCGGCGTGCCGTGGCGAAACAGCGCCGGACCCTTTGGGAGACGCTAGCCGCCAGCAAGCATCGCTTGCATCGGCTCCCAATACATCTTGTGCCAGCCGCCTTCGAGCATGGCCTGCGCTTCCTCGGGGTAACCCGCCTGGTCGAAAACCAGCTTCGTTCCCTTGCCCGCCGGCGCCAGCTCGAATTTCACGATCGAATAGACGCCGTCGGGCCAGGCCTTCGACCGCCATGCCTGCACGACGCGCTTTCCGGGCGACAGCTCGACGTTCCGCGCTTCGATGTCGCCGCCGAAGAGGCTGACGTGGCCGCCGACGTCCTTGGAGATATCGGCGGCGCGGCCGCCGGTCATCTTGGCAAAATCGTCCGATGTCGTCAGCACACGATAAACCGCAGACGGGCTCGCTTCGATCGTCACTTCCTGATGGATGGTCACAGCGCATTCCTCCAGTTTGACACCGTCCCGTCAGGCCCTTATGCCTGTCAACCAGTCGGTTGACAAACCTCTAGATAGCAGCAATTGAGCCGTCAACCGTTTGGTTTAGGATAATGACACGCCTCGCCGAAGACGAAAGCCTGGACGCCGTTTTTCATGCGCTCGCGAACCGGACTCGGCGGGCGCTGCTGCAGAGCCTCGCGGCCGGACCGGCGCGCGTCACCGACCTTGCGGAGCCGCACCGGATGTCCGTCGCCGCAGTCTCCAAGCACCTCTTCGTGCTGGAGCGCGCAGGGCTGATCCGGCGCGCGCGCGAGGGACACGTGCAAGCGTGTATGCTCGATGCGGCGCCGCTGGCCTCGGCCGACGCGTGGCTCAGAGGCTACCGCCGCTTCTGGTCGCGACAGCTCGATCGCCTTGCCAAGTTCGTCGAAAGACCGAAGGACTGACATGCAGCCGACGATGCTTACGCTGAGCCGCATCATCCGTGCGCCGCGCGAAACGGTCTTCGCCGCGTGGACCGAGCCGGAGATGCTGAAGCAATGGTGGGGGCCTGGTCCGGTGTCTTGCCCGGAGGCGCATGTCGATCTTCGCGAAGGCGGCGAATACCGTCTGGCCAACCTCGAGGCCGACGGATCGATCACCTGGATATCGGGACGCTTCGAGCGCGTGCGGGAGCCAGTGGAACTCGTCTACACGTGGACGGTCAGCACGCTTCCGCACGAGCCGACGCTGGTGCGGGTCGAGTTCCTGCCGCATCCCGATGGCACCGAGCTTGTGCTGACGCACGAGCGCTTCGCGGCGGAGGCCGTGCGCGACATGCATCTGCAGGGCTGGGGCGGCTGTCTCGACAAGCTGGAGGCGCTCTTCGCGTGCTGAGCTGAGCCGCACGCTGCCGTCGCTCATTCAAACCTGAGCAGCAGATCCTTCGCGTCGATCTGGTCGCCCGGCTTGACCAGAACTTCGGCGATCTTGCCGTCGCGATCGGCGTGGAGCGCCGTCTCCATCTTCATCGCCTCGATGGAGAGAAGCACGTCGCCGGCCGAAATTTCCTGGCCGGCCGCGACCGAGACGCCGGAGATGACGCCCGGCATCGGAGCGGCGACATGCGCCGGGTTGCCTAGCTCGGCCTTCGGCCGGCGGGCGGCGCCGCCGGCGCCGTGCGCGCGGTCCGGCACCTTGGCGATGCGCGGCTGGCCGTTCAGCTCGAAGAAGACGCGGACCTGGCCCTCCTCGTCGGTCTCGCCGATCGCCTGGCAACGGACGACGAGCGTCTTCCCCTTCTCCAACTCGATCGCGATCTCCTCGCCGGCGGGAAGGCCGTAGAAGTAGGTCGGCGTCGGCAGCACTTCGGTCGGGCCGTAGCTCTCCTGCGCCGCCGCGAAATCGGAGAAGACTTTCGGATACATGAGGTAAGAGGCGAGCGCGCGGTCATCCGCCGGCTCGCCGATCTTCTCCGCCGCTGCCTTGCGCTCGGCGTCGAGGTCGGCGGGAGCGAGGAGGGAGCCCGGGCGCACGCTGATCGGGTTGGCGCCCTTCAGCACCTTCGTCTGGATCGCTTCCGGCCATCCGCCGGGCGGCTGTCCGAGCTCGCCCTTCATCATCTGTACGACGGAATCGGGAAACGCGATTTCCCGCGCGGGGTCGAGGACGTCGGCCGCAGACAGGTCTTGCGTGACCATCATCAAGGCCATGTCGCCGACGACCTTCGACGACGGCGTCACCTTCACGATATCGCCGAAGATCAAATTGGCGTCGTGGTAAGCGCGCGCCACTTCGTGCCAACGCGTCTCGAGGCCGAGCGAGCGCGCCTGCTCCTTCAAATTCGTGAACTGACCGCCCGGCATCTCATGGAGATAGACCTCCGATGCGCCGGAGCGGAGATCGCTCTCGAACGCCGCGTATTGGAAGCGCACCGCTTCCCAATAAAGCGAGATGCGTCGGATCGCGTCGAGGTCGAGACCGGTGGCGCGCTCGGTCTGATCGAGCGCTGCGACAAGCGAGCCAAGGCAGGGTTGCGAGGTCAGCCCGGAAAGCGAATCCATCGCCGCGTCGACGGCGTCGACTCCGGCTTCGACGGCGGCAAGCACCGTCGCGCCGGCGAGGCCCGAGGTATCGTGCGTGTGGAAATGAAGCGGTGCTGAGACTTCCTCACGCAGCGCCTTGAAGAGCGCGCGTGCTGCCGCCGGCTTCATCACGCCGGCCATGTCCTTGACCGCGATGATGTGTGCGCCGGCCTTCTCCAGCTCGCGCGCCAGGTCGACATAATACGCGAGGTCGTATTTCGCGCGCGCCGGGTCGAGGACGTCGCCGGTGTAGCAGATCGCCGCTTCGCAGAGCTTCTCCGATTCAAGCACCGCGTCCATGGCGACGCGCATGTTCTCAACCCAGTTCAGGCAGTCGAAGACGCGGAAGAGGTCGATGCCGGCCGCGGCCGCCTGCGCCACGAAGAAGCGCACGACGTTGTCGGGATAGTTGGTGTAGCCGACACCGTTCGCGCCGCGCAGCAGCATCTGAAGCAGGATGTTCGGCACCTGAGCGCGGATGCCGGCAAGCCGCTCCCACGGGTCCTCGGTCAGGAAGCGCATGGCGACGTCGAAGGTGGCGCCGCCCCAGCATTCGAGCGAGAAGAGTTCTGGGAGCGCGGCGGCATAAGCCGGTGCGGCGCCGATGATGTCGTGGCTGCGCATGCGCGTCGCGAGCAGCGACTGGTGCGCGTCGCGCATCGTCGTGTCGGTGATGAGCGTGCGGCGCTCTTCGCGCATCCAGCGCGCGAAGGCCGCCGGCCCGTGCCGGTCGAGGCGGTTCTTTGTGCCTTCGGCGATCTCGCCTTCGAAGATCGGCGCCATCGGCTTCGGCGCGTGCGGATCGGGCGCGGCGCGCCCGCGCGTCTCCGGATGGCCGTTCACGGTCACATCGGCGATGTAGTTCAGAAGCTTCGTCGCGCGATCGCGGCGGCGGACCGAAGCGATCAGTTCCGGCGTCTCGTCGATGAAGCGCGTCGTGTAGCTCGCGTCGCGGAAACGCGGATGGCTGATGACGTTCTCGAGGAAGGCGAGGTTGGTGGCGACGCCGCGGATGCGGAATTCTCTGAGCGCGCGGTCCATGCGCGCAATCGCTTCTTCCGGCGAGGGTGCCCAGGCGGTGACCTTCTCAAGCAGCGGATCGTAGAAGCGGGTGATGACGGCGCCGGAATAGGCGGTGCCGCCGTCCAAGCGGATGCCGAAGCCGGTCGCGCCGCGATAGGCGGTGATGCGGCCGTAGTCGGGGATGAAGTTCTGCTCCGGGTCTTCGGTGGTGATGCGGCACTGGAGCGCGTGGCCGTTCAGCCTGATCTCCTCCTGCGGCGGCACGCCGGAATCCGGCTCGCCGATCCGCTTCCCCTCGATCGTGCGGATCTGCGCTTTGACGATGTCGATGCCTGTCACTTCCTCGGTGACGGTGTGCTCGACCTGGATGCGCGGATTGACCTCGATGAAATAGAAGCGTCCGGTCGAGGCGTCCTGCAGGAACTCCACCGTGCCGGCGCAGACGTAGTCGGCGGCGTCGGCGATACGGAGCGCAAAGTTGCAAAGCTCTTCGCGCTGATCGTGCGTCAGATAGGGCGCTGGCGCGCGCTCAACGACCTTCTGATGTCGGCGCTGGATCGTGCAGTCGCGCTCGAAGAGGTGCACGCGATTGCCCAAGGTGTCGCCGAGTATCTGCACCTCGATGTGGCGGGCGCTCTCGACCAGCTTCTCCAGATAGACCTCATCCTTGCCGAAGGCGGCCTTCGCCTCGCGCTTCGCTTCGGTCACGTCGCGCATGAGCGTCGCCTCGTCGCGGATCACGCGCATGCCGCGTCCGCCGCCGCCCCACGACGCCTTCAGCATCACCGGATAGCCGATCTCCTTCGCGAGCTGCCTCCAGCTCTCCTTGTCGTCGGGGAGGGGCGCGGTTGCCGGCATGACGGGCACACCGGCGCGGGTCGCGAGATTGCGCGCGGCGACCTTGTTGCCGAGCCGGCGCATGGTGTCGGGGGACGGGCCGATAAAGGTAACGCCGGCTTCGGCGCAGGCGTCGGCAAACTCAGGGCTTTCGGAGAGAAGCCCGTAGCCGGGATGGATGGCATCGGCGCCCGAGCGCTCGGCGACGCGGAGTATCTCCGGAATCGAGAGATATGCCTCGATCGGCCCGAGCGGCTTTTCGAGATGCGGTCCTCGGCCGACCAGATAAGCCTCGTCGGCCTTGAAGCGGTGGAGGGCGAGCTTGTCCTCTTCCGAGAACACGCCGACCGTCTTCAGCCCCAGCTCGTTTGCGGCGCGGAAGACCCGGATGGCAATCTCCGAGCGGTTCGCGACGAGAATCGTGCGGATTTCCGGCAACCAAGCCCCCGCGGCACATCTGCATCACCTTAGCGCGGCGATGTTGCAATGCAATAAGAACGAAAAGGTCGCCTATGGACGATGGGGATCAGACCGAGGGAGTGGCGGCCGACGCTTCCCGCCTTCGTCCCGATGCCTCCGCCACCAGGATTCCTCCGGTGACGAGGACCAGCGCTGCGAGATGGTAGAGCGCGAAGGGCTCGCCGAGGATCATCACCGCGAAGAGTGCGCCGAAGATCGGCACGAGGTTGGCGAAGAGGCCGGCGCGGCCGGGGCCGATCAGCCGCACACCGCGCATGAAGGACAGCTGCGCGAGGAGCGAGGGGAAGATCGCGATGAACAGAAGCACGAGCCAACCCTTCGGCGTCGGCCACTGCGCCGTTCCCGCGACTACCTCGAAGGCAGCAAGCGGCAGGGACGTGATGAAGGCGATCAGCGCGAGCGCCGTGAAAAGCGCCAGCGCCGGCATTGGAGGCCGATCGCGAAGCGCGAGCGTGTAGCCTGCGTAAAGCGCGCTGGCGCCGAGCATCAGGAGGTCGCCGCGATTGAAGTGAAGCGCCGCGAGCGTGGCAAGGTGGCCTTGCGTGGCGACGACGGCGATCCCGACCAGCGTCGCTGCGAGGCCGGCGACCTGCATGGCGCCGAGGCGTGCGCCGTAAAGAAAGACTGCGCCGACGAACACAAAGACGGGGATACCGCCCTGCAGGATCGAGATGTTCACGGCGGTCGTGTAGTGCGCCGAGAAATAGAAGAGCGCGTTGAAGAACGAGAAACCGCACGTCGCCATCATGAAGATGCGACGCCAGCTTCGCCTGAGCTCGGGCAAGGCCGCGACAAGGCGACCTGGACCGAGGCAGGCGAGGAGAAGCGAGACCATCGCCCAGCGGAGCGACGTGACGACCATCGGCGATGCCTGGCCGACGACGAGGCGACCGGCGATCGAATTGCCGGCCCAGGCGGCCGTCGTGAAGATGAGGAGGAGGTAGGCTTCGGTCGCGTTGTGCATCCGCGGCAGGAAGCTGCGCCGCTCCGTGTCCGGCGGCTGGTTGGCGCTTGGCATCGATGAAGGGGCTTTCCTCAGTCGGCGGGGGCAAATGCCTGGGCGGCGTTCTTGTATTAGAGGAGGCGGCGTCGCGGCAGAACCGCTTCTAAGAACATTTCGATTTTCGGCTGCAGCATGCAGTTTCGGATGCGTGCTGATAGAATGCCGCCCCCGACCTCGATGAGGCTATGATGCGGCAGATGTTCAAAGCGACGTTCGCTCTCGCGCTGCTGCTTTTGGTAGCGGAGCCGGCGGCCGGGCAGGCGAGCGGCGGGCAGCTCCCTGTCGACCTGGAGCTGGTGATCGCCGTCGACGTGTCCGCGTCGATGGATCGCCAGGAGTTCCTGCTTCAGCGGGACGGCTACAGGCAAGCGATCGCGCATCCCGATTTCGTCAGCGCGGGTACTGGCCGGCGAGCATCGACGGATCGCCGTCACCTACGTCGAATGGTCGGGACCGCGCTGGCAGAAGATCATCGTGCCGTGGCGGTTGATCGACGGCCCGGAGAGCGCGGATGCTTTCTCGGCTGCGTTGTCGGCGCAGCCCCTCGTCCTCGCGAGGGGAACGTCGATCTCTGCCGCTATCAGGTTCAGCACCGCGCTCTTCGATGCGAACGGCTTCGCAGGCACGCGCAAGACGATCGACGTCTCCGGCGATGGGCCGAACAACTATGGGCGGCCCGTCACCGAGGCGCGCGACGCGGCGGTGGCGAAGGGCATCGTCGTGAACGGCCTTCCAATTCTGATTGCGCCGTCGCCAACGGTTCCGGACGTGGCGCGCTACTACGCTGAATGCGTGATCGGCGGGCCGGGCTCCTTCATGCTGCCGGTGACCAACACCGGGGAGTTCGCGTTGGCGATCCGCCGGAAGCTTGTGCTCGAGGTCGCGGGACGCGTTCCCGCCGGTATTGTCCCGGTCGCCGCCGAGGCGCCGGTCGACTGCCTGGCCGGCGAGAAGCTGCGCGAGCGCCTCGCCCCTTATTTTCCTGGGCTGGACTGAGCCAGCCGCTCGTCAGTCATTCTAAGCCCGCCGTTGGAAATATTCCTGATGCTCAGGCGGGCAATGAAGACGGCTTGAGCGATTGCAAGAAGGCGCGAAGGCTTGCGGCCCCCGACCGCATGACGCCGGGGTCCTTGGTGGTTTTCGCGAGGCTCAGAATTCCCTCGATCTGCGCCACCAGGAAGACGCCCGTGTCCCTTGGGCGCACATGCTTTGCCACCACGCCGCGTCTCTTTCCACGCGCGAGAGCCGCGGCATAAGCGTCGACCCACACTGCGAAGACGCCGGCGGTGCGCAGGCGGAAACCTTCGTCGACCGGCGACATTTCCTGCGCCAGGTTGTTGAGCGGGCAACCGAGGTTCACCGGCGCCTGCACGAGCATCTCGATCCCCTTCTCGAACTCATCAGCGATGGTGGTCAGCGGGTCGCGGCTCTCGCGAAGCGGCGCCACCCATTGGCTTCGGATCATCTTCGCGATGACCTCGTCGACGACCGCATATCCCAAGCTCTTCTTGTCCGGGAAATGATGAAAGAAAGCACCCTTCGTGAGGTGCGTGCGCTTGACGATGTTGGCCACGCTCGCGGCTTGAAAGCCGTACTTGTAAATCTCCTCGAAGGCGGCAGCGAGAAGCACGCTTCGCGTCTCGGCGGCATCTTCCTGGCTTCTTTTCACCACTTGCTTCCTTGACTAAGACGCGGATACCAATTGGTATGTAACTGGATCGGACACCGGTATCCAGTGTCGGGAGGGGCGCATGCAGGAGTTTCCCATCAACTACTGGGCGGTCTTGGTCGCCGCGCTTGTCAGAATGGCGGTCGGAATGGCGTGGTATTCGCCACCGGTCTTTGGGCCGGCCTTCATGCGGCTCGCCAACTGTTCGCAGGAAGAAATGAAAGCGCGGCTACCGCGCGCCGTCGTGTCGGATGCCGTCGGAAGCCTGATCATGGCGTTCATTCTCGTGCATGCGGTGCACTATGCCGGGGCCGCGTCATGGCTGACGGGCGCTGCAGTCGGATTGCTGAACTGGTTCGGCTTTATCGCGGTGACGCATTTTGCGCTGGTGATGTACGAGAAGCGGCCGTTTCAGCTCTTCCTCATCAACAACGGCTATCATGCGGTGGCGCTCGCGATCATGGGCGCAATTCTTGCGATTTGGCCCTGACCTGACAATCAAGGACGGCTCAAGCCCGGCGCTCGAAATATTCCTGATGCTCTCTTGAGAGCCGGCAGGCGGCTTCGACGTCGCCGGCCTCGACCGCCGCGAAGATCGGCGCGTGGCTTTCGGCCACCGCGAACATGTCGATGTTCGGCTGCAGCACCGTCTTGCGCGAATGAATCTCGACGTGAAGCGATTCCCACATCCTGAGGAGGAGCTCGTTTTCCGCGGCGCGGAGGATGGTGCGGTGGAAGCCGACGCTGTGCTGAACCATGGCGTCGAAATCGTCGTTTCGCGCTGCCTCGCGCATGCCTTCGAGGTGCGCGCCAAGAGTGCGCGTGTTGTTCTTCAAATGCGGCATGGCAAGCCGCATCGCCGCTTCTTCGAGTGCGCCGCGTACCTCGTAGATCTCGTGCTGCGCGCGGGCGTGATAGTCGTTCACGAAGGTGCCGCGGCGCGGCTTGATCGTGACGAGCCCCCCGGTCTCGAGCTCGCGCAGCGCTTCGCGCACGGGCGCCTGGCTCGAGCCGAACTCCTTGGCAAGCTGTAGCTCCACGAGCCGCGCACCAGGCGCGTATTCGCCCTCGATGATGCGGCTCAGGAGCACGTTGCGGATGCGCGCGCCGATCGGCTCATGCGCAAGCCGCTCCGCTTCCGAAGGTGAGGTGAGCGAAAGGTCCAAGCTCTCTCCCATGGCCGGGCCCCTTCGCACATACAAGGCCCATGCCACTTGATTCCGATCAAGAGCGTATACCATTGACACTCGATAATCGATAATCAAACATAGCTTACGAGAAGACACGAACTCGCGGGGAGGAGAAATGCCGCTTTCCGTCGTGCGTCCGGGCTCTGTGAAGGCGGCTGTCGCGGCGCTTCAAGCTGACGACAATGCACGATTCCTAGGCGGCGGCACGCTCCTCGTCCGCGCCCGCAATTCCGGCGACCTCTCGATCGGCGCACTCGTGCTCTCCGACGGCCTCGGGCTCGACGCAATCCGCATCGCCGGCGGGCAGGCGGAGATCGGGGCGGCGGCGACAATGGCGAAAATCCTCGCCGAGCCGAAGCTTGCCTTTCTGCATCCGGTGGCGCGCGAGATCGGCGGCCCGGCTGTCCGCGCCATGGCCACGGTCGGCGGCAATCTTTTCGCCCGCTCACCCTATGGCGATTTCGCGGTGGCGCTTCTTGCGCTTGCAGCCGAGATCGGGACGGAAAACGCGAAGAACAGCGAGACGATCGCCACCGAAGCGTTCCTCAAGGGGCGGGCGACGAACCGAGCGCGGGTCGTCACGCGCGTTTGCTTTCCGTTGCCGGCGGACGGCTCGTTCCGCTTCGTCAAGGTGATGCGGCGGCATCCGCATGGCGCCTCTGTGCTCTCGATTGCCGCGGTTCTGCCAATCGTCGACGGCAAGGTGAAGGGCGCGCGGGTCGCCTATGGCGCGATGGCGCCGACTGCGATCCGGGCGCGGGCAGTCGAGAAGGCGCTTGAAGGAAACGCGCTTGACGCGGCGACTGTCGAAAAAGCCGCCGCTGTCGCGGGCGAGGGCACGGAGCCGCCGACCGATTCGTTCGCGAGCGCCTGGTACCGGGCGAACGTGCTGCCGGTGCATCTCGCCCGGCTCCTGAAAGGCTGAGCGAAGACCATGGCGCGCGTTCCTCTCCAGTTCACGGTCAACGGCCAGGAGCAGGCGGAGTTCATCGAGCCGGGTGCTCTTCTCGTCGACGTTCTGCGCGACAAGCTCGGGCTGACCGCCACGAAGAACGGCTGTTCGCAGGGCACTTGCGGCGCCTGCACGGTGCTGGTCGATGGCGAGCTTCGGCTTTCATGCCTGACGCCGGCCGAGCGCGTCGAAGGCCGCTCGGTCGAGACGCTGGAGGGTCTTGCTGCGGTCGGCGCGATGCATCCGCTGCAGCGTGCCTTCTCGGAGGGTTTTGCGGTGCAGTGCGGCTTCTGCACCTCGGGCATGATCCTCGCGGCGAAGTGGCTTCTCGACCGCAACCCGAATCCAACCCGCGCCGATGTCGTCGACGCGATCTCCGGCAACATCTGCCGCTGCACCGGCTATCAGTCGATCGTCGATGCGATCCTCTCCGCCGCCGCGGAAATGCAGCAGCGGAAGACGGCCTAGATGGTGACTGGAAGAATGGCGCCCTCCAACCTTCCTCATGCTGAGGTGCCGACCGAAGGTCGGCCTCGAAGCGCGGAAGGTGGTGCGTCCAGCGCTTTCTGGAGCCTCCTTCGAGGCTCGCGCCCATGGGGGTGCTCGCACCTCAGGATGCGGAGGTTTGGCGTGACCAGCCGCAGGCGAAAGGCGTAGAGCCATGGAACACGCGAAGGAATTCTTCGCCAAGGAGCGCGCCGAGGGGCACCAAGCCGTCGGCGTCAACAACAAGCGCACCGACATCGACGGGCATGTCACCGGCCGCACGCAATACTACGCCGATCGCAGCTTCCCGGGCATGCTCCACCTCGCGATGGTCAGGAGCCCGCGCCATCACGCGAAAATTCTCTCCGTCGACACGAGCGAAGCTGAGAAATCTCCCGGCGTCGTCCGCGTGCTCACGCACAAGGACGTGCCGAAGAACGTCTACACCATCCTCTGCCTGATCCAGGTCGAGCCCGACGACGAGCCGTGCCTTGCCGTCGACAAGGTCCGTTACAAAGGCGAGGCCATCGTCGCGGTGATCGCGGAGAGCATGAGCGCCGCACGCGAAGCGGCGGCGAAAGTCAGAATCGAATACGAGGAACTGCCGGCGGTCTTCGACGTGGAAGAGGCGCTGAAGCCCGACGCCCCGCTCGTCAACGAGTATCACGGGCAGAATTACTTCAAATACGAGGGCCACCATTGCCGGCGCGTGCGCTACGGCGACGTGGAGAAAGCCTTCGCCGAGGCCGACCACGTGCTTGAGGAGCGCTACCAGTCGTCGCCGATCGAGCATGCTCCGGTCGAGACGACGGGCTGCATCGTGGTCCCCGACGCGAACGGCCGTTACGTCTGCTACTCGAACACGCAGGCGCTGTTCTTTACGCTCGACAACACGGCGCTGATCCTCGCCGCGCCGTTCCAGAAGCTCCGGCTGATCGGCGGCACGGTCGGCGGCGGCTTCGGCGGCAAGGTCGACGTGATCGTCGAGCCGACCGCGTTCCTCGCGGCAATGCTCACCAACAGGCCGGTCAAATATTCCTTCAGCCGCGAAGAGGAGATGCAGGTCTCTTCTCCGCGCGCGGCCGAGCGCATTTATGTCAAGGACGGGGTGATGAAGGACGGGCGGATCGTTGCCCGTAAAGTCACGCTCTACGTCGATGCCGGCGCCTATTCGCGCCATAGCCCCTACGGCACGACCAAGGCGGCGGCGCATATGCCGGGGCCCTACACCATCCCGAACGTCCACGTCGACGCGCATTGCGTCTACACAAACCGCACGCCGTCCTCGGCGATGCGCGGCTTCGGCGTCACCATCGGCGACTTCGCGCTTGAAGTGCAGATGGACAAGATCGCCCGGCTTCTGGGCATGGACCCGATCGAGTTCCGGATTCGGAACGCCTATCGCGATGGGGACATGAAGGCGCACGGCGAGACGACGCACGGGGCGGCGTTGGTCGAGACCATGCAGGCGGCGGCGAAGCTCGCGGACTGGCCGCTGTCCGAGGCGGCAATGAAGGCAAGCTCGGTGCGGGAGGCCTGACATGAACATGTCCGCCACCCCGATCGTTGTCATTCTCGGGCGGAGCGTCGCGACGACCCGAGAACCCAGTCGGGTGCTCGTCGCCGCTTCCTGGGTCCTCGGGTCGCGCTTCGCGCTCCCGAGGATGACAAGGTTGGGCGACAGGGGCAGGCCGTCATGAGCAGGAAGCGCGGACGCGGTGTCGCCGCGGTCAACTATCCGACCGGCATGAATCTCGGCGGTGATCCCAGTCAGGCGCTGGTGCATGCGACGACGACGGGGAATTTCGTCGTCACGCTCTCCTCCGTCGATCTCGGTCAGGGGCTGAAGACGGTGATGACGCAGATCTGTGCCGAGACGCTCGGTGTGCCGGTCGAGACCATCATCATCGACACCGCCGACACCGACACCGGCCCGCATGATATGGGCACCTTCGCCAGCCGCTCGACCCACCGCACCGGCAACGCCATCATGATGGCGGCGAAGGAGGCGCGGCAGGTGCTGCTCGACGTTGCCGCGGAGGAGCTTGAGGCCGACGCGTCGGACCTTGAGACCGACGGAAAAGGGAACATCCAGGTGAAGGGCGCGCCGGCGCGGTCGATGCCGGTCTTCCAGGTGGCGCTCGCCGCGCATTTCAAGCACGGCAAGACCGTGTCAGGCCGCGGCATGTTCTTGGTGCAGCGCTCTTATCCGGTGCCGGAGACGGGGCATATGCGGCCTTCCACCTGCTACGCGCACGCCTGCACGATCGCCGAGGTCGAGGTCGATACGGAGACCGGCGAGGTGGCGGTGCTCTCTTTAAAGAGCGCCTACGAGATCGGCCGGGCGCTCAACCCGAAGATGGTCGAGCAGCAGATCGTCGGCGGTGCCTGGATGGGGATGAGCCACGCGCTCTACGAGACGACGGAGCCCTACTATCCCGACCGCGCGCACGGGCCGGTGGATTTCAGCCAATATCTGATGCCGGGGCCTGGCGACCTGCCGCGATTCGAGGCGGCGATTCTTGAACGCCCGTCCGACGACGGACCGTTCGGCGCGAAGGGCGTCGGCGAGATGACGGCAAACTCGCCGATCCCGGCGATCGCTAACGCCATCTTCGACGCGGTCGGCGTCCGCGTCGATTCGCTGCCGATCACGCCGGAGAAGGTTCTCCGCGGCATCCAGGCCAGCAAGGCCGCCGCCAACTGATCAAAGAGAAGGGTTTGTGATGCTGAAAGTACTATCGCTGATGAAGCGCAAGGAAGGCATGAGCTTCGATGAGTTCCGCAACTGGGCGAGGAACGAGCATCCGAAGCTGGCCGAGAAGATTCCCGGTATGAAGGGCTACCGCATGAACGTGCCGGTGAGCGAGAACCCGGATTCGCCCTATGACGCGATCAGCGAGATGTGGTGGGGCTCCGACGAGGCACGGCTGAAAGGCTTCGGCACGGACGAGGGCAAGGCCGCCGGCGCCGACGCCGCCGCGCATTGCTCAAGCCGTTTCCATTTCATGGCGGAGGAGAAGGTGTTCATCTGAGGGAAAGGCCCAGCACCGACGCGCGTTATATGCTATCCGCAACATTTGTCGTCATCCCATGGCTTGACCATGGGATCCATTCCGTAGCGTTGACGCGGACAGCGAGCGCAAGGGAATGGATTGCCGAGTCAAGCTCGGCAATGACGATAGAGGATGGGGCTGTTCGATGATCCCCGTCGTCGACGCGCATCATCACATCTGGCGGCAGGACGACCTGCCGTGGCTCAAGGGGCCGATGGTGCCGCGCATCTTCGGGCCCTATGAGCCCATTCGCCGCGACTATCCGATCAGCGAATACATTGCCGACATAGCGGGAACCGGCGTCGAAAAATCCGTCTATGTGCAGGCCAACGCGGCCGATGCGGAGGACGAGGCCGCCTGGGTGCAGCGCCAGGCCGACGAGAGCGGCTGGCCGCACGCGATCGTCGGTTACGCCGACCTGATGGCCAAGGACGTTCGGCCGGCGCTCGACAAGCTGAAGCAATATCCGCTGATGCGCGGCGTCCGCATGCAGCTCCATTGGCACGCGAACGAGCAGTACCGCTTCGCCAAGCGCCCCGACCTCGCCGACGATCCGACCTTGCGCCGGAATTTTTCAGCGCTCGCCGATTACGGCTTCTCCTTCGAGCTGCAGGTCTTCGCCGACCAGATGCTCGGCGCCGCGCGGCTCGCCTCCGATTTCCACGGGACCACATTCATCCTGCAGCATGCCGGCATGCTGGAGGACCTGTCGGAGCCGGGGAGGACGGTCTGGCGTCACGCGATGCGTGTCCTCGCCACGCAGCCGAACGTTTTCTGCAAGCTCTCCGGGCTCGGCACGTTCATCCACAAGAACGACCCCGCGCATATCGCCTGGATCGTGAAGGAGGCGGTGGCGCTCTTCGGCGCGGAGCGGTGTCTCTACGGCTCGAATTTCCCGATCGAGAAGCTGTGGACCGACTATCCGACGCTGCTCGGTACCTACCGGGAGGCGATCGCCGGCCTGCCGGCTGCCGAACAGCGCGCGATCCTCCACGACACGGCGGCACGGGTGTATAGACTAGGCTAGAGTCGTAAGCTGAGGCTCGGGACGATCAGAAGGTCGTGATGCTCGTCGTTCTCCTTGCCGTTCATGTGCTCTCCGCCGTCTTCTGGGTCGGCGGCATGGCGTTTGCGCATTCGGTGCTCCGCCCCGCGGCGTTCGCTCTCGATCCGCCGATCCGGCTGCCGCTCTGGCGGCGCGTCTTCGAGCGCTTCTTTCCGTGGGTCGGCATCGCTGTGATCCTGCTTCTCATCAGCGGCTACGGCATGATGTTCATGAGCTTCGGCGGCTTCGCCGGCGCGCCGCTCTACATCAACATCATGCAGGGGATCGGCATCGTCATGATGCTTCTCTTCGGGCATCTCTATTTCGCGCTCTGGCCGCGCTTCCGCAAAGCCGTCGATGGCGGCACGTTTTCCGAAGCCGCGCAGACGCTCGACAAGATCCGGCGCACGGTGACGATCAACCTCGCGCTCGGGATCATCACGATCATCGTCGGCGGAACGGGCCGCTACTGGTGAGCGCCGACGCGCATCGCGCTCTCAAGAGCTTCATCGTCCGTTAACCGCGGCGCCAGGATCGAGGGCGACCGTCGCCGTTTCGTTACCGGCCGCGGGCAAGGGTCGAGGCGAATCCGCGAAAGAATATCGCCATGCGCCCTCGCATCCTTGCCGCTGCCATCCTCCTGGCCTTCGCGTCGCCCGGTCTTGCCGCGGCGCCAGACGAGTCTGCCTCGTCTCCGCGGGATAAGATCTTCGGGCCGAAGATGCAGGAGGGTATCCGTTTCGAATTCTTCCACACCTACCTCGAAGCGGAGTTCAGGCGCTACGCGGAGAACGGTGGCGATGCCATCCGGCCGGGCGCGGTCGACGAATTCTCGAGGATCATCATCGCCATGCGTCGGGCCAAAGGAACGGCCGAGATCATGCGCATGGACCTGAATTTCGACAACGTCGTCGTCGAGGACGAGGTGCGGACGGTTCTGAAGGCGGAGCAGGAGGCAGTCGGAAACTCGCCCGCCCTCGATCAGCGCCGCGAACAGCGCGTCAAGGACTATCTCGCGGTCGACACGAATGGCGACGGTCGGATCGACTGGACGGAGGCGGCGGCGCAGGCCACCAAGGTCGACGCCGAGGACCGCGCCGAGAAGGGCGGCCGGGGCGCCTTCCTTCTGACGCTTGATCCAAACGGCGACGGCGTCCTCACCCTCACCGAATATCAGGCGGTTGGCGATGCGTTCTTCCGCGGTGTCGATACCGACGGCGACGGGCTGCTTTCGCGCGCGGAAGTGACGGCCTATCGTTCGGGCGCGCCGGCGGCGGAGGCTGCGCCGCAGCGCGCGACAGAGACCACCGCGAGCGAAAGACAAATCAGCCTCGCCGGGCCGCTCGCGGCCGTGGCCTCTCAGATGCAGTCGGCCGCCTGCGGGATGCCCGCGCCGTCGGCGGAGACGGACGTTGCCGTCGTGAGCCTCTACGAGGCGGAGGCGCTCTCCTCCGCGACCATCGCGACGCAGGACCAGGTCACGGAAGCAGTCATGCTCACGATCGAGCCCGGCGACAAGCCGCTCTATGTCGTGGCTCTCTCCGGTGCTGCGATGATCTGGCGCGTGACAGGTGCCGTTGAGCGCGTCGAACGGCTCGTGGTCTCCTCGAACACCGGACTTGTCGCCAACGGTACGCCGACGATAGTGCCGCTGATGGGCGAGACCGGCATTCCAAAGGACCGCGCCTTGTTCCTCGCCAGCACGGGTTGCCTGAAGGCCTTCCGGGAAGCGCCCTCGATCGCCTCGGCGCAGACGGTCGCGGTGATTCGCGCGAGGCTCGGCAAGGACCCTGTAGTCGTCGCAGCGGGACTGACCGCCGGCGCGTTCCTCTTGCCTTCGGGGACCGTTCAGTCGGTATCGGAGAAGGGTGCCTTTCCGACGGTCGAGATCGAAGGCAGCAAGGTACGCATCCAGAAGGATCCGGAGAGCATGACCCTCACGACCGGCGCCGACGATCCGGCGAGCGACCTTGGCCGCAGCAACCCTGGTGGCGTAGTGGAGATCGACGCGGAAAGCGTAGTTTCGGAGCTGCCGGTCGTGCCCTACGAGGTGCTCCCGCGGGAGGCCGGGCTCCTGCAGCTTCTAAAGTCCGGCGCGCTGACGCGCGATACGAAGGGCGAGTATCTGATCCGCGAGAAGATACGGCTCCCGGCTGAGCTTTGCGCCGATCACGCCGTGACCTTCCTTCTCATGCGCGGCGTGCCAGAGCCGGATGGCAATCCCTGCCACTCCAAGGTCTACTCCGAAGAGAGCGGGCTTCTCCTCAAGGGCGTGGATTGAGGGCGCTCAGGCCTTCTTCCAGCCGTTTCTGATCGTCTTGAAGCCTTCCTTGTAGACAGCTTCCGGTCCTTCGGAGAAATCGCGCCAGACGCGCGTTGCCGCGGCAAGCTCCGGCAGGCCGCGCCCGAAGGCCTCGATCGTCAGCCAGCCGTCATACTTCGCCTTCTTCAGCGCCTTGAAGGTCGCGGCCCAAGGCACGTGTCCGCGGCCGGGCACGCCGCGGTCGTTCTCGGAGATGTGGACGTGGATCATATGCGGCCGGATCTCTCCGATCGCGGCGATCGGGTCGGCTTCCTCGAGATTGGCGTGGAAGGTGTCGTACATGCCCTGGATCGCCGGATGGTCGACGAAGTCGAGATAAGCGGCGAGGTCGTGCATGGTGTTGACGAAATAGGTCTCGAAACGGTTGACCGCCTCGATGGCGAGCTTCACACCCTGTTTTTGAGCGTAGTCGCCGACCTTGCGATGCACGCTGCGTGCGCGCGCGCGCTCCGCGGCGGTCGGACTCTTGCCGGAGAAATACCCAAGCGTCTGCGTCAGTGGCCCACCGATGGCGCTCGCACCGAGAGCGGCGGTGCAGTCGACGCAGTATTTCAGGTAATCGACGGCGGCCTTCCGCTGCGCCGCATCCTTGCCGATCGGGTTCTTGTCCTCAGTCGGCACGACGGTGATGGTGGTCCGCCCGAGGCCAAGCTCGTCGAGCATCTTCCCGACCTTGGCGAAGTGGTCTGGCGTCCCCTCGAAGACGGGAATCTCCACGCCGTCGTAGCCGGTCGCTTTCAGCGCTTCGAGAATGCCCTTGTGCTTCTCCGTGACGTGCGTCGTCCAGAGCAGCATGCAGAACCCGATCTTCACGGAAGAATCCCCCCTCAAATTCGTCGCGTCTTCTTTGCGCAGCTTCGGCGAAGCTATGAGACGGCCGTCTCATTCGCAAGAGATCACTTTGCGACACGGCGCACTGCGCGACGCAACCGGCGCGCTGACGGCTCTGCCCACGGTGATCGTTCAGGCGCTCTTAATCATGCCGTCATCCGGGCGGCATTTGTCACACAGCTTCAACTCCCGCGTGTCAGCATTTGCCCGAAGAGACAGAAGGAGCCGCCATGCGGCGCTGCAACGCTTTCGGATTTCTCGCCCTCGGCGCGCTCCTGGTGTCGATGCCGGCGGCCGCACAGACCAACGACGCTCCGCCCGAGGTTCAGCTCTTCGGCAAGTGGATGCGGGGCGGAATCACGTTCGAGACCTTGATGAAGTCGGTGGACAGGGATTTCGCCAACCTCGGCACGGGTGGAGACGCCATCACGGCGGGAGACGTCGCCGTGCACGAGCGCATGCTCGACGCGACCTACCGCGCGAGGCGGGCGGTCGAGATCATGCAGAAGGACATCGACGGCGACGGCTACGTCACGGAAGACGAGGTCCGCAGCTCGCTCGCTTATGCGGGTCGGCAGAGCTTCTTCGGCCGCGACATCGACATCACCGCCCGCCAGGATCATGCCGTCGAGCAGGTGATGCAGGCAGACACCGACGGCGACAAGCGGGTCGGGTGGGCGGAAGCATCCGCCATGCCGGGGCTCGACACGCCGCAGGGCCGCGCGCAGGCGAAGAGCGTCGAGAAGCTCGCCGACTCGATCAGGCAGGCGTTGCTGCTCGACAGCGACAATGATGGCCGCGTGACATTGCGGGAATACGAGGCCGCGGCCGACGCGCTGTTCCGCACAGTCGACACCAATTCAAGCGGCAAGATCACCGAGGACGAAGCGCGGGCCTTCAAGGAGCGCGCGAAGGAGCCGGTCGCGGCGGTGTCGCACGAGGCGGCCGAGGCGGCTGCGAAAAAGCGCGAGGAGGTGAAGCGTGAGACGCTCACCCGCGGAGAGGCTGCGGAGGCGGAGGCCTGCGGAATGCCCGTAGCGTCGGCCGAGGCGGAGGTGATCGTTCTCGGCGCCTATGGTCCGGAGGCGCTCTCCTCGGTCGCGATCGGAACGCAGGACAAGACCGTGCAAACCGGGAACGTCAACGTGGAGGCGGGCGAGAGTCCGCTCTACGTCGTGATCGCGTCGCTCGAAGCGTCGATCTGGCGGTTCTCCGGCGCGGTGGAGCGGATCGAGAACGTCGTCGTCACCTCTGGCACCTGGATACCACGGCCGGAGAGCGCGATGCTTCCGCTTGCGGGCGAAACGGGGCTCCCGGCCGAGCGGGTCACGTTCCTCAAGCGCATCGATTGCATGAAGCCGTTCTGGGAGGTCCCGTCCGTCGCGGCCGCGAAGGCCGCCGCCCTCGTGACCGAGCAGGTCGGCAAGGCGCCGGTCAAGACGGTCGCGCACTATAATGTCAGCACATTCTCCGTGCCGTCAGGCGCGATCGAATCGCTGAAGGAAACCGCCGGCCGCTGGCCGCTGATCGTCGTTCCGGGGGCCGGAGCGCTCAGGGTCGAAAACAACGACGGCGGCGTGACCGTCAGGCGCGAGCCGCTCACCCCGAGCGCCGAGCTCAAGCGCTACAATCCGGGCGGCGTCGTGACGATCGACGTGGAGACCGTCGTCGCATCGCTTCCGCCTGAGCCTTATGTCGTGCTGCCGGAGGCGGCGGGCCTCAAGCAACTCGTTGACGAGGGGGCGCTGACGCTCAACAGCGAGGGCGAATACTTGATCCATCGGAAGACACGCTTCCCCGCCGGGCTTTATGGCGGTCACTCGGTGAGCTTCCTCTTGCTGCGCGGCGTGCCGATGCCGGAGGGCGATCCGGGCCACTCGACCGTCGTCTCGGAGGAGACCGGCGAAGTGCTCTCGGGGCCCCTCCGCCATTGACGTTGGAGGTCAGCTGCGGCCGGAGCGATCCGCCTCGACCGCAATGCTCTTGATCAGGGCGAAGACGCAAAGCCCGGGGCGAAGGCCGAGCTCGGCGGCGGACTTTCGCGTGATGCGCGAGCGCAGATACTGGCCCGCGGCGGAAAGCAGAACCTCGGCAGAGGCGGCATCGTCGACGTCGACCGACACGATCTCGACGGGCACTACGTTGCGGATCGAGAGGCCTTCCGGCGGCGTAAGCGCGAGCGCGACATCCTGCGAGCGGATGCGGAGCCGGACTCTGGCGCCGGACGGGCGGCCGAGCGCCGGCACGACCAGCTCCGCGCCGTCGATCTTCAGCTTGGTCAGCGCGAATTCCGCGTCCTCGCCGACGATCCTGGCGAGGAGGAGCGCCCCGGCTTCGTGTCGGCCGGTCGCGGGCCCGAGGTCGTAGCGGCCGAACACCTCCTCGATCGGGCCGGCGGCGACGAGGCGGCCTTCGTTCAGCACCACGATCGAATCGGCAAGCCGCGCCACCTCGTCGACCGCGTGGCTGACATAGAGGATCGGCACGCCGCCCTCGTGCGCGAGCTTCTCCAGAAACGGAAGGATTTCGGCGCGGCGCGCGCCGTCGAGGTTGGAGAGCGGCTCGTCCATCAACAGGATGTCGGGTGCCGCCATCAGGGCGCGGCCGATCGCGACGCGCTGTGCCTCACCGCCTGAGAGCGTGTGCGGCCGGCGCTCCAAGAAAGCTTCGAGCCCGAGCAGCGAGAGGACGGACTCAAGCCGCGTCTCGGAGCGGCGCCGGCCTGCCCAGCGACCGTAAAGAAGGTTCGCCTTCACCGAGAGGTGTGGAAAGAGCCGCGCCTCCTGAAAGACCATGCCGACCCTGCGTTGCCAGGTCGGCAGATTCGCCCTCGTTGCGGAATCGAAGAGGACGCGGCCGTTGAGCAGGATGCGACCTTCGCGCGGCCGCGCGAGCCCCGCGACCATGGTCACGATCGTCGTCTTGCCGGCGCCCGAGCGGCCGAAGAGCGCGGTCACGCCGGCGCCGGCCTCGAACGCTACGTCGAGTGTGAAGTCGCCGCGCCGGTCCTGAAGCTCGAGCACGAGACTCAATGCGCGGCCTGCCTCCGGCGCATACGGCGCGCCAGCACTTCGGAAAGGATCAGGGCTGAGAGTGAGATGACGATCGAGACGAGGCTCAGCCTTATCGCAGCCGTCTCGGCGCCGGGTATCTGCAGCGCGGTGTAGATCGCCGAGGGGATGGTCTGCGTTTCGCCCGGGATGTTCGACACGAAGGTGATGGTCGCGCCGAACTCGCCGATCGCGCGTGCGAAGGCAAGCACGGCGCCGGCAAGAAGGCCTGGAAAGACGAGCGGCAAAGTCACCGTCGCGAAGACGACCAGGCTCTGGGCGCCAAGGCTCGCCGCCGCGTCCTCCAGCCGCCGGTCGACCGATTCGATCGAGAGGCGCACGGCGCGCACCATGAGCGGAAAGCCCATGACGGCCGATGCGAGCGCGGCGCCGGTCCAGCGAAAGGCGAAAACGAGACCGAAGGTGTGCTCGAGGAAAGCGCCGATAGGCCCGCGGCGGCCGAAGCCGATCAGAAGGATGTAGCCGGTGACGACGGGAGGCAGCACCAGCGGCAGGTGCACGATGCCGTCGACCAGCGTCTTCCCGGGGAAGCGGGCGCGCGCAAGGAGCATCGCGACCGCGACGCCGAAAGGCAGGCTCACGAGCGTCGCAACGACGGCGACGCGCAGGCTGAGCTTGATCGCGACGAACTCGGCGGGCGTGAAGTCCATCGCGGGCGGTGCCGTCCTCAGGAACCCGGCGCAACCACTCGGAAGCCCTGCTCCTCGAAGCGAGGCTTGGCGGCGGGTGAGGTCAAATAGTCGAGGAACGCGCGCGCGCCGGGCTTCGCCGACGCGGTCAGGGCTACCGGATAGAGGATCGGCGGATGCGAATCCTCGGGGAACACCCCGACCACCTTCACGCCCGGATCGACCTTGGCGTCGGTGGCGTAGACGACGCCAAGCGGCGCCTCCCCGCGCGAGACGAGCGCCAGCGCGGCGCGCACGTTCTCCGCCTCCGCTACTTTGGCCGAGACGCTCTCCCAAACACCAAGCAATTCAAGCGAGGCCTTGCCGTATTTACCGGCCGGCACCGATGCCGTCAGCGCCATCGCCAGCTTGCCGTCGCCAAGCGTCGCCGCGAGCGGGAAGTTCGGGCCGATATCCACGTGCACGTCGCTTGCTACGGGCGCGACGAGCACGATGTCGTTGCCGAGCAGCGTTACGCGCGTGTCGGACACGATCAGGTCCTTGCCGGCGATGTCGTTCATCCAGTCGAGATCGGCGGAGAAGAAGATGTCGGCCGGCGCGCCCTGCTCGATCTGCTTGGCCAGCGCCGAGCTCCCGGCGTAGCTGACGGTCACCGTCTTGCCGGTCGCCTTGAAATAATCGTCGACGATGGCGTCGAGCGCGTTCTTGAGGCTCGCCGCGGCGAAGACGAGCGTCGCATCGTCGGCTTGCGCGCGGGCGGGAAGGCTCACGGCAGTAACGGCGAGAAACGTCAGGACAAGGGAGGCGATCCGCTTCGACATCAGGGGCTCCAGGGCAACTCGCGTTATTCCCGAACAGAAATAACGCAATGTCAAGAGCCCCGCGGCTGCTTCGCCAACTCCCTCGCAAGCGCGCGGAAATCCGGCTCGACGACCGACCAGGATCCTTCCTCCATGCGGCGGAAGCGCTCGACGACCTTGTGGCCGAGCGGGGTCAGCGATGCGCCGCCACCGCCGCGACCGCCGGTCTCGGCGACGACAAGCGGGGTGCGGAATATTCCGTTCAGCTCCGCGACGAGGCCCCAGGCGCGGCGGTAGCTCATCTTGAAGCGGCTGCCGGCGGCGCGGATTGAGCCGGTCTCCGCGATCGCTTCGAGCAGGTCGATCTTGCCCGGGCCGAGCGCTGCGCCGTGGCGAAGCACCACGCGCAGTCTGAGCCCGCCGCCGTTTGCTTTACGCATAGCTCCTCCCGCGCGGGAGGCTAACAGTCCGCGCGGCGCGGCGCAGCCCTTCTCAATGGCGCGTGTGTCGGCCACGGAGCGGCTTCAGCTCACCCCAGGGCGGGACGCCGCCAATGCGGCGCAGCCGCGCGAGCTCCGTCTTCCCGCCCTCGCCGTCGTCCGGCTCGTCGAGAAATTTCAGGCGCGCCTGCACGTGCGTCGCCTCGAGCGCATCGAGGAAGAGCGTACACCAGCGGCGCGCGGTGCCGGTGCGCACGGCGTCGTTCAGCATCAGCCAGCGCTCCTTGCGCTCGCCGAGCGGCATCCGGAGCGCCCGCTGCAATGCCTCCGCCATCTCGCCGTAGTCGTAAGGGTTGACGATCAGCGCCTCGGTCAGCTCGCAGGCAGCACCCGCGAAGCGCGACAGGATTAGGACACCCGGATCTTCCGGGTCCTGGGCGGCGACAAATTCCTTCGCCACCAGGTTCATGCCGTCGCGAAGTGGCGTCACCAGCCCAACGTGGCTGGCGCGGTAGAGCCCGGCGAGGCCCTTGCGCGAGAAGCCGCGCGTCATCACCCGCATCGGCGTCCAGTCGAGGAGGCCGTAGGCACCGTTGATGTGACCGGCGAGCTCCTCAAGCTCGCGGCGGAGCCGCGCATAGGCCTTCACGTTCTCGCGCGAGAGCGGTGCGACCTGCAGAAAGTCCACCTTGCTGCGGTTCTCGGGGTAGTCCTTGAGCAGCCGCTCGAACGCCAGGAGGCGCTCCGGGATGCCCTTCGTATAGTCGAGCCGATCGACGCCGATGATCTGCTTGCGGTCGTTCAGGTCGGAACGGATCTGCGAATAGCGGCGCTTCCCCTCCGCCGTCTTGGCAAAGGTCGCGAAGCGCTCCGCGTCGATGCCGATCGGGAAGACGTCGGCGCGAAGCCGCCGGCCGCCGACTTCGATCCAGCCGGCCTCAAGCTCTTTTCCGCCGAACTCGGTCGTCAGGAAGCGGGCGAAGTTGCCGCGGTCGGTCTCGGTCTGGAAGCCGACGACGTCATAAGCAAGCATGGAGCGGACGAGCCTGTGCGCATCGGGCAGGGCCGTCAGCACTTCCGCCGGCGGAAAGGGAACGTGCAGGAAGTAGCCGAGCGCGCCGGTGAATCCGGAGGCCCTGATCTGGCCGCCGAGCGGGATGAAATGATAGTCGTGCACCCAGACGAGGTCGTCGGGCTTCAGCAGCGGCGCGAGGCGCGCGCCCATGCGCTCGTTGATGCGCCAGAATCCTTCGGCAAAACGCCGGTCGTAACCGGCGAGGTCCATGCGGTAGTGAAGGATCGGCCAGAGCGCCTGGTTGGCGAAGCCGTTATAGAAATCGGCAAGGTCGACCTGCGTCATGTCGATGGTGACGAGTTGCACGTCGCCTTCCGACTTGATCTGCAGCGGACCGAATGTGCCTTCTTCGCTGATCTTGCCCGACCAGCCGAACCAAAGACCGCTTCGCTGGCGAAGCGCATCCGCGAGTCCAACCGCAAGACCGCCCGCCTTTCCCTCGTCGTTCAGCGGACCGACGCGGTTGGAAATGACGACCAGGCGGTTCATGCCGCTCCCTGTAAAACTACTTCGCCGCGTTATCGAGGATAATGCCCTATTAATGTAACGATCTGGTGAGTGACTCCGTTCCGGCGTGCAGTCAACCCACGAGAGCCGCGAGCCAAGCGTGAACAGCGTCGACATCAGGGAGGCGATAGAGCGCGTTCGCCTCGCCGACGCCGACATTTACGCCAAATCCGCCGATCTTCTGCGCAGCGCTGATCGCATCCTCATCGGTTCCAGGATCGAGCGCGGGCGGGCGGGGATTCTCGCTCATGCTGCTCCGACCGCTTGCAGCATTTTCTTGGTTATCGATTGTGCGACGTCGGAATATCCGGCCCAGGGATCGCCGATCCCGCGCGCTCGCTCCGGCATCGACTTGACGGTGAAGGCATTTGCGGCGTCGATCGTGTCAAGCTCATCCCAGGCGAGGGGTGTCGCGACCGGCGCGCCGTCGCGCGCGCGGGTCGAATAGGGCGCGATCGCGGTCGAGCCGCGCTCGTTCCTGAGATAGTCGACGAAGATCAGGCCTTTCCGCTTCGCCTTCGCCATGTTGGCGACGTAACGGTCGGGGGCGTCGGCCGCGAGCCTTGCGGCAAACCCCTTGGCGAAGGTCTTCACTTGCGGCCATTCCGACCGCCGCGAAAGCGGCGCGACGACGTGGATGCCCTTGCCGCCGGTCAGAAGTGCAAAGGAGTTTAAGCCCAGCGCGGCGAGGCGCTCGCGCACATCGACCGCAGCGCGCCGCACGTGGTCGAACCCGAGCCCGACATCCGGATCGAGATCGAAGACGAGCCGGTCGGGCTTCTCCACTTGATCGATCCGCGAGCCCCAGATGTGGAACTCCAGCACTCCCATCTGCACGCCGGCGACGAGCCCAGCAATGTCGGTCAGGAAGAAATAGCTGGCCTTCGTGCCCGACGCCTCGGCGATCGGCGTGCTTTGCATGGCACTCGGGAAGCCGCCGGTATCGTGCTTCTGGAAGAAGCATTCCTTGCCACTGCCGGCCGGACAGCGAACGAGGCTGAGCGGACGGTTCGCGATATGCGGCAGCATCAATTCGGCGACTGTCTCGTAGTAGGCGGCGAGGTCGCCCTTGCTCAGCCCCTGGCCGGGGAAGAGCACGCGGCCGGGATGCGTCAGCCGGACGCCGGCCGTGACGATCGCCTCGTTGTCGCCGGTCATCGCGTCCTCGCCTGATCAAACCGCCGTCGCCACTTTTTTCGTCGGATCGACGATGTGGGCAGCGGGAACCACGAAAGTGCAGCGGAAGCCGGCCGGCGACCACGTCGTTTCGGCGCTGCCACCAAGCTGGTCGGGCACGCCACGCTCGACGATCTGCGTGCCGAAGCCGCGGCGGCTCGGCTCGGCCACCGTCGGGCCGCCCTCCTCGGTCCAGAAGAGGCAGAGGTCGCCGGCGGCGTCGCGGTGCCAGTGGATCGCGACGGAGCCCGTGTCCGTTGAAAGCGCGCCGTATTTCGCGGCGTTGGTGGAAAGCTCGTGCAGCACGATGGCGATCACCTGCGCGGCGGCCGGTGAAACCCAGACCGAATCGCCTTCGGCGGTCATGCGCTGGCCGGCGTCGGAGAATATCTCGATGTCGGCGGCGGCGAGCGCGCGGATGTCGGCGCCGCTCCAGCAACTCTCAGCGACCCGGCTATGCACGCGCGCGAGTGCGCGGATGCGGCCCTCCAGCGCGTTCACGTAGTCGGGAACCGTGTCGGCGCGGGTCAGGCGCAGCATGGCCTGCGCCACGGCGAGGATGTTCTTGGCGCGGTGATCGAGCTCGCGCATCAGGAGTCTCAGCCGTTCCTCCGCATGCCGCCGCTCGCTGATGTCGCGCGAGATTTTCGAGGCACCGATGACCCGGCCGGCATCATCGTAGATCGGCGATACCGTCAGCGAGATTTCGACGAGCGAGCCATCCTTGTGGCGGCGTTGCGTCTCGAAATGGTCGATGCGCTCGCCGCGGGCAATCTCGGCGAGGATGCGCTTCGTCTCGTCGATGCGCTCCGGCGGCACGATCTTCGAGATGGACTGGCCGAGCATCTCCGCCTCGGTGTAGCCGAAGAGGCGCTCGGCGGCGTTGTTCCAGCTGGTGACGGTGCCGTCCAGGTCCTTGCTGATGATGGCGTCGCCGGAGGCGCTTACGATCGCCGCGAGCAGCCCTCTTTGCGCTGCAAGGCGCTTCCGCTCGCCGATCTCGCGCGCGATCTTCGACGCACCGACGACCTTTCCGCTCGCGCCGTAGATGGGTGAGACGGTGACCGAGATCTCGATGAGCGAGCCGTCCTTGTGGCGGCGCTGTGTCTCGAAGTGGTCAACCTTTTCGCCGCGCACAACTTTGGCGAGGATCTCGCGCATCTCGACTTCGCGCCCCGGCGGGGCGATTAGCGAAATGTTGCGGCCAATCGCCTCTTCCGCCGTGTAGCCGAAGAGCCTTTCGGCAGTCGCGTTCCAATCCGTGATCGTGCCATTCAGGTCCTTGGCGACGATGGCGTCGTCAGACGAGCTGACAATCGCGGCGAGCCGGGCATGTGCGAGGTCGTCTTCCATGGGATCCGTGGCTGCTGCTTCCACCCTCCTTATTGGCTTCGCGGGAGGGCCTCAAGGAAACGCTCAACCACTACGCAGAAATAGCCTAGCTTATCATAAGCAAGCTTATTATATGCAGCGGCATGAACGACCTGAAGTGGGCAAAGGCCAATAGCCTGGGCTTTCTGATTGCCGACACGGCTAGGCTTCTGCGCAAGCGCTTCAACCAGCGTGCGCGCGAGCTCGGCCTGACGCGCGCGCAATGGCAGGTTCTCGCCTATCTGGCGATGAACGAGGGCATTAACCAAGCCGGGCTGGCGGACCTGCTCGAGATCGAGCCGATCACGCTCAGCCGCCATCTGGCGCGGATGGAGGAGGCCGGCCTCGTCGTGCGCCGACCCGACCCGAACGACAAGCGCGCGCGCATCCTGCTCCTGTCGGAGCAGGCGAGCGGCGTCCTGAACGAGATCCGCAGCGTCGGCCGGTGTGTGATCGATGAGATTACAGCCGGACTCACGCCCGCGGAAATCGAGACGATGAAGAACGGCCTTCGTCATCTGCGGGCGGCGCTTTCGGAGCGCGGCGGCGAGGCGCACTCGATCGAAGACGACATCAATCAAAGACGGATTGTGCAATGAGTGAGTCAAACGCACCGGCGGAAGGCAAGCGTTCCTGGCGGCGCCGGCTGCTTTCGAAGCGCACGGCGATGTTCGCCGTACCCGTGCTTCTCATCGTGGTCGGAGGCTATTTCTGGCTGCTCGCCGGACGTTATGCGTCGACCGACAACGCCTATGTCGAGCAGGACATGGTGTCGATCGTCGCGGAGGTGGCGGGCCGCATCACCGACGTCGCCGTGTCGGAGAACGAGCATGTGAAGGCGGGGGACATGCTCTTCCGCATCGACCCACAGGCCTATCAGATCGCCTATGAGCAGGCGCAAGCGGCCGTTGCCTCGGCAAGGCTGCAGGTGGAGCAGATGCGCTCCACCTATCGCCACGCGGAGGCGGAGTTGAGCCAGGCGCATGACGACCTGGACTACAAGCAGAAGGTCTTCGACCGTTATCAGAAGCTGGCGGCGTCGGGGACATCGTCGGCCGCGCAATTCGACGAGGCGCAGAACGATCTTCGAGCGGCCAAGCAGACGGTTGCGATGGACGAACAGGCCATGGAAGGCGCCAAGGCGGCGCTCACCGGCACCCCTGACATCCCGACCGACCAGCATCCCCTTGTGCTCCAGGCGATAGCGCTTCGCGACAAGGCGGCGCTCGACCTGAAGCACGCCGAGGTGCGCGCGCCGGCCGCCGGCATCGTCAGCCAGACCGACCGCCTGAAGGAGGGCCAGTATGTCGGTGTCGGCACTTCCGTCGTTGCCCTCATGGAGAGCAGTCGAAGCTGGATCGAAGCGAACTTCAAGGAGACAGACCTGACGCATATGGCGCCGGGCCAGAAGGTGACCGTTTCGATCGACGCCTATCCGAACCTGGCGCTGAGTGGCAGAGTTGCCTCGATCGGGGCGGGGACCGGCTCGGAGTTCTCGCTGCTTCCGCCGCAGAACGCCACCGGCAACTGGGTGAAGGTCGTGCAGCGCGTGCCGGTCCGGATCGAGTTCGACCAAGCGACGAGCGACCTTCCGCTCCGCGCCGGCCTGAGCGCATCGGTCAGCGTCGATACAGGCTACAGACGCCCGGCGCTCGCCTTCCTCTTCGGAGCCACGGGCGCGGTGCAACCCATTCCGCAGGCGATGGCACGGCCGTGACGGAGATCGGACCGGACGGGGAGGGCGTTCGCTATCGCGGGCTGATCACCGTCTCGATCATGCTCGCGACGATCATGCAGATTCTCGACACGACGATCGCCAACGTTGCGCTGCCGAGCATGCAGGGGAGCCTGAACGCGGCGCAGGACACGATCACCTGGGTGCTCACGTCCTATATCGTTGCCGCCGCGATCGCGACGCCGCTCACCGGCTGGGTCAGCGACCAGATCGGTCGGAAGCGCTGGTTCATGATCTGCATCACTGGTTTTACCGCCGCTTCGATGCTCTGCGGCATCGCGACGAGCCTCGGCGAGATCGTGGTGTTCCGCATCGCGCAGGGTGCCTTCGGCGCCGCCCTCGTGCCGCTCTCGCAGGCGGTGCTTCTCGACATCAACCCGCGTGAGCGGCACGGCCAAGCGATGGCGATCTGGGGGGCCGGCCTGATGGTCGGCCCGATTGCCGGACCCGTGCTCGGCGGCTGGCTCACCGAGACCTTCAACTGGCGCTGGGCATTCTATGTGAATGTTCCGGTCGGCATCGTGGCGTTCCTCGGCGTACTCATCTTCATGCCGGAGACAAAGCTTCGTGCGCGGCGCTTCGACGTGATCGGCTTCGCGCTTCTGTCGCTCGCCGTCGGCGCGCTGCAAATGATGCTCGATCGCGGCCAGCAGCTAGACTGGTTCTCCTCCGGCGAGATCGTGATCGAGACGGGCCTCGTCATCGGCGCGCTCTGGATGTTCGCCATTCACATCGTCACCGCGAAGGAGCCGTTCATTGAGATAGCGTTGCTGAAAGACCGTAACTTCGCGATCGGCCTCATGTTCATCTTCACGATAGGCATCATCCTGCTCGCCACGATGGCGCTGCTGCCGCCGATGCTGCAGAACATCCTCGGCTATCCCGTCATCACCAGCGGTCTCGTGCTCGCGCCGCGCGGCGTCGGCACGATGATCTCGATGGCCATCGTCGGCAGGCTGGTGCATAGGGTCGACGCGCGGCTCCTGATCTTCGTCGGGCTTCTGTTCGTCGCCTATTCGCTGTGGGAGATGGCGGGCTTCAGCCCCGAGATGGGCTCGATGCTGGTCGTCACAAACGGCATCACCCAGGGCCTCGGCCTCGGCTTGGTCTTCGTGCCGCTATCGACGCTTGCCTTTGCGACGCTCAGACCCGAGCTTCGCACTGAGGGGTCAAGCCTTTTCTCGCTCGTCCGAAATCTCGGCTCGAGCGTCGGCATCTCGATCATGGCGACGCTGCTTGCGCAGAACACGCAGATCAATCACGCCGAGCTCGCCGCCAAGGTCTCGCCCTTCAACCCGGCGCTTTACGCCTTCAAGCTGCCCGGCGGGATGTCGATCACGAAAGGCGGGACGGCAGCGCTCGCCTATCTCAACGGGCTTGCGACCACGCAGGCGCAGATGATCAGCTATCTCGACGACTTCAAGACAATGGCTGTCGTCACAATCGTGTGCATCCCGATGCTTTTGCTTCTGCGCAAGCGGGGCGCGGCACCGATGGCGACTCCGGCGGCTGCCGCCGCTTCGGAGTAGGTTCCTCGCGAATGGGGATTTGGGGAATGTAGAAATAGGAAAGGCGTCGCTTGGACGAGCCAACCGACGCCTCCCTATCAGCCCTGCTCATGGGCCTCATGCCTTTCGACATGCCGCCGCATCGCCTGGGTCTGAGCCTGAGCGCCTCAGCGCCGAGGATCCCAGGTCGCGTTCCGACCGCGGATCGGACACGCCATCGAACGGTTTGGCCGCCGTTCATGGAGCACCGGCTCGCCGGGAACTACACGCGCATCGCTGCAGCGCGTAGCCTGACCGACGACCCGCGAGGCTTTCCGGAACCCCGAAGGACCCCGGCGCGGGCGAGAGACCCGGACGTGCCGTCCGACCTGCCTTCGTCGAACCGTCCGCCCTCTCACGGGTGGGACGATCACCGAAAAAGACGCGGGCGTCGAGGCCCGGAATATCGTCCTGTGTGAAATCCGGGGATTGTGGGACTAAGCCTTCGCACGCGCGATCAGTAGTTGTTGTAGCGAAGGCGCTCCTTGCACACGTAGCCGATCGCGCAGATCGGACTGTCGAGCGTCGGCGCATAGGCAATCTCGGTCCTTTGCCCGGGAAGACAAAAGCCGTCGTGCGCGACGAAGCGATCGTAGGTGTGGACGCCCGTCGAAAGCACGATCGCGCCGGCGCGCGCAACGGTGGCCGCCGCAACAGCGCAGCTCATCGTCAGCGTGGAGGGCCTGGCACTGGCGACCGAGGCGCTCGCAAGGAGCGCGGCGGTAACGATCAGGATCAATCTGCGCATCTGCGGCTCCTCGGATCGAAGAATTGGAGCGAACCTCTATCACGCGATGCCGCGGCCTTCGTTTCGCGGTCGCCGCAAAGTGATTGCGTCGAAGGTCGAAGTGTTTCGTCGAGTCGTCAGGCGCGCGGAAAATAGCTCGCGGGGTCGAGCTTCTCGGGCCGTGACGGAAGATCGAGCGCGGCGAGCTCCGCCGGCGTCTCGGAAATCACCTTGCCGCGACGGATCACAAAGAGGCGGCGGGCGCGCAGCCTGATCGCTTCGATCGGGTCGTACGCCTGAAGCACGACCATGTCGGCGTTCTTGCCCACTTCGAGCCCATAGCCGTCGAGATGCATGACCTTTGCCGGATTCGTCGTCACGGCATCGAAGCAGAAGCGCATCGCCTCGCGGCTCGCCAGCTGCGCGACGTGAAGCCCCATATGCGCGACGTCGAGCATGTCGGCGCCGCCGAGCGAATACCAGGGATCCATGCAGCAATCCTGGCCGAAGGCGACGTTGATGCCGTGAGAGCGCATCTCCGGCACGCGCGTCATGCCGCGCCGCTTCGGATAGGTGTCGTGGCGGCCCTGCAGCACGATGTTGATCAGCGGATTCGGGATCGCGTGGACGCCCGCCTCGGCCATCAAAGGCAGGAGCTTCGAGACGTAATAATTGTCCATCGAGTGCATGGAGGTCAGGTGCGAGCCGGCGACGCGGCCTTGAAGGCCGAGGCGCGTCGTCTCGTAAGCCAGCATCTCGATGTGGCGCGACATCGGATCGTCGGTCTCGTCGCAGTGCATGTCGACGAGGAGCCCGCGTTTCTCCGCAATCTCGCAGAGCGCGGTCACGCTTCGCGCTCCGTCCGTCATGGTGCGCTCGAAATGCGGGATGCCGCCGACAACGTCGACACCGTTGTCGAGCGCGCGCTCCAGATTCTTCGCGGCGTTCTTCGAGCGGAAATAACCGTCCTGCGGGAAGGCGACGAGCTGCAGGTCGATATAGGGCGCGATCTCACGCTTCACGTCGAGAAGCGCATCGACCGCGGTCAGCCGGTCGTCGCAGATGTCGACATGGCTGCGGATCGCGAGCAGGCCCTTCGATACGGCGAGGTCGCAATAGCGGAGCGCGCGCTCTTTCACCGCTTCCGGCGTCAGCAGCGGCTTCAGCTCGCCCCAAAGCGCGATCCCTTCGAGCAGCGTGCCGGAGACGTTCATGCGCGGGAGCCCGAGCGACAGCGTCGCGTCCATATGGAAGTGACAGTCGACGAAGGGCGGGGAGACGAGCCGCCCCGTCGCGTCGATCTTCCGCGCGGCCTCGGCGCCTATGTTCGGCTCGATGGCGGCGATCTTGCCGCCGGCGCAGGCGATGTCGATGCCCGAGCGCCCGTCGGGCAGGGTGGCGTCATGAACCAGCAGGTCGAGTGTCATTGTGTTTCCCGGGCTGGCCCCCTGGGTCCTCGAGCCAGCGCTTCGCTCCGCCCGAGGATGACGCGTTTCTTTTTGTGACGCTCGATTGTCATCCTCGGCCGAGCATAGCGAGAGCCGAGGACCCAGGTCGGACATTACCTTTCCTCCTTGCGGAACGGAACAAGCAGCGCGGCGGGTGCGCGGGCGTTGCGCGAGACGAGCGCCATTGCGACGATCGTCATGACGAAGGGAAGCATCAGAAACACCTGATAGGGAAGATGGAGCGCGTTGTTCGCCTGCAGCCTGAGCTGCAGCGCCTCGAGTGCGGCGAAGAGGAGCGCGCCGCCGGCACAGCGCCACGGGCTCCACATGCCGAAGACGACAAGCGCGATCGCGACCCAGCCACGGCCCGAGACGACGCCGAAGGTGAAGGCGTTGAACTGCGAGATGGTGAGATAAGCGCCGGCCGCGCCCATCAACGCGCCGCCGATGACGAGCGCCTGGCAGCGCATTCCCCAGACGCTGACGCCGGCGGCGTCGGCCGCGCGCGGATTCTCGCCGACGGTCCTCAAGTCGAGACCCCAGGGCGTGCGGTAGAGGAGAAACGCCGTCACCGGCACGGCAAGAAGCGCGACGTAGGTAAGGGGCGACTGGTTGAAAAGCACCGGCCCGACGAAGGGAATGTCGGAGAGGAGCGGAATCGGCAGCGGCTGGAAGGCCACGACATTCGGCGGCGACGTCGGCTGTCCGAAGATCAGACGATAGAGGTAGAAGGCGAGCCCGGTTGCAAGCAGCGTCGTGCCGATGCCGGAGACGTGCTGGCTGACGCCGAGCACCACGGCGAGGAAGGTCATCAGAAGGCCGGCGAGCATGCCGGTCAGGAGCGCGGCGAGCACGCCAAGCCAGAGGCTGCCGGTGAAATAAGCCGCCGTGAATCCAACCATCGCGCCCAAGAGCATGATGCCCTCGATACCGAGGTTGAGCACGCCGGAGCGCTCCGAATAAAGCTCGCCGAGCGTTGCGAGGAGAAGCGGCGTCGAGATGCGGATCAGCGCAGCGAAGAAACCGACGTCGAAGAGGGTGGCGAGGAGGTTCATCTACGCTCCCTCCGCCGCGGCGCGTTTCCCCTCCCCCGCAAGGGGGGAGGGAATCAGCCTGAGCCGATACGCCGCGAACAGTCTTCCAGCGACCATCGACACGAGCGCGATGCCCTGGATCACGTCGGCGAGGTAGATCGGCACGCCGGTCGCGCGCGCCATCGTGCCGGCGCCGTTGAAGATGATTGCGAAGAAGAGCGCCGCCGGGACGGCACCGACCGGGTTCAATTCCGCCAGCGTCGCGATGACGATGCCGGCGTAGCCGTAGCCGGAGGAAAGGTCGGAGGTCACCTGATAGCGCACGCCGCCGACCTCGCCGGCGCCGGCGAGCCCGGCGAGCGCGCCGGAGATCAGCGCCGCGATGATGATCACGCGCCCGACCTTCACGCCTGCATATTCCGAAGCCGCCGGGTTGAAGCCGACGGCGCGGATTTTGAAGCCGAGCGTCGTGCGCGCCATCATCCACCAGACGAGGATCGCGGCGAGAGCGGCGAGGAGCACGCCGAGATGAACGTTGATCCACGGCAGGATCGGGAACTCGGCCTCGACGCGAACGGACGGCGAGTTTGGATAGCCGCTCTTCGGGTCGCGCCATGGGCCTTCCAGCAGCGCTGTCACGCCGTAGAGCATGATGAAGTTCAAGAGCAGCGTGGTGACGACGTCGTCGACCTTGAGCTTGACCTTGAGAAGCGCGGGCAAGAGCGCCCAGAGCGCGCCGAAGATCGCGGCGGCGACGACCATCAGCGGCACCAGCGCGAACGCCGGCAGCCATTCGCGCTCACCGATGAAGCAGGCGGCGACGGCGCCCGCCATCAGCTGTCCCTCGGCGCCGATGTTCCAGAATTTGGCGCGGAAGGCGACGAGCACCGCGAGACCTGTGAAGAGGAGCGGCGCCGCCTTCACCAGCGTGTCCTCGATGTCGTAGCCGGACTGGAACGTGGAGAAGAGGAGAAGCCGGTAGGCTTCGATCACGTTCGCGCCGGAGAGCGCGACGAGCCCGCTGCAGAGGATGAGCGTCACGACGACGGCGGCGATCGGAATCGCGATCTGCAGATAAAGCGGAGTCTCCTGCCGCCGCTCGAGCCGCACGCGAATCATGCGGCTTTTTCCTCGACGCCGGCCATGAGGAGCCCGACGCGCTCTACCGTTGCTTCGGCAACCGGCAGGTCGGCCATGATCCGCCCGCCGTACATCACGGCGATCCGGTCGGAGAGCGCGAAGAGCTCCTCGAGATCCTCGCTGATCAGGAGCACGGCGCCGCCCGAGGCACGAAGCGCCAGGAACTGGCCGTGGATGAATTCCGTCGCGCCGACGTCGATGCCGCGCGTCGGCTGCGCTGCGAGCAGGATTTTTGGCTCGCGCGCGATCTCGCGGGCAAGGAGCGCTTTTTGCAGATTGCCGCCGGAAAGCGTGCCGGTGCGCGCGTCGGGGCCGGACGTGCGGATATCGAAGCGCTTGATCTGCTCGGTCGCGAAGCTGCGGATCGCGGCGCGGTCGAGGATGCCGTGATGGCTGAAGGGTTCCGTGTCCACCCAGGGAAGCGCCATCGATTCCGACAGCGGCAGCGCGCCGATCATGCCGGTCGTCAGCCGGTCCTCCGGTACGCGGCCGATCTTCAGCGCCTGCATTTCTGTCGGCGAAGGATGCGTGACGACCTTGCCGGCGACCGCGATCGTACCGCGCTCCGGCGCGAGCACGCCAGCGACGAGGTCGGCCAGTTCGCGCTGGCCGTTGCCCGATACGCCCGCGATGCCGACGATCTCGCCGGCGCGGAGCGTCAGCGATACGTCCTGGAGGGCTACCCTGCCGTGGCCCTTGGCGGAGATATGGTCGAAGACGAGAAGCGGCGCGCCGGTCTCAACCGGCGGCTTCTCGGGCGGGACGAGGTCACGGCCGCACATCGCGCGGGCGAGCTGCGGCTTCGACAGATTTCCGTCGTTCAGGAGCTCGGCAACGACGCGCCCGTGCCGCATCACGGTCACGCAGTTGGTGATCTCGATCACCTCGGCAAGCTTGTGCGAGATGAAGATCACGCCCATCCCCTTCGCGGCCATCGATCGCAGCGCCCGGAAGAGACCGTCGGTCTCGCGTGGCGTCAGCGTCGCAGTCGGTTCGTCGAGGACGAGGATGCGCGCGCCGCGCACGAGCGACTTCGCGATCTCGACGCGCTGCTGCTCGCCGACCGAGAGGTCGCCGACGAGCCGGTCGGGGTCGAGCTGAAGGTGATAGTCGTTGGCGATCTTGGCGAGGCGCTCGATCGCGGTCGCGCGCGACAGGCGGCCGTCCGGCCCGGATTTCCCGACGAGCAGGTTCTCGAGCACCGTGTGGCGCGGCACGAGCTCGAAGTGCTGGTGCACCATGCCGATGCCGAAGTTCAGCGCGTCGGCGGAGTTGCGGATCGTGACCGGTCTGCCCTCCACCTCGATCGATCCCGCATCGGCGGCGTAAGTGCCGAAGAGGATGTTCATCAACGTGGTCTTGCCGGCGCCGTTCTCGCCAAGAAGGCCGAGGATGTCGCTGGCGTTCAGCGTCAGGTCGATCGAATTGGCCGCCTGCACCTGGCCGAAGCGCTTCGAGACGCCGCGCATCGCAACGAGGGGCGAGGCGCCGCGTTCCCCTCCCCCTCGCGGGGAGGGGTTAGGGGAGGGGCTGCTCGACATCGGACTTGCAACCGGAGGAGGGACCGCCGATCGGCGCTACCCCTCCCCCAGCCCCTCCCCGCAAGGGGGAGGGGAGCAGGTGGATCATTCCGAAACCGGCGTCGATTCGTCGACGGGCACGCGGAAGTCGCCGCTCATGATGGCTGCTTCCCTGTCCTTGACCATCTTCATGACGTCGGGCGGAAGCTTCGTCTCCCAGTCGTGGAAGGGGGCGAGCGTGGCGCCGCCCTTAGTCATGGTCGAGAACGTGCCGAAATCCTGCGCCGTAAAGACGCCGGCCTTAACCTGCTTCACCGCCGCCTCGATTGTCGGCCACATGTCCCAGACCGGGCCAGTGACGACAGTATCGGGCGCGATTGAAGACTGGTCCGACATGTTGGAGAAGGCGACGATGCCCTTCTCCTGCGCGGCCTCGATGACACCGAAACGCTCGGCGTAGATCGCGTCGACGCCGGCGGAAATCTGCGCGAGCGCCGCCTCCTTGGCTTTCGGCGGATCGAAGAACGAGCCGATGAAGGAGACCTTGCACTTCACCGCCGGGTTCACTTCCTTGGCGCCTGCGCAGAAGGCGTTGGTCAGGCGTGCCACTTCCGGAATGTCCATGGCGGCGACGGTTCCGATCGTGTTCGATTTGGTGAGCTTGCCAGCGATCATCCCGGAGATGTAGGCGGGCTCGTGGATCCAGTTGTCGAAGACTGCGAAGTTCGGCTCCGCTGGGCCCTGACCAGATCCCATCACGAACGCGACGTCAGGAAATTCCTTGGCCACGCGTCGCGAGATATCCTCAGCGGCGAAAGCGTCGCCGGAGATCATCTTGTAGCCGCCGCGCGCGAATTCACGGAGCACGCGGGCGTAGTCGGCGGAGGGAACGCTCTCCGCCCATTTGTATTCGACCCCAAGCTCCTCCTGCGCCTTCAGCAGCGCTTCATGCACCTGGTTCACCCAGGGCTCCTCGATCGGCGTGGAGAAGATCGCCGCGACCTTCATCTTGTCCTCGGCCATCGCCACGCCGGACGACATGCCGACGGCGAGGATGCCCGCGGCGGCGAGCTTGAAGAGCCTGCGGCGCTCGATACTGAAGCGCACGCCAGCGGTGTCTCGCTTGGAAAACGACATCTGCCCCTCCTGAAAATGCTTGGGCCCTGGGCGAAAACCGCCCCTTGCTCCCCCTTGCCCAAGGGGAGCTTAGGGGCACCTGCACAGTTTTGTCTACATGGTCAAAAATTCGGCAGGAATGCCGAGAGACTGGGCAGTCCGCGGGGCTCGTCTCAGCCCGCGGAAGCGGATGCCAGCCGCTCCTCGCCGGAGGCGTTGCGGCGCGAGAGGAAGTCGCCGATCCGCTCGATCGCCTTGCGGATGTTCTCCTCCGAGTTGGCGTAGGAGACGCGGATGAAACCTTCGCCATTGACGCCGAAGTCTGGGCCGCCGATCAGCGCCACGCCGGTGTCCTCGAGAAGCGCGTTCGCGAGCTTCTTCGCGGCCCAGCCGGTCTTCGTGACGTTCGGAAACGCGTAGAACGCGCCCTTCGGGGTGATTGAAGAGACGCCGGGAAGCGTGTTCAGGAGCTCGGTCACCACCTTTCGCCGCCGGTCGAACGCAGCGACCATCTTTGCGACGTCGTCCTGCGGCCCATCGATCGCGGCAATGCCGGCGAACTGCGTCGGTGCGTTGACGCAGGACCAGCAGTTCACCGCGAGCTTCCGTACCTTGTCGAAAAGCGGCGCCGGCCAGATCGACCAGCCGAGCCGCCAGCCGGTCATCGCCCAGGTCTTGGAGAAGCCGTTCAAGAGGATGAGCCGGTCGCGAATCTCCGGGAACGTCAGCAGCGAGACGTGCTCCTCGCCGTCATAGGTCATGCAATCGTAGATCTCGTCGGAGAGAATCGCGACGTTCGGGTGCGCCGCGAGGCCTTTGACGAGCGCCTCGATCTCATGGCGCGGTGTCACGCCGCCGGTCGGATTGGCCGGCGAGTTCAGGATCAGGAGCCGCGTCTTCGGCGTGATCAGCGACAGCGTCTCTTCAGCGGAGAAGGCGAAGCCGTTCTCTTCGCGGATCGGCACCGGCACCGGCCGCGCGCCGGTGAACTCGATCATCGAGCGATAGATCGGGAAGCCCGGGTCCGGGTAGAGGATGTCGGCGTCCGGCTCGCCGAACATCAGGATCGCGGCGAACATCGTCACCTTGCCGCCCGGCACGATCAGCACGTGCTCCGGGGAGACTTCGACGCCGGTCGTCTGCAACGTGCGGCGCGCGACCGCCTCGCGCAGCGCCGGGATGCCGACGGCCGCGGTATAGCCGTGGTGTCCGTCGCGAAGCGCCTTCACGGCCGCCTCGACGATGTGCTCAGGCGTGCGGAAGTCGGGCTGGCCGATGCCGAGATTGATCACGTCGCGACCTTCCGCCGCGAGCTGGTTGGCGCGGGCGAGCACGGCGAAGGCGTTCTCCTCGCCGATACGGTCGAAGGCGGCGATGGTCTTGAGCGTCATGGGGCGTTTCCGGTTGGCGGGTTCACTGTTGGGATTTGGCGGCGTTTTACAGGTGCCCGGGCCGGATTGCATAGCCGTGAGCCGCAAAGGAGCGAAATGTCATACATTTCGCTACGAGGCGCGCGATTGCCGTTGATTTCCGTCCGACGGCGCGCGAGTTTCCCCCGCGAAAACGGGAGGATTCCATGTCTTTCGACGCCAAGCACGGCACCCAGTTGAAGCTCCGGTCGCAGATCTGGTTCGACAATCCCGACGATCCGGACATGACCGCGCTCTACATCGAGCGCTACATGAACTGGGGGCTCACACGCGAGGAGTTGCAGTCCGGGAAGCCGATCATCGGTATCGCGCAGTCCGGCTCCGACCTCTCGCCCTGCAACCGGCACCACATCGTCCTGGCGCAGCGCGTGCGCGAAGGAATTCGCGAAGCCGGCGGCATCGCCTTCGAATTTCCCGTGCATCCGATCCAGGAGACGGGCAAGCGCCCGACCGCGGCGCTCGACCGCAATCTCGCCTATCTCGGGCTGGTCGAGACGCTGTTCGGCTATCCGATCGACGGCGTGGTGCTGACGACCGGCTGCGACAAGACCACCCCGTCGCAGCTCATGGCCGCAGCGACCGTCAACCTGCCGGCGATCGCGCTTTCCGTCGGGCCGATGCTGAACGGCTGGCACAAGGGTCAGCGCACCGGGTCCGGCACGATCAAGTGGCTCGCGAAGAAGATGAAGTCGACCGGCGAGATCGGCTGGCCGGAATATTTCGAGCTCGTCGCCTCCTCCGCGCCTTCGCCCGGATTCTGCAACACGATGGGCACGGCGACCACGATGAACTCGCTCGCCGAGGCGCTCGGCATGATGCTTCCCGGCTGCGCCGCAATCCCGGCGCCGCACAAGGAGCGCGGGCAGATCGCCTATCTGACCGGCAAGCGCATCGTGGAGATGGTGAAAGAGGACCTGAAGCCTTCCCAGATCATGACGCGCGAAGCGTTTGAGAATGCCATCGTCATCAATTCGGCGATCGGCGGCTCGACCAACGCGCCCATTCACCTGAATGCCATCGCTGCGCACCTCGGCGTCGCGCTCACCAACGACGACTGGGAGCGGATCGGACACGCAATCCCGCTCCTTCTCGACCTGCAGCCGGCCGGCCGCTTCCTCGGCGAGGACTATCACCGGGCCGGCGGCGTGCCGTCCGTCGTGGCGGAGCTCCTTGAGGCCGGTCTCTTGCCGAATCCGGGCGCGATCACCGTCAACGGCAAGACCATGGGCGAGAACTGCAAGGGCAAGCGCAGCTGGGACCGCGAGGTGATCCGCAGCTACGACAAGCCGATTGTCGAGGAGGCCGGCTTCCTGAATCTCAAGGGCAATCTCTTCGACAGCGCCATCATGAAGACGAGCGTCATCTCGAAGGAATTCCGCGACCGCTATCTCTCCAACCCGAAGGACCCCGAAGCCTTCGAGGGAACGGCAGTCGTCTTCGACGGGCGCGAGGACTACCACGACCGTATCAACGACCCCTCGGTCGGCATTGACGAGAACTCGATCCTTATCATCCGCGGCGCGGGGCCGGTTGGCTATCCAGGCGGCGCCGAAGTGGTCAACATGCAGCCGCCTGACGCGCTGCTTCAACGCGGTATCAACGAGCTTCCTTGCATCGGGGACGGGCGGCAGTCCGGCACGTCGGGCTCGCCTTCGATCCTGAACGCTTCGCCCGAAGCGGCGGTCGGCGGCGGGCTGGCGCTGGTCAAGACCGGCGATCGGCTCAGGATCGACCTCAAGAAGCGGACGGCTAACATCCTGATCTCCGACGCGGAATTGGAGAAGCGCCGTTCCGACGTGAAGGCGAAGCTCGGCAATGGCGGACTCAGCTACGTGCCGCACAGCCAGACGCCGTGGCAGGAAATCCAGCGCAACCTGGTCGATCAGTTCGATCACGGCATGGTCCTGAAGCCGGCGACCAAGTACCGCGACGTCGCGCATCACGAATATCCGCGCGACAATCACTAGGCGAGGGTCCGGAGGACTCATGGCGGGGGCCGCCACGCGCTTTCGCGCGCTGCATGAGCGCAAGGGGCTCTTCGTCATGCCCAATCCCTGGGACGCCGGGACGGCGCGGCTTCTTGCGGATTTCGGCTTCGAGGCGATCGCCACATCGTCGGCGGCGCTCGCCTGGACGCTCGCCAAGCCGGATGCGACCGGCGGCGTTACCCGCGATATCGCGATCGGGCACGCGAAGACGCTCGCGGAGGCGAGCGGGCTTCCGGTTAACGGCGACTTCGAGAGCGGTTATGGCGAGACCCCAGCGGAGGTCGCCGAGACGATCCGCCGCGCGATCGACGCCGGAGTTGCCGGCTGCTCGATCGAAGATGACGACCAGGACGCCGGCAGGCTCTATCCGCTCGCCGAGGCGCTCAGGCGCTTCGAAGCGGCAAAGGAGGCGGTCATCAAGTCGGGCTCCGACTTCGTGCTGACGGGGCGTTCCGAGGTCTTCTTCAGCGAGCATATCGATATGCTCGGCGAGGCGATCCGGCGGCTCAGGGTGTACGAGGCGGCTGGCGCCGACGTTGTTTATGCCCCTGGACTCACCACGGAAGCCGAGATCCGCGCGGTGGTCGCGGCGGTCAAGGTGCCGGTCAATGTGCTCGGCGGCCTCGGCGGCGTGTCGAACGACATCGCCGCGCTCGAGCGGCTCGGCGTGAAGCGCGTTTCGATCGGCTCCGGGCTCGCCAAGGTCGCGCTCGGCGCGTTCCTGAAGGCGGCGCAGGGGCTGGCGGATCGCAAGATCGCGTTTGCAGGCGCGGCGCCGTCCTCGACCCTCAATGGCGCCTTCACCCGTCCACACGACGATGCCGACGATGACTGAGCGCGATCTTTCGCGCTGGACAGCCCGGCCACGCCCGAGCGCTGAGACAATTGAAGGGCGCTGGTGCCGGCTCGAGCGGCTCGATCCGCGCCACGGCGACAGTCTCTTCGAGGCCTCCGCCGCGCCGGGGGCGGAGGAGCGCTACCGCTACCTCTTCGAGCCGCCGCCAGCGACGCGCGCCGACTTCGATGCATGGCTCGCGAAGGCGACCGGCACCGAAGACCCGCGCTTCTATGCGGTCATCGATCCGGCGAACGGCCGGGCGGGAGGCCGGCAGGCGCTGATGCGCATCACGCCGGAGCACGGCGTCATCGAGATCGGCTCCATTCTCTGGGGCTTGAATGTCGCGCGGACGCGGATCGCGACCGAGGCGCTCTATCTCTTCGCGCGCCATGCTTTTGACGACCTCGGCTATCGTCGCTTCGAATGGAAATGCGATTCTGAGAACGCCCCGTCGCGGCGCGCGGCCGAGCGCTTCGGTTTTTCGTTCGAGGGGATTTTCCGGAGCCACATGGTGGTCAAAGGGAGAAACCGCGATACCGCCTGGTTCGCGATGACGGAGACCGACTGGCCGCGCATCCGGGCCGGCATGGAGCGCTGGCTCGACCCGGCGAACTTCGACGCGAGCGGAAAGCAGAAGGAGCGCCTGGAGGTTCGGGCGAAAACGAACTGAGCCCGGAGAGCCGGGCGCTATTGCGGCTTCGGCGATTGCGGCCCGGTTATCTGGGGCGGCTTCGCCGCCCCGTCGTCCTTGGCCTCCTCGGCGAGTTTCCGCTGCATCTCGAGCAATTCCTCGCGCATCTTCGTCTTCTTGATCTCAAGCGCGAGCCAGACCTCCTCGCGCGAGAAATTGTCGAGCTTCCATATCAGGTAGAGATTCAGGATCGCGAGGCCGATGACGAAGGCGCCGCCCCAAGGGGAATCCTTCACGAGAATGATCAGCCCCGAAAGCAGAAGCAGGGCGTTACCGATGTAAGCGGGCCACTTGTAATAGGCGGGCATTCTTAGGAAATGCCACAGCCGGCGCGAAAAGTCGCCTGTTGCGCGACCTTGGCGGAAACCGCCCGCTTGACGGCGTTAACGGTTGGAAAAGGTGGCACAAGCGCAGTAAGCATCGGGCGAGAGACGCATGAGCATTGCCCATTCGCACCGTCACCATGCCGGTGACCATGCCGGCCACGCGCACGACCATGCGCCCGCCGTCACCATGGGGAACCGGCGCCGCGTCCTCGTCGCGGCGGTGCTCACCTGCGGCTTCATGCTGGCTGAAGTGGCCGGCGGATTTTTTACCGGATCGCTCGCGCTTCTAGCCGATGCCGGCCACATGCTGACGGATTCCGTGGCGCTGGTGCTTGCCTACGTCGCCTACCGTCTGGGCGATCGTCCGGGGACGAGCCGCATGACCTACGGCTTCGACCGGATGCAGATTCTGGTCGCCTACACGAACGGGCTCACGATCCTCGCCATCGCGCTTTGGATCGTGGCGGAGGCGGTCGGCCGTCTGATGGCACCGCCGCCGATCCTCGGCGGCGCAATGTTCGGGATTGCGACGGCTGGGCTCGTCATCAACGTCGTCGTCTTCGCGGTGCTCTCCGGCGGCGACCGCGAGTCGCTCAATCTCCGCGGCGCGATCCTGCACGTGCTCGGCGACCTCCTCGGCTCTATCGCCACCATCGCCGCCGCGCTGATCATCCTGACGACGGGCTGGCTCCCCGCCGATCCGCTGCTTTCGGTGCTGGTCGCGCTGCTTCTTGTCGTCAGCGCCTGGCGGCTGATGCGCGAGGCGGGCCTGATCCTGCTTGAAGGCGCGCCGCGCCGCATCGACCGCAACGCCGTCGCTCGCGACATCGAGAAGAATGCCGAAGGCGTGGTGGACGTGCACCACATGCACGTCTGGACGCTCGACGGAAAGCAGCTCTTGGCGACGCTGCACGCGCGGCTTTCGCGCGGTGCCGACGCGGAGCGGAGCATCGCCGCCATCAAGGAGCGGCTGAGCGAGGCGCACAATATCCACCACGCGACGGTGGAGGTCGAGACTGGGCCGGCTTGTCCGGACGAAAGCAAAGACAGATCGGAAGAGAGGAGACGGAATGGGACGGCTTCAGGGTAAACGCGCGTTTTTGACCGCCGCCGGCCAGGGCATAGGCCGCGCCACGGCGGAAGCGTTCGCGCGCGAGGGTGCGGAGGTAATCGCGACGGACGTCCATCCGGCGAAGCTTGAAGGCCTCGACACCGCAGGCGTCGTCCGGCTCGAAGGACTCGACGTCCGCGACACGAACGCCGTCAACGTGCTTGCCACCTCGGTCGGGGCGATCGACGTGCTCTTCAACTGCGCCGGCTTCGTGCATCACGGCACGGTACTCGACTGCTCGGAGCAGGAGTGGGATTTTTCGTTCGACCTGAACGTCAAGTCGATGCACCGGACGATCCGCGCCTTCCTGCCTGGCATGATGGAGCGCGCGGCGGCGCGCGGGAAATCGAGCTCGATCGTCAACATCGCGTCGGGAGCCTCCTCGATCCGCGGCATCCCGAACCGCTATGTCTACGGCTCGACAAAGGCGGCGGTGATCGGGCTCACCAAGGCGGTCGCGGCCGACTTCATCCGCAAGGGCATCCGCTGCAACGCGATCTGCCCCGGCACGGTGCTTTCGCCCTCGCTCGAGCAGCGCATCGAGACGCTGGGCCATGAGGTCGGTGGGCGCGAGAAGGCGATGGAGATGTTCGTCTCACGTCAGCCGATGGGCCGGCTCGGAACGGCGGAGGAGATGGCCGCCGTCGCGGTCTATCTCGCGTCCGACGAGAGCGACTTCACCACCGGCATCACCATCTCGCCGGACGGCGGGTTCTCGCTGTGACCGGAGAGCGCGAGGACCGCCGCGGGCCTATGATCGCCTCGGCGATCATCCTGATTGTCGTGATCGCGGGCTGGTTCGCGATGCCCAGGATCATGCTCATGGTGAGCGGCGGCGGCCCGATCGCGGGCGTCGCCGTCGCCATCGCCTTCATGCTTGCCTTCTTCGCCGTGCTGTGGCTCAGGGCGCGCTATCAACGGCGTTCCAATCGGGACTGACGATGCACATTCTCATCACCGGCGCGGCCGGCATGATCGGCCGCAAGATCACCGAGCGCATTCTTCGCGACGGCCATATCGGGCGACGCGAGGTCAACAAGCTCACACTGCACGACATCATCGAGCCGACCGCGCAGCCGACGGAGAACATCACCATCCGTCCGATCGTCGGCGACCTCGCCGACAAGCAGCTGATCGACCGGCTGCTTTCCGAGAAGCCCGACGTCGTCATGCACCTGGCGGCGATCGTCTCGGGCGAGGCGGAAGCGGATTTCGACAAGGGCTATTCGGTCAATTTCGACGGGACGCGGCTTCTCTTCGATGCCGTCAGGCTGCAGAACTCGCATCCGCGCGTCGTCTACGCCTCGTCGATCGCCGTCTACGGCGCGCCGTTCCCCGATCCGATCCCCGACGACTTCCACCTGACGCCGCTGACGAGCTATGGCACGCAGAAAGCGGTCGGCGAGTTCCTGCTCAACGACTATTCGCGACGCGGGTTCTTCGACGGGATCGGGCTCAGGCTCCCCACCATCTGCGTCAGGCCGGGCAAGCCCAACAAGGCAGCCTCCTCGTTCTTCTCCGGCATCATCCGCGAACCGCTCAAAGGCGAGGAGGCGCTGCTTCCGGTCGCTGACAGCGTCATGCACTGGCACGCCAGTCCGCGCTCGGCGGTCGGGTTCTTCCTGCACGCGGCGGAGATGGATCTCGATCCGGTCGGCCCGCGCCGCTGCCTGACCATGCCGGGGGTGGCGGCGACTGTCGGCGATCAGATTGCGGCGCTTCGCAAGGTGGCGGGCGAGAAGGCGGTGAAGCTCATCCGCCGCGAGCCCGACCCGGTCGTTGAGCGCATCGTCGCCGGCTGGCCGACGCGGTTTGAGGCGAAGCGCTCGCGCGCTCTCGGCTTCGTCGCAGACAAAAGCTTCGAGGCTATCATCCGTGCTCACATCGAAGACGAGCACGGCGGCAGCGCACCGGTGATGGGATAGCGCGCATCCCGTTCTCTCCGTGCCGTGCTAGGGAGCCGGGAGCGTGACGGCCGAGGCGGGCGTGCGGCAAGGCACGGAGACAAAGGCGGAGACGAAGAAGCGGACGCGCAGCAAGCAGCGGACCGGCTTCCGGCGGTGGCTGTGGCGGCTTGGGATCGTGATCCTTGCGCTTGGGCTTCTGCCCTACCTGATCGTGCCGCTCTATGCGTTTCTGAACCCGCCGGTCACGCTCGTCATGCTGCAGAACGCGCTGACCGAGGGGGGCGGCATCCACAAGACGTGGGTCGATCTCAAAGACGTCTCGCCGAACCTGATACGCGCCGTCGTCGCTGCGGAGGACGCCCGCTTCTGCTCCCACCACGGTATCGACTGGGTGGAGGTGCAGAACGCGCTCGAAGACGAAGGTGGCCCGCCGCGCGGTGCGAGCACCATCACCATGCAAGCGGCGCGCAATCTCTTCTATCCCGCCGGGCGGAGCTGGATCAGGAAGGCGCTCGAGGCGCCGCTCGCGCTCTATACCGACCTGATCCTCTCCAAGCGCCGCATCCTGGAGCTCTATCTGAACGTCGCCGAGTGGGGCCACGGCGTCTATGGGGTGGCGGAGGCGGCCAACCGGAGCTTCGGCACGCGGCCGGCGCGCCTCACGGCCGGCCAGTCGGCCCTCCTGGCGGCGTCGCTGCCGTCGCCGCAGTCCCGCAATCCGGCAAAGCCGAGCCGGGTCCTCTGGAGGGTTGCAAGACGGGTCGATCAGCGCGCGGCGACGCTCGGCCCGGCTGCGGACTGCGTGCTGAAATAGGTGCGATGGCTGGCCAAACCGGCGCGAAGGCTCTATAGGCCGCGCGACAAAGCTCGCCGCCGACCGCGGCGGGCGGCCCGGCCACGCCGGAACATCCTTTCCGTTGGAGCATGAAATGCCAGTTCCGAAGCGAAAAACCTCGCGCATGAAGCGCGGATTCCGCCGTTCCCACGATGCGCTCGCGAAGCCGACCTACGTGGAAGACAAGGAGTCGGGTGAGCTCAGGCGTCCGCACCACATCGACCTGAAGAGCGGCAAGTATCGCGGCCGCGAGGTCCTGGCGCCGAAGGAATCGTAGGCCCGCGACCGCGGCGCTACTTCCGCCCGGCGATCGTATCGAGCGTCTTCTGCATCTCCGAGAGCTGACGGCGGAGCGAGTTCGATCTCCTTCTCGCTCGCCTCCGGCTGCGCGGCCGCTTCGCCCGCGCTGCGTCCGGAGTTTGCCGCGCCGGCGCCCCCGGCGAACGGCATCCACATGCGCATCGCCTCGGTGAACATCTCCATGTTCCGCCGGGTCTGCTCTTCCATAACGCCGAGCGGGCCCCCGGAGAGCGCGCGCGTCATGTGCTCGCGCAGCTTGTCCTGGTTGTGGGTGAAGGCGGAGAGCGAGGATTCGAGATAGGTCGGGATCAAGGACTGCATCTGGTCGCCGTAGAAGCGGATCAGCTGGCGCAAAAACGCGATCGGCATCAGCGGCTGCTCGCCGCGCCCTTCCTGCTCGAAGATGATCTGGCCGAGCACGGCGCGGGTGATGTCCTCGCCGGTCTTGGCGTCGGTGACCACGAAATCCTCGCCGTTCTTCACCATCCGGGCGAGGTCTTCCAGCGTGACGTAGGTCGACGTCCCCGTGTGGTAGAGCCGGCGATTGGCGTATTTCTTGATGATGGTCGGCTTTTCGCCAGCCATTTTCTGCACCTCTTGCCCGTTCCCCCCACGGACCCGATATCAGGATAGGGAGTAAGCGGCGCTCCGGTCCAGCGATTTCGCAAGTGCGGTAAGCGGGCGGATGCGCCCAGACGTTGACAGATATTCGCGCTACCTTCTTAACCTTCTTGAGCTTCTGCCGCTCAGCGCCGACCAGAGCATCGTCAAAGGAGACACACCCGTGACAGATATCGTGATTGCCAGCGCCGCGCGCACACCCGTCGGCTCTTTCAACGGCGCCTTCGCCACGCTTCCCGCGCACGAGCTCGGCGCGATCGCGATCAAGGGCGCGCTCGAGCGCGCCGGCGTGGCGCCGGAAGAGGTGACGGAGGTCATCCTCGGCCAGATCCTCTGTGCCGCCGAGGGGCAGAACCCGGCGCGGCAGGCCTCGATGGCTGCCGGCGTGCCCCAGGAGGTGACTGCCTGGGGGCTGAACCAGCTTTGCGGCTCCGGCCTTCGCTCCGTCGCCATCGGCATGCAACAGATCGCGATCGGCGACGCCGACATCATCGTCGCCGGCGGGCAGGAGTCGATGTCGATGGCACCGCACGCCGCGTATCTTCGCGCCGGCGTGAAGATGGGCGATTACGCCATGGTCGATACGATGCTGAAGGATGCGCTGATCGACGTCTTCAACGGCTATCACATGGGCGTCACGGCGGAGAACGTCGCCAAACGGTACCAGATCACCCGCCAGGAGCAGGATGCGTTCGCGGTCGCCTCGCAGAACAAGGCCGAGGCGGCGCAGAAGGCCGGCCGTTTCAAGGACGAGATCGTGCCGGTCACGGTGAAGACGCGGAAGGGCGATGTCGTCGTCGATCAGGACGAATATATCCGTGCGGGCGTGACGCTCGACGGCGTGGCGAAGCTCCGCCCGGCCTTCGACAAGGAAGGCACGGTGACGGCGGCGAACGCCTCCGGCATCAACGACGGCGCCGCGGCGGTGGTGCTGATGCGCGCTTCCGAGGCGAAGAAGCGTGGAATCGCGCCGCTCGCGCGCATCGTCTCCTGGGCGACGGCCGGCGTCGATCCGGCGATCATGGGAACCGGGCCCATTCCCGCCTCGCGCAAGGCGCTGGAGAAGGCGGGCTGGAAGAAGGACGACCTCGATCTCATCGAGGCGAACGAGGCGTTTGCGGCGCAGGCTTGCGCCGTCAACAAGGACCTCGGCTGGAATACCGACATCGTCAACGTCAACGGCGGCGCGATCGCCATCGGCCATCCGGTCGGCGCGTCGGGCGCGCGGGTTTTGAACACGCTGCTCTTCGAGATGAAGCGCCGTGACGCGAAGAAGGGCCTCGCGACGCTCTGCATCGGCGGCGGCATGGGCATTGCGATGTGCGTCGAGCGCGATTGACCTGCCGCAAGGAAGCGCGGGCGCGACCCGGACTTGATGCGTGAAAAGGCCGCGAGAGCCGGCCGAACCAGGGAGGAAGTCATGACCAGGGTCGCGCTGGTGACAGGCGGCACGCGCGGGATCGGCGCGGCGATCGCCAAGGCGCTTTCCGCCGCCGGCCACAAGGTGGCGTCGACCTTCGCCGGCCACGTGGCGACGGCGGAGGCCTTCAAGGCGGAGACCGGCATCCCGGTCTACAAATGGGACGTCGGCGATGACACGGCATGCGTCGACGGTGTGAAGAAGGTTGCCGACGAAGTCGGCCCCGTCGACATTCTCGTCAACAATGCCGGGATTACGCGCGACGGCTGGTTCCACAAGATGGATCAGGCGGCGTGGTCGGCGGTGCTCAGGACCAACCTCGATTCAATGTTCAACATGACGCGGCCGGTGATCGACGGCATGCGCGAGCGCGGTTTCGGGCGCGTCGTCAACATCTCCTCCATCAACGGTCAAAAAGGCCAGCTCGGCCAGGTCAACTATTCGACCGCCAAGGCCGGCATCATTGGCTTCACGAAGGCGCTGGCGCTGGAGAACGCGCGGAAAGGCATCACCGTCAACGCCGTCTGCCCAGGCTATATCGACACCGACATGGTCCACGCCGTGTCAGAGAAGGTGCTGGAAGGCATCATCGCCCAGATCCCGATCGGGAGGCTCGGCAAGGCGGAAGAGATCGGCGCGCTGGTCGCCTATCTCGCCTCGGAACAGTCGGCTTTCATGACCGGCGCCGTGCTTTCGATCAACGGCGGCCAATACATGGCGAACGGCTGACTTGGGATCGGCCACGTCGTCTTTGCGCATTCCCTGCCCGTCGGGATATTTGGCCGGGCCGCAGGGGCTGATTCGGGGATCATGGCCGATACCGATCTGAGAGACTCCGGCACGGGAGGCGAGGGCCTGCCCGTGCGCCCCCATCCCTTTCGCCGGCTGCGACCCGCCTGGACGGTGCTCCGCGACGCGACCAACGGCGTCTTCCGGCACGACGGCGTGATGGTGGCGAGCGCCATCTCCTACTCGCTGATCTTCGCCATGTTCCCCTTCGCGATCTTCCTGGTCGCCCTCGGCGCGGTCGTCGGCGGCTCCGACCTTTCCGCCTTTATCAGCCGTGAGGCGATGACGATCCTTCCGGAAAACGTCATCGATACGTTGAAGCCGGAGCTCGACCGCATCTTCGCCGTGGCGAACCGGGCAAGCCCGCTCACCTTCGGTCTCCTGGTGACGCTCGGCTCGATCACCGGGGCGGTGGAGGCGATCCGCGACGGGTTGAACCGCGCCTATGGGTGCGCCGAGGACCGCCATCCGGTGCGCCGCTATGCGGGCAGCCTGCTCTTCGTGGTCTTCGGGATCGCGTTCCTGCTTCTCGTCGCGGCGCTCGGCGTCGCGGTGCCGATCGGGCTTGGGATCGTCGACCGCTATCTGCCGGGCGAGTTGAACGTCGGTGCGATCGAGACGCTGCGCGAAGTGCTGCTCGGGATCGTCGCGCTCGCCATGCTCTTCGCGTTCCACCTCTTCCTGCCGGCGCGGCGGCGGCACATCAAGCACGTGGTCGGCGGCGTCTTCTTCACGCTGGTCGGCTGGTGGGTCGCAGGCAAGGTCTTCGGGCTCTATATCGGCAAGATCGCGAATTACGGCGCGACCTACGCGGGGCTCGCCGGCTTCGTCGTGCTGATGTTCTTCCTCTACATCCAGGCGCTGATCTTCCTCTACGGCGCCGAGCTGAACCGCTCGATCGCGGACTTCCGCGGCGAGGCGCTCGTCCAGAAGGACGCTTAGGTCAGGCCGCTAGCCCGGCGCCCATCCGGGCGGCGCCATCTCGAAGCCTTCGAAGCGAAACCCCGGCGCGACCGTGCAGCCGACGAGCGTCCAGCGACCGAGGCTTTCCGCCGACTGCCAGGCGTGTGCCGGCACGACCGCCTGTGGCCGCTCGCCGGCGGTGAAGTCGGGCCCGAGCTGGATCGTGGCGACCGCGTTTCCATCCGCCGAAATCGAAAGCCTCAGCGCGTCGCCGGCATAGAAGTGCCAGGTCTCGGCGGCGTCGACGCGGTGCCAGTGCGAGCGCTCGCCCGCTTGAAGCAGATAGTAGATGGCGGTCGAGCGGGCGCGGCCGTCGGGACCCGGCGCGTCACGAAACGTCTCGCGGAAATGGCCGCCCTCCGGATGCGGCGCGAGGTTAAGCAGGCGGACGACGTCTGCCGCGGAAAGCGATCGCAAGCTCAGAACTTGTCCTTGCGCTTGCGGATCTCGGCGAAGACCTCCGCCGGTTTCGCGTTCGCCATGCCGATCGCCTTCATCACGGTGGGATCGTCGGCGCGCAGGAACGGGTTCGTCGCCTTCTCAGCTGCGATCGTCGTCGGCAGCGTGGGCTTCGCCGCAGCACGCAGCATCTCCACTTCCGCCACGCGCTGCTTCAACGCGGTGTTCGAAGGGTCGACGGTCAACGCGAACTTGCCGTTGTTCAACGTGTATTCGTGGCCGCAGTAGAGGATGGTGTCGTCGGGAAGCGCGCGCAGCGTCTTCAGCGAATCCCACATCATCGGATAGTCGCCTTCGATGACGCGACCGCAGCCGAGCGAGAAGATGGTGTCGCCCACGAAGACGAGCTTCTCCGACGGCAGATAATAGGAGACGTGGTCGAGCGTGTGGCCGGGCGTCTCCATGACCTCGAACTTGATGCCCGCCCAGTCGAAGCTGTCGCCGTCCTTGACAGTGCGGTCATACATGCCGGTCTCGGCGGCGCTCGCTTCCGGGCCCACCACCTCGCATTCGTAGGCCGCCTGCAGGGCAGGGATGCCCTCGATGTGGTCGAAGTGCTTATGGGTGACGAAGATGTCGGTCAACGTCCAGCCGCGCGCCTTGAGCGCCTCGATGATCGGGTCGGCGTCAGGTGCGTCGATCGCCGCCGTCTTGCCGCTCTTCTTGTCGTGCAGGAGCACGGAAAAATTGTCCGACCGCGAAATGAACTGGACTACATCGAGCGCTGGCATTGCAAGCTCCGGAATCACGCCGTCTACGCAATATTAGCCGCTTCGCGTCCAGGATGAACCCCGCTCGTTCCGGTCTCTCGACCGGGTCGGCGCGTGCGTGAATAATAGGCGCCATGCATCTCGATGTAGTCGATCTTCGCGACTTCTACGCCTCGCCGGTCGGGCTGATGGTGGCGCGGCAGCTTGCGCCGGTCATCGGGTCGCTCGTCCGCGCCGACGCTTCGACCCGCGTGCTCGGCTTCGGCTTCGCGACGCCCTATCTGACCGCGCCCGAGGCGGAGCGGGTCATCGCCTTCATGCCCGCGGGGCAGGGGGTGATCGACTGGCCGCCCGGCGGCGCTTCGGCAACGGCTCTTGTCGAGGAGGACTCGCTGCCGCTCCCCGATTCCTCCATCGACCTCGTCATCCTCGTGCATGCGCTCGAAATGTCAGAGCGCCCGAAGGCGCTGATGGCGGAGATTCGCCGCGTTCTGACGAGCGGCGGGCGGCTCATTGTCGTGGTGCCGAACCGGCAGGGGCCGTGGGCGGCGACCGACCTTTCGCCCTTCGGCTTCGGCCAGCCTTATTCGCGCGGGCAGCTCAGGAGCCTCTTCGCGCAGGCGGGCTTCGAGGCGGAGACCTGGACGAGCGGGCTCCACATGGCGCCGGCGTCGTGGCGGCCGCTCCTAGGGGCAGCGCGTGCGCTCGACCGGATCGGGCGCATCGTGTGGCCGGCTTTCGCCGGCGTCATCGTCGTCGCCGCCGTGAAGCGCACGGTGCAGGGCGTGACGGTCAGGGCGAGGCCGCGGCTTGCGCCGGCGCTCCGCCCGGCACTCGGGCCACCGGCGGGCGCGGTTGGGCGAAACTCGACCTTCTCCCAAGCCTGGGAGAAGGTGGTCGCCGAGCGACCGGATGAGGGTTAGGGATGTGACGGACGCTCCGCGTCGGAAGCTCGCAGTAGGCATCGATGGCGCGTGTGCAAGGGTCATGCGCGTCGCAATTAAGAAGACCTGAACCCTCATCCGCCGTTTGTCGGGGCCAAACGGCACCTTCTCCCGATCTCGGGAGAAGGTTCGGTTCATTAACGCCGTGAGAGCAGGAAAATCGCCTGGTCGGCGACGAGGTTCCACAAGGGCAGGCGGATCGCGCGGTTCAAGATTCGATCCTTGCCGTAGAGCGCGACCGCCTTCTCGACCTTGGCGTCGGTCTCCTCCACGAGCTTCATGAAGTCGCGCACCGTGCAGAAGTGGATATTGGGCGTGTCGTACCAGCTGTAGGGCAGGTCCTCGGTGATCGGCATCCGTCCTTTCAGCACGAACTGGCCGCGGACGCGCCAGTTGCCGAAGTTCGGGAAGGAGACGACGACCTTCCGCCCGATCCGCAGGAGCTGCTCGAGCACGATGCGGGGATTGTGGGTCGCCTGCAACGTCTGGCTCAAGATGACGAAGTCGAACGCGGCGTCGGGGTAGGTGGCAAGGTCATGGTCGGCGTCGCCTTGCACGACCGAAAGGCCGCGCGCCACCGCCTCGTTCACGCCCTTCTGCGAAAGCTCGATGCCGCGGCCGTCGGCCTGCTTCTCCTCCTCAAGCCGCGCCAGAAGCGCGCCGTCGCCGCAGCCGACGTCGAGCACGCGTGCGCCGGGCTCGACGAAACCGGCGATGATCTTGAGGTCGACGCGCTCCGGATGCGTCGCTTGGGTGCGGCGCTGCATCTCGGTCGTCATTTGACGCCCCGGCGACGCGCGGCGGCGGAAAGGAATCCGGAGACCGTGCGGAACACTTCCGGCTCATCGAGCAGGAAGGCGTCGTGGCCGCCGTCGGTCTCGATCTCGACGAAGGAGACGTTCGCCGCAGCGGCATTCAACGCATGCACGATGGTGCGGTTCTCGGCCGTCGGAAACAGCCAGTCGGAGGTGAAGGAGACGACGCAGAAGCGTGTCTGCGTGCCGCGGAAGGCATTCGCAAGCGCGCCGCCGTAGTCTTCCGCGAGGTCGAAATAGTCCATCGCCCGCGTCATATAGAGGTAAGAGTTGGCGTCGAAGCGGCCGACGAAGGTCCGTCCCTGGTGGCGGAGATAGGATTCCACCTGGAAGTCGGCGTCGAATCCGAAGGCGAGCCGTGTGCGGTCCTGCAGGTGGCGGCCGAATTTCCGGTGCAGCGCTTCGTCAGACATATAGGTGATGTGCGCGGCCATGCGCGCCACCGCGAGGCCCTTGCGCGGGCTGCGGCCGGCCTCGGCATATTTGCCGCCGCACCAGTCCGGGTCGGCCATCACTGCCTGACGGCCGACCTCGTGGAACGCGATGTTCTGCGACGAATGGCGCGCCGCGCAGGCGATCGGCACGGCGGCGAAGACGCGCTCCGGAAAGCTCGCCGCCCATTGCAGCACCTGCATGCCGCCCATCGAGCCGCCCAACACGCAGAGGAGCTGTTCGATGCCGAGGCGGTCGATCAGCATCGCCTGCGCGCGCACCATGTCGCGGATGGTGATGACGGGAAGGTCGAGGCCGTAGGGCTGCCCCGTCTTCGGGTCGAGCGAGGCGGGGCCGGTCGTGCCCATGCAGCCGCCGAGCACATTGGCGCAGATCACGAAGTAGCGGTCGGTGTCGATGGCGCGCTCCGGCCCGACCATCAGCGACCACCAGCCGGGCTTGCCCGTTACCGGGTGGACGTTGGCAACGTGCTGGTCGCCGGTCAGGGCATGGCAGACAAGGACGGCGTTCGACTTGTCGGCGTTGAGCTCGCCATAGGTCTGATAGGCGACCTGGAAGGGCGAAAGCGACACGCCGGCGTCGAGCGGCAGCGGCTCGGCCGCACCGAAATGCGCGATCGGGCTCGATGGCCGCTCCGCCTGCGCGTGGGCGACCGCTTCCATCTCTGCGAGATGCGTGTCGATGCGCGACATGGCGTCAAACGCCTTCGATTGCCGCGCTGCCTGCCAGATACGCCATGGCGGAACCTTCCAACAAAAACCCGGCCGCACTTCTTCAAAAGCAAGACCGGGGGTTCCACCTCCGGCCTTTTAGCGAGTTTGTTTAACGTGGCTGCAAGCCGGCCGGCTCAAATTCACCACGGGAGGAAGCTGGTTATCGCTCTCCGCTTCCGCCGTCAATGGCGCGTGGCGATGCAGACAAAGCCCGATCGGCGAAGTGTCAATGTTTTCTTTGCGTTCGGCAGGGGCGGCGGCTAATGACGCGGGCGCGAAAGCCCGGAATTCCAAGAGGGAGCGAATGGACAAGGCAGCGCCCGATCCGCTGACCGCGATCCGCAGTCGCATCGATCAGATCGACGAGGCCATGCACCGGCTTCTGATCGATCGTTCGGGCGTGATTGCCGAGCTGATCCGCATCAAGGGAACGAGCAAGCCCGGCGCCGCCTTCCGGCCCGACCGGGAGGCCGACCAGATGCGCCGCATCGCCATGCGCCATGCCGGCGCGCTGCCGCTCGCGACGGTCGAGCACATCTGGCGCGAGATCATCACGACTTTCACGGCGATGCAGGCGCCGTTCTCGGTCATCGCCGGCCCGGCGAAGGACGCGCTCGCGATGCGCGACCTTGTGCGCTTCTATTTCGGCTTTTCGGTCCCGGTCGAGGCGGCGAAGACGAATGAGGCTGCGATCGAGGAGGTTGCCCGCTCGCGCCGCGCCGTCGCGATCGTCGCCGCCGCGTCGAAGGGTCGATGGTGGGGCGGATTGATCGGCGCCAATGCGCCGAAGGTTTTTGCCAAACTGCCCTTCATCGAGAGCCCCGACCGTCCCGCCGATCTTCCCGCCTATGTCGTGGGCCCGCCTCTCAAGCAAAGCTTCGTTCCCGACATCCGCCTCCTTGCCGTGAGGAAGACGCCGCGGCTTAAGCAGGCAAGCACGTCGCTCGGCGGCGATGTTGTCGGGCGCACGGAAGATGAGGCGCTCGTGACGCTTCCGATTGCCGCCGGCATCGACGAGCTTGCCGCGGCAGCGAAATTTTCCGCGAAAGCGGTGCGCGAGGTCGGCGGCTTCTTTCAGCCGATCCGCTGGCTTTCGGAGCGCGTCGAATGAGCGCCGCCAAGGCCGATGCCGTGGTCACCTCAGGTCCGCGCGCGCGCGCCGGCGTACATCGGATTTCCGCCTACGTGCCGGGCGACGACCGCTCCGCCGCCGCCCGCGTCTTCAAGCTCTCTTCGAACGAATCGCCGCTTGGGCCGAGCCCGCTTGCGATCGAGGCCTATCGCGCCAACGCCGACAAGCTTCATATCTACCCGGAGGGCTCGGCGCGGGTGCTGCGCGAGGCGATCGGGGCGGCGTTCGGGCTGAACCCTGAGCGGATCGTCTGCGGCAACGGCTCCGACGAGCTTTTGACGCTGATCGCGCAGAACTATCTGTCGCCAGGCGACGAGGCGATCTACTCCGAGCACGGGTTCCTTGTTTACAAGATCGCGATCCTCGCGTCGGGCGGGACGCCGGTCGTCGCGCCTGAGAAGGCGGAGACAGTCGACGTCGACGCGATCCTTGCGCGCGTCACGCCGCGAACGCGCGTCGTCTACGTCGCCAACCCGAACAATCCGACCGGCACCTACATCCCCCACGACGAGGTGAAGCGGTTGCATGCGGGCCTCCCGGGTAACGTGCTTCTCGTGCTTGACGCCGCTTACGCGGAATATGTGCGCCGCAACGACTATGCGAGCGGCGTGGAGCTTGCGGCAGAAGCCGACAACGTCGTGATGACGCGCACGTTCTCGAAGATCTTCGGGCTCGCAAATCTTCGGATCGGCTGGGCCTATGGCCCGGCTTCGGTGATCGACGCGCTGAACCGCACGCGCGGGCCGTTCAACGTCAACGGGCCGGCGCTCGCGGCAGGCGCGGCGGCGCTTTCCGATCGCGCGCATCTTGAGCTGTCGGTGGCGCACAACACTGTTTGGCTGGACTGGCTGACGCGCGAGATCACGGCGCTCGGGCTCCGGGTCACCCCGAGCATCGGCAATTTCATCCTGATCCACTTCCCCGACGCGAAAGGCAGGAGCGCGGTCGACGCGGACCAGTTCCTGCGCGGCTGCGGCCTCGTGCTGCGTCGCGTGGCCGGCTACGGCTTCCCGAACGCGCTTAGGATGACGGTCGGCTCGGAGGAGGCGAACCGCGCCCTTGTCGCGGCGCTTTCGGATTTCCTCGCCGAGAAGTCATGAGCGAACCGCACTTCAAGAAGGTCGCCCTCATCGGGATCGGCCTCATCGGCTCGTCGCTTGCCCGCGTCATCCGCGGCAAGAATCTCGCGGATACGATCGCGATCGCGACGCGCAGCGAGGAGACGCTGAAGCGCGCCGAGGAGCTTGCGCTCGGCGACCTCTACTTCCTCTCCGCCGCGGAAGCCGTCCGGGACGCCGACCTCGTCATCGTGTCCGTGCCCGTCGGTGCGTCCGGCGCGGTGGCGAAGGAGATCGCCGGGTCGCTCGCTCCTGGCGCCATCGTGACGGATGTCGGCTCCACCAAGACGTCCGTCATCGCGCAGATGCAGCCGCACATGCCGGCACATGTACATTTCATTCCGGGACACCCGATCGCCGGGACGGAGCATTCCGGGCCGGATGCCGGCTTTGCCAGTCTGTTCACCGGCCGCTGGTGCATCCTCACGCCGACCCCTGGAACAGATTCGCAGGCGATCGAGACGCTGACGCGTTTCTGGGAAGCTTGCGGCTCGAACGTCGACCGCATGGAGGCGAACCACCACGATCTGGTGTTGGCGATCGTCTCGCATCTCCCGCATCTGATCGCCTACAACATCGTCGGTACCGCCGAGCACCTCGAGGCGGTCAGTGAGATGGAGGTGATCAAATACTCCGCCTCGGGCTTCCGCGATTTCACGCGGCTTGCCGCCTCCGATCCGACGATGTGGCGCGACGTCTGCCTGCACAATCGCGAGGCGATCCTGGAGATGCTCGGGCGCTTCACGGAGGACCTGACGGCGCTACAGCGTGCCATCCGTTTCGGCGACGGCGATGCGCTGTTCGACCTCTTCACGCGCACACGCGCCGTCCGCCGCGGCATCATCGAGGCGGGGCAGGAGACGGCGGCACCCGATTTCGGGCGTCCGCACGGCGCCGACGGCTAGAGCTTCAGGCGCGGCAGCGGGAACTCCAGAAGCCCGATCCGGGCACGGCCTCTGTCAATCGCGACGCGCACCTCGGTTCCCGGCTGGCCATCGATCGTGGTCGGCTGGCCGGAGAGGAGCAGCCCGGCGACAACTCCGTTGCTGGCTCTTTGCAGCTCCTCCGGCAGCGCGGCGATGAACTCGTGGAACGCCTCTATCCCGGCGATCCGAATGACGATCGTGCCGTCGAGCACACCGCCAGGCCCAAGCGAGAGATCGCCCTCGAGCATGAAGCGTGCGCCGCCGCTTTGGACCGTGACCTCGATGCTGCGTGCTTCAACGGGGAGGTCGATGCCGTCCCGGCCGGAGGCAAGCACGCGCGGCGGCACCGAAAGGTCCGCAGTCGCGCTGCCGGTCAGCGGCGGGAAGCGCGTCCCGCCGGACGTGAAGGCAAGGTCGCTGAAGGTGAACGTGAGCGCGCTGCCCCCGTCCGGCGAGGGTGCGAGCCGCGCCTTGGCGGTTGTCGCCGCGACGGTCTGCTCCGGAAGCCCCGGGAGGTCGAAAGCGCCGAGCATTTCGGAGGCATTGAACGTCACGTTCTTCGGGCCGTTCATGCCGAGCCCGACGTCAACCGCAGCGCCTTTCCAGCGGAGCTCGACCGGGCCCTGAAGCAGCGGCGACTCGACGCGGACGGGCGATTTGAGCGCGATCTCCGCGGTCATCGGGTGGAGCACGGAGGCGCCGCCGGTCGCACCGGCGAGGTTCGCGTGCGTTCCGGTTGAGCGCTCGGCGACCGCCGTCTTGCCGCATGCGATACGCACCGCGAAGGGGAAGCCGACGACCGCGCGGTCCGGGCAGTCGACCTCGATGCCGCGCTGCGCGATCCGTTTGAGCGCCGGGTCCGCGTTGCGGTTGATCCATCCGGCGAGCCAGAACCACCCGCCGACCCAGGCCGCGGCGAGGATGACGACGATGACAAGGGCGGCGATGAGACGACGCATCCTTCTCCTTCTCTCGTGTTGCGGCCCCGGGCGCGCTTTGCTAGGCGACCCGGCCCATCCCTCGGGCCGCTACTCAAGGACCGATCCATGACCGATTTGTGGGTATTCGGCTACGGGTCGCTGATGTGGCGGCCTGGTTTTCCCTATCTCGAGGCGCGGGTTGCGCGGCTAAGCGGCGCGCATCGCGCGCTCTGCGTCTATTCCTGGGTGCATCGCGGCACGGTGGAGCGCCCCGGCCTCGTGCTCGGGCTCGACCGCGGCGGTAATTGCCGTGGCATCGCTTTTCGCGTCTCCGGCGAAGCGCGTGAGGGCGTCATCGCCTATCTTCGCGAGCGCGAGCAGGTGACGGCAGTCTACCTTGAGCGGATGCGACCGATCCGCTTTGCCGACGGCGCCGAGGCAACGGCGCTCGCCTATCTCGTCGACCGCAACCACCGGCAATACGCAGGAAAGCTCGACGAGGAGGCGCAGTTTCGACTGGTTGCAGAGGCCACCGGTCAATCAGGGGCGAACCGCGACTACGTGATCAGCACAGCGGCGCATCTTGCCGAGCTCGGCATGCCCGATGCGCGGCTCTCCCGCCTTGCGGAGCGGCTTGCGCCGGAAGCCTCGGTGCAGCCGACCTAGGCGGCGAGCTTCAACTGCTGGCGCTCGGGGCGAAGGTCGTCGATGACGTCGCGCCGCTCGGCAGCCGTCGCGGCAAGGAAATGCACGTAGACCTCGGAGCGCCGCGGCCGCGCGCTCTCAGGCATCCGCGCGAGCCGGTCGACGTCCCCGATCCAGACGATCTCGCCGCCCGCCACCGCGATCGCGACGCCGGACTCGAAATCGGCGACCGCCGCTCCGCCGGTGCAGGTGAAGAGATGACGCCTGCCAGAGCGGCCGATCCAATAGAGGTAGCGGGCCGGCAGGCCGGCGGCGATTGCGACTCGGGAAATCTGCGGCAGTGGGTTCATCGCGGGACTCAGTGTTAGAACAGACCAAGAACACTGCTTCTATGGCTGACCGCACATCCCGTCAAGTGTTCTCTTTTTCCCCCATGACGCTACGACATATAGTGTGAAGAAATGATGTATCCTACCGAATATCGCGTGGAGTTTCTTCGGCCTCATCCAGCTGGGCCAGGCGTTGAAGCTCGGGATTCGCGGCGAAGGCCTCGGCCGCCAGCGCTGCCGCCGTCGGCTCGAGGATTTCCTTGAGCCTGGCGAGGAAGACTTCGGGCGGAAGTCCGGGCGCGATCGGCGGGAGGCATTCGGCGCGGATCGTGCCCGGCCGATGCGTCAGCGAGTGGCGCGGCCAGTAGAGACCGGAATTCAATGCGATCGGCAGGCAGGGCACGTTGAGCGCGGCGTAGAGGCGCGCGACGCCCTGGCGATATTGGGGCGGCGCCAACGGCGCGCGGCGCGTCCCTTCCGGGAAGATGATGATCTGGCGGCCTTCGGCCACCGCGCGGCGCGCATGCGCCGTCATCGCCGCGATCGCGGCGGATCCGCCGCCGCGGTCGATCGGGATCATGCCGGCCCGCTTCAGATACCAGCCGAAGAGCGGCACGTAGAGGAGCTGCCGCTTCATGATGAAGCAGGGGAGCGAGAGAAGCTCCACGAAGCGGAGCGTCTCCCATGCGGACTGATGCTTCGCGGCGACGATCAGCCCGCCGGCGGGAATGTTCTCGCGTCCGCGAATGTCGTCGTCGATACCGCAGAGGTGGCGGTGGAGGAAAAGCGTGGAGCGCACCCAGAAGCGCCCGATCGGCCAGAAATAGCGCTCCGGCAGGAAGAGGACGGGCGAGAAGATCACGGCCTGGACGAGGAAGTTCAGATAGGCGGCGAGATGAAAGAGCAGGGAGCGGACGAGCACCTTGGCGTTCCTTGGTCTCCTGCCTCTAATCGAGCTCCCGCAGCGTGCGGCGGACCGTCATGCGGGCGGTCGCCGCGATGATGACAGCAAGCGCAAGCACGGTGATGACTGTGCCGATATAGCCGTTCAGGCTGACCGAGACGCCGCCGAAGATGCTGCGGAGCTGCGCCTCTTCCGGCGTCGGCCCTTCGAGGCGCCCGAGGAAGCTCACCGCGAGAAAGAGCCCGGCGGCGATCGCCCCGCCGATGCTCGCGCCCTTCAGGCCGAGGAGCAGGAAATGGCGCTGGAACTCGCGCGCGATGTAGCTGTCCTCGGCGCCGACGAAGTGCAGCACCTCGATGACGATGCGGTTCCCGGCCATCGCGCCGCGCGTGGCGAAGACGACGCAGAGCGCGGTCGCTGCAAAGACCAGGCCGAGCACGACCATGCCGATGAGCGTCATCACGCGCGCCATCGAGGAAAGCCGCTGCAGCCAGCGGCCGTGGTCGTCGACGGCGACCGTCGGTATCTCCTCCTTCAGGCGCCGTGACAGCGTCGCGAGATCGGCATTGTTGGCGACGCGTACGGCGATGAGGCGCGGGATCGGCAACTCGGCGACGTCGATGTCGGAGCCGAGCCAGGGCTTCAGGAGGTCGGTTGATTCCTTCTGATCGAGAACCGTGGCGGAAAGGATGCCCGGAACCTGCATGGCGATCTCCGCGGCGCGTTCCGCCGACTTGTCGAGGTCGACGCCGTCGGCCGGCTTGATCTGGATCGTGACCTCATTGGCGATCTGCCGCTGCCAGCCTTCGGCGCGATCGGCGACGACGGCGACGGCGGCGACGGAGATGCAGGCGAGGAAGCTCATGATGGCGACGAGCGCGAGGAGCGACCGCCGCGCCACGGTCTTCGGCGGGACGATCGGGCTTTGCACGCGCGGTCCCGAGCGCCCGCCGGAGGTGCTTCCGACCAAGGCGGCCGCCGGCACCTTGGCGGAGGGCGCCTTGCGGCGCGCGCTGCGCGCGCGCGCCGAGCGGGGCACTTCGCCCGCCGGTTCCTCCGAGGTTTGTGCCGCTTCAGTCATAGATCTCGACGTGTCCGGCGTTCAGCACGAGGCGCCGCGCGTCGTACTGGTCCATCAGCGCCAGATCGTGGGTGGCGATGACGACCGACGTGCCAAGCCGGTTCAGCTCGATGAAGAGGCGAAGCAGCCGGCGCGCAAGCGGCGGGTCGACGTTGCCCGTCGGCTCGTCGGCGAGCAGGATCTCAGGCCGGGTGATGAGTGCGCGCGCGATCGCGGCGCGCTGCTTCTCGCCGCCGGAGAGAACCTGCGGGTAGACCCACATCCTCTCGCCGAGCCCCACCCATTCGAGGAGCTCGATGACGTCATGCCGATAAGATGAATCATCGACGCCCGCGACCCGGAGCGGCAGCGCCACGTTCTCAAACGTGGTCAGGTGGTCAAGCAGGCGGAAGTCCTGAAACACGATCCCGATGCGGCGCCGGAGCGCCGGGATCGCGGTACGCGCCAGGGTCGCCGCGTCCTTGTTGAAGATGCGCACGCTGCCGCGGGTCGGCCTGAGCGACAGGAAGAGAAGCCTCAGAAGCGAGGTCTTTCCTGCGCCTGACGGACCGGTCACGAACTGGAAGGAGCCCGGCGCGATCAGGAAGCTCACGTCCTTGAGCACCTCCGCGCCGAGCCCGTATCTCAGGCCGACGTTCTCAAAGCGAATCACCGACCCAGCCCCACTTCACATTCGCGCCTGGCCATCTACCCGCCATTAAGACGACGTTAACGTTAGCAATCGATGAATCGGGTCACAAATCGTCCCGAGCGACCCTTTGACCGGCTTCGATCCCAGCAATTCCGACCGCGTTGTCGTCCACTGCCCGGCCTGCGGCGCGTGCGAATCGGTCGAATTCCGCACGCTTTCCAATCGGCCGGCCATGGTTTGCCGGGAATGTGGCGAGACATGGCCCGCCGGCGGGCTGCGCCCGAGGGGCCCCACCAAGGCGGCTCGCAAGCCGGAGCCCACCGAAACCGTGCTTACCGCCGAGCGGCGGCCACTCATCACATACACCGATACCGCCGACCACGCCTGGAAGGCAAAGGTTGAGGGCGACTATTGGCCGCCGGTGCCGCCGCGCCCGCGCCGGCTGCCGATGACCGCCGCGGCGGTCGCCTCCGTCATCTTCCTCGCCGCCGTGTTCGGCGCGCGGCAGGCGGCGGTCGCCGCGCTTCCCGATCTCGCCAGCCTCTATGCGGCAATCGGTCTCCCGGTCAATCTCGACGGGATCGCGATCGAGAGCATCGAGGCGAAGCGCTCAAGCAGCCTCGCCGGCGCGCCCGTCACGGTCCGCGCGACGCTCAAGAATCTTGGCGCGACCTCACGTCCGATGCCACCGCTCGTCGCTTCGCTCGGCAAAAGAAGCGCTCCGCTCGGCGAATTCAGCCCGCCGGAGAAAAGGATCGGCGCCGGGCAGTCGATCGCGGTGCTCCTCGATCTTGGCGCGGTGCCGGACAACGCGCAGTCGGTCGAGCTTCGCCTGAAGCGGCGCGGCGAGACGTTCGCCGTCGTCGGAGCGGCGCAGCTGGCGCAGGAATGAGCGGATCCGACGCGGGAAGCATCAAGCCGCTCTTCTCCGCCGGAGAGATATCGGCGCGCGTGACAGCGCTAGCCCACGAGATCGCGGCGAGCGAGCCGACGCGGCTCCTCGTCGTCATCGTGCTGAAAGGCGGCTTCGTGTTCGGCGCCGACCTCGTGCGTGCGCTCGCCTTGGAGGATGTCAGGCTTGAGATCGAGTTCATCTCGCTGTCGAGCTACGGCTCGGGGCTGAAGACCTCGGGCGAAGTGCGCGTCGTGCGCGACATCGAGGTTCCGGTGGCGGGGCGCGACGTCCTGATCGTCGACGACGTGCTCGATTCGGGGCTGACGCTGAAATTCGCACGCGACCTGATGCGCGCACGCGGCTCAAGGCGCGCCGCGATCGCCGTCATGATCGACAAGCCGGAGGGGCGCCGCACGGAAATCGCGGCCGATTACGTTGGGTTTACCTGTCCTAATTACTTTGTCGTGGGTTACGGCATGGATGCCGCCCATGCCTGGCGCGAATTGCCGTATGTCGGTGTCGTCGATTCGACACCGAAGGGAGCCGGGTGAAAGAGACGATCATGCGTATCCTGCTGACGGAAGACGACGATTCGGTCAGAGCCTTCGTAAGCCGGGCGCTTGAGCTCGACGGCCACAAAGTGGAGACGGCCTGCCATGGCATGGAGGCCTTGGAGCGGCTGACGGAGTGTGCCGGCCAGTACGACCTCCTCGTTACCGACGTGAAGATGCCGGTGATGGACGGCATCGCGCTCGCGCACGAGGCCTCCGGCAAGTGGCCGAACCTGCCGATCCTGCTCATGACCGGCTTCGCCGATCAGCGCGAGCGTGCCCAGGACCTGGCCGATGTCATCCGCGACGTGGTGACGAAGCCCTTCACGCTGCAGCAGATTCGCGAGGCTGTCACCGACGCGGCGACGGTTGAGGAAAAGCGCCAAGAAGAGCAGGCGGCCTGAGCCGCCTCATTCGCTGAGCAGCCGCTCCAGATAATCGAGCTCGTAGCGCGGGCGGAAGCGCTCGCCGAGGCGCTGGCGAATCGCTTCGAGGATGCGCCGCGCGCGCTCCACGTCGATCTCGTCGGGCACCTTCACCGTCTGGCCGAGGTCAGGACCTTCGGTGCGTTGCGGGCGGCCGAGCGGGTCACGGTCGCCGGTGGTGCGACCGCCTAGTTGCTGGCCCTGCTGGCCGGGCTGCTGCGCGTAGAGCTGCTGCATCATCCCTTGCAGACCCTGGCGCAGCGCGTCGAGCGCCTCGCCCTGATAGCCGTATGCGTCGCCGGGAGACTGATCGCCGAGCGAGCGCGTGGCGTCGCCCATGGCGCGGCCGGCGCGGCCGAGCGAGCGTCCAAGCTCGTCGCCGGGCTGGTTGCCTTCGCCGTTCTGGCCCTGCTGACCCTGGCCGGCTTGCTGTCCCTGCTGCCCTTGCATCTCCTGAAGGAGCTTCTTCAGCCGCTCGGAGAGCTGTGACTGGCCCTCCTGCAGCTGGCGCATCAGCTGGTCGAACTCTTCGGGCGAAAGCGGACCTTGATCGCTCTGCTGTCCGCTCCTCTGGCCGGGCCGGCGGCCCTGGTTCAGCTGGAAGGTGTTATCCATCAGCCGCTGCTGCTCGCGCATCATCTGCGAAAGCTCGTCCATCTGGCGCAGCGCCTCCTGATCCATCGGCGACGTCTGTCCGTTCTGCGCCGATTGCAGGTTATCGAGCATCTGCTGCAGCTGGCTCAGAAGCTCGCGCGCGGCGTCGCGGTCGCCGAGCTTTGCTAGGTTCTCGATGCGGTCGAGGAGGTTCTGGATGTCCTGGTTGGACAGCGTCTGCATGTTACGGTCCAACGTTTGCGGCAGGTTCTGAATGCCCTTCTTCGCCATCTCCGCCATATAGCTCTGCAGGAAGTCCTGCATCGCCTGGCGAAGCTCCTGCATGAGGCGGGAGATCTCCTCTTGCGACGCGCCGTCCTTCAGCGCCTGTTCGAGCGCCTGGCGGGCGGCGGTCAGTCGCTGCTCCGCATCCGACATGTCGCCGTCCTCGATGTCGCGCGCCATCGACCAGAGATAGGCGACCACGCCGCGAAGATCGTCGTCGGTGCGGGCATTGACGAGACGGTGGTAGGCGAAGCGCAGCCCGAGATAGACACCGGAATCCGAGAGCTTCTCCGGCGCGAGCGTCAGCGCATCGAGCGCGGTCGCGACAAGCTGCCTCTTGTTGGCATCGAGCGCCAGAATCTGGCGCTGCTCGATCAGCGCACGCGCAAGCGGGTTGTAGAACGGCCGCGCGGGAAGGGTCATCGTGCCGGGATCGGTCGGCCGTGCCTCCTGTCCGGCGGCGTCCTTCACGACCGCGTCGGCTTCGACCTCAAGCCCGGCATACGGGTGCGACTCGAGGCGTCCGTCGGCGCGCGCCGTGCCGTCGCGCGCCTGGCTGCGGTCGATCCGAAGCGGAAGCTTCGGCGCCTCAACGAGCGGATGCGCATCCGGTGCCTGTGGCTTGGCGGGGCGGAACGTGACCGACCCGTCCGTCACGCCGTAATCGTCGGTGACGTGAAAGGTGAGCTGGAACGATCCGCTGTGGTTCACCGTGAGCGGCCCGCGCGCGATCGTCGGAGGGTGGTCCTCGATGGTCTTTATCGTGTAGGAGGTCGTCGCATTCCGCTCCGCGATTGCGACCGTCGCATCCTGGTCGACAACGGCCTCGTAGCTGCGGATCACGTCCTTGGATTCGCCCGGGCGGCTCTCCACCGTCGGCGTCAACGTATCCTTGCCGGCGGCGGTCGTGAGCGACACTTGCGCGGGATCGCGCGAGACGACGCGCACGGAAAGCTTGCTTCCTTCCGGGACGTTGACCGGCGTCGTCGCGGCGTCGGCGCGGCGCGACAGGAAGACCGGCGCCTGATGCGTGTAGGCTGGCGGGTCGATCCAGGCATCGATGCGCGCGGCGATCGGGGTGTGCACCACGGCCACCGGCGAAAAGGCTTCGGTCAGGCGTGTCGTCCACTCGCCCCAGGAGACCGCGAAGGCGAGAACGAGGAGGACGGGCACGGCGAAGCGCAGTGCGTTCGGATCGCGCGCCGCCATGTTCGGGTGCGGCGTGCCGGCCCGCAGATTCTCAAGCGAGGCATAGAGACGTGCCTGCTCGGCGGCCCACAGCGCCTTCGCCGCGGCATCGTCCGCGACCGGCGAGATCGTGTCGCTTAGGCCACGGGCCGGCCGATGCGGCAGGTCGGAGACGCGCTCGACCCGGCGCATCGCCTCGGTGCGCCCGGGAATTGAGACGCGGGCGAGCCAGAACAGGGCGACGAGGAGGGCAAGCGCGAGAAGGCCGAGCGTCCCAAGCCGAAGCCAGTCGCCGCCGAGCCGCCAATAACCGAACCAGGAGAGGACGACGAACGCGCCGGCGACCGAGATGATCGGAACAAGGCGCGGCCACAGCGCTTCTACGGCAAGCGAAAGCCGTGCGCGGCGGATCGCGCTTTCGAGGCGGTCCAGCCGGAAATCTCTCGTTTCCGCAACCTTCGACAGAATTGGTTCTCGCCGTTTGCGCTGCACAAAAGGTAGCACAAGTTACCAGAATGGCGACAGAATGGCGGTCACGGCGTCGTGTTCCCCAAGGGGGGCGGGCGTCCCTGCGGACGCCAGTAGCCCCGAGGCGGACAACTCTTGCAGAGACGCGCTGCTATTTGATCAGGGTGGCGATTGTCAGCAGGCTCTTCAGGACGGCGTCGACGCCCTTAATCAGGCGTTGGACGTTCTGAACCTTCTCGACGATGCCCTCGACGGCTTTCTTCTCGGCCTGAAGGGATTTGTTGATCTGCCCGACCTTGCCGATCATGTCCGCAACTTCACTTGAGGAATCAAGCTGGGCGAACTCGAGCATGACGATTTCGTTCTTTCTTGCTCTGATCTTGTCGAGCTCGGCCTCCTCGCCGTCGATCTCGGCCAGCTCAGCCTCGGTCGGCGCGCGCATGATGAAGGCGTTCTGCAGCTCAAGAATCTTGTCGAAGTGGGCACGCTGCTGCCGGTCAAGCTCGCTCAGGAGAGCGTCATTCGAGGCTGCCAGCGCGGCGAAAGCTGCCTTACGCGTCTTGTCCGTATCAGCCATGTGTGTCCCCTTGCGCCGCAGACGGTCACGTCGTTGTCTTCAGGTCCTTCAGCTTCTTTGCCGCTGCAGCCGCCTTGGCAGCCTCAGCAGAAAGCTCGTTGAGGACCGGCCAAAGATCCTTGAACGAGGCCGTTCGGCCGCTCAGCGCGCCCGCAAGTTTCCCGTGCGCCTCATCAAGCTTTGCAAAGACATTGTCAGGGTGGCTCTGCAGGACGGCATCGTATGTCACCGCGGAGGAGCGCAGGTCAGTCAGAAGCTTCGCAGTCACCGGTCCCCTCAGGTAGGCATGGTAGGCCGCCGTGAACTGCTTTTCGGCGGCCGAGAGCTGCACGCGTCGGCCAAGCTCCGCCGTTCTTTCGAACACCGGAGTTGCACTGGCGAAGATTGGCGCCATCCCCATCACCGCCGCACGGATCGCAGCGACCTTGCGCGCGTCCGTGTATCGTTGCAGCGCTATGGTGGCGATGTCGGTCAGCGGACCGGCGGCGGCGGCCGCTTGGGCGTTGAGCCCGCTGGCGTCCATGCCGAACATTCCCGCGGCATTGGCTGCGGTCCCCGCAAAGGCGAGGATGCTCTGCTTCACGCCGTCCGTCGCCTGGCTCAACGCCACCGGGTCACCGGCCGTTGCGATTGCCTGGAGACCGGCCGCGTAGTCGGCGATGCCTTGCATCAGTGCCGCAACGTAGTCGCTGCTTGGCGTGAACGGCGCTTGCGCGCCGCTTGGCGTGAAGACGACGAGGCGGCAGCGGGGAGCGCGGTCGACGCAGTCGCCTGTCATAGCCTTCACCGGACGGCCCGCGGACGCCAAAGCCCAGTCGTTTGCGGAGGTGACGAGCGCCGCATCCAGCGCGTCGGTCTCGTCGTCGAGGGACTTCTTCGCGACCTTTGTAGCGTCGGCGAAGGAGACGATCACAGGCTGAACCTGGCTCGTTGTGCAAGCAGAGAAGACCAGACAGGTGGCAGCCGTTACGACGACGCGAAGTCTCGACATATCCTCCCCCAAAGCGGGGGCGCATGAGATTTCAGGGAATGACCGGGCGCCCCAATGAGCCTACCCACAGTTGCACGGTCGGGGCCCGCTCGCAAGCGTCTCAGGCGAGCCAGTCCGGCATGCGGTCGAGCCCGATCAGCGCGTCGTAGGTCTCGCGGGGGCGGATGACGGCGAATTCGCTACCCTTGACCAGAACCTCGGGCACGAGAAGCCTGGAGTTGTAGGTGCCCGACTGCACAGCGCCGTAGGCGCCGGCCGAATAGACGGCGAGGAGGTCGCCCGGCTTCGGCCGGGGCAGCGCCCGCCCGCGTGCGAAGAAATCGCCGGTCTCGCAGATCGGCCCGACCACGTCGCAGACGATCTCGTCGGCCTCCGTCTCGTTCACCGGGCCGATCCGATGATACGCGTCGTAAAGCGTCGGGCGGACGAGGTCGTTCATCGCCGCGTCGACGATGACGAAGGTGCGGTCGCCGCCGTCCTTCACGTAGATCACCTCGGTGACGAGGATGCCGGCATTGCCGGCGATGAGCCGCCCGGGCTCGAAGAGCACGCGGCAGCCGATCTTGTTCATGTGCTTCTTCACCGTCTCGGCATAGGCGGTCGGAAGCGGCGGTGCCGCGACGTCGTCGCGGTAGGGGATGCCGAGCCCGCCGCCGAGATCGACGTGCTCGATCGCATGCCCGTCGGCGCGAAGCTCGACGGCGAGCTCCGAGATCAGCCGGAAGGCGTTGTCGAAGGGCTCAAGGTCGGTGAGCTGGCTGCCGATATGGGTGTCGATGCCGACCACATGGATACCGGGCAGCGCCGCCGCGGTTCGATAGACCTCGCGAGCGCGGCCGAAGGGCACGCCGAACTTGTTCTCCTTGCGGCCGGTCGCGATCTTCTCGTGCGTCATGGCGTCGACGTCGGGGTTGATTCGGATCGAGATGCGCGCCTTCTTCCCGCGTTCTGCGGCAAGCTCCGAGAGAAGCTGAAGCTCGCCTTCCGATTCCACGTTGAAGCAAAGAATGCCGACATCGAGCCCGAAGGCGAGCTCGTGCTCCGTCTTCCCGACGCCGGAGAAGACGATCTTCTCCGCCGGGATGCCGGCGGCGAGCGCGCGTCGAAGCTCGCCTTCCGAAACCACGTCCGCCCCGGCGCCGAGCCGCCCGAGCGTTGCGATCACTGCTTGATTGGAGTTCGCCTTCAGCGAATAGAAGATCGCATGGTCGAGGCCGGCAAAGGCCTCGTCGAAGACGCGGTAGTGCCGCGTCAGCGTTGCAGTCGAATAGCAGTAGAAGGGCGTGCCGACCTCCCTCGCGATCGTCGGCACCGGCACGCTCTCGGCGTGGAGCACGCCCTCTCGATGCGCGAAATGATGCAAGACGGAGCCCTAGAGGAGGAAGTCGAGGAAGAAGCGCTTCGGCGCGTCTTTGGGTGGCGGTGCCGTCACCGCCTCGGCGTTGCCGGTCGAGCCCGGGTCGAGCGGCGAAATTCCGCCGCCGGGCGGGGCCGGGGTGGCAACCGCCGCCGGAGCGGCCTTCGTCGTTGCGCCCGGCGGCTCAAGGTCGCCGCGCCGCCCGCAGGCTGCGAGCGCGAGGAGAGCAACGAGGGCAATGACGAGCGTGCGGCGTGGCATGGCTTCTTCCGTTCGCGCCGGACTATAACGGACGCGGCCGGCCGCGCACCCCGATTCTCGCAGGCGTCTCTGCTTCGGCGGCGAGCCGCTTCGCCCAGGCGCGCGCAGCCTTCCTGACGTTCTTCGGCGCTGTGCCGCCTTCGCTCGCGCGGCTCGCGACGGACGCCTCGGCGGAGAGAACGTCGAACACCTTCGGCGTGATCGCCGGGTGGATCGCCTTCAGCGCTGCAAGCGGCATGTCGGCGAGCGCGATCTTGCGCTTCGCCGCCTCGGCGACGATCGCGCCGGTCACGCGATGCGCCTCGCGGAAGGGAAGCCCCGCATCGCGCACGAGCCAGTCGGCGAGATCGGTCGCGGTGGCGTAGCCGAGGCCGGCGGCCTTCGCCATCGCCCCGGTGTCGGGCTCCATGTCCTTCACCATCGCGGTCATCGCGGCGAGCGCGAGCGACAGATTCGAAAGCGCGTCGAAGACCTGTTCCTTGTCCTCCTGCATGTCTTTCGAATAGGCGAGCGGCAGGCCCTTCATCACGATGCAGAGCGCGGTCAGCGCGCCGACGATGCGTCCCGCCTTGGCGCGGACGAGCTCGGCGGCGTCGGGGTTGCGCTTCTGCGGCATGATTGAGGAGCCGGTGGTGAAACGGTCGGAGAAGCGGACGAAGCCGAACTGCACCGAGCACCAGAGCACGATCTCCTCGGCGAAGCGCGAGAGGTGGATCGAAGCGATCGAGGCGGAGGCGAGCGCCTCCAGCGCAAAGTCGCGATCGGAGACGGCGTCGAGCGAGTTCGCCGCCGGGCGGTCGAAGCCAAGCGCCTTCGCGGTCGCATTTCGGTCGATTGGAAATGCGGTGCCCGCGAGCGCCGCTGCACCGAGCGGCGATTCGTTCAGCCGCCTGCGGCAGTCGGCGAAGCGCCCGCGGTCGCGCGCGAACATCTCGACGTAAGCGAGAAGATGATGGCCGAAGGTGACAGGTTGCGCGCTTTGAAGATGCGTGAAGCCGGGCATCACGTCGCTTGCATGCGCCTCTGCTTTTATGGCGAGCGCCTCTTGCAAGGCGCGGAGCTGCGCGTCGATCCCGTCGATCGCGTCGCGTACCCAGAGGCGGAAATCGGTCGCCACCTGGTCGTTCCTGGAACGTGCGGTGTGAAGGCGCCCCGCCGGCTCGCCGATCATCGCCGTCAGCCGCGCTTCCACGTTCATGTGGATGTCCTCGAGCGCGCGCGAGAAGGTGAAGCGGCCGTCAGCGATTTCTGACGCGATCTTGTCCAGGCCCGCGACGATTTGTTTCGCATCCGCGGCCGAAATGATGCCTTGTTCGGCAAGCATTTGCGCGTGGGCACGCGAGCCCGCTATGTCATGCGGAGCGAGCGCCCGGTCGAAGTCGATCGAGGCGTTGATCTCTTCCATGATGGCGTCGGGGGCCTCGCTGAAGCGTCCGCCCCACATCTTGTTCTTCATGGTCCCTCGTCAGGAGGCGCTATCGATGGCCGAAAGGCAAAAAGGCTCGATCGTATCCGCCCGGCTCATCGCGGCCGCGGTCGCCGTCGCGGTCGCCCTCTCGGCCGGGATATACGTGACCCTTAAGGGCCAAGGCAACGGCAGCGCCTCCGCCGCCTGCGTTGCATCGAAGACGCTCGCCCAGTCGCTCGACCCGCTGGCCAAGGGCGAGCTTGCCGCGTTCCAGGTCGCGCGCGACCCGGACAAGCTGTCTGACCTCGCCTTCATGGGGCCGCAGGGGCAGCCGATGACGCTTGCCGACTTCGAGGGCAGGGTGGTGCTCGTCAACCTCTGGGCGACCTGGTGCGGCCCCTGTCGCAAGGAGATGCCGGCGCTCGACCGCCTTGCAGGAGAGCTCTCGGGGCCCGACTTCTCGGTGGTGCCGGTCTCGATCGACATCGGGGACACGGGGCGGCCGGCGGCGTACCTGGAGCAGATCGGCGTCAAGAACCTGCCGCTCTATACAGACCAGACGACGGAGATATTCGAGGGCATGAAGAAGCGGCATCTCGCGCTCGGGCTGCCGGTGACAGTGCTCCTCGACCGCAACGGCTGCCGTCTCGGGCACATCAACGGTCCGGCCGTGTGGGACAGCGAGGACGGCAAGCGGCTGATCGAGGCGGCAATCAAGCCGGAATCCGCCGCCCAGAGCTAAGCAGCGCGGGTAGTGACCGACGTCTTACGCAAGCATCTTGACGTTCGGAAAACATTTCGATTATTTAACGTAATAGTTAATTGAACAGGGGGATTCCCGATGAATGCCCACAAAGTCGTTTCACGCGAGGAATGGCTGACCGCCCGATTGGCCCTGCTTGAGGAGGAAAAGCGCTTCACGCGCGAGCGCGATGCGCTCTCCGAGAAACGGCGCGCGCTTCCGTGGGTGGGGATCGACAAGGAGTACGTCTTCGAGGGTCCGCAGGGCAGGCAGACGCTTTCCGATCTCTTCGACGACTCAAGCCAACTCGTCGTCTACCATTTCATGTATCCGACCGAATGGAAGGCCGGCTGCAAAAGCTGCTCCTTCTGGGCCGACAGCTTCAACGGCATCATCGAACACCTGCGCCGGCGCGATGTCGCGATGGTCGCGATCTCCGCGGCGCCGCTACCGCAGCTCGAGGCGTTCCGCCGGCGCATGGGGTGGAGCTTTCCCTGGCTCTCGTCGGCGGGAGGCAACTTCAATCGCGATTTCGGCGTGTCTTTCACGGCGGCTGAGATCGAGGCGGGCGGTGGCGTCTACAATTTTGGCACCGCACGCTTCCGCGGTCCGGAAGCGCCGGGCATCAGCGTCTTCTACGAGGATGTGGAGGGCGCGCTCTTCCACACCTATTCCTGCTATGCGCGCGGCCTCGACATGATGAACGCCGCCTATCAGTACCCTGGACCTCGTCCCGAAAGGCCGCGACGAGGGCGCGCTCGGCTATCCGATGGAATGGCTACGGCTCAGGGACGAATACGGGGCGCCGAAGAAGCAGTCGGCCTGACGCGGCCTCAAGCGACGCGGACGAGGCGCGGGCGCGCCTTCTCTTCCGGCTCCTCCAGGCCGCATTGCACGCAGTTTCGGCCGCGGAACTTGGCGCGGTAGAGTGCGGCGTCGGCCTTCTCGAGAAGCATCTCGAGGGGAACGCTCGCATCTTCCGACGACATGACGCCGGCGCTTACCGTCGCGCTCACGTGGCGGCCATCCACATAGGCGTTGGCTTCGGCGAACGCCCTGCGCACGCGCTCCGCGACGGTGCACCCCTCGTGCAGGCTCGCGCCGGGGAGGATCGCGAAGAACTCCTCGCCGCCGACACGGCTCACGATATCGCCCGGCCGCAGCGCCTCGCGCGCCACCTTGGCGAAGATGCGCAGCACTTCGTCGCCGAGCGGGTGACCGAAGGTGTCGTTGACGAGCTTGAAACGGTCGAGATCGAATACGACGACCGCGATCGGCTCGCCGCGTCGCTTGCAACGCTCGGCGGCGCGCTCGGCAAGCGGCAGGAACGCGCGCCGATTGGCGAGGCCGGTCAATGCGTCGGTCTGCGCGTCGCGCAGGTGTCCTTGCTCGCTCTGCTCCTTCATCATCATGACCAGAAAAACGGTCGTGCCGATGGCGTAGATAATCGTTTCGAAGTGGATCAGCCCGAACAGGCTGGCGATCGGCGGCGGCGAGAGGCCCCGCAGCTCTCCGGTGAATGCTGCTGGAATGGCGAGCAGCATCACGAGCGTGTTGATCGCGATGAGAACGATCAGAGGATCGCGGGCCCGCAGCTTGTCATGTCGATGCCTGGCGAGCTCCCAGACGGTAACGCCGTTATAGGCGGCGGTGGCGAGAGTGTTGACGACGGTCGGCAGCCAGGCGCGGTCTCCGTGCACGTGGACCGTCGCGATCGCGACAAACCAGACGAGGGGTCCCAGCCCGAGCAGCACCGGACGGAGGGGGTCTCCGTTGAAGGAACGCACGCCTGACCAGATCAATGACGGCGCGATGACGATGAAGGTCAGGCCGACCAGGAAGAGCGACTGGAACCCGCCCGCGAACCCGACCGCCAGCAGCGAGACTCCGAGACCGAGCGTGAGGTAGCCGGCGGCCCAGCAGAGCGCGGCCACGCTGCGCCGGTTCTGCCACCAGACGAAAAGCAGAAAGGCACCGCAAAGCGCACTGACGAACGCGCCAGTGAGCATCAATGTCGGCAGGTCGAGCCTCATCGACAGGCGCCGTCGGGCCCCAAGTTGCAATCAGGCGAATTCTACCGGAGGGTTGTTTCAGGGCTGGTTAGCGCAATCGCGAAAAATTAGCGCTATTGGCGGCCGGATCGCCGCGTTTGGCGCGGTTCAGCGCGTCGGGACGGGCTCCTCACCGCGATAATCGTAAAAGCCGCGGCCGGTCTTGCGACCGAGCCAGCCGGCCTCGACGTATTTCACCAGAAGCGGGCAGGGACGGTATTTGGAATCGGCGAGGCCGTCGTGCAGCACCTGCATGATCGACAGGCAAGTATCGAGGCCGATGAAGTCGGCAAGCTGCAGCGGGCCCATCGGATGATGCGCGCCGAGCCGCATCGCGGTGTCGATCGCCTCGACCGTGCCGACGCCCTCGTAGAGGGTGTAGATCGCCTCGTTGATCATCGGGAGCAGGATGCGGTTCACGATGAAGGCGGGGAAATCTTCGGCGACCGCGTATTTCTTGCCGAGCTTCTCGGCGAACGCTTTGGCCGCCTCGAAGGTCTCGTCGTCGGTGGCGATGCCGCGCACGAGCTCGACCAGCTCCATCACCGGCACCGGATTCATGAAGTGCATGCCGATGAAGCGTTCAGGCCGGTCGGTGGTTGCGGCGAGGCGCGTGATGGAGAAGGAGGAGGTGTTGGTGGCGAGGTAGGCTTTCGGGCTGAGAGCCGGACAGAGGTCCGCAAACGTTTTGCGCTTTACGGCCTCGTTCTCGGTGACCGACTCGATCGCCAGGTCGACGTCGCCGAACGCGTCGAGCGAATTGGCCGGCACAATGTGGGCGATCGCCTCCTTTCGCTCCGCGTCGGTGATGCGCCCGGAGGCGACCTGGCGCGCGAGATTGCCGTCGATGGTGGCGAGGCCGGCGGTCACGCGCTCCGCCGTCACGTCATGAAGGAGCACGTCATAGCCGGCGAGCGCGCAGACATGGGCGATGCCGTTGCCCATCTGGCCGGCCCCGACCACCCCGATCTTCTTCATCGTCGCTGCCATCGATCTCCCCAATCGGATCCGGGGCGAGTATCCCGCATACGCGTGGGAATCGGAAGCCGTCGCAATGCCATTTCGGGCGAAGCGTCTGCGGCGTTCAGCCCGCGGCCGCGGCGCGCTTATCGAACTCCTTCTGAAGCTCCGGCAGCACCTCGAAAAGGTCGGCAACGAGGCCGTAATCCGCGACTTGGAAGATCGGCGCCTCGGGATCCTTGTTGATCGCGACGATCACTTTGGAGTCCTTCATTCCGGCGAGATGCTGGATGGCGCCGGAAATGCCGCAGGCGATGTAGAGGTCGGGTGCGACGATCTTTCCCGTCTGGCCGACCTGCCAGTCGTTCGGCGCGTAGCCCGCGTCAACGGCGGCGCGCGAGGCGCCGACGGCCGCCCCGAGCTTGTCGGCGACCGGCAGGATCACCTCGAGGAACTTCTCCTTCGAGCCGAGTGCGCGCCCGCCCGAAATGATGATCTTCGCCGCGGCAAGCTCCGGCCGCTCGCTCGTCGCGACGCTTTCCTCGACAAAGGTCGAGAGACCGGGGTCGGCTGCGGCGCTCACGCTCTCAACCGGCGCATCCGAGCCGCCGGCCTCGGCGGACGCAAAGGCCGCGGTGCGTATCGTGACAACCTTCTTCGCGTCCTTCGACTTCACGACCTGGATCGCGTTCCCCGCGTAGGTCGAGCGGCGGAAGGTGTCGGCGCCGAGCACTTCGATCGCATCGGAGATCTGCATCACGTCGAGTAGTGCTGCGACGCGCGGCATGACGTTTTTGCCGCTCGTCGTGGCCGGCGCGACAAGCGCGTCATAAGGCGGAGCGAGGCTCACGATTAAAGCGGCGAGCGGTTCGGCGAGGCCGTGCTCCAACGTGTCGTTCTCGGCGAGAAGCACTTTCGAGACGCCGGCAAGCTTCGCCGCCTCCGCCGCAACGCTCTGAGCGCCCTTCCCGGCGACGAGCACGTGCACGTCGCCGCCGAGCTTCGCGGCGGCCGATACGGTCTTCGCTGTCGCTTCGTTGAGCTTCTGATTGTCGTGCTCGGCAAGTACAAGCGCGGTCACTGCAATACTCCCGCTTCGCCCTTCAGCTTGTCGAGAAGCTCGGCAACGTTGGCGACTTTGACTCCAGCCTGCCGCTTCGGCGGCTCGCGCGTCTCAACCACCTCAAGCCGCGGCGCGGTGTCGACGCCGAAGTCGGCGGCGGTCTTTGTGTCGATGGGCTTCTTCTTCGCTTTCATGATGTTCGGCAGCGAGGCATAGCGCGGCTGGTTCAGCCTGAGGTCGGTCGTGACGATCGCCGGCATCTTCAAGGTCACCGTCTGCAACCCGCCGTCGACCTCGCGTGTGACCTTGAGCGTGCCGTCGCCGAACTCAAGCTTCGAGGCGAAGGTGCCCTGCGCCCAGCCGAGCAGTGCGGCGAGCATCTGGCCGGTCTGGTTCGAATCGTCGTCGATCGCCTGTTTGCCGAGAATGACGAGGCCCGGCTGCTCGGCCTCGACCACGCCCTTCAGTATCTTCGCCACCGCGAGCGGCTCGACGATGCCGTCGACCTGGACGAGGATGCCGCGGTCGGCGCCCATGGCGAGCCCGGTGCGGATCGTATCCTGCGCCTGTGCCGGGCCGATCGAGACGAGCACGATCTCCTCCGCCTTGCCGGCTTCCTTAAGGCGCAGCGCCTCCTCAACCGCGATCTCGTCGAAGGGGTTCATCGCCATCTTGGTGTTGGCCAAATCGACGCCGGAGCCGTCGGGCTTCACCCGCGGCTTGACGTTCGCGTCGATCACCCGCTTCACGGGTACGAGCACTTTCATGCCACTTCCTTCGCTTCTTCAGTCGGAGGGACTAGCGGCGGGGGCGGGGCTAATCAAGCCGGGGAACGGCGCATCCATGCCGCAACGCGACCCGGTTCATCGCAGCATGGAGGCGTGCCGGCCGCGGGCGGGACCAGCGGCCCTTTGCGGGGCGGCCCGGGGGGATTTGGGCTGAATCTGCGAATTTGGCAACTTCGACCCCCCGCAAGAGCCGTTTCCGCGCACCAACGACCGCGGAGAATTCTGGGATCGCATTTCCGGCAAGAACTAGCTTCCCGCATTCGGGGGCGGGCGTCAGCGGTTCTTGCCCGGCACCCACAGGACGTCGCCCGCGCCCTTCGCATTGACGTAACGGCTGGCGACGAAGAGGAAGTCGGAGGCGCGGTTCATGTAGATGAGCGCCGGGCGGCCGACGCGACCCGGCTCCTGCCGCGCGAGCGTCACCATCAGCCGCTCGGCGCGGCGCGCCACGGTGCGGGCGAGATGAAGCGCCGCCGCGGCGCGGCTTCCGCCAGGGAGCACGAAGGAGCGGAGCGGCGCAAGGTCGTGATTGAGCACGTCGATATCGCGCTCGAGCCGCTCGACCTGCGCGTCGACGATGCAGAGCCGCTCGCGGCCCTTCGTCTTCTCGTCTTCCGGCGTCGCAAGCTCGGCGCCGAGGTCGAAGAGGTCGTTCTGGATTGCGGCAAGCATCTGGTCGAGCTTGGCGAGATCGGACGAGAGCTCGGCACGCGCCAGACCGATCGCGGCGTTTGCCTCGTCCACCGTGCCGTAGGCCTCGATGCGAAGATCGTCCTTCGGCCGGCGCTCGCCGGTGCCGAGCGCGGTCGTGCCGTCGTCGCCGGTCTTCGTGTAGATCTTGTTCAGGATGACCATGCAGGCGAGCTTACCGGCCGCCTCTTACGGCGTCACCTGGGCTGTGTCACCGGGGCCGCATCACCGGGGCCGCGTCACGCGGCAGAGCCCCCGTCAGGCAATCTCAGAAGCGGTAGCCGAGATAGACTCCGGCATGGGTGATGCCGCTGTTCCCCGCATGGCCGCCGTTGCAAAGATGGGCGTGCGAAGAGTGGTCGGCGGAGGCGAGAACCCGCCAATGCTCACCGAGATCGAGGCCGGCGGCGAGGCTTTCGCGGAACAGCCAGTGGCAGCCGAGGTCGAGCCCGTCGCCTGGGCTTTCAAGCGGGCCGTTGTGGTAAGTGCCGCCGAAGCTCGCTTCGAAGAAGAACGGGTCGTAGATGGGGAAGTGCCAGGTGAGCCCGCCATAGACTTGGCTCACGCCGTCGCTGGCGGTGGCGAGATTGCCGCCGACATGAATGCGCGGGCGAAGCAGCGTGTTGGCAAGGTAGTTCTGGCGCGGCGGTCCGAAGGCCTTGAAGTAGAGCTGGCCGCTCAGGATCACGCCGGAGTGGTCGTTGGGCTGGACGGCAAAGACCGTTCCGACCCGGACCTCGTCGAAGATCCCTGCAAGAGCGCTGTTTCCGCCTGAGCCTGAATAGTCCTGCGCGCAGGCCGAAGAGCCCGCGAGAAGAACCGCGAAGAGCGGACCAAGCGCCAGACCTAGAATGCCACGCATGCCGCCCCCCTGGCCGTCCCGAAGTGCGGAACGGTGCCTCCTGTCTCAATGCTAGCGGATCGAAGCCGGACGGGGAGGGGTTTTTGACAATCTTCCACCGGCTGTGACATCGGAGCAACGCTCGGCTGGCTGTCTCCGCGTTGTGCCTCAGCGTCCCATCAGCCAAAGCGTCGCCATCGCCACCACGATCGCCGCGAACTGCGCGATGACGCGGGCGCGCATCAAGTTCTGCGACCGATTGGGCGAGCCGCCGCGCATCATGTTCCAGAGCCCGGCGATAAGGATGGCGAGCACGATCGCGAGCGCGACCGGCACGAGATAGTGGACTGGGGTCTGCATCAAAAAGCGTTCCGGTTGCGGTCAAAGCGACCCGACAATCGGAGGATCAACGCGGGCGCCCGCCATTCCTACCCCTTGTCCGTCGCCCAGGCCAGGAAGGCGTGGAGCCGCCGCTTCGTGGCAATGCGCCGCAGCAGGCTCATCGCGTAGGTCGGGAGGGTCACGAAGTATTGCGGTCGCGGATGCTTCGCCTCGCAGGCGTGCACGAGCGCCTGAAGCACCGCCTCCGGTCCGAGCTCGCCGAAGGTGTTGCCGCCTTTTCCCATCGCAGCGAAACGGCGACGATAGTAGGAGGCGTGGACGGAAGCCTCGATGTCGACGTTCTTTCGTCCGTAGGCGAGCGCGGTCTCCGTCAGTCGCGTGCGGATCGGGCCGGGCTCGATCGCCGACACATGGATACCCGATCCGGTAAGCTCGATGCGGAGCGCATCGCAATAACCTTCGATCGCGAACTTCGTCGTCACGTAGGGTCCGCGGAAGCCCATCGCGATCAGGCCGAGGACGGATGAGCACATGACGATTCGACCATGGCCTTGACGGCGCATTGCCGGGACGACGCGACGCGTCAGCTCATGCCAGCCGAAGAAGTTCGCTTCGAACTGGGCGCGCAGCACGTCGGTCGAAATGTCCTCCAGCGCCCCCGGCTGCGCGTAGGCCCCGTTGTTGAAGAGCGCGTCGATCGTGCCGCCGGTCGCCGCGAAGATTTGGCCGACCGCCGCTTCGATCGAGTCCGGCTCGGCGTAGTCGAGATAGAGGGCGTCGAGGCCGGCGGCGCTGAGCGCATCGATATCGGAAGGCTTCCGGGCGGTCGCGAAGACGCGCCAACCGCGCTCCTTCATGCCGTGCGCGGCGCACTGGCCGATGCCGCTCGAACAGCCGGTGATCAGGATCGTTCTCGGCATATTCCTTGTCGCTGAGGTGGCGCGGCGCGGCTTTCGTAGCGCGGACCTCTATGGCAGAACGGCCCCAGCCGGAAGCCCGCCCGCGGACACTTCGCGCCCGAACGGAAGAACGATTTGTCCGAGACGCTTTCCATCGTCGTTTCGATCTTCGGCCTGATCGGCCTCGGCTATCTCACAGTCCGGATAGGGCTTCTTTCCGCCGACGTGGGTGAGAAGCTCAGCGACTTCGTGTTCACGCTGGCGATCCCGCTGCTCTTGTTCACGACGCTCGCCAGGGCCGATTTCCACGGCGTCTCGCCCTGGCGCATCTGGGCGGCCTACTTCGCGCCTCTCGCGGTGGTGTGGATCATTTCCGACCAGATGATCCGGCGTGTCTTTGGGCGCGACGCCCGCGCCGGAATTGTCGCGGGCGGCTGCGGCGCTTACTCGAACGCGCTTCTGATCGGGCTGCCGCTGATGCAGACCGCGCTCGGCGAGAACGGCACGGTGTTCCTGGTCGTCATCATTGCCATCCACTTGCCGGTTCTGATGCTGACCAGCGTCTTCCTGAACGAATGGGTGGTCGCCGTCGAGGGAAGCGCGAACGGTGTCGCATCGCGTCGCGAGGCCTTCTATCGCCTCGGCGTGTCGCTCGTCCGTCAGCCTATTCTGATCGGCATCGTCGCGGGATCGGTGTGGCGGGCGTCGGGTTTCACCATTCCCGTGGTCGCGGCGAAGGTGATCGATCCGCTTGCGAGATCGGCGGGGCCGCTCGCGCTCTTTGCGTGCGGCACAGCGCTGGTGAACTACGGCATTGCGCGTCAGATCAAGCCGGCGATTGCCCTCTCCGTGCTGAAGCTTGCACTCATGCCGGCACTGGTTTTCGTGACGGCGCGAGCGATCGGGCTTCCCCCTATCGGCGTGGCGGCGCTGACGCTCACGGGCGCCTGTCCGGCCGGCGTCAACACCTATCTCATCGCAGCGCGCCTCGGCACGGGCCAGGCGCTTGCCTCGAACACGCTGCTCATCTCAACGGCGGCCGGCGTCGCCACGGTCGCGCTGTGGCTGAGCGTCGTACAGGCGATGCTCAAGTAGCCAGGCCGAGGCCGGAGATTAACATCGCCGGGGTCTCACCCGCTTCGCGCCGGGCACGGATCGTCTCGGCGCCGAGCGACTTCGAGAGCTTCTCGCCGCTCGCGTCGAGGATCAGGCGATGATGGAAATAGCGCGGCGCGGGGAGGTGCAGGAGCGTCTGCAAAAGCCGATGCACATCGGTCGCCGCTTCGAGGTCCTTGCCGCGCACGACGTCGGTCACGCCCTGGAACGCGTCGTCGACGACGACGGCGAGGTGGTAGCTCCCAGGCACCCCCTTGCGCGCGAGAATCACGTCGCCCCAACGCGCCGGGTCAGCGGTCTGCAGCCGCTCCGAATCGACGCCGAACGGATCGGCTTCGGTCCACGTGAGCGGCGGCAGGTCTTTCAATGCGCGCGTCATGTCGAGGCGAAGCGCGTAGGGCTTGCCGCTCGCGATCTCGCGCTGCCGGCGCGCCTCGCTCCAATCGCGCTCGGCTCCCGGATAGAGCGGCGCGCCATCCGGATCGCGCGGCCAGCCGGAGCCGGCATCCGCGATCTTTGCCGCGATCTCCGCGCGGCTCATGAAGGAGGGATAGAGAAGCCCGAGGCGGTCGAGCGCGGCGAGCGCTTCGAAATAAGCGCCGAAGCGGTCACGCTGTCGAAGCACCGGCTCTTCCCAGCGAAGACCGAGCCAGGCGAGGTCTTCGAAGATCGCCGCCTCGAATTCCTCTTTGGCGCGCGTCCGGTCGATGTCCTCGATCCGAAGCAGGAATCGTCCGCCCGTCGCCTCCGCCGCGCGCACGTTCAGAAGCGCGGAAAAAGCATGGCCGCGATGCAGATAGCCGTTCGGGCTCGGCGCGAAGCGGAAGACGCGCGGCGTTCCGTCCGATACCGGCATGTTGCGCTTCGCCTCCGCCGATGCCCCAATGCGCCAAGGAGGACCGAATGATCATTCGCAACGACGCGGTCAACGCGTTCCTCGACTACGGCGAGGTCGAGGTTCCCTCTGCAGCGGAGGGGCCGCTCAAGGATTTGACCTTCGCGGTCAAGGACATATTCGACGTCGCCGGCTATCCGACCGGCGGCGGCAGCCCGATCATGGCCGCCGAGAGCCCGATCCGCAGGAAGAACGCGCCGATCGTCCAGAAGATGCTCGATGCCGGGGCGCTGTTCGTCGGCAAGACGCAGACCGACGAGCTGACGTTCTCGATGAACGGGCAGAACAAGCACTACCCCGAGCCAATCAATCCGCGTGCCGAGGGCCGAATCACCGGCGGCTCGTCGTCGGGGTCGGCGGCGGCGGTCGCGGCGCGTCTTTGCGATTTCTCGATTGGCTCCGACACCGGCGGCTCGGTCCGCACGCCCGCGAGTTATTGTGGACTATGGGGCATCCGTCCGACGCACGGGCGCGTCGACAATTCACGCGCGATGCCGCTTGCGCCGTCGTTCGACACGGTCGGCTACTTCGCCGACGATCCGGAAATCTTCGGCCGCGTCGCGCCGGTGTTCCTCGGCGAGGATGAAGGCACCTTCGCGCTGACGCGGCTGATGCGCGCGGAGGATGCCTTCGTGCAGCTCGTCTCCGACAGCGAGGCTAGCGCACTCGAAGAAGCCGAGGGGAAAGCGGTCGACCTTCTCGGCGACGCGACGACCGCAACCGTCGCGCCCGAAGGGCTCGATCATTGGTACTGGACCTTCCGCCGCCTGCAGGCGGTCGAGGCGTGGAAGGCGCACGGGAAGTGGATCGAAGAGCACGATCCGGACATGACGCCGGGGGTGCGCGAGCGCTTCGAGTTCGGCAAGACGCTCGACGCGGCGGAGCGGCGGGAGGCGCAGAAGAATCGTCGGGCGCAGCGCGCGCGCGTCAGGAAGCTCCTCGGCGACGACGGCGTTCTGTTGCTGCCGACGGTGCCGGCGATCGCGCCGAAGCGCGATCTCGCCGGCGAGGAGCTGCAGGCCTACCGCGAGCGGGCGCTATCGATTCTTTGCATCGCCGGCCTCGCCGGACTGCCGCAGATATCGATGCCGCTCGCCGATCTCGACGGCTGTCCACTCGGCCTGTCGCTGATCGGCCCGAGCGGCTCCGATCGGGCGCTGGTGACGCTGGCTCTCTCCATCGCGAAATCCTGATCGGGACCCGCCCAAAGCCCGCAACCTAACGAAAGATTCAATTGGTGCTCGGCGGCGAAATGGAAAATATGGCCCGTTTTCACGCTGGGCCCTTCTGATGATCGACACCTTCCTCCTGAAACTCGCGGTTGCGCGCGGCTTCTTCGCCAAGCTCTGGGCGCTCGCCAAGCCCTATTGGTTCGCCAAAGACCCGGCCGTCATCCGTGTCCTCGGGCTCTCCCTCAGCCTCAGGGAAGGCTGGCTCGGCCGCGGAATCCTCGTTCTGATCTTCGCGCTCAACATCCTCGTCGTCTACATGTCGAAGCTCCTGAACGACTGGAACGGTCGCTTCTTCGACGCGATCCAGCAGAAGGACGCCGCCGCCTTCCGCCACGAGGTCGAGTATTGGATCGTGCTTGTCGGCCTCCTGATCTTCGTCCTCGTCTACAGCCAGTGGTTCCAGCAGCTCCTGACGATCCGCTGGCGGCGCTGGCTGACCAACGTCTATTTCCGCGACTGGCTCGACAATCTGACCTACTACCGCATGGAGCTTGTCGGGGACGGCACCGATAACCCCGAGCAGCGCATCGAGCAGGACTGCGCGGCGTTCGCGGAGCAGACGCTCGACATCTCGATCGACCTCCTGTCGCAGGTGATGACGCTCGTCACCTTCACCGCAATTCTCTGGGGGCTCTCCGGCAGCATCGTCGTGCCGATCTTCGGCGGGATCACGATACCCGGCTACATGTTCTGGGCCGCGCTTCTCTATTCGGTGTTCGGCTCGTGGCTCACCTACCGGATCGGTCGCCCCCTCATCGGCATCAACTTCAATCTGCAGCGCTACAACGCCGACTTCCGTTATCGGATGACGCGGGTGCGCGAGAATGCCGAGCAGATCGCGCTCTATCGCGGCGAAGCCGACGAGAAGCGCGGCCTAAGCGGCAGCTTTGCCAGGATCTACACGACCTGGTGGCTCTACATGAAGTACAACAAGCGGCTGAACTGGCTCACCTCCTTCTACGGGCAGGTCGCCAGCATCTTCCCGATCATCGTTGCCTCGCCGCGCTACTTCGCCGGCATCGTGCCGCTCGGCGTGCTGACGCAGACGGCAGGCGCCTTCGCGCAGGTGCAAGGCTCGTTGTCGTGGTTCGTCGATGCCTACCCGACGGTCGCGAACTGGATGGCGGTGGTCGATCGTCTGACCTCGTTCGGCGCGGCCATGGAGCGCGCCAAGGAGGCGGGTGCCGCGGAAGCCGGCATCAAGCGCGCGCCGGGACCGTCGGATGCGCTTGCGGTGAACGGCGTTGAGGTACGGCTCCCGAGCGGCGCGCTCCTCATCGACCGGTCGAGCTTCGAGGTGCGGCCGGGCGAGACAGTGTCTTTGAGCGGGCCCTCAGGCAGCGGCAAAACGACGCTCTTTCGCGTGCTCGCCGGCCTCTGGCCCTATGGCGACGGCGAGATCGACACGCCGAAGGACTGGCACGTGCTCTTCCTGCCGCAGCGCCCCTACCTGCCGATCGGCTCGCTGCGCCAGACGCTCTGTTACCCGGAGCCGCCGACCAAGTTCGATGACGAAGCGTGCCGTGAGGCGCTTGAGGATTGCCATCTCGGCCATCTCGTGGAGCATCTCGAGGAGACCGCAAACTGGTCGCTCGCGCTCTCCGTCGGCGAGCAGCAGCGCATCGCCTTCGCGCGTGCGCTCCTCTTGAAGCCCGACTGGATCTTCATCGACGAAGGCACCTCGGCGCTCGACCCGCCGACGGAGGCGCGCCTCTATGCGCTTCTCAAGGAGCGCCTCAAGGGAACCGCCATCATCAGCACTACGCACCGCGCGGCGGTGGCCGCCTTCCACGATCGGCATATCGACGTCGACGCGAAGACGCATGAGGTCCGGGAGACACCGGGGCCGGAGCGGCTGCAGCCGGCCTGACCCGCGGACCACGAAATCGCCCGGATGGGCGGGGACTAGGGTCAATGCCCGGGGGAATCGGGCAGCCGCAGCGGACCGGGAGCCCGGCTTTGCGCTTTCGCGACGTCGTCCTTTTCGTCGTGCTTCTCGTGCTCGCGCCTTCGCTGGCGCGCGCGCATCCACATGTCTGGGTCGATGCCGCCTCGGAGATGGTCTTCGACGACAAGGGGCGGATCACGGCGATCCGCCATCACTGGCTCTTCGACGAGGAGTTTTCCGCCTACGCGCTGCAGGGTCTCGACACGAACGGCGACGGCCATTTCTCCCCCGAAGAGCTCAAGCCGCTCGCCAAGGAGAACGTCGAGTCGCTAAAGGATTTCGACTACTTCACCTTCCTTTCCGTCGGCGACTATCAGGCCGGCTTCGCCGCCCCGAAGGACTACACTCTTGAACTTGCCGGCGACCGGCTCCTGCTGCACTTCACGCTGCCGCTTGCGATTCCCTTGAAGACGAACGGCACCGTCCATCTCGAAGTCTACGACCCGGACTACTATGTCGCCTTCTCGCTGCCGAACGAGCATGCCGTCAGGCTCGTCGACGCGCCGCCCGGCTGCACGCTCGTGGTCCATCCGGGAAAGGAGCCGGACGCCGCCGCGGCCGCTCAACTCGCCACTGTCGGTGCGGACGTGCGTGCGCTGCCGCCGGGGATGAAGTCGTTGACCGCCGGCATCGCGAACAGCGCCGACGCGAATTGCGGCGGAGCTCCCCCCGCGCCTGCCACGCCGGGTGCGGCCGTATCGCAGATGGCCGGGAGCGGCGACCTGACGGCGCTCCCCGCCGGGCCGCCGGGCGGCACAGCTCCTTCACCGGCGCCTGCAGTACCTGCCGCCGCTGCGCCCGCTGCAGCTTCGGCCGCGTCGGCTCCGGTCGAGGCACAACCGGCGACGCCACCGCCGCCGCGGCCAAGCATCTTCCGCATCGCGATGGCTGAGATCATCGCGCTGCAGACGAAGTTCAATCGCGAACTCGCCGCGGGCCTTAAGGGTCTCAAGACCGGCGGCAGCTTCTGGTGGCTCGGCGGCGTCTCTTTCCTTTACGGAATCGTTCACGCGGCCGGGCCGGGGCACGGCAAGGTGTTGATCTCGTCCTATCTCTTCGCCAACGAAGCGCGCATCCGCCGCGGCGTCGTGATCGCTTTTATCGCGGCGCTCGCGCAGGCGGTCGTCGCCGTCGCCATCATCGGGCTGATGGCGGCGATCCTCAATATGACCTCGATGGCGATCACCTCGACGACGAAGACGTTCGAGGCCGGGAGCTTCGCGCTCATTGCCGCGCTCGGCCTCTACCTGCTTGTGCGCAAGGGTCGCGCGGCGTGGGCGGTGATGAAGGGCGGCGACCCGCATGCGCATCACAATCACGGGCACCACCACCATGATCACGGTGACGAGCATCACCATCACGACGACGGGCACCATCACCATGCTGATGATCCCGCCGCCTCTTGTGGCCACAGCCACGTGCCGACCGCGGCCGCACTGCAGAAGCCGGGCCTCGCCGGCGCCGCGGCGGCGGTGCTCTCGGTCGGGATCAGGCCGTGCTCGGGCGCGCTGATCGTGCTCGTCTTCGCGCTGTCGCGTGGAATCTTCTGGGCCGGCGTCGCATCGACCTTCGTGATGGCGCTCGGCACGGCGATCACCGTTGCGGCGCTCGCCTCGCTCGCGGTCGGCGCGAAGGGCATTGCCCGCCGCCTCGCGCGCGCCGACGACCGGCGCAGCAGTCAGGTGATGCTGGGCCTGGAGCTTGCGGCGGCGATCCTGATCACGCTGCTCGGATCGGTGCTTTTCGCCGGGGCGCTTCTCGCCTGACGGCGCTCAAGGAGTCCGCTGGCCGAATTGCCGGCGGACGGGTGAGCCGGCGCCGCCGCGTGCCGATGCCGCGGCAATGCTGCCTGACGGCGTCGGCGCAGGTCCGACGGCGCGGCTGGCGTCGCCGCCGCCGGCATCGTCGGACCCGAGATTGCGGCGAACGCCCCACAATCCGACGCTGATCAGGCCGATCCAGATGAACGCGTCGATCAGCACGGCACGCGGCCGCGCGAATTCCAGCCCGAATTTGTCCGGGTCCTGCGGTGAATAGGTCACCGGGACGGCCGAGCCCACATCGATCGAATGATAGAGCCCGGCTGACACGCGCGTCTCCTGCTCGACCGTCGCGCCTTGCGGCGTCTGGAACGTGAACGCGATCAAATGGCTCGCGCGCTTCGGGTCGTTCGTTCCCGCCTTTGCCCAATCGGCATCCCACTTCCTGGAGACAACGGCATTTGTCTCGACACCCGTCCACGCCAGCATCGCCTGGTCGCCGAGCGCGTAGATCAGGAGCGTCAGCCTGAGCAGACCGAGGAGTGCGCCGGCGCCGAACACTGCGGCGCTCGCGAGCCGTCCGGTCGAGGTTACCGCGCGACCCTCGTCCTCCGACGGCATGCCTGCCTGGATGCGGCGCCAAAGGCCGCGCACCCCGAAGAAGAGGAGGACGAGACCGGCGATGGCGAACCCCGATCCGATTGCCGCGATCAGCCACAGTCCGTTGCGGTTCGCTTCGATCTGCGTGAACAACTCGCGGGCATCGCGATTGAAGAGGATCGTTGCGTAGAAAGACGCGCCATAAAGGAGGAGCGCCCCGAACCCGATCAGGATCAATCGCGCGAGGAGCGCGATCAGAAGCCGGTAGAGCTGGACCATGGTGTGCTCCTCTTTGTGAGGATCACCTATGGTTGTTCCCGATTAACGGTGCGTGAAACGGACGACCTTCTATCTAACGGTCATCGCCGTGGAAGCTCGATCGGCTGTCCGTGCGGCGTGCGCTCCGCTGCTTCGCGCCAGGCTTCCCTGAGGTCGGGGAGATCGGCGCGGGCGGCCACCTCCTTGCGTCCGAGAATCGCCTCGAGCGCGGCGAGCCAGGCGCGCCAGTAGGCTTCGGGGTCGGCGGGGTCAGCGCGCGCCTCGGCGGCGACCTTCGGCCCGAGCGTCTCCGACCATTCGGACCAGGAAAAGACGCCGCGTTCGTTGAGCGCAACGGCGAGCGCGAAGGCGCGCGCCGCCCACGGCGCCGGGAAGACGGGGCCGTCGGCGTCGCGCGGAATCGAGGCAACATTGTCGGTCGCGGCGCGACCTGTCTCAGGCTGGCTCAAGATAGGGCTCCCAGAGGTCGACCCTCATCTCGTCGCCATCGCGTGCCTCCGGTCCCCATATCTCGCGCGCCTCGAAGGCGACGGAGTAGAGCCAATGCGGGTCCTCGCCGCGGCCGGCGGAATTCGAGTCCGGGAACACGTGCACGCAGTGAATTGCTGCGATCCGACCTTCGCGCCCGCGCACGTAGCGCGGGATGCGCGTGTGGCCCTTCGGATTGATGACACGCGCACGCACCCGATCGCCGACGGCGAAGCGAGCGGGCGCGGAGGGTTTGCGCTCGAACGGCGAGCCCTTCGCGAGAAGGGCGGGGACGTCGGCGGCCTTGACGACGCGCGGAAGAGCGGCCGGCGGCGCAACGCTTTGTCCAGTGTCGATCTCGGCCTTCGTCGCGAGACCGCGCTCGATCAAAAGCAGCTCAAGCCCCTTCAGCCATTTCTCGTAGTAGCCGGCAGCGAGATATTCGGCCGGCGGGATGCGCTCGCGCGCGTGGCGGACCATGTCGATGTTCCAGGCGCCGGTCGTGCCCGTCGCAAGCGAAAGCGCAAGCGCCCGGCGCTCCCAATCGGCATGGAAGACCGGCTCGTTCGGCTCAGGGGCGATCGGTCCGAAACCTTGCGCGCCGCCGAGATCGTGCGGGCCGTTCATGCCGAAGCGCCCGGCGCGCGCGGCAGACCGGTGCCGATCATCGAGTTCGCGGGTGACGAGCTCGGAGAGCTTCTCCTCGCTCCAGCCGTCGGTGCCGACGGGACGCATCGGCACGACGAGGTAGCGAATCTCGGCGGTAGAGTCCCAAACCCTAATGTTGGTGCCCTCTGGGAGGGTCATGCCGAACTCGGCGAGCACGCTACGCGGATCGATGACGGCGCGCGAGCGATAGGGCGGCGACTTGTACCAGACCGGCGGCAGGCCGAGCACCGCCACCGGGTAGCAGGAGCAGAGCGTGCACACGACCATGTTGTGCGTGTCGGGCGTGTTCTCCAGCGCCACCATGTGCTCGCTCTGCCGGCCGGTGAATCCGAGCGAGGCGATCGCCGCGGTCGCGTCGTCAAAGAGCCAGCGGCGAAAGTTTTCGTCGGCCCATGCCTTGCCGACGACCTTGGCGCCGTTCCGCGGTCCGATCTTGGTCTCGTAGGTGTCGACGAAGACGTCGAGCGCCGCCGGGTCGACGTAGCCCTTCTCGACCAGCAGCGTCTCGAGGGCGCGGACGCGGAGCTCCATCTCGTCGAGATGCGAGCCCTCGTGGTCGTGATCGTGATCCTTGTGCATGCTCACTCCGCGGCGAGCGGCAGCGAGCGCGCTGCATGCTCGCGCGCCGCATCTGCAAAGGCGCGGAAGATCGCACCCGACGCCGGATCGGTCGCGGCCCAATATTCCGGATGCCACTGGACGCCGAAGGCGAAGGCTCGGGCGCCCTTCACCCTGACCGCCTCGACCGTGCCGTCGGGCGCATGCGCCTCGACGGCGAGCCTTTCGCTGAGCTTGCCGATCGCCTGGCGGTGAACGGAGTTGACGTGAATGCAGTGCGCACCGACGAGCCTGGCAAGCTCGCTGTCGGTCTCGAAGTCGACCTCGTGGGCGAGCTTGAAGCGTTCGTCGTTCGGCAGCCCGATCGGCGCGCGATGGTCGAGGCTCCCCGGCCGCTCCTGCGCCTCGGTGACGAGCGTGCCGCCGAGCGCGACGTTGAGCTCCTGGAAGCCGCGGCAGATGGCAAGAAGCGGCACGCCGAGTTTGAGTGCGAGCGGGATCAACGACAGCGTCGTCTGGTCGCGATCGGGATCGTAGGGCTCGTGACGCTCGGATGGCGTTTCACCGTAGCGCGATGGGTGAACGTTGGAGCGTGCGCCGGTCAGGAGAACGCCGTCCACGCGCGACAGGACCGCGTGGAGATCGAGCAACTCGCCGAGGCTTGGGAGCAGGATCGGCGCGCCGCCGACCAGCGTGACCGCCTTTAGATAGGTGTCGATCGCGCCATACCAGGTGTAGCCGTCGATCGCGCGGGCATCGGTCGGAAGGAGGATCAGGGGCATCATTGGTGATGATCTTTCTTCGGGCTGCCGGATATTTAGGCGTTCTCTATTGCGGCGGGAAGCGGCTGTCTTTGCTGCTTCGCCAAGCATTCGGCCGCACTAGACAGCCCCCTTTGCAGCGTGTCACGGTCTCTTCAAAGCAACTTTTTAGGGAGGAAACGTTCCATGGATCGCCGCTCATTTATCAAGAAGGCTGGACTGGTCACCGGCGGCGCTGCTGCGGCGTCGGCGCTGGCGGCGCCTGCCATCGCGCAGTCGATGCCGGAATTGAAGTGGCGTCTGACGTCGGCCTTCCCGAAGGCGCTCGACACGCTCTACGGCGCCTGCGAGCGCCTTGCTAAGGCGGTCGGGGAGATGACCGACGGCAAGTTCCAGATCCAGACCTTCGCCAGCGGCGAGATCGTGCCCACGGCAGGCCTTGTCGATGCGGTGCAGAACAACACCGTCGAGATGGGCCATACGGCGAGCTACTATTATTTCGGTAAGGATCCGACCTTCGCCTTCGGGTCATGCGTGCCCTTCGGACTGTCGAGCCGGGGGGAGAACGCCTGGTGGTACTACGGCGGCGCGTTGGACCTGCTGAACAAGTTCTACGCGAAATACAACATCATCGGCTTCCCTGCCGGCAATACCGGCTGCCAGATGGGCGGCTGGTGGCGCAAGGAGGTCAACACGGTTGAGGACCTGAAGGGCGTCAAGTTCCGCGTCGGCGGATTCGGCGGCGTGGTGCTGTCCAAGCTCGGCGTCGTACCGCAGAATATCCCGGGCGGCGACATCTACCCCGCGCTGGAGAAGGGCACCGTCGACGCGGCCGAATGGGTCGGGCCGTACGACGACGAGAAGCTCGGCTTCTACAAGGTCGCCAAATACTACTACTATCCCGGCTGGTGGGAGGCCGGCACTACGATCCACACCTTCATCAACCTCGACCAGTGGAATACGCTCCCGCCGGCCTATCAGGCGATCCTCAAGCAGGCTTGTGCCGCGGTCAACGTCGACATGCAGGCCCAGTACGACGCGCTCAACCCGGCGGCGCTCAGGCGCTTGGTGTCGAACGGCGCCCAGCTCCGCGCCTTCTCGCCGGAGATCCTGTCGGCTTGTTTCGACGCAGCCAATCAGACCTACGATGAGATCAGCGCCAAGAACGAAGACTTCAAGACCCTGATCAATTCGCTGAAGGCGTTCCGCAACGAAGAGAACCTGTGGTTCCAGATCGCCGACGGCACCTACGACAACTTCATGTATGGACAGCAGCGCGCCGGAAAGCTCTGAGCTAAGCCTAAGCGAACAGGCGGCTCCGGTTCGACCGGGGCCGCCTTTTTTCGGCTGGCTTTATTGGCCGGCGGGCGGCTGCGATCCGAAGTTCGGGCCTGCGGGCGGTGCGCTCGGCTTTGGTGTGCCGAAGTTCGGGCCTGATGAGTCACCGGACGACGAGCCGCCGAAATTCGGGCCGGCAGGCGCCGGCGTCGAAGCACCGCCGAAGTTCGGCCCTGCGCCGGCGCCATTGTTGTCGGCGCCGAAGTTGGGGCCGCTGCCGGAGCCATTGTTGTCAGCGCCGAAGTTTGGGCCTGCGCCACTATTGTCGCCGCCGAAATTGGGCCCACCCCCTGAGCCGAAATTCGGCGCTTCGATCTGGATCTCCGATGGACTGACGGCGGGTGCGGTGTCCTTGTAGTGAGTCACGATGCGAGGAAAGGCGATAATGATGCCGATCATCAACACCTGGATGGCAATGAAGGGCATGGCGCCGCGGTAGATCTCCATGGTCCGGACGGCGGGAAGCTTGCGCCCCGACACCTCGTCGAACCATTCGGAGGAGGGCGCGATCGAGCGCAGGTAGAACAGCGCGAAGCCGAAGGGCGGCGTCAGGAACGAAGCCTGCAGATTGACACCGAGAATAATGCCGAACCAGATCAGGTCGATTCCGAGCTTCTCGGCGACCGGCGCCAGCAGCGGCACCAGGATGAAGGCGATCTCGAAGAAGTCGAGGAAGCATCCGAGGATGAAGATGATGATCGTCACAACGATCAGGAAGCCGTATTCGCCGCCCGGCAGAGAGAGCAGAAGGTCCTCGATCCAGACATTGCCGTTCACCCCGTAGAAGGTGAGGCCGAAGACGCGCGCGCCGATGAGGATGAACATCACAAAAGAGGACAGCTTCGTGGTGGAATCGAGCGCCTGTCTCAGAGTCTTCAAACTGAGCCGACGCTTGACGAAAGCGAGCGCCAGCGCACCGGTTGCGCCCATGGCGCCGCCTTCGGTCGGCGTGGCGATTCCAAGAAAGATCGTGCCCAACACGAGAAAGATGAGAGCGAGCGGCGGGATCAGTACCGATCACCACCTGCTCCGCGAGCCGCGACAGCAGACCGAGCTTGAAACGGCGATTTGCCAAGCTGAAGCCGTAGGCGGCGACGGTTGCCAGCGTCGCTGCCGAGACCACCCGGGTCTCGTAGCGCATCTGGTCGAACACGAAAGAGTAAGCCGCGACATAAATCGCGGCCGAAACAAGAAGAATTGCGACGAGCGAGACGATGCCGCCGCCGAGCGTCCGCGCCTCGGCGGGAAGGGCCGGCACCGCTTTCGGCCGGACCATGGTTATGACGAAGACATAGAGGCAGTAGAGAGCGACGAGCATCAGCCCCGGTATGATGGCGCCGACGTACATATCGCCGACGGACCGGCCGAGCTGGTCAGCCATGACGATGAGCACGAGCGATGGCGGAATGACCTGGGCCAGGCTGCCCGCGGCGGCGATCGTCCCGGTGGCGACACGATTGTCGTAGCCGTAGCGCATCATGATGGGTAGCGAGATCAGACCCATCGCGATCACCGATGCGGCGACGACACCGGTGGTGGCCGCGAGCAGCGCGCCGACAACTACCGCCGCGAAGGCAAGCCCGCCGCGAATTGGACCGAAGAGTTGGCCGATCGTGTCGAGCAGGTCCTCGGCCATGCGCGAGCGTTCGAGGATGATCCCCATGAACGTGAAGAACGGAATCGCAAGAAGGGTCTCGCTGCTCATCACACCGAAGACACGCTCGGGATTGGCCTGCAACAGCGGCCAGAAGAGGTTGATCTGCTCCGGCGCGAAATGCGCCAGCTCGACGCCGATCACGAAGAACAGAAGGCCCCCCGAAGCGAGCGTGAACGCGACCGGATAGCCAAGCAGGAGCATCGCCATCACGGACACGAACATGACGGGGGCGAGATTGTGAGCGATAAGATCGATCATCGTGCGCGCCCGTCTTCCCGGCGCGGCGCGCGGTGCAGCGTTTCCCCTTCCTCCATATCCTCGATGATCGGCGGCAATTCGTGCTCGGGCGTCTCGTCGGTCGTTCTCCCGGTCAGGACCAGGACGCGCTTGATGATCTCCGAAATGGCCTGGGCGCAAAGGATTGCGAAGCCGGCGAAGACAAGGCCCTTGGCCGGCCACAGGATCAGGCCGCCGGCGTTGCTCGACATCTCGTCGACCCGATACGACTGCAGGAAGAACGGCCAGGAAAGGTAGGCCATTAGGAAGACGAACGGCGAGAGGATAAAGATGTGGCCGAAAAGGTCGATCCAGTCGCGGGCGCGTTTGCTCAGCGCCTGCGTGAAGATGTCGATGCGCACGTGCTCGTTGCGCTGCAATGTGTAGGCTGCCGCCAGCATGAACGCCGCGCCATAAAGGTACCATTGCAGCTCCAGCCAGGCATTTGACGAGGTGTCGAATGCCTTGCGGATGGCAGCGTTTCCGGCGCTGACCAGAACCGCGACAAGGATGAGCCACGAGACCGAGCGGCCGAGGAGTGCCGTCACGCGGTCGATCGCTCGGCTCAGCGCGTGGAGGAAGGTCATTTCGGCGCCCCTCGACCCAGTCCGTTCGCCGGCTCCGCGGCGTTCTTATTTGGAGGGCCGCCGTGGCCGCTCGTAAGCGGCCGGGGTCGCCCCCGAGTTTGAAGCGTGCGACGGGTCGGTGGCGAAAGCAAGCCGACACACGGGATTCTTCCGCGCGGAGACGCGCGCCCGCCGCAGGCGCGCGTGCGATGGATGCGATGCTTAAGCAAGGTCGCAGCGATCGCGCCTTGAGACCGGGAGCGGCGCCGGGTTTCCGCAATTTTCCGAGAGAGATCGCGGTCGCGCGCAAGGTTACCGGCGCGGAATCCTTCCGCGATTTAAACAATTCGGGATAGGATTCCTCGGTCCGGGACACCAGATTGGCTTGGGGACGCCCGCCGATTCTCCCGGCGCAAGAGGAACGGATGCCCAGCCGCGGCGTAACGCTCGACGACAAGTATCAGCTCGACAAGGACCGGGTCTTCCTCTCCGGCACACAGGCGATCGTGCGCTTGGCGCTGATGCAGAAGGAGCGCGACCGCCGCGCCGGGCTCGACACTGCCGGCTTCGTCTCAGGCTATCGCGGCTCGCCGCTCGGCGGGCTCGACCTGCAGCTCTGGCGCGCGGGCAAGCTTCTCGAAGCCAACGACATCGTCTTCCAGCCGGGGCTGAATGAAGACTTGGCGGCGACCGCGTTATGGGGCTCGCAGCAGGCGGAGGTTCGCGGCGAGGGCCGCTACGACGGTGTGTTCGGCATCTGGTACGGCAAGGGACCGGGCGTCGATCGCTCGGGCGACGCGCTCCGCCACGCGAATTTCGACGGCACATCGCGAAACGGCGGCGTCATCGCGCTGATGGGCGACGACCACACCTGCGAGAGCTCCACCACCGCGCACCAGTCGGAATTCGCTTTCGTCGACGCTATGATCCCGATCCTGCACCCGGCCGGACTGCAGGACATCGTCGACTACGGGCTGATCGGCTGGGCGCTGTCGCGTTTCGCCGGCACCTGGGTCGGCATCAAATGCGTGAAGGACACGGTCGAATCGACCGGCGCCGTCGATAGCGCGCTTGACCGCGTGCGCATGGTCGTCCCCGAGTTCGCCATGCCGCCCGGCGGCCTCAACATCATCTCGGGCCGGCATGCCTTGGAGAAGGAGGAGCTTCTCCATCGCTTCAGGAGGCCGGCCGCGCTCGCCTTCATTCGCGAGAATCGGCTCGACCGGATTGCCATCGGCGGCGGAAGAGAACCGCGACTCGGCATCGCTTCGCTCGGCAAGAGCTGGCTCGACACGCTCGGCGCGCTCGACCTTCTAGGCATCGACGAGAAGCGGGCGGCCGATCTCGGGCTCCGGCTCTACAAGGTCGCGGCGCCCTGGCCGCTCGAGCCGGAGGGTGTGAACCGCTTTGCCGACGGGCTGCAGTCGATCCTTGTCGTGGAGGAGAAGCGCTCGCTGGTCGAGACGCAGATCAAGGAGCAGCTCTACGGGCGCGCCAACGCGCCGATGGTGGTCGGCAAGAAGGACGAGCAGGAGCGCGTGCTTTTGCCGGCCTGGGGGGCGCTCGACGCCAACCAGATCGCCGTCATCATCGGGCGGCGCATCCTCGCCTATGCCGAGGACTCGGAGATCGCGGCGCGGCTCAAGCAGCTCGAGCACGCACAGGCCGTGCTCGCCTCGACCGAGGACATCGGCGTCCGCGTGCCGCACTTCTGCTCCGGCTGCCCGCACAACACCTCAACCCAAGTGCCGGAGGGAAGCCGCGCCTACGCCGGTATCGGCTGTCACTACATGGCGCTTTGGATGGACCGCCGCACCGAGGGCTTCACGCAGATGGGAGCCGAGGGTGCGAACTGGATCGGCGAGGCGCCGTTCTCCACGCGCGGCCACGTCTTCCAGAACATCGGCGACGGCACATGGGAGCATTCGGGGTCGCTTGCCATGCGCGCCGCCGCCGCGGCCGGCGTCAATATCACCTTCAAGGTGCTCTACAACGACGCCGTCGCTTTGACCGGCGGGCAGCCGGTCGAAGGCAGGCTGACCGTTGACGCTGTGGCGCGGCAGGTGGCGGCGGAGGGAGCCAAGCGCATCGCGCTCGTCACCGACGATCCACACAAATATCCGGCCGGCGTCGAGTGGCCGGCCGGAATGACGATCCACCACCGCACCGCTCTCGCCGAGGTGCAGGAAGCGCTGCGCGAAGTCGAGGGCGTGAGCGCGCTGATCTACGATCAGACCTGCGCGGCGGAGAAGCGGCGGCGGCGGAAACGCGGTCTCCTGCCCGACCCCGATAGGCGCGTCGTCATCAACAGCCTCGTCTGCGAGGGCTGCGGCGACTGCGGCGTGAAGTCGAACTGTGTCTCGATCCAGCCGCTCGAAACGGAGTTCGGACGCAAGCGCCGCATCGACCAGTCGAGCTGCAACAAGGATTTCTCCTGCCTCGAAGGCTTCTGCCCGTCCTTCGTGACGGTGCACGGCGGCAAGCTGAAAGCCGGCCGCGGCGTCGCGGCGGAGGGGCTTGCGGTGATCCCCGAGCCTACGATCGCTCCACCGGAGCGCACGCAGGGCATTCTCATCACCGGGGTCGGTGGCACCGGGATCGTGACTGTCGGCCAAGTGATCGGCATGGCGGCGCATCTCGACGGGCTTGGCGTCGGCCTGATCGACATGGCGGGGCTGGCGCAGAAGGGCGGCGCCGTCTCGATCCACATGCGCGTCGGCCCGACGCCGGAATTGATCCACGCGATCCGCATCAGCGCGGAGGAGGCCGATGTCGTGCTCGGCTGCGACATCGTGGTCGCCGGCTCGAAGAAGGCGCTGTCGGCGATCCGCCCCGGGGAGACAAAGGTCTTCATCAATCTGCACGAGACCTATCCGGGTGACTTCACGCGCGACGCCGACTTCTCGCTGCCGACGCGGCGGCTGAGACGCGCCATCGCCGAGCGGGCAGGATCAGAATCGGCGCATTTCGTCGAGGCGGAGCGGCTCGCCGTCGCGCTCGTCGGCGACTCGATCGCAACCAACATGCTGATGGTGGGCTTCGCCTGGCAGCAGGGTGGAATTCCGGTCAGCCGGGAGTCGCTGCTTGAGGCGATCCGGCTGAACGGCGTTGAGGTCGAGATGAACATCTCGGCGTTCGAATGGGGGCGGCGCGCCGCGTTCTTTCCTGCAGCGGCGGAAGCGGCGGCTGGAATCGGCCCAGACCCGGGCGAGCCCACACTCGAAGAGATCGTGACGCGCCGCGTCGCGTTCCTGACTGCCTATCGGAGCCGCCGCTATGCGGCGCGCTACAGGCGGCGGGTGGAGCGTGTCTCGGCCGCCGAGGCGCGCGTCGCGCCGGGCGCGACGGCGCTCGCGATCGAGGTTGCGCATTCGCTTTTCAAGCTGATGGCGATCAAGGACGAATACGAGGTGGCACGGCTCTTCACGGACGGCGCCTTCGAGCGCCAGCTTCGCAAGGAGTTCGAAAGCTGGGAGCGGCTCGAGTTCCACTTGGCGCCGCCGCTTTTCGCGCGCCGCGACCGCCACGGGCATCTCGTGAAGAAGACATACGGCGCGTGGATGATGCGCGCCTTCAAAGCGCTTGCCCGCCTCAGATTCCTGCGCGGCACGCTGCTCGACCCTTTCGCCCACACGCGCGAGCGCAGGTGGGAGCAGCAGCTTCTCCGCGGCTATCTCTCGGCGCTCGACACCATCGAGAAGAGCCTCTCAATCCAAAACATCGAGACGGCGCGCGCGCTCGCCGCCTATCCGCGGAAGATCCGCGGATTCGGCCACGTGAAGGAGACACAGGCACATTCGGCGCTCGCGGACCGCAATCGTCTTGTGCAAGCCCTCGCCATGCCGGGACGCGTGCAACTGGCGGAGGCGGCAGAATAAGCCGCAGTCTTGAATCGGCCATGGCGCGAGCCTATGTTATTACAGGCGTTATAACATAGGGCCTGTGATATGCAGCTCAAGGTGCGGAAAGTGGGAAATTCGCTGGGGGTCATCCTTCCGCGCGAGGTCGTCATGCGTCTCAAGGTCGTCGAGGGTGACAGCCTCAATCTGACCGAGGGGCCCGACGACTATCGACTCAGCTCCTACGACCCTGAAATCGCACGGCAGGTCGAGGTCGGGGAAAAGATCATGCGCCGCTACCGGAACACGTTGCGCGAGCTTGCGAAGTGAATGTCGAGTGGATCGCCTACGAGACGATCCTGATCTTCCACGACGCACAGATCGGCGAGCATGGCGGAGCAGGGGGGCTGCGCGACGAAGGCGGACTCCGCTCTGCTGTCGCGCGCCCGGAAAACCTCGCCGCGTATGATGACCCCGACATCTTCGATCTCGCCGCGGCTTATGCGCGGGGAATCACCCAGAATCATCCATTTGTCGATGGGAACAAGCGGACGGCATTTGTCGTTGCGGTCGCATTCCTTGATCTGAACGGGCATGAATTGTCGGCGTCCGAAGCCGAAGCCGCGGTCGTCTTCATCCGGCTCGCTGCAGGCGAGTTCTCCGAGGCGGAGCTTGCGGCGTGGTTCCGGCGGAATGCCAGTCCGCCCGATGTCGAGTTTCTCTCACCGGAGCAGGACCAGTAGCGATGTCGAGGCAGACGCCGGGCGGATCAGGAAGCGCGGATCGCCGCGACGCGATGCGTGCGGCCCTCTTTCCCGCCGACCACCCGTCGGTCAAAGCGGGGCGGGTCGGCGTGCTTCTCGTCAATCTCGGGACGCCGGAAGGCACCGACTACTGGTCGATGCGGCGGTATTTGAGCGAGTTCCTCTCCGACCGCCGCGTGATCGAATGGTCGCCGCTTCTGTGGCAGCCGATCCTGCAGGGGATCGTGCTTTCGGTGCGACCCAAGAAGAGCGGCGCGCTCTACGCTTCGATCTGGAACAAGGAGCGGAACGAGTCACCGCTGCGCACCTTCACGCGCGCGCAGGCGGAGAAGCTTGCTGCCGAGCTTGCCGGCGAGACGCAAATCATCGTCGATTGGGCGATGCGCTACGGAAGGCCGTCGGTCGCGGAGAAGCTCAGCGCGCTGCAGACGGCGGGCGCCGAGCGCGTTCTCGTCTTCCCGCTCTATCCGCAATACAGCGCGTCGACGACGGCGACCGTCAACGACGTGGCCTTCGACACGCTGAAGACGATGCGCTGGCAGCCGGCGCTTCGCACCGTGCCGCCCTATCACGACGAGCCGGTTTATATCGACGCGCTCGCCGAATCGATTGAAAGCCATTTTTCGGCGCTCGATTTCGCGCCGGAGATACTGATCGCCTCCTACCACGGCCTGCCGAAATCCTATTTCGAGAAGGGCGACCCTTATCACTGTCATTGCAAGAAGACCTCGCGGCTCCTGGCGGAAAGACTCGGCTGGCGCGCGGGGCGGCTTCTCACGACCTTTCAATCGCGCTTCGGGCCGGAGGAATGGCTGCAGCCCTACACCGACAAGACGGTGGAGCGGCTTGCTTCGGAAGGCGTAAAGCGGCTCGCGATCGTCAATCCCGGCTTCGTTTCCGATTGCCTGGAGACGCTGGAGGAAATCGCGGTGCAGAACCGCGAGATCTTCCTGCACCACGGCGGTGAGCACTTCTCGCATGTGCCGTGCCTGAATGATTCGCCGGCGGGCATGCGCGTGATCACGTCGATGGTCTTACGCGAGCTGCAGGGCTGGCTTTAGAATTTGTCTTGAAATACCGGGACCGCGCTTTGACGCGGAGATGAAATTCTCCGCGGAACATTCTGCGTTAACCGGGGCTTAACCACGGCGGCCTCAAATCGTAACGAAGCTGTTAACGAGGCCGTCCGGTGAACGTCGCCGTCCAACCCCGCAAGTCGCTCCGCTTTCGCGGACGTTCTTTCATGGCGCTCGTCTTCGCGCCGGAGCCACCGCTCGAAGACTGGTTCGCCGAGCTCGATGCATGGTCGAAGAAGTCGCCCGGCTATTTCGTCGGGCGGCCGGTGATCCTCGATGTCTCGGCACTGCCGCTCGACAAGGAAGGCCTCGCCAAATTGATCGCCGACCTCGCCGAGCGCGACATCCGCATCATGGGCGTGGAGGGCACCAAGGCCTCCTGGCTCGGGCTCGGCATGCCGCCGCTCGTCTCCGGCAGCCGCACGGCAGCGATCGGCCACATCGCCGATCTCACCGCGCCGACGATTCCTCCTCCCGCTCCTGTCGAGGCAGGCACGGAGGAGGAGAAGCCGGCTGAGCCTGCTGCACTCGTCGCCGAGCCGCGGCGCCCAGCTTCGATGGTGCACGAGATGCCGGTCCGCTCCGGCCAGTCGCTGATCTTCCCGGAGGGCGACCTGACGATTCTCGGCTCGGTCGCATCCGGCTCGGAGGTCGTGGCGGGCGGCTCGATCCACGTCTATGGCGCGCTCCGTGGCCGTGCGATCGCCGGCATGACCGGCGACCCGTCCGCGCGCATCTTCTGCAACAAGCTCGAAGCGGAGCTTATTGCCATCGACGGCCTCTACCGCACGGCCGACGAGATGGATCCGCAATATCGCGGCCGGCCCGTGCAGGCGTGGCTCGACGGCGAGACGATGTCCATGGCGGCGCTCAACTGACATTTTGAAGGAAGGTGGCGACGATGGCCAAGGTACTGGTGGTGACATCCGGCAAGGGCGGCGTCGGTAAGACGACCTCGACGGCGGCTCTCGGCGCAGCGCTTGCGCAGATGGGCAAGAACGTGGTCGTTGTCGACTTCGACGTGGGCCTTAGGAATCTCGACCTCGTCATGGGCGCGGAGCGCCGTGTCGTCTACGACCTGATCAACGTCGTGCAGGGCGATGCCAAGCTTCCGCAGGCGCTCATCCGCGACAAGCGGATCGAGACGCTGCATCTGCTTCCAGCCTCGCAGACGCGCGACAAGGACGCGCTCTCCGAGGAGGGTGTCGAGCGGGTGATGGGAGAGCTGCGCCAGAGATTCGACTGGGTGATCTGCGACAGCCCGGCCGGCATCGAGCGCGGCGCCAGTCTCGCCATGCGCCATGCGGACGTTGCCGTCGTGGTGACGAATCCGGAAGTGTCATCGGTGCGCGACTCCGACCGAATCATCGGGCTCCTCGATTCGAAGACGCTGAAAGCGGAGAGGGGCGAGCGCATGGAGAAACACCTGCTTCTCACCCGCTACGATCCAGGCCGCGCCGAGCGTGGCGAGATGCTGAAGACGGAAGATGTGCTCGAAATCCTCTCCATTCCGCTGCTCGGCATCATCCCGGAGAGCGAAGAGGTTCTGCGTGCGTCAAACGTCGGCTCGCCAATCACGATCGCGAACCCGCTCTCGGCCGCGGGGCGCGCCTATTCCGACGCCGCGCGCCGGCTCGGCGGCGAGACCGTGATGATCAGTGTGCCACGCGACAGGCGCAGCTTCTTCGGCAGGCTCTTCATGCGGAGGGCCGCATGAACCTCTTCAACCTGTTCCGAAAGGCTGGGACAGCGCCGATCGCCCGCGATCGGCTGCAAATCCTGCTCGCCCACGAGCGCACCATCGCCGGCGGCTCCGACCTGGTCGCGGCGCTGCGCGAGGAGATCCTGGCCGTCATCAAGAAGCACGTGCAGGTCGACCAGGAGAAGGTGCAGGTCAGGATGGAACGCGGCGAGTCGGTATCGACGCTCGAGGTCGAGATCGAGATCCCGACTCCGGTCAAGAAGCCGAAGCCGGCGCAGCCGAAGGTCGCCGCGGCGGCGGCCGCAGCCTCCTAGAGGCTATTCCGATCGAAGGCCAAGCTCGGGCCGATGGGCCTCGGGCTATGAAGCCATGTACTTCGCGAAGGCGTCCTTGTAGTCCGGGTGCCAGCGCGAGAGCAGAGGCCTGTTCAGAATGACGTCATCCATCGCCCAGCGCATGCGCTTCTCGTCGATCTCGCGTGTCACGTCGTTATCCGGGCAGAGGATGTAGAAGTCGCCGGCGGCGAGACCCTCGAGCATGAAGTCGACCACCTGCTCCGAGGTCCAGGCGCCGGCCGGCTTCTCCTTGCGGTCGCCGCGCGTCAGAGACGTGAAGGTGAAGCCCGGAATGAGAAGATGCGCTGTGATCTGGCGGCCCGCGACGTTGCGAAGCTCGTGGGCGAGCGCCTCCGTCACCACTTTCACGCCGGCTTTCGAGACGTTGTAGGCGGTCTCGCCGGGTGGGCAGGTGATCCCCTGCTTTGAGCCGGTGTTGATGATCGCTGCCGGCTTGCCCGCGGCGATCATCGAAGGACCGAAGACCTGCACGCCGTTGATGACGCCCCAGAGGTTGGTGTCGAGGATCGTCCCCCAGCGCTCGGGATCGCCGAAGAGCGTCGCGCCGGCGCCGCCGCGGCCGGCATTGTTCATGAGAAGCGCAACTTCGCCGAACGTCTCGTAAGCGCGCGTCTTGAGGCGCTCGATGTCCGCCCGCTTCGACACGTCGGTTGGAACGCCGATCACGTCAACTTGACGGCCAGAGCGCCCGGCCACGCCTGCCACGGCCTTCTCCAGAACTTCGACATTGGCGTCGGCCATGCAGACCTTCATGCCGAGCGCGGCGAAGCGCTCGGCCGCGGCGAGACCGATGCCCGATGCCGCGCCGGTGATCACGGCGGCGCGTCCTTCGGCTATCGCAGGATGTTGGGGCATTTGGTTACCTTTCGTTTCTCGCGGCGCGCGTGCCTGGAAGTCACGCGCCGAGCAACTCGGAGATCGAGGATATTTTCGCTTCGATCGGCAAGCACCTGAGCGACATCCACCTCTCGATGTGAATGCGACGCGGGTCTCCTTAGTTCGATCTGTTGTTCAAATGCACAAGCGCCGAGCCAAGGCCCGGCGCTTGAAATATTGCTGGATACTCGGAAGCGAGCTTACGCGGCCTTCGCCTTCGGCGCGGGCTCGGCGTGACGGATCTCGGTGCCGAGCACCTTCAGGCAGTTCTTCATGAATGCCGCCAGTCCCGGCCAGCCTTTGGCGGAGACGAGCTTGCCGTCCACGTGCGCGCCGGTCGGCGGGACGTCGATGTACTTGCCGCCGACCGCCGTCACCTCAGGCTCGCAATATTCGAGTGCCGCGACTTCCTTGCCGCGGATCGTCTCCGGCACCGCCATCAGCACCTGCACACCGTGGCAGATGGTGAAGATCGGCTTATCCGCTTCATGGAAGTGGCGGATGATCGCCTGCACGCGCTTGTCGATGCGGATGTATTCTGGTCCGCGCCCACCGGCAACGTAGACCGCGTCGTAGTGCTCGGGCTTCACGTCCGCGAAGCTCTTCTTCAGCGGGAAGTTGTGACCGGGCTTCTCGGTGTAGGTCTTGTCGCCCTCGAAATCGTGCAGCGACGTTTTCAGGATCTCGCCCTTCTTCTTGTCCGGGCAGACGACGTCGACCTCGTGGCCGACCGCCTGCATCCCCTGCTCGAAGACGAAGATCTCGTATTCCTCGCTGAAGTCACCTGTCAGCATCAGGATTTTCTTGCCAGCCATGTCGTCGGTTTCCTCTCTGCTCAGGCCTGCCCGTCAAGCAGCCTCCGGTGGTCAAGCTCCAGTACGGCTGTTCTGCCGCTTATCCTGTTGAAGCTCAATACCCGGCTTCAGCGCGCCATTCGATTGACAGCGCCGCTCCTGCCCGCCACCCTTGGGTAGCCCCGATCGGGGCAGGGAGGAAAAAACATGAAATATCTTTCGAGGGCCGCGCTCCTCGCGGGCGCGGTCGCCGTGGCGCTGACTGTCGCCGTGCCGGCCGAAGCAGCAGGCAAGCATCTGAAGATCCTGATGTCGCTGCCGGACATGTCGCAGCCGTTCTTCGTTCACATGATGGAGTCGGCGAAGGCAGAGGCCGCGAAGCTCGGCGACATCGATTTCGTCCAGGCCGACGGCCAGGGCAGCTCGCCGAAGCAGACGGCCGATATCGAGGCGGCGATCACCCAGGGGGTCGACGGCATCGTGATCAGCCCGAACGACGTCAACGCGCTCGCGCCGGGTATCCAGGAGGCGGTCGACGCCAACATTCCGGTGGTGACCATCGACCGCCGGGTCGACTCGGTTCCCGGCATTCTCGCGCATGTCGGCGCCGACAACGTCTCGGGTGGTGAGGCGCAGGGCAAGCTGATCATGAAGCTGTTCCCGGACGGCGCGACCGTCATGAACCTGCAGGGCGAGCCCGGCGCCAGCCCGGCGATCGATCGCAACAAAGGCCTGCACAATGTCCTCGATCCGGTGAGCGACAAGTACAAGATCGTCTTCGAGGACACCGCTCACTGGGACCGCGCAAAGGCGCAGACCATGGCGGAGTCGGCGCTCGCCGGCATGGCCACTCCGCCCGATGTGATCAGTTGCGCGAATGACGAGATGGCGCTTGGGGTGCTTGAGGTTCTCAAGGAGCGCAACCTGATCGGCAAGGTCGCGCTGCTCGGCTTCGATGCCCTGCCGGAGACCCTGGCGCAGGTTCGCGACGGCAACGTCACGGCGACGGTCGACCAGTTGTCCGGTCAACAGACCAGCGGCGCCTGGGACACGCTTGTGTCGTTCCTGCGTGACGGCACCAAGCCGGCGCAGCAGGTGACGCTGCTCACCCCGATCGCGATCACCAAGGACAATCTCAATCAGGCCGAACGCCTGAACGAGGTGAAGTAGCGCCACCCGGGCGCACGGCTTGCTGCCGTGCGCCTCCTTGCATTGCGCGGTGTGCGCCGGCCTGCGCGTGGAAGCGAGCAGGCGTCACTTGTCCACGTGTCGTTCGGGGCCCGCGTGTCGCTCGGGGAATGTGATCGATGACCGAACCTTTGTTGCGCATGCGCGGAATCGGCAAGAGATTTCCCGGGGTGCGGGCGCTCGACGGCGTCGATTTCGAGGTGATGCCGGGTGAAATCCATGCGCTTCTCGGCGAAAACGGCGCAGGCAAGTCGACGCTTCTCAAGATTTTATCGGGCGCGCAGCTCCCCGACGGCGGAACGATCGAATTCAGCGGAAAGGTTGTGAGCCCGGCAACGCCACACGATGCTCAGCAGCTCGGGATCGTCACCATCTATCAGGAGTTCACGCTCGCCCCGAACATGACGATCGCCGAGAACGTGTTCATCGGCCGCGAGCCTGGCCCTCGGTTCTTCGTCAATTGGCGCGTTATGGCGGCCGAGACGGGCGCCATCACCGAGCAGCTTGGGCTCTCTTTGCGACCGATGACGCCGGTTCGCAACCTGAGCGTCGCCGAGCAACAGATGGTCGAGATCGCGCGTGCGCTGTCGATGGAATCCCAGCTGATCGTCATGGACGAGCCCACCTCCGCGCTTTCGCCGTCGGAGGTGGGCAAACTGTTTCGCATCATCCGCGACCTGAGGGCGCGCGGCCTCAGCATCATCTTCGTTACGCATCGCATCGAGGAGGTGATCGAGCTGTGCGACCGCTACACGGTGCTCCGCGACGGCAGGCAGGTCGGCGTCGGGGCCGTCAAGGACACGACGGTCGACGACATCATAAAGCTGATGGTGGGGCGAGAAGTGAGCTCGCTCTTCGCCCACCGTCAAACAACCACGCCCGGACCAGTTGCACTGCGGGTCGAGGGGCTTTCGCGGCGCGGCAACACGCAGGACAAGAACGCCACCGTTCTCGATGATGTCAGCCTGGAGGTGCGGAGCGGTGAGATTCTCGGGCTTGCCGGACTGGTCGGCGCCGGCAGGACTGAGATGGCGCGCGCCGTCTTTGGCGTCGACGCTTTCGATTCGGGACGCATCATCGTAGATGGCGCCGAGGTCGACATCCGCTCGCCGCGCGACGCGATCCGGCACGGCATCGGCTTGGTGCCCGAGGATCGCAAGCAGCAGGCGCTGTTCCTGTCGCTCGCGGTGCGCCCGAATCTCAGCATGGCGGCGCACGATCAAATCAGCCGCTGGCGCTTCTTCGTCGACGAGAAGGCCGAGCGCGCTCTAGTCGAGGAATTCCGCCAGAGCCTCAATATCCGCATGGCGAGCCAGGACCAGGTCGTCGCCAATCTCTCGGGCGGCAACCAGCAGAAGGTCGTACTCGCGCGCTGGCTGGCGCTTCGCCCGAAAGTGCTGATCGTCGACGAGCCGACGCGCGGCATCGATGTCGGCGCCAAGGTCGAAGTGCACAACCTGCTGTTCGAGATGGCGCGATCCGGGATCGCGATAATCGCGATCTCGTCTGAACTTCCCGAAATCCTGGCGATCAGCGATCGCATCGTGGTCATGCGCGAGGGTAGCGTGACGGGCGCGGTCGATCGCGAGCACGCCAATCAGGAACTGCTGATGGGCATGATGGCGCTCCGCGCCAGAGCGGCATAATGTCGGGCGAGGAAATCAGGATGGCAGAAGCAACCCGCGGGGCGCAGCCCGCGCAGACCCAGACCGATTGGTTCGGCCTCCTCGCTCGCTTCGCGCCGCTGATATTCTTGGTGCTGCTGATGATCGGCTTCGGCATCGGCCAGCCGCGGTTCCTTACCCCGTTCAATCTCTTGAACGTCATGCGGCAGGTGTCGGTCTACGGACTGCTTGCGGTTGGCATGACCTTCGTCATCCTGACCGCCGGCATTGATCTCTCGATCGGCTCGCTCGTCGCCTTCTGCGGCCTCGTCGCGGCGGCGGTGTCGAAGGGCGGTATGGCAAACCGTTTTAGCATCGGGGCCGGCGACGTTGCCCTCGGATACGGCTGGTACCTGGCGGCGCTGGCGGCCATCGGGGTCGGCGTCGCCGGCGGATTCCTGCAGGGCTTCGCCATCACCCGGTTGAAGGTGCCGCCCTTCGTCGTGACACTCGGAGGCATGTCGGCGTTCCGCGGCGCTGCGCTGCTCTTCTCCTCCGGTGGGCCGATCAGCGGCTTCGATTCTTCATTCGTCTGGTGGGGCCAAGGCAAGATCGGCGATGTCCCGATACCGGTCATCATCTTCGTGGTCTTCGCCGTCATCGCCCATATCGCGCTTCGATACACGCGCTACGGCAGGCAGGTCTATGCCGTCGGCGGCAACACCGAAGCCGCTCGCCTCTCCGGTCTCAACGTACGGCGCATCACGACGAGCGTCTATGTCATTACCGGCTTCTTCGCCGGGCTCGGGGCCTTTGTGCTCGATGCTCGATTGAACTCGGCGGAGGCGGTCGCCGGCACCGGCTACGAGCTTACTGTCATCGCCTCGGTGGTAATCGGCGGCACCAGCCTTTTCGGCGGGGTAGGCTCGATCTTCGGCACGGTCATCGGCACCATCCTGATTGGTGTTCTACTGAATGGCCTCGTTCTGCTCAGCGTCTCCTCCTACGTGCAGCAGATCATAATCGGGGTGATCATCGTGCTCGCCGTCGCCTTCGACACTTTCGCGAAATCGCGGCGGCGAACGGCGTAACCCTTTCGCAGCATTGGCCGGCTGCGGAAATTGCGTATCCGCGCAACTCTCTCCATATCATCACCGGAGCATTGGAACGGGGCTTCGGATGAGGGGCATGGGGAGAACCGCGTCATGACCGGCTTTGACATCGTCGTAATCGTCCTCGTCGTCTTCGTCGTGATCGTCATCGTCTCGGCGGTGAAGACGGTGCCGCAGGGCCACAACTTTACGGTCGAGCGCTTCGGTCGCTACACGAGGACGCTCAGGCCCGGCCTCAGCATGATCCTGCCCTTCGTCGACCGCATCGGCGCGAAGATGAACATGATGGAGACCGTGCTCGAGGTGCCTAGCCAGGAGGTGATCACCAAGGACAACGCCACGGTCACCGCGAACGGCATCACCTTCTTCCAGGTGATGGACGCGGCGCGCGCCGCCTACGAGGTGAACCGGCTGGAAAACGCGATTTTGAACCTCACCATGACCAACATCCGTTCGGTGATGGGCTCGATGGACCTCGACGAGCTTCTTTCCAACCGCGACGAGATCAACGCGCGGCTCCTGCGCGTCGTCGACGCCGCCGCCGAGCCTTGGGGCATCAAGATCACGCGCATCGAGATCAAGGACATCGACCCGCCGAAGAACCTCGTCGAGTCGATGGCGCGGCAGATGATGGCGGAACGCGAGAAGCGCGCGGCGATTCTCGAGGCGGAAGGCAAGCGGCAGTCGGAGATTCTGAAGGCCGAAGGCCTGAAGCAGGCGCGCATCCTTGAAGCGGAAGGGCGCAAGGAGGCGGCCTTCCGCGACGCTGAGGCACGCGAGCGCTCCGCCGAGGCGGAGGCGAAAGCGACCGAGATGGTGAGCCGCGCGATCGCCGCCGGCGACGTGCAGGCGATCAACTACTTCGTCGCGCAGAAATATGTCGAGGCGCTTGCCGCCTTCGCGCATTCGCCGAACCAGAAGACGTTCCTGCTGCCGATCGAGGCGAGCGGCGTGATCGGCTCGCTCGCCGGGATCGGAGAGATCGCGCGGCAGACGTTCGGCGGCGGCGATGCTCCGGCCGCGCCGCCGCGGCGCCCCAGTTCCGTGCCAACGGCGGGCTCGCCGCAGCCTTCGACTGTGGTCACCGTCCGCCCACCTGAGGACTTCACATGATCGCGCATTTGGTCGCGTTGCTCGGCGGCTGGTCGTGGTGGGTGCTCGGCCTGATCCTTCTTGGCGCCGAGGTGCTTCTCCCCGGCTTCTATTTCCTCTGGTTCGGGGTCGCCGCGATCCTGATCGGGGTGAGCGCGCTTCTGATCGACTGGCCGTGGCAGCTGCAGGTGCTCGGCTTCGTCGTGCTTTCTGTGATCACGGCTCTGATCGGCCGCCGCTTTGCCGGCGCGGCGAACGGCGAAAGCGCCGACCCGCAGCTCAATCTCCGTGCCAGCCGTCTGCAAGGCCGGACCTTCGTGCTCTCCGAGCCGATCGTGGAGGGGCGCGGGCGGGTCAGCGTTGACGACACTGTGTGGCAGGTGCGCGGGCCGGATGCGCCGGCCGGCGCCAGGATCAAGGTTTCAGGTGCCGACGGTACGGTGCTGATCGTGACGAGCGCTTGAGCGGCCACGCGTTAGCCGTTTGAACGGTCGTCAAGCCCGGCAATGACGACAAATGGAAGGACTCAGACGACGCCGGTTCTCAAGAGATCGTGCAGGTGCACGATGCCGACCGGCTTCTTGCGTTCCATCACGAAGAGCGCGGTGATCGAAGCGGCGTTCAGGATGTCGAGTGCCGAGGCGACGAGCGCATCGGGGCCGATGGTCTTCGGGGCGCGCGTCATCACCGTCTCGACCGGCCGATCGAGGATGTCGCCGGAAAGATGCCGGCGGAGGTCGCCGTCGGTGATGATGCCGACGAGATCGCCCTTCGCATCGGTGATGCCGAGGCAGCCGAAGCCCTTCGCGCTGATCAGGAGCAGCGCCTCCCGCATGCGCGTGCCGAGCGGCGCGAGCGGCAGGCGCTCGCCAGTATGCATGAGGTCGCGCACGCGCGCGAGATTGCCGCCAAGCGAGCCGCCCGGATGGAATTTCAAGAAGTCGTCGGCGGTGAAGCCGCGCGCCTCGAGGAGCGCGATCGCCAGCGCGTCGCCGAGCGCCATCTGGATCAGCGTCGACGTGGTGGGCGCAAGCCCGTGCGGACACGCCTCCTCGACCTTGGGCAGGATCAGCGCCACGTCGGCGGCGCTGGCGAGGGTGGAATTCGCGCCGGCAGTAACGGCGAGGAACGGGACGCGGAAGCGCTTCGCGTAGAGTAAGATCGTCTTCAACTCGGCCGTCTCGCCTGACCAGGAGAGCGCCAGCACCACGTCGTCACGGGTGATCATGCCGAGGTCGCCGTGGCCTGCTTCCGCCGCGTGCACGAAGAAGGCCGGCGTCCCGGTCGAGGCGAGCGTCGCGGCGATCTTCGTGCCGACGTGGCCGCTCTTTCCCATGCCGGTGACGACGACTCGGCCGGACGCCGCGCCGATGAGCCCGAGCGCCGCCTCTAAGGGAGCGCGCATCTCGCCGCGGAGCGCCGCCTCGAGCGCTTTGAGGCCCGCGGATGCGACGCGGACGGTGCGGAGAGCTGGGCCGGATTCCGATTCGGAGACTACGGGGGCGAGCGGCGCGCGGGGCATTTTCGCTTCCATTTTGCAGGAACGCTTAGCATGGGCAAAGGGGGAGGGCGAGGCTCGCCCCTGCGGCGCATCGTCGGGCGGACCCGGCCTCTTCGGCGAGGTTCCGTGAACCGTCCCTGCAACCTTTATTTGACCGAAACACAGTATCGGTCGGCTACTCGCGTCTCGAAACGATTGCGGCCGCCTCGCCACAAATGGACAGCAAGCGCTACATCCCGGCTCTCGACGGCATCAGGGCGGTCGCCGTGCTGCTTGTCTTCGCCTATCACAGCGAGTTCTCCGCCGCTTCGGGCGGCTTTGTCGGCGTCGACGTCTTCTTCGTGCTTTCCGGCTACCTGATCACCGGAATCCTCTATCGCGAGATCAGCGAGACCGGATCGCTCCGTTTCGGACGATTCTATCTGCGCCGCTTCCTGAGGCTGACCCCGCCACTCCTGATCCTGATCGCCTGCGTCCTCCTGGCGGGAGGTGACCGCTTCTCGGCGCTCCGGGCGGCGCTCTATCTGAACGACCTCCTGCCGCCGAAGATCGACTCTTTGAATCACACATGGTCGCTTGCCGTGGAGGAGCACTACTACCTGATCTGGCCGTTCGTCCTCCTCGCGATCCTACGCTTTGCGCCGGGCCGCGCGCTTCAGATATGCGTCGGCCTCTATGCGCTGGCCTGGGCTTCGCGTTTCGCCGGCCTGCATTTTGAAGGGGCGGCGCACATCTACGAGCGGCTCGATGCGCGGCTGACGGGCCTGATGCTCGGAAGCGCTCTCGCCCTCTTCGTCGCGAAGGGGCATCGCATCGGCAACATCGGGAGATGGGGCGTCTTCGCGCTGGTACCGATGATGGCGATCGTTCCGTTCAATTCCTGGGACAGCGACCTCGGGCTCAGCCTCGGCATCGCCTTCACGGAAGCGGCGAGCGCATGTGCGATCGTCAGCATCGTGCAGGCCGAAAGGACGTTCGCGTTTCTCGCGGCGTCGCCGCTCCGTTACGTCGGCAGGATCTCCTACGGCGTCTACCTCTACCACTGTCCCCTCACGCTCTGGATGACCGATCACGGCTGGGCGTGGTGGCTGGTCGTGATCGTGGCGCTGCCGCTCACGCTCGTGCTTGCCAGCTTGAGCTATCATCTAGTGGAGCGCCCGCTCCTCAGCCTCTCGCGGCCGAGCGCGGCCAGACCTCCATGGCCGGTGCTGGCGCGGCCCGCGCGCCCACCCTTTTCCTGAAGGCTCTTCGGCTGGCCGCCCGCACAACGCGGCGTGACCAAACCCTTTGTTAACCACGCCGCTTTACCTCTCGTTAAGCGGGCCGCGGCGTGGGCCGGGAGCGCCCGCGCGCCCGGACGGACATGCGCAAAAGCCGCGTTCTTGCCACTGCCATCCTCGCCGTCGCGCCGTTCTCGGTGTTTTTCGGCAGCGCCGCGCAGGAACAGCCGCCGGCGTCGGACAGCAGTAATCCGCCGGTCGATTTCGTGATCCGCCCGACCGAAGACATCGGTGACGGGACCGACGACGACATCTGGAACTGGGACAACGGCGAGCCGGGGCCGTCGATGATCGACACGCCGGTCGGGCCGCCGCTTGCCGGGCCGACGGAAGAGGATCAGATCGGCCCGCCGCTTGCCGGGCCCGAGCCCGAACCGCTTCCCGTGCGCGAGCGCAAGGTCCGCCGCAAGGAGATGGAGGATCCCTTCGCGCAGCGCGGCATCAACATCGGCAGCTTGGTCATCCGGCCGTCGATCGAGATCGGCGGCAGCTGGACCGACAACGTCATGGGGAGCGCCAAGAAGGCGAGCGCGGTCGGTCTTGTCGTTGCGCCGGAGATCAATGTGCGTTCCGAGGGCGGGCGCTATGAATTCGAGGCGAATGCCTCCGCTGAGGCGACCTACTACAAGGACGACGCGTTCAACGACCAGACCGTCGACGCGCGCGCGAAGCTTCGCTACGACCTGTCCTCGCGCACTTCGATCTTCACGGAAGCGGACTATTCGCGCTTCCTCGACGGCTTTTCCGATCCCGACACGCCGTCCGGAGCGGCGAAGCGTCCGGCGGTCGACACGATCGAGGCCTCGCTCGGCGCAGAGCAGCGCTTCGGCCGCCTGAGCGAACGCGCGACGACCTTCGTGGAGCGTTCGACATACTCGGATGTGCCGCTCGCCGGCGGCGGAACGGCCTCGCGGGCGGAGCTCGACAACACCGAGTTCGGCGTGCGCTTGCGCACCGGTTATGCGACGAGCGCGAGTCTCAGGCCCTTCGCCGAGGCGGCGGTCGGGGCACGCGCCTTCGATCATTCGCGCGACGACAGCGGCTTTGCACGCTCAAGCGTGTGGGGCGAGCTGCGCGGCGGCCTCGTCATCGACCGGGGCGAGAAGCTCTCCGGCGAGGCTTCGCTCGGCTATCGCCACGAGGATATGCAAGACGGCCAGCTGGAGGACTTGAACGTCGTGCTCGCCAACGCCGCGGTCGTCTGGTCACCACGGCGGCTGACGGACGTGAAGCTCGACCTCACGACCGACGTCAATCCGACGAGCACGCCGGGCGCCTCTGCGACCGTGCTCTACGCGAGCACCTTGACGCTTGCCCGCAACCTGACGCCGCGCGTCCGCGCGGAGACCGGCGTCGGCCTCTCTTACGAGGATCGGATCGGCGACAACTGGCGCGACGTGACGTTCACCGGATTTGCCAACGTATCCTACGCCTTCAGCCGCACCGCCTCGATCGAGGGCCGTTACGTCTACGAACGCGTCGACCGCAACGAGCCGGGCGGGAAATACGACTCGAACGAGGTCGGCGTCAGGCTGCGCCTGCAGCGGTAGCTGCCCCAACATCCGTCGTCATTGCCGGACTTGATCCGGCAATCCACTTCGTGGCGCTGATGCAAGCCGCCACCGCTGCGGAATGGATGCCAGGGTAAAGCCCTGGCATGACGACAAGTGGTAGACCTCAAGTCCCCTCGTCGCCAAGGAGCGTGGTGAGCGCTGCGCGGAATTCCGGGCCGATGTCTCGGCGCGCCAGCGCGTAGGCGACATTCGCCATCAGGAAGCCGGCCTTGGTGCCGGTGTCGTTCGTCCGGCCGCGATAGCGGAAGCCGGTGAAGCGTTGTGTCTCGGAGAGCCGCTTCATGGCGTCGGTGATTTGGATCTCGTCGCCGGCGCCGGGCTCCTGGTCCTCAAGCAGATCGAAGATTTCCGGCTGCAGGATGTAGCGGCCGGAGATGAAGAGGTTGGAGGGTGCGTCGTCGGCCTTCGGCTTCTCCACCATTTGCGTAATTCTGAAGCCGGTCTCGTCTTCCTCGCCGACGCCGACGATGCCGTAGCGGCTGACGAATTCCGGCTGCGCCTCCTCCACGGCGATGACGTTGCCGCCATGCTTCTCGTAGGCGCCAAGCATCTGTTTCAGGCAGCCCGGGCTCATCAGCATGTCGGGCAGAAGCACGGCGAAGGGCTCGCGGCCGATCAGCTCACGCGCGCACCAGATGGCATGGCCGAGCCCGAGCGGCGACTGCTGGCGCGTGAACGATATCGTGCCGGCCTCGGGGAGGTCGCGGCGGAGCATTTCCAGGACGTCGGTCTTGCCGCGCTCCCTCAGTGTCGCCTCGAGCTCGTAGGCGATGTCGAAATGGTCGGCGATGACGCCCTTGTTGCGGCCGGTGACGAAGACGAGGTGCTCGATTCCCGCCTCGTATGCCTCGTCGACGACATATTGCAGCGCCGGGCGATCGACGATGGTCAGCATCTCCTTCGGCACGGCCTTGGTGGCCGGCAGGAAGCGGGTGCCGAGACCGGCGACCGGGAAGATGGCTTTACGGAGCTGGTTTACCACGCGAAGACCTTTTGATTGCTCATCGTTTCCAATCCCTTACCTTAATTTCAGCGGCCCGGTTAGAGGCCGGAGGTGCGGGGTCAACAGTGCAATGAGCGTTCTCGTCACCGGTGGTGCCGGGTATATCGGCAGCCACATGGTCTGCGAGCTTATCGACCGCGACGAGCGAGTCGTTGTCCTCGACGATCTGTCAACAGGTTTCGACTGGGCGGTGGCGCCTGAAGCCGAGCTCGTGATCGGCGACGTCGGCGACCGGGTGCTGCTCGACCGGTTGATGACCACACGCGCCGTCGAAACGATCATGCATTTTGCCGGCTCCGTCGTGGTGCCGGACTCGGTTGCAGACCCCCTCGGCTACTACCTGAACAACACGGTGAAATCGCGCGAGCTCATCGCCGCCGCGGCGACGAACGGCGTCCGCCAGTTCGTCTTCTCGTCGACCTCGGCCGTCTATGGCGCGGCGGGAGCGATCCCGGTGGTTGAGGAGACTCCGCTCGATCCGATGTCGCCCTACGGCGCGTCGAAGGCGATGACGGAGCGCATGCTTGCCGATTCCGATGTCGCCTACGGGGTTCGCTCCGTCGTGCTTCGCTACTTCAATGTCGCCGGCGCCGATCCGGAAGGCCGCACCGGCCAATCGACGCGCGGCGCGACGCACATCCTGAAAGTCGCGATCGAGGCGGCCACCGGCCAGCGCGACCACGTCGCCGTCTTCGGCACCGACTATGACACGCCGGACGGCACGGGCGTGCGCGACTATATCCACGTCACCGACCTCGTGCGCGCGCACAGCGCAGCGCTCGACCACCTGCGCGGCGGCGGCGAGAGCCTGGTCCTGAATTGCGGCTACGGGCACGGCTACTCGGTCCTGGAACTGCTCGACGCTGTGCAGCGCGTCTCGGGCGTGACGCTCGATATCCGCCCGCGCGCGCGGCGTGCTGGCGACGTGCCGATGATGGTCGCGGCGGCCGACAAGATCAGAAAGAGGCTAGCCTGGACGCCTGAATACGACGACCTCGATGCGATCGTCGCACACGCGCTCGCCTGGGAGACGCAGCTCCTTGAAAAGCGCAAGGCGGCGTAGCCGGAATCAACAGTTAACGAACCCTTTCCACTTCCCGGCCCATCATATCCTCGCCAAATTCCACGGCCTTAATTGTGGCCGGCCGAACGCGCGGGAAGGGGAGAGAATGCGGCCGTTTCTTCGTCTGTTCGCCTCCATAGTCCTCGGTTTCGCCCTGAATGGGGCCCTCTTCGTCGGCGCAAGCTTTGCCGACGCGGGCTTCGACAAATGGGTGCAGGGCTTCTGGCCAACGGCGAAGGCTGCCGGAATTTCACGCGCGATCTACAATCAAGCCTTTCAGGGCGTGACACCCGACCCCGAGGTGCTCGACAAGGCGCACTATCAACCGGAATTCGCGACGCCGCTCTGGCAATACGTGCTGACACGCGTCACCGAGAAGCGGGTCGCGTCGGGCCGCGAGATGCTCGACCGCTACCACGCGCTCCTCGACGCGATCGAAGCCCGCTATGGCGTGGACCGCTACACGGTCGTCGCCGTGTGGGGCATGGAATCGACCTATGGCGAGGTGCTCTCCGACCCGACCGTCGTGAAGAGCGTGGTGCGCTCGCTGGCGACGCTCGCCTACGCCGATCCGCCGCGCGCAAAATTCGGCCGGCAGCAGCTCGTCGCCGCCCTCAAGATCCTGCAGCGCGGCGACATCGGCATCGATGGTCTCACCGGCTCCTGGGCCGGCGCGATGGGCCAGACGCAGTTCATCCCGACGACCTATGAAGCCTATGCCGTCGATTTCGACGGGGACGGGCGGCGCGACATCTGGAACTCGCCCGCCGACGCACTGGCCTCCACGGCCAACTACTTGAGGAGGGCCGGCTGGATCTCGGGCGCGACCTGGGGTTACGAGGTGGCGCTTCCGGCGGGCTTCAACATGAAGCTCGCCGGCGACGGCCGGTCGCGGAAGATCAGCGAATGGGCGCGGCTCGGCGTTGAGCGCGTTGCGGGGCGAGCCTTCCCGCGCCCCGGCGACAAGGCCGTGTTGGTCGCCCCGGTCGGCGCCGGGGGACCGACCTTCCTGATGCTCAGGAACCACTACGTCATCAAGCGCTACAACAACTCGACCGCCTACGCGCTGGCCGTCGGGCATCTTGCCGACCGGCTCATGGGCGGCGGCGAGTTCGTGAGGCCATGGCCGAACGGCGAGCGCCCGCTGACGCAGGCGGAAACGGAGGAATTGCAGCGGCATCTCTCCGCGGCCGGCTATTATGACGGCGAGATCGACGGTAAGCTCGGACCGGCGTCGCGCGATGCGATCCGCGCCTACCAGAGCCAACGCGGCATGACGGCCGACGGCTTCGGCGGGGTGCGGCTCCTGGAGACGCTGCGGAGCGGCTGAGCGAGGAAGAGGATGATCCGAGCCGGTGCGATTCTGAGCGTCTTCCTCGGCGTCGCGACCGCGTTCGTCGCGCTTCCTCTCCCCACGCCGAGCTTCGCGCAGGACGGCCAGATCGTCGTCGCGCAGAACAACAACCGGCCGGGCTTCTTCCGCCGTCTCTTCGGCGGGTTTCGCGACATCGCGCCTCCTCCTGCGTTCAAGTCGCAGCCGCTTTTCCCGGGCTTCGACAGCGCACCCAAGCGGCGTGCCCGAGCACCCGCGGCGCCGACGCCGCGCGAAGTGGCGGCGGTGGAGAAGGCGGCGGACGCGAAGCGCGCGATGGTCGTCGGTGACTTCATGGCGAGCGGGCTCGCGAAGGGTCTGGCGGAAGCCTACCGGGACAATCCGAATGTCGTCGTGATCGATGCGACGAGTGGGTCCTCGGGTCTCGTGCGCAACGATTTCTACGACTGGCCGGGGAAGCTCCCCGGCCTCGTGGCAGACCAGAGCCCCGACGTGATCCTGGTCATGATCGGCGCCAATGACCGGCAGACCATCCAGACGGATGCGGGTGCGCAGGCGCTTGGAACGGACGGCTGGCGCGCCGCCTATGCCGCGCGCGTCGTGGCCTTCGCCGACGTGCTCAAGGCGACCGGGAAGCCGGTCCTCTGGGCGGGGCTCGTGCCGGTGTCGTCGTCCTTGATGTCGCGCGACTACAGCAGCTTCAACGGCATCATGCGCGAGCAGCTCGAAGCCAAGGGGTTCCCCTTCATCGACATCTGGAACGGATTTGCGGACGACGAGGGCAAGTACGTCGATGTCGGCCCGGACGTGGACGGGCAGTCGGTGCAGCTTCGCGCCAGCGACGGCCTGAACTTCACCAAGGCCGGGCAGCTGAAGCTTGCCTACTTCATGCAGCAGCAGCTGAACGACATTCTCGGCGGAAACGTACCGCAGATCGCGACGGCCGATGCCGCAGCAGCGGCGGAGGGCGGGCCGAATGCGCCGAAGATCGGGCCAATGGTGCCGCTCGACGCGCTGGACCTTGCGGGGGCCGACGCGCTCTCCTTCGGCGATTCGGAGCAAGGAGCCGAGGCGGCGACGATCTCGGCGCGTCTCTCCGACACGAGCACCGAGCCGCCGCCTGCGGCGCGGGTCGATTCCTACGTCTGGCCGCCTGAGCCCGCGGCCGCAGCCCCCGCACCGGCCCCGGATGCTGCCGCGCCGACTCCTGCCGCCGCTGCGCCTGCGCCCGCCGCCTCAGCGCGCTGATTTCGAGCTCACGGCGCACGATCGCCGCGCCTTCCACCATCGCCTGCATCTTCCCGAATGCTACTTCACGCGGCAGGTATTTCATGCCGCAGTCCGGCGCCACCACGATCTTCTCCGCCGGCACATGCGGCAGTGCGCGGCGAATGCGCTCCGCCACGGTCTCCGGCGTCTCGACGTTCGGGTCGGAGAGGTCGATGACGCCGAGGATAATCGTCTTCCCCGGGAGCTTGGCGAGCACCGACGTGTCGAGCTTCGATTGTGCGGTCTCGATCGAGATCTGGTCGAGCGGTGTGTCGGCAAGCTCCGGCAGGAACGAATAGCCCTCCGGGCGCACGTGGATGATCGCGGCATAACCGAAGCAGATGTGGAGCGCCTTCGTGCCGCTCACGCCGTCGAGGGCGCGCCGCAGTGCCTTCAGGCCGTATTGGCGCGCCTTCTCCGGCCGCGCCTGCATATAGGGTTCGTCGATCTGCACGATGTCGGCGCCGGCGGCGAAGAGGTCCTTGATCTCCTCGTTCACGGCCGCGGCATAGTCGAGCGCGCAGGCCTCCTCGCTCTCGTAGAAGTCGTTTTGCGCCTGCTGCGACATGGTGAAGGGGCCGGGCACCGTCATCTTCACCATGCGGTCGGTGTTCTTCGTCAGGAATTCGAGATCGCGCACTTCGACAGGATGCTTGCGCCTGATCTTGCCGGCGACGCGCGGCACGGGATTGGGATGCCCCGAGCGGTCGAGCGCGGTGCCGGGATTGTCGATGTCGACGCCTTCGAGCGCGGTCGCGAAGCGGTTTGAGTAGCTCTCGCGCCGCATCTCGCCGTCGGTGATGATGTCGAGGCCGGCGCGCTCCTGGTCGCGGACCGCGAGGATCGTTGCATCGTCCTGCGCCTCTTCGAGCCATTCGGGCGCGACGCGCCAGAGCTCCTTGGCGCGCACGCGCGGGGGAAAGCGCCCGGCGAGCTTCTTGCGGTCGATCAGCCAGTCGGGCTGCGCATAGGAGCCGACGAGCGACGTCGGAAAGAGCTTCGGCATGGCGTTTCCTCGGGAAGCGTTGCGGCGGGCTTTTTGTGCATCTTAGCGCAGCCGGGTTCCTGCGAAACCCCGCGCTGACGAGCGGGTGAAGAACCGTAAATTGTCGCGCGGCGTTCGTCCCTGCATGCTAGGCGGCAAAGGATGTGCGCTTGATGAAGTGGTACTGAGCCGCGGCGCGCGGTGCGATCGGCGTCAGTTCATCGAAGGCACCTCGGCGGCCGCGCCCCAACTCTGTTCGATCGCCGTGCGGATCGCGTGCGCGACCCCGTAGGTCGTGTTGTCGAGCGCCTGTCGTGCGTCTTGCGTGCGGTTCGCTTCGAAGTCCGTCAGCGCATTCCCGCATTCGACCATCGCCTCCTCGAGAGCGGGCGTCTCGACCATCGACAGCTCGCTCCAATAGAGCGCCCAGAAGCGCCGCTCGCTTTTGTGCCAGAGGTCGGAATCGGGATCGGCGGAAACGAGGTCGCCCAGGATCTTGGCGGTCTCGAAATAAAGATCCAATTGCTTTTGCAGGAATGGCTGCCGCGCCTCGATCAGACGCGTCCGGTTCGTGGCCGCTGCGTTCTTCAGGTCCTGGAGCCGCGCTTCCCGCTCGTTGTCGATGTAGACGAAGAGGCCCCAGATGCCGCCGGCGACAGCCGTCAAAACTGGCAGCATGTCCTTGACGAGCCCGAGCACGGGGTGATGATCGCTGCTCTCCGCCATCGCATCTTCTCCCCGCGGCGGCTTCCATGGCGGGTGTTCGCGAGGCCGAGGGCCGCCGCAACCGCGCGGCCTCTCCCGGCACGATAGCCTGAGTCGGCGCCCGGCCGCGTGCGGAAAGGTTTGGAACCGACGCTCAGCGCGGGAGCGTCGTTTCACCCATCAGATACTTGTCGACGGCGTGCGCGGCCTGGCGGCCTTCGCGGATCGCCCAGACCACGAGCGACTGGCCGCGCCGCATGTCGCCGGCGGAGAACACCTTCGGGTTCGAGGTCTGGTAGTCGTCGGTCGTCGCCTTGACGTTGCCGCGCGCGTCGAGGTCAAGCCCGAGCTCCTTGATCATGCCCTCGTGCACGGGGGAGAGGAAACCCATCGCGAGGAGTACGAGGTCGGCCTTCAGCTCGAACTCGGTGCCGGGGATCGGCTTGAACGAGGAATCAACCTTGGCGCAGTGCAGCCGCTTCACGCGGCCGTCGCGTCCGGAGAACTTCGTCGTCAGCACCGCGAATTCGCGCACCGCGCCTTCTTCCTGGCTTGACGAAGTCCTGAGCTTCATAGGCCAGTTCGGCCAGGTGAGGAGCTTGTCCTCGTGTGCGGGCGGCTGCGGCATGATCTCGAGCTGCGTGACGGTGACCGCGCCCTGGCGGAAGGCGGTGCCGATGCAGTCGGAGCCGGTATCGCCACCGCCGATGACGACGACATATTTGCCGTCGGCGAGGATCGGCTCGGCGCCGTTCTGCTTCTCGCCGGAGACGCGCCGGTTCTGTTGCGGCAGATAGTCCATGGCGAAGTGGATGCCGCGCAGGTCGCGGCCTTCGATGGGAAGATCGCGCCCCTTCTCGGAGCCGCCGGTTAGCACGATCGCGTCGTAATCGTCGACGAGCGCCTTCGCCGGCACGTCGACGCCGATGTTGGCGTTGTAGTGGAAGGTGACGCCTTCCGCCTCCATCTGCTTCACGCGGCGGTCGATGATCGGCTTCTCCATCTTGAAGTCGGGGATGCCGTAGCGGAGCAGCCCGCCGGCCTTGGCGTTCTTCTCGTAGAGATGCACGTCGTGACCGGCGCGCGCGAGTTGCTGCGCGCAGGCCATGCCGGCCGGCCCGGAGCCGATGACGGCAACGCGCTTCCCGGTCTTCATCGCCGGCATTTCCGGCACGACCCAGCCTTCCTGGAAGCCGCGGTCGGCGATCGCCGCCTCGATCGTCTTGATCGTCACCGGCTGCTCGATCAGGTTCAGCGTGCACGAGGCTTCGCACGGCGCCGGGCAGATGCGGCCGGTCACCTCGGGAAAGTTGTTCGTCGTGTGCAAGTTCTGAAGCGCGCCCTGCCAGTCGCCGTTATAGACGAGGTCGTTCCAGTCGGGGATCTGGTTGTTGACCGGGCAGCCGGTGTGACAGAACGGGATGCCGCAATCCATGCAGCGCGCCGCCTGCTTCTTCGTGCCTTCCTCGCCGAGCGGGATCATGAACTCGCGAAAATGGCGCACGCGGTCGCCCGCCGGCTCGTAGCGCCGGTCGCTGCGATCGATCTCCAGGAAGCCCGTTACCTTACCCATTGAAACATCCGCGTATCGGACCTGGCGGCAAGCGCCGCTCAAGCTCTCATGGGATTGTCCGCGGGCCGCCGATGGCAACCCGCGCTCTCACTCCGCCGCCAGTTGCGCGCCGATCCGCGCCTGCTCCATCTCGCGCAGCGCGCGGCGATACTCGACCGGCATCACTTTCACGAATTTCGGCCGGTATTCCGCCCAGTTGTCGAGGATGTGCCGCGCCCGCGCCGAGCCCGTGTAGTGCAGGTGGTTCTGGATCAGCGTCAACAGCCGCTCCTGGTCGTGGCTCGTCATGTCGGACGAGACGTCGACACGGCCGTGGCACTCCATGTCGCCGCCGTGGTGATGCAGGAGCTCCAGGAGGTCGTCCTCCTCCGGCACCGGCTCAAGCTCGACCATGGCGAGGTTGCAGCGGCTGGTAAAGCTTCCGTCTTCGTCGAGCACGTAGGCGATGCCGCCCGACATCCCGGCTGCGAAGTTCCGCCCGGTCTTGCCGATGATGACGGTGATGCCGCCGGTCATGTATTCGCAGCCGTGGTCGCCGACGCCTTCGACCACCGCGACGGCGCCTGAGTTGCGGACGGCGAAGCGCTCGCCGGCGATGCCTGAGAAATAGCACTCGCCCTCGATCGCGCCGTAGAGCACAGTGTTGCCGACGATCATGCTCTCCTCCGGGTTGTAGCCGGCGTTCGACGGTGGGCGCACCACGATGCGGCCACCCGAGAGGCCCTTGCCGACATAGTCGTTGGCGTCGCCGACGAGATCGAGCGTCACGCCTTGAGCGAGGAACGCGCCGAAGGATTGCCCGGCCGTGCCGGTGAGCCTCACCATGATGGTGTCGTCGGGCAGGCCCTCGTGGCCGTAGCGCCTGGCAACCTCGCCGGAGAGCATGGTGCCCGTCGCGCGGTCGACGTTGCGGATCGTCGATTCGATCACGACCGGGGTCTCGCTCTCAAGCGCCGGCGCTGCCTCTGCGATCAGCTTGCGGTCGAGAATGTCGTCGATCGGATGGTCCTGACCGCGCGTCCGGTGCATCTCCTCGCGCGGCGCCTTCGGCTTGTAGAACACGCGGGAGAAGTCGAGGCCGCGCGCCTTCCAGTGATCGATGAGCGGCTGGGTGTCGAGGAAATCGGTCTCGCCGATCAGATCGTCGAGCTTCCTGATCCCCATCGAGGCCATGATCTCGCGCGCTTCCTCCGCCACCAGGAAGAGGAAGTTGATGGCGTGCTCGGGGGCGCCGACGAAGCGCTTCCGAAGCACCGGATCCTGCGTCGCGATGCCGACCGGGCAGGTGTTCAGATGGCACTTGCGCATCATGATGCAGCCGAGAGCAACGAGCGGCGCGGTGGCGAAGCCGAATTCGTCGGCGCCAAGCAGCGCGCCGATGACGACGTCGCGTCCGGTCTTCAATCCTCCGTCGACCTGCAGGGAGACGCGCGAGCGCAATCCCTGCTCGACCAGGATCTGCTGCGTTTCTGCAAGGCCCATCTCCCAGGGCGTGCCGGCGTGCTTCAAGGAGGTGAGGGGGCTTGCGCCCGTCCCACCGTCGTAGCCGGCGATGGTGATATGGTCGGAGCGCGCCTTGGCGACGCCGGCCGCGACCGTGCCGACGCCGACCTCCGCGACGAGCTTCACCGATACCATGCCCGCCGGGTTGGCGTTCTTCAGGTCGAAGATCAGCTGCGCGATGTCCTCGATCGAGTAGATGTCGTGATGCGGCGGCGGCGAGATCAGCCCGACGCCCGGCGTCGAATGGCGGACCTTGGCGATCGTCGCGTCGACCTTGTGGCCGGGGAGCTGTCCGCCTTCGCCGGGCTTGGCGCCCTGCGCGATCTTGATCTGCATCATGTCGGAGTTGACGAGGTACTCCGTCGTCACGCCGAAGCGGCCCGACGCCACCTGCTTGATGGCCGAGCGCTTGGAATCGCCGTTCGGCAGGCGCCGGAAGCGCTCCGACTCCTCGCCGCCTTCGCCGGTGTTCGACTTGCCGCCGATGCGGTTCATCGCAATCGCCAGCGTCTCGTGCGCCTCGCGCGAAATCGAGCCGAAGCTCATGGCGCCGGTCGCGAAGCGCTTGACGATCTCCGCAGCCGGCTCGACCTCCTCGATCGGCACCGGAGCGCGTCCGAGCTCTTCGGCCGCCTTGATGCGGAAAAGGCCGCGGATCGCAAAGTTCCGCTGCACCTGTCCGTTCAGGAGATTCGCGTATTGCCGATAAGTCTCGACGCCCTCGCCGCGCACCGCGTGCTGCAGGAGCGCGACCGCTTCCGGCGACCACATGTGGTCCTCGCCGCGGATGCGGTAGGCGTATTCGCCGCCGACATCGAGCGCCAGGCGAAGCACCGGGTCCTCGCTGAACGCCGAATTGTGGCGGCGGATCGTCTCCTCGGCGATCTCGGCAAGGCCGATCCCCTCGATCGTCGTCGAGGTGCCGAAGAAGAAACGGCGCACGAAGTCGGAGCTAAGCCCGATCGAATTGAAGATCTGCGCGCCGCAATAGGACTGATAGGTCGAGATGCCCATCTTGGACATGACCTTGAGCACGCCTTTGCCGATCGACTTGATGTAGCGGTAGATGATCTCATCCGCTTCCACGACGTCGGGGAAGGCGCCCTCGGCGTGCATCTCAAGCAGCGTCTCGAAGGCGAGATAGGGGTTGATCGCCTCCGCGCCGTAGCCGGCGAGGACGCAGAAGTGATGCACCTCGCGCGCTTCGCCGGTCTCGACCACCAGCCCGACCGAGGTCCTGAGACCCTTGCGGATCAGGTGATTGTGGACCGCGGCGGTGGCAAGGAGCGCCGGAATGGCGACGCGCCCCGGACCCATCAGCCGGTCGGAGAGGATGATGATGTTGTGGCCTTCGAGAACCGCCCGCTCGGCGCGCTCGCAGAGCCGGTCGACGGCCATCTCCATGCCTTCGCCGCCGCGCTCGAGAGCAAAGGTGATGTCGAGCGTCTGCGTCTGGAAATGGTTGTCGGCGATGTCGCCGATCATGCGAATCTTCTCCAGATCCTGGTTGGTCAGGATCGGCTGCCGCACCTCCAGGCGCTTTTTCTCCGACGCGCCCTTCAGGTCGAAGAGGTTCGGGCGCGGCCCGATGAACGAGACGAGGCTCATCACGGCCTCCTCGCGGATCGGGTCGATCGCGGGGTTCGTCACCTGCGCGAAGTTCTGCTTGAAATAGTTGTAGAGGAGCTTCGGCTTCCTTGAGAGCACGGCGACCGGCGTGTCGGTCCCCATCGAGCCGATCGCTTCCTGGCCGGTGGTCGCCATCGGCGCCATCAGGAGCTTCAGGTCCTCCTGCGTGTAGCCGAAGGCCTGCTGCCGATCGAGGAGCGCCGCGTTGGTGGCGGCGGCGCGCGAGCCGACGGCCGGAAGATCCTCCAGCACGATCTGCGTCTTGGCGAGCCAATGCTTGTAGGGGTTGGCGGACGCCAGCCGCCGCTTCAGCTCGTCGTCGGCAATGATGCGGCCCTCTTCGAGATCGATGAGCAGCATCTTGCCGGGCTGGAGCCGCCACTTGGTGACGATCTTCTCGTCCGGCACGGGAAGCACGCCGACCTCCGACGCCATGATCACCAGGCCGTCGTCGGTGACGACGTAGCGGGCGGGCCGGAGGCCGTTGCGGTCGAGCGTCGCGCCGATCTGTCTTCCGTCCGTGAAGGCGATCGCCGCCGGCCCGTCCCACGGCTCCATCAGTGCCGCGTGGTACTCGTAGAAAGCGCGGCGGTCGTCGTCCATGAGCGGGTTCCCCGCCCAGGCCTCAGGGATCAGCATCATCGCCGCGTGCGCGAGCTCGTAGCCGCCCTCGACCAGGAACTCGAGCGCGTTGTCGAAGCAGGCGGTGTCCGACTGACCCTCGTAGGAGATCGGCCAGAGCTTCGAAATCTCGTCGCCGAAGAGCGGCGAGGAGACGGAGGCCTGCCTCGCCGCCATCCAGTTGACGTTGCCCCTGAGCGTGTTGATCTCGCCGTTGTGCGCGACCATGCGGTAGGGGTGCGCGAGTTTCCACGACGGGAACGTGTTGGTCGAGAAGCGCTGGTGGACCAGCGCCATCTGCGAGACGAAGCGCGGATCGTGCAGGTCGCGATAGTAGGTGCCGAGCTGATAGGCGAGGAACATGCCCTTGTAGACGATCGTCCGCGACGACAGCGACACGGGATAGAAGCCGCGGTCGAGACCTCCGGTCTCCTTGTGGATGACCTCGGAGATCACCTTCCTCAGGATGAAGAGCCTGCGCTCGAAATCGTCGCCCGGCGCCGTCGCGGCGCCGCGCCCGATGAAAACCTGGCGGTGGAAAGGCTCGCTCGCCTGAATCTCGGGGCTCTGCGAAAGACACGAATTGTCGGTCGGCACCAGGCGCCAGCCGAGCAGTGTCTGCCTTTCCTCGGCGATGACGCGCGCGACGATCGCCTCGTAGTGCGCGCGAAGCGCCTCGTCGCGCGGCATGAAGAAGTGGCCGACGCCGTATTCGCCGCGCTCCGGCAGCGCGAAGCCAAGCGCTTCCGCCTCAGCGGCGAAGAGCTCGTGCGGGATCTGTGAAAGCAGACCGGCGCCGTCGCCGACCAGCGGATCGGCGCCGACGGCGCCGCGATGCGTCAGGTTTTTGACGACCTGCAGGCCGTTGTCGATGATGTCGTGCGTGCGGCGGCCCTTCAGATCGGCGACGAAGCCGACGCCGCAGGAATCGTGGTGAAGCCGCGGATCGTGGAGGCCGGAGAATGCAGGGCGCGTCTCGTCGCGGACGGCCGAGCGCGCACGTTTGGCGGCAGCGCGCGCTTCCATCGCCCGCATCCGCCGCGCTCCAATTGCCGACAACCGCTCGCTCATTGCTCCCTCGCCTTCGAAACGGTGGCCCGCCGGGCTCCCGCTGGGGCGTCGCCCGCGGGCTGCACGCTGACCCCGTGCAACGCGACAACCAGACTGACGTCAAAGTTGGTTCGGTTGATGGCTATCCTGCCATCTTGCAACCGGCGTGCCACCCCGGATCGCCGCATCTCGCCACGACGCTGCGCAACGCGGCAAGCGTGGCTCACGCCGGTTAATGGGACAGCATCCCTGTCCCATTTGACCATGACAAATTTCGAAGGCCGCGGCAAGCCCCGACACGAGGTGTGAGACGCGGCTCCTGTGGTGTTTTCGAGATGCGGAGCGACCTTAGCCGCCGATCGCTTTCAGGTTTCCGGCGGACTTCTTTCCGCTGCGCTCGTCGGTCTGCTCTTCGAACGAGACCTTCTGGCCCTCACGCAGGCTGTTCATGCCGGCGCGCTCGACCGCACTGATGTGCACGAAAACGTCCTTGCCGCCCTCCTCGGGGGCGATGAACCCGTATCCCTTGCGGATATTGAACCACTTCACCGTACCAATCGGCATCTTGTCCCCCAGGCAAAACTGAGACTGCCCGGACAGTCCCACGACGAAATCTGAGGAAACAGCTTCCGGACCGGGTTCGAGCCGACGGAGAAAGAAGCGGTCACGCCAGAGGTCGACAGTTGCAATCTAAAGCCGTGGCCGCGGAGTGTCCATCGGGCCGTTTGCGCGTTTGCAAGCGACTGGAGGCGCCCGTGTGGGTTCACCAGGCTTTGATTTCCGTTGCGCGGCCATGCACCCCATATCGGTCGCTGAGCCGGAAAGCATTCTCCCGGCGCAACGGCCCACCCGCCTGGCTCCCGTCGCCCCCAAATTGCCGGCGGGTGGGTCCCTCCCAGTCACGGCTGGATCAACCATTCCTCCGAGCGGCTCACGTCTGGTTGAGGCGCGCTCGCGCGCGCTTCGCGCACAAGTAACTTTCGTTGTGGAAGCGCGTGCTGCACGATCCGTCGGCGTGAGAGCGGGATAGAATGCCCCGCCCCTGGATGGAGGTCTGATGATGAGAGTACGTGAATTCACCGCAGTCGCCCTCGCCGGTGCCATGGCGACGGCAATCGGAAGCCTTGCCTACAGCGCCGCCGCGTCCGCGCAGGACACGGAGATGTGCTATGGCATCGCGAAAGCAGGCCAGAACGACTGCAAGGCCGGCGCCCACGACTGTGCGGGAATGTCGACGGTCGACTACGACGGCCAGTCGTTCAAACTCGTCGCGAAGGGCACTTGCGCGACCATGATGACTCCGGACGGCCGCAAAGGCAGCCTCAAGCCGATCAACAGCTGATCGCGCGCGACTAGCGCATAGAAGCGGCCGGCCTTGCGCCGGCCGCTCCACTGGCGGGAGGATCAAGGACGTGAAGCACCCGACCAACGCGCTCATTGCGGTCGCATTGGCGACGGCGCTTGGCGCGATTGACGCGCCTGCGGCGGCGCAGGACCAAGTGAAATGCTACGGCGTAGCGCTCGCCGGCAGGAACGACTGCGCCGCCGGGCCCGGAACGACCTGCGCCGGCACGTCGACCATTGATTATCAGGGCAACGCGTGGAAGCTCGTGCCCACGGGTACCTGCGAGACGATACAGCTCCCCGGCGGCCGCAGGGGCGCATCGTTCCCGAATGACGAGTATAAGGGACTTGCGCGCGACCTGCCGGCAGGCGCGCAGCTCGATGTGCTGAAGCCGGTCGAGGGGTTCAAGCCCTTCGCGTAAGCCGGCACCGCAGAGCGCCGCAGGAGGAGAAGAGATGGCCGAGACGCCGATCCCGCCGCGCGCCGGCGTGGGGCTGAAGCCGCAGCACTATCGCGACATCCTGGAGGGCGCACCGGATCTCGGCTTCTTCGAGGTGCACGCCGAGAACTACATGGGCGCCGGCGGGCCGCCGCACCGCTACCTGACGGCCATCCGCGAGCGCTATCCGCTGTCGCTGCACGGCGTCGGGCTCTCGATCGGCGCCGACAGGCCGCTCGACCGCGAGCACCTGCTTCGCCTGAAGAGCCTCAACGAGCGTTACGAGCCGGGGCTCTTCTCCGAGCATCTCGCATGGTCGACGCACGACACGACGTATCTGAGCGACCTGCTCCCCGTCCCCTATACGGAAGAGACGCTCAATCGCGTCGCCGAGCACATCGACGAGGTGCAGGAGGTGGTCGGCCGGCAGATGCTGCTTGAAAACCCGTCGACCTATCTCGCCTTCGCCGAGAGCACCTATTCGGAGATCGACTTCATCAAGGAAGTCTCGCGGCGGACCGGCTGCGGCCTGCTTCTCGACGTGAACAACGTGCATGTCTCCTCGACCAACCAGGAATGGGACCCGGTCGCCTATATCGACGCCTATCCGCTCGACCGCGTGCAGGAGATCCATCTCGGCGGCCATGCGCCGGAGGAGGACGAGGCCGGACGGCCGCTTCTGATCGACACGCACGACCGCGAGGTCGCCGACATCGTCTGGGGTCTCTTCGCGCACACGATAGAACGGGCGGGTGCGTTGCCGACGCTGATCGAATGGGACGCCGACGTGCCCGCCTGGCCGGTCCTGAAGGCGGAGGCGGAGCGCGCCGAGGCGGTGCTCGCCGATGCCGAAAGCGGGAAGAAGCAGCGTGCCGCTGGCTGAGCGGCAGAGCGGTTTCGCCGCCGCGGTTCTCGACGCCCGCGCGCCGATTCCGCCGGGCCTTGTCGGCCCCGACGGGATTCCGAGCGCACGGCGCTTCGCGGTCTATCGCAACAACGTCATCGTCGGCCTGTCGGAATCGATGAAGATCACGTTTCCGGCGGTCGCAAGGATCGTGGGCGAGGAATTCTTCATGGCGATGGCGCGCGCCTACGTGGTGACCGATCCGCCGCACTCGCCGATGCTGCTCGAATATGGCGGCGGATTTCCGGATTTCGTCGAGCGGTTCCCGCCCGCCGCGACGCTGCCCTATCTCGCCGACGTGGCGCGCATCGAATGCGCCTGGAAGGAGGCGTTTCATGCGCCGGAGGCGGTGCCTCTTCCGGCCGCCGCGTTTGCCGCCATTCCGCAGGAGCGACTTCCGAAACTCAGGCTCGATCTCCATCCCTCGCTCCGCATCGTCTCATCGCGCTACCCGGCGCTCACCATCTGGCGGATGAACGTCGAGGGCGGCGTGCCGGCGCCGGTCGATCTTGAGGCCGGTGGAGAAGATGCGCTGATCGTGAGGCCGGCGGCACAGGTCGACGTGCGCTTCGTTCCGCCCGGCGGTGCCGTCTTCATCCGCCGGCTTGGCGAGGGCGCGCCGCTTGCCGAGGCGGCGGATGCCGGACTTGCCGCCGCCGAGAGCTTCGATCTCTCCGCGAGCCTTGCCGGCCTGATCTCGGCCGGCGCGTTCAGCGGCTATGATTTCGGCGCGGGAGCTCAGGCGTGACGCAGCTGGTGCGGGCCGTGCTCTCATGGCTCGCGCGGATCGGTGCTTGCGTGGCGCCGCCGCTTCTTCGGATCGCGCTTGCGATTCCGTTCTTCCGCTCCGGCCTGACGAAATGGGACGGCTTCACGCTCTCCTCGAGTGCGACCTACCTCTTCACGCACGAGTACAAGCTGCACGTCTTCGGCGCAGTCTACGGGTTCCCATATCCGACTGTTGCGGCGCACGCCTCGGCGATCGGTGAGATTGTGCTTCCGATTCTGCTCGTCGCCGGGCTCGCGACGCGCTTTGCCGCGGCCGGGATCCTGGTGATGACGCTCATCATCGAGCTCGTCATTCCGGACGGCTGGCTCACCTATCATCTCCCCTGGGCGGCGATGGCGTTTTCGCTTCTGGCGCTTGGACCCGGCGTGTTTTCACTCGATCGGCTGATCTTCCGGGGCGGAAGGGTACTAGCGGCGCGCTTGCCTTGCGCCGCAACGCGGGCAATAGAGCCGGGATGCAGTTCGCAAGCGATAATTGGACGGGCGCCGCGCCCGCGGTGATCGACGCGGTCGTCCGGGAGGCGGCGCGCTCGGGTGCCGCCTACGGGGCAAGCGAAATCGACAAGGCGGTCGAGGCGCGCTTCGCCGAGCTCTTCGAGCATGAGGTCGCGGTCTTCTTCGTCGCCACCGGCAGCGCAGCGAACGCGCTTGCGCTCGCAGCCGTCAGCAAACCGGCCGGCGCCGTCTTCGCGCATCACGAAAGCCACATCGTCGAGGACGAGATCGGCGGCGTCGAGTTCCTCGCCGACGGCGCGCGAATCATTCCTGTCGAAGGGCCGCTCGGCAAGATCGATCCGGCGGCGCTGACGAAGGCGCTGAAGCGTTTCGTTCCAGGCGAGGTCAGGACCGGCCAGCCGGTCGCCGTCACGATCACGCAGCAGACCGAGCTCGGCACCGTCTATGCGCCCGACGAGGTCGCCGTGCTCGCCGCGATCGCCAAATCGCGCGACATGCGGCTCCACATGGACGGCGCTCGCTTCGCTTACGCGCTTGCGCAGCTCGGCGTCGCACCGGCGGAGGCGACGTGGAAGGCCGGCGTCGACATCCTCTCCTTCGGGGCGACGAAGAACGGCTGCATCGCCGCCGAAGCGCTGATCTTCTTCGATATGGCGCTTGCCAAGGAGATGCCCTTCATCCGCAAGCGCGCCGGGCATCTCTTCTCGAAGTCGCGCTTCGTCGCGGCGCAGTTCGACGCTTATCTCCGCGACGGATTGTGGCTCAAGCTCGCGCAGCACGCGAACGACATGGCCGCCATGCTCCGGGCCGGGCTCGCGGCGGCGCCGAATGCGCGCGAGGCGTGGGCGACACACGGAAACGAGGTGTTCGCCGTCTTCCGCAAGGCGGACGCGGAGCGGCTGAAGAAGGCAGGCGCGGCGTTCTACGAATGGCCGGAGCCGCACGGCCTGTCGCTCGGGCTCGGCGACGACGAGGCGATCTTCCGGCTGGTCACGGCCTTCGCGACGAAGCCCGACGACGTCGACGCATTCTTCGCCGCGCTCGCCGGTTAGAGAACATTGCCTGAAATGAAAGCGCCCCGGACGATGCCGGGGCGCAAATGTGACTGCTGACTTCGTGGATTAAGCGGCCTTGGCGTCGATCTGCTTCGACTTGCCGCCGCCGATCGCGATCTTGCGGGGCTTCATGGCCTCCGGAATCTCGCGCACGAGGTCGACGTGGAGCAGGCCGTTGTCCAAGCTTGCGCCGGTTACCTCGACGTGGTCGGCGAGTTGGAAGCGGCGCTCGAAGGCGCGCGACGCGATGCCGCGGTAGAGCACCTCGCGGCCGTTCTCCTGCTTCTCTTCCTTCTTTTCGCCCTTCACCGTCAGGACGTTCTCTTTCGCCTGGATGTCGAGGTCGCCCTCGCCGAATCCGGCGACCGCCATCGTCACGCGGTAGGCATTTTCACCGGTCCGCTCGATGTTGTACGGCGGGTAAGGTTGCGCCTCGCCGTTGGTGACGGAATCGAGCAGGCCGAAAAGGCGGTCGAAACCGACGGTGGAACGATAGAGGGGGCTGAGATCATAGGTGCGCATTTTCTGTCCTCCTTGAAGCGACAATTGCGTGGTCGGCATCCGGTCCCCCACCTTGGCGGAACCTGCCGTCCCGCGGGTCCTTTCGGCACCCGCACCAATTAAATGGGGAGGCGGAATTTGGCCTTCAAGGACCCCGGGCGCGCCGCAAATCTGTCGCTTTCGAGCGGCACTTGCCGGGGGGTAGAAGGCCGGGTTTGTAGGCAGCTCGGACGGAGGCGAATCGTTGCTCAGGAACGCTACTCTGATCGTTGCGCTCATCGCTGCGGCTGCCACGGTTTCGCCGGCATCCGCGCAACGGCGCGCCGGGGTGCAGGGGCCGGTCTACTACGCGCCAGGCTACTACCAGCGCGCGGTCCCGCTTTCGCCCGACGCGGTATTCAACGCGCTTGAGGCTGCCGGCTACCGGGAGTTCGGGCCGATGGCGCCGCGCGAGCCGATCTACCGGCTGAACGCGGTCAACCCGCGCGGCGACCTCGTCGCTCTCGATGTCTCGATGTTCACTGGGGAGATCGAGCGCGAGCGGGTTCTCGCCTTCCGCCAGAGGCCGCCGTTCCGCGCTGACAGGCCGGCCTCTCCGCCGCCGGCAGCGGCTCCGGCCGCTCCCTCCCCGCCGCCGGTTCAGGGCAGCGGGCACAACCCGCTCGTCATCTACTGACCGCTCCGTCGAGCGAGTGCGCGGCAGGGCGCCGTCCGCCGTGCCCGATCGGGTGAATGCAACATGAATGACGGCTTCCGGATCGGTTCAGCCGCCCGCCGATAGGTTCCTCGCATCGACATCGGGACGACCTCGGTGTCAGCCGATCAAGAGGAGCCAATCATGATCACCAAGACGATCGCCGCGGGCTTCGTCGCCCTCACCACTCTCTCCGCCGTTCCTGCGAACGCGGCAAACTTCAGCTTCAACTTCGGCCCCGGCCCGGCCTACCATGGGTATCACGGCGGCTACGGCTACCACGATCACTGGCGGCGCGACCGCGTGTCGACCGATCAGGTCCGCTTCATGCTGCGTCGCGACGGCTACTACGGCATCCGTTTCGTCGACGACCGCGGCGCCGTCTATCAGCTGCGCGCCAGCAGGCACGGCCGCGACTTCTTCCTGGTCGTCAGCGCCCGCGACGGCCAAGTCCTTTCCCGCCAGCGCATCTAGCGCGGCGCACCGGGCCACACGAAAGTCGGGCGCCGTCAACGCCCCCTCCGGCGCCCGATTTCGGCCGGCGGTCATCCGACCGCCGGCCAACCCATGTGCCGGCCTTGCCAGTCTCGGCCAGTCGTTGCTAACTCTTCGCGGGTCTCCGGGCAGCGGCCGGGAGGCGACCTCTCGCTCTAGGCTCCCCGTTTGGCCGGTCTCATAGAAATTCCAAGCAACCCGATTCCGAAAGGCGCGATCGTCGAGACGGTGACGACCGATGATGGCGTCGCGTTGCGCTGCGCGCGCTTTCTGCCGAACCGCTCGCCGGTGCGCGGCACCGTCGTCATCCTGCACGGCCGCACCGAGTTCATCGAAAAATACTTCGAGACGATCAACGACCTCAGGCGCCGCGGCTTCGCGGTGATGACATTCGATTCGCGCGGGCAGGGAGGCTCAAGCCGACTGCTCCGCAATCCGCGCAAAGGCCACGTGCGCGACTTCGCCGACCACGTGAACGACTTCGAGATGATCATGCAGGAGGTCGTGCTGCCGGATTGTCCGCCGCCCTATTACGTGCTCGGGCATTCGACCGGTGCGGCGATCGCGCTCCTGTCGGCGGAGCGGCTCAGGACTCAGATCGACCGCATGGTGCTGACCGCGCCGCTTCTTGCGCTTGCCCACGGCTCACCGCGTGTGCTCGCGAACACCACCGGCTTCCTCATGCACTTCGGGCTTGGCGAGGCCTTTGCGCCGGGCGCCGGCGGATCACTCATCCAGATGCAGCCCTTCGAGGCCAATCCGCTGACCAGTGACCCCGTTCGCTTTCAGCGCGCGTTCGCCGTCGTCGACGCGGACCCGTCCGTCGGCGTCGGCGGCGCGACGATCGGCTGGGTGAACGCAGCGATGCGCGCCTGTATCCACCTCACCGAACAAAGCTTCGTCGACACAGTGCCGATGCCGGTGCTGATCGTGCTCGGCGGCGCCGACGGCATCATCAGCAACCTTGCCGCGGAGGAGTTCTCACGCCGGGTGAAGACGGCGGCGCATCTCAGGATCCCGGGCGCCAAGCACGAAATCCTCATGGAGAAGGACCAGTTTCGCGATCAGTTCTGGATCGCCTTCGACGCCTTCGTGGCCGGCCGGAGCTAGGGCGCGCGGCCCGCGCAAACTGGACGCTACGTCCAGCTTTTGGAGGCTGTCGCTAATTTTTCCTTGCCTTTTGTGCAGAGCAACATAGTTTGTGCGGTGCGATACTCGTATCGCAGCCCACATTGGGCGTTTCCTCCCTAGACTTGGGCCGCGCTTGTCGCGGCCTCTTCTTTTTGTGAACAGGTTCTATTCGGCCGCTTCGCGCATGCCCTCGGTGGTGGCGGCCACCATGTCCAAGAGCGCTTCCGCGAGCCGCATGAGGTCGGCGGAGAGCCGATCGAAGCCGCGATGCGGCTCGATCCGGTATTCGTCCATGTAGAGCGCGCGGTTGATCTCGATCTGCAGGGCATGCAGGCCGCGCGCCGGGCGCCCGTAATGCTCGGTGATGAAGCCGCCGGCATAGGGCTTGTTGCGACAGACCGAATAGCCGAGGCGCTGCAGCGTCGCCGCGGCGCAGTCGGTGAGCTCAGGCATGCAGCTTGAGCCGAAACGGTCGCCGAGCACGAAATCCGGTCTGACCCGCACCGGCCCGCCACGGATGTTCGACGGCATCGAATGGCAGTCGATCAGGACGGCAACGCCAAAGGCGACGTGGGTCTGTGCCAGGAGCCGGCGCAGCGTGTCATGGTAGGGCCGGTAGATGCGCTCGATGCGAGCGAGACCCTCCTCGACGGGAAGCGGGCCCTTGTAGATGTTGGCTGCGTCGCTCACGACGCGCGGGATGGTTCCCAAGCCGCCGGCGACTCGAAGCGACCGCACGTTGGCATAGGACGGCAGGCGCCCCACGAACATGCGCGGGTCGAGCTCGTAGGGTTCGCGGTTCACGTCGAGATAGGCGCGCGGATAGATGGCGCTCATGAGCGGCGCGCCGAGCGAGACAGTGGGGGTGAAAAGCTGGTCGACGAGGAGGTCCTCGGAGCGCCGGATCTCGCTCTTGTCGAGGCAGGTGGCATCGAGGAAATCGCGCGGATAGAAGCGCCCGCTATGCGGGGAATTGAACACGAAGGGGACGCTCTGCTCGTCCGGAAGCATGATCTCGCAGGCGGGGGGAACGGCTTCCGCCGTACCTGCGCTTTCCGGCCCGACCCGCATGAAACGACTCCTTAAGAAGTTGCACCAATTTGCCGCGCCGCAGCGAACCTGTCCACTGCGGCAGTTCAAAAGGGCCGCGTTGCGGGTGCTTCGCTTACTCGATATTTACTGGGGCGAAGCCATGGTGGCGCAAATGAAGGCGGTCGACGACCCTCCCAAAGGACAATTGATGGCCCGCATCCTGCTCGCCGAAGACGACGAGGATATGCGGCGTTTTTTGTCGCGCGCGCTGCAGAACGCGGGCTATCAGGTCGTGTCCTTCAACAACGGCCGTGACGCCTATGAGCGGCTGCGCGAGGAGCCGTTTCACCTGCTTCTGACCGACATCGTCATGCCCGAGATGGACGGGATCGAACTGGCGCGGAAGGCGAGCGAGCTCGATCCGGCCCTTAAGATCATGTTCATAACCGGCTTCGCCGCGGTGGCGCTCAATCCCGACATGCAGGCGCCGCGTGACGCCAAGATACTGTCGAAGCCGTTCCACCTGCGCGACCTCGTGGGCGAGATCGGGCGCCTGATCGCGGCCTGAGGAGCGGTGCCGCAGACGCGGCTTGCACCCGAATTTTCCAGCCACTATACCCGCCGGGCCGTTCCTGACGGCGACCCCATTGGATAAGGGCGCGTAGCTCAGCGGGAGAGCACTACGTTGACATCGTAGGGGTCACAGGTTCGATCCCTGTCGCGCCCACCATACCTCCTCCACCCCCAGGGAAACGCCACCGTCCTTCTCATGGCCGGGCGGCTGGTAACGACGGGCGTTGGACGGCAGGGCACGCGCCCGCCAACGCAATCGTGCCATGGCCCAGCGGGCCGGGAGTTCCTCTCCGGGGTAACCAACACGCGAACCGGCTTTGCCGCGCGGCATTCATTCGAGCTATACGGTTGGGTCTCCTGTAGGAGCGACTAGTGCGGGTAGATTGGGCGCGCGGACGAAGCTAGACTTTCGGCCGCAGCAAGGGAGGGGTGGTGCGTTACCGGCGCGATATTGACGGCTTACGCGCTCTCGCGGTCATTCCGGTGGTTCTTTACCACGCTCGCCTGGGGCCGTTCACCGGCGGCTTCATCGGCGTCGATGTCTTCTTTGTCATCTCCGGGTATCTCATCACCTCTCTCATCACGGAGGAGATGCGTCAGGACAAATTCTCGATCATCAAGTTCTATGAGCGTCGAGTACGCCAAATCCTGCCGGCATTGTTCTTGGTGATCCTGTGTACATGCGCGGCCGCAGCATGGCTGATGATGCCGGGCCAATTTGACAACTTCGGAAAGAGCGTCGCTTCGACCTCGATATTCTCCTCGAATATTCTGTTTTGGCGCCAAGCGGGATATTTCGCCGCCCCGGCCGCGGACAAGCCTCTGCTCCATACCTGGTCGCTGGCCGTGGAAGAGCAGTTCTACATCGCGTTCCCACTCCTCCTTTTCGTCATCCGCCGTTGGCTCAAGGGAGGTTGGGTCGTCTGGCTGGTGCCGGCCGCAATGATCTCCTTCGCGGTCTGCCTTTGGGGAACAACGCACAAGCCGGAGGCGACATTCTATCTCGCGCCGACGCGGGCATGGGAGCTCTTGGTAGGGTCGCTGCTCGCTCTCGAAACGGTACCTGAACTTGGGCACCGGCTCTGGCGCGAGCTCGCGGGTCTCGTCGGGCTCGGTCTTGTCGCTTGGGGCGTCGTCACTTTCACGCCGCAGACTTCGTTCCCCGGGGCGAACGGCCTCTTTCCGGTCGGGGGCGCGGCGCTGATCATCTACTCGGGGGGCGGCGGCGAGACGATCGTCAGCAGGCTGCTCAGCACCAAGGTTTTGGTGGCGATTGGTCTGATCTCCTATTCCTTGTACCTGTGGCACTGGCCGCTGATCGTCTTTGTCTCCAGCTGGAATATCTTTGAGCTTTCATCGATTCAAATGGGCGCGGTCGTCGCGGCTTCGTTTGTCCTCGCCGCGCTCTCCTGGAAATTTGTCGAGCTGCCCTTCCGAAGAAAAGGGGGCGTGTTTCAGCCGCCATACCTGTTCGGCTCCGCGGCCGGCGTGATGCTCTGCTTCGCCGGTTTCGGTTTGGCCGTGCACTTCTCAAACGGACTCCCGCATCGACTTCCCGCGCTTGCGGCGCAACTCGCCGCAACTTCGAGCGCTGAGGACGATCCGCTGAGAGACAAATGCGTCGCCGGATACCGCCAGTTGATCGCCGCCGAATATGCCGTCGCCAACTGCGTCTACGGAGCCGACGTCGAACCCCACTATGCGGTTTGGGGAGACAGCCACGCAGAGGCGTTGATCGGCATGCTCGGCAGGCTCGCGCGCAAACATGGGGAAGCGGCTGTCTTCTTCGGCAAGCCGGGTTGTCCTCCGGTATACGGAGTCGAAGCTCGGGGCGTTCCCGAATGCGCGCCGCACAATACGGACGTGTTCAAGGAGCTTGTGGCGAACAAGAAATTGCGCACCGTTGTGCTTGTTTCGCGCTGGAGCGCCTTTCTCAGAGGGTGGAGCTGGGACCTGGGGCCCGTGGACAATGCCGGCCAGGCTCCGCTGCTGACGGACTCCTCTAAATCCAATCTCGATCTGGACAAGAGGCGGGCGCTTTTCTCAGCCGCTATGAAGGAGACCGTCGACGGTCTCACAGCTGCCGGAAAGCGCATTGTCCTGGTCTATCCCATTCCGGAGACAGGCTACGACGTGCCGAAGGTTCTTGCCCGGATTGTGTTGGAAGGAGGTGATCCCGGCTCGTTCACCCGGCCTGCAGAATATTATCGTCGCCGCAATGCATTCGTCTTCCGGACTCTCGAAAGCCTGGGTTCTCCAGACAAAGTAGTACGTGTGTATCCGAACCGACGCTTTTGCGGCGAAGAGGAATGCATCGTCTACAAAGACGGCCAGGCGCTCTATCGCGATGACGACCATCTGAAGTCCTTCGGGGGCGAACTATGTTTCCGACATGTTTAAATCGGTTTTCGAAAACGGCTCGCAGCAAGCTACGGATTCAGTCCTGACGCCGCGCCTGTAGCCAGCGCGCAGCGATAGTCGCTTCGCGATCCAGACAAGAAACTGGCGTGCTGCGCCTGATTGCTCAGAACCCCATCTGTTTCCTGCCGAGCTCCGTCAGGTCCTTCTCAGTGGCGCGGCCTGTGAAATCGACCTCGAAGTCCATCGGCGCGAAGTCGGGCGGCGACTTGCCCGCCAGGAACGCAGCCTTCTGGCCGGGCAGATAGGCTCGGTTCTTGGTGCAGTCGGGCGCCGAGCCGATATAGATCACGCTCGCAAAATCCTTGCCGGCATGCTCGTCGGCGACGGCGTGGCAGATGTCGGTGTGCCACCACACTGTGTCGCCGGGCATCACCTCCGGGATCGACACCATGCCTGCCATCATATCCGGGTGCCATTCCCGGCTGACGCCGAGCGCACGGCCGGGCGCTGCGCCGCAGAGGTCGTCGTCGGCGACGTCATCCATGAGCGCGCGGAGGAGCACGTAGCAGAATTCCCTCCGCGATCGGGATCAGCCGGAGCGTGCCGTCGCGCGGCCCCTGGCGCGTCAGCGCCGTCCAGCCCTGATAGGTGCGGAAGACGCTGGCGACGGCGGGCGAGGGGATCTCCCGCGTGTCGAGCCGGTGGCGCGCGTCGAACGGATCGTAGCCGCGCCAGTCGCCGGAGAAGACGGCTGCGTAAACGTCCTGATAGCCGGGGTCGATCCAGCGCTCCACGGTGCCGGCATCCATATGCGGGGAGAGGCCGAGCGTTTTGTCGCCCGGCTGGCGGCGCCGCACGCGGTCGGCGTAGGTGCATTGTAGATCGGGATCGAAGACGCCGTCGTAGTTGCTCCACAGGCGGTCGAGGAAGGCGCGTGTCTTGGCGAGCTTCTCGTCCTGGCGCGCCAGCACCTGCGGCTTCGACCAATAGAGATTGAAGATCTGCGGCTTGCCCGCCTTGAGCTGCGAGAAATATTTGTCGAGGCTCCGCTTCTCGACCTCGCGCTCCTCGTAGTGGTTCGTCTCCAAATATTCGCCGAGATCGGCGAACCAAGCGTTCGCGACCGCCTCCGGGAAAACGCCGCGCACGACGGCGCAGCCGGTCTTGCGGATTTTTCGCGCGCCGTGTCTGCGACACTTCCGGCAGCGATGTCGCGATAGTCGATTTCGGGGATGACCTTCTTTCCGGCCGCCTGGGCCTTCTGAATCTCGTCGGCGCGGCGGGTTACGTGGTCCTTCACCTCGCCGAAGGCGCGCTTCAACACGTCGCGTCGGTCGGCCATCTTGCGCTTGAAGGCGCGGATCTCGCGCTTCACGTCGATCTTTTCGCCAGCTTCCGCGTGCATCGTTTCCTCCGACCGGCTTGGCCGAGCCGCCGCTCGCGCCTTTGCTTTTGCGTCAATTGATGCGGCCGCCGGCGCTTCCAGTCCAGCCCTCGCGATCCTAAAGACGCATCAGTGCGAGCCCGGCGACGACGAGCACGATCGATGCGGCGCGGACTTTCGTCACCCGCTCGCCCAGCCAGAAGAGTCCGATCATCAGCGCGAAAAGGATGCTTGTCTCGCGCAGCGCCGCGACGATCGGGATTGGCGCAACCGTCATTGCCCAGATCACGATCCAATAAGCGACGAGCGAGAGCACCCCGCCGAAAAGGCCCGCCATCCAGTTCTCGCGCAGGGCGGCGAGGAAGTTTCGCCGGCGGATCAGGAGCACGACTGCGATCATCGGCAGCGCGTCCACGACGAAGAGCCAGACGACATACTGATTGGCGCTGTCGGCGAGACGCGCGCCGAGCCCGTCGCAGAGCGTGTAGGCGGTGATGCAGAGTGACGTCGCGGCGGCATAGAGAAGGACGTGCGGGGCGTCGCGGATCGCGCGCACGCCGCGGTCGATCGCGAGCACCATGATGCCGGATGCGAGCACGACGATCCCGATTGTCTCGGTCGCGTCCACATCCTCATGCAGGAAGAGAAGTGCGACGGCGAGCGTCGTGAGCGGTGCCGAACCGCGGACGAGCGGATAGACGCGCGTCAGCTCGCCGTGGTGGTAGGCGAGCGCCAGGGACGCGTTGTAGCCGACATGCACCAGCGCCGAGGCGATCAGGTAGGGCCAAGCGGCGGCCGGCGGCACGCCCACTATGAAGAGGCCGGGGAGCGCGATCAGCCCCGCTGCGGCGACGAGCACTGTGATCGACGCCAGCTTGTCACCGCGCATGCGCAGCATGGCGTTCCACGACGCGTGGCAGACGGCCGCGAAAAGCACGGCAAGCGTGACGGCGGGGGCCATGCGGTCAGGGCGTCGGCGATTCGCGCTTTGCGCTCAATCGCGCGCTCACGAGGCGAGCCGGGTCGGTTTCAGGGCGCCGGTGCGCTCAAGCAGCGGGTAGGCGGTCGCGGCAAGATGCGCGTCGATGCGCTTCAGGTCGCGCACGACATCGAGATGCAGGCCGCTCGTTTCGATCGACGCCTGCCGGCCCTCGCGCACGCGGGCGAAATGCCTTTCCGTCGAGGTGCGCTCCATCTCGCGGAACTGCTCCTTCTCGGCGACGAGGCGGCGCGCCGCCTCAAGGTCGCTCGACATGAAGACGGCGACGGCGAGCCGGAGATGGTCGAGAAGCTGCGCGTACATCGCGTCGATCTCCGACAGGCCCTCCGGCGATAGGCTGAGCTTCAACTTGAGCCGCTTCGCCGAAAGCTCGGCGATGTTGCGGTCAATGATGTCGCCGACGTGTTCGAGGTTGATGGCGAAGGACTGAATCTCGGCGAGGCGGCGCGCATCACGATCGCCGAGCGGCTCACGCGCGATCTGCGCGATGTAGCTCTGGATCGCTTGGTGCTGGCGGTCGACGATGTCGTCGAGGCGGCTCGCCTCGGCAATCACGTGGCGGCGGTCGCCATGGAAGCTCGTCTGCGTGCCGGCAAGCATCCTCTCTACGACGTCGGCCATGCGCAGCGTCTCGCGCCCCGCGTTGACAAGCGCCACGGCCGGAGTGCCGATCGCGGCCGGATCGAGATAGAGGGGCTTTGCCGGGTCGTCGCTTGCGGCCCTCTCCGGGAGGAGGCGCACGAGGAGTTTCGCTATCAAGGGGAGGAGCCCGATGAAGACGGCAGCCGCCGCCACGTTGAAAGCGGTATGGAAGTTCGCGGCGAGCCGTCCGGCGCCCGGCTCAAGCGCGCCCAGCCATGCAGCGATCGGTCCAAGGAAGGGCAAGACGAGAGCCGCGCCGACGATCCGCGTCGCGAGATTGCCGAACGGCAGGCGGAGGTTCTTCGGATCGCCTCCGGTTCCCTCGAAGACCGGGTTCAGGGCGCTGCCGATATTGGCGCCGACGACCATCGCAAGCGTCGCTTCCGGACCGATCAGCCCAGACGTCGCAAGCGACATCACGGTCAGCACGACCACGACGCTCGAATGCGCGGCCCAGGCAAGGCCCGCGGCGATCGCGACGTTCAGCAGAGGCTCGCGTGTGATTGCGGCGAGAAGCGCGCGCACCGTCGCCGAGTTCTCGCTCGGTGCGATCGCCTCGGCGAGAAGGTGCAGGGAGAGCAGCATCAGTCCGAGCCCGATCGCCACGCGTGCGAGATCCTGGAAGCGCGTTCCCCGGCCGCGCCGGAAGGCGAAGACGCCGCCTGCGATCAGGACCGGGAAGACAATGGTCACGTCGAACGACAGCACCTGCACGATGAGGGTGGTGCCGATATTGGCGCCGAGCATGATGGCGAGCGCCGGAACGAGCTCCAGCGCGCCGGCTCCAGTCAGCGACATCGCCATCAGCGCGGTCGCCGTTGAGGATTGCAGCGCCGCGGTCACGCCGAGGCCGGCGAGCAGCGCGCGAAGCCGCGTCTTCAGGCCGCGCGCCAGCCCGCGGCGGAGGTCGGTGCCGAAGACGCGCATGACACCGCTCTGCACCATGTGGATGCCCCAGAGCAGCAGCGCGACTTCGCCAATGAGGTTGATCAGGATGTGTGTGGCGGACATGCGACCGGTGATACCGTAACGGAACGCGCCGGCGGCAGATGTCACAAATCTGTCGTAAACTGGCGGATTCGCCTTAGTTCATAGACCTTTCAGGAGGTCGCTTCCAGGGGGATGCGAACGTTTCTCGCGGACTCGCGAAGAGCGCGCAAATGCGAAGGAACCGCCCGGCTCAGAGCCGGGCGGCCTTTCGGCGGACGACGGAGCCGTTCCTGCCCGCCGGAAGCTCGAGCTTCAGACGGAGCGGGTCTCGACCGCCTTGAAATCGTTGAGCGGCATATCGACCGGCTCGAAGTCGTAGAGCTTGGCATCGGCCGACGCGTTGCACATCCAGTAGCCGCCGTCGGCGTTCTGTAGCCAGACGAGATAATCGCCGAGCCCGTCTTCGACGGTCGCCACGACGTGCATGTCCTCGACGTAGCTACCGACTGCAGCGCAGAGCGCCTTTGCGGCATCCGCCGGGTTGGCGCGGGCAGCGCGGTTACTGCTCGAATTGCTCGCCGGCTGCACGTTGATGAGCGCTGCGCCGTCGCCGGCAAGGAGGTCGCCTTGCATGACGGTGTTGGCATAGACGGCGCCCGCGGAGCTGGCGTTGCAGAGCCAGAAGTCGCCGTCCGTGTCCTTCGTCCAGACCAGCCAGTCGCCAAGGCCGTCAGCGACGGTGCCAAGCAGCTCGACGGGCGCATGTTCGTTGACGCTCTGGCAGGCGGCTGCGGCGGTCGCCATGCCGGCCTGCGCAGCGGTCTCGCCGGCGAAGGCCGGCGCCTGATGAAGGATCAGGGCGAGGCCTACGGCGGCAAGAATGCGGGCTGACATCGTTCGTCTCCTCTTCGGTCCAGTAGGCGGAAATCCGCTCTCGTTGGCCGCGAAGATGGAGCGTTCCGTCGGGTCCCGTTGTGCGCGCCCTCACAAAGCGCGGACGGGGCGTGAGACTCCGCGGATTCAGCCGACGTTCAGGCGTTTTGGGCCACTGACGAAGCGGCTGCCACGCTCGATGAAACGGAGCGGGCGGTGCGCGTCCTTGGTGATGCCGATGCGGATGGTGGTCAGGATTTCTCCGACCTCGCGTGTCGGCGCGGCGAGGAAAAGCGGTCCGGGGCCGCAAAGATCGGCGCCGTCATGCGCGAGCGTGATCTCCATTGCACGCGCCAGCCGCCCCGGTCCGCGGGCGATATCGACATCGCGCATGCGGTTCGGGCCGCGCGGCATGGCTTCAACGCCGGCGAGCGGCTCGAGCGCGCGCAGGAGCACCGCCGCGCCGGTTCCTTCCTCCTCGCTCGACACGTTCAGCATCGGCCAGACGCCGTAGGAGATGTAGACGTAGGCGTGGCCGCGCTTCAGGAACATCGAACCGTTGCGCCGCGTCGCGCCGCGGAAGGCGTGGCTCGCAGCGTCGCCGGGAAGATACGCCTCCGTCTCCACGATCCGGCCCGCGAGCCGCACGCGGCCGATGTCGTGGACAAGCGTGCGACCGATCAGGAAGCGCGCGAGCTCTACCGTGTCGAGCGGCAGCGCCCCGCGCCTGAGTCGGCGGAGGCTCAGTTCAGCCACGTGCCGAGCTTGCTCCGAAGCGCCCGGCCGCCGCGCCCGAGCATTGCTTCGACCGCCGAGTCAAAGCCTGACGGAAGCGCTTCGAGGAAGAGCCGACGCGACAGGAGCAAGACCAGAAGCGTGAGGAGCCAGGCGACGAGCACGTCGCTCAGGAAGTGGCCGCCCTCAGCGATGCGCGTCAGCGACACGATCGTCGCGAAGGCAAACGTGGCGACGCCGACCGGCCATTTCCATTCGCGCGGCACTAGGAACACGATTGCCATCAGCCAGAAGGCCGAAGCGCCCTCGCCGGAGGCGAAGGAGCAGTTCCGCTGGCATTGGTCGGAGAGCCACCAGACGGATGAGAAGGTTGCGTCGCCGCCGAAGTCCAGAATCTGGCGGGGCCGGGCGCGCCCCCAGTGATCCTTCAGGATGCCGTTCACGATGAGCCCGGGGCCGATCAGATAGCTCGCGAGCACGAAGAGGGTCGCGCGCGGGCGCACCATCAGGTGCGAGTCAGGAAGCAGGAATTTCATGAGAAGCGGAACGCAGACCGCAAGCGCGAGCGCCCACTCGACGAGCTGGCCCGCTTCACGCGCGCTCTGGACGATACTGTAGCGGCGGTCGAGGAAGCCGGTCGCCGGGTCGTAGAACAGCCGGCTCACGCTGCGGTCGAGATCAGGCAGCGCCAGGAACGCGAGCGAGACGAATGCGAGCAGAAGGACCGTCGCGAGCACAGGGCGCCCGCATGCTTCACGGACCTCCTCGCGGAGGAGATGCGCGAACCGGTTCAACGGATTTGCCATCGTTCACGGGCGCCGCGGCCCGTCGGTCAGGCCGCGCCTGCGCGCGCCTTCGCGAGCCGCCGCTCCTGCGCGACATAGGCTTGCGCCTCGCCGGTCTGGAACATGTCCAGACGCTCGCTCTCGTCGTCCTCGATCGGCGTCAGCGCCTGGTCGCGATAGTCGAGCCGCGCGGGATCGCGCTTGATCGCCTTGTAGCGCCGATACATCCGGCCCCAGAGCCACAGCCAGCGGACCTGCTTCCACAGCGTTGCGCCGAGATAGCGCGGATAGAACGTGAGCGGCGATTCGATCGGCATGCCGCTCCGTCGGTCGCGGCGCCGCTTCAGGCGCACGAAGCCGCATTCGAGCGGATGGATGCGCTCGATCCGAATCGAGCCGATGAACCAGTTCAGGACGAAGAGCACCTTGCCGACGCTGTTTCCCGTGGCTGCGGCGCGGCGCATGACGCGCTCGACGTGCTCGTCGGAGTAATAGGTCTCCCAGGCCCTCCAATAGGCGGCCTCCCACTCTTCCTTGGACATCGTCGGATGCCCGGTGACGGCATGGTTCAGGTCGTATTTGTTGAGGTCCGGATCCATCCAGACCCCCTTCTCGTAGAGCTTCTTGTGGTCTTCTGAGCCGGGCAGCGGCGTCAGGAAGAAGAACTCTAGGAGGTCGATCGGCAGCTCGCGCTGTGCGGTCTTGATGTCGCGCTCGATCCGCTCCGGCGTGTCGTTCGGGAAGCCGAGAATGTAGCCGCAATAGGTGATGACGCCGGCCTGTTTCCAGGCGAGCAGCATTTTGCGGTACTCGGTGATCTTGTTCTGCTTCTTCTTCGCGGCGGCCAGGTTGTCGGGGCTGATGTTCTCAAGCCCGATGAAGACGCGGCGGACGCCGGCGCGCGCCGCCTTCTCCACGAAATGCGGCAGCCGGTGGCAGAGCGTGTCGACCTGAATGATCAGCGAAAGATCGACGCCGCGCTTCTCGCGGATCTCGATCAGCCGGTCGAAGATCAGCTCCCAGTCCTTGTTGCGGGCGAAATTGTCGTCGGTGATGAAGAAGCGGCGCAGCCCTTTCGCCGCGTTCGCCATCACGATCGCCTCGACGTCATCAGCCGAGCGGCGACGCGATTTTCGGCCCTGCACGTTGATGATGGTGCAGAAGGAGCACTGGAACGGGCAGCCGCGGCCGGCGTCGAAGCTCGTGTTCGCCCCAAAAGTGCGCTTCACCACTTCGGCCGGAAGGTGCGGGATCGGCACGTGCTCGATGCCGGGAAGGTCGGCCATGAAATTGTAGACCGGCTTCAGCCGCTCGGCGTGTGCGTCACGCAGCACCTCTTCGAGCCGGCCTTCCTCAGCCTCGCCGGCGAAGACGAAGACGCCGAGGTCGAGCGCCTTCTGCACTTCCGTATCGATCTCCGGCAGCATGGAGAGCGTGCCGGAGACGTGGAACCCGCCGATACCGACGGTCAGCCCGAGTTTGCGGAAGGCGCGGGCAAGGTCGAGCGCACGGGGGAACTGGTTCGACTGGACGCCGACCAGCATCACCATGCCGGAGCCGGCTTCGCGGATTTCGTGCGCGATCCTCTCCGGGCGCACGCGGCGATTGGTCTCGTCGATGGCGACCACATCGATCGCGACATCGGCGCCGAGCACGCGCTTTTCCGCGCATTCGACGGCAAGCCCATAGAGACAGGCGAGCGAATTCGCCGGAATCGGCGAGCGCACCCATTGGATCACGTAGCCGTCGTCGTCGTAGTGCGACGGCTTGATCAGAACCAAGCGGAACCGGGCGACTGTGTGCGGGGGCGCGAGCATCAGGCCTCCCCGCGGCGTTTTCTCAGCATAGTTGCGATGGTTAGAGGCAGGCGGCGCGCGGCGCAAGGCGCGAGAGACGCGGCATGAATGTCACAATTTCCACCGGTGATCGTCCGATACAATTCAGGCATTGCGACCGGTGGGCCTTTTTTGCACGATGGCATTCTCGCGAGTGTGCTGAGTCACGACCAACAGCAACCCTCAGACCGCGATGTTTGCCGCCGCTCTTCGACCCATTGCCGCAATCGCTCGTACAGCCCGAAAAGCTAGCGGATTCGGTCTGCCGGAGAGGCGGCCGGTCTTTATTCATATCCAGAAGACCGCGGGCAGGGCCATCGGCCGCATGCTCAAGGTGGCCTATTGGGGGTACCCGATTCTGTCGGTGCCTGCGGCAGGCGCCCGCCGCGACCTAGCGCTGCATTTGCCGCAGTCCGAATTTGAGCGCTATGCCGCCTATCGGGGACACGTCCCTCCCTCCTTTGCGGAGAGGGTGCCCAATCCGTTCGTCTTCACCTTTCTTCGCGAGCCGCGAGAGCGGTTGGTATCCCATTACTACTACCACCGGTCGCTCGGTCTTGAGAAACTGTCGCTCACGAAATTCCTCGAGAGCGACGCGGCCGACAACATCATGACCCGAGCGATTGCCGGGGAACCTTCGGCAGAGGCCGCAATCGAGGTGCTGTCGACGATGGATTTCATCGGCCTGACTGAGCGGTTCGACGACGATACGGAGCGGCTCTTTGCACTGCTCGGGAGGCGGAGCGTGCCGCCGCTCAGGTGGAAGCCGACGCATATACGCTTGGAATTGGAGGATCTTGCGCCGAGCGTGCTCACGGCGCTGGAGGAGCGAACCGCAGAGGATAGGGCCGTCTACGCCTGGGCGCTCAGCCAAAGGTAGGCCCGCGTCCCGTTCTTGCCGATGGCATGCCCCGCCAGGCTAGGGTATGGCCGGGCACGGCAGGCATCCTTCGGAAGCTCTGAAGCCGACATCACGACGACTGAGGAAACGGCCGGCCCGCGGCCCGCCGTGCAGCGACGCGGGTTCCAAAGACAGTGCAGACCGTCATTTGCATGAAATGGGGCACGGCCTACGGGGTCGAATACGCCAACACGCTCCACTCAATGGTCAAGCGCAACACCGCGCGGCCGCTGCGTTTCATCTGCTTCACGGACGACGCGACCGGCCTCGATCCCGGAATTGAGGCCCAGCCGCTGCCGCCGATCACGCTGCCGCCTTCGCACCAGTGGAAGGCGTGGCGCAAGATATCGCTCTGGCAGGGGGAGCTTGCCGGCCTTTCCGGCGACGTGCTCTTCCTCGACCTCGACGTGGTGGTGGTCGGCTCGATCGATGCTTTCTTCGATTTTGAGCCGGAGCAAACCTATTGCGTCATCGAGAACTGGACGCAGAAGGGGCAGGGGATCGGCAACACGTCGGTCTTTCGCCTGCGGATCGGCGCGCACACGGAGGTGTTCGATACGCTGATGGCCGATCCCACGGCGGCGGTGCGCAAGACGCGCAACGGCCAGACCTTCGTCTCCCGCACGATCTCCAACATGACGTATTGGCCGGCGGAGTGGTGCGTCAGCTTCAAGCACACGCTCATCCCGCGCTGGCCGCTGAATTTCTTCAAGGTCGCGCCACTCCCATCCGACACCCGCGTGGTGTGCTTCACCGGCCTTCCAAATCCCGATCACGCACGCGACGGCATCTGGCCGAGCAAGCGGGACGCGTGGTGGAAGCCGCTTTATAAGCACGTCCGTCCGACGCCCTGGATCGCAGAGCATTGGCGCTGATCGGTCTTGCCGAGATTGCCGAGGAACGCCCTTTTGAAGACAATGCGCATCCTGATTCTGTCGGACGGCGTCGCCGGACACGACCGTTCCTCGCTCGGCATCCTGACGGCGCTCGCGAAGCACCGTGCGGTCGACGCGCGGGTTCTGCCGATCCGCGAGACGCGCAGGCTCTCGCGCCGCGTCAAGCGGACGCTCGCCGGCCTTCTGCCTTTCGATCTCTTCTGGAAGATCTTCTACCGCACCGGCGGCGAGGCGAGCCCGTTCAACCCGCTGCCGCTGACGCGCGAAGTGCCGACCGATCCGGTCGACCTCGTCATCACGACGGGCCCGCGCACGTCCGCCGCCAACATTGCCATGGCGCGAAGGCTGAAGGCGAAGAACGTCTATTTCGGCTTCTCCAAGTGGCCCTCCGACGGCTTCTACACGGTGCTCCTCACGTCGGAACGGCGGCGGCCGCATCCGCATCGCGCCTATGCGCTGAGGCCCTCGGAGCTCGACGCCAGCGAGCTGCCGGAGGCGCGCCCGCTCGTCCGAAACGGCACCGAGCGGCACGCCTCGGTGCTCTTCGGCGGGCAGTCGAAGCACTATTATTACACGGCGGCCGACATGGAGCTTCTCGCCGAGCGGCTGATCGCACTCCGGCGTGCGATGCCGTGGCTCCGCTGGACGGTGTTCGATTCGCGCCGCAGCCCGAAGGAAGAGTTCGACCGCCTGGTCGCGCGCGTCGAGGAGTCGGGCGTCGGCGTCGAGTTCGTCCGCTTCGGCGAACACGGGCTGCTTTCGAACAACCCGGCATTCCGCTCCGACCTCGTTCTGGTCACTGCGGATTCCATGTCGATGCTCGCCGAGAGCATCGCGTCACAGCGGCCGACCGGCATTCTTTTTGCCGACCGCTACAAGCCGCCGGAGCGCGACGCGATCGAGCATCTCGCCATGATCGCCGACAAGCGCGCGTTCCCGATCACGTTCTCGGACCTCAAGGCCGAGGCGCTGTTGAAGGGCGCGGGGGCCCTTGAAACGCTTCCCCACCCGCAGCTCGAGACGCTCTACGAAACGGTCGCGCGCTACGGGATTTGATGGCTTCGCGCGTCAGGGCCGGAACGGCACGGCGCGGCGCATGATCGGCCAGAGCTTCAAAATCGGATTCGAGCGCTCGCGATAACCGCGCCCGCGCGTGGCGCGGGCTCTTGATCTGGCTTCCGAGGTGGGCGTCGTGACCGGCGAGCACGCCTTCCTGGATGCATAGAGCGGGCACAACCTGATAACGGCGGAGCTTCTTCGCGACCGGAGAGGCTTTCGGCTTGAACAGGAACACGTCGGCGCTTGTGTGAAGCGCCGGCGGCGTCTCCGTCAACCACCGAGCCGCGCGCCCCGCGATCAGATAGCCTGCGGCACCAGACGTTCCCGACAGCGCGCGATAGAGCTTCCGGTCCGGCAGCGTCGGCGATCGGCCGCCCTCCGGCGAGGCGCATGCTTCTGTAAGCCTCGAGCCGGACGATGTCCGCGTCGGGCGGAATCCAATCCGCCGATGCGAGAAGCGACGTCAGATCCGGCGAGACGCGGATGTCATCTTCAAAGACGGCGCCCCATGGCGCGTCATGCGCCGCGATCCGCCGCCACGCCTCAAAGTGGCTCAAGAAGCAGCCGATCTCGCCGGGCAGCCATCCGTCCGGTTTTGTCGCCGCGCGGTTCTGCCGAAAATCCTCCACGACGCTCGGCGGCAGTGCGGCGCCGTCAACGGCGGCGATGCGCTCGAATTCAACGCCTACGCGATCGAACTCCTGACGCATGTGCGTGAGGCGGTCTTCCGCACGGTCGAGATTGATGACGTAAGCCCTCAGCGCGGCCTCCCGTCGAGTCGAAGCTCAGGCGTCGGCAGCGAGCGGCTCGTTGTGCTGCGGTCGGACCTGCTCTCGAGGCAGCGGGCCGAATCCCTCGTGCGATATCATGAAGCCCTCGCGCGCTGCGCGGCGCCAGTCGATCGAGACGAGCTGCTTGAGGCCGGTCCACGGCGCATCGCCCTTGGCATCGTGGATGCGATGCACGCTCGACGCCTTCCAGTTCATGAAGTGCAGATAGATGAACTCGCGGTCCTCGTAGCCCTCAGCGGTCAGCCGCCCATCCCGCCAGAACCAGCGCGTCGGGTAGTTGCGCGAGCCATCGAGCCACGGCATGCGGGTCATCGGCGTCGTGTAACGCTCCTCGAAGAGCACCGGTACGCGCCGCTCGGTCAGGCGGCGCCAGAGCGAGGGGCGGACGAAGACGTTGCCGAACCGGTACTCGTCGATGCCGAAATGGGTCGGATTCTGCGATCTTCTTCTTCCAGCTTCGGATACGCCGGAAGGCCTGCCGGTTGAACTCGTTGTTGCGCAGCACGGCAAGATGACCGGAGAGGCGGTCCGCGTGCGTAGAGAGAACCTCGTATTTCTCCAGGAGCGCGTCGGTGTAGAAGGCGCGAATGTTCCCGAAGATCAGATCGAGATCGCAGTGGCCGTAGTTCCGATAGCCCACGATTTCTGGGCAGTAGACCAGGCCGAAGGCCGGTCTTAGATCGCAGAGCTTGTGGGGCGTGATCGGCGCGGGGTCGATGCCGATCGCGTTGCAGACGCGCGCCTTGTGCTCGTCGAAACTTGCTTTCGCGAAACGGACATTCGGGGCCGCGTTCTCGGGCGAATCCTGATCGGTGAAGATCAGCCAGTCGACGTCGCGGTTCCATTTGCAGGACTCGACAAAGAGATCGATCCATTCCGGCCAAGGCCCGAACCAGTGAATCAAGAGAACGAGCGGCTTTTGCATCGAATTTTGCCTTGAGCGGTGCGCTCCCTCTGAATCTGCATTCGGAGATTTCTCGATACACGGGCGCGCGCCGCCTCTGTCTCACTCCTTCGCGCGCGCCGCAAGCCTTCGTAATGCCGGGGGCCCGGGCTTCAGCCGAGGTGTTGGACCGGCGTCGGCTGCTCCTCCAGCTCAGGCCCGAAATCAGGAATTCCACAAGAATGGCGACATCAGGCATGATCAAGGCGCCGACGCCGGCTTCGGGCGCGTCCTAGCAAGACGCCCGAACCAGCATTTCCGCGACCTCGCGGTAGTCGGGGGCCGCGATGCGGCGTCCGGCGTCCACGCTTGCCGGGGCGGCGTCATCCAGGCCGCGCGCCCGCGCAGAGACTGCATGTACGAGCGCGGTTGGCGCTCCAACGGCCCGCGCAAGGGCGCACGCGAAGGTGTGATAGTCCACGATGTCTCTTCCAGTTGCGTAGACGACGCCGGTCTGCTGGCCTCGCGTCACGGCGATGATCGCGTCTGCGGCGAAGTCCAGCGTGACCGGCGACAGCCAGCGGTCGTCGAAAGCTTCGATCGGCTGCCGGGCGCGAAGATCACTGATCCACCGGGACATGAGCGGCTGATCTTGCGTCAGCACCTTGCCCAAGCGGACGATCGCGGCGCCCGGGCGCGCCGTGACGCCGTTCTCGGCCTCGGCCTTGAGCGCGGCGTAGAGGCTGCCGGGGATCGGGATTGCGTGCGGCGGCTCGCCCGACACGAGGTCGGTGGATAGAAAGACGATGCGCGTTCCCGCTCGCGCCAGGGCGCGCGCCAGTGCGACGGTGTTCGTGACATTCACGCGTCGCGCCAAGTCCGGTTCGGCCCGGCAAGCCGCGTCGCCGGTGATTGCCGCGCAAATAACCGCCGCGCCCAGATCGCGCGGCAGCGACCACGATGCGGGGTCGGCTGAGAGATCGAGCGCGGCTGCGTCGAAGGCCGGGCACGCTCGCCGACTCGTGGCAATTGCCGGCCGGCCGGCCTCCGGCAGCCGGCGGCGAAGCGCCGATCCGATGGCGGAATCCCCGCCCACGATCAGGGTGCGCGATGCCTGGACCACACGCCATTGTTACGCGATGTGCCAAATCTCCTCCAGGCCCGGCGCCTGGCAGGTGCGGCTCGCGAATCCGATGCCGGTGGACGCGATGACGCGCATTCTTGCCAACCAACATTTTTGCCGCTTAAAGGAGCGCACCTTCGTGGCTGGGCGGTTCGCGAAAATCGAATAAGTGATGGGTTAACGTGGGGGGCGAGCGGTCCCATCGGAAACGCGACGACAGCATCTACGACTTCCGTCGGCGTGTGAATTTCAGAAGAGAGCGTGTTCCACGTGTCGGCCCTTGCGAAGGGCGCGCGTGGGCCGAACTGTCGGGGCGGTCTATGATTGAATGCGGCGGCCTCGGGCCGCGTGGGTGGCTCGCGCGGCGTTTCACTATCCACAGCGATCGCAACGTACCGAAGGAAGCGGCCTAAGTGCTGGCTCCTCAAAGCGCAAATCCGGGTAAGGTGCCCAGCCTCGCCAGAAAGCGCGGCAAAAAGCGGATCCAAAAGACCCTGCGCTATCGCGCGGCGAAGAAACTCTCGAGGTACGGCGCCCTCTCGATCCGCCATGATCTTGTGGAGCTGGGCTGCCGACTTCTTTATGCGGCGCACTCGGTCAACCCCGGACTCCGCCTCTCGCAACAAATGGGCAATCCGAGGCTCCGGTTTCAAGAGTATCCAACGGCGGTCCCGCCTCCGGTCTCGATGGATGCCGTCCGATACGAGGCCTACGAATACGCTGGCGCCAGCCACTGGATGGCGGGGCATGGGCGGCAGGCATGGAAATGGTGGAACCTTGCCTTGCTGCAGCAGCAACGCTTGCGGTCCGACAGCGAGCTGGTCAGGAACGTTCAAGAACTCCATCAAGAAAGCCTGCGGCCTTGAGCACGATAAGTTCGTGCCGCTCCTGCCGCCGAGGTGGTCCAACCAGATCGGGCACATCGGCTTCATTGACGGCTATCTGAAGATTCAGCAACTACAAGGAATAGAGGCACGTCCGTTGCTCTTCGGCGAGCCACGACGAATAGCGAACGCCTATTATCTCTCACTGTGGCGGCGTCATATCGACGTTGCGACCGACTATCGTCAGCTGTCCGCTCTTCTGCCCTACGCCAGGCTTTTCGATGAGTCCTGCAATGCGGTTCTCAAGGAAGGGCGATTCGAGGAGTGGCTAGGCGTCGCCGCCCGGGCGCTTGCCTTTTGGGATGAGGAAGGGCGCGAACCGCTCATTGGGATACCGGAATCGGACCTCGCCCGCGGCTACGACCTGCTGCGTGGCGCGGGGCTGCCCGACGGAGCCTGGTGGGTCGGCGTGCACGTGCGCGATGGGGGATTCCACCGAGAGAACGAGAGGTGGGCACAGGACATCCGCAATGCGGACATTTCGACCTACCTGCCCGCCATGGAGGAGATCCGGAAACGCGGAGGGTGGGTCGTCCGCCTCGGCGACCCCGCGATGCCTCCACTGCCGCCGATGCCCAACGTGCTCGACTACCCGCACTCGCCGCTGAAGTCGGAGGTCATGGACATCTTCCTGTGCGCGCGCGCCCGCTTTGTGATCGGCTGCACGTCAGGGCTCATCCATGTGCCTATCTCGTTCCACACTCCGACTCTCGCCACGAATTGCATCCTCACGTTTCCACAGCCGTGGAACAGCCGCGTGAAGTTCCTACTGAAGCCGATCTGGGACCCGCGCGAGGAGAGATATCTGACGCTGGACGAGCTGATCGACGTCGACTTCCGGTCGAAGACAAACGCGGATCGCGTCTTCACCAGGCTGGGCCTTGAAGCCAGGCGGAACTCGGCCGAAGAGCTGCGCGAAGCGACGATCGAGATGCTCGACGAGTTCGTTGACAGAAAGCCTCGCGAGATCGACGCCGTTTGGAAGCGGCGACTCGGCGACCAGCCGCACTTCTTCGGCGGCGGGACGCCGGCGCATTCCTTCTTCGAGAAGTATCGCGAGATACTCTTCTGACCGCTGCCAATCCCGCGCGAAGCGCGACGGCGAGCGAAGCTCAGTGATATTCGCGATTGCCACTTGCCGTGATGATCGGGATCTTGCGCATGAACAATTGTTCGGACCAGATGGACCGGTTCTCTGAGTACCATTCGATCGTGCGCTTGAGACCTTCCTCCCACGAGACCTGCGGCTTCCACCCGAGCACGCGGTTGATCTTCGAATAGTCGCCTGTGTGACGGAGCACTTGGCCCGGCCGCTCGCCGATCATCTGGATTTGATCGCTCGGATAATTCATCAGCTCGACCACATCCGATGCGATCGATTTGATTGTCCGGTGTTCTCCCGATGACAGATTGAAGGTCTCGCCGGCTACTTTGTCCGACGGTGCCGACAAGACCATATCAATGCCGCGGCAAGTGTCTTCCACGTAGAGGAAGTCACGCGCCGACTCGCCGGTGCCGTGCACGGTCAGGGGCTCCTCGAGCAGCGCGCTCGTGATGAAGCGCGGGACGACTTTCTCCAAGTGCTGGCGTGGGCCGTAGTTGTTGAACGGGCGTATGATTACGACCGGAATCCGGTACGTGGCCCAGTAGGAGAACACGAGCCGGTCGGCGCCGCATTTGGCGCTGGCATAAGGGCTCATCGGCTCGAGCGCATGTTCCTCGCTCATCTTCGCCGACTTGGCGGTGCCGTACACCTCGGAGCTCGAGATGTGGATGAAGCGCTGTATGCGGTCGCGAGCTTTGGCGACGGCGTTGGCAAGCGTCTGCGTGCCAATCACGTCCGTCTGAAAGAACAAGAGGCTGTCATAGATCGAGCGCGTTACGTGGGTCTCGGCAGCGAGATGGATGACGACGTCTGACTCGCCAACGAGCGTGTCGACGAGCGCGGCGTTGCAGACGTTTCCGTACCAGAAGCTTAGGCGCGGATGCTGGCCGGAGAACATCTCGCGCGGAAGATTTTCGGTTGAGCCGGCATAAGTCAGCGCATCGAGCACCACGATGCGGTCGTCTGGATACTTCTCGGCGAGATAGTAGACCAGGTTGGAGCCAATGAACCCGGCGCCGCCCGTCACAAGGATTGTTCGCATTGGCCCCGAATGTTATTGACGCCCGCGTGCTGGACCAGATGAAGGAGATTGAGAGCCGCTCCGATGGGCCACGTCACTAGGCAGATGCCCTCATGAAGTCAATCACGTCTGCCGAAACATCCGGGTCAAGCGGAAGCCCTTCTCAAAGACGCATCATCGTTCTGGTCAAGCTCGGCGCCGGCGTCTCTCTGCTGGCGGCGCTGCTCTATTTCGGCGCCATCGATTTTCACGCTCTTGCGGTGCTGATCGATCATCCCTGGGCCGTGGCTGCGACGGCACTTCTGGTGCTGTCGACGCTTCCGCTTTCCGCGTTGCGATGGGGGATGATCCTGCGCGTCCTTGGAGCGCCGGTGCCCTTCATGCCGCTTTTTCACATCCAATGCATCGGCATGCTGACGAATCAATTCCTGTTTGGCCCGGCGAGCGCGGATGCGGTGCGCGGCGTCTACGTCTGGCGGGCGCTCCGCGGCCGGACGGCGGTGGTCGCGGCTTCGATCGTGGCCGATCGGGCGATCGGCCTATTAGGGCTTGTGATACTCGCTGGCCTGGTGATCGCGCTCCGATGGCCGCAGCTCCATCATCTGACGGCGTTCTGGGTGTTGCTGATGCCGGTAGCGCTCGGTTTCGGCGCCGCCATCGTCGGCTCGATCCTGCTCGTCATTGCGCCCTCGGCGATTCGCTGGCTCTATCGTCCGCTCGCTCGCTATCCGCGCGTCGTTGTCACTGCTGGAGCGCGCCGAGCGGACGCTCGTAGCGGTTCACCGCCGACCGATCGTTCTTTTCATCGCGGTTTTTCTGGCATTCATTGGACAGGCCGTGGGCGTCGCCGCGTTCACGATTTTGGCGCTGCCGATTGGGATCGGTTCGATGACGGCGGGCGACTACGCGACCGCCGTCCCGCTCGCGTTCATGGTGAACGCCGTGCCGCTCACGGCGGGCGGTCTGGGCGTGGGGGAGGCGGCCTTCGATCAGCTTTGCCGCTGGCTTGAACCGCTCTCAACCGGCGCGGCCTATGCCAGCATCTTCTTTGCCTACCGAGCCGTCTCCACGGTCGTGTTCCTGGTCGGTCTTATTTCTCTGGTCGTGTATCGGTTTGAGGCTGCGACCGACCGGCCTGAATAGGACGTTATTGCGCGAGCACCGTGAGCAAATCCGGTCCGACGTTCAGCAGAAGATCGAGCGCCGAAAGCTGCGGCGTGAATTCACCATGCAATTGCGGATATTGCGGGTGGCGATAGCCATGCCACACGACCTCGATGTTGTTCTTTTCAAACTCTTCGACATCGAGATAGTCGCGTGCCGAGTCGCCCGACAGGTAGTGCGTTGCGCCGAACCGTTGGCACAGATTGATCAGCCGGCTGTTGCGGTCGCCGCTGATGCCCAGTTCCGACGATCGGTGGCGCGGCGTGTCGATGCCGAGTTCGCGCGCCATCCAGTCGACGATGGCGATGTCGAGATCGACTAGCCGTTCCCATGGCTGCTCGATGATCTCCCGCAATCGCGGCAGCATCGCCGACACGAACGGCGCTCGCGCATACCATTGCTCGATCGACGACACGTGCTTGTGCCGCCACGGCTGCCGATTGTCGATCATGACGTCGTGGATCGGCTGCTCGGCATGCCCGCTTTGCAGCACCGGTACGGTGAGCCAGCGAACGCCGCTCGGGCTCTTCAGTCGGTTGCGGTTGCGCCAGCCATTCTTGTCGAACTGCACGTCGTCGTACCAGACGAAAACATCCGCCTTTTGCAGCTGATCGAAATAGCCGAGCCAGGGCAGATAGCTCGGCTGGAGCACAACAAGCGTGGTCAAAGCGAACCCTTGCGCTGGTGCAAGCCTCTGCATAGGAAGGGATTTCCTGAGGCAATCAACACGCTGTCGGAGCTTTCGGCAAGCGTAAGGGCGGCGTGATGTGCGGCATTGCAGGCTTTACCGGCGCCAACGATATGCCGGCCTTGCATCGGATGATCGGCACGCTCACGCACCGCGGCCCGGATTCCTCCGGCGCATGGGAGGCGCCGGGCGTTTCGCTCGGCATGCGCCGGCTGGCCATCGTCGACATCGCGACCGGCGAGCAGCCGATGTTCAACGAGGACGGCTCGATTGCGGTCGTCTTCAACGGCGAGATCTACAATCACGTGGAGCTGCGCCGGGCGTTGCGCGACGATGGCCACATTTTTCGAAGCGACCACTCCGACACGGAAGTCCTCGTTCATCTTTACGAGCAGCACGGCCTCGACTTTCTGCAGCATCTGAACGGCATGTTCGCGATCGCGCTCTGGGACGCGAACGAGCGGCGTCTTGTGCTGGCGCGCGATCGCGCTCGGCATCAAGCCGCTCTATCTGGCGCGAACCGACGACGGCGTCGTGTTCGGCTCCGAGCCCAAGGCCTTGCTCTCGCATCCGAAAATCGCGCGCGAGCCTAACCTTCTGGCGATTCACCACTATTTGTCATTCAAGAACGTTCCGGCTCCCTTACAGCGCGTTTCGCGCGATCGAGCAGCTGCGGAGCGGGGAGCTGGCGGTCTGCAAGGACGACCGGATCGAGCGGCGGCGCTGGTGGACGCCCATCTTCGGTCAACCGGTCGATGCCGACGAGACCGAAGCCGCCGAGCGGATCCGGGAACTGCTTGAAGACAGCGTCCGGCTGCAGATGCGCTCGGACGTTCCCTACGGCGCCTATCTTTCCGGTGGGGTCAATTCTTCAAGCGTCGTCGCACTGCTCGCCCGATTGGGGCACGACCGAATCAAGACTTTCACGCTCGTCTACGAAGACGATTTCCCGAAGAAGGACAATGATCGCCGCTTCGCACGCGCCGTTGCGGAGCAATACGGCACGGAGCACCACGAGCATCTCGTGCGGTTCAACGACCTGCCTGAGAAGCTCGATCACATCATCCGATCGTTCGACGAGCCGTTCTCGGGTGTGATCTCCACCTACTTCATCACGCAGTCGATCTCCGAGCACGTGAAGGTGGCGCTTTCCGGCGACGGCGCGGACGAGCTCTTCGGCAGCTATCTGTCGCATCGGGTGGCGGCGCCGCTCGCCGCCTACATGGCCGGGCGCAACGATCCCGACAGCCTCGTGCCGTTCGAGAACGATCTCGATCGGCTGGAGACGTTGGCCGGGCGCGGCGACGAGGCCGCCCGCCGCATGGGGCTCTACCTGATGGATGACGCGCAGAAGCAGTCCCTCTATTCGCCGCTCATGCGGAATGCGCTCGACGGACGGACGACGGAGGGATGGATCCGCAATCTGATGAAGTCCTGCGCCAGCGACGACCCGACCAATCGGGCGCTGTTTCTCGATCTCGAGACGCTGCTTCCCGACCAGGTCCTGCCCTTCGTCGATCGGCTCTCGATGGCGCATTCCGTCGAGGTGCGACCGCCGTTCCTTGACCATCGGCTGGCGGAGTTCGCCTGCAGCCTGCCGGGAAGCATCAAGATCAAGGCCGGCCGCGTCAAAAGCATCCTCAAGAACGCCGTCCACGATCTCCTGCCGCCCGCCTTGATCGAACGCCCCAAGGAGGGCTTCCTCATGCCGATCAACGAATGGCTGATCGACAAGCTCGGCGGCTTCGTGCGGGCCACGCTTGCGCCGGAGCGGCTGAAGTCGCATGGGCTTTTCAAGCTCGATGCCGTCGCGGAGATGATCGAGGCGCATTTCAGCGGGCGAGACTCGCTATCGAGCGACCGCATCTGGAATCTGTTGATGTTGCAGCTCTGGTGGGAGCGCTATATCGATCGGCGGGCGTAGTGTCGGCAGGTGGCCAATCGTGCTTTTTGAGCTGACCGGGCTCGGCAACCCGGTGTTGGAGCGCTTGGTGGCGGAGGGCCTCGCACCCGACCTTCTCGTCACGCGAGCGGAACGCGGTCCTTATCCCTACGAGACGCTTCCCTTCATCGGAGACGTCGCTTCACGCTTCGGCGTGCCTCATAGGCTCGATGCTACGGGAGAGAGCGACGTCGCCGCTGGGGGCGCGGCGTTGCTGCTGGTGGCTACCTATCACCGCAAGATCGGCACATCCGTGCTGTCGGCCTGCGGCACGGCGATCAATCTGCATCCGGCGCTCTTGCCGCTCAATCGTGGTCCGAACCCGTTCTTCTGGTCGATCTACAATGGAGATGCCGTGACCGGCGTCACGGCCCACGCGCTGACCGAAGGGCTTGATGAGGGCGCAATCTGCGGACAATTGTCGCTTCAGGTTGCCGCCGACGAGACCCAGACTTCCTTGCGCCGAAAGCTCGGCACAGTTGCCGCCGATCTCGCGGTCTCGACCGTGAGGCTCGCCCGCGCTGGCGGGCTCGCCTTTCGTCCACAAGAGGATGCGAACGCCACTCGATATCCTCACGTCGGAGAGGAGCATCTGCAAATCGACCTCTCGCAGCCGGCGGACCGCGTCCGGCGCCATGTCAATGCTTTGCGCGACTGGCCTCTGGCGCGGCTCGGAGGGCGAAGGATCGGGCGCATCCTTGCCGTCGCGCCGCGCACTGCCGGACCGGCGAACCCGGCGGAGACGCCGAGCACGCTTTGGGCTGCGGCGGCCGACGCGGATATTCTGTTTGAGCTTGACGCGGCGACGCGGGCTGGCAATTGAAGCGGATTCGCCGCGGACATCGCGGTTTCACCAATGTCGCGAACGCGGAATGAACGATTCTCCCAACCCGGCGCATCCCGTTCTTTCGGCACGATCTGGGGCGCCCGGAAATCGAGATGCTGGAGGAGGTTTTCCGCGGCGAGATCCTGACTACCGGCGAATATGTCGCCCGCTTCGAGAGGCGGTTCAGCGAGCTGCTGCAATGCAAGCACACACTGGCGGTGAATTCCTGCACTGGCGGTCTGCATCTGTCGCTGTTGGCGCTTGGCATCGGCCCCGGCGACGAGGTCATCACCACGCCGATGACGTTCATCGCGACCGCGACGTCGATTTTGGAGGCGGGCGCGAAGCCGGTTTTCGTCGATGTCGAGCCGGACACCGGGAATATCGACGCCGATCTGGTCGAGGCCGCGATCACGCCGCGCACCAAGGCGATCATGCCGGTGCATCTCTACGGCTTAATGTGCGACATGCGTTCGCTGCGTGAGATCGCCGATAGGCATCGCCTGAAGATCGTAGAAGACTCTGCGCATTGCGTTGAAGCTGTGCGCGACGGCATCCGGCCGGGCCAGCTCGGCGATACTGCCTGCTTCAGCTTCTACGCGACAAAGAACCTGACTTCCGGCGAAGGCGGCGCAGTCATCACCAACGACACGGGGCTCTACGAGAAGCTCAGGCTCCTCTCACTGCACGGCATGACCAAGACAGCGTTCGATCGCTCGCGCGAAGGGTATACGCATTGGGACATGGTGACGCTCGGCTGGAAGTACAACATGAGCAACATCGAAGCCGCGCTGCTCTTGCCGCAGTTCGACCGCGTCGAGGAGAAGCTTGAGAGGCGCACGCGCCTCGCCGAACGCTACGATGATCGCATGGACAAGGTGCCGGGGGTCATCAAGCCGGGCAACCGCGCGAATGCGATTCATTCGCGTCATGTCTATCCGGTGCGCGTCGCGCTCGAGAAGCGCGACCGCGTCATCGAATCGCTCAAGAACGAGCAGGTGGGCTGCGTCGTGAACTACCGCGCAGTTCATCTGACGCAGTTCTTTCGCGAGAAGTACGGCTTCGCGGAGGGCGATTTTCCGGCCGCTGAGAGGATCGGCGACGAGACCATCTCGCTGCCGTTCTACCCCGACATGCCGCTGGAGGACGTCGAGGTGGTCGCAGCGGCGCTCGAGCGGGCGCTGGAACGAAACACCTGATCGCATGGTAATTTCCGATCGAGCGGCGCCTTCTCCGGAGCCTGCCTTGCTGCAAGATGGCGGCTGGCCTCAGGCGTCGCTGCCGGAGCATTTGGCGCTCGGGAGATTCCCGCGCAGCGTTTCGATGGTTGCATGGGGGTACAACGAGGAGATTCTGGTCGAGGGCTTCCTGCGACGGGCCGTAGCTCTGCTTGATGCCGTGGCCTCGGACTGGGAGATCGTGTTCGTCGACGATTGCTCCACAGACCGCATGCCGGAAATCCTCTCTAAATTCGCTGCTAGCGAACCGAGGCTCAAGATCATCCGCCACGAACAGAATCTCAACGTTGGCATGGCCTGCCGGACGGCGGTCGCGCATGCCAGCAAGGAGTTCGTGTTTTGGCAGACCGTGGATTGGTCGTACGACATCAGCCGCCTTCGCATTTTCCTTGAACTGACTAACCACTTCGATGTGGTCCAGGGCATTCGACCCGTGCCAATCCGGCTGCTGAGCTACATCCCGGTGCTGCGCTCGATCTATCGTGTGCGCACCCGCTCGGACAATCTCTACAAGGCGGTCATTTCGCTTGGGAACTACTACGCCCTTCGCATCCTGTTCGGGGTCCATTTTCAGGACTTCCAGAACGTTACGATCTACCCGACGCGACTCGCGCACAGCTTGAAGCTTGTAGGCCGCACATCATTCATCAATCCTGAAATGCTTCTGAAATCCTACTACGGTGGCGCGCGCTTCATCGAGGTGCCGATCCGCTTCATTGCCAGGACCGGCGGCGTCGCCAAGGGGACGAGGCCGGCCGCGGTCCTGCGGTCGATCAAGGACACGGCGAGAAACTGGCTCGCCTGGGGAGCGCGGCATCGGCGCGAGCTGGCTCGGCGACGGGGTCAGCCAATCGCGCGGGTATCGGAGCCGTTCGGCCTCGACCAGCCGGTGCTGCGGCTGGTCTTGCCGTTGTTCGACGATTTCAAATGAGGCGTTTCGGGCGCGCCGGGCACCGAGGCGCGCGAGCCTTCATCCCTCGACTACGCCGTTTGGCGGATCGTATTTCTGCCGGATTTCCTCGGCTATCCGCTGGCGGTCCGAAGGCGCGTATTTCGACCGCGGTGCGTCGAAGAGATAGAGGCTCGGCTCGCTGTCGCCCGACGCGCTCCATTGGGCACGCGCTGGGTGGGTGGCGAAGTCCGATCCCCGACTCCTCGCTGAATCCGACGTCGACGACACGAAAGGTCGGCGCCCAACCCGGTCCGCTTTTCTGAATGACGGCGAACACGACCGGATGCTGGTTGGCGCGAATCGCCGTTGCGATTGGAAACGGGCCGGTAAAAAGATAGCCGGAAAGCTTGAGGCTCATCGGGGCACTTACGCCTGCAGCAAAGCCTTCCGTCACGCCCTGAAAATCGTCGTGCTCACCCAATATTCCGAGCTTGCGCTGACGGCTCGCCTCGGCGTTGCGCACGACCTTCCAGTAGTTGTGGTCCCAGGACCTGATATTTCCAATCCGGGCAGCCGGCGCAAAGCGGGATGTCCTTGCCGTGGCCGGACAGATGCTTGTCGCGATAGAATTGGAAGCCCGGCCCGTGCCAAATGTCGGCAATCGACTCCGTGTTGACGTTGCCCATGCTGGTGTTGGCCGAGATGTCGTAGCCGCAGACCATCACATTGCCGCGACTGTCGATGTTCAGCCGCTCGAAGATGAAGGGGCAGGGCACTTCGTCGGTGTTGAGATAAGCCGCGGGGTCGGCCGACTTCGTCGGATCGAGCGTCGTGTTCACGCCCCAAGTCAGATATTTGCGCTTGATGAGGTAGTCGATACCGATGCCGTCCACCCAATAGCGTTCGACGGCGGCGATATCGACACCCGACTGGTTGACCGCAGAGGCGACGACCTTCGTCGTGCTGCGCATCTCGTTGCGCAGCTTGATCATGCGGCGAACGTTCTCGTTCAGCTCGTCGAAGTCGAGGCCCTTGCGGACGATGTCGTAGGTCTCCTTGTCGCAGGCGTCGACCGAGAATTCGATCAGGTCGACGCCAGCCGCGAGCAGCGCACGGGAATTCTCTTCGTCGAACAGCGACCCGTTGGTGATCAGGCCGATCTTGCAGCCCTTGCTCTTGGCGTAAACCAGGAGCTCGGTCGCCTGCGGATGCAGCATCGGCTCGCCGCCGCCGGAGATGCGAAGATATGCGCCGTAAGGCCCGGATTCGTCGGCGATCTTCTTGAAGGTCAACTCCGGCATATACGGCGCGTCGCGGTATTCTTTGCGTATGCTGGAGTTCGTGTAGGGGCAGTGTGGGCAGAGCGCATTGCACGGATACACGAACGACAGCACCAGCATCATCGGGTACTGCGACGCCTCTGGCCGCAGGCCGTAGGTCTCCGCAGCGTGGCCGGCCAGTGCGGTCGCGCGGGGAGCCTCGGTGACCGACGTCTCGGACATCAGGCGGGCTCGACCGTTTTCTGCTGCTCGTAATACCAGAACGGCCGCGTGCCCTCGACCTTCTCCTCCCCCCGGTACTCAGCGCCGGCGACCTGCCAGTCGCCACAGCCCTTGCAGAGGTTCGGAATATCGTTCCAGCGGTGCTCGCGATGCGGCTTTCGAAGCTGCTCTCCGAGCCGCTGCCACGCTTCCTTGACGGTGATCTCGTTGATGATTGCCGACGTTGACCTTGCCTTCATAGTCGATGGCACAGGCGACCACCGAACCGTCCTGGTGAATGGCCATCGTGTTGTTGCCCCACGGGCAGGCGATACGGAAATCCGTGTCGTGCACGATCGTGTCGGTGCGGATAGTCCCAGTCGCCGTCCATTCGAGCATGGGGCGCACCTTCACTTCGGCACCCCGCGCCTCCCAGAATTCCTGATAGGCCTCGACCTCGTGGGCGTTCTGCTTCATCGCGGAAAACTGCGCGACGATGATCGGGTACTTCTGTCCGCGTTCGAGCCGCCGGCGGCATAGCTCTTCTACGGCCGGATAGACCTGCTCCCACTTCGCCTTCTCGCGCACGAGTTCGAACGTTTCCTTGGACAGGCCGTCGAGGCTCAGGATGAAGCGGCGGAGCGGCGAGTCCAATACCTTGTCGATGTTATCCCAGCGGTCGAGAAGCACGCCGTTGGAATTCAGAACCAGATTGCGGCAGCCGACCTCGTGGGCATAGTCGAGGCGATCCCAGAGCTCGCCCTTGTAGCCCATGATCAAAGCTTCGCCGTAGAAGGTTGGCCATATCTCGGTCTCGGGCGCGTTCGCCCCAAGCTCTTCGACGATCTTGTTCCAGAGCGGGCGCTTCATGTTGCGCTTGATGCGCTGAAGCTCACGATGGCTGCAGTGGATGCAGGTCAGATTGCAGATCGAGGTGTTCTCGATGACGAGCTGGGGTGGGTACTCCCACTCCTTGAGATGCGATTCGATTTCCAGCAGCTGCCGACGCCGCTCGTCATCCTCGAGGTGCTTGCGAAGCAAACCGAAGTCCGTCGCCATATCGGCTAACCCACCCCTCCGGAGCAATCGGACATTGTCAATTCGGTTGTCCTAGTTTCTTTCGGCCGCATCGGCAACAGGGCGCTCCTTACGATGCCTCGAAAGTAGCCGGCCCGAGGCACATCGGCGGAGATTCTCTCAGAGTGTGTCCACGAAGACTCGGTCTTCTTGCAGATCGCGAATTCGACAGCTGACACCCTCGAATGGACCTTGCCGGTACTTGATCGTCGTGTCGAGTTCCCCCTCGAACAGAACCCCCGTCAGGAGCAGATCGGCCCTGCGAAGTTCTGGCGCCGCGGTGTTTCCCGCGGAGGCGCGCAGGCAATGGGAAAACTGGAAGGGGATGACCACCAGCGACTTGCCCGGGCTCGTTGCGCGAACTCGGATGCCGCCTTTTTCCACAACAATTCCGATACTTGCGGCCGGAACAAGTGGCCCGGGGTTGTCACCGGCAAGCAGGGCTTCCGCGGTGAAATCGTGCGCCGGATCTCCGAGCCACTCCAGTGCGGATCGGTTCATCTCAAGCGGCGATATCTCAATCGGCGAAACGCCCAGATTTGGCGCTGGCACCTCGTCGACCGCCAGATTTTCTGAGCCGGCTGACGATTCGAGGACTCGGCGCATGCCTGCGGCAGGCTGCGGCCCGTCGGCGATGACGTAGCGAACGCCCAGCAGACGCAGGATGGTCAGGTCCGGGCGCCTCATGTGCAAGATATTTCGATATTGCGGATCGTCCGGATAGCTCAGGTACCGCTTCACGACTGCGAAGATCAGTGGCGTCAGCGTCTGGCTGAATTCGACCAGGGTCGGGATGTCATAGTACCACAGCCCAATGGTCCGATGATCGTTGCCGACCGCTTTGAGCAAGCCGATATCGGTACTGATACATCTGTTCCCACGTCGTAGCGGGGGAGAAGATTCTGACCCGTCATGGTGACCACGCGGCCGCGATAGGGCCCGTCGGGGGGCACCCCGACTTCAGAGCGAAGGAATTCGACGATCGGGGTCGCTTTTGGCGGATAGACGTTCGGCAGGGGATTGTGCCGGTGGTGGCGGAGATTGCCGTAGTTGAGAACAACCGCCGCCAGGACCGGTAAGAAAAGCCCAGCCCAATTCCAACACGCGCACCGGCGTGGAACCGTGTGAGATTGGTTGCCCAGCGAACGAAACGCCAGATCCATGCGACCACGGAGATTGCGAAGATCGGATAGACCGCCCAGACGGCGAACTCGTAGTAGATCGGCGGTGCGCCGGGCAGGCTGAAATAGACCTGCGCTATCCCGAGTATTGCGATCACCGCGATGACCAGCGCGGCGCCCCCCGCAAAGGCTCTCATCCGCCCGTGGTCGAAGACGGCGTGGAAGAGTGCGCCGCATAGACCCGCGACAGCGACCAGTTGACCGAATTTCTCCGGCCGGAACATGATCGATCCTTCAATGATCTGCGGGACGGCCCGCGTCGGAAGCTCCTTCGGAAATAGGCGGAACGCCGTGTCTCCGATCAGGCCGAACAGCACTTGCGCGAAGCCCGACGCGAGCAGCAGCGCGATGATGGCGGCGCCCCATGCAACCTTGCGCCAAAATTCCGCGCGCCGTCGCCAGGCAAAGCCAAGCTGCACGAGACAGACGCAAGCGATAAGGGGATAACTTATCGTTGTGACGATGCTGACCGCGATGAGGGACCACCAAGCAGCGACGACAATAGCCGTCGCGCGCAGTGGATCATGCCAGTGCCGGCCAGTGCCGATCCCCTCCCACAGCACGATGACGATGAAGGGAAATGTGATCGTGGTGGCGATGTTCGGCGCGTCGGGCGAGACATTGTAGATCAGCGACGGGTAAGTCAGTGGCGTGATCAGGATTACTGCAAGCCACCCTGCCGCGACCGATTTGGCCGCAGATTGGCCGAGCCAGCGGGCCAGTAGCGTGGTCGCCAGGAATATCTCGATGAAGGCGAACCAATGAATCGCGATGCGTTGCGCCGCGGGGCCGGTGAACAGGCCGCCAAAGCGAAGCTCGGGAATCCACAGCGTGTTGGTCGTGTACCAGACGTCGCCCAGGCCCTGCAGCGGGTTGGTCGAGAACACCGGGCCCGATGCCGCAAATTCCGCCTGTTGACGGATCAGGGTGAGGAGGTACTGACCGTCGATGTAGCCGAGCAGATCACCGCGGTCGAGCCAGAACGCCAAAAGGCCGATGGCCGCAGCAAGGCCGAAGTGTCGCCCCAATATCGGCCAGTCTGGTAATCGTGGCGAAGGGTAGACTTCCATCTCGGCATGAGATCGCAGGCGGCTGAACCACGCATGCGTTTCATTGCGCATTCGGTTCCACGCATCCAGCGTTCTCACCGTTGAAAAGAACTCCGTTGTCGCGGCACCGCCGACGGAATTCGAACGCAAGTGCACCCGGACGAAAGCCCGCAGCCAGCTATCAACTCTCTAGGGATCGCGCAACGGCAAGGTTGTCGGATTCGCAGGCAGCACCTATAAGCCGGCACCCGAGGTCATGATCCACGCGACAGGCGGATGTCTTCATCCGAATTGCGCAACGTTCGTCCAGCCATCGCCATCATGCCCGTCGCGGCTCGCACCGCCATCGTTGCACTCTTCCTCGTCGTCATCGCCGCGGTCTTCGTTGCTCACTATCTCATCACGGGTACGTCCGGCTTTCTTCCCAACAGCATCGGCGCGAGCACGATTCTGTTTCTGAAGATTGGCTATGACCGCTTCCGCGATCTCGACTTCACGCCGCCAATGTGGACCGCGCTCTACGGTGCGGGCGGGCCGACGGCGGTCGGCTACGCAACTTTCAACCCGATCTTACTCCTGGTCAGCTGGGTCGAGCCGTTCGCCAATGCACTCGTCGCCTATGAGGTGCTGTTACGCGTAGTCGGCGCGTTCGGCTGCTATTGCCTGTTGCGACGGAGCCGGATCGCACTTGCGCCGGCGCTGGCGGCCTCGGGTCTGTTTGCATTCAATTTCTATTCCTCAGCGGCCGGATCGGACGCGCAGATCGGTCTCGCGATCCTGGCGTTGCCTTGGACCCTTTTGGCGTTGCACGCCACGATCGAACGGCCCGGTTTAGTCGCAGCGCTTTCGCTATCTGCGGCGATGGCGCTGTTTTATCTGGTCTCGACGATTCAGATCTTCAGCTACACGGTTGTCATTCTGTTCGTGCCGGTCACGGCGACCATCTGGTGGTATTGCGCTCCAGCAGCCGCAGGCCGCTTTGCGCTTGCCCGGCGAAGTATTTGGCCGCTCGTCTACATCGCCTTCGCCGCAGTCGCCGCGCTGGCGCTCACTGGCTTCGACCTTGCAACGCAGGTCCAGAATCTTCAGGTGGGTTTGACGACGCTCGATGTCTCGAACGCGACGCGGGACTACGTTCGGCTCGCGCCGGCGGCGATGCTCGTTGCGATCGCTCTATGTGCCGTGTCGTGCTCCGGCTCGGCGGGATGGCGGCTCGTCGGTGCGTTCGGAATCCTGCTTGGATATGGCTGGGTCTACCACGTGCTCGACCTCAGCCTATTCTCAGTCATCAGCGCGAATTTCGGCCAGGCGTCGCCGAGCGAGTTTATCTTCGATCTCCAAAGGCCGCGTTTCTTCCTGTCGACGCTAGGCGCGATCATGTTTCTCTACGGCGTGGGCGTCCAGGTGCGGCACGGCCGGACCGACCGAGGCCTCATTGTCCTGGTCTGCGTCGGGGCGGCCTATGGCATGGCAGCTTTGCTCTTCACGCCTTCGACCTACTACGTCCGCTTCGCGTTCGTGCCGCTATTCGGATATTCGGCGTTTGTCGCCCTCGGGGTTGCGCGTCTTCTCGAACGCTTGCGGGAACCGCTGTCACGGGCACGGTGGATCACGGTGAGCGCAGCGATCGTCGTTCTCTTCGTCGGGGAAGCAGCTAATTTGACGCTTCGCCAGACGATCTACACCGACTCTCTCAAATACACGCGCCTGACGAGCCCCGAGATGGCCTTCCTGTGCAAAGCTTGGGCCGAAGGCGCGGGTAATCGACGAATACGAGAATGAACATCAGTCATGGCTCGGGAAGTTTCCGTTCGAGCGCCAGGCGATCCGCGGTGGCTCGATTCCGGCCTATTCCGGCGCAGAGACGTTCTCGCGCGTCGGCGTGAGCTTCGTCATCGGTGGATTTCAGGCGTTCTACGATCGCGCGCTACGAGGAGCCTACTTCGGTGTTCGCCCCGGCGATTGGTCGCCACTGCTGAACCTCGCCGCAGTCACGCATCGGATATCCCCGGAGCCTCCGGGAACGAGCTTCGATATCGCTTTGAGGGGCCCCGACTATGTGATCGCGCGCAATCCGCAGGCGATGCCGCGCGTACAGCTCTATCCTCGCGCCGAAATCGCGGCCGACGCCGCCGGGTTGGACGAGCCTGGAGTTGTCCGTGGGATCGTCCGCCGCGATCGCGGCGGTCATCGCGCCAGAGAGACGCTGCCGACATGAAGCCGCTTGACGCATCCGCGTCCGGCTCTCGTCCGGATAGTCTCGTATTCGGACGAGAGGGTCGAGATTGCGGCGGATGTGACGGGCCGCAGCCTCCTCGTTCTGGCGGACACCTATCATCCAGGCTGGAGAGCCTGGATCGACGGCGAGCCGTCGCCTCTACTGCGGGCGAATGTTGCGTTCCGCGGGTTGATAGTCGAGCCGGGCGCGCACACGATCGAGTTCCGTTTTGCGCCACCATACAGGACGCTCCTATTAGCGCTCGCGGTGATCGCGCTGGTGGTGCACGTTTGCGTCGGATGCTTGTGGACTGCCAAACGACTTCGCTCGGCCCGGACGACGAGTGCGTGAGCTCAGTGCGATGAGGCGGGCTTCCTCGCGCGCGCCAACCACATGAAGCCCCACGGATTGTTGGGACGGTGCGCGGCCGTATCATGCAGCAGGTTGGCGCCTATGGGCGTCACTTCCATAGCCTCGTAGCGGCGAAACAGGCGCAACATCCCCTGCCGCGTGTGCCATTCCATAAAGGGAACCCCGAAACACTCGAGGAGCATCGTCCCCGACGATGATGACGATCCACGGCGCTCCAGAATCCGGTAGATGGACCGGTCGAGCCCCGTCGCACGGTCGACGGCCTTCTGCGTCGCGCGAAGCAATTTCGCTGCCGTCACCTTGAGCGAGTATTTCCGGTAGAGCGCGATATACGCCGTCCCACCTGGTTCCAGCACGCGAAACGCTTCGTCGACGCAACGTTGCGGCGACGGCGTGTGGTGCAGGACGCCGAGCGAGTAGACGCAATCGAACTGATTGTCCGGAAGCGGGAGGTCGAGAGCGCTGCCGACGCGGAATTCAGGCTCGACGCCGAAGCTTAGAAGGCTCCGCGCCTCGCCGGACATAGCCTGCGCAGTTCGCACCGATTCCGACGAATAATCGACACCGAGATAGCTTCCGCGCGTCATCGCAGCGCAGATGCCGAAACCGTCGATGCCCTGGCCACAGCCGACTTCGAGGACGCGCTGGTGGCGCGCGCCGATCTCCTGGAGCAGGGGCTTGATCCACGCCTCGCGACGGTAACGAAACTCCATCCTGTGGCGAAAGGCCCCCTCGGCTCCGCAGGGATGAGCGCTCCAGAAGTCCTCCTGGGGAGTGGAGTCACGCGCGGTCGTCGTCGGATAGCTCATCTCGGGTTCCACGCACCCCGCGGTGTCCGTCCGCGGCAGCGCTCATGCGAGGAAAACCGATCGACCGGCCGGTAACAAGAGGGGATGCGCGAAGGCACCTATTTCACATAAACCGATTGGGCAAGCTGGATGCCCATGCGCGCCTTGCGGATGAACTCGGGGAAGCTTCGCAGCGACCTGATCTCATTAAAGATAAAGCGAGGCCGGAAATAGAACCGCTGCACGGCGCGGTCGCGGATCTTCAGGAGCGTTGCCAGGTCGGCGTGGTTCTCGATCAGCTTCGGCGGCATGAAATCCGGTTCGGGCTTGCGCGCATATGCGCCCCAGTAGTCATCGGTGATGATGCCCTCTTGCCGCGCCTCGTCGTACATCTCCGTCCCGGCGTAAGGGATAGTGATCGAGAATTGCGCGAAATCCGCATTCAGCTCGATGGCAAAATCGATCGTCTTCTGCATGTCCGCGACTGTCTCGTCGAGGTTCCCGAACATGAAGTAGGTCAGCACCGTCATCTTCGCCTTCTTGGCGACCTTGACGGCTCGGCGCGCCTGATCGAGCGTAATCTTCTTCTTCATCCGATCGATGACGTGCTGCGCACCCGATTCCACGCCGTAGTGGATGCGCCGGCATCCGGCTTTATGCATCAAGCCGAGCGTCTCATCGTCGATGCTTTGCGCGCTGACGCGGTCGCGGATGGCCCACTCGATGCCGAGGTTCGCCTCGATCAGGCCTTTGCAGATGTCGATCAGCCGCTTGCGCGACCAGGTGAACGTGTCGTCGTAGACTTCGACCTCGCGAATGCCCAGTGCGTGGATCTGCCGGAACTCGTCGATCACGCTTTCGGCCGTCCGCGCGATATTCTTCTGGAAGTTCAGCTTGCAGAACGTGCAGCGGTGAGGACAGCCGCGGCTCGTAATCATAGTCGTCACGTATTCGCCGTGGGCGAGCACGGAGCTGTAGTTCTTGATCGGCAGCAGAGTGCGATCAGGATGCGGCAGGTCGTCGAGCGTGCCGTGGATATAGAACATATCCGGCGCAGGCTTCACTCCGTACGGCTTCAGATGCAGCCCCTGCATTGAATTATCGGAGACACCGTTCGCCACCATGTTGCAGAGGTAGAGGAACGGGATCTCGCCGTCGCCGACGATGACGCTGTCGACGAAGGGCACATCCAGCGTCTCTTGGGGATAAATGCCGACATGCGGGCCGCCGATCGACAGATGCGCGTACGGTAGCGCCTGCTTGATCACCTCGCCGGTGCGGTAGGCCGGATACCAGAAGTCGGTCCACGCCGAGATGCCGACGACATCCGGCCGGTATTTCGCGGCACGCGCCGCTATCTCGTCGAACGACAGCTCCTCCGCTATCGCGTCGACCACCATCACCTCGTGTGAGGACTTCTCTTTCAGCGTGCTCGCGACGTAGAGAATCCCGAGCGGTGGTTTGTATCCGATACCCTTGCCGCCATCGTTGCTGACATGCGGCAGCAGCGAACGCACGCCGCCGGTCGTGGGCGGTTGGATCACCATGACGCGGAGCGGCCGCGTCGCGTGCTTCATATAGTCGGGAGCGGTATCCGCCGCGCTGCCGGAACGCAGCAGCAGATCCTTCAGCCGCTCGCCACCCGACGTCTTCTGGGCTTCTGGCACGATCAGACTCGATTCAGTTACGTGAGGCCATGTGCGCCACATGCGATTGGCGCAGACGCCCGAGAACGAAATAGACGAAACCCGCCGAGAAGAAGCGCAGCCATCGCGACAGCGGCATTTTCAGCAGGTTGGACGCCATCAGGGTGATCGATTTCGGCCGGAAGTAGAACTTCCACATGCACTTCTCGACGAACGCCTTGAGCTCCTCGCGCGTGCGCCCATTCGGGACCCAGACGGCGGCATGCTCGGAGAGCAAATTGTTGCGATAGCGGCCGGTGTTGTCGAATGTCCCGTATTTCTTTGCGTCGATCCACAGCTCGGTTCCGGGATACGGCTCGGTCAGCCCAAAAATTGCGTAGTCGATGCCGGTGTCGAGCGCAAAGCGCAGTGTCTTCTCCGACTGCTCGCGAGTCTCCTGCGGCAGGCCCAGCATGAAGGTCGCGGTGACCTGGATGCCGGCATCCTTGGTCATCTTGATACCCTTGATCTGGGCGTCGACCGAGACGTTCTTCTTGATGATGTCGAGCAATCCGTCGTCGGCGGATTCGACGCCGTAGCTGATCATGTAACAGCCGGCCTCGCGCATCAGCTTGAGGATGCGCGGCGACACCGTGTTGGTGCGCGTGTAGCACATCCAATGAATCTTCCAGCCCTTGGCGATGATGGCCAGACACAGCTCCTCGACGCGCGGCTTGTTAGCCGTAAAAATGTCGTCGTAGATCTGAAAGCCGTCGTAGCCCTGCTCGATCAGCTTGCTCAGATCTTCGATGACGCGCTCAGTGGAGTGGTAACGGAAGCTCCGGCCGAAAGTCAGTTTTGTCTCGCAGAAGGTGCACTGGAACGGGCAACCGCGCGACGTCAGCAGGTGCGCAATGCGCTTGCCGCGGATGTAGACCGGCGGGAAGTATTTGTTCATCTCGAACAGATCGAGGGCGGGCGCCGGAAAGATGTCGAGATTGTCGACCAGCGCCTCGCGCGGATTCTTATTCACCTCGCCACTTGCATCGCGATACCAGACGCCCTTCACCTCCGCGAGCGCGTCTTCGTCGCCGAGCGCGTTCATGACGTTGCGGATGACGATCTCGCCTTCAGAGAGCGCGATCATATCGATGTCCGGGCAGTGGAAGGCTTCGTCCGGGAAGATCGTCACCTGCGGGCCGCCGAGGATCACCGTACACTTCGGATCGACGCGCTTGACGATGTTCGCGACGGTGCCGCAGCGGCGCATGTTGGTGATATAGGCCGTCATGCCGACGAGGTCAGGTTTGAACTCGCGCACGTCCCGCTCAACCCGGCCCATTGACCAGCCGTTGACCTCGTAGTCGATGATGCGGACCTCGTGGCCTTGATCGCGAACGGCTGCGGCGATGAAGGCCAAGCCGAGCATCGGCAGTTCGCCGGCGGCTCCCGACAATCGGCCGATATGCTCCTCGACCGTGCCCGGGGGCACGATTAGCAGCACCCTCCGCCGCGGACCGATGCGTGGCGGCAGAGCCTCGATCCCAGCTACGGGCTTGATCGCACGAACGATCTGTTTCTTCTGGGCCTCTGCGGCAGCTTCATCGAACTCGGCTACCGGCATGGCGCCGCCGCTTGTCATGAAGGACATTCCGCCTGCAGCTCCATTGCGTCCGGCATCACGCGCTCAGGACGTTAATATTCGCAGACAGCCTGAGATTGCAGGGATTCTACGTGATTTGGAGAGGGGCGCAATAGCAAACCGGAGATTCTGGCTTCTGGACGGCTCTGTTCCAGCCGTTAGTGCGCAGAAGAGCACAGTCGATTTCTACGCCGCCCGAGCCGGCCGTACTCTCGAAGCGCTGCCACTGGATCGGGCTAAGGTATCGCCCTATTAGATCGACCGAAGGCGACTTTGGATGAGTCGATCGGGGGCGGCAGCCGAACGGGTTGCAGGCTGGGGGCGGTCGCGAACGGGGAAGCGGCGGTGGACGCGAGGAACAGACGCGCCGAGATTTCGGTGGTATGCCCCTTCTTCAATGAGGGCGCTTTGATCGCCGAAGCAGCCAAGCGAATGACAGGCAATCTCGACCAGCAGTTCGAGTCCTGGGAGCTCATCCTGGTCAACGATGGTTCGACGGACGACGGCCCGGAGCTTCTCGCCGCGGCGCTGAAAGATTTGAAGGAGTCGCGTGTCCGCGTGATCAGCTATCCGGTCAACTACGGCCGCGGACGCGCCCTGAAGACAGGGATCGAGGCGGCGACCGGCGATATCATCGTAACAACCGAAGCCGATTGCTCATGGGGCGACGATATCGCCAAGCGCCTGGTCGATACGCTTCGCGCAAATATCGACAGTGATTTTGTAATCGCATCGCCACACAGGCTCGGCGGGGGCTTCGTCGAGGTGCCTCGATCGCGCGTGTTCCTCACAAAATGGGGCAACAAGCTCATCTCATTCTTCTTTCGCGCCGGGCTCACCATGCATACCGGAATGACGCGAGCCTATCGTCGTGACGTCATCGTTCCGCTGCGGACCTACGAAAACGGCAAGGAATTTCACCTTGAGGTTCTCTTCAAGCTGATTGCGCTGAAGTTTCGCCACCGGGAAATCCCGGCGACCTTATCCTGGGCAACCAGAAACAGGAGCCCTGGCAAGAAGCGATCGCGCATCCTCAATGCCACCATCCTGCGGACGATTCGAACGCATCTTCTATTCCTGTTCCTGGCGGATCCGTTGCGGCTGTTCTTCAATGCGGCGGTGTTGACCCTGCTGATTTCAGCGGCATTCCTCTTCATGGCCGTCCACAACCTGATCGTGGGCTCGGTGGCCGTGTTCTACGCTCTGATATCGATCTTGCTGCTTCTGTTCGCGTTCTTGTTCGCCGGATTTGCCATCGTGCTGACGCGCCTCAGAGACCAATCGGTCGAATCGTGGGTGCGCGACTATCCGACCTGGCCACCGATGCGCTCCAGACCGCGCGAGGTCATGATTCTCCGCCGACCCGCCGGGAGTTTAGGATGTGCGGATTGGTCGGACTGGCCGGCGCCAGTCTGCAGGGCGAGGTCGAAAGCGTCCTTCCCCTGATTTCCCATCGTGGCCCCGACGGTCGGGGCGTCTATGCGGACGAGTACGTCACATTAGGCCACTGTCGGCTTGCGATCATCGATCCGAAGGCTGGCGACCAGCCGTTCGTCGATCCGAGCGGGCGATACGTGCTCGTCTATAACGGCGAGATCTACAACTACCGTGATCTCGCCGAAAAGCTGGTCGCCCTCGGCCATAAGCTTACGACGCATTGCGACACGGAGGTTCTCGCCCACTGGCTCGTGCATTTCGGAGAGGCCGGGCTTGCCGACCTTAACGGCATGTTCGCTTTTGCCTTCTGGGACCGGGAGCGGCAAACGCTGCTCCTCGCCCGCGACCGAATCGGCATCAAGCCGCTTTACGTCGCGACTCACCGCCGAACCCTGGTGTTCGCGTCGGAGGTCAAGGCGATGCTGCCGTTCCTGCCGCCGTGCGAGGCGGATCTCTGAGGCGATCTACGAATTCGTCACGTTTCAGCAAACGGTGTCCCGGCGAACGGTGTTTCGCGGCATATCGCGGCTTCAGCCTGGCAGCTGGCTCAAGTGGACACCGCGCCAAACGACAACGGGCGACTTCTGGACGCTTGCGATCAACAAGACCTTTTCCGGTACCCACGCCGACGCCGTCGAGCAGTACCGCTCGCTTCTTAGTGCGGCTGTTCGCCGACAGATGGTCTCCGACGTTCCGCTCGGATCGCACTTGAGCAGCGGGCTCGATTCGAGCGCGGTCGCGACCGTCGCCGCGCGCTTAAGCCCGTCGAGCCTCGCGACCTTCACCGGCGCCTTCTCGGACGACGCCTACTATGACGAACGGGCGGGCACGCGTGTCGTTGCACAGAATATCGGAGCCGATGCCCACGAGATCGAGATCACGGACTCGGATTTCGAGCAGCATTTCGGCGACGTCGTCTGGCACCTCGAAGAGCCAACCCTTGGAACGGGGGCACTGCCGCACTATCAGGTAGCCGCGGCTGCCGCGAAGCATGTCAAAGTCGTGCTCACCGGGCACGGTGGCGACGAGCTATTCGCCGGCTATCAGGTCAACAAGGCTGCTTCCGTTCGAAGTGCGCTGAACGGGTCAGGAGGCCTTGGGAGCTTGCTGTCGGCATTTCTTGCCATCCGCTCCGACGAGCTTTCCCGCGTCATGTACTTTCTCTTCTTTCCGCTGGTTTTTCCCGAGGTCGGGTACGGGATGTTCGTGATGACGCCTGAACGCCGTCGCCGTTCGACACTCACCGCCGACTTCCTTCAGGCCATGCGCCACTATGATCCGCGCGAGGTTCTGAAGGAGCGAATTCCGGCCACGGTCACCGACTACGGCGAGCGGCTGAGTCATATCTATCTCAAGGTCTATCTGCCGACGCTGTTCATCCAGGAAGACAAGGTCGGCATGGCTCATTCGATAGAAGCGCGCGTCCCAATCTGCGACAACGAGTTGATCGACTTTGCGAGCAGCTTGTCGCTCGAGCAGAAGCTTTACGGCGGCCGTCTGAAGTCAATTCCGAAGGACGCGTGTCGCGGGCTGCTGCCGGCCAGCATTTTCGACATGCCAAAACGCGGCTTCCCGACGCCGTTTGCCCGGTGGTTCCGCCAGAAGCGCCTAAGCGACTTTATGGCAGACTTACTGCAGTCGCGTTGCGCCCGCCAGCGCGGGATATTCAATCCGGCGCAGGTCGACGACTGGATCGATGAGAATCGCAAAACGAAGCTCGATACGCTTGTGAGCTACGCGCGTGCCAACCGGCTCTATTCCGTGGCCCTTCTGGAACAATGGCATCGGACCTTCGTCGACGGCAGCGAAGCGCGGAGCTTGCGCGCGCCTCGCGCCGGCGCCTATGTCGAGCGGCTGGCCTGACATGGCGGTTGAAGAAGGATTGAGAGAGCTGACCGATTCCGCCTGCCACGTTTGCGGAGCTGCGGCGCTTCGCGAGGTCGCGGGCATGGCGGAGCTTCCCCGTGTCAGTTCGGATTGCAAGCCCGTGCCGGCGGGGGGGCGCCTTTGCCAATGCGCCGCGTGCGGGGCCTTGCAGCGGCCGATCACGCCGCAATTCCTGAAGGAGATCGCCGACATCTACGCCGGCTACGATGTCTATTACCAAAGCGGCGGGCTGGAACAGCTCGTTTGGGACGCTGCCGCTTCGACGACGCTCCGCCGCTCTGAGCTTCTTTGCCGGCGGCTCGCCGAGACCGGGCTCTTACCGCGAAGCGGCCGCGTGCTCGACGTCGGCTGCGGGAACGGCGCTTTCCTCGCCGCGATGGCGGAGGAGGTCGAGGGCTGGGCGCTTTTCGGGTTGGAGCTCGACCGGCGCTCCGAAGAGCGGCTTCGCGGCATCCCCGGCTTCCGCGAGTTGATCGTCGCCGACGTGCTCGAGACGCCTGGGACCTACGAACTCGTCACCATGATCCACGCGCTCGAGCACATGACCGAGCCGCTGAAAACGCTTGAGGCGCTTCGTCGCAATCTCGCGCCGGGTGGGCTTCTCTTCATCGAGTGCCCCAATGCCGCTGCGAATCCCTTCGACCTCGTGATTGCGGACCACGCCTCGCATTTCACGCCTGTGAGCCTCGCGCGCATCCTCGCGCGCGCCGGATTCGAGGTGCTGCGGCTTGAGACGAATTGGGTGTCGAAGGAGCTTTCGGCAGTAGCAACTCCGTCGGCGGCCGCTGTCTCGCGGGAGTTCCGCGACACGCTCGACGCGGCCTCGCAGATCGCATGGCTGAACCGCACGCTCGCAAAGGCCAAGGCACTACCGGCGCAGAAATTCGGGCTTTTCGGAACGTCGATCGCCGCGGTGTGGCTAACCGCTGCGCTTAGCGAATATATCCTCTTCTATGTCGACGAGGATCAGAGCCGGCAGGGTGTCGACTTCTTCGGAAAACCGGTCGTTGCGCCGAGCGCGGTTCCCGTCGGCGCCCCCGTTTTCGTCGGACTCGCGCCGGCTGTTGCCGACGTCGTGACGGCCCGCCTCAAGGGAATCGGGATCGACGCGGTCGGTCCGGCGGACGCCGCGCCGGCCGGTTGACGGCGGCAATACCGACAAGGCATATCCTCCGCCGTCTTCTACCCGCGGCGGCGGGTCGGCTCTTCTGGAGACTCCATGCATGTTCTCGTGACCGGTGCCTGCGGCTACAAAGGCACCGTGCTTGTCCCCAAGCTGCTGACGGCAGGCCACCGGGTTACCGGCGTCGACATCATGTGGTTCGGCAATTTCCTGCGTCCGCATCCGGAACTGGAGGTGATCGAAGCCGACGTGCGGAACATCGATTCCGTGCCGCTCGACGGCGTGGACGCGATCATCCACCTCTCCAGCATCGCCAACGATCCCTGCGGTGATCTCGATCCGAAGCTCACCTGGGAAACGAGCGTCCTCACCACGATGCAGCTTGCCGACCGCGCGGTGCGGCTGGGCATCAAGCGCTTCATCTATGCTTCGTCCGGCAGCGTCTACGGGGTGAAGGACGATCCCGAGGTGACCGAGGACCTCGAGCTGGTGCCGATCTCCGAATACAACAAGACGAAGATGTGTGCGGAGCGCGTGCTCCTCTCCTACAAGGACGATCTCCTCGTGCAGATCGTGCGGCCCGCGACGGTCTGCGGCTTCTCGCCCCGCATGCGGCTCGACGTCTCCGTCAACATGCTGACGATGCAGGCGCTGACCGCCGGCCGCATCACCGTCTTCGGCGGTGAGCAGACGCGCCCCAACATCCACATGGACGACATCACCGACCTCTACCTCTTCCTGCTCGACCATCCGGAGCATCTCGGCGTCTACAACGCCGGCTTCGAGAACCTGTCGATTCTCGACATCGCGCATAGGGTGCAGAGCCACGTTCCGGCGGAGATCGTCGTCACGCCATCGAACGACCCGCGCTCCTATCGAATCAACTCCGACAGGCTGCTGGCGACCGGGTTCCGGCCGAAGAAGACCGTCGAGGACGCGATCGTCGAGCTTGCCGGCCTGCATCGCCAGGGGGCGCTCAAGGATGAGGACCGCTTCCATAATCTGAGATGGATGCAGAGGAACACGCTGCAGTGAACTTCATCGCGCCCGACGCTCCGCCGTTCGCCGCGTATGTGGGCAAGCTTGCGCGCCATCTCGACGATTTTGACTGGCGGCCGGCCGAGACGCTGGCGCGCGATCTCCTCGATTGCTGGCGGACGGGCCGGCAGGTGTTCCTTGCCGGAAACGGCGGCAGCGCCGCCAACGCCGTTCATCTCGCGTCGGACTTTCTCTACGCCTTCTCGAAGGAGAAGGGCTCGGGGCTCAGGGTGCATTCGCTTGCGGCTAACCCGGCAGTTCTGACCTGCCTCGGCAACGACGAGGGCTACGAACAGATTTTCGCCTATCAGCTCGCGGTCCAGGCGCGGCCGGACGACGTGCTCATCGTCTTCTCGGGCAGCGGCAACTCGCCGAACATCCTGCGCGCACTCGAAGAAGCGCAGCGGCTTCGGATGAAATCCTACGCGGTGCTCGGTTTCGACGGCGGCAAGGCGAAGGCGCTTACCGACGTGCCGATCCACTTCGCCATCGACGACATGCGCATGGCGGAAGATTTCCAGCTCATCCTTGGCCACATGATTTCGGCGTGGCTGGGCGACCATGCCTCGGGCAAGGCCTGAACCGAACGCTTGATGCCCGAACAGAAGACATTCCTCGTCCTGGGGTCGAACTCGTTCTCCGGCGCAAGCTTCGTCGCGCATCTCGCGGAGGAGGGGTACGACGTCCTTGCCACGAGCCGCTCGCCCGAGCCGCACGAGGCGTTCCTTCCCTATAAGTGGGGCGAAGAGGCGAAGCGCGTCCGCTTCGAGCGGATCGATCTCAACTGCGATCTCGACAAGCTTGCCGGCCTGATCGAGAGCGAGCGCCCGTCGCACATCGTGAACTTCGCGGCGCAGAGCATGGTCGGAGAAAGCTGGATCCACCCCGACCATTGGATGACGACCAACGTCGTGTCGCTCGTGCGGCTGCAGGAGCTCTTGCGTAAGTTCGACTTCCTGGAGAAGTACGTCCACTTCACGACGCCGGAAGTCTATGGGGCCAGCAAGGATTGGATCGGCGAGGGGGCGCCGTTCAATCCGACGACGCCTTACGCCGTGTCACGCGCGGCGGGCGACATGAGCCTTTCCACCTATTTCACCCGCTACGGGTTCCCCGTCGTCTTCACGCGCGCTGCGAACGTCTTCGGTCCGGGGCAGCAGCTCTACCGGATCGTGCCGCGGACCATCCTCTTCGCCATGCTTGGACGCACGCTGGAGCTTCATGGCGGCGGGCACTCGATCCGCTCTTTCATCCACATCCGCGACGTGAGCCGCGCCACGCTGGCAGTCGCGCTGAGCGGCAGGCCCGGCGAGACCTATCACATCTCCACGCGTCAGCTGGTCAGCATCCGCGATATCGTGCGGATGATCCTGGAGCGGCTCGACAAGGACTTCGATTCGGCCGTGAAGATCGTCGGCGAGCGTCCCGGCACCGATGCGGCCTACATGCTCGACAGCAGCAAGATCCGGGCGGAGCTCGGCTGGAGCGACAAGATATCGCTCGAAGACGGGCTTAGCGAGACGATCGAATGGGCGGCGCGCTATCGCGACGCGCTCGCCGCGCAGCCGCTCGCTTACATCCACAAGCCGTGACGATGGGACCATGAAGACCGAAGCCGCCATCCTAGTCGAAACCGGCAAGCCGCTCGAGATCGTCACGCTCGAGACGCCGGCGCTGAAGAACGGTCAGGTGCTGGTCGAGGTCGCGTATTCGGGCGCGTGCCACACCCAGGTTCTCGAAGTTCGCGGCTATCGCGGCGAGGACCGCTGGGTTCCGCATTGCCTCGGTCACGAAGGAACCGGCATTGTCGTCGACTGCGGCCCGGGAGTCACAAAGATCACGCCGGGTGATCGGGTGGTGCTCTCCTGGCTCAAGGGGAGCGGCATCGAGGCGGGTGGCGCCGTCTACGATCTCGACGGCAAGCGCGTGAACGCGGGCGGTGTGACTACCTTTCAACGCCACGCCGTCGTCAGCGAGAATCGACTGAGCAGGCTGCCGGAAGAGCTGCCCATTGATCTGGGTGTGCTTCTCGGCTGCGCCGCGCCGACGGGCATGGGCGCCGTCACCAACGTCCTCTCGCTTGCCGCCGGACAGTCGCTGGCGATCTTCGGGGTCGGCGGCGTCGGCCTGCAGGCCTGCGTCGCGGCTGCGCTCGTGGGCGCCGATCCGATCATCGCGGTCGACCCGAACGAGAAGCGGCGCGTTCTCGCCAAGGAATTCGGCGCGACGCATGTGATCGACCCGGCCGAGGGCAAATCGGTGGAGGCGATCCGCAATCTCACGCCCGGCGGTCTTGACGCTGCGGTCGAGGCAACCGGCCTTCCGGCGGTCATGGCGGAAGCGCTGGCGGCGGTGCGCCCGCAAGGCGGACGCGCCGTGGTGATCGGGAATTGCCGCCACGGTGAGCGGCTGACGCTCGATCCGAGGCTTTTCAACGAGGGCAAGAGCCTGCTCGGCACCTGGGGCGGCGACGCCAGGCCCGACCGCGATTTTCCCGGTTTTGCGCGGAATCTGCTCGATCGCTTCGACCTCAGGCGGCTTCTCTCGCCTCCCTACCGTCTCTACGATATCAATACTGCGCTCGACGATCTGGCCGCCGGCCGGGTCGGGCGTCCGCTGATCGACATGAAGCTCGACTGACGGACCCGAAGAACAGCACGTGCAGATGATGCAGAAAGCCAGCCCCGCCCTCAAATCGGATGCCGTGCCGCGGTCCGCTGACTCCGATGTCGCGCTCGCGGACATCGCCCGGCGTCTCCGCATGCGCGTGATCGAGATGTCGCACGCGGCGAAAACGGCGCATCTCGCATCGTCGCTCTCCTGCTGCGACATCCTAGCGGCTGCCTTTTGGCGGGTGCTGAAGCTCGATCCGTCCGATCCCGACATGGCGGCGCGCGACCGCTTCATTCTGTCCAAGGGGCACGCCGCCTCGGCGCTCTACACGGCGCTCGCCTTCCGCGGCTACTTTCCGGAAGCGCTGCTCGACACCTTCACGAAAGACGGCGGCAAGCTCGCCGAGCATCCGCCGGCGCATGGCCTCCCGGGCGTGGAGGCGGCGACCGGCTCGCTCGGACATGGTTTGCCGATCGGGTGCGGTATGGCCGCCGCGGGCCGCATCCAGGGACAAAGCTATCGTGTCTTCGTCGTCCTCTCCGACGGCGAGTGCAACGAAGGCTCGGTGTGGGAAGCGGCGATGTTCGCCGCCGGGCAGAAGCTCGGCAACCTCTGCGCCGTCGTCGACTACAACAAATGGCAGGCGACGGCGCGCTCCAACGAGACGCTCGCGCTGGCGCCGCTTCGCGACAAGTGGGAAGCGTTCGGCTGGCACGCCGTCGAGGCCGACGGTCACGATCCCGAAGCCCTTGCCGCGCTGATGGCGGCAACGCCGCGCGCCGACGGGAAGCCGACCGCGATCGTCGCGCATACGGTTAAGGGCAAGGGCGTGTCCTTCATGGAGGACGACAACAACTGGCACTATCGCGCGCCGACAGCGGCCGAGGTGGAACAGGCGCGCCAGGAGCTCGGCCTCGCATGAGGAACGCCTTCGCCGACGAGCTGACACGTCTCGGCCAGGCCGACCCGCGAGTGGTCATGCTCTCCGGCGACATCGGGAATCGTCTCTTCGACAAGTTCAAGGAGGCGTTTCCGGCGCGCTTCCTGAATTGCGGTGTGGCGGAGGCCAACATGATCGGCGTCTCCGCCGGGATGGCGATGTCGGGCCTTCGCCCGATCGCCTATACGATCGCGCCCTTCATCACCGCCCGCTGCCTGGAACAAATACGCGTCGACGTCTGCTATCACCGCGCACCCGTGACGATCACGGCGGTCGGCGCGGGGCTTTCCTATGCGGGCCTCGGCCCCACGCATCATTCCTGCGAGGATATCGCCTGGTTGCGCTCGCTGCCGGGTATGGCCGTCGTCTGCCCGGCTGACCCTTGGGAAACGCGGGCGGCGCTTCGCGCAGCGATCCAGCACGACGGCCCGGTCTATCTGCGGCTCGGGAAGAAAGGCGAGCCCCTGGTCCACACTGGCGTTCTGGAAGATTTCGCTATCGGTCGCGCGATTACGATTTCGGAGGGGAACGACGTCTGCCTGATTTCGACCGGCACCATTCTGCCGGTAGCGATGGAAGCGGCCGAGCACCTTCGCAAGAGCGGCGTCTCCTGCCGCGTCGTCAGCATGCACACGGTGAAGCCGCTCGACGAAGCCTGCCTCGAGGACGCCTTTTCGCGCTTCCCCCTCGTGGTGACGATCGAAGAGCACAGCGTGCTCGGCGGTTTCGGCTCGGCGGTGCTCGAATGGATGAATGCGCGCGAGCGTCCGTCTGCGCTGCTCCTCCGGTTCGGCACGCCGGATGCTTTCTTCGAGCAGTCGGGCGAGCAGGAATTCGCGCGCGAGGCGCTTGGACTCTCGGCGCACGAGATCGCGCAAAGGATCGCCGCCAAGCTCGGCCTCGCGCCGCATTGAGAGCGCCTATGCGGGTCGGCTTCGATTTCGACAACACCATCGTCTGCTACGACGGTTCCTTTCACGCTGCCGCCGTTGAGCGCGGCCTCGTCCCCCCCGATCTCCCGGCGGACAAGAAGAGCGTGCGCGACTATTGCGTTGCGGCGGGTCGTGAGGACGACTGGACCGAGCTTCAGGGCCACGTCTACGGCACCTGGATGGATCGCGTCGACCTCTATCCCGGCGTCACCGAGTTCATGGCCGCGCTCGACCGCGCCGGACACTCCGTCTGGGTCGTCAGCCATAAATCGCGGACGCCCTATCGAGGCCCCCCGCACGATCTCCACAGCGCGGCGCGTCGCTTTATCGAGGAGCGGCTGACGGATTCCGGCGAGCCGATCGTCGCGCCGTCGAATGTCATTCTGGAGACGACGCTCAGCGGCAAGATCGCCAGGATCGACGAGCTTCAATTCGACGTCTTCATCGACGACCTGCCGGAGGTGCTGCGCAATCCGGCCTTTCCGCAGCGGACGCGGCGCATCCTGTTCGATCCGCAGGGCCACCACGCGAAGGAGGCGGATCTCGAAGCGTATTCGTCCTGGCCTGCGATCTCGGATGCCGTTCTTGGCCCGAATGCCGGCGCCCGATAGCGCTCTCCTCGACGCAGCGCGGAGCCTTGTCCGGCGGGCCGGGCTCGGCGCGGTCCGGTCGCTCGACCGCCTGAGCGGGGGGCGCAACAATGCCGTCTACCGCGTCATCCTCGATGGCGGCGTTGTCGTCGTGAAGCACTACCATGCCGACGAGCGGCGTCGGCTCAGCCACGAATTCGCCTTCCTCGAATATGCGTGGCAGCGGGGGGTGCGGAACGTGCCGGAGCCGATCCTGAAGGACGAGGCGGCGAATCTCGGCCTCCTTGGCTATCTTGGCGGGTACAGGATCGCAACTGAAGCCCTCACGGATGAGCTCGTTCAAGCCGCAGTCGATTTTGTCGTCGCGCTCAACCTGCCGGCCACTTCCGACCTCCGCGACCTGCCGATCGCGTCCGAAGCGTGTTTTTCCATCGAGGCGCATCTGAGAAACGTCGAGGGGCGCGTCTCGCGTCTCGAAGCGCTCGACCCCGCCGCGCCCTACCGCGAGCGCGCAGAGAATCTGGTCAAAACGACTCTCCGTCCCCTCTGGGATTCGGTGTGCAGGAGGGCGGTGGAGGCCGCGGAGAGCGCCGGCCTTGACCGTGCCGCGTCGACCGGGCGGACCTGGGCCTCACCCTCCGATTTCGGTTTTCACAACGCACTGATCGACGATTCCGGCCGTGTGTTCTTCTTCGACTTCGAATATGCGGGGCAGGACGATATCGCGAAGCTCGTCTGCGATTTCTTCTGCCAGCCGGAGGTTCCGGTTGGACTCGCGTTCTTCGATCCGTTCCTGGACGATCTATCGATCCGCCTTGAGCTCGACGACGTGACGCGCCTGCGCTGCCGGTTGCTCCTCGACGTTTATCGCGTGAAGTGGTGCTGCATCATCTTGAACGATTTTCTCCCGCGCGGGGCGGCCCGACGCGATTTCTCGACCGGTAGCAACCGCGCGGAACGGTGCCTCGCTCAGCTCGCGCGCGCCGAGGCCAACCTCGCGTCGCTTTCCATATCCTGAGGCCCGAGAGGAACACGATGGCCCTGCAGAATTTCGTCAGCCGCATCCACAAATCGACGAAGCGCGACTACCTCGCGCGCGTGACGAGCCGCGACAAGGCCGAGGTGGCGGAGCTCGCCGTGCGTTTCGACCTCGACTATTGGGACGGTAGCCGCGAGACCGGCTATGGCGGCTACCGCTATGACGGTCGCTGGCGAACGGTTGCCGACGCGATGGTCGAGGCATACGGGCTCACGCCGAAGTCGCGGGTGCTCGACGTCGGCAGTGGCAAAGGTTTCCTGCTGCACGACTTCACCGAGGCCGTTTCGGGCATCGAGGTGGCCGGGATCGACATCTCGCAATATGCGATCGACCATACGATGGAAAGCGTGCGCCGGTTCACGCGCGTTGGGAGTGCCGCGTCGCTGCCTTGGCCCGACGGGCACTTCGACCTCGTCGTGTCGATTACCACGCTGCACAATCTCTATAACTATGATCTCTGGTCGGCGCTGAAGGAGATCGAGCGTGTGTCGCGCGGCGGCAAATATGTCTGCGTCGAAGCCTATCGAAACGAGCGCGAGAAGGTGAACCTCATGTACTGGCAGCTCACCTGCCGGGCCTTCCACACGCCGAAGGAATGGGAGTTCGTCTTCGCCGAGGCCGGCTACACGGGGGACTACGAGTTCATCTATTTCGAATAGCGGTCAGGCGGAGCCAGTCGGCGGCAGCGGCGACGTCACTCAGCATCGCTGTGGCGTTCACTCCCGACGGCTGAGGATCGCGTGCGCCGCCGCCGACCAGCGCGCGATGCGGAATTCCCGCCGCCTGTCCGGCAGCGATGTCGAGCCAACGGTCGCCGATGAGGATCGAGTTGCTTAGATCAAGCCCAAGCTCTTCGGCCGCGGCGAAGATCATACCCGGATTGGGTTTTCGCCAAGGATGGTCGCCGCGATAGGCTGCAATCGTCGCCTCCGGGTGCCACGGGCAGTGATAGACCGCAGCGAGCGGCGTGCCCCTTGCTGCAAGCTCTGCAAGCATCCATTGCGTCAGTATCTGATAGTCGGCCTCGCCGTAGAGACCGCGGCCGATGCCGGATTGATTGGTGATGACGACCGGCGCGAGATCGAGCGCTGTCGCCACTCGCAGCAGATCGAAGACGCCGGCGCACCAGATGAAATCCTCGCGCCGCGAGACGAAATTGCGCTCTTCGTTGATGATTCCGTCGCGGTCGAGGAAGAGGCCGCGGCGCCTGCGCAGGCCGTGGCCGGCGCTCATGGCGCGAGTGCGAAGCGCGCGACGTCGAAGCCTGCGGCTCCGCTTGCAAGGTCAGCACGGGCGCGGCTCAAGCTCTCCGGCGTCCCGATGTCGCGGTGGTATCCCGGATGGGCGAAGGCCTGAATGCGGCCGAGGAAATTCGGGATCACCTCGGTGCTGAGATCGACGAAATCGCGTCCTCGCGCGGCGATGAAATCGATGATTTCTGGTTCGAAGACGTAAACCGCCGCATTGGCGTGATAGCCGGGAGGTTCGGCAACCTTCTCGTGGAAGGCAACGACGACGCCGTTCTGATCGGTTTCGACGATGCCGCTATCGCGCGGTCTGTCGGTGACGAAGGTCGTCATGGTCATGGCGCAGCCTTCAGCCCGCTTCGCATGGGCTGCGACGAGCGCCCTGACGGAGAGATCGCTCAGATTGTCCGCGTGGACCACCAGAAACGGCCCACCGCCGAGTCCCTGACGGTTGGCGAGCACCGTACCGCCGGTTCCAAGCAGAGTAGGCTCGTAGACGACCTCAATGAAATTTCGGAACGGCGACGCGGCGAGATGAGTTGCGACCTTGTCGGCGAGATAGTGCGTGTTGAGGATCACACGCTCAATGCCGGCGAAACGGAGCTCGGCAAGCCAGTAGTCGATCAAGGGTCGCCCGGCGATCTCGATCAGGCACTTCGGCGTGTCGTTTGTCAGCGGCCGCAGACGCTCGCCTCGGCCGGCAGCGAGGAGCAGGGCGTGCATCTCAACGCTGTTGCAACATCACGGTTCAGGACTCGTGATCGTCCAGCTCGCGCGCGATCTCGCCGCTTGCAAGCGGGGTATTGCCCAGCCGCGCCACCTGGCACCCGGCCGCCAATGCTCCGAGATACGAGGCAAGCCAGACATTTGCGCCGCCGGCCATGGCGAGCGAGGTTGTGACAAAGAGCGCATCGCCCGCACCGGCAACGTCATTGGGCGCGGGGTTGAAGGCGGGCAGGCGGTCCGTGGTCGTGGCGCCGGATGCAGGGGCGTGGATCAGCATTCCTTCCACGCCGAGCGTAACGATTACGCTCTCGGCATGCGCCTTCTTGCGAAGCATCTCCGCTACGACCACCAAGCCGGAATCGTGGTCCCTCAACGCCAATCGCGCCTCTCGCTCGGTCGGTGTGAGCAGCATCATGTCGCCGAAACGTGAGACATCGCCGAGCTGCGACGATGCCTGACTGTCGGCGGCCATCCTGATGCCGCGAGACTTGCCCTGCTCGCTGACCGCGCTCACCAGAGGCTGCGGCAGACAGCCGTAGTTGAAGTCCGCAAAGAGGATGAGGTCGGTCTTGCCGATCCGCGCTCCGACTTCTCCAAGGATGTCCTCGATCAGGTCCGCGCTGATCGGATGCTGGCGTAGATGATTGACCCGAAGCAGCGTCTTATTGCCCGCTCGGAATCGCTGCTTGACGGTGGTCGGGCGGGTGTGGTCCACGAAAATCCGCGTACCGACACCGTGGCCGGCAAGCCTTTCCTGTGCGAACGAACGGTCCGCGTCGTCGCCGGCGACGGTAATGAAATGGGCCTCGGCTCCAAGCCCCTGCGCATGGGCGGCGACGATACCGGCGCCTCCCACAAAGCTCTTCTCCTCGATCGGCGTGACGACGATCGTCGGGTCCTCCTGCGACATTCCGAGCGGGTCACAGTCGATGTAGCGATCGACAATCAGGTCGCCGATAACGAGCACGCGGACCCCGGCCATATTGCCGAGCGCGCGCCGCAGGTCTTCTGAGTTGAAGCCGTGGCGGAAGGGGTAATCGGCCGGCTTCTCGATCGTTGAGACGTGAGCACGCCGATAGTCCTGTTCGAGCGCGCCGATTGCGGTGAAGCGCATCTCGCCGGAGCTGAAGAGCAGCTCGCCGCCGTATTTCGCGACCGCGGCGGCTTCGATGTTGCGTTGATCCTCGTGCTCGCGGCCCTTGACCACGATGTCCGGGCGCAGCCGCTCGATGAAGGCGCCGAGTGGCTCGTCCAGCAGGAATGCGTAGTTGACGATTCCGATCGCCCGCACGGCCTCAACGCGGAGGGCGGCGGGAACTGCGACGCCCGGCGTCTCGTCGGGATTGACCGCGACGACGAGAAAATCGCCGTTCTCGGCCGCGAAGCTCAGCAGCCTGAGATGGCCGGTGTGCACGACGTTGAAATTGCCGGAAACGAAGACGATTCGGGCGTCTCTGCCCGCGCGGCCGCGAATTTGCTGGACGTGATCACTGCTGGGGCTGAGGTCGTTCATTTCTTCCCGCCGTCATGATTCAGGCAATCTATCGCATGCACGGGTGCCCGCCAAACTTTCTGGACGGTGCGCCTTAGCAGAGAGACCGCAGAGGGCCGACACGGCGATGCGCCGCACGCCGGTCGGTGCGACCCACGTCTCCCATGACTTTCTACAGGCGGCAGCGCGTCTTCGAAACGGGATGGTGGCCTGTGCCGAAATGAGGTAGCGGGTTGATTTCAACTGGTCGGCCGAGTGCGCGCTGCTGCTTCTCTCACGCGGCAAGCGAGGTCGATTTTGGACTTACCGACGAGCCGCGGCGTTATGGTGCGGCATCACGAGTGGCCGCGTGAATGTCGTTCACCTCGCTGCATTTCGCGATTTTCTTTCCTGTCGTCACGATCCTCTACTTTGTCCTGCCTTTCAGGCTGCGCTGGGTCTGGCTGCTTCTTGCCAGCTACTATTTCTACATGTCGTGGGCGCCCTGGTACGTGCTTCTCATACTCTACGTAACCGCCGTCTCTTATGTTGCCGGGATCGTCATTGAGCGAACCGCGACGCGCTTCGCGCGGCGGGGTACGCTTGCCTTTGCGTGCGCCAATCTCCTTCTGGTGCTCTTCGTCTTCAAATACTTCAACTTCTTCAACGAACAGACGGCGCTTTTCCTGACGGAGCACGGGATCGCCTATAAGGCGGCACCGCTCAATGTGCTCCTGCCGGTCGGCATCTCCTTCTTCACCTTCCAAGTCATCAGCTACCTCGCCGACGTCTATCGGCGGGAGATGCAGGCGGAGCGGCATCTCGGGCTCTTCGCCCTCTATGTCGTGCTCTACCCTCAGCTCGTCGCCGGGCCGATCGAGCGCGGCGTCCGCCTGCTGCCGCAGCTGCGACAGCTCCTCAACAAAAGTGCGCCGGAATCACTCCTCTTCGACGAGGCGCGCGCGACCGACGGGCTGCGGCTGATCCTGAGAGGGCTCGTGAAGAAGCTTGTCGTCGCGGACAATCTCGCGCTCTTTGTAGACCAGGTCTACAACGATCCGTCGCGGTTCGGCGGCCTTGCCATGGCCAACGCGACAGTCCTGTTCGGTCTGCAGATATATTTCGATTTCTCTGCCTATACCGATATTGCCCGCGGCGCAGCCAGGGCCATGGGCATCGATCTCATGGAGAATTTCCGGCGCCCGTATCTCGCCCGCTCCGTACCGGAGTTCTGGCGGCGCTGGCACATCTCCCTCACTTCCTGGTTCCGCGACTATGTCTACATCCCGCTCGGCGGGAACCGCGTGTCGCGTGGCCGTTGGTATTTCAATATCTTCACCGTCTTCCTGCTGAGCGGGCTCTGGCACGGCGCCAACTGGACGTTTCTAGTTTGGGGCTGCCTGCACGGCCTCTATTATTTGCTATCGCACGCCACACAGGGCGTGCGGGCCGCACTGCGGCGCATAACGGGAATTGACAGGTTTCCCCCGCTGCTTGCGGCATGGCAAATAGTCGCCACGTTTCTGCTCGTCTCTTTCGCTTGGATATTCTTCCGCGCGTCCGACATCTCAACGGCATTCGCCATCGTTGAGTCTGTCTTCAGGGCGCTTTACCAAGGCATATTCGAGCTGCCGATCTCCTTCCTGACTAACGACTCCGGGTTCGCCGCACTGGCCGGAGGTGTCGCCAAAGGGATGACGAAGTTCGATGGCACCCGCTACTGGCTGACGATTTCCGTGACGGCCGGATTCGCTGCCTGGGAGCTGACGACGGAGCAAAGGGCCGTGAGCTTCGCCGCTTTCTGGACGCCCTTGCGCTGGCTTGGCTATTACGCCGGCGCTGTCTCAATTCTTCTGCTCGGCCAGATCGGCGCCAAGCAGTTCATTTACTTCCAGTTCTGATCCGCCGTGCGCTTCGCGGCAAAGCTCGCAATCTTCTTCGCGCCATTCGTTGCCGCGCAGGCTATTGAGCTCTTTGTCCTGCCGGTTGACTACTTTTCGTTCCGCGTCTGGGAAGCACTCACCGTTGGCTGGTTCCACCCCGCAGATGGGCCCTTCTATCCGAATCATAAGCTGGTCAAGCGCGAGGGTGCTGACGATCTGGGCTTTCGGGATCCGGCACCGAAGACCGTAACGTGGGAGACGGACCAATACGGATTCAGAAACACGCCGCCAGCGGAGGAGCCGGCGCGCTACGACATTGTGGTTGTCGGCGACTTCGAACGTCGTCGGCTCCTATTTGGATCAAAAGGATACGCTGTCGTCGGTTCTGTCGCGGAAGTGCAAGTGCAGCGTCTACAATTATGGTGGCGCGTCGAAGCGCCAGCTCTTCGGCGACCTGCGTTTTATCGAATCGCCTCCGCGTGCTTTCGTCGTCGAGTTGCGGGCAGGCGAGTTTTACTTCGCCGACATCGGCAACTGGGACGAGCTGACGACCGGACTGGTCAGCTACCGATCCCGGCTACCGTCACCGTTCAGCGAGTTGGCCGACCGGGCATTGAAGCAAAACATGCTGCATTACTGGCGTAGCCGGCTCGACCTTCGACGCCGGGCGGCTCCCGCCGGGGTCGAGTTCTCGGTTGAAGAGCGCGCGCCGCGTATGGTCTCGCAGATCCTCGCAATGAAACACGAAGCAGAACGGCGGGGGAGCGATTTCGTGTTCTTCCTGATGCCGGTCGGAGACCGCACGCTCGACCCCGGCATCCGAGAGCTTCGCAAAGATGGTGTTAAGACGCTCAATTATCCGCCCACTGCTGCGTTCCCGCAGGGTGTCGACATGAGGCGGTACTATCAGGAGAACGATTCGCATTGGCGCGAGGAATCCGTCGTCAGGGCCGCCGACGGGATACTTGCGCTGCTGGGCTGGCAGGCAGGAGACTGAACCGGCGTATCCTTTGAGAATTCAGCGTGATGCGGCGGCTGCCAATACCGGTGCGTGCTGCTCTTGCACCAGCAGATTCGCATGGCGGCGCAGGAAGTCGCGGCCGATTCTGGCGGCGGAGCCGTAGCTGTAGTCCTTCGGCCGAAGCAGGCGTCGGAACGCATCCTGAAGGCGCTCGTCTTCTTCGGTATACGTCACGCGTCCTTCGAGCCGCTCCATCATCTCGATCGTTAGCTCCCGGATCTCCTCGGCAGAGTTGTCGACGACCCGCAGTCCGCTCTGGTCGAAGCTGGCGGCTTTGAAATATCGCGCGATCCCGGAACGGAACACCTCCGCAAAGGGCAGAACCTCTCCCTCGGCGTCGGCAATCAGCTTGGGAATCGAAAGATCGTTCGGCCCTACCGAATAGGCAGCTGCCATCGGCGCCATATGCGCTAGAGCCACGGGAACGCCAAACACGGAGGAAACGAGGAAGAGGCCGGAAGTGTTTCCGAGGAAGAACCTGCAGCTGGCGCAAAGAAGGACATCCATCCAATCGGAGCGAAGAGGCGAATGGCGATAGTCGATCACCCCTTGCATCGGCTCGAGGGGCGGGCTCGACGGCTCACCCATTCGTACGCACCATCCGCCATTTGCGACGATCTCTTTCATGGCCAGCCGGTAGCTGTCGATCGAGCTGTTGCGGTGGAGAAAGACATGGTCGTCTTTGAGCGCGTAGCCGGGCTCGCGCGAGTGGACGCAGACGAACCACGCGCCTGTGGGGACGCCAAGCTCGCGCAATGCCTCTTCGCCGCGTGTGGCGTGGCTGGCCGTGAGTTTCAGAATGGGCGGGCGGTCGCCCCAGGCGGCATAGGTGGCGTAGCATTCCGCCGTGGCCCTCGACCGGACGGCATAGCGCCAAACGTCATGCCAGACGGCGGGATGTTTCTTGAGCGGCTGGAGAAGGGTGGCAAGGAGCCGGTTGGACATCACGGGGAAGAAAGGGCGCCAATAGTCCAACAGGCAGGAGTTGGCTGGCGGGTTCCTTATCAGGAGTATCCTTCGGATCGGCTCGACACGGCCAAGCTCGATGTCTTTCAGATAGCAATCCGGCTCGATCGCCAAGTGGCCGATGCGGTCTGGAAATGAGACACAGAAGAAACGGAGGCCGAGCGCGGCGAGGACCCATGAGAGCGAGCGGTAGAGCGGCCAGAAGAGAATGCGCACAGCCACCGCCGGCGCTTTCCTCAGCTCTTTTCGGAGAGGCATTCTATATGCTCTTACGGGCGGAATTCGAAGGGATGGCGCATGGTGACATCAGGAGCAGGCGCGTGACGGGGGTGTCTACAGTGCCTACGGAAAGCCGGCCGGGCGAAGCGCGGCATTGTATGGACGGGGCCTCCCGTTGTCCACGCGTCGGGGCGCACCGGAGTTGCGAGGCTTTTCGCTAGCCTTGGGCCACTGATCGTTGCGCTGGAGCGGAGTGAATATTGTTTGGTGAGATCGACGTCACTCTCGTCGCGGCGCGTCGCCCGCAGCTTCTCGAACTGACGCTCAGGTCATTTCGGCAAAACCTGCTGCGACACCTCCGCGTCCGCCGCCTCTACGTCAACCTCGATCCGATCTGGGGCGACGAGGCCGACGCCGCGGCGGTCAGGGCGCTGTGCAAGCTCTATTTCGATGATGTGGTCTTCCGCGAGCCGGAGAGGGCGAGCTTTGGCGCCGCGGTCAAATGGGCCTGGGGGCAGGTCGAGACCGACTGGATTTTACATCTTGAAGACGACTGGTGCCTGCTGTGGCGCATCGACATCGGCCGGCTCTCGCGGGAGCTCGCGCAGGAACGGGTCGCACAGGTGTCGTTCTGGAACCACTGGAATCACCATAAGGCGTGGCGACACGGCGTCTGGATGCGGAAGTTCTCGACCAGCCCGAGCTTCTACGCCAAGGAGGTCGCGCACCTCGCTTCGGATTTCCTCGATCCGGGCTTCGACCCCGAGAGACAGCTTTACGACGGGAGGAATCCCAAGCTCGTCGACGCGTTGTCAGCCTATCGCCACCGCGTGCACGGCTCGCGCCTGTCGCCGCTCTGCATCGCCGACACCGGGCTCCTCTGGCGCCGCGACAGGGGAATCGTGAAGTCGCGCATTGAGGGCGTCTCCTCGTGGACGGAGCCTGAGCGGCCGCTCGAAGGCGAGAAGTCGCGTTTCATGCTCGATCGTTACGAAAGACGCCTCGCGCTTTCGCGATTCCTGCCGCGGATCTAGTCACCCACGACGCTCGGTCGATCAGCTTCGGGGGCCACAAAGTCGGGTTAAGGTCTCGGATCAATTCCGTTGACTTGCCAGGGCCTCATGGGATTAAAGCCAGACGCCGCAGGGTGTTGGATTGAGAGCCTCACGGGGCCTTAGGTTGGGATGAGCGGCGGAGCTGGGAACGAACCGATCATGCTTAAGCGATCGCCTTCCCGAGAGAGAACGGCTCCGAAGAGCAGCAAGGCGCTCAACGGATTTTCTTTCGATGCGCAAGCGTACGAAGACGTTCCGGCGTGGCCGCTCTTCTTACGGATCGTCCGCGAGTGCATCAAGCCACACTGGGGTCTCTTTACAATCTCGGCCGTGACGATGGCGATCTCCTCTGCCACTTCCGGCATCATACCGATTCTGTTGCAGCGAATGGGCGACGATGTCTTCGTCAGCAAGAGCAAGGCCCTGCTCTTCGCTTTGCCACTTGCGATGGTTGGCATCATCACCGTCCGCGCGCTGTGCGGATGGATAGGGTCGGTCGTTGACGCTTCTCTCAGCACGAAGATCGTGGCCGAGCTTCGCTTCCGAATGTTCGATACGATTGCGGCGGCGGATCTCGCTTGGATTCAGGGATTTCCTTCTGGCCGCTTCGTATCCGCATGCATCAACGACGTAGGTGCTGTGAATGCCGCCGGCACCGGGATAATTACGGGCCTCTTCAGGAATGGTCTGACATTTGTTTTTGTCTTCTCCGCCATGTTCTACCTCGATTGGCGGATGAGCCTCGTTGTTTTGATCGGCGCTCCTGTAGCGGTCTTAAATCTCAACAAGCAGAAGAAGCGCATCAAGCGGGCCTCCGGCCTGACCTACCAGGAGTCGGGCAATCTCAGTAGCCGACTGACGCAAACGCTTCTGAGCATGCGCGTCGTGAAGGCCTACGGTCAGGAGACGGCGGAGACGATGCATCTTCGTCGGGTGGTCCGCAGTCTGCGCAAGTACGCCATGAGAGCAACGCGCGCCGGAGCCTCCGTCGGACCTGTCTGGGATATCGGGATCGGCTTTGGCGTCGCCGCGGCGCTCTTCTACGGCGGCTGGCAGGGCATCTATGGAACCGTCACGCTCGGGCACTTCATGGGCTTCATTGCCGCTGCCCTGATCGTCGTCCAGCCTTTAAAGGCGCTCTCCGGAATTCAGACGACCTTGATTCAAGGCCTCATTGCTGCCGCGCGCGTCTTCGCGGTGATCGATTACCCGTCGCACGTGACCGAGAAGCCGGGCGCCAAGCCGCTGCCGATCACAGGCGGCGCCATCAGCTTTCGCAACGTCGACTTCGGCTACGAAGAAGGCCGCCTGGTCCTCTCGGATTTCAATCTGGAGATTCCCGCCGGCAAGAAGGTCGCGCTCGTCGGCCCGAGCGGCGCAGGCAAGAGCACGGTACTCAATCTCATCCTGCGCTTTTTCGATCCGGACGAGGGATCGGTTTCCATCGACGGTCACAACGTCCGAGACGCGACGATCGCAAGTGTTCGCGGCGCTATGGCGCTGCTGACGCAGGATCCGGTCTTGTTCGATGAGCCGATCGCCACGAATATCCGCTATGGCTCGGAGGGAGCGAGCGACGGAGGCGATGATGGCCGCCGCGGAAGCGGCTGCGGCACACGATTTCATCACGCGATTGCCGAAGGGTTATGAAACGCGCGTTGGCGAAGCCGGCAACCGCCTTTCAGGCGGCGAGCGCCAGCGCATAGCCTTCGCCCGCGCGATGCTGCGCGACAGCCCGATAATCCTGCTGGACGAGCCGACGAGTTCGCTCGATGCGGAATCGGAGGCGAAGGTTCAGGAGGCGATGAGTCGGTTGCTCACCGGGCGGACCGTCGTAATGATCGCGCATCGTCTCGCCACCGTGCAGCGGGCCGATAAGATTTGCTACATGGAGCATGGTCAGGTGCTCGAGTCCGGCACGCACTCTGAATTGATTGCACTTGGCGGCAAATACGCACGACTCGTCGAAAAGCAATTTCTCGTCGATGAGCGGCAAAGGACGGTAACAGGGCAAAGCCAGTCGCTGGCGTCGGCGTCACTCCGGTAGCGGTCCTTGCAGGCTCTCGTTTCGCTGGCGGGCAACGGCGCCAATCGCACCGCCTTTTTTGAATAGCATTGTGACTCCACTGTCTTCGAGAATGTCTTGCGGTCTATGCAGAATTGGCTCCATCTGATGAGTTACCAAGCCTGAGGCCCTCCAGGATTAAGAATCCCATTTCGTCGTCACCCGAAGCACGCCAAAGCGATAGCGCGAGGACGAACGGATCGACCCCGTGCTGCTTCCAGAACGCGAGCTCCTGATTCTGATGCTGCGCTGCTTCGTCGAGGATGTGGTGCTCAAGGCAAAGCGGCGTGGTCCAGCTGTCGTCGGGCTTCTGCCCGATCCCGGTTGCGAGCTTTCCATGGCGCGGTGACGCGGCGCGAAGATGCGCCGCATGGATGCCGCCCTGCTTGCCGCAGATGCGCAAGGGAAGGTGCGGATCCATTTCAGGTGGAGGTCGGAACGCGGCGCGGGCGGCGGAACCGCGAACTCGCGGTGAAGGCCGTGTTAGGACGAGCTGAATCTTGTGGGCGCGCACGTCAACACCTCTGCGATCCGGATCCGTCGTAGAGATTGCACGCTCCCTGAGCACCGGGCTGACGCCAGGGTCGACCAATCGCGCCGCGCTCGGATTTGGCGAGCGGGCTTCGATCACCTTCTTCAGCTCGAGCGCATCGGTCGGCGACTTGCGCCCAGAAGAAGCGGAGCGCCTCGCGGTTCGCTTCCGCCCAGTTGCGCTCACTTCATCGCTCGACCGACCTTCCGCGGCGAGCCAGGCGAGCACCCGGTCGGCGAACGCTCCAATTCGGAACGTTCTCAAGCGCCCAACCGCCCAAGGAGACGGTGATGCGAGTCCTTGCCGGCGATCGCGCGAAGGCGCTGCTCTTCCCGCTCGCGTTCGACGATCTCCGAGGCGGCGCGATCCTCGACCTTGGCGCGGTCGAGCTCCTCTTCGGCATAAAGCGCGCCGAACTGATCCGGCCAGCCGGCGCGAAGCGCTTGCATCGTCGCGCACTTCGACAGCATCAGCCGAGGCATTTTCCTCCATTTGCCGCTGTCGATCGAGAATTTGGTTGCCGGTCCTTCGCCAGCCAAGTGCGAGGTCCTCCTCCCATTCGTCCTTGATCGGCGCGAACTCGTCCCAATAGGCCTCTCCGACGACCGGGAACCATTCGCCCTCCGTGTCCTGCTGGAAGAGCGTCACGCGTGCCAAGACCAGGCCGAGCGGATTGGTCGGCCCCTTCTTGCGCCGGTTCTCGACGAACTTGGTCGGTTCGCTCGCCGGCCGATAGTTGCCGGAGCGCTGCGCAATCATCCGCTGCCCGTCGATGCCGATGACGATCACCATGCGGCGTTTGTCGGTAGTCCTTGCCGAAGACGAGCGGCATGATCTGGCGGCGGAAGGGATCGAGGCCGTAGCGTTCCGCTGCCTCGATGAAGAGATCGAACTCTTCGTTGCTGCAATCGCTCGCGACGGTCCTGCGGATCAGATCGAGCTGATGCGGCCTGAAGCCGCGGATGGCGCGTCCGCCGGAACGCCCGCGCGTGACGGCAGATGCCAGCTCACGCCCGATCAGCGGGCAACACTCTGTCAGATCGCGCGAGCATCATGCCCTCCGGACCTGCAGCGAGAAGCCGCCATTATCGAGCATCGCGCCTGGGATTGGCGCTATTGCCGCAAGCGCCCGCGCCCGTTCTTCCACATCGTCGAGCGAGGATGCAAAGGCCGTCTTCATTTCGCGCGTCTGCAAGGCTTCCTTGAGGGCGGCCTTGTCGAGCTTCGGCGGGGGAGGTGGTTGCGGCACGAAGAACTCTGAAGGGATATCGGCTTCCGAGGTGACGATGACGTCGATCGGAAGCTTTCTGAGCGTGAGCGTCGCGGTCGGTCGCCTGAGCCTCTGCTGCTCGGCTACCGCCATCGCCTGCTCGATCAAGCCGCGAAACTGCCGGACCCGCTCTTCCATCGCCCTTCGCCGGGCGGAGAACTGCCCTTCCTTCTCCTTGAGGCCCGGAGATCAACACTTCGGTCTCGTCGATTTCCGCCAAGAGCCGTGTCGATTGCCTCAAAGAGGTTGGTCTCGCCCTCCAACATGTCGGCAAGGAGCGACAGATCGTCTTCCGGGATCAGCTCCCGCATGCCGGCAAGGAAACTCTTCGCAGCTTCAATTTCGCGACGTACGCGATACTCCTGTTCAATCATCGCTTGCTCCAATTATTCGAGCCAAAACAGGCATTTGCCTCCTCTCCACATCGCTCCACAGCCTAGCGGAAGCCAGTGGAACATCGGCGGGTCGCGCTGGAACCAGAGACTGCAGTTAATGGGTGGCGTCCAAGCAGATCGGGCCGACAACCCGGGGCGGCAGGAGGTTCTGCCGCGGCCGTCTTCGCAACCTTCCGATGCCAGTCGGCGGGCCGGCGTCATTTGCACAAAGAGGCGAAGCGTCACGCTTTGCTTTTCGGCCTGGTTCCTTTTGCCGTGGCATGCGAACTCGCCGGCTTGCCGAGCCGGTAAACGCTCTCGCCCGATTTGGTTCTTTGGCGGGCGATCCGATAGCCGCGTTTGCGCAACCGTGTCAGGGCCGCTCGTGTCGTGTGCGGCTGCCAGCCGGTGGCTTTCGTCAACGCGCTAATCGAGGCGCCCGACTTCCGCCCGACGAGGATCACGATCGTGGCAAGTTTCGTGTTGGGCTTGGCGGAGCGAAGTTCGGGGGTATCCGACTCCAGGAAGGGAAACTCGGGCGGAACGTTTCCGACGCGCCCAGTCTGTTCCGGCCGGCGGCTTCGTTTGCGTGATCGCTCATCGGCGCCTTCACGCTGCTGGATGACCCTTTCTGCCCTGGAGCCAAGTAAATTCCGGCGCCAGTTTTCATGAGACATACTCAAGCGGTTACATCCCAAGCTTCGCCGGCTTCTTGGGGATGGCAGACCGAAGGAACTCGCGAGTTGCGATGACAAAGGCATCGAGCGAGGTCCAGCGACCGGTGTCGCCCAAAGCCAAACTATATCTCGGATCTCGAGCGGGATGTGTGCAATTCCGACCGTTGTCCTAAGAGAACTGGTCCCGCCGCCGACGTCTTGGCATCAGCGTTGATCGCGCACGCGGAGTAGCTTCGCTCGCGGCCGCATAGGAAAGCTTGGCAGCTAGAAGCGGTGCGAGCGCAGCATCGCGTTGGCGATGTCTTCCGCAGCGGGATGGTCGCCATATCCGAAGTCCGCTTCGAACACGCAGCTGCTTCGATCGCGGGCCCATCCGAGATACTGGGTGATGCTGTCGACTTGATCGTCATACCGACCGTTCGGGAACCCGAACAGCTCATGCAGCAGGGCGGGAAGCCAAGGCGCGTCGACGGGCAATAGCACCTGACCACTTTCGAACATGGGCGTGACGGCCGTGAGTCGTGTTTCCTTATCGTCCTTGGAGCGCCTACCGATCGGCCAGATGGCATGCTGCGCGCGCAGTGTCTGGATGAGGCTGATCCCAGAGCCCTGTTCCTCGATCAGCACTGCATTGGGCTGATGCTGCCGATGAAGCGAGACCACCGCCCTGATCAACTCCGGGAAGTCCAGCTGCTCACGATAAACGTCGAGAAGATGGTGCTGGCCGTTGCGCTCCCCCCAAGTCGTGCAGACCGAGTAGTCGGCGCGCGGATTTCCCTTGAGCGCAGTGTCCCAGGACTGCGCAATGCGCAGGCCGCTCGGATCGAGCGGGAAATCGTAGCTCCTTAGCCACTCACGCTGTATCCGGAGTCCGTCGGCTGGGACGGGCGACTGCTGATACTGCGCTTCGAATGCGGCGCTGCCGAGATTGCGGCGAAGCTCGTCGAGTGCGGAGGGCGGCTCGCGCTCAGGGTGGAGCACGTCGCCAACATGCCGGACATGGGTCCTGCCGTCCCCGAGCACGATTTCCTCCTCGGCACCGGCGATGGCAGGCAAACAGAGATGGGTCCAGCCGTTGTCGCGGAGCAAATGTCCGGTAAGATCGTCCTCGTGCAGCCGCTGCATAACGAGAATGATCGCGCCCTCGACCTTGCTGTCGAGCCGGCTGAACAGCGTCTCGCGGTAATAGCGAATGACACGCTCTCGCGTCGCTTGCGACGGCGCCTCGTCGGGCTTCATCGGGTCGTCGATGATGATCGTCCCGGCACCGAAACCGGTGACTACCGCACCCAGCGAGGTGGAGAGCCTGGCCCCGCCCAGGGTCGTCTCGAGCATCTCTTCGGTGTCCTTGCTGATAATCGTCTGCGGGAAGACCCGATGATACCACTCGCTGTCGAGGATCCGGCGGAAGTCGCGCGAGAGCTTGGCCGCGAGCGGCTGGGCATAGGACACGCAGATCAATCTCTCGCCGGGATTATGGCCGAGAATGAATGCGGGCAGCGCCACCGAAGCCAGGATCGATTTAAGCGAGCGCGGGGGCACGTTAATGATTAGGCGCCTCTCAATACCCCTACGCGCCTGCTCCAGGCGATGCGCAATCGCGTCGATGTGCCAATTCGCATAGAACTTCGCGCGTGGATGCAATGTGTGGAAGACCTTCTGTGCAAACGCCGCGAAATTCGTGCGGAGCAGCGCGTCCAGCACCTCCTGATTGGTCATTACTGGTCTCCTTTCGGCGCCCGCCGACGAGCGAGAAAGGCGTCCAGTAGTGCCTCATCTTCTGCCGCGAGCGGAACATCGACTGGCACGTCTGCTTCAGGGTCGAGCAGGCGCATCATCAGGTTGAGGATGAGATTGGCCGCACGGCTATCGCCGCCGATCCCACGTGCGGTCAGGGCCTTCAGGAGAGCGCGCTGCTTGGTGATGCGCCGAGGCACACCCCCTTCGCTAATCTGGACCAACTCACTCAGCTCTGCAGCGAGATCGGTCTTGAGGTTGCGCTGACCCTTGGCCCGGCCGGTGGGATTGCCACTCTGGCCTTTCTTCCAACGCGTGTGCTCGGGGGGGTTCTTGTAGCCGACCGGCCTAGTCATGGTCGGCGTCCGCGGCATTTCGAGCGTCCGAAACGTCGTCGAAGCAATTGCCGTCGCCAACGAGGATCGCCTTGCCGCCGGTCAGCGCCTGCCAGCGCCGGATGGCGGTGTCGACATAGCGCGGATCGAGCTCGATCGCCGCCGCTTTCCGCCCGGTGCGCTCGGCGGCGAGAATAGTCGTACCTGACCCCGCGAACGGGTCGAGCACGAGGCTGCCGCGCTTCGAGACATCTCGGATCGCATCCGCGACCAGCAACACCGGCTTGACCGTCGGGTGGAGAGCCAGGTCCTCGTCGCGTCCCGATCGGAAGGTGTTGGCACCGGCATAATCCCAAACCGTCGTACGATAGCGCCCGTGCCGGCCAAGCTCGATATTGTTAACGTGCGGCGCGGTGCCGTTCTTGTAGACCAGCACCATCTCGTGCTTCGAGCGGTACAGAGAGCCCATGCCGCCATTCGTCTTGTTCCAAATACAAATCGCCTTGAGCTCGGTGTACGCAGCGTCGCCGGCCTCCAAAATCTCGCTGAGGTGGCGCCAATCCATGCAGTGAAAGTGGATGGAGCCATCGGTGCTGAACCGCGTCAGATGGCCCATATAGGTCGAGAGGAAGCGCGTGAACTGGTCGCGCGACATCTCGCCTGAGGCCATAGCGAACTCACGATGCATCGTCCGCCCGAGCCCGGAGACGTGGCCATGCACAGGCAAATTGTAGGGCGCGTCAGTGAACACCATGTCTGCCAGTTGGCCACCAAGCAGGCGGGCATAGGCATCCACCTCCAGCGCGTTGGCGCAAAGCAACCGATGCTCATTGAGCATCCATAGATCGCCCGCTTGGCTGACAGGCACCGCGTTGAGGTCGGGCTCGGCGAAGCTGTCCGCGGGATCGGCCGCGCTGAGGCTCGGCGGCTCAAGCAGGATATCGATTTCGGCTGTCTCGAAGCCGGTGAGCTCGATCGCGAAGTCGACAGCACAGAGATCCGCAAGCTGCTTTGCCAGCAGCTCGGGATCGAAATACGACATGTCGCCGAGTTTGTTGTCGGCGATGGCCAGCGCGGTCTTCTGCACCTCGCTCAAATGGCTCAGCCGGACGCACGGGATTTTCTGCATACCGAGCGCTTTGGCCGCTTCGAGCCTCGCATGGCCGGCGATCACGCCCAGTCGTTCGTCGACCAGTATCGGATTGTTGAAACCCAGCTCATCGATGACGGCCTTCAGCCGCGCGAGCTGACGCTGCGGGTGCTTTCGTGCGTTTCGTGGATCAGGTGTGAGAGCGCTGATAGCGAGATATTCGATTGACAGGTCCCGCGCATCTGAAGGTCTTGATCGGTTAGCCATGAGGGTCTCCTCAGGCCGAGAAAAATCGGCACACATAACGTAAATATCGGCTCATTCGCAGACGCGGGTCGGCCAGCGCGGGAATCCGGGCGTTACACGGGTAAAGCTCGGTTCGCCCATCTGGACCGCCGGAAGGAGCTGACGGAGCAGCCGAGCAAGGAGCGGAGGAACACGAACTCAAAGCGAGACTGCGAGCAGCCAGCCAGCCAGCCAGCCAACCAGCTACCAGCTACCCAGCTGAATTTGCCTGCTTGGGACGATCGATTTCCCTGCTCTGTCCAGCAGGGAAATTACCCAAATTCGGGCGTCCACACCGGGCTTTAGACCCGACATGAACCTCCCCTCGGCGGGCAAAAAGGCGGAATTCCCTGTAGATATCCCTGAACGCAGGGAATTGCGCACGGAGACGAGTTCGCAGCAGACTGCCTCCACCAGAATAGCTGCGCAGAAATTCCCGGTTCGTGTACAGACCGGAATTCTGCAGGAGCCGGGCCAAACCAAGCTGGCCTTGCGCAGGGCGAGCCTCGGTTTTCGCAGGTCAGACCAAAGTCTTCGCGTTATTTTCCCGTGGAACCGGGAACGGTCTTATCTCTGCCTTTCTCGCCAGTCCGGATTGATCCACGGCTCGACATTTGAAGCCGGGAGTGGGGCTCGGCCCAGGATCATGTCGGCGGCCTTCTCGCCGACCATGATCGAAGGTGCGTTGATGTTGCCGTTGGTGATCTCCGGGAAGATCGAGGAATCGGCGACGCGGAGCCCCTCGGTGCCGATCACCCGGCATTCCGAATCGACGACGCTCGCCACATCCTCCACCGCGCCCATGCGGCAGGTGCCGCAGGGGTGGAAGGCGCTCTCGACCTCCTCGCGCACGAAATCGTCGAGCGCCTCGTCGGACTGCGCGGCGTCGCCTGGCGCAATCTCCTCGGCGCGATATTCGTCGAAGGCGGGCTGCGCAAAGATCTCGCGGGTGAGCCGGATGGCGGTGCGGAAGTCACGCCAGTCCTCCTCGGCGCTCATGTAGTTGAAGCGGATCGCGGGTGCGGCACTGGGTGAGGGAGACTTCAGCCGCACCTCGCCGCGCGAGGGCGAGCGCATCGGCCCGATATGCACCTGGAAGCCGTGTGCGGCCGTGGCGGCGCGTCCGTCGTAACGCACGGCCGCCGGCAGGAAGTGAAGCTGCAGATCGGGGTAGGGGGCGCCGGCGGCCGAGCGGATGAAGGCGCAGGCCTCAAATTGGTTGCTGGCGCCGAGCCCGCGGCTGTGCAGCAGCCACTCGATGCCGATCCTGGCACGCCCGAGAAGCCCGAGATAGGCGTTCAGCGTGATCGGCTGCAGGCACGCCTGCTGCACGTAGACCTCGAGGTGGTCCTGCAGATTGCCGCCGACGCCCGGCCGGCTGGCAACGACCTCGATCCCGTGCGCGCGAAGATGCTCCGCCGGGCCGATGCCGGAGAGCATCAGGAGCTGCGGCGAGTTGATGGCGGAGGCGGCGAGGATCACTTCCTTCCTGGCGGTCAGCGTCTCGACATGTCCCCAGCGGCTCGCGACGACGCCGATGGCGCGCCGCCCCTTGAAGACGATGCGTTCGGCGCGCGTGCCGGTGCGAAGCGAAACGTTCGGGCGCTTGAGCGCCGGCCGGAGATAGGCGTTCGCGGCCGACCAGCGGCGGCCCTTCCACACCGTCATCTCCATCGGCCCGAAGCCTTCCTGCTTCGCGCCGTTGTAGTCGGCGGTGAAGGAATAGCCGGCCTCGACACCGGCATCGATGAAGGCGCGGTAGAGCGGGTTGGTCATCTGGCCGCGGGTCACGTGGAGCGGCCCGTCCTTGCCGCGCCAGCCCTCCGCCCCATCGCCCGAACGGCCGCCCGAGCCGTTCAGATGCGCGTGCTCCATGCGCTTGAAGTAGGGGAGCACGTCCTTGAAGGCCCAGCCCTTCGCGCCCGCCGCCTCCCAGCGGTTGAAGTCCTCGGCGTGGCCGCGCACGAAGACCATGCCGTTGATGGAGGAGGAGCCGCCGATCACCTTTCCGCGCGGCGTCGCCAGTCGTCTTCCGCCAAGATGCGGCTCCGGCTCGGTGCGATAGCCCCAGTCGTAGGCGCGCATGTTCATGGGGATGGAGAAGGCCGCCGGCATCTGGATCAGCGGCCCAATGTCGGTGCCGCCGTATTCGAGCACGAGAACGGTGTTCTTGCCGTCCTCGGAGAGCCGATAGGCGAGCGCGCAGCCGGCGGAGCCGGCGCCGACCACGATGTAGTCGGCCTCATGCATTGGCGCGAAAGAGCGCTTCGGAGATTGCATCCTCCACCAGCCTGGCGGCGCTATCCGGGTCCGGGTTGGCGTCGGCAAGCGAGCGGCGGATCCACAATCCGTCGATCAGCGCGGCTGCGGTCTCGGCGATGCGAAGCGCATGCTCGCGCGTCGTGAGCTCGCCGAGCGGATGGATAAGATTGCTTTCGAGGCGGCGGCGATAGATGCGCAAGAGCCGCCGCGCCTCCGGGTCGTTCTGCGCCTGCACGTAGAAGGCAAGCCACGCGGAGATCACGGCCGGGCGGAATTGGCAGGTGGAGAAATTGCCTTGGACCACCGCGGCGAGCCGTTCGCGCGGCGTCTTCGCCTCGGCGAGCCGTGCCTGAATCTCGTCGCCGAGCTCGGAGAGGAGATGGCGCATCGTGGCGAGCAGGAGCTGGTCCTTGCCGCCGAAATAGTGGTGCGCAAGCGCCGCCGAGACCCCGGCGCGGCGGGCGATCTCGCCCATCGTGACCTGGCCCATGCCGCGGTCGTGGATGGTGTCGATCGCCGCCGCGATCAGCGCCTTGCGGCGCACCGGCTCCATTCCGATCCGCGGCATCCGTCTCGCCTCGCAACTTGGCTCGTTCGCTATCGGTTTTTGATTGATTGATCAATCAAGATAAGCTTGCAAGGCTCTACCATTGATGTTTCCATGGCGGAGATGAGCGGCCTCGGCGGCGGGGCGGCCGGCCGTGCAATCCAAGTCCGAGGGAGACTTTCCATGCAGGTGTTGATGAAAGGGTGCGCGTTGGCGGCGCTCTTGGTCGCCGTGTCGGCGGGCGCTGCTGCTGCGCAGGATCCGGAGAGCTGCAAGACCGTCAATTTCTCCGATGTCGGCTGGACCGATATCACGGCGACGACCGCCGTCTCCTCGGTCATTCTGAAGGCCATCGGTTACGATCCGGAGGTGCAGGTGCTCTCCGTGCCGGTCACCTACGCCTCGCTCAAGAACAAGGACATCGACGTCTTCCTCGGCAACTGGATGCCCTCGATGGCCGCCGACGTGAAGCCCTTCCTCGACGACAAGTCGGTGGAGTCGATCTCGGAGAACCTCGAAGGCGCAGGCTACGGCCTTGTCGTTCCGACCTACGTCGCCGATGCGGGCGTGAAGAGCCTGACCGATGTCGGCAAGTTCGGCGACAAGTTCGACCACAAGATCTACGGGATCGAGCCTGGCAACGACGGCAACCGCATCGTGCTCGGCATGATCGCCGACAAGGCGAACGGGCTCGACGGGTTCGAGCTGGTTGAATCCTCCGAGGCCGGCATGCTGGCGCAGGCCGAGAAGGAGATGAAGAACAACGGATGGATCGTCTTCCTCGGCTGGACGCCGCATCCGGTCATGGGCGAGATGGCGATCACCTATCTCGATGGTATGGGCGATTCCGGCTTCGGCGCGGCGACGGTGCATACCAATGTGCGCGCGGGCTATGTCGGCGACTGCCCGAACGCGGGCAAGTTCATCAGCAACCTGAAGTTCTCGCTGTCCATGGAGAACCACATCATGGACGAGATTCTGAAGGGGACTGACGCCGAAGAAGCGGCAACCGCGTGGCTCAAGGCAAATCCCGACGCCGTCACGCCCTGGCTTGCTGGTGTCACGACCTTCGACGGCGGCGACGCGATGGCCGCGGTCAAGGCTTCGCTGGGTTCATGAGTGTCACCCTCGGGCGAGCGAAGCAAGACCCGAGGGCCCGGATATGCGTCCCTGGAAGCGTTGCCGTTTCTGGGTCCTCGGATCGCGCGTTCGCGCGTCCGAGGATGACGCGTTCTAGCGCGGGTTAGCCAGAGGGCGCGCCGCATGGAGAAGTGGTTCACCGCCTATAAGATCCCGGTCGGCCTTTGGGGGAAGGAATTCTTCAATTTCCTCACCACTTGGCTCGACTGGTTCTTCAACGGCCTCTCGACCGGCATTTCCGATGCGCTGAAGGCGATGATCGACGTGCTCGTGTGGCCGCCGCCGCTCGTCATCGTTGCCCTCGTCGCCGCGCTTGCCTGGTTCCTCCACCGCTCGTGGACACTGACGCTCGGCGTCGTGCTCGGCCTCCTCTACATTCTGAACCAGGGACTCTGGAAAGAGACGATGGAGACCCTGGCGCTGGTCATCGGGTCGGCTGCCGTCGCCATGGGAATCGGTGTGCCCATCGGCATCGCCGCGGCGCACCGCGAGTGGCTTTTCAAGCTGCTTCGTCCGGTGCTTGACCTGATGCAGACGCTGCCGACCTTCGTCTATCTCATTCCGGCGCTGGTGCTTTTCGGGCTCGGGCTCGCGCCCGGCCTCATCTGCACGGTGATCTTCGCAATTCCCGCGCCGATCCGCCTCACGCATCTCGGCATCACGACCGTGCCGAGCCAGCTGATCGAGGCCGGCGAGGCCTTCGGCGCCACCAAGCGCCAGCTGCTCTGGAAAGTGGAGCTTCCCGCCGCGTGGCCGTCGATCATGGCGGGGCTTACGCAGTGCATTATGCTCTGTCTGTCGATGGTGGTCATCGCCGCGCTGATCGGCGCCAACGGGCTTGGCAAGCCGGTGGTGCGCGCGCTCAACACCGTCAACATCCCGATGGGCATCGAAGCCGGCCTTGCCATCGTCGTGCTCGCCATCGTGCTCGACCGAGTCTGCCGCATCGGCGACGCGCCGGGCGAGCGTAAGTGAGCGCGGCATGACCGACACCGCCGTCGCCTTCAAGAATGTCGACATCGTCTTCGGACAGCGCGCAACGGAGGGCCTGGCGCTCCTCGACAAGGGGATGACCCGAAACGAGATCCTCGCCGAATGCGGAGCCGTGCTCGGTGTCGCCGATGCCTCGCTCGATGTCGGAGAGGGCGAGATCACAGTGCTCATGGGGCTTTCCGGCTCCGGCAAGTCGACGCTGATGCGCGCCGTGAACGGGCTGAACCGGCCGGCGCGCGGGGCGGTGCTCGTCAAGGGCGACGACAAGATGATCGACGTCGTGACCTGCAACGCGGATGTGCTGCGCGGCATTCGCATGCGGCGGGTCGCCATGGTGTTCCAGCAATTCGCCCTGCTGCCGTGGCGCACGGTCGCGGAGAATGCCGGCTTCGGGCTTGAGCTCGCGGGCGTGCCGGAGGCGGAGCGGCGCGAGCGCGTGATGAAGCAGCTTGATCTGGTCGGGCTGACGGCGTGGGCGGAGAAGTACGCGCAGGAGCTCTCCGGCGGCATGCAGCAGCGCGTCGGGCTAGCGCGCGCCTTTGCGACCGATGCGCCGATCCTTCTCATGGACGAGCCCTTCTCGGCGCTCGATCCCTTGATCCGCACCAAACTCCAGGACGAGCTGCTCGAAGTGCAGAAGCAGCTCAAGCGCACCATCATCTTCGTCAGCCACGACCTCGACGAGGCGCTGAAGATCGGCACGCGCATCGCCATCATGGAATCGGGGCGCATTGTCCAATACGGCCCGCCGCAGGATATCGTGCTGAAGCCGGCCAACGACTACGTGCGCGACTTCGTGGCCCATATGAACCCGCTGAACGTGCTCCGGGCGCAGGAGATCATGACGCCATTTGCCGCGCTCCCGCAGGGCGCCGCCAATGGCGAGGCGCGGATCGACGATCACCTGACGTTGACGGAAGCCGGCGCGGCGCGGCGGCGCGGCGTGGATGTCCCCGTCATGGGGCTCGACGCGGTCGGGCGGGCGCCTGAGGAGGCCTTCATTGCGGTGCCCCGCGATACGCCGCTTCGCATCATGATCGACGCCCGACTGAAGCACGGCGGACCCTTCGTCGTGCGCGAGGAGGGGCTGATCAAAGGCCTGATCCGCGACGACGACCTCTTTCGCTGCCTGACAAGCACCCCCTCGGGCGGCGGGGCGGCGGCCGCGGAGGACGAGCCGGCCTGATACCGCCCAAACTGCGCCCGGGCATTGACAATTCGGCCCCGGCCTCCCTATTTGCGCCCCTTGGATTTCGGACGCGCCGGCGGCGCGCGGGAAAAAGCTCATGAAGATCAAGAACTCGCTCCGGTCGCTCCGGGCCCGGCACCGCGGAAACCGCCTGGTACGCCGCAAGGGCCGCATCTACATCATCAACAAGCTACAGAAGCGCTTCAAGGCGCGGCAGGGCTGACGCGAAGACGCGACGCTAGGCGGCAGCGGGCCGCGGACCATCAAGGAATCGCGTTTTGACGGCGCCAGTGGGGAGGCCTATCCTCGCAGGCCATGAATCGGCACGCCATTGCCGTCCTCTTCGTTGGTCTGCTCGCGGCATTCCCGGCACGCGCCGAGACTGACGGCGCTTCACTGCCGATTCTGACCCAGACCGTCATCGCCGGGCTGTCGCTCGACGATCTCTTCGCCAGGCTCAAGGAGAACGCGACGAGCCCTGCCGGCGGGCGGATCGAGCAGGAGATCCTGGGCCGGTTCAGCCGTTCGGGGAGCCCGACAGCCGATCTGCTTCTCTCGTGGGCGGGGGATGCGATCGAAGCGAGCGACTATCCGCTGGCACTCGATGTCCTCGACCAGATCATCGTGCTGAAGCCCGACTTCGCCGAGGCGTGGAACAAGCGCGCCACCGTCTACTATCTGATGGACGACTATTCCGACTCGCTTTCCGACATCCGCGCGACGCTGGCGCTCGAGCCGCGCCATTTCGGCGCGCTGGCCGGCTTTGGGATGATTCTTGAGACGCTCGACCGCAAGGCCGAGGCGATCCGCGTCTTCAAGCGGGCGCTTGAGATCAACCCGCGGCTCGACAAGGTGCGCGAGGCGCTGGACAAGCTCGAGAAGGAAAGCGCCGGCCCTGCCATCTGAGAGGGGGCGCGGGCTCGTTGAAGCGGGCTAGATTCCCGTCATCCCGTCGGGACCGATAAAGGCGATCCTGAGAAGATTCGTCGCGCCGGGCGTGCCGAAGGGGACGCCGGCGGTGATGATGATGCGCTGGTCGGGATGCGCAAAGCCTTCCTTGAAGGCAATCGAGCAGGCGCGGTGCACCATCTCGTCGACTTCGCGCGCATCTTCCGTCACCACGCAATGCAGCCCCCACACGAGCGACAGGCGGCGCGCTGTGCGGCGGACCGGCGAAAGGGCGATGATCGGGGCGCTCGGCCGCTCGCGCGAGGCGCGCATGCCGGTCGATCCCGACGAGGTGTAGCAGACGATCGCTGCGAGCCCGAGCGTCTCGGCGATCTGACGCGCCGCGGACGTGATCGTGTCGGCGCCTGTCGATTCCGGCTCCGGGCGCTGCGCCTGGATGATCGACGGGAAGAGCCTGTCCTTCTCCACCGCCTCGGCGATCTGGTTCATCGTGGCGACCGCCTCGCTCGGATATTCGCCGGCGGCCGACTCGGCCGACAGCATGACGGCGTCGGCGCCTTCGAAGACGGCGGTCGCAACGTCCGACACCTCGGCGCGCGTCGGCACCGGGGCGGTGATCATGCTTTCCAGCATCTGCGTTGCCACCACCACGGGCTTGCCCATGCGCCGGCCAAGACGCGTGATCCGTTTCTGCACGCCGGGCACCGCCTCAAGCGGCATCTCCACGCCGAGATCGCCGCGCGCCACCATGACGCCGTCGGCAAGCTCCATGATCGCTTCGAGTTGCTGCAGCGCCTGCGGCTTCTCGATCTTGGCCATGATGCCGGCCTGGTTCTTCACCGTCTTGCGCGCGTCGGCGATATCGTCGGGGCGCTGGATGAAGGAGAGCGCGACCCAGTCGACTTCCGCGGCAAGCACCGCATCGAGATCGCGGCGATCCTTGTCGGTCAGGGCGCCTGAGCGCAGCAGCGTATCGGGAAGGCTCACACCCTTGCGGTTGGAGAGCGTCTTGCCCTGCACGACCTCGGTCACCGCGCGGCCTGCTGCAACCTCGATCACCTTCAGCCGCACGCGGCCGTCGTCGAGGAGCACCGCGTGGCCGGGCTCAAGCGCTGCGAAGATCTCTGGATGCGGGAGTTGTACGCGCTCGGCGTTGCCGGGGCGGGAGTCGCTGTCGAGCACGAAGGTCTGACCCTTCGTCAGCTCGACCGATCCGCCCTCGAAGGCTCCGACCCTGAGCTTCGGCCCCTGCAGGTCGGCGACGATGCCGAGCGGCCGATCGTACTTCGCTTCCGTGTTGCGGATCGCAGCCACAAGCTCGCGCATCGAATCATGCGAGGTGTGGCTCATGTTGATGCGGAAAAGATCAGCGCCCGCCCGGAAGAGCTGTTCGATCGTTTCAGGTGTATTGGACGAAGGCCCGAGGGTGGCGAGAATCTTGATCTTGCGCCGGCGTCTCATCGGCCTCCGACACCCCGGCTTGCGGGCTCAGTCAGCTGGATGGTCCAACTCTCCTGACTGCCGGTGTCGACCTCGTAAAAGCCCGTTTTCTGATAGCCGCGTGCCACGCAGTCATTGACGCCTTTAATGGTGAATTCCTTCTCCTGGGTGCAGAGAAAGGCGCTGCTCCCGCTCCACTCGCCACCCTGATCGTAGTCGACCGCATACATGTAGTAGTAGCGGCCAACGAGGGGGCCGGAGAGGATCGTCGCACAGCTATCGGAATTCACCGTCCACCAGCCTTCCGTGGTCCAATCGTGAGCGGCCTTATAGCCAATGGCGATGCCGACGCGGCTCGTGGTCTTGTTGCAGACGCGCAGGTCTGCCCTCGAAGGGGTAACTACGAAAAAGGGAAGTGCGGCGCACAAGAGGGCGACGAATCCGCTACGGCGGAGAAGCCTCATTGCCCCACCCTTCTCCGTTGGGCGCATACCTACATAATCCTTAACTTTTGCCCGCCGGCATTTCCCTTGTCAACGACGACACAGCGGAAGTCGTTGACGTTCGTCCCCGTCGGACCGGTGACGAAAAGGTCTCCGATTCGGTTAATAAATTGCTTTGAATCATTGTTTTTTAGGAAGTTGGCGGCATTGAGGCTTTGGGCCTTGCCGCGATCGATCGATGTTGCATCTGCGAAGGCGCCGGCGGGATCGGTGGCCGCGCCGCGACCGCCGTCGATGCCGTCGGTATCGGCCGCGAGCGTGGTTATTCCGCTCACGCCGTCGATCGCCTGTGCAAGTGCCAGTGCATATTCCTGGTTGGGTCCGCCGTCGCCGTCGCCCCTGACGGTGACCGTCAGCTCGCCGCCGGAAAGAAGGATGATCCGCTTGCCGGCGCGGAGCGCGTCGACGGCCATCCGGCCATGCGCCGCGCCGACCTCCGATGCCTCTCCTTCGATCGCGTCGCCGAGCACTACAACCTCGTATCCGGTGTCGCGACCGACCGTGGCTGCCGCCTCAAGCGAGTCTGCGGGACGCGCGACGATCCGATAGCCGGCGGTGGAGAAGACCTTGTCACCGGGCTTCGGCGTCTCGCCGTCGGGCGAGGCGAGAACGGCCTCTACCTTGTCCGGTATCGGGATTTTCCAGCGCTGAAGCGTCGCGCGCGCGTCGGCGGCTTTCGTCGGATCGGGGACCGTCGGTCCCGACGCGATCACCGAGGGGTCGTCGCCTGGAACGTCGGAGATTGCGAGCGACAGCGAGCGTGCCGGATAAAGACGCGCGGCGAGCCGCCCGCCCTTGATGCGCGACAGGTGCTTCCGGACCGTGTTGATGGCGGAGATCGGCGCGCCTGACGCAAGGAGCGCCTTCGTGAGCTGCTGCTTGTCGTCGATGCTGAGACCCGCCGCCGGCGCCACCCAGTTCGCGGAGCCGCCGCCGGAGAGGAGCACAAGAGCGAGGTCGTCGGGGCCGGCCTCCTTGGCGAGTTCGAGCGTGTCAGCCGTCCCCCGAAGGCCGGCGGCGTCCGGCACGGGGTGGCCGGCTTCGATGCAGCGGATGCGCCGTAGCGGCCCTCCGTAACCGTGCCGCGTCACGCAGATGCCGACGATCCGCTCCGGCTGAAGCAGTCCGCCGTCGAGATAGTGCTGCTCGCAGGCTTCCGACATCTGCGCGCCGGACTTTCCGCAGGCGAGCACGATCAGGCGTCCCTTCGGAGGCGGCGGAAGATGCGGCGGCAGGCAGATCCTAGGCTGCGCGCGGGCGACCGCGGCGTCGAACATGGCGCGGCAGAGCTCGCGCGGCGTCACGATGCGCGCCTCGGGCGGGCGACGCTGATGCCGGCGAAGATCGCGACTGCACCGAGCGCCTGGATCGGCCCGATCGCTTCGCCGAGGATGATCCAGCCGAAGCAGGCGGCGGCGACGGCTTCGAGGAAGATGACGAGCGAGGAGAAAGCGGCCGGGAGGTGGCCGAGCGCGAAGGAGAGAAGCCCCTGTCCACCGGCATGGCTCACAAGCGCGAGCGCGAAGAGTGCGGCGACGGCGGAGAGGGCCAACGGCCACATCTTGTCCTCGATCGCGACCGCCTCGACGAGAAGAACCAGCGCGGTGACGATGCTCGAGAGGAGAAGCGTGCGCCCGGCTCCGTAGACACGCCGCGCGCGCCTGACGGCGAGGAAATAGGCGCCGAAGAAGAACGACGTCGCGACTCCATAGAGATCGCCGTTGAGATGGCTCGGCTCAACCGACCACGTGTTGCCGATTAGCGCCACCGCTCCGATGAGGCAGAGCACGAGGCCGAGGAAGACCTGCCAGGCGACGCGCTCGCCGAGGAAGAGCCCCGAGCCGAGTACGACCCATACGGGCGCAAGCGTTGCGAGAAACGTCGCGTTGGCGACCGACGTGTTCATGATCGCGAGATGCCAGAACGTCAGGTCGCCGGCGAAGAGGAGCCCGGCGAGGAGGACGGAGAGGCGTGCCGCGGCGTCGGGTCGCGGCTTGCCCTCTGCGGGCTTTTCAAGCGTCGACCAGAGCCAGAGCGCGGGAAGGGCGAGGCCCACGCGCCAAAAGGCGCTCGTGAAGGGCCCGACCTCGGCGAACCGCACGAAGACCGGCGAGATTCCCATCGCGACCGCCCCGGCGACCAGGGCGAAGAAGGCGATCGGCGCTGCGTCGATGGCGACGGGAAGCCGGGAGGCGGGAGTGACCATGAACAATCGTGGGCGCTGGCAGGCGGGCGCGGCACCTCCTATCATGCCCGAACGGTTCCATGCGAGCCGTTCTTCGTTTCCCCCGGGGTTCGAATGATGAGAGCGGATCCGGTCGACGCCGGACAGGCGCTACGGTGCGATTCCTATGAGGAGCTCAACGGCGACCCCGCTGTCGGGCTGCTCGTCCTCGTCGACCACGCGAGCAATCTGATCCCGCCGGAATACGGCACGCTCGGGCTGTCCGAAGCGGAGCTTCGGCGCCACATCGCCTACGACATCGGGGTCGCGCCGCTGGCGCGCGAGCTCTGGGAGCGCCTGAGCGCGCCGACGATCCTCACATGCTTTTCGCGGCTTCTTATCGACCCGAACCGCGGCGAGGACGATCCGACGCTTCTGATGCGGCTTTCCGACGGGACCGTCGTGCCCGGCAACCAGGCTATCGACAGCGCCGAGCGCGAGCGCAGGCTCAACCGCTTCTATCGGCCGTATCACGTGGCGATCGAGCGGTGGATCGAGGCGATGCTTCGATCCGGCGTCCCGCCGGCGATCCTCTCCATCCATTCCTACACCCCGGAATGGAAGGGGACGCGGCGGCCTTGGCACGCAGGAATTCTGTGGGATCGCGATCCGCGCCTTGCGCGTTTGCTGCTCGACCGGCTGCATGCCGAGCACGGTCTTCGCATCGGCGACAACGAGCCCTATTTGGGCTCGCTCAAGAACGACACCATGTACCGCCACGGAACCGGGCGCGGTCTTGCGCATGGGCTGCTGGAGGTCCGGAACGACCTGATCGAGACGCCTGCCGGCGTGCAGGAGTGGGCCGACAGGCTGGAGCCGATCCTGCGCGAAGCGATCGCGGAACCCGGGCTCCATGTCGTGCGTCATTTCGGCTCGGAGTCCGACGACGACGCGCCGGGGCAAGGAGAGAACGATGCTGCAGATGGACAACGCAACCCGCACCGCGCTTGAGGCGGCCGCCTTCCGCCGGCTGGTCGCGCATCTTCGCGAGCGCACTGACGTGCAGAACATCGACCTCATGAATCTCGCGGGCTTCTGCCGGAACTGCCTGTCGAACTGGTATCGCGACGCGGCGGAAGAGCGCGGGCTTGCTATCTCGAAGGAGGAAAGCCGCGAGGTCGTCTACGGCATGCCCTACGACCAATGGCGCGCGAAATATCAGGCAGAAGCCGGTGACGCCGCGAAAGTCGCTTTCCAGAAAAATCGTCCGTCGCACGACTGACCTTTGGATAGTGAGGATTGCCGGCCCCGCGGTGTTGACCTCGCGGGGGCGAACGGGGCACGCCGGACCGGTCGATAAGGAGTCTTCCGTATGGCCGAAAATGGCGTTTCAGCCGAACTGTCCCCCATCACTGCTTCTGCGTCTCTCGGTTCCGGGACGGCGGCGTCGGGGCAGCTCAGGTCTCTCATCGAGCGGATCGAGCGCCTGGAGGAGGAGAAGAAGGCGATCGCCGACGACATCCGCGATGTCTTCGCCGAGGCCAAGGGCCAGGGCTTCGACACCAAGGTCATGCGCCAGGTGATCCGCCTCAGGAAGAAGGACACGGCAGAGCGGCAGGAGGAGGAGGCGCTGCTCGACCTCTATCTGCACGCGCTCGGCATGGTCCCCGCCGAAGCGGCGGAATAGCCGCTCAGACGAGACGGCCGGAAGCGCTCTTCCGGCGGATCAGACGGCCTTCTCGGTCAAAATCGAAGAGCAGTCGCCGCTGCGCCAGCGCACGGGCGAAGAGCCACGCGATCAGCGCGCCGAGGAGGCCGCCGGCGAGGACGTCGGAGGGATAGTGCGCCGCGATGAAGATGCGGCTCATCGCGATCCAGAAGCCGAGTGTAAGAAAGATCCAGCGAAGCCGCGGGAAGAGCAGCGCGAGCGCGAGAGCGAGCGCCATCGCGGTCGTGGCGTGGCCGGACGGGAAGCTCGCCCAGCCGGCGTCGCCCGACCAGAAGTCGAAGGCGTAGTTCCCGGCGTCGGCGAGGTGCTTCGGGCGGGCGCGGCCGATCATGTACTTGGCGAGGTTGGCGATGATGCCCGAGACCGCGACGGAGACGAACACGTAGAAGGCGGCGAGCGACCGGGCTGTCCGTCTCACGCGCACGTGCCTCGCCAGCGCGCCGGCGTCGAGGCTCAGCATCACGATCAGGAAGATCCCGGTGCTGAGCAGGATCCAGTCCGACTTCCCGAAGCGCGTGACGTGGTGGAAGAACGCGACCGTCGGTACCGGAAGGCCTGCCTGCCAGGCGACGAGGACCGGGTCGAGCACGAAGGCGACCATCGCGAGAGCCGAAGCGATCACGGCAAGCGCGTTCAGAATCACCAGGAGATCGTAGGGGATGACGTGAATGCGCACGTCCCGCCGGCGGCGCGCGAGGAACGCGCCGGACTTCAGGAGATTTGCCCTGAGCCGCTCGTAGACGACAAGCGGAAGCGCGCCGAGGCGGTCGACGATCGGGGCGCGATCAAGCTCTGCTGACATCGCGGGCGGACACTATCAGGCCCGCCACGGTGCGGTCGATACGCCGGGCCGGCGCGGCGCCGCTAGTATTTCGGCGGGGCGCCGAGCGAGACGCTGATTCCGGCGGCGAACTGGTGCGTCAGCACGTTGGTCTTGAGCGTTCCGCCGCCGACGAGATCGGCGTCGTTCCAGCTGTAGTTCGCCTTGTATTCGGCGAAGAGCGAGACCCCGTAGGCGACGTCCATGTTGATGCCGATCATGCCCTGCACGGTGGGCCCGGCGACCTGATAGTTCCAGGTGGTGCCCTGATAGGGGATCGTCTTCACTTCGACGTGCGGGAAGGCAACGCCGGCTCCGACCCCGGCATAGAGGCTGAAGCGATCGTTGAGCGGCATCCGGTAGAGGGCATTCACCGCCGCGGTGTTCAGGCCGTCGGTGAATTCCAAATGCGAGAAGGGGATGGTGCCGAGATGCGCCGCCTTGACCTTGGCGTGCGTGTAGTCGATCGCGACACCCCAATGCGGCAGGTTGAAATCGTTCAGCCACCAGGTTCCACGCACGCCCCAATACGGCGGCATGTGGAAAGAGTCGCCATACCAGTCGACGTCGTAGGTCCCCGACACGAGCGGCGTGCTCAGGTTGACGTCGCTGTTGTTCGCGGTGTTGAAGCCGCCGTAGGCGGAAAATTGATATTCGGCTTTCGCCGCCATCGGCGCGAGCGCCGCTACGGCAAGCACTGTGCATCTGAACGTATGCATTGGGCCCCCGCCCAACTTGATCAAGCGCAGGCTAACACGCGCGCCGTTTGAGCGAAATCATCGGCCGCGACGAACTCGCACGGCGTGGCACACAGGCCACAGCGCGGGCTCGAACTTCGGAGCGCGGAAGACTACTCGATCAGGCTGGCAAAGAGCCTGGAGAAGAAGCCCTGTTCCTTGCCGTTCTGGCGACCGCCTTTCGGTGCGAACCGGTCGACGGGCGGCCCGGAATCGTTGCGAAGATCGGCGACCTCCGAAGCCGCATCGGGTGCGACAAAAAGGTCTGCGGTCTGCGTCGGCTTTGGCATGGCGAGTTGCGCGACGTGCGGATCGGCGGGCGCGGAGGCGTCGATCAGATCGAGGAGCGCATCTTCGTCGCCGTCATAGCTGGGGAGGTCGCTCGCAGCGAGGACTATGCCCGATCCGCGCTGCACGACCGGAGCCTCGGTGCCGCTGCGATTGTCTGCAAGCTGCGCCGTATCTGCCGGCCGGGGTGTCGTGCCCGCTTGGTGGGTGAGCGCCGCCACCAGTGCCGGTGCGGGCTTGCTGATCGCATCGGACTGATCGACCGCGGCGAAGGCCGCAAGGATCGCCCGGTCGGCTCCGGAGATCGCGGACGGCGCCGCCGCAGGCTGGGCATAGGCGAGCTGCACCGGCTTGGCAGCTGCCCGGTTCGAGCCGTTCGGCGCCGAGATCAGCGTGGCGATAGCATCCTCGGCGCGCTTCGTCGCAACAGGCCTGACACCGATCCCGATTTCCTCTGCGTTTGGCGTGGTGGCGCTACCGACAAGCGCGGGCATCACAAGCGCGTTGATCACCTCGGCGTTCGCAGAAGCAACTACCATCGGCTGAGGTTCGCCAGGCGCGGCGCTGTCATCGGTGGGCCGCGCACGCGGTATGCGCGTGTCGATCGACGTGTCGACGGCGGCCGCGACGACATCTTCGTTCTCGGCGGCGAATTCGGCCTGTTGCTCCTGCTCGACGGTCTGCTGATCGGGCTTGCCGCTGCCGCCGGTGAAGACGCGCGCGAGCCAGCTCTTGGTGCCAGCGTCGGTGCCGGTGCGGTCGGCGACCTCGGTTTCCGACGGCTGCGGCTCAAGATAGGCAAGCGCGGAGTCGCCCATAGCCTTCCGGCGCGCGACGGCCTCCGCATAGCCTGGGAGCGGCTTGCCGTCGGCGGGGATGTGCAACGTGTTGCCGTTCGGGAAGAGCGCCAGCAATTGCTCGCGGCTCATGCGCGGCCAAGCGCGCACGCCGCCGGTGTCGGTATGGACGAAGGGTGAGCCGGAACGCGGATAATAGCCGACGCCGCCGCCCTGCATCTTCATCGCGATCGCGCGCAGTTGTGCAAGCGGCACATCCGTCACGAACCAGTCCATCGCCTTGCCGAGGCGGTGCTGGCTGTTCTTCGCGACGCCGCTCGTGCGCCTGCGCAGCATCTCGTTGGTGGCGGGCGAGCGGTAGGCGGAGACGACATGGATATAGTCGTGCGAGCCGCTCTCCTGGTAGATCGCCCAGACGAGGTCGAAGAGATGCGGATCCATATGGATCGTCGCGTCGCGACGCCAGTCGCGAAGGAACTCGTTGAGCTTGTCGAGCACGGCCCTGTCGTAGCGGCCGTTCCGCTTGAAGGTGAACTCGCCGCGTTCGCCGGTGTGGGAGAAATAGAGCTTCAGCGTCTCGTCCGGCTCCCGCGACTCCGCCGGCACGGACGGCATGATGAAGAAAACCGCAAGAAAAAGGCTGATCGCAAGCCCGAGGGAGAGCCCGATCGATAATGGTCCGGTTGGATGTTTCAAACGCGGTCGCCCTCTGACTTCGCCCAACCGGCACCAGCGGGCGCAATCGTCGCGTAAGATGCTTAATCAGGAATTAAAAATCGGGCTATGGCAGAATTGCGGCGCTTCCGGGCGCTTTGCGGCCGAATCCGGGCAAAGTAAACGGTTTGGCTCCTAAGAGCCGAGATAGGCCGCGATCGCCCCGTCGTAGCCGTAGATGTCGTCGAAGTGACGCAGCGTGCCGTCGGGTTCGACCCTTAGGGTGAAGTAGGCGAGATGCACGGGGATCGTCCGGTCGAGGTCGACGCGCCGCTCGGCCCCTCCGTAGAGCGCCTGAAGCCGGGTGGAGTTCCATTTCGGCGCCGCCACCGGGAGAATCGCGTCGGCAAAGTCGAGCGGGTTCTCGACCCTGACGCAGCCGTGGCTGAAGGCGCGATAGTCGCGCTTGAAGAGCGACTTCGACGGCGTGTCGTGCATGTAGACGTCGTGCTGGTTCGGGAACATGAACTTGATGCGGCCGAGCGCGTTGAAGTCGCCCGGTATCTGGCGGATCTGCACGAGCCGCGAATCGACCCCGTCCCAGGCGACCCAGCGCGGATCGATCTGGCGCATCTTGCCCTGCACGCGGGCGAAGACCTCATAGCCGTGGCTCTCGAATTCATAGGGATCGGAGCGGAGCTCGGGCATCAGCTCCTTGCGCACGATCGAGGCCGGGACGTTCCAATACGGATTGACGATGATGTGGCTTATCGCGTTCGAGAAGATCGGGGTCGGGTTCGTCGGCTTGCCGACGATGACCCGCGTCTCGTGCACGACGGCGCCGTCCTCCACGACACGCGCCTTGAACTCCGGGACGTTCACCAGGACGTGGAAGGCGCCGAGGTCGCGCGGCATCCAGCGCCAGCGCTCGAGGTTCGCGATGATCGCCGCGATCTCTTCTTCGCGGCTCCGCCCATTCATCACCTGCAGCGTCTGTGGCCCGACGATGCCGTCGGCGTTTAGCCCTTTCTCCTTCTGGAAGGCCTTCACTGCCTCGACGAGCGGCGCGTCATAGACTTCCGGATCGGCATCGGCGGAGGGGAGGGCGATACGAAGGCGTGCGCGCAGAAGCGAGGCGCGCGAGTCCTTCTCGCCCGGCTTCAGGAGCCCGCCGTCGGGGATGACGATCCGGGTTTCGTCGTCGGCGCTGGCGCGGAGCTTCGCGAGCTCGGCCTTGAGTGCGGCATATTGCGGGTGCGGCGGCTCGTAGCTCGCGAGGTCCGCGGCCACGTCAGTGGACTGCGAGAGCCGGGTCAGGGCTTCCGCCAGATCGGGGCGCTCCGGCTCCGCGGTGATGAGATCGCTGATGTCGGTCGGCCGGATGCGGCCGGAGGCGATGTGGGTGACGAAGCGCGCGACGGCGCGGGTGAACTCGACGTCGGCTTCCGCAAGCTCACGCGGATCGTCGGCGTAATGCGCCGCAAGCTTCGGCGTCGCATAGGCGCTCGGGTCGAGACCGTAGTCCGCCGCCTTGTCCATCGCCTGACGGAGCGTCGTCATCTGCGCCGGCGCGTCGAGATCGCCGAGCCAGAGAAGATCGAAGCTCCGCGCGGCGTAGAAGTCGCGGACGCCGGCGAGCACGCCCTTCTCGATCGCATCGCCGCCATCGCTCGCTGCGTCAAGAACGGCCTGGACGGCCGTTTCGCGCGGCGACGGTCCTGCAACCGCGTGCTCGAACTCGATGCTATCGATGCGTGCAAAGGCCGGCATTGCAAAGCCGGCGAGCAGGGGGATCAGGAGCGCAACGCGCAGCAAATTCATCGTCGAGCCCTTCCGCTTCGACTAGGCCCGCGCCAGCTCCTTCAGCCCGGCATGCGCGATCCCGTAGTCCTTCATCTTTCGATAAAGCGTCGAGCGGCCGATACCGAGCCGCCGCGCCACTTCGCTCAGACGACCGCCGTAATGGTCGATCGCGAAACGGATCACCTCTTCTTCGAGCACACCGAACGAGCGCATCTCGCCGCGCTCATCCAGGAGGCGCGTCACACCATACCGGGCGAGCCCCCCTTTGTCAGCGCGGGGAGGCAAGGTTGAAACCGGCTCGCGCCGGAACTGTTCCCTATTCGCAACATCTCCGGGGCCCCCGGCGCTGCGCGGCGCCCCGGCGGGGCCGCTCGCCCCGGGAATCGACGGGAAATCGCGCGGTGTGAGCTCGCCGCCCTCCGACAGCATGATGGCGCGGAAGACCGCATGCTCGAGTTCGCGGACGTTACCGGGCCAGTCGTGCGCGGAAAGAAGCTCGATGGCGGAGGCGGTCAGGCCGAAGACGCCGGTGCGCCCGGCCTCTGCGGCGAGCCTTGCCAGGAAGCCACGCGCCAGCACCTGAATGTCGCCATGGCGCTCGCGCAGCGGCGGCAACCAGATCGGAAAGACGTTCAGGCGATGGAAGAGGTCCTCGCGAAAGCCGTTTCTGCCGACTTGGTCGACCAGACGACTCGCCGTCGCCGCGGTCAGCCGGATTTCTCTGCGCGGCGGCTGGCGCGTGCCTCCTTGTTCCAGCGAGAGGAAGCGCGCGAGTCTCTCCTGCGCGGCCGGCGGAAGCGCGCCGATCTCGTCTAGGAAGAGCGTGCCGCCTGCTGCCTCCGAGAGCCGGCCACGCTCGCCGAAGAGCGTTGCTTCGACATCGGCCGTATCGATCTCGCTGCAGCGCACCGTCACGAAGGGGCGATGCTTGCGCGCGCTCGACCCGTGGATTGCGCGCGCAAGCAGCTCCTTGCCGACGCCGCGCTCGCCTTCGATCAGAACGGAAATCGAGGAGCGCGCAGCGCGTACAGCAAGTTGGCTCACCCGCTCCATGGCGGGCGACTGCATGACGATGTCGCCAAGGCTGAGCGCGCCGGAACGCGAGAGCCGCATCCTGAGGACCTCGCCTTCGAGCGCGCCGATCTTGAGCGCGTTCATGAGCGAGACGCGAATGCGTTCCGGTGTCGCCGGCTTGACCAGGAAGTCGACGGCTCCGGCGCGAATCGCGGAGCCGCCGAGATCGGCTCCCGTTGCCGCCGTCTGCACGATCACAGGTACCGAGAGCGAATGGCGCGCAAGCCGTTCGAGCACCGTCATGCCGTCCATCTCCGGCATGACGAGATCGAGGATCATCGCGGAGACCGGCGTCGGATCGGCCTTCAAAAGGCGCGCGAGTGCGGCTTCGCCGCTCCCGACTCCCTCGACTGAGTGACCTTGGCTTCTTAGGATTTCTTCGATGTGGCTGCGTTCGGCGGGATCGTCATCGACGACCAGGACGTGAACTGCCATATCACCTTCCGTAAGCATCAACCGGCCGCCGCCGGTACGCGACGCAAACCGGGCGGACTGTCCCTCGCTTACGGTTAAGAACGGATTAGCAGGCCGCGGGAACGCGGGTCTTGAGCAGGAGAATGCGTGTGGCGAAAGAAGCGCGTCTTAAGAGCCGGGGAGCAGACGATCTCGGCGCACTGCCGGTCTGGGATCTCTCCGATCTCTACTCGGCGATCGACGCGCCGGAGGTGAAGCGCGACCTCGATCAGAGCACCGAGGCCGCTCGCACTTTCGAGGCGCGTTACAAGGGCAAGCTCAAGGCGCTTTGCGAATCGCCGGAGGGCGGCACCAAGCTCGCCGCCGTGATCGCCGAGTTCGAGGCGATCGAGGAGGTTCTCGGCCGGCTCGGAAGCTTTGCCGGCCTCGTGCATGCCGGCGACACCACCGACCCGGCGCGCTCGAAATTCTTCGGCGACATGCAGGACAAGCTCACCGCGATCTCGACGCATCTCCTGTTTTTTGGGCTGGAGCTCAACCGCATCGACGATGCGGCGATCGAAGAGGCGCTGAAGACTCCGGCGCTCGCGGTCTATCGACCGTGGCTGGAGGATTTGAGGCTTGAGCGCCCGTATCAGCTCGAAGACCGTATCGAGCAGCTCTTCCACGAGAAGTACGCGACCGGCCGCGGCGCCTGGAACCGGCTCTTCGACGAGACGATGGCGATGCTTCGTTTCGACGTCGATGGGGAGAAGCTGCCGCTTGAGCCGACGCTCAACCGGCTGGTCGATCCGGACGAGAAGAAGCGGAAGGCCGGGGCGGAGGCGCTCGCTGCGACGTTCAAGGAGAACATCCGGCTCTTCACCCACGTCACCAACGTGCTCGCCAAGGACAAGTCGATCTCCGACGAGTGGCGCGGCTTCAAGGACGTCGCGGCGGCGCGGCATCTCTCGAACCGGGTCGAGCCGGAAGTGGTCGATGCGCTGGTGAAAGCGGTGCACGAGGCCTATCCGCGGCTCTCGCACCGCTACTATGCGCTGAAGGCCCGCTGGCTCGGCAAGGACAAGCTCGAGTTCTGGGACCGCAACGCGCCGCTTCCCGAATCGAGTGACCGGCGCATCGTCTGGGAGGACGCCGAGCGAACGGTGCTCACCGCCTACGGCGACTTCGCGCCGGAGATGGCGGCGATCGCGAAGCGCTTCTTCGAGAAGCACTGGATCGATGCGCCGACGCGGCCGGGCAAGGCGCCGGGCGCCTTCGCGCATCCGACGGTGCCGTCGGTGCACCCCTACGTGCTTCTGAACTACCAGGGGAAGACGCGCGACGTGATGACGCTCGCGCACGAGCTCGGCCACGGCGTGCACCAGGTGCTCGCCGCCGACCAGGGCCTCCTGATGTCGCAGACGCCGCTGACGCTGGCCGAGACCGCAAGCGTCTTCGGCGAGATGCTGACCTTCCGCGCCATGCTGCAAGCGGCGCCGGACGCGCGCGAGCGCAAGATCATGCTCGCCGCCAAGGTTGAGGACATGATCAACACAGTGGTCCGGCAGATCGCCTTCTACACGTTCGAGCGGCACATCCATCTTGAGCGGCGGGAAGGGGAGCTGACCGCCGATCGGATCGGCGAGCTCTGGCTGAACGTGCAACGCGAAAGCCTCGGGCCGGCGATCCGCATTGGCCCCGGCTACGAGACCTTCTGGGCCTATATCCCGCACTTCATCCACTCGCCGTTCTATGTCTACGCCTATGCCTTCGGCGACTGCCTCGTGAACTCGCTCTACGCCGTCTACGAGAAGGCGGAGAGCGGGTTCCAGGAAAAGTATTTCGCGATGCTCAGGGCCGGCGGCACGAAGAAGCACAAGGAGCTTCTCGCCCCCTTCGGCCTCAATGCGAGCGACCCCGGCTTCTGGAAGATGGGGCTTTCGGTGATCGAGGGGTTGATCGACGAGCTGGAAGCGGCGGAACGCTGATCGCTGCCTGCCGCCTTTCGTCAGCGCTGCACCGCGAGGGCCGGCGGCGCCTCGTCTCCCTCGACGCGTGCGACGGCCTCCGAGACTCGCTCCATCGCCGCCTTGAGCGACGTGGCCACCGCGTCGGCGCGGGTCGCCTCGAGCGGATCGCGGCGGCCGGCTTCCTCTTCCTCGAAGGTCCAGAGCCCAACGACGATCAGCGCTTCGGGCAGACGCCGCCTGAGGCGTCTCACCAGGAAGCGCGCATGGGTAAGCGAGTCGGAGTTCAGATAGGAGAGGACAACGGCCGCCGGATGTCCAAGATCGGCTTCGCGCAACGTTGCGGTCTGCAGCGATTCGTGCGCGACGAGGCGAACGTCGGCGCCGCGCCGCTCGAGGAGCTGCGCAAGCGCCGCCGCGGCGGCGTCGTCGAGATTGCCGCGCGCTCCGACGCAGAGGATTGGAACGCCCTTCAGTCTGGAGAAATCGTCTGCAGGCGCGTCCGGCTCCTCGCTTTTCGCATGGCCGTTCTCTTCCCACTCTTCGAGATTGTCGATCAGTAGGAGCGCGCTTTCGGAGACGCGCAGGCGCTGCTCGTCGGAAAGATGGAGCTCCGCCCGATCCTCTTCCGCCAGCGCAAGCGCCGGCACCGCCACTGCGTCATAGAAGGCGCCGAGCGTATGCTCGCGGAGATATTCCTCCGCCCGCTCCGTCGCTTCGTTCGGATCGCCCGCGAGCAGCCGCCGATAGAGCAGCTCCGGCGGAGAGAGCGCCGGTTCGTTGCCGAGAAGCACGTCGAGGAAGGCGAACTGCGGCACGTGCCGGCCGAGCACGACGAGGCAGACCGTGAGCGGCGTCGACAGGAGCAGGCCGACCGGGCCCCAGAGCCAGGTCCAGAAGACCGCCGCCGCAATGATCGCGAGCGGCGAGAGCCCCGTGCTCGCGCCGTAGAGCCACGGTTCGATCAGGTTGTTGATGATCAACTCGACCGCAATGAAAAGGCCCGCGGTCAGGAGGAGCGTCGTCCAGCCCGGATCGACGGCGATCGAAAGCGCGAGCGGGAAGAAGGCGGCGACGATCGGCCCGATATAGGGGACGAAGCGCATGAGCCCGCAGAGCAATCCCCAGAGCACCGGGTTCGGGATGCCGATCAGCCACAGCCCGATCCCGATCGGGATGGCGTAGGTCGTGTTCACCACGAGCTGCATCAGGAGATAGCGGCCGACGCGCTGCGCCGCGTCGTCGAGTGCGCGCGTCGTGCGCGGCAGGCCGCGCGACCCGGCAAGCCGGATCAGACGGTCGCGGAGGTCCTCCCGCTTCAACAGCAGGAAGATCACGAACACGATCACGATGCCGGCGGTTGCGAGCGGGCTTATGAGCGGGCCGAGGACCGTGGAGATGATCTGCATCGAGGTCGGCGCCGGTTGACGGATCTCGACCGGGATCGGCTTCTGTGGCTCGCCGTCGGCGGCGGCGCTCGAAGAGTCTTCGGCGGCCGCCTGCTTGTCATCCTGTTCGATCTTGTGGCCGAGATCGCGCACCATCTCGGTGGCTCGTTCGAAGAAGCGCCCGCCTGGCGGGGCCTTCAGGACCGAATCGATCTTCGTCTCGATGTTCGAGCGATAGGTCGGCAGGCGTTCGGCGAGATCGGTCGCCTGCCAGGCGACGACCGCGCCGAGCGCGAAGATGAGCAGGAAGGCAAGGACGACGACGCTGAGCACCGCCGGGATGTTCGCGATGTGCAGCCGGCGGAGCCGTCGGACGGCGGGGGCGAGCGCGAAGCTCAACAGCATCGCGAGCGCGAGCGGCACGAAGATGTCGCGGCCGAAATAAAGCGCTGCGATGGCGACGACGACCATTGCAAGCGCCAGCGCGGGGTTTCCGCCCGCGCTCGGGAGGTCGGCGCGCGGCGGAAGGGGTCGATGCAAGGAAGTGTCGAACGCCAAGGAACGCTGCCCCCGAATTTCTTGGCCGTGAGCCGGCAAGAGGAAATGCGCGGGACCCGCTTCCAGTTGCGTTGCCTCGCGTTCAGGCCCACCTAACGGCGCGATGTCTTCCAGCGACGACGAGGCGAACAGGCTTTCCGGGCGGCTTTCGCGCTACGCCAGGGTCGGCACCGGTGTCGGCGGCTTTGCGGCGCGGGCGATCAGCTCGCGCGCTCTTGGGCGTGGCTTCGACCGGAACGCCCAGGCGCTCGAGCTTGCCCGCCTGCTCGGCGGCTTGAAGGGCCCGATCATGAAGGTCGCGCAGCTTGCCGCGACCGTCCCTGACGTGCTGCCGCCGGAATATGCCTTCGAGCTGCAGAAGCTGCAGGCCGAGGCGCCGCCGATGGGCTGGGCCTTCGTGCGGCGGCGGATGCGAGCGGAGCTCGGGCCCGACTGGACGAAGCGCTTCAAGTCCTTCGAGCACGAGCCGGCGGCGGCCGCCTCGCTCGGCCAGGTGCACCGCGCGACCGCGCCCGACGGCACCCGCCTTGCCTGCAAGCTGCAATATCCGGACATGCAGTCGGCGGTCGAAGCGGATTTGGGCCAGCTCGGCGTCATCCTTTCCGTGCAGCGCCGCTTCAGCCCGGAGATCGACACGCGCGAGATTCTGAAGGAGCTCGGAGAGAGGCTGCGCGAGGAGCTCGATTACGCACGCGAAGCCGCGCACATGCGGCTTTATTCCGCGATGCTTACCGATGCCGAAGACGTGCGCGTGCCGCGCTTTCTGCCGGAGCTTTCGACGAAGCGGCTGCTCACCATGACCTGGCTCGATGGCGAGCGTCTCCTCTCATTCGTCGGCCGGCCGCTCGAAGAGCGGAACCTGATCGCGACCGCGCTCTTCCATGCCTGGTGGCGGCCCTTCGCGCGCTACGGCGTCATCCACGGCGATCCGCATCTCGGGAACTACACGGTCATCCAGAAGGACGACAGACCGGCGGGGCTGAACCTTCTCGACTACGGCTGCATCCGCATCTTCTCGCCGCGCTTCGTCGAAGGCGTCGTTTCGCTCTATCGCGGCTTTCAGCACGACGACCGCTCACGAATCGCCGAGGCCTATCGGATCTGGGGTTTTCGCGATCTCAACGACGAGCTGGTCGACACGCTCAGCCTTTGGGCGCGTTTCATCTTCGCGCCGCTCCTCGACGACCGTGTCCGCACCATCGCTGACGGCGTCGCGCCCCACACTTACGGCCGCCGCGAGGTCTGGGAGGTGAAGCAGCGGCTGAAGCCGAAGAGCCCGGTGACCATCCCACGCGAGTTCGTGCTGATGAATCGCGCTGCCGTCGGCCTCGGGGCCGTGTTCCTGCATCTCAAGGCGGAGCTTAATTTCCATCGCCTGTTCGAGGCCGAGATCGAAGGCTTCGAGCGCGAGGCGCTGGCGAAACGGCAGGCCGAGGCGCTCGGAGGGGCGGGGCTCCCCCTGCCGGAGGCCGCGCCGGCGTCCGGCGGGCCGAGCGGCTGATTGGCGCTGCTGCGGCGCGTCGGCACGTTGCCCCGTTTTCCGGCCGTGTGTTAAAGGCTCCTGCGACGCTACCTTGCTTCCCTGGGGAGATCATGGCCGAACACACGCATTCCGGACCCGTCGAGGTCGGCGCGCCGATGGATTACGCCGAGCACCAGCGGACTTTTGCCGGCTTCGTGGCGATGACCAAGATCGGGTTGCTCGCGACGATTTCGATCCTCCAGTCGCTGACGCTCTTCGGCATCGCCGCCCACGGCTTCTGGCTCGGCGTTCTGATGATCGTGCTGATGTTCGCTGCGACGACGGCCGGCCTCCTGATGAAGGGCTCGATCAGGCCGCTCGTCGGCGTTGTGATCATCGGGTTCGTGTTGATGGTGCTGGCGCTCGGCTAGCCAAGCAATGCGCGTCGCCATCCTGAAGGAAGACGCTGCGGTCGAGCCGCGCGTTGCTGCGACGCCGGATTCGGTGAAGAAGCTCGTCGCGCTCGGGGCAACCGTCGCGCTCGAGACGGGGGCGGGCGCTGCCGCCGGCATGCGCGACGCGGTTTATCGCGAAGCCGGCGCCGAGGTCGCCGAGAGCGCGAGCGCCGCGCTCGCCGGCGCCGATCTCGTGCTGAAAGTGCGGCGGCCGGAAGATCTCTCCGGCTATCCGCGCGGCGCGGCGGTCGTCGCGCTCATGGACCCTTATGGCAACGAGGACGCGCTGAAGCGCATGGCGGATGCCGGCGTGATGGCCTTCGCGCTCGAGCTGATCCCGCGCATCACCCGCGCGCAGGCGATGGACGTGCTTTCGAGCCAGGCGAACCTTGCCGGCTACCAGGCGGTGATCGAGGCGGCAGAGCACTTCTCGCGCGCCCTTCCGTTGATGATGACGGCGGCCGGCACGGTGCCGGCGGCGCGCGTCTTCGTGATGGGCGCCGGCGTCGCCGGCCTGCAGGCGATTGCGACAGCGCGCCGGCTCGGCGCCGTCGTCTCCGCGACCGACGTTCGTCCGGCCGCCAAGGAGCAGGTCGCCTCGCTTGGCGCCAAGTTCATCGCGGTCGAGGACGAGGAGTTCAAGGCGGCCGAGACCGCCGCCGGTTACGCCAAGGAGATGTCGAAGGAATATCAGGCGAAGCAGGCGGCGCTCGTGAAGGACCACATCGCCAAGCAGGACGTCGTCGTCACGACCGCGCTCATCCCCGGCCGTCCGGCGCCAAAATTGGTCAACGCCGAGATGGTCGCCTCGATGGCGGACGGATCGGTCATCGTCGACCTTGCGGTCGAGCGCGGCGGTAATGTCGAGGGCGCTGTGGCTGGCGAGGTCGCGAAGGTCGGCGGCGTGACGATCGTCGGCTATCTCAACATGGCGGGCCGCATCCCGGCTTCCTCGTCAGCGCTACTCGCCCGCAACATCCTCGCCTTTATCGAGCCGATGATCGACAAGGAGACGAAGGCGCTCAAGATCAACCGCGATGACGAGATCGTCGCCGCGACGCTTCTGACCGCCGACGGCGCGATCGTGCATCCGGCCTTCGCGCCGAAAGCGCCGGAAGGAGGTGCCTGATGGAAAACGAGGCGCTTAGCGACGCCGTCCGCCAGGCGGAGGCGGCGGCACAGGCTGCGGCTCAGGCGGCCGAGCAGGCGCGCACGGCTGCCGAGCAGGCGGCGCAGATCGCGCTTCAGCATCGAGTCGGCCGCCGACGCTGCCGGCGTCGCGGCGCATGCGATGTCGGGCGGCCTCATCGATCCCTTCGTGTTCCGGCTCTCCATCTTCGTGCTCGCGATCTTCGTCGGCTACTACGTGGTCTGGTCGGTGACGCCGGCGCTGCACACGCCGCTGATGAGCGTCACCAACGCCATCTCCTCGGTGATCGTCGTCGGTGCGCTGCTTGCCGTTGGCGTCGATCTCGTCGGCGCGGGAACCGGGATCGCCCGCTTCTTCGGCTTCTTCGCGCTGATGCTCGCGAGCGTGAACATCTTCGGCGGCTTCCTCGTCACGCAGCGCATGCTGTCCATGTACAAGCGGAAAGAGCGGGCGGCGCGCTGATGTCGGCCAGCTTCACCGCCTTCCTCTATCTCGTCGCCGGGGTGCTCTTCATCCAGGCGCTGCGCGGGCTGTCGCATCCCGAATCGAGCCGGCGCGGCAATCTTCTCGGCATGATCGGCATGGCGCTCGCCATACTGACGACGTTGTTCGGCAGCCCGCCGGCCGGCTTCTTCGCCTGGCTCCTGCTGATCATCGCGATGGCCGCCGGCGGCGCCGTCGGCGCGACGGTCGCGCGCCGCATTCCGATGACGGCGATGCCGCAGCTCGTCGCCGCCTTCCACTCGCTGGTCGGCCTTGCTGCCGTGCTCGTCGCCGCGGCGGCGCTCTATGCGCCGCAGGCCTTCGGCATCGGCACGCTCGGCGACATCCATCGGCCGAACCTCGTCGAGATGAGCCTCGGCGTGGCGATCGGCGCGATCACCTTCACCGGCTCGATCATCGCCTTCCTCAAGCTCGACGGGCGCATGTCGGGGAAGCCGATCATCCTGCCGATGCGGCACGTCATCAACATCGCGCTGGCCGTGCTGGTCGTGTTCTTCATCTACAGCCTGGTAACGACGGAGAGCCGCTTCGCCTTCTGGCTGGTCACGCTGCTGTCGCTCGCGCTCGGCATCCTGATCATCGTTCCGATCGGCGGCGCCGACATGCCGGTCGTGATCTCGATGCTGAACTCCTATTCCGGCTGGGCGGCGGCCGGCATCGGCTTCACGCTCGGGAACACGGCGCTGATCATCACCGGCGCGCTGGTAGGCTCCTCCGGCGCTATCCTCTCCTACATCATGTGCAAGGGGATGAATCGCTCGTTCATCTCCGTCATCCTCGGCGGCTTCGGCGGTGAGGCGGCCGGCCCGGCACACGACGCCGGCGACAAGACCGTGAAGCAGGGCTCGGCAGAGGATGCCGCGTTTCTGATGAAGAACGCCTCGAAGGTCATCATCGTGCCGGGCTACGGCATGGCTGTGGCGCAGGCGCAGCATGCCGTCCGCGAGCTCGCCGACAAGCTGAAGGCGCATGACGTTGAGGTGAAATACGCCATCCACCCGGTCGCCGGCCGCATGCCGGGGCACATGAACGTGCTCCTCGCCGAGGCGAACGTGCCCTACGACGAGGTGTTCGAGCTTGAGGACATCAACTCGGAATTCGCGCAGACCGACGTCGCTTACGTGATCGGCGCCAACGACGTGACCAATCCGGCGGCGCGCGACGACCCATCCTCGCCGATCTACGGCATGCCGATCCTTGACGTGGACAAGGCGGCGACCGTCCTCTTCGTGAAGCGCTCGCTCGCCACCGGCTACGCCGGCATCGACAACGCGCTCTTCTACAAGCCGAACACGATGATGCTCTTCGGCGACGCGAAGAAGATGACGGAAGATATCGTCAAGGCGCTGGACTGACGCCGACCCCATCATTGGTCGTTCACGGAGTTTCGAAAACGCGGTAAACTCGCCTTGGTTGTGGGAGGCGAGGCGAGAATGAGCGCAAACGCGGTGCCGCGCACTCCGGTCCTCGACCGGAAGAAGCAGGCGGTCATCGTCATTCACGGCATGGGCGAGCAGCGCCCAATGGGGACGCTGCGCTCCTTCGTGGACACGGTATGGACCAAGGCGGCTTCGCCTGGCGGGCCCGAACGCAAGGTCTGGCTGGTACCCGACGCGGTGACCGGCTCGCTCGAGCTTCGCCGCATCACCACCACCGCCGACGAGAAACACGTCCGCACCGACTTCTTCGAGCTCTATTGGGCGGACCTCATGACCGGCACCACGCGCAGCCAGCTTTGGGCCTGGGTGTCGGGGTTGCTCCTGCGCTGGCCGAAGGATGTGCCGTGCGGCGTAATGAGTGCCTGGATATTTCTTTGGCTGCTGTCGTTGGCAGCGTTCTCGCTCTTCCTGACCTCAGTATTTGGGGCAACGCCGACAAGCCACTCGGCGAACGCGAACGTTACATTTGGCGTCGGCGGCAGCCTGATCTGCGCCGTCATTCTCGTCCCGCTCGCGGTTCGACGCAATGCGGGTCTCTACGGGTCGGCCTTCGCGCTCATCGTCTCTCTCGCGTTTGGCGCGATCCTCTGGTGGAGGGTACCATGCCAGTGGTCGAGTGAGAACGGTGTCGGCGCCTGGCGGCTGGTTTCGCTGGCCGGCTCTGCAGCCCTGGGCTTCTTCATCAATAGCGTCCTCGTGCCCTATCTCGGCGATGTGGCGCTACGTCCGCGCAGTGCCCGACACGATCGCCGCCCGCAAGGCGATCCGCGAGCGGGGGCTGGCGCTCCTGACGCAGCTGCATGAATCCGGGCGCTACCGGCGCATCGTCTTCGCCGCGCACAGCCTCGGCGCGATCATCGCCTACGACCTGATCTGCGAGTTCTGGGCGCAGAAGGGGCCGAGCCCGGAAAACCCGCCGGGCGAAGAGACGCTCAAGGCGCTTGAGGCGCTCGATGCGTTCGTCGGATGGACCGATGGCGAATGCGGGCTCAAGCCCCCGGACGTCTCCCTCCCGGCCTTCCGTGCCGCACAGCGGACCGTGTTCGAGGCGATGCGCTCGGAGAGCGATACTTGGCTGATCAGCGATTTCGTGACGCTCGGCTCACCGCTGAGCCACGCCGACTTCCTTCTCGCCTATGACTTGGATGAGCTGAGCCAGGCCGAGCGGGATCGGCTCCTGTCGCTGGCGCCGCCACTTCCGGACGATCCGGTGGAGTATGCCAGAAATCCTGACAGCCCGCGCCGCGGGAGACGTCCGCCGCTTTGTCGGATGAGGAGGCAGATGACCGCCAGACCCGCCGCTAAGAGCGAAAAGCACGTCGCATCATCGCTCCTCTACGCCCCTTCACTGATCGACAGGGCCGCTTTCGCCACGACCGGAATGCGCGTTGCGAAGAAGTGGTTCCCCCACCACGCGGCGCCATTCGCGGTGGTTCGCTGGACGAACATCTATGATCCGCATCGTGCCATCTTTTTCGGCGACCTCGTCTCCGGAGAGCATGCGAGCCTCTTCGGGCCAGGCATCGAAGATCAAAAAGTGACGATCTTGCGGAAAGGCATTCCGTGGCCGCTCTCGCGCTTCTTCACCCACACGCTTTATTGGGACCTGGCCGGCACGAAGGTCGGCCGCAAACGCGCCGATCACATCGATCTCCTGCGGAAGGCCGTCGCCTTGGAGGAATCGTAGCGGGGAGGATGAGCTGCAGTTCCCCCGCGGCTTAGCCAGCCCCCTGCGTCCGGCGCATGCCGTCTCTTGCCGGCTGGTAGCTCGAGTTCAGGTTCGCGGCGCGGGCGAAGGCGGCATTCGCCTTCTGCTTCTCGCCGAGCTGCTCGAGCGCGAGGCCCTCGTTAGTCCAGGCGATGTAGCTCGAACGGTCGAGCTTCACCGCCTCGTTGAAATCGTCGAGCGCCGTGCGCGCGTCGCCGACCGCGAGATAGGAGGTGCCGCGCCCGTTATAGGGCTCGGCCGATTTCGGCGAGAGGCCGATCGAGCTGGTGAAATCCTCGATCGCCGACGGGTGCTGACCCTGCGCCTGATAGACGAGGCCGCGATTATAGAACGCCTGGGCGTCGGTGCGGTCGAGCTGGATCGCGGCGTTGTAGTCGGTGAGCGCCAGATCGAGCTGGCCGTTCTGGCGATACATGTTGCCGCGGCCGACATAGGCGGGCGCATAGCGCGGATCGGCGCGGATGGCGTTGTTGTAGTCGGCGAGCGCGCTCTTCTGGTTGCCGTTGCGGCGGAAGATCAGCGCGCGATTATAGTAGGCGCGGGCGAAGTTCGGATCGAGCTCGATCGCCTTGTTGAAGTCGGCCATCGCATCGCTGTAACGGCCGGCGCGTCCGAAGGCGGAGCCGCGCACATTGTAGGCCTCCGCACTATTCGGCTCGCGGGCGATGACGGCGGAAAGCGAATCGATGTTCGCCACGGACGCTGTCGATGGATCGACGGAGATCGGGACGCGGGCAGTCTGCGACTGACAGGCGGCGAGCCCGAGTGCCAACGTGCCGGCAAGCCAGGCGGTCGAACGACGAGGGAAGACCGCGCGCATCATATTTCAGCTTCCGTGGCCCCGCGCCGCTTTCGGGCGCGCGGCAAAAGGATCAACGCGCGCGACGCTTGCTCGGGATAAGCCCCTCGCGCTGCGCGCGCTTGCGGGCGAGCTTGCGCGCACGGCGGACGGCTTCCGCCTTCTCGCGGGCCTTCTTCTCCGATGGCTTCTCGTAATGATTGCGGAGCTTCATCTCGCGGAAGATGCCCTCGCGCTGCATCTTCTTCTTCAGCGCCTTCAGCGCCTGGTCGACGTTATTGTCCCTGACGATAACCTGCACGTCCGTCCATTCCTTTCTCGTCCCGCCCCGCTTCAGCCGTGTGCCGAGAGTGCGGGGCTCCGCCAGGCGCGCTGAATTCGAGGTGCTGATCGTTTCGCCGACGCCAGGGGCGCGGCAAAGGTGGCCGCATATACTGCTACTCGGTGGAATTGTCTACCGGCGCGCTCTGCTTCGGCGGTGGTGCCATCGCGGTCTGGAAGACGCCGCGCCTGAGCCGCGCCCAATCGTCGGCGGCCGTCTGCGCGGTCTTCAGCGCTTCCGGATCGAGCCGCTTCAGCAGGTCCTCCATGTGGTCGTCCTCGATCCCGTCGAGCTTGGCGATCAGATACCAGCGCGCGGCCGTCGCAGGGTCGGCGTCGACGCCGATGCCCTCGGCATACATGCGCGCAAGGCGAAGCTGCGCCACTGGGTTGTCGGTTCCCGCGGCGCGAGTGAACCAGTAGGCGGCTTGCGTCGGGTCCTTCTTCGTCCCGCGCCCGTTGGCAAGATTGATCGCGTATTCGACCTCGGCCCCGACATGGCCGTTCTTTGCGGCCTCGGCGAACCAGCGCGTCGCCTGCGCGTCGTCGGCGACGACGCCGACGCCGTCGACATAGAGTCCGGCAAGCGTGTACTGCGCGTCCATGTCGCCGAGGCTGGCGGCGCGTCGCAGATACGCGGCGGCGAGCATCGCGTTCTTTTCGACGCCGTTCCCCTGCAGAAGCAGATAGGCAAGCTCGCGTGCGGCGTCGGGTTGGTCGTCGTCGGCCGCTTTGCGGAAGAGCTCCGCCGCCTTGGCAGGGTCCTTCGGAACGCCGCTGCCGTCGAGATAAAGCTGGCCGAGCGCATAGAGCGCCTCGGGATCGCCTGCGTCGCCGGCGAGCTTGTACCAGTCGGCCGCGGCCGCGAGGTCCTGCTGCACGCCAAGCCCACGTGAAAGGAGCACGCCGAGCAGCGTCTGCGCGGCGCGGTCGCCCTGCTTGGCGCGGTCGAGCGCGAGCGAGAACGCCGTCAGGAACCAGCCGCGCTGATACGCCCCGTAGGCGTAGTCGGGGGGAAAAGCGGATTCTTCGCCGGCGGCGGTCAGGCCCTTGTCGATGCGCTGGTCGATGCTGATCGGATCGAGCGTCGTGTGCAGCCGATGCAGGCCAGTCGGCACGTTGAGCGACGCGTCGGTGTCGCCGAGCGACGGCTGAAGCGAAAGCCCGGTCGAGTTGCCGGTGCTGGGCGCGGCAGTGTCCGGGGCTGCAGTTCCGGCCGCAGCGCCGAGGCCTTGGTCGATGCGCTCTTCGATCGATTGCGGGCTGTCGCCCACTCCGGCACTCCATGCCGCGGCGGGCACGAGCGCGAGCCAGAGGGCGGGGAGGGGGGCAAGAAGCCTCATGCCGCGCGCCGCCCTTCTTCGGCGAGAGTTGCGATCGCCGCGCGGATCGCTTCGCCCGGTCCGACCGGGTGCGACCAGACGGCATCGTTCAGCGCGACGAAAGCGGCGCCGGTCGCCGCTGCCTCGCCGACGCTTTCAAGCGTGCGGCCGGCCATGATGACGGCAGGGATTTCCATGAGCTCCGCCCACCATTCCGCAAGGTCGAGCGCCTTCGGATGCGGCGCGTCGTGCGTGTCGCCGTGCGGGCGGCCGAAGAAGAGGTAGTCGGCGCCCGCTTCGCCGGCCTCCATGGCCGCGTGTCGTGACGCGATGTTGCCGGCGCCGACGATGCGCTTCGGGTGGAACGACTCGACCGCGAGCTTCAGGTCCTCAAGACCCGAGCCGATATGGACGCCATCGGCCTTCACGTGGCCGGCGAGCCGCGTGTCGTCGGCGACAAGCGCGGCAACACCTTTTTCCTGGATGACGGGCACGAGAGCGGCGGCGAGCGCCTCCATCTCGCCTGCCGGTGCGCCGCCGATCAGCACGGCCGCCACCTCGCCCGCCGAAAGCGCCTCGCCGAGCTGCGGCAGGAAGCTCGCCACGTCGATCCTTTGCGGCGTGACCAGGAACAAGCGGGTGGGTTCGGCTCGATCCGTCATGTCCGGAAGATGGGAAGGAGACGGCTCCCCTTCCAACCGATCAATCCGGCGATTTTCGGGTCGCCGGCCTCACGCCGCCTTGAGCTCGAGATCCTTCTTCCAAGTGCCGGTCGCCGCCAGCCCGTTCATCCTGGCGCGGTGCGCGAACGCGGCCTGCGCGGCCTTGATATTCCCGTGCTTTCCGCCCCAGGCCTTGAGCGCCGCGGCCTGCAGCGCCCGCCCGTAGGAGAAGGTGAGCTTCCAGGGGAGGTCGTAGATGGCGTTCATCGCCGAAAGGTGCGCCGTCGCTTCCTCGTCCGACTGGCCGCCGGAGAGAAACGCGATACCGGGGACTGCGGCCGGCACGGTCGCCTTCAGCGCCTTCACCGTCTTCTCCGCCACCTCCTCGACGCTCGCCGTCGTGCCGGAATGCTGACCGGGCACGACCATGTTCGGCTTCAACACCATGCCGTCGAGCTTGACGCCGGCCACGAAGAGCTCGTGGAACACCGTCTGCAGCGTCCACACCGTCACCTCGTAGCAGCGGTCGATCGTATGCTTGGCCTCCGGGCCGTCCATCAGCACCTCCGGCTCGACGATCGGCACGATCTTCTGCTCCTGGCAAAGCGCGGCGTAGCGCGCGAGCGCCTGTGCGTTGGCGTGGATGCAGTTCCAACTCGGCCGGCTGTCGTCGCCGATGGTGATTACCGCCCGCCATTTCGCAAAGCGCGCGCCGAGGCCATGATATTCCTTCAGGCGGCCGCGCAGGCCGTCGAGCCCTTCGGTGATCTTTTCGCCGGGAGAGCCGGCGAGGTCGTGCGCGCCGGCATCGACCTTGATGCCCGGCACGGAGCCGGCGGCGGAGATCAGGTTCACGAGCGGCGTGCCGTTCTTCGCCTTCTGCCGGATCGTCTCGTCGAACATGATGACGCCGGAGATGTGGTTCTGCATCGCTTCGCCCGTGGAGAACATCATCTCGCGATAGTCGCGGCGGTTCTCCTCGGTGTTGTCGATCTTTATCGAATCGAAACGCTTCTTGATCGTGCCGGTGCTCTCGTCGGCCGCCAGGATGCCCTTGCCTTCCGCGACCATCTTGATCGCGATGTCTTCCAGCCGCTCGCTCATGGCTGTTCTCCCTTCGGGTCTTCGTGTCTCTGTCTCAAGCTCCGCTCTGGCGGAGCGCCTCGACGCCGGGAAGCGCCTTGCCTTCCATCCATTCGAGGAAGGCGCCGCCCGCGGTCGAGACGTAGGTGAAATCGCCGGCAACGCCGGCTTGGTTCAGTGCCGCCACCGTGTCGCCGCCGCCGGCGACGGAAAGGAGCTTTCCGGCGCGTGTGCGCTCCGCGGCATGTCTCGCCGCGGCCACGGTGCCGCGATCGAAGGGCGCCTTCTCGAAGGCGCCGAGCGGGCCGTTCCAGACAAGCGTCTGAGCCTTGTCGATCCACTCGTCGATCGCGGCGATGGTCTTCTCGCCGACGTCGAGGATCATCTGGTCGGCGGGCACCTTGTCGGCGGCGACCGTCGCGTGCGGAGCGTTCGCCTCGAACGCGGAAGCGACAACAACGTCGGCCGGGAGCACGATGGCGCAACCCTTCCCGGCGGCCGAGAGCATGATCTGCTTCGCGGTCTTCTCCAGGTCCGGCTCGTTCAGCGACTTGCCGATGGCGATGCCCTTCGCGGCGAGGAAGGTGTTCGCCATGCCGCCGCCGATCACGAGCGCGTCGACCTTCTGGATCAGGTTGGCAAGAAGCTCGAGCTTGGAGGAAATCTTGGCGCCGCCGACGATGGCGACGACCGGACGCGTCGGATTGCCGAGCGCGCGATCGAGCGCCTCAAGCTCCTCTTGCATGGCAAGCCCGGCATAGGCCGGGAGCTTGTGCGCGAGGCCCTCGGTCGAGGCATGCGCGCGATGCGCGGCGGAGAAGGCGTCGTTCACATAGAGATCGCCGAGCTTGGCGAGCTCGGCGACGAAGGCCGGGTCGTTCGCTTCCTCGCCGGCATGGAAGCGCGTGTTCTCAAGCACCGCGATCGCGCCGTTCGCGAGCTTCTTGACCGCCGCCTCGGCCTCGGGGCCGACGCAATCGTCGACGAACGCGACGGGTCGGCCGACGACCTTCGCCACGGCCGCGGCCACCGGCTTCAGCGACATTTCCGGCACGCGCTTTCCCTTCGGCCGCTCGAAATGCGCAAGGATTGCCACTTTCGCGCCGGCGTCGGAGAGCGCTTTGATCGTCGGCGCGACGCGCTCGATCCGCGTCGCGTCGGTGACCTTGCCGTCCTTCACCGGCACGTTCAGGTCGACGCGAAGGAGCACACGCTTGCCGCTGATGTCGCCCGCGTCCGTTAGGGTCCGGAACCGCATTTCAGCCCATTGCCAGAATTTGATGGGCAGCCTCTTATCATCGGCAGCCGCCCGTTGACAGTGGTCGGCATCTTGCCAATCGACGCGGCCGTGGAGCACGCGATTTGACCCACTCCGGCCAAAGCCTGACCCGTCTCGACAAGGCGATCCGGCGGCTAAAGGCGCAGCGCGCGTGCCTCGACTGGGCGGCCGCCGAGATCGCCGGGATTCCGGGCATCGTGCTTGAGCTCGGCCTCGGCAACGGCCGCAGCTTCGATCACCTGCGAGCCCGCCTGCCGGAGCGCGAGATTTATGTCTTCGAGCGTAATCCGCAGGCGCATCCGGCCGCGACGCCGGCCGCGGGTCGGCTGATCGTCGGTAATCTCGAAGTCACGCTACCAGCCGCCCGCGCGCGCTTCGAGAGCGGTGCGGCCTTCATTCATTCCGACATCGGCACCGGCGACGACGAGCGCAATCGCCGCTTCGCGGAATGGCTCGCCCCACACATCCTGCCGCTGCTTGCGCCGGGCGCGATCGTGGCGAGCGACCAGGACCTCCCCGCGCTCGCCGCTTCCAAGATCGCGCCGCCCGCCGGCGTCGAAATGGACCGCTACTATCTCTATCGCATGCCGCGCTGATGCCGGTTGCGCCGAGATTGGCGAGGACCGATCATGTACGGCGTCCACGCAGCAATTGCGGGCGTCCCAAGGGAGGAAATCGACGTGAAACTACTGCATCTTTGCGCGGCGATAGCCACGCTCGCTCTCGTCGGTCCCGCAGGGGCTTTCGAGATTTCGAGCCCCGCGGTCGGCAGCGACAATACAATTCCGCACAAATACACGGCCAATGCGTTCGGCTGCGACGGTGACAATGTCTCGCTTCCGCTGGTTTGGAAGGACGTGCCGGCGGATGCCAAGAGCCTTGCGATCACCATCTACGATCCGGATGCGCCGACCGGCAGCGGCTTCTGGCACTGGGAGGTCGCGAACCTGCCGCCCACGACCACGAGCCTGGATGAGGGCGCCGGCGAAGCCGGCAACGGCAAGCTCCCGGCGGGCGCGGTGCAGTCGCGGAACGATGCCGGCACGGCAGCCTATTTCGGGCCGTGTCCGCCGCAGGGCGACGCGCCGCACCACTACGTCATCACGATCTTCGCGGTGAAGGCTGACGCTCTCCCCGTTGACGAGAACGCGTCGGGCGCCGTGGTGGGGTTCAACCTGCACTTCAGCACGCTCGACAAAGCGAGCGTCACCTACACCTACGGGCGCTGAGTCCCGTTCGAGCGCGGCGTCCGGTCAGGGCCGGACGCCGCGTCCCGCTTCCTCTAGCCGAGCTTCCCCATCGCCACGGCCGTGTCGGCCATGCGGTTGGAGAAGCCCCACTCGTTGTCGTACCAGGAGACCACGCGGCCGAAGGTGCCGCCGATCACCTTGGTCTGGTCGACGGCGACCGTCGACGACGCGGAATCGTGGTTCAGGTCGGAGGAGACGAGCTTCTCCGTGGTGAACTCCAGGATGCCCTTCAGGCGGTTCGACTTCGACGCTTCGATCAGAGCTTTGTTGATCTCCTCGACGCTGGTCGCGCGCTTGGCGACGAACTTGAAATCGACCAGCGAGACGTTCGGCGTCGGCACGCGCATCGAGGCGCCGTCGAGCTTGCCGTTGAGCTCGGGGATCACGAGGCCCACGGCCTTGGCGGCGCCGGTGGTCGTCGGGATGATGTTGATCGCCGCGCCACGCGCCCGGTAGAGGTCCTTGTGCAGCGTGTCGAGCGTCGGCTGGTCGCCGGTATAGGAGTGGATCGTCGTCATGAAGCCGTGCTCGATGCCGATCGCGTTGTGAAGCACGTGCACGACCGGCGCGAGGCAGTTGGTCGTGCAGGAGGCATTGGAGACGACGATGTGCTCCTTCGACAGCTTGTCGTCGTTGACGCCGTAGACGACGGTCAGGTCGGCACCGTCCGAGGTTGTGGAGACGAGCACGCGCTTGGCTCCGGCCTTCAAATGCGCGGACGCCTTCTCCTTCGAGGTGAAGATGCCGGTGCATTCGAGCGCGATCTCGACGCCCAGATCCTTCCACGGGAGCTGCGTCGGGTCCCTCTCGGCCGTCACCTTGAATGGTCCGCGGCCTGCGTCGATCGTGTCGCCGTTGACCTTGACCTCGTGCGGGAACTTGCCGTGCACGGAATCGTGGCGCAACAGGTGCGCGTTGGTCTCGACCGGACCGAGATCGTTCACCGCGACGATCTCGATGTCGTTGCGGCCGGATTCCAGAATGGCGCGAAGCACCAACCGCCCGATGCGGCCAAATCCGTTGATTGCGATACGTACGGCCATGTTCCTACCTCGATTGCGCTGAATTGTGCCGCTTGGCGACGGCATCGGCCACCGCCTCGGCGGTGATGCCGAAATTCTTGTAGACCTCCTTGTAGGGCCCGCTCGCGCCAAAGCCGTGCATGCCGACGAAGAGGCCGTCGGAGCCGATGACGGCATCCCAGCCGAACCGCACGGCCGCCTCCACCGCGAGCTTGATCGGCGCGTCTCCGATCACCTCGGCGCGATAATTGTCAGGCTGCTCCAGGAAGAGCTCGAGCGCGGGAACCGAGACGACGCGGGTGGCGATGCCCTTGTCGTTCAGAAGCTTCTGCGCGTTGATCGCAAGCTCGACCTCGGAGCCGCTGGCAAAGAGCGTTGCGAGCGGCTTTCCTGCCGCCGGCGAAATCTCATACGCGCCCTGCGCACAGCGGTTGCGTTCTCCCGCGTCGCTCCGCGCCGGAGTAAGGTTCTGGCGGGTGAGGGCGAGCACCGTCGGGCCGTCCAGCCGTTCCAGCGCGAGTTGCCAGCACTCCGCGGTCTCCATCGTGTCGGCCGGGCGGAAGACGCGCATGTTGGGCATGGCGCGGAGTGCTGCCAGATGCTCGACCGGCTGGTGCGTCGGCCCGTCCTCGCCGAGGCCGATCGAATCGTGCGTCATCACGTAGACGACGGGGATCGAGGAGAGCGCGGCGATGCGCATCGCCGGTCGTGCGTAGTCGGTGAACACGAAGAAGGTCGCGCCGACCGGCTGCAGGCCGCCGTGCATGGCGATGCCGTTCATCGCCGCTGTCATGCCGTGCTCGCGGATGCCGTAGTGGATGTAGCGGCCGGAAAAGTCGCCGGGCTTCACGTCGACGGCATGCTTCGTCCTCGTGTTGTTCGAGGGCGTCAGGTCGGCGGAGCCGATCGCCAGCTCCGGCATCGCCGGCACGATCGACTCCAGCACCAGCTCGCTCGATTTGCGCGTCGCAAGCGTCGGCTTGTCGGCGGCGATCTTCGCCTTCAGCGTTGCGAAAGCTTCCGCGAGCGCCGCCGGGCGCTTGCGAGCGAAACGGCGCTCGAACTCGCCGCGGAGCTTCGCATCCTTCGCCGCCAGGCGCTTCTTCCATTCAGCATTCGCCGACTTGCCCCGCGCGCCGGCCTCGCGCCACGCGGTCAGGATGTCATCGGGGATCTCGAACGGACCGTAGTTCCATTCGAGCGCCCGCTTTGCACCGGCGAGCTCTTCAGCGCCGAGCGCCTCTCCATGCGCCTTGGAGGTGCCCGCCTTGTTGGGCGCCCCATAGCCGATCACCGTCTTGCAGGCGATCAGGCTCGGCCGATCGGACTTCAGCGCCGCGTCGATGGCTTCTGTGACGGCTTCCTGGTTCATCCCCTGAATACCGGTTGCGTTCCAGCCGGCCGCCCTGAAGCGCGCGACCTGGTCCACCGAGTTGGCAAGCGTCAGCGGCCCGTCGATCGAGATGCCATTGTCGTCGAAAAGAAAGATCAGCTTGTTCAGCCGCAGATGCCCGGCAAGCGCGATCGCCTCGTGGCTGACGCCCTCCATCAGGTCGCCGTCGGAGCAAAGCACGAAGGTGTGGTGGTCGACGATGTCCTCGCCGAACTCCGCCGCCAGCATCCGCTCCGCGAGCGCCATGCCGACGGACGTGGCGACGCCCTGGCCAAGCGGACCCGTCGTCGTCTCGACGCCGGTAGTGTCGAAGCTCTCCGGATGCCCCGGCGTCTTCGAATGAAGCTGGCGGAAGCGCTTCAGCTCATCGAGCGTCATCTCCGGGTAGCCGGTCAGATAAAGCAGCGAATAGAGCAGCATCGAGCCGTGCCCGGCGGAGAGCACAAAGCGGTCGCGATCCGGCCAATGCGGATCGGCGGGATCGTACTTCAGGTATTTCGTGAAGAGGACCGTCGCAACATCAGCCATGCCCATCGGCATGCCGGGGTGGCCGGATTTGGCCTTCTCGACGCCATCCATCGCAAGTGCGCGGATCGCGTTGGCCATCACGTGGTGATTGACAGCGTTCATTATGGTACCGCCCGGGGGTTCCGCCGCGAAAAAGCCCTCCACGGCGGCGCCGCGAAGCTGCCCATCCGTCAACCGTTGCAGATTGCGGCGGCACAGATATCAGCTTGACCTTGCGAGTCAACGCTGGGCCGTCACCGTTCGAGCGGGTCAGAGTCCCGCTGCCCGCCGTATCGCGCCGGTCTCAGGAGGCCATGCCGGACAGCCGGGCGCGCAGTCGTGGCGCCGCGAAATCGAGAAAGGCGCGAAGCTTGAGCGGGAGGCGTCCCTGTCCGGGATGGATCAGGCTGACCGGCCACGGCTCGGGCTCGAAATCCTGCAGCACCAGCGCGAGCGAACCGGCGCTGAGCGGCGCGGCGGCCTGGTAGGAGAGCACCCGCGTGACCCCGACGCCGGCTATTGCCGCGTCGATAGCGGCTTCCGCCGTGTTCACGATCAGCCGCGAGCGGACCGCGACATGCACGCCCGCCTTCCCAGTCTGGAAGGTCCAGCTCTCCGCGGCAGCAAGCCCAATGAAGGTCACGCAGTCATGCATGCCGATGTCGGCCGGCTTTTGCGGTGTGCCGCGCGCAGCGAAATAGTTCGGGCTGCCGCAGGTCACGCGGCGGACCGCGCCGACGCGTGTCGCCACGAACGAACTGTCTGGAAGCGCGCCGATCCGAACCGCGAGGTCGATCTGCTCTTCGAAGAGGTTGACCAGGCGGTCCGCGAGCGCGAGGCGGACATTGATTTCCGGATAGGCCTTCAGGAAGTCGCTTACGACCGGAAGGACGTGAAGCCGCCCGAAAACGATCGGGGAGGTAATGGTGAGATCACCCTTCGGCGAGACGTATTCGCCGGCGGCGGCGCGCTCGGCTTCCTCGACATCTTCAAGGATGCGCTTGCAGGCGGCGACGTAGGAGCGGCCGGCATCGGTCAGCGCGAGGCGGCGCGCCGAGCGGACCAAGAGCCGTGTCCCGAGATGGGTCTCAAGCTCCGACACCTTGCGGCTGACGGTTGCGAGCGGCGTTCCGAGGCGGCGTGCGGCGGCCGACAGGCTGCCGGCCTCCACCGCCTGCAGGAGGATCGACATCGAATTAAGACGGTCCATATGCTTTCCAGATTTCAGGAGGATACATCCCAACAATGCCGTCTATTTGCGGAGAATGGAAGGGCCTAGCTCTTCGGGTGTCGGGCCGGCCTGGCCCCACCCCGAAAGGAAACCCCTCCAATGTCCCGCATCCCCACGCCCGCCACCGTCGACGCTGCGCCCGAGGCCTCCCGCCCGCTCCTCGACGCGGTGAAGAAGCAGCTCGGTGTCGTCCCGAACCTCTTCCGCCTCGTCGCCAATAGCCCCGCCGCGCTCAAAGGCTATCTCGGGCTTATGGACGCGCTCGGCAAAGGCGCACTGCCGGCCCCGACGCGCGAGCGGATCGCGCTCGCGGTCGCCGAGATCAACGGCTGCAGCTATTGCCTGTCGGCGCACACCTATCTCGGCAAGAACCTCGCCAAGCTCGACGACGCCGAGATGGCGGCCAATCGCAACGGCGGCTCCAACGATCCGAAGGCCGACGCCGCTGTCCGCTTCGCCGCCAAGGTGGTGCGTCAGCGCGGTCACGTCAGCGACGAGGACGTTCGCGCCGTCAAGCTCGCCGGCTACGACGACGCGCAGGTGATCGAGATCGTGCAGCACGTCGCGCTCAACACCTGGACCAACTACATCAACGAAGTCGCCAAGACGGAAATCGACTTCCCCGTCGTCAACGCCCGCATGGCGGCGTGACGCATGCCACCGAGAGGCGCCGCCGGCGATCGATGCCGGCGGACGCTTCGCCGAGCTTCAGACGAGGACTTGATCCATGAGCCGCCCTCCGCTTCCGCCGTTCACCGCCGAGACCGCCGCCGAGAAGGCGCGTCTCGCCGAAGATGCCTGGAACTCGCGCGACCCGGAGCGCGTCGCGCTCGCCTACACGATCGACAGCCGCTGGCGGAATCGCGCGGAGTTTCTTGAGGGGCGCGACGCGATCGAGGCGTTCCTGACGCGCAAGTGGAGCCGCGAGCTCGACTATCGCCTCATCAAGGAGGTGTGGGCGTTTCGCGAGAACCGTATTGCGGTTCGCTTCGCCTACGAATGGCATGACGACAGCGGCCGTTGGTTCCGCAGCTATGGGAACGAGAACTGGGAGTTCGACGCCGAAGGGCTGATGCGGCTCCGCATCGCCAGCATCAACGATCTGCCGATCGAGGAGCGCGCACGCAAATATCATTGGCCGCTCGGCCGCCGCCCCGACGATCACCCATCGCTCAGCGAGCTCGGACTTTGAAGGAGAGGATCATGGATATGACAGCCGTCTATTCCAGCGACGTCGCCTTCACGCCGACGGTGAAGGCGATCCAGTCTCGCAAGGGCTCGCGCCGCGCCTACGCGCATCAGGAGGAGGGCGGCGGTTGGCGGACCGGTATCACCGCCGACCTCAAAACCTTCATCGAGGCGCAGACGAGCGTCTTTCTCGCCACTGCGAACGGCGAGGGCCAGCCCTACATCCAGCATCGCGGCGGGCCGGCCGGGTTCCTCTGCGTGCTCGACGAGAAGACCATCGCCTTCGCCGACTACGCCGGCAACCGGCAGTTCATCACGCAGGGCAATCTTGCCGACAATCCCAAGGCCTATCTCTTTCTGATCGACTACGCGAACCGCCGGCGCATCAAGATCTGGGGCGAGGCGCGTGTCGTGGAAGACGATGCCCCGCTCACCGCGAAGCTGATGCCGGAGGGCTACGGCGCGCGCGCCGAGCAGACGATGATCTTCACCGTCTCCGCCTGGGATTCGAATTGCCCGAAACATATCCCGCAGCGCTTCGAAGCCGCCGACGTTGCTGCCGCGCTCGCCGAGCGCGACGGGCGCATCGCGACGCTCGAAGCGGAGATCGCGAGGCTGAAGGGAGCCGCGTGAAGCCTAGGAAAGCGCGTTGAGGTCCGCGCGGAGGCGGCTGGGCGCGCCGCGGGGGAGGTCGCGCTCAAGCTCCGCGTGCGCCGCGATCCAAAGCGGGACTGCGGCGGCGAGCACTTTTTGCCCGGCCTTGGTCAGCGCCAGGATGCGGCTGCGGCGGTCGTCCGGGTCGGCGGCGACCGCGATCAGCCTGCGACGCTGAAGCGGCTTCAGGTTCGCCGTGACCGTGGTGCGGTCCATGCCGAGCAGCTCCGCGACATCGCCGATCTTGGGCGGCATAGGCTGGTTCAGCGACATCATCAGCGAGAACTGGCCGTGCGTGAGCCCGGCCGGCTTTAGCGCCTCGTCGAAGCGTCGCGCAAGCTGCCGTGCCGCCCGCTGGACATGCAGGCAGAGGCAGGTGTCGCGCACAAGGTGCGTGGTCGCAAAGGAAAGCGTTGCGCGTTTCGCCATTGCCCTATAATGTGGATATCAACGTATTTTGTCCACCAGGCTTTGTGAGGCCCACCCGGTGTCCAAGATCATCCCCAGCCTCTGGTACTCCGAGAAAGCCGACGAGGCGGCGCGCTTCTACGCGTCGCTCATACCGAATTCGAGCGTCGACAGCGTGACCACGCTCCCCGCCGACACGCCGAGCGGGCCGGAGGGTGCGGTCAAGGTGGTGGAGTTCACGCTTGCCGGGCAGCAGTTCATGGCGATCAGCGCCGGCCCGCTCGATTCCTTCAATCATTCCATCTCCTTCATCGTGAACTGCGAAGACCAGGCGGAGGTCGACCGCCTCTGGGACGCGCTCTCGGAAGGCGGGAGCGTCGAGCAATGCGGGTGGCTCAAGGACCGCTACGGCGTTTCCTGGCAGATCGTCCCGTGCGAGTTCGCGGCGATGATGAAGGACAAGGACAAGGCGAAGGTCCGCCGCGTCGCCGCGGCTATGCTGAAGATGGTGAAGTTCGACATCGCCGAGCTCAGAAGGGCCTTCGAGGGAACGGCCTAGCAGAGGCGCGGATCGGCGCGGAGGGAAATGCTCTTGGGAGGAATGCAATGGCGAAGGTGTTGATTCTGCTCGGCACGACGAAGGGTGCATTCATTGCCGAGAGCGACGCGAAGCGGAAAACCTGGACGCTCAAGGGTCCGTTCTGCGGCGGCTGGCCGATCAACCACGTCATCGCCGATCCGGCGTCAGGCGCGATCTATGCCGGCGGCGGCAACGGCTGGGTCGGCCACGATGTTTGGAAGTCGACCGACCTCGGCGCGACCTGGAGCCAGTCCGGCGAAGGGCTCGCCTACGAGGAGAAAGAGGGCGTGGAGCCGATCCAGGCCGTGTGGAGCCTCGCACCCCGGAACGGCAGCCTCTACGCCGGTGTGAAGCCGGCCGGGCTCTTCAAGAGCGACGACGGCGGCAAGACCTGGCAGCATGTTGAAGGTCTGCAGAAGCATCCCACGCGTTCGCAATGGCGCGGCGGCGGCGCGGGGCTGATCCTTCATTCGATCGCGCTCGACCCTGAGGACGAGGACCAGATCTGGGTCGGCATGTCCGCCGTCGGCGTCTTCCACTCCGGCGACGGCGGCAAGACCTGGGAGCCGCGCAACAGCGGCACGCGCGCCGACTTCATGCCCGAGGACCAGCGCTATCCGGAGTTCGGGCAGTGCGTGCATCATTTGGAGCGCGCGCCGGGCTCGACGCGGCTTTATCAGCAGAACCATTGCGGCATGTATCGCAGCGATGACGGCGGCAAGAAATGGCAAAGCATCGAGGCGGGCCTGCCCACGACCTTCGGCTTCCCGGCGGCGGCGCATCCGCGCGATGCCGATACCCTCTATCTGATGCCGCTCACCGCCGACACGACGCGCTACCCGCCCGAGGGCAAGGCCGCGGTCTGGCGCACGCGCGACGGCGGCGGAAGCTGGCAGGCGCTCAGGAAAGGTCTGCCGCAGAGCGCCTATTTCGCGGTGCTTCGCCAAGCCATGGCGACCGATCGGCTCGATCCCGCCGGGGTCTATTTCGGCACGAGCTCCGGCTCGGTGTTCGTCAGTGCCGACGAGGGCGAGAGCTGGAGCGAGATCGCAGAGCATCTTCCGATCGTCCTCTCCGTGGAGACGCTCGTCCTCGACGCTTAGGCGAAAGCGGGGGGCGGCCTCCCGGCGTTCGGCACGCGACGCAGCTGGCTCCGGTGCGGCGAACCGCCGGCGCGTGACGGCATGGATTGTCCCGACCCCGACCGCTAATGTCCCCCCCGCAGGAATCGGGGATCATGGAGCGCCGCCTCGCCGCCGTGTTGATGGCCGATGTCGTCGGCTACAGCCGTCTCATGGAAGCCGACGAGGCCGGCACGCTCGTGGCGTTGCGCGAGCGGCGCACCGGCATCCTCGATCCAACCGTCCGCGCCCGTGGCGGGCGCATCGTCAAGATCATCGGCGACGGCGTCCTGATCGAGTTCGGCAGCGCCGTGAATGCCGTAGCCGCGGCACTCGAGCTGCAGCGCAACATGGCAGAGGCGAACGCGCCGCTCCCCGACGACCGCCGCATCGTGCTCAGGATCGGCATCAATCTCGGCGACGTGATCGGCGAGGGCTCCGATATCTACGGCGAGGGGGTCAACATCGCCGCGCGGCTGGAAAGGTTGTCCGAACCCGGCGGCGTCTGCATCTCCGCCAAGATCTACGAGGAGGTGAACGGGAAGCTCGATTGCAGCTTCGAGGACATGGGCGAGCAGACGGTGAAGAACATCGCGCGTCCGGTCAGGGCCTATCGCCTGAGGCCGGCCGGCGCGACGGATGCCGGCGCCTCCGAAGCTGCGGCGCTCGCCCTCCCCGACAAGCCGTCGATCGCCGCGCTCCCCTTCCAGAACATGAGCGGCGATGTGGAGCAGGAATACTTCGCCGACGGGATGGTGGAAGACATCATCACCGCGCTCTCGCGCATGCGCTGGCTCTTCGTGATCGCGCGCAACTCGAGCTTCACCTACAAGGCCGCGCGGTCGACGTGAAGCAGGTCGGGCGCGAGCTCGGCGTGCGCTACGTGCTCGAAGGAAGCGTGCGCAAGGCGGGGAGCAGAGTGCGCATCACCGGCCAGCTCATCGATGCGTCGACCGGCGCGCATCTTTGGGCCGACCGCTTCGACGGCGAGCTTAAGGACGTCTTCGACCTGCAGGACCAGGTGACGGCGAGCGTCGTCGGCGCCATTGCGCCGAAGCTCGAACAGGCCGAGATCGAAAGGGCGAAGCGCAAGCCGACCGAGAGCCTGGACGCTTACGACTACTTCCTTCGCGGCATGGCCGCCTTCCACAGTTTCAGCAAGGCGAGCAACGAGGAGGCGCTGGCGCTTTTCTCTCGCGCGATCGAGCTCGATCCGAACTGTGCCGCCGCCTACGGCATGGCGGCGCGCTGTTACGCGCAGCGCAGGGGGTTCAGCTGGGTGGCCGACCGCGCAGGGGAACGCGCCGAAGCCGAGCGGCTGGCGCGACGCGCCGCCGACCTCGGCCGGGATGACGCGGTGGCGCTCTGCGCGGCGGGGTTTGCGCTGATTATCGTCGTCGGCGACCTGAATGACGGCGCGGCGCTCATCGAACGGTCGCTGGCACTCAATCCGAATCTCGCTTGGGCGTGGCACTTCAGCGCTATCGCGAGGGCCTTCCTCGGCGAAACCGACGCCGCGATCGAGCACGCTGCCCGCGCCATGCGCCTGAGCCCGCAGGATCCTCAGATGTTCGGCATGCGGATGGCGTCGGCGTGGGCACATTTCTTTGCCGGCCGTCACGACGAAGCATTTTCCCAGGCGGAAATGGCTGCGCGAGAGCAGCCGAATTTCTTCATGGCGATCTGCGTGGCGGCGGCCGCCGCCGGACAGGCGGGAAAGCTCGCCGAGGCCCAGAAGGCCGTCGCGCGCCTGCGTCAGCTCAATCCGGCGCTGAGGCTGTCCAACCTGAAAGATCTACTGCCCTTTGGGCGGGAGCAGGATTTCGACCTATGGGCGGAAGGCTTGAAGAAGGCCGGCGTGCCGGAATGACCCCGCCAGCTCCCGCCGACGCGGCCGGCAAGCTATTCCCGCTTCCATTCCTCCTCGTGGAACTGCTTCGACGAGTTGGTCTTCGGGAATGGAATGTCGGGGACCGCGACCCCGAGGAATTCGCAGAGCGGCTCCCAGCCTTCGCTGAGATCGAATGTGAGAAGGCGCTCGGCGGGAATCTCGGCCTGCACTTCGGCAATGTGCTGCTTGAAGATTCGGGTGGCGTGCTCGCGATCCGTCATCCGGTCATTGAAGGTCGCGCGCGCGACCAGTTGGTAGGCCATCTCGGCGATCGCGTTCGCGTGCGGCGAGGGATGCTTGCCGCGCGCGGCGACGAACTTTCCGATCGTTGCCTGCACGCTGTCGAACCATTCGTCCGGATCGCGCACCGTCAGGATCACCTTGGCCTCGGGATAGTGTGCCGCGAGCTCACGCCAATATTTGGCGCCGGGCCAGTCGACCTGTGACCGATAGCCCGCAAAGACCTTGTCCCAATCGAGCTTCTCGCCGCGCGCCGCCGCTTCCCAATCGGCAAGGAACTCGGGATTGTCGCGCACCTCGAACATATGATGGCTGGGCCCGAAGCCCAGATGCTCGAGCGCGATCTTGACGGAATTCGTCCCGGTGCGGCCGAATCCCGGACCGATGATCTCCAAGGGGCATGTTTTCCCCTAGGGATTGATTTGTTGTCTGGACAGCATCTCTAGCAGGCGGCGCTTCGCCTAGGCAAAGCCTTCGCTCCCAATCCTGGCGACGTGGCGCGGCCGGCCGGATCGCCCCACCGAAAAACAAGCGCGGAGTTGGGCCGTGGCGCCCTACAGCTTCAAGTATCGCTGAATTTTCCCCCGCCAACCGCTTGATTGAGCGGTGCGATCGGGTAGAAGCTTGGGCTCACGAGTTAAGCGAAAAGGGCGGGTGTATGCCGTCCCCGACAGAACAGGCGGTGAAGCGGCTTGAGGCGGCGCTCCAAACTCTGGAGCATGTCGTCGAGGAACGCCTGTCGCTCACCGCGGGCGCCGATGAGCTTGTCGAGGAGGTGCAGATGTTGTCCTCCGACCGCGCGGGTCTTGCCGAGAAGCTCGACCAGATGCAGGCGCGCGCCGCCAAGCTCGAAACCATCAATCGCGACGTGTCACGCCGTCTCGACAGCGCGATCGAGACGATCCGTGCGGTGCTCGCCGCGGACGAGGAGGCGGGCTGATGGCGCAGGTCAATCTCACCGTGAACGGGCGTGTCTACCGCATGGCCTGTGAGGACGGGGAGGAGGACCATGTGGCCGAGCTTGGCCAGCGCTTCGACGCGGCGATCAACGAGCTTCGCGGCGTGCTCGGCGAGATCGGCGACCAGCGCCTGATGGTAATGGCCGGAATCCTGATGACCGACCGCCTTGGCGACACCGAGGAGCGGCTCAGTCGCACGGAGCAGGAGCTGCAGGCGCTCCGCGACGTGCGTGCCGACACCGCGATGCGCATCGACGGACTGGCGCAGAACTTCGCCGAGAGCCTGAACCGCGCCGCGGCGCGTGTCGAAGGAATCGCCGAGCGGCTCCGCGGCCTCTCTGCTGAAGAGCAGGGCGACGCCGCGTGATCGGCTGAGGCCCGCCACGGAGGCATCGGGTGACGCGCTCCGCCTACAACGACGATCTCCCGAAGAGCGCGGCGAACTACCAGCCGCTGACGCCGCTCGTCTTCCTCGACCGGGCGGCGCGGATATTTCCTGACCAACTCGCGGTCGTGCATGGCAGCCAGCGCACGAGCTACGCCGACTTCTACCGGCGCTGCCGGCGGCTTGCGTCGGCGCTTAAGCGGCGCGGGATCGGAGTCGGCGACACGGTCTCCGCCATGCTGGCGAACACGCCGCCGATGCTTGAGGCGCATTATGGCGTGCCGATGCTCGGCGCGGTGCTGCAGGCGATCAACACGCGGCTCGACGCCGCCCTGATCGCCTTCCAGCTCGAGCACTCCGAATCGAAAGTGGTGATCGTCGACACCGAGTTCTCCGCGGTGATGACGGAGGCGCTCGCAAAGATGCGAACCAAGCCGCTCGTCGTTGATTTCGACGATCCTGAGTATCCGCCCGGCGCGCCCATCAAGAAGGGCGAGCCGATCGGCGCGCTCGACTACGAGGCGCTCATCGCCGAAGGCGATCCCGATTTCGAATGGCGCATGCCGGATGACGAGTGGGACGCGATCAGCCTGAACTACACATCCGGCACGACCGGCAACCCGAAGGGCGTCGTCTACCATCATCGCGGCGCCGCGCTGATGTGTTACGCGAACGTGCTCGCCGGCAGCATGGGGCGGCATCCGGTCTATCTCTGGACGCTGCCGATGTTCCACTGCAACGGCTGGTGCTTCCCGTGGACGCTCTCCGCAGTTGCAGGCACGCATGTGTGCCTGAGATGGGTGCGCGCCAAGGCGATCTTCGAAGCGATCGCGGAACATCGCGTGACGCATCTTTGCGGTGCACCGGCTGTGATGGCGGCGATCATCAATGCGCCGGAAGTCGAGAAGCGACCGTTCGCGCATCAGGTGGCGTTCATCACTGCGGCTGCGCCGCCGCCGGAATCGGTTCTGAAAGCGATGGCGGATGCCGGCTTCGCCGTGACGCACGTTTACGGACTGACCGAGACCTACGGGCCGGCCGTGGTCAACGAGTGGAAGAGCGCCTGGGATAGGCTCGATGGCCCGGCACAGGCCGCAATGAAGGCGCGGCAGGGCGTGCGCTATCCGGCGCTCGAGGAGCTCGCGGTCCTCGATCCGGAATCGCTCGTGTCTGTCCCCGCCGACGGCGAGACGCTCGGCGAGGTGTTCTTCCGCGGCAATATCGTCATGAAGGGCTATCTCGAAGAATCCCTCCGCGACCGAGGCGGCGCTCAAGGAGGGCTGGTTCCACTCCGGCGATCTCGGCGTGCTTCATCCCGACGGCTACGTGCAGATCAAGGATCGCTCGAAGGACATCATCATCTCGGGCGGCGAGAACATCTCATCGATCGAGGTGGAGGAGGCGCTCTACAAGCATCCCGCCGTCGCAGTCGTCGCGGTCGTCGCAAAGCCTGACGAGAAATGGGGTGAAAGCCCGTGTGCTTTCATCGAATTGAAGCCGGGCGCGAGCGCCACGGAAGAAGAGCTTATCGCCCACACGCGCAAGCATCTTGCCCATTACAAGTGCCCGCGGCGCATCGTCTTCGCCGAAGTTCCGAAGACCTCGACCGGCAAGATCCAGAAGTATCGGCTGCGGGAGAGCGCCAAGCGGCTCTAAAGAGCGGGCCGTTCAGCGAGGCCCGAAGGGTATGAGCATCGGGACCTTGCGGCGATAGGCGGCGTAGGCGTCGGAACCTAGTTCCTTCGTCAGGAACGCTTCTTCGAAGCGCGACTTCAACCAGAGCCCGAACGCGATCAGCGCTGCGCCGGCGATCGCCGGAACTGTGGCCTCCGCGGCCGCGGTCAGGATCGTTGCGGCGATCAGCCCGGTGTAGATCGGGTGTCGGACAATGGCGTAGGGCCCGGTATCGACAACGCGGTGCTCGCCCTTTCGCGTGATCTGCGCAGACCAGAGCTTGCCGAGATGGATGCGCGCCCACCAGGCGAAGAGGAAGCAGGGTATCGTCAGCCAGGCGAGCGTATAGGCGCCTGCGAGGCCGACGTGCCAGAGCCGCTCCGCGTGCAGGAACCGCGATGTGCCGCCGAAAAGGAGCAGCACCCCGAGGACAGTAGGGACGCCGTAGATGAATCCCTCGCGCGCGGACGAGCGCGCCACGGCCGATGAAGACCAGAACGCAGCGACGATCCACGACAGGAGCCACAGGCCCCAGGTGAGATGAAAGAGCTGCGAGGGTGTCATGCCGCGGCGTTTCCAGGCTGATGCGCGCGCCTCGTTTTCAAGTTCGCGTGGTCATTTTGCGGCGGCCGCGCCTCGCGATCGATCGGAGCTTCCAATTGTCAGCCGGCAAACATGCGAAGGGCGCCCGAAGGCGCCCCTTAACGCAAAGGGCGCCGCATGGGCGCCCTCTTACTCACATGCAACTCAGTGCATGGTCTCCTGCTTCAATTTCGCGATCTCATCCTTGAGACGCAGCTTGCGCCGCTTCAGGTTGGTGACCTCGAATTCGTCGAAGCCGGGGCGGCTCTGAGCCTCCTGGATTTCCTGCTTCAACGCCTGATGTCGCCGTTCGAGCTCCGCAAGATGCGATTCAACGGGCATTCGCGCCTCCATCTAAGCCGGAATGCAAGAATGATGACACAAACGCCGATTCCTGTCGAACGGCTTCGCCCGGTTACCTACCGTTACGTAAAGGCGGCGATGCGATTTCGTCCGATCTGCCGCCGTGCTAGTATTCCGGGGACTTCGAGGAGGTATGGCACCACGATGGGCGATGAAGGCCGGGTGGTCCAAGTCACTGATGCGGCAGTCAGAAACGAACTCGCCCGGCTCAGGCAGGAGCACCGGGATCTGGACGATTCCATTGCGGCGCTGGAGGCTCAGCCGCGGCCCGACAACCTGCAGATCCAGCGGCTCAAGAAGCGTAAGCTGATGCTGAAGGACCGCATCTCGGCGCTTGAGGACAAGCTCCTCCCCGACATCATCGCCTGACGCCGTTTTCCCGCGCCTCCGGCATGGAGCGCGGGCGGGAAATATGGCATGCGGGGTCCTCGCGTTACGTCACCCGACTTATCCACAGGTTGAAGAGAGCATGGCTTCGAACCGGCCCAGAAAGCCGAGGCCCGCCGTCGCCCCGCTGGTCGCAATCGTCATGGGCAGTCAGTCGGACTGGGCGACGATGCGGCATGCAGCCGAGCGGCTCGACGATCTGAAGGTTCCCTACGAGGCGAAGATCGTCTCCGCGCATCGCACCCCGGACCGGCTTGCGAAGTTCGCCAAGGGCGCGCGCGACGCGGGCTTCAAGGTGGTGATCGCCGGCGCCGGTGGGGCGGCGCATCTTCCCGGCATGGTCGCGGCGATGACCACGCTTCCCGTTCTCGGCGTGCCGGTTGAGACGCGTGCGCTCAAGGGCGCCGACAGCCTCTATTCGATCGTGCAGATGCCGGCCGGGGTGCCGGTCGGGACGCTCGCGATCGGCAAGGCGGGTGCGGCCAATGCTGGGCTCCTCGCCGCCGCCATCCTGGCGACCGCCGACGAGGCGCTCGCCAAGCGGCTTGCCGAGTGGCGGCGCGCGCAGACGGAGGCGGTTGCGGAGCGTCCGGCCGACAACGATGCGCGCGGCTAAGGCGCTTCCGCCCGGCTCCACGATTGGCATCTTAGGTGGCGGTCAGCTCGGCCGCATGCTGGCGCTCGCGGCGGCGCGGCTCGGCTTCCGCTGCCATATCTTTTCGCCCGATCCGGTAAGCCCTGCCTTCGACGTCGCGGCAAGGAGCACGGTCGCGGGCTATGGCGACGCAAGCGTCCTTTCCGCTTTCGCGCGCGCCGTCGACGTCGTCACCTACGAGTTCGAGAACGTCGACGTGGCGGCGGTGCAGCGGCTCGAAGGAATTGTGCCGGTCCGGCCCGACGCGAAGGCGCTCGCGGTCTGCCAGGATCGCTTCGCCGAGAAATCCTTCCTGCGCGACCTCGGCGTTTCGACCGCTGCGTTCGCGGAAGTCGGCGATCGGCTCTCGCTCGACCGGGCGATCGGGACGATCGCGCTTCCCGCCGTCTTGAAGACGCGCCGGTTCGGCTACGACGGCAAGGGCCAGGCGGTCATCCACTGGGCGGATCAGGCCGGCGCGGCACACGAGAAGATGCGCAGCGAGCCCGCCATCCTTGAGCGTTTTGTCGCGTTCCAGCGCGAGATTTCCATCATCGCCGTGCGCGGAGCGGACGGCGCGTTCGCTGCCTACGATCCGGCCGAGAACGTGCACCGGAACGGCATTCTCCACACGTCGACCGTGCCCGCGCGCATCTCGGCCGCAACGGCGGAAGCGGCGAGCGCGATTGCCAAGACCATCCTTGCCGCGTTCGACTATGTCGGTGTCATCGGCGTCGAGTTTTTCGTCGTGGAGGAGCGGGGCGGGGAGCGTCTCTACGTGAACGAGATCGCGCCGCGCGTACACAATTCCGGCCATTGGACGGAAGACGCGTGCGCCGTCTCGCAGTTCGAGAACCACATCCGCGCGATCGTCGGCTGGCCGCTCGGGCCGACGACACGCCACGCCGATGCGGTGATGACCAACCTGATCGGTCGCGAAGCGGACGACTGGGCGAGGCTCGCAGCCGAGCCCGGCGCGCGCCTCCATCTCTACGGCAAGCGCGAGGCGCGCCCCGGTCGCAAGATGGGGCACGTGAACCGAATGATCGAGCACGCCCCCGACGATGCGGTAGTGGTTGGAGCGGCGCACGCCGTTGCGCTTGAGCATGTCCAGATCGCGATGCCGGAGGGGCGGGAGGCAGAGGCACGCGCGTTTTACGCCGGGCTTCTCGGAATCCCGGAGGTCGAGAAGCCTGAGAACCTCAAGGCGCGCGGCGGCTGCTGGTTCCAGTCCGGCGAGCTTCGCATTCATCTCGGCGTGGAGAAGGATTTCCGCCCGGCGCGAAAAGCCCATCCCGCGCTTCTGGTCGGCGATCTTGCGGCGCTCTCGGGCGCTCTCAACGCCGCCGGTCATCCCGTCCGGTCTGAAGAACCGCTCGCCGGGTTCACGCGCGTCTACGTGGACGATCCTTTCGGAAACCGGATCGAGCTCATGCAGCCGACGACGGCGCGATAGGAGCGTGGCATGCCCCCCGCGCTTGCCTCCCCGGATGAAGTGTGGTGGATGGCGCGCAACGCCGAAATCTGGCGCTTTTCCAGGACATTCATGAAGATCAGCGGCAACGAAATCCGGCCGGGGAGCGCGATCGAGCACGAGGGGTCGCTCTGGGTCGCGGTCAAGACGCAGACGGTGAAGCCGGGCAAGGGTCCGGCCTACAACCAGGTCGAGCTCAAGAACCTCATCGACGGGCGCAAGCTCAACAACCGCTTCGGCACCGACGAGCGCGTCGAGACGGCGGAGATCAAGCGCCGCGATTTCCAGTATCTCTATCGGGAAGGCGACATGCTGGTGTTCATGGACACCGACACCTACGACCAGATTTCTCTCGCCGAAGAATTCGTCGGCGAGCGCGCGGCGTTCCTGCAGGACGGCATGATGGTGACGGTGCAGCTCCACGGCGACACGCCGATCGGCATCTCGCTGCCGCTGCATGTGACGCTTGAGGTCGCGGAGGCCGAGCCGACGATCAAGGGGCAGACGGCGGCGTCCTCCTACAAGCCGGCGCTGCTTGAGAACGGTGTGCGCGTCATGGTCCCGCCTTTTGTCGCCGCGGGCGAGCGGATCGTGGTCGACACGTCAGAAGTCGCATACGTACGTCGCGCTGAATAGGAGGCGCGCATGGCTCGCTCTGCAATCCTGAACGTCATGGTATCGGCTGCGACCAAGGCGGCGCGTGGACTGAAGCGTGATTTCGGCGAGGTTGAGAATCTGCAGGTCTCGCGCAAGGGGCCGGCGGATTTCGTCTCCGCGGCCGATCTGCGTGCCGAAGCGGTGATCCGCGCCGAGCTTGAGCGCGCGCGTCCGTCCTACGGCTTCCTCATGGAGGAATCGGGCGAGACGAAAGGCAGCGATCCGCAGCACCGCTGGATCGTCGATCCGCTCGACGGCACGACGAACTTCCTGCACGGCATCCCGCAGTTCGCCATCTCGATCGCGCTCGAGCGGCAGGGGCGGCTGCAGGCGGCGCTCGTCTACGACCCGATCGCGGAGGAGCTCTTCACGGCGGAGCGCGGCGCCGGTGCCTTCGTCAACGACCGCCGGCTTCGCGTCGCCGCGCGCCAGAACCTCGCCGACTGTGTGATCGCGACCGGGATGCCCTTTAAGGGGCATGGTCAGCACGGGCTTTATCTCCACGAACTCGCCACGATCATGGACAACGTTGCGGGCATACGCCGCTTCGGCGCGGCGGCGCTCGACCTCGCATGGGTGGCGGCCGGGCGCTTCGATGGATTTTGGGAGCACGACCTGAATCCGTGGGACCTCGCCGCCGGTGTCCTTCTGATTCGCGAAGCGGGAGGCTACGCCACCGACCTTGATGGAGGCGACGCAATCCTCGAAACCGGCGGGATCGTGGCCGGCAACGAGGCTGTGCACCGCCAACTTCGTGAGCAACTTCGCGGCTAGGTCGCGTTTCGCTTTCATCTCCCCGCGGAAACGCGCTACAAATTCGCGCTGGCGGCCGTACAGGGTACGGAAAAATTCGATGGCACGCGACTTCGACCCTTATATGCTTTCGAGTCCGCGTATCTTCATGGTCAGGATGATTATCTTCCTGATCATCGCGGCGTTCGTCCCGCTCGTTCTCTATCGCGAGGTGGCGAGCGCCTTCATGCGCAATCCGGGACTGAACGGTCTCATTGTCGGCGTCCTCATCGTCGGCATCGCAATGGCGATGCGCAACGTCGCCGGCCTCATCCCGGAAGTGCGCTGGGTGAACTCTTTCCGGCGCCGGGAGATGAGCCTCGATCAGACGCCGCCGCAACTCGTCGCGCCGATGGCGGCGCTGTTGCGCGACCGCCCCGACATCGTCGCGCTCTCCACTTCGACCTGGCGCTCCATTCTCGATTCGATCGCGACGCGCCTCGACGAGAATCGCGAGATCCTCCGCTACCTCGCCGGGCTCCTTGTCTTTCTCGGTCTGCTCGGCACCTTCTGGGGCCTGGTCACGACAGTCGGCTCGGTCGGCGCGACGATCCAGTCGCTCTCCGTCGGCTCGGGCGACGCCGGCATGATCTTCGAGGACTTGAAGCAAGGGCTCGCGGCCCCGCTCTCCGGCATGGGCATCGCGTTCTCGTCCTCGCTCTTCGGCCTTTCAGGATCGCTCGTGCTCGGCTTCCTCGATCTCCAGGCGAACCAGGCGCAGAACCGCTTCTACACCGAGCTCGAAGACTGGCTGTCGACCATCACCGATCCGGAGGAGCTTGGGCTGACGGATGAAGAGGTAGGCAATTCGCAGCTTGAGATCCGCGCCTCCGTCGAACGCCTCGCCCGCCTCGTCCAGGAGGGCGGCGGCGGTCGCGCTTCGACCGCGGCGATGGCCAATCTCGCGGAGGGCATCCAGGGCATGGTGCAGCACATGCGCAAGGAGCAGCAGATGGTGCGCGACTGGATGGACGCGCAGTCGACGCAGCAGCAGGCGCTGCAAGACACGTTGAAGCGGCTCGCGAGCGCGACGGAGCGCACCGTCACGCCGCTCAAGCGCGTGAGCGAGGGCGACGACGACTGGCGCTCGCAGAGCAACCTGACCGAAATCCGTCGTGAGACCTGAGGGACGCTGAGCCATGGCGTCCAATCGCGCGCATCGGCTCTCCCGCATCGACTACTGGCCGGGCTTCGTCGACGCGATGGCGACGCTGCTTCTCGTCTTCGTGTTCCTGCTCTCCGTCTTCATCCTGGCGCAGTTCTTCCTCGGCCAGGAGGTGACCAACAAGGACACGGTGCTGACGCGGCTCAACGCCCAGATCGCCGAGCTGACCGAGATGCTGGCGCTGGAGAAATCCGGGTCGCGCGACCTGCAGGACACCATTGCGACGCTGCAGGCGAACCTTGCCTCTTCGCAAAGCGAGCGTACGCGCCTGCAGGGGATTATTGATTCAAACGGCAGCGCGGCCGGCGATGCGTCGGGTCGCATCGCTTCGCTCGAGGGCGACCTCAAGTCACAGCAGCAGGTCAGCCAGAGCGCCCTGGCGCAGGTCGAATTGCTCAATCAGCAGATCGCCGCTCTCAGGCGCCAGCTTGCGGCGCTCGAAGACGCGCTCAACGCATCCGAAAGCCGCAACGCCGACAGCCAGACGCAGATCGCCGATCTCGGCCGGCGGCTCAACGTGGCGCTGGCGCAGCGCGTGCAGGAGCTGTCGCAGTACCGCTCGGATTTCTTCGGGCGAGCTCAGGAAGATTCTCGCCGACCGGCCGGACATCGAGGTGGTCGGCGACCGTTTCGTGCTGCCGGCCTCGGTGCTCTTCTCCACCGCCAGCGACGATCTCTCCGACTCGGCGAAGGGCGAGCTTGACAAGATCGGCGATGCGATCCTGGAGCTGGAGAAGCAGATTCCGCCGGAGATCAAATGGGTGATCCGCGTCGATGGCCACACCGACGTGCGCCCCGTGCAATCGACGTCGCGCTTCCGCTCGAACTGGGAATTGTCGGCGGCGCGGGCAATCGCCGTCGTGCGCTATCTGATCGATCATGGCATCGAGCCGGAGCACCTCGTCGCTGCGGGCTTCGGAGAGTTCCAGCCGCTCGACGCGGGCGACACGGAAGAAGCCTACGCCCGTAACCGCCGCATCGAATTGAAGCTGACCGAGCGCTGACCCTCAGCTCGAGGGCATCGGCGCGAAGAAGCAGCGGCGCGAGCCGTCATAACGCTTGCAGCGCCAGTATTGCCCGTCCTCCGACGGCTGCGCCTCGGAGAAGGGGACAAGCTCGCCGTTCATCAACATGTAGCCGCGCGGCGAAATCTTCACCTGGTCCGGGGTGAGCTCGCTGCAATCCTGGTCGCCGCAGCAATGCACGCCGTCCGGCGAGGTGTAGTCCCCGTGGTTGATCCAGAAGTCGTGTGCGTCGGCGCGGAAGGAGAAAAGAGCCAAGGCGAGGCCGACGCCAAGGCGCGCTGTCTTCAAAGAGGTCATCTCGGCACTCCTGCTTGCCGGGCGCTACCCGGTTAAGCACTCGCATCGAGATCAGGGTCTCGCGGCGAGCGGGAAAGCGTTTGGCTCCCCCACCGTGCGTCGACCTCCCTAAGAGACGCGGACCCCTGTGGATCCGGACAATTGCCTCCCGAAGACATCGAAATGTTACATGATTCGCCTTGGCCCTGGCACTCGCCGATTGTGCAGTGCAGCAAAAGCTCCGCAAATTGCGGCTTTCCGGCAACAGTGCCGGAGGCGGCTGTTAGGCGAGTCGCCGCGACCGCTCCACTGCGACGTCCTCGAATTGCAGCTCGGCGAGGCGGGCATAAAGGCCGTTTCGCGCGATCAGGCTCTGGTGCGTGCCTTCCTCGACGATCCGTCCCTCGTCCATCACCACGATGCGGTCGGCGCTTTTGATCGTGGCGAGGCGGTGCGCGATGACGAGCGTCGTGCGTCCGTGCATCAGCGCTTCGAGCGCCTCCTGCACGAAGGTCTCGCTCTCGGCGTCGAGCGCGTTGGTTGCCTCGTCGAGAAGCAGGATCGGCGCGCTCTTCAGGATGGCGCGCGCGATCGCGATCCGCTGACGCTGTCCGCCGGAAAGCGTCACGCCGCGCTCGCCGAGCACCGTCTTGTAACCGTCGGGGAGAAGCGCCAGGAACTCGTCGGCATGTGCGGCGTCGGCCGCCTTGCGGATCGCATCAAGGCTCGCGTCGGCATCGCCGAAGGCGATGTTCTCCGCCGCGCTCATGGCGAAGATCGCCGCGTCCTGCGGCACGAGCCCGATCCTTGCGCGAAGTGCTGACGGGTCGACGCGCTTGACGTCGACGCCGTCGACCAGGATGCGGCCGGAGGTCGGGTCATAGAAGCGCATGAGGAGCGCGAAGAGCGTGGACTTGCCGGCGCCCGAAGGGCCGACGATCGCGACGCGCTCTCCGGGGCGCACGTTGAGGCTGACGCCGTGAAGCACCGGATAACCGCCGCCCTCGTAGCCGAAGTGGACGTTCTCGAAGCTGATCGCGCCTTCGGCCGGCTCCGGCAGCGCGAGCGGTCGTTCAGGGGCGGCGATCTTCGGCTCGGTGGCGAGAATCTCGGCGAGCCGCTCGGTGGCGCCGGCGGCCTGGCTGACCTCGCCCCAGACCTGGCTGAGCTCCCCGAGCGCGCCTGCGGCAAACACCGAATAGAGCACGAACTGGCCGAGCGTGCCGCCCGACATCTCGCCGGAAAGCACCGCATGCGCGCCGAGCCAGAGCACGCCGACGACGCTGCCGAACACGAGGAAGATCGCGAACGCGGTCAGGAATGCGCGAGCGACGGTTGCGATCCGCGCCGCTTCGAAGGCCTGATCGACAAGCGTCGCGAAGCGGCCGACCGTGCGCTTCTCGAGCGTATAGGCCTGCACGGTGCGAACGCCGCCGAGCGCCTCCGCCGCGAAGGCAGACGCGTCGGCGAGGCGGTCCTGCGCGAAACGCGAGTTCTTCCGGACGCGCCGTCCGAAGAGCACGAGCGGCAGCACGATCACCGGGATGACGAGCAGGATCAGCCCGGAAAGGCGTGGGCTCGTCACCACCATCATGATCGTCGCGCCGAGGAAGAGCACGAGATTCCGAAGAGCAATCGAGGCGCTGGCGCCGACCGCGGATTTGATCTGCGTCGTGTCGGCGGTCAGCCGCGAGACGATGTCGCCGGAGCGCGCGGTATCGAAGAAGGACGCGGAGAGCCGCATCAGATGGCTGAAGACGTCGCGGCGGAGATCGGCAACGATCCGCTCGCCGAGCGTCATCACGAAATAGTAGCGGCCGGAGCTTGCGAGAGCGAGGACGCCGGCGAGCACAACCAGCGCCAGGAAGGTGCGATTGACGAAGCCGGCATTGCTCGAGGAGAAGCCCACGTCGATCATGCGGCGGATCGCAAGCGGCATGGCGAGCGTCGCCACCGCCGCAACGAGGAGCGCCACGAGCGCGCCCGCCGAACGCCCCTTGTAGCGGGCGACGTAGGGGACCATCAGCGCGAGCGCGCGGAGCCGGTTTTCTCTGCCTCGGGGCGGGGAGGGGTCAGAGGTCAGGGCCATAGACGGGCGATGACGCAATCTTCCGCCCGGCGCAAGGGCGGCGGCAGCGCCTTGATGCCGCAAGGCTGCTCCTATATAGAGCCGGCCGACCAAAGGCTGCTGTCTTCCGCCCCGCTTCATGAGACGCCGGGGCACGCTCGACCGACGGGCAAGGCCGCTCAACCGAGACAAGACAATGAAGAAAGACATCCACCCCGACTATCACCCGATCAAGGTGGTGATGACGGACGGGACAGAATACGAGACGCGCTCGACCTACGGGAAGGCGGGCGACGTCTTGCACCTCGACATCGATCCGAAGACGCATCCGGCGTGGACCGGCGGCGGCCAGCATCTGATCGACCGCGGCGGGCGCCTGTCGCGCTTCAAGTCGAAGTTCGACACGTTCCTCGGTCCGAAGAAGTAGCCGACAGGCAGTCGAGAGGTCGGGATTTGGCAGTCGCAGTCGGTTGCCGACTGCCTACGGCCTGCCCATCTTCAGCGCCGCCGCCAGCTCGCGCAACTGCGCGTTGACCGGATTGTCTTCCGCTTCCGGTGAGCCGTCTTCAAAGAGCGCCGCGTCGATGCGCTCCACGCGCTTCTGCAGGCTGAGCGAACGCGTGATCAGCGTCCGGAACGGCTCTGGCAGCTCTTCCCAGCCGGGTCCGTTCATGTTGGTGGAGAGCTTCTCCAGCCGGATCTTCTTCTTCTCCTCGCGGGCGCGCTCGGCGGTCATGTCGCCTTCGCGCACCGAGCGATGCAGGAGCAGCCAGGAGGCGAGCTGCATCAGCCGCGTGGTGAGTCGCATCGATTCCGTCGCGTAGACGATCGAGGCAGGGCGCGGCAGCTCGCGCGCCGCGCGGCGGCCGTCGCCGTCGAGATAGTCGGCCGTCTCCTCGACCAGCGTCATGCCTTCCTGGAAGAGCAAGCGGAAGGTGTTCGACTGGGCGTAAGCCTGGCCAAACGAGATCGGCTCCTTCGGATCGGATTTCCGGCGCTTCGGATGCGGGTCCACGACTACTCTGCCGAACTTCGGGTACAAACGTCGCGGAAGCACGAAAACGCCCCCGCCAGCGAACGGGCAGTGTCGCGCGCGGCGGGGCCGGCTTCAATCCGATAGTTACGAAATGGTGAAGAAAAATGTAGCCGCCACGGAGGCTTGCCGCGGCCGCTTCGGCTCAGAACCGGACCCTTAAGTCGCTGGTCAAGCCATGATCCTGCGCCTTGTCGGCGATCTCCCCGGGCAGCCCCTTCGCGCATCGCATCGACCCTCGTACGCTGCCAAGGGAGGGCGTACCAGAAACAGGCTGTCCGAGGATAAGGGCGTAGCCGCCGGGAGTTGGCCGGCCCAAAAGAAAAAAGAGCCGCTCGGGGCGGCTCTAGAGAGTTACAGGGAGGCGTCAAACAGAGTGGGCAAGAGCCACTCGCATCCATCGCTGGACAGGCGCATTAAGCTCCCTCAAAGGTTAACGCCGCGTAAACGAGCATGGCTTTTTTCTGGGCAGGGGTGCTAGCGCCGGAAGAACGAATCCGCGGCCTTCAGGTGCTTCTCCTTCGTGTCGATCTCGCGCGTGAGCCGGGCAATCTCGTCTTGATAGAGCACGATCCGCTCCTTCAACTCGTCGACCGACAGGTCGGCAAGGTTCTCGCCTGGCTCAGGTTTCGGCCGCTTGCGTGGCCGGTCATCGTCGAGAAAGGACATGGCTTTCCCCGGGTTTTCTTGGCGCGAGGATAGAGCCGGCGCGGTTCAATGTCAGCGCCCGCAATGCTAGGAACTTCCGCTTGGCGGAGGAGAAGGAGGCGAGATGGCGCGCGCGGAAACGCATCCGGCGACGATGCGGGCGGTCGCGATTCCCGAGCCCGGCGGGCCGGAGGTGCTGACTATCGAGGAGCGGTCTGTGCCGCGAGTAGGCGAGGGCGAAATTCTGGTCGCCGTGGCCGCTGCCGGCGTCAACCGCCCCGACGTCATGCAGCGCCAGGGCCATTACCCGCCGCCGCCCGGCGCCCCCGACATTCCGGGGCTTGAGATCGCCGGCGTCGTCGAGGCGCGCGGCGCGGGCGCAACGCGCTTCAAGAAGGGCGCGGAAGTGATCGCGCTCGTTCCAGGCGGAGGTTATGCGGAATACTGCGTGGTGCACGAATCGACGGCGCTGCCGTTGCCGAAGCCGCTGACGCTGGTCGAAGGCGCCGGCGTGCCTGAGACGACCTTCACTGTCTGGCACAATGTCTTCGAGCGCGGTGGGCTGCGGCCCGGCGAGTGGCTGCTCGTCCACGGCGGGTCGAGCGGCATCGGAACGACGGCGATCCAGCTTGCGAAGGCGTTCGGCGCGTTCGTGGTCGCGACCGCCGGCTCCGACCAGAAGTGCAAGGCGATAGAGCAGCTCGGCGCCGACCACGCGATCAACTACAAGAGGACCGACTTCGTGGAGGCGACGATCGAGGCCTCGCTCGGGCACGGCGCCGACGTGATCCTCGACATGGTTGGCGGGGACTATCTTCAGCGTAACTGCGCGGCGGCGGCGCCGGAAGGACGCATCGTGCAGATATCGACGCTCGCCGGAGCGAAGACGGAGGTCGACCTCCGCCAGATCATGATGAAGCGGCTGACGCTCACCGGCTCGACGCTCAGGAACCGCCCGATCCCCTTCAAGGCGGAGCTGGCGCGAGCGCTTGAGGAGACCGTGTGGCCGGTCATCAAGAAGCGGCGCTACAAGCCGGTGATCGACCACGTCTTCCCGCTCGGCGAGGTCGTCGAGGCACACCGCCGGATCGATTCCGGCGAGCACGTGGGCAAGATCATCCTGACGATGGTGGAGTAAGAACGGGCAATCGGGAATAGGCCCGGCAGTCGAAAGAGGCCGCCTTCCTTCGCCGACTGCCCATTGGCGGCCGCCGCCGCCCTGCTTCCTTGCCTCTTTCGCTTCGGTTGAATATATGGAGGCCAATTCCCGTCATTCTCGACGACGAATGCGGCTTTCCCGGCCGAAATCCCCGGGAGAGCGCTTGAGGAGGATTTTTCAATGGCGACAGCCCCGCTCATGCCCAAGGCAACCGCCGTCTGGCTGCTCGACAACACGACGCTGACCTTCGACCAAGTGGCGGCGTTCTGCGTTCTCCACCCGCTCGAAGTGAAGGCCGTCGCCGACGGCGACGCCGCGCAGGGGATCAAAGGCATGGACCCGATCCTGACCGGCCAGCTCACCCGCGAGGAGATCGAGAAGGCGCAGGCCGACCCGAACTACCGCATGAAGATTCTGGAGCCGAAGGTGCGGGTGCCGGAGGTGAAGCGGCGGGGCCCGCGCTACACGCCTGTCTCCAAGCGCCAGGACCGGCCGAACGCGATCCTCTGGCTCGTGCGCAATCATTCGGAGCTGAAGGACTCGGCGATCATGCGCCTCGTCGGTACCACGAAGCCGACCATCCAGGCGATCCGCGACCGCACGCACTGGAACTCCGCGACGCTGACGCCGACCGACCCTGTGACGCTCGGGCTCTGCACGCAGCTTGAGCTCGACATGGAGGTGCGCAAGGCCGCGAAGGCCGCGCCGCCACCGGCCGAGCCGCAGGGCGCGCGCCTTCTTTCCGCCGAGGAGACGACGGCGCTTCGCGCGCGACAGGAGGAGTCGGAGGCCGCGGCGCGACAGCTCTTCACCGGCGAGGGCGCGAGCGGTCGCGAGCGCGAGTCGATCGATGCGGACTCGCTCTTCTCCAAGCTGAAATCGATCAAGAGAGACGATCAAGACTGACCGCGCCTCGGCGCGGTCGCCCGTCAGGAAATCGACCGTGCCGACATTCGATTTTCTCTCCGAGCCGCTTTTTTGGGCCGTTGCGCTCACCGCACTCGTGGCGGCGACCGTGCGCGGCTTCTCCGGTTTCGGCGGTGCCTTGGTCTTCGTTCCGGTCGCCGCGGCCTGCTATGGTCCGAAAGTCGCTGCCGGCGTCCTCTACATCATCGACACTCTTCTGATCCTGCCCTTCGTTGCCAACGCGGTCGGCAAGGTCGACTGGCGCGAAATTCTTCCGCTCGGCGTCGGCGCCGCGGCGACGGTTCCGGCCGGGGTCGCGGTGCTCGTCTATGTCGACCCGATATCGCTTCGCTGGGGCCTGTCGCTCGCCATCATCCTTTCCGTCGGCGTGCTTGCCGCCGGCTGGCGCTATCGCGGGCCGACGCGCACATGGCTCTCGTTCCTGGTCGGGGCAATCGCCGGCTTCATGAGCGGGTCGGCGCAGATTGCGGGGCCGCCGGTCCTGATCTACTGGCTCGGGCGGCAGGTCGTGTCGGCGACGATGCGCGCGAACGCCATTGTCTTCTTCCTGTTCACGACGGTCATCTCCGGCATCTCGTTCTACGTCGGCGGCATCTTCACCGGCGAGGTGATGACGCTCTCCGTCGCGCTTCTTCCGTTTTACGGGCTCGGGCTCTTCGTCGGCAGCCGGCTCTTCGGCCGCACCAACGATTCGATCTACCGGCGCATCGCCTATGTGACGATTCTCGATCTCGGCGATCATTTCAATGCCGGTGTTCGGGTGAGCATCGGCGATCACCCAACCTCCTTATGCTGAGGTTCTCCATCCCGCCGCTTCGAGGCTCGCTTCGCTCGCACCTCAGGATGAGGGCGGAATGGAACCTCGAAGCACGCAGCGCTGCGCGTCCAAGGCCCTCTTTCTACGCAGCTGAGAGCTGCTCGAGCGTCGCTTCGTCGACGTCGTAGTTCGCGTAGACGTTCTGCACGTCGTCGTCGTCCTCGAGCGTGGCGATGAGCTTCATCAAGGTCTCCGCCTTGTCGCCCTCGACCGGCGCCAGCGTCTGCGGCTTCCACGCGGCGCGCACGGATTCCGCTTCGCCGAGCTTCTCTTCGAGCGCTCGCGCGACCGCGTTCAGATCCTCGAACGTCGTCTGGATGGCGTGACCGTCGGGGCCGCTCGTCACATCGCTCGCGCCGGCATCGACCGCCGCTTCGAGCACCGTGTCGGCGTCGCCGGCCGAGGCCGGATAGACGATCTCGCCGATGCGGTCGAACATGAAGCCGACGGAGCCGGTCTCGCCCATCGCGCCGCCATGCTTGGTGAAATAGGAGCGCACCGCGCCCGCGGTTCTGTTGCGGTTGTCGGTCAGTGCCTCGACGATCAGCGCCACGCCGCCCGGGCCATAGCCCTCGTAGCGGACCTCCTCATAGGTGTCCGCGTCGCCGCCCGACGCCTTGTTGACGGCGCGCTCGATGTTGTCCTTCGGCATCGACTGCGCGCGAGCGTTCTGGATCGCAAGGCGAAGGCGCGGATTGCCGTCGGGGTCGGGCCCACCGACCTTCGCGGCGACGGTCACCTCGCGCGCGAGCTTGGAGAACAGCTTGGAGCGCGCCGCGTCCTGCCGCCCCTTCTTGTGCATGATGTTCTTGAACTGCGAATGGCCTGCCATAAGGGCCCCTGTCACTTACCGGTCATGTCTGGTGGGTGGGCCGAGGATATAGGCGGGGTGAAAGCGGGCGTAAAGCCGTCGCGCCGTGGGCGACGGCATGCATGCGCAGAGCTTTCCGCCTCAGGGCGTGCGCAGCCGCGCCACCATGGCAAGCGGCCGGTTGGCGAGGCGATAGATCGCGCGGCGGCAGGGCGGTTCGACGAAGCGCCAGACCGCCCAGGCGGAAGCGATCATGAAGGCGATTGTCAGCGCGACGAGAACCGGCGCGGCGAAGTCACCCTCGAAGCGGTTGAGCAGCATGAAGCCGACATGCTGATGCAGGAGATAGAGCGGATAGGTCAGTCCGCCGATTGCGGCGACCGCCGCGGCGGGGATCGGCAGGCGGCGGACCTGAACCGCCGCGGCGACCAAGCCGACAGCCCCGAGGCCGCAGAGGACGAACGCCGTCGTGCTGGTGGCGGCGTGGTAGTGGTCGCGGAACCAGACCGCGCCGATCATGATCTGGTCGAGCGCGACCATAACCGAGAGCACGAAGAGGGTCAGGGTCAGCACGCTGCGGTCGCCGCGGCGAAGCAGATAGATGACGACGCCGGCGACGAAGAAGCCGCTGTGGTCGGTCACGAACAGCTTCTGCAGGAGTCCCGAGCCGAGCATGTGCTCGTTCAGCATCGAGATCGCGAGCCAGGCGATCAGGATCAGCTGCGTGAAGCGCGGAAAGAGTCCGGTCGCGATCAGGAGCGCCATCCAGCCGTAGAAGACGAGCTCGTAGACGATCGACCAGTAGGCGCCGTCCATGAAGGGCTGGCCGGCGACCGGCGAGAAGACGAAAAGGTTCGCCGCCCATTGCGGGAGCGAGGTCTCGAAGCGCGGCGCGCCGATCAGCATCGTTACAAGGAACGTCGCCGTCATGCAGAAGACGAAGGCCGGATAGATGCGGGCGAAGCGAGCGACCGCGAACTGCAGCCAGTGGCGACCCTCCGCCGACCAGGCGATGACGAAGCCGCTGATCACGAAGAAGAGGTCGACGCCGAGATATCCGTACTTGGCGACGGGGACGAGCGCGGGAAGCGATACGCGGGTCAGGTCGTCGGCCGCGGCGCCGCGAAACGAATAGTGGAAGACGACGACGCTGAGCGCTGCAAAGAGCCGGAGGACGTCGAGGCCCTCGATGCGATCGCGTTCCGACGAGCCCTTCACCGACGCCTCCTCAAGCAGGATCGCCGACGCTTAACAGCGGCTTATGCGGCGGCGCTCGATTCTTCCTGTTAGGGTTTACTCAGGCGGTGGCGATTTGGGGTGGGATTAGCCCAAGCTGTGCCGTTAGCCGCGCCCCTCGCGCGTCGTGCGCTCGAACGTGTCGAGCTCGTCTTCGAGATGCATCCAGAAGAGCTTCGAGGTCACGTAGGCGTGGCGGTCGGGGATGAGCCGGTCGGCCTCGTCGAAGAGTCCGGCGTGGATGTAGATCTCGCCCGGCAGGTCCTCGTGCTCGTAGCTGATCGGCGTGCCGCAATCGGCGCAGAACGAGCGCGTGACTTTCTCAGACGAGCGGCGGCGCTTCGGGTTTCCCTCGAAAACGATCTGGTCGGTTCTGAAGCCCGCCCACACCACCGCCGGCGCGCCGGTCTGGCGGCGGCAGTCCTTGCAGTGGCACCAGCTTACCTGGAACGGCGCGGCGTTCGCGGTGAAGCGGATCGCGCCGCAGGAGCAGCGGCCGTGAAGGACGGCGCTTGAAGCATTGCTCATGATGCGGCTCCGAAATCCGGCTCGGACGGCGGCAGGCCGGGACCGATCCGAAGCGGCGCGATGCGATTGGCAAGTCCGGTCTGGTCGTCGATCTCGACCGCCAGCCCGGAGAGTGCCGCGGGCCCGGGCGCCGGCTCCAGCCGCCCGGAGGGAATCTTCGTGGTGGAGCGGCGGAGCGGCTCGTCCTTCTCCATGCCGATCACGGAATCGTAGTCGCCGCACATGCCGACATCGGTCATGTAGGCGGTGCCGCCGGCAAGAATCTTCCAGTCGGCGGTCGGCACGTGCGTGTGCGTGCCGATGACGAGCGAGGCGCGGCCGTCGACGAAGATGCCCATGGTCTGCTTCTCGCTCGAGGCCTCGGCATGGAAGTCGATCACCGCCGCGTCGCAGCCGGTTCGAAGCGCACAGGCGGAAAGCTCGCGCGATACCGCCTGGAAAGGATCGTCGAGCGCCTGCATGAAAAGCAGGCCCATGACGTTGACGACGAGGACGCGCGCGCCGTTCTTCGCGGTGTAGACGTTGGCGCCGCGGCCGGGCGATCCGGCCGGATAGTTGACCGGCCTCAGGAACCGCTCGTAGCGGTCGGCGAAGGTCAGAGCCTCGCGCTGGTCCCAGACATGGTTGCCGGTCGTCACGCAATCGGCGCCGGCCGCGATCAGCTGCCGCAGGATCTCCTCGGTGATGCCGAAGCCGCCGGCGGCGTTCTCGCCGTTCACCACGACGAAGTCGAAGCGATGCTTCGCGATCAGGCCCGGCAACTGCGCGATCACCGCAGTGCGGCCGGAGCGCCCGACGACATCGCCGAGGAAGAGGAGCCTCACGTCAAAGGCTCCGCTTCGATCAGCTCGTGCTCGGTCGCGATCACCGGGAGGCGCACGTCATGCGACTCGACCGGCACGGACTCGACCTCTTGGCAGGCGAACGCGATGCCGGCGAGCCGTGGACTCTTGCCGCGCGCGTAGAGATCGGCGATCGCGATGTCGTAATAGCCGGCGCCATAGCCGATGCGCCCGCCGCTGCGGTCGAAGGCGGCAAGCGGCGCGACGATGAGATCCGGATCGAGCTTCGGCTGGCCGGCATGCGGGTGGCGTGTGCCGAACACGCCGGGCTCAAGGCACTCCTCGTCGTCGAAGCGGCGGAAGAACATCCGGCGTTTCTCGACGACGGGCATCGCGACCTCTCCGCCCGCGTCCTTGACATCGGCGATCAGGCCGCGCGGATCGATCTCGCCGCGCATCGGCCAGAAGAGCGAGACCGTCTCGCCAGGGCGCACGAGAGTCTTCAGGCGTTTCACCGCGCGCAACGATGCCTCGCGCCGCTCCTCGTCCGTCATCGCAGCCCGGCGCGCCAGTCCAAGCGCGCGGAGCTCAGCCTTGCTGACGGTCGAATCGAGCATTCTGGCGTACGGCTCCTTCACTTCGACCGCAGGGCTCGGAAAGACGCATGGCCGCGACGGCCGTTGGAGTTTTCGATCCCGGGAACCTACTCGCGTAGGTGGGCGCCGTGTGTCCGGGCCCACGGGCCCGGTCAGGGACAGCTCCCTAAGAATCGATAAGGCCCCGAGAATTGTTCTCCTGACGCACCGCGCAGCCACGCGGGGACAACATATAAGTTGCATCGGGGGGCCGGGCAAACAGGATCGTTGACGGCCCGAGGAGAGACGCGCGGCCGGCGTCGGGACTACCGGCCGGGCTTGCCGCGCGCGGCCGTGCCGCGCGGCGGATATTCGATCGTGTCGCGCAACTCGCGGATCGTATCGGGGCGAAATTGCGGGACCTGCAATTCTCCCTTCTCACGCCAGCTGTGGACGGCTTCCTCCGCCTCCTTGGTCTTCTTCGCGTCGAGGCCGCCGTCGCGCCCGAAATAGAGCGTCTGCGAGGGGAACGCGAAGCCGGTTCCGCTCTTCTCGACGATCTCCTTGCAGCGGAGCAGCAGATCCTCCTGGATTTCGAGGAACTCATGGTAATCGCGCGCGTGCACATAGGCGAAGACCTCAAGATCGACCGAGTAGGCGCCGAGCGCCACGAGGCGGACGCGCGCCGGATCGGGATCGACCTTCGGATGCGCGTAGAGCATCGCGCGGAGCTCTTGCAGCAGATAGCGAAGCTGGTCCGTGCTCGTCTCGTAGCGAAGATTGAGCGTCGGGTGGAACCAGAAGCGGTCGCGCTGCGTGTAGTTTTCGATGTGCAGCGACGCGAACTCACCGTTCGGCACGGTGAGCACGGTGCGGTCGAGCGTGCGGATGCGGGTGGAGCGGATGCCGATATCCTCGACGGTCCCCAGCGTGTCGCCGAAGCGGCAGAAGTCGCCGATCCTGACCGGCCGGTCGGCGATCACGGTCAGGCTGCCGATCAGGTTCTCGAAAAGCTTCTGCGCCCCGAGCGCGATGGCGAGCCCGCCAATGCCGAGGGCGGCGAGGCCGGTCGTGACGTTGACCCCGAAAGCGTGGAGAAGCGCGGCGACGAAGAGCACCGCAAGGAGCGCCTTGAACGCGCGGTTCAGGAAGCTTACCGCCGAATACGCGGTGAGCTGGCCGCGTCTCGACATCTGGCCCAGTATGAATTCTGCGCCGGCATCGCCGATGCGCCACAACAGCCAGGCAAAGGCGAACCAGCCGGCGATCTGCGTCAGGAACATCGCGTAGTAGCGGGCGAGAACCGAGACGCCGGTCGAGTGGATGACGATGCCGAAGATGATCACGGTGATGAGCAGGCGCGCCGGGCCGGCCGAAGCGTCGACGAAGCGGGTCAGCTTGCTCTCGCCGTAGAAGCGCTTGACCAGCATGACAAAGACGCCGCGCGCCGCCGTCAGCACCCAGGCGATGGCGAAGCTGATGCACAGCACGGCGAGAAGCGCCATCCAGTGCGAGACCGGGGCGCCGAAGACCGTGGGCCCGGCGGGGAACCAGTCGATCAGCGGCTCGCCCGAGGCGCCGCTCGCAACCGGCTCGCTGGCAAGCGACTGGATGTCGGCGAGGGTCTCGGCGGAGACCACCCACACCGGTTTGCCGTCGCGCTCGACCCGCTTGGCGAGAAGCGGCTTCGTCTCGCCATTCGGCATCTTGAGCGAGCCGAAGGGGTCGAGATCCTCGGCAAGGCCGTCGTCGACGCGGCCCTCAGGTTCGGCGCTGAGCTCGGCCTGCGTGATGACGCTTCCGGCGCGGTCGAGCATCTCCTGGAAGCGGCGGGCGAGCTCCGCTCCTGAAAGCGCGGAACGGCCGACGCCGGCGCTTATCTTGTCCGTCTCGAAGAAGCGCACGGCGCGCTGGTAGTCCCCGGCGCCAAGCGCGTTGACGAGCCCGGCGACAAGTCCTTGCGGCGTGTCCCGTCCGAGCGCGTCCTTTGGCTTCTCGGCCGTGCTCTCGGCGGGTGTCGCGCCCGTCGCGGCCGGAATCTGCGCCCATGCGGCCGTGGCCACGGCGAAAAGCATGAGGACGCTGAGCGTGGCGCGCAGCGGCGATGTCGGTATCTTGGGCATTTCCCAGGCCGCGTCTTCTGAGGGCGCGCACGCTACACGCATTCGCGGCGAGGGCAAATCTCCGCGGAGCGACGCCGGATCGCCGTCGGATCGGCGCTGGATGCCGGCTACCCTGCGGCATGAATCCGGTTGCATCCCGCCGGCGGACAAAGATGATTGAAATCAATGCCGTCGTGAGCCCGTGGCCACAAGAAGCAGGCATCGGGAGGAACAAGCGAATGACCAGCCGCTATCACGAAGTCTACGAAAGCTGGCGGCGCGATCCGCAGGGCTTCTGGGCCGGCATAGCGTCGTCGGAGATCGACTGGCTGAAGCCCTGGAACAAGGTCTTCGACGCGAGCCTCGGCGTCTACGGCCATTGGTTCCCGGGTGCTGAATGCAACACCTGCTTCAATTGCGTCGATCGCCACGCCGCGCGGCGGCCCGACGCGACCGCGATCATCTACGACAGCCCCGTCACCGGGCAGAAGCGGCGGATCAGCTACGGCGAGCTTCTCTCCGACGTGCAGGCGCTCGCCGCCGTGCTGCAAGGCTTCGGCATCAAGAAGGGCGACCGCGTCATCCTCTATCTGCCGATGATCCCGGAAGCAGCGACCGCGATGCTCGCCTGCGCGCGCCTCGGCGCGGTCCACTCCGTCGTGTTCGGAGGCTTCGCCGCGCCTGAGCTTGCGACGCGCATCGATGACGCCAAGCCGAAGCTCATCATCTCCGCCTCCTGCGGCATCGAGCCCGGGCGCGTCGTCCGCTACAAGCCGCTCCTCGACGCGGCGATCAACCACGCCAAGCACAAGCCGGAAGCGTGCCTCATCCTGCAGCGCGAGGAAGAGCGCTGCGACCTCGTCGCCGGCCGCGATCATGACTACGCGGAGGCGGTCGCCAAGGTGCATGGGCGCGCGGTCGAATGCGTACCGCTCAAGGCCACCGACCCGCTCTACATCCTTTACACCTCGGGCACGACCGGGCAGCCGAAGGGCGTGGTGCGCGACAATGGCGGCCACATGGTCGCGCTCAAATGGTCGATGAAGGGAATCTACGACATCGATCCCGGCGAGACTTTTTGGGCGGCGTCGGATGTCGGCTGGGTGGTCGGCCACTCCTACATCGTCTACGCGCCGCTCCTGCACGGCTGCGCGAGCGTGCTTTACGAGGGCAAGCCCGTCGGCACGCCGGACGCCGGCGCCTTCTGGCGCGTCATCTCGGAGCACGACGTCGCGGCGCTCTTCACCGCGCCGACGGCGTTTCGTGCGATCCGCCGCGACGATCCGGACGGGAGCTTCATCCCAAGATACGACCTGTCGAAATTCCGCACGCTCTTCCTCGCCGGAGAGCGTGCCGACACCGCGACCATCGAATGGGCCGAGCATCATCTCGGCCGGCCGGTGATCGATCACTGGTGGCAGACGGAGACAGGCTGGTCGATCTGCGCCAATCCGGCCGGGCTCGGGCTGATGCCGGTCAAATACGGCTCGCCCGGCGTGCCGATGCCGGGCTACGACCTTCGCGTCCTCGACGACGCCGGGCACGAGGTCGCCGCCGGCACGCTCGGCAATATCGTGGTGAAGCTGCCGCTGCCGCCGGGCGCATTGCCGACGCTTTGGAATGCCGACCAGCGCTTCCGCGACTCGTATCTCCTAGAATTCCCCGGCTACTACAAAACCGCGGATGCCGGCTACAAGGACGAGGATGGTTACGCCTTCGTGATGTCGCGCACCGACGACATCATCAACGTCGCCGGCCACCGGCTCTCGACCGGCGCGATGGAGGAGGTGCTTTCCGGCCATCCCGACGTCGCGGAGTGCGCCGTGATCGGCGTCGCCGACCAGCTCAAGGGGCAGGCGCCGTGCGGCTTCGTGGTGCTGAAGGCTGGCGCGTCGCGTGAAGCCATCGAGCTGCAGGCGGAGTGCGTGGCGCTGGTGCGCGAGGCGATCGGCCCGGTCGCCGCCTTCCGCATGGTGCATATCGTGAAGCGGCTGCCGAAGACACGAAGTGGAAAGATTCTCCGCGCGACGATGCGGCAGATCGCCGACGGCGAGACGCCGAGGGTTCCCGCCACTATCGACGACCCGCTGATCCTGGAAGAGATCAGGGAGGTCCTGATCTCGAGGTAGCGCGCCCCGTGGGGTGTTGAGAGTGACCGCACAGAAGCACGTCGTCGTTATCGGCGCCGGCATCGTCGGCGCGTCGATCGCGTGGCATCTCGTTTCGGCCGGCGCGCGCGTGACCGTGGTCGATGCAGGCGCTGCGGGCGGCGTCGCCACGCTCAACTCGTTCGCCTGGATCAATGCCAGCTGGGGCAATCCCGAGCCCTATTTCCGCCTGCGCATTCGCGCCATGGCGGAGTGGCGCCGGCTTGTGGCGGCGGTGCCTGAGATTCCGCTCACCTTTTCCGGTGGGCTTCTCTTCGACCTGCCGGCGGCAAAGCTTCAGGCCTACGCCGATGAGCACGCCGGCTGGGGCTACGGCATCCGCCGCGTCGACCGTGTCGAAATCGCCGAGATCGAGCCGAACCTCGCGGACCCGCCGGAGAGCGCGCTTCACGTGGCGGAGGAAGGCGCGGTCGAGCCGAGCCTCGCCGCCAATATGCTGCTTCGCGACGCCACCAACCGCGGCGCCCGGTTCATGGTGGCGCTGCCCGCCTTGCAGCTGATCGGGAAAGCCGGGGCGGTCTCAGGCGTCGAAACGGTCGACGGTCCGATCGAAGCCGATGAGGTGGTGCTCGCGGCGGGCACCGGCACGCTGGCGCTTGCCGCCACCGTCGGGATCGAGGTCCCGATGAAGACGCCGCCGGGCCTCCTCGTCTATTCGCGCCCGCATGCGCGGCTCCTGAACGGGCTGGTGCTCGCGCCCGAGCTTCACATGCGGCAGACCGCCGACGCCCGGATCGTCGCGGGCGCGGATTACGCCGGCACCGACCCGGGCGCCGACCCGGAGGCGACGGCCGCCGCGCTCTTCGCCGCGACGAAAGCGAGGCTCTTGAACGCCGCCGAGCTCGCGTTCGATTTCCTGACCGTCGGGAAGCGTCCGACCCCGGCCGACGGCTTTCCGATCGTCGGCCGGCCGAAGGGCGTCGACGGCCTCTATCTCGCCGTCATGCATTCGGGCATCACGCTCGCGCCGGCGATCGGCCTCTTCGCCGCCGACGAGCTTCTCACCGGCCACCGCGACCCGCTGCTTTCGCCTTACGGCCCCGAGCGGTTCTCCTGAGGCGTCCGCCGCGATCGATGCTCTGGCGACGCCGGATGACGCCGCTGCGGTGCCGTGCGTTCCCCCTCTCCCTTGCGGAGAGGGGTCAGGGGAGGGTTGCTCGCCTGCCGTATCGCGCAAGAATCTCCGCGCTCGCCTTGATGGCGTCGCGCGCGGTCGGAGAGGTCATGCGGTCTCCCTCGATCGCGGTCCACAGCCAATCCCAAAGCGGGATGTGAGGAATCCGATCCTCCTGCCGCATCGCCGCGCTCTGCGCCCGCGACGCTGCGTAGACTTCGTCGCGTAGCTTCTTCGGCAGCGCGTCGACTTGTGCGCGCCAGATATCGTCGGAGGCGATAAAGAATTTCCGCATCGCTTCCATGTGCTGGCGGAGACCGGCGCCGATGACTTCTCGTTCCTCCTCGCTCATGATCGGACAGGCCGCCGTCGGGTTCGTCATGTGTCCGCTCGGCGCGAGGCAGAAGCGCCGGCGGGCGCAGCCCTTGTTGCGGCATCGCTGCGCGCGCCGCGAAACGCGCGCGAACGTCAACCGCGCCCGCGTCAGTGAGTCGAGGCCGTCATCCGCGTCATTCAGCATGCCGTGGAAGATAAGCGCGGAGAAGGGGAGGGGATAAAAGCCAGCCCGATTTTTTCCGTTCCTGGCAGATATATCGAGCATCGAGCGTGCCGCCGGGAAAGGCAGTCTTGACGCCGGTGCTAAACCGCGACTACCTCAACTCTCACGCGCACAGGTAGACGGCCATGGACGCAGTTACCAAGTCCCTCATCAAGGAATTTGTGGACACCCAAGGAATAACCGCCACCGACGATAGCGAACAATTCGAACACTTCGTCGACTATCTTATCGCCTTCGATCAGGTTGCAGGCGATTTCGAGATCGAGCTCCTATCCAGCGGAGAAGGGAAACTCGGTGTGGATGGGCTCGCGATAGTCGTCAACGATAGCATCATCGAAGACGAAGAGCAGCTGACAGATATCATCGAGAATTCTCGAAGTTTGGACGTTACTTTCGTTTTTATACAGTCGAAAACCGCGTCTAAGTTTAGTCTCGGTGAGATATTGAAGCTCCTCGCCGCTTCAAAGGATTTCTTTAGAAACGCAGGGTCGTTAAATACCAAAAATAAGAAAATATCATCGGCCCTTGTTATGAAGAATATTATATACGAGAACGCCGGCAAATTCACCAGGGGTCTCCCGAGACTCCATATGTACTATGCCACGACCGGAACGTGGAAGAATCCTGAAGACATAAATGCTGCAGTAGATGCAGAAAGACAGGAGATAGAAGGTCTACATCTTTTTAGCGATATAAGATTTATCCCAATTGACGCTGGTCGACTCCAATCACTCTATTTCCGGACAAAAAACGCTGTCAAAGCCGAGGTGGAGTTCCCGAACAACGTGTCTCTTCCAGCTATTGGGGGAGTTCGAGAAGCGTTCATAGGCGTTATCAAGCTTAGCGAGTATAAGAAGATAGTTCTTTATGAGAAAGGCGACGTAAACAAGAAAATATTCTTTGACAATGTCAGGGATTTTCAAGGCGATACTGAAGTGAATAAATCAATCGGTGAGACCCTTTCTTCTGCTGGTGCTGTCCAGTTTCCGTTGCGAAACAACGGAGTGACTGTTGTAGCGCGATCGTTAAATAGAGTAGGAAACAAGTTTGTTATCGAGGATTACCAGATCGTAAATGGCTGCCAGACAAGTCACATGATAGCCGGCATGCCAGAAAGGCAAGACGAGGCGAGCATCTATTGTCCAATAAAGATCGTGAATACCGAGGACGAAGACGCGATTAAAAGTATAATTATAGCGTCCAATAGTCAGAATGGTGTCGACCCTGAGAGTTTTTGGAGCCTGGACGACATTCATAAGAAGATTGAGATATTCTTCCAAAGTAAGCCTGATGAGCGGAAACTGTTACATATGAGAGGAGGTCGGGGCAATACAACCTCGTTGCTAACGTAGAAAAAACGCGGATCGTGTCGAGGGATTCGTTGTTAAAAAGTTATGCCGCGATGTTTCGCGAGGAAATTAATCGCGTTGGGAGGTATTACAAGGATCTCGTTCCTCAAATCGGAAAGTCGATTTTTGGCCCAGAGGACAATATGGCACCGTATTACACTGCCGCGTTTGCGGCGTGGAGATTGGAGTTTCTGTTCCGCACGAGGCGCCTGAGTTCCGACCTTAAGGCGTTCCGGTTTCCCCTTCTGCTGACTGCGCGCCTATGCTTGGAGGAAGCGCTAGGGCTTGTATCTGAGAAGCGATTTTCGATTGGGGACTGTGAGAGGCTCGACGCGGTATTTGGTGATGCCGAACAGTCGTTGAAGGTTTTTGAGGCTGCGAATGAGCGCATCGCTGACATCGTGGCAGCGATGGGGGAGGACTACTCACGAAGAGTGGCGAAGATGCGAGAGTTTCGGGATAGATTGATCGCGAGCTTTGCGAGGTAACGCGTTAGGGGCGGCGGGAGAGGTTCGCGCGGGACCGTGCGGAATGCGCCTTCGCGATCCGGTGATCTAGGGTCAGGACCCATAAAGGGGATTCCTTCCTTGGCTGGGTTGTGATTCACGGTCTCCAAGAGGAGGCCTCTGATAAATCGCGACTATTTCTGGCTGACGAGGGATCAATTCGCGCGGCTGAAGCCGTTGTCCCCACCGACACGCGCGGCAAGCCGCGGGTTGACGACCGGCGTGTGATCAGCGGCATCGTGCATGTTTTGAAGTCAGGCGGCCGTTGGGTCGATGCTCCGGCCGTCTATGGTCCACGCAAGACCCTCTGACAATCGCTTCGTGCGCTGGGCAGAGAAGGGCATTTGGATCGACATGTTCCACGCGCTTGCTGCGGCAGGCGGCCCGCCAGCCCAGGTGCTAATCGACAGTTCGGCGGTGAAGGCGCACCGCTGCGCAGCCGGCGGTAAAGGGGGGAGCGCAATCAGGCGATCGGGCGCTCGCGCGGCGGACGCACCACCAAGATCCACGCCCTGACCGATACGGCTTGTCGGCCCATCGCCTTCATGCTCACGGGAGGCCAAGTGGCCGATTGCACCGCCGCAGAGTTGCTGCTGCGGCGGCTGCCGCAAGCGTCGATCGTTCATGGCGACAAGGGCTACGACAGCAATGCCATCCGCCGACAGATCGAGGGCAAAGGTGCGATGCCCAATATCCGCGCGAAGGCCAATCGGCGTTGGAAGAACTGCTTCTCCCCGTTCCTCTATCGAAACAGAATTGCCATCGAACGCATCTTCGGTCGCCTCATGGACTTCCGCCGCATCGCGACACGATATGAAGGATCCGCCACCAACTTCCTCGCCGCCGTCTGCATCGCTGCTACCGTCGGGCTACTGGCTATAAGTCCTGACCCTAGGACGTGGAGGCTTATCCCCACCCCCAAAGTCCTGCATTACACTCCTCGTCACCGCTGCTCATGAGGGACCGGATGGCCACCGGACCAGTTCGGGAGCACGCGGGCGGCGCCGCGACGAAAGCCCCGGAGGTTTTCGGCCCGGCGGTTTTCGGAAGGGTCCCCCGAGCGCCACTACGAGCGCTCTGCCGGATGTCGTCGGCTGTATCGCCCTCGGTCCTGAGCTTGCCGAAGGATCGAACGGCGGAAGAGTGGACAAGTCGAAAGCCGTAATCGCCGCGCGGGGCGCTTTCAGGAAGCGCCACAACAGAAAAGAGCTACGGTGCTTCTTGAGCGCCCCGCTCCCTCCTCGAAGACGAGGAGGGCCGTTCCTCGAAAACTCGGGCTGGGCAGGCCGCGAGGGCGTTTCCGCGTGCCTCCGCAGCGTTGATCTGTGTCATGGAGCCTTTACACGCGCCGGCTAGCGTTTTCGGCAGCGCGCCGGAAGTTGCCGGAAACCGCGCTCTTTCGCGCTGGAAGCGCGCAAGAACGAGAAGAAGAAGCATGTCCGCGGGCTCGACGAAGCGTTTGCCGAAGATGCCGGAGGCGCAGGCCGCGCCGCTGCCGGCTGACGCCCTGATGGACGAGGTGCTGACGCTCCGCGCCGCGGTCGCCGGCGCCGCCGCTTCGCTCATCGCGCGGCTCCGCGCGGAGCCTGGCGACGCCGCGATCGCCAATCTCGCCCACTATCTGGCGCTTCGCCATCACGATCTGCGCGCGCTGCAGAGACAATTGATGTGGCGCGGCCTCTCCTCGCTCGGGCGGCTTGAGAGCCGCGTGCTTCCGACGCTCGACGCGGTGCTTGCCGCGCTCTCCGCGATCACCGGCAAGCCGAGCCCGTTTCCCGCGCCGACCGAGGAGGCGTTCTTCGCCGGCGAGGTCAGGCTCGCGCAGGCGACCGACGCGCTCTTCGGTACGCAGCCGGCGCATCGGCGCACGCGCATCATGGTGACGCTGCCGAGCGAAGCGGCGAGCGATCCGGCGCTCGTCCTCGATCTTGCACAGCGCGGCATGGACATCGTGCGCATCAACTGCGCGCATGACGGCAGCGTCGCCTGGCGCGCGATGACGGAAAACGTCCGCGCGGCGAGCGACACGACCGGCCGGCGGCTGTTCGTGCTGATGGACATTGCCGGGCCGAAGATCCGCACCGAGGCGGTGCTCCTGCGTGAGCAAAAGCCGAGACTTCAAAGCGGCGAGGCTTTCCGCCTGGTCGCCACCGGCGCACCGCGGGCGACGGACGATGTGCCGTTCTCCGCCGCCGTCTCGCTGCCGGAGATGGTGACGCGGCTCGCGCCCGGTGACCGGCTCCTCTACGACGACGGAAAGCTCGAAGGCGTGGTCGAGAGCGTTGCGCCGGGCGAAGCCGTCATCCGGGTCGGGCGCACCAAGGCGGGCGGGATCAAGCTCAAGCCGGAGAAGGGCATCAATCTGCCCGACACCGCGCTCGGCCTTTCGCCGCTCACCGCCAAGGACGAGGACGACCTTTCCGCCGTCATCGAGTGCGCCGACTTGATCGGCTACTCCTTCGTCAGCCAGTCGGAGGATATCGATCTGCTCGAGGCTGCGCTCGCACGCCGCGGCATGCACGGGCGGCAACTCGGCCTCGTCGCCAAGATCGAGCGGCCGGAGGCCCTCAAGAACCTGCCGGAGCTGATCGCCCGCGTCCGCAACCGTCCGTTCGGCGTGATGATCGCACGCGGCGACCTCGCCGCCGAGATCGGCTTCGAGCGCCTGGCGGAGATGCAGGAGGAGATCCTTTGGATCTGCGAAGCGGCGAGCGTTCCTTCCATCTGGGCGACGCAGGTGCTCGAGGACTTGGTGAAGCACGGCGTTCCGTCGCGCGGCGAGATGACGGATGCCGCCGCCGCGGCGCGCGCCGAATGCGTGATGCTGAACAAGGGTCCGGCCGTCGGCGTCGCGGTCGGGATGCTCGACCGGCTGCTCGCGCGCATGGACGCGCACATCTTCAAGAAGACCCCGACGCTCCGCGCGCTGAAATCCTGGTGAAGTCGCGGCAAGCCGCGAGTCGGCATTGCGTGCGGCCGATGCTAAGAGCGGGCGCACGGAGGCTTCATGTCGCTTGAGAACAAGGTCGCGATCGTCACCGGCGGAGCAAAGGGAATCGGCTTTGCGGTCGCCAGGCGCTTCGCCAAGGACGGCGCGCGCGTCGTCGTCGCGGATATCGACGAGGACGCCGGGAGCCGTGCGGTCGAGGCGGTTGGCGCATATGGCGCGGTGCGCTTCGTGCGCTGCGACGTCGGCGACAAGGCCGACGTCGACAACCTCGTCGCCGCGACGGTGCAGAGCTGGGGTTCGATCGACGTGCTCGTCGCCAATGCCGGTATCGCCAAGGGCGCGGACTTCCTCGACGTGACGGAGGCGGATTTCGACGCCGTGCTTCGCGTCAACCTGAAGGGCGTCTTCCTCGCCGGGCAGGCCGTCGCGCGACAGATGGTGAAGCAGATCGAGGAGGGCGGGTCGCCCGGCGCGATCGTCAACATGAGCTCGATCAACGCCGTCGTCGCGATCGCGAGCCTTGCCGCCTATTCGGCGTCGAAGGGCGGGATCAACCAGCTCACCAAGGTGATGGCGCTGTCGCTTGCGCCCTACGGCATCCGCGTCAATGCCATCGGGCCAGGCTCGATCATGACCGACATGCTGGCGTCGGTCGCGACTGACAAGGTCGCGCGCGACCGCGTGCTTTCGCGCACGCCGCTCGGCCGCATCGGCGAGCCAGACGAGATCGCCGCGATCGCCACTTTCCTCGCCTCCGACGACGCGAGCTACGTTACCGGCCAGACCGTCTATGCCGACGGCGGGCGCCTGGGGCTGAACTACACGGTGGCGGTGAAGGAGAGCTGAGCCGCCGGCGCATCGCCGTAGTTACTGCGACGGCAGGTCGGCCTTCTTCACGACGCAGGCGCCGCCTGCTGCCTCAAGCTTGCCGCACAAGGTCTCCGCTTCGTCGCGCGTCTGCGTGCGGACGAACACGTTGTAGAAGGCCCCGGTTCCGCCGCCCGACATCACCCCGCGCATGATGGTCGGGGCTCGTCCGGAAAGGATGTCGGGGAATTTCTTCTGCAGCGCTTCGTAGTCGGTCATGGCCTGCGGCTCCGAGAAGCTTCCGGCGACCTGTGCGCCCCAGGCAGGTTCGGCCGCCGCCTGGCCGATAAAGGCAAAGCGATGCGCCGAGATCACAGGAAGTGCCAGCAGTATCAGGGCTGCGACGAGCAGGCTCCTCATCGTCATTCTCCTTGGTGCATCCGACCGGAATCTCGCGACCCCGGCACCACATCATTTGCCCACGAGGCTTGCCCGGACGAAAGCCCCAGTGTTCAATGGTTTGGATAGCGGCGCTCTATCGGCGCAATGCCCTAGCTGACCAACCGTCGTGGCGCCGGGCCAGGGAAAGCCGGGGTCTTCAGATGGCGGAGCGGCCGCTCAGTGAGATTCTCGAAGAGACCTTCGTGCGCTGCCGCGACATGGAGGTCCCGCTCGCCGATCGCCTGCAGGCGTTCGCGAGCGAGGTGCGCCGCATGGGGCCGCACTTCGCCACGACGGTCGATGCATTCGTCGACCGGCTCATGGAAAACGGCGCGGGAAAGACGGCGCCGAAGGTCGGCGACCCCATGCCGCCGTTCGTGCTGCCCGACGAGGACGGCAAGCTCGTCAGCCTGCAGAGCCTCCTGGAGGAGGGGCCGGTCGCTATCGCGTTTCACCGCGGATATTGGTGCCCATACTGCCGCATCAACATCAACGCGCTGGCGCGGGCCGAGGAGGAGATCGGGGCCGAGCGCAAGCACATCACGGCGATCGTGCCGGATCGCCAAAAATTCACGGCGTGGCTCAAGTCCGATGCCAAGGCTCCGTTCTCGATCCTGACCGACATGGACAACGGCTACGCGATGTCGCTCGACCTCGCGATCTGGGTCGGCGACGAGATGAAAGAGTTGATGGTGAGCTCCGGCTGGGACCCGGCGGTCTCGCAGGGGACCGAGGACTGGGCGCTGCCGATTCCGGCGACCTTCATTGTCGGCACCGACGGCATCATCACCGCGCGCTTCGTCGATCCCGACTACCGGATGCGCATGGCGATCGAGGACATGGTGGCGGCGCTTCGATCTGCCGGTTAGATCGACGACAGGATCGGCCGCGGCGGCGCCGGCCGGCGGAGCGCTTGGCTTTACAGTTTCTTCAGACAGACGCGGGAGATGTCGGGCGGGCCGCGCTGCGTGGCGTATGCTCGCTTTCGCTTTCCGGGCGCTTTTTTGAAATGTCTGACCCGATCTCGCGCGTCGAACGCAGCTGGCAGTTGCTCAAGGCGAGCTGGGAAGTCCTGCGTTCCGACGGCGACCTCCTCGTGCTGCCGGTCATGTCGGCCTTGGCGACGATCGTCCTCTTCGGCGGCTTCGCCGCCGTCCTGATCTCGACCGACTCGTTCAAGCACACCGCCGAGGCGATGCAACACAACGGAACGCCGGAACTCGGTCCGGGCTACCTGGCAGCGTATTTCGCGATCTACGTCGTACAGTATTTCATCGTCATCTTCTTCAACACTGCGCTCGTGAGCGCCGCTTTGGAGAGGCTGGAAGGCCGCAAGCCAACGGTGCGCTCGGCGCTTGCGCTTGCGCTCCGCCGCATCGGTCCGATCCTGGGCTACGCCGTCATCTCCGCCACGATCGGCATTCTTCTGAGGGTGATCGGAGAACGCCTCGGCTTCATCGGACGTCTGATCGAAGCCGGGGTCGGCATCGCTTGGACGCTCGCCACGTTCCTCGTCGTTCCGATCCTCGCGGCCGAGGGCCTTGGGCCCTTCGACGCGATCGCGAGGAGCGGCGCTCTGCTCAAGAAGACCTGGGGCGAGAACGTGATCGGCAACGCCGGAATCTCGCTCGTGCTCGGGCTCATTGGAGGCGTCATCGCAATCATCGGCATTGGCGGGGGCATCGCGCTTTACCGGGATGGGCTTCTGGTGTTGAGCATCCCGCTGCTCTCGGTGTCGATCGCGTCGCTGATCGTATTGCTGCCGCTCGGCGCGGCGCTGTCGGCCGCCTATATGGCCGCCGTCTACTATTACGCCGTGCACGGAGAGCCGCCGACCGACTTCGACCGGCAAATGGTCCGCGAGGCGTTTGCACCTAAGGGCAGCTAGCCTCGGCGCTGACCGCGGTATAAATCTGCGTCTGAGTAAGCGATTGGATCGAGGTCAGATCGCCACCTGGGCGCCAATCTCGACTACTCGGCTAGTCGGAATCTTGAAATAGCCAGTCGCGTCGCTCGCGTTGGAGGCGAGGGCGATGAATAGCTTGGCCTGCCAGCGCCACATCTCGGATTTTGCGGCGAGCTTGAGCGATCGCCGAGACAGGTAGAACGACGTCGCCATGATGTCGAACTGCCATTCCGACTTGCGGGCTACGGCAAGCGCACGGGGAATGTTCGGCACGTCCATGAACCCGTAGCGCAGCACGAGCCGCAGGAAGTTTTCCGCCAGCGGCTCGATCCGAGCGCGCTCAGCCTCCGGGACGTGCGGTGTCTCCGCATATTCGACCGTGACAATGACGTTGCGCTCATGCAGCACCTTGTTGTGCTTCAAATTGTGCAATAGCGCGGTCGGCGCGTAGTCGGCGTCGCCGGTCAGAAAAACGGCGGTGCCGGGTTCGTGATGCGGCGGCGATCGCTCCAGCATCTCGATCAACGCGGTCAGCGGCGTTTGCAGTTTGGTTGTCTTGGCTGCCAGAACCGCGGTTCCGCGCCGCCACGTGTACATCGTCATCACCATGGCCGATCCGAGCAGGAGCGGCATCCATCCGCCTTCGGCGACCTTCAGGAGGTTGGCGCCGAGGAAGGTAGTGTCGAGCGCGATAAAAGGCGCGACCAGGCAGCCCGCGGCGACCGCCGACCAGTTCCAGACCTTCCAAATGACAACGAAGGCCAGCATCGTCGTTACGACCATGGTCCCGGTGACGGCGATGCCATAGGCGGAGGCGAGGGCGTCGGACGAGCGGAACATGAAGACGAGAAACAGCACGCCGACCAGCAACAGCGCGTTCACGCGCGGCATGAAGATCTGGCCGACCAGCGCCTCCGATGTGTGCCGGATCTCAAGCCGCGGCAGGAGCCCGAGCTGGATCGCCTGTTGCGTCATCGAGTAGGCGCCCGTGATCACGGCCTGGCTAGCGATCACGGTCGCGGCCGTAGCCATGACGACCATCGGTATCAGAGCCCATTGCGGGTAGAGCAGGAAGAACGGATTTTCGACTGCCCCCGGGTCATTCAAGATCAGGGCGCCTTGGCCGAGGTAGTTGATGGTGAGCGCCGGTAGCGCGACGAAGAGCCAGGCGGTACGGATCGGTCCGCGTCCGAAGTGGCCGAGGTCGGCATAGAGTGCCTCCGAGCCGGTCACTACCAGAAACACGGCGCCGAGCGTGAGCAGGCCGATGATCCCGTGGTGGATCAGGAACGTCACGCCATAGAGTGGATTGAACGCAAGGAGCACGGCAGGCGCCTGTCCGATGTGCCAGATTCCGGCGAGCGCCAGCGCGACGAACCATACGAGCGTGATCGGCCCGAAGAAGGAAGCGACGCGCGCGGTGCCGTATGGCTGCACCGAGAACAGCCCGAGCAGGATCGCCGCCGTGATCGGGACGACGTAGGGCTCAAAGGTCGGCGTGATCGTCTTGATGCCTTCGATCGCCGACAGCACCGAGAGCGAAGGCGTGATGATGGCGTCGCCGTAGAAAAGACCGCCGCTGATGATGCCGAGCAGGACGATCAGGGGCACGCGCCCGTTCATGGCGCGATTGGCGAGCGCCATGAGGGCGAGCGTCCCGCCTTCGCCATTGTTGTCAGCGCGCAGCAGGACGATGACGTATTTCAACGTGACGACGATGACGAGCGCCCAGATGATCAGCGACAGAATGCCCAAGACGGCGGCGTAGCCTGCGGGGCGATCCGGACCGACGGCCGCAAGCACCGATTCTCGCACGGCGTAGAGCGGGCTCGTGCCGATGTCGCCATAGACGACACCGATGGCGCCGAGGGTCAGATTCCCAAAGCCCGCCTGGGGGCCGCCTGCCGCGGTCTGGGCGGGGGCCCGCGGCAGACCGGTGACGCGCGATTCAGCCCGACCTTGGGCAAGGACTGGAGACTGCAGCACGGCGCGGCTCCTGCGAAAGCGGTCGTGTGTAACCGCGCGCCGGAAGATGGGACCGAGCGTCATAAAGAAACCAGAGCAACAGGAGGGCCGCGATATAGGAATGTCATAGGAATGGGCGGGTGATTACATAGATGAGGCGCCGCTTGCCTTGATCGGGAGGTTTGGTCGTGCCACCGCTTCGCCCGGCTGGCGGATGACGAAGTACCCCATGCTCACGCGTGACAAAGCCATTTCACGGAGCGCCCCCTTTGCCTTGGCGACATTGGAGATTGCGGGCGCGGTCGGCGTCGCCCTCGTTCTGTGGCCGTGGATCGGTCTGGAAAACACCGACCTGGTGTTCCTCACCGCCATCGTCGGCGTCGCCGTCCGCTTGGGTCTATGGCCGTCACTCTTCGCCAGCGTCGTCGCGTCGCTCTGCTACAACTTCTTCTTCACGGCGCCGTACTACACGTTCACGATCGCGGAGCCGAAGAACGTCATCGCAGTGGTGTTCTTCACGATCGTCGCCATCATCGTCTCGAACGTCGCCGCCCGTGCGCGCATCGAAGCTGATGCCGCCACGGCGCGGCTGCGCACGACCGAATTGCTCTACGCTTTTAGTCGCAAGCTCGCTGGCGTCGGCACGCTCGACGACGTGCTCTGGGCGGCGGCCTATCAAACCGCCTTGATGCTGGACATGCGGGTCGTGCTGCTCTTGCCCGAGAACGGCGCGATCGCGGTGAAGACGGGTTACCCGCCGGAGGATCGTCTGGAGGGGTCCGACCTCGCAGCCGCGGAGTGGGCGTGGAAAAACAGCCAGCCTGCGGGACGCGGCGCCGACGCCCTGCCGGGCGCCAAGCGACTGTTCCTGCCGATGCGGACCGGACGCGGCGCCATCGGCGTCCTCGGAATCGACGGCGAAAGGGCCGCTCCGTTGCTGAGTGCGGCCGAGCGGCGGCTGCTCGATGCGCTGGTCGACCAGAGCGCGCTCGCAATTGAGCGCGTCCACCTCGTCGCGGACATCGACAAGGTGAAGCGGAGCGTCGAGGCCGAGCACCTGCGTTCAGCGTTGCTGACTTCGATCTCGCACGACTTGAAGACGCCGCTCGCCGCGGTGCTCGGAGCTGCCGAAGCGCTGCGCGATCTCTCCGCCAAGCTGAGCGAGGATCAGAAGGCCGATCTCCTGACGACTATCATCGACGAGTTGGAACGGCTCAACCGCTTCATCGCCAACCTGCTCGATATGACGCGACTGGAGTCCGGCGCGGTCGCTCCGAACGCGGCGCTGCAGGACATCCACGAGATCGTCGGTAGCGTGTTGCGTCGCGCCGAGAAGATTCTCGCGTCGCATCAGGTCCAGCTTGATCTCGCCAGCGATCTTCCGATGCTTGAACTGGACGCGGTGTTGTTCGAGCAGGTCCTCTTCAACCTTCTTGACAATGCGGCGAAATACGCACCCGCGGGCACGACCGTCACGATCCGCACCCGGCGCGAGCGTGGCGCGGTGTCGCTGCAGATCATCGACGAAGGGGAGGGCGTTCCGGCCGGCGACATCGAGCGCATCTTCGACAAGTTTCACCGGGCGCAGAGGGGCGATCAGGTGCGCGCGGGAACGGGTCTCGGGCTGGCGATTTCGCGCGGCTTCATCGAGGCGATGCACGGCACGATCACTGCGGCGAACCGAAGCGACCGCGCCGGCGCCGTGCTTACGCTTCGGCTGCCCGTCCCGGAGCAGCCCGAGCAGGCGGGCAAGGCGGCATGAGCGCCGGGCGCCTCAAGATCCTCGTCATTGACGATGAGCCCCCGATCCGAAAGCTCTTGCGGATGGGATTGGGCACCGAGGATTACGACATATTGGAAGCGCCGAACGGCAGGACCGCGCTGCAATTCCTGGCGCAAGATCCGGACCTGATCATCCTTGATCTCGGCCTGCCTGACATGCAGGGCCTCGAGCTCCTGCGCGATATCCGGGTGCGCAACGAAAGAGCTGCAATCGTTGTGCTGTCGAGCCGCGATGACGAAGTCGGCAAGGTCGAAGCGCTCGATCTCGGTGCCGACGACTACGTGACCAAGCCGTTCGGAATGAACGAGCTGCTCGCCCGCATGCGCGCGGCGCTCAGGCATCAACTGCACGCGCAGGGAGAGCGGCCGATCTTTCGGGTGGGCGATTTGTCCGTCGACCTGGTCCGCCGCGTCGTCAAGGCAGGCGATCGGGAGGTGAAGCTGTCGCCCAAGGAGTACGATCTCCTGCGCATCCTGGTGCAGCACGCGGGCAAGGTTCTGACCCACAAGTTCCTGCTCGACAAGCTGTGGGACCAGACCACCGACGCGCAATATCTGCGGGTCTATGTCAGACAGCTCAGACAGAAGATCGAGAACGATCCGGAGCGGCCCGAATATGTGCTGACCGAGACGGGTATCGGCTATCGCTTCCGGGCACCGGATTGAAGCTTTGCCGGAGCTTGCGAGTGGCCGTCCGCCACGCCAAGGCGGGCGAAGAGGATCGCGGACGGACGACGGCCATTTGTAGATCACGCGGCCTGCACACATGCGTTCACGCGGCGCCGCGAACGCGGTGCTGATCGCCTGTCACTGCGGCCAACCAGAACCGGGCCGGGCGCGGCGAAACGCTCCTGACAGAAGGCTGTCAGGAGGGGTGTGGGATGCTGTCTCCGTCGAGAAGAGGAGACACTCCGATGTCCAAGTTCACACCTGCCAATGCCGCCGTGTGGTTCGAGATTCCGGTCACCGACATGAAGCGCGCGAAGGCATTCTACGAAGCCGTGCTCGAAACGGAGCTCAAGGAAGAGAACAGCGGCCCGAACCCGATGGCGATGTTCCCGGCCAAGGGCGACAGGCCGGTCGCCGGCCATCTCTATCCCGGCAAGCCGGCCGCCGGAAACGGAAACACTATCCACCTCGCTTCGCCGACGCCGCTTGAGGCGGCGATGGACCGCGTCACGAAGAACGGCGGCAAGGTCGTGTCGCCGGTGGTGACGATCCCGGCCGGCCGCTTCGCCTATTGCCTTGACCCCGACGGCAACAGCTTCGGTCTTTTCACCTGACTTGTAGCAGCGCGCCGCGCCTGCCGCTCAACTTGACCGTGCCGGTGAACGGGACCCCCCGGGCGCCGGCACCTTCACGCCTCGGCAGGCTCGGTGACGCTTTGATCGCGCTCGAAGCCCTCATGCTGGAGCGTGATCGTCTCGATAGCTACGGCATTACCGTTTGCATCGAGCTCCGGTAGCGCCTGATATTCTGCGACCCAGCAGCGATAGACCTTGTAGGCAAGAACGACCGTGCCCTGCTCATTGAGCAGCCTGATCAGCATGTCCTTGCGGAAGTTCTTGAGCGACATGGCGGCGTCGCCCTCCGGGCTGTAGGCGAGATCGGCCCAGTCCTCGAACGTCGTGTCGTGGGTGACGCCGCGCTCCAGCGTAATCGGATCGAAGTCGGTCGAGCCGGGTCCCTTGAGGAAACGGCTTGGGGCGCTGCCCTCGCGATAGAGCACGGTCCCGGTCTGGCGCTTCAACGCGCTCACCTTCGAGACGCCGGGGACGACCTTCCCGTCGACGACGACCTGGAACTTGAAGCTCTTATAGGGATCGTGCCGATGCACGTTGACGGAGAACGGGGGCATCTTTCATTCCCTCGCTGCGATCCGGTCGTTTTCCGACCGATCTGAAGGATGACAGATTCTGCAGGCCCAGCGCTGCGACGTTGATGTGAAGGTTGACGGTTCCGAAAACGGTGCCGTCTTGCCGGGCATTTGCAGGGCTGGCAGGCTCCTGACAGAAGGCTGTCAGGAGGGGTATGTCATATTGAGCCTGCAAGAAGCTCCGCTGGAAGAATGATGAGCGAGACAAGCTTACGATCCCGTTCCACCTCTTGGTTCGAGATCGCTGTTTTCCAGAACCGAGACGAAACGCGCTTCGGCGTCTTCGCCGCGGCGTAGTAACGATGCGCCGCGCCGACCGCCTCTTCCAGATCGTCCAGCACCTGAGAGGCGGCCGGCTCGTCACGGCGCGCACGCTGTCGGAGCGGCTCGAAGTCTCCGAGCGCACCATCTACCGCGACGTCGCCGACCTGATGGCGTCCGGCGTGCCGATCGATGGCGAGGCCGGTGTCGGCTACATCCTGCGCTCCGGCTTCGATCTCCCTCCCTTGATGTTCACGCGCGAGGAGCTTGCCGCGCTGACGCTCGGCGCGCGCTTCGTGAAGGCCTGGGGTGGCGCGACGCTGGCGCTTGCCGCAGAGGAGGCGCTGGTCAAGATCGAGGCGGTGCTGCCGGATAAGGAGAAGCGCGTCGGCGCCGAGACGAGCCTCTTCGCGATCGGCGCCGGCCTTCCCGATTCCGTCAGGCGCGTGGTCGACCAACTCGACGTCGCGATCCGCGAGCGCCGCCGCGTTCATATCGTCTATGACGCGCTCGCCGGCGAGACGAGCGAGCGCGATCTCCGACCGCTCGGGCTTTATCATTGGGGCAAGGTGTGGACGCTTGCCGCCTGGTGCGAGCTTCGCACCGATTTCCGCAACTTCCGTGCCGACCGCATCACGGCGATCGCCGATTGCGGCGACAGCTTCCGCGACGAGCCGGGGCGGACGTTGCGTGACTTCCTGCGCCACATGTCGGAACGCGGACTGGCAGGCCCCGACGCGCGACCCTGAACGGCTCGCACTCGCCAGGCGACCGCCGGTCCAATACGATTCGGATCGTGGGGAATACGATTCGCATCATCGGCATCGATCCCGGCTTGCGGCGCACCGGCTGGGGCGTCGTCGAATCTATTGGCTCGCGGCTTTCATTCATTGCCGCCGGTACGATCAAGCCGGATGAGCGCGCGCCGCTTGCCGTCCGCCTCTGCGCCATCCACGACCAGCTGGCTGAGACGCTTGCGGAATATGCGCCGGACGAGGCGGCGGTCGAGGCCACCTTCGTCAATCGCGATGCGGCCGCCACCTTGAAGCTCGGCCAGGCGCGCGGCGTCGCCATGCTGGTGCCGGCGCGCGCCGGAATCGCGGTTGCGGAATACGCGCCGAACGCGGTGAAGAAGGCGGTGGTCGGCGCCGGGCACGCGGAGAAACAACAGATACGCATGATGGTCGCAGTGCTTCTGCCGCGCGCAAAATTCGACACCGACAATTCCGCCGACGCGCTCGCCGTCGCCATCTGCCATGCGCATCACAGAGGCGCCGCGGCGGTTCTGATGGAGTGGGCGAAGTAACGCGCACGATTGTGCTTGTTTCCGAATTGTTCTAGCGACTCACATGAGGGTGGGATGAGGATGCGCTGCCCATGATCGGCAAGCTCACCGGCGTGATCAATTCCTTCGGCGAGGACTGGGTGATCCTCGACGTGAACGGGGTCGGCTATCTGGTGCATTGCTCGGCGAAGACGCTTGAAGCGCTGCCGTCGCGCGGCGAGGCGGCGCGGCTTTTCATCGAAACGCAGATCCGCGACGATCAGATCCGCCTGGTCGGCTTCAGGTCGGAGGTCGAGCGCGAGTGGTTCCGCCTGCTGCTGACGGTGCAGGGCGTCGGATCGCGCGTGGCGCTTTCCGTGCTCGGCGCCCTCAACGCTTCGGAGCTTGCTTCCGCCGTCGCGCTTCAGGACAAGGCGATGATCGCGCGCGCGCCGGGAGTCGGCCCGAAGGTCGCAGCGCGCATCGCAGCTGAGCTGAAGGATCGCGCGCCGGGCATCACCGGTGTCGACATGGGCGTGATCCGCCTGCAATCGGAGCTCGGCGACAAGGTTGCGCCGAAGCCGGCGTCGGAAGCGGTCTCCGCGCTTGTCAATCTCGGCTATGGACAGATGCAGGCCTCGGCCGCGATCGCCGCGGCGATGCGTGAGGCGGGGGAGGGGGCCGAGACGGCACGGCTCATCCGACTTGGATTGAAGGAGCTTTCCCGGTGATGGCAGAGGCTGACAGGCAAGCCGAACGCAGAGGGCTCGGCGACGGCACCGGCGCGATCATCATCGTGCTTGTCTATGCCCTTGTCGGTCCACTCGTCGGATATGTGCTCCTCATTCCGTTCGCCACGATCGCCGCTGCGCAGTTCAGCTCCGGCACGTTGATCGAAAGCCTCTATGCGGTGCTCTCCACGCTGCCCTTCGGCCTTCTTCTTTCCTACGTCTTTGCCGGTGCGCTAGCACTTGCGACGGGAATTGCGATTGCGACCGTCGCATATCGGCGTGGGCTCGTGCCGGTACGAGTGGCTGTCGCGGCGCCAGCGGTCGTCTTCGTTGTCTTCACGGTGCTGCACCACTTTGTTCACATCGAGATACCCGGTACCGCAATTCTGCGCGGTGATGGACAGGGCGGCATGCTGTTCTGGCTGATCGTCTGCATCGCGTCGTCGCTGATTTGCTGGCTTCTCACCCTGCCGATCCAGAAGCGCGCTGCATGAGCCGCGTCGTCTCTTCAACTCAGCGCGGCGAGGACGACGACATCTCGCTGCGTCCTCAAAAACTCGGCGATTTCATCGGGCAGCAGAAGGTTCGCGCCAATCTCAGGGTTTTCGTCGAGGCGGCGAAGCAGCGTGGCGAGGCGCTCGACCACGTGCTCTTCGTCGGTCCGCCGGGCCTCGGCAAGACGACGCTTGCGCAGATCGTCGCGCGCGAGCTCGGCGTCAACTTCCGCGCCACCTCCGGTCCGGTCATCGTCAAGGCCGGCGACCTCGCGGCGCTATTGACCAACCTTGAAGACCGCGACGTCCTCTTCATCGACGAGATTCATCGCCTGTCGCCGGCGGTCGAGGAGATCCTCTACCCGGCGATGGAGGAGTATCAGCTCGATCTCATCATCGGCGAAGGTCCGTCGGCGCGCTCCGTCAGGATCGATCTCTCGCGCTTCACGTTGATCGGCGCGACGACCCGCATCGGGCTTCTGACCACGCCGCTGCGCGACCGCTTCGGCATCCCGATCCGGCTCGACTTCTACACCGACGCGGAGCTTGAGCAGATCGTCAGGCGCGGCGCGCGCATCTTGGGCGCGCCCGTCTCCGACGACGGCGCAAGGGAGATCGCGCGCCGCGCGCGCGGCACGCCGCGCGTCGCCGGGCGGCTGCTTCGGCGCGTGCACGATTTCGCGGTGGTCGAAGGCGCAAAGCAGATCACCAGCGCCATCGCCGACCACGCGCTCATCGCGCTCGAAGTCGATGCGCACGGCCTCGACACGCTCGACCGGCGCTACCTGTCGATGATCGTGGAGAATTTCTCCGGCGGGCCGGTCGGGATCGAGACGATCTCGGCGGCGCTGTCTGAGCCGCGCGACGCGATCGAGGACATCGTCGAGCCCTACCTCATTCAGCAGGGCTTCGTGCAGCGCACGCCGCGCGGGCGCCTATTGACGCCGAAGGCCTTTGCGCATCTCGGGCTTCCCGCACCGGCGCAGCCAAATGGCGCGCAAGCGGGGCTTTTTGGCGACGAAACGGGTCCTTGAGCGCTCGGAAATCGCCGCATTTACCAACCCAGGTCGGTAGGGCTTTCTCCTCGCCGAATCGACGGCGATGATGTAAAGACCCTTCACATGAGCTGGAAAGAGCGCGGCGGCCGGGGCTATCATCACGGCAATCTCCGGGAAGCGCTGATCCAGGCCGCGCTCGATCTCATCGCTGAGAAGGGGCCTACGGGCTTCACCTTCGCCGAGGCGGCGCGCTCGGCCGGAGTCAGTCCCGCGGCGCCCTATCGGCATTTCCGCGACCGCGACGAGCTCCTGTCCGACATCGCGATGCGCGGCTTCGGCATGTTTGCCGTTGCCCTGGAAAAGGCCTGGGACGGCGGGCATCCCGACACGCAGACGGCGTTTGAGCGCCTTGGCCGCGCGTATCTGGCGTTCGCGCGCGACGAGCCCTCGTACTATTCCGCGATGTTCGAATCCGGGCTTGCCGTAGCCGACCATCCGGATCTTCGCGACGCGGCGGATCGTGGTTATGGCGTGCTGCGCACGGCTGCGGAGGCGCTGGTCGCGACGCTTCCCGCGAAGGGCAGACCTCCGGCTTCGATGGTGAGCTTCCATGTCTGGGCGCTCGCGCACGGCATCGCTTCGCTCTTCGCGCGCGGCGACCCGGGGCGGCGCAAGCTCCCGATGTCGCCGGACGAGCTGCTCGAAGCAGGCGTGCTGATCTATCTGCGCGGACTCGGCATGCCCGGCATCTGACCAGAACCGGCGTCGCGCACTTTTTCGCGCGACGAAGCTCGGATCACTCTTGACGACGCCAAAAGGCGTGCTATGTAAATGTTATTAACATTCACACACGAGGTCCAGATCAATGAGCGCTGCGGGGATCGCAACAAAGCTCGATGACATCGGGACGCCCGCGTGGATCGCGGTGATGGTTCTCGGGTTCATCATCTGGTGGCCGCTCGGTCTGGCCACCCTGGCTTTCATTCTGTGGAGCGGACGTATGGGATGTCATGCACGCGGCTCGGCCCGCTGGGAACATAAGATGCAGCGCATGCAGGAGCGGATGGAGCGCATGCGCGGCCGCATGGATGGCTCCCAGTGGTGGGGCCACTCGCCGTCGAGCGGCAACTCGGCTTTCGACGAATACAAGCAGGAGACACTCCGGCGCCTCGAAGAGGAGCAGAAGGAGTTCCGCGAGTTCCTGAACCGCCTGCGCATGTCGAAGGACCGCGCCGAGTTCGATCAGTTCATGGCTGAGCGCCGTCGCGGCGAAGGCGGACCTGCCCCGCAGCCGCAGAGCTGATCGCGCCCTAGGCCAACGGTCGAAGCCCCCCGATCGACGGGCCTTGCGCCGCCCGGTCTCGCTTAGCCGAGGCCGGGCGGTTTTCGTTTGCAGCCGAAGCGCCGTGACGGCTCTAATGCCGCAATGCACGACGATGACGCGGCGGGAATAGCGGGGCGCCTGACGGGAGCGGGCCATGAGCTTGCTCAGCGCGTCTATTTCGAGGACACCGATTTTTCCGGCCGCGTCTATCACGCGCGCTATCTCCAATTCATGGAGCGCGGCCGCTCCGATTACCTGCGTCTCCTCGGTATCCATCACAATGCGCTGGCTCGTGATGGGCTCGCCTTCGCCGTCCGCCACATGGAGATAGACTTCCTGAAGCCGGCATCGATCGACGACGTGATCATCGTGCGCACCGCGCCGGTCGAGGCCAGCGGCGCGCAAGTCGTTCTGGCGCAGGAGGTGCTGTGCGGCGCGGAGCTGCTGATTCGGGCGAAGGTCACGGTCGCGCTGATCGGCGCGAACGGTCGCGCCGTCAGATTGCCGCCAAAGGTTCGCTCGGCGCTCAGCGGAGCGTCTGCAAGACGTTGATCTCGCTTCGGTTCCGGCTCATCGCTCCGCCTGATCGGCATTGTGCCTTGCCGCTAAAGTGTTGCATTACCGAGGCCCGGCAAGGCCATGTCAGGTCGCGCTTTGGACACATTCGGCGGCCAAAAGCCGCTCAGATCGGAACTGGGCGATCATTTCATGAATCCTGACTTGGTGCAGACCGCGTTGGCCGGTCCGGCGGGCGGCTTCTCGCTGTTTGCGCTTTTTCTGCAGTCGCACATCGTTGTGAAGCTGGTCGTCCTCGGCCTGCTCCTCGCCTCGATCTGGTGCTGGGCGATCATCGTCGACAAGCAGCTGCTCTATTCGCGCTCGCGCAAGCAGATGGACGACTTCGAATCGGTGTTCTGGTCGGGTCAGTCGCTGGAGCAGCTCTATCAGCAGGCCTCGGGGCGCGACGTGCACGGCGTCGCGGCGCTCTTCGTCGCCGCCATGCGCGAGTGGAAGCGCACTTACGAGTCCGGCGTGCGCTCGCTGCAGGGGCTCGGCGGCCGCATCGACCGCGTGATGGACGTGACGCTTGCGCGCGAGGTCGACCGGCTGGAGCGCCATCTCCTCGTGCTCGCAACCGTCGGGTCGGCGGGACCCTTCATCGGCCTCTTCGGGACCGTGTGGGGCATCATGTCGTCGTTCCAGGCGATTGCGGCCTCGAACAACACAAGCCTCGCGGTCGTCGCGCCGGGCATCGCGGAAGCGCTGCTCGCAACGGCGCTCGGCCTGCTCGCCGCCATTCCCGCCGTCGTGTTCTACAACAAGTTCTCCGCGCAGGTGTCGCGGCTTGCGACGCGCATGGAAGGCTTCGCCGACGAGTTTGCGGCGATCCTGTCGCGGCAGATCGACGAACGGAACGTTGCCTGATGGGCGTCGTCCCCGCATCTGCTGTTCCAAGCGGCCGCCGCCACAAGGCGCGCCGCCGGCATCTCCCGATGTCGGAGATCAACGTCACGCCCTTCGTCGACGTGATGCTCGTGCTTCTGATCGTGTTCATGGTGGCGGCGCCGCTTCTCACCGTCGGCATTCCCGTCGACCTGCCGCGCACGCAGGGCGAGACGCTCGGCAACGAAGTGAAGCCGCTATCCGTTACGATCGGGGCGGACGGCAAGATCATGCTGCAGGAGGCGGAAATCAGCCTCGACGACTTGCTGACGAAGATTCAGGCGATCATCAAGATCGATCCGGAGAAGCGCATCATCTTGCGCGCCAACCGGAATGCCGACTACGGCACCGTCGCCCAGGTCCTCGACCGCATCAAGAAGGCCGGTTCGCGCCACGTCGCGCTCGAAACGAAGGCGCTTGGGGAGCCGGACAACTGAGCCATGCGGGTCGGGCTCACCACTTCGATCATAGGCCACGCAGTCATAATCGGGTTGGGGTTCGTGGTGCTCGGCACGCGCCCGCTCGAATCGGAGAAGATCGATGCGCTGCCGGTCGATCTCATTTCCGTCGACGAGACCACCGACCTTCTGAAGGGCGACAAGTCGTCACGCGTGCTGCCGAAAGAAGCGCCGCAGCCGAAGCCGGTGGCGAAAGCCGACGTTCCGGCGCCGCAGCCGGCCGAGAAGCCGGCTGAGAAGGTCGTCGCGGCGCCCCCTCCACCTGCTCCGCCTCCTCCGCCGCCGGAGCCCGCACCGGTCAAGCCGCCGGAGCCGGAGCAGCAGGTTGCTGCATTGCCCGAGCCCCAACCGGCGCCGGAGCAGCCGGCCGAGGCGGTGCCGGAGCCTCCGCCTGTGCCGGTCAACCCGAATATCCCGCGTCCGCGGCCGAATCCGCCGAAGACCGTGACGCAGCCGAAGCCTGAGCCGACGCCCAAGGTCGCCCACAACGAGGCGCCGCAACCGGCGTTCAACGCCGATGACATCGCCGCGCTTCTGAACAAGCAGGAGCCGAGCGGCGGTGGCGATCCGACGCCTTCGAGCGAGCCGCAGACGATCGGCTCGATTGAAGGGCACGATCAGGCGGCGATGACGCAAAGCGAGATCGCCGCGCTGAAGGCACGCCTGTATCACTGCTGGAACCCGCCGGTCGCCGTGCGCGAGGCCGGCGCGCTTGTGGTCGAGGTGCATATCAGCCTTCTTCCCGACGGAAGCCTGGCGGCCCCGCCGGAGCTGATACGGACCGACCAGGCGCCCGATCAGATCGCCCAGATCGCGGCGGAGGCGGCGATCCGGGCGGTCGCGCAATGCGCGCCGTTCGGGGACATATTGCGGCCGGAAAAGTACGCCCTGTGGAAGGATATCGACTTTATCTTCGATCCGCGGGAAATGCTGGGCGGATAAGAGGGAACGAGCCTGATGAAGTCTGAGCGGCCGCTATCGCCGATTCTTCTTCGCTTGGCACTGCTTGTGGCGGTCGCCGTCGGCATGACGGGCGTTACCGGGCGTGTGCTCGCGCAGCTCCGCGTGGACATCACGCAGGGGACGCCGCGTCCGATGCCGATCGCGATTCCGGCCTTCGTCGGCGCGGCGGGAAGCGTCGACGAGCTCAGCCAGAACCTCGCTCAGGTCATCACCGCCGATCTCAAGCGCTCCGGCCTGTTTGCGCCGGTCGACCCTTCCGCCTTCATCGAGCCGGTGGTGCCGCCGACGATCACCCCGAACTTCGCCAATTGGCGTCCGCTCAACGCCCAGGCGCTCGTGTCGGGGAGCGTCTCCACCACCGGCGACGGGCGGATCATGGCCGAGTACCGGCTGTGGGACGTCTTCTCCGGCCAATACCTGGTCGGAAAACAATTCTTCGCCTCGCCCGATAACTGGCGGCGGCTTGCGCATATCATCGCCGATTCCGTCTATGAGCGGCTGACCGGCGAGAAGGGCTACTTCGACAGCCGTATCGCCTTCGTCGACGAGACGGGCAGCAAAGCCGAGCGCGTGAAGCGCCTTGCCATCATGGACTCCGACGGAGCCAACGTGCGCTACCTGACCGACGGCGGGGAGCTTGTGGTCACACCGCGCTTCTCGCCCTCCAGGCAGGAGATCGCCTACGCATCGCTCACTGGCGACAACTGGCACGTCTACGTCTTGAACATCGAGACCGGTCAGCGCGAGCTGATCGGGAACTTCCCCAACATGGCTTTCAGCCCGCGCTTTTCGCCGGACGGCCAGCAGGTCGTGCTGTCGCTCGAGCAGGGCGGCAACGCCAACATCTATCGCCTCGACCTCAGGACGCGGCAGCTCACGCGGCTAACCAACTCGCCGTCGATCGACACCGCGCCCAGCTATTCGCCGAGCGGCACGCAGATCGCTTTCGAATCCGATCGCGGCGGCGAGCAGCAAATCTACGTGATGAGCGCGAACGGCGGGCCGGCGCAGCGGATCAGCTTCGGCACCGGCCGCTACGGGACGCCCGTCTGGTCGCCGCGCGGCGACCTCATCGCCTTCACCAAGCAGGAGAACGGGTCGTTCAAGATCGGCGTCATGCATCCCGATGGCTCCGGCGAGCGCATTCTGACCGCCGGCTTCCACAACGAGGGGCCGACCTGGGCGCCGAATGGGCGGGTCCTGATGTTCTTCCGCGATACCGGCGGATCGAGTGGCGGGCCGCAGCTCTGGTCGGTCGACATCACCGGCTACAACGAACAGATCGTGCCGACGCCGAGCTTCGCCTCCGATCCGGCGTGGTCGCCGCTCCTGAGCTAGCGAGCCCAAGCGGTCGACCGCCGGCATACTCCGTTAACCGTAAGCCTTGACAGCGGCTTAACCGTCCGATGGTTACCTCAACGCTAAGCGTTATACGCAAGGAGCTTCCGAAAATGCCGTTCAGCCTGTCCGTCGGACGAATCCTCGCGCTCTCAATGCTTGCGGTCGGGCTGCTTGTCGGCGGCTGCGCAAACCAGCAGAAGGCGATCGAGGCGGGCGCTGCCGGGGCGCCGACGCCGGGAAGCGCTCAGGAGTTCCAGGTGGCGGTCGGCGACCGCGTGTTCTTCGAGACGGACTCCTCCGATCTGTCGGCCCAGTCGCAGGCGACGCTCGACCGCCAGGTGCAGTGGCTGACGAAATATGCGCAATACGCCTTCACCATCGAAGGTCACGCCGACGAGCGCGGCACGCGCGAATACAATCTTGCGCTCGGTGCGCGGCGTGCAAACGCGGTGCGCGACTATATGATCGCGCGCGGAATCGCGGCGGACCGCATGCACACGATCTCCTACGGCAAGGAGCGCCCGGTCGCCGTCTGCGACGACATCTCCTGCTGGTCGCAGAACCGTCGCGCCGTCACCGTGCTGAACGGCGGCTGACCGATCCGCAACGCTTCGTCAGGAAAGGCCCGCGCCAAGCCGCGGGCCTTTCCAATTTCACCAATCAGCCGAAGTTTGGCCGAATTGGTCATGCGGGTGTAAGAGGGTGCGAACGCCCGGAGTCCCGATAAATGCCCCGCGCAATTCTTCTCTTTTTCGCTTCGTTTCTGCTTGTCGCGCCCGCCGCCGCGCAATCGCAGAAGGAAGGCGAGATGCTGCTTTATATCCAGCAGCTTGAAGAGCGCGTTCGCCAGCTGACCGGCGATAATCAGCGGCTCGCCTACGAGGTGAACCAGCTGCGCGGACAGCTTGGCCTGCCGCCTCTTGCCGCGAGCCCGGAGCAGACGGGCGCGCTGAATTCCGAACAGCCGCCCGTTGGCGACGCTGCCACGGCGGAAGGGAATCTCCCGCCGGCCGCCCCGCAGGACCTTGGTCAGGCCCCCGTTGCCGCGACCGCGCCTGACAACACCGACGCGGGTGCGCCGGTCGATCTTTCCACGCTTGCCGGCGGCAGCCCAGGGCAGCTTCAAACACCTGGGGTCACGGCGCCCGCCACGACCGCGACGCCCGCACCCGCCGAACCGACGACAGACACGGCGATGGTCGCGCCGATGACACCACCGCGGACGACGGCGCTCTCCGGCTCGGCGCGCGACGAATACGACCTCGCCTACGGCTACATCCTGACCGGCGACTACGGCCTCGCCGAAGAGAGCTTCAAAGCCTGGCTTGCCAGTTTCCCGAACGATCCGCAGGCGCCCGACGCTGAGTTCTGGCTCGGCGAAAGCCATTTGCAGCAGGGCGAATATCGCGACGCCGCGAATGACTTTCTCTCCGTCTACAAGACTGCACCCAACAGCAACAAAGGCCCCGATGCCCTTCTGAAGCTCGGCGTCTCGCTGTCGGCGCTTGGCGAGAAGCCTGCCGCCTGTGCCACCTTCACCGAGCTTGGCCGCCGTTACCCGCACGCCACCGAATCGGTGATGAGCCGCGTCCGTGACGAGCAGAAGCGAGCCGGCTGTTCAGGCTGACGCGCTGCAGCCGGCGCATCTCTTCCGGACGCTTGCCGGAAGGGGCGGACTGATCCTCGCCGTCTCCGGCGGCGCCGACTCGACGGCGCTCATGGCGCTTGTCGCCCGCTGGCGCAAGCGACCGCCCGCGCTCGTCGTCAGCGTCGACCATGGGCTTCGGCCTGAAGCGGCGGCAGAGACGCGCATTGTCGCGGAGAACGCAGCGCAACTCGGGCTGCCGTGGCGGATCATGAAAGCGCCGAAGCGGCCGCAAAGCGGCAACCTGCAAGACTGGGCCCGGCGCGCGCGCTATTCGCTGCTTGCCACTGCTGCCGTCGAGGCCGGCTTCGACACGATCGTCACGGCGCACCATGAGGACGACCAGGCCGAGACGTTCCTTCTCAGGCTGGCGCGCGGTTCCGGCGTCTACGGACTCGCGGCGATGCCAGAGCAGGGACCAACGGAGGGGACTAGCGACGGCATCCAACTTGCGCGTCCGCTTCTTTCGGTGCCGCGTGCCGCGTTACGCGACATCGCCGCGGCAAGCGGCCTGCCGATCGCGGAAGATCCGAGCAATGCCGATCTTCGCTTCGATCGCGTCAGGGTGCGCAAAGCCCTGCCGGGCCTCGCCGCGATCGGGTTGACGCCGAAGCGGCTTGCGGAGACGGCCGGGCGGCTCGGCCGCGCCGCCGCTGCGCTCGACCATTATGCCGGGTTGTTCCTCAACGAGCACTTCGCGGTCGATCCGCTCGGCGTCGTCAGCGGTTACGCGCAAGCGCTCGCGGCAGTACCGGAGGAAGTCGCGCTTCGCACGCTGGCGCTGATCCTGAAGGCGGTCGGCGGCGCCGACTACACGCCGCGGCTCGACGCGGTCGAGGCGCTCCGCACCGCAATTCTGACAGCCGGCCCTTCGGCAAAGCTCAAGCGCACGCTTTCCGGCGTCGTCATTTCCCTCGCTGGCGATCGGCTTACGGCGCGTCGCGAATGGGGACGGAAGGGGCTTGCCGACACAACCGCGCCGGCCGGCGCGACGCTCATCTGGGACCGGCGGTTCGAGGTGGAGGTGCCGCCGCTCAAGGGCACGCTTTGCGTCGGGGCGCTGGGCCGCTCGGAGCGCCGTTTCCGGGTAGAGGCGGCGGAGCGCGGTGCTATCCAGACGCTGCCAGCGCTGTATCGAAATGGCACGCTTGTCGCCGTCCCGTCGACGGTCTATCCGTCCGACAAAGGCGCGGCGCTTCAGACCCTTGCGGTCGCCTGCATCGTCGGCCGGCAGCTCGGGATTCCTGCGGAAAAGCCGCCCCTACCACAATGAACACCATTTTGGCGGGTTTCGTTTGCAGGATCGTCCCGCCGCGGTTCTTCTTGGCATCAACGATGCTAGAACCTATTTAAGCTACGGAAGTTGGCGGCCCTGTTCCGGCCGTCCCCGGGGATCGACCGAATGAACCAGAATTTTCGGAATTTTGCGCTCTGGGCCGTGATCCTGCTTCTGCTGGTCGCCCTCTTCAATCTGTTCCAGAATCCCACCGGCCAGACCGGCGCCCAAGAAATCACCTATTCGCAGTTCCGCACCGATACGAATGACGGGCGGGTCAAGAGCGTCGTCATCTCTGGTCAGGAGATCACCGGGAAATACCAGGACGGCTCGCGCTTCCGCACGACCGCTCCCCAGAACGCCGACTACGTGACGCTGCTTGAGGATCGCGGCGTCTCCATCCAGGCGCGCGCGGACGACCAGAAAATGTCGTTCCTGTCGGTGCTGATCTCCTGGTTCCCGATGTTCCTTCTGATCGCCGTGTGGATTTTCTTCATGCGGCAGATGCAGGGCGCCGGCGGACGCGCCATGGGCTTCGGCAAGTCCAAGGCGAAGCTGCTGACGGAGGCGCATGGCCGCGTCACCTTCGACGACGTCGCGGGCGTCGATGAGGCGAAGGAGGACCTCGAGGAGATCGTCGAGTTCCTGCGCGATCCGCAGAAGTTTCAAAGGCTCGGCGGGCGCATTCCGCGTGGCGTGCTTCTGGTCGGACCTCCGGGCACCGGCAAGACGCTGCTTGCGCGCGCCATCGCCGGCGAGGCGAACGTTCCCTTCTTCACGATTTCCGGCTCCGATTTCGTCGAGATGTTCGTCGGCGTCGGCGCGAGCCGCGTGCGCGACATGTTCGAGCAGGCGAAGAAGAATGCGCCGTGCATCATCTTCATCGACGAGATCGACGCCGTCGGCCGGCATCGCGGCGCGGGCCTTGGCGGCGGCAACGACGAGCGCGAGCAAACGCTGAACCAGCTGCTCGTCGAGATGGACGGCTTCGAGGCGAACGAAGGCATCATCCTGATCGCCGCGACCAACCGCCCGGACGTGCTCGACCCGGCGCTGCTGCGCCCCGGCCGCTTCGACCGGCAGATCGTCGTGCCGAATCCGGACGTGATCGGGCGCGAGAAGATTCTGAAGGTGCATGTGCGCAAGGTCCCGCTCGCGCCGGGCGTCAATCTGAAGACCATCGCGCGCGGCACGCCCGGGCTTCTCCGGCGCCGATCTCATGAACCTCGTCAACGAAGCAGCGCTGCTTGCGGCGCGGCGCGGCAAGCGGCTCGTCACGCTGCACGAGTTCGAGGACGCGAAGGACAAGGTGATGATGGGCGCCGAGCGGCGCACCCTCGTCATGACCGAGGACGAGAAGCGGCTGACCGCCTATCACGAAGGCGGCCACGCGATCGTCGCGCTGCATGTGCCGTCGACCGACCCGGTGCACAAGGCGACCATCATCCCGCGCGGGCGCGCGCTTGGCATGGTGATGCAGCTTCCCGAACGCGATCAGCTTTCGATGTCGCTTGAGCAGATGACCTCGCGGCTCGCCATCTTGATGGGCGGGCGCGTCGCCGAGGAGCTCGTGTTCGGCGACAAGAAGGTGACGTCCGGTGCGGCCTCCGACATCGAGCAGGCGACGAAGCTTGCGCGCGCCATGGTCACGCGCTGGGGCTTCTCCGACGCGGTCGGGCGCGTCGCGCTCGGCGAGAACCAGGAAGAGATCTTCCTCGGCCATTCGGTCGCACGCCAGCAGAACGTCTCGGAGGAGACGGCGCGCAAGATCGACCACGAGGTCCGCAGGCTCGTCGACGAAGGCTACGCGGAGGCGCGGCGTATCCTAACCGAGAATCACAACCAGCTCGAAGCGCTGGCGCAGGGCCTGCTCGAGTTCGAGACGCTGACGGGCGAGGAGATCAAGGATCTTCTGAACGGCAAGCGGCCGGTGCGTGAGGACCCGAGCGAGGAGAGCCATCCGCCGCGCGGTTCCGCCGTGCCGACCACCGGCGCCGCCAAGCCGCGTCCCGACAAGGGCGGCGACACCGGGCTTGAGCCGCAGCCGCAGGCCTGACTGCCAGATCGCGCGTCCGCATCTGAAACCATAGGTCACAATATTTGAGACGCGGGCCCCGTCGGCGCCATTATTCTGCGTCTTGGTTGCCGGCCTAGCGGCGGCGGGCGAATCACAGCAAGAAAACCTGCCGCCCTGAGATTCGACGAGGTGGGGAGCGAAGTTGACCAAGCGCTATTTCGGAACGGATGGCATCCGGGGAAGAGCGAACGGCGTGATCACGCCGGACCTCGCAATGCGGGTCGGGATGGCGGCTGGCATCGTGTTCCGCAACGGTGAGCATCGCCACCGTGTCATCATCGGCAAGGATACGCGGCTCTCCGGCTATATGATTGAGAACGCGCTCGTGTCCGGCTTTGCCTCCGTCGGCATGGACGTGCTCGTCACCGGCCCGATTCCGACACCCGCGATCGCCATGCTCACGCGCTCGATGCGCTGCGATCTCGGCGTCATGATCTCCGCCTCGCACAACCCTTATGCCGACAACGGCATCAAGCTCTTCGGCGCCAACGGCTTCAAGCTCTCCGATGCGCTTGAAGCGGAGATCGAGTCGCTGATCGACGCCGACCTCAAGAACAGGCTGGCGAGCTCGGACAGGATCGGCCGCGCACACCGCATCGACGGCGTGCAGGACCGCTACATCGAGTTTGCCAAGCTGACGCTGCCGCGCGCGCTCTCGCTGCAGGGTCTCAGGATCGTCATCGATTGCGCCAACGGCGCCGCCTACCGGGTCGCGCCCGAGGCGCTGTGGGAGCTCGGGGCGGAGGTGATTCCGCTCGGCGTTGAGCCGGACGGCCTCAACATCAACCGCGAGGTTGGATCGACGGCGCCGAAGGCGGTGGCGGACAAGGTGCGTGAGATGCGCGCCGATCTCGGCATTGCGCTCGACGGAGACGCCGACCGCGTCGTCCTGATCGACGAGCGCGGCCGCGTCATCGACGGCGATCAGCTGATGGCGGTCGTGGCCAATTCCTGGCGCGAGGACGGGCGGCTTGCGAAGCCCGGGATAGTCGCCACGGTCATGTCGAATCTCGGTCTTGAGCGCTACCTCAAGGGCCTCGACCTCGCGCTCGTGCGCACGCCGGTCGGCGACCGCTACGTCGGCGAGGCGATGCGCGACGGCGGCTACAATGTCGGCGGCGAGCAGTCCGGCCACATCATCCTTTCCGACTTCACCACGACCGGTGACGGACTGATCGCGGCGCTGCAGGTGCTGGCGGTGATCCAGCGCGTCGGGCGGCCAGCGAGCGAGGTCTGCCATCGCTTCGACCCGGTGCCGCAGGTGATGAAGAATTTCCGCTACAAGGGCGGCCAGCCGCTTGAGAGCGACCAGGTGAAGCGCGCGATTTCCGACGCCGAGGTGAAGCTCAATGGCGGCCGCCTGGTGATCCGCCCCTCCGGCACCGAGCCGGTCATCCGCGTCATGGGGGAGGGCGACAACGTCGAGCTCGTCGAAGCGGTGGTGGACGATATCGTCGACGTGCTTGGCCACGCCGCCTGAGGCTCCGATCCGGCTTCGGCTCCCTCGAGCGGAAAGTAACAAGTCTTACCGATATCTTAACAAGGTCCGCTCGAATTTCTGCCGTGAAGAAAGGTTGAAGTGAAGGAATCCGCGGGCCTGAGCGGTTGTTTGTGCACTTAGTCCAGAGTATTTTAAACTCGGCTTTTGCTTTTGATTCACCATTAAACGCTTCTTAAGCATTCTTGTTTACCACGTTTCTCGTAACGGCGGCCGTGCTCCGCAACCCAGCGCGCCGCAATTGCGAGAGGACGTGTGGAATGTTCAGACTGAGCAGACTGGCGCTTGTCGTTTGCGCGGTGGCCGTGACCGCGGTGCCGACAGCCAAAGCGGCCGACTTGACCCCGCCCATTCCGCCGGCTGTCCTGAAGGGCTGGTACCTTCGTGGCGATATCGGCTACTCGAACCAGCGGGTCGGCAGCCTCGACAACGCGCTCTATGCGACAACGCTCTCGGTCGACAACCAGTACAAGGAATTCACGGGCGCGCCCTTCCTTGACTTTGGTATCGGCTATCGCTGGAACAACTGGCTGCGCTTCGACGTCACGGGTGAGTACCCGATCGAAGGCGGAATTCAACGGTGCCGACCTGTACGTTCCGGCGGGCGGCGGCAGCACGCTCCCCGACACCTACTTCGCCAAGAAGTCGGAATGGCTGGCGCTCGTAAACGCCTACCTCGACCTCGGCACCTGGCACGGCCTGACACCCTTCGTCGGCGGCGGCGTCGGCGCAGCGAATGTCCGGCTCGGCGCCTTTAGCGACATCGGGATCGGAACTGGCGGCGGCTCGCCTGCGGCGATCGCATATGCGAGTGCCCACGACCAGTGGAACTTCGCCTGGGCACTTTACGGTGGCCTCGGCTTCGATATCACCGACGCGCTGACGCTTGAGCTCGCCTACCGCTACCTCGATCTCGGCGACGCCAAGACCGGAGACCTGGTCGCCTCAGACGGCACCAACACCGTCTACAACCCGATGGTCTTCAAGAACATCACCTCGCACGACGTTCGACTCGGGTTCCGCTACGGGTTCTGGTGATCCGTCCGACGGTTCTGCTCCTTGGGGGCGCGGCTCGAAAGGGCCGCGCCCTTTTCCTTTGGTCGCGAAATCGCCGGCGAGACATGTCACCTAATTGACTCCGCGAGGAGCCTCGGCTAGCCCCGCCAGTGGGACACCCCTCCCCAACGAGGGGCGCCTATCTGGAAGGGTAGACAAAGCAATGGCTAATCTCGACAAGCCGGCCGTGCGGCCGGCGAATCCTTGTTTCTCCACCGGCCCAACCGCCAAGCGGCCCGGCTGGTCCCCCGAAATCCTGAAGACGGCTCTCGTCGGGCGCGGACACCGCTCGAAACCCGCGAAGGCGCGACTGAAGCGCGCTATCGACGAGACGCGCCGCCTGCTTGAGGTCCCCGCCGACTACCGCATCGCGATCGTTCCGGCCTCCGATACCGGCGCGATGGAGATGGCGCTCTGGTCGCTGCTTGGCGCACGCGGCGTCGACGTGCTCGCATGGGAGAGCTTTGGGCTCGGCTGGGTGACCGATGTCGTGAAGCAGCTGAAGCTCACCGACGTCCGCGTGCAGAAGGCGCCCTACGGCGAGCTGCCCGACCTCGCCGATGTCGATTTCAGCCGCGACGTGGTCTTCACGTGGAACGGCACCACGTCCGGCGTGCGCGTGCCCGACGGGAGCTGGATCAAGGGTAGCCGCGCGGGCCTTACGATCTGCGACGCAACGAGCGCCGCTTTCGCGCGGCCGCTTCCCTTCGACAAGCTCGATGTCGTCACCTTCTCCTGGCAGAAGGTGCTCGGCGGCGAAGCACAGCACGGCATGCTGATTCTCTCGCCGCGCGCGGTTGCGCGTCTGGAGACGCATCAGCCCAATTGGCCCATGCCCAAGATCTTCCGGATGACGTCGGGCGGCAAGCTCACGGAAGGGCTTTTCGCCGGTGAGACCATCAACACGCCGTCGATGCTTTGCGTCGAAGACTATCTCGACGCGCTCGCCTGGGCCGATTCGATCGGCGGCCTGAAGGCGCTGATCGCGCGGGCCGACGCCAACACGAAGGTTCTTTCCGACTGGGTCGAACGGGCCGACTGGATCGACTTTCTCGCCCGCGACCCGGCAACGCGCTCCAACACGTCCGTGTGCCTCGTCGTCGTCGACCCGGACGTGCGGGCGCTCGATACCGGCGCGCAGGCGGCCTTCGCCAAAACGCTGTCGGAGCGCCTCGACGCCGAAGGCGTCGCCTACGACATCGCATCCTATCGCGATGCGCCACCGGGTCTTCGCATCTGGTGCGGCGGAACGGTCGAGACCAAGAATCTTGAAGCGCTGCTCCCCTGGCTCGACTGGGCCTTCGCCGAGGCGAAAGCCGGCCTGCGCAAGGCCGCCTGATTCCGCAAGCGGGCGCTTCACCGCCCGCTTTCTCCAACATCGTTATGCATCGAGGGCCTTTGCGATGAACCCGCGCGTTCTGATTTCTGACGCCTTGTCGGAGACTGCCATCAACGTCTTCCGCGACCGTGGCGTCGACGTCGAATTCCGGCCCGAGGTCGGACCGGACAAGGAGAAGCTGGCCGAGCTTGTCGGCGAATTCGATGGTCTTGCGATCCGCTCCGCGACCAAGGTCACGCCGAAGGTGATCGCCGCGGCAAACGGCCGTCTCCGCATCATCGGAAGGGCCGGCATCGGGGTCGACAATGTCGATATCCCCGCCGCCACGGCCGCCGGCATCGTCGTGATGAACACGCCGTTCGGCAACTCGATCACGACGGCCGAGCACGCGATCGCGATGCTCTTTGCCTGCGCGCGGCAAATCCCTGCCGCGGATCAATCGACGCAGGCCGGCAAGTGGGAAAAGTCGCGCTTCATGGGAGTCGAGATCGCAGGGAAGACGCTTGGCGTCATTGGCTGCGGCAACATCGGCTCAGTGGTCGCAAGCCGTGCGTTCGGACTTGAGATGCGGGTCAGTGCCTATGACCCGTTCCTCTCCGACGAGCGCGCTGCTGAGCTCGGGGTGGAGAAGGTCGACCTCGACGCGCTCTTCCATCGGGCCGATTTCATCACGCTCCACACGCCGCTCACCGACAAGACCAGGAACATCATCGACGCGGCGGCGATCGCGAAGATGAAGGACGGCGTGATGATCGTGAACTGTGCCCGCGGCGGCCTCGTGGACGAGGAGGCGCTTCGCGCCGGGCTCGACAGCGGCAAGGTCGGGGGTGCTGCGATCGACGTTTTCACGGCGGAGCCGGCAAAGGAAAACGTGCTCTTCGGCGCGCCGAACATCGTGTGCACGCCGCATCTCGGCGCTTCCACGACGGAGGCCCAGGAGAACGTCGCCGTCCAGGTTGCCGAACAGATGGCGGACTATCTGACGACCGGAGCGGTCCGGAATGCGCTCAACATGCCGTCGATCAGCGGCGAGGAGGCGCCGCGCCTGACGCCGTTCGTGCGGCTTGCGACGCAGCTAGGCTCGTTTGCCGGCCAGCTCACCGACACCGGGGTCAAGGCCGTGAAGCTCGAATACGAGGGCGCCGTGGCCGAGATGAACGTTCGCGCGCTGACCGCGGCGGCGCTTGCCGGGTTCCTGCAGCCGGTCTTGCAGACGGTCAACATGGTCTCCGCCCCGGCCTACGCCAAGGAGCGCGGCATCCACGTCGAGGAGACGCGGCGCGAGCGGGCCGGCGTCTATGAGAGCTACATTCGCCTCGCGGTCGTTACCGAGAGGCAGGAGCGCTCCGTCGCCGGCACGGTCTTCGCCGACGGCAAGCCCCGCATCATCCAGATCAAGGGCATCAACATGGAGGCCGAGCTCGGGCCGCACATGCTCTACGTGACGAACCGCGACAAGCCCGGCTTCATCGGCCGGCTCGGCACGCTCTTGGGCGAGCGCGGGCACAACATCGCGACGTTCCATCTCGGCCGGCAGGCGGAAGGCGGCGATGCCATCGCGCTCGTCGAGATCGACGGCAACGTGCCCGAAGACACGCTTGCCGCCATCGTGAAGCTCGAAGGCGTGGTGCAAGCCCGGCATCTCACCTTTTGAGCGCAATCGCGATTTGGGCTATTGCTGAGGAGCAAACAAGGCGCGAGCAGGCGATGCAGCCGACATTCTACGTTTGGGCGAAATGGGACCCGGAAGCCGGCGTCTGGTACACGGCCAAAACTAGCATCCGTGGGCTTGTGACCGAAGCGGAGACGCTGGAGAAGCTGCGCGAGCGGCTAATGTTGATCATCCCGGATTTCCTGGAAGATCAGATGCCGCCGCATGCGATCCTTCACATTCTCGCCGAAAGGGACGACGCGCTGACCCCCTTGGCGGCGGAATAATCCTGCGTACGACGCTTGACGCTTGGCACATGCTCTTAAGATCGGTTGCTCGATCTGATTCGGAGGCGGGCGGTGGCCGACTTCGCACGCGAAGTGCGCAGGCATTTGACCAAGGCGGGATGGCGCTTTGAGCGTCGTGGCAGGGGCGACCATGAAAGATGGGTCAATCCGTCGACAGGCGCGCACGTGACCGTAGATGCGAGGATTCGGAGCCGCCACACGGCGAATGGAATTCTCATAGAAGCCGGTATCGGGAAGAAGTTCTGACATGGCCAACGTCGTTGTCGTCGGCTCGCAGTGGGGCGACGAGGGAAAAGGCAAGATCGTCGACTGGCTGTCGGCGCGCGCGGATGTCGTCGTGCGCTTTCAGGGCGGCCACAATGCCGGCCACACGCTCGTCATCGACGGGGTGACGTTCAAGCTCAGCCTGCTTCCCTCCGGCGTCGTGCGGCCGGGAAAGCTTTCGGTCATCGGCAACGGCGTCGTCGTCGACCCCTGGGCCTTCGTCGAAGAAGTCGAGAAGCTCAGAAGCCAAGGCGTCTCGATCACGCCGGAGAGCCTGGTCATCGCTGAGAACGCAGCGCTCATTCTGCCGGTCCATCGCGAGCTCGACGTGACACGCGAATCATCGAACAGCATGCAGGCGCTCGGCACGACGAGGCGCGGCATCGGCCCCGCCTACGAGGACAAGGTCGGACGCCGTGCCATCCGGGTCGTCGACCTCGCCGACCCGGCAAGCCTGCCGGCGAAGCTCGACCGGCTGCTCGCCCACCACAACGCGCTGAGGCGCGGCAGCGGCGCGGATGAGGTCGACGCTGCAGCGCTCCTTTTGGAGCTCCAGGCTATCGCGCCGAAGATTCTTCCCTTTGTCGGTTCGGCGTGGCGCCGTCTCGACGCCGCGCGGCGGGAGGGCAAGCGCATCCTGTTCGAGGGCGCGCAGGGCGTGCTCCTCGACGTCGACCACGGCACCTATCCCTATGTCACTTCGTCGAACATCGTGGCCAGCCAGGCGGCGACCGGCTCAGGGCTCGGCGCACGCTCCGGCGACTACGTCCTCGGCATCATCAAGGCCTATACGACGCGCGTGGGCGAGGGGCCGTTTCCGACCGAGGATAAGGGCGAGATCGGCGAGCGTCTCGGACGGGTCGGGAAGGAGTTCGGCACGGTGACCGGCCGCAAGCGCCGCTGCGGTTGGTTCGACGCGACGCTGGTTCGCCAGGTCGCGAAGATTTCGGGAATCGACGGTTTCGCGCTGACCAAGCTCGACGTGCTCGATGGACTGGAAACCATCCGGGTTGCGGTCGGCTACCGGCTCGATGGCCGAACGATCGATTATTTCCCCGCAGCGCAGGGCGACCAGGCGCGCGTGGAGCCGGTCTACGAGGAAATCGAGGGCTGGCAGGAGTTCGACCGCCGGCGCCCGCTCCTGGGCCGAACTTCCGGCCCAGGCGGTCAAATATGTCCGTTATATCGAGGAGTTAGTGCAGGCTCCGGTTGCCTTACTTTCGACCAGCCCAGAGCGCGACGATACGATCCTTGTCCGCGATCCGTTTCAGGATTAACCACCTTTTTCGGAGTTTCTGCGATAAGTAATGCCATCACAATGCCCGACTATGCGTCGATTCTGAAGCGGTCAATTGCCGGGCTCGCGGATCCGAGCCCCGAGATGCGCGAGGCTGTCTACCAGCGCGCCCGCGCCGCTTTGGCGCGCCAGCTGACCGCCGTCGATCCGCCGCTTTCGACACGGGAGATCGAGCTTCAGCATCAGGAGCTGGAGGACGCGGTCACACGGCTTGAGGCGGAATTCGCGCCCTCGGCCCCTGCGTCCGACTTCGGCGGCGGCATGTCGGCCAAGGAGGATTTCCTCTACACGCCCCCACCGCCCCCGATGGGCGGCGGGGAGCGCCGACAGGCAGCGCCGCAGCCGGCAGATTTCGGCGCGGTGCCGACGGGTGGCCGCTACGACGAGGACGAAGAGGATTTTGACGACGAGGAGGAAGAGCGCGGGTCGCGCCTGCCGCTCCTCATCGGGGTCGTCGCTGTCGTGCTCGTGCTCGTCGGGGCCGGGCGCCTATGTCTATGCCGAGCGCGACACGCTCTTCGGCGGCTCGCACGAGAAGGCCGCGTCGGTCGGATGAGGTCGCTTCGACCGAGGCGGCGCCGGTCGGCGGCGCCGGCCGCGCCTCAGCCGGCCGAACCGGAGAAGCGCGCCGGATCGGTTGACGAATGGACCAGAAACGCCGCCGGCGAGCGCACCCGCAGAGACCGATACCACTGTCGCAGCACCCGCAACGCCCGAGCCCGCGCCGGCACCGTCCACCGGCACCGTCGCTTCGTCGGAGGGGCTTCCGCTGGAGAATCTGTCGGGGCTCGGGAACGATGCCTCGAAAGCGGACACGAACCTCGTCGAGCAGCGGGCGATCTACTATTTCCAGGGCTCCGACGGGCAGCCAGGACAGGCGAACGAGGGCACGGCGACCTGGGCCGAGATCACCAAGGACAATCGCCCGGCGATCCAGGCGACGCTCAAGATCCCGGAGCGCAACGTCACGGTCACCGTCACCATCTACAAGAACTACGACACGGCGCTTCCGGCGAGCCACCTCGTGGAGGTGCAGTTCTACGGCTCGCTCTCCGACAGCCCGATCCAGCGCGTCCCGGCGCTCGTGCTGAAGCAGACCGAACAGGCGCGCGGCCAGCCGCTCGCCGGAGCCGCGGTGCCGGTCACCAACGAGCTCTTCTGGATCGCGCTCTCCAACGAACAAGACGGACGTGACCCGCAACGTGCAGCTCCTGAGGGAGGGCTCGTGGTTCGACATCCCGATCCTCTTCAGCGATCAGACGCGGGCGCTTCTCACCTTCGAGAAGGGCATACCCGGCGACAAGGTCTTCGAGACCGTGATGGCGAGCTGGACGCCGTCGTGACGCGGGTCGCGCCGGCCCTCCCGCCGTCTTCCGGAATTCCAGATCGCCGCTTAGCGCTCCTCGGCCAGCTCGATGTCTAAGCTGCCGCGGCTTCGCGATCAGCCTTATTTGCTCCTGACCCTCTCGTCGCTCTTCTGGGCGGGGAACGCGATCGTCGGCCGCGCCGTCGTCGCATGACATCCCGCCGGTGGCGCTGGCGCAGATGCGCTGGACGGTCGCCTTCCTCATTCTTCTGCCCTTCGCCTGGCCGAAGCTTTGCGCCGACCTCCCCGTCATCCGACGGCAATTCGGGATCGATGCTGCTTCTTTCGCTGACCGGCATCTCCGCCTTCAACACCATGCTCTATTGGAGCCTGCACACACGACCGCGATCAACGCGACGCTGATGCAGTCGAGCGCGCCGCTGCTGATCGGGCTCTTCGAGCTGGGCGCTCTTCCGCGATCCGCTGACGCGGCTCCAGCTCGCCGGCGTCGGCGTGTCGCTCTCGGGCGTCGCGGTCATCGTGAGCGGCGGCGATCCGGCGCGGCTTGTCGGCCTGTCGCTCAATATCGGCGACCTCGTCGTCGTCGTGGCGATGGCGGTCTACGCGCTCTATTCGACGCTGCTTCGCAAGCGGCCCGCCGATCGCGCCGATCTCGCTTGTCACCGCGACGATCGGGATCGGTGCAGCGCTGCTCGTTCCCCTGACTGTGGTCGAATATCGCTTCCGGGGCCCGCTTCGCCGCCTTCGGTGCGGGTGATTTCGCGGCGATCGCCTATGTCGCGATCTTCCCGTCGATCCTCTCCTATCTCTGCTTCAATCGCGGCGTGGAGCTCATCGGCGCGAACCGGGCCGGACCGTTCTTCCATCTGATCCCGCTCTTCGGCGTCGTGCTCGCCGTCGTCTTTCTCGGCGAGCGGCCGGCGCTCTACCACCTCGTCGGCGCGGCGCTCATCATCAGCGGCGTGGCGCTTGCCGGCCGCAGGCCGACGGCGCGCGCATGAATCGGGTGGCGGCGGCGCACTGAGGCCGCTCCTAGACACGCTGCCCATGATCGATGCCGGACGCCGAAGCTCGACGGCCGGAGCTGGGCTCTGCTCGTGGCCCTCGCGCTTCTTTGGAGCGCATCCTTCGTCTTCATCAAGGTGGGCGCGGCGGAGATCCCGATCCTGACGCTCGTGCTGCTGCGGGTCGGGCTTGCGGCGCTCGTCCTGAACGTCGTCGTGATCGCCGGCCGGCGCCGCTATCCGACGCAAGCTCGCGGCGCTCGCGAGCTACCTCGTGATGGGGCTTTTGAACAACGTGCTTCCCCTTCGTGCTGATCGTCTTCGCGACGGCGCGGCTCGGCGCCGGCTCGGCCTCGATCCTGAACGCGACGACGCCGATCTTCACGCTGCTCGTGGCGCACGTCGCGACGCGCGACGAGAAGATCACGCCGGCGAAGCTCACCGGCATCCTGCTCGGCTTCGCGGGCGTCGCGGCGATGACCGATCCGCAGCGCCGTTGCCGGCCTCGGCGGCGACTTCGTCGCGGTCGCCGCCATGCTTGCGGCGACCTTCTGCTACGGGCTTTCGGCGGTCTACGGGCGGCGCTTCGGCCGCATCGATCCGATCGTCTCGGCGACCTGCCAGCTGAGCGCGTCGACGCTCATGCTTCTGCCGATCGCGCTTCTCCACGATCGGCCCTTCGGGCTGCCGCTGCCGGGACTCGCGGCGATGCGCGTCGGTGATCGGGCTCGCGCTTCTTTCGACCGCGCTCGCCTACGTCATCTTCTACGCGCTCATCGCGCGCGCCGGCGGGACGAACACGATGCTCGTCACGCTGCTCATCCCGGTGGGCGGAGTGTTTCTTGCGCTGGGCGCTGCTCGGCGAGGCCTTCACCGCCGCCGAGGCCGCCGGCATGACGCTGATCGGCCTCGGTCTTGTGGTGATCGACGGGCGGGCATTCGCCCGGCTCGGCGCCGGCCGGCGCCGGTCAGGACCGGCGGCGGCTGATCCTTAGCCGCCGGCGCCATCAGCGCGGCACGGCCGCGGTCGCGGTCGTTCGTCGCCTTCAGCATCGCCTTCTGCACCTTCTCGAAGGCGCGCACCTCGAGCTGCCGGACGCGCTCGCGCGAGACGTCGAACTCGGTCGACAGCTCCTCAAGCGTGAGCGGATCGTCGGAAAGCCGGCGCGCCTCGAAGATGCGCCGCTCGCGGTCGTCGAGCACGTTCAAGCGCGTCGCCGAGCATGGCGCGGCGCTGGTCGAGCTCGTCCTGCTCCGCGAGCTTCTCTTCCTGCGAGTCGTGCTCGTCGGCGAGCCAGTCCATCCACTCGCCGGATTCGCCTTCGCCGGCGCGGATCGGCGCGTTCAGCGACGCGTCGCCGGAAAGGCGACGGTTCATCGAGACGACCTCTTCCTCGCTGACGTTCAGCTTCTTGGCGATCTGCTTCACCTGGTCGGGGCGAAGGTCGCCCTCGTCGAGCGCCTGGATCTGGCTCTTCACCTTCCTGAGATTGAAGAACAGCCGCTTCTGGTTCGCGGTCGTTCCCATCTTCACCAGGCTCCAGGAGCGCAGGATGTATTCCTGGATCGCCGCCTTGATCCACCACATGGCATAGGTGGCGAGGCGGAAGCCGCGCTCCGGATCGAAGCGCTTCACCGCCTGCATCAGCCCGACATTGCCTTCCGAGATCACCTCGCCGATCGGCAGGCCGTAGCCGCGATAGCCCATGGCGATCTTGGCGACGAGCCGAAGATGGCTGGTGACGAGCTTGTGCGCAGCGTCGCGGTCCCCGTGCTCGAGGTAGCGCTTCGCCAGCATGTACTCCTCCTGCGGCTCCAGCATCGGGAACCGCCGGATCTCTTCCAGATAGCGCGTCAGGCCGCCGTCCCCAGACTGGAAGACCGGTATGTTGCCTCTGGCCATGTCTCACATCCTTCCAGGCTGTCCGGCGTCCACAGCGGCCCGCCGGCAAGCCATCAAGAGTTCGCGGACATTATCACGCCGCCATTGCGACTGCGAAAAGAACGCCGCTTCCGCTAAACGACGTGTTTTCGGAACAGTTCTACCAGATCGGTCAAATCCGTTGGCCAATCTGTCTCAAATTTAATAAGCGCCCCCGTCCGCGGGTGTCGGAAGCGCAGCATTCGCGCGTGCAGGGCCTGGCGCCGGAAGCCTTTGATTTTGGCCTGCAAATCCGCCGGCAGTGTCTTTGCCTTGGTGCTGAAGCCGGCGCCGTAGACGGCGTCGCCCACAAGTGGATGGCTGATATGCGCCAGGTGCACGCGTATTTGATGGGTCCGGCCGGTCTCCAGCCGGCACGAAATGAGGGCGGCAGTGGTCCCGAAGCGCTCCTTGACGGCGTAGTGGGTCACCGCGCGGCGGCCGCCACTGCGGGTCGACCGCCTGCTTCAGACGGTTGTTGGGATCACGAATGAGGGGGGCATCGACTACGCCGATATGGGGTTTCGGCACGCCCCAGACAAGGGCATCGTATTCGCGAAGAAGCGGCCCTTCGCGTCCGTGGTCGGCGAACTGCGCGGAAAGCGCGCGGTGCGCGAAGTCGTTCTTGGCGACGACGAGCACGCCCGAGGTGTCCTTGTCGAGCCGGTGCACGATGCCCGGCCGCCTGACGCCGCCGATGCCCGAGAGGCTGTCGCCGCAATGCGCGATCAGCGCGTTGACGAGCGTGCCGGAGCGGTTCCCGGCGCCCGGATGCACGACGAGGCCGGCCGGCTTGTCGATGACGATGAGGTCGGCGTCCTCGTAAAGGATGTTGAGCGGGATCGGCTCGGGGCCAGGCTTCGCGTCTTCCGGCGGGCGGCAGGGAAAGCGCGACCTCTGTCCCGGCGGCGACGCGCGCGTTCGGGTCGTCGAGCGATCTTGCCGTCGATTGCGACGTTCCGCGCCTTGATCAGCGCCTTCAGCCGGCTGCGGGAAAGCGCCGTCCGCGTGCCGCGCGAGGAAGAGGTCGAGCCGCTCGCCCGCCGCGTCGGGCTCGACCCGGAAGGTCCGCTTCTCTATCAGGTCGCCCATGACCTCCTACGACGACGCCGAAGACGAGGCACCGCTCGACCCGGCGGCGGCGCGGCTTCGGCGGAAGCTCGTGCGCCTGCTCTTCGTGTCCGGCGGGATCATGATGCTCGGGCTTATCGCGGTGTTCGGCGCCATTGTCTACAAGCTGAACCAGGGCGGGGCGGGGAGGGCGAGCCGGCTTTCGCCGGCCGCGCCGATCGAAGGCCGCGTTGCCATTCCCGCCGGCGACCGGATCGTTGCGACGGCGCTTGACGGCGACCGCGCGCTCCTGACGCTTGCCGCCCCCGACGGCACGACGTCGCTCCTTCTCGTCGACCTCGCGACCGGCGCGGTGCTCGGCCGCTATTCGATCGCGCCGGAGTGAATTGGCGCTGTCGGCGTCCGTCACTTGCGCGGCGCGCGGGCGGACGCTTATATGCGCTTCTCCAGCGCCGCTCCCTTCGTCTAGTGGTCTAGGACGCCGCCCTCTCACGGCGGAAACAGGGGTTCGAGTCCCCTAGGGAGCGCCAGCTACTCAGCAAGCCGTTGATTGCCGATCTTTTGGGCGCCGCTCGACTAGCCCGCCGCAGGCACACGGGGCTGAATGACTGTCGGCCACGCTCTACCTCTTTGCACCCTCGTAGTAGAGAACTGCCTGACGGTGTCGCCGGGTTCTCTGGGCTGACGACTGACGATCTCCGGCCCAATTTGAAATGGCGAATAAAGCCTTCGTTTAGCAACACAGCATTTTCATAAGAGTTTAGCCGCCGAAGTGAGCATTTTACCCACTCCTACGGAGTAGTGACGCCCCAAGTTCCAAAGGAGAAGGCGGAGACTGTTGAAGCTCTTAGTTAACGCAGCTCGCCGGTTTAGCGGCGCGAGCGGCGGAAACGTCGCCGTGCTCTTTGCGGTCACGGCCATTCCGATCATCGCTCTAATAGGCGGAGCCGTCGACTTCGGTCGCGCCAGTTTGTTGCGAGTGAAGATGCAAGACGCGCTCGATGCAACGTCCATCATGCTGGCGAAGGAAGCGTCCACGGCAACCGCAGATCAGCTCCAGACGGACGCGAACACGTTTTTCACCGCGCAATTCAAACAGCCGGAAGTCAAGAACCTGGCACTCGATCTGCAATACACGTCCGGCGATCAGCAGCTTACGCTGAACGGAAGCGCTTCCCTCAAAACTGCTTTCATCGGTCTTGTAGGCATCAACTCGCTCGCCTTCGATGGCAGCTCGACCGTGAATTGGGGCAGCAAGGGTCTGCAGGTCGCGCTCGTCCTCGACAACACCGGCTCGATGGCGAGCAATGGCAAGCTGGCGGCCCTTAAGAGTGCGACCAACAGCTTTCTAGACAAGCTCAAGTCCGCCGCCTTCAGCGACGGCGACGTCTATGTCTCGATCGTCCCCTTCGCGAAGGACGTGAACCTCGGACCAAGCAACTACAATGCAAGCTGGATCGATTGGACGACCTGGGATTCCAGCTGTTCAGGCGGCGGGGGCTTCGGCTTCGGCGGGGGCTTCGGCGGCTTCGGCGGGGGCTTCGGCGGCTTCGGCGGGGGACACCATTGCACCCCGCCTTCGCACAGCACATGGACCGGCTGCGTCCTCGACCGGGGCAACGACAGCGGTCCAAGCTCGGGAGACTATGACACCAACGTCGTCACCCCGACGACCAGCAACTCGGCGACGCTCTATGTCGCGGAGGACTATTCCGACTGTCCGCAGGCGGCGATGGGGCTTAGCTACGACTGGTCGGCGATGAAGACCGTCGTGAACAACATGGTTGCTGCCGGCTACACCAATCAGGGCCTCGGACTGCAGGTGGGCTGGATGTCGCTTGCGGGCGGCGGGCCATTCACCGTGCCCACGCCTCCCAACCCTGACGCCGAATACGCCAAGGCCATCATCATTCTGTCGGACGGGCTCAATACCGAGGACCGCTGGTATTCAAATGCGTCGCAGATCGACGCGCGGCAAAAGAAAACCTGCGACAACATCAAGGCGGCCGGAATTACGCTCTACACCATCCAGGTCAACACCAGCCACGATCCGACGTCGACGCTGCTGCAAGACTGCGCCAGCGATCCAAGCGACTTCTATCTGCTGACCTCATCGAGCCAAATCCTCACCACGTTCAATACGATAGCCACCGGACTGGATACCGTGTTTCTCTCGGAGTAGAGGGGAGCGTCAGCCCTCCTCCCTAGGGCATCCCGATCGCCAGCGTCGACCCCCGCGACGATACCCGAGAGCTTGTGACGGCGCGCTGGGAGTTGGTCCCCTGGTGGTCAAAGGAGATTCCGAAGGTCCCGCACATAGACGCCCGGGCCGAGACGGTCCACGCCACGTGCATGTTCAAGAAAGCCATCGCCAACGAAGAGCGCTCATCCCGGCGACAGGCTTTTTCGAATGGCAGCAGGGCGCCGACGGGATGCGGCCCTATCGGCTCCAACGCGAGGACTCGAAATCTTTGCCAGTGTCGCGCCTTTGACGCGTCGTAGGAGCGTTGCGCTATCGGCCGGACGCTTCAATGGCACAACGTCTGATGATGTGGCTGCCGCCGATGGTGCTTGCCGGGCCGAGCCTGCTTGGGGGAGCGACGGAAATCATGCCGCTTTGAAGAAGCGAACTGTCCCACGCCGTTCTCTCTTGCCCTCATACATCGCGAGGTCGGCAGCGTGGATCAGGTCTTCGGCGCGTTTCCCGCTTTCGGGGCCGATGGCCACGCCTACGGTGGCACCAACTTCAATACGACTTTCGTCAAGGTCGAACGGCCTTTCGATCTCTCGGATGACGCGTCGGGCGGCAAGAGCAGGCACATCGTCGCCCGCCTCGTATTCAACGAGCGCGGCAAACTCGTCGCCGCCCAGGCGCGCTACAGAGGCAGGCCCAGGGAAGCACGTTCTGAGGCGGTCAGCGATCTGAACGAGGAGCGCGTCGCCAACCGCGTGGCCGTGAGTATCGTTCACGGGTTTGAAACGATCGAGGTCGATGAACAATACCGCGCACCGGGAACCGTTTCTCCACGCCTGACCCAGTGCCTCCCCGGCGCGCTCCGCGAAGAGACGGCGGTTCGGAAGGCCAGTAAGGGCATCATGTCTGGCCGACGCGCGGGCGCTCTCCTCGGCCGCGATCCGCAGCCTCAATTCCCGCTTGGACTCCTGCATTCGTCGCCAAGCGAACGTAAGCAGGCCGACGAGTAGCAGCGCCCCCAGGCACAGCAGCTCGTCCAATTCGATCGTCTGTTCCTTGGGCGGCGTGCCCTCGTTTTTAAACACATCGTATTCGAGCGCCAGAAACGCGGCACTCAGAAGAACGGCCACAAGGAAGGTGAAGTCCGCGATAGCGACTTGTCGTTTGATGGCGAATCTCCCCAGCGCGCGAAAGGATTGCCCGATGCGTGGTCTCATCGGGGTAGTTCTTGAGGGCCAACCCCCTTAGATTTTCTGAAGGGTTGATAGCAAATTCGAACCTAGAGAGAGCCGGCGAACTGGCGGGTCGGAGTCCGCTCACGGCCCCGATTGTGTTGAAAGAGTTGGCGGTTGAGGCGGCGGAGATGTCGCTGACGTAAAAGTCCCTCCACCCAAATGCTGAGCCTGCACTGATTTGCCAGCCGCAGAGCGTGAGGTGTCCCTTGGTGTCGTATCCGAGTCCGTGAGGGCATCCTAAAGGCGGTCGATTCCCTTGGATGAGACACCTGCGTTTCGGTCGCATGAGGTTGCGGAAGGCAATCTCCATCGGTATGAAAAAGTGCTACACAAGCTAAGGCCGGGTGGACAGAAGTATCCGTGTTTTCAATAGCTTGTTGCCATGTAGTTCGTCTCCCCTAGGGAGTGCCAGCGGAACGCCACGCCAGAAATCTGCGATGGGTTAGGTTCTGGGTGGCACCGAGCGTGCTCGATCTCTGAGCGCCTCGAGTTCGACCGGCCTTCATCATGATGTCCGTTTCTGACCAAAGCGGACCTGCCCACGCCCCAGGGCACGTAGCGGTAAGGGCCGCCTGCAGTTATTTTGCGCCAGCGACAATGCAACTCTTGAGCTGCTGCTTCATCAAGGCTTCGAGCTGAGTTACGCTCGTGATCGAGGCTATCAAGGAGGGTCGCTGTGCCGATCGCCGGACCGCCGTTGGATGCGCCCCTCAACCTCCCCGAGATACTAGAGCAAGGTCTCGCCACGAAACCGGATGCGGACGCGCTCGTCTCACGCCGGCGGCGTTGGACGTGGCGAATGCTCGATTCCGCCTCAACGCGCCTCGCCGGCAACTATCTCGATCTCGGTCTCGCGCCGGGCGAGCGGATCGCGTCCCTGATGCCGAACCGCACGGAGTTGATGGTTCATTACTTCGCCTGCATGAAATGCGGGCTTGTCGCGGTGCCCCTGAACTACCGCTACATGGCGCCGGAAATCGACCATGCGCTTGAGGTAAGCGGGGCGAAAATCTTGCTCGCCCATGACGAACGCCGAGAAGACCTCGCTAAGAGCAAATTTGCGGGCAAGCTTCCGCTCGGCCGGATCAGCTATGACGAGGATGGCGGACGCAGCGACCCGAGCTTCAAGTCGCTGAGCGAAGGCGCGCCGACCCGCGAATTCGCCGCGCCGAAGATGCACGACCTGGCGATCATCTTCTTTACCTCAGGCAGCACCGGCAAGCCGAAGGGCGTCAGCCACAGCTTCGAGACGTTGGGCTGGATCGTTGCCAGTGCGGCCAAGAGCTGGGAAATGGGTCCCGACGACGTCATGATGCCTGGCGGATCGGCATCGCATGTCGGCGGCCACCATTTGTCGATGATGACGTTCGCCACCGCCGGCAGGGTTGTCATGCCGCGCACGTTCGACGGCGACGAAGTCTTGCCGCTGTTGCGCGAAGAACGGCCGACCAAGCTGTGGATGCTGCCGTCGGCGCTTTATGCGCTGACCCGCGATCACGGCGCCGGCCGCGCGGATTTTGCCTCGGTCAAGGCGTGCTATTCGGGCGGCGACAAGGTTTCGGAGGCGCTTGAGAAGGAGTTCACCGCGCTCGCCGGCTTCGTGATCAACGAGGACTACGGAATGACCGAGATCGGCATTCCGACCGTCAACCCGCCTGAAGCGGTGAAGATCGGGTCCATCGGACGTCTTGGCCCGGGCTATCAGGCCTCGCTGCGGGAAGACGGTGGGCGTGAGGTGGCAACCGGCGTTGACGGGCGTCTCTGGATCAAATTTCCCGGCAACATGGTCGGCTACTGGAACAATCCGAAGGCGACGGCGGAGACGGTCGTCGACGGCTGGCTGGACACCGGCGACGTGATGAGTGCCGACGAGGACGGCTATCTTTGGTTCCACGGCCGCAAGAAGCAGATCATCATCCACGACGGCTCGAACATTTGCCCGCAGGAGGTGGAAGCCGCGCTGCTCGAGCACGACGCCGTGGCCAGCGCCGGCGTGGTCGGCGTGCTAAGCCCCATGCACGGCGAGAACGTACGGGCCTACGTCACGCTGGATCCGGGGGCAACACCGCCCTCGATGCAGGACCTGATCCAATTCGCTCGCGCCCGGGTCGGCTACAAGGCGCCCGAAGAAGTCATCGTCCTCGACGAGATGCCGCTCAATGCGACAGGCAAAGTCGACCGCGTCACGCTGAAGCGCATGGCGGCGAAAGGGCTCGAAGCCGCGTCGGCTGAAAGATGAGGACACGAATGTAGCGTGCGGGGAGCCGGCGAAAGACCGGCCTCAGTACCTGCCGCGCAATCCTGGTTTTATGTGATTGCGATCTCGGCTTGTGATGCAAAGCGGACGATCGTTCCTGGGTGCGAGCCGGTGGACACCGCAGAGAGAAGACTTCGAAATACCTGCAAGCGTTTGGTGTCCCGCCCGTCGCTAATTGTCTGACAGGTTGGGGCTCTTCCGGTCCTCGAAAGAGCGGCCGCTATTGAGCGCCGCCGCCGAGCTTGATCGAGCCTTTCAGGCCGACCGACATCGACCACATGTCGGTTTGCTTGAGGTGGGCGGGTGCGAAGCTCGTCGTGAAGGCATTGACGCCGGTTCCGCTCTGCGGGTTCACGACCTTGTACATATCGTTCCTTCGCTCGGCGGCGCCGTAGAGGCTGCCGGAGAAGCGGCCGGCGGTCACCGAAATGCCGGCAACGCCGCGTCCCATGAACGCCAAGCGGTCTTCACTGTCCGTTTGGTCGCGGGTAAGCGTGGCAAGCCCTCCCGCGATGCTCAGATTCTGATGCGCGGTGAGATCGCCGGAGGCCCACAGCGCAGCACCCTGACCGCCAAGGAAGCCGCTGACGTGCTTGCCGAACGGCGCTCTCGCCATCGCCGCAAGCATGGGGCCGGCGCTCCACACATCGACCGTCTCGTCGAGCTTCGCGAAGCCCGGAACCCCAGCGCCCGTGATGTCGGTGAAATCGACGTTGAGGTCGTAAGTCTTGAATTCGACGAGCGGGCCGACGTTGATCGTGAAGTTCTCGCGGCCCCAGCCGAAGGTCGGTGCGCCGTAGAAGCGGCGGAAATCGGTGTCGGCTTTGAAATCCGTCTGGCCGGGCGTGTTGATCGACGCGGGCGACGTGCCGCCGTTGATCGGCAGCAAGTTCAGTGCCTCGCCGGCGCCAAGGAGAATCGTTCCCGCTTCGCTCTGCGAGGCGGCGTCGCCGCCGAAGACAAAATGGAAAGAATCGATGCCAAGCGGGCCGTCGCGTAGCGGGAACAGCACATGCATGTTGCCGCCGCCGCCGACAGAGTTGAAGCCGAATCCGTTGTCCGACTGCCGAATGAAATTGCCTGCTAATCCATCGACTGCCGCCGCGAAGCCGTTGGTGACATCGAAATTGAGGTGGGTCGCCTCTCCGCTGATCCCGAACATGCCGTAGTCGGTAGGGTCGAGCGGCAGAGTCGATTGATCCTGCGCGCGCGCGATGGCAGGCAAAAGCACAGCCACGGCCACAATCGCGAGTTTGTACGCTTTTGGCACCCAGCCCCCGCCGATCCAACGACTCCCGTGGGCGCGACTGTAGCGGATCGCGGTCCGTGCGGAGTTGCATTTTTGCAACGAACGCGATTGCGTTGAATTGCGGTGACTGCGCGGGTGCTGTGAATCTGAGCAGTCTGCATTTGAGCGAGCCGTGCGGAATGTCGGGGTGGCGATTAGACGACTGCAGACTCTGCGACGTAACCATTTGTTTCTGCGCTTTGTTTTTCTTCGACCTTCGATGGGAGGCGATTTGGCATCCGCATTGCATGCAATCTCGTTAACGGCGCGGTTCCAGCGGAATCCTGCCGCTCGTTGTCTGCGATATGCACAGAAAAGGAGCATTCGATGCCGCGCCTCCTGAACCCCACCCGTCGTGATCTTCTGAAGGCCGGCGCTGCCGGCGCCGCGCTCGGCGCATTCGGCCAGCCGGTCAGCCGTGCCTTCGCCGCCGATCTCACCGTCGGCTTCATCTATGTCGGGCCGAAGGACGACTACGGCTACAACCAGGCGCACGCCGAAGGCGCGGCGACGCTGAAGGGCATGGACGGCGTGACCATCGTCGAGGAGGAGAACGTTCCGGAGACGGTCGACGTCCAGAAGACCATGGAGTCGATGATCAATCTCGACGGCGCGACGCTGCTCTTCCCGACCTCCTTTGGCTACTTCGATCCGCACATGCTCCTGATGGCGAAGAAATACCCCGACATCCAGTTCCGCCATTGCGGCGGGCTGTGGACCGACAAGAACCCGATGAACACCGGCTCCTATTTCGGCTACATCGGCATGGGCCAGTATCTGAACGGCATCGCGGCCGGCTACGCCAGCAAGACCAAGAAGCTCGGCTTCGTCGCGGCGAAGCCGATCCCGCAGGTGCTCCTCAACATCAACTCCTTCACGCTCGGCGCCAGAAGCGTCGACCCGGCGATTACCACGCAGGTGATCTTCACCGGCGAATGGTCGCTCGCGGTGAAGGAGGCGGAGGCGACGAACGCGCTCGTCGATCAGGGCGCCGACGTGATCACGATGCATGTCGACGGGCCCAAGGTGACGGTGCAGACCGCCGCCGGCCGCGGCGCGTTCGTCTGCGGCTACCATGCCAACCAGAGCCCGCTCGCCCCGGACAAATATCTGACCGGCGCGGAGTGGAACTGGTCCACCGTTTACAAGATGTTCGTCGACAAGATGGTCGCCGGCGGGGAGTTGCCGAACTTCGTGCGCGGGGGTCTGGCCGAGGGCTTCGTCAAGATGAGCCCCTACGGGCCGGCCATGAGCGACGAGGCGAAGAGCAAGTCGGATGCGGTTCTCGCCGAGATCATGAAGGGCGGCTACTCCGTCATCAAAGGCCCGCTAAAGGACAACACCGGCAAGGAAGTCGTTCCCGCCGGCACCGCCTACGTGGAGACGGCGATCGAGCTTGAGAGCATGAACTATCTCGTGGACGGCGTGATCGGCTCCACCTCCTGACCGGGACCGGCCCGGTGGCCCAGGTGATCGACCACCCGGCGATGGCCCAGATCGAGCGATCCGGGCCGTCGCTACTTGAGGTTCTGGCGCGGCGCTCCGAGGCGATCGTCATCCCGGTCGCGGCGGTGCTTGTCGGGCTGGTGATCTTCGGCGTCTTCGTGTTCGCGCTCGGCAAGTCGCCGGTCCAGCTCTACCAGCTCATGTACAAAGGCGGCTTCGGCACCTGGTTCTCCATCCAGAACTCGCTGCAGCGCGCATCGCCGCTTCTGCTCGCGGCACTATGCGTGGCGCTGCCGGCGCGGCTCGGGCTCGTCATCATCGGCGGGGAGGGGGCGATCGTGCTCGGCGGGCTTGCGGCCGCGGCAATCGCGCCGCCGCTGACCGGCGCGCCGTGGCTCATCGCGATCCCGCTGATGGGAATCGCCGCAGCGCTTGCCGGCGGCATCTGGATAGGCGCCATCGGCGCGCTGCGGCAGTATCGCGGGGTGAACGAGACGATCGCGAGCCTGCTCATGGCCTATATCGCGATCGCGGTCATGAACCAGATCGTCGAGGGGCCGCTGCGTGACCCTGCCAGCCTGAACAAGCCGTCGACCGCGCCGCTCGATCCCGCCTTCCGCATCGGCAACATCCCCGGCATGGACGTGCATTGGGGTCTGGTTGCCGGTGTCGTCGGCTGCATCTTTGCCTGGGTCCTGATCGAGAAGACCACGTGGGGATTTTCCGCTCGCATCGCCGGCGGCAATGTGCGCGCGGCACTTCTGCAGGGGCTGCCGGTCAAGCGCCTCGTCATCGGCTTCACCGCCCTCGGCGGCGCCTTTGCCGGGCTTGCCGGCATGTATGAAGTGGCGGCGATCCAGGGGAACGCCAATGCGTCGCTTGCCGCCGGGTACGGCTACACCGGTATCCTGATCGCGTTCCTCGCCCGGCAAAATCCGCTCGCCATCATTCCGTTCGCGATCCTGCTCGGTGGCGTCGAAGCGTCGAACGGCCTGATCCAGCGGCGCATGGACCTGCCGGACGCGACGGTGCTCGTGTTCGAGGGGCTGCTCTTCGTCGTCGTGCTTCTCTCCGAGACGCTCTATGGGCGTTTCCGCGTCTTCCAGCCTGAAATGTGGTCCACAAACAAAGGAGCGGTGCGCTGATGGAAGGCACTGGCATCGGAATATGGGGCGTGCCGCTCGCAGTCCTCGGGGGCGCGATCCGCGTGTCGACGCCCTTCCTCTTCGTCAGCCTCGGCGAATGCATCACGGAGAAGAGCGGGCGCATCAATCTCGGCCTTGAGGGCACACTGGTGTTCGGCGCGATGTCGGGCTACGCCATCGCCTACGAGACCTCCTCGGCCTGGATCGGCGTCGTCGCCGGCGGTCTCTCCGGTGCTTGCTTCGGCGCGTTCCACGGCTGGATTTGCAAGTTCCCGCGCGTCAACGACATCGCCGTCGGGATCGCGCTGATGCTTTTCGGCATCGGGCCTCGCGTTCTTCTTCGGCAAGCCGTACATCCAGCCGGTCGCGCCGCATCTGCCGGCCATTCCCTTCGGCGCATGGTCGTCGATCCCGCAGGTCGAGGCGGCGCTCAACGTCAACGTGCTCTTCCTGATCGGGATCGGGCTGACCGTGCTGCTTTGGTGGGGCTTCGCCAACACCAAGGTCGGCCTCGTCGTGCGCACGGTCGGCGACAGCGCTGACGCGGCGCGCGCCATGGGCTACAACGTCGATTGGGTGCGGTTGCTTGCGACGGCGGCCGGCGGCGTGCTTGCCGGAATCGGCGGCGCCTACCTCTCGCTCTATTATCCAGGGAGCTGGAACGAGCGCATCTCGTCGGGACAGGGCCTGATGGCGGTGGCGCTCGTCATCTTCGCGCGCTGGAACCCGCTCGCCTGCTTCGGCGCAGCACTTCTCTTCGGCGGCGCCGGCGCGCTTGGACCGGCGCTTCAATCGGTCGGCGTCACCGAGGGCTACTATCTCTTCTACGCTGCGCCCTATGTGCTCACGCTTCTCATCATGATCGCGACCTCGTCGCCGAGCCGCTCGCTCGCCGGCGCGCCGTCCGAGCTCTCCATCACCAAATAGGGATACCGAGGGGAAAGCCATGCGAGCCGTCAGCCCGAAGCTCAAAGCCGTCCCGGAGACGGCCGGCACAACGATCGATGCAGACCCCTATCCCTGGCCGTTCGACGGCGATCTCAGGCCGGAGAACACCGCGCTCATCATCATCGACATGCAGACGGACTTCTGCGGCAAGGGCGGCTACGTGGACGCGATGGGCTACGACCTGTCGCTGACCCGCGCGCCGATCGAGCCGATCAAGACGGTGCTCGCGGCCTTCCGCGACGGCGGCTACCACGTGATCCATACGCGCGAGGGGCACCGGCCCGACCTTGCCGACCTACCCGCCAACAAGCGCTGGCGCTCGCAGCGGATCGGCGCGGGGATCGGCGATCCCGGCCCGTGCGGGCGCATCCTGGTGCGCGGCGAGGCGGGATGGGAGATCATCCCGGAGCTTTCGCCGATTGCGGGCGAACCGATCATCGACAAGCCCGGCAAGGGCTCTTTCTGTGCGACGGACCTTGAGCTGATCCTCAATCAGCGCGGCATCCGCAACATCGTGTTGACCGGCATCACCACCGATGTCTGCGTGCACACGACGATGCGCGAGGCGAACGATCGCGGCTTTGAGTGCCTGATCCTCGAAGATTGCTGCGGTGCCACGGACCACGGCAATCATCTCGCGGCGCTGAAGATGGTGAAGATGCAGGGCGGCGTCTTCGGCGCGGTCGCCACGTCCACGGCGCTTCTGGAGAAACTGCCATGATCGAGCGCGCCATGGCGACGGCGTCGACCGTCGCGGCGCCGCCCGTAGCGGTGCACGGGATGCCGGCGGCCAAGTCTGCTGCGATCTCGGTTGAGACTGTCGGCATGACCAAGCGCTTTGGCAGCTTCACCGCGCTCGAAGACGTTTCGATCAGGGTTCATGCCGGCACTTTCCACGCGCTCCTCGGCGAGAACGGTGCCGGCAAGTCGACGCTCGTCAAATGCATGATGGGGTTCTATCTGCCGACCGAAGGTGCCGTGCTCGTCGATGGCCACGAGATGGCGATCGTCAATCCGCGCGATGCACATGAGCACGGCCTCGGCATGGTCTATCAGCATTTCACGCTGATCCCGTCGCTGACGGCGGCTGAAAACCTTGTGCTGTCGCGTAGCCACGTGCCGGCGGTGATCGACTGGCGGCGCGAAAAGAAGGCGCTCGAAGCCTTCCTCGACACGATGCCCTTCCGCGTGCCGCTCGACCGTCCGATTTCCGAGCTTGCCGCCGGGCAGAAGCAGAAGCTCGAGATCCTGAAGCAGATTTATCTCAAGAGCCGCTTCCTGATCCTCGACGAGCCGACCTCGGTGCTGACGCCGGGCGAGGCGGAGGAGGTGCTCGGACTTCTGAAAGCGATGGCCGATCGCGGTGAGATCACCGTCTTCATGATCACCCACAAGTTCCGCGAGGTGGAAGCCTTCGCGGAGGACGTGAGCGTGCTTCGCCGCGGCAAGCTCGCGGGCGCCGGCAAGGCGGCGGAGCTTTCGCGCGATGACATGGCGGCGATGATGATCGGCTCGCGCAACGTGGCGCAGGTCGCGACGCGCGAGGGTGCGGCCGCCGACCGTCCGGTGCTCGAGGTCCGCGCGCTTGCCGCCAAGAACCAGTCGGGCACCAAAGCGGTCGCGGTCGACGAGCTCATCGTCCACAGCCGTGAAATCGTCGGCATCGCTGGCGTCTCCGGCAACGGACAGAAGGAGTTCGCCGAGGTGCTGGCCGGCCAGCGCTTTGCGGATTCCGGCGAGGTGCGTGTCGGCGGCACCGCCTACGCAGCGACCCGTGCGGAGACGCGCGAACATCAGGTCCGCTTCATCCCGGAAGAGCCTCTCAAGAACGCTTGCGCGCCGCGCATGGCGGTCGCCGAGAATCTCGCCTTCCGCACCTTCGATACGAATGGGGGCTCCGTAAACGGCGGCGAGAAGCCGTCCTTCTGGCTGAAGCTGAAGAGCATGCGGTCCGCCGCCCGTGTGCTGGTGGAGAACTTCCAAGTGAGGACCGCGTCGATCGAATCGCCGATCGCGACGCTCTCCGGCGGCAACGTGCAGCGCGCGGTGCTGGCGCGCGAGCTGACCGGCGACGTCGATCTTCTCGTCGTCGCTAATCCCTGCTTCGGGCTCGACTTCTCGGCCGTCGCGGAAATTCGCTCCCGCATCGTCGCGGCGCGGAACGGCGGCGCCGCGGTGCTTCTGATCAGCGAAGACCTTGATGAGATCCTGGAGCTTGCCGATCGCATCCTGGTGATGTCGGAAGGGAAGATCGTCTACGAGACACCCGGCGAGCGCGCCGATGTCGGGGAGATCGGGCGCCACATGGCGGGGCATCATTGATGCCGGAGATCGCCGCTGAGCCATTCCCCTTCCGCTTCGACCCGGAGACGACCGCGCTCATCGTCATCGACATGCAACGCGACTTCATCGAGCCTGGCGGTTTCGGCGCGAGTCTCGGCAACGACGTCAGTCTGCTGCAGGCGATCGTGCCGACGGTCGCGCGGCTGATCGAAGGCTTTCGCGCCTCCGGCTTGCCGGTGATCCACACCAAGGAATGCCACCGCGCCGATCTCTCCGACTGCCCGCCGGCGAAGCGCGAGCGCGGCGCACCGACGCTCAGGATCGGCGATCCCGGCCCGATGGGCCGTGTCCTGATCGCCGGCGAGCCGGGGGCCGACATCGTCAAGGAGCTTCAGCCGGTGAACGGCGAGACCGTGATCGAGAAGCCGGGGAAGGGGAGCTTCTATCATACGCCGCTCGCCGACATTCTCTCCGCGCTTGGCACGAAGAGCCTCGTCTTCGCGGGCGTCACGACCGAGGTCTGCGTGCAGACGACGATGCGCGAGGCGAACGACCGCGGCTTCGAGTGCCTGCTCGCCGAGGACGCAACGGAAAGCTATTTTCCGGAGTTCAAGGCGGCGACGCTTCAGATGATCCGTGCGCAGGGCGGGATCGTCGGCTGGACCGCCACGACGGACCAGGTGGTTGAGGCACTCCGTGGCTGATGCAAAGGCCTTGTCGAAGCTGCTTGACGGCGGATGGCGGGAGCTTCCGTTCGCGCCGTTTCGCGCAGGCGTCGATATGTGCAGGCTTGTGGACGGCGGCGCGGATGAGGCGAGCGTCGCCGTGCTCCGCTACCGCCCCGGTGCATCGGTGCCGCTTCATCTCCATCACGGACTTGAAACCGTGCTCGTGCTCGAAGGCTCGCAAAGCGACGAGCGCGGCTGCTATCGATCCGGCGATGTTGTTTTCAATCCGGCCGGCACGACCCACTCGGTCTGGTCGGAAGACGGATGCGTGGTGCTGATTCAATGGGAGCGGCCGGTCGAGATTCTGGACGAAGACGGATAGGGAGTGGAACGACCGGATGAAAGCGCTTGAGGACCTGCCCTTCACCATTCCTCAGCTTCACGCAGCCTATCGCGAAGGGCTTTCGCCTGCGGAGGTCGCGGCGGAAGTGCTCAGGCGAACAGAGCGCGCCGGCGATCCGGGCATCTTCATCTCGCTTGCTTCCGCGAAGACACTGAGGGCCGAGGCGGACGCGCTCGGCGCGTTCGATCCGAAGGCAAAGCCGCTTTTCGGGATTCCGATCGCGATCAAGGACAATATCGACGTTGCCGGCATGCCCACGACCGCGGCGTGCCCAGACTATTCCTATACGCCGAAGGAGGATGCGGAAGCCGTGGCGCGGCTCCGCCAGGCGGGTGCGCTGATCGTCGGCAAGACCAATCTCGACCAGTTCGCGACCGGGCTCGTCGGCGTGCGCACGCCCTATCCGGTGCCCAAGAACGCCTGCGATCCGGCGCTCGTACCGGGCGGTTCGAGCTCCGGCTCGGCAATTGCGGTCGCGCGCGGGCTCGTTGCGGCGGCGCTCGGCACCGACACCGCCGGCTCGGGCCGGGTTCCGGCGGCGCTCAACAACATCGTCGGCTTGAAGCCGAGCGTCGGGCTCGTTTCGAACCGCGGGGTCGTGCCCGCTTGCCGCACGCTCGACTGCGTCTCGGTGCTGTCGCTCACCGTCGACGACGCTTGGAGCGTGCTTCAGGCGATCGCGTATTACGACGCCGCCGATCCGTTCTCGCGTGAGCTTGCCGCGCCGGTCTATCAGCCGCGGCCGCCTTCCTTCCGCGTCGGCGTGCCGGCAGAGGAGGAGCGCGTCTTCGGCGACGCGGCGGCGAAGCATGCCTACGCCGACGTGCTCGTTGATTTGGAGAAGCTCGGGACGACGATCGTGCCGGTGCCCTTCGCTGATTTCTTTGCCGTGGCGGCGCTGCTCTACGAAGGGGCGTGGGTGGCGGAGCGCTACGCGGCAATCAAGGACATGATCGAAAACCGGCCGGAGAGCCTGCATCCGGTTACGCGCACGATCATCGGCGGAGCTGTGTCGCTCAGCGCGACCGCTGCCTTCGAGGGCATCTACAAGCTGAAAGAGCTGGCGCGGAAGATCGAGCCGGTGCTCGCCTCCGTCGATCTTCTCTGCGTGCCGTCGATCCCGGCGCCGTGCACGCTTGCCGACGTCGAGGCCGATCCGATCGGCGCGAATTCGCGGCTCGGCACCTACACGAACTTCGTCAATTTGCTCGACCTTGCCGCGATCGCGGTACCGGCGGGCAAACGTTCCGACGGCCGCCCGCACGGCGTCACCTTGATTGGCCGCTCCGGCACGGATGGGCAACTCGCTGGCATTGCCAATGATCTCCATGCGGCGACGATGCAGGTGCTCGGCGCGACCCGGTGGCAGCAAAAATGCGATGCGCCTCCGGAGAGCGCCTCAGCGAACCGCATCGAGATCGTCGTTGTCGGCGCGCATCTTTCCGGCATGCCGCTCAACGGCCAGCTCACCGAACTCGGCGGTGTCTTCTCGCGCGTCGTCCGCACGGCACCCGACTATCGCCTCTATGCACTCGAAACGACGCCCGCCAAGCCCGGGCTTCACCGCTGCCGGCCGGGGGAGGGGCACGCGATCGAGGCGGAGGTTTGGTCGCTTCCGCCTGAAGGCTTCGGCCGATTCGTCGCGGACGTCCCGCCGCCGCTTTCGATCGGCACGCTCAGGCTTTCGGACGGAAGCGCGGTGAAGGGCTTTCTGACGGAAGCCGAGGCGATCCGCGCCGCCCCCGATATTTCGAAGTTCGGCGGTTGGCGCGCTTATCTTGAAAGCAGATCGGTGTTGCCGGCAGCCGCTGCGCTCGCCTGATCCTTGGCGGGCGTGCTGCGGCGCGCCGACCCGGTCACCACATCGTCCACCGCGTCGCGCACCACCACGATGTGGCGCAGCATCTCGGTCGCCGCCGTTTCCGCATCGGCGCGCAGGATCGCGCGCACGACTCGTTCATGCTCCTCGTGTGACTTGGCGAGGCGCCCGAGCCCCTCGAACTGCGCCTTGCGGAATGGTGCAACGCGCTGCCTGACGGAAAGCGTCAGCTCCGCCAGGAAGCCATTGTGCGCGCCCTTGTAGATCGTGTCGTGGAAGCGGCTGTTGTGCTCGGCATAGTCGGCAATCGAGCCCGCCGCGGTCAGGCGCGCGCCTTCCGCCTGAACCTCCTCCAGCGCACGCCGCTCTTGCGGCGTCATGAACAGCGCGGAACGGCGCGCGCAGAGCGCCTCAAGCTCGCCCATGACGGCGAACATCTCGTCGAGCCGCTCGGCCGAGATGCGCGCTGCGACCGCTCCGCGATGCGGCCTCGCCTCGGCGAGCCCGATCGCTTCGAGCTGGCGGATCGCTTCCCGGATCGGCGTGCGCGAGACGCCGAAGGACGCCGCGAGGCGCGCCTCGTCGAGCGGCTCTCCTGGCGATATGCGGCCGTGAACGATCTCGTCGGCGAGCGTCGTCTGGATTTTCTGCGTTCGGGTCAGGACTTTCTTCACGGACATTTGCCCGGCATTCGCCTCCGGTCACAAACGTGCAGCATCGCAGGCCCGCTGTCACGAGAAACGCGCGGAGATCTGCGCTTTGCAAGGCGCGTTGCCATGCTTTTTCCGCGAGAATCGGCATGCAAGGCATGCGCCATCCGGCATGCTGCATTGCAGCAATCGCATTTGTGCGCCGCACATACGGCCATAGTCTCTCGTCAAGTGGGGCGTAACGGCTCGGAACCGTCGGAGAGCGCAATGTGGCCCTACACGTCTGAAGAAGCTGAAGCCTGGTCCGCGCCGCGCGGCGATCTCGCCTCGCGCGTCCTCGCGATGCCGGCCGACACGAATCCTTCCGGCGACATATTCGGCGGTTGGATCATGTCGCTGATGGATGCGTCGGGCGCCATGGCGGCGGCAAGCTACGCCCGCTGCCGCGTCGTGACGGCCGCCGTCACCGACATGTCGTTTCATCATCCCGTGAAGGTCGGCGACACGGTCTGCTGCTACGCCGCGCTCGTGCGCGTCGGGCGCACGTCGCTCACCTTCCACATCGAGGTGTGGGTGCTTCGCGCCGGCCACGGCACGCGCACCAAGGTGACGGAAGCAGAGTTCACCTTCGTCTGCGTCGACGAGACCGGCGAACCGCAGCTGCTTCCAGTCGTGCAACCCGAAGCGGCCTGAAGCGTAAGCGTCGCATCGAGTCGCGCTAGCGCAGCGTCTCCATGGCGACCATGTCCATGTCGGCGAAATCCTGATTGTCGCCGCCCATCGCCCAAATGAATGAATAGCTGCTCGTGCCGGCGCCGCAATGGATCGACCAGCCGGGCGAGATCACGGCCTCTTCGTTGGCGACGACAAGATGCCGTGTCTCCTGGGGCTCTCCCATGAAGTGGAACACGCGCGCGGAAGGCTCGATCCCGAAATAGAGATAGACCTCCGAGCGGCGGTCATGCGTGTGGCAGGGCATGGTGTTCCAGACACTTCCGGGCTCGAGCTTCGTCAGCCCCATCACCAGCTGGCATGAGCGGCAAATGTCGGGGTGGATGTACTGGTTGATGGTGCGGACATTCGATTGCGCCGGGTCGCCAAGCGCGACGTGCTTGGCCTCGGACGCGGCGATCTTGCGCGTCGCATGCCGTGCGTGCGCCGGCAGGCTGATGAAGTAGAACTTTGCCGGTGCGCTCGGGTCGTCGCTTCTGAAGGAAACCGCAGCCGTGCCCATCGCGACATAGAGGCAGTCGTTCGGCGCGATCGCATAGGTCGCTCCGTCGGTATCGACCGAGCCGCCGCCGCCGATATTGATGATCCCCATCTCGCGGCGCGTTAGGAACGGGTCGGAGCCGATCGGCTTCTCCGAGACGAGGGGCAGCGGATCGCTTGTCGGCGTTGCTCCACCGACGACCATGCGGTCGAAATGGCTGTAGGTCATCGCGACGCGCCCGGGCGCGAACAGATCCTCGATCAGGAAATTCCGGCGCAATTCCTCCGTGCCGAAGCGTCGCGCCTCGGCCGGGCTGCAAGCCTGCCGTACGCTGATCGCAGTCACGTGAGCAGCTCTTCGTCGAGCTCGATGTCGTGGATGAAGTAGTCGGGCCGCATGTCGCGGAACTCTGCGATATCAGATCTGAGCTTGTTCAGATGCTCCTCCATGCGGCCAACCGCGAGCTCCGCATCGCCCGCCTCGATTGCCTCAAGGATCGTCGCGTGCTCGGCGATGACGCGCTGCATGCGGCCCTCCTGCGGTAGGGTCAGACGACGATAGCGGTCGACATGGACCTTCACCTGCTGCACGAGGTCCCAGATGCCGCGGTAGCGTCCGGCGGCTGCGATGGCGGCGTGGAAATCCTCGTCCGCCGCGTGGAAGGCCTCGCGGTCGCCGGCGGCGGCCGTCTCCTGCTGCCGCTCAATGATGGCGCGAAGCCCCGTAAGCTGACTGGCGCTCGCGAAGCGCGTCGCCGCGCGCACCGTCACGCCCTCGAGCGCGCGCCGCACGACGAGCGCTTCCGGCAGCGCGGAGAGCGGGATGCGCGCGACGTAGGTGCCGGACTTCGGCGCCACCTCGACCAGCCGCTCTTCCGCCAGCCTGAGCACCGCTTCGCGCACCGGGGTGCGGCTGACGCCGTGCTCCTTCGCAATCTCCTTTTCAACGATCGGCGTTCCCGGCACGAGCCGCATCGACACGATGTCGTGCCTGAGCCGCTGGCGGATGATCTCCGAATGGGTATTGCCTGCTCCGCCGGCGAGGAGCTCGTTGCCGGTCGGGCGGGCGTTCGGCGCGCGCCGCCTTCGCGTCGGCAGCGCCTTCCCCGGCGCCTTGCGCAAAAGGCCTTCGCTCATTCGGCCGGCTCTCCGGGCTTCAAGCTTCGCCATTGGCCTAAGCGCACAGAGCGCGGAGGAAAAGCACGCTGCAGTGGATTGTGTCCTCCCGTCGCCTGCCGCCTCGCGCTCTCAGATATCGTTTTCGGGCGGCTAGTCATGTTGCGTTTCTGATATACTAGATATATTAGTTCAGTCAAAGGCGATCCGGCGGCGTGCTGCCGGCGCCACGGCACCGGGAATCCAGGACGAAATACCGGGAGGAAAGCCATGAATCTCAAGAGACTTGCGATCGCCTTGCTGGCCCTCGGCGCGGCAACGATGCTCGGCGCGACGAGCGCAGCAGCGGCCACGACGCTGAAATGGGCGCATGTCTACGAGCCCGAACTCGTCGTACCACCAATGGGCGACATGGGCGGCCGATCAGATCCGCCAGAAGACCGACGGCAGGGTCGACATCCAGGTCTTTCCTGCTTCCTCGCTCGGCAAGGAAGAGGACATCAACGAAGGCCTGACGATCGGCTCGGTCGACATCATCTACACGGGCGCCAACTTTGCCGAGCGCGACTACGGCCCGATCGCGATCTCCGACTATCCGTTCGCGCTCCGCGACTACAATCACTGGAAGGCCTATCGCGACAGCGACCTCTTCAAGGAGCTTTCGCAGGGCTACAAGGACGCGACCGGCCACACGGTGATGGCGCTCACCTACTACGGCGCCCGCCACGTGACCTCGAACAAGCCGATCCTGAAGCCCGAAGACATGAAGGGGCTCAAGATCCGCGTGCCGAACTCGCCGGTGATGGTGATGTTCCCGAATGCGGTCGGCGCCAATCCGACGCCGATGGCGTTCTCCGAAGTCTATCTCGCCTTGCAGCAGGGTGTGGTCGACGCGGAGGAGAACCCGCTGCCGACGATCAAGTTCAAGAAGTTCTACGAGGTGCAGTCGAACATCAACCTGACCGGCCATATCACCAACTCGCTTCTGACCATCGTGTCGGGCTCGGCGATGGCGCGCATCGGCGCCGATGATGCCAAGATCATGGAAGCGGTGCTGAAAGAGGCGGCCGACAAGTGCTCGGAAGACATCAACAAGCAAGAGAATGAGCTCGCCGATTGGTTCCGCGCGCAAGGGATCCAAGTGAACGTCGTCGACAAGGAGCCGTTCCGCGCCGCGGTCAAGAAGCTCATGACGCCGGACAAGGTCCCCTATACACAGGAGCAGTGGGACCGCCTGCAGGCGCTTTGACGAATCGTCCCCGCCCCAGGAGCGCGGCTTGAGCAATGAGCCCGAACAGGGGGCGCCCGCAGTCGGTGGGCGCCCCGAACCGGTCTTCGACGAGCGCGAGGTCGACATCTCCGACATAGGGCTCGTCGACGCGCCCGGCCTCATCGCCTTCTGGGCGCTCGCCGTCATCGTCTTCCTGCAGTTCTTCACGCGCTACGTGCTGAACAACTCGCTCGGCTGGACTGAGGAAGTCGCCCGCTACGTTCTGATCCTGGTGGCGTTCCTCGGCTCGGTCACCTGCGTCAGGAAGGGCTCGCACATCTTCCTGGAGTTCTTCTACCGATTCGTTCCGGCACGTGTCGGCAAGGCGCTGGCGATCGTCGCCGAGCTCATCACGTTCGGCTTCTACGGCTTCATGACCTGGGTCGGCGTGCACCTCGCGCGCACGACCCGGCAGAAGATGATCTCGATCGACGTGCCGCGCAGCGTCGTCTACTGGATCGTGGCCGCGAGCCTTGCGGCGATGACGGTCTATTCGGCGCTCTGGCTCGTGCGCAAGCTGCGCCAGCGCGGCCGCGACGTCGTCGCAGCGCTCGAGACCCGCGCGCTGATGGACTAGCCGCGTCGCCCGATGTCGCTCCTCCTTCTCTTTGTCCTGCTCTTCGTTCTGATGGTGATCGGTGCGCCGGTCGCGGTCGCGCTCGGGCTCTCTTCGCTCGTCTTCATCATGCTCTCCGGGCTGCCGTCGATGACGGTGCTCCACAACATGGTGAACGGCATCAACTCCTTCCCGCTGATCGCCGTGCCGTTCTTCATTCTCGCCGGACACTTGATGAACACCGCCGGCATCACGACACGCATCTTCAGTTTCGCGCGCGCGACGGTCGGGTGGATGCACGGCGGGCTCGGCCATGTGAATGTCGGCGCGAGCGTCATCTTCGCCGGCATGTCGGGCGCTGCGGTCGCCGACGCCGGTGGGCTCGGCAACATCGAAATCAAGGCGATGCGCGACGCCGGCTACGACACCGACTTCTCCGTCGGCATCACCGCCGCCTCTTCCACCATCGGCCCGATCATTCCCCCGTCGCTGCCGCTGGTCATCTATGGCGTGATCGCCAATGCCTCGATCGGGCAGCTCTTTGCGGCCGGCATCGTGCCTGGCTTCCTGATGGCGGCGATGCTGATGGTGATGGTCGCCTGGTACGCGCGGCGGCGGAACTATCCGCGCGACACGCGCTTCGAGTTCCGCCGCTTCTTCCGCACGCTTGCCGACGCCGCGCTGCCGCTCTTCACGCCGGTCATCATCGTCGGCGGCATTCTCTCCGGCATGTTTACGCCGACCGAAGCTGCGATCGCCGCTGTCGTCTATTCGCTCTTCCTCGGCCTCGTCATCTACCGCACGCTCAATCTCAAGAACGTGCTGCGCGTCTCGATGGACACGCTCGAGACCACGGCCGCGATCATGATGATCGTCGGCGCCTCGACGATCTTCGCCTGGATCCTGACCGCCAACCAGGTGGCGCTGCACTTCGCCAACGTGCTCTTCGCCTTCACCGACAACCGCGTCGTCGTGCTGCTCCTGATCACCGTGATGGTGCTCGTCATCGGCTGCTTCATGGAGACGATCGCCGCGATCACTATTCTCGTGCCGGTTCTGCTGCCGATCGCCGTCAAGATCGGCATCGATCCGGTACACTTCGGCATCATCCTGATCCTGAACCTGATGATCGGCCTTCTGACGCCGCCGGTCGGGATGGTGCTCTACGTGCTCTCGAAGGTCGCCAACGTACCGTTCGAGCGATGCGTAGTCGCGACCGCGCCGTTCCTGATCCCGCTCGTCTTCGTGCTCATGCTCCTCACCTTCATCCCTGAGCTTTCGATGTGGCTGCCGACCGCATTTTACCGGTAGGCGCCGGCTTCGAGGCGCGGCCGACGCTGTCCCGAGTGATTGCTGTTGTCGGGATTTGGCATGCGCATGTCACGCAGGTCGGCTAAGAGCAACGGGCATCCACAACTCTCTGTCGGCGAAACCTCATGAATCTCAATGTGTTCCAGCGGCCTGGCCGCTTCTTTCGGGGCAACCTCCATACGCATTCGGATCGCTCCGACGGGATGCTCGCGCCGGAAGCGGTCGTCGCGCACTACCGCGACGCCGGTTACGATTTTCTGGCGCTGACCGACCATTTCCTGCCGCGCTACGATTTTCCGATCGTCGACACGCGGCCCTTCCGCAGCAACCGCTTCACGACAATCTTGGGTGCCGAAGTGCACGCGCCGGCGAACTCGCAGGACGAGGCCTGGCATATCCTCTGTGTCGGCCTGCCGGAGGATTTTCCGCCGACCGGGGAAACGGAGACTGGCGCCGCGCTTGCGCAGCGCGCGGCCGATGCCGGTGCGTTCGTCGCGATCGCGCATCCGCAGTGGTCGAGCCTCAGCATCGAAGACGGCCGCGCGCTGCCGATGGCGCACGCAGTCGAGGTCTACAACCACACGTGCGCGCTTGAGAGTGGGCGGGGCGACGGGGCGGCGCTTCTCGACCAGCTGATGAACGGGGGCCGCGACATCCTGGCGGTCGCCACCGACGACGCGCATTTCCGCTATGCCGACGCCTGCGGCGCCTGGGTGATGGTGAAAGCGGAGGAGAACGAGCCGAGCGCGCTTCTTGGGGCGCTGAAGAGCGGGGACTTCTATTCGAGCCAGGGCCCCCTGATCCACTCCGCCGAGATCGCCGGAGGTGCGCTTCACGTCGAATGCTCGCCGGCGGTCAGCATCGCGGCGGTCGGGCGCGGGTCGCGCTCGGTCCACATCCATGGTCGGCAGCTGACGCGCGGCGAGATCGCGCTCGAGCACTTTGCCGGCGACTGGTTCCGCTTCGTCGTGTCGGATGCCGCCGGCCGCTGGGCGTGGAGCAACCCGGTGCGGCTTCCCGCCTGAGGCGCCCCATCACGGCGGTTTGTATGGCGGGGCTTCAGCGCCCCTCGGCAATCTGCATGTCTCGGTCCAGAATGCCGCCGGTCCAAGCCGTGGAGGCTGAAGGATGCGGACCCGAAATTTGCTCTTCGCCGGTGCCGCGTGTCTCGCTTTGGCGTGCGGGTCGGCGGTGGCCGGTGACACCGACGTCGATCTTGAGCTGGTGCTCGCGGTCGACGTGTCGCGCTCCATGGACCCGGGCGAGCAGGAGCTTCAGAAGCAGGGCTATGTCGCCGCGCTCCAGCACCCCGACGTGCTGGAAGCGATCCGCGAAGGTTTTCTCGGGCGGATTGCGGTCACCTATGTGGAATGGGCCGGCCCAGGCCTGCAGCGGATCATCGTGCCATGGACGATCGTCGACGGAGCGGATTCGGCGAAGGCGCTTGGCGACCGGATCGCTTCGATGCCGCTTTCCTATCTGCACGGCACGTCGATATCGGGCGGGCTCCTGTTCTCGATGGGCCTCTTCGATGGGAACGGATTTCGCAGTGCTCGGCAAGTGATCGATGTCTCCGGCGATGGGCCGAACAACATGGGCCACCCGGTGCTTGAGGCGCGCGAGACGGTGCTCGACCACGGTGTGACCATCAACGGCCTGCCGATCATGATCCACGCCGACTATTTCGGCGGTTATTCAATTCCGAACCTCGACGTCTATTACGAGGATTGCGTCATCGGCGGGCCGGGCGCCTTCATCGTTACGGTGAAGAGCATCGACGAGTTCGCCGAGGCGATCCGGCGCAAGCTCGTGCTCGAGGTCGCAGGGGACGAGCCGAAGATCATCCCGGCGCAATTCTCCGAGCCGGAACGGCGCATCGACTGCCAGATCGGCGAGAAGCTCAGAAGGCGCTGGATGGATCCCTAAGCGGAACCCGGCGAAGCTACTCGCCCGCCTGATTGCCGGCGCGCTTCAACGCGCGAATCTCGGCAAGTGCTGCAAAGAAGCGGTTCTCGGCGTTGCCTGTGCCTTCGTTCTCTTCTTCCGGTTCCGGCTTCGCCTTCCCGCTCTCGGGTGACATGCGAAGCGCGACCAGCTCGCCGATATTAGCGGCGCCGCCGGGCACAGTGGCCGCGGGCATGCGCGGTGGCGGGGCCGCGGTCGGTTCCGGAGCAGACTCTGCCGGTTCGGCATTCGCCAGATCGGCGATCCGCTGCAGGTCACGCGTCGCTTCGGCGACGACGGCGACCGACTGCTCGGGCGACGCGGTCGCCACATGCTTCGGCCGTTTCGGCAGCGGAACTACGCTGCCGCCAGTTTGAGGCTCCGCCAACTCCGCGACGGCCTCTTCGCCGGCGCCCTCGACGTCGCGACTCGCAAAGGCGCGCGGCAGTCGAGCCTCATCGACCTCGAAAGGCACCGGCTGGCCGGGCTCCTCGCCAAGGCGGGCGCGGAGCGTGTCATTCTCGGCTCTGAGCGCCACCACCGCGAGCCGGCGCTGGTCGGCGATGACCGATGCCTCGTCTAGCGTCTCCTCGGCGCTGGCGCGCCGCTTCGTCTCGAGCTTCAGGGCGTGCTGGGCGGAGCGAAGGGCAGCACCCGCCTCGGCGTGCCGCCGTTCGAGGTCCTGCACCAGCTCGCGCTCGGAGGCGAGGCGCCGCTCGACATCGTGGAAATCTTCCGCATCGGCGACGAGCTCCGCCTGCGCGTTCATCAGGTCGCGCTCTTTCAGGTCGGCTTCGAGACGATAGGAAGTCGCCATGTCGAGCACGTGGCTGACCTCGCGCTCCAGGCGGTGCATCTGCACGGCATGGCGCGCGCGCAGCTCATCGCGCTCGCTCTCGAACTCGGCCCGTCGCATCGCGATCCCGGCAAGCAGCCGCCGCTCGGTCAGTCGCCGCGTTCGACGCACGAGCGCGACCGAAAAGGCGAGCCACAGCAGCCCGCTCACGAAGAAGCCGAGGGCGAAGATCATGGCCGACTGGATCATCGACGGCTCCGCTACGCCACCCTTTGAGCAGTATAGGCGGGAATACCCGCGGGCAACAGAAGGACGCGCAGCGTCCTCGCAAATTCCTGGCGAACGGCGTCAAATCCTTGCCAGGTGTGACGAATCGGGCACGCTGGCTGTGCCCGATTTTGCATCAGAACGGGTTCCAGGTGGGCCGCGGCGTGAACTTCAGGTAGCCGATATTGATGCCGAGTCGGGCACCGACGCCGCTCCTGATCGGCACCACGTAGACGGTGACGTTGGGGGTCTCGGAGTTGGCGAGCACCGTCATGCCGAGGCCCGCGACCAGATAGGCGGAGCCGTCGACGCCGCCATAGCGGCGATAGATCGCGAGCGAGTTCGGCAGATCGTAGACGAGCATCATGGTGCGGTTGCCGTCGCCGCCGAAGTCCCAGCCGATCGACGGGCCCTGCCAGTAGACCTGCCGCCGGCCCTCGACCTTCGTGTAGAGGAAGCCGTCCCCGTAGCGCACGCCGCCGATTATGGCGCCGCCGCCCTCCTGGCCGATGATGTAGCCGTTCGGGAGCCCGTAGTGGGAGACCGCCTTCTCGACCAGCGTTGCAAGGCCGCCCGACACCTCGCCGAAGAAGCGGTGCCCGGCGTCGACGATCTCCTGCGCGGTGTAGGCCTCGTTATCCTTCGTGTTCGGCGCGGCCGCGAGGGAAGGACCGAAGGTCGCCCCGAGCATCAAAGCGGCAAAGAAAAGTCTGGAAAACAAGCGGAAAACGGCCATGGACAGTCCCTCGCCCGGCTGGTGGTGACGAGCCCGGAGCGGCGCGATTCTGGGCCCTCTACAGTTCGCGCGCCAGGGTAAATGTCGGGTTAAGCTCGCGGCCAGAGCGAACGGCGCTTGGCAGGGACCGAGGCGGCCTGTAAGCGTCACCATTGGGGGCGCTTTCGGCTTTGGAGTCCGCGCCGACCCACCTCGACATTTCCTTGGGCGAACCTTCGCGATCCACATGACCGACAAGATCGATCCGCTTGAGCTTGCCGCCCTCGTCGCGAGCCGGGTGTGCCACGACATCATCTCGCCCGTCGGGGCGATCGTGAACGGCCTCGAAGTGCTGGAAGAGGAGAAGGACGAGTCCATGCGCGAATTCGCGCAGGATCTGGTCCAGAAGAGCGCCCGCCAGGCGAGCGCCAAGCTGCAGTTCGCCAGGCTCGCCTTCGGCGCCTCGGGAAGCGCAGGCACCGAGCTCGACATGGCCGATGCCGGGCGCTGTGCCGCCGCCTTCATGGAGCGGGAGAAGCCGAACCTCGACTGGCAGGTCAAGGCCGGACTGCTGCCGAAGTCGGAGGCGAAGCTCCTCCTGAACCTCCTGATCATCGCACTGAATTCCGCCGCCCGTGGCGGCACGATCACCGTCACCGCCGAACGCGACGGCGGGGAGACGGTGATCCGCGTGGTCGCCGAGGGCGACCGCGCCAAGCTCCCGGCGGGGGTAAAGGAGGTGATTGCGGAGGGGGCGATGCCCAATCCGCTCGATGCCCACGCCGTGCAGCCGCTCTACGCCGCGCTCCTCGCCAAAGAGGCGAAGATGGGGATCACCGCGACGCAGGAGGAAAACCGCGTGGTCCTCGCTGCAAGGCCGGTGACCTGAAGCCCGGCTGTGGGCCTGCCGCAAATCTTGCCGAGCCGCTAACGCCGTCGTTCTGCTTTGCCTCTTGCGCGGCAAGGAGCCTTAAGCACGCTCCTTGACCGCAGGGTAACCCGCCCCCGTTAGACCTTCGCTCAAGATTGCCGCGAAAGAAGCGGCGACGAAGGTGGCGTCAAGCGGGTGGGTTCTCCATGAAGCATTGTCTCATCGTCGACAATTCAAGCTCGATCAGGAAGGTCGCGCGCAAGATCCTCGAAGAGGCGGATTTCCGCACGAGCGAGGCGGGGACGCGGTCCGATGCGATCGAGATGTGCCGCAGCGAGATGCCGGACTGCGTCGTGGTTGACTGGCAAATGCCCGACGGCGACGTGATGAAGTTCCTGACCAAGCTCCGCGCGCTGCCGGGCGGCGCGCAGCCGACGGTCATGTATCTGACCTCTGAGAACGAGCCGGAGAACGTCGCCCGCGCGATGCGGAGCGGCGCCGACATGCACATCATGAAGCCCTTCGACCGGGAGAGCTTCATGCGGCCGTTCACCGAGGCAGGACTAATCTAATCCTTTCACGCGGCGGACCGAAGCGAAAGGCCGGCCCTCGGGCCGGCCTTTCTCATTGGAGAGTGGGCTGCGCGCGCTTCAGGCGCTCTCGCGGAATTCCTCTTCGTCCGGCTCGCGCAGAACATAGCCGCGGCCCCACACCGTCTCGATGTAGTTCTTGCCGTCGGTCGCGGCGGCGAGCTTTTTCCGGAGCTTGCAGATGAAGACGTCGATGATTTTCAGCTCCGGCTCGTCCATGCCGCCATAAAGGTGGTTCAGGAACATTTCCTTGGTGAGCGTCGTGCCTTTGCGGAGCGAGAGAAGCTCCAGCATCTGGTATTCCTTGCCGGTCAAATGCACGCGGCTGCCGTTCACTTCGACCGTCTTGGTGTCGAGATTGACCCTGAGATCGCCGGTCTGGATCACCGACTGGGCATGGCCCTTGGAGCGGCGCACGATGGCGTTGATGCGGGCGACCAGCTCGTCCTTGTGGAAGGGCTTGGTCATGTAGTCGTCGGCGCCGAACCCGAGGCCGCGCACCTTGTCCTCGATGCCGCCGAGGCCGGAAAGGATCAGGATCGGCGTCTTCACCTTGGCGACGCGCAAGGTCTTCAAGACGTCGTAGCCCGACATGTCGGGCAGGTTCAGGTCGAGAAGAATGATGTCGTAGTCGTAGAGCTTGCCGAGATCGACGCCCTCCTCGCCAAGATCGGTGATGTAGACATTGAAGTTTTCGGACTTCAGCATCAACTCGATCGATTGCGCGGTGGCGCTGTCGTCTTCGATCAGAAGGACCCGCATCCCAATCCCCTTATCAGCTCTGTTGCGGACACCGCCACCCTCGACCACGCCGCAGCGAGCCAGATCAAATCCGACGCACACGCTATCGTGGAATGGTTAACAGATTCTGTTTGGCGCCGGCAAGCGCACACCCTGAAGTTTCCTTGATAGACTCTTGAATCCATTCTTAAATCCGAGCCGACCCTCGTCCTGCGCTACGCTCAACATTCCTGGCTAAGGGATTTCCGCGACCGGCGTGGCATCGATGCATCAGGCATCGATCTGCGCGGACGGCGCGGTTTACCCCGCTTTAAATCATCTCCTCCATGATTAATGCGACCCGTAAACGAAACGTTACCGCCTGTAGGCAAAGCCAAGGGTCGGAAAAGGGGATCGCCGATTAGCGGGCGGGCCTCGGGGCTTTGGGGGAGTATTGCGTATGAAGTCACGAGACTCTGCTGTGCGAATGATGCGCTTCCAGGCTGACGAACGCCGGCGGCAGGTCGGTCAGATCGAGACGATGATCGAGGAGTTCGGACGCATGATCTCCGACCTCGATCTCGAGATCGCGGCCGAGCATCGGCGGACCGGAATCGACGACGAGAAGCACTTCGCATATTCGACCTTCGCACGCGCTGCCAAGCAACGGCGCGCCAACCTCGAAGCCTCGGTCGCGGAACTCGGCGGACAGCTTGAGACGGCGAAGGCCGCGCTCGACCTTGCTCTGGCCGAGCTTCAGCGCGAGGAGGAGAAGCTCGAGCGCGAGAGCGGGCAGGACACCGGCCGCCACGCAAACCGCGTCGCAGGCTGAGTTTTCTCAATTCTCTATTCTGTCGTCATTGCCGGGCTTGACCCGGCAATCTATTCCAGGACGGCTGGGACCGGCATCGACGTGACGGAATGGATGCCCGGATCAAGTCCGGGCATGACGACCGGGACTCGGATCGTCTCTTTGGCTCCGCTACTTCAATGCATGCTTGGCAAGGCGCTCATAGATCGGCAGCGCCTTGGCTTCGAGGCTTTGGAGCTTCGGATCGTAGAGCGCCGGCATCGGGCGCGCGGGCCCAAAGCCGGTTGAGCGGTTCACTGCATCGTACCAATGCGCCGCCCATACGCCGTCCGTGCCGCGCGGACCGGCGGGCCAGGAAAGCATCCTTTCCGTAAACGGAATCGCCAGCGCGTCGCAGAACGCGCGAAGCACGCGCGGCGGATCGGCGAGAAGCGCGTCGGCATCGATCACCGGGGGCGGCTCGCCGCCGATCTCGGCAGCCTCCTTGAACAGCGCCTCCTGCTCGGCAAAGCCGGTGTCGGCGAAGGTGACGGCTTCGCGCTTCGCGGCGTAGGAGGCGAGCACGCGCGCGGGATGGCGGATCAGGAAGGCATGGCGGCAGGCACGCATCCAGTCGCGCCCGATCTCAGGCAGCATGTGATGCGTCATATGCTTCTGATACCAGAGCTTCTTGCCGCCGGGCGGCGTGCCGGCGACCGCCACCGCGACTTTCCGCCAATCCGTCTCGTGGTGCTCCAACACCGCGTCGCGCATCGGGTGTTCGGCACCTGAGAGCTTCAGATAGGCGGCGTAGAAAGGTTCGTCGGAGACGGCGCAGTCGAGACGGTTCCCGAAGGCGCGCATCAGCGCGGTCGAGAGATTGCGCGGACCCGACCACATTGCGATCCGCACGGAGTCGTCGCGCGCGGCGATCATCTGAAAGGCGCGCAGCGGATCGCCGTCATTGCCGGTAGAGCAGGTCGGCCCACTCGGGATGCTCCTTGAACTTCCGGTGGGCGTAGGGACAGTCCGGGATCACCTTCTTGCCGGCGGCGCGGAAATCTTCGACGGCGCGGGCGACAAGCGCGGCCGCCACACCTTGTCCGCGATGCTGAACCGGCGTCTCGGTGTGATTGATGGTGACCGGGCCTGGCGGGCGCTCGAAAAAGAGCAGCTCGGCCTCCGAGCCGTCCTCGAACACGTAGACATAGCGACCGCGGTCGCCGCTTGCCTCAAGCCGGATCCCCTCCGGGTCGACCGTCACTTTGCGTCCTTTGCAATTGGCGTCAGCGAACGTTCGAGCAGGTCGCGATAAAGCCCGCGCAGCCGCGCCGTCATGGGCCGCTTGCCCGCGTCTTCGATGACGCGGCCGTCCACCTCGCGGACGGGAACGAGGCCGGCAAAGGTGCCGGTGACGAAGGCTTCGTCGGCGCCGTAGACGTCGGTCAGCGAGAAGCGCTTCTCAAGCGCGGGGATACCGGCGTCGCGCGCGACCTTCAAGACGTTGGCGCGCGTGATGCCGCCGAGGCAGTAGTCGGGGAGCGACGTCCAGAGCTCGCCCTTCCGCACGATGAAGAAGTGCGTGGAGTTGCAGGTCGCGACGAAACCGACGGGATCGAGCATCAGCGCCTCGTCGGCGCCGGCCTTCGTCGCCTGGATGCAGGCGAGGACGCAGTTCAGCTTGGAATGCGAGTTCAGCTTCTGATCCTGCTCGGCCGGGCCGGTGCGGCGGACGTGGACTGTGAACAGCGTGATGCCGCGCTCGGCGATCTCAGGTTTCGGCAGCTTGTATTCGGGGATGATGACGATTGTCGCCGGACCGATCGTCAGACGCGGATCCTGATAGGGCGTGCGCTTCACGCCGCGCGTCACCATCAGGCGGACATGCACGCCATCGCGCATCCCATTGGCATTGAGGCAGGCAAAAAGGCGCTTAGACAAGGCAGCGCGGTCAAGGCCGATATCCATGTCGATCGCCTTGGCGCCCTCGTAGAGCCGGTCGAGGTGCTCCCCCAGGAAGGCGACGCCGCCGTCGTGGACGCGCAGCCCCTCCCACACTCCGTCGCCGAGGATGAAGCCGGAATCGAAGACGGAGACGACCGCCTCCCCGCGCGGCTTCAATTGCCCGTTGACCGAGATCAGAATCCCGGCGTTCCGAGGATCGTCATCGAATTCGTGGGTTCCGGTCGCCACGGCAAAGCCATGCCACGGCGGCGACAAAAGACGGAAGTGGAATTTCCGGGGCCCGTTGCCCCACGGATCAGTTGCGGTACTTCTGGATCTTGGTCGTGCGCAGGCCGGCCAGCCCGTGCTGGTCGATCGACATCTGCCAGGAGAGGAACTCCTCAACCGTCAGCGTATAGCGCTCACAGGCCTCTTCCAGGCTCAAGAGGCCGCCGCGCACCGCGGCCACGACCTCCGCCTTGCGACGGATGACCCAGCGCTTGGTGCTCGTCGACGGAAGATCGGCGATCGTCAGCGGGCTCCCGTCTGGTCCAATCACGTATTTCACGCGCGGACGGATGTGCTCGGCCATGAATATGACTCTTACGCAACTACAGCTATCACCCTGCTTCTAAGGTGCTTCCCCTTAAAAATCGGCTAAGTGACACCCTTGAATTCCTTTAGGATTTGGCAACGGACGGCCCTTGCTGGCGGGGTCTTCTGCGCCTAGTTTCCGTGGCGCCGGAGCAAGTTTCATGCTGGACATAGACCTTAATATTCCCGGGCCGCGGGAGAAGGCGCGCGTGCTCGTCGCCATGTCGGGAGGGGTCGATTCCTCGGTCGTGGCGGCGCTCGTCCGCTGCGCCGGATACGACGTGGTCGGCGTCACGCTGCAGCTCTATGACCACGGCGCGGCGACGCACCGTGCCGGCTCCTGCTGCGCCGGCCAGGACATCCACGACGCGCGCGAGGTCGCAGCGCGGCTCGGCATTCCGCACTACGTGCTCGACTACGAGGCGCGTTTCCGCGAAGCCGTCATCGAGCCGTTCGCCGAGAGCTACGCAATCGGCGAGACTCCGATCCCCTGCGTCGCCTGTAACCAGACGGTCAAGTTCGCCGACCTCTTCCGCACCGCACGCGAGCTCGGCGCCGACGCGATGGCGACCGGGCACTATGTGCGCTCGCGGCTTGTCGACGGTCGGCGGGCGCTCTTCCGGCCGCGCGATCTCGAGCGCGACCAGAGCTACTTCCTCTTCGCGACCACGCGGCCACAGCTCGACTTCCTGCGCTTTCCGCTCGGCGACCTGACCAAGGACGAGACGCGCGCGATCGCGCGCGAGGCGGGACTGACGGTCGCCGACAAGCACGACAGCCAGGACATCTGCTTCGTGCCGCAGGGCCGCTATTCCGACGTCGTGGAGAAGCTCAAGCCCGGCGCCGTCCGCCCCGGTGAGATCGTGCATCTCGACGGGCGCGTGCTCGGCCGGCATGACGGCGTGATCCGCTACACGGTCGGCCAGCGGCGCGGGCTCGGCATCGCCGCCGGCGAAGCGCTCTTCGTGGTGCGGCTCGACGCGGAGAACGCGCGGGTCATCGTCGGGCCGCGCGAGGCCCTCGCAACGCGCACGATCGCGCTTCGCGATTTCAATTGGCTTGGGGACGGTGCTGTCAGCGATTTTGTGGAACGCGAGGCATCCAGTCTTCGCTCGCGTCCGCTCGACACGTCCGCCGATGGCGGCACTTCTCCGCCTTCAGGCCGGACGGCCGGTCGTCGAGCTTGCCAGCGACGAGCTCGGCGTCGCGCCGGGCCAGGCCTGTGTGCTTTATGACACCGAGGGAGCGGAGGCGCGCGTTCTCGGCGGTGGCACGATCGAAGCGCGGCTCGGCGGCGCCGCGCACGCCGAGGCGGCGTAAACGTTTCGGCAATATCTGCGCCCGGCCTCTTGATCCAACGCAACACATCTTCAACGGAACTTCGCGAAGATGCCCGCCGTTATCCGGCAAGCGTCAAAAATTCAGACCGGAGACCGGAGAGGCGTAATGGCGAGCGAATCGACGACTGCGAAGCCTGGATCGCGTTCAACCGCGAGCGAGATGGAGTCGCTTGAGGCCCAGATCGAGACATTGAAGGGCGATATCGCGGCGATCAGCGCGACGCTCTCAGATCTCGTGAAGTCGGGCGTGCGGGAAGGGCGCGCCAAGGCTGAGCGGACGGCGGAACACTATAAGCAACAGGGCAAGGAACAGGCGGAGGCGGCGATCGACAGCGCGCGCGCCTACGGCGAGGCGCTTGAGGGGCATATCGAACGCAATCCCTTCGCAGCAGTGCTGGTGGCGCTCGGCCTCGGATTCCTGATCGGCCTGATGTCGCGCCGCTAGGGCCGATGCTGAAGCTTGCAAGCTCAATCGGGCTCGCGCTCGCGCTTTCCGAATTGAAGCAGCGCATGCGCCGGCTCGTGGCGCAGGGCGTGATGGGGCTCCTCAGCGGCGTCTTCTTCCTGATCGGCCTCTGCTTCCTGCTCGTCGCGGCGCATCTCTACCTTTCGCGCCTCCTGAACCCGATCGCTTCCGCCTCGATCATCGGCGGCGTGCTGATCTTCGTCGCTTTGATCCTGTTCTTGGCGGCGCGGATGAAGGGCGCAGGCGCGCCATCACATGCGCCGACTCCGCAGGCGGCCAGCGTCGAAGAGAACATGGCGAAGCTCAGCCGAGCGGTCGGATCGACGCCGCTCGCAAATCCCGCCGTCGTCATCGCCGGGCTCGCGCTTCTTCTCGGCTTCCTCTTCGGCCGCCGCACCAGGAGCGACGACTAGAGCCGTCCTTATTCCGATCGAATCGGAATGGCGGTGAAATTCCCACTTTCGGGATCATGCGTCAGCGGAGGGGACTCAAGAGCTCTTTCCCGGCGAAGAAGGCGGCGAGGTTGGCGAGCATCAGGTCGCCCATCGCGCGCCGCGTCTCGACCGTCGCGCTTCCCTGATGCGGCTGCAGAACCACGTTCTCCATCGCAAAGAGCGTCGGGCGGCACGTTGGGCTCGTCGGCAAAGACATCGAGACCGGCGCCGCCGAGCCTGCCTTCCTCAAGGGCTGCGACCAGTGCCGGCTCGTCGACGACGGAGCCGCGCGCGATATTGATCAGGATGCCCTGCGGCCCGAGCGCATCGAGGACGCGCCGGTCGACAAGCTTCTCGGTCTCGCGCCCGCCGGGGACGATGACGATCAAGACGCGCGAGTCGGCGGCGAGCTGCACGAGGTCGGGATAGTGGCGATACGGAACGTCCGGGCGCGGGTTGCGGCTGTGATAGGCGACCTCGCAGTGGAAGGCCTTGAGCTTCTCGGCGATCGTCTGTCCGATCCGTCCCATGCCGAGCATGCCGACCTTGGCTCCGGCGATCGAGCGCGTAAACGGCGGCAAGCCATCCCGCACCCAACGGCCCTCTCGGATGTAGCGGTCGTAAGCGACGAGCTTGCGCGTCACCGCGAGGAGGAGGGCGATCGCAAGATTGGCGACGTCGTCATCGAGGACGCCCGGCGTATTGCAGACGATCACGCCGCGCTTTTTGGCATGCGCCACGTCGATCGCGTCGGTGCCGACGCCGACGGAACTGATGATCTTGAGATTCGGGAGCGCGTCGATCAGCGCGGCGTCGGCGCCGTGGTGGCCGCCGGTGGCGATGGCGCGAATGCGCGGTGCAAGCTCCTTCAGAAGTGCGTCCGGGTCCGTCGCCTCGTGCAGCTTGTAGAGCGTGTAGTCACGCGCGAGCGCCTGCATGACATGCGGCATCTGCTCTCCGATGACGAGTACTTCGGGCTTCATGATCGCTCCTGAAATTCAACAGAGACCGCGCGTGGCTTTGCTGGGATACCGAGCCGACGAGGGAACCGACCTCATTTCGCCGGCGTTAATCTGACAGCCAACGCCGCCAGTCGTCGATCGGCTGAGGGGGCGAACACGCGGTCGGCGACCGGAGGAGAATCTGAAATGCTCGGCACCATACTGATCATCATCCTCATTCTGATCCTGATCGGGGCGATTCCGAACTGGGGTTATAGTCGCAGCTGGGGGTACGCCCCCTCCGGCACGGTCGGGGTGATCCTCATTGTCGTCGTCGTGCTGTTGCTGATGGGTCGAATCTGAATCTGGGCCGGGCTGCCAGCGTCAGTGCGCCATCAGAACCGGCAGCGTCATCATGCGCAGGATGTCGGTCGTGGCGCCGCCGAACACCGTCTCGCGCAGGCGCGAATGCCCGAAGCAGCCTAGCGTCAGGAGATCGGCGCTGAACTCCGCCGCATGCTTCAGGATCTCTTCGGCGACCGAGCGCCCGTCGCTCCTCGACAATGAAAGCGTCAGCGGCTTCACGCCGTGACGCGCGAACGCCTCGGCGAGGCGGCTTAGCGTGGATCCGCCGCGCGGGCTGTCGACTGCGAGGAGTTGAAGCTCCGCGTCGGGCCTGAGCAGCGACAGACAGTCGAACGCCGCGCGCGAAGCCTCGCGCGATCCGTTCCAGGCGACGAGCACGCGCTTGCCGATAGCGGGGATGGCGCCGACGCTCGGCACGATAAGCACCGGCCGGCCGGCGTTCAGCACCAACTCGTCCGGTGTGTATCCGGACGCCGCCGGGATCGCGTCCTGGTATTGCGCGGCGACGACGAGGTCTGCAGCATTTGCCAGCGTCGCGGCGGCGCGCATCGTCGGCTCGTCGCCGGCATCCGTGGTGCTCCACTCATAGGCGACGCCGGCGCGCTCTGCGCCCGCGCGGAACGCCGCCTCGACCGCCTTGGCGTCTTCCTGGAAGGCCTCCTGCTGCGCCACGATGAACTCGGTCGACATCGACACGGTGGCATCGGCGTAGACGATGACCGCCGGGATTACGTGGAAGCCGATCAGCGTGGCGCCGTGCGCGGCGGCAAGCGGGGCCGCCGCGTCGAGCAGCCGGTCCACCACGCCCGCGGTTGGGAGATGAACCGCAATCGTCTTCAATGCTGTGCCGCTCAAAGCCTGCCCCCGCCTGAGAAACGCCGACCAGAAATGGCGGCCGGCGGCGCGATCTTACAGAAGCGAAGGGCAAGAACAAATGTCTGAAGCATTAGACGGCGCCCGAGCCGCCGGCGTCCGGCGCTTCCGGCTCATGTTTCACCCTCCGGTGCCGCGCGCCCGGCCCGCCGACGCCCCGTGCTTGACCCTCCCGCGGGCCAAACGTATATGCCCGCGACCGGGGCGGAGTAGCTCAGTTGGTTAGAGCAGCGGAATCATAATCCGCGTGTCGGGGGTTCGAGTCCCTCCTCCGCTACCACCGTTATCATCCGATCGCGAGGGTCAGGCAGGTTACCGCTGGCCGCCACGAAGAGTTCGGCGGGCTCAGCTTGAATTTCCACGAGAAGTGCTCCCCGACCCGAGGCGGGACGGATCGTAATGTGATCGACTAGTGATCTCAGGATCAGTCCGGCTTCCGCTGCAGTCTTTTCGTCCGAGCTCAGAGCCTCCTCGAGCGTCGCAATCTTCTTCTTGAACAGGATCTCTGGGCGCGGAACTGGCGCGCGACGACGACGTGCTTTCGGGTGGGGGAGGCTCTTGGACGCTGCAGCTTTTTCGCTCTCAAGGCGCATCAGGGTGTCTCGGAGGCTCGGGCTGTCCGTGCCCTCTGTGATCGCTTGAACGATGCGCTCGATCTTCGCCTGGAGCTCTTCCAACCGCCTCTCGGTCGTCATGTTGGCCTGCGAGGCAGCCGCTCTCAGTCGATTCAGCTCAAGGTTAAATTCCCGCACGAACTCGACGAGGAGCTCCGGATTGCAAAGGTGCTGTTTCAAGCCGGCCAGCACGCGGCGCTCAAGCTGGTTCACCGAAATCTGCCTGCCGTTGCTGCAGGTTCCCCTCTCGCGGTGTGTTGCACAGCCGTACTTGCCAGGTCGAGCTATGGTGAAGGATCCTCCGCACTCGCCGCAGACCAGAAGGCCGGAAAGGAGACGCTTGGGCCGCCTCGCGGTCTCCGGACGTCGTGTTCCATAACTTGCCTTCCTTGCCTGCACCCTTTCCCAAAGTTCATCTGGTATGATTCGCAGTTGCGGAACCTCGACCGTGACCCACTCGCTCTTTGGATTCGGCCTGGAAATTCGTTTGCCGGTCTCCGGATCTTTCGCCATTCGGACCCGGTTGTAGATGAGCAGGCCTCGATAGAGGTCATTTTGCAGGATGCCATTACGACGGCCGCGGTGACCATTGATTGTCGAGGCGTTCCATTCTCCCCCCTTCGGTCCGGGTACACCTCGGACATTCAACTGAGCAGCGATCGTTCGAGGCGAAAGACCGTTTTTGTAGGCTTCGAAAATTTCTCGAACGATCTGAGCGTCTTGGTCTTTGATAACACGTTGCCCTCTGATCAGGTCGCCGCCATCGTCGATGGAACGGACAACTTGGTATCCATATGCGCGCCCGCCGGCTGCGAAGCCGGCCGCAATGCGTCCTCGCTGACCGCGCCTGATCTTCGAGGCAAGATCTTTGAGGAACAGAGCGTTCATCGTCCCCTTCAGGCCGATGTGCAGCTCGTTGACGACCCCCTCAGCTAACGTGCAGATGGAGACGTCGGAGTAGGAAAGCCGCTTATAAATTCCCGCTACGTCCTCCTGGTCGCGGGACAAGCGATCAAGAGCTTCCGCAAGCGCCACTTCAAAGTTGTTGGATTTTGCAGCCTTGAGAAGCGCATTCATACCGGGCCTGTTGGCGAGACTTGCTCCGCTGGCCGCTCGATCGGTATAAGTGCCAACCACTCTCCAACCCTCTCGAGATGCTTTTTCTGAACACACTCGGATCTGATCCTCGATGCTGGCGTCCCGCTGAAGGTCGGAGGAGTACCTAGCGTAGATGACGGCGCGTGTAAGGTTCGGCATATCGGTTACCCTGCCTGCCGCAGCAGGCGCGTCTTCAGATCGGCGACAGTAGCGGAATGTCGGCGAGCCGCGGCTGTGCTGCGGGAGAGATTGTAATAGCGATTCCCAATTTCTGGCGAGGTGTGCTGTAGAATGCCGGGTGTCAGCCCAACCTTCTCCGGCGCGTCCATCGCGAGGAAGGTTGCGGCGGCGCGGCGGAAGTCGTGCAACGCCATAGAAGTTCCGAAGGCCGCGGTGGTGCGGCGGACGACCAAAGCGTAGATTGCACCGGCGTTGAGAACTGTTCCGTGCTGCCCTACCCAAAGCGCGTCGTGGTTTCGGCGGCGGAGGAGCCTGGGCCGGATGTCGTCTAGATAGCGCCGCAAGAAGGGGACGAGCAGCTCGGGCACCGGCCAGTAGTCCATTCGCTTGGACTTCGTGTCTTCCGGGAAGAGGCAGAGCACAACGCGGTCGCTGGCGATATCGAGATGCCGATCGATCGTGAGTGCGGAGAGGCTGCGGCGGCGGATGGGCCACAGGCTGAGAACTGCGATGATGAGCCCGTCGCGGTATTCGATCTCGCGCTTTCGGTGCCCACGATCCCGAAGGTCGTCGGCCCCCTCCATGAGGGCGATGCCCAATTGAAGCGTGCGGTGCGCCGGAACGAGTTGCGGGAACCGGTCCTCGCTGGTGGCTCGCGCCTGCAGGCGTGTCTTCAAAGCCAGGAGCCAGCGCCAGTCGCGCTGAGGTGCGACCAGCCGGGCACCCATATAGAGAAGTGCGATCGTCACGGCGACGGAGCTTGAGGCCATGCCTGCGGAGAGGTGCTCGACATAGCGGCGCACACGCGCCGGCGTGATGCGGTCGATGGCAGGTAGCTGCAGGGCCTTGGGATCGTGTTCGGCCAGGAATCCCAACCAGCGCCGCCACGCGAAGCGGATCGACCTGCGGCTGCCCTCAGCAAGATGGACGCCGGCGCCACGCTTCTCATCGAAGACGTCGCCGGGCGCATAGGCGGCCTCGAAGAGCTGATGGTCTTCCGCCGGCCAAAGCCTTTCGGGAAGGTGTTTGAGCTTGCGGGGCGCCTTCATTTGCGCCTCCTCTTGCGCTTCTGCATCAGCGCCAGAGCACGGCGTTGCTCGACGACGTGTTCGCCGTAGACACGGCTGGCCCGGCGAGAGGAGGCACCCGCGTAAATCAACGTGGTCTTGCTCCAGATGTGCCCCAGCAGGTCGGTAACCGTTTGGAAGTCTTCCGGGTGCGCATCGAGGTAGAAGATCGCCGCGACGTGCCGGAACTGGTGCGGCGACATACCGACACCAACCACGTCAGCGATGGTCTCGGTGAGCTGTTGCGCCAGCGTCCTCTGGCTCTTCCGGCGCCCTCCGGGAACCACGAAGAGGTCTCCGTTCGGATCGGCGCCCAGCCGCGGCAGGATCTCACGTCGATAAAAGCGCACGTTTTCGGCAAGCTCCGGCGGAATCTCGAACACTAGGTCACGCCGCCTCGTCTTGGTCTCCGACTTTCCAACGTAGAGTACGAGCTTGCCTTTCGGCCCCTGCGGTTCGCGGAAGTGCCGGCTCCAGTTGAGGTTGATGAGGTTTTGCGGGCGGAGCGGCGCGGAAAGGAGGATTTCGACCGCGACCGCGACTTGCGCCGTCGCATGGCGGAGGGTGCCCGCCTCGAGCTTCGTCTTCACATCGCGCATCAGCTCGTCCGGCAGATAGAGGAGTCGCGCTCGGACCCTCTCGTTCTCCAACTGCTGGAGCAATGTCTTGTTCTTGACGGTGAGGTCGAACGGGACCGCTGGCAGCTTCCGGGCGAGCTTCTTGATCTCGGCCAGGTGAACATCAGGTACGCGCACGTGGTAGCGGGCGACATCGATCAGCGTCTTCGCCACTAGATGGGCCTGGGAATTTGGCTTACCGCCGGCCCTTTGGTGATAGTGGCGCAACACCGCTTTGAAGCAATCGACCCGGACGAGGTCGGCGAGGCCGCCAAGGCTATCGAGAGGGGCTCCCTGCCGCACCAGGACTGAAGTCGCCAAGCGGATGTGGTCCTTCTGCTGCCGGACTGTGGAATCTGCCAGCGGGCGCGTCGGCACGTTTGAATCGGTATCGAACAGGTCTGGCTCGGCTCGCATCCGGAGATAAGCCTCCGCCCCGATCCGCAGGCCCGAGGGCAGGTCGACCCAACTCAGATTGGCCGAAGGAGGACGGAAGCTGATTTCGTGTCAGCTCTTGCTGCGGCCAACCGGGGACATCGCGACAAGCGAGGTTCCACAACCGAGGAATTTGGCGCAGGAGATCGCGTTGCCGAGCGTGTAGTGTGCGGTTCTCCAACCAGTCGCCGAACTGCCGCAGGGTCGCGTCGCTAACGTCAATCGGTCTGATGCCGTTCGTGGCGCACCAGTTCGTGAAGCTGGCCAAGCCTTTCGACAGTGCTTTGTCTGCCGCGATGGTGGCAATGAGTGGAGCCCACGCCTCGTGTTGCCGAGCGGCGCCTCGTTGCAGCCGCTCGATCACGCCCGCCCACTCCAGCGTCTTCACGAAGAGGCTCCGCAGATTGGCGAAGGTCTTGGGCGTGATCCCGTGAGCCGCGGGCAGAATAGTCGCCAACCGCCCCCGCAGCGCTGGCACCTCCAACCGTAGAGAAGCAGGCGAGCAGCCAGCCATGACGCAGATCCGGCGGACCGCCGAGATCATGTCGCGTTTCTTCAAAGCTGGGAGGTCTGCCTGCTCGAGCATTAGGAGCACATCGGCGGCGGCTTGGACGGGATGCGAGGGCGCGTTCATCGTGTCAGAACTCCTGTCTTCAGGTGGATCATGTCAAACGGTGACAAAGAGTGACATTCGGGAAGCCTATATCAGAAAAGATGGAACAATTACTTGGAAAGAGCTTTCACGAGACTTCACTAAACCATTGGAATTACATGACGAAAATATGTAGCCCTCCGACTACGGGAACTAGGTCACTTTGGTTGAAGGAGGCTTCGGAGGGCCTCAACAGGAACAAGCCTGGCGCCGCCGATCTTGACCGAGGGAAGGGTGCCGTCGGCGATCCTCCGTCGGATGGTTCGGACGTCCATCCCGACCAGTTCGGCGATGTCGCGCGCACGCACATATTGCCGGCGCTCATTCATTTGCCTGGTTCGACGGCGCCACAGGGAGGTGCGCTGCCGGAGGTCGGGCCTCGCTCACCTTCGCCGCGAACAACTCCGCCGCCGCCTGCCGTGCGAGTAGGCGCACCAGCGCGATCAGCGCTTCGTCGCTCGCGCTGCGCTCCGCGTCGTCAAGAAGTGATTCCGGGCGTGCCATATCGGCACGTGCCTACCGGGTCACCCAGCGGCGGTCGAAAAGGCCAAATCGAATTTATTTTTCGCGGTAGTCGCTTAGCTGCCGTAGATGTGCGCGTACTCGACGCCTCCAGGCGTCGGGAGAATAAACAAGTCCGATCGGCTTGCCCGCCGCCTGCAGGAACCGGATGAATGGACTGGCGCCGGTGCGATTGACCCAGGCAGTGGGCCTGAGCCCTGTGACCTCCCGATAGAGGCGATCCATGTCCGGGATCCAGCTGTTTACTGCCCAATCGCCGTGGTGACCCTTGGGTACCACGAGGCCGCCAAGGTAGAGGGCCTGGTCGGCGGCGTCGCGGGCGATGCGCTCGAGTTCTTCGACGGACTTGATGATTTCCGAAAGCTGATGAGGCTGGAAGCCATCCTCCAGCAACGACGGAATTGCGCCGATCAAAGCGGTGAGGTCTACGATCGCATCGAGGCTCGTTCCGTCGGCGTAGTTCAGAGAATTGAGCGTATCGGGTGCGGGGCCGTCAACCGCGTCGCTCCAACTTCTTACACCCAGATGCCTAAGGACGGTCCGAGCCTTCATTCCCGCCTCGGCAACTGCGCGCTGCCTCGTTGCCGAGAGCAATTCTGCTTCGCGAGCTCCATACTTGATGTCAGATGTAAAGGCGGCGCTGACAAGGTCCAATTGCTTTAAGAGACGACGAGCGCTGGCAGAGATTTTTAGGAGCCGATCGCGCGTCTCGCTGGGGCTACTCGGCATTGCAGCGCCGTGATGAGTCACGAACAGCCCGACATCGTGCAACCGCTTCGCATATCTCCTGATAACCGCCGGCGCGACGTCGATAGCGGCGGCGATACTCTCGATGTCTTTGCTCGAGTAGCAGCTCATCGCGTTTGCTTATCCGATTCGTGGGCCGCCCCGACTGCCCAGAGAGCTTCAATGGCAGCGCCAATTCCATCCATTCGGTGTGCCATTCGGCCGGCTGGCAACGGAGCATCGCGGGGCCAGCATGCGCCAAGCTCAACGCTTTCGGGGCGCGCTCGTTACCGGGTCGAGAAACTCGTTGGCGGAAGCTTCCGCCGATGGGAGCCGCTCCGCGACTTAACAATTGTTCGCCGTCAACACCGATGAGGCCAGAATTAGCGGATTGAGGAGGGGAGGATTTCTAGCTCCTTGAGGCGCGAGCGGCTGTTCTGCAAGCTGAAGAACTGGCGGCGCATCGCTACACGATATGATCGCCTCGCCAGAAACTACATGGCCGCTCTCGCCCTCGCTGCCATCGTCTCCGCTTGGACCGTATGAGTCCCCAACCTAGTCCGCACCTCGCATCACCTATGCCGGCAGCCCCAGAAGGCGAACTCCGTCGACGAGTGTTGCCCTGAGCGACCCGATTCCGCTTTTGTAAGCGCGCCGGCCCCCAGCGCGGGCATTCAGGCTGATTCATTGAGCTTCATTGAGCGCCGTGCGCAAGCGGTCGAGCCTGTCGAGCATTTCGAGGTAATCGGCCTTGCTGCCGCCGGTGACGCCGCTGCCGATCATCCTGAGGTTCACGATGTCGGGCGCGGTCGCGTCCTCCTCCATGCGCGAGCGTCGCTTCCAGCTATCCTCCAGGCCCGTCATGAAAGCGAGAAACGGTGCTCTGAGGAGGGCGCTCCCCGCCTCGAACACGTCGACGGTGATGCCGCGGGAGGCATCGTATCGCTGGATGGCAGAGTCGATCTCATCCCTGGCGCGCGCCGTTTCCTCGGCGATGACGGCGATCACCGGCCTTTGGTCGGTGCCGAAGGGGATCGGCTGTGCGTAGGGGCCCTTGACCCGCATGATACGGTCGAGAACAAGGTTTTGGAGGTCCGCGATTACTGCCTCGCTCCTGAAGTCGATCAGGATGCGCGGGCCGGAAACGTAGGTCTTGGGGATCGCCGGCGCGGGGATGGAGCGCGCGGCGATATAGGGCGCAAGCACCGCGAAATCGAGAACGGTGACGAGATGATCCACACCGACGCTCACGTCGGAAAACGCCAAAGTTCGCAGGCGCGCGACCTCTTCGCGAGCCTTCTTCAGCTCTGCCTCGCGATTGTAGACACCGTAGATGGCGACCGCGAAGCTGAGCGTGGCAAGCACAACCAGCGTCCATCCGAATGGCGATAGGCCGCCGAACCCCGCCGCATTCGGCCTGCGGCTGAGTCCCGAAAGGCCGATGATCGCTGAGATGAAAACAATGACGGGCGCCGCATAGCCCAGGACACTGCGCATACACTGACCTCGCCGCAGAGCACGGCAATCTGCCACCTTGCGGGTCGGCTGTCACGGAGCGGGCGGGGGCTTCGTATTGCGTTTGGTGTGCCGAACACCGGGCGCCCCGCCGCCCAGCGTGCCCTCGCCAATGGCGCCGATGTTGACAGTCGCGCTGCGGACCAGACAACACCGCTGATAGTCGCCACGCTCGATAACGAATTCGCTATCGAAGAGCTATTGTTGAGCAAGGGCGCCGCCGTCATGGCGCGCAACGCGGGTGGTTTCCCCTCGCTCCACGCAACAGCTTCTTCCGGCAACGCCCGATCGCCAAGCTCTTACTGGCGAACCGGGTGGGGCTGGAGAATTCATCCAATAAGGCGGGTGTCGCATGTCGTTATGACCGGCCTCCGCTGAGTGGTCCGCTTAGAATGTTAGTTAGGGCTGGCGTTGACGCCAGCGCGAGCATGGGCGGCGAACCTGTGCGGGGTTGCGCGGCCGGCCATGCGACGAGCGTCGGCACGAACACTTCGGGTGCGGGAGCCTGGTCGCCGATGGAGGCATGCGGCCGGACGGCATAGTAGGGGCGTCAATCGGGGTAAGACGACGTTTTCCTTATATCCTCTCTCGTCACGCCACCGCTACGAGCAGGCGCAGGACGGTGCTATGCTCGCCCGTGAAAGGCTTGGACGGTCGGAGGAGGCCTGCTGTTCGGCTCTTGATCAAGCGCGGCGGCGGTTGAGTTCGACGTGAGCATCGAAGCGCAGCGGAACGGCGGAGCGTAGCCGCTCGCGATTTGCCACAAGCCTCTCAGGGTGTTCGTTATGTCGCTCTGGGATGACCTTCCTGCCGAAGCCCGTAACTCGGGCCAACTCGATTCGCTCCGCCCGCTTCTGCAAGGCCTGAACGGCACGGGTCCGGTCGAACAGACCGACGCCGACGGCACCTGGTCCGTCTACACGGCGATCGAAAACCTGACCGGCCCGCTGGCGCTCGATCCGCGCACCGGTGCCTTCAGCGGTGGTAGCGGCGGCTCCTCTGGCACTCTGATCGAGTTTCGCGATCCGAATGTCAGCGTTGCGCTCGGATTGCACCTGACCGGGCCGGGCGGTACCCGCGACGGCGGGTGGCGCGTGATCCTCGGCGCGCCGTCGATCGCGATCCGCGTTCCGGTGCTGCGCGGCGCTTTCCTCGACGCGCAAGGGCAGCTTCGCGGCGACCCGGCTCATCCGATCGTCGCGTTTGTTCTCCCGGCGCTGCGCATCCGCGTCCAGCAGCTTGCCGGCGCCTCGGTGACCGTGAAGCTCCTTTCGGCGACCATCGGCGGGCCGCCGGTCGATCAGATCTACGAGTTCATCCGCATGGAGCCGGCCTACGCGTTGTTCGGGCCGGATGAAGCCCTCGGTTTCGGGTTCCGCGCGGCTGTCCTCGATCTCTCGGGGACCGCCGGACCGTCGGGGGTACCGGCAACCGCCCGGGTGATGTTTGACGAATGGCAGGGGCTATATCTGCCAGAGGTGAGGCTCTTCGTGTCGCCGAGCGGTGTCGAGGGCCTCGCGGTGAGCGCCGGGGTACGCGATCTCTGGATCGGCATCGGTGTGCACGAGGGTGTGACGGGCCTCTTCGAGGCGGAGGTAGTGAACCGCGGAAGTGCCCCGACGATCAGCGTCCGGTTTCACACGGCGGCGGGCGAATACATCGCCGACCCTGGAACCGGGACCGCGCAGCTTCCCGAGCATTCCACGCTCTTCGTGGATATTGCCGGCGGGCTTGCGCCGATCTCGATCACCATCGTGGTCGACGGCGTCTCGACGAGCGACGACCGCGTCGCCGTTGCGACGCCGGCGAGCGGCTCGATCTCGATCACCGTCACGGCGCTGGATGCCGCCGCGCACACGACCACGCGCAGCTTCTCGGCAGCGCGGCGCGCCGCTCCGGCCGGCGCGGGCGGCGGCGACGGCCAGGTCACCGTCCAGCCGACGCAGCGCGGCTCGCATGTTATCGTGCGCGAAGCCGTGTCGCCGACGACGGTAACGGTGCGACTCGAGCCGCGCGCGAGTGTCGCCTGGAGCTGGCCTGGCGGCTCGGTCACCGGAGAGACGGCGGAGGTGCCGGTTGCGACCGGTGCGCCGGTCGTCGTCACCGCGACCTTCGCGGCCGCCGCGCCGCAGGTCGCGAACTGCTACTTCCAGTTCGACCATCCAATGCCGTCGGAAGGCGATGCCTATCCGCGGAACCCTGAAAACCTAGGCGACGCGCCTGCACCGGATCATACCCATCCCGCCGGAGGCGTGAGCTTCCAAGCCGACATGGCGGCGCGTTTGGCGGCGATCGGAGCGGCGACGCTTCTCACAGTGGACGGCTACGCCTCCTATGAGGGCGACGACAGCACGCCGAAGCGTCTCTACAATTCCAATCTGAGCCAGCGGCGACGCGACGACGCGATGCTTGTGCTGCGGGACGTTGGATTTACCAACGTCCAGCCCGGCACGGTGCACGGGCACGCGGACGCACGCGACCAAACGGCCATCGTCGGGGGTGGCCCGACGCCGTCACCTGGGTCGGGTGGGTGGTGGCTCGCCCGCATCTATTCGGACCCGGCGACGGCCGCCGAAGTCTGCATCGCCGAGATCACCCGCAGCGCTCTGCCGCCGCCGCCCGCGGTGGACCCGAAGCCGCCGGCGTCGCAGCGGCCCGACTGCTTCCGCAAGATCGGCGTGCGCGTCGAGTTCGTGCGCAGCACCTTCATCCGCGGCGAAATCTACGGCGAGTTCGACATCGAGACAGCGGCGGAGTCGGCGCTCGCGCAGGGTGGCCAGCCGGCGCTCCGGAACGGCCCGCGCAATCCGTCTGACGGCATCTGCACCTTCCTCCTGCGGCTGCGGCTTAGTGAGGATCGCGGCGCCTGGGAGGTGACCGGCGAGTTCCGCGCACTTGATGCGGACCTCGACGGCCTCGCCAAGATGGACCAGGTGCACGCGAATCAGACGGCGCTCGATATTCTTGGCGCGCTAAGCATCATGGCGCCGCTCACCGCCTCGGCGACCGATCTGTCGCCGGCGGCGGGCGCGGTCGTCGCGCTCGGCAGTGTGGGACTAGGTGCGAGCGATCTGATCCACACCCACTCGCTCATCCTTCGCGGCGGCGAGCTCAAAGTCAGCGACGGCATAGTCGGTCCCGACGGCACGACCACCGTCGCCGATCGCGGCACGCAGGTCAGCGTGCTTCTCGATATCGAGGTCGCCTTCAGCTTCGATCTTGGCATCGTGCGGGTCGACCCGGCGCATCCGGTGACGACCCGCTACAAGGCGATCGGCGTGCGCTCGGAATGGGGGAACCAAGGCACTTCCGACGCCCCCGAATATGTGCCGCTGCCGGTCTTCGATCCGAGCCGCGGCTATACGCTCGATGTGCCGGCTGGCGCGCTTAGCGCGTCGCCGCCGCTCGACGAACTCCTGCGTGTCCTCGGTTTCCGTGTCAGCCGCGACAACCCAGCTTTCCTCGAGGTCGAGGTCGGACTCGGCGTCGATCTCGGCATCATCACCGTCGACTCGGTGCGCGTGCGCGGCCGTCTCGACGGACCGCCGCTCGACCTGCAGCTCACCAAGCTCGCCGCGACCCTCGACATTCCGGGCACCATCCACGGCACAGGCTCGATCGAGTTCACGCCACTCGGCTTCAAGGGCGCGTTTGACCTGACGATCGTGCCGGTGAATATCCGCGCCTCCGCCGTGCTTGCGGTCGAGCGCGATCCGAGTGGCGTTACCGGCGTCCTGATCGGCGCGGAGGTGGATTTCCCCGTTCCGATTCTGCTCGGCAATTCCGGCCTCGGCATCTACGGTTTCCTCGGCGGGATCGGCGTCAACTACGCGCGCAACGAGCCGGTCGGCAGCGCGGTGCCAGCACTCGACTGGCTGCAGGCGCAGTTCGGGCGGCCGGGCGGAGTGATGGACCCGACCGGCTGGCAGCTCACGCCCGGCGCCTACGCCTTCGCGGCGGGCATGCTGGTCGGCACCGTCGATGCCGGTTTCACTCTGCATCTCAAGGGCATCGTCATCATTGAGGTGCCGGGGCCGCGCCTGCTGCTCGTGATGAAGGCCGACGTGCTGTCGCTGCCACCGGTGCTGAAGAGCAATCAGAGCGCAACGTTCCTTGCCGTGCTCGACATCGATTTCGGGCAGGGGACGATCACGATCGGCATCGTCGCTGCCTACGAGATCGAGCGCATCCTGAAGATCCGCGTGCCGATCACGGCCTTCTTCGACGCGCATGCGCCGGAGAGCTGGCTGGTTGACCTCGGCAGCTATGTCGATCGGGTCACCGTCGATGTGCTCGACGTGATCTCGGGCGACGGCTACCTGATGGTGCACGGCAACGGGATCAGCCTGCCGACGAATCCGGCGCTCGTCGTGCCCAACGGCATCGCGGTTGCCACCGGATTCCATTTCCAGGCCGTGCTGATGGGCAGCAAAGCGGTCGGGCTCTATCTCGAGGTCGCCGCCGGCTTCGATGCCATCCTCGGGCTCGACCCGTTCTATCTTGCCGGCATCGTCTACGTGAGCGGCGAGCTCCGGCTCTGGATCGTCGGTATCTCGGCGAGCGCAGAATTGACCGTGCAGGTGGGCAAGCGCGAAGTCGGCGGCGTCATCGTCACCGATCCCTATGTGCACGGCGAAGTCTGCGGCAGCGTCGACTTCTTCTTCTTCGAGGTGAAGGGCTGCGTGTCGCTGACGATCGGCGCACCGACGACGCCGACGCCCGATCCGCTTTCCCTCATCGTCGGGGTGACGCTGATCTCCCGCTCGCCGGCGCTGGTCGAAGGCACCGGCGCCAATGCGTCGATTGAGGGCAAGCTGGCGGACGCGGTCGACATGACGGTCGGGGGCGTGCTGCCCCTCGTACCGCTCGACGCGATCCCGGCGGTCGGCTTCCGCACGGCCCCGACCGGCAACGGAAACATCGTTCTCGGCGAGAAGGCGTTCGGGTCCTCGGGTGTCGCGGCAAATCCATGGGTTCGGATCGGTGACCGCTGGTGGCGCTATGAGCTTGTCGATGTCACGCTGACCGGCCCGCTGACCCCCGCCGCCCCGACCGGCAAGACGCCGAGCACCTGGTGGAAGCCGTCCGCCGTCGGCGGTCCGACGGCCGGCCCGACGCTCGCGCTCCTCGACTGGCTGCCGACGCCGCAATCCGTCGCGGTGCCCTACGGCGAAGCGCTCACGAACCAGGTCACGCACAGGTGGGGCTCAATCTGCGGCGACGCCGCTCCTCCCGCACGCCTGCTCTGGACCTTCGACGGGCAACCGACCGGCCCGAGCCCAATCGGCTGGGAACTCGCCGGCGTTCAATGGCCGGATCCGGCCGACACTGTCCGCACGACACCGGTTGCCGCGCTGCTTGAGGTCCGCGAGCCGTGGCGGATCGACCCGGTGACCGATCGGATGCAGGGCACACAGCCGGCGATCGTGATCGGCGATGCGGTCCCCTGCTACGATGGTAAACGCACGCCGCCCGATCAGCCGCTGAAAACCTGGCAGAGCGGCCAGCCGCTGACCTTCAGCAACCAGACGCTTCCGAGCCACGGTTCGGTCTTCACCGATCTGACCGAGCAAATCGCGAAAGGCGGATTGCTGCGCGACGTGCTCGCGACCTACCAGGAGAGCGCATGGGATGCGGGGATCGGGGACCCCCGCCGACGGATCAAATACGATTGCGAGGGGCGACTGCTCCGCTCCCCCGAGCGCGACCGGCCCGAGCCCGCCCCGTTCGGCGCGCCGCTCGACCGCGAGCGCGTGAAAGAGATCTGGAACGATACCGGATTCAAGCCGGATCGGCTGGCGGATGCGGTCAGCCTTGCCGTCGCGGACGACGGCTTCGCCAAGCTGACCGTTCTCCTGCTCGTACCCGAGCGGGGATTTGGCGGCGACCTCGTTCTCTCGCTCCGCGATTCGAAGGGAACCGAACTCAGCGTCGTGCAGGTGACCAGCGACAACTTCGTCAGGGCGTCCAATCCGCTGCCGGCGACCTGGGTCGATCCGGCTGGCCCCTGGGCCGATCCGATCATGCGCGCCGGCCGCATCGCAGCGCGCGTCGCGGCCGCGTCGCACGAAGGCGTCTTGCCGGCGCTCGTCACGCTGTCCGACCTTCCGAAGGGCACCGAGCGGGTGGTGATCGGATGGAATCGCAAGGCCGCGCAGCAGAAGACCGAATTCCCTGCCTTCTACGTGGTCGCCGCCGAAGGCCTGCTTCAGAGCGAGGTCTTCCGGTTCGACTGGGACACGACGGCGATGGATTCCGACCGCGAGGCGCTTTCGAACGCACTGACGCAGGCGGCCGACGACCATGCGCTGCTGGTGCCGAGTGAGACCTATACGCTCGCGGTGACGTGGAAGGCCGCCTCGGTCGACCAGGACGCCCAGCCCGGAGCCGCTACCGCGCCGCTATGGGCCCCGAACCAGACGCAGTCGTTCCAGTTCCGCGCCGCCAGCGACGCGCCGACCGATCTCTCGCCTTGGATCCTGGCGACGACCCCCGGCATGAACGACGTTGGGGTCTTCTGCCACGAGAAGGTTCGGATCGCTTTCGCGGAGCAGAAGACCGCGGCGCTCTTCGACGCCTACGGCAAGGAGCTTCGCATCCTTGTCCGCGCTGCGTCCGGGCACCATCCGGAACCGCCGGGCGGCGGCGGCATCGAAGCCGGCTTCACGATCCCGGTCAACGTGGTCGCGCCGTACGGATCGGTCTCGCCAAGCTTCGGCGTGATGACGCCGTGGCAGCAGGCGGTAGAGGAGACGCTTGTCGCGAACGGCCAGCGCTGCGTCACAGGGAGCCACACGAGCACCGACACCTATACGATCACGCTCGACTACGATTTTGAGCCGCTGACCGATTACCTTATCGACATCCATGCGGTCGCGAAGGGTGCGCCGGCGAGTGCGCGCGGACTGGTCCACCGGATCGGCTTCACCACTTCGCGTTTCGCCGACGCCGCGGAGCTTGCGAGCTATATCGGTCCGGCGCCCGTCGAGCACCGGGTCATCCCATCCCCGGCCGCACTGTCGGCACTCCCCGACCGGCCGACCGGAGCGCAGCTCGATGAGGCGTTCCAGGCCGCCGGCCTTGCGGTCCCGCAGGTCCCGTCCTATCCGCGGGTGCAGGCGCTCTGGACCGCCGACGCGACGCCGCAACCCTTTGCCGTGGTGCTTGAATCAAGCGAGCCGCTCTGGCGCTCGCGCAAGGTTCCGACGGTCGTCGCCGCGCCGCCGGATTCGCCCGACCCGAGCCACACCTATTGGGCGTCGCGGCCGGCCGACTGGCTGAGCGTCGTGGCGAGCTCGGCACCTGTTGCGGCCGACGATCTGCCGCGCGCCGGCGTCACCCGCATCATCAGGGGGCCGGGCGGAACCCGCGCGATCGCAATCCTTGCCGCTGGCGCCCGGGGGCGCGAGGTGCGGCTCGACCTGCTGACCGCTGCCGACCTGTTGGCGCAGACGCCGCAGACCGCAGTCACCGCGACCCGCGTCTCGCTCGTGCGCGCGCCTTGGGAGGTGGAAGACTGATGGCCCGCGTCGCCGACACATTCCGCTTCCGCGCCGAGGCCGTGCGCCTCAACTGGCCGTTCATCGCCGACAACCAAGGCGGCCAGCTCAACACCGATCGCTCGAAGAGCGTGAAGGGACGCTCCGGCGACATCCGCGTGACCTGGGCCTGCGCCAAGGAGCTCGGCGTGCCCTACGGGCCCTTCACCGTGTGGATGCGCGACCCGAAGGGCGCCGCGCCGAAGGCAGTGGACTTCATCACCTGGAACACGCCGGACGGGCTGGCGTTCTGGTGGTACGGCGTCGAGGCGGCGCGGGTTCAGGTCACCTGCAACGTCAATTCGGCCGCCAATCCGGTCGGTCTCTTCCTCTCGCGGACGTCGCCTTCGCTCCACGACACGGTCGCCGCGACCGCGGTGACGCCGTTCGGAAGCACCGCGGTTTTCGATCTGCGGACTTCGGGCGCGCTCTACGGGCTGCTCGTGAACGGCTCCAATCCGCAGGTCTCGATCGTAGCGCTCGACGACGTAGTCAACGACCCGGCATGGAAGCCGCTCGAGCTCGTCGGACTGCCAGTCGATTCCCCATGGCCGGGCTCGGACTACGACACCTCGAAGCAGGGCCCGGTCGCGAGCCTGACCTCGCCGCGGGAGGCCGCTGTGCTGCGTTTGATCCGCGGTGGACCGCCGATCGGCTGGTTCCCGCTGACCCAGACCGGACGGATCGCCCCGCAATGGTCGGCTCCCGACCCAAAGGCGCTCGTTGAGGAACTGCGCAAGTTCGTTCTGCCGGAGCTCGTTGCGCTCTACGACGGGTCGGTCCCGGAATACGAGCAATGGGAAGTCTCGCAGACGCGGACGGTCATGCCGCCGCAACAGGGATCGAGGCAATCGAGCCTTCACACGACGGCCGACGTGAAGCCTTGGGCGACACTCAACATCTCCGCGCACACCGATCCGTTCCTGAATCTCGTCACGGGGTTTGGAACGGCCTATTCGCAGGAGCGCGGGCTGCCTGAGCAGATTCCGGTCGGCGGCGCGGAGTTCCTCGTCACCGCGAAGTACCGCGCGATCCTGCCGAAGGGCAAAGGCCCGGTCGAGTTCGCCGCTTACGCGCCGCAAGGCATTGCGCATGCGCAGACGCCGGCGCCGATCCCGCTCACCGCCGCGCGCTCCGGCCTTGTGCCGCCGGCCACCCCCGACGCCGCCTGGCGCGAGAGCGTGCGGGTCGGCTGGAAGCTTCCGCCGGTCACCGCTGGGCTCGGCATCCCGACGGAATCCGCCTTTGCCCGCTACGGCGCTGGTGCGAGCCAGGCGGGGGCGTTGATCGACAAGCGCGATCCGAGCGGCTGGCGGGCGCTCGTGATCAGCCCCGACGCACCGCTGGGGAAGCCCGGCCACGACCGCTCCAGCATGGTCGACGGCGGGGCCGAGATCGCGATCGGCAGCGGCGGCCGGCATGTCGGATATGCGGTCGCGGTCAGCGACGTCTACGGGGTCTGGTCGCCGTGGCGGGACGCTCCCTATAACGGCGACGAGCCTCTGGCGGAGGGCTCGCGGCTCGTCTCGGCTGCGCTCGACACGCACTTCGCCGGTACCAGACCAACTGCCCGGCGACGCTGAAGCTCGAGGTCGCGAGCGAATGGCAGCAGCGCCGCACGATGGCAATCGAGATCGTCGCGGTCTTCTTCCCGATGGCGACGCCGACCACGGCGCCGCCGGCCGGTCTCTCGCCCACGGGTGCCGTTCCCGCGGGATGCTTCCAGCGCAACCTCGGCATCTCATTCGCCGGAAACACGCCGAGCGGCGTAGGCTGTACGGCGACGGCGCTGAATGCCGACGGGACAGGCCCCGAGGTTCCGGGACCCGCACAGGGCGACGGCGGCCGGCGCTACAGCGTGGTTGCCGACGTGCCGACGCTCGACTTTTCCGTCACCCGCCGCTGGGGCGTTCAGCTCTGGACCCGCCGTTCGGTCTTTGTCGGCGCATCGCCGACCGGCTGGACGCCCGATGCCGCGCATCCGGCGCTGACGAGCGCCGCGAGCCCGGTGCCGGTCGCGCCGCTACCGCTTCCGCTGCCTCCCGGCGTGCCGCTCGCAAGCCTGCCGGACGCCGAAGGCCGTTCGCATGGGCGGGTGCGCTGGTCGCTGCCGGCCGCCGCTCCGGTGCGGCGCGTGATCGTCTGGGAGTGCGCGGAGACGGCGCTCCGCCAGTCCGTCGGCCTCACGCCGCGCGCGCCCGACACGGACTCGCCAGGCGTTCGTCTCGCGACGCTCTGGTCGCGGTATGATGCCCTTCCCGCAGAGAAGCGCCGCAGTCGCTTCCGGCGGATCGCCGAAGTCGACGGCACGCTCCGCGACTACGATGCCGTCCTGCCGAAAGGCTCAACGGACATTCATCTTTTCATGACGACGGCGCTGACCGATACCGGAATTGAATCGGCCTGGCCGTCGGGTCCCGGCACGCCGCACGAACACCTGCAGGCGATGATGGCGCCGAGGCTGAGAAGTCCGGCGCCGCCGCTCGTGCGCTCGCATCCGGCGCCGGCGGGGGAGACCGCGATCGAGCTGTCTTCGGCGAGCTCCATTCCGGTGGCCTCGTTCCGGCTGCTTCGCACGCGCTCTGAGGCGGCGGCGCGCCGTGCGGACACGATGGGCCCGGCCTTTGCCGAGGTCGCCGTCGCGGGTCCGTCGGGGACGACGGATACCGTCACCGGCGATCCGCTCTACGCTGCGACGTGGACCGGAGTGTTCCCGTCAAGCTGGGACGACTGGTTCGTGCGCGCGATTGCGATCCCGATCGATACCGTGCCCGTCCAGGCCGTGCGCGGACGTCCCTCGACCGCCTCGGACGCAGTGACCATCAGCGCTCCGCCGAGCGGTCCGCCCGCCCTCGCTCCGCTCGTCGTGGAGACGACGAACGCCGCGCATACCGGAATTGCGATCCGCACCTCGACGTCGGCCCCGCCGCGCACGGTTCCGGCGGGCGATCATCGTGTATCCGCGACCGTCGGCGGGGCCGCCGTGGCAGCCAAGGTGCTGCAGAATATTCCGGTGACCGCGCTCGCCACCCCACCGGTGTTGGCCGCGACGGAACCCGTGCTTGAGCGCGGCGCTCGCGCCGCTGGCCTTTCTCCGCTAACGCTTTGGTTCACCCGCCCGGTCGCAGCAGAATCCGGTCGACGTGGCGATCCGCGTCATCGATCCGCTCGGGCGGATGACCGAACGCACCGAGACAGTGCCGGGCTGGACGCCCCCGCCTCCATTCCGTCTGTCGCTCGTCGACATCGTCGCAGTCGCCGGCCGAGGCGTCAGTATGACTGTTGCCTCGAACGCTCCGGTGGCGATCGCGCCGCCATATAGGCTCGCGGTGAAAGCAACTCGACGCGGCGTGCTGCCGCCGCTCCCGCACTTTCCGCCGCTCGGCGCATTGGCAGCAACGGTCGCCCTGCCAGACATTCCGCGCAGCACGGCGCTACGCCCTGGAGGGGGCATTCAATTCGGCTGGCAACCTGCTGCGAGTGGCCGCCTCTATGATATCTGGGTTCCGTTGATTGCACCGCTTACCGCGACGATCGTACTGGTCGCACCGGACGGCGGCCGCATTTCGGTCACCGCAACGGCGTGAGCCGGCGTTGCGCAGCCGGCCGGCTTCCTGAGACCGCCTCCGATTTGGCGAAAGACGCGTTGACAGAGGTCATTCTCATCACGGCGGATTATCCTGGCGATCACGCCCCAACGGATCGCGGCGTCGCGCCGGTTGTGGAGCCGGACGATTTTGGCGCGATCCGCCCCGAGGAGGTGTTCGCCTGATCCTCTCGCCTTTCCACGGTGGCCTTGGAATGACCGGCGCCATGATATCGGCGCTCGCGCAGTGGGCGCGTCTGGAAGCTTGGCGAACAGCCTCCAGCTACCGTGCATTCGCGGCCTCATTATTCGTGGCGGCTATCACCTGCGGCGTCTTAGAGCTTCTGCAGATGTTCGTGGCAGGCAACGAGGCAGCGAACCAAAAGAACATCTGAGCCTGCGGGAGTGATGTCGAGAGCGTAGCTCCCACAGACGGGACACTGCTTGGACAAGCCGTCCACGCTGGGTTGGCCGCTTAATAAAGAGCCGATGTCGTTGACAAAATCGAGGAAGAGATGACCAGCAGCTTCCTTCCTCGGCTGGCGTCGGAAGCGGCGAAGGCGCGCCTTCCATTAGGTAATCGGTAACCTCCTAAGCAGCCCGCGATAGATTTGAAAATTCAGTTCTGATTTGAATCGAGTTGGGCATCCCGAGCGGAGTCCTTCGCCTCCTGTCCTCCGTAACTCGGGCGCCCGTGCACTGACTTCGCGCCCTGTCCCAGCCCAGCCCCCTCCCTTGGACAGGGCGCTTTCACTCGGAAAACCCATTTTCACCAGGGCACCCCAGAGCGCCTGCCGTCCACCGGACGGTGTCGGCGCATGTCCGACGGCACGCTTTCCGCCTCTGAACCAAGTATCATCGCATAGGACGCACCGCAGACTGGGTCGAAATCAGCGTCACCCCGACAGGTCGGAAGAAGTTGTGCAATGAGGTGATCATTATGCCTTCCACCGGGAGCCCCGCAGCGCCCGCCGATATGGCCGCCTAGACGACCATGGAAAGGAGGGCGGTGATTGCTATGACCAGCAGGACCAGGGCCTCTCCCAAGGAGATGTTTGAACCGAGTTTCTCCTTCCAAAGCCGATCCGAGGCCGTCTCTCGATGCCTTTGCATTTGCAGCTCCCGGACGAAGTGCTAACAGCGTCGACGGTTCTCCTCTGAACGGGCGCGTAGATATGTGGCAATCGCCACACATCTGGGTTCGCATCCGAAAAAATGCGGTTGGCGAGCTCAGCCGATGGGTGCTGTCACGATGGAACCCGGCTCATTCTTGTCCGTGCTGGCTGAGGCGGACCGTGTTGCCTTGGAGAGTTGCTGGAAAGTCCGGAGTTACGGGCGTCAGGAGATGATCTTGGTTCATGATGAGCCGAACCGGGATGTCTTCTTCGTCCTCGACGGCCGTGTTCGTGCGACAGCTTATTCTGAGGGCGGCAAGGCCGTTGCCTATCGAAACATTGGCCCGGGCGACATATTCGGAGAGATGGCCGCGATCGACGGAATGCCTCGCTCGGCAAGCGTCGTTGCGCTGGATCCGGTCCGGGCAGCCTCTCTCTCGGAGGCGGCGTTTCGCCAGCTCGTGAGTTCACGGCCGGGGCTCGCCTGGGCCCTGCTGACGCATTTCTCGCTTCAGGTCCGTCGCCTGACGGAGCGCGTCTACGAATTCAGCACGCTTGTCGTTCGGAAAAGGCTCGTCCGAGAACTGCTTCGGATGGCGTCCGCCAACGCACAAGCAGCCGGCGAGGCTTCAATCGCTCCAGTGCCGACGCATGTCGACTTGGCGGCGAGAATAAGCACGCACCGGGAGGCGGTATCCCGGGAGATGAGTGCACTCCGTAGGAAGAAGCTCATAGAGCGTCGAGGGAAAGCCTTGCTTCTAAGAGACGTGAAGCTGCTCGAAAGCATTTGCAGCGCCGAAGAATAGCTTCTCGGTCAAATCGACTTCCATCCTTTGTGAGAAATATCACTGCCTTCCGACGCCGGCCGGATTAGCACCGCGCTCTTCTGAGAGCTGTCTCCGATTTTAGCCAATACAAGCAGCAGGCACGCTCCGGTTCAAATTCTACTCAAAATGGGCGTTCAGATGGCGTCCACCTTTCATTCCATTGCACGAATGCGGCTACTGCCGCATACTTCCTCTGCAACAACGCCAACCGCGCTACGCGGCAGCATCGCTTCGCACTTGCCGCGCGGCTGCCATTTGAGAGGTGGTGGGTCATGTTGCATCTCGATGACATGACGGATACGGCGCGCGCCGGACGCGTCCCAGAGAAGTGCGCGGCGCTTACCTGCAAGCATGCCGCACGATACCAGACCAGCCATGCGCAACTTGGTGCAACTGTCCTCGCGGTCGCAGCGTTCGCTGTTCTATCGCTGGGAGCCGTCCCAGCGTTCGCGCAAGAGAAAGAGACTGACACTGTCTTTGTGCAAGGGAGCAAAGAGTATCCGGCCCACATCCTGCACGGACGCGTAGCTCTCATTCTTTCACAGGACATCCTGGACAGCCCCGAGCGCTTCGCCGCCATGCTCGACAAGCTGGGTGGCGAGACCGTACCGTTGCTGCCGCAGAACATCATTTCTGTAGCAGCGCCCGATCGCGATGATGTTCCCAGTCTCAGGGCCTTCGCCGAGTCCCTGGTCTCTTCCGAGCCGGAGGTAGTTCAGGATTTGGGCGTCTTCGTCACGTTCGGAGAGTCCGACGCGGCCTTTGTTCTCACAGGCAGCATCATCGTTCAGATCGGGGAAGACGACGATCCCAGTCTTATCTACGAGATCGCAGGTGAATTCGGTACCAAGGTCAACGGCGGCAATCCGTTCAACTCGTGGCAATTCGTCGTCTCGCTTCCGCCCGGCGACCAGCGGAATCCGCTCGACGTCTCCAACGCGATCAACAAGCATCGGGGCGTCAGATATGCGCTTCCGAACTTCTATGCGCCGATCGACAGGCGCAAAGCCGCCTCGGTGATCCCGAACGACACGTTCTTCCAGAACCAGTGGCATCTGAACAATACCGGCCAAGCCGGCGGCACCGTTGACGCCGATATCGATGCAGATCTGGCTTGGTCCTTTGGCTTTGGAAGCCCCGATATCGTTATCGCGGTCATCGACGATGGCTTCGAGATCGATCACCCGGATCTGATGGACAACCTATGGTTTAATACCGGTGAAAAAAACGGCAGCCCCCACGTCGATGACGACGGGAACGGCTTCGTCGATGATGTCAACGGATACGACTTCACCGGATGCAACGGTTCCTCTCCCTGCGGCGGCGGCAGGGTAACACCCTATGGGATGTTCAACCCCCATGGCACAGCGGCTGCCGGCGTCGCGGTGGCGCGTTCGGACAATTCCGAGGGCGTCTCGGGCGTCTGCCCACAGTGCAGATTCATGCCGATTTGCTCCAACGGACCCGTCTTCGCCTTCGGGCTGGCAATCGATTACGCCCGAAGGATGGGCGCGGACGTGATCTCGCTCTCGTGGGGCGCTCCCCTCAACACGCCGATGATCGGCAACGTGGTGACGGAGGTCGACAACGCGGCCGCGAACGGCCGCCATGGACGTGGCTCGGTTGTCGTGTTCGCCATGCCCAACGCGGTCGACGACTCTTGTGACAGGTACGATGCGGATATTTCCTCGTTGCCCAATGTTATCGCGGTCAGCCGCTCGACAAATCAGGATCGATTCAGTCCCGGAGGATTTGGCGACTGCATGGATGTGCTGGCGCCAACGAGTGGAGGCACGCTGCACGGCGTCACGACCGACCAGCAATGGACGAAAGGCTTCAACACGTTCGCACCGTTCTCCGGCTGTCCGTCCACGGACCCTATTCCACCACCCGACTCCAATCTCAATTATACGTTCTGTTTCCAGGGCACATCGTTTGCAGCGCCCGTGGTTGCCGGCATCGCCGGCCTCGTCCTTTCGCAGGACAAAATGCTAAACCGGACCGAGGTGCAGAAGCTCCTGCAGGATACGGCCGACAAGATCTCCAATTCCTCAGGCGCGTATTCGACCGAGACCGGCTTCTCGACTCCCCCGGGCGGGGGCCCTCCCACGCACGGCTATGGCAGGGTCAATGCTTTTGAAGCGGTCCGAACGGTTGCAAGCGCAGCAAGCGGCGGGCGGGGCGGCGTCGATGTCTATCTGCGCGACAATCGTCTGGACTGGGGCAACACAGAGCAACCGTCGAACGTCACCTTCGAAGCAACGCGTGGATTCATTCCGCACTGGCGGAGCGTCGACATCAAGGTCGACGCTCCGCCCTACACATCAACGCCGCCGACTACATCCGCCGACTTTGACGATTTCGTAGACGAGAGACCGCTATCCGGCACGCTCAATCGTGTCTACGTGCGCGTTCACAATCGCGGTACGCGGCCCGCGAGCGACGTCACCGTCAAGCTGCAATGGGCGTTTGCCGGAGCGGGCCTGCCTGCGCTGCCTGCGGATTTCTGGACGGCCTTTCCTTCCGACCCGGCCGACGTTTCGATATGGCATCCGTTGCCAGCCCAGACTATCGCCTCCGTTCCCTATTCGGGTGCATCGCTTTCCGGTGGTCCTGACGACGCCGCAGCCGTTCTGTCATTCGATTTCGATGCGCCGGAATTCGATGAGTCGCTGCCCAACCCCGATCATTATTGTCTGTTTGCCGTCATCAATGCGCCGGACGACGGGGTCTCCGACACGGCGCGAAATTCGCATGTGCCCGACTTCGTCACGCCGCGCGACAACAATGTCACCCAACGAAACGTCCATCTTCTCGAACTCCGGACAATCGGACAGCCTCGAAGATCTGCTGATCGTGTCGAACCCTTTCGACTATCCGATCGAGACGCGTCTCACCTCTGAGCTTCGAGGGAATTGGAGGCTAACCGTCGATGGCTCCAAGCCCGGGCAGACGTTCAAGCTGCCGCCACATAAAAGCGTTCCGGTGAGGATCTCCATCCTACCCGGCGACGACAAGCCCGCCGCCATCGATGTCATCCAGTTTTACCACGGACCGGACATGGAGGAGGAAATGCCGCTCGGTGGCATGACCTATGACGTGGCCGTGCGCAAATCCCTTTCCGGCAACGACATCGCCAAGCTTATCGCCACGCACCGGTCGTTGGTTGAGACTTATCAGGAGATGGGGCGGGGAGGCCTATCGAAGCGTGATCGCTCGCCGGAGGAGAAAGCCACGCTTGAGCGACTGGGCACGTTGCTGGAAGAGCAAGGCCAGCTGCTTCGCCGCGTGGATGAAGGATCGAGGCAATGAAGCGTGTCGTCCGCGCTTCGCCGGTCCGTCCTCGCCGCCGCCTCGAAGCCGGGGCAATTTCCGGCGGACGGCTTCATTCCGTCTCGCCGCACCGATCGGGTGCTCGAAAGCGTGCGTTCACACCATGGGAGGTCCATATGAGCTTCTTCAACATACGCGCAGCAGTGTCGGTGGCTGTCGTGGCGCTTGGTGCAGCCTTTGCCATTCCCGGCTTGGCGGCGGCACAGCAATGCAGCGTCGACCCTCCGGCGATCGGCAATTTCCATGGCGTAGGCGTCATGCCGCCGCTGGAAGAGCAGGCCGCTGCATTAGATGTGATCAACACTTTCGCTTGGACCTTGGATCTTCAGGACGTCAACAATTTCGATGAGCTGTTCGCGTCCGATGCCGTTTACGAGGCCTGCACCGGAGGCGGCGTCCAAATTACGCGGACGAGCGACCTGACCGCACTGAAGGCGTATTTCAACACGCAGCCCTTTGCCTATCTCAGGCAGCTGTCCTTCAAGACCAACCACTTCATCACCAACGCCATCTTCAGGAAGCCGGAAAAGGATGGCGAGACTAAAGTGTGGGCGGCGATGCTCGTGACGCTTCAGCGTCCGGACGTCGAGACCCCAGTTCTGGACTATACGGCGATGCTTGTAATGACCCTGAAATCGTACGACGGAGTGTTGAAGTTCTCGGACGTCCAGATGCACACCGGCACGCCAGTGGTCGTCTTCAGAGCGCGCTGACCCATCGCCGCTCAGAGCGGCGAAGGCAACCAGGGCCATCGCATCCATCCGAGGGAACCCCGCGGCATGGCGAATTGGCACCTCGGCCAAGTCACAGCGCTTGCCGCGCTCTTGCTCACGAGCGCGGCGGGCGCGTCTGGCGACCGCCCGCCGGCAACCGCCGAGGATGATTTCACAGCGACGTTACGGCTTTGGAACGGAGATATATTCTGGGGGCCCGCCTCGGCGAGTGGCAATACGATCACCCGCTTCGGAGATGAGGCGCGGGCCGTCTTCGGTCCTATTCCATACGGAGACTGCGCCGCGCCGGGATCACGGGCGATGCCGGTGGAGGTCGACGGAAATATCGTCGATCTGCGTCCCAATCCGAACAAGCCGGGCCATCCGCTCGAGTTCGAGCATAGGGATGCTGCTCGAGCGGTCGTCAAGTGGACTGATGCCATACCCAAATGTGACAAGCCGTCCCTAGCCGGTCCCCTCACGTTTTGCGGGCTGAACTCCCGACTAAACCGGGTGGTCAAGGGAAACGTCGCATGGCTGTTCCTGTGCCGCAAGTCGAACACCAGCCTGGAGGTCGGCCCCGATCCCTACTGGCTGCGGTCGAATCCCAAGTTTGCCCTTTTCGGCGCCATCGGATTTAACAGCACGACGGGCGAGATCGTTTTCTTCGACGGACGCAAGGACAGACATGAATTTGACTGGTCCGAACCGTTCGTCCCGCCAGGCGGGACCGCATATTCCGACAGCGCAGGGCGGGCGGCTGCGGAAGACCTTTACGACCCTACCTTCGAGGTCGCCTGTTTCGCCTGCCACGACAACAAGAATGCCTACGTCGTCGATCCGCATGCGTCCCAGGCGCGTATCGGCTATTTCGCTGGTGATGACGGCCCGCGGGCGAGAGCCTTCAGCCTCGGCGACTATCTGCCCGTCCTGCCCCGCACCGAGGACACGCCCTTCCGCGTCATCGGCTCCGGCTATACGGCACGCTACGGCGTCGATATTAGCCGCGCCAAAACGGTTCGCGACCCATCGGGCCACTGCACGACCTGCCACACATTGACGACGCAGGTGACGGGGCGGCGCTTCGCCGCCGACGCGTCCGGCCATGAGCCATGGATTTCGAATCCGTCGTGGGCGCAGACGCTCGGCTTGCGCAAAGAGAAAATGCTCCGTGCCCTCATTGCCGCTCACAGAACGGGCTGGGCGCTGCGCTCAGGCGCGGGAAAGATCCATCCCTGGATGGCGCCAGGCGCCGGAAACGACATCTCCGCGCAGGCGCCTGAGCTCAGCGAGGCGGACTGGCGGAAGCTGAGCGATTGCCTTTGGGATGCCGGCGGGGACGAATGCGGCTACCGCCCGCTCTACACGCCCTGTCTCTCGCCCGGTTCCGGGCCGCAGGGCGACGGCTTTGAAGCGACGGACTTTTCCGCCGCTGTGCTTCCGCCGCCTGATGGCGATGCAGGAGCGGATCGCATGCTGCGGCTGAGCTGGCGGTATCTCAACGGCTACGGCAACGTCCCCCAACGCGACGACGTGAGGTTCAACGTAGCTGTCCGGCAAACGCCAATTCCGCCGGGAGGCAGGACGCCGAACGCGACCGACTACCCGCGCATGGACGAAGCAGCGGGCGAGACGTCAGGCTCGGCTCTACTCATCGCTAATGCTTCATATCTCGGGCACACGAAATTCACCGATCCCTGGCCCTCGACCGAATTACGCGACTACCAGATCGATCTGCCGGCCAGTTGCGGCCAGAGGTACCTCGTCCGGATTTTGCCCAAGCGATTCTGCTTCGATCAGGGCGGCGTCGCCTACGGAACCGCGGAGCACCTGCTCTACTCCGACATTTCCTGCGACTGAGCGTTCGCGCCGCTCCCGGCGTTACACGCCGGCAGCGGTCACCGACGGCCAGCCGACAGGGCCGGGACCCGATCGGGCCGCTGTTGGCGACCGCGAGCCAGCCCGGCTTGCCGCATTTTGGTTAGGATGAGAGTATAACGCACAGTGCCGCAATCGGCGGTATTAAAGCGGCAACGTAGTATGGGCCTTCCGACGGACAACATTGGCCCGTGGCTGACTGCACTCGGGCTTCAGCAATACGCCAAAGCCTTCCGAAAGCGAGATATCGATCTCCGGAGGGTCAGATTTCTATCCGACCTCGATCTCCAGGAGATGGGCATCCCCCTCGGTCCGCGACTGGAGATCCTCAACGCGATCGCATCACTCGCGCCGGCGAACGCTGCCATTGCCGTGCAGACAGGGGTTCCGACGGCCGAGCGCCGCCATCTTTCGATACTGTTTTGCGACATGGTCGCATCGACGGAATACGCAGACCAGCTTGACCCGGAGGATTTTCGTCGGCTGGTGCAGACCTTCCTGCAGACCTGCAGTGAGGTCATCCGGCGTCACCATGGCCTCGTGGCGAGCTACATCGGGGACGCCGTATCGGCGTATTTTGGCTATCCGGTCGCGGACGAGGATGATGCGGAGCGCGCGCTGCTTGCGGGCCTGGAGATTCTCCAGACAGTCGCGACGGTAGCGGAGGAGCATCCGCTGCGCGTCCGCTTGGGCGTCGCCAGCGGCCAGGTTGTAGTCGGCAATGTCCTCGGCGCACCCGCAGGCGTATCGACCGTCGCCTTCGGTCACGTTGCCCATTTGGCCGCGAGGCTCCAGACGCTTGCAGAGCCGAACATGATCCTTGCGGACGCCGCGACGTACCAGGCCGCGAGCGGGGCGATCGAGTTCACGAACCATGGCCGACATCAGCTGAAGGGCTTCGCGGAGCCGATCCAGGTGTGGCAGGTGGGCAAGGCGCGGCCGTTGCCCAGCCGCTTCGCAAGGCGTACGCGGCTGACGAAGGTGTACGGCCGCGACGCGGAGATCAGCCGGCTGATCACGAGCTGGAAGGAGGTCTCGTCGGCGCGCCGCGGTCAGGCCGTCGAGGTCTCTGGCGAGGCCGGTATCGGCAAGTCGCGGCTGCTTGACGAGCTGCGGCAAAGGCTCCCGGATGCGGCCCAGCTGATGGTGCAGTGCTCCTCGGCATTCGAGAACAGTACGCTGCATCCGTTCCTGTCCGAGTTGAAGCATTGGGCCGGTATCAAGGACGCCGACGCGGCTGAGGAGAAACTGCGAAAGCTCACAACGGTGCTGTCGGTCAGCGAGGTCCCTGTTGCCACGACGCTGCCGCTGTTCGCGAACCTGCTGTCGATTCCGACTTCCGATCCGGAGGCCGCCACTGACTTCAGCTCCGAGCGCCACCGCACCATCACCAAGAAGGTGTTCACCGACTGGATCAGCCATCTTGCGCGCGCTAAGCCTCTGCTTCTGCTCCTCGAAGACGAACAGTGGGCCGACCTAACCTCTCGCGAGTTGCTGAATTCGCTGATCGAGAACCTGCCGTCCATTCCGACCCTGATACTGGTGTCAAAGCGAACGGAGCTGGAGAACGAGCCGAACAAGCGGGAGGGCGTGCTGCATCTGAGGCTGTCGCCGCTTAGTCCTCGGGATGCGACAGAGATCATTTGCGACATGAGCCCAACGGGGCCGCCTCCGGAGGATGTGATCGCTTTCGTATTGGATCGAGCCGAAGGAGTGCCGCTTTTCGTCGAAGAGTTTGCGAGAAATGCCTTCGAGTTCGGCCTGCCCAGCGATGGCTCGGCGCCCGCCGGCCGGTCCGCCGAAGGAGGCATTCCAAATTCGCTACAATCGTCATTGCTGGCGCGCCTCGACCGGCTTGGGTCCGCCAAGGAGATAGCACAGATCGCCGCCACCATCGGCAGGGAGTTCGATGTTGAGCTTCTGAGCAAGGTAAGTAGCCTGTCGGAGGTCGCCGTGCTGGACGAGCTCGCGAACCTCGTGCGCTCAGGGTTGATTGTCCCAAAGGAAGGCGCCGCGGGGTCGGATTACTGTTTCAAGCACGCTCTGTTACAGCAGGCGGCCCAAGGGACAATTCTTCGTGAACGACGCCAGCGGCTGCACGCACGCATTAGCGAGGCAATGGAAGCGCGAGATCCGAACGCGTCGTCGACATATCCGGAAGTCATCGCGCAACACTTCGCCGATGCGGGTTTATTCGAAAGAGCCGCAGACTACTGGCTCTTGGCGGGGCTGAAGGCCGGAAAGACCTGGGCCAAGGTGGATGCTGCCGAAATGTTCGGAAAGGGGATCGAGGCGGCCAAGATGCTGCCTGACACTCCCGAGCGAAACAATCGCATTCTTCGGCTCGAGCTGGAGCGAGGCGACGTGCTCTACGCCGCGTTCGGATATATGACGAGAGAAGGTAGCGCCGCTTATCACCGGGCCATCCGGCTAAGCGAAGAGCTCGGGGATCCGGAGGCGCCCGTCCGCGCGCTGGACGGGCTGTTTGGCACCCACTTCAATTCGGGCCAGTTCTCGGATGCCATCAACGTAAGCGACCGGCTGATTGAGCTCGGCGAAGACCGAAACGACGTCAAAGCCCTCGTTCTCGGGCTTCAGTTCAAGGGGATAAGTCTCTTCTCCCGCGGCCAGCTGACGTCCGCTCGATTGTATCTTGAGCGCGCCCTCGAACACAAAGCACAGGCGAATGAGGTTGGGAGCGATTTTCCGAGCATGGCTATGATTTATCTCGCATGGACTATGCATATTCTCGGAAATCACGAAGAGGCGCTCAATCTGTTTCGGGAAGCGGAGACCATTGTCCGCCAGCAGACCCCGTACCGGTTGGCCGCTTGGCTAGGCGATGGATGTATCCTGTTCGCGTTTCGTGAAGAAAGCGACGTTATCTTGCGGCTGGCCGATGAGCTGTTGCCGCTGGCGCAGGAAAACGGTTTCAACCTCTGGGCAAAGATGGCTCATTTCTTCCGCGGCTGGGCGACGGCCGATATCGACGGATCGCTGGGCGGGACAGACTTGATGCATGAGACTGTGCGGGACCTCGAAGACCAGGAAGTCGACAAGTCCTGCTTCCTTGGACTGTTGGGCAAGGCTTTGTTGCGAACTGGTCAACTCGACAAAGCCTTAGAGGCCGTACAGACAAGGTCTCGACCAGTCCAACAAGATTGGCGAACACTACTACACGGCAGAGCTGCTTCGGCTGCGCGGCGAGGCCGAGGCGAGGTGCGGCAATGATCCAAAGGTCGCCGAGGCTTCCTTCCGCGAAGCGATCGCATTTGCACAGGGACAGGCCGCACGAAGCTGGGAGCTGAATGCAACGGAGAGCCTGTCGAGATATCTGATGGCGGCGTTGTCACATTAACTCCGGTGGCTCTCGATTGCCTTGCCCGGTAGCGCGGCCGGATGAAACCGATTTCGTATAAGCGCCACCGCTTCCCACCAGAAATCATCCGCTATGCGATCTGGCTCTACGCCCGGTTCACACTCTCGTTTCGCGATGTCGAGGAACTGCTCGCCGAACGGGGTGTTGATGCGTCCTACGAGACCGTTCGGCGGTGGTTCCTCAGGTTCTGACCTTCGATCGCCGCAAATATTCGCCGCTCACGGCCACGGCCGAGTGATCGTTGGCACCTCGACGAAATTGTGATCTCGATGCGCGGCGATCGTTATTGGCTGTGGCGGGCGGTCGACAATGAGGGTGAGGTGCTCGACTTCCTGGTCCAGCGTCGACGAAACGCCAAAGTCGCCAGGAAACTGATGGTGAAACTGCTGAAGAAGTATGGCTTCGCGCCGGCCCGGGTGGTGACGGATCGACTGCGATCTTATCCGGCAGCGTTCCGCGCGATCGGGCTCACCGCCGAGCATGATCGCGGCTTGCGCGCAAATAATCCGGCGGAGAATTCCCATCTGCCAGTACGCCGGCGGGAACGAAAAACAGCAGCGGTTCAAATCACCGGGCTCGGCCCAGCGCTTTCTTGCCGTCCACGCCGCAATATACAACGCCTTCACCCACCAACGTCACCTGCTACGTCGCTCCCACTTCAAGGTGCTTCGCGCGGGTTCATTCGGCACCTGGACGGAGGTCTCTGCAGCCGCATAGGCGCGCCCGCCGCCGTGGCCTGCCGCGACCCGATGGAGTTAATGTGACAACGCCTTCGACGGGTATTGCCCGTCTCCGAGCGCCGCGCCTGTGCGGCGCTCGTTGCGAATTTTGATACCGCCAAGCTCAAACTCGACGAGCTGATGATTGAAGAACTCAAGGCGCCCTCCGTCTTACGTCGTGCACGATCTACGCCGCACTGTCAGAACTCAACTTTCCGCGCTCAGAGTTCCGGAGCCTGTTGCTGAGATGGTCATCGGCCACGTTCGCAAGGGGCTCGCCCGTGTCTACGATCATACTGATATCTCGATGAAATGCGCGAAGCGCTCGAGCTATGGGCGTAAAGGGTGCGGGTAATGGTCCAGTCGTCTTGAGTCCACCGGAGAGCGCCTTTGCTGGCCGGACCCAACTGCCGCGTCGCGCGCGGGGTGCGGTTGTTCCTGAGGCTTCTGGAAGCGATACGAACAGGAGGAGCCGGCGGCTACAAATTGGGGAGACCAGGAACCGCCGGCGGCCACGGCAAACGTGGAGGTCCGCTAGCGGCAGCCAAAGTTTGGCCTCAGTATCAGTACAGACGAGACGCCGCCAGATCGCAAAGACGACCTCTGCAATATACCGGGCAGCGGCCGACCGGGCAGTGGCACGCCGCATTTGGTATTTCATGTGAATCCGGATGCCGCATCCAGGTCCGAGCATTGACGTAGACGAGGGCCATGCAGACGTCGGAGCTTAGGCAAGAGCACGACCAAAGGAGCGGAACTTCGGGAGGCGCACGCCGATCGGCCAGGCTCCGTAACAGCATTGGAGCGACCGCGGTGCTTGGAGCGATCTCGTTTGCCGGTGCGGCAGCGACGGCCCAAGAACTCCTCTGAAATCGAAAGCCGAGTTGATGCTGCATTCGCTGTCGTCGCTGCGGAGCCGATTGCACCGCCGTTATCACAAGCTCCTGCGCTGTCGCCGACTATCCAACAAAGCGAAGGGACAGCACCTTGGATTATCCAAGGAGCCGTTACCCCGGAGCTGACGCCTGCAAATAGTGCCAAAGATGCGGCGGGCCGTGGAGGGGCGGGCGACGCCGTGGCGGTGGCGCGAACGCCCAACCCGCGACCCAGGCGAACGGCGACAACGGCGCACCCGTCGGCGGCTGCCGTCTCCGAGAAGCAATTCTTCGGCAGATTTGCAGGATCGTTCGCCGGGTCTGGGCAAATTCAGCTAAGTGCGAAGCAGAATCCAAACAACGTGCGGTGCAGCCTGACCGGTCGGCCTTCGGCGCAAGGGGTATCGATCTTCGGAGAGTGCGGGGCGTTGATCTTCTCGCGCCGAATCAGAGCTGATCTCCGGTACGACGCAAGGTCTGGCCGCTACTCTGGCATCTATATCGGTGCTTCGATGGGCGCGGCGCGGCTCTCGGGCAGGCGGCATGGCGACACCGTCGTTTTGACCATTACGTGGCCCAAGCCGGTCAATGGCGATACCAAAGCAACGATGACGATCCTCAACCCCGGCAATGGTAGGCTCCTTATCACGGTAACCGACCTGCTCAAGGCCGGAGGCAAAAAAGCCCAGGTTACTCGGCTCGCCTTCGATCAGACGTGATCGTCGCCTATCCGCTTTCCTCGGGCCAAATTCTCCATGTCTCTTGCGGCATGGCGGTGCTCAATTCAGGCGCGTTTTGCCTTGCCCAAAGCGGGGCAGGTCATGTGGCATTACTTGGTGCCACTCGAGCCGCCAGGCGCTGGAGCCGCCGAGCCACTTCTTGTGATCGCTCGTGTAAGCGAGGTGGCAATATCTTCGGAGACAGCCGAGCCGCCTGATCCAGCCGTCGTTCGCGATCTGCTCGGACCAACGCTCGGTGAGGCACGCGTCGCCGCGCTTGTCGGTTCCGGCATTGCACTGCTCGGTCCATTTTCCTCACGACTTCGCTACCAGCGCTCTGCTCAAAAAATTCAGTACCTGCAACGAAAGGACGGCATGCACGCTGGATCGAGCGGCGGCGAACTCCCAAACCCGTCGCCCGGTCGGCGGCTGCAATCCCCTCATATTCCTCCAAGCCGCCGGCCGCCCCACGTTCGCGGTTTCGCCTCCGGCCACTGGATGATGCGTCCTGGAGCGAGGTCGACGAACCGTAAGAACTCATAACGCCGCTGAAGACAGGCAAGCGAGCAACACCATCCGGCTTATCGCTCCGTCAGGGTTGCAGCGCCACATTCCCGTTCGGATTCCGTCGCAGAGAGGGCCGCGAGCCAGCCGCATAGCGCGGCCAGAAAGGACTCCCGATGCAGACGATCGCGCTCGTCGACGATGACCGCAACATCCTCACCTCCGTCTCCATGACGCTGGAGTCGGAGGGCTATCGCGTCACCACGTATAACGACGGAAGCACCGCGCTAGACGGGCTTGCCACGAACCCTCCCGACCTCGCTATCCTCGACATCAAGATGCCGCGCATGGACGGGATGGAGCTCTTGCGCAAACTCCGCCAGTCGAGCGATCTGCCGGTCATCTTCCTCACCTCCAAGGACGAGGAGATCGACGAGCTCTTCGGGCTCAAGATAGGCGCCGACGACTTCATCAAGAAGCCGTTTTCGCAGCGGCTCCTGGTAGAGCGCGTGCGTGTGATCCTTCGTCGTGCCTTGCCGCGCGACAGCGCCGCGGCACTTCCGCCCGAGCAGAGCCGCATCCTCGAACGCGGGGCGCTCACGATGGACCAGGAGCGGCATACCTGCACCTGGAACGGAAAGAACGTCACGCTGACGGTGACAGAATTCCTCCTTCTTTTCGCGCTGGCGCAGCGCCCGGGCGTGGTGAAGAGCCGCAATGCCTTGATGGACGCCGCCTATGACGATCAAGTCTACGTCGATGACCGCACGATCGACAGCCACATCAAGCGGCTCAGGAAGAAGTTCAAGGCGGTCGACGACGAGTTCAACATGATCGAGACTCTCTACGGAGTAGGCTACCGCTTCCGCGAAGGATAGACCAGCGTTAGCGGGTTCCCGGTTGCCCAGCCGTGCGCCGCAGCCTCCTTCACGGTGCGCGGATTACCGAGCCGGGCTCCTTGAGCTTGGCGCCGTGCGAGAGCGGACCGCGTCCCTTTGCTGCTAAAATTCATCCCGAGGCGGTACTCAGTACCCTCGAGGAGGGTCGACAGAGGGAAAGTGGAACAGCAAAGAATGAGGGGTCTCAATGCCAAATCAAATTTGTGCTTTAAGAGGCGGCGGATCGCGGCGGTAGTTCCCTCTCCCAATGTCGGGAGGTGATCAGTAACGGCATGTGTCAAATTGCACCCCGTCGATGGGCCATGACCGCCATTGCCCTTAACGCGGCTCGCATGGTCCGGATGTCCTGTGCCGCTTCTTGGTTGCGCAGCCGGCCGGCTTCCTGAGACCGCCTCCGATTTGGCGAAAGACGCGTTGACAGAGGTCATTCTCATCACGGCGGATTATCCTGGCGATCACGCCCCAACGGATCGCGGCGTCGCGCCGGTTGTGGAGCCGGACGATTTTGGCGCGATCCGCCCCGAGGAGGTGTTCGCCCGATCCTCTCGCCTTTCCACGGTGGCCTTGGAATGACCGGCGCCATGATATCGGCGCTCGCGCAGTGGGCGCGTCTGGAAGCTTGGCGGCTCGCTGCCGTCTACGGCGTACTCCTGGTTCTGCTGATGCTCTGGCCGTACGACTTCACCTGCGTGGTCTGCCGGAATGACGTGAAATGGGTGCCTCAAGGGGAGGGCATCGCATTCGCCTCGCATGGCATTCTGCGGAGCATTTCGCCGCCCGCGGCATTGGGCCGACGGATCGCGGCCGCAAACCGCTTCTCGGTCGAAACCTGGGCGGCTGCCGCCGCGCCGGATCGGACAGGGCCGGCGCGGATCGTGTCCTATTCCTGGGACCCGTTCCATCGCAACTTCACGATCGGGCAGGACAATTCGGATCTTGTCGTCCGTGTTCGTATGGACAAGCACGATCCGAACGGCATGGCGGAAGAGATGCACATCCCCGGCGTCTTCGCGACTGGCGGGATGAGGCACATCGTCATGATGTACGATGGGGCCAGCCGCTGCGTCTATGTTGATGGTGAGCAGAGGGAATGTCTGCCGGCCCCTGGCGCTTCACTCGCAAGCTGGAACATCAGCTACCCCCTCCTGTTCGGCAACGAGCGGACAGGAGATCGCCCCTGGCTCGGTCGTCTTGCACGCGTGGCGGTTTTCGATCGCGCCTTGACACTCTCGGAAGTCAGGGATCGATACCGCGCGGGTATTGGCGCCAAGGAGAGCGGCGGCCCGGTGGCCCTGTTCACATTTGCCGAGGGGGCCGGTCGCGTCGCGCATGACACGGGCGGCCTGCGCCCCGCTGCTGACATGCAGCTTCCACGAACGTTCATCAACGATGCCAACCTGCCGTTCAAGCTGGAGGCGCGCGCTGAGTCCGACTTCTTTGAGAATCTCCTGCTTTTCTTCCCGCTCGGGCTCCTGCTCGGCGTGGGATTCCTCAGCCGAACAGCCTCCAGCTACCGTGCATTCGCGGCCTCATTATTCGTGGCGGCTATCACCTGCGGCGTCTTAGAGCTTCTGCAGATGTTCGTGGCAGGCAGGACGTCCTCGCTGTTCGACTTGGCAAGCGGGGTGGTCGGCGCGGTAAGCGGCGGCGTCATCGCCGTGGCGATACGACCGAGAATGGCCAACACGCCTGTATCATCGGGCTGACTCAAGGCCGGTCAGTCTCGATGGTCCGACGAGTAGTCGCAAGGCGGAGATCAGGCGACCTACTTAACCTGACGGGTCGGAAGAAGTCGTGCAATGAGGTGATCATCATGCCTTCTGTTGTGACGACTCGGCTGATCGTGTCTCCCGCCTATTAAAGGCTAGTGCTGCTGACCGGCCCCCACTGGGTGGTCCGTTTGCAATGTTAGTTTAGGGCTGGCGCTGACGCCAGCGGGAGCATGGCCGGCGAAGCTGAGCGGGATTGCGCGGCCGGCCATGCGGCAAGCGCTGGGATGAACACCTCCGGCGCGGGAGCCTGATAGCCGATCGATGCATGCGGCCGTACGGCGTTATAGTGGCGACGCCAGCTTTCGATCACGATCTGCGCCTCGCGAAGTGTGTAGAAGACTTCCCCGTCGAGCAGCTCGTCACGCAAGCGCGCATTGAAGCTTTCGATGAAGCCGTTCTCCCAGGGGCTGCCCGGCGCGATATAGGCGGTCCTCGCGCCGACGGCTCCGATCCAGTCCTGCACGGCTCTGGCGATGAACTCGGGTCCGTTGTCGGAGCGGATATGCGCAGGGACGCCGCGTAGGATGAACAGGTCTGAGAGCGCGTCGATCACATCGATGGATTTGAGCCTGCGGGCCACCCGGATGGCCAGGCACTCGTGAGTGAACTCGTCAATGATGTTGAGCATGCGGAACTTGCGCCCCTCGTGGGTGCGGTCCTCGACGAAGTCGTAGGACCAGACGTGATTGCGGTGCTCGGCCCTGAGCCGGATGCAGGAGCCGTCGTTCAGCCAGAGCCGACCGCGCTTCGGCTGCTTTTTGGGAACCTTCAGCCCCTCGCGTCGCCAGATCCGCTCGACCCGCTTGTCGTTGACCAGCCAGCCAGCCCGGCGCAGCAGCGCGGCGATCTTGCGATAGCCGTAGCGGCCATACTGGCGGGCCAGCTCGACGATGTCGGCCGTCAGCCGCGCTTCATCCTCATGGCCTTGCGGGATCTTGCGCTGGGTCGAGCGATGCTGGCCGAGCGCCGCACAGGCGCGGCGCTCGGAGACCGACAGCTCGCGCCGAACATGCTCAATGCAGGCGCGGCGACGCGCGGGGCTTAGAAGTAATGAGATGGTCCGCCCCGTCCTCCCGCCGCATCCTGCGGCATGGGCTAACAGAGGAGGATGATCATGATTCGCAACCGACCCCGAGATGCTTCGGCCTACGGTGTCGATCTCGGCAAGAACCTGTTCCACGTTGTCGGTGTCGATGCGGCCGGCGCTGTGATCCAGAGAGCGAAGTTCCGTCGCGAGACAGTGCTGACGTTCTTTGAGCGCGCCAACCCAAGCGTCATCGGCATGGAAGCCTGCCCGGGCTCGCAGTGGTTCGCGCGCAAGCTCCAGGCAATGGGGCACACGGTCCGGATTATTCCGGCTCAGTTCGTGAAGCCTTACGTGAAGTCGAACAAGAACGACACGATCGACGCGGCCGCGATCGCCGAAGCGGTCACCCGCCCCACGATGCGCTTCGTCGAGGTGAAGACCACCGAGAGGGTCGACCTGCAGGCATTGCATCGGATCCGCGATCAGATGGTGACGAACCGCACGCGCCTGGTCTGTCAGATGCGTGCCTTCTGCCTCGAGTATGGCGTCGCAATCCATCAGGGTGTGGGCAAGTTCAAAGCCGACCTCCCGCGGGTCCTGGCCAATGAGGAGAACGACCTCACGCCAATGATGCGTCGGCTCCTCGGAGATCTGTTTGAGGATTTGAAGCACTTGGAAGGCCGCATTGCCGAAGTGTCTCGCGAGATCGAGGCGATCGCCGCGCAGGATGATCGTGCACGCCGACTAATGACAGTGCCGGGAATTGGGCCTCTGGCGGCGACGGCGATCGTTGCGGCTGCCGGCGATGGTCGGCAGTTCAGGCGGGCGCGGGATATGGCAGCATGGCTCGGTCTTGTTCCACGCGAGCACTCGACTGGTGGCAAGACGACCCTGTTGGGCATTAGCAAGCGAGGGAACCGGTATCTGCGAAGGCTGCTGGTTCATGGCGCCCGATCGTGCGTGACGCACATGGATCGATCGCGTGATCGGCTCGGGGCCTGGCTCGATGGGCTCGAACGACGCATGCATGGCAACAAGGTCACCGTGGCGCTGGCGGCAAAGGTCGCCCGCATCGCCTGGGTGATCCTTACCCGGCCCGGTGCTCTCTACGAGCGGCGCCAACCCGCCGCGGCGTAGGCCGCCGGACCGGCAGATTGCGAGGTTCGAGGAAGGTGATGACGAGACAGTCGATCGGCGCGTCGTAAGCTCTGTCAAAAAATCGTGCTCCTGCACGAAGCATTTATTTGAGAACGATGCGCGCGGATCTCATCATGGCCTGGCTGCAACCGCAGTCCACTCGCGAGAGGCCGGATACATTTAAGCAGACTGTCATCGCAATCACGTTCGCGAGCCTTGCACGGACGGGGCGGACCATACATTGAGAGAAGATCCTTCAAGGCGACGTTGTCGAGCATGGCGGGGACTGTCGGATATTTTGTGCGCGAGGCCGGTTTCGTCATTGGCCGACGAAGCGCTCGCCGAAGATGACGGCGAACTGGGTTCTGGCCTCGACCCATTCCGCGGCGGTCGTTTCCATTCCTCGGCGGCGTGGTTGAGAACCAGATATAGCAGCTTCATCGCCGCATCGTCATTGGGGAAGTGACCGCGGGTTCGAACCGCGCGCCGCAGTTTTGAGTTCAGCGCCTCGATCGCGTTCGTGGTGTAGACGATGCGGCGGACCCCTTCGGGGAAGGCGAAGAACGGGCACGACGTGCTCCCAGTTGCGCCGCCAGCTCAGCGCGATGGCCGGGTACTTCTGGCCCCAGGCACCGGCCTCGAACACCTCCAGCGCCTTCATGCCGGCCGCGGCGTCTTTGGCCCGATAGATCGCCCTGAGCGCCGGCATCGACGGGCTTACGGTCCTTCCACGACACGAACTCAAGCGAATGGCGGATCAGGTGAACGATGCAGGTCTGCACGACCGTCTCGGGGAAGACCGCGGTGATCGCCTCTGGGAAGCCCTTGAGGCCGTCAACGACGGCGATCAGGATATCGCCGACGCCGCGGTTCTTCAGCTCGTTCATCACCCTGAGCCAGAACTTGGCGCCCTCCGTCTGCTCGATCCAGATGCCGAGAATCTCCTTCGTGCCGTCCGCCAGGATGCCGAGCGCGATGTAGACGGCCTTGTTCCTGACGAAGCCCTCGTCCCTGATCTTTGACCCGGATGGCGTCGAAGAAGACCAGCGGGTAGCAGGCGTCCAGCGGCCGGTTCTGCCACTCGGCCACTTCCTCCAGGACGGCATCGGTGACGGCCGAGACCAGGTCCGGCGACACGTCGATGCCGTAGAGTTCCTCAAGGTGGCCGCGGATCTCGCGCACGCTCATGCCGCGCGCATACATGGAGATGATCTTGTCGTCGAACTCGGGGAAGCGGCGCTGGTATTTGGCGATCAGCTTCGGATCGAAGGTGCCGGAGCGATCGCGCGGGATCGTCAGCCGCATCTTCGAGGTGCCTGTCAGAACCGACTTCTTCGAGGCGCCGTTGCGGCGATTGGCGTTGCCTTCGTCGCGCTCGTCCTCAAGGTGCGCGTCGAGCTCGGCGTTCAGAATCCGCTCCGACAGAGCCTTCTTCAGGTCGTCCAGTAGCCCGTCCTTGGCAAACACCTCATCCGGATCGCGGCCGGCAAGCAACTGGTCCAGAACTTCCTTCTCAATAGCCATGTGATGATTTTCCCTTCCATCATCATGGCCTCACGCACAAAATTCCTGACAGTCCCAGCATGGCGTCGGCCAGGAGCCGCTTCAGCTTGGCGTTCTCCTCCTGCAGGCTCTTCAACCGCTTCGCCTCCGAGACATCCATCCCGCCGAACTTCGCCTTCCAGGCATAGAACGTCGCGCTGCTGATACCGTGCTTGCGGCAGACATCCGCTGTCGACATGCCCGCCTCCTGCTCCCGCAAGACGGCGATGACCTGCTCCTCTGTAAACCTCGATCGCTTCATGGTCCGGTCCTTCCTTCGGTCCGGACTTTAGCCTCATCTGGAGCAAAACGCGGGGGGCACAGCAGTTCAAGTTGAGCCGCGAAGGCGCCGGGCGTCAAGTTTCCGAGCGCCGAATGCGGCCGATTTTCATTGTAATCGATCCTCCATTCAATGAGCCGTTGCCGGGCATCCGCCATGGACAGGAACCAGGAGGCATTCAGGCATTCCTGCCGAACGCGGCTGTTGAACGCTTCGATGTGAGCATTGTCACTGGGTTTTCCGGGCCGTGAGAAGTCCAGTTCGACCTTGTTCAGGTAGGCCCACTGATCGAGCAGGCGTCCGGCGAACTCCGGGCCATTGTCGACGCGAATGCTCCGCGGCTTACCCCGGACCCGAGCAATCCGGTCGAGCTCGTCGATGACCTGGTAAGCCCGGAAGTTTGTTCTCGCAGCGGTCGCGAGAGCCTCTCTCGTATGGCAGTCCACGATGGTCAGGATGCGGAACGGTCTCCCGTCGAAGAGCTTGTCCGACATGAAGTCCATGGCCCAGACATCGTTCCTCGCGTCTGCCTCGGATCGCCCCGACCGGTAGCGGCATGCCCGCCGCCGCTTCGGGCTGCGCGTGCGGATCGACAGGCCTTCTTCGCTGTAGAGACGGTAGAGACGTTTGTGATTCACCTGCCAGCCCTCCCGTTGCAGCAGGATATGAAGACGCCGGTAACAGTAGCGCACGCGGCTTCTGCCAGTTCCTTCAGTCGCATCCGCAGTTCCACCGCAGGATCGCGCCGCGACGTGTATCGATGGGAAGCCCGCCCGAAGCCATAGCCTGGCACGCTCTGCGCTCCGAAAGCGCGAAGACATCCTGGTAGTGGCGGACAACTTCGCGGCGACGGACGGGCTTCACCACTTTCTTCGCAGAGCATCCTGAAGCATGGTCTTGTCGAGCGTCAGATCCGCCACCAGCCGCTTCAGCTTCGAGTTCTCATCTTCGAGTTGCTTCAGCCGACGGATCTCCGACACGCCCATCCCCGCATAGACCTTCTTCCAGCGCTAAAAGGTGGCCTCCGCAACGCCCATCTTGCGGCAGATCTCGCCGACCGTCGTACCTGACTCCGCCTGCCTCAGGGCGAAGGCGATCTGCTCGTCTGAAAACCGCTTCTTCGGCATCGGTACACTCCTCTCATCGCGGAAATGTACCCAAAGTTCGCACTCAAAGCGGACCAGTTTCTCGGGTCAGGACCCAGAACTTCGGTTCACACCTCGATCTGCACCGGTGATCGTCGGTAGTTGCAGGCCCCCGATTTGAACCTACACGTTGAACTTCAGGAAAGGATGACTACGTCGGATTCGCTCCTCCGCTACCACCGATCCTCCGATTTAGTGATCGCTTGTCCGCGCCCAAGGTTGGAGGTCCGCATCGGCAGCGTCAGACGCCGGGTCGGTGCTCCCAGTGCATTACTCCTGAACAACACGCGACGGTTCGCCGTCTCCGAGACATATCTCGCAGATCGTGAGGCCATTACTCGTCACCCGCGCCGGGAACACGTCCTTCAGCTTCTCGTCATGGATCGGGATCACGCGTTTTGCCTCACCGCCGACAAGCTTCATCATCGCATCCGAGACCATGATGAGGTTCGTTTGGCTGCCGGAGGCAAGGCCGATCGGGACATAGAGGGGATCACCTGAATCGCCGCCGGTCAGGTTCGTGTAGGTGTAGATAAGGTCGCCGGCCAGAATGTAGCTGTCCGCGCTCGGCTGCTTGCCGTCGTTGCGAACATGCACGAACATCGAGCCCCAGGTGTGCGTATCGAACGCTGCGCGCAGATCGATCCCCGGAAGAACGTCCTCGCAATCGCCGTCCACGCAGACGAGCCGTCCCTGTCGCGCAATATCCACGGCACGCAGAATGTCACCCGGGTCCGTGGCGCCCATGAACCATCGAAAGCGGCGATCGAGCGACATCGCCCAGACCCATTTCGAGAGCTCGCGCTCCTGGATGAAGAATCGAGCATTCGGGAAATCGTCGGTGCCGCCCATGTGGTCGAAATGGGCATGCGTGATGAAGACGTCCGTCACGTCTGCAGGCTTCACGCCGCATTCGGCGAGCACGGTGGTTGAGGGATGCCAGTTCTCCACGCCGAAGCTGTCGGCCATCACGGCGCCGTAGTCCTTGTGGTTGTAGCCGACGTCGACGAGGATCGTGCGGCCCTGGCCTTTGATGAGCACATAGCACCACGGCAGCTTGATCGTGCCGCCATTGAACGCGCCGTGAACGGTCAGTCCTTTCGGCGCTGTGGGGACCCAGCAATATTCGAGCACCCAGATCGAATAACCCGCCATCGAATTCCTCCCCTCTAACGTCCTAACCGTTCGCGCGCCCGACGGCATGCGTGGCGCAGCAGCCTTGCGAAAGGGCGACGATCTCGAAACCAGGGAGCGCGAACGCAGCCCATTGCAGCTCACGGTACGCGACGTGAAGCGGCGCCATGATCTCTTCGACCGCCGCCGGATCCTTCCGAGAGACATGTTGGCGCGCCGCCGCCAGCGCCTCCGCGAGCGCGCGATTGGCGCGCCGCAGGTGCAGCCGGTGGTGCCTGGCGTGTTCCGGCACGCTGACGCGTTCCGAACGCACCAAGTCATCGGCCTCCGCCTGAGCCTCGATGGCGAGGTCGAGCATCGGATGCGCGGCGACATTCCGCGCACCTGACGCGACAAGCACCATCAGGCCGGCGAGCTGCGCGGCAGCACGGCGCAGAAGCTCGAAGGGGTTGCGCATCGCAAGCACATAGGCGGCGGTCGCGTCGTCCAGCTCTGGGCTCGAGAGGTCACCGAGCCAGTTTTCACGATCAGCCTGCGTGAGAGAGGGGAGGGGCGGTCGCGGGATGTCGTCAAAGCGCGGTACGTGGCTTCCCAGCGCGGGGCCGGCGGAACTTGTCGAGTCACCGACTGCGATTTTTGGATGCTTCATTCCAGCCCCTCAGTCTGCCGCGAGCCAGCCCGCGTCCATAGGCAAGGCGGAACCCGTGATGTCGCGTCCCGCGGGGCCGCAGAGGAAGACAATAAGCTCGGCCACATTCGACGCATCGACGAACCGTCCGGTCGGCTGACGCTTGGCGAGGAACTCGCGCTCGGCAGTCGCGCGGTCAATGTCGCCCGTGCGCATCATCTCCTTGATGCGGCTATCGGAATAGGGTGTGAGCACGGCGCCCGGGCAGACGGCGTTGCAGGTGATGTCCTCGCCGATCGTCTCCAGCGCGACGACACGCGTCATGCCGATCAGACCCGTCTTGGTCGTGACGTAGTCGACGCGCTCGGCGATCGCGACGCTGCCATAGATGGAGGACATGTTGATGATCCGGCCCCAGCCCGACTTACGCATGATGGGCAAGGTGAGACGTATCGTGTGAAAGGCGGCGGAAAGGTTGACGGCGACCGCCTGGTTCCACCGCTCCACCGGAAAAGCCTCGATCGTCGCGAAGTGGCGAACCACGGCATTGTTCACCAGGATGTCGATCCCCGACATCCGTTCATTCGCCAAATCGATCAGGCCGACGATCTCCGCTTCCTTCGATACGTCGGCCTGGCAATAGTGCACGCTCGCTTCGTGCTCCGCCGCGAGCGCGGCGCGCTGCGCTTCAATGTCCTCGGCGGGCTCAAGGCCGTTCATGACCAGCTCACATCCCGCGCGCGCAAGACCCTTCACGATCTCAAGGCCGAGACCTGCGGTGGAGCCGGTCACGAGCGCCTTCCTTCCGGCGAGCGCCTTCAGCATGGACGCGGTCCTGCGGCGATCGGCAGAGGCGCCGGAACCTCATCGGCATTCTCCTCGAATTCTGCAGCCAACTCGGTCTCCGTTATGGAATTTGCACGCACAGGCTCGGCAACCGGGCCAGGATATTATGTTACCGCTCACAATGCCAGACCTGTGGGCTCACGGGCGCGCGCGATCGGGCTTGGTTCGACGGCCGGGCGGAGACATGAAGGCGCAACGACCCGCGATGATCGCCGCACGGCAAGGCGCGCGCGTTGCGCGGCATCAAGCACCCTGTTACCAGTAACAGGCTTTGATACGGCGGCTACACTGGCCGGAACACGCCGATTTCTGGAGCTTGGAGCATGGCGGAAGACGAAACCTACACTATCTACGCGGTCAAATACGCGCATCATCATCGTAACTCGCCGCTCAATTTCATCGACGGCGACCCACACGACGTTCCGATGCCGCTCGACTACTTCGTCTGGGCCATCAAGAGCGAGACGCGCACCTTCGTGCTCGATACGGGCTTCACGCCCGAGATGGGAGCGAAGCGCAATCGGGACTTCATCCGCTCACCAGGTGAAGGACTGAAGGCAGTCGGAATCGACGCTGAAAAGGTCGAGGACGTCATCCTCTCGCATATGCATTTTGACCATGCCGGTAACCTCGCGCTGTTCCCGAATGCCCGCTTCCACATCCAGGACAAGGAGATGGAGGTACTGCACCGGGCGCTGCATGTGTCACGCATATCTGCGTCATGCCTTCGAGGCGGAACATGTCGTCGGCATGGTGCGTCGGATATTCGAGGGGCGCGCGCTCTTCCATCGCGGGACGAGCCAGATTGCGCCGGGGATTACCGTGCATCACATCGGCGGCCACTCGAGCGGCCTGCAAGCCGTGCGCGTGCGCACGGAACGCGGCTACGTGGTGCTCGCGTCGGATGCCTCTCACTTCTATGCGAATTTCGAGCAGAACAGGCCGTTCCCGGTGGTCGCCAGCGTCATCGAGATGCTGGAAGGATACCGCACGCTGCGCGAGCTGGCGTCGTCGCCGCAGCATGTCATTCCCGGGCATGATCCGCTTGTGCTGAGCCGTTATCCAGCAGCGGCACCGGGGCTCGAAGGGATCGTCGTCCGGCTCGACGCCACGCCAGTCGCCTAGGCTGCGGAACAAGGAAGCGCTCCCGCCTGCAATGACGCTGGGCGATCTCGATCGCGCTTTGGCCGATAGTGAAGAGTCCGATTTGCGCTCGCAGAAACGATGAAAAAAGCCTCTGATATCTGAAAGAGCGAGAACGCGGACAGGCAAACTATGCTTCTCGGGATCATTGCAGACGACTTCACCGGCGCGAGCGATATCGCCAACACGCTTGCGAAAGGCCTGCCGGGGCAGGGGGGCCTGCGCACGGCTCAGTTCCTCGGTATTCCGAAGGAACGCGCTCCGGCCGATATCGAGGCGGGCGTTTTGGCTCTGAAGAGCCGTTCGATTGCGAGCGAGGAGGCGGTCTCGCAGTCACTCGCCGCGCTAGCTTGGCTGAAAGCGCAGGGCTGCCGGCAGTTCGTCTTCAAATATTGCTCCACCTTCGATTCCACACCGGCAGGCAACATCGGTCCGGTTGGCGAGGCTCTCGCCCGCGAGATCGGCACGACGGGTGTTGTGGTCTGCCCGGCTTTTCCCGGCGCGGGGCGCACGGTCTATCAGGGGCATCTCTTTGTGCACGACCGGCTCCTCAGTGAATTGGGAATGCAGAGCCATCCGCTCAATCCGATGACCGATCCGGACCTGCGGCGCTGGCTTGCGCGTCAGACGCGGACGCCCGTCGGCCTTGTTCCGTGGCCGGTCGTGCGTTCGGGCCGCGACGCGATCCGCGAGGCGCTCATTGCGGCCGGAGCGCGTGGCGAAACGCTTGTGATCGTCGACGCGATCACCGACGAGGACCTCGTCGCGATTGGGGGCGCCTGCAAGGCCGCGCCACTTCTCACCGGCGGATCCGGCATCGCGCTCGGCCTGCCCAGGAATTTCATCGAAGCCGGCCTTGCCTCAGGCGAGGTCGCTTCATTTGCAGGAGTGGCCGGTCCCGAGGCAATCCTCGCCGGCAGCTGTTCGAACGCGACGCGCCAGCAGATCGATGTTCACGCGAGGAGCCATCCGGTGCTTGAGATCGACGTTGAGGCCACGATGCGCGGCGAGCTGAATCCCGCGACACTGGTCGACTTCGTCAGCCGGAACCGCGGCATGGCGCCGCTTGTCTACTCGTCGGCTGACCCGGCGCGGGTGGCAGCGCTTCAGGAAGCATACGGAAGCGGGAAGATCGCGGAAGCGCTCGACACCCTTTTCGCGGCGACCGCACGCACGCTTGTGGCAGATGGTGTTCGCCGGCTCGTCGTTGCCGGTGGGGAGACTTCCGGCGCCGTCGTCTCCGCGCTCGACCTCGGCGCCTTGTCGATCGGTCCGGAGATCGATCCCGGCGTGCCGGTGCTAGTGGGGAAAGCTCAGGAGCCACTGGCGCTCGCGCTCAAATCGGGAAATTTCGGGGCGTCGGACTTTTTTGCCAAGGCGCTCCGCAGACTGGCAGGCGAGCCATGAGCGAGACCAAGCTGCGGGAGGAAATGGTGCGGCTCTCGCGCTCGCTTTTCGAGCGCGGCTTCTCGGTCGGCTCGGCAGGCAATATCAGCGCTGCCGTCGAGGACGGTTTGCTGATCACGCCCACAAATTCCTGCCTCGGCCTCCTTGATCCTGCGCGTATCGCGAAGCTCGACCAGGAGGGCCGCCACGTCGGCGGAGACCCACCTTCGAAAGAGGTGTTCCTGCACCGCGCCTTCTATGAGACGCGTGCCCAAACGGGGGCGGTCGTGCACCTTCACTCGACCTATGCGACGGCTTTGTCCTGTCTTGCGGAGCTTGATCCGGACGATTGCATCCCGCCGCTCACGCCTTACGTCGTCATGCGGGTGGGCAAGGTGAAGCTCGTTCCCTATGTCCGCCCGGGCGACCCCAAGTCCGGCGAGCTGATCCGGCAGCTCGGCGGCGCATATTCCGCGGTGCTTCTGGCCAATCACGGACCCGTTGTCGCCGGCAAGGACCTCGTCTCCGCCGTCTACGCGGCAGAAGAGCTTGAGGAAACGGCGAAGCTTTTGATCTTGCTGCGGCCGCATGCCACCCGAATGCTCACCGCGGATCAGGTCGAAGAGCTCCGCCGCGCGTTCGGCACCTCCTAAACAAGATCGGTGGAGTCTCCGATGGCCGGCGAGGAGGTGTCGAAGACGCTGGCAACCTTCGTCGTTGAGTCCGAATGGCGTGATCTTCCGCCCGAGGTGCGCCACCAAGCCAAGCGGTCGCTGCTCAACTTCTTTGCGGTTGCCTTTGCAGGATGCCGGGATCAAGCGGTGGATATCGCGTTCGGAGTTCTATCGGGCTTCGCCGGCAAGGAAGGCGCGACGATCATCGGCCGGGCCGAGCGCTCCGACGCGATGACGGCGTCCTTTCTGAACGCCCTTGCCGCGAACGTGCAGGACTTCGATGACACGCACATCCGGACGGTGATTCATCCAACGGCTCCGGTCGCACCAGGCCTGCTGGCGCTCAGCGAGCGGCAGCGCCTTTCAGGTCAAGAGCTTCTCCATGCGTTGGCGTTGGGCATGGAAGCTGAATGCCGGATCGGGAACGCGATTTCGCCCGGGCACTATCGGCGCGGCTGGCACATCACGGCGACATGCGGGATCTTCGGCGCCGCGCTTGCCGCCGGCAAGGCGCTCAAGCTCGATCTCGATCAGATGATCGCGGCGCTCGGTAATGCGTCGGCGCAATCGTCGGGCCTCGTGGAGACACTCGGCTTCATGGCGAAGAGCGTGGGCGTCGGAAACGCGGCGAAGAACGGCCTCTTGTCGGCGTTGTTGGGGCAACAGGGATTTGGCGGCTCGGAGCGGCCGCTTGAGGGCCGCTACGGCTTCTTCAATGTGATGTCGGATTCCGCGGACATGTCCGAGATCACCGAGGGTCTCGGCAGCCGCTGGGAAGTGATGAAGAACATCCACAAGCCGTACCCTTGCGGAATCGTGCTGAACGCGGTGATCGACGGCAGCCTTGCGCTCCGCGGGCTGCTCGGCGCGTCGGTGGACAATCTGAAATCAATCACGCTTTACGGGCATCCGCTGCTCGGCCAAAGGGCAGACAGACCCAATGTCGCGACGGGGCGGGAGGCGCAGGTCAGCGCGCAGCATGCCGTCGCCGTCTGCCTGATGCGCGGCCGCGCCGGCCTTGAAGAGTTCAGCGACGCAGCTGTGTCGGACGCGCGCATCCAAGCGCTGCGCAAGAAGGTCAGTATCGTCGACGCGCCCGACATTGCAGTGGAGGGCGTTCGTTTGGTCGCGGAACGAAGCGACGGGACAGAGGAGACGGTGATCGTTGACCACGCGCTTGGCACCGACGCGCGGCCTCTCTCCGACGCCGACCTCGAGGAGAAGTGCCGCAGCCTGGCGGCCTTCGGTGCGCCGGCGTGCAAGCAGACGGACGCGCTGATCGATCTGGTCTGGGGGCTCGATGAGCAGGAGGATGCGAGCGCGCTGATGCGGCTCGTGACGCCGGCCGCCTGATCCACGGCCGGCAGGCGAATCGGTAGGAGCCGTGGCCCCGTAAAGCCTTGTGAGCGTTCGTCGATGCAGTATGATACCGATAACAAGGAAGCCGGTAGGCGGCCAGAAACGCGCCCTGACTCCGCATGGTCTTCAACACGGCGGCACGAAGCGGGTCGCGGCTAGGAGCGGCGAGGCCGCCCGGCGTGAAAGAGGAAACGTGATGTCGAACGCGCTTATCGGTTTCATTGGCTTGGGTACCATGGGAGGGCCCATGTCTTCCCGCCTGATCGAGGCAGGGCATTCGCTCGTCGTCTTCGATACGCGCGAGGAAGCGATGGCCCCTTTGGTCGAGCGCGGGGCCACAAAAGTGGGCTCGCCGCGCGAAGCCGCGGACGCGGCCGAGATCGTATTCGTCAGCTTGCCGGCGCCCGACATCGTGCGTGATGTCGCAATCGGCGAGCGCGGGCTCGTCCACGGCTCGAAGCTTCGCACCTTCGTCGATCTCTCCACGACGGGCCCGAGAACCGCCACTCAAGTCGCCGATCGGCTGGCGAAGAACGACATCGCGGCTTTTGACGCCCCGGTGAGCGGTGGCGTGACCGGCGCGCGCAAGGGCTCCTTGACGGTCATGGTGTCGGGGCCAAAGGCGGCGTTCGAGGCAATCGAAGGGCTGCTCAAGGTGTTCGGGCGGCTCTTCTTCATCGGCGAGAAAGCCGGCATGGGCCAGACGATGAAGCTCGCCAACAACCTGATCGCAGCAACATCGCTCGCGGTGACCTGCGAAGCCGCGGTCATGGGGGAAAAGGCCGGGCTCGATCTCAAGACGATGATCGACGTGCTCAATGTGAGCAGTGGCCGCAGCAGCGCCACGGACGACAAGTTCCCGAGGGCGATCCTGCCGCGCACCTACGATTTCGGCTTCACGACAGGCCTCTCCTACAAGGACGTGAGGCTCTGCCTGGAAGAGGCGGAGGCGCTCGGGATTCCCATGGTGGTGGGAGGCGCGACGCGTCAGATGCTGGTGACGACGGCCTCATTGTTTGGGAGCAATTCCGACTTCACCTCGATGATGAAGACCGTGGAGCATCTGGCCGGACTCGACGCGGCCGACTGAACCGGGCCGGTGCTCGCAATTTTGGGTATTCGCCGCGAAATCTTGGTATAAGCTATCAAGTGGCGATCCCTCCGGTTCTCGGGCACAAAGTGCCGCTATGCTCAAAATCGTTGAATTTCAGGGCTCTTGCGGCACTTGGCTGAGGCCAAAGGCACTGCGTTACCAGTAACAAAATGCGAGTGCTGCGGAACATCCGAAGGCGCGAAGATGGCACGTTTTGATGTAGACGGATCCCGGCGCGGCTCCCCCGGCACGCGCATGCGCGATGTCGCGCGCAGGGCCGGTGTCTCGGTGATGACGGTGTCGCGCGCGCTGAACGACCCGGAGCGGGTATCGGAGAAGATGCGCCGCCGCGTACAGTTGGCGGTCGAGGAGACCGGCTACGTCCACAACCGCCTTGCCCGCAGTTTGTCGTCGCAGCGCTCAGACGTGGTTGGCCTGATCGTCCCCAGCCTTCGCAACTCCCTCTTCGCGGAGACCATAAAGGGCATCTCGGACGTTCTCGCCGAAGAGGGGTTTCAGCTCATGATCGCCGACAGCGGTCACAGCCTTGCCGACGAGGATGAGCTGATCGGTGCGTTCCTGGCGCAGCGCGTTGCCGGCCTCGTTCTTCACAATACGAGCCATACGCGTCATGCCGCGGAGATGATCCACAAGGCCGGGATTCCGGTCGTCGAAAACGGCAACCTCACCGAGAAGCCGCTGGATTCCGTCGTCAGCTACTCGAACTTCGAAGCGTCCCGGACGATGACGACTCATCTGGCACGGCTCGGTTACCAAACCATCGGCTTTGTAAGCCTTTCGGTGGAGGACAATGAACGGGCGAGCGAACGCCGGCGCGGCTATCTCGCCGCGATGGAAACGCTTGGCAGATCCGTCGATCCGCGCCTCATTCTCGAGCAGCCTTCGGGGCTGGCCGCAGGTGCCGACGCCGTGGTGCAACTGGTCAACAGCGTGCCGGAGATCGATGCGGTATTCTTAGCCGGCGACGTGCTTGCCATCGGTGCAATTTTTGAATGCCACCGCCGCGGCTGGGCCGTGCCGGAGCGGGTCGGCATCGCCAGTTTCGACGACGTCGACCTCTTGCGTCACGTCGACCCGTCGGTCACGACCATCCGGCTGCCGCGCTATGAAATCGGCCGCCGCAGCGCGGAATGCCTGCTTGAACGGATCAGCGGCAGGAGCGCAAAGAGCATATCGGCCAACCTAGGATTTGATATCGTCCAGCGCGAGAGCACTTGAAAGCCAGCGACACGCTCGTCGGTTGTACTCCGACCAGGCCGATGGCCCTTACGCGAGAGGAGCGAGGCTCAACCGAGATACTTTCTGAGTATGCCGACGCCTCCGCCGCGAACGGCGTTGGGGGTCATCTCTTCGACGATCTCACCATGCGTCATGATGTAGAGACGGTCGCAAACGCGGACCGCGACGTCGACGCGCTGTTCCACAAGCAGCAGCGAAGCGCCGCTCTTGCGCAGCTCCAGGAGCGCCTTCACAACGCTGTCGACCGCGACGGGGGAGAGGGCATCTGACGGCTCGTCGAGCAGCATGACTTCCGGGTCGCTCATCAGCATGCGGCCGATAGAGACCATCTGCTGCTCCCCACCGCTCAAGAGCGAAGCGCGCTTGCGGCGATAGTCCTTCAGCACGGGGAACAAGCGGTAGACGGAGTCGAGCAACGCCTGCACACGCCGCTTGTCGCGGCGCAGATGCAGCGCGCCCAGGATCAGATTGTCTTCCACCGCCTGGTCGACGAAGAGCCTGCGTCCCTCCGGAGAGATCGCGGCGAGCCCTCTCGCGATCCGATGCGGCGGCAGCGCCGAGACGTCGGTGTCGCCGACGCGGATCGCGCCGCGGCGGTGCCTGACGAGACCCATGATTGAGCGGAGGATCGTGGTCTTGCCTGCGCCGTTCGGCCCGAGAAGCCCGACCGCTTCGCCGCGCTCGACGCGCAGCGCGATGTCGCGGACGACGTCGAAGCGCCCATACCCCGCGAACAGCGAGGAAATCTCTAAAGCGGGGTCTGCCGTGCTCATCATTCGCCCAGATAAACCTGTCTGACGACCGGGTCGGCGCGGACTTGGTCCGCCGAGCCGGTCATGATTACTTCACCGGCGTTGAGTACCGTGACCTGATCGCAGAGTGGAAACAGAAAGCGGGTCTGGTGCTCGATGATGATCATGGTGACGCCTTGCGCCTTGAACCTAGCCAGCACCTTCGCGAGATGATCGACCTCCGACATCGACAGTCCGGTCGCGGGCTCGTCGAGAATGATGACGTCCGGCTCCGCCACGCTGACCGACGCCAATTGCGTCAGTTGCTCGATCCCATGAGGAATGTCGCCGACCCGGCGATCGGTCCAATCGCCAGCGCCGAGCGCGCGAAGCTCTCGCTCCGCACGGCGCTGCATCTGGGCGCCGTCGCGCCGGCCTGAGGGAAGCAGCGGCCAGAAGGCCGCGCGCCGAACGATGCCCGGTACGCTTTCGAACAAGCCCACGAGGACGTTCCGGCTCGTCGGCAGTTCACGCACGAGCTGTGCCGCCTGAAACGTCCGACGTAGCCCGAGCCGCGCCCGTGCGCTCGGCGCAAGCCCGTCAACCGGCTTCGCTTTGAGGATCGTGGTTCCAGCCTGCGGATGGAGGCGGCCGGCAATGATGTTGGCGAGCGTGGTCTTGCCGGAGCCGTTGGGACCGATCAGGCCATGGATGTGGCCCCGCTTCACCGCGAGATCGACGCCGCGCAGCACCTTCGGCCCGATCCCGTAGCCGAACTCGATGCCACGACACTCGACGATCACCTCCGCGTCGCCGGATGCTTCGGCGTGCGGCCGCCCCGATCCCTCGAACTTTTCCGCACCTTCTTCGCCTGGCGACGCTCCGCGCTCGACCGCGCCGGTCTCTCCGGCGGACTGCCGCCTGATTGCAAAGTCGAGACGCTTGGCCAAGCCGACCACGCCTTCGGGGAAGGTCGTGATCGCTAGGATCGACAAGGCGCCATAGAGGATCTCTTGGAGCCACGGATTGATGTTCACGACTGCGGGAAACATGGTGACGAAGACCGCGCCGATCAGCGGTCCCGCCGTGGTGTTGATGCCGCCGACAAGCACCATGACGAGGATGTTCAGTGAGACGGCCCAGTTGAATTGGCTGGGCGACACCACGCCCAGAAAAGAAAAAAGCCAGCCGGCGCCTCCTGCCATCGCGGCCGACAGGGCGAATATCCCGACCTTGATGCTGGAGGTCCTTATCCCGGCCGCCTCGGCAAACGGCGCCGCATCGCGGATCGAGAGCAGGACCGGGTAGAGCGGTGAATTGCGGATATTCGAAACAAGGGCGATGGCGAGGAGCAGCGCCAGCATGATGCACCATGCGACCGATGCGCCGAGCGGCTCCACGCTGTCGGGGAAGTCCGGGAACATCGGACCGAGAACACCCTGGGTCCCGCCGGTGACATTCGGAAAGTCGATTGCCATCACCGTCAGCACGAGCGTGAAGACGAATGTGGTGATGGCAAAATAGAGACCGCCGACGCGAAGCGACGTGGCGCCGACGATTGCGCCCATGAGCCCAGCCGCGACAAGAACAGCTGGCAGGAGGAAGAAGACGTTCACGTCGTATTTCGCCGACACGAGCGTCGTCAGATAGGCGCCGATCGCGAAGAAGCCACCTTGCCCGAGCGAGTAGAGCCCGAGCATTCCGGCCACGAGATCGAGGCTGATCGCCAGGACGCCGAAGACCGCGGCGACAAGAACCAGGCTCTGCACCGTCAAGCTCGACCGGGCGACGACAAGCGTCAGTGCGAGGTAGATCACGACAAAGACAAGGCTTCGCATCCGCCAGCGGCGCTCGGAGGTCAGTCCGGACGCGGAGAGTTGCCCTAAGGCTCTGCTCGCCATTGGGTCACCCAGCGCCGCGCGACAGGCCGGGGATACGGAACAGGGGACTTCCCGAGCTGAACAGCCCTCGCGGCGTGACGATCAGGATGATGACCAGCACAAGGAACGGAAACCAGTCGGAGGCCTGCGAGTTGATCAGCGTATTCGCGCCTTCCGAGAGAATGCCGAGGAGCAGTCCGCCGAACATCGCGGCTGAGGGTTTTTCGGTGCCGCCGCCGATCATCATGGCGATGAAGCCGAAGATGCCGTAGGTGCTGCCGAGATAGGGATTGGCGAACGTGTTCGGCCCGATCAGCACGCCCGCGACCCCTGCGAACAGCCCGGAGATCGCGAAGGCCACGATGGCGAAGACCGTGGTGTTCGCGCCAATCGCGGATGCCATTTCGGGGTCTGCGGCGATCGCCATGCCGAGCTTTCCGAAGAGCGTGTGCCGGCGCACGATCTCGAAGGCGGCCGTGAAGACGATGGCGGTCACGATCGCCAGGATCTGCTGCTCGGTCAGAACAGCGTTGAAAAAGGAGACGCTGGTGGCGTTCAGCATCTGCGGGAACGCCCGCGACGTCGGCCCCCAGATATAGGCGGCGGCGTTCTCCACGGCGACCGCGAAGCCCAGCGTGCTGACCAGCCAGCCGAAGCTGAAGCGATTGAAGGCAAGAATGGGCCTGACCGCGATCACGTAGGAGAGGACGGCAATCACGCAGGCGGCTAGTAGTCCGGCGAAAACCGCGAGCCAGGGCGAATATCCGGCGGCGAAGATAGCCGCCGTTATCATGATCGACACCATCATCAACTGGCCCTCTGCGAAGTTGATGACGCGCGTGACATAGAACGAGATAGCCAACGCCATCCCGATCAACCCGTAGATCGAGCCGATAGCCAGTCCGCTGAGTATGAATTGAAGCAACGGGGCCATCCTTCACGCGTCGCCGCCGGCGCAGTCTCGAGAGGTAGGCGGTGCAGCACGGTAAGGCCGATGCGCATCCTCGCCGCCGCCCATCGCCGGATGCGCGCGGCAATCAGATAGCGGGCAGCAACAAGCGGCAGTCAAGCCTTTGCCAGAGTACTCGTGCAACTCCCCCTCTTCTCAAAGACGAAAGCCTGGTCCTTGAACTCGACGTGCGGACGGTAGACCCGCCCGCACGCCGCAGAGATCATCCTAGCTGGGCCGGATGGCCTTATTCCATGACCTCGACCCAACCCTTCGAGGCCGCATCGTATTTCACGAGGGAGATCTGATCCTTGGTGATGGTGATGTGGTCCTTTTCGCTGAAGCCCAGCGTGCCGGTGATGCCCTTGAAGCCCTGGGTCTTCTCAAGCTGCATCCGAAGCGCGTCCGGCTCCGTCGAGTTGGCATCCGTCAGAACCTGGGCGAACATCATGATGCTGTCGTAGCTGGTCTCGGCGAACGGCGTGGATTCAAGATTGAACTTCTTCTGATACGCCTCGCGGAAGGCGACCAGCTCAGGGCTCGGATGCAGGCCCGAGGTGAGGAAGGCGGTGATCGTCCCGTCGGCCAGGTCGCCCGCCAGCTTGGAGAAGGTGTCGTCGGCGTTGGTCTCGTCATTGCCGAAGACGGTCATTTCATAGTTTGCCGCGTGCAGGTCCTGGACGAAGGCCGCCTGGTCCTGCGGGGTCAGCCACACGTCGACGCACTTTATCCCCTTGTCCTTGAGCGCGGTGACCTGTGGCATCAGGCCGGCGGTCGCGCCGGTCGACCAGTTCTCGGTAATCGTCTCGTTGACGGCGATCTCCTTGCCGGCGTGGTCATAGGCGAGCTTGATTCCGAAGAAGCCGCCTTCGCCGTAGGTGGAGGGGTCATGCAGCACGGCGAGGCCGTCGGGGCAGTGCGCCAGCGCGTAGTCGCCGATCTTCTCGCCCCAGGCGAAGGTATTCAGGCCGAAGCTGAAGGACCACGGATTGGGCGGAGCCTCCGGTCCGTCCTTGTAGATGGTGAGGCCGCCGTCATCGACGACGCCGATGTTGGGGATCTTGTGGCGAATGGCGAGCTCCGCGGTGACCGGCCCGGTGTCCGGCGAACCCGCAATGGCGACCGCACCGTCGCTCACCATCTTCGCAAAGAGCTGGCCGGAGAGCGTAGCGTCGGCGTTGTCGTTGTGGGCATCGAGCTTGATCTGACGGCCAAGCACGCCACCCTTGGCGTTGATCTCGTCGACGGCCATCTGCGCGCCGTTCACCACAGCGACGCCCGTCGAGCCGTAAGCGCCGGTGGTGCCGGCGATCAGTCCGATGAGGAGCGGCCCCTGGTCTGCCGCGAGAGCCGTCGTGGAAACAAGCGACAGAAGTGTCGTAGCAATGGCGCCGGAAAGAACGGTCTTCATCGATCTCCCTCCCAAGTTCTGATGAACGCGATGCGGTTCGACTGCCTGCTGCGGCAGTCTTTTCGTTGTCGTTTGTCTTCCCACGGAGCGCCGATCCCTTGCAATAGGGGATGTTACCGATACCTGCCGCGGGCCGCCGGCCGCGCGGCTTGGCCGCTTCCCAATCCGTCTCCTCTAATTATCTGCAGAGATTGGAGAATATCGCGACGCACCCATCGGTACGGCATTTTCTTGCCGCGGCGGTCATTCCCAGAATGAACCGAATTCTGGTATGGCTATCAAGGCCCGCCATAAGGCGGATTCTGCTTGGTTTTGCTGGCATAAGGAGGGGCTAGGGGCGTTCGCCGCTTCGCTAGCTCCGGTACTCTCCGGCTATTTCTGATATAGCCAAATGTTGGACCGCAAATCCTTCATATTTGGCCGCCGGCAGGGCGAAGCGTGATCGTTCAAGAAGACGCCGCGGTCGGCTGTCGCCAACAGGCGTGATCTGGCCGAGGGCGGACATGGAGGAAACATAGCGATGGCAAGCAAGCGCATGCCTCTCGAAAAGCCGGCCGCGTGGTACAGGTTCAAGATTGGCGATTTCGTCGCCTCGGTCGTTTCCGACGGCGAGCTCACCTTCGAGAGCGCGACCGGGGAGTTCCCGGCTGCGCCCGAAGACGAGGTGCTGCGGACACTCGACCGCGAGTTCCTGCCGAACGCTCCAATGGTGCTCCAGGAGAATTCGCTGGTTCTCGACACCGGCAACAAGCTGGTGCTCTTCGATACGGGCTTCGGCCCGGTGCCGATGTTCGGTGTGGATTCCGGTCAGCTTCAGAAGAATATGGCTGCGGCGGGAATTCGTCCCGAAGACATCGACGTTGTCATTCTGACCCACGCACATCCCGATCACGCGTGGGGTCTCACCGACATTGAGGGTAACAAGGTTTATCCGAACGCCGAGCTGTTCATATCGAGGCGCGATTTCGATTTCTGGACGGACGAGAGCAAGCTCTCCGACGAAAACGCGGGCGCCTTCGTCAAAGGCGCGCGCAAGAACATCCTTCCCTACCGGGAGCGGCTGCATTTCATCGAAGAGGACGGCGAGGTTCTGCCCGGCATCTCTTCGCTTTGGACGCCCGGCCATACCGTTGGCCATACGACGTTCATTATCGAGTCGGGTGGCGAGACCTTCCTCAACCTCGGTGACATTTGTCACCACTACGCGCTGCTGTTTCCCAATCCGCGTTGGGAATACCTCTACGACACCAACTCCAAGCAGGCGGTCGAGTCGCGCCTAAGAATCTTCGACATGGCGGCGACCGACAAGATGACGCTCCTCGGCTATCATTTCCCCTTTCCGGGCGTTGGGCGCGTCACCCGCGAGAAGCACGAGTCGTATCGCTACGTCCCCAAACATATGAGCTTCGTCTAGATGAGCTTTGCTTTGGCCAGACGAGCGGCAGCCGGAGCTATTTCTGATATAGCTGAATTGAATGGTGTGGCATGAAAACGGCGGGACTAGTGATGGCTAGGACAGGTTTTTCTCGCGTCTCAGGCAACTAAACTTCCAGGACACAAGAGAATGTCAGGTTCCGCTGTCGGCTTCATCGGCATTGGCCGCATGGGCAAACTCATGTCCGCTCGGCTTGTTGCAGCGGGTCACAAGCTCAAAGTGTTCGACACGAACGCGGCTGCGATGGACGAGCTCGTCAAGCTTGGCGCGGAAGCTGCGACGTCGTCCAAGGATGTCGGTGATAATGCCGAGACGGTCCTCATCAGCTTGCCGACGCCCGATATCGTCCACGCGGTTGTCCTTGGATCAGAGGGGCTCGCGCAAGGTGGGCGCGTCAAAACGATCATCGATCTTTCGACGACCGGGCCGGGAGTGGCGACACGTGTCTCGAAGGGCCTCGAAGGGCGAGGTATCGCGTGGATCGATGCGCCGGTAAGTGGAGGCCTGGCTGGTGCGCGCGACGGCAAGCTTGCGGTGATGGTCTCTGGGCCGAAGCTCAGCGTAGAAGCTGCGGAGCCGTTGCTCGCGAATTTCGGCCGGCTGTTTTTCGTTGGCGAGAAAGCTGGCCTGGCGCAGGTGGCGAAGCTCGCAAACAATCTTCTCGCGGCATCGGCCCTCGTCGTGACCTCGGAGGCGATGGTCATGGGCGTCAAGGCGGGGATCGATCCCAGGGTGCTTCTCGATATCATCAATGCATCAAGCGGGCGCAACAGCGCGACGCAGGACAAGTTTCCGCGCTCCGTGCTGGGGCGCACGTTCGATTTCGGCTTCGCGACGGGGCTTTCCTACAAGGATGTCCGCCTGTGTATCGATGAGGCGGAGGCGATGGGCGTACCCATGGTCGCCGGGTCGGCCGTCCGCCAGATGCTCGCCGTCACCAACGCGAAATTTGGGGCGAGCTCCGATTTCACTTCGATCGCGCGGGTCGTGGAGGAGTGGGCCGGCGTCGAAATCAAAGGATGAGCTCCGCAGCGCCTGACGTCACGCATTCGCAACCGTTCAATCCATCACGAGACCGACCCGGAGGCTGCCATGAGCAAAGAGATTTTCGATCGCGGATTTGAAATCCGCAAAAGCGTCCTGGGCGCCGAGTTTGTGGAGAAATCCTTCGCTGCGGCCGACGACTTCAATCGCCCGATGCAGGAGCTCGTGACCGAATATTGCTGGGGCGCGGTCTGGGGTCGCGAGGGGTTGTCGCGCAAGACACGCAGCATGCTGAACATTGCGATGCTCAGCGCGCTCAACCGTCCGCATGAATTGAAGATGCATGCAAAGGGCGCGTTGAAGAACGGCGTCACGCGGGACGAGATCCGTGAGATCCTGATGCAGGTGGCGATCTATTGCGGTGTGCCCGCGGGCGTCAATTCGTTTCGGATCGTGCGTGAGGCTTTTGCCGAGGTCGATGCGGCGAACAAGTGACTGCCACCGGCGCTCGATCGTCCCTGCAGTCGCCTGAGGGCGGGATAGACTGCATGCGCAGCTATAAAATGCTGATCGGCGGCAAGTGGTGCGATGCTGCCGACGGCGACACCTTTCAAACCGACAACCCCTATCTTGGAGAACCGTGGGCGCTGCTGCCGAGGGCCGGGACTGCCGATGTCGATCGTGCGGTCTCCGCCGCGCACGCGGCGTTTCGCCATCCGGACTGGCGCGGGATCAGCGCGTCGGCGCGGGGAGCGTTGCTCAGGCGGCTTGGTGATCTGGTCGGCAGGGCGGCCGATCGCCTCGCTCTCGTCGAGACCCGCGACAACGGCAAGCTGATCAAGGAGATGCGCACGCAGCTGCGCTACATACCGCAGTGGTTCTATTATTTCGGCGGGCTCGCGGACAAGATCGAGGGGCGGGTGATCCCGATCGACAAGCCGGGGATGTTCAACTTCACCCGCGAGGAGCCGCTCGGCGTTGTCGCTGCGATCACGCCCTGGAACTCACCGCTGATGCTGGCAACCTGGAAGCTCGCGCCCGCTCTCGCGGCGGGCAACACGGTCGTCTGGAAGCCGTCTGAATACTCCTCCGTCTCGGCGCTCGAGTTCGCTCCACTCTTCGAAGAAGCGGGATTCCCGCCGGGCGTCGTCAACATCGTCACCGGCTTCGGCTCGGAGATCGGCGAATGTCTCGTCTCCCACCCGAAAGTCGCAAAGGTCGCCTTCACCGGCGGCGACCGCACCGGGCAGGGTGTCTTCGAGACCGCGGCCCGAAGCATCAAGCCGACGACGCTTGAGCTCGGAGGAAAATCGGCCAACATCGTTTTTGCCGATGCGTCGCTCGACGATGCGGTCAGAGGCGCCGTCGCCGGCATATTCGCGGCGACGGGCCAGACCTGCATTGCGGGCTCGCGGGTGCTGGTGCAGCGCTCGATCCACGACGCGTTCGTCGACAAGCTCGTTTCGCTGGCGGCAACGGCCCGCATGGGCGATCCGGCGCTCGACGAGACGCAGGTCGGCCCGGTCACCACGCAGCCGCAGCTCGCGAAGGTGCTTGATTATATCGGCATCGCGAAGGGGGAGGGCGCGAGCTGCGTTCTCGGCGGCGCCGCAGCAACGCGTCCCGAGTGCGGCAACGGATGGTTCGTCGAGCCGACGATCTTCACGGACGTGAAACCCGAGATGCGCATCGCGCGGGAAGAGGTGTTCGGGCCTGTCCTTTCGGTCATTTCATTCAGCGATATCGACGAGGCGGTAGCGATCGCCAACGATACCCAATACGGGCTCGCTGCCGGCGTGTGGACGCAGAACATCGGGACCGCTTTCTCAATGTCTGAGCGGCTTGAGGCGGGCACGGTCTGGGTCAATTGCTATCGCGCCGTCAGCTATATGTCGCCATTCGGCGGTTACAAGCGCTCCGGAATCGGCCGCGAGAACGGTCTCAGCGCAATCCGCGAATATTTGCAGGAGAAGAGCGTGTGGATCGACACGGTCGGCAAGGTCGCCGACCCGTTCGTCCAACGCTAGCGCGCAGAAGGCCGCTTTCGGGCGATCCTGCCTAGCCCTTGAGCAGGGCGGGAAGCAGGAATACTCTCTCAAAATGATAACGGTAACGGCCGCCGTGGCCGCACGGTTTCTTGCGCCCCAAGAGGCGTCATGACCCTGAAGCAGCTCTCTTATTTCCTCTCGGTTGCCGACGTGGGCAGCCTCTCCAAGGCTGCGGTCTTGATGTCGGTCGCTCAGCCGGTGATCAGCCGCCAGATCAAGCGCCTCGAAGCCGAGCTGGGGGTCGAGCTCTTCTATCGGAATGGCCGTGGCACGGTGCTGTCGGAGGAAGGCAAGCGCCTCGTCGTTCATGCCCGTTCCGCTATGGATTCTCTGCAGCAGGCGCGATCGGAGATCGCGGCGACACGCTCGACGCCGCGCGGCACCGTGGTCATCGCCATGCCTCCCTCAATCGGATGGGTTCTGACCACGGCGCTCGTCCGCCGTTGCCGGACGGAATATCCCGACATTCATCTGCACATGATGGAAGGGTTCAGCGGCCACGTGGCGGAGTGGCTGTCGACCGGCCGGATCGACATCGGGATCGTCTACGATGCGCCGCGCCGTCCGACGCTCGCGGCCGAGCCGCTGTTTGCCGACGAGCTTGTCCTGCTCGGTCCGACGAGCGATCCCGCGAATGTCGGTGACATGCCTGTCGCGGCTGCGCGGCTCGGGGAGATTCCATTGATCCTCCCGGCGCAACCGCACGGCCTGCGCGTTCTCGTCGACGAGGTTCTGGCGAAGCTCGGCGTTCCTCCTAAAATCGAGCTCGAGGTCGAGGCCATGACGGCTACCTTAAGTCTTGTCGAGCAGGGGGCCGGCTACACGATTCTGTCGGAGACTGCCGCCCAGCATCTCTTGGGCACCGGGCGGATACGCTCCTGGCCGATCGTCGACCCGGTCATTCCGCGTCAGCTGGTCCTGGCGACGTCGACGCAGCGTCCGATGAGCGTCGCAACGCGCGTCGTGAGCCGCATGCTCAGGGAGCAGGCGAGGTCCGCTTTTCCGCTTGCTGCGGAACATGCGTCTGCGAAGTGACGGAACACGCAGTTCTGATATAGCCCGACCGGCATCGCCGCGGGCTCTCTCCCGCCCGATAGTGCCGCTTTGTTCAACCCGGCTTCAATCGGCGGGGCTGATGCCGCGCGTCTCATTCAGCACGAAATGTCACGGGCGAACCGTGCAAGGGAACCAAGACCATGACGATCGCTGCAAGAAAGGCTGACTTCACCGAGTCCAGCGTTCCGCTCGCATTGCGGATCGCCCAGGCTGCGCAAGCGGACCGACAAGCTCCCTTGTCACCGAAGACGAAAGAGAAGCTGCGGCTCTGCCTCCTCGACTTCCTCTCTTGCGCGTTGGAATCCCGCGCCCTGCCTTGGGCGCGTCAGGCGGCCGCTCTGGCGGAAGGAGAGGGGCGCTGCACGATCATCGGCACGCCGCGCCACGCCTTCGCAGGCGACGCGGCCTTCGCGAACGCCGTCGCAGGTCACGGCCTGGTGCGCGAGGACATGCATGCCGGTGCGGTCAGCCACCTTGGCGTCGTCGTGCTGCCGGCGCTTCTGGCTGTGGCGGAAGATTGTGCGATTTCCGGGACGGCATTCGCGCAGGCAGCGGTCGTCGGATATGAGGTCGGTGCCAAGGTCGGACGCGCCATCGTCAATCCCGTCTTCAGCAAGATGTTCCGGCCCACCGGCTACACAGGCCCGATCGCGGCGGCGGCGGCGCTCGGCACGCTGCTTCGCCTTGACGAGGCACAGATCGCAAGTGCGATCGCTTTCGCAGCGAACATGACCGGCGGCCTCAATCAATGGCCTTACACCGGGTCTGACGAGATGTTCTTCCATCCCGGTCATGCCGCCTCAAGCGCAATACGGGCGGTTCGTCTTGCGATGTCGGGCGCGCGCGGCGCGGCGCTTGCGCTCGACGGCGAAGCGGGCCTCATCAGGGCTTATCGGCCAGACCGCACGGTGCCGGAGGTGGCGCTATTCGACGGCGCCGAGCCGGAGATCATGTCCGTCTATTTCAAGGCCGCGCCGGTCTGCAATTTCGCGCAGACGCCTTGTCAGGCGGCGCTGGAGCTTGCGCGCGAGGAGCGCCTCGACCCGAATTCGATCGGCTCTGTGCGGCTGCACGTGACGGAGGCGGCGCGCGCTTATCCCGGCTGCGATCACGCAGGACCGTTCGAGCGCGTGCTGCAAGCCAAGATGAGCATCCATTATGCGGTGGCGAGCGCGCTGCTCAGAGGCGCGGTCGACGAAAGCTCCTACCGCGCGCTCGACGATCCGGCGCTTCTACGCCTTGCCGGATTGATCGAGGTGGAGCCTGACGATGACATGACGGCCGCTTTCCCGGCGGCTCAAGGCGCGGCGATCACGGTGGCGCTGAAGGATGGGCGGACGCTTTCGCGATCGCTCCGCGACGTCATTCCCGCCAGCCCGGAATTGATACGCGACCGCTTTGCCGCCGCCGCGACTGAGTTTGCAGGCAAGGCCAAGGCGCAGGAGCTCGAAGGTACCATCGGTTCGTTCGACAAGGTCACCGACATGGCCGACATCATGCGGCTTGTGTCGGAGCCGGCGTGATTGCGGGTGACGGATACGCTTGCAGGGACGGAGCCTGCAGAAGTAGCTGCGACCTTTCCGACAAGGGCGGATCTTTGCCCTCGTTCTATCGCTCGAACTCGACGGCGAGCACGATCGATGACGTCGTCCGTTCGACGCCGTCGAGGTTGCCGATCTCGTCGAGGATCTGGTTCAGCCGCAGCGCCAACTCCGCACTGATGAAGACGATGAGGTCGAAGGCGCCGCTCACCGAATAGCAGCTCTTGATCTCCACGATCTCGGTCAATCGGGCAACAACGGAGGTCGTGTGCTTGGGGTCCATCGTGAAACGCACGATCGCCTGCAGCTGCGCGGCGCGCATGTCGGCGCCGAGGCGGATCGTGTAGCCCTCGATCACGCCGTCGCGCTGAAGCCGCGCCAGGCGCTCCTGCACCGTCGAACGCGACAGGCCGAGCTTGCGCGCCAGCACCGCCAGAGGCTCGCGGGCGTCGGCTTCGAGCAGCGCGATCAGCTTGCGGTCAACGCCGTCAATTTGGCGATATGCCATATCTCCCCTCCGAAAAGCCGGCCTTGAGGCCCTGAATCCTGCGAAATGTCGGATTGATTCCGGCAAGAACGGTACCGTAGCCTGATTTCCACAGGGGGGAGAGCCCAGCGAGTGAGCCGACCGGACGCGTCGCGCTGCCGGCGAGGTCCTACGGGCGGCGCTTTGCATGAGAGGCCGCGGCGCATAGGGCGTTCGCGCATTCACCGAGGGGTCAAACCATGAAACTGAGACAATTCGCCTTTGCCGTCGTCGGGCTAGGATTGGCCTGCTCCGCCGGTGCTTTGTCCGCCGACGCGGCGGAGCTCAGAATGAACATCCCGGCCGATCCGGCGATGGTCGATCCGATCACCTATTCGGAGCTCGTTGCCGGCGACATTCTGCAGAATGTCTACGAAGGCTTTGTCGGATTGGACAGCGAGGGGAACATCGTCCCCGCACTTGCCACCTCGTGGACCGCGCATCCCGACAATCTCGGCTTCACGTTCAAGCTGCGCGAGGGCGTCAAGTTCCACTCCGGCCGTCCGTTCACGGCGAAGGACGTCAAATACACCTTCGAGGAGCTGCTGCGCCCCGGCAACAAGGCGGGTCTCGGCGCCGACTACCTGACGGCCGTCGTCGGCGCGGATGACTTTGCCGCGGGCAAGGCCGCCGAGATTTCCGGCATCAAGATCGTCGACGACCACACGATCGACGTGACTTTCACCAAGCCGGACGTGCTTTTTCCGATCTATCCCTTCTACTTCATGGATTCCGGCATCGTCGACGAACTCGGGCCGGAGTGGTACCTGAAGGCGTCAGGGGGCACGGGACCGTTCAAGTTCGTCGCGTGGAACCGCGGCCAGGACGTGAAGCTCGCGGCCAATCCGGATTATTGGGGCGGCGCGCCCAAGATCGACGGCGTCGACTTCCTGGTTGTGCCGTCGGGCGACACGGCCGTCTCCATGTACGAGGCGAACGAGGTCGACGTCGTCTACGCCGATCCGGCGACTGTGCGCCGCATCCTGAAGGACCCGCAGTTCGAGGGGCAGACGCTCGATGCTCCGGCGGCGCAGATGCAGTACCTCGGCATGAACGGCAACGTCTATCCGCCGTTCAAGGACCCGCGCGTCCGCCATGCCGTGTGCATCGCGTTCGATCGCGACGCGATGGTCAAGGGCCTCTATGACGGTGCCGCCTATCCGGGCCTCGGCATCATCCCGCCGGGTGTCGCCGGCTTCGACCCGAGCCGGCCGCCGATCCCCTACGATCCTGAGGGCGCCAAGAAGCTCCTCGGCGGAAGCCGGCTATCCCGACGGCAAGGGGCTGCCACCCGTCGAGATATCGTCGACCGAGCCGAACAAGAACGACCTCGCCTACTTCGCCAGCCAGCTCAACAAGGTGCTCGGCATGAACATCTCGATCAACGTGGTCGAGCGCGGCAACTTCATCAAGAGCATGAATGCCGGCGAGGTGGCGTTCTTCCCGTGGGGCTGGTCGGCCGACTACAAGGACGCGCTGACCTTCCTGAACCCGATGTGGCACTCGGGCTCGAAGTTCAACCGGCCGCGCTGGTCGAACGCCGAGTACGACGCGCTGATCGACAAGGCGCTGCAGACACCTGACGAGAAAGCGCGCGTTGCCATCTATAAGCAAGCGGAGGACGTGGCCCGCGCCGATTGGGGACCATGCCCGACGACGGTGCGCAAGCAGGTCGTGCTCAAGAAGTCGAACGTTAAGGGGCTGCATCTCACCCCCTTCAGGCTCTTGCCGTTCACCGACGTGAGCATCACTGAATAGCGGCGCAATACCGCGTTTCCCTGGCCCGCGCTCTTCCGTGTCGGCGCGGGCCGGGATTACGCTCCGGAGCGTTTGCGGCGCGCATCAGGAACGGACATGATCGGCTACGCCATACGTCGCTTGATCGGGCTCCTGCCCGTGCTCTTCCTCGCCATTGTTCTCACCTTCATCGCGACCCAGTTCGTGCCGGGCGATCCGATCGCGACGCTGCTCGGCAATCATGCCGGCGATCCCGTCCTCGAAGCGCGGCTTCGCGCCGACTACGGCCTCGATCGGCCGCTCACGCTCCAGTTCCTGAGCTATCTCGGCGACATCGCCAATGGCACTTTCGGCCTGTCGTTCCGCTTCGCGCGCATCCCGGTCATCGACGTGATCTGGACCGGCCTTTCCATCACGCCGATCCTGGCGCTCGCGGCGTTGTTCCTGGCGATCCCGATCGGCGTTGTGCTCGGGACGACGGCCGCGCTCCACCGCAACAGCCTCGCCGACACGAGCATCATCCTCGTTCTCGTCGCCGGCATCTCGATTCCGAACTTCGCGCTTGCTTCCTTCCTCGTCTATCTGTTCGCCATCCGCCTCAATCTCGTGCCGGTCGCCGGCTGGGGACGTGTCGATCAGATCATCCTTCCGGTGCTGGTGCTGGCGGTCTCGCCGATCGCCTATATCGCGCGGCTGACCCGCACCTACATGCTCGAGGTTCTGCAGCAGGACTATGTGAGGACCGCCCGCGCCAAGGGCCTGCGCGAGCGGCTCGTCGTCTATCGCCACGCGCTCAGGAACACGCTGGTGCCGCTTCTGACGAGCATCGGCATCATCTTCGGCGGGCTCTTGTCGGGGACCTTCGTCGTGGAGACGATCTTCAACATTCCCGGGCTCGGCAGTCTGGCGATCCAGTCGATCTTCGCCCGCGACTACCCGGTGACGATGTCGATCGTTCTGCTCTTCACCTTCTTCTATGCCGGCATCAACCTCGTGGTCGATCTGCTCTACGCGGCGATCGATCCGCGCATCCGCTACGCGGCAAGGTGAGATGGCGATGGCCTCGGTTTCAACACCTTCCAACACCGAGCGCTTCGATTTCTGGCGGCGCGCGCGCCGGAGCCCGAACATCGTGATCGGCGGCTCGATCGTGCTTGCAGTGCTGCTGATCGCCATCTTCGGCCCGCTTTTCACGAAGTACGATCCGACCGAGGTCGATATGTTGTCGGTGTGGGCGGCGCCCGGCGCCGACCACCTGCTCGGCGGCGATGCAGTCGGACGCGATATCCTCTCGCGGCTTATTCTCGGCGCGCGCGTCTCGCTCCTGATCGCCGCTTCGGTGCTCGCGATCACGCTGACGGTCGGCACCACGCTCGGCATGTGCGCGGGCTATTTCGGCGGCTGGGTGGACACGGTGATCATGCGCACCGTCGACCTTGTCTTTGCCTTCCCGGACATCATCTTCGCGATCCTGGTCGCGGCCATGCTCGGGGCCGGGACGCTGACGGTGATCATCGCGCTCTCGCTCGTCTGGTGGCCCGGCATTGCCCGTCTCGCGCGCTCGCTCGTACTGACTCTCCGCTCCGAAATGTACGTTGAAGCGGCTGTCGCAAGCGGCACGCCGGCGCACCGCATCCTGATCGACCATCTCCTGCCGAACATCGTCGCGCCGCTCATCGTCCGCGCCTCGATCGGCGTCGGCTTCATCATCATGGCCGAGGCGACACTGAGCTTCCTCGGCATCGGCGTGCAGGAGCCGACTCCGACCTGGGGCAGCATGATCCGCGATGGGCTGCCTGAGCTGCGCACCGATCCTTATCTCGCTCTCTCCGCCAGCGCCGCGCTCGGCATCACGCTCGTCGGCTTCAATCTCTTCGGCGACGGGTTGCGCGACATTCTCGATCCAAGGGTGCGCGAGCGATGAACGGCCGGGCACCGCTTCTTTCGGTCAGCGGCTTGTCGGTCGGGTTCGACACGATCCGCGGCCGGGTCGGCGTCGTCGACCAGGTCAGCTTCACGGTTAATACTGGCGAGATCGTTGGCGTCGTCGGCGAGAGCGGCTCGGGCAAGTCGGTCACCGCGCTCGCCATCATGGGCCTGCTCGGCGAGCAGGGGCATATCGAGGCGGGCTCGATCGTCCTCGGCGGCACCGAGCTGACGCGCCTCGACCGGCGGGCCTGGAGGCGGGTCAGGGGCCGCGAGATCGGGATGATCTTCCAGGAGCCGGCGACCTGCCTGAACCCGCTCTTTCCGGTCGGGTTCCAGATCGCCGAGGTGCTTGTCGAGCACGAAGGGCTCGGCGGTGCGGAGGCCAGGAAGCGCGCGGTCGCCCTGATGGACCGGGTCGGCATTCCCGCGGCGGCCCAGCGCATCGACGACTATCCGCATCAGATGTCCGGCGGCATGAAACAGCGCGTGATGATCGCGATGGCGCTTGCCTGCGGTCCGAAGCTCCTGATCGCCGACGAGCCTACTACGGCGCTCGATGTCACCATCCAGGCGCAGATTCTCGGCCTGATCCGCGAGCTCAATGCCGATCTCGGCATGTCGGTGCTGCTCATCACGCACGACATGGGCGTCGTCGCCGAAATGGCCGACCGCGTGCTCGTCATGTATGCCGGCCGCATCGTCGAGGCGGCGGAGGTCGGTCCGCTCTTCGAGGCGCCCGGCCATCCCTATTCGCGCCTGCTGCTCCACTCGATCCCGCGTGTCACCGAGAAGCGCACCGTGCTGCCGGTCATCGACGGCACCACGCCTTCGCCGGCCTTGATGCCCGGAGGCTGCCGCTTCCATCCGCGTTGCCCGGACGCGATCGCGCGCTGCCGGACGGAGACTCCGGCACTCGAATCGACGCGCGACGGGCGCCGCGTCGCCTGCTGGCGCCACGACGAGCATGGTCTCGTCTCGGAAAAAGCGGAGGCCGTGGCGTGAGCGCCGCCTCGCCGATCCTCTCCGTCGAAGGGCTGTCGATGGAGTTTCCGGCCGGCAAGGGACGGCGGCTGCAGGCCGTTGCAGGTGTCGACCTTTCGGTCGAAAGCGGCGAGACGCTCGGCATCGTCGGGGAGAGCGGATGCGGCAAGACGACCCTCGGCCGCCTGATGCTCCGTCTGATCACGCCGAAGTCTGGTCGCATCGTCTTTGAAGGGCGCGACATCACCGCTCTCACGGCCCACCAGATGCGTCCGCTTCGCCGCGACATGCAGGTGGTCTTCCAGGACCCGTACTCGTCGCTCAATCCACGCATGCGCGTCTCCGACATCATCGGGGAGCCGCTCCGCGCCCTCGGCCTGAAGCGCGCAGAGATCGCCGAGCGTGTCGGCGAGACGCTCGACGTGGTCAGGCTGCCGCGCGACGCCGGGAGCCGCTATCCGCATGCCTTCTCCGGCGGCCAGCGACAGCGGATCGGCATCGCACGTGCGCTTGCCGTGCGCCCGAAGCTCATCGTCTGCGACGAAGCGGTCTCGGCCCTCGATGTCTCGGTCCAGGCACAAATCCTCAATCTTCTCGCCGGCATCCAGCGCGACTTCGCGCTGACGCTCGTTTTCATCTCGCACAATCTCGGCGTGGTCCGTCACGTCAGCCACCGCGTGGCGGTGATGTATCTCGGCCGTATCGTGGAGCTCGCGAGCGAGGCCGATCTCTTCGGGTCGCCGGCTCACCCCTATACGCAGGCGCTGATCGGCGCCGTGCCCGAGCCCGATCCGAAGAGTCGCGGCAGGCGCCGCATCTTGGAAGGCGAGATCCCGAGCCCGCTCGATCCGCCGCCCGGCTGCGCGTTCCATCAGCGCTGCCCGCGCGCCACCGAGATCTGCCACACCGTCCGGCCGCCGCTTAGGCCGGCCGGCCCCTCGCGGCAGGTCGCCTGCCACCATCCGGGCTGATCGGGGAGGAAGAACCGGAATGCTGACCGAACGCACCGTCTACTGGCCGCAAGAAGGGAAGGGCACCGACGTGCTTGCACTCCGGCGCGAGGCATGCGCGATCCGGCGCTCCATCGGCCTTCCGATGGGGCGCATTCTCCTCGGTGGCGAGGGCGACGAAGGGACGGTGCAATGGGAGTGCCATTTCTCGAGCAAGGCCGAGCGCGCGTCCGATCTCGCAGCGCGTGATGCGAGCGCCGAGTTCAAGGATGTGCGTAAGCGCATGGGCCAGGTGATCCGCGACTTCCGCCGCTGCATCCTGGAGTACGACGCGGCGCCGGTCGGCGCTCTCGCCCCGCGCTCCGTCGACGGTCATTCGCTGGTACCGCGGGAGATCACCTTCCCAAGCGCGGGGCTCGATCTCGCCGGCTTTCTCTTTCTGCCGCCGGGCGAGGGGCCGTTCCCGGCGATGGTCATCAACCACGGCAGCTCGATCCAGCAAGGCTCGGACGAGCCAAGCCGTCCCGGCATCGCGGCGTTGCTCAACGCATGGGGCATCGCCTGCCTGATGCCCAACCGGCGGGGCTACGGGAATTCTCCGGGCGTCCCGTGGCGGGAAGAAGTCTCGGCGCCCTTCGGCACGCCGGAATACGACAAGGCGCTTGCCACGCGGCTCGACGGGGAGAGCGACGACGTCGTCGCGGCGGGCGAACATCTCGGCGGCCTGCCGGAAATCGACGGTGAGCATATCGGCGTCATGGGCTCGTCGTTCGGCGGGGTGGTGACGCTGCTCGCCGCGTCAAAATCCGATCGCTTCCGCTGCTCGGTCGATTTCGCCGGCGCGGCGATGAACTGGGATCGGACGCCGGGGCTCCGCGCGCTGATGACCGACGCTGCACGCCGACTGACGCAGCCGGCCTGCTTCCTGCAGGCGGCGAACGACTTCAGCGTCCGCCCGACGCTTGAGATCGCCGCGGCTCTCGAAGGGACCGGCAAGGTGTTCGAGTCGCACGTCTTCCCAGGCCTCGGCGCTACGAACATGGAGGGCCACCTGCTCTTCCGCGACGGCATCGTGGTGTGGAGCCGGCGCGTGCGTGCGTTCCTGGAACGCTGGCTCTGACGGTGGCGACGATGCGCGGTGTCTACCTCGGAGACCTGACTTGGCCGGAGGCGAAAGCCTGGATCGATGCCGGGCGGGTCGTCGTCGTCCCGATTGGCGCGGCGGCCAAGGAGCACGGCCATCACCTTCCGCTGAAGACCGACTACATGCTCGCCGAAGCGCTGTCGCGTGGAGTCGCCGAGGCGCTGCCGGTCGTCGTCGCGCCGATCGTCGGCTTCGGCTACTACCCGGCCTTCCGCCACTATCCCGGCAGCCAGCACCTCTCGCCGGAGACGTTCTCCGCGTTGCTTCGCGACATTCTCGAAGGCTTCATCGCGCAGGGCGCGCGCCGGATCGCAGTGATCAATACCGGCGTCTCGACCGAGCCCGTGGTCCACGTCCTGCTGCGAGAGCTCTACGAAGAGGCCGGTGTGCGTATCCAGGTCGCCGACATCCGTCGGCTCGGCAAGGACACCGACCATCTGATGCAGCAGACCTCCGGCGGGCACGCCGACGAGCACGAGACTTCCATCATCATGGCGATCGATCCGTCGGCCGTGCGGCTCGACCGCGCCGTCGCGGACTACGGCAACTCCGATGCATTGCCGAAGACCGTGTTTTACGCGCCGTCGATCTTCAGTGGCGATCCGGCTTCGGGCCCCGACTACAGCGCGCGCGGCGCGCGCGGCGACCCGACGCTTTCGACCGTCGAGAAGGGGCGGGCGATGCTTGACGCCAGCATCCGCGATCTCGTCGACGGGCTTAAGGCGCTCTTCCCGGAGGCGATGGGCGACTGATGGCGAGCGTCCCGAAATCCACCGATGTCATCGTCATCGGCTTCGGCTTTGCCGGCGGTGCGGCGGCGATCGCGGCGGCCGATGCGGGCGCTCGCGTCCTGCTCGTCGAGAAGGCGAAAGAGCCGGGCGGCATCTCCGTCTGCTCGGCGGGCGGGCTCAGGGTCGCCGATGACGCCGACGAGGCCTTCGCCTATCTCGAGGCCACCTGCGGCGGCAAGACGCCCGCGCCGGTGCTCAGGCAATTGGCGGAGGGGATGGTGGCGCTCCCCGCCGCGATCGAGAAGCTCGCGGAAGCGCACGGTGCGACGGTCGCGCTACGTCCGGCCGGCGGCAACTATCCGCTCCCCGGCTCCGACACCTTCGGCTTCGTCACGGTCGAGGACATCCCAGGCTTCGATCCGACCGCCTACCCCCACGTGCGCGGCTCGCCTGCCGGCATGCGGCTATTCAAGCTTCTCGCCGACGCGGTTGATGCGCGGAGCGACCCGATCAAAGTCGTGACCGGCCGCGCGGTGTCGCGGCTTGAGCGCGGGCGCGGTGCCATCGACGCCGTGATCCTCGACAACGGTGCGCGGGTTGCGGCGCGCGGCGGCGTGATCCTCGCCTGCGGCGGCTTCGAGGCCGATCCGGAGCTGCAAGCGCAATACTGGCCCGGCGGACCGGCGCTCAACGCCGCCTACCGTCACAACACGGGCGACGGCATCCGCATGGCGCAGGCGGTCGGCGCCGATCTCTGGCACATGTGGCACTACCACGGCGCCTATGGCTTTCCGCCGCCCGACCCGGCCTATCCCTATGGCGTGCGCGTCAAGCGCTTGCCGGACTGGCGGCCGGGCGATGGCCGCGAAGTGCCGGCGATGATGTGGATACTCGTCGACCGGCGCGGCCGGCGCTTCATGAACGAATACGAGCCCTACATGCAGGACACGGGCTGGCGGCCGTTCGCAACCTTCGATCCGCTCAGGCAGGATTTTGAGCACCGTCCCGTTTTCCTCCTCACCGACGCCGAAGGGCTCGCGCGCTATCCACTCGGCAAGCCGACCCGGAACGATCCCGACGTCGCCTACGAATGGAGTCCCGACAATCACGAGGAGGTCGCGCGCGGCACGATCCGCGAGGCGGCGACGGTTCAAGCTCTTGCAGCCAACATCGGCGTTGGCGCGCGAGAGCTCGCGAGCACGCTTCGGCGTTGGAACGCGCTTTGCGTCGGCGGCCGCGACGAGGATTTCGGCCGGCCGGCGGGCTCGCTCCATCCGATCGCGGTCCCGCCCTTCTATGCTGCGGAGGTCCGCCCGATCGTCTCGAACACGCAGGGCGGTCCCGTGCATGACGCCGAGCAACGTGTGCTCGACCCGTTCGGCGCGCCGATCCCCGGGCTCTTCGCTGCCGGCGAGTGCGGCAGCGCCTTCGGCCATCTCTATCTCTCCGGCGGCAACCTCGCCGAATGCTTCGTCGGCGGGGGCATCGCCGGCCGCAACGCCGCGCGCCGCCTCCAATCGCAGCACGAGCACGCCGCATGACCCTCGCCGTCGACGATCCCCGCTTCAACAATCTCGGCTACTGGTCGCACGATGCGGCCGAGCGGTATCCCGACAACGTCGCGATGATCGATCTCTCGCGCACGCCCGAGGCCGCGATCACCTATAGGATGCTCGAGGAGCGGCTCGACCGGGTCGCCTCCGCGCTTGTCGCGCGCGGTCTCGTGCCGGGCGACAGGATGGCGCTCGCCGTCGGCAACCGCTTCGAGTTCGTCGAGATTATGTATGGCGCGATGCGGGCGGGGATCGTTCCCGTGCCGCTCAACACGAAGCTCGGTGCCGACACGCTGGAATACACGATCCGCGATGCCGGCTGCCGCGCGGCGGTGGTCGATCCGGCCGTCAGCCCGGTGATCGTCGGCGTCGTCGATAACGAAGGCCTCTCGGTCCGCATCGCGCTCGACGCGCCGCCGGCCGGCTGGGAGGACTACGACGCAGCCATCGCCGCGCGCGGCACTGCCGTTTGTGCCGCCACGGATCGCCGACGACCATCCCTCGTTCCAGCCCTACACGTCCGGCTCGACCGGCAAGCCGAAGGGCGTCGTGCTCACGCATGCCGGGCAGCTCTGGTGGATACGCTGCGTGCAGAAATACTGGCCGCAAGGGCCGGAGGGGAGGGCGCTCGTCGCGGTGCCGCTCTACCACAAGAACGCCATGGCGGGCGCCATCAAGCCGAAGCTTCACGTCGGCGGCAGCGTCGTGATCCTGCCGAGCTTCGAGCCGCGCCAGTTCCTGCAGGCGCTCGCCGACTACAAGATCACCAAGGCGGGCGGCGTGCCGGCGGTCTTCTCGATGCTTCTCAAGCATCGCGACCTGATCGAGAGCCTCGACTTCTCGGCGCTGACGGAGCTGTCGATCGGCTCGGCCCCCGTCGCCGAAGAGCTGATGGAGCAGATCGAGGCGGCGTTCGGCGTCAAGGTCGGCGAGAGCTACGGGCTGACCGAAGGCGGCCCGGTGATGATCGGCCCGCCGCTCGACGGCCGCCGCGTGCCGTTCGGAAGCTGCGGCGTCGCCTGGCCGGAGGGCGAGGTGAGGCTCGTCGGCAGCGACGGCAAGGAGCATCCTTCGTATGGCGAGCTTTGGGTGAAGAACCCAGGCGTCACGCCAGGCTATCACAATTTGCCGAAGGTCAACGCCGAGCGACTGGTCGACGGCTGGCTGAGCACCGGCGATCTCTTCAGCAAGGACGAGGAGGGTTTCTTCTATTTCCGCGGCCGCACCGACGACATGTTCAATTGCGGCGGCGAGAACGTCTATCCGAAGGAGGTCGAGAACCTGCTTCTCGCACATCCGGCGGTCGTCGACGCCTGCGTCGTTCCGGTCTCGCACGCGATCAAGGGCGCCGTGCCGGCAGCGCTGGTGATGTTGACAAAGCCTGGCGCCGCCGAGGCGGAGACGCTGAAGCAGCATTGCCTGAAAAGCGGGCCGGCCTACGCCCACCCGCGCCATGTCGTCATCGTCGATGCGATCCCGCTGAACGGCGCCGGCAAGAACGACCGCGCCGTGGTCGCTTGCGATCTTGAAGCGCGCTTCGGTGCGAAAGCCAAAGCGGGCGCCGACGCATGAGCTTCGGGCTCGATCATGTCGCGCTGGTGGTTCCCGATCTCGATGCCGCGGCGGCTTCCTATCGAAGGCTGGGCTTTCGCCTGACGGCCAAGAGCTCGCACAAGGGTGCGCTTCCCTCCGGCGAGATCGGCCCGTGGGGGACCGGAAACTACTGCGCCATGTTCGAGCAGGGCTATTTCGAGATACTCGGAATCACGGACGCAAAGCTGCCGCACGACAATGTCGCGCGCCGGCTCGCCCGCTATGCCGGTCTCCATCTGATCGCCTTCGGTGTGGCAGACGCGGCCGCCACTGCTCGCAAGCTCAAGGCAAGAGGTGTGCCCGGCGTCGCGGAGCCGATTTTCGTCGGGCGCGATGTGCCGTTCGGGGAGAACACCAAGCCGGGCCGCTTCGCCATCGCCTATCTCGATGACGAGCACTATCCAGAGGCGGACTTCATCATCATCGAGCAGAAGACGCCGGACGTGCTCTGGCAACCGGAGCTTCTCACCCATCCGAACGGCGTCACGGCGCTCAGGTCCGTGACCGTCGCGAGCGACGACCCTGCCGCGACGATCGCGCGGCTGACGCAGGTTCTCGGCAAGCCGGACGGCTCTGGTTTCACGCTTTCGCCGGGGCGGCTCGATGTCGTTGCTGCCGCTGATGTCGGTACCGTCTATCCCGAGGTGGGTGATCCGCGACCGGTGCCGAAGGTCGTCGCGGTCGCCTTCTCGGTGGTGGACATTGCGGAGACGGCAGGCGCGCTGCGGCATGGAGGTGTATCCTTCACGGAGCGCGCGGGCACGCTCCGGGTCGGCCCGGCGGATGCCTCCGGGGCCGTTGTCAACTTTGTCACGGATCGAAACGAGGGCGCGGGCCGATGAAGGCGGCAGTCATCGAAAAGCAGGGCGGCGCGGAGAACATCGTCTGGCGCGACTGGCCCAACCCCGTTCCTGCTGCGGACCAGGTGCTCGTGCGGGTGCGGGCGTGCGGCCTCAATCACCTCGACATCTTCGTGCGCCGTGGCATGCCGGGAATGCCGGTGCCGATGCCGTTCATCTCGGGCGGCGACATTGCCGGCGAAGTCGCGGCCATTGGCTCCGGCGTAAAGGGGTTCGCCATCGGCAATCGCGTCGTGCTCAACCCGTCGACGCCGGGGGGCATGATGGGCGAGCAGATTCAGGGCGGCATGGCCGAATACGCCGTCGCCCCGGCGAGCCACGTCATCAAGCTCCCCGACTCCGTTTCCTTCCTCGAGGCGGCTTGCCTGCCGGTCGCCTACGGCACCGCGGAGCACATGCTCAACGTGCGCGGCAAGGTGAAAGCCGGCGAGCTTGTCCTAGTCCTCGGTGCCAGCGGCGGTGTCGGCAACGCCTGCGTCCAGATTGCCAAGCACGTCGGTGCGACGGTGATCGCGGCAACGGGCGGCGCCGACAAAGCGGAACGGCTAAGGGAGCTCGGCGCCGACCACGTGATCGACTACCGCGCCGAAGATTTCAGCGCAGCCGCCTGGCGTATCTCGGGCAAGCGCGGCGTCGACCTCGTCGTCAACTTCACCGGCGGCAACACCTGGGCGCCGTCGCTTCGAACGTTGCGCAAGGACGGCCGGCTGGTCACCTGCGGCGCTACCGCGGGCTACGAGGCGGTGACCGATATCCGCTATGTCTGGATCCGCGAGCTGAACATCATCGGCTGCGACGGGTGGTCGACGGAAGGCATCCGCAAGATGGTCGACGGGGTTGCCGAGGGATGGCTGACGCCGGTGATCAGCCAAGTGCTCCCAATGTCTGAGGCGGCGCGCGCCGAGCGGTTGATGGAAGAGCGAAGGATCTTCGGCAAGGTGATCCTCGAGCCATGAGCCGCCTCGGCGACATCGACGCGGTCGCCGCGGCGCTGAAGCGGCCACCGTTTCAGCGCTTCCTTGAGATCACGCCGCTCGAGGTCGACCCCAAAGCGGGCCGGGTCGTGTTCGCGCTTCCGTTCAAGCCCGATTACGGCCGCTCCGAGAGCGGCCAGATCCATGGCGGCGTTATATCCGCCTTCATCGACATTGCGGCCGACTACGCGCTCTCCGTCCGCGTCGGCGATTTCGTGCCGACCATCAATCTCAGGGTCGACTATCTGAGGCCCGCTGCCGGCGCGCTTCGCGCCGAGGCGGAGGTCGTTCGCGCCGGCCGCACGATCGGTGTCGTCGATGTCCGGGTGACTGACGAGAGCGGCAAGCTCGTCGCTGTCGGCCGCGGCACCTTCGGCACGCAGCCTGGGTGAAGACGCGGTGGCCGTCCTCAATCTCGCAGGCGACGCGCCGGACATCGATCCGGCGGACTTCGCCGCGCGGCTCGCCAAGGCGGTCGCGGCGAGTCCGCCGGCGCTTGACGAATATTCGCGCGGCGGCGGCGTCGCCGTCTTCGAAGAACGGATGGCGGCGGCGCTCGGCAAGGAACGGGCGATGCTCTTTCCGACCGGCACGCTCGCCAACCTGCTGGCACTCCGCGCTCACGCTGTAGGCCGCGGCAAGCGCATAGTCGTGCAGGCGGAGGGCCACATCGCGAACGATTCCGGCGATTGCGCTTCGGAGCTTGCCGGTCTCTCGCTCGTGGCGATTCCGCATGCGGGCTTCACCGCGGCGGCGATCGAGGCGGAGATCGCGCGCGCTGCGACGGCGCGTGTCGCGGCAGGCATCGCGGCGATCGTCGTCGAGTCGCCGCTCCGGCGCGGCTTCGGCGGAATGGTTCCGCTTAGCGAGCAGGATGCGATCGTGGCGCTCGCCCGGGAGCATGGTGTCGCCACCCACCTCGACGGAGCGCGCCTCTACATCGCTTCCGGCTTCCTCTGCCGTCCGGTGCGCGAGCTCGCGGCGCCCTACGACACGGTCTACGTGTCGCTCTACAAATATTTCGGCGTTCCCTTTGGCGCGATTCTCGCCGGTCCGGCCGCGATCATCGACGGCCTCCATCACGATCGCCGCCGTTTTGGCGGCGGGCTCAATCAGATGTGGCCGATCGCCGTCCTCGCCGATTCCGCGCTCGACGGCATGGAAGAGAGCTGGCGCATGATCGCGGCGCGCGCAAAAGCCGTCGTCGATCGTCTTTCGACGTACGGCGTCGCCGTCGAGAGGGCGCCGTTCGGCACCAACGTCTTTCGCATCTCGGCGGCGGAGCCTACTGGGGTCGCCGACCGCGCCAAGGCGCTCGACGTCAAGCTGCCGCAAGCCTCGAACGGAAGGTGGCCCACAAAGGCAAACCTCAGCTGGACGGCAATCCCGGAAGACGCCATCGTCGAGACGCTCGTCGCGATCTTTGGTGCGGGGACCGGCCCTTAACAGAGGCAACGGCGTGTTTCGCGCGGCGCAAGCGACATGGTGCCGATTTGCGAATGCTTGTGGCGAAGATGGCTCTTTGATACGCTTTTGTTGGTGCTGGTACGGGAGTCTTTGGAAGCGGGCACGCTAGCTTCCGCCTCCTGTGGGGAGTTCGGTTCGCAAGGTCGAAGCCGTTTTGGTCTTCGGGAGCGCGCCGCCAATTCTTAGAACTTCAGAAGACTTCAGCGGCGGAAGCCGCGTCTAATAGACCCGATTGAGCGGCGCCAGCGCAGCTCCATCAGAAGTGAGGGGCGCACAGGATGGTGACGCGGGTCGTCTGCTTAGGTGGCGGCTATGCGGCCGTGAACTTCGGAAAGGGCATGCGGAGGGCGGTCCGCGACGGCCTTCTCGATGTCACGATCGTCAGCCGAGACAACTTCCATACATTCCACGGTTTCATTCACGAGATGATGGCGGGCAAGGTCCAGCCGGGCCAGATCATCAGTCCGGCGCGCCGGATTCTATCGGCTTTACCGCCAATCTAAGGCGCCGGCATGCCCTGCGCCCTACGCGTCCTCCTCCTCGAGATAGGAACTGGCTGCCGGCGAGGCGGATAGCTGCGCAAAGGCCGGGCTCGAATCGCTCAACGCAAGCGCAGCCTCTCGCATGACGTGGAGCAGCTCGACGCGTGTCTTCGCGCGAACCGTGGCGGTTCGTCGCGTGCCGCTGAAGACGGCGACTTCGCCGAAATGCTCGCCCGGTCCGAGTGTCGCCAGGTGCTGATCTGGCCCGCCATCCTCCGATTTCTTCAGGATTTCGACCTCACCCGAGCGGATGATGTAGAGGCTCTGGCCCACCTCGCCCTCGCGCACGATGTCCTGCCCCGGTTCGAAGATGACCGGCCGGACGGACATCGGACGGTGGACATTCATGTTGATGAGGTCACGGCCCACGAACGGGGCGATCAGCCAGTCGACGATAAGGCGGATTCTCTTCTCCCAAAGCGGGAGGTAGGCCACAACGAAACCCCGCCACGAGAGATAGCCGAGCAGTCCGTAAAGCGGGATGCCCTTGAGGTGCGCCGCCGCCCGCCAATTGCCGAGCGTGCAGGCGTCGCCAAGGCCGTTGAAGCGATAAGGCTTGAGACTGCCGCCCGTCAGGGTGGCCTTGATGTTGGTCGCCGCCTGCTGACCCGTTGTGATCGCCCAGATCGCCAGCGGAGGACAGTAGCTGCCATCGCTGCGCGGAACGGCGGCGCAATCCCCGCCGGCCCAGAGGAACTGGGAGCCCTTCACCCGGCAGAACTCGTCCGTGATGACCCGCCCGCTGCGATCTCGCTCGAACGGCAGCGCGGCGATGAGAGGGTGGGGGATCGAGCCGGTGCAGCTGATGATCGTGCGTGTCGGAATTCGCTCGCCCGTGCTGAGCACCGCTTCCTCTTGCGTGGCGGATGCGAGCCGCGTTTTTGTAATGAGCCGGATGTGCGGGCTGCCCGTGATGCACTTCTCCGCGTAGTCGCGCAGGTTCGGGAACTGGCTGCCCAATTCTGGCAGGACGCGATCCCCGGAGTGAATCAGGTTGATCCGAATCTTCTCGACCGGAATATTGGGGAACCGCGCCCGCACGACGCGCGGCAGGAAATCCGCAAGCTCGCTTGCGACCTCGACCCCCGCGAAGTTGGCGCCCGCAACCACGAAATTCAGCAGCCGCTCGACCTCGACCGGGTCCTCCTCGATATCCGCCAGCTCCAGCATCGTAATGAGGTGATGACGCGCCTGGAGAATGTCGGGATACTGCTTCAGGCGCAGCGTGTGCTCGCGAATGCCGGGAAAAAGGCTGAAGTTTTCAACCGACCCGACATTGAGGAAGAGGTAGTCGAAGGCAATCGTGAATTCCTTGCCGTCGAGGTTGCGGCTGTAGACGACCTCTTTCTTGTCGACGTCGATCTTCTCGACCGTCCCGTTGCGGAATTGCGCATGGCGAAACACGCTGCGCAAGGGATTGAGAAGGCTGTTCGGCGAGATCTTGCCCGCAATCATCTCGGGGACCATGCCGTGGAAGCAATTGTAGTTGTTCTTGTCGATGACCGTGAGCCGGATCTGCTTCCGGCGCGCCTGGCCGGCAAGCTTCTTGTAGAGAAACATCGACCCAAAGCCGCCACCCAACGCAACGATGTGGGGCAGAGAAGACTTCGCTTGCGACGTCGTCATGGCTCTTCCGCTGGCCTTCGATGACAAGCTCTTCATCGCAGCGGACAGCGCTGCACCGCCGGCGAACACGACAAACTTAACGGCGCGTCAACCGCGTGCCACCTGCCGAAAAACGCTTTCGCGGAGAGCGTTTGCACCAAGTGTCAGCCGAACGGCCGGAAGTGTCAACTGCGGGCCGCGCTCGCTCCAGTCTGGCTGGAGCGCGAAGTCTCGTGCGCGAGAGTTTGCGTCATCATTCGCTGGCACCGTGTTGCGACACCTCGTCCGATGCACGATCCCCCCCTGCCGACCCAAAGATGCGTTCCGTGCGGGCCGTGTTCTTTGACGTAGAGTTTTTGTGTATGATCCCCGGGGCGTTACGCCTCGGGGTCATGGCCATGCCGAACGGAGAGGGAAAGTACGTCAGGTATTCGAGCGGCGTTGAGGTCAAGCAACCGAACGAAGACGAAGACATTCAGGGCTGCCTCGAGGTTCTCAAGCGAATGCAGGTGAGGGCGCACGAAAAGCATCGCTACGCCGTTCGGGGCGCGCATGCCAAAAGCCATGGTCTCCTGAAAGGCGAGCTCAAGATTTACGACGATTTGCCGGGGGAATTGCGCCAGGGGATCGCCAAGACACCGACGACCTATCCCGTCATCATCCGCCTGTCGACCGCTCCGCCCGACATTTATCACGATGCGATCGCGTCGTATCGCGGCTTTGCAATCAAGCTCATCGGCGTGCCGGGAAAGAAACTGCACCCGGAGCCGAACGCCCGCGATGCGGTCACCCAGGACTTCATCCTGGCCAACGGCAAAAATCTGCCCACGCACACCGTTCACGATTATCTAAAACAAGTCTACGTGGGCGACGCGCTCTTGAAGCTGCCTCAACCCATCGCCAAGTGGGCGACGGTGGGGATGCGCGCGGTCGCGGCCACGATGCGGGCCTTCGGCTCGGATTTTATCGGCGGATGTGCCGGCCAAGCGCTGCCCCTCACGCATTTCCTCGGCAACTCGTTCTTTACAACGGCCCCGGTGCGCTTCGGGGATTACGTTGCAAAGCTGAACGTCGAGCCCGTATCGGAAAGCTTGAAGGCGTTGCGCGGCATCCCGACGGGAATGAGCAACCGAAATGTTCTGCGCGACACGATCGTCGAGTTCTTTCGGAAGAACTCGGTCGAATACGAATTCCGCGCGCAGCTTTGCACGGACCTGAAGCGGATGCCGGTTGAGGACGGCTATGTCGAGTGGCCGGAAAGCGAAAGTCCGTATCGTGCATTCGGCAAGATCAGCATCCCGGCGCAGGAAGCGTATAGTCCGGCGCGGCGCGCCTGCGTGGACGACGTCCTCTCCTGGAACCCGTGGCATTGCATCGAGGAGCATCAGCCGCTCGGGTCGCTCATGCGTGTGCGGCGGCTGGCTTATTTCGCGGCCTCGTCGTACCGCCACCAGGCAAACGCGATGCCGCTGAAAGAGCCGACAAGCATCAACGATATACCCGACTAATTGGATAAACGCGCAGCCCGGCCGCTGCCGGGTCCAGCGCATTCAGCCGACTTGTAGCGGTTAGTCGGTCACATAGAGCCTAAGAGGAGGTCTCGATATGGACCAACAATTCGGCGGCGTCCCCTATTCGAATTGGTACGGCGATTTTCCGTCCAGGCCACAGGTCGTGGTCACACCGACGACGGTCGAGGAGATCGTCGAAATCGTAAAGAATCCCGGCAAGTATCCTTCGCCGATCCGTGCGGTCGGCTCCAACCACTCAACGACGGAATGCTCCGTCGCTAACGGTGGCACCGTGATCAAAATGAGCCGCATGAACCGCATCGTGGAGATCGGGAAGGACTACGTCACCGCGCAGGCAGGGGCGCAATACATCGACGTGGGCAACGAGCTCGCGAAGCGCGGCCTGCAGTACTACGTCAACATCGAGCTGGGAAATCTGACGTTTGGCAGTGGTGTTACTTGCGGGACCAAAGATGGCTCCCACCCGGGCGAGTTCGGTCAGGTGAACGCCTATGCGACCTCCATCAAGCTGGTCACACCGTCTGGCGAGCTGATGGAGGTGACCGAAGAGAAAGACCCGGAGCTTATGCAGGCCATGCGGTCGAGCTACGGGCTCCTCGGCATCGTCTACGAGGCGACCATCATGGTGCGGCCGACACGGCGCATGCGCGTCGAGCATTACACTTACAGCTTCGAGGAGTTCGAGAAGGCCTACCCGGAGCTGCGCAAGCGCGAAGTAGCGATGACCTACTTCGCCAGCCCGATGATCGAGAAGATCACCGTGGAATTGCAGAGGCCGGCGGACAAGCCGGACGGACCGGTGTCGCGCTGGGGGTGGAAGTTGCGAAACAACATTTGGGCGCTGTACGGGCCAGGGTTCTCCGCGCTGTGCACGAACTACATCCCGATTGCGCCGCTTCGGAACTTCCTGCTCAGCGCCTCACAATGGCTGCAGCTTTGGGCGTTGACCAAGATTCTGCATCAAAAGGATGTGCACCCGTTCGATCAGATGATCCGCTACGGCGAGCATGGCGGGGCCGGAAAATACACCTTCAGCCTCTGGGGCTTTCCAGAGGAAAAATTCGCGACCGTCTTGCGTGAGTATGCGAAGTTCAGCGCGGACTACTTCAAGCGTACGGGCTTTCGTATCGACGTCATGGACGTCGGTTACAGGGTCGGAAAGGACACCAATTCGCTGCTGTCCTATACTTACGACGGGACCAAGATCACGATCGACCCCGTCGTGAGCACAACCAAGGGCTGGCGCGAGTATCTGGCCGTCTACAACGAGTTCTGTATCAGGAACGGCGCGCAGCCGCTGTTCAACCAATCGCCGTTTCTCACCCGCGAGCAGGTGACGAAGGCGCTTGGCGCGAGACTCGAAAAATTCGCGGAGTACCGCAGGAAGTTCGACCCGACCAATCGTCTGCTGACGCCATATTTCGCGGAACTGCTGGGAGAAGAGGCAAGCGCGCCGGCGCTCAAGCGTAGTGCCTAGCGCGGGAGCACGAACGTGCGCGGGTTCGAGTTCAGGGGCGTGTTCGCATGGATAACCTGGCGCATTCTCGTTTTGAGCTTCATCCCGAGGTGGGACCGCAAGGTCCGGCTTGCGATCGACTGGATGCTCAGCCCGATCCTCGGCCGCGACATCGTCAACATGAAGATGGACACGCAGTACGGCATCAAGCGCGAGCTCTTCGAGGTCGGGCAGGAGGTCGTGCGGCAAGGCGAGATCGGGCGGCGCATGTATCTGATCTGGTCGGGCGAAGTCGAAGTCATCCGTGACGGACCTGACGGCCGCGAAGTCGTTGCGACGCTCGGGCCCGGGCAGCATTTCGGGGAGATCGCGGTCTTCCAGGATGCGCCGCGCACCGCCACTGTCCGCGCGAAAACGCGCGTGGAGCTGGTTTCGATCGGCCGTCAGGAGGCGCTCGCCCTGACCACGGTCGCCAAGGACTTCGGCGTACTGAAGTCGCTTCCACAGGACACCGCCGCGACGATACCCCCGGCCTCCTGATCACACGGCCCGTGGCGCGGCGGGCAGGAAGGTGTCGAACGCCTTCCAGAACTGCTCGCGCAGCGCGTCCAATTCCATCATCAGCTCGTGCCGTGCTCCGGAAATCGCGACGTGCGTGGCCGCGGGCAGCCGCGCGGCCATCGCTGCGATCGCGCCTGGCGAGACGACCCCGTCATCCGCCCCCGACAGCAAAAGCACCGGTGTCTGGATGGCTTGGGCAAAATCCGGCTTTGCCGCCTTCGTCATCGCCTTGCAGCACTCCGAGAGCCAGCTGAACGTCGCAAGGCCGATGCCGAGGTCCGGCAGCTTGGTCGCGATCTCGAAGCCGCGTGCGAAGCGCTGCGGGTCGGTCGTCAGTGGATTGCCCTCGAACGGCAGCTCCTCGACGATCGTCGTGTTCTTGCCGGCGCTGACGTTGCACGTGCCGAGGCCGATCGCCACGAGGAGCGCCGCGATTGCGCAGGCGACGGGTTGCGGCGGCCCTTTTCCCTCGGCAAGGGCCAGGAGCGGCGAGGAAAGAACGATACCGTCAAAGGCGACGCGGCCGCTCCGGACCGCCGTCAGGCAGACAAGCCCTCCGGTGGAATGGGCGAGCGCGTAGTGCGGGCGCGGGCAATCGGGCAGCACCACCTGCCGCATGATCGCGTCGAGATCGTCCACATAGTCGGAGAATTTCCCGACGTAGCCCTTGCGCCGATCGGCGAGCAGCCGGTCGGAGCCGCCCTGACCACGCCAGTCGAAGGTCACGACCGCGAAACCGCGCCTTCTCAAGTCCCCGACGGTCTCGAAGTATTTCTCGATTATTTCACAGCGGCCCTGCATCAGGCAGATCGTGCCGCGCGCCCGCTCCGCAGTTGCCGGCCAGCGCGCATGGCGAAGCTTCACCCCGTCGCTTGCGACAGCGGCACCGACAACCGCGCCGTCTGGCACCGGATTTCCTTGAAGACTGTGGAGTTCCATCGGCGAAGGCGGGAGCGGTTGGGACCGTGACGTCAGGGAGGCGCTGATCGGCGCCGTCAGAACGTCTTCAGGAAGGCGATCAGCGCCTCCTTGTCGGAATCGCTCAGGCCCGGCTCGCCGGGGAGCATATCGGTGCCGAAATAGTGGCCACGATTGACGACGAGATCGGGGCATTTGTCGCCGGTGTAGAGCGTCGATTCGATCGCCTTTGTCTTGGTGTCGCGCGCGGCCGGATCGGTCGTCTTGGCGAGGCCCCGCAGCCTCCACGGCAGGGTGGCGAGCTTCGTCGCGAGCTTCGCATCGTGCCCGATCAGGTCGAGCACGTTGCCCCTTTCCGGCGCCAGCTCGACGCCGGAGACGAGCGTGATCGGCGTTCCTGCGGGAAACGGCCCGATCTTCACGCCGCTGTCCGGAGCGTCGGTTGCAAGTTCAGCATTCTCCGCGCTCGCCGCCGCCTGCTGGCTGATCGTCAGCGTCTGCGCCGCCCCGTCGAATACGACGACATGGCTGCCGGAAGGAATTCCCGGGCCGGACACGGTCGCGCCGGCGCTGAACGTGGTGACCGGCGAGGACGAAAGCTTGATGTTCGTGATCGCAGCGCTTCCCGCCGTCGTGGTCCCGGTGAAGCCCAGCTGAACCGTGTTGTCGGAAAACACGGCCGGCAGCAGCCATGCAAGCGGGCGGATCAGAGCCTTCGCCGGGGCCGGCAGGTAGCCGGTTGGAATTCTGAGATAGGCGGGCTCAGGCAGTCGGTCGATTGTCCCTGGCACCTTGTCGCCGAAATCCGCGTCGTGCTGCCGCGTCTCAGGCCACAGCATCTTGCGGATGCTGTCGTCGAAGGAGCGCATGCGTGCGTCAACCGAAGGCTCCGGTTCGAACCGGCCGACGCTGTTGTTGAGCAGGAAGGGCGCTGTCGACCAGAGCGAGACGAGCGAGGGCGGACGCGTGTAGCCGCGCCCGCCGGCCGGCATCGCGAACTGCCGCGGATCGCCGGTGACAGGGTCGTCGATCGTCACGCTGCCGACTGAGGGAAGATCCTTGTAGGTCTGCGACGAGAAGTCGGACCAGACGTGCCCGTCAATAGCATTCGTCGCGAGCGGGCTGCAGAGGTTGGTCTTGAGCAGGCTGACCGGAACGCGCATGTCGTTCGAAAGGAAATTGCCGTCGAGGAAATCGGGCTTCTCGACGATGTCCCGCATCTTGGCCTGGAACTCGTCGGTCTTGGTCCAGGTCCAGTAGGCGTTCCAGCACTCGAGGTAGTTTGGCGAACTGCATTTTGCCGGATCGACGGTCGCGGGCGGCTCCGGATATTTGCTGGAATGGCAGCGCGCGCAGCGCTCGGCGAAGACGACCTTGCCGCGGTCGAGGGTGGCAGGGTCGGCGGTCAGATAGCGCTCGCCGCCCGGCGCGGCCGCAAGGCGGTGCGGGTTGCCGGCCTTGAGCAGGAAGTCGGCCATGTAGGGAGTCTGCGTCTCGGTCGCCTGCCAGTAGCCCGACATTTCCTGCGCGACACGGACCCGTATCGGCGAGATAGGCTTGCCGCCGATAACCGCATTGAAATGCAGAAGCCATTCCTCGCTGAACAGGCCGATGTTGAAATAGACGCGGTTCAGCGCCGCGAGCGCGCCGATCGAGTCGGAGGCGTCCTTCAGGACGTGTGGGGCAAACGCAGTGTCCGGCTTCTTGAAAAACGCATCGAGCGGGCTGTTCGACACATAGTCGTTGAACTGCTTGCTGTTCAGGTTGGTGCCGGCAAGGGTCTCCTTGCCGCGATCGCGCGCGACACCCATGCGCGCGGGCAGTTCGTAGACCGCGTTCATCGTGCGCGGGTTGTCGATGTAGTCGGTGGAGACCAGCGAGCTGTCGAGCGCGCCCGGCCGGGCGGTGTGCAGAAGCTGGAAGATGAAGTTGCTCGGATCGGCCTGCCAGCTGAAGATGCGGTCAACCCAGAAATACTGCGCGCCGACAAGGGACGAGAGATTGGCCCATTCCGGGTTCTCCGGATCGGCGGGCGGGTTCACCGGATTCGGCCCGATGTGGCAGAAGCCGCAGGACATACCCACGCGGTAGGGCCGCACCAGGTCCATGTTCTCGTAGTAGCTCGGGTCGGTGTAGTAGCGGACCGGGTCCCATGCCTTCTTGGCGGCGTCGTCGAAGGCGGGGTTGGGGAAGAGTCTCAACCCGACGATGCCCGAGGCGTAGCCATAATAGGAGCCGACCGGCACGGTCGCGCCGCGCGCGCCGATCTTCACGCCCGGATACTTCTCTTCATTCTCAAAAGGATCCGGGGCGCAACCGTCCTTCCTGTGGTCGAGCCAAAGGCCGAACTTGCCGGGATCGGGCGCCGTCGGTTTGGCGAAGCACGGCTCGTTGACGAGGCCGAAATAATCCCAGCGATTGTCGCGACCGAAATTCATGCCGGGATAGGACGAGAGCACCTTCAGGAGATCGAAATTGCCGAAGCTCAGATTGTTGAACTTGTCCCAGAAACGATCGTCGCCGCCCGTCCACAGGATCCACATGTTGCGGCCTTTGACCTCGTCGGCCGCGAGCTGAATGCCTCCGTCCATGTCATGGAAGAAGTCCTCGTCGGCCGCCGGGAAGCTGGCGCCGTCGCGATGCGCGAGCTTTGCCTCGTCGAGGACCTGGCCGGAGCGCGGGCCGCTCAGCATCAAGTAGGCGACCGCGGCGACAATGATCACAATCACTGCGCCGGCCACCCAGAGGCCTCGTCTCCGCTTCCGTGGCTTCATTTGTGACCACGCCCCGTGCGTGACTGGCGGGACCTTCGATAAGTCCCAGGCTGCGCGTGCCGCCGCGGATCGCGCGCCGAATCGGGAGCGAACCACATCGCCCCGTCATTTGGCAATCTGTTCAATTCGGGATTCGCTCGTAGCGGGGTCGCTTGGCAGGAGAAGGAGAAGCGCCGGCGCGCTCGGGTGAGCCGGCGACCTCAGCCGCCCGGCATGCTCCACCCGTAGATCTGCGCCTCCATCTCGCGCAGTGATGCGAACCGCTTCGGCTCGTAGCGGCCTAGCGGGCTGGTCGCGGTGCGGCCGGCGCACCGGTTGCAATGCGTGCAGGGCTTTGGCGGAGCGCGCTCGCCCGCGGCGAAACGATTGACGAGATCGGGATTGGCGATCAGCGCGCGCGCCATCGAAACGAAGTCGCACTTCTGGTCGCGATGGCGCCCTCGATGACCTCGCGGGTCTGGAAGCCGCCATTCGAGATGATCGGCAGCTTCGTCGCGTCCTTGAAGGCCTTTGCGTAGTCGAGGTTGATGGCTTCCTTGTAGCGCCAGTCGCCGCCGAAGAGCGGCCGGGCGATCGATGCCGGGACGATGTTCAGCAACGCCGCGCGGATCTGTGCTTTGGCGCTCAGGCTGCGAGTCATGTTGCAGAAAAGCTTGATCTCGTCATAAGGGAAGGGGCCCGGCTGACCCTTCGGATTGATGAAGCCGTAGCCGGCGACGACGTGCAGGAAGTCGACGCCGAGAGCGGCGAGCTGCTTGCCGTATTCCAGCGTTTGCGGCAGCTCGTTGCCGACGAAATGGTGACGCAGCGGCCACACCCAGGGAAATCTGAAAAGGAAATTCAGGACCGGATAGGCGTTGAAGTCGATCGCCGAGATGCGGACGCCGACGATGAAGTCGCTGCTGACCCGGCTCTTCGTGCGCTTGATGATCTCGGCGAGCAGGCGAAAGCGGTTCTCCGGAGAGCCGCCCCACTTGTCTGTACGGCGGTTGAATCCCGGGTTCAGGAACTGGTGGATGATGTAGCTTTTTTCGGCGGTGATCTCGATCCCGTCGGCGCCGGCTTCCTCGCAGCGCCTTGCAGCCTCGGCAAAGCGTTCGATCGTCTCTTCAATTTCCGCCTCGGTCATCGCGACGCGGCGGTTGGCGAAGCCGTACATCAGCTCGAAGCCGCCCGAGGAGGAGAGCTCGTGGTCGCGCCCGAAGGGAAACGTCGCCGACTGCACGGCATGCCCCGGGTCGCCGATCTGAATGATGTAGCGGCACCCGGTTTCCTTTATTACGGCAATCCTTCGTTGCAGCGGCTTGATGAATTTGTCGTCTGCGATCGACGGATACTCGTAGGGCGCTTGGCGCTCCGGCTCGATGTGAAAAGTCGTTGAGATAATTCCGGAAATGCCGCCGCGGGCGAAGCGCAGTTCAAATTTCTTCCAAATATCCGTAACTACGCTGCTATAAGAGCACGTTCGACCTCCCAATCGAAGAACGGAAAATCCTGTTCTTGAACTCGACGTTCTTGATTGCAAATGGCTCGAAGATGGCCAATACTTCAATTTCTAGCTGTAATTCTCGCACAAATCGCGGCCGCGTGCAAGCTGGCTTCGCTTGCAAGCGGGGATACGTGTGCGAATCGTCGCATGATCTTGGTCGCGCTCGGCGTGGTTTGGTGTAGGCTGCGGCTCCAAGTTTTTGGCCATCGGCAGACGAATTCTTCGGCTGCGGGCCGGAAACCGACAAATCCGGGGTGGGCACGCGCGCCGTCCGGTGGCAGCGCACGTCTCCAAGTTTGAGCGCTGCCGAATGCGAGCTTCCGATCGCGTGCACGAGCGGCTCGTTTCGATGCTTCGACGCTTCGCGCCGACGCTTGCACGAGAGGATTCGGCAGCAGAACTCCTCGCTGGAGCGGCCACGTGGATATCCCTTCCGGGCGGAAACGTTCTGTTCGACGAGGGCGTTCCTTCCGACTCGATCTACATCATCGTCAGCGGTCTGCTCGGGGTCGTGGCGAAGGCCAATGGCGGCAAGGAATACATGGTCGGAAGGCTCGGGCCGGGCGAAATTGTCGGCGAGATGGGATGCATCGCCGGCCAGCCGCGCTCCGCCACAGTATTGGGGCTTCGTTCCTCCGAGATCCTGAAGATCGAATGGACCGACGTCGTGCGCATATCGCGGCAGGACCCGCGCATTCTGCTTTCAATTTGCCAGACCGTCGTCGAGCGCTTCGGGCGTAAGGAGGAAGGGCGCGCGCCGAGATTTCATCCGTCGACGTTTGCCGTCGTGGGCATCGGGGAGGGGGTGGATGGGCGTCGTTTCGCCGGCCGCTTCCGGGACGCGCTCAGCTCTTTGGGGGATGCGTTTCTCGCGACGCGTGAAGAGCATCAGAACGCAACGCTTGGTGAGATCAACGAGATCGAGCAGGCGCACGACTATCTCGTCTATCTCGCCGACCGAAGCAACGCCGCTTGGACAAGCCAATGCATTCGCCAGTCGGACATCGTCATCGCCGTCGGCCGAGGCAGCGACCCGCCGCACCCGGTTGAGAGCGGTGCCAAAAGCATCGGTCCGAACACGCCCGTCATTCTTGTGCTCCACTGGGACGCCAACGTTCAGCCGACGAATACAGTCAACTGGATCAAGGCAACCGGTGCATCCCGTCATTTCCATGTCCGCGGCAAAGGTCATGTCAGGCGCATAGCGCGCCTCCTCTCCGGCAAGGGACTAGGCCTCGTTCTTTCCGGTGGCGGGGCGCGCGGGCTCGCCCACATTGGCGTGCTCAAGGCATTGCGCGAGCATGGAATCCAGGTCGACATCGTCATGGGAACCAGTATCGGCGCTCTGATCGGTGCCGGCATTGCGTTGGAATGGGACGTCGAATCGATCGTGGAGAAGATCCGCGGCTTCGTCAGCGTCAGTCCGTTGGTCGAGATCACGATTCCGCGCACGTCGATACTGTCGGGCCGCAAAATCCGCAACTCGTTCAATACCTGGTTCCAAGACCTGCAAATCGAGGACATGCCGGTGCCTTATTCCTGCGTGTCCGCGAACCTGAACACCGGCGAGGTCGCAGTCCACGATTCAGGCCACCTGAAGACCTGGATCCGGGCGTCGGCAGCGGTTCCCGGCGTCTTTCCACCGGTCATTGCCGACGGGGTGATGTATGTCGACGGGGGCGTGCTCAACAATATGCCGACCGACCTCATCCGCGAATTTGGTGCCGGATTCGTCGTCGGAGTCGACGTAGCCGGCGCATTGGGGTCGACGACGGCCGCAGACGGGTCGGGCGGCGTTGGCGTCTCCGGGGTCGGGCTCAATCTGCTTGAGCTGCTGACCCGGGTCGGCAGCATCGGCGACGGGGCCCGTGCCATCACGCGTCGGAAGGAATGCGACGTTCTGATCGTTCCCAAGATGTCCAATATCGGTCTCTTGAACTTCAAGGCCTACCAGCGGGCGATCGACGCCGGTTACAATGCGACGCTTGAGGTCATCTCCGAAATCTCGCATGAGTCGCAGAAGCCGGTGGAGAACTTCCTGGAAGAGGCCGTGCAGACGTTAGCTCTTCGAAGCCAATGAGCGAGGCGGGGGCCGTGGCTGGATGCCGGAGAGCATGATTGGCGCGTTCGTCACTTGGCGCTCAAGCCGACGGGCTCTCTTCTTGTCGGTCGTTGCTCCAGCCTGTGCAATTCTGCTCGGCGCTTGCCAGAAGCAGGCGAGCCAGGAGGCCGCGCCGATCAGGCCGGTGCGCACTGAGGTCGTAAAGATCACGGAGTGGTCCGCCTCCGGCTCGGCGATCGGCGAGATCAAGCCGCGGTTTAAGTCCGATCTCGGCTTCAGGATTGCCGGAAAGATTGCTGCGCGGGCGCTCGATGTGGGAGCGGTGGTCGAAAAGGGCACGGTAATCGCGCGCCTCGACGACACCACCGAGCAGACCGCGCTGCGGATCGCCCAGACTGACGTAGAGGGGGCGCAGGCCGAACTCAGCGACGCGAGCGCCGACGAGGCGCGCAAGAAGCAGTTGCTGCAGGGCGGGGTCACGACGCAGGCGATCTACGATGACGCGCAGCGCCGGCTGAAGCTCGCGCAAACGAAGCTCGATGCCGCGAAGCTGGCGAAAGACAACGCGCAGGAGCAGCTGGGCTACACGGTGCTTGCCGCCGACGAGCACGGTCTTGTCACCGCCGTCGGGGCTGAGGTCGGCCAGGTCGTCGCTGCCGGGCAGATGGTCGTGCGGGTCGCACGGACCGACGCAAAGGAGGCGGAGTTCAATGTCGCCGAGCAGACGCTGAGCAGCGTGCCGAAGGATTCGCTCGTCGAGGTCTCGCTTCTGAGCGACCCGGACATCAAGACGACCGGGCATGTGCGCGAGGTCGCGACGACCGCCGACCCAGTCACCCGCACCTTTGCGGTCAGAGTTGCGCTGGTCGATCCTCCCGACTCGATGCGCTTTGGGGCGACTGTCGAGGGGCGGGTGGTGCTCAAGGAGAGCAAGGTCGTCGAGCTGCCTTCGAGCGCGCTCTTCAGCGGCGAGAACGGACCTGCCGTGTGGGTCTTTGATGCGGCGAGCACGGAAGTGAAGCTCAGGCCGGTGACGGTGCTCCGCTATGAGGCGGACAAGGTCTTGATCACCGATGGCCTTGCGGAGGGCGAGCGCGTGGTCACTGCGGGCGTCCAGAAGCTGTTTCCGGGAATGAAAGTCCGTCTGCAGTGACCGGCTCCAATCTCGGCGGAGTGAATCTGTCAGAGTGGGCGCTCAGGCACCGGTCGTTCATCTTCTTTCTGATGATCATGTTCACGGTGGCGGGGGCATGGGCCTTCGTCGGCCTCGGCCGCAGCGAGGACCCTTCGTTCACCGTCAAGGCGATGCTGGTGAAAGCGGTCTGGCCGGGGGCGACGATCGACGACACGCTCAATCTCGTCACCGACAAGCTTGAGAAGAAGCTCCAGGAACTCTCAGTCCTCGACTACGTGAAGAGCGAGACCAAACCGGGCGAGTCCACCATCTTCGTCCAAGCGCTCGACTCGGCGAGCCCGCAGGAGGTTTCCGACGCCTGGTACCAGGTCAGGAAGAAGATCTTCGACGTCTGGTACACGCTGCCGGCCGGGACGCAAGGGCCCTTCTTCAACGACGAGTTCGGCGACACCTTCGGCATCATCTACGCGCTGACGAGCGACGGATTCACGCAGCGCGAGATGCGCGACTATGCGGAGAAGATTCGCGCGCGCTTCCTGAACATCCCCGACGTGAACAAGGTCGAGATCGTCGGAGCGCAGGACGAGAAGATCTATATCGAGTTCTCCAGCAGACTGGTGTCCAATCTCGGGATCGACCCGAACGCCGTGATCGAGGCGATCCAGGCGCCAAATCGCGTGCTGCCGGCCGGAACGATCACCACCCAGAACGAGCGCGTCATCATTCGCGTATCGGGCGCCTACGGCAACGAAGACGACATCCGGCGGATCAACATCCACACGAGCAGCGGCTTCATCCGCCTCGGCGACATCGCCACCGTCACCCGCCAATACGCCGACCCACCCAACCCGATGTTCCGCTTCAACGGTGCGCCGGCGATCGGGCTCGCCGTCTCGATGAACCCTGACGGCGACATATTGCGCCTCGGCGAGGCGATCCGCGCCGAGGTCGCCAACATCACCGCCGATCTTCCCATCGGCCTCGATCTCAACCTCGTTTCCGACCAGGCCGGGGTCGTGAGGCATGCGGTCGACGGCTTCACCGAGGCGCTGTTCGAGGCCGTGGCAATCGTTCTCGCAGTCGGGTTTCTGGCGCTTGGCCTGCGCGCCGGCCTGGTGGTCGCTGTGGCGATCCCGGTCGTGCTCGCGATCACCTTCATGGTGATGTCGCTCGCAGGAATTGCGCTCCAGCGCGTTTCGCTCGGCGCGCTGATCATCTCGCTGGGCCTCCTGGTCGACGACGCGATGATCACCGTCGAGATGATGATCTCGAAGCTCGAGGAGCGCATGGACCGCATCAAGGCGGCGAGCTTTGCCTACACCTCGACCGCCTTTCCGATGCTGACCGGAACGCTCGTCACTGTGGCCGGGTTCATACCGGTTGGCTTCGCGCGGAGCGACGCCGGCGAATATAGCAATTCGCTGTTTTGGGTCGTGGCGATCTCGCTGCTCGTGTCGTGGGTCGTGGCCGTGCTTTTCTCGCCGGTCGTCGGCGTCTATCTCTTGCCGAAGGAGTTCAACAAGAAGCACGAGGGGCGCACCGGGCGCCTGTCGCGCCTCTTTCATGCGGTCGTCGCGGCCGGATTGCGCCATCCGGTCATCGTCGTCGTTGCCACGCTTGCGGTCTTCGCGGTGTCGGTCGTCGGCGCGACGCAGCTGCAGCAGCAGTTCTTCCCGGCCTCCGATCGGCCGGAGCTCGTTCTGTCGATGAATCTGCCGCAGAACGCGTCGATCTACGCGACCGAGGACACGGTCGAGAAGCTCGACAAGATACTGGCGGACGACAAGGACATCGAGCGGTGGAGCGCCTATGTCGGAAGGGCGGCGGTGCGCTTCTATCTTCCGCTCGAGCCGCCGCTTCCAAACGACTTCCTGGCGCAGATCGTGATCGTCACCAAGGGGGAACAGGCGCGCGAGCGTGTGCGCGAACGGCTAGCCAAGGTCCTGGAGGATCAGTTCCCCGACGTCGTCGGCCGAATGTCGCCGCTTGAGCTCGGGCCGCCTGTCGGCTGGCCGATCAAATACCGCGTGAGCGGCGACGATCCGCAGCAAGTGCGCGCGCTCGCCTTCAAGGTTGCCGACTTGATCAACACCGACGCGCACGTGCGCGACGTGAATTTCGATTGGAACGAGCCGATCAAGGTGGTTCGGGTCGATGTCAATCAGGAAAAGGCGAAGCAGATCGGGTTGACCTCAGACGCCCTGGCCCGCGCGCTGAACGCGGTGCTGAGCGGAGTGGTTATCACCCAGGTTCGCGACGCCACCTATCTGATCGATACGATCGGGCGCTCGTTCAAGTCGGAGCGCATCGACTTCAGCACCTTACGCGACATGCAGATCCAAGTGCCCGGCGGCACGTCGGTGCCGCTTCGCGACATCGCGACCCTGCAATATGCCGAGGAGCAGCCCGTCATCTGGCGCCGCGACCGGCTGCCGACGATCACCGTCCAGGCCGACCTCGCCGGCGCGCAGCCGGCAACCGTGGTCAAGAACCTTCAGCCGAAGATCGATGCGCTCCGGGCGGAGCTGCCGAATGGATACAAGGTCGAAGTCGGCGGGATCGTTGAGGACAGCGCGCACGCCCAGGCTTCGGTGGCGGCAGTCATGCCGGTCATGCTGATTGTGATGCTGACCGTTTTGATGACGCAGCTTCACAGCTTCCAGCGACTTTTCCTCGTCATCAGCGTCGTTCCGCTCGGCCTGATCGGGATTGTCGCCGTCATGCTCGCGACGGGCACGCCGATGGGCTTCATCGCCACGCTCGGTGTCATTGCGTTGAGCGGCATCATCATCCGTAACTCGGTGATCCTGATCGATCAGATCGAGAGCAACATCGCGGCCGGCCAGCATCCGTGGACCGCGACCCTTGAGGCAACCACGCACCGCGTCCGGCCGATCCTCCTGACCGCGGCCGCCGCCATGCTCGGCATGCTCCCGATCGCGCTCGACGTGTTCTGGGGTCCGATGGCCTACGCGATGATCGGCGGGCTCGCGGTCGCGACCGTGCTGACTCTCGTCTTCCTGCCGGCACTCTACGTGCTCTGGTTCCGGATAAGCGAGCCGGAGCCGCGTGCCGAAGCGACAAGCGCTTAGGAAGATCGGGCCGGCCGCGGCGCCAGCTCGGCAGAAATCTGCGCAGTAGCTTCGCTTACAGCGGCGGCGACCGTTGGCGTGAGCGGCGCGCCCGGAACGAACGCGCGTGCCTCGATCGCATAGACAAGCGTGCGCGGCGGCAATTGGCCGAGCGCGCGCGCCAGTTCCACGGCCTCGGCAAGTCCGAGCCCGTGGGTGGAAAGGTTGAACTTCGCCTCGGGCAGGGGGCCGGCGCCGACATCGAAGCGGTGCACCGTCCCAGGCAATTTGCCGGAGACGCAGGCGTCAATCAGGATCGCAAAGCCGGCGCCGTCGAGAAGAGCGAGGAGCGCGGTCGATTCGCCGTCGGTCTCGGCAATCTCGACATCTGCCGAAAGCGTGCCGCGAAGCCGCTCGGCGACCAGGCGGCCCGCCGCGTCGTCGCCGCGATCCGGGTTGCCGATGCCGATAACGACGGTGCGCGGCCGGTCGCGCGCCACGCGCGTCAGCCCCGATCGATGTCGAGCTTCAGGAAGTGCGTCGCGCAGGAGATGCAGGGATCGTAGTTCCTGACCGTCTGCTCGCAGCGGTGCTGCAGCTCCTTGTCGGGAAGGTTGAGGAAGCCCTCGACGAAATTGGTGAGATCGGCCTCGACGCTCGCCTGGTTCTGCGAGGTCGGCGGCACGATCTGCGCCGTCGCGATCGTTCCGTCCGCTTCCAGCTTGTAGCGGTGATAGAGGAGGCCGCGCGGTGCCTCGGTCGCGCCGTAGCCCGTGCCGGCGCGCGGCTCGATCGGAACGGCAGGGCGCTCCGGCTCTTCGTAGCTCTCGATGATGCGAAGCGCCTCATCGAAGGCGTAGAGCGTCTCGACGGCGCGGATGACGATGCTTTTATATGGATTGCGGCAGACGGTATCGAGCCCCGCCTCGCGTGCCGCCTCCTGCGCGAGCGGCGAGAGCTTGTCGAAGTTCAGCGCGTAGCGGGCGAGCGGCCCGACGAGATAGGGCTCGCCGTCGAGGTGCGATTGCAGTGCGGTCGAGCGCTCGACGTGAATCTCCTTGAAATGCGCATCGTATTCCGACGTCGGAATGTCGAGCCCGCGGTTCGAAACGATATGGCCTTCGTTGTAAGGGTATTCGTCCGGGTGCGAGACGGAGACGAACGTGTAGTCGCGCTCGCGGTCGGGGAAGTCGAAGTTTGACACCCAGCGCACGACCTCGCGCGCCGCATCGCGCCCCCATTTCAGTTTTTCTGTCAGCTCCGCGAATTCGCGCTTCTTCGGCACGCGGTAGAAGCCGCCGACACAGACGTTGATCGGATGGATCTCGCGTCCGCCGATGAAGTTCACGATGTCATTGCCCGCCTTCTTTACCTGGAGACCGCGGCGAACGGCGTCGCCGTGGTCGCGCGCCATGTCGATCGCGCCCTCGTAGCCGAGGAAATCCGGCGCGTGCAGCATGTGGACGTGGAGTACGTGGCTTTCGATCCATTCGCCGCAATAAAGCAGCCGGCGAAGCTCGCGCAGCGGCCCGGTGACGGAAACGCCGAACGCGTCCTCCATCGCGTGGACGGAGCTCATCTGATAGGCGACCGGGCAGATGCCGCAGATGCGCGCCACGAAGTCGGGCGCCTCGGTGAAGGCGCGGCCGCGCAGGAACGCCTCGAAGAAGCGCGGCGGCTCGAAGATAGAGAGCTCCGCCGATTTTACCTTGCCGTCGCGCACGACGACCTTGAACGCGCCTTCGCCTTCGACGCGCGCGAGATAGTCGACCTTGATCGTCTTACGTGCCATGGCGCTCCCGCTCCTCTCGGAACTCCGGGGCGTTCACGTTGAAGGTCGAATAGACGCGCTTCAGCGCCCGCTCGTCCATGCCGAGGTCCTTCAGCTGACGGCTGAGCGACACCGGGTTCGGCGTCTCCTTCGGCCCGTAGCAGCCGTAGCAGCCGCGATCGTAGGAGGGGCAGAGGGCGCCGCAGCCTGAATGCGTCACCGGGCCGAGGCAGGGCGTGCCGTGCGCCACCATCACGCAGACATTGCCCTTGAGCTTGCATTCGACGCAGCAGGAATGCGCCGGCGTGACCGGGCGGCGACCGGCCAGGAAGGCGGAGACGACCTCCAGAAGCTGGCGCTTGTTGATCGGGCAGCCGCGAAGCTCGAAATCGACCTTCACGTGCTCGGCGATCGGCGTGGAGGTCGCAAGCGTCGAGATGTAGTCGGGGTGGGCGTAGACGACGGAGGTGTATTGCTTCACGTCGGCGAAATTCTTGAGCGCCTGGATGCCGCCGGCTGTCGCGCAGGCCCCGATCGTGATCAGCGCACCGGAGCGCCGCCTGACCTCGTGGATTCGCTTCGCGTCGTGTTGCGTCGTGATCGAGCCCTCGACCAGCGAAACGTCGTAGCGCCCACCGATCTCGCCGCGCGTCGCCTCCATGAAGTAGGCGATCTCGACCGCATCCGCGACGGCGAGCAGCTCGTCCTCGCAGTCGAGCAGGCTGAGCTGGCAGCCGTCGCATGAGGCGAACTTCCAGACCGCGAGCCTCGGCTTTTTCGGCGTCCCCGATCTTGGCACGTCAAATCTCCTTCAAGCCGAGGATGCCACGCACCCGGTCGTAGCGAAACACCGGCCCGTCGCGGCAGACGAAGGTCGGTCCGAACTGGCAGTGCCCGCAAAGGCCGACGGCACATTTCATGTTGCGCTCCATGGAGAGGTAGATCGCATCCTCCGGAACCCCGGCGTCGCCGAGCGCGGCGATCGCGAAGCGCATCATCACCTCTGGGCCGCAGACGAAGGCGGTCGTGTGCAGCGGGTCGAAATCGGCGCGCGGGATCAGCGTCGTCACCACGCCGACATGCGCGTGCCAGCCGGTCATCGCGTGGTCGACGGTCACCTGCACATCGAGGTCGAGCCGCCGCCGCCAGGATTCGATTTCGCGCAGAAAGAGGATGTCGTCCGGGCTGCGGGTCCCGTAGAGAAGCACGACGTTGCCGTAGCGCTCCCGCTCGGCAAGCACCCGGTAGAAGGCAGGGCGAAGCGGCGCCAAGCCCAACCCGCCGGCGACGAAGACGATGTCATGCCCGGCCGATTCCGCGACCGGCCAGCCGGTGCCGAAAGGCCCGCGCACTCCGAGCGCCGCGCCGGGCCTCAGATTGGCAAGCGCAGTCGAGACAGGCCCGACCGCACGAATCGTATGGATGAATGGCTGTTCTTCCCCGGGATCGCCGCTCATCGAGATCGGCACTTCGCCGACGCCGAACACGGTCAGCATGTTGAACTGCCCGGGCAGGAAATTCATCGCGCCATCCTCGGGCTCGACGTCGAGCGTCCAGACGTCGGACGTGTCACGCCGGCGGCGGCGCACACGCGCAACCCGTGGCAGCATCGGATCGACGATCGGCGTCACGGCGCGCTCAGCTCTTGGTGCCATAGAGATCGAGAGCCTGGAGGCGCGTTGTCTGCAGGCGGTTCACGAGCACCGGCACGAAGCGCTTCATCACCTCGTAGCCGAGACTGTGGTCGGCTTCGCACTTGTCGCGCAGGCACGTCGCGTCCATCGAGATGGCGCGGACGAGATCGAGCGCCCTTACGTCGGAGGTCCAGCGATAGGGCGGGATCAGCGACGAGAACTCCGACGATCTCGCCCTCCGAAAGCGTCTGAATCGTGAGCGCGCCGCGCCCGGGCGCCGCGACTTCGAGCGCTACGCGTCCGTGGCGGATCAGATAGAGCTGATCGGCCGCGCCGCCCTCGTGGAAGAGGTACTCTCCCGCCTCGAAGCGGACGTTCTTGGCGCAGCCGCAGACCAGCGCGACGAACGCCTCGTCGAGTCCGGCGAAGAACGGATGCTCGCGGATGATGCGCTCAAGGCTTGTTGTTTCCATGACTTAGCTCCCTCGGCGCGGCTCGCCGCCCCGGATGGCGCGTACCTCTTCGGTGATATCGATGCCGACCGGGCACCACGTGATGCAGCGCCCGCAACCGACGCAGCCGGACGAGCCGAACTGATCGACCCAGGTGGCGAGCTTGTGGGTCATCCATTGGCGATAGCGCGAGCGCGTGCTCGACCTGACGCTGCCGCCGTGGATGTAGGAGAAATCCATGGTGAAGCAGGAATCCCAGCGCCGCGAACGCGACGACTCCGTGCCGGTAAGGTCGCTCGAATCCTCCACCGACGTGCAGAAGCAGGTCGGGCAGACCATGGTGCAGTTGGCGCAGGAGAGGCAGCGCTCGGCGACATTGGCCCAGCGCGGATGCTCGAGATTGGCAAGCAGCAGGTCATGCAGGTCGTCGGCGCGCATCTCGCGTCCCATGCTTTCCGCTGTCCGCGCGACCACCGCCTCGGCTGCGCGGACCTCGGCGTCCGTCGCGGCGCGGCTGGGAAGCGTGGCGAGTACCTCGCGGCCCGTATCCGATCCGACCTCGACGAGGAAAAGATGCTCGTCGCCGGTCAGCTCCGTCAGGGCCAGGTCGAAGCCCGCCTTCGCCTTCGGGCCGGTCTGCATGGAGACGCAGAAGCAGGTGCCGCCCGCCTTGCCGCAATTCACCGCGACGATGAAGTTCCCCTCGCGCCGCGCCCTGTAGTGCGGATCGACATAGGCGTCGCCGATCAGCACGCGGTCCTGAATCTCGATCGCTGCGATCTCGCAGGAGCGCACGCCGATGAACGCGAAGCGCGCATCGTGATCCGGCGGCGTCTCGATCTGGACGTCTTCGGCATGCGCGCTTGGCGCTCCACAGCTTCTGAATCGGCGGGTGCAGGAACTTCTTCCAGGAATGCGGGCCGACCGCGTAACCGAAGAGCGCATCGTCGTCGCGGCGGGCGAGCCGATAGTGTCCGCCGTCCTGCTCGTCGGTCCAGCCCTTGGGCAAGTCGGCGACCGCGTCGATGTCGTCGTAGACGACCGCCCGATCGCGGAGCGTCGGGCCGAGAACGCGGTAGCCGCGCTCTTTGAGAGCGCTCAGAAGGGCCGCGAGCCCGTCGACGGTCAGTATGACAGATTGGTCTGCCTGCATCGCGGTCCCGATCTTACGCCCGCTCTTTGACGACAGAGCAAAGCAAGCTGCGACGGCGGACGCTTTGCCGCGCCTCAATAGCCGGCCAGGGCGCGAGGTGGAAGCGCCGGGCGCGGAAGCTCTGGGGAAAAGCGCTATGCACGCGCCGGCTCGTAGCCCTGCAGGATCTTGATGTAATTGGCGCGCTCAAAGGCCGTCGGATCACCGACCCGCTGCTGGCTCATCAGCCCGCGTACCTCGTCGAGCGACTGGAAGTCCCGTGCCGTCAGCCAGCGCTCCAGCCCCAAGACCAGCGTCGCCATGTAGCCGACGCCGTGGCGAAGAAGCGCGGAGGTCGACATCACGACGTCGGCGCCCGCCAGCAGATACTTCGCCACCTCGTCGGCGCGAATCGACGCCCGTCGTCGCAGCAAGCGACGCCTTCACGCGCCCATGCAGCACTGCGAGCCAGAGGAGCGGCAGCCTGATCTCGTCGGGCGTTGAGAGCTTCAGATCGGGAATGACCTTGAGCTCGGCGAGATCGAGGTCCGGCTGGTAGAAGCGGTTGAAGAGCACCAGCGCATCGGCGCCGGCCTCTCTCCACCGCCTTCGCCATGTGGCCGATCGAGCTGAAATAGGGGCTGAGCTTCACCGCGACCGGGATCTTCACGGTCTTGCGCACCGTCTTGACGATGTCGATGTAGCGCTTCTCGACGTCGCGGCCGCTCATCGAAATGTCGGCGGGGATGAAATAGATGTTGAGCTCAAGCCCCTTGGCGCCGGCTTCCTCAATCGAGCGGGCGTAGGAGATCCATCCCTCGTCGGTCGTGCCGTTCAGGCTCGCGATCACGGGAATGTCGACCGCTTCTCCGGCGCGGGCGATGAGGTCGAGGTATTGATGCGGCCCGAAATGATAGGCGGCGTGTTCGGGGAAATAGCTCAATGCCTCGTGAAAGCTTTCCGCAACACCCTCGGTGAGATGGTCATGGCGGGCGGCCTCGGCCTCGATTTGCTCCTCGAACAGCGACGGCAGCACCACCGCGGCGGCGCCGGCATCCTCGAGTCGACGCAGATTGCCGATGTCGGTGTTGAGCGGCGAGGCGGATGCCACGAGCGGGTTCTTGAGGGCGAGCCCCATATAGCGCGTCGAAAGGTCCATCATGTCCTCCCCGCCGCCGGCGCGTCTTGACGGAAATGGCTGCCGTCGAGCGCGGCCATATCCTCGTATTGCAGATACTTCGCGGTGACCGCCCGCTGCGCCTGGGCGAGAAGGTCCGCCGCCTCCTCAGGGCGGGTCGCGGCGAGCGACGAGTAGCGGATCTCGTTATAGGCGTAAGTCTTGAGCGGAATGATCGGCCGCGGCGAATCGAGGCGGAACGGGTTCTCGCCGATCGCCCGCATCGCCGGATTGTAGCGGATCAGCGGCCAGTAGCCGCTCGCCACGGCGAGGTCCTGCTGCTTCATGCCGAAGCGCATGTCGATGCCGTGCGCGATGCAGTGGCTGTAGGCAAGAATGATGGAGGTGCCGGGATAGGCCTCCGCCTCGCGGAATGCGTCGAGCGTCTGCTGCGGATTGGCGCCCATCGCCACCTGCGCGACGTAGACGTTGCCGTAGGCGATCGCCTGCAGCGCCAGGTCCTTGCGATTCACGCGTTTTCCCGAGGCGGCGAACTTCGCCACCGCGCCAAGCGGCGTCGCCTTCGACGATTGTCCGCCGGTGTTGGAGTAGACCTCCGTGTCGAGCACCAGGATGTTCACGTCGCGGCCGCTCGCAAGCACGTGGTCGAGCCCGCCATAGCCGATGTCATAGGCCCAGCCGTCGCCGCCGACGATCCAGATCGAGCGGCGGACGAGATGGTCGACGACGGAGAGGAGATTGCGCGCGTCTTCGCTGTCGAGCTTCAGGAGCGCGACCTTCAATTGGGCCACGCGTTCCCGCTGCGCACGGATCTCCGATTCCTGAATCTGCGGCGCGAAGAGGATGTCGTCGGTGAGCTTCACGCCGACCGTGGGCGCCAGTTTTTCAAGCAGCGCGCGCGCCAGGTCGAGATGCTTGTCGGCGGCGAGCCGGAAGCCGAGGCCGAACTCGGCGTTGTCCTCGAAGAGCGAGTTCGACCAGGCCGGCCCACGCCCCTCGCGGTCCTTGCTCCAAGGCGTCACCGGCAGGTTGCCGCCGTAGATTGACGAGCAGCCGGTGGCGTTCGCCACCATCGCGCGGTCGCCGAAGAGCTGCGAGAGGAGCTTCAGGTAGGGCGTCTCGCCACATCCGGCGCACGCGCCGGAGAACTCGAAGAGCGGCTCCAGGAACTGCACGCCGCGCACATTGGCGAAATCGACACGCGCGCGCTCGTTGACCGGAAGCTTCTCGAAGAAGGCGATGTTCCTGCGCTCGTCTTCGACGAGCGGTGCCTTGTCGGCGAGGTTGATCGCCTTCACGCCCGGCTCGCGCGGGCTGACGGATGGGCAGGCCTCGATGCAGAGCGCGCAGCCGGTGCAGTCCTCGACATAGAATTGCAGCGTGAAGCGCGCTTCCGGATAGCCGCGGGCGTTGACCGGTGCCGACTTGAACGAAGCCGGTGCACCGGCGAGCGCGTCCTCGTTATAATAGCGCGCGCGGATCACCGAGTGCGGGCAGACGAAGCTGCATTGGCCGCATTGGATACAAAGGTCCTCGCGCCAGACGGGCACGATATCGGAGACGTTGCGCTTCTCGAACGCACTCGTGCCGGAGGGGAACGTCCCGTCGGGCGGCACGAGGCTCACCGGAATCTCATCGCCGCGGCCGGCGAGCATCAGGCCGGTGACGTGCTTGACGAAATCAGGTGCTGAGTTCAGGCACGATCGGCGGGCGGCCCTCCGTCGCCGTCACGTCCTTCGGTACCTTCACCTCGGAAAGCCGCGCCAGCGTCCCGTCGACGGCGGCGAAATTCTTCCTCACCACCGCCTCGCCCTTGCGGCCGTAGGTCTTCTTGATCGACTGCTTGATGTGCTCGATCGCGGCCTCGCGCTGCAGCACGCCGGAGATCGCGAAGAAGCAAGTCTGCAGCACCGTGTTGGTCCTGACGCCGAGTCCGACCTCGCGCGCGACCTTCGAGGCGTCGATCACGTAGAAGCGCAGGCGCTTGTCGATGATCTGCCGCTGCACTGAAAGCGGCAGATGGTCGAAGACGTCATCCGGGCCGTAGGGGCTGTTCAGGAGGAAGACGCCTCCCGGGGCCGCCGGCGCCAGCACGTCCTGACGCGCCAGGAACGCGAATTGGTGGCAGGCGACGAAGCCCGCCTGCTCGATCAGGTAAGGCGCCTTGATCGGCTCCGGCCCGAAGCGGAGATGCGACACCGTCTGCGCGCCGGATTTATGCGAATCGTAAACGAAATAGCCTTGCGCGAAGCGGCCGGCGTCCTCGGCGATGATCTTCACGCTGTTCTTGTTGGCGCCGACCGTGCCGTCGGCGCCAAGCCCATAGAACACGGCGCGGGTCACGCTCTCCGGCTCGACGGAGAAGCTGCGGTCGACCGCGACGCTCAAGCCGCTCACGTCGTCGTTGATACCGACCGTGAAGCCGTCTTTCAGGCCGAGCACGTTCTTTCCGTTTTGCCGTTTCAATCCGTCGAGCACCGCCTTTGCCATCGCCGGCGTAAAATCCTTGGAGGAGAGGCCGTAGCGGCCGCCGACGACGCGCGGCATGAACGGGCGCGTGCCCTCCGCCACGGCGGTGGCGAGTGTCGAGACCACGTCGAGATAAAGCGGCTCGCCCGGCGCGCCGGGCTCCTTGGTGCGGTCGAGAACGGCGATCGAAGCGACGCTTTCGGGAAGTGCTGAGAGAAGATGCGCGGCGGAGAAGGGCCGGTAAAGGCGCACCTGCACGACGCCTACCTTCTCGCCCTTCGCGGCGAGCGCCTTCACCGTCTCGCGCGCAGTCTCCGCGCCCGAGCCCATCAGGATCAGCACGCGCTCCGCATCCGCGGCGCCCTCATATTCGAACGGCCGATAGCGGCGGCCGACGATCTTCTCGAAGCGCTGCATCGCCTCGTCGACGATACCGGGAGCTGCGGCGTAGAACGGGTTCACCGCTTCGCGCGTCTGGAAAAAGGTGTCGGGATTGTGCGCGGTGCCGCGCACGAAGGGATGCTCGGGATCGAGCGCGCGGGCGCGATGGGCGCGCACGAGATCGTCGTCGATCATGGCGCGAATATCGGCGTCGCTCATCAGCTCGAACGTGTTCAGCTCGTGCGAGGTGCGGAAGCCGTCAAAGAAATGCAGGAACGGCACGCGCGACTTCAAGGTCGCGGCCTGCGCGATCAGCGCCATGTCGTGCGCTTCCTGCACGCTGCCGGAGGCGATCATGGCGAAGCCGGTGGCGCGCGTCGCCATCACGTCGGAGTGCTCGCCGAAGATCGAGAGCGCCGAGGTGGCGACGGAGCGCGCGGCGACGTGGAAAACCGTCGCGGTCAGCTCGCCGGCGATCTTGAACATGTTGGGGATCATCAGCATGAGCCCCTGCGACGCGGTGAACGTGGTCGTCATCGCGCCGGATTGGAGCGAGCCGTGCACCGCGCCGGCGGCTCCGCCCTCGCTCTGCATCTCCTGCACTACCGGCATATTGCCCCAGATGTTCTCGATACCCTCCGCCGCCCACTGGTCGGCGAGCTCCGCCATGGTGGAGGAGGGCGTGATCGGGTAGATCGCGCAGACCTCGTTCACCCTATAGGCGACGTGGGCGACGGCGGTATTGCCGTCCATCGTGGTGATCGTGCCCATTTCGCGATTCTCTCCCTGGACGCCCGCGGCCTCAGACCGGCTCGGCGATCATCTCCATTGCGTGGCAGGGGCACTGCTCGACGCAGACGGCGCAGCCGGTGCAGAGCTCGTAGCGGATGCGGTAACGGAAGCCGGGCCCGAGCTTCTCGATGGCGTCCTCGGGGCAGGCGGCGAAGCAGTTGTCGCATTCGAAGCAATTGCCGCAGGAGAGGCAGCGGCGCGCCTCATGCAGCGCCTCCGCCTCGCTGAAACTCCTGACGATCTCGTCGAAGCTCGTCCCGCGCTCCGCTACAGGCGTGTGCTGCTCGGCCGACGGCACCGCATCGGAATAGATCGGCAGATTGAGGCCGGCGAAATCGATGATCGGATGCTTTTCCGGCCGCTCGTAGGTCGCACCGCAGAGCCACGCGTCGATGTAGCGCGCCGCCTTCTTGCCGTGACCGGTGGCGATGGTGACGGAGCGCTCGGCCGGTACCATGTCGCCGCCGGCGAAGATGCCCGGCCGCCCGGTCATCATGTCGGGCCCGACGATGACCGTGCCGTCATCCTTGAAGGTGATCTCGGGAACGGAGCGAAGGAAGCCGGACTCCGCCTCTTGTCCGAGGGCGAGCACGACGGCGTCGGCCTTCAGCGTCTCGAACTCGCCGGTCGGCTTGGCGCGTCCGTCCTCGCCGATCGTCATGCGCTCGACCGTGAAGTCGCCGCCGTCGATCGCCTTGATCGAGGTCAGCCACTTGATCTTCACGCCTTCGGCGAGCGCCTCATCGGCTTCGAACTCATGCGCGGGCATGTGTGCGCGGTCGCGGCGATAGACGATCATCGCCTCGTCGGCGCCGAGACGGCGCGCGGTGCGGGCAGCGTCCATCGCGGTGTTACCGCCGCCATAGACGAGCACGCGGCGGCCAAGGAGTGGTGCCTCGCCGGTCTCAACGTCGTGGAGCAGCTTCACGGCGTCGAGCACCTTCACCGCGTCGCGCGCCGGGATGTCGACGTGCTTCGAGACGTGTGCCCCAATGGCGATGAACACGGCGTCGAAGCCGCCTTCCTGCTGTTCGGCCAAGACGTCGTCGACGCGATGGTTGAGCACGATCTTCACGCCCACCGCCTCGATCCGGCGGATTTCCTTCATCAGGTCTTCGCGCGGCAACCGATACGCCGGAATGCCGAAATGCAGCATGCCACCCGGAAGCGGCCCGGCTTCGTGGATTTCGACTTCATGGCCTAGCCGCGCCAGATGCCACGCGGCGGAAAGGCCCGACGGGCCGGCGCCGACGATGAGCACGCGCTTGCCGCTTTTCGCCGCCGGCTTCGGATTCTCCCATTTCTCGCGTGCCGCCATGTCGCCGAGGAACCGCTCAACTGCATGGATGCCAACCGACTGATCGAGCTCGCGTCGGTTGCAGGAGGTCTCGCAAGGGTGATAGCAGACGCGCCCGTGGACGGCCGGCATCGGATTGTCCGCGATCAGGGTCTCCCACGCAGCGCGGAATTTTCCGTCCTGCGCCAGCGCCAGCCAAGCCTGGATGTTCTCCCCCGCCGGACAGGCTGCGTTGCACGGGGGAAGCAGGTCGACGTAGACCGGCCGCCGCTCACGCGCCGGCCCGACGCCCCTGTGCCGGGTCAGGTCGACTCGTGGGGTCATGTCGCGGGCTATCGACATCTTCGCTCCCTGAAATCCGCCTGCGTTACGGCCAGAATTGGTCGAAACGCGGGGCGAGACCGTGACCTGGATCAAAAACCGGCGGGTTGGCGACGCAAAGTCGGCTGAAGATCGCGTTTAGGGTTGGCTCACCAAATCGCGGAACGGACGCACGCGTTATCCTTCTATTACTGCTTTTCAGCCAATTTGCCCGAGCGCTGTCAGGGGCGGCAGGCCCCGTCGGGAGCAGCGTAAAAGAAACGAGAAGTGGCGAAGGCGAATGAACCGGCCGGTGCCAATCCCCGCGACTGAGCGCGCGACAAATCCGGCCGAACGGCCGTTGGCGGCGTTTCGGTCCTCCGAGATTGCAGCGATCCAGGGAAACGACGACGGCGTCAGATCGCTTATGGCGATCGCTTCGGAATGCGCGCGCGTCGCGGCCTTGTCGGAGATTCGCCTCGATCGCCTGACGGAGCTCGTCAGCGTCAGCGGGGCGGACATCAGACGGACCTGCCGCATCGAATTTGAAGGTCTGACCTACTGGTCGCCCTGCTACGCGCCATCGGAAGTCCGCATCGAACGGCTGATCGAGGCGTACGGCGAAGTGCGCGGTCGCGTGACGATCGGCTATCCCGGTCTGCTGCAGCCGCTCGAGGAAGGTACGAGCGAGCGCGCATGGGCGGAGCTCGCCGCGACCGTTGTCGCGCAGACGCTCGCCTTGAAAACAAGGTCGAATGCCTTTGCGGAAGCCGACAGCCGCTCGAAGCGCGACCGCGAGGCGATTGCGCGGGCCGAACGCCTCCTGAACATCGGGTTCTGGGAGTTCGATCCGGCAACGTCGGCGTTCACGTGGCATCCCGAGGCGCGCCGCCTGCTCGGGATCGATTCAGAGAACGCGCTCAAGCGCCGCCGCAAGAACCCGATGATGGCCCGCCTGCAGGAACGGATTCTCCGCGCGACCGGCGCCGAGGCATTCGTTCACTCCTTCCGGGTCAGCCAGGATGACGGCACCGAGCAGCAATTCGAGGCGCTCGGGGAAATCAGGGCCGCCGGCGACGGTTCGTCCTTCGGTTTCATCCGCAAGGTCTACGGACCGACCGAGGACTTCTCCGGAAGCCCGGACGAAGATCTTCTGACCGAGCTCCCGAGCCGCAGAGCGCTCGGGATCAGGCTGTCGGACACGCTTCTGAAGCGCGGCTCGACCGGCGCGCTCGTGTTCCTCGACGTCAACCGCTTCGCGGAGGTGAACACCATCCGCGGCCCGGACTTCGCCGATGCGTTCCTGCGTGCATTTGCGCGGCGCCTGCGCGAGGCGGCGCCCGGCGACTTCGCGGCGCGTATTGGCAACAACGAGTTCGCCCTGCTTTTTGAAGATGTGCCCGAGGAACAGGCGGCGAACCGCGCGTGCGGTTTCGTCGGTGGCATGCGCCCGCTCAAGGTCTTCGGCCAGGAGGTTCCCGTCGAGCTTTCCGTCGGCGTGGCGTCGTTCCCCGGCGACGGGCGCGCTCCGACCGAGTTGATGACCAACGCCGCATTGGCGCTCGGCGCCGCCAAGGAGCGCGGCCCGAACAGCTACGTGCGGTTTTCGTCCGACCTCCGCGAGGAGACGATGCGCCGTGCTTCGCTCCGCTCGGAGGTCGAGAGCGGGCTCGCGACAGGGCGCTTTGTCCCATTTTATCAGCCGAAGGTGGACGTCGCGACCGGCGCAATCGCCGGCTTCGAGGTTCTCGGACGCTGGAACTCGCCCACCGGACTGCGCGGGCCGGGCGATTTCCTCCCGGCGCTCGAAGACTCCCGCATCGCGCGCGAATATTTCACGCGCCAGCTCGACCGCGTGCTCTCCGACGTCTCGAACTGGCGCAAGCAGGGCCTGGAAGTCGGCCGCATGGCGCTGAACACGTCGGCGGCGGAATATGTCGGCTTCGACCTCGCGGGCCATGTCTTCGGGCGGCTGAAGGAGTTCGGACTGCCGGCCTCCGTTCTCGGAATGGAGGTGACGGAGACCGTCATCCTCGGCGACAACACCTCGATCAAGAACACGCTCGCGCGTCTCCGCGAAGCGGGCATCGAGATCGCGCTTGACGACTTCGGGACCGGCTACGCCTCGCTCACCCATCTCCGCCTCTTCCCGATCGACGTCGTCAAGATCGACCGCACTTTCGTCATCGACATTGCGGAAGACGAAGGAAGCCGGGCGATCGTTTCGGCGGTGATCGATCTCGGGCACGCGCTCGGGCTGAAGATCGTCGCCGAAGGCATCGAGACGGCCGAGCAGGTCACGATCCTTCGGGCAGGCTCCTGCGACCAGATCCAGGGGTATTTCTACGGTCGCCCGATGCCGCCTTGGGAAGTGCCGGACTTCGTCCGATCCTGGCCGCGAGATTTGCCCGGCCGGTCCTGAGTGCTAGCGGTGGGCGCTGCGGCTTGCCGCGGCCCAGCTTGCGGCCACGCACGATGGAGGGCGACGTTCTCAAGCTCTCGCCGAGCAAGGCGGAAGACCCCGACGACTGGTCGCGTCGCTGAGCAGGCGGACCCGCGCCCTGGCCAAACGCCGCCTTTCCGACTAGACCGCGGATAGGCGTCGCGGCGCGCATGTCGGCCGACGCCACTCATCCGCGGCACATCAATTTCGTGAAGAGGATCGATCCGTTGCAATTCGTCGAAGCGCACGGGGCGAAGATGCCCGCCATCGGTTTCGGGACCTGGGCTTTGAGCGGCGAGACCTGCGCGAACGCCGTCGCGACGGCCCTCAGGGTCGGATATCGCCACATCGACACCGCCGCCGGCTATCGTAACGAGGACCGGGTCGGGGAGGGGATACGCGCGGCCGGCGTCCCGCGCGGCAACATCTTCATCACCACGAAGGTTTCTCCGGAAGAGCTTGAGGAGAAAGCATTTCTGGCCTCGGTAGAGCGCAGTCTCAAGCTGATCGGTGTCGATCAGATCGATCTCGTGCTGATCCACTGGCCGAGCAAGACCATCCCCGTCGCCGACACGATCGCGACCTTGAATGCGGTGAAGAAGAACGGCTGGACACGCCACATCGGCGTGTCGAACTTCACGGTGAAGCTTCTCGGCGAGGCTTGGGCGGCAACCGATGCGCCGCTCGTCACCAATCAATGCGAGTACCATCCCTATCTGAACCAGGACAAGCTGCGCGCTGCGTGCTTCGAGCACGACATGATCTTCACCGCGTTCTCGCCGCTTGGCCGGAGCGTCGTGCTCCAGGACCCCGTCATCGTGGCGATCGCCGAGAAGAAGGGCCGTACAACGGCGCAGATCGTGCTGCGCTGGGTCATCCAGCAGGAGATGCACGGTCACCATCCCGAAGAGCAGCAATTCCGATCACATCCGCTCGAATTTCGAGATCTTCGATTTCGCCCTCGACGATGCCGAGATGACGGCGATCAAGGCACTGACCAAGACCCATATGCACCGAGGCTCGGGCCCGGCGTCGGTCGCGCCCGATTGGGATACGAAGTGAGACGCGAGGTGCTGCGGCTCAGCCGATCCCGAGCCGCTTGAGGAAGGTCGCCGGCGCGCGCGCAAGGATTTCCGCCCCCGCGGCGCGGCCGATTATTTCGGCATCGCTTGGATCGCCGGCCCCCTTTGCCGCGTAGGATTCCGTCCCGTCCTCTGAAATCACGAGGCCGTCGAAGACGAGCCTCCCGCCCTCCATCCGCGCATTGCCTGCGATCGGCGTGCGGCAGGAGCCGTCCAGCGTGGCAAGGAAAGCACGCTCGCATGCGAGCGCCACCGCCGTCGCGCGATCGTCGATTGCGGCGAGGAGATCGCGGATCTCGGCGTCGTCTGCGCGGCATTCGATGGCGATGATCCCCTGGCCGCAGGCCGGCGGGAATGCGTCGAGCGGCAGGAGCGCGGTGATGTGCTGCTCAAGGCCGAGCCGGTTCAATCCCGCTGCGGCCAACAGCGTCGCGTCGAAGTCGCCGGACTGCACCCGCCTCAGTCGCGTCGGCACGTTGCCGCGAAGAAGCGCGGTCTCAAGGTCCTGCCGCGCGCGCTTCAGGAGGGCCGAGCGGCGAAGCGACGCGGTGCCGACGCGCGCACCCTTGGGCAGCGCTTCAAGCGACCCGGCGTTCCGCGCGATCAGCGCATCGCGAACATCCTCGCGCGGGAGCACGGCACCGACGGTCAATCCTTCGGGAAGGAACGTCTCCATGTCCTTTGCCGAATGGACGGCGATCGACACCGTCTTGGAGAGGAGCGCTGTCTCGATCTCCTTGGTGAAGAGCCCCTTGCCGCCGGCCTCGGCGAGCGGCCGATCCCTGATCGCGTCGCCTGAGGTTCTGATCGTGACAATCTCGATGGCGTCAGGCGGTGGCCGACGCGCGGCAATCAGGGCCTCGCGCACGGCATTCGCCTGCCAGAGCGCGAGCCTGCTGCCGCGCGTGCCGATGCGCACCGTCGTCGTCGCCATTTCGATCCCGGAGTGCCGCGAGCCGCCCCGGCTCCTTTGATTGCGGAGGCCCTAGCCGCTGCCGGTTCGGACCGCAACGGCGGGAGCCGCGTTGCCGCCAATCGGGAGCGCTAACCAACAGTTCACCAGGAGTTCTTGAGAGTTTTAATCGATGGTGTCGGGATTTGGCAGAATTCATCTGCTTCAACCTGCGAGTTGTCCCTGTCGTCCCGTCTCGGGATATAGCTAAGGAGAAGGTGCGGCGATGAGACTTGCGAGCTTGTTTGGTTTTAGGCGCCGCAAGGCAGGCCGGGCATCGACTGGCGCTGCAGCGGCGGACCGCGACGACACGCAATTCGGCCGGCGTGAGAAGCGGCCGGAAGGCGATCCGCCGGTGAAGCGAAGCGCCCCGATGGGCGACTACCGCGCGCCGCGCGCGATGAGCCCGCCGCTCGCCGAGTGAGGCAGCCTCCGGCTCACATCGAGGCCAGCAGGCCGCCGTCCACGTAGACCGTCTGCCCGTTCATGAAGTCGGAGGCGGCGGAGGCAAGGAAGACCGCCGTCCCGATCAGCTCCTCCGGATCGCCCCAGCGCGCGGCAGGCGTTCGCGCCGTCACCCACTCGTTGAACTTAGCGTCGCTCCAGAGCGCCCGGTTCAACTCGGTGCGGAAATAGCCTGGTCCGATCGCGTTCGCCTGGATGTTGTGCGCAGCCCACTCGACGCACATGGTCTTGGTCAGCTGGCGGACGCCACCCTTCGCGGCGGTGTAGGGGCCGATCGTTGGCCGCGCCAGCTCGCTCGCGAGCGAGGCGATGTTGATGATCTTGCCGCGCTTGCGCGCGACCATACCGCGCGCGACGGTGCGGCCGACGATGAAGAGGCTCGTCAGGTTGGTCTTGATAACTTGCTCGAAGTTCGCCTCGCTAACCTCAAGCAGCGGCTCGCGCCACTGGATGCCGGCATTGTTGACGAGGATGTCGATAGCGCCGACATCGCGCTCGATCTTGGCGACGGCGTCGACCACGACGGGCTCGTCGGTCACGTCGAAGCCGCAGCCGACGGCGTTCAGGCCGCGCGTCTTCAATTCCGCGACCGTCGCGTCGAGCCGCTCCTTGTTGCGGCCGTTGATCACGACCGTCGCACCGGCCGCAGCGAGCCCGCCGGCGATCGCTTGGCCGAGGCCGGAAGTCGAGCCGGTCACGAGCGCGACCTTTCCGCTCAGATCGAACAAAGATGTGCTCATGTCTGGAAAGCGCCTTCCGTCTGGATCGGGCGCAACAAATGCACGAAACGTGGCGAGGCTCAAATGCGGCTGTCTTAGACGGGCGCCGAGCGGCCGACTGGAACATCACGCCATGAACTGCCCGCCGTTCACGTGGATCGTCTGTCCCGTCACGTAGCCGCTCATCCTGGCTGAGGCGAGATAGAGGACGGTGCCGGCGCAATCTTCTGCCGCCCCGAGGCGGCCCATCGGGATCGTCTGGCGCATCGCCTCCTTCCGCTCAGGCGGCGTCGAAGCGTGGAACGGCGTGTCGATGACGCCGGGCGCAATGGCGTTGACGCGGATGTTCTTCACCGCGAAGAGCCCGGCGAGGTGCTTGGTCAGATTATGGACGAAGGCCTTGGAGGCGCCGTAGATCGAGGCGCCGGGCCCGCCACCCACGGCGCCGGCGATCGATCCGACATTGATGATCGTGCCGCCGCCTGCCTTCTCCATGTGCGGAAGCGCGGCCTGGGAGGCCTCGATCACCGAGCGGACATTCAGGTCGAAGATCTTGTCGATGAGATCGCCCGAAAGCTCCTCGAACGGCATGCGTTTGATCAGCGAGCCGGCGTTGTTGACGAGCACGTCGAGGCCACCGAGCGCTTTCGCCGCCTCCTCGACGACGCGCTTTGCCTCGCCCGCCTGCGTAAGGTCGCCTTTGATCAGATGGCACGTGCCGCCCGCCGCCCGGATCGCCTTCGCGACGCTCTCGGCGTCGTCCTTGCTCTGATTGTAGTGGAGGGCCACCGTTGCGCCGGCCCCCGCGAGCTCCTTCGCCGCGGCTGCACCGATTCCCGTGCTCGCTCCGGTGACGAGGACGCGCTTTCCGACAAGATCGTCGAGCATTTTGAATTCCCCCCGCGGCTGGTGCGGGGTCTATCGCCTGGATGAACGGTTCAGGCAACCGGGCGTGCGCCCGTCAGTACCCGAAGGAAGGCGCGGCGGAGCGCTGCAAGGGGGCCGGAGCGCCTGGTCTTCGTTGCAGCGGCGCGCACCGGTTCGTGGGAAGGCTGGCCGTTGGCGATACCCGAAGACCGCGCGGCTTCACCCGACGCGAGGCTGCCCACTTTCGTATCGACGGCGGACGCGAGATCGCCATCATCGGACCGTGCAAGGCCGGCAGCCTGGGTCCGCGCCGGATCGCCGTTCATGCGAGCGGCGGGCGCAGCATGGCGGTGAGCCTCGCCAGCGGACCGGGCGGCCGGCATCGGCGTGCTCTTGATCATGCCCACCATGCTGGCGGCCCGCATGATCGCCTCGCCGATCATTTCCCCGGACATCCCAAGCTCTGGATATCTTTGTGCAAGCATCGCGCCCTGCGCCTTGGCGTCGATCGCCTCGCCGTTCACAACGCGCGAAACGACCTGGGAAATCTCAAGCGAGAGCGCTTCCCGGGACATCGCCGGATCCTCAACCTCACACGCTTTTCCACAACGCGTCCACAATGCGCAACGGTACGCGCGCAACACTCAATACACGCATCGCACTTGGGCGAAGGCGGGGCGAAGGCGGGGCGTCGGCCGGGCGCTCGTGCGGCGCCTAGACCTCGCCCCAGACCTCCTTGGCGATTGCAACGATAAGCTCAAGCTTCTTCCATTGTGCCGCCTCGGTCAGGATGTTTCCCTCCTCGGTCGAGGCGAAGCCGCATTGCGGGCTCAGGCAGAACTGCTCGAGCGGGGCGAAATGGGTCGCCTCCTTGATGCGCCGCTCGATCGCGGTCTTGTCCTCGAGGTCGCCGCTCTTCGATGTGACCAGCCCCAGCACCACCCGCTTCTCGCCTTTCGGCAGGAAGCGAAGCGGCTCGAAGCCGCCGGCGCGGTCCGTGTCATATTCGAGGAAGTAGCCATCGTAGTCGGTGCCGCCGAGCAGAATCTCCGCCACCGGCTCGTAGCCGCCCTCGGAAATCCACGTGGAGCGGAAATTGCCGCGGCAGACATGCGTCGTGACCGTCAGGTCGGCGGGGCGACCCTTGATGGCGTGGTTGATCATGTCGCGGTAAATCTCTGGAAGCGCATCAGGATCTTCGCCGCGATCGCGCACGCTCTGACGCTCCTTTTCCGAGCAGAGATAGGCCCAGACCGTGTCATCGAGTTGAAGGTAGCGGCAGCCAGCCTCGTAGAAAGCCTCGACGGCGTTGCGATAGGCAGCCGCGGTGTCGGCGTAGAAGGCCTCCATCGTCGGGTAGACATTCTTGTCGATCGCCTGCCGGCCGCCGCGGAAATGCAGGACGGAGGGGGCGGGGATCGTCATCTTCGGCGTGACCTTCGCCACCGATTTCAGGAAGCGGAAGTGCTCCAGCATCGGGTGACCGGCGGGGAAACCGACCTTGCCGTTTATCTTCAGCGTCTGCGCCTTGGTCTGAACGCCCTGGAACTGGATTCCGTGGTCCGCCTCGACGACGTTCACGCCATCGAGCGCGCCGAGAAAGTCAAAGTGCCACCAGGATCGACGAAATTCGCCGTCGGTGACGGCTTTAAGCCCCACGGCTTCCTGCTTGGCGACGACGTCACGGACCATGCGATCCTCGATCGCACGAAGCTCCGCGTCGCCGATCCGCCCCTCGGCTCTCGCGGCGCGGGCCTCCTTCAGCTCCGCCGGGCGCAACAGGCTCCCGACCTCATCGGCGCGAAATGGCGCTCTGCTCGCCATGCTGGACTTCCTCCCGTTTCCTGACCGGAGGCACAATGGCGTGCCTCAGCATCCCGCTCAAGGGAGCTCGGGCCGCCTATCGCCGCAAGTCCGGAATGCCGCCGTTCTCCGCCTGCGTGCGGAACAGCAGGCGCTCTCCCCGGAAGCTGGTGCCGGTCAGAGTCAGCGTGTCTTCTTCGATCGTCGCCTGGTAGAGTTCGGCACCAACGGTGAAAACCACCTCGGTTCCGGTCACTTCTTTCACAGCGAAGCGTTCCCAGGCGAAGGGGCGCGCGGCGTCAATGTTCGCCTGCGCGCGTCTAGCGTCGACTCTCAGCACGAAATCGCCGCCGCGCCACTCGCCGTCGAGCCGTGCTGCGGCTTCGGAAAAGACCGACGCCATTCCCGAAGACGCGAGGCCGGCGATGAACACGAAGGACAGCAGAACCAAACGGAATTGCATTTCAATCTTGCCGACAGGGGCGTCATTCTACCGACTTCTTTCGGCCATAGCTAAGGCTTGGATGCGCCCGGCCGCAATCTGTTCCAGCTTCGCTTAGCGCAAATTGGATTCGTTGCGGCACGTAAATCCCACTTGTGCCGCATTGTCGGTCGAGTGATGATTGGGGGCGGCGGATGGGGCTAAGTTTTCACGCGATCGGCGCCAGGGAGACTGCAAGATGAGCAACCTCAATCTCGGTATCGAGATCCGGGATTTCGACCTCGAACGCATGGGATTCTCACTGTCCGTGCTAGACGATAGCAAGAAGCGGCAGGCCTCGGAGGCGTATCTCCGCATGACGCTGCTCGAGCTCAACGCGTTCCTGAAAGCATTGAAGGCCGCGGAGGACGAGATCGCGCTCACCACCTATGACTCGAGCGGTGTCAACAAGCTGCCGCCGCTGAAGGGTCTCGCCGGGCGCGATGTCGAGCCCGCCGAGCGCCGCAGCGACAAGCGGGCCGCGGCCGCGGAGTAGGCGGAGTCCGGTAGGTCGGCGCGCCGCCGTTCCCCCGAGACAGCGAGTCCGACAATTCGATGACCGATGGCACGCGCACTCCGACAGAGACGCGGCCCTGGGGCGCTTTCTTTGTGCTTGAGGAAGGCCCCGGCTTCAAGGTGAAGCGCATCGTGGTGAAGCCGCAGGGGCGGCTCTCGCTGCAAAGCCATAAGCATCGGGCCGAGCACTGGACCGTCGTCTCGGGCGAGGCAACGGTGACGGTTGGCGATCGCGTCGAGACGCTGACGCGCGGCCAATCCATCGACATCGCGCTGGGCGACCGCCATCGCCTGGAGAATTTCGGCAAGGACGATGTCGAGGTGATCGAGGTCCAGTTCGGCGACTATCTCGGCGAGGATGACATCGTCCGCTACGACGATATCTACCAGCGAGGCTGAGAGTTTTCCGCGACGATCGCTAGGTCCCGCGTGCCGTAGCGCCGTGCGGCGACGGCTCGACGATGGCTGCCCAGAAGGCGATGGCGAGGCAGGCAAGCACGATCAGCCCGAGCGCCAATGGAAGGCTCGAAGCGTCGGCAACGAAGCCGATGAAGGGCGGGCCGACGACAAAGCCCGAATATCCAATGGTCGCGACAGCCGCGATGTTTGCCGCCGCGGTCTGGCCGGAGATACGCCCGGCAGCACCGAAGAAGACCGGGACGAGGTTTGCAAGGCCGAGCCCGACCAGCGCGAAGCCTGCGACGGCGAGGAGTGGGAAGGACGAGACGAGCGCGACGACGAGCCCGGCCGCGGCGAGAAGCGCGCTCCCGCGCACCAGCTCGGCCGAACCAAAGCGGCTCCGCAGCCGGTCACCGGAGAAGCGGCCCGCCGCCATCGAGGCAGCGTAGGCAGCAAAGCCGGTGGCGGCAAAGCCATCGCCGAGCTGCAGCGTGCCCTTCAAGTGCAGCGCTGCCCAATCGACGATCGCGCCTTCGCTCATCATGGAGAGAAAGCAGAGAATGCCGAGCCCGATCGTCGCGCAGCTCGGCCAGGCAAAAGCCGTGCCCTGGACTGTGCCGTCGGCGGCGGCCGGCAAAAGGAAAACCAGTGCGACAACGGCAAACGCAACCCCGGCGACGATCACGGTTGCAGCCTCGGCGAACGGCGAAAGCATCGGAAACAGAAGCGCTGCGATGCCCGACCCGACGAGTCCGCCGAGGCTCCACATTCCGTGGAAGGACGACATGACCGGCCGCTTGAGCATGTCGCTCCACCGCCACGGCGTGCGCGTTCATCGCCACGTCCATGACACCGTTCGTCGCGCCGAAGACGAAAAGCGCCGCCGCCAGCGACAGCGCGCTCGGGGCGAGTATCGGCAGCAGAAATGTCGCGAAGAGCGCGATCGTCGCGGCGCGCGTCACGAGGGCGCTGCCAAAGCGGGCGACGGTCGGACCGGTGGCAGGCATCGCCACCATCGCGCCGAAGGCCATGGCAAAGAGCGAGAGCCCAAGCGTCGAGTGGCTGATCGCGAGGCGCTCCTCGACAAGCGGAATGTGCGCTGCCCAGGTGCCGGTGATGACGCCGTTCGCGAAGAACACTGCGGCCACGGCGAGGCGCGCGCGGTGGACGGCGGTAAGATCACCCATTCGCTTTCCGGAAGAGCTTCTTGGCAGGGACCTCGAGCGGTGGACCTTTGCCCGGCTTTTCGCTGAGGATCAACAGCGGGCACGCCGTGGCAAGATGCCTTCGACACCGTCATCGACGAACTTTGCCGGCCCGGCGTCGAGCCGTCACTTTGTTAATTCAGGCAGAGGCACGGTCCGTGCTGACAAGGAGCGAGAGGGCGTAGTAACGCGCATTTGCCTAGAAAGAGACGTTAGAGAATTCTTCAGCGTTTGAACTGTTAACCATCTTCGTAAAACATAAAGTTCAACTTTTCCCCTATCTGATGGAGCGTAAGGTTTGCCGAGGCCGCCCTATGTTCCGCTTTCTTTGCGATACTGCGCGCCGATTGAGGCGTGACGAGCGGGGTAACGTCTTCGTCCTCTTCGGCGCTTCGGCGATACCGCTCCTGCTCCTCATGGGCGGCGCGGTCGATATCGCACGTTACGAGCGTTACAAGACCGAGCTTGTCACCGCCGTCGACGCGGCAGCGCTGGCGCTTGCACGGCAGCACGACGACTACACCGGAGCCCAGGCGACCGACTTCGTCACGAATTACGTCAATTCGTTCAACATCGCCGACAGTCAGTTCTCGGTGTCGAACCTCACCGTTACGAAGCTCACCAACGGCTTCCACGTCTCCGCCGTCGGCAGCATGAAGACGATCTTTCTGCCGCTCACCAAGATGGCCAAGTGGGGAAGTGGGATTTCGACGCTGGATGCCGACATCGTTTCGGAAGTGGTGAATTCCTCCAACCGGGTCGAACTGGCGCTTGTCTTCGACAACACCGGCTCGATGACCGACTACGCTGGCTCAAACCCCTGTGCTTCCGGCAGTGATCGGATGTCCGGCCTGAAGTGCGCCGCCACCACACTTGTGACCTACCTGTCGAACCAGTTGGGCGGGACCGGCAGTCCGGAGCTCAAAATTGCGCTTGTGCCGTTCGAGGGCGCCGTGAACGTCGGCGTCGACACTTCGAATCCGCCCTCCTGGATCGATTGGAAGGACGATTCGGCAGTTCAGGACAGCGAACAGCCGTTCTACTCGGGCATGAATTTCGCTCAAAAGAACTTCGGCACCTCGCATTCGCCGAAGAACCGGAACGTCAGCCCGAGATGGCTGTATGGCAAGCTCGGAATTTCGTGGGCGGGATGCGTCGAGATGCGCGCTGAGCCCTACGACACGCTCGACACTCCGCCCGATACGAGCAATCCGGATACCCTGTGGGAGCCCATGTTCTGGCCCGACGAACCGGATTCGACGAGCGACTGGAACAACTACCTGAACGATGGAGTCAGCGGCAGCTTCTCCGCGCGCCAGATGAGCTTGACCAAATACGACAAGTCCAGTCCGTCACTAGTGTCATGGCAATCCGGCAGGAAGGACACAAGCTACCCCTACACCTACGGTCCGAACCGTGGCTGCCCGCGGCCGATAACGGCTCTCACGACCGATACGTCCGCCATCACCACTGCGATCAATGCCATGCAGCCGCAGGGGGCGACCGGAACATTCATCCCGGCTGGGCTGGAGTGGGGTTGGCACGTGCTCTCGCACGATGCGCCGTTTACGGAGGGCGTTGGCTCAAGTGACGAATATTTCGACAAGACGGTGAAAGCGCTGATCCTGCTTTCGGACGGTGCGAACTCGCCGTCGATTTCGGTGACGGAGAGCTATTATTACGGCGACGAGAACAAATCGACCTATTCGGCCTTCGGGTACCCGGCGCTGCGTGGCGATCGCGTCGTCAGCGGGCAGCACTATTACTATCGCCTGCAAAACGTGAACTCCAATTCGATTCCGACGGACTCCCGGGCGACCGATATCCTCAACAGCAAGACCGCGTCACTCTGCACGAACGCCAAGAATGTTGGAATCCGGCTCTACACGATCACGTTCGGGCCGATAGACACCACTGCCGAGAACCTGATGCGCGACTGTGCGTCGACGGATACCGACGGTACAAAGCTCTACTACAACGCGCCGGACAGCCAGGAACTGAGCGACATCTTCAACAAGATAGGCCAGGATCTGAGCGACATCCATCTGTCGATGTAGCGGGATCCGAAGCACGTTGCACCGACGACGGTGCTAGGTGACGGCGATTGATCCGTGTCGCACTCTCGCGACAACGTGAAATATTGTGGCAATTCTGCGATCTTCGGTAATTGTCGTGTAGGATTGACGTGACATACTTCCAGCCTGGGTTGGGAGTTGCGTCATGCGTTCAGTTTTGCTGGCCGCGCTCGTCTTCGTGCTGGCGACGACGGGCGCATCTGCGGGGGTGGTCGCCCGCATCGATATCTCCGAACAGACGATGACCGTCATGGAGGACGGCAACGTGCTCTATTCGTGGGCCGTCTCGACTGCGCGGAAGGGCTACCGCACGCCGCGGGGGAATTTTCGGCCGATCCGCATGCACAAGATGTGGTACTCGCACAAATACGACAATTCGCCGATGCCATATTCGATCTTCTTCAGCGGCGGCTTCGCCATTCACGGCACCGAATATGTCCGCAGCCTGGGGCGGCCGGCGTCACACGGCTGCGTTCGCCTGCATCCCGACAATGCGCGCATCCTCTTCAATCTGGTGCGGTCGCGCGGGGCCGGGAACACAAAGATCGTGCTCGTGAATTAGCTTCGGGCCGACAGCGGCACGCTACGAGACGCTGACGATCTTTGCGCCGGTCGCCGCGGCAAGCGCCTTCGGATCGACTTCGAATACGGCGTGCGGCGCCCCGGCCGCCGCCCATACTGTTTCGAAGGCAAGAAGGTCGGCGTCCATAAAGGTCGCAAGCGGCGCGAGTGAGCCAAGCGGTGCGACACCGCCGATCGCAAATCCGGTCAGCGCCCGCACCTGATCCGCGTCGATCCGCTTCAGCGCCTCGCCGACAATTCCCTTCATGGCCTTCTCGTCCACCCGGTTCCGCCCGGAAACGAGGATCAGCACCGGTTCACCGCTCTCCGCCTTCTGGAAGATCAGCGATTTCACGATCTGCGCGACCGACGTGCCGCAGGCCGCCGCAGCCTCCGCGGCGGTGCGCGTGCTCTGCGGCATTTCGCGAATCTCGATGGCAAGCCCGGCCGCCGTAGCAGCGTCTCTTACCCTGTCCGTGCTTCTCACCCGCTCCGCCATCTTCTCCTCGCAGCTCCCCCGGACGAAACGGCCCTCGCGGCGGGCCCTTTGAACCTGCTAATCTCAATCTCGCGAGGGCGAAAGAGCAGGGGGTCATGGTCGAGGGCAGGCCAAGGCGAGGGGGCGAGCTTCGGCGCGCGATCCGCGAGGTGCGCATTGCGCATTCGGAGCGGAACGACGTCGTGGTCGAGTTTCGCGAGGCGGAGATTGCACGCCTTGAGCTACTCGGCGAGGCGCTTGAGGGCGTCATCGCTGACCTCCCGCCGGACGGAGACCAGTTCCTCGTTGGCATCCTTCCCGGGCAGCCGCCGCGCTTCTGGGTCGATGCCACGAGCTTTGTCGTCATGGGCCGCGACAAGCGCCAGTACCTGTTCCAGAAGGATTCGCGGCTCGGCCGGACGACGCTCGCCGAAGGCGCCAATGTCGAGACGATCGCCGATGCGGTGACCCGCTACGTGGCGGAGCGGATCGTGGAGCGCGAGCAGGCGATCGAGGGCGACTGGGTCGCGAACGCGATGCGCCCGCAGCGGCGGAGCTCGCTTGCTGCCGCGCCGCGCCGCGCCTCCGCCGACCGCACTTCGCTCATCTGGGTGCTCTGCGGCTTCGGCCTCGGCGTGATCGCGGGCATGTTCCTGATCATCGCGGTTGCCTGGTTCATGGTCGATTGATGGAATAGTCGGCGCGCGCCGTCTCGACGATCTCTCCGTCGTCCGTGTAGCCGCGATGGATCACCGTCAGCGCATAAGACGATCCGTTCTCGGCGATCTCGTGGATCGCGTAGCCGCCGCCGCGCGGGCCGCCGATCGGCGCGGCGCTCGCTGCCGGCACGCCTACGACGGGGACCATGCCGTTTGCACCCTTGATCTCCGTTGTCGCGCGCACGTGGTCGTGGCCGTGCAGAATCAGCTCGGCGCCGGAGCGCTCGATGGCGCGGCGGAAGCGGCGGCCGTCGGTGAGCTTTCGCCATTGGTCGCGCGGGTCGACGAGCTTCGGCGGGTGATGGATCAGGACGACGCGGAAGAGGCCTTCGATACGTGCCGCATCGAGCAGCAGCCGGAGCCGCTTCGTCTGCTCGCCGCCGACGCGCCCGGTCGCCATGAAGGGTGCCGAGGCGACGGCCGAGGAGACGCCGATCAGCGCGACGCCGTCCTTGCGACGCATGAAGGGAAACAGCGCGTGGCCGACGAACTCCGCGTCGTCGGATGCCATCCACGGCGCCCAGACCTCGCGGAAGCGCCGGTGCGCGCCGGGCACGTAAGCGTCGTGATTGCCGGGGATCGCCGTCACCATGTCGGGAGGGCCAAGCCCTTCCAGCCAGGCTCTTGCGTTCTCGAACTCCTCGCGCCGCGCGATGTTTGTGAGGTCGCCGGTGACGACGATATGGTCGGGCGCCTGCGTCTTCAGGTCGGCGACGAGCCGGTCGAGCGCATCCGGGGTCAAAGCGTGCGCCCGGTTGCGCCGCCAGTTCGCGTAGCCGACGACACGCTTGGTCACGAAGTCCTTCATGCGGAGCGATGGGACGCCCCCGAGATGCACGTCGGAGAGATGGCCTAGGCGAAACATGACGCTCGTCTCGATCGCGGCTCCGGCATGCGCCCGGTTCGGGCTCGGTTCCGGTCGCGCTTCGCCCGTGTTAGTCCGCCCGGCAAATGACGCTCAAGCCGCATCACCGACTTCGGCAACGCGGGTTCCTTGCCCTCAGCAGGCTCTTCCGCGGCATGACGCTCGGCGTGCGCGGCGTGCTGATCAAGAACGGAGCCGTTATCCTGGTGAAGCACTCTTATGTCCCCGGCTGGTATTTTCCGGGCGGTGGCGTGGAGGTCGGGGAGAGCGTCGCCGATGCGCTTCGCCGCGAGATCAGCGAGGAGACCGGCATCAGGCTCACGGCACCGCCGGCGCTTTTCGGGATCTATCGCAATGCTCATGCCGATGTTCGCGATCATGTCGCGCTTTTCGTCTGCCGCGACTTTGAGCGCGACGCCGCGGCGAAGTTCCCGAACGGTGAGATCGTCGCCTGCGAGCCGTTTCCGGTCGACTATCTTCCGCCGGATGTCAGCACCGGCACGGCGGCGCGCCTCCGCGAGGTGCTCGGCGGTCTGCCGCCTGCCGCGGACTGGTAGGACGGAGCGCGGCGCTTTTTCAGCGGGCAGGGAGGTTCGTCCCGCGAAAGCGGTCGCGGTCGTGTGGCGCATCGATGAACATGAGCGGTCCGAGCGGCACGATGCGCGTCGGATTGATTTTCTCGTGGCTGAAATAATAGTGCTGCTTGATGTGCTCGATGTCGACGGTCTCCTTGACGCCCGGCATCTGGTAGAGGTCGCGCACGTAGCCGGAGAGGTTCGGGTAGTCGGCGATCCGCCGACGATTGCACTTGAAGTGCACATAGTAGACGGCGTCGAAGCGGATCAGCGTGGTGAAGAGCCGCCAGTCGGCCTCGGTCAGCGGATCGCCGAGCAGGAAGCGCTGTCCGTCGAGGCGCTGGTTGAGCTCGTCGAGCGTGTTGAAGAGGGCGCGAAAGGCTTCTTCGTAGGGCTCCTGGCCCGATGCGAAACCGGCCCTGTAGACTCCTTCGTTGACGTTCTCGTAGACAACGGCATTGACGGCGTCGATCTCGAGGCGAAGCGGCTCGGGATAGAAATCGAGCGAGGTATCGCCGAAGGCGTTGAAGGCGCTGTTCAGCATGCGGATGATATCGGCCGAACTCGTTCGATACAATCGTTTCGCGCTCCTTGTCCCAGAGAATGGGCACGGAGGCGCGGCCGCTATAAGTGGGATTGGCGGCGACGTAGAATTCGTAGAGACGCTTCCGGCCGTAAAGGTGGTCCGGCCAGGTCTCGTTGAACTCCCAGCCTTCGCGCAGCGCGTGCGGCTCGACGATCGATATGCCGATCGCGTCGGTCAGCTTCTTCAGCTTGCGGAAGATGATCGTGCGATGTGCCCACGGGCAGGCAAGCGAGACATAGAGATGGTAACGCCCGGCCTCTGCCTTGAAGCCGCCCTCGCCGGTCGGCCCCGGAGCGCCGTCAGCCGTCACCCAGTTGCGGAATTGAGTGGGCGCATGCGCGAAACGCGTGCCGGCGCTGCGCCGATCCATCCTCGGATCCCATTTGCCGTCGACGAGCCTGCCCATGCCGAGTTTCCAAGAAGCCGCGGTGAACGCATTGAGATGCCCTCTTGAGGCCGGCAGCACAAGGCTTGCAATGCATGGCGGGAAGTCGGGTTCCGCAAGGTTCGCGCTTGCTTCAAGGTTTCCAGCATGATAGGCGCGCCCGCCATGACGAGAAGCGTGAGCAGATTCTTGCGACGACGGCCGACGATCGCGCGCCCGAGGGGGCGCCGCCCGATCACGCCGCGCTGACGCGCTTTTTTTGGCGCTCCGCGGTTCCTTCAAGAAATCTCCGCGGATACGCCATGAGCCCGAACACGATCACCCGCCTCGAGCGGCCCAGCGACGCCGCCACAATCGACAGCCTGCAACACGCCGCCTTTGGTCCCGGCGCCTATGCGCGCGCCGCCTTCCGCGTGCGCGAACAGGCGCCGCACGATCCGTCGCTTTCCTTCCTGACGGAGCGCGACGACGCTCTGATCGGCTCGGTGCGCATGACGCCGATCGCCGTCGGCGAGGCGATGGGGCTGCTCCTCGGTCCGCTCGTCGTCGAGCCCGCCTACAAGGGGCAGGGCTATGGCAAGGCGCTGATGCGGCACGTCATGGAGGAGGCGCGGAAGGCCGGCTGGCCGTTCGTGATCCTGGTCGGTGACCAGCCCTATTATTGGCCCTTCGGCTTTCGTCCGCTGCCACCGAACCGCGTCTCGATGCCCGGTCCGGTTGATCCTGCGCGGTTTCTCGTCGCCGAGCTGGTACCGGGTGTGGCGGAGGGGCTTCGGGGGATGGTGAAGGGCGTCGCCATCAAAGCCGCCCTGCCGGTCAAGCGGAGGGCGGAGGCAAGACGGGGCTGAGAGCCTAGCGCGCCTCGCGATACCAGAGCGCGGCGAAGCCGCCGACGAGAAGCGCCAGCCCGAGTAGCCCGCCGAAGAGCGGCAGCTGATCGATGCTCCGGAGTACCGTCGCCTCGGAGCGTCGGAGCCCGATCCAGTCGCGTCCGGAAGCCGGCGCGCGTGCCGAAACGGCGGAGATGCGCGGCAGCGAGACGCCGGTGCCGGCTCCGATGCGGCGCACCGAGCCGCCCGTCGCCTCGGCGATCGGCCGCAGCCGTTCCGTGGTCGAGATCACGTCCTGGAACTCGGCCGGGTTGGCGGGGCCGATATGGGCAAGCGCAGTCAGCGTCCCGTCCTCCGCGCGATGCAGGCCAAGCGGCGCGTCCTTGATCACACCGCGCCAGAGACCGGGCTCGGCCTGCTTCAGCGTCAGCGGCTCGTCCTTGCCAGTCGGCGACTTCACGGTGACGTGCGGCATCGCTTCGGAGAGAGTTCTGGCGTTCGACGACGAGGTCGCGGCCGTTCGCGTGCGCAGTCAACGCCTCTTCTTCAAGCTCCGGCTCGCGCATCAGCCAGTGGAGCAGGCGGCGAAGCAGCGCCGCATGCGGGCCGCCGCCTTGATAGCCGCGCGCCCAGAGCCAGGCATGGTCGGAAAGAAGCATGGCGACGCGCCCTTCGCCCTCATGTGCGAGCACCAGGAGCGGCCGGTCGCCCGGCCCTGTCATGGTGATGTCGCCGGCGATCGCGTCGGTCTCGACGAGGCGGAACCACTGGCTCCAGGCCGGCGGGTCGCTGGCGGCGCCGGGGAGGTCGCGCGTAACCGGATGGCGCATGCCAATCGGGCTCACCTTGGCGCGGTAGGGCTCCTCGATGATCTGCCCGGTCGGCACCGCAGGGAGCACCGGCCCAAGCGGCGTGCGGTAGAGGCTGCCGGACGGAGGCGTAGTCGGGGCCGGCGGCGACCAGCACCGCGCCACCCTCGCGCACATAGCGGGCGAGGTTGTCGTAGTAGACGATCGGCAGCACGCCGCGGCTCTGGTAGCGGTCGAAGATGATCAGGTCGAACTGCTTGATCTTCTCCTCGAAAAGCTCGCGCGTCGGAAAGGCGATCAGCGACAGCTCGTTGATCGGCGTGCCGTCCTGCTTTTCCGGCGGCCTGAGAATCGTGAAATGGACGAGGTCGACGGCAGCGTCCGATTTCAGGACGTTGCGCCAGGTGCGCTCGCCGGCGTGCGGCTCGCCGGAGACGAGGAGCACACGCAGATGCTCCCGCACCACGTCGATCTCGGCGACGGCGACATCGTTTTCGAGCGCCAGCTCGTTCTTGCCCGGCTCCACCTGAAGCTCGACAATGGTGCGGCCTGCGTGGGTGAGCGGCAGGTCGATCACGTGCTTGTCGCCGACGCTGACGGAGTCGCTTGCGACCTCGGTGCCGTCGACGCGCAAGTGCACCGTCACCGGCGTCCCCGGCTGAAGGTCCGGGTCGAGCACCCGATACTGGATGCTCTGCGGCTCGCCGAGAATGGCGAAGCGCGGCGCACGGTCGAGCACGACACGGCGGTCGTGCTCGCCGGCTTCGCCGGTGACGAGCGCATGGATCGGCGCGTTGAAGCCGAGCGCGGTGGCGCTCTTCGGCACGTCGTTCACGATGCCGTCGGTGACAAGGACGGCACCGGCGATCTGTGTCGGCGGCACGTCGTCGACGAGCTTGGTCAGTTCGGAGAAGAGCGCGGTGCCGTCGCCGTCGGGGCGGTCTGCCGCGTGCACTTCGCGCACGTCGAAGCCGCCGAGCGCCTTGAGCCTCTCCTTCAACGCATCGACCGCCGCCTTGGTCTGGGCGGCGCGGTTGCCGAGGCGCTGGCTGGCGCTGTCGTCGACGACGAGCGCTACGATTCCGGGAAGCGGGTCGCGTTGCTCGCGCTTCAAGACCGGGTTCACCAGCGCGAGCACGAGGAGTGCCGAAGCAAGCGCGCGCAGCCATGCGCCGCGCACGCGCTGCCATGCGAGAAGCGCGAATACGACGACGAAGAGGCCGGCAAGCACCGCGACGAGCGGCAGCGGCAGGATCGGGTCGAAGGAGAGGGCGAGCCGGGTCATCTCTTCTGCCGCCTCATTGCCCAAGCCGCTCAAGCAGCGCCGGCACGTGCACCTGGTCGGCCTTGTAGTTGCCGGTCAGCGTGTACATCACGATGTTGACGCCGGCGCGGAAGGCAAGCTCACGCTGGCGCGGATCGGAGGGGACCGTCGGGTAGAGCCAGAGCCCGTTGTCGTCGACCGCCCACGCCGCGGCGAGATCGTTGCCGGTGATCAGGATCGGCGACACGCCGTCGCCGCCGCGCGCCGGACGGTTCTTCTCGTTGGGCTGGTCGGAAAGGCTCTCGACCCAAAGCTCCGAATTCGCCCAGCGGCCGGGAAACTCCGAGAGCAGATAGAAAGCCTTGGTCAGCACATGGTCCGGCGGCACCGGCTCGAGCGGCGGCACGTCGACGAAGGAGAGGATCTGGCGAAGTTTCAGGGCCTCCGGCGTGTCGGCGCCGCTTGCATTGAAGCCGCCGGCGTCGCGCGTGTCGAAGAGGATGGTGCCGCCGTTCTTCATGAAGGTGTCGACCTTCGCCATGGTCTCGGCGGAGGGCGTCGGCTGGTCGGGGTCGATCGGCCAATAGAGCAGCGCGTAGAAGGCAAGCTCGTCGTTGGCGATGTCGACGGCCGCGGGCTCGCCCGGCTCAAGCGCCGTGCGGTCGGCGAGGTAGGTCGAAAGGCCGACGAGGCCCGCGCGGCTCGTCGCATCGAGCTCGGGGTTGCCGGTCTCTACGTAGGCGAGCTGCGTCTTCGTTGTCGCCGCCAGAGCCTTCGCGATTGCCGAGTCCTCTTGCTGCGCGCGCGCGTCGTTGGCAGCCGGGAGGATGAGCGCGAAGGCAAGCGCCACGCTCGCCGCCGAAGCGAAGCGGCGCGTGAGCCGGCCGGAGAGGAAGAGCACGGCGATTCCGTCGAGAATCGCAAGCGCGGCGGCTGCCGCTAGCAGCCAGGGCCAGATCGGCGTCGACGGCTGCGGCTCGAGCGACTCGGTGCGCCCGCGCCAACCGATCGCGGCGGGAAGAAGCGACGCAAGCGCGGTCTTCGCGTCGACGGCGTTCAGCGCCTGCGAGGTTCCGTTCCGGTCGTAGAGGCCGGGCGGAGTCTCGGGACTCGCGCTGGCGTCGGCAATGTCCGCGACAAGCGTCGCGCCGGCGGGCGGTGGGCCGAGGTGGCCGTAGCCGTCGAGCACTTCGAGCGGCTTCCAAGGTGCGGCGGCCTTCGACGTCGCCGCGGTGTCTGCGGTGTCGGTCATAGGCTTTGTCACCGTGCCGGCCATGTCGACGATGGCGTTCAGCATCTCCACGAACGCTCCGGAGAGCGGCAGGTTCGACCAGCGCGGATCGGCGGTCACGTGGAAGAGCACGATGCGGCCCTTGCCGCGCGTTGCGGCGGTGACGAGCGGTGTGCCGTCGCGAAGCTCCGCCCACACCTCGGCGCTCTTCAGCGCTTCCGGATCGGCAAGCACCTGCCGGTTCACCAGGACGTCGGTCGGCACGGCGATGTGCGCGAAGGGCCCGGTCGCTGGGAAGCTTCCGATCGGCTGCGGCTCCTCCCAGGAGAGCGAGCCGCCGAGCGAGCGCTCGCCCTGCCTGAGCCGCACCGGCAACAGTTCGTCGACGGTGGTCGCTGCGAGGTTCGGGCTTGCGAAGCGGACGAGCGTGCCGCCGTTCTGGACCCACTTCAGAAGCGCATCAGACGTTTCCGGCGGCAGCGTGCCGGTCTCCGTCAGCACGATGATGGAAGCGCCGCGGTCGATCAGTCCCGTCACCGCCTCGCTGGTGCTCCGCGCGTCGGCGGAGGAAAGGAGGTCGGAGGTCGGCGCGAGCGCGCGCTGCACGTAGGTGAGCGGCTCAAGCAGCGGCTGCGACGCGCTCGTGCCCTCGCCAGCGACGAGCCCGACGGCCTTCCTCTGCCAGCGTCCGTCGAGGAGTTGGACGGCGCCGGTGCTCGAATTCGCCGGTAATGGTGAAGCGGACGAGCGCGTTCCTGATCTCCGCCGGAAGCACGATCTGGGCGGCGCCAACTCCGTCCTTGTCGAGGTCGGCCGCACCTTCGAGGATGCGGCGGCCTTCCTGATCGAAGCCGGCGATCTCGGCGGTGCCGCCGCTGCCGCCGAAGCGGTTGATCGGGACATGCACGCCATCAGCGCGGTTCTCCGGCGGCCGCATCACGGTGAGCGGGCGACCGGATCGAAGGATCGTTGCGCTTGAAGCAATCTTCGACAGCGTCGATGCGAAGGCGGAGCCGTCGCCGCCGTCAACAGGACTCGCGATCCACACCGCCTCTACCGAGCCGGGCGCAAACGCCTCGGTGAGCTTGTCCGCCAGCGCGTGCCGGTTTGGCAGATAGGGCTGCGGGACGACGGCGGCGAGCTGGCGCTTCGCGGCGTCGGCGCTCTCCGGCACGAGCCCGTCCGATACCGGATCGGCGGAGGCAACGAAGGAGACCGGGCGGCCGTCGTGGTTCGCTTCCTCGATCACCGTTTCGGCGGCGTTGACGCGGGCAGCGAAATCGGGCGCCGCATCCCAGCCGTTGTCGAGCACGACGAGGAGCGGTCCCTTTCCGGACGTCATCGCCGTGTCGGGCCGCAGCACCGGCTCGGCAAGCGCCAGGATGATGAAGGCGACGAGGAGGAGCCGGATCGCCGTCAGCCACCACGGCGTTCGTGCCGGCGTCCGTTCGCGCTCCTTCAGCTCGAAGAGGAGCCGCGTCGGCGGAAACGCCACAAGCCGAGGGCGTGGCGGCGTCAGCCTCAGGAGCAGCCAGATCAGCGGTAGCGCGGCCAGCGCAACCAGCATCCACGGCGCCATGAAGCCGAGCGAACCGATCATGCCGCCGGGCGCCCCGTCGCCATTGCTGCCTTCGCAAGGTCGCCGGACAGCCGCGCCTGCAGGAAGAGCAGGCCTTCGGCCGCGGGCCGGTCGGTATGATGGACGGCAAAGGACGATGCGCCCTGGCGGGCAAAGCCGCGGATCAGCTCGCGATGCGCTTCAAGCCGCGCACGATAGTCGTCGCGGAGGTTGCCGGCGCGTTCCGTAAGCCAGGTCATGCCGGTCTCCGGATCGCGGAACTCCAGGCGTCCCTCATAGGGGAACGCTTCCTCGGCGGGATCGAGAACCTGTAGGACGTGCATGCTCGCGCCGCGGCCTGCAAGCGCGCGAAGGCGCTCGCGCGTCACCTCCGCCTCGGCAAGGAAATCGGATAGCACGACGACGTCGGCGAAGCGGCCGATGCGGTCGACGCGCGGCCAATCGAGATCGAGATCGGCGTGCGCCAGAACCTCCGCCAGCCGCTCGGCGGCGTCGCGTCCGATGCGCGGCTCGGCGAGACCGGGTATGCCGACGCGCTCGCCGCCGCGCCCGAGCATGTCGGCAAGCGCCAGCATCAGAATCACGGCGCGGTCGAGCTTCGTCGTTGCCGAAAGGCTTGAACGGAAATCCATCGACGGCGACAGGTCAGTCCACAGCCACACCGTCTGCGAGGCTTCCCATTCGCGTTCGCGAATGAAGAGATGATCATCGCGCGCCGAGCGCCGCCAGTCGATCTGCCGTGCCAATTCGCCGACGACGTAGGGGCGGAACTGCCAGAAGGTCTCGCCCGGGCCCGGATGCCGGCGGCCGTGCAGGCCGAGGAGCACGTTGGCGGCGATGCGGCGGGCAGCGACGAGGAGGTCGGGCAGTCGCGCCGCCAGCGCTCGCGCGGTCTCGACGCGGGTGCGGACGGCTGCCGGACGGGTTTCGTGCATTGACTAGAGGACGGCCTTCGTCGCGCGTTGTATGAGGTCTCGGACGCTGACGCCGTCGGCGCGCGCCGCGAAGGTGACGGCCATGCGGTGCTGCAGGACCGGGATCGCGAGCGCCTCGACGTCGTCGAGCGATGGGGCAAAGCGCTTGTCGAGGAGCGCACGGGCGCGGACCGTCAGCATCAGGGCCTGGCTGGCGCGCGGTCCCGGACCCCAGGATATCTGCTCACCGATGTCGCGCGTCGCCTCGCCCGGACGCAGCGCGCGCACGAGCTTCAGGATCGCTTCGACGACTGCTTCGCCGACGGGCATCCGGCGCACCAGCTTCTGCGTCTCCATCAATTCGCCGGCGCTCAGCACTGCGCGCGCCTTCGCGTCCGTGTCGCCGGTCGTCTCGAAGAGCATGCGGCGCTCGGCATCGAGGTCGGGATAGAGCACGTCGATCTGCATCAGGAAGCGGTCGAGCTGCGCCTCGGGGAGGGGATAGGTGCCCTCCTGCTCGATCGGGTTTTGCGTGGCGAGCACGTGGAAGGGCTGCGGCAGATCGTGCCGCTGCCCAGCGATGGTGACGAAGTGCTCCTGCATCGCCTGCAACAGCGCCGATTGCGTGCGCGGGCTCGCGCGGTTGATCTCGTCGGCCATCAGGAGCTGCGCGAAGACAGGTCCCCTGACGAAGCGGAAGCTGCGCCGATGGTCGGCGCTCTCGTCGAGGATCTCCGAGCCGAGGATGTCGGACGGCATCAGGTCGGGCGTGAACTGAATGCGGTTATCGGTCAGGCCGAGCACGGTCCCCATCGTGTCGACGAGCTTCGTCTTGGCGAGGCCCGGCACGCCGACCAGAAGCCCATGCCCGCCGGACAGCACCGTTGCCAGCGCCAAATCCACGACCGTCTGCTGGCCGAAGATCACGTCGGCGATCGCCGCGCGCGCATCGGCAAGCTTGCCGGCGACAGCCTCGGCCTCCTGGACGATGCTCTCAGGATTGAGGGAGGCTGTGCTCATTGCGGTCATGGTCGGGCATCCGTAACTGGGGATAGATGAAGATGATTCGCTACCCTGTCCGAATTGTGTCAGCCACCGGGCGCAAGGAAAATAGGTAAAGCATCGCCTCACCGAGGATTGCGCATGATGGTGGAGCGAAAATACTCCGACGAAGCTCCGGCGGGATTTCCGCCCGGCTTGACGCGCCTCGTCGCCGCGGCAGGGAAACAGGCGAAGGCCCGCCCGGTCGAGCGCTGGGACCCGCCTTATTGCGGCGAGATCGATCTTCGTGTCGCCGCCGATGGAAGCTGGTTCTATCGTGGCAGTGCCATCCAACGCGAGGCACTGGTGCGTCTCTTTGCCTCTATTTTGAGACGCGAGCCCGATGGCCGTCACGTGCTTGTGACCCCTGTTGAAAAGGTGGGGATCACGGTCGAGGACGCTCCGTTCATGGCGGTGGAGCTCATGACAGAGGGAGAAGGCGTTCACCAGACGCTCACCTTCCGCACCAATGTCGGCGACATCGTCGCCGCGGGACATGAGCATCCGCTGCGCTTCGCGCACGAAGCGGCGACCGAAGGGCTCAAGCCCTATCTCAACGTGCGTGGAGCGCTTGAGGCGCTCGCCACGCGTCCCGTCGCGCTTGAGCTCGTCGCGCTCGCCGCGGAGCGCGCGGGAGAGCTCGGGGTCTGGTCGGGTGATGTGTTCTTCGCTTTCTCCGGCGGAGATCGTGGCTGAGCCGCGCCTCTTCTCGGCGGAGGATTTTCGCCGTCGCGTCGCCGAGCGTCTCTCGCATGAGCCGGAGCCGCACGTCGGCGACCACGTCTTCAATCCGGAACTTGCCGACGACCTTCTGAATATTGAGCGGCGTCCGGCCGCGGTGCTGATACCCGTCATCCACCGCGAGCCGGAGGCGACGCTGCTCTTCACGGAGCGGACGGGGAGCCTGCGCTCGCATGCGGGGCAGGTCGCTTTCCCCGGCGGCCGCATCGATCCGGAAGATTCCGGACCGGAGGCAGCGGCGCTGCGCGAAGCGGAAGAGGAAATCGGGCTCAAGCCGGAATTCATCGAGACCGTCGGCCGCGGTCCTGACTATCTGACTGGCTCCGGCTACCACGTCGCGCTCGTGATCGCGGTCGTCAGTCCCGGCTTCACCCTGAAACTCAATCCGCACGAGGTCGCCGACGTCTTCGAGGTGCCGCTTTCCTTCCTGATGAACCCTGCGCACCATCAGATCGGAAGCCGGATCTGGAGGGGCGTGCGGCGCAGCTTCTTCGAGATGCCATATCTGGGTCACCACATCTGGGGGATCACGGCGGGGATGGTGCGCGTGCTTTACGAGCGTCTCTACGCCGACGGCGACAAGGGAGAGGCGGCGTGAGCGCTGCGCTCGGCGACTGGGCGCTGCTCAGGGAGCAGCATGTCGTGGCGATCTTCGCCGCACTTGACGGCGAGTCGCGCGCAACCCGGATCGTCGGTGGGGCGGTGCGCGACGCTCTCCTCGGTCGTGTCGTCGCCGATGCCGACCTGGCGACGATCTTCGTGCCGGCGGAAGTGATTGCGCGCGCCGAGGCCGCGGGCATGAAGGCGGTGCCGACGGGAATCGAGCACGGCACAGTCACCGTCATCGTCGACGGCCGGCCGTTCGAAGTGACGACGCTTCGCCGCGACGTGGAGACGGATGGCCGTCACGCGATCGTACGCTTCACGACGGACTGGAAGGAAGACGCGGCGCGGCGCGACTTCACCATGAACGCGCTCTACTGCGACGTCGCAGGCGAGGTGCTCGATCCGCTCGGCGGCGTCGCCGACTTGAAGGCCGGCCGCGTGCGCTTCGTCGGCCGGGCGGAGGACCGCATCCGCGAGGATTATCTCCGCATTCTCCGCTTCTTCCGCTTCTATGCCTGGTATGGGCACGGGCGCCCCGACTCCGACGCGCTCAAGGCCTGCGCCAAGCTCAAGGCGGGGATCGCGACGCTTTCGGCAGAGCGCGTCTGGGCGGAGTTGAAGCGGCTTCTGAAGGCCCCCGATCCGGCGCGCGCGCTGCTATGGATGCGCACGACCGAGATCCTGCAGAAGGTGCTGCCGGAAAGCTGGGGGATCGACGCCATTCATCGCGTCGTCGAGGCGGAGCGCAAAGAGGGCTGGGCGCCCGATCCGCTTTTCCGCCTCGAAGCCATCATGCCTCCGCATCGCGCCCGCATCGACGCGCTGATCGAGCGCCTTCGGCTGAGCCGTGCCGAGGCGGCGCGGCTTCACGCATGGGCCGATGCGCCGGAGGCCGACCCGGCGCTGCAAGAGGCGCGTCTCGCACAGACGCTCTACCGGTCGGGCCGCCAGGGTGTTGAGGACCGTCTTCGCCACGCCATCGCCCGCGAAAGCAGTGCTGGCCACGCGGCCGCCGTCGCCGCGCTGCGCGCGCAGGCGGCGTTCACCGAGAGCTGGCAGCCGCCGGTCTTTCCGGTGAGCGGCAGCGATCTCGTCGCCGCGGGAATGGAGCCCGGACCGGACGTTGGCAAGCGCCTGCGGGAGCTTGAGGGACGTTGGGTCGAAAGCGACTTCAGCCTCTCCCGCGACGCCTTGCTTCGCTCTTGACCGGCTGAGGGGCTGTTCCCTCAACCTCCACGATCCGACCGCGGGCTCGCTCCAGGAATCCCGGTGTGACCGCGATGCCGTGCACCTGCCGCACGTGCTCAAGCTCGACCGTGAGCACTTCCGCGTCCGTTCCAGCCTGTGCCTTGTAGGCGCAGCCCGGCACCAGTTCGCCGCATAAGATGCGCTTCATCCCATCCTCCATATCTTGGGTCGAATAAGAAAACGCAGAAGGCGGGGCGATGGTTGCGTCGGGCGGGGAGCCGATTCTGGCCGCCAGCTGCGGCAAAGAGGCTGCGAGGAACATGTGCGGCTCTCGACCGCAGACTCTTGCTTCTCTCTAGTGCCTTGGCGCAAATTCATGCAGGCTGAAGCATCCGCTTCGGCAGAATGACTTCCGTCGGCCGGAGAGGTGGGGCGGTCTGGAAGGCTGCGATGCGCTTAGGAAAGCTTGGCTACTACTGCGAATTCTTTCTCTGCCCCGCGTTTGCGGCGATCCTGGCAAGCTGGGTCGCGACCCAAATCCCTGTTTCGGCGTGGATGCAATGGTCGCTCGTCGCCATCGCGGGAATCGCCGCGTGGTCACTCCTTGAATACCTGATGCATCGGTTCGTGTTCCATCGCGTCCCCTTCATCAGGGACATGCACGAGCAACATCATCAAAGTCACGATGAACTGGTCGGCACGCCGGCCTGGATAAGCCTGCCGTCGCTGGCGATCGTAGGCCTCGGCCTGGTCGGCGTCTTCGGCCTCGAAACGGGGACCGCGCTGACGATGGGCCTGACACTCGGTTACTGGTGGTACATCAGCGTGCACCACATCCTGCATCATTGGCGGCTTCCGAATCACGGCTACGCCTTCCGGCTGAAGCGCCAACATGCGCTTCACCACCATTTCGACGAGTCCGCCAATTTCGGCGTTACGTCGGGATTCTGGGATTATGTCTTCGGCACCACTGCTTCCGTGCAAAGGCGGGGCGCGCCCGGTGTCTCACGGCCACTTCACGACGGGCGGCATTGAGGAGAGGATCGCTTCGACGTTGCCGCCGGTGCGAAGCCCGAAGATCGTACCGCGATCGTAGAGAAGATTGTATTCGACGTAGCGGCCGCGGCGGATGAGCTGCTCCTCACGATCCGCGTCCGTCCAGGATGCCGCGAAATTGGCGCGGACAAGCGCCGGATAGACATCGCGAAAAGCGCGCCCCACATCCTCTGTGAAGGCGAAGTCGGCATTCCAGTCGCCAGAATCGAGATAGTCATAGAAGATGCCGCCGATGCCGCGCGGCTCGTTGCGGTGCTTCAGCCAGAAATACTCGTCGCACCATGCCTTGTAGCGGGCGTAGTCGATATGGCGGTGCTTCTCGCACACCGCGCGCATCGCCGCGTGGAAGGCGACGGAGTCCGGATCTTCCTGCGTGCGCCGCCGGTCGAGCACCGGCGTGAGATCGCCGCCGCCGCCGAACCAGGCCTTCGTCGTGACCACCATCCGCGTGTTCATGTGCGCTGCCGGCACGTTCGGGTTTTGCGGATGCGCGATCAGCGAGATGCCGGAGGCCCAGAAGCGCGGGTCGTCTTCCGCACCCGGAATCTGTGCGCGGAACTCCGGCGAGAACTCTCCGAAGACGGTCGAGACGTGGACGCCGACCTTCTCGAAGACGCGACCGTGCATCAGGGACATCACGCCTCCGCCGCCAGGCGCGCCGCCGTGGTCGGTGCGCTTCCAAGGTGATCTCACGAAGCGGCCGGGCGCACGGTCTGAAAGCGGCGCGCCGGAAGGAAGGCCGTCCTCACACGCCTCGAAAGCGGCGCATATCTCGTCGCGTAGCGCCGAAAACCATGCGGCAGCCGCGGACTTCCTTTTTTCGAGGTTCGGGGCTGTGGATAAAGCATCAATCGTCATTCGGCCGCGCTTAGACTATCCTGCTGGTTGCGGAAAGCGGCGTGTCGACGCGTTCCTCAGCCGCGAACCTATCCGCAGCTGGAGGAGGATTGCCATGGCCCTTGCTTCTGATGCCTTGCCGGAACTGAAGGAGCTTCGCGGTCGCTGGGGCTGGTTCGCCGCCCTCGGCGTCATCATGATCGTCGCCGGCTTCCTGGCCTTGATGAGTGTGGTCTTGGCCACCTTTGTCGGGGTGTTGTTCGTCGGCGTGATGATGATCGCGTCCGGCATCGTGGAAATGATCCACGGCTTTCAGATGAAGGCCTGGAGCCGGTTCTTTATGTGGCTGCTGATCGGCGTGTTATACGTGATCGCCGGGCTCCTCATCGTGTGGAACCCGCTCCTCGCGGCCGGCGCGATCACACTCGTCATCGGCGTGTCCCTGGTCTTCGCCGGAATAGCGCGCTTCTTCCTCGCGATGCAGATGCGCAGTGCGTCACCGTGGGGCTGGGTGCTGGTCTCCGGCATCATCACGGTGCTCCTCGGCGCCGTCATCATCATGCAATGGCCGGTCTCGAGCCTCTACGTGCTTGGCATCTTCCTCGGTGTCGACCTCATCATCGCGGGCTCGTCCTGGCTCGGCGCCGCGTTTGCGTTCCGACGAATGGGCTGAGGGAATTTCGGAGGAGCATCGCGCCGCCGCCGAAGAGGAGTGCGCTCAGCGGCAATCGCCGTTCGGGCCGTCATAGAGCGTGTAGCGCAAGCCGGTACTCGCGCGTTTGGGAGCCGAACATCAGCTCCGACAGCACGCCGTCACGGTGTGGCGCATCGGGCGAGCCGTGGAGTTCCTTGGCGAGATAGCCGGTGAGCCAGGTCTCTGCGCTGGCCGTCCGCTCCGGGTCACGTTCCTGCCAGAGGAGGAGACAGGGGCCGTTGCCGTGCGGCGCCGGCCAGACGCGCGGCGGATAGGCGGCGGCCATGATCCGCGCATTGGGGAATTCGACGCGCATGTTGCCGCCGATATGGAAGCCGTCGACGACGATCGTTCCGCCTCCCGCATAGCCGTCTTTGCGAAGGTCGGCGGCGAGCGCGCGGAACGGCGCCAAGTCGCGGCAGGCCCCGCAGTGATCGGCGCCGAGCAGAAACACTGCTATTCGCGCTCCGAGCGTGCCGGCGACGAGCACCACAAGCATCAGCGCATAAATGTCGACGGCGCGCTTTGCAGGCCGCCCGCGCTCGATCAGCATGAAGAGCGCGATCGGCAGGATGAAGAGCGGCGGCTGCATCAGCCGCTCGTGGAATTCGCGCGCGCCGAGAGCGAAGACGAGCACGAGATGCAGCGCCAGCGAGATCGCCATCGTCCAGGCGAGGAGCGCGAGGTTCGGGTAGGTCGAGCCGCCCGGGGCGCGCTCGGGGCGGCGGAACCCGCGCCAAAGGGCAGGGGCTAAGGCGAGCAACGCGAGCGGAAGAAGCGGCTCGGGATACACCAAGGCGGCAGCGGCTAGTCGGAGAGTGCCCTCTACGACGCGGTTCAGATAAGGCGCGCCCTCGCCGACGAGGACGCTCCGCATCGTGCCCTCGGGATTGTGCCCGATCACGAACGCCGCCGTCACAGTCGGAAGCACGATCACTGCGGCGAGAACGGCCGCCGGTGCGATCTTCCAGGTCAGGACCAGGTGCCGATAGGAGGGAATGACGAGGCAGGCGAGCGGCAGCGCCGCCGCGAACATCACGTAGCTCCACTTGCCGAGCAGCCCAAGCCCGAAGACCGCGCCGAGCGCCAAATACCAGCCGAGCCGCGGCTCGTCCGCGAGCCGGAGGAACACATACCAGCCGACCGCCAGCATCGCCGTCATCATGGTCGTGTGGGTCAGGTCGTGGTGGCTGTAGAAGGCGAACATGTAGATCGCCGCGAAACTGTAGACGGCGAGCGCGGAAAAGCGCGGGTCGCGGATCAGCCTGCGTGCGGTCGCGTAGGCGAAGCCGTAGACGACCCCGAGGAGCATGTAGCGGATCAGGCTGATCGAAAGGATGTTGACGCCGAGCGGCTTGCCGAGCGCGATCAGCACCCAGGTGAAGAGTGGCGGTGCCTGGTCGCGGTAGCTCCAGGCGAATCCTTGCGAAAAGAGCGCCTGCTCCGAATCGTCGATGCCGAGCGTCGGCAGCATCGCCAGGCGCACAGCGAAATGCACCACGAGGTAGACAAGGATCGCTGCGGCGACGAAGCCCGGCCGCGCCCAGAGCGGAACCGCGTGCGGCTCGTCCGTCAGGTGTTGCGGCGCTGCGGCGGCGGTCGAAGTCAAGGCGTCGGCGTTGCCATCGTCCGCTGCTCACGCATGATGAGATGCAGATTGCGCACGTAGACGAAGAGGCCGAACCCCTGGCCGGCGATGAACACCGGGTCGCGGCGGTAAAGCGCGTAGGTGAAGAGAAGCACGCCGCCGCTGATCGAGAAGAGCCAGAAGGCGACGGGGATGACGCTCTTGCCCGCACGTTCGGACGCCAGCCACTGCACGAAGAAACGAGCGCCAAACAGGATCTGCGCGACGAAGCCTACGACAACCCACCAGTCCATGTGATGCATGACGTCGAGCAGGTAGCCGCCTACGGCGCGCGACAAATCAACGAGCATTCGCTGCTTCCTCCGAGACAACTGGCACGCGTTTCCGGCGATTGATGAGCCAAAGCACGCCGAGGAGATCGGCCATGATGACCCAAAGCCGGTCCCAAATGCGATAGTGCGACTTGCCGAAGCGGCGCGGCCGATCGACCACGTCGACATAGGCGATCTCAAAGCCGTCGCGGCGCACGAGCGGCGGCATGAACCGGTGCAGGCCGTCGAAATAGGGGAGCGCCAGGAAGACATCGCGACGGAACGCCTTGAGGCCGCAGCCGGTATCGCGCGTCGAAGTGCGGAGCACGGCGTTCAGGAGCCGGTTCGCCGTCCGCGAAGTGATTCGCTTCAGCCCGGTGTCGGTGCGGCCGAGACGCTGTCCGGCGACAAGTCCAAGCCGCGGCGCGCCCGCTTCCAGTGTCTCAACAAGCTTCGGTATGAAGACGGGGTCGTTCTGTCCGTCGCCGTCGACCGTTGCGACGATCGCGCCGCGGGCGCCGGCGACGCCGGTGCGCACGGCGGCGGACTGGCCGCACGCGCGGTCGTGCGAGAGCTGACGCAGCCAGGGCCGGTCCTGCATCAGGCCGCGGAGCTCGTCCGCGGTCGTGTCAGTCGACCCGTCGTTGACGAAGATCGCCTCGAAGTCCCAGCGGCCCTCAAGCGCCGCGGCGATCTCCGCGACAAGCGGCGCGACGTTGCCTGCTTCGTTCTTGACCGGCACCACCACAGACAATGCGGGGCCCCTCCGTTCCGTCATACTTTCCTCTCGACACCCGCGCGCCCGCGCGGGCACCGGCAAACGCGGCGCCTAACTGGCACGATGTCGTCGCGGCGTCATCCCCGTTCTTGCGCGCTTCCGCAGCCGGCCGGACTAGCGGCAGTTACCGACCGGCCCGTCGTAGAGCCGGTAACCGAGCTCAAGCGAGCCGTTGGCCGGCTTGATCATCGGGGCCGATACCGCCCCGTCCCGATGCGCCGCTGCGGGGTCGCCGGCAAGCTGGTTTGCGAGATAGGATCCAATGCGTTCCAGGTTCGCTTCACGCGCCTTCAGGTCGCCGTTGTCCCAAGAGAGGACAAGGCACTGGCCCGCCCCCGAGGGCGCCGGCCATGTGGAGAGCGGGTGGCTCGGGTCGATGACGCGCGCCTTCGGGAAATAGGCGCGCAGGTTGCCGCCGGTCTCGCCGTCGGCAACGATCGTGCCCGTGCCGTTGTAACCGGCACCGACGAGCTGCGCGGCGAGCGATGGATAGGGGCGCCATTCCATGCAGAGCCCGCAATCGACCAGCCCGAGCGGCTGCAGGATGCGCGCGCCGGTCGTCTGCACGGCGAGCGCCGCCATGATGAGCGCGAAGAGGTTGAGCGCTAGCGCCGACGGCCGGTCCGCCTCGATCGTCATGAAGAGCCACACGGGGACGATGAGCAGCAAGGGGTGCATGTAGCGGACCTTGAGCTCGGTCGCGCCGACCGCGAAAACGATGAGCCAGAGAAGCGCAAGCCCGATCGCGATGCTCGGGCCGACAACGCCGGCGCCGGGGTGCGGCGGCTCTTGGCGCACGCCGGCGGCGGCGGACCGCGCGCGAAATCCCCGCCAGAACGGAAGGCCGAGAACCAGTGCGGCAATCGGCAGGAGCGGCATCAGATAGAGAAGGCTCGTATCTACGAGCGTCAGCGTGCCGTCCCATATCGCGGCAAGCCCGGGGCTGCCCTCGGCGCCAAGCGCCGACTGGATGTCCTGGCTGTCCGGTATCTCCATCGCCAGCGAGGCAAAGAAGACGGGCGCGGTGATCGCGGCCGCGACGGCGATTGAGGGAAGCGTCTTCCAGCTCAGCACCAGGCGCCGGCCTTCGGCATTGAGAAGGCAGGCGAGCGGCAGCGCCAAAGTGAAGATCACGAAATTCCACTTGGCGAGCATGCCGAGGCCGAAGGCAACGCCGAGCGCCAAATACCAGCCGAGCCTTTCCGACGCCGCCAAGCGCACGAAGACGTACCACGAGACGGCGATCATCGCGGCAAGCGCGATCGAATGGCTGAGATTGCGGTGGCTCGATTCGGCGAGGATGTGGATCGCGGCGAAGCTGTAGACGGCAAGCGCGGCGAGACGCGGATCGCTGATCAGCCGCCGCGCGGTGAGGTAGACCGAGCCGTAGGCGAGCGTGAGAAACCCGTAGCGGACAAGGCTTATCGCGACCACGCCGACCGGCATGAAATGGCCGAGCGTCACCAGGAGCCAGGTGACGAGCGTCGGGGAGCGATAGCTGTAGGTGAGCGCGTAGCGCTGTGCGAGCAGCGCCTGCTCCGTGTCGTCGACGCTGAGCCCCGGCCCGAGCGCCATCCGAATCGCAAAATGCGCTGCGAGGTAGGCAAGAATGACGAGGACGATGAAGCGCGGCCTCGCCCAGAAGGGAATCGGGGGCATGCGTCCAGCCATAAGGACCGTCGGGCGGGCGTTCCAGGGGGGTCGGCAGGCAGTTGTGCGGGCCGCGACACAAGCCGGCAACGCCGGCGACACGGGCCAAACCGGTTCCGCCTCGAAAAATCCCCGGACGATTGCTAGATGATGAAGAGTCGCCTCTATTCGCCGCCCGCCTGAGCCGAGCCGCGGGAATTGGCCGGGAGCAGGTGTTGGCAGCGATCTTCAGACGATTCCTGAGCTATGGCGGGCTTGAGCGGTGGATCGATCCGCTCGCGGCCGCGCCGGTCGAGCAGCCGCCCGAGGCGCTTCTCGAGACCTACCGGTATTTCCTGCGCCCGCTTCGCGGTCTGATTGCAACGACGATGTTCGTCTCGCTCGTCGCCTCGGTGACCGAGCTTGCGCTCTTCGCCTTCCTCGGCACGCTGGTCGACCGAATGGCCGCTTCGACTCAAGCGCGCTTCCTGTCCGACAATTGGCCGGTCCTCGTCTTCATGAGCGTGGTGCTCCTGGTGATCAGGCCGGTCTTCACGATCTGGTCGCGTGGGCTCGTCAATCTCTCGATCGCGCCCAGCCTCTCCGCCATGGTGCGCTGGCGGAGCTATCGCTACGTGCTGCGCCAGAGCCTCGGCTTCTTCCAGAACGACTATGCCGGCCGCATCAGCCAGAAGGTGATGCAGACCGGGATGGCGCTCCGCGAAAGCGTCGTGAACGTGATCGACGGCGTCTGGTATTTGCTGGTCTATCTGGTCGGGACGGCGGCCGTGCTCATCGGCTTCGACTGGCGCCTGTTGCTGCCGATCTTCGGATGGCTCGTCGCCTATGCCTTCGTCATCGTCACGCTCGTGCCGCCGGTGCGCGAACGGTCGATTGCCATGTCGGAGGCGAATTCAGGGCTGACCGGGCGCGTGGTCGACGGCTTCACCAACATCCTCTCCGTCAAGCTCTTCGCGCATGCGGAGCGCGAGGAGGCATTCGGACGCGTCGCGTTCGAGCGGCAGCTTGCGGCCGCGCGCGCCATGAACCGCAGCATCACGACGCTGACCGCGGCGCTCTCGACGCTGAATTCCGTCTTTATCTTCGCCGCGGCGGCGCTCTCGATCTGGCTCTGGACGAAGGGGGAGATCACGCTTGGCGCTATCGCAGCCTCGAACGCACTGATCCTTCGGCTCAACCAGATGTCGGGCTGGGTGCTCCGCTCGATCACCTCGCTCTTCGAGAATACGGGGACGATCGAGAACGGCATGGAGCTGATCGCGCGGCCGAACGCGCTGGTCGACCCGCCGGGCGCATCTCCGCTCATCGTGACGGAAGGCGCGATCGGGTTTGACGACGTCACCTTCCGCTATGGCGAAGGGGACCGCGTGATCCGCGACCTGTCGCTCTTCATCCGTCCGGGCGAGAAGGTCGGCCTTGTCGGGCCGTCGGGGGCGGGCAAGTCGACGCTCGTCAACCTCCTCATGCGCTTCTACACGCTCGACCAGGGCCGCATCCTGATCGACGGCCAGGACATTGCGGATGTGACGCAGGATTCGCTGCGCGCGTCGATCGGAATGGTGACGCAGGACACCTCGCTCCTGCATCGCTCGGTCAGCGAGAACATCCGCTACGGGCGTCCGGATGCCGACGAGGCGGCGGTGCGCCAGGCGGCCGCCGTGGCGCGTGCCGAAAGCTTCATCGCCAATCTCGTCGATCCGCGCGGGCGGACCGACTACGCCGCGCATGTCGGCGAGCGCGGCGTCAAGCTCTCCGGCGGCCAGCGGCAGCGAATCGCGATTGCCCGCGTCATCCTGAAGGACGCGCCGATCCTGGTCCTCGACGAGGCGACGGCGGCGCTCGATTCGGAGGTCGAGGCAGCGATTCAGGAGAGCCTCAAGGTGCTGATGCGCGGCAAGACGGTGATCGCGATCGCGCACCGCCTGTCGACGATCGCCGCGCTCGACCGCTTGGTGGTGATGGACGAGGGCCGGATCGTGGAGGAGGGGACACACGAGGCGCTGCTTCGCCATCGCGGTCTCTACCATCGGCTCTGGGAACGCCAGTCGGGTGGCTTTCTTGCGGAGCAGGACCGGGCGCTCAAGATCGCCTGAGCCGGAGTGGGCTCACTCGCCGTTGTCCCGGTGGCCGTCGGTGGCGGCCGCCTCTTCCAGCGCGACCTCCATCCGGCTCAGAATGTCCTGACCGATCTCCTCTTCGAGGCGTTCGAGGTTGATTCCCGCATCGGTGGCGAAGGCGGTGAATTCGGTGGCGAGGCGCTCCGCCTCCTTGGGGATCGATTGGCTCGGAACCGCTTGGACCGACTCCGCGATCCAGCGAGCCAGAGCGTCAATGGCCTGCTTCCGCATCGGCAGAGCCTCCCGGGCGCCGACTTCCGCCCCAAATTGACCAAACGCTGTGGCAAGTTTCTCACGAAGCGGCGGAAAGGTGTAGCGCCCCGGCACCGCTTGGCGGGCGATTCGGGCTCACCCGAAAAAGCGCGGCGGAGGCTGGCTGGCGGGGTGTGGCGGACTTGCGACAAGTTGCCGTCGCGAGGGCGCTCGACTGGACACTCTCAAAGGACGATGACAAAAGGCGGTCGGCCCGATTGGCTGGATTCCGGGGGTGACGGCCGGACTGCCGTGCTGCTTTAGTGGAAGCGGGCGGCGCGGGCTGTCATGCCGTTCCGATTGCGAGAGGCACGATTTGGCTGACACGACCCTTCCTAGCGCGGCCCCTGGAACAGGGCATGGCGATTCCCATGGTGCTACACGCCGCGATTTCCTGTTGATCGCCACCGGCGCTTTCGCCGCGGTCGGTACGGCAGCGACGATCTGGCCGTTCGTCGATCAGATGAACCCGGACGCCGCCGCGCTGGCGCTCGCTTCCATCGAGGTCGACATCTCGCCCATCGAGCAGGGCCAGTCGATCATCGTCAATTGGCGCGGCAGGCCGGTCGTGATCCGCTATCGCACCGAAAAGGAGATGCAGGAGGCGGAACAGGTCTCGCTCGACGAGCTCAAGGACCCGATCGCCCGCAACGCCAATCTTCCCGCCGACGCGCCGGCGACCGATGCCAACCGCACGATCCCCGGCAAGGAAGAGTGGATGGTGATGATCCAGGTGTGCACGCATCTCGGGTGCATCCCGCTCGGCCAGCAAGGGCAATTCGGCGGCTGGTCCTGTCCCTGTCACGGCTCGCAGTACGACACTGCCGGCCGCATCCGCTTCGGACCAGCGCCGGAGAACATGTACATCCCGGAGTTCTCCTTCATCAACGACACCACCATCCGCATCGGCTGAGGCCTAAGCGAGGACTGCTATGCAGCACGACTACTTTCCCCGCTATGAGCCGAAGTCCGGGTTCGGAAAGTGGCTCGACGACCGGCTGCCGGCGACGCGGCTCATGTACGACAGCTTCGTCGCGTATCCGGTCCCGCGGAATTTGAACTACTGGTACACGTTCGGTGGAATCCTGTCGTTCATGCTGGCCGTGCAAATCGTGACCGGCGTCGTGCTTGCCATGCACTACGTCTCGAGCGCCAACATGGCGTTCGAGTCGGTCGAGAAGATCATGCGCGACGTGAACTACGGCTGGCTGTTGCGCTACGCCCATTCGAACGGCGCGTCGATGTTCTTCCTCGCCGCCTATGTCCACATCTTCCGCGGCCTCTATTACGGCTCCTACAAGGCGCCGCGCGAGGTGCTGTGGATCCTCGGCGTGATCATCCTGCTCCTGATGATGGCGACCGCCTTCATGGGCTACGTGCTTCCCTGGGGCCAGATGAGCTTCTGGGGCGCGACCGTCATCACCAACCTCTTCTCCGCCATCCCGCTCGTCGGCGGGTCGATCACGACGTGGCTGTGGGGCGGCTTCGCGGTCGGCGACGCGACGCTGAACCGATTCTACTCGCTGCACTACCTGCTGCCGTTCATGATCGCCGGCGTCGTGGTGCTGCATATCTGGGCGCTGCATGTCACCGGCCAGACCAATCCGACCGGCGTCGAGGTGAAGTCGAAGCAGGACGTGGTGCCGTTCTCGCCGCACGCGACGATGAAGGACGCATTCGCCATGGTGCTCTTCATCATCCTCTTCGCGTATCTCGTCTTCTACCTGCCGAACTATCTCGGGCACGCCGACAACTACATCAAGGCCAATCCGCTGCACACGCCCGATGACATCGTGCCGGAATGGTACCTGCTGCCGTTCTACGCAATTCTGAGAAGCATCCCGAACAAGCTCCTCGGGGTCATCGCGATGTTCGGGTCGATCGGAGTCCTGTTCTTCGTGCCCTGGCTCGACACGTCGCGCGTGCGCTCCGCCGTCTATCGACCGCTCTACAAGCAGTTCTTCTGGATCCTGGTCGCGGCCGCGATCGGGCTCGGCTATCTTGGCTCGCAGCGGCCGGAAGGCGGCTACGTGATCGCAGCGCGCATCCTGACCGCCTACTACTTCATCCATTTTTTGATACTGATGCCGCTGCTCGGTCTCTTCGAGACGCCGCGGCCGCGGCCGGCCTCGATTGCCGAAGCCGTCCTCGCGAAGGCCGAAGGCGGCGGTGGGCAGCCGGCGGGAAGTGCCGCGGCGCCGGAAACGCGCGGCTAGAGGGGGCGGGGCAAGGCCAATGAAGACCGTGATCATCCGTCTCGCCGCAGCCTCGGTAGTTGCGCTTGCGCTTGCCGCTCCGTCGCGCGCGCAGGAGAATGCAACGCCGCACTATCCGCTGAAGGATCCCCGCTACGCCACCTGGACCTTCTCCGGGCCATTCGGAAAATACGATCCGCAGCAATTGCAGCGCGGCTTCCAGGTCTACCGCGAGGTCTGCTCGAACTGCCATTCGCTGAGCATGGTCGCCTTCCGCACGCTGGCGTCGAAGGAGGGACCGCATTTCACCGATGACGAAGTGAAGGCGCTCGCCGCCGCGTACTCGATTCCCGACGCGTCGGTCGATTCCGGCGAGCGGCCCGGCCGCCCGTCGGACGTCTTTCCGCCGGCACCGCCTTACCCGAACGCGAATCCGCCCGACCTTTCGCTTATCGCCAAGGCGCGGGCGGTGAAGCGCGGATTTCCGACTTTCATCTTCGATTTCTTCACGCAGTACGAGCAGGCAGCCGGGCCGGACTACGTCTACTCCTTGCTGACCGGGTTCCAGGACGCTCCCGCCGGCGTCAAGGTGCCGGACGGCAGCTACTACAATCCCTACTTCATCTCTGGGCCGACGCTCGCCATGCCGCCGCCGCTCTCAGACGGGCAGGTCAATTACGCGCAGAACAAGAACGAAAGCACCGCGGACGACGTACCGGAGACAGTCGACCAGTACGCGAAGGACGTCGCGGCATTTCTGATGTGGGTGGCCGAACCGCACCTTGTCGAGCGCAAGGCGACGGGCCTCAGCGTCATGATCTTCCTCGTCATCTTCGCCGGCCTCGTCTACTACACGAAGAAGAAGGTCTGGGCGGACGTCGAGCACTAGCCGACCGTTCTCTCCTCCGCCCGTCTGAGCGAACGTCGTCGCTTCGATCCGAATCTGTTCCGCTGCAACTGATCGGCGGCCCGATTTTCCCGGTGAAGGCCCGCCGGCCGGGCGCTTCGGGATGCTCCGCGATCACTCTGAATTCGTTCCGCGGTCGAGAAATGCTCCGTGAGCCAGTTGCGTAGTCTGCAACGTCGCATGATCGCCGCGTCCGGGACGTCATGAATGTGAAGAGGACACACCGCGCCCGAATTCGCGGGCTTGCAGTCTTCAGGTTGCTTGGCGCGCCGACCGGTCGCGGCTAGCATCACGACATAACAAACGAGCGTTCGAGGGCTCGATGGAAGCGGTGCTGGGCATTATCGGGGGGTCGGGGCTTTACGACCTCCCCGGGTTGGAGCGCTCCGAATGGCAGCGCGTCGAAGGTCCCTGGGGGCCTGCTTCCGACGAGATACTCTTCGCTGATCTGGCGGATCTAAAGCTCCGTTTCCTGCCGCGCCACGGCCGCGGACATCGGCTGTCGCCGACGCATATCAACTATCGCGCCAATATCGACGCGCTGAAGCGGGCGGGCGTCACGGATATCGTGTCCGTCTCGGCGGTCGGGTCGCTGCGCGAGGATTTCGCGCCCGGCGAATTCGTCATCGTCGACCAGTTCATCGACAGGACTTTTGCGCGCGAGAAGAGCTTCTTCGGCGAGGGCGTGACGGCGCACGTCTCGATGGCGCAGCCGGTCAGCCCGCTTCTTGCCGAGCGGATCGCGCTCGCCGCCGAGGTCGAGCAGATCGCCTGCCATCGCGGCGGCACCTACATCGTGATGGAGGGTCCGCAGTTCTCCACGCTTGCCGAGAGCCGGCTCTACCGCTCCTGGGGCTGCGACGTGATCGGCATGACCAACATGCCGGAGGCGAAGCTCGCTCGCGAGGCGGAGATATCCTACGCGACGATCGCCATGGTGACCGACTACGACAGCTGGCATCACGAGCACGCGCCGGTCGACGTGCAGGAGGTGATCCGCGTCATGAACGAGAACCGGGCACGCGTGCAGCAGCTACTTCTGCGCCTGATCCGTGACTTTCCGCGCGAGCATGAGGCTTGCCCGATCGGCTCCGACCGGGCGCTTGAGTTCGCCATCATGACCGCCCCGGAAGCCCGGGATCCGGGGCTTTTGAAGAAGCTCGACGCGGTCGCCGGCCGCGCTCTCGGGCGCTGATTCTTCCACGCCGCTTTGCTGCAATCCGTCTAGACGCTAGGAACTTCACCGAAGCACCGCTGGTGAGACGTAAGAGAGAGGGTTCTCCACGATGGCAGCTGCGACCGTGGATCTGCAAAAGGCGATCCGCACGATCCCCGACTACCCGAAGGAGGGAATCCTCTTTCGCGACATCACGACGCTGCTCGGCGATCCGCGCGCCTTCGGCCACGCCGTCGACGAGCTCGCGCACCCCTGGGCGGACGCGAAGATCGACAAGGTCGCCGGCATCGAGGCACGCGGCTTCATCATCGGCGGCGCGGTCGCACATCAGCTTTCCGCCGGCTTCGTGCCGATCCGCAAGCGCGGTAAGCTGCCGCACGAGACGGTGCGCATCGCCTATTCGCTCGAATACGGGCTCGACGAGATGGAGATGCACCGCGACAGCATCCGCCCGGGCGAGAAGACGATCCTGGTCGACGATCTGATCGCGACCGGCGGCACAGCCGAGGCGGCCGTGAAGCTTCTGAAGGAGATCGGGGCGGAGGTCGTCGCCGCCGTCTTTGTCATCGACCTGCCTGATCTCGGCGGCAGGAAGAAGATCGAGGCGCTCGGCGTTCCGGTCCGCGCGCTGGTGGAGTTCGCCGGGCACTGACCTTCGCGCTCCATGACGGAGGCGAGGCGTGCCGGCGGGTCTCCACCCGTCAATTTGACGCGCGTGACTTGTGCCCGGGCGAGGGATAATCGTCGTCACAGAAGTGTCACAAAAAACGGAGGCGTCAGATGAAATCGCACGCATTGATGCTCGCCGCCGCGCTTTCTGCGGGGCTCTCGGTCTTGGCCGCGCCGTCTGCATTTGCCCAGGACGCGGTGCCGCAGAACGATCTTCTGAACGCCACCCTGTGGGTGTCGAACTCGGTCGAATACAAAGCCAACACGCTCGCCATGTACCAGCTCGCGAAGATGCGGCTCGACGAGGCGCTCGCCGACAAGAACTGGACGGCAGCGACCGAGCAGACCGGTGCCTATCAGGACCTGCCGCCGGCGGTGATCCTCGACGCCGACGAGACGGCTATCGACAATGGCGGCTACGAATCCTGGCTCATCGCCGCCGGCAAGGACTTTTCCGGCAAGACCTGGGACGCGTGGACCAAGGCGGAGGAGGCGAAGGCCATTCCGGGCGCGGTCGAGTTCACGAAATACGCTGATTCCAAAGGCGTGAAGGTCTTCTACGTGACCAACCGCAACGCCGATCAGGAAGAGGCGACGCGCAAGAACATGGAAGCGCTCGGCTTCCCGATGGGCGGCAACATCGACACCTTCCTGATGTCGAAGGAGCAGCCGGACTGGACGTCGAAGAAGGGCACGCGCCGCGCCTTCGTCGCCAAGGACTATCGCATCCTGCTTCTGATCGGCGACAATTACGGCGACTTCAGCGACGACTACGGTGGTTCGGAAGCCGACCGGCTCGCCTCGTTCGACAAGAACACGGCGCATATCGGCCACGACTGGATCTTCATCGCCAACCCCGAATACGGCTCGTTCGAGTCGGCGCCCTTCATGGGCGACTACAAGAAATCGCCGGATGAGCGGCGGAAGCTGAAGATCGATGCGCTGCCGGCATGGAAGGGCCCGGCGGAGTAAGGCAGTCTCTCAATCTTGTCGTCATTGCCGGGCTCGACCCGGCAATCCATTCCGTCGCGGTCAAGTACACAAGCGTTCTGGAATGGATGCCCGGATCAAGTCCGGGCATGACGACGGTGAGGCGTGTTCTCCCTACTCGTCTTCGGGCGCTGCCGCTTCGCGGCGCTCGACGAAGACATGGCCGACGAAGGAGATCGCCTCCTCTCCGGTCTGGTTGCGGCCGGTCATCTTGAAGGAGATCAGGCCCCAGCCGGGCATAGAGCGGCTCGGCCGCTTGGCGACAACCTCGTTGACGAAGCTGATCGTGTCGCCGGCATAGACGGGCCGCAGCCATTTCAGCGATTCAAATCCGGGGGAGGGGCCGATACGCGCGATCGGAAGTCCCGCCGCTTCGCGCTCGGCCCGCTGCCGCTGCCAATGACGCACGTTGAGCTTCATCCAGACCGCCTGCGTGTGCCAGCCGGAGGCGAGGAGCCCGCCGAAATGGCTCTCCTTCGCAGCATCCTCGTCGAGATGAAACGACTGCGGATCGAAGGCGCGCGCAAAGCGCTTGATCTCCTCGGTGGTAAAGGTGTGCGCGCCGATCTCGTCCTGCGCGCCGATTTCGAAATCCTCGAAGAACCTCATGAGTTCGCGCCGCAGGAACATGATCGGGTTCTCGCCGACCATGACCGCTTCGCCGCGGTCGTTCGTCACCTCGTGGCGGAAGCGAACGAAGCCCCGATCGGGGCGGCTCTGCGAGGCGCGCACTTCAAGCACGACGGAGCGCCCGGAGAGCGTGTCGCCGGGCCGGACCGGCCGCAACCATTTCAGGCTGTCGATGCCGGGCGAGCCCATCGATGCCGCGTCGCTCAGCCAGCCGAAATACATCATGCGCATGAAGAGCGCGCAGGTGTGCCAGCCGGAGGCGGCGAGCCCTCCGAGCATTGTATCGGCCGCCGCCGCCTCGTCGAGATGGAAAGGCTGCGGATCGAACTCCGCCGCAAACGCGACGATCTCCGCCCGCGTTACCGTGAGCGGCTCAAGCGGCAGTTCCAGGCCGGGCTCGAAATCCTCGAAATGGCGCATGGGGCTATCAGTTAGGGCCGCCGAACGCGGCTGTCGAGACTCAGACGTTGAACTTGAAGAGCATCACGTCGCCATCCTCTACGACGTAATCCTTGCCCTCGTCGCGGGCCTTTCCGGCCTCCTTGGCGCCGACCTCGCCGCCGTTCGCGACAAAATCCGCGTAGGCGATCGTCTGTGCGCGGATGAAGCCCTTCTCGAAGTCGGTGTGGATCGCGCCGGCGGCCTGCGGCGCCCGTGTGCCGCGCGTTACAGTCCAGGCGCGCGCTTCCTTCGGGCCGACGGTGAAGAAGGTGACAAGGTCGAGCAGGTCGTAGCCGGCGCGGATCAGGCGGTCGAGGCCGGGCTCCTCCAGCCCCATCGCCTCCAGATAGTCGCGCTGCTCGGCCTCCGGGAGTTGCGCGATCTCCGCCTCGATCGCGGCGGAGATGACGACCACGCCCGGCGGCTTCGGCCAGGCGCCCGCTGCCGCAGTGGCGTGTTCTGGCGGTGGTCCGTGATGCTTGGCCTGCTCCGCCACCATCGCCTCGACCCGCCGCGAATAATCGTTGCCGTTGGCGGCGGAAGCCTCGTCGACATTGCAGACATAGAGCATGCGCTTGGAGGTGAGCAGGTTGAGCGCCTTCAGCGCCGCCTTGTCGGTATCGGCGACCCAGGCGAGCCGCGCGGGCTTGCCCTCACGTAGGAGTTCGAGCGCCGTCTCCATGACCGGGAGGAGGGCGAGCGCCTCCTTGTCCTTGCCGGTCGCCTTCTTGCGCAAGGGCTCGATGCGCCGCTCCAGGCTCTCCAGGTCGGCGAGCATCAGTTCCGTCTCGACGGTCTCGATGTCGGCGCGCGGGTCGATCGCGCCCGCCACATGGGTGACGTCGGGGTCCTCAAAGCAGCGGACGACGTGCGCGATGGCGTCCACCTCGCGGATGTTGGCGAGGAACTGGTTGCCGAGCCCTTCGCCCTTCGAGGCGCCGCGCACCAGCCCGGCAATGTCGACGAAGGAGAGCCGCGTCGGCACGATGGATGCTGATTTCCCAAGCACCGCGAGCTTGTCGAGACGCGGGTCGGGCACCGCGACCTCGCCCGTATTCGGCTCGATCGTGCAGAAGGGATAGTTTGCCGCCTGCGCGGCCGCCGTTTTGGTCAGCGCATTGAAAAGGGTCGACTTGCCCACGTTCGGCAGGCCGACGATGCCGCAGCGGAAACCCATCAGTCGCTCCGCCGCGCTGATCCAGGGACTAGGTAGAGCGCATGGACGATGCCGTTCGGCAGCGCCTTTGCCCATTTGAGATCGAGGCGCGGGCATGGTGTTCCGCCGAAAAGAGGCACTCCGCGCCCAAGAAGAACCGGGATGATGCCGAGCTCGAGCTCGTCGATCAGGCCGGCAGCGAGGAACTGGCCGGCAAGGTCGGCGCCGCCTTCAAGCCACACGCGGCCCTCGGCGCCCCGCGTACGCACGGCGTCAAGCATTGTCTGCGGCGGGCCGTCGACAGCGAAGACACCCGGCGGAGGATCGGCAAGCTGCCGGTGTGTCGCCACCGCGGTCGGACGCGATGCGTGCGGCCACTCGCCGAAGCTGCGTGCGATCTCGTAAGTGCGCCGGCCCATCACCAGCCCGTCGATGCCGGCGATGAATTGGTCGTAACCCACTTCCGTCGCCGGATAGGGGTCGAGCCAAGAAATGTCGTCGTTCTCGCCGGCGATGAAGCCGTCGAGAGAGGTGGCTACGTAGTAGACGCAGGGGCCGCCGCGCCTTGCATCGCTCACTGCGAATGCTCGCGGCCGAAGAGCTTTCGCAGTCCCGCGAAAGCGCCGCCGATCGTCTTTTCAGGCCGTCCTGGCTTCGTGGAATCGCTCTTCTTGTTCCGCTCCGGGGCGGGGTCGTGCGCCGCGCGCTCCTCCTCGTCTGCCGTCGCGAGGTGCACGCGGTTCATGAAGGTCGCATCGTCGCCGGTAACGAGGAGCGCGGCGTTCTCGGCGACCGCGGCAAGCAGCGGATCGATCCATTCGCGGTCGGCGCGCGCGAAATCATGGAGCACGTAGCCGTTCACAAGCTCCTTCGCGCCGGGATGCCCGATGCCGATCCGGATGCGGCGGAAATTCGGTCCGATATGCGCATCGATTGACTTCAGGCCCTTGTGCCCCGCAACACCGCCGCCCTGCTTCATCCTGAGCTTGCCGGGCGGCAGATCGAGCTCGTCGTAGATGACGACGACGTCAGCCGGCGTGAGCTTGTAGAAGCGCATCGCCTGCGAAACGGCGCGACCGGACTCATTCATGTAGGTGGCAGGCTTCAGCACCAGCGTCTTGTGGCCGCCGAGCAGGCCTTCGGAAATTTCGCCCTCGAAGCGCGCACGCCAGGGCGCGAAGCGATGCAAGCGGTGGATCTCATCCGCCGCCATGAAGCCGATGTTATGGCGGTTGCCTGCGTAGCGGCGGCCGGGATTGCCAAGACCGACGATCAGAAGCATCCGACAATCCCCGCGATCCGCACGTCGCGGCCCCGCGTGGGGCCGCGCGGCTCAAGGTCAGGGGCTGGCCTAGCCGCGGCCCTTGCCCTTGCCTTCGTCCTCGGGCTTCGCCTTCGGTACGGCTTCGCCCTCCGCCTTGGCCTCGCCTTCGGGCGCGGCCACGCCTTCCGTGCCCTCTGCGGCTGCGGCCGTGGCGCCCTCCTCAACCTCGGCGATCGCCGAAGCGGCGCCGGCGATGGTGGCGACGGTGAAGTCGCGGCCGCGGATCGTCGGAACGACGCCTTCCGGCAGCGCAATGGCGGAGATGTGGACGGAATCGCCGATGTCGAGCCCGGCAAGGTCGACGGTGAGCAATTCTGGGATCGCATCGGCCGGCACGATCAGCTCAATGGCGTGGCGGACGACGTTCAGAACGCCGCCGCGCTTCAGGCCGGGCGAATCCGCGTGGTTGATGAAATGCACCGGCACATCGAGCGTCAGCTTGGCGCCTTCGCCGACCCGCAGGAAATCGACATGGATCAGGAAGTCGCGCACCGGATCGAGCTGGTAGTCCTTCGGGATCGCACGGATTTTCTCGCCGCCGACCTCGATCTCGACGAGGTGGGTGAGGAAGCCGCCGGCGTGGAGCCGATGCGTAATCTCTCGCTGGTTGAGGCTGATCGGGATCGGCGGCTTCTTGTCGCCGTAGATGACGGCCGGAATCTTGTCCTCGCGGCGCACTGCGCGGGCGGCCCCCTTGCCGACCCGGTCGCGCGCCTCGGCCTTCAGAACGCTCGTCTGAGCCATGGGTCGCACTCCTGATTTTCCGAAAAGCGAAGAGGCCGCGTCGATCGCGGCCACGCTTCGGCGCGGCCTCCAAGGGTGCCGGCGCCGGGGCGGCTTATAGGGGAGGGCGCGGAAAAAGGCAAACGCTGCGGTGCATCAGCGGAGGAGCCCAGTCCCGGAAGTCTAGGCGCTCGTCGCCCGATGCCATAGCCTTCGCGACACGCAGTCTTCAAAGCCGGAGGGCAGGGGCATGCGCCGAGCTTGGGCCAATCCGAAGGCCGGCACCCCGTGAAACCCGTCGGCGAGGTCTTCGGTGCATTCCTGAAGCTCGGCCTGACCTCCTTCGGCGGGCCGATCGCCCACCTCGGCTACTTTCGTGAAGAGTTCGTCGTGCGGCGGCGCTGGATCGACGAGGCCGGGTTCGCCGACCTCGTCGCGCTCTGCCAGTTCTTGCCGGGCCCGGCGAGCAGCCAGGTCGGGTTCTCGCTCGGCCTGCTGCGCGGAGGATATCTTGGCGCGCTCACCGCCTGGTGCGCGTTCACGCTGCCCTCGGCGCTGCTTCTTGTCCTCTTCGCAACGGCTGAGCCGTCGCTCTCAGGTCCGCTCGCCGCGAGCGCGATCCACGGCCTGAAGGTCGTCGCCGTCGCCGTTGTCGGGCAGGCGGTCTTCGGCATGGCGCGAAGCCTTTGCCCCGATCGATCGCGCGCGGCGATCGCGGTCGGCGCAATTCTGATCGTCACGCTCTTCGGCGGCGCCATTGGTCAAGTTGCGGCAATTGCAGCCGGCGGTGCGATCGGTCTCTGGGCTTGTCGAGGGGCGAGCGCGACAGTTGTCGGGCACCTGGCCTTCCCGGTTTCGAGGAAGGCGGGTGCAATTCTGCTCGCGGTGTTCCTTGTGGCGCTGATCGTTGTTCCGCTGGTCGCGACCGCATCCGGCGCGCACGCGCTGATGCTTTTCGATTCCTTCTATCGCTCCGGCGCGCTCGTCTTCGGCGGCGGACACGTCGTGCTGCCGCTGTTGCAGTCGGAGGTCGTGCCGCGAGGCTGGATCGGCACGCCAGAGTTTCTCGCCGGCTATGGCGCAGCACAGGCGGTGCCCGGACCGCTCTTCACGTTCGGCGCCTATCTCGGTGCCGCGATGAAGCCAGAGCCGAACGGCATCATCGGCGCCGCGCTCTGCCTCGTCGCGATCTTCCTGCCGGGGCTTCTGCTTGTGACCGGTGCGCTGCCGTTCTGGGACCGGCTGCGCAAAAGTCCGACGGCACAGGCGGCGATGCGGGGGACGAACGCCGCCGTGGTCGGCGTTCTTGGCGCAGCGCTCTACAACCCGGTTTGGGTCGGCGCGATTGTCGACGCCCGGGATTTTGCACTGGCCGCGATCGGGTTCGCGCTCCTTACGGTGTGGAGAACACCCCCGTGGGTGGTCGTGATCGGCCTGGTCGCGGGCAGTATCGCGATTTCCGCGTGGTGACTGCCGCGACCAGGTTCCTCTAGTGGGCGTAGGCGAGCGCCTGGCCGTTCTTGCGCCAGATCAGATGGTCGAGCGAGAGCGCGCCTGGGCCGCGCGCGATGATCACGAGAAGCGCCGTCACCCAAAAGATGTGCTCCGGCCAGCCGCTCGGATAGACGAAGGTCTGGATGACGAGTGTCATGCCGAGCAGCGCCAGCGCCGAGAGGCGCGAGGCAAGTCCGACGATCAGAAGCACCGGAAACACATGCTCGGCGATCGTCGACATGTACGCGGCAAGGTCGGGCGGCAGCAGCGGAACCTTGTACTCTTCGCGGAAGAGATAGAAGGTCGAGTCGGAGATATGCAGGAAGCTGTCGACCTTGGTCTGACCGGACGTCCAGAAGACGTTCGCGACCGCCACGCGGGCGACGATTGAAAGAAAGCTCTGCGGAATCCGCTCGGCAAGAGCGCGGCCTCTTTCCAAGAGCGCGATCGGCGACATTTGCGTCTCCCAAGAATTAACCACCGGATCGGAGCCGGTGCAGGCCGGAGATCACCACGGGCGCGCCAATTGTTGAAATGCCGGTTTTCCATCAATCTGATAGCGCTCGGCTATTGCGTTTCCGCTGGCATGGCGGGCGCACCCGGACGATGATCGCGTCGCTAACGGAGACTTCGCTTGCGAATCGGCATCCGCCTCGCTCTTTCGCTTTTCGTGCTCGGCGCGATCATGGTCGCGGCCGGCGCGGTCCACGCGCTTTGGTCGCGCACCGCGGAGGCGAACAGCCGCGCGCTTGTCGATACGATCAATTCGCAGATCGTCAGCACGGTGGAAAAGGAGATCGAGCAGATCGCCGCGCAGGCGCGCGCCGCCCACGCCGCCATCCGCACGCTCTTCTACCAGAACGTCCTCGACAGCCGCGAAGCGGACAAGCGCGAGTTCGTCTTCCTCTCCGAGCTGCAGTCGCAGAGCTCGCTGTCGCGCATCGTGTTCGGCTGGCCGAACGGCGACTTTTTCTCCGCGCGCAAGCTCGGCGACGAGGAGATCGAGATGTCGGAGGTCTCCGTCGTGGACGGCAAGCGCCAGCGACGCATCGACCGCTACAAGGTGGTCGTCGGCGACATCGAGTTCGAGGAGCGGTCGTTCGAGCCCTCGGATTTCGTCTCGACCGAGCAACCCTGGTACAAGGTCGGCTTCGACCTTGAGGTGCCGCACTGGACCTACATCACCGTTCATCCCGACGGCGTGCACCCGGCACTCGCCTATACCGGTCCTGTAACAGTCTACGTGACCAAGGTCGGCGTGCTCGCGATCATGATCCAGCACGAGCGTTTCTCGCGCTTTCTTTCCACGCTCTCCGTCGGCCACACGGGCTCCGCCTTCATCCTCTCCGGCAAGGACGGGGTCATCGCCGCGCCGGATGCGAAGGCCGACGAGACGACGCCGCTCAACCTCACCAACCAGCCGCTCCTGCCGATCGCCCAGGGCGCGCTCGCGCATGCCCTTCAGGGAGCGGAAATGGGCGTCAACACCACGACCTCGATGCGTCATGTCGTCGACGGCAAGGCCTATTTCGTCACGCTGACGCCGCTCGCCTTCTCCGATTGGGTGCTCGCGACGGTGATCCCGGAGGCGGAGTTCCTCGGCCCGATCGAGGCGACGACGCGGCGGCTTGCGATCGGCCTCGGCGTGGCGCTGCTCGCCTTCGCGGCGCTCTCCGTCGTGCTCGCGCGGCAGATGATCGCCGCGCCGCTCGCACGCGTCGCCGGCGAGCTTCAGCACGTGCAGCATTTCGAGCTTTCGCAGGTGAAGCGGCATCCCTCGCGGCTCGCCGAGATCGACGCGCTGTCGGAGGCGATCTCGCGCATGGCGTCGGGGCTTTCCGCCTTCGCCAAATATCTGCCGACCGACCTTGTGCGCATCCTCGTCGCCGAGGGGGTCGAGGCGCGGCCCGGCGGAACCAACCGCGAGATCTCGGTCATCTTCGCCGACATCGCCGGTTTCACCGGGCTATCCGAGCGGCTCGGCGACAAGATCGTGCCGCTTCTCGGCAGCTATCTCGATCTTCTGTCGCGTACCATCGGCGAGCACCACGGCACCGTCGACAAGTTCATTGGCGACGCCGTGATGGCGTTCTGGGGCGCGCCTGCCGAAAACCCGGAACACGCGGTCGCGGCCTGCCGCGCAGCGCTCGCATGCGAGCACGCGCTTTCCGCTGCGCGCATCTTCGACGACTACGGCCGGCCGATCAAAATGCGGGTCGGGGTCAATTCGGGGCGCGCGCTGGTCGGCAACATCGGCTCCGACAACCGGCTGAACTACACGGCGATCGGCGACACGGTGAACATCGCGAGCCGGCTTGAAGGCGCCAACAAGATCTTCGGCACGGGCATCATCATCGGCGAAGCGACGCGGCGTGCCGCCGGCGACGCCATCGTCGTGCGCGAGCTCGACATGATCGCCGTCTACGGCCGCGCGGAGGGCATCGCCATCTTCGAGCTGATCGGGCTTGCCGAGGATGGGCCGGCGCCGGCCTGGGTGAAGCTCTATGAGACGGCGCTCCGCGAGTATCGCGCACGCGGCTTCGAGCGTGCGGAGGCGCTTTTCAAAGACGTGCTCAAGCAGCATCCCGGCGACAAGGCCGCCCAGCTCATGGCGGAGCGCTGCGCCCACTATCGCCGCGAGGCCCCGCCGGCGGACTGGGCCGGGACGACCGCGCTCGACATGAAATAATTCGCGATAGGCCGCTCGCATCGACCCCATAGGCAAACTATATTTCTGAAGGGGACGGGTCTCTGGGAAAGATCAGCCACCTGGAGAATCGGTGGAGACGAGCATGTCCCTTTCGGCACCTCAGCCCTGGCTCCCGCGCGTCGTCATCGTCGGCGCGGGTTTTGGCGGCCTTGAAGCGGCGAAAGCGCTATCCGGCGCGCCGTTCAGCGTAACGGTCGTCGACCGCCACAACTATCACCTCTTCCAACCGCTGCTCTACCAGGTCGCGACCGCGGGGCTTTCGCCCGCCGACATCGCGGCCCCGATCCGCGGCATCCTGCGGGGCAGCAATACCAACGTGCATCTCGCCAAGGTCACCGGCATCGATCCGAAGGAGCAGACGGTGACGACCGAACGCGGCACGCTCCACTACGACCACCTGATCCTCGCGACCGGCGCGCGCCACGCCTATTTCGGCCATGACGAATGGGAGAACACCGCGCCCGGCCTGAAGAAGATCGACGACGCGACGGAGATTCGTCGCCGCATTCTGATCGCGTTCGAGCGCGCCGAGACTGAAACTGACGAGACGGAACGGCGGCGCCTCTTGAGCTTCGTGATCGTCGGCGGCGGCGCCACCGGCGTCGAGATGGCCGGCGCCATCGCCGAGCTTGCCAAGCGGGCGCTTGCCGCCGACTTCCGCTCCATCGACCCGCGCGACGCGCGCATCGTCCTGGTGGAGGCGGGGCCGCGCCTCCTGCCAGCCTTCGATCCCTCGCTCTCCGACTACGCGAAGCGGGCGCTTGAGAGCCTCGGCGCCGAGGTGGTGCTGAACCGGGCCGTCACCGAATGCGACGCGTGCGGCGTCGTGCTCGGGAGCGAGCGGATCGAAAGCCGCACCATGATCTGGGCCGCGGGCGTGCGCGCCTCGCCGGCCGGAAAATGGCTTCAGGCTGAGACCGACCGCGCCGGGCGCGTGATGGTCAATTCCGATCTTTCCGTCCCGGGTTATCCGAATGTCTTCGTGATCGGCGACACCGCACACGTGAAGGACGAGAATGGAAGTCCGCTTGCCGGCGTCGCGCCGGTCGCCAAGCAGGAGGGCCAATACGTCGCCAAGCTCCTCGAGTACCGGGCGCGCGGAAACGTCGTTCCGCCCTTCCGCTATCGCGACCACGGCTCGATGGCGACGATCGGGCGAAGCCGCGCAGTGGCGGAGATCAATGGGCTGAAGATCACCGGGCTGCTCGCGTGGCTGCTGTGGTCGCTGGCGCACGTCTACTTCCTGATCGGGTTCAGGAACCGCATCGTCGTGGTGCTGAGCTGGGCGTGGAGCTATCTGACGTTTGAGCGCGGCACGCGGCTCATCACCGGTTCCGACGGCGCGGCGGAGCCGCCGCCCCGTGAAGAGCCAGAGATGCGAGACGCCGCCTGAACAGCGCCGCTGGGCAAAGAAGAGGCCCGGGCCGGGGCCCGGGCTCTGTCGTAATTGCGCTGGTGACGGCGGCTAGAACTTCAGGCCGATGCCGCCGTGGATCGTGTGCGTGGTGAAGTCGCTGTTCACCGGTCCGCCGCCGAGCGTGAAGGTCTTGTCCTCGTAGTCGGTGAAGCGGTACTCGACGCGTGCGGTGATGTTGTCGGTCAGCATGCCTTCCACGCCGGCGCCCGCTGTCCAGCCGAGAAGCGCTTGGTCGTCGCTGATGCCGCCACCGGAAAGCTCAAGGTCTGTCAGTGCCGCGCCGGCGGTTCCGTAGAGCAGGAAGCGGTCGAGCGCGATGCCCGCGCGGGCGCGCAGCGATCCGTTCAGGCCCTGATCGAGAGAGACGCCGCCGCTTGAGCCGTTGCGCCAGGGCGAGAGGATGTCGGCTTCGCCGCCGACCACGAAGTTCCCCCACTGCCAGTTGGCGCCGCCATAGCCGCCGACGTCGAAGCCGTCGGCACTGACGCTGCCGGCCGTCGAGGTGTCGGCCGTTCCCCAGCCGAAGCCGCCGAGCGCGCCGAGGTAAAAGCCCGTCCAGTTGTTGGCAGGCGTCGCCTCGACCACTTGCGGGGTCGGCAGCGGCTCGGGCGAGGTGAGATCGGCCGCAAAAGCGGGAGCCGTCAAAAACCCCGTCGCCGCCAAGCCAAGCAGGATACCAGAACGCATCACAGACCTCCTGATGGCCCCCCGAACGCACTCGGAAATGCGCTTTGCCCGACGCATGTTCCCTGCCCGGCGAGATCGGTTCGCAGTTTGGTATCGACGGGCCCAAATCATGGAAAAATCACGAATTTTCCTCGTCGCACCGCGCAAAGCCGCCACAATGATTAACCGGTGCTGAAGGGCGTCTCGGGCCGCAACGGCGGCAGCCGTGCTAAACTCAAAGACCCTTCGCAGGCGAAGCGATTCCCGCATGAGCGAAAGCCAGACCGCACTCGTGACAGGCGGCGCCAAGCGCATCGGCGCGGCGATCGCGCGCTATCTCGCGGCGCACGGTTTTACCGTCGCGATCCACTGCCACAAATCGGCGGAAGAGGCCTACGCGCTGGCCGGCGAGATCAAAGCCGGGGGAGGGCGCGCCGCTGTGGTCCGCGGCGATCTCGCCGACGCGGTCGATGTCGCCAAGCTCGTTCCGGCCGCGGTCGCGGCGGTCGGACCGCTCACGCTTCTCGTCAACAACGCCTCGGTCTTCTTGAAGGATCGCTACGACGGGCTGGACACCGGCGTCTGGCAGACCCAATTCGACATCAATCTCCGCGCTCCGGTCTTCCTTGCCGAGGCCTTCGCGGCACAGCTCCCGGAGGGTTCGGACGGCAACATCGTCAACATGATTGACCAGCGCGTGCTGAGGCTCACGCCCGAGATGCCTTCCTATACGCTCACCAAGGCGGCGCTTTGGACTGCGACCGAGACACTTGCCCAGGAGCTTGCGCCAAGGATCCGGGTGAACGGTATCGGCCCCGGACCGACTCTCCCGAATCCTTATGCAAAGGATCAGCGGATGACGAAGGCGGTCGGCGGCACTTTGCTGAAGCGGCCAGTCGATCTGGCAGATTTCGGCCGCGCCATTCGCTTCCTGGTCGAGACGCGGTCGATCACCGGCCAGTTGCTGCTGCTCGATTCCGGCCAGCACATCGGATGGAAGTTGCCCGGCGCCGTGTCGACGAGTGCTGACCTATGAGCGAAATCACGACCTACTTCTTCCGGAGCATATCGGAGCAGGTGAGCATCGGGCTGCTTGCGAAAGAGAGGGCGACTCCGCAGCGCATCCTGATCGACCTCGAATACGATTGCCGCGTGCCGGCCGACACCGGCGACAAAGCGGGCTCCGTGCTCGACTATGATGCCGTGCGCAGAGACATTGCGGCGATCGCCGGAAGTGGCCATTTCAATCTGCAGGAGACGCTCTGCCGCGCGATTCTGAGGAGCCTGATCGCGCGCCCGGAAGTGCTCCGCGCGAAAGTGTCCGTCCGCAAGCCCGATATCTATCCCGACGTCGATTCAGTCGGCGTCAGCATGCAAGAGAGAAAGCCCTGAACGCGAACGCTCCGCAAGCTCCCGACGCCGGCGCCGTTCCGGAAGAACAGCGCGCGTCCGGCTCCGACATCCCGCCGCTCGCCGAGGATGTCGTGCCGGAGGCAGCGCCGCGGCTCGACCTCGACTGGGAGGCGACGGCACCGGCGGCGCCCGGCCACGAGGTGATCGCCGCGGCGGTGAAGACGCTCCCGAACGCGCCCGGCGTCTACCGCATGATCGACGAGAAGGGCGACGTTCTCTACGTCGGCAAGGCGCGCAGCCTGAAGAAGCGCGTCGTGAGCTATACGCGGCTTGCCGGGCAATCCGGCCGCATCGCACGCATGATCCGCGCGACGGTGACCATGAATTTCGTGCGCACGCGCACGGAGATCGAGGCGCTGCTTCTTGAAGCGAACCTGATCAAGCGGCTCCGCCCGCGCTTCAACGTCAATTTCCGCGACGACAAGTCGTTTCCCTACATCCTGATCGCCGAGGACCACGAAGCGCCCGCGATCATGAAGCATCGCGGCGCGCGGCGGCGGAAGGGAAGCTACTTCGGGCCGTTTGCCTCGGCCGGCGCCGTCGGCCGCACGGTGAACACGCTGCAGCGGGCGTTCCTGATCCGCACCTGCTCCGATGCGGTCTATGCGAGCCGCACGCGGCCGTGCCTGCTCTACCAGATCAAGCGCTGCTCGGCGCCGTGCACTGGCGAGATCACGCTCGACCAATATCGCCGGCTCGTCGACGAAGCGAACGCATTCCTCTCCGGCGAAAGCCGACAGGTGCGCGCCGAGCTTGCCGAGGCGATGGAGACGGCGTCGGGTGAGCTCGATTTCGAGACCGCGGCGCTCTACCGCGACCGGCTCGCTGCGCTCTCCCATATCCAGTCGCACCAGGGCATCAACCCGCATGGCGTCGAGGAAGCTGATGTCGTCGCCGTGCACCAGGACGGCGGCTACTGGTCGATCCAGGTCTTCTTCTTCCGCACCGGGCAGAACTGGGGGAACCGCGCTTACTTCCCGAGGGCCGACAAGAGCTTCGAGGCGGGCGCCGTGCTCGAAGCCTTCCTGGCGCAGTTCTACGACGACAAGCCAGCGCCGAAGCTGATCCTCGTCTCGGACGATTTTCCCGAGCGCGCGCTGCTTGAGGCGGCGCTTTCGGAGCGGGCTGGCCATCGCATCACGATCGCCGTGCCGCAGCGCGGCGAGAAACGCGAGCTCGTCGAGCACGCGGCCGCCAACGCACGCGAAGCACTGGCACGCAAGATCGCCGATACGTCGAGCCAGGCGCGACTGCTCACCGGCCTCGCCGAAGCCTTCGGCCTCGAGGCGCCGCCCAGGCGCGTGGAGGTCTACGACAACAGCCACGTCATGGGCACGAATGCGGTCGGCGCCATGATCGTCGCCGGGCCGGAGGGGTTCGCGAAGAACCATTATCGCAAGTTCAACATCCGCGCTGACGGCATCGTGCCGGGCGACGACACGGGGATGATGCGCGAAGTGATGCGCCGCCGCTTCTCACGGCTCCTGAAGGAAGCGGGGCCGCGCGGCGAGGCAAACGCAGAGAGCGACGCGCTCGGGCCGTGGCCTGATCTCGTGCTCGTCGACGGCGGCAAGGCGCAGCTCAGCGCCGCCGCCTCCGTTCTCGCCGAGCTTGGGATCGAAGACGTTCCGCTCGTCTCGATCGCCAAGGGCCGCGAGCGCGACGCCGGCCGCGAGACCTTCTTCATCGCGGGCCGCGAGCCCTTCATGCTGCCGCACCGCGACCCGGTGCTCTATTTCGTCGAGCGGCTACGCGACGAGGCGCATCGTTTCGCCATCGGCTCGCATCGCGCGCGGCGGCGGAAGGAGATGCAGCAGAATCCGCTCGACGAGATCGCCGGCGTCGGGCCGAGTCGCAAGCGGGCGCTGCTGCGCCATTTCGGCACTGCAAAAGCGGTCAGCCGCGCCGGAGTTGAGGACCTGATGGCGGTCGAGGGCGTCTCGCGGGCGCTGGCGGACGCGATTTACGACCATTTCCACGAGCAAGTTCCGTGACTTGCACGGAAAAAAGGCAATTGGCCGTCGTGGTTTCGTCTCAAACCGGCCTTAAGCAATTTCCCAGGCTTAAGGCTTGCAACGCGAGCCAGTTGACGCAATCACCGCGGAATTCCAAGGTGACGCCATGACGGTCCAGACGGGCGAAGGAATCCGGCGGCCGGTCGATCTCGGTGCGCTCAATCTTCCCAACATCCTGACCTACGGTCGGATCGCGGCGGCGCCGCTCGTCGGCCTCACCTACTACATCCCCTACCACTGGGGGCCGTGGATCGCCTTCTCGATCTTCGTCGCCGCCAGCATCACCGATTATTTCGACGGCTATCTGGCGCGCGCCTGGAAGCAGCAATCGGCGCTCGGCCGCATGCTCGACCCGATCGCCGACAAGCTCCTCGTCTCCGTCGCCATCCTGATCCTCGTCGCCGACGGCGTCCTGAACGGCTGGTCGATCTTCGCCGCGATCATCGTGCTGATGCGCGAGATCTTCGTGTCGGGCCTGCGCGAGTTCCTCGCCGAGCTCCGGGTCAGCGTGCCGGTGACGCGGCTCGCCAAATACAAGACCGCGATGCAGCTCGTCGCCATCGCCGCGCTCCTGATCGCGCCGGCCATCGTCGGCGGCAAGCAAGGCGTCGTCATCAATCTTGGGCTCACCTTCTTCTGGGCGACGGCGATCGTTACGCTCTATACTGGCTACGACTATTTCCGTGCCGGTCTGAAGCACATTGTGGGCGAGTGAGCATGAAGGTCCGTTATTTTGCCTGGGTCCGCGAGCGCGTCGGCCACGCCGAGGAGGAGGTCGATCCGCCGTCGGAGGTTGCGAGCGTCGCCGACCTGATCGCCTGGCTGTCGAAGCGCGACGAAGGCTACGCCGCGGCATTCGCCGAGCCGAAAGTGATCCGCGCCGCGATCGACCAGGAGCACGTCGAGCATGACACGGCGCTCAACGGCGCGCGCGAGGTCGCCTTCTTCCCGCCGATGACGGGCGGATAGCCGAAACGTCTGGAAGGGGCTCATAGATGAAGCCCTGGAATCCGAATATCCGCGTTCAGCGCGAAGCCTTCGACCTATCCGAGGAGTCGCGGCGGCTGACTGCTGGGCGTGCCGACATCGGCGCCGTTGTTGCCTTCACCGGCTATTGCCGCGACGAGGGGGAGACCCTCGCCGTGCTGGAGCTTGAGCACTATCCGGGCATGGCGGAGGAGGAGATCGCAAAGATCGCGCGCGAGGCGTCCAGGCGCTGGCCGCTCCTCGGACTGACGGTGATCCATCGCACGGGAAAGATCGCGCCGGGCGAGCCGATCGTGCTGGTGCTCACGGCATCCGAACATCGGCAGGCCGCCTTCGACGCGGCGTCGTTCCTGATGGACTTCCTCAAGACCCGCGCCCCCTTCTGGAAGAAGGAGCATCGCTCCGACCGAACGCAAGGCGATTGGGTTGCGACAAAAGAGAAGGACGACAGAGCCGCGCGGCGGTGGTGATGCGCAAGCACGCGGATCAGGAATTGGCTTTCCAGAACGCCGTGGTCGTCCTGAACAGCGTCTCGTAATCCGTTTTCAGATCGTTGGTTCCGATGCCGAGCCCGTCGGCGCCGAGGGCGCGACTGGCTTTAAGCGCCATTCGCGCTGCACGCGAGAGATTGAGCTGGCGCTCAAAGCCGGGATCAACGGCAAGGATCATGATTCGCGTGCCGCGGCTCTGCCATGTGGAGATGTCGCGAACCGCGCTCCACGGGATGACCTTGTCGGAGATACGGGTATCGCGGAACCCTTTCGTATCTACAGTCACGACGACGCCATGCGCCGTGAACATGCGCCAGAACGCGACCAGCGTGCAGGCCCCGAAGAAGGTCACTCCGACAGCGCCGATGATTGCAGCGCCAGCACCGGCAGCGAAAAATCCAAACGCGAGAGCGCCGCACATTACCGTCATGCCGATGCCGAGGATGCCGAGCACAATAAGCTTGGTGGGGGAGGCGCTTATCTCCACCCTTGGCGGCAGCTCGTCCACGATATCTCCTAGTAGAGCGTCTCCTTGTAGCGCACCAGCATCTCCGCCTGCGTCTCCGCCGTCGCCCAGTTGACCTGGTCGCGGATCATCTCGCCGATCGAGGGAAGCGTCGCCCGGTCGACGTGTTTCGTCGGGTCCCAGAGTGCTGAGCGCATCAGCGCCTTGCCGCAGTGGAGATAGGCCTGCTCGACGGCGATGCGGATGACGGCGATCGGCAGCTTGCCGTCGACGGTGCCGAGCGCACGAAGCTCGGGGTCGGTGTCGATCGTGGCGCGGCCATTGACGCGCAGCGTCTCGTCGATGCCGGGCACGAAGAAAAGCAGTCCGACGCGACCGGTCTCGAGGATGTTCTCAAGCGAGTCGAGCCGGTTGTTGCCGGGAAAGTCCGGGATGACGAGGGTCTTGTCGTCGAGCGCTTTTACGAAGCCCGCCGGCCCGCCGCGGGGTGAGACGTCGCCGCCGCCCGCGCCTGACGAGGCGAGCACGAGGAGCGGCGAAAGCTCCACGAAACGTCGGCAATGGCGGTCGAGCCGGCTGATCGCCTTGGCGAGCGAGCGCGGTTGCGGCGGCTTTGTAGACGCGCCGAAGCGCGTCCTTGTCCTTGATCGTCGTGTCCATGCTTTCGCTTAGAGCATGATCCCGAAAAGTGGAAACCGGTTTTCGGATCGGATCATGCTCAACGTGACTGGGCCGGAAGCTCAGCGCGCCGCAACCTTCTTCGCGGGCGCCGCGGCGGCCGGATGCACGGCGGCCGTATAGTCGTCCATGAGCTGCTTCGTGATCGCGCCAACCGTGAACTTGTGCGGGCCGATCTCGGAGACCGGCGTCACTTCCGCCGCGGTACCGGTCAGGAAGCACTGTTCGAAGCTCTCCATCTCCTCCGGCTGGATGGCGCGCTCGATCACCTCGATGCCGCGCGCGCGGGCAAGCTCGATCACCGTCTGCCGCGTGATGCCGTCGAGGAAGGCGTCCGGGTCAGGCGTATGGATCTTGCCGTCCTTGACGAAGAAGATGTTGGCGCCGGTCGCCTCGGCGACACGCCCGCGCCAGTCGAACATCAGCGCGTCGGCATAGCCCTTGCGCTCCGCCGCGTGCTTCGACAGCGTGCAGATCATGTAGAGGCCGGCCGCCTTCGACTTCGCGGGGATCGTGCGCGGATCGGGGCGCCGCCACTCGGAAATGTCGAGGCGGATGCCTTTCAGCCGCTCTTCCGGGCTGAAATAGGAGGGCCACTCCCAGACCGCGATCGCGACGTTGATGCGGTTCCTCTGCGCCGAGACGCCCATCATCTCGCTGCCGCGCCAGGCGGCGGGGCGCACATAGGCGTTGGAGAGATTGTTCAGGACGAGGAGCTCGCGGCAGACCGCGTCGATCTCGTCCATCGAATAGGGGATCGTGAAGTCGAGCAGCCGCGCGCTATTGAACAGGCGCTCCGTATGCTCGCGCAGCTTGAAAATCTCGCCGCCATAGGCGCGCTCGCCCTCGAACACGCAACTTGCGTAGTGCAGGCCGTGCGTCAGCACGTGGATCTTCGCCTCGGCCCAATCGACAAAGGCGCCGTTGAACCAGATTTTTCCGCTCATCTGATCGAAGGGAACGCCGGCCATATCACGGTCCTCCAGGGCTGCAGCGCTTGCCGCGCCGTCTGACTCGAAATGTCCTCAAGATGCGGCACGATTGCGCCGCCAGCACAATTCTTGCACAAGTCGGAAACGACGGCTGGGCCTCGTCTGAGCCGACTGTTGCAGGATAGCAAGACCGCAAGATATGTCAATATGGCTGACATAAATCGCTCGCTGGCGGCGCGGCGGACTCCGGCTCCGGCCGAGGAGTCGGTCGTGGACCTGATCGAGCTCCTGTTCTTCGCGTACCGCGACTTCATCTCCGATCCCGACGCGATCCTGGCGCGGTCCGATTTCGGCCGGGCGCATCATCGCGTCCTCCACTTCGTGGATCGAAATCCCGGCCTGACGGTCGCCGACCTGCTCGACATCCTGAAGATCACCAAGCAGAGCCTGGCGCGCGTCCTGAAGGAGCTCGTCGATTCCGGCTTCATCGAGCAGCGGACGGGACTTGAGGACCGCCGCCAGCGGCTCCTTCACGCGACACCAGCCGGGCAGGCGCTCTCCGCCAGCCTCTCCGCGCCGCAAGAGCATCGCATCAAGGCGGCGCTCGTGGGCCTCGGCCCTGACGCCCGGGCCATTATCACGGCCTTCCTCTTCGGCATGATCAACGCGCCGGAGCGGGCCAAGGCGGCGAAGCTCGTCGACAAGGAGGACGAGCGGTGAAGGCCTCCTCGCTCGCGCAGGGGGCGCTTCCCTCCGACGATGCTCCGCATCTCCTCGTCGTCGACGACGACATGCGGATCAGGACGCTTCTTACGCGCTTCCTCGGCGCCAACGGCTTCCGTGTCAGTGCCGCGGCATCCGCCGCTGAGGCGCGCCGGCAGATCGCCAACATCGCCTTCGATCTCCTCGTCGTCGACGTGATGATGCCGGGCGAGACCGGGCTCGAATTCACCGAGGCGCTCAGGCAAGGTTCCTCCATTCCGATCCTCATCCTGACAGCGCGTTCGGAAGTGCCGAGCCGCATCCGCGGGCTTGAGGTCGGCGCCGACGATTACCTGGCAAAGCCCTTCGAGCCGCGCGAGCTCTTGCTTCGGATCAACAGCATCCTGCGACGCGGTGCGAGGCCCGAGCCTCCGACCATCGAAGCGATCCACTTCGGCCCGTTTAGCTTCAACGTCGAGCGCGGCGAGCTGAAGCGCGGCGCCGAGGTCGTGCGCATCACCGACCGCGAGCGCGACCTTCTGCGCATTTTCGCCGCGCGCCCGGGCGAGACCGTCAAGCGCCACGAGTTTCTGAAGGTGTCGAACGGCGGCGGTGAGCGGGCGGTCGACGTGCAGATCAACCGTCTGCGCCGCAAGATCGAGGACGATCCGTCAAATCCGATCCACCTGCAGACGGCGCGCGGAATTGGCTATCGCCTCCTGGTGGACTAGAGTCGCGTCTGGAAGGGTGCTCGCACGGCCATGGCCCTGATCGGCGACATCGGCGCGCGTCTCCGCCTGCAGCAACCGCTCCGCCATTTCGGCGAGATTGCGAAAGGGTGGGGACTGGCAGCGGCCGCATACTGGCGGCGGCTCGGTCTCTATCGGCTCGGTCTCGCGTTCCGCGACCGTATGCCGAAGGGCCTCTACGTCCGCTCGATCCTGATCGTCGTGCTGCCGATCCTGATCCTGCAGGCGGTCGTCGCCTATGTCTTCATGGAGCGCCACTGGCAGACGGTGACCCGCCGGCTGTCGAGCGCCGTCGTGCGCGACATCGCGGCAATCATCGACACGATGCAGACCTATCCGCAGGATGCGCGCTTCTCCAACATCACGCGCGTCGCGGCAGAAACCTACGACCTCACCATTTCCGTGCTGCCGCCGGCGCCGCTTCCTGAAGCCGGCCCGCGCCCGTTTTTCTCGCTGCTCGATTCGACGCTGACGCGCGAGATCGGCCGGCGCATCAACCATCCGTTCTGGATCGACACGCTCGGCAATTCCGACATGGTGGAGATACGCATCGACCTCGGCGATCATGTGCTGCGCGTGTTCGCGCCGCGAAGCCGCGCCTACGCTTCGAACTCGCAGATATTCCTGTTCTGGATGGTCGGAACGTCGCTGGTGCTCCTCACGATCGCGCTGCTTTTCCTGAGAAACCAGATCAAGCCGATCCTGAACCTTGCGCAGGCGGCCGAGCAGTTCGGCAAGGGCCGACCTGTCGCCGAATTCCGTCCGCGCGGTGCGCGCGAGGTCAGGCAGGCGGCGCAGGCGTTCATCGACATGCGCGAAAGGATCGAGCGGCAGGTCGAGCAGCGCACGACGATGCTGTCGGGCGTCAGCCACGATCTTCGGACCGTGCTCACGCGCTTCAAGCTTGAGCTCGCCATGCTCGCCGATACGCCGGACACCGAGGCAATCCGCGCCGACGTCGACGAGATGAGCCGCATGCTTGAGGACTATCTCGCTTTCGCGCAGGGCGACGCCGGCGAGACGACGGAGATGGTCGATATCCCCACGGTGCTCGAAGAGATCGCGGAGACCGCGCGGCGCGACGGCGACGCGGTCGAGACGAAATTCGAGGGCGAGCGGCGCGCGCTGCTTCGCGCGCTCGGGTTCCGCCGCTGCGTCGGCAACCTCGTCGGCAACGCCGGCAAGCACGGCGACCACATCGTCGTGAAGGCGCGCCACGCCGACGGATGGCTGACGGTCACCGTCGACGACAACGGGCCCGGCATCCCGCCGGAGGAGAGAGAGGCGGTCTTCCGTCCGTTCTATCGGCTCGATTCCGGGCGCAACGTCGATTCCGGCGGGAGCGGGCTTGGCCTTGCCATCACCCGCGACATCGCGATGAGCCACGGCGGCGATGTGATCCTGGCGGAAAGCCCACTCGGCGGCGTCCGCGCCGTGCTGATGATCCCGGCTTAGGCCTGCAAGGACGCCTGAAGCCCCCTCAAGGCGAAGTCTAGGGCGCTTCTTGGGCCGCCCTCGCAAATAGGTGAGCCGGCCCCCAGTGCTGTCATTCTCGGGCAGAACGAAGCGGAGACCGGAGAACCCAGAGAACCGCGGCAACCTGGGTCTCAGGCCTCGCGGCGCTCGCCCGAGGATGACAATCTTCCGTTTCACGGTTCAAGATTTCCTGGCCTAGAACATCCGCCCGCCGAGCGGCACGTCGAGAGTCGGTTCGATGAGCACGACGTCGCCGGTCTCGTCGGGCACGCCGAGCGTCAGCACCTCCGACATGAACGGACCGATCTGGCGCGGCGGGAAATTCACCACCGCAAGCACGAGCCGGCCGACCAGCGCGTCGGGCGCGTAGTGCTTGGTGATCTGCGCGGAGGATTTCTTGCGGCCGATCTCTTGGCCGAAATCGATGACGAGCTTCAACGCCGGTTTGCGCGCCTCAGGGAAGGGGGAGGCTTCGACGATCCGCCCGACCCTTATGTCCACCTTCAGAAAATCGTCGAACGCGATCCGCTCGGCGGGTCTGCTCACGTCGGATGCCCCTCTGGGAGTTCGCCGTCGCCCTCCGGCGCTCCGGGCTCGCGCACGACACCGCCGCGCCGCGAAATGATCCGATCGAGCCAGTCGAGGCGCAGCGCGACGCGTTCCGCTTCGCGAAGCCGCTTGTCGAGCGCCGCCATCGTGCGGGCAAGGCCGGGGTCGTCGTCGTCGAGGTAGGTCCGCATCACGCGTGCCCAGACGAGCGCGAGTCCTTGCGCCCGCACAAGTCCGCGCCGCCCGGTCGCCGGTATCCCGGCGGCGGCGAGCATCCAGGCCATCGATTGCGTCACGAGACGGTTCAGCGCAAGCGCCAGCAACGGGTCGGCGAGCGCGGCTCTTGCGACGTTGCGAAGCGCAGCCTTATGCGGCGTGTGCGCCTCGAAGCGGGCGAAGAGCACGTCGAAGAGCCGTTCGCGCGGCGCCTCGGCGGCAAGCTCCGGGTCGATCCCCTTCAGGACCTGCTCGTCGATCCGCCCGATGTAATCGGCGAGGATAGCGAGCCTTCCGTCGAACTGCGCGCGGAGCTCGGCAAGCGTCACGCCCGCGCGCTCTGCGATTGCCGCGAGCGTGACCTCGTTCCACGAGCGCTCGGCAGCGAGCGCCATCATTGCTTCGACTATCCGGTCGCGTGTCTTCGGCTTGGGCAAGAGAAGCTCCGTTCGGCCATCCCCGGCGGTCAGAATAATGAGCACCGAGGCGCGAAGCGAATCGCAGCAGACGGCGCTATTGGAAGATATCGGAAGATATAGCTTGCGATATAACCGGGAATTCTGTAAGTGAGATATATCTTACGATACTTTTGGAGACGTAAATGCACCAAAATTCCTGCTTTCGCGGTGGCGACGAACGCTACTTCGGAGGGCGCTCGCGGCGCGGCGGTTTCCGTGGCTTTGGCGGCTTCCGCCCCGGCGCCGGGGGCGGCCGGGGCTTTCCGTTCGGGCGCTTCGTCGGCGACGGCGAGCTTCGCCTGATCGTGCTGAGCCTCGTCGCGGAGAGCCCGCGGCACGGCTACGAGATCATCAAGGCGCTGGAGGAGCGCTCAGGCGGCTTCTACAGCCCGAGCCCCGGCGTCATCTATCCGACGCTCACCTTCCTCGAGGAGGCGGGGCACGCCGTTTCCTCGGTCGACGGCAACAAGAAGGTCTATGCCATCACCGACGCTGGCCGCGCCTATCTCGAGGAGAACCGCGTTCAGGCCGACGCGATCCTCTCGCGCATCGAATGGATCGGCGCCCGCCTTGCGCAGGCGCGGAATTTCTTCGAGCGCGGGGAGGAGCTGCGCGACCGCGACATTCCCGAGGTCGTTCCGGAGCTGAATGCGGCGCGGCGCGCGATCAAGGCGGCGCTCGCCGCGAAGCTCGACTCGTCGGTGGAGGAACAGCGCCGCATCGCCGAGCTTCTACTCAAGACGGCGAAGGAGATCGCGGGCGGGAGCAAGCCACGCGGCCCTGATGATATCGACCTCGGTTAGGCCGGGCGTCAGCCGAGCTCGATCGAGCGCTTCTTTGCCGCTTCGACGGCGCGCGTCAGGAGCGGCTGCAGGCCGTCTTCCGCCATCAGTACCCTGAGCGCGGCTTCCGTCGTTCCGCCGGGCGACGTGACGTTGCGGCGGAGAACAACCGGCGACTGCGGGCTTTCTGCGAGAAGCGCGCCGGCGCCCGCCACCGTCTGGCGCGCGAGCCGCGCCGCGAGGTCCTTCGGAAGACCTGCTTGCCGCGCTGCCTCCGCGAGGCATTCGGCGAGCAGGAACACATAGGCCGGGCCTGAGCCCGAGACGGCGGTCACTGCGTCGAGAAGCGCCTCGTCATCGATCCAGGCGACATCGCCGATCGCTGCCAGCAGCGCATCGGCGGCGCCGTGCTCGACCTCGGTGACGTTCGCGTTCGGCACCGCGACCGTCATGCTCATACCGACCTGCGCCGGCGTGTTCGGCATGGCTCGGACGATGGCCTGTCCGGCCGGGAAGGCTGCCTCAAGCGTCGCGATGCGAACGCCCGCGGCGATCGAGAGGATCGTCGTTTCGGGCGCGGCGAGGGCGCGCACTTCGGTGAGCGCCTCTGTCATCGATTGCGGCTTCACCGCAAGAACGATGATCCGGTAGGCGCGGTCGCTCGCGCCCGCGACGCTGGTCGCCGTTGCCGTGCCCTTCTTGGCAAGCTCCGACCAGCGGTCGCCTTCGAGATAGGGATCGAGAATCGTGACTTCGGCGGCGTCAAGCCGGTGCGCCAGCCAACGCTCCAGCATGGCGCCGCCCATCTTGCCGGCGCCGACAAGCAGCAGCGGCTGGGCTCCGGGGATCATGGAGGTCAGGCTTCGCCGTGCGTCTCGAAGAGCACAACCGAAAGCGCGTCTTCCGGCGTCTTGCCGGCCCAGATCACGAACTGGAACGCCTGGTAATAGCGCTCGCAGGCTTCGACCGCTGCGGCGAGCATGGCTTCCAGTTGGCCGGCGCCGGCCTCCATCCCTTCGGTCAGGAGCAGCGCGTTGCGGTACATGATGACGCCTTCCGCCTGCCACAGGTCGAAATGGCCGAGCCAGAGCTGCTCGTTGACGAGTGCCAGTAGCCGCATCACCTCGTTCTTGCGGCGCTCGTTGACCTTGAAGTCGAAGGCACAGGCGAGGTGCAGCGCTTCAAGCGCGCCCATCCAGGACATCGAAAGGTTGTAGTCGCAGAAGGCGCCGGTGACGGAGATTGTGATCTCGTCGTCGCCCGAGCGGTCGAACGCCCAGTCATGCGACGCAGCGATCTGCTCGATCAGGTCAACCGGGTTGGCAGCGGCGGGGAGTTCTATGTCGACCAAACTCATGGCTCATATCCTCGCGTCGTTACCCAAGGGAAATACGCGCAACTCTGACGCGACGCCGCCCGCGTGAATCGGGGAGGTCGTCGGGCACCCCAAACCGAACCGCCCGGATCGCCTTCCCTTATGCATTGGAGTGTCGGAGCAGAACCGAATCTCTCTTGCCCTCACTATAGGTATGCGAATCCGCTCTGGAAGCGCCGCCAGAGTCGGACATGGCTTTTCCACGGGGAAACAGGCGGCGCTCAGTTTTCGCTTTCCGCAGCGGACTCGCCGGTCCGCTTGCGTGCGCCACGTTTCACCGGCTCGTCCTCGGCCGTTGGAGGACTTTGGTTCAGGTGCGCCTCAAGCGCGGCGACGCGCTTCTTAAGCGCCTCGTTCTCCTCGCGCGCCTTGACCGCCATCTCGCGCACGGCCTCGAACTCCTCGCGCTGCACGAGTTCCATCTCACCGACGAAGCGCTCGGCCTGGCTTTTCACCGCCGTCTCCACCTCGCGGCGCACGCCCTGCGCGACGCCGGCCATATCGGTCATCAGCTTGGCGAATTCGTCGAGAAGCCGGCTTGAGGTCTGGGTCATGTCGCCTCCTCCGGAGCGCCTTTGGTGTTCGGCGTTTGGCCGAAAACCGGGCGAATCAGGGCCGTTGCGCCCTGAACGCTAACATCAAGACATGGCATATATGCTTCGGTGCCGGCGGCGCAAGCCGGCGGGTTGACCCGGCACCTGGACGGGGCGAAGTTCCGCCGCCTTTTCCCGCGCTTGCCGTTGAGCCCGCCATGCTCGTCATACCCTACCCGTCGATCAACCCGGTCGCGGTGTCATTCGGGCCGCTCGCGATCCGCTGGTACGGGCTCGCCTATTTCGCCGGCATCCTGATCGGCTGGTGGTATGCGCGACGGCTTGTCGCGAACGAGCGGCTGTGGGGCGGGTCGGCGCCGATGTCTCTCACCGACATCGACGACTTCCTGCTTTGGATCGTCGTCGGCATCGTCGGCGGCGGGCGCATCGGCTACGCGATCTTCTATCAGCCCGGCCACTTTCTCGACGACCCGATCGGCTTCTTCCGCCTGTGGGAGGGGGGCATGTCGTTTCATGGCGGGCTCGCCGGCACCATCATCGCCATGACGGTCTTTGCGCTTCGGCGGAAGATCGGAATGCTCTCGCTTTTCGACGTGTGCGCCGCATCGGTGCCGTTTGGGCTCTTCTTCGGACGCATAGCGAACTTCATCAACGGCGAGCTCTGGGGGCGCACGACGGATGTCCCCTGGGCGATGGTGTTTCCAAACGGCGGCCGCTGCCGCGCCATCCGAGCCAGCTCTACGAGGCAGGGCTCGAGGGCATTCTTCTCTTCATTGTGCTCCGCATCCTGACGCACCGATATCTGAGCCTGAAACGGCCCGGGCTGACGGGCGGCGCCTTCATCACCGGCTATGGCCTCGCGCGGATTGCGGTTGAGAACGTGCGCGAGCCCGACGCGCAGCTCGGCTTCTTCGCCGGCGGCCTCACCATGGGCATGATACTGTCGATCCCGATGGTGCTGGTCGGGGTGGGCGCGATCGTCTTTGCCTTGCGACGGAAAGCGTGAGCGATACGCCGCTCGGCCGGAAGATCCGACTCCTCATCGAAGCGAACGGCCCGATGAGCGTCGCCGACTACATGGCGCTTTGTCTTGGCGATCCGGAGCACGGCTACTACGCGACGCGCGATCCGTTCGGCGTCGAAGGCGACTTCATCACTGCGCCCGAGGTGAGCCAGATGTTCGGCGAGATCGTCGGCGCGTGGCTCATCCATGTTTGGCGCATGATCGGCGCGCCTGCGCGGATCGCGCTCGTCGAGCTTGGACCGGGGCGCGGGACGCTGATGGCGGACATCCTGCGCGTGGCGGCAAAGGTTCCTGCGTTTCGCGAAGCGATCCGCGTGCACCTCGTCGAGACGAGCCCGGCGCTCATCGCGCGCCAGAAAGAGACGCTGGCCGGCGCCGTGCGCGACGTCGTTTGGCACGAACTCGTTCTTTGACGTGCCGCGGCAGCCCTTGCTTCTCATCGCGAACGAGTTCTTCGACGCGCTTCCGGTGCGGCAGTTCGTGAGCGTTGAAAATACGTGGCGCGAGCGGGTCGTCGGTCTCGATGATTCCGGAAGGCTCGCTTTCGGCATCGGCGTGGGCGTGCTCGACTCCGGCCTCGCCGCGCAGGAGGGCGAGATCTTCGAGGTGCGACCTGCCGCGGAGGCAATCGTCGCTGAGATCGCCCAACGCATCGCGCAAGCGAATGGTGCGGCGCTTATCATCGACTACGGCCACGCCAAGACTGCGACGGGCGACACGCTGCAGGCCGTGCGCGGCCACCGCTTCGCCGATCCGCTTGCCGCGCCCGGCGCTGCCGATCTGACCGCGCACGTCGATTTTGCCGCGCTTGCGCGAAGTGCCGTTGCCGAAGGCGCCGCTGCGCACGGTCCAATGCCGCAGGGCGAATTCCTTACTGCGCTCGGTCTTCTTCAGCGCGCCGGGAAACTTAGTGCGAATGCCGATCAGGCTGCGCGCGCTTCTCTCGATGCCACAATCGAAAGGCTCGCAGGTGCGGACGCGATGGGGACGCTCTTCAAAGTGTTTGCGCTGACGCGGCCGGGCGTCGCTCCGCCGCCCTTTCCCGCAACACCCTGACTTCGCCATTTGACTTCGCGAGCGGCGGCGGCATAGCTCGCGCCGATGCACGGAACCGCGGCAGAAGACTTGAGACCGATCGAAGCGCCGTCGCTCAAGCTTCCCGGCGTGGCGCATGCTTTCTTCACGCGTGAAGGCGGCGTCTCCACTGGCATCTATCGCGGGCTCAACACCGGCATCGGCTCGAACGATTCGCGCGAAGCGGTGCTGGAGAACCGCGCCCGCGCCGCGCGCCACATCGGCGCAACTCCTGAGCACCTCGCAACGCCGCATCAGGTGCACAGCATCGAGGCTATCGTTGTCGACGATGTCTGGGCGCCGGGGAGCGGGCCGAAGGCCGACGCGGTGGTGACGAACCGCCCAGGAATTGCCGTCGGCGCCGGCGCGGCCGATTGCGGTCCGGTGCTTTTCGCGGACCCCGACGCACGCGTCGTCGCGGCCGCGCATGCCGGCTGGAAGGGTGCGCTCAGCGGCATCCTCGAGTCGGCGATCGCGGCGATGGAGCGGCTCGGCGCGAAGCGCGATCAGATCGTCGCCGTGCTTGGGCCGACCATCTCGGCCGGCGCCTATGAGGTCGGTCCGGAATTCTCGGCGCGCTTCGTCGCTGCTGATGCCAGCAACGAGCGCTTCTTCACGCCTTCATCCCGCGCGGGACACTCGATGTTCGATCTTCCCGCCTATATCGTTGCGCGGCTTCAAGCGGCCGGGATCGGCAAGGTCGGCAACCTCGGTCTTTGCACCTATGCCGACGAGGTGCGCTTCTACTCCTATCGCCGCGCCACGCATCGCGGCGAGCCCGATTACGGGCGGCTCCTCTCCGCAATCACGCTTCGCGGGGATTGACGTGGCGCTGCATTTCGAAGCCGCCGAGTTCGAGGCGCGACGAACGCGCGTCATCGAAGAGATGGCGCGTCGCAGGATCGAGGCGCTCCTGATGTTCGCGCCGGAGAGCCACTACTGGCTGACCGGCTACGACACCTTCGGCTATTGCTTTTTCCAGTGCCTCGTTTTCACGCGCGACGGCGCCTTCACGCTTCTCACCCGCTCCGCCGATCTTCGCCAGGCGCGCCACACTTCGCTGATCGAGAATGTCGTTGTCTGGGCCGACGAGGTGGGCGCGGGACCGGCCATCCAGCTCCGCGACCTTCTGAACGACCTCGGGCTGCTCGGCAAACGGATTGGCGTCGAGTACGACACGCACGGGCTCACCGCCGCGAACGGCCGCGCCGTCGACGAGGCGCTTCGGAGTTTCGGCACGATCGAAGATGCCTCCGATCTCGTACCGGCGCTTCGTGTGGTTAAGAGCGAAGCGGAACTCGTCTATGTCCGCCGCGCGGCAGCACTTGCCGACGACGCTCTCGATGCCGCGCTTCAACTGATCGGACCAGGCGCCGATGAGGGCGACATCCTTGCCGCGATGCAGGCGGCCGTCTTCAAGGGCGGCGGCGACTATCCGGCGAACCCCTTCATCGTCGGCTCGGGAGAGGACGCGCTTCTTTGCCGCATCAAGAGCGGGCGGCGGAAGCTCGATGCGAACGACCAGCTCACGCTCGAGTTCGCTGGAACCTACCGGCTCTACCATGCGGCCATGATGCGCACGGTGATCGTCGGGCGCCCGAGCCCGCGCCATCTTGAGCTTTTTACCGCCTGCGCCGAAGCGCTTTCCGCCTGCGAGGAGACGATGCGGCCGGGCCGCAGCTTCGGCGAAGTGTTCGACGCGCATGCCGCGGTGATGGAGGCGCGCGGTATGACCCGCCACCGCCTGAATGCCTGCGGCTATTCGCTCGGTGCCCGCTACGCGCCGTCCTGGATGGATTGGCCGATGTTCTATCGCGGCAACCCGGCGGTCGTTCAGCCCGGCATGGTGCTCTTCGCGCACATGATCCTGATGGATTCCGAAGCCGGGGCCGCCATGTGCCTCGGCCGCACCTATCTCACGACCGAAGCCGCGCCGGAGCCGCTGTCGCGCCACGGCACGGAGATGCTCGCGCGTTAGCGAAAAAGGCTAAGCCGCTGTTGAGGATTGCCGCCCCGCCCGGTTGTGAAGCTTTTGTGCCGTTGCTAAAAGGCCCCGCACCCCCAGCTTTCCGGGGCGTTGCGCGGGGGCCGGCAGAGCGCCCCGGGGATCGCCGCAAGACATGAAAATCGTCGCCGGGAACTCCAACGAGACCCTCGCCCGGGCGATCGCCCACTATCTCAACATCGACCTCGCGCAAGCCGCAGTCCGCCGCTTCGCCGACCAGGAGATATTCGTCGAAATCCAGGAGAACGTGCGCGGCGAGGACGTTTTCGTCGTGCAGTCGACGAGCTTCCCGGCGAACGACAACGTCATGGAACTCCTGATCATCACCGACGCGCTCCGCCGCGCATCGGCGCGCCGGATCACGGCGGTCATTCCTTACTACGGCTACGCCAGGCAGGACCGGAAGTCGCTCTCCCGCACGCCGATCTCCGCCAAGCTCGTCGCCAACATGATCACCAAGGCCGGCGCCGACCGGGTGCTGACAGTCGATCTGCATGCCGGGCAGATTCAGGGCTTCTTCGACATCCCGACCGACAACATCTTCGCCGCACCGGTCTTCACCCGCGACATCGCCGAGCGCTACGACCCTAACCATCTCATGGTGGTCTCGCCCGACGTCGGCGGTGTGGTGCGCGCGCGGATCGTCGCCAAGCGCATCGACGCGCCGCTTGCGATCGTCGACAAGCGCCGCGAGCGGCCGGGCGAGTCGGAGGTGATGAATATCATCGGCGACGTGGAAGGGCGCGCGTGCCTGCTCGTCGACGACATCGTCGATTCCGGCGGCACGCTCTGCAACGCAGCCGAGGAGCTGCTTAACCAGGGCGCCACCTCGGTCGCCGCCTACATCACGCACGGCGTGCTTTCGGGCGGTGCGGTCGCCCGCATCACCTCCTCGAAGCTGACCGAGCTCGTCATCACGGATTCGATCGAGCCGACAAGCGCCGTCCTTTCCGCCCGGAACATCCGCATCGTTTCGATCGCGACGCTGCTAGGCGAGGCGGTAAGCCGCACGGCGCTGGAAAAATCCGTGTCGAGCCTGTTCGACTGACGAGTATAGCGGTGGGTTGCCGCCGTGCTTCTCTTGCGAAGCCTTGGCGTGCCTGTTAGATCAACGCGAAGCGATAGAAAACCGATTTAGAATCAAAGGTGTATCGAGGAGCTCCGCTGTCCAACATCCGCGTGCATGAAGGCGACCTGCGCGACCTTTCCGCTTACAGCGGCGCGGTCGCGGTCGATACCGAGGCGATGGGGCTGAAGCCCGGCCGCGATCGCCTTTGCGTCGTGCAGCTTTCGCCGGGTGACGGCAGCGTCGACGTTGTCCATATCGCTAACGGCCAGACGAGCGCGCCCAATCTCGGCCTGCTCCTCAGCGATCCTGAGATACTCAAGATTTTCCACTTCGCCCGCTTCGACGTGGCGATGCTCAAGCAATCGCTTGGTATCTCGGTGGCGCCGATCTGGTGCACCAAGATCGCCTCGCGGCTGGTCCGCACCTACACCGACCGGCATGGGCTCAAGGAGCTCACGCGCGAAATCCTCGGATTGGAGATTTCCAAGCAGCAGCAGTCGTCCGACTGGGGCGCGGAAGCGCTGACGAGCGCGCAGCTCGACTATGCGGCCTCCGACGTGCTGCATCTTCACGCGATCAAGGCGGCGCTCGAGGCGCGCCTCACACGCGAAGGGCGGCTCGATCTTGCCGAATCCTGCTTCCGTTTCGTGCCGGTCCGGGCCGAGCTCGACCTTCTCGGATGGGAGAGCGAGGATATTTTCGCCCATTCCTGACCCGGCGCCTGGCGCCGCCGGGCTTGCGGGCGCCCGCAAATCACCACACTCTCGCGCCCAAACCGCTTTGGCATGACGGATTTGAACATGGCCCTTTCGGCGTCCTGGCAGGCGGCCGCCGCCGATCGCGGCGCGCGGGCGAGGGTCTTTGCGGCAGTCAGGCGGCACAGCCGCCAGGTGCGCGTCCTGCGCGTTGTGCTGCCGCTTCTGGGCGTTGGGGCGGTCGTCGGCTTCTTCGTGATCGCCCGGCTCGCTTTCCCGGCTGCGCTCAATCTCGACGCGGCACGCCTGAGCGTCACCCGCAACTCCATCATCATGGACCACCCGCATCTGACCGGCTTCGACAGTCGTCACCATGAATATTCGATCGTCGCGAGCCGCGCCATTCAACCGCTGAACAATCCAGGCCAGGTGCGCCTGGAGGATATTCAGGCGAAGATCGAGTCGGCGGACGGAACGACGACGATCACCGCCGAAGCCGGCGACTACGACCACAACAAGCGGCTGATCCGGTTGCTCGGCGCGATCGCGGCCGATACGTCGAGCGGTTACACGCTGCATCTGACAGACGCGGACGTCGACCTCGCGGGCGGCACGCTCGTTACAGAGAATCCAGTCAAGATCGGCTATGGCGACAGCACCGTGACGGGGAAGCGCTTCTCCGCCAGCGACGGCGGCAAGGTGATCGTGGTCGAGGGCGACGTGCACACCTTGCTGATGCCGCCGAAGCGCGCGCCCGCTGCGGCCGCGACCCAAACGGAATAGGGCGGCGCGATGCGGATCTGGATCAGGCTCACGGTTGCGCTCGTGTGTGCGCTGGCAGTGCGCGCTGCCGGAGCGCAGGATTTCGGTGCTGCCTTCTCGGGTTTCAACAGCGGCTCCGACAAGCCGATTCAGATCGAAGCCGACCGGCTCGAAGTGCACGACCCGGAGAAGCTTGCCATCTATAGCGGCCACGTGCGCGTGCTGCAGGGCGAGACGCTGCTTCAGACGCCGGTGCTTCGCGTGTTCTACAAGAGCGAAGCGACGACTGACAAAGGCGCGGCCACGAGCAACGCAGTCGCGGGCTCGAAGGTGTCGCGGATCGAGGCCGGGCCGGGCGTGACCGTGCGCTCCGGCGACCAGGTGGCAAGCGCCGACCGGGCCGTCTTCAACATGGCGCAGGACCTTGTCACGATGACAGGAAACGTGCTGCTCACGCAAGGCAATGACGTTGTTCGCGGCGAGCGCCTCATCGTGAACCTGACGACCAAGGAGGGGCGCATCGAGGGCGGCCGCGTGCAGACCCTGATCACGCCGTCGAGCGGGGCAGGGGGCGCAAAGAAATGACGGCGCCTTCGCAAAGGATCGCGGCTTGAACAAGCACGAGGCAGACGCTCTCCAGGAACCGCAGGCGGTCAATCCAGGCGAGGGTTGGCTCGTCGCGCGCGGGCTCAGGCGCTCGTTCAAGGGGCGCCTCGTGGTCGAAGACGTGTCGCTCGCGCTTCGGCGCGGCGAGGTGGTCGGCCTGCTCGGCCCGAACGGCGCCGGCAAGACCACCGTCTTCTACATGATCACCGGGCTGATCCGCGCCGACGGCGGTCGCATCGAGCTCGACGGCTTCGACATCACGCATCTGCCGATGTACCAGCGCGCCCGTCTCGGCATCGGATATCTGCCGCAGGAGGCCTCGATCTTCCGTGGCCTGTCGGTGGAGGACAACATCCGCGCCGTGCTTGAGATCGTGGAGCCCGACCGCGCCACCAGGGAAGCGGATCTCGACGCGCTGCTGCAAGAATTCCACATCCTGCATCTTCGCAAGGCGCCGTCGATCTCGCTTTCCGGCGGCGAGCGGCGGCGCTGCGAGATCGCCCGCGCGCTCGCCTCGCGTCCGCTCTTCATGCTCCTCGACGAGCCCCTCGCGGGCATCGATCCGATCGCCGTTGCCGACATCCAGGGGCTCGTCCGTCATCTGAAGCGGCGCGGCATCGGTGTGCTCATCACCGACCACAACGTGCGCGAAACGCTCGGGCTGATCGACCGCGCCTATATCCTCCACGCGGGCCGCGTGATGAGCGAAGGAACGCCGGCAGAGATCGTCGACGACCCCGACGTGCGGCGCGTTTATCTTGGCGAGCGCTTCAGGCTTTGACTCCTGCGTGGAGCGCGCTAAGTTTGCAGTGCAATATGACGGGTTCGTGAAGGGGCCGGGGAAGCCTGGAGCCTGTCGGGCGGGGCAGCGTCATGGCGTTAACGGCCAAACTTCAACTTCGGCAGACCCAGTCCCTCGTCATCACGCCGCAGCTCATGCAGGCGATCCGGCTCCTGCAGATGTCGGGGCTGGAGCTTGATCGTTTCGTGGCGAGCGAGCTTGAGCAGAACCCGCTCCTCGAATCCGCTGATCCTGACCAAAGCGGGCCGGAAAGGGCAGAGCCCGGGACGCCGCCCGCCGACGCTGCCGATACTGCGGACACCGCCTCTGCTGAGGCGGTCGCCGCGGACCTTGATGCCGAGCCGGCCGATGTCTTCCCGGAGGATGCCCCGCCATCGGTCGGGCCGGGGTCGTCCTTCACCGGACGCGGCGCGTCCGGCGGCGCGGGCTTCAACGAGCTCGGTGTCGACCAGAGCGTTGCCGCCACCGAGAGCCTCGAAGAGTTGCTCTCCCGCAGCATCGACGCGGTGTTCCTTGATTCTCCCGTCGACCGGGCGATCGCGATTGCTCTTCTCTCGGCGCTCGATGCGGCCGCCTATCTGACGGTCTCGCTCGATGCGATCGCGTTGCGCCTCGGCGTCGCCTCGACCGAGGTCGAGCGCGTGCTTGATCGCTGCCAGGACCTCGCGCCGACCGGGATCTTCGCACGCTCGCTCGCCGAATGCCTCGAGCTGCAACTCATCGAGCGGAACAGGCTTTCGCCGGCGATGCGTACTCTTCTCGCCAACCTTGATCGTCTGGCGGCCGGTGACCGCGCGAGTCTTGCGGCGCTTTGTGGCGTCGGCCGCGACGGCATCGATGCGCTGATCTCGGAGTTGCGCAGCCTCGACCCGAAGCCGGGCCTTGCCTTCGTGCATGAGCCGGTCAGAACGCTCATACCCGATGTCTTCGTGCGCTCAGCGCCGGGCGGCGGGTGGATTGTGGAGCTTAACGACGAGGTGCTGCCGCGGCTCCTCGTCAACCGCACGTACTATGCCAAGGTCGCGGGGCGGCTCTCCGGCGAGGCGGAGAAGAAATACCTGACCGAGTGCCTGCAGAAGGCAAGCTGGCTTGAGAAGAGCCTCGATCAGCGCGCCCGCACAGTACTCAAAGTCGCGACCGAAATCGTGCGGCGCCAGGAAGGGTTCCTGAAGGACGGCGTCGCCTACCTGAAGCCGCTCAACTTGCGCATGGTTGCCGATGCGCTCGGCATCCACGAATCGACCGTCAGCCGCGCCGCCGCGAACAAGACCATCGCCACGCCGCGCGGCATCTTCGAGTTCCGCTATTTCTTCACCGGCTCGATCGCCGCCACCTCCGGGAGCGAGGCGCACTCGGCGGAAGCCGTGAAGCATCGGATTCGCAAGCTGATCCTTGAGGAGGCGCCCGATGCCGTGCTCTCCGACGATGCCATCATGGCGATTCTTTCGCGCGAAGGAGTCGACATCGCGCGCCGCACGGTCGCCAAGTACCGCGAGATCATGCGCATCGGCTCCTCAGTCGAGCGCCGCCGTGAGCGGCGCCTCAAGCAGGCCTCCTGAGCGCTTCGGCGCGTGCCGCGCGCTGCCTTCGCACAGCCACGATCCAATTCGGTTTGACTCAACCGAAGGAGGCGCGTACAGGTCCGCCGCGCTGAACGATCCGGCCGTCGGAAGCACGAAATGGGTCTCAGAATTGCCGGTAAAAATTTCGACATCGGAGAGGCGCTCCGCTCCCGCATCGACGAGACTGTGACCGGCACCGTGCAGAAATACTTCGACCGTGGCTTTTCCGGGCAGATCACGCTGTCGAAGGCCGGACATGTGTTCGAGACCGAGCTCGCGCTACACCTCGACTCAGGCGTCATACTGGAGGTCCATGGGTCCGATCCGGACGCCCATCTGAGCTTTGACCAAGCGGCGGAGCGGCTCGCCAAGCGGCTGCGGCGCTACAAACGCCGAACTCAAGGACCATTGAGACGGCGCGTCCGTGCCGGGCTCCCAGCTTTGTTTAAGGTAGTGTGATGGATCTCAGTGATCTCCTGACGGCCGAAGCGGTGCTCCCTTCGCTGCACGTGCAGACGAAGAAACAGGTGTTGCAGGAGGTCTCGGCGACCGCTGCGCGCCTGACCGGGCTGCCGGAGCGCGAGATTTATGACACGCTGCTACAGCGCGAGCGGCTTGGCTCGACGGGGGTCGGGCAGGGCGTCGCCATCCCGCACGGAAAGTCGGCGTCGCTCAACCGGCTGTTCGGTGTCTTCGCCAAGCTCGCGCGACCCGTCGACTTCGATTCCGTCGACGATCAGCCGGTCGACCTCGTTTTCGTGCTGCTCGCGCCGGAAAGCGCGGGCGCCGATCATCTGAAAGCGCTGGCGCGCGTGGCGCGCGTGCTGCGTGACCCGGAGATGGCCGAGAAGCTGCGCGGCGCGGAGAGTGCCGACGCGATCTACGCGATCCTGGCGACACCGGCCGCAGCCTCGCACGCCGCTTGAGCGGCAACGAAAAGGGGCCCGGCAAGGGCCCCGTTTCAATCCATCTCGGTTGTCGCTGTCGGCGCCCCTGATCAGGCCCGGGACAACGACGTCGTGGACGGCGGCTCCGTCAGTGCACGCTCACCGTCTCGAGATCGTTCTCGTGCGCGCTCGCGATCGCCGCCGCCTTTGAATTGGTCAGCATGATTGGCTGGCCCGCGGCGGTGAGGAGCGCCCATAGGCTCAAGCCCGGCGCAAGCTCGGGCGCCTGCGGGAACAGGTTCTTCACCTCCTCCGAACGCACCGGCCGGAGATAAGCGATCTGGCCGCCGCCGAGCGCGGCGAATGCGTCCTGCGGCATCGTCTTGACGGTTTCGTTGCTGGTCATCTCTCGCTCCATTCCTTAGCTGCCGGACGTGATCGGGATGCGTCGTGCCGTGCGCGCTGCCTCGGGGCGCACGAGCTCGATCGAAAGCAATCCGTCCTTCAGCTCCGCGCCGGTCACCTCGATGCCGTCGGCAAGCACGAACGTCCGCCGGAACTGGCGCGCCGCAATTCCCCTGTGCAGGTAATCACGGTCCTCGTCATCCGACTGCCGTCCGCTGACGATCAACTCATTTTCCTCCACAGTCACTTCAATATCGTTAGGATCGAAGCCGGCGACCGCCAGCGTGATCCTGATCTTCGCCGGATCGCTGTCGCTCGGCGCGATCCGCTCGATATTGTAGGGCGGGTAACCGTCCGCCGTCTTCGACACACGGTCTAAGAGGCGTTCGATATCCTCGAAGCCGAGGAGAAGGGGGCTCGAAAAGGCAAGCGTACGCGTCATGGCTTGCAAAGTCCTCTCCTTGAAGCGACTTCGCCCGGCCGGACCCGACAAGCGGCACCCGTTCGGTTCGGAAGAAATATGGGGGGCACGCAAAGGCGCTTCAAGTCATGGAGCTAGCAGGCGCGGGGCCCGCAAAAGCGGCGCGGGCCTTGCATTTGGGCGGATCGCCGCCTAGTTAACGCCGCCCGCGGAAACCCAATGCCGCGGATCACTGGACGGGGCCGTAGCTCAGTTGGGAGAGCGCGTGAATGGCATTCACGAGGTCAGCGGTTCGATCCCGCTCGGCTCCACCAGCCCAAACTCCCAGAAGCCGGCTGGCGAAGTGAGACGGTGATGCCGCCCGTCTAGCGCTCCTCTTCGTCTTCCTCATTGACGTCGAGGAGACCGGCGACGTCGTCGCCTTCCTCCTCCTCTTCCTCGATGAAGGGATCGGGCACGGTCACATCTTCCTCGACCTCGATCTCCGCGTCGGGGATATCGACCGTTTCCTCTTCGTCGGCGTCGGGGCCGACATCGGCCTCGGCCTCCTCTTCGACCTCCTCCAGCGAGACGATATCCGCTTCGCGTGCGACCTCCGCGACCGGCTCCACCACAGGCTTCGGTGCCGGTTCGGGCTTGCGCTCGACCGCCCGCGTCGACACCGCCACTTCAAAGACGGTGCCGCAACTTGGGCAGACGATCGGGTTGCGGTTAAGGTCGTAGTACTTGGTGCCGCAGGAGGGACAGGTGCGCTTCGTGCCGAGCTCTGGTTTCGCCACGTGTCTTCAGCCTCTTCATTGAACGCGCCGCGTGCCTAGCGACGGGTCAAACCCCTGTCAAACACCTTCTTCCACCCCGCCTCGAGCCGCCCGCGCGCCGCGCGCGAATGGTGACCTCGGAGAGGTGCTGTGCTACCAAGCCGCCGTTTTCCGAGGCCGCGTTCGACCGGGTTCGCAACTTTCATGCCGAAGAGATGACGCACGCTTTCAAAAAGCCGTTGAGCGCGCTGCCTTCCGGGCCGCTGCGCGGTCGGATCGCCGTTCCGGGCGATAAGTCGATTTCGCACCGCTCGCTGATGTTCGGTGCGCTTGCCGAGGGCGAGACCAAGATCTTTGGCCTGCTTGAATCGGAAGACGTGATGGCGACCGCTGCCGCCATGCGTGCCTACGGCGCGACGGTCGAGAAGGGCCGCGACGGTACCTGGCGCGTCGCCGGGCTCGGGACCGGGCGGCTCGAGGAGCCGGAAGGCGTGATCGATTTCGGCAATGCCGGAACCGGTGTGCGGCTGACGATCGGGATCGCGGGGGCGCACCCCTTTGCCTCGACGTTCGTCGGCGATCCCTCGTTGTCGAAGCGCCCGATGGGGCGCGTGCTCGATCCGCTCAGAAAGATGGGTGCCGAGGTCGTGGCCCGCACCGGTGACCGTCTGCCGCTTTCCATCAAGGCCGGCGGGAAGATGAGCCCGATCGAATATCGCGTGCCGGTGCCTTCGGCGCAGGTGAAGTCGGCCGTGCTTCTCGCCGGGCTCAATCTCGGCGGCGTGACTACGGTGATCGAGCCGGTTCCGACCCGCGATCACACCGAGCGCATGCTGAAGGGTTTCGGCGCCGATGTCACGACCACGCGCGGCAACGACGGCGCGACGATTATCCGCCTCGTCGGCCGGCCTGAGCTCAAGCCGCAGGCCATAACGGTGCCGGCCGATCCGAGCTCCGCCGCCTTCCTGATCGTCGCCGGGCTTCTCGTCGACGGCTCGGATGTCACGATCGAGAACGTCCTACTCAATGCCGCCCGCACGGGCCTTATCGCGACGCTGAAGGAGATGGGTGCCGACCTTCAGATCGAGAACGAGCGGCTCTCCGGCGGCGAAACGATCGGCGACGTGCGCGTGCGCGCGTCGAAGCTCCGCGGCGTGACGGTGCCGCCGGAGCGCGCGCCATCGATGATCGACGAATACCCGGTGCTTGCCGTCGCCGCCTCCTTCGCCGACGGCAACACCGTCATGGAGGGCCTTGAAGAGCTGCGCGTCAAAGAGTTGGATCGTCTCGCGGCGGTCGCGCGTGGGCTCGAGGCGAACGGCGTCGTCTGTCGCGAAGGGAAGGCGAGCCTCGTCGTCGAGGGCGGGCGCGTGAAGGGCGGCGGCACCGTGCCGACGCATCTAGACCACCGCATCGCGATGAGCTTCCTGGTCATGGGGCTCGCCGCGGAGCGCCCCGTCACCGTCGACGACAGCGCGACGATCGCGACGTCCTTCCCGAGCTTCGTGGCGCTTTTAAAGGGCCTTGGCGCCGGCTTCTCCGACGGCGCGGAAGCGGCGTGACGGAGATCTCCGTCGTTGCGATCGACGGTCCGGCGGCGAGCGGCAAGGGGACGCTCGCCAGGCGGCTCGCGCGCCACTTCGGTCTTCGCCATCTCGACACCGGCCTGACCTACCGGGCCGTTGCCGATCGGCTTCTTGCCGAAGGGGCCGATCTCGACGATGAGGATGCCGCCGTTGCGACCGCCGCAAAGCTCGATCTCAGCACGCTCGACGCCAAGCGGCTTTCGAGCCACGCGATCGGCGAGGCCGCCTCGCGGGTCGCGGTGATGCCGCGGCTTCGCACCGCGCTTCGCGAGAAGCAGCGGGCCTTCGCCGCGGCACCCCCAGGCGCCGTGCTCGACGGGCGCGATATCGGCACGGTGGTCTTTCCCGACGCGCCGGCGAAGCTCTACGTCACCGCCTCGCCGGAGACCCGCGCGCGCCGCCGCGCGCTTGAAATGCGTGAGGGTGGCGCCGATATGTCGGAGGCGGAGGTTCTTGCCGACCTCAAGCGGCGTGACGAGCGCGACATCGCACGCACCGACTCGCCGCTCAAACCCGCCCCGGACGCTTACTTGCTCGATACCACCGATTTGGATATAGAAGCCGCGTTCCGGGCGGCCGTCGATTTCGTGGGCCGCAAGATCGCGAGAGAATGAAGGGCGCGCCCTTTCGGGTGCGCTTCTCTTTCATTCGCCGGCAACGCCGCTTCCCGGAACCAAGATCGTCGCTTTCGGCCTCATGGTGCGCCGGCCCTCTCGACGAGGGGGAGGCAGAGGGCGGCAAACGCAACGCTAACGCCCGGCGCAGGGCAGGGGACCGCCACGTCCCCGCTGTCAGGAGTTTTGATGCAAGTAGCCGAAATGCAACCCAGCAGGGAGGATTTTGCCGCTCTTCTGGAAGAGTCGTTCGCCACGACCGATCTTGCCGAAGGGACCGTCGTCAAAGGCAAGGTCATTGCGATCGAGAAGGATGTCGCCATCATCGACGTCGGCCTGAAGGTCGAGGGGCGGGTACCGCTCAAGGAATTCGGCGTCCGCGGACGCGACGGCGAGCTTAAGCCGGGCGACGAGGTCGAAGTCTATCTGGAGCGCGTCGAGAACGCGCTCGGCGAGGCGATGCTCAGCCGCGAAAAGGCGCGCCGCGAGGAAAGCTGGGTCAGGCTCGAAGAGAGCTTTGAGAAGAACGAGACCGTCACCGGTCAGATCTTCAACCAGGTGAAGGGCGGCTTCACCGTCGATCTCGACGGCGCCGTGGCCTTCCTGCCGCGCAGCCAGGTCGACGTGCGCCCGGTGCGTGACGTCGGCCCGCTCATGAATTCGCCGCAGCCGTTCCGCATCCTCAAGATGGACAAGCGCCGCGGCAACATCGTCGTCTCGCGCCGCTCGGTGCTTGAGGACACGCTCGCTGAGCAGCGCTCGGAGCTGGTGCAGCGCCTGCACGAGGGCCAGGTGGTCGAGGGCGTCGTCAAGAACATCACCGAATACGGTGCGTTCGTCGACCTCGGCGGCATCGACGGCCTGCTCCATGTCACCGACATGGCGTGGCGCCGCGTCAACCATCCTTCGGAGATTCTGAATATCGGCGAGACGGTGAAGGTGCAGATCGTCCGCATCAATCCGGAGACCTTCCGCATCTCGCTCGGCATGAAGCAGCTCGAAGCGGATCCGTGGGAGGGCATCGAGGCGAAGTACCCAATCGGCGCGCGTTTCACCGGCCGCGTCACCAACATCACCGACTACGGCGCCTTCGTGGAGCTCGAGCCGGGGATCGAGGGCCTGATCCACGTCTCCGAGATGAGCTGGACCAAGAAGAACGTCCATCCGGGCAAGATCGTCTCCACCTCGCAGGAGGTTGAGGTCGTGATCCTCGAGGTCGACGCCGCCAAGCGGCGCGTCTCGCTCGGGCTGAAGCAGACCATGCGCAATCCGTGGGAAGAGTTCGCGGAGAAGCATCCGGTCGGTTCCGTCATCGAGGGCGAGGTCAAGAACAAGACCGAGTTCGGCCTGTTCCTCGGCCTGGAAAATGACGTCGACGGCATGGTCCACCTCTCCGACCTCGACTGGAACCGCGCCGGCGAGGAGGCGATGGAGGACTACAAGAAGGGCGATGTCGTCAAAGCCAAGGTGCTCGACGTCGACATCGAGAAGGAGCGCATCTCGCTCGGCATCAAGCAGGTCGGCGGCGACCCGATGGAGGCCGTCAGCGGCCTCAAGAAGGGCGCCATCGTCACCGGCGAGGTCACGCAGGTCATGGATTCCGGCATCGAGGTGAAGATCGCCGATTCCGACATGACCGCCTTCATCCGCCGCGCGGAGCTTTCGCGCGAGCGCTCCGAGCAGCGGCCGGACCGCTTCGCCCCGGGCGAGAAGGTCGATGCCCGCGTCACCAACATCGACAAGAAGAACCGCAAGATCTCTCTCTCCATCAAGGCGCTCGAGATCGCCGAGGAGAAGGAGGCGGTCGCCCAGTACCGGCTCGACCGATTCCGGCGCCTCGCTCGGCGACATCCTCGGCGCTGCGTTGAAGAAGCAGCAGAACGGCGAGGACGAGGAAACCGAGAGCGAGGAGGAGAAGGTGGAGGAATAGACGCTTCCGCCTTCGTCGAAACGTTCAAGGCCCGCGGCGCGCCCGCGGGCTTTTTTCGTTTGATGCGGCCTGCGTTTACAGCCTCCGCATGAAGCCAAGGATCGCCTCGACGATCTCGTCGTGGGCCTTGGCGCGGTCCGTACCTTCCGGATCGTCGCACACTGGGTCGTCATGCTCCTCGATCAGGAGGTCATGGCCTTCCGGCTTGCACAGCGCAAGAAAGGTGAAGTGATACCCGGGCGCAACCACGGCGTAGTCGGAGTTCGGCAGGCGCCCCACGAGGTTGCTGCCCCCGGCGCTGACGTTGATGGCCTTCCAGCGCGTCTCGTTGCCGAGATTGATCAGGAGCACAGGCATCGTCGTCGCCGCGACGCTTGCTGCGTTCGCCACATAGGTGAAGCCGGGGTCGATGGCGACGGCTGCGTCGATCCGCGGGTCGCGCGAGTCGGCGGCGAAGCCGTCCGGCAGGCGGTCGAAATCCACGCCGCCCTTGGCGAGGAAAATGCAGTCCTCGGCGGTGTCGCGGAACTTGGCGCAATAGTCGGCATAAGCTTGCCGATCGAACCGCAGTCCCGCGAGATTGAGCGCCGTTGCACCGCCGAGCGAGAATCCGATCGCGATGATGCGCGACGGGTCGACATGTGGCCCGAAGGCCGGATCGGCGAGGAGCGTGTCGAGCGCGGCGGAGAGATCCTTCGCCCGCTCGTCCAGGATGACGGAGCGCCGCGGCGAGGAATCGCCCGACGTGCTGCCGGGATGGTTGACCGCAAGCACCATCGCGCCATTCAGCGCCAGCTGCGACGACAGCCAGGAGATCGTGTCCATGTTGCCGCCCGAGCCGTGCGACAGCAGGAAAAGCGGGAAGCGCCCGTCGGCGACCGCCGCCCCGACATAAGCGGGCGTGCCTTTGAAAACGGCATTGTCGCCGATCAGCCCGCGATAGGTCGGCGTGCCGACGGGATACCAGACCGAGGCCGCGAGCGGCGCCGGCCGGTGGGCGGCGGTTACGGTCAGCCGGTCGTATCCGGCGATCGGCTCGGCGGCTGCGGCCGCGCCGAGCACGGTCATGAGGGCGGCGGCAAGAAGCATCTGTCTCATCTGTGAGCTCCGTTCTATGGGGATGCGGCCTCGTCCTCGGGCAGGGCGCGGCTTTGCGCGTCCTCGAACCGGTTTCAGGTCGCGCCAAACCGGATGTCGGAGCTTTTCGACCGGGAGACGCAGAAGGATCCGCGTGATGCTCGCCCTGCCGATATCGATGATCGTGGCCCTGGTGCTGGTCTTTCTGTTCGTGCGCACGCTGCTGGCGGGCGGCTATCCGAAGCTCTTCTCCGCACTGCTCTTCTCCTGCGCCTTCCAGGGCGTCGTGGTCTCGCTCATCCAGTATTACGGCGTGACGGCGCTGTTTGCGCTGCAGCCGGTCACCGCGACGATCATCCCGCCGCTCGCCTGGCTCGCCTTCCTGACGAGCGCCGTGCGGCGGCTCGACCTGCGGCGTGACCTGCTGCATCTCGCGGTCCCGGCCTTCACCGCCTTCTGCGTGGCGTTTGCGCCGATCGCGCTCGATGTCGTGGTGTCGGGCATCTTTGTCTGCTACGGCGTGGCGATCCTGGTCACGCTCGGGCGGAGCGCCGGCGGCCTCCCGCTCATGCGGCTGGAGAGCGGCCGCATACCGGGCCTGATCTGGTGCGCGATTGCGCTGGCGCTCATCCTCTCCGCAATTGGCGATGGCCTGATCGCCGTGGCGCTCGCCTACGATCTCGGCCCGCTCAGGCCGCGGATCCTCAGCATCTTCTCGTCGTTGGCGCTGCTCAGCATCGGCCTGCTCGCCGTATCGAACGATCTGATCGGCGAGGCCGAGCCGGCCGCCTTAGACGCCGCACCGTTGCCGGCCGTCGACAGCGCTGAGGATGAAGTGCTGATGCAGCGGCTCGACACGCTGGTGCGTGGGGACCAGCTCTATCTCGACCCGGACCTGACGCTCGCGCGCCTGGCTCGTCGCCTGCATGTCCCTATCAAGACGCTTTCGGCGACGATCAATCGGCGAACGGGAGAGAACATCTCCCGCTTCATCAACAATTTCCGGATCGCGCATGCGTGCGAGCGCTTGCGAGCCGGCGACAACGTGACCGCCGCCATGCTCGCCAGCGGATTTAACACGAAGTCCAACTTCAATCGCGAGTTCACGCGCGTGACCGGCAAGGCTCCGAGCGCATGGAAGGCAGCGGATTGAAACGCCGCTTCCGCATTTAGAAAGCCACGCTCAGTCCTTCGCGCGCTCCACGTAGCTTCCGTCCGCCGTCATCACCACGATCCTCGTGCCGACCGCAATGTGCGGCGGGACCATCGTGCGCGCGCCGTTCGACAGGATCGCCGGCTTGTAGGAGGACGAGGCGGTCTGCCCCTTCACCGTCGGCTCGGTTTCGGTCACTTCGAGCGCCACCTTCTGCGGTAGCTCGATCGAGACGGCATTTCCCTCAAAAAGCGAGATCATGCAGGGCATGCCTTCCTGCAGAAAGGCGGCCTGATCGCCGATCACGTCGGCCGGCACGGGTATCTGCTCGTAGCTTTCGGGGTTCATGAAGACGTAGCCGTCGCCGTCCTGGTAGAGGTAGGTGTGCTCGCGATCTTCCACGTAGGCGCGTTCCACCTGCTCGGTGGTCTTGTAGCGCTGGACGGTCTTCACGCCGTCGGAAAGTCGGCGCATCTCGACCTGCGTCGTCGGCGTGCCCTTGCCCGGGAAAAAGCTCTCGGCGGAAAGCACGCTGTAGAGCTGCCCGTCGTGTTCGAGGATATTGCCCTTGCGCACCGAGCTTGCGATGACCTTCACGTGTGAACCTCTTCCGGCGATTGCTGCGGCCTTGCCGCTTTTCGCCTGCGCAGCTAGCCGATCTGTGTGGCAATGAACAGCCTTCTCGCAAAAGCGCCGAAATCGGTCCCCGTTCGCGCCTGGTGGTCGCCGGAGGCGTATGCCGCGCGACGGCCACATCTTGTCGCGCGCAGCCAAATCGTCGCAGCGCTTCGCCGCTGGTTCGAGGCGGAGGGCTTCATGGAGATCGAGGCGGGCGCGCTGCAGGTCTCTCCCGGCAACGAGACGCATCTTAGCGCCTTCGCGACCGAGCTCGTGGATCCAGGCGGGGCGCGAGTCCGTCGCTATCTCCACACTTCGCCGGAATTCGCGATGAAGAAGCTCATCGCCGCCGGCGAAGAGCGGATTTTCGATTTCGCGCGGGTTTTCCGGAACCGCGAGCGGAGCGCGCTGCACCACCCCGAGTTCACGCTGCTTGAGTGGTATCGCGCGCACGAGCCCTACGAGCGCGTGATGGCGGACTGCGCCGCGATCCTTGCCGCAGCGGCTCGCGTCGCGGACATCGCGACGTTCAAGTTTCGCGGGCGCGAAGCGGACCCGTTTTCGGAGCCCGAACGGCTGACCGTGGTGGATGCCTTCGCGCGACACGCCGGCATCGACGTGATGGCAACGCTCCCACGTGACCCGCAGGCCTACCCGTCGCCCGATCTGCTCGGGCTCAAGGCGCAGGCCGCTGCCATCCGCGTCACCGTGGACGACACCTGGTCCGACATTTTCAGCAAGATTCTCTCCGAGCGGATCGAGCCGCAGCTCGGACTCGGGCACGCGACAATCCTCACCGACTATCCCGCAAGCGAGGCCGCGCTTGCCCGGCGCAAGCCGTCCGACCCGCGCTTCGCCGAGCGCTTCGAGCTCTACGTCTGCGGCGTGGAGCTTGCGAACGCCTTTGGCGAGCTGACCGATCCGGTCGAGCAGAGACGCCGTTTCGAGGCCGACATGGCGGAAAAGGAGCGCATCTACGGCGAGCGCTATCCGATCGATGAAGATTTTCTCGCCGCGCTTGCCGCGATGCCGCCGGTAAGCGGCGCGGCACTCGGTCTCGACCGGCTCGTGATGCTCGCGACCGGTGCGGAGCGCATCGAAGACGTGATCTGGACACCGATGCCGGAGGAGGATGCCTCGTCATGAGCATGGTTCGAACGCTGAAAAGCGCAGCCGACATCCTTGACGCGGAGCTTCTCCCGGCCGACGCCTCGGGTCTCGCAAGTCTCAAGGACCTTGAGCGTGTCGCCGCGCGCTATGCCGTCGCGATCACGCCAGCGATGGCGGAGCTGATCGACGCCGCCGATCCGCACGACCCGATCGCCCGCCAGTTCCTGCCCGACGCCGCAGAGCTCCACTCGACGCTGGAGGAGCGCGCCGATCCGATCGGCGACGGCGTGCACGAAGCCATGCCCGGGCTTGTCCACCGTTATCCCGACCGCGTTCTTCTGAAGCTTGCGAATATCTGCGCCGTCTATTGCCGCTTCTGCTTCCGCCGCGAAATGGTCGGCCCTGGCAAGCCCGCGCATCTATCCGAAGAGGCGATTGATGTTGCGCTCGCCTACGTCGCCGCGCATCCGGAAGTCTGGGAGGTGATCGTCAGCGGCGGCGACCCGCTCGTCCTGAGCCCGCGGCGCCTCGCGGCGGTGTCGCAAAAGATCGCGGCCATCCCGCATGTGAAGGTGCTCCGCTGGCACAGCCGGGTCCCGCTCGTCGCGCCGGAGCGCGTCGATGCGGCGCTGATCGCCGCCCTCAGGCCTGCGGGCGTGACGGCGTGGCTCGCGATCCATGCGAACCACCCGAAAGAATTCACCGCCGCCGGATGTGCGGCCCTTGCGCGGCTTGCCGATGCCGGCATCCCGCTGGTGAGCCAGACCGTGCTTCTGAAGGGCGTCAATGACGACTCCGAAACGCTTGCGTCGCTGATGCGCGCTTTCGTCGAGAACCGAGTGAAGCCCTACTACCTCCACCACGGCGATCTCGCGCCGGGGACGGCGCATTTCCGCACCTCGCTCGCTGAGGGTCGCGCACTCACGCGCCGCCTCCGCGGCGCCGTATCCGGCCTTTGCCAGCCGACCTATGTTCTGGACATCCCCGGCGGCCACGGAAAGGTCCCGGTCAGCCCGGACTATCTCTCGACCGCGAAGGACGGCGGCCACCTTGTAGAGGACCCGAGAGGCCGTGCTCATGTCTATCCGCCGGTTCCGGAGGCGCTGCCGTGACTGATCCTTTCCTCGCGCATCTTTCCGCGGAGCTTCAGGCGATCGAGGCCGATGGGCTCCTGAAGCGCGAGCGGCTGATCACGACGCCGCAGTCGGCGCACATCCGCATCGAGGACCCGCGCGCGCAGGGCGGCGAGCGCGAGATGCTGAACCTTTGCGCCAACAACTATCTCGGCCTTGCCGACCACCCGGAAGTGATCCAAGCGGCGCGCGCGGCTCTCGACGAATTCGGCTTCGGCATGGCTTCGGTGCGCTTCATCTGTGGCGCGCAGACGCTGCATCGGGCGCTCGAAGAGCGGATCGCGCGCTGGCTCGGCAAGGACGACGCCATCCTCTTCGCCGCCTGCTTCGATGCAAACGGCGGCGTGTTCGAGCCGCTTTTGTCCGCCGAAGACGCGGTGATCTCCGACGCGCTGAACCACGCCTCGATCATCGACGGTATCCGGCTCTGCAAGGCGAAGCGCTATCGCTTCGCCAATTCCGACATGGATGACTTGGAGGCGCAGCTGAAACAGGCCGAGGCCGACGGTGCGCGCTTCAAGCTGATCGCGACCGACGGCGTCTTCTCCATGGACGGCTATGTGGCGAAGCTCCCCGAGATTTGCGATCTCGCCGAACGCTACGGTGCCTTCGTCATGGTCGATGACTGTCATGCTCACGGGCACCTTGGCGCCGGGGGGCGCGGCTCGCCGGCGCTGACCGGTGCGGGCGCGCGCGTCCAGATCGTCACCGGCACGCTCGGCAAGACTCTCGGCGGCGGCATGGGCGGCTTCGTCGCCGCGCCGCAGGCCGTCATCGACATGCTGCGCCAGCGTGCGAGGCCCTATCTGTTCTCCAATTCGCTCGCCCCTCCGGTCGCGGCCGGGTCGCTCAAGGCCATCGACATCGCTGAAGATGCCGATGACCGCCGCGCCCATCTGATGAAGCTCGTCGCCCGCTTCCGTGAGGGGCTTGAGGCCGCCGGGTTCGAATGCCTGCCCGGCAAGACGCCGATCATCCCGGTGATGCTGCACGAGGCACGGCGAGCGCAGGAGATGGCGGCGGCGCTTGACGAGCGCGGCGTCTACGTCGCCGGCTTCTTCTTTCCCGTTGTGCCGAAGGGCAGGGCGCGCATCCGCACGCAGATTTCCGCCGCGCTCTCCGAGGCCGACGTCGATTTCGCCATCCAGGCATTCAAGGACGCAGGGAAAGAATTGGGGATCGTCTGATGCGCAACGACATGAAGGCGCTGGTCAAGGCGAAAGCCGAGTCCGGCCTCTGGCTGCAGAACGAGCCGGTGCCGGAGATCGGCCCGGACGAGGTGCTGGTGAAGGTGGCGAAGACCGGCATCTGCGGCACGGACATCCACATCTGGAACTGGGACGACTGGGCCAAGAAGACCATCCCCGTGCCGATGATCGTCGGCCACGAATATGCCGGCGAGATCGTCGAGGTCGGCTTGAGCGTGCGTGGGCTGAAGCCCGGACAGCGCGTGTCGGGCGAGGGGCATGTGATCGGCATGCACAGCCGCGCCTCGCGCGGCGGCCGCTATCACCTCGACCCGGAGACGCGCGGCATCGGCGTCAACATCCCCGGCGCCTTCGCCAACTACGTGAAGATACCGGCCTTCAACGCGGTGCCGCTCCCCGACGACGTCGACGACGAGCTCGGTGCTATCCTCGATCCGCTCGGCAACGCCGTGCACACGGCGCTCTCCTTCGATCTCGTCGGCGAGGACGTACTCGTCACCGGCGCCGGGCCGATAGGCATCATGGCAGCCGCGGTCGCGCGCCATGTCGGCGCGCGCCACGTCGTCATCACCGACGTCAACCAGTATCGGCTCGATCTCGCCGGCAAGGTCGCCGACGTAGTGCCGGTGAACGTCGGGAAGGAAGACCTGAAGTCCGTGATGAAGCGTCTCGGCATGCGCGAGGGCTTCGACGTCGGGCTTGAGATGAGCGGGGCGGAGGCGGCGCTCAATCAGATGCTCGACACGATCATCGTGGGTGGCAAGATCGCGATGCTCGGCATCCCGGCGCGACCGTTCCCCGTGGACTGGACCAAGATCGTCTTCCACATGCTGACGATCAAGGGCATCTACGGGCGCGAGATGTTTGAGACTTGGCACAAGATGATCGCGATGCTGCAATCGGGCCTCGATATCCGTCGCGTCATCACCCATCGCTTCCCTGCGAGCGACTTTCGTCAGGCCTTCGAGATCATGGCCAAGGGCGAGAGCGGCAAGGTCGTGCTCGACTGGAGCGGGTAGGAGGCGGATTCCCCTCCCTCTTGTGCGGAGGGGAAACGCAACCCTCATCCGGCTGCTCCGCAGTCTCCTTCTCCCCCAAGGGGAGAAGGTATCTTCCCTCCCGCCCTCGATGCCGCATTTCGCGCCCCGTTCGGCGGCCCTATAGCCTCGGCGATGTCCTTCCGCGATTTCTCTCTCTTCGTGCTGATCTGCATCATCTGGGCCTTGAACGCGATCGTCGCGAAGGTTGTAGTGAGCGAGATGCACGTGCCGCCGCTCTTCTTCGGCATGCTGCGCTCTGCCGCGATCGCGGTCGCCGTTTCGCCCTGGCTATTGCCGATGCCGCGGCCGCACTGGCGGGTCGTCGTCGTCGGTATTCTGATGGGCGGCGGGGGCTTTGCGCTCTACTTCGTGGGCCTCAAGACGGCGAGCCCGTCCGCCGCCGCGATCGTCAGCCAGATCGGCGTGCCGACGGCGACGCTCCTGTCGGTCGTCGTGCTTGGCGAGCGCATCCGCTGGCGGCGCGGCCTCGGCATCGCGCTGACGTTGGCCGGCGTGCTCTTCGTGATGTTCAATCCGAGCGATTTCAATCTCTCTTCGGGTCTGCTTTTCGTCGTCGCCTCGTCCTGCGGCGGCGCGGTCGGGACGATCATGATGAAGCAGATGGAGGGCATCCGCCCGCTTCGGTTTCAGGCCTGGGTCGGGTTCTCCTCGACGGTCGTCCTGCTCGCCGTCTCGCCGGTCTTTGAGGAGCACCAGCTCTCCGCCGCTTTCCATGCCGGCTGGCCGCTCATCGCCGCCGTTCTTTACTCGTCGCTGCTCGTCTCGGTGTTCGCCCACACCCAGTACTATGGGCTGATCCAGCGCTACGAGGCGAACCTGATCGCCCCGCTCACGCTGATGGGTCCGCTCTTCACGATCGCCTTCGGCATCTGGCTGACCGGCGACCATTTCGACCTGCGGATGGCGTTCGGCACGGCCTCGGCGCTTGCCGGCGTCTTCATCATCGCCATCCGTCCGAGCGCCACGCTCGGCCGCAAGATGCTGTTCCGGAACCGCTTGTAAGGGGAGGACGGCAGAAGCCGCCGCCAGCTATTCCTCGGCGAGCTGCAGCGTGCCCTCGGGCTCTGCCGCCGGTGTGCCGATGTCCATCGCGGTGCCGCGCCAGACGAACTCGTTGCCGCACATCGCCACCGTCCACAGGCACGGCAACATCGCGTCGCGGAGGACCGCGAGGAGCGGCGCACGCCACGACAGCGGCCACCGAAGGGCCAAGGCGAGCGCGCATTCGGCGCCGTACCACGCTGCGACGCAGGCGAGCGCCGGCAGGACAGAGACCGCGCCGTCCATCGTCAGAAACAGGAGGCAGAGAAGCGGCAGGAAGCCGCCCGACAGGATCTCCGGCAGGAAGAACCCCTTGAACGAAGCGCGTCTGAGCCGCGCCCAGCGGAGCTGGCGCCGCCACACCTCGCCGAAGCTCCGGTGGCCGAGCGGCTGCGGGAACGGACGCGTGACGAGATGCACCTTGAGCCCGCGCGCCCGCACGATCTTGGTGCCGGCCGCATCCTCTGCCGGCTCCGCCCCAAGCGCGCGGATGCCGCCGGCCGCCTCCAAGACGGGACGCCGCCAGAGCATGTTCTTGCCGTGGGCGAAGCCGAGGCCGACGGCGTCGGCCGCAAGCTGCCAGCGCGCCTGGTAGGGGTTCAGGAAGGCGCATTCGAGCTCGGCGCAGAGGCCGTCCGGATCGCTCGCCACCGGTGGCGCGCTGGCGATCGCCGTCTCGGCATCGGTGCGGCTCAGGAGCTGCTCGATGTAGTCGCGCGGCATCAGCACGTTGCTGTCGGTCATCGCGATCCAGTCGTAGGATGCGGCCTCCCAGCCCTTGACGACGTTGTTGAGCTTTGGGTTGACGCTCACCCGGTCGTCGCCAACCAGGAGGCGCGACGGGACGTTTGGATGCGCAGCGATCAGCGAGCGGACGAGCGGCACGACCGGATCGCGCTCCGAGGCGACGCAGAAGAGAACCTCGTAGCGCGGGTAGGTAAGTGCGAACGTGGTGCGGAGCGTGGCCTCGATGTTGTTCTCAAGCCCGCAGACGGGGCGCACGACGCTCACGCCGGGCGCGTCGGCCGGCTGCGGTCGCGGCGCGCGGGTCATCCGTGCGCGCACGCCGACGACAAGAATGCTCGTCCAGTGGAGGATCGCCGCTACAACGCAGAACGCTTCGACGAATCGGACAAGATCGACCATCGCGGCTGTCTGGTACATATAACCGACAAGATTATGACAAGGGCTGCGGCGGTTTAGCGGGGAATGCGCCCCTCCGCCTCCAGCACGGCCTTCAGCCCCTCGCGATAGGTCGGATAGGCCAGGCGGACGCCGAGCTCGCGCTTGATCTTGTCGTTCCGAACGCGTTTCGATTCGCCGTAGAAGCTCCGCGCCATTTCCGAAAGCTCCGCCGCTTCGAACGGCACCTCCGGCGGCGGGGGGAGGCCGAGGAGCTCCGAAGCGTAGGCGAGCACGTCCTCGGGCGGCGCCGGTTCGTCGTCCGTGCCGTTGAAGATTCCGTCGGCGTGCCGGGCGAAGGCGGCGTTAACCATTTGGGCGATGTCGTCGACGTGGATGCGGTTGAACACCTGGCCGGGCTTCACGATGCGCCGCGCCGTGCCGCGTCGGATTTTCTCGAACGGCCCCCGCCCCGGCCCATAGATGCCGGCAAGGCGGACGATCGCCACTGGGGTGCTGGTCTCCGCGGCGAAGCGCCGCCACGCGTCCTCCGCCGAGACGCGCAGGCGCGAGCGCCTCGACACCGGCCGGCATTCGCTTTCTTCGTCGACCCAGGCGCCGCCATGGTCGCCATAGACGCCGACAGTCGAGAGGTAGACCAGCGACTTCGGCTTTGCCGCGGCGATGTCTTCCGCAAAGTGGCGGAGCACGGGGTCGCCGTCTTCGTCCGGGGCGATGGAGACGAGGATGTGGTCGGCTTCTGAGAGTCCTTTCCCCGGCAAGGGGGGAGGGGATGCGCCGTGGTCGCCGTCGAACAGAAGCGGCGTCACGCCGAGCGTAGCGATCTCCTCGAGCTTCTCCGGATCGCGCGTCGTTCCCCACACGGCATCGAGCCGTGGCCGCATATGCGCAACAACAGCGCGCGCCGAATAGCCGAGCCCGAAGACAAGGAGGCGAGGCCCGCTCACGCGCCTTCTTCGGCTTCGTCGCGCTCGTGCACGATGAGGCGATCGACCTCGAGCGTGCCGACCGAGAGGCGCTCGATCCGTGCGCGCTTGATAGCAAGGCGGTTGATGGCAAGCGCGCCGATCGCGATTACGCCGATGGCGAGCGAGCCGAGCGCGATGGCGCCGGCCGCTCCCGCGCCGAGCGAGCCGCGCCGCACCGCGACCTCGTCGCGCCGGTAGAGCGCCAGCGGGAAGCGGGGATGCGGAATTCTTGTGTGACGTCTCATCGTCGAGCCTCGCTTTCTGCCGCCTCCCACTCCGCGCGGACGTCGCAGTCGATCTCGTGCGCGGCGCATTGCCGCGACAGCGCCGCAACGCGGTCGGGCGCGAGACGTTGCAGTGCCCAGACCGCCGCCCCGCGCACCTGCGGCGCATCATCGCCGATCAGCCGCTCGGCCTCCTCGGCGAGTCCACGGTCGCTGGAGTTCCCTATTGCGATCAAAACGTTACGGACGAAGCGGTCGCGTCCGATCCGTTTCACCGGAGAGCCGGAGAAGAGCTTCCTGAAGCCGCCATCGTCGAGCCGGGCCAGATCGGCGAGCCGCGGCGCGCTCAGCTCCGCCCGTGCTGCGAGCTTCGCCTGCCGCCCCTTCTTGGCGAACTTGTTCCAGGGGCAGACGGCGAGGCAATCGTCGCAGCCGAAGATGCGGTTCCCGATCAGCGGACGCAGGTCACGCGGGACTGGGCCGTCATGCTCGATCGTCAGATAGGAGATGCAACGCCGCGCATCGAGCCGGTAGGGCGCCGGGAAAGCATCTGTCGGGCAGATGTCGAGGCAGGCGCGGCACTGGCCGCAATGGTCTGTCTCAGCCTCGTCGGGTGCCAACACCGCATCCGTGAAGATCGCACCAAGAAAAAGCCAAGAGCCGAAGTCGCGACTGACGAGGTTCGTGTGCTTGCCCTGCCATCCGAGCCCCGCCGCCTCGGCGAGCGGCTTCTCCATCACGGGTGCGGTATCGACGAAGACCTTCACGTTGGCGCCGGTATGCGCCGCGAACGCCGATGCAATGCGCTTCAGCGCACCCTTGATCAGATCGTGATAGTCGCGATTCCGCGCGTAGACGGAGATCGTGCCCGCCTGCCGATCGGCGAGCGTCTTGAGCGGGTCACAGTCCGGCCCGTAATTCACGCCGAGCATGACCACGGATCGCACTTCGGGCCAAAGCGCTTTGGGACTGCCGCGTCGCTCCGCGGTCTCGGCGAGCCATGCCATCGTGCCGTGATGCCCGTCCGCGATCGCTTGGCGAAGCTGCGCTGCTGCCGCAGGAATCGCGTCGGGCGCAGCGACGCCGACAAGGTCGAAGCCTTCCTTCTGCGCCAGCGCCTCGATCAGTGCGCGCAGCTTCGCCGGCGTCAGAAGTCGAGATTGGCGTAATGAGCCGGAGGCAAGTGGCCGCGCACCTGATCGGCCCTCAGCGGTCGAAACGCCGGGCGCGACTTCAGCCGCATGTACCAGTCCTTCGCCTCGGGGGCGTCCTGCCATGGGACCTCGCCCATATAGTCGGCGACCGAAAGGGCGGCGGCCGCTGCCAGATCGGCATAGCTCATCCGCTCGCCTGCGAGCCAGTTCTTCGCAGAGATCAGATGCTCAATATAGTGAAGATGCGTGCGGATGTTCGTCCGGGCGGCGCGAAGCAGCGTGGAATCGGGCGCGCCGCCGTTGCCGCCGAGCTTGGCGCGCTCGCGCTTCACCACCTTCTCCTCCACCAGATAGTAGGTCACCTCCTCGTCGAACTTGTAGAGGAACCATTCGCAGAGCCGCCGCACTTCGGCGCGCTGGTTGGCGTTTGCGGGGAGGAGCCGCCGTTCGTTCAGCGCGAAGCCGCGCGTCTCGTCCAGGTATTCGGAGACCGCCCAGACGCCGGAGATCGGCGGGTCGTCGTTCTCGATCAGCACCGGCAAGGTGCCGGCCGGATTGATGAGCAGGAAGTCCTGCCGCCGCTCCCATATCCGCTCCTCGACGAGTTCCGGCGTCTCCTCGCATTCGCCGAGCACGAGCCTGACGAAGCGCGAAGGAACCGAGAGAGGGTGGTGGAAGAGGGTGATCATACGCGGACCATGTGGTTGCCTCGGCGCGACCGCCGGATTTTGTCCCGAGAAGATGCTAAGCCGGTGCATCGACACGCAATTCGGTCGGGGTAGCGCGGTATGAGTCTCCAGTCCATATTCGATGCCGCCGTTCTTGGGGTGATCGAGGGGGTGACCGAGTTCATTCCGGTCTCCTCGACCGCGCATCTCCTTCTGTCGACCGAGCTTTTCGGCATCGGCTCGGGCAATGAGAAGGCCTTTTGGGACACATTCAACGTCCTGATCCAGCTCGGCGCCATCCTCGCCGTGGTCTACGCCTATTTTGGGCGGCTTTGGGGAGTGCTTCTGGCGCTCCCGAGCGATCCGGCGGCACGCCGCTTCGTGCTATCGATCGTGGTCGCCTTCATTCCCTCGGCGGTTGTCGGTCTGGCGCTCCACGACTTCATCAAGAACGTGCTTTTCAATTCGCCGGCGCTGATCTGCATTGTCCTGATCGTCGGCGGCGTGGCACTCGCGGCACTCGACTGGCTCGACACCGAGACGCACCACGAAGACGCCATGCACTTCCCGCTCTGGCTCGCTTTCGTGATTGGGCTCTTCCAGTGCCTCGCGATCGTCCCCGGCGTGTCGCGCTCGGGCGCGACGATCGGCGGGGCGCTCCTGATGAAATGCGACAAGCGGTCGGCGGCCGAATTCTCCTTCTTCCTCGCGATCCCGACGATGCTCGGCGCCTTCGTGCTCGACTTCTATAAGAACCGCAGCGCGCTTACCGGCGGCGACCTTGGCTTGATCGCGCTCGGCTTCGTTATTGCCTTCGTGGCGGCGCTCTTCGTCGTGAAGACGCTGGTCGGCTTCGTCACCCGCCACGGCTTCATGCCCTTCGCCTGGTGGCGCGCCGTCGTCGGCGTCGCCGGCCTCGTAGGGCTTTGGCTGGTGAAGTGAGGCGCGACTAAGGGGCGGTGCGGGCCTGGCGAAACTCGCCGTGCTCGCGGAAGCGGCCGAGATAGGTCGGAAGTATGATCTCAAGCGCCGCCGGCTCGATGCCGAGCCCTTCGAGCGTCCGCCGCTCGCGCTCCGCGTCGGCCGAGACGACGTTGTCGAACATCAGCATGCGGACCTGGTCGAGCGTGATCGGCTTTCCGGGCACGAACTCGCCGATCCGGCCCATGATCCGCGCCGCGACCCAGGGGATCGGTAGCAGGAGCCTCCGCCGATTGGTCGCGGCGAGGATACGCTCCATGCACGCGCGGAACGTCAGCACCTCCGGTCCGCCGAGCTCGTAGATCGAGCCCGACTCGGCGCCGCCGTCGACCGCGCGCGCAACCGCCTCGCCGACGTCGCCTGCAAAGACCGGCTGGAAGCGAGTTCTTGCCGCCGCCGATCAGCGGCAGCATCGGCGAGAGCCGCGCCATCGCCGCGAAACGGTTGAAGAAGTTGTCCTCCGGTCCGAAGACGATGGAAGGCCGCATGATCACCGCCTCCGGCACCGTCTCGCGGATGCCGGCCTCGCCCTCGGCCTTGGAGCGGAGATAGCCGCCGGTCGACGGCTGGTCGGCACCGATCGCGGAGACATGGACGAGGCGCGAGATGCTTTGCGCGCGCGCCGCCTCGGCAATCGCGCGCGGCCCGAAAGCCTGCACTGCGTCGAAGGTCTGGCGACCGCTTTCCGCCAGGATGCCGACGAGATTGACGACGGCGTCCGCGCCCTCGACGGCGCGATCAACGGACCATCGATAACGCAGGTTCGCCTGGATCGCCTTGATCTGACCGACCATGCCAAGCGGCTGCAGATGCCCCGCGAGGTCGGGACGGCGGACGGCGACGCGGATCCGATGCCCGCGCCGTGCCAGCGCCTGTACGACGTAGCGGCCGACAAAGCCGGAGCCGCCGAATACGGTCACGAGCTTGGCGGAGGATTTCGGCGCTTCCATCAGATGCTCCCGCAGCCCTGCGGATTTCTGAATTTCGCGGATTTCTTAGAGCCTACGTTCAGGCCTGTATAGGCCCGCGTTACGCGGGCTCCCGCCTTAATGCCTCGTAGATCATGAGGCCGGTCGAGACCGCGAGGTTCAGGGAATCGGCCTTGCCGCGCATCGGTATGCGCACGAGCTGGTCGCAGGCCGCCGCAAGCTCCGCCGTCAGGCCCTGCTGCTCGTTTCCCATGAGCAGGATCAGCGGCTGGCGGTAGTCCGCCTCGCGATAGTCGACCGTGCCGGAGAGATGCGTTCCGACGAGCCGCGCGCCATGCCGCTTCGCGGCGGCGATCAGCCCGTCCTCGCTCGTCTTCGCGAGCGGCACGTGGAAGATCGAACCCATCGTCGCGCGCACGGCTTCAAGCCCGAACGGATCGCAGCATGCACCGACGAGCGCCACGCCTTCGATGCCTGTCGCGTCGGTAGTTCGCACGATCGTGCCGAGATTGCCGGGGTCGCGCACCCGGTCGAGCGCCACCCAGATGCCTTCCCGCCCGATCGCCGCTTCCGGCGCAAAATGCTGCCTGAAGACGCCGACGACGTTCTGCGGGTTATCCCGCCGCGTGATCTTCTCGAGCACCGGCGCGGAAACCTCGAGCACCGTCCCGCCCGTCGCCTTGGCCTCTGCCGCGATCGCGCCGATCCCGGTCTCCTCCGCACCTGCCGCGGCGTAGGCCAGCATCTCGATCCGCCAACCACCGTCGAGCGCGTCGCGCACGAGCTTCTGCCCTTCGGCGATGAAGAGCCCGGTCTCGTCGCGATGCTTTTTGAGTTGCAGCGCGCGGATGTCCTTGACCAGCGGATTTGAGAGGCTGGTGATTTTCTTGAAGCTCCCGACCCGCGGCCGCTCCCCCGTCATGGTGCGCTCCAGCGGGCGAAGAGCGATGTGGCGAGAAGCCCACCGGCTTCGTCGACGAGCGCCAGCTCGCCCGCCTCGACATCCGGCCCAAAAGCCTCCTCGGCGAGGCGCTGAAGCGACAGGAACGAGGCGCGGATCGCGTAGGCGGTCAGGATCACGAAGCCGTCCGGCTTCACGATCTCGCGGCAAAGGCGGAGCATCTCCGGCAGGCTCTCGAAGAGCTCCCACTTTTCGCCCTTCGGCCCGCGGCCGAATTTCGGGGGATCGAGCAGGATGCCGTCGTAACGCCGTCCGCGCCGCGCTTCGCGCGCCGCGAACTTCGTCGCGTCGTCAAGAATCCAGCGGATCGGGCGGCCGTCCATTCCCGATAGTGTCTGGTTTTCGCGCGCCCAGGCGATCGCCTTCTTCGAGGCGTCGACATGCGTCACCTCCGCGCCGGCCTCCGCCGCGACGAGCGAGGCGAGGCCGGTGTAACCGAAGAGGTTCAGGAGCGACGGCGTGCCTGCTGCTTCCGAAAGTCGCCCGCGCATGAACGAGAAATGCGCCTCCTGCTCGGGGAACGCGCCGACATGGCGAAAGGAGGTGAAACGGCATTCGTAGCGGATTTTTCCGTGGCTGCAGGGCCAGGCCTCCGGAGCACCGGGGCGGCGCTTCCAGCGCCCGGCGCCTTCCTCGTCGACATCGCCGGTGAAGATCGCGTCGGCCTTCTCCCACTCCTCGCGCGGAAGCCGCGGACGCCACATCGCCTGCTCCTCGGGGCGGTCCAGGAGAAGCGCGCCGAAGCGCTCGAGCTTGCGACCTTTGCCGGAATCGACCAGCGCGTAGTCCTCAAGTCCCTTCGACGAAAGGACGAGCGGCGGGCTCATGTCGTGTTGTTGGGCACGAGCGCCGCGAGGTCGAGCCGCGCAAGAAGCGAGGCGTCGCCGAGCGCCAGGAAATGCGGATTTTCGAAGGGCCGCATGTTCGGCGCCTCGCTCTTGCCGTAGCGGAGGAGGGCGCGGTCGAGCGTGACCACCGTACCGCCCGCCGCGCGAAGCACGGCGTCTCCGGCGGCCGTGTCCCACTCCATGGTTGGGCCGAGGCGCGGATAGAAATCGGCGCCACCTTCGGCGATAAGTCCGAATTTCAGCGACGAGCCGATCGAGCGATGCTCGCCGCAAGAGGCTTGCGCCAGCGCGCTGGCGGTCGCGGGGTTCATGTGCGAGCGGCTCACCACGGCGACCGGATGCGCCTCGGCGCGGCGCACGCGGATAGCCTCCCAGCCCACGATCTGGTTGAGATCCGCGGCGATCGTTCCCTTCCACGCACCCTTCGCGCTTCCGGCGTAGGCGAGCCCGAGCGCCGGCGCGAGCACCACGCCTGACACCGGCACGGCGTCCTCGACGAGCGCGACGTTGATCGTGAATTCGCCGTTGCGGCTGATGAACTCCTTGGTGCCGTCGAGTGGATCGACGAGCAGGAACGAGCGTCCGACGGCCGGCAGCGTCCCGGCTGAGGCGGCCTCTTCGGCGACAATCGGAAGGTCCGGCATGGTCGCCGCGAGAGCCTCGCCGATGGCGCGCTCCGACCCGAGGTCGGCCTCGCTCACCGGCAAATCGTCGACTTTGTGCGCGACCGAGAAGTCGGTCCCGTAGATAGGCATTACCACCCGCGCCCCGGCGAGCGCGGCGTCAATCATGTGGCGAAGCCGCGGATCGGCGCTGGGCTCGGTCGGCATGCGTCCTCTTAACCCGGCGCGCCCGCCAGGCCAACGCCACGCTGCGTCTCGACGCCGGCTTGGAAATTCAGTTGTCCGCGGATATGCCCCTGTGCACAATCCGCCTCGGAGGTCGCTTCATGGAGTTGAAGGGCGAGTATCGCATCCCGGCGAAACGCGAGCACGTCTGGGCCATGCTGAACGACCCGGCCGTTCTCAAGGAGTGCATCCCCGGCTGTGAATCGCTCGACGGAAGCCCTTCGGAGGGCTTTGCGGCACGGGTGACGACGAAGGTCGGGCCGGTCAAAGCGACCTTCAACGGCCAGGTGACCCTGTCGAACGTCAAGCCGCCGGAAAGCTATACCATCTCGGGAGAAGGGAAGGGCGGGGTCGCCGGTTTCGCCAAGGGCGGCGCCGACGTGCATCTTGCCGAGGATGGCGCCGGGACGGTGCTTACCTACACCGTAAACGCGCAGGTCGGAGGGAAGCTCGCGCAGCTTGGCTCTCGGCTCATCAATTCAACGGCGAAGAAACTCGCTGACGAATTCTTCTCACGCTTTGCCGAAAAGGCCGCAGTCCCGCCGGCCCTCGCCTATGCTGAGGGCTTGGTGGAGGAAGTGGAAGAAGTCGCGCGCGAGGTCGAGGAGGAGGTCGAGGCGAAGGCCGCCGCCGGTTTCCTCGGCGGGCCTTATGTCTGGGGCCTGCTTGTCATCCTGGCCCTGCTTCTGATCTATGTCATAGCAACGTGATAGCGGCTTTCGCCGCCAGGAAAATTCGGAAGGGAGGACTTAAATGTCGAAGGTCACCATCACCGTTAACGGCCGGGCGGAGACCCGCGATGTCGAGGATCGCACGCTGCTGGTGCACTTGCTTCGCGACCATCTCGGCCTTACCGGAACGCATGTCGGCTGCGATACGTCGCAGTGCGGGGCCTGCGTCGTGCACCTCGACGGTATCGCCGTGAAGTCGTGCACGGTCCTCGCGGCGGCGGCTGACGGGGCGATGGTGACCACGATCGAAGGCCTCGCCGACGGCGACACGCTGCACCCGGTCCAGGCCGCATTCCGCGAGCATCACGGGCTGCAATGCGGGTTCTGCACCCCGGGCATGATCATGACCGCGGTCGACATGATCCGCCGCTATAACGGGAACCTCGACGAAACGACCGTCCGCCACGAGCTCGAAGGCAACATCTGCCGCTGCACCGGCTACCACAACATCGTCAAAGCTATCCTTGCCGCCGCAGCCGAAATGAAGGGCGGGGCGAAGAAGGCAGCCTAAAAGCAATCGTCGCGTCCGCGACATCTGCTCCGCTCGCGAGAGCAGGTTCCGAAAAAGGATTTCAAGGGAGGAAACGATGGGCGTTGAGGGAATTGGCGCACGCGCTACCCGCAAGGAAGACAAGCGCTTCATCACTGGCCGCGGCCGTTACACCGACGACATGACCGTGCCCGGCATGTGCTTCGCCGCATTCGTGCGTTCGCCGCACGCGCACGCGAAGTTCAGCAAGATCGACACGTCAGCGGCAGCCAAGATGCCCGGCGTGATCAAGATCCTGGCCGGCGCGGAGCTCGCCGCCGACGGCATCGGCAACCTGATCTGCGGCTGGGCGATCACGTCGAAGGACGGCACCCCGATGAAGATGGGCGCCTATCCGGCGCTCGCCGCCGATACGGTGCGCTATGTCGGCCAGCCGGTCGCCGTCGTGGTGGCGCGGACCCGCGGCGAGGCGCGTGACGCCGCCGACGCCGTCGGCGTCGACTGGCAGGAGCTTGCCTCCGTCGTCGATCCGGCCAAGGCGATCGAACCCGGTGCGCCGCAGCTTCACCCGGAAGCGCCGAACAACCTGATCTACGATTGGGAGCTCGGCGATGCGGCCGCCGTCGACGCGGCGATCGCCAAGGCGAAGCACGTCACCAAGCTCGACATCGTCAACAACCGGCTGGTCCCGAACGCCATGGAGCCGCGCTCCGCGCTTGGCGTCTACGACCCCGGCGACGAGCATTACACGCTCTACACGGCGAGCCAGAATCCGCATGTCGCGCGGCTTCTTCTGTCGGCTTTCTACAACGTCGCTCCGGAGAACAAGCTGCGCGTAATCGCTCCGGACGTCGGCGGCGGCTTCGGCTCCAAGATCTACGTCTATCCTGAGGACGTCGTTTGTTTGTGGGCGTCGAAGAAGTCGGGCGTGCCAGTGAAATGGACGGCGGATCGCACCGAGTCCTTTCTGACCGACGCGCATGGGCGTGACCACGTCACGCATGCAGAGATGGCGTTCGACGCCGACAACAAGATGATCGCGGTCAAGGTCGACACGATCGCCAATCTCGGCGCCTACATGTCGGTCTTCTCCTCGGCGGTCCCGACCTACCTCTATGCGACGCTGCTTTCCGGTCAGTACGTGATCCCGGCCATCCACTGCAACGTGCGCACCGTCTACACCAATACCGCGCCGGTCGATGCCTATCGTGGGGCCGGGCGGCCGGAGGCGACCTATGTGATGGAGCGGCTGGTGGAGACGGCGGCGCGCGAGCTTGGCGTTTCGCCGGCGGAGCTCAGGCGCAAGAACTTCATCCGCGAGTTTCCTTACCAGACACCGGTCATCTTCGCCTACGACGCCGGCGACTACGAAGCGTCGCTCGACGTTGCGATGAAGGCCGCCGACTACGCCGGCTTCGGCAAGCGCAAGGCTGAGGCGGAGAAGCGCGGCAGGCTGCGCGGCATCGGGATGAGCTGCTACATCGAGGCTTGCGGTCTCGCGCCGTCGGCTGCGGTCGGCTCGCTCGGCGGCGGCGTCGGCCAGTGGGAATCGGCCGAGGTGCGGGTCAACCCAGTCGGTACCATCGAGGTGCTGACCGGATCGCAGGCCCAAGGCCAGAGCCACGAGACGACGTTCGCGCAGCTCGTCTCCGGCCGCCTCGGTGTGCCGATGGAGAGCGTCTCCATCGTCCACGGCGACACTGACAAAGTGCAGTTCGGCATGGGAACCTACGGCTCGCGCTCTGCCGCAGTCGGCATGTCGGCCATTGCCGCGGCGCTCGACAAGGTCGAGGCGAAGGTCAAGAAGCTCGCCGCGCACCTCATGGAGGCGTCGGAGGGCGACATCGAGATCGCCGACGGGGAGGTCCGCGTCGCCGGCACCGACAAGAAGCTCCCGTGGTTCCAGGTCTGTCTCGCCGCCTATACGGCGCACAACATGCCGCAGGGCATGGAGCCGGGCTTGAAGGAAACGTCGTTCTACGATCCGACAAACTTCACGTTCCCGGCCGGCTGCCACATCTGCGAGGTCGAGGTCGACCCGGGGACAGGCCACACCAAGATCGTCCAGTACGTCGTGACCGACGATTTCGGCCGCCTGATCAATCCGACGATCGTCGAGGGACAGGTGCATGGCGGCGTCGCGCAGGGCGTCGGCCAGGCGCTGCTTGAGGGCTGTGTCTATGACAGCGGTGGCCAGCTCGTGACGGCGAGCTACAACGACTACACCATGCCGCGTGCGGACGACCTGCCGTCCTTCGCCGTCTCTACGACCGAGACGCTTTGCCCGGGCAATCCGCTCGGCGTAAAGGGTTGCGGCGAGGCGGGTGCGATCGGCTCACCGCCGGCCGTCATCAACGCGCTGACGGATGCGCTTGGCGACAACAGTCTGACCATGCCGGCAACGGCGGAGAAGGTGTGGCGGCTCGCCCAGAAGGCGACGATGCGCCAGGCAGCGGAATAGGGAGACGAGAAATGTACCAGACCAGCTACCATCGGCCGAAGAGCCTGGCCGAAGCGGCAAAGCTCTTCTCCGGCTCGGGCGACGCCGCCTACATCTCCGGCGGCCACACGCTGCTTCCGACGATGAAGGCCCGGCTCGCGGCGCCGAAGAGCCTGATCGACCTTCGACAGGTGCCGGAGCTCAAGGGCATCCAGGTCACCGGCGATGCGGTCACGGTCGGCGCCGCCACGACGCACCACACTGTGGCAAGCTCTGCCGACGTGAAGAAGGCGATCGCGACCCTCGCAGGGCTCGCCGGCTCGATCGGGGATCCCGCCGTCCGCCATTGCGGCACGATCGGCGGATCGGTCGCCAACAATGACCCGGCGGCCGACTACCCGTCGGCGGTGATGGCGCTTGCCGGCACCGTCCACACCGACAAGCGGCAGATCGCGGCAGACGACTACTTCGCCGGCCTCTTCTCGACCGCGCTCGGCGACGGCGAGATCGTCACCAAGGTCTCGTTCAAGGTGCCGGCCGAGTCGGGTTACGCCAAGTTCCGCAACCCGGCCTCGCTCTATCCGATGGCCGGCGTCTTCATCGCCAAGCACAAGGACGGCTCGGTGCGCGTTGCGGTGACCGGCGCCGGCAACAACGGCGTCTTCCGCTGGAAGGCGGCGGAGGAGGCGCTCGCCAAGAATTTCTCCGCCGATGCGCTCAAAGGGCTCAAGGTCGAGGCCTCGGGCATGATGAGCGACATCCACGGCTCGGCCGAATACCGCGCCAACCTCGTCGCCGTCGTGGCGCGCCGCGCGATGGAGAACCTCGGAAAGCTGACGGTGGTCTAGGGACTTCGCGCCCACATCACCGAACTGTTCATTGCCTTTGATCGGCGCGCTTCGTCATTTCGTTGTGATGAAGCGCGCCGTCCGATTCCTGCTCGCCGTTTTCGCCACGCTTGCGTTAGTCGCGGCTGCCCGGGCGGAGGTGCCGGACCCCGCCGATTGGGACGCGGTCGTCGCCAAGGCCAAGGGTGAGACCGTCTATTTCCACGCCTGGGGCGGCGAGCCGCGCATCAACGACTATATCGCCTGGGCCGGCCGGATGATGGAGGAGCGCTACGGCGTCCGCGTCGTGCACGTGAAGGTGAGCGACACCGCAGAAGTGGTCTCGCGCGTCCTGACGGAGAAGGCCGCCGGGCGCAACGAAGGCGGCGCCGTCGACCTTGTCTGGATCAACGGCGAGAATTTTTCCGCCATGAAGCGGCAGGGGTTGCTTCTTCCCGCCGCGTGGTCGACGAAGCTTCCGAACTACCGCTTCGTCGACGTCGATCAACCGAGCATCACGCGCGACTTCACGGTCCCCGTCGACGGACTCGAAGCGCCGTGGGGGATGGCGAAGCTCGTCTTCTTCTACGACGGCGCGCGCCTCAAGAATCCGCCGACCTCGGCCAAGGCGCTCGGCGCATGGATTTCCGCAAATCCCGGCCGCTTCACCTATCCGCAGCCGCCCGATTTTCTCGGCACAACCTTTTTGAAGCAGCTCCTGGTCGAACTCGCCCCCGATCCTTCTGTGCTTCAAGAGCCGGCGACCGCGGAGAGCTTCGAGACCGCGGCCGCGCCGCTTTTCGCGTGGCTCGATGCCGCGCATCCAAATCTCTGGCGCGGCGGGCGCGCCTTTCCGCGCGACACGGGAAGCCTGCGCCGGCTCCTCGCCGACGATGAGGTCGACATCGCCTTTACCTTCAATCCTGCCGACGCTTCGAGCGCCGTCGAGAACGGCGAGCTGCCTGACACCGTGCGGAGCTTCGTGTTCAAAGGCGGCACGCTCGGCAACACGCACTTCGTCGCGATCCCGTTCAATGCCAGCGCGTCGGCAGGCGCGATGGTGCTGGCGAATTTCCTGATGTCGCCGGAGGCGCAGGCGCGCAAGCAGGACCCGAAAGTCTGGGGCGATCCGACTGTGCTTGCTGTCGCTAAGCTTCCCCCTGACGAGCGTGCGCGCTTCGCCGCGCTCGATCTCGGACCCGCCACGCTTCGCCCGGAAGAGCTCGGGACGACGCTTCCCGAGCCGCATCCCTCCTGGGTGGAGATGATCGAGCACGCCTGGGCGCGCCGCTACGGCGTAAACCAGTAGGCTCGCCCTTGCTGCGGCTCTTTCCGATCGCAGCGCTCGCTTTGCTGATCGTGCCCGTCGCGGCAGGCCTTCTCGGGATCGCGCTTCCCGCTTTCGGCTATTTCCCGGCACTCGGCGGCGACGCGGTTTCGCTTCTCCCGTTTCGCGCGCTCCTCGCGATGCCGGGGCTATTCCGCTCCGCCTTCCTGAGCTTCTCGACGGGGCTCCTTGCGACGGCGCTGGCGTTTCTCGTGGTGACGCTCTTCGTCGCCGGCTGGCGCGGCACGCGGCTTTTCCGCACGCTCGAGCGGCTGGTGTCACCGCTCCTGAGCGTGCCGCATGCGGCCGCCGCCTTCGGGCTCGCCTTCCTGATCGCGCCTTCCGGGTTCCTCTTCCGCATCGCGGCCGGGATATTCGGCTTCGATCGGCCGCCGGATTTCCTCATCGTGCAGGACCGGCACGGCCTCGCCATGGTCTTCGGCCTCGTCGTCAAGGAGATACCGTTTCTTTTTCTGATGACGCTTTCGGTGCTGCCGCAGACGCGCGCTCCGGAGATGGAGCGCATGATCGCCGCGCTCGGCTACGGGAGGATGGTCGGTTTCGTGCACGCGGTGCTGCCGGCGCTCTACCGGCAGCTCAGGCTTCCGGTCCTCGCCGTGCTTGCCTTCTCCACCTCGGTCGTCGACGTGGCGCTGATCCTCGGACCGACCACGCCCGCGCCGCTCGCCGTCCGCGTCATCGACTGGCAGCGCGACCCGGATCTCTCGCGGCACTTCGTCGCCGCCGCCGGCGCGGTGCTGCAGGTCGGGGTGACGGGCGCGGCACTTCTCGTCTGGCTCGTGGCGGAGCGGATCGGCGCCGCGATCTGCCGCGCGCTGGCCCGGTCCGGCTGGCGCGCCCGCCGCGATGCTTTGCTCCGCCGTGCCACGAGCCTCGTCATGGCGCTCGCTGCCGCGATAGTACTCGCCGGCCTCGTCTTGCTCGCGCTCTGGTCAGTCGCCGATTCATGGCGCTTCCCGAAAGCGCTGCCGGAAGCGCTGACGCTCGCCACCTGGACGAGGCTCGGCGAAAACTTCGGCATGGTGCTTCGCGACACGCTCGCGCTCGCTTGCGTTTCGAGCCTTGTCGCGACGGCGCTTGCGCTCGGCGCGCTCGAAAGCGTGGCGCGCGCGGGTCTCAGCGGGCCGGGGAGGGCGCTTCGCGCGCTTTACGTGCCGCTGATCGCGCCGCAGGTCGCGTTTCTCTTCGGCCTGCAGATTCTCTTCGCCTTCGCCGGCATCGACGGCACGTTCGTCGCGGTGGCGCTCGTCCATCTCGTCTTCGTCTTCCCTTACGTGCTCCTTTCGCTCTCCGATCCGTGGAGCGCCTGGGACCCGCGCTATGGCCTGGCGATCCGCGCACTCGGACATGGGCCGAACGCCGTCTTCTGGCGCGTGCGGCTCCCGATGCTCATGCGTCCGGTACTGATCGCGGCCGCGCTCGGCTTTGCAGTATCCGTAGCGCTTTATCTGCCGACGCTTCTCGTCGGCGGCGGGCGCTGGCCGACGGTCACCACCGAGGCGGTGGCTCTTGCCTCCGGCGGCGACCAGCGGCTGATCGGCGCGACAGCGCTCGTGCAAGCGCTTCTGCCGTTTCTCGGCTTCGCGATCGCGGCACTCGTCCCGACGCTCCTCTTCCGCAACCGCCGCGCTATGCTGGTCTCCGCATGAGCGGCGACGGAGCCCGCGGACTCGTTCTTCGCGACGTCTCGATCGACCTGAACGGCGACAGCCTGGTGCGGCTCAATGCCGGCATCGGGTCGGGCGAAGTGCTGACCGTCATGGGGCCGTCGGGGGTTGGGAAATCGACGCTGCTCGCCTTCGTCGGCGGCTTTCTTGGTCGCGATTTCCGTGCGAGCGGAGAGATCGTCCTGAACGGCCGCGACGTGACGGCGCTGCCGCCGGAGAGGCGCGGCATCGGCCTCCTCTTCCAAGACGCGCTTCTGCTCCCGCATCTTTCCGTCGCCGGCAATCTCCTCGTCGGCCTGACGCCGACGATGAAAGGCCGCGAAGCGCGGCGTCGCGCGGTCGAGGAGGCGCTCGCGGAGGTCGGGCTTCAGGGCTTCTCCGGCCGCGATCCGGCGACGCTCTCCGGCGGGCAGGCGGCGCGCGTCGCGCTGATGCGCACGCTTCTCGCGCGGCCGGAGGCGCTCGTCCTCGACGAGCCGTTCTCGCGCCTCGACCTGGCCCTTCGCGGGCAGGTGCGCGCGCTGGTCTTCGCCGAAGCGCGGAAATACGGGCTGCCGGTGCTCCTCGTTACCCACGACCCGGCCGACGCGGAAGCAGCAGGCGGGCCGATCGTGGAGCTCGGGCCTTAAGCCTTCGCTTTCACTTTCGGTGCCTTGTGCGGCGCATCGTCGGCGCGCTGCTGCGCCGGGCCTTGGGCCGAGATCAGGTTGTTGGCGGTGTTGACCAGCCCGACATGCGAGAAGGCCTGCGGGAAGTTGCCGAGCTGGCGCTTCGTGCGCGGATCGTATTCCTCGGCAAGGAGCCCGAGGTCGTTCCTGAGCGAAAGCAGCCGCTCGAAAAGCTCCGTCGCTTCGTCGACCTTCCCGATCAGGGCGAGCGCGTCGGCGAGCCAGAACGTGCAGACGAGGAACGTGCCCTCGCTGCCGGTGACGCCGTCCTCCGTCGCGTCGGTGCGGTAGCGCAGGAGCAGGCCGTCCTCGGTCAGGTCGCGCTGGATCGCCTCGACGGTCGAGATGAGGCGCGGATCGTCCGCCGGCAGGAATCCGACGGTCGGCATCATCAGGAGGGCGGCGTCGAGCGCCTCGCCGCCGTAGCACTGCACGAAGCTTTTCCGCTTGTCGCTCCAGGCCTGTTCGAGAATCTCGTTTCGAATCTTGTCGCGCTCGACCTTCCACTCCGCGACCGGCCCCGAAAGGCCGTATTCCTCCACGCCCTTCACCCCGCGATCGTAGGCGACCCAGGCCATCAGCTTGGAATGCGTGAAGTGCCTCGCGCCGGAACGCACCTCCCAGATCCCCTTGTCGGGGCGCTGCCATTTCCGTTTCAGGTTCTTGAGCAGCACGCGCTGGAATTTCCATGCCGCGACAGACGGTTCGAGCTGAAACTTCCGCCCGACATGGAGCGCGTCCATGAGCTCGCCGTAGACGTCGATCTGGAGCTGGTCGTAAGCACCATTGCCGACGCGCACTGGTTTCGAGCCCTCATAACCGGCGAGCCAGTCGAGCGTCGTCTCGTGCAGCCGCCGCTCGCCGGAAAGCCCGTACATGATCTGAAGCTGCGATGGGTGGCCGGCGGCCGCACGCAGCATCCACTGCCGCCAGGCACGCGCCTCCTCGCGATAGCCGGAGGTGAGGAGCGCGTAGAGGGTCAGCGTCGCGTCGCGTATCCAGCAGAAGCGGTAGTCCCAGTTGCGCTCGCCGCCGAGCTCCTCCGGAAGCGAGGTCGTCGCGGCGGCGAGGATGCCGCCGGTCGGGTGATAGCTCAAGCCCTTCAGCGTGATCAGCGAGCGCAGCACCGCCTCGCGCCAGGGATGCGGTTCATGGTTGCCGAAGCGGCAGCGCTCCGACCATTCGCGCCACCAGGTGTCGGTCTCGGCGAGCCTAGCCTCCGGGTCGACGCGGGTTTCGCGCGCGCGATGCGAGGGGTGCCAACAAAGCGCAAAGGGGACGGAGGCGCCTTCGCCAACAGAGAATTCTGAGACAGTGCGGTAGTTTTCACCCTTCAGCTCAACCGGGGTGTGAAGCTCGACAGCATCGGGCCCCGCCACTGCGCGGAGACCAAAATCGGTGCGCACGACCCACGGCACCGTCGCGCCGTAGCCGAAACGAAGCGCGATCTCCATGCGCATTTGCACGTGACCCTTGTCGCCGCGCACGATGCGGAAGAGATCGACGTGCTCCTCGTCGGGCGAGAGCGGCATGAAGTCGATCAGCGTGACGGTTCCGCTCTTCGTCTCGAACGTGGTCTCGAGAATGGCGGAGGCGTCGCGATAGCGGCGCGTCACCTTGGCGCCGTCCTCGGCTGGCGCGATCCGCCAATAGCCGTTGTCTTCGGTGCCGAGCAGCGCGGCGAAACAGGCCTCGGAATCAAAGCGCGGCAGGCACAGCCAGTCGATCGCGCCGTCCTTCGCTACAAGCGCGCAAGAAAGCAGGTTACCGATGAACCCGTAATCCTCGATCCGTTTGCCCGCGCGGTTCGCCTGCAGCGCCTCGCGGGAGGGTCGTTTTGCCACGATATGCCCCTTATCGGTTCGCGTCCGTCTTCCTCGTTATTTCAGCCAACGTCTTCCCGAAAGGTTCACGCCGAAACGTTCGGGAGCGCGGGCGAAGGCGGCGAGACCCTGAAGCGCGGGGTTCTCGCTGACGATGATGTAAGCCGGAATCGTCGCCATCACCTCCTGGTGCGGCGCTTTCTCCTCAAACGCACGACGGAATTCGCCGTTCGTCAGGAAAGGAAGGATGCGTGGCGGGATGCCACCGCCGACATAGGCGCCGCCGCGGGCCATGAAGACGAGCGCCATGTCGCCGGCGAGCCGCCCCAAGAGCCGCCCGTAGAGCGTCAGCGTGCGGACGGCGAGCGGATCGGATTTTTCGAGCGCCGCCGTGGTGACCTCTGCCGGCGTCGAGTGGCTCGGCACTTCTCCTTCGGTCTTTGCGACGGCGCGATAGAGCGCGACGATGCCGCGGCCGGAGAGAAGCACCTCGGCGGAGATGCGGCCATGTTCCGGCGTGACGTTCGGCCAGAGCGCGAACTCGTCGGCGGCGACGGGGCCGAGCGAAACATGCCCGCCTTCGCCGGGCACCGGCACCCATTGCCCGTCCGGGCCGCCGGAATTGACAAGCCCGCCGACGCCCAGTCCGGTCCCCGGTCCGATCACGACCTTGGCGCCTGTCGTCGAAGGCTCGCCGCCACCGATCTTGACCACATCGTCCGGCGTCAGCGCCGTCAGTGCCAGTGCCAGCGCCTCGAAGTCGTTCAGAAGCAAGACGTCGACCAGCCCGAGTGCGCTGATCATGTCGCGCGGGCGGATCACCCAGTCGGCGTTGGTGAGGTCGACGGCGTCGCCGACGATCGGACCGGCGAGGTCGATCAGCGCCGCGCGCGGGCGATGCTTCGAGTAGGGGAAGACCGATTTCTCGACAGCCGATTCAATATTGGGGAAATCGGCGGTTGCCACCGAATGGAAGACTTCGAGCGGCGCGTCGCGATCGGGCACGATGGCGAAGCGCGCATTGGTGCCCCCGATATCTCCGATCAGGACCGGGAAGGGCAGGGCGGCGGCGGGGTCGGTGTCACGCATCGAATGGGCGCCAGGAAGGGCGCTACTCCTTGATATAGGGTTTGCCGTCGGCGGCCGGCGGACGGGCGCGCCCGACAATTCCGGCGACGAGAACGATGGTCGCCACATAGGGCGCCATTGCGAGAAACTCCGACGGGATCGGCGTCTGCAGGATGGCAAGCTTCTGCTGTAGCGAGTCGGCGAAGCCGAAGACCAGTGCCGCCATGAGCGCGCCGACCGGATGCCAGCGTCCGAAGATCATGGCGGCAAGACCGATGAAGCCGCGCCCGCCGGTCATGTTGATATCGAAGCGGCCGACCGAGCCGAGCGTGAACCAGGCGCCGGCGAAGCCCGCCACCATGCCGCCGATCATAACGTTGATGTAGCGCAGCCGATAGACGTTGATGCCGAGCGTGTCGGCGGCCTCCGGATGCTCGCCGACGGCGCGCGCGCGAAGCCCGTGCTTGGTGTGGAACAGATAGTAGGTGGCTGCCGCAATCAGGATCGCGGCGCCGTAGACGAAGATGTTCTGCTGGAAGAAGACGCCCCCGACGATGGGCAGGTTGCTCAGCAGCGGGATGTCGACGGCACCGAAGATCGGTGCGTTGTTGAGCTCGCGGTGCACGGTCAGAACCTGGCTCGTCACGTAGGAGGTCAGGCCAAGCGCGAAGAGGTTGATCGCGACCCCGGCGATGATCTGGTCGACGCGATACGTGATGACCAGCGCGCCGAGCGCCAGCCCCATCAGACCGCCGACGATGATGGCGGCGATCAGTCCGATCCATCCGCCGAGCAGCGAGCCGACGATGGCGCCGGTGAAGGCGCCGGAGAGCATCATCCCTTCAATGCCGATATTCACCACCGCGACGCGCTCGGACAGCGTGCCGCAGAGGCCGCCGAGCGCGATCGGCACGGCGCGCACCACGGTCGCCTCGAGCATGCCCGTCAGGGAGAATTCCTTGCCGGCCGTCGCCCAGACGAGGAAGGTGGTGACCGCGAGGAAGAGGCCGAAGCCGAGGAACAGGCTGGAGCGGCGCGCCGCGCCGCGCATGAACTGGCGTGCACCGAGGAACGCGAGGATGGCGGCGACGATGTAGTTGTAGGGCGCCGCCGGCACGACGAGGTTCGGCATCGCGAAGAGGTCGCCCGGAAGCGCCAGCCGGAACGTCGCCTCGCCGGAGGATTCCAGCCCGAAAGCCACTGCGACGAAGGCCGCGAGGGCGACTAGCAGCCAGCCGATGATCAGCGTCTGGCGTCGCTTGACGTGGTCGAGATTGGCACGCCCGGCCGCTTCGGTCACCGCCATCACGCGCTCGCCGGTTTGCGCTTGCGGAACGCCCACGGGAAGGCCGTGCGCATGAGGAGCGGTGCGGCGACGAAGACGATGATCAGCGACTGGATGATCGCGATCAGATCGATGCGCACGCCTGCAGCCACCTGCATCTGGCGTCCGCCGGCGTCGAGCGCGCCGAAAAGAATGCCGGCAAGCAGAACGCCGACCGGGTGCGACCGCCCAAGCAGCGCAACCGCGATGGCATTGAAGCCGGCGCCCCCGGAGAAACCCGGCGTGGCACGACCAAGCACGCCGAGCACCTGATTGGCGCCGGCAAGTCCGGCGAGCGCCCCGCCGATCGCCATGACCGCGACGATGATCAAATTCGAGCGCATGCCGGCGTAGCGCGCCGCCGACGGGTTCAAGCCGCTGGCGCGGAACTCGAAGCCGAGCGTCGTACGGAACAGGAGCCAATAGACCAGCACGACCATGAGGAGCGTGATGATGATGCCGGCGTTGAGCCGGAGGCTTGGATCGAGCCAGGTCAGAAGCTTGGGCAGATGCGCGCTCTGCAGCACCGACGACGAGACCGGGTCGTGGCGGCCGGGCTTCTGGATCGGCGGGTTGCGCAGGAGGAAATTGGTGAGCTGCACGGCGATCAGGTTGAGCATGATCGTCGTGATGACCTCGTGCGCCCCGGTCGCGGCCTTGAGCCAGCCGGGGATCGCCGCCCAAGCGGCGCCGGCGAGCACGCCGGCGAGAAGCGCCAGCGGCAGGTGTATGAAGATCGGCAGTCCGTGGATGGAGAACCCGACCGCCACGGCCGCCATGCCACCCGCGATCATCTGGCCTTCGGCGCCGATGTTGAAGAGTCCGGCGCGGAAGCCGAGCGCGACGCCGAGAGCCGCCAGCGTTACCGGCGCCGCCGCCGTCAGCGTCTCCGACAGCGCCGAAAGCGATCCGAACGACCCGTAGAAGAGGGCGGCGAATGCCTCGCCGACCGTCGGGATGCTGACCCCGGTCGCGAGCATCGTCAGGCCGCCGAGCACCATCGCAAGGACCACCGCCAGCACCGGGACGATGGCGAACTGCTCGACGTCGAAACGCGCGGCGCCGGCGCGGCTCAGCGTCTCTTCCGACAGCGTCTCCTCGCGCATATAGTCGCTCACGCGGCCGCTCCCGCCATCGCCAGGCCGATCTCGCTCATGCTCACCTTGCCGGCCTCGAACTCGCCGGCGACGCGTCCGCGGAACATCACCAGGATGCGGTCGGAGAGCGCGAGTATCTCGTCGAGCTCCGTCGATACGATCAGCACGCCGACGCCCTTGTCGCGCGCCTCGATCATCCGCTTGTGGATGTATTCGATCGAGCCGACATCGATGCCGCGCGTCGGCTGCGATGCGATGACCAGCTTGACGTCGCGGCTGAGCTCGCGCGCCACGATCAGTTTCTGTTGATTGCCGCCGGAGAGATGGTCGGCGAGCGCGTAGATTGAGGGGGTACGAACGTCGAAATCGATGACATTCTTCACGCACACCTTGTGCACCGCCGCCCAGTGCATCGTGAGCCCGGTCGAGAAGGGTTCGTCGTAATAGCTGTCGAGGACCATGTTCTCGGCGATGTCAAACTCGCCGACCATGCCGGAGCGCTGCCGGTCCTCGGGGATGTGGGCGATGCCGAGAACGTGCCGCTCGCGTGTCGATGCCCGGGTGATGTCGCGGCCAAGAAACGACACTGTCCCGCGCATGAGCGGCCTCAAGCCCGTCAGGGCCTCGACTAGCTCGGTCTGCCCGTTGCCCTGGACGCCGGCGATGCCGACCACCTCGCCTTCGCGCACGGTCAGGTTGACTCCGTCGACGGCAAGCTCGTCGCGCTCGTTCGTAGCGGCGAGATTGTGCGCTTCGATCAATGCACGGCCCGGCTTGGCGAGCTGCTTCTCGACCTGGAAATGGACCGCGCGGCCGACCATCATCTCCGCCAGCTCGGCTTCCGTCGCGGACTTCGGGTCGCTCTCGCCGACGACCTTGCCGGCGCGCAGCACGCTGATCCGGTCGGCGACCTCCAGCACCTCGTGCAGCTTATGGGTGATGAAGACGAGCGCCTTTCCGGCGTCGCGCAGCGAGCGTACGATGCCGAAGAACTCGGTCACTTCCTGCGGGGTCAGGACAGCGGTCGGTTCGTCGAAGATCAGCACGCTCGCCGAGCGGAACAGCACCTTGATGATCTCGACGCGCTGCTGGATGCCGACCGGAATCTCCTCGATGATTCCGTCCGGGTCGACGTCGAGCCCGTGCTCGGCGTTGATCGTCCTCACCTGCTCGCGGGCCTTTGCGAGGTCGAGATAGTCGAGCGCGCCGACCGGCTCGACGCCAAGCACGACGTTCTCCGCCACCGAGAAAACGGGCACCAGCATGAAGTGCTGATGCACCATGCCGATGCCGGCACGGATGGCGTCGCCCGCGCCCTCAAATCGGGTCGACTTGCCGTCGATGAGGATTTCGCCGCCATCGGGCCGGTAGAGGCCCGAGAGGATGTTCATGAGCGTCGTTTTGCCGGCGCCGTTTTCGCCGAGCAGCCCGAGAACCTCGCCGGCACGGATTTGCAGGTTGATGTTGTCGTTAGCGACCAGATCGCCGAAGCGCTTGGTAATGCCGCGTAGCTCGATGTCCAAAAGTCAGCGCCCCCGCGTCCCTGTCGGCTCTTTAGCGCTCTCCCCGAGCCCTTTTTTGCGGAACGCGCCCGCCGCGTCTCCTTGATCGAGCGCGGCGGGCGGTAACGGTGGTTGCGACGGCGGTCGCCTACATGCCGCCGACCTTGATCGAGCCGTCGATGATCCCGGCCTTGATCTTCTCGAGCTCCGCCTTCAGGTCGTCCGGAACCGCGGAGTCGAAATCGTGGAACGGGGCAAGGTCGACGCCGCCGCTCTTCAGGTCGCCGACGATGACGCCGCCCTTGAAGGTGCCCTTGAAGGCCTCGGTGACGGCTTCCTTGGTTGTCGAGTCGACGCGCTTCAATACCGAGGTCAGGAACACGCTCTTGTGGTCGGGGTCGGTGTTGTACTGGTCGGTATCGACGCCGATGATCTTCAGCTTGTCGGTGCCGAGCTCCATGGCGAGCGCCGCCGGCCCCTGGCCGACCTTGCCGGCCACCGGCATGACGATGTCGGCGCCTTCGTCGTTAAGGCTCTTGGCGATGTCCTTGCCTTTGTCGAGCGAGGTGAAGTCGCCGACGAAGAGGCCTTCCTTCTTGGCTGGATCCCAGCCGAGCACCTTCACCGACTTGCCCTTCTCTTTGTTGTAGTAGTCGGCGCCCCAGACGAAGCCATCCATGAAGTCGGTCACCGGGCCGCCGATATTGATGCCGCCGAAGGTGCCGATGACGCCGGTCTTCGAAACGCCGGCGGCGAGATAGCCGGCGAGGAACGCCGCCTGGTTGGTCGCGTAGACCTGACCGAGCACATTCGGGATCGTCGGGTCATAGGCGTAGTCGACGATGGTGAAATTGATGTTCGGATTGGCCGTGGCCGCGTCCTTGGTCGCGTCGCCAAGCAGGAAGCCGACGGTGACGATCACGTCGCACTTCGCCTGCGCGAACGAGTTCAGGTTCGGCACGTAGTCGGTCTCGGCCTTCAATTCCAGAAGCTTCGTGTCGAAGCCGCCCTCCTTGGCGGCGTCCTGGACGCCCTGCCAAGTGTATTGGTTGAAGCCCTTGTCGTCGACGCCGCCGGTGTCGGTGACCGCGCATGCCAGGAACGCGAATGCGGATGTCGTCATGGCGCCGAAAGCGGCGGCGGCCAGAAGCGCGACGAAAGACGTGGTGGTGGCTCTGTTTTTCAACGCTACCTCCTGTGTGGATGGCAAGTACTGTTCCCCCCTTCGCACAGCACCGCCGGGCTACATCGGGGGCGTGCTCTTCCGCAAAGCTTTGCATTTTCACGTGTCATCGCCAAGGCCAGTTCGCCTTGCCGGTTGCCCCCGGGACGGGCTGACGGGGCCCGGCAAAGCGGCTACAACCGGCCCCCGCGCCCCGCTGTTCCGGCCGTCTTGATGACACGAACGATCTTCCACGCCGCCGTCCTCAGCCTCGGAATCTGGCTTGCCGGCTGCACCACCAGCGTGGTCAAGCCGGTGACGCCGATCCCGGTCGACTCGGCACGGACGGCGCGCCTGATCTCGGCTTTTCGCGCCGAGAACGGCCTTGGGCCGGTCGGCGTCGACCAGCGCCTGATGCGGGCGGCCGCAAGCTATGCGGAGGTGATGGGGGAGCGCGATCAGATCGGACACCGGCTCGGCGCGTCGCTTCCGCGGCGCGTGGCGGCGGTCGGCTACGATTGGGGCTATGTCGCGGAGAATCTCGCGGCGAGCTATTCGTCGCTCGACGACGCGATGCTGGGCTGGAAGAATTCACCCGGACATCGGCAGAACCTCTTGAACCCGTACGCGACCGACATCGGGATCGCCGCGGTCGCCACGCCCGCCGGCTCCGAACATCGCAATTATTGGGCCCTGATCCTGGCGACGCCGCAGCGTGCCGGCCAGCAGACGCTCGCCTTAGGGCATGTCCAATGAGCGCCGCCGAGAAGCTCTTCGATGCCGCGCGCGCCGCCATGCGGAATGCGCATGCGCCTTATTCGAAGTTCCCTGTCGGCGCGGCGGTGCTGACTGAGGACGGAGCGATCTTCTCCGGCTGCAACATCGAGAACGCCAGCTACCCGGAGGGCTGGTGCGCGGAGACGACCGCGATCGCGGCGATGGTGATGGGCGGCGGCAAGCAGGTCGCGGAGGTCGCCGTCGTGGCGGAGCGGATGCCGCTGATCACGCCCTGCGGCGGCTGCCGCCAGCGCTTGAAGGAGTTCGGCACGGAAAAGACGCTCGTCCATCTCTGTGATGACAAGGGCGTGGTCGAGACGATCACGCTTGGCGATCTTCTCCCGAAGGCGTTCGGGCTCGCGCCAAGGAAATGACGGGCGCGGCGCAAAGCAACGCGGCGAAGATCCGCGCACGAACGAAGCGTGAGCCAAGCATCGGCATCGTGCTCGGCTCCGGGCTCGGTGATTTCGCCAAGGAAGTGGCGGACGCGGTCGCGGTTCCCTACGGCGAGCTTGAAGCCTTCCCGACGCCCTCGGTGTCTGGCCACTCCGGTTCGCTCGTCATTGGCCGCATCGCGGGCGAGACCGTGGCGGTTCTTTCCGGCCGCGCGCACTATTACGAGCATGGCCGCGCTGACGTCATGCGCGCGCCGCTCGAAACGCTGAAGGCGATCGGTGTCCGCGATCTGGTGCTGACCAACGCGGCCGGGAGCCTCCGCGAGGAGCATCCGCCGGGCTCCGTCATGCTCATCACCGACCACATCAACTTCTCCGGCACCAACCCGCTGATCGGCGAGAAGAGCGACGCGCGCTTCGTCGGCCTGACGCAGGCCTATGACGCGACGCTTCGCGCTGCCGCGCTCGCCACCGCCGATGCGGAGGGGATCACCCTCCACGAAGGCATCTATATGTGGCTCTCCGGACCGACATTCGAGACGCCGGCCGAGATACGCGCCGTTCGCATGCTCGGCGCCGACGCGGTCGGCATGTCGACCGTGCCGGAAGTGATCCTGGCCCGCTTTCTCGGGCTGCGGGTGGTCGCGTTCTCGGCGATCACGAACTACGCTGCCGGCATGACGGGGGCGGAGCTTTCCCACACCGAGACCAAGGAAGTGGCGCCGCAGGGTGGCGCCAAGCTCGCGCGGATTCTGAAGCGGATGTTCGCCGAATGGCCGCGATGACGCGCTTCCTGCCGCAGGAGCTGATCCGCAAGAAGCGCGACGGCGGCGCGCTTACGAAGGAGGAGATCGCCTTCCTGATCGAGGGGCTGACCAAGGGCACCGTCAGCGAGGGACAGGTGGCGGCCTTCGCCATGGCGATCTTCTTCCGCGGCATGGACATGGACGAGCGCGTGGCGCTGACGCTTGCGATGCGCGATTCCGGCGACGTGCTCGATTGGCCGGCGGCGGCAGGTCCGGTCGTCGACAAGCATTCGACCGGCGGCGTCGGCGACAATGTCTCGCTGATGCTTGCGCCGATCGTTGCCGCCTGCGGCGGCGTCGTGCCGATGATCTCCGGCCGCGGCCTCGGCCACACCGGCGGCACGCTCGACAAGCTCGATTCGATTCCAGGCTACAAGACGCAGCCCGACGAAGCGCTCTTCCGCCGCGCCATCGACATCGCGGGCTGCGCGATCATCGGCCAGACCGGCGACCTCGCACCGGCCGACAAGCGCCTCTACGCGATCCGCGACGTGACGGCGACGGTCGAATCCGTGCCGCTCATCACCGCTTCGATTCTGTCGAAGAAGCTCGCTGCGGGACTGACAGGGCTCGTGCTCGACGTGAAGGCCGGGTCGGGCGCGTTCATGGCGGAGCTGGAGGACGCGCGCGAGCTGGCCGAGAGCCTGGTCGCGGTCGCGAACGGCGCCGGTATGAAGACGAGCGCACTCATCACCGACATGAACGAGCCGCTCGCCTCCGCGGCGGGGAATGCAGTCGAAGTCCAGAACGCCGTCGATTTCCTTACCGGCGCGCATCGCGACAAGCGGCTCGAAGAGGTGACGCTTGCGCTCGCAACGGAGCTGCTGATGCTCGGCGGAAGGGCTGATGCCGTCGATTGGGCGAGCGCGCTTGCCCAGGCCGCTTTGGAGAATGGCCAGGCGGCGGAGATCTTTCAAAAGATGGTGTCGGCGCTCGGAGGCCCCTCCGACTTCGTCGAGAATCCGAAAAAGCATCTTCCAACGGCGCCGGTCGAAAAGATCGCGTTCCCGGAGACGAACGGCACGATCGCCTCCGTCGATACGCGCGCGCTTGGGCTTGCCGTCGTCGCGCTCGGCGGCGGGCGGACGCGAGCGGAGGACTCGATCGACCATGCGGTCGGGTTGACGGCGCTCGCAGGGATTGGCGACGAGGTCGGGCCAGATCGCCCGCTCGCGCATGTCCATGCGCGTGACGAGAATTCTGCCGATGCGGCGGTCCGGGCGGTCCGCGCCACTTACAAGCTCGGCGAGCCTCCGCAGAATCGCCGCCTCATCTACGAACGCATTGGCGGAGAGGCTGGCTGAGATGGCGCGCGCGATGCTCCTTGTCATGGATTCCGTCGGGATCGGCGGCGCGGAGGACGCGGAGAGCTTTGGCGATGCGGGCGCCGACACGATCGGTCATATCGCCGCCGCGTGCGCCGCTGGGAAGGCCGACGTGAAGGGCGGCCGCTCCGGCCCGCTCAAGATTCCAGTCATGAACCGGCTCGGCCTTTGCCGCGCCGCCGAGGCTTCGACCGGAGCGCACCCGGCCGGCATCGAGCGGATCGAGAAGCCTGAAGCGATCTGGGCCTATGCGAGCGAGGTCTCCAAGGGCAAGGACACGCAGTCCGGCCATTGGGAACTCGCCGGGCTGCCGGTTCCGTTCGAGTGGGGCTATTTCCCGAACACGATTCCCGCTTTCCCGAAGGAGCTCACCGACGCGCTGATCGCCCAGGCGAAGCTTCCCGGCATCCTGGGCAACAAGCATGCGTCCGGCACCGACATCATCGAGGAGCTTGCCGAGGAGCATATCCGCTCGGGCAAGCCGATCTGCTACACGTCGCAGGATTCCGTCTTCCAGATCTGTGCGCACGAGACGCATTTCGGGCTGGAGCACCTCTACGAGGTCTGCCAGGTCGCGAGAAAACTCTGCAATCCGCTCAGGATCGGTCGCGTCATCGCGCGCCCGTTCGTCGGCGAGAAGCAGGGCGAGTTCGCGCGCACCGGCCATCGCAGGGATTTCGCCGTGCCGCCGCCCGGCGAGACGCTGCTCGACCTTTGCGTCCAAGTGAAGCGTGACGTCTACGGCGTCGGGAAGATCTCCGACATCTTCACCGGGCGCGGCGTCACCAAGGTTCTGAAGGCGCCGGAGAACGAGAGCCAGTTCGACAAGACACTGGAAGCGATCGCTGAAGCGAAGGACGGCGACCTCGTTTTCACCAACTTCATCGACTTCGACCAGCTCTGGGGCCACCGGCGCGACGTCGCCGGCTACGCGGCTTGCCTCGAGCGCTTCGACACACGGCTGCCGGAGCTTCTCGCAGTGCTGAAGCCGGGTGACCTCGTGATCCTGACCGCCGACCACGGCAACGACCCGACCTTCAAGGGCACCGATCACACGCGCGAGCACATACCGGTGCTCGCCTTCGGGCCGAAGATCGACGGCCGCAACGGCGGGCACCTAAACACCTACGCCGACGTGGCTCAGACGATCGCCAGCCACCTTGCGCTGACGCCGCTGCGGATCGGCCAGCCGATGATGTGAGGCGTGTTTGCGATCCACGCTCCCGCGTGTATGAAACTCAAGAAAAATCGGAGGCGACGCGGGATGGCTGGGAAACACGAGGGCGTCACCGTCATCGACCATCCGCTGGTCGAGCACAAGTTGACGATCATGCGCGACAAGGAGACTTCCACGCGCGGCTTTCGACAGCTTCTGCGCGAGATCGCCGGGCTGATCTGCTACGAGGCGACGCGCGACCTGCCGCTTGAGGAGGTCCAAATCGAGACGCCGCTGACATCGATGACCGGGCGCAAGATCGCCGGTAAGAAGCTCGTCTTCGCCTCGATCCTGCGGGCCGGGAACGGGCTGCTTGAAGGCATGCTCGACCTCGTGCCGTCGGCGCGCGTCGCGCATATCGGCCTTTATCGCGACCCGCAGACGCTGCAGCCCGTCGAGTACTATTTCAAAGCGCCGGAGGACCTTTCGGAGCGCACCGTGATCTGTGTCGACCCGATGCTCGCGACCGCCAATTCCGCAGTCGCGGCGGTCGACAAGCTGAAAGGCCGCGGCGCCAAGGACATCCGCTTCGTCTGCCTGCTCGCGGTGCCGGAGGGGATCAAGCGCTTCCGCACGGCGCATCCCGACGTGCCGATCTACACCGCCGCGATCGATGACCATCTGAACGATCACGGCTATATCGTGCCGGGCCTCGGCGATGCCGGCGACCGCATGTACGGAACGAAGTAGGGGGAGGAGATGGTTCTCGTGTTGAGCGGCGTCTTCGCGCTCATGGCCGCGTTTTACATGGCATGGCTGGGTTACACGACCAGCGATCCCGAGTACCTTGATCTACGCCGTGCTGCTTCTGATCACCGCGATCGGGCTTCTCTTCAAGCGGCGCTGGTCGCAGTGGGCGGTGATCGGCTACACGACGCTGACGATTGCCGGCTGGGTGATCGCGGTCACGCGCCTCGCGATGACGAGCTGGCCTTACCCGGACGCGACCGCTTCCGCCTTCGGCCTGTCGGCCGGCGTGCTCTGGATGGCGGTGTGGATCATGATCTCGGTCGTGGTGCGCCGCTCGTTCCAAGAGCCGGCGCTGACCGAGTAGCTCAGCGCTTCTTGAACACGACGACCTTCGAGAAAAAGGCGCTGGTCACGTTCTCCGACGTGAAGTCCGCTTTACGGAAGAGCGCTTCCAGATCCTCGTCGAGATAGCTTTTGAAATAGGGCTCGTGGAAGAGCGCGGGGAAGACCTCGAGCAGCCCGTCATAGTCGGGCGCGTCGCCGGGCTGCAGCGAGTCGATGAGGACGAAGAGCCCACCCGGCTTCATGACGCGGCCGATCTCATGCGCGACGTCGCGGCGCACATCCGGCGGCAACTCGTGGAAAAGAAAGATCGAGGTCGCAAGGTCGAGGCTCGCGTCGGGAAGCGGCAGCGCTTCCGCCTTGGCGACGACCGGCTGGATCATCGGCCTTCGCCCGAGTCGCCGTCGCGCTTCGACGAGATAGGCCTCGGAAAGATCGATCGCGAAGGCGGGGAGGCGGGGAAAGGCTTGGCGCGCCTGGCGCAGGAACGCTCCCGTCCCGCAGGCGATATCGGCATAGGCGACGCGGCGCTGGTCGCGGCCCTTGAGCGCCTCCGCCATCGGTACCAGTGCCTGCCGCCGCATCGCGTTGGCGGCGCCGGAGAAGAGCACCTCGACCTGCATATCGTAGAGGCGCGCCGATTCCTCGGTCAGCCAGCCGCCCGACTGAAAATGGAAATTCTGCAGGTAGTAGTCGGGCCGCTTGCCGCTTTCTGCAGCGACCTCGCGCGAAAGCGCGTGGCCGCGGCGGCGCACGACCTCCGGCACGTCGCGGAAGAATTCGCGGCTTCGCACAAGAATGCCGGGAAGTCCGCCATCCTCGTTCTCCGGCACCGGATAGATGCCGGCCTCGGCGTTGGCGAGATCGCGGGCGAGCAGCGCGGCAACGTCGGCGAGGAGCCGGCGCATGCCGGGAACCGGCTTCGACGGCTTTACGGACACGCGCTTCGGCGCGCCGGATTCCGCTTCGAGCCGCCGGACCATGCGGCGCATGACGGCGCCATGGCCGGCGTACCATGCGACGCGGCTCACCTGCCGAACTGCGAAGGCGGCGCGATTGGCGTAACGTTCAAGCGGGGTTTCGGGCATCGGTGTCTTCCTGCCGCTTAAGGTCGTGTCGATTTCGCCTTTCGTCCAGTCCGCCTTCGGTCACGTCGGAAGATGCCGAGCACTTCCGTCTCGGCCGAATAGACGAACTGGTCGACCGGAACGACGTGCTCGAGCGCATAGCCGCCGTCTACCAGGATGCGCGCGTCGCGCGCGAAGGTGGCGGGGTTGCAGGAAACGGCGGCGATCCGTGCGACCTTCGAAGCGGCAAGGGCCTCAGCCTGCGCCTTTGCACCGGCATAAGGCGGGTCGAAGACGACGCCGTCGAATCTTTCGAGCTCCTTCGGAGCGAGCGGATCGGCGAAGAGGTCACGCCGCTCCGTTTCGACCGGCTTCAGACCGGCCGCGTTGCGGAAGGCGGCCGCAAGCGCTTCGAGTGCCGGCGCGTTTGCCTCGACGGCGCGGATGGAGGCGAAGCGCGCAAGCGCGAGCGAGAACGTACCGACGCCGGCGAAGAGATCGGCGACGCGCTTTGCGCCGGCAAGATGTTCGGCGACGAGCCGCGTCATCGCTGCCTCCGCTTCCGCCGATGCCTGCACGAAGACGCCGGGCGGCGGAGTCAGCGCGACGTCGGCGATATTGAGCATGGGTTCTGCCAGCGTCACGATAGGCTCGCCGTCGATCGAGAGCCGCGCGACGCCGCATTCTGCTGCGCTACCGGCGAGCTTTGCGACCGCGCGCGCCTCCGGCGGCGGAGCGCCATCGAAATTGAGATCGAGTCCGGCGCGCGTCAGGAGCGCGGTCAGACGCACCGGTTTCTTCCCGCGGACGATCGGCTCCGCGATCCTGCGGATATCGCCGAGCCTACCGGCGAGCGCGGGCATCAGCACCGGGCATTCCTCGATGTCGACGACGTTCTGCGATAGCCGCTCGTGATAGCCGAGGATGAGGTTCTTGCCGGCGCGAAGCGCGGTCAGCACCGCGCGCCGGCGGCTCGCGGGCGGAACGCCGATTGTCTCTGCTACGTCGGGCGACAGCCCGCGCTGCCTGAGCGCCGCGACGACGAAGTCGCGCTTCAGCCTGTGCGTTGCTTCGAGCGGCAGCATCTGCAGCGCGCAGCCGCCGCACGTTCCGAAGTGCCGGCAGAGCGGGGCGACGCGCTCGGCGCTGGGCCGAAGGATTGCGACGATCTTCGCCCGCTCGGCCCCGGCGCCTTGTCGCTCGATCTCGACACGCTCGCCTGGAAGCGCGAAGGGCACGTAGAGTGGCCCGTCTTGCGTCGTGGCGACACCGTGGCCTCGATGCCCGATCGCCTCGATGGTCACGACCTCACGCACGCTGCGCGCCGACAAGGTATTCGCGATTTCCCGATCCGCCGACAATCGGGGAGGGGATTTGGCCGACAACATGCCATGAAGGCGCTAAGCTCGACGCCATGACCCCCTCCCGAAAGTGGGAGGCTGTGGCGTCGTCGAGGTGTTGACCCTCAAGCCACGAACCAAAGTGCTCCGCCGCCTTCTCCGCCACCTTCGCGTCGCGCACGATTCCGCCTTTTCCAATCGCCTCGCGACCAACCTCGAATTGCGGCTTGACCAGGAACACGCCCCAGGCGCCGGGTTCCGCAAGCGCCAGCGCCGGCGGCAATGCGAGCTTCAGCGGGATGAAGCTCAGGTCTGCGACAATCGCGTCGATCTTTCTGCCGCCGAGGTGCTCTCCGCGAAGATCGCGTGCGTTCAGGCCTTCAATCAGCGTGACCCGCGGATCGGCAGCGAGCGTCGGGTGAAGCTGGGCGTGGCCGACATCGACAGCGATCACATGGTCCGCTCCGCGCCGGAGCAGCACTTGCGTGAAGCCGCCGGTCGAGGCGCCGAGGTCGAGCGCCGTCAGCCTCTTGGGATCGAAGCCGAATGCATCGAACGCTGCGACAAGCTTCAGCGCCGCGCGCGAGACATAACCGGCGGCAGGGTCCTCGACGGCAAGGGCGGTGTCCGCCGCCACCATCCGCCCGGGCTTCATCTCCGGCGCGCCTTCGACGCTGACCGCGCCGCGTAGAATTGCGTCGCGCGCACGGGAGCGGCTTGGCGCGAGGCCGCGCTCGACCAGCGCCGCGTCAAGGCGCATGCGGGTCTTGTCGCTCACGGAAGAGACTCGACCGTCAGAGGCAGCGGTAGGAAGGGCCCGTCATGAGCGTGGTCACGAAGATGTGGGTCCTGAAATAAGCCCACCCGGCGCCGGCCAGGAAGAAAAGCACCCCGGCGGCAGCGAGCGCCGTCCTGGCGGCCGGATCGAGCCTCATGGGCTCTATCCTGCCACAAGTCGCCTGAGCTTGGCCAACCCGGCCTGGTGCGATTCGCTCGGTGCGATCGTCCCGACGAAATTGCCGTTCGCGTCCTGCAGGATCATCGACGCCGTGTGGTCCATCGAATAGTCGCCGCCCGCGCTCGGGACCTTGTGGCTGTAGATCTTGTAGGACTTGGTCATTGCGTGGACGGCGTCCGGCGCGCCGGTGATGCCGACGATCGGCGCTGAGAAGACGCTGATGTAGTCGTGCATCGCCGCTTGCGTATCGCGCTCCGGATCGACGGTGACGAACACGAAGCGAAGCTTGTCGACGTCGCTCCCAAGCTCTTCGGCCCAGCGCGACATCTCCGTCAGCCCGGTCGGACAGATGTCGGGGCAGTGCGTGTAACCGAAGAGCGTGACGGAGGGCTTGCCGCGGAAGATCGCCTCGGTCACCGGCGCGCCCTTGTCATCGACGAGGTGGAAGGGAGCGCCAAGCGGTGCACCCGCTGTCGGCGCCCCTCCTGCGGTCGTCGTCCCGCCGAGGAAGGAGGTTCCGGTCACGGTGACCGCGCCGACCGCGAAAAGCACGACGGCGACGGCAATCCAAAGCGCGATCCGAACATTCTTCATCGCAAAGTCCGTTGCGCGGCCACATGGGGCCGCGGTGTCGCTATTTCACCGACTCATCCGTGCGCGCCGGCACGAACGCGGGCTGCGCGACTTCCTCCTTGCGCAGGAAGTAGAAGCCGGCGACCAATGTCAGCGTGACCGCCAAAACGGCCGGCATGAGGATCCGCATCATCATCGGTGGATTTTCGCGCCATCGGTATCTGCATCGGATTGCGCAAATCGCCGCGCGCGCTGCGCTCAATCGTCACGCGGGTGATGGTCAAGAGGGTCCGTTCCTGATCACGACCTTGAGAGCCTCCTTGCGCATCATGCTTTTGAGCGCATCGACCACGCCTGCGATCGGCTTCGTGCCGGAGATGAGGAGGTCGGCCTTGAAGGCCGGATCGGCGAGAAGCGCAATCGCACGCCGGAAGGTGTCCGGGCGGTGATGGTAGACGCCCTTCAAGGTCAGCTCGCTATAGTGAACGAGGTGCGTATCGAGCGGGATCGACGTGCCCGGCGCGCAGCCACCGAAGAGATTGACGAGGCCGCCGGGCCTGAGCGACTCGATCGCGTCCGACCAGACGCCGGGCTGCCCGGTCGCTTCGATTGCGATCCAATAGCCTTTGCCACCCTCGGTCTCAGCGCGCACGCGTTCCGCCTGTCCGCCGCCGCGCGCGATCTCAATCGTGCGCGCGGCGCCGAGCTTCTTCCCGACGTCGAGGCGACCGGGATTGGGATCGGCGAGCACGACATTCTGTCCCATTCGCGCGAGCGCCGCGACGAAGAGGAGTCCGATCGGCCCACCGCCGAAGAGCAGAATCTCGACCGGCCCGCCGATCGCGTAGCGCTGAAGATCGCAAGCGTCGATGCCGTGCAGAACGCAGGCGAGCGGCTCGGCGAGCGCGGCGCGCTCGAAGGAAAGACCGGACGGGATCGGATGCACGTTGCGCTCGACGAAGCGCCGCGGCACCAGCAGATATTCGGCGAAGGCGCCGTTCAGATAATGCAGATCCTCGCAAAGGTTCTCGCGCCCGCGCCGGCACGGCTCGCATTTCTGGCACGGCGCGGAATTGGCGACGACGATCGCGTCGCCTTCCTTTACCGTCGTGACGCCGGCGCCGATCGCCGCGACCACGCCCGCCATCTCGTGCCCGAACAGCGTCGGCGCCTTCAACATGCGTGGATGGCCGCCGCGCCGGAACACCTTCACGTCGGTGCCGCAGGTGGTCGCCGCCTCGATCTTCAGAAGAATCTCGCCTTTGCCTGGGCGCGGTACCGGCACCTCGCGCACCTCGATCTCCTCGGGGCCGAGGAGCATCGCGCCTTGCATCGTATTGGGAAGCGTCACGGTCATGCGCCGCCTGCGCGTGAGGGGGTGAAAAGAACTTTCAAAGCCTCTTTTCGAACCACGAGGGCAACTCCTTTTGAAAAGTCGTCGAGCGGCATCGTGTGGGTGACGAGCGGCGAAGGATCGAACGCGCCGGAGACGAGAAGATCGAAGACCTCCTTCTGCTCGCGAAGCGCGCCGGAATAGGTGGCGACAATGCGCCGCTCGCTCTTGAAGACCGCGTTCAGGTCGACAGCCGCGTTCTCCTTGTCCGGTGCATGCGCGAAGAGCACGACGGAGCCGCCGGCGCGGCTCAATGCGATACCGGCGGCCAGCGCCTTCTCGCCGCCGACCGTGTCGAAGATCGCGTCGGCGCCGATGCCTTCCGAGAGGGCGCGGATTACGGCCGTTGCCTCATCGCCCGGCCGCGCGGTCCGTGCGGTGCCGAGCTCGACCGCAAGCGCGAGCCGGTCTGCGTCGAAATCCACCATCACGACGTCGACCTTGGGGTAAGCGGCCTTCAGCACGAGAAGATGCAGGAGCCCCATGCTGCCGGCGCCGAGGACCACGGCGATGCCCTCGTCCTTTAGTCCCGAGCGTTCGATGCCGCGCAGCACGCAGGCGGCGGGCTCCATGAAGACCGCGCTTTCGTCGGAGAGCGACGCCGGCACCTTGCGCGCTGCAAATTCCACGGCGCGGGGGCGGATCAGGATCGCGTCGGCGAAGCCGCCCGGCTCCATCAAGTTCTCTTTGAACACCTCGCACATCGTCTCGTTGCCGCGGCGGCAATAGATGCAGGTGCCGCAGGGCACGTGATGTGGGACGACGACGCGGTCGCCGAGCGCGAATTTCTCCACTCCGTCGCCGAGCGCGATCACGTCGCCGACAAGCTCGTGCCCGAGGACAGTGCCCGGCTTGGCGCTGCCGGTCTTCAGCTTGAAGAGGTCGGTGCCGCAGAAGCCGACGACGCGGAGCCCAAGCAGCATCTCGCCCGGTCCCGGCGCGGGGAGGGGGCGCTCTTCAAGCACCGTTTCCTCGCCACCGGTGCAGGCGACGACGAAATTGATGCGGACGGGATTTCTCGCACGCGCGGCTTCCATGGCCGGCACTTCTAGCGGGCTTTGCGGCAGAATCCAGCGCCTGGGCCGAGCGAAGCCGTGACTCGCCTACGAGTCGCCGTCGTCGTCAAGCTCACGGAGTGCGGCAATCAAATCGCGAAATCCCTTTGCCCCGAGCTTCGCCCGGTAGGTTTCCTCGATCGCAAGTTTCACCGCGTTTGCCTCGGCGAGCATCGTCAGGCCGGCACGAGTGAAGAAGATAATGTTGCCGCGCCGGTCCGACGGGGTTCGCTCGCCGCTCAACAATGCCGTCCGCGACCAGCTCGTCGACGAGCTGCTGGACGGCCTGCTTGCTCAGGCCCATCCGCTTGACCAGCTCGCTCTGCGGGAGGCCGCTCGCGCTCGAGATAGCCGATGACATTGGAGCGCGCTTCACCGAACCAGGGATAGCCGCGCGCGCGCATCTCGGCGTCGAAGCAGGCCTTCCACTGGCGGCTCACCCGCAACAGCCGCCAGCCGGCGTGGTCGAGCAGCGGCGGCATAATTTCGTCAAGGGGCTTGACCATTATCGGCAATCCTATATGGTCAAGTGTCTTGACTTTCTGCTAGATACGCAACGCCGGGTCCTCGGCAGCGCGGTCTAGACCAATGAGGAGCCATCGTCATGCCTGTCATCCCCGCCGCCGACGCCCCGAGCTTCGACATTCCCGGTGTCCGCTTCACAGGCCTTGCATCGCCGAGTCGGGGCGCACGCGAAACAGCCGTCTGGCGTCTTTCGATGGCGCCGTCCACCGAGCCGCTGACGCATCGGCTGACGCGCGAGGAAATATTCGTCGCGATCGCCGGGAAGGCCCGCTTCAAGATTGGCGGGGAGGAGTTCGACGTCGCGGCGGGCGGCGCGGTGATCGTGCCGCAAGACACGGATTTTGCGCTCTCCAATCCACACGAAGTGCCGTTCGAAGCCGTGGCCGTGCTTCCCGTCGGCGGCCGCGCAAAGATCGGCAGCGAGCCCGCCTTCACGCCGCCCTGGGCGGAGTGACACTCTATTTCGCGTCGAACGGCTCCGTAGCCGACGGCCTTGCCTTCCGCAGCGCGGATCTTCTCCACGCGCTCCTCGGCCTGCGCCAGCAGCGCCTCGCAGCGCTTCTTCAAGGCTTCGCCGCGCTCGTAGATCGCGATCAATTCCTCAAGCGCAACGTCGCCGCGCTCAAGCTTGGCGACAATGCCCTCAAGCTCCTTCAGCGCCGCCTCGAAGGCGAGCGTGTTCACGTCGGGCAGGTCTTCCGCCAAATCCCTTCTCCTTAAGCCGCCATCAGCTGGCGGATATGCGCGGCGGCCGACGCCGCGAGTCCGCGAAGATCATAGCCTCCTTCAAGCAGCGCGACGACCCGCCCGCCGGCCGTCTCGTCGGCGATCTGCATAAGCTCCGCCGTCGCCCAGGCGAAATCCTCCGCTTCGAGGTTGATCTCGGCGAGCGGATCGCGGCGATGCGCATCGAAGCCGGCGGAGATCAGGACAAGCTCGGGACGGAAGGCGCGAACCGCCGGCAGAATTATCTCGCGGAACGCGGCCTTGAATTCCGCCGTGCCGTCGCCCGGCGAAAGCGGCGCGTTGAAGATGTTGCCGACGCCGGTCTCCGACGGCGCGCCGGTGCCCGGAAAGAGCGGCATTTGATGCGTCGAGGCGTAGAGCACGCTCGGGTCGGACCAGAATATCTCCTGCGTGCCGTTGCCGTGGTGCACGTCCCAGTCGACGATCGCGACCTTCGCCATGCCGTGCTTCTGCTGGGCGTGGCGGGCCGCGATCGCGATGTTGTCGAAAAGGCAGAAGCCCATCGCCCGTTCCGTCTCGGCGTGATGGCCGGGCGGGCGCACGGCGCAAAAGGCATTCGCGGCTTCGCCGCGTGCGACGGCGTCGACGGCGTGAAGCCCGGCCCCGATCGCCCGCATCGCAGCTTCCCAGGAGCCGGGCGATACGGTCGTGTCCATGTCGATCCGCACCAGCCCCTCAGTGGGGATCGCGCGACGGATCGCCTCGACATAGCGCTCAGTGTGGCAGAGGAGCGCGACCTCCGGCTCGGCGAGCGGCGCCTCGACGCGCGTCAGCGTGGCGAAGTCGGGGTTGTCGAGTGCGGCGTGGATGGCGCGGAGCCGGTCCGGCCGCTCGGGATGACCGACCGGCGTCAGATGCTCGAGAAAGGCCGCGTGATGCAGAAGTAGGGTGGTCAAAAGGAATCCGCCGCGCTTTGCGGGCATGTGCCCGCGCATCGCGCGCCGCGTCAATCCCGTCCGCCTCACCTTTGAGGAGAAGAGTCGTCCACCCTATCGCGGTGCGGCGGCACGCTTCAGCCGGTCGTTGATCGCTTCGCCGAGGCCGGTTCGTGTGATCGGCGCGACCGCGATCCGCCTGGCGCCGCTTGCGTCGAGCTCGGCAAGAAAGGCGAAGAGATTCGCCGCCGCCTCGACGAGGTCGCCCTTCGGGCTGAGATTCTTCGTCGCGACGGCGCGCTCTGAGCCTGGCACCCGCGCGGGCCCGAAGGCGAGGAGCGCTTCGTACGGCGCGACGGCTACGGCGTCGAGGCGGAGCGGCAGGCGTGGCGCGTAGTGGCTGGAAAGCATGCCCGGCGCGGTCACCGGATCGCCCGCTGAGGCGCGGACGAGCTTCTCGCCGAGGACAGCCTCGATTTTCTCCGCCGGAACGCCGCCGGGACGGAGCAGGACAGGGTTCTCGCCCGCGAGCGAGACGATGGTCGATTCGAGCCCGACAGTGCACGGCCCGGCGTCGAGCACCAGGGCGACCTTGTCGCCGAGCTGCTCGATCACGTGTTCTGCGCGCGTGGCGCTCAGTCGTCCCGAGCGGTTGGCGCTTGGTGCCGCGAGCGCGCCTCCCAACGCCGCGATCACGTCATGCGCGGGTCCACGCGGCGCGCGAAGCGCAATGCTCGGAAGTCCGGCCGTGACGAGCGCGTTGATCGGAGCGTCTGGCGCGAGCGGCACGACGAGCGTCAGCGGGCCCGGCCAGAATTCTTTCGCGAGCCTCTCCGCGCGCGCGTCAAGCTTTCCGTGGCGCCGTGCCATCGCGACATCGGTCACGTGGCAGATCAGCGGGTTGAAGCGCGGACGGCCTTTGGCTTCAAAGATTCTTGCCACAGCAACGCCATTCGCGGCGTCGGCGGCAAGCCCGTAGACGGTCTCCGTCGGCAGCGCGACAAGCTCGCCGCGTTTCAGCATCGCCGCGGCCTCGGCGATCGCGGCGGGGAGGTTCCGGTCGTTCAGGACGAGATGGCGCACGCGCGCCTTTCGCCCGCAGGCGACGAGGCGTCAAGCGCTGGTATAAGGGGACGGGGAGAGACGCTCATGTATCGCGCACCGGTTTCCGACATCACCTTCACGCTGAAGCACGTCGCGGGGCTTTCCGACGCGATCGCCGCCGGCGCCTTTCCGGAGCTCGGCGAGGACTTCGTCGAAGACCTCGTCGACGCGGTCATCGCGGAGGCCGGGCGCTTCGCCTCCGAGGAGCTCGCGCCCCTGAACCGCGTCGGCGACCGCGAGGGCACGCGGCTCGTCGACGGCGCGGTCGCGACCGCAACCGGCTGGCGGCAGGCCTATCGGGACTGGTGCGCCGGCGGCTGGAACGGCGTTGCCGCGTCGCAGGATTTCGGGGGGCAGGGGCTGCCGCTGGCGCTTTCGACGGCCGTGCACGAGATCTGGAACGGAGCCTGCATGGCCTTCGCGCTCTGCCCGCTTCTGACCTCAGGCGCGGTCGAAGCGCTGACGCGGCACGGGAGCGATGCGCTGAAGGCGCTCTACCTGCCACGCCTCATTTCCGGCGAATGGACGGCGACCATGAACCTGACGGAGCCGCAGGCGGGCTCCGATCTCGGAGCATTGACGACGCGCGCTAATCCGCGCGGCGACGGAGCCTATCGTCTCTTCGGGCAGAAGATCTTCATCACCTACGGCGAGCACGATCTCGCGGAGAACATCATTCACCTGGTGTTGGCGCGCCTTCCCGACGCGCCCGCCGGCTCGAAGGGCATATCGCTTTTCCTGGTGCCGAAATTCCTCGTCGGCGAGGACGGCGCGATCGGCGCGCGGAACGATGTCGTCTGCGCCGGGCTTGAGGTGAAGCTCGGCATCCACGGGTCGCCGACCTGCACCATGGTCTATGGCGACGGCCGCTTCGGCGACGAGCCGGGTGCGATCGGCTGGCTCGTTGGAGAGGAGCATCGCGGGCTCCATTGCATGTTCACGATGATGAACAATGCGCGGCTTGCGGTCGGTATTCAGGGCGTCGGACAGGCGGAGCATGCGCTGCAGCAGGCGGCTGCCTATGCGCTTGAGCGCCGGCAGGGCCGTGCGCCAGGCGCCAAGGGCAAATCCATGAGCGTCATCGCCGAGCATCCGGACGTGCGCCGCATGCTGATGACCATGCGGGCGCTGACCGAGGCGTCGCGCGCGCTCTGCTATTCGTGCGCGCTTTCGGCGGACCTCGGCGCTTCTGACGCTGCGCACAAAGCGCGCGCTGAGCTTCTGACGCCCGTCGCCAAGGCCTTTTCCACCGACGCCGGCTGCGAAGTGGCTTCGCTCGGCGTGCAGGTGCATGGCGGCGCCGGCTTCATCGAGCTGACCGGCGCGGCGCAGACGCTCCGCGATTCGCGCATTGCGCCGATCTACGAGGGCACCAACGGCATCCAGGCGATCGACCTTGTGACGCGCAAGCTGCCGATGTCGGACGGCGAGGTCGTGCGCGACTACATCGCGGGGCTGAAGGTAATCGCAGAGCAGGCGCGGGTGGTGAACCGCGAGGATTTCGGGCAGCTCGGTGCGCGCGTCTCCGCGAGCCTTGACGACATGGAGAGCGCGAGCGCGCATCTCCTCGCGCTCCTCGCCGCAGGCAAGACGGCGGAAGCGCTCGCCGGCGCGACGCCTTATCTCAAGCTTTTCGGGCTCGCCGCGGGCGGCGCCTATCTGGCGAAGGGTGCGCTTGCTTCGCTCAACGACGCGTCGGGTCGCGGAAAGCTCCGCATCGCTACCGCGCGCTTCATGGCCGACCGGCTCATGCCAGAGACGGCGGCGCTGAAGGCCGCCGTGATCGACGGCGCGGAGGCGGTGCTCCACGTGGACGCGGCGATGTTCGTGGAACAGCAATGAGTCTTGCCGGGAAGACGCTCTTCATCACCGGCGCATCGCGGGGGATCGGGCTCGCGATAGCGCTTCGCGCTGCGAAGGACGGCGCGAACATCGCGATTGCCGCGAAGACGGTGACGCCGCACCCGAAGCTCGAAGGCACCATCTACAGCGCGGCGGAGGCGATCGAAGCGGCCGGCGGCAAGGCGCTGCCGCTCGCTACGGACATTCGCGACGACACTGGGGTTGCCACGGCAATCAAGAAGACGGCGGAAGCATTCGGCGGCATCGACATCGTCGTGAACAATGCCTCGGCGATCAATCTCGCGGCGACGCCCGCGATCGAGATGAAGCGCTTCGACCTGATGCATCAGATCAACGCGCGCGGCACATTTCTGGTCACGAAGCTCGCGCTGCCGTATCTTGAGAAGGCCGCGAACCCGCACGTGCTCATGCTCTCGCCGCCGCTCGACATGAAGGCGCGCTGGTTCGCGCCGCACCTCGGCTATTCGATGGCGAAGTTCGGCATGAGCCTCTGCGTCCTCGGCTTCGCCGAGGAGTTTCGCGGACGCGGCATCGCGGTCAATGCGCTCTGGCCACGCACGACGATCGCGACGGCGGCGATCAAGAACCTGCTCGGTGGTGAGAAGATCATGCGCGCCTCGCGTTCAGCCCGAGATCCTGGCCGACGCTTCCTGGCAGATCTTCAACAAGCCGGCGCGCGAATTCTCGGGCAACTTTCTGATCGACGATACGTTCCTGATTTCCGAAGGCTTCATCAATCTGGAGAAGTACCGGGTCGACCCTTCCGTGCCGCTGCAGCCGGATTTCTTCGTGCCGGAGGAGTGAACGTCGGCGGCAGCTGAGTAGCTAATCCCGCAGACCCGCTTTGCGCAGGCCATCGAGCAGCAAGTTCAGGTCATCCTCGCGCCTGTAGGCGGCGACGGCCCGGGCTTGCGCAATCGAGAAGTCGGGGCTGATCCGCCGAGCCTCCGCCAAGGCGTCGCGCGCAAGAGTTTCCTCCCCGAGCTGGCCGTAGGTCGCGGCGAGATAGAAGTGGGACGGTAGTGAGTGCGGATTGTGAGCGACGCTCCGCGCGATGATCTCCGCCGCTTCCTTGAAGCGATGCTGCGTGAAGCAAGCCTGGCCGATGTAGAGCGTATAGTAGAAGGGATAGAACGGATTGAGACGCTTCGCCTTTTCGATCAATCCGGCGACCCGCTCCGGCTCGCCGGAGAAATGCATGATGCCGGCGAGGTTGGCGTAGGCCTCGGCGTTGCCGGGCTCGACCTCGACCCACCGTTTGGCGGCTTCAAGCGCCTCGGCGTGCTGCCGCTTGAAGAGATGGGCTGAGCTCAGCGCCTCGTAGACGAGCGGCAGCGAGGAATCGCGGTCCTTGCCTGCCTCAGACAGTTCGACGGCCCGATCCAACGCCCCGGGATCGCCCATGAACCAGTCATGCAGGTAGGTCTCGGCCAGCGCCGCATACGGCGCCGCATAGCTCGGGTCGAGCTCGATCGCTCTCTCGTAGAGCTTCCGCGCGGCGATATTGCCGTCCTTCGAGAACAGGCGGTACTGCTCGCGTCCGCGCAGCACGCAATCGTAGGCTTCCGCGCTGGTGGTCTCGACGCGAGACGAGCGTGCCTCATCTCCCTCGATGAGCTTGACCTCAAGGCTGCGCACGATGCGTTCCGTGACGTCATCCTGCACGGCAAAGATGTCTTCGAGCCCCCGATCGTAGCGCTCGGCCCAGAGATGCCCTCCCGAGCGGCCGTCGATCAACTGCGCCGTGATCCGCACTTGCGCGCCGGCCTTGCGCACGCTGCCTTCGAGCATGTAGCGGACGCCGAGATCGCGGCAGACGTCCTGCGCTTTGACCGCCTTTTTCTTGTAGGTGAAGGTGGAGTTGCGCGAGATCACCATGATCCCGTTGATCTTCGAGATCTCGGTGATGATGTCCTCGGTGATGCCGTCGGCGAAATACTCCTGCTCCTGATCGCCGCTCATGTTGTCGAAGGGAAGCACGGCGATCGAAGGTTTGTCCGGTATGCTGAGCGCCGGAGGCCCTGACGAGAAGCTCTCCGCAACGGCTTCCGACAGCACGCGATAAGCCCGGATGGGCCGCGCGATATTCTTCACCGCCTGCTCGCCCATGTCCTGGAATGAGCAGGCGAGCTTCCCGTGCACCTCGTCGTGAACCTTGGCGGAAACGCAGATGCCGCCAGGCTCCGCGAGCGGCTCCAACCGCGCAGCGATGTTGACCCCGTCGCCGTAGATGTCCGCTCCCTCGATGATCAGGTCGCCGAGATTGATGCCGATCCTGAGCACGACACGGCGCGCCTCCGGCACCGGCTCGTTCGCCTCCGCCATCCGGCCCTGAAGCGCGAGAGCTGCCTCGACCGCATTCACTGCGCTGCCGAACTCCACGAGGAATCCGTCACCCATTTCTTTCACGATGCGTCCGCCGTGCTGGCTGAGGACGGGCCCAACGCTGGAGGCGCGCCGCTCCTTCAATGCCGCGAGCGTGCCGGCTTCATCCGCCTCCATTAGGCGGCTGTAGCCAACGACGTCGGCCACCAGAACCGCGGCCAGGCGGCGTTCCACAGCCCTTCTCCCTCGATGGTAGAGTCAAAGGAGGTGACAATGCACAGTCGGGGCGGACGCGGGAAGTCTGGAATTGGAGCAAGAACGAACACGCGCCACTTCCGCGAGGCGCGGGCGCGCGCGCCTCTTCTATGGGATTAAGACGCCGTTAGCGGTGACCTTTAGAAAGATATGAACCTCCGCGGCCTACCTCTCGTGGGTTGAGTACAAGTCGAGAGGATAAGGGCAATGCCCCGGCTGGCTTGGCGGCTGCTGTTCGCGCTGCTTCTGAACTTTTGTGCCGTCTCCTGGTCGATGGCGGCGGACTGGCAGGTCGTGCGGGTCACGGGGTCCGTCTGGGTGGTCAAGGCCGACATGGCGCCGATACGGGCGACTGCTGGGATGGTCCTGCCTGACGACGCCACGATCGAGACCATGCCCCGAGCACGTGCCATGCTCCGGCACGGCGAAGACCTTCTCAATGTCGGCCCGGACACGCAGATCGCTCCGCAGGCGCGCCGCGTGCATGGCCTGACCACTGTGCTGATGCGCGAGGGCAAGGTCGATCTCGACATCGAGCCGCTCGGCGCGCCGCATTTCGCGGTGCAGACGCCGGTGCTTGCCGCCGTCGTGAAGGGAACGCGTTTCACGGTCACCGTAACTCGCGGCAATGGCGCGGTCTCGGTGAGGAGGGGGCGCGTCGCGGTGACGGCTTTCGCCGCGAGGTCGAGGCGTTGACGTAACAAGCGGTCAGACGGCAACGGTGGTGCATGAGTCCCTGCGGCTTTCTGGTTCCGGGACCCTTTCTCCGATCGAGAGCGTCACCACTTCAACGCCGATGGTTGAGGCCGCTGTCGATGCGGAAAGCGCGGCGAGTGCCAGCGGCGAAAGCACCGTCAGCGCCAGCAGTGCAAGCGCAAAGGCGAAATCCGCCGCGAAGGCAGCGAGCGCAGCAAGCAACAGCAACGCTGGCGGCAACAGCGCCGCACACGCGAGTGCCAACAGCAACGCCGGCGGCAACAGCGCCAACAGCAACGCCGGTGGTAACAGCTCGAACAGCAATGCCGGCGGCAACAGCAGCGCGCATGCGAACCCGAACAGCAACGCCGGCGGCAAGAAGAACAACTAGGGCTGCCTCAAGTCCGCCGAAAGGCGTGGAACCGTAGACGTGCCGCACGTTTCGAAGTTCGACCACGTCCACCGCTGGTTGGCGCCGCTCGTCGTCGTCTTGTTGGCGGTCTTGGCGCAGGCAACGGGGCTCCTCGACCCGCTCGACCGATGGCTCGGCGATGCGCGGTTTCATTGGGGCGAGCGCGCCGCAAGCGATACGATCGCGATCGTCGACATCAACTCCCGCAGCCTCAAGGAAATCGGGACATGGCCTTGGCCGCGGCGCATCCATGCGTCGCTGGTCGACAACCTGCGTGCACTCGGCGCCAACGAGATCGCCTTCGACGTCGACTTCAGCACGGCTTCGAACGAGGCCGATGACGCGGCCTTCGCCGCGGCGCTCGCGCGCGCCGGCGGAACGGTGATTCTGGCGAGCTTTGCCCAGGCGGCGAGCGGACGGCTCGGCGATCGCGAGCTCGTCTACAATGTCCCGATCGCGCCCTTCTTGGCGAATGCATGGACCGCGTCGGTCAATGTCGTTCCGGATGCCGACGGCCTGGTTCGGCATCTCGGCTACGGTGCCACCATCGCCGGTCAGCCGACGCAGTCGCTTGCAGCGACGCTCGCCGAATACGCGGCGCCGGCGAGCGGCGTGTTTCCGATCGACTTCTCGATCCGCGGCGAGACGGTCGACCGGATATCGGCGATCGACGTGCTTCGCGGCGGTGTCGACAAGAGACGCGTCGCGGGAAAGAAGATCGTCATCGGGGCGAGCGCGGTGGAGCTGCGCGATCTCTTCGATGTCGCGGCCCTTGGCTTTGTTCCCGGCTCGCTACTGCAGGTCCTCGGCGCGGAGACGCTGCTTCAGGGTCGCGTGATCGAGAACAGCGGGGACGCGCTGCGCTACGGCGGCCTGCTTCTGATCGCTCTTCCGATCGCGTTCGCGCTTCGCCGACTCCGCTGGACAATTCTCCTCGCCTCACTCGCCTGTCTTGCCGTCGGTATCGAAGCCGCAGCAGTGCTGGCGCAGGTGGAGGGCATCGTCCATCTTCAGACCGGGATGTGGCAGGTGTGCCTCGTCGGCTTTGTGGTCGTTGCGGTCGGCGGCGAGATCGACTTCCGCCGCATCCTTCTCATGATCTCGCGCACCGAGACGCGGAACGTGCGGACGATCCTCGACCAGGTGATTGCCGATAATTTCGCCGGAGTCATTGTGGTGAACGCCGATGGCACGATCCGCACGGCGAGCCGCTCGGCCGCACGGGTTCTCGGATTGAGTGTCTGGCCGCTCGAAGGCGAACGGCTGGAAGGCATCGTTCCGCCGCCGCTCTCCTCGGCGGTCGAGGCGGCGCTTAAGGACGACGAACCTGCTGCGGCGCACCAGCCACAGGAGATTCGCCACACGCGCGCCGACGGGGACGCGCGCGTTCTGGAATTCGTCGTGACGCCGTCGCGTCTTGGCGGCGGGCTGACGACCGAGGGGGCGGAGCTTCCCGACCGGATCGTCGCGACGCTGACCTTCGTCGACGTGACGGACCGGCGCATGGCGGAGGAGCGGGTCGCGTATCTCGCGCGCTTCGATACGCTGACCGGGCTTCCGAACCGCAACCATTTCGAGGAGAAGCTCGAGGCGGCCCTCGACCACTACCGCAAGACGGGGGAGTGCTGCGCCGTCCTCTTCTTCGATCTCGATCGCTTCAAAGCGGTGAACGACACGCTCGGCCACGAATTTGGCGACCGGCTGCTGACGGCGGTCGCGCGCCGGCTGGCGGAGGTCGTCCGCTCGCGCCCGAACGGCGACATCGTCGCGCGCTTCGGCGGCGACGAATACGCGGTCTTGATGGCGGGCCCCGTCACCGCCGCGGAGGCCGGCGGCCTCGCGGAGCGCCTGATCGCCGCGGTCGGCCAACCGTTCGAGCTCGACGGGCACCGGCTCATCATTGGCTTGAGCGTCGGTATCGCGCTGCCGCGGCGTCCGAACACCGATGTCGGCACGCTGATGAAGAACGCCGACGCCGCGCTCTACCGCGCCAAGGCGTCGGGCGGCGACGCCTTCAGGGTGTTCGACGATAGTATCGAGACGGCAATCCGCAAGCGCCGTGAGCTCGAGGTCGAGCTTTGGGACGCGTTCGATCGCGGCGAGTTCGAGGTGTTCTATCAGCCGCAGGTCGATATCGCCGACCGCAGGATCGTCGGTGTCGAGGCGCTTCTGCGCTGGCGGCATCCCGAACGTGGCCACGTCTCGCCGGCAGAGTTCGTTCCGGTGGCGGAGGCGGTTGGGCTGATCGAGCCGCTCGGCCTATGGATCCTTGAGCGTGCCTCGGCGGAGGTGGCGCAGTGGCCGGTGCCGGTGAAGGTCGCGGTCAACGTCTCGCCGGTGCAGTTCGCGCGCGGCGATCTCGCCACGAGCGTCGAAATGGCGCTCGTCCGCTCGGGTCTTGCACCGGAGCGGCTCAATCTGGAGATCACCGAGTCGCTCTTCCTGCAGGAGAACAAAGCGGTCGGCGAGACGATCGAGCGGCTCCGCGCCCACGGCATCAGCTTCGCGATCGACGATTTCGGCACCGGCTATTCGTCGCTCGCCTACCTGCGAAAGTTTCCGGTCGAAAAGATCAAGATCGATCAGTCCTTCGTACGCGGGCTTCCGAACGACGAGGAATCCGCCGCGATCGTGAGGGCGGTGTGCACGCTCGCCGCGGGCCTTTCGATTTCCGTCAACGCGGAGGGGATCGAGACGGAGGAGCAGGCGATCATGCTCCGCCGCTACGGTTGCGCGGAGGGGCAGGGCTATCTTTATGGCAGGCCGCAACCCGCCGCGCGTCTCGTTGAGATGCTTGAGGCGCAGGCCGGTTTGAGAAAGCGATCGGCGTAGGGGAAGGCCCCCGTGCCCCGAGGCGACGTACTGATTCAGCTCAAAGCACTCAAACAGACGCAGTGTATGTCCGTCTCGCGGATGCTGATCTGGGGTCGGGCTGGCGCGCGCGAATGACGGAAAGAAGCAGGTGAGCGGAGCGCCCGACAGGCAAGGCCGCGGGACCCCAACGTTGCCGCTGAGGCTGCACGCGAAGGCGTTTCAGGCGGCGATCTTCGACCTCGACGGCGTCATGACGCGCACTGCGCGCGTGCATGCTGAGGCCTGGAAGCGGCTGTTCGACGATTTTCTGCGCGCGCGCTCCGAGCAAACGGGAGAGCCGTTCCGTCCCTTCGACGCGGCCGGCGATTATCTGCGCTACGTTGACGGCAAGCCTCGCTTCGAGGGCGTCGCCAGCTTCTTGGAGTCACGCGGCATAGAGCTGCCGTGGGGTAAGTCGGGCGATGGCGAGGACAAGCTTACGATCTACGGCCTCGGCAACCGCAAGAACCGGTATTTCAACGAACATCTCAAGCGCGAGGGCGTGGAAGTCTTCGATTCGTCCGTGCGGTTCCTGCTTGCCTTGCGCGCGGCCGGCATCAGGACGGCGCTCGTCTCCTCCAGCCGGAACGCGGCTTCCGTGCTGGAGACGGCGGGCCTCACCAGCCTGTTCGACATGCGCATCGACGGCAACGACCTGGCGCAGCTGGGTCTCAAGGGAAAGCCCGCGCCAGATCTTTTTGTGCTTGCCGCGAAGCGGTTGGGCTCGGAGCCGTCGCGCTCTATTGTGCTTGAGGATGCGATCAGCGGCGTCGAGGCCGGGCGGGCGGGGCGCTTCGGCCTCGTGATCGGGGTCGATCGCCGCGGCGCGCCGGAAGCATTGCTTCGGGCGGGTGCCGATGTCGTGGTGCCCGATCTGGGCTTGCTGGAGGTGGAGGGGAGCGTGGCGGATGCAGCGCCGGTGAAGGATGCACTAGAGCGTTTCGACGAGATACGTGCCCGCCTCACCGACAAGCGCCCGAGCGTGTTCCTCGATTACGACGGTACACTGACGCCGATCGTCGCACGTCCGGACCTCGCCGTGCTCAGCGACGAGATGCGCGCCGTGCTCAAAGGCCTCGCCGCACGCTGCAACGTGGCGGTCGTCAGCGGCCGCGATCTGGCGGACGTGCGCAAGCTGGTCGGGCTCTACAATCTCGTCTATGCGGGCAGCCATGGCTTCGACATCGCCGGACCCGGCGGCTTGCGCATTCAGCATGAAGAGAGCGCCGCGTTCACGGCCGCGGTGAAGCGCGCCACAGAAAAGCTTGGCCCAGCACTTGCCGGAATCGGCGGCGCGCTGGTCGAGCCGAAACGCTTTGCCGTCGCCGTGCACTACCGGCAGGTCGCCGATGATAAGGTTTCGGAGGTCGAGGCTGTCGTCGACCAAGTGCTCGAAAGCGTCCCCGAGCTGAAGAAGACGCATGGCAAGAAGGTCTTCGAGTTGCGCCCGCGCTTCGATTGGGACAAGGGCAAAGCGGTGCTGTGGCTCCTCTCGGCGTTGAAGCAGACAGGCCCGGACATCCTGCCCTTCTATATCGGTGACGACCTCACCGACGAGGACGCCTTTCGCGCGCTCGCCGATCGCGGCGTCACCGTCTTCGTCGGCAAGCCCGAACGAACCGCGGCGCGCTACGTGCTCGAAGACACGAAGCAGGTCAGCGCATTCCTCACCGAGCTGACGAGCGTTATTGGATCATGACCACCGTCGCTGACTGGAAGCTAGCCTATGAGGGCTTTGAGCCGGAAGCGGAGAGGCTGCGCGAGGCGCTGTGCACGCTCGGCAACGGCTACTTCGCCACGCGCGGCGCGGCGGAGGAGGCGAGCGCCGACGAAGTCCACTATCCCGGCACCTACCTCGCTGGCGGCTTCAACCGGCTACAGACCGAGATCGCCGGCCGGGTGATCGAGAACGAGGATCTGGTCAACCTGCCGAATTGGCTGCCGCTCTCGTTCCGGCCGACGGACGGCGACTGGCTCAACCTGCAACGCGACGAGGTGATCAGCTACCGGCAGGAGCTCGATCTGCGCTCCGGGCTTCTGCGCCGTCGGTTCAAGCTGCGTGACAAGACCGGCCGCGAGACGTCGATCGAGACGCGCCGGCTGGTGCACATGCACAACCCGCATCTCGCGGCGGTGCAGATGACCATCAAGCCGGAGAACTGGTCGGGCAACGTTGAGGTGATGTCGGCGCTCGACGGTCGCGTCATCAATTTCGGCGTCGCGCGCTACCACTCGCTCAACAGCAAGCACCTGGAGCCGCAAGAGAGCCGCCCGTTCGGCAACGACGGCATGCTCCTGGTCGTGGAGACCAACCAATCGCGGCTCAGGATCGCTGAGGCAGCGCGGACGCGGCTCTTCAAGAAGGGCGAGCCGGTTGCGGTCGAGCTCAAGACCGACGCGGAAGAAGGCTACATCGCGCAGCATGCGACGGTGGCGCTTTCCAAAGGCGAATCGCTCACGCTTGAGAAGGTTGTCGCCCTTCATACGGGCCGCGACGCGGCGATCTCCGAGCCGGCGCTCGCCGCCGTCCAGACGGTCGCGGCGGTGGGCGACTTCGAGGCGCTGTTTCAGGATCACGAGCTCGCCTGGCATCGGCTCTGGGATCGCTGCGACATCAGGCTGGGGGATTCGCATCGCATCCAGATGGTCCTGCGCCTGCACATCTTCCACCTGCTTCAGACCGTGTCGCCGCACTCCTGCGAGCTCGACGTCGGCGTGCCGGCGCGCGGCCTGCATGGCGAAGCTTATCGCGGCCACATCTTCTGGGACGAAGTGTTCATCCTGCCGTTCTTGAATTTCCGCATGCCGGAGATATCGCGGTCGCTTTTGCTCTATCGCTATCGGCGGCTGCCGGCGGCGCGTGCGGCGGCCAAAGAGAGCGGGTTGAAGGGCGCGCTGTTCCCCTGGCAGAGCGGCAGCAGCGGACGCGAGGAAAGTCAGGTTCTGCATCTGAACCCGCGCTCCGGCCGCTGGACGCCCGACAACAGCCATCTCCAGCGCCACGCCAATGCGGCGATCGCCTTGAACGTCTGGCGCTATTACGAGGCGACCGGCGACCGCAGATTTCTTGCCTCGCATGGCGCGGAGATGCTGGTGGAGATCGCACGCCTGTGGGCGAGCCTCACGCGATGGGACGAGGGTAAGCAGCGCTACGTCATCGAGGGCGTCATGGGCCCCGACGAGTTCCACGACGCATACCCGTCGCGCGACACGCCCGGCCTCGACAACAACGCCTACAGCAACGTGATGGCGGCCTGGGTGCTGACGCAGGCGCAGAAGGCCCTGGAGATCATCCCGCTGGCGCGGCGGCGCGAGCTTGAGGAGGTGCCGGGCCTCAGCGCCGAGGAGCTGGCGCAATGGGACGAGATGAGCCGCAAGCTCTTCGTGCCGTTCCACGATGGCGGCGTGATCAGCCAGTTCGAGGGCTACGATCAGCTGGAGGAGTTGGACTGGGACGCCTACCGCGCGAAGTACGGCGACATTCAGCGCCTCGACCGCATCCTGGAGGCGGAAGGCGACAGCGTGAACGGCTACAAGGCCTCCAAGCAGGCCGACGTCTTGATGCTGTTCTACCTGTTTTCCATGGCGGAGCTGCGCAAGCTCTTCAAGCAGCTTGGCTACGACTTCAGCGCCAAGACCATCCGCAAGTGCATCGCCTATTATCTGCCGCGCACCTCCGACGGCTCGACCTTGAGCCGCCTTGTGCATTCCTGGGTGCTTGCGCGCAGCGACCGCACCAAATCCTGGGAGCTGCTTCAGGAGGCGCTTGAGAGCGACGTCAGGGACGTACAGGGCGGCACCACGGCGGAAGGCATCCACCTCGGCGCCATGGCCGGAACGGTGGACCTTGTGCAGCGCGGCCAGACCGCGCTTGAGATCGTCAGGGGCGTCCTGCACCTGAGCCCGTGCATGCCGCAGGAGCTGCAAGGCATGCATCTCAGGCTGCACTATCAGGGCTCGCCGCTTGAGGCCGTCGTCTCGCGCGACAAGGTCACTCTCAGCGCCCCTGAGGACTGGGCCGGCCCCAAGAGGATCGGCGTGCGCAACCGGGTGCATTCGTTCAAGGCAGGGGACCAGCTGGAGTTCGATTGCCATCTGGCCGGTGGGACCTGGCGTCCGCTCGCGCACAGAGCGAAGCGCAGGACCGAGGCGAAAACCGTCGGTCCGAAACCGGCTGAGCAAACGCGGAGCGGCGACGCAAAGCGGGTGCCGGAAGAGGCCGCCCCGAAGCGCTGACCCGGGCGCCTTCCCCTAAAGCCAGTGCTCCACCGTACGGAGGCTCTCGTCGTCCGGGTCGTGGGCGATGGTGAAGCCGAGCGAGCGCATCAGCGCCAGCATGTCGTGGTTGTCCGCGAGCACCGCGCCTTCAAGGGTCCGGAGCCCGTGATAGCGCGCCGATTCCATCAGTCCCTTCATCAACGATGAGCCGATCCCCTGCTTCTGCCGCTCGTCGCTGACGACGATTGCGAACTCGCCCAATTCGCCGTCGGGATTGATGACGTAGCGGGCGACGCCGATCTGCGTCTCCTTGCCGTCCTCCTCGACCACTGCGATCAGCGCCATCTCGCGGCTGTAGTCGATCTGCGTGAAGCGCACGAGCATCTCGGGCGTCAGCTCCTCAACCGCATGCATGAAGCGGAAATAGCGCGCCTCCGGCGACAGGCGGCGCACGAAGGCCTGCTCGATCTCCGCGTCCTCCGGCCGGATCGGGCGGATCGTGAGCGAGCTCCCGTCCGGGAGCATGCTTTGGGTCGCGAGATGCGCCGGGTAGGGGTGGATCGCCATGTGCGCGTAAGGCACGAGCGTCACCGGCGGGCGCCTGAGCGAAATGCGCGCGTCGACGGCGAGCACCTCGGTCTCGCTGGCGAAGAGCGGGTTGATGTCGAGCTCGGCCACATGCGGCAGCTCGCAGACGAGGTCGGAGAGGCGCAGAAGCAGGTCTTCCGTGGCGGTGCGGTCGATCGCGGTCATGTTGCGGAACGGCCCAAGCAGGCGCGCGACGCGCGTGCGCGCGATCAGGCGCGCGGCGAGCACGCGGTTCAGTGGCGGGATGGCCACCGCATAGTCGCGCAGCACTTCCGCCATCGTGCCGCCGGCGCCGAAGGAGATGACCGGGCCGAACACCGGGTCGGACTTCACGCCCGCCATCAGCTCGCGGATGTCGCGCCCGGCCGCCATGCGCTCCAGCGTGACACCGCGGATTTCCGCATCGGGCCGCGCCTTGCGCACGCTCGCGATGAGCCGCTCGAAGGCAAGGCGCACGTCGGCGCCGTTCATGAGATTGGTGCGTACGCCGCCGACGTCGGATTTGTGCGAGATCGCAGGCGAGGCGATCTTCATCGCAATGGGGAAGCCGAGCGTCTCCGCCGCGACCAGGGCTTCCGCCGCCGTCTTTGCCTCGATGGTCGGGTTGCAGTGGATATGGAAGGCGGCGAGCACCGCCTTCGATTCAATGTCGGAGAGTTGCGTGCGCCCCTCCGCTAGCGCCGCCTCGATGATCAGGCGCGCGCCTTCAACGTCGGGTGGGCGGCGGTCGTCGGAGAAGGGGCTCGGCGTCTGCAGCAAGAGCTGCTGGTTCGCATGGTGGCGGGCGAGATAGGAGAACGCCTCCACCGCGCGTTCCGGCGTGGTGAAATCGGCGATGCCGCTTTCCGATAGGAGCGCGCGCGCTTCCGCCACGCTCGCCTCGCCCATGAAGCAGGCAAGCACCGGCTTCCTGCGGCCATGGTCGGCGGCGGCGATCACGGCGCGCGCGGCAGCGAGCGGCCCGGTCATCGCCTGCGGCGTCAGCATGACCAGGAGGCCGTCGACGTTGCGGTCGTCGAGGCAGGCGGAAACCGCGGCACCGTAGGTCTCCGCTGCCGCATCGCCCAGGATGTCTACCGGGTTCGCATGCGACCAGAAGGGCGGCAGCAGCTTGTCGAGCTCGGCGACCGTCCGCGGCTCAAGCTCGGCGAGCGCGATGCCGAGATCATCCGCGCGGTCGGTCGCGAGCACGCCGGCGCCGCCGCCGTTCGTGACGATCGCGAGCCGGTTGCCGCGGACGCGCTTCGCGGTGGAGAGCATCTCGGCAGCCGCGAAGAGCTGGCCGAAGGTCATGGCGCGCACGACGCCGGCGCGCTCGAGCGCGGCGTCGAACACCTCGTCGGAGCCGACCAGCGCGCCGGTATGCGTGCTTGCGGCCTTCGAGCCGTGCTCGTGGCGGCCGGCCTTCAACACGATCACCGGCTTGGCACGCGCCGCGAGCCTGAGGCCGCTGGTAAAGGCGCGCGCGTCCTTGATGCCCTCCACGTAGAGCAGGATGGCGTCCGACTTCGCGTCGCTGGCCAAATAGTCGAGCACGTCGCCGAAATCGACGTCGGTGGCGTTGCCGAGCGAGACGATGGTGGAAAAGCCGAGATGGTGCGCCGCCGCCCAGTCGGTGATCGCGGCGCAGAGCGCGCCCGACTGCGAGATCAGCGCCAGCTTCCCGCGCGGCGCCGACCGGCTCAGGAAGGTGGCGTTGAAATCGTGCACCGGGCGCATGACGCCGAGGCAATTCGGGCCGACGAAGCGGATGTCGGCGTGGCGCGCGGCGTCGGCGAGCTCCGTCTCGAGCCGCGCCCCGTCCGCGCCCGTCTCGTTGAAGCCGGCGGAGAGAATGATCGCGGCGCCGATGCCCTTCCGGCCGCATTCGCGGATCGCCTCGACCACGGTCCGCGCCGGCGTCGCGATCACCGCGAGCTCCGGGGCCGCATCTATGTCGTGGACGCTCGCGAAGCAGTCGCGGCCGCCGACCGTCTTGTGGCTCGGGTTGACCGGGATGACCGGCCCGGCGAAGCCGCCCTCGACCAGGTTCTTGAAGACGCGGCCGCCGACGCTTGAAGCGTCGTCGCTCGCGCCGAGCACCGCGACGCTCTGCGGGTTAAAGAGCTTCTCCAGGCGGTGCGGCTTCAATCGATCCTCCGGGCTGTCGCGCCACCGACGCTCAAGCCTTACGCGCGGAAGGTAACGGAATGTATGACGCCGCAACGCCGCGGGCCCGGCGGGTCTTGGGGGCGCGCGAGAGCGCGACACAGGGCTGAACGGCTCGGGTCTGCAAGGCGTTATGCGCGCCACTGGTGCGAACCGGGAATGATTTGCAAACCATAAACAATTCTGAGCGGAAAACAGCGAGAGATTGCTAACCGACGGCTACTATTCGTGTCCTTTGAACACTGCCGTGCCTCGTAAGCGTTTCCCCGGGGCCTGTACTATTCTAAGCGCGCCTCCCCCGAGTCAGGTGCCGCGCTCGCCGCAATTGGCTCGGTTACACCTGCGTTACCGGACAAGGACGACGAGGGAATGGAGCGTCCCACTCATAATCAGAAAGAGCGGTCGAACCGCGTCGTGCGGCAGAGTGCTCAGCCCGACAGGCAGATGCTTCAGGAGATCGTAGAAAACCTGCCGATTGGCCTCACCGTACAGACCGAAGACGGGCGCTTCATTATCGCCAATGAGGTAGCGGCCACAAATCTCTCAATGCGGGCGGAGGATCTGATCGGAGCGTCCCCTGGAGACTTCCTGCCGGAGGATGACGCTGCCAGCCGTCGCCGATGGGAGCAGGACATTATTCGGCAGGATGAGGTCGTGACCGTCGAGGCGGTAGTCCCCGAGGAGAAGCGCGAGCAAACATGGCTCGTATCTCACAAGGCGATCCGAATCCGCGACCAGACGCTGCTCGTCGCAAGTTCGGTCGATATCACCCACTACAAGGAGCTTGAGCGCAGACTGGCTGAACGCGCGCACATCGATGAACTGACCGCGCTGCCTAACCGCGCCCTGATGGAGCAGTACGTCGAGACGCTGATCCGACAAGACGAAGGGAATACCCGCTTCGCGCTCGCCTTCATCGACCTCGACAACTTCAAGCACATCAACGACTACTACAGCCACTATGTCGGCGATGCGCTGCTCGTGAAGTTCAGTCAGCGGATCGCGAGCTGGCTCCGCCCGCGAGACAAGCTGGCGCGCATTAGCGGTGACGAGTTTCTCTTGCTTCTCGAACCCGCCGACAGCAAGGAAGAGATCAAATCGATCATCGACAACATCAAGCGCGACATCAAGAAGCCTTTTTACATCGACATGTTCGAGGTGTTCAGCTCGTGCTCCGTCGGCGTCAGTTTCTACCCCGAGCACGGCCGCGACTATGAGGTTCTGCGGCGCAGCTCCGATAGCGCGATGTATCGAGCCAAACAGGTCGCGAAGGGTGACGCTGTCTATTTCGACTTAGCCATGGCTCATTCGATGACTGCGCGGATGGAGGTCGAGCAGCGGCTGAGACTTGCGCTGCGCGACAGGGAGTTCTGCTGCGCTTTTCAGCCGAAAGTCGATATCCACAGCCACAACGTGGTGGGCTTTGAAGCGCTGATGCGCTGGCGGGACGCCAACGGCGAGATCAATCCTCCGGGCGAGTTCATCGAGCTTGCAATCGAGCTCGGCCTGATGAACCCCATCACAGAACTTGTCCTGCGCGAGGCGATCGATTCGATGGACCTCTTGGACGCAGCATTCGCCCCGGGCTTGAGCGTCAGCGTCAACATCGCGGCCAAGCAGGCCAACGATCCAACTTTCATGGGGTCCGTCATTCAGACGCTGAAGGATAGCGGGCGCGCGGACCGCATCATGATCGAGCTGACCGAGGAAGCGTTCGTGGCAAAAGGAACGTTCCAAAATCGGGTGCTCCCGCTGCTCCGTGAGCACGGCGTTCGGGTCTCGATCGACGACTTCGGGACCGGCTATTCATCCTTGAGCGCGCTCGCCGACATCACGGCGGACGAGCTCAAGATTGATCGGTCCTTTGTCACGGCGATACACGAACGTCCGCGCAGTCAGAGCGTCCTGCGTGCGATCGAATCGCTCGGCCGTGCGCTCGGCATGACGATCGTGGCGGAAGGCGTCGAGACGTTCGAGGAACTGGCTTACCTGCAGGCCGCCACCGGGATCCGGCAGGTCCAGGGTTTCTATTTCGCCAAGCCGTTCTATCTCCAAGAACTTCCCGATGCTGGCGGCGTCGTTGGCCGGGTCCGCGAAGCACCGCGCGTGCGGTCAAATGCGCAGAGCCCGGTGCGGCCACGTTCGACGATAGCCGCGCGTCCGACCGGCTAGTGTGGACGGCAGAACGGCCGTGGCGCCGGAAGCGGTCGCTGGCCAGCGCGTACGTTAGCGGCCGGGCGACGTGGATGCCGGCCGCTGCAATTTCGCATATGGATCGGGCCGCTCGGCCGCCGGCCTCTTCAGAAGACTGAGGCGACTGGGATCGACTGCGCTTGCCGCGGATGGTGACCGCTCATCCGGCTCGGGCGTTGGCTCCGGTTCTTCCGTCGCTACGGACCTTGCCGTATTTGGGCTCAATCCCGTTGTCCGCCAGCGATCGATCACCGAGGCAATGAAGCTCATATCGCCGCCACCGCCTCGCAATCGGGAGCCTTTGGCGAAAGCTTCGCTTCTCGGTATTTCGTCATCGGGAAGCTCGGAAAATGTCAGCCGGGTCGGCAAAGGAATGCCGGCGCCAAAGGCGAGCGCCTCGCGAGTGCCGAGCGACGGCACGAAGGCCAGGAGATTGGCGGTAGTGTCGGCAACGGCAGCGCGCAGGAACGCCTGATCACGATCATTCGACATCCGCATCGCAAACAGTGTCCCACATTGGGAGATGATGGTCGGATCGAGTTCAGCAGGACGTTGCGTTACGAGGCCGAGATAAACGCCGTATTTGCGTCCCTCCTTGGCAATACGGGACACGGCACGTCGGGTAGGAATGAAGCCCGCGGCGGTGTCGGTCGGCGCGTATTTGTGGGCCTCCTCGCAAACGAACAGAAGCGGATTGGAGCCGTCGCTCCACAAGCCGAAGTCGAAAGCAAGACGGGCAAGGACAGAAACCACCGCATCCACGACTTCGGCTGGAAAACCCGCGAGCTGCATGATCGTCATCGGCTTGCCGTTGGCCGGCAGACGAAACAATTGGCTTATTGCCTCGGCCATGGTGTCCCCGCCGACGTTAGCGCCTTCGAACATGAAGACGTAGCGCGGGTCGTTGCTCACTGTTTCGATACGCGTGATGAGCTTGTGGTAGATCATTCGCGAAGGGCGATTCTCAAGCTTTCCCATTCGCTCATCGATCATCGCGATCAGATCGGCGAGCCGATATGGGACCGGCGTGTCGACCGTATATCCGATGCTTTTGGCATCCGGCTTTCTCAAACCCGGGCGGTCGCTGGTTCGAAGCTGGGAATAGTTGGCCTTGGCCAACGGAATGAGCTCAGCAAGAATCTCGACTTCGTCCTGCAGGCCAGGACGACCGCCGAAGAGCACGTCGACAATCTCCTCAAAGCTGAAGAGCCAGAACGGCAACTTGAGATTTCGAGGGTTCACGACGTAGGCAAGCTTGCCAAATGAACGATCGTACTCGTTGTGCGCGTCGATCAGAAATATCCGAAGCTCTGGCCGCGCCAGCATCGTCTGCATCAGGATGTGGGCAACGCCGCTCGATTTCCCGACACCTGTGGAGCCGAGAACCGCGAAGTGCTTGCTAAGCATCTCGTCGACATCGACACCAGCCGGAACGGTGGAATCCTGTTGGAGGGTGCCGATGTGGATCGTCTTCCGGCCCGGGCTGGCGAAGACGACGCTCAGCTCTTCAGTGGTCAGCGGCGCGGCGAGATCTCCGATAGTCGGATAGTCGCGAACGCCGCGGCGGAAGCCCGCTCCGGCAGAACCGGAGGCGCCGCGATCGATCTCACCCAGCAAATCAACCACGGCAAGAACGGTCTGGCCCTTTTCTTTGGAGATCAAGGCGCTCTGCGTCGAAACGTCGGTGACGACGCCTACCAACACCAAGCTGCCGGCATGAATCTTGAGGAATTTTCCGACGGTGACGACATGCCCCCGGTCGGCTGGCACGACCTTTTCGAGGCCTATAGTCGCGCTTGAGCCGCTGACTCCGTAGACATGGCCCAAAGCGTTCGTGTGTCCCCGCTGCGATGCGGTCTGTTCTGCAGGTACTATCGGGCATGGTTGATCAGATCAGCAGTGAAAAACGGGTTATTCGAGAGTGGACGAACGATGTTGCCAGCGCCTTTAGGGAGCGCCCTTTCTCTCGCCCGGTCGCAAGCACTTGAAACTTTAGTTTCAGAAGTCTTACCGAGGAGTCAGCTGGCGTCCATCAGGCTGAAAGATTTGACCAATTGACAGCTTTCGACCGGCTGCTCAGGCGCGGTGAACTCTGGCTGAGTCTGCAGACGGACTGACGCTGTCGTCGGGAAATGGCCTACGTCCGCTACCGCCGACATCTGCTACCAGCGCAAAGCTGGAGATCGTCCTCAGTTAGGTACAAATAGGCAAAGCGAGCGTTGTTACGCTTACTCGAACCCTGCGCCCCGCACGCTCTTCCTCTTCCCCTCGCGCCATTTCTTCATCAGCGCCTCCAAGTCCCCGTCGCTGCCTTCGGGCAGCGCGATGCGCGGGGTCACCAAAAGATCGCCGTGGCCGTGCGCGCGGGGGAGGCCCTTGCCCTTGAGCCTGAGCGTCCGGCCGCTGGAAGAATTCGGCGGGATCGTAACCTGAACTTTTCCGGATAGCGTCGGCACTGGGATCTTCGCGCCGAGCACCGCCTCGTCGAGGCTGATCGGGAGATCGAGGCGCAAATCCGCGCCCTCCATTTTGAAGAGCGGATGCTGGACGAAGCGCACGGTGACGAGCGCGTCGCCGGGCTTGCCGCCTGACGGTGAGGGATGGCCCTGGCCCGCGAGGCGGATCACCTGTCCGTCCTGCACGCCTACGGGAAGCGTTAGTGCCATGGTCTTTCCGGTCGGCAGCGAGACCTTCGGCTTCTTTCCTTCGGCGATGTCCTCCAGCGTGACGGCGATCTCGGCGCGGATGTCGGTACCCTGCCGCGGTGGCTCGGCCGTGCGGGCGCGCCCGCGTCCGCCGCCGAGCCCACTGAAGATCGAGCTCAAGATGTCGTCGTCGCTGCCCGTCTCAAACGTGCGCGCGCCGCCGGGCCCTCCGGTCGTGAAACGGAAGGTGCGCGTGCCGCCGCCCGGCCCTCCGGGGCCGCCGGCGCTTCCGGACTGGCTGCGCCGCAGCGCCTCGAAGACATCCTCGAAGGCGCCCGGGTCGACGTTCTCGAAGCCGCCGCCCGGCCCCGCGCGGAACCCCTCGAAGCCCTGGAACTTCGGCTTGCCTTCCGCGTCGATCTCGCCGCGGTCGAACTTTCCGCGCTTCTCCTTGTCGCCGACGATCTCGTAAGCGGCGTTGATCTCGGCGAACTTCGCCTGCGCGCGCTTGTCGCCCTGGTGCTTGTCGGGGTGGTATTGCTTGGCGAGCTTTCTATAGGCGCGCTTGACCTCCGCTTCGCTCGCGGAAGTGCCGACGCCAAGCACGTCATAGGGATCGCGCATCACGAAACTCCGGCCGCGCTTCTCCGGCCGGCTCTATCCGGGGTGATTCCTGGGAGAATTTCCACAGGCCAAGATATGGGAGGAATTGGCCGAAAATGCCAGCCTGACGGTGGGGCGGTCCGGCCGGGGCCGAATGGATCGTCGAGTCAGGCCTCGCAACGACGACGGGGTGGGGATGGGATTAGCTCACCTCCTCATGCTGAGGTGCGAGCGGAGCGAGCGTCGAAGCACGCACCGTTGGGCTCCGCCTTCTGGAGTCTCCTTCGAGGCAATGCCGGCTTTTGCCGGCATTGCACCTCAGGATGAGGTTCCTGGGCGGGTTCGCGCCTCTAAGTGCGTTCGCTCGGGCTCCGCTCGTCGATCGTGACGCGCGGGCGGCCGCCGGCCGTATCGCAGATCGCGCCGGCATATTCGTGCACGCCGCCGATCGAGGTCACGGTGGTGGAGAAGGGGCGGCAGCCTTTGCCGGGCGGGTTCGGCAGGTCGACCGTCGCGACCGTGCCGGAGGAGCCGGTCGCCGCGTTCACCCAGTCGCCGGTGGCCTCGCCGGAAGCCACCATCAAGGCGGCGTTCGCGGCCTCGCCGATCTTGGCGGCATCGGAGAAGGCGAGCGTCGAGGGAAGCGGACGCTGCACCTCGACTGCCGGCTGGATCGAGCCGGTCGTCGCCGGCGTGGCGCCGCCGAGCATCGACATCGAGCAGCCGACGAGAAGCATCGGCAAAACAAGCCCGGCGGCCAACCGGCTGGCGGCGGGTAGGGCGCGGCTTGTATAAGGAACAAAGGGCATCAACGCGGAACCAGTGATGACCGACGGCGAGATCACCGCCACAACAGACCATGGCGACGAGGGGTTAACAAGTAGTAACCTCGCGCACGCTACGGACCCGTTTCGGCTTTTTTCCGAATGGCTTGCGGAGGCGACCGCATCCGAGCCGAACGATCCGAACGCGATGGCGCTCGCGACCGTCGACCGGGACGGGCTGCCGGACGTCCGCATGGTGCTCCTGAAGGGCTTCGACCAGACGGGCTTCGTCTTTTATACAAACCTTCAGAGCGCGAAGGGGCGGGAGCTTGCCGCGAATCCGAAGGCGGCGCTCCTCTTCCACTGGAAGACGCTTCGCCGGCAGGTCAGGGTGCGCGGCGGCGTGACGCCGGTCGCAGACGCCGAGGCCGATGCCTATTTCACGACGCGTCCGCGGCTCGCCCGTATCGGCGCGTGGGCCAGCCAGCAATCAGAACCGCTCGAGGGCCGCTTGGCGCTCGAGAAGGCCGTCGCGCTCTACACCGCGAAGTTCGCGGCCGGCGACGTGCCGCGCCCGCCGCACTGGTCCGGCTTCCGCATCGCGCCTGAAGAGATCGAGTTCTGGCGCGACGGCGCCTTCCGCCTGCATCACCGCGTCCGCTTCGTCCCCTCCGGCACCGGATGGTCGCGGACGATGCTCCAGCCGTGAACCGGACCGGACGGCAGCCGGAGGGAGGAAATGAATCCGCCGACCGCTCGGCTGAGCGGGAGGAGATGGTCGCCGTGCAGCTTGTCGCGCGCGGAATCGGCGATGAGCGGGTGCTCGCCGCGTTTCGCAAGGTCCCGCGCGAAATCTTTGTTTCGCCGGAGCTTTCCACCTCCGCTTACGAGGACAATCCACTCCCGATCGGGGAGGGGCAGACGATCTCGCAGCCTTATGTCGTGGCGCTGATGACGGAGGCCGCGAAGATTTCTCCGGGCGCGCGCGTGCTCGAGGTCGGCGCCGGCTCCGGATACGCCGCAGCGATCCTGGCGGAGATCGCGAAAGAGGTGGTGACGATCGAGCGCCACGCGGCGCTCGCGGAAAGCGCGAGGGATGCGCTTGCGCGCCTCGGCTACCAGAACGTCACGGTGCTCCACGGCGACGGCTCACGCGGCGTGCCGGAGCGCGCGCCCTACGATGCCATCCTGGTGGCGGCTGGCGCGCCGGCTGCGCCGCAGTCTCTGAAGCAGCAGCTCGCCGAAGGCGGCCGGCTCGTCATCCCGGTCAGCGTCGACTCGCACCAGGACCTGAAGGTCATCACCCGTCGCGGCGATCGCTTCGAAGAAGAAGACCTCGGCGCGGTCCGTTTCGTGCCGCTCATGGGCGCGGAAGGCTGGTAGTGAATTAGCAGATTCTTCAAAGAAGTGCTTGGGAAGCCGGCGCAATTCTTTCCGAATTCCGCCATTCGAATTCCATTGCTTTTCCTGTCCGCTTCGCATCCTGTCGTTGTCACTGGAGGTGGCAAACCGAGATGAAGGTGGATGGGGTTCCGGGCACGTGCGTCCGGGATACTCTGGGCGATGCGCTGCGCGGCGTCTCGCTGGCCGAGGATGGCCTGCGCTTCAGCTCCGACGCGATACTCCAGCTCTTTGAGAATCTGCCCGTCGCGATCGGCGTCACGGTCGGCCCGCACCACCGGTTCGTCTACGCGAACAGCCACTACCGCAACGCGCTCATCCCGAATTCCACCGATCCTGTCGGACGCGAAATGCGGGACGTGCTCGGCGTTGCGCTGCGCTCCGAAACCTATGCGCTTCGTGACCGCGTGCTTTCCGAGGCGCGTGTGCTGCAGGCTCTTGAAGAGCCGATACCGCCGGAAGCCGATGCTCCGTCGATGTACTGGGACATCACCTATTACCCGCTGCTGGACCCGAACGGGGTCGCAGAGGGAATCCTGGCCTTCGCGGCGGACGTGACGCGTCGCGTCAAGGCGCGGAAGGAAGCGGAGCAGCGGGCGGAAGCAGAGCAGCAACGCGCCGAGGAGGCGACGCTCGACCGGGCGCGGCTGGCGCTTGCCGCCGAGGCGACGGGGCTTGGAATCTGGGAATGGAACGTCGAGACCGGCGAGACCATCTGGTCGGAGCGGCAGAAGGCGATCTGGGGCCTCAAGCCCGATCATCCCGCCAGCTACGACTATTGGCGCGACAGCATCCACCCGGAAGATCGCGATATCGTACTCAGCCGCCTTCAGTACACGCTCGATCCAAGCTCCGGCGGCGACCAGATACTCGAGCACAGGATCGTCCGCCCGGACGGCGGCGTGCGCTGGATCTCCTCGCACGGTCGCATGATCTACGACGAGCGGACGCAGCGGCCGCTGCGGCTGATCGGAACGGTGCTCGACATAACGCAGCGGAAGAACGCCGACGCCGAGCTTCGACAAGCCCTTGAGAGACAGGAAATACTGCTTCGCGAGGTCAACCATCGCGTCAAGAACAGCCTGCAACTCGTCTCTTCGATGCTGTCGCTGCAAAGCGGCAGGCTCGACGACCCCGAAATGCGCGCGCTGATCCAGGAGGCGCAGCTCCGAGTGCACGCTGTCGCCTCGGTGCACGAGCGGCTCTATCGCAGCCAGGACTTCAATTCGGTCGACCTTGACATCTTCCTCGAGACGCTCTGCCGCGACCTCGAACGGACTGTCGCGGAGGCAGACGCGATCACGGTGGATGTTACCGCTGAGCCTGTGACCGTCGCGAACGACCGCGCCGTTCCGGCTGCTCTCGATTCTGAACGAGCTTCTGACCAACGCCATCAAATACGCCTATCCCGATCGGCAGGGTACGGTCAGCGTGACGCTTCGGAACGCCGGGGAGGGCCGGGTGCGCATGACAGTCGCCGACGACGGTATCGGCCTGCCGGACGGCTTTTCCGAGCGCCGCCACGCATCGCTCGGCTATCGCATCATCGAGGGGCTCGTCCGCCAGATCGACGGCGAGCTCGAAATCGCCGACCGCGAGCGGGGAACTGCGATAGCGGTGAGCTTCAATGTCGCGTCGAGCGGGGATTCTTAAGGGCAGCGCGCCTCAGGTCTTGAGCACGATGCAGCTTCCGCCCGCGCGCTTCAGCTTGCTGCAGAATTCTTCGCCCTCCGCGCGCGTCTCGACCGGAACGCGGACGCGATAGAAGGCGCGCGTGCCGCGTCCCGCCATGCGCCCGCCGATGATCATCGGCGCGCGATCCGCGAAGAGCGTAGCGAAGCGCTTCGTAAGCTCCTGATACGCTCCAATCGCGAGCGCCTTGGAGAAACCGCCTGCAACCTGCACGCCCCACGGCGCGTGCGCCGTCTCGATCTCCGGTGTAAGCGACGGCGCAGGGCCCTTGAGGAGCGCGGCAAGCTGCAAGCAGTCCTTCCCGTCGTCCGCGTCGGCGCGAAGCGTCTCAGCACTCTTCGGGTCGGCCCAGGTGTCGGCCGAGGCTCCGGTAATCGCGAGCACGTAGTCGCGTGTCTCGGCGGGGAGGGTGCCGTTGTCGTTGAGCCAGTCGTTCACCCGGTCGCGGCCGGCGTTGTAAGCCGCCGCGGCGAGACCGAGATTGCCGAAGTCGCGCTTCAGGTCGGCGAGCAGGCTCGCCGAAGCGGGGATCGCTGCGGTTGCGTCGAACGGATCGTCGAGACCGCGCTCCGCTGCCGTGCCGGGCATGAACTGCGCAATTCCCTGAGCGCCCTTCGGGCTGACGGCATCGTCGCGGAACCGGCTCTCCTTCCAGATCAGCCGCGTGAAGAAGCCGATGGGGAGATCGTTGTCCGTCGCGGCTGTCTCGATCAGCGTGCAGAGCGCCTTCTGCGCTTCCTCCGGGTCGGCCGTCGTCTGCTCCGCGTCGGCCGGCTCGGCCTCGGCAGCGACTGGCGGGCGCTGCGGCCGGCTCCGTTACATCCTCCGCCGCGACTGCGGTCGGCGCCACCAAGGCAAGCCAGGCGGCGAATGCCGTTGCGCGCATTCGCACGCCGAGACGCCTTCGGGAATCGCCTGCGATCATGCGGGGCGCTTTACCGCCGCTCGATCGCAGGCGCGATCAAGTTCAGGTCAGAGCGCCACCCAGCCGGCGTTCTTCTTCGACGAGCGGACGCAGGCGTCGACGAAGGCGACGCCCTTCACGCCGTCCTCGACGGTCGGGAACATCACCGCCTTGTCGGGCTTCTTGCCGGAGCGCGCGGCGATGATCGCGGCGGCTGCCTCCTTGTAGATGTTGGCGAAGCCTTCGAGGTAGCCCTCCGGATGCCCCGGCGGCACGCGGGTGACGCGCGCCGCGGCAGCGCCGGCGCCGGCGCCGCCGCGCGTGATCAGCCGCTTCGGCTCGCCGAACGGCGTGAACCAGAGGTAGTTCGGGTCTTCCTGCGCCCATTCGAGCCCACCCTTCGTGCCGTGCACGCGGAGCACCAGGTGGTTCTCGTTGCCGGGCGCGACCTGGCTCGCCCAGATCATGCCGCGCGCGCCGTTCTTGTAGCGCAGCATCACGTGGACGTTGTCGTCGAGCTTTCTGCCCTTCACGAAGCTCGTCAGGTCGGCGGAGATTTCCGACGCGTCGATGCCGGAAACGAAGCAGGCGAGGTTGTAGGCGTGCGTGCCGATATCGCCGACCGCGCCGCCGGCGCCGGAGCGCGCCGGGTCGGTGCGCCATTCGGCCTGCTTCTGGCCGGTCGATTCGAGCTTCGTCGTCAGCCAGTCCTGCACGTATTCGGCGTGGATCAGCTGGATCGTTCCGAGCTCACCCTTCTGCACCATCTCGCGCGCCTGCCGCACCATCGGGTAGCCGGTGTAGTTATGGGTCAGCGCGAAGACCTTGCCGGACTTCTGCGCCAGCTCCGCGAGCTTCTTTGCCTCGCGCAGCGTCGCCGTCAGCGGCTTGTCGCAGATGACGTGGATGCCCTTTTGCAGGAACGCCTTGGCGACGGGAAAATGCATGTGGTTCGGCGTGACGATGGCGACCACCTCGATGCCGTCGCGAAGTCGCGCCTCGCGCCGTGCCATCTCCTCGAAGCTGCCGTAGCTGCGGTCGTCGGCGAGGCCGAGTTCCTTGCCGGAGGCCTTGGCGCGCGCCGGGTCCGCGGAGAGGGCACCGGCGACAAGCTCGTACTGGTCGTCGATGCGGGAGGCGATCCTGTGCACGCCGCCGATGAAGGCGCCCTGTCCGCCGCCCACCATGCCGAGGCGGATTCTTCCCGAAAACTTCTCGCTGCGTCCTGTGATCGCCATTCTTTCCTCCCCTTAGCCGGTCCCGCACTCCGCCTGCTGACGATCAGCCGGAGACGGTTGCGCGTCTTCCTCTCCCCATCGGGGAGAGGGCGTAGCCGAAGGCGACGGGCGAGGAGGCGTCGCGGCAACTGGGTGTTCCCTCTCACCGGGCCTCCGCTTTGCTCGGCCCACCTCTCCCCGACGGGGAGAGGAACGCGTCGGGCGTGCGAGGAAATTCCCCGGCCCATTCCGATGGGTCGCGCCTCCTCGCTCAGCTATATCCCGAGCGCTCGTCTGTTCGCCTTCACGTCCATCGCGCCGCCGGCGAAGTCGTCGAAGGCGTGCGCGGTCACCTTGATGATATGCGCGGCGATGAACGGCGCACCTTCAGCCGCGCCCGTCTCGGCGTCCTTCAGCGCGCATTCCCATTCGAGCACGGCCCAGCGGTCGTAGTCGTATTCGGCGAGCTTGGAAAAGATCGCGGAGAAATCGACCTGTCCGTCGCCGAGCGAGCGGAAGCGGCCGGCGCGCTTCAGCCAGGATTGGAAGCCGGAATAGACGCCCTGCTTGCCGGTCGGGTTGAACTCCGCGTCCTTCACGTGGAAGGCGAAGATGCGCTCGTGGTAGAAGTCGATGAACTCGACGTAGTCGAGCTGCTGCAGCACGAAGTGCGACGGGTCGTAGTTGATGCCGCAGCGCGGATGGTTGTCGAGGCGTTCGAGGAACATCTCGAAGGTGGCGCCGTCCATCACGTCTTCGCCTGGATGCAGCTCGTAGCCGACGTCGACGCCGTTGTCCTCGTAGACGTCGAGGATGGGCTTCCAGCGTTTCGCCAACTCGTCGAAGGCGGTCTCGATCAGGCCGGGCGAGCGCGGTGGCCAAGGATAAAGATAGGGCCAGGCAAGCGCGCCGGTGAACGAGACGCAAGCCTTCAGGCCGAGATTGCGCGACGCCTTCGCGCCTTTCTTCATCTGGTCGACGGCCCAGCGCTGGCGCGCCTTCGGATTGCCGTGCACTTCCTTCGGCGCGAAAGCGTCGAAGCCGACATCGTAGGCCGGATGCACGGCGACGAGCTGGCCTTGCAGATGCGTCGAAAGCTCGGTGATCTCGACGCCCGCCTCGCGGCATGATGCCGGCCACCTCGTCGCAATAGGTCTTCGAGCTCGCCGCCTTGCCGAGGTCGAACAGGCGGCCGTCCCAGCTCGGGATCTGGATGCCCTCGTAGCCGAGCGAGCCGGCCCACTCGGCCATCGCTTTCAGCGAGTTGAACGGCGGCTTGTCGCCGGCGAACTGGGCAAGAAAGATCGCCGGGCCCTTCATTGTCTTCATGGCGGTGGTGTCCTCCCTCGGCCGCTTGTCCCGCCCGGTTTCCGGGCGGCGTTTCGATAGTGATAGCCGGAAGGTCGGCGGCCCCGCAATCGACGAGACCCTTGGCGCGTGCGTCCGAACGCGAAGCTTTTCTGCGGCTTTTGTGTAGACCCCCGAACTAAATCGACGCTATCTTTGCCGGCCCATGAGCGTCAAGAGCGCCGCAGGATCGCCAGGCCCGATCGCAACGTTAGAGCCACGTCCGACGGGAAGAGGCGTGAACTCGGCGTGGGTGCGGCGGGTCAACGCCGTGCTCCTGATGCAGGCGCTCCGCCGTCATCCCGGCAGCTCGCAGCGCGAGCTCGCGGTGCTGACCGGGCTCGACAAGGCAACCGTCTCCGCCGTCACCTCGCAGCTCGTCGAGGCGGGGCTCGTGGCGCGCTCCACGACGAGCGCCGGGGTCCGCCGTCTCGGCCGGCCGGCGGTTGCGCTGTCAATCCCGCGCTCCGCCGGCTTCGTCCTCGGCGTCAGGCTCGAGCCCGACGGCATCGAGGTCGTCGCTGCCGATCTCGGCGGGCAGATCGTCGATCGCGAGGAACGGCCCGGATCGAGGTCGCCGCGCGAAGGGATGCGCTCGCTCGAACAGGCGGCGGCGAAGCTTCGCCAGCGGCTTGCGCCGGTGCCGCTGAAAGCCATCGGGATCGGAGTCCCCGGGCTGGTCGACCGCAAGGGCCATCTGATCTTCGGCCCGAATCTTGGGTGGCGCGAGGTGCCCCTGCCGGAGATCGCCGCAGCACTCTTTCCAGTGCCGGTCCTGATCGACAACGACACCAACGCCGCCGCGATCGCGGAGCGCGAGTTCGGAAGCTGCGCCGGCGTCGACGACTTCATCTATGTCAGCGGGCATTCGGGCGTGGGCGGCGCGATCTTCGTCGCCGGCCGGCTTTATCGCGGGGCGGAGGGTCTCGCCGGTGAGTTCGGCCATATCCGCATCGTGCCCGGCGGGCGCTCCTGCGCCTGCGGCGGGCAGGGGTGTCTAGAAACCTACGCGTCCGTGCCGGGGCTGATTGAAAGCCTCGTCGAGCGCGGTGCACCGGCCGACGATCTCACCGAGGTCGCAATGCGCGCGGAGGCCGGCGATCCGATCGTGCTCGCGCTCCTTGCCGAGACCGGCGACATGATCGGGCGCGCGCTTGGGGGGAGTGTCAACGCGCTCAATCCGAGCCACCTCGTGCTCGGCGGCAATCTCGCCGTCGTCGCGCCGTGGATGCTGACGGCGCTCAGGAACGCGCTTGCGCGCTCGGCGATGGAACAGCTTGCCGCGCGGCTCAACATCGAGCTTTCGCCGCTCGGCGCCGACGCCGTACCGATGGGCGGCGTGGCGCTCGCCTTGCAGCAGGTCGATGCGGAGCTGATGGAGGGCGCGGCCTAGGGTCGGCTTCGGAGGCCAACTCTTGCGCGGTCATCCTCGGGCGCGCGACGCGCGACCCGGGGACCCAGTCTATTGAGGCAGGTCGATTTGGGTTCTTGGGTCTTCGCTTTGTTCAGCCCGAGAATCACGCCGCTTCGTTATGGTGCCCGCAGGCGCCTAGAACCCGACGGCGCAGCCGTCGCGGCGGCTTTCGGAAGCCGCGATGTAGCCGTGGTCGACGCGCAGGATCGTTTGTGCCGCGCCGAAATCGAGCAGCGTCCCCTCCGATAGCTTGTGTCCGCGTGCCGTGAGGCCGGCCCGGGTCTCCGCCGCCATCGACGGCTCGATCCAAATGTCTTCGCCCTCGACGCGCCAGCGCGGCGCATCAATAGCCGTCTGCGGATTCTGTCCGCAAGCGAGCATGCGCACCGCCATCTGCGTATGCCCCTGCGGCTGCATGGTTCCGCCCATGACGCCGAAGGCGGCGACCGGCGCGCCATCCTTGGTGATGAAGCCCGGGATGATGGTGTTGAGCGGGCGCTTCCTCGGCCCGACGCGGTTCGGGTGGCCGGGCCTGGTCACGAAGCAGGATGCGCGGTTGTTGAGCGCGATCCCGGTGCCCGGCACGACCACGCCAGAGCCGAAGCTGTGATAGTTCGACTGGATCAGCGAGACCATCATGCCGCTCGCGTCGGCCGCGGCGAGGTAGACGGTTGCGCCGCGGTTCATGGAGCGGGGCGCCGGAACGGCAATGCGGTCACGCGCAATGCCACGCGCCATGTCGTCGAGCCGTGCGGGGTCGAGCAGGGCGGCCGGCGTCACCTCCATCGTGTCGGGATCGGCAACGTGATCGCGCACGTCGGCGACGCCGAGCTTCAGCGCCTCGATCTCAAGATGCACGAGCTCCGGGCTGTCGGGCCGAAGGCCGTCGATCTCCAGCCGCTCGAGCAAGCCGAGCGCGACAAGCGCAGCGATGCCCTGGCCGTTCGGCGGGATCTCATGGATGCGGTGGCCGCGGAACTCCACGTCGATCGTGTCGAGGAAGTCGATCGAGTGCGAGGCCATGTCGTCCTCGCCGATGAAGCCGCCACTATCCTTTGCCGCGCGAGCGATCTTCGCCGCGATCTCGCCGCGATAGAAATCCTCGCCTTCGGTATCGGCGATCTTTGCGAGCGTTGCCACCATATCTCGCCGGCTGAAATATTCGCCGGCCGCCGGCGCGCGCCCGCGCGGCATGAAGGCGTCGGCAAAGCCCGGCTGGTCCTTCAACCTGTCCACGTTGGCTTTCCAGATTTGTGAGATGATCGGCGAGACGAGGAAGCCGTCGTTCGCGTAACGGATCGCCGGTTCTACGAGAGTCGCGAAGGGCAGCTTTCCATAGCGGCGATTGAGCTCCACCCAGGCTGCGACCGCGCCGGGAATGGTGGCGGAATTCCAGCCCTCGTGCGGCATGGCCGGCTCGGTGAATAGCTTTGGATTCCAGGCGGCGGGCGAGCGGCCCGAGGCGTTCAGGCCGACGAGCTTCGAGCCGTCCCAGAGGATCGCGAAGAGGTCGCTGCCGAGCCCGTTTCCGGTCGGCTCCACAACGGTCAGCGCGATTGCGGTCGCGACCGCCGCGTCGACCGCGTTGCCGCCCTTGGCGAGCATCGTAAGTCCCGCCTGCGCCGCAAGCGGCTGCGTCGTCGCCACGCAATTGCGGGCGAGCACCGGCATGCGGCGCGAAGGGTAGGGGAAGTCCCAGTAGGAACCTGCAGTCGTTTCGGTGTCGCCCATTGGCCGTTCGCGATCCTTGCTGATATGACGCAGCCCTTATGCCAGACCCCCTCTACATCGGCATAGATGGCGGCGGCACGAGTTGCCGTGCGCGGCTCCGTGACGCGGCGGACGTGCTCCTCGGCGAGGGCGCCGGCGGGCCGGCAAATGTCCGGCTCGATTCGAAGCTCGTCATGCAGTCGATCCTGACTGCCGCCGGCGAAGCCGCCCGGAACGCCGGGCTGCCGGAGGCGGACCTCAGGCGCGCGCATGCCGGGTTAGGTCTTGCCGGCGCTGCGCTGAAGAGCGCTACCGCCAGGCTTCTCGCCGAGCCGCATCCGTTCCCGTCCGTCGAAATCGAAACCGACGCCTACGCCGCCTGGCTCGGCGCGTATCGGGGCGCCGACGGCGCGATCCTGATCCTCGGCACCGGCTCGTGCGGGCTTGCGGTCGTCGGAGGCCGCCAGTTCTACGTGAGCGGCTACGGCGCCGAAGTCTCGGACGAGGCGAGTGGCCAGCGGCTGGGGCGTGAGGCGATCCGCCGATCGCTTTGGGCACAAGATGGGCGCGCCCGAATGTCGCCGCTCGCCACCGCGATCTTAAAGCGCTTCAACGACAGTGTGGAGGAGATCATCGCCTTTGCCACGACTGCGCGCCCCGTCGACTACGGGCGCTTCGTGCCGCTGGTGCTCGAGCATGCGGAGAAGGGCGACCCGCTTGGCCTTGCTCTGGTGAGCGAGGCGGCGGCCGACGCGGTCGGAATCATCGAGCGGCTGATCGAGGTCGGCGCGCCGAGCGTCTGCCTGATCGGCGGGCTCGCCGAGCCACTCTCGAAATGGCTGCCGCCTCAAATCCGCGCGCATCTGTCGGCGCCGAAAAGCGACGCGCTCGACGGCGCGATCCTAATGGCCCGGCGCGCCGTCGAAGGCAGGCCGGCCACGAAGGAAGCACGCGCATGAGCGTCTACGCTATCACCGGTGCCACCGTCTTCGATGGCGCGCGCATGCTCGAAGGGCGAGCTGTCGTGGTCGAGGACGGGCGGATCGCAAGGCTCCAGGGCGTCGAGAAGCTCAGCTCGCGGATCGAGCGCCGCGCGGTCGAGGGGCTACTCGCGCCAGGCTTCATCGACGTGCAGGTGAACGGCGGCGGCGGTGTGCTCTTCAACGACGAGCGCCGCGTCGACGGCATCCGCGCGATCGGCGCGGCGCACCGGCGCTTCGGCACGACCGGCTTCCTGCCGACCTTCATCACCGACACGCGCGAGAAGATGGCGGAGGCGGTCGCCGCCGTGGACGAAGCTCTCGCGGCCGGCGTTCCCGGCCTGCTCGGCATCCATCTCGAAGGTCCGTTCCTCAGCCCCGAGCGGAAGGGCGTGCACGACCCGAAGTTCTTTCGGCCGATCGAGGCGGAGGACATCCGTATCATGACGTCGCTGAAGCGCGGGGTGACGCTCGTCACGCTTGCGCCGGAGATGGTGCCGTCCGAGGCGATCGAGGCGCTGGCGTCCGGCGGCGCTATCGTCGCTGCCGGCCACACCCGCGCCGACTATGCGCTGCTCATGCAAGCGCGCGAGCACGGGCTTCGCGGCTACACGCATCTCTTCAACGCCATGCCGCCGCTGATGAACCGCGAGCCCGGTCCGGTCGGCGCCGCGCTCGACGATCCGCTCGCCTTTGCGGGCGTGATCGCCGATCTCCACCATGTGGCGGCGCCGGTGCTCAAGATGGCGTTTCGCCTGAAGGGCGCCGACCGCATGCTGCTTGTCACCGACGCGATGCCGACGGTCGGCACCGATCTTCAAAGCTTCGACCTGCAGGGCCGCACGGTTTATCGCCGCGACGGGCGGCTGACGACGGCGGACGGGACGCTCGCCGGTTCCGATCTCGACATGGCGACGGCCGTGCGGAACGCTGTCTCGCACCTCGGCCTCGATCTCGCCGACGCGCTGCGCATGGCCTCGCTCGTCCCGGCGACGTTTCTTCGCCTCGACGGCGCGCTCGGAATGATCAAACGCGGCTACCGCGCCAACATGGTGCTCCTCGACCCTGACATGCGCGTGCGCAGCACCTGGATCGACGGCGAAGAAGAGGTCGCCGGCGATTGAATTCTTGCACTCGTCATGCCCGGACTTGATCCGGGCATCCATTCGGTAGCCGCGAAGAGATCATGACAGGTCCGGAATGGATTGCCGGGTCAAGCCCGGCAATGACGACGATGTTGGGTGAGACGGTCGAGGCTACCTGAAAGCCGGCTCGTCGAAGCCGCGGAGTTTCCTGGAGTGCAGGCGGTCGATGCCCTCTTCGCGCAGGAGCCGCATCGTCTCGAGCCCGACCTTCAAGTGCTGGCTGACGCGCTCGCGGTAGAAGGCGTTGGCCATGCCGGAAAGCTTCAGCTCGCCGTGGAGCGGCTTGTCGGAGACGCAAAGAAGCGTGCCGTAGGGCACGCGGAAGCGGAGCCCGTTCGCCGCGACCGTCGCCGATTCCATGTCGATGGCGATGGCGCGGGCGAGGTTCAGGCGGCTGAAGAGCTCGTCGAAGCGGAGCTCCCAATTGCGGTTGTCGGTGGTGGCGACGGTGCCGGTCCGAAGCCGCGTCTTCAGGTCCTGGCCGCGGAGGCCGGTCACCGCGACGGTCGCCTGCTGCAGCGCCACCTGCACTTCGGCGATCGGGGGCACCGGCACCCAGGTCGGCAGATCCTGGTCGAGCACGTGGTCGTCGCGCACATAGCCGTGGGCGAGCACATAGTCGCCGAGAAGCTGGCTCCGCCGCAAGCCCGCGCAGTGGCCGAGCATCAGCCAGCAATCGGGGCGGAGCACCGCGATGTGGTCGGTGATCGTCTTCGCGTTCGACGGGCCGACGCCGATATTCACGAGCGTAATGCCGTCGTTTCCTTCGCGCTTCAGATGATAGGCCGGCATCTGCGGAAGGTAGCGCGGCGATTTCGGCTCGGCACCGCCGGAGGCGCGCGGTGTCGCCGGGAAGATCAGATTCCCCGGCGCGACGAAACCCGTGTAGCCATCCTTGCCGACCCGCTCGCGGCCGAACTCAACGAAGGCGTCGACGTAGCGCTGATAGTTGGTGAGGAGCACGAAGTTCTGGAAATGCTCCGGCGAGGTGCCCGTGTAGTGCTGCAGCCGCGCGAGCGAATAGTCGACGCGCTCGGCGGTGAAGAGCGCCAGCGGGCGCGGCTGGCCGGGAGCCGCGACGAATGTGCCGTTGGCGATCGAATCGTCGGTCGCCGAAAGGTCGGGGAGGGAGAAGTGCGCCTGCAGCGCGCGGAGGTCCGCCTCGGTGATGTCGGTGACGCTTTCCTCGACCACGAAGGGAAGCGGGATCGGCCGGCTGCTGACCCCGACATGCACCGGCACCTCGTGGTGCTTCAGGATGTAGGCGATCTGCTCTTCGTAGTAGCGGGCGAAGAGGTCGGGGCGGGTCAGCGTCGTGCCGTAGATTCCGGCCTCAAGCAGCACGCCCCAGGAGAGCCGCGCGTCGACGTGAAGATCGGAGCGCTTAATCGGCACGACGACGTAGGGGTAGTTGGCGTCGACGCGGCGGGCCTCGCCGCCGCGCGTGGCGGAGGCGAAGGCGTCGCGGATCGCCGCGACGCTGCGGTCGTAGATCTCCGTGATGCGCGCGACCGCCGCGGCCGCGTCGTCGAACGGCGCCAAGTCGCGTCCGAACTCGCCGGCAAGGGATTTTGCGGTTGCGGATGTGTCGTGGCGGGTCATGGCGCGTCCGTGTGCCGCCTGGAAGTCGGCGCCGCACGGACCTTGCACGATTCCGCGCCGGAGGAAAGGCGCCGGGCGAGCCGCTTCGGCGCCCGTCGCCTAAGTGTTACGCAGGCTTGCGTACCGGCGCTCTTCGCGCCGGTACGCTGATGCCTCTCGAACGGCTTACTTGTAGTCGGCCGCGTTATCCTTGGTGACGAGCACGGTGCCGGTGTCGATAACCGGGTCGATCTTCTCGCCGTGCTTCACCTTGAGCGCGTTCTCAACGCCGAATGCGCCGATGTTGTGCGGGTTCTGCGCAACCGTCGCCGCCATGTCGCCGGCGAGCACCGCCGCCGCGGCATTCGGGTTGGCGTCGAAGCCGACCACGATGATCTTGCCCGACATTCCGGCCGACTTGATCGCCTGCACCGCGCCGAGCGCCATGTTGTCGTTCGAGGCGAACACCGCAGTGATGTCGGGATGGCCGGTCAGGATGTTCTCCATCGCCGACTGCGCCTTCGCCGTATCCCAGTCGGCGGGCTGCTCGGCGACGACGTTCAGGCCGCAGGCGGTCAACCCGTCATGCGAGCCCTTCGCGCGCGCCTGTCCGGTCGACTGCGTGATGATGCCCTGCAGGATCGCCACGTTGCTCCCCTTCGGGGCATTCTTGCAGATGTAATCGGCGGCAAGCGCGGCGCCGACCTCGTTGTTGGTGCCGATGAAGGTCACCCCGTCATTGATGCCCTTGGTGTCGATGAACACGACGCCGACGCCCTGCTTGCGAGCCTCCTCAACGACCGGCGCGAGCGCATTCGGATCGGTCGGCGCGATGGCGAGACCGTCGATGTTCTTGGCGAGCTGGTCTTCGACGAGGGCGATCTGGCCCTGGATGTCGCTTTCCTGCGGCGGGGCGACGACGACGACATCGACGCCGAGCTTCTTGCCTTCCTCTTCCGCGCCGGCCTGCACCGCAGCCCAGAACGGGTTGCCGGAGCCCGGTCCCTTCATCGCGACCACGACCGTTTCGGCGTGGGCGAAAGCGGTCGACATCATCAAGATCGCCGCGAGGCTGAATACTCTCTTCATGACTTCCTCCTTCTTGTGTTCCTACGTCCCGTCTCCCTTGAACCAAGGCGATGCCGGCAGCGGAGACGCCCGCCGGCGCATGCTTTAAGGCATCTACTTGCGCACCGCCGCCCGGCGCCTCAGCACGTCGATGTAGACGGCGAGAATGATGATCACGCCGATCAGGAGCTGCTGCCAGAAGACGCTGACGTTCATCAGGTTCAGGCCGTTCCTTAAGAGCCCCATGATGAGCACGCCGGCGAAGACGCCGAGCACGGTGCCGCGGCCGCCGAAGAAGCTGGCACCGCCGATGATCACGGCCGCGATGGCGTCGAGCTCGGCGCCGATGCCGGCGTTCGGGAAGCCGGAATCGGTGCGGCCGGCAAGAAGCAGCGCCGCAAGGCCCGCGAAGAACCCCGAAAGGACGTAGACGAGCACCAGAATGCGATCGACGCTGATGCCGCTGACGCGCGCCGCCTGCGGATTGCCGCCGACGGCGACCACGTGGCGGCCGACCGCCGTCTTGCGCAGGAACAAGGCGACCCCGCCATAGACGATGAGAAGCACGAGCGCGCTGACCGGGATTGCGCCGAACTGACCGAGGAAGGGAACGGGAATCTGCGCGGCGCCGAGGAACTTGACCGGCTCCGAAAGGCCGGAGACCGGGCGGCCGCCTGAGATCAGGTTGGTCAAGCCGCGCGCGGCGTTCAAGGTGCCGAGCGTCATGATGAAGGGATGCGGCAGGCGCAGCAACGTCAGCCCAAGCCCGTTGACGAGGCCGACGGCAGCGCCGACCGCCGGACCGAGTAGGATCACGACCGGCCACGCCCATCCCGCCTTGTCGGCCATGGTGAGCGACATCATGGCGAGCGCCAGAACCGAGCCGACGGAGAGGTCGATGCCGGCGGTCACGATGACCAGAAACATCCCGATCGAAAGCAGCGCGTTCATCGCGACCTGCTTCAGAATGTTCGTCAGGTTGCGGGCGGTCAGGAAATATTCCGGCTGCAGCGAATAGAGCAGCAGCATCATCGCGATGACGACGAGAAGAATGCCGTAACGCTCGAGGAATCGCGCGATGCCGGCTTGCCGGGCAGTGACGTCGACGGCGGCCATCTCAATGCACCAAATCGTGGGCGAGGGCTTCGGTGTGGCCCTTGGTGCCCATGATCCAGCCGATCACCTCGTTGCGGTTCGTCTCGCCGATCGGTGCCTCGGCAAAGTTGCGGCCGTGGAAAAGCGCCATCACGCGATCGGAGACGTAAAACACGTCGTCCATGCGGTGGCTGATGAGGATGACGCCGACGCCGTGGTCCCTCAGGCGCTTGATCAAGTCGAGCACCTTGCCGACCTCCTTGACCGCGAGCGCCGCGGTCGGCTCGTCCATGATCACCACGCGCGCGTCGAAGGCGGTGGCGCGGGCGATGGCGACCGCCTGTTGCTGCCCACCCGACAGTTCCTCGACGTTCTGATCGACCGATTTCACCTCGATATGCAGGCGATTGAGATGCTCCGTCGCCATGACGCGGCTCTTCTTCGCGTCAACGACGGTAATGCCGCCGATCTTCCTGCCGGGCTCGCGGCCAAGATAGATGTTCTCGTGGATCGGCATGTTCCCGGCGAGCGCCAGGTCCTGGTAGACCATCTCAATGCCGACCGCGCGCGCGTCGCGCGGGCTGGAGAAGCGCACGAGCTTGCCGTCGAAGACGATCTCGCCTTCGCTCGGCACGTAGAGGCCGGAGAGAATCTTCATCAGCGTCGATTTGCCGGCGCCATTGTCGCCGACGACGCCCAGCACCTCGCCTGGGTGAAGCGCGAAATTCACGTCGGCGAGTGCCGTGATCGAGCCGAAATATTTCGAGATGCCGCGCGCCTCGAGGAGCGGCCTACTGGCGGAATCCGTGCCGGGAGCAGCCATTTTCCTCCTCCCTCGGCTCGCCTCTCTTCGGAACGAACGAGCCATTGTAATTTTCTTTTGGAATTTTTATTCCATTTCTGGCAGCATCCGTCAAGCAAAGAAAACAACGCGCGACAGGGCGCCGGATGGAGAGCGAAACGCCGCGGGATTTTGCCGGGTTGCGTGCCGAAATTGTGGCGCGCCGCGAGCGCTTGCCGAAGCGCCTTGCGCAGGTGGCGACGTTCGCCGTCGGCCATCCGGACGAGATCGCGTTCGGCACCGCCGCTTCGGTCGCGGCCAAGGCGGACGTCCAGCCCTCGACGCTGGTCCGCTTCTCGCAGGCCATGGGTTATCAAGGCTTCACCGACCTGCAGGCCGTGTTCCGCCAACACTTCCGTGAGGGCGTGCCGGACTACGAGACGCGGCTCAAGGCGCTCTCCGGCACCGGCTCCGCCTCAAAGCTTGCGCTTCTCTTCGACGGCTTCTGCGAAGCCGGCGAGCGATCGATCGCGGCGTTCCGCCGCCGCATCGACTATCGCAACCTCGAGGCGGCGGTCGAAACGCTGTCGCGTGCCGAGACGATCTACCTGATCGGCCTCAGACGATCGTTCCCGGTCGTCGGCTACATGGCCTATGCCTTCGGCAAGCTCGGCGTGCGCAACGTGCTCGTCGATTCCGTCGGCGGGCTGGCGGTGGAGGAGATCGGCTTCTCGACCGGTGCCGACGCGGTCTTCGGGATCAGCTTCGCGCCTTATGCGAGCGACACCGTCACGCTCGTCGCGCGCGCGGCGGAGCGTGGGGTGCCGGTCGTCGCCGTCACCGACGGCCCGTTCAGCCCGCTCGCAAAGGACGCCGACGTCTGGTTCGAGGTCGTCGAGGCTGACGTCGAAGGGTTCCGCTCGCTTTCGGCGAGCTTCGCCTTGGCGATGACGCTGACGGTGGCTATCGCCGAGCGTCGGCGCGTGAAATGAGAGCGATGCCGGGACCCCGCGTCGATCCTCCAGTCGTCATGCCCGGACTTGATCCGGGCATCCATGCCGGCGCGCGCAAGCCTCGGCAAGGTTGCGGAACGGATTGCCGGGTCAAGCCCGGCAATGACGACAATTGTGGGGGCGAGGGCGCGTCAGTCGACCTTCACTGCGACCGGCTTGCCTGTCTCGCGCGACTTCGTCGCCGCATCGGCGAGGCGCTGGGCCTGCAGCCCGTCTCGGCCGGAAGGCGAGGGGGCCCTGCCTTTGGCGATAGCCGCGATGAAGGCGGCAAGCTCGAGCCGGTAGGCATCGGCATAGCGCTCGAGGAAGAAGTTCTGCGCCGGATCCTCGGCAAAGCCACCCTTGCCGGCGATCTCGACGGTCGTCTCCAGAATATTGTCGACGCGCGCCATGCCGGTCGAGCCGTGCACCTCGATCCGCTGGTCGTAGCCGTAGGCGGCTTGGCGCGAGTTCGATATCTGCGCGAGCTTGCCGGAAGCCGTGCGCAAGATGACGATCGCGGTATCGACGTCGCCGGCCTTGCCGATCGCCGGATCGACGAGCGACGAGCCGTAGGCGGTGACCTCGACCGGCTCCTCGGCGAGCAGGAAGCGGGCGATGTCGAAGTCGTGGATCATCATGTCGCGAAAGAGGCCGCCGGAGCGCTCGATGTAGGAGATCGGCGGTGGGGCGGGATCGCGCGAGACGACCGTGACGATCTCGACCGCGCCGATCGCGCCCTTGGCGACGCGCGCCTTGAGGGCGGCGAAGTTCGGATCGAAGCGGCGGTTGAAGCCGATCATCAGCGGCGTCCCCGCAGCTTCCACGGCCTTGATGCAACGCTCGACCCGCTTCGAGGCGAGCGCGACCGGCTTCTCGCAGAACACCGCCTTTCCAGCCCTGGCGCCGGCCTCGATCAGGTCGGCATGCGTATCGGTCGGTGTGCCGATCAATATGGCGTCGATGTCATCCGCCGCGATGATTGCCTTGGCGTCGCGCACTTCCGCGCCCGTCGCCTTGGCGAGCTTGGAAGCCGCGCCCTTGTCGACGTCGGCGATCGCGACCAGGGTCGCGTCGGGCGAAGCTGCGATGTTCTTGCCATGGATCTGGCCAATGCGTCCGGCGCCGAGCAGACCGAAACGAAGCATGTTATCCCCCCTCTTGCCGGATCCATGAATTGGTCCGGAGTTTCCGCCGCATGATAGGTTGCCGGCAAGAGGCCAACAACGGGAGCCGGGAGGAATGGCTCAAAGCGACGCAGATGTAATTTCCCTCGACGTGATCACGATCGGACGCTCGTCCGTCGACCTCTACGGGCAGCAGATCGGCTCGCGGCTCGAGGACGTGGCGAGCTTCGCGAAGTCAGTCGGCGGCTCGCCCACGAATATCGCCATCGGTGCGGCGCGGCTCGGGCTGAAGGCCGGTTTGATCACAGGTGTCGGCGACGAGCAGCTCGGCCATTTCATCCGTGAGCAGCTGCGGCGCGAAGGCGTTTCGCTAACCGGTGTCAAGGTTGATCCGGAGCGGCTCACCGCGCTCGCCATCCTTTCCGTCGAGGACGACCGCACCTTTCCGCTCCTCTTCTATCGCGAGAACTGCGCCGACATGGCGATCGCCGAGGTCGATATCGACGAAGATTTCATCCGTTCCGCCGGCGCGGTCGTCGTGACGGGCACGCATTTCTCGCAAGCAAGCCCGGCGGCGGCGCTCAAGAAGGCGATCCGCATCGCGCGCACGGCTGGCCGCAAGGTCGGCTTCGACATCGACTATCGCCCGAACCTCTGGGGGCTCGCCGGCCACGCTGCGGGCGAGAACCGCTACATCCGCTCCGACCGCGTGTCGGAGCATCTGCAGGAGGTGCTTCCCGACTGCGACCTGATCGTCGGTACGGAGGAGGAGATTCACATCGCCGCCGGCGAGGAGGATGATCTTCAGGCGCTCAAGAAGATCCGCTCGCTTTCCAACGCGACGATCGTCCTGAAGCGCGGGCCGATGGGCTGCGTCGTCTTCCCCGATGCGATTCCGGAAAGAATCGAGGACGGGATCGTCGGGCGCGGCTTTCCGATCGAGGTCTTCAACGTGCTCGGCGCGGGCGACGCCTTCATGGGCGGCTTCCTGCGCGGATGGCTGCGCGGCGAATCCTATGAGACTTGCGCTACATGGGCGAATGCCTGCGGCGCGTTGGCAGTGTCGCGGCTCCTCTGCTCGCCGGAATATCCGACCTTCGACGAGCTCCAGTTCTTCCTCGAGAACGGTAGCCCGCAGCGGGCACTCAGGCGTGACGCGGCACTCAACCACCTGCACTGGGCGACCACGCGGCGGGCGCTGCCGGAGACGCTTTTCGCGCTGGCCATCGACCACCGTCTGCAGCTGGAGAAGCTCGCGGACCAATCCGGCGCGCCGCGCGAGAAGATTGCTGCCTTCAAGCGGCTTGCCGTCAAGGCGGCGGCGAAGGTCGCGGGCGGCCGCGCCGGCTTCGGTATCCTTCTCGACGAGACTTACGGCCGCGAGGCGCTCTTCGATGCGGAGAAGCTGCCGTTCTGGATCGGGCGGCCGGTGGAGGAGCCGGGCTCGCGTCCGCTCCGCTTTGAGCAGAGCCCCGACATCGGCTCGCGCCTCATCGAGTGGCCGGTGTCGCAGACGGTCAAGTGTCTCGTCTTCCACCATCCCGACGACGATCCGAGCTTGAAGGCGGAGCAATTGCGCACGCTCCGCGGCCTCTATGATGCCACGCGGCGGCTCAATCGCGAGCTGTTGGTCGAGATCATCGCAAGCGCGCACGGGGCGGTCGATGCGACGACTGTGGCGCGCGCGCTCGGCGACCTTTATGCCGCCGGCATCAAGCCCGACTGGTGGAAGCTTGAGCCGCAGGCTTCGACCGAGGGATGGAACGCGGTCGGCGAGGTCATCGCGCGCCAGGATTCCTGGTGCCGTGGCGTTCTGCTCCTCGGGCTTGAGGCGCCTGAGAAGGAGCTTGAACGCGCCTTCCGCATCGCGGCGAAGGCGCCGGTCGTGCGCGGCTTCGCGGTCGGGCGCACGATCTTTGCGGACGCGGCAAAAAGCTGGCTTGCCGGAAAGATCAATGACGGCGATGCCGTCGACGATATGGCGGAGCGGTTTTCACGATTGGTGCGGCTCTTCGAAAGCGCGCGCTCGGCGCGGGCGGCCTGAAGGCTGGGAGGCGGGCGATGACGAATCTCAAGGTCAGGCCGAGCAAGCCCGACGAAAAGCGGCGTGTCATTCACGTGACGCCGGCAAGCGCCGGCTGGACCTATGTCGGGTTCGACCTTTGCCGGCTCAAAGCCGGCGAAAGCGCACGTGCCAAGACGAAGGACCGCGAGGTCTGTCTCGTGCTCGTCTCCGGCCGCGCCGCGATCGGCGCCGACGGCCAGTATTTCGGGGTGATCGGCGAGCGGATGAGCCCGTTCGAGGGCAAGCCCTGGTCGGTCTATGTCCCAGCGGAAGGCGAGTGGATGGCGACGGCGGCGACCGACGTCGAGCTTGCGATCTGCTCGGCGCCCGGCGCTCCGGGCGAGCTTGTGGCGCGTGTCATCCCGCCGGACGGCCTGCACCAGGAAACGCGCGGCAAAGGCTCCAACATCCGCCACGTCACCAACATCCTGCCGGAGTGGGAGCCGGCGGAGAGCCTGCTCGTCGTGGAGGTCATCACGCCCGGCGGCAACACCTCGTCCTATCCGCCGCACAAGCACGACACCGACGACCTGCCGCGCGAGTCGCGCCTGGAGGAGGTCTACTACCACCGTATCAACCCGCCGCAGGGCTATGCCTTCCAGCGCGTCTACACGGAGGACGGCTCGCTCGACGAGACGATGACGGTGGAGGATGGGGACGTGACGCTGGTACCGCGCGGCTATCATCCGTGCGCGGCGATCCACGGCTACGACCTCTATTATCTCAACGTGATGGCCGGACCGAAGCGCACCTGGAAATTCCACAACGAGCCGGGGCATGAGTGGCTGCTGAAGGCGTAGGGGTGCGGGCGACTACTTCCTCGCCGCAAACGTCTCGATAAGAAGCTCCACGAAGCGTTTTGCGTCGGCGTCGAAGGCGACGTCGCATTGCGGGTCGCCGTGCCCACGAAAATGCGTGTCGATCACCGTGCGGCCGACGGTGAGCGTGCCCGTTGTCTCGACGGCCACGTGGTAACGCCGCGCCTTGATCAACGTCGGCTCCACCAGAAAACCGACACAAAGCGCATCGTGCACCGGCGTCGTATGGGGGATGTCCATCTTCTGCGACTCGTCGTAGGCGACGATCCGATGGCCGATCAGATCGGCCGCGGCTTCGCCGGCGGGCGTGCCAAGCGCGCGAAGCTTCTCGCAGTCGTCGCGCGAGACCAGTGCGCGGTGCGTCGCGTCGAGCGGCACGAGCGTCAGCTTGCGGAAGCCGGCGGAAAACACGCTCGCCGCGGCTTCCGGGTCGCCCCAGATGTTGAACTCCGCCGACGGAGTGACGTTACCGATCTCGTGGCCGCCGCCCATGATCACGATCTCCGGCACGCGCTCGACGAGTTTTGGGTAGAGCGCAAGCGCGGCCGCGATATTGGAGAGCGGCGCGACCGGGACGAGCGCGATCTCATCGGTTGCGTTCCGATAGGTTTCGATCAGGAACTCGACCGCGCCCTTGTAGGCCTTCGTGCGCTTCGAAGGTGGGAGCGGTAGCGTCTTGCCGTGGAATTTTCCGGCACGGTCGTCCTTCGAGCGCGGAATCGGGAAATCGGGGCGGACGAGCGGTCGGGAGAGCCCCTCGTAGACCGGGATATCGCTGCGCCCGATATGGTCGAGCACGCGCAGCGTGTTGTCGGTGCAATGCTCGACCTCGACGTTGCCGTTGACGGTCGTGCAGGCGACGAGGTCGAGCCCGGGGTGAAGCGCGGCGAGCATGACCGCGACGGCGTCGTCGGTGCCGGTATCGACATCGAGAATGAGCTTCTTGCGCTTCACTTGCCTTTGGCCTCGGACTGTCTCTAGGGTCGCGCCCGCTCCTGAAGGGAGCCGCGCGGCGGCGAGCCGTAGCATGAGACGTCGGGTGGGGAGGAATCGAAAAATGGCAAAGCAGTTCTCCGGCAAAGTCGCGGTGGTGACCGGCGGCACGCAGGGGCTCGGCGAGGCGATCGCGCGGCTTTTCGCGGAGCGTGGCGCCGCCGGCATCGTCGTCGTCGGGCGCGACAAGAAAAGAGGGAAGGCGGTCGCCGATCAGTTGACCAAGGCAGGCACGAAGACCGTCTTCGTCGCCGCCGACCTGGCCGACCTCGCCGCCACTCGGAAGATCATCCCGGCCGCCGAGAAAGCCTTCGGCAGGGTCGACGTGCTCGTCAACGCCGCCGCCATCACGGACCGCGGCACGATCATCGACACGAGTCCCGAGCTCTTCGACGCGATGTTCGGCGTCAACGTGCGGGCGCCCTTCTTCCTCATGCAGGACGCCGCGAAACTGATGATCAAGAAGAAGATCAAGGGCGCGATGGTCAACATCCTCTCGATGTCCGGCCACGGCGGCCAGCCCTTCATCATCGCCTATTGCGGATCGAAGGGCGCGCTCGCGACGCTCACCAAGAATGCCGCCTTCTCGCTCATGCGCAACAACATCCGCGTCAACGGCCTGAACATCGGCTGGATGGATACGCCCGGCGAGAATCGCATCCAGAAGCTCTATCACGACGCGCCGGACGACTGGCTGAAGAAGGCGGAGGCGGCGCAGCCGTTTGGGCGGCTATTGAAGCCGACGGAGGTGGCGCGCGCGGTCGCCTACCTGACCAGCGACGAGTCCGGCTTGATGACCGGCTCCGTCATCGACTTCGACCAGCAGGTGCTCGGCTCGGCCGAGACTTCGGTGCAGCCCTCGAAGGCGATGGCCCTATGAAAAAGGCCCGCCGCAGCGGGCCTCATTCTCGGTCTTCCGGTCGGTCGTTCAGCTCTGATTGAGCGCGAGCTGCGTGACGCGGGTCGTCGGTCCGCCCGGCGCAACCTTATCGGTCACGGTGATCGCCAGCTGGCCGTTGCCGCTGTTCTTGATCGTCATCGTCGCCTTGGTGTCGCCGTTGACGAGCTTCGGCCAGGTGATCTGAAGCACAACCGCGTCGCCCTCGCGCTTGCCGGAGAGACGAGCCGGGCCGATCGCCGAGCCTTCATAAACGCCGGTGTAGCGTCCGGAGGCGGCGTCGTAGCGGATGTCCGCGCGGATCGCGCGCGAGAAAATGAAGGCGCCGCACTTGCCGCTCATCGAGACGCCGGTCGCCGAGGGCTCGCCGGTCAGCGTGCAGCTCACCTGGTTCGGGCGCTCGGCGGCATTGCGTTGAACGAGGCCGCTGCCGGAAAACGAGCCCTGGAAGCGGCTGAGATAAGTCCATTCGGCGGCGTGGCTTGCACCCGCAAATGAAGCTGCCGTAACGACAACAACGAGCGCCGCGGAAAGGCGCGGAAGAAAATTCATCATCGACTCCTAAAGGTCCTTCGCCACATAAACGGCCAAGCGAAGAAAACGATCCCGCCTGCAATCGCGCCGTGGAGAACAATCCGCCCCTTGACCGCACTGTAGAAGCGAAAGTGGTGGCGTCATCGGGCCGCCAATGCGGCGAGATAGCGGCGCAGCGGCCTTTCCCGGGCGGTTAATCGAATTAAGGTTTCCGCTTATTGCTCCCGCCGGGGGCGGAGTGCAGGCGCGCTGCCGACTTCTCGGTTTCGATCAAGCCGCACTCGTTGCAAGTCGGCGGCCCGTGGCATGCTCCGGCCGGATGCCAACCGTTGCCGTGCCAGCCGGGAGGCTGTTGGCGAATGCGTTCCGCGCGCTATTTCCCCAGCGCCGCTTTGATCGCCGCGTTGCCGCGGCTGACGGCGTGGTCGAGCGCTTCGCGCGCGCTCTCGTGGCCGGCGAGGAGCTCTTCGAATTCCTCGTTCTGGATGTCGCGAAGCTCCGGAAGGTTTATGGCGCGGACGCCGCGCGAGTTCTCCGTCGGCGGTTTTCCGATCATCTGCAGGATCGGCTGCTCGCGCCCGGGGTTGCGCTCATAGAACCCCGACTGCTTGGTCGCCTCATAAGCGGCCATCGTCACCGGCAGGTAGCCGGAGACCTGATGGAGGCGCGACTGTACGTCGGTCTGCGACAGAAATTTGAAGAAGGCGGCGACCCCGACATAGTCGCTCGCCGGATGCCCGGCGAAGACCCAAAGGCTGGCGCCGCCGGGAATCGTGTTCTGCGGGGCGCCGGGTGCCGAGGGGTCGTAGGGGAGGGGGCCGGTCCCAAAGGCGATACCGGAATTGACCACGTCTCCAAGCCCGGCCGATGAATTGGTCAGCATGGCACATTCGCCGGAGAGGAAGAGCTGCTTCGCCTCCGACGTGCGGCCGGCGTAGCGGAACACGTTGTCGCGCGAGAGCGCGGCAAGCTCATCGAAATGCCGCACATAGATCGGTGCGTTGATCTTGAGCTTGATGTCGGTGTCGGCGAGTCCGTTCTCCTTGGTCGCGTAGGGGACGTTGTTCCACGCGGCGAAGTTCTCCAGGTGGATCCAGGTGAGCCAAGCGGAGGTGTAGCCGCACGAGGCGGCGCGGGCCCGCACGATCTGCCGCGCCGCGCTCCAGACTTCCGGCCATGTCTTCGGCGGCTTGTTTTCGTCAAGCCCGGCGCGCCGGTAGGCGTCTTTGTTGAAGAAGAGGATCGGCGAGGAGGAGTTGAACGGGAACGAGAGCATCGTCCCGTCCGGCTGCGAATAATACGAGACGATGCCGGGAAGATACTGGCTCTTGTCGAACGTGCCGCCCGCCATCTTGAGCACGTCCGCGACGGGCATGAAGGCGCCCTCGGCGTGCATCATGACGCCGGTGCCGACATCGAAGACCTGGATGATGTGCGGGGGATGGCCTTCTTTGAATGCGTCGAGCCCAGCCTGCAGCGTCTCCGGATAGGTTCCCTTGAAGATGGGAACGATGCGGTAGTTCGCCTGGCTCTTGTTGAACTCGCGCGCGAGGTCTTCGACGACCTGCGCATTGGCCCCGCTCAGCCCGAACCAGAATTCGAGGTCCGTCGCGGCGACGGCGCACGGCGCCGCGATCCCGGCGACGGCCACGCCGAGAAGGGCTGAAATCAACGATGTCAGAAATGTCCTCGCCATCAGGTTGCAGCCTAATCTGATGCGCCCCGCACGTCCTGTGACAATTCTATCGCCGAACTGTGACAAGTCCTACGCCCGGGCCATATTCTCCCCGGCGTCATAAGCGCAAGCGGAAGCCTCTTGCTCCGCCCGCTTCGGGAGGGGAAGCCCACATGATCACCGTCTTCGGCTCGATCAATCTCGATCTGATCGGCGTGGTAGAGCGCCTTCCGCGACCGGGCGAAACGGTCCCGGGCGCTGCATTCGCCACTGCGCCCGGCGGCAAGGGTGCGAACCAGGCGCTCGCCGCGCGGCGCGCCGGAGCCACCGTGCGCATGGTCGGAGCGGTCGGCCGGGACAGCTTCGCGGAGCCCGCGCTCTCGCTGCTTCGCGCCGATGAGCTCGATCTTTCGTTGGTGAAAGCGGTCGATCGGCCGACAGGCGTTGCGCTGATCCTGGTCGACCGCGTGGGGGAGAACGTCATCGTCGTCATCGCCGGCGCGAACGGCACGGTCGACGAGAGCGAGGCGGAGGACCTGGAATTCTCCGAAGCCGACGTTCTCCTCCTGCAGCTCGAAGTGCCGATTGGCGCGATCCGCGTGGCGGCACAGCGGGCGCGCAAAGCCGGGGCGCGCGTGCTTTTGAATTTTGCGCCGTTTCGCTCCGAGGCGCTCGACCTCATCGCCGAGGCAACGCACCTCGTCGTCAACGAGACGGAATGCGCGCTGATCGCTGAAGCGCTCGGCGCAGAGGGCGAAGCGCTTGAGGCGCAGGCGCGCTGGCTCGCGGCGCGCTTCGGCGTGACAGTGGTGGTAACGCTCGGAAAAGAGGGCGTCTTCGGCATTGATGGCGGAAACGAATTCCGCGTTGCCGCGCTCTCCGTCGCAGCCGGTCGACACGGTCGGCGCCGGCGACACTTTTTGCGGCTATCTCGCCGCGAGCCTCGCCGAAGGTCGGCCGCTCGAAAAGGCGCTCGCGCTCGCTTCGGCGGCCGGAAGCCTCGCCTGCACGAAATCCGGGGCGCAGCCCTCCATTCCGCGGCGCGCGGAGGTCGAAGCGGCCTTGTAGCGGCTCAGGGGCGGGCAAACGGGAATACGAGCGCAATAAGCGGCACGCCGACAAGGACGACGAGAATTGAAAGCGGCAGGCCGAGCCGCCAATAGTCGCCGAAGCGATAGCCGCCCGGGCCCATGACTAGCGTGTTCGACTGGTGGCCGATGGGGGTCAGGAAATCCGACGCGGCGCCGAGCGCGACGGCCATCAGGAACGGATCGGGGTTGTAGCCGAGGCCGTTCGCGAACTGCGCGGCGATCGGCGCCATGACGAGCACGGTCGCGGCGTTGTTCAGGAACGGCGTGACCGCCATGCCCGCGATCATGATCACGGCGAGCGCGCCGTGCGGCGGAAGGGGCGCTGCGGCGGCCGAGAGCCACATGGCGAGAAGATCGGTCGCGCCCGTCGTCTGCATGGCCTCGCTCACCGGGATCAGCGATCCGATCAGAACAAGGAGCGGCCAGTCGACTGCCTCGTAGGCTTCGCGCAGGCTGATCGAGCGCGCCAGCATGAGGATGAGCGCGGCGCCGAAAAAGCCGAAGGCCACCGGCACGACCTGGAGAGCGACAAGCAGCATCGCGACGGCGAGGACGACGACCGGGAAATAGCGCCTGCGCTCGCGCCCGAGCCCGATATTGCGGCCGGCAAGCGGCAGGCAGCCGAGCTCGGCGAGCGCCTCCGGCATCTGTGCGACGTTGCCCTGCAGAACGGCGACGTCGCCGGGCCGGAAGCGGATGGTGCGAAGCCGCCGGGTCAGCCGCTCGCCGCTCCGGCTGACCGCGAGGACGGCGATCTGATAGCGCTCCGCGAGCCGCGCCTGCGTGGAGGTCCGGTCGACGAGACTCGAGCCGGCCGTGACCACTGCTTCCATCACACCGAAGTCCTCCGCGCTGGTGTCGGGTTCTTTCTCCTGATCTTCACTGCCGACGAGCTTCAGCTTGCCCGCCGCAACCGTCTGTTCGAGCGCCGCGGAGTCGCCTTCAAGAAGCAACGTGTCGTCGGCGTTGAGCGTCCAACGCGGCGACGGGGTAAAGCGGCGGAAGCGCTCCCGGATGATCGCCACGACCTGGACTTCGCCGTCGGAGCGCTTCTCAAGCTCGGCGACCGTGGTGCCTACGAAGGGCGACTCCTCCGGGACCGCCACCTCGGTCGTGTAGCTTTGGATGCTGGAAACGGTGTCGAGCGAGGCCGCGCCCTTGCGGTCGGCGGGAAGCAGCTTGTAGCCGAACGCCAGGAAAGCGACGCCGACGACGGCGACCGTAAGGCCGACCGGCGTGAAATCGAACATGTGGAACGGCTCGCCGACGAGCTCGGCCCTGAGCCGTGACACGATGATGTTGGGCGAGGTGCCGATCATGGTCATCGTGCCGCCGAGAAGCGAGCCGAAAGCCATCGGCATCAGGAAATAGGACGGTGAGGTCTTGGTGCGCCGCGCGAGCTGAAAGGCGACCGGCATCAGCATCGCCAGCGCGCCGATGTTCTTCACGAAGCCGGCCATCAGCGTGACCGAGCCGACGAGGAGCAGGATCACCTTGCGCGGCGAAGTGAGATACGGCCCGAGCTTCTGCAGCACCGCTTCGACGATGCCGGAACGCGCCACCGCAGAGCTGACGACGAGCGCCGATCCGACGATGATGACGATGTCGTCGCTGAAGCCTTTGAACGCCTCGGCCGGCGGGACGATGCCGACAACCACCGAGACGAAGAGCGCGAGCATCGCGACCACGTCGTAGCGGAGCCGCCCCCACACGAAGAGCGCCATCATGCCGATGATGATCGCGAAGGCGAGGCTCTGGTGCAGCGTCATGGGGCGTGGCGCTTCGACTGTGCGGGTCGACGGTGCGACCGCCTCCTCCGATTTCCCACTGCGCGGTTAGCGAAGCCGCGATCTCATTTCGTCAGCGGACGCCCGGCCTTGCTTGCTTCCTTCACCTCGTTCAGTCGCCCGGAGGCGACGTCGTAGACGAACCCGTAGATAGGGATGTAGCCCGGCACGAGCGGATGCGTGCGAATGCGCTTCACGTCGGCGAGGACGCTCGACGCCTGATCGGCGATCGTCAGCCACGGGATGAAGTGGCCGTGCGGCGCGCCGCCACCATGCTTCGGGTTCGACCAGCTCTTTCCGTCGAACGTGGCCGTCTGCAGGCTGTCGTCGAGAAGATCGGCCATCACCGTGTCGGTGAAGAGCTCCATGCCGCAATTCGTGTGGTGCACGACGAACCATTCGCGCGTTGCGAGGAGCTTGTGCGAGATGACGAGGGAGCGGATGGCATCGTCGGATGCGCGCCCCCCGGCGTTGCGGATGACGTGCGCGTCGCCCTCCGCGAGGCCGGCATATTTTGCCGGGTCGAGCCGCGCGTCCATGCAGGTCAGGATGGCGAAGCGGCGCGCGGGCGGGATCGTGAGCTTACCCTTGTCGCCGAAATCGGCGACGTACGCCTTGTTCGCCTTCAGGACCTCTTCGTAGACCTTGCTGGGTTTCCCCGCCGACTTTGCCGGGCTCTTGGCCATCGCCGCTCTCCTTGATCGCCGTCGCGCGAACGCATGTCCGCCGCGAGAGGAAGCTAGCGCCGGGTTTCCGGCTGCGCGAGAGGAAGAATTGCCTTTGCGAAGGCCGAAAAGGAAAAAGATCAGGCCCGAAGCAGGTCTTCAAGGTCGAGGCGCTTCGTCACCATGGCGAGCGAGCCATCGGGATTCTTCGGCCATTCCGCGTTTGGCCGGTCGCGGTAGAGCTCGACCCCGTTCTGGTCGGGATCGCGCAGATAGAGCGCCTCGCTGACGCCGTGATCGCTGGCGCCGTCGAGCTGGATGCCGGCCTTGATGAGCCGCCTCAGTGCATCGGCGAGCGCGGCGCGCGTCGGGTAGAGGATTGCGACATGGTAGAGCCCGGTCGTGCCGCTCGGCGGCGGCGGACCGCCTTTGCTCTCCCATGTGTTGAGGCCGATGTGGTGGTGATAGCCGCCGGCCGAGACGAAGGCGGCGCTGTCGCCGTAGCGCTGCATCAGCTCGAAGCCGAGCACGCCGCAATAAAATCCAAGCGCGCGTTCGATATCGGCGACTTTCAGATGCACATGTCCGACGCGCGTGCCGGGATCGATCGGCCGGTCGAGCGCGGTTTCCGCAATGCGGTTCTGGGTGGGCTTGTCGAGCATCTCTCGAATGTATGCGCTCGCGTGAGCCACCGCCAGTGGCGGTCACCTCAAGGAAACCACCTGCGTTTGAGCGCGCCCGCGCCGGGGAAGCGAAACTTAACGCTTCGCGGCTAGTAGCGTCGGGCCTTGGAGATCGCGGATGGCCCGATCATGACCGTCGCCTCGGCGCCAGGCGAAAGCGCGCGTGAGGCGTCGGCCGCGACCGCCTTCGGCCTCGTCGCCACGTTCGGCGCGACGCTCTTCCTGAGCGCTTTCCTGCTCTTTGCGGTGCAGCCGCTCTTCGCCAAGCTGGTGCTCCCGCGCCTTGGCGGTGCGCCCGCCGTCTGGTCCGTCGCCATGGTCTTCTTCCAGGGCGCGCTTCTTGCCGGATACGCCTATGCGCACACGCTGATCCGTTTGGCCGGACGCTCCGGTCTCTTCATCCACGCCGCATTGATGGCGCTCGCCATCCTCTGGCTGCCGGTCGCGATCGCCTCCGGCTTCGAGGCGCCGCCGGCCGCGGGCCTCCCGCTTTGGGTGCTCGCGCTTTTCGCCGCGTCGCTCGGCGTGCCGCTCCTTGCCGTCAGTGCCAACGCGCCGCTGCTCCAGGCCTGGTTCGCGCGGACCGGGCATCCGCATGCGCGCGATCCCTACTTCCTCTACGGCGCGAGCAACATCGGCAGCCTGATCGCGCTTCTCTCCTACCCGGTTCTGGTCGAGCCCGAGCTGACATTGAAGGCGCAGTCGAAGTTCTGGTCGCTCGGCTATCTCGCGCTCTTCGCTGCGGTGCTCATCTGCGGCGCCGCAGCGTGGAAGGATCGGAGCGCCGCAGGTCCGGCCGTTCCCGCCGCAGACGAATTCGGCAAAGGTTGCGTGGCGTGAGCGGATCGAATGGGCAGGCTTCGCCTTCGTTCCGTCGGCACTTCTCATCGCCGTGACGGCGCATCTTTCGACGAACATCGCCGCCGCGCCGTTCCTCTGGGTCATGCCGCTCGCCGTCTTTCTCCTGAGCTTCGTCGTCACGTTCACGCGCCGCCCGCTGCTTCCTGCACGCGGTCTGCAGCTGATGCTTCCGGTCGTGCTGCCCGCGGCGATGGCGACGGTATCGTTTCCGGGCGTGCTCGGCGGGCTCCCCGGGATCGCAATCAACCTCCTCGCTCTCTTCGTCGTCGCCGTCGTCTGGAACGCGGAGCTCTTCGCGCGCCGCCCGGCGGCGTCGCGTCTTACCGACTTCTACCTCTCGATGTCGGCCGGGGGCGTGCTCGGCGGCGCCTTCACAAGCCTCGTCGCGCCGCTCGTCTTCTCCTCGGTCCTCGAATTCCCGCTTCTTCTCGGCGCGTCGATCCTCGCGATCCCCGAAATGCGGACGATGCTCTTTCGCCGCGCCAAGCCGCTGACGGCGATCGGCGGCGCATGCCTCGTCGTCCTCGTCGTCGCATTGTCGCCCGCGATCGAGCACCGCGAGCGGAACTTCTTCGGCGTCGTCTCGACAGAGATCGCACAGGACGGCCGCTTCCGCCTCCTGATGCACGGCACGACGATCCACGGGGCGGAGAAGCTGGCCGACCTTGAAGCCGATATACCGGCCGGAGAGCGTCCCGAGCCGCTGACATACTACGCCGAGGGCGGTCCGCTCGCGTCGGGACTTGAGATCGCGCATCGCGTGAAAGGAGCGCTTTCGGTTGGCGTGGTCGGGCTCGGCACGGGAAGCCTCGCCTGTTATGCGAGGCCGCTCGACCGCTGGCGCTTCTTCGAGATCAACCCGGCGGTGATCCGGATCGCGCGCGACCCGCGCTACTTCAATTTCCTTTCAAGCTGCGCGCCCAGCGCTTCGATCCTCGGCGGGGACGCGCGCCTGACGCTTCGGAACGAAGCGGATGGCACGTTCGACGTGCTCGTCATCGATGCCTTCTCCTCCGACGCCATCCCCGTGCATCTGATCACGGCCGAAGCGCTGCGGCTCTACATGCGGAAGCTCCACCCGGGCGGCATTGTCCTTCTCCACATCTCCAACCGTTTCCTGGAGCTCGGCAGCGTCGTCGCCGCGACCGCCCGCGCCGAAGGACTGGCGGGCGCGCGCATGGATCAGGTGCGCCCGGAGCGCGAATATTCCGAGAGCTACAAGATGTCGTCTGAGGTGGTCGCGCTCGCGAAGAGCGCCGGCGCGCTTGCGCCGTTTGTCGCGGCGGGCTGGCAGACGCTTGTCAGCGACGGCAGCGTGCGGCCGTGGACGGACGACTATTCGAATATCGTCGGCGCGATGCTCCGCATGCAAGGATTGACGCCGACGCCTAAGATCAGCCGCGCCGCTGTCTCGGAGTGATCGCGATCTCGCGTCACCCCCAGGGCGAACGCTACACAATCGTTAAAGGCGCTCGCGCAACCCGCATGTGCGGACCGTGACCCTAGCGCGGCTGCGGCCGACCTGCCGGCATCGGCACGACGGAGGGAAGTGGAACTTCAACTGCCGCCGCGAGGGCGCCCGAGCGGACAAGCTCGGCGACGGCGCGGATGTCTTCATCGGCGAATGCGCCCGAATCCGTAGCATCAGGCGCTGCGTAGTGAACGAGGCGCAACGCGTCTGAAAGCCCCTCATCGGAGGGGGCGTCGTGGCGTACGGCCCGAAGAAGCTCAAGGGCGACGATCTTAGATGTTGCATCGACGAGGGGGCGAAGTCGCGCAATTCCGGCGGGGTCGAGGGCGGGCACGCCGGCCTGCTCTTTGATCGCATCCGCCAGCGCTTCCGCCTTGTCGGCTTCCGGCCCCGCGATCGCGTCGATCCGCGTCGCGACAAGTACGCTGAGCGCGCCAAGCGCCATGGCTATCAGATCGGCGGCAAGGGAGAGCGACGTCATGTCCGTGGCGCCGGAAACCACCTCCTCGCTTTGCCAAAGGACCAGCCGATCTTCCGAGACGCCATTTCCGGCGCGCTCAAGAAGCACCGCTGCCTGGCGCAGAAGATCGAGCGCAACGCCGGCGCGGAACACGGCGCTGGCGCAGGCGTTTGCGCCATCGCTGGCGGAGTCACTCTCTCCTTCCGTCGTGCTCGGCGGGGCGAGGGCGCGGAGCGCGGTGGCGACATCGAGCTGACCGCGCTGGCGGTGGAGCCGATGCGCGCTCGGGTGAAGCGCCGCGGCAGAATGATCGGCTGAAAGCGCGGAGAGCGCCGCGGCGACGAGCGCCGACTGGAGCACATGTTCGGCGGAAAAGAGAGCGCCGATCGTCGTGGCGAGCGTCAGCTCCGTTCCCGAAAGAAGCGCGCTTCGCTCACTGGGATTGAGCGAAAGCGGACGCATGTCCGCCTCGCGCAGAATTTCGGCCGCCGGGCGAACGTTGCCGTTGTCGAGGGCCTCGCCGGTACCGGTCAGCATGGCAAAGATGTGCGAGAGCGCCAGCCGGTCGCTGGTGCCTCCCTGAACGGCGGGGAGAACGTTACGCTCAAGAAGCACGGCGAGCGCCTCGATGACCTCCCAGCGTACGCCGGAAACGCCTTGCGCAAGCGACGCAAGCTTCAGAGCCGAGAAGAGCCGCAGCTCGCCTTCAGGCAAAAGCGCGCCGCGCGCCTCGACAAGCTCGGCGACTGAGGGCGATTTCGCCGCCGGGCCGCGCGGCCGGCCATCGTCTTGCGAGAGGATCGTCTCAAGCGCCGCTCGTCCCGCCTCGACGTCGACCCGCGCGTAGGGGTCGAGCGCAACCGTCGCGCCGGCATGGATCGCACGCCAGTCGGCGAGTGGCATGCGTCCGGGCCGAAGCACGATCTTGGCGCTCACGCCCACCCCCAAGTCGCCGCGCGCGGATAGTCCCGGCGCCGAATCCGTGCGCCTGGAGAGATCGAGGCCGCGGGCGCTCGGCGGTCGAGCCAAGCCCATTCGAGCATGGTCCACTCCTGCTCGGTCCGCCGCGGGAAACCATAACGCATTGCGAATGCGCGATGTCCACGCAAGTCGCCAGGTTTGGTTGACGCCGGCCGCAGCCGGCGATTCTGAGGGTCAGCTAGAGCGTCCGCGCGGCAAAATGCGCGCTCATCGAGGTCGCGGCGCCGGGAGCGAGGACTCTCAGGCCGTTCGCCTCCGGCGTCCCCGGCTTGCCAAACGCGTTGTTCGGGTGGGTGATCGGCTCGAAGCAGAAGATCGGGCAATCCTTGCCGAGCGAATAGAGGTGGTAGTAACGCGTGGCGGGGTCGGACTGCACGTCGACGGCGATGCCGCGATCCTTCCACGTGATACGGGCGCGGCTGTCCCAGCCGGCATAACCGTTGTCGACGAAATCGTCGGGGAGCGGGCGGGGCGCGTTGAAGCTCCACTTCTCCGGTATCGGCGCCGGCTCGGTCTTCGTGGGGAAGGTCGGGGGCTGTTCGAGCCACATGCCGGTCGCCTTGGCCTCGAGGATGACGCCTGGCGTGCGCACGAACCAGGGATGGTGGCCGAGCCCATAGGGAAGCGGCGTCTGCCCGAGGTGGCGGAGCGAGAGGTCCATGTGGAGGGTCGCGCCGACGAGCGAGAGCGTCTGCGTCGCCTCGTAGTCGAAGGGCGGGATCGCGCGGCTCCGGAGGCGAAGGACCACGCGGTTGAGTTTCATCTCGACGAGATCCCATGGAGAGATCCAGCCGTCGCCGTGTATCGGCACAGGCTCAAGCGGGTCGTTCGGCTCGATCGGATAGAACTTGCCGCCGAAGGTGAAGCCGCCGCCGGATATCCGGTTGAACCAGGGAACCATGGGGCTTGAGGAGAGCGCCCGCGGATTCTCCAATTCACCGGTCCAGCGACGGAAGATCGGCAGCTTCTCTTCGCCCCGCTTCAGGTCGAAGGCGGTGATCGCTCCGCCAAGTCTCGGCACGATCTCGACAAGCGCCTCGTCGGTCTCCATCGCGATCCGGTCGCTCATGCTCCCTCCTTGCTCACTTCTCTTGACGCACGAATGGCCAGCCGAAATAGATCATAGATGATACGTAAGCGCATCCGGGCGGCGTGTTTCGCCACCGGATTTGCTCAACGGAAGATGACAGCCGCCACCGGTATCCGGAAGAAACGGATTTCTCAAAAAGGGCCGGCAGGCGCGCGAGCGGGGAGGGGAAATGCGCCTCATTCAGTTTATTGGCTCGGGCGGAGCCCGGGCCGTTGCCGCAATCATGGGCGACAGCGCGCCGCGGGTCGTTCGCGGCGCCGCAAGCGTGCGCGATCTTGCGCTCGAGGCACATCGCGCCAAACAGCCGCTGCAGGCGACGGTGGGAGCGCACAGCCTCGGCGAGGATGTGGACTACGACCGCCTCATCACGGAGAAGCGGCTACTCCTGCCGCTCGATCATCCGGAGCCGTCCCACATCGTCGTCGCGATCACCGGCCTCACGCATCTTGGCAGCGCGCAGTCACGCGATTCCATGCACGCGAAGCTTGCAAGCGCCGACCTCACCAACTCCATGAAGATGTTCAAGCTCGGGATCGAGGGCGGCAAGCCGAGAAAGGGCGCAATCGGCGTGCAGCCCGAATGGGCCTACAAAGGCGACGGCTCGTGGCTCGTCGCGCCGGAGCAGCCGCTGGAGCTTCCGGGCTACGCGGAGGACGGGGGCGAGGAGGGCGAGGTCGTCGGTCTCTACGTGATCGGCGACGACGGCGCGGTGCTTCGCGCCGGCTTCGCCATCGGCAACGAATATTCCGACCACGTCATGGAGCGGCGGAACTACCTCTACCTCGCGCACTCGAAGCTCCGGCAATCGTCGTTCGGCCCGGAGCTTTTCGTCGGCGCGCTGCCGGACGAGGTGAAGGGCAGCGTGCGCATCCTGCGCGACGGCATCGAGGCCTGGAGGGGCGAGCTTCTCTCCGGCGAGGACAACATGTGCCACTCGATCGCCAATCTCGAACAGCACCACTTCAAATATGCCGGCTTCCGGCGGCCGGGCGACGTGCATGTCTACTACTATGGCGCGAGCGCACTTTCCTGCGCCGAGGGGTTTGCGACCAAGCCGGGCGACGTTTTCGAGGTCGATGTGCCGCTTTTCGGGCGGCCGCTTCGAAATCCGCTCGTTGCGGGAGAGCCCGATCGTCTTATATCGGTCGCGTCCCTCTGAAATCTCCCATCCCAATCAGCTCTGCGAGGCCCGCAATGACCGATCTCCATCGCAATCTCATCGCCGGCGAATGGATCGAGAGCGAAGACGCGACCGACGACATCAACCCGTCCAATACCGACGAGGTGGTTGGGCGCTATGCACGCGGCTCCAAGGCCGACGCGGAGCGCGCGATCGCCGCGGCGAAGGCCGCGTTTCCCGCCTGGTCGCGCTCCGGCATCCAGCAGCGCTACGAGATCCTGAAGAAGGCGTCGGATGAGATCCTGGCGCGCAAGGAGGAGCTCGGTCGGCTTCTGTCCCGCGAGGAGGGGAAGACGCTTGCCGAGGGGATCGGCGAGACGGTGCGCGCCGGCCAGATCTTTGCGTTCTTCGCTGGCGAGGCGCTGCGGCTTGCAGGCGAGATCGTGCCGAGCGTCAGGCCGGGCGTCGAAGTGATGATCGAGCGCGAGCCGGCCGGCGTCGTCGGGCTGATCACGCCGTGGAATTTCCCGATCGCGATCCCAGCGTGGAAGCTCGCGCCGGCGCTCGCCTTCGGCAACACGGTGGTCATGAAGCCCGCCGACCTGGTGCCGGGTTGTGCCTGGGCGCTCGCCGACATCCTCGATCGCGCCGGCCTGCCGAAAGGCGTCCTGAACCTCATCATGGGGAGAGGATCGGTCGTCGGTCAGGCGATCCTCGACAGCCCCGACGTGAACGCCATCTCCTTCACCGGCTCGATCGAGACGGGAAAGCGCGTTGCGAAAGCTTCGGCGGAGCATCTTCGCCGCTTCCAGCTCGAGATGGGCGGCAAGAATCCGCTCGTCGTCCTCGACGACGCCGATTTGAAGACGGCGGTCGAAAGCGCCGCGAACGGTGCCTTCTTCTCCACCGGCCAACGCTGCACGGCCTCATCGCGCCTGATCGTCGCGGAAGGCATCCACGACCGCTTCGTCGACGCGCTGATTGAGCGCATGAAGGGTCTGAACGTCGACGACGCCGTGAAGCAAGGCACGCATATCGGTCCTGTGGTCGATGCCACTCAGTTGAAACAGGACCAGGATTACATCGAGATCGGCCGCAAGGAAGGCGCCAAGCTCGCCTGGGGTGGCGAGCGGCTGAACCGCGCAACGCCAGGCTTCTACCTGCAGCCGGCGCTCCTGACGGAGACGAACAACGCAATGCGCGTCAACCGCGAGGAAATTTTCGGGCCCGTGGCAACGGTCATTCGCGTGAAGAACTACGACGAGGCGCTCGCCGTCGCGAACGATACACCTTTCGGGCTGACCTCCGGAATCTGCACCACAAGCCTCAAGCACGCCACGCACTTCCGCAAGAACAGCGAGGCCGGGATGGTGATGGTCAACCTGCCGACGGCGGGAGTCGACTATCACGTCCCCTTCGGCGGCCGCAAAGGCTCATCCTACGGCACACGCGAGCAGGGCCGCTACGCGATCGAGTTCTATACGATCGTGAAGACGACGTACGAGCTCGCGGGGTGAGGCTGGCAAGGAGCCGATGACGAACTCCGACCTCATCCTGAGGCGCAATGCCGGTGTAGCCGGCACTGCCTCGAAGGAGACTCCGAAGAGCACTGGAATAGTCGGCGTGCGTGTTTCGAGACTCCGTCCTTCGACAAGCACAGGACGGAGCACCGCAGCATGAGGGCCTTTGGTTGCCTGCATCGCGTTTGCGCCGATGCCTAGCTCAGCCGCGCTGATCGGCATCGACTGGGGCACCAGCAACTTTCGCGCGTTCCTGCTCGACCGCTCCGGCACCATTCTCGACCGCCGGGCAGGCCCACACGGCATCATGACGGTCGTCGACGGGAAATTCGGGCCGGTGCTCGCCGCAGGGGTCGGCGAATGGCTCGCCGAAGGCGCGCTCCCGATCCTGATGTCGGGGATGATCGGCAGCCGCCAGGGCTGGGTCGAGGCGCCTTATGCGGCAACACCCGCCGGGCTTTCGGACCTCGCCGCTTCGCTCGCGCCGGTCCCCTTCGAGGCCACCGACGTCCGGATCGTGCCGGGGCTCAGGACGGAGCTCGATACGCGGAGCGACGTGATCCGTGGCGAGGAGACGCAGGTGTTCGGCGCGCTCTCGCAGCTCGGGGTCGACGGCGGGCGCTTCCTCCTGCCGGGGACGCATTCGAAATGGGTAGCGGTCGAGCGCGGCAAGGTCGTGAGCTTCGCGACCTACATGACCGGTGAGATGTTCGCCGCCGCACGCAACCACACGATCCTCGGCCGGTTGATGCATGATTCAAGCAAAAGCGACGCGGCCTTCGCCAAAGGCGTGGCGCTTGGCGCATGGCCTGGTGGGCCGGGCGCGCTTCTGAGCCGCCTCTTTGCGGTGCGCACGGCCGGGCTCTTTTCCACGCTGCAGGCGGAGGAGCTTTCCGACTATCTGAGCGGGCTCCTGATCGGAGCTGAGATGGCCGATGCGGCGGCTGCGGACCGGCACGGCATTGGCATCGTGGCATCGGAGTCGCTCGCGGAGCGCTACCACGCGGCGGCCGGCATCCTCGGCATTCGCGCCGAAGTCATTCCCTCCGACTGCATCGCGGCCGGCTATGTGGCGATTGCACAGGCCGCCGGGCTTATCGGCGCAGGCTAAAGGAGCGCCGATGGTAATCGACCTTGCGCAGGCGATGAAGGAGTTGCCGCTCGTCGCGATCCTCCGCGGCATCGCGCCCGACGAGGCGCCGGATGTCGGTCAAGCGCTCGTCGCCGCCGGCTTTCGCATTATCGAGGTGCCGCTCAACTCGCCCGAGCCGTTCCGCTCTATCGAAGCGCTCGCCGAGCGTTTCAGGGAGGAGGCACTGATTGGCGCCGGCACCGTCATGTCCCCTGATGACGCGCGGCGGACTGCGGACGCCGGCGGGCGGCTCGTAGTGATGCCGCACTCAAACCCCGACGTGATCCGCGCGGCGAAGGCGGCCGGCACCTGGTGCCTGCCCGGCGTCGCGACGCCGACCGAGGGCTTTGCCGCGCTCGATTGCGGCGCCGACGGGCTGAAGCTCTTTCCGGCCGAGACGCTGCCGCCGGCTGCGGTCAAGGCGTGGCGCGCCGTCTTCCCGGCCGAAACTCCGCTGCTGCCGGTCGGCGGCATCACGGCGGATGGGATGGCGGCTTACGTCGCGGCCGGGGCGTCCGGCTTCGGCATCGGCTCGGCCCTCTACAAACCCGGGATCGGCGTTAAGGACTTGGCGACTCGTGCCGCCGCATTCGTTGCGGCGTGGCGCGACTTACCGCGCTAAACTCGCCGTCGGCCGTCGTGGTACGGACGCATGGCGGCGCTATGTTCGAGGTGGCTCGCGCCGCGCGAAGCCGTTCTAGGCGCGAGGAAATTCCGGGAGGAGACCGTGCCGAACCGGTTCGACGCGGAGAAGAAGAAGCGAATCGCGGCCGCATGTAAGCGGCTCGCGACGGCGCGCGACGGCAGGACGCTCGCCGCGTTCTGCAACTGCCTTTTCGAGCGCGGCGCTGGCGAGGACATTGTCGAATACGACGCCGAGGCGCTCGCGGCGATCACCCGCGATGCCTACGCGTTCTTCCGCGACCGCGCGAAGCCGAGCGCCGTCAGGGTCGCCGATATCGAGGGAACAGATATCAGCGGTCGGAGCCACACGGCGCTCGAGCTTTCGACCAAGAACCGTCCCTTCATCTTCGACTCGGTCCTGGGCGAACTGCAGGCCCTCGGATACGCCGCGCATCTCGTCGTGCATCCGATCCTCGATGTCGAGCGCAACGCCGCCGGCGAGGTCGTGAGCTTCGGGCCGCTGCTGCGCAAGGCCGCGGACGCCACGCGGGAGAGCTTCGTGCATGTGCACGTGCCGCTCATCCGCGACGCGGCGGCGCAGGACGCGCTCGCCAAGAACATGGCGTCGCTCCTTGAGGAAGTGCGGCTCGCGACCGACGACTGGAGCGTGATGCGCGCGCGGCTCAGGGGCGCGATGAACGACCTCAACCTCGATCATCCGAGCCTGCCGAAAGAGGCGATGATCGAAACGATCGAGTTCCTGCAGTGGCTCGACGACGGCAATTTTGTCTTCCTCGGCATGCGCGAATACGTCTACGACGAAAGCTCGGGCGATTCCCTGGAAACGTCGGAGGGGCGCGGCCTCGGGCTGCTTCGCGATCCGAGCGTGACGGTGCTTCGGCGCGGCCCCGAAGTGGTCACCATAACGCCCGAGATCCGCGCCTTCCTGATGGCGCCAGATCCGGTGATCGTGACCAAGGCGAACGTCAAGACGCGCATCCACCGGCGCGACTACATGGACTATGTCGGCGTCAAGATCTTCGAAGCCGGCAAGGTCAGGGGCGAGCTTAGAATCATCGGCCTCTTCACCTCCTCGGCCTTCACGCAGTCGGCCGAGCGCATCCCGCTGATCCGCCGCAAGGTGGAAGAAATCGTCAAGCGCGCCGGCCTCGACCCGCTCAGCCATTCCGGCAAGGCGCTGCTCAATATTCTGGAGAACTATCCGCGCACCGAGCTTTTTCAGGCGGAGGTCCACGCACTCTACGATTCCGCCATGGCGATCCTGCGGCTTGAGGAGCGCCCGCGCATCCGCGCGCTGCCGCGCCGTGACCGCTTCGACCGCTTCGTCTCGGTTCTCGTCTTCGTGCCGCGCGACCGCTATTCGTCCGATCTCCGCGAGCGGATCGGCGAGGCGTTGTCCGAACTCTACGATGGCCGCGTCTCGGCGTTCTTTCCGAATTTCGCGCTGCCGCACCTGACCCGCGTCCAGTTCATCATCGGCCGCAATCCGACCGAGGGACCGGAACCGTCGCAGGCGGAGGTCGAAGCGCGCATCCGCAACATCGTGCGGAGCTTCGACGACGATCTCGAAGAGGCGCTGAGCGCGGTTTACCCGCCGGAGCGCGTGACGGAGCTTCTCGGCGACTATGCCGGTGCCTTCCGCTCGGACTATCGGGCGACGTTTACGGCCGAGGACGCGCTCTCCGACATTGAGATCGCCGAGCAGCTTGCGCCCGACGATATCGAGGTCCGCTTCTTCCGCCGCGATGACACGCTTGAGACGCAGGCGGTGATGTCCTTCCATCACCTCGGCGATCCGATCCCGCTCTCAAGGCGCGTGCCGCTGCTGGAGAATTTTGGCTTTTCCGTCGTCAACGAGCGTACCTACCGGATCAAGCGCAACCGCGGTCCGCGCCTCTACCGGCACGACATGACGCTCGTCGCGCCGGAAGGGCACCTCATCGATCCGGCTTCGGCGGGACGCCTCCACGATGCGGTGCTCGCGGTGTGGCGCCGCAAGGCGATGAGCGACGGCTTCAACGCGCTTGTCCTCTCCGCCGAGCTCGACTGGCGGCGCGCGGCACTGCTTCGAACGATCGCCCGCTATCTTCGCCAGACCGCGATTCCCTATTCGATCGACTACCTCTGGGGTGCACTTCGCCGTTATCCCGGCGTGGCGGCGCTTCTCGTCGAGCTCTTTACGGCGCGTTTCAAGCCCGCGGTCGCGGAGCGCGAGCGGGCGGAGGCGCGGCTCGTCCGCAAGGTCGAGGCGGAGCTTGAAAAAGTGCCGAGCCTCGATGACGACACCATCCTGCGCGCCTTCCGGCAGGTGATCGAGGCGACGCAGCGGACCGACTTCTTCGCCGAGGGCGCGGAGGAATCGGATGCGATTGCGGTCAAGATCAAGCCCGACGCGCTCGCCTTCGTGCCGTTGCCGCGGCCGTTCCGCGAGATCTTCGTGCACGCGCCGGAAGTGGAGGGCGTGCATCTGCGCTTCGGGCCGGTGGCGCGCGGTGGCTTGCGCTGGTCGGACCGGCCGCAGGATTTCCGCACCGAGGTGCTCGGCCTCGTGAAGGCGCAGCAGGTGAAGAACGCCGTCATCGTGCCGGTCGGCGCAAAGGGCGGCTTCGTGCCGGGCCGGCTTCCCGTGGGCGGTAGCCGTGAGCAAATCTTCGAAGCCGGCCGCCGAGCCTATATCCGCTTCGTCGACCGGCTGCTTTCGGTCACCGACGACATAGACGGCGACGCGGTCGTGCCGCCGAAAGCCGTCGTGCGCCATGATGCCGACGACCCCTATCTCGTCGTTGCGGCCGATAAGGGCACGGCGACCTTCTCCGACACCGCGAACGGTATCGCGCTTGAGCGCGGCTTCTGGCTCGGCGACGCCTTCGCTTCCGGCGGCTCGGCCGGCTACGACCACAAGGTCATGGGGATTACGGCGCGCGGCGCCTGGGAGGCGGTGAAGCGGCACTTCCGCGAGATGGACATCGACATCCAGAGCGAGCCGTTCACGGTCGTCGGCGTCGGCGACATGTCGGGCGACGTCTTCGGCAACGGCATGCTGCTCTCGTCCGCGATCAAGCTCGTCGCCGCTTTTGACCACCGCGACATCTTCATCGATCCGAGCTCCGATCCGGCGCGTGCGCTTGCGGAGCGCCAGCGTCTCTTCGGCCTGCCGCGCTCAAGCTGGCAGGACTATGACCGCGCGCTGATCTCGAAGGGCGGCGGCGTCTTCTCCAGGAGCGAGAAGCAGATTTCTCTGTCGCCGGAGGCGAAGAAGCTTCTGAAGATCGGCAAAGCGAGCGCGCCACCGTCGGAAATCCTGTCGGCGATCCTGAAAGCGTCCGCCGATCTGCTCTGGTTTGGCGGCATCGGCACGTATGTGCGCGGGCCGGAAGAGACGGACGCCGACGTCGGCGACAAGGCGAACGACGCAATCCGCATCAGCGCGCTCGACATCGGCGCCAAAGTGGTGGGCGAGGGGGCCAATCTCGGCATGACGCCGAAGGCGCGCATCGCCTATGGCCTGAAGGGTGGGCGCTGCAACTCCGACGCCATCGACAATTCCGCTGGCGTCAACACCTCAGACGTCGAGGTCAACATCAAGATCGCGCTGGCGCCGGCCGTGCGCGCCGGCAAGCTCGCGCAAGCCAAGCGCCTCTCGCTGCTTAAGGCGATGACCGACGACGTCGCGCGGCTCGTGCTTCGCAACAACTACCAGCAGACGCTCGCTATCTCGCTCGAGCAGAAGCGCGGCGTGGAAAATCTCGGCAACCAGATGCGGCTGATGGCGGAGCTCGAGGAGCGCGGGCTGCTCGACCGCGTGGTCGAGGACTTGCCCGCGGATGCGGCGCTCGAAGCGCGGGCGGCGAACGGGCGCGGCCTCACGCGCTCCGAGATCGGCACGCTGCTTGCCTTCGCCAAGATTGCGCTCTTCAACGATCTCGTCGGCAGCACCGTTCCCGACGACGCCTACCTCGCGCGCGAGCTCTTCGGCTATTTCCCCGAGGAGATGCACAAGCGCTACAAGGAGGGGATCGAGAACCATCGGCTCCGCCGCGAGATCATCGCGACGCAGCTTGCGAACTCGCTCATCAATCGCGGCGGCCCGACGCTGCTTGTTGCGGCGCGCGACCGCACGGGCTCCTCCGTCGCTGAGCTGACGCGCGCCTATGCGGCGGTGCGCGATAGTTTTCAACTGCAGATGCTTCACGCCGAGATCGATGCGCTCGACACGAAGATTTCGGGCCGCCTGCAGCTCGATCTCTACGCGACGGTGCAGGACGTGCTCGTCGATCGTTTGTGCTGGTTCACGCGCAACCTCGATTCCGCTGCCGGGCTTGCCGAGATCGTCAAGCACTACCGCAGCGCGCTCGACGCGCTGTCGGCGCTTCTTTCCTCGTCGCTGCCGCGCGAGCGGCTGAAGGCGGTGCACGATATCGAGGCGAAGCTGAAGCCAGGCCGTGTGCCGGAGGATCTCGCCGCACGACTGGCGCTGCTTCCGACGCTTGCAAGCGCGGCCAACATCATTCCGATCTCCGACCGCACCGGGCGGAGCCTGGCGGAGGCGGCCGCGGCCTATTTCGCGATCTCCGACCGTTTCGGCTTCGGCCGCATCGACCAGATGACGGAGGAGGTCGTGACCGGCGACTATTACGAGGGCTTGGCTCTCAAGAAGGCGCGCGACAGCCTGGAGACGGCGCACCGCGATCTCGCGCAGAGCGTGATCGCCAACGGCAGCGGCGGCGACGTCGCTGCGTGGGAGGCGGAGGCGGGCGAGCGGGTGACGGCGACGGCGCAGCAGGTGGAGAAGATCTTCTCAGATCACCGCCCGTCGATGGCCAAGGTCACCGTCGCCGCGAGCCTCTTGTCGGAGCTGGCGCGGGGCTGAGCCCCGCGCCGCGTCCTACAAGGTGCCGCGCAATAGCGCCTAGCGATAGCCCTTCTCGATCAACGGGATCAGGTCGTTGATCGCGTCGGGAGTGACGACGCCGGCCGCCGTGTTCACAATCAGGCCCGGCGTATGGTACTTCTTCGACAGCACGCAATCCAGCACCGGCAGGAAGCCCTGCAGGTAGAGCTGCTGGTCAAGCGTGACGGTGATGTAGCCGGACTTCAGGCCGTCGATCGTCGCCGGCGCGAGATCGATGCCGCCGACGATGATGTCGCCCGGCTTCTTGCCGGCCTTCTGCAGAACCTCGGCCATCTCGCCGGTGATGCCGCCGTGCTGCATGCCGATTGCCTTCAGATTCGGATGCGCCTGGATGTAGGCGGCCAGGATCGGCACGGCGAGCGTCACGTCGCTGTTGACCTCCTGACTGACGTCGAGGCGGTCGACCTTGAGCCCGGCCTTCTCCAGCGTATCGGCGAGGCCCTTCTCCGACTGGCCGCGTTCCGCCTGGCTGAAGACGCCGTAGACCATGGCCTCGTCACCGGCCTTGAGGTTGCCCTTCGCGATCATGTTCTCGGCCGTGAGCGAGCCACCTGCATAAAGGTCGACGCCGGCATAGCCGAAGCCCATCGGCCCGAACTCCTTCTGCAGCGCCGTCAGCGGTGCGTTGCCGTCGGTGACGATGACACCCTGGTCGAAAGCCTGCTTGACGAGGTCATGGAAGGCGTCGGAGCCCGGATGCCCCATGATGACGATGCAGTCCGGCTTGGCGGCGAGCGCCTGCTTGAACTGGTCGATCATGGTCTCCGGCGCCCAGCTTGAGAACTGCGCGTTGAGCTTGTCGACGCCGAGCGCCTGGGCCGCCGCCGACGCGCCGACCTGGCGGGCGAGCACCGGACCTTCGCCCGGCTGGCCGCCCATCTGCATGTAGATCGTCATGCCCTTGCCGGGATCGGGCTCGGCCGTCTGCGCGAATGCCGACCCGGCGGCTATCGTCAGTGCCGCAACCGCGGCCCCGGCGAGAATTGTTTTCTTTCTCATGTAGTCCTCCCTTCAGTTTGGCACCCGGCCCTCATGTGCGAGGCGCCTCTTCGGCCGACGACGATCGGCCAAACCGTATCGAAGTGAACAGGCGGCCGGCGAACGCGGCCCGACGCTGCGGTTCCTCGATCATGAAGTAGAAGATGATGGCGGCCAGGAAGACGAGGCCGCGGATGGTGAGCACCCAGGAGCCGGTCAGGCCCGTCGCGACAAGGCCCGGTTCGAGCATCGTGATGATGATGCATCCGAAGACTGTGCCGATCAGCGTCGCGCGGCCACCGAAGATCGAGGTGCCGCCGATCAGCACCGATGCGATCGCGAGGAGCAGGTATCCCTGGCCCTGATTGCCGAAGAAGTTCTTGTTCTCCAAGGTCAGCATCATGGCCGCGACCGCGGCGAGCCCGCCCATCAGCGTGAAGATCTTGATCTTCTCCCGGTCGACGTCGATGCCGACGACCCGCGAGACCTCGTTGGAATCGCCGATGAAGAGCGTGTGCTCGCCGAAGCGGTGGCGATTGAGGATGAACCACAGCCAGATGACGATGAGCGCCGTCCAGAAGGCCTGCAGCGGAAGCTGGCCGACCCAGAATGTCTCGGCTCCGGCGAACGGCCGTCCGACGATCACCTTCCACACCGAGCTCGTTTCGGCGCCGCGCAGCGCGTACGAGCGGCCACCCGAAATCACCGAGGCCGTGCCCGCCCAGAAGAACTGCGTGCCGAGCGTCGCGATGAACGAGGGGATGCCGATCTTGGCGACGAGAATGCCGTTCACGAAGCCGACGAGAAGGCCCGCCGCGAGGCTCGCGATGACGGCGATCCAGCCGAGATCGTACTCCTTGAAGAGGACCGCGAAGACGAAGCCGGAGAACGCGATGATCGACGGGAAGCAGAGATCGATCTCGCCGGCGCCGATGACGAAGGTAAGCCCTGCGGCAAGCAGCACCAGGGGCGGCAGGGTGGAGAGGAAGGTCGTGTAGATGTTCGGCGACAGGAAGACCTCGGGCGCCGTGTACATGAAAAGGCCGAGAAGGAGCAGAAAGACGACGACGATCGGCGCGGCCTCGACGCGCTGGAAGGGGGATTTCTTTGCCGGAACCGCCATGGAGGAAGCCGCTTTCAGCCCTTGTGCTGCAGGTCGATGAGATATTCGGTGAGTTCCATCACCGTCATGTCTTTCGGCGAGATCTCCGCCACGATGGCGCCGCGGTCGATCACCACCAGGCGGTCGGCGACCTCGTGCACGTGCGCGAGGTTGTGCTCGATATAAACGCAGGCGCGGCCCGACTCCTTGATGCGCCGCACGAAGTCGATCACTTTCTTGACCTCCGCCACGGCGAGCGCGGCGGTCGGCTCATCGAGGATGATGAGGTCGGCGTTGTAGTGCATGGCGCGGCCGATCGCGATGCCCTGGCGCTCGCCGCCCGAGAGCTGCGAAACGGTCGAATCGACGGTGATGCCCGCGCCGCGAAAGCCGATTTCTTCGAGCAGATCCTGTCGGCGAGCTCTTTCTCGCGCTTGATGTCGATGAAGCCGAAGCGGTTGGTGATCTGTCGGCCGACGAAGAAGTTGCGCCAGAGCGGCTGTTTGTCGGCGAGCGATTTGTCCTGATAGACGGTCTCGATCGACAGATCGTGGGCCGCGCGCACCGAGAACTCGGAGAGCTTGATCTCGCGGTCGCGGATGAAGAGCCGCCCTGAGGTCGGCGGAAGCACACCGGTCATGACCTTGATCAGCGTCGATTTGCCGGCGCCGTTGTCACCGACCAAGCCGACGATCTCGTTTCTCCCGATCGTGAGCGAGATGTCGCGGAGCGCGTGCACGGCGCCGAAGAATTTCTCCACGTGCTCGAGCCGCACGATCGCGGCGAAGTCGCTGCCGTGCGGTTCAGCGCGGGCCGTGCTGTTCATGGCCTCTGTCTCGAACGAGGACGCCGCTCATGGCGTCGGATTCGGCGCGCGTCAGGAGCACGCGGAAGGCGGAGCGGGCGCCGTCGGGATCGCCGCGCTTGATCGCCTGCAGGATGGCGCCGTGCTGCGGCACGAAGCTCGCCGGGTCGGGGCGGGCGGCACGCTGCACGCCGAAGGCGACCCTGAGCCACGTCCCGATTGCCGGAGCGAAGGCAGCGATCAGCTCGTTGCCGGTGCCGGTCAGGATCGCCCGGTGAAAGGCCACGTCGGCCTCGATCGACTCAAGCGATTCCGGATGCGTCGTCGCCATCAGCGAGAAGGCGTCGTCGATCGCGGCCACGACCTCCTCGGTGGCGCGGAGAGCAACCAACGCGGCGGCCTCCGGCTCGATGATGGCACGCGCCTCGAACAGGCTGCGCACGAAGGCCGCATTCGAGACGTCGGTGATCTGCCAGGCGAGCACGTCCGGGTCGAGCCGGCTCCAGTCACTGCGCGGACGGACGACGGTGCCGCGCCGCGGTCTTGAATCGACGAGGCCCTTGGCGGCGAGCGCCCGCATGGCTTCGCGCACGGAAAGACGTGATACCGAGAACTCGTCGGCGAGCCGGTCGAAACTCGGGAGGACGCTCCCCGGCTTCCAGCTTCCGGAGACGATTCGTCGGCCAATCGTTTCCGCCGCGGCGACCGGGCGCGAGACGAGCGCCGCGCGCCGCTGGCCGTGCCTCTCGTCCACTCGCTGTCCTCCCCGCCGGCTGGCTTCGATGGCCGCCGATTAGTTCGTCTTGTCGCGGAAAAAGATCAGATGAATCAGCCGCGAAAGTCAATCAGCCTGCGGCAATTTCGTTTGGCGCCCTAGCCCCAGTTCTCGGGGCATTGTGAGTTCATCGCCGCTCTTCTTAAAAGGTGGCACGATTTTCAGATATCCGCGAGCACCTTCCGTGACCGAGCGCGCCTTCGCCACCTATCCGAGTCTTGCCGGCAAGACCGTTTTGGTGTCGGGCGGTGCGAGCGGCATCGGCGAAGCGATCGTGCGTGCTTTCGCAGCGCAGGGTTCGAAGGTCGGCTTCGTCGATATCCTTGAGGCGGAGGGGGCGGCGCTTGCCGAAGAGCTTTGCGGCGCAGGCGCGACCGTTCGCTTCGAGTCCGCCGATGTCACTGACATATCCGCGTTCAAGCAAGCGATCGGGGCGATCCGCGGAGCGCTCGGCACGATCACGATCCTCGTCAACAATGCCGCAAACGACACGCGCCACCATTGGCGCGGCGAGACGCCCGAAAGCTTCGACGCCTGGATCGCCGTCAACCTCAAGCATCAGTTCTTCGCCATCCAGGCGGTCGCGCCCGAGATGATTTCGGGGGGCGGCGGCTCGATCATCAATTTCGGCTCGATCGCCTGGCGGATCGGCATGGGCGGGATACCCGCCTACACCGCCTCGAAGGCGGCGGTCGAAGCGCTGACGCGGTCCTTCGCGCGAGACCTCGGCCAGCACCGCATTCGCGTCAACTGCGTGCTCCCCGGCTGGGTGATGACCGAGCGGCAGCTCGCGCTCTGGGTCGACGAGAACGCCGACCGCATCATCAAGGAGCGGCAGTGCCTGCCGGACCGGGTCCAGCCCGACGACCTCGCGCGCATGGTGCTCTTCCTCGCCGCCGACGACAGCGCCATGTGCACGTCGCAGAACTTCGTGGTCGACGCCGGCTGGCTTTAGAGCGGCGCGCGGGCCGCCACGCCCGCGCTCGCTTCAGATCTCGCGGCGTGGCGCGGCGGTCTTCGGGTCGCCGGTATTGGGCGTGCCCGTCGGCTCGATCAGCAGAAGGTGAACCTCCTCACCCGCCACCGGCCGGTGCTCGACGCCCTTAGGCACGACGAAGAGCTGGCCCGGCTTGAGGGTGACCGTGCGGTCGCGCAGCTCGATATCGAGCGTGCCCTTGAGGACGAGGAAGAAGTCGTCCGTGTCCGCGTGGCTGTGCCAGTGGAAGGGGCCTTCCAGCTTCGTCACCATGATGTCGTGGCCGTTGAACGTCGTCACGGTGCGCGGCGCGAAGCGGTCGTCGAAGGTCGCGAGCTTCGCGGCGAGATCGATGGCGTCAGAGGATTGCTGCGGCATTTGCGGGCTCCTGCCAGTCTAACTTCGGCGGTGGGCTCAGGCGCGACGCCGGCAATTCTAAGGGGTCTTGCCGCTCCTCGGAACCTTTTCGACGCCCGATGATTTCCATGCGCTCCCGATCGGGGAGTTTACGTGACGCGAGGTGCGTGATGGACAAGGATCGGATCAAAGGCTCCGCCAAGCAGGCCAGGGGCGCAGTGAAGGAAGCGGCTGGCAAGGTGGTGGGCGATTCCAAGCTTGAAGCCGAAGGAAAGACCGACAAGGCCGCGGGCAAGGTGCAGAACGCAATCGGTGGCATCAAGGACGCACTGCGTGGCAAGTAGGCGCGCGAGATCGGGGCCGAACCCCTGGCGCAGGTTCTCCGACGCCTTCGCGTTCGGCCTCGATTGTCAGGAAGTCATCCTGCGGCGCTTCACCCGGCTGGCGCGGGGGGACGCCGCCGCCATCCACGAAGCGAACCGCATGATCGCCGAAAAGGCCACGACTGCGATGCTGGCGACCGTCAACGCGGCGTCTGCGTGGCCGACCGGCGGTGAAGCTGCGGCTGTCACGGCCGTCTCGAACACCTACCGAAAAGCCGTGCGCTCCAACAAACGGAGGCTCCGCCGATAGCTGAGGCGGGTTCTCACTCCTCGATCGTGTAGCCCGCCTCGGTCAGCGCCTCCGACAGCGCCTCATGGCCGATCTTGGCGTATTTCAGCGGGTTCGCCTTCTTCGGGTCCTGCTCGGCCTCGACCACGAACCAGCCTTCGTATTCGATTTCGGCGCAGAGCCGCGCCACCGCCTTGAAGTCGATCATGCCGTCCCCCGGCACCGTGAAAACGCCGGCCAAGACCGCGTCTAGGAACGAGGTTTTGTTGAAGTCGATCGACTTCAGCACCTTCTCCCGGACGTCCTTGGTGTGGACGTGATTGATGCGGCTCCCGTGCCGTTTCGCCATGCGCAGCCCGTCGCCGCCGGCAAAGGCGATGTGGCCGGTGTCGAAGAGAAGCCCGACCGCTTCGCCGGTGAAATTCATCAGGCGGTTCACGTCGTCCTCGGTCTCAACGGCGGTCCCCATGTGATGGTGGAAGGCGAGGGGGACTTTCACCTCATGGCAGTGCTCGGCGAAGGCCGTGAGCTTCCGCCCGTAGTCACGCATCTGCGCGTCGTCGAGGCGCGGGCGCTTGGCAAGCGGCACGTGCCGCTGGTTCTGCACAGTCCCCGTCGTCTCGCCGTAGACGAGAACGGCAGCGCCGTTCTCGCGGAAGAGCTCGAGCTGAGCGTGCGCGCGCTCTTTCTCGGCGTTCAGGTCGTTCTCAAGCACGCGGCCGGAATACCAGCCCGACACGAGCTTCAGGTCGTGCGCGGCAAGCACCTCCTTCAGCTCGCGCGGCGTCTTCGGAAACTTCCCGCCGGTCTCCGTACCCGAGAAGCCCGCTTCGCGGCTTTCCGACAGGCACACTTCGAGCGGCGTGTCGCCGCCGAGCTCCGGCAGGTCGTCGTTGGTCCAGGCAATCGGCGCAATGCCGAGACGCGCTTTCATTTCAGACTCCCACGCGCTGCTTCTTGCGGCCCTCGGCGTGCTCCTTGCGTGCCTTCTTGACGGCGGCGCGGGTCGAGACCTCCGGCACGCCGACATCCCACCAGGCGTCGCCCGGCGTCCATTGATAGGCGTCGGTCTTGACCTCGATCAGCGTGGTGCGGTCGTTCTTCTTCGCCCAGCGGATCGCGTCCTCAAGATCGGTCAGGCTTTCCACCTTGCGCGTCAGCGCGCCCATCGAGGCCGCGTGCGCGGCAAAGTCGACGCGGAACTCCTCGACGATCTTGCAGTCCTCGATCTGATTGTTGAACGAGGGGATGCCCTTGTAGTTCTGCAGGCGGTTTATGACGGCGAAGCCGCCATTGTCACACAGCACGATGATGAGCTTGTGGCCGGTCAGCACGGTCGAATAGATGTCCGAGTTCATCATCAGGTAGGAGCCGTCGCCGATGAAGGCGAGCACGTCGCGCTCCGGGTCCGCCATCTTGGCGCCCCACGCCCCGGCAATCTCGTAACCCATGGTGGAGAAGCCGAACTCGCAGTCGAAGGTCCCCGACGTCTTCACCTGCCAGTTCTTGCAGAGCTCGCCCGGAAAGCCGCCGGCCGCGGTGAGAGCGAGGTCGGTGTCGTCGGCGACGCGATTAACAGCGCCGACCACCTGCGCGTAGCTCGGCACATTGGTGTTCGTCGCCTTCGTTGCCTTCGCCACCATGTCGTTCCAGCCGGCGTATTCCTTCGCGGCGCGGCGCATCCAGGCTTTGTCGGCCTTCCATTCGCTGAGAGCTGTCGAGAGCTCACCGATCGCCTCGCGCGCGTCGGCGACGACGGAAAGGGCGCGGTGCTTGGTGGCGTCGAATCGCCCGGCGTTGATCGCGATGAAGCGCGCCTCCGGTGCAAATGCCGTCCACGAGCCGGTGGTGAAGTCCTGGAGACGCGTGCCGATTGCGACAACTACGTCGGCGTCGGCTGCGAGCGCGTTCGCCGAGGCCGCGCCGATCACACCGATCGGCCCGACGTTGTTCGGGTGGTCGTGGACGAGCGAGGCGCGGCCGGCGATCGTCTCGGCGACCGGCAGATTGTGGCGCTCGGCGAAATCGATCAGCGCCAACTCGGCCACTGAATAGCGCACGCCGCCGCCGGCGATGACGAGTGGCTTCTTGGCTTTCTTCAAAAGCGCAGCGGCGCGCAGAATCTCGCTGCGGTCGGGGCGCTGGCGGCGGATGTGATGGACGTGCGGCTCGAAGAAGGCCTCCGGATAGTCGAAGGCAACCTCCTGCGTGTCCTGGCAAAGGCCGAGGAAGGCCGGCCCGCACTCGGCCGGGTCGAGCATCATGGCGACCGCTTGCGGCAAGGACGAGATGATCTGCTCCGGGTGCGTGATGCGGTCCCAATAGCGCGTCACCGCCTTGAAGGCGTCGTTCACGGTCGTCGTCGGGTTGCCGAAATGCTCGACCTGCTGCAGCACCGGATCGGGGCGGCGATTGGCGAAGACGTCGCCGGCAAGGATCAGGATCGGCAGCCGGTTGGCCATGGCGCAGCCGGCGGCGGTGATCATGTTGCCGGCGCCCGGGCCGATCGAGGAGAGCGCGACCATGATCTGGCGGCGGCGCTTGGCCTTGGCGAAGCCGACCGCGGCGAGCGCCATCGACTGTTCGTTCTGTCCGCGCCAGGTCGGGAACTCGTCCTTCACGGCTTCCAGCGCTTCCGACAGGCAGGTGACGTTGCCGTGGCCGAAGATGGCGAAGAGGCCGGGGAAGAGCGGGACGATATCCCCGTCGATCTCGGTCTTCTGGTTGATGAGATAGCGCACGAGCGCCTGCGCCATGGTCAGGCGAACGGTTTTCATTCTTTCCTCCCCGGAAACACGGTCGTTTGGGTTCCTTCTAGCCAATTCGGTCGCAGTCCGCGAGATAGCGCGAGCGTCTGAATTCCTGATATGGCTCGCGGAAAAGGGGAGCGCCGAATGGGGAAGGAATCGCCGCAGCGCCTTGGCATTGGGCTTGTCGGCAGCGGCTTCATGGGCCGCGCCCACGCCTTCGCATTCCATGCCGTGTCGCAGATTTTCGACCTGCCGTTGAAGCCGGAGCTTGCCGTGCTGGCGGACCAGAATGAGGCACAGGCGGCGGAAGCGGCGCGACAGCTCGGCTTTGCCAAGGCGGTGGGCGACTGGCGTACCCTCGTTGCAGACCCCTTGGTCGACGTCGTCTCGATCACGACGCCGAACCACCTTCACAAACCGATCGCGCTTGCCGCGCTTCAGGCCGGCAAGGCGGTCTATTGCGAGAAGCCGCTTGCCGCGACGCTCGCCGACGCGAAGCAGATGGCGGAGGCGGCGCAAGGCCGCCTGACGCTCGTCGGCTTCAACTACCTGAAGAATCCGATCATCGGTCTCGCACGCGAGATCGCGGCCTCCGGCGAGATCGGCGACATTATTGCCTTCCGTGGCATCCACGCCGAGGACTACATGGTCGATGCCGAAGCGCCGCACAGCTTCCGCACCGAGCCGGTCGGCGGCGGCGTGCTCATGGACCTCGGCAGCCATATCGTCTCGCTCGCCCGCTACCTTGTCGGGCCCGTCGAGGAAGTCTCCGCCGCGACCGGCACGCTCTACCCGACCCGGCCCGCGCCGGGCGGTCCGAAGCCGGTCGCGATCGACGATCACGGCCACGTCGTCGTCCGCTTCAAGAATGGCGTGCTTGGCACGATCACTGCGAGCTGGGTGACGCCGGGCCGGAAGATGCAGCTCGATTTCGAGCTTGTCGGCTCACGCGGGTCGCTGGTCTTCACGCAGGAGCGCTTCAACGAGTTGCGTCTCTATTCCGCCGGCAACTCTGAGAAGCGAAAAGGCTTCAAGACGCTCCTCACCGGACCGGACACCCCGCCCTATGGAAACTTCTGCCCGGCGCCCGGCCACCAGCTCGGCTTCAACGACTTGAAGACGATCGAGGCAGCGCATCTGATCGACGCGCTTGCGAGCGGGAAGGGCGCCAGCCCTGATTTCCAGGAGGCCTACGAGATCCAGCGCACTGTTACGGCGGCGCTCCGTTCCGCCGAGGCGCTGGCCTGGGTCAGGGTCGATAGTCTCTGAACGCCAATCCTTGGAGCCGGTAAACAGCTGTTAACCAGCCCCTTCTAGCTTCGCGCCCTCGGGATCGGATGGAGCGCGTTGTGGCGCAGAACGTCGTTCTGCTGGCGGCCGAGGTTCTGCTCTATTTCGGCGCGATGGCTGCGCTCTTCCGCATGCGCCATCGCTTCGGGCTCGGCATTTTCGTCTGCGCGCTCGGCGTTATGCATTTCCTCGAGACCTATCTCGCCGCGATTCTCTATCTCCAGTTTCCGCTAGGCTTCGCTATCTCGCCGGGCTCGACCGTTCTTTTCACCGGCAAGCTGATCATGCTGCTCCTCCTTTATATTCGCGAGGACGCGGCGGCGGTCCGCCAGCCGATCTACGGCCTTCTGATCGGCAACTTCCTGATGGTGGCGCTTGTCTTTCTGATGCGCCACCATGTGGTCACGCCGCTCAATCCGGGTGCCGTCCCCGACTTCGGCTTCATGGACCAGATGGGCGGGCTGATGATCTGGGGGACGCTGCTCCTCTTCATCGATTCGATCCTGATCATTCTGATCTACGAACACCTCGCCCACCGCTTCGCCAAACGGACCACGCTCAGAATCTGGCTCGCCTCAGCCGTCGTCCTGACCTTCGACCAGGTCGGGTTTTATCTCGCCCTGCACGTCTTCATCGGCGCGCCGGTCACCGTTCTCATTGGTGGGTGGCTCGCCAAGATGACGACGGGGCTCTGTTACAGCGTGTTGACCGGCTTCTATCTCCGCCGGTTCGAACGGCCGCGCGCGGCCAATTCCGTTCCGCCGCTCATTGCCGACGTGTTCGACGTCCTCACTTACCGCGAGCGCTACGAGGACCTCTTGGAGCGATCGAGCCACGACAGCCTGACGGGCGCGTTGAGCCGCGAGCGCTTCGAAAGGGACGGTGCGGAGCTTGCCAAGGCATCGGCTGCCAGGGGCGAGCCTGTCAGCCTCCTCATGATCGACATCGACCACTTCAAGCGCGCGAACGACCGGCACGGTCACGCCGCCGGCGACCGCGCGCTTTGCCAGATCACCGGACTCCTGGAATCGGGGAAGCGCGGGGGCGACCGGCTTTACCGCTACGGCGGGGAGGAATTTGCGCTGCTTTGCCCAGGCCTCAACGCGGCTTATGCGCTGAAGCTCGCGGAGCGGCTTCGCGTGCTTGTCGCCAAAACCCGCATCTCCGCCATCGACGGGATGCTGACGATCAGTGTCGGCCTGGCGACGGCGCCCGGCGACGGACAGGATCTGAACACGCTTTTCGCCTGCGCGGACGCGCGCCTCTATAGCGCCAAGGATGCCGGGCGGAACCGCGTCTGGGGCGGCGAATACGTGCCGTGGCTCCGACCTCGGTTGCAGCCGGGGGCGGCCTGAGCCGCGCGCCGCGCAGCTGAAGAATTGGCAAGGCTTTTGCATCGGTCGTTGCCGAGGACGGCGCCGCCCCGGATTCGCGTCCCTGGGGCAGGCCGAGTTTCTCGGCCGCGCCGCCCTCCCCAACAGCCCGCATGCGGTTGAGTTTCGAGGGAGCGGATTGCCGCTGCCCAGCGGATAGGCAGCTTGCGCACGAGATTCGGGCGTGACCAGATAAGCGGCAGTCTTTAACCTCGCGGAAAACGAGGTGACGGAGCGTCGTGAACGTACAGGGCGGTGAGGTCTCCGCGACGGAGGCGTTCAACGAGATGTTGGACGTCGGCGGGGCAGTCCGACCATCCTACGCGCAGGTCGCGCAATGGCTCGAAGGGCACTCGAAGCTCAGCCTGAAGCGCAAGCAACAGGAAGCCGAGACGCTCTTCCGCCGGCTCGGCATCACCTTCTCCGTCTACGGGACGGAGAACGCGCTTGAACGGCTGATCCCATTCGATCTCGTGCCGCGCATCATCTCCGCCGCGGAGTGGCGGCTGCTTGAGCGCGGCATCGAGCAGCGGGTGAGGGCGCTCAACGCCTTCCTCTATGACATCTACCACCGCCAGGAGATCATTCGCGCCGGCCGCGTGCCGGCGGACCTCGTCTTGGCAAACGACGCGTATCTCCCGGAGATGATCGGTCACGCGCCGCCGCTCAACGTCTACGCCCACATCATCGGCGTCGACATCGTGCGCGTGAGCGAGAATGAGTTCTACGTGCTGGAGGACAATCTGCGCACACCGTCGGGCGTCTCCTACATGCTGGAGAACCGCGAGACGATGATGCACCTCTTTCCGGAGCTCTTCGCCGAGCATTCGGTGGCGCCGATCTCGCAATATCCGGAGCTTCTCCTGCGCACGCTTCAGGCGGTTGCGCCGCCCGCCTGCAACGGCGACCCGAAGGTCGCGGTGTTGACGCCGGGCATCTACAACTCCGCCTTCTTCGAGCACTCCTTCCTCGCCGATCAGATGGGCGTGGAGCTGGTCGAGGGGCAGGACCTCTTCGTGGAAGACGGCTACCTCTACATGCGCACGACGCAGGGGCGCGAGCGCCTCGACGTCATCTATCGGCGGCTCGACGATGATTTTCTCGATCCGCTCACCTTCCGGCCCGACTCGACGCTCGGCGTGCCCGGGCTGATCGACCTTTATCGCGCCGGCCGCGTGACCATCGTCAACGCACCGGGCGGCGGCATCGCCGACGACAAGGCCGTCTATGCCTATGTCCCGGAGATCATCCAGTTCTATACCGGCCAGCGACCGATCCTGAAGAACGTGCCGACCTGGCGCTGCGGCATCCGCGACGAATTCGAATACGTGCTCGCGCATCTGCCGGAGCTGGTGGTGAAGGAGGTGCACGGCTCGGGCGGCTACGGCATGCTGGTCGGGCCGGCCGCGAGCCGCCGCGAGATCGAGGCGTTCCGCAGGAAGCTCAAGGCGCGACCGAAGAACTATATCGCGCAGCCGACTCTCGCGATCTCCACTTGCCCCGCCGTCACGCAAAGCGGGATTGCGCCGCGCCACGTTGATCTTCGCCCCTACGTTCTGGTCGGCGACCGGGTGCGCCTGGTGCCGGGCGGGCTTACGCGCGTCGCGCTCAAGAAGGGCTCGCTCGTCGTCAATTCCTCGCAGGGCGGTGGCACCAAGGACACCTGGGTGCTGCAGGACTGAGCATGATCCGGAAAAGTGGAAACCGGCTTTCGGACAGGATCATGCTCGAACGAGGAGCCGCCGCCTCGATTCGACCAGAGCAGAGGCGGCGGTAACGATGCTCGCACGCACCGCCGAAAGCCTGTTCTGGATGTCGCGCCAGATCGAGCGCGCGGAGAACATGGCGCGGCTCGCCGAGGTCGGCTTCCGCATCTCGCTCATCGCCCATTCCGGAGACGGCTACCGCGAAGAGTGGCGCTCGACGCTGACGAGCGCCGGCGTGATCGACCAGTTCCTGGAGAAATACGGCGACACCTCGTTCGACAAGGCGATCAACTTCCTGCTCTTCGACGACGACAATCCCTCCTCGGTGCGCTCGTGCCTGAGGAGCGCGCGCACCAACGCCCGTTTCGTCCGCACCAAGATCACGCGCGACATGTGGGAGGCCATGAACTCCACCTGGCTCGCCTATGACGCGCTCAGGCCGAAGGACAGGACGGCGGCCGAGCTGCCGGAGCTGATCGACTGGATCAGGCAGCGCACCGCGCTCTTCCGTGGCTCGCTGCTCGGCACGATCCTGCGCGACGACGGCTACTTCTTCAGTCAGCTCGGCGCTTTCGTCGAGCGCGCCGACAACACCGCCCGCATTCTCGACGTGAAGTATTTCATCCTGCTCCCGAGCAATCAGATGATCGGCGGCGAGGTCGACACCTATCAGTGGGAAACGATCCTTCGCTCCGTCTCCGGCCACCGGGCCTACCGGCACGTGTTCCACGAGACCTACCGGCCGTGGAACGTCGCCGAGTTCCTGATCCTGCACGCGGAGATGCCGCGCTCGCTCCGCTTCTGCTACGAATGGCTGAGTGCCGCCATCGAGGGGCTCTGCACGCTCTACGGCCGCCGTGCGCCGTCAGCCGATCTCGTCGCCGAGACGCGCAACATGCTGATGACGATGAGCATGGACACGATCTTCCAGGCCGGGCTGCACGAATTCCTGACCGGCTTCATCGCGCGCAACAATCGTCTGACCGCGGCACTCTCCGCCGACTACAATTTCAGCTGAGCCGATGCGCGTGCTGATCCGCCATGTGACGCACTACACCTACGACACGGTGAGCACGTGGGCCGTGCAGCGGCTGCGCCTCACGCCGTCCGACAACCAGTCGCAGAAGGTGCTGTCGTGGGCAATCGAGGCGGAGGGAATCGAGAACGCCGCCTCCTATATCGACGGCTTCGGCAACCGCATCCACTTGATCACGCACACGCGGCCTTACGAGACGCTCGACATCACGGCGTCGGGCGAGGTCGAGACCTACGACTGCGACGGTGTCGTCGGGTTCGTCGGAGGGGCGGCCAATCCGCGCGTCTTCCTGCGTGCGACGCCGAAGACGGAATCCTCGCCTGGGATCGACGCGCTCGCCGACGAGGTGCGCGACCAGCGGCCGCTCGACCGGCTGCACCACCTGCTTGAGGCGATCGCCACCCGCGTCGTCTACGATACCGATGCGACGCACGCCGAGACGAGCGCGGCGGAAGCCTTCGCGGCGGGGCAGGGCGTCTGCCAGGACCATGCCCATATCTTCATTGCTGCGGCGCGGCGGCTCGCCATCCCCGCCCGCTACGTGACGGGCTACCTGCACGTGGAAGGCGAGGAAAACGCCGTCGCGCACCACGCCTGGGCGGAGGCCTTCGTCGACGGGCTCGGCTGGGTTGGGTTCGATCCGGCCAACCACATCTGCCCGACGGAGCGCTATGTGCGGCTTGCCTGCGGCTTCGACGCGGCCTCGGCGGCGCCGATCACCGGGACCCGGCGGGGCGGGGGGACCGAGTCGCTCACAGTTGACGTGATCGTGCGACAGCAGCAGCAATAGGGGCGCGGCGCCTCAGGAGATTCGCAAGTGACCTATTGCGTCGGATTGCGGCTCGACCGCGGCATCATCTTCGCGTCCGATACGCGCACGAATGCCGGCTTCGACAATGTCGCGACGTTCTCCAAGATGCACGTCTGGGAGCGCGTCGGCGACCGCGTGCTGGTGATGCTTTCGGCCGGGAACCTGGCGTTCACGCAGTCGGTGATCTCGCTCCTGAACGAGAAGATCGACCTCGGTCCCGACCATCTCTCGATTGCCAATGTCAGCACCATGTTCCAGGCGGCGCGCATCGTCGGCGAAACGGTGCGCGAGGTGCGCCGCAGCGAGAAGGAGGTGATCGAAGAGAACCCGAACCTCTTTTCGGCCTCCTTCATCCTCGGCGGCCAGATCGCCGGCGACCCGCCGCGCCTCTTCCAGATCTACCAGGAAGGCAATTTCATCGAGGCGACGAAGGACACCGCCTATTTCCAGATCGGCGAGCACAAATACGGCAAGCCCATCCTCGACCGCGTGGCGAAGCCGGACATGCGCATGGGCGTCGCCGCGAAGCTCATCCTGATCTCTTTCGATTCGACGCTGCGCTCGAACCTCTCCGTCGGCATGCCGATCGATCTCCTGATCTACCGCAAGGATGAGCTGAAGGTCGGCGAGCAGCGGCGGATCGACGAAGGAGACCCCTATTTCAGAAAACTTTCGGCAGCCTGGTCGGAGGCGATCCGCGACGCTTTCGCCCATATCGACGAATACGGCGAGGGCGGCGAGCCGATCGAGATCCTGAAGACGAAGGGCTCGGGCGATTTCGAAGCGCCGGCGCCGGAGCCGCTCGCGCAGGCGACGGCGGGGTGGATTAAAGACGTCGATCAGTGAACGCGGCGCGTCGGCTTGGCGCCGATTGCGGTCCCTGTCGCGCCGCTTATGCTACATTTTTCGTGCAGCGCGGCCACCGCCGACCTCAGCCCGGCGGTGGCAATATGCGCCGTTTGGCCGAATGACCCGGCACAGCGGAGGAACGGGTCAGGTGGGGGAAGCGTGTGATACGTGCAACGATTGCAGTTGCTTTCTGTGCAGGTTTGGCGGCGGGCGGTTGCGGCTCGGCCTTCGCCGAGGATTGCGCGGGCAATGTCTTTTCCCACGAAACGTTCGACGCGCAGCCGTCTGGCTGGACGTCCAATCCCCAGGTCAAGGTGGAAGACGGCCGGCTACAGATGATGCCCAACGCGGGGCAAAGCCTTTCCATTCCGGTCGCCGTGCCGGACCAGGGCGCATTCGAAGCCTGTGTGACGGCAAATCTTGCCGCGGGCTCCGGCGGCCAAGTCAGCTTCGTCGTGTCGATGCCGAGGCACAACTCGGAGGTTTTCTTCACCCTCGACAGCAAAGGCACGGTCAATATCCGCCGGCATGACACGGCGACCGGCAAATGGACTTCGGTGGACGAAGCCGGCGGCGATCCGGCCGTCAAAACGGGGATCGGAGGGACGAACCGGCTGCGCGTCGAAATTGACGAGTTCGCCACGCTTTATGTGAACGACAGTCCTCTTCCGCTGGCGTCGGCTCTTGACGAGGTCGCCGGCGCCCCGCTGCAGCTTCGGCTTCAGATCGATGCGGACAAGCGCGGTCCGTCGATCTGGTTGATCGACGATGTCGTCATCTCGACCGCCGATGCGACGGCCGGCGCCACAGCGAGTACAGCCATCAGTCCGCCGGCCAGCACAGCGGTATCCCCTCTACCTGCAGCGTCCTCTCCACCTGCAGCGTCCCCTTCACCTGCAGCCGTCACCGCGGATTGCAGCGGCGATCCGATCTTCCAAGAGAACTTCGATCATCCGCCGGCCGATTGGAAACCGACTCCGGAATTCGACGTAGTCGACGGCAAGCTTCAGATCGACGTCCCGTCGGGAGGCGTCGTGGCGCTTCCGATCAATGTCCGCGACGCCAAGGAATACGACGTGTGCCTGACGACGCGTCTGGTCTCCGGCGCCGGCAAATATGTCAGCCTCGATCTTTCGGCCGGCGCCTCCGACCCGCTCCTCGTGTTCAGCGTCAACAGCGACGGGACCGGCGACATTTTCCGCTATGACCGTGCAAGCAAACAGTGGACGCCGGTCGTCGCGACGAAGCGGTTCAGCGCCATCAAAGCCGGAACCGGCGGCGAAAACCGGCTCCGCCTTGCCATCGGCGCCCGCGTGCTCACCCTCTACCTGAACGACCGGGAATTCGGCTCGATCGCCAACCCTTTCGGCGCGAGCCAGACCAGCATCAAGCTCCAGGCGGTCTCCGCAAGCGGCGGGGCGTCGACCTGGACGGTCGACGATTTGCTGGTCGCTACCCCGGCAGATGCCGGCGACCAGACGCTGCCGCTCTCGATTGATCAGCTGATCACCTACAAGTCGCTCGCCAATGCGTCGCTCGGGCTGAAGGGCTTCTCGGTCACCCGCCACTCCGGCGATCCCCATCCGCCGAGCGGCCTCGCCCAACTGACCGTTGCTCTTGCGGGAACGGATTCGGATGCGACCGGCCAGGCGATATTCCGCTTCTATGGTTCGAGCGAAGACGCGGCCGCCTATCTCGGGGACGGCAAGCATTCGCCGTTCCTCGACGAGATCAAGTCCACCTGGAGCGGGCCGTTGCAGACCGGGCAGATCGAGGACGGCGAAGACACGGTCTATCTCGCGGCGTCCGTCGACCCCGCCGGCTACGAGCGGGTCTGGGCGGGCAGCCGGGTCGATGAGGTGGTGACGCTCGGGTCGTTCGTCGTGCCGCGGCCGGGTGTTCAGCCAACCGACTCGGTCCGCCAGCAGACGCTCCGCGACGCTGCTGCCAACGTCTACCAATTGTACGGCGACCTTCTCGAGGCCGAGCTCGCCCATCCGACCGGCGCGGGCAGCGGAATGTCGCGCGCGGGCAGCGGAGCGAGCGGTGAGAGTGGCGGAACATCCGGCGGAAGCAGCAACGGCGGCGACACCAGTGTCGCCGATGCCGGCTGCCGGGGGACGCCGCTCTATCAGACGGGCTTCGACGACGTGCCGCCTAGGTGGAAGACGAATGACCCGAGCTTCTCGGTGGAGGGCGGCAAGCTGCTCCTGCGCTCCAAGCCGGGCGCATATATCTGGAACAACTGGTCGGTGGGCGATATTCGCAGCTTCGACGCCTGCGTGACCGCGGCGCTCGTCGATGGCCCGGGACGCTACGTGGCCTTGTCGGTGCAGCAGACCGACACTTCGACGCGGACCCTCTTCGCGGTCTGGAGTGACGGAAGCGCCGATATCGAGCACGAGGAGATGCCGGCCAAGACGTGGACCAATCTGATTCCCTCAAAGGACAATGTCGTGTCGGGCTTCGGCGGCGGGGCGGAAGTCAGGTTGCACGTGAAGGTGCGCGGCGGCGACGCGACCTTCTACGTCAACGGCCGCCAGATCGCTTTCGTCGCCGGCGCGGTCCCGAGCGGGGAGTTGAACGTGCGCGTCGAAGGAGGAGCGACCGAGGACGGCATTGCCACTTGGAGCTTCGACGATCTGGTCGTGACCAATGGAACCGATCACGCCGATCCGGCAGCCGCGGCCGGATGCCAGGGCGAAGTGTTGGCGAAGGAGAGCTTCGACGGCCGTACGCCCGCCCCGTGGGCATCGCTCCCCGACACCGATTACAGCCACGTCGGGGTGGCCGATGGACACTTCGTCATGGCGGCCGACGACAGCCGGGGCTCGGCCTATGTCGAGGCCAAGGTGGGCGACGGTCAGCAGACCGCCGTGGAATATTGCGCGAGTGTCGTGCGGGAATCAGGCCCTGTTCGATTTGGTGGCCTGACGGTCAAGGGCGCGAATTCGCGGTACAGGCTCGTCTTTGCGGTCGGCAGCGGGAACACCGCCGATGTCTACCGGTTCAACGTCCGGTCGGGCGGCTCCAGCGCAGTGTTGCGAACGCGCGAGGTCAAGTCGATCCGGCAGGATGCCGGCGCCGTCAATTACCTGCGCATCGAGGTGAACGGCCGAGATCTGTCATTCTTCGTCAACGGTGAGCTCTTCGGCTCAACCTCACGGAACGTGACGGACGGCGGTCTGCTGATCGGTCTCCAGGTCGCCACCTTCGGCCCCGACCCGGGCGTGTGGTACTTCGACGACGTGACGGCAACGACACTCAATCCATCGGCGTCTCAGTAGGGATGCGGAAGAGTCAGCGCATCCTTCGGTGTCACGCGGCGACGTCGTGGACATGGACGTCATGCGCCGAGTGTTGCCGGAGGACCTGTAGCGCCGTTTCCTCTTCCTGAGCATTGCGCACGTTCACCCAGAGAAGGAGGCCGCCCCGCGCGAGCTGCTCATTGACGCGTCTCACCTGGTGCTCGTGCATGACGCGGCCGAGGGCAACCCCGAGCGCCGCGCCCGTCCCGGCGGCGACCAGAACCGGCAGCATCGTTGCCATCCCGGCGACCAACAGGGCACCGACCGAGGCGAGAATCGGAGCCGGCAGATATTCCGCTTCGAGGCGCGAGACCCGCGAGAAGAACGCTTCCCGCGGCGCATCCGGGTCGTCCTCGACCTCCTTGACCCGCTGGTAGCGATGGCCGAGCTTCTCCTCGACGGCCGCCTCGCTGGCGAGCAGCGAGAACGCGGCACGGTCAAAGCCGTGCGTCTCGAGTTCTAAGACGGCTTCGTCGAGCGCCTTGGTATCGTCGAACACCGCAACGACTTCTCTCAAGGTATCGGACATTCGATCAGCTCCGTCTTTCTGCATGGCGTCGATTTGTGCCCGCATCGTGACGGGGAGACGCGAACCGGCGCCTCCCGGACTAGCGGAGGATCGACAGCAGCTCCTTGTGCAACTCCGGCGTTGCCGCGGCGACGAGCGTGCCGTCGGATTTGAGCCCCAGCTTCTCGCCGCGCCAATCGGTGATGATGCCGCCGGCGGCTTCGACGACGGGCACGACAGGCAGGTAGTCGTAGGGCTGCAGGTCGAAATCGACGACGGCGTCGATCTGGCCCATCGCAAGCAGCGCGAACGAGTAGCAGTCGTTGAAGAAACGGCGGGTGTGCCCGAATTCCATGAGCCGTTTGAGCAGCGCCGGCTCGCGATCGACCAGGCGGATCGCCTCGTTGATGAAGATGCGCGCGTGCTCCAGCTTCACGCCGGTTCGGCAGGAGATCGGCGTGCCGTTCATCGTCGCGCCGACGCCGACGGCGCCGCCGAAGATCTCGCCTAGGCCAGGCATGCGGATCACGCCGGCGACCGGCGCTCCTTCGTGCAGCACGCCGAGCAGCATGCCGAAGAGCGGCGCACCGCAGATGAAGGAGCGCGTGCCGTCGATCGGGTCGATGATCCAGGTGAATTCGGCGTCCACGTGGCTCTTACCGAACTCCTCGCCGAAGATGCCGTGCTTCGGGAAACGCGTCTCGATCGCGGCGCGGATCGCCTTCTCCGTCTCGCGGTCGGCGACAGTGACGGGGCTCTCGTCCGGCTTGTCCTCCACAGCGACGCCGGCGCGGAAATAGCGCATCGGGATCGCGGCGGCCTCGCCGCTGATCGAAAGCGCGGCGTCGAGAAGGTCGGCGGGCGAATGTGAAGGCATGACGTGAGCACTACCACGCGAAGATGACGCTTGTCTCAAGCTCTGCGGAGCGCGGCGATCTCACTCGCGAAATCGGGCGCGCGCATGCGTTTTGCCGCAAGCCCGAAGGTGGTTTCGGCGTAGGCGGAGAAATCCGCGATCCTGTTCCCGGCGCTTTCCTGGACCAGCGCCCACAGTGCCGACATCAACTCGACGGGCGCCTTCATCACCGCCACGCGCGCAGCCTCCGAAGGCGTCGGTGGCTGGCCGAAATAGGCCGCAAGCAGCGCTGTGTCGGCTTCAGGCGGGAGCCCGGCCAGGACGGAGCAATAAGCAAGATCCCAGGCGGGGTCATTCATGCCGGAATATTCCCAGTCGATGAGCCAGACGCGTTCGCCTGTGTCGATCAGGTTGCGCCCGGTCGGATCGCAATGGCAGGGTTTTGGCGCGGGCGGATCGGCGGCGAGCGCTTCGCGCACGGCGTTAGCCTCTTCGAGGATCTCGCGCTGCCGCGCCGACAAGCCGACGCCGCGCTCGGCGAGAATGCGCGAATAGCGGTCGATCGTGCCGAAGGCCTCGAACCGGCTGGCAAACGTGATCTTCGCGTCGTGCAGGCGCTTCAGCGCCTGTGCCACGCGCTGAAGCGCACCCGGCCGCGCGACGATTGGCTCCTGCGTCAGCGGCTCGCCGTCGACGAAGCGCGTCAGCATCACGCCGTCGGCGCCGAAATGGAGCACCTCCGGCGCGACGCCGGCCGCAGCGGCGGCGCGGGAATTCGTCTCCTCGGCGCGGCGATCGATGATCGCGGCGATGCCGTCGCCCGGGATGCGCAGCGCGAAGCTGCCTTCGGGAAGCGCGACTTTGTAGACGCGGTTGGTGAGGCCGGGCAGGCGCTCTATTTCCGCCGCCTCCGCGGCCGCGGCGGAGAATCCCGGGATCGCGGCGAGCCGCCGCCGCGCTGCCGCCAGCGCCTCCGCGTCGCCCAATTCCTTGACGATGCCGCTCACTCCGCCTCGTCCGGTTGCCGTTGCGGCCGGACCATATCCGATTTTTGGACGGGGCAGGACTGACGGGACTCGACCGCTCCCGCGTCCGGCGGCACATTCGCGGAGCGGCAGAATCGGCGATGACGGCGCAGAGAGCTCAAGAGAATTCCGAAGGCAGCGGCCCCGTCCGCGCCTTTGAAGCCGCGTACGCGCCGCCGGACGAGGACCTCGTCCCGCGACTTCTGGAAGAAACTGCGCATTCGGCCGGCGAGGCGGCGCCCGTCGCGGAGCGCGCGAAGCGCTACATCGAGGCGATCCGCCACGCGCGCGGCGGGATCGGCGGGCTTGAGGACTTCATGCACGACTACAGCCTCTCCACCAAGGAGGGGCTGGCGCTGATGTCGCTCGCCGAAGCGCTCTTGCGCGTGCCCGACGCGGCGACGCAGGACCGGCTGATCGAGGACAAGCTCGCGAGCGGCGACTGGGAGCATGCTGCGGCGCGCGACAGCGAGAGCTGGCTCGTCTCCGCCACGACCTGGGCGCTCGGCGTGACCGTCCGCATCGTGCATCCGAACGAGACGCCGGAAGGCATCATCGCCAGGCTCGGGCATCGGCTCGGCATGCCGACGGTGCGCACGGCCGCGCGGCAGGCGATGCGGCTGCTCGGGCATCAGTTCGTGCTCGGCGAGACGATCGAGCATGCGCTCGACCGCGCGAAAGAGGCGCGGCGCAAGGGCTACCGCCACTCCTTCGACATGCTCGGCGAAGGCGCGCGCACGGCGGAGGACGCCGCGCGCTATTTCGATTCATATACCCGCGCGATCGAGGCGATCGGCGCGACCGCTGAGGGCGCGCTCCCCGGCCGCCCCGGCATCTCCGTCAAGCTCTCCGCACTCCACCCGCGTTATGTCGCGCGTCAGCACGCGCGCGTCATGGCGGAGCTGGTGCCGCCTCTGATCGAGCTTTGCCGCGCCGCCAAGGCGCACGACCTGAACCTCACCGTCGACGCGGAGGAGGCCGACCGGCTTGAGCTTTCGCTCGACGTCTTCGCGAAGCTCCTCGCCGAGCCGTCGCTTTCCGGCTGGGACGGGCTCGGGCTTGCCGTGCAGACCTATCAGAAGCGCGCGCCGGCGGTGATCGACTGGCTTGCGGAGGCGTCGGCGGCCTCGGGCCGGCTGCTCATGGTGCGGCTCGTCAAGGGCGCCTATTGGGACACCGAGATCAAGCGCGCACAGGAGCGCGGGCTTCCCGATTTCCCGGTGTTCATGCGGAAGTCCGCGACCGATCTTTGCTATCTCGCCTGCGCCAGGCGGCTCATCGCCGCGCGCCCGCGCCTCTATCCGCAATTCGCCACGCACAACGCGCTGACGGTCGCGGCGATCATCGAGATGGCCCGCGATGGAAGAGAGGCCGACAAGGCGTTCGAGTTTCAGCGCCTGCACGGCATGAGCGAGGCGCTCTACGATGAGGTGCACGGGCGCGAGGGCTTCGATTGCCGCATCTACGCGCCGGTCGGCAGCCACAAGGAGCTGCTCGCCTATCTGGTGCGGCGGCTTTTGGAGAACGGTGCGAATTCCTCGTTCGTGAATGCCGTCAACGACCACAATGTCCCGATCGAGAGCCTCCTGGTGCCGCCGTCGGAGATCCTCGCCGGGGGGTCGCCGAGGCACGCGGCGATAAAGCTCCCGGAGAATCTCTTTGGCGCGCGCAAGAATTCGCGCGGTCTTGAGTTCGGCAGCCGCAAGGACCTTGCGGCGCTCGTCGAAGGAATCGCCGCCGCGCCCGCGGTCGCTCCCGTCGCGGACGCCAGTCCGGGTGACGCGAAGGCGGCGGTCGACGCGGCCGTCGCCGCCTATTCCACGTGGGAAGCGACACCGGCCGATGAGCGCGCCGCGATCCTGGAAAAGGCTGCGGATGCGATCGAGGCGAACCGCGATCGGCTGATCGCGCTGTTGGCGCGCGAGGGCGGCAAGACGATCGACGACGGCATCGCGGAAGTGCGCGAGGCGGCGGATTTCTGCCGCTACTATGCAGGCGAGGCGCCGCGGCTCTTCGGCCGCGACACCATCCTCCCCGGACCGACCGGCGAGGAGAACCGCTATCGGCTTAGAGGCCGCGGCGCAATCGTCTGCATCAGCCCGTGGAACTTCCCGCTCGCCATCTTCACCGGCCAAGTCGCCGCGGCGCTCGCGGCCGGCAACACAGTGCTCGCCAAGCCGGCCGAACAGACGCCAAAGATGGCGCGCGAAGCCGTCGCGCTGCTTCATCAAGCGGGCGTGCTGGAGGATGCCCTGCGGCTCGTCCCCGGCGACGGAGAGATCGGGGCGGCGCTTGTCGCCGATCCGCGCATCGCCGGCGTCGCCTTCACCGGCTCGACCGAGGTCGGGCAGATCATCAACCGCGCGCTCGCGGCGAAGGACGGGCCGATCGTGCCGCTCATCGCCGAGACCGGCGGCATCAACGCGATGATCGCCGACGCGACGGCACTTCCCGAACAGGTCACCGACGACGTCGTTACGTCGGCGTTCCGCTCCGCCGGCCAGCGCTGCTCGGCGGCGAGAATCCTCTTCGTGCAGGAGGACGTGGCCGGCACGATGCTTCGGATGATCGCGGGAGCGGCGGCGGAGCTTCGGCTCGGCGACCCGTCCGATCCTGCGACCGATATCGGTCCGGTGATCGACCGCGCGGCGAAGGACGCGCTCGCAGCACATCTTGGGGCGATGCGGCGGGAACAGACGATTCTTTTTGCCGGGAAGGCGCCGGCTGACGGGAATTTCGTGGCCCCGCATATCGTCGAGCTCACGAGCGCGGAAGCGCTGACCAGGGAGGTCTTTGGGCCGATCCTGCACGTCGTTCGCTGGAAGGCGGGCCGGCTCGACGACGTGCTCGCCTGGATCGGACGCACGGGCTACGGGCTGACGTTCGGCATTCACACCCGCGTCGGCGGGCGGGCGGAGCGCGTCGCGCGTGCGCTTCACGTCGGCAACGTCTACGTCAACCGCAACACGATCGGCGCGATCGTGGGCTCGCAGCCCTTCGGCGGCATGGGCCTCTCAGGCACCGGGCCGAAGGCGGGCGGGCCGAATTATCTCGCGCGCTTCGCGCACGAGCAGGTGGTCTCGACCGACACGACCGCCGCAGGCGGCAACGCCAGCCTCGTCACGATGGAGGACGAGGCTGGGCCGCAGCAGAGCGCGCCGGCAAAGACTTCATGATCCGCCGCAGCTGGCGCCGCTCCGTCCGTCGGGTCACGGCGTCGACGCTCATCCTGCTCGCCGTCTACATCGTCGTGGCCTACTTCGTGCTGCCGCGTCTGTGGACGCACTATGAGCACGAGCCGGGACTTGCAGGCCGGCCCATGGTCACCGTCACGGCCGACGGCATCCCGGGCGATCCGCTGAACGTCGGGCTTGTGGGCACGAAGGAGGAGGCGATACGCGCGTTTGTCGCCGCCAACTGGTATCCGGCCGACGCGGTGACTTTGAGGACGAGCGCCGAGATCGTCGGGAGCGTGCTCCTCGACCGGCCGTATCGGGACGCACCGGTCAGCCCGCTCTTCTACGACGGCAAACCGCAGGCTTTCGCCTTCGAGAAGCCGGTCGGGAAGAGCGCCGACAGGCGCAATCACGTGCGCTTCTTCGCGACGTTCGGCGAGTGGCGCGACGCGCGACCGGTGTGGCTCGGCTCAGCCACCTTCGACCGCGGTGTCGGCGTCAGCCACTACACGGGCGAGATCACCCACCACATCGCGCCCGACATCGACGCGGAGCGCGACCTTCTGATGAAGGATCTCTCCGCCGCCGGTGTGCTGACGACGCTCTATCACGTCACCGGCGTCGGGCCGACGCTCTTTGGCCGGAACGGCGGCGGCGATCCTTACTACACGGACGGCGAGATGACGGTCGGGGTCGTCAGCGCGGATGCTGCGCCTAGCGCAACGCCACCGAAGATCTTGCCCGATCCGCCAGCGGTCGTTGCGAAGGACGCTCTCTTCACGCAGGCGAAGAACTTCTTCGGAGAAGATGCTTCGCCGCAACGCTGAATCGTTAAGCCGGGCCGCAACATGACGCGGTTGTCTCAATGACAGAGACAGCGCGCGCAGAGGATCGATTAGACGCGGCCTTTCAGCCCGACGACGGTGCGCGGCAATGATTTTGCTGGACAAACGTCGCCCCTTTTCGGTCAAACCGGCTGTCGAAAAAGAAGAACGCCGTTCCGGGCTTCCGCAGGTTCGGCGATCAGGAGGAGATCGCAATGAGGAGAAGGCTGCTTTTCACAACTGTGGGCATTGCGGCGCTCGCCGCGTCCGCCGGCATGGCCTGCGCCGATTCGTTCGTCGATGAGGCTAAGGCGACGGTTGCCGCGGCGACGAGCCGCGCCGACAAGTGGGACGGGCCGACGTCCGGCCCCAAGGCCGCCGCCGGCAAGACCGTCATCTATGTCGCCGGCGATATGCGGAACGGCGGCATCCAGGGCGTCGCCGATGGCGTTCAGGAAGCGGCGAAGGTGATCGGCTGGAACGTCCGCGTCATCGACGGCCAGGGCTCCGTGCAAGGACAGTCGACGGCGCTGACGCAGGCGATCGCGCTCAAGCCCGATGCGATCATCCTCGGCGGCAGCGACGCCGTGCAGCAGAAGGACGGTCTCGAGAGGGCGACGGCCCAGGGCATCGTCGTCGTCGGCTGGCACGCCGGCCCGAAGCCGGGCCCGCTCGATGGCACGCCGATCGTTGCTAACGTGACCAGCGATTCCATGCAGGTTGCCAAAGTGGCTGCGATGTACGCGATCGCCCAGTCCGACGGAAAGGCCGGAGTCGTCGTCTTCGCCGATTCCACCTACGCGATCGCGATCGCAAAGGGCCGCGCCATGGAGGCGGTGATCAAGCAGTGCTCCGGCTGCTCGGTTCTTGCGTTTGAGGATACGCCGCTCGCCGACACCGCCAATCGCGTGCCGCAGCTCACCACGAGCCTGCTCGCCAAGTTCGGTGACAAGTGGACCTATTCGCTGGCGATCAACGATCTCTACTACGACTTCATGGCGCCATCGTTGACGGCGGCGGGCAAGACCGGCGACGGCGCGCCTTACAACATCTCCGCCGGCGACGGCTCGGTGTCGGCGTATGACCGCATCCGCAACAAGGACTATCAGGCGGCGACGGTGCCGGAGCCCTTGACGATGCAGGGCTGGCAGCTCGTGGACGAGATCAACCGCGCGTTCGCAGGCGAAAAGTGGTCGGGCTACGTGCCTGGCGTGCACCTCGTGACGCCGGAGAACATCGCCTATGACGGCGGCCCGAACAACGTGTTCGACCCCGACAACGGCTATCGCGACCAGTACAAGAAGATCTGGGGCAAATAGCCGCGAAGCGACAGGCGGAGCGGGCGACCGCTCCGCTTTTTCGATCGCGCGGCTCAGCCGCGGCCGACGGCCGCAAGATGCTCGACGAATTCGAGCGAGCGCATGAGCTTGCGGCAGCGCGCGAAGCGGTTCAGCGAATAGGCCCAGAAATCTTCAGCCGGGTTCTTGTTGGCGTGCTGGATCAACCCCCAGAGCGTCCATAAAAGATCGCACATCGCCTTGTAGATCACCATGCGACCGAGATCGAAGGCGCTCGCGGCCCCTCCGAAATAGGCCTTGATCAGCCGACGGTCCTGCGCGGCATCGAAATTCGCCTCGACCGAGAGATCGCCCAGATCCCACATCGGGTCGTTCATGCCTGAATATTCCCAATCGACGATCCACATGCGCGTTCCGACGTCGAGGAAGTTCTCCGACAACGGATCGCAATGGCAGGGCCTGAGCGCGACGGGGTAGCGGGCGAGCGCCTCGCGCACGGCGCTCGCCTCGGCGACGGCATCGTGATAGCCGCCGGGAAGCTCGGCGCCGAGCTTTTCGAGCACGCCGAGATAGTCGTCGATCATCGAAAAGAGCTCGAAGCGGAAGGCGAATTCCGGCGCTTTGTCATGCAGCATACGGAAGGCGCGCGCGGCGCGCTCGACGGCGCCTTCGCGCTCCTTGAAGAGCGCCGGCGACATCGTCACCGCGGCATCGACGAAGCGCGTCAGCATCACGCCGTCGTCGCCGAAATAAGCGACGTCCGGCGAGACACCGGCCTTCGCCGCGGCGCGCGCATTCGTCGCTTCGACCTTGCGGTTGATGTAGGCCTCGGTGCCCTTGCCGGGGAGGCGCAGGCAATGGCGCTCCTTTCCCGCCTCGACCTTGAAGACGAGATTGGTAAGCCCGCCGAGGCGGGTGATCCTTGCCGTGTCGGCGGAGCTCGCGAATGCCGGTATCGCCGCGAGCGCGCTTCGCGCCTGGTCGGTCTCGTCGGTCATCGGTCTTCCCGCAGCTTCGATGTCCTGCGTGCTTCGAGGCTTCGCTGCGCGAAGCACCTCAGCATGAGGGAGTTGGGAGGACGCGTCGACATCTTCGACGTCATCCTCGAACGCGCGAAGCGCGATCTAAGGACCCAGGATCCCATGGCGCGTCGGAGACTGAAGCAACGCGTTTCGTCTCCGCTTCTGGGTTCTCGGGTCTCCGCTTCGCTCCGCCCGAGAATGACGGCGGTTCCATTCATCATTCTCTAGCTCCTCAGCCTTACGCCCTTCGGATCGTAGAGACTGCGGGGGCCACGTTGCGCCGCGTAGCTCTTGCCGTAAGCTTCGATGGAAAGGGGCGCATCCCTCGGAAGCTCGGCCGGGAGGTAGCCAAGCGCGATGGTCTTTCCGACCGTGTAACCGTAGCCGGCGCTCGTTGTCGTGCCGACAACCTCGGCGTTGACAAGAATCGTCTCGCCGCCGATGAGCGGCGCGAAGCCGTCCACGGTCAGCGTCGTGAGCCGGCGAGCGGGGCCCTCGGCCTTGATTTGCTTGAGCGCCGCGCGGCCGAGAAAATTGCCCTTGTCGAGCGCCACTGCAAAGCCGAGGCCTGCTTCATAGGGGTTGGTATCGGGCGTCACGTCGGCCGACCAATAGACGTAGCCCTTCTCCAGACGGAGCGATTCGATCGCGCGGTAGCCGGCATCGATCAAGCCGAGCGCTGTTCCGGCCTCCGTCAGCCGCTCGTAGACATGCGCCGCGTATTCGGTCGGCACGTGCAGCTCCCATCCGAGCTCGCCGACATAGCCGACGCGTGCGGCACGCACGCCGGCCGCAAGACCGATCTCGATCTCGCGGATGGTGAGATAGGGTAAGGCGGCGTTGGAGAGATCGTCGTCGGTTGTCGCTTGCAGGATTTCGCGGGAGCGAGGGCCGACGATGTTGAGGACTGCGTAGGCCGAAGTAACTTCCCGAATCTCAGCCGAGTCGTCGCGCGGCAGATGCTGCGCGATCCAACCGGAATCGCGTACGCCGAACTGGCTGCCGGTCACGACATAGAAGCGGTCTTCGGCAAGCCGCATGATGGTGAGATCGGCCTCGATCCCGCCGCGTTCGTTGCAAAGCTGTGTGTAGAAGCAAGCGCCATCCGGCCGGTCGAGATCGTTCGCCGCGATTCTTTGCAGCGCCGCCAGCGCGCCTTTCCCGGTGACTTCGAATTTCGAGAACGAGGTCTGGTCGAAGAGGGCGGCCGTCTCGCGCACCGCCTTGTGCTCGCGCCCGACCGCCTCGAACCAGCCGGGCTTCTGCTCGAAGCTCGGCGTCTCGCTGCCCAACACTTCGCCCGTGGCAAACCAGAGCGGCCGCTCCCAGCCGGCCTTCGAGCCGTAGACCGCGCCCTTCGCTTTCAGCGCATCGTAGAGCGGGCTCCGCCGCGCGCCGCGGGCGCTGGTCAACTCCGCCGGCGGCCAGTGGATCGAATAATAGTCGCCGTAGGATTCGGAGCTGCGCGCCGCGAGATACTGGCGGTTCGCTTGTTGTTTTGAGAAACGGCGCACGTCGAACGGCCAGAGGTCCATGCCCGGATCGCCGTCGAGAATCCAATGCGCCATCGCCTCGCCGGCGCCGCCCGAGGCTGCGATCCCCGCCGTGAAGCCGCAGGCGACGAAGAAGTTGTCGAGCTCCGGAGCAGGGCCCATCACGGGCTCGCCGTCGGCGGATACCGGGATCGGGCCGTTGATCAGCGTCTTGATGCCGATCTCGTTCAGGACCGGCAGACGCTCCGCCGCGCGCGATAGAATCGGCTCGAAGCGCTCGAAATTTTCCGGGAAGAGCTCGCGCTCGAATTCGAACGGCACGCCCACGCGCCAGCAGGCGGGCGCTTGTCTCTCCCAGCCGCCGATCGCGAACGCGCCGACGTCCGGCTTCAGATAGAAGATGCGGTCGGGATCGCGGAAGGTCGGCGTCGCGTTCGTCGTGTCGAGCTTCTTCTCGGTGACGACGTATTGATGCTCGACCGCGCCGGCGGCAATCGCCACGCCCGCCATCTCGCCGACGCGCTTCGCCCAGATGCCGGCGGCGTTGACGACGATCTCGCATTCGATCGTGCCGTGATCGGTGACGATGGCCGTCACGCGTTTGCCCTCGATCTCGAAGCCGGTGACGAGAACGCCTTCGCGGATAGTCACGCCGCCGGCGCGCGCCGCCTTGGCGTAGGCCATCGTCAGCGAATAGGGGTCGATGTAGCCGTCCGACGGAATCCACGCCGCACCGACGACGCCGTCGGTCGTCATCCAGGGGAAGCGTGCTTTCGCTTCTTCCGCGCTCACCTCGTGGGCCTCGAAGTCGAAGCCTTTGGCCTGCGTCAGCGAGCGGCGGATTTCGGCGAGCCGCTCCGTGCTTGAGGCGATACGGAGCGAGCCGGCCTTCCGCCAGTCGATCGCCTGGCCGGATTCCCCTTCGAGCCGGTCGAAGACGGCGACGGAGTTCTGCATGAGCCGCGTGAGGTTCTTCTTGGAGCGCAGCTGGCCGACCAGGCCGGCCGCGTGCCAGGTCGAGCCGTGTGTGAGCTGCGCCTTCTCCAAGAGCAGCACGTCGCGCTCGCCGGCGCGCGCCAGGTGATAGGCGATCGAGGTGCCGATCGCGCCGCCGCCGATGATGACGATGCGGGCTTGGCTGTCGGCCATGCGTCAGGCTTTGATCCGGTTCATGTCCGGATCGTAGAGCGGCTTCAGGAACGGCTCGGCCGGCACGCGCTCGGTCGCGACCTCGAGCTCGTAGTCGCCGCTCATCACGTAGTCGGCGTCGACGCCGTCCGCGTCGCGCACATAGCCGAGGCCGATGTTGCGCTTCACCGTGTAGCCCCAGCCCGCCGAGGACAGCCAGCCGACGCGCTTGCCGTTCCGGAAGATCGTCTCGCGGCCGAGGAGCACGACGTCCGGGTTGTCGACCGTGAAACCCGCAAGGAGCCGGGGCAGGGGTTTTTGGCGCGCCGTCTCGATCGCCTCGCGGCCGAGGAAGGGGATGTTCTTACGCAGCTTCACCGCCCATCCGAGCCCGGCCATCAGCGGGTTGTGGTCGGGGCCGATGTCGGCGCCCCAAGCGCGATAGGCCTTCTCCAGGCGGAGCGACTCGATCGCGCGATAGCCGGCGTCGGCGATGCCGTGCGCCACGCCCGCCTCGGTCAGCCGCTTGAAGACGCTCGTCGCGAACTCGACGGGCACATGCAGCTCCGAGCCGAGCTCGCCGACATAGGTGACGCGGAGCGCCAGAACCGGCGCGCCACCGAGCGCGATCTGCCGGCAGGCGCCGAAGGGAAAAGCTTCGTTGGAGACGTCGTCGTGCGTCACCGCGGAGAGCACGTCGCGGGCGCGCGGGCCCATCAGCGAGAAGACGGCGTTCTCCGAGGTGATGTCGATCAGCGTGGCTTCGAGGCCGTCAGGAATATTGCGCGAAATCCAGTCGAAATCGTGCGTGGCGAAGCCGGTGCCGGTGGTGATGTAGAAGCGGTCTTCTGAAAGCCGCGCGACGGTCAGGTCGCATTCGATGCCGCCGCGGGCGTTCAGCATCTGCGTGTAGGTGAGGCTGCCCGGCGCCTTCGCCACGTCGTTCGCGCAGATCCATGACAGCGCCGCCTCGGCGTCGCGGCCGACCATCAGGAACTTGGCGAAGGAGGTCTGGTCGAATATCGCCACGCGCTCGCGCGCCGCCTGATGCTCGCGCCCGACCGCGGCGAACCAGTTCTGGCGGCCGTAGGAGTAGATGTCCTCGCGCGGCTCGTCCGAGGCGACATCGGCGAACCAGTTCGGCCGCTCCCAGCCGAGCTTCTCGCCAAAGACGGCGCCGCGCACCTTCAGCCGCTCATAGAGCGGCGAGCGGCGGAGCGGGCGGCCGGAGGAGAATTCCTCGAACGGCCAGGCCATCGTGTAGTGCTTGGAATAGGCTTCGAGCGTGCGCGTGCGGACCCAGTCGACGTCGAGATGGTTCCTGCCGAAGCGGCGAATATCGACCGGCCAGAGGTCGTAGGGCGGCTCGCCCTTCGCGACCCATTCGGCGAGCGCCATGCCAGCCCCGCCGCCGGACGCGATGCCGAAGGCATTGAAGCCCGCCGCGACGAAAATGCCGCGCACCTCCGGCGCCTCGCCGAGGATGAAGTTGCCGTCGGGCGTGAAGCTTTCCGGGCCGTTGATGAGCTGCTTGATGCCGGCGTTCTCAAGCGCCGGGACGCGCGGCAGCGCCAGCTCCATAACGGGGCCGAAATGATTCCAGTCGGGGTCGAGCAGCGTGAAGTGGAAGCCCGCCGGGATGCCGTCCTCGGCCCAGGGCACCGGGTTCTGCTCATAGCCGCCCATGATCAGCCCGCCGACCTCCTCCTTGTAGTAGGTGAGGCGGTCGGGGTCGCGGAGCGTCGGCAGATTCGGGGTTACGCCGTCGATCTTCTCGGTGATCGCATAGTGGTGCTGAACGGAGACGAGCGGGATGTTGACGCCCGCCATCTTTCCGATCGCGCGCGACCACTGCCCGCAGGCGATGACGAGCTTGTCGCATTCCACGAAGCCTTCTGCCGTCTCAACGCCGCGGATCTTGCCGTTCTCAACGCTGATGCCGGTGATCGGCGTCTCCTCGCGGATCGTCACGCCTCCGGAACGAGCGCCGCGGGCCAGCGCCTGAACGATGTCGCTCGGGCTCGCCTGTCCGTCAGTCGGGAGGAATGCCGCGCCGACCACGTCGTCGACGGTCATCAGCGGCCAGAGTGCCTGCGCCTCCTTGGGCGAAAGCAGCTGCATCTCCAGGCCGAAGGAGTGCGCGGTCGTCGCCTGCCGCTTTACCTCTATCCAGCGTTCGGAATTGCATGCCAGACGGAGCCCGCCGTTCATCTTCCAGCCGGTGGCAAGCCCGGTCTCCGCTTCGAGCCTGTCGTAGAGCGCGACCGAGTAGCCGAGAAGCTGGGTGACGTTGGCGTTGGTGCGGAGCTGCCCGACGAGGCCGGCTGCATGCCAGGTCGAGCCGGAAGAGAGCTTGGCGCGCTCCAGGAGGAGCACGTCGCTCCAGCCCATCTTGCCCAGGTGATAGGCGACGGAGCAGCCGACGATGCCGCCGCCGACGATGACGACCTTGGCCGAGGACGGAAGGCTCACGTGCGCTCCATGGCCTGGAACGCGGCGAAGGCCTTCTCGTAGCGCGCGAGGTTCTCGGCCGAGTATTTGGCGAAGTCGTAATCGACGTGCGAATGGATCTCCGACACCATGCTCCACATCGTCTCGCGAAGCAGCGAGGCAGCCGTCATTGCCGCGAAGCGGTGGCGAAGCTCGTCGGTGACCTGCCTGTCGAAATAGTATTCGAGCATCGTCTCGCGCAATTTCACCGGCATCTCGCTGTTCGAGGCGAGGCCGCCGAGATCGAAGAGCGGCGAGTTGAAGCCCGCGTATTCCCAATCGACGAGCCACAGCCGCTTGCCGTCGTCGATCAGATTGGCGGCAAGAAGGTCGTTGTGGCCGAAAACAAGATCGACCGGCCCGACGGCGCGCTCAAGCCGCTCCGACTGCGCGATCAACCGGCGCAGATGGCCGAGATCGGTGCTCGGCAGCTCTGACAGCGTGTGCGCGTAGTCGCGAACGACGTGGAAGACCCAGAATAGCACGCCCGGCCCGCGCAGATGCTTCGGCACCTCGCGGTGCGTGCGGCGGACGATCTCCACGATGCGCGGGAGGTTCTTCGGGTCGCGCACGTCGGCGGGGGTCAGCGTACGCCCCTCGACGAAATCGAGCACGAGCACGCCGGGCTCTGCGTAAGCGACGCGCGGCGCGACGCCCGCCGCGTACGCGGCGCGGCTTGCCGCGAGCTCGTTCTTGCGCACGACGCCGTGCGCCTCGTTGTCGCCGCCGATCCGGACGACGAATTTCTGGCCGGCGTCCTCGACGACGAAATTGACGTTGGAGAGCCCACCGCGAAGGTCGCTCGGCTCGACCGGGTCGCCCCAGAGCGGCAGCGCGGCGGCCTGCCGCCATGCCGCGCCGATCTGGCGGTCGAGCACGCTCTGCTTCGTCTCAGCCAAGGCCGAGCCTCCGCTTCACGCGAGCGGCGGAGCCGGTCATCATACGGTCGGCGATCATGGCGATCATGGCGACGCCGAGCCCGGCCACGACGCCGCGGCCGACGTCGGCCTTGGCAAGCGCGATATAGACCTCCTGTCCGAGGTCGCGGGTGCCGACGAGGGCGGTGATGACGAGCATGGAGATCGCCAGCATGATGGTCTGGTTGATGCCGAGCATGATCTCCGGCAAAGCAAGCGGCAGCCGGACTTTCAAGAGGCGCTGGCGCCGCGTCGTTCCCATGGAGGTCGCCGCCTCGATCAGCGCCGGATTGACCTCGCGCACGCCGAGCGCGGTGTAGCGGATCGCCGGGGTGAGCGCATAGAGGATGATGGCGATCATCGCCGTGAAGTCGCCGACGCGGAAAAGCATCACGACGGGAATCAGATAGACGAAGCTCGGCAACGTCTGCAGCGTGTCGATGACCGCCTGCACGATGGTCCAGGCCCGGCTGTTGAGGCCCGCGGCGATGCCGATCGGAATGCCGATCAGCCCGGCGATCACCACCGACACGCCGACCAGGTAAACCGTCACCGTCGTCGGCTCCCAATTGCCGGTGAAGACGATGAAGAGCGCGAAGGCGAGGGTGATCGCCGCGCGGCGCGGACCCACGAGCTGCCAGGCGGCAAACGAGACGACGGCGATTGCCCAGGGCCAGGGTTGCGCCAGCATGAAGCGCTTCACCGGCACGAGCAGGTCCAAGAGGATCGCCGTCTTGATCGCCTCGAACGTGTCGAAGAAGTTGACGTTCAGCCAGCGCACGAGCGCGTCCCAATATTCCGCCGTCGAGACCTCAAGGCCGGCCGGATAGACCTTCATAGCGGGGATGATGAAGCCGAGCAGCCAGAAGGCCAGAGCCGCGCCGAGCGCCGACAGCGGAAGCGCATAGCGCTCGACAAAGGAGCGGCCGGCGATATTGGCCATGCGGCTTGCGCGAAGCGCGTAGGCTTGGCTGATCCGGTCGAGCGCGACCGCAAGCACGACGATCGCGACGCCCGACTGAAGACCGCCGCCGATATCGAGGCTCCGCAGCGACTTCAGCACATCGAAGCCGAGCCCGCCTGCGCCGATCATCGAGGCGATGATCACCATGTTGAGTGAGAGCATGATGACCTGGTTGACGCCTACCATCAGCGGCGCGCGGGCGACCGGCATCATCACGCGGGCGATGAGCTGGCGCTTGGTGCAGCCGGCCATGCGGCCGAACTCCACGATCTCCGGCGACACGTTGTCGAGCGCCAGCATCGTCACCCGGACCATCGGCGGCATCGCGTAGATGATCGTGGCGATCAGCGCTGAGATCGGGCCGAACCCGAAGAGGATGAGGATCGGCAGCAGATAGGCGAAGACGGGAACGGTCTGCATGCCGTCGAGGATCGGCACCATCACCTTGCGGAAGCGCGGCGCGCGATAGCCGGCGACGCCGAGCAGCATGCCGCCGACGACCCCGAACGGCACGGCGATCACGATCGAGGAAAGCGTGATCATGGCGCTCTGCCACTGGCCGAAGACGGCGAGGTAGAGGAAAGAGCAGCCCGCGATCGCGGCAAGCCCCGCGCCGCCCGCGTGGTAGCCTAGGATCGCAGCCGCGGCGAGCACGCCAATCCACGGCAGCGGCGGCAGGAGCTGAATGCCGGTCGACCCCTGGCCGGAGACGAGTCCCGTCGAGAACAGGCTGGTCGCGACCGCGAACGGGACCTCGAGGACGTGGGAGACGAAGCGGGTCAGGTCGCGGACCGTGAAGAGCCCGAACGTGGCGTCGTTGATGAGCCAGTTCATGGCGGCAGAAATCCAGCCCTGCAGCGGTATCCGCCAGGTGCGGGGCAGGGCCGTCGCCCATCTCGGCACGATGCCGTGTGGAAGATAGAGCAGGCCGAGCGATATGACGAAAATGCCGGGCCAGACGAGACGTCTCAGCGGAAATGCGGTTGGCCGGCTCGCGGCCATCGTGCCGGTCGCGACGGACATCTCAGTCGGGCGTGCGGGCCGGCGCGCCGCTTGTGTCGAGGAGGACTTCCATCAGCGTTGCGCGGTCGACGACGCCGATCGTTTTGCCGCTCTCGTCGACGACCGCGAATTCGCCTTCGCCCGCGTCGATCTTGCGGGCGACTTCCACGACGCGGCTCGTGGCAGGGACCGTGCCTGCCAGATCGCGCGTGCCGTTCAGCGGGCGCATGACGGAACGAAGCGTCAGGATCTTCGCGCGCGGCGCCTCGCGCGTGAACTCCTCGACGTAACCGTCGGCGGGGCGGACGATCAGCTCCTCCGCCGTCCCGACCTGCACGACCTTGCCGTCGCGCATGATGGCGATGCGATCGGCGAGCCGGATCGCCTCGTCGAAGTCATGGGTGATGAAGACGATGGTCTTCTTCAGGAGATTCTGCAGACGCAGGAACTCGTTCTGCATCTCGCGGCGGATCAGCGGATCGAGCGCAGAGAACGGCTCGTCAAGAAACCAGAGCTCGGGGCCGACGGCGAGCGAGCGCGCGATCCCGACCCGCTGCTGCTGGCCGCCGGAAAGCTCTTTCGGCAGATGCTCCTCGCGACCGCCGAGGCCGACGAGCTCGATCATCTCGCGCGCCCGCTTCTCGCGCTCTTCGCGCGCGACGCCTTGAATCTCGAGCGGGAAGGCGACGTTCCTTAGCACCGAGAGATGTGGAAGCAGCGCGAAATGCTGGAACACCATGCCCATGCGATGCCGGCGGAGGTCGATCAGCTCGCGCTCGGCGATGCCGAGAAGGTCGCGCCCGTCAAAGAGGATGTGTCCGATCGTCGGCTCCACGAGCCGCGAAAGGCAGCGGATGAGCGTCGACTTGCCCGAGCCGGAAAGACCCATGATCACGAAAATCTCGCCGGAGCGGATATCGAGGTCGACGTCGACCACGGCGGGAATGAGATGCGCCGCTGCGATCTCGTCCGGCGTTGGCGGGCGGCCCAGACGGCGCACGATACTGCCGGCGTCGTGGCCGAAAAGCTTCCACACGCCGCGGCAGGAGAGCTTGACGTCGGCTTCGCTCACGAGCGGTCTTCCCGTCGGCGGAGGCAGAGCCTCAAATTACCCCCTTTCAGCGTGCCGGCAGGAGGGTGACGCTTCCGCCGCGCCGGCGGCGGAAGCGGGTTGACCGGATGGTGGCGAGCTATTTCGCGATCCACGCCTGCCAGCGCGATTCGTTCTTGCCCATCCACTCGGCGACCACGTCCTCGACCGTCTTTCCGTCGAGGTCGACCTCGGTGATCATGGCGCCCATCTCGTCGTTGTCGACCTTGAAGGCCTGGATCGCCTTGTAGGCGCCCGGCCACTTGTCCTTGAGCCCGATCCAGCCGGCCTTCCAGATCGGCCCATGCGGCTTGCCGCAATCGTGCGTGTCGTTCGGATTCACGCCCCATTTCGGATCGGTGTAGCAGTCCGGCTCGTATTCGGGGAACTGCACCCACTCGCCCTTGTATTTGATCGGCGCCCAGTGCGGCGCGTAGATCCAGAGCATGATCGGACCCTGCCGCTGATAGGCGGATTCAAGCTCGGCGAAGAGCGCCGCGTCGGTTCCCGCGTGCACCACCTCGAACGGCAGGTCGAGAGCGGCGACGCGCTCCTCGTCGAAGCCGCCCCAGGTCACCGGGCCGGAAAGGTAGCGGCCCTTCGGAGCGGTCTCGGGCACGGAGAAGGCCTCGGCGCACGCCTCGTCCTTGAGCGCCTCCCAGTTCGGCAGGCCGGGACACTTCTCTTTCATGTATTCGGGGAACCACCATTCCTCCTTCGCCTGCATGCCGGTCTCGCCGATGTTCTCGACGTTGCCGGTGGCGACGGCCGCCTTCAACGCCTCCTGGCCGGTCGTTGCCCATATCTCCATGGCGAGCGTCAGGTCGCCCGTCTCAAGCCCGGCGAACTGCGCGAGATAGTCGGCCTGCACGTACTCGACGTTGTAGCCGGCCTTCTTGAGCACCTCGCCCATGATCTTCGACGAGATGAACTGGCCGGTCCAATCGTTGAGCGTGATCTTGATCGGATCGCCCGATTCCTGCGCCTGAGCTGCGCCGCCGACGAGCAATGCTGCTGCAACGGCGCCAGCCAAAAAGGATGCGCGCGCGGTCATGGATACCCCCTTTCCCGGAAAACTCGCGCGCCGGCAGGCGGAGCCATGCCGGGACGCCGGCGGATGGTCGCGAGGAAGGGGCTGGCCTGTCAACAAGAAACGCCCCTGATCGGTTGCGGAGGTTGGCAGCGCGCGCGCCAAAACTGCGCCGCGGCGCTCGAAATTTGACGCGGCGCGCGGCAGAATGCCGGAGAAATGCCGAACCATCTCGTCGCCGGCCTTCTTCCCGGCCATCCCGCCGACCGGATTTTCATGACAACCCCCTCCCAGGGAAACCTCCGCGCGCGGCGGTTTTCTTATGGCGACGTCCAACGCCTTTCGGCGCGGGCGGCATCGGCGCTCGCGTCGCTCGGCGTCAAGCCCGGCGATCGCGTCGCGGTGCAGGTGGAGAAATCGCCGGAGGCGCTCTTCCTCTATCTCGGCGCGCTTCGGGCGGGCGCCGTCTTCCTGCCGCTCAATACCGCCTACACACCGTCCGAGGTCGGGTATTTCGCGGGCGATGCGCGGCCGACCGTCTTCGTCGCCGATCCGTCGCGGCGCGAAGCGCTCGGCGCAAGCCTCGCTGCCGTGCCGCATGTCGAGACGCTTTCCGCCGACGGCTCCGGCTCCTTCGCAGCGCTTTCCGCAGCGCAACCGGATAGCTGGCGCGACATCGACCGCGGCCCGGACGACCTGGCGGCCATCCTCTACACCTCCGGCACGACCGGGCGCTCGAAGGGCGCGATGCTGACCCACGCGAACCTTTGCTCGAACGCGGAGACGCTGGTCGAGACGTGGCGCTTCACGGCCGACGACGTCTTGATCCATGCGCTTCCGATCTTCCACACGCACGGGCTCTTCGTTGCGACCAACGTCGTGCTGATGGCGGGCGCGTCGATGATCCTGCTCCAAAAATTCGATCCGGCCGAAGTGATCGCGCTCTTCCCAAAGTCGACGGCGCTGATGGGCGTCCCGACTTTCTACACGCGGCTCCTCGATCGGCCGGAGCTGACCCGCGAGGCGGCCAAAGGCATGCGCCTTTTCACCTCCGGCTCGGCGCCGCTTCTTGCCGAGACGCACAAGACGTTCCGCGAGCGCACCGGCCACGCCATCCTCGAACGCTACGGCATGACCGAAACCAGCATGAACACGTCGAATCCCTATGACGGCGAGCGCGTTCCGGGCTCCGTCGGATTTCCGCTGAAGGACGTCGAGGTGCGCGTCACCGACCCGGAGACAGGCCTCCCGCTTGGCGTCGGCGAGACCGGGATGATCGAAATCCGCGGGCCCAACGTCTTTGCCGGCTATTGGGAAATGCCGGAGAAGACCAAGGCGGAGTTCCGCCCCGACGGCTTCTTCATCTCCGGCGACCTCGGCCTGATCGACGAGCGCGGCTATGTCCACGTGCTCGGGCGCGGCAAGGACCTCGTCATCACCGGCGGCTACAACGTCTATCCGAAGGAGATCGAGCTTGCGATCGATGCGCTTCCCGGCGTGACGGAGAGTGCGGTGATCGGCCTGCCGCATCCCGACCTCGGCGAAGCGGTGACGGCGGTCGTCGTTGCGGAGAACGGCCAAGCTCCGAGCGAGGCAGAGATCATTGCGACGCTCCGCGCCGATCTAGCCAGCTACAAGCTTCCGAAGCGGGTGGTCTTCGTCGACGCGCTGCCGCGGAACACGATGGCGAAGGTGCAGAAGAACATACTGCGCGAGCGCTACAGCGATCTCCACCAGGCGGCCGCGCGTACCCGCGCGCCGGTCAAACCGCGTTGAAATAGCTCATCATGCTGCCGGCAATCGCGACGACGGCCTGCAGAACGAAAACGACCGTCTGCGCGATCAGGAAGCGCCGCACGAAGGCGAGGCGGCGGTTGATCGATCTTCCGGCCTGCTTGACGGAGATCAGCTTCAGCTGGACGAGCGCCGCATCGTAACCGGCAATGTCGAGCCGATCGGCGGCGGCATCTTCCGCGAGCCGGTGAAACTGCGCCGCGCCGACGGCGACGCGCATCGCAAGAAAAAGCTCCACAATTCCCAACACCGCGACGATCGCCGCCGTCGGCTGTGACGCGTCTGACGCTGGTATCATCGGGATCAGGAGCACGCCGAGGCCGATTGCCGTCAGTACCGATCGAAAGCCGGTTGATGGTCTGGCCCTGGTCGAGGAGGTCGGCTGAGGCCGCGAACATTTGCGCGGCTTTTTGATTAGGGGTGGTCATGGTGCGTCGCGCCACAAACGCGCCAATCCGCCCTGCGTCAAGCCTCCGGGCGCAGCTTACGGCGGTCGGCGAGGTCTGCTAGGTGGAGCCGGCGTGGCGAAGAAGCCGGCGATGGGGGAGGGGAATGAAGCTTGGAGACTGGACAGGCGACCCGCTGCCGGACGATTCGGCCGACGCCGCGCTCGTCGGCCGGGTGTGGAACCCGGCGGTCGGCGGGCCCTGCGTCGTCAGGATCGCGGACGGCGCGGTCGATGACATCACGTCGGCTGCACCGACGATGCGCGATCTCTGCGAGGCGGAGAATCCGGCCGAACTCTCGCGCTCGGCTGTCGGCCAGAAGATCGGCTCGCTTGATGACATTCTCCGGAACACGCCGCGTGACGGCCGCGACGCGGCGAAGCCATGGCTGCTTGCGCCGATCGACCTTCAGGCGATCAAAGCAGCCGGGGTCACATTCGTCGTCTCCATGCTGGAGAGGGTGATCGAGGAGCAGGCGCGCGGCGAGGCGGCGCGCGCCGATACGATCCGCGCGGAGATCCACGCGGAGATCGGCGACGATCTGCGCAAGCTCCGGCCGGGATCAGAGCAAGCGCAGGCGCTGAAAGCACTCCTGATCGAGAAGGGCGTCTGGTCGCAATATCTCGAAGTCGGCATCGGTCCGGACGCCGAGGTCTTCACCAAGGCGCAGCCGATGTCCGCCGTCGGGCATCTCTCCGAAGCGGGCCTGAATCCAATGTCGGCCTGGAACAACCCGGAGCCGGAGGTCGTGCTCGTCGTCTCGAGCGCCGGCGAGAATCGTCGGTGCGACGCTCGGCAACGACGTGAACCTCCGCGACGTGGAAGGGCGCTCTGCCCTTCTCCTCGGCAAGGCCAAGGACAACAATGCGAGCGCTTCGGTCGGGCCGTTCATCCGCCTCTTCGACGCGGACTTCGGCCTGAACGACGTGCGCCGCGCCGAGGTTCGCCTGACGGTCGAAGGTGACGACGGCTTCAAGCTCGAAGGCGCGAGCGACATGGGCAAGATTAGCCGCGATCCGGAGGAGATCGTGCGTCAGACGATCGGCGCGAACCACCAATATCCGGACGGCTTCGTGCTCTATCTCGGCACGATGTTTGCGCCGACGCAGGATCGCGGCGCGCCGGGCCAGGGCTTTACGCACAGAATAGGCGATGTCGTCAGCGTTCAGTCGCGACGCCTTGGGCGGCTCACCAACGTGATGACAACCTCGCGCGACGCCGAGCCGTGGACGTTCGGCACGGGGGCGCTGATGCGCAACCTCGCCAAACGCGGATTGCTCTGAGGATTGGATGCCGGCGAGTCTACCCGACGACCTGATCGACCTCTCCCCGAGCGTGCGCGACGCGCTTGCGTCCGGGCACCCGGTCGTCGCGCTTGAATCGACCATCATCACGCACGGGATGCCGTATCCTCAGAACGTGGAGACGGCGCGTGTGGTCGAGGCGTCCACCCGCGAAGCGGGTGCCGTTCCGGCGACGATCGCGGTTCTCGGCGGACACATCAAGGTCGGGCTTACCGCTGATGCGCTCGATCGGCTTGGGAGCGCCACGGACGTCCTCAAGGCGTCGCGCCGCGACCTTTCCGCTGTTGTCGTGGCCAAGGTGGACGCGAGCACTACGGTCGCCGCGACGATGGCTGTCGCGGCACGTGCCGGCATCGCGGTCTTCGCGACCGGTGGGATCGGCGGCGTGCATCGCGGGGCGGAGATGACCTTCGACATCTCGGCCGACCTCGTGGAGCTTTCGCGCAGTCCGGTCACCGTCGTCTCCGCCGGCTGCAAATCGATCCTCGACATCGGCAGGACGCTCGAATTCCTGGAGACGCAGGGCGTGCCGGTGATCGGCTACGGCACCGACGAGTTCCCCGCCTTCTTCGCGCGGACGAGCGGCTTCAGGCTCGATCACCGCTTCGACACGGCGGAGGCGATCGCGGAGGTGATCCGCACCGAGCGGCGACTCGGGTCGACGAGCGGCATCCTTGTCGCCAACCCCATCCCCGAAGCGGACGCGCTCGACGCTGAGGAGATGGAAGCGGAGATCGCCGTGGCGCTTCGCGAGGCGGAGAAGGCCGGCGTCGCGCAGAAGGAAGTGACGCCGTTCCTCCTGAAGCGGATGCATGCGATGAGCGGCGGGCGGACTCTCGGCCCAAACATTGCGCTCATCAAGAACAACGCCGCTCTCGCTGCGAAGATCGCCGTTGCGCTGGCGCGGCTCTCCGCTCCGACCTGACCTACGCCGATGCCGAGGGTCCTGGTCGTCGGCGACGTCATGACCGACATCGTCGTCAAGCCGGAAGGGCCGATCGCAGTCGGCGCCGACACGCGCGCCGCGATTCGACTGCTCCCTGGCGGCTCCGGCGCGAACCAGGCGTGCTGGCTCGCACGCGAAGGGATCGAGACGCGCTTCGCGGGCCGCGTCGGCGCGGCGGACCGGCCGCGCGAGAAGCTGCTCTTTGCGGAATATGGCGTTGACGCGCGGCTTGCCGCCGACAATTCCTTGCCGACCGGCACGCTGGTCACGCTTTTGTCTGGCGGCGAGCGCAGCTTCCTGACCGACCGCGCTGCGAACCTGAATCTCTGCCATGCCGATCTCCCCGACGCGCTGCTCGACGGGATCGATCTCCTGCACGTCTCGGGCTATGCGCTCTTCGAGCCGGGTCCGCGCGAAGCCGTGCTCGGCCTCTTCGCCGAGGCAAGCCGGCGCGGAATTTCCATCTCCGTCGATCCTGCCTCCTATTCGTTTCTTGCCGAAGTCGGGCCCGAGCGCTTCGTCGAATGGACGCGCGGCGCGCGCTTTCTTTTTCCGAACGAGGACGAGGCGGCGACGCTGACCGGTGCGACCGAAGCGAGCGCGCAGCTCAACGCACTGACGCACGTCTATCCGATCGTGGCGATCAAGCGCGGTGCTGCGGGCGCGCTCGCGGGGGATTCAGGTTGCGGCCGCTGGTCGGTGCAGGCGCCACCAGCGGACGTGGTCGACGCGTCGGGCGCGGGCGACGCTTTTCTAGGCGGCTTCCTCGCCGCTTATCTCAGAGACGAGGGGATTGCGGCGGCGTTGGAACGCGGCGTCGCGCTCGGCTCCATTGCTGTCACCACCTTGGGTGCGCGGCCGTAAGTCGATCTGGAGCTGGGACGCGACTTCAATCCGCAGACGGCGCGGCTTGCGTGGCATGGCGGGCGCGAATCGTGCGCCGAATGAGCGTTCGGAAGACCATGAAATTGACTACGAAGGCGGTGATCGTCACGACGGTCGGCACGATCGATGCGTACCAGGACCAGATGCGAATCCCGAGCGCCAAAGCCACGAAGGCATTTGCCGCGGCCAGCGCGATCTGAAGCAGGCCCCAGCCGGCGCTCACCCAGCCGACGACACGGGCACTGACGTTCTCGGTCACGATCGGCGGAAGGTAGGGCGCCATCCAGTTCGTGCGCAGCATGACGACGCCCACGGCGAGCGAGATCAGCGACGACTTCAGCATGACGAACTGCGGATTCCTGGTGATGAGCGTCGTCACGCCGGCCGCGAGCACGATCACGATGCTCAAATATTGCAGCGGACCGACCGCCTGCCGACGCAGCTTGATCGCGGCGAAGCGCGCGATGCCGACGCCGACGCCGACGAGCGTCGCCAAGACCACGTTGCCGGTCGACCAGTAGACTGCGACGAAGGCGATCGTCGCGGCGAGGTCGAGCGCAATTGGCGCGAAAGCCTGCAGGAAATACATCGGACTCTTTCTCCCGCCACGCTGGGAGGTCACCGCCGCCAACGTGGGCGGCCGGCTTCGCTTAACACATCACGTTCTGCGGAAACGTGGCAGCCCGCATGCGGACGCTGCGAGCGAAATCCCGTTCGAGCGCTCTTCGGTCTAGGCTTCCGCCGGTTTCACCGCGCAGCCGGTGGCGTTCGAACTCGTAGGCCGCCTCGCAGATCGCGTAGGTCTTGAGGTTGTCGTGGCCGGATGTTGCTGCCTCGCGTCCCGCCTTCACGCATTCCAGCATGTGCGCGCAGGTCTTGTAGACGCTCTCCTCCACCATGTGCCAAGGCGGCTTTGCCCAGTGGAGCAGGGGGATGTCGATCTCGATCTCCGTCATCTTGCCGTCGACGGTGACCTCGATGCGGTAGCCGGGCTTGGTGACGATGGCGCCGAGCGGCCCCTCGATCTCGAGCATCGTTTCGGGGAAGGGGTCGGGAAGCTTCTTCGACTCGTAGGTCGCCTCGACGATGGAGACCGCGCCGGACGTGTGCCGCAGCATGATCGTCGCGGTGTCCTCGGCCTTGACCTTCGGATTGCGCTTCTGCGTCTCGCAGGAGACGCGCTCCGCCTCGCCCAGCAGGTAGCGCGCGACGTCGACGACATGGATGCCGAGATCGAGGATGACGAAGCGCTCCTCGTCGTAGAAATAGGGCTGGCCCGCGTAGATGTCATAGCCGGTGCGGAAGCTGATCCGCGCCCAGGACGGTTCGCCGATCACGCCGGAATCGAGGATCGCCTTCACCTTCTGAAGTGGCGTCTGGAAGCGGAAGTTCTCGTGGACGGCGAGAAAGAGCCCCGCCTTGTCGGCGGCCTTGACGATGGCGACGCAATCCTTCCACTCCGGCGCGAAGGGCTTTTGCACGATGGCCGGCACCTTGTGGCGGAAGGCGAGCTCGGCCAGCGCACGATGCGTATCCATGCGGGTGATGATGTCGACGAGGTCGAGCTTCTCGGCGGCAAACATCGCTTCGGTGTCGGTGTACCAGCGCGGTACGCCGAAGGCCTCGGCGGCAGCCTTCGCCTTCGCCTCGTCGACGTCGCAGACGGCGACGAGGTCGGCGCCCTCGGGGTTGAGGTCGTTCCATGAATTCAGGTGATTGCGGGAAAAAAAGCCGCAGCCGATAACCCCGATCGAAACCCGCCCCGCCATTCTCGTTCCTCCCGTTTCAGGGATGGATTCCGCCCGCTGGCCGGCGAGAGTCAAGGCGCCTTGGCGCATAAGCGCGCTCGCCCGCGATGCTTCGCGATGTCGCAACGGGGTTCGCGTGGTCCGGCGATTGCAAGGCGGGGGGAGTGGGCTATGAGCTTCGGGTCGGGCCGAAGCGAGTCCTTAGGCGAGCGAGGCTTCGTATCGCCGGATTTCGCGGGCGTGAAAGGAGTGGGCGCGGGACGTTTCCCGTGCCCGTCTTATGTTCAAAGGCATTCTGGTCGGCTTTCTCTCCTTCGCGGTGTTTTCCTGCGGAGACGCCTGCGTCAAGGCGCTCGGTGGCCGGCTTACGGTCTTCGAGATCGGCTTCTTCACCACGCTTTTCGCCTTCATTGCCGTGCCTTTCGTCAAGCGCCCAAGTGAGCGCTGGCGCGACATGTTTCGCATGCACCGTCCGGGTCTCGTTCTGCTTCGAACGCTTGCCGGCGTCGTGGCCGGCATGCTCGGCATCTACTCTTTCACGCACCTTCCGCTTGCGGAGGTTTATGCGCTGATCTTCCTGGCGCCGCTCTTCGTCACGATCTTCTCGATCCCGTTCCTCGGCGAGACCGTCGGCTGGCGGCGGGCGCTCGCGATCCTCGTCGGATTCGCGGGCGTGCTTCTCGTGGTCCGCCCCGGATTTCGTGAGATCATGCCTGCCCACTTTGCTGCCGCCGGAATCGCGCTTTGCGGTGCGACGACCGTGCTGGTGTTGCGCGCCCTCGGTCCGACGGAAAAGCGCATCACATTGATGGGGGTTGTCTTTTGCGCGTCACTCACGGTCAACGGCGCGATCATGCTCAGCGACTTCCGCGTACCGGCGCCGACCGATTTCCTCCTGATCGCGGTCGCCGGGCTCTGCGGCGGAACGGGGCACATGCTTTTGATGGCGGCGACGCGGGCGGCGCCGGCGAACCGCATCGCGCCGGCGCAATACAGCCAGATCATCTGGGCGTTAACGCTCGGCGCGCTCTTCTTCGACGAGTTGCCGGACGCGACAGCTCTCGCCGGCATCGCGCTCGTCACGCTCGCCGGGCTCTTCACCTTCGTGCGCGAGGAGAAGCGCGGCGTGCGCGGGCCGGCGGTCTGGACGATGGTGTGGGGTCGCGGCCAGCGAAACGGTGCGCGCGAGCCCTAGCGCGACAGCTTCTCCCGCCCGTAGAGGAGCAGCATCGCGATGATCACCGCACCGTAGATAATCTGGCGGCCGGCCTCGGGCATCTGCATCACCGACAGGATCGATTGCAGAAGCGTGATCAGGATGACGCCGGCGACGGTGCCGAGATAGCTGCCGCGCCCGCCGAGGATCGAGGTTCCGCCGAGGACGACCGCGGCTATCGACGGCAGAAGATAGGCGTCCCCCATCGACTGCGCCGCCTTCGAGGCATAGCCGGCGAGAAGCACGCCGCCGAAGGCCGCGAGCCCGCCGGAAATGGCGAACGCCGTCATCACGATGCGGCGGGTGTTGACGCCGGAAAGATAGGCGGCGCGCTCTCGGTTGCCGATGCCGTAGACGGCGCGGCCGAAGGTGGTGCGCGACAGGAGGAAGATCATCGCCGCGCCGACCACGGCCCACACGATCACGGCATTCGGCACCGAAGGAATCGCAAAGCCGGTCGCCAGATAGCGCATCGGCGGCGAGGCGAAGTCGCGCGGCGAGAAGCCGCCCGAATAAACGACCATCAACCCTTGCGCCACGGCGTTGGTGGCAAGCGTGATGATCATCGAGGGGATGCGCAGATAGGCGACGCCAAATCCGTTCAGGAGCCCGAGCGCGACACCGCACAGGATGCCGACCGGCACCGAGGCGATTTCCCCTAGCGTGCCCCAGGAAGCGGCGGCGCAGGCCATCATCGCGCCGGCCGTGACCACCCACGGCACGGAAAGGTCGATCTGTCCGAGCAGGATGACGAGCATCATGCCGGTCGCGATGATTCCGAGGAACGATGCGACCTTGAGCTGCTGCAGCAGATACTCGGGCGAGAGGAAATTCTCCGAGTAGAGGCTGCCGAGGAGAAGCAGGATCACGATGCAGGCAAAGGCCGTCGCCACCGCCGGATCGCGGCGGATGAAGCCGGGCAGCCTGGCCGTGAGGCGGGAGGCGGTGGCGTCGCTCATGCGAACCAATCCAGCCGGTTGCGTACCCGGAAGAGCCCGAAAGCCGTGAGGCTGACCGCAAGCATCAGCACGACGCCCTGGAAGAGCGGCTGCCACAACGGATCGAAATCGAAGACGAAGAGGAGATCGCCGATGGTGCGGAACGCCAGCGCACCAAAGATGGCGCCGATCGCGCTGCCGGTGCCGCCGAAGAGCGAGACGCCGCCGAGCACGACCGCCGCGATGGAGAAAAGCGTGTAGGTGCTGCCGGAGGCGTAGGCCGCCTCCCCGGTATAGGTGAAGAATGTTAGGAACAGGCCACCGATCGAGGCAAGCACGCCGGAAAGCGTATAGGCGAGGAGCTTTGCGCGCTTGATCGGGACGCCCGACATGTAGGCCGCGACCTCCGACGAGCCCACCGCGTAAGCGGCGCGTCCGGTGATCGAGCGGCTGAACGGCACCCACACGACGAGCACCACGACGAGAAGCACGACCAGGCTCGCCGGAAAGAGATCGAAGACCTTGCCGGTCAGAAGGTCGGCGAGATCGCCGTTGACGCTGCCGCCGGGATAGGGGCGGAGCGCCAGCGCCACACCGAAATAGATCGCGCCGGTGGCGATCGTGGTGACGATCGGCTGCAGCCGCCCGAAGATGACGATCGACCCGTTCAGGGCGCCGCAGAGCGCCCCGGTCGCAAGCACGCCGATGACGCCAAGCGTGGTTTCAAGACCCGACCCGACCACGATCCACGAGGCGAGACAGTTGGTGAGCGTGAAGGTCATGCCGACCGAGAGGTCGATCCCGGCGGTCAGAACGACGAGCGCCTGCGCCATCGCCACGAAGGCCAGGAGCACGCCCTTGTTGGCAGCGGTCTGTACCACATTGGAGACGGTGGCCTCGTTGAAGCCCCGGTTGGCAATAGCCGGGTGGTAGATGAGGTAGATCGCGAACATCACGACGAAAATGCCGAGCGCGAGCAGGGTGCCGCGCTGTTCGGTCAGCCAGAAACGCCAGTCCTTCACGCGTGCACCGCCTGGGTAGCGCCGGCCGTGCCGGCTTCAATGTTCAATGCGCTGGCGATCAGCGCGTGCTCGGTGATCTCCGCTCCGACAAGCTCGCGTCGGATGCCGCCGTCATAGAGCACGAGCACGCGGTCGCAGCAGCCGATCAGCTCGTCGTAATCGGTCGAGTAGAAGAGAATGGCGGCGCCGGAATCGGCGAGCTCGCGAAGCAGCTGGTACATCTCCTGCTTGGTCCCGACGTCGATGCCGCGGGTCGGATCGTTCAGGAGCACGATGCGCGGCCCGCGCATCAGCCATTTGGCGATGACGACCTTCTGCTGGTTGCCGCCGGAGAGCGCACCGACGGCGATGTCGGTGCCGGCCGTGCGGATGGCAAGGAGCTTGATCACGTCGTCGATCAGCTTCCTTTCCGCCTCGCGATCGATGATGCCGCCGCGCGCGATGCGGTCGAGCGCAGCGAACGACAGGTTGTCGCGCACCGACATCGGCAGCATCAGCCCCTCGGTCTTGCGGTCCTCGGGGATGAGCGCCATGCCGATCGCGGGCGACTTCGCGTGCTCCGGGCTCGACACATGCGCCGGCTTGCCGTCGACAAGGAGGGTGCCGGAGCAGCCGCGGAGCACGCCGAAGAGGGCAAGCAGAAGCTCGCGCTGCCCTTGTCCGTCGAGGCCGCCGAGCCCGACGATCTCGCCCGCCTTGATCGACAGCGAGACATCTCTCAGCCGGTTCGTCCACGAGAGCCCGCGCACTTCGAGCACCGGCGGCTTGTCGCTCGGCATCGTCATCGGCTTTGGCGGGAAGACGTGGCTGTATTCCCGCCCGATCATCATCTCCACGACTTCGGCGTCGGACTTCGTTCCGGCAGCATAGGTGGCGACATTGCTTCCGTTGCGGAACACCGTGCACTCGTCGGCGAGCTCGGCGATCTCGTGCATGCGATGCGAGATGTATAGGAGCGCCAGCCCCTCGGAGCGGAGCCGCTTCAGCACGTCGAATACGCGCGTCACGTCGGCGGCCGTCAATGCCGAGGTCGCTTCGTCGAGGATCAGAATGCGCGGGTCGCGGGCGAGCGCCTTGGCGATCTCGACCATCTGCTGGCGCGAGAGCGGCAGGTCCTTGACCAGCGCCTTCGGATGAATGTCGGGCGCGCCGGCACGGGCAAGCGCCTCTTCAGCGATCCGGCGCTGCGCGCGCCGGTCGATCATGCCGAAACGCTTCGGCGGATTGGAGATCACGATGTTGTCGGCGACCGACAGATCGGGGATCAGCGACAATTCCTGGAAGATGCACACGATGCCGGCGTCATTGGCGGCGGCCGGGCTGTTGAAGCTCACCTCCCGCCCTTCCAGCGTCATGCGGCCCTCGTCGGGCGCAACGACCCCGGCCACGATCTTGATCAGCGTGGATTTGCCGGCGCCGTTCTCACCGAGAATTGCGTGGATGCGGCCGGGCACGACCGACAGCTCGGCCTTGTCGAGCGCAAGCACGCCACCGTAGCGCTTGGACACGCCCTCCATGCGAAGGAGCGGAACCGCGCTCTCCATCGGCCCCTCCCGACCGTTGTTCGAAGCTTTCTACGTAAAGCGCCGCGGGGACTGCCCCGCGGCGCCGAGCAACGTCAAAGGCGATCTTACTGATTCTCTTTCGACTGGCCCATGATTTCCTGCGCCGTGAAGTTGATGCCGCAGGTCGGGAAGGAATTGCCGACGAAGAAATTGTCGGACTGGTCAGGGAAGTAGTCCTGGCCGGCCTTCAAGTCCGGATCGGAAGCCACTGCCAGCGGCAGCTTGATCGACTGCGGAATGACCTGACCCTCAAGCGCCGCAATCGCGGTCTTGATGGCGACGGCGACCTGAGCCGGACCGGTGCCGGCGGAGGTGCACTTCAAGCCGTCCGCGGAGTATTTCGCGCAGAACTTGCGGAAGCCGTTCTCGGTCTCGCCGCCGAAGGGAACGAACTTCTGCTTGGCGTCCATCATGGCCTGCACGACGCCGGTATCGCCGCCCTGCGCGGTATATCCGTCGAACGGGCCGTTGGTGGCGATGGCATCGGCGGTCACCTTCTGGGCAACGCCGTCATCCCACTTGCCCATGACTTCCGTCACGTCCCACTTCTTGCCGGAGGCATCGAGCGTCTCGTGGATCCCGTCATGGCGGTCGGTGTCGACCGACGTGCCGGCGACGCCGCGCACCTCAAGGACCTTGCCGCCATCCGGGATGTGGTCGATCAACCACTTGGCCCACAGCACGCCGAGACCCTTCTGGTCGACGTTGACGTTGATGTCGTCTTCGCTGTCGAGAATGTTGTCGAAGGCGACGAGGATGACGCCCGCTTCCTTGGCGCGCTTGATCACCGGGCCGAATGCCGTCGGATTCTGCGCGTCGGTGACGATCGCGTCGTAGCCGGCGTCGATGAAGTTGTTGATCGCCGAAATCTGCGCCGGCACGTCTTCGCCGGTCGAGACCACCTTGAACTCCTTGAGCTTGGCGGCGACGTCGGGCTGTGCCGCGTAGGCCTTGGCGGTCTGGATCATCTGGATGCGCCACGTGTTGGCGATGTAGCCGTTGGCGAGCGCGATCCGATAGGGTCCGGGCTTCGCCGGGAACTTGAAGAACTTCGTGTCAGCCGCCCACGGCGCGAAGCACTCCGGCTCGGCGGCTGGGCCCGACACGATCTCCGGGCCCGCGGCGAACGCTGCCTGCGATACACCGCAAGCGAGCGCGAGCACGGCAGCCCCTTTCAACCAGTTGTGCAAAGCAGTCATAAGAATTCCTCCCACATGATATAGCCCGCGCGATTCGCGGGCTCGCCAGCCCCTTGGCGGCCTTTTATTGTCATTTGGCCACCGGGCTTCCGGGCGCCCAGTGACTTTGTCATACAATATACTTCCCGTCGAGGGGTCGCGGCTATCTCGCACGCAAATCCCCTTACGGGCAACCCGCACGATAACCGTTTTGGCGGCTTTCGCTTGGTCCACGGTGCGACAGCAAGTATTTATCTGACCTTCAATCTGAGTGGAACGCTTGAGCGAAATCCGCCATTTCACGCGCGCGGACGCCGGGGCCGTCGCGGCGCTTTTTCAGAAGACCTTCCGCAACTCCAACGGCCCGCCGAGCGAGGCGCTCGCCGCCTATCTCGTCGAGGCCTATCTCGGTCATCCCTGGTACGATCCTGATATCGCCGCCCGCGTCCACGTGAGCGATGACGGCGGGGTGACGGGTTTCGTCGGCGTCTTCGCCGGGCGCTTCGAGTATCGCGGGAGGGCGCTTCGCGCGGCGATCCCAGGCACGCTGATGGTGGAGGCGCCGGAGCGCGAGCCGCTCGCCGGCGCGAAGCTGCTCCGCTCGGTGATCAAGGGACCGCAGGACATCACGCTCAGCGAGACCACGAACCTGATCTCGCAGGCGCTCTGGGAGCGGCTCGGCGGAAGCGTCGTGCCACTCATGAGTCTCGACTGGTTTCGCGTCTTCCGGCCGGGCGGTGCGGCGCTTTCGGTGCTCGCCGAAAGACATCCCGCCGCGGCGGTGCTGACACCCGTGGCGCGGCTGGGCGATGCAATCGGAAGCGTCTGGACGCGGCGCAATCTCGCACCTGCCGAACCGGCGAAGAGGATGTCGATCGACGAGTCGCCCTCCGAGGTGGAACTCGCGGCGGCGATCATCGAGCTTTCGCTGCCGGTCGGGTTCCGGCCGAGATGGTCGCTTCAGGATATCTCCTGGTTCCTCGCGCAGGCCGCGCGCAAGGAGCGCTATGGCACGATGCATCGCGCGATTGTGCACGACGGCAAGGGCGCGCTCGTCGGCTGCTACATCTATCACGGCGATCGCGGCGGCACAGGCCGTGCGCTTCAGGTGCTTGCGCGTAAGGGCAACGCGACTGATGTCGTCGACTGTCTTTTCCGCGATGCAGATCAAAAGGGCCTCGCGGCGCTTCGCGGCCGGTCGACGCAGCAGCTCATCGACGCGCTGCTGACGCGAAACACGATCTTCCTGCATCGCGCCTCGATGGCGATCCACCCGGCAAGCGGCGAACTCGCCGACGCGATCATGAGCGGCGATGCGCTGATCACGGGTCTCGCCGGCGAAAGCTGGACGCGCCTTGTCGGCGACACGTTCGGCTAAATCGCAACCTTTCCGCTAACCATCTTTTAGCCAGTCGCTTCGCCGGTTGAGTTACGGCGCGTATCTACGAGCTTCGGACTTTGGTCTCCGATGCGAAGGCGCGGCGGAAATGTGCGGGATTGCTGGCTATTTCGGTGTGCCCGACGCGGGTCTTCCCGCGCAGGCGCTGCTCCGAGGGATGCTCGCGACGCTGCGACACCGCGGGCCCGACGGTGAGGGCGTCAGCCACGGCGACGGCTTCGGCTTCGCCCACACCAGGCTTTCGATCATCGATCTTGCCGCCGGCGCGCAGCCGATGGCGAACGACGATCAGACGGTGTGGATCACTTTCAACGGCGAGATCTTCAACTACATTGAGCTGCGCGACGAGCTGATCGCGAAGGGCGTCCGCTTCCGCACGCATTCCGATACGGAAGTGATCATCCGCCTCTACGAAGAGATGGGTCCGGATTGCGTCACGCGGCTCAACGGCGACTTCGCATTCGCGATCTGGGACGCGAGGCGGCGCCAGATGATGCTGGCGCGCGACCGCATGGGTGTCAGGCCACTCTTCTACGCGAGGCGCGGCCGCGCCACCTATTTCGCCTCCGAGGCGAAAGCGCTCTTCGAAGTCCCCGGTATCGAGCCCGAGCTCGATCCGATCGCGCTCGATCAGATATTCACGTTCTGGTTCCCGCTCGCGCCGCGCACGATCTTCAAAGGCGTCACCGAGCTGTCGCCGGCGCACATGCTTCTTGCGCGCGACGGCAACGTCTCCGTGCGTCCTTTTTGGCAGCTCGAATTTCCTGATGCCGGCGCGGTGGAGGATACGCGCGACGAAGCGACCATTGCGGAAGAGGTGCGGGCGCTTCTTGTCGACGCGACGCGGATCAGGCTTCGCTCCGACGTGCCGGTCGGCTCCTATCTTTCCGGCGGGCTCGATTCCTCCGTCGTCGCGGCGATCGCTGCGCGGCTGGCACCGGAGCGGCTCAGGACCTTCTCGGTGCGCTTCGACGATCCGGAGTTCGATGAGACGTCGTTCCAGAACGAAATGGCGGAGGCGCTCGGCACGGACCACAGCGCCGTGCTCTGTCGGCCGGCCGATATCGGCGCGATCTTCCCGGATGTGATCCGGCACGCGGAGCGGCCGGTCTTAAGGACCGCGCCGGCGCCGCTTCATGTCCTCTCGCGGCTCGTGCGCGACGAGGGCTTCAAGGTCGTCCTGACCGGCGAGGGCGCCGACGAGGTGTTCGGCGGCTACGACATCTTCAAGGAGGCGAAGCTTCGCCGCTTCTGCGCGCGCGATCCGCAGTCGAACCGCCGTCCGCTCCTCTTCAAGAAGCTCTATCCCTATCTGCCGAAGCTGCAGGCGCAGTCGGCGGCGTATCTGAAGGCCTTCTTCGCGACCGACCGCGACGCGGTCGACGATCCGCTATTTTCACACCTGCCGAGATTCCGATCGACGGCAGGCGCCAAACTCTTCTTCTCAGCCGATCTCAGGCGCGAGCTTTCCGGTTACGACGCGCTCGACGACCTTCGCGCGAGCCTGCCCGCAGCGTTCGCGCGCTGGCATCCGCTGTCGCAGGCGCAGTATCTCGAGACCGCCTATCTGCTTCCCGGTTACATCCTTTCCTCGCAGGGCGATCGCATGGCGATGGCGAACGCGGTCGAGGGGCGCTTCCCGTTCCTCGATCACCGCGTCGTGGACATGGCGGCGAAGCTGCCGCCGTCGGTGAAGCTCCGCGGCCTCACCGAGAAGCATATCCTGCGCGAAGCTGCGCGCGGCCTCGTTCCGCCGACGATGGCGAAGCGGCCGAAGCAGCCTTACCGCGCCCCGGACAGCGCGTCCTTCTTCAATCAGCCGCAGCCGGATTACGTCGCGCGGCTGCTCTCAGGCCCGGCGCTTGCGGCCTCCGGGATCTTCGAGCGGAACGCGGTGGAGAAGCTTGCGGCGAAGGCACTGGCGGGCCGGGCTGGCGGCTTCCGCGACAATGTCGCACTGACCGGGATTCTCTCCACCGAGCTCTGGCGCGAGGCTTTTCAGCCCTCCGCCGTAACGATGAATTCAGACCTGGCGCGCCAAAAAGTTGCGTGAACGAGGGGATAGCCGAATGAGCAACACGACCTTGAGCCAGGTGCGAACCTTCATCGAGGAGAACTTCCTCTTCCGCGAGGACGCGTCGGGTCTTTCCGACGAGGATTCGCTGCTTGAGAACGGCATCATGGATTCGACCGGCATCCTGGAGCTGGTCGCGTTCCTGGAGAACACCTTCGCGATCCAGATGAGCGACGCGGAGATCGTGCCGGAGAACCTCGATTCGATCGCTGCCATCGCCGCCTACCTCGAACGCAAGCGGGCGGTCGGGATCGCGGCGTAGCGGGACGGCCATGCGCGTCGAAGAGTTCCTGCGTCAAAGCGCCGGGCTGTCACCCGGCAAGACGGCGCTCGTCGCCGGCAAGACGCGGCAGACCTTCAAGGAGCTCGACCTCGCCTCCGACCGGCTCGCCGCGACGCTCGTCACGAGCGGGGTCGCGCGCGGCGACCGCGTCGTCGTGTTCATGGACAACTCGCCGGAAGCGGTGGTCGCGATCTTCGCCGTGCTCAAGGCCGGCGCGGTGTTCTCGCCGGTCAATGCTTCAACGAAAGCCGACAAGCTCGCTTACATTCTCAACAATTCCGGCGCATCCGCGCTCGTGACGCAGCAGAGGCTCACGGCGGTCACTGCAGACGCGCTCGCCGAGGCGCCGTCGGTGAAGCTCGCGATCGTCGCAGGCGGAACGGGCGCGCCGACGCTTCAAAACGCCATGCACTGGCGCGAGGCGCTCGCGACGGAGACGCCACCGCCCGCTTTCCCGGGCATCGACATCGACCTCGCGATGATCATCTACACTTCAGGGTCGACGGGTTTCCCGAAGGGCGTGATGATGACGCATCGGAACATCGATGCGGCCGCGCAGTCGATCACCACGTATCTGGAAAACACCGCCGCCGACGTGATCCTGAACGTGCTGCCGATCTCCTTCGACTACGGTCTCTACCAGGTGCTGATGGCGATGCGGCTCGGCGCGACGCTGGTGCTGGAGAAATCCTTCGTCTTCCCGCAGGCGGTGTTCGAGGTGATGCGGCGCGGAGCGCGTGACCGGCTTTCCGATCGTGCCGACAATGGCGGCGCTGATCCTGCAAATGCGCGACCTTGAGCCTGGGCGCTTCCCCGACCTTCGCTACATCACCAACACCGCCGCCGCGCTTCCGCCGGCACATATCGCGCGGCTGCAGGCGCTCTTTCCAGGTGTCAGGCTCTATTCGATGTACGGGCAGACGGAGTGCAAGCGCTGCACCTATCTGCCGCCGGAAGAACTGGCGAGGCGACCCGGATCGGTCGGGATCGCCATTCCGAACACAGAAGCCTACGTGGTCGACGACCACGGCGTGCGCGTCGCACCGGGCCAGACCGGCGAGCTCGTCATCCGTGGGCCGCACGTAATGCAAGGCTATTGGCGCGACGAGGCGGCGACGGCGCGCGCGTTGAAGCCCGGACCGCTGCCCGGCGAAGAAGTGCTCCACACCGGCGACCTCTTCCGCACCGACGCGGACGGCTTTCTCTATTTCGTCGGGCGCAAGGACGACATCATCAAGTCGCGTGGCGAGAAGGTGAGCCCGAAGGAGGTGGAAAACGTGCTTTACGCGCTCCCCGGCGTCCGCGAAGCGGCGGTGGTCGGCGTGCCCGATCCGGTGCTCGGGCACGCCATCAAGGCGGTCGTGGCGCTCGAGCCTGGCGTGGAGCTCACGCGTGAAGAGGTGATCCGCCACTGCGCCAAGCACCTTGAGGATTTCATGGTGCCAAAGCTCGTCGCCTTCGAGGCTGCGTTGCCGAAATCGGAGAACGGAAAGATCGACCGGCGCGAGATTGCCGCGCAGGAAATGGCGGGCGCGCAATGAACACGATCCCGCCGCGTGAGGGATTTGAATCCGGGCAGGCGGCGCCGGCCGACGGCGATTGGCTCGTGCTTGACGCCACGGCCGAGGTCGCGCGCATTGGCGACGCGATCCGCGAGCAGGTGCTGAAGCGGCTTCGCCGACGCGGCGTCGTGCTCGGGCTTTCCGGCGGCATCGATTCCAGCGTCTCCGCGGCGCTTGCGGTCGCTGCGGTCGGCCCGAAGAAGGTTCTCGGCGTATTGATGCCGGAGCGCGATTCCGATCCGGAGAGTCTGCGTCTCGGCCGCCTCGTCGCCGACGCGCTCGGCATCGAGAGCGTGACGGAGGACATCGCGCCGATCCTCTACGCCGCAGGCTGCTACGAGCGCCGCGATTCCTTCATCCGCCGCCTGGTGCCGGATTTCGGCGCCGGCTGGGGCTGCAAGGTCGTGCTTTCGAACGGCGTCTACAACATCACGCAGCTCGTCGTGCAGTCGCCGAGCGGCGAGCAGCGCACGATGCGGATGCCGCTCGACGTCTATCTTGGCGTCGTCGCCGCCACCAACATGAAGCAGCGGACGCGCAAGCAGATCGAATACTACCACGCCGACCGGCTGAACTACGCCGTGCTCGGCACGCCGAACCGGCTCGAATACGACCAGGGTTTTTTCGTGAAGAACGGCGACGGCGCCGCCGACATCAAGCCGCTCGCACATCTCTATAAGACGCAGGTCTATCGGCTCGCCGCGCATCTCGGCCTGCCGGAAGAAATCCGCTCGCGCCCGCCGACGACCGACACCTGGTCGCTCGCGCAGAGCCAGGAGGAGTTCTACTTCTCCGTCCCCTACGAGCAGATGGATCTCTGCCTCTTCGGACTGGAGAACGGCGTCCCCGCCGAAGCGGTGGCGAAGCGCGCAGGCCTGACGGCGGAACAAGTCGAGGCGGTCTGGCGCGACATCAAGGCGAAGCGCAGCGCTACGCGCTATTTGCACGAAGCCCCGCTTTTGGTGGAAGAGGCGCTGAAGGCTCCATAGGCCCACGAGGTCTCTCTCTGGCGTCGCCTGGCCCTTGCAGTTGTGCGTCTCGCGTAGTATGTTTTTGCCATAATCCGCTCCTGGCGAAACGCCGTATCCCGAAGAGTTTGGGAAGGCGAGCGGCCTCACCAGTTTCGCGGATTGGATTTCGATGCGGCAGTCGACCTTCTGGCCGCCCTAAATGTCGCGAAAGCACTAAGTGATCTGAGTCCGCTCAAGAGCGTGGGCCTTCATAAGCTGAAATGTGAACGCTCGGTGGCGCATCTGCTTCAAGTTCAAGAAGGGCGACGCTTCTGACGTCGAAGTCGTCGACTATCATAGAGGCTAGACCATGGCTCCAATCGTGCACCCCGGCCGCCTCCTGAAGCGAGAGCTTGCAGCGCGAAGCCTCAGTGCGAATCGACTCGCGCTTGACCTCGGCGTTCCGTCCGGCCGCATCACAGATATCCTGAACGCCAGGCGCTCGATCAGTGCCGACACCGCGGTGCGGCTCGGGCGCTATTTCGGGAACAGCGCGCAGTTCTGGCTCGATCTTCAGAGCCAGCATGACATCGCGGTCGTCGAACGTGAGCGCGGAGCGGAGATTGCAGAGCGGGTTAAGCCCGCGCGCGCTGCCTAGAAGGGGACGCTATCCAACCTAAAGCGCGGTGCCGCCGCGGTTCCAGCCGCGGCCGTGATCGCCGAAGGCCTCCCAGCCGGCGTCGGTCACCGCCACAGTGTCCTCAAGCTTGATGAAGCCGCGTTGCGGGTGGTGGATCGCCGTCTCGATCGAGATCACCATGCCGGTCTCGAGCGGCTTGCCGGCGCCTTCGGCCGGGTAGGGGACCGGTGCCTTCGTCGAGAGCCGCGGCGCTTCGTGCGGGATCAGCCCCATTCCGTGCGCGGCGAAATGCACGAGCTTCGAGTTCGGCGACTTGGCGATCGCCGCCTCGGCTGCCTTGTAGACCTCGCTGCCCATGACGCCGGCCGCGATCGGCGCGCGTGTCGCCTGCTGTATGGCATCGACCTCGGCGAGAAGGTCGACGAGCTCCTGCTCGGGCTCGCCGAGCACGGCCATGCGGGCGAGGTCGCCGATATAGCCCCGGTAGTTGCCGCCGGAATCGAGCGAAAGCACGTCGCCCTCGCGCCACACCTGATCGGAGGGCGCGCGGTTCAGGCTCGGGCCCGCGGCGATCAGGCAATATTCGAAGTTCAGGCCACGCAGCACCTCTTCGCGGCGGAGCGCCTCGGCGATCCCCCGCTTGGTCGAGCCCGGTCCGTGCGCCGCGATGACGGCGAGCATCGAATCGACAACCCCGTCGGAGGCCTTGCGCAGGAGCTCAAGCTCCGCCTTGCTCTTCACGGCGCGAAGGCGCTCGAGCGGCAGGATCGCGTCGACGATCTCGGCCGAGGGCAGGCTCTCCTTGAGCACGTTCTCGACGTCGACCGGCAGGAAGGCGCGTTCCACGCCGATCCGAAGCTTTCCGCCGCTGCTCTTGATGTGGGCGGCAGCACGGCGCATCGCGTCGCCGCTGCTGCGGCTCGCCGTCTCGATCGTCGGAGACGGGATCGTGCCGTTGTCGCGCTCCCAGCCCTCCATCTCGTGACCGACATAGACGGAGCGCTCCGGCGCGCCCTTGAAATAGACGAAAAGCGGCAGGTAGCGGCTCAAGCCCTCCGCGTCGTGCGCATCGAAGAAGAAGAAGCGATAGCCGCCGAGCAGGTACTGGATGTTGTGCTTCGAAGACGCGACCACGACGTCGATCCCGACCTCGTCGAGGAGCTGGTCGAGCCGGTTGGAATCGAAGGCGAGACGCGGCTTCTTGCCCGAGGCTTCGTCGACCGGCTTTCTCGCAACTGCTGCGCCTTGTGACACCATCGTTAGAACCTCCCAACTTCCTGTTCTCTATGCCGCCGCGGAGCCGGCCATGGTCAAGCGTGAATAGCACGGTCCGTTAGAGTGACGGACAGCGGCGATTTCGCGCGGGGACTCAGGAGAGCGGCAGCATGACGTGCGCCTTGTAACCCGGACGCTTGGCCAGACTGTCATACCACTTCGCGACGTTCGCGAACCCGGTTGGTTCGATTCCGAGCGCAAACAGCCGGAAGACCGTGACGCCGAGCGGGATGTCGCCCATCGTGAAACCGTCTCCCGCCGCGAAGGGCGCCTTCGCCAGGCGCGCCTCGAAAGCCGACAAGAGCCGGGCCGTCTCGCGCTGCGCACTCTCAATCGCCTCATGGTTGCGCTTTTCGGGCGGTGTGCGGACGAGCCCCATGAAGGCGGCGCGAAACGCGGGCCAGAGGCTGGTCGTCTGCCAATCCATCCATCTCTCCGCCTCGAAGCGCTCGCGGAGGTCGGTCGGGCAGAGCGTGCCGAGGCTGTGCTTGTTGGCGAGATAACGGACGATGACGTTCGATTCCCAGAGGATGAAACCGTCGTCATCGATCGTCGGTACGAGCGCATTCGGGTTCATCGCGAGGTATTCGGGGCTCTTGACCACGCCGTGCTCGGCGCCGGCCTCGATTCGCTCGTAGGGGAGGCCCAGCTCGGCGCAGCACCAGAGCACCTTCTGCACGTTCGTCGAGTTGGTCCGCCCCCAGATCTTCAGCATCGTCGCCTCCGGTCCTCGCGGTGCCCGGTCCCAGACCGCCGGGTTTCAGGACAAATACAGGCGGCGACGCGAAAGTGAAGCGGACAAACTCTCCAGTACGTGAACGCGGCGCTCAAGCTTGAGACCAATAGTCATGTTTTCGGGGGCCATCGTGCTGCCAAGTTTAGCACCCGATTGGGATTGACCCCGATGCAATCACCCTCCTACCGTCCATAAACCGGACAAATCGACCGCAAATCATGCCCGCGCTTGTTGCCAACAATCCGAACCGCCGAAAGTCCGAGGAGACCGACCTCTCAGCAGTCAAGACGCTACGGAAAGCGCTCGCCATCCTTGACGCGTTCGCCGCCGCGGAGCGTCCGCTTACTGTGGCGGAGGTCGCGGTTCGCGCCGGTGTCACGCGGCCGACTGCGCACCGCCTGATCCAGACGCTGATCGGCGAGGGCTATCTTGCCCAGGACCCCGGAGACAGCCGCATCACGCCCGGCTACTCCGTTCTGATGCTCGCCGGAAGCCTGCTCGACACCAGTCAGATCCGGCTGGAATCGATGCCGCATCTCGAGACGCTGGCGCGCACGACCGGCGAGCGGGTGAGCCTCGGCATCCTGCATCGCCACCAGATGCTCTACCTCGCCGGCGTGGAGAAGCCGTCGCTGCCTACGATCTTCAGCCGCTTCGGGAAAACGATGCCGGCTTATTCCTCCGGACTTGGCAAGGCGATTCTCGCATACGTTTCGGAGGCCGAGCTCAGCCGCTACTTCAGGGCCGTACCGCTGGTCAGACAGACGGAGTCCACGATCGTCGACGAAGCCGCTCTACGGGCCGAGCTCGCGGAAATCAGGCTCCAGGGAGTTGCTCTCGACCGCGGCGAGGGAGCACCGGGAACTTACTGTCTCGCCGCGCCAATCATCGTTCACGACGCGCCTGTCGCCGCGATCGCCGTGACCGGGCGCGCGCTCGAGCCGCTCATGCCGTACAAGGATGATGTCAAGCACACCGCCGAGGTGATCGGGCACGTGCTTGGACGCGGCGAGTGAGCCGCGTGCTCGTGCGGCGCCGGAGGTGAAGCCAGAGCATGCTCGCGAGCGAACTCGACACGCCCGCCGTCACCATCCTGCTCGACCAGCTGGAAGCGAACATCGCGCGCATTCAGGAAATGATCGCCGCGCACGGGATCGGTAACCGGCCGCATATCAAGACGCACAAGATTCCGGCGATCGGGAAGATGCAGATGGCGGCGGGCGCGATCGGCATCACCTGCCAGAAGCTCGGCGAGGTCGAGGTCTTTGTCGACGCTGGCGTCGCCGACGACATCCTGCTCACCTTCGACATCGTCGGTGAGAAGAAGACCGACCGGCTGATGGCGCTGTCGGAGCGGGTGAGGCGGCTCGCCGTCGTCGCCGACAACGAGGAGGTGGTCCGCGGCCTGTCGGAGGCTGGCACCCGCCATGGCCGCGACGTGCCGATCCTCATCGAATGCGACACCGGGTTTGGGCGGAACGGCGTGCAGACGCCGGAAGCCGCGCGCGAGCTCGCCCGTTACGCGATGAACATGCCGCGCATCCGCTTCGAAGGATTGATGACGTTTCCGAACAAGGCGCCGGGGACAGGCGAGTTCCTGTCGCGCGCTCTCGCGCTTTTCGAGGCGGAGGGCATTCCGGTTCCCGTCGTATCGGGCGGCGGCACGCCGGCGCTCCGCACGCTCGGCGAGTTCCCGATGATGACGGAGCATCGGGCCGGCACATATGTCTACAACGACGTGATGATGGTCTCCTCGGGTGTCGCGACATGGGACGACTGCGCCATGCATGTGCGCGCGACGGTCGTGAGCCGGCCGACCGACGACCGCGCCATCATCGACGCGGGCTCGAAGGTGCTGACGCGCGAGCAGTACTACGTGAAGAATTTCGGGCGCGTCGTCGAATATCCCGACGCGGCCGTCGCCAACCTGTCGGAAGAGCACGGCATCGTCGACCTGTCGCGCTCGAAGGCGAAGCCGAAGGTAGGCGAGGTGGTGAACGTCATCCCGAACCACTGCTGCGTCGTGTCGAACATGGTCGACGAGGTCTACGGCCTCCGCGACGGCGCGGTCGAGGTCGTGTGGCCGGTCGCGGCGCGCGGCAAGGTCAGGTGAGCGCGCCTCACGTCTTCGGCGCGTAGCAGATCACTTCGATCTCGACCTTGCAGTCGATCATCATCTCGGACCTGACGCAGGAGCGCGCTGGAAGCGCCTCGCCAAAATACTGCGCGTAGACGCGGTTAAACGCCGCGAAGTCGCGCGTGTCATCGAGCCAGGCCGTCGCTTTCACCACATCCTTCAGGCCGAGCCCGAGGGGGGCGAGGATCGTCTTGATGTTCTCGATCGACTGCCTCGTCTGCGCCTCGATGCCGCCGGGAACGACCGCGCCGTCCGGACCGAACGGAACCTGCCCGGAGACGAACACCAAGTCTCCCGCGCGTACGGCCTTAGAGAAAGGCGGGCCGCCCGCCGCGGGCGGTCCAAAACGCTCGATGCTCATGTGCCCTCCTATCGTGTCGAATCTCGGCAGCCCTCGAATCTCTCTGCACGCCCGGCGTCGCCGGCCGGAGCTCAGGCCGCTTCGACCGTGCTGGCGTCAGCAGATTGGCAGAAGCGCAGAATGACGAACTCGGCCGGGTACACAGGTGCGAAGCCGACGAGAAAGACCACGCGTCCAGAGTCGATATCGGCCTGGGTCGTCGTTTCGGCGTCGCATTTCACGAAATAAGCCTGCTCGGCCTTCGCCGCGATGAGTGCCCCTCCGACCCAAAGGGAGTGGAGAAATGCGCCAACGTCCCGCCGGATCGATTTCCACAGCGTCGCGTCGTTCGGCTCGAAGACGGCCCAGCGCGTTCCTTGCTCGATGGACTTTGCGATCAAGGTTGATAGTCGACGGACCGGCACATATCGCCACTCGCTTTGGCCGTCGGCCAGCGTGCGCGCTCCCCACACGCGGATCCCGTCCGTGAACTCTCGGATGCAGTTAACGCCGCAGGGGTTCAGCAGCTCCTGGTCCGCGGAGGAAATCGCGCGGGTAAGCGCCAGCGCGCCGACCAATGGCGCATTCGTCGGCGCCTTGTGCACGCCGCGCGCCGCGTCTGTGCGGCAATAGAGACCCGCAACGTGCCCGGACGGTGGCTGCACAACCCGATCTGGCGTCGCCGCATCGGTGGTCACGATCCATGGCGCATAGACCGCCGCGTAGCCACGCTCTGATGTGCGGGGGCGCAACCCGTCGCCGTCGCCGCGGTTGCGCGTCAGACGCTCGATCGGCTCGATGTCGAGCGGCGCGTCGAGGATGGCGAAACGGTCAGCGCGGCGCTCGCAGTCGCCGATCAGCGCTTCATAACTGGCCGCGTCGGTATAGCCCGGCGCGACCACCAGACCGATTTCGTCGATGTCGTCGATCAGGCGCATGTCGTCCGAACCGATACTGCCGGCGCTGCTGCCCAGATTGATGACGAAGCAGCCGCTGCCGCGGTTCTCAAAGAAGCCTGCAATCGCATTCGACAATGTGCCGCCCGCCCGCCCGAGCTTGCCGAACACGCGGACATATTCGGAGAACGAGGAAACCGCAGTCGGTGTCCGCGGTGCGGCGTCGGCATTGGGCGCCGCGCCGAAGAACGCGGTTGTCGACATGCTGACCGCCTGGATTGGCCGCGCCCCGGCCGGCGTCTCCTCCACGTACACACCGGGGGTGAGGTAGGAGGGCATACATCAGATCCTCTTGCGGGCGTGCCGTGGGCCATCTCGACGCTCAGGCCAGCGCCGACTGGCGAGCGGCCCGGCGGCGTCCGAAGAATCGTGCGAACCTCTTAAGTTGGCCTAAATATGCCGACGTGGCCGGGTCGACCTCGTCGATCTGCGCCTTGAGCTTGCCCATCTCGGGTAGGCCCGTTTGAAGAAGCTCAGCTGGCGCTGACGCCGGCGGCAAGCACGGCACGGTGCTCGCGCATCTGCTGCGCCGGATTCCGTCGGCGAGGATATGCGGCAAGCGACATCCCGTGGCTCAACTCCGCCTGCGCCAGGGAGCTGATCGTCCTTGATCCGTTCGCGGCTCGCTTCTGAAAGCTGGTCGTTCAGCGCCTCAAGGTTCGCCGTGACCAGGCTCTTGCGCTCGTCGACATTGACGATCTTCTGTTCCTGCGCGTAGCGCGACGAGCTGCGCCTCGGAATCCTCGAGCTTGACCTTCAGCTCCTTCAGTCGGTCTTCGAGGAAGTTGCGCGCGTAGGATGACGCCGTCGAAGCGGCGCTCGAGCGTCAGCGCGACGAACGAATTTGCCACCGCGTTGGCGATCCGCTCCGCCCAGGCCGGGTCAGGATGCTCATAGCTGAGCCGCACCACCCGCGATGTTCCGACCGGCTGCGACGGAAAGATGCGCCGAGAATCTTGCCCGGCGACCGCACGCTGCAGACTGGCCACTTCGTTCCCGTCGCCGGACGCCGGATGCACGAGAGCCACGAGCGCCTGCACCAGCTTGCGCCACGGCGAGGTCGTGTTCTTCTGCGTGAACTGCCGCAGGTCCTCGACGCTGAGATCGGAGGCGACGCGCTCCGCCAACGATCGGCTCTTCAGGATTTCGTATTGCGTGGCGTAGAAGCCGGCGTCGCTGCCAAGATTGGCCTGGATATCTTCGACGTTGACGATCTTTGCCGGCTCACGGTCGATCTGAATTGTCGTGCTCGCCCGGTAGATCGGGGTGGACAGAAACGTGACGAGAGCCCCGATGCAAAGAAAGACGACGGTGACGCCGAGGACGACCCAGCGGTGGCGGAAGAGAATCCAGAAGTAGCGCCTGAGATCCTGAACGAAGTTGCCCGCGTCGATCAGCCCGTAGGCGGATTCGTCCGACGGGTAGCCTTGCGCGGGAGGCTGCCAGATTTCGCGCGGCCCGTTCGCCACGAGCGCCGGCACGCCTGCCGCCGGAGAGCCGTTCAAACCGTTCCGTTGAGGGTAATCGTTCATCAGGCTCGCCTGTGGATCGGACGCGACGGGTCGAAGTCGGGCTGCCGGGTCAAAGGAGAAGCGGCGTGAACACCGCGAAGGCGGGGATCGTGTCCCTGATTCCGCCAAGCGCTGTGCCGATCGCCGACTTGTCGACGACGACGATGTCGCCGCCATAGAGGACAGGATCGGCTGTCCGGCCGCTGCGGATCGCGGCGAGATCGAACTTCGCGGCGAGCCGGTTCTGATCGACGGTGCGGAAAACGACGATACCGCGGGAATTGGCGTTTTTCGCCAGGCCGCCGGAAAGCGCGATCGTCTGAAGCAGGGTTGTCGGGCCGTTCAGCGTCACCATCCCGGGAGTGTTGACCGCGCCGTCGACTGTCACCTGCTGGCTGGTCGCTTCCTTGACGAAAACGGTGACCTGCGCGGACTGCAGATATTTGGCCTCAAGCTTCCTCTTGATCTCGCTCTCAAGCTCGACGACCGTCTTGCCGCCGGCCTGCACCGCTCCGATCAACGGCATGGATATCTCGCCGTTCGCGGCGACCTTCACGGTCTCGCTCAGATCGGGAACCTGGAAGACCGAGATATCGAGCAGGTCGAGGGGACCGATCCGATATTCGACCTCTGCGGCGTTGGGTGATGCGGTAAGAACCTGAGGCGCGGGGAGGGCAGCGGTCTGCTGGATGGAACCGGTGGTCGGGCCGCTCGAGCCCGACGAGGTGCAGCCGGCAAGCGCTCCGAGCAGCAGCGCGAGCGCCGCGATCTCTGAGAAGGGTGTCGCGTCATGATCCGCCTCCACTCACCCGTGTACTCAGCCACTCCCGGTCCATTCAGCCCTGCGCGCGCCGCACGGGGCTCTCGAACCTCATCGGCATTGGCAAATCGGCTGGACTCATGTTCTCGAGAATGCCCGCCGGGCGCGTGAACACGAGATGCACCGCTTCCGCACGCCCGAGCTGCTCTTCGACGGCATGAAAGGCATCGCGGAGGCCTGGCTTTCGGACCTTTGTGTCGTGCGCGTCCGAGGCGATGATATGCACCAGCCCGTCCTCCAGCATCCGCTCGGCCAAACCGCGAGCGCGCCGCCCGAATCCGCCCAAGATCGAGCCCGCCGTCACCTGTATCCAGATTCCGGAGCGGACGAGGCGCTCAATCACCTCATAATGTGATTCGATCCAGGACATGCGCTCCGGATGCGTGATGATCGGCACATATCCAGCGCCGATAATCCCGAAGAGAAAATCGTCGAAGCGCGGCGGGATCACGCCTTGCGGCGGCTCAAGCAGGAAGTATCGCGACCGCCCGAGCGAGGGCACGTGCCCGCTCTTCAGCCTCTTCAGCAGGTCGGCGCGACGTGAATGTCGGCACCGGACACGAGCACCAGCGGGATCTCGGCGTTGTCGATCTCCCTCTGGAGCGCGGAAACCGCACTGCGGATCTGCGGCCCCGAATTGGCGTAGACGCCCGGCGTGATATGCGGCGTGCAGGCCAGGATGCGCACGCCGTCGGCGACGGCAATCCGTGCCATCTCCAGCGACTCGCCGAGGCTTTTCGGGCCGTCGTCGATCTGCGGAAGCAGGTGACAATGCAGGTCGATCAAATCCGCGAACTCGGGCTGCCGATCGAAACGACGATCGCCGGAGAAATATCAACCCTCCGGTCGGCGGCATTGTCACCGATTCGCTTCGCCGTCGCAGCCACGTTTCGCTGGTGATTCGACCAAGGAAACGAGGCTCAGGCCGCAAAATCGCCGTGATGTAAGCCGCGCTGCAAGGAGCGATTCGCGAGCGTGCACGCCGAACGCGCCGACGCATGCCAACGCGGTTCGGGGCGTTTTAGTGGATGCCCTCATTGGCCGTTGGATAGGCGATGCAGGACGAACGTCGAGTGGCCGTGAATCTCCAGTGAGAGGTATTCGAATCCCCAGTTCTGCTCGTTGCAGAATTCGCCAACCGCTTCGATAACGCCGTAGGGCCACGGCTTGAAAACATTGCCCACGCAGTAGTCGTGCCCGCCAATGCGGCCGCCCTCCTTCACCTTTCCGGCCGCAATGAGCAGTTCCTTTGCCGTCGTTTCATAGCTGTGATCCGTGTCGATGTAGACGAAGTCCAATGACCGGTCCGGGAATTTGGAGAGAACGCCGGTGGAAGAACCCTGCCTGATGATGATTTCGGCTCGGGCGATCCGCTCTTTGAACTTCGCGCGCACCTCCTGAAGGCCGCTTGCGTACCTGTCGCTATCCCAACTGTCGATGAGATAGAGGCGCTCCGGATTGCAACGATCAATGATCTCTCGGCTGAGTGCCCCGAAGGCGACTCCAACCTCGGCAATCGTCATTCCCTTTGGGAGGTTGTCCAAGATTGCCTCACGGTGGGGCATAACCTTGCAGCCCCGCACATGTTTCATCATGAGGGGGCGCTGAGGAACGTTGGACTTGAGTACCCTGCTTCGCTCTTCGAGGGTGATATTCGACTGACCCAAGGCGGGCTCTTTCCGGTTGTTCTCTGGCAAGCCCCCTCACTGAACAGAATAAGTTACGAAGACAGACTGCGCGTCATATCTCAAAATGGATGTCGGAAGCGGAGCGGGGCGCCGATTGCCTCAATATTCAGTTGCTGCGGCGTGTCGTAAAACTCGTCTAAATCCCTTTACTCTTTCTATTGCGGCCGACGCCGCGGCAGAGTGGTGGCTTCTGGGGCGAATCGAGCCGAGCGCGCGCGGCGCGGCCGACAAAGGGAGAAGATGAGCCTCTTCCTCGACAAACTGCTCACTGTCTTCGTCCTGCCCCTCGGCGCAGCGCTCGTGCTCGGCATCGTCGGGCTTGCGCTCTCGTTTACGCGCTGGCGAAACCTCGCGCGTGCAGCGCTCGCGATCGTCGTCGTGGGCCTTTGGATCGCGGCGACACCGCTCTTCTCGCATTGGATCGCCGCGAAGCTTGAGGGTCGGTATCCGCCGCGGCCGGTTGACGACATGCCGAAGGCTGACGCCATCGTCGTGCTCGGCGGCTACCTCGGGCAGCCGCTGCCGCCGCGCGTGACATCCGACCTCACCGATGCGGCGGATCGCGTGTTTGAGGCAGCGCGGCTCTACCGCGCCGGCAAAGCGCCGCGAATCGTCGTGTCGGGCGGCAACCTTCCCTGGTACCCGAGCATCAAGCCGGAGGCCGCGCTCGCCGCGGACCTGCTGGTTGAACTCGGGGTGCCGCGCGCCGACCTCGTGCTTGAGGGGGAGAGCCGGACGACACGCGAGAACGCCGTCAACACCGCCAAGATATTCGCCGCGAACGGCTGGACCTCCGGCCTTCTGGTCACGTCAGGAATGCATATGCCGCGGGCGCTTGCCGTGTTTAGCCGCGTCGGCCTCGACATGACGCCGGCAACGACCGATGTCAGCGCGCAGGATCGCGGCTTCGGCGGACTCTTCGTGTTGCTTCCCGACGCCGAGGAGCTCAACCGCACGACGCTCGCCGTCAAAGAGATCATCGGCGGCTTCGTCTATCGCCACCGCGGTTGGGAATAGCGCGCTCCAAACCCCGCGCCCTGCGTGAAGTCCGTATGGACAGGGAAATCAGGATTCGTGCAGTCTGTCTCAGGAGCATCGGGCGGGGCGTATGGAATCTCGAACTCGGGTTGTCGTCCACCAAGACGATGTCGGCATGAACCACGGGGCGAATGCCGCCTTTCGCGACCTGACGCGCCTTGGGATATGCACGGCCGGCGCCGTCATGGTCCCGTGCCCGTGGTTTCCTGAAGTCGCCGAGATGCAGGCGCGCGATCCAAGCCTCGACATCGGCGTCCACCTCGTCCTGACATCCGAGTTCAAGCCCTATCGCTGGCGGCCGCTGACGGGCGCGTCGCAGGCGTCGGGCCTCGTCGACCCCGACGGGTATTTCTGGCCGACGGCGCGCGAGGCCCGCGAGCATGCCGATCCGGATGCGGTGGAGGCCGAGCTTCGCGCTCAGGTTGACGCGGCGAAGCATGCGGGCATCGATATCACCCACATCGACTCGCACATGTTCACCGTCGTCTGCCCGAAATTCATCGACATCTACACGCGGCTCGGTCGCGAGGAGCGCGTGCCGGTCCTGCTCGTGCGCCAGGACGCCGCCTACGGATCGATGCAGAAGGGGCCGGCGGTCGATGCTGCGATCCGGGCCGCCGACGGCGAGGGGCTGCCCGTCTTCGACCGGGTGCTCGAGACCCCGTGGCAGCGCGGGACTTCGGTCGAGAGCGATTACGACGCGCTCCTCGGGTCGATCGAACCCGGGCTCAACTACCTGGCGCTCCACTTCAATGCGCCGGGGGAGATCGCGTCGATCGAGCCCGACCCTGCCGATATCCGGACCGACGAATATGCGCTCTTCCGCAGTGCGGGAATGCGCGACCGGCTCATGTCGGGCGATATCGAACTGATCGGCATGCGCGGACTGCGCGACAGCCTTCGCCGCGGTCCCTATGCTGCAACCAAAGCTGACTCGCCCGCTGCCCCCGCGGCGGTTTAGAAATACAATATGACTTCGGTTCGCAGTCTGGATCGGAGCAGGGGGTCGCCACGGCAGGCCGGCATGCCGAGGCGTGAAAGTGCGTCAAAGCCGGAAGGGAGAGGGGTCTCATGAATATCCAGCGAACGTATGCCTTCCTTCGCGCCGGCGCCGTGGCGCTCGGCGTCGCCGCCGCGGCTTTCTTCGCGACCGCTGCTTCGGCCCAGATCAAGGACGCCAAGGACGTCCACATCATTTTCGTCACGCACGGCCAGGCGGCGGACGTCTACTGGTCGGTGGTCAAGAACGGGGTCCTCGCCGGCCAGAAGGCCATGGGAAGCCAAGTGGACTATCATTCCCCCGACACCTTCGACATGGTCCAGATGGCGCGGTTGATCGATGCCGCGGTGGCGGAAAAGCCTGACGCCATCGTCGTGTCGATTCCGGACACGACGGCGCTCAAGGATTCGATCATGAACGCCAAGGCGGCCGGTATCCCGGTCGGCGTGATCGACACCGGCATCGACCAGGTGAAGGACTGGGGCCTCGATCTCTGGGTCGGCGGCGGCTCCGAATACGACAACGGTCTGCGCGCCGGCGAGATCATGGGCAAGGAGGGCGTGAAGTCGGCGGTGTGCGTCAACCAGGAGGTCGGCAACGTCTCCCTCGACGACCGCTGCAACGGCTTCAAGGACGGGCTCGCCAAGACCGGCGGCAAGATGGAGATCGTAGCGGTGACGATGGACCCGACCGAATTGGCCGGCCGTGTCGAAGCCTTCATCACGGCGCATCCGGACACAGACGGCGTTCTCGCGCTCGGGCCGAGCGTCGCCGATCCGATCCTGCAGCGGCTGCGCGACAGCGGCATGATCAGCAAGATCAAGATGGGCACCTTCGACCTGTCGCCGGTGGCCCTTGAGGCCGTCGACAAGGGCGACATGCTCTTCGCCATCGACAGCCAGCAATATCTGATGGGCTATCTCCCGGTCGTCTTCTTCACGATGAAGGCGATGTACGGGACCCTCCCGACCGACAACGTCATGACCGGTCCGGCCTTCATCATGAAGGGGCAGGGCCAGCACGTCCTGGCGCTGAGCAAGCAGGGCATCCGCTAGAATGGCGCTTGGGGCCGGCCGACCAGGCCGGCCCCGGACCTAACTCCAATGCACGGGGGACGACCTTGGCGATCGCGGTTGACGAAAGACTGCGGCCAGCGTCACAGCTGACCCGCCTGCTTCGCCGGCCCGAGTTCGGGGCGCTGGCCGGCACTTTCCTCGTCATTCTCGCGTTCGCGATCTTCGCCGGCGATTCGGGGCTCTTCACCTCGCGCGGCATCATCAACGTGCTGCAGGTCTCCGCCGAGCTCGGCATTCTCGCCACGCCCGTGGCGCTATTGATGATCGGCGGCGAATTCGACCTCTCGATCGGCTCCACCGTGGGCTTCGCCGGCGTCGTGGTCGGGCTCGGCGTGACCGAGTTCCACCTGCCTCTCTCGCTCTCGGTGCTGATCGCCTTCGCCTTCGCGCTGCTGATCGGCTACGTGAACGGGCTTCTCCTGATCCGCACCAAGCTGCCGTCCTTTATCGTGACGCTCGCGTTCCTCTTCATCCTGCGGGGGCTGACCCTTGCGCTCACGCGCGGCATCACTGGAAGGACGCAGATCCCCTACATTACCGAAGGTGTCAAAGACACCTGGATCGTCCACCTTTTCGCCGGATACGCCTTCGGCGACCTGTTCCGCTGGCTCGGCGCGATCGGCGTGATCGGGCTCCGCCCCGATGGCCTGCCGAATGTTCCGGGTGTTCCGGCATCGGTCCTCTGGTGGGTCGGCCTGACGGCGATTGCGACCTGGGTGCTTCTCAACACGCGCTTCGGCAACTGGATCTTCTCAGTCGGCGGCGACGCCAACGCCGCCCGCAACATCGGCGTGCCGGTCTCGCGCGTGAAGATCATCCTCTTCATCCTGACCGCGTTTGCGGCAACGCTCTTCGCGACGATCCAGGTCCTGAGCGTCGGCTCGGCCGACACGCTGCGCGGAACCCAGAAGGAGTTCGAGGCGATCATCGCTGCCGTCATCGGCGGTTGTCTGCTAACCGGCGGCTACGGGTCGGCGATCGGCGCCGCCTTCGGCGCGCTGATCTTCGGCTTCGTCCAGATGGGAATCTTCTACACCGGCGTCGATACCGACTGGTTCAAGGTCTTCCTCGGCCTAATGGTTCTGATCGCCGTGCTCTTCAACAACTACATCAGGCGCAAGGTGACGGAGGCGCGATGAGTTCCGACTCTGCGATCGTCGAGCTCCGCAACGTCTCCAAGCGCTTCGGCTCGGTGATTGCGCTCGAAGGCATCTCGCTCAAGGTCAGGAGCGGCGAGGTCTGCTGCCTCCTCGGAGACAACGGCGCCGGCAAGTCGACGCTGATCAAGATCCTGTCCGGCGTCCACCCGCCCGATTCCGGCGAGGTGCTGTTCGACGGCCGTCCGGTTCACTTTTCGAGTCCGCGCGAAGCGCTCGATCTCGGTATTGCCACCGTCTACCAGGACCTCGCCACGGTTCCGCTTATGTCGATCATGCGGAACTTCTTCATGGGCCGTGAGCCGGTCCGCGGCTGGGGCCCCTGGCAGCGCTTCGACCGGCGGGCGGCGAACACCATCACCAACGACGAGATGCAGAAGGTCGGCATCCACATCCGCGATCCGCATCAGGCGGTGGGGACGCTTTCCGGCGGCGAGCGGCAGTGCCTCGCCATTGCCCGCGCCGTCTATTTCGGCGCTCGTGTGCTGATCCTCGACGAACCGACCTCGGCGCTCGGCGTCAAGCAGGCGTTGCTGGTGCTGCGCTACGTCGCACAGGCGCGTACCGATGGCCTCGCGGTGATCCTGATCACGCACAACGTGCAGCACGCCTACCCGGTGGGCGACCGCTTCATGCTTCTCAATCGCGGACGCTCGATGGGCTATTTCGCCAAGGGCGAGGTGACGCGCGACGAAATCACCACGATGATGGCGGGCGGCACGGAGCTGCGTGACCTCGAAGAGGAGATCGAGCGCATAACGCCGTCGCGCCCTGCGACGCGAGCGGCAGCATCGTAGAGCGATCCGGAGCGTGTACCGACGGACAGCCGTGACTATCCTGTGTGCGGCGCCGCGAACACCACGGTGGTTCCGCTCCCCGCGTCGAGGCTTTCTTAAACGTAATCATCCGCCTGTGGCGACAGGATCGGCGTTGTTCTATTTCCTCCACAGCGCGGCCGATCCGCCGCCCGGACCCCAAGGAGCGACTATGCAGCTAGGCATCATCGGGCTCGGACGGATGGGCGCCAACATCGCGCGCCGGCTCATGCGCGGCGGGCACGAATGCGTCGTCTTCGACATTCGGCCGCAATCGGTGGCAGCGCTCGCCGGCGAAGGCGCCGTCGGTGCGGACTCAGTGGCCGATCTCGTCGCCAAGCTGAAAGCCCCGCGCGCTGTGTGGATGATGCTGCCGGCTGTGATCGTCGACGGCACCATCGCTGACGCGTCGGGCCAGCTTGAGCCGGACGACATCTTGATCGACGGCGGCAATTCCTACTACCGCGACGACATCGTCCGCGCGAAGGCGCTTCTTCCGAAGCGCATCCACTATGTCGACGTCGGCACGAGCGGCGGCGTCTACGGCCTGGAGCGCGGCTTCTGCCAGATGATCGGTGGCGAAGATGCGCCGGTCAGGCGGCTCGATCCGATTTTCGCCACGCTCGCACCAGCGATCGATTCCGCGCCGCGCATTCCCGGACGCGCGGAACGCGGCACCACGGCCGAGCACGGCTACCTGCATTGCGGGCCGAGCGGCGCGGGCCATTTCGTCAAGATGGTCCACAACGGCATCGAATACGGCCTGATGGCCGCCTACGCCGAGGGCTTCAACATCCTGCGCCACGCCAATATCGGCTCGAAGTCGGCGGCGGCCGACGCGGAGACCGCGCCGCTCGCCGATCCGGAGGCCTATCGCTACGATCTCGATGTCTCGGAGATCGCTGAGATGTGGCGTCGCGGCAGTGTCATCTCCTCCTGGCTTCTCGACCTGACGGCGGAGGCGCTGCTCAACGACCACGACCTCTCGGCATTCAAGGGGCGGGTCTCCGATTCCGGCGAGGGTCGCTGGACGGTGAAGGCGGCAATCGACGAAGGCGTGCCGGCGTCGGTCTTGAGCACGGCGCTCTTCGAGCGCTTCGCGTCGCGCGGCGCCGCCGATTTCGCCGACAAGCTGCTTTCCGCGATGCGCGGTGAGTTTGGCGGCCATGCCGAAAAACCCGCGGACAAAATAACATGAGCGCGGACGCGAAGCCCTCCGATGCGCTGGTGCTCTTCGGCGCCAGTGGCGATCTTGCGCACAAGAAGATCTTTCCCGCCCTCTACGCGATGTGCAGGCGGGGCAAGCTCAGCGTTCCAATCGTCGGCGTGGCGAAATCCGGCTGGACACTCGACGACCTGAAGACGCACGCGCGTGACGCCGTGCACGATCTGCCGGACTTCGACGCCGCCATATTCGCACAACTTGCCGGCCTCATGCGCTACATCGACGGCGACTACCGCGATGCCGCGACTTTTCGGCAACTGCGCTCCGCGCTCAACGCGAGCGAGCGGCCGCTCTACTACCTCGCCATCCCGCCGAGCATGTTTCCCGACGTCGTCAACGGGCTGGCGGCTTCAGGCGGTGTGGAAGGTGCGCGCGTCGTCGTTGAAAAACCGTTCGGGCGCGATCTTCGATCGGCTCAGGCGCTCGACAAGACCCTGCACAGCGTACTGTCGGAAGATGCCATCTTCAGGATCGATCACTTTCTCGGCAAGGAACCGGTTCAGAACCTGCTCTATTTCCGCTTCGCCAACGCGTTTCTGGAGCCGATCTGGAACCGCAACCATGTGCGCAGCGTCCAGATCACCATGGCCGAGAGCTTCGGCGTCGCCGGCCGCGGTCGCTTCTATGAGGAAGTCGGCGCCATTCGCGACGTCATCCAGAATCATCTTCTACAGATCGTCGCCATTCTCGCGATGGAATGCCCAATCAGCGACGCAAGCAATTTCGTGCGCGACGAGAAGATCAAGGTGTTCAACTCCATTCGGCCGCTCAACCCGGCGGAGCTCGTGCGCGGCCAATTCAGCGACTATCGAAGCGAGCCGGGCGTGGCGCCGGACTCCGAGGTCGAGACGTACGCCGCACTGCGTTTGCACCTCGATTCCTGGCGCTGGCAAGGCGTGCCGTTCCTGGTGCGCGCCGGGAAGGAACTCGCCGTGACGGCGACCGAAGTTCTGGTTGATCTCGATTATCCCCCGAAGATCGTCTTCGGCGGGAGCAGGCCCAGGCAGCCAAACTATCTTCGATTCCGCCTCAGCCCCGACGTGGTCATCGCTCTTGGTGCGCGGACCAAGAAGCCCGGCGAGGCGATGACCGGCGAGCAGGCCGAACTCAAGCTTCTGCATGGAAGCGGTGACGAAATGAGCGCCTACGAGCGGCTCATCGGCGATGCGATGATGGGAGACGCGACGCTTTTCGCGCGACAGGATAGTGCCGAAGCGCAGTGGCGCATCGTTGATCCGATCCTCGGCAACAAGACGCCCCTGCACGCATACGATCGCGGCTCGATGGGGCCGGTCGAGGCCGACAAGATTGCGAAAGGCGTCGGCGGCTGGCGCAAGCCGAGCATTGCAGGCGGATCGAGCCGTGGACAATAAGCGCGGAGGAATTGCGACGCCCGCGAAACGGCCGAAATCCGGCGAGCGTGGACAACGCCGCAAGATCCTCGCGATCGATGTCGGCGGGACGCATGTCAAGGTCTTGCGCAGCGGGATGCGGGAGCATCGCAGGTTCGATTCCAGCACCGATCTGAGCGCTGCCGAGATGACCTCCAAAGTCCTCGAACTGACCAAGGACTGGGACTACGACGTCGTGTCGATCGGATATCCTGGACCGGTCGCGCACAACCGACCCATCGCCGAGCCGCACAACCTCGGCAAGGGTTGGGTCGGATTCGATTTTGAGAGCGCGTTCGGCCGTCCGGTCAGAATCGTCAACGATGCCGTCATGCAGGCGCTGGGCAGCTATTCGGGCGGGCGAATGCTGTTTCTCGGCCTGGGGACGGGTCTCGGCGCGGCCATGATCGTCGATGACGCAGTCGAACCGATGGAGCTGGCGCATCTGGAGTATCGGCACGGAAAGACGTTCGAGCATTATCTCGGCCGCGACGGCTTGAAACGGATGGGACTCAAGAAGTGGCGCCACATGGTCGCCTCCGCGGTCGAGCATCTCGCGGCCGCGCTCGAGCCGGAGTACATCGTTCTCGGCGGCGGCAACGCGACGAAGATGAAGGCACTGCCCCCGCACACGCGGCTCGGCGACAACGAAAACGCCTTCATCGGAGGATTTCGGCTCTGGGACGCGTCTAAGCGCCATGCTTGAGCCGATCGATGGATCTGCGAACGCGGCGCCCGGCGGACCCGGCATCGACCCGACCTGGACGAGCAGCGCCAAGGATATGGTCGGCTCCGCGCTCGGCCATTCGAGCGTCTGGTTCACGCTCGGCTTTGGCATCGTCAACGAGGTCTATTACCCGCGCGTCGACATCCCGCAGATCCGCGACCTCGGCTTCATCGTCGCTGACGGCCACGGCTTCTGGGTCGAGGTCAAGCGGCTGCAGAATTACAGCTTGCGTCTGATGGCGCCGGGCACGCCGGCGGTCGAGATCGTGCACACGCATGAGCGCTTCACGCTCACGCTGCGCATCACCCCCGATCCGGACCGCGACGTGCTCGCGATCGAGGTCGACCTCGCCGGCGACGCGGACTTGAGCCCCTACGTGCTTCTCGCGCCGCGGCTCGGCACAGACGGCACACGCAACCTCGCCACGATCCGCCGCCAAAGTGGGCGGCTGCTCCTTACCGCCGAGCAAGGCCCCTTCGCCCTGGCGCTCGCCGCCGTCGACGACAATCAGCGCAACGCTTTCGGGGCGGTCAGCGCCGGCTATGCCGGCGAGACCGACGGCTGGCAGGATTTTCACCGGAACGGCACGCTGACCTGGCAATACGCAGCGGCCGGGCCGGGAAACGTCGCGCTTGTCGGCGCGCTCGCCAGGAACGCGGTCCTTGGGTTGGGCTTTGGCGACACCGTCCAGGCCGCCGCGACGCTCGCAATCTCAAGCCTGATTCAGCCCTTCGACAATCTCGTGCAGCAGCAGGTCGCCGACTGGCGGCGATGGCACGAGCGCCGCAAGAAGCGCTCGATGTTGCCGGACGAGCCGGCGATGGAGCTCGCCGACCAGTTGCTGCTCTCCTCGATGGTGCTCCGCGCGCACCGCGACAAGATCTATCCGGGCGCGATGGTCGCAAGCCTCAGCGTGCCGTGGGGGAACAGCGGTGACAACCGCGGCGGCTATCATCTGGTGTGGCCGCGCGATCTCGTGGAATGCGCCACCGGGCTGCTCGCGCTCGGCGCCGAGCACGAGGCGCGCGAGACGCTGCGCTACCTGATCGCCACGCAAAAGCCCGACGGAAGCTGGTACCAGAACCAGTGGCTCGGCGGCACCGCCTATTGGCAGGGGATGCAGCTCGACGAGACGGCGTTTCCGGTGCTCTTTGCCGCCGCGCTCGCCGAGCGCCAGGCGCTGCACGGCATCGACGTGCGCGACATGGTGCTGAAGGCGCTGACCTATATCGCCCGCACCGGACCGTCGAGCACGCAGGACCGCTGGGAGGAGAACGCCGGCATCAACGGCTTCACGCTTGCCGCAAGCATCACTGCCCTCGTCGCCGGCGCTGAGTTCCTGTCGGAGCCGTCGCGAAGCGCCGCGCTCGCCGTCGCCGATTTCTGGAACGCCAACATCGAGGCGTGGACTGCGGTCGAGGGAACGCCACTCGCCCACAGCGTTGGCGTAGAGGGCTACTACATCCGCATTGCCCCACCCGAGGTGCTGCGCGACCCGGCGGCCGTCAAAGACAGGCTCGACATCCGCAACCGTCGCGAAGGCGGCTCCGTCTCTTACGACGAGGAGTTCAGCGTCGACTTCCTTCAACTCGTCCGCTTCGGGCTCCGCGCTCCGACGGACGCGCTGATCCGCGACAGCGTTAAGGTAGCGGACGCGATCTTGAAGACCGACACGCCGAAAGGCCCGGTCTGGCACCGCTACAACGGCGACGGCTACGGCGAGCACGACGACGGCGGCCCCTTCGATGGCAGCGGGCGCGGGCGCGGGTGGCCGCTTCTGTCCGGCGAGCGCGGCCACTATGAGCTCGCCGCGGGCGCCGATCCGGCACCCTATCTCCGCGCCATGGCGGCGATGACGGGCCCGTGCGGGATGATGCCCGAGCAGGTGTGGGACAGCGAGGCGCTCCCCGCGCAAAGACTGTTTCCCGGCGAGCCGACCGGATCGGCGATGCCGCTCGCCTGGGCGCACGCGGAGTTCATCAAGCTGATGGTCTCGCGCCACCTCGGATATCCGTTCGACCGGCCCGCAGCCGCCTGGCGCCGCTACGGCGGCAAGCGCCCCACGATCAGGTACTCGATCTGGTGCCCGCACGCGCAGATTGCGCGGACCGCGCGCGGCGGAATGCTGGTGATCGGCCTACCGCGCCCGGCGCGCGTCCATTGGGGCGTCGACGGATGGCAAAACGTCAGCGAAGGCGAAACGAAAGAGGCGGGGCTCGGCTCGCACGCCTTTGAGATCAGCCTCTCAGGCCTTGAGGACGTACGCCGCGTCGACTTCACGTTCCAATGGCGCGACACGCAAACGTGGGTCGACGAGGACTTTCATGTCGAGGTCGAAGACTAGCGCCTAAGTCGCCGCACCTTCGTTGCAATTGCGAGCCGCGCGGTAAAAGGTGTCGCCTTGCTCAAATCGCGTCCAGGCACGACGACTATGCATCCACTTTGAGGTCGAATTTTTGTGCGTCGACCGGCTTGGTGTTGCGCAACTCCGCCTGATCGGCGGGCATGCCGCCGAGCACCACGCGGGCGGCAACGCCGATATTGTGTACGATGTCGGCGATCTCCTTCTCGCTGTGCTCCGGATGGGTCGCGACCATCACCGTGCGATTGAGGATATCCAGCGACCGCGCGCACATGTCCTTCGAGTAGGTTTTGCGGCACTCGGCATTGGCCGGCATCAAATAAGGGTTCATCGCCGGATGCGCGGCGCCGGCGCCCATCAGCACCTGGTCCCATTCGGTGTAGGTGTGACGGCCCGTCTTGCCGACGACGACGCTCGGGAAGATCTTCACGAAGCTTTCCGCCGCGTCGGTCGAGGGGAGGGTGTACATCACCTGCGTCGAACAATCGTGATCGGGGCTGTTCATCGGGGCGCGGCGAAGGCCGAGATTGTCGAGCGAGGCCGTGCCCGCCAGAATCGTCTTCTTCTCCGCGCGCATCGCCGAAATCATGCCGTCCAGGCGGTCGAGCTGCACGTTCAGCATGGCGCCCATCAACTCCGACGCGCGCGCGCCGTTCGCCGAGAACGGCTTCGCGTCCTCATTGCGGCCGTGCCAGTAGAAATGACAGGGGTCGATCACGCAGCGTGCCCGCTCCGCCAGCCCATCGTCGTTCACCGATACGCCGCCACCTTCGCCTGACGTCATGTTCTTGTAGTAATTGAAGCTGAACGCCCCGATGTGCCCGATCGAGCCGAATTTTCGTCCCTCATAGCTGCCGCCAACGCCCTGGCACGCGTCCTCGATCACGATCAGGCCGCGACGCTCGGCGATTTCCATGATGGCGTTCATGTCGCACGCCGCGCCCCACATATGCACCGGCACGACCGCCTTGGTGCGCGGGCCGATCGCGTCCTCCACCGCCTGCGGATCGATGGTGACGCTCTCGTCGACCTCGACAATGACCGGAATGGCACCGACCGAGAGAACCGAGGTTGCGGTCGCCATATAGGTGTGGGCCGGAATCAGGACTTCGTCTCCCGGGCCGAGACCGACGGCCGTCATTGCCGCGGCGAGCGCCTGCGAGCCGCTGGCGCCGAGCGCGAAATGCTTCACGCCCAGATATTTCGCGTAACGCGCCTCGAACCGGTCGCACTCCCCGCCGACGCCGTAGCGGAAGAGCGTGTGGTCGCGGATGACCTTCGTGACGGCGTCGATTTCTTCCTGACCGGCGATGTACATTTCGTTCTTCTCCCGGGACGACCCTGTCCCGGCGCGACCTTAATCAGATGGTCAGCGCCCCGCAAACCGATCGCGTGGTCCTTCACACGCCCCGCAAGAAGGTGACGGACGCGGCCATTTGGTGTTTCTTGCCCGCCCACACGGAAACCCGACGATGCCCGCGCCCTACGACCTGATCATCTTCGACTGCGACGGCGTCCTGATCGACAGCGAGGTGATCAGCACCCACACGCTGCGCGACGCGCTCGCCGCGCATGGTCTCGATGTCGACATCGGCTACGTCCGCAAGACCTATCTCGGGCGCTCTTTCTCGGTCGTGAAGGACGACTATCGTCGGCAGCTCGGCCGCGAGCTTGACGCGGGCTTCGAAGACGATTTTCTGAAGCGGCTCTTCGCCGCCTATCGCCGCGAGCTCTCTCCGATGCCGGGCGTGAAGGAGCTGCTTGCCGGCCTCACCGTGCCTTACTGCATGGCGACGAGCAGCGGCATGACGCGCGCCACCGTGTCGCTCGAGGTGAGCGGGCTTGTTCCGTTTTTCGACGGACGGGTCTTTTCCGCCTCCATGGTCGCACACGGCAAGCCGGCGCCCGACCTTTTCCTCCACGCCGCGCGCTCGCTTGGCACCGAGCCCACCCGCTGCCTGGTGATCGAGGACAGCGAGGTCGGCGTTCTCGCCGCCAAGAACGCCGGCATGGCGGTCTGGCGCTTCGTCGGTGGCAGCCATTTCGGGGACCTGACGGTGGCGATAAACCAAGATTCGGACATTCCGGCATTCGCTAGTATGGAAGCCATGGCGGCGGCGCTTCGCTAAGATTAGGCTTAGGGCGTGCAGGAAAAGGTTCATCATCCGCGTAAGAAGGGCGGCAAGGCCGAGATCGCAACCGACCGCCTCGACGATGCCGCGCGCGCCGGCTGGCTCTACTATGTCGCCGGCAACACGCAGGACGAGGTTGCGCAGAAGCTCGGCGTATCGCGCCAGACCGCGCAGCGGCTGGTCTCGATGGCGGTGTCGGAGCGGCTGATCAAGGTCCGTCTCGACCATCCGATCGCGCGCTGCATGGAGCTCGCGGCGCGGCTTAAGGAGAAGTTCGGGCTGAAGCTCTGCGAGGTCGTGCCGAGCGACCCGTCGGCGCGTCTGGTCAGCGTCGGGATCGCCGAAGCGGCGGCGGCCGACATGGAGCAGCGGCTGAAGTCGCTGCATCCGATCGTCGTTGCAATCGGAAGCGGGCGATCGCTGCGCGCCGCGGTAGAGCAGCTGCCGCCGCTCGAGTGCCCGCACCACAAGATCGTGTCGCTGGTCGGCAATATCGCGTCGGACGGCTCCGCGTCGTTCTACGACGTGATCGTGCGCTTCGCCGACGCGGTGCAGGCGCCGCACTATCCGATGCCGCTGCCGGTGATCGCCTCGACGGCACATGAGCGCGATCTCTTTTTCGAGCAGCCGTCGGTCAGGCATGTCGTCAGCCTCGCCATGAGTGCCGACGTAACCTATGTCGGCGTCGGCGACCTCGGAGAGAGCCCGCCGCTGCTCCAGGATCGCTTCATCACGGACAAGGAGCTGCGGATTCTGAACAAGGCGGGCGCCGTCGGCGAGATCGTCGGCTGGGCGTTCGACTCTGAGGGCATTCTTATCGAAGGGCTGACAAATGACCGCGTCGCGAGCGTCAGGCTGGACCAGCCGGCGCAGCGGCTGACCGTCGGGGTCTCGATGGGGGAGGTCAAGGTGCGGGCGATCGCTGCGGCGTTGAAAGGCAAATGGCTGTCGGGCCTTATCACAGACGAGTACACCTCTGAGCGGCTCCTTTCCGACCGCGCGTGACGCACCGCAGCACAAGATTCAATTGACAGTCGCGTTCCTTCTTGCGAGCATTTGCCTGCGATAAGGGCAAATGCTCACCTGAACGTATAGGGAGGAACTCATGAGGATGGCCTTTCGCGCCCTATTGGGGGCGTGCGCTATTACTGCGCTGACGGCCGGCGCTTCCGCCCAGACGACGCTGACCATCGCGACCGTCAACAACGGCGACATGATCCGGATGCAGAAGCTGACGGACGACTTCACCGGGATGAATCCCGACATCACGCTCAATTGGGTGACGCTGGAGGAGAACGTTCTTCGGCAGAAGGTCACGACCGACATTGCCACCAAGGGCGGCCAGTACGACATTATGACGATCGGGACCTACGAGGTGCCGATCTGGGCCAAGCAGGGCTGGCTCGTTGCGCTCGACAATCTCGGCGCCGACTACAACGTCGACGATCTCCTGCCGCCGATTCGTGCCGGCCTCAGCTATGACGGCAAGCTCTACGCCGCGCCGTTCTACGGCGAGTCGAGCTACGTCATGTACCGCAAGGACCTGATGGAGAAGGCCGGGCTGACCATGCCCGACAAGCCGACCTGGGACTTCGTCAAAGACGCGGCCGACAAGATGACCGACCGCGCCAACGGCATCAACGGCATTTGCCTTCGCGGCAAGGCCGGCTGGGGCGAGAACATGGCCTTTCTGACGACGCTCGCCAATTCGTTTGGCGCGCGCTGGTTCGATGAGAAATGGCAGCCTCAGTTCAACTCGCCGGAATGGCATGACGCCATCCAGTTCTATGTCGACCTGATGAAGGCCGACGGTCCTGCCGGCGCCTCGTCGAACGGCTTCAACGAGAACCTGACGCTCTTCCAGCAGGGCAAGTGCGGGATGTGGATCGATGCCACGGTCGCCGGATCGTTCGTCACCGACCCCAAGGCGTCGACGGTCGCCGACAAGGTCGGCTTTGCGCTCGCCCCGGACAAGGGCCTCGGCAAGCGCGCGAACTGGCTGTGGGCCTGGTCGCTCGCCATTCCCGCGAGCTCGGCGAAGGCCGACGCCGCCGAGAAGTTCATCTCGTGGGCGACAAGCAAGCACTACGAGGAACTGGTTGCCAGCAAGGACGGCTGGGCCAACGTGCCTCCGGGAACGCGCACCTCGCTCTACAACAACCCGGAATACACGAGCGCGGCGCCGTTCGCAGCGATGACATTGGCCTCGATCGATGCCGCCGATCCGCAGCATCCGACGGTGAAGCCGGTGCCCTATACCGGCGTGCAGTTCGTCGCCATTCCTGAGTTCCAGGGCCTCGGCGACACGGTCGGGCAGATCTTCTCGGCGGCGCTCGCCGGGCAGTCGAGCGTCGACGACGCGCTGAAGCAGGCGCAGGACGTTGCCACGCGCACCATGACCAAGGCCGGCTACATCAAGTAGCTTCCTCCCGAAGAGGGGCTGCCTGGGCAACTCTTTTCTAGCCGCCCGGGCAGCCTCCAAATCTCCGCCGGGCGCGAGCCCGGCGCGTTTCCAAGAATTCCGAAGCCGCCCGATCGGAACGTGCGAGGCGGCAGGAGCAACGGAGCCGCCCACAAAGAGGCGCGCCGACAAGGGGAGGGGAACATGGCGACAGCAAATACCCGCCGCCTGGCGCGCAGCATGCTGGTGCCTTCCGTTGCGGCCCTTTTCGTCTGGATGATCGTGCCGCTGGCGCTGACGCTGTGGTATTCGTTCCAGCGATACAACCTGCTCAACCCGATCAACAGCGGCTTCGCCGGTTGGTCCAACTACTACTACTTCCTCACCGACCCGTCGTTCTTCCAGGCCTTCGGCAACACCCTGACCCTCACGGTCTCGGTGCTGGCAATCACCGTAATCGGCGGGACTCTTCTCGGGATGCTGCTCGATCAGGCGATCTTCGGCCAGGGAATCGTCCGCATCCTCGTCATCTCCCCGTTCTTCGTCATGCCGACGGTTGCAGCGCTGGTGTGGAAGAACATGCTGCTCGATCCGAACTACGGCATCTTCGCCTGGATCACGACGCGGTTCGGCATCGCGCCGATTCCGTGGCTGGAGAACTATCCGCTGTTTTCCATCATCGTCATCGTGTCGTGGGAGTGGCTGCCGTTTGCGACGCTCATCCTCTTGACGGCGCTGCAGTCGCTCGACGAGGAGCGCAAGGAAGCGGCGGAGATGGATGGGGCCAACTTCATCAGCATGTTCGTCTACATCGTGCTGCCTCACTTGGCGCGCGCCATCACCGTGGTGATCCTGATCGAGACGATCTTCCTGCTGTCGGTGTTTGCCGAGATCCTCGTGACGACCAGCGGCGGCCCCGGCTACGCCTCGACCAACATCACCTATCTCATCTATCACGCGGCGCTGCTCGACTACGATGTCGGCGGCGCTTCGGCGGGCGGCGTGGTGGCGGTTATCCTTGCCAACATCGTCGCCATCTTCCTGGTCCGTATCGTCGGCAAGAACCTCGACGCTTAAGGGAGGGGAAAATGGCCCGCGCCATCACGCCGCAAAGGAAATGGACGCTCACGATCCTCGCCTGGGTCGTGGCGCTGCTGATCTTCTTCCCGATCCTGTGGACGATCCTGACCTCGTTCAAGACTGAGGGCGACGCGATTCTCTTTCCACCGGCGTTTCTGCCGCCGCACTGGACGCTGGAGAACTTCTTCGAGGTCCAGTCGCGCTCCAACTACTTCAGCCACTTCTACAACTCGGTGGTCATCGCCCTTGGCTCGACGCTGCTGGCCCTTCTCGTTGCGGTGCCGGGCGCCTGGTCGATGGCGTTCTCGCCGTCAAAGCGGACTAAGGACATCCTGATGTGGATGCTCTCCACCAAGATGATGCCGGCGGTCGGCGTGCTGGTGCCGATCTATCTGATCTTCAAAAGTCTCAACCTGCTCGACAGCCTGAGCGGCCTGACCGTCATCCTGGCGCTCATCGACCTGCCGATCGTCATCTGGATGCTCTATACGTATTTCAAGGAGATTCCGGTCGACATCCTCGAAGCGAGCCGCATGGACGGGGCGGTGCTATGGAAGGAGATCGTCTACGTGCTCCTGCCGATGGCGGTGCCCGGCATCGCCTCGACCATGCTCCTCAACATCATCCTCGCCTGGAACGAAGCATTCTGGACGCTGAACCTGACGGCGGCCAAGGCTGCTCCGCTCACTGCTTTCATCGCCTCCTTCTCGGCGCCGGAGGGTCTGTTCTGGGCCAAGCTCTCAGCCGCCTCCACCCTCGCCATCGCGCCCATTCTGCTGCTCGGCTGGTTCAGCCAGAAGCAGCTCGTCCGCGGCCTCACCTTCGGTGCCGTGAAATGATATCCTCCGCCAACTCGGGAGCCTGGTGATGGGCCAGATCGTTCTCAAGAATGTCCGCAAGGTCTTCGGCGAGGTCGAGGTCATCCCCGGTGTCGATCTCGAAATCAACGACGGCGAGTTCGTCGTCTTCGTCGGCCCGTCCGGCTGCGGCAAGTCCACGCTGTTGCGTCTGATCGCCGGACTTGAGGACGTCAGCGGCGGCGCCATCGAGATCGACGGCGTCGACGTCGCCAGGGAACCGCCGGCGAAGCGCGGGCTGTCGATGGTGTTCCAGTCATATGCGCTTTATCCGCACATGAGCGTGCGCGGCAATATCGCCTTCCCGCTGAAGATGGCCGGCCAAGAGAAGGACCTGATCGAGCGCAAGGTGCAGAAAGCGGCGGCAACGCTGAACCTGACCAGCTATCTCGACCGGCGGCCGGGCCAGCTCTCCGGCGGACAGCGGCAGCGCGTCGCAATCGGCCGCGCCATCGTGCGCGAGCCGAAGGCGTTTCTCTTCGACGAGCCGCTCTCCAATCTCGACGCGGCGCTGCGCGGCCAGATGCGACTGGAAATCTCCGAGCTCCACAATTCGCTCAAGACCACGATGGTCTATGTCACCCACGACCAGGTCGAGGCGATGACCATGGCCGACAAGATCGTCGTCCTGAACGCCGGCAACATCGAGCAGGTCGGCACGCCTCTCGAATTGTACGATCACCCCGCCAACCTGTTCGTCGCCGGCTTCATCGGCTCGCCACGCATGAACCTTATCGAGACGCCTGCCGGTATGAACGGGGGCGCGGCGACGATCGGCGTGCGGCCGGAGGACATCGAGGTCTCGCGCGAGAAGGGCCAATGGCAAGGCAAGGTCAACATTGCCGAGCACCTCGGCTCCGACACGTTCTTCCACATCGACGTGGATCGGATCGGCCGGCTGACGGTGCGCACGCCCGGCGAGTTTTCACTGAGGTCAGGCGAACCGGTGTGGCTGACGCCGCGGCCGGATCGCATCCATCGCTTCGACGCCGAGGGGCGCGCGATCAAGAACTAGTATCGAGGACAGACGATGTATCTTGAGAAGCTGAAGCTCGACGGTCGCGTCGCGGTCGTGACCGGAGCCGGACAGGGAATAGGGGCCGCCTGTGCTCGCGCTCTCGGCGAGGCTGGCGCCGTCGTCGTCGTCGCCGATATGGCCGCCGACAGGTCGGAGAACACGACCGCCGATCTTCGCGGCGTCGGCATCAAGGCCTATGCCAAGACGCTCGACGTCACGAAATCGAAGGACGTCGACGCCGCCGCCGATGCGATCGTGAAGGATCACGGGCGGGTAGACATTCTCGTCAACAATGCCGGCGTGGCGAAGAGCGACGTCCGCGCCGAGGACACGAGCGACGCGCACTGGCGCTTTCACATGGACGTCAACCTTGACGGCCTGTTCTGGTGCTGCCGCGCCTTTGGTCGCCACATGCTGAAGCAGGGCTCGGGGTCGATCGTGAACATCGGCTCGATGTCCGGCTTCATCGTGAACAAGCCGCAGCCGCAGAGCTTCTACAACGCCTCCAAGGCGGCGGTTCATCATCTGACGAAGTCGCTCGCCGCCGAATGGGGCAAGCGCGGCGTGCGGGTGAACGCGGTGGCGCCGACCTATATCGAAACGCCGCTCACCTCCTTCGGCATCAACGAGAATCCGGAAATGTACAAGGTATGGCTGGAGATGACGCCGATGGGGCGGGTCGGCCAGCCGGAAGAGATCGCCTCTGTCGTGCACTTCCTCGCCTCCGACGCGGCGAGCTTGCTGACCGGCTCGATCGTGCTCGCCGACGGCGGCTACACCTGCTGGTGAGTGCTGTGTCCGGTCCGCGCCGCGGGCCGGACACCGATGCCTTGATCCTTATTTGCGCGGCAGCGAGTCGCGCCAGGCCATCACTTCGAGCTCGACGCGGACCGCGTCCATGACCGGCACCACGGGTCGCGCCTCGAAGGTGAAGGCCGGCAGCATCGAGCAGAGCTTGTGCACCTCAAGCGGGTCGTCGCAGTCGGCCAGCATGTAACCGCCCCAGTCGCCGACGCGCACGACGAACATCTCGATCTTGAAGTCGTCGGGCGCGGTCCACTGCGTGAAGACTTCGAGGATGCGTTTCTGGGCGTTCTCGTATTCCGCGGGCGATCCCTGCGGGCGCTCGTTCCAGCTGATCACGTATTTCATCGTTATCCTCCAATATCGGAGCCCCGCGGAACGCCCCGTCGGCTGGCTCACGATGGGAGGATGCCAGGGGCACCGGGCTCCCGCATGGGGAATATTCCCTAGGCGAACGACATCCCGTGCTGAACCAGGCCGCGTTCGAGGGCGTAAAGCGCCGCGGCGGCGCGGGTGGTGACGCCGATCTTGGAATAGAGGTTCTGGATGTGGTTGTCGGCGGTCTTCGGCGCGATATCGAGTTTCTGCGCCGCTTCCTTCGCCGTATGCCCAGCCGCGATCAGCCGCAGAACCTCGATTTCGCGCGGCGTCAGGCCGGCAGCCCGCTCGACGGGCTCGCGGCGGGAGGGTTGACCGGCGGCGGCGAGGACAGCCTTGACGGCCTCCGGGCAGAGTTTTCCGTCGCGGACGGCGGTGCGAAGCTTCGCGGCAGCGGCCGCGTCGCTAAGCGCCGGGCGGTGAGGTCGCGCTTCACGGGCGGTCTGGAAGGCTTCGGCGGCGGCAAGGATTCGGGCAGCGGGGGAGAGATCGTTGCCGCGGACGTAGCGGTGATAGCCGCTTCCGTCGAGGCGCTCGTGATGCCGCAGCACCAGCCCTGCGACCGGTGCGCCGTCGCTGCCCAACGACGCGAGCGCGCGCTCGCCATGGTAAGGATGAAGGTGCGCGGCGTCGGTCTCGCGCGCGGTCAAGGCGCCAGCTCTCATCCAGGTCGAGACAGGCACCGCCAGCTCGCCGAGATCGTGCGTGTAGGCGGCCCAGCGGATGTCGCGAATATCGGAGGCGGGGAGGCCCATCTGCTTTCCGGCCGCGTCGGCAAGGGCCGCGACGGCGCGCGAATGCCCGAACGTGAACGGCATGCGCATGTCGACCATGTCGGCGATCGCAAGATACGCTTCCTCGCATGCCGCCTCGTCGAGCACGGCGACGGGCAGCGGCTCGATCGCCAGTATCGTCTCGCGATCGACCGGCTCGTCGAGGCCTTCGAGAAAGCGGTCGGGATCGGCGAGAAAGACATCGGCGAGCTCCGGCTCATAGGCGCCGCCACGGCGCTTCCCGACGATCTCGACCATCTTCTCGGCGCCGTGCGCCTCGAAGAGCGCGATTACGTCCTGCGCCAGCGTCACCAGCCGGACGGATAGCTTGACCTCGTCGCCCTTTAGGTGTCGCGGCAGGCCGTGTCCGTCCCAACGCTCGTAGAGTTGGCTGAGGCTCTCCTGAGTCTCTTCCGGAAGCCCGATCCTCTGAGCAATCCGTTTGGCGACTTCGCAATGGCCGGCGAGGATTGGAACGCTGGCGTGCAGCGCCTCCGCCACGCCTTCGTTAACCGCCCGGGCCAGCACTTCCGGCGGCGCGTCGGCCAAGAGGCGCTTCAGGGCGCGAGCTATCGTTTCGCCAAGCTCGGACATGTTGCCCATGTCGGTGCGGGCGAGGTCCTGCCGCAGCGCGATCTCGTCGCCGAGCACCGCCGCCAAGATGTGCGTATCGGCGTTGCAGCCGATGTAGCGGAGAATCGCCTGGTGATAGACGCTGCGGCTCTTTTCGGTGTCGAGGCCGAGAGCCTTCGCGAGTCGCATCGCGAGTACGCAGGACCTGAGCGCGAAGTCACGCGACTGACCGGTCGCCAAGTCGGTCGCGTAGGCGAGCACCATCAGAAAGTCAGCGCGCCGAAAAGCTGGTGGGACCATTTGGCTTTGCCTCCGCCCGCGCCGCTAGCCGAGCCGGATGAAGATGGTGCCGTTCTTGACCTTCACCGGATAGATTTTGAGGTCGACGCAGGCAGGCGCGCCGAGCGCCTTGCCAGTCTTGTAGTTGAAGCGCCCGTTGTGCTTGGCGCATTCGATGATGTCGCCCATCACGAAGCCGTCCGCGAGGGGAAACGCCTCGTGCGTGCAGTTTCCGTCGCTCGCGAAATATTCGTCGTCCGGGCTGCGGTAGATGGCGAAGATGCGGCCGTCATGCACGAGCTCCGTCACGTCCTCCCGCAGGATGTCGTCGGCCTTGCAGGCGGCTATCCACTCTTCCGCGCTCAAAAGAATGCTCCCTGCAACTCGGCTCACGCCGCGGCGAGACCCGCCTTCGGCGGCGTGACGTCATAAGCCGGCGCGCCTTCGGGAAGCCTGCGGACCACGTGAAAGCCCGGGTTCTTCACTTGCCGAAGCAGCGTCGGAATGATCTCCCTATAGGTCTCGAAGAGCCCACGATAGGCCGGCGGCGAATAGGCCCTCATCTCTTCGTGGAGCTTGGGCAGCGCATGATAGGGCACCATCGGGAACATGTGATGCTCTACGTGGTAGTTCATGTTCCAATAGAGAAACCGGAGCACGGGGTTCAGGTAGACCGTGCGTGAGTTCAGACGATGGTCGAGCACGTCCTCCGCGAGCCCCGCATGCTGCGTCAGCCCGAAGACGAGGTAGAGCCAGCCGCCATAAACCGAGGGCAGAATGCCGACGTACATCGCCGGCAGGATCGACCCTGTCGCCAAGCAGGCGACGACCACCGCCACCCAGATCGCGACCCAGATGCGCGCGGTCCAGAACACTTTCTGGTACTCGGATTGCGGGATGTACTCCTTCTCCTCCGGATGCAGGCGCCCGAAGACGTGCATGAAGACGCGGCCGATCTCCTTCGGGCCGCTCTTCAGGATGAGAAGGCTGAGGAGAATGCCGGCGATGTCGGGCGGGCGCGGCACGGCGATCTCCGGATCGCGGCCGACGATGATCGTATCGGTGTGGTGGCGGGTATGGCTCCAGCGCCACGGCGTCGGCTCGCGCAGCACCATGAACGAGGCGATCTGGTAGATGACGTCATTCATCCAGCGCGTCTTGAAGGCGGTGCCGTGGCCGCATTCGTGCCAGCGCGAGTCGGAGGACGAACCGTAGAGCACGCCGTAGGCGGCAAAGCATGGCACCGCCCACCAGGTGCCCCAGGTCAGATAGCCGAGCCCGCCCGTGACGGCGAAGGCCGCGAACCAGATCAACGTGTCGCGGATCGCCGGGCCGTCCGAGCGCTGCATCAGCTCTTTCAGGCGCTTACGCGGGATCGGGCAGGTGTACCAGGTCGCAGTGGCGAGCCCGCGCTCGACGGCCCGCTTGGACTCGCTGCCGACGAGGCTGTAGTCGCGCCTTCCGGCCTCGCTCACCATCATCACTCCCTCGCGCGGACACTTTTCGCACGTCCCGCGCCCCGCGCTTCTGCCGGGAAGAGCATAGCAGAGTTCGCCAGAAATCAACCTGGATGGCCAGAGCGCCCCGTCACAGGAACCGGACGCAGATCGGCGTGCCGGCTTCGACGACGTTGCCGGTTGGCGTGAGCTTCCCCGTCGCGGAATCGATGCGGAACATCACGACGTTGTCGGACTCCTGGTTTGCAGCCGCGAGGAACGCACCGGACGGATGCACGGCGAAGTTCCGCGGGATCTTTCCGCGCGTCGATTCGTGCCCGACGAGGGTAAGCCCACCGCTTGCCGGGTCGATACCGTAGATCACGATCGAATCGTGGCCGCGGTTCGAGCCGTAGAGGAATCTTCCGCTCGGATGGACCTGCACCTCCGCGCAGGTGCTCTCTCCCTTGAAGTCGGCGGGGAGCGTCGAGAGCGTCTCGATCTCCGTCAGCGTCCCCTTGTCGGGATCATAGCAGTAGGAGGTCATCGTCGAGTTCAGCTCGTTGATGAGGAAGGCGAGCTTGCCGTTCGGATGCATGACGAGCTGGCGCGGTCCCGCGCCGGGCTTCATCTTGATGAAGGGCTGGTTCGGATTGGGGGTGAGCTTCCCGGCCACCGCGTCGAGCACGTAGATCATCACCTTGTCGCCGCCGAGCTCCGGCACGAAAGCGTAGCGGTTGTCGGGGGAGAGCTCGACCGCATGCGCGTGCGGCCCGGCCTGGCGTTTCGGGTCGACGCTCGATCCCTCATGCTGGATCACACAGGATGCCTCTTTCAGCGACCCGTCCTCTTCGCGCGGCAACACGCAGACGCTGCCTGAGCCGAAATTGGCGACGAGCACGTTCCTTCCCGTCTTTTCGACGATCAGGTGGCAGGGGTCGGTGCCGTGGCTGGCCTTGCTGTTCAAGTAGGTGAGGGCGCCGGTTTCAGGATCGATGCGGAAGGCGCTCACGGCTCCGCTTGCCTTCCCCTCGTATTCCTTGAACTCGTTCACGCAGTAGAGGAACGTCCGCGTGGGGTCGAATGCCAGATAGGACGAGTTGCGCACGCCTTCCTTGACCGCGACGGGTTCGAGCGCGCCCTTCGCCGCATCGAAGCGGAAGAGATAGATGCCTTTGCCCTTGCCCTGCACCAGCTCGCCGGTGCCGAACAGGATCGGCTCGCTGTAGGTCCCGACATAGACGAACGGATGCGTCGGCATTTCAAAGCTCCAAATTCCAGTGTGGTTCCCCTCACCCTTGTGAGGAGGGGCTAGGGGAGGGGTTCTCCGCGTCGCAAACCTCGTTCCTCACCCCTCACGTAAATCCTCCCCGCAAGGGAGAGGGCTTCGTGCGTCGCGCAGCGGCTATTCGACGTTGATGCCGACCTCTTTGCAGATGCCCTTGAGATAATCCATCGCGGCCACCGTCTCTGCCACGAACTCGTCAGTCGCGGTGACGTTGCGATAGACGCCCGGCGCGTTCGAGTTCGCTCCGCGCGACACGCCCGGAACGTCTTCGAGCTCGATCGAAACGGCGCCGTCGTAGCCGACGTCCTTCAGCGCCTGGAACATTGCGAGCCAGTCGATCTTGCCCATGCCCGGACGCCAGTGGACGTTGGTGACACCGTCGTTGTCGGAGCAGTGTAGGTGAACGATGTGCTTGCCGAGTCGGTAGACGGTGATGTTCGGGTAGTCGCCGCACGGGAAGGTGTGGCTCGGATCGAAATTGATGCCCATTGCCGGGTGATCGACGTGCTCGAGCAGCCGGAGCGCGCCATCGTGATTGGCGAGATAGCGGCCGGGATGCGGCTCGACTGACATCTTCACGCCGGCCGCACCGCAAGCTTCGGCGCACCGGCGCATCGCGTCGACGTAGTCCTTGAAATTCCGGTCCCAGTCGACGCCGCGCGGCACGTTGCGCGTGGCGTATTTCTGCACCAGCGGCTTCGTCGTGATGCGCGGGATTTCTACCGTGTCGCGCATCGCGAAGGGATGTGACGACACCATGTTGATGATCGGCGAGCCGAGCGCGGCACCGACCTCCACCGCCTTCTTCCAATCTTCGACCGCGGCGTCGCGCTTCGCCTTGTCGCCGCTTGAGAGGTCGTGCGGCGTGTGCACGAACTGCGACAGCGCGATGCCGGAGTTCTTCAGCTCGGCCCTGATGTCGGTGATCTTCGCCTTGGTCCAGTAATTCTCGAGATAGTCGCGATTCCAGGCGATCAGCTCGATCGCCCTGAAGCCGCAGCTGGCGACGCGGCGGATGCAGTCCTCGTAGGGCGGCTCCCACTGGAACGGCCAGGACGATGCTCCGAATTTCATGTGTGGCTCCTCGCTTCGGGCTAGGCCGCGCTTGCCACGGCGCGACGCGATTGAGATACCGAATCCGCTCGCCCGCTTCCACGACGATCGTGGCAAGGGTGAGCAATGTCAGAATGAGGGCGCTTGCGATGGACGTCGGATTTATCGGCATTGGTGCAATGGGAGCGGCGATGGCGGCGCGCCTGGTCGAGGCCGGTCACCGCGTCCGCGCCTGGAACCGCTCGCCGCAGGCCCTGGAGGGATTGAAGAAGAATGGCGCGGAGGCGGTCGCGACCGCCGCTGACGCTCTTTCCGGCGACGCCGTCATCACCATGCTCGCGAACGACGAGGCGATCCGCTCCGTGGTCCTCGACGCCGGCCTCCTAGACGCCGCGCCGCGCGGGGCTGTCCACGTCGTGATGTCGACGATCTCGCTCGATCTCGGCAAGGAGCTAGCCACCACCTATGAAAGCCGCGACATCGACTACGTCGCGGCACCCGTGCTCGGCCGTCCGGATGCGGCCGCCGCCGGGAAGCTCAATATCCTTGCGGCCGGCGATCCCGCCGCGATCGAGCGCGTCAGGCCGCTGTTCGAGGTGATGGGGCAGAAGACATGGGTCCTCGGAGAGGCGCCTGAGATCGCGAACGCAACCAAGCTCGCCTGCAATTTCATGCTCGCCTGCGCGATCGAGGCGATCTCGGAGGCGTTTGCACTCGGCGAGCGGAGCGGCGTTCGGCCGAAGGACCTCTACGAGCTCCTGACCGGCACGCTGTTCGCGGCACCCGCCTACAAGACCTACGGGCAGCTCATCCTCGACCGCAATTTCGAGCCGGCGCTCTTCAAGACGGTGCTCGGGCTGAAAGATGTGCGTCTCGCGCTCGCGGCTGGCGAGGCGGCCGGCGTCCCGCTCCCCTTCGCAAGCGTTGTCCGCGACAATCTGATCGACGCGATCGGCCACGGCGATGGCGAGAAGGACTGGTCGGCGCTGTCGCTCGTCGCCCGTCGCCGCGCGGGATTGGAATAGTCGTTACATCGCGCGCGCTCTGAAGAGCGGCTTCAGCGTCTCGTAGAGCGCGCGGAATTCGGCGTAGCCGCGGTCGTAGATCGCGGCGTTTGCGGGATCGGGCGCGAGCGTCGCGCCGCGGCGCGAGAGCCGGTCGACCGCGCGCCAATCGATTGCCTCGCCCGACGCCATCGCCGCGACCCACGCTGCGCCGACCGAAGAGCCGTGGGCGGCCTCAAGCACCGTCACCGGCGCCGGCAAAACGTCGGCGACGATCTGCATCCAGACCTGGCTCTGCGAGCCTCCGTCGGAGGCAAAGAAGCGTGTCGGCGCGTCGCCGATTTCGGAGAAGACTTCGACGTGGTGGCGGAAGGCGTAGGCGATCGCCTCGAGCATGGCGCGCCAGATGTGGCCGGCCGTGTGCCCGAGGCTCAAGCCCGTGAACGTGCCGCGCGCGAAAGGATCGTGAAGCGGCGTCTTCTCGCCGAGGAAATAGGGGAGGGCAGTGACGCCCTCGCTTCCCGCCGGTACCGATGCGGCGAGCGCATCGAGCTTTGCGTGCGGCTTGCCGCTTACGTCAGGGGCAAGCAGCGCCGCGAGCCAGTTCAGCGCCGAGCCCGATGCCGCCATGCAGCCGTTCGGCGCGAAGAGCTTTGGGACGATATGGTAGTCGAGGAAGAGACGCGGATCGGGCCGCGCGGCGCTTGCCGCCATGATGATGTCGCCGGCGCCGCCGAATTTCAGAAGCACATCCCCCGGCTCGACGATGCCGGCCGCAAGCGCCGAGGCGATATGGTCGGCAGCGCCGCCGAAGACCGGCAGGCCTTGCGGCAACCCGGTCGCGGCCGCGGCCACCGCCGTCACGCGCCCGAGCGTATCGTGCGGCGCATGCACCGGCGGGATGGCGGCGCGCGGGAGGTGCGTCAGCGCGACGAGGTCGTCGGCGATCCGGTTGTCGGCAAGATCGATGAACCCTGCTTCCAGCGCCCAGTTCTGCTCGACGCCGCGCACGCCGGTCAGCCGCCAGTTGATGAAATCGTAGGAACCGAAAACCGTTGCGATCTTCGCGAACATCTCCGGCTCGTGCTTTTCGAGCCAGCGCGACTTTGCCGCGATGATCTGCTGGTTGATGCCGTTTCCGGCGCGCTTCAGGAACGCCGCCTCGTCTGTCTCGGCCTGGAGCTCCGCGACCTCTGCCGCGCTTCGTCCGTCGCTTTGCTGGATGCTCGGGCGAAGAAGCGCTCCCTTTGCATCGAGCGCGACGAAAGCCGGGACCATGCCGGTGACGCAAATGCCGGCGAGCCTGGCCGGCCCCGCCTGTGTCATCAGCTCGCGCAGCACCGCGCAGGAATTCGCCCACCATTCTTCCGGGTTTTCTTCCGCCCATCCGGGATGCGGTGAAGAAAGCGTCGTCGGGCGCGTCGCGACGCCGGCGATCTTATCGGGAAGCGCAACGAGGACGCCGATCGTCGACGTGGTCCCGATGTCGAGACCGATGACCTGCGCGTTCGAGTCTCCCGCCATCGTTCAGCGGAGCGTCGCGACCTTGTCCATGAAGCGCTTGACCCGCGCGCCGTCGACCGCGTTCCATGTCACGCCGTCGACCTTGAAATGCGTGCCGATCACGCAGCCGTCGGAGATCGCGAAAATCTCCGCGACGTTGTCGATATTGACGCCGGTATTGGCGAGGACAGGGAGGTCGGGCACCGCCGCGCGCACCTTCTTCAGGTCCGACATTTCCGCCGATTGCCCGGTCAGCGGTCCGGAGACGAGGATCGCGTCGGCGAGCGAGGAGAAGGCGGCGCTCTTGGCGCGAAGCTCGATCGGGCGCGTGTCGAGCGAGGTGGCGAACTCGGCGTTGATGTTGAAGAGGAGCTTCAGGTCCGGGCGGCCGAGATTCTTCCGGAGCGTCAGCGCATCCGCCGCGTTCGGCTGCCAGAGCCCCATGTCGGAGGCGAAGAGGCCGGTGATGATCTCGCGCGCGAACTGAGCGCCGGTGGCGCAGGCGATCGCGACGGAAGCGGACGGGTCCCAGAGATAGTTCACGCCGAACGGCACTTTCAGCAGCGGCTTCACCGTCGCAATGATTGCGGTCATCGCGGCAATGCCAGCCTGCGTTGCCGTGAAGCGGTAGGGGCGGTCGTTCTCGTTGCCGAACATGATCGCGTCGACACCGCCCGATTGCAGCTTCTCGATGTCGCTCGCGACGTCGTCGACAAGCTTCGTGATGCCGCCGGCCGCATCGTAAAGTGGCGTGCCCGGAAGCGCGCCGATATGTGCCATGGCGATCACGACCTTCTGACGCGTCCCGAAGAAATCGAATATCATGCAGGCTCCCGTGGAGGCCGAGATGAGGGCGGCGTGACAGCCGCCGGCGGCCCCAAGTCACTCTTGCTCGGCGAAAAAGCCGTTTGCAAGGTTGGCGCAGCATATAAACGGGCCGCGGGGTGGGGGGCGGATGAGCGTATTCAGTCTTGAGGGCAGGCGCGCACTGGTAACGGGCGGCGCCAAGGGAATCGGCGCGGCGATTGTGCGCGCGCTCGGTGAGGCGGGCGTCCGCGTCGCGGTCGCCGACCTCGACGTTGCCGCGGCCGGCGAGCTTGCGGAAGCCATTGGTGGCGACGCGCTTGCCGTCGAGATCGACGTCCGCCATCGCATCTCGGTGGAAAAGGCGCTGAAGGCCGGCATCGAGGGGCTCGGTGGCCTCGATATTCTCGTTGCCAATGCCGGCGTCTCGACAATGCGCCGCGCTGTCGAGCTCACCGACGACGACTGGGACTTCAACATGGACGTGAACGCGCGCGGCGTGTTCCTGGCGAACCAGATCGCCTGCCGTTATTTCCTCGGCGCGGGCGCGAAGGGCGTGATCGTCAACACCGCGTCGCTCGCCGGAAAAGTCGGCGCGCCGCTTCTCGCGCATTACTCGGCGTCGAAATTCGCAGTGCTCGGCTGGACGCAGGCGCTGGCGCGCGAGATGGCGCCGCACGGCATCCGCGTGAATGCCGTCTGCCCGGGCTTCGTGAAGACCTCGATGCAGGAGCGCGAGATCGTCTGGGAGAGCGAGCTGCGCGGCATGACGCCTGAGGCGGTCCGCGCCGAATACGTGTCGCTGACGCCGCTCGGCCGCATCGAGGAGCCTGAGGACGTGGCGAAGGTCGCGCTCTTCCTTGCCTCCGACGCCTCCGCTTTCATGACCGGGCAGGGGATCAACGTCACCGGCGGCGTCAGGATGGACTAGGCCATCTCGAATCTCGTCATTGCCGGGCTTGACCCGGCAATCCATTCCGTGACCGTCGCGAGTGGCTGATGCGTGACGGAATGGATGCCCGGATCAAGTCCAGGCATGACGACGGGAAAGGCGGGACTGCCGGATGAAACTAACCAGCCACGGCCGCTACGACTACCTGCCGATTGCCGGCCGCCCGGTCTACGACTGGCCGAACGGCAAGCGGCTCGCCGTCTATCTCGGACTGAACCTTGAGCATTTTTCTTTTGGCGAAGGCCTCGGCGCCGAGCTTGCGCCCTCCGCCCATCCCGACGTCTTGAACTACGCGTGGCGCGACTACGGCAACCGCGTCGGCGCTTGGCGGCTCCTGGGGCTTTTCGATGCGCAGCGATGGCCGGCCTCCGTGCTCGTCAACAGTGCGATGTACGACTACGCGCCGGAGCTTGTCGCCGCCTTCCGCAAGCGCGGCGACGAGATCGTCGGTCACGGCCGCACGAATTCCGAGCGCCAGGGTGACCTCGACGAGGCGGCGGAGCGCGCGCTGATTGCCGAAGCGACCGCGCGCATCGCCAAGGAGGAGGGGAGGCCGCCGGCGGGCTGGCTCGGGCCGTGGATTTCAGAGAGTGCAGTCACGCCCGATCTGCTCGCGGAAGCCGGCTATGCCTACGTGCTCGACTGGTGCATGGACGACCAGCCGATCTTCCTCCGCGCCCGCGGCGGCGGTCGCATTCTTGCGGTGCCATACCCGCAGGAGGTGAACGACATCCCGGCGATCGTGGCGCGCAAGGTCGGCGCCGAGGAATTCGCTGACATGATCGTCGATGCGTTCGACGAGATGCTCGAGCAGGCGAAGACCGCGCCACTCGTCATGGGAATCGCGCTGCACGCATATTTGGTCGGCCATCCGCACCGGCTGAAGCATCTCCGCCGCGCGCTCGCGCAGATCGCCGCACGCCGCGACGACGTCTGGATCACGACCGCCGGCGCGATTGCGGAGCACTGTCTCGCGCTGCCGAAGGGCGTGGTGCCGCGCGGGTGAGCGAAATAGCGCTCAGCTGCTTGCGAGCATCCCCTCGTGCGCGACGATTTGGCCGCGCTTCATGACGAAGTGCCGCGGCGGGTGCGACGCGACTGCCTCCGCCACGGACTCGGCGCGTATCGCGATAAGGTCCGCCGCGCAGCCCTCCGCGAGTCCGTAGCCGGCAAGGCCGAGGACCTTCGCCGGCGCATTCGTCGCGAGGTCGAGCGCGAGCGCCAGGTCTTCGTCGGCCAGGAGTCCCTGCCGGTAACCGATCAGCGCGGCGCGCTCCAGCATGTCGCCGTTGCCGTAGGGCGACCAGGCGTCGCGGATGTTGTCGGAGCCCGCGAAGACGGTCACGCCCGCCGCGCGCAGCCGCTTCACCGGCGGCATCGGCACGGGGCCCGGCCCGTTGGTCATGATGGCGACGTCGGCCGCGGCAAGCGCATCGGCCGTCTTGCCGAATTCCAGGTCGTCAACGCCGCCGAGCGCGAAAGCGTGGCTGACCGTGACGCGGCCGGTGAGGCCGGCGGCTACCGTGCGCGCCGAGATTTCGCGGAGCTCTGCGCAACCGAGCGGCCCCGGATCGTGGAGATGGATATCGAGCCCGACGCCGTATTTCTCCGCCACGCCGAAGATCGCGTCGAGCTGTCCGTTTACGTCGTTATCGATCCCTGCCGGGTCGAGCCCGCCGACGAGGTTGGCACCGTCTTGGATCGCCTGGTCGAGCAGGTCGGCGACGCCCGGCTCGATCATCACGCCGCTCTGCGGGAAGGCGACGATCTGGATGTCGAGGAGATCGCGCACCTTCTCCCGCACCTTGAGGAGCGCGTGGAGCCCGTCGAGCTTCACTTGCGTGTCGATGTCGACATGCGTGCGGAGCGCGACAGTGCCGAAGCCGACGACTTGTTCTATCAAGCGCATGGCGCGCGTCTCGACCGGATAATCAAGCTCGCGCCGGAGCGTCTTCTCCGCCGCGATCCGCTTGGCGACGGTGTTGCCCGAACGGTGCGGAATGAAGGGGAGGCCGAGAAGTGTCTTGTCGAGATGGATGTGGCCCTCGACAAGACCGGGGAGGACAAGCGCGCCGTCTAGCGCGACGTGCTCTGCACCCGCGAGCGCGGCATCAAGCTCTCCGATCCACGCAATGCGGCCATCCGTGATAGTGATGTCGGCGCGGCTGCCGTCCGGGAGACGCGCGTCGGCAAGAACCGTCGTTTCGCTCACGCGATGAGCCGCACGCGGCGCGCTGCCACCAGCTTGTAGAGCGGGTCGCCGTAGAGCTTCCATTCTTCGTGCGCGGAGAAGGTCAGGCTTATGTCGTGCTCGTCGTCGCAAAGCACGGCGGCGGCCATGATCTCCGGCCAGTCGGGCGTCGGGATTTGCCGCCACGCGTCGACCGTGTCTGCGCTCGGCAGATCGGGAAAGCCGATCTTCGGGTAGAGCGCGGCGATCCCCTGCCAGAAATAGCGGAGCGCGAGATCCGGGTCGGGAAGAACGGGCCGCAGAATCCGCAGCCAGTGTGTCCCGGTCAGTGCGTGGAGCGCGCAGAAATCCATCGTCGCCGCGAAGAGCACCAGCGATGCTGCGGCGATCCTGTCATGCGTCTCCGGCCCGATGCGAAGCTCGTCCACGACGCCGGAAAATTCCGGCTTCTTCGCCATCGCCCGCATGAAATGCCAAAGGAGGTCGATCTCGACCTCGACATCGTAGAAGGATTTGACCGGCTTCAGCCGCACCAGCACCTCGGCGGGGTCGTCGGTCGTCGGCGCGGCGCCGGTCGTCGGACAGAGCGGGAGATAGGTCGCCGCCCAGAAGCCGAGTGCGGTGCCGACCTCCGCCACGTCGCCCCGCAAATATCCGTAGGCGAGGCGCATGAAGGCATGGAATGCGCTTGCGGCGATCCCGGGCACCAGCGTCGGCAGATAGGTCGCGCAGGCCTCGCCAATGCCGAGCCGCGCCACTTCTTGGGAGAAGAAGGCACGATAGTCGCCCTCGCGGCGGCGGTCGCCGAGCGCGTCGGCCCAGTGCGCGCGCTCGATCGGCCGCACCGCCGGAGGCATCGGCACGAGCCGGCTCACGTTGCGATAGATGGCGAACCAATCCGCAAGTCGCTCGTCGGTCGCGCCGAGCCGCTTCAGCGCCACCAGCATCATCGGCATGTGGTTCGCCATGAAGGGATGGAACTCGGCGCTGAACTCACGCGCTTCGATCAGCAACTGCTCAAGGTCGCGCCGGCCGGAAGCGGCGCGCCGCGCGTTCGCCTGGGAGGCTGGGGCCATGACTTTCCTCCTGCCCTTAGCGATGGCGGGCGTTCGCTACCGTTAGCGCAATTTTCCCGCCTGAGACAGACGGCTCTCAGCCGCAGGCGGACCATCGGCGGTTGCAAATATTGAGACTTGCGAGACCGCGGGCCGCGAAGTTCCCAACCCCCGCTGCACAATGCGCGAGCATTCCCTGCATAGTCGTTCGGCAACGGAATTCTTTCTGCTTCAAATGCGCGTCGACAAGAATACTGAGCCGCCGTCGCCGATAGACACGTGCGTTGGCGTCGGCCTAAGGTGAGTGCCTTGTGCGCTGCCAAGGGACAAGTGTCGCTTGGGATATCGATCCGGCAGCGAAGACAGGAGGTTTACATGGGATGGCGAATGAACGTCGCGATCACCGCGGCCGCGGTTTCGACGCTTTTAGGGTCGCCGAGCCTGGCGCAGGACAAGCCCTATGACGGAATCACGCTGAACATCGCCTCGCAGAACGATCAGTTCGCTGCGGTGATGGCGGATCTCGCGCCGCAATTCACCGAGAAGACCGGCGCGACGGTGAAGGTCGACATCCTCTCTTACCCGGATCTCCTGACCAAGATCACCTCCGACTACGTCGGACACACCAAGGGCTACGACATCGCCACCACCGACATCGTCTGGGCCGGCCAGCTCGCCGAGAGCGGATGGACGGTGGAGCTCTCCGACCTGATCAAGCGCGACGCCGCCGAGATCAACGTCGACGACATCTATCCGGTGCTCATGAACGCGCTCGGCAAATATGGCGGCAAGCAGGTGGCGTTCCCGTTCGCCGGATACGCCAACGTGCTCGCCTACCGCACCGATCTCTACGAAGCCGCCGGGCTGCAGCCGCCGAAGACGATGGAGGAGTTGGTCGCCGACGCTTTGAAGCTCACCGATCCGTCGAAGCCGATCTACGGCTTCGTCGCGAACGGCCAGAAGGGGCCGGCCGTGGCGCAGGACTGGATGCAGTACAATGCCCAGATGGGCGGCTCGATTTTAGGCGGCGACGGCAAGCCGGCTCTGAACTCCGACGCCAACGTGAAGAGCCTCGAAGTCTATAAGGAGCTCTTCGACAAGGCCGCGCCTCCGGGTGCCGCCGACTACGATTGGGGCGGGCGCGAGGAGAGCTTCCGCCAGGGGCTGGTCGCGAACATGCAGACCTGGTCGGTCGGTGCCGCAGGCTACGGCGACCCGTCGCAGTCGAAGGTCGTCGGCAAATACGGCATCGAGCTTGCCCCTCCGGGTGAGGGCCTGCCGAAGAAATACGGCGTCGGTGGCTGGGGTCTTGCGATCAACGCCGATATCGACGCGAAGCAGCAGGAAGCGGCGTGGGCGTTCATCAAGTGGATCACGAGTCCCGCGGTCCACAAGGACATGAACATGCGCGGCGCGAGCAGCTACCTGCGCGTGAGCGAGACGCACGACGCCGACCTTCTCGCCAAGTTCCCGTTCCTGCCGGTCATCGACGAGACCTTCATGAACGGCGACGGCGACTATCGCCCGCGCATCCCGCAATATCCGCAGATCCAGGACATCCTGGGCACGGCGGTGAACGCGGTTCTCGTCGGCAACGTCGAGCCGAAGAAGGCACTCGACGACGCGCAGGCGGAAGCCGCGAAGCTGTTCTGACGCGAGGCCCGATTGGCGCTCGCGCAAGCGGATACGATCAACGGCGGCCGGGCCTCGCGCCCGGCCGCGTCCGTTCGGCGCGGGCTCTCCTTCAGGCGGCGGCGTCAGCTCTTTCTGCTGCTGTTCGGCGCGCCGGCTGTGCTCTACGTGCTCGCCGTCGCGGTGTGGCCACTCGCGCAGGGCTTTGCCTACAGCTTCTATGACTACAGCCTGCTTCGGCCAGCGGCGCGAACCTTTGTCGGGCTTCAGAACTATCAGGCGCTCTGGACCAACGACGCGGCGCGCCATTCGATCATCGTCACGGTGATCTTCACCGTCGCGGCGGTTGGGCTCGAATTCATCCTGGGCCTCGGCCTCGCGCTGCTCCTTTGGCGCGACAACGCCTTCCAGCGCGCTTGTCTGGCACTGCTCCTTATCCCTGTCACGGTGACGCCGCTCGTCGTCGGCCTCGTGTTCCGTGCGCTACTTGCGCCCGACTACGGCATGATTGGCTATTTCCTGGCGCATTGGGGAATCTCGCCGGCACGCGGCTTCTTCGGCGACCCTTCGACGGCGCTCGGCACACTGGTGTTCGTCGACGCCTGGCAGTGGACGCCGTTCATGGCGCTGATCCTGCTTGCCGGGCTGAAGTCGCTGCCGACCGACGTGCTTGAAGCCGCGGAGGCCGACGGTGCAACGCCGGCGCAGCGCTTCCGCATCGTCATCCTGCCGATGCTTCTTCCGGCGGTCTTCCTGGCGATCGTGCTGCGCACCATGGACGCCTTCCGCGTCTTCGACATCTTCTTCGCCACAACGAACGGCGGGCCGGCCGACGCCACCGACGTGTTGATGATCTACGCGGTGAAGCAGGGCCTGCAGTTCTTCAACATCGGCTTCGCTGCGGCGATCTCGAACATGATGATCGCCTGCATCGCGATCCTCTCGGTGCTGTTCGTGTTTCTTATCCGGCGCGCCGACCGCCGCGCCAACGAGCTCGTACGATGAGTCGTCGTCCGCCCGCCCGTGTGATCATTGCGGAGCGCGTGGCGCTCGTCGTGATCATCGGCGTCTTCCTGGTGCCGGTCGCTTGGCTCATCACCACGGCCTACAAGCCCGGCCGCGACATCTTCAGCTTTCCGCCGACACTCTGGTTCACGCCGACGCTCGATCATTTCCGCGGCGTCTTCCGCTACTTCGACCTCTTCAGCCTGCTCAGATCGAGCCTGATCATCTCGCTCGGCTCGGTGGCGCTGTCGCTTCTGATCGGCGTTCCGGCGGGCTATGCGCTGGCGCGCTCGCGGAGCCGCCGCGCCGTCCTCGTCGCCTATTTCTTCTTGGGCATCCGCACCGTGCCGCCGGTCGCAACGCTGATCCCGTTCTATCTGATGATGCGCGACATCCACCTTCTCGGCACCTGGTGGGCGGTGATCCTGATCAACGCGACGCTCAACGCCGCTTTCGTCGTGTGGATGATGTTTTCCTATTTCCGCTCGCTGCCGCAGGAGCTGGAGGAGGCCGCGCTGACCGACGGCTGCACGCTTTTCGGCGGCTTCTTCCGCGTCGCGCTGCCGCTCGTCGTCCCGGGCATCGTCGCGAGCGCGCTTCTTTGCGTCATGTTCGCGTGGAACGACTTCATCTACGCCGCCTTCCTGACGCGCGCAGAGACGAAGCCGATCTCGGTGGCGCTGCTCGTCGCCTACGGCACGAAGGACATCACCTGGGGCACGCTTGGCGCACTCGCGCACTTCTCGACGATTCCGATCGTTCTGATCGCACTCGCGCTCAACCGCTATTTTGTCCAGGGTCTGACGAAAGGCGTTTCCTGAGGCGAGGGGTTATGCCCCGATGGCCGTGCCGGTCTTCGGATCGAAAAGGTGCAGGCGCTCCGCGTCGATCTCGATCGCCAGGCGGTCGCCGGCCTTGACCGGCGCACGGCCGTCGACGACGGCGCGCACTCGGGCGCGGCTTCGCTGCCGCGCGAGCGCCTCCTCCTCGGCTTCCGCCACTTGGTCGGCGCTGAAATGCGGCGGCGGCGCATCGACGTCGAGATGTACCAGAAGCGTGGCGCCGAGATCCTCCGCGTAGGCGACGGTGCCGGCGAGGCCTGCTGACGTGCCGACGCCGAGGCAGCTCAGCGCTTCCGGCCGGAAGCCTGCGATCAGCGTCTTGTCGCGATAGCGCGAGAGCGCCGGCCGTCGATCGAGGATCGCCTTCGAAAGCGGCATGCGGTGCGGGCCGAGGATGAGCTCCGGCGTCCCGCCGCTCGTCAGCCGCGCATCGAGGAAATTCATCGCGGGCGAGCCGATGAAGCTCGCGACGAAGAGATTCGCCGGGTCATGGTAGAGCGCGCGCGGGTGCCCGAGCTGCTGCAGCTCGCCGTGGTTCAGGACCGCGACGCGGTCGCCCATCGTCATCGCTTCAACCTGGTCGTGCGTGACGTAGATCGTGGTGACCGCGGCGATCTTCTGGATGCGCGCGATTTCGCCGCGCATCTGCACGCGAAGCCGCGCGTCGAGGTTGGAAAGCGGCTCGTCCATCAGGAAGGCGGCTGGCTCGCGCACGATGGCGCGACCCATGGCGACGCGCTGGCGCTGTCCGCCGGAAAGCTGTTGCGGCTTGCGCGAAAGCAGCGCCTCAAGCTCGAGCGCCTCGGCGACCGCGTTCACCTTCTTCGCGATCTCCGCCTTTCCCATGCCGCGCACGCGTAGGCCGAAGCCGATGTTCTCCGCCACCGTCAGATGCGGGTAGAGCGCGTAGCTCTGGAAGACCATCGCGATGTTGCGCTCGCGCGGCGAAAGGTCGTTCGCCACTTCGCCGCCGATCAGGATGCTGCCCTTGGTGATGTCTTCAAGGCCGGCCACCATCCTGAGCGCCGTCGACTTGCCGCAGCCGGACGGTCCGACCAGAACGAGGAACTCGCCCTCGGCGATCGCGAGATCGAGGTCGTGGACGGCGGTGTGACCGCCCGGATAGCGCTTGGTCACGCGCTCGAAGAAGATTTCAGCCATGGGCCAGACCAAATCCCGGCGGTTGAGAAAGATCAAGGCGGCCGCAGTCGTTGCCGCGCAGCACTTCACGATAGAATCGGAATTGCGCGTGATTCGGGAGCTCAAATGCCGCACTTCTGGCCGGCCGCCGCGTTGTTTCTCGGAGTGTTGACGTCGAGCGCCTTCGCCGCGGGCGAGCTTGACCGCGGCCGGACGATCCTTGAGGCGAATTGTGGCCGCTGCCATGCGACGGGCGCTGAAGGAACGAGCCCGCTTGCCGCGGCGCCGCCGTTCCGCACCCTTGGGGAGCGCTACCCGGTCAGCGATCTTGAAGAGGCGCTCGCCGAGGGCATTCTGACCGGCCATCCGGAAATGCCGGAGTTCTCGTTCGATCCCGACGAGATCGACTCGATCATCGCCTATCTCCAATCGCTCCAGCCGAAGTGATCGCCGAAGGCGGGAGGATCTTGAATGTTCAGGGATCTCAGCCTCGGCACCGTGGTCATCTCGATCTGCGTGTTCACGCAGACCTTCGGGCTGGTGCTGCTCAGCAGCGTCATGCCGAACGTCGTGCGCTGGGGCCGCCTGCACCGGCACGGGTTCGGCAAGTCGATCGCCATGGTGGCGACGGTTTTCGGGCTCTTCCTGATCCACACCGTGGAAATCTGGACGTGGGCCGCGGCGTATCTGGTTCTCGGGACGCTGCCAAACTTCACCGATGCGCTCTATTTCTCCGCCGTGACCTTCTCCACGCTCGGCTACGGCGACATCGTGCTCGCGCCGGAATGGCGCCTCTTCGGTGCGCTCGAAGGCGTGACCGGCCTGCTTATGATCGGCTGGTCGACGGCTTATCTCGTCTCCGCCTCAACGCGTTACGGACCCTTCCGCGTCGGCGAGCACTTCTGACCCCGGCCGGGTCAGCTGATCGTGGAGCTGATGGCGTTCAGGAGCGTGTTGCCGAAGAGCGGCTTCTCTACGATCGGCATGTGAGCGGCTGCAGCGCGCCGGCGCACCTCCGGCGACGCGCTCCCCGCGATTAGGATCGCCGGCAGGCTGACGGAGCGATTGCGGAGCGCAGCAACGAGATCGAGGCCGTTCATGCCGGAAAGGTTGAAGTCGACGACGAGGCAGCCAGAGTCCGGCAGGTTCTTCTCCGCGAGCACCTCCGCTGCACTGCGAAACGGAGTGACGACATAGCCTTCAAGCTCGAGCGCGAACTTGAGCGCGCCAAGAAGCGCGGCGTCGTTGTCGACGACCACGACCCTCGGCTTTGAGCCATCGGAACCGGCAGCCTGCATGCGCGCCTCGGCGGATTCCCCCTTGGCGGCACAGTCTGGCAAAGGGCGGCGCTACTGCTTTGATGTAGCGCAACGTCGGAAAAACGCTGGAGAAGCCTCAGTTTGCCAGGCCCTCGGCGAGGAGCGCCATGCGGACGAGATCGGAAAGGCTCGTCGCCTGCATCTTGGTCATGAGGTTTGCCCGATAGACCTCGACGGTGCGCGGGCTGATGCCGAGATCGTGAGCGATCGTCTTGTTGGGATTGCCGCTGACAAGGCCTTCGAGAACCTGTCGCTCACGCGCCGAAAGCGTCGCCAATCGCTCGGCGACCGTCGCGCGCTCCGCGTCGACTTCCTCTCTTGTCGCGCGCTGTCTAAGCGCCGCGCGGACAGCGGCGAGGAGAACCTCGTCCGTGAAGGGCTTCTCGATGAAATCCACTGCACCGAGCTTCATCGCCTCGACGGCAAGCGCAATGTCGCCATGTCCGGTGATGATGATGACGGGGGTGCGGCGACCGGATTCCTTGAGCCTGCGGAGGAGGTCGGTGCCGGTCATGCCGGGCATGCGCACATCGGTGACGATGCAGGCCGGCGTCTCCGCCGGTGCGGCCAGGAAGCTGGCCGCCGACTCGAACGTGCGCGCAGAGATGCCGGCGGAGTCGAAAAGGAATCTCAGCGAATCGCGCACGGCGTCGTCGTCGTCGATGATGCAGACGTAGACGTCATTCGGCATCGTGCGCGTCCTCCCCCGCGGCCCTGAGCGTAAGCCGGAAGACCGTGCCGCCTCCGGGATTGGGCTCGGCCGAGAGGCTGCCGCCATGCCCTTCGATGATGGTGCGCGATATCGAGAGCCCAACCCCCATGCCCTGCCGCTTGGTCGTGACGAAGGGCTGGAATAGCTTGGCCGCCACCTCGTCGGCGATGCCGGGGCCGGTGTCCGAAACACTTGCCTCGACCATGCCGTCGTCGCCGCGCGTGGAGCTTAGGAGAAGCTCGCGCCGCGGCGAGCCCGCCTCGGCCATCGCCTCGATGGCGTTGCGCATGAGGTTGAGGAAGACCTGCTGCACCTGGATCTTGTCGGCGAAGACCAGGTCGGCGCGCGGGTCGAGATCGAAGCGCACCCGCACTCCGTGCTGCTTGGCGCCGACCAGCGCCAGCGCGCTCGCCTCCTCGACGAGCTTGGTCAGGCTCTCTTCCTTCATCTCGGTCTCGCCGCGCGCCACGAAGTCGCGCAGACGTCGGATGATCTCGCCGGCGCGAAGCGCCTGATCCGCCGCCTTGTCCAATGCCTCGCCGACGCGCAGCGATTCGGGATCGGTGCGGGCGGAGATCAGTCGGTGAGAGCCTTTCAGATAGTTGGCGATGGCGGAAAGCGGCTGGTTCAGCTCGTGCGCGAGTGCCGAGGCCATCTCGCCCATCGCGGTCAGCCGCGAGATGTGGACGAGCTCAGACTGCAGTTCCTGCAGCCGCGCTTCCGTCTGCTGGCGCTCGGAGAGGTCGCGGATGAAGCCGGTGAAGAAACGCCTTTCGTCCGAACGCATCTCGCCGACCGCAAGCTCCATCGGGAAGGTGGAGCCGTCCTTGCGCTCGCCGACCACGACGCGGCCGATGCCGATGATGCGGCGCTCGCCCGTGCTCAGATAGCGATGCACATACCCGTCGTGGTTTTCGCGGTAGGGCGACGGCATCAGCATCTTCACGTTTTGGCCGAGCGCCTCGGTCGCCGTGTAGCCGAAGAGTCGCTCCGCCGCGCTCGAGAACGACTGCATCGTGCCGGCCTCGTCGATGACGATCATGGCCTCCGGGATGGTGTCGAGGATCGAGCTGAGATGGGCTTCGCGGGAGTTCGCATCCGCAGACGCACGTGCCGCGTCGGCCCGCACACGGTGCAGCCATTCGCCGCAGGCGGCGATCGCCACGCCGATCACCGCGAAAGCGACGAGGTTCGCCGAGCTGCCGCGGTCGGGCGCGACCAGGAGGATCGCCGCGATCGCAACGCCGAGCGCCGTGGCAAAGAGGCTCGGACCGATCCCCCCAAGAATGCTCGCGACCATCAAGGCCGCAACAAAGAACAGGAGCAGGGAGTCCGGGTTGAGCAGCGGGCCGAGCAAGATGTGCGCGGCCAGCGCCACCAGGATGGCCGCTGTGGCCAGGGCGTAGCCCGAAAGGCCGCTTCGGTGTGGAAAGGCGCTTGGCCGACGCTGCGCGCTGCCGTCGCTTGCACTTATCGTTTTGGCCATGCGCTCGCTGTCAGTTGCGGCCATCTCAAGCGGGGCCGCCCCGTCGCTCGCTCGCCGCGCCGGCCTCCGTAATTCTACGTAGGGTAAATACCCGAATTTTCCCTCGCAAATAGCCCGTTTATCCCTGGCAGCGTCCCTAAGCGGAGGATTTGTCATGCTGCATTGGCGAGGCGAGACAGCGGGTGGGAAAATCGTTCCGTTTCCGGCCGCAAATGGCGCGATGAAGCACAGGTCGGTGTGTGATCTCCTCGACATGATCGGAAGCTGCATGAACTTCGGCAGAAATGCCGAGATCTTCGGAGAGGATGAGCCGGCGAACTATTTCTACAAGGTTGTGAACGGAGCGGTGCGCATCAGCAAGCTCCTGAGCGATGGCCGTCGCCAGATCGGGGCCTTCTACCTGCCGGGCGAGATGTTCGGCCTGGAATCCGACGGTACGCACACATTCTCGGCTGAAGCGATTTGCGACTCCCAGATTCTCGTCGTGAAGCGGAGCACGTTCCTCGCCGAGGCGGCACGCGATTGCGCGATCGTCACCGAGATTTGGACGCAGACGATGACCCATCTGCAGCGGGCACAGAATCACATGCTGCTGCTCGGCCGCAAGAACGCGCAGGAGCGCATCGCTGCATTCCTCCTGGAGATGGCCGCGCGTCTCTCGCGCTCGGGCGAGATCGAGCTTCCCATGTCGCGCCAGGACATCGCCGATTATCTGGGCCTCACGATCGAGACCGTCTCGCGCACGCTGACGCAACTTGAGAGGGATGGCCTGATCGCGATTCCGGCCTCGCGGCGGATCGTGTTCCGCGATCGCGCCGCGCTCGACCTGATGAACGACAGCCTCGCCGCCTAAGAATACCGACGGAGAGTGGAATGACCGGGGTGAGGACGGTTTTTGCCGTTGTTCCCGCGGCCGCCGCCGCCGAGTTTGCGGTCGCGGCATTCCAGGCGCTGCCGCTTGCCGACAACGCGCGGCTTGTCGGGCTTCACGTCGCGCCGCTTGCGATAACCTATGGCCTTGCCACCGACATGGCGCTCGCCTCCTTCATCGAGGCGCAGATGGCCGCCGCCGACGATGCGCGGAAAGCGGCGGAGGCAGCTTTCCTCGGCGCCGCCAAGAAGGCCGGAATCGCCTTTGAGTGGCGTGCGGAGAAATCCCCCGACAACCTCGTCTCGCCGCACGCCGGCGCAATGTCGCGCGCCGCCGACTTGATCCTCTGCCCACAGCTTCCGAGCGAGGCCACGATCGGCCGGCATCAGCTCGAGGAGGTGGTGTTCACGTCGGGGCGCCCGGTGATCGGGCTCCCGGTCGGCTGGTCGTTCCGCAAGCTCGGCAATCGCGTGCTGATCGCCTGGGATGGCGGCCGCGAAGGAGCGCGCGCCGTGTTCGACGCGCTTCCGATCCTGGTCGGCGCCGAGGCGGTCCGCATCGTCTCCGTGCAGGGGCTCCTCCAGGATCCGGTGCGCCAGTTCACGCCCGGCGACGACATCGCGGCGACGCTTGCGCGCCATGACGTGCGCGTCGAGACGACGATGGTTCGCGCCACCCACGGCAGCGTCAGGGACGAGATCAAGGCGCAGGCGCTCGATTTCGCCGCCGACCTGACGGTCATGGGATGCTATGGACATTCGCGCATCCGCGAGCGCATTCTTGGCGGCGTTTCTCATAGCATGCTGAGGGAAATTCCGTTCCCGCTGCTCCTCGCCAACTGACGGGCCAACTGACGGGACAAAGCATGATGCTCGACGGCTCAGCCGAGCGGCTGCGCCCCTCCGAGCCGCCGCCGGGTGAGCCGGATCAAAGCGCAGCCGCAGTCTCGAACAGCCGTGTGCCGTGGCACGCTTTGTCGGCCGAAGTGGTCACGGAGCGTCTGGCGACCAGTGCGGCGGGACTCTCCGCCGCGGAAACCGAGAGGCGGCTCACACGATACGGTCCGAACTCGCTTCCCGCGCCGCCGCGCCGCACCGTACTCGGCATCTTCGTCGGGCAGCTCAAGAGCCCGCTCGTTTATCTGCTGCTTGCCGCGGCGGCGGTGTCGATCGCGCTCGGCGAATTCTCCGATGCATGGTTCATCGGCGCCGTCCTCGTCCTGAACTCGGCGATCGGCGGGACGCAGGAATGGCGCGCCGAGATCAACACCGCCGCGCTCCGCTCCTCGATCACGGCGACGAGCCGCGTTCTCCGCGACGGCGCGGTGAAGCTCGTCGAAAGCGCCGGCCTTGTGCCTGGCGACGTGGTGCTGATCGAAGCCGGCGACCGTGTGCCGGCCGACATGCGCATCCTGCAGGCGTTCGACGCTCGGGCGGACGAATCGGCGCTGACCGGCGAATCCTACGCGGTCGAGAAATCGGCCCGCCAGGAGCTTGAGCCCGAGACCTCCGTCGCCGACCGCGCGACCATGCTCCATGCCGGCACCAGCATGCTGACCGGGCGCTCCGAAGCCGTGGTGATTGCGACCGGGGTCGAGACCGAGATCGGCCGCATCGCGCGCGAGCTTGCCATGGCCGCGCCACCGCCTCCGTTGACGCAGCGGCTTGAGCGCTTCAGCCGCAATCTCGGGATGGTCGTGATCGCGGTGATGCTGCTCATCATCGCCGGCCAGCTCTTCAACGGTGCGTCGCTGCGCGAGACCTTCTTCGTTGCGGTGGCGCTTGCCGTTGCCGCCATCCCTGAGGGCCTGCCCGTCGCCGTGACAGTCGCACTCTCGATTGCGACGCGACGGATGGCGCGGCGCAACGTCATCGTCCGCCACCTGCCAGCCGTCGAAGGGCTCGGGTCGTGCACGGTGGTGGCAAGCGACAAGACCGGCACGCTCACCGCCAATGCGCTGACCGCCAAGCGCCTTTGGCTCCCGGCTTTCGGCGTCGTTGAGGTCGGCGGGGAGGGCTACGACCCGCACGGCGATTTCCGCTTCGACGCAGATGAGGCTAGGGCTGCCGGTCTTCCGGCGATCGCTGCGGCGGCGGTCTCCGCGACGCTTTGCAACGACGCCACCTACGAGCCCGCCGACGGCGATTCTGGGCGTAGCGGCGACACGCTCGACGTGGCGCTTCTCGTGCTCGCCGCCAAAGCGGGGCTCACGCTCCCGGCTGTCCGCGCCGAGGCGGCGCGCGTTGGCGAGATCCCCTTCGCCGCCGAGCGACGCTTCGCCGCCACTCTGAACAGCCATCCGGATGGCCTAAAGCTGCATGCGAAGGGTGCGCCGGAAGTCATTCTGCCGCTTTGCGAAAACGGCGGAGCGGAGGCACATCTTGCGGCCGAACGCTTGGCGGAGGACGGGCTTCGCGTGGTCGCCGTCGCCGCCAAGCCGGTGACGCACGAGGGCCCCTTCGCGACCTCCGATATCGAGGCGGAACTCGGCAACCTCACCCTCCTCGCGCTCGTCGGGTTCATCGATCCGCTGCGGCCCGAGGCGCGCGAGGCGGTGGCGGCGTGCCTGCTGGCCGGCGTCTCGGTCCGCATGGTGACCGGCGACCATCCGGTGACGGCGCTCGCGATAGCGCGCGAACTCGGCTTGGCAGACGACATGGGGGAGGTGACGACCGGCCGCGAGATCGTAGCGCTCTCTGGCTCGCCCGCTGCCCGCCGCGACCGTCTCGCCGAGGCCAAGGTTTTCGCGCGCGTCGAACCAACCCAGAAGGTCGACATCGTCGAAGCGCTGAAGTCCGCCGGCCACATCGTCGCGATGACCGGCGACGGCGTGAACGATGCACCGGCGCTCCGCCGCTCCGACCTCGGCGTTGCCATGGGAAAGAGCGGCACCGACGTTGCGCGCGATGCCGCCGACCTAGTCATCGCCGACGACAATTTCGCCTCCGTCGTCGCCGGCATCCAGGAGGGGCGCGCGGCCTATGCCAACATCCGCAAGGTCATCTATCTGCTTGTCTCGACCGGCGCGGCCGAGGTCGTGATCTTCCTGCTTGCGACCCTGACGGCTCAGCCGCTGCCACTGAGCGCTGTGCAGCTTCTCTGGCTGAACCTCGTGACGAATGGCGGACAGGACGTTGCGCTCGCGTTTGAAGCGCGGGAGGACGGGCTGCTCCGGCGCGGGCCGCGTCCGGTGAACGAGCCGATCTTCGATCGGCTGATGATCTCGGAAAGCGCGGTCTCCGGCCTGGCGATGGGTGGAGTGAGCTTCGCTTTCTTCGTCTGGGCGCTTTCGCAAGGCTGGAGCGAGCGCGACGCACGAAACGCGCTCCTTTTCCTGCTCGTCCTGTTCGAGAACGTGCAGGTCTTCAACTGCCGTTCCGAGACGCGCTCCGCCTTCCGTATTCCGTTCTCGAACAACTGGCCGGTCGTGATCTCAGTCATCGGCGCGCAGGGCGTCCATGTCGGCGCGGCCTTCGTCCCCGGCATCAGCGACGTGCTTGAGATGCACCCGATCTCAGTCGAGCTCTGGCTCGCGCTGGTGCCGATTTCGCTCTCGCTGCTTCTGGTGATGGAGCTCTTCAAGCTCGTCTGGCGGGGCGTGCGGCAACCGCCCACGGGGGATCGCAAGCCGGCTGCGGGCGGCAAACACTCTTAACTACTCCACAAGGGGGAGGTTAGGGCACGTGCTGTCTGGAGCGGGCTTCCAGTTCCGCGCTGCGACTAAACCCTCTGGACGGAGACGACGCGGTAGGTGTGCATCTTGCCGTGCTCGTCGCGGATCGACACGTACTCGCCGAGCAGGAAATGCTCGCTGCCTAGATGGTAGGCGTTCTCGTCGTCGCGCGCCGTGTCCTGATCGTAGTCGAAATACCAGGAGCCGCCCGGCTTCCTCGCAAGATGCCCGATCATGTCGTTCTCGCCCTCGCGGAAGCGGTGCACGCGGCACTGCTCCTTGTGCTTCCGCCAGACGTCGGCCATCAGCCGCCGGTTCTCGTCGAGCGGTGCCAGGAGATCGTAGCCGGTCGCGCTGCTTCCTTCCGGATGACCCGGCTCACGCGCGAGCTCCAGGCGGATCTGGCGGAATTCGGGGGGAAGAGACGACATGATTTTCCGTTCCTTGTTGCTTCTTTGCTGCGAGCCTAGCCGGCGGGCGCCTTCTACCATTGATCGGGGTCAATCGGCATAGGCGAGGGGAGCCGGCGATCACCTGCCCCGGGCGGGGTCGAAGTGATGTAGGCTCAGCGGATGATCGACAAGCTCGAATTCCTGCTGGCGCTCGCCAAGGAACAGCATTTCGGGCGGGCGGCGGAGACCTGCGGCGTCTCGCAGCCGACGCTTTCGGCGGGGATCAAGAGCCTGGAGGATTCGCTCGGTGTGCTCCTCGTGCAGCGCGGCTCACGCTTCGGCTCTTTCACGCCGGAAGGCGAGCGCGTGCTCGGCTGGGCGCGCCGCATCGTCGGCGACAGCCGCGCGCTCAGGCAGGAGATCGAATCGCTGAAGCATGGGCTTTCGGGACATCTGCGTATCGCCGCCATCCCGACCGCACTCGCTGTCGTCGCCGATGTGACCACGCCCTATCGCGAGAAGCACCCGAACGTCACTTTCACGATCCTCTCGCGGAACTCGATCGAGGTGCTGGCGATGCTGGAGAACCTCGAGATCGATGCCGGCATCACCTATCTCGACAACGAGCCGCTCGGGCGCGTCAATTCCGTACCGATCTATCTGGAGCGCTACCGCCTCGTGACCTCCGTCGACGGCCCGTTCGGCGACCGCGAGAGCGTGACCTGGGCGGAGGTCGGCACCGTGCCGCTTTGCCTTCTGACCCCCGACATGCAGAACCGCCGCATCATCGATGCGCTGCTCGTCGCCGCGGGCGCGCGTCCGCAGACGACGCTCGAATCGAATTCGATGATCGTGCTCTATTCGCATGTCAGGACTGGGCGCTGGGCGAGCGTCATGCCGGAGAAGCTCGCCTCGACCCTCGGCCTGACCGACCGGGTGCGCGCGATCTCGATCGTCGAGCCGGAGGCGACCCACACAGTGGGGCTCGTCGTGCCACACCGCGAGCCGATGACGCCGCTTGCACTGGCGCTCGTGGCGGAGGCGAGGAAGGTTGCGTCGCTGCTCGCCTAGGACCTGAAATCGATTAATAGGAATCGCCTATCAATCGACCGGCCATCTTTATTGATTTCTTGCCGGTTCTCGTGCTTTTGATCGGTTTCTACGATCAAGGACCGCCAAATGTCGGGCGATAGCCACGACGCGCTCGTTTGCGAGATCATCGCCGCTCACCGCGGCGTCGCGGGCGCGACGCTGCCCATCCTGAACAAGGTGCAAGAGGCGCTCGGCTACGTGCCGGACTCCGCCTTGCCACTCGTCGCCGAGGCGCTCAACATTTCGCGCGCCGAGATTTACGGCGTCGTCAGCTTCTATCACGACTACCGCCGCGTGCCGCCGGGACGCCACGTTGTGAAGCTTTGCCGCGCGGAGGCATGCCAGGCTGCGGGCGGGCGCCAGGTGGCGGAGCAGTTGACGAAGCGCCTCGGCGTCGATTTCGGCGAGACTTCGGCCGACGGGCGCGTGACGCTCGAAGCGGTCTATTGTCTTGGGCTCTGCGCCTGCGCGCCTTCCGCGATGATCGACGGGCAGGTGGTTGGCCGCATCGATCACGAAAAGGCCGAGCAGATCGCCGCGGAGGTCAACCAGTGAGCGCGCGTGTCTTCATTCCGCGCGATGCCGGCGCGCTCGCAGTCGGCGCGGACCGCGTGGCCGAGGCGATCGAGCGCATCGCCGATGAGACCGGCGCCAAGGTCGAGATCGCGCGGAACGGCTCGCGCGGGCTTTATTGCCTGGAGCCGCTGGTCGAGGTCGAGACCGAAGCCGGCCGCGTCGCCTACGGGCCGGTCGCGCCGGAGGACGTGAAGGGGCTTTTTGAGAGCGGTTTCCTCGATGGCAAGCCGAGCGAGCTTTTCCTTGGGCTGACCGAGGAGATTCCGTTCCTGAAGCGGCAGACGCGGCTCACCTTTGCGCGCTGCGGCGTTGTCGATCCGCGCTCACTCGAAGACTATCGCGCCCACGGCGGGATTAAGGGGCTCGATCGTGCGCTCAAGATGCAGCCGGCCGAGATCGTCGAAACACTGAAGGTTTCGGGGCTTCGTGGCCGGGGCGGCGCCGGCTTCCCGACCGGCATCAAGTGGGAGACGGCGCTGAAAGCGTCCGCTGAGCAGAGATACGTCGTCTGCAACGCGGACGAGGGCGAACTCGGGCACCTTCGCCGACCGCATGATCATGGAGGGCGATCCGTTCCTGTTGATCGAAGGCATGGCGATCGCCGGCCTCGCGATCGGCGCGACGAAGGGCTTCGTCTATCTCCGCTCCGAATATCCGCATGCCGAGATCGCCATGAACGCGGCGATCGAAGCCGCGCGTCGGGCGGGCCTCCTCGGCGAGAATGTCGGCGGCTCGGGCAAGGCCTTCGACATGGAAGTCCGGATGGGTGCCGGCGCCTATGTCTGCGGCGAGGAGACGGCGCTCCTCGACAGCCTGGAAGGAAAGCGCGGGCAGGTGCGCGCCAAGCCGCCGCTCCCGGCGCACAAGGGCCTCTTCGGCAAGCCGACGATCATCAACAACGTGCTCACCTTCGCCGCGGTGCCTTTCATCCTGGCGGACGGCTCGGAGAAATATCGCGACTACGGCATGGGCCGCTCTCGCGGCACGATGCCGATCCAGCTCGCCGGCAACGTCAAGCACGGCGGGCTTTTCGAGACGGCGTTCGGCATCACGCTCGGTGAGCTTGTGAACGACATCGGCGGCGGCACGGCATCCGGCCGCCCCGTGCGTGCGGTGCAGGTCGGCGGGCCGCTCGGCGCCTATTTTCCGCCGTCGCTGTTCGACACGCCGTTCGACTACGAGGCCTTCACCGCGAAGGACGGGCTGATCGGCCACGGCGGCATCGTCGTCTTCGATGACACGGTGGACATGGCCGAGCAGGCGCGCTTTGCGCTGGAGTTCTGCGCCATCGAATCCTGCGGCAAGTGCACGCCCTGCCGCATCGGCTCGACACGCGGCGTGGAGGTCATCGACCGGATCGTCGCCGGCGAGAATGTCGAAGCGAACATCGCACTCGTTCGCGATCTCTGCGAGACACTGAAATTCGGATCGCTCTGTGCGCTCGGCGGATTTACCCCCTTTCCGGTGATGAGCGCGCTCAACCATTACCCCGAGGATTTTTCCGGCGCTGCGCATCGGCGCATGCAGGCTGCGGAATAGGAGAGAGGCAATGTCCCTCGTCCACGAGATCGACTACGGCACGAAGCGCTCCAAATCCGAGCGGCTCGTCACCCTGACGATAGACGGCCTCACCGTCACCGTGCCGGAGGGCACGTCGATCATGCGTGCGGCGATGGAAACCGGCACGCAGATCCCGAAACTCTGCTCGACCGACATGCTCGACGCGTTCGGCTCGTGCCGCCTCTGCCTGGTGGAGATCGAAGGCCGCGCCGGCACGCCGGCCTCCTGCACAACGCCGGTCGCGCCAGGGATGGCCGTCCATACGCAGACCGAGCGGCTCGCCCGTATCCGCCGCGGGGTGATGGAGCTCTATATCTCCGACCATCCGCTCGACTGTTTGACCTGTGCCGCGAACGGCGATTGCGAGCTGCAGGACATGGCGGGTGCCGTTGGCTTGCGCGAAGTGCGCTACGGTTACGATGGCGCCAACCACGTCTTTGCCAAGTCGCACGGCAAGCCGAACGCGGAGTGGCATCCGAAGGACGAGTCGAATCCCTATTTCACCTTCGATCCGTCGAAGTGCATCGTCTGCTCGCGCTGTGTGCGCGCCTGCGAGGAAGTGCAGGGCACCTTCGCACTGACCATCGAAGGCCGCGGCTTCGAATCGAAGGTGGCGGCGGGGATCGACGAAGGCTTCCTTGCGTCCGAATGCGTCTCCTGCGGCGCCTGCGTGCAGGCCTGCCCGACCGCGACGCTCTCGGAGAAGTCGCTGATCGAGATCGGCCAGCCGGAGCATTCGGTGGTGACAACCTGCGCCTATTGCGGCGTCGGCTGCTCGTTCAAGGCGGAGATGCGCGGCGACACGGTCGTGCGCATGGTGCCCTACAAGGACGGCAAGGCGAACGAGGGCCATTCCTGCGTGAAGGGCCGCTTCGCCTGGGGCTATGCCACGCACAAGGATCGCATCACCAAGCCGATGATCCGCGAGAAGATCACCGATCCCTGGCGCGAGGTGAGCTGGGAGGAGGCGATCGCCCACACCGCTAAGGAGTTCAGGCGGCTCCAGGCGAAATACGGCCGTGACGCTATCGGCGGCATCACCTCCTCGCGCTGCACCAACGAGGAGACCTATCTCGTCCAGAAGCTGGTGCGCGCTGCCTTCAAGAACAACAACGTCGATACCTGCGCGCGGGTTTGCCATTCCCCGACAGGCTACGGGCTGAAGTCCACCTTCGGCACCTCCGCTGGCACGCAGGATTTCGTCTCCGTCGAGAAGGCCGACGTGATCGTCGTCATCGGCGCCAACCCGACCGACGCGCATCCGGTCTTCGCCTCACGCATGAAGAAGCGGCTCCGCGAAGGCGCGAGGCTGATCATCATCGATCCGCGCAAGATCGATCTCGTCAAATCGCCGCATGTGAAGGCCGAGCATCATTTGCAGCTCAAGCCCGGCACCAACGTCGCCGTCATCAACGCCATGGCGCATGTTGTCGTCACCGAAGGGCTCGTCGACGAGGCCTATGTGCGCGAGCGCTGCGAGTCGGAGGACTTCCAGAGCTGGGCGAAGTTCATCGCGGAAGAGAAGAACTCGCCGGAAACGCTTGAAAAGGTTAGCGGCGTGCCGGCAGAGGAAGTGCGCGCTGCGGCGCGGCTCTACGCGACCGGCGGCAATGCCGCGATCTATTACGGCCTCGGCGTCACCGAGCACAGCCAGGGTTCGACCATGGTCATGGGCATGGCGAACCTGGCGATGGCGACCGGCAATATCGGCAAGGAAGGCGTCGGCGTGAATCCGCTGCGCGGCCAGAACAACGTGCAGGGCGCCTGCGACATGGGCTCCTTCCCGCACGAGCTCCCCGGCTATCGCCATGTCGCCGACGACGCTGTGCGTCAGAGTTTCGAGGCGCTCTGGGGCCTTGACCTCTCGAACGAGCCGGGCCTCAGAATCCCGAACATGGTCGACGAGGCGGTCGACGGCAATTTCAAGGGCATCTACATCCAGGGCGAGGACATCGCGCAGTCCGATCCCGACACGCAGCATATCACCGCCGGCCTGAAGGCCATGGAATGCGTGGTCATCCACGACATCTTCCTGAACGAGACGGCGAAATACGCGCATGTCTTCCTGCCCGGCGCCACCTTCCTGGAGAAGGACGGCACCTTCACCAACGCCGAGCGGCGCATCAGCCGCGTGCGGAAGGTGATCCCGCCGCTCTCCGGCATGGCCGACTGGGAGGCGACGCAGGCGTTGTCGAACGCGCTCGGCTATCCGATGACCTACTCGCATCCATCCGAGATCATGGACGAGATCGCGCGGCTGACGCCGACCTTCAAAGGCGTCTCCTTCGACAAGATCGACCGGCTCGGATCCGTGCAGTGGCCGTGCAACGACAACGCGCCGGAGGGCACGCCGGTGATGCACGTCGGCAAGTTCGTGCGCGGCAAGGGCCGCTTCATGCTGACGGAATTCGTGCCGACGGACGAGCGGACCGGCGCGCGCTTCCCGCTGATCCTGACGACCGGCCGTATTCTCTCCCAGGTACAATGTCGGGGCGCAAACGCGCCGCACCGCCAACGTCGCCTGGCACGACGAGGACCTGCTCGAGATTCACCCGTTCGACGCTGAGAACCGCGGCATCCGCAGCGGCGACCTCGTCGCGATCCAGAGCCGGTCGGGCGAAATCTCGCTCCGCGCTCATGTCAGCGAGCGCATGCAGCCGGGCGTCGTCTACACGACCTTCCACCATCCGATCTCGGGCGCGAACGTGGTCACGACCGACTACTCCGACTGGGCGACGAACTGCCCCGAATACAAGGTGACGGCGGTGCAGGTCCGGCGCACGAACGGCCCCTCGGCCTGGCAGGAGCATTTCGAGGACGAGGCGCGCACGATGCGCCGGGTCGAGGCGCATCTCGACGCCGCCGAGTGAGCGGAGGGCCAGTGTGAGCGAGAAGCTGTGAGCGAGAAGCGCGACAAGCTCGTTCGCATGGCGAACCAGATCGCGGATTTCTTCCGGCCCTATCCGGAGGAGAAAGCGATCGTCGGCGTGCAGGAGCATCTGCGGTCGTTCTGGACGAAGCGCATGCGCGCCGAGCTTGCCGAATATGCCGCGGCAGGCGGGGCAGGGCTCCACCCGCAGGTGCTTGAGGCGCTTCGCCGCGAAGCGGCTGCCGGATGACGGCGCCGGGCGACGCGAACGGCACGCCGGGGCCGCTCCGCCGCGTCAAGAGCATTGCCTACCGCTCAAACGCTCCGGCCGCCGGCATCCGTTCCGTGCCGGAAGAGACCGCAGTCGCGCTGACCTACGACGGCTCGACGCAGGCTGTGATGATGGCGACGCCGGCCGATCTTGAAGATTTCGCCGTTGGCTTCAGCCTGACGGAAGGAATCGTTGGAGCGCTGTCCGACATCCGCTCGCTTGAGATCGTGCCGGACGCGGCCGGCATCGAGCTTCGCATGTGGCTGACGAAGGGGCGCGGCGATGCGCTCGCCGCGCGCCGGCGCCATTTCGCCGGGCCGACCGGCTGCGGGCTCTGCGGCATCGACAGCCTCGCCGAGGCGGTGCGGCCGCCGGTTAAAGTGAAAGGTGACCTGAGCCTCGGCGCGGAAGAGATTGCCGGCGCGTTGAAATCGCTTGGCGCGGCGCAACCACTGAACCGCGAGACTCGCGCCGTCCACGCTGCGGGCCTGTGGAGGCGGGGCGAGGGGCTTTTGCTCGCACGAGAGGACGTCGGCCGCCACAACGCGCTCGACAAGCTCGTCGGCGCCGCCGCGCATGCCGGCTTAAGCGCCGCGGGTTGCGTGCTTCTTCTCACCAGCCGCGTTTCCGTCGAGATGGTGCAGAAGGCGGCGGTTCTGGGCGCGCCGATCCTCGTCGCCGTTTCAGCGCCGACAGCGCTCGCCGTCCAGATGGCGGAAGACGCCGGTATCACGCTCGTTGGCGTCGCGCGCGACGACGGCTTCGAGGTCTTCACCCACCCGGAGCGGATCGCGATCGAGGGCTCGGCAGGCATCGCCGCGCAAGGATTGGCGCGGCCATAGAACCTCTTGCCGCGCTTTGTTAATGTGTGCCCCGAACAAGGGGCAAAACACAGCCAAATGCCACGCCAATCGAAGCGACTTTCGCCTGCCAGCGAGCGCCTGCGCGTGCTCCTCCACGATCTCATGCTTGTTCCCGGCCTGAGCGGCTACGAAGGGCGCGTGCGGCGCCATCTCGCCGGCGTCCTCTCCGAGCTTGGCATCGAGTCGCGCAGCGATCGTCTCGGTAATCTCATCGCGACGCTCGAAGGGTCGAAGGGCGCGCCGAGCGTGATGCTCTTTGCGCACATGGATCAGCTCGGCTTCGTGGTGCGCAGAATCGAGCGCGACGGGCTGGTCCGCATCGAGCGGCTCGGCGGCGTGCCGGAGAAGGCGCTTGCCTCGCAAGCTGTGCTTTTTTGCGTGGGCGAGGGGAGAGATGTGCCGGGCGTGATCGCCAACAAGAGCCATCACGCCACGACGCCTGAGGAGAAGTACCGCGTTCTCCCTTATGCCGAGCTCTACATCGACGCCGGCTTCGACAGCAGCGAAGCAGCGCGCGCCGCCGGCATCGATGTCGGAACGCCGGTCGTCTACCGGCCGCGGGTCGAGGCGTTCGCCGGCGGGCGGATCGCCGGAACGTCGGTCGACGATCGCGCCGGCTGCGCCGTGATGCTGGAAGTGGCGCGGGCGCTGAAGGCCGTGCGCTCCCGGCCGACGGTCCATCTCGTGTTCTCCGTGCAGGAGGAGTTCAACCTTCGCGGCGCGCTTCCAGCCGCGCAGGCGCTGCTCCCCGATATCGCGATCCAGCTCGACCTCGTGCTCGCCACCGACACGCCGGACATGACCGCGCGCGGCGATGTCCGCCTCGGCGGTGGGCCGGCGATCAGCATGTACTCCTTCCACGGCCGCGGGACGCTGAACGGTACGATTCCGCATCCGGCGCTCGTCGCGCTTTTCGAAGCGGCGGCGAGGGCTGAGAAGCTGCCGCTGCAGCGAAGCGCCCATATCGGCGCATTGACTGATTCCTCCTACGTGCAGCTTGTCGGGGAGGGGGTCGCGTCGATCGATGTCGGATTTCCGATGCGCTACAGCCACTCCTCGAACGAGGTCTGCGACCTCGGCGATCTTGAGGCACTGACCACGCTGCTCGTCGCCGCGCTGTCTCGCATCGATCCAAAGTTCAGCCTCGATCGCGACGACTTCATTCAATGAGGCACTATCTCGGGATCGACATCGGGACGTTCGAATCGAAGGGCGTGCTCGTTGACGAAGCCGGGCGGATCGTCGCGAGCGCGGCAAGGCCGCACAAGATGATCGTGCCGCGGCCCGGATGGGCGGAGCATCGCGCGCGCGAGGACTGGTGGGACGACCTCACCTTCATCAGCCGAAAGCTACTCGCCGACACGCAGCTCCCGCCGGGTTCGATCAAGGCGATCGGCTGCAGCGCGATCGGCCCCTGCATGCTGCCGGTCGATACGGAAGGCGCGCCGCTGATGAACGCCGTTCTCTACGGCGTCGACGGCCGCGCGGCGAAGGAGATCGTGGAGCTCGCGGAGGAGGTCGGCGAAGACGTGCTGCTCGACCGATGCGGCAACGCGCTGACCTCGCAGGCCGTCGGCCCGAAGATTCTCTGGCTGAAGCGGAACCGCCCCGAGATATTCCAGAAGGCCCGCTCAGTCCTCACTTCAACGTCGTATCTCGTCGAGCAGCTCACCGGTGCCGTCGTGATCGACCATTACACGGCGGCCAATTTTGCGCCGCTCTATCTGGTCGACGAGCAGGGATGGAGCACAGCGCTCTCCGACGACATCATCGAGATTGAGCGGCTGCCGCAGGTGAGATGGACCACGGATATCGCCGGCACCGTCACGCGGAAGGCGGCCGAAGCGACGGGGCTGGCGGTCGGCACGCCGGTTATCGTCGGCAGCGTCGATGCTGCGGCAGAAGCAATCAGCGTCGGCGTCGTCGGCCCGGGCGACATGATGCTGATGTACGGCTCGACCATCTTCATCATCTTGCTGACGGCGGAGCGCGTGCGCGACGCACGTCTTTGGTATTCGCCCTGGCTCTTCGAGGGCCGGCATGCCTCGATGTCCGGGCTGGCGACGAGCGGCACGTTGACCCATTGGTTCCGCGACCAGTTCGGCCGCGAGCTCGAAGTTGCGGGTGCGATGCCCGCGCTCATGCAGGAGGCCGAGACATCGCCGCCCGGTGCCAACGGGCTCGTCTTCCTGCCCTATTTCTCCGGCGAGCGGACGCCGATCCACGATCCAGACGCCAAGGGCGTCATCTTCGGGCTGAACCTCACGCATACGCGCGGCGACATCTATCGCGCGCTGCTCGAAGGCATTGCCTGCGGCACGACGCACATCATCGACACCTATCGCGAGATCGGCCAGCCACCGGGGCACATCTACAGCGTCGGCGGCGGCACGAGGAACGCGGTCTGGGCGCAGGCAACATCGGATATTTCTGGGATCGAGCAGATCCTGCGCGAGCGCACGATCGGCGCCGCCTACGGCGACGCCTTTCTTGCGGCGATGGCAGTGGGCGATGCCAAGGAGGACGACATCGCCGTCTGGAACCCGATCGCGAAGACGCTGTTGCCCCGCGCCGAGCACACTGCGGTGTACGCGCGGCAATACGACATCTTCCGTGCGCTCTACGAGCAGACGAAGGACCTGATGGCAGAGCTGTCGGGCGAGCCTGAGGGGTGAACCGAATGGAACAGCTCCACCCGGCGGCGCTGGCCGAGATCGGCGCGGTGATGGACTGCGTGGAAGACGGCGCGCTCGATATGCTTTGCCACCGCCTGCGCGACGCCAATCGGATCGTGGTCTTCGGTTGCGGACGCGAGGCGCTGCAGATCAAAGGCTTCGCGATGCGACTTTTTCACCTCGGTCTCGACGTCGCCGTGGTAGGCGACATGACCTGCCCGCCGGTCGGCCCCGGCGATCTCTTCCTCGCGACCTCAGGTCCAGGCGAGACCTCGACGGTGCTGGCGCTTCTCGACCAGGCGAAGAAGGGCGGAGCGCAAACCTTCGTCCTGACGGCCGAAGCGAACGGCAGCGCCGCGCGGCGCGGCGACGACGTGCTCATGATACCGGCGCAAACCATGGCTTCCGACCAGGGCGAGCGGCAGACCTCGGTGCTTCCGATGGGCTCCGTTTACGAAGGCGCCCTGTTCATCCTCTTCGAGGTGGTCGTGCTGAGGCTCCGCACGATGCTCGGCGCGACGCCGGAAGCCATGCGCGGCCGCCACACGAACCTCGAATAGCGCGTCTCGCGGCGCCTACTTGCCGGCTCCGGTCGCCAGGCCGGCGACGATGTAGCGCTCAAGCATGATGCCGACGACGACGAGCGGGGCGACCGCCGCGGTCGAAAGGGCAGCCATAGACCACCAGTTTATGCCTTGTGACCCGGTTTGGCTCGCCACCATGACCGGCAGCGTGGTCGCGTCGGTGCTGGTCAGAAGAGCGGCGAAGAAATACTCGTTCCAGCACAGCACCAGCGAGAGGATGAATGCGGCGACGAGGCCGGGCAGAGCCAAGGGCAGGATGATGCGGAGGAACGCGCCCCACACAGACAGCCCGTCGACCAGCGCCGCCTCGTCGAGCTCGATGGGGATCGAGCTGAACTGGTCGCGCATGATCCAGATCACGATCGGCAGAACGGTCAGCGTGTAGATCATGATCAGGCCGACGCGCGTGTCGAGGAGTGCCAGCTCCTTGTAGAGAACGAGGAACGGCAACGCCAGGACGACCGGCGGCAGGATCAGCTGCGAGACGAAGAAGAACAGGATGTCGTTATTCTTCATCGGCCCAAATTTGTAACGGAAGCGGCTGAGGCCGTAGGCCGAGAGCGACCCAAGCACGAGCGCCAGCGTCGAGGCGCCGAACGAGACAATGATGCTGTTCTCGAAACGGCTGAGGAACTCGTGGCGCACGGTCGAGGTCTCGAAGATCGTGTCGGGCGACAGGCCGAGCGATCGCCAGCCCTTCCAGTTAGGCTCGAAGTCGATCCACGGGATCAGGTGGCCCTGGGTAACGTCGACGGCGGACTTGAACGAAGTCGTCACTGTCCAATAGATCGGGAAGAGGCAGACAAAAGCCCAAAAAAGCAGCGCGCCATAGACCAGGACGCGCATGAGGACGCGCTTCGCGCGATCGGACGCGATGCCCGTCGTGGCAGGAGCCGATGCTGCGATTTCGGCTGCCAAAGACCCTACCCCTCTTCGAATTTCCGCTTGTTTATCACGCAATCGAATCCCGCCGCCACCGGTTGGCAGTCCGCATCAGGACCGTCAGGAGGATGATGATCATGATGAGGTAGAGCATGGCGAGCGCGGTGCCGTAGCCGACGTTCGAGCGGTCGCGATAGACGCGATAAATGTAGCTCGACACGGTATCGGTCGCCCCGCCTGGTCCGCCGGCCGTGACGTTGATTACGATATCGGCGAGCTTGAGCTTGAAGATGATCCGGATGATCACCGCCGTGATGCTGACCGGCAACATCAACGGGAAGGTGACCAGCCAAAATCCCTGCCAGCCGCTGGCTCCGTCGACTTTGGCGGCCTCCTGAATCTCCTTGGGCAAGGCTTGCAGACCGGCGAGCAGCAGAATCATGATGAACGGTATGAAGACCCAGGCGTCGAGTGACTCGATGCTGAGCCGCGCAGTCCATGGAGAGGCGAAGAACGCCGGCGTCGACCAGCCTAGATGCCGCGCCAGGGTGGCCGCGGGGCCGAACCGGTACTCCATGATCGATTTGCCGATCATCCAGCTTACGGCCACCGGGCTCAGCATGAACGGCAACAGAAACGAGACGCGGAAGAGCTTGCGCGCCTTGATTTCCGAGTTGAGAAGCAACGCCAGAGCGAAAGCGATTGCGTATTCGACCAATATTGCCGCGACGTAGTAGACCATGTTCAACATAGCGTTCCAGTAATAGGCGTCGTGAAATAATTGAACGAAGTTGCTGAAACTGTTGAAATGGGGGCCTTCGACAGAGCTGAGGTTCCAGTCGAGCGAGGCGATGTAGAATCCGAACAGGGTAGGAAAGACGACAACCGCGACAGTGAACAGCACCGCCGGCAGCACGAACAGTGCCTGCCTGCCCGCCTCGCCGCGCCTGAGCACTTGCGATACCCCCATCGCCACTGACCAAGCCAGATAGGCGTACATCACCGGACGCCAATTGGCGGCCAGGCTGGTGATCGATCCGCGCGACGTCAGAACCTGAAATACGAGCGCGGCGACCAGCGCGAGCGTGGCGAGCGCGAGCAGCCAGCGTCCCGCGTTCCGACGGGTGGCTGATGCGCGCTCCGACGATATCTGGCGATGATGGCCGTCGACAGCCGCCAGGGTCACCTCCATCGAAAATTCGCCACTTTCCACGGCGCCGCCGGTGGAAATTCTCTACCAGAAACGATCGGCTGGCGGCGCGCAAACGCCGCCAGCCGGACCGTATCAGGCCGTTGTCGGATGCGAGCCTCTACATGCCGAGCGACGCTTTGTAGAGCTTGATCTGCTGGTCGCGACCGAGCTGATCGGTCAGCTTCTCCCAGGCAGCAGCGATCGCGTCGGCGCCGGCCTGGGCATCCATCTTCCCGGCGAATGTGTTCGCGAGGATATCCTCCGCGACGCTGTAGTACTGGAAGATGCCGGGAATGCGGGGCTCGATCGCCGCGTTCGGATGGTTGTAGGAATTGCCTTCCGAATCGAGGTAGCTCTTGATGAAGGCCTCGTCATAGCCGGCGTCGACCCACTCTTTGATGATGAAGTGGCTGTTCCGGTAAGGCTGGAAGCCCGACGGATACATCACCGTCCACAGTGACAGGTCCTTGCCGCCGAGATGCGCCGCCGCGCTCCACGCCGCCTTGTGCTTCATGGCATCGCCTTCGACCCGCTTGGTGACGTAGACTCCCCAGCCGAGATAGGCGCAGTTCGGTGCAAAGTTCGGGCCGCTTGAAAGCGTCTCCCATTTGCCCGTCTTGGCGTTGTAGACGTCGTCCGAGCCGGGCAGGATGTCGAAGCCGACAATGTCGCCGATGACTGACGAGTCGCTGGTCTTGGCGTTCGAGCCGACGTCACCCCACCACGCCAGCATCGAGCCGGTGCCGCCCAGGAACTGCGAGAACGCCGTCTCGTTCGGGTCGGCGTTGATCTGGTTCGGCGGCTCGGAGGGGAGCGCGTCGATCACGTCCTGTATGGCACGCACGAAGGCCGGATTGTTGACGCGCGGCTTCATGGTGTCGACGTCGAACAGCCAAGCCGGCTCGCCGGGATACTTGGCGTAGGCGGTGGCGCGGCTTTCGAGGAAATAGAAGCCGAACCCGCCCCAGGGCTTGGGCGCATCAAGATAGCCGTAGGCATCCTGGCCGTTGATCTTCTTGCCCTTCAGGAACTTGGTGACCTCCTGAACCTTCTGCCAGGTGCGCGGAACTTCCCATTTGCCCTCGTGACCCTCATCCGTCCACGCCTTGGCAAGGCCTTCGTCCGCGAAATAGTCGGTGCGGTAGTTGAAGTTGTGCGTGTCGCCGTCGACGGTCACGCGCATCTGCTTGCCTTCCCAGGTACCAACCGGGGGCTTCAGGTAGTTGACGAGGTCGTCAAAGTCGATCTGCGTCTTCACCCAGTCAGGCATCTCGGACATGAGCCCCTTGCTGCCCACGTCGCCTTCAAAGGGCGCACCCATTTCAACGATGTCGAAGTCGACCGTTCCGGTCGCGATGGCCTGCTGGAGGCGCGGATTGTAATCGGCCTGGGCCAGATCAATCCAGGTGATCTTGGCGCCCGTATAGGCCTCCCAAGGCTTCAGGAAGCCACGGAACAGGAAATCGTGCAGGTTCTGGTTGTTGAGCCCCATGAAGGTCAGCTCGACGCCCTTGAACTCGCCTTCCTTGACGTTCGCCTTGGTGGCGCCAAGGCACATCTCGCCGACCTTCTGCCAATCGGCATCGGTCGGGGAGCCTTTGCCGACCCCGGGGATCTGCACGATCGCCTTGCGGAGCGCGATCTCGTCCGCCGACATGTCTGCGGCGAAGGCACGTGACATCGTGCCAAGGATGCCGGAGGAACCGGCAGCGGCGATGGCACCGACGCTCGCGGCTCCCTTCAGGACATTGCGGCGGCTCGCCTGCATCGCCATGAGGTGTTCATAGATGTGGACTTTCACTGAGGGACCCTCCCGTTCGGCGGTCGGCTTTCCGATCGCTTATTGCATGCGCAGTCGGTGCGAGAGTTGTGAGGCGCCGGGTCGCGTCGACGGATGCTGCCGCGCTTCTTTCAACCCCCCGTAGCGACTACGCTATTTTGGCGGATTACGACAATCCCAGTATGCTGCTGCGTCGGCACGAGTTGACGAATCCGGGTGGCGTCTCAGGTTGAAATCAAGGGAGTGATTTCGAGGGGAACACAACCGAGGCACATGCCCGGATCCGCTACGTTCGGGCAAGGAGTGCCTCGACCTCGGCGAGCCTCGGCATCGACGGCGCGGTCCCAGCCCGCGTTACCGAGATGCCGGCGACGGCGCAGCCGAAGCGCACTGCCTCGGCGGGCTCTGCCCCACGGGCGATCGCCGTCGCGAAGCCACCGTTGAAAGCGTCGCCGGCGCCGGTCGTCTCCACGACGGGCCCGACCCTGAAGGCCGGGACGAGCGTCGATCCTGCCCGGTTGTGCAGAAGCGCGCCGGCTTCTCCAAGCGTGATCAGCGCCGCGCCGACGCCCTTCGACAGGAAGAAGTCGCCGGCTTTCCGCGCCTCGTCGACGTTGCCGACCGGCATGTCGGTCAAGAGCGCCGCTTCGCTTTCGTTCGGCGTCACGTAGTCGCAAAGCGGATAGATCGCGTCATCAAGGGGTGCAGCCGGCGCAGGGTTGAAGATCGTGACGACGCCCGCCGCCTTGGCGATCTCAAGTCCGCGCAGCGCCGACTCGACTGGCTGCTCAAGCTGCGTCACGAACACGGCGGCGCCGCGGATCGCGCCGGCAGCAGCCTCGACATCCGCCGGCGTGATCGACCCCGCCGCGCCGGGAACGACGATGATCGCATTCTCGCCGGTCACCTCGTCGACGAAGATGTAGGCCGCGCCGGTCGGCTGGTCGTCGACCTCGACGACTTTCGGTGTGACCCCTTCCTCGCGCCAGGTCGCAAGCGCGATTGTCCCGAAGGCGTCCTTCCCGAGCTTCGAGATGAAGGTCACGTCGGCGCCGACGCGCGCGGCGGCGACCGATTGGTTCGAGCCCTTGCCGCCCGGGCCCATCTTGAAGCCGGAGCCGATGATGGTCTCACCCATCTCGGGCATCCGGCCGGCGCGGAACGCCAGGTCGGCGACGAACACGCCAAGGATCGCGATGCCGCGCTTGGTGCTAGCCATGTCGCGAACCAGAGCGCTACGCCGCGTCGGGCGGAAGCACGCCCTTCTTGAAGACGAAGCAGCCGTAGAAGCGTCGTTCGCCGGTCTGGATCACGCAATAGGCCTTCTTCGCAAGCTCGTAGAAGGCCATCCGCTCGATCGAGCCCATCGGCATCGATTTGCCCTCAGCCGCTTCGACCTCCTTCTGCACTTCCTGCTGCACCGGCGGTATCTCGTCCGGCTTGCCGACGATCTCCATGCGGAGCGCCGGATGCTCGACGAAAGAATCGAGCGGCATCACCGAGAGTATCGCCTTCGCCGCGCGTCCGGCTGTCACGTTGTCGAGGCGAAGCAGGCGCCCGACGACCGTCTGCCGGGCGACGGAGTCGGAAGGGAAGTTGGTGTCGGAGATGATCAGTTCGTCGCCGTGACCCATCGCGCGCAGCGCGTAGAGAACGTCGGCATTCAGTATTGGATCGATGCCCTTCAGCATGCTTGCTTCCCCCCGAGTTCGAGGGCTTCCCATACACCAGAACGGCACCGTTTCCCACGGGGCCTATGGAGGACGCGCATGCGCTACGAGATGATGCTCCCGCACCAGATCCGCAAAGCGATCAAGGAGAACACGCCGGTGGCGCTACCGCTCGGTGTGCTCGAATACCACGGGGAACACATGGCGGTCGGCATGGACACGCTCGCAGTGATCAAGATGCTGGAGATCGTCGAGGAGAAGATCGATCTCGTGATCCTGCCGCCGTTCTACTATGGCGCCGCGAGCTACGCGGTCGAGCCGCCGGAGCGAAACGGCTCGCTGCATGTCGGCGCCGACGTGCTTTTCCCGCTGGCGCAGGCGATGTTTTCGGGGCTCTTGCGCATCGGCTTTCGCAACATCCACGCCTTCATCCATCACCAGACGGAGAACTTCGCCGCCGGCATGCCGACCGATCTCGCCTTCAAGTTCGGCGCGCGCCAGGCGATCTTCGCGTTCATCGAGGCGGAGCGCGGTGAAGGCTGGTGGGGCGACAAGCGCATGGCCGACTACTATGCGCAGCAATCGAGCGGCGACGATCCCTTCAACTGGATCAAGATCCACCCGCTGCTCACGGCGGAGATGATCGGGACCTATCCCTTCGACCACGCTGGCGAGGGCGAGACGTCGCTGATGCTTGCGCTCTGCCCGGAGGCGGTCGACGCGAAGCGCGTCTCTTCCCGCGCCTGGTACACGGCGAGCGCCAAGAAGGCCTCGGCCAAGCTCGGAGCACTGGGCCGCGACCTGATCCTTGAGGAGGTGCTGAAGGTGCTCAGCACCGCGCCTGCGAAAAGCCCGTCGCGGCGGCGCGGTCGGCAGAGCGCGCGGAGCGGTCGCGGTCAGGCGCCGAGGTAGGCTTTGCGCACACGGTCGTCGGCAAGCAGCGCCTCGCCGGGTCCGGCAAGCGTGATGCGGCCGTTCTCCATCACGTAGGCTTGGCTCGCGAGCCGCAAGGAGTGGGCGACGTTCTGCTCGACCAGGACGCAGGTCAGGCCTTCGCCGTTGAGCTTTCGCACCGTCTCGAGCACCAACTGCACCGCGAGTGGCGCCAGCCCGAGCGACGGCTCGTCGAACATGATGAGATCGGGCGCTCCCATCAGGCAGCGGCCGATCGCAAGCATCTGCTGCTCGCCGCCGGAGAGCGTGCCGGCCGACTGGTGCCGGCGCTCCGCCAGGCGCGGGAACATGGCATAGACGTGCTCGAAGTTCGTTTCGCGCTTCGCCCGGGCGCGCGGCAGCATCGCCCCCATGGCGAGATTCTCCGCAACCGAGAGATTCGGGAAGACCTGCCGGCCCTCGGCGACCTGGCCGATGCCGAGATTGCAGACGCGATGGCTCGGTCGGCCGGCGATGTCCTCGCCGCGAAAGAGGATGCGGCCCGATGCCGGCTTCAGCATGCCGGCGATGGTGCGGATCAGCGAGGTCTTGCCGGCGCCGTTCGCGCCGACGATCGCCACGATCGCGCCTTCCTCCACGTCGAGCGAAACGCCATCGAGCGCCTGCGCGTCGCCGTAGAAGAGATCGAGGCTCTCGACGCGGAGGATCATACGATCGACTCCGTCCCGAGGTAGGATTCCACGACCGCCGGATCACGGACGACGGTCGCCGGCGCGCCTTGAGCGATCGCCGCGCCGTGGTGGAGCACGAGGATATGGCCGGCGAGCGCCATCACCGCGCGCATGACATGCTCGATCAGGACGATGGTCATGCCGGTATCGCGGTTGAGCTCGCTCAGCACCGAGACCATGCGGTCGGTCTCCGTCGGCCTTAGCCCCGCCATCACCTCGTCGAGGAGAAGGAGCTTTGGGTCGGTCGCAAGCGCGCGCGCCACTTCGAGCCGCTTGCGGTCGGGGAGGGTGAGCGACGCTGCAGCCTGCGCACGCTTGTCGTAGAGATCGAGGCGGCGCAGCAATTCGCGGGCGCGCTGGCGCGCGTCGGCGACCTTGGCGCGACGCAGGAGTCCGCCGACAATGACGTTCTCCTCCACGCTAAGCCCGTGGAACGGACGCACGAGCTGAAACGTCCGCCCGATCCCGAGACGGCAGACCGCGTCGGCGGAGCGGCCGTCGATGCGCGACCCGGCGAAGACGATCGACCCGGTATCCGGCGCTAGCACACCGGCGATCATGTTGAAGAGCGTGGTCTTGCCCGCGCCGTTCGGCCCGATGACGCCGCAGATCTCTCCCTGCGCCACTTCAAGGTCGACCCGGTCGACGGCCGTCAGGCCGCGGAAATGCTTGCTGACACCCTGGACCGAAAGGAGGCTCACGTGTCCCTCTCGATCAGGCGCAGGTGGCGTGCGAGCCATGGCCATACCCCACCCGGAAGCGCGGCGATAACGAAGAGCAGACACAGGCCGTAGAGCACCTGTCGCGCGCCGGGGAGATCGAGGCCGAGCGCGGAAAGCGCAGCGGTCAGCGTCTCCGACAGGCCGGTCAAGCAGAAAGGCGCCGACGATCGGACCGAAGAGCGTGCCGAGCCCGCCGATGATCGGGCCGACGATCAGCTCGATCGAGCGTGAGATATGAAAGACCTGCTCGGGAAAGAGGTTGTTGTAGTAGAAGGCGTAGAACACGCCGGCGAAGGCCGTCATCCCTGCGGAGATCACCACGGCCGCCATCTTGTAGCGGAAGGTGTCGATGCCGGTGGCGCGCGCTGCCTCTTCGTCCTCGCGGATCGCCAGCCAGAAATAGCCGATGCGGCTCTTGAGAAGCAGGCGGCTCAAGAGCAGCGCGGCGACGGTCGCCGCGAGCATCACGTAGTAGAACATCATCGGCGGACCGCGCAGCAGCCAAAGGTCGCTGTGCTCGTATTGCGTGACTGGCAGGAAGAGCCCGCCCGATCCGTTGACGATCGAAAGATGGTCGAAGCCGATGCGGGCGAATTCCGCGAAGGCGATCGTGAGGATCGCGAAGTAGACGCCGGTGACCCCGAAGCGGAGCGCGAGGAAGCCGATCACCGCACCCGCCGCCATGGTGAGCGGGATCGAAGCCAATAGGCCGATCCATGGTCCGACGCCGTAGTCCTTGAAGAGGAAGGCGGCGAGATAGCCGGCGAGCCCGACATAAAGCGCGTGGCCAAGCGAGAGCTGCCCGGCGAAACCCATCATCACGTTCCACGCCTGCCCGACATAGGCGAAGTAGAGGATCAGGATGAGAACGGTGATCAGGTAGTCGCCGGCAAAGAACGGGAGCGCTACGAGCACGGCCAGCAATAGCGCAAGCAGCACCAGGCTTCGCCGCGAGAGATCGCCGGTCAGCGCCCTCATGGCGCTCTTCTGCCAAGGATGCCCTGCGGTCGGAACAGTAGAACGAGCGCCAGGATGGCGAAGCCGAACATGCTCTTTGCCGATGGCGTGAAGAGGAGGCCGGCCATCGCCTCGGTCAGCCCGATCAGCACGCCGCCGAGGAGGGCACCTGCCATCGAGCCGAGGCCACCGGTGATGACGATGATGAAGGCAAGCAGCGTGTAGGAAGGACCGAGCGCCGGGGTCACGTCGACGAGGAGCGCCAGCATCGTGCCCGCGGCACCGACGCAGGCCATCCCGAGCCCGAAGGTCAGCGCGTAGAGGTGGCGAACGTCGAGCCCGACGACGAGCGCGCCTGTGTGGTTGTCAGCGCAGGCGCGGATCGCGGTTCCGGTGCGGGTGAAGCGGAAGAAGGCGAAGAGCGCGGCAGCGACCACGATAGATGCCGCCGCCGCATAGGCCTTGGTCGCGTCGACGATGAGCGGGCCGATCGCGAAGCTGTCATAGGCGTAACTCGTCTGGATTCCGCGCGCGTCCGGCCCGAAGATGATGAGGAGGACGTTCGCGAGGACGATCGCGATCGCGATCATCAGCAGGAATTGCGTGGTCTCCGGCCGCGTGACGAAGGCGTTGATCACGCCCTTCTGCAGCGACGTAGCCGAAGGCGAACATCACCGCCGCGATCGGCACCAGCATGATCAGCGGATCGAGGCCGAGCGACGAGAAGAGCACGACCGCGATATACATCGCGACCGTCATCATCTCGCCGTGCGCGAAATTGACGACGCGCACGACGCCGAAGATGACGGAGAGGCCGAGCGCCATGAGCCCGTAGACGAGGCCGGTCAGGACGCCGCTGACGCGCGACGTTCAAGTAGATGTCGATCGGCAACCGGGCCTCCGGGAAACTCCGGCCGCTTTGGCGGCCGGAGCACGATCTCATTCGCGCCGCGGCGTCAAGTGCGTTCGTTGTAGGGCTTCAGCGGCCACGCCGGCTCGGCATTCGCCGCCGCCTTCGGCGCGATGGTGACGAGCTTGCCGTCGCGATTCTGGATGGCGCCGTCCTTCACGCCGGCATTCTGGCCCTTCTCGTTGAACATGATGCCGGGGCCGATGCTGACATTGTCGGTGATGTTGGTGGCACGGATGGCTTCGGTGAGCGCCGCCGCGTCCGCGGAGCCGGCGCGCTTGTAGGAATCGGCGGCGACGAGCAGCGCCTCGAAGGTGAAGATGTGGTTGGTGTTGAGGTTCACGTCCGGATAGGCCTTGGCAAGCGCTGCTTCGAGGATCGGGCTCAGCTTCTTGTTCGGGTCGTACCAGGGCACGAAGCTGATCGGACCGTCGGAGAGCTTGCCGAGCGTCTTTAGATACTGGTCCTCGTACCAGCCGGGTCCCATGCTGAGGATCGCCTGCGGCGTCCAGCGCTGCTTGACCAATTCGCGTGTCAAGAGGATGGCGTCGTTAAGACGGCTCACCAGGAGCAGCAGGTCCGCATTGGCCGCCTTCGCCTTCGCGACCTCAACGGAGAGATCCTTCGAGGCTGGGTCGTAGGCGATCTCGTCGACGATCTTGTAGGGCAGGTCAAACTTGGCCGACACGGCGCCGATGCCCTTCGCCATGGCGGTGCCAAATGTGTCGTTGACATGCAGGAACACGGCGGTCTTCGGCGCCGCACCGGTCATTCCGAAGATTTCCAACTGGTTGGCGAAGGCATCGCCGAGGATCATCGGCGCGGTGGGAAAGTTGCGGAAGACGAACTTGTAGCCTTGCTCGGTGATGTCCGGAGCCGCCGCGATGTTGATGATGAAGGGAACGCCCTTCTGTTCGGCGACCTGCGCGATGGCGGAGGTCTGACCCGAGTTGAACGCGCCGACCAGAACCTGGGCGCCGTCGGAGATGAGCTTCTCGGCGCGCGAGCGGGCGGTGTCGACGCTCGACTCCGTGTCGCCGTTCATGATCTCCATATCCGGCATGCCGAGGTCCTTGAGGATCGGCCCGGCGATATCGACGCCGCGCTGGCAATCCTGACCGATGCCGGCCTCAAAGCCGGAGCGCGGCAGGATCACGCCCACCTTGAGCGCGGCGCCCTGGGCGCGAACGATGTTGAACGGCGCGATGCCGGCTGTGAGCGCAAGGGCGCCGGCGCTAGCGGTGAAGGTGCGGCGTGTGATGCGGGGGCCGATGCCCGCGGACGGCCTAGGCGACTTGCGGTTCATGTCAGTTCCTCCCTTGATTCAAACCCAACAGCCGGGCGGCATTCTCTTTCAGGATCAGAGGCCGGACCTCCGGCTTGATATCGAGCTCGGCAAAGTCCTTCAGCCAGCGGTCCGGCGTGATGGCCGGCCAGTCGGAGCCGAAGAGCATTTTGTGTCTGAGGATGGAGTTGGCATATTTGACGAGGATCGGCGGGAAGTACTTCGGCGACCAGCCGGAGAGGTCGATGTAGACGTTCGGCTTGTGCTGCGCGACCGCAAGCGCTTCCTCCTGCCATGGGAAGGACGGGTGTGCGAGGATGATCGGCATGTCGGGGAAGTCCGCCGCAACGTCGTCGAGATAGATCGGGTTCGAATATTTGAGACGCATGCCGTTGCCGCCGCGCATGCCCGAGCCGACCGCCGTCTGGCCGGTGTGAAAGAGCGCCGGCAAGCGTGCTTCGGCGATCGCCTCGTAGAGCACATAGGCGTTGCGGTCGTTCGGATAGAAGCCCTGCATCGTCGGATGGAACTTGAAGCCGCGGATGCCGAAATCGGAGATCAGCCGCCGGGCCTCGCGCGCGCCTGCCTTGCCTTTCGCCGGATCGATCGAGGCGAAGGGGATCAGGATGTCGGAATTTTCTGCGGCAAGCGCCGCCATCTCCTCGTTCTTGTAGCGACGGAAGCCGGTCTCGCGCTCCGCGTCGACCGGAAAGATCACCGCCGCGATCTTTCGCTCGCGGTAGTAGGCGGCGGTCTCCGGGATGGTTGGCGGGTGTGGATGCGGGGACTTGAAGTAGGCCGCCATCGCCCGCTGGAAATCGTCGTAGCCGTCGTCGCCGTGCGTCCCGCATGGCTCCTCGGCGTGCGCGTGCACGTCGATCGCGACGATTGTGTCGAGATCGATCGTCACGCGCCAGCCTCCGCCGGACACGCGCCGGTCATCTTGCGCAAGAGGCGCAACAGGGTCGCGCGCTCGCTGCCGCTAAGGGAAGCGGTCGAGCGCGCGTCGCTGGCGCGGATATCGGGAAGGGTGCGGGCGACAAAGGCGCGCCCAAGCCGCGTCAGGCGCAATTCGACCGCGCGCCGGTCGCTCGCCGGGACGAGCCGCTGGATCAGACCGTCGCCCACGAGGAGGCGGACGATCTTCGCCATGTTCGAGCGTTTGATGCGGAGCGCGCGGGCGAGAGTGCCCTGCCGAATGCCGGGGTTTTCGCTGATCGCGACCAGAATCCCGATCTGGCCCGGCCTGATGCCGCGTGCGCCGAACTCATCGAAGAAGGCTTCAAAGACCTGAAGCTGCGCGAGCCGGAGCATGAAGCCCGCAAGCTCGGACAGGGGACCGAAATCGACGGCGGTCTCGACCCCTTCGAACGCGCCGCCGATTGTGGGCTCGGCGAGAGGGGCTGGCTCAATGCGGCGATCCACGTCGCTCACTCGCTCTTTCCTGCGACTGCCAGACGCGCTGCGCGCTTCTCGATAAAGGCCTTCAGCCGCTCTGCCGCCTCGGGACTCGTCGCCGTGAACGACGCCATGATCGATTCTACGAAGAGTCCGTCATCCTGCGCCATGTCCTGGATACGGGGGAGGGCGTTGATGATCGCGTAGTTCGAAAGCGGCGCGTTGCCGGCGGCAACACGCGCGAGCGCCTTCGCCTTGTCGAGCGCAAAGCCCGGCTCGACCAGGTACTGGACGAGGTTGAAGCGCTCGCCTTCCTCGGCGGTCAGAACGCGCCCGGTCAGCATCAGGTCGGTCATACGCGCGAGCGTCATCAGCCGGGCGATCCTGACCGAGCCGGAGCCGCCCACGAAGATGCCGCGCTGGCCCTCCGGCAGTGCGAAGAACGCGGTGCGGTCGGCAACGCGAATGTGTGTCGATGACGCAAGCTCAAGCCCGCCGCCGACGACCGCGCCGTGCAGCGCGGCGACGAAGGGGATGGCGCCGCGCTGGATCGTATCGAAAACGGCATGCCAACGGCGCGAGCCGTGAATCCCCTCGATCGGCGATTTATCCGCGTGCTCCGCGATGTCGAGGCCGGCGGAGAAGTGCGCGCCGGCGCCGTGGAGCACGGCCGCCTTCGCCTCCTTGCTGGCGCGCGCCACCGCCGCCGCAAGCGCCTCGATGACGGCATCGGAGATGGCGTTCCGCTTCTCCGGGCGGTTCAGCCCGATCAGCGCGACCTCGCCCTCGAGCGAATAGGTGACAAGCGGATCGCCCACGCGGCGATTTCCTCCCGTAAGCAATTTTGTTTCCAAGTGGACGAAATGGCGAAGGCCGTGTCAAGATCGTTTGGCGGCAGCGGCCGGCGTGCTAACAAGGCACGTCAGAAGCGAAAACGCTCAAAGCTGCGGATGGAGGATTCGCGCCGTGGGCAGCATCGCGACGAGAAGTCTCGACGAGATCGATGCGGCGCCCTTGCGCAGGGTGCGCTTCTGGGAGCCGAAGATCGAGACCGAGGCGCGCCCCGATGGGAGCGTGCTCGTGCGCCAGTTGGGCGAGCTCGGCGCCTATCCGGAAAGGCTCACCGACCGCCTCGTGCACTTCGCGACGACGACGCCGGATCGCACCTATCTCGCCGAGCGCGACGCTCGCGGCGATTGGCGCACACTGACCTACGCCGAGACGCTCGACAGTGTGCGCCGCATCGGCACGGCGCTTCTCGGCTTCGATCTTTCGCCGGAGCGGCCGATCGCGATCCTCTCCGGCAACGACATCGAGCACGCGCTGATCGGGCTCGCGGCGCAATATACCGGCATTCCCTATGCGCCGATCTCGCCCGCCTATTCCCTCGTCTCCTCCGATTTCTCCAAGCTCAAGGACATCATCGCCGCTCTGACGCCGGGCCTCGTCTTCGCCACCGACGGCACGCCATTCGAGGAAGCGATCGCGGCGGCCGTGCCAGCAGGCGTGCCGGTGGTGACGAAGCGCCGTCCGATCGAAGGACGGGGGAAGGCGACCTTCGCCGATCTCGTCGCGGCGGAGCTGAGCACGGTCGTCGACGACGTGCATCGGCGTGTCGGTCCCGACACGATCGCGAAGGTCCTCTTCACCTCCGGCTCGACCGGCTCGCCAAAGGGCGTGATCAACACGCAGCTGATGCTCTGCGCCAACCAGGCGATGGTGCGCGATTGCTACGCGTTCCTCGAGGACGAGCCGCCGGTCGTTCTCGATTGGGCGCCGTGGAACCACACGGCGGGCGGCAACAAGGTCTTCAACATGGTGCTCTATAATGGCGGCACCTTCTATATCGACGACGGCCGCCCGACGCCCGACCTGATCCGCAGGACCGCGCGCAACCTCGCCGACGTCGCGCCCACCTGGTACTTCAACGTGCCGAAGGGCTACGAGGAGCTGATCCCGCACCTCGACACAGACGCAGCGCTCTGCCGCCGCTTCTTCGGCCGCTTGAACATGATGATGTACGCCGGCGCCGGTGTGGCGCAGCACACATGGAGCGCGCTTGAGCGCCTGGCGGTGAAGGCAACCGGCGAGCGCGTTATCCTCGCGACCGGATTGGGCTCGACGGAGACGGCGCCGTTCTCTCTGATGTGCACGACCGATCAGCGGGTCGCCGGGAATATCGGCTTGCCGGCGCGCGGGCTGACCCTGAAGCTGGTGCCATCGGACGAGAAGCTCGAGGCGCGCCTGAAGGGGCCGAACATCACCCCCGGCTACTGGCGCGATCCGGTTCTGACAGCCGCGGCCTTCGACGAGGAGGGCTTCTACCGGCTCGGCGATGCGTTCCGCTTCGCCGATCCGAGCGACGCGTCGAAAGGCTTCTATTTCGATGGCCGGCTCGCGGAGAATTTCAAGCTCAACACCGGGACGTGGGTCAGCGTCGGCGCGCTCCGCGCTCGCTTCATCGACCATTTCGGCGAGATCGTCCGCGACGCGGTGATCACCGGCCTCGACCGCGAGCATGTCGGCGCGCTGGTTTTTCCGGATATCGCAATGTGCCGGGCGCTCGCCGGGCTCCCCGAGGACGCGTCTGTCGGCGCCGTGCTCGCGCACCCGCGCGTGCGCGGAGAATTCGCCGCGAAGCTCGTGTCGTTTGGCCGGAAGAGCACCGGCTCGTCGACGCGTGTCGAGCGGCTGCTGCTGATGGCGGAGCCTCCGTCGATCGACCGCGGCGAGGTCACCGACAAGGGCTCGATCAACCAGCGCGCGGTGCTCCGCCACCGCGCCGACAGCGTCGAAGAGCTTTACGAGGGCGGACCCGGAGTCGTAGCGCAGGACAGATAGAGACGAGACTTGCTTGTGCGGCGTTCCGGTGAAGGGACCGACCGCTCTTATTTCGGCTGCATGCGGAGCGCGCCGTCGAGCCGCACCGTTTCGCCGTTAAGATACGGGTTCGCGATCATTGCGGCCACGAGCTCCGCGAATTCCTCCGGCGCGCCGAGGCGGCTCGGAAACGGGATCGAGGCCGCGAGACCGCGCTGCGCTTCGTCCGGCAACTCTGCAAGCAGCGGCGTCTGGAACAGCCCCGGCGCGATCGTGAGCACGCGAATGCCGAAGCGCGCAAGCTCGCGCGCAGCGGGAAGGGTGAGGGCGACGATGCCGCCCTTCGAGGCGCTGTAAGCAGCCTGGCCGATCTGCCCCTCGTAGGCCGCCACCGAAGCGGTGGAGATGATGACGCCGCGCTCGCCGGTCGCGACCGGTTCGAGTGCTGTCATCGCGGCCGCCGCAAGCCGCATCATGTTGAACGTGCCGACCAGGTTCACCCGCACGATCTTCTCGAAGCTTTCGAGCGGCATCGGACCGTCGCGCCCGACGATCCGAGCGGCGCCGCCGATCCCGGCGCAGTTTACGAGGATGCGTGCCGGCCCGTGCACCTCCGCCGCCGTGGCGAGCGCAGCTTCGGCGCTCCCAGTATCGGCGACGTCGCATTCGCAGAATATGCCGCCCGTCTCGCCGGCAACCGCGTGGCCCTTGATCGGGTCGCGGTCGAGCACGGCGACGCGCGCGCCAAGCGCCGCGAGACGTTTCGCAGTCGCGGCGCCGAGCCCCGACGCCGCTCCGGTCACGAGAACCGATGTTCCGACAATTTCCATGGCCACCGTTTCAAAAAGACGCAGGTGCCGATCCAGGCACCCGACCATACTAAGCAATGCCTTGGAACGCGCGACAATGTCGACGAAACAGGCCGCCCGTCCTTTTTCTGGCAGCGCCTGCCCATATGCGATAAGCCGAGGCTCCTCTTACCGCTTGCGACACACCCCATGATTCCGATCTTCGATGGGCACAACGACGTGCTCCTCCGCCTGATGCTGAAATCCGAACCGGATGGCGGCGCCGCTTCGTTCCTCGATGGCGACGGCGCCGGCCATCTCGACCTGCCGCGCGCCCGCGAAGGCGGCTTTGCCGGTGGGCTTTTCGCGGTTTTCGTGCCGCCGGCGAAGCGCGACGCCAACTCCGACAATATGGACAAGCTGATGCAGTCGGAGACGTATGACGTTCCGCTGCCGGACCAATCCGAGCTGACGCAGGCGCAGGTGGTCGCGCTTCAGATGGTCGCGCTGCTCTTCCGGATCGTGCGCCGCTCGGAGGGCGCCGTCCGTCTCTGCCGCGATGTGAAGGATATCCGCGCGAGTCGGGATGCAGGCGCGCTCGCCACGGTGCTGCATTTTGAGGGGGCCGAGGCGATCGATCGCAATTTCCGCATGCTCGAAGTGCTTTACGAGGCGGGGCTGAGATCGCTCGGCCCCGTCTGGAGCCGCCCGAACATCTTCGGGCATGGCGTGCCGTTCCGCTTCCCGAGCACGCCGGACACCGGCCCCGGGCTGACCGACGACGGCCGCGCGTTGGTCAGGGCCTGCAACGAGCTCGGCATCCTGATCGACCTGTCGCATCTGAACGAGAAGGGGTTCTGGGACGTGGCGGAGCTCTCCGAAGCGCCGCTCGTCGCCACGCACTCGAACGTGCATGCGCTGTCCCAGCATTCGCGCAATCTGACAGACCGCCAGCTCGCCGCGATCCGCGAGAGCGACGGAATGGTCGGGCTGAACTTCGCGGCCTGCTTTCTGCGCGCCGACGGCCGCATGCGCGCCGACACGCCGGTCTCCGACATGGTGCGCCACACCGACTATCTGATCGAGCATCTCGGCGAGGAGCACGTCGGCTTCGGCTCGGATTTCGACGGCGCGGTGGTGCCGGAGGAGATCGGCACCGTCGCAGGCCTTCAGCATCTCGTCGAGGCGTATCGCGCGGCGGGCTACGATAAGGCGCTGCTCAAGAAGCTCTGCTTCGAAAACTGGCTAAGCGCGCTTGAGCGCACCTGGAGCGTCCACTCCTCAAAGGGGGCGGGCTCCCCGTTCGAAGCCGCGGCTCGCGGCGACCATGGCGGCGGTGTGCGGGTTGGCGACGGCGCCGGCGCGGAGCTCGGCGGCGGTCATCGCCTCGATCACCCCGCCGTGCTGCATGACGAGCAGCCGCTCGCAAAGATGCGCGACGACCGCGAGGTCGTGGCTGACAAGAATATATGAGAGGCCGTGCTCGGCCCTGAGCGTCTCCAAGAGATTCAGAATCTCCGCCTGCACCGAAGCGTCGAGCGCCGAGGTCGGCTCGTCGAGGAGAATGATGCGCGGCCGCAGGATCAGCGCCCGGGCGATCGCGACGCGCTGGCGCTGGCCGCCGGAAAGCTGATGCGGATAGCGGAAGCGGAAGGCCGGCCCCAGCCCGACGTCCCTCAGGACGTTGGCGATCAGCGTGTCGGGGTCGGGGCGGCGGTGGATCGCAAGCGGCTCGGAGAGGATCTGGTCGACGGTGTGCCGCGGGTGGAGCGAGCCATACGGGTCCTGGAAGACCATCTGCACCGTCGCGTAGAAGGCGAGATCGCGCGGGGAGGGGACTTCGCGGCCATCGAGCTGGATGCGTCCGCTGCGCAGCCGCGCGAGCCCGCTGATCGCGCGAAGCACCGTCGATTTTCCCGTGCCGGATTCGCCGACGAGGCCGAGCGATTCGCCTTGCCCGAGCACGAACGAGACGTCGTTCACGGCGATGACGCGGAGCCGTCCCGCGCCGAATGCGACGGTGACGTTCTCTAGCGCGAGGATTGGCTCGGCCATTTCTAGAGGGCCCACGCCGGGTCGCGGTCGAGGACCGGCAGCGGATGCAGGTCGCCCTCAAGCTTCGGCAGGCAGCGCATCAGCCCTCTTGTGTAAGGATGCTGCGCAGCGCCGAGCGCGCTTGCCTTGACCTCCTCGACGACCTTGCCGGCGTACATCACAAGCACCCGGTCGCAGAACGAGGAGACGAGCTCGAGATCGTGGCTGATGAAGATCAAGCCCATGCCGCGGTCGGAAACGAGGTCGTCGAGGATGCGCAGCACCTCAAGCTGCACGGTCACGTCGAGCGCCGAGGTCGGCTCGTCGGCGATCAGGAGATCGGGGTCGGTGACGAGCATCATGGCGATCATGACGCGCTGTCCCATGCCACCGGAAAGCTCGTGCGGATAGAGCGAGAGAACCCGCGTCGGATCGTGGAGCTGGACCGCGGCAAGAATGTCGAGCGCCTTCTCGCGCGCCTCGGCCCTCGAAGTCTTCGCGTGCGCCCGATAGGTTTCGATGATCTGGCGTCCGACCGGCATCACCGGGTCGAGCGAGTATTTCGGGTCCTGCATCACCATCGTCATGCGGCCGCCGCGGAGCCGCCGCACCTCCGCAGAGCCGGCCCGCAGAAGGTCGATGCCGTCGAATTCGAGCCGCTTAGCGGTAACCTCGCCGGGCGGCGGCGTCAGTCTGAGGATGGCGCGCCCGGTCTGCGACTTGCCGGACCCCGACTCGCCGACAATGCCGAGCCGCTCGCGCCCAAGCGAAAACGAAATGCCGCGAACAGCCTCGACAATGCCGCGGCGAAGGTTGAAGCGCACCCGCAGGTCCTCGACGGCGAGCAGCGGCCGCTCGCTCATTTGGCCGCCTTCGGGTCGAGCACGTCGCGCAAGCCGTCGCCGAGCAGGTTGAAGCCGAGGCTGACGACGAAGATCGCGATGCCGGGCACCGCTGCGACCCACCATTGGTCGATGAGAAAGCGCCGTCCCGCCGCGATCATCGCACCCCATTCGGGGAGGGGCGGCTGCGCGCCGAGGCCGAGGAAGCCGAGGCCGGCAGCGGTCAAGATGATCCCCGCCATGTCGAGCGTCACGCGCACGATCACCGAGGAGAGGCAGAGCGGCACGACATGTTTCAGGATGATGCGCGCCGATGACCCGCCCTGCAGGCGCACCGCCTGGATGAACTCCGAGTTGCGAATCGTCAGTGTCTCCGCGCGGGCAATGCGGGCGTAGGGCGGCCAGGCGGTCACGGCGATCGCGATGATTGCGTTCTCGATTCCCGGTCCGAGCGCGGCGACGAAAGCGAGCGCCAGCACCAGGCGCGGAAAGGCGAGGAAGATGTCGGTCAGCCGCATCAGAACGACGTCGATCCAGCGGCCGGAATAGCCGGCGATGGTGCCGATCGCGAGGCCGATCGGGGTCGCGATCACCGAGACCAGGATGACGACGAGCAGCGTCAGGCGCGAGCCGTAGACAATGCGCGAATAGATGTCGCGCGCCTGGTCGTCGGTCCCGAGCCAGAAGGTGGGGCCGGGCGGGAGCAGGCGCTCGGTTCTGAGATCGCCGCCGGTATAGGGCGAGTGCGTCGCGAGAAGGTCGGCGAAGAGCGCACAAAAGAGCAGCGCGGCGACGATGACGAGCCCGACCACGGCGAGCGGATTGCCGAGGAAGGTCCGCCAGCTGACGTAGAATCGGCCAAGACGCGCCTGCCAGCGCGACCCCGGCTCCGCTGCGAGCAGCCATGCTCTGAGGCCGGCTCGACCAACGCGCTGCCGTGCGGTCGAAGCTTCCGCCATTTCAACGCGTCCTCGGGTCGAGCAGCCGGTAAAGCACGTCGGAGAGGAAATTCAGCCCGACGAAGGTGACGCCGATCGTGAGTGTTGCGCCGAGCACCGCATTCATGTCGGCGTTTTGCAGCGAATTGGTGAGGTAGAGGCCGATCCCCGGCCAGGCGAACACCGTCTCCGTCAGAACGGAGCCTTCGAGCAGCCCGGCATAGGAGAGCACGACGACCGTCACCAGCGGGACCGCTGCGTTCCGCAGCGCGTGGCGCCAGATCACGCGCGCCTCGGAGATACCCTTCACGCGCGCCGCCACAATGTATTCCTGGCTGAGCTCGTTCAGCATGAAAGAGCGCGTCATGCGGCTGATATAGGCAAGCGAGAAATAGCCGAGCAGCGAGGCCGGCAGGATGATGTGGGAGAAGGCGTTGCGGAACACCGCGAACTGGCCCTGCATCAGGCTGTCGACGAGGATCGACCCCGTCACCGGCGTGACGATGTAGTCGTAGGCGATGTCGACCCGGCCCGGCCCCGACACCCAGTCGAGCTTGGCATAGAAGAGGAGGAGCGCCATCAGCCCGAGCCAGAAGATCGGCACCGAATAGCCGATCAGCCCGACGACGCGTACGAGCTGATCGAGGATCGAGCCGGAGCGCACCGCGGCGAACACGCCGAGCGGAATGCCGAGCACCGTGCCGATCAGCGTCCCCATCGTCGCAAGCTCGATCGTCGCGGGGAAGAAGTGCGCGATATCGGAGAGCACGGGATTGGTGGTCAGCACCGAGCGCCCGAAGTCGCCGGAAAGCACCTTGACGCAATAGAGCCAGAACTGCTCGATCAACGGCAGATCGAGGCCGAGCTCCTGTCGCACGCGAAGGTAGACACTTTGTGGCGCCCGGTCCCCGACGATCGCGAGAACCGGGTCGATCGGCACGACGCGGCCGATGATGAAGGTGACGGCGAGAAGCCCGACGAGCGTGACCAAGACCGTCAGGACAAACCGCGCGATCGCCCAGACGACATGAAGAAGGGCGCGGGCGCGCCCCCCTTCTTCGATGCTTGCGCCCTCCGGCGCGCTTAGGAGGCTCACTCCTTGCTGGTCATGGTCACGAGGTTGTTGTCGAAGGACGGCCCGAGGATGAAGTCCTTCACGTTCTTGCGCAGCGCCGCGACTTCGGTCTGCTGGAACATGATCACGAACGGGCCGGTGTCCATGACCTTCTTCTGCAGGTCCTCATACATGGCGGCGCGCTTCGCCGTATCCTGCTCGAGGATCGCCTGATTGACCTCGGCGGTCAGCTCGGGAATATCCCAGGCGTTGCGCCAGGCGAGCGTCTTCGACGCAGCATCGTCCGAATTGTCCGGATTGGATGCGTAGGTCTGCGCGTTCGTATGCGGGTCCTGATAGTCCGGCCCCCAGATGCCGATATAGATGTCGTGCTGGCGGGCGCGGTACTTGGTCAGCGTCTGCTTCCCGTCGCCCGGGATGATCTCGACGTTGACTCCGGCCTGGGCAAAGGTCTGCTGCACGGCCTCGGCGATGCCGGTGATAGGCTGCGTGTTGCGCACGTCCATCGTGACGTTGAAGCCGTCCGGTACGCCTGCCTTGCGCGAGCAGCTCCTTGGCCTTGGCGACGTCGAGCGAAAACGGGTTATCGTTCACCGCGCCGAGGAAGCCTTTCGGCAGGAACGCCTGGTGCACTTCGCCGAGGTTCTTCATGATCGTGTCGCCGATCGCCGAATAGTCGACCAGGTACTTCAACGCCTGGCGCACCTCGGGCTTGGCGAGCGTCGGGTTCTTCTGGTTGAGGCCGAGATAGTAGATCGTGCCCTTGACTGCCGACTGGGTCTTGATGTCCGGGTTCGACGCGACAGCGGCAAGCTCTTCCGGGCCGAGATTGCGCGCCACGTCGATGTCGCCCTTTTCGAGAAGAATCCGCTGCGTCGCGGTCTCCGGGATGTGGCGGTAGATGACGCGGGCGAGCGGTGCCTTTGTGCCGGAATAATTGTCGTTCCGCTCAAGCACGACCGCTTCGTTGGCGCGCCAGTCGCGGATGACGAAGGGGCCGGAGCCGGCGTAGTGGGTCTTCAGCCACTCGTAGCCGAAATCGCCATTCGTCTCGTGCTCCATGGCGAGCTTCTTGTCGACGACGGAAGCGACGGTCGCGGTCAGGCAATAGAGGACGAAGCTCGAAGCATAGGGCTTGTCCATCGTGAAGGAGAATTCGTAGTCACCCGTCTGCTTGATCATCTCGTCGACGTTGTCGGGGGTGAGCCCGAACTGGCCGATGATGAAGGCCGGCGACTTGTCGAGCTTGATCGCGCGCCGGAGCGAGAAGACGACGTCTTCCGCCGTGATCGGATTGCCGGAGGCGAACTTGCGGCCTTGCCGGATCTTGAACGTGATGGTCTTGCCGTCGTCCGAAACGCTCCAGGATTCGGCGACCACGCCGAACACCTTGGAGACGTCGTTGATGTCGTAGCCGATCAGGCGCTCATAAGTGTTGCCGGCGATCTCGGAGGTCGAGAACTCGAAGATTTCGGCCGGGTCGAGCGAAATAATGTCGTCGATCTGCCAGGCCTGCACCAGCGTGTCGGCGGGCGTCTCGGCGAAGGCTGGGGCCGCCAGCCCCACGCAAAGCACGGCGGCGGCCGCAAGGTGTCGCATCGGTCGCAACAGCATAGCTCGTCTCCCGTTTTTTCGGACCAAACCGGTCGCCTGCAAGTGTGCGCCGGTCTGCTTTCGGCTGTCCACAGTGGAATCAACCGACCCGAGCGGACGGGGCCGTCCACCAAGTGCAGCCGAAGTTCCAAATGAGCTCAAGGATCGAATGCACGTCTTTGAACCAATGCCATTTTCAGCGGAGGGTTCGGAGACGCGACGCTCGCGCCCGGGGCGAAAATGTCAGTGGTCGCGTGAGGCGCCACTCGCCTGCGCCATCAGCATCGAGAGATAGAGCGCTTTGGTCGGTTGGATGGTGGGGCGGCTCCTCCGAAAGTTGCATGCATGCTCGGCGAAGAAAGATTTCCCGCGAAAGAGCGGGCCCGAGCCCTATTCTGGCCCCCCCAAAGGGGGACGTTTACACATTGTTAACCGAACGTCGGTCTTATCCAGCGGTGTTTTGAAAGCCCACCTGAGACCATCAGGTAGGGCTCAGCCCGTGGAGCATCCGCGATGTCCGACGGAGAAAATTACCACGCCCATGACCAGCAGCAAGAAGGGCGGCCTCCGATTCCTTCGGATGATGACGTCACCGCTCTCATCAATATGGTGCAGTCATTCGCGGTGACATATCAGTCGAACCTGGTCGAGCTGCAGGCCGCGCAACTGAGACTTTCGGCGGCTGAGATGCGAGCACAGACAGCCGAGAATCTCCTGCGGAAGCTCTACACGGCGACGATCCGCCACTTCAGCGCTGAGGGGAAGTTTGTTCCTGCGGAACAGGCACAGTCCGCCGAGGCCGCTTCACAGGCAGCGTAGCAAGTCCGTCCTTTTCCGGGACGGCCTCCATCCTTGAGGCGTTGAGCTGGCGAGCCAGCATCTCCACGCGTTCCGTCAAGTCGGCTATCGGAACCTCGGACGTCGCGAGCTTGGAGGCTTCGACCCGATAGGCCGCCATGCGCCAGTGGACCTCTCCCTCGTAGGCGCTCCGGATCTTGCTCAGCTCGTCGTTCATGCTGTCCAATTTCCGCTTCACGGTGTTCCGCCACGTCAACACCTGCAGCGCCAAGAGCGCGTTCGCGAGCAGCACAACGGCGAGCACGGCCCAGAGCGGCGTTACCGCCTGCAAAGGTGAGAGCTGAATCAGCGTCGCCACTGCGAGCAGGGTGGCAATTGCCGCGGCGGACAAGCTCCGCAAAGAGAGGGACCCAATCCAGGCGAGACCGATCAGCGCGCAAGCAATAGGATGAGTCGATGGCACAGCCATCAGCTGATCAAGCCAAGCGCTTAGCCCGTCTCGCAGAACCGCGACCATCCCAAATCCCCCGGCGCGGGGCATGGCTGGCAATGACCGGCGCCCGAAACCGCTGAAACGAGCAACCGGTGGGCTTCAGCGCCCGCTCGTGGCATCGCCGTTTTCGCCAATCTCGCTTTCTGGGCGAATATCCCTAACAACTTCTTAACGAGCGGCCGTTAGCCGTTCGTGAGTGACGCTCCCGATGCCGTGAAGACGTGGATCGCGCTGAGTGGAGCCGTGGCAGTCAGCTGGGAGCCGGGGAGCACCATGCTGTCGCCCGGGGTGCGCACGACGATGACGGTGCCGTCGTCGAGATGCATGTGCACGAGACTCGATTCGCCAAGGTGCTCGACCGCGTCGACGACGCCGGCGAGGCCGAAATCGCCGCCCGGCTGGTCGGACAGATTCTCCGGCCTGACACCGAGCGTGACGACGTCGCCCGTCTTCGCCTTCGCGGCGATCGGCAGGCGCACATCCCCGCCGACGTCGAGCCTCACGTCAAGCCCGCCGTCGGCGCCGACGACCTTCGCCTTGACGAAGTTCATCTGCGGGCTGCCGATGAAACCGGCGACGAAGAGCTTCGCCGGCCGGTGATAAAGGTCGAGCGGCGTGCCGATCTGCTCGATCTGCCCCTTGTTGATCACGACGATCTTCGAGGCGAGCGTCATCGCCTCGACCTGGTCGTGCGTCACGTAGATCGTCGTCGCGCCGAGCGCCCGGTGCAGCTTGGCGATCTCGATGCGGGTGTTGATCCTGAGCGCCGCGTCGAGGTTCGACAGCGGCTCGTCGAAGAGGAAAACCGCCGGCTCGCGCACGATGGCGCGGCCGATGGCGACACGCTGGCGTTGTCCGCCGGAGAGATCGCGCGGGTAGCGGCGGAGATAGGGTGTGAGCTGCAGCGTCTCCGCCGCGAGGCGCACGCGCCGGTCGATCTCTTCGCGCCCGGTCTTGGCGTGTTTCAGGCCGAAGGCCATGTTGCGATAGACGCTCATGTGCGGATAGAGCGCGTAGGACTGGAAGACCATCGCGATCTTGCGCTCGGCCGGAGGCACATCGTTGACGCGGCGCCCACCGATGAAGATGCCGCCCGATGTCGCCTTCTCAAGCCCGGCGATCAGTCGGAGCAGCGTCGACTTCCCGCAGCCCGACGGGCCGACGAAGACGACGAACTCGCCGTCCGCCACGTCGAGATTGATGTCCTTCAGGACCTCCACCGGCCCGAAGGATTTGCTGACGCCCTTGAGCGAGACCTCGGCCATTATTTCACGGCTCCGGCGGTCAGGCCGCGCACCAGGCTGCGCGAGAAGAGGACGTAGAGGATCAGGATAGGGGCGATCGCCAGCGACAGCGCCGAGAGCACGGCGTTCCAGTCGGTCACGTATTGCCCGATGAACTGCTGCACGCCGAGCGTGACGGTCTGCGTCGCGCGCCCGGGCGCCAGGATCAGCGGGAACCAGAGATCGTTCCAGATCGGGACCATGGTGAAGACCGCGACGGTCGCGAGCGCCGGGCGGATCAGCGGGAGGATCACGGCATAGAAGATGCGGTATTCGCTGACGCCGTCGCAGCGCGCAGCGTCACGGAGGTCGCGCGGCACCTGCTGGATGAACTCGGCGAGGATGAAGATCGCGAGCGGCAGACCCATCGCCGTGTAGACGAGGATCAATGCGGTCAGCGTGTTTACCAGCCCAAGCCCGACCATCATCTTCAGGATCGATACGCTGCCGAGGCGGATCGGCACCATGATGCCGATCGCCATATAGAGGCCGACCAGCGCGTTGCCCTTGAAGCGATATTCGGTGAGCGCCCAGGCGCACATGGCGCCGGTCAGAAGCACCAGAGCCAGCGAGACGATGGTAACCGTCAGGCTGTTCACGAAGTAGTGCCCGAAATCGGCTTTGCCGAGCACGAAGTTGTAGCCGATCAGCGTGAAGGTCGAGCCGTCCGGCGGCGAAAGGGGCGACCCGAAGATCGCTCTTCGCGACTTGAACGAATTCATCAGGATGAGAAGGATCGGTCCGATCGCCAGACAGGTGTAAAGGAACAGCGCTGCATGAACGACGAGGCGGGAGGCGCGCTGCTTGTTCATGGGGCCGGCGATCTCAGGCCAGATGGTGGCGCAGGCGGCGCTGGACGCCGAAGAGATAGGCGAGCACGCCGATCAGGATGATGATCAGCATCATCGTCGCGACCGTTGCGCCCATCGTCGGGCTTCCGGGCTGGAGCTGGTAGCCGAAGAACGTGCGGTAGAAGAACGTGCCGAGGATGTCGGTGGCGAAGTTCGGGCCGGCGATCGCGCCTTTGACCGTGTAGATCAGGTCGAAGGCGTTGAAATTGCCGACGAAGGTCAGGATGGCGACGACGCCGAGGGTCGGGAGGATCAGCGGCAGCTTGATCGACAAAAAGACGTGCCACTGGTTGGCACCGTCGACAGTCGCTGCGTCGACGAGGTCGTCCGGGATGTTGAGCAGCGCCGCGTAGATCAGCATCATCGGGATGCCGACGAACTGCCAGACCGAGATCAGCGAAATCGTGACGAGCGCGGTGCCTTCGAGGCCGAGCCACGGGGCGAAGAGACCGCCAAGGTGGAGGACTTTCAGGAAGCCCTTCGCGATGCCCCAGAGCGGCGAGAGGATTAGCTGCCAGATGAAGCCGATGATCACGACGGAAAGCATGGTCGGCAGGAAGATCAGCGTCCGGTAGACGTTGCGCCCGGCGAGCGCGGGCAGACTGAGCAGAACGGCGAGCGCGAGCCCGATCGAGTTCTGCACGACCATGTGGACGGTGAAGAAGACAAGGTTGTTGCGGAAGGCGTTCCAGAACGGCCCCGCCCAATGCGGATCGGTCAAAAGGGTGACGAAGTTGCCGAAGCCGGCGAAGTGTGACTCGCCTGAAGAGTCGATGGCGTAGAAGCTCAGGCGAATGGTGTCGATCAGCGGATAGATCGCGAAGACCGTGTAGACGATCGCGGCCGGCGCCAGGAAGGCGATAACGTAGGTCGTCCAGGGTGTCGCCTCCCTGGTGTCGACCCGAGGCAGCTCAGCGTCATCGACTATATCCGACATCGCCCCACTTCCGGGACGCGATGCACGCGCTGAGGTAGGCACCGCGCCGTCATGCGGAGACTGTCGGATCGTTAAAGGGGAGAGTCAAATCCGCCGCTGGCGAGGCGGCCGTGGAGGAAGCGGGCCGGGAATGCGTCCCGGCCCGCCACTTGTTTGAGCCTATTGCACCATCGGCTTGTACCAGGAGTCGAGCCCGTCCTGGATCTGCTTGCCGGCGTCCTCAGGCGTCATTGTGCCGTTCAGCACCTGGGCGCTGACGTTCCACAGCTCGTTCTCCAGGTTGGGCGTGCCGCGCGACAGGATCTGGTAGGAGTTGCGGATGGTCGACTTGCAGGTCTGGCGCCAGCTGACGAAGGTCTTGGCGACCGGGTCCTTGATGTCGACCGGCGCGCTCGACAGCGGGAAGAAGCCGGGGAGGGCGTTGGCATAGATCCCGGCGAAGGCCGGCGAGGCGACCCACGACATGAAGGTCTTGGCCGCATCGACGTTCGGTGACTTGGCGTTGATGCCCATGCCGATGTCGACATGATCACTGATGTAGCAGGTGTCGCCTTCCTTCTCGACCGGCGGCGGGAAAGCATCGAACTGGAAGTCCGACTGCTTCTCGAAGGTGGTGATGTCCCAGGAGCCGGCGGCGTAGATGGCGGCCCTTCCGAGCGTGAACAGGTTCTGGCTGTCAGGGTATTTCTGAGCCTGATAGCCGTCGCCCATGTAGGGACCCCACTTCGCCATCTGTGCCCAGGTGTCGATGTAGGGCTTGTCGGTGAACTTGGCCGTGCCCGCGATCAGCGCCTTGCGCCCTTCCTCGCCCTTCCAGTAGTTCGGTCCGATGTTCTGGAAGCCCATGGTGGCGGACTCCCACTGATCGGCGGTGCCGAGATCGAGCGGCACGTAGTTGCCATCGGCCTTGATCTTGTCGAGGACTGCAAAAAATTCGTCGACGGTTTTCGGTGGCGTCAGCTTCAGTTCGTCGAAGATCTTCTTGTTATAGATGAAGCCGTGGATCACCGAGGCCATCGGCACGCAGAACGTCGTCTTGCCGTCATCGGTGGACCAGGCGACCTTCGCGACGTCGGAGAAGTTCTCCATGCCGGGAAGATCGTTCAGCGGCAGGAGATAGCCCTTGTTGAAAAGGTCGAGCGAAGCGTCGAACGGACGGCAGGTGATCAGGTCTCCGGCCGAGCCCCCCTCAAGCCGCGAGTTCAGCGCCGCGTTGTACTCGGTCGGCGCCGTCGGGTTGAACACGACCTTGATGTCGGGGTGGTCCTTCTCGAAGGCCGGGATGATCTGATTGGTCCACAGATCGGCGTCGTCGTTGCGCCAGCTTTCGATGGTGAGCGTCGTTTCGCCGAAGGCGAGACCGCTGAACGTGGAGAGCGCCAGCGCTGTCCCCGCCAGGGCGGCAAGCCGCCAGACCCGTGATGAACGCTTGATCATTGACTAGACCTCCGTGCTTGCTTTTTCGTCGCCGGCATTCGTGCCGGCCGCTCCGTGACCGTCGCCCGCCGGGTGAAGCCTGGCGAGCGCGATGCGCAGATTTCCCTTTGCATCCGCCAGGATGCGTTCGGCCTCGGCCGCACAAACTCCGCGGGCGACGAGTGCCGCATGCTTGACCCGGCCGTCGCAAATGTCGAGAGCGCCGGCGGCGGCGTCTTGGCCGACGCCGGTGATCTCGGTCAGCATGGTCACGGCCCGCTTGCGCAGCTTCGCGTTGTCGGCGCGAACGTCGACCATATACCCGTCGTAGATCCGCCCGAGCCGAATCATGACCAGGCTCGAAAGCAGGTTCAAGGCGGCCTTCTGTGCCGTGCCGGCGTCCATCCGTGTCGAGCCGGCGATGATCTCCGGTCCGGTATCGAGAAACACCGGGACATCGGCCTCTTTCAGGAGCGGGGCGTCCGCGTTGCTGGCAACTCCGATGGTGAGCGCGCCGGCCTCGCGCGCCGCCTTCGCCGCAGCGAGCGTGAAGGGGGTCGTGCCGCTTGCAGCGACCGCGATCACGACATCTGCCGGCCCAAGCGCAAGCGCCGCGATTTCCGCGACACCGCGCGCCGAGTCGTCTTCCGGTCTGCCGGCGATGCCCGGCTTGATCTCATTGCCGCTGGCAAGCACGAAATGCGTCCGCTGCTCAGGCCAGCCAAACGTCCCGGCAAGCTCCATCCCGTCGAGCGCGGCGATGACCCCGGAAGACCCGGCACCGACGTAGATGAGCCGGCCGGTATCCCCGACCCGTTCGACGATCGCGCGTGCGGCCGCGGCGATCGCCAGGCTCGCAGAGCCGACGGCTTCGATCGCCCGCCTCTGTCCCTTGAGGAAGGCGGCGAGAATTGCCTGGTCGTCCCAAAGGTCGAGGCCGCGGTAACGCCGGCTGACGGTCTCGGTCGTGGACATTTTACGCGCGGCCTTCGTGCCAATACAGGTCCACTATCATAGGTCCTCGGACGGTGCAGATCGAATCCGCGATTCCCTCCGGAACTGGCGGCAGTTGTGCCGCCGTTCTAGATTGGCACGGCGCCGTTTTGCGGCGGCGAGGAGAGCGAAAAGAGCGCCGATGGGCAGTTTGATGCACGCCGAGGCGGTCGAGGCACCCGAAGCGGTGGCCAGGCTGATCGCCGCGAACGAGGAGGCCTGTCGCGATCTCGGCGCGCGCCTTAGAGCCGCTCCGCCGAAATTCGTCGTCACCTGCGCCCGCGGCAGCTCCGACAGTGCGGCGACATTCGCCAAATATCTGCTCGAGATCCGCCTCGGCGTCGTGGTTGCCTCGGTCGGCCCATCGGTCAGGTCGATCTATGGCACCCGGCTCAGGATGGCGGACGCGCTTTTCGTCGCGATCTCGCAGTCGGGACGGAGTCCGGATCTTCTCGCGCTCGCCGACATGGCACGGGAGGACGGGGCGCTGACGGTGGCGCTTGTCAACGACGCCACGTCGCCGCTCGCCGAGCGCTGTCACGTCGTGCTGCCCCTCCACGCAGGCTTGGAAAAGAGCGTGGCGGCGACCAAGTCCTATCTCGCCTCGCTCGCCGCCATCCTGCAGCTTGTCGGCGCGTGGAGCGGCGTTGCCGCGCTCGAATCCGCCGTGCGGCGCTTGCCAGGCGATCTGCGCGATGCGCTGTCGCGCGACTGGAGCGCGGCCCTGCCGGAGCTACGGAACGCGCAGAGCCTCTATGTCGTCGGCCGCGCGGCCGGCTACGCGGCGGCGCAGGAGGCGGCGCTCAAGCTGAAGGAGACTTGCGGCCTCCATGCGGAAGCTTTGAGCGCGGCGGAGCTGATGCACGGGCCGCTGGCCTTGGCCGGCCCCGAGTTTCCCGTCGTGCTCTTCAGCCAGCGCGACGAGGCGCTCGCCTCTCTCGACGAGTTGGCGCGCGGGCTCGTCGCGCGGGGCGTCCGTGTCATCACCGCCGGACCTGTCGAAGGGGAGGGCCTCCTGCGACTGCCGACCGCCGACGGCCTCCATCCCTTTGCCCAGGCGATCGCGCTGGTGCAGAGCTTCTATCCGCTTGCCGACGCGCTGGCGCGGGCCCGGGGGAGGGACCCCGATCACCCGCCCAATCTTCTGAAGGTCACGGAGACGCTGTGACGGCGGTGGCAGGGCGGAGCATGAGTTCTGGATGGAGAGGGAGCAATGCCAGCGAAAAGAGTGCTCGTCGTCGGCCTCGGCAACATGGGAATGAGCCACGCGCTCGCTTACGCGCGGATCGACGGCTTCGAAGTCGCCGGCGTCTGCGAGCGCCGGATCGCTGATAGGGAGCTTCCTGCCGCGCTCGAAGGCGCCCCGCGCTTCGCGCGCTACGAGGATGCGCTCGCGGCGGTGAAGCCCGATGTGGTCTCGATCAACACTTGGTCCGACACGCATGCCGACTACGCCATCAAGGCGATGGAAAGCGGTGCGCACATCTTCGTCGAGAAGCCGCTCGCCGAGACCGTCGCGGACGCCGAGCGAGTCGTCGCCGCGGCGAAGCGGACGCGGCGCAAGCTCGTCGTCGGCTATATCCTCAGGCACCATCCAAGCTGGACGCGCTTCATCGAGCTCGCGAAGACGCTCGGAGTGCCGCTCGTCTTCCGCATGAACCTCAATCAGCAATCGAGCGGGGCGCAGTGGGAGACGCACAAGCGGCTCCTGCAGACGCTTTCGCCGATCGTCGATTGCGGCGTCCACTACGTCGACGTCTGGTGCCAGATCACGAGGGCCGCGCCGGTGAGGGTGCATGCGGTGGGCGCACGACTCACCGACGACATGCCGCCGGGTATGTACAATTACGGGCACTTCGAGGTTGCGTTCGACGACGGCTCGGTCGGCTGGTACGAGGCCGGCTGGGGGCCGATGATGAGCGAGACGGCCTTTTTCGTGAAGGACGTGATCGGGCCGAAGGGCTCGGTCTCGATCGTGATGGCGGAGACCGCGACGGAGGCCAAATCGGCCGACATCAACACTCACACCAAGACCAACCAGATACTCTTCCATCCGGCCGATCTCAACGCCGACGGAACTCTGGCGATGCCCGACCAGCGCATCAAGACCACCGACGAGCCGAGCCATGACAACCTCTGCGAGCGCGAGCAGCGCTTTCTGCTTCGCGCGATCGACGAGGACATCGATCTGACCGACCACATGGAAGACGCGATCAAGAGCCTGCGCATCGTGCTCGCCGCGGACCGGTCCGTGCGCACCGGCGAGGTGGTCAGGCTTTGAGATCGAAAATTTGTGGGTGCCGCTCCCTAGCGGGTCTATAAAAGCGCCCGGCGAAATCAAAGCGAGAGCGCGGGTGCCAAGCCTTCGATCTCTGCCCGACAATATCACGATCGACTGCGCCGTCGGCGAGTCGGTGCTTGAAGCTGCGCGCCGCGCGCATCTTCCGATCGCGCACGCCTGCGGCGGCAAGGCGAAGTGTTCGACCTGCCGCATCTGGATCCTGGAAGGCGCTGAAGCTTGTCCGGGCGAAGGCGCCGTAGAGCGTGAGCTGACCAGCCGACTGGGCCTGGCGGACAATATCCGTCTGGCGTGCCAGCTCCGCCCGACCGGCGACATCGCGTTCCGACGCCTCGTTCTCGACGAGACGGATCTCCGCATCGCAAACCAATTGCAGAGGCGCGCTGCCGCGAAGTCGGGCGAAGTGAAGCCCGTCGTTCTGTTCTTCTCAGATGTGGCCGGCTTCACGAGCTTCTCTGAGGCACTGACGCCCTACGACCTGATGTACCTTCTGAACCGGTATTTCGCGCAGGTTGGCGAGCTGATCGAGCGGAACGACGGCTATATCGACAAGTTCGTCGGCGACGGTTTGATGGCGATATTCGGCGTCGACGGCCAACCGGACGCGCCGATACGGTCGGTCAACGCCGCGCTGCAGACGCTTGCCGCTGTCGACCGCATGAAGCCGTTTTTCGCGTCGATGTATGGGATCGACTTCGATATCCGCATCGGACTGCACCTAGGCGATGCGGTGATCGGCTCGATAGGCTCGCCCGGGAATGAACGGCTGACCGCGATCGGCGATGCAGTCAATGTCGCGAGCCGCGTTGAAGCCGCTAACAAGGAAGCCGGGACTCGGCTGCTTATCTCCGAGGCGCTGTACGAGCGCGTCAAAGATGACGTCGAGATGACCGATTTCGTCCGCGTGCGGCTGCGCGGAACCTCCGACCGCATCACGCTCTATGAGATCGCGAAGCTGCGCCCGGAGACCGAACGGGCGCTGAACGCCGCCGCCGCTCGCGAGACGATGCAACTCGGCGGCAAGACTTGGCATAAGGCCATACCTTCCGATTCCCTCGTCGACGGCGAGCCGAAGGTTCTCGAATTCAACAGCCTCTACGCAGTGCTTCTCAAGAAAGGCGAACAGATATTTGCCTTCAACAATGCCTGCCCCCACCTGAAGCTGCCGTTCTTCGAGGCAACGGCGACGGCGGAGGATCAGAAGCCCGGCAGCAGCATCGGCGGCACCGGCGTCATCAAATGCCGTTGGCACGAGAGCTGCTTCGATCTCACGTCGGGTGAGATCGTAAGCTGGTGCGAGGCGCTCAACGACGATGGAGTGTCTCCGGGTATGCCGATGCTGGGGGACATTTCGAAAAATCGCGCACCGCTTAGTCTGATCCCCTGGCGCGAGGAGGCGGGTCAGATCTGGCTCGCGCTCGACTGAAGAAATAACGGCCCATACGAGCGCTGCACTGTGAAGTATCGGGAATTCAGCCGCTCCCGGCGCCGCCAGCCTGCGCCATCAGCATCGAGAGATAGAGCGCCTTGGTCGGTTGAATGTGATCCACACAGATCTGGGACAATGCCCAGGCGTCCGTCCCGGCGAGAAGCTCCAGCATGATCCGATGATGGCGGCGTGACGTCTCGAGATGCTCGGGATCGCCGAATGCCGACCCGCGGATGGCGTAGGTCAGGTCCATGTAGTTCTTCACAAGCTGCAGCAGAAGATCGTTGCCGCAGAGGCGAAACAGCTCCGTGTGAAAGAGGTCGTTCGTCTCGTGGATCAATTGCAGGTCGTCGGCGTCGACGGCCGCCTCGTATTCGGCGTTGATCGCCCGAAGCCTTTCGATCGCCGCGTCGGGGACAGGCAGCGGAATACGCAGCGCCGCCTGGCGCTGCAGGATTTCCCGCACGTCGTAGATCTGTCGGACCTCGTCCACGTTGAACCGCCTTACCGTGACGCCGCGGTTCCTCTCCTTGACGACAATTCCGACGCGCTCGAGCCGGCCGAGCCCCTCGCGTACATGGTGGCGTGACGCGGAGAACCGCTCAGCCAGGTCCTCCTCGCGCAGCTTCGCGCCGGGCTTTAGGCGCCCAAGCACGATGTCGCGCTCAAGCATGCGGGCAATCTGCTCGGCCGCCGGGTCGCCGGACGGCAGCATGCCTGCCGGAATCGTTTCGCTCATCGTGCGCGCAACCTAGCCGAATGCAACTTTGTTGACAAACTTTACGTCCGATCCCTGATCCGACAGCCGCACGATACGATAAGATACTGTAGTTAAACACTGTTTGTTACGCGAGCGAGAAGAATTCCGCGACGCTATCACAAAATCGTCGACAATCACGAAGGGGCTGCTACCATACGCCACGGGCGCAGGGCGTGACGTGGGGGAGGACATGCCGGCCATCGCGAGCGATGTCGGAAGCGAGCTAGGCGCTGCCAACGTCCATCAGGCAGCGGCGGCTTCGTAAGCCATGACGCCGGCGCTGTTCGCTGCCCCAACCGACGCCCCCGGCGCGACGACCGGCCGGCCCGCTGTCTCGTTGCGCGCGATTTCCAAAAGCTTCGGCGCGACCCGCGCTGTCGACGGCGTCGACCTCGATCTCGAGCTTGGCGAGGTGCATGGGCTGGTCGGCGAGAATGGCGCCGGCAAGTCGACCTTCATGCGGATTCTGGCCGGCACTTTTGCCGACTACGAGGGCGAGATCTTCCTTGACGGCGAAAGAGTGTTGCTGACGACTCCGGCACAGGCGCGCGCCCACGGCGTCGCCCTTGTCCATCAGGAGCTCAGCCTTCTGCCCGAGCTCTCGGTCGCGGAGAACATCTTCCTCGGCCGCGAGCCGCGCTCGAAGCTCCCCGGCTTCATCAGCAGACGCCCGATCGAGCAGGCGGCAAGCCGCGTGCTTCGCGAATGCGGCATCGCGCTCGATCCCGCAGCGCGGATCGATCATCTGAGCATTGCCGAGCGTCAGCTGGTTGAGATCGTGAAGGGCGTGTCGGCGTCGCCGCGCGTCTTGATCCTCGACGAGCCGACCTCGTCGCTGACGGTGCATGAGATACGAGAGCTCTTCGCCATCGTGCGCCGGCTCGCGGCAATGGGGACCGCCGTCGTCTATATTTCGCACAAGCTCGACGAGGTCTTCGCGCTGACCGACCGTGTGACGGTCCTCCGCGACGGACGGAAGATCGCGAGCCGGCCGACCAGCGAGTGGACCGAAGCCGCGCTCGTCCGCGCCATGGTCGGGCGCGATCTTTCGGCGCTGTTCCCGCATACGCCGATCACGCCGGGCGCGGTGCGGATCGAGGCGACGGAGCTTGAGCGGCGCGGCGTGTTCGGTCCGGTGACGCTCACCGTTCGCGCCGGCGAGATCGTCGGGCTCTATGGGATCATCGGCTCCGGACGATCGGAGCTCGCGGAGGCGCTTTTCGGGCTTGCGCCGGCCGATGCGGGGACGATCCGGATCGACGGTGAGCCGGTGTCGATCCGCTCGCCCGGCAGGGCGCTTCGCGTCGGCATCGCGATGTCGCCTGAGGATCGGCACGCACGCGGGCTCGTGCCGATGCTTTCGGTCGGCGAGAACATGTCGCTCGGCGCGCTCGGGCAGTTCACCTCGCTCGGCTTTGTCAAGCGGCGAAGCGAGCGCGCCGAAGTCCGCAATTTTCTCGCGGCCCTTCTGGTGCGCGCGCAGTCACCGGCGCAGGAGGTTTCTGCTCTGTCGGGCGGCAATCAGCAGAAGGTAGTGATCGGTCGCTCACTGATGTCGCGGCCGCGCGTCCTGATCCTCGACGAGCCGACGCGCGGCATCGATGTCGTTGCCAAGGCGGAGGTCCACGGCACCATCGACCGGCTCGCGCATCAAGGACTAGCCGTCCTGCTCATATCGTCGGAGCTTCCCGAGATTCTCGGCATGAGCGATCGCATCCTGGTGATGCGGGACGGCATTCTGGTTGGCTCCGTCGCGCGCGGCGAGGCGACCGAAGAGAAGCTTGTCGCGATGGCCGCGGGTGCGAGCCATGATGACTGAGACGGCGCCACATCCCACGCGCGGCGCCGCGATGGGAGCGACGCTGCTCCGCGAATACGGCATCTACATCGCGCTTGCCGTCCTTATCGCCTACTTCTCGGTCCGCGTTCCCGAGTTCCGCACCTGGGACAACGCGCTCCTCATACTCCTGCAGGTCTCCGTGATCGGCATCATCGCCGTCGGCATGACGTTTGCGATTATCACGGCAGGTATCGACCTCTCGGTCGGCTCGCTCCTTGCGGTCGCCGGGATCATGTCCGGGCTTTTTGCCCAACGTGATCCGACGGCGGCGAACATGCTGCTCGCGTTCGGCACGCCGATTGTCGTCGGCCTGATCGGAGGCGCGGTCAACGGAGCGATCATCGCGGGCGCCGGCGTCAATCCGCTGATCGTGACACTCGGCACGCTGACCGCGTTCCGCGGCTTCGTCGTCTGGTATCGGGTCAATCCGATCTACAATCTGCAGCCCTATTACAGCGTCATTGGCCAGGGCACGCTCTTCGGCATCCCGATACCCGCGCTCGTCCTGGGGCTGGTCGGCGTTGTCGCCTGGATCGTGCTCAGCTTCACGCGCTTCGGGCGTTACGTCTACGCCGTCGGCGGCAACCGCGAAGCGGCGCGCGCGGCGGGAATAAATGTCGGGCTGGTGACCTTCGCGGTCTACGTGATCAGCGGCCTTTGCGTCGGGATAGCGGCGCTGCTCTTCACGTCGCGCCTGATGGCGGCGCAGGCGATCTCCGGCCAGGGGTTCGAGCTGCAGGCGATCGCCGCTGCGGTCGTGGGCGGTGCGTCGCTCTTCGGCGGCCGGGGAAAGATCAGCAACACGATCGTGGGCGCCCTGATCATGGGCGTCCTCTTCAACGGCTTCGTCATGCTCGACGTGCCGCAGCCAATTCAACAGATGGCCATCGGGGTGATCATCATCGCTGCCGTCTGGCTGGACGGGTTCCTGCGCAAGCGGCGGCGGAGAACCCGATGAGGCGGCTGACGGAGGGCTTCGGGTTTTCGCGGATGGAGAAGGCGGGCGGGAGTTTCACCGCAGGCGTTCTCTAGAGAGTGGAGGGAGAGAGAGAATGAAGACGAGTCTTGCATTGACCACCGCGGCCGTGGCCGCGCTTGCCATTGTCTCGGGCGGACCTACGCGCGCCGAAACGATCGGCATTTCGTACCAGAACCTGGCGTTCCCCTACGTTGCGGCGCTTCAAAAGGCGGCTGAGAACGCCTGCAAGGCGCTCGGCGTCGACTGCATCGAGACCGATGCGGTGAACGACACGAACAAAGAGCTCTCGAACGTGGAGAGCATGCTGGCGAAGGGCGTCGATTGCCTTGCCTTCGAGGCGGCGAGTCTCGACGCGTCGGTCGCCTCCATCCAGGCGGCCAACAAGAAGGGCGTTCCGGTCGTTCAGTTCAACGGCAAGGCGAGCGGCGGCGACTACGTCACCTTCATCGGCTCCGAGCAGACCGATTCCGGCATCAAGCTCGGTCAGTTCCTGGAGGGGCTCTACAAGAAGCTCGGCAAGGACAAGCTCCGCGGCGTCTATCTGCGCGGCGTGGCAGGTCAGATCACCGACATCGCGCGGAACGACGGGTTGAAGAACTACCTCGGCTCGGCGGGCCTCGGCGACAAGATCGAGTTCGTCGAACAATACGCCGACTACGATCGCGGCAAGGCGCAGTCGGTGACGGAGAGCATCCTCACCAAGGACAAGAACTACGACTTCATCGTCGCCAACAACGACGACATGATCCTTGGCGCGCTGCAGGTCGTGAAGCAGTTCGGGCTGAAGATGCCGATGGCCGGCGTCGACGGCCTTCCGGAGTCCCTTGCGGACATCAAGGCCGGCGATCTCTCCGCCACGGTGTTCCAGGACCCGGAAGGGCAGGGCGGTGGCGGCGTCTGGGGATGCTACCTCGCCACGAAGGGCGTCAAGCTTCCTAAGGAGCTTCTGATCCCCTTCACGCTGGTGACATCCGACAACGTCGATGACTTCGTCGCGATCGCAAACCGCGTCTACGTAAAGTAAGAGAGCGGTCGAGCCCGGATGCCGGAGCTTGCTCCGGCATCCGTCCCGACAGCGCGCACGCCAAGATACCCAGGCCAAGATTCCAAGGAGGCAGTCCATGGACATCCGCTCGATTGAACAGGTTCCGGCCTCGCCTGAGCATCAGGGGACGGTTCCCGTCTGGTGGCTGTTCAAACCGCGCGAGATGCGCGACGAGACGGTCGGCGGACACCTTGAGCTTGTGAGCGAGTTCGAGGTGATGGGCGGCGGCGAGGTGCATCCGCACAGCCATCCGACCTTCGAGTTCTACTACGTGCTCTCCGGTCGCGGCATCATGGTCATCGAGGGGGAGACCGCTGAGATTCGACAGGGTGACCTCGTGAAGATTCCGCCGAATGCGGTCCACAGCCTGAAACCCGTCAGCCCGAATGCCTCGATCCGCTGTCTCGCCTTCGCCGTCGCCGTCAAGGATGCGCCGGTGATCGACTACTCCTCGAACTGAGACGCGTCCGCCAACGAAGCCTTGAAGGAGCGCAAGACCTTGCCGCCGACGATCTATGCCGGCTTCGCGGGAGACACTGATCCAGGGCGGTTTGTGAGCTCGGGGCTCTATCGCTGCCGCGACGGTGGCACCTGGGAGCGAATCGACGGTGCTTTCGCACCAAAGCCCGAAGTGCACGCGATAGTCTCCGATCCGACCCGCGCCAGTCACATCACGATCGCGACGCAATCGGGCATCTTCCGAAGCGACGACGCGGGCGACACCTGGCGGCAACTCGCGGCGCCCGCTCCGGAGCTTGCCGTGTGGTCGCTTCTTATCGATCCGACGGACCGAGATACCATGTACGCGGGCTACGAGCCCTCTGCGATCTTCCGGACGCGCGACGGCGGCGCGACATGGGAGCCGCTTCCGGTCGCCGGCGACTATCCGTCGATAACGGACGCGCCGGAATTCCCGAAGCGCGTGACCGCGATCGCCGTCGATCCGGCCGATCCTGCAGCGATCTATGCGAGCCTCGAGATCGGTGGCCTCTTGAGAAGCCTCGACGGCGGTGCCTCGTGGGAGGCGGCAATCGACGGCGTCTATGTCGTTGAAGACTCCGTCGACCTTCACGCCGTTGTCGTCAGCCCGTCGAAACCCGGCATCGTGACGATCACGACCCGGGTCGGCACGTTCCAGAGCAAGGATCGCGGCCATCACTGGAAGAAGCTTGGTGTTCCGGCGCTGCGGGAGAAGGGCTCCTACTGCCGTGCGCTGACCTATGCGCCCGGACACCCCGAGAGGCTCTATGTGGGTGCCGGCAACGACTTCGACGGCGACAAGGGGGCGCTCTTTGTCAGCGATGACAACGGCGCCGCATGGCGCGAGATCGAGCTGCCCGGTCCGATGAAAAGCACGGTGTTCGCCATCGCCGTCAACGCGCGCCATCCCGACTGCATCTACTGCTCGACGAAGAACGGCGGCGTGTTCGGCTCGCACGATGGCGGGCGGTCGTGGCGCTACATGCCTCTGCCGGTGGGCGCCGGCCACGTCTTCGCGCTCGCCATGGATTGAGGAGTGCGCGGCGGATGAACAATTCACTCAAACAGAAGCTCAAGCGCGACGAGGTCGTCGTCGTCGTCAATCCCGATCACCCGTCACCGTCGTTGACCGAATTCGTGGCGGGCCTCGGGTTCGATGGCGTCTTCATCGACTGCGAGCACGGCATGGCGACCGTCGAGCGTGTGCAGGAGATGTGCCGAGCCGCGCGGGCGGCCGGCGTGCAGTCGGTCGTGCGGCCGGAACACGACGCGCCGCACCTCCTGACGCGTTATCTCGACGCCGGAGCCGACGGGCTGATGGTGCCGCACATTGAAACCTCGGCCGCCGCGCGCCAGATCGTCGATACCGTGCGCTACGCGCGCCCCAAGGACTTCGGCGACAAGCTGATCATCGCGATGGTGGAGTCCGTGGCAGCCATCGACATCATCCCCGAGCTGCTCGCGGTTGAGGGCATCGACGTCTATTTTATCGGCCCAAGCGACCTGTCGAGCTCGATGGGCTATCCCGGCCAGGCGCATCACCCAGAGGTGAAGGCCATGGTGAAGCGCGCGATCGGCGCAATCCGGGCAGGCGGCAAGCAGGCCGGCACGCTCGTCGTCACAGCAACCGCCGCGGAGTTCGTCGAAGCCGGGGCCCGGTATCTCTACGAGCACGCGAACAACTTCATGACGAGCGGGGCGCGCGAGTTTCGAGGTCACCTTGACGGCCGGGAGGCCGGGAGCCACGCATGAAGATTGAACGCCGTCACGTCGGTCCACGCATGAGCCAGGTCGTCATTCATGACGGCACCGTCTATCTTGCCGGTCAGGTCGCGGACGATCCGGTTCCCTCGGTCGCCGACCAGACGCGGCAGGTCCTCGCCAAGATCGACCGCCTTCTCGCCGAAGCCGGCAGCGACAAGACGAAGTTGCTGTCGGCGAATGTCTGGCTCGCCGACATCCGAGCATTCGAGGAAATGAACAAGGTTTGGGACGAATGGGTGGCGCCCGACAATCCGCCGGCCCGCGCCACTGTCGAGGCCGCTCTCGCGCGGCCCGCCAACCTCGTCGAAATCATGGTGGTCGCGGCGAGGAACTGAGCGCGCCGATCTGACCCGAACCTTCAAGGCAGGGTCTTCCGGCCTGCTTCGCCTTCGGTTCGCGCGCGACTTTGCCTGGTCAGCCGCGTTCGCGGCCTTCCCAAGGGGTTCTTTGGGGGACAAGCCCCTGGGTTGAAATATAGAAACGGTGCCGTCGCACGGTAACTTTTCGTCAAGAATTGATTTTCCCGGCTTTATTAAAGTCCGGATGTTTGCGAATTAGAGCGGGGGGAAGCCGAATTTGCCCGCAAAGAGGCAGAACTAGAGTGACAATCACAGAGCAAGGTTCCGAGGAGGGCTCGACCAGCGACCCCTTCAGGAAACGCGCCGTTGGCGGGTTCGGCATGCGGCCGACCGACATCGGCAATCCGGATTACTTCCACAAGGTCGTCGACTGCCAGTGGGCGTGTCCAACGCATACTCCGGTCCCCGAATATATCCGTCTCATCGCCGCCGGGCGCTACGGCGACGCCTATATGGTCAACTGGTACTCGAACGTCTTCCCCGGGATTCTCGGCCGGACATGTGACCGACCGTGCGAGCCGGCCTGCCGGCGTAGGCGAGTCGAAGAAGAGCCGGTCGCCATCTGCCGCCTGAAACGCGTCGCCGCCGACAACAAGGATAACATCACCGGCCGCCTGCCGCACGCCGGCGAAGGCAATGGAAAGCGGGTGGCGCTGATTGGTGCCGGGCCGGCGTCATTGACCGTCGCACGCGATCTTGCGCCGCTCGGATATCAACTCACCTTGTTCGACTCCGATACGCGCGCCGGCGGGATGATCCGAAGCCAGATTCCGCGCTTCCGTTTGCCCGAGTCGGTCATCGACGAAGAGGTCGGCTACATCCTCGGAATGGGGGGGATCGAGACCCGCTTCGGAGAGCTTGTCGATAGTCTCAAAGCCATCGTCGACGCGGGTTTCGATGCGATCTTCGTCGGCACCGGCGCGCCGCGCGGTCGTGACCTCCATATTCCGGGGCGCACTCAGGCCTCGGCCAACATCCACATCGGCATAGACTGGCTCTCCAGCGTTTCCTTCGAACACACCAACAAGATCGGTCGCCGCGTCATCGTGCTCGGCGGCGGCAACACCGCGATGGACTGCTGTCGGACCTCGCGGCGGCTCGGCGGAGAGGACGTTAAGGTCATCGTGCGCTCCGGATTCGAGGAGATGAAGGCATCGCCCTGGGAGAAAGAGGACGCGATGCACGAGGGTATCCCGATCCTGAACTACCTCGTTCCCAAGGAATTCACTCACAACGCGGGAAAGCTGACTGGCGTCCGCTTCGAGAAGGTTGCGGCGCACTACGACGACAAGGGACGCCGGCGGCTGGAGCCGACGGGCGAGCCGGACGTGCACTTTGAATGCGACGACGTCTTGATCGCAATCGGTCAGGAGAATGCCTTTCCGTGGATTGAGCGCGATCTTGGCCTCGAGTTCGGCAGCGGAGGCATGCCGAAGGTCGATGCCGTGACACACCAGTCGACGCTCCCGCACGTCTTCTTCGGTGGCGACTCGGCGTTCGGCCCGAAGAACATCATCTGGGCGGTTGCGCACGGGCACGCGGCGGCGATCTCGATCGACAAGTATTGCCAGGGGTCGGACGTGCACGAGCGCCCGCCTCCCCAGGTAACGCTGATCAGCCAGAAGATGGGCATCCACGAGTGGAGCTACGACAGCGCCATCACGCTCGATCAGCGAAAGAGAGTTCCGCTTCGGGAGCAGAAGATCGCGCTCGCCGACGTCAAGGCGGAGGTCGAACTCGGGTTCGATCGGTGGGTCGGCTACGAGGAAGCGCAGCGCTGCCTGAATTGCGATGTGCAGACGGTGTTCGCGACGCCGCTCTGCATTGAGTGTGACGCGTGCGTCGACATCTGCCCCATGGACTGCATCACTTTCACGGAAAACGACGAGGAAACCGAGCTTCGCGCTCGGCTGACCGTGCCAGCTGAAAACCTGACGCAGGACCTCTATATCTCGAGTCCAGTGAAGACAGGCCGGATCATGGCCAAGGATGAGGACCTCTGCCTGCACTGCGGCCTTTGTGCCGAGCGCTGTCCGACGGGCGCGTGGGACATGCAGAAATTCCTGCTCGACATGACGCATGCGGCGGGTAGGAGCGGATGCTACTGATGAGCGGGTTTTGCCGATGAACGCGCCCTTGCCGAGCGTCGCCGCGACGAGCGGGGTTCGCTTCAACGATTTCGTGGTGAAGTTTGCCAACGTCAACGGCTCCGGGTCGGCGTCGGCCAACCGGCTGTTCGCGCGTTCCATTTTCCGCATGGGGATTCCTGTCGCGTCACGCAACATTTTCCCATCGAATATCCAGGGCCTTCCAACCTGGTATGAGGTGCGCGTTTCGGAGGCCGGACACATCGGCCGGCGGGGCGGCGTCGACCTGATGGTCGCCATGAATCCGCAAACCTGGGCTGAGGATGTCGCCGAGACCGAGCCCGGCGGATATCTCTTTCACGATTCGACGCGACTAATGCCGCCATCGAGCTTTCGCGACGACATAGCCGTCATCGGCATGCCGCTGACGGCGATCTCGAACGCTCGCTACAAGGACCCGCGCGAGCGCCAGCTTTTCAAGAACATCATCTATCTCGGCGCCCTCGCCGAGTTGCTCGGCATTGACGCCAAAGAAGTCGAGGCGCTGATCGGCGAGCAGTTCAAGGGCAAGGACAAGCTGATCCCGCCGAACATCGAAGCGCTCGGCATGGGACGCGAGCATGCCCGCGCCGAACTGGGTCCGATCAACCTCAAGGTCAGGCGGGCCGATGCCGTCGGTGACCGCATCCTCATCGACGGCAACAATGCTGCCGGCCTCGGCGCCGTCTACGGCGGCGCGACGGTAGCCGCTTGGTACCCGATCACGCCATCGACCGCGCTGGCGGAGGCGTTCGGAAAGTACTGCCGCAAGTTCCGCGTCGATCCTGTCACCGGCAGGAACCGCTATGCCATTGTGCAGGCCGAGGACGAGCTAGCCGCGATTGGCATCGTGATCGGCGCGACATGGAACGGCGCGCGCGCGTTCACCGCGACCGCAGGCCCGGGTATTTCACTGATGCAGGAATTTCTCGGCCTCGCCTACTTCGCCGAGATTCCGGCCGTGATCTTCGATGTTCAGCGCGGCGGACCATCGACCGGGATGCCGACGCGGACGCAGCAGTCCGACATTCTCTCGGCAGCCTACGCTTCGCACGGCGACACCAAGCACGTGCTCCTGTTCCCAGAGGATCCCCGCGAGTGCTTCGAATTCGCAGCGATGGCATTTGATCTCGCTGACCGGCTTCAGACGCCGATTTTCGTGATGCTCGACCTCGACATCGGGATGAACGAGTGGCTCTGCAAGCCGCTTGCCTGGGACGATGGCAGGCATTTCGACCGAGGCAAGGTGCTGACGGCAGCGGAACTCGATAGAGGACGGGAGTTCGGGCGCTATCTCGACATCGATGGCGACGGTATTGCCTACCGCACCGTTCCGGGCACCCACCCCGACAAGGGCGCATTCTTCACACGTGGTACGTCGCACAACCGCTACGCCCGATATAGCGAGGCGGGAGCCGACTACGTCGACGACATGGAACGGCTGCTCAGGAAGTTCGAGACGGCGAAGGCTCTCGTTCCCGCTCCCGTGGAAAGGAAGTCGCAGCAACCGACGCGGTATGGCGTGATCTACTTCGGCTCGACCACGCCTTCGATGCAGGAGGCGATGAAGGCTCTCGCCGCTGAAGACATTCATCTCGACATGCTTCGCGTGCGCGCGTTTCCGTTTGCCGATGCAGTCGTAGATTTCGTTTTGGCGCATGATCGCGTCTTCGTTGTCGAGCAGAACCGGGATGCCCAGCTTCGTGCTTTGCTTGTCAACGAGTGCGAGCTCGATCCGGCGCGGCTCGTCAAGATACTGCACTACGACGGGACACCGATCACGGCACGCTTCATCCGGAAGGCGATCGCCAAACAGTGGCGCGCGCTTACCGGGCTCACGCAGAAGGACGCCGCGGAATGACCTACGTCCTCAAACCTAAGTTTCACCATCCCGATCTGCCCAAGAACAAGCTCGGCTTTACCCACCGCGACTACGAAGGGCGTGTCTCGACGCTCTGCGCCGGGTGCGGGCACGATTCGATATCGTCGGCGATCATCCAGGCATGCTTCGAACTCGATTTGCCGCCGCACCTTGTGGCCAAAATGTCGGGGATCGGGTGTTCTTCGAAGACACCGACCTATTTCCTCGGCCAAAGCCACGGCTTCAACAGCGTCCACGGCCGCATGCCGACCATTGCAACCGGCGCCAATCTCGCCAACCGCGACCTCATCTATCTGGGCGTTTCCGGTGACGGAGATTCCGCCTCGATCGGCCTTGGGCACTTCGCCCATTGCCTGCGCCGCGGGGTCAAGATGGTCTATATCGTCGAGAACAACGGCGTCTACGGCCTGACCAAGGGACAGTTTTCAGCGACCGCCGATCCGGGCTCGATATCGAAGGGCGGTGTCGGGAACGACGACGAGCCGATCGACCTCGTATCGATGGCGATCCTGCTCGGCGCGACCTATGTCGGGCGGAGCTTTTCCGGCGACAAGCGGCAACTCGTGCCTCTCATCAAGGGCGCGATCGAACATCAAGGCATCGCCTTTCTCGACGTGATCAGCCCATGCGTCGCCTTCAACAATCATCCGGGCTCGACCAAGAGCTTCGACTATGTGCGCGAACACAACGAAGCGGTGAACGCACTGGACGTCATGATTCCACGCCAAGAAATCATCGCGGAATATGCGAACGGATCGACAACCGATGTCATGCAGCACGACGGATCGATCATTCGATTGCACAAGATCGACGAGAGCTACGATCCGACCGATCGTCTGGCGGCGATGGCCTTCCTCCAGGAGCGGCGCGCAGCCGGTGAAATCGTGACGGGCCTCCTCCACATCAAGGAAGGCACCCGCGATCTCAATGACCGGCTGAAGACCGTCGACGTTCCTCTCAATTCACTGAGCGATAGGGAGCTTTGTCCCGGCTCCGAAGCGATCGAACTGATCAACCAACAACTGCGGTAGGTTCGATTTCGCAGAGCGCCCGAAGGGGCGAAGCAGGGACCTTTCACCTTTTGCGGCTTGGTACTGATTCAGACGCAGAGGAGCCGATACGTCCCTCGGCATCCTCTGCGCTGCAATTCCTCGCGCTGGCCGGCATATCGAGCTTTTTGGACCGGCGCGTGGATCTTGTCGGGCAGCCAGCCTGCTAAAGAGAGCCAATAATCTTGCGATAGGCCGTCTCGTCAAACGCCTTCAGCGTTGTGGTGCGGATGTGGCCGCCGGCGGCGCTCTTGAGTGCGAAATTGGCTGCAGCCTCGTCGTTTGGCATTTCGAGAACGACGATCAAGTCATAGGCACCCATGGTCATGTAGAGTTGCTGCATCTCGCCTCCCAGCTGCTTGGCAAGACCGCGCGCAAGGTCCGCACGGGCAGGCAACTCCTTGATCTCCCTCACTCCCCTTTCCGTCCAATTGATGAGCGCAATGTATTTCGCCATGTGTTCCTCCCTTAGCCGGGCGGCCATTCGGCCTCGCCACCGTGCGGAAGGTAGCCCGCCGTGCCGGAGAAATCGACTGGACCCGGCACGATGGTCTTGCCTCGTCGGCCAAGACCCCGGTAGCGTCCGGGCCAACGTGACTTGGCTTGTTCCAGATGGCCGCTGTGATCCCTGAAATTCACCGAGGCGACCAGTCACAACCCGGCGCCATTATCTTCGAGAGCTATGCCTGGGCAGATGCCACGGAGATCGCCGGGAAGATCAGGGAGTCGCTCCAGGCGGCAGGCTTTCAAGTCTGGCTCGACCGAGACTATGTGAAGCTTGACGAGCAGGATTTCTGGACGCCGCTGCAGACGGCTCTTGAGAGCTGCAAGCTCGTGGTCGCGCTGCTCAGCCCGCATTCCGTTCGGCTGACGGGCGACATGGCGAAGGCGGAGGAGATCAGCATTTGCCACAACGAGCTGATCCTCGCGGTGCGCATGAAGAAAGCGGTGATTTCGGTCACCGTGGTCGACTGCGAGCCGCCGCTTTCGATCAACCACTATGAGCCGATCGACCTGACGAACTGGCAGAGCTCGCCAACGGCCTACGAGGAGGGGTTCGAGCAAGTTCTACATTGGGTCCGCGAGGGCCTTGCCGACCGCCGTCGCTATCGGATCTTCGTCGACAACCTGTCGCGGGATCGACTGTCGTTCCCGGAGGAGCAGACCGCAGCGCTCGGCTTTGTCGGCCGCGACTGGGTGATGACGCGTCTCGACGACTGGCTGGCAAGCGACAGCCGTTGTCTCCTCGTGGAGGCTGAACCGGGAAGCGGCAAGACGGCATTGGCAGCTGAGCTTTTGCGGCGCAATCCCGGCGACCGCATCCTGGCCTACCACTTCTGCAATTCGCAGCGGGAGGACACGGTCGATCCGCGGCGGTTCATCCGCTCGCTCGCCGCGATGCTGTGCGGAACCGTGCCCGCCTATCGAGCACGCTTACGGAGCAGCGAAGACATTGTGAGGGCACTAAAGAGTGACGGCCGGGCAAGCACCATGCTGTGGCAAGGCATACTGGAGCCGCTGAGCGCGACGACCATGGACGGCCCACGCTACATCGTTGTCGACGCGCTCGACGAGGCCGTCGAGACTGCCGCGCCCGGCGGGACATCTATCCCACGACTGTTGTCGGAGGCGATGCCCATGTTCCCGCGATGGCTCAAGCTCATGGCGACGTCACGCCCGCACGATCGCGTGTTGCCGCTCTTTCAGTCCGCCGAAGAATGCCGCCTCGGCGAATCAGTTGGTAAGCAGCGGGAGGACCTGCGCAGCTATCTCGGCAAGCGTCTCTCCGCACCAAAGCTCGACGCAACTCTCGCCGGCAGCAGCGCGACGCGCGGCCGGACTCTCGATGCTTTGGCTGAACGGAGCGCCGGCAACTTCCGCTATGCCGAAATGGTGCTCGACGAGTTGTCCGCCGGCACTCTCGCCGCGGATGAGATCGACCGTCTACCGAAATCGCTTGCCGGCCTCTATCACAACCGTGCCGAAGCGCGGTTTCCCGACGCACAGGGCTACGGTGACGCGCGACTCCTTCTCAGCGTCTTGCTTGCGGCACGAGAGCCGCTGACCCGATCTCAGTTGGCTTCGATCAGCGGTCTCGACGGGGAGGGTGTGCTGCTGCCGGTCCTCCGCAAGCTCAGCTGTTTTATCGTCTGGGAACCCGACCTCGGCGAGGGGGGCGTCTATCGGATCGCGCACAAGTCGATCGGCGACTGGTTTATCACGCCGCCGCGCGGCTTCGACCGTTTCAAGGTGGACATCGTGTTAGGTCGCGAGCGGATACTGGCGCACTGCCGTGGCTGGGCGATTCATCGCGAACCGTATTCGTTGCGACATCTCATTGCGCATCTCTTGGAGGGTGGCTTCCGGGACGAAGCGCTGGCGTTGGTTCGCGATGGATTCTTCGACAAGCGCTCCAGCCAAGGGGATTCGGGCAGCGATCTCGACGATGCCCGTGGATTGACGCTGGCGCTGGTTGAGGAGGGCAACGAGGCCGCCATTCTCGAATTGGCGAAGACCGAGAACGTCCGCCAGAGAGACGGGGTGGCCGCCGGTCTGCTCGCTGCGGAGCCTTCCGCCGACAACTTCGTCGGCCGTGTCGTTGCGGAGCTGTTGAGCGTGCGTTGAAGTCCATGCCGCACAAACCCTCCGCAGCGGTCCTCAATGCGCGCTACGTCGCGATCCGCACGGCCGAAGCCAAAGGCCTCACCGATCAGCTGCTGGTGGCGGCGCGCGACCGGACGCCCGGCGTCAGGCGCCTGCTCATGCCGATGCTCTACCGCTTCTGGTATCGCGAGCGCGAAGCGGGTTGGAACATGCTGGTGACGATCGGCGGGGACATCATCCGCTTTCCCGGCGTGCCCGACGCTTTCGCCACCGAGACGTTTGCCGAGTTCTCGCTGGCGGTTCTGAACGGCTGCCGCGGCGATCGTCATGAGCTCGATCGCTTGGCTTCAATCTGGCGCGTCCAGATGGAAAGAGTCCTTTCGACACCGCTCGCCAGGATTCTGGGGCGCGGCCCAACGCTTAGACTGCTGGCACGGCCCGTGGCCGGGGTGTTGCGACGGCAGCCGGCTTACCAGCCGCTCAATTTCCAGGAGCTTAGCGTGACATTTGCGCGCCCGGACAGTTTTCGACGGGCATGGCATGCCGGGCTTGCCTGCCTCGAACATCCCGATCGAGGCGTTGGCGCGATCGCCGAGATACTGAGCCAGAAGGATTTGTCCTTCGACCTCTACCTGATGCTGCTTGGCGAGCGCGCGCTGACCTACCATGGCGTGAAGGTCGATCCGGCCGCAACATTCGCCTTGCTGGAACAGCTCTTTCGTGATGGCTGCCCCTGGTTCCAGCAATCCGTGATCTACATTCTCTACCATATGCTGCACCGCGCGCCGGCAGTCGACGACAAGGACCTCGATCGCTACGCCGCAATCGCCGAAGATTTCTTCATTTCCGATGGTTGGCGAATGCGAACGTCGGTCGCGGAATACAATTTTGCCAGTCACCTGCGATGGCCGGAGATCGTCCTCGACCAGCACCGTCCGGGGGCAGCGCCGCGCGTCTTGCCGCGCCTTATGGAGCGGGCCGTAGCTGCCGGCAACGCAGACGAGATCGAGGGGCTGTTCACTGCAATCGACTCAATCGCGTTCGCCCACGGACACGCCCCGCTCGCGTTGAAGCTGTTGGAACGGAGCGCCGAGATCGGCGGCGCGACGGTCGAAGAGCGCGTTTTGAAGAGCCTGGCCACGGTGTGGCTGCAGGATCAATCGCTGGTGGACGCGTTCCTTGAGGAGCATCGGAACCTGGCAAGACTTCGCTCCAAGGTCGGGGGCGTCGAGCCGGCGATCCGCGAAGAAGACATGCCGACGCTGCTCGACGGGCTCACGGCAGAGCTGATCGTGAGCTCCGATTATTTCCGGCAGCGCGTGTGCGACGCTTTCCGCCGCGCTGCCGGCGCGCGAACCGTTGCGGAATTCCTGGTGCAGATATTGGAGTGGATGCGCGACGAATTTAGCCAAATGGCGAGGCGTAACCCGATAGCGACAGCCGACGGGAAGATGAAATAGGCGTTCCAAGGCGATGTTGCGGAAATCCGGGTGACGACCGGGGGTGCGTGTGCATCATGGTCACTCCGAGGTATGCTTAGGTAATGACTATTGGAGCCGACGGAGTCAGCGTGAGGGCGACTCGCATTTCCCACCGCTTCAACGATGATCTGCTTGCCAACGAGGGGGACCTTGAGCGTGCAGCGGGTCTGTACCCGGACCTTGTCCACGTGCTCGATCATCCGGAGCTGCGGCAGCTCTTCTCAAGCTACGATGTCCCCGCGAACAAGGCGAAAGGGCGAAGCCGCATAGCGGGGTGTGCAGCCGTGGCACTTGTCACGATTTCCCTTCTTTTGCTGGCGCTCGAGCCGATCCTGCGCCTCTACTCGGAGCAAGGGGAACAACATCGAGGGCTGCTCAAGATCGAACATGCGCTTGTCTATGTTTCCGCCGTATTCGCCGTCGTAGGCGCGGTGATCGGCCTCTTCGGGGTCCTATTTCGGCGGGCCAAGAGCGAGTGGCTGCATCGTCGGCTGATGACCGAGCGCCTCCGACAGTTTCATTTCCAGACGCTTGTGCGCCGTATTCCAGAGATCGTTGCTTCGTTGCAAGGCGATCAGGCCATCGCGAGCTTCATCGAGCAGCGAAAGTCATGGCTGGCGGCATTCAGGCTGCGTCACGAGGGGAAGCTCAACTCGGAGTTCGGTTTGATCCTGGAGGGTAGGGACCGCGAGCGCTTCTGGCTCCATCCGGCAGCCAAGATCGATGATGAGACGTTGGCGAAAATCCCGGCAAATCTATTCGCCGCTTATCGGGAGCTTCGCATCGTGCATCAGCTGCAATACGCGAGCTACAGGCTCGGCGAAGGGGACTCCCTACTGCCTGCTTTGCCGCGCCCGCAGGCAGATGCCTTCTCCCGCATAAGTATGATCGCCGTCGTTACGATCGTCGCGTTGCATATCGGCATCGGCTTTGCCGTTTTCCGACAACAAGCGGAAATGATGGGGACGTGGCTCGCCTCGTTGGCGATCATGGTCGCCATTGTTGGGCTCGCGATCCGGACGCTGGAGGAAGGCCTCAAACCGGAGCGCGAGGTCGAGCGCTATCGGCACTATCAGTTCTCCGTTCTTGCCGTTTGCGACCGTTTCGAAGCAGCCTCTTCCCCCCGCGAGAAGATATCCGTGATGGAACAGATGGAGCGGCTGGTGTCCGACGAGATGTGTGACTTCATAGAGACGCACGCGCACGCGCGGTTCGTCATGTAATGGGAGCGCCCGCTGACTTCTCGGGGCTAGAGCCCGTCATGCGCTCGGTCGCCCTATAGAGGCGCATCCAGCGAAGCGGCGATCTGGCCCCAAGAGAACCACCGGCTTTGAATTGGGAGGAAGTTCGGTCCGAAGATATCGGCGAAGCTGGACCGGCAGTCGGGGTCCCGTTCCCGAGCCGATTGACAGCAAGGGATGAGCTGGCGGAGGGAGAGCAACTGAAATCCAACATTCTCTCGGCGAAGCTCGCCGCCTCAATGCTTACTACTCGTTTTGAAACGAAACGGGGCCCAAGTGGGCCCCGTCGAAAATGCTCGTCGCATGGCCAACCTTTCTTAGTAGTCCATGCCTCCCATGCCACCCATGGCGGGCATCGCCGGTCCTTCCTTCTTCGGCATCTCTGCCACCATGGCCTCGGTCATGACCAGGAGACCGGCAACCGACGCGGCGTCCTGTAGAGCGACGCGCACGACCTTGGCCGGATCGATGATGCCAGCTTCGACAAGATCCTTGTATTCCTCGGTCTGGGCGTCGAAGCCGAACGTCTTCGACTTGTTGTCGAGCACCTTGCCGACGACGATCGACCCGTCCACACCCGCGTTCTGGGCGATCTGCCGGATCGGGGCCTCGAGCGCCTTGAGCACGATCTTGATGCCGGCCTGAACGTCGGAATTGTCGGAGGATAGATCCTTCATGGCCCGCTTGGCGCGTAGCAGGGCAACGCCGCCGCCCGGCACAATGCCTTCCTCGACCGCCGCACGGGTCGCGTGGAGAGCATCGTCGACGCGGTCCTTCTTCTCCTTCACCTCGATCTCGCTACCGCCACCAACCCTGATGATCGCGACACCGCCGGACAGCTTCGCCAAGCGCTCCTGCAGCTTCTCCTTGTCGTAGTCGGAAGTGGTTTCTTCGATCTGCGCCTTGATCTGGGCGACGCGGCCCTCGATCTCGGACTTCTTCCCGGCGCCGTCGATCACTGTCGTGGCGTCCTTGGTGATCGCTACCTTCTTGGCGCGGCCGAGCATGTCGAGCGTCACGTTCTCAAGCTTGATGCCAAGGTCTTCGGAGATGAGCTGACCACCGGTCAGCACTGCGATGTCCTGCAACATGGCCTTGCGGCGGTCGCCGAAACCCGGCGCCTTGACGGCCGCGACTTTCAACCCACCGCGCAGCTTATTGACGACGAGTGTTGCAAGCGTCTCGCCCTCGACATCTTCGGCGATAATGAGAAGCGGACGCCCCGATTGAACGATGGCTTCCAGCAGCGGCAGCATGGCTTGGAGATTGGGAAGCTTCTTCTCGTGCAGAAGGATGTATGGGTCTTCCAACTCGGCGACCATCTTCTCGGCGTTGGTGATAAAGTAGGGAGAGATATAGCCGCGGTCGAACTGCATTCCCTCGACGAGTTCCAGCTCCATCTCGAAGGATTTTGCCTCTTCCACGGTGATCACGCCCTCGTTGCCGACCTTCTCCATCGCCTCGGAGATCATGCGGCCGATCTCTGCCTCGCCGTTGGCTGCGACCGTGCCGACCTGGGCGATCTCCTCGGAGGATTTCACCTTCTTCGCCTGGCTCGCGATGCTCTTGACGACTTCGGCCACCGCGAGATCGATGCCGCGCCTCAGATCCATCGGGTTCAGGCCGGCGGCCACCATCTTCGCGCCTTCCTTGACGATAGCCTGCGCGAGGACCGTGGCGGTGGTCGTGCCGTCGCCGGCGACGGTGCTGGTGTTGGACGCGACCTCGCGCACCATCTGCGCGCCCATGTTCTCGAACTTGTCCTCAAGCTCGATCTCCTTGGCGACGGTCACGCCGTCCTTGGTGATGCGGGGCGCGCCGTAGCTCTTGTCGATCACGACGTTGCGGCCCTTCGGGCCGAGCGTCACCTTGACGGTGTTGGCGAGAATATCGACGCCGCGCAGCATCCTGTCGCGCGCATCGGTGGAAAATCTGACATCCTTGGCTGACATTATCGTTCTCCTCAAAATCGGGTTTGTCTAAATGGGCAGTGCGTCTAAGCGGCTTTCCGCCTGGCCTGAACTTTCTCAATCACGCCCATGACGTCGGACTCCTTCATGATGAGGAGCTCCTCGCCGTCGATCTTGACTTCGGTGCCGGACCATTTGCCGAACAGGATGCGGTCGCCGGCCTTCAGGTCGAGCGGCTGAACCTTGCCGCTTTCGTCGCGGGCGCCGGGGCCGACGGCGACGACTTCGCCCTCTTGCGGCTTCTCCTTGGCGGTATCCGGAATGATGATGCCGCCCTTGGTCTTATCCTCGCCTTCGATGCGACGGATGACGACGCGGTCGTGCAGCGGACGGAATTTCATTTGGGTTTCCTCTCCGGATGGTGAGGAGCGCTCGAGGCGAACGCTCTGGCACTCGCCATGGCAGAGTGCCAACCCCTGAAATGGGCTGCTCTCACAAGAAAAACAAGGAGGTCTCGCGAGTATTTTAGAATATGTCTCCAGGAATAAAGGAAATACGAACTGCGGCGTTTCTGAAAGAAAAATGTCAGCGTCGCTGACTGACAATGTTGTCTTGCTAATAGCCTAGAACACGTTGAATTTATTAGACTGGCACTTATGTATGAAAGACGCTCCAGGACGCCGAGGGCTCCCATGAGATCAGCAGAAGTAGGCGGTCGAGCAAAGACGAAGCGCGAGCTCGTTGGAACGCCTGCCGCATAGGACAACAATGGTGGCTGGGTCCAGCCCGACACTGATGCGCAGCCGGTGCTCGGAGAGGTGGAAGAGAGAATTCTGCGACGCCTTGGGGCGGCAGTGATCGTACAGTGGAACGATCTTCCGACCGAAATCCAACGACAGCTCTTTCAGCACGCGGCGGCGATGGGCGAGCCCAGGCATGCAACTCAGCTGAAGGAGGAGATTGCCCGCTTCCTTCATAAACACAAGAATGACGAGGCGGCGAAGTCCTCCTTATCGGATGGGCGCGCCCGCGCTTGGTCGGCAGAACCACCTCAGGGGAGGATCGAGCGGATAATCAAGAGGAACGCGGGATAGATCCGATTGCATGCGACCCCCCAGCGAACTTAATCGGACGCGGCCACTAAACGAGTGTAGACCACAGCATGGCGATTGAATTTCCGAATCAAAGTCGGAGCTATGATCCTCGGCACCATTGTGTTCGCTTCTGGGGACATGACGCAGCGTGCGAGGTGTCGTTTCTCGTCGAGGAAGACGCGCTAACCCAGATCGACCGGACGACGCCCCAAACCGAAGCAGGGTTTCTGGTTGCTTTCGACGGCAATCGCGACCGCATCTTTGCGGCTGCACGTAAGGCCTATTCCCGGCGAGGCAGCGGCTTCTACATATTGGCGGCCTCGAGTTTTTGAACAGAGCCGCAGACCTCAAGATGCGCCGCTTCGTTGAAGAGGCTGCGTCTCGGAGTTCTCGTCGCGCCCGATGATCCCGGATCAGATCTTCATCTGCAAACGATGCTTGCCAGCATTTAGCGGGACACGAACCCGCCCTTCGGCACAAGAGATTGGCGCGCCATTAAGGACGGCGCACGAGATGCCGCGACAGCGGTGTGACGGGTTCCCCACCCGGATGTCGTAACAGGTCGATCCTAGTTTCACCGTGGCCTCGAAGCCCGGCCACGTGGCCGGTATGCACGGATCGATCACAAGAGAGGAGCCCTCGCGGCGAATGCCCAGAATGCCCTCCATCCCGGCACGATACATCCATGCGGCCGAGCCGGTGTACCAAGTCCATCCGCCGCGCCCCACATGCGGCGAGACGGAACAGACGTCTGCCGCCACGACGTAAGGTTCGACTTTGTAGCGTCCGATCTCTTCCAGCGTGCGCGCGTGGTTGATGTCTGAACTCCGCCGACTGTCAAACCGCACTTAGCACTACTCTCTGACGAGCGGATCAAAAGGACGTACCTTGGCGAGGACGAGGACGCCGAAATACGAATGCAGAATCGGTGAGAACCGGCCTGCGCTGACGGCGACCAGGTCGTGAATTTCTCCACGCGGGCGAAGCAAACTCGATCCCAGACCAGCGTTTCTTCCGAAACTGACCCAAAGCGATCCAATGCGCGCTGGATCAGCCCATTTTAGACTGCCCCGTAAGATGCGGGTGTGGATGTCCCTGAGTTCGATGGACCGGTTGCTAATCCGGCTCTCGGTGAGGAGCGAACGCTGCAAAGCCGCGACATATGGTTCACGACGGGGGGACAACGGAGATTTGAAGTTACTTTCAATGTGTTATGCTGGCCCAAGTTGAACTGCCTCGGCCAGCCATGGCAGTCAGCAGCTTCTCGCTGAACCGCAACGCGGTGTGACCCGCATGCTCCGGGGCAACTGATCATGGACCGCTGCCCGACCATGGATTACGACCAGCGGCGTGCATACCCGCCGAAGAAGGTTGCACGCACGTTGGGTGCCTGAAAGATGCGGTGAAGTGCATCGGGGGTTCCGGTCAACAAATCGCTCAGGAGGGCGCTTGTCTCGACGTAGAAAGTCCACGATTTATGACATCGCGGTGGCCGCCGACTCGTCGCCCACGACGGTGAGCTTGGTGCTCAACAATTCCTGGCAGAGATATCGCATCAAGCCGGAAACAGCGGCTAGGATTCTGAATTGCGCCGAGAACCTCGGTTATGCAGTCAACTTGAAGGCACGCGGATTGCGGTTGTCGCAATCCGGTCTCGCTGGCATGATCCTGCCACACTATCGCAATCGGTTTTTTGCCGGCTTAGCCGAGGCTTTTGAGGCGAATGCGCGCAGCCGCGGGCTCTGTCCGATCGTGGTGAGCACGCATCGCAATCCGGAGAACGAGCTGAGCGTGACCGGGACCTTGCTTGCCCAGCAGGTCGAGTTCCTTTTCTTCTCGGGAGTCTTCAATCCGGATCCGCTCAACGACATGTGTCGAGCCGCCGGGGTCAGGTGCGTCAATATCGATCTTCCGGGATCGCGCGCGCCCTCCGTCGTCTCTGATAATCGCGGCGGCGCGAGAGACTTGACCAGGGTGGTGATCGACAAACTGCTTGCTCGCGGAGCTGACATTTCCGACATTTTCTTCTTCGGCGGCACAGCCAAGGACGATGCGACGCACAGCCGGCTGCTTGGTTTCAAGGATGCGGTGACCGAGCATGGAATCAAGCTCGGAGGGCAAGCCATCGACTGCTGCGGATACCCGCCAAGCAATGCGGCGTTATCGCTTGCGAACCGCCACGCTCAACTTGGACGTCTCCCGTCGGGACTCTTCGTCAACGGTGTTACGGCGCTGGAAGGAGCTTTGCGCTTCACGTCGACGCTTCCCGCTAGCGAACTTCAATCGGTCGTGGTCGGCACCTTCGACTGGGATCCGTTCGGAGCGCACCTGCCCTTCGATGTGACGATGGTGCGCCAGGACGTCGAGGAAATGATGAGCGAGGGCTTCGCTCTGCTCGACGCCTACAATGTCGACTTCTGTCCTCTCGTGGTGGTGCCCACCAAGTTCGGAAGGGTGGGCGAGCTCGACGGCGTGGAAGAAGACTGGAACGGCGACGTCGATGCCGTCCGGCGCAGCCGCGAACCGGCTGCCGTCTCCTGATCGGCCGGCCATAGCGCGGGCCCGACCAAATCCTTGGGGGTCCTGAGAGGGCTCTGCTAAATCTATTTAGCAGCTTGACGAGGGCCCTCCCGTTGGTCTCTATTGGGCCAAGCTGTGAATTCGAGAATCAAATGGAGTGCGAGTTACAGTTCGGACTCTCTGAAGGTGAAGAGTCAATTCTCGTGTAAAAAGGCGGCAGAGAACGGAGGCGACAAGAGTAACTACCGGGCGGCGTCAGTTGGAGACCGACCAGTTACTTGACAAAAAATCCTACAAGCTTCCGAGCGGCCGTCAAAGAATCTAAGGGCACAAAGCCTGCAATAGGGAGGAGAGATCAATGCTGAAAAAGACTGTGTGTGTCGCCGCGATTGGAGCGGCGCTTTCGCTTGTAGCCGTGGGCGGGGCGAGCGCCAAGGACGCCAAGATCGGCGTCGTCGTCAAGATCGGCGGCATTCCCTGGTTCAACGCCATGGAGCAGGGCATCAAGGAAGAAGGCGCGAAGATGGGCGATGATGCGTTCATGATCGGCCCCACTAGCGCCGATCCCGCACTGCAGGTGCGCGCCATCGAGGATCTCATCGCCCAGGGCGTCGACGTGATCGGAGTCGTGCCCAACGACGCGGCGGTGATCGAGCCGGGTACTGCAGAAGGCACGCGATGCGGGGATCAAGGTCGTCACCCACGAATCCCCCGATCAGAAGAATGCCGACTGGGACTTCGAGATGGTCTCCGCGCAAGGCTACGGCGAGGCGCATGCCGAGATGCTCGCCAAATTGATGGGCGGCAAGGGCAAGTATGTCGTCTATGTCGGCTCGCTGACGGTGCCGCTTCACAATCTCTGGGCGGATTTCGCCATCAAATACCTCAAGGACAAATATCCCGATATGCAGTTGCTCGGCGATCGCTATGGCGTCGCCGAAAGCGTTGACGACAGCCGCAAGACCGCGCTCGACGTGATTGCGGCGAATCCCGATATCGGGGGCTTCCTGACCTTCGGCAGCCAGGGTCCGATCGGTGCCGGCCGCGCCCTCGACGAACAGCACCTCTGCGACAAGGTTCCGCTCGTCGGCTCCTTCTCGCCGGGGCAGGGCTCCGCGCTTCTGAAGTCCGGCTGCATCGACGGCGGCTTCATGTGGAACCCGATGGAAGCGGGACGAGTCTTCGTCCGCATCGGCGATCTCCTGGCGAGCGGCGGCGAGGTCACGGACGGCATGACGATCGAGGGTCTCGGCGTCGTGCATCCCGACTTCAAGGAAGGCAACATCATCGTCGATGCCCTGCAGCCGATTACCGTCGACACGGTCGACGAGCTTGCGGGGATGGGCCTCTAGGCGGATAAATCCGTCGGCTGCGCGCTGGGCTGCCTTCGGGCGGCCCAGCGCCTGTCTTCCAATGGTCACTCTTGGCGGGCGCTCTTGACGAACGGGATTGCCAATGAGGTGCCGGCAGAGACACTGCCGATCTTGTCGCTGCGCAATGTGAGCGTGACCTTTGGCGGCGTCAAAGCGCTGCAGGAGGTGAGCTTCGAAGTGTTGCCCGGCGAGGTCCAATGCATCGCCGGCGAGAACGGGTCTGGCAAGAGCACGCTGATCAAGGTCATTACCGGCGTTTATCGACCCGAGCCGGGCAGCGACTTCGCGGTCGGCGGCAAGACGGTGGAGGCCATGACGCCCGCACAAGCGCGCGCCGCGGGCTTTCAGGTCATCTGGCAGGACCTTTCCCTGTTCAACGAGATGACCGTCGCCGAGAACATCGCGATCGAAGCGGTGCTTGGCGCCGTGCCCAGAAGAGTCGATCACGCCGCGATGCGCCGCACTGCGACGGCCGTGCTCGAAAGGCTCGGGACGCAACTCGACGTCGACGCTCGGCTCGGCGGCTTTGGCGTGGCGCAGCGGCAGATCGTGGCCATAGCGCGTGCACTGGTGCGCGAGGCGCGCGTCATATTCATGGACGAGCCCACCTCGTCGCTCACCCGGCAGGAGACCCTTCTTCTCCTCGACATTGTGCGCACCCTTTCCAACAGCGGGATCGCCGTCGTCTTTGTCAGCCACCGGCTTGCGGAAGTTCTGGAGATTTCGACACGCGTGACGGTTCTCCGCGACGGACGCCTGGTCGGTGTCTATCCGACCAAGGATATGACGCAGACGCGCCTCGCAGAGCTGATGACCGGAAAGACTCTGAATCAGGCGGTCACGGCCCGCGACGTCGGAGCCGCCGCGCCGGTGCTGAGCGTCTCCGGGCTGACGAGACAAGGCGAATACAAGGATGTCTCCTTCGCCATTCACAAGGGCGAGACCCTTGGTCTGACTGGCCTCCTCGGCGCCGGACGGACGGAGCTCGCTCTGTCGATCTTCGGAATGACCCGGCCTGAAAGCGGTGAAATCGCGATCGACGGCGCTCGCGTCAAGCTGCGCTCAAATCGCGACGCGATCCGCGCCGGGGTCGGCTATGTCTCGGAGGATCGTCTCTCGCTCGGCCTTATTCAGCAGCAGTCGATCGCCGACAATCTTGTGGTGACCGTTCTGGACAAGATCCTCGAAGCCGGGCTGATCTCACCGCGCAAGCAGCAGAGGCTCGTCGCCGCATGGATCGGCAATCTGGCGATCAAGGTCGACGTGTCGGAGGATCCTGTCACGACCCTCTCGGGTGGCAATCAGCAGCGCGTCGCGATCGCCAAGTGGCTCGCGACCGAACCGAAGCTTTTGATCCTCGACTGTCCGACCGTCGGGGTGGACGTCGGTGCCCGCGCTGGCATTTTCGAGATCGTAAGGCAGCTCGCCGCGAAAGGCCTTGCCATCCTGCTGATCTCCGACGAGGTGCCCGAGGTGTATTTCAATTCGGACCGCGTCCTGCACATGAAATCAGGCAGCATCGTCGGCGAGTATGATCCAAGGCGCATGAGCCTCGCCGAGCTTGAGAGAGTCGTCTATGCGTAGCCTGACCCAGATGCTGCGCGCCAGTCCCACCGAGTCCTGGCTGCTCGTGCTTCTGGTCGCGATTTCGGTGGCGTTGTCGTTCGCGGCGCCCGAGTATCTGACCTTCGCAAACCTCTTCAATCTGCTGAACACGAGCGCGGTCAATCTCATCTTCGCGGTCGGCCTTCTTGTCGTCCTGATCTCCGGTGGAATCGACATCTCCTTTGCGGTTGCGGCTTCGGTGGTCCAATACGTCGTGGCCACGATTCTGATCGACGCCGGCGGCGGCGGCTGGGTGAGCGGCGTTCTTCTTGCAGCGGCGGTGGGCATTGCGCTCGGGGCTGTCAACGCCACCTTCATCTACGGCTTCGGCATCATTTCGATCGTCGTGACGATCGCGACCTTCAACGTCTTCTTCGGGCTCCTGATGTTCGTCACGCACGGCGTTTCGATCTACGCCCTGCCCGAATGGTGGACGCATCGAACGGCGCTCATCAGCTTTCAGCAGGCGAACGGGCTTTGGGCCGACCTCACGCTGCCGGTCCTGATCATGGCGATCTGCGTGTTCGCGACCTTTGTTCTGGTCCGCTACACCACCATCGGGCGGCAGCTATACGCCTTTGGCGACAACCCCGAGGGCGCGCGGCGGCTCGGCGTCAACATCGCGGCGATGCACTACATTCCCTATTGCTGGCTCGGAATGATGGCCGGGATCGGGGGGCTTGCCCAGGTTCACTATACGCAGGAAGTCGTGCCGAACGCGCTCATCGGGCGGGAGCTCGACGTGCTCGCCGCCGTCGTGCTGGGCGGGGCGCGTCTCGGCGGGGGGAGGGGCTCCGTGCTCGGCTGCGTGCTCGGCGTGTTCCTGGTCTCCGTCACGCAGAACGGGCTGAACCTTCTCGGAATCTCCCCTTATGCGTTCAAGATGATCATCGGCGCGATCATCCTCGTCGCCATTACGCTTTCGAGCGAACAGCTGACGCGCATGCTGAGCGGCAGCGGACGCGCGGCGGGCCAGCATGGTTGAGGCGGTCCCCGGCCTTCGCGGAAAACGCCGCCGCGCGGGCGGCCTCGCGGGGCTGGCCGCAGCGGTCGGCCCCGAGGCCATCGGGCTCGCCGTAGCCCTGATAGCCGTCATTGCGATCTTCAGCGTGTTCAGTCCGCGTTTCCTGACGCGTGCCACATTCGATTCCGCTGCCTTCCAGCTGCCCGAGCTCGGGCTCCTGACGCTGGCGATGCTGATGCCCATCATCTCCGGCGGCCTCAATCTCTCCGTGACATTCACCGCCAACATTTGTGGCCTGACGCTGGCCTGGGTGTTTCATGCCTATGGCGGAATGGACGCCGGGCCCATGGTCTTTCTGGTGGGAGCGCTGGCTGCGCTGTGCGTGGGCGCGGCGACCGGCCTCATCATGGGCACGGTCATCGCGTTCACCGGCGCCCATCCGATCCTTGTCTCCCTTTCGATGATGATCTTCGTGCGCGGTCTTGGGGAGTTTCTTACGCGCGGCGGGGATATTTCGGGCTTTCCCGATTTCATCCACCCGCTCGGACACGGAACGCTGCTTGGCATTCCGATCCCGATGCTCATCCTGATCGCGGCTTTCGTGGTCTGGCACGTGATGATGTCGCGGGGCCGGCTCGGTTTTGGCACCTATATGATCGGCTCCAACATCGAGGCGACGCGCTACTCCGGCGTCAACACCAAGCGCGTGCTGGTCATGATCTACGTGCTCTCCGGTGTCATGTGCGGGATTGCCGGCATCATCATGCTCGCACGCTTCAACTCGGTGCGCGTCGGCCACGGCGAATCCTATCTTCTGATCACCGTGCTCGCGTGCTTTCTCGGCGGCGTGAATCCGTTCGGCGGCTTCGGCAGGGTCACATCCGTTTTCCTCGCGCTTGTCATCCTTCAGGTCCTTTCGTCCGGTCTCAACTTGCTTGGCGCCAACCAGCATCTGGCGACGGCGATGTGGGGCATCCTGCTCATCGCGGTGATGGTTTTGCGCTGGGCGTCGGCGCGGTTTGGGTTCTTTGGCAGAGGCGGGAGTCGTGAGTGATGAGGGGGTTCGGCGTTCATACCAGCATGTGGGCGATGGGCTGGACCCACGAAGCGGCCGAGCGCGCCGTCGCCGCGGCCAAGAAATACGAAGTCGACTTCATCGAGATCGCGCTTCTGCAGCCGGCCGCCGCGGATGCCGCGCACACGCGCAAGCTCCTCGAGCGGAACCGTCTCCCCGCGGTGTGCTCGCTTGGCCTGCCTGAGCCGGCGTGGGCTTCGGTCCGCCCCGACGCGGCAATCGCGTATCTCGACGTCGCCATCAACAAGACGGCGGACATGGGCTGCGAAGCGCTATCCGGCGTGATCTACGGCGGGATCGGACAGCGCACCGGGAAGCCGCCGACGCAGGAGGAGATCGACAACATAACGCGCGTGCTCGTCGCGAGCGCAAAGACCGCGAAGTCGCGCGGGATCGAACTCGGAATCGAGGCCGTGAACCGCTACGAAAATCACATCGTGAACACGGCGCAGCAGGCTGTCGATCTGGTGGAGCGGGTCGGCGCGGACAATATCTTCGTGCACCTCGACACCTATCACATGAACATCGAGGAGAAGGGCGCGGCGCTCGGTATCCTCGTGGCGCGGGACCACCTGAAATACATCCACCTTTCCGAGAGCGATCGCGGCACTCCGGGGGAAGGCAACTGCCCCTGGGACGCGATCTTCACCGCCCTTGCCGCCATCGACTTCAAGGGCGGGCTCGCCATGGAAAGCTTCATCAACCTGCCGCCGGAGATCGGAGCGGGACTTTCCGTCTGGCGGCCGGTGGCGAAGAGCGAAGCTGATGTCATGAGCAGGGGCCTCCCCTTTCTCAGAAACAAAGCGCTGCAATACAGGCTGATCCAATAGCACTCTGCGGTCTGAGGGTGCTCTCCTGGATGAGCTGTCGGCCACGTGGAACGTGGCGAGTTGAAGAACAGCCGGGCGCATCGAAGTGCACCGCCCGTTTGTCGGGTGCGCCACGGTTGGAAAGATCGCGCACATGGGGAGGTAAGCGACATGCTGCTCCTAATAACCGGAGCGACGGGAAAAGTCGGCGGGACCCTGATCGACCGCATCCTCAAAGAGGAGCGCCTGAAGGGCGTCCGCATCCGGGCGCTTTGCCATCAGCGGGCTCTGGAGGAGTCGGATCGCCTGGAAGTCGTCCGCGGCAGCATTGCGGAGCGCGAGGTCGCGGAGGCCGCGATGGCCGGCGTGACACACGTCGTTCATCTGGCCACCTGCAAGGAGACGCCGGAGCTCGTCATGGACGTGACGGTCAAGGGGATGTTCTGGCTTCTCGAAGCATTCCGAGCCAGCGCGACCGCCCGCCAGTTCATCTTGGTCGGCGGCGATGCGGCGGTCGGGCACTTCTTTTATCGCCATCCCGGCCCGGTCACGGAGGCCACTCCGCACATGGCCTATCCCGGCTGCTACGCGCTCTCCAAGGTGCTCGAGGAAGTGTTGCTGACCCAGTACGGGATCCAGTACGGCCTGAACGGTTGCTGCGTGCGCGCACCGTGGATCATGGAGAAGGACGACTTCCGCTACACATTGTCGTTCGGCGACGATGTCTTTGGCGGCCCCGACTGGAAGACCATGGTCCCCGCAGCCGTGGCCGAGCAATGCCGCAGGGACGGCACCCTCCCGCTGCTGCGCGACGCGGACGGGCGGCCATTGAAACGGAACTTCGTCCACGTCGACGACCTCGTCGAGGCGATCCTGCTCGCCCTGGACGCGCCGGAAGCGCGCAATCAATTGTTCAATGTCTGCATGGACGAACCTGTCGACTACGGACAGGTCGCAGCCCACATGAGGAAGACTCGGCAGCTTGGGTCCGTCGACATTGCGAGCTCGTTCCACTCCACTTGGATGGACAACAGCAAGACAAAATTCGTTCTCGGATGGCGGCCAAAGTACGATCTTGAACGGCTGATCGAGTTCCGCCTGGGCCTACGTCAGGGATCCGAGTGACCCGCGCAAGGTCTGGTACCCGGGATAGCGCCGAGCATCTCGCGGGTGCTCAGCCGCGCTGTATCTTTGCGATGCGTCGAGTGCTGCGCGCCGCGCTTGGCGGTGCGATCGACGCGCGCTCGATCAGTGGACATTCAAGCTTGGTGATCGGATACTTCATACGCCGCTCGGCAAAGAGAGTGAGCCCGCGCTCAACTGCCCATCGTCCCATCTCGCGGTGGGGAAGGACGAGCGTCGTCAGCTGCGGGGTCAAATGCCGCGCCACCTCCTCGTCGTCATATCCGACGACTGAGAGGTCGTCGGGTATCGCGAGCCGCCGCTCCTTCAGCGCTTCGTAGCAGCCGACCGCCATGCGGTCGTTCGAGCAGAAGATGGCGGTCGGCGGACGCTGCAGATCCAGGAGCGCGTTGGTCTGGTCGTAGCCGGCGCTCGGCTGCCAATTGCCCTCGCGCACAAGCGCCGGATCGTAGGGGATGTCGGCGGTCGCCAGCGCTTGACGGTAACCTTTCAGGCGGTCGCGCGCCGCGTCCATCCACATTTCGCCCGTGATGATGGCGATGCGCCGATGCCCGGCTTCGATGAGTGCGCCAGTCGCACGGTGGCCCCCCGCCACCTCGCCGGGCACGACACTCGGGAACGCATGGTCGTCTGAGTAGCAGTTCAGCAGCACGACCGGCGGCTTCGCGGCATAGAGCCGACGCGGGACTTCGACCTTGCGGGTCATGATCGTGGCAAAGACCAGAAGGTCGGTCTCGCTGTGGATCACGGCACTGAGCGCGCGCCGCTGCATCTCGGGATTGTCGAGCGTCTCGCAGATCGTGACCACGTGTCCGGTCGTCCATGCGGCCTCGCGCACGCCGTCGATCGACACCACGGCCTCCGGGCTCGTGGCGATGCGGTCGAAGATGACGGCGACCTGCAGCGGACGATCGCCCGGCACCGCGGTGCTGCGGGCGATCTCGTATTCGAGCTGGCGTGCGGCGGCGAAGACGCGCTCGCGCGTCGACGCGGAGATTTGGATGCCCGGCGTGTCGTTGAGCACCACCGAGACCGTCGACTGCGAGCACTCGGCAAGCCGCGCGACATCGGTCATCGTGACGCGTCGGCGGGCAGCACGCTCGTTTGTGGCTTTCTGCCGTCCGCCCTCCTGCGCCGCGGCTTTCGGCGACTTCTTCGCGACTTCCGCCATCGAACCCGCTGTGCGTTCCCTGCGATCCCTCTCTCAAAGAGATATCAGCTAATATCTGTAGCAGGAAGTCGAGACAAGCTTTGCCGCCCGCGGTTCAGTCGTGATTTTCGGCGTTCGAATGGGTCGCCGCACTTATCGCTTTTCGCAAAACGGCGCCGCCGTGCGGCGATTTTCCATTGCGCAATGCTACGCTTGCCGCCGCGCAAACCGGCTGCCGAGACGATTAGCGCCGGTTGATTGGCTAATAGAAATTAGCTATTCAGCTTCTGGTGGGCCGGCGGGAGCATTGACATGCTTTCGGATAAGCATGCCCGCGGCAATAGGGAGGATTATCATGAAAGCACTCTACCGGCTTGGTTTGGCGCTGGCGGTCTCCGTCGCGTCGATCGGGTATTCGCAGGCCGCGGACAAGCGGACAATCGCCTTCGTGGTGAACGGGCCGTCGGACTTCTGGAAGATCATGGAAGCCGCGGTTGCCAGGGCCCAGAAGGACCTGCCCGACTTCGACCTGCAGTTCAAGTATCCCGAGCGCGCCGATGCGGCCGTGCAGAAGCGCATGCTGGACGATCTCGTCGCCGCCGGCGTTGATGCGGTGTCGGTGTCGGTGGTTGACCCGCCGACGTCGATCGATGAGATCAACAGCGTTTCGGCCAAGATTCCGTTCTTCACCTTTGACTCCGACGCGCCGCAGTCCAAGCGCATCGCGTACATCGGTTCGTCCAACACCCAACTCGGCAACATGGCTGGTGAGCTGATGAAGACGGCGATGGCCGGCAAGAAGGGCAAGTGCGTCGGCTTCGTCGGGCTGCCCGGCGCCGACAACGCCAAGGAGCGCATCGACGGCTACAACGCTGCCGTCAAGGGCACCGGCCTTGAGCTGGCCGACGTCCGCGGTGACGACATCGACCAGACCCGCGCCCGCGCCAACGTCGACGACGTGCTCGTCGCCGACCCGGACGTGAACTGCGTGGTCGGCTTCTACTCGTACAACACGCCGCGCATCTACGAGGCGCTGCGTGACGCTGGCAAGCTCGGGCAGATCACGGTCGTCGGCTTCGACGAAGACCCGATCACGCTCGGCGGCGTCGCCGAGGGCACGATCTCCGGCACCGTCGTCCAGCAGCCGTACGAGTGGGGCATCCAGAGCGCCCACCTGATCGCCGACTACCTCAACGGCGACAAGTCGAAGATCCCCGCTGACGGGATCATCATCATTCCGGGCCTGACCCTCACCAAGGACAACGTCAAGCAGTTCCAGGAAGACTTCCAGAAGAAGCTCGCTGGCGGCTAGTCGCGTCCCCGAAAACGCCCGCAGCCGGTCCCCCGGCTGCGGGCATTCTTTCATGGCGGGCCCTGTGAGACACGTGGTGGAATGACCGCCTCAGCAACTGCCGCTGCCGCTACCGCGCCGTCGGCTTCCGCCGAGCCCTTCCTCAGGCTGTCGGGTCTGCGCAAGACCTATCCCGGCGTTGTGGCACTGGCCGAATTCGGCATGGACGTGCGGCCCGGGGAGGTCATCGGTCTCGTCGGAGAGAACGGCGCCGGCAAGTCGACCCTGATGAACATCCTCGGCGGGGTGATCGAGCCCGACCGGGGTACCATCGAGATCGATGGCGTCGCGCATCCTTCGCTCTCCGTCGCACAGTCGATGGCCGCCGGCATCGCCTTCGTCCATCAGGAACTCAATCTGTTCGACAACCTGAGCGTCGCCGCGAACGTCTACATCGGCCGCGAGCCGAGAAAATACGGAATCCTGAAACTGGTCGACAACAACAGGCTCGAGAAGGCCGTCCAGCCCTATCTCGACCAGCTCGGCGCGACGTTCTCGCCCGCGACGTCGGTGGCGCGGCTTTCGCTCGCCCAGCAGCAGATCGTCGAGATCGCCAAGGCGCTAAGTCTCCAGTCGCGTCTGGTCATCCTCGACGAGCCGACCTCGAGTTTGCCGATCGCGGAGACTGCCAAGTTGCTCGAGGTGGTCGCCGGTCTCAAGGCGCACGGCATCTCGGTCATCTTCATCTCGCACCGGCTCAATGAAGTGGTTCAGGCGGCCGATCGCGTCCTCGTGCTGCGCGACGGCAATCTGGTCGGCGCGCTCGAAGGCGAGGCCATCAACCACGACACGATGGTTCGACTGATGGTCGGCCGCGACCTCAAGGTCAATTATGTGCCCCCGGCGGTGATCGGCGGAGAAGCCGTTCTGTCCATCAAGGGCGTTTGCACCTCCACCTATCCGGGCCGCGAGATCAGCCTCGACCTCCACGCCGGCGAGATCCTCGGGCTCGCCGGCCTCGTCGGCGCCGGGCGAACGGAGCTGGCGCGGGTGCTGTTTGGCATCGACCGGCCGGAGGCAGGGAGCGTGGCGCTCAACGGCCGGGAGGTGCACTTTGCCACCTCGGCCGACGCGGTCCGGGCCGGTGTGTTTCTTGTGCCGGAGGATCGCAAGGGTTCCGGACTGCTGATCGATCTTTCCATCGCGCAGAACATTACCCTTCCCGACCTGCGCTCCTACGCACACAACATGGTCGTTTCGCAGGACGCCGAGCTGAAGCAGGCGCAGCGCAGTCGCTCCGACCTCGACATCCGCACGTCCGACGTTTCCCAGGTTACGTCCTCCCTGTCCGGCGGCAACCAGCAGAAGGTCGTGCTGGCCAAATGGCTGGCCATGAAACCCAAGGCCATCATCTTCGACGAGCCGACGCGCGGCATCGACGTCGGGGCGAAGGCGGAGATATACCACCTGATGCGCGCGCTGTCGGACTCCGGGGTCGCCGTGCTGATGATCTCGTCGGACATGGAGGAGGTGATCGGCGTCTCGGATCGCGTCGCGGTGATGCACGAGGGGCGCATCCAAGGTACTCTCGCCCGCGCCCAGTGCAGTGAGGAAAACATACTGCGGCTGGCCGTCGGCAGGTCGATCTAGGAACGGGGCGGGGAATGCTGAAGAAAGACTTGGGTCTGCTGGTGCTGATCATCGTCGTCGGGGCGGTGGTCGCGATCATCAATCCCCGGTTCCTGTCGCCGATCAACATCGCCAACACCGCCAATCTGGTCGGTCTGTTCGGAATATTCGCCATCGGCCAGGGATTCGTGATCATCACGGGCGGCATCGAGCTGTCGGTCGGCTCGATCATCGCGCTGCTCGGCGTCATCTTTGTCGATCTGATCGCCAACAAGGGCGTCTGGTGGCCGGCCGCGGCGGTGCTGGTGCTGGGGATCGGCGTCCTGATGGGGCTGATCCACGGCCTGTTGATCACCAAACTGAAGCTGCAGCCGTTCGTGGTGACGCTCTGCGGCCTGCTGATCTACCGCGGCGTCGCGCGCTTCTACACGAAAGATGCCACCGCCGGGTTCCCGTTCGGGGTCAACTTCCCCGACCTCGAATGGATCACCACCGGCCGCACGGACGTCGTCGCGCTTCTCACCGGCGGCTCGGTTCACTCCATTCTCATCCCGCACGCCTTCTTCATCATGCTGGTGATTGCGGCGATCATGTGGGTGGTACTGCATCGCTCGGTGTTCGGCCGCTATCTCTATGCTGTCGGCAAGAACGAGGAGGCAGCGCGCTATTCGGGCATCCGCACCACCCGCGTGATCGTTGCCGCCTACGTGATCTGCACGACGCTGGCGGCGCTGTCGGCGATCTTCTTTGCCATGTACACCCGGTCGATCCTGCCCTCCGGGCACGGCAATTTCTACGAGCTCTATGCCATCGCCGCGGCGGTGCTCGGTGGCTTCTCGCTCCGCGGCGGCGAAGGCTCCATCGTCGGCGTCGTTCTCGGCACCGTGCTGCTCCAGGTGCTCCAGAACCTCGTCAACCTGCTCGGTATTCCCTCATCGCTGAACTTCGCCGTGATGGGCTCGGTCATCCTGATCGGCGTCATCGCCGACCAGCAGTTCATGCGCTACCGTCTCAGGCGGGCGGGGGAGAAGACGCGGCGCGGCGCCGCGGCGCGCGCCGACGCCGAGCGCGCCGCGGCAGCCGAGTAGCAAGAGCCTCTCCATGGCGAGCCCACAGGTCCGCCGCCACTGGCACGCGACGCTGTCCAAGCCACATGGACTCAAGAACGCCGGCGAGCACCCGGTCGGCGGGTCGACCGGGACGGAAAAGCAGGATTACGGCACGAGAGGTGGCGCATGGATAGGTTCGAAGACATAGGCGTGTTGCAGTAGTCGACGCTAAGGGATTTAGCGTAGCCGCTTGCCGCCTCGGCATCGTCAAATCCGCCGTGAGTCGTCGGGTCACAACCTTGAGGATCGCCTGGGCGTTCGGCTCGTCAATCGCGGCACACGAAGGCTCGTGTTCACGGGCCACTTCAAAGTGGGCGGATCAGCAGGTCCGCTTCGGGCCGATTTCAGGAAGTCGCTCAGGGCCTAAGGCCGCAATGCGCGGTTGAGAGCACCAGGGCAAAGCGGACATTCGGATTGCGCGGGCCGAGGTCCGAGGGCCGCTCGCGGGTGGTCACGGTTTGATCGACCGCGAGGAGGCTACGCAGTCATCGCGCGTGCTTTCGGCCCCGCAGGGTACCTGTCCCGCAGCCCTCAGGTCGGCATCTCGATCTGCACCTTCACTTGGCCCGGCGGCTGGCTAGCGGCGAACTCGAAGGCCTCGACGCTCTCGTCGAAACTGAACGTCTTCGTAATAAGCGGCGCGACGTCGATCGCGCCGGAGGCGAGCATGGCGACGCAGCGCGGGTATACGTGGGCGTAGCGGAAGACGTGCTCGATGCGGACTTCCTTAACGCTCGCCTTCGCGACGTCGTGAGCGAACGGCGAAAGCGGCAGGCCTATCATCACGGCGCATCCGCCGGGGCAGACATAGTCGAACACCTCAGCCGCGGCTTTTTCGTTGCCGGAGCACTCGAAGACGAGATCGGCGCCCCATCCGGCAGTCTCGCGCATCACGGTCTCCGTCAGCGAGCGCGAGCGCACATTAACGCCGATGACTGCACCGGGGACGGCGCCGAGCTTCTCGGCGATGGCTAGCTTCACGTCGTCTACGTCGCTGACGATGACACGCGCGCAACCCGCGGCGAAGGCGGCGAGCACCGTCACGAGTCCGATCGGACCCGCACCGACGACGACCGCGACGTCGCCCGGCGTGACGCGTGCCTTGACGGTGCCATGGACGCCCACGGCGAGCGGCTCGACCATGGCGGCAGCGGCGAAGGAGACGTTGTCCGGAAGCTTGAAGGTGAAGTCGGCCGGATGGACGACGGTCGGCCTCAGGATTCCGTGCACCGGCGGCGTTGCCCAGAAACGCACCGCCGGGTCGAGGTTGTATTTGCCAAGACGCGACGCCTTGCTCGTCGGGTCGGGGATGCCGGGCTCCATGCAGACGCGGTCACCGACGGAGAGTTCGCTCACGTCGGCGCCTGTCTCTATGATGACACCCGAGCCTTCGTGCCCGAGGATCATCGGAGCGCGCACAACGAACTGCCCGATGGCGCCGTGCGTGTAGTAGTGGACGTCGCTGCCGCAGACGCCGACGGTGTTCAGCTTGACCCGTATATCGCGTGGCCCGAGCCGGTCGTCGGTCTCGATGTCGCGGAGCGAAAGTTCGAGTTTCTTTTCCAGGACAAGTGCTTTTGTCATGTTCTTGCTCTCTTAACCGCGCTTGATGATGACCACGCCGAGGACGATGGAGATCGCCGTCGCAATGTACAGGGAGAGACCGTGCGGTTCCAGGAACCGCATCCACAGGAGGTGGATCGCCACGAAAACGACGACGCCGATGAAGCCGCGATCAAAGGCGTTGGTTATGATAGGAAGGAAGCCTTCACGCTCGGCCGGCTCCGGCGCTTTCGTGGCGATGTGGGGGTCGATGGCCATACGCTACCCCTTCACCGCGCCGAAGGTGAGGCCGTGGACGATGTGGCGCTGCGCCAGCCCCACCAAGAGCAGCGCGGGCAGCAGCGTCAGCGTCGCGGTCGCCGCCATCTGCCCCCAGTTGGTGCCGGTCACCGTCACGAATTCCGCCAGACCCGTTGTGATCGTGCGTGCATGCACGCTCGTCAGCGTGGCGGCGAACAGGTACTCGTTCCAGGCGAAGACCCAGGTGAGGATGGCGGTTACGGCGAGGCCCGGCCGCGCGAGCGGCAGGATGACCTTGGTCAGCACTTGCCAGGTATTGGCGCCGTCGACGAAGGCGGCTTCGTCGAGCTCCTTGGGGATGCCCTCCACGATGCCGCGCAGAGTCCAGATCGCAAAGGGAAGGTTGAACACGCAATAGAGCAGGATCAGGCCGGTGCGCGTGTCGTAGAGCTTCCAGTCGCCGATGGCGAAGGCGCGTGTGAACAGCAGGAAGAGCGGCAGCAGGAACACCGCCGGCGGCGCCATGCGGTTGGTGATCGTCCAGAAGAAGATGTTCTCCTTGCCGACCAGCCGGTAGCGCGAGAGCGCGTAGCAGGCGAGAAGCGCCAGCGTCGTGACGAGCACTGCGTTCGACGAGGCGACGATGAGCGAATTCATCATGTAGAGCTGGAAGGAGGGATTGGTCAGCGTATCGGTGTAGTTCGACCAGAAGATGCTGGTGACGATGAAATTCGGCGCGCCGAACAGCTGGACGCGGCTCTTCGCCGAGACGACGAACATCCAGTAGATCGGGAAGAGCGTCACCAGGCTGGCGGCGATCCAGAAGATGAATTGGGACCAGCGTCCGTTCTCGCGCATCAGTCTTGCGTGTCCTGTCCGCGACGCGTCATCAGCCCGGCGTAGAGCAGCCAGCAAACGACGATGGTGAAGTAGAGAGTGAGAAGCGACGCCGCCGAGCCAAACCCGTAGTCGGTCTTCGGGAAGACGACGCGCCAGATATAGAGGCCGATATAGCGGGTGGCCGCGCCGGGTCCGCCCCCGGTCAGCATCCACACCTCGTCGACAATTCTGAGCGCATCCATCATTCGGATGAAGACGGTCGCCAGAATCGCCGGCCTGAGCAGCGGCAGCGTGATGTACCAGAATATCTGGAAGCGGCTGGCGCCGTCGATCTGACCCTGCTCGAACGGCTCTTTCGGCATCGACGAGAGCGCCGCAAGGAGCGTGAGCGTCACGAGCGGCGTCCAGTGCCACACGTCCATGAGCACGGTCGTGATGAACGCTTGGTTCGGGTAACGCCCGATCTGCAACGTTATCCCAAACCAATGGTCGAAATAGTAAGGGAGCGGTCCGAGACCGGGCACAGTGAGGAGACGCCACGTGGCGCCCACCGCGATCGGCGCCACCATCAGCGGCAGAGTGTGGATGGTGCGGAAGAATCCCTTGAGCGGAAAATCGCGCATCAGAAGCTGTGCGAGGAGATAGCCGAGCACGACCTCGCTCAGCACCGCCCAGAAGCCGAACTTCACAGTGAGCCAGATCGAATGGAGGAACTGCTCGTCGAAGACGAGCCGCCGGTAGTTCTCGACGCCTGCGAAATGCGGAGTCGGGTCGAGAGCGAAGGAGTTCCAGCTCGTGAAGCCGACGACCAGGACGTAGAGGAAGGGCAGGACGCCGAAGACTGCCAGAATGAGGAGCGTGGGCGCCAAAAGTAGCCAGCCCGTCGCCTGCGATCGCATGACCCCCCCGTTTCGCGCTTGCCTCTAATGGAACTTTGCGCGCCGTGCCGTCTCAGCAAATCCGGAAACTGAGCCGGAGCGGCGCATGACCGCTCCGGCTCTTTGTCATGTTACTTGCGGTAGCCGAGATTCTTCATCTCCTGCTCGGCCGCCTCCGCCATCTTGTCGAGAGCGTCGGAAGGGCTGAGCTCGCCGGTGATGGCCTGATAGAAGAACGGCGCCGTCGCCTCACGCACCTGCGCGTGGAAGGGATAAGGAGGCGCGCCGGCGAAGAGCTTACCCTCGTCTCTCATGAGCGAGTAGTAGCCGTCGACCTTCTTATCGAGCGCCTGGATCTTCGGATCGTCATAGGTGGACGCCATGACGATGCGCGAGCCAGCCGCCGCCCAGTCGGCCTGCACCAATTCCTGGCCGATGAACTGCAGGAAGAGCAGCGCCGCATCCTTGTTCTTCGACGAAGTCGGGATGCCGAAGGCGCCGCCATCATAGTAGCCGATATAGCCCTTGCCGGACTCCGCGTCGGCCATGACGCCGTCTTCCACCGGAGGCAGCGCGACGCCAACCTTGCCGACCACCTGCGACTTGTCAGCGTTCGTGGCGATCCATGCGGCGTTCTCGCCGTAGACCAGACCCTGCGCGGCGCGGCCGGCAGCGAAGGTCGCGGCCACCTCGTCCCAGGTGCTCTGGGTCGACTCAGGCGGGGCGTATTGGAGGTTGTTCAGCCACCAAGTCAAAGCCGCCTTCGCCTTGTCGCTATTCATCGCGCCGCCGTTCGCAACCGAGGCTGCGTAGTTGTTGCTGGCGTCGATGCCCCAGTTGTAGACGCCGAAAGTCGGCGCAACGCTCTCGAAGAACTCGTACCAGGACGCCGGATGGCCGGTATGCGCCTGCACCGTCGAGCCCCAGAGCTCCATGTTGTGGTCCTTGCCCCACTGGGTAAAGAACTCAGCGATGTCGGTGTACTGCTGGTGCGTCTTGGCCGGCGCCAGATCGTAGCCGTACTTGTCCTTGAACGCCTTCTGCGCGTCGGCGTCGTCGAACAGGTCCTTCCGATAGAGGTAGACCTTGATGAAGGCCTCCATCGGAATGCCGAACACGTCGTTGTTCTTGGTCGGATCCTTGAAGTAGTTGATGAAGGTGGTGAACTTGTCGAAGCTGAAGTCCGGCGCCTTGAGGCTGGCGTCGTCGTTCAGCGACTTGGTGATGTCGACGAGGAAGTTGCGAGCCAGGTAGCTGTAGATGATGTCCTGCTCGATATAGACGAAGTCATAGATGCCGGTATTGGCCTCCATGTCCTTGATCGCCTTGTCGTACATCTGGTCCCACGACGTCGTCTCGAAGTTGACGTTGATGCCGGTCGCCTTGGTGAAGGCGGGCCCGAGCACGTCCTTGACATAGTTCGACGGCGGCGTGGATTCGGACACGCCGGTGATCGTGGTGCCCTTGTATTTGGCGCCCGCGTCGGACCAGAAATCCGCCTGGGCGGCTGTTCCGCCGGCCAACATGACGACGGCTGCAAGTATCGACTTGGCAATCAAAACTGAACGCATGTGCATAGTCCTCCCTTCCATGATAACTCACGGACGAAAGCTCGGGCTCGCATCCGTTCTCGGCAGGCACCTTGGCGGGGAGCGGCATCTGCTGAATTTGACACGCTGGCGTTTATTGTCCGCCGTTTCGGTGTCGCGGCCCGCCTCACCTTCGGTGCCCTGATCTGCGACGCTTGCGCATAAAGTCCACGCGCACCACGCCGTTTTGCGCATCGCATTGTGCAAATTCTTGCCGAGATCGGACGGCTCTCCCGGCGATCGCTCAGACTGGCAACGATGAAATTCCTCGAATCCCTGGTACGAAAGGCTTGGACAAAACGCGGGGGCTCGTCGAATTCGCGAAGCGGCACGCAAAAAAATATCGGCCTTGGCGCACTAAAGGGTAGCATCGAGCAGGCGGGCCGAGTCATAAATGCATCGATCGCCGTTCATGCTACGGCGCAATAACTGAAACGATAACGAGTAATTCGGGAGGATGGTGTGGAGCCGGTGTTCGCCGACGCACATGTCGGCCCCGAGGCGCGTTCAAGGCGAGGTGCGGAGAAGCACCGATCCCCGCGGCCGGCAACGCGTATGGCGCAGCCGGATTTCGAGTTGATCGTCGGCCAGCCGCGCCAGTCCTTCCGCTGGAATGTGCACGACTATCCGTTCCATCTCGCCCGATGGCACTACCACCCGGAATACGAGCTGCACCTCATCCAGCAGACGTCGGGCAAGATGTTTGTCGGCGATTATATCGGAAATTTCCAGGCCGGCGTGCTCGTCCTGACCGGGCCCAATCTACCGCACAACTGGGTGAGCGACATCGCGCCCGGTGAGGTCGTTAAGGATCGCGATATGCTGATCCAGTTCAGCGACGGCCTCGTGCGCGAAATAATGCGTGTCTGCCCGGAGCTGGAGGAGATCAGCCCCCTGCTCGACGATGCCCGCTACGGTATCCAGTTCGAGGGCGAGGACGCCAAGATCGGCGGGTGGCTCTTGCGGGAGATCGGCCGCGCCCGACCGACGCGACGAATGCTGCTCTTCCTGGAGCTGCTCGACCTCCTGAACCGGTGCGAAAAGCGGAAGATCCTGTCGAGCAGGGACTACGCACCGACGCTCGATCACGAGGTATCGGAGCTGATCAACCGGGCGATCAACATCCTGATCGCCAACCTGACCGAAGATATCCGCCTGCCGGATGTCGCGCGCAGCTGCGGCATGTCCGACTCCGCCTTCTCGCGTTTCTTCAAGAAGAATACCGGGCATGGCTTCGTCCGCTATGTGAACCGCATACGTGTCAACCGCGCCTGCGCTCTCCTCGCCGAGACGACGAAGCCGGTCACCCAAGTTTGCTTCGAGACGGGCTTCAACAATCTGTCGAACTTCAACCGGCAGTTCCTCTCGTTCTGCGGCATGACGCCCTCGGAGTATCGGCGCCATTCGCAGCGCAACGCGACATGCTCAACGGAGCTCTTCAATGTCGAGGCGCACGAGACCGCGCCGATCGGCGGCACGAGCGCGCCTCATAGTCGGAATTGACGAGCGCGTGCTCTCGGGGCGGCGAGCCGAACCTGTTTCACGGGTAGTGTTTCGGGCGGGCCGAGCGGGAGGCAGACCCCGTGCAGCAAACAGTTTGGAGCTGCCGGTCGAATTCGTCTGTGCCACGCGGTGAGGCGGCAAGAAGAACGAAGCGCATCGCACCGCGGGGCGCGCCTGCGAAAGAGGGAGAAACGAGATGGCAGGAGAACTGCAGGGCAAGGTCGCCGCGGTGACGGGCGCGGCGTCGGGCATCGGGCGAGCCAGTGCCGAGGCGATGCTAGCGGCCGGCGCGCGCGTGGTGCTCGTCGATCGCGACGAGCAGGGGCTCGCGGCGCTCCGCGACAAGCACGGCGACGCGGCGATCCCGCTCATCATCGATCTGCTCGACCCGGAGAGCTGCGCGACGCTTCTGCCGGGGATATTGGAGAAGGCCGGACAGCTCGACATCCTGCACGCCAATGCCGGGACCTATATCGGCGGCGACCTCGTCGATGCCGACACCAGGACGATCGACAGGATGCTGAACCTCAATGTGAACGTCGTGATGAAGAACGTCCACGACGTCCTGCCGCATATGATCGAGCGCCGCTCGGGCGACATCGTAGTGACGAGTTCGGTGGCGGGTCACTTCCCCATTCCGTGGGAGCCGGTCTATTCAGCCTCCAAATGGGCCATCACTTGTTTCGTCCAGACCGTGCGCCGCCAGGTCTTCAAGCACGGCATCCGCGTCGGATCGGTCTCGCCCGGCCCCGTCATCAGCGCGCTTCTCGCCGACTGGCCGGAGGAGAACCTGAAGAAGGCCAAGGCGAATGGCAGCCTGATCGAGCCGACCGAGGTGGCCGATGCGGTGATGTTCATGCTGACGCGGCCGCGTAACGTGACCATTCGCGACATGGTCGTTCTGCCCTCCAACTTCGACATTTAGGGAAGGTGTGAGCGCATTCCGGGCGGCGGCGAAGCTTAGGAGGGAAAGCGGCATGGAGTTCACTGACAAACGCGTGCTCGTAACGGGGGCCGGAAAGGGAATTGGGCGGGTCACCGCGGTCAAGCTGGCGGGCGAAGGCGCAAAGGTGATCGCGCTTAGCCGCACCGCCTCCGACCTGGAAAGCCTGAAGCAGGAGATCGGATGCGATACGATCACATGCGATCTGGCTGACATGGAGGAGACGCGACGCGCCGTTCTTGCGGCGCGGCCGTTCGATCTCCTTGTCAACAACGCCGGCACCACCAAGCTGGAATTGTTTCTCGACACCTCACTCGAGACGTTCGACTGGATGATGAGCGTGAACACCAAAGCGCCCATGGTCATCGCACAGGAGGCGGCGCGCGACTGGATCGCCCGCGGGCACAAGGGCGCCATCGTGAATGTGTCCAGCATGGCCGTCTTCCAAGGTCTCCCCGAGCACACCGCCTACTGCGCCACGAAAGGCGCACTCGACGCGATGACGCGCGTGATGGCCGTGGAACTCGGCCCGCACGGCATCCGAGTGAACTGCGTCAATCCGGTGGTCACGTTGACGCCGATGGCAGTGAAGGCGTGGAGCGACGAGGCCAAGGCCGCCGCGATGCTGAGCCGTATTCCTCTCGGCCGCTTCGTCGAGCCTGAGGAGGTGGCGGACGTGATCCTATTCTTGCTCAGCGACCGCTCTTCAATGGTGAGCGGGTCGGAGATCCTAGTCGACGGTGGCTTTCGAGCGCGATGATGACGCCGGTTCACTAGGCTCCGTCGCAACTAATCGAGCTTCCGGCGACAGTGCAACGCCGGTGTGGCGGGCGGCAGTTGGCGGAGTGGAGACAGGTGGAGGGAAGGCGTCAGCCTACTCCTCAAACTACTGAATTGGCGTTCAATGCTCTCCACGAACATGCAGTGCGGATCAGAACCACGCTTCCTTCTCGCCATAGCGTTTCAATCCGGTTGCGGTCGTGCCTCAAGAGCCCAACAGCGTCCGGTTATGGCGCACTTCAGAAGTCGATCTCGGCGTCGACCCTGTCCGAGTTCGGACCCTTATCGGACCCGATGGTGACGACTGCTGACTTCGTCTCTTGACCCACTGCCGCCGTTGAACCCGCAGCCGGGCTTACGATTAATGGGCTGAGACGGGAACCAACCGCGCTCGAAATGCATTAGACAGACCAATTAGGACCGGCCTGTCGGGGGGTGGTCCGGAGAGGACTTGGCGCGTTCGCGATGGCGCTTGGCACGCTAATCTTGATCGTTCTCCTCTTTGCCTTGATCGGGGCGCTCCCGCAGTGGCCGCACTCAGCCGAGTGGGGGTATTGGCCCTCCGGATTGATCGCCCTGTCGCTCATCGTTGTTGGCCTTCTGGTTGTAACGGACGGCGTCTTGTGACCCGCTCGGCGCCGTTGCCATTCGGCGTCACCTCGTAGACGATTGGCGGAGCGTTTGCATGGGCGGGAATCCCGAGGCGTGACGTGCTCGCGACCGCTCGACAGGCTGGAGCAGCCGTGACCAGGCAAAAATCGTTGCCGGCGATCGTCCTTTTGCTTGGGCTCGCGCTGACTGCGGCCGCGGCCTGGTTTGCGGGTGCTTATCTTGCGCGCGCGGAGGTAGCACAGGCGGCACGGCAGACGGAGAGCGCGACCTCCGCAGTCAGGCTCGTCCTCGATAGAACGGCCATCGCGGTCCGTGCGGTTCGCGCGATGTACGCGGCGGACTACGTCACTACAGACCAATTCACGCGCTTCGCGCGCACCCTCACGCGAACTCAGACTATCAGCTCTTTGGGCTTCTACAGGCGAGTTGATGAACAGTCGCGCGCCGATTACGAGAGACGGCTCCAAGAAGAGCCGGGCGCGAGTCTCGGCATCTGGGAGCTGGACGGGTCCGGCCAACCGGTGCGCGCCGCGAAACACTCGGTCTACTATGTTGTGGAGGCGGGCTACCGCTCCGACGGGACCGCGCCTCCGTACGGGCTGGATGCCGCCTCGCTTCCAGGACGCAGTGAGAACATCAACACGGCGCTGCAGCACTTCGAACTGGTCTCGTCAGACGAGATAACGTTGCCGTTCGACCAGAAAGACGGCTTTGTCATGTATGACCCGGTCCTGGATCGAAACGGGGCCGTCGTCGGTGTTGCGACCGCCACATTGACTCTCGATCAGCTGATTCAAACTGCGCGGCGTGTGAGCGGCGTGGCCGACATATCCGTCACCGTCGGCGATCCGGTGTCCCCCGACAAGCTGAAGGATGCAGACGACGAGCTCGCCTCGTCCGGCGGAGACAGCCGCGTCTTCAATCTGGGCGAACGCTCGTGGACGGTAGTTATCGGGCGGACGGTCCTCGAGACGAGCTTCAGACATTGGGTGCTCGCGCTTATCGTCGGTCTGGGTCTTACCTCGACGATTGCCATTCTTGCCCTGATTGTCAGCAGGTACAAGACCGCGGAAATCGCGACGACGCGCGGCCGGCTCAGAGCGATGCTGGACGGACTGGGGCCGCTTGCCTGGCTCCTTTCGCCGGACGGGACAGTCCTCAACGCCAACCACGCCGCCACGTCGGCCTTCGGTCGCCCAGAAAGCGAGATGATCGATCGGCCGTTTTGGGAGGTGTTGGCGGATGCGCGTGATGAAACCGGCAGACAGCGCATTCGCACGGCTGTCCAGGACGCCGGGGCAGGCAAAGACGCACGCTTTGATTTCAGCATCGGCGGCCACGACGACCGGCACGTGTTCGATCTTTGGATTCGCTGCAAGGAATTGACCGGAAACCTGGTCGCGTCAGCGGTCGACGTAACGGCGCGATACGAAAGCGAGCAGGCGCAGCTCCTGCTGATGCGCGAGCTTGATCACCGCATCAAGAACACGCTTCAGGTGATCCAGGCAGTGATCCGGCGAACTGCCAAAGCCCAAGCCACGATCGAGAGCTTCGAGCGGTCGCTGCTCGGGCGAGTCGGCGCGATGTCGCGCGCTCATGAGCTCTTGGCCGAGGAGAGGTGGCTTGGCGCAAATGTCAGCACGCTGGTCACTCAGGAGACGCAAAGCTTCGACGTCGGCGGCAACGCGTTCAAGGCAAGTGGCCCAAGCGTCCGAACTCAATCCGAAGGCGGCTCTGGCCATCGCTTTGGCGATACACGAGCTCGGCACGAATGCGTCGAAATACGGTGCTCTGTCCTTGCCGCAGGGGACGGTGTTGATCACGTGGCACGTCGACCGTTCCGATGACGAATTTATGCTTGTGATCCTCTGGAAAGAGCAGGGCGGTCCAAAGGTGAAGGAACCGGATCACCAGGGATTCGGTTCGATGCTTATCGAGCGCAGCATAGCCTACGAGCTCGAGGGCAACACGACGATCGAGTACCGCGAGGAAGGTCTGGAGTGCACAATCGCAATTCCGTTGAGGACGGTCGGACCCTTTGCCGACGATCGATCGGCCTCGCGGCCGGCCGCAGCGGAATAGACGGGCTCGGGATGGCCAGGTCGTTCCGGATCATGGTTGTTGAGGACGAGTTCATCATTGCAGATGAGATCGCCGGGATCGTCGTCGATTCCGGCCACGAGGTCTTGGGACCATTTGGATCGATCGAGGACGCGATGGCCAGTCTTTCGGTGGGGGAAAAGCCCGATCTGGCGATCCTCGATGCGAACCTGCGTGGTGAGTCGAGCTCAGAACTTGCGCAGCAGCTCCGTGATCTCGGTGTTCCGCTGTGTCTTTGCACCGGCTATAGATCAAGCGACTTGCGCTCCACCTTCGGCGACGTCGCCGTGCTGCAAAAGCCGGTGAGTGCCCGTGCCTTGACGTCCTTGATCGAGCGGACGCTAAGCGGCGAGAGCTGAACAATGCTCGGCGGCGCGGCCCCGGTTCATCTTGAGGGCATTCTGCGGCTGCTCCGCGGTGCTTCTGTCGCGGTCTTCAGTCAGGACGCGAACCTCAAATATCGGTGGCTGCAACCCCCGCCGAAGAGCTGGCTCGTCGCCGACGAGATCGGGGGAAAGACGGATGGTGATATTTTCCCGGCGGGTGCCGCCGCCGCCGTAGTCGCGGCAAAGCGTGAGGTTCTGACGACCGGGCAGCCCTGCTGGACGGAATTCTCGGTCGACAGAGACCGGAGGCGACAGAGTTTCGAACTCTACGCAGAAGCTGAGCGGGATGAGGTCGGCGCGATCGTCGGGGTCGTCGGACTGCTGGTGGACGTCACCGAACGGCGCAAGCGGCTCGCGGCGCTGGAGGCAATCGTTCGGCAATCCTCTCACCGCTCGAAGAACCTCCTTGCGATTCTGCAGAGCCTCGCGGTGCAGACGGCGCGTGCGGCGCACTCCACCGAAGATTTCATCGAGCAATATCGCGGCCGCATTCAGTCGGTGTCACGTTCTCAGGATCTGGCGCTGCGGGTCGGCTCACAGGAGGTCCGCCTTTCGCATCTGATTGCGATCCAGGTTGAGCCTTACGTCGCAGACAAGGCCGACAAGGTCCGGTTTGAGGGAGACGATTGCGATCTCACGACAAATGCGGCGCTTCATGTCGGGCTCGCCCTGTTTGAGCTGACCGTTTCAGCGGCCGATCGCGGGCTGCTTTTGGATGGCGATGCGAAGATATCCATCACCGTGGAGCGGGTGAGGGATGCAGCCTTGGACGCGGCGGACGCCAGCCTTCGGGTAAGATGGGTCGAAAGCGGAGCGGGGCCGGCATCTCTGCAAGGGTTCACGCAACAATTGCTGGAGCGGTTGATTCCGTCGGCTCTTGGAGGGCGCGGGACGTTGTCCTCGACTGACGAGGGAATCTCCTACGAACTGACGATCGCCCCGGGAGAGTTCCGGGAGTTACCCTGACTGACCGAAACCGGCAGCCGTGGTCAGGCTTCCACCGCGCGACTGCGGTGTGCCTTTCGTTCGAAAAACAGCGCTTGGCTCACGACTGCCGATACCATGGACGGCTGGTACGGGCTTAGTAATCAGGAAGGTGGGCTCGGGCCTTTCACCAGTTAGGAACCGCTCGGGGTAGGCGGTGATGAAGATCACGGGAACCTCGAAGTATTGGAGCAGCTCGTTGACGGCATCGATCCCCGAGCTCATGTCCGCCAGTCGAATGTCGGCCAGGATAAGACCCGGCTGCCTGGCTTTGGCCAACGCCACGGCCTCCGCATGCGTGCGGGCAATTCCGATGACCCCGTGGCCGAGCCCCTCGACGAGGCCCTCCAGATCGATCGCTATCATCGGCTCGTCTTCGATGATGAGGACATCGGTGGCGAGGTCGTGGGCCATTTCTCGACCCAACTCCTCAACAAGGGCGCGCAGCCCCTCGATATCCGTCTCGAGCACCAGGGCCGCGTCTTTCTCCTCGAAACCTTCGAGCGCGACGAGAAGGAACGCTTGCCGCGGGCGCGGCGCGATCTCGCTCAAGTGCCGCTCCGCCGGAGAGGAAGCCGGAGCGCCGTCGGATCGGTTAATGTCGACGGAATTCCATATCTTGGTGAAAGTCATATAAAGCCCGGTCTTCGGGTGGGGCGTAGCGTTCAAGATCGCTGGATCTTCAAGCAGCGCCTGGAGCGTCGCGGTGACATAGGCGTCACCAGAGCTCTGACTGCCGGAAAGCGCCCGGGCATAGCGCCGCAGGATCGGTAGATATTCGGCTATGGAATTCGCGGTCACACGAGACTCCTAGCGTCCTTGCGTTCATCTTAACAGGTAATCAGGCGCAATCGAGGCGGCTACCGATGCAACCATTTTCGCGATGGGGAGTTCGAATGCAGAGACATCAACGATTCACCTCGGCCTCCGGTTCCATTCGAGCTCGAAAATGACAGAGGAAGAGAAAGCCAAGCTCATGCCAAGCGCCGAAGGGCGGCGGGCAGCAAAGCTCGATCGTGACGTGCAGTTGAAGATCGGCGAGCGCCTGCGCGCCGTATACGACGACATCGTCAAGCAGGGCGTTCCCGATCGCTTTGTCGACCTCCTGTCGAGGCTCGACAAAAATGGGCGGGACGAGGAGAGCACGGACGATCAATGAGTGTCGATGAAGAGACACGCGAGGCCATGCTGGCGGTTGTGCCGAGCCTCCGGGCTTTTGCGGTCTCGCTCTGCGGCAACGTAGATCGCGCCGACGATCTGGTGCAGGAGGCGCTGGTGCGCGCGCTAGCCAACATCGACAGCTTTCGTCCGGGCTCAAACATGACGGCCTGGCTGATCACAATCCTGCGCAACCATTTCCGTTCTGAGTACCGCAAGCGGCGCCGGGAGGTGGAAGATCCCGAGGGATCGTACGCGAAGACGCTCAGATCAGTACCTGACCAGATACCCCACATCGAGTTCGAAGAGTTCCGCCGGGCGATAATGAAACTGCCTGAAGATCAGCGGGAAGCGCTGATCCTCGTTGGCGCGTCCGGCTTTTCCTGCGAAGAGGCGGCGGAGATTTGTGGTTGCGCCGCGGGTACTGATCAAGAGTCGCGTCAGCCGTGCGCGCAAACGCCTTGCCGAACTGATGTCGATCGACGTTGAGTCCTAGTCCCAGCGAGCCGAGCGTCGGCGTGATGGAATCGCTAAGCCTCGCGGAAGCCAGTTAGGCGAGGCGGCGGCCGGCGGCGTTCGGGGGGCTGGGTGAAGCCGCCGGCCGAGCTGCGGCGATGCGTCGGAGGGAACAACTCGCCGCTGCCGGCTATCAACGCCGTTCGCCCGACTTGGTTTCATTGTGACCGCCTCGGCCTTATTGCAGACGCTTATCCCACGGCGGACCCCGTTCTTGTCTTGCCTCGCTGCTTTGAAATGCCAAGGCGACGCCGCGCAGCGCGCTTTGGAACCAACATCGTCGATCCGCGTTCTTGGTTGCGGCTTGGGGCTTGCTGCCGACGGTCGGACCGCGGTGGCACCACAGAGGAAGACAGGAAATGCGGAAACTGATGATGGCGGCTGGCGCCGCGGCGATGCTTGCGGCTTCGACGGTGGCGGCACTCGCTGCAGAAGCAAGCGGCACCATTCAGAGCGTCGACGTGGCTGCGGCCACGGTGACGCTTGCCGACGGCAGCACCTACAAGCTGCCGGCGCAATTCGACGCAGCCTCCCTGCAGGTCGGTCAAGATGTGACCATCACCTACGAAAACGGCACCGACGGCTCGATGGAAGCCTCCAAGATCGCTCCGGCGAGCTGAGCCCCAAGGGCATGGTTTGGCGGCCGCCGCGCGCGGCCGCCTTTTTACGAGACGGTGACATCGGCCCGAGCCGCTCTTGAGATTTTGGTTGCCGACAATTTCCAAGCCTATCTTTCGTTGCCTGCATCGACCCTTATTGACAGATAGCGCGAGCGCACTCCTTCGCGCGCGGGGCCCGAGTCCTCTGCCGATCAACGCGCGAGCGCTCTCGCGCAAAAGTCGCTCAGAAACGCGACATTGCCTCAGCCTATGGGCCCGCCAGCACCGCTAAGGCGTTGAAACAATAGGACTTGAAAGAACGCCCGCGGCACCGCGTTGGGTTGCGCATTTGTTCAAATGCATGCATCACGCCAGAGGGGTTGGAGCAGATCTTCAGATTCGCCGAAGGTCGGCATCCGTGGCTGGCATGCAGCCGCTGAAGCCGCGGCCATTGCCGCCGAGAAGGAAGGGGGTTGGAATGAAATTCACACTGAATGCACATCGCCTCGCTGTGATTTTTGCTTGCGGCGTGCTCGCGTCTACCGCCTGGGCAGCAACGCCCGACGTTCTTCCCGACGAGTTTGCCGGCGCTGACATTGCTGCTCCGCCGGCCGCTCTCGACTATGCGCTAGAGACCGAAATGGTCGTTCGCAACTGGGTTCTGTGCGTCTCGGCGCCTTCGGCGGAACAGCTGGCGCGTGCCCGTACGGCAAGCCTCGACGAGGCTCGCTCCACCTATGCCGAACTCGCGAGCGCGCGCTCTTGCGGTCAGTTTCCATCGCTTCGTGTGATCTTGCGCGAGCGCGTCTATGCATCCGATGATGCGTCGGGCCATGACACACGGGTCTTCGGCGCGCTGGTCAATCTTTCCGGCGATTGGGCGAACGCCTTTCTCGTTTCCGGCGGGCTCCCGGAGGAGTAGCGAGCGTCAACGGGCGGCTTTGCGGGCTTCCCCGCTACCTGAATCACGGGCGTTACCCGTCAAGAAAATCTCGACGGGCTGATCCAGCGTCCCATCCCGCCCGCCGACTTGCGGAGTGCCACAAAAAAATCCGCATGCCATGTCACATTCGGGCATGGCCATCTCGTCTTGTCATCATGATCAAGCAAGACGAAAGGACCTTGCCATGACAGCTCGCATTAGCCCCTACGCCGAGGAACTCCGGCTCGTGCAGCCCCTCATCGATTGCGGCAAGACCGTGCTCGGCATGGGGCTCGAACAGAGCCTTGCCCACCTCGTGGAAATCCGCGCGTCGCAAATCAACGGCTGCGCCATTGCCTGCAAATGCACACTGATGCGGCGCTTCAGACGGGAGAGAGTCCGACGCGACTTTACATGCTGGACGTCTGGCGCGAATCCCCGCTCTACACCGCGCGCGAGAAGGCGGCGCTCGGCTGGACCGAGGCGCTGACGCGGCTCTCCGAGACGCGGTGCGCCCGACGCGGACTACGAAGCCGTCAGGGCCGAGTTCACGAAGGAGGAGCAGGTGGCGCTGACGCTTCTCATCGGCATCATCAACAGCTTCAACAAGCTCGGCGTCGGTTTCCGCGTGCACGCATCCGCAGGCAAGCCAAAGGCGAGGCGGCGTGAGGAGCGTCGGCACTCGCGACGAGGCCGCGGCGGAGTTCGATCCGCTGCGGCCGCGACTCGTGCGCATCGCCTACCGCATGCTGGGTTCGGTCGCCGATGCGGAAGACGTGGTGCAGGAGGCCTTTATCGCCTGGCACGAGACCGATCGTAAGACCGGTGCGCGTGCCGGAGGCCTTTCTGCGCCGCATCGTCGTCCGGCTCTGCCTCGACGAACTGAAGTCCGCGCGCGTGCGCCGCGAGACCTATGTCGGGACCTGGTTGCCCGAGCCGCTGGTCGAGACCGACGACGATGAGATCGACGACATCACCCTGCCGCTGATGATGGCGCTCGAACGGCTCTCGCCGCTCGAGCGCGCCGCCTTCCTCATGCACGACGTCTTCGATGTCGCCTTCGCGGAGGTCTCCGAGACGATCGGGCGCGACGAAGCATCCTGCCGTCAGCTGGCGCGACGCGCGCGCGAGCATCTGAAGGCGGCGCGGCCGCGCTACGATATGCCGAAGGAACACGGGCTTGAGATCGCGCAGGCCTTCTTCGTCGCTTCGCGAAGCGGCGACATGACGGCGCTCAAGAGCGCTGCTCACCGATGACATCACTCTCTACTCCGACGGTGGCGGCAAGCGGCCGGCCGCGCTCGTCCCGGTGTTCGGGGTCGAGCGGGCAATGCTGATCTTCACGAGGCTCGCACAGCTGTATGCGGAAGCGCAGGCGCGCCCGCCGAGCCCGTTCTACGGCTTCATCGACGGGTTGCCGGGCTTCGTCACGGTTGAGCCCGACGGCATGCCGCAAACAACGGCGCTCGAAGTTCGCGACGGCAAGATCGCCGCCATCTACGTGGTGCGCAATCCGGAGAAGCTGCGCCATCTGGAAGGGGCCACGCTGCAATAGCGCGCGAACCGCCGCCGCATCTTCGACTTGTCAGCGAGACATTAACCGGGGGGCAGCGAGAGGAGTGCAATCATGCGCATCTTTGTTGCCGGCGCGACCGGAGCGGTCGGTCGTAGCCTTCTTCCCCTTCTTGCCGTAGCAGGGCACTCGGTCGTCGGACTCACACGCACGCCGGCTAAAGCGGGCCTCATCCGGGCACTCGGTGGGGAGCCGGTCGTGGCGGACGGGCTCGACGCCGGCGCGATTCATGATGCGGTGGCGGCTGCGCGACCGGACGTCATCGTGCACGAGATGACGGCCCTCAGCGGCGCATTGGACCTGCGCAAGTTCGACCAGGCCTTCGCGGCGAGCAATCGGCTGCGGACGGAGGGAACCGACCATCTGCTAGCGGCTGCGCGAGCAGCCGGTGTCAAGCGCTTCGTGGCGCAGAGTTTTTGCGGCTGGCCCTATGCGCGCGAGGGCGGTCCTGTCAAAACCGAATCCGATCCACTTGACCCGTCGCCGCCGGCACAGCTCAGTCGCACGATCGACGCCATCAGCTATCTCGAGAAAACGGTCGCAAGCTCGAGCAAGCCTGAAGGCATCGTGCTTCGCTACGGCGGATTCTATGGCGACGATACCGGCGTGTTCGACAGTTCTATGGTGGAAGACATCCGTCGCCGCCGCATGCCGCTGATCGGCGACGCGAACGGTTGGTGGTCGTTCGTGCACATCGACGATGCGGCCCAGGCAACCGCGCTCGCGGTCGAGCGGGGAAAGGCGGGCATCTACAACATCGTCGATGACGAGCCCGCGCCTGCATCCGAGTGGCTGCCGGCGCTCGCCGGCATGCTGGGCGCCAGGCCGCCGCATCACGTGCCGGCGTGGATCGCCCGCCTGCTGGCAGGTGAGCACATCGTGATGATGATGACGGAAGGGCGCGCCGGATCGAACGCCAAGGCGAAACGGGAGCTTGGCTGGACGCCGGCGCATCCGTCCTGGAAGCAGGGCTTCGCCGAAGTCATCGAGCACCGCCTCGCGCACAAGGAGGCGGCTTAGCGCCACCGGTGCAATGGACGGGCAACATCAGGTCACATGTCCGCCAATCAACACGCATGACGGTGCTGCGCCTGAAAGCCGGCAAAGGTATTGGTTCACTCCCATGGGTAGCCATCCCGGCGGCCGAGCGGATGAGACGGGAAAAAGACCCGAACCGCGGACATTTGGGTCGCAGCGATTCATGGGTCTTCGTGGCAGCGCGGGACGTGTCGGGGTGACAAGGGAGAGCCCGCCGGGGCCTGCGGGCGGGCTCTCCGCGAATTCCAAAGGCGGCTTATTGCGCTGGCGCCGCAGGTTGTGTCGGCGCGAGACTGCCGGCGCCCTGATCCATGGTCGGAGGCTGCTGTGCCCGCATTTCCGCCAGCTTCTGCGCGGTGGTCACGAATTCGGGCGCGGCGGCGAGCTCATCGGAAGTGGCGTCGAGCACGAATTTCCTGTCGCCGTTCTCATCGGTCGAGATCTTGAGAGCGTCGTAGTTGACGGCGACGTTCTTCTCGCCGATGCCGAGGAAACCGCCAACGCCGACGACCACGCCCTGCAGCTTTCCGTCGTCTGTCCAGACGATGTCGTTGATGTCGCCGAGTGAGTTGTCGGCCGCGTCGTAAACGGCTGCCCCATCAGCTCCGACGCCAGGACGGCATTGTTGTCCTGTTCGTCGAAGAACTTTTCACCGCTCTTCGCAACCAACTCGGTCGCGCTCTGCGACTGTTCCGTGCCAGCCGCTTTATCCGGTTCGGGCTGCGCGGGCAGGCTGCCAGTGGTCTCAGGCGCGCAGGTTTGCCCCTCCGGACAGTCCGCCGCGTTCTGCGTTGTCGACTGTGCGGGTTGGTCGGTTTGTGCAACCTGCTGCCATTTGCCGGCAGCAAGCGCAGGCGACCCGGCAATGAGCGCCGCGAGCGCGACGCCCGTCATGATCGCTTTCATGGCTAATCTCCTTTCAGACCTCCACTGCCGAAAACGCGGATCGCCGAAACCGGTTGTGTCGGAAAGGTGAAAAGATGGAGGTCTTTTTGCGCCGACGCTCTCAGCTTCGAAGGGAGCAGCCGGCGCGGCACGGCTTCAGAGTTGAGCGTCTGCGGCGGAGATCGCCACCTTGATCGGCCGTCCGCCATGCCCGGCGATTTCGCGCGTGCTCGTCTCCCTCCAACCAGCGCGCGCTTTCAGCCAGAAGATCGCGGCCGTCACCGCCTCGCGGCCCTCGCCGGTAGCCTTGCGGTAGAGATTCGCAACCTTGGTGTTGGCTTTGAACTCCCCGCTCTGAAGCTCCTCCGAATAATGCTTGCGAAGGGTAGGGGCATCGACACCGACAGGGCATCTTCCTGTTCATACACGCCGACCGCATCAAGCAATCCCGTCGATGGGGTGCGGTCCGAGGCCCGCAACCGGAAGCCCGCCAAACCGCCGCGGCGACGAGCTTAGAATGGGCGGTGGAGAATGTGCTCGCGTGAATGGCTGGCGGAGGGAGAGCAACTGGGATCCAACATTCTTCACCCAATCTGGCGCAATGGAGCGTAGACCAGCGCTCCGGATCGTAGGTAATGCAAGAAACTACAGGCGGTTGTCACTTCGGCCGACGGGCGTCAGCCATTGAGGGCGCGCCGCAATGTGGCAACATTGACTCCGAATAGCGCTGCCGTGGCAGCCTGCGCAACTTGGTGCCGGACCAGCTTGGAGGACGCCCAACGTTTTTCCCTCGACGCTTTGCCGATGCCATGCCGGCTTTGGTTCGCTCTTCTGATCATCTCCCGCTCGAATTCAGCCAATGCAGCGAGGATGTGTGGATGGAACCGTCCGCCTGCACTCGTCGATTTGCTCCTGAAGCGATCGCAGCCCAATCCCACCCTCGCGCAAGCCGTTGACTATTTCTACGAGATGAGGACGGGACCGCCCCAGGCGATCGAGCTTCCATATGATCTGAGGCCGCAAAACTGGATCGTTTTTGATTAGAGTTTTCCGCACCGATTTCCTGGCTGGGAGGAGCGGAGCGTGATGAAGGCATCGCGATTTTCGGACGCGCAGAAGGCGTTCATTTTGAAGCAGGGTGCTGACGGAATGCCGGTGGCTGATATCTGCCGCAAGGCCGGGATCAGCCAAGCAACCTATTTCAACTGGAAGCGCAAATATGACGGGCTGCTACCGACCGAGATGCGGCGCCTGAAGCAGCTCGAGGACGAGAACTCCAAGCTGCGGAAGGTCGTTGCCGATCTGAGCCTCGACAAAGAGATGCTGCAGGACGCTCTCCGCCGAAAACTTTGAAGCCTGTCCGGAAGCGCAAGCTGGTCGACGAGATGCGTAGCGACTGGGCTGTTTCGATGCGGCGGGCCTGCCGTGTCTTCCTGGTTGATACGTCCACCTACCACTACAAGTCTCGTCGCCCCGGGCAGGCTGCCCTCGAACTCTTTTCGCACCGTCGAATGCAGGTTCACTGGCCTTACACTCGTGCTTGCCGAGCCGTTTCCCCTGCGCCTTACGCTGCGCAAGTGCGGCTCGTGTTCGCTCCGAGATGAGGCGCCGTTCCTTTTCGGCGAGGGCGGCGTAGAGGCCGTGGGGAACTACCCTCGAGCTTTCGATGCCCGGGGTTCTTTGCGAGGCTCAAGCCGCTCTTGATCGGCATCGAAGCGGGCGGCAGCGCACCATTGGCCGCGGGAGCCTTGCGTTC